>NZ_VSFF01000009.1 GCF_008085905.1 Actinomadura syzygii | reverse complement strand
CCGAGTGATCTACCGCTGCTGGCTCGACGGCGTCCCCTACGACCCCACCAGACACGGCGCCGCAGCGGCCCGAACCAAGCAAGCGATCACTCCATCTGCCGCTTGAGGTTGACACAGGGGGTGTCATGGCTCTTCCTTCCGTCTGGAGCGGAATGCTCTGTTCCGATAGTACCAGAACGGAATGCTCCATTCCAATACCTCGCCGCGAAGCCATGCCGGGATGGGGGCTAGGGGGTCCGATTCGTCCGGTCATGCCATACGCTTCGAACCATGGACGAGGTTTCCGCCGGCACGCCTCAGGGCGCCGGGCCCGGACGGCGCGGGCGCGGCGGCCGCCCCCCGGCCAAGGGCGGCGGCCTGCGGCGGTTCCTGCGCCGGATGGCGTCGAGCACCGCCGAGCTGGAGGCCGAGGAGCTGCAGCGGACCTCCGGTGACGAGGGCGCGACCCCGATCACCGAGTGCGGCGAGCGCACGCGGCACTGCGTGGCCGGTACGCTGCGTACGGTGACGCTCCGGCCGCGGGGCGGCGCCCCGGCGCTGGAGGCCGAGCTGTACGACGGCACCGACGTGATCAGCCTGGTGTGGCTCGGCCGCCGCAAGATCGCCGGCATCGACCCGGGCCGCATGCTGCGCGCCGAGGGGCTGGTGAGCGTCCAGGACGGGCGCAAGGTGATGTTCAATCCGCGATACGAGCTGCGCGGCGGGTCCTGATGCCGCTGCCGGCGGCCGGGAGTGGCGACGTGAACGAAGTGGAGGCGGGCGCCGAGCCCGCGACGGACGGCCCGGAGCCCGCTCCGGAGGCTCCGGAGACGGGCCCGAGACCCGGCGCCGAGCCCGGCCCGCAACCCGGCCCCGAGCCCGGCGGCGCGAAACCCGCCTCGGGGGCGGCCGCGCACGACACCGTCGAGGCGGCCGTCCGCGCCCAGTTGAACAAGGCGCTCGGCGGCGTCCGCGGCATGGTCGAGGCCGCCGTCCCGACGATCGCGTTCACCGCCACCTACGTCGTCGCCAAGGACATCAAGCTCGCCGTCGCCCTCGGGGTCGGCGCGGCGGTGGTGCTGCTGCTCGTCCGGATCGTCCAGCGCTCCAGCCCGCAGTTCGTGCTGAACAGCCTCGTCGGCATCGCGATCGCCGCGTTCTTCGCGCTGCGCTCCGGCAAGGCCGAGAACGCCTTCCTGCCCGGCATCATGCTGAACGCCGGGTACGCGGCCGCCATGGTCTTCTCGATCGTGGTGCGCTGGCCGGTCGTCGGGTTCATCATCGGCTCGGTCACCGGCGACCCGACCGCCTGGCGCCGCGACCCGGGGATCGTGAAGCTGTGCTCCCGGCTCACCTGGCTGCTGGTGCTGCCGTGCATCGCGCGGGTCGCCGTCCAGTACCCGATCTACCTCGCCGACGGCGACCAGAGCGGCCTGCTCGGCGCCGCCAAGATCGCCATGGGCTGGCCGCTGCAGGTGGCCGCGCTCGCCGCCATGGTCGGCCTCCTCGCCCGCGGCCGGACGCCGATCGAACGCGAAGGTCCCGCCTGACCGTCCCGTCCACGGGACGCGAAGAACCCGCCAGGCCGTCGTCGGCCCGGCGGGTTCCGTCGTTCACCGGAGGTCAGTGGCCGCCGAGGAGTTCCGCGAGTTCGTCCTCGACGTCCTGGCTGGCCACGAACATCAGCTCGTCGCCGGGCTCCAGCGTGTCGTCGGACGTCGGGACGAGCACCCGTCCCTCCCGCAGGATCGCCACCAGCGCCGTGTCGCGCGGCCAGCTCACCGAGCCGACCCGCTCCCCGCCGAGCGGCGCGTCGTCCGGCAGCGTCAGCTCGACGAGGTTCGCCTCGCCCTGCCGGAACGTCATCAGCCGGACGAGGTCGCCGACGCTGACCGCCTCCTCCACGAGCGCCGACAGCAGCCGGGGCGTGGACACGGCGACGTCCACCCCCCACGACTCGTTGAACAGCCACTCGTTGTTCGGGTGGTTGATCCGGGCCACCACGCGCGGCACCCCGTACTCGGTCTTGGCGAGCAGCGACACCACCAGGTTGACCTTGTCGTCCCCGGACGAGGCGACCACGACCTGGCAGCGCTCCAGCGCGGCGTCGTCCAGCGCGGAGATCTCGCAGGCGTCCGCGAGCAGCCACTCGGCGCGCGGGACCATCTCCACCTTGATGGCCTTCGGGCTCTTGTCGATCAGGAGCACCTCGTGCCCGTTCTCCAGCAGCTCCGCGGCGATGGACCGGCCCACCGCGCCCGCCCCGGCGATCGCGACCCGCATCAGGACTCCTCCCCGCTCCGCGCCGCGACGGCGGTGTTGACGCGCTCGAGGTCGTCGGCGCCCGCCATGATGTGGACGATGTCGCCGTCCTGGATGACCGTGTCCCGGTCGGGGACGAGGGCCTCACCCATGCGCGACAGGAATGCCACCCGCGTGCCCCCGTGCTCCTCCAGCGCGCCGACCTTCTCGCCCACCCACAGGTGCCCCGAGTCCAGCTCGGCGAGGACGACCGCGCCGGTCGGGTCGCGCCACAGCGGCTCGGCGCCCTCGGGGAGCAGCCGGCGCAGGATCTGGTCGGCGGTCCACCGGACGGTCGCGACAGTGGGGATGCCGAGGCGCTGGTACACCTCCGCCCGGCGCGGGTCGTAGATCCGGGCCACCACGTTGTCGACGCCGAACGTCTCGCGCGCCACCCGGGCCGAGATGATGTTCGAGTTGTCGCCGCTGCTGACCGCGACGAACGCGGACGCGCGCTCGATCCCGGCCTCGGCGATCACGTCGCGGTCGAATCCGAACCCGGTGATGCGGCGGCCCCGGAACCCGCTGCGCAGGCGCCGGAACGCCTCCGGGTTCTGGTCGATGATGGCCACGGAGTGACCCTTGTCCTCCAGTATGTGGGCGAGCGTCGAGCCGACCCGCCCGCATCCCATGATCACGATATGCACGGCCGTTCCCTCTATCCGTCCAGGGGGGACGTTCCCCCTGTACCCCCCGCGCCGTGCACGGCACTCATCGCCCACAGCCATGCCGTGCTGCACCCGAGGATCGTTTCCTGTGAATGATCCCTACCGGGCTGCAAACCTACACATCCGCCCAGGGGAGTACTACCCGGCGGGACGGGCACGGGGGCGGGGCTGAGACGTCGTTTCCACGGGCTAGAGTCTCCTCTCGTGTCAAAGGTTCCGGACCTTGCGAAGCGGCTGCTGCTCGGACGCGCGCTCAGCAGCGCTCAGCAGCACGAGCAGCTTCTGAAGAAACGCATCGCGCTGCCGGTCTTCGCCAGCGACGCGCTGTCGTCGGTCGCCTACGCTCCGCAGGAGATCCTGCTCGCCCTCGGCGCGGGCGGCCTCGTCATGTACCACTACACCCCGTGGGTCGCCGGGGCGGTCGTGGTCATCCTGCTGACGGTCGTCGCCTCGTACCGGCAGAACGTCCGGGCCTACCAGAGCGGCGGCGGCGACTTCGAGGTCGCCACCGAGAACCTCGGGAGCAACTGGGGCGTCGTCGTCGCGAGCGCCCTGCTGGTCGACTACGTCCTCACGGTCGCGGTGTCGGTCTCGTCCGGCGTGGAGAACCTCGGCGCGCTGCTGAAGTTCATGCAGCCGCACGAGGTGATCGTCGCGATCGTCATCGTCGTCCTGCTCACCCTCGGCAACCTGCGCGGCCTCAAGGAGGCCGGGATCGCGTTCGCGATCCCCACCTACCTGTTCATGTTCGCCGTGATGAGCATGCTGCTGTGGGGCGGCGTCCGGCTGATCGCGGGCACGAACCTGGAGGCGGAGACCGCGCACTACCAGGTCCGCGGCGACGAGACCGACCTCGCCGGGTTCGCGCTCGTCTTCCTCCTGCTGCGGGCGTTCTCGTCCGGCTGCGCCGCGCTGACCGGGGTCGAGGCGATCAGCAACGGGGTGCCCGCGTTCCGTAAGCCGAAGGGCGAGAACGCCGCGAAGACCCTTCTCGCGCTCGGCATCGTCGCGATGACGATGTTCGGCGGCGTCACCGCGTTCGCCTACATCACCGACGCCAAGTTCGCCGAGCCCGACCAGGGCAGCCAGCTCATCAACCCCGAGACCGGGCGCGCGGTCGTGGACGCCGACCCCGTCATCGCCCAGGTCGCGCACACCGTGTTCAGCAACTTCGAGCTCGGGTTCGCGCTCGTCACCGCGATGACCGCGCTGATCCTGTTCCTCGCCGCCAACACCGCCTTCAACGGGTTCCCGGTGCTCGGCTCGGTGCTCGCGCAGAACCGGTTCCTCCCGCGGCAGCTCCACACCCGCGGCGACCGGCTCGCGTTCAGCAACGGCATCATCATCCTCGCCACCATGGCCGGGCTGCTGATCTACGCCTACGACGCCTCGGTCAGCAGGCTGATCCCGCTCTACACCGTCGGCGTGTTCGTGTCGTTCACGGTCAGCCAGGTCGGCATGGTCCGGCACTGGAACCGGCTGCTCGCCACCGAGACCGACCCGGCGCAGCGCCGCCGGATGAAGACCTCCCGGGGCATCAACGCCTTCGGCGCCACGCTCACCGGCATCGTCCTCGTCGTCGTGCTGATCACCAAGTTCGCGCTCGGCGCCTACATCGTGTGCATCGCAATGCCGCTGCTGTTCCTGCTGATGAAGGCGATCAGGCGGCACTACGACCGGATCGCGGCGGAGCTCGTCCCGTCCGGCGAGGACGTCGCGCTGCCCGCCCGCAACCACGGCATCGTGCTCGTCTCCAAGATCCACAAGCCGACGCTGCGGGCGCTGGCGTACGCGCGGGCGACCCGTCCGTCCACGCTGGAGGCGGTGACGGTCGCGGTCGACGCGGCGGAGTCGCAGCGCCTCCAGGACGAGTGGGACGCGCTCGACATCCCCGTCCCGCTGAAGATCCTCGACTCCCCGTACCGGGAGATCACCAGGCCCGTCCTGGCGTACGTGAAGGGCATCCGGCGCAAGAGCCCGCGCGACGTCGTCACGGTGTTCATCCCCGAGTACGTCGTCGGGCACTGGTGGGAGCAGCTCCTCCACAACCAGAGCGCGCTGCGGCTCAAGGGGCGGCTGCTGTTCCAGCCGGGCGTCATGGTGACCAGCGTGGCGTGGCAGCTCCAGTCGTCCGACCGGCTCAAGGGACGGGTCGAGCCGCCCGGTCCGGGCGCCTCCCGGCGTCCGCCGCGGACCGGTTCGCGCCCCGGTGCCGGTAGTGTTTCAGAACGTGACTGATGTGGAGCCCGACGTCCTTGAACTGCAGGTCGGCAACGTCGCGAACGGTGGTTTCTGCGTCGCCCGGCACGAGGGACGGGTCGTCTTCGTCCGGCACGCGCTGCCCGGCGAGCGGGTCCGAGCCCGCGTCACCGAGAGCGCCCGGAACTTCCTTCGCGCCGACGCCGTGGAGATCCTCGAAGCGTCCCCCGACCGGGTTGAGCCGCCCTGCCCGTTCGCCGGTCCCGGCCGCTGCGGCGGCTGCGACTGGCAGCACGCCTCCCTCCCCGCGCAGCGCGCCCTGAAGGCCGCCGTCGTCGAGGAGCAGCTCCAGCGCCTCGCCGGGATCACCCGGACGGTCACCGTCGAGGAGGTCCCGTACCCGGTCGACGGCGACGTCGTGCCGCCGCCCGGCCTCGGCTGGCGCACCCGCGTGCAGTTCGCCGTGTCGTCCGGGGCCGTCGGGCTGCGGCGGCACCGCTCGCACGACATCGAGCCGATCGACGAGTGCCTGATCGCGCACCCCGGCGTCGAGCTGATGGGCATCGAGCGCAAGCGCTGGCCGGGCGCCTCCGGCGTCGAGGGCATCGTGTCCGCGACGACCGGCGACCGCCTGGTCGTGCTGCGCGGCCGCGACCGCCGCAAGATCCGGGTGCCGCGGCTGGACGTGCCGGTCCGGCTCGTCCGCGGCAAGCCCGAGCCGGGCGCCGCGCTCCCGTACGTCCGCGAGGAGGTCGGCGGACGGCTGTACCAGGTCAGCGGCAGCGGCTTCTGGCAGGTCCACCCGGGTGCCGCGCGGCTCCTGGCCGACGCCGTCCTCGACGCGCTCGAACCGAAGCCCGGCGACATCGCCCTCGACCTGTACTGCGGCGTCGGCCTGTTCGCGGGCGTCCTCGCCGACCGGGTCGGCCGCGACGGCCTCGTCGTCGGGATCGAGTCCGACGGCCAGGCCGTCCGGGACGCCCGCTTCAACCTGCGCGACCTGCCGAACGTGTCGATCGAGCGCGGCCCGGTCGAGGAGGTCGTCGCCGATCTGGAGTTCGGCCGCGCGGACGGGACGTCGCGCTCGCAGAACAAGCGGACCGGCACCCACCACCGCGGGGAGCGCGTCCGCCGAGCGGACGTCGTCGTCCTCGACCCCCCGCGCGCGGGCGCCGGCCGCGAGGTCGTCGACCACATCACCCGCCTCGCCGGCCGCAAGATCGCCTACGTCTCCTGCGACCCCGCCACCCTGGCCCGCGACCTCTCCTACTTCAGCGACCGCGGCTGGACCCTGGAAACCCTCCGAGCCTTCGACGCCTTCCCCATGACCCAGCATGTAGAGCTTCTGGCAACCCTGATCAAAGGCTGACCAACACCCTGATCCGCGCATTCACTGACCCGCGCATTCACTGGCCTGCGATGGACGCGGAGCCCTGACGGATGAAGGCCCTGCGCCATAGCCTGGGAGCGTCGAGGTCCCAGGAGGTGCAGGGCCTGTGCGTGAGGACACCTCAGAAGGCGTTGGCCCCCGTCTCGCCCGCACGCGGAAACTGCGCGGCCTGACTCAGCAGCAGCTCGCCGAGCGCGTCCCCTGTTCCAAGAGCCTTATCGCCCAGGTCGAGCGCGGGCACAAGCCCGCCTCGCAGGCGCTCATCGCGGGCGCGGCGCGGGCCCTGCGCGTGGAGGTCGGCGAGCTGACCGGGCAGCCCTACCACGACGGCACGCCCCGCGAGGACCTCGTACACGCCGCGATCCCCGGACTCCGGCGCGCTCTCCTCGGCTGGGACCTGCCGGACGAGGACGTGCGCCCCAGGCCGGTCGCCGCGCTGCGAGCAGACGTCCAGCGCGCGTCCAAGCTCGGCCGAGACGCCTACTACGGGCGGCTCGGTGAGATGCTGCCCGGTCTGCTGGAGGAGCTGACCACCGCCGTGCACGAGGCTCCGTCCGCGGACAGGGCGGCGCTGTTCGCGCTGCTGTCCGAGGCGTACACGGGCGTGACCGCGATCGCCTACACGCTCGGGTACTTCGACCTTCGGAGCTTGGCGATGGAGCGGGTGGAATGGGCGGCACGGCAGTCCGACGATCCGCTGCGGGTGGCCCGTACGCAGTGGCAGCGCTCAACCTTGTTCCTGGTGAGCGCATCGTACGAGCGTGGCGCGCGGCTGCTGAATCGGATCAGGCACGACCTCGGTGAGGACGTCGGGCGCATGGACCCGGCGACGCTGAGCGTGTACGGCGCGACGCACCTCCGCTCGGCGATCTTCGCGGCGAGGAAGCCGAACGCGGGGGAGGCGTGGCTGCACATCGCCGAGGCCCGGGACGCGGCCCGCCTGCTCGATGCCGACGCCAATCATTACGGGCTGGAGTTCGGGCCGAGCAACGTCGCGATTCACGAGGTCGGAGTGGCCGTCGAGATGTACGACGGCACCGAGGCCGTGAAGCGCGCCGCGCGGATCCGGCTACCGCCGACCGTCGCGCCGGTCCGGCTCGGCCACTACTACATCGACCTCGCGCGCGGCTGGCTCTACCACGGCAACCGGGCCAGGGCGCTGGAGACCCTGTACGCCGCGCGGCAGGCCGCACCGCAGCAGACCCGCCATCACCCGCAGGTCCGTGAGACGGTACGGATGCTGACCGACCTGGAGCGGCGGCGGCCGAAAAGCCTGAGCGGGTTCGCGTCGTGGCTGGGCATCCCCTGAATTCCAGGGTTTCACCGACCGTGAAACTTCGGAGCGTGCTCGCCACGGCACGCTGGGAACATGACTGCGATTACAGTGGGACACCCCGACGCGGAGACCGCCAAAGCCCAGCTCAAGGCCGAGTTCCCCGCCTGGTCCATCATCTGGACCGACACCGGCAAATGGTGGGCGACCCGCGGGCCGCTCACCCGGGAAGAGCTCAGCGGCGTCGCGGACGTCTCGGCTGACACGCCCGAGGGGCTCGCCGAGAAGATCCGGGAGGTCATCCGCAATGACCGGTGACGCGACGGGAACTGGCCTCGCGAGCACACCAGACGGATACGAGGTCTATGGCGGGAAGTGTGACGGGGTGTACGTCATCGCTGAGCGGGACGGGCCGGTCGTGGGCGCTTTCTACGCTGTGCCCGGTTGGCCGAACTGGTGGCGCGGCCACAGCTTCGGGAAGGTGCGGCAGGTGTTCCAGCCGGGCGACGTCGACCCCTTGGCCGTCGCCGAGCGCTTCCTGAGCCGATGAGTGGCCTGCCCGACCCTGCACCCCCGTCTTGGTCGCGGAGGTGATCCTGGTAATGGCCGGGTCCGTGGGGTCGGGTTTACTTTAGGCGAAGGTTGCCTATGTGTTTCGCCAATGGCGACTTGGTGAGGGCTGTGGATTCCCGTGTCCTCGGTACGGTGCCTTGCGAGCTGCAAAATGTGGCTTTGGGGGTTTGGCCCCACAAAATGGATCGCAGTCGATGGGCCCGTGGAATGTGCGGAAGATAGCCCGGTAGCGGACGTTGGCTGCGGCGAGACCTTGGGGAAGGTCGGTCATGCTTGGCGTCGACGTCGCGCTCCGTGAACGGGTCCGGACGCAGGTAAGGGCGGCGAATCAGCTTCCCCTGTGGCCGTTGTTGCTCGGCGCGGGCTGGCTTTCGCAGGTGTTGCTGCGGGTGGCGCTCGGCAGCGGACGGAACGTCCCGCTGTACGTTCCCGACGAGGTCGGATATCTGCTGGGCGGACGGTTGTTCGCCGGGGGAGCGGTCGGCGACCTCACCGGGCGGCCACTGTATTACAGCGGCTATTCGCTGCTCCTGACCCCGGCGAGCTGGCTCAGCGACAATCCCGCGACGGTGTATCACATCGTCCTGGTGATCAACGCGTTGCTGAGTTCGGCGGTGCTGCCGCTGGCCTACCTCGCACTCCGTCGCGTTGGAATGGCCCAGGTTCCCGCCTACGTCGCCGCGACTTTGGCCGCGTTGGTGCCGTCGAACGTCCATTACAGCCAGTTCGCGCTGACCGATGCGGTATTGCCGGTGATCGTGCTGGCCTGGCTGCTGGCGGTGCATTCCTGGCTCACGTCCCAGAAGCAGACGCCCGGCGTGCTCGCCAGCGTGCTCGCCGCTTACCTTTCCTGGATCCATGTTCGCGGCTTCATCTTCGTCGTCGCGTTCGCGGGCCTGCTGGGCGTGGCGTGGTGGCGGCGCTGGGCCGACCGTCGCGGTGTCACCGTCATGGCGTGGTTGCTCGTCGCGACCACCATCGTGGGGATTCAGCTCAACGACTGGGTGCGCTCGCAGCTCTACCCCCGAGGCGCATATGCGTTGGACGGTCTGCTGGTCGACCGGCTCACCAGCCTTTCCGGACTGGGATGGACGCTGTCGCTCACCGCCGGGAAACTGTGGTACCTGATCGTCTCGACCTGGGGCATCGCCGGACTGGGGCTCGTAGCCCTTGTCATCGTCACGGTGCGCGACCACGCGCCTTTCGGCACCCGCGTAACGGCGGCGCTGACCCTCATCTGCACGGCCGGTCTCGCATTCGCCACTTCTGCCGCCACGCCGGACGAGAACACCGTTTCCAATTTCGTCTACGGCCGGTACCTGACCTGCCTGGTGCCGATCCTCTTCATGGCCGCCGCCGTCCTTGCGGTGCGCGCACCGGTCGTCACCGCGCTCCAGGCCGCGCCCATCACCACGGCGGTCACCCTGGCCGCCGGAGCCATCGTCTGGCTGAGCGCAGGGAGCCGCCTTACCAGGGGCTTCTTCCTTTCTACTGACTTCGCCGAGACTGGCTTCCTCACCTGGAAATGGGACGCATTCCGACTGTGGCCCGCCACCATCGCCGCCTTGCTGCTCCTCGTCGGAGCCGCCGCGCTGATCGCCTACGGTGGCGGGCGCGCCATCATGGCCACGGCTGGAATGATCGCCGCCCTCAATGTGGCCGCCGCGGTGGCCGCCACCAACCACATCGTGAACCCCTGGGACCACCGATACTCAGTCGCCGCCAGCCTGAAGGAAGAACTTCGGCCCGGTGACAAGGTCGGGGTGAACTTCCCTGGGCTCGATTGGCGGATCTGGGTGTTGCAGGCGTTTCAGTCTCGTCATGGGCTCGTCCCGATCGACAGCTCTGGACGCTTCGCGCTTCCGAGGGACTTGACGCTCGTCGTC
This sequence comes from Actinomadura syzygii, assembly GCF_008085905.1. GTDB lineage: Bacteria > Actinomycetota > Actinomycetes > Streptosporangiales > Streptosporangiaceae > Spirillospora > Spirillospora syzygii. The sequence continues at coordinate 543,262 of NZ_VSFF01000009.1, read as the reverse complement.
GTCCCATGGGCCAAGGGCACGGTGATGACGCACAGTTGGCCCGCCGCCCCGCCGAACTGGCACGTCGTCTCGGCACGCTTGCCGGGCGCGGGCGGCTGGGTGGCCTGGCGCCGCACAAAGTGACCCGGTCCTGAGACGGCCGGACGGCACTCTCCGTTCGCCTGCGCAATTCGGTCACCATCGTGAAATCAACGGCGAATACGGCGGGCGGATATCGGACGTTCCTCGCACTCACCCTGCATCCCTATGTTCAGGGATGAATAAGAGTGATGGCCGGATCTTCGACATGTCCCGTCCGATGCGGGTGTTGCAACGAAACACGTCCTAAGTAGGTAAATGCCAAATCCGCACCCGGCGGGGGCGGTTGGCCTGGGCATAGCTGATCAAGTGGCCATCTATATCTACGCTCTTGATCATGTGCACGTTGGCTTTTTAAATGCACTCCAATAATACACGCAAACGCGCGGCAAAAGAGGATGCGCGTCCTCATGTGTGATCGGGCTGAGGGAACGTCCGGCCCTAGTTCCGGTCTTTGCCGCACGCGGTAGGCGGCTCTTGCCTGGAGCGCTCATCGCAGGTTGGGGCGCGCCGAAGACGTCATTGGGCGTGCCGGTGATCACGAGGGAGTCACCGCGTGTTGTGCTTGTTCCTGCAACGAAGGCGCATGGTCAAAAAGGCCCTGATCATGAGTGCCTTCGTCTCGGCCGCCATGGTGCAGCCGCTGGCGACCGGTCGCGCCTCCGCCTCGACAGCCGATGACCCGCGAAAACTCGTCAGCGACGAGAAGGCGCAGGACCGGCGGCTGACCACGGACGAGATCGCCTGCGGAAAGCACAAGAAGCAGTGCTGCCAAGAGGGCAAATGCTGCCACAAAGGCAAATGGTGCAAGCACGGCCCCACCGGCCCGACCGGGCCGACGGGTCCCACCGGCCCGGAGGGCGAGAACGGCGCAACGGGCCCAACGGGCCCGGCGGGGACCACCGGCCCGACCGGCCCAGCGGGCGCTGATGGCATGGACGGCGCGACGGGTCCAACTGGCCCGACCGGCATCGGTACGACCGGCCCTACTGGACCGACGGGCGCAGACGGCATGGACGGCGCGACCGGACCCACCGGCCCGCCAGGCGCAGACGGTGCGACGGGCCCGACGGGTATGGGGACTACGGGCCCAACGGGTCCGACAGGTCCGACAGGCATGGGTCCGACTGGTCCGACGGGGCCGACTGGCGCGGAGGGTGCGACCGGACCGGCAGGCTCGGACGGTATGGACGGTGCGACAGGTCCCACGGGCCCGGCCGGTCCAGGCACGACAGGTCCGACGGGGCCGACAGGCCCAGGCGGCGCAGGCACCACAGGCCCGACCGGCCCTACCGGCCCTACCGGCCCCACGGGCCTTCCGGGCGCGGACGGCATGGATGGCATGGACGGCGTGGACGGTGCGACGGGTCCGTCAGGCATGGACGGCATGGACGGTGTTGACGGCATCGACGGGGCGACCGGTCCCACCGGCCCGACTGGCCCAACCGGTATCGGCACAACCGGTCCGACGGGCCCGACTGGTCCGACGGGTGCCGAGGGTCTGGAGGGGGCGACGGGTCCGACGGGCCCGACTGGCCTGGAGGGCGCGACCGGTCCGACCGGTGCGACGGGCCCGACAGGTGCGGACGGTCTGGACGGAGCCACCGGTCCGGAAGGCCCTACAGGCCCGACCGGCTCGGAAGGAGCCACCGGTCCCACTGGCCCGACCGGTGCCGAGGGGATCGGCGGTGCCACCGGCCCGACCGGCCCGGCTGGATTGGGCGTCACCGGTCCCACGGGTCCGACGGGTGCCGAGGGTTCGGAGGGGGCGACGGGTCCGACGGGCCCGGCCGGCCTGGAGGGCGCGACCGGCCCCACGGGTCCAGAAGGCGCGACCGGTCCGACCGGGTTCGGTGCCACCGGCCCGACGGGACCGGCAGGCCCGACTGGAATCGGCGCGACTGGGCCGACCGGTCCGACGGGCGTTGAAGGCGCCACCGGTCCCACCGGAGAGAACGGCGCGACCGGCCCGACTGGTCCGACGGGGTTGGGCACCACCGGTCCCACGGGTCCGACAGGTGCCGAGGGTGCGACGGGTCCTGCAGGCGTTGAAGGAGCAACAGGTCCGACCGGCCCCGCGGGCACCGAAGGCGCGACTGGGCCAACTGGGCCGACTGGGCTCGGTACCACTGGTCCGACGGGCCCGACCGGAGCCGAGGGCGCGACCGGTCCGACGGGCGCCGAGGGACCGACGGGCCCAACTGGCCTGGAGGGCGCCACCGGCCCTACGGGTGCGGAGGGCGCGACGGGGCCGACAGGCGCTGAAGGTGCCACGGGTCCGACGGGTGCTGAGGGCATCGGCGGTCCGACCGGCCCAACGGGCCCCAGCGGATTGGGTGCCACAGGCCCCACGGGACCGACTGGTCCGACGGGTGCCGAGGGTCTGGAAGGTGCTACCGGCCCCACAGGTCCAGAAGGCGCGACCGGCCCGACCGGATTCGGCGCCACTGGTCCGACGGGTCCTGCAGGTGTCGAGGGAGCCACGGGTCCGACGGGTCCGGCTGGCCTGGAGGGCGCGACCGGTCCCACAGGCCCGGAAGGCGCGACCGGCCCAACAGGCGCCGAGGGTACCCCTGGCCCGACGGGCGCGACGGGTCCGACAGGCGTTGCAGGTGCAACGGGACCAACAGGTGTTGAGGGGCCGACCGGGCCTACGGGTGCTGAGGGTTTGGCTGGTGCGACGGGTCCGACGGGCCCGGAGGGTGTGACGGGTCCGACGGGTGTGGAAGGCGCGATCGGCCCGACGGGCGCAGTGGGTGCCACGGGACCAACAGGTGCGGAAGGCGCGACCGGTCCCACGGGTGTTGAGGGGCCGACCGGTCCGACTGGTCCCACGGGGCCGGAAGGTGCCACGGGCCCGACGGGCGCTGAGGGCGCGACGGGTCCGACAGGTGTTGAGGGTCCGACCGGTCCGACCGGGTTCGGTGCAACTGGTCCCACTGGTCCGACGGGTGCCGAGGGTTTGGCCGGTGCGACTGGCCCCACAGGTCCGGAAGGTGCGACCGGTCCGACCGGTGCTGAGGGCGCGACCGGTCCGACGGGTGCCGAGGGTGCCACGGGCCCGACGGGTGCGGAAGGCGCGACGGGTCCGACAGGTGTTGAGGGTGCGACCGGTCCCACGGGTGTTGAGGGTCCGACGGGACCGACGGGTGTGGAGGGGCCGACCGGTCCGACTGGTTTCGGTGCCACTGGTCCGACCGGTCCCACGGGGCCGGAAGGTGTGACCGGTCCGACCGGCGCTGAGGGCGCGACTGGCCCGACGGGTGCCGAGGGTGCCACGGGACCGACGGGCGCTGAGGGCGCGACGGGTCCGACTGGTGTTGAGGGTCCGACCGGCCCGACGGGGTTCGGTGTAACTGGTCCCACTGGTCCGACGGGCGCCGAGGGTTTGGCTGGGGCGACGGGTCCGACGGGTCCGGCTGGTCTGGAGGGTGCGACTGGTCCGACGGGTCCGGAAGGTGTGACCGGTCCGACCGGCGCTGAGGGCGCGACTGGCCCAACGGGCGCCGAGGGTGCCACTGGGCCGACGGGGTTTGGTGCCACGGGTCCGACTGGTCCGACGGGACCGACAGGTGTCGAAGGTGCGACGGGTCCGACGGGTGTGGAGGGTCCGACTGGTCCGACGGGGTTGGGTGCCACCGGTCCGACGGGACCGACCGGGTTCGGCGCCACTGGTCCGACGGGAGCGACGGGGCCGACAGGTGTCGAAGGTCCTACCGGTCCGACAGGTCTCGAGGGCGCGACCGGTCCGACGGGGCCGACCGGAGTCGGGGCGACGGGGCCGACAGGTCCGACGGGGGTTGGAGCCACTGGTCCAACGGGGCCTGCGGGAGTCGACGGTGCGACCGGTCCGACTGGTGCCGAGGGTCCGACTGGGCCGACCGGGTTCGGTGCGACCGGTCCTACCGGTCCGACAGGCGCTGAGGGGGCGACGGGTCCTGCGGGCGCTGAGGGGGCGACTGGTCCGACCGGTCCCACCGGGCTGGGAGCCACTGGGCCGACGGGACCTGCGGGAGTCGAGGGTGCCACCGGGCCTACGGGTGCTGAGGGCCCAACTGGCCCGACTGGGATCGGTGCCACTGGTCCGACGGGACCGACAGGTGTCGAAGGGGCGACGGGGGCGACCGGTCCGACCGGGCTGGTTGGTGCGACCGGGCCCACGGGGCCGACGGGCGTGACCGGTCCGACGGGCGTGGAAGGTGCGACCGGTCCCACCGGGGTCGCGGGCGCCACTGGTCCGACGGGCGTTGCGGGCGCGACGGGGCCAACGGGTGTCGCGGGCGCCACTGGACCTGCGGGTGCCGTGGGGGCGACCGGGCCGACCGGGCCCACGGGTCTCGGCGCTACCGGGCCTACGGGTGCAGCCGGTGCCGCCGGTGCGACCGGGCCTGCGGGGGCTACCGGCCCGACGGGGCCGACCGGACTCGGGGCCACCGGTCCGACCGGTCCGACCGGTATCGCCGGTGCGACCGGGCCCGCCGGGGCGACCGGGCCCACGGGATCCGGGTCCACTGGCCCGACCGGGCCCACGGGGCCCACCGGACCCGCGAGCCAGGGAGTGACCCAGACCGTCCGCGTCTCGGCCTTGGTCAACATCCCCGCTGGGAACCTGGCGATCCAAGGCACCGCCTACTGCCCGGCGGGCTACACCGTCACCGGGGGAGGGGCGACCATGGGGAACACCAACGACGGGACGCTCGCGTCCACCGAGCCGTTCCCCAACGTCCAGGCGTGGAACGCCTGGGGCCGGTCGTCGTCCGCCACGACGATGACGGTTTACGCGATCTGCATGCGGATGACCTGATGACCGCTTGAGAGGCCCAGTACGGGCCGGCGCGGGGGGACGATCGCTCTTCGGTTTCGTCGGCGAAACCGAAGGGCGATCGTTCTCGTCCGACCTCCCACGCCGGAGACTCTGCCGATCTTGTGATGGCAGGATCGGGGGATCTGCGGCGGAAACGGGAGTGGCTGTGAGCGATCTGGTGGAGTTCCTGCGGGCTCGGCTCTTCGAGGACGAGGAGACCGCGCGGTGGGCGGCGGACTACCGGTCGCGTCCGAACGGGGGCGCCGACCTGTCCGGCGAGGAGCGGTGGCAGTGGGTCGACCCGAGCAACGGCGAACGGCTCAGGCTCGGCCGACGTCCCATGGACCACCTGCAGAGACCGGTCGCGCTGCGGAGCGTCAACGAGTACCCGTGGCAGAGCCGTCCGGGCTTCGGTCCGCACCACGTCCTGGACGTGCCGTTCGTCAAGGAGGGCGTGGCGCTGCACGTCGCGCGGCACTCGCCCGCGCGGGTCGTGGCCGAGACGTACCTCAAACGCCGCCTGCTCGACCTGCATTCGCGGATGAACGGCACGGGCGTCTGCCAGACGTGCGGCGAGCGCGTCCGGGACGGCGGGTGCTCGACGCTCCGGCTCCTCGCGATGCCCTACGCCGACCATCCGGCGTACCATCCGAACTGGCGGGCCTGACCAGGCGGGGTACCGCTACTTCCAGAAGAAGACCTTGGCGCTGCCCGCCGTGACGCTGGCCGGGGTCGCGCCGTGGTGGAGCAACTGGAAGCGCACCCGGTACCCCGTCCCGACGGTGTCGGCGGCGAGCCCGTACACGAGGTTCGTCTGGTCGCCGACGGAGAGGAAGTCCTGGACGGGCCCGGCCGCGAACTTGGTGGTGTCCTCGATCTCGACCTCCACCGCGCGGGCCTGGATGAGGGTGCCCGCCGGCAGGCCCTTGATCGTCGCCGCGACGGACAGGCTGTAGCGCGCCGAACCGGTCAGCAGGCTCGGCCCGCCCTTGTCCCAGTGCTGGTGCTCGCTGTCGGCGTACTCCTTGTTCCAGCTGACGTTCGTCCACTGGCCGGGCGGAATCGGCTGCTCGGTGCCGGTGGTCACGGACACGTAGTCGGGCATCTCGTCTCCCTCGGCAGAGACGCCGACGCGCCACTGCCCGTAGTCGCTCTTCACGGCGCGGTCGTAGTCGACGCCCACGCCGTTGATGTCGTGGTCGTTGGAGTACTGCTGGAGCTGGGCGCGGGCGTCCCAGTCGCCGCCCGACCAGGCGTACGTCTGCCAGCCGTAGGCGATCTTCCCCGCGTCGAACGCGCGCTTGACCGGGCCGTATCCGGCGTAGAGGCCGACCCGGTCGCGGCCGAGGACGGACGCGGCGCCGTCGAGGTAGGCGTTGATCTCGTCCTGGGCGCCGGCGGGGGCGTCCCAGTCGGCGGCGAAGTAGATCGGACGGTCGTCCGGCATGCCGCACGCCTCGGCCTGCGCGGCGGCGTCCGCGGCGTCGGCGGCGCCCGCGGACCGTCCGTCCAGCGGACGTTTCGCGGCGGACTCCCAGACGACCACCAGCCAGATGCCGGCGGCGGACAGCTCGTCCGCCTCGGCGCGGGTCAGGTTCTTGCCCGACGTGTCATGCGACAGGTACCGGCAGGCGAACTTCACCCCGGCACGTTTCAGCGCGGACGCGCCGGGGCGGCCCCAGGCGTAGTCGACACCGAAGTCAGCCATGTGAACTCCGTGGGTCGGGGGTTCGAGTCCGTCCGATTCAACAGGTTGTGTCCGGGACTCGCATCCCTTTCGGGGCGTTGGAGGCCGAAGACGCACCTCCGCGGCATGGGTAACTTTCCGTGACGACACGCGGACGTAGCGCTAGGTAGACGGTCCCGCGCTCGCTACAACGGACGTGTCCGCATGAAGGAAACGCAGGCCACGGGGGTTCATTGTGATCCGGACATGGAAGGGACGCGGTCTCGTCCTGGTGGCGGTCGCGCCGCTGCTGGGGGTCGTGCCGACGGCGGCCGTGGCCCGAGCCGACCATTCCGGCCCGCCGCCCCGGCCGAGGACGCACGCCGCACCGTCCAAGCCAAAGGCCCAACCGAAATCCAAGACGAAGACGAAGACGAAGCCCAAGACGAAGCACGCGAAACACGCGAAGCCGAAGTCCAAGGCCGACGCCAAGCCCAAGGCCGTCAAGGCGAAGAAGGACGAGGCGCACGTTCAGCACGTGCGAGCCGTCCAGCTTCAGATGGGCGCGCCGAAGCAGGACGTGGTCCCAGGACGCACCTACGAGTGGACGTACCGCGTCGTCGCGAACGGCCCGGCGCGGTCGGGCAAGGCGGTGTTCCGGACGACGCTGCCGAAGCCGCTCGCGTTCGTGTCGGGCGAGCGGAACTGCACGTCGTCCCGCGAACGGAGGGTCGTCTGCCGCCTCGGCACGATCGGCCGCGGCCAGGAGATCGCGGGCTCGATCAGGGCCCGGGTGTCCAAGCGGGCGCAACCGGACCTGAGAATAAGCCCGCGCGGGGTCGTGAGCTGGGCGGGTACCCGCGTCACCAGGCGGTTCCCGGCGGTGCGGGTCGCGCCGACCGCCGACCTCGCTCTCAGCCAGTCCGCGCCGTCGCGGTCCCGGGCGGGCGCGGCGATCCCGTACGCGATGAAGGTCCGCAACCTCGGCCCTGGGACGGCGACGAACGTGACCGTCTGGTCGGCCGGGCCCGTGAAGATCGTCGGGCGGGACACCGCGTGCATGCCCTACGGCCGCGGCAACCTCTGCTCGATCGGCACGCTGAAGCCCGGCCGGTCGCGGACGGTGCACGTCAAGGCGGTGCCGCGGCGCGACGTCCGGGCGGGGACGGTGCTGGAGTCGTCGTGGCGGGCGTCCTCGCCCACGGCCGACCCGGACCCGGCGAACAACGCCATGGCCGTCCGCACCAGGATCACCGGCCGCCGCTGAGCCGACCGCGGTCCGAACGTGTCGGCCGTGGCCGGTGTCGGACCCGGGACCCGCGGGTAGCAAGATGTGATCATGCGACTAAGGATCTTCGTCGAGCCCCAGCAGGGGGCGAGCTACGACACGCAACTGGCCGTCGCCAAGGCGGCCGAGGACCTCGGGTTCGACGCGTTCTTCCGCTCGGACCACTTCGTCAAGATGGGCGACGCGACCGGCGAGCCGGGCCCGACCGACTCCTGGATCACGCTCGGCGCGCTCGCCAGGGAGACCAGCCGGATCCGGCTGGGCACGCTGGTCACGGCCGCGACGTTCCGGTATCCGGGGCCGCTCGCGATCGCGGTCGCGCAGGTCGACCAGATGAGCGGCGGGCGCGTCGACCTCGGCCTCGGCACGGGCTGGTTCGAGGAGGAGCACACCGCGTACGGCATCCCGTTCCCGAGCCTGGGCGAGCGGTTCGCCCGCCTCGAAGAGCAACTGGAGATCGTGACCGGCCTCTGGCGGACGCCGCCCGGCGAGACGTACTCGTTCAGCGGCGAGCACTACTCGCTGGCCGACTCGCCCGCGCTGCCGAAGCCCGTCCGGCCGGAGGGCCCGCCGATCATCATCGGCGGGACCGGCGCGCAGCGGACGCCGCGCATCGCGACCCGCTTCGCCGACGAGTACAACGTCCCGTTCAACCAGGTGAAGGAGACGGGCGAGGCGTTCGAGCGGGTCCGCGCGGAGGTGTCGCGGACGGGCCGGGCGAAGCCGCTCGCGTACTCGGTGGCGCAGGTCGTCTGCTGCGGCCGGGACGAGGCCGAGGTGCGCCGCCGCGCCGACGCGATCGGACGGGACGTGTCCGAACTGCGCGACAACGGCCTCACGGGCACTCCCGCCGAACTCGTCGAGAAGATCGGGAAGTTCGCGGACCTGGGCGCCGAGCGCGCGTACCTCCAGGTACTCGACATGCACGACCTGGACCATCTGGAGCTCCTGGCCTCGGAAGTCCTCAGCAAGGTCTGACCGGCGGCCACCGTCCAGCCGACCCGGAGCACGGAAAGGCCCGCGGAGGGAAACCCCCGCGGGCCTCTCGCGCGTGTCAGGCGGTCTCTTCCTCAGGACGCGCGTGCATCGGCAACAGGAACGTCGCCAGGAACGTGAGCCCGAGGAGCCCGACCTCCACCCACAGGGTGAGCTTCATGGCGTCGCTGAAACCGCTCTTGGCCGAGTGCTCCCCAGCCTGCGCCACCGCCTTCTGGACGGCGGGCGCCGACTGCGGCGCGGTGGCGATCGCGGCCCTGACCTCGCCCTCCAGCCGGGCGCAGGACGCGGGCACGGCGGCGGCGTCCTTGGCGGTCGCCCGGTCGTGGCCGCAGTCGCGGACCCCGGCCGCGATCCGCTCCTGGTGCGCGGCCGGGACGGACACGGCGGCGAGGTCCTTGCGCAGGGCCGCCGCGCCGTCGTCGGCGGCGGCCGCGACGTGCCCGCCCAGCAGGCCGAAGAAGATCGTGCCGAGGACGGCCGCGCCGAGCGCGCTGCCGAGCTGCTGGACGGCGGTGAGCGTGCCGCCCGCCGACCCGGTCTCCGCCGGCTCGACGCCCGCGAGGACGATGTCGAAGAACGGCCCCATCAGCAGGCCCATGCCGAGCCCGGTCACGGCCAGCGCGGGGATGAGCTGCCACGGCGTGACGTCCACCCCGACGTGCTGGAGGGTGGCGTAGGTCGCGACGACGCCGCCGGCCATGATGACCGCCCCCGCGTGGATCACCGTCCGGCCGAAGCGCTGCACCGCCTGCATGATCCCGAAGCCGAGGACGATGCCGGCGGACCAGGGGATCTGCGCGAGACCGGCCTTGAGCGGCGAGAAGCCGAGGCCCATCTGGAAGAACAGCGACAGCACCAGGCCGAGGCCCGCCATGCCGGAGAAGAACACGATGCCGACGACGAGCCCGCCGGTGAAGCCGCGCTTGCGGAACAGGCTCGGGACGATCAGCGGGTCGCCGCTCGCGCGCTGCTTGCGCGCCTCGTACCAGGCGAAGACGCCCCAGACGGCCACGGAGGCGGCCATCATCAGGAACGTCCAGACGGGCCAGTCGTGCTCGCGGCCCTGGACGAGCGGGTAGATCAGCAGGGCCGCGCCGAGCGAGGCGAGCGCCGCGCCGACGAGGTCCAGCCGGGACGCGTGCTCGGCCCGTCCGGCGGGCAGGAAGCGCAGCCCGGCGAGCACGGCGGCGGCGCCGAGCGGCAGGTTGATCAGGAAGATCATCCGCCAGCCGGTGCCGAAGTAGTCGGCGTCGACGAGCCAGCCGGCGAGGACCGGGCCGCCGACCGCGGACAGGCCCATGACCGGCCCGAACATGGCGAACGCGGCGCCCATCTCCTTCGCCGAGAACATCTGCTTGATCATGCCGATGCCCTGCGGCAGCATCAGCGCGCCGAACAGGCCCTGCACGACGCGGGCGCCGATCAGCATGCCGGGCGAGACGGCGACGCCGCAGAGCAGCGAGCCGACGGTGAACCCGGCCGCGCCGACGAGGAACATCCGGCGGCGCCCGTACAGGTCGCCGAGGCGGCCGCCGGTGATCAGGCCGACCGCCATGGCCAGGGTGTAGCCGGCGGCGAGCCACTGGATGGTGGCGGCGGAGCCGCCCAGGTCACCGCGGATGGTGGGGGCCGCGATGTTGGTGATCAGCGCGTCCAGCATGTCCATGACCTCGCCGGCGAGGATCACGAAGAGGGCCGCCCAGCGCCAGCGGTACGCGGTCTCCGCCGCGCCTCTGGCGGGGTCCGTCAAGGTCTCGGTCATCGATGCCTCCGAGTGGGGGGAACAGTGTTCGTTAGTTGCGAACACTGTTCTAAAGGAGAACGCCGTTCGCGTCAAGTACGCTGTTCGAGCCGGATCGATTCTTCTCTCGCTTAGAGAAGATATATCGCGTCTCGGCCATGTCAAGATGTATCGCGAGATTGCGAGGTCCAGAGGTGGCGGACGAACGCCCGGACATGCCCACCCCGCCCGGCCGCAAGCCCCGCAGGGCCGCGCCGCCGCGGCAGCCGCTCACGCGGGACGCGATCGTCGCGACCGCCATCCGCGTCCTGGACACCGAGGGTCTGGACGCGGTCACGATGCGCCGCGTCGCCCAGGAGCTCGGCACCGGCCCGGCCTCGCTGTACGCGCACGTCTCGGGCAAGCAGGAGCTGCGGGAGCTGATGCTCGACAGCGTCGCGGGGGAGATCCGGCTGCCCGGCGCGGTCGACCCGGCGCGCTGGCAGGAGCAGCTCAAGGAGCTGGCCGGCGAGATCCGCCGGGTCTACAACACGCACCGCGACATCTCGAAGGTGTCGATGGGGCTCGTCCCCACGCTGCCGAACATGCTGGCCGTCGCCGAGGCGCAGCTCGCCCTCATGCGCGCGGGCGGAGTGCCGCCGAGGATCGCGGCGCTCGCCGTCGACACCGTCGGCATGTTCATCGACGCCGACGCCTACGAGGACGTCGTCTACACCGCGAACCTCCCCGCCGGGGAAGACCCGTGGGAGCACTTCCACAAGTACATCGAGGAAGTGCGTCAGTATTTCAAGGCGCTGCCGGTCGACCGCTATCCGAACATCGTCGCCATGGTGGACGAGTTGACGGTCGCGGGCGGCGACACGCGCTTTGAATTCGGCATCGACATCCTGCTCCGCGGCATCGCGTCCTACGTCGAGCGCCCGACTTCCTGACGCTTGACGGCGAGCGAAGCGCGTTAAGCGAAGACGTCGCGGAACGCGGCGTGCCTTGGAGAGCCCTGAGCGGTGTCCCAGACGGCGAATACGACGCGGTCGAAACGGCCGCCGAATTCCCCGGCCGGACGGAGCAGATCGGCGAAGACCTCGGCGACCTCCACGGGATCGTTGCCGAATACACCACAGCCCCAGGCGCCGAGCACAAGCCGCCGATGGTCATTGGCCACTGCCACGGCGAGGACTTTGCGTGCCCGCTGGTGGAGTACCTCGCGGATGAGCGCAGCTTTGGCCTCGTCCCTTATGGCGCCGCGATTGGGGGCTGGGGACGTGAGGAACGCGACCTCGTAGGGCTGCTCCAAGAGGCTGCCCGCGTCGTCCCTGAAGACCGGCACGCTGGGCGAATAGATCATGTGGTCGCTGTAGAGGAGATCTCCTTGGGCGCGGTGAAAGTCGTAGTATTCCCTGGCCGAACGCAGTGACGCATACAGGCCCGAAGACCGGGCGAGCCCTTCCTCCTGCGCGTGCGCGCCTTTCAGGAATCCGCCGCCCGGGTTCTTCGCGGAGGCGAAGTTGAGCGCGAACGGGACCGCCCCTTGCGCGCGCAATCGATGCGCTGCGGCGAGGGTGGTTTCGCCGGTGACTTCGATGCGCGTCTCAGTGCCGGGTTCGGCGGCGGGGAGTCGTCGCAGTAGGTCGTCGAGTTCGTCAGGACGGTACAGGACGGTTCCCCGCACGGTCTCGGCCAGAGCGTCCGCGATCGGCACGGTTCGCCCGGACGGGCCCGCGTAGCCGCCGCGTTCGATGATGGACACGGTCTCCTGCGCGATCTGCCGCCGGGGATGTCTGCTCATAACGCTCCGGATTCTGGCGGCACCGGGAAGCGCACCGCAAATCCTTTTCGCGGGGACCTGAACGGCGGGGCCGTTCTGAAAATCGATGTGGCGGTGCGATGCCGTCCGTCACACTTGTCGTCGTGCTTCTGACGATCACCACCACAATGGACCCGGCGACCGACCTGGGTTATCTCCTCTACAAGCATCCCGATCGCGTCCAGCGGTTCGAGCAGTCGTTCGGCACGGCGCACGTCTTCTACCCGGACGCGGAGCCACGGCGCTGCACCGCCGCCCTCCTCCTGGACGTCGACCCGGTCAAGCTCGTGCGCACGCGTGGCAGAAGCACACCGGACTTCTCCCTCGGCCAGTACGTGAACGATCGTCCCTACGCGGCGTCGTCGCTGCTGGCGTCCGCCATGGCGGGCGTCTTCCGCACCGCCATGCGGGGACGGTGCGAACCGCGTCCCGATCTGGTGGAGACGCCGATCCCGCTGGAAATCGTCCTGCCGGCACTGCCGTGCAGGGGCGGGCCGGACCAGGCCGAGCGGTTCTTCGCGCCGCTCGGCTGGGACGTGTCCGCCGTGCCCGTCCCGCTCGATCCGGAGTTCGCCGCTTGGGGCGACTCCCGGTACGTGACGCTCACGCTCACCGGCACTCTGCGTCTTGCCGATGCGCTCAATCAGCTCTATGTCCTGCTGCCTGTCTTGGACGACGCCAAGCACTACTGGATGGCGCCCGACGAGGTGGACAAACTCATCCGCGCAGGGGAGGGCTGGCTCGCCACGCACCCCGACCGCGGGACCATCACCCGCCGTTATCTCGCCAACCGGCGCGGGCTCGTCCGTACCGCGCTGGGTCGCCTGGCCGACGCGGACGAGTCGTCCGAAGAGACGCTCGACCCCGCGCAGGTGGAAGAGGAGCCCACGTCCGAGGACGGCGAGGAGCAGCACGTCTCGCTGGCGGAACATCGTCTCCAGTCGGTCGTCCAGGCACTGCGCGAGGAGGACGCCCGCCGCGTCATCGACCTTGGCTGCGGCTCAGGGAAACTGCTCGCGCAACTGGCGAAAGACGATTTCTTCAGCGAGGTGTCCGGCACGGACGTCTCACACCGCGCGCTCACCCATGCGTGGCGACGTCTTCGCTGGGACGAGGGACGGCGTCCCGCGAACGACCGCGTCCGCGATGTCTTCCAGGGTGCGCTGACGTATGCCGACGAACGGTTCCGCGGTTATGAGGCGGCCGTTCTGATGGAGGTCATCGAGCACATCGACCCGCCGCGTCTCAGCGCGGTCGAACGGGTCGTGTTCGCGCATGCCAAACCCCGTGTGGTGGTGGTGACGACCCCTAACGCCGAGCACAACGTCCGGTATGAGGGCATGGCGCCGGGGTCGATGCGCCACCCCGACCACCGCTTCGAATGGACGCGGGACGAGTTCCGCGCATGGGCGGACAAGGTCGCCGACGCGCACGGCTACCGCGTCCGGCACGTGCCCGTAGGCGACGACGATCCCGACGTGGGCGCGCCCACGCAGATGGGGGTGTTCACCCGATGACCGAGCTCCGGATTCCCGACATGGGTCTGGTCGTGCTGGTCGGCGTGACCGGATCGGGCAAGTCGCACTTCGCGCGCAAGCACTTCAAGCCCACGCAGGTGGTCTCGTCCGACTTCTGCCGCGGGATCGTGTCGGACGACGAGAACGACCAGTCCGCGACCGGCGACGCGTTCGACCTCCTGCACTACATCGTCGGCGTGCGGCTGCGGCGCGGCCTGCTCACCGTCGTCGACGCCACCAACGTGCAGAGCCACGCGCGGCAGTCGCTGCTGCGGCTCGCCGCCGAGCACGACGTGCGGGCCGTCGCGATCGTGCTGGACGTCCCTGAGAGCGTCGCTGCCGAGCGGAACGCCGTCCGTCCCGACCGGGACCTGCCCCCGCACGTGATCCCGCGGCAGCGGCGCGAGCTGCGGCGCGGGATGCGGTCGCTGGCCCACGAGTTCCGCCGCTTCCACGTCCTCACCGGCGTCGAGGAGATCGACGCCGCGACGATCGCGTACGAGCGGGCGTGGAACGACCGCCGCGACCTGACCGGCCCGTTCGACGTCATCGGAGACGTGCACGGCTGCCGCGCCGAACTGGAAGACCTCCTCGCCGGCCTCGGCTACGAGATCGACCGCGACGCGGAGGGACGCGCCGTGGGCGCCAACCACCCCGGTGGCCGCACGGCCGTGTTCGTGGGCGACCTCGTCGACCGCGGGCCCGACACACCGGGCGTCCTGCGCCTGGTGATGGGCATGGTGGACGCGGGCAACGCGCTGTGCGTCTCGGGCAACCACGAGGCGAAACTCGTCCGCGCCCTGCGCGGGCGCAAGGTCCGCATCGCCCACGGTCTGGCCGAGTCGATGGAGCAGCTCTCCGCCGAACCGGACGAGTTCCGCGAAGAAGCGCTGCGCTTCATGGACGGCCTCATCAGCCACTACGTCCTGGACGACGGTCGCCTGGTCGTCGCCCACGCCGGGCTCAAGGAGGCGTACCACGGTCGTGCGTCCGGACGTGTCCGCTCCTTCGCGCTCTATGGCGACACCACAGGGGAGACCGACGAATACGGGCTGCCCGTCCGGTATCCGTGGGCGCGTGACTATCGCGGCAAGGCGACGGTCGTGTACGGGCACACGCCCGTCCCCGAAGCGGAATGGATCAACAACACCATCTGCCTGGACACCGGAGCCGTGTTCGGCGGAAAACTGACCGCGCTGCGCTATCCGGAGCGTGAGCTGACGTCCGTCCCGGCACAGCAGGTCTGGTACGAGCCGACACGGCCGCTCGACGCGCCGTCGTCCACCGGACACCGGGAGGACGAAGTCCTCAAAATCGAGGACGTGATGGGCGCGAGTGGAGTCGAGACCCGCCTGATGGGTCGCGTCTCCGTCCGAGAGGAGAACGCCCTCGCCGCGCTGGAAGTGATGAGCCGGTTCGCCGTCGACCCGCGCTGGCTCGTCTACCTACCGCCCACCATGGCCCCCGCCGATACATCGCCGCTGCCCGGATATCTGGAGCACCCCGCCGAAGCCCTCGCCGCGTACAGGGAAAGGGGGCTCGACCGTGTGGTGTGCGAAGAAAAGCACATGGGCTCCAGGGCCGTGGTCGTCGTCTGTAGGGACGAGTCCGTCGCCGCCACCCGCTTCGGTATCGCCGACGGGTCGACCGGAGCCGTCTACACCCGCACGGGACGTTCCTTCTTCCGCGACCCGTCCCGCACGACCGAAGTACTGGACCGAGTCCGCGGCGCGGTAGACGCCGCCGGGCTCTGGGACGAGCTGGACACGGGCTGGCTCGTCATCGACAGCGAACTGCTGCCCTGGTCGGCCAAGGCCATGGACCTCATCCGCACCCAGTACGCCGCGACCGGCGCGGCTGCCGGTGCCGCCCTGCCGATGGCGTCCGACGCCCTCGCCCGCGCGGCCGGACGCGGTCTCGACGTCGGTGCGCTCCGCGAGCACATCGACCGGCGGGCCGCGAACGCGTCCCTCTTCCGCGACGCCTACGCGCGCTACTGCTGGACGGTCGACGGCCTGTCCGGGCTACAGCTCGCGCCGTTCCAGATCCTCGCCGGGGAAGGTTGCTCGTGGGCCGTGGCACGCGACCACGAATGGCACATGGCCATGGCCGGACGCCTCGCGGACGCCGACACCGGCGGGCTGCTGAAACGGACGTCGTCGATGACCGTCGACCTGACCTCGCCGGAATCGGAGGCGGCTGTCACCGAATGGTGGGAGAAACTCACCTCGGCGGGAGGTGAGGGCATGGTCGTCAAGCCGCTCGGCCCGCTACCGGACGACAGGCGCGTCCAGCCGGGCGTGAAATGCCGGGGACCGGAATACCTGCGCATCATCTACGGCCCGGACTACCGCGAGCCGGACAACCTCGAACGGCTGCGCCGCAGGTCGCTCGGACGCAAGCGCTCGCTGGCGATGCGCGAGCACGCGCTCGGCGTGGAGGCGCTCGACCGGCTCACCGGAGGCGAGCCGCTGTGGCGCGTCCACCAGGCGGTGTTCGCCGTGCTCGCACTGGAGTCGGAGCCCGTCGACCCGCGCCTCTGAACCCGTTCATGGAACACACGGGCCCGCCCTCTGGGACGTTTTTCTCCAAGGGGGCGGGCCGCCGACGTGCATCGCCCCGGACGGAGCCGGGGAAGCGGATCAGGTCGAGAAGAGCATGTTGAAGACGCTCCCGTGGTGGGGGCGGCGGTGCCCGTGGTGGTGGTGATGCACCGCCGGGCTCGCTCCCCATCCCGGCGCGGCCGCGGGCGGCGGGGCGGCCCGGTACTGCGCTTCCATCTGGCTCAGGGCCTCAAGCTCGCCGTAGTCGAGGAAGATGCCCCGGCAGCTGTCACATTGCTCGATGTGGACGCCGCTGCGGGTGTAGGTCCGCATCACGCCACGACACTTAGGGCAGTGCATCGCTTTGTCGTCCTTCCGGTCTGGATCCCCAGGTAGAGGCTAAATGTATGGCAGGTTTCGCGCCACGTCATGCCGCGTCCCCCGCCGCCGATATTCTCCCGCAGGCGTCGACCATCGCCTGCTCCGCTCCGTCCAGCGGCCGATCTTCCCTCCCCGCCGTTTTGACGCACGTGGCGGCGATCTGGATCGCCAGAGTTCGGGCGGGTATGTCCAGGGTCGTCCAGGGGTCGGCGCCCGCGGGGACGGCGGGACCGCCCGCTTCCGTGTAAGCGCCCAGGAAACGGCCCCATTCGTCAGGGGAGAGGACACCCGCCGAGTAGAGCGCGGCGGGTCGCGCCAAGTCCCAGGCGGGGTCGCCCCTACCGAGGTCTTCGATGTCGATGAGGCGCCATTGCCCGTCCTGCGCGCAGACCATTTGCCCTAGGTGCCAGTCACCGTGAATGAGGCATGTGTTTTCTTTCGGCGGTTCCGCTGCCTCCCCGCGTATCCAGGTGGGCAATGTGGCGAAAGCCCGTCGCACTTCGTCCGCCGCCGGGCCGTGACCCAGTTCGGACACCAGGCGCGCCACCCTTGCGGGACGTCCCCAGGACGGTGCGTCTGCCGGGACCGTCGCGGAATGGAGCGCGGCCAAGAGGCGCGCACCATCCTCCCAAGGGAGTTCTTGGCGCGGGTCCACCGGAACGCCGAACGGGTAGACCGACACCATCCGGCCGTCCACATCGAGGGGCGGCCCCAGGGGGCCGACCAGAATTCCGGGCAGTGTGCCCGCCAGCCTGGCGCGCTCGACGAATCCGTGCCCGCGGTCGGCCTGATGCGCCTTGACGGCCACGTCACCGACGCGCACGACCAAGACGCCATGCCGGTCGTACAGCGTCTCCGGCTCCGCTTCCGCGCCGGTCGGCGACGCCGCGCGCCCGATCTCCACGAGGCGGGCGAACAGCCCTGGACGGACGGTCTCGGTGTGCACCAGCCCAGTCAACCACCCGCCGCCGTCAATGCGAGCCCCCTGCCGCCTACGCGGGCGAGTTCACGGCCTCGTCCCGCAACCGCTGCCGGACGACCTTCCCCAGAATGTTGCGGGGCAGTGCCGTCCGCGGAATGAATTCCGCCGGGACCTTGTAGTGCGACAGATAACGCTCGCAATGCCGCCGCAACTCGTACGCCGAAAAAGGGTAGGCGGGATGCTCCACGACGTGCGCGATGATGCGCTCCCCGCGCCGGGCGTCGGGCACGCCGACCACCGCGCAGTCGTGCACCGCCGGATGCCGGTGCAGCACTTTCTCGACCTCCGTCGGGAACACGCTGAAACCGCTCACCTTGATCATGTCGCGTAGCCGGTCGAGGATGGTGAAGAAGCCGTCCTCGTCCATTACGGCGATGTCGCCCGTACGGAGCCATCCCTTCGACAGGGTCTGCGCGGTGGCGAGCGGCGCGTTCCAATATCCGGCGAACACCTGCGGCCCGCGCACGACCAGCTCGCCGGGCTCGCCCGGCTGCAGGACCCTCGTCGGCTCGTCCTGGTCCACGATGACCGCATCGGTCATAGGGAGGGGCAACCCCACGGACAGGTTCCGTGCCCCGCCCCCAAGCGGGTTGCCCGTGACGGCTGGGGACGCCTCGGTGAGCCCGTAACAGTTGATGAGCCCTTTGGCTCCGACCTGGGTGAGCCGGTCGATCGTGCTCTGCGCCAGCCCCATCGCACCGGAGATGAGGATGCGCAGCGAACCCAGGTCGGACGGCGTGAACCGCGGATTGTCCATCACCTGCTCGTACAGCGTCGGTACGCCAGGGAAGATCGTCGGACGGTACCGGCGGATCGCGCTGAGCACCTGGTCGGCGTCGAAACGGGGGAGCAGGACCACCGCCCCGGCCGTCATCACCGGCGCGACCAGGCAGCTCATCAGCCCGAACGAGTGGAACAGCGGCAGCACCGCCAGCGTCACGTCCGTCCCCGGACGGCCCGCCGTGTCCCACGCGTGCTGCTGGCAGGCGTTCGCGACGAGGTTGCGGTGCGTCAGCATCGCGCCCTTCGGACGTCCCTCCGTCCCGCCCGTGTACTGGATGGCGGCGAGGTGCCGGGACGGCTCCACCTCGAGTTGCCGCACCGGCCGTCTCGGCGGCCGCTGCAGCTCACGGAAGGGGAGGACGTCCGGGTCGTGCGGCACGTCCGCCGTGATCTCCGCCCTCCGCCGCTGCGCCTGCACTAACGGGAGCCGCAGCGCGACCCGCTTGGCCAGCGGCAGGAAGTCGGTCAGCGACGTCACCACGATGTGTTCGAGCTGGAGCTTGGCGCGGACCGCGCGCACCGTCGCGTAGGAACGATCCAGCACGACGGCGACGCGGGCCCCGCAGTCGGCGAGCTGGTGGAGCATCTCCTCCTCGGTGTACAGCGGGTTGTGCTGCACCGCGACGGCCCCCCTGCGCAGGACGCCGTAGAACGCGATGACCTGCTGCGGGCAGTTCGGCAGGATCAGCGCCACCCGGTCGCCCGGCTGCACCCCGAGGCGGTGCAGGCCGTCGGCGAACCGGTCCACGGCGTCGCGCAGGTCCCGGTAGGAGATCTCGCGGCCGAAGAAGTGCAGCGCGGGACGGCGCGGATGCGTCTCGGCGGCGTCGTCGAGGAGCCGGGTCACGGGGACATCGGGAATGTCCACTTCCTGGGGGACGCCGGGCGGATACCGCCGCCGCCACGGGGAAGAGCGTTGTGACACGTGCCACATGGGACGCGATTCAATCACTCGCCGGGCAGCCGCGTCAGCGCTTCCCGATCTTCCCCCTGGTGGGACGCCCGGCGTTTCAGACGGCCGCGTAAGGAGCGGCGCGGCGCGCGTCCCTCAGCGCGGCGGCCCACCAGCGGAGCTGGTCCAGCAGCGCCTTCGCGGCGGCGTCGGGACCGTCCGCGTCGATCAGCTCGCCGTCGTCGCCGATCCGTTCCCAGTGCTGGTCGAAGCTGACCTGGTCGCGGACCGGAACGGAGTGCAGCTCCACGAACACCTGGCGCAGATGCTCGACCGCTCGCAGGCCGCCGCCCATCCCGCCGTAGGAGACGAACCCGACGGGCTTCGCGCTCCACTGCGACGTGTGCCAGTCCAGGAGATGCTTGAGCGCCGCCGGGTAGCTGTGGTTGTACTCCGGTGTCACGACGACGAAGCCGTCCGCCTCGTCCAGCCGCCGGGCGAGGTCCGCCAGCGCGGGAGGACGGTCGCCGATCGCGAGGAGCTCCTGCGGGTTCGCCGGAAGCGCGGCCGGGAGCGCGACGTCGGCGAGGTCGACCACGTCCACCTCGAACGCGCCGTGCCGCCGTGCGTGCTCCGCGATCCAGTTCGCGAAGTGGGGGCCGTACCGTCCGTCCCGGACGCTGCCTATGACGACCGCGAGTTTCAAAGCCATGCGTGGTGCTCCTTCGGGGTTGGTGTGGTCACCACGCTGTCCGTCCGGACATACACCAGGGAGACCGCGTTGAGACGGGCCCTGTCAGGGCCACGTTGCGGACACGCGACCCTTGGTACTTTCCGAAGGTGACCGACAACCAGCTAGGAGCGTTTCTGCGCGCGCGCCGCGAGGCCGTCTCGCCGTCCCAGGCGGGGCTGTCCGGCGGCGGGCGCCGCCGGACGCCGGGCCTGCGCCGGTCCGAGCTCGCCACGCTCGCGGGCGTCAGCGTCGAGTACCTGGCCCGGCTGGAGCAGGGGCGCGACCGGCACCCGTCGCCCGCCGTGCTCGGCGCGCTCGCCGACGCGCTCCAGATGTCGCCCGACGAGCGCCTCCACCTGCGCATCATGTCCAAGTCCGGGGACGGCGAGCTGTGCAAGCGGGCCCCGGCCGACTCCGTCCGGCCGACCGTGCGCGCGCTCCTCGCGAGCCTGGACCCGACCCCGGCGATCCTGGTCAACCGGCTCGCCGACGTCCTGGCCTGGACGGACGGCTACGACCGCCTGGTCCGCCCCCTCGGCCTCCTCGACGCCGATCCGCCGAACCTCGTCCGCTACGTCTTCACCGACCCGCGCGCGAGATCCGCCTACCCCGACTGGGACGAGGTCGCCGACGAGCGCGTCGCGTCCCTGCGCGCCGCGTTCCCGGAGAGCGACCCGCACCTGGCCGGGTTCGTCGACGAGATGGTCGTCACCGCGGGGGCGCCGTTCGCCGAGCGCGGCAGGACCCCGCCGCGCCTGCCGCGCCGCTTCGGCGTGGAACGGCTCGTCCACCCGGACGCGGGCGAGCTGCGCCTCGCCTACGAGACCCTCGACCTGCCGATCGGCGACGACCAGACCCTCATCGCCTACCTGCCCGCCGACGACGCCGCGTCCGAGGCCCTGGCGCGCCTGCGCCCGGTCGGCCTGCGGGCGGTCGCGGGCGACCGGCACGGCTGAGGCGGCACGGTAGGCGGCGCGGCTGAGGCGGCACGGTAGGCGGCGCGGCTGAGGTCGTGCGGCCCGGAACCGCCGGCGGAGGGTCAGATGCGGCCGGTGCCCCTGCACACGGGGCACTTGTCGCCGGTGGCGGTGCTCGTGCCGGTCCCGTTGCAGCCGGGGCAGGCGCGCGTCGCCGGCTTGTTGTGCTTGCCCACCGTCCAACCACCCCCGGCGCTCATCCTAAGCGCTGAACCCGTGGCCGGGACGTCTCCGTGCTTGAAGGAAGGGGCACTGAACCCATATGGAGGCACGGGCATGATCGACGCGGCCGGAACGGCCGCCGCCAGGGTCCGGGGGGCCGCGGACGGCGCGGCGCGGCGGCTCAGGCTGGCGGCGGACTTCTACGTCGGCGACCGGAGCCGCTACGGCCGCGCCGAACTCAGCTTCCTGCGCTGGGAGATCGCCCGCGGCGTGCTGAACCCGCCCGCGCACCGCCCGCCGGGCAGCCCCTGGTGGCGGGCCGTCAACGACCGCCTCCTGCGCGACAAGGCCGAGGCCGCCCTGCTCGCGGACGGGTACCGCGGCGAGCCGTCCTCGCGGGCCGTCCTGCTCTGGACGGAGTTCGTCCGCCGCCCGTCGCCCGCCGCCTGGTACCGGGCCCACAACGCCAGCGTCGTCACCGGATACCTGGAGAACGAGACCCTCGCCCTCCGGGAACTGCCCGCCGAGCGCTTCATGATGAACGTCGCGCTGGTCCGCGTCCTGTACGCGCACGCGCTGGTGGCGCGCCCCCGCCTCGCCCTGGGCGTGTTCGCGCCCCTCGGCGCCCCGCTCGGCGACCCGCGCGGCGGCTCGGTCGGCTTCTTCCTCGACCTGCGCCGCGCGTTCCCCGAGCGCTACCCCCTCCGCGGCCTGCGCGTCGAGGACCTGGTCGCGGCCGAGGGCCCGCTGCCCCGCGCCCTCGACTACGGCGTCATCGTGCCGCGCCTCGTCCACCTGTTCGAGTTCGCGTCCGGCTCCCTCGACATCCCCGGAATGGACGCCCTGACCAGCGGCGGCGTCCCCTGCTACGCCCGCCCGCCCAGCCGCGCCGACTGGCACGGCCGCGCCGCCCTACGCCTCTCGACCCGCCTCACGGCCTACGCCCTGAGAACCCGCGCCTGACCCCTTCGAATCCCACCCTCAACACTTCCTTAAAACGGGCATAAGTGCGGGGTGGGGATAGGGGGTGGGGTGCGAAGTTCTAGGCGTGGCAGTGCGAATGGGTAGGAGCGCCGGTTCGTCGGCCCCCGGAGTGGCGGGGGAGGGGACGCGACGTGCGGTGGTCGCCCGGGCCTTCCAGGCGTTGCCGTCCGCGCATCGCGAGATCCTCGCGGAGACCGTTTTCAGGGACCGGTCGGTCAACGAGGCCGCGGCCTCGCTGGGCGTTCCGGTGGACGTGGTGAAGCTTCGCGTCTACCAGGCGCTCCGGGCGTTGAGCACGGCGATGGACGCCCCGCACGCCGGTCGCTGAGTGTCATGCCTCCGTCTTCTCCGGGGCGGGGACGGTCGGGCGAGGCGCGGCGGGCGTGCGGCGGCGTGCGGTCGTCAGGTGGTAGAGCAGTGCCAGGATCGTGACGGCGGCGGCCGGGAGGCCCAGCGCGGTGGGCGCGATCGAGAACCATTCCTGGGCCAGTCCGCCCAAACCGCCGCCCAGGGCTATCCCGACGTAGATGGCCGAGGAGTTGAGGCCGAGCAGGATCGGCGCGGCGGCCGGATTGAGGGCGATGAGCCGGTGCTGCTGGGGCACGACGACGACGCCCAGCGCGGCGCCCCAGATCGCGGCCCAGACCAGGGTGGATGCGAGCGTCGCGGTGGCCGCCGAGGTGAGGGCGAGGGCGACGGCGGCGATGACGAGTGGGCCGGTCAGGACGCGGGCGGGGTCGTGCCGGTCGACCAGCCGTCCGGCGATGATGTTCCCGGCCAGGACGCCGAGTCCCCACGCCAGTAGGACGACGGTGAGCACTGAGCCGGAGTTGTCGGTGACGTCCCGCAGGGCCGGGCCTATGTAGGTATAGAGGGTGTAGGCGCCGAGGAAGGCCAGCGTGGTGACGGCCAGTAGCGCGAGGACCTGGCCCTGCTTGAGCGGACGAAGCCGGGCGCCCAAGGAGGCGGCGGGAAGCGTCACCCTGGGCAGGCCGATGGCGATTCCGAGGAGCGCGACGAGGCCCGTCCCGGCGACGGCCCACAGGGTGACGTGCCAGTCGGTGCGGCCGATCAGCGTGCCGAGGGGGAGGCCCAGCGCCGTCGCGAGCGTGAGGCCGCCCAGGACGAAGGCCAGTGCGCGGCCCCGCCGCTCCGGAGGCGCGATGGCTCCCGCGGTGCTGGCCGCCGCGGAGTTGATCATTCCGGCGCCGACCGCGGTGACGACGCGGGCGGCCAGCACGGTCGCGTAGCCGGTGCCGAGGGCGGTGGCGGCGTTGCCGACCACGAAGACGCCCAGCGCGATCAGCAGCGCGGACCGCCTGTCCAGGCTGCTGGTGAGCGCGCCCATGACGGGTGCGGACACGGCCATCACCAGGGCGAACACCGTCACGAGCTGCCCGGCGGCGGGGGTGGAGACCCGCAGGTCGGACGCGATGTCGGGGAGCAGGCCCGCGATGACGTAGCTGTCGGTCCCGACGGCGAAGGTCGCGAGGGCCAGGGGGAGCAGTCGTTTCACCACCGTGTGGTGCCGCCTTTCCAGAGGGGCCTTGGAAGTACCGAGAGGAACCCTAGGCAATACATGGATAGTTGTCCATATATCCATGAGTTGATAGCGTGCGGGCATGCGGAGGGGAGGGGGCGGCGATGCGTGAGGTGTCACAGCCCGCGACCGAGGCCGTCCGGCTGGTGGACGTGCTGCGCGCGCTGGCCGATCCGGTGCGGCTCGACCTCGTCCTGCGGCTGGACGAGATGGGCGAGGAGTCCTGCAACGCGCTCGGCGCCGAACTCGACGTCCATCAGACGACGCTGTCGCACCATTACCGAGTGCTGCGCGAGGCGGGCGTGACATGGACGACCGTCCAGGGCCGAACCCGCCTGGTACGCCTACGCCGCGAGGACCTCGACGCCCGCTTCCCCGGCCTGCTCGAAGCCGTCCTGACCGCGCACCGCCGAACCCGCGCCACCGCCGACCGGCCAGGTCAGGCCGGGACGCTATAGAGGTGGCTCATCGCCGATCGGTGCGTCGCGGCGGAGATCGGCGGCCTGGTCTTGCAGGGCCGTCACCATCGCCTGTGCTTGGGCGGACGGACGCGGTCGGGTCACGGCGACGGTCGCGCGTCCCGTCCAGCGGCTGTCGGTGACGGTCACGGCCCGCATGCCCCTCGGTAGGGCGGGTGCAGCCTGTTCGGGGACGACCGTGATCCCCAGTCCGGCGGCGACCAGCCCGAGGCGGGTCGACCAGCTCCGCGCGGTGTGGACGATGTGCGGGGCGGTCAGCGTGGGCCAGGCCCCGAACTGCGGTTCGTCCGCCGGGCCGTCTCCAGCGACCCAGTTCTCCTGGGCCAGGTCCGCCACGGTGACGGCGTTGCCCGCGAACCGGTGCGCGTCC
Organism: Actinomadura syzygii; assembly: GCF_008085905.1. GTDB lineage: Bacteria > Actinomycetota > Actinomycetes > Streptosporangiales > Streptosporangiaceae > Spirillospora > Spirillospora syzygii. The sequence goes on along the minus strand of NZ_VSFF01000009.1, from coordinate 518,539 downwards.
GGGACGACCACGAGCAGGTTGCCCTGGAGCACGGTCGTCTGTCTGAGTTCGCTCAGGTCGTAGTCGGGCAGGCCGTGGCCGACCCCGATGACCGCCAGGTCCAGTCGCCCGGCCCGGAGCCGCCGCAGCAGGACGGGTGTCGACGCCTCTTCCAGGACGACGGCGAGACCCGGATGGCCCGACGTCACCCGCGCCATCGCGCGCGGGACCAGCGCCATGGCGGCGGACGGATACGCGCCGATCGCCAGCCGGCCCGCGAGCCGGTCGCGCAGCCCGGCCAACTCCAGTTCGGCCGCCGCCAGGTCGGCGAGGATCTCGGTCGCGCGCCGGACGAGCACCCGGCCCGCCGGGGTGAGGGCCGCGCCGCGCCGTCCCCGGTCGAAGATCGGCGCCCCGGCCGCCGTCTCCATGGCGGCGACCTGACGCGAGACGGCTGACTGGGTGTAGCCGAGCCTCTCGGCGGCCCCGGTGAACGACCCGGTGGCGGCGACCTGCTGGACGACACGGAGACCGGTGAGGGTGAACTCCGCCATGGCCTCGAAACTACCATGCGCTTTGCTCATGGAAACGATGCCAAAGCATCGTTGGACTGCATGGCTATAGGTGGGCAGGCTGGAGTCATGACACAGCGATTCACTCGGGACGAACTCGTGGCGCGCCTGGTCCGCGCCGGTGAGCTGGAGGTGTCGGGCGAGGACCTCGACGCCGTCGCGACGTACTTCGACACCGACAAGTTCCGCTTCCACGGCCCGGACGGCTTCGAGTCCGACTTCGACGGCCTCAACGACTACTTCGCGGCGGTGCGCGCCGCGTTCGACGACCGGACGATCCGGCGCGGCATCGTGGTGGCCGAAGGCGACCACATCGCCTGCCAGACGTGGATCGAGGGCACGTTCGTCCGCGAGTTCACCCACTCGCCGGCCGGTCCGCTGCCGCCGAACGGCCAGCGTGTCGTGTTCGACCTGATCAACATCTTCCGGTTCGACGACCAGGGCCGCCTCGTCGAGGAATGGGTGCGCACCGACAACCGCGCGTTCCTCCGCCAGTTGGGCGCCGAGGGACGCTAGCCGCACGGACCGGATCAGAGCAGGTCACCGTGCTGCGCGGGGACCCCTCCCAGACCGGTGCGGCAGGCGAGAGCCGCCTGGCGGACGCGCGAAGCGCGAGTTAGTTGAAAAATTGTTCATTGCGCCCGCCCCTTTGATCCATCAGGGCTCCATGTGAATCGGCTATCGAACACGGCGAGTGATCAGTGATCACGTTTCATGCGACCGAGGATCTCGATCACCTCTTCCGGTACGCGGAAAGGCGGCGCTGATCTCCACGGGACGTCTCGGCGGCACCGAGGCGGTCATCTCGGCCGAAAGGGAAATGGCACGTCAAACTGTTCGAGCCGCGCGACTACGGCACTCATCTCTCGGCTAGATTGTCCATGCTTGCCGCTGGCGACCGGGTTGGTGAGGTGGACCATGGGTGACTCTGGTGTGCTGTCCTCCGCCGGAGGTCGGGAAGGCCGTGACCGTTTCGCGGAGCGGCTCCGCCGGTTACGAGCCGAGGCCGGAAACCCCTCGTTCCGGGTCATGGCGAGCAAGTCGCGGTCGGTCAGCCACGCGACCCTCCACGAGGCGGCCCGGGGCACGAGGTTCCCGAGCTGGACGACGACGCAGGCGTTCGTCGAAGCGTGCGGGGGCGACGTCGAGGAGTGGCGGGAGTACTGGTGCGCCGTGCTCGACGCGGACGGCTCCGCCGAGCGCGTCGACCCCGCCGACCAGGTCGAACCCGCCCCGCTCGCCCTGGTGCCCGCGGGAGAGGCGGACGAGGTCTCGGCGGGGGACGCGGACGACCGGGCGGCGGTCACCGCACTGGTACCCGGGTCCCCGCCCGGGCGGACGCGGCGGCGCCGCGTCCTCGCGATCGTCCTGGGCGGCGCGGCGGTGGGCGGCGCGGTGGCGGGCGCGTCCATGATCCGCGATTCCGGCGGACGGCCGGGACGGCCCCAGGAGGCCACCGTCAAGTCCGGGCAGGCGACGGTGGCGAGCGCCCCGGTGATCGCCGGCGACAGGAGCGTGTTCATCGGCGACGTGACCATTCCCGATGGCACGGTGGTGAAGACGGGGCAGCAATTCATTAAGACCTGGGAACTCGCCAACGCGGGCACGGTCCCGTGGCACGGGCGTTTCCTGGCGCGCGCGACGCTGCCCGCCGACAACGGCACGTGTTCCACTCCGGGAAAGGTTCCCATTCGGGATACCAAACCGGGTGCGCATGTCCGGGTCAGCGTTCACGTCACCGCCCCGGCCTCTCCGGGATCGTGCTGGGTCGGCTGGAAGATGGTCGACGGAGAGGGAAGGCAGCTCCTGCCCGGCGCGCGTCCCGTCTACTTCGTGGTGAACGTCGCGAGGTAGCCGCCAGGTCGGCGGGCCCTCCGTGTAAGAGCATGTCAGAACCTGTCACGAGGGGTACCTGACACGTCGACGCCCTCGGCAAGGTGGTCACTGCCCGCACCGCGGCGGGCTGCGACACAAGGGGGCTTCGACGAAGATGAGATTCGCCAAGGGGACATTGGCCGCGCTTCTCGCGGTACCGGCGATGGCAGCGGTTCCGACCGTCGCGTACGCCGAGTCCGCACCCGGCTGCAGCAGCACCGTCCAGATCGGCTCGACCGCCCATATCAATTCGGGCGGGCAGACGTTCGCGTCGGTGAAGCAGTTCAAGGGGTGCGGAAAGAACTGGGCATATCTCTACGTCTGGGCCGGCTACCGCAATTCGCACCGCACCTGGGACGCCTGCGTGGCGGTCGGCGACAATTCCGACCGGAGCCTTGAGGGCACCCAGTGCCGGACGAAGAAGGCGGAGATCTGGTCGCTCGGGAGCAACACGCTGGCGCACTGCACGCAGGCGATCGGCTGGATCCCGGACGGGCCCAGCGCCAAGACCAGCGAACGCTGCTGACAGGCGTCGTCCGCGAACACCGGGCCTGCACGTGACCGGCCCGGCCCCTCATCGGCCGCACGGTCAACGGTCTGAACGACCGCGTCCGAGCTGACCGAACAAGTCCCGCAAAGGGACTGCCTTCACGCGGCGACGCACGCAGGACTCCTGGATCGTCCCGCCGTAGTGGCCCGTTCACCGGAACTCACCCGTCAGGGGCGCGCATGCCCCTGCCGGGAGTCCGGCGAGCAGTCCGACGGCGCCGACCTCCCCCTCCGGCCTGTGCGCGATCCGTGACGGCCTGTTTCGCCGTGGCCATCCGCCCCGGCGCTCGCGATTAGGAGAACCGATGAAACTGCTTCCATACGCCGGAGCCCTCGCGGCGGCGGCCCTGCTCGCCGCCCTGCCCGGGGTGCCCCAGGCGTCGGCGGCGCAGTCGGCCGCCGGCGCCCGGGCCCTGCCGGGCGTGAACATGGAGGCCCTGGTCAAGGCCGCGCAGATCGACCCGCGGCGGGCGGACGACACGCTGACCCCGGGCGCCAAGGCCAGCGTGCTCCTCGTCGAGCAGGCCCTGCTGGACCGGAAGCTGCTCGACAAGAAGTGGGTGGACGGCTACTTCGGCACCACCACGGTCACCGCCTACGCGAAGTACCAGAAGTCGCTCGGATACACCGGCCTGGACGCCAACGGCATGCCGGGCAAGACCTCCCTCGCCAAGCTCGGCGCTGGCCGGTTCACGGTCGCCCACGTCATCACCCCCGGGTCGAAGGTGTCCGCGGGCGGCGGGTTCGTCGTCAACACCCGCACGCGGAGCATGCTCGCCGAGGCGGGACGCCTGCTCGGCCGCACCCTCGTCCTGGACCAGGGCTCGTACAACCCCGGCGGCGACCCCACGTCCGCGGGCACCCACGACGGCGGGGGCGTCGTCGACGTCTCGGTGAAGGTGATGAGCTCCGCCACCCGCGTGTCGGTCGCCCGCGCGCTGCGCCGCGTCGGCTTCGCGGCCTGGGTGCGCAGCCCCCAGCAGGGCGACTGGCCGTGGCACATCCACGCCGCCGCGATCAGCGACACCGATCTCTCCGGCCAGGCGCAGCACCAGATCGGCGACTACTACCTCGGCCAGAACGGGCTCGCCGACCGCGGCCCGGACGACGGGCCGAAGGTCGCCATCCGCACCTGGGAGGAGTACCAGCGCGGCTGACCGGCCGCCTGTCCAGACCCCGCTGAAGAAGGAAAGAGAAAAGGAGAACGGAATGGCAACGCTCAACAAGGCCCTCGCCGTGGCGGCCGCCGCCGTGGCGATCGGCGGGACGACGCTCGCGACCGCATCGACCGCTTCGGCGGCGACCCGCAACGGAACCTGCGAGAGCGGCGAGTTCTGCTACTACTTCAACAGCAACAACGCGGGCTCGGTCTCGGACTTCACCGGTTCGGTCGCCGACTACGGCACCGAGCAGCCCTCCTGCTACGACTTCAAGGGCGCGGGCAACGGCAAGGGGAAGTGCGTCAAGAATGCCGCCGCCTCGGTCTGGAACCGGAGCAGCAAGACCGTCCGGGTGTACTACAACAGCAACTACAGCGGCACGTACCAGGACTTCAAGGCGGGCGCGAAGGGCAACCTGAACTCCAGCCTGAAGAACCAGAACGCCTCGCACCAGTTCTCGCCCGCGTCGCGCACGAACCTGTCGTACGGGCTGTACAAGGCCAGCGGCGGCCGCATCACCTGCGGCTTCGACGGCTACACCAGCACCCCCGGCCGGCACGAGGGCATCGACATCGCCCGCGGCATCGGCTCGGACGTCCGCGCCCTGGTCAGCGGCAAGATCATCTACATCGCGCGGGGCAGCACGGGCAGCTCGGGCCTGTCCACCATCTCCATCTACAACGCCTCGGCGAACAAGACGGTGATCTACCTGCACTCCGCGCCGCGGTCGTCGCTGGCGGTGGGCCAGACGATCAGCCGCGGCCAGATCATCGCGGACGAGTCGTGGCACGGGGTGTCCTCCAGCTCCGGCGCGCACACCCACGTCGAGATGCGCCTCGGAAAGCAGACGCACGCGGCCAAGAGCGTCAACGACCCGCACCTGGACAACCCGAACCCGACCTCCTTCTGGCAGTCGCAGGGCTACAACGTCAAATAACGCGGTCCGTACCGCGACGGGGAGAAAAGGACGACCGTGTCAACACGAACCGCACGGCTGATCTCGCGACTCAGCGCGATGACCGCCGCGATGGCGCTCGGGGCGGCGGCGCTGGCCGCCGTCGCGTCGCCCGCCTCGGCGGCGACCCGCAACGGAACCTGCGAAAGCGGCGAGTTCTGCTACTACTTCAACAGCAACAACCAGGGCTCGCTTTCGGACTTCACCGGTTCGATCGCGGACTACGGTGACGCGCAGCCCTCCTGCTACGACTTCAAGAGCGCGGGGAACGGCAAGGGGAAGTGCGTCAAGAATTCCGCCGCCTCGGTCTGGAATCGCAGTAGCAAGACCGTCCGGGTGTACTACAACAGCAACTACGGGGGTACATACCAAGACTTCAAGGCGGGTGCGAAGGGCAATCTGAATTCGAGCCTGAAGAACCAGAACGCCTCGCACAAGTTCCTGCCCGCCGGGCCGACCGGGTGCAAGACCGACGGCACGCAGACCAAGCTGCCCACGACGATCCTCGTCTACCGGGTCTCCCTCGGGCGCGTGGAGCGGGTGGCGTTCAAGACCTACGTCAAGAACGTCCTGCCCAACGAATGGGTGTCGAGCTGGCCGAAGGAGTCGCTCCGGTCCGGGGCGATGGCCGTGAAGAACTTCGGCTGGTACTGGGCGCTGCACTCGACGAACAAGACGTCATGGGGCGAGTGCTTCGACGTCTACGACACCACGTCGAGCCAGGTCTACAAGCCGGGCTCCGCGAAGGCGTCGACGAGCGCCGCGGTGGACGCGACGTGGAGCACCCGCATGACCCGCGGCGGGAAGATCCTCCAGGCCCACTACTGCTCCACGACGACGGCGTGCGGCGGATGGGTCGACGGTGACTGGCTGTCGCAGTACGGCTCCCGCGACAAGGCCAACGCGGGCTGGAGCTACTCCAGGATCCTGAAGTACTACTACAGCGGGATCGCTCTCGGGTCCTGACCCGGGGAGTCCTGACCCGGAAGCCGTGCGGCCCAGCGCCGCACCGCGACCGGTGGGAAGAAGGGGTGTCTAGGGTCGGCGTGGTCACAGTGCCCGCCGCTCTAGGCACCCTTCTCATGTGCCGCTTACAGCCAGCCGCTCTCTTCGGCCACCCGCAGCGCCTCCATCCGGTTGCGGGTGCCGGTCTTGGTGGTGGCCCCGGACAGGTAGTTCCGCACGGTGCCCTCGGCGAGGTACAGCCGGGCCGCGATCTCGGCGACGGTGGCGCCGGAGCGGGCCGCGATGAGGACGTCGCGCTCGCGGGCGGTGAGCGGCGACTCGCCCGCCGCCAGCGTGGCCGCCGCCAGCGCCGGGTCGACCACCCGCTCGCCCGCCCTCACCCGCCGGATGGCGTCGGCGAGCGCGTCGGCCGGGGCGTCCTTCACGACGAACCCGACGGCGCCCGCCTCCATGGCCCGGCGCAGGTAGCCGGTGCGGCCGAAGGTGGTGAGGATGACCACGCGGCAGCCGGGCACCTGCGCGGCGAGCACGGCCGCCGCGGCGAGACCGTCCAGGCCGGGCATGTCGATGTCCAGCAGCGCGACGTCCGGACGGTGCTCCAGCGCCGCCGCGGCGACCTCGTCGCCGCGTCCGACCGAGGCCACCACCTCGAAGTCCGGTTCGAGGCCGAGCAGCGCGCCCAGGGCCTGCCGGATCATCTCCTGGTCGTCGGCGAGCAGCAGCCGGATCGTCACGCCGGCGCCTCCACCCGCAGCGACCATCCGCGCGGCCGCGTCGGACCGGCGGTCAGCACGCCGCCCGCCGCGGCGACCCTGGCGCGCAGGCCGTCCAGCCCCGAGCCCGCGCCCGCCGGGCCGCCGACCCCGTCGTCGCGCACCTCCACGCAGGACGCGGTCAGCTCGACCGTGCACCGTTCCGCCCGCGCGTGCCGCACGACGTTCGTCAGCCCTTCCCGCACGACCCAGCCGAACAGTTCCTGCCGCTCAGGCGGCACCCCGTCGTAGGCGGTGGGCAGGTCGGCGGCGACGCCCGCCGCCCGCAGCAGCTCCCGGCCGCGGGCGAGCTCGCCCGCGAGCGTGACGTCCCGGTATCCGGACACGGCGGCCCGCACGTCGGCCAGCGCCTGCCGGGACAGCCGCTCCACCGACTCCATCTCCGCCAGCGCGGCGGCGGGCGCGCCGGCGGCCAGCCGCCTGGCGAGGGTGGTCTTCACGGTGATGGCGGTGAGCGAGTGCCCGAGCAGGTCGTGCAGATCGCGCGCGATCCGGTTGCGCTCGGCCTCCGAGGCCAGCCTGGCCACCTCCGCCCTGGCCTCGCGCAACTGCTGGTTCGCCGTCGCGGTGCGGCTGAAGGTGTGCACGAGCAGCGCGGTGAACACGACGGCCACCGCGAAGTACCAGCCCGGCCCGGTGCTCCAGCCGGGCACGAGCATCGGCACCCCGACGCACGCCGCCGCGCCGAGGACCACCAGGGCGGGCGCCGCCCGGCCGTCCACCCGCGCCACCGCCGCCGGGACGATCATCGCGGTGAGGATCAGCGCGTTCTCGTGCGCCAGCGGCGCGACCAGCACGGCCAGCGCCGTCATCCCCGCCAGCAGCCACCAGTAGGTCCGCCACCTCGATCGCATCGAGGCCGTCACGATGGCCAGGTAGCAGGCGGAGACGGCCACCAGCAGCAGGTATCCGGCGACGAGGCCCGCGCCGCTCGCGTGCTGGGCGACGCCCGCCGCCGTCAGGAACGGGTAGCAGAGCATGCCCAGCGAGAGCAGCAGCCGGCGGCGCTCGTCCGGGCCGCGCGAATCCTGAGACTCCACGTCGGTGACCGTACCTCCACGGGGGCGGACGTGTCCCGAGCCCATGATCATCGGGCCGCGAAGGCGGCGCGCACGGTCCGCGCCAGGGTCAGCAGGACGACGATGATCAGCAGCGTCCCGCACACCCCGTTCTCGACCTTGAACCAGACCGGGAAGGAGCCGGGGATCGACTCGATCACCGCGATCGCCGCCACCTGGGCCAGCGCGATGATCCGCACCCTGCGGTAGGCGCTCCGCGAGCCCCTCGCCATCGACACCCCGAGCGCGAAGGTGATCAGCGAGGCGGCGGCGAGGATCGAGCCGCGGACCCACACCGCGCCGGTGACGAGGTCGGAGTCGCCGCTGAACACCACGATCGCCAGCAGGGTCAGCACGCTCACCGCCGCGTAGCCGCCGAGCAGCACCTTGGCGATGTGCAGTTTCTCGCGGGCGTCGGGATCGGTCACCGTCGTGCTCGTTTGCTTCGTCATGCCGTCAATGCTGTTCGTCCGGCTTTCCCGCTGGTAGCGACGTTCTCCACCGCCTCACCGTGACATCTGTCAGAAACCGGACATCCGCCGCCGCGGGGCCGGGGCGGGGCGGGTTCCGTCCGGTGGGCTGGGGTAGGTGCGGGTTCTGACGAATCGGTCGGGGGAGATCGTGGATTCGGATGAGCATTCTCGGGATGGCCATCGCCGTGGCGGCGGCGTTCTTCATCGGGCTCGGGTTCGTGGCGCAGCAGCACGCGGCGTACCGGGAACCGCTGTCGGAGATCCTGCACCCGCGGCTGCTGCTGGAACTGCTGCGGAGCAGGCTGTGGCTGACCGGCATCGCCTCGATGATCATCGGCCAGCTCATCTTCGCGTTCGCGCTGAACATCGCGGACGTCGCCGAGGTCACGCCGGTGCTCACGGTCAACCTGATCTTCGCGCTGCTGGCCGCGCACGTGATCTACCGCGAGCGGCTCGGCCCCCGCGAATGGTGGGGGGCGCTGCTGCTGACCGGCGGCGTCGCGCTGTTCCTCGGGGTGGGGCTGCCGCACGGCGGCTCCCTGCCCGGGGTGCACTCGCCGCGCTGGCTGGCCGGGGCGGTCGTGCTCGCCCTCGTCACCCTGTGCGCGTTCGGCAGCCTGCACCGCGACCTGCGGGTCCGCGCGATGCTGCTGGCATGCGGGGCCGGGCTGCTCTACGGGCTCATGGACACGCTGACCCGCAGCGTCCTGCTGGTGAGCGACGACGGCTTCGTCCACGCCCTGGTGACCTGGCAGCCGTACGTCCTGGTCGCGATGGGCGCGCTCGGGCTGCTGTTCGCGCAGAGCGCGTTCGACGCGGCGCCGCTGCGGATCTCGCTGCCCGCCACCACGGCGGCCGAGCCGCTCACCGGCATCGCGCTCAGCATCGTGATCTTCGGGGAGCGGGTGCAGCTGTCCGTCGGCGACCTCGCCCTGGAGTCCCTCGGGCTCGCGGCGATGGTCGCGGGCATCGTCATCCTCGGCCGGTCGCCCCACCTGGGCAAGCCGGGCGAGCACCCGTCGGCGTCGGCTGACGAGGTGGAGTGCCGATGATCCCCGTCATCTTCGGGATCCTCGCCGGGGCCTCGAACGCCCTCGCCTCCGTCCTCCAGCGGCGGGCCGCCAAGACCGCGCCGGAGTCGGACGCGTTCAAGCCCGCGCTCATCCTGGACATGCTGCGCAACCGGATGTGGCTCGGCGGCATCGGCGCGCTCATCGCCGCGTTCCTGTTCCAGGCGGTGGCGCTGTCGACGGGGGGCATGTCGCTCGTCCAGCCGCTGCTGGCCGTCGAGCTGCCGTTCACGATGGTCCTGATCGGGCTGCTGCCGCCGCGCGGGCTGAAACAGGTGCCGTGGACGGCCGTCGCCCTGCTCACCGTCGGACTCGCCGCGCTGCTGTTCGCCCTCGCGCCCGACGAGAGCTACCACGTGCCGCACGCCGTCGCGTGGATCATCGCGACGGCCGCGTCGGTCGGCTGCGTCGCGGGGCTCGTCGCGCTGGCGTGGGTCATCCGGGGGCCGGTCCGCGCGGTCCTGCTCGGCGTCGGCACCTCGGTGTCGTTCGCGCTGACGGCCGCGTTCATGAACGAGGCCACGCACGACTTCGAGCGCGGCGTCGAGGCCGTCCTGACCTCGTGGCAGCTCTACGCCATGGCGGTGGCCGGGCTCGCCAGCGTCTACCTGTTGCAGAACGCGCTGCACAGCGGGACGCTCGTCGCGGTTCAGCCCGCGCTGACCGTATCCGATCCCGTCGCCAGCATCATCCTCGGGGTCGGCCTGTTCGGCGAGAACGTCCGCGACGGGCCGTGGACGATCGTCCAGGTGGGCGGCATGGCGCTGATCCTCCTCGGCAGCGTCGGCATCGCCCGGTCGCCGCTCCTGCACGAGGAGCACGGCGTCACCCCAGCGCGGACCGGATGACCCGCTCGGCCGGGACGGCGTCGAACAACGCGGCAACCCGGCGCGCCCGGGTGTCACGCAGCGCCCTGCCGCCCAGCCGGTCGAGGGCGTCGACCAGCTCTGCGGGCGACCGGGCGAAGAAGCTCAGGCCGTCCCGCGCCATGGCCTCGGCGCCCTCCCGTCCGTGCCCGGGGATGGGCCGGTAAGAGATCACCGGCAGCCCGCACGCGAACGCCTCCCGGCAGGTCAGCCCCGCCGCGTTGTCGATCATCGCGTAGGCGCCCGCCATCAGCTCGGCCATGTCGTCGCGCCAGCCGAGCGCGGGCGCGTCGCGGATCCGCTCGCGCAGCCGCGCGTTCCGCCCGCACAGCACCACGGGCAGGTACCGGCCGGACGCGGCGAGGCCCCGCGCCGTGTCCACCACCGCCCCGACGCCCCACGCGCCCGCCGAGACCAGCACGATCCGCTCGTCCTGGCCCGCTCCGGCCAGCCGCCTCAGCCGGTCGCCGCCGCCGCGCGGGCGGCGGAACTCCGGCCGCACGACGGGCGCGTGCCCGGTCGCGGGACGGCCGGTCCGCCGCGTCACCGCGCGCGCCGCCCGCTCGTCCGGGCACAGGTAGCGGTCGTTGCCCGCGTGCAGCCACATCCGGTGCACGGCAAAGTCCGTCACCAGGACCAGTGAGGGGACGGTGAGCCGCCCGGTGTTCCGCAGGTGGCCGGCGGCCTGCGCGGCGAGGTGGAACGTCGACACGACCGCGTCCGGCGGCAGCTCCCGGATCCGCCGCTCCAGCCGGGCCGCGATCACCGCCGTCAGCGGGGACGAGCGCGCCGGACGCCCGGACGCGAAGAACGCCCGGTAAATGCCCGCGTACGTCCACGGCGCGGACCTGACCATGGCCTCGTACGCGCGCCGCAGCCCGTCCCCGAGGCGCAGCGGGACGAGTTCCAGCACGTCGATCACCGACGTCTCGACGTCCGCCGACGCCAGCCGGCGCGCCAGTTCCCCCGCGACGGCGTCGTGCCCGGCCCCCATGCCCGCCGTCAGAATTAGGAGTCGCTTGCCCATGACTTGAGCTCCCCCCGGTGACACTTCCCGCATGTCGCGCCGTGTCCTCGCCGCCGTGGCCGCCGTCCTCGCGGGCCACGCCCTGCCCGCGGCGACCTGGCTGCGCCCGGTCCGGCGCCTGACCCCCCGCGTCGCCGGGCGCGGCGGGCCCCGGCACGTCGCGCTCACCTTCGACGACGGCCCGGACGCCCGCTCGACGCCCCTGTTCCTGGACGAACTCGCGCGCCTCGGCTGCCACGCCACGTTCTTCGTCCTCGGCGCGATGCTCCGGCGCGACCCCGCGCTGGGCCGCCGCATCGTCGCGGACGGCCACGAGATCGCCGTCCACGGCTGGGACCACGGCAACGCGCTCACCTCGCGTCCCGGCCGCGTCCTCGGCGGGGTGCGGCGGACGGTCCGGCTGATCGAGGACGTGTGCGGCGTGTCCCCGTCCTGGTACCGGCCCCCGTACGGGGCGCTGAGCGCCGAGGCCCTCCTCGCCGCGCGCCGCGACGGCCTGCGCCCCGTCCTCTGGACGGCCTGGGGCAGGGACTGGACGGCCGCCGCCACCCCGGGATCGGTGCTGGCGGCCCTCGCGCCGGAACTCGTCGGCGGCGCGACGCTCCTCCTGCACGACAGCGACGTCACCTCGGCGCCCGGTGCCTGGACGTCGTCCCTGGCGGCGCTGCCCGGCGTCGTCGCCCGATGCCGCGCCGCCGAACTGGCCGTCGGCCCCCTGCGCGATCACGGGGTGCCTCCCTGACCACTGCTGTCACAGGGCTCTTCTCCCCGCTCATGCGCCCCCTATGTGGGGGAGTGTCCGTCCTCGCGGACGCGCGCGGCGAGGTCGTCGTCGAGTCTCACCCGGACCAGCGCGTCGGCGAGCGCCGCCAGCCGGTCGGCGGGGACGAGGTCCGCCAGCGCGTGCGGGTCGGTGGGCAGGCCGAGGCGCGCGGCGCCCGTGAGGACGCGGTCGTCCAGGGCGGGGCGCAGGAACGGCCACACCGCCTGCGCGTCGCGGCAGAACGCGGCGGCGCCCGCCGGGCCGATCCCGGGGAACTCCTGAAGCAGTTCGGCGACCCGGCCGGGACGCTCGTCGGCCTCGTCGGCCAGTCTTCGCAGGTCGCCGCCGTATCGGGACTGCGCCAGCTCCGCCGTCGCGCCCAGGCGGGTCGCGGTGCCGTTCGCGAGGTGGTGGTAGCGGCCGTCCAGCAGGGCGTCCTTGCGCTGCCGCCAGGTGAGCGTCGCCATTCCCTCGGCGGTCCCGCCGCCCGCCTCGAACAGCGCGCGGCTGCCGGTCACGGCGATCCCGGACTGGATCCGCGCCGACACCAGGTCGCTGAACACCAGGAGCCGCCACAGCGGGCCCGGCTCGTCCGCCATCCGGATCCCGGCCTGCTCGGCATAGGTCGTCCCCGCCTCGGACAGGAGCGAGTCGATCCGCTCGCGATGCGTGGTCTTCTTCGTCGCGTGGCTCATAACAGTCCGCTTGCTCCCCAGCCGGGTGATGTATCCGGGAAGGAGCAAATTACGGGACGAACAATGACGAAAGCGTTGGCTCTGCTCGACGCCCGGCGGCCGAACGGTCGAAATAGGGCAAACCCCGGATTTCCGTGCTTGACCAAACGTTGGCGATCAAGAGTTTTTGCGCGCCGACTTCCGGGAACCGTGCTGGAAGCCGTCACCGCAGGGGCCGCCGCCGAGCGCCATGTGGGCCGTCGCTCCTGATGGGAGAGCATCCATGGACACGCCGCCGACGTCACCGGACGCCCCCGGCGAGCCGTCGCGCCCGTCCGCGGAGCGGGTGAGGGAAGGGGTTTTGGCGATCCCGCGCGGGGTGGCGCAGGTCGATTTCCAGCCCAGTTATTGGACCGGGCTCATCTTCCTCATCGCCCTTTTCGTCGGCGGCTGGGAATTCGGCGCCTTCGGGCTGCTCGGCTGCGCCACGGCCACTCTCACCGCTTGGACCTTCGGAGTCCCCTGGGATCGGATCTCGGCGGGTCTCGAAGGGTTCTCGGGGACGCTCGTCGGCGTCGGCCTGGTCCTCTACCTCGGGACGAACTGGGTGACGGTCCTCGTGGTCATCGGCGCGTCGATCGGGGCCAGCATGGTCAACTCCGCGCTGGTCGTCCTGCTCAAGCAGTACAACCTCCCGGCTCTGACGGCGCCGTTCTGCGTGGTCACGCTGATGATGCTGATCGCGGCGCCGTCCTTTCACCGGGTGTGGATCCACCATCCGCTCAATCCGCCGCCGTCGGCCACCCATCCGGGCACCGAGGTCTCGTTCAGCGACGTCTGGCACGGCTTCTTCAACGGGTTCGGGCAGGTGTTCTTCCAGGACAAGTGGTACGTGGGGCTGATCTTCCTGGTCGGGCTGGCGGTGTCGAGCCGGACGGTCGCGGCGGCGGCGTCGGCGGGGAGCATCATCGGGCTGCTGATGGGCTGGTGGCTCGGCGCGCAGGCGGCGGACCTGGACGCGGGCCTGTACGGCTACAACTCGGTGCTGACCGGGATCGCGCTGGCCGGGACGTTCGTCGTGCTCGGCCCCGCCGGGATCGGCTTCGCCGCGATCGGGGCGGCGACCGCCGCGGTGGCCACCCCGGCGATCACCAACACGTTCAACATCGTCGGCGGACATGCGCTGACCTGGCCGTTCGTCCTGACGACCTGGATCTTCCTGGCCGCCGTCCCGACCCTTTCCATGCTCCGGCGGACCTCGTGACGGGGGACCGCGCCGTCCTGGCGGTCGGCGGGCACGAGAGCCTCGCGGCCGGGACGGCCGGGATCCACGACCCCGGCCGGGGGCTGCGCACCGCTTTGGGCGAGCACGCGCGGGCCGTCGTGGTGCCGATGACGCTGGGACGCGATCCCGGCGTCGCGCAGGCCGCCGCGCAGACGCTGGCGTGGGCGGCGCGCGAGCGGCGGCCAGGGGACCTGCTGCTCGCCCCGCCGCTCGGCACGGCCGCGCACCTGGTCGGGTGGATCCGCGCGGCGGTCGTGCGGACGATCCCCGGCGCGGGCTTCCACGGGGCGGTGCTGCTGGTGGCGCCGGCGGCGGACCCGGAGGCCGACGCGGAGCTGTTCAAGGTCGCGCGGCTGGTCAGGCAGTATCTGCCCGTCCGCTGGGTAGAGGTCGCGTTGGCGGACGGCGAGCCGGACGTGGCCGAGGGCGTGGAACGCTGCCGCCGGCTGGGGGCCGGGGAGGTCGTGCTCGTGCCCGCCTCACTCGTCCCGCTCCGACCCGACTCTTCGACCGGTGCGGACCGCGTCGCGGGGCCGCTGCTCGGCGGGGCGGCGCTCGCGGCACTGGTCCGCGAACGCGCGGCCGAGGCGGAGCGCCGCTGGCGCCGGAACCACGACGACGGCCTCGCCGCGGCCGCGAACCAAGGTCATGGCCACGGGCACGGGCACGAGCACGAGCACGAGCACGGCGGCGCTCACGAGGCGCGTCATCACGACGATTTTTCTGAAGTCATCGGCATGAAACCAGGGGAGGGGGCCGCACATGGGCGGCTACATGTTCGCGGAGGGTGACCTCGAGCTCAACGTCGGCCAGCGCAGAGAGACGCTGACCGTGCACAACACGGGTGACCGGGCCGTGCAGATCGGTTCGCATTTCCATTTCTTCGAGGTCAACCGTGCGATGAGCTTCGACCGCGATAAGAGCTTCGGAATGCGGCTGGACATTCCGGCGGGCACGGCCGTCCGGTTCGAGGCGGGCGACACCAAGGAGGTGAAGCTCGTCGAGTACGGCGGCGGGATGCGGATCGTCGGGTTCGGCGGCCTGCTGGACGGGAGCATCCGCTCCTCGTCCGCGCGCAAGAAGGCGCTGCACCGGCTGCACGTGCGGGGATACAAGGACACCGGGGCACACGGTGGATCGTCCGGCGGGCACTGACCGTCCGGCGGGTGCTGACCGTCCGGCGGGTGCTGACCGTCTGGCGGGCGCTGACGGGCTGGGGCCGCTGCTGGCGCAGTTGCAGCTCACCGACTCGGCCTTCCCGAGCGGCCTGTACACGCTGTCGCACGGGCTGGAAGGCCACTTCCAGCTCCGCGCCGTCCAGGCGGACAACGTGGCCGACCTGGTCCGCGACCTGGTGCGGGCGGCGGGTACCGCCGACGCGGCCGCGCTGGCGCTCGCGCACCGCGCCGTGACCGGCGACGACTGGGACGCGCTGGTCGAGACCGACCGCAGGCTGCACGCGATCAAGCTCAACCGGGAGCAGCGGACGGCCTCCGTCCGCACCGGACGGCAGGTCCTGGACACGGCGGGCCCCGCGTTCGACTCGGCCCCGGCGGCCCGGCTGTCCCGGCTCGTCGCGACCGGCGCGGCGCCGGGCAACCACGCGGTCGTCGTCGGCGCCGTGCACGCCGGGCTCGGGGTGCCGGTCCGGGACGCCGTGGCCGGTGACCTGTACGCGTTCGCGGCGAGCTGCGCCACGGCGGCGGTGCGGCTCGGCCGGATCGACTTCCGGCGGGCGCAGGCGCTGCTGCGGGAGGTCCGGCCGGAGCTGGTCGCGGCGGCGGACACGGCGCTGGCCGTCCGGGACCCGCGCGACCTGCACGCCTCGGCCCCGGCCGCGGACGCCGTCGCGGCCCTGCACGAACGGGCGGAGGCGCGCCTGTTCGTCACGTGACCCGCGTGACCCGCGTGACCCGCGTGACCCGCACGATCCCGCGTGACCGATCGACGTCCGGAGGGACGACATGGAACTGGAAGAGGTTTACAAGATCGGTGTCGGCGGGCCGGTGGGGTCCGGCAAGACCGCCCTCATCGAGGCGCTGGTCCCGATCCTGATCGAGCGGGGGCACGTCCCCGGCGTCATCACCAACGACATCTACACGCAGGAGGACGCCGAGCACGTCCGCCGCACCCTGGCCGGCACGCTGGACGCCGACCGGGTCGTCGGCGTGGAGACGGGCTCCTGCCCGCACACCGCCGTCCGGGACGACCCGACGATGAACCTCGCCGCGGCCGCCGAGCTGCTCGACCGCTTCCCCGACATCGACGTCCTGCTGTTCGAGAGCGGCGGCGACAACCTGACGCTCACGTTCAGCCCGGTCCTGGCCGACACGTACGTGTTCGTCCTGGACACCGCCGAGGGGGAGAAGATGCCGCGCAAGCGCGGCCCGGGCACCACCGACTCCGACCTCCTCGTCATCAACAAGATCGACATCGCCCAGTACGTGCGCACCGACCTGTCGGTGATGGAGCGCGACGCCCGCGCGGTGCGGGGCGCGGGGCCCGTCATCCTCACCGACTGCCTCACCGGGACCGGCCTCCCCGAGGTCGCCGACCTCGTCCTGGAGCGCATGGAGGCGATGTGCTCACCGGCGGGGTGACCACCGCGGGGGCGTCGACGGACCCGTCGGGGCCGGGGCGGCCCGACCGGATGAGCGCGGCCTACTGCGCTCCGGAGCGGGTCCCGCCCGTCGTGGCGCGGCACGCCGCCGTCCCCGACACCCTGCCCGTCGGATCGCCCGGCAAGGTCGGCGTGCTGGAGCTCGGCTTCGACCTGATCGGCGGGCGGACCGAGCTGACCCGCCGGTTCCAGAAGGCGCCGCTGCACATCGCCCGCCCCTTGTTCCAGGACGCCGCGCTGCCCGACATGGCGTACGTGATGTTCCTGACGTCCGGCGGCGGAGTGCTGCAGGGCGACCGCTACCGCATCGGCCTGGAGTGCGGGCGGGGGACGTCCGCGCACTTCACGACCCAGACCGCCACGCGCGTCTACCGGATGGAACACGACTACGCCACCCAGGTCGTCGAGCTGGACGCCGGGCCCGACAGCTACGTCGAGTACCTGCCCGCGACCACGATCCCGTTCCGGGACTCGCGGTTCTACCAGCACATGAGCGTCACCGTCGGAGACCGCGCGACCGTCGTCCTGGGCGAGAAGCTGATGGCGGGACGGCTCGCCCGCGGCGAACGCCACGCCTACGCCGCCTACTGCACCGACCTGGAGGTCCGGGACGGGCAGGGCCGCCTCCTGTTCGCCGACCCGCTCCGGCTGGTGCCCGACGAGCGGACGGTGACCGGGCCCGCCGTGCTGGACGGCTTCGGCGTCATGGCCACCCTGTACGTCATCACCGGCGCGGCGTCGGCGGGCCAGGTCGCCGACGCCATGCACGCCGCGATCGCCGCCACGGGCCTGCGCGGTGGCGCCAGCATCCTGCCGGGCGACCGCGGGGCATGGGCCCGGATCCTCGGCGACCGGTCGCCGGAGGTCGACGCGGCCTTCTACCGGACCTGGGACGCGGTGCGCCGCCTGCTGCTCCACGTGCCCGCGCCCGACCACCACGGGGGCCGCTGACCACGGCCGAGTCGGTCACCTGCGAGGCGGTCACCTGCGAGTCGGTCACGGGCGAGGCGGTCACGGGCGAGCTGGTCACGGGCGAGCCGGTCACGGGCGCGGCATCGCCGAGACCGCGCCGACCAGGTCGTCGACGTCGCCGACGAGGCCGTCGAGGGTCCGCCGGGTGGCGGCGAGGCCGCGCACCGTCCGGTCCGGGAGGTCGTGCTCCGCACGGCGCCGGTGGGCCTCCCGCGCCAGCCGGTCGTCCAGGTCGTCCAGCAGCCCGCTCACATCGAGACCGCCGGACGGCGGGGCGCCGGGCGCGGCGGCGTTCTCGATGGCGTCGGCCGTCCGGTCCAGGACGCGGGCGACGGGGTTCCGCGGACCGGACGTCACGCCGGTGGTGCCCGCCACCGTGATGAGACGGTCGCGGATGCGCCCGCAGGCTTCGATGAGCGTCGTCAGCCGTTCGGTCTGCCCGGGGTCGTGGTCGGGCTCGTTCTCCATCCGGGTCCGCAGCTCCGCGAGGCCGTCGATGGCCTTTCGGGTCGCGGCGAGCGGGCCGTCCGGGCCGTACGGCAGCCGGGACGCCTCGCCCTCGGCCACCGCCGCCGTGGCACGGGTCAGGTCCGCGCACGCGGACAGGAGTTCGTCCACCCGGTCGGGGACCTCCCGCGCCGCCTGCCGCGGCCACAGCACCCGCGTCCCCACCAGGGCGATCGCGCCGCCCGCCGCGATGAGCAGGATGCGCCGCAGCGCGATGGACCAGTCCGCCAGGAACGAGAGGTCCATCAGCATCAGGCTCAACGGGGTGACGAAGACGTTCCAGTACGTGTAGCCGAGCGGCCGCAGCGTGAACGCCGCCACCGCGAACAGCGTCATCGCGAGCGCGGCGTGCGGGCGGCTGTGCGTCGACGCCAGCACCACCGCCGCGATCAGGCAGCCCACGGCGCTGCCCGCGACCCGCTGGCCGACGCGGGACATCGTCTCCCCGTACGTGGCGTGCAACGTGACGAGGACGGTCATCGCCATCCACTGCCCGTGCCGGATCCGGAACGCGGTGGAGATCGTCATCGCGAGGCCGACCATGAGGGCGACGCGCATGGCCTGCTGGAACAGCACCGACCGGTGCCGGACCTCGGCGACGGCGCCCGCCGCCCGCGCCACCGGGCGCACCCGGACGGCGGGCCCCGGCAGCGACCGGTCGGCGAACGCGCCCCTGGCCGACTCCAGCGTGCTGTGGAGGCGGTCGACGGACCGGGTGATCTCCTCGGTGATCGCCGCGTTCAGCAGCTCGTCCCGGTCGTCCCCGGCGGCCCGCCAGACGTCCTCCGCCTGGTCGGCGAGGTCTGGCGACATCGGCGCGGCCCCGCCTCCGGACGGCGGCCGTGCCTCCTCCAGATCGGCGGCGAGCCGCCGGGCCTCGGCCGCCAGCGCGCCGATCGCCGCCGCCGTCTCCGACCGCCAGGCTTCCGGCACGGATTCCGGTAACGCTCCACCGGCGGTCAGGGCCCGTATCTGCGCCTCAAGGCCGACGGTCCGGTGGATCATCCGCCGGAACCCGCCGAGGAGCCGTTGCGGACGGGCGTTCGGCGCCTCCGGCTGCCCGCTCAGGTAGAGGCCGTAGGTGGTGGCGGCCTTCCGCATGGCCGCCGCCGCCTTCTTGCGCCGGTCCTCCCAGTCGGCGGCGCCGGTGGCGGGCTCGCGCAGTCCGTCGGCCGCCGCGTCCAGCATCGCGGCGACCGCGTCGGCCACCGCCCCGAGCGCGCCGCCGAGCGGACGCAGCCGCCGGAAGGGCCAGGGGCTCAGCAGGATCACGGCGACCCACAGCCCGCCGAGGGCCATCAGCGCCATGTTCTCCAGCGGATGCGTGGGCGGCGGGCGGACCGCGGTGAACAGGACGGCGAACTCCGGGACCGGCTTCACCTGGCCCAGCAGCACCGCGCCCGCCACGGTCGCGGTGATCACCACGACGACCGCCCAGGGGAAGGGGGCGAGCAGCCCGCCGAGCCCCCCGCCCACGGCGACGACCACGATGAACTCGGCCATGGACCGGGCCCGCGCCGCATAGGGGCCGGTGGGCGCGGCCACGGCGATCAGGTAGGCCCCGATGGCCGCGAGCGTGCCCCGGTCGGGCCGTCCGCTCAGCAGGCCGAGCAGCAGGGGCAGCCCGACGCCGAGCCCGGCCGCGACGCCGTGGAATGGCGTGGCCTGCCGCACGCCCCGGCGCACGGCCCGGTCGAGCCGCTCCCGCCCCTTCCGCCAGGCCGATCGGGCAGAGAACGACGCAATCTTGATCATTGATGAGTCATGGAGCGCTCTTGGCTTTCCCGCGCGGGGGAACGGAGATCAGGCTAACAGTCGCCTTCCGGCCGACTCGCAGCCCAGAACTCACGGGGCCCGTGCCAATTCGTGGCGGTGTGCCGCTTTTGGTCGTCCCGCCAATGGTCGTCGAAAGGATCGCCGATGAATCTCACACCACGGGAGATGGACCGACTGGTCATATTCACCGTAGCGCAGATGGCCATCAGACGCCGGGACCGCGGCCTGAAGCTGAACTACAGCGAGTCGGTGGCGCTGATCACGCACGAGATCGTGGAGGCCGCCCGCGACGGCAAGTCCGTCGCCGACTGCATGGAGCTGGGCAAACAGGTCCTGGGGCCCGACAAGGTGCTGCCCGGCGTCCGGGAGATGCTGCCGCTGCTCCAGGTCGAGGCCGTCTTCAACGACGGCACCAAGCTGGTCTCCTGCCACGACCCCATCGGAGCCAGCTAGCGGCGACCTCCCCGCCGCGTCCGACGCCGGATCGCGAGGCCCGCCGGAGCAATGAACGAGCGAGATGAACTTCGCCAGGAAGGTGAAATTGAATGACATCCATCAGTCGCCAGAAATACGCCTCTATGTACGGCCCGACGGTGGGGGATCGCTTCCATCTCGGGGACACGAATCTGATCGTCGAGGTGGAAAAGGACCACAGCGAGGGGCACTACGGCGACGAGACCCAGTACGGCGGCGGAAAGACCGCCCGTGACGGCATGGCGGCCGACCCCGCGTCGTCCAGCAGGGTCGCCCTGGACGTGGTGATCACCAACGCCGTCGTCATGGACCCGATCATCGGCATCGTCAAGGGCGACATCGGCATCAAGGACGGCCGGATCGTCGGGATCGGCAAGTCCGGCAACCCGCACACCCAGAACGGCGTGGACCGGCGGCTCATCATCAGCGCGGACACCGAGGTGATCTCCGGGGAGAACCTCGTGGCCACGCCCGGCGCGATCGACACCCACGTGCACTTCCTCGCGCCGGAGCAGGCGCAGCACGCGCTGAGCAACGGGATCACCACCCTGGTCGGCGGCGGCACCGGCCCCGCGGACGGCAGCCGGGGCGTGACGTCCACGCCCGGCCCGTGGAACCTCGCCCGCATCCTCCAGGCGTACGAGGACATCCCCATCAACGTCGCGGTGTACGGGAAGGGCAACAGCAGCCTTCCCGCGGCGCTGGAGGAGCAGATCCGCGCCGGCGCGTCCGGGCTGAAGGTCCACGAGGACTGGGGGACGACCCCCGCCGTCATCGACGCCGCGCTCTCGGTCGCCGACGTCTACGACATCCAGATCGCCATCCACACCGACACCCTCAACGAGGCGGGCTTCGTCGAGGACACGATCAACACGATCAACGGCCGCGCCATCCACACCTACCACTCCGAGGGCGCGGGCGGCGGACACGCCCCCGACATCCTGCGGATCACCGGGGAGCCCAACGTCCTCCCCGCCTCCACCAATCCGACCCTGCCCTACACGACCAACTCGGTCGACGAGCTGCTCGACATGACGATGGTCTGCCACCACCTCAGCTACGACGTGCCCGAGGACGTGGCGTTCGCCGACAGCCGGGTCCGCGCCGAGACGATCTCGGGCGAGACCGTGCTGCACGACCTCGGCATCATCAGCATCATCGGGTCGGACTCCCAGGCGATGGGCCGGGTCGGCGAGTCGGTCACCCGCGCCTTCCAGATCGCGCACCACAACAAGGACAAGCGGGGCGCCCTTCCGGAGGACTCGTCCCGCAACGACAACTTCCGCGTCCTGCGCTACCTGGCGAAGGTCACCATCAACCCGGCGCGGGCCAGCGGCATGGCGGACGAGATCGGCTCGCTGGAGGACGGCAAGCTCGCCGACGTGGTGCTGTGGCAGCCGCACTCCTTCGGCGCCAAGCCCTTCATGGTGGTCAAGGGCGGCATGATCAGCTGGTTCCAGATGGGCGACCCGAACGCGTCCCTGCCGACCCCGCAGCCCGTCTACTACCGGCCCACGTTCGGCGCGCACGCCGGCGCGCTGTCGAACACGTGCGTGACCTTCATGTCCCAGGCCGGGATCGAGGCCGGGGTGCCCGAGCGGCTCGGCCTGCAGCGGCTCATCCGTCCGATCCGCCAGTGCCGGACGGTCGACAAGCGGCACATGGTCCGCAACTCGACGCTGGCCGACATCGCGGTCGACCCGGAGACCTACAAGGTCTCGGTGAACGGCGAGCCCGCCCACATCGAACCGGCCACCGAACTACCCCTCAACCGCCTGTTCTTCCTCACCTGAACGCTCATCGCGACGCGCTGGACGCCCCGCCGGATCAGGAGAAGTGGGCGGTGAGGGCGTGCAGCGCGATGAACGCGAGGAAGCCGAGGGCGAGGCTGCCGATCGCGTTCGCGGCGACCCGGCCGTACTCGCGGTCCTGGATCAGGTGGACGGTGTCGAGCTCGAAGGTGCTGAACGTCGTCAGCGCGCCGCACAGGCCGGTGCCGAGCAGCGCCTCGATGTCGGTGTCGGTCCCCGCGCCGTGCAGGGCGCCGAGAAGCGCGGCGCCGATGACGTTGACGGTGAGCGTCCCCCACGGAAAGGACGTTCCGGCGAGGGATTTGACGTAGCCGTCCATGACGTAGCGGAGCACCGCGCCGACGGCCCCGCCCGCGAAGACCAGAAGGACCGCCACGAAGGTGGTCATGCCGATTCCGAGTTGTGGTGCGGGATCTTGCGCCCGAGGACGAGGCCGACGGCGACCGCGATCCAGCCGACGACGACGCTCATGACCGCGTAGCCGATCCCGAGGCCCGGCTTCCCGTGGTCGCCGAGGGTGTAGATGCCGTCGATGAGGTGCGAGAACGTGGTGAAGCCGCCGAGGTAGCCGGTGACCGCGAACGGCCGGGCCAGCGGGTGCGGCCTGCCGGTGAGCAGGTACGTCGTCAGCAGCCCCATGGCGAGGCAGCCGAGGATGTTCACGGTGAAGGTGTTCCACGGGATCCCCGACGCGGACGCGGGGATCGCCTTCGTGAGCAGGTACCTCGCGACCGCGCCGACCGCACCGCCCCCGGCGACCTCCATCAGGACGCGCGGGGCGAGCGCCGGTGGCGCGGGCTTGGCCTTGCGCGACCGCAGCGCGGCGGCCTCGGCGCGCTCGCGCCGGTAGAAATGGTGAAGGCGCTGCGCGGGCGACTCGTTCATGCGTTCCCGCGTTCCCGAGCGACGTTGATCCGGGCAAGCGCCGACAATGCTCGTCGCATCATGATCCCCCTGTCAGCCTTCGGTGAAGTGGGCGTCGGTGCCGAGGGCCTGCTCCTCGTCGGTCATGCGCATGCGGGTGAACCGGTCGACGATCGTGCCGATGAGGTAGGTGGCGGTGAAGGCGTAGGCGCCCACGGCCAGGACGCCGACGGCCTGCTTGCCGAGGACGGTGACCGAGCCGCCGTAGAACAGGCCCGCCGAGCCCTGGTCCCAGCCGGTGGCGAGGAACCCGAGCGACAGGATGCCGACGATGCCGCCCGCGCCGTGGATGCCGGTGACGTCGAGGGTGTCGTCGTATCCGGCGACGAGTTTCAGTTCGACGGCGTAGGTGCAGACGGCGGCGGCGATGACGCCGATGGCGAAGGCCCCCTCTACGCTGACGAAGGCGCAGGACGGGGTGATCGCGACCAGCCCGGCCAGCGCGCCGGACGCGGAGCCGAGCCGGGTCAGGTGCCGGAAGCGCAGCCACTCGATGAGCCGCCAGGTGAGCATGCCCGCGCAGCCGGCGATCATGGTGGAGACGAAGGCGCGGGTGGCGAGGGCGCCGTCGCTGAGCGCGGACCCGGCGTTGAACCCGAACCAGCCGAACCACAGCAGCCCGAGCCCGAGCAGGACGAACGGGACGTTCCCCGGCCGCGGCCCGTGCCCGCGCCGGAACTCCACGCCGCGTCCGAGGACGAGCGCCAGCGCGAGGCCGGAGATGCCGGAGTTGAGTTCGACGACGAGGCCGCCCGCGAAGTCCATCACGCCCCACTTGTTGAGCCAGCCGCTGGAGGCGAACACCCAGTGCGCGATGGGCAGGTAGACGATCGTGGTCCACAGGGTGGCGAACAGCATCCACGGGCCGAACCGGGCGCGCCCGGCGATGGAGCCGCTGATGAGCGCGACGGTGATGATGGCGAAGGTGAGCTGGAAGCAGGCGTAGAGCTGCTTCGGGATCACGCCCTGCAGGGCGTCCGGGCCGACGTGGCCGAGCCGCCAGTCGCCCCAGCCGATCAGCCCGAGGCCGCCCGCGTCGCGGCCGAAGGCGATGCCGTAGCCGTAGAGGAACCACACGACGGTGACCAGGCTGATGCAGATGAAGCTCATGTAGAGCATGGTGAGGAGGTTCTTCGCGCGGACCATTCCGCCGTAGAAGAAGGCCAGGCCGGGGGTCATCAGCAGCACCATGGCGGTGCTGGTCATCAGCCACGCTGAAGCGCCCGTGTTCAAGCCCGTGGACATTCCAGACCTTCCGGTCGCCGCTCCCTCCGGTCCCCACGATGAGTCCCAGCCGCCGGGGCGGAGCATTCCAGCCGACTATGTTCACTCGCGCCGGGCGAAAAAACGCAATGCTCCGCAACCTTGACTTGTTCATTGCGCGGTGATGATCTCGCCGGGGACGACACGGCATGCGGAGATGAATATTACCCGCATTTTGGTGCTCGGCGGTCTGGCGATATCAAGAGGCTCGCGATGATCAATAGATGGCGAACCTGTCGGCCGGGCCGCGTCTCGCGCGCGCCGTTATGGCCAAAATTCCGGTCGGCCGCCGGAGCGGCCCGTGAGCATGCTCGAACAGCGGTCGCCGGCGCCGCGGATCGCCCGGCCGAGGACGTCCAAGGGGCGCATCATCGCGTCCTGGCTCTCGTCCACCGACCACAAGGTGATCGGGTACATGTACCTGATCACCTCGTTCTGCTTCTTCATGTTCGGCGGGCTGCTCGCGCTGGCGATCCGCGCCGAGCTGCTGCGGCCCGGCCTCCAATTGATGAGCAACGAGCAGTTCAACCAGCTGTTCACCATGCACGGCACGATCATGCTGCTGCTGTTCGCGACGCCGCTGTTCGCCGGGTTCGCCAACGCGATCATGCCGCTGCAGCTCGGCGCGCCGGACGTGGCGTTCCCGCGGCTGAACATGATCTCGTACTGGCTCTACCTGTTCGGCGGGATCGTCGCCGTGAGCGGGTTCCTCACCCCGAACGGGGCGGCCGGTTTCGGCTGGACGGCCTATGCCACGCTTTCCGACCCGGTCCGGTCGCCCGGTATCGGCGGCGACCTGTGGGTGACGGGCCTGGTGCTTTCGGGCGTCGGCACCATTCTCGGCGCGGTCAACTTCATCACCACCATCCTGTGCATGCGCGCGCCCGGGATGACGATGTTCCGAATGTCGTTGTTCACCTGGAACGTTCTACTGACCTCCATTCTGATCCTGCTGGCCTTCCCGGTGCTCGCGGGCGCGCTCGCGGCGCTGGAGGCCGACCGGAAACTCGGCGCGCACATCTTCGACGGCGCGAACGGCGGCACGCTGCTGTGGCAGCATCTGTTCTGGTTCTTCGGCCATCCCGAGGTCTATATCATCGCGCTGCCGTTCTTCGGCATCATCAGTGAGATCATTCCGGTGTTCAGCCGAAAACCGCTCTTCGGCTATATCGGCCTGGTGTTCGCGACGATCGCGATCGCCGGGCTGTCGATCACCGTGTGGGCGCACCACATGTTCGTCACCGGCCAGGTGCTGCTGCCGTTCTTCTCCTTCATGTCGTTCCTCATCGCGGTTCCGACCGGGGTGAAGTTCTTCAACTGGGTCGGGACGATGTGGCGCGGCCAGCTCACCTTCGAGGCGCCGATGCTCTTCGCCGTGGGGTTCCTCGTGACGTTCCTCTTCGGCGGGCTGACCGGCGTGATCCTGGCGTCCCCGCCCATGGACTTCCAGCTCTCCGACACCTACTTCGTCGTCGCGCACTTCCACTACGTGGTCTTCGGGACCGTGGTGTTCAGCATGTACGCGGGTTTCTACTTCTGGTGGCCGAAGTTCACGGGGAAACTGCTCGACGAGAGGCTGGCGAAAATCCACTTCTGGCTGCTGTTCATCGGGTTCCACGGCACGTTCCTCGTCCAGCACTGGCTCGGCGCCTGGGGCATGCCCCGGCGGTACGCCGACTACGCCGATATCTTCGAGCCGTTGAACCACGTGTCCTCGATCTTCTCCTTCGTCCTCGGTGCGTCTACGCTGCCGTTCCTTTTCAACGTCTATGTGACGTGGAGAACGGGGAAGAGAGTGGAGTCGAACGACCCGTGGGGAACCGGGAACTCCCTGGAATGGGTGACGTCCTGCCCGCCGCCCCGGCACAACTTCAACTCCATTCCGGCGATCCGCTCGGAGCGTCCCGCGTTCGACCTGCACCATCCGCATCTCGGCACCGACTTGGCCGACGCCTATCTCACCCAGGGCGGTTCCCGGGCCGGGAGGGACTGACCGATGCGCCGCCCGCCGCCGCTGTTCTGGCTGTGCGCGGCCGTCCTGATGGGCGCGCAGATCCTCTTCCGGCTGGGGAGCGGGGA
This sequence comes from Actinomadura syzygii, assembly GCF_008085905.1. Lineage (GTDB taxonomy): Bacteria > Actinomycetota > Actinomycetes > Streptosporangiales > Streptosporangiaceae > Spirillospora > Spirillospora syzygii. Next base: position 492,068 of record NZ_VSFF01000009.1, on the reverse strand, counting down.
CTGGGCGGGCGGCATCGTCCTGATCGCAGTGGCATGCCTGGCAGGGCCGGTGGCGGGCGGTGTCCGGCACGTCGCCCTCCGGGCACGGCGAACCGGCGGGGGAGCGGCTCCGGAGGCGGGAGAGTCCGCCGTCCGAACGTGGCTGCCGCTGCTGGCCGCCGTATCGATCGCGGTCGCCGTCCTCTGCATCGCCGTCATCTGATGTGTGAAAGGACCGGCACGATGACGGACTCCGACGCCGTCCCTCCGGGGGCTCGGTGAACTACAAGATCAGCCTTCTGTTCCGCGCGATACCCGTGGTCATGGGCGCCGTCTCAGCCGCGCTGGGGGGATACGTACTCGGGCATTCCGCCGGGCCGAGCGCACGTGTCGCCGGACTGGTGCTCATATTCCTGGCGGCGATCTGCCTCTGCCTGTTCGCCACCGCCGCCACGATCATCAGGCAGCTCATCGGCCGCTACACCGCGCTGGACCGGGTGCTCTACCCGGTTTTCGGATTCGCGGTCAGCGGTGTCGCCACGGGTTACGGGCTCTACCTCCTCGCCAGGACCCCGCGATCGCCGCCCGATTTCGTCGCCGGACATGTGATCTTCGGTGTCGGCATGGTCTGCGTGTGCGTCTCGTGCGTCGCCACGGTCTCGACGCGGTTCCTTCTCATCAGCGAGAATTCGGCGCTGCCGGAAGGGTCGCCGCCGCTTTCACCGGCGCCGTTCGGCCCGTCCACCGTGCGGATCCTGTCGACGCTCCCGGTCCTCGCGGCCCTGGCCACCTGGGCGTGGGCCTTTCTGCTGCTGGCGGGCGGGGGAGGCGGGGACTCGGCGGGACGCTTCACCGCCGCGCACGTGATGATCGGCCTCGCGCTCGTCTGCACATGCCTCATCGGGCTGGTGGCCAGCATTCTGCGGCAGATCCAGAACACCTACACGCCGCGGGAGCGCGTCCTCTGGCCCGGCGCGGCCGCCGTCCTGGGAGCCATCGGGATCGCGTGGGCTCTGATCGTCCTCTCCGTGCACACCCGCTCGTCCCAACTGGCCGCCCTTTACGTGCTGATCGGGCTGGGGTTCATCTGCTGGAGCATTCTCAGCAAGGTGCTGCTGCTCGCGCTCGTCTGGCGGCGAGAAGCGCCTTTGGCGAATCGGGTTCCGCTGATTCCGGTCGGTACGGCCTTGCTGTGCCTGTACCTGTCGACGTTCCTCTTCGAGTCGGCGGATTCCGCGGTGCTGGTCGCGGCCCGCGTTCTGGTGGGGCTCGGCAGCATCTGTTTCTCGCTGTTCTCCATCGTTTCCATCCTGGAGAGCGGGACCAGCGGCTAAGAAGGCCGGGCGCGCGTTCAAGCGAGGGCCAGGAACGGTTTCTCCAGTTGGGCGCGGTCGATCTCGGCCTGCTCGGTGCCCGCGTTCTCGCGCGCCTTCTCGGGGCGCTCGGCCGCGCCGTCCCAGATATACCCCTATGGGTATCCAGACGCACGTCGGACGGCTGATATTCCCACGTCCAGCCAGTGCCGCCAACACCGTCGGGGCGGAGCGGCGCGAAGGGGCGCCTTGCACGGCCTGCCGCCCAGCACCGCCACGGCGCCGACCGCCAGCGTGGCGACGACGAGCGCCGTCCCGGTGCCGGGAATCGCGGTCAGGACGTGCCGGGCCTCGGGCGGCGCCTGTCCGGCGAGCACGAACGCGGCCATGACCAGGACGAACCATCCGAAGGCGCGGCGCAGCCGCGCGGGGTCGACCCGTCCGGCGAGCCGCGATCCCGGGACGCCCCCGAGGACGGCCGCGGCGGTGACCGCCAGGGTGAGCCTCCAGTCCAGTTGGACGCCGTGCAGGTACCCGGCCAGGCCCGCGAACGACTTCATCGCGATGACCAGCAGCGAGGTGCCGACGGCCGCGGGCATCGAGAGGCCGCCGAGCAGCACCAGGGCGGGCACGACGAGGAACCCGCCGCCCGCCCCGACCAGCCCGGTGACCAGCCCGACCGAGACGCCTTCGAGGACGATCCGGGCGACCGGCCGTCCGGCGGGCCGGTCCGCCGGGGCGTCGTCCCGGTCGCGGCGGCGCAGCATCGCGGCGGCGGTGACGGCCATCATGACGGCGAACGCGGCCAGCAGCGCCCCGGCCGGAAGGTAGGCGGCGAGGCGTCCCCCGCCGTAGGCGCCGGCCATCCCGGCGGCGCCGAACAGCAGCCCGGTGCGCCAGCGGACCCGTCCGGCGCGGGCGTGCGGCAGCACCCCGGCCAGTGCGCTCGCGCCCACGACGAACAGCGACATCGCGATGGCCTGCTTCGTGTCCACGCCCGCCACGTACACGAGGAGCGGGACGGTGAGGATGGAGCCCCCGCCGCCGAGCAGGCCGAGCGAGGCCCCGATCGCCAGCGCGGCGGCCAAGGTGAGCGCGAGCGTCATCGCGGCGCCCGGTCCCGCAGCAGGGCGGCCACTCCGGCGGCGTCGCAGACCGGCGCGCGGTTGAACGGCAGGCGGGCCAGCAGCATCCCCATCAGGCAGGTGCCGGTCAGCGCGGCCGCGGTCAGCCCGACGCCGATGGCGGCGGCCAGCCACACCAGCGGGGGAACGGCCAGCGCGCCGAGCACGCCGACCAGCACGAGGACCCCGGCGACCAGGCGGACCTGCCGCTCCAGGTCCCAGCGGGCCCGGCCCCGGTCGAGCGGTGCGCCCGCCGCCTCCCAGGCGACGATCCCGCCGGTCAGGACGTGCGCGCCGGTCGTCCCGTCCGCGGCGAGGACGCGCTCGGCCCGCGCCGCGCGGTTGCCGCTCCGGCAGACCAGGACGATCTCGTCCAGATGGGCGCGCAGGTCGGCACGATGCTCGCGGAGGGTGTCGAGCGGGACGTTGTAGGAGCCGGGGATGTGCGCCGCGGCGAACTCGCCCGGCGTGCGGACGTCCAGGATCCGCGGGGCGTCCGGCGCGGCGAGGCGCTCGCGCAGGTCCGCGGTCTCGACGGTGGCGGGGAGGGTGGTCATCTGGGTTTCACCTCGAACGGGGTGTCGGCGTCAGGCCGGTCCCGGGCCCGGTGCGGGCCGGGTCCGAGACCGGGGCGGGCGGGGCCGCGCGGGTCACGCGGGTGGCGCGGCCGTGACCGGTCAGCACACGATGGCCAGTCCGGTCCGGGCGGCGGAGCCGTACTCGTCGTCGACGACCACGACGCGGCGCCCGGCGGCGGCCAGCAGTGAGGCGGCGGTGGACGCCCGGTATCCGGTGCCGCAGTGCACCCACACCTCGCCGGGCGGAACCTGGCCGAGGCGGGCGGGCAGGTCGTGCAGCGGGACGTGGACGGCGCCTTCGACGTGCGACTCGTCCCATTCCGCATCGCGGCGGACGTCCAGGACCGTGACCGGGCGGTGGTGCCGCACGGCGGCCAGGTCGGCGAACGAGGCGACCTGGTGGCTCGCGAGTTCCTCGGCGCCCGCCCACTGCTCCGGCCCGCCGGTGGCGGACGCGGCGGGCCGGTCGACGCCGATGCGCACCAGCTCCCGCTGGGCGGCCGCCACGTCGTCGGCCGTCCGGCCGAGCAGGGTCAGCGGCGTTCCCCACGGGATGAGCCAGCCCAGGTAGGTGGCGAGGCTTCCGTCCAGCCCGAAGTTGAGCGTTCCGGCCATGTGACCGGCGGCGAACGCCGTCCGGGAGCGCAGGTCGACGACCCATTCGCCGTCCTGGATGCGGCGGCGCAGCTCGGCCGCGTCGGCGCGGCGCGGCGGCGACAGGTCGGGCGCCTGCGGCCCGGCGGTGTTGATCGGCTCCATGTGGGCGTAGTAGGCGGGGTGGGCGTCGAGCCCGGCGAGGAGCGATTCCACGTACGCCGCCTCGTCCAGGGTCAGGACCGGGTTGCCGCGCCGTTCCCGTCCGATGGTCGAGGACGCGGCCTGCGACTGGGTGGCCGAGCAGAAGCTGCCGAACCCGTGGGTCGGGAAGATCTCGGCTTCGTCGGGCAGCTCGTCCGCCAGCCGGTGCGCCGAGCCGTACTGCGCCGCCGCCAGCTCGGAGGCGTGCTCCGCCCCGAGCAGGTCGGGCCGCCCGGACGTCCCGTACAGCAGCGACCCGCCGGTGAACACGGCGGGCGGCCGTCCGGGCGCGTCCAGCACGTAGGACAGGTGCGTGAACGTGTGGCCCGGCGTGGCGAGGGCCCGCACGCGCATCTCCGTCCCCACCTCGATCACGTCGCCGTCGCCGACCGGGTCGTGCGCGAAGGCCACCGGATCGGCGGCGTTGAGGTGGTACGCGGCGCCGGTGGCGCGGGCCAGCGCCAGGCCGCCGGTCACGTAGTCGTTGTGGACGTGTGTCTCGAACACGTCCACGATCCGCACGCACCGCTCGCGGGCCGCCGCGAGCATCCGGTCGATGTCGCGCTGCGGGTCGACGACGAACGCGACCGTCCCGTCCGTCACCAGGTAGCTGCGGTCGCCGAGCGACGGCGTGTCCATCGCAACGATCTCGATCACTGGACCTCCTCCGTCGGATACCCCAGGGGGTATAGTCGTCACGGTAGCCGAGGGAGGGAAGCGATGGCAAATACCCTCTGGGGTATCCTGGAGCATGCGGGTCGGTGGCGCGGGGCCCCGCGTGCCGCATCCGTCGGCGGGGCACCGGTAAATGGTTTGCCGGGGCGTAGCCGGGCCCGGCAGAATGAGGGACGTAGCCGAAACGGGATCGGAAGGGCAGGGGATATGCGTCGTCATCGAATGCACAGCCGTCGTTCTGATCTCGGGTGCCGTCGAGGGACGTGAATCGCGCGTCCCGTCGCCGACCGCCCGCTGATCGCGGGCGGTTTTTGTTTTCCCGGAGAGTTGGCCGAGTGGGAAGGCGGCGGCGTGCTGAGCCGTGGCCAGGGTCGTCCCTGCGCGAGTTCGAATCTCGCACTCTCCGCGCTGAGCAGGGACGCTGGTGCGTCCAGCGGTCTCATAAGCCGCGGCAGGCAGGTTCGATTCCTGCGCTCAGCACGCAGGTCTCCGTGGCGCAGTGGAGAGCGCGCCGGGTTGCGGACCCGGAGGACGCAGGTTCGAATCCTGCCGGAGACACGGCCTTCGTGGTGTAGTGGTCTGCACGCCAGGTTGTGGTCCTGGAGGTGTCGGTTCGATCCCGATCGGGGGCCCTTTCGGGGGTAGATATTGCCCAAGGGCTGGAATCCGATTGCATTGATTTTGATCGGCCCTGGGAAAAGCCAGTTGTATGCGTGGTTCCGCCGTGAAGGCTCTGCTGGCGTCCGGGCTCGCGGCGGTGGTCGCCTTGGCCGTCTGCGGCGTTCCCGCGCGGGCGCAGCCGGCTCCGGCGCCGTATCTCGATCCGCGGCTCCCGATCGCGGACCGGGTCAGGGATCTGCTGGCCCGGATGAGCCTGGACGACAAGCTCGGCCAGATGACGCAGCCCGAGCGCAAGTACGTCACGACCGACGACGTCACGCGGTACCGGATCGGCGCGGTGCTGTCGAGCGGCGGGTCGGCGCCGTCCCCGAACACGCCGCAGAGCTGGGCGGACATGGTCGACGGGTACCAGCGGGCCGCGCTCGCCGCGCCGCTGCGCGTCCCGATCCTGTACGGGGTGGACGCGGTGCACGGCCACAACACGCTCCAGCACGCGACGATCTTCCCGCACAACATCGGGCTCGGCGCGTCCCGCGATCCGGAGCTGGTCCGCAGGATCGGCGCGGCTACCGCCGAGGAGTTGGCGGGCACCGGCGTGAACTGGGACTTCGCACCCTGCGTGTGCGTGGCCCGCGACGACCGCTGGGGCCGGACCTACGAGTCGTTCGGCGAGGCGCCGGAACTGCCCGCGATGATGACGACGCTGGTCGACGGGCTGCAGGGCGGGCCCGCGCGCGTCCTCGCGACGGCGAAGCACTTCGTGGCGGACGGCGGGACGGCGGGCGGCGAGGACCGGGGCGACGCGCTGATCACGGAGGCGGAGCTGCGCGCCGTCCATCTGCCGCCGTTCCGGGAGGCGGTGCGGCGCGGGGTCGGCTCGGTGATGGTCTCCTACAGTTCGTGGAACGGCCTGAAGATGCACCAGAACCGGTACCTGATCACTGATGTGCTGAAAGGCGAGCTGGGATTCGGCGGGTTCGTCGTCTCCGACTACAACGGCATCGACCGGCTCGACGACACGCCCGGTTTCACCGAGGACGACGTCGTCGCGGCCGTCAACGCCGGGATCGACATGGCCATGGTGTCGACGGAATGGCGCAAGTTCATCGACCATCTGCGGGACGCCGTGAACGGCGGCAGGGTCCCGATGTCCCGCATCGACGACGCCAACCGCCGGATCCTCACGAAGAAATTCGAGCTGGGATTGTTCGAGCACCCGATGGCGAACCGGTCGTACATGACGACGGTCGGCAGCGCCGCGCATCGCGCGCTGGCCCGGCAGGCGGTCGCGAAGTCGCAGGTCGTGTTGAAGAACCAGAACAGCACCTTGCCCTTGGACGATGACGACAAGGTCTTCGTGGCCGGGCGGAGCGCGAACGACATCGGCATGCAGTCCGGCGGATGGACGATCACCTGGCAGGGCAAGCCGGGCCCGATCACCAAGGGGACGACGATCCTCGACGGAATCCGCCAGGTCGCGCAAACGCCGGACAACATCACCTACGAAAAGGACGGCGCCGGTGTGGACGGCTCCTATGACGCGGCGATCGCCGTCGTGGGGGAGAAGCCGTACGCCGAATACCACGGCGACCGTCCGGACGGCCTCCGCCTGGACCCGGAGGACCTGAAGACCATCGACCGGCTCCGCGCCGCCGAGATCCCGGTGATCGTCGTGCTCGTGTCGGGACGTCCGCTGGACGTGGCCGCCCAGCTTCCGGGATGGGACGCGCTGGTCGCGGCCTGGCTACCCGGCACGGAGGGGGCGGGCGTGGCCGACGTCCTGTACGGCGAGACCGCCCCGACCGGGCGCCTGCCTGTGACGTGGATGCGCGACAACGGCCAGGAGCCGATCAACAAGGGCGACGGGAAGAAGCCGCTGTTCCCGTTCGACTACGGCCTCAACTATTGATCGGTCGGGTCAGGCGACGACGCTCACCTGGTCAGGGCGGAGAGAGCCTGCTGAAGGTCGGCCGCAGCCTGGTCAACCGTTCTCTTGCCGGTGATGGCGTCGGTGACGTGTTTCTGGACGGCGTTGCTCACCTCGTTGTAGCGAACGACCACCGGACGGGGCCTGGCCTTCTCCATGCCCTGTCTCAGGGTGGGCAGGTAGGGATACAGCTTGACCATTTCGGGGTCGCGGTAGAGCGCGGCCAGGGAAAGCGGGAACGACTGGGCGCGCGCGTACTGCCGCTGTACCGGAGCGCTGACGATGTAGGCGATGAAGTCGCGGGCGGTGGCCTGGTGCTCGGAGAACGCCGATACCGCCAGGTTGTCGCCGCCCAGCGTCCCGGAGCCGGGGCCGTCCTCTCCTGGAATGGGCGCGACGCCGAGCTTGCCCGCCACCTTGGAATCCGCGGACGCGAGCGCGTACACGTACGCCCAGTTCCGGTGAAAGACGAGGTGACCCTCCTGGAATGCGCGGCGGCCCTCTTCCTCCTTGAACGTGAGGGCCTTCTTCGGGATCGTGCCGTTCTCGAAGCCGTCCACGAGGAAGCGGAGACCGGCCTTGGCCTGCGGGCTGGTCACCTGCGGCCTCCCGGACGAGTCGAACACCTCGCCGCCCGCCGACTGGACGGCCTCGGCGTAATTCACCGTCAGACCCTCGTATTCGCTGTATTGGCCCGCGTAACAGTCGACGCCCTTCGCCTTCCGCTGGACTCTCGCGCAGTCGGCGCGCAGTTCGTCCCATGTCGTCGGCGGGTACGCGATCCCGGCTTCGGCGAGCAGGTCTTTCCGGTAGTACAGGACGCCGGTGCCGGTCAGCCACGGAGCCGCGTAGAGCCTGCCCCGGTATTGGCCGGTGGCGAGCGCGGCGGGGACGATCGAGGCGGTGTCCAGGAGGCCGTCCGGCAGGGGCGGGATCCAGCGGTGCGCGGCGAACTCCGCCGTCCAGACCGCGTCGAGCCGGACGACGTCATACGCATGCGACTTGATCCGCATGTTCTGGACGAGCTGCCGCCGCGCCTGGTCGCCGTCCTCCGGCAGCTCGACGAGCCTGACCTTCTCCTTCGGGTGCGCGCGGTTCCACGCGTCGACCAGCTTCGGGACGGTCCGCGTCAGGTCCTTGCCGGTGGCGACCGTGATCGTCCCGCGCCCGTCGGCCCCCGCCGGGGAGCCGGACGAGCCGCCGCAGCCGCTCAGCAGCAGGCCGAGGGACAGCGCGGCGGCGCCGCCCCGCAGGGACCTGGTCGTCATGACGGCATCGCACCTTTCGCGGGGAATTCTCCGGAATGATCCAGGCTTGAGACTCGATGACCGTACCGTTCCAATGCGCCCGCGGCCGCCCGTTCGCAGCGGACGGCGGCGGCGTCCCGACCTCGCTATCCTGGCCGGACGCCGCCGCGCCGGACCGTCGCCGCATAGTTATGCAAGTGTCTTTCATAAGTGGCCTTGGAATAATGGGCGTCGTCCGCCGGATCGCTGTCCAAGAGGTGCCGTGACGCCACACTCCCTGCACGGGGGCGACCCCTCGATGCTCCGCCGCCTCAACTCCGCCGCGACGCTGCGCGAGCTCCGCGACGGCGGCGAGGGCACGCTGTCCGAGCTGGCCGCGCGGGTCGGGCTGTCCAGGCCCACCACCGAGGGCGTGCTCGGCGAGCTGATGGAGCGCGGCCTCGTCGCGGAGGACGCGCCGCGTCCCGGCGCGGGGCTCGGCCGCCCCGCCCGCCGCTACCGCTTCCGCGCCCGCGCCGGGCACGCGCTCGGCGTCGACATCGACGCGCGCCGCGTGCGGGTCGTCGTCGCCGACCTGACCGGCGCGGTCGTCGGCGGCCACGTCGCCGTGCTGGCGGAGCAGGCCCCGCCGCGCGAACGGATCGCCGCAGTGCGCGCGGCGGTGAAGGCCGGGCTGCGGGACGCTTCCGTCGAACGGCGGACGCTGTGGGCGGTCGCCGCCGGGACCCCGGGCGTCGTCGCGCCGGACGGGACGGTCACCTCCTGCACCGTCATCCCCGGCTGGACGGGCGTGCGCCTCGCCCGCGAACTCGGCCGCTCGTTCCCCTGCCCGGTCCTCGTGGAGAACGACGCCAACCTCGCCGCGCTGGCCGAGCGCTGGCGCGGCGCCGCCCGCGACGCCGACGACGTCGTCTGCGTCCACGCCGCGCTGCACACCGGCATGGGCGCGCTCCTCGGCGGACGCCTGCACCGGGGCCGCTGGGGCGCGGCCGGGGAGATCGGCATGCTGCCCGAACTCGGCCTGCGCGACACCACCGCCGCGCTGGTCCCGGACGCCGACCCGGGCCCGCTGTTCGAGCAGGCCGAACGCGTGCTGGCGGACGCGGCCCGCGGCGTCCCCGCCGCCCGGGACGCGGTCCAGCGGCTCGCCGCCCGGATGGCGCGCGGAATCGCGGCGATGGCGCTCGTCCTCGATCCCGAGATGGTGGTGCTCGGCGGGCCGCTGATCAGGACCGGGGACGCGCTGGTCGCCGAGCTGCGCAGGCGGGTCGCGCCGCTGTGCCCGAGCCCGGTCCGGATCGAGGCGTCCGAGCTGGGAGACGAGTCGGTGGGCCTCGGCGCCGTCCGACTCGCCCTGGACCGCATCGACGAGAACCTCTTCCGCCTGGACCGCCCAGCCGACACCGATTCCTCTGCCGCCGACGAACACGAGGCGGCCCAATGACCCTTCGCCCTCATCGCGCCTTCCGCGCCTGAATGGCGAATAGCGAGATATTTCCCTTTCGACTATCGAACATGTCCATATTGAGCCGATCTATACCCGACGACTTTGTGTCTTCATATGTCGACGCAAATCAATATGCCGCGCCCTCCGGAAAAGCCCCGCCGTCCTGTCGGCGGGGCGTTGTATTCTCGCCATGCACGGGTGAGCGGGGACCGACGAGCGAGACGGGAGCGACATGAGCGCACAACCGGTAGAGCCCCTCCTGCCAGGCCAGGTCCACCGGGTGCCACGGACGATCAAGGGCATCGGCGACTGGCTGACGGAGGAGAAGCGCGCCGCGTTCCTTGAGGCGGTCCTGGCCGCCAAGGAAGAGGACGACTACGAGCGGGTCATGGACAGCTGGTGGGCCGAGGCCCACCTCGCCCAGGATCCCTACCGCGAGGAGCGCCGCCGCTGGGCCCTGACCGCGGACAGGAGCGAGCTGGTCTCCCTGGACGAGCTCAAGCGCCGGTGGCTCCCGGAGGAAAACGCCACGTGACCGCTGGCAGAAGCGGTTGGACGGTCTTCTGCGTGAAGGAGGCGTCCGACGTTCTGGAGTCCATGCCCACCGCACTCAAGAACGAAGTGATCAAGTTCTTCTGCGACTTCGCGTTCGCGGCCGGAACGGCGATCGGATCGGGAGACCGGCCACCGGGCGACGCGCTGGACGACGCCGGTGTCGCGTACCGCATGGTGGTCGGCGGAACCTCCCTGTTCTTCGACTATGTCGTACTCGCCGACATCCAAGAGTTCCGCATCACGGGGATGGTCTGGCTCGGCTGACCGCATGACCTGGTCACAGGGGGGCGGATGACCGGGCTACCCGGGGAGCGGATGGCCGCGTTACCGAATGAGCAGGGTCAGACGAGCGGGCACTCGGGGGGCCGTGTGAGTAGGGTCGTGTGAGTGGGGCCGGGTGCTCGGGTGGTCGAGTGCGCGGGGGTTTTGTGGGCTAGGAGGTCAGGGGGGTGGTGAAGGGCCAGGGGTTGGTCAGGAGGGCTTCGGTGGCGGTGAGGGCGGCTGCCAGGCGTTGATCGTGGGGGCCCTTCACCTTGATGTGGGGGAGGGACCGTTGTTCGAGTTCTTCCTCGAAGCGGGCTGACATCCAGGAGCGGATGGATGCGCCGTCTCGCCAGCCGTCCTGTTCGAAGGGGACGCCGTCCGGTGCGGTGAGGATCCACAGGTGGTGCGGGTTCCGCTCGTGGACGGCCTCCACCGCGGGCGCGGGACCGCCCAGGTAGCGCTCGTGCCAGAGGGCCGTGGCGAAGGCGTCGGTGTCGCAGACGAGCAGCGGCGAGCCCGAGCGGGCTGCGGCGTCCTCCATGATCGCGTGGTGTTCGGCGATGTGGACGAAGTCGGCCGGTTCCCAGGTCAGGTCGTCCAGCCACAGGGACGGGTCGCGCGCGGCGCGGCGGGCGGCGGCGAGCTTCTCCTCGGTGAACGTCCGGCCGTACTCCGGCACCCAGCGGGTCGCCGCCCAGACCCCGCCCCGGCTCGCGTAGTGCGCGGCGAGGGCGCGGGCGAGCGTCGTCGTCCCGGTCGACTCGGCGCCCACCACGACGACCCGGCGCGCCAGGTACGCGCGGACGGGCGGCGCGAGGAACTCCCAGTGCGCCACGGGATCGTCCCGGACGGCGGTGCCGCTCACCGGGAACCGGCCCCGCGCCGGATCAACCGGGACATGCTCGGCCGAGAGCCGTTTCGCCAGTTCAGGGCCGTACTCCTCGGAGCTGAACACCGCGTCGACGGGCGGGACGGACACGCCGAGACCCGACCGCGTCGCGACGCCCGACCGGAACGCCGCGACGTGCGCCGACCAGATCTCGTCCGACCCGTAGTCGATCTCCGTGTCGTCCACCACCGGGACGATCTCCACGTGCGGCTGCGGGTGCGCCTCGCGCAACCAGGCCGTCCGCAGCGGCAGCGGGACGCTCTCCACACTCGACGCCGCGACGACCACGGTCACGTGGTCGCACGCCGCGGCGGCCGTGTCGATCAGGTGGCGGTGCCCGGCGTGCGGCGGGTAGAACTTGCCGATCACCAGCCCGTGCGCGTACCTCACGCGGGTTGGACCGCCGGGCCGGGCACGCCTCGGGAGCGCAGGTCGCGCCGCCACGCCAGCAGGCCGGACACGCACAGCGCCAGGAACACGACGTACAACGCGCTGGTCAGTTTCAGGTCCTTGTAGAAGTAGAGGGGGATGTAGACGAGGTCGGCGGCGATCCACAGCCACCACGACTCCAGCAGCTTGCGCGACTGCCCGTACGTCGCCGTCAGGGAGATCGCGGTGGTGAGGGCGTCCCAGAAGGGGACGGTCGAGTCGGTCCAGGCGGAGAGGGCCCAGGTCAGCAGGGCCGTCCCGGCGGCGCCCGCGATGGCGAGCGTCGCCCACTCGCCCGCTCGGGTGCGCCGCACCGGGAGCCGGTCGCGGCCGTCCCCGCCGTACAGCCACACCCACCAGCCGTAGAGCTGGAGCGCGACGTAGACGATCTGGAGCCCGGAGTCGGCGTACAGGCCGCCGTCCAGGAACACGAGGCCGAGCAGGATCACGTTCGCGATCCCGACCGGCCAGTTCCAGATGTTCTGCCGGACGACGAGCCATACGTTGACCGCGCCCGTCGCGAAGCCGAGCAGCTCCGCCCACGTCGTCGGGACATCGCCGATGTGGAAGGCGGGATCGAGCAGCGGACCGAGTGGAACGTTCACCGACACGTCCCCTATGATCACATCTCGTCAGACCGACGACAAGGGGCCGCGGCGACGCGCCGCCCGCGCAAGCCTGAGCCAACGGGTCAGGCGGGCATGAGCAGCACTAGCGGCGTTGACGTCGGTTGGGCCGAGCCGCCGGCCGGTTCGACGGTGAGGCCGAGTCTGTCGGTCGGGCGCCAGTCTCCGGCGACGACGGGGCGGCTTCGGTCGGCGGGCAGGAGCCCTGCTGAGCGGGGGCCGTCCGCGCCGATCAGCCAGAGTTGGTAGGTCCGCGACGGCGGCAGCGTTCTCAGTCCGGAGGACGCGACGACCACCCTGCCGCGCGATGTGGACGCGACGACGGTGACCGTCCCGCCGCCGGTGGCGCGTCCCGTCGCGGCGCGGGCGTCGGGCGCGGACAGCACGGACGCGACGTCCCGGTACGCGGCCTCGGCACGCTCCACCCGCTGCCGTTCCCGGACGACCTGAGTGACGGACGCCGCCGTGACCAGGCACGCGGCGGCGACCAGCCCGGCGGCGACCCCGCGCCGCCACCGCCGCGAGCCCGGCCGCGGACGCGAGTCCGCCCGCCGCCCCGCCACCCGGCCCTCCGCGGGGCCCGCCGGGGCGGGGGGCACCCGTCCGGGCTTGGCGTGGTCTGCCGGGTTTCGGGGGGTCTGTGGGACGTTGCGGATGGTGGCCAGGACGTGGGCGCGGAGGGCCGGTGGGGGTGGTTCGGCGACCGCCATGCCGAGTCGTGCCGCCGTCGCCTGGAACTCGCGCAGTTCCGTCGCGCACGGCTCGCATCCGGCGAGGTGCGCCTCGAAGCGGGCGCGCTCGCCGGGGTCGTCGATCGCGTCCACCGCGTAGGCGCCGGTGAGGGTGTGCAGGTCCTCGTTCATCGCTCGACCCCCAGGCAGTCGCGCAGGCGGATGAGGCCGTCGCGCATCCGGGTCCGCACCGTGTTCGGCGGCGCGCCGACGAGTTCGGCGACCTCACGGAAAGAATGCCCCGCGTAGTAGGCGAGCGTCACGGTCTCGCGCTGGAGCCGGGTGAGCGTCCGCAGGCAGCGCCGGACGCGCTCGTGCTCCAGCCGCGCCTCCACCCGCTCGCCCACGGGGTCGTGCGCGGCTCCGGGCCCGGCGGCGGTCCGCGCCTCCCGGTCCCCGGCGCTCTGCTCGCGCCGCACCCGGTCCACGGCCCGGCGGTGCGCGATCGTCATGATCCAGGCCAGCGCGGACCCGCGCGCCGGGTCGAAGCGCGCCGCCGACCGCCACACCTCGATCATGACCTCCTGCGTCACCTCCTCCGCCAGCGCCGGATCGCGGACGACCCGGCGGGCGAGCCCGTGCACCGGCGCCGCCGCCACGTCGTACAGCCGCTCGAACGCCCGCTCGTCGCCGCGCGCCACGCGGCCGAGCAGCGCGTCCGCGTCGTGCTCGGGCGCGCCGCCGGGTTCCGGCGGTCCCGTCTCCGATGGCATGCCGCGCTCCCCTCGGTGGGTCGTCCGACCACCGCACACCACGGCCCGCCGGGGATCGGGGGTCACAGGACGAGGCTGCGCAGCGTCAGGCCGACCCCGAGGACGACGACCGTCGCGGACGACCCGATAGGCATCATTCCGGACGGAACCCACCTCCGGATGGCCGGAATGCGCCGCCCGGCCGCCGGCCGCCGTCCCGCCGTGACCCGCCGCGCCAGGACGCGCCCGGACCCGGCCACCAGCACGCCGACCGACACCAGCGACACCGCGAGCCCGAGCCCGTACGCGAGGACGAGCACGACCCCGAACCACGCGCGTCCGATCGCCGCGCCGCCGACCAGCACCACCACCGCCGACGGGCTCGGCACCATCCCGCCCGCGAGCCCCATAAGGACGACTCCGCCCCGCCGCGGCGGCGCATGCGAATGCCCATGCCCGTGGCCGTGCCCGTGGCCGTGCCCGTGGCCGTGGCCGTGGCCGTGGCCGTGGCCATGAGCGTGCTGGTGGCGGGCGCGGAGGGCGCGGCGGAGGAGGACCGCGCCCGCCGCGGTCACGAGGACGCCGCCCGCCGCGCCGAGCCAGGGGAACACCGTGTCCGGGGCGAGGAGCGTCCCGGACGTGACGAGCAGCCCGAGCGCGAACACCCCGGCGGTGTGCGTCACGGTGACGGTCAGCCCGAGGGTGAGGACGTCCCGGATCCGCCGCCGTCCCGACCCGATGGCGTGCGCGGCCATGATCGTCTTGCCGTGGCCGGGCGCGAGGGCGTGCAGCGCGCCGAGCGCCAGCGCGACCAGGAACGCGAGCAGCGCGAAGCCCGGCGTGAGGTCGTGCCTCGCGACCAGGGACGTGAACCGCTGCGTCAGGCCGTCCGTCCCGCGCGGCAGGAAGCGCTCGGGCCCGGCGGCGGGCGCGGCGAGCGGCGGCCCGCCGTCCCGCGCCGTGAACGTCGCCGACCGCTGGGAGAGCGGCGAGGCGAGCATGTCGCCCGGATAGGCGGTGAGGCGTCGGCTGCGCGAGGCGGCGGGCACGTCCGACGAGGTCAGCGTCATCCGGTCGCCCTGCGCGGTGACCTCGCGCCAGCCGACCCGTCCGTCGGCCTCGCCGGTCCGGAAGGAGATCGCGCCGGGTCCGGCCGGGGCGGTGATGCGGCATTCGGCGCGCAGCGTCGGCAGCCCCGCCTGCCCGGACGGCGCCGTCGCCGACGCCGCCCGGACGGTCGCGACCACCGCCCGCCCGTCCACGGTGACCTGGAACGACGAGGCGGCGCGGCGGCACGTCCCGGCGGCCCAGGCGGCCAGCTCGGCCCCGGACGGACGCCCGTCGTGGTCGGTGTCCAGGTCGGGCAGCGCCTGCGCGGCGGGGATCTCCGCCAGGTCCTCGACGTGGTCGATCCGCAGCTCGTGCGGGGCCGCGACGAGCCCGTCGTAGTGGTTCACGGTGAAGTTGCCGAGCGGGTGCGCGGCGGCGAGCCCGGCCGCGAGCGCGAGAGTGATCACGGGGTGCCTCCGAGGTCGTCCAGGGCGGCCTTGGCGCGGGGCGCCCACAGCGGGGAGAACCGAGGGTTGCGGCGCAGCGAGTCGGCCAGGTCGCGGCGGGCGGCGGCGCGGTCGCCCGCGGCCTTCTCGATGACGCCGAGGTGGAAGCGGAACTCGGCGCGGCGGTACCCGGTCGCGGTCGCCTGGCGGGCGTAGCGGAGCGCCTCCCGGTCCTTGCCGTTGCGGTGCAGGGCCCAGGCCAGCGCGTCCGCCGCGTGGACGCTGCACTGCCGCACGCGGGCGGGCCCCGGGCAGCGCCGCCCGTACTCGGCCCTCGCCGCCCGCAGCGCCTCCGCCGGAGAGCCGTGGTCGCTCTCGAACAACGCGGTCTCCAGGTCGGCGTCGACCCCGTCGGCCTTCGCGATCCGCGCCCAGGTCTCCGCGACGGCGTACTGGCGGTCCGCCTCGGCGCGGCGTCCGGCCGACTCCAGCAGCTCGCCGTACTCGGTCAGGTACTGCGGCAGCGGCAGCCGCCGGACGATCTCCGCCCATCCGGCGAGCGCCCCCGCGACGTCGCCCTTCGCGGCGCGGACGCGTGCGGCGCCCGCCATCGCGGGCACGGAGCCGGGCGACGCGCGCAGCGCCTCCGCGTATTCGCGCTCGGCCCGTCCGAGGTCGCCGTCGTTCCAGGACATCTCGCCGGACGCGGTCGCGATGTAGGCGAGGTCGCCTCGGTCGGTCGCGGAGGTCCGCGCCAGGTCCAGCACGCGGCGCGCCTCCTTCACCTCGCCGCGCAGCTCCCGCACGTACGCGAGCCGCGTGAAGATCGGGATGCCCGGACGGGCCGCGTCCGCGCGCCGTCCCGCCGCGAGCGCCTCGGGGTAGCGGCCGAGCTCGACCAGCGCGTCCACCCGGACGGCCGCCGCCCGCTGCCCGTACGGGTTCGCCGCGAGCGCCGCGTCGGCGTTCCGCAGCGCCCCGTGGAAGTCGTGCCGGGCCGCCGCCAGCGCGCCGAGCCCGGCGAGCGCGCCGTCGTTGCCGGGCGCCTCCTTCAGGGAGCGCCGCAGCACGCCGTCGGCCTTCGGGTAGTACGTGGTGTCGCCGGTGACCCGGGCCTGCTCCACGTACGCGAGGCCGAGCGACGCCCATCCGGCGGCGTCGTGCGGCTGGTCGCGGAGCCGCGCCTGCAGCCCCGCGACGCCGGAGGCCGGAGCCCCGGCGCCGGACCCGGCCGTGGCGCGCACTCCGGAGGGGCGGTGGGGGGCCACCGCCGCTCCGAGCGTCAACGCCACGGCGAGTCCGGCGGCCGAGGCCCCGGCGATCAGGGGACGACGGCGCATCAGCTCTCGCGCCGTCCCGCCACCGGGCTCCGGCGCCGCCACCACAGCAGCCCGCCGGTCAGCACGAACGTCGCGCCGCCCGCCAGCGCCGCGACCGGCAGCGCGCCGAGCAGCGCGGACCCGTCACCGTCACCGGCCGCGTCACCGGCCGTGCTCTCCGTCGCACCGGCGTTGAGGAAGCTCATCGGCTTGCCGTTCGCGCCCGTGCGCTGCCCGGAGGTCTTGACGCCCGGCGTCTTGCCGCGGGCGTCCGTCCCGGATCGGGGAGCCGCGACGTACGGGAACGCCTTGTCGAAGGGGAGGTCGTTGGCGTTGACCGCGTCGCCGAGGTCGTTCTTGTTGCCGAGCAGTTCGCCCTCGGCGACCTGGAGGATGATGTCGGTGACGTCGTCGGTGAGCCGCCGCCCGTTCGGGAAGCCCTGGACGTCGCCGCCGAGGACGCCGAGCCGGTCCGGCTTCGCGGCCGGCTTGATCGACGTGTTGAGCCGCAGCAGCTCGGCCGGTCGCACGTTCTTCGGCTGGTTCAGCCCCGGCACGCCGGTCAGGAACGCCTGGACGAGGTCCTTGCGCGGCGTCGCGGGCGCCGGGATCTTGTAGAGCTGCTGGATCAGCTTCGGCACCTCGGGATCGGTGACGAACTGCGCGAACTGCGCGTCCGCCCACGGGTTGGACGCGTTGAACGTGTCCTTCTTCCCGCGCGGGATGACCACCTCGTTCACCAGCGGGCTGCCGAGCCGCGAGACCTGCGTCCAGTCCCCGCCCGCGGTCTGCCGCTGCACGGTGGAGTTGACGCCGATCACCGGGTCCTGGCCGGTGACCAGGTCCTTCGTCGGCACCTGGACGGCCAGCGTGTTCACGTTGTAGCCGCTGACGGTGTCGTCGCCGACCTCCTTCAGGTTCCCGCCGAACAGCAGGTTGAAGATCTGGAGGTCGATGAAGAAGGAGTCGTCGGCCTGCCCGGCGAACGCGGTCGCCCCGTTCCCGAGCTGCTTGATCGCCTGCTGGCGCAGCACCGGGTAGTTCGGCATGGACGCCTTGCCGACGTTGGACGGCGCGACGGGCGCGTTGTCGGCCAGCTTGCTGACGCCGGTGACCTTGCCCTCCTTCTGCCGGATCAACGTCAGGTCATAGGTCTGGGTGAAGTTGAGGTCGGGATCGTCCAGGCTCGTCACCGGCCCGGTGTTGTAGAGGAAGGTGTTGCCGTTCTTCAGGAAGTCGTTGAACTCGAACCGGTAGATGAGGTCCGGCTGCGCGTCGCCGTCGTTGTCGACGTTGAAGTCGTAGCGGGCGTCGCGGGCGAACTTGTAGAAGTTGGGCCCGCCCGCCGGGTCCTCGAACGGGATGAAGTTGGCGACGAGCGTCGTCGTGTCCGGCTTGTCCGGACTGACGAAGGCGTACACGTCGGTGTTGTCGTACTGCGGCTGCCCCGAGATGAGCGGCGCCTCGCGGTGGCTGGACGCGGTGCTCTGCCGCGGCACGAGCCCGGCGAACCCGCCCGCGAGGAGCAGGCCCCCGGCGGCGACCAGCGCGGCGATCCGCGTCACGGTCGGATGAGTGGTCGGACGAACGGTCGGCATCGTGGATACCCCTCCCGGTCTCCGGACTCCCGTCGCGGCGGCGCCTCGGTGGCGCTGGGCTAGGTCTGCCGCGACGCCGGATCGACCGGTGTCTTCGCCATGCCCGCGACTACTTCGCGGCCCGGCCCCGATCTGATTGGTCCCGGCCGCCCGATGGCCGGATGCGGCCAACCCGCCGGGGCGTCCGTTTGACAATGAGTGAGCGCTCACTCAGACTGAAAGCGCAGGTGGGCAGGCATCAGCAGAGCGCAGAGGAGAAGCCATGTATCCCGAGCTCAGCGGGACGGTCGTCGTCGTCACCGGCGGTTCGCGCGGAATCGGCGCCGACACCGCCCGCGCGTTCGCCGCCGAGGGCGCGAGGGTCGCCGTCATCGGACGCGACCAGGCCGCCCTCGACGGCGTCGCCAAGGAGATCGGCGGGATCGGGGTCGCCGCCGACGTCACCGACCTCGCCGCGATCGAGGCGGCGCGCCGGCGGATCGAGGACGAGCTCGGCCCGGCGGGTGTGCTGTGCGCGTTCGCCGGAGGCGGCATCGCACGTCCCGGGCCGACCGCCGCCATGACCGAGGAGGAGTGGCGGTCGGTCGTCGACGGAAACCTCACCGCGACGTTCCTCACCCTCAAGGGCTTCCTGCCCGGCATGCAGGAACGCCGGGCGGGCGCGATCGTCACGATGTCGTCCTCGGCCGGACGGCTCCCGACGAACCTGCCGGGCGGCGGCGGACGCGAACTCGGCAACCCGTGGGGCGCGCCGGTCGCCTACGAGGCGGCGAAGGCGGGCGTCCAGGCGCTGACCAGGCACGTCGCCGCCGAGGTCGGGGCGGACGGCGTCCGCGTCAACTGCGTCGCGCCCGGCACGATCCGCACCGAGCGCACCGACCGGTACATGTCGCCCGAGGTGCAGGAGGCGGTCGCCGCGTCCCACCCGCTCGGGCGGATCGGGGAGACGCGCGACGTCGCGGGCGCCGCGCTGTTCCTCGCGTCGGCGCAGGCGGGCTGGCTGACCGGCCTCACGGTCGACGTGGCCGGAGGCCGGGTCATGCTCTAGCCGCCGCGGCGGGGCCCGCCGGGCGGCCCGCCGCGGGCTAGGCGACGATCAGCAGCGGGTTCTCCAGCAGCGTGGCGAGCCGGTCCAGGAACTTCGCGCCCGTCGCGCCGTCGGTGGCGCGGTGGTCGACCGACAGCGTCAGCGCGAGGCGCTTGCCGGGGACGACCTGCCCGTCCCGCACGACCGGCTCGTCCCGGATGCCGCCCACCGCGAGGATCGCCGCCTCCGGCGGGTTGATCACGGCGGAGAACGAGTCGACGCCGAACATGCCGAGGTTGCTGACGCTGAACGTCCCGCCGCTCATCTCCTGCGGGGACAGCTTCCCGTCCCGCGCCTTGCCCGCCAGCTCCCGCGTCTCGCGTCCGATCTCCGAGACGCTCTTTCGGTCGGCGTCCTTGATGACGGGGACGAGCAGGCCGTCCTCGACCGCGACCGCGATGCCCACGTGCACGCGCTTGTGGAAGAGGAGGTTCTCCTCGGTGTAGGACACGTTCACGGCCGGGTGCTCGCGCAGCCCGGTCGCGACCGCCTTCACGATCAGGTCGTTGACGCTGACCTTGGCCGGGGCGAGCGCCTCGTTCAGCGTGGCGCGGAACGCCAGCAGCGGCTCGGCGTCCACCTCGCGGTTCAGGTAGAAGTGCGGCGCCTCGCGCTTGCTCTCGACGAGCCGCCGCGCCGCGACCTTCCGGAACCGGTTCAGCGGGACGGCCTCGACGTCCGGATCGTCGACGGCCTGCGCCTTCACGGCCGGAGCCGCGGGCGCCGCAGCGGGCGCGGATGCGGGCGTGGTGGTGCGGATCGCGGCCTCGATGTCGGCGCGGACGATCCGTCCGCCCGGACCCGAGCCGCTCAGCGTCGCCAGGTCGAGGCCGTGGTCGCGGGCCAGCCGCCGGGCCAGCGGCGACGACGGCGGACGCGACCGTCCCGAACGCTGCGGGGCCGAGGCAGGGGCCGAAGCGGGTGCCGCCTGCACCGCCGGGGCCGCGGCTACCGGCGCGGGCTCGCGCGCCGGTTCCGGCTCCGGTCCGGCCTCCGGCCGGGCGGCGGCGGGAGCCGGGGCGGCGGCGCCGCCGACCGGGGCGAGGACGGCGATCGGAGCGCCGATCGCGGCCGTCTCGCCCTCCGCGACCAGGATCTTCTCCAGCACCCCGGCCTCGTACGCCTCGTACTCCATGACCGCTTTGTCGGTCTCGATGTCGACGATGACGTCGCCGACCGCGACCTCGTCCCCCGGCTTCTTCTGCCAGGAGCTGATGACGCCCTCCTCCATCGTGTCGGAGAGGCGGGGCATGAGGATGTCGGTCATGAGGCGGTCTCCAGGACACGGCCCGTGGCGCGGAGGGTGGCGCGGGCGGCAGTGAGCAGGGACTCGGCGGACGGCAGCGCCGCCGACTCCAGGGACTTGGCGTAGGGCAGCGGCACCTCGGCCATCGCGACCCGGCGGACGGGAGCGTCCAGCCAGTCGAACGCGCCCTCCTGGATCGTCGCGGCGATCTCGGCGCCGATGCCGTAGGTGAGCCAGTCGTCCTCGGCGACGACCGCGCAGCCCGTCTTGCGGACCGACTCGACGATCGTGGCGCGGTCCAGCGGGCGCAGGCTGCGCAGGTCCACGACCTCGGCGGACACGCCCTCGGCGGCGAGGGTCTCGGCGACCTCGGCGGCGACCCGCGCCATCCGCGAGTAGCCGATGATCGTGATGTCGGCGCCGGGCCGGGTGACGCCCGCGCGGCCGATCTCGGCGGGCTCGACGTCCTCGACGGGGACGGACAGCTCGCCCTTGGTGTTGTAGAGCGCGAGGTTCTCCAGGAACAGCACCGGGTCGTCGTCCCGGATCGCGGCCTTGAGCATCGCGGACGCCTCGGCGGGCGTGCTCGGCGCGACGACCTTCAGCCCCGGGATGAACGAGTAGAACAGCTCGACGTTCTGCGAGTGGGTGGCGCCGAGCTGCTGCCCGCCGCCGCCCGGCGTGCGGATCACCATCGGCACGCTGGCCTGCCCGCCGAACATCCCGTAGATCTTCGCGGCGTGGTTGACGATCTGGTCCAGCGCGAGCAGCGAGAAGTTGATCGTCATGATCTCGACGACCGGGCGGAGGCCGAGCATCGCGGCGCCGATCGCGGCGCCGACGAAGCCCTCCTCGGCGATCGGGGTGTCCCGGACGCGGCGCGGCCCGAACTCCTTGAGCAGCCCCTCGGTGATCTTGTAGGAGCCCTCGAAGAGGCCGATCTCCTCGCCCAGCAGGAAGACGTTCTCGTCCCGGAGCATCTCGGCGCGCAGGGTGTCCCGGAGGGCCTGGCGGTAGGTCACGGTTGCCATGGGGTGCCTCTCAGGAGCCGAATACGGGGTCGGCGGGGAGCCTGCGCAGCTCGCCCGGGACGGGGGTGGCGTAGGTGTAGTCGAACAGCGTGGACACGTCGGGCGCCGGGCTCTCGTCGGCGAACGCGGCCGCGGCGTCGACCTCGGCCGTGACCTCGGCGTCCAGCCTGTCGCGGTCGTCGTGGGAGAGGATCCCCGCCTCCTCCAGCTCCAGCGCCATCCGGGCCAGCGGGTCGGCGGCCTTGAGGGCCTCCTTCTCCTCCTTGGACCGGTACCGGGCCGGGTCGACGACCGAGTGGCCCTTGAGGCGCGGGCTCGTCGTCTCCAGCAGGTACGGCTTGCTCTCCGACCTGGCGCGCTCCACGGCGAGGCGGGCGGCGTCCCGGACGGCGACGACGTCGGTGCCGTCCACCCGGGCGCTCTCCATCCGGTAGGCGGCGCCGCGCCGGTACAGCTCGGGCTCGGCGGCGGAGTTCTCCACGGTCGTGCCCATGCCGAGCCCGTTGTTGATCACGACGAAGACGACCGGGAGGTCCCAGAGGCCCGCGATGTTCAGCGACTCGTGGAAGGCGCCGATCGCGGTCGTCCCGTCGCCCATGTGGCACATGACGACCTCGTCGCCGCCCTTGTAGGACACCGCGAGCGCCGCCCCCGCCGCGAGCGGCACCTGGCCGCCGACGATCCCGTACCCGCCGAGCAGCCGCGTCTCGGCGTCGAACAGGTGCATCGACCCGCCCCAGCCCTTGGACACGCCGGTCGACCGCCCGTAAAGCTCCGCCATCACGCGGTCCGCGCCGATGCCCTTGGCCAGCGCGTAGCCGTGCTCGCGGTAGTTCGTGAACAGATAATCGGAGGGACGCAGGGCCGCCATCAACCCGACGACCGTGGCCTCCTCGCCCAGGTTCAGATGGCAGTAGCCGCCGATCTTCGCCTCGGTGTAGGCGCGGGCGGCCCGCTCCTCGAACCGCCTGATCAGCAGCATCTGCCGGTAGTAGCCGACGAGCGTATCGGCGTCCGCCGGCGGGACCGGGGGCGTCGCCGCCGCGGTCTCCGGCCGGGGGGTCTTCGCGCCGCGCGTCCTCGATCGCGTGGCTCGGGGAGCCGATCGGACGGTCTCAGTCATCGGCGACCTTCCTCTGTCCGGGGCAGCGTCATAGGATCACCAGACGCTCCCGATCATCATTGATCTATGATCGATCATATTGTATCCGTCAAGGCTCACTTACCGACGTGCCGTCTAACATGTCGTCCGTGAACGCGCCGACCCCAGCCCATCTGCTCCGCACCGGTCTCGCCGACCAGATCCGCGAGTTCATCGTGGACGGCATCAGCTCCGGCCGGTGGGAGCCCGGCGAGCGCGTCGTCGAGCGCCGGATCGCCGCCGAGCTGGGCGTCAGCCAGGGCCCCGTCCGGGAGGCGCTGCGCCAGCTGGAGGCGCAGCGGCTGATCGAGTCGCTGCCGAACCGGGGCGCCCGCGTCCGCGACTTCACCGCGCGGGACCTCGCGGAGATCTTCCCCGTCCGGGCCGGGCTGGAGCGGACGGCCGTGGAGCTCGCCCTGCCCCGCCTCGCCGACTGCATGGACGCCCTCGAAGAGCACAACCGGCGGCTCGCCGCCGCCGCGCGGGACGGCGACCTCGTCGAGCAGATGCGGCTCAGCATCGCCTTCCACCGCGAGATCGTCGAGTCGGCGGGGAACCGGCTGCTCGTCTCGGTCTGGGAGGGCCTCGGCATCGAGCTGTGGACGACCCTGTCCCTGCGCCTGCACCAGACGGAGATCTACTCCAAGTCGGCCGAGCACGCCGAGCTGATCGAGGCGTTCCGCCGCCGCGACCCGCGCGCTCCGCAGCTCCTGCACGACCACGTCATGAACTACGCGCCCGACCGTTGACCCGGCCGCTGGCCTTTCGCGCGGTAGGCGCTCGTGAGCTGCGCCTCGGCGTCGTCCAGGTAGGAGCGCAGCTCGCGCTCGGCCGCCGCCGGGTCGCCGCCGGCCAGCAGGTCGTGGATGCGCCGGTTGCGGGCGAGGTAGGGCTCGTGGAACTCGCGCGGCGAGCCCATCTCGTGGAAGACGAGCCGCATCTCGGCGAGCAGGTGCCGGGTCATCTCGTCCACCCGCGGGCTGCCGACCAGCGCGGCGAGCGCCCGGTGGAAGCGGATGTCGGCGGTGCCGACGTCGGCCCAGCGGCCCGCCGCGGCGGCGCGCTCGCCGTCGGCGACCGCCGCCTCGACGCGGGCGAGCGCGGCGGCGGACGCGTCCCGCGCGCACCGCACCCCCTCGCACTCCAGGATCCGCCGGACGCGGTACAGGTCGGCCAGGCCCTCGGCGGTGACGCGCCGGACGAACACCCCGCGGTTGAACTCGTGCACGAGCAGCCGCTCCTGGACGAGCAGCCGGAACGCCTCCCGCATCGTGTTGCGCGACACCTTCACGGCGCGGCAGAGGTCCTCCTCGGGGAGCCGTGCCCCGGGGACGAGCCGCCCGTCGGTGATCTGCTCGCGGAGCAGGTCGGCGACCCGGGCCGCGGTGCTGGAGCGATCCAGCTCGTGCCGCGCCGCCGCGATCTCGTCGAGCCACGACTCCTGCGTCGGCATCGGCCTGCCCTCCCGGTGGCGGCGGACGCCACGCGCTTCGACGTCGGTGCGACGGCCAGGGTATCCCAGCGGCGCCGGAAATAACCCTACAAAAGGATTGAAGGATTGTTCAACAATCCTTACCCTGGCGGAAAGGTCGCACCCCTGGAAGGTCAGCCCCCATGACGGACCGGACCACCCTGGAAAAGCCCCCCTCGCCTCCCGCCCGCTCCCGCCGCGCCGCGCTCGCGGGCGCGATGTTCCTGATGGCGACCAGCGCCATCGGACCCGGCTTCATCACCCAGACCACCGTGTTCACCGCCAAGCTCGGCGCCGCGTTCGCGTTCGCGATCGTCGTGTCCGTGCTGGTGGACATCGCGATCCAGCTCAACGTGTGGCGCGTCGTCGGCGTGTCCGGCATGCGCGCGCAGGAGCTCGGCAACCGCGTCCTGCCCGGCGCGGGCTACGGCCTCGCCGCGCTGGACGTCTTCGGCGGCCTCGTGTTCAACATCGGCAACATCGCGGGCACGGCGCTCGGCCTGAACGCGCTGCTCGGCCTGGACGTCAAGCTCGGCGGCGCGCTGTCCGCGCTGGTCGCCATCGCGATCTTCCTCAGCCGCCGGGCCGGGGTCGCGATGGACCGGATCGTCATCGTGCTCGGCGCCGCGATGATCCTGCTGACGCTGTACGTGGCGTTCGTGTCCGAGCCGCCGCTCGGCGACGCGCTGCGGCAGAGCGTCTCGCCGGAGACCGTTGACTTCCTCGTCATCACCACCCTGATCGGCGGGACGGTCGGCGGCTACATCACCTACGCGGGCGCGCACCGCATGATCGAGTCCGGGCTGACCGGCGCGGACAACGTCAAGGAGATCAACCGGAGCGCGGTCACCGGCATCCTCGTCACCGGGCTGATGCGGGTGCTGCTGTTCCTCGCCGTCCTCGGCGTCGTCGCGGGCGGCGTGACGCTCGCCAAGGAGAACCCGCCGTCGTCGGCCTTCCAGCACGCGGCGGGCGGTGCCGGGCTGCGGCTGTTCGGCGTGATCATGTGGGCGGCGGCGATCACGTCGGTGATCGGCGCGTCCTACACGTCGGTGTCGTTCCTGGTGTCGTTCTCGACGTTCGTCGAGCGGCACCGCAACCGCCTCGTGGTGGCGTTCATCGCGATCTCCGCCGCGATCTACCTCGTGATCGGCACCGCCCCGGCGAAGCTGCTCGTCCTCGCGGGCGCGCTGAACGGGATGATCCTGCCGTTCGGGCTCGGCGTCCTGCTCTTCGCGGCCGGACGGCGGCGCGACCTCCTCGGCGGCTACCGGTACCCGGTCTGGCTGCTCGCGCTCGGCGTCGCCGCGTGGCTGCTGTCGCTCTACCTCGGCTGGAACGCCCTGTCCGGCCTCGATGACCTGTGGAAATGAGGGACGGTGTGCTGATTCCCCTACATAGCGCGAAAAGTCCGGCGCGTCCGGGAACCATGCGGCCGGGGCCGCGCGTTCCCCTTACAGGGCCGCTGGCGACAGTCCGGTACCTGGGGCGTCCGGGTCATGCGGCACTCGGCGTGGGGGTGTCGGGTGCCGCAGACCCGGACTCGCTCCGGCCCGCGTACGGCCGGCCGCCCGGTGTCCCCGCGGACGCGGCGGCGAACGGGATCGGGTTCGGGGGCCACCGCGTCCGCCGACATTGCGTCCGCTGGCACTGCGTCCGCCGACGCTGCGTCCGCCGACACCGGGGGGACCGATGACCGCCCCGATCAACCCGGGCGAGTTGTCGCCCGGCCAGGCGAGGGCCCTGTTCCGGGCCGGGCTCCGCGCCCCCACCGCGGGCTGGTGCCGGGGCTGGACGCAGGCGAACCTGATCGCCGTGCCCCGCGAGCACGCCTACGACCTGCTGCTGTTCGCCCAGCGCAACCCGAAGCCGTGCCCCGTCCTGGACGTCACCGAGCCCGGCGAGACGTCCGCGTCGCTGTTCTCCGGCGACCTGCGCACCGACCTTCCCGGCTACGTCGTCTACGAGGACGGCGAGCCGGTCGCCGAAGTCCCCGACGTGACCGGATACTGGCGGGACGACCTCGTCTCGTTCCTCCTCGGGTGCAGCTTCACCTTCGAGGCGGCGCTGGAGGACGCGGGCGTGCCCATCCGGCACGTCGAGCAGGGCCGGAACGTCCCGATGTACCGGACGAACCGCATGTGCCGCCGCGCCGGGGAGTTCGGCGGCCCGCTCGTCGTGTCGATGCGTCCCGTCCTGGCCGCGCAGGTCGCGGACGCCGTCCGGGTCACGGCGCGGTACCCGTCCGTGCACGGCGCGCCCGTCCATGTCGGCGACCCCGTCGAACTCGGCATCGACGACCTCGGACGGCCCGACTACGGCGACCCGGTCGACGTCCGGGTGGACGAGATCCCGGTGTTCTGGGCGTGCGGAGTGACCCCGCAGGCGGCGGTGGCGGCGTCCCGGCCGAAGTTCGCCATCGGGCACGCGCCCGGTCACATGGCGATCACCGACGCGCGCGACAGCCGGTACCTCGTGCCCTGAGCCCGGGCATAGGCTGCTCCCCATGCCGGAGATCGTCGCCCCGGGCGACCGCCTCGGGGAGCGCTACCGCCTGGAACGACCACTCGGCGCGGGCGGCATGGCGACCGTCTGGCGCGCGGTCGACCTCGTCCTCGACCGCGCCGTCGCCGTCAAGGTGCCGAAGGACGGCTGGCCGGAGGAGTTCACCCGGCGGCTCCGCCAGGAGGCGAAGGCCGCCGCGGGCCTCA
Source organism: Actinomadura syzygii (assembly GCF_008085905.1). Taxonomy (GTDB): domain Bacteria; phylum Actinomycetota; class Actinomycetes; order Streptosporangiales; family Streptosporangiaceae; genus Spirillospora; species Spirillospora syzygii. The sequence goes on along the minus strand of NZ_VSFF01000009.1, from coordinate 465,073 downwards.
CGCACCCGAGCATCACCGGCGTGTACGACTACGGCGAGCAGGACGGCCCGACGCGGACCGTCCCCTACGTGGTCATGGAGCTGCTGGACGGGGAGAGCCTGTCCGCGCGCCTCACCCGCGGCCCGCTGCCCTGGCGGGAGGCCGCCGGTGTCTGCGCGCGGGTGGCGGACGCCCTGGCCGCCGCCCACGCCGCGGGGATCGTCCACCGCGACGTCAAGCCCGCGAACATCTTCCTCACCCCGGTCGGGGTGAAGGTGCTCGACTTCGGGATCGCGTTCACCGGCCCCGCGACCGCGGGCGGGCCCGTCCTCGGCACGCCCGCCTACGTCGCGCCCGAACTGCTGACGGGCGCCGCGCCCACGGCGGCCGCCGACGTGTTCTCGCTGGGCGTGGTCCTGCACGAGTCGCTGACCGGGCTGCCGGTGTCGACGCCGTCCCTGCCACCGGACGTGCCGGACGAGGTCGCCGCGCTCTGCCGCCGCTGCCTCGCCGAGCGTCCGGAGGACCGGCCGACGGCGGCGGAGGCGGCCCGGGTGCTGGCGGCGGCGGGCGGCGTCCAGCTCGCGACGCGGCACGGCGGCGGCGACGCCCGTCCCGCCGAGCACGGCCGCTGGACGTCCGAGTCGCCGGAGCCGCCGGACGCGACCGGCGTCCTGGCCGGACCGCCCGTCTCGCCCGAGCCCGCGCCGAACCCGACGCGCGTCCTGGCCGAGCCGCCGCCGCAGGACCCGCCGCCCGCACCGCGCTCTTTCCGGAAGCCGCTGCTCATCGGCGGCGCCGCCGTCGGAGCCCTGGCCCTCGTGGCGCTGCTGCTGGCCGCGCTGGCGCCCGACTCGTCCGACCGGGCGAGCGCGGGACGGCCGAGATCGCCGTCCGCGAGCGCGAAGCCGTCTACCGCCTGCTCGGTGTCCTACCAGATGCAGGGGACGTGGCCGGAGGGCTTCCAGGCGTCCGTCCGCATCACGAACCTCGGCGACCAGGCGATCAACGGCTGGACGCTCGGCTTCGAGTTCCCGGACGGGCAGTCGATCGTCCAGCTCTGGAACGGCGGCAGCACCCAGAACGGCGCGGCCGTCACCGTCACGGCGGCGGGCTGGAACCGCTCGATCCCGCCGCGCGGGACGGCCGAGTTCGGCTTCCTCGGACGCCAGGACGGAGGGAACGGCGTGCCGTCCCGCTTCACGCTGAACGGCGGCGAGTGCCGGAGCTGACCGGCCAGCTCGCCGGGGTCGTCAGCTTGCCGGGGTCATCAGCTCGACGCCGATCAGCGACGCGAGCACGAGCGTCCGCAGCGGCTCGGGCAGGGGCGCGAAGACCCGGACGGTGTGGCGCCGACGCCGGTCGTTGTAAGGGGAGTGGGCGGTCAGGTACGACCCGATCCGATTGCCGCCGGGATCGGTGATCGTGCCCTCCTCGTTCGGGTTCCGCATGCCGGGGCCGGTCACGAACGCGATCTCGTTGCGCTGCGCGTCGAGGAGCCCGTAGCGGCCGCCCCGCTTGCCGGACATCAGCTTCACGACGCCGCCCAGCCCGCCCGTCATGACCGCGACCGAGCCGATCAGGCCGCCGTTCGGCGCGACCACGTAGGCGGGTTGCGGACGCATCGGGTCGTTGGTCCGGTCGACATAGAAGTACGGCGTCCCGTCAGGCCCGGCGACGCAGACCACCGTGCGGGTCTCGTCGTACTGGGCGTGCGGGTTCGCGTACGGCATCGCGGAGTCGTCCTGCCGCTGGACGGGAACCCGGGTGACGTTGGCGAGCAGCTCCCCGCCGTCGTGGACGACGTACTCGCGCGGCCGCTGCGGCTCGTCGATCGTCCAGGTGAGCGCTTCGTACAGGGACGGCACGTCAGCTCCGGGTCAGGTCGAAGGCGAGGGGCGAGGCGATGACCATCGTGCGCAGCGGCTCGGGGAGCTGGTACATGAGCTGCAGGACGTACCGGTCCTTGAAGGTCGCCTCCCGGACGTCGGCGTGCGCGATGAGCTGCCCGTTCACGTCGGTGTAGTCGCAGCCGACCGGGATCCACCGGAGCGTATTGTCGCCGGGCGTGCCGACCTGCCGCATCTCCCACGCCAGTTCGCACAGCGGACGGTCGGCGCCGTCGAGCAGGCGGTGCCGCATCGCGGCCGCGCGGCCGAACACGGCGCCCATCACGCCGCCCGCCGCCATCTGCTGCGCCACGCCCTGGAGGTCGTACTGGAACCGGCCGATCACCTGGCCGCCGGGCGCCACCACCGCGACCGGGGCGCCGTCCTGGTGGTCGACGTAGAACAGCGGCGCGCCGTCGAGCCCGCCGACCTGGACGACGACCCTCGCGTTCTTGAGCCCCGAGCCGAACATGCCGAGCAGTCCCTTGCGCGGTTTCGGGCCCGCGACCTGCGTCGCGTGACCGAGGGGCAGGTCGTTCTCGCCCTCGATCCGGTAGTCGAGCTGCGACGACTGCTGTTCGATCTTCAGGAAGGGCGAATTCAACAGGTCGGTCATGACATGCGAGCCTAGCGCGGTGTGTACGGGCCCCGCGGGCGATACCGCGGCCGCCCGCCGCATTTCGGCTACGCGGCATTGGAAAAATGGGCAGACTCGATTTCGGAGTTCACCGACGGCCGACCCGAGACCGGAATTGACCTTGTTTGGGGGATTTTATGGCGCGCCCATTGGCGGGGCGCCACGGTGATTCGGCGTCCGGGCGGCCGACGCCGCGGATCGCGGCGGGCAGAAACTGGGGAGGAAGAGATGCATGAATCGCGTGCCCGTCTCCGCTGGGCCGTGCTGGCGACGGGAATGGCCGTCCTCGCGCAGGCGGCGCCCGCGCAGGCGCGCGAACCGGCCGCCGCCTACCGGCTGTGGGTGACGCCCGAGAGGGGGCACGGCACCGTCCGCACGTTGACCTGCGACCCGGACGGAGGCACCCACCAGGACGCGGCCCGAGCCTGTGACCAGCTCAAATCCGTGCGCGGTGAGGTGTCGCGCATTCCCGCGCAGGACGGGGTGTGCACGCTGGAGTACGCGCCCGTCCGGGTCCGCGCCGAGGGCCGCTGGCACGGCGCGCCCCGGCATTTCGCCCGCACCTACGGCAACCGGTGCGCCGCGGTGCGGGAGACCGGCGGAATCCTTTTCCGGTAAGGGCGCTGATCGCCGACCCGCGGGCCGCCGGACGGGACCCGGTGTGCTTTCCGGCGGCCCGCCCGAAATGGAGGGCTTCGACGCGATGCTGGCCCATGCGGGATCGGACATCCTGGTGACCTATGAGCGGACCGGCGGATTCGCCGGTTTCGACGACCGCGTGACCGTCGACGATTCGGGGACGGCGGTCGTCCGCGACAGGAAGATCATGCTGCGGGGCGATGAAATGCGCGACCTGCGCGCCGCGCTCCGCGGGATCGTGACCACGCGGTCGTCACCGGCCGGATGCCAGGTGGCCGATCACTTCACCTACACGCTCACCTATCGGGGGCGCCGCGCGACGCGCTGCCAGGTGCCGCCGGACTGGCGGGCGGCGGTGGAGCGGCTCGACGCGCTGCTCGCCCGCTGACCGATCCCCGCGAAAAGGCGCGCCGTCCACAAAAGGGACGGCGCGCCTTCGGTCGTCAGGTCAGCGGCGGGCGGCGGCGCGGGTGTGCAGGTCGCGCATCGCGGACTCGAGGGACGCGACCGGCCCGTCCACCTGGATGCCGGGCACGACCTCCTGGATCGGGAAGGCCGTGACCGGACCGGGCGGGACGCCGAGGTCCACCCGCCAGGCTGCGAGCTGAGCCGCCGACAGGACGTAGACGATGCGTCCGAGCCCGACCCAGCCGTGCGCGGCCGAGCACATCGGGCAGTGCTCACCGGAGGTGAACACGGTCGCCGCCGCGCGGTCTTCCACGGACATGTTGTTCGCCGCCCAGCGCGCGGCCTCGAACTCGGGGTGCCGGGTGTGGTCGCCGCCCGCCGTGCGGTTGCGGTCCTCGAACAGGGCCTTCCCGTCCGCCCCCGCGAGGACCGATCCAAAAGGCTCGTCGGACGCGTCCAGCGCCTCGGCGGCCAGCTCAACGCAGCGCTTCAGATGGACGAGCTCGCCGTCGGTCGGTTCGTATGCCATGCCCGGATCATGTCAGGCGGACTCGCGAAGGACCAGGTGAGGGCGCAGGATGACCACCGGGTCGGGGACCGTCTCGCCGCGGATCCGGGACACCAGCAGCCGCGCCATCTCCACGCCCATCTCCTCCGGCGACTGGTGGACGGTCGTCAGCGGCGGGTCGGCGAGCGGCGCGGCGGCCGAGTCGTCGAACCCGATCACCGCCACGTCGTCCGGGACGCCGCGGCCGTGCCGGTGCAGCGCCCGCAGCGCGCCGAGCGCCATCGGGTCGTCGGCGGCGAACACCGCGTCCAGGGCGGGCTCGGCGGCGAGCAGCCGCTCCGCCGCCGCGACCCCGCTGGCCTCGCCGAAGTCGCCGTACTCGACGCGCTCGGGCAGCCCGGCGGCGGCGAGCGCGTCCCGGTAGCCCGCCAGCCGGTCGATGCCGACGCCCATGTCCTGCGGCCCGGCGATGGTCGCGATCCGCCGCCGCCCGCGCGCGACGAGGTGCGCGACGGCCTCCCGGGCGCCGCTGCGGTTGTCGACGTCGACGTAGCTGACCGGGTGCAGGCCGGGCGGCCGCCCGCCGAGCACGGTCGGCACGCCGCCCGCCTCCAGCTTGGCGGGCAGCGGGTCCTCGGCGTGCAGGGACGTGAGGAGCACGCCGTCCACGTGCTGGGCGGTGAGGTAGTCCTCCAGCCGGTCGTACTCGGCGGGGGAGCGGGCGAGCGCGAGCAGCAGCTGCAGCCCGGTGTCGCCGAGCCCGTTGCTGATCCCGCGGATGATCCCGGCGAAGTACGGCTCGTGGAACAGCCGCTGGTCGGACTCGGCGACGACGAGCGCCACCGTGTCGGTGCGGCGGGTGACGAGCTGGCGCGCCGCGCGGTTCGGCACGTAGCCGAGCTCGTCGATCGCCTTCAGCACCGCCTCGCGCGCCTGCGGGCTGACCCGCGGCGAGCCGTTCACCACCCGGGACACCGTGCCGCGGCCGACCCCGGCCCGCGCCGCGACCTCCTCAAGGGTCGGCCGCCCGCCCCTACCCGTCATCTGGCCCCCTCCGTGTGTGCAGTCCGGGCGGTCAGGCCCGTCCGGGCAGCCCGCCGCGCCGGATCACCCCGGCGTACCAGCGAGCGCTCTCCTTGGGCGCGCGGCGCTGCGTCGCGTAGTCGACGTGGACCAGGCCGAAGCGCTTCGAGTAGCCCCAGGCCCACTCGAAATTATCCAGCAGGGACCACGTGAAGTAGCCGCGAAGCGGGACACCGCCGGCGATCGCGTCGTGGCACGCCCGGAGGTGCGCGTCGAGGTAGGCGATGCGCGCGGCGTCCTGGACCGTGCCATTCTCGTCCGGGGCCTCGTCGTAGCCCGCGCCGTTCTCCGTGATGTACAGCGCGACGGACGGGTACTCGCGGTGCACCCGGCTCAGCACCTCGTGCAGCCCGCCCGCGTCGATCTCCCAGCCCATCCCGGTGACCGGGCGCCCGCCCGGCACGAACCGGACGTGCTCGCTGCCCACCCACGGGGAGTGCGCGGCGAACGGCGACGACGCGGTCTGGCTCGCCTCGCCGGGCGTCCCGGCGACGGTGTGCCGCGAGTAGTAGTTGACGCCGAGGTGGTCGAGCGGGCGGCCGATGACGTCCAGGTCGGCGTCGAGGTCCGCGCCTCCCGGGACGAACCCGAGCCGCTCGGTGTCCTCCAGCACGTCCGCCGGGTAGCGGCCGAGGAGCAGCGGGTCGAGGAACAGCCGGTTCTGGAGCCCGTCGACGCGGCGCGCGGCGTCCACGTCGGCGGGATCGTCGGTCGCGGGCGACACGGCGTAGAGGTTCACGGCCGCGCCGACCAGGGTGTCGCCGTTCGCGGCCCGCATGGCGCCCGCGGCGAGGCCGTGGCCGAGCATCAGGTGGTGCGCGGCCGTCAGCGCGGCGGCCGGGTCGCGGCGTCCCGGCGCGTGCTCCCCGGAGGCGTAGCCGAGGAACGCCGCGCACCACGGCTCGTTCACCGTGGTCCAGTGCCGGACGCGGTCGCCGAGCGCGCCGTGGACCAGCGCCGCGTACTCGGCGAACCGGTGCGCGGTGTCCCGTTCCGGCCAGCCGCCCGCGTCCTCCAGCGGCTGCGGCAGGTCCCAGTGGTACAGCGTCGGCCACGGCTCGACGCCCGCCGCGAGCAGCGCGTCCACGAGCCGCCGGTAGAAGTCGAGGCCCTCCTCGTTGACGGCCCCGCTCCCGGACGGCAGCACCCGCGGCCAGGAGATCGAGAACCGGTAGGCGGTGAGGCCGAGGTCCGCCATCAGCGCCACGTCGCCCGCGAACCGGTGGTAGTGGTCGACCGCGACGTCGCCGGTGTCGCCGCCGAGGACCTTGCCCGGGGTGCGGCTGAAGGTGTCCCAGATGGACGGGCCGCGCCCGCCCTCCTTGGCGGCGCCCTCGATCTGGTAGGCGGCGGTGGCGGCGCCCCAACGGAACCCCGCCGGGAAAGCCGCGACGGAAGCCGCGCCGGTGTCGTCCTGTACGGAGTCGTCCTGAACGGAGGTCACGCCTTCACTGCACCTTCCATGATTCCGCCGATGATCTGGCGGCCGAAAACGATGAACACGACGAGCAGCGGCAGGATCGCCACGGACGTCCCGGCGAACATGAGCGTGTAGTCCTTGAAGTAGGCGTTCGCCAGGTTGTTGATCGAGAGCTGCACCGTGGGGTTGTCCGGGCTCAGCACGGCGAGCGGCCACATGAACTCGTTCCAGGTCTGCATGAACGTGAACAGGCCGAGCACGCCCGCGGCGGGACGCAGCGCGGGCAGCACCACGCGCCAGTAGACGCCGAACGTGCTGCACCCGTCGACGCGGGCCGCCTCGATCAGCTCGTCCGGGATGGCCTGGTCGGCGTACTGCCGCATCATGAACACGCCGAACCCGGTGACCAGGAACGGGACGATCACCGCCTGCAGATGGTTCTGCCAGCCCAGCTTCACCATGATCATGTAGAGCGGGATGATGCCCATCTGCACCGGGATCATCATCGTCGCGACGATCGTGAGCAGCAGCGCGTTGCGGCCGCGGAAGCGCAGCTTGGCGAACGCGAACCCGGCGAGCGAGGCGAAGAACACCGTCGAGACCGTCACCGCGGCGGACGCGATGGCCGAGTTCAGCAGGCCCTTCGCGAAGTACGCCTCCGGGTTGTCGAAGAGGCGTCCGACGTTGTCGGCGCCCTGCCCGCCGGGCAGCAGCGGCGGCGGGACGTCGGCGACGACGCTGTTCGTCCGCGTCGCCACGATGATCATCCAGTAGATCGGGAAGACCGACAGCGCCAGCGCGGCGACCAGTGTGAGGTAGGTGAGCGGGCTGGCGTTCCACAGGCCGCGGAACCGGCCAGGGTGCCGGGCGGGGTGCCGGGCGGTGCGCCCGGCGAGGAGCGTGGTCACCTCGTGCCTCCCGCGCGCCGCACGGCCAGGAAGTTGAGCAGCGAGAACACGATGATCATCAGGAACAGCGCCCACGCGACGGTGGCGCCGTAGCCGTACCGGTCGTGGCCGAACGCGTTGTCGTACATGTACATCGTGATCGTCTGGAACTGGTGCATCGGGCCGCCGTCCATCTTGTTGGGGGTGCCGACGCTGAACAGGACGGGCTCGGTGAAGAGCTGCAGCCCGCCGATCGTCGAGATGATCACCGTGAAGAGGATCGTCGGCCGCAGCATCGGCACGGTGATCTGCCAGAACTGCCGGATCCTGGACGCGCCGTCGATCGCCGCGGCCTCGTAGAGGTCCTTCGGGATCGCCTGCATGGCGGCCAGGTAGATGAGCGCGTTGTAGCCGGTCCAGCGCCAGTCGACCATGGTCGCGATGGCGACCCACGACCAGCCGCGGCTGGTCGTCCAGGCGATCGGGTCGATTCCGGCCAGGCCGAGCGCCCAGTTGACCATGCCCCAGTCCCTGTCGAACATCTGGGTGAACACGATCGCGACGGCGGCGGTCGAGGTGACGAGCGGCGCGACCATCCCGATCCGGAACAGCGTCGGCATCCGCATCCGCCGGTTCAGCGCGTTCGCCGCGAGCAGCGCGAGGAGGAGTTGCGGGACGGTCGCGACGACGAAGATCCCGAGCGTGTTGACGGTCGCGTGCCAGAAGTCGGCGTCGGTCAGCAGGTAGTCGTAGTTGTCGAGGCCGACGAACTTCCGCGTCCCGGACGCGAGCTCCCAGTCGTGCAGCGAGACCCAGAGGGTGTAGCCGAGCGGGAACGCGCCGAACACGAGGAAGACGAGGTAGAACGGCGAGATGAAGGCGTAGGGCGCGCCCCGCAGGTCGAGCCTGGCGAGCCGGGCCCGCCAGGCGCGGCGGGGCCCGGACCTGACCGGCGCGGGCGGCGGGCCCTTCCGGTCGGGGCGCAGCTCGATGGTCATCGCGGTGCGCCTCCTTTCCAAGGGACGGTTCGAAGACGGGGGACGGCGGCGGCGCCGGCGCGGCGTGTGCGCCGCCGCCGTCCCGGTTCGCGGACGGCCGCCGGGGTTACCGGGCCGCCTTCTTCGCCTCCTCGACCGACGTGGACCAGGCGTCGGCGGGCTTGCGCCGCCCCTGCCCGACGGAGATCAGGACGTTCTCCACCGCCGCCCGCACGTCCTCGTTCTTCGGCCCGAGGTGCACCGGCTTCACCGCGGACACGAGCCGCCCGAAGATCTGGCCGATCGGCGCGTCGTTGAAGTAGGCGCTCTTCGCCCCGGCGACCGCCGGGTCCTGCGCGGCCTGCGGCGAGGACGGGAAGACGTTCTTCTCCTTGAACGCGCCCACCTGCCCTTCGGGCGAGGTCAGGAACGCGGCCAGCGCGGCGGCGGCCTTGGCGTGCTTCGTCTGCTTCGGGACGGCGAGCCACGACCCGCCCCAGTACCCGGACCCGCCCGGCGTGGTCGCCACGTCCCACTTGCCCTTGCCGTAGGACCCGGAGAAGTCCTCGATGCCGCCGAGCATCCAGGACGGGCACGGCACGGTGGCGAACGAGTCCCGCTTGAGCGCGGTCTGCCACGGCGGCGTGAAGATCGACATGTCGGCGGTGAGCTTGTTCTGCTCGAACTTCAGCGCCGTGTCGAACGCCTGCCGCACGCCCGGGTTGGTGTCGTAGGCGAGGTCGTCGCTCTTGTCGAAGAAGCTGTAGCCGGGACCGTTCCCGGCGTTCTGCAGGACGGTCGCGCGGAACACGGCGGTGGGGCCGTCCAGCCACTTCGTGCCGGGCACCTTGCTCTCGAACTTCTGCCCGGTGGCGAGGAACTCGTCCCACGTCGGCCAGAGCTTGCCGACCTCGTCGCGGCCGGTCGGCAGGCCCGCCTTCTTGAACAGGTCGGTCCGGTAGCACATGGCGAGCGGGCCGACGTCGGTGCCGAGGCCGACGAGCTGCCCGCCGTCCGGGCTGACGCCCATCTGCCACTTCCACGGCAGGAAGTTCTTCTCCAGCGCCCTGCCGCCGTAGTCGAACAGGTTGAGGAACTTCGCGCGCTGCCGCATGTAGAGGGGGAGGATGCCCTCCTCCAGCATGACGACGTCGCCCGCGCCGCTGCCGGTGGCCATCCACTGCTGGATGCGGGGCTTGTACTCGTCCAGGCTGGACACCTTGCGCTGCTTGATCTTGACGTTGGGGTGGGACTGCTCGTACTGCTTGTAGAGCGCGTCGTAGCCGGGCTCGCCGAAGACGTCGACGGTGAGCTCGACCGGCCCGGACTCGGCGCCGCCCTCGTCCGCCTTGTCGTCGCCGCCGCAGCCGACGGCGAGGGCGCCGACGAGCACGGCCGCCATCGCCGTGCCCAGCCCGCGCCGCATGATGGCCCTCATCGCGGGACCCCTCTCAGGTTGTGACTCGGTTGTGGGAGCGCTCCCACGGATGAAAGACCGTGACCGGGTTCACTGTCAATGCGCCGAAATGAAACCGTTACCTGGCGGTCACCTGGTCAGCCGTCCTCGGGGACGTCCCACCACAGTGCGGTGTCGGGGGGAAGTTCGGCGGCGCCGCCGTCCGCTTGGTACGGCCCGCTCGCCAGCAGCGGCGTGCCCGGCAGGGGGACGCGGGCGGCGCGTTCGCCCAGGTTGACGGCGCATCCGAGCCGCCGTCCGCCGCCCGTGCCCGTGTCCGTGCCCGTCCGGACGAAGGACAGCGTGCCGGGCGGGCCGTCCAGCCAGCTCAGCCGCCCGCCGCCGAGCGCCGGATGGTCCCGCCGGACGCGCAGCGCCTCCCGGTAGAGGGCGAGCATCGAGCCGGGGTCGCCGCGCTGCGCCGCCACCGTGAGGTCGCGCCACGCGGTCGGCATCGGCAGCCACGACGCTGGGCCCGCGCCGAAGCCGAACGGCGGCTCCTCGCCGTCCCACGGCAGCGGGACGCGGCAGCCGTCGCGGCCGGTGCCGCCGCCGCGCCGCCGCTGCGGGTCCTGCTGGAACTCCTCCGGCAGGTCGAGCACCTCGGGAAGGCCGAGCTCCTCGCCCTGGTAGACGTAGGACGACCCGGGCAGCGCGAGCGTCAGCAGCGCCGCCGCGCGGGCCCGCCGCAGCCCGGCCTCGCCGCCGCCGTACCGGGTGACGTGCCGTTTCACGTCGTGGTTCGACAGCACCCAGGTGGCGGGCGCGCCGACCGCGTCCGCCGTGCGCAGCGACTCCGCGATCACCTCCCGCATCCGGGACGCGTCCCACGGCGCGGTCAGGTAGTGGAAGTTGAACGCCTGGTGCAGCTCGTCCGGACGGGTGTAGGCGGCGAGCCGCTCGGGCGTCGGCGCCCACGCCTCGGCGACCGCGATCCGCTCCCCGCCGTAGGCGTCGAGGAGGCGGCGCCACTCGCGGTGGATCTCGTGGACGGGGTCCTGGTCGAAGTACGGGAGGACGGCCGTGCCGAGCATCTCCGTCTGGTTCCCGTGCCCGACGTCGGGCAGGCCGGGGGCCTTGGCCATGCCGTGCGCGACGTCGACGCGGAAGCCGTCCGCGCCGAGGTCGAGCCAGAACCGCAGGATGCTCGCGAACTCGTCGTGGACCTCGGGGTTCTCCCAGTTCAGGTCCGGTTGCTCGGCGGCGAACAGGTGCAGGTACCACTGGCCGTCCGGGACGCGCGTCCAGGCGGGGCCGCCGAACACCGACGTCCAGTCGTTCGGCGGCTCGGCGCCGTCCGGGCCGCGGCCGTCCCGGAAGACGTAGCGGGCGCGCTCGGCGGAGCCGGGCGGCGCGGCGAGCGCCGCGCGGAACCAGGCGTGCCGGTCGGAGGTGTGGTTCGGGACGACGTCCACGATGATCCGCAGGCCGCGCGCGTGCGCGTCGGCGATCAGGGCGCGGGCGTCGTCGAGGGTGCCGAACAGGGGGTCGACGTCGCGGTAGTCGGCCACGTCGTAGCCGAAGTCGGCCATCGGGGAGACGTAGAACGGGGTCAGCCACAGCGCGTCCACGCCGAGGGCGGCGAGGTAGGGCAGCCGGGACCGGACGCCCGGCAGGTCGCCGACGCCGTCGCCGTCCGAGTCGGCGAAGCTGCGGACGTACACCTGGTAGATGACGGCGTCGCGCCACCAGCCGCCGGGCTCCGCCGCGCCGCCGGACGAGGGGACGGCCGGGGTGTCCTCGGTCATGAACGTCCTTCCGTGGAGGGCGGGGTCACTTGACGCCGCCCGCGGTGAGCCCGGCGACGATCCGGCGCTGGAACACGAGCACCACCGCGACGAGCGGGACGGTCACGACCGCGCCCGCCGCCATCTGGGTGCCGAACGGCTGGTCGAATCCCGAGACGCCGGTGAACGTGGAGATCGCGACGGTGGCCGTCCGCATGTCCTTGTCGTTGACCATGGAAAGCGCGATGAGGAACTCGTTCCACGTGGCGATGAACGTGACGATCGCCGTGGTGAACACGCCGGGCGCGGCGAGCGGGACGATGATCTTGCGGAATGCCTGGGCGCGGGTGCAGCCGTCCACCATGGCGGCCTGCTCCAGCTCTTCCGGCAATTGCCGGAAGAACGCGGTGAGCAGCCACACCGACAGCGGCAGCGCGAATCCGAGACTGGGCAGCACCATGGCCTGGTAGGTGTTGATCCATCCGATTTCCGTGAACAGTTTCAGCAACGGGACGAGCTGCGAGATTCCCGGGAACATCGTCGCCGCGACGATCAGCCCGAGCACCGCGTTCCTTCCCCGGAAACGGAGCCTGGCCAGCGCGTACGCGGCGCACGTGCCGATCAGGAGCGTCAGCGCGGTGGTGGCGCCCGCGACGACGAGGCTGTTCAGCAGGGCGCGTCCGAACCCCTCGCCGGAGAACACCGCCGAGAAGTTCTCCCACGACCACCGGGTGGGGACGATCGAATTGTCGAACTGGTCCTGCGGGCGGCGGAACGCGGAAATCGTCATCCAGTAGAAGGGCGCGAGGCAATAGGCCACGACGAGCACGCATCCGGAGCAGGAGAGGACGCGCCGGGCCCACGGCCTGCTCATTCCGCCGTCCCTTTCCCGCGCCTCGAATGGCGGTGGGCCTCGCCGATGATGTCGGCGCCGAGCAGTTTCACGAACAGGGACGCGATCAGCGCGACGTAGCCGAACAGGACGGTCGCGTACGCCGCCGCCGACCCGTACCGCAGGTCCGACGCCTCCGTCCACGCGACCATCGTGAGCGTCTGCACGGACCCCTGGTCGGCGCCGACGAGCACGGTGGGCAGGTCGAACATGCGCAGGACGTCCAGCATCCGGAACAGGACGGCGACCAGCAGCGCGGGCCTGACCAGCGGCAGCGTGATCCGCGCGAACCGCTGGAGCGGACCCGCGCCGTCGACCCGCGCCGCCTCGTGGACCTCCGCGGGGATCATCTGGAGCCCGGCGAGGACGAGCAGCCCGATGAACGGCGACGTCTTCCACACCTCGGCGGCGACGACGGCGACCTTGGCGGGGAACCCGTCCGCGGTCCACAGGATCTCCCGGCCGAGGACGGCGTTCGCGGCGCCGTCCGCCTGGAAGATCCACCGCCACAGCAGCCCGGAGATCGCGGTCGGCACCGCCCACGGGACGAGGACGCTCGCGCGCACCACGGCCCGTCCCCGGAACATCCGGTGCATGACCAGCGCCATCGCGACGCCGATCACCGTCTCCAGGGCGACGGTGGTGAACGTGAAGAACGTCGTGTTGCCGAAGGCGTTCCAGAACGCGCCCGCCCGGTCGCCGTGGAAGATCGCCGTGTAGTTGCGGGCCCCGGCGAACCGGTCGCCGCCGACGACGAAGCCGTCCGCGTCCAGGCCCTCGCCGCCCGCGTACAGCGACTCGCGGAACCCGGCGACCGCCGGGTAGCCGACGACCAGCGCGAGCACCAGCAGCGTGGGGGAGAGCAGCAGGGTGGGGGAGAGCGGCAGCGCCGGCCGGGCGATGCGCCGCATGGTTCCTCCGTCCGTCCGGAGAGCAGGGTCGAGCCCGGACGTTATCGAGTCGACACGCCCGGACGCGCTGCGCCAGGCTGCCCGCGTGACGATCTCCGACGGCGAGGGCGCGCTCGACCTCGTCCGCGACCACACGATCCTGGCGGTGGTGGCCGGGTCGCGCGCCTACGGCCTCGCGACGGACGCCAGCGACGTCGACCGGCGCGGCGTCTACGCCGCGCCCGCGCCGCTGTTCTGGCGGTTCGCCAAGCCGCCGACGCACGTGGACGGCCCGCTGCCCGAGCAGTTCTCCTGGGAACTGGAGCGGTTCTGCGAACTGGCGCTGGCGGCGAACCCGACCGTCCTGGAATGCCTGTGGTCGCCGCTGGTCGAGAAGGTCACGCCGGAGGGCGGGGAACTGCTGGCCGTCCGCGAGGCGTTCCTGTCACGCCGCGCGCACCAGAGCTTCCTCCGCTACGCCGACGCCCAGTTCCGCAAGCTCGAAGGCGACCTGCGCAACGGCGGCGCGCCGCGCTGGAAGCACGTCATGCACATGCTGCGGCTGCTGGAGAGCGGGCTGCACCTCGTCCGGCACGGCGAGCCGCGCGTGCACGTCGGCGACCGGCGCGAACGGCTGCTCGCCGTGCGGCGCGGCGAGGTCGGCTGGGACGAGATCGCCGCCTGGCGCGCCGCCCTCACCGCCGACGTGGACGCGGCCCTCGACCGCAGCCCGCTGCCCGCCGAGCCCGACCGCGCGGCGGTCGAGGACCTGCTGATCTCCGTCCGACGAAGGAGCCTTGACCGGTGAACGCGCCCGACCTCCCCGACGGCCTGCTCGACCGCCTCGCCGCCGACCATCCGTACCCGCGCGCGTTCGTCACGGTCAGCGGGGCGCACCTGTACGGCTTCCCGTCCGTGGACTCGGACGTCGATCTGCGCGGCGTCCACCTGCTGCCGCTGGAGGAGGTCGTCGGGCTGGAGACCGGCGAGGAGACCTTCACGCGCATGTGGGACCACGCGGGCGTGGAGGCCGACATCGTCACCCACGACCTGGCCAAGTTCTGCACGCTGCTGCTGCGGCGGAACGGGTATGTGCTGGAGCAGGTCATGTCCCCGCTGGTCGTCGCGACGTCTCCGCTGCACGAGGAGATGAAGGCGCTCGTGCCGGGCTTGGTGACGTCCAACCACGCGCATCACTACCTCGGTTTCGCGCGGACGCAGTGGAAGCAGTTCAGCCAGACGCACGGACTGAAACCGCTGCTCTACACGTTTAGGGTCCTGCTGACGGGGATCCATCTGATGCGGACGGGCCAGGTCGAGGCCGACCTGACGCGCCTCGCCGGGGACGGCCCGTCCTACCTGGCCGAGTTGATCGAGGCGAAGCGGGGCGCCGAGCACGGGGCGCTGCCCGCGGACGCGCCGGAGCCGTCCCGGATCGAGGCCGACGTCGCCGCGCTGACCGTCCGCCTCGATGCCGAGCGCGAACGCTCCGACCTGCCGGAACTCCCGTCGAACCGCCGAGCCGTCAACGATCTGGTGGTGACCGCCCGCCTGCGCTGAACCGAGCGGTGCCTCCCCTCCGTGCCACCGGACATACGAACCGTTCGAACGCAACCGCCCGGTGCGCCCGCCACGTACCAGGGACGACTGCGGAGCCGAGGAAGGGGAGCGATGCGCGATCAGGGCATCGACCGAAACGACATCGCGGAGGCGGATCTGCGGACCCGCCGGGGCGTGTTCCGCGCCGTCGCGTTCCGGGACCCGGTCGACGGGCACGAGCACATGGCGCTCGTGCGCGGCGACATCCGGGAGCGGGACGACGTGCTCGTCCGGACGCACTCCGAATGCATGACCGGCGACATCTTCGCCGCCACGCGCTGCGAGTGCGGGGACCAGCTCGGCGCGGCGCTGGACGCCATCGTCCGCGAGGGCGCCGGTGTCCTCGTCTACCTGCGCGGCCACGAGGGGCGGGGGATCGGCCTCGTCGCGAAGGTCCGCACCCACATCCTCCAGGACGACCAGGGACTCGACACCGTCGACTCGGCCACCGCGATCGGGCTGCCGGTGGACGTCCGCGACTACGGCCCGGCGGCCCGCGTGCTGCGGCACCTCGGCGTCCGGTCGGTGCGGCTGATGTCGAACAACCCGGACAAGGTCAGCGCGCTCGAGGCGTACGGGGTGCGGGTGTCGTCCCGCATGCCGCTGCTCGTGCAGGTCAGCGCCGACAACGTCCGCTACCTGACGGCGAAGCGCGACCGGCTCGGCCACGACCTGCCGCAGCTCGACGGCTCGGTGCGGCTCGGCGAGGCGCCGGTGAGCGAGGTGCGCGGATGACCCGGCCGGTGACCCTGTCGCTGCCGCTGGCGCCGCCGGTGCCGCGCCGCCTTCCCCGGCCGGGACGGGCGGGCGAGCTGGCCGCCGCGGCCGCGGCCCAGGTCGGGCTGGCGGCGGCGGTCCGTCCCGGCCTCGCGGGCCTGGTCGTCGGCGTCGTCTACGCGCTGGCGTCCTGGGCGGTCCTCAGCGCGGCGTTCCGCGCCCGCGCCGCGCTCGGCCCGGCCGACCACGTGACGCTGACCAGGGTCGTGCTCACCGGGGGTGTCACGGCGCTGGTCGCGGGGCATCTCCTCGGCGGCGGGCACACCTGGACGCTGGTCGCGGTCGCGTCCGTCGCGCTCGTCCTGGACGGGGTGGACGGCCGGGTCGCCCGCCGCACCGGGACGGCGTCGCGGCTCGGCGCGCGGTTCGACATGGAGACCGACGCGTTCCTCGTCCTGGTGCTGAGCGTCCAGGTCGCGTGGACCGTCGGGTGGTGGGTGCTCGCGATCGGCGCGATGCGGTACGCGTTCGGCGCGGCGGCCTGGGCGGCGCCGTGGGTGCGCGCCGACCTGCCGCCGAGCATCGCGCGCAAGGCCGTCGCGGTGGTGCAGGGAGTGGCGCTGGTCGCCGCGGCGGCGGGCGTCGTCCCGTACCCGGCGGCGCTGGTCGCGGCGGCGCTCGCGCTGCTGCTGTGGTCGTTCGGACGCGACGTCGTATGGCTGTTCGTCCGCCGGGAGCGGCGGGACGGAAGCGGGAACCGGGGGAGGAGCACGGATGGAGCGCGAGGCCCGCGCCTTCTGGATCCGATCGCCAGGTGAGGGCGAGGTCCGCTACGTCGCCCTGCCCGCGCCGGGACCGGACGACGTCCTGGTCAGGACGCTGTTCTCCGGCGTCAGCCGGGGCACGGAGGCACTCGTGTTCCGCGGCGGCGTCCCGCCGAGCCAGCACGCGATCATGCGCGCGCCCTTCCAGGACGGCGGGTTCCCCGGCCCGGTCAAGTACGGCTACCTGAACGTCGGCGAGGTCGAGCACGGCCCGCCCGACCTCCTCGGCCGCACGGTGTTCTGCCTCTACCCGCACCAGACCCGCTACGTCGTCCCGGCGGGCGCGGTCACGCCCGTCCCGGACGGGGTGCCGCCGGAGCGCGCCGTCCTCGCCGGGACGGTCGAGACCGCCGTCAACGCCCTCTGGGACGCCGCTCCGCTGGTCGGCGACCGGATCGCCGTCGTCGGCGGCGGGATGGTGGGCTGCTCGGTCGCCGGGGTCCTCGCCGGGTTCCCGGGGTGCCGGGTGCAGCTCGTCGACACCGATCCGTCGCGTGCGGACGTCGCCCGCGCGTTCGGCGTCGGCTTCGCCCGCCCCGAGGACGCCGACGACGGCTGCGACATCGTCGTCCACGCGAGCGCCACCGAGGCGGGGCTCGCGCGGTCGCTGGAACTGCTCGCCCCGGACGGCGAGGTCGTCGAGCTGAGCTGGTACGGCGACCGGCAGGTCAGCGTCCCGCTGGGGGAGTTCTTCCACTCGCGGCGGCTGACCGTCCGGAGCAGCCAGGTCGGCGCGGTGGCGCCGGCCCGGCGGTCCCGGCGGACCTTCGCCGACCGGCTGGCGGTCGCGCTGCGACTGCTCGCCGACCCGGCGTTCGACGCGCTGATCACGGGGGAGACCGGCTTCGCCGACCTGCCGCGGGTCATGCCGCGTCTGGCGTCCGGTGAACTTCCCGCGCTCTGCCACCGAATTACCTATTGAGACCCCGACCGACTGGAGCAGGCACGTTGTTCGCGATCACCGTCCGGGACCACATCATGATCGCCCACAGCTTCCGCGGCGAGGTGTTCGGGCCCGCGCAGCGGCTGCACGGCGCCACCTTCGTGGTGGACGCGACGTTCCGCCGCGCCGAACTCGACCCGGACGGCATCGTCGTCGACATCGGCCTCGCCACCCGCGAGCTGGGCGACGTGCTGGCCGCCCTCAACTACCGCAACCTCGACGACGAGCCGGAGTTCGCCGGGGTCAACACCTCGACCGAGTTCCTCGCCAAGGTCGTCGCCGACCG
The DNA here is from genome assembly GCF_008085905.1 of Actinomadura syzygii. Lineage (GTDB taxonomy): Bacteria > Actinomycetota > Actinomycetes > Streptosporangiales > Streptosporangiaceae > Spirillospora > Spirillospora syzygii. The sequence continues at coordinate 447,312 of NZ_VSFF01000009.1, read as the reverse complement.
GCTCGCCGACCGGGTGCGCGCGGGCGCGCTGGGCGAGCACGCGCGGGGCCTGTCCGGCATCGCCGTGACCCTGCGCGAGTCCCACGTCGCGTGGGCGACCTACGAACGGGACCTGACGCCATGAGCCCGGTGATGGTCGACGAGGTGTGCGTCGTCGTCCCGGCCGGGATCGACGACGCGGGCACGCCGAGCGGCGGCAACCGGTACGACCGGCGGCTGTGCGAGGCGCTCGCCGCGTCCGGGCGGCCCGTCCGGGAGCTGGCCGCGCCCGGCGGGTGGCCGCGGCCGGACGGGCGGGCCCGCGCAGGGCTCGCCCGGATGCTCGGCTCGCTGCCGGACGGCGCGGTCGTCCTGCTGGACGGCCTCGTAGCGTGCGGCGTCCCGGAGATCGTCGTGCCGGAGGCGGCGCGGCTGCGGGTCGCGGTTCTGGTCCACCTGCCGCTTGCTGACGAGCCCGGCCAGGACGACCTCAACGCGGGCGAGCGCAAGGTGCTGGAGGCGGCCGGGGCCGTCGTCGCGACCAGCCCCTGGGCCCGCGACCACCTGCTCGCCCACCACGGGCTCGAACCGCCGCGCGTCCACGCCGTCCCGCCGGGGACGGACCCGGCGCCGCTCGCCACCGGCACCGACGGGGCGACCGGGCTGCTGTGCGTCGCGTCGGTGACGCCGCGCAAGGGCCACGACGTCCTCGTCGAGGCGCTCGCCGAGCTCGCGCACCTGCCGTGGCGGTGCGAGTGCGCCGGGCCGCTGGAGCGCGACCCGTCCCACGTGACGCGGCTGCGGCGGCAGATCGCCCGGCACCGGCTGGACGACCGCGTCGTGCTGGCCGGGCCGCTCACCGGCAAGCGGCTGGACGACGCCTACGCCGCCGCCGACCTGGTCGTCCTCGCGTCCCGGGCCGAGACGTACGGGATGGTCGTGAGCGAGGCGCTCGCGCGCGGGATCCCCGTCCTCGCCGCGTCGGCGGACGCCGTCCCCGACACGCTCGGCTTCGACGCGACCGGCGCCGTGCCGGGGCTGCTCGTCCCGCCGGACGACCCGGCCGCGCTCGCCGCCGCGCTGCGCCGCTGGCTCGTCGAGCCCGCCGCCCGGACCCGGCTCCGCGAGTCCGCGCGCCTCCGCCGCACCGCCCTGACCGGCTGGGACGATACCGCCCGCCGCATGTCCACCGTCCTTTCGAGACTCCGCCGGGAGACCCGATGATCGTTGATGAGGAGCAGTCCGGGTTCGATCCCGCGTGGCTGGCGCTGCGGGAGGGGGCCGACGCCGCCGCGCGGGCCGCCGAGCTGATCGGGCCGCTGCGCGCCGCGCTGCCGCCGGACGGCCCGCTCGTCATCTGGGACCTCGGCTGCGGCACCGGCGCCCTCGGCCGCTGGCTGTCCGGGCGGCTGCGCGGGCCGCAGCACTGGATCCTGCACGACAGCGACCCCGCGCTGCTCGACCGGGCCCGCGGCAACGCCTACACCTCCGTGGACGACCTGCCCGCGACCGTCGAGACCCGGCTCGGCCGCGTCGGCGCGCTGCGCGCGTCCGACCTCGTCGGGGCGTCGCTCGTCACCGCGTCCGCGCTGCTGGACGTGCTGACCGCCGCCGACGTCGAGGCCGTCGCGGCGGCGGTCGCCTGCCCGGCGCTGCTGACCCTGTCGGTCGTCGGCCGCGTGTGGCTGTCGCCGTCCGACCCGTTCGACGCGGAGATCGCGGCCGCGTTCGACGCCCACCAGCGCCGCGGCGGTCTCCTCGGTCCGGACGCCGGGACCGTCGCGGCTCGGGCCTTCGAACGGCGCGGCGCGTCCGTCCTGACCAGGCCGAGCACCTGGCGGCTCGGTCCCGGGCAGGCCGCGCTGACCCGCGTGTGGCTGCGCGGCTGGGTCGGTGCCGCCGTGGAGCAGCGGCCCGACCTGGCCCCCGCCGCGGACGCCTACCTCGACCGGCGGCTCGCCGACGTCGCGTCCGGGCGCCTCACCGCCGAGGTCCACCACATCGACCTGCTCGCACTCCCCGGAGGCACGTCGTGAAGAAGCTCTGGCCCTGGCTGCGCCTGCTCGCGGGCGTCGGCATCCTCGGCGGGCTGGTCTGGTGGCACAGCACCGGCGCCTTCCTGGACGCCCTCCACGCCATCGACGGACCCTCCCTGCTCATCGCCCTCGGCATAGGGCTGGCGACCACCGTCCTGAGCGCGGCGCGCTGGTGCCTGGTCGCCGGGCGGCTCGGCGTCCGCCTGCCCTTGGGGTGGGCCGTCGCGGACTACTACAAGGCCCAGTTCCTCAACGCTGTGCTGCCCGCCGGGGTCCTCGGGGACGTCCACCGCGCCGTGAACCAGGGGCAGCGGTCGGGCGCCAGCGGCGTGCGCGCGGTGTTCCTCGAACGGGTGATGGGGCAGGCCGTCCCGGTGCTGGTCGGGGTGGTCGTCCTGTTCACGCAGCCCGCCGTGCTGTCGGTGATGACGCCCGTGCTGATCGGGATCGGGGTCGTCCTGAGCCTGCTGCTCGCCCTCACCCGCTGGCGGCACCGCGCGCTCGCCGCGACGCTCGCCGACGCCCGGTCCGTCCTGGACGCCTGGCCCGCCGTCGCCGCGCTGTCGGTCGCGGCGCTGGCCGGGCACCTGACGCTGTTCGTCGTCGCCGCCCGCCTCGCCGGGGCGACCGCGCCGCTCCTCGACCTGCTGCCCCTGCTGCTGCTGGCGCTGCTCGTGATGATGCTGCCGGTGAACGTCGGCGGCTGGGGGCCGCGGGAGGCCGTCCTCGCCGTCGCGTTCGGCGCCGCCGGGCTCGGCTCAGCGCAGGGGCTGACCGTCGCCGTCGTCTACGGCGTGCTGACCTTCGTCGCGTGCCTGCCGGGCGCCGCCGCCCTGCCCTTGAAGCGCCGCCAGGCACCCCCCGAACGCAGCGACGAGACTGCCGAGCGCGTCCCGACCCTTGTCGGCGCTCGCCAGTGACGGACGTCCGATGACCCCGGAGGCGGTGTAGGCGGCCATTCCCAGGGTCAGCAGGGACCGCCGGTCATCGGCCAGGTGATCGGCGGTCTCGTAGCCGTCCCGCACCAACCCGGGATGGGCGTGCAGCAGGATCGACGTCTCCAGCTCACCGGCGTGCATGTCGGCGTCGCCGTCGGTCTCCATGCCCGCCGCCGCGCGGGCCGCCTCCCACTCGTCCAGGCCGGGGAACAGGGCCATGTCGCCGTGCGCCTCCTGCACCACGTTCCCGAGGACGTAGTTGCCGCCGTGCCCGTTCACCAGCACCAGCTTCGGGACCCCGGCCCGGCGCAGCGACTCGGCGACGTCCCGCACCAGCGCGTGCAGGGTCGCCGCCGAGATGCTCACCGTCCCGGGCCAGGCCGCGTGCTCATGCGAGCACGAGATCGTCACGGGCGGGAGCGTCCGCACCGGGTGCGTCTTCGCGATCTCCGCCGCGATCGTGCAGGCGATCACCGTGTCCGTCGCCAGCGGCAGGAACGGGCCGTGCTGCTCGTGGCTCCCGACCGGCAGCACCGCCACCAGGACGTCCGGAACCTCGGAGCTCGTGTGCGTCGGCAGCATGTCCACCACCCTGCCGTACCCGCTCCAGGAGCGCGACCAGCGCCATCGCCCCGGCCAGCAGGACGGCGGCGACGAGGCCGTCCGTCCAGTAGTGGTTCGCCGTCACCACGACCACGAACACCGTGACCGGCGCGTGCAGCGCGACCGCCCACCGCCACCGGCTCCGCGACACCCGCAGCACCGTCACCGCGACCAGGATCGCCCACCCGATGTGCAGCGACGGCATCGCCGCGTACTGGTTCGCGATCCCGTCCGCCGCCGCCGGATACGCCGACGGCCCCACCGTCAGCATCGTGTCCACCGCCCCGACTCCGGCGAGCCGCGGCGGCGCCAGCGGGAACAGCATGTGCACCACGAGCCCCGCCGCCGTCAGCACCACCAACTCGTTCCGCACCCGCCGGTAGGACGACCGGTGCCGCGCGTAGACCCAGATCAGCAGCAGCGCCGTCCCGGGAAAATGCACGCTCACGTAGTACACGTTCGCCAGGAACGCCGTGTGGTCCCACCCGAGCGCCCAGTGCTGGAAGCCGACCTCGTTCGGCAGCCATTCGCGCTCGAACCCCCACAGCCACTTAGCGTTCGACAACGCCTCACCCGGCCCGTGCTGGACGAGCGTCCGCCCCCACTTGTAGAACGAGAACAAGGCCAGCAGCAGCCCCACCTCGGTAAGCAGCGGCCGCGCCCTGCCCGCCCGCATCGCCACGCTCGCCATTCGTCCTCCCCGTACCGGTCGCGTCGTCGTCCATGACAACCTTCGCGTCCGACATTCTTGGAAGCACTGGCCTCAGCCACCCCATCCCCGAAGGGAAAGCCCCCGCTCCAAGGTGGAGCTAACCCCACCCCTAGCGCGTTGGCGCTTAGGGGAGTAGGAGGGTTTTGGCGAGGACGGTGCGGTTCTCGATCGCCGTGTGGGCGTCGGCGGCGCGGTCGAGGGGGAAGGTCTGGCCGATGACCGGGTTGAGGACGCCCTCGGCGGCCTTCACCAGGGCCTTGCTGAGGAGGCGCACTCGTTCGTCCGTGCTGAGTTGCACGTCCATGATGCCGCGGAGCGTGATGCCACGGCGTGCGGCCTCTTTCGGGTCGGTCGCGGTGAAGCCGCCCAAGGTCGCGCCGTGGGCGGAGAACGTGCCGCCTTCGGCGGTCGCCTCGAAAGCCGCGAGGCCGATTCGGTCGCCCACCCCGTCGAAGACGGCGTCGGCCTGCCCGCGGATCTCGTCCGCCCAGCCGGGCTCGGAGTAGTCGAGGACGATCTCCGCGCCCAGTTCGCGGGCCAGTTCCAGCTTGCGCGCGCCGCGCGCCGCTGCGGCGACCCGGGCGCCCTCCGCGTGCGCCAGCTGGACGAGCAGCACCCCCATCCCGCCGGTCGCGCCCACCACGAGGACGGTCTGCCCGGCCTTGACCTCGGCGGTCTCGAAGACGGACAGCGCGGTGACGGCGTCGTGCAGGAGCGCCGCCGCCTCGTTCCGGGCGACCCCGTCCGGGACGGGGACGACGGCGTCCAGCGGCGCCGCCACCTGCTCGGCATAGGCGCCGTTGCCGACGGACACCACGACGCGCCGTCCGACCCAGGCCGGGTCGACGTCCGGACCGGCGGCGGTCACGACCCCCGCCCCGCCGCCTCCCGGCACGTACGGCGGCCGCACGTCGAAGAACTCCTTGGCCAGGCCCGCGCGGATGCGCGTTTCCACCAGCAGGGTGTCCACGGCGTCCAGCCCGACCACGACCTGCCCCGGACCGGCCACCGGGTCCGGCGCGTCCCGGACCTCCAGGACCTCGGGCCCGCCGAACTCCCTGACCTCGATCACCCGCATGCCGGGTCCCCCCTCTCGTCGGACGCCCAGTCTTCTTCCTCAACCAAACTTGAGGTCAACCGCCACCGAACCCCCTGGTCAATGGCGTGAAATTGGCGCGAGACCTTGTTCAGGGCACCGGCGGCGTACGGCGGCTCAGCCCGTGGTGTCGACGGCAGCGGGGGAGAGCAGGTGGGTCAGGGCCATGGTGGCGCAGCCGGTCAGGCCCGCCTCTTCGCCCAGGCGGCTCGGCTCGATGCGGAGGCTGCGGGTGGCGAGGGCCGTGCAGCGCTGGTAGACGACCTCGCGCAGGCCCGCGATCAGCGGCTCGTCCGCGCCGACCAGGTCGCCGCCGAGGACGACGACGGCCGGGTTGAGCAGGTTCACGGCGGTGGCGACCACCTCGCCGATGCGGCGTCCCGCGTCGCGGAGGAGGGCGACCGTCGCCGGGTCGCCGGAGCGGGCCAGCGCGGCGAGGCCGGGCAGGTCGTCGGCGGGGGAGCGGGCGAGCAGCGCGGTGCCCCCGGCGATCGCCTCGACGCAGTTGACGTTGCCGCAGCGGCACGGCGCCGGGACGGGCGCGGAGATCGGCACGTGGCCGAGTTCGCCCGCCGCGCCGAGCGCGCCGCGCTGGATCCGGCCGCCCGCGATCAGCCCCGCGCCGATGCCCGTGGACACCTTGACGAACAGCAGGTCGTCGACGCCCGGGTGGGCGCGGTGCTCGCCGAGGGCGGCGGCGTTGACCTCGTTGTCCAGGTAGGCGGGGACGCCGAAGCGGGCGGCGATCGGGGGGCCGACCTCGACGCCGTCCCAGCGCCCGGGGGCGTGCTCGACGGCGTCGGGGACGCCGAGCCCGACGCCCCGCACGGTCGCCGCGCCGATCCCGGACGCGGCGAGCAGCGCCTCCCACTCGTCCAGCAGGCGGGGGAGCGTCTTGCCGGGGGAGGTGTCGGCCGGGGGCCCGTCGGCGCGGGCGAGGACCGTCCCGGCGAGGTCGCACACGGCGAGCTGGCCGCGCGACTGGCCGAGGTTCGCGACGAGGACGGTCCCGCCCGCCGCGTTGAACTCCAGCCGGGCCGGGGGCCGTCCGCCGGTGGACGGCCCGTCGGCGCGCTCCACCACGAGACCGCGCGCGATGAGCGCGGCGACGCGGGACGCGACCGCCGGGCGCGACAGCCCGGTGATCCGGCCGAGCTCGGCGCGGGTGGCGACGCCGTCCTCCCGGATCAGCCGGAGCAGGTCGCCTGCGGTGGACGGACGCGTGACGGGGCGCGGCATCCGGCCAGTCAAGCACGCCCTCGTTCGGTACGTCCAGACGCCTAACCAGCAGACTTTTGTAAGAGGAAGTTCAAAAGTCAGCTTGTGTCGGTTACGTATGTCTCGGTAGCTTGACCAGTCGGAGAAGGCGAACCCCCTGGTCTGGAGCGTTCCTATGGCTGTCCATCCCGTGGTGGCGGAAGTGACCCGGCGCGTCGCCGAGCGGAGCGCCGGGACGCGCGACGCCTACCTGGCCCGGATCCGGGACGCCCGGACGCACGGCCCGGCGCGCGGCGGCATGGGCTGCGCGAACCTCGCCCACGGCTTCGCGGCCTGCGGCGTCCAGGACAAGCTGTGGCTGCGCGGCGACGTCACGCCCAACATCGCGATCGTGTCTGCCTACAACGACATGCTGTCCGCGCACCAGCCGCTCAAGGACTACCCGGACGTCCTCAAGGGCGCGATCCGCGCGGCGGGCGGGACGGCGCAGTTCGCGGGCGGCGTCCCCGCGATGTGCGACGGGATCACGCAGGGCCGCGCGGGCATGGAGCTGTCGCTGTTCAGCCGGGACGTGGTGGCGATGGCGACGGCGGTGGCGCTGTCCCACGACATGTTCGACGGGGCGCTGCTGCTCGGCGTGTGCGACAAGATCGTCCCTGGGCTGGTGATCGGGGCGCTGTCGTTCGGGCACCTGCCGGTGATCCTGGTGCCCGCCGGGCCGATGGCGTCCGGGCTGCCGAATGGCGAGAAGGCGAAGGTCCGCAAGCGGTTCGCGGCGGGCGAGGTCGGACGCGAGCAGCTGCTCGCGGCGGAGGCGGCGTCCTACCACTCGCCCGGCACCTGCACCTTCTACGGGACGGCCAACTCCAACCAGCTCCTCATGGAGGTCATGGGCCTGCATCTGCCGGGGGCGAGCTTCGTCCCGCCGGACACGAAGCTGCGGGAGGCCCTGACCGAGGCGGCCGGACGGCGCGTCCTGAAGATCACGAACCTGGCCGACGAGTACACGCCGATCGGCGAGCTGCTGGACGAGCGCGCGTTCGTGAACGGCGTCGTCGCGCTGCTCGCCACGGGCGGGTCCACGAACCACACGCTGCACCTCGTCGCGATGGCCGCGGCCGCGGGCATCGAGCTGACCTGGGACGACTTCGACGAGCTGTCCGCCGTGACGCCGCTGCTGACCCGCCTCTACCCGAACGGCACCGCCGACGTGAACCACTTCCACGCGGCGGGCGGCACGGCGTTCCTCATCGGCGAGCTGATCGACGCCGGGCTCCTGCACGAGGACGCCCGCACGGTCGGCGGCGCCACCCTCGCCGCCTACCGCCGGGTGCCGGAGTTCGCGGGCGGCAAGGTCGAATGGCGGGAGGCGCCCGGGGAGTCGGGCGACCGGAACGTCCTGCGCCCGGTCGCGGAGCCGTTCGACACCCACGGCGGCCTGCACACCGTCCGCGGCAACCTCGGCCGGGCGGTCGTCAAGGTGTCGGCGGTGCGTCCCGAGCACCGGACGATCGAGGCCCCGGCCCGCGTGTTCGACTCGCAGGAACTGCTCCAGCGGGCGTTCGCCGCCGGTGAGCTGGACCGGGACGTCGTGGCGGTCGTCCGCAACCAGGGGCCGCGCGCCAACGGGATGCCCGAGCTGCATCGGCTGACGCCGCCGCTGTCCGTCCTGCAGGATCGCGGGCATCGGGTCGCGCTGGTGACGGACGGGCGGATGTCCGGCGCGTCCGGGGCGGTCCCGGCCGCGATCCACGTGTCGCCGGAGGCGGCGGCGGGCGGGCCGCTCGCCCGCGTCCGCGACGGGGACGTCGTCCGGCTCGACGCGGACGCGGGGGTGCTGGAGGTCCTCGTCCCGGACGAGGAGTTCGCCGCCCGCGAGCCCGACGTCGCCGACACAGCGTCCGGGACCTGGGGCACCGGGCGCGAGTTGTTCGGCGCCTTCCGCCACGCCGTCGGCCCGGCGGAGCGCGGCGCGGGAGTGTTCGCGTGACCGGGTCGTGGGGCACCTGGCTGATCGCGGACGTCGGCGGCACGAACGCCCGGTTCGCGCTGGTCGACGGCCCGGACGGCGCCCCCTGCCTGATCAGGTCGCTGCCGACCCGCGAGCACGCCGGGCTCGCCGAGGCGGCCGCCGCCTACCTCGCCCGGTACGCGCCCGACGTCCGGCCGTCCGCCGCGTGCCTCGCGGTCGCCGGACCGGTCACCGACGGGACGTTCCACCTCACCAACGCGGGCTGGCCCAAAGGCACGCCGGAAGAGGTGCGGGCCCGGCTCGGCGTCCCGTACCTGGACGTCCTCAACGACTTCGAGGCGCTCGCCCTCGCCCTGCCACGCCTGGGCGACGACGACCTGATCCCCATCGGCGGCGGGAGCCCGAACCCGGACGCGCCGAGGGCCGTCCTCGGGCCGGGCACCGGGCTGGGCGTCGCCGGGCTCGTCCCGACGCGGTCCGGGTGGGTGCCGCTGGCCGGTGAGGGCGGGCAGGTCGACGCCCCGGCCGCGACCGACCGGGAACTGGACGTCGCGCGGTTGCTCCGCGCGGAGAAGGGCACGGCGACCGCCGAATACCTCCTCTCCGGGGACGGCCTCGTCCGCATCCACCGCTACCTCGCCGCGCTCGACGGCGCGGACGCACCCGGCCTCACCGCCGAGCAGATCACCGAGCGCCGCGACGACCCGCGCTGCGCCGAGGCCCTCGGGATGTTCTGCGCGCTGCTCGGCTCCCTCGCCGGCAACGTCGCGCTCACGCTCGGCGCACGCGGCGGCGTCTACCTCGGCGGCGGGATCCTGCCGCGCATCGCCGACGTGCTCCGCGACAGCGCGTTCCGCGAGCGCTTCGAGGGGAAGCCACCCGTGGAGGAGTACATGCGCGGCATCCCGACCGCGCTGATCGTCCACCCGGGCCCGGCGCTCGCCGGGGCCGCCGTCCGGCTCGCGCAGAGCCTGCCCGAACCGCACCCCGCCGCCGCGAAACCGGCCGACGCGCAGCCGAACGAGCAGGGGCCGAACGAGCAGGGCCCGAACGATCCGCACCCGACCGACCTGGAGCCCGCATGATCGCCGATGAGCTGTTCGACCTCGCGCCCGTGATCCCGGTCGTGGTGCTGGACGACGCGGACGCCGCCGTCCCGCTCGCCCGCGCCCTGCTGGACGGCGGCCTGCCCGCCATCGAGGTGACGCTGCGCACCCCGGCGGCGCTGGAGGCGATCGCGCTGATCGCCGCCGAGGTCCCGGACGCGGTGGTCGGCGCGGGCACGGTCGTCCGGCCCGAGGACGCGGAGCGGTCCGCCGCCGCCGGGGCCCGGTTCCTCGTCAGCCCCGGCTGCACGGAGCGGCTCCGGGCCGCGATGCTCGCGACCCGCCTGCCGTTCCTGCCGGGCACCGCGACCGCGTCCGAGGTGATCGCCCTGCTGGAGGACGGCGTCACCGCGATGAAGTTCTTCCCCGCCGGACCCGCGGGCGGGCCCGCGTACCTGAAGGCGCTCGCCGGGCCGCTGCCGCGCGCGAGGTTCTGCCCGACCGGCGGCGTGACGCCGCGGAACGCCGCCGAGTACCTCGCCCTGGACAACGTCGGCTGCGTCGGCGGGACGTGGCTCACCCCGGCCGACGCGGTCCGCGCGGGCGACTGGGACCGCATCCGCGCCCTCGCCGCCGAGGCCGCCGCCCTGCGCCCGGCCTGATGTCACAAACCATGTCACAAACCGTGGCCCCGGCGGCGTCTCAGGGGCATGACCACCACATCGACGCTAGAGGACCTACGAAAGCGGCGCGCCGTCATGCTGACGTCCTACCGAAGGGACGGGACGCCGGTCGGCACGCCGGTCAGCATCGTCGTGCGCGGCGAGCACGCCTACTTCCGCACCTACGACAAGGCGTTCAAGGCGAAGCGGCTGGCGCGCAATCCCGAAGTGGAGATCGCGCCGAGCACCACCAGGGGAAAGGTGATCGGCCGGGCGACGCGGGGGCGCGTCCGGCTGCTCACCGAGGAGGAGGCGCGCCCGGTCCGGGGGATGCTGGCGCGCAAGCACCCCTTCCTGCAGGGTTTCGCGGTGCCGCTGTTCCACCGGATGAAGCGCTACCGGACGCTCCACTACGAGGTCACGCTCGATCGGGACTGACGGCGCAGTGCGGGCAGGGACCGGCGGTGAGGGGCCGCCCGCCCGCGTTGGGGACGAGGTCCATCCGGAGGCGCCCGCAGGCGCAGCGGATCCAGACGACGACGCCGTCGCTGGTCAGGTGCCGGGAGAGGATCGTGTTCTGCTCGCTCATATGACCAGTCTGCGACCGGCCGACCATTGCCGTCCATTTCAGATTTCCTCATGTGATCGTGCAAGATGGTTACATGATTGATCTGCGGCGGCTGCACATGCTCCGGCTCGTCCACCAGTACGGGACGGTCACGTCGGCGGCGGAGGCGATGCACCTCACCCCGTCGGCGGTCTCCCACCACCTGCGCGAGCTGGCGCGGGAACTGCGGGTGCCGCTGCTGGAGCCGCAGGGCCGCAAGGTGCGGCTGACCCCGGCGGCGCAGATGCTCATCGTCCACGCCGACGGGCTGCTCGCCAAGTGGGAGGAGACCCTCGCCGACCTGGAGTCGCACCGCGCCGGGGTCACCGGGCCGCTGCGCATGTGCGGGTTCACGACGGCCGTCGGCGGGCTGATCGCCCCGGCCGCGGGCGCGCTCCACCGCGCGGACCCCGACCTCGTCATCGAGGTCCGCGAGTGCGACACCGACGTGGCCATGGGCCTGCTCGCCGCCGGGGAGACCGACATCGCGGTCATCGAGCCGACCCCCGACGCGCCCCCGCCCGGCGACCCGCGCTTCGACCGGGAGCCGCTGCTGGAGGAGGCGCTCGACCTGATCGTCCCGGCCGGGCACCCGCTCGCGTCGCGGACCGGCGTCCGGCTGGAGGACGCGGCCGACGAGGCGTGGATCAGCGTCCAGCCGGAGGTCTGCGCCCACCACCAGCAGGTCATGACGTACTGCGCGGCCGCCGGGTTCACGCCGCGGATCGCGCACAACGCCACCACCTGGTCGGTGATCTGGGCGCTGGTCGCGAATGGGCTCGGCGTGTCGCTCGTGCCCCGGCTGGCCGGCGGGCCGTCCGACCAGCCGGTGGTGCGGGTGCCGCTGTCCGGGGACGGCGTCCCGAAGCGGCGGGTGCTGACCTGCGTGCGGCGCGGCAGCCGGGCCAACCCGCTGATCGCGCGCGGGCTGGTCGCGCTGCGCGCCGCCGTCCCGGACCGCTGCACGCTGGTGGCCGCCTGACCTCACTCGGTCCCGATCGCGCGCAGGACGTCCATCCGCGCGGCCCGGCGGGCGGGCCACACGGCGGCGGCGACGCCGAGCACGGCGGCCGCCGCGACGTAGGCGGCGAGCCGCGCGCAGGGGACGTCGAGCACCTCCATGCCGCCGTCGCCCCTGGTCAGCGCCCGCTGCAGGACGACACCCAGCACGATCCCCGTCCCGACGCCGAGGACCCCGCCGAACAGCGAGACGGCGACCGCCTCGTACCGGATCATCCGGCGGAGCTGCGCGCGCCCCATTCCGACGGCGCGGAGCATGCCGATCTCCCGCGTCCGCTCCGACACGGCGAGCGCGAGCGTGTTGACGATCCCGAGCGCGGCGACGAGCACCGACAGCACCAGCAGCCCGAGGACGAGGTCGAGGAACAGGTCGATCTGCCCGGCGGCGTCGGCCCTGACCTGGGCACGGTCCTTCACCTCCAGGTTCGGCCAGGGGGCGAGCGCCCGCTCCAGGGCGGCCCGGTCGGCGCCCGCCGCGTCGATCTCGATGCGGTCGATCGGAGCGTCGGGGTCGTGCGCGCGGTAGCCGTCCCAGTCGATGATCATGCTGGGCGCGGACGGCGTCACGGACGGACGGTCCGCGTACACGCCAGCGACGCGGAAGGTGCGCCCCGTCCCGTCCTGGTATCGGCCGGAGATCGTCGTTCCGACGCGCCAGCCCTGGGCTTTCGCGAGGCTGCGGCCGACGAGCAGTTCGTCTCCGCGCGGGGCGCGCGTGCCCTCCTGGAGAGGGAGGCGGAAGTGGCCGAGCAGTTCGCCGGGCGCGCCCGCCGCCGCCGTCCGCACGGAGCCGTCCAGGTCGAGCCGGGCCGTGCGGATCGGGATCGCCGCCCGTACGCCGCCGACCCGCGCCACCGCGCCGGTCGCCCCCGCGGGGATCGGCGTGATCTGGCTCCGCCCGGTGACCTGGTAGTCGGCGGTGAGCCCGGCGGCGAGCTGCCGGTCCGCCGACGCCGCCATCGACTGGAGGAGCACCGACACCGCCGCGATCAGCGCGAGCCCGATCGTCAGCGCGGACGCGGTCGCCGCCGTCCGGCGCGGGTCGCGCAGCGCGTTCCGCCCGCCGAGCCGGCCCGCGCTCCCGCCGAACCGCGCGGCCGGCCAGGCCAGCGCCCGGACGGCCGGACGGCTCAGCGCCGGCGAGACGACGACCGTCCCGGCGAACACGGCCAGTGACCCCGCCCCCGCGAGGGTCAGCGCGGCCTTGTCGTGCGCGCCCAGCCCCGCCGCGATGAGGCCGCCGCCCACCGCGAGCATGGCCGCGCCCGCGAGCGTCCGGGTGCGCAGCGGGCGGGGCGCGACCGTCCCCTCGCGGAGGGCGGCGACGGGCGGCACCCGCGCCGCGCGGCGCGCCGGGACGACGGCGGCGGCCAGCGTGACGAGCGTCCCCACCGCGTACGAGGCGACGACGGCGGACGGCGGCACGACCAGCGGCCCGAACGGCAGCGGCTCCCCGCCGGTGAGCAGGGACGTCAGCCGCGCCAGCCCGGCCGCGACGCCCGCGCCCGCCGCGAGGCCGAGCGTCGACCCGGCCAGCCCGACCCCGGCCGCCTCGCCGAGCACCGACCGCGTCACCTGCCCGCGCGACGCGCCGACCGCGCGCAGCAGCGCCAGCTCCCGCACCCGCCCGCCGACCAGCATCGCGAACGTGTTGAAGATGATGAACGACCCGACGAACACCGCGATCACCGCGAAGGCCAGCAGGAACGTCCGCAGCGCCTTCAGGATGTCCTTGAAGGAGTCGGACTGCTCGGTGATCGCCTCCCGGCCGGTGATCGCCTCGAACCCGGGCGGGAGCGTCGCGGCGACCGCGTCGCGGACCCGCTCCTGCGGGACGCCGCCGTCCGCGCGGACGACGATCCGCGCGTACGTCCCCGGGTGGTCGGACAGCAGGCGTCCCGCGGCGTCCGGCGCGAACGCGGTCATCGAGAGCTGGTCGCTCAGCGCCGAGTCGCCGACCTCGAACAGGCCGGTGAGCCGGAACGTCCGCGTCCCGGACGCCAGCGCCACCGCGACCCGGTCGCCGACGCGGTACCCGGCGGCGCGGGCGGTGGTGACGTCCACGGCGACCTCGTCGGGCGCGGCGGGCGGCGTCCCGGAGGTGAGGCGCGGCAGCGACAGGTCGGCGTCGCCGTCCCAGGCGACGCCGGTCTGCGGCTCCGCGCCCGCGATCCGCCCGCGCCGGTCGACGACGGCGGCGAACCCGGTGACGACCCCGTGCGCCTTGGCGACGCCGTCCGCCCGCCGGACGGCGTCCAGCACCGCCGCCGGGACGGGACGCTCCGCCGACCGCTCGCCGAGCCCCGGCTCGAACGCCCGGTGCGCCCGGACGACCACGTCCGTGCCGCGGCCGAGGTCGTCGAAGGCCCGGTCGAACGAGCGGTCCAGCGTGGCGGAGAAGATCAGCGTGCCGGCGACGAACGCGACCCCGGCGACCACCGCGACGCCGGACAGCAGCAGCCTGGCGCGGTGCGCGGCCAGGCCGCGCAGGACGAGCTTCAGCATCATGCCGCCGATTCCAGCCCGCGCGGGCCGTGCGGCGGCAGCGCGGAACGTCGCGTCCGCCCGCGACGAACGGCCCGCGGACGCGACTTTCGTAGGGGTGCCCGCGCGGGGACGGGTGCGTACGGTGTGCTCATGCGATCGCCGCGTCCCGTCCTAGCGTGGCTCCCCGTCTGGCTCCGCCCGGACGGCCGTCCCCGCGACCTGGTGGCCGACGCCGCCGTCGTGTTCGCCGGGACCTACCTGACCTGGTGGACGGTCACCGCGCCGGGCTCCGTCGTCCGCTGGCACGGCGGCGCGGCCCTCGCGCTGATGCTGGTCCCGGCGCTGGCGCTGGCGTTCCGCCGCCGCGCCCCGATGACGGTCGCGTGGCTCACCGCCGGACTCGCCGCGCTGTACTGGCTCACCGAACTGGCCGCACCCGGCACGCTGCTGCGCGTCCACGCCGACCATTCCCTCAACGCGGCCGTGTGGTGGCCGCCGACCGCGCCGCTCGCGGCCTACGCGGCGATGGCGTTCCCGCGCGAGGGCGGGCGACCGGTCTGGATGCGGGGACTGCCGATCGCGGCGCTGCTCGTCCCGATCGGCTGCCTGGACGACGTCCTCCCCGACGCGGCGATGCGGCGCTTCGCCGCCGCCGAGACCGGCAGCGTCAACGCCCTCGTCTTCCGCAGCGTCGCCGTCGTCATGGGCGCGGCCCTGCTCGGCATGTACGCGGCGGCGCGCCGCCGCGCCGTGCAGGGCCTCACCGAGCGGGCCGAGCGCGCCGAGCGGGAGCGGCACCTGCTCGCCGAGCGGGCCCGCGCGCAGGAGCGCGCCCGGCTCGCCGCCGAGATGCACGACGTCGTCGCGCACCGGGTGACGCTCATGGTGCTGCAGGCGGGCGCGCTGCGCGTCCACGCCCCGGACGAGACGACCCGCGCGGCGGCCGAGGAGCTCCGCGCCGCCGGGTGCCAGGCGCTGGACGAGCTGCGCGACGTCATCGGCCTGCTGCGGCGCGGCCCCGGCGCGCCGCCCGCCGCCGCACACGGCCCGCTGCCGGACCTGTCCCAGCTGGTCGCGGAGTCGGCGTCGGTCGGCGTCCCGGTCGAGCTGGCCGAGCACGGTGAGCCGCCGGCCGCGTCACCCGCCGTGGGACGCACGGCGTACCGGGTCGTGCAGGAGGCGCTCACCAACGCGCGCAAGCACGCGCCCGGCGCGGCCGTCCGGGTGGACGTCCGCTACCGCGTCGACGGGGTGACGCTGACCGTCCGGAACACGGCGCCCTCCGGCGAACCGGACGCCGACCTGGCCGCCAGCGGCTCCGGGACGGGCCTCGCCGGGCTCCGCGAGCGCGTCGAGCTCATCGGCGGGACGTTCGCGGCGGGCCCCGACAAGGAGGGCTTCCGCGTCGAGGCGTCCCTGCCCGCCTACCTGCCGGTGGGCGCGCCGTGACCCCAGCGAAGCGAGGATCACGGCGTCGTCCTCCCAGGGGTCAGAAAGGTGGGACGCCGTGATCACGGTCCTGCTGGTGGACGACGAGCCCATGGTCTGCGCGCACCTGCGCACGATCCTCGGCGCGGCCGACGACGTCGAGGTCGTCGGGGAGGCGCACGACGGGGCGGCGGGCGTCGAGGCGGTCGTCCGGTACCGCCCGCACGTGGTGCTCATGGACCTGCGCATGCCGGGCGTGGACGGCCTCGCCGCCATCGAGCGCGTCGCCGCGCTGCGCTCCCCGCCCGTCGTGGTCGCGCTGACCACGTTCGACGCGGACGAGTACGTCGTCCGGGCCCTGCGCGCGGGCGCGGCGGGGTTCCTGCTCAAGTCGACGCCGCCGGAGGACCTCGTGAAGCTCGTCCGGGTCGCCGCCGACGGGCACACGGTGCTGTCCGCCGCCGCGACGACGCGGCTGCTCGGCACGGCGGGCGCCCGTGCGGACGGCCGCGCCCGCACCCGCGACCTGCTCGGCGGCCTCACCGGACGCGAGACCGAGGTGCTCGGCTGCCTCGGCGAGGGGCTGTCCAACGCGCAGATCGCCGGACGGCTCCACCTCAGCGAGGCCACTGTGAAGGGCCACGTCTCCCGCCTCCTCGACAAGCTGGGCTGCGCCAACCGGACGCAGGCCGGCCTCCTCGCCCGGGACGCCGGCCTGCGCTGAGCCCGCCCGACGCGGCGGGCGCGGTCACGCGCGGTGCCGCCGCCGCGTCCCGAACGCCAGCACGACCGCCTTCACCACCCAGATCACCAGCGCGATCTGCAGGACGGCGAGGACCCCCGTCCCCGGCCCGACCGTGAGGGCGAGCACCAGGAACACCCCGAGCATCAGCGGGAACACCGGGAAGTGCGGCCCGTGCCGGTGGCGCCGGGACATGTGCCGGTGATGGCGCTTCCACGCGGGGTGCCCCGGCCCGCCGAACATCACCGCCGCGCCCTGCTCCCAGGACACGGCGGGCGCCGGTTCCGGTTCGGGCAGGCCGGTGGGGGACGGCAGATCGCGGACGAGCGCCCGCAGGTCGCCGCGCGTCCGCGCGGACAGCACGGCGTCGAGCCGCTCGTCGAGTTCGGCGCGGTCGAGGCGTCCCGCGGCGAAGTGGTCGTGCAGGGCGAGGGTGACCGCGTCGCGTTCGGCGTCCCCGATCCGGATCTCATCCTGGCGTGCCATGGTCACTCCCCGGTGGTCGGCCCTGCGGTGGTCGGCCCGCCGTCGTCGTCGGCGTCGCCGGGCGCGTCGTCGGCGAGGATGCGGTAGAGGTCGCGGCGCGCCCCCGACAGGACGACGCGCGCCTGCTCGACCTGCTCGGCGGAGCCGGAGTGGACGATCTGCATCACCGCGGCGCCCGTCTGCGCGGCCTGCTTGAACAGCTCGGGAACCCCCTCGCCGAACTCGGGCGTCATCTCCGCCCACGGCTCGGCCAGCCGGTCGGCGTTCTCCTCGACGTAGGCGCGGCCCTCGTCGGTGAGGCGGAACGAGCGGCGCCCGCCGGACTCCTCGCCCGCGATGAGGCCCTCGTCCGCGAGCTGCTGGAGCGCCGGGTAGACCGCGCCCGGACTGGGCTTCCAGGCCCCGTCGCTGCGCTCGTTGATCTCCTGGATGATCTGGTAGCCGTTGCGCGGCTCCTCGGCGAGCAGGACGAGGATCGCCGCCCGCACGTTGCCCTTGCGCGCCTTGGCGCCGCGCCCCCACGGGCCGCCGCGGCCCCGCGCCCACGGCGGGCGCGGCCCGAAGCCGAAGGACGACGGCCCCCACGGCCCGCCGGGGCCGGACCCGCCGGGACCGTGGGCGCCGGGTCCGCCGCCGAACAGGGCGCCGAACGGGAGGTCGCGCCAGGGGCCCCGGCCGTGCATGTGCCCCATGTTCTCCACCTGCCTTCTGAGATCTCTCTATGAGCTCTCGCGATACGACAACGATATATCGAAGACGTACTGTCGCGCCAGATGGTTCCCCGCGGCCCGTCCCTGCCGGATGCTTTGCTGGTAACGGGGTCCGGGGCCGCGCGCCGGATCCGGGCATGATCCGTAAATCCCGTCATCGCCGTCTGATCGCCAGCAATCCTGGGTAACAGCGGTAAAGGGAGGGCCATGGGCACACACGAAGCGGTGACCGCGCGCGACGCGGTGCCCGTCCCGGCGGACGCGGCGCGCCGCCCGCTCCGCGTCCGCCGGGAACTGCTCGCCGGACTGCTGCTGTTCTCGCTGTACGCGCTGGTCACGCGGCTCCCCGAGCAGGGCAGGACGGCGGCGGCCCGCGCCCACGGCGAGGCGATCTTCCACCTGGAGAAGTCGCTGCGCCTGGACGTCGAGCCCGCGCTCAACGGGTGGCTCGCCGACCGGTCGGTGCTCCGCGTCCTAGCGAACTACGAGTACGCGATCACCTACATCGCGAGCGCGCTGGCGCTGCTGGTGTGGCTGTTCCTCCGCCATCCCGAGCGGTACCGGACGGCCCGCAACGGATTCATCCTGCTCAACCTCGGCGGGCTGACCTGCTTCGCGCTGTACCCGGTCATGCCGCCGCGCCTGATGCCCGACCTCGGGTTCGTCGACACGGTCCTGCTGGGCAGGACGTGGGGGTCGTGGGGCTCGCCGATGGTCGAGCACGCCGACAAGTTCGCCGCCGTCCCGTCCCTGCACATGGGCTGGACGCTGTGGGTCGGCGTCGAGCTGGCCCGGGTGAACGCGCGCCGCTGGGTGCAGGTGGTGAACGCGGCGCACGTCCTCGTGACGCTGTACGTGATCCTCGCGACCGCGAACCACTACATCCTGGACGCGGCCGCCGCCGTCCCGTTCGTCGCCGCCGCCGTGTACGCGGCCGACCGCATCGGCCGCGCGCCGTCCGCCCGCGTCCAGGGCCCGGACGCGTTCTTCCTCGCCGTCGAGACGCCCGCCGCGCCGCAGCAGGCGGGCGGCGTGATCATGCTGGACACCGAACGCGGGCCCGTCCACCGCGAAGACCTGGTCCGCGTGATCCAGGAGCGGCTGGACGGCCTGCCCAGGTTCCGGCAGCGGCTCGTCCGGCGGGGGCGCTGGCGCCGTCCCGTCTGGGCCGACCACGACCCGGTCGACTGGGAGTGGCACGTGCCCGAGCGGGACGTCGACGGCATGGCCGGGCTGCGCGCGCTGGTCGCGGAGATCCAGTCCGAGGCGCTGCCGCTCGACCGCCCGCCCTGGCGGATGGTCGTCGTGCAGGGCGCCGAGCCCGGGCGCACGGCCGTCGTCTACCTGATGCACCACGTCGTCGCCGACGGCGTCGGGATCGTCGCGCAGGCGATGTACCTGATGGAGCCCCCGCCCGACAACCTCGGCGCGAAGTTCCCGCGCAGGCCGTTCCAGAAGGCGCTCGCGACCGTGGTCGGGCTCGGGCAGCTCGCCACCGCCGTCACGAAGCCGGAGCCGCTGCCAGCGAGCGGGACGTCCGACCGCCGCTTCGGCACCATGCAGCTCCCGCTCAAGACCGTGCGGGACGTGGGCCGCCGCTACGACGCCCGCGTCACCGACGTCGTGCTGTGCGCGGTCGCGGGCGCGCTGAACCGGGTCGTCAGCGAGGACGACGGCAGGCCGGGAACGTGCCGCGTCGCCGTCCCGCTGATGATGCGGCCGCCGGGCAGCGCGATGGTCGGCAACCACACCACCGCCGTCATGGTCGACCTGCCGATCGGGAAGATGGCCGAGCCCGACCGGCTCGCGCTGATCGCCGAGCGCGGCCGGGTGCTGCGCACCGGCACCCGCGCGCAGGCCGCCTGGTTCGTGATGTGGCAGGCCGGACGGATCATGCCCGCCCCGCTGCACGCCCGCTTCGCGCGCATGTCCTACAGCGGCCGGTTCCTCCAGGGGACGGTGTCGAGCCTCCCCGGACCGGACAGGCAGCTCTGGCTCGCGGGCGCGCCGCTCACCGCCGTGTTCCCGATCGTCCCGCTGGCGCCCGGCGCGCCGCTGGCCATCGCGGGCCTCGGCGTCGACCGCGACCTGTGCTTCGGCCTCTCGCTCGACCCGGGCCTCACCGACGACGCCGACGCGCTGATGGACGCCGTCCGCGACATCATCGAGGAACTGAGGGACGAACCCGAGTGACCCGCGCTGGTCAGAAGGCGGTCAGAGGCTGCGGACGGCGCGCAGCGACTCCTTGAGCGAGCCCATCGTCGCGAACACGGCGGTGGGCTCGTAGCCGCAGTGCGCCATGCAGTTGGCGCAGCGGTCGTCGCGCCCGCGTCCGTAGGAGTCCCAGTCGGTGGTGTCGAGAAGCTCCTGGTAGGTGGCGGTGTAGCCGTCCTCCATCAGGTAGCAGGGACGCTGCCAGCCCTTCAGCGAGTACGACGGGATCGCCCACGCCGTGCAGGGGAAGTCGACCTTCCCCTCCAGGAAGTCCAGGAACAGGGGCGAGTGGTTGAACCGCCACTTCTTGCGGCGGCCGTCGGCGAACGCCTTGCGGAACAGCTCCCGCGTCTCCTGGACGCCGAGGAAGTGCTCCTGGTCGGGCGCCTTCTCGTAGGCGTACGCGGGCGAGATCATCATCTGGTCGACGCGCAGGTCGTCATTGAGGAAGTCGAGCACGTCGATGACGGTCTTCGGGGTGTCGGTGTTGAACACGGTCGTGTTCGTCGTCACCCGGAAGCCGCGCTCGCGGCACGTCCTGATCGCCGCGACGGCCTGGTCGAACACGCCGTCCTTGCAGACGGACGCGTCGTGCCGCTCGCGCAGCCCGTCCAGGTGGACGGCCCACGCGAAGTACCGCGACGGCTCGAACATGTCGATCTTCTTCGGGATCAGCGCCGCGTTCGTGCAGAGGAACACGTACCGCTTCATCTTGACCAGCTCGGCGACCAGCTCCCCGATCCGCGGGTGCATGAGCGGCTCGCCGCCCGCGATCGACACCATCGGCGCGCCGCACTCGCGGATCGCGGCGACGGCCTGCTCCACCGGCATCCGCTGCTTGAGCACGTCCGCCGGGTGCTGGATCTTGCCGCAGCCCGCGCACGCCAGGTTGCAGGCGTACAGCGGCTCCAGCTCGACGAGCAGCGGGAACCGCTTGCGCCCGGCCAGCCGGTTGCGCAGCACGTACCCGCCGATGCGGAGGCTCTGGCGCAGTGGCATCGCCATCTCTCACGACCCCTTCAGGTAGCGGCCCAGCGCGCTGAGGGGGAACACCAGGCGGTACAGGTGGTAGTTGATGTAGAAGTAGCCGGGGAACCCGGTGCCGGTGAAGTGGTCCTCGTCCCAGGTTCCGTCCGGGCGCTGGTGGTCGACGAGCCAGCGGACGCCGCGCTCGGCGGCCTCCCCCCGCTCCCCGGCGGCGAGCAGCGCCAGCAGCGCCCACGCCGTCTGCGACGCCGTCGACGCGCCGTGCCCCACCCACGACCGGTCGCGGTAGGACCGCAGGTCCTCGCCCCAGCCGCCGTCGTCGCGCTGGTGGCGCTCCAGCCAGCCGACCGCGTCCTTGATCACCGGCTTGTCGGGGCGCACCCCGGCCGCGACCAGCGCGGGGACGACGCTGCCCGTCCCGTACACGTGGTTGGCGCCCCACCGGCCGAACCACGAGCCGTCCGGCTCCTGCGCCTTGAGCAGCCACACGACGGCCCGCTTGACGAGCAGCGAGTCGGCCATGCCGCGGTGCGCCATCGCCTCCACGACGTGCGCGGTGACGTCCGCGGACGGCGGGTCGATCACCTCGCCGAAGTCGCAGAACGGCAGCCTGCGGCACAGCGCGCGGGTGTTGTCGGCGTCGAACGCGGCGAACCCGCCGTCCTTCGACGCCATCCCGGCCATCCAGCGCACGCCCCGCTCGATCGCGGGCTCGGCCAGCGGATGCCGGACGCGGTCCAGCGCGATCACCACCTCGGCGGTGTCGTCGACGTCGGGGTACACGTCGTTGTCGAACTCGAACGCCCACCCGCCGGGCGGCAGGCCGGGACGCCGCACCGACCAGTCGCCGGGCCCCCTGACCTCCTCGCCGATCACCCAGTCCGCGGCCCGCTCCAGCGCCGGGTGCCCGGCGGGCAGGCCCGCGTCGGACAGCGCGGTCATCGCGAGGACGGTGTCCCACACGGGCGACTGGCACGCTTCGAGGCGGCGGCCCTCGTCGTCCCTGATCGTGAACCGTTCGAGGCCGTCCAGCCCGCGCTGGACGACGGGATGGTCGACGCCGTAGCCGAGCAGGTTCAGCGCGATCAGCGAGTACACCCACGGGGGCTGGATGCCGCCCCACGAGCCGTCCCGCTCCTGGCGCGCGACGATCCACTCGGCGGCACGGCGCAGCGCGGCCCGCCGCAGCCCCTTCACCGGACGCCGCTCGTACACGTGCAGCGCCCGGTCGAGCGTGCGGAACGCCATGTCCCAGCCGGGCCGGGCGCGGTCGCGCGGGCGCGGCACGTCGTAGCCGGGGTACAGCTCGTCCAGCGCGAACGGCAGCGGCCGGACGGGACGCAGCGCCGCCACCACCGTCAGCGGCACGATCGTCTGCCGCGCCCAGCACGCGAAGTCGTACACGTTCAGCGGGAACCACCGCGGCAGGAAGATCATCTCGGGTGGCACGACGGGCAGCTCGTCCCAGGGCCAGCGGCCGAACATCGCCAGCCAGAACCGGGTGAACACGCGGGTCGCCGGGACCCCGCCCGCGCTCCGGACGTGCGCGGCGGCGCGGAGCATGTGGTCGGCGTCCGGCGGGTCGCCCGCGAGCCGCAGCGCCACGTACGCCTCGACCGTCGTCGACAGGTCGGGCGGGCCGTCGTGGAAGTTGGCCCAGGAACCGTCCGCCGCCTGCTGCGACCTGATCCAGCGGGCCGCCTCGCGGGTGTCGTCGTCGGTGCGGATGCCGAGGAACTCGCGGAGCAGCATGTCCTCGGCGTCCATGGTGACGTTGGTCTGGAGCTCGCCCTTCCACCAGCCCTGCGGGGACTGGAGGAGCAGCAGGTGCTCGCGGGCGGCGTCCAGCGCGTCCGCCGCCGTGCGCGGCTCGATGGTGTCCGTCGATCGAGGTGTCTGCTGGGTGGCTGTCATTCAGTGGTCCCGGCGGGTGATGAAGTCGGCGATGTGCAGGAACTCGGCGCGGACGGCGTCCGGCAGCCGCGCGGTGACGAGGTGCTCGGCGGCCCGCTGGATCCGGCGCTCGGCCTCCAGCTCCGCCCACGCGCGCCCGCCCGCCGCCTCGACCAGCGGCGGGATCGCGGCCAGCTCGTCCTCGGTCCGCTCCGGCTGCGCGTACAGCTCGGCGAGCCGCTTCGCCTCCGGCCCGTCCGCGTTCAGCGCCGCGACGACCGGCAGCGACATCTTGCGGGACCGGACGTCCGACAGCGCGGGCTTGCCCGTCGCCTTCGGGTCGCCCCACAGGCCGAGCAGGTCGTCGACGAGCTGGAACGCGATGCCGAGGTCGGCGCCGAACGCCTCCAGCGCGTCCGACAGCGGCTCGGGCGCGCCGTCCAGGACGGCCCCGATCGAGCAGGAGCAGGCGATCAGCGCGGCCGTCTTGTCGGACGACATCGTGAGGCACTCGTCCACGCCGATCTGCCGGCGCGTCTCGAAGTCCATGTCGAGGGACTGGCCCGCGATGAGCCGCCGGGTCGTCACCGCCACCGACCGCGCCGCGCGCGAGGAGCCCTGGCCCGGTGCTTCGAGCAGCACCTCCAGGGCGAGCGCGAGCAGCGCGTCCCCGGCGAGGATCGCGGACGGCTCGCCAAACACCGTCCACGCGGCGGGCCGGTGCCGCCGCGTCCGGTCGCGGTCCATGATGTCGTCGTGCAGCAGCGAGAACGCGTGCACCAGCTCGACCGCGACCGCGCCGGGCAGCCCGCTCTCCGGCGGCGCCAGCGCGGCCCGCGCGGACAGCAGCGCCAGCGCGGGGCGCAGCGCCTTCCCGGCGGGCGCGTCGCGCGGGCGCCCCTCTTCGTCGGCCCAGCCGAGGTGGTAGGCGGCGACGCGGTAGGTGCGCGGGTCGAGCCGCCCGACGGCGGCGCGCAGCGCCCCGTCGACCAGCTCGCGGACATCGGTCATCGAGACCGGAACGGCTGTCATCGGTCCCTCACCCCTTCCAGGTGGCGACGGACCAGCCGCGCGGCGGTGAGGCCGCTGCGCACTGCTCCCTCCATCGTGTCTGGCCAGCCCGTGTCGGTCCACGCGCCGGCGAGGAACAGTCCGGGCGCCCGCGTCGCCGCGCCGGGGCGGGCCGCGGCCGAGCCGGGACGCTGCCGGAACGTCGCCCGCCGCTCCCGCGTCACGAACACCTCCCGGACGCCCGCGTCCCGCGCGGCGGGCAGCAGCCGCCGCAGCTCCGGCAGGAACCGGGCGCGCAGCTCGGCGGCGGGCATGTCGATCCAGCGGTCCGCCGCCGACAGCGACACCGCGAGGTACTGGCCGGAGCGCAGGCCGCTCACGGCCGTCCGGTCGAACACCCACTGCACGGGGGAGCCGACGGCGGCGGCGAACGGGGCGTGCCGGGGGACGCGGGCGCCGCCGAACGCCGGGCCGTGCAGCACCTTGCGGTCGTAGACGACGTGGACGTTCACGATCGGGCTGGCGTCCAGCTCGTCCCAGCGCAGCGGGTCGGGCAGCGCCTGCGCGGGCAGCAGCCGCGCCGCCGCCTCGTGCGGCACCGCCATCACCACCGCGTCGGCGGCCATCGGGACGCCGTCCACGACGACCTTCGGGTCGGTCGTGACGGCCTCGACCTTCGCCTTGAGGCGGACCGTCCCGCCCATCTCGGCGATGCGGCGCAGCGCGGGCCCGCCGTGCAGCTCGTCCAGCGGGACGAGCGGCACCCCGATGTCGGCGGCGTCCGGACGGCCGAACAGCGCCCGCCGGCACACCATCGCCGACAGGCCGAGCGCGGCGTCGTCCACCTCGGCGTTCAGCGCGGACGTGAGGAACAGCCCCCACAGCGCCTGCCGGGCCCAGGCCCGCTGGCCGCGCCCGGCGAGCCACGTCCCGGCCGCGACGCCGTCGAGGTCCGGGTCGTCCGGGTCGAGCCGCCGCAGCGCCGCCGCCGCGCGGACGGCCCGCGCCCGGTCGGCGACCGGCAGCGGCGCGTACCGGGCGAGGGCGGGCAGCAGGTGCAGCGGGCTCGGCAGGTTGGAGCGGCGCAGCCGTCCCGGCTCCGTCCCGGGGCGCAGCACCGGCACGTCGAACCGGTCCTGCACGTCCACCAGGTGCTCGGCGCGCAGCCTGCGCAGCAGCCCCTGGTAGGCGGTGCAGCACCGCAGGAACACGTGCTGCCCGTTGTCGACGCGCAGGTCGCCGCGCGCGAACGAGTGGGTGGCGCCGCCGAGCCACGGCCGCGACTCCACCAGCGTGACCGGCACGCCCGACTCCTGGAGCGCGACGGCCGCGCTGATCCCGGCGAGGCCGCCGCCGACGACCACGACGCTCACCGCTCCACCCCCGACATCGCCCGCGCCGCCACCACGGCCTTCTGCCACGTCGGCAGCGACAGCCGGGTGTTCAGCGCGGCCGACGGGCGGGCCGCGATGTTCTCCAGCAGCCGCCGGTAGATGCCCGCCATCGCCGCCGTGCAGGCGGCGCTGCGCCGGTCGAGCAGCGGCAGCAGCCGCAGCCCCTCGGCGTACCAGGCGCGCGCCCGGTCCGCCTGGTAGGCGACCAGCTCGTCCAGCCGCCGGGGCGGGTCGGCGAACCGGCCGGAGTCGTCCAGGGCGAGCGTGCAGCCGAACCGCTCCAGGTCCTCGGCGGGCAGGTAGATCCGCCCGGCGAGCCGGTCCTCGCGCAGGTCGCGCAGGATGTTGGTGAGCTGGAGCGCGACGCCGAGCGAGTCGGCGAGGCCCTCCGCGCGCTGCCTGCCGTCCGAGCCGAACACGCCGAGCGAGAGGCGGCCGACCGTCCCGGCGACGCGCTGGCAGTAGCGCAGAAGGTCGTCGAACGTCTTGTAGTCGGCGCCGCGGACGTCGTCCTCGCAGCCGTCGATCAGCTCGTCGAACGCCTCCAGCGGGATCGGGTAGCGGGCCGCCGCGTCCGCGAGCGCCGTCAGCACCGGGTGGCCCTCCAGCGCGCGGGCGTCCGCGCGGGAGCGCAGCACCTCCTGGACGGTCGCGAGCCGCCGCCGCGACCGGTCCAGCAGGTCGAGCCGGACGCACGCGGGCTCGGGGCCGTCCCCGATGTCGTCGACGCCGCGGGCGAACGCGTAGACCGCGCTCATCGCCCGCCGCTTCGGGCCCGGCATCAGCCGGATCCCGTAGGAGAAGTTGCGGGCCTCCTCGCGGACCACCCGCTCGCAGTGCCGATAGGCGTCCTGGACCCCGTCGGCGCCCGTGCGGACCTCCGAAACCGTCATCGCCATCCCCTTCCCAACCCGCGTGCCCATCCGGCGAGGAGTCCGGCCCGGCGGGGCCGGAGCCGGCGCGCGAGGACGTCGTAGCGGCCGCGCTCCAGCGCGTCCAGCGCGGCGTGCCCCCCGGCCACGTAGCCCGCGACGGCGACCCGGGCCCAGCCGGTCAGCCCCGCCGCCAGCGGCGCGGACCCGCCGTCCAGCAGGTCGCGGGCGCGGCGCGCCTCCAGCGCGAGGACGCCGCGCAGCCGCGTCGGCGTCACCGCGCGGGCGAGGTCGTCCTCCGCGCAGCCGAACCGGCGCAGGTCCTCGGCGGGCAGGTAGATCCGCCCGGCCCGGTGGTCCTCGCCGACGTCCTGGCAGTGCTCGATGATCTGTAACGCGGCGCACACGTCGTCGGACGCCGCCACGAGGCCCGGCCGGTCGGCGCCGAACAGCCGCAGCACGACGCGCCCGACCGGGGCGGCCGACAGCGCGCAGTACCCGATCAGGTCCTCGAACGTCTCGTACCGGTGGACGGTCTGGTCCTGCCGGTTGGCGCGGATCAGGTCGCGGAACGGGTCCGCCGGGATCCGGTGCGCCCGCACCACCGGCGCCAGCCGGCGGAGCTGCGGCAGGGCCGGCGTGCGGTCGGCGTACACCCGGTCGAGGTCGTCGTCCACGAGGCCGAGCAGTTTCGCGCGCTGCTCCGGCGGCGCCTCGTCGCCGATGTCGTCGACGAGCCGCGCGAACCCGTAGAGGGCGCGCAGCCCGGCCCGGTGCCGTGCGGGGAGCAGCCGCGCCGCGACCGGGAAGTTCTCCCGCGCCGCCAGCCGGTCGAGCGCGGCGTCGTGGTCGTCGAAGCTCCAGGGCGATTCAATGATCACCCCCAGAAGATCGTCCGGACCGGCACTAAAGAAACTCTGGCCCAGGTATGGAGTTCTTGAAACGCCGCTTGCCCGGGCCGGACCGTTCCAGAGTCCGCGCCGCCCCGGGGGTTGACCTTCGCCCGGTCGTCCCGGGGCGTTTCCTCAGGTCAGCCGGGGGAGAAGGTGGGACGCGACGGCGAGCGGACCGCCGTCCGGGGCGCCGCCGTCCTCGGTCGTCCACACCTCGGACAGGACGGACACGACGAACCCCCACGCCTCGACCCGCTCCCTCGGCATGCCGAGCCCGTCCGCGAGCTGCTCGATCCGGGCCGGGAGCAGCGTGAGCTTCTCCTCGCCGCGGTCGCCGGGCTCGGGGTTGTAGAGGAGCGCGCCGGTGTCGTAGCCGGGGTCGCCGACGTAGCCGTGCGGGTCGATGGCGAGCCACGGCTCGCGCTCGGCCCGCAGCACGTTGTCGTGGTGCAGGTCGCCGTGCAGGACGACCTGCTCGCCGTCCGCGCTCAGCTCGGCGAGGAGGCCCGCCGCCCGCTCGACCAGGCGCCGGGGGAGCGGGTCGTCGCCGGGGAAGCGGTCCAGGTGCCCGGCGAACGACGCGCCCTCCGTCTCCGCCAGGTCGGGGAGGGCGCAGTCAGCGGGCGGCTTCTGGTGCAGGCGGCGGATCACCTCGACGACGGCGGCGGTGGCCTCCTCGTCCCGGTGCGGGACGAGGTCGCGGGCGAGGGTCCCCGGCGTGGCGCGTTCCAGCAGCAGCGCGCCCCGCTCCGCGTCGTGGGCGAGCAGCCGGACCGCGCCGCGCCCGCCGAAGATCCCGAGCGCCGCCGCCTCGTGCGCGAGGTGGCCCGGCTGGGTCGGGCCCAGTTTGAGGACGGCGCTCGTGCCGTCGCTCGTGGTGGCCTCCGCGACCCAGTGGTAGCTCAGCGCGAAGGGCTCGCCGACGCGCAGGTCCCAGTCGCGGGCGACGGCGGCGGCGGTCCGGGGCAGGTCGTCCAGCCAGCGGCGGCCGTCCGCGCCCCAGGCGCCGAGCGCGTTCCGGACCAGGACGGGAGGGGGAACGATCATGGAGTCCACTCTGCCATCCGCCGGTTAGTCTCGGGTGATGCGCGAGACCGAGATCACCGCACCGGTCGACCTGTGCCTGCCGGACGGCCGCCTGAACCCCGGCGCGGTCGGCTGGACGCGCCGCCCGCTGCACCGCGCGAACCTGCGCGGCTGGGGCCGGACGAAGCGCTGGGAGTACTGGGGCGTCGTCACGCCCCGGCACATCGTCGGGCTGGTCGCGTCGTCGCTGGACTACGCGGCCGTCCAGAGCGTCTACGTGCTCGACCGCGCGACCGGCGAGGAGACCGGGAAGGACGCCGTCGTCCCGTTCGCCCGTGGTGCGGTGTTCCCCGACCGGAGCGGCGCGGGGGAGGCGTCCGTGCGGGGCCGGGAGATGGCGGTCGGGGTCAGGCAGGGGCGGTCCGGCTCGCGGGTGCGGGCCGTGGTGCCCGGCGTGCTGGACCTGGACGTCCGCGTCCCGCTGCCGGACGGTCACGAGTCGCTCGGCGTGGTCGTCCCGTGGAGTTCCCGGCGTTTCCAGTACACGGTGAAGGACGTGGGGCGTCCGGTCCACGGTCGGTTGCGGCTGCCGTCCGGTGAGCACGAGATAGGCGAGGGCGCATCCTGGACGATCACCGGTCCCCGCGTCGAAGCGGAATTCCACCCGTTCCACGTCCGGGCCGCGCGCACGGAACTCGGCGTCGTCGGAACCGACACCCACCAGTGCTTCGGCGAGTTCACCGGGCGCGCTCGGGCCGACGACGGGACCTGGATCGCGCTCGACGGCCTGACCGGCTGGGCCGAGGAGTCCCGCCAGCGCTGGTGATCAGGCTTCCCGGCGGCTGAGGATGTAGGCGGCGGTGAGCGCGACGGCCCGGTCGTCGTCGCGCGCCAGTTCCGCGAGGGCACGTGTCGTGGTGCTGCCCGGGACGTCCGCGAGCGCCTCCGTCAGCCGCCGCCGCGCGGACGGCCCGGCGGCGTCGAGCCGGTCGACGAGCCCGGCGGCGACCTGGTCGGTCAGCGCGGGATCACCGGCCAGGACGGCCAGCGCGTCCGCCGCCTCGACGTCGTTCACCTCCTCGACGATCATGTCGATGAGCGTCGTGACCGCGCCGGCGGCCCCGCGTCCGCCGAGCGCCCCGCGCGCCGCGAGGGCCAGGGCGGCGCGCCTGCGGACCGCGAGGTCGGGGCTCGCGAGGGCGTCCCGCAGCAGCGCCGCCGCCCCGTCGCCCGGGACCTCGGCGACGGCCCGGACGGCGCGCTCCCGCACCCCGGCGACCGGCGAGCCGAGCCCCTCCGCCAGCAGCGGCAGCCCGGCGTCGCCCGACCGCGCGAGCGCCCACCGGAGGGCCCCGGCGACGTTCGTGTCCGTCTCGCTCAGCACCGCCTCGACCAGGGCGTCCACCGGCATCGGGGTCTCGTCGGCGGAGGACAGCGCGGCGCGCTGGCGCGTCCCGGCGCTCTCCGAGCCCAGGGCGTGGAGGAGCGCGACGGTCTGCAGGACGTCCGCCCAGTCGGCGGGGTCGGCGGCGCCGATCCGCTGGAGCCGGGTGAGCAGCTCCGTCTCGCTCGCGATGCGCTCCCGCGTCCGGCGGACGAGGTCGTCGACGAGCCCCGAGGGAGTGAAGCCGGGATCGTCCAGCGCGGACCCGACCTCGCGCAGCGACAGCCCCAGCGAGCGCAGGCTCTCGATGTGGAAGATCCGCCGGATGTCCTCGCTGGAGTACTCCCGGTAGCCCGCCTCGGTGCGCCCGGTCGGCCGCACCAGCCCGAGCGACTCGTAGTGCCTGAGCATGCGGGCGCTCACCCCCGACCGCCGCGCCACCTCACCGATCAGCACCGCCTGTCAGCCCTCCCGCCCCGCCGTGCCGAGGGCCACGAAGCGCTTCGCCTCCTCGACCGCCGTCTCGAACCCGACATCGGGGTCATGCCACAGACGCTCCGTCGCAATCGCGTGCCGGCGCGCGGCCGGGTCGGAATGCGCCGCCGCCGCGCCCAGGACCGGCAGGATCGCCTCGCCGAGCGCGATCAGCGCCCGGCTGAGGCTGAGCCGCGTCTCGCGTCCGCCGCGGCCGAGCTGCGTCGCCAGAACCCCGGCCAGCTCGGGTTCCGCGCCCTCGGGCACGAGCGCGACCGCCGCCCGCCAGGCGCTCCGCGCCACCTCGTCGTCGGCGTCGGTCAGCAGCGCCCGGGTGATCGCGGGCCAGGCCCGCCGGTCCCCGATCTTGGACAGCGTGTGCAGCGCCTGGCTCCGCGCCTGCGCGCTCTCCGAGCCGAGCTCCTCGATCAGCCGCGGCACCGTCAGCTCGGACGGATGCCGGTTGAGCGCCCACGTGAGTATCTCGCGCACGAAGAACTCGGGCTCGACCTCGGACCTTTCGATCAGCTTGCCGACGAACCCCGCGTCCGGGTTCGTGCCGACCGCCATCGCCGCCTTCAGCCGCACCTGCGGGTCGTCGCTCTCCAGCGCCCGGAGTGCCCGCCCCACGTCCTGCCCGCTCATCGGACCACCTCCTCGGCACAGTGAAGTCCTTGCCACCGTGTCAAGGTCAAGCGGTGTCAAGGTCAAGCGGTCCTACCCCAGGCGTTCTGTCAGGTGAACGGTGATGTCGTCGCCCTCGTCCTTGCCGAGGACCCGGCGGAGCTCCGCCTTCACGGCCAGTTTGTGGTTGCCGTCGCCGAGCGCCATGAACGAACCCTGGAACGGATGGCCGTCGATCGTCCCCTTGACCTTGACGAGGCCCCGCGTCTGGAAGAACTCCGCCGACTCGGGCCAGATCACATAGGTCCAGCCGCCTTTGGCGGGGCTCTTCCGCAAGGTCGCTGTGAACTTCTTGTCGAGCGCGTGCTGCTTCGTCATTTCGCGTCCCTTCCTCGTGGCTCACGGGTGGAGACCGTCCGGGACGCCGGAACTCATCGGTGCATGGGTCGCCCCCGCGTGGGCGCGCGGGGGCGACCCCGGGTTCTACGGGATCTGGGACACCTTCAGCGCGAACACCTGCCGCGCGTCATTCGTCTCGGTGTGGCACCAGAGCCAGTCCTTGTTGACGTCGTAGGAGACGTCCTCCGGATAGGGAGGCAACGTGATCGGGTACTGGACGTAGCTCCCCGGCTTCCAGGTGAGCAGGTCCCCGGCCGCGTTGTTGGAATTGCTGCGCACCAGGTAGAACTTGCCCTTGATGCACGTCCCGCCCTGCATCCGATCGATGTCGACCACCGCCGCGAACGACGGCTCTGCCACGCCCGAGGTCTCCTTGAGCTTGCGGGTCGTGGCGTCGATGTCCCACTTGAACAGGCGGCTCGCCCTGTCCGCCGTCTCCATGAATTCGCCGATGACGATGCTGTCGGGGGTCGACGTCCGGTCGAGAGAGATCCAGGAGTACTGCACTTCCGGCTGGTTGTGCACGATCGAGTTGTACGAGGACGACTGCGGCAGGACGAAGGCGTAGTTGTGCGCTTGGTACGTTCCGTCGGGCTGCCGTCCGATCTTGTCCTGGTCGCCGTTGGACGTGACCGCCAGCAGATCCTTCATGTCGAACACCCGCAGGCCGTTGTAGGTGTCCGCGACGTACAGCAGGTCGCCGTACCACATGATGCCGCCGGCGTGGATCTTGATGGCCTTGAAGTCGGGCGTGAGCACACTGCCAGTCGGCTCTACCAGCAGGACGTGCCGGTAAGCGGGCTTGGACGGGTCCGTCATGTCGACGAAGCTGACCCGCACGCCCTTGTTCGTCGCGTGCTTGCTGTACCAGGACGCGAGCTGGACCTCCCGTCCGTTGTACTTGCCGTCCTGGTGGTAGTCGGCGCTGGTCGTCAGGCCCTGCGGGATCCAGTTGTCGTCGTTGCGGTCGCCGTCCTGCCAGAACCAGTGGTCGGCGCGGGGCGGGGTGTCCGGGAGCCCCCCGTCCGTGCCGTGCCGGTTGGCGGAGTCGAGGACCTGGTCGACGCTGCGGCTCGGGAGCGTCCGCTTGAGCGCCTTGACCAGGTCGGCCCACTTGATGTCGCGGTCCAAGGGCTTCTCCATGAAGACGAGCCCGAAGTTGTCCTTAGGCGGGTAGGTGACGTCGAGCAGGGACGTCCGGGGGGACGGCCCGGCGAGCGCCCCCGCCCCGTCCAACGCGCTCCCGAGCGCGAACACGGCCGGAGCCGCCGCCATGCCCTTGAGCAGAGTCCTCCTCTTGATCATCATGCCCGCACGGTAAGCATCCCGACATTTCATGATCAATACCCAAGATCACCTCAACTCCGACCAGGCCGGTCAGACCGCCTGTCCACAACCGGCCCCGCCTCCGCCGCGCGGACGCCGCGACGCCGCGACGCCGTGCGCTTTCACTGCCCTCGGCACCCCGAATTCGTCACTTTCCACGGTCGGGTCAGGCGCCTCGAAAATCAGTTTCCCGTGGAGGCGGGCGGCGCTAAATTTCTTGGAAAGCACTTCGCGGGAGGCGATGTGAAACTTCTCAGCAACGTGCGGTCGAATGGCGCCGACCTGGCTCATCTGGCCGCCGAACTCGACATTCCCACGATCGCCGGACTCCAGCACCAGGGCGACGTTTCCGTGATTCCCGCCGCGATGGCGGCGGACGGTCTCGGGCGTCCCACGGCGCAGGTCCCGGCGGCCGGTGTCGCCGTGGTCCGCGGCGAGGCGGGCGGGCACACGCACCTTCTGCTCGCCTCGGGCGACGTCCGGTACGACGTCCACGACGGCGCGGCGGACGACATCACCCTCGGGTCGCTGGAGGTCGGCGAAGGCGCGACCGCGTGGCTCGACCACCCGGAGCACGGAAACACCGGAATCGCTCCCGGCCTGTACGTGCTGCGCCGCAAGCGCGAGATGGCGCCGCGCGTGTTCACTCCCGAGACCCGGCGCAAGCGGGAGCAGGCGCGCAAGCTGGCCCGCAAGCAGGCCGTTCGCGACCAGGCGGCTCGTGAGCAGGAGGCGCGCGAGCAGGCGGAGCGTGAGCAGTTCGCGTCCGTCCGTTTCGTCGCGGACTGATCATGGTCGACCTGCGCCCCGCACACGGCCACGTCCCGCCGCCGACCGCGGAGCAGCAGGCCCTGCTGTCGGCGGTGCGGGACGAATGGGTCGCGCACGGCCTCGCCACGGGCCCGGCCGACCGGGCGGCGGCCGAGGCGGGCGTCCGGGACGTCTACCTCGGCGCCGGCCGGCGGCCGCCGGAGCACGTGATCTGGCTGGGCTCGCCGATGGCGGGCAGCATCGGCGCCGACATCCGCGCGGGCCGCCGCGCGCTCGTCACCCGGCGGGCGTGGCGGACGCTGCCGGAGGCGTCCGCCGACGCCGTCGTCGGCCGGGTGCCGGAGGACGACCCGGAAACCGACCTGATCATGCTGGACCCGCTGCCGTCCGACCTCGACGCCCTGGAACGCGACCCGCGCTGGAGCGGGCCGCTGTCCCGGCTCGGCCGAGAGGTGGCCGCCGCGGTCGAGCCGGGGCTCGACGAGCCAGTCGGCTCGGCTGTCGACCAGGTCGCCGCGACCTGGCAGGACGCGGAGCGGCTCCCCGAGGTGGGCGCCCTGCCCCGACTGGGCGCCCACCGCCCGCGGATGCTGCGGCAGCTCGCCCAGCTCGCCTACCTCGAACGGTGCGGCGTCTGGGAGCCGGACCGCCACGGCCGCGGCCTGCTCCAGGTCGGACGGTCGGCGGGGGAGTGGTGGCCGATGCGGAACAGCGTGATCCTCACCGAACGTCCGACCGAACTGCACCACGACACCGAAGGGAGGCTCCACCATCCGAGCGGACCGGCCGTGCGGTACCCGGACGGCTGGTGCCTGTGGGCCTGGCACGGCGTCCTCGTGCCGCGCGAGATCGTCGAGGACGACGTCCCGATCGCCCGCGCCGTGTCGCTGCGCAACTCCGAGCAGCGCCGCTGCGCCGTGGAGATCCTGGCGGGCCGCGCCGGGTGGCGCCGGGTCGTCACCGAGTCGGGCTGGCCGCGGGTCGGCCGCGAGGCCCCGGACCCGGGCAACCCCGGCCAGGTCCTCAGCCTCTGGTGCGTCGAGGAGCTGTACGACGACCACCTGCACCTGCTGCTGATGACCAACGGAACGCTGGAACGTGACGGCACTCGCCGCGAGTTCGGCGAACTGGTGCCCGGCTGGATCCGCGACCCGATCCAGGCCGCCGCCTGGCAGATCGGCCTGACGTCCGACCAGTACCACGAGACGACCCGCCGAACCTGATCCCGGCCAGTCGTTCGAGAGCGTTCTGGGCACCGTTCGTGACCTGCGCTGACCGGCCCCGTACGAACCCGTACGGGGCCGGGTCGTCCTTCTCGCCGACGGCTGGACGAGATTCGCTCCGTGCCTTCCGGCCGCGGGCCTTTCTCAACATAGAGCCGGGTTAACCTCATGAGCAGACGTGGGGGGCGGCGTCCTGGAGCCCGAAGACCAAGACCTGCTCACCCTGGATCGACAGCGACGGCGCCGATACCGCCGCGATCTTGGTCGCACTCCCGGTCTGCGGCGGCCGTCACCGTCAATGGCAGGGCACGATCGGGCTCTCGTATTCGCAGTTCTTCCAGCCGGCCTGGGCGCCATTCGTGCCGGGTCCGGAACCGGCGGACGGTGTAACCGGCGAATACGGCTCGGGAAGCTCCTGAGCGGGTGTCTCGCCCGGCGGGGGCTTGCGCGGCGCCGCGCCGGACCGGTCGACGGGACGGGAGGTGGGTTTCGGGTCGGAGGCATCGGTCGGCTTGGTCCCGGACGCCCTTCGGGTCGGCTCCGAGCGCGTGGCCGGAGGCGTCGAGCCGGACGGCGCCGAAACGCCCGGCGACGGGGACGTCTTGGGAGGCGCGGCGCTCTCGCCGTCCGGGCCCCCGGCGTTCATGAGAACGACCGCCGTGACCGCGGCCGACAAGGCCATCAGCAGCACGGTGACGGCGGAGTGCCGCCGAACACTCCCGCGCCGCGAAACCGTCCGACCAGCCGCGGGTACTGGCGGTATCCGGGGAGCCGGTGTGAAGATCGGCTCCGTGGGCTCGGTGAGCTCCGGCTCGGACGCGGTCAGGGCATCGTGGTCCTCCCGCGCCGCCCGCGTCAGCTCCGGCTCGACCGGGCCCTCCGACCGGCGAGCGGACTCGACCGCGAGCCGCCGCCGCTCCCCGACCCAGACGGCGACCCCTTCTCCGTCGCACCCGCACGCCTCGGCGAACACGGCGACGAAATCCTCGCGCGGCAGGCACGACTGGTTGAGCACCGTGGCGATCGTGCTGTGCGGAAGGCTTTTCCCCAGGTCACTCGCGCGTTTCGCGAGCGTGCGGTAGGACTGGCCGGACCATGCCTTCAACAACCGCATTTCCTCGACGAAATGCTCGGGCGTGGTCGCGCCCTCCGGGGTCGGCGACGCATGCTCCATGAGGCCCCCTGACAACGACGGAACACGAACCGAATTCGCCGTACCGCGAACGGTAACGACGAATGGCCCGATCGCTCCGATTATGTCGCACAGAGAGGCACCGCAGAAGCGTAAACGAAACACCACACGATGACGCGCCCGCCGGGGCGCCCATGACGTCGGGACGTGCCGCGCGCCGACGCCAGCCCTCAGAGCTGATCATCCACGTGCGGCGACTGCCGTGCCGTGGACGCTCCCTTCACGGCACCGAGCGCGGAGTAGGGCATTTGGGATCGCCCTTCCCCGCGCTCGGTTGACGCCCTTTCCAGTGATCAGGTGGCTTTGCCGCGGGCGACGTAGACGTTCATGTCGGTGAAGTCGAGGGTGATGTTGAACGGCTTGTAGAAGCTGTGCGCGAAGTGGGCCAGGACGTCGAACCCGTAGTCGCCGGGCGCGGCGTTCTGCGCGTCCGCGAGCCGGAAGCCGCCTGCCCCGCCGCCCTTGTCCGTGTAGCAGTAGGCGTGCCTCGCGACGGCGTCGCCGAGGCGGACCTCCTTCGGGTAGCACGGATAGCTGACCACCGGCTGGCCCCCGGCGAAAGCCTCCAGCGGACGGTCGTAGTCGGTGCGGATCCGCAGTCGTTCGGCCGTTTCCGCGGAGATGCCCGCGACCTGCTCACCGGTTCCACCGAGATCCAGAGCGATCACCCG
This sequence comes from Actinomadura syzygii, assembly GCF_008085905.1. Taxonomy (GTDB): domain Bacteria; phylum Actinomycetota; class Actinomycetes; order Streptosporangiales; family Streptosporangiaceae; genus Spirillospora; species Spirillospora syzygii. The sequence goes on along the minus strand of NZ_VSFF01000009.1, from coordinate 411,216 downwards.
GGACCCGGAGTCGGCGACACTGCCCCGGCTGTGGAGCAGATGCTCACGCGCCAACCACAGCGGCAGAGGCTTGGCCCCCGCCCGCGCGGCGTCGGCACGCGCCCTCCTGGCGGCTTCCGGCGTCCGGCGACGCAGGATCAGCGCCCGCCCCGCGTAGTCGACGGTGGTCAGGAAGTGGTACAGGATCCACGTGCCGATAAGGCCGTCGTTGCTCTGACCGGGTGCCTCCTCGTCCGACTCCGACCACTGCACAGGGAAGTTGCGCAGTTCGATGCCGCCCAGCTTGAAGGAGTCGAGCACCCCGAAGTACATCCAGAGGGTGTGGCCCGCGTACTCGATCTTCTGGCTGGCGACCGCGCTCAGCCCGGCCTCCTTGGCCACTTTCGCGGAGAGCCCCAGCCACGGGACGCGGGTGTAGAACGTGAACCGCTTCGGCGGCCCACCGTTGACCGATGCCTCCAGGATCGGAAAGGGATCCATTTCCGACCACGGCAGCCGCCCGACGTCGCCCTGGACCTGATACGGCTTCCCCTTCACCGCCGCGAACCATTTGGCGGTGACGTCCTCACCGCCCGCCTGCCAGTGCGGCGCGGCGAGGGAGAGCTTGTCCTGCCGGGTGTAGCAGTCGGCCAGAAGCAGGTGGGCGTCCTTGTCGTCGGGCGCCGATCCGAGGGCTATCGAGAGATATTTCTCAGCCTCGGGGAACCTATTGCTCAGCAGCCCCACGTAACCGCGCTGACGTGCCGCATGCACATTCTTGGGGTCTGTCTTCAATATCTCTTCGTAGGCGCGACCGGCCTGCTCGAACTCCCCGGCCCTGAACAGCGCGTCCGCGTCACCGCCTTCGGCTCGCGCGGTGCCCGTCCCGCCCAGCAGCGGCCCGGTCGCGGCGGCCCCGGCCACCACGGCGGCACCCCGGAGCACCGAACGCCGATCCCATCCTCGGTCACCAACCACGCTCTCGCCCTTCTCGCGATCACGTCCCGAAACCGAGGCACGCCCCGGCACGGACCCTGTGGCCCGTGCCAACACCGAAGACGAGAGCCCGTTACACCGGCGTATGCGTTTTCCAATACACCCGCGATACACCGAACCCGCCACCATGCATTCCTGTGCGGTCCCGCAACGAACGCCACTGCCGCTGATCACGACGGAGCCGGCGCCACGGTTCCATCGTGAGCAGCAGGGGAGCTGGGTTTTTGTTGGTGGGAGATCAGTGCGTGAGGGCTGCCAGCAAGGCTGCGAATTCGTCTCGACCCATGGTCAGCGTGGGGCCGTCCGGGTTCTTGCTGTCGCGGACGGCGACGACTCCGGGGGCCGATGCCAGTTCGCCACACTCGCCGCCGTTGGAGGCACTACGGGACGACTTGCGCCAGACAAGATCGTTAACGTCCACTTTTCCACCTATGAGGTCAGCCGAGCGGTTGACGGGTAACGCCAATCGGGAGGTTGAGCGGTCGGCCTCTTGACGGGCGTACTAGCGCTTGAGGGCCGTCATAAGGGCTGCGAATTCGGTGCGTGCTAGGAGTAGTTTGGGGCCGTCGGGGTTTTTGGAGTCCCTAATGGCGGTCAGTCCGTTGGAGAGTGCGGTCAGTTCTACGCACTCGCCTCCGGTCGAGGTCGAGCGGCTGGCCTTTCGCCAGACGATCTTGCCTGTTTCCACGTCGTCGCCTTTCCGCGGATTTCGTCCAACGACTGCGCCACCGGGAGCGCAAGCCCTTGAACCTGCCGTAGTGCTCTGCCGAAGGCTACTAGGTCGGTCGGCTCGGCCATCGTGAACCCGCGTGCCAGCGTCTCGACGTAGGCCACCTGCTGCATGTCTTCGAGTGTGGCGATCGTAAAAGGATGAGTGTTACCCAGATGCGTCCCCTCTGAGGAAACGATCTGGATCTGCATTCCCTCCTCGATCTTCATGGCGAGATGTTCGAGCTGCTCGACCATGACGTCTGGAGTTCCGACAGGGCGGTCGAGTGTCTGCGTATCCAGCAGGAACGTGGCATCCGGCGGAGGCGGGTCCGAGCGGGTGAAGATCGCCTGCCGGGACATTCGGGCCGTCACCGCGTCCTTGTCGCCATGGAGGATCGCTTCGGCATAGGCGGGCACCTGGAGCAGTCCATGGACCACGGACAGGCTGTAGGACGCGAGGACGACCGCATCCCCTTCTACCGCGACCCAGTCGAACCAGGCTGGGAACGTCGCGTCCATCGCCAGGTCGTGCCACAGGGCGAGCAACTCGCCCCCGGCCTCCAACACTTCGTCCATCTCGGCTGCGAACTTCTCAGTGCATCTGGCGCGGCCGTTCTCGATCGCTCCGATGTATTGGGGCTTCACGCCCGCGCCGCCGTGGGCGCGCAGGGCAAGGCCCTCCTGAGTCCAGCCCTTCGCGTCGCGGAAGCGCCGGAAGCGTCTCCCGAATGCGATCAGCGTTGGGCTCGTGCTGCTCCTCGTGCGGCGTGTGGACATGAGTCTCTCCCGGGGGTGTCTCACACAAGCGCGGCTCAACCGGACACAAACCGCAGCGAATTCCGCTGTGGGACTTGAGCCCAGGACGCGCCTGGTTTGTAACGCACGGTACATGACTGATGACTGAATGTCTCAGGTCACAGAGCACATTCAAAGGTCGTGGTCATGGCAGTAACAGCACTGGTCTCGGAGGCTCCGCCGCCGCTGGTTCTTGAGCCGAGTGAGAGGGCGCCGTGGATCGCGCGGCGGTTCTTGGTCGCTCGGTTCTCGGAGTGGGGGATCGCGGACGACTCTCTCGGGCGGGTCGTGGTCAGTGAGCTGGTCACCAACGCTTGGTTGCACGGGGAAGGGGTGATCGTCGTGCGGATCTTTCGGGACGAGCACGACGGCCGTCCGGTCGTGGAGGTGTGGGACGGCGGGGAAGGGCGACCGGTCGTCCAGGAGGAAGACCTCAGCGCTACCTCGGGACGGGGGCTGCGGCTGATGACGGAACTCGTCCACGAGTGGGGTGTTCGGACGCTCAACGAAGGAGGGAAGGTCACGTGGGCCAAGCTTCGCTGACCGGGGTGCGCGCGAAGCTTCGCGTCCGTTATCTGGACTGGCGGACGGCGTACGAGCGCGACACGGTGGTGCGTCATCTGGAGGCGCTCGCGCTCGAGTTGGAGCGGCGCGGGTGGCGGTGCGTGCGCACCTATCAGGAGGTCGTCCCGGTGCGGACGCCGTTGCTGCGGGTCTACGGCGGGAGGATGGCCGTGACGTTGTGCGTCCTCGCCGTGCCGGAGAGACGGTGGGGGATTCACGAGGCGGCGCGTGGGCGGGACGGGTTCGTCTGTCACTGCGGGGGAGACGCGGCGCTGGTCGTCGACCGGTTCCTCCGGCGCGGATGAAGGACGAGGCCGTCGCTTTGCTGCTGCTCGGGCACCTGTTTCCCGGCTGGACGATCGCCAAAGAGCGGGACGGCGGCTGGAGTGCGTCGCGGCGCGTCTCGTCTGGTGACCTGGACGGGCTGCTCGAACGGCTGACCGCCGCCGATCCACGTGCCGCGCGGCGGGCCGTCCGGCTGCTGAGTGCCTGTGAGGTGAGGCCCGACGGCGACAACGATCCTTAGACTCCGCCCCGTGTCGTGGCTTCCTGTGCTTTCGGATATCTGAACGCGCTGCACGGGCGGCCTTCCGGGGCGCCGGTGTGAATCAGGCGCAGGAACGCACCTGGTGCTCATCGCGGCGGAGCAGGCCGTGCGGGCCGCGGTCGAAGCCTCCGCCGCCTCCGCGACCGAATTCGCAAAGGCGAGGACCATTCCGTCGCCGACTATCAGGCCGAGTTCCAGTTGTTCAGGGACCGGCTTCACGAACTCCGGAACGCCATCCGCCAGGATCTCGGCGTGAGCGCCCTCCGCGGACACGTCCCGATCTGACCGGATCCGGGGATGCGGCCTTCGAACTGCCCGGCATTGGGATCGGGTGTGTCCAAAATTGTTCGAGCATGTACCGAACACCATTTTCGACCTGTGCTCTAAATGGTGGAAATGGATTTGATAGGGGTGTTCTTCGTCGCGATGGCCGGTGAGAATCGGCTCACGCCTCCGGCCGGGGCCTGTTCACCGATCAGTTCTCAACGCGAAGGAGTGGCCAGGAATGACGATCAGAGCGATGGGCAAGGCCGCGGTTCTCGTCGGGGCGGCCGCGGCGACGCTCGCCGGGGGCACCGCGCACGCCGCCCAGGCCGGGAGTGTGTCCGCGCCGAAGGCGGGCCCGGCGAAGGTCTTCGGGGGTTCGTCCGGTCCCTACCACCTCACGAAGAACCAGACCACGAAGTACGCGGTGGTGGATCGCAACGTGCAGATCTGTTTCAACATCCGCGGCAGCAGTCTGGGTAAGGGATATGCCGTCTACATCCTGCGTTACATGGGTCCGGGAATTCCCAACCAGGTGATGTGGGAGGCGGAGTACTGGGGCCCGAAGAACAGGACGTGCTCGCCCTGGGTCAGGAGCAACGGCCCGAACGCCGGGGGGATGTTCACCCAGAGCGGCGCGAACCCGACCGGTGATTTCTGGGTGTACTGGAACTAGCCGCCTCCCGCGCTCCGGGGCACGGTCCGATCGGGCCGTGCCCCGGGCGCGTGTCGGCCGGGGATGCAAGTAGCTTGATGTCGAGATAAATTCGAGGTAGCTTGACATCAAGAGAAAAGCTGCCGAAGTTGGGCGGCCCTGGTGCCGTGGCGCGTCCCCGACTAAGGCAGGATCAAGGTAGGCGAGGACCCGCTTCGCCGCGCGGTGAGCGCAGGCCGAAGGGGCGGGCATATCGAAGATCGAGATGAACGCCGCGCGCTCCCGTCAGCCGCGCGGTGCTGACGGAGGAGGAGTCCGTGTCCGCGAACAGCTTCGGCAGCCTTGACAAGCTGCAGGTTGGCGACAGGTCGTACGACATCTACCGGCTGGACGCCGTCGAGGGCTCGGCCCGTCTCCCGTACAGCCTCAAGGTGCTGCTGGAGAACCTGCTGCGCACCGAGGACGGCGCGAACGTCACCGCCGACCACATCCGCGCGCTCGGCCAGTGGGACTCGCAGGCCCAGCCGAGCAAGGAGATCCAGTTCACCCCGGCCCGCGTCATCATGCAGGACTTCACCGGCGTGCCCTGCGTGGTCGACCTCGCCACCATGCGCGAGGCGGTCCGCGACCTGGGCGGGGACGCCAGCAAGATCAACCCGCTGGCACCCGCCGAGATGGTGATCGACCACTCCGTCATCGTCGACTACTTCGGCTCGCCGGACGCGTTCGAGCGCAACGTCCAGCGCGAGTACGAGCGCAACCGGGAGCGCTACCAGTTCCTGCGCTGGGGCCAGACGGCGTTCGACGAGTTCAAGGTCGTCCCGCCCGGTACGGGGATCGTGCACCAGGTGAACATCGAGCACCTCGCCCGCGTGGTGTTCGACCGCGACGGCGTCGCCTACCCCGACACGTGCGTCGGCACCGACTCGCACACGACGATGGAGAACGGCATCGGCGTCCTCGGCTGGGGCGTCGGCGGCATCGAGGCCGAGGCCGCGATGCTCGGCCAGCCGATCTCGATGCTCATCCCGCGCGTGGTCGGCTTCAAGCTGACCGGCGAGCTCCCGGCCGGAACGACCGCGACCGACCTCGTCCTCACCATCACCGAGATGCTGCGGCAGCACGGTGTCGTCGGCAAGTTCGTCGAGTTCTACGGCGAGGGCGTGCACGCGCTGCCGCTGGCGAACCGCGCCACGATCGGCAACATGAGCCCCGAGTTCGGCTCCACCTGCGCCATCTTCCCGATCGACGACGAGACGCTCAGCTACCTCCGCCTGACCGGGCGCAGCGAGGAGCAGATCGCGCTCGTCGAGGCGTACGCGAAGGCACAGGGCCTCTGGCTCGACCCCTCCGTGGAGCCCGAGTTCTCCGAGTACCTGGAGCTCGACCTCGGGACCGTCGTTCCGTCGCTCGCCGGGCCGAAGCGCCCGCAGGACCGCATCTCCCTCGCCGACGCCAAGCAGACCTGGCGGCGGGACGTGCAGAACTACGTCGCCAGCGTCCAGGGCGCGGCGGACGAGGCGTCCAACGAGTCCTTCCCCGCCTCCGACTCCCCGGCGATCAGCCACGACACCAACGGCGACAAGCCCCGGCACGTCGACCTGAACGGCTCGTTCCGGCCGCACAACCGGGTCCCGGTCACGCTGGACGACGGGACGGCCTTCGAGCTCGACCACGGCCACGTCGCCGTCGCCGCCATCACGTCCTGCACGAACACGTCCAACCCGTACGTGATGATCGCCGCGGCGCTGCTGGCGAAGAACGCGGTGGAGCGGGGCCTGACCCGCAAGCCGTGGGTGAAGACGTCGCTCGCGCCCGGGTCCCAGGTTGTCACCGACTACTACGAGCGCTCCGGCCTCGCCCCGTACCTCGACAAGATCGGCTTCAACCTGGTCGGGTACGGCTGCACGACCTGCATCGGCAACACCGGCCCGCTCCAGCCGGAGATCTCCAAGGCCGTCAACGACAACGACCTCGCCGTCACGGCGGTCCTGTCCGGCAACCGCAACTTCGAGGGCCGGATCAGCCCGGACGTGAAGATGAACTACCTCGCGTCCCCGCCGCTGGTCATCGCCTACGCCCTGGCCGGGACGATGGACATCGACATCCTCAACGACCCCATCGCCGAGGGCACGGACGGCCCGGTCCACCTGCGCGACATCTGGCCCGCGCCGGAGGAGGTCGCCTCGATCGTCGAGTCGTCCATCGGGCAGGAGATGTTCGCGGAGAGCTACGCCGACGTCTTCAAGGGCGACCAGCGCTGGGCCGGCCTCGACATCCCGTCCGGCGACCTGTTCGAGTGGGACGCCGCGTCCACCTACGTGCGCAAGGCCCCCTACTTCGACGGCATGACCGCCGAGCCGGAGCCCGTCGCCGACATCCACGGCGCCCGCGTCCTCGCGAAGCTCGGCGACTCGGTCACCACCGACCACATCTCGCCCGCCGGGTCCATCAAGGTCGGGACGCCCGCCGCGCAGTACCTCCAGGACAACGGCGTCGCCGTCAAGGACTTCAACTCCTACGGCTCGCGGCGCGGCAACCACGAGGTCATGATCCGCGGGACGTTCGCCAACATCCGGCTCCGCAACCAGCTCCTGGACGACGTCGAGGGCGGCTACACCCGCGACTTCACCCAGGAGGGGTCGCCCCAGTCGTTCATCTACGACGCCGCGCAGAACTACGCCGCGCAGGGCACGCCGCTCGTCGTGATCGCGGGCAAGGAGTACGGGTCCGGGTCGTCCCGCGACTGGGCGGCCAAGGGCACGGCGCTGCTCGGCGTCCGCGCCGTCATCGCGCAGTCGTACGAGCGCATCCACCGGTCCAACCTGATCGGGCTCGGCGTGCTGCCGCTCCAGTTCAAGGACGGCGAGTCCGCCGAGTCGCTCGGCCTCACCGGCACCGAGACGTTCGACATCACGGGCGTCACCGCGCTGAACGAGGGCGGCGTCCCGGACGAGGTCACCGTCAAGGCCGACGGCAGGGAGTTCACGGCGACCGTCCGCATCGACACGCCGGGCGAGGCCGACTACTACCGCAACGGCGGCATCCTCCAGTACGTCCTGCGCAACCTGATCGGCAAGTAGCCGAAGGGAACGGGCCGCTCCGGACGGAGCGGCCCGTTCGCCATGGTGCGCGCGGCCCGGCGGGGCCACACTGGTGGACATGGTGACGGTCGGTGATCGACTCCATCGGAAGCTGCGCGAGGCGCTGCTCCCCGGCGCCGGGCTGGAGCGGATCGGGGCCGAGCTGTCCCGCGTGATCGCGCCGGTCGTGGCGCACGACGCGCTGCGGTGCGGGGTGATGAACCCGGCGACCGGCTGGGGCGTCACCTCGATGGCGTTCTGGCACGGGTACGACCCCGGCCTCGGCCGCGCGCTGCTCACCGTGGACGGCGTGACGGCCGACGTGCGGGAGCGGACGCGGCCCACGGTGGCCGTGGCCGGTCTCGGGTTACGCCCCCGCGCCCCGTTGCTCGGCCGCGAGCCGATCGGTACGGAACTGCGCCTCGCGCTGCGGGACGCGCGCGGCGTGCGCGGCGTGTGGGGCGTGCTCTGCCTGCTGCGGGCCGCCGACATCCGGCGTCCGTTCGACGACGCCGACGCGGCACGGCTCTCCGCGCTCGCACCCGCGCTCATCGCCGCGCTGCGCGGCTTTGTGACGGCGAGTCCCTGCACGCCCGCCGAACCCGGGCCGCCGCCCGGCATGCTCGTCATCGGCGCCGACGACCGGGTCCGCGCGACGACGCCGCAGGCGCGCCCCTGGCTGGACGCGATGACGGCGCGGCTCGCGGTGCCGGACTGGCTGTCGGAGTCCTCGTTCGCGTCCCTCGCGGTCGCGGCGCGCGAAAGCCCGCGGGCGCCGCGGCTGTGCGTCCCGTCCGTCGGAGTCGGCTGGTGGACGGCGATCGAGGCGCAGCCGCTCGGCGAGGAGGGCGACGTGGCGGTCGTGATCCAGCGCGCGACCGGGGCGCTGCTGCTCCCCTCGTACTGCGACTGGTACGGGATCACCGCCCGCGAACGCCAGGTCATCCAGCAACTCCAGCGGGGCGACGCGCCGAAGCAGATCGCCCGCGCGTTCGACCTGTCCGTCCACACGGTCAACGACCACCTGAAGGCGATCTTCCGCAAGACGGGCGCCGCCGGACGCGACGAGCTGATGGCGGCCGTCAACGCGTAAGACCTGTAGGGCGCTGCCTAGCGCTCGACCGCCAGGCGGATGCCGAAGCCGATGAACGCGAGGCCCGTGACCTGCTGGAGCCGCCGCTTGACGGCCGGACGCGACAGCGCTCGCCGCGCCGCCCGCGCGACGCCCACGATGACCGCGAGCCACAGCAGCGCCTCCGCCGCGTGGATGGCGACGAACAGCATGCTCGTCCAGAACACGGGGGAGCCGTGCGGGATGAACTGCGGTAGCAGGCTCAGGTAGAACACGCCGACCTTGGGGTTCAGCAGGTTCGTGGTGAGACCGGTGCGGAAGGCGGTGAGGCCGGACATGCGGGGCTCGTCCGCGTCGTCCTCCACGGCGGCGCGCCCGCGGCGGGCGGTCCACAGCGCCTGGCCGCCGAGCCACAGCAGGTAGCAGGCGCCCGCGACGCGCAGCACGTCGAACGCGATCCGGGACGCGGCCAGCACCGCCGTCAGCCCCGCCGCGCTCGCCATCGCCCAGCACACCAGCCCGCTGACCACGCCCGCGGCGGCGAGGTGGCCGGTGCGCCGCCCGCCGGTCACGGTCGTGCGGAGGACGAGCATCGTGTCCACGCCGGGGGTGACGGTCAGCAGCGCCGCCACCCCGGCGAACGCGAGACAGGCGGTGAGCATGCCGTCCATTTTGCCAGGAATGTTCCACGGGTCGACGGGAAAGGCGGACCCGAATCACGATTGGATGAAGGCATGACGGACCTGCAGAAGATCGGCGACCTGGACGTGTCCCCGCTGGCGCTCGGCGGCAACGTGTTCGGCTGGACCGCCGACCGGGACGCCTCGTTCCGCATCCTGGACGCCTACGCCGCGGCGGGCGGCAACCTCCTCGACACCGCCGACTCCTACTCGGCCTGGATCGAGGGCAACCGGGGCGGCGAGTCGGAGACGATCATCGGCGACTGGACGGCGGCCCGCGGCAACCGCGACGACATCGTCATCGCGACCAAGGGCGGACGCCACCCGGAGCACACGGGCCTGTCCGCACCGGTGATGCGCGCCGCCGTGGACGACTCGCTCCGCCGCCTCCGCACCGACCGCATCGACCTGTACTTCACGCACTTCGACGACCCGTCCGTCCCGGTCGAGGAGATCATGACGACGCTGGACGGGCTGGTCGCCGCCGGGAAGATCCGGCAGATCGCGGTGTCCAACATCGACCTGGACCGGCTGGCGGCGTCGCTGGAGTTCAGCGAGCGCGAGGGCACCGCGCGCTACGTGGCGATCCAGCCGCAGTACAACCTGGTGTCCCGCGACACCTACGAGGGGCCGCGCCGCGACATCGCCGAACGGCACGGGCTCGTCGCCATGCCGTACTACGGGCTGGCGTCCGGGTTCCTGACCGGCAAGTACCGTCCGGGGACGACCGTCGACAGCGCCCGGTCCGGCCGGGCCGCGCAGTACCTGGACGGCGAGCGCGGCCAGAAGGTGCTCGCCGCGCTCGACATCGTCGCCGAGGAGCAGGGCAAGGCGGTCGCGACCGTCGCGCTGGCCTGGATCGCCGCGCAGCCGACCGTCGTCGCGCCCATCGCGAGCGCCCGCACGCTCGACCAGCTCCCGCCGCTCGTCGACGTCTTCCGCACGACGCTGACCGCCGACCAGCTCGACCGCCTCACCGAGGCGTCCGCCTGATTCGGGCCGCCCGATATTGGGATGAGTCCGGAAAGCGCGACATGTAACGTCACACGGCGTGCCGGAAATCGACTTCCTCCTGTTCGGCGGCCTGGCCGCGCTGATCGGAGCGGTGGTCCAGGGCAGCGTCGGCCTCGGCGTCGGCCTGGTCGCCACCCCGATCGTCACGATGCTGTTCCCGTCGCTGATGCCGGGGTCGATCCTCGTGGTCGCACTGGCCCTGCCGGTCGCGACGCTCGCGCAGGAGGTCGGGCACGCCGACCTGCGCGGGCTCGGCTGGGCGTTCGGCGGACGCCTCGTCGGGACGCCGTTCGGCGTGCTGCTGGTCGCGGCCGTCCCGCAACGCGCGCTCGGGATCGTGATCGGCGGCGTCGTCCTCGCCGCGCTCGCCGTGACGGCCTGGTCCCGGGAGGTGCCGCGCAATCGCCGGACGCTCGCCGCCGCGGGCGTCGTGTCGGGCGCGACCGGCACCGCGTCCGGCATCGGCGGCCCGCCGCTCGCGCTGCTCTACCAGCGGGAGAGCGGCCCACGGGTGCGCGCGACGCTCGCCGTGTTCTTCATCGTCGGCGCGCTGCTGTCGCTCGCCACCCTCGCCGCGGCGGGACGGCTCCCCGTCCAGCAGATCACCGCGGGCGTGGCCCTGGTCCCGTTCGTCCTAGCGGGCTTCGCCGCCGCCGGCCCCCTACGCCGCTACCTGGACGACGGCCGCCTCCGCACCGCCCTCCTGGTCGTCGTAGGCACCTCCGCGATAGCCCTGATCGTGCGCAACCTGCTCTGAAGCGCCGCCCTCCGCGGGCGCCTCAGAACTCGACGAGCGCCCGCGGCTCGAACCGCACGGTGAACGGTTTGTCGGACTGCACTTCGACCTCCAAGGTGTCCGTGGCCTCCACCAAACGGTCGAGGCGGTAGGCGCCGGTCTTGTTGCCGATGGGGTCGGTCTCATAGTCGCTCAGGGAGAAGACTCGGACTCTCGGCCTGGGGGCGTAGTCGACGATCCAGTAATGGGGAATGTTCATCGCAGCGTACTCTCTGAGCTTGCGATGGCGGTCGGTGCGTTCGCTTCTACTGCCCGGCGAGACCACCTCGGCGACGAGTTGCAGGTCGCGGCCCGAGATCACGGCCGGGCCGTCGTCCCTGAACCACTCCTGAGCGACGCTTCTGGGCACCACGAACACGTCGGGTTTGCGAATGCCCGCGGACGTGGTGATCTCCCAGTCTCCACCTCTGTCCACGTAGACGGACGCGCCCGCTTCCACGGCTGCCGCCTCGATGAACTCGTGAAGCCTCCGGTAAGCGAAGTTGTGCACGGGGCTCCGCGCCGACTCGATCAACCAACCGTCTTCGAGTTCCAGACCTCGGCCTTCGTCCGCTTGGGCGTGCAGATCCTCGGCTGTGTAGGGGCCAAGACTGCCCTGGTCAAACGCGACGTCCACGGTCCTGCTCCCGTCGGATGGTGCGACAAATCGATGGAGGGGCAACGTATCCGCCCAACCTTCACCCAGAGTAGTGATGTGAATGCATTTTGGAGTCACTTCATCGAAATGCGACGGCGAGAAGGCGGTCGGGCTGATCGTTCGTAGTCTGGTTCGATGCGTCGTCCGACTAAGGCTGAGCTTGAGGCTGCTCGTGATCGTGTCATTCCGGACGTTCTGCCGTTGGACGGTGGGACGCTCCGTGTCCTGTTCAGCGGCATCAACCCCGGGCTGTACTCCGGTGCTACGGGGCGGCATTTCGCGCGGCCTGGGAACCGGTTCTGGCCCGCGTTGTACCAGTCCGGGTTCACTGACCGGCTGCTGGATCCGTCCGAGCAGGAGCTTCTGCCGTCCTACGGGTTGGGCATCACCAACCTTGCGCACCGGACCACGGCGCGTGCTGATGAGCTGACCGCCGACGAGCTTCGCGAGGGCGGGCGCCGACTTGCCGAGCTCGTGGAGCGGCTGCGGCCGTCGTACCTGGCGGTGGCCGGGGTCACCGCCTATCGGACGGCGTTCGGGCGTCCGCATACCCAGATCGGTCCGCAGGACGAGACGTTCGGCTCCGCCCGGGTGTGGGTGCTGCCGAATCCGAGCGGCCTCAACGCGAGCTGGCCGCTCGACCGGATCGCCGGTGAGTTCCGCCGCCTGCGCGAAGCGGCGGACGCCTAGTGTCAGTTGGCGGCGTCAGGTCGCGTTGTTGAGCGCGGCGGTCGCGGTGAACATGGCGGTCACCTCGGTGACCAGCGTGGCCTTCGGCTCCCAGAGGCCGGGGCGGCCGAGCGCCACGATCGGCCGGGGGAGGGCCCGGACGTCCGCCAGGTGCCAGTGGTGGAGGCCGGGCTCCGACCAGGGGCCGCACTCGCACGCGCGGCCGCCCGCCGAGCACACGTCGGTGAGGTCGGCGACCGCGATGATCGCGCCGATGGTGGCGAGCGGGTCGCGCGGGTCCCAGCCGGCGGCCTGGATGAGCGGCGAGTCGCACGCCTTCAGGTCGACCCGCATCGAGGCGTGGATCAGCAGCGGACCGCGGTAGGCGGTCGGCAGGCTCTGGTTCGAGACGGACTTCCCGCCACGCGCGATCGCGAACGCCCAGGGCTGCTGAACACTCATCGCCTGCACGCGGTCATCTCCCTGCCGTCGACGTCGGACTTTCGCGGCGGGACGATCGGTGACACGTTCGATTCCCACCGCGGAGCTCCCTTTGATCATCCATGTGACGCGCGAGGGACCGGCGGGGTTGACGCGCCCGAGCACCTTCCCCTGCAATTCTCTCGGCGGCCCCGAAAACGGCTTTTCGGCGGGCCTCAGCCCTTCAGCGCTCCCGCCATGAGGCCCCGCATGAAGAACCGTCCGAGCAGGAGGTAGACGAGGACGGTCGGCAGCGACGCCAGTAGCGCCTCGGCCATCTGCTGGTTGTACTGGACGGCCACCGCGCCCGATCCGGCGGTGTTGTTCAGCATAACCGTGACCGGCCAACTGTCGGGAGCGCCGAGGAACACGGCGAACAGGAAGTCGTTCCACATCGAGGTGAACTGCCAGATCAGCGTCACCGCGAACGCGGGTCCGGACACCGGCAGGACGATCGACCGATAGGCGCGCAGCATCCCGGCGCCGTCCACCCGGGACGCCTCGATCAGCTCGTCCGGAATGGTCGCGTAGTAGTTCCGGAAGATCAGCGTGCAGATCGGGATTCCGTACACGACGTGCGCGAGGATCAGCCCGCGGATCGTCCCGGACAGTTCCATGTCCGTCAGCAGCCCGGCCAGCGGGATCATCACCGCCTGGTACGGGATGAACATGCCGAACAGGAAGAGCGTGAACACGACGTCCGCGCCGGGGAACCGCCATTTCGACAGGACGTAGCCGTTCAGCGAGCCGAGCACGGCTGAGATCAGCGACCCGGTCACGGCGATCTTGACGCTGTTCTCCAGGCCGGGGCGCAGCGCGTGCCAAGCCGAGCCCCAGCCGGACGTGCTCCAGTGGTCCGGCAGGCTCCACGCGCTGCTCGGGTCGGCCTCGTCCAGCGGCTTGAAACTGGTGACGACCAGCACGTACACCGGGATCAGGAAAAGCAGGACGAACACCAGCAGCAGGGCGAGCCTCGCCGCCCGCGCCGGGCGCGTCATCGGGGCCGCTCCCTGCGCACCGTCCACACCAGGTACGGGACGACGAGCACCGCCACCGCGACGAGCAGGTAACTGGCGATGGTCGCGCCGTTCGCCGGGTCGTGCCGGTCGAAGATCTCGACGTAGGTCGCGACGGCCGGGACGTAGGCGATGATCTGCTTCCCCGCGATCGCCATGATCAGGTCGAACACCTTCAGCGAGATGTGCCCGAGGATGATCAGCGCGGCCAGCGTCACCGGTCTGAGCTGCGGGAACACCACGTACCGGTACACCTTCCACTCGGACGCGCCGTCCACCCGCGCCGCCTCGCGCAGTTCCTCCGGGACGCTCCGGAACCCGGCCAGGTACAGCGCCATCACGTACCCGGACATCTGCCAGATCGCGGGCAGCGCCATCGCCGCCATGCCCCAGTCCGGGTCCTGCCACCAGTCGTTCGCCAGCGCCCCGAGGTGGAGCTTGTCGAAGAGCTGGTTGAACCCGACCGCGCGCTCCGGCGGGGCGGGGTTCATCAGCCAGCGCCACACGACCCCGCTGGCGATGAACGACACCGCCATCGGGAACAGGTAGACGACGCGGAACGACGCCTCGCCGCGGACGCCCTTGTCCATCAGGAACGCGAGAAACGCGCCGAGTACGAGCGCGCCGACGACGAACACGGCGGTGAACAGAAGGGCGTGCTTGACGGCGCCGGGCCAGCTCGGCTGGTGCCACAGGTCGACGAAGTTCCTGCCTTTGTCGAACCCGTATCCGCTGACCTCGTCATGTTTGCCGCTCAGCGCGACCCGCGTGTTCCAGAAGATGAGCCCGTAGACGAACAGGCCGATCGCGACGATGGACGGCGAGAGGAGCAGCAGACCGGGCAGCCACTTCTTGGCGCGGCGGAGTCTCACCGGTTCACAGGCCGCTGTTCTTGGCGGCGCTCACCAGCCCCTGCTGGAGTTTGCCCGCGTCCTTGTTCTGGAGGAACAGGCCCACCGCCGTGTCGATGTCGGTGTGCCATTTGTTGTTCGCGTTGACGCCGTGCCAGAAGGAACCCGCGAGCTTAGTGCCGGGGTTGTTCCACTGCTCGAACGCGTACTGGAGGTAGCCGGTGTAGAGGCTCTTGTCGGCGTCCTTGCGGGCGGGGATGGAGCCCTTCTTCGGGTTGAAGAGGTCCTGCCCCTCTTTGCTGGACACCTCCTTCAGCCACGCCTGGGCACCCGCCTTGTGGGGCGCGCCCTTGGGAAGGGTGAAACTGTCCGACAGCCACAGGTAGGTGCCGTCCGTGCCGGGCGCCGCCGCGTACTTGAAGTCGGTGTCGAGCTTCTTGCCGAGCCCGTTGGGCGCGCTTCCGGTGAAATAGCCGTACGCCCAGTCGCCCATGATGTTGAACGCGGCCTCGCCGTCCACGACGGCCTTCGCGGCGCCCTGCCAGTCGGTGGACGCGGCCTCCAGCGTCGTGTACCTCATGATCTCGGCGAAGTCGTCGAGCGCCTTCGTGACGGCCGGGGCGCCCCAGTCGGCGCCCGGCTTCCACAGCGCGTTGTAGGCGTCCGTGCCGAGGTCGCCGAGCAGGACGTTCTCCAGTAGGTGGTCGGCCGTCCACTGCGCGCCGAGCGACAGCGGAACCTTCTTCGTCCTGTCCTTGACGGCCTTCAGCGCGGTGACGAACTCCGCGACCGACTTCGGCGCGCCGGACACTCCGGCCTCCTTGAGGACGCCGGGGTTGTACCAGAGGACGTTCGACCGGTGGATGTTCACCGGGACCGAGTACAGGTGTCCCTTGTAGGTGATCTGGTCGAGGAGTTGCTGCGGATACACCGACTTGAGGTTGTTCTGCTTGAAGAAGTCGTCGAGCGGCTCGATCTGACCGGCCTTGATGTAGTCGAGCAGTTCCGCGCCCGCGTGGCCCTGGAACGAATCCGGGGGCTTGCGGTTCTGCAGGCGGCTCGCGAGGACGGCCTTCGCCTGCGTGCCCGACCCGCCGGCGATGGCGGCGTTGACGAACTTCGTCCCGGGGTTCTTCTTCTCGAAGTCGGCCTGCATCGCGGCCAGCCCGTCCGCCTCGCCGGGGCCGGTCCACCAGGAGAACACCTCGACCTTGGACCTGTCGTCGCCGGAACCCGAGTCCTCGTTCGCGCCGCAGCCGGATAAGGCCAGCGCACCGGTCATCGCCACGGCCGCGAACACCGTCCAGCGGCGCCTGGGAGCACGTACTCGCATCGTCCGTCCCTTCGGTTGCCCCGGAAAAGCAAGCGTCCGTTCGGACGCGAGGACCGGTCAACACCGAGGGTCGAAAAGTGATCCAGCGGTGATGCGAGCGCCACGCTCCGTCGGCACGCGGCAAAAGGCGGCCTTCCGCGCGCGGCCGTGGCGAGGGCGCGGCGGCTACCAGGCGAGCGCGGGCGGCAGCTCGGCCGGGCCCGCGTCGGGCCAGTCCGGCGGCGCGCCGAGCGGGGCCAGCTCGGCGAGCTGGAGCCGGTACCAGGGCGACGCCTCGGGCCGCCCGGCCAGCTCCAGGCAGCGCTCCCACGTCCACCACTCGGCGTTCTCGACCTCGTCCGGGTTCGGGTGGACGGCCTCGTCCGCCGGGACGGTGGCCCGCACGACCGGGCAGCGCTCGTTCTCGACGGTGCCGTCGCCGGCGACCGCCCGGTACTGGAACCGCGGCAGGACGGACGTCAGCGCGGCGTCCGACATGCCGAGCTCGTCCTTCAGCCGCCGCAGGACCGCGTCGCGCAGGCCCTCGCCCGGGGCGGGGTGGCCGCAGCAGCTGCCCGTCCAGACTCCGGGGAAGGTCCGCTTGTCGAGGGCGCGCCGAGTGATCAGGACGCGACCCTCCGTGTCCACGACATAGCAGGAAAAGGCCAGGTGGTAGGGCGTGTCCCTATGGTGGCTCGTGTGTTTCGGCGCGGTTCCGACCGCCTCGTCATCCGCGTTGAGCAGCACGATCTCTTCGACGACCATGGACACTTCCTACCCCATCGGGCCCGGTCGGGACCGAATTTCCCGTGCGGGTCAGCCGTTTCGCACCCGTGCGCCAGGGTGCGCCTCTGCGCGGCGCGGGCGAACCGGGATTAAACTCGGAACGGCCCGAGCCAGGGGAACCGGTCCCCGACGGAGGAGTTGAAACGAGTGCGCTTGCTTGAGTCGATCAAGGGTCCCGACGACCTCAAACGACTGGACGCCGCTCAACTGTCCCACCTCGCCGAGGAGATCCGCGAGTTCCTCGTGCAGGCCTGCGCCAAGACCGGCGGGCACCTCGGGCCCAACCTCGGCGCGGTCGAGCTGACGATCGCGCTGCACCGGGTCTTCGACTCGCCGCACGACAAGCTCCTCTTCGACACCGGCCACCAGGCGTACGTGCACAAGCTCCTCACCGGGCGCCACGACTTCGAGCAGCTGAAGAAGCGCGGCGGCCTGTCCGGGTACCCGAGCCGCGCCGAGTCCGAGCACGACATCATCGAGAACTCGCACGCCTCGACCGCGCTGTCGTACGCCGACGGGTTCGCCAAGGCGTTCCAGCTCCGCGGCGAGAGCGACCGGGCCGTCGTCGCGGTCGTCGGCGACGGCGCGCTGACCGGCGGCATGTGCTGGGAGGCGCTCAACAACATCGCCGCGGGCGCCGACCGTCCGGTCATCATCGTCGTCAACGACAACGGCCGCTCCTACTCGCCGACGATCGGCGGGCTGGCCTCGCACCTCGCCCAGCTCCGCGTGACCCAGGGGTACGAGAACGCGCTCGACCTCATCAAGAAGACGGTTCCGCGGGCGCCCGTCGTGGGCAACTTCACCTACGAGGCGCTGCACGGCATCAAGAAGGGCATCAAGGACGTCTTCCAGCCGCAGGCCATGTTCGAGGACCTCGGCATCAAGTACGTGGGCCCGATCGACGGCCACGACGAGGACGCCGTCGAGCGCGCCCTGCGCCGGGCCCGCGGGTTCGGCCGTCCGGTCATCGTGCACTGCATCACCACCAAGGGCCGCGGCTACGCCCCCGCCGAGAACGACACCGAGGACCACATGCACGGTCCCGGCGCGTTCGACCCCGCCACCGGGGAGTTCGTCCGCAAGAAGGGCGTCGGCCCCTCCTGGACGAAGGTCTTCGGCGAGGAGATGGTCGCGATCGGCCGCGAGCGCCGCGACGTGGTGGGCATCACCGCCGCGATGCTCTACCCGGTCGGGCTCGCCCCGTTCGCCGAGGCGTTCCCCGACCGCATCTTCGACGTCGGCATCGCCGAGCAGCACGCCGTCACGTCGGCGACCGCGCTCGCGATGGGCGGGCTGCACCCGGTCGTCGCCCTGTACGCGACGTTCCTGAACCGCGCCTTCGACCAGGTGCTGATGGACGCGGCGCTGCACCGGCAGCCGGTCACCTTCGCCTTGGACCGCTCCGGCGTGACCGGCAACGACGGCCCGAGCCACAACGGCATGTGGGACATGTCGATCCTGCAGCTCGTGCCGGGGCTGCGCGTCGCCGCCCCGCGCGACGGCGCCCGGCTGCGCGAACTGCTGCGCGAGTGCGTGGCCGTGTCCGACGGGCCGACCGCGCTCCGCTACCCGAAGGGCCCCGCCGACGCCGACATCGAGGCGATCGACCGGGTCGGCGGCATGGACGTGCTCGCCCGGCACGACGGCTCCAACGGCACCCGCGTCCTGCTCGTCGCGGCCGGGTCGATGGCGACGCCCGCCGTCGAGGCGGCCGAGCTGGTCGCCGCGCAGGGGATCGGCGTCACCGTCGTCGACCCGCGCTGGGTGAAGCCGCTCGACCCGGCGCTGCTCGACCTCGCCCGCGAGCACGCGCTCGTCGCCGTCGCGGAGGACAACGGCCGCACCGGCGCCCTCGGCGACGCGGTCGCGCGGCTGCTGCGCGACGGCGAGGTCGACGCGCCGATCCGCACCTTCGGCATCCCGCAGGAGTTCCTCGACCACGCGTCCCGCGGCGAGATCCTCGCCGACGTCGGCCTCACCCCGCAGGCGCTCGCGCGCGACCTCACCGAGTACGTCTCCCGCATCACCTCGGTGGACAGCCCGGCGGCGCCGGACGGCGAGCCCTCCGACCACGAGACCTCCGACCGCGACTGACCGCGACCGGGCCCGCCGCGCTCGGTCCCGGGTCGCGGGGAGTCCGCGCCGGAGTCCTTCGTCGCGCTCGGGTCGCCGGGGCCGCGCCGGCGACCTTCGCCGCGTTCAGTCGCGGGTCGCCGGGTCGAGGCGGAGTACGGCGACCCGGCCGGTGTGGCGCTCGATCTCCTCGACCGGCGCGGACGGGTCGAAGGGCAGCTCCGGGTCCCGGTGGCCGGACGCGGCCAGGTAGACCGCCAGCGCCCGCGCCGCCTCGCGTCCCTCGACGAGGACGGCCCGGCGCTCGGTGTCGCGGCCGTCCGGCCCGTCGCGCTCGACGCGGCAGCGCCCGGCGGCGAGCAGGTTGCGCACCCAGTCGCGGGCGCGGGTCGACGAGCACACGTACAGCGCGCCGTCGAGCTCGGTGACGTTGACGCCGAACGGACGCGACACGCCGCTGCGCCGTCCGACGACGTCGATGACGCGGGGAACGGGCGCGCGGTCCCGGTAGGGTTCCGGGTCGCGTGCCCGCAACTGTTCGAGCATCGCCAGGGCGGCCTCCCGCCGACTCGGCGGACGCTCGGCGTCGGGAGTCGCGGTCACGCTCTCGTCCATGATGCCCACCTCAAACGGTCCGCTGGTCCATTTACACCTCGGGATAATATGGTCCGCTGGTCCGTTTCAGCAAGGAGGCGACGGTGGCCGAACGAGCCGACGTCGTGCGCAACCGCGCGGCCGTCCTGGAGGCGGCCGAGGCGCTGTTCGCCCGTGAGGACCTCGACCGCGTGACCCTCGCCCGCGTCGCCGAGGCGGCGGGCGTCGGGAAGGCGACCGTGCTGCGGCGCTTCGGCGACCTCGGCGGCCTGGTCGAGGCCGTGCTCGCGCCGCGGGTGGGCGCGCTGCGGGACGCCCTGCGCACCGGCCCGCCGCCGCTCGGCCCCGGCGCCCAGGAGGGAGAGGCCCTGCACGCCTACCTGGACGCGCTGCTCGACTTCGTCCTGGAGAACCGGACGCTGATCCGCGCGCTCGAACACCGCCGTCCGAACGCCTACTACGCCAACCCCGCGAGCCAGTTCTGGATCGGCGAGCTGGAAAGCCGGATCCACGCCGTCCACCCCGCCGCCGACGCACGCCACCTGGCGCACGTCGTGTTCACGTCCCTGCGCGCCGACGTGATCGACTACCTGCGGGCCGAGGAGGGCATGAGCGTCGAGCGGCTCCGCGCCGGACTCCACGCGCTGCTCCCGCCGCAGCCGCCCGCTTAGACGCCGCCGCTTAGACGCCGTCCGCCGAGACCAACTGCCAGAAGTGGGTGATGGACGCCGCCGCCGTGCCGAGTTCGCGGCCCGAGTACGTCCAGCGGCCGCGCAGCAGCCAGGGGCGTCCCGAGCCGTCGCGGACGAATACCTGGAGCGGGAAGCAGGCGTCGTGCGCGCGGATGACGCCCGCCGGGTCGACCGAGGGGTCGAGCCGCGGCTCGCCCTCGCACCGCACGCCCATCACGGACGTGCGCGGATCCTGGCGCAGGAGCCCCTGCGTCAGGTCGTACACCAGTACGGAAACGTAGTCGGGCCCGAGCCATCTGAGGTCTGGCACCGTCTCGGGTGGGGGGAACCCGTACAGTTCTGGACCGCCGGTCACACGCGGCACCGTAGCGCCAGAGTGACATACCCGTCACTACCTGACGGCCGGGAGATTGTCGGGAATGTGAGTCAGTCGCGGCCGCGGCACGCGGACGTCATGGCCTCCCAGCGGGCCAGTTTGACCCGGTCGCCCCGGTCGAGCGCGCGGGCGAGGGCGATCTCGGCGGCGTCCAGGTTCAGCCAGTCGTCGTAGGTGACGACGCGCAGGCCGCGCGACTCCAGCAGCTCCTCGATCGTGTGCTCGGGCGGCGTGCGCGACCCGTCGGCGAGGACGTCCTCCAGCAGGTTGCGGACGGTCTCCGCCGCGTCCGACTTGTTGGTGCCGACGACCCCGGTCGGCCCCCGCTTGATCCATCCGGCGACGTACTCGCCGGGCGCCGGGGCGCCGTCCGGGCCGACGATCCGCCCGCCCGCGTTCGGGACGGTCGATGACCGCTCGTCGAACGGGACGCCGTCCAGCGGCACGCTCTGGTAGCCGACCGAGCGCAGCACCAGCCCGACGGGCAGGGTCTCGAACTCGCCGGTCCCGGTGACGCGGCCGCTGTCGTCCAGCCGGGTCTTCTCCAGCCGCAGGCCCTCGACCCGGTCCGTGCCGAGGATCTCGACGGGCGCTCGCCAGAACCGGACGTCGATCTGGCGAGCGCGGTCGGCGGGCGGCTCCGCCGTCCAGGTGTTCAGCACCTTGACGTTGCCGCGGACGTGCCGGTCCTTCTCGGCGAGCTCGGCGCTGGCGGGGTCGAGGTCCATGTCCGCCGGGCTGACGTGGATGCCCGCGTTCGGAAGCTCGCCCAGCTCGCGGGCCTCCTTGGTGGTGAACTTGGCCTGCGCGGGGCCGCGCCGTCCGACCATGTGGACGCGCTTCACCCGGCTCTGCGACAGCGCCTCGATGACCTGCTCGGGGACGTCGGTGGCGCGCAGCTCGTCGGCCGACTTGGCGAGGATGCGGACGACGTCCACGGCGACGTTCCCGACGCCGATGACCGCGACCTCCTCGACCGAGAGGTCGAACGTGTGGTCGGCGGCGTCGGGGTGCCCGCAGTACCAGTTGACGAAGTCGGTGGCGGCGATGCTGCCCGGCAGCTCCTCGCCCGGGATCCGCATGTGCCGGTCGACCATCGCGCCGGTCGAGTAGATGACGGCGTCGTAGCAGCCGAGCAGGTCGGCGCGGGTGAGGTCGCGGCCGAGCTCGACGCAGCCGAAGAAGCGGACGGCCGGGTTCTCCAGCACCTTCTGCAGGTAACGGGCGATCGCCTTGATCGACGTGTGGTCGGGCGCGACGCCGTAGCGGACCAGGCCGTACGGCGACGGCAGCCGGTCGAACACGTCCACCCTGACGTCGCCGTCGGTCTGCTTGACGAGAGCCTCGGCCGCGTAGATCCCCGCGGGGCCGGACCCGATCACCGCGACGAGCACTGGAGAAGCCATGGCCGCCATTGTGCCCACCCGGCCGCCAAAAGGACACCGTGAGGCCCATCACGGCGGGCCTCCGATATTTCAGGGGTTTCGGGCGGCGCCCACCCTGCTCCTCCGGTACCCGTACGCGGCGTAGACGACCACCCCGACGACCAGCCACACGGCGAACCGCAGCCACGTCTCCACCGGCAGGTTGATCATGACGAACAGGCAGCCCAGCACGGACAGGGCCGGGACGACGGGCACCCACGGCGTGCGGAACGAGCGGGGCAGGTCCGGGCGCGTCCGGCGCAGGATCACCACGGCGACGGAGACGACGAGGAACGCGAACAGCGTGCCGATGTTGACCAGTTCGGCGAGCTTGGCCAGCGGGATGAACCCGGCGAGCACCGCGACGATCGTGCCCATGAGGATCGTCGACCGGTAGGGCGTGCCGAAGCGCGGGTGGACGACCGACAGCCAGGGCGGCATGAGGCCGTCGCGGCCCATCGCGAAGAAGATCCGGCTCTGCCCGAGCAGCAGGATCAGCACGACGGTGATCAGCCCGGCGACCGCGCCGACGTCGATGATGGTCGCGAACGCCGGATGCCCGACGGCCTTGAACGCGTCCGCGAGCGGCGCCTCCGTGCTGAGGTCCTTGTAGTTCTGCATGCCCGCGACGACCGTCGCCACCGCCGCGTACAGCACGGCCGTGATGACGAGGGAGCCGATCAGCCCGATCGGGACGTCGCGCTGCGGACGGCGGGCCTCCTCGGCGGCCGTGGCGACGACGTCGAAGCCGATGTAGGCGAAGAAGACGATGGCGATGGCGGCGAAGATGCCGAGCCAGCCGTAGCTGGCCGGGGTGAACCCGAACAGCACCTGCATCAGCGGCGCGCCGAGACCGCCCTCGGACGCCGTCGGCTTCGACGGCGGGATGAACGGGTGGTAGTTCGCGCCCTTGACGAAGAACAGCCCGGCGAAGATCACCAGCAGCACGACCACGATCTTGATGGTCACGACGACGGCGTTGACCCGCGACGACACCTTGATGCCGAGGACGAGCAGCGCGGTCACGGCGACGACGAGTCCGATGGCGGGGACGTTGACCGTCCCGCCGTCGCCCGGCGGCGCGGCGATCGCCGCCGGGACGGTGATCCCGACGTCGTCCAGCAGCGAGGCGAAGTAGCCGGACCAGCCGACCGCGACGACGGCCGCGCCGAGCGCCATCTCCAGGATCAGGTCCCAGCCGATGATCCACGCCGGGAACTCGCCGAGCGTCGCGTAGGAGAACGTGTAGGCGGACCCGGCGGCCGGGACCGTGGAGGCGAACTCGGCGTAGCAGAGCGCGGCGAGCCCGCACACCACGGCGGCGAAGATGAACGACAGCGCGACGGCGGGCCCGGCCTTGTCCCGGGCGACCTGGCCGGTCAGGACGAAGATGCCCGTCCCGACGATGACGCCGACGCCGAACACGGTGAGGTCCAACGCCGACAGGGCGCGTCGGAGCCGGTGACCTGGCTCCTCGGTGTCCCTGATCGACTGCTCGACCGTCTTCGTCCGGCGCAGGTCCATCGCGCTTCCTCCGGGTGTTGATCACAGGGGTTTGCCAGCCCTATGCCCGGCAGCGCGCGGCTTATGTGGCGGTGTCGGCCGATGAGCGGACGCCCGGGTCGACGGGTCTCGCGGCGGACTTCCCCCGACCGGGCGGACTATTGTCTGACCGTGGACACGTTGGCGGTCGGTGACAATCTCCGCGTCCAGCAGTGCGGAGGCGGGGGTGGTTCGCAGTGACCGACGTTTCTTCCCGGCTCCGCCTGGTGACCGACACGTCTCCCGCCGCC
The DNA here is from genome assembly GCF_008085905.1 of Actinomadura syzygii. Lineage (GTDB taxonomy): Bacteria > Actinomycetota > Actinomycetes > Streptosporangiales > Streptosporangiaceae > Spirillospora > Spirillospora syzygii. The sequence continues at coordinate 387,354 of NZ_VSFF01000009.1, read as the reverse complement.
TGGCTGGAGACGGAGATGGACGACACCGACACCGACTCGGGTGTGCGGGCCTTGCTGCCCGGCGGGTTCGCGGCCTATGCGCGCATCCTTCATCCCGCCGACTCACCGAGCGGGGAGCCGGTCCGCTGGCATGAGGTGGCCGGGTGGACGGGGCGTTCGATTCATCCGCGCGTCCAGTTCAAGGCGCTGTCCCGTCCGGCGTCCGGGGCGGGGGACGGCCCGCCGCCGTGGGACGAGCCGCCCGAGCGCGGCGAACTCTCCCCGCCGCTGCTGAGCGCCCTGTGCGCGGTGCTGGCCCGCCACACCGCCGCCCCGGACCGGTGCTGGTTCTGCCTCTGGAGCGGCTGGGGCTGGATCACGGGCGCCACGTCCCTGATGGTCGCGTTCAAGGCGCCGCCTGACGCGCAGTCGGACGCGCCGCCGGAGCCGTCCCCGCCAGACCCGGAGCCGGGGCCCGCGTTCGACGATGCGCCGCGGGTGCGGCTGCCCTGGCGCGACTACGTGATGTTCGAGGGGCCGCTCGACGCCGCCACGGAGCTGGGTCACCGCGGGGCTGGGTTCTTCTTCCCGCAGTCGCCGAACCTGTTCTGGCCCGACGACCGCTCGTGGTGTGCGGCCACCGACATCGACCTCGACTCGACCTATGTCGGCGGCCCGGCCGGGCTGATCGACGACCTGCTCGGCGAGCCCGCCCTGGAAGTCGTCCGGGTGGAGCCGACCGACCCGATCGACGAGGACAGCGACCAGATCAATCGGTGACGCCGGTCGGCGTCGCCCCGGCCCGCCGACCCGTCCCACCGGTGGAGCACCGGCGGCACGGGTCGGCGAGACGGTCGTGCCCAGGCTGCGTCAGCGCTTCTTGCAACTGGGGATCTTCACGGAATCTCCGTAGATGTGGGTCTTGCCCGACGGCGGCTGGTGACCGGGCGGGGGCTTCACGTACACCCATGCCTCGCCCCTGTACGTCTGCTTCGCGACGCACGGGCCGGCGGCGTTCTGCCGGAGATATGCCTTGCCGGCCTTCGAGACCTGTGCGCTGGTCTTGTAGGCGCGGCCGTTCTTCCAGAGCCGGACCCTGATCGTCAGACGGGCCACCGGCTTGGTGCACGTGATGTCGGCGACCACGTTGACCACGCTCTGGTTCTTCGCGTGGGCGTGGTGCGAGTAGTGCGGGTCGTGCACTTTGAGCTCGCAGATGATGACATCACGGGCCGGGGTCTTCGCCCCCACCGCCGTGAGCTGGGACGCCGGTTCGGGGGAGGGGGCCGCGGAGGCGGCGGGCAGGGCGGTCAGCGTCATGGCGCCGGCGGCGGCCAGCCCGGAGGCCAGTAGCGCTCCGCGGCGCACGGGCGTGGGGATCATCGCGTCTCCTTCAGGTCGGGCCGATCCCCTTGAGGACCGGCCGGTCTGGATCCGCGATCGAGATTTCAGGTCCCGCCGCCCGTCCGGCAACACCTGCGCCGGTCGGGTTCGTTCGAGTTCGTACGTGCAGGTCAGACACCGTTCGAGACGGCCTGGAACGGCCGTCTCGAACGGTGTGCTCGGCTCCGGCGGCTACCCGGCGTCGAGGGAGGCGACGCCCGGCTCCAGGAAGCGGCGGCCGGTGACCCGTTCGGCGACGCCGGACCTGTCCAGGTACGGGGTGATGCCGCCGAGGTGGAACGGCCAGCCCGCGCCGAGGATCATGCAGAGGTCGATGTCCTCCGGGGCGGCGACGACGCCCTCGTCCAGCATCACGCGGATCTCGTCGGCGAGCGCGGCGAGCGCCCGGTCGAGGACCTGCTGCTCGGTGGACGGGCTCGTCCCGCCGCCGAAGATCTCGACGGCCTCCGGGTCGAGGGAGAAGTCCGGCAGGTAGACGCCGGACTTGCCGGACGCGACGAGCTTCGCGAGATTGTCCGACAGCGGGAACCGGTCGGGGAACACGGCGTGCAGGGTCTCGTTGACGTGCAGCGCGATCGCCGGGCCGACGAGTCCCATCAGCACGAACGGCGGCATCGGCAGGCCGAGCGGCTGCGCGGCGCGTTCGGCGACGTCGATGGGCGTGCCCTCGTCCACGGCCTGGACGATCTCCGCCAGCAGCCGCAGCAGCACGCGGTTCACCACGAACGCCGGGGCGTCCTTGACCAGCACGCACGACTTCTTCAGGGCCTTGCCGGTCGCGAACGCGGTGGCGAGCGCCGCGTCGTCGGTCCGCTCGCCCCGGACGATCTCCAGCAGCGGCAGCACCGCGACCGGGTTGAAGAAGTGGAACCCGACGACCCGCCCCGGCCGCCGCAGCCCGTCCGCCATCTCCGACACCGACAGCGACGAGGTGTTCGTCGCGAGGACGCACTCGTCCGAGACGTGCTCCTCCAACTCGGCGAACACCTTCCGCTTGACCGACATCTCCTCGAAGACCGCCTCGATGACGAAGTCGGCGTCGGCGAAGGCGTCCTTGGTCAGCGAGCCGCTGATCAGCGCCTTGAGGCGGCCCGCCTGGTCGGGGGAGAGGCGCCCCTTGCCGTGCAGCTTGTCGATCTCCGCGTGCGCGTGGCCGACGCCCTTGTCCAGGCGCTCCCGGTCGAGGTCGGTCAACACGACCGGGACTTCGAGGCGGCGCGCGAACAGCAGCGCGAGCTGCGACGCCATCAGGCCCGCGCCGACGACGCCGACCTTGGTGACCGGCCGGGCGAGGGCCTTGTCCGGTGCTCCGGCGGGACGCTTCGCGCGCTTCTGGGTCAGGTCGAAGGCGTATAGCCCGGCGCGCAGCTCGTCGCTCATGATGAGGTCGGCGAGTGCCTCGTCCTCAGCCGCGAAGCCCTCGTCGCGGGTGCGGTCCTTGGCGGCGGCGACCAGGTCGAGCGCCCGCGTGTAGGACGGCGCCGCCCCGTGCAGCCTGCCGTCGACGTTCCAGCGGGCCATCGCGACGGCGTCGTCCCACGCCTTGCCCGTGTCGACCTTCGGCCGGTGGACGGTGATCTCGCCGTTCAGGACGCGGGCCGTCCAGGTGAGGGACTCCTCCAGGAAGTCGGCCGAGTCGAAGACCGCGTCCGCGATGCCCAGCTCGTACGCCTGCCGGCCCTTCAGCATCCGGTTCTGCGCGAGCGGGTTCTCGATGACGACCTTGAGCGCCTTCTCCGCGCCGATCAGCCGGGGGAGCAGGTACGTCCCGCCCCAGCCCGGCACCAGGCCGAGGAACGCCTCGGGCAGCGCGAACGCGGGCACGCCGGACGAGATCGTCCGGTAGGCGCAGTGCAGGCCGATCTCGACGCCGCCGCCCATCGCCGCGCCGTTGTAGTAGGCGAACGACGGGACGTCCAGCTCACCGAGCCGCCGGAACACGTCGTGGCCGAGCTTGCCGATGGCGGCCGCGTCCTCCCGCCTGCTGATCAGCGGGACGCCCTTGAGGTCCGCGCCGACCGCGAAGATGAACGGCTTGCCGGTGACGCCGACCGCCGCGAGGTCGTCGCGCGCGGCGACGGCGTCGAGGGCGGCGTTCAGCTCGGCGAGGCCCTTCGGGCCGAACGTGTTGGGCTTGGTGTGGTCATGGCCGTTGTCGAGCGTGATCAGCGCGAGGGTGCCCGCGCCGTTCGGCAGCGTCACGTCCCGCACGTGGGCGTGGGTGACGACCTCGTCAGCGAAGAGTTCCCCAAGCCCGGTCATTTGGTGCCTTCCCAGTTGAGGTTCTCCCACAGAACCGTCCCGCCCATGCCCATTCCCACGCACATCGTCGTCAGTCCGTACCGGACGTCCTGACGCTCCTCGAACTGCCGGGCGAGCTGGTTCATCAGCCGGACCCCGGACGACGCCAGCGGATGCCCGACGGCGATCGCGCCGCCCCACGGGTTCACCCGCGCGTCGTCGTCGGCGATCTTGAAGTGCGCGAGGAACGCGAGCACCTGCACGGCGAACGCCTCGTTGATCTCGATGAGGCCGATGTCGTCCATGGTCAGCGCGTTGCGGGCGAGGAGCCGCTCGGTGGCCGGGACGGGCCCGACGCCCATCACCTCCGGCTCCACCCCGGCGAACGAGAAGTCGATCAGGCGCATCCGCGCGGTGAGGCCGAGCTCGGCGGCGACGTCCTCGGCGGCGAGCAGGCAGGCGGTCGCGCCGTCGTTGAGCCCGGCGGCGTTCCCGGGCGTGACCCTGCCGTGCGGGCGGAACGGCGTCCGCAGGCGGGCGAGGTCGTCCATCGTGGTGCCGGGACGGGGCGGCTCGTCCTCGGTGGCGAGTCCCCATCCCTTCTCGGCGGAGCGGACCGCGGTCGGCACCAGGTCCGGCTGGATCTTCCCGGCCGCGTACGCGGCGGCGACCTTCTGCTGGCTGCGCAGGGCGTAGGCGTCCGCGCGCTCCCTGGTGATCTCCGGGAACCGGTCGTGCAGGTTCTCCGCGGTCGACCCCATCACGAGGGCGGACGGGTCGACGAGCCTGTCGGCGAGGAACCTCGGGTTCGGGTCGACGCCCTCGCCCATCGGATGGCGTCCCATGTGCTCGACGCCGCCCGCGATGGCGACGTCGTAGGACCCGAACGAGATCCCCGCGCCGGATGTGGTCACGGCGGTCATCGCGCCCGCGCACATCCGGTCGATCGCGTAGCCGGGGACGGTCTTCGGCAGCCCGGCCAGCACGGCGGCGGACCGCCCGATGGTGAGGCCCTGGTCGCCGGTCTGGGTGGTGGCGGCGATCGCGACCTCGTCCACCCGCTCGGGCGGGAGGGACGGGTTGCGGCGCAGCAGCTCGCGGATGGCGCGGACGACCATGTCGTCTGCGCGGGTCTCCGCGTACAGGCCCTTCGGGCCCGCCTTGCCGAACGGCGTGCGGACGCCGTCGACGAACACGACGTCGCGTGCGGTGCGTGGCACGGTTCGTCCCTCCCTGCGGATGGGGTCCGGCGGCGCCGCCGGGCCTTTGCTACCAGTCGGTAACCATTCATACTACTCGTCAGTAACCACTGACGCCGGACCGCCCGTCCGGAGCGGCCCCGGCCGGTCTTGTTCCGCAGGTGGCGGCTGGGTAACGTGGCTCGGTACCACCGAGGAGGGCGCGGTGACGCACGCGAGGCCCGCGTACCGGCCGGGGATGCGCCGGCGGATCGGGCATATCCGCGATCTGACCGCCCTCCTGCTCCGCACCGGGCTGCTGTTCGCGGGCGGCCCGCGCCGCGCCGGGCGCCAACTCCGCACGCTGCGCCGCTGGGGAACCACGCTCGCCGGGCTCGTCGCGGGCGCCGCCGCGCGCTCCCCGTCCCGGACCGCGCTGATCGACGACGAGGGCGCCCTCACCTTCGCCGAGCTGGACGAGCGCGCCGCGCGGCTCGCCGCCGGGCTGCCGCTGCGCGGCCCGCGCCCGCGCGTCGGCGTCCTCTGCCGCAACCACCGGGGCATGGTGCTGACGCTCGTCGCGTGCAGCCGCCGCGGCGCGGAGGTCGTCCTGCTCAACACGGGCGCCGGGGCGAGCTGGACGCGGGCCGTCCTCGGCGAGCTGCGGCCCACGCTGATCGTCGCGGACGCCGAGTTCGCGCCGCTGCTCGCCGACATGCCGATCGCGCTCCGCCGGACGGTGCTGTGGGCCGACCGGCGTCCCGGCCCCGATCCCGCTCCGCTCGCGGCGCCCGTTCCGCTCGCCGCGCTGCCGCCGCTGGCGGCGCCCCGGCCGCGTCCCGCGCCGGAGCCGGGCCGTCCGGTGCGGGGCCGGAGCCTGGACGAGGTCATCCGCGCCGTCCCGGAGTCGGAGGCCGTGGCGTCGCCGCCGCAGATCCAGAGCCGGACGATCATGCTCAGCTCGGGCACCACCGGACGTCCGAAGGGCGCCCGCCGCCCGCCGCGTCCCGGGCTGTGGCCGCTCGCGTCGATGACGTCCCGGATCCCGCTGCGCGCCAAGCAAACGATGGTCATCGAGGCGCCGCTGTTCCACACCTGGGGCTACGCCGCCCTGCAGATGGCGTGGGCGCTGCGCGCCCCGGTCGTGCTGCACCGCCGCTTCGACGCCGAGCAGACGCTGCGGGCCGTCGCGTCCCACCGGGACGTGACCGTGTTCGCCGTCCCGGTCATGCTGCAGCGCGTCCTCGACCTCGACCCGGAGGTCCGCGCCCGGCACGACACGTCCTCGCTGCGGATCGCGGCGGTCAGCGGCGCCGCCCTTCCCGGCGACCTCGCCACCCGCTTCATGGACGAGTTCGGCGACCGCCTCTACAACGTCTACGGGTCCACCGAGGCGTCGTGGGTGTCCATCGCCATCCCGCGCGACCTGCGGCTCGACCCGCGCACCGCCGGCCGGCCGCCGCGCAACACCGCGCTCGCCATCCGCGACGCGGGCGGCCGCCGGGTCGGCCGCCCCACCATCGGGCAGATCCACGTCGCGAACGAGCTGCTGTTCGAGGGGTACACGGGCGGCGAGCCGATGGAGGTCCGCGACGGGATGCTCGCCACCGGCGACCTCGGCCACATCGACCACCGGGGCCTGCTGTTCGTGGACGGCCGCCGCGACGGCCTCGTCGTGTCGGGCGGCGAGAACATCGTCCCGCGCGACGTGGAGGACGCGCTGCTCCGCCTCCCCGAGGTCCACGAGGTCGCCGTCGTCGGGGTGCCGGACGACGACTGGGGGCAGCGGCTCGCCGCCTACGTCGTCCTGCGGCCCGGCGCCCGGCTGGACGCCGACGCCGTGCGCGCGTACGTGCACGCCCAGGTCGCCCGGTACGCGGCGCCGCGCGACGTCCACTTCATCGCCGAGCTGCCGCGCAACGCCACCGGCAAGGTCGTGCACCGCTGGCTCGCCGCCCGCCCCGGCCAGACCGTGCCGGAGGGCAGCGTCCGCTGGCCGTCGCCCCGGGACTCGGCCCACTCCCTCGACGCGGAGCAGGCGGGTTAGGTCGCGGCCACGGCGGCGGTCAGGGCGGGTTCCGCCGACAGCGGGAGCAGGACGGTGATCGCCAGCCCGCCCTCCGGGCGCGGGACGGTCTCGATCGTCCCGCCGTGCACGTCCACCACCGCCCGGACGATCGACAGGCCGAGCCCGGCCCCGTCCGCCGACCCCGTCCGCTCCCTCACCGCTGTTGCCCCGTCCGTTGCTCGGTCCGAGCGCGGAGAACGGTCGGGACGCAGGCGGCGGAACGGCTCGAAGATCGTCCCGATCTCGTAGCTCGGCACCGCCCGTCCGGTGTTCACGACCTGGAGGAACGCCGAGCCGTCCCGGACGCCGGTGCGCACCCAGACCTGTCCGTCCCGCACGTTGTGCTTCACCGCGTTCTCCAGCAGGTTCACCGCGCAGCGCTCCAGCAGGACGGGGTCGCCGCTGACCGTCGCGGGCGCGAGCCGGACCTCGACGTCGACGCCCGCCTCGTCCGCCTGCTCGTCGAGATGGTCCAGGGCGCTGCGGACCACGTCCGGCAGCGGCGTCGCGACCCGCGCGGCGAGGTCCCGCTCCGACCGGGCCAGCGTCAGCAGCCCCTCGATCAGCCGCTCGTGCCGGGCGGTGTTGCCGAGCAGGACGTCCGCGAGCGCCTTCGTCTCCGGCGGGTTCCGCCGGCTGGCGAGCGCGACCTCAAGGACGGTGCGGTTGATGGTGAGCGGCGTGCGCAACTCGTGCGATGCGTTCGCGACGAACCGGCGTTGCGCGTCGAACGCGCGGTTCAGCCGGTCCAGCATCCGGTTGAACGTGTCGGCGAGGTCCTTGATCTCGTCCTGCGGGCCGTCCAGGACGATCCGCTCGTGCAGGTTGCTCTCCGACAGCCGCCGCGCCGTCGCGGTGACCGTGTGCAGCGGGCGCAGCATCCGTCCCGCCACCACGTAACCGATCACCACGGCGAGGACGCCGAGGACCAGCATCGTCACCAGCGAGCTCTGCAGGAGCTGTTGGAGGACGTCGTGCTTCTGCTGGGTGAACTGCCGGTCGGCGTCCGCCTTCAGCGCCATGAGCTCGTCGACGTCGCCCTTCACGGCGAGGCCGCGCAGCCGCGTCACGGTCATCGGCGTGACCCTGTCGCTCATCGTGAACCGCTGGTCCATCGACCGGACGGTCAGCAGGTACGTCACCCCGACCAGCACGGCCGACGTGACGAGGAACAGCGACCCGTACACGAGCGTCAGCCGCGCCCGCACGCTCAGCCGCGGCCTGCCCGGCCGCCTCACCGCGCCTCCAGCCGGTACCCGGACCCGGTCACCGTCTCGATCACCGGCGGACCGCCGAGCTTGCGGCGCAGCGTCGCCATCGTGACGCGGACGATGTTGCTGAACGGGTCGATGTTCTCGTCCCACGCCCGCTCCAGCAGCCGTTCGGCGCTCACCACGCCGCCGTCCGCCCGCAGCAGCTCCTCCAGCACGGCGAACTCCTTCTTCGTCAGCCGCAGCTCCCGGCCGTCGCGCGCGGCCCGGCGCCGGTACGGGTCGAGCCGGATGCCGCGCAGCTCCAGGACGGGCGGCACCACCGGCCCCGACCGGCGCGCGAGCGCCCGCACCCGCGCGACCAGCTCGCTGAACACGAAGGGCTTCGGCAGGTAGTCGTCGGCGCCGAGGGACAGGCCGTCCACCCGGTCGTCGACGTCGGCGGCGGCGGTCAGCATGAGGACCCGCGCGGGGCTGCGCCGCGTCACGAGCTCCCGACACACGTCGTCGCCGTGGACGCCCGGCAGGTCCCGGTCGAGGACCACGACGTCGTAGTCGTTGTACGACGTCCGCTCCAGCGCGTCCTCGCCGTCGTACACCACGTCGACCGCCATGGCCTCTTCGCGGAACCCGTCGGCGATGGTGTCCGCGAGCACCCGCTCGTCCTCGACGATCAGCACACGCATGCAGAAGAGCATGACTTGCGAGGGGTTAAGCCCCGATAAAAAGCCTGCTCGCGGGGGTGCCCGGCCGCACGCACTCCCGGGCGGCCGGGCGTCCCCCTCGCTAGTACCGCGTCACGGGGTGACGGCGACCGCGGTGTACGGGGTGTCGGGAGTCGGCGTCGTGTTGAACCGGGCGTTCGGCAGGTACAGCCGGGAGCCGGAGCGCGCGACGCTCGTCGGGACGTCGAACCGCGGGTCGGTCAGCTTCTTGACGACCTTCCCCTCGGTGGCGCCGTCGTTCAGCTCGATCACGGACACGGTGTTGAGGCGGTTCTGCACGGCGTAGACGGTCCGTCCGACCAGCAGGATGCCGTCACCGGCCGTGAGGACCTCGCCGCCCAGGCCGATCGCCTTCGCGACCCCGGTCTCCGGGTCGACCTTGAACAGCTTGCCCGTGTTGGACTGGATGAGGACCAGCGACTTACCGCCGTCCAGCGCCTCGATCCCGTTGGAGTTGAACCCCTCGCCCCACACGATGTCGCCGGTGAGGGGCAGGGTCTTCACCTCTCCGTCCCCGCTCAGCGGGACCCGGTAGAGCTGCTGGTTGGTCGAGTCGCTGAACCACGCCGCGTCCTTGGTGAGGGCGACGTCGTTGATGAAGGCCGCCTTCGTCGTCAGCTTGTACGACTTGACGACCTCACCGTTCTCGGTGTTGACGACGCGCGCGTCCCCCGCCTTCCCGCCGGCCACGTACAGCCGGTCGCCGCGCGTCTCCAGGCCGAGCGACGGCGTGCCCGGCCCCTTGCTGATCAGCTCTCCCTTCCCGGTCCGCAGATCGGCCCGGTAGATCGCCCCGGTGGACCGCGACCCGAAGAACGCCACGGGCCCCGGCCCGGTGGCGATCCCCTCGGGCTGGAACCCGTTGGGCAGCGCGATCTGATCGGGCTCAGGCCCCGTGGCCCCCTGAGCGGAGCCCCCCACGGGAACGAGCAACCCGGCGGACAGGACGGCAATGACAATTCGAGACCACATGGCCCCAAACTCCCCCACCCAACCCCCCGACACCAGCCCCCCGAAATGGACCCGATACACGCTTTCCAAGTTCCCCCTGATCAGCAAGGATCCTCACCCCCAGCCGCCCCGAATTCCGGCAGGCACCGCAAACTCCGGCACTCTCTGCCAACCCACCCGGACGCCCACTAATACGGATTTAACCCTGGGGTCGGTGTCATGGCTCTTCGGTCCGGGGCGTGTGGTTCCGGGGGAGAGGGCGTAATGGGATTCAAGGTGTGGGTTGTCGTGGTGGCGGTGCTGGTCGGGAGTGCGGGGTGCGGTGGTGGTGATGACGGAGGCGGCGTGGCCAGTGCCGGTGGGGCCGCGGGCGGGGTTTCGGCGTCGGCCAGTCCTTCGGTTTCGGCGGAGGATGCTCGGCTCAAGTTCGCGCAGTGCATGCGGGAGAACGGTGTGGACGTCCCCGATCCGGGGTCGGGGGACGCGTCGGCGCTGCGGCTTGGGAAGGGCGCTGGGCGGGAGAAGTTGCAGGCCGCGCTGAAGCAGTGCCAGCAATGGCTTCAGGCGGGCGGGAAATTGCCCGACATGAAGGATCCGAAGAAGCGCGACCAGTACGTCAAGTTCGCGCAGTGCATGCGGGAGCACGGCGTGGACATGCCCGACCCCGGGCCGGACGGGCAGATCAGGCTTCCGTCGAAGGGGGTCGACAAGGCCGCGGTCGAGAAGGCGAGGAAGGCGTGCCAGGGGAGCCTTCCGGGGGCCGGGGAATGAGGCGGCGCGTGGTGGCCGGCGGCGTCGCCGTCGGGGTGGTCGTCGCGGGCGGGAGCGTTCTGGCGTGGACGTGGGACGGCGGGGAGGCGAAGGCCGGGTCTGCGGTGCCGTTGACGACCGCTGTGGTGAGTCGGGGCGATCTCGTTGATACCGAGAAGGTGGACGGGAAGTTGACGTATGCGGGCGTCAGGCAGGTGTGGACGGGGGCGTCGGGTGTGGTGACCTGGGCGCCGGAGGCGGGCGCGACGGTCAAGCGGGGCGGGACGCTGGTGAAGGTCGCGGGAAAGCCCGTGACGTTGATGTACGGCGGGAGCCCGATGTACCGGACCCTCAGACAGGGTGATTCGGGAAATGACGTTCGGGATCTAGAGCGGAATCTGCGGGCGCTTGGATACGGCGGCGTCACGGTTGACGATGAGTTCACGGATTCGACGGCGAGCGCAGTTCGGGAATGGCAGGACGACAAGGGGCTCGACGACACCGGAATGGTCGGTCCCGATCAGGTGGTATTTCTGGACGGCGCTGTCCGCGTCCGCGAGGTCACGGCGCCGGAAGGGAAGCGGACCACGCAGGGGCAGCCCGTCCTGACGGTGGCGGGGACTCGGCGGCTCGTCCACGTCGACCTGGACGCAGACAAGCAGGATCTCGCCAGGAAGGGCACGAAGGTCACGGTGGAACTGCCGGGCGGAAAGACCGTCGACGGGACGATCAGCAAGGTCAGCGGCGTCGCCGAGAGCACGGGAACCGGGCCGGACAAGAAGACCACGGTAGGCGTCGACATCTCGCTCAGCGGCACCGGAACGGGACGCCTCGACGAGGCCCCGGTCAGCGTGGAGCTGGAGAGCGAGCGGCGCGAGGACGTCCTGTCGGTGCCGGTGGAGGCGCTGCTCGCGCTCCGCGAGGGCGGCTTCGGCGTCGAGGTCGTGGCGGCGGACGGGGCGCGGCGGCTCGTGCCCGTCCGGACCGGGGCGTTCGGCGGCGGGCGCGTCGAGGTCACCGGCACCGGGATCGGCGCGGGCGTCAAGGTCGGGGTGCCGGCCAAGTGAACATCGTCGAGCTGGACGGGGTGGCCAAGGAGTACGCGGGCGGCGTGGCGGCGCTGCGCGGCGTCGACCTCGTGATCGCGCCGGGGGAGATGGCCGCGATCGTCGGGCCCTCGGGGTCGGGGAAGTCCACGCTGCTGCACATGATCGGGACGCTGGACCGTCCGACCAGGGGACGCGTGCGGGTCGCCGGACACGAGGTGTCGGAGCTCGGCGACCGGGAGCTGTCGGCGCTGCGGGCGCGGCACATCGGGTTCGTGTTCCAGCAGTTCCACCTGTCCGCCGGGGTGAGCGCGCTCGACAACGTCGCGGAGGGCCTCCTCTACGGCGGCGCCTCCCGCAAGGAGCGGCGGGAGCGGGCGCGGGACGCGCTGGAGCGCGTCGGGCTCGGCCACCGGACGGGGCACCGCCCGCACGAGCTGTCCGGCGGCGAGCAGCAGCGGGTCGCGGTGGCGCGGGCCGTCGTCGGGGAGCCCGACCTGCTGCTCGCCGACGAGCCGACCGGCAACCTCGACTCCGCCGCGGGCGCCGAGGTGCTCGCCCTGCTGGACGAGCTGAACGACGCCGGGACCACCGTCGCGATCATCACCCACGACCTGGACGTGGCCGCCGCGGCGCCGCGCCGGGTCCGGGTCCGGGACGGCCTGATCGTCGCCGACCAGCGGGCGGAGGTGGGCGCGGTATGAGCTCGGCACTGGCGCCCGCGCGGCTCGGCGCGGGGGACGTCCTGCGCGTCGGGCTCGGCGGGCTGCGGTCGCGTCCGACCAGGGTGGTGCTGTCGGCGCTCGGCATCGCGATCGGGATCGCGACGATGGTCGCGGTGATCGGGATCTCGTCGTCCAGCAAGGCGGACCTGCTGCGGCGGCTCGACCGGCTCGGCACGAACCTGCTGACGGCCGCGCCCGGCGACACGCTGTTCGGCGGGAAGGCGGCGCTGCCGGAGACGGCGCCGGAGATGGTCCGCCGGATCGGGCCGGTGACCGCGGTCGGCGCGACCGGCTCGGTGGACGCGACCGTCCGCCGCACCGACAGAATTCCGAAGGAGGTCACGCAGGGCATCGCCGTCCAGGCCGCGACGACGGACCTGCTCGGCACGCTCGACGTCGGCATGGCCGGCGGGCGCTGGCTGAACGCGGGCACCGAGCGCTACCCCGGCGTCGTCCTCGGCGCGGAGGCGGCGCGGCGGCTCGGCGTGGACCGGGCGGGCGGCCAGGTGTGGATCGGCGGGCGGTGGTTCGTCGTCCTCGGCGTGCTGCGGCCCGCCGAACTGGCGCCGGAGATCGACCGCTCCGCCCTGGTCGGCTGGGACGCGGCCCGCCGCCACCTCGGCTTCGACGGCCACCCGACGACGATCTACGAGCGGTCGGCGGACGGGGCGGTGGCGGACGTCCGGGCCGTCCTCGCGCGGACGGTCAACCCCGAGCACCCCGAGGAGGTCGAGGTCAGCCGCCCGTCCGACGCGCTGGAGGCGAAGGCCGCGGCGGCGGGCGCGTTCACCGGGCTGCTGCTCGGGCTCGGCGCGGTCGCGCTGCTGGTCGGCGGCGTCGGCGTCGCCAACACGATGGTGATCTCGGTGCTGGAGCGGCGCCGCGAGATCGGGCTGCGCCGCTCGCTGGGCGCGACGCGCGGCCAGGTCCGGACGCAGTTCCTCACCGAGTCGCTGCTGCTGTCGGCGTTCGGGGGCGCCGCCGGGGTCGTCCTCGGCGCGGTCGTGACCGCCGGGTTCGCGTTGTGGCGGGGATGGCCGCCGGTCATCCCGGTGTGGGCGCTCGGCGGAGCGCTCGCCGCGACCCTCGCGATCGGCACGGCCGCCGGGCTGTACCCGGCGATGCGCGCGGCGCGGCTCCCGCCGACGCTCGCGCTGGCCGCGGTCTGAGTCTGGCGACGTTCCGACGAACCGGTGCATGATTGGGACGGGCCCGCAGAAATTCACCCCGAGGCCCGCCGAAGTTCCACCTGGGGGAGGTGCCTCGTACGCCATGCCGGTGCCACGCCCGCTCCGGGAGCGCTGCCGGGAGTTCCTCGGGATCGACGGGGAGATCCGCTACATCTTCCCCGCGCTGGCCTTCGGCGGCGGCGCGGGTTTCATCTTCGTCGTCACCGACGACCAGGTCGCGGTGATCTCCACCGGCGCGGTGAGCCGCGGCACGCCGCGCAGCGTCTGGGGCAGCTACCCGCGCGGCACCCGGATCGGCCCGGTGGAGACCGGCGTCGGCGCCTCGTTCGAGTTCGGCGGCGCCGTCTTCGAACTGGACGACGAGTACGTCCCGGTCGTCAACGCCGCCGACGCCGAGATCTTCGCCCGCGACAGCCTCCCCCGAGACCCCCTCCCCGACCTTTGAAACACGGGTCGGGCGGCCGGAGGCCGTCCGACCCGCCGACGCGGACGACCGGAGCGACGCAGCAGACGCCCGTGACAGGCAGGACAGACCGCAACGGCGTCGTGAGGATCGTCCGCGTCGCAACGGGGGTTCCAGGGGGTCGCCCCCCTGGGAGTTACTGCGTGACGGGTTCGCTGGTCTTGGCCTTGGCGGGCTTGGAGGTGGACGGGCTGCGGAGGAACAGGGCCATGACCGAGATCAGGTAGGCCGCCCACATGATGAGCTGGAGCCAGGTGACCTGCGGGGTGACGTTCAGGACGCCCTGGAAGACCGTCTGCAACCAGTCGCCCGCGTCGCCGAACTTGGCGAAGAAGGCGTGCGGCTCGATGGCGACGGAGCCGAGGCCGGGGAAGACCTCGGCCTCCTGGAGGTCGTGGAAGCCGTAGCCGAACACGCCCGCGGCGACGACGATCAGGGCCGCGCCCGTCCAGGTGAAGAAGCGCTTGAGGTTGATCTTGAGGCCGCCGCGGTACAGCAGGTAGCCGAGCGCGACGGCGACGGCGAGGCCGAGGAACGCCCCGATGATCGGCTGCGTGGACCCCTCGGACGAGTTGGAGATGTTCGTCCAGAGGAACAGCGCGGTCTCCAGGCCCTCGCGTCCGACCGCGAGGAAGGCGACGGCGGCGAGCGCGATCGGGCCGACGTTCAGCGCGCCCTCCAGCTTGCCCTCCAGCTCGGCCTTCATGAAGCGGGCCGTCTTGCGCATCCAGAAGACCATCCAGGTGACGAGCCCGACCGCGATGATCGACAGGATGCCGCCGAACAGCTCCTGGGTCTTGAACTGCATCTCCGAGGACGCGGCGCTCAGCGCGATACCGAACCCGGTGGCGAGGACGACGGCGAGCGCGATGCCCGTCCAGACGGGCAGGAGGGCGGCGCGGTTGCCGGTCTTCACCAGGTACGCGATCAGGATGCTCACGACCAGGGCGGCCTCGAGCCCTTCTCGCAGCCCGATGAGGAAGTTGCCCAGTAGCATCGCGCGCTCCTCCTGATCACACACCCGTGTTTAGGCAAACCTAACCTAAGCCAGTGTGTTCCTCTCGCCCGCCCCTGACAAGATGTCCGGAACGCGAACCTCAGCCTTCCTTGTGCTCCAAGCGGTGGAAGGCGCGGGCGATCGGTTGAGCGGTCAGCTCTATCTGCCAGCGGCGGGCCCCGAGGTCGTGCAGCACGGCCGCGACGGCGGACGGGGACGCCTCGTCCGGCGGCGTCCAGGCGAGCCGCCGGACGGAGTCGGGCTGCATGAGGTTCTCCGACGGCATGGAGTGCTCCTCGGCGAGCCCGGCCACGACGGCGCGGGCGGCGGTGAGGCGCTTCGCGGCCTCCGGGTCGCGGTCGGCCCAGCGGTGCGCGGGCGGCGGCCCGTCGCCGGGCACGGTCGGCTCCGGCAGCTTGCGGTCCGACAGCGCGCGGGCGCGGGCGACGGCACGCAGCCACGCGGACTGGTGCCGCCGGGCGCCGCGCCCGCGCATGGTCGGCAGGGCCTGCAGCTCGGCGGGCGTGCCGGGGGTCTGCTGCGCCAGCTCGATGATCGCGGCGTCCTGGAGCACCCGGCCGGGGGACAGGTCCCGCTCGCGGGCGATCTTGTCGCGGGCCTCCCACAGCTCGCGGACGGTGGCGAGCGCCCGCCGGTTCCGCACCCGGTGGATGCCGGACGTCCGCCGCCACGGGTCCGGACGGGGCGGCTTCGGCGGCGTGGTGAGGATCGCGGCGAACTCCTCGAGCGCCCAGTCCAGCTTGCCCGCGTCCGCCAGCTCGACCTGGAGGGCGTCGCGCAGCTCGACGAGCAGCTCGACGTCGAGCGCGGCGTAGCGGAGCCAGTCCTCCGGGAGGGGGCGGGTCGACCAGTCGGCGGCCGAGTGCCCCTTCTCCAGCAGGAAGCCGAGGACGTTCTCGACCATGGACCCGAGGCCGACGCGAGGGTAGCCGAGCAGCCGCCCGGCCAGCTCGGTGTCGAACAGCCGGCGCGGCACGAGCCCGACCTCGGCGAGGCAGGGCAGGTCCTGGTTGGCGGCGTGCAGGACCATCTCGGCGTCGGCGAGCGCGGCGTCCAGCCCGGACAGGTCGGGCTGGGCGATCGGGTCGATCAGCGCGGTCCCGGCGCCCGCGCGGCGGAGCTGGATCAGGTAGGCGCGCTGCCCGTACCGGTAACCGGAGGCCCTTTCGGCGTCGACCGCGACGGGGCCGGATCCCGCGGCGAACGCGGCGATGACACGTTCCAGTTCCGCCGCATCGGTGACCACGGGCGGCACGCCCTCGCGCGGCTCCAGCAAGGGGACGGCCGGGGGGCCGTCGCCCGACTCGCCCTCGGGCGGCCGGACGGCCTGCTCTGGAACGGTCCCTGGCCGCGTCGCGGCCGTGTTCTCCGCGCCGGCGTCCCGCTCGGGCCCGGTCGCGCGCGTTTCGGACACTCCCACTGAACCTTTTTCATCCTCGGATCGACGAGCCGTTCGAGGCCCTGCGGAACACCGGCGGACGAAATCGGCAGCCTGCTCGCGTGTGCTCCCCCGCCTCGGTTCCGGACGCTGTGGTCACGCCCCCTACCGTACGTCGCTCAACCGCCCGCGCCGCCAGGGCGGTCCGGCAGGGCGGCGACGCCGGACGGCGGGAGACCCGCCGTGGTGCACATCACCTCGCACCACGCCGCCACGTGCGGGGCGAGGTCGTCGCCGGTCGGGGACCAGGAGGCGCGCAGTTCGAGCTCCGTCGTGGACGGCTCGCCCCGCTTGTCGCCGAAGCTCTCGGACACGGCGCGGGTGATCGTCCCGGAGACGCCGGCGAACCCGGCGGGCTCCAGCGCTTCGAGCAGCCAGTCCCACGCGACGGTGCCGATCAGCTCCTCGGCGGCGATGTCGGGCTCCAGGTCGGCGCGGATGTAGGCGACGACGCGGAAGCCGTTCGTCCAGCCGCCGCGGCCGTCGGGATCGTAGAGGACGATGAGGCGGCCCATGGCGATCTCGGTGTCGTCGTCGCGGTAGACGCTTCCCGACAGGGCCGCCGCGTACGGCGCGAGGCTCTGCGGGGCGGGCATGTCCTCCAGGTCGAGCTCCGGCCGGAGGCCGGGCCCGTCGAGGATCTCGCGCAGCGTGTCGAGCGCCCGCTGGAACGCAGGTGGGTTCATGGGTGGACCGGCCTGGGTGCGGGGGAGTGGTCGGGTGCGGGGGCGGGACTCGGGTCGGTGATGCCGGACATCGGAGCCGCCGCGGGCGACGGCCGGGGGACGCGGAGGGGAAGCAGGCACGGCACAGGTGGTTTCGTCTCGGGGGCCGGGCCGGTCAGGCCACGGCTCGCACGGTGGCGGCGCGGCGGTCGGCCGGGCCGGGCGCTCGGGGGAGGGCGGAGGCGGCGGGCGAGGACTCGGTGACCGGCGCGGTCACCACCGAGCCGACCAGGACGGCCGAACCGCATTCGACGCACGCCCGCTCGGGACATTCCTCGCCATGACCGTCCGGACACGGCGGTGGCTCGAACACACGTTCATCACCGCAGGTGGAACAGTACAAGGGGGACCTCCCTCGGCTATGACACGCATCACGTTCGCACGCGCCGGTGACAGAATGCGGGACTTCGCTCGGCGTGTCCGGAAGTTCGTGCCGCTCAGGGGGGCGACCGGGTGCTTTCCCACCGTCCGTCCATGGGACGATCGCACGGTGACCGCAGACGCATCCCGCACCGACGACGCGAACGCGAGCCCGCCCGAGGGCGGCGGCCTCGCCGAGAGCCCCTTCCTGCTGGCCTGCCGCCGCCGGCCCGTGCCGCACACGCCCGTGTGGTTCATGCGGCAGGCGGGCCGGTCGCTGCCGGAGTACCTGCGGGTCCGCGACGGCGTCCCGATGCTGGAGTCGTGCGCCCGGCCCGACCTGGTCGTCGAGATCACGATGCAGCCGGTGCGCCGCTACGGGGTGGACGCGGCGGTCTTCTACAGCGACATCATGGTGCCGCTCAAGGCCATCGGCGTCGACCTCGACATCAAGCCCGGCGTCGGGCCGGTGATCGCCGACCCGATCCGGGACGCGGCGGGCCTGGCCGGGCTGCGGCCGCTCGTCCCGGACGACGTCCCGTACGTGACTGAGGCCGTCCAGGGCCTGGTCGGGGAGCTGGGCGCGACCCCGCTGATCGGGTTCGCGGGCGGCCCGTTCACGCTCGCCTCGTACCTGATCGAGGGCGGGCCGTCCAAGAACCACGAGCGCACCAAGGCCATGATGTACGGCGAGCCCGAGCTGTGGGCCGACCTCATGTCCCGGCTCGCCGACCTCACGATCGCGTTCCTGAAGGTGCAGGTCGCGGCCGGGGCGAGCGCCGTGCAGGTCTTCGACTCGTGGGTCGGCGCGGTCGCCCCGCAGGACTACCGCGAGTCCGTGCTGCCGCACACCCGCCGGATCTTCGCCGAGATCGAGCCGCTCGGCGTGCCGCGCATCCACTTCGGCGTCGGGACGGGCGAGCTGCTCGGCCCGATGGGCGAGGCGGGCGCGGACGTCGTCGGCGTCGACTGGCGCGTCCCGCTGGACGAGGCCGTCGCCCGCGTCGACCCCGGCAAGGCGCTGCAGGGCAACCTCGACCCGGCGATCCTGTTCGCGCCGTGGGAGACCGTCGAGCGCCGCGCCCGCGACGTGCTCGCCCGCGGGCGCACCGCCGAGGGGCACATCTTCAACCTGGGGCACGGGGTGCTGCCGTCCACGAACCCGGACGTGCTGGCCCGCCTCACGGACCTCGTCCACGAGGCGAGCACAGAGGACGCGCCCTAGCCGGCCGGGCTCTCCGAGGACGAGGGGGCGGGCGGCGAAGGGCGGCGGCGTCCGAACCGGGCGCGCAGGCGGCGCCGGAAGACCAGCGCCGGGACGCCGAGCACCGCCGCCGCGACCAGAAACGGCAGCAGCCAGCCCAGCAGGACGGCGACGCCGCCCGCGAACGCGGTCAGCGCGTGCCAGCCGTCGCCGAGCGCGCCGACGAACCCGCCCCTCTCGTCCTTCTTGCCGGCCGGGACGGACTCGCCCACCAGCAGCACCGTCACGGTCGCGAACTGGGTGCGGTTCTTGAGGGCCTTCTGCCGCGCCTGGAGCGCCTCCAGGTCGGCCTCGCGCCCGGCGATCTCGTTCTCGATGTTCATGATCTCGGTGATCGAGCTCGCGCGTCCGAGCAGCTTGCGGTAGGTGTCCAGGGTCGCCCTGGCGGAGCGCACGCGGGCCTCGACGTCCGCGACCTCGCCCGTGACGTCCTCGGCCTCCTGGGTGAGGGACAGCTTCGAGCCGAGCTGCGTGCCGAGCTGGTCGAGCACCTCGCCGTACCGGGCGACGGGGATCTTCAGCGTGATCTCCGAGCGGGCCGGGTCGGTCGAGCTGGACTCCCGCTCGACGTAGCCTCCGACCGCGCCGACCAACTGCTTCGCCTTGGTCGCCGACGCGTCCACGTCCTTCGCCCGGACCTGGAGCCGCGCTGTGTGGACGACCTCGCGCCCGGCGTCCAGGGGCGCCTGCGGGCGGGGCGAGCCGCCGCGCTCGCCGGTCCGGCCCCCGGCCGTGCCGTTCCCCGTGCCGCCCGCCGTGCCGCCCGCCGGGGCGCGTTCGGCGCTCGGCGCGGCCGGGGCCCCCGCCACGCCGCGGTCGGCGGACTCCGAGCCTCCGCCGGAGTCGCCGCCGCCCCCGCACGCCGCCAGCGTCCCGGCGACCAGCAGGACGGCCACGACGTGGGGGACGCGCGCCCGTCTCATGGTTCCCGATCCGTTCCGCACAAGCCCGACGATCTCCATGGCGCTTGGACGAGGTGGCGCGAACCACCGTTCCCGTGCCCGAGTCGCGATACGGGCACGAACGAGGCGCGCCGCGATCACGGCGGCGAGCGCGCACGCCCTGGCACCCGCTCTGGCGCACGCCCGCCCCGGTGCGAGGTCCGGCGGGTCGTCTGGGAGGCTGGAGGACATGAGCAGCTCCCGCGCCGTCAAGACCGCTCCGGCCGCGCACGCGGTCGTCGTCGGGGGCGGCGTCGCGGGCCTCGCCGCCGCGCGCCTGCTCGCCCGCGACGGCGTCAGGGTCACGGTCCTGGAGGGCTCCCCGCGGATCGGCGGCAAGCTGCGGGTCAGCGAGATCGCCGGGATCCCGGTGGACGAGGGCGCCGAGTCGATGCTCGCCCGCCGTCCCGAGGGCCTCGACCTGGTCGGCGCGCTGGGCCGGGCCGACGACCTCGTGAACCCCGGCACCACGTCCTCGGGGATCTTCAGCCGGGGGGCGTTGCGGCCGATCCCGGCCGGGCAGGTCATGGGCGTCCCGTCCGATCTGCGGGCGCTCGCCGCCGCGCAGGTGCTGTCCCCGGCCGGGCTGGCGCGCGTGCCGCTCGACCTCGTGCTGCCGGAGACTCCGCGCGGCGAGGACGTGTCCGTCGCCGAATTCATCGGCGCTCGGGTGGGTCAGGAGGTCGTCGACCGGCTCGTCGAGCCGCTGCTCGGCGGCGTCTACGCGGGCCGCGCGGAGCTGCTGTCCTTCGACTCGACGCTGCCCGCCGTCGCCGCCGCCGCGCGCGCCCACCGGTCGCTGATCAACGCCGTGCAGGGCATCAGGGCCGCCGCGCCCGCGAACCAGGGCCCGGTGTTCGCGACCCTCCCGGACGGCCTCGGCACCCTCCCGCACCTCGTCGCGGACGACATCGCCGCCGCGGGCGGCACGGTCAGGACCGGCGCCATGGTCCGCGAGCTGCGCCGCCGCGACGGCGGCTGGCGGCTCACCGTCGGCCCCGCCCGCGACCCCGAGTACCTCGACGCCGACGCCGTGGTGATCGCCGTCCCGGCGGCCCCCGCGTCCCGGCTGCTGGAGGCGGACGTCCCCGCCGCGGCCCGCGAGCTGGCCGGTATCGACTACGCCAGCATGGCGATCGTCACGCTCGCCTACCGGGCGGAAGCGTTCCCGCGCCCGCTGGAGGGGAGCGGGTACCTCGTCCCGGCCTTGGAGAGCGATCCCGAGCACGGCGGACGGGGTGTCAAGGCCGTCACGTTCAGCTCGGTAAAATGGCCTCACTTGCGAGACCGCGACCCGGGCATCCTGGCGGTGCGGTGCTCCATCGGACGGTTCGGCGAGGAGCACGTCCTCCAGCGTCCGGACGAGGAGCTGGTCGCCGCCGCGACCGCCGAGCTCGCCGCGACCTGCGGCGTGTCCGGGGCGCCCGTCGAGAGCCGGGTGACCCGGTGGGGCGGCGGCCTCCCGCAGTACAACGTGGGCCACGCCGACCGCGTGGCCAAGGTCCGGGCGGCGGTCGCCGCGGCGCCGGGGCTCGCCGTCGCGGGCGCCGCCTACGACGGGCTCGGCATCCCCGCGTGCGTCGCCTCGGCACGCGCGGCGGCCGCCCGGATGGTCGAGCATGTGCGCAGCCGAGAAGGAGCAGACCATGACGCAGCCGGCGGGCAGGCCGAAGGCACGCGAACTCAATGACGTCATCCGCTACACCATGTGGTCGGTCTTCCGCGTGGCGAAGCCGGGGACGGTCGGCGAGCGCGACGCGGCCGAGGTCCAGGACCTCCTGGACCAGGCCGCCGAGAAGGACGTGACCACCCGCGGCGCCTACGACGTCGCCGGGCTGCGCGCCGACGCCGACTACATGTTCTGGTGGCACGCGCCCACGTCCGACGACCTCCAGGAGGTCTACACCCGGTTCCGCCGGACGGCCCTCGGCCGCGCGAGCGAGCCGGTGTGGTCGCAGATGGCGCTGCACCGCCCGGCGGAGTTCAACAAGAGCCACATCCCGGCGTTCCTCGCGGAGGAGGAGCCCCGCGCCTACGTGTGCGTGTACCCGTTCGTCCGGTCGTACGAGTGGTACCTGCTGCCGGACGAGGAGCGCCGCGCCATGCTCGCCGAGCACGGCAAGATGGCGCGCGAGTACCCGGACGTCCGGGCCAACACGGTCGCGTCGTTCGCGCTCGGCGACTACGAGTGGATGCTGGCGTTCGAGGCCGACGAGCTGCACCGCATCGTCGACCTGATGCGCCACCTGCGGGCCGCGCGGGCGCGCGTGCACACCCGCCTTGAGGTGCCGTTCTACACCGGGCGCCGCAAGCCGGTCGGCGAGCTGGTCGCGAACCTGGCCTAGCCGTCCCGGCGACTCGTTCGGCCGTCTCGGCGGGGACGGGCCGAACGGACGGCTGATCGGCAGTAGGGTGCGGTCCGTGACCGAGTCTCCCGCCCAGTCCTCCGCCAAGCAGCAGTCCCGCGGCCGGCACGCGAAGCCGCCGTCCGCGCTCGCCGTCCGCTGGAAGCGGCTGGTCGCGTCGCGGCGGCGCCGGCTGGTCCTCGCCGGGGCCGGGCTCACCGCGGCGGCGGCGCTCGCGGCGGGCGCCGCGCTGGCACTGCCCGGCGGTGGCGGCGGCCCGGGCTCCGCGTCCAGGACGGCCGCCGAGGCCCGCGCCGCGGCGTCGCCGTCCCCGCACGAGCAGGTGGACGCGGTCGGCGACCCCGACGAGGTCACCGACGCGGTCCCCTACTTCGAGACGAAGGACCCGGGCAAGAAGGTCGTCAAGCACGTCACGGACGTCCGGCGCAGCGGCAGCTTCGTCCGGGTCTACACCGACCTCAAGGAAGAGGACGAGAACTCCAAGCCCGCCCTCGACCTCTGCAAGTGGACGACGCAGTTCCTCAAGGACGGCGGCGACGACGAGCCCCGCGTGTTCGTGCACGGGGAGAGCGACGACAACGGCAGCGTCATCCTCGCCAACAAGCAGAGCGCGAAGGACTCCTGCGAGGTCAGCGAAACCCCGTAGCAGTACCCGCGGCTACTCGGCCGGCTCGAGGGTCAGCGAGATCGAGTTGATGCAGTACCGGTCGTCGGTCGGGGTGGCGTAGCCCTCGCCGTGGAACACGTGCCCGAGGTGCGAGTCGCACACCGCGCACCGGACCTCGGTCCGGACCATGCCGAGCGAGCGGTCCTCGATCAGGGTGACCGCGTCCGAGTCGGACGGCGCGTAGAACGACGGCCAGCCGCAGTGGCTCTCGAACTTGGTCTCCGAGCGGAACAGCTCCGTCCCGCAGGCGCGGCAGCGGTACACCCCGACCGTCTTCGTGTCGGTGTACTCGCCGGTGAACGGCTTCTCGGTGCCCGCCTCCCGCAGCACGCGGAACTCCTCGGGCTTCAGCTCGGCCCGCCACTCTTCCTCGCTCTTGCGGATCTTCTCCATACCTCGAACGTACCCGGCTCCCCGTCCGAGCCGCCTGTCCGACCTGTGGGTTAACGTGCTTGCATGGCCTCGCCCTACATCGAGATCCCGGTCGGGGATCGGCTCGTCAAGGTGTCCAACCCCGACAAGGTCTACTTTCCTGAGCACGGCTACACCAAGCGCCAGCTCGTGGAGTACTACATCGCCGTGGGGGAGGGCATCCTGCGCGCGACCCGGAACCGTCCGACGACGCTGGAGCGCTGGCCCGCCGGCGTCTTCGAGGGCGCCCGCATGGCCACCCGGGAGGACTACGCCCGCGGCCAGGCGGGCTACGGCGCGGGCAAGTCCGACGCGTTCTACCAGAAGCGCGTGCCGAAGGGCGCGCCCGACTGGGTCCGCACGTCGAAGATCGCGTTCCCGAGCGGCCGCTTCGCCGACGAGGTGCGCCCGACCGAGGTCGCCGTGATCGCCTGGGCGGCCAACCTCGGCACGCTGACGTTCCACCCGTGGCCCGTCCGGGACGGCGACGTCGACCACCCGGACGAGCTGCGCGTCGACCTCGACCCGCAGCCGGGCACCGACTTCTCCGACGCGGTGCGGGTGGCGCTCGGCCCGGCCCGCGAGCTGCTGTCCGAACTCGGGCTCACCGGGTTCGTCAAGACGTCCGGCAAGGGCGGCGTGCACATCTACGTGCGGATCGAGCCGCGCTGGACGTTCACCGAGGTCCGCCGGGCCGCGCTCGCGTTCGGCCGCGAGGTGGAGCGCCGCGCCCCCGCCGACGTCACCACCCGCTGGTGGAAGGAGGAGCGGGGCGAGCAGGTGTTCATCGACTACAACCAGAACGCCCGCGACCGGACGATCGCGTCCGCCTACAGCGTCCGCCCGGCCCCGCACGCGCCCGTCTCCGCGCCCGTGACCTGGGACGAGCTGGCCGACGTCGATCCGCACGACTTCACCATCGCGACCATGCCCGCCCGGTTCGCGAAGGTGGGCGACCTGCACGCCGCCATCGACGACGAGGCGTTCTCCCTGGAGGGCCTGCTCGACCTCGCCGACCGCGACGAGCGCGAGCACGGCCTCGGCGACATGCCGTATCCGCCGAACTATCCGAAGATGCCGGGCGAGCCGAAACGCGTCCAGCCGAGCAAGGACACCGACAACCGCTCCTGAGGGGAATTTCCGGCCGGATGCCCGGCTTGACCGGGGAGTACGCATTCGATCGATCAAGAAGAAGGCGGGCCCATGTCCGGCACGGAGTCACTGCTGAACGTCAGGTACCTCGGGGGGCCGAGCGCCGTCGTGCGCATCGGAGGGGTCCGGCTCGTCACCGACCCGACGTTCGACCCGGCGGGCGACTACCCGCTCGGACCGCGCACGCTGGTCAAGACCTCCGACGCCATCACCGGACCGGGCGACATCGGTCCCGTCGACGCCGTGCTGCTCTCCCACGACCAGCACCCCGACAACCTCGACAAGGGCGGCCGCGCGTTCCTCGCCGACGTCCCGCTGACGCTCACGACCGAGACCGCCGCCGGACGGCTCGGCGGCACCGCCCGCGCGCTCCCGAACTGGGAGGACGTCGAGATTCCGCGTCCCGACGGGGGGACTCTCCGCGTGACGGGCGTGCCGGCCCAGCACGGTCCGGACGGCACCGAGCACATCACCGGTCCGGTCACCGGGTTCGTCCTGTCCGGGGACGGGTTGCCCACCGTGTACGTGAGCGGCGACAACGCGTCCCTGGACGTCGTCCGCGCGATCGCCGACCGGTTCGCGCCGGTCGACGTCGCGGTGCTGTTCATGGGCGCCGCGCGGAACCCTGCCCTCGACGGCGACCTCACGCTCGGCAGCGTCGCCGCGGCCGAGGCCGCCGGGATCCTGCGGGCGGGGCAGGTCGTCCCGCTGCACTTCGAGGGCTGGGCGCACTTCACGGAGGGCCGCGACACGATCGCGCCCGCGTTCGCCGCCGCCGGCCTCGACGCCCGGCTCCACCTGCTCAAGCAGGGCGAGGAGATCGGCCTCTGACACCCCGCGGGCCCGCCGCCCCCGGAGGGGTGGGACGGCGGGCCCTTTCCCCTTGAAAAGCGGGGCTCCGGCAATGGCGTGTGTCGAATTTCACTGACCGGTCCTGGCCGGGACGGGTTTCGCTCGATGAGCTGTCGCTGTCGCATCAATTGATCAACTTGGGCATTTTTAGCGTCTGTTAGCGGGCGCTTTTGTCATTTACCGTGCTGTCCGTTCATGTGTCGCCCGTCGACGTCTCCCAGAAGGAGCATGATGGACCAGTCGCACAATGGCTCTTCGCGCCGCAGGTTCCTCGGCATGGCCGCGTCCGCGACTTTGCTGCAGGCCATGACCGGGGTCGCGCCGGCGCACGCGGCGCCCGCGCCCACCGGCGCGGCGGTGCCGCCGCGCAAGGGGGGCCGGCGGGGGACCGTCGCGATCCTCGGCGCCGGTGTCAGCGGGCTGACCGCCGCGCTCAGGTTCATCGAGGCGGGGTACGCGGTGACCGTCCTGGAGGCGCAGGGACGGGTCGGCGGCCGCAGCTTCACCGCCCGCCGCGGCGACCGGATCACCGAGGTGTGGGCGGACGGGTCGGTCCGCACCCAGACGTGCCGGCTGGACCGCGGCCTCTACGCCAACCTCGGTCCGGCCCGGCTCTCCTTCGACGACCAGCGGGTCTTCGGGATGTGCCGGCGCCTCGGCATCCAGCTCGAACCGTTCCTCATGCAGAGCGCCAGGAATCTGTACCAGACCGATTCGGCCTGGGGACGGGCGCCGGTGCCGCGCGCCCGGATCTCCAACGACGTCCGCGGATTCGTCGCCGAGCGCGCGGTGGCGGCCGTCCGAAAAGGGCTGCTCGACGGTGAGCTGAGCGGCCCGCAGCGCGAGAAGCTGCTCGGCCTGCTGGACGAGTTCGGCGACCTTGACGCGACCGACCACGCCTACAAAGGCTCGCTGCGCTCGGGAATCGCGAAACCGCTGAGCGTCACGCAACAACCCGAGAAGCTCGACCCGCTCTCTCTATCGGACGTGTTGGCCAGTGAATTCTGGGACCACTATTTCTACTGGGACCTCGGATTCGGCTACCAGGTCACCATGTTCCAGCCGGTCGGCGGAATGGACGCCATCGTCCGCGGAATAGCCGCGGCGCTGCCCGCCGGAACGGTCACGCTCAACGCGCCCGTCCATGCCGTCAGGGCCGCCGAGGACGGGGTGCGCGTCGCGTGGAAGGACGCCGGCGGCGAGCACGACACGAGGTTCGACTACTGCCTGAGCAGCATTCCCGTCCCGGTGCTGAGGACGTCCGTCGAACTCGGCGGGTTCTCCGCCGAGTTCGGTCGCGCCGTCGCGGGCGTCGAGTTCGCGCCCTCGTGCAAGATCGGCTGGCAGGCGAACCGGCGGTTCTGGGAGTCGGACGAGTACCGGATCTACGGCGGCATCAGCCTCATCGACAACGAGATCACGCAGATCTGGTACCCGTCCTCCGGCTACTTCTCCCGCGCGGACAAGGGCGTCCTGCTCGGCGCGTACGCGTCCTACGGCAACGGGCGCAAACTCGGCGACCGCCCGCACGCCGAGCGGCTGGAGACGGCCCGCGCCGCCGGGGCGCGGCTGCACCCCGAGTTCGCCGACCGGTCCGTGATCCCGGACGGGCCGGGCATCTCCGTCGCCTGGCACAAGGTGCCCTACCAGCTCGGCGCCTGGGCCGACTGGGACCACACCCTCCCCGAGCACCGGGAGCGGTACGAGACCCTGGTCAACGTCCACGGGCACGGCAACTTCATGGTGATCGGCGACCAGGTCAGCCCGCTGCCCGGCTGGCAGGAGGGCGCGATGATGTCCGCCGACTGGGCGTTCGAGTCGCTCACCGGCGGCCGGCCCGCGGACCGCGTGACCGTCCACCGGCCCCCCGACTCGCGGCTGCTGACGACCGGCCGCCAGCGATCCGGCCGCTGACGCGGCGAGGCCGCCGCCCGCGAGCGGGCGGCGGCCTCTTCACTTCTTCACGGGATCAGGAGAACCTGCGCTCCTGGACGGGCAGCGTGACCCCGGACGGGCCCTGCCACGGCGCCAGCGACTTGGGCGCGACCAGCGGGCCCAGGTGCCGGCCGCCCGCGACCACCGGGACGGTGATCGAGCTGCCGCGCAGGTCGACGGTCGCCTTCGCGCCCGTGGCCTTCTCCTGGTTGTAGTCGGCGTCCGTGCCGGCGAGGACGAGGGCCACCCGGTGCCCCTTCTTGAACACGTACTCCTGGCTGAGCGTCGTCCACTTGACGTCGTAGTAGCGGCCGGGCACGAACGGGCTCGGCTTGCTCAGCGAGGTGGCGTTCTGGGCGTCCAGCCAGCCGCGCGCGACCACGTTCACCGCGGATTTCACCGTGGTGACCTGCGTCTGCTTGTAGCAGCCGTCGTCGTCGGCCGTGCTCTCACCGTGGCAGTCCTCGGTGGTCAGCGTCTTGATGCCGGAGCCGGCGCCGAGGTAGTCGACGCGGGTGTCGTCGCCGTAGTCGACGAGCAGCGCGGTCAGGTTGGCGGTCGGCTTGTCCAGCTTGACGCGCAGCGTCGCCTCCGGAGTCCCGGACAGGCGGCCGGTCTGCGGCAGCGGTTCGGACACGAACGCGGTCCGGTACGGCTGCGCCGTCCCCGGGTCGCTGACCAGCGTGCCCTCCGGGTAGCCCGCCCCGGCCGCTCCCGGCGCGTCGGTGAACGTCGCCGTGGCACCCTCCGGGGCCTGCTCCGTGCCGAGCGTCCCGTTCGCCCCGGGACGCAGGGTGAGCGACTGCGCGTTGGGGGCCGGCCAGTCCGCCTGGGTGATCCACTGGTCGGGGCCGACCTCGATGTCGGCGCTCGGCGCCTTCATCACCTTGTTGCGGACGTTCAGCAACTCGTGGTCGAACCACTGGTGCAGGGTGTTGACCCAGTCGTCCCGGCGGATGTCGAACGGGTCGACGTGGCCGCGCTGGGACAGCCACACCTTCCGCTCGACGCCCTGCTTCTTGAGGCCCTCCCACCAGAGCGCGAAGTTGTTGTCCTTCACGTTGAGGTCGTTGACGCCGTGGTAGGCGAAGACGCTGGCGTGGACCTTGCTGAGGTCCGTGATCGTGCCGCTGCGGTAGTCGGTGGTCTTCCAGTAGTCGTTGTAGTTGCCGGTGGCGTCGTCCTCGCCCTGGTCCAGGGCCGCGCGGACGGCGGCGCACTTGGCGGGCGGGTCGGTGTCGACGTAGTCGGCGAGCCAGGGCTGCTCGTCGTCGGTGTACTTCACGCCGTTCATCCGGCTGTAGTCGTACCAGCCGCTGATCGCCGAGATCGGGACGATCGTCTCCAGCCCCTGCACGCCGGTGGCGGCGACGCCGTTCGCGAGCGTCCCGTCGTAGGACTTGCCGATCATGCCGGTGCGGCCGGTGGTCCAGGTGGCCTTCGCCTCGCTGCCGTCCGGCCGGAACGCCTTCGCGCGCCCGTTCAGCCAGTCGACCACGGCCTTGCCGCCGAGCACGTCGGACGGGCCGCCGCTGACCGGGCAGCCGTCGGACTTGGTCGTCCCGATCATGTCGGCGGCGAGGTAGGCGTAGCCGCGCGGGACGAAGTAGTTGTCGAAGAACAGCGGGAACTTGAGCGGGTTCCCGTTCGCGTCGTAGGTCTTGCGCTCGCTCTCGTTGCCGCGTCCCGCGTTGTCGTAGTACGGGCTCTCATCCATGATCACCGGGACCTTGAGACCGCTCTCGGTCTCCTTGGGCCGGATGATGTCGACGTTGACGCGGTCCTTCTTGCCGTCGCCGTCGCTGTCCACGCTCGACTCGACGTAGACGTGCTCGCGGATCGCGTCCTTGTAGGAGAAGACCGCCTGGGTCACGCCGTGCTTCACAACGATCTTGGGGGGCGGCTTGGCGAACGCCGTCGCGCCGCCCCCCGCTCCGGCGAGCGCCGCGCTGGTCAGCACGGCCACCGTCATCGTCCGCCGGGTCCGTCTCAGGGATCGCCTGGCCAAAACCCGCACCTCCCGACTCAGATAATGATCTCTACGGGGGCACAGGGTCCTCGCCCGCGGACGCCGGGTAAAGGGCGGCGCTCGCCTAACTCGGACCGGATTTGGTCATCTCCTGCCCTTGCCATCCGGGCGCCCGGCCCTTCGCGCGGTTGACCGCCGACAGCACGGCCCGCACCGACGCCGCGAGCACGGACGTGTCGCGTCCCGCGCCCCAGGACGTCACGCCGTCCACGCGGCACTCGGCGTAGGCGACGGCCGCCGCGTCGTGGCCCGACTCGGTCGAGTGCTCGACGAACCGGAGGACGTCCGCCTTCACCCCGGCGGCGCGCAGCGCGTCGGTGAGCGCGGCGATCGGGCCGTTGCCGACGCCGGTGTGCTCGCGCTCGTCGCCGTCCACGCGGATCACGCCGGTGAAGTCGTGCCGCGCGGGGCCGGTGTGCGCCGTCCGCCACTGGACGAGCGCCACCGGGCCGGTGCGGTCGAGGTACTCGGCGCGGAACAGGTCCCACAGCTCGGCGGCGGTGATCTCCGCCCCGCTGCCGTCCGCGGCCTTCTGCACGACCTGGGAGAACTCGATCTGCACGCGGCGCGGCAGCTCCAGCCCGTAGCCGGTGCGCAGCAGGTAGGCGATCCCGCCCTTGCCGGACTGGCTGTTCACCCGCACGACCGCCTCGTAGCCGCGCCCGACGTCGGCCGGGTCGATCGGCAGGTACGGGACGTCCCACGGCAGGCTCTCCGGCGGGACGCCCAGCTCCGCCGCCCGCGCGGCGTGCCGCGCCATGCCCTTGCCGATGGCGTCCTGGTGCGTCCCGGAGAACGCGGTGTAGACGAGGTCGCCGCCGTACGGGTGGCGCTCGTGGACGGGCAGCCGGTTGCAGTGCTCGACCGTCCGGCGGATCTCGTCGACGTCGGAGAAGTCCACCATCGGGTCGACGCCCTGCGCGTGCAGGTTCAGCGCCAGCGTGACGAGGTCGACGTTGCCCGTCCGCTCCCCGTTGCCGAACAGGCAGCCCTCGACGCGCTGCGCGCCCGCGAGCACCGCCAGCTCGGCGCACGCGACGCCCGTCCCGCGGTCGTTGTGCGGGTGGACGGACAGGATCACCGCGTCCCGCCGCGTCAGGTTCCGGTGCATGTACTCGATCTGGTCGGCGTAGACGTTCGGCGTGGCGATCTCGACGGTGGCGGGCAGGTTCAGGATCACCGGGCGGTCGGGGGAGGCGTCCCACAGCGCGGTGACGGCGTCGCACACCTCCAGCGCGTAGTCGGGCTCGGTGAGGTTGAACGTCTCGGGGGAGAACTCGAACCGGACGCCGGGGCGGGCGAGCCGGGCCACGTCGGCGGCGCCGTCCAGGATCAGCTTCCGGACGCCGTCGCGGTCGGAGCCGAGCACGACGTCCCGCCAGATCGGGCCCGTCGCCGTGTACAGGTGGACGACCGCCCTGGGCAGCCCCTCGATCGACGCGAACGTCCGCTCGATCAGCTCGGTCCGCGCCGGGGTGAACACGACGGGGGTGACGTCGTCCGGGATCCCGGTCTCCGCCAGGTGCCGGACGAAGCCGAAGTCGGTCTCGCTCGCCGACGGGTAGCCGACCTCGATCTCCTTGAAGCCCATCGCGACGAAGAGGTCGAACATGCGGCGCTTGCGGGCGGTGTCCATCGGCTCGGCCAGCGCCTGGTTGCCGTCGCGCAGGTCGACGGGCACCCACAGCGGCGCGGCGGTGAGCCGCCGGGACGGCCACGTCCGCTCGACGTCGGGCGCGGGCGACGGCACGCGGTCGTGGATCGAGCGGTAGCGGTGGAACGGCATCGAGCTGCCGCGCTGCGGGTTCCAGAAGGGCGTGCCCTCCGGCACGGGACCGGACGGGGTGCGCAGGGTCGGGAAGTTCATGGGGCTCTGTCCTCAAGATCGCCGGACGACCGGCGGCGCCGGACCCCGCGGCGGGGTGCCGGTCCGGATCAGGCCCCGCCGCGGCGGCCGAGAAGAAGGACGCGCCACGCCATGCCCGCCACCCTACTCACACCTCAGCTCCTCAGACAAGCTGAGCGGCGGCTAGACTCGGCGGACACTTACGAGGCACCACCGCACAGCACTCGGCGGAGGAGAAACCGCATGGCGCTCGGCCCGCTCCGTCCCAGCCCGCTCGTCGAGCAGGCCGCCGACCGGCTCCGCGACCAGATCGCCGCCGGAACCTGGCCGGTCGGGACGAAGCTCCCCGGCGAGACGACCCTCGCGAAGGAACTGGGCGTGGGCCGCTCGACCGTCCGCGAGGCGCTGCGGGCGCTGGCGGGGGCGGGGCTCGTCCAGGCCCGGCACGGCTCCGGCGTCTTCGTGACCGCCACCGAGCCGGACGAGGACTGGCCGACCCGGCTGCGCCGCGCGTCCGTCGCCGACGTCTACGAGATCCGCATGATGGTCGAGGTGCGCGCCGCCGGGCTGGCCGCGGACCGGCGGACGCCGTCCGACCTCGCCGCGCTCGACGCCGCCCTCGCCGCCCGCGACGCCGCCCTCGCCGGACCCGCCGTCGAGGCGTTCATCGACGCCGACATCGCGCTGCACACCGCCGTCGTCGCCGCCGCGGGAAACCCGGTGCTCGCCGACCTGTTCGCCGGGTTCGTGCCCGTCCTGCGCGAGGGACTCCTCGACCTCGCCGCCCTGGTGGACGTCCGCGCCGCCGACGCGGCGCACGGCCGCGCCGCCCACGCCGCCCTGGTCGAGGCCGTCCGCGATCGCGACGCCTCCGCCGCCGGGCGCATCATCGAGGCCGAGCTCCGGCAGACCCTCGCCGCCCTCCAGCACACCCCCTGACGCGACGGCCGGTGACCGTAGCACTACCGAAGCGGCCCTCGGGGTGATCCGGAGTGAACGTCCGAATGCGGTCAGTGTGGCGGATGACGCGGTGCCACCCGAAGCTGATCACTCACAATCCGTATGTTCACCGAGCAACAGGGGTGTGAGCGGAGACATCCGCTGAAGGTCGTACGAATACCGAAAACAGGGGCATTTGCGTGACGGTGACACAGGGCCGTGCGGTCGGCCCACCGGACCTTTTCGATCGCGGCGAGACGGTGGAACGGCTCCGGGCCCTGGCGGCGGAGGAACGCCTCGGCGGACGGTCCTCCCAGCTCGGCCGCTTGGCCGACGACATCGACGCCGACCGGGACCTCGAACGCTGGGCCGCCGTCGACCTGTACGCGGCGTTCCTGCGCGAGGACACCGTCGGCGACCGCGCCGAGCCCGCGTTCCGGCGGCGCGCCGGGGCCGTCCTCGACCTGCTGCCCGCCGTGCTGATCTTCCTGCCGATCATGCTGACCTGGATCGGCCTCTACAAGGCGACGAGCGCCTACCGGAAGAGCCGTGGGGACGCCTCCCTCGTGGGCAAGTCGTTCCTCGAACAGTGGCAGACCGGCTTCAACGGCAGGCTCGGCGGCGGGTTCTACTTCGACCGCATCGCGCTGTGGACGCTGCTCGCCATCGGCGTCCTGATCACCATCTCGCTGGCGCAGGCGCTGCTCCGCAGGGCGTCCGACCGGGCCGACGCGCGGGAGCGCGCCCGGCTCGGCCGCGACCTCGCGGGCGCGCTCACCGCCGCCGACTTCCACCTCGGCCGGTTCCGGCTGGACGACGCCTCCCGCGTCGACGGCGCGGCGCGGCGGCTCGAAGACGCGGCCGAGGAGGCGCGGAAGGCGGGCACGGCGGCCGGCGACCTGCAGCGCGAGGCGCAGCGGGCCATGGAGCGCGTCGAGACGCTCGCCGCCGCCCTGCTGAAGAGCGACGACGCCGTCCGGGCCGCCGCCGAGCGGATCGGGGACGCCACCGAGGGCGTCGGCCGCCGCCTGACCGAGGTCTCGGCGGCCAGCGCGTCCGTCGCCGAAGCGGCGGCGGAGCTCGGCCGCTCCGCGGCCGCCGACTCCGAACGGCTGCGCAAGGGCGTCGCGGCGGCCGCCGTCGAACTGCGCACCGCCGCCGACGCCGACCGCGAACGCCTCGGCGAACGCATCGCCGCCGCCCTCGACAGCAGCGGGGCGGCCCTGCGCGCCGCGCTCGACGACTGGCACACCGAGGGCGCCCTGTACTCGCACCGCCACGAGACCACCGCCGACCACCTCGGCCTGATCGTCGGCCGGGTCGAGGAGCTCATGGACCGCACGTCCCGCGCGCTCGGCGGGATGGAGCCCGCCCTTCAGGACTTCGAGGACGGCGTGTCCGCCGCCGTCAAAGGGATGCGGATGGAGCTGGACCGGCTGCTCGACGGCATGCCCCTCGCCGACAAGCGCGCCGACGCCGTCATCGCCGAGTTCGCCGAGCTGCGCCGGTCGATGGACGACCTCGGCGACCGGCTCGCCCGGACGGGCGGGCGAAGGCGCTGGCTCCGGTGAACCTGCGAGTGGCCGTCACCGCCATCGCGGGCTGGCTGTTCGCCGACCTGCTGCTCGCGTTCGCCATCGTCGTGCTCGGCACGCAGGACCCGCCGCCGCGTCCCGTCGCGCAGCCGTCCCCGCCGCCCCGGCAGGCGCTGGAACGCGGCTTCGTCAAGGTCACGCTCTCGGTCGACCCCGACGACGCCCGCGCCGGACGGCAGGGCGCGGTCGAGGCCCTGCGCCGCGCCATCCAGGCGAAGCCCCGCCTGCGCGGCCGCAAGGCGGGCATCGTGCTGACCTTCGGCGCCCAGAACAACGGCGGCGAGGCGTTCGCCCGCGACGTCAACCACCTCCTCGAACGCGCCGACGGCACCCTCTTCGCCAATGTCGCCACCCGCGACTTCCAGCTCCTCGGAGCCTCGGGCGGCGAGGTGATGCTCAACATCTACCTCTTCTACAAGAACTGACCCAGGGAGCCCACGGATGAGCGAACAGGTCCTGCCCTTCTACCTCGTCTGCGACGAATCGTGGTCGATGGAAGGACCGGACGGAGTCGACGCGATCAACGGCTGCCTACCGGATCTGCACAGGGAGATCGGCAGCAATCCCGTGGTCGCGGACAAGACCCGTTTCTGCATCATCAGCTTCAACCACGAAGCCCAAGTGCTGCTGCCGCTCGCGGATCTGAGCGAGCTGACGACGATGCCCGCGATGTCCGCCAACGGCGGGACCGAATACGGCACCGTGTTCAACCTTCTCCGCAGCACCATCGAGCAGGACGTGGCGCGGCTCAAGCAGGACGGACACCAGGTTCTGCGGCCCGCCGTCTTCTTCCTCAGCGACGGCCAGCCCAACGACTCCGCCGACTGGCATGTGGCCTATCAGCGGGTCATCGATCCGTCCTGGAGCGCTCGACCGAACATCCTGGCTTTCGCCTTCAATGAGGCTGACGAGGGAATCATCAAGCAGATCGCCACAGTTCGGGCCTTCTCCTATAACGGCACGCTCAAGCCCGCGCAGGCGTTGCAGGAATTCGCGCAGTCGTTGATTCGGTCGATCGTCAGGTCTGGGACGTCCGGTGGTGCGGATGGCGGAATGACCCTTGCCATGCCGGACACGGTTCCCGGCTTCACGACCATTCCCGCCGATGTCGTCTGAGCGGCTCGTGCCGGATCGTCCCGACGACGAATGGCGGCCGGTGCTCGGGACGGTCGCGCCCGCCCCGCCGCAACTGCCGGGCGAGGTGTTCGAGCACCCGCCGTCGTATCGCAATCCGCATCCGATGGGCGGGGTTCCGCGCGGGCTTCCGCGATCGGACGAGGCCGTCCCCGACACGGTCCTCGACGGCGCCGACTTCGAGCGCCTCGTCGTCCGGGCCGCGTCCCTGCGCGGTGACGAGCACCGCTACTACGGCGAGCCGCGCCAGGACTCGGTGGCCCTCTGGCCGGTGACGCTCGCGGGCGGCGACGCCTTGGTGGCGTGCGTCGCGGACGGCGTGGGCAGCCAGCCGAACTCGCACCGGGGTTCCGCGCTGGCCTGCGCCTACCTCCGCGAGGAGGTCGAAAAGCTGCCCAAGGACTGGACGTGGGATCACGTCGACGGGTTCGCCGCCACCGCCAGATGGATCGCCATGGCGATGGAGAACTGGGCGCACAGGCACGACCTGCCGCCCGCGTCGCTGTCCACCACGCTCGTGGCGGCGGTCGTGGAGGTCGCCCCCGCCGACGGACGCCACCGGTTCGAGGTGCTGCGCGTCGGCGACAGCCCGGCCTACCTCCTGCGCAACGGGGAGCTGACCGAGTTCGCCCCGCCGCGTTCGTCCGAAGGCGGGATCCTGGACACCGCCACCGACGCCCTCCCGAGTCATCCGTCCGCCGTGCGCACGGTGAAAGGTGATCTGGGCAAGGGCGAGGTGCTCATGCTCTGCAGCGACGGCCTGTCGAACCCGATGCGGAGCGACGAGGTGCGGGCTCAGCTCCAGGAGTGGTGGACCCGTTCCGACGAGCCGCCGGGCATCCTGGAATTCGGCTGGCAGCTCGGATTCAGGGCGAAGTCCTTCGGTGACGACCGCTCGGCCGTCTGTGTCTGGGCCAGGTAGCGCGATGTGGCCGAGCGGCGGCGACCTGCGGCTGGCCGACCTCTCGCTGGGCGCGGAGGTCGGCTCGGGCGGGCAGGGGAAGGTCCACGAGCTGCTCGGGGCGGGCGGCGGCCACGTGTTCAAGGAGTACCTGCACCCCGCGACGGTGAACGGCGCCGCCCTGAAACGCCTCGTCGAACTGCCCGCCGACCTGAACCAGACGCACCGTGAAGCGCTGCTGCGGCAGACCGCCTGGCCGCTCGCGCGCGTCCTCGACCGCGGGCACGTCAGGGGCTTCGTGATGCGGCTCGTCCCGGCGGAGTTCTGGGGGAGGGCGGCCCCCGGGCCGAAACTCCGCGAACTCCAGTACCTCCTCTACGAGCCGAAGGCGCTGTGGGGCGACATCGCGCCACCGGACGCGGCGGGACGGCTGGAGATCGCGCGCGGGACCGTGTCCCTGTTCCGGCTGCTGCACGCGAACCGGCTCGTGGTGGGCGACGTGTCGATGAGCAACCTGCTCTGGTCCCCGGCGGGGAACGTGTTCCTGCTCGACTGCGACGGGATCCGCGAGACGGGGGAGAAGCCCGTCATGGCGCAGCCGTCCACCCCGGACTGGGACGACCCGGAGCAGCCGTCCACCGGCCCCGACCTGGACACCGACCGGTACAAGCTGGCCCTGCTCGTGGCGCGCGTCCTCGCGAAGGCGTCGGCGCTGCGTCCGGGTCAGCCGGTGCCGTTCGCGGCGGGCGTCCCGGACCGGATCGCGGGCGAGGTGTCCGAGCGGTTCGCCGAGGCGGCGCGGCCGCGCGGGCTGCGGCCGGACGCGGCGCAGTGGGCCAGGGCGCTCGACGAGCGCGGCGTGATCGAGCTCGACCCGCTGCCGCCGGTCCGGAGGCCGCCGTCGCTGCCGCAGGCGCCGCTGGACGGCCGTCGGGGGCAGCGGCCGATGATCCAGTTGCCCCCGGCGTAGCGGCGCGCGGCAGTCAGCCCAGGCTCGACAGGAGCGCGGGAAGCTCGCCGTCGTGGACGACCGTCAGCCGCCGCGTGGCACGGGTCAGCGCGACGTACAGGTCCTGGCCGCCCTTCGGTGACTCGGCGAGGATCCCGGACGGGTCGGCCACGATGACCGAGTCGAACTCCAGGCCCTTCGCCTCCTCGGCGGTCAGCACCACGGCGGGGGAGTCGAGGGCCTCCGGGGTCGCGCCGACGGCGGCGTCCGGCAGCGCCGCGAGGACGCCGGGGCGCCACGCGGCCGAGGTGACCACGGCGAGCCGCCCCTCGGTGAACACGCCGTCCGAACCGCCCCCGGCGACGAGCGACAGCTCGGACCGCACGAGCGGGCCCAGCTCGTCGACCGGCAGAGCGAGCGCGGCGGGCGGCGGGCCGTCGTCCCGGACGGGCACCGGCGGCGTCTCGCCGGGCGCGACGGCGGCGAGCACGTCCGCGGCGACCCGCATGATGGCGGCGGGCGTCCGGTAGTTGACGAGGAGGCGCTGCTCCCGCCAGCGGCCGGGGACGTACCGGTCGAGCATCTGCCCCCAGGACGCGGCGCCCGCCGCGCTGCCGGTCTGCGCGATGTCGCCGACGACGGTGAGGGACCGGGTCGGGACGCGCTTCATGACCGTCCGCCAGGCCATCGCGGACAGCTCCTGCGCCTCGTCCACGATCACGTGCCCGTACGCCCATTCGCGGTCGGCCAGGGCGCGCTGGGCGGTGGTGAGCGGCGGCCCGCCGTCCTCGTGGCGCTCGGCCAGGTCGCCGCCGGAGATCAGGTCGCTCGCGGTGAGTTTCTCGGCGTCCGTCGAGTCGGTGGTCTCGATGACCTCCTGCGCGTACCGCGCCTCCTCCGCGCGCTTGGCCGCGGCGGCGCGCGCGCGGGCCTTCTCGGCGGAGTCGTCCTTTCCGAGGAGGTCGGCGGCCTCGTCCAGGAGGGGGACGTCGGACACCGTCCACGGGCTCCCGGCGGGACGCCGCAGGAGGTCGGCCTCGGCCTCGGTCAGACCGGCCCGCGCGGCGATCTCGCCGGGGTCGGCGAAGAGGCCGGTCAGGAGCCGTTCGGGGGTCAGCTCCGGCCACAGCGCGTTGATGGCTGTGCGGACGGCGGTGTCGTGCCAGAGGTCCGCCTTGGCGAGACGGAGGTCGGCTTCGTCCAGGAGGGGTTCGTCCTCGGCTTCGTCGATGAGTTCCTGGATCCAGTCGGGCAGCCCGCCGTTCTTGGCGATCTCCTCCAGGGGCTCGTCCATGATGCGGTCGTACTGCTCGGCCCGGTTGAAGGCGAGGGACTCCAGCAGGTCGTGGACGAACCGCCGCCGCTGCATGTTGTGGGGGAGGGGCAGAGAACGCGCGGTGTCCCTGATCCGCTCGCAGTTCTCGGCGTCCACGACCAGGGTGATGCCCTCGTACTCGACGCGCAGGCCCTCGGCGGGCGCGCGCTGCCGGTCGCGCACGGCCGCTTCCACGAGATCCGCCATCCGCAGGTCGCCCTTGACCACGGCGACGTCGGGCCGCTCCGCGGCGGTCGCCTTCAAGCCCGGGTGCAACTCGCCGACCGTGGCCAGCGCGACGTCGGTCTCGCCCAGCCCCGGGAGGACCTGCTCGATGTAGCGAAGGAACGTGGCGTTCGGCCCGACGACGAGCACGCCGCGCCGTTCGAGGACGTCCCGGTGCGTGTACAGCAGGTACGCGGCACGGTGCAGGGCCGCGACCGTCTTGCCGGTGCCCGGACCGCCCTGGACGACGAGCACCCCTTGCAGGCCCGACCGGATGACCTGGTCCTGCTCCTCCTGGATGGTGGCGACGACGTCGCTCATGCGTCCCGTCCGGCCGCGGCGGAGCGTGGCGAGCAGCGCGGCCTCCCCGACGATGCCGCGCCGCTCGGACTCGTCCAGGCCCTCCAGGTCGAAGACCTCGTCGTCGAGCCGCGCCACCTCCCGGCCGCGCAGGTGCAGGTGGCGGCGCCGCGCGAGGGTGCCGGGCGCGCCGGGAGTGGCGGTGTAGAACGGACGGGCGGCGGTGGCCCGCCAGTCGATCAGCAGCGGCTCGTGGTCCTCGTCGCGCAGCCCGATGCGGCCGACGTAGAACGTGTCGCCGGGCCCGCCCGCGTCCGCGCGGTGGTCGATGCGGCCGAAGCACAGGCCGTGCTCGACGCCGCCGAGCCGGGCCAGCCGCCGGGCCGCCTCCTCGGTCGCGACGGCGCTCTCCACCCGGGCCTGCAGCACGCTGCCGCCGCCCGCCGCCGGGCCCGCGCGCAGCGCCCGCTCGGCCCGCGCCCGCTCGACGTCGAGCCGCGCGTACACGCGGGAGACGTACTCCTGCTCGGCGCGCAGCGCGGCCCGGCGCGCGGTCTCCTCGCCGGAGGGGTTGACAGCGTCCGCTTGACGGAGTCCCATGTCTCAGGTACTCTCCTATACAGAGGATGGGTTAGGTCTGTGCGCGATGATGTAGGTCGCCACCTTACCACCCTTTCCGCGCGTCTCGCGCGATCTTTCCGGGCCGCCCAGAAGATCTTTTTTGTTGCGGCGGACGTCACCCGCGCGGTGCTCCGAGGTCACGGTCCTTGGTGAGGATTCCGGCGTTGCATGCCGGAAATCTCCGAAAGGTCGCGACACATGGCCGACTCTCTGGCCGCATCCCCCCGTCCGCTCGACCGGCGATCCTTCCTCGTCACCGGCGGTCTCGCCACCGCCGTCGCCATGGCCGGCGTCCCCGGCACCGCGCAGGCCGCCGCCCCCCGCTCCCGAGCCCTGGCCGGCGATCCGTTCACCCTCGGCGTCGCGTCCGGCGACCCCGACCCCGGCGGCTTCGTCCTCTGGACGAGGCTCGCGCTCGACCCGCTCGCCGACGACGGCCGCGGCGGCATGCCGTCCCGGACGATCCCCGTCGCCTGGGAGGTCGCGTCCGACGAGCGCTTCCGGCGCGTCGAGCGGCGCGGCACCGCCGCCGCGCGCCCCCAGTCCGCGCACTCCGTCCACGTCGAGCTGAACGGCCTGCGGCCGGGCGGCGACTACTGGTACCGCTTCCGCACCGGCGCGTACGTCTCCCCGGCCGGGCGGACCCGCACCGCTCCCCACCCCGCCACGTTCGGACCCGCGCTCGCCATGGCGTTCGTGTCGTGCTCGCAGTACGAGCACGGCTACTTCACCGCCTACCGGCGGCTCGCCGAGCAGCACCCCGACCTGGTCCTGCACCTGGGCGACTACCAGTACGAGTACAAGAAGGGCGTCTACACGATCCCGGGCGGCAACGTCCGCGACCACGAGGGCCCCGAGACCGTCACGCTGGCGGACTACCGGCTCCGCCACGCCCAGTACAAGACCGACCGCGACCTCCAGGCCGCGCACCAGGCCGCGCCGTGGCTCGTCGTCTTCGACGACCACGAGGTGGAGAACAACTGGGCCGACGACGTGCCCGAGGAGGGGTCCGACACCCCGTCCCCGGCGGCGTTCCGCGCCCGCCGCGCCGCCGCGTTCCAGGCGTACTACGAGAACATGCCGCTGCGCCGCGGCTCCATCCCGAACGGCCCCGACATCCAGGTGTACCGGCGCGTCCAGTGGGGCCGGCTCGCGACCTTCCACATGCTCGACACCCGCCAGTTCCGCGACGACCAGGCGTGCGGCGACGGCTACAAGGACTGCCCCGCCGCCCTCGACCCGAAGCGCTCCATCACCGGCGACAAGCAGGAGAAGTGGCTGCTGGACGGCTTCCGCCGCTCCACCGCCCGCTGGGACGTCCTCGGCCAGCAGGTGTTCTTCGCGCAGCGCGACAACACCGCCGGACCGGTCAAGAAGACCTCGATGGACTCCTGGGACGGGTACGCCGCGTCCCGCGACCGGATCACCAAGGGCTGGCTGGACGCGAAGGTCCGCAACCCCGTCGTGCTCACCGGCGACGTCCACGCCCACTGGGCGAGCGACCTCAAGGCCGACTACGACGACCCCGGCTCGAAGGCGGTCGGGTCCGAGCTGGTCGCCACGTCCATCACCAGCACCGGCGACGGCGCGGACTCCAACCCCGCCGACCACCCCTACCTCAAGATCAACCCGCATCTGCGGTTCTACAACAACCAGCGCGGCTACGTCCTGACGAAGATCGGCAAGGACGAGTTCAAGGCCGACTTCACGACGGTCCCGACCGTGCGGGCGCCGGGCGCGAAGGCGTCCGTCAAGGCGACGTACGTCATCGAGGACCGCGTGCCCGGCGTCAAGCAGACCTACCTCCGCCCCTACCAGTCGGCCAAGGCGTCGGCGCGATCGGAGCGGGATCTAATCCGCCAGACCGTGGAGAACGAGACCGAGCGGCCCTGACCGCCGCCTGACGGGGTCCGGCGCGCCGCCGGACCCCGTTCCGGGGCGCCGTCAGCGGTCGGCGCGGGCGTTCGTCGCCCCGCCGGAGAGGATGTCGCCCAGGTCGTAGGCGACCGGGACCTCGAGCTGCTCGTACGTGCACGACTCCGGCGTCCGGTCGGGCCGCCAGTTCCGGAAGCGGGCGGTGTGCCGGATGCGGTCGCCCTCCATCCCCTCGTAGGCCACCTCGACGACCAGCTCGGGACGCAGCGGCACCCAGCTCAGGTCCTTCTTGCCCGTCCAGCGGGAGACGGCGCCGGGCATGCGGTCGGCGGTCGCCTCGCTCTGCCTCGCCCACTCCGACCACGGGTGCTCGGCGAGGTTCTCCAGCCGGTACGGCTGCAGCTCGTCGACCAGCTCGGCGCGGCGCTTCATCGTGAAGGACGCCGCCACCCCGACGTGCTGGAGCTTGCCCTCCGAGTTGTAGAGGCCGAGCAGCAGCGACCCCACGATCGGCCCGGACTTGTGCCAGCGGAACCCCGCCACCACGCAGTCGGCCGTCCGCTCGTGCTTCACCTTGTACAGCACCCGCTTGTCGGGCTCGTAGACGGTGTCGCGCGGCTTGGCGATGACGCCGTCGAGCCCGGCGCCCTCGAACTCGTCGAACCAGCGCAGCGCCAGCTCGTAGGAGTCGGACGCGGGCGTCACGTGGATCGGCGCCTTCGCTCCGGCGAGCGTGTCGACGAGCCGCGCCCGCCGCTCCCCGAGCGGCACTTCGAGCAGCGACTCGTCGCCGAGGGCGAGCAGGTCGAACGCCACGAACGAGGCGGGCGTCTCCTCCGCCAGGAGCTTGACCCGGGACGCGGCCGGGTGGATGCGCTGCTGGAGGGCGTCGAAGTCGAGGCGCGTCCCCTTCGGCAGGACGATCTCGCCGTCCACCACGCACCGCTCCGGCAGCTCGCGCTTCGCCGCCTCGACCAGCTCGGGGAAGTACCGGGTGAGCGGCTTCTCGCCCCGGCTGGACAGCTCCACTTCGTCGCCGTCGCGGAACACGATGCAGCGGAAGCCGTCCCACTTCGGCTCGTAGAGCAGGTCGCCCTTGGGCATGGTCTTGACCGCCTTGGCCAGCATCGGCGGCAGCGGCGGGCTGATCGGCAGGTCCATCCCCCTATAGTGCGCCCTGCCACCGACAGTTCCGCACGTCGGGTCGCCGCGAATCCGTCCGATAACCTGCAGGTCATGCGCCGTCTCCTGCCCGAACCCGCAGCCGGCGGCGTCGACCCGTACGTCGCCTACGGCGACGCGCCGGGCCTGCGGCTCGGCATGGTGATGAGCGCGGACGGCTCCGCCACCGACGCCGACGGCTGGACGGACGGCCTCGGCGGCGCCGCCGACTTCCGCGTCTTCCGCACCCTGCGCGCCCTCGCCGACGCGATCCTCGTCGGAGCCGGGACGGTCCGGACGGGACGCCTCGGCCCCGCCCGCCTCCGCCCCGACCTGCGCGCGCGGCGCGGCGGCCCGCCCGCGCCGATCGCCGTGGTGAGCCGCGCCCCCGACTTCGACTGGACGCTCCCGCTGTTCACCGAGGCCGAGACGCCGACCATCGTCGTCACCTCGCGCGCCGCGCGGCGGAAGGTCCCCGGCGGCGTCCGGGTGGTCGTCGCGGGCGAGGACGACGTCGACCTGCCCGCCGCCGTCCGGACGCTCCGCGAGGACCTCGGGCTCGAACGGCTGCTCTGCGAGGGCGGCCCGGCGCTGGCGTCCGCGCTGATCAGGGCGTCCCTCGTCGACGAGCTGTGCCTCAACATCGCGCCGACCCTGCTGGGCACGGCACGCCACACCCGCCTCCTGGACGGCCTGGACGCCGAGGTCCCGCTCGACCCCGCCGCCCTCTACCTGGACGAGGGCGTGCTGTTCCTCCGCTACCGCCTGCGGGTGTAGCGGAGGAAGAGGAAGTCGTCGTCGCGGAGCGTGTCGGCGAGGGTCAGCTCCTCCGGGACGGGCACCGGCGGCCCGTTCAGGATCCGCGTCGGGGTCCCGCCGAGGAGTTGCGGGCTCAGCGTGAGGCACAGCTCGTCCAGCAGGCCGACCGCCACGAGTTGCGCGAGGATGCTCGGCCCGCCCTCGCACAGGAGCCGCCGGTGGCCCCGCTCGGCGAGCGCGCGGACGGCGCCCTGGAAGTCGAGCACCAGTTCCCCGGC
Organism: Actinomadura syzygii; assembly: GCF_008085905.1. Classification (GTDB taxonomy): domain Bacteria; phylum Actinomycetota; class Actinomycetes; order Streptosporangiales; family Streptosporangiaceae; genus Spirillospora; species Spirillospora syzygii. The sequence goes on along the minus strand of NZ_VSFF01000009.1, from coordinate 344,367 downwards.
GACGATCACGTCGGCGCGCTCCCGCGCCGCCTTCAGCCGCACCGGGTCGGCGGACGCGGCCGTCAGCACGATCGTCCGCGCGTCCGACCTCGCCTCGGTGAAGACGGGCGCGTCGAAGTCCAGGTCGAGGGACCGCGAGACGATCGCCAGCGGCGGGACGGGCGTGCGCCCGTCGCGGGCGACGCCCCAGTCGTCGTTCGGCCGCACCGGGCCGTAGCCCTCGGTGCGGACCGTCTCGGCGCCGACGACGACGACGTCGGCGAGGCCGCGCAGCAGCAGGAACAGGCGGCGGTCGGCGGGGCCGCCGAGGCCCGCGCTGCGCTCGTCGCGCTGCGCCGCGCCGTCGAGGCTCGCGACCATGTTGGCGCGCAGCCAGGTTCCGTCCGGCGGGTAGGCGTAGCGCTCGGCGAGGTCGACCTCGCCGTCCTCCGGGGTCAGGGCTCGCATGGGAATCCAAGTTACTGCACGGTCCGGCGCGCACCCCGGGTGGACCGACCCGCGTGGGCCGTCGCGGTGACCGTCCGTACGCCAATCTGTACGAATCCGTCATGGCGGAGCCGCCGCCGGGCGACACTGGGGGCGGGGGACGGGGATGAAAATTGCAGTGAAAGGAGCGGGGGGTTGAAATTCGCCGCTTTGGCCGCGTGGGTGGTCGCCGCAGTCGCGGGCGGCTACCTGCTGGTCGGCTGGCTGGCGCACGAGGGGAGGGCGACGAAGGTGACGCGATACCCGATCGCCGTCATGGCGGGCCATCCGCTGGCGGCGGTGGCCGGGCTCGGGGTCTGGATCGGCTACCTGGTCACCGGGCGCGCCGAGTACGCGTGGGTCGCGTTCGCGGCCCTGCTGGTCGTCTTCTTCCAGGGGTTCATGCTGTTCACCCGCTGGCTCGTCGGCGGCGGGGGCCGCCACGCGCGCGGGGCCGAGCGGTCCTTCCCGAGGGCCGCGGTCGTCGTCCACGGGGGTGTGGCCGTGACGACGTTCGTCCTGGTGTTCCTCACCGCGATGGAGGTGACGCGCGGGTAGGGGCGGCCCGCGGCTAGGGGGTCCTGCGGAGCACCGCGAGGGACCGTCCGGCGACGGCGACGACGTCGCGCGCCTTGACGCGCGGCCGGTCGCCGGTCGTCCCGGGCTCCGCCGTGTCGAGCGCGAACTCCCAGCGCTCGCCGTACTCGCCGCCGGGCAGCGTGTACTCGACCGGATCCGCGCCCGCGTTGACCAGCAGCAGGAACGAGTCGTCGCGGACGCGGCGGCCGCGCGGGTCGGGCTCGGTGATGGCGTCGCCGTTCAGGAACACGCCGAGCGACTTGGCGAAGCCGACGTTCCAGTCCTCGTCGGTCATGGCCTCGCCCGCAGGGGTGAGCCAGGCGATGTCGGCGGCGGCGCCGGTGCCCGTCCCGGTGAAGAAGCGGCGGCGGCGGAACACCGGGTGGTCGCGCCGCAGCCGCGACAGCGACCGGACGAACTCGACGTCGTCGGAGTCGTCCCAGTGCACCCAGGCGATCTCGTTGTCCTGGCAGTAGGCGTTGTTGTTGCCGCGCTGGGTGCGGCCCAGTTCGTCCCCGTGCGAGAGCATCGGGACGCCCTGCGACAGGAACAGCGTCGCCAGGAAGTTGCGGCGCTGCCGGGCGCGCAGGTCGAGGACGTCCGGATCGCGGGTGGGGCCCTCCACGCCGCAGTTCCAGGACCGGTTGTCGTCGGTGCCGTCGCGGTTGTCCTCGCCGTTGGCGTCGTTGTGCTTGTGGTCGTAGGAGACGAGGTCGGCCAGCGTGAACCCGTCGTGGCAGGTGACGAAGTTGATGGACGCGAACGGCCGCCGCGCGCTGTGCTCGTACAGGTCCGACGACCCGGTCAGCCGGGACGCGAACTCCGGCATCGTCGCGTACGAGCCGCGCCAGAAGTCGCGGACGGTGTCGCGGTACTTGCCGTTCCACTCCGTCCAGAGCGGGGGGAAGTTGCCGACCTGGTAGCCGCCCTCGCCGACGTCCCACGGCTCGGCGATCAGCTTGACCTGCGAGACGACCGGGTCCTGCTGGACGAGGTCGAAGAACGCCGCGAGCCGGTCGACGTCGTGCAGCTCGCGGGCCAGCGCGGACGCGAGGTCGAAGCGGAACCCGTCGACGTGCATCTCCAGGATCCAGTAGCGCAGCGAGTCCATGATGAGCTGCAGCGCGTGCGGGTTCCGGACGTTCAGCGAGTTGCCGCAGCCCGTGTAGTCGAGGTGGTAGCGCTTGTCGTCGTCGCGGAGCCGGTAGTAGGACGCGTTGTCGATGCCCCGGAACGACAGCGTCGGGCCGAGGTGGTCGCCCTCGGCGGTGTGGTTGTAGACGACGTCGAGGATGACCTCGATGCCCGCCTCGTGCAGCGCGCGGACCATCGCCTTGAACTCCAGCACCTGCTCCCCGAACTGCCCGGACGAGCTGTAGGAGTTGTGCGGGGCGAAGAACCCGATCGTGTTGTAGCCCCAGTAGTTGTCGAGGCCGCGCGCGACGAGGGCGTGCTCCGGGACCGACTGGTGCACCGGCATCAGCTCGACGGCCGTCACGCCGAGGTCGAGCAGGTGGTCGATCATCACCGGGTGGGCGAGGCCCGCGTACGTCCCGCGCTGCTCCTCCGGGATGGCGGGGTGCAGCTTCGTCAGGCCCTTGACGTGCGCCTCGTAGATGACGCTCTCGTGGTACGGGACGCGCGGCGGGCGGTCGTCGCCCCAGTCGAAGAACGGGTTCACGACGACGTTCTTCGGCATGTAGGGGGCGCTGTCGTCCTCGTTCAGCGCGTCGGGGTCGGCGAACCGGTAGGAGAACAGCGACTCGTGCCAGCGGACGCCGCCCTCCACCGCCTTCCCGTACGGGTCGAGCAGCAGCTTGGACGGGTTGCACCGGTGCCCCTCGCCCGGGTCGAACGGGCCGTGCACCCGGTACCCGTAGCGCTGGCCGGGGCCGACGCCGGGCAGGTAGCCGTGCCAGACGAAGCCGTCCACCTCGGGGAGGTCGTGGCGCGTCTCGCGTCCGGAGTCGTCGAACAGGCACAGCTCGACCCGCCGCGCCACCTCGGAGAACAGGGCGAAGTTGGTGCCCGTGCCGTCCCAGGTGGCGCCCAGCGGGTAGGGGTCCCCGGGCCAAACCTCCATGCTCTCCACTCCTCGGCCGGTACGTCCTGGCTTGACGATTCTGGCGTACCCGGCGTCCGTCCGCGCCGCACCGCCCGTCACGCGAGTGTCACGAGTGTCACGCTCCGTGGGGGAGGCGCCAGACGTCCTCGCCGTCGGCCGTGGTCCGGCCGGTGGCCCGCAGCCCGATCCGGGCCGCGACCGAGGCCGACGGGCGGTTGTCCGGGTGGACGGTCGCGACCACGTCCCGGACGCCGTGCGCGACCAGCCAGTCGAGCAGCGCTTGGGCGGCCTCGGTCGCGAACCCGAACCCCTGGTACGGCATCCCGATCACCCAGGCGACGGACGCGAGGGGGCGCGGCGGCCCCGGCGTGACGGTCGACCCGGCGGACGGCGGCGCCACCGTGAACCCGGGCGGCGCCGCGGCGACGGTGGCCTGCACGTAGCCGACCGCCTGCCCGTCCCGGACCCGGCGGACGGCCCAGTTCAGCCAGCCCTCCTGGTGGAAGGGCGCGGGGCCCGCGACGAGCCGCGCGTAGCGGGCGCGCAGTTCGGGCAGGGTCGGCGGCTCGCCGCCGGTGTAGCGGTGCAGCCGCCGGTCGGCGAGGACGGGCGCCAGCTCGTCGGCGTGCTGGACGGCCAGCGGCTCCAGGACGAGGCGCCGGGTCCGGATGGTCTCCGCGAGCGGCCCGTACACCCCGCCGATCGTATGTCCCGGGTGCGGGGCGAGCCCGCTGGAAGGGCCGATCAGAGCCGCTGCGTCCACGCTCCGGCGGGGTGCTGGCTGGGGCTGAGCCACAGCCACGGCTGGGAGTGGCGGAAGGTCAGCTCGGTGCCCGGCTGCCACGGGTACAGGCCCTCCGGGTTGGGCCAGACGACCTGGAGCATCGGCAGCGGCGGGCGGCGGTAGAACGCGACGGCCCCGCCGAACAGCCCGTCGTACCAGCGCGGGTCGACCTCCCGGAACGCGGCGGGCTGGCCGCGGACGACGCCGTCGCGGCGCTCCCCGTCCGCCGCGGCGCGGCCCTCGGCGGCGTGCCGGCCGAGCGCGTTGAGCGACTCCTCCATCTCGTACACGTCGCCGCCGCACATGGCGAGCTCGGGCGCGCGGTGGCTGTGCCACAGCCCGATCGTGTACGCCCAGCCGGGCCCCGCGTCGTCGGGCGGGACGAGGACGACGCTCCACCCGTACTCGGTGATGTGCACGATCGTGCGCAGCTGGAAGTTGTCCAGCTTGTCGCGGTCGCCGTAGTCGCGGCAGATCACGCACGTGCAGGGGGAACGGCCCTCGGACATGACCTTGAGTTTACGATCTATCGACCCTCGGTATCGCTGCGAGCCCGTCTCCGGAATGATTGGACCGCCGGGAGATCGGCCCGGCCCACCCCGCGCGAGGAAGGCCCGCCATGGCCGCAGTCGAGCCCGCCGCCGTCGACTCCGAGATCCCGCACGCGGCGCGGATCTGGAACTACTGGATGGGCGGCAAGGACAACTACGCGTCCGACCGGGCCGCGGGGGACTCCGTCGCCGCCGTGTACCCGGAGATCGTGACGATGGCGAGGGAGTCGCGGCGGTTCCTGATCCGCGCGGTGACGTTCCTCGCGCAGGAGCGCGGCGTCCGCCAGTTCGTCGACGTCGGCACGGGCCTGCCGACGATGGAGAACACCCACGAGGTCGCGCAGTACGTGGCGCCCGAGTCCCGCATCGTCTACGTCGACAACGATCCCACGGTGCTCGTGCACGCCCGCGCGCTGCTCGGCAACACGACGGCGGAGGGCGTGACCACCTACGTCCACGCCGACTACCACGACCCCGACCTGATCCTCGCGGGGGCGCGCGAGGTCCTCGACTTCGACGAGCCGGTGGCGGTCATGTTCATGGGGGTGCTCGGCTACGAGCCCGACCTGGCCGTCGCGCGCGCCATCGTCGGACGGCTGATGGACGCGGTCCCGTCCGGCAGCCACCTCGTCCTCTGGGACGGCACCGACACCGGCTCGGAGGTCGTCGACGGCGCCGAGAAGCTGGTGGAGAGCGGCGGCGTCCCGTACGTGCTGCGCACCCCCGCGCAGCTCGCGCGCTGTTTCGAGGGGCTGGAGCCGGCGGAGCCGGGGCTCGTCCCGATCACTCACTGGCGGCCGGAGGAGGCCGCCGAGCCGATCGACGCCTATGGCGCGGTGGGCCGAAAGGGCTGACCGAAACGCCGGGATATGTCGCGGTGAAATTGATATATTCCGGATGATCTTGCCAGTGTTCACATCCCGTGATCTTCCGGGTAATACGCTGCGCGTGATCGACCGCGTCGTCGGCGTGAAGGGGTAGCGATGGACGACGAAGAATTCACCCCGTACACCCCCGACGTGGACACTCCCAACGCGGCGCGGATGTACGACTACTACCTCGGCGGAAAGGACAACTACCCGGCCGACCGGGCCGCCGCCGAGAAGATCATGGCGCTCGGCCCGAGCCGCGACATCTGCATCGCCAACCGGCGGTTCCTCGGCCGCGCCGTCCGGCTCGCCGCGCGGCAGGGCATCACGCAGTTCCTCGACCTCGGCACCGGGCTGCCGACCCAGGACAACGTGCACGAGGTCGCGAAGCGGATGGCGCCGGGCGCGCGGGTCGTCTACGTCGACAACGACCCGGTGGTGCTCGCGCACGCCCGCGCGCTGCGGGCCATCGACGACACCACGTCGGTCGTGCGGCAGGACGTCCGCGAGCCGCGGCGGATCCTCGGGCACCGCGAGGTGGAGCGGCTGATCGACTTCTCCGAGCCGGTCGCGGTGCTGTTCGTCGCGGTCCTGCACTGCCTGACCGACGAGGAGGACCCGTGGGGCGTGGTCCGGACGTTCGCCGAGCGGATGGCGCCGGGCAGCCACCTGATCGTCTCCCATCTGACCGACGACGCGCATCCGGAGATCGGCGCGGCGGCCAGAGAGGTCTACGACGGCGCGAACGCGCCGCTCATCCATCGCTCCCACGCCGCGATATCCCGGTTCTTCGAGGGCTTCGAGCTGCTGGAACCGGGTGTCACGGCGGTCAACGAATGGCGTCCGGACGACGAGGACGATCGGACTCGTCCCGGCGGCGAATGGTTCTACGTGGGAGTGGGGCGGAAATCATGAAAAGGCAGTTAGCGGTCGCGGCGGCGGGTCTCCTCCTGCTGGCCGGGTGCGCAGACCCGGACGATGACGGCGGTTCCAAGCCGAGCAGCGGTGCCAAGGACGTCGCGTTCTTCGGCTTCGCCAAGGCCAACTCGTTCTCGCAGGCCACCTTCGATGGCGTGAAGGAGCAGGCGGGCAAGGCGGGCGTGAAGGCCGAGTTCTTCGACGCTAACTTTGACGCCCAGGCGCAGATCAGGCAGATGCAGGACGCGATCACGTCGAAGCGGTTCGGGGTGTTCGTCGTCCAGGCCAACGACGGGACGGCCTCCGTGCCCGCCGTGCGGAAGGCCGTCCAGAGCGGGATCGCGGTGGTCGTCCAGTTCACCCCGGTCGGGCCGCGCTACAGCACCGCCGACCCGCAGGTGCCGGGCGCGATCTCGCTGGTGGACGTGCCCGTCCGCAACGGCGAGCGGCTCGGCCGCCTCGGCGCGGGCGCCTGCCGGACGGTCAAGGCCAAGCCCTGCGAGGTCGCCTACCTGGAGGGCCTGAAGGCCCTGCCGCTCGACAACGCGCGCACCAAGGCCGTGGTGAAGACCTTGCGGAGCGCGCCGGACGTGAAGGTCGTCGCGCAGATCGAGGGCGGCTACACCCGCGACTCCGGACGCAAGGCCATGCAGGACCTCCTCCAGGCCCATCCCGGCGTCGACGTGGTCATCGGCTCGTCGCAGGCGCTCTTCGGCGCCGAGGGCGTCGCGAAGGGCAAGGACATCCGGTACGTGGGCAACGGCGCGTCCCGGCAGGCGGTGGCCGCCGTCCGCGAGGGCCGCTGGTACGGCATCCCCTACCTGCCGATCCGGACGGCCGGGGCGAAGGCCGCCGAACTCGGCCTCACCAAGGCGCGCGGCGGGACCGTGGCGGCGTCGACCGACATGTCGACGCTCGTCCCGAACGGCGGCGAGCTGACCAAGGACCTGGTCGCCTCGTCCGGGATCACCGGCGAGTACGACGAGTAGCCGCGGGCCGTAACGGTGGACGTCGCGCTCGACGGGATCGGGAAGGGCTACGGCGGGACCACCGTCCTGGACGGGGTGTCGGTCGCCCTGCGCGGCGGGCGGGTGCACGGCCTCGTCGGCGAGAACGGCGCGGGGAAGAGCACCCTCGCCCGCGTCCTGTGCGGGGCGGTGCGGGCCGACGCCGGGCGCGTCCTCGTCGACGGCGAGCCCGTCGCGCTCCGGTCCCCGCGCGACGCGCTCCGGCACGGGATCGCGCTCGTCACGCAGGAGGGCGCGATCGTCCCCGGCCTCAGCGTCGCCGACAACGTCCTCCTCGGGACGCGCGGCGCGCTGCGCGCCCGGTCGGCGGACCGGGACCGCATCGCCGCCCTCGCGGCGCGGGCGGGCTTCGCGCTCGACCCGTCCGCCCGCGCTGGCGACCTCCCGCTCGTGCACCGCCAGCAGGTCGAGATCCTGCGGGCGCTGGCGCGCGGCGCGCGGGTGATCGCGCTGGACGAGCCGACCGCCCTGCTGCCCGCGCCCGCCGCCCGCCGCCTCCTCCGGCTGGCCCGCGACCTCGCCGAGCGCGACGGGCTCGCGGTCGTCCTCATCTCGCACCGGCTGGAGGAGGTCCTGGACGCCTGCGACACGGTCACCGTCCTGCGGGACGGCCGGCACGTCACCACCGCGCCCGCCGCCGACCTCACGCCGCGGGACCTGCTGCGCGCGATGGTCGGACGTCCCGTCGACGTGCTGTACCCGGAGCCCGAGCCCGTCCCGGACGACGCGCCGGTCGTGCTGTCGGTCCGGGGCCTCGCGCGCGGCACGGCGGTGCGCGGCGTCGGCCTGGACGTGCGGGCGGGGGAGATCGTCGGACTCGCCGGGCTCGTCGGCAGCGGCCGGACCGAGACGCTCCGCCTGATCTTCGGCGCGGACCGGCGCGACGCCGGGGAGGTGACGATCGCGGGCCGCCGGGTCGCCGGACGGTCCCCGTCCCGGGCGATGGCGCTCGGCGCCGGGCTCGTCCCCGAGTCGCGGGCCGAGCAGGGGCTCGTGCTCGTCCGGTCGGCGGCCGAGAACCTGGCGCTGGCGAGCCTGCCGGAGCGGCGGCGGTTCGGCTTCGTCCGCCGCCGCGCCGAACGGTCAGCCATCACCGAGACGGCGGACACGCTCGGCGTCGGCGGCGTCGGCCGTCCCGCCTGGACGCTCTCCGGCGGAAACCAGCAGCGGACGGTCTTCGGCAAGTGGCTCGTCCGCTCGCCCCGCCTCCTCCTCGTGGACGAGCCCACGCGCGGCGTCGACGTGGCCGCCAAGGCGCACGTCCACCGGCTGATCGCCGGGCTGGCCGCGCGCGGCGTCGCGGTGCTCATGGCGTCGTCGGAGGTCGAGGAGGTGCTCGGCCTCGCGCACCGCGTCCTCGTGCTGCGCGACGGCCGCGTCGCGGGCGAGTTCCCGCGCGGCGCGAGCGCCGAGGACGTCCTCACGACGGCGGGCCTGCGATGAGGTACGCGGCGATGAGGTACACGGCGGTCCGCGATCACGGCATCGTCGTCGCGCTCGCCGGGCTGGCCGTCGCGCTGTCCTTGTCGACCAGCACGTTCCTCACCACGGGGAACCTGGTGAACGTCCTCGACCAGGCCGTCGTGGTCGGGCTCCTCGCCTGCGGCATGACGCTCTGCATCGTGTGCGGCGTGTTCGACCTGTCGGTCAGCGCCGTGCTGGCGGTCAGCGCGGTCGTCGCCGTCCTCGTCACACGGTCCGCCGGGGTCCCGGCCGGGTACGCGGCGGGCGTCGCGACCGGCACGCTGATGGGGACCGCGACCGGTTTCGTCGTCGCCCTGTCCCGCGTGCACTCGTTCATCGCGACGCTCGCGCTCAGCATCGTCTACCGGGGACTGGCGGTCGTGATCACGGGCGGCGCGATCGTCTACCCGCGCGCGGCGCAGCTCGACCCGTTCCAGTCGCTGAGCTACCCGACCGTCCTCGGGCGGGTCACCGTGCCGACGCTCGTCCTCGCGGGCGTCGCCGCCGTCTGCTGGCTGCTGCTCGCCGCGACGACGCTCGGCCGCGCCGTCTTCGCGGTCGGCGGGAACGCGGAGGCGGCGCGGCTGTCCGGCGTCCGGATCGCGCCCGTCCGGATCGCGGTGTTCGCGGTCAGCGGCGCCTGCGCCGGGACGGCCGGGCTCGTCCTCGCGTCCCGCGCCGGGTCCGCGCAGGCGGGCCTCGGCAGCCTGCTGGAGCTGACCGCGATCGCCGCCGTCGTCATCGGCGGGACGAGCATCCTCGGCGGCGAGGGCGCCGTCTGGCGGAGCCTCGTCGGCGTGCTGGTGCTGACGCTGATCTCCAACGGCTTCAACCTGCTCGGCTGGGACCCCACCTACAAGCAGGTCATCGAGGGCCTGCTGATCCTGGCGGCGGTCACGCTCGACCGGCTGCTGCGCCGCTCCGCGGGAGCTCCCTAGGCTTCTTCCGGGGCGGCCCGGTCGATGATCGCGCCGACGTCCAGGCCGTCGGGGAGGGTGCCGAACGCCGCGCCCGAGTCGCGGCCGAGGCGGGACGCGCAGAAGGCGTCCGCGACGGCCGGATGGCCGTGCCTGACCAGCAGCGACCCCTGGAGGACGAGCGCGAGCCGCTCCGCGACGCGGCGGGCGCGGTACTCGATCGCGGCCGGGTCGGCGAGGTCGTCCTTGGCCTCCTTCACGGCCGCGTCGAGGCGCGCGTCGGCGCCGCCCGCCCGGCCGACCTCGTCGAAGAAGGCGTCCACCGCCTGCGGCTCGCGGAGCATGGCGCGCAGCAGGTCCAGCGCGGCGACGTTGCCGGAGCCCTCCCAGATCGAGTTCAGCGGCGACTCGCGGAACAGGCGCGGCATGCCCGACTCCTCGACGTAGCCGTTGCCGCCCAGGCACTCCAGGGCCTCGGCCGCGTGCGCGGGCCACCGCTTGCAGATCCAGTACTTGCCCGCCGCGAGGGCGAGCCGCTTGAACGCGCCCTCGGCCTCGTCGCCGCGCACCGACCGGTCGGTGGCGCCCGCGAGCCGCAGCATCGTGATCGTCGCCGCCTCGGACTCGACCGCGAGGTCGGCGAGGACGTTCCGCATCAGCGGCTGCTCGACCAGCGGCCGCCCGAACGCGCTCCGGTGCGTCGCGTGGTGGACGGCCGTCGTCACGCCGAGCCGCATCCCGGACGCCGCGCCGATCACGCAGTCGAGCCGGGTCATGTTCACCATCTCGATGATCGTCCGGACGCCGCGGCCCTCGTCGCCGACCCGCCACGCGACCGCGTCCTCGTACTCCACCTCGGCGGACGCGTTGGACCTGTTGCCGAGCTTGTCCTTGAGGCGCATCAGCCGCAGCGGGTTGAGGGAGCCGTCCGGGAGGACGCGCGGCACGAGGAAGCAGGTGAGCCCGCCGGGCGCCTGCGCCAGCGTCAGGAACACGTCGCACATCGGCGCGCTGGTGAACCACTTGTGCCCGACGAGCCGGTACGTCCCGTCGGGGCTGGGCTCGGCCCGCGTGGTGTTGGCGCGGACGTCCGACCCGCCCTGCTTCTCGGTCATGGACATCCCGGCCAGCAGCCCGCGCTTCGCCGTCGGGGCGCGCAGCCCGAAGTCGTACTCCCGCGCGGCGAGCAGCGGCTCGTACTCCGCCGCCAGCTCCGGCGCCGCCCGCAGCGCCGGGACGGACGCGTACGTCATCGAGATCGGGCAGCCGTGGCCCGCGTCCACCCGCCAGACGTAGAACTTCGCGGCCCGCGCGACGTGGGCGCCGGGACGCTCGTCCGCCCAGGCCGAGCCGTGCAGGCCGTGCGTCACGGCGACGTCCATCAGCTCGTGCCACGCCGGGTGGAACTCGACCTCGTCGATCCGCCGCCCGTACCGGTCGTGCGTCCGCAGGACGGGCGGGTGCTCGTTGGCGAGCCGTCCCCACTCCTGCGCCCGCTCGGTGCCCGCGAGGCGTCCGAGCTCGCGCACCTCGGCCGCGGCCCAGCCCGCGCCCTCGCGCTCCAGCCCGTCCAGCAGGACGGCCTCGGCGGACACGTCGTGCCCGGCGAGCGGGGGGACCTGATTGAACACCTCGTGCGTCACCGCTCTGCTCCTGCCTGCCGCGCTCCCGGCGGGATCGCCGCCGCTGCCCGGCAGGATACAGAACCGCGTTCGGCCGGGGCCGGTCATGCCTGCGGAGGGTGACCGCGTCCATCCTCCTGAAGTGGTGGGACGATCTCGTCCGCGCGGCGGATTGTCCCAGGGCGCCGGGGGCATACCGTCGAACCATGAGTCAGTCCAGTCCGCAGCCGGAGCGGCAGTCCACGTGGCGCCCGCCGGACCTGCGGCCGGGCCCGCGCCCGGTCGAGGTCGCGGCGTCCGACGCCGGGCTCGATGCGGTTCCGGGGCAGGCCCCGGAACCGGGGCCGGAGGTCATCCGCGCCTCGGACGCCGAGCGCGAGGCGGCCGTCGAGCGGCTGCGGATCGCCTCCGTCGAGGGGCGGCTCACCTTCGAGGAGCTCACCGAGCGGACCGAGGCCGCCTACGCCGCCGTCACCCGCGGCGACCTCGACCGCATCACCGCCGACCTTCCCGGCATGGGCGCGCCCGGCGCGAACCCGGCGCCCGTCCAGGTCCAGCGCAAGTTCAGCGCCGTCATGGGCGACTGCAAGGAGCGCATCGTCGGCCGCATCGACGGCCCGCTGGAGGCCGTCTCGGTGATGGGCGACGTCGAGCTCGACCTGCGCGGCGCGCAGGTGCCGAGCGGCGTCGTCGACATCACCGCCACCGCCGTGATGGGCGACGTCAAGATCATCGTCCCGGACGGCGTCACCGTCGAGCTGACCGGCCGCGCCTTCCTCGGCGACCGCAAGGTCAACGTCCGCGACCCGCATCCGGGGGCGCGGGTGCCCGTCGTCCGCGTCACCGCGAACGCCGTGATGGGCGACATCAAGATCGTCGACGACCAGCACCACGCGCCGCTGCGCCGCGCGGTCGCCTCCTGGTGGCGCGACCGCGCCTGACGCCGTTACCCGGCCACGGCCGTTCGAGCCGTCTCCAACGCCTCGGTGTAGCGCCGGACGACCAGGTCCGCGACCTCCGGGGCGGCGCCCAGCGCGGGGGACACCGCCGCCGCACCCGCGGCCAGGGTCTCCGCCCGGACCTTGTCGGCGAAGTAGCCGGGGGCCAGGAAGTACGACGCCACCGCCACCCGCGGGACGCCCGCGTCGAGCAGCGCCGCCACCGCCTCCGCCGGACGGGGACGCGTCGCCGACGCGTAGGCCGGGACGACGCCCCGCCAGCCGCGCGCCCGCCACTCCCGGGCGAGCCGCGCGATGACGGCGTTCGCCGCCGGGTCGCTGGACCCGGCCGACACCAGCACGACGGCCGTGTCCGGGTCGCCGACCTCCACCCCGGCGCCGGACAGGCGGCGCTCCAGGGCGTCGATCAGCAGCGGGTCGGGGCCGAGCGTCCCGGCCGTCCGGAGGCGGAGCCGCGGGTGCAGGGCCCGGACCCGGTTCAGCACGCCCGGGATGTCGGTCTTGCTGTGGTAGGCGGCCGTGAGGAGGAGGGGCAGGACGACCGCCTCGTCCGCGCCGTCGCGGGCCAGGCCGTCCAGGACGCGGTCGGGCGCGGGCGGCGCGTGGTCGAGGAACGAGGCGTGCACGGGCACGTCCGGCCGCCGCGCCCGGACGGCGTCGAGCAGCGCGGCGACGGTCGCGGCGGCGCGCGGGTCGCGGCTGCCGTGCGCGACCGCCACCATCGGACGGCCCGCGCTGTACGGACCCGTGCCGTGTGGACCCGTGCCGTGTGAACCCGTGCCGTGTGAACCCGTGCGGTGCGGGGAACTCACAGGTGGATACCGCACTCGGTCTTGCCCATCCCGGCCCACCGGCCGCTGCGCGGGTCCTCTCCGGCCGCGACCGGACGGGTGCACGGCGCGCACCCGATCGACGGGTATCCGTCGTAGTGCAGCGGGTTGACGAGCACCCCGTTGTCCTCGATGTAGTTGTCGATGTCGTCCTGCGACCAGTCCAGGATCGGGTTGACCTTGACCATGCCGCGCTTGCGGTCCCACTCGACGACCCTGCGGTCGCGGCGGCTCGCCGTCTCGTCCCGGCGGATGCCGCTGAACCACGCCATGTACCCCTCAAGGGCCCGGCCGAGCGGCTCGACCTTGCGCAGGTGGCAGCACAGGTCGGGGTTGCGGCCGAACAGCCGAGGGCCGAGCGCGGCCTCCTGCTCCTCGACGGTCCGGGACGGCGTCACGTTGATCACGTTCACCGGGTACACGGCCTCGACGGCGTCGCGCGTCCCGATCGTCTCGGCGAAGTGGTAGCCGGTGTCGACGAACAGGACGTCGATGCCCGGCTTCACCTTCGACACGAGGTGGATCAGCGCGGCGTCCGACATGGACGAGGTGAGGCAGATGCGGTCGCCGAACGTCGCGGACGCCCAGCGGATGACCTCCAGCGTGGAGGCCCCCTCCAGCGCGGCGGCGGCGGACTCGACGATGTCTTCGAGATCGAGTGCGGGTCTGTCGGTCTCCAGAAGAGTCACCGAGGGACCTCCTTGCTCGCGGTGCGGGGAGCTCCGACACCGAGGAATTTCAACGTGAAGGAACGGACGCAGTCAGGGCAGAACCAGGACCCGTGCTCTTCACGGGGCTCCAGGCTCTCCTCACCGCAGTAGGGGCAGTAGAAGGGCGCCATGCGCTCGCCTCCACCGCCGTGCCGGGGGCCGCCCCCCGGCGCCCCCTGGTTCGCTTCGCTCGTCATTGGAGATCGGCTTCGTCGGCGCGCCGCACCCAGTCGGCGAAGGACTCGCCCTCGCCGCGCTGCTTGTCGTAGGCGCGGACGACCCGCTCGACGTAGTCGGTCAGCCCGGCCGACGTCGTCTTCAGCCCGCGGACCTTCTTGCCGAACGAGGCGCCGAGCTGGCCGCCGAGGTGGATCTGGAAGCCCTCGACCTGGTCGCCGTTCTCGTCCAGGACGAGCTGGCCCTTCAGCCCGATGTCGGCGACCTGGATGCGGGCGCACGCGTTCGGGCAGCCGTTGACGTTGATCGTCAGCGGCTGGTCGAAGTCGGGGAGCCGCTCCTCCAACTCGTCGATCAGGTCCATGGAGCGCTGCTTGGTGTCGGTGATCGCGAGCTTGCAGTACTCGATGCCCGTGCACGCCATCGTCTGCCGCCGGAACGTGGACGGCCGCACCTGGAGGTCGTGCCTGGCCAGCTCGTCGGCCAGCTCCTCGGTCTTCTCCTCCGGGACGTCCAGGATGACCATCTTCTGCTCGATGGTCGTCCGGACCCGGCCGGAGCCGTACCGCTCGGCGAGGTCGCCGATGACGCCGAGCAGCTCGCCGCTCACCCGGCCGACGCGCGGCGCGAACCCGACGTAGAAGTTGCCGTCCCGCTGCGGGTGGATGCCGACGTGGTCGCGGCGGGGGAGCGGCGCGGCGGGCTCGGGGCCGTCGGGCAGCGCGTACCCGAGGTACTCCTTCTCCAGCACCTCGCGGAACTTCTGCGCGCCCCAGTCCTTCATCAGGAACTTCAACCGGGCGCGGCTGCGCAGCCGCCGGTAACCGTAGTCACGGAAGATCGACGTGACGCCGTGCCACACCTCCGTGGCCTGCTCCGGCTTCACGAACACGCCGAGGCTCTGCGCGAACATCGGGTTGGTGGACAGGCCGCCGCCGACGAAGAGCTGGTAGCCGGTCTCGCCCGCCTCGTTCACGACGCCCACGAACGCGATGTCGTTGATCTCGTGGACAGTGCAGTGCGCGGTGCACCCCGACATGGCCGTCTTGAACTTGCGCGGCAGGTTGGAGAACTCGGGCGACCCGATGTAGCGGTCGTGGACGTCGCGGAGCTGCGGCGTCGCGTCGATCACCTCGTCGGCCGCGATCCCGGCGAGCGGGCAGCCGATGATGACGCGCGGGACGTCCCCGCACGCCTCCATGGTGTGCAGCCCGACCGCCTCGAGCGCCTCCCAGATCGCCGGGACGTCCTCGATCCGCACCCAGTGCAGCTGGACGTTCTGCCGGTCGGTGACGTCGGCGGTGCCGCGGGCGTACCGCGTGGAGACGTCGGCGACGGCGCGCAGCTGCGGCCCGCTGAGCTGGCCGCCGTCGATCCGCACCCGGAGCATGAAGTAGCGGTCTTCGAGCTCCTCGTCCTCCAGGGCGCCGGTGCGGCCGCCGTCGATGCCGGGCTTGCGCTGGGTGTAGAGGCCCATCCAGCGGAAGCGGCCGCGCAGGTCGGCGGGGTCGATCGAGTCGAAGCCGGCCTTGGAGTAGATCTCGATGATGCGGCGGCGGACGTTCAGCCCGTCGTCGTTCTTCTTGTTCTCCTCGTTCTTGTTGAGCGGTTCCCGGTAACCGAGGGCCCACTGGCCCTCGGCCTTCTTGCGCTTGATCGCGGGTGGCACGGCGCGCGTCCTCGTCTGAGAGTGGGACGCGTAGCGCACCGGCAGTCAAAGCGGCCGGCTCGACGCTGAGCAGGAGGGGATTCAACGATGACGCCGATGCGCCACGCGCCTGTTGAGCAGGGGCGTGGTCGGAGCGTCACCGACAGATCGCGCTGCGGACGCGGAGGAAGTCGACGTGCCGGCGCTTGGCCAGCAACGGGTCCGCGGCAGTCATACCTGAACTTTGACACGCCCTCTGTCGGGCTGTCCAGTCACGACCGGGAGCCGGGCGGGTGAGATGCGTCATCCCTGCCGCCTCCAGTTGACCGGGGGCTCGGCGTCGTCGCTGGTCGCCCCGGTGGGCGCGGCGCCGTCGGCGGCGCTCCGGGTCGCGCCGTCCGCACCCGGACGGCGCACGTGCTGGCAGTCACACCACGAACCGCCGCGGCACTCCTCGTGGCGGCGGTCACGGCAGGACGGGCAGATCACGCTTCCATTGTCGCCGATGGTGGCGGATGCTCGGAGCACCCGTCGGGCGCCCGCCGCGCCGGGTAAAAGACGATCATGGTCTGCTGGACGTTCCGTCCCGTCAAAGCGGGTATGGGCACAGGGACGTGCAGGGAACGGGCCGCCGACCGGCGAGACGATCGAGCGGGGGAGGCGGTCGGAACGGAACGTGCGAAGCGGATCACCAGGATGAGCGGAGGGGCCCGGGGGACGCGGGGGACGGGCCGGGCGCGGGAGACTCGCGAGGTCGATGCGGCATGTTCCGGACGCGGAACGCTCTACGGTGGGGCGGTGTGACCACCGTCTCCGACGCCGCGGGCGTCCCCCCGGCCGGGGACTCCGAACCCGGACCGGGCGAGGACGCCCAGGACGCCCCCGCCCCGCACGCCCCGGGCGCGGTGGCCGCGCACCCTCCCGGCCCGCGACTGCGCGACCGGCTGCGCGCCCGCGCCGTGGCGGGCGCCCACACGTCCGGGCAGGTGAGCTGGGCGCTCGTGAAGGGCACGGCGGCGGGCGCGTTCCGCTACCGGGTGACGGGCCTCGCGGCCGAGGCCGCGTTCTTCGCGCTGCTGTCCCTGCCGCCGCTCGTGATCGGGCTGATCGGCACGATGGGCCACCTGCGCGGCGCGATCGGCCCCGACGCCGTCGCCGACATCCGCACGTGGGTGATCGGGCACGCCCAGCAGGTGCTGACCGCGGAAGCGGTGAACACCACGGTCGTCCCGCTGCTCAACGACGTGATCAACGGCGGCCGGGTCGACATCGTCTCGGTCAGCTTCCTGATCTCGCTCTGGGCGGGCTCGCGCGCGACGAACGTGTACGTCGACACGATCACCATCGCCTACGGGCTGTCCGGCATCCGCGGCGTGATCCGGACCCGGCTGCGGGCCTTCTTCCTCTACCTCGTCGGGCTGCTGATCCTCGTGGTCGTCATCCCGCTGCTGGTGGCCGGGCCCGCGCTGGTCCGGCAGGCGCTGCCGGAGAGCGCCCAGGCCGTGCAGCTGCTGTACTGGCCGGTCGTGATCACCCTGTCGATCGTGTTCCTGGCGACGCTGTACCACGTGAGCGTCCCGGTCCGGACGGCGTGGTGGCGCGCGGTGCCCGGCGCGGCGCTCGCGCTGCTGATCTGGATCTTCGGGAGCATCACGCTCCGGATCTACCTCACCGGCTCGTTCAGCGGCGTGTCGGTGTACGGGTCGCTCGCCGCCGCCATCGCCGTGCTCGCCTGGCTGTACGTCGCCGCGCTCGCGGTGCTGATCGGGGCGACGCTGAACGCCGAGATCGACCGGCTGTGGCCGAGCGAGGTCACCGCCACGGCGCGGGCCGAACTGGCGGAGCGGCACGCGGCGGCCGCCGCCGAGGCCGACGCCGAGGCCGACGCGGAGGCGGATGCGGAGGCCGAGGCTGACGCGGCGGCCGACGCGGAGGCCGCCTCCGAAAACGGGGCCGAAGCCGCCCCGGAAGGTAAAAAGAGAACCCGTTAGGGGTTTGAAAAGGCCAAACATGTCGTAGCCTCGCGTGACATGACCCCCCGTGCGGAGGCCGGACGGCTGCGGACCGTGACCGGCACGATCCCGACGTCCGACATCACCGGACCCGTGCTGTCCCATGAGCACCTGCAGATGGACCTGCGCTGGCCGGCCCGTCCGAAGCTGGTCGAGTCCGACCCCGGGCGCTGGCTGGACGAGGAGAAGTCCGTCCAGCGGGAGCTGGCCGCGCTGCGCCGCGACCACGGGCTCGGCCTCGTCGTCGACCTGACCTGCTCCGGCATGGGCCGCAACGCGGCCGCGCTCGCCCGGATCAGCTCCGGCGCGCGGGTCGCGGTCGTCGCCGGGACGGGCGTGTTCACCGAGCCGTTCCACCCGTCGTACGTCCGCGAGGCGATCGCCGCGGGCGAGGTGCCGGACGGCCCGTCCGCCGCCGAGCGGCTCGCCGAGCGCTTCCTCGCCGAGGTCGGCTTCGGCATGGACGGCACCAACTCGCTGCCCGGCGTGATCGGCGAGATCGGGACCTGGGGCGAGGCGCCGACGGAGGCGGAGGAGCTGTGCCTGCGCGCCGCCGCCCGCGCGGCCGCGCTCTCCGGGCTGTCGGTGGCGACCTACGGCCGCGCCGGGCTCGCCCAGCTGGAGATCCTCACCGGCGCCGGGCTGGCCCCGCACCGGGTCGCGGTCGGCCAGCAGGACCGGGTGGACGACCCCGGCCAGCACCGCAAGATCGCCGAGACCGGCGGGTACGTCTCGTTCGGCACGCTCGGCCTTGCCGGGGACGAGCACGCCGCGCTCGGCGCCCGCGTCCGCTCCGTGATGGACCTGCTGGAGGCCGGGCACGCGGGCCGGGTGCTGCTGAGCACGGGCGTGTCCCGGATGAGGCAGATCACCCGGTACGGCGGGACGGGCTTCGGCTACCTGTTCGAGACGTTCCTGCCCGCGCTGCGCGCCGCGGGCGCCGACGACGCGACGCTCCAGGGCGTCCTGCGCGACAACCCGCTGCGCTGGCTCACAGGCGCCTGACGCCCCACCCGCCTGGTTCCCCGTTGCACGCGGCGGCGTACCCGCTGTGCTGGCTCAGGGGGCGTCTGACGCGCCGTCCGACTGTTTCCCCATAGGTCGGCCCTTCCGTGCCCTTATGGGACGCTCTGCGCGCCTGTAACGGCGCGGGGAGTGGGTAGGGGTGACCCCGGAAGGGGGTGCGCCGATGTCCTGGAACAGGCCCGCGAACAGATCGGCTCGCGACGACCTGGGGCAGACCGAGACCGTCCGGCTCCCCTACACCGACCGCTCCGAGGCGGGCCGGGTGCTCGCCGAGCGCCTCGTCCCGCTGGGCCTCGACGGCGCCGTCGTGCTGGCGCTGCCGCGCGGCGGGGTCCCCGTCGGCCACGAGGTGGCGCGGCGGCTGGAGTCGCCGCTCGACGTCCTCGTCACGCGCAAGATCGGGTATCCGCCGCAGCCCGAGCTCGGGGTCGGGGCGATCGCCGAGGGCGGCTCCCCGGTCTTCGACGACGGCCTGCTGCGCCGGCTCGGGCTCAGCGCGGACGACCTCGCCGGCACGGTCGCGGCCGAGCGCGCCGAGCTGTCCCGCCGGGTCGCCGCCTACCGGGGCGGGCGGCCGCTGCCGGAGACGGCCGGTCGCCCGGTGATCGTCGTGGACGACGGCCTCGCCACCGGCGGGACGGCCCGCGCCGCGGTGCGGGCGATGCGCGAGCGGGGGCCGTCGCGGCTCGTCCTCGCGGTCCCGGTGGGGGCGGCGGAGACCGTCCACGACCTGGAGCCCGAGGTGGACGACATGGTCGTGCCGGCGGCGCCGTGGGAGTTCAGCGCGGTCGGCCAGTGGTACCGCGACTTCGACCAGCTCAGCGACGCCGACGTGACCGCCTGGCTGGACCGGGCGGCGCGGGGGCGCGGCACGGGCTGAGCCGCGGTGCGGGCGTCCGCGGGATGCCGGAGATGCCCGCGGCGCCGGGAGACGCCGGAATTTAGCGTGGCGAATTTCCGGGAATTGGCCACGTGCGGGGGACGCCTGCGGTAAAAGCCCGACGGTTCCGCGGAAAGGCGTGACCGTTGTGACGCACATGTGACGCACATGTGACGAAGCGGCCCGGGCCCGGCCCCTCGGGAGGGCCGGGCCCGGGCAACGCAAACGGCCCCGCGGGGCGGGGCCGTGTCGTTTCTCGGTGGCGTGCCGGGGTACGCGACAGGGAGCGTTTCTGACGGTCCGCGTCTCGGCTAGGCGGCGTTGGCGCGGCGCATCCGGCGGCGGCGCTCGGACGCGCGCTCGTCTTCGTTCAGACCGCCCCACGTGCCGTACTTCTCGGGCCTGGACACGGCGTAGTCCAGGCAATCCGTGCGGACGGGGCAGCCCATGCAGATCTGCTTCGCCTTGCGTTCGCGGATCTCCCGCTCGGGCTGACGCTCACCGTCGGGACCGAAGAAGAGGACGAGGTCTTCCCCCCGGCACGCCGCGGCGTCCTGCCAGCCCCAGCTGGGACGAGGGAGGTTTGCCTGCCGACGTACCTGAGCCATGGAACACCCACCTTGATTGGTTTCGAACAATTTCTGGACATGGACGCTCGACATGCTTCAGGTGACGCGAAGTCAGAAGCGCCGAATGGTCCAACGTCTGGAGTTGCCGCTCTGTTCCCCGTCCGGTTACTCCGGAAACCTGGGGACGTGCGACAGGGAGACCCACTAATGGGGCCTCAGCGAGATTACACGAGGGCAGCCGCGTTGAGAAGGGTGAGTTCCCTAACAATGTAGGTTCTGAGGTTCTCGCCGCAGTCGGGTGCGCAGGGGGCCGACTGCTGGACGGCCTCGACCACGACCCGGTAACGGCTGTCCTGAACTGAAACAACGGCTTCGTACGGAGATGTTCCCGTTACGGAGTGAACGGTGACGTCGTCCAACCCGAGGTGTCCGGTGTGCGCGCGGACGAAATGCTCGGCGGCCTGCGCGGGTTCCGGCGTCCCGGCGCGTCCGCGCAGCCTGTCGAGCACGACCTCGCCCCGCAGGTAGGCGTGCGCGGCCCGCACCGCCTCGGGCTCGCCGAGGTCGCCGTAGGAGATCGCGTGCGGCAGGCAGACCAGGTTGGCCGCGAACCGGTCGCCGCCGACGTGCGTGGTCTCCCACACCATGCGTCCGAAACGCCTTGTGAGGGCGCGGGCGAGCGGGGCGCCGGTCCGAGCGCAGCAGGCGTTGTGCCGCCCGTGCGCGCAGACGAGGAGGAGCGGGGCCGTCCGCCGCTCGCCGAGGCCGGGGGAGCGCCCGGCGGCGAGCGCGGCGAGGTCGAGGCCGTCCAACTCGGCCGGGTCGGCGAGTTCGCGCGCCTCGATCCAGGCGTCGGGGCCGTTCGAGTAGGCGGCGTAGACCTGGACGGGCGGGGTGGCGCGGCGGCGTCCCGGACGGCGGATGAGCTGGGGCCGCACGCCCGCCCGCTTCGCCGCGCGGACGGCCGCGGCGACCGGTGCGGGATCCGCGAGGTCGGCGACGTGCTCGGGCCAGGGGCCGGGGTGCTCGACCAGCAGCCAGGAGCGCGCCTTCTCCGTCGCGCTCGCCAGGCACGGCCGCTCGCCGGTGTGGCTCCCCGGGCAATGCCCGCAGCCGTTGCCGCGCGTCACATGAACCCCCCGTGGAACAAACGATCAATTAGGTAAGGGTAACCTAAGAGACCGTCGGAGGGCCAGGTCGGGGGAGGTTCGCCGGACCTTTCCCCGCGGACTCGTCGAGCGTTCCCCTCGGACGCTCAGCGCAGGGCGGCGCGCGGCAGCAGCGCCTCCGCGGCGGGCAGCGCGGCGGCCCGGTCGGCGGCGACCAGCCCGATCCGGGTGCGGCGGTCGAGGAGGTCGTCCGCGTCGAGGGCGCCCTCGTGCCGCACCGCCCACGCCAGCTCGACGCCGAGCACCGGCAGCCCCGGGACGACCGGCTCCAGCAGCGCCGGGCCGCCTCCGTCGGCGTCCGCGGCGAGCGCGGTCAGCAGCGGCGCCTCGGTCCCGTACCGCTGGACGAGCCGCGCCGGGGCGTCCAGCGCGTCCAGCCGGTCGCGGGACGCCGCGCCGACGAGCGGCAGCCGGGCCGTCCCGCTCGGCCCGGCGGCGAGGCCGCGGGCGCGGACGGCGGCGTCGACGGCGTCCCGCGCCATCCGCCGGTAGGTGGTGAGCTTGCCGCCGACGATCGTGACGACGCCGTCCCGCGAGGTGAGGACGGCGTGCCGCCGGGAGATGTCGGCCGTGCTCGCCGAGCCGCCGGGACCGGCGTCGAGGAGGGGGCGCAGCCCGGCGAACGCGCCGATCACGTCCGCGCGCCGGACCGGGACGTCGAGCGCCGAGCCGAGGATGTCGAGCAGGAAGCCGATCTCGCCGTCGGTCGGCTCCGGGACGTCGGGGATCGGGCCGTCCGCGGGCTCGTCGGTCAGGCCGACGTAGACGCGGCCGTCGCCCTGCGGCATGACCAGCATGAACCGGCTGGCCGCGCCCGGCACCGGGATCTGGAGCCCGGCGGTCAGGCCGCGCAGCGTCTCGGCCCGCACCACGATGTGGGTGCCGCGCGACGGGCGCAGGCGCACGCCGTCCACGAGCCCGCCCGCCCAGACCCCGGCCGCGTTCACCACCGAGCGCGCCCGGACCGTGTGCTCGCGGCCGGTGAGCTCGTCCCGGACGAGGGCGCCGTCGCCCGCGAGCGCGACCGCGCGGACGCGGGTGAGGATCCGGGCGCCGTGCCCGGCGGCCGTCCGGGCGAGCGCGGTGACCAGCCGCGCGTCGTCGGCGAGCTGGCCGTCCCAGGACAGCAGGCCGCCGCGCAGCCCGTACGGGCGCAGCGCGGGCGCGAGCCGCAGCGTCTCCACCGCCGACAGGCGGCGCGGGCCGGGCAGCACCGAGCGCGGCGTGCGGGCGGCGAGGCGCAGCGCGTCCCCGGCGCGGTAGGCGGCCAGCGTGGCGGCGGCGCGGGTGCGCGGCACGAGCGGGGTCAGCGGCATCACGAACGGCAGCGCCCGGACCAGGTGCGGCGCCGTGAACCGCATCAGCACGCCGCGCTCGACGGCGCTCTCGTGCGCCACGTCCACCTGCCCGGACGCGAGGTAGCGCAGCCCGCCGTGGATCAGCTTGGAGCTCCACCTGGACGTCCCGAACGCCAGGTCGCGGGCGTCGATCGCGGCGACCGACAGGCCGCGGGACGCGGCGTCCAGCGCGGCGCCCGCGCCGGTCGCGCCGAGGCCGACGACGAGGACGTCCACGACCTCGTCGGGGAGGGCGGCGAGCTCGCGCTCCCGGCGCGCCGCGTTGAGCGATGTTCCCGGCGGTGGTGCGGTCATGGCGCGAGCGTCCTCTCCAGGATGTGGCGCAGTTCGGCGTCGAAGGCGTCCGGGCCCAGGTCGGGGTCGGCGTCGTCGATCATCGTCGGGCCCGACAGCACGTAGGACTGGACGATCAGCAGCACCGTCCGCGCCTGCCGGGACGGGTGGTCGCGGCGGATCGTCCCGTCGGCGTGCCCGGCGCGCAGGGCCTCCTCGAAGGCGTCCAGGAAGACGAGCTGGCTGGCGCCGGTCCGGTCCAGGACGTAGGGCAGCAGCAGCTCCGGGTCCACCTCGATGATCTTGCGGAGCAGCGGGTGGTCGCGGAACGCGCGCACCCCGGCGACCAGGCCGTCCACGAACCGGGGCCGGACGGGGCGGCCGTCCTCGGGGGGCTGGATCGAGTCGCCGAGCCCGACCCACTCGCGGGTCATGAGGTCGGCGACGATCGTGCGGACGTCCGGCCAGCGGCGGTACAGCGTCATCCGCGACACGCCCGCCCGCCGGGCGATGTCGGTGAGCGTCGTGCGGCGGACCCCGACGGCGAGCACGCAGGCGCGGGCCGCGTCGAGGACGGCGTCGTCCGCCGTCCGGCGGGGCTTCTTGTGACGATTCGACGTCATGTGTCACAGTGTAAGCACAGGAACGGTCCGGTGGGAGTCCGGTGACGGGGGAGGCGCTGGTGGCGACGCGGGACATGCTCTGGAGCGGCTGGGGCGACCCCGGCCGGGCGGCGGCGCTGCCGGAGCCGGTGGTGAGGCTGCTGCACGACCTGCTCGGAGTGCGTCCCGCCGAGGCGCCGCCGCCCGCGCTCGCCGACGTCGCCATCCCCGCGTCCCGGCTGGGCGCGGACGACCTGGCCGCGCTCGCCCGGATCGTCGGCGACCCGCACGTGGCGGACGACGCCGAGGCGCGCGTCCGGCACACGCGCGGCAAGTCGACGTCCGACCTGCTGCGCATCCGCGCCGGCGACGCCTCCGCCGCGCCCGACGCGATCGTCCTGCCCGCCGCGCACGACGAGGTCCTCGACGTGCTGCGCGCCTGCGCCGGACGGGGCATCGCGGTCGTCCCGTTCGGCGGCGGCACGTCGGTCGTCGGCGGGCTCGCGCCCGAGGGCGGGGGCGCGTTCGTCGCCCTCGACCTGCGCCGCATGGACGCGCTCGTCTCCCTCGACGAGGTGTCGCGGACGGCCGTCCTGCAGCCCGGCCTGCGCGCCCCCGAGGCCGAGGCGCTGCTCGGCGGGCGCGGCTACACCCTCGGCCACTTCCCGCAGTCCTACGAGTGGGCGTCGATCGGCGGGTTCGCGGCGGCGCGGTCCAGCGGGCAGGCGTCCGCCGGGTACGGACGGTTCGACGACCTGGTCGTCGCGCTGACCGTCGCGACGCCGGAGGGGACGCTCGACCTCGGCCGCGCGCCGAAGTCCGCGGCGGGGCCCGACCTGCGGCAGCTCGTCCTCGGCTCGGAGGGCGCGCTCGGCGTGATCACGTCGGTGACCGTCCGGGTGCGGCCGGTGCCGGAGGCGCGCGAGTACGAGGGCTGGCGGTTCGCCTCGTTCGACGCGGGCGCCGCCGCGCTGCGCGGGCTCGCCCAGGACGGCCCCATGCCCACCGTCCTGCGGCTCTCCGACGAGACCGAGACGATGGTCGGCCTGGCCGACCCGGCCGAGATCGGCAGCGGCTCCGCCGCCGGATGCCTGGCGGTGCTCGGCTTCGAGGGCGCGGCCGAGCGGGTCGCGGCGGATCGGGCCCGCGCCGCGGACGCGCTGCGCGCCGCGGGCGGCGAGCCGCTCGGCGCCGATCCCGGCGAGAAGTGGGAGCACGGCCGCTTCGACGCCCCCTACCTGCGCGACTCGCTCCTCGACGCGGGCGCGTTCGTGGAGACGCTGGAGACGGCCGCGTTCTGGTCGGACGTCCCGGCGCTGTACGAGGCCGTCCGGACGGCGCTGATCGGAACGCTGTCCGACCTGGGAACGTCGCCGCTGGTCATGTGCCATATCTCGCACGTGTACGCGACCGGGGCGTCGCTGTACTTCACGATCGTGTCGGCCCAGGGCGCGGACCCGGTCGCCCACTGGGCGCGGGCCAAGCGCGCCGCCTGCGACGCGATCATCGACGCGGGCGGCACGATCAGCCATCATCACGGGGTGGGCACCGACCACCGCGACTGGTACGCCCGGGAGATCGGGCCGCTGGGCGCGGCGGTGCTGCGCGCCGTCAAGGAGCGGGTCGACCCGTCCGGGATCCTCAACCCGGGCGTGCTCGTCCCGCCCGCCGTATAAGCCAGGCGTCTGAGCCTGCTGTGAGGAGCGACCGTATGGGCGAGGCACGTGCGTTCACCGCGATCGTCAACCCGGCGGCGGGCGGCTCCGCGTCCGCCTCGTCGCTGATCGAGCTCGCCCGGCTGCTGCGGGAGGCGGGCGCCGACGTCGCCGTGGAGTACAGCCGGGGCCTGGAGCACGCCGCGGACGTCGCCCGCGCCGCCGCCGGGACCGGGCGCGTCGTCCTCGGCGTCGGCGGCGACGGCATGGCGGGCTGCGTCGGCGGCGCCCTCGCCGGGACCGGCGCGCTGTTCGGCGTCGTCCCCGCGGGCCGGGGCAACGACTTCGCGCGGCAGCTCGGCGTCCCGTCCGACCCGGCGGAGCAGGCGAAGCTGCTGCTGGAGGGCGAGCCGCGCGCCGTGGACGCGATCGACGCGAACGGGACGGCCGTCCTCGGCAGCGTCTACACGGGCGTGGACGCGGTCGCCAACGACAACGCCAACAGGACGCGGCTGCTGCGCGGCTCGGCCGCCTACTACTTCGGCGCGCTGCGCGCGATCGCGACGTGGCGGGCCGCCGACTACCTGATCACCGTGGACGGCGAGGCGCACTCCCGGCAGGGCTACACGGTCGTCGCCGCCAACTCCGGCTACTACGGGTTCGGCAAGCACATCGCCCCGGACGCGCGGGTCGACGACGGCCTGCTCGACGTCGTCCTGATCAAGAAGGCCCCCAAGCGCCTGTTCTTCGCCGTCATGCGCGAGCTGGAGGACGGGACGCACGTGCGCCGCCCCGAGGTCGAGGTGATGCGGGGCAGGGAGGTGCGGATCGAGCTGGCCGGGACGTCCGGCCGGACGCTCCCGTACGGCGCGGACGGCGAGCTGCCGGGAACGCTCCCGGTCACCGCGCGGGTGCTGCCCGGCGCGCTGCGCGTGCTCGCGCCCTGAGCTGGGCGGTCTCCGGATCTTGGCCCGTTGTTTGGGTCGATTTACGTGTCCATTACGGCCCCTCGGGTAGCGTCAGTTACGTCCCGCTTAGGGACCTTGGGTTGTCTGCGGACGACATCATGGGAAGGCGACTGCTCGCCGTTCTGGGGGGACTCATGATGCTCGCGGACACCCGCGTCGTGGTGGCGTCGGCGTCTCTGGGGGTGGCGCCGGCGTCCACCACGGTCATACTCACCGGGAACCCTTCCGTCACCCTCGCGCGACCGCTTCCGGCGCCGTCCCGGCATGTCGCTTGACGCTCCGGAGCGCCTCCGGACAGGCTGTGAGCATCCCCCCTCACGCCCGGAGGCGTCTGTGTTCGCCGAGGTCCCACCCGATCCCGAGAACTCGCGCACGTCCGAGGCGGGTGCGGGCTGGGTGTGCGGCAGGCCGGGGACGTTCACCGAGCTGCTCCCGCCGCGCGTGACCGACTTCTCCTGGCGCCGCCCGAGGGTGCTGTGGCGGTCCCGCAACGACGTGATCGCGCGCTGGTTCGGCGACCCCTCGAACGCGATCCGCCGACGCTGCGTCGCCGCGCTCCGCGAGCGGGGGACGCCCGCCGCGTTCACCGTCCACCGGGCCGAGCCGGAGTTCTCGTTCGTGCTCCTCGGCGACACCGGCGAGGGCGACAAGTCGCAGTACGCGGTCGTGCCGCCGCTGCTGCACGCCGCGGGCGACACCGACTTCATGGTCGTGGCGAGCGACGTGATCTACCCGACCGGGGACGCGGGCCAGTACCCCGACAAGTTCTTCCGGCCCTACAAGGACTATCCGGGGCCGATCTTCGCCGTCCCCGGGAACCACGACTGGTACGACGGCCTGCGCGGGTTCCTGCACGTGTTCTGCGGCCTGGACGCCGACTGCGCGCCGCCGCCGTGGCGCGGGCCGCTGTCGTTCGTCCCGCGCCTGCTGTGGCGGCGCTCGGGCGAGGTCGACGGGCCCGTGCTGGAGGAGGCCAGGGAGCGGTTCCGGGGCGGGGCGGGGCAGCGGTCCCTCCAGCCGGGGCCGTACTGGGCGGTCGACACCCCGGCGCTGCGCGTCATCGGGATCGACACCGGGATCACCGGCGCCCTCGACCGTGACCAGGGCCGCTGGCTCCGGGAAGTGTCCGGGGGACCGAAACCCAAACTGCTCGTGACCGGAAAACCGCTGTACGTGGACGACGACCACCGTCCCGGCACGATCGAGGGCGGCGGGACGGTCGACGAGATCGTCCAGGACCCGGCGCACCACTACGTCGCGGCGATCGGCGGCGACATCCACAACTACCAGCGCTACCCGCGCAAGACCGCCGACGGCCGGACGATCCAGTACATCGTGTCCGGCGGCGGCGGCGCGTTCATGCACGCGACGCACACGATCCCGCGCACGCGCGTCGTCGACGAGGGCGACTTCCGCTGCTACCCGCTGCGCGGCGACTCCCTCTCCCGCTACAGCAAGCTGTACGGACGCTGGCTGCGGCTGCCGAAGCTCTTCGAGCTGACCCCGGAGGAGGCCACCGCCGCCGTCGAGCACCGGCTCGGCATCAAGCCGGGGCGCGGGTACAAGGACCCGGCACCGTCCCGGCGCGCCCGCTTCGTCGCCGCGCTGCTCGGCGTCCCGCGCGGGGAGCGGCGGCGGCCGCGCGCGCTGCGGTTCCCCGTCCACAAGCTGCCGCAGCGCTTCCGCTCCGAGTTCGCCGACTGGGACGACCCGCCGTTCTTCAAGAGCTTCCTGCGGCTGGACGTCACCGAGTCGGAGCTGCGCGTCCGCTGCTACGCGGCGACCGGCTGCGGCGACCACGAGACGGCGCCGCCCTGCGAGGACGACTTCGTCATCCCGCTGCGCTAGCCGACGCGGGGTGTTTCGCCCCGAACTGCCGAAGATTGCGATTAATGTCGGCGATCCTGCCGCGCGACGTGCGCGGATGCCGTTACAGTCTTGGGTCACCGAACGGGTGAACGGTACCGGGCGGTCGGCCGGAGAACGACCGCCTCCCAGGAGAGCGACTTAATGAGTTATCCCCAGCAGGGACAGGGCCAGCACCACCAGCAGCAGGCGGCCCACCAGGGCGGCTACGCGCCCGCCCCCCAGCAGCAGCAGGCTCCCGTCGCCGTCGGCGCGGGCATCAACATGAAGCGCCGCAACCCCGTCGGCGCCTGGCTCGGCCTGCCCATCATCACGCTCGGCATCTACGGCCTCGTGTGGTTCTTCAAGGTGCACAACGAGCTGAGCGAGTACGACCGCCGCATCGACAACGCGGCCGTCAACGCGCTCCTCTCGATGCTGTTCGGCGGCATCACCCTCGGCATCTGGCCGCTGGTCATGTGGGTGAAGCTCGGCGGCCGCATCGCCCAGGCGCAGCGCGCCGCCGGGCTCCAGCCGTCCTGCAGCGGCGGCATCGGCTTCCTGCTCGGCATCTTCGGCTTCGGCGTCCTCTACTACCAGATCCAGCTCAACAAGGTCGTCGACCGCTACGGCGACACCCCGGCCGGGCAGCAGGTCTCCCTGGTCGCCTGACCTTCAGGGGCTACGGCCCTGGCCCCCGCTGCAGGACCGTCCAGAACCCCTCCGCGCCCACCCGTCGCGGAGGGGTTCTGCCGTTTCCATGACCGAGTTCTGTCGGTGGCAGGGGCGAGAATCAGGGGGTGAGGGTCGCGGTCGGGGAGGACGGGCGGGGCGGGGGTGCGCTGCGGGTCCTCACCGAGGACGGCGTGGCGGACGGCCCCGTGCACCGCGTTCCCGATCTCGTCGCGGCCGTCGCGGAGCGGGAGCGGGACGGCGCGCCCCGTTGGGTGTGGCCGTCCACGGCGCGGCTGTACCCGCGGCTGCTGCGCGCGGGCGTGCGGGTCGCGCGCTGCCATGACCTGGAGCTGGTCGAGAGCCTCCTGCTCGGGCACGCCGGACGGTACGGGGAGCCCCGCTCGGTGCGCGCGGCGTGGGCGCGGCTGCGCGGGGAGCCGGTGCCGCCCGACCGTCCGCCCAGGGAGGAGGCGGCGCAGGCGTCGCTGTTCGACGACGACCGAGAGCGGGACGCGGCGGGCGACGACATCGAGCAGGTCGTCGCCGTGCACGCGGCGCAGCGCCGGGCGATCGCGGAACTGGACGGGTTCGCGCTGCTCGCGGCGGCGGAGTCGGCCGGGGCGCTGGTGGCGGCGGAGTTGACGCACGACGGGCTGCCCTGGTCGGCGGACGAGCACGACGCGCTGCTCACCGAGATGCTCGGGCCGCGTCCGTCCGGCGGGCTGCGGCCGCGCAGGCTGCAGGATCTCGCCGACCGCATCAACGCGGCGTTCGGCCCGCGCACGCACGTGAACCCGGATTCGCCGACGCAGATCCTCAAGGCGTTCGCGGCGGCGGGGCTGCCGGTGCCGTCGACGCGGGCGCACGTGCTGAAGCGGCTCGACCATCCGGCGGTGCCGCTGCTGCTGGAGTACAAGGAGCTGGCGCGCCTCCACACGGCGCACGGCTGGGCGTGGCTCGACACGTGGGTCGGCGGCGGCCGGTTCCGGCCGGAGTACGTGGTCGGCGGCGTGGTGTCCGGACGGTGGGCGACGAGCGGCGGCGGCGCGCTGCAGATCCCGCGCGTGCTGCGCCGGGCGGTCGTCGCCGACCCCGGCTGGTCGCTGGTCGTCGCGGACGCGGCCCAGCTCGAACCGCGGGTGCTGGCGGCGCTGGCGGGCGACCGCGCGTTCGCCGACGCGGCGGCGCACGGCGACCTCTACGCCGCGCTGTCGGACGCCTTCCGCGACTCCGGCGAGGTGAGCGCCCGCGACAAGGCGAAGATCGGCCTGCTGTCCGCGATGTACGGCGGGGGGACGGGCGAGGCGGTGCAGTTCCTCGCCGTCCTGAAGAGCCGGTTCCCCGCCGCGTTCGAGTACGTGGAGGCGGCGGCGCGGGCGGGGGAGAGCGGGCGGCTCGTCCGGTCCCGGCTCGGCCGGACGTGCCCGCCCCCGTCCGCGGGGTGGCGCGAGCTGACCTCGGCGGGCGACGACGACGGCCCCGCCGAGCCCGGCCGGGGGACCGCGGCCCAGGCGCTGCGCAGCCGGGGCCGCTTCACCCGCAACTTCGTCGTCCAGGCGACCGCCGCCGACTGGGCACTAGCCCTGCTCGGCTCCCTCCGCCGCCGCCTCACCGCACTCGACGAACCGCGCCTCGTGTTCTTCCAACACGACGAGGTCGTCGTCCACACCCCCGAGGCCCAAGCCGAGGACGTCGCCGACGCCATCCGCGCCGCAGCAGAAGAGGCGCGCCTCCTCCTGTTCGGCGACACCCCCGCAAGGTTCCCAATGGAGATAGCGATCGTCGACCGCTACTCCGACGCCAAGTAGCGCGGACGTTACGCCTATCAGCAGCAGGACCGGGAATCGCGGCGACCGCCGCACTGCGGTCAGGTGCCTTGAGGTAGCGCGGGCTTGGGCGCGGTGGCGGTGAGCACGTTGCGGAAGTCGCGCACGGCCGGGCGTTGCCGCTGGGCGTGGGGAATGGCCTGCAGGATCATGTGACCTGTCTCGGTGGTCAGATGAGTTCGGTAGTCGGCGGGGAGCGTGTCGAGGACGGTCGTGGCCTGCCTCACGCCCCGGTCGGTCCCGCCCTTCACGATGGTGCACAGCGCCTCGTGAAGCTGGACGTTGACGGCGTAGGGAGACGCGCCGCCCTGTCTGCGAGCGGCAGGGTGGCTGAGCACCAGGTCGCGGGCCGTGTCGGCGGCCGCCTCGTTGCCCGCCCCGGCGTGCACCCAGCTCTGGGCGAAGTACGCCTGGTCGTCAACCCACAGGGTCGGCAGGATGCTGGTCGGCGCGTCCGGCCCGCCGTACCCGACGAAACTGGTCAGCGCCCGGTTCGCCTCGTCGTGCTGGCCGAGCATGGTCAGAGCCTTGGCGCGGGTCCCCGCCAGGTCGGCCTTCCAGAACGACGGGCCGTCTCCAGCGATCCGCTGTGCCGTGTGAGTGAGGGCCAGCACCGTCCCCGCGTCGCGCTGCCCATACAGCCCCACCCCGGCCTCTTCACACCGGACCATCAGCCGTAGGTCGAGGTCGGTGGAGGCGTCGGCGGCGGTGCGGGCGGTCCGCCACCAGCGGAGAGCGGCCCCGTGGTCGCCGAGCCGGGACAGCAGGTGTGCGTGGAGCATCGCTAATGCAGCCTCGACCCTGCGTAGTTCGGTCCGGTCTACGGCGGGGGCGGTGCGGAGTTGACGGTTCAGGGCGAGCAGATCGACGAGTAGGTCTTCGCGGGCCTGTGCGGCAGGTCGGGTGCGAAGCGCGTGAAGGTGGTCGACGCACGCTAGGTGCCAGTCGTCCAACCTGCGGGGCTCGGCCGTGAGGGCGAGGTCCACGAGCTGGCGGAGCGGCACGGCGCCGAGGGTCCCCGCGCTGATCCCGAGAGCGGTCAGAAGTTGAAGTGCTGCGCGGCGTTTCACGTCATCGTCATCCCTTGCCTGCGAAGGTGCCGATGACCCCACGCTAACGCCCTGCATCGCGGACATGTCGCCCTCGGCGCCCCCTGTCCCCGCGACCGTTGCCTCATGGAGGGCAACGAGGCGGTCGCCGCTACCGAGGATCGCGTCGAGTCGTTTGGCCATTCCTTCCGATGTGCCCCGCTCGTCCCGGCAGAGCTTGGAGATGGTGCCGGGGTTGCACGGCACCTGCCTGGCCAGGGCGCGGACGCCGATGCCGTGCTCGGCCATGAGTTCGAGAAGTGCCTGACCGAATGACTCGCCGCTCATTGGCTTCCCACCGTTTCACCCCGGTTCCGGGTCGGTCAGATGTTGCCTACGCCGGGCGGCCAACAGGCAACGTCTTCCACGCTAACCCCGGACGCGGTGTCGTTGTGTGCGGAAGGCGTCACATGACGTGAAGACGGCCCCGGCTGGCGGGCGAACGCCAGGTGTTCCGGGGCCTGACCGGACAACGGAGGTCCGGCTGACGATGACGATATCTGAGAAGGTGACCCGTCTTCGCGACGAGAATCCGGGCTGGCGGATCGAGCACGTCGAGAGCAGGCCCGTCCCGTGGCTGGGCGTCCGCGAGCCGTCGGGGAAGTGGATCGGTGGGCACTCGGTCGTCGAGGCCAAGCTCCCCGGTTACCTGGGGCGGCTGATGTCCCAGGCCATTGACCTCGCGGCGTTGGCGTCCGGCAAGGAGGCGTTCCCGTACGCGGAGCGGATGGAGCACCTGACGTCCTTGCGCAGGTGGTTTCCCGAGTGGGCGTTCGAGGTGTGCGACACGCAACCGGTCTGGCACGGACAACGCAGCTACGTCGACTACGCCGAGCGCGCCGCCGCGTTCACCGAGGTACGCGGCAGCGACCCGAGGGAGTTGGCGTTGCTGCTGTTGCGGCTCCCGCGCGCCGAGGCCGGGGTCGGGGAGGACGAGGAGGACGCGCGGTGAGGGGCCCGCGCTACGCGCGTGAGGCTGAGCGGCAGATCCCCGGGTTCGCGGTGTACGAACTGCCGGACGGGTCGTGGCGCGCGGTCTCCGAGCAGGACGGCGTGCGGGTGGTGGAGCACGAGCGATGGTGCGAGTTGGCCTGGGCGTGCGTCTCGTCCCGGATCGCCGAGGACCTGCGCGTCGCGGGCGAGGAACTGGCCGCGCGGATGGCCGAGCCCGGACGCGCCTGGCGCACCGAGCCCGACGAGAAGATCGATGCCCAGCCGCCCGACGTCGCGCGGGAACCGCGCCGCTGAGCCAGGGCGGCGCCGCCGGGGGACCCGCCCCCGGTCCCGGCCGCGCCGCCCCTTCAGCCCTTCCGACGACGAACGAGAGAAGGAAGATCGATGACCCGGCCCTACGGGCGGTTGGACTTGTTGTACGACGCCCGCGTTTACAGCACCCCGGAGAAGCGGCCGGAGATGGAGGGCGAGGCGGAGTTGAGAAAGGAGGCGCGCTGACGTGCGGGTCGGGTGGGTGAAAGGGGCGGTCGACCACGCCGGTGGTGTGTCAATTGCCGGAACGGCGATAGGAGTAGGGCGGCCGAGTTTCTGTCACGCTCAGTGATGTCTGGTTAGCGTTGTGGCATGACGACACCGGCCAGGGCGCTTTCCCTACAGGGTCCCTCCAAGATGTGGGTTCAGACCGGTCCGCTCGACATCAACCAGGCCCTCACGACCTCTTACGCGCAGGTCTACCCGTCGGGTCTGACGATCACGATTCCCTTCCCCGGGGTGTGGGAGGTCGCCTACCAGGCCCGTTCTGTGATCAATTCGGGCGCCGCGAACACCAACTACTGGGCGAGCACCGTCCTGTACAAGGGGCAGAGCCCCATCGACGGCAGTCAGGCCCTCGCCGGGGGCGGCGGCCCCGCGAACCTGATCCTTCAGGCCACCGCCGGGCAGACCGTCCTGGTGGCCTTTGATGTCAACGACGTCGTGAGCCTTTATGCCAAGGGCATCGGCTCGCAGGGCAACAACGCCTCCATCCTCAGCAACGCCGACGGGCGCACCGCTATCGCGGCGCACTGGGTCAGCGCGGTCTGAGCGCGGGCGCGCGGCGTGATGCCCCCTGCCCCGGCGCTCGGGTCAGGGGGCTTCGGCGCAGACCCTCTACCCGCTGCCGGGTGCGGGCACCTACGCGCATGGCGCCACCCGGACTCCTCCAGCCGTTGAGTTTCTACTCCGACGCCAAGTAGCGGGTGGCCAGGGCGCGGACGGTGTTCGCGGCGGCGAAC
Source organism: Actinomadura syzygii (assembly GCF_008085905.1). Classification (GTDB taxonomy): domain Bacteria; phylum Actinomycetota; class Actinomycetes; order Streptosporangiales; family Streptosporangiaceae; genus Spirillospora; species Spirillospora syzygii. The sequence goes on along the minus strand of NZ_VSFF01000009.1, from coordinate 310,607 downwards.
GCGTGGCCGCGGGCGTTGAGGTGCAGGCGGTCGGTGCTGTAGATGCCGGGGTCGGCGGCGGTCGGGTGGTCGTACGGGGTGGCGACGTGGCAGGCGTCGTGCGCGGCGGCGACCTCGGCGGCGATGTCGTTCAGCTGGCGTGTCCGGGCCGACATGACCTCGCGGTAGCGGACGGGGCCGAGCCCGGCGGCGGTGAGGTCGAACAGGCCGATCGTGACGACGTCGGCGCCGGTGGTGCGGAGCGCCGACACGATCGAGGTCAGCTCGCGCCGCACCTCGTCCGCGTTGAAGTGCGGGCGGAGCATGTCGTTCCCGCCCGCCGCGACGATCGCGAGGTCGGGCCCGAAATCGAGCGCGGGGCCGAGCTGCTCGGCCGCGACCTGCGCGGCGACGCGGTCGCGGCGGCCGAGGTTCAGCGCGGCGAGGCCCGGCGTCACGGCGCGCAGCGCCTCCTCGACGCGGTCGGCCCACGACAGGTCGCGGTAGCCGGGGACGGGTTCGCGGACGCCTTCGGCGACGCTGTCCCCGAGCGTCGCCAGCCGCGTCCAGGGCGCGCCCGCGAGCAGCGCGGCGGCCTCGGCGGCGGGCAGGACGTCCGGGTCCGTCCACTCGGAGAGGCTCGTACTGGACAGGCTCGTACCGGACAGGGGCATGTCGACTCCTTCAGGACGCGGTGCGCCGCAGGGTCAGCGGGAGCCCGGCGAGGGCGGCGCCGGCCGAGGCGAGGGTGCAGAACAGGTAGACGTCGGTGTAGTCGCCGCGCGCGGCCTGGGCCGGGAGCAGCGCGGCGAGCACGGCGATGCCGAGCGCGCCGCCGAGCTGGCGGGCCGTCGTGTTGAGGCCGGTGGCCCCGGCGAACCGCAGCGGGTCGACCGACAGCGCGGCGGCGGACGCGGTGCCGGTGGTGACCATCCCCATGCCGGTCCCGACGAGCAGGCCGACGGGCAGCCAGAACGCGGCGAAGTGCGGCTCGGACGGCAGCGCGGCGAGCGTCCAGACGCCGCCCGCGACCATGATCAGCGCGCCGCCGGTCACCGCCGGGCGGACGCCGATGCGGCCGGTCAGCCGTCCCATGATCACGGCGGCGGCGGTGGCGGTGAACGCGCCGGGCGTGGAGGCGAGGCCGGCCTTGAGCACCGAGTAGTCCCACTTGTCGGTCAGGTAGAGGACGCCGAGCAGGAGCCAGGAGTAGAGGGCCGTCCCGTAGAGGAACGAGGCGGCGTTCGCGAGGGCGAACTGGCGGCTGCGCCACAGCGAGATCTCCAGCGCGGGCACCGGGTGCCGCGCCGACCGCCACAGCGCGAGCCCGACGAGGAGGGCGCCGCCGAGCAGCAGGGCGAGGGTGCGGGCGTCCGTCCAGGACCAGTCCCGGGTCTGGGTGACGCCGAGCGCGGCGGCGCCGACGCCCCCGCCGAGCAGGACGGTGCCGATCAGGTCGGGCAGCCGTCCCGTGCCGGCCTCGGCGCGCGGCAGGCGGCGCGCGGCGGCGAGCAGCGCGAGGCCGACCGGCACGTTGATGACGAACAGCGACCGCCAGCCGAACTGGTCGACGAGCACGCCGCCGAGGCTCGGGCCGATCGCGGCGGCGAACGCGCCCGCCGCGCTCCACAGCCCGATGGCGCCCGCGCGGCGCTCGGGCGGGGTGTCGCGCAGCAGCAGCGCGAGCGACGCGGGGATCATCGCGGCCGCGGCGGCGCCCTGGACGGCGCGGGTGCCGAGCAGCACGGGCACGGTCGGCGCGAGCGCGCAGGCGAGCGAGGCCAGCGTGAACAGCCCGACCCCCCACTGGTAGAGGGACCGCCGTCCGACCAGGTCGGCGAGCCGCCCGGCGGGCGCGAGCAGCGCGGCGAACAGCACCGCGTAGAGCGTGATCATCCAGGTCAGCCCGGACAGCGAGGCGGCCGGGAAGTCGGCGTGCAGGTCGGGGACGGCCAGGTTCGCGACCGTGGCGTCGAGCATGGCCAGGAACGTCGCCCCGGCGGCGAGCCAGGGGACGTCGCGCCGTGCGCGGGCGGCGGCGGGCGCCGCGGCGGTCTGGACGGACGACATCGGAAGAGCCTCCAAGAAAAATAAACGAACGGTCGTACACTCTTCTGTCGGAGGCCCTTCCGTCAAGGGGTTTGCCGCGTTGACTTTGCACGAACGGTCGTGCAGATTATTGGGTGTGAGCACCGACGGACGGCTTCTCAAGGGCGCGCAGACGCGCTCCGCCATCCTGTCCCGCGCGGCCGACATCGCGTCCGCCGAGGGGCTGGAGGGCCTGTCGATCGGACGGCTCGCCACCGAGCTGCGGATCAGCAAGAGCGGCGTGTTCACGCACTTCGGCTCCAAGGAGGAGCTGCAGCTCGCGACCGTCCGCAAGGCGGTCGAGGTGTTCCGGGAGCACGTCGTCGAGCCCGCGCTCGCCGTGCCGGGCGGCCTCGGGCGCGTCCGCGCGCTGCTCGCGGCGTGGCGGCGCTACGAGAGCGAGCCGGTCTTCCCCGGCGGCTGCTTCTTCCACTCGACGATGGCCGAGTTCGACGCCCGGCCCGGCCGCGTCCGCGACGCGATCGCGGCCTCGCAGCGCGACTGGCGCGGCTTCCTGGAGCGCTGCCTGCGCGAGGCGCGGGAGCTCGGCGAGCTCGACGCGTCCGCCGACATCCCCCAACTCGCCTTCGAGATGGACGCCGTCTTCCGCGCCGGAGCGGCCTACGCGCTGCTGCTCGACGACCCGTCCGAGTTCGACCGGGGCGCCCGCGCGGCCGAGGCGCGCCTCGCCGCCGTCTCGGCTAGGGGTTGACGGAGTACGACGGGCGCGTGTTCAGCGCCTCCGCGTCGGAGAACGACGTCCGCTGGTACGCCCCGGTGATCGTGCTCAGCTCCTCCGGGGTCAGGACGTCCTCGATCCTGTCGAAGCCGTCCGGGGCGCGCTCGCCGACGGCGTGCAGGACGCGGTCCGCGGGCATGTCGCGGCAGGCCAGCACGATCGCGTTGACCGGTTCGCGGCGCGCCCGCTCGTAGCCGAGCAGCCCCTCCGCCGGATCGGCGGCCTTCACCAGCTCATGCGCCAGGAGGCGCGCGTCGAGCACGGCCTGCGACCCGCCGTTCGACCCGATCGGGTACATCGGGTGGGCGGCGTCGCCGAGGAGCGTGACGCGGCCGGACGTCCAGCGGTCGAGCGGGTCCCGGTCGACCATCGGGTACTCCAGGATCTCCGCCGTGCGGGACAGCATCGCCGGGACGTCGAGCCAGTCGAACGTCCAGTCCGCGTAGTGGGGGAGGACGTCCTCCAGGCGGCCCGTGCGGTTCCAGTCGGCGGTCTGGCCGAGCGGGGTGCCGGAGGGGAGCTTGACCTCGGCGACCCAGTTCAGCAGGGCGCGTCCCGCGCGCTCGGCCTGGATGGAGATCGGGTATACGACGATCTTGCTGGCGGCGTTGCTGCCCGCGACGGCGAGGGTCCGTCCGGACAGGAACGGCTCGCCCTCGGTGACGCCGCGCCACATCCGGATGCCGTTCCACAGCGGCGGCGGCTCGTCCGGGTTCAGTTGCGCGCGGACGGCCGAGTGCAGCCCGTCCGCCCCGACCAGCACGTCGGCGTCGACGGTCCCGGCGGTGCCGGACGCGCGGTCGAGCAGCCGCGCCCGCACCCGCGCCGCGTCCTGCTCGAAGCCCTCGAACAGCGTGCCCGCGCGGACGGCGCCCGCGCCGAGCCGCTCCCGCACCGCGTCGAGCAGCGCCATCTGCAGCTCGCCCCGGTGGATCGAGTACTGCGGCCAGTCGTAGCCGAGTGCGCGGCCGCGCGGCTCGCCCCAGATCCGCCCGCCGTGCCGGTCGAAGTGCACCATCTCGGCGGTCGGGACGCCGAGCTCCGCCAGCGCGCCGCCGAGCCCCAGCTCGGTCAGCTCCCGGACGGCGTGCGGCAGCAGGTTGATGCCGACGCCGAGCGGCCGTAACCGCGCCGACGACTCGACGACGAGCGTGTCCACGCCCGCCTCGTGCAGGCTCAGCGCGGCGGTGAGCCCGCCGATCCCCGCGCCGACGACCACAACGCGCATGAAACGCCCCCTTCGTTCCAGCCTGTCCTGGGCGCGGCCCGTCTAGCCGCGGCCGCCGCTCGCGGGCGCCGCGCCGGGGACCTTCGCGCCGCCCCGCACGAGCCGTCCGACCTCGGCCCTGAGCTGGACGAACTGCGGCAGCCCCCGCGTCTCGATCTGGTCCCGGCCGGACGGCAGCCCGACGGGCAGGTCGGCGTGCACGCGGGCGGGGGACCGGTTCAGCACGACGACCCGGTCGCCGACGTACACGCTCTCGTCGATGTCATGGGTGACGAGCAGGATCGTGATCTTCTGCGTCCGGTGCACCTGGAGGACGAGGTCCTCCAGGTCCTCGCGGGTCTGCGCGTCGACGGAGCCGAACGGCTCGTCCATCAGCAGGAGGGACGGGCGGTAGGCGAGCGCCCGCGCGATCGACACGCGCTGCTGCATGCCGCCCGAGAGCTGCCACGGGTACTTGCGCCCGGCGTCCGGCAGGCCCACCGACGCCAGCGCCTCCTGCGCGGCGGCGCGCCGCTCCTTCCGCGACATGCCGCGGCGGCGCAGCGGCAGCGCCACGTTGTCCCGGACGGTCAGCCACGGGAACAGGGACCTGCTGTAGTCCTGGAACACCACGGCGAGGTCGTCGGGCACCCCGTTGATCGGCGCGCCGTTCAGGGTGAGCGTCCCGGAGGTGGGGCGGAGCAGCCCGGCGATGCAGCGCAGCAGCGTGGACTTCCCGCAGCCGGACGGCCCGACGATGCTGAGGAGCTGCCCGTCCGGGACGGTGAGGTCGAGGCCGTCGATCGCGCGGTGGCCGTCCGCGTAGGAGTGCGTGAGGCCGGTTATCTGGAGCATTTCCTTCGCCTTCTCCGTCTGGGGTCGCTCCATGGGCGGGGGAGTCCGGCGACGGATGATCGTTCACCGCGCGGGGAGCGTAACGCACCACAGATCAACTATGAGTGGTATGGGAGGAATTTCCGATGATTATCGCTCGGTTGCGCTCCAGTACATGGCCTCCTCGTCGGCGGCGACGCTGACGTCCACGATGAAGGGTCCCTCGTGCGCGAACGCCTCGTCGAGCGCGGCGTCGAGGTCGGCGGCGGACGTGACGGTCCGCCCCGGGACGCCGAGCCCGCGCGCGACGGTCGCGTAGTCGATGCCCGCGATGTCCGCGCCGACGACGCCGTCCATGCCGATCCGGCGGCCGAGCGCCCGCACCGCCCCGTAGCCGCCGTTGTTCATGACGATCACCGTCATCGGCAGCCGGTGCCGCGCGGCCGTCCAGAGCGCCTGGACCGAGTACATGATCGCGCCGTCGCCGAGGACGCACACGATCCGCTCCCCGGACCCGGCGAGCGCGCGTCCGACGCCCATCGGCAGGCTCCAGCCGAGCACGCCGCTGCCCATGGTCAGGAACGTTCCAGGCCGTGTGATCGGGAACCGCGCGTGGAACATGTCCCGGTGGCTCGGGATCTCCTCCACCAGGACCGCGTCCGCGGGCATCCGCTCTCGCAGCGCCTCCACGACCAGGGCCGCGTCGATCGGGTCGGTCCGCTGCGGCCGCGCGAGCTCGGGCCGCGGCTCGGGCATCGGACGGTCGGCCTTGTCGACCAGGTCCAGCAGCCCGGACAGCCCCGCCTGGAGAGTGGTGAGAACGCTCGTCCCGACCGGCGCCCACGCGGTCAGCGTGGGATCGCAGTCGAACAGGAACAGCCGCGTGCCCTCGGGGATGAACGGCCCCTCCGTGTGCACGTGGTAGTTGAACACGGGCGCGCCCAGCACGAGCACGACGTCGTGCCCCTCCAGCGCCGCGACGAGCCGGTTCCGGACGGGCGGCAGGAACCCCTTGAACAGCGCGTGGTCCTCAGGGAAGCCGGACCGGCCGGACAGCGGGCTGATCCACACGGGCGCGCCCGTCCGCTCGGCGAGGTTCACCACCAGGTGGCTGACGTTCTCGTCCTCGACGCCGGAGCCGACGACGATGACGGGGTTCGCGGCGCCGTTCAGCGCGTCCGCCGTCTCGCGCAGCGCGGCGGGGTCGGCGGCGAACCCGGCCCGGATCTCGCGGTGCGGGACGGGCTCGGCCGGACGGTCCCAGTCGTCCTCCGGCACGGACAGGAACACCGGCCCGCGCGGCGGCGTCATCGCGACGCGGTACGCCTCGGCGAACGCGGCGGGCACGTCCTCCGCCCGCTCGGGCTGCCTGCTCCACTTCACGTACGGCCGCGGGAACTGGGCGGGCTCCTCCGCGCCGAGGAACGGCCGCGTCGGCAGCATCGCCCGCGTCTGCTGGCCCGCGACGATGACCAGCGGGATCCGGTCCCGGTAGGCGTTGAAGACGCCGCCGAGCGCGTGCCCGACGCCGCCCGCGGAGTGCAGGTTGACGAGGGCCGCGCCGCCGGTGCCGAGGGCGTGGCCCGCCGCCGCGCCCACCACGACGAGCTCCTGCAGCCCGAGCACGTACTCGAAGTCCGCGGGGAAGTCGCGGAGCATCCGCAGCTCGGTGGAGCCGGGGTTGCCGAAGACGGTGGTCATCCCGGCCCGCCGGCAGAAGTCGAACACCGCGTCCCGGACCGTGAACTCCGCCGTCATGAATCCGCCCCGGTCATGAATCCGCCCTGGTCATGAATTCGCCTCCGTCATGAGTTCGCCTTCCGTGCCCCGCGGTGCCAGGAGAGCACGCGCCGCTCCACCGCGAGGAGGATCGTGTTGAACAGGTAGCCGAGGACGCCGAGCAGCACGATCACCGCCCAGATCGTGAGCATGTCGGACTGGCTCTGCGCGTTCGTCAGCTCGAAGCCGAGCCCGTCGGCCGTGCCGGGCAGCAGCTCGGAGAAGACCATCAGGATCAGCGACAGCGACAGCGCGAGCCGCAGCCCCGCGAAGATCTTCGGCAGCGCGGACGGGATGATCAGGTACCGGATCCGCTGCGGCCCGGACAGCCGGAACGCCTCGGCCGTCTGCATCTGCGTCGCGTCCACGCTGCGCGCGCCGTCGGCGGTGTTGAGCAGGATCGGCCACACCGCGCCGAAGACGATCGACGTGATCTGCATCTGCGTGCCGAGGTGCATCAGGGCGACGAACACCGGTACCAGCGTCGGCGGCGGGATCACCCGCGCGAACTGCAGCACGGGCTCCAGGTAGGCGAGGGCGCGCTCCGAGCGCCCGAGCGCCAGCCCGAGGACGATCCCGACCACCGCGGACAGCACCAGCGCGACCGTCATCCGGGCGAGGCTCGGCGCCATCGAGTCGCGCGCGCCGCCGCTGAAGAACAGGTGGCTCGCGGGTCCGGCGAACCACATGTCCCGCATCCGCGGGACGATGTCCGACGGCGGCGGGAAGAACGGGCTCTCGGCGACGCGCGTCGCCACCTCCCAGGCCGCGATGAGGACGGCGAGGGGGAGCAGCCGGTGCGCGAGGCCGCGGACGAGGCGCCAGGCGAGGGCGCCGGGCCGCCACGCGGGACGCCGGGTGGTCACGGCGGCGGCCGTCATGACGCACCACTCCTCTGCGCCAGGTGCCACCGGAACGCGCGGTTCTCGGCCTGCACCAGCACGGTGTCGATGATCAGTCCGATGCAGCCCGCCCAGACGGTGCCGGCGAGCACGTCGCGGGTGCCCTCGGGGACCGTCCCGGCCTGGGCGATGAACATGCCGAGGCCGTCCCCGAAGCCGGACAGGATCTCCGTCCCGACGGCGAGGATCAGCGCGACGGACGCCGACAGCCGCACCCCGGTCGCGATGAAGGGGGCCGCGCTGCGCAGCGAGACCCGGATGAGGACCTGCATGCGGTTGAAGCCGAACGAGCGCAACGTCTCCTTGGCGAGGGGGTCGACGTCGTGCAGCCCGTACATCGTGTTGAACAGGATCGGCCAGCAGCACGCGTAGACGATGAGCGGCACCTCCATGTTCAGCCCGGAGCCGAGGATCAGCCCGGCGAGCGGGATCAGCGCGACCGACGGGATCGGCCGCAGGAACTCCACGATCGCCCGGACCGCGGTGTTGACCGCCGGGACGCTGCCGAGCAGCAGCCCGAGCGGCACCGCGATCGCGACGGCGATGGCGAGCCCGAGCGCCCACGCGGTGAGCGTGACGCGCACGTTGGACAGGAAGTCGGAGTCGCCGAACAGTTCGACGGCGCGGGCGGTGACGCTCGACGCGGGAGGCAGAAAGGAACGGTCCACTATCCCGGCTCTACCGAGCGCCTCGCTCGCCAGGAACAGGACCGCCACCCCTGCGGCCCCGCGCGCCCATTTTCCTGGACGAGAGAGGCCGCGGGGCGGCGTCGTCTTGTCGGACATGAATCGCCTGCGCCTCGCGTCAGGACGCCGGCTGGAACAGGATGGTCTTCAGGTCGGGCTTCTCCTTGAGCAGGCCCGCCGAGATCATGAGGTCCACGACCCGCTGCATCCTCGTGGTGTTGAGGGAGCTCGGGTAGCCGGGGAGCGTGATGACGCCCGCGACCTTCGCGTCGATCTTGGTGTAGGTGGGCAGCACCTGCTCGACGCGCTTGCGGTCGCTGCTGGCGATCTCCTGCGCCTTGAAGATCGCGCGCTGGAACGCGGCGGCGGTCTTCGGGTTGTCCTTCACGAAGTCCTGCGTGCTGAGGTAGCCGGCGATCGGGGTGTTGGTCACCGGCTCCGAGCCCGCGTCGACGGCCACCCGCGCGCCGAGGGACTTCTCGGCGCCGGAGGTGAACGGCTCGACCGCGTGGATGGCGTCGACGTCGCCCTTCTGGAGCGCGGTCGCCATCTGCGGGAACGGCACGGCGCGGTAGGAGACCTTCGAGGCGTCGACGTTGTTCGCCTTGAGGATCGCGTTCAGCGTCAGGGACTGGATGTTGTTCAGAAGGTTGACCGCGACCGTCTTGCCCTCAAGGTCCTTGAGGGTGCGGATCTTCGAGTTCGGCATGACGAGGACGTCCATCATGTGGGACGTCAGCGACGCGCCCTCGGCCAGCACGCTCAGCTTGAGCGTGCCCTTCGCGTCGGCCTGCAGGAAGGACACGTAGTTGCCGCCGGCGATCACGTTGACGTCGCCTTTGACCAGTGCGGGAATGGCCGCGATGCTCTGCTGGACGGGCTTGATCTCGACCTTCAGCCCCTCCTTCTCGAAGAGCTTCTCCTTCTGGGCGATGTAGACCGCCGCGTCGTCGGCGATGGGCAGCGCGGCCACCGTCACGGTGTCCTTCTCAAGGCCGCCGCTACCGGAGGAGTCGTCCGAGTCTCCGCAGCCGACGGCGGTGGACAGGAGGAGGGCGGCAGCGCTCACCAGCGCTGAGAGACGGAGGGATTGCCGCATGGGCACTCCTTAAACTCACGGGGGAAGTTGTATCGGCAGGGCTGTCGGCCGGGACATGCGAGCCAAGGGAACGACTGTAGCCACCACGCCGGACGCCTGAAGATCACGTGCGACCGGAGAGTATCGCGTACTGGGTGACTTGGGTGGTTTGGCTCCGAATTGTGTGACTGTCTTGTGTCCTGGGAGAGTGCCAGGACCGCGTGCGCGCGAAGCCGAGTGGCGCTCGATAAGACGCTCGCGCTGTTTTGTTTCATTGGCCTCTCGTTCGACTTCGGTGGGCTTCGCGGGCTTTCGTCGGCGCAGGTGACGGTGCAGCGCCGCGCTGCTCCGCAGAGTCACGGCCCTCGCGCCATCTGGCGCGGAACCGGTTTCCGCCGTTCGGGGGACGGGTCGGGTCGAGCAGCGCCTGTTACGTTGTGAGAGTTTCCGATCACCTTGGGTTCAACTGCGGAGCGTGATCGCCCGTACTCAGTAAATCGGACATACGGGCATGAAGTCACGATCATGGCATTGGTCAATATCGGCTGGCCTATGGTCCTTTGCGGCCTATCCGTGGATGTGCTGCAATGTCGTGCGCCGAGGGTGAAGAAGATGTCGCAATTACCCTTCGCGTCCGTGTAGCCACGGAGAGTGCGACATCGTGGAGAGGGTGTTAACGGCGGATGCAACCAAGCGACGAAGGTCGCGACGGTCCTCGACCCGGTAACGTCGGGACGCAGTCGGGACGACCGACACGGTCGGGCAGCAGGCTGAGCCTGCGGAACTGGCGGGTGCCCCAGCGGCTCATCGTCCTGATCCTGGTTCCGACGGTCGCCGCCGTCGCGCTGGCCGGGGTGCGCATCTCCAGCTCCCTCAGCGAGGCGGAGGCGTACGGCCGGGTCGAGCGCATGGCGGAGATGGGCGACGGGATCACCCGCTTCGTCCAGCAGTTCACGGCGGAGCGCGACCTCGCGGTCGAGTACAGCGCGACCAACCGCGCCGCCGCCCTCCTGCCCGAGCTGGAGGGCCAGCAGCGCAAGACCGACGCCCAGATCGAGCCGGTGCGCGCCGCCGCCGGCGTGATCAACGGGTCCTACGGAACGGAGGCCGTGCGCGACGCGCGCACCGTGCTGAACCGGCTCGACGGCGTGAAGGCGCTGCGCTCCCTCGTCACCGGCACCAAGGTGCCGGCCTTCACCGTCCTGCAGAAGTACACCGAGGCCACCGACGAGCTCGTCGCCATCCTGGACGGCCTCGCGCAGAACGTCGCCGACGACCGGCTCGCGGAGTCCAGCCGGGCGCTCGGCGCGCTCGCCCGCGCCAAGGAGGCGGTGTCCCGCGAGCGGGCGGTGCTGCTCATCGGCGCGCGCTCGCACCAACTGGCCGCCGACGAGCTGCAGGAGCTCACCGCGGCCCGCTCCCAGGAGGACAGCCAGCTCGCGGCCTTCCGCGACTCGGCGCGGCTCGACCAGATCCAGCTCTTCGAGGACACCGTCGTCGGCCCCAAGGTCGACCAGGCCCGCGAGGTGCGCCAGCGCGTGATCGCGGGCGTCGGCGCGTCCGGCGGGAACCTGCCCCCCTCGCTCGGCACCGCCCGCTCCGCCGCCGTGATCCGCGACTCCATGACCGACATGATCGGGAAGATGCGGCTGGTCGAGGAGCGGCTCGCGAGCGACATCAAGGTGCGCAGCGACGACCAGGGCGCCGCCGCCCGGACCTCCACCATCACCGACTCGATCATCGTCGCGGTGCTGCTCGCCGCCGTCCTGCTGGTCACGATCCTGATGGCCCGCTCGCTGGTGCGGCCGCTGCGCCGGCTGCAGTCCGGCGCGCTGGAGATCGCCGGCACCCGGCTGCCCGGACTGGTCGACCGGCTGCGAGACCCGGAGGCCGCCGCGGGCGGCATCGAGGTGCAGCCGATCGAGGTGGACTCCACCGACGAGATCGGCCAGGTCGCCCGCGCCTTCGACGAGGTTCACCGCGAGGCGGTGCGGCTCGCGGCCGACGAGGCCGTCCTGCGCGGCAACATCAACGCGATGTTCGTCAACCTCTCCCGCCGCAGCCAGTCCCTGATCGAGCGGCAGCTCCGCCTGATCGAGGAACTGGAGCAGAGCGAGCGGGACGAGGAGCAGCTCGGCAACCTGTTCCGCCTCGACCACCTCGCCACCCGCATGCGCCGCAACTGCGAGAACCTCCTCGTCCTCGGAGGGCAGGAGCAGGTGCGGCGCTGGAACCAGGCCGTCCCGCTCATCGACGTCGTCCGCGCGTCGCTGTCCGAGGTGGAGCAGTACGAGCGGGTGGCGCTCCGGGTTCAAGGCGACATGACGGTCGCCGGACCCGTCGTCAACGACCTCGTCCACCTGCTGGCCGAGCTGGTGGAGAACGCGACGGTGTTCTCGTCCGAGCACACCAAGGTGACCGTCTCCGGACAGACGCTCAGCGGCGGCGGCGCCATGCTGCAGATCACCGACAACGGCGTCGGGATGTCGACCGAGGACCTGGAGCAGGCGAACTGGCGGCTCGCGAACCCGCCCGTCATCGACTTCTCCGCGGCCCGCCGCATGGGCCTGTTCGTGGTCGGCCGCCTCGCCGTCCGGCACGGGATCCGGGTGGAGCTGCGCGCCGCGCAGGGCGGCGGGCTCACCGCGTTCGTGGTCCTGCCGGACGCCGTGATCACCCCCGGCGACACCGCCGGGATCGGCACCCGCGGCCTCGGCCCGCGCGAGGCGGGCGCGCACGGCCAGCTCGCCGCGCTCACCACCTCGCCCGAGCCGCCCGCGCTCGGCGCGAGCGGCGCGTTCCAGCAGCCCGGCGAGCGCGGCCCGGTCGGGCCGCCGACCGGTCCGCTGACCGGCGGGACCGGCTCGCACCCCATGGTCGGCGGCACCGGGCCGCTGCGCCCGATCCGGCGCGGCACCGGCCCCCAGCCCGCCCTGAACGAGACCGGCCCGATCCCGACCGGAACCGGCCCGATCCCGACCGGCCCCATTCCCACCGGGACCGGGGCGCATCCGACAGTGCCGGGCACCGGGCCGCAGCCCGCCGTCCCGCCCGCCGACGACCCCTACCAGCCGGGCGACCGGCGTCCGCCGCGGCGGCCGGGCGAGCTGCCCGTCCGGCGGCCGGGCGCGCACCTGCCCGGCGGCGGGGCGGCCGCGAACCCGCCCGACGACGGACCGAACGGACTGTTCCAGCCGCGCAGCGAGCGGCGGGACGACACCGGGTCCAACGGCGTCCACCGTCCCGGCGGCCACAGTCCCGGCGGCCACCGTCCCGACATGGGCCGGACCGGGCCGCAGTCGGTCGTCCCGGAGGCGCAGCCGATCGTGCCGGACCCCGGCTCCGGGCGGCAGATCCCCTGGGAGACCGGGCCGCTGGACCAGGTCGGCGCCGAGCAGAGCCCGTTCGGCGACACCCCGCAGACCGGTTCGCCGCCCGACCCGCGGGCCGGACGGCAGACCGGGGCGCACGGCACCCGGTGGACGGACGCCGCCGAGCGGACGGGGGAGCGCCCCGTCCCGGCCCCGCCCGCCCCGCCGGCGAGCGCCGCGCCGGAACCCCCGGCGCCCGCCCCGCCGCAGGCGCCGCCCGAGCCGAAGCAGCCGCACCGCCTCCCCGAACGCTCGCCGATCTTCGACGCGATGCAGTCGGAGTGGTTCCAGCGCCGGTCGGCCGACGCCGGGTCCGGCGAGGACCCGGTGCGCGGCTGGGAGTCCCCGGCGGACGCCGGGTTCCGGGCCGCCGAGGCCGCCCGCCGGCCGGTGGCGGCGAGCCGTACCAGCGTCGGGCTCCCGAAGCGGGTGCCCGGTAAGAACCGCATTCCCGGCGCGGTCGGGCACGCGGCGGCGCCGGCCGCCGTGCAGCCGCCGCCGGAACCGCCGCCGGGGGCGGCCGAGCGGGAGGCGCCCGCGCAGGGGCAGCCCGCCCAGGCCCGCCAGAGTCACGGCCAGACGGCCGACGTCGTACGCAACCGTTTCGCGAGTCTCCAGCGGGGCGTCCACCGCGGGCGCCACGAGATCCGCGATACAGGCACGTCAGGTGAGGCGCCGTCGCAGCGCGACGACGAGACAGGAGGCACCCGGTGAGCGGGCAGGATCTCAACTGGTTGGTGACGAACTTCGCCGACCGTGTCGCGAAGGTCGCGCACGCCGTCGTGGTCTCCTCGGACGGCCTGCCGATGGCCTACTCGTCGGGCTTCCCGCCCGAGCGGGCGGACCAGCTGTCGGCGATCGCCTCGGGGCTGATGAGCCTGACCCAGGGCGCGGCGAAGATCTTCGACGCGGGGGGCGTGAACCAGACCGTCGTCGAGATGGACCGCGGGCTGCTGTTCGTCATGTCCATCACGAACGGGTCGGTGTTCGCGGTGCTGGCCGCGCCGGACTGCGACCTCGGCCTCGTCGCCTACGAGATGACGCTCCTGGTGGAGCGCGTCGGCCGGGTGCTCACGCCCGCGCTGCGCGCCCAGGACCAGCAGCAGCCGCCGTTCTCGGGGCCTCCCGTGACCGAGCTGGGCGCCGGGCCCGCCCGCTACTGATCGTGACTGACTAGGCCGGAGGTCGGCGACATGGATCGAGGCAGTCCCTTCGGAGGCGGTCCCGGAGGGCCCGGACGCTGGCCGGGCGACCCCCAGGGGAGGACGCCGGCGCAGGGACGTCCGCCCGAGCGCGACGATGACCCGGGCGCGAGCTCGTCGCTGGTGCGCCCCTACGCGGTGACCGGCGGCCGGACCAAGCCGCGCTACGACCTGGCCATCGAGGCCCTGGTCACCGCCGCGCCGTACCCGCCGCGGGACGTGGCCGTGCTGACCCCGGAGTACCGGGCGATCATGGACCTGTGCCGGTCCGCCCGCTCGGTGGCCGAGGTCTCCGCCCTGCTGCGCCTGCCGCTCGGCGTCGCGCGGGTCCTCATCGCCGACATGGCCGTCGAGGGGCTGCTGCGGCTGCACCAGTCCCAGCCCGCCACCACCACCGGCGGACAGCCGGACCTTCGCTTGCTAGAAAGGGTGCTCAGTGGCCTTCGGAAGCTCTGACCAGATCCCGGGCCCGCCCGGCGGCGAGGCCGAGCTGACCTCGGTCAAGATCGTCGTCGGCGGCGGCTTCGGCGTCGGCAAGACCACGTTCGTCGGCTCCGTCTCGGAGATCATGCCGCTCACCACCGAGGCGGTGATGACCGCCGCGAGCGCCGACGTGGACGACCTGTCCGCCGTCCCGGACAAGACGACCACCACCGTCGCGATGGACTTCGGGCGCGTGTCGCTCGACAGCGAGCTGATCCTGTACCTGTTCGGCACGCCGGGCCAGCACCGCTTCTGGTTCATGTGGGACGACCTGGTCCGCGGCGCGATCGGCGCCGTCGTCCTCGTCGACACCCGCCGGCTGGAGGACTGCTTCGCCGCCGTGGACTACTTCGAGGAGCTCGGCCTGCCGTTCGTGGTCGGCGTCAACGGGTTCCACGGCGAGTTCCAGTACGCCGTCGAGGACATCCGCGACGCCCTGTCGATCAGCGCGCACGTGCCGATCGTGCAGTGCGACGCGCGGAGCCGCGAGTCCACGAAGCAGGTGCTGATCACGCTCGTCCAGCACGCGATGACGGTGCACGCCACGACCCCCGCCGCCGCGTCCGCGCCGCCCGCCGGACCCGGCGCGCAGCCGCCGGGCATCCAGCCGGGGACGACGTCGCCGAGCTGGACCTGACGCCCGGCGGCTGACGCCCAGCGCCCCCGACCCGGCCGGAATGCGGTCGCGTAAGTCGTGTGCACGATGCATGATCTACGTGATCTACCATGAACCGGTGTTGGGGGTTGCGATGCATGAAATGAGGCGGATCAGGACGTACGTGGCCATCGGCGACAGCTTCACCGAGGGCCTGGACGACCCCTACCCCGGCGGGCACGACCGCTTCCGCGGCTGGGCCGACCGCCTCGCCGAACACCTCTCCGCGCGCCACCCCGGCCTCCGCTACGCCAACCTCGCCGTGCGCGGGAAACTCGTCCGGCAGATCGTCGACGACCAGGTCCCCCTCGCCGTCGACCTCGCGCCCGACCTCGTCACGTTCTGCGCCGGCGGCAACGACATGATCCGCCCCGGCGCCGACCCCGACGCGCTCGCCGTCGTCTTCGACGACGCCGTCCGCAGACTCCGCGCCGCCGGCGCCGACGTTGTCGTCTTCACCGGCTTCGACACCCGCGGCCTCCGCACCGGCGGCCGCATCCGCGGCCGGGCCGCCACCTACAACATGCACCTGCGCGCCATCGCCGACCGGCGCGGCTGCACCGTCGTCGACCTGTGGCCCCTCCGCGTCTTCAACGACCCCCGCGCCTGGTCCGAGGACCGCCTCCACCTCTCACCCGAAGGCCACCGCCGCATGGCCCTCCTCGTCGCCGACGTCGTCGGCGCCCCCGGCGACGACGACTGGCGCGCCCCCTGGCCCCCCGCCGACCCCGCCGACTGGCTCACCCTCCGCCGCGAGGACGTCCGCTGGGCCCGCACCTACCTCCTCCCCTGGATCGGCCGCCGCGCCACCGGCCGCTCCACGGGTGACGGGCGGGCACCGAAGAGGCCGACGGCTACGCCCCTGTAGCCCAGGGGGGACGACCCCCCTGGAACCCCCCGTTGCGAGCCGGTCGATCCTCACGCCACCGTGCCGGTTGTTGTGACCGTGCGGGTTTGTGCGTGGCGCTGCGGTCGACCGGCTCGGCGGGTCGGGCGGCCTCCGGCGCTGGGGCGCCTCCGGCCGCCCGACCCGTGGCACGGGGCTGGGGCTGGCTGCGGAGGGTTCTTGCCGGGTGTCCTCCGGTCGTCCGACCTGCGACGCCGGTTTGAGGCTGGTCTGCGGAGGGTTCTTGCTGGCCGCCTTCGGTCGCTTGGAGTGTGGGGGCGGGTTGGGGCTTGTTCGGGGGGTTTTCGCGGGATCTTGGGTGGGGTGTGAATTGTCTTGGATGTGTTGATTTGGGGTGGTTGGGGGGTTGGCGAGTTGGTTATGGGGTGGTCGCGGGGTGGGGAGCGGAAATGTGCGGGGCGCATGGGGCGGGGCTAGATTGGCCGTCGGTTCCGCGCGAATGTTCGTGCGCGGGCTCGAATGACGCGGAAAGGAATCTCAGGTGGGTTCTCCTCGGTTGCCTGATCATCTTGAAGTGCTGCTCACCGAGGAGCCCGTGCTGGATGTGTACGCGTTCGGGCCCTGGCGGGTGCCGGACGGGTTGTACGACGAGATGCGCGAGCGCGCGCTGGAGTACAACCGGGACCAGCGGGCCGTGGTGCTGACGCGGCATCTCAGCGACTTCTACGGGGGCGACACCAGCGCGGCCGGGGCGGAGCAGTGGTCGCTGCTGACGTTCCTGCTCGGCGCGTCCGCCGTGCGCGGCGGGTCGCGGGGGGACGTCGACTACGAGCTGCTGTCGGCGTTCCTCGCGACGCCGGAGTCGGCCGTCCGGGAGCCGACCGCGTGGTTCACGCAGGGCGGGCGGTGGCGGCCGCCGGGACTGTGGCTGCCCGAGCCCGCCGGGAACGACCGCGAGCGGCGCGCGGTGATGTTCGAGCTGGCGCGCGCGGGGCTGGACGTGTTCGACGGACTCGAACCCGTCCAGCGTCGGCGG
The DNA here is from genome assembly GCF_008085905.1 of Actinomadura syzygii. Classification (GTDB taxonomy): domain Bacteria; phylum Actinomycetota; class Actinomycetes; order Streptosporangiales; family Streptosporangiaceae; genus Spirillospora; species Spirillospora syzygii. Next base: position 293,721 of record NZ_VSFF01000009.1, on the reverse strand, counting down.
CAGGCGCTGATCGATCTGTTCGATCGGCGGGCCGCTGATGCTGAGCTGCGGGAGCTCGACATGAGCGTCCCGAACGGGCGGCTTGAGGATGTGTGGGTGTCCGGGCTGACCGAGGAGGAGTTGTCGATCCTTCCTGAGTTGGCGGGGCCGGTCGCGTATCTGGGGTGGGCCTGCTCTGGGCTGGACGCGGCGCATGGGCGTCTGGCCGGGGCCGTCGCTGACGGTGACGAGCCCGACGTCTCGCTCGCGCGGCTGCTGCTCGCCGCCGAGGCGAAGGTCGTCCCGGCGGAGCTCGCGGTGGTGCTCGGGACGACCCGCTACGAGAACGTCGAGGAGCGGCTCCGCGCGGCGCGCGAGGGATTCTCGGCCGACGCCTGGCAGCAGGACGTGCGGGCGTGGCTGGCGCGCGGTCTGGTCGCGGGCGAGGCGGACGCCGCTCGGGCTTGGCTCGACATGGCGGTGCGGATCACCGGGTCCGTGCAGGGGCTGCCCGAGGCGCCGGTGAGCCCGCGCTGCCGGGTGCCGGTGCGGATGTTCCAGGCGGACCTGCGGCGGCTGTTCAGCGTGCGGCGCGTCCTCAACACGTTGACGTTCGGCGGGCGGGACGTCGCCGAGGAGGAGGTCGTTGAGGAGGCGTCGAGTGTCGTCGTTGGTGGCGCCCTCGTCGGGCAGCCTGAGTTGGCGGGGGCGGTCGGGGAGGCGGTGGTCGCGCGGCTCGCGGGGGAGCGGCCCGTCCGGCTGCTGGTCGCGGGGCCCGAGGGCACCGGGAAGGGGACGGCGGCGGAGCTCGTCGAGGCCCGGCTCGCCGCGGGCGGCGCGGTGCGCGAGGCGATGTGGATATCCGACCAGGTGTTCGCGTCGCTCGGCGTGAGCGACGCCGTCCTGTGGCTGCAGACCCGGGTCCGCGAGTGCCTGGACGCGCGGATGCTCCTCGTCGTCGACGACCTGGAGAAGCTCGCCGCGCACGAGCGGTGCGGCGCGGCGGCGGCCGAGGAACTGCGGCGGCTGATGGCGCGGTCGCCCTCGCTGAACGTCGTGGCGCTGTGCCGCCCCGGCGGCGACCGGCGGCTGTTCGACGCCAACCCGGCCCTGGTTCGGGCGTTCGACGTGGCGCGGACGCGCGACTTCGGCGAGGACGACTTCGCCGAGCTGTTCGCGCTCGCCGCCGCCCGGCGCGGGGCGCGCGTCGCCCCGGAGGTCGCCGCGACCGCGGGCGGCATGCTCCGCCGCACCCCGCCGCTGCGGAACCTGCGCGGCGCGCGGCTGGTCGAGCACATGGCCGCCGAGGCGGTCGCCGCCGCCTACCGGCGTGACGGAGAGGGCGCGCTCGAGGTGACTGCGGCGGACCTGCCGCAGCGGCTCGTGCCGGGGCGTCCGGCGGAGGCCGACCCGCTCGCCGAGCTGGCCGCCTGCGCGGGCATCGAGCCCGTCAAGCGGGAGGTGGACGCGCTGGTCGCCGAGGCGAAGGCGGCACGGCTGCGGCGGGAGGCGGGCATGACCGCGCGGACCCGGCCCCGGCACCTCGTCTTCACCGGCAACCCGGGCACCGGCAAGAGCAAGGTCGCCGGGATCCTCGGCCGGATCTACGCCGATCTCGGCGTGCTGACGTCCGGGCACCTCGTCCAGGTGGAGCGGGCCGACCTGCTGGGGGAGTACGCGAGCGAGAGCGTGCTGCGGGTCCGGCGGGCGGTCGAGCAGGCGCACGGCGGCGTGCTCCTCGTCCGCGACGCGCACGCGCTGGTGTCCGCCGCGTCGGACGCGGCGCGCGGCCGCGAAGTACTGGACGTGCTCCTCACCGGCGTCCAGGCGTACACCGAGGACCTCCTCGTCGTGCTGACCGGTCCCGAGGCCGAGCTGAACGGGCTGCTCAAGTCGCATCCCGACCTCGCCGCGCTGTTCCCGCGCACCGTCCGGTTCCCCGACCTCACCGTGGCCGAGCTGGTCGAGGTGTTCGCGGCCAAGACCGCCGACTCCGGCTTCGCGCTCGCCCCCGGCGTCCTCGACCGGGTGCGGGAGCTCGCCGAGTCCGCGCCGCGCGACCGCGGGTTCGGCAACGCCCGCGCGATGATCAACCTGCTGGACCGGGCGGTCGCGCTGCAGGGCCGCCGCGTCCTCGCCGACGGCATCGTCGACGAGACCGAGTCGCTCGACGAGATCCTCCTCGACGACGTCCCCGGCACGCTCAGCCGGGGCCGCGACGACGTCCCCGGCGACCCGCTCGCCGAGATCGAGCGGCTGATCGGGCTCGCCGACATCAAGCGCGAGGTGGCCGCGCTGGTCGCCGAGGTCCGCGCCGAGCAGATGCGGCGGGACGCCAAGCTGTCCCCGGCGTCGCCGTCCCGGCACATGGTGTTCATGGGCAACCCGGGCACCGCGAAGACGACGATCGCCCGGCTGATCGCCGCCGTGTACGCGCGGCTCGGCCTGCTGTCGTCCGGCCACCTGGTGGAGGTCGCCCGCGCCGACCTCGTCGGCGAGTTCATCGGGCAGACCGCGCCCCGGGTGCGCGGCGCGGTCGAGCGGGCGCTCGGCGGAGTCCTGTTCGTGGACGAGGCGTACTCCCTGTCGTCCGCCGCGGGCGACAGCCGCGACTTCGGCCACGAGGCGATCGCCGAGCTGCTCCGGCTGATGGAAGAGCACCGCGGCGACCTCGTCGTCATCGTCGCCGGGTACGACGCGGAGATGGAGCAGTTCCTGAACGTCAACCCGGGCCTGAAGTCCCGGTTCCCGAAGGTGCTGCGGTTCCCCGACTACACCGACGACGAGCTCGTCGCGATATTCGAGTTCATGGCGGCGGAGGCCGGGTTCGCGCTCGCCCCCGGCGTGCTGGACGCGCTGCGCGTCCTCGTCGGCGCCCAGCCGCGCGGCGCGTCGTTCGGCAACGCGCGGCTCGTCCGGAACCTGCTGGAGGAGTCCATCTCCCGGCAGGCGCGCCGGATCACCGCCGCCGACGACGCCGCCCCCGGCGGCATCGCGCACGACGAGATCGTGACGCTCCGCCCGGACGACCTCCCCGACGTCCCGGCCCGCGAGCGGAGCATCGGCTTCGGCCCCTACATCTAGCCCGCGTGCGCCTGCGGGTCGGCGACCTGCGGGGCGGCGGCACCGTAGGCGGCGGCCTGGAGGGAGTACAGCTCGGCGTAGAGGCCGGCGCGCGCCATCAGCGCGGCGTGGTCGCCCTCCTCGACGACCAGGCCCCGCTCCAGGACGTAGATCCGGTCGGCGTACCGGACGCTGGCCAGCCGGTGCGTGATCAGCAGCACCGTCCGGCCGTCGGCGTGCGTGCGGATCCGCTCGAACAGCAGGTGCTCGGCCCGCGCGTCCAGCGCGGCGGTCGGCTCGTCGCAGATCAGCAGCGGCGCGTCCCGGTAGAAGCCGCGGCCGACCGCGAGCCGCTGCCACTGCCCGCCGGACAGCTCCGCGCCGCCCTTGAACCGGCGGTCGAGGAGCGTGTCGTAGCCCGCCGCCAGACCGTCCACGACCTCGTCCGCCCCGGACGCGCGGGCGGCGGCGAGCAGCGCCGGGTCCTCGTCCTCGCCGCGGACGTGCTCGCTTCCCCGCCCCATCGTGATGTTGTGCCGGGCGCTCATCGGCCAGTGCGTGTACTCCTGCGCGATGACGGCGACGCGCTGCCAGACGTCCTGCGGGGCGACCCGCGTCAGCGGGACGTCGTCCCAGCGGACCTCGCCGTCGTCCGGGTCGTACAGGCCCGCCATGATCTTCGCGAGCGTCGTCTTGCCGGACCCGTTCTCGCCGACGAGCGCGACCACCTCGCCCTGGCGCAGGTCGACCGAGACGCCGCGCAGGGACGGCTCGTCCGCGCCCGGGTAGGTGAACGCGACGTCCTCGACGCGGATGCGCGCGAAGTCGTCGGGGAGGCGCGAGGTCCGCTCCGCCGCGGCGGCGGGCAGGGCGCGGCGCGGGATGCGCTCCTCGGCGGCGTCGCAGAAGGCCACGTAGTCGCCGAAGTACAGGCCCTCCTCGTAGCACCGGTTGACCGCGTAGACGAGGTTGGCCAGGGACGTCTGGCCCGTCCTGATCGCCAGCACGGCCGTGCCCGCGACGGCCAGCGGCACGGCCCCCTTCCACAGCATGACGCCGAGCGCGATGTACACGGCGGCCGTCGCGACGCCCTTCAGCATGTCGCCGGTGATCTTCACGACGGTCTGCTTGCGCGCCACGTCCAACTCGACGTGCCGCTGGTAGGACGCCGCCCGGTCGTACTGGCCGAGCAGGAACGCCCGCATCGTGAACGACCGCACCTCGGGGGCATGGCGCCGCTCCACCATCAGGTCGGACAGGATCCACTTGCGCCGCGTCACGCCGACCAGGGAGAGCAGCATCAGGTACCGCATCCGCGCGCTGCGGACCGACGCCCACCCCTCCGGCACGGCCGTCAGCAGGAGCAGCGGCAGCAGCAGCGGGTGCAGGACGCCGAGCGTGCCCGCCGCGGCGACCATGCCGACGGCGCCGGTCAGCACGTCCACCGCGTACTGGACGACCATGGGCGCCGACACCATGCCGCGGCCCTGGGCGCGTTTCAGCTCGTCCAGGAAGTCGGAGTCGTCCAGCGCGGTGAGGTCGACGGCGGTCGTGGCCTCGAAAAGCCGCAGCTCCACGAGTCGCTCGACCTGCGGCTGCAGCCGGGCCTGCGACCAGCCCGCGCCCGCCTGCAGCGCGGCCCGCAGCCCGACCGCGCCCGCGACCAGTGCCAGCGAGGGCAGCGCGTCCCGGACCCGGGACGGCGTCGGCGCCTCGCTGAACAGCGCGGTGAGCACCCCGGTCGTGGCCAGCAGCCAGAACGCGGTGAAGAACCCGGCGGCGAGGTTCAGGCCGACGGTGACGAGCGTGTCCTTCCTGCTCGCCCGCCAGGCGAGGCCCGCCGCCTGCGCGATCACGGCCGGCAGCCGCTGCGCCATCGTGCGCATGCCCGTCTCGGTGAGTTCCTTGTCCCGCGCGTGCCAGTTGAGAATCACCTCGGGAAGGCCGGGGTCGGGGGGCGGTTCCCGGCGGCGACGGCTGCGCCGATTCGTCCCATTCTGGTGGTTACCTCGGGAGAAACGCCGTCCTGTTCCCATACGCCGCCCTTCGTGCATCCTGACCGGCCCAGGGCAGTGTGCACCTTGAGGAGGACGGTGTCCGCTTCATGTGTCACATAGAGAGGTGATTCGCCTTATTGGACAATCATGCGCCGGATGGACGCGCCGAGTGCTCCCGGTTGTCTATGGTCTACGGGACGACAGACGGCCGGCCCAGTGCCGGACAGGCTGAGGAGGGCGACCGGGTGGCGCGCAGCAGGGACCGTTCCGTACGCGCGGAGCACCACCACGCGGCCTACGGGCGGGAGGCGTACGACGACCCGTACGCCGACCCCCACGCGGGCGACCAGCTCGCCGGGCACCGCGCCGGGAAGGGCGGCGGCCCCTACGACGGGTACGACGCGCCGCCGCGGCGGCGGCGCCGCAAGCGGTGGCCGAGGGTGCTCGGAGCCCTCGTCGTCGTGCTGCTGCTGATCATCGTCGGCGGCTACTTCTACCTCGACTCGCGGCTCAAGCGGGAGTCCGTGCTCGTCGACTACCCGGGCCGGGTCGGCGACACCCCGGGGACGAACTGGCTGATCGTCGGCTCCGACAGCCGCGAGGGCCTGTCCAAGGCCGACCAGCGGCGGCTCCGCACCGGGTTCGCCTCGGGCCGCCGCACCGACTCGATGATGCTGCTGCACTACGGCTCGGGCGGGACGTCCCTGATCAGCCTCCCGCGCGACTCCTACGTCCCGATCCAGGGGCACGGGTCGAACAAGCTGAACGCGGCGTTCGCCTACGGCGGGCCGAAGCTGCTCGCCCAGACCGTGGAGAAGGCGACCGGCATCCACATCGACCACTACGCCGAGATCGGCTTCAACGGCTTCGTCGGCGTGGTCGACGCGGTCGGCGGCGTGGACATCTGCGTCAAGGACGACATCAACGACCCGAAGGCCGGGTTGAACCTCAAGGCGGGCTGCCAGACGCTGAACGGCGGGCAGGCGCTCGGCTACGTCCGGACCCGCAAGTTCGCCCGCGCCGACCTGGAGCGGGTCGAGCACCAGCGGCAGTTCTTCGCCGCGCTGATGAAGAAGGCGACGAGCCCGGGGACGCTGTTCAACCCGTTCCGCGGCGTCCCGCTCGCCCTGAACTCCACCAGCAACTTCCTCGTGGACGACGGCGACCACCTGTACGACCTCGTCCGGATGATGTGGGCGATGAAGGGCGTCAGCGGGGGCGGCGGCGTGACGACGACCGTCCCGATCGGCGGCACCGGCAGCTCGGTCGCGGCGGGCTCGTACATCACCTGGGATCGGACCAAGGCGGCCCGCCTGTTCGACGCGCTCAAGCAGGACCAGAAGATCCCCGAGGACGTCATCACGAAGTGACCCCTTTTCGGGTGCGCGGTCCGTCCGGTTAGAGTCGGGGCATGTCGGATGTGACGCCGGACGGGGCAGCCGAGCTTGAGGCGCTGCCGTCCAAGGAGCTGCACGACCGCGCGCTGGGCCTCGCCAGGGAGCGGCGCGACGTCGGCTTCCTGTGGGACCTGCTGCGCGCCATCCCCGCCGCCGCGGCGGCCACCGGGGAGGTCGGCCGCGCGAAGTTCGACCTGCTCCACGGGCTCTCGCTGCTCGAGGAGTTCACGCACGCGGGCGAGGGGGAGATGGCGGACGCGCTCCGTCCCCTCTACATCGACTACCTCACCGAGCACGCCAAAGGGACCTGACGCTCTCTTTCCGCTCTCTTGATCTCCGTCGCGCGGCCCGGGGGAATCACTCTGCGTAGTCTGTAGACCGCAGAGGGTGGTTGAATTGAATAAGAAGCACTTCAAGATCGCCGCGATCGCCTTCGTGGCGTGGTACGTCATCAGCAGGCCGGAGGGAGCGGCGCATCTCGTCAACAACGCCCTGAGCGGACTCGGCACCGCAGCCGAGTCGTTGTCGCAGTTCATGAGCGCCATCCCGAGCTGACGGACGGCTCGAGGGCCCCGTACCGCCGGCGGTACGGGGCTTCTTAGCGTCCGACACCAAGCGGTTGCCCCCGCGTCACAGTAAAATCGCGCTTTGCGGGCAGACGCGCGTGGGCACAATTGAATCGGGTCAGTTGTTGTCGTTGCGCTACAACCAGGGACGGCGTACGGATGAAGAAGAACCTCCGCTATGTGGCGATCGCCTTCGTCATCTTCTACTTGCTGAGCTCACCGACCGACGCGGCTGGGGTGGTCAACAACGCCTTCAGCCAGCTCGGCAAGGCGGGCAACCAGCTTGCCTCCTTCGTGAACGCGTTGGGGACGTAAGGGCGCGCCGGCGGCGCGGGCCCGCCGTCCCCGGGGGCGTACGGGGGTTCTCCTCCACACGGGGCGGGCGCGGCCCGGCGGTGCCGGTGAACGAGACGAACGACACGGCCGATCGGGGGGACGATCTCCTAGGATCGGCCTCATGTCTGTCTTCGACGTAGAGATCGAGGGTCTGCGGGGCGGTTCCGCCGACCTCGACCAGTACCGGGGCAAGGCCGTGCTCGTCGTCAACGTCGCGTCCCGGTGCGGCCTCACCCCTCAGTACTCCGGTCTGGAGCGGCTGCAGGAGAGGTTCGCCGGGCGCGGCTTCACCGTCCTCGGCGTCCCCTGCAACCAGTTCATGGGCCAGGAGCCCGGCACCGCCGACGAGATCGCCGAGTTCTGCTCGACGACCTACGGCGTCACGTTCCCGCTGACCGAGAAGATCGAGGTCAACGGCGACGGGCGGCATCCGCTGTACCAGGGCCTCGTCGGCTCGCCGGACGCCGAGGGGCACACCGGCGACATCCGCTGGAACTTCGAGAAGTTCCTCATCGCCCCGGACGGCGCGGTCGCGGCACGGTTCGCGCCGCAGACCGAGCCCGAGGCGGACGAGGTCGTCGCCGCCATCGAGAAGAGCCTTCCGTCCTGACCGCGGACGCGCCCTCCGGGTCCCTCGGAGGGCGCGCCCCTGTGAGCCGCGCTGTGAACCCGCCGTGTGAAGCGCGGCACATCGCACCCCGGTTGCCCTCTATTCGAGTCGGCGTCTAACTTGGGAACCGCGATGTGACCTGCGTGGAGGTGCGGCATGGGCGGTTGGACGGTGCGCGACATCGGCGGCCTGCGCGGCCGCCGGGCCGTCGTCACCGGGGCGAACAGCGGCATCGGCTACCACACGGCGCTCCAGCTCGCCCGGCACGGCGCGGCCGTCGTGCTCGCCTGCCGCAGCGCCGAGCGCGGGCAGGCCGCGTTCGACCGGATGCGGGCCGCCGCGCCGGACGCCGACCTCGTCCTCGGCTCGCTCGACCTCGCCGACCTCGCATCCGTCCGGACGTTCGCGGACCGGCACGGCGGCGAGCCCCTCGACATCCTCGTCAACAACGCGGGCGTGATGGCGCTGCCCCGGCGCTCCACCGCCGACGGGTTCGAGATGCAGTTCGGCACCAACCATCTCGGCCACTTCGCGCTCACGGGGCTGCTGCTGGACGCGCTGCGGTCCGCGGCGTCCCTTCGCGGGCCGGCCCGCGTGGTGACCGTGACGTCCGCCTTCGCCTGGACGGGGCGGCTGAGCTTCGACGACCTCCAGGGCGAGCGCCGCTACCGCAAGTGGTCCGCCTACAGCCAGGCCAAGCTCGCCAACCTGATCTTCGCGAAGGAGCTCGACCGGCGCGTCGGCGAGCTGACCAGCGTCGCCGCCCATCCCGGTTATGCGGCCACGAACCTCCAGCAGGCCGGGCCCAGGATGCAGGGCAGCTCCCTCATGGAGAAGGCGACCGGGCTGGGCAACGCGCTGATGGCCCAGTCCGCGGCTGAGGGGGCGCTGCCGTCGCTGTACGCGGCGACGTCCCCGGACGTGGAAGGCGGTGCCTGCTACGGGCCTCGCCTGCTCCAGTACCGCGGCTCGCCGGTCAAGGTCGTCACGCCGCCGCAGGCCGACCGTCCGGGCCTCGGCGAGCGGCTGTGGGACGTCTCCGAGGCGCTCACCGGCGTCGCCTACGCGCCCGCGTCCGCCTGACGTCCGAGCCCGTGGACGGCCTGGGCCACCGTCGCCGCGATGACGTTCTCCGCCTCGGACGGCGTGCGCTGCGCGAGCCTCGCGGCCGCGTCGACCAGCCCTTGGATCAGCTCCGCGCGCAGCGCGGGCTCCGGGACGCCGCCGTCGTCGAGCGCCGCGACCAGGGGGCGGAGCAGCTGCGCGTGCCCGTCGCGGATGCGGTCGAGGGCCGGTTCGGCGAGGGCGTGCTCGACGAGCGCGACGGCGGCGGCGTGCCGCCCGTCCGTCATGACCTCGAGTTGCGCCCGGACGTAGGACTCGATCTTCGCGTTCAGCCCGGCCGCTCCGGCGAGCGCCGCCTCCACGACGGACGCCCACCGGGGCAGCTCGTCCTCGACGATCGCGGCGACCAGGTCGTCCTTCGACCGGAAGTACTCGTACAGGCTCGGCCGGGACAGCCCGACCCGCCGTGCCAGCGCGGCGAGCGACAGCGCCTCGATGCCCTCCTCGGCGACGAGCGTCCGCGCGGCGTCGAGGAGGGTGCGCAGCTGCCGCGCCCGGTGCTCGGCGACGGTCGCCTCGCTGATCTTCGGCACCCACCCATCCTAGGTCGCCCCCGACCCCGGGCCCGGCGGGGTCAGGGAGCGCGGGTGATGTCCCAGTCGAGGGTGGCGGGGATCGCGCCCTCCAGGGTGAGCAGCCAGCGCTTGACCTCGACGCCGGTGCCGCCGCTGTAGCCGCCGAGCCCGTTCGAGGCGACGACCCGGTGGCACGGGACGATCAGCGGGATCGGGTTGCTGCCCATCACCTGCCCGATCACCTGGGCGGGCACCTCCGTGCCGCTGCGGTCTCCGAGCCCGCCGTACGTGACGACCTCCCCGTACGGGACGGTCTCGTACAGCGTCGTCAGCACCTGCCGCTGCAGGTCGGACGTGAGCCGCCAGTCGATCGGCGTCTCGAAGCTCTTCAGATCCCCCGCGAAGAAGTCGCGGAGGGCGGACAGGGCCGGGGCGAGCCGGTCGGGCGCGTCCACCACCGGCAGCCCGACCGCCTTCGCCGTGCGGGCGCGGTTGGCGGGCGTGTCGCGGAAGTGCAGGGCGGCGACGCCCGTCTCGGTCTCCGCGACGAGCAGGCGGCCGAGCACGGTGTCGACCGTGCCGAACGCGAGTGTCTCGGTCATCGTTCAGCGCTCCTTCCCGGGCGGGGGTCCAGCGTGTCACGCCGGACCGACATTCCGTAGAACACCGCGGGACGCCGTCACGTTGCGAGGGTCCGGTGCAGCCGCGCGGACTCCTTGACCAGGCGGGACGAGCCGCCGCGTCCGGCGACCTCCGCCACCTCGGCGATGGCGCCCCTCGCCCCGGTGGACTCGGCCGTCCGGGTGGCGAGGGCCAGCAGGTCGGGGACGCCCGACGCCGCGCGCTCGCCCGGTGCGGGGAGCACGTCCGGGAGGGCGGCGGCGAGGACCGTCCAGACGCCGGTCTCCGCGCCCGCGTCGGCGGCGGCCGTGAGCGCCTTCACGGCGCGCGGGAGGGTGACGCGGCCGAGGGCGGTGAGACGGCCGAGCGCCGTGCCCGTCTCGGCGGCGGGGAGGGCGCCGCGGGCGGCGAGGGCGAGGAGCGCCTCGGTGGCGTCCGCGCGCCCGCGCTCGTGCCGGTTGGCGAGGCCGCAGGCCAGGAGCGTCCCGGTGGCGGCGCCCGCCGGGCCGTCGGCCTCCGCCAGGTCGAGCAGGACGGAGCCCTGGCCCCAGTCCTCGTCCTCGCCGCCCGCCAGTTCGGGGACGAGGTGCGCCGCCGCGATCTCGCGGTGCGACGGCAGCACGGACGGCCAGTAGGCGGCGGACTCGATGTACCGGCCCCGTACCGGCGCGCTCCGGCCCTTCTCGGGGAAGCGGCACAGCCGCGCGATGTCGGTGTCGCCGGGGACGTCCACCGTGGTCACCATCCGGATCGGCTGCCGGACGTTCCGGTCGGACGTCTTCTCGGCGGGCCTGCCGAGCACCCGGCATTCGACGGCCGGGTCGGCGAGCCCGCCGGTGGCCAGCCACGACGCGACCGTCCGCCCGGCCTCGGACGCCAGGCCCTTCGCCCGCGCCGCCGCGGCCTCGTCGACGTCGCGGGGGACGCGGAGCAGCGCCTGCGTGAGGTCGGCCCGGCCGGGCTCGGCGCCCGCCTCCTCCAGCCGCTCCAGGCGCCGGACGAGCACGCCGGGGTCGACGTGTCCGCTGCCCTCGGTCGGCGTCGCGAGCAGCACCGGGACCTTCCCGACCGCGGCCGCCGCCTCGTGCCGCCGCCACCAGAGGAACCGCTCGAACTGACCGTCGGGCGTCGTCGGGTCCGGCTCGGGCGCGTGCTCGGTCGGGCGGGGCTGTCTCCTCAAGAACTCGGCGAACGCCCTCATCTGCCGCGACGGCGTCCGCGGCGCGATCAGCCTCTGCACCGGGAGGAACACCCAGCTCTTGTCGATGTAGCGCCGCAGGTACTGGTCCGGCTCGATCATCCATCGCGCGTGCGCGGAGACGGCGTCCCGCATCGCCTCCCGCGTCGCGTCGGGGTCGAGGTAGGCGAACTCGACGAGCGCGCCGAGGAAGCGCTCGGCCGCCGCCCACGGCGTCCGGGACCGCGCGAGCACCGCGAACTCCTCGGTCAGCTCGGCGAGCGAGCCGATCGGGACGGGCGCCGGACGCGGGACGAACGGCGGCGGCCCCGCGGGCGGCTCCGGCGCGGCGAGCGGCCCGGCCCCGGCGTCCGCGGGCTCGACCTCGCCGAACGCAGCCGCGATCGTCTCGCGGAGGTCGGCGGGCAACCCGGCGGCGGCGTCCCGGACCGCGGCGCGGACCGCGTCGTCCGCCCGCGCCGCGTGCTTCGTCGCACTCTTTACAGCGCGTTCGCGCAGGTCGAGGGCGTCCGAGGCGAAGACCGGGAGGAGGGCGCGCAGGGTGGCGTCGACGCGGTCGCGCTTGCGGGCCGTGCGGTCGAGCCAGGTCAGCCCCGCGCGGACGAGCTTCTTCTCCGGACGGAACAGCAGCGCGCCCGCCGCGTCCTCGAACAGCGCCGCGTCGAGCCGCCCTCCGTCGTCGGCGCGCCGCACCTCCCGCAGGGCCAGGTCGGTGACGGTCGACGGCGCGGCCGGGAGGAGGTGGACGTAGTCGCGCACGCGGTCGGCGGCCTCGGCGTCGGTCGGCTCCAGCGCGTCGTGCAGCCGGCCGAACCAGCGCAGCTCGCGGGCCGTCCCGCCGCGCAGGAAGCGGCTGACGCAGCCGTCCAGGAGGGCCGCGCGGTCGAGCCGTCCGGCGCGGGCCAGGGCGGCGAGGGCGTGGGCCCAGGGGCTCGCCACGGACGGGTCGGGCCGCACCTCTTCGGCGAGGGCCGCGCCGACGCCGTTCGCCTCGAACAGCGCGGGGACGAGCGTGTCCAGGAACGGGTCGCCGGCGAGGGCCTCCGGGTCGGGGGACCGGCCGACCACCCACCCGACGACGAAGCCGTCCGACACCGGCGGGGTCGCCCCGGCCGACGTGATCAGGGCGGCCGCCATGTCCCAGCGCGCCCGGTCGCCGTCGGCCGGGCGGATGCGGGCGGCGAGGCGCCGCCCGACGTCCGCGCGCCACTCGTCCGAACGCCCGGCCGTGACCGCGCGCAGCGCCGCGCGGAGCTCTGGGAAGTCGTCCCAGGCCCACCACCAGATTCGCAGGTCGCGGCGGCCCAGCCAGGCGGCGGCCGCGGCCGGTCCGGCGATCGTGCCCGCGCCCGCGACCAGCAGCGCGCCGGTCACCTGCTGCCCGCGGACTCCGATCCCCGCCTGGCCCCGCGCGGACGTCAGCAGCTCCGGAAGCTCCTTGGCGACGGCGCGGCGGGCGTCGCCGTCGAGCGCGCCGACGAGGGCGACCGTCCGGGACACGTCACCGGCGGAGATCGCCTTCTGGATGTCGTCCCGCTCGCTCATCGCGCGACCTCCACGGCGGCCTCGCGGCGGACCATCCGGGCGGCGAGGACGTGCTTGCACGGCCCGCGCTCGCCTCTATGGTCGAACCACCACGGGCAGGTGCAGGTGGCGCGGTCTCCGTCGAAGCGGACCTGGCGGTCGCCGCCGTCCGTTCGGACGATCGCGGTGTCGTCGGACGTGAACCGCACGGCCTCCCCTTCGACGAGCGCCTGCGCCGACCGCAGGCGAGGGTTGAGCGCCGCCACCCGCGCGGGGTCGTAGGGCAGCTCGCGGTGGAAGAACCCCGCCTCGGCGGCGTCGAACCCCACGCGGCCGGACGTCCCGAGCTGGGTCAGCGCGGCCTTCGTCCGCGCCAGGGTGAGGCCGGACCGCTCGGACAGCAGATCGGGGTCGACGCGGGGCTCGAACGACAGCAGCGCGCCGATCAGGTCGGCGTCGCCCGCGACCTCGTCCGTCGCGAGGGCGTCGAGCACGGCGCCCTCACCGGAGAACCCGCGCGAGTTCTGCGGGGACAGGGTCAGGACGTAGCGCATGCCCGGCAGTTCCAGTTCCCACACGCTCGACACGGGCCCGCTGCCGTTCGCGACGGACGGCCCGTACACGCGAAGAGCACTCGCGAAGCGCAGCAGCGGCAGCATCGTCCGCAACCGGTCGGGACCCGCCAGGCACACCGCACCAGGCACCGGACGGGACGAGACCCGCAGCGTCCGTCCGGCGGGCACCACCCAGAGGACGTCCCGCGCGCGCTTGGGCAGCGACCGCAGGAAACGGACCGCGTCCAACCCGGTCAGTTCGGCGCGCGGGTCGAACCCGGCCGTGATGACCTGGACCTCGGCGAAGCCCCGCAGCCACCGGTCCGGGAGCGGGACCTTCTTCTCCACGACGGCGCCGTCCATCGTCGTCACGGCCATTTCCTCGGCGCCGACCGCCAGGTGCAGCGGGTCGGAGCCGCCCACCCTGGCCAGGGCCTCGCGCAGCGGTCCGTTCACGTCGACGTTGGTCGTGCCGCGCTCGTGGACGTCGCCGTCCATCCCGGGCTCCAGCACGTCCAGCCGGGCGTAGACGCCGCCGCACGCCGAGAACGACTCCATCCGCAGCCGGTCGCCGTTGCACGTGACGACCGGGTCGCGGAACGACGTGGGACGCGGCTGGTAGTAGCGGGTCTGCGCGACGTCCGCCAGCGCGATCAGCCCCGCCGCGGCGGGCGCCGCCTGGGTGAGGACGCCGCTGAAGAAGTGCGGGTGCGGGCGAGGCCCGGCGCTGGTCGTCCCGCCCGAGGTGGACAGGCCGAGGAGCCCGCCGTCGAGGCCGGACGGCCGCGTGTACGTGTATGCCTGGGCGGCTCCTGCCGCCACGGTGCTGCTCGCCATGCCGAGAACGTACGGCCACGCACCGACAAAGCGCGGCGCATTGGAAGATCAGCCGAGTTGACCGGGGAAGAGAAGGGCGAGTTCACGCGGATGGGTGCCGATCAGACGCAGTTCGTCGTCGGTGAGCGGACGCCCCGTCTGCGCGTTGCAGAGCTGGACGAGCTTGAACGCGAGGTCCTCGTCGACGGAGTCGATGCCCAGTCCGTCCATGACGTGCCGGAACCCGGCCTTGCCGCCGTACTCGCCGGTGAGGACGACCCGTCCCGGACGGGTGTGCCAGTCCTCCGGGAACGGGCCGAGCGTCTCCTCGTCGTAGAGCTCGTAGTTGCCGTGGTCTTTCAGCGCGCCGTCCGCGTGGATGCCGGACTCGTGCGCGAACGCGTTCCGTCCGACACCGACCTGGTTGTAGGGGAGCGGTTGGCCGAAGGCGTAGCTCGCCCACAGCGCGAAGCGCCGCGCCCAGGACAGGTCGATCGGGTCCCCGATCCCGGCGCCGTGCTTCTCCAGCCCGAACCCGTGCCGGAAGGCGAGGATGGTCGAAAGGAGGTCGGCGTTGCCCGACCGTTCGCCGATCCCGTTGACGCACGTGTTGATCCAGGCGTCCTGCCCGGCCTCCAGGTCGCCGAGCGCGCCGCTGATGGAGTTCGCCACGGCCAGGCCGAGGTCGTTGTGGCAGTGGGTCTCGACCGGCATCCCCACGGCGGACGCCAGCCTGGCGAAGCGCTCCCTGACGCGCTCCGGCGTGTCGCCGCCGATCGTGTCGCAGTACCGGACGCGGTCGGCCCCGGCCTCCTTCGCGGCGAGCGCGAACTCGGTGAGGAAGCCGTCGTCGGTGCGGGAGCCGTCCTCGGCGTTGACCCCGACCGTCAGCGCCCCGGCCGCCTTCGCCGTCCGGACGGCCGCGACCATCTCGCGGACGATCGCGTCCCGGTCCAGCCGGCCGCGGAACTTGTTCGCGATCATGTAGTCGGACGTGGAGATCGACAGGTTGTAGTGCGCGAGCCCGGTGCCGCCCGCCCGCACCTCGGCGGCCTTCTCCACGTCCCGCGCGACGCCCCGGCACCAGCCGGACAGCCGCAGCCCGCCGAACGCGCCCGCCTCCGCCAGCGCGAGCTGCGCCCGGACGTAGGGGACCTCGTGGAACAGGAACGGGAAGCCGATCTCCGACTGCGCCGCGCCCAGCCGTCCCAGGTAGAAGTTCACCATCGTCTTGCCGAACTTCGAGAGCCCGGTCCGGGCCGTCTGAACGCCGTCGCGGTTGGTGACGTCAAGGAAGTGAATCTGTGGCATGCCTTCAGATTGACACTGGAATCCATGTGTATCAATATTGACGAAAATCAATACTGGGACGTTGACATGAGCGAGAACGACCAGCTCGACGGCTGGATCGACGCGCGGGCGGCGGCCGAGCGGCTCGGTGTGAAGCCCGCCACGCTGTACGCCTACGTGAGCCGGGGCGTGCTGCGCCGCCGGCACGCCGCCGACGGCCGCCGCAGCCTCTTCGACGCCGCCCAGGTCGAGGAGCTGGCCCGGCGCGGCAGGCCGCGCCGTCCGCCCGGCCCCGGCGAGCTGGCGATCGAGTCGGCGATCACCGCGCTCGGCCCCGACCGCCCGTACTACCGGGGACGCGACGTCCTGGCCCTGACCGAAGACGCCACTTTCGAGGACGTCGCGACCTGGCTCTGGACGTCCAGCGAAACCAATGAACACGTCTGGCAGGCGCAGGCGGACGGCGTCGATAGGGCCGTCGCCGCCCAGTCCGGCCTCCCCGCGGACCTTCTCCCGCTCGACCGGCTCCAGCTCATCGCCACCGCCCTCGCCACCGCCGACCCGCTGCGCCACCACCTCGACCCCGAGGGCGTCGTCGTCACCGGACGAGCCCTCGTCGCGGGCCTGGTCGAAGCCCTCCCGCCGTCGCGCCCGTCCGCCCGCGAGGGCCGCCTGGCCGAGCGCCTCTGGGACCGGCTGTGCCCGCACGCCCCCGAGCCGGGCCTGCTGCGCGCGTTCGAGTCCGCCATGATCCTGCTGGCCGACCACGAGCTGGCCGCGTCCACGGTCGCCGCGCGGGTGGCGGCCTCGGTGCGCGCCGACCCGTACGCCGTCGTCGCGTCCGGCCTCGGCGTCGCGAGCGGCCCGCTGCACGGCGGCGCGTCGTACGGCGCGGAACGCCTGCTGGCCGAGGTCGCCGATCCCACGTCCGCCGGACGGGCGCTGGGGGAGCGGCTGCGCGGCGGCGAGCGCGTCCCCGGGTTCGGACACGCGGTCTACAAGGCGGGCGACGGCCGCGCGACGGCGCTGCTGGACCTCGTCCGAGCCGCCGCCCCGGGGAACGACCGCGTCGCCGCCGCGGACGCCGTCCTCGCCGAGGCCGCGCGCCGCCGGCTGCCCGCGCCCAACGTCGACTTCGCGCTGGCCACGCTGGGCGCGGTGGCCGGGCTCGTCCCCGGCGCGGGCGAGGCGATCTTCGCGGTGGCGCGCACCGCCGGGTGGCTGGCGCACGCGCTGGAGGAGTACGGACGGGGCGGTCCGCTGCGTCCGCGCGCCGTCTACACGGGCCCGCCGCTGCCGTCGGCCTGACGATCACCGGGGTCGGGGCGGCTCTCCGCGGGACCGGGGGTACGCTCGTTGACGTGCGACGGTTTCTCACCCCTGGCTGGATAGGGCTGCACGCGATCGCGATCACGCTGTGCGGCGCCTTCCTCGGCTTCGGCTGGTGGCAGTACGACCGCGCCCAGAGCGGCAACGACCGGAGCTGGGCCTACACCTTCGAATGGCCGATCTTCGCGATCTTCGTGATCGTGATGTGGGTCAAGATGATCCGCGACGAGCGGTCCGGCACGGCTCCCGCGCCCGCCGTCCTGGAGGAGCCCGCCGAGGACGAGGTCAAGCGCGAGATCATCCGTCGCCAGGAGGAAGAGGACCCGGCCCTCGCGGCCTACAACCGCTACCTGGCCCGCCTGAACTCCGAAACCAACGGCACCCCCCGCTGACGAAGCGGCCAGCCGGGCGCGGGCGCACCCACCCCAAGGGACAATCCCAAGGGCAACCGAACCAACAACCTCAACCGATAACCCCAACAGCAAACCCGGAGCGGCAAACCCGGACCCGACGAGCCCAGCGCGGCAGAAGCGGAAGCGGCAAGCCCGGAACGGCAAGCGCGGAGGCGGCGAGCTTGGAAGCGGCAAGCCCAATGCGGCAAGCCTGAACCGGCGAACCTGCCTTAACCGGGAACCTCAACCGGGGCCACGGGTCGGGCGGCCGCAGGCCGCCAAGGCCGGAGGCCGCCCGACCCGCCGAGCGAGGGGCCGTTTTCCCGAGCCGCGAACGCGGACTCGGGGAAACGGCCCCTCGCGAGCAACGGGGGTTCCAGGGGGTCGCCCCCCTGGGTAAAGAGAGAGAAGGCTTTAGTGGAAGGCGCGGTAACCAGGTACCGGATCCTGGCTCTGGTGGTCGGCACGTTGCTCGTGCTGCTGGCGATCGGGATGGTCTTGAAGTACGGGCCGACCGACATGCCCGCGATGGCGGGCATCGTGGCGCAGATCCACGGTGTGGTCTACATGGTCTACCTGGTGGCGGCGTACGACATGTGGCGGCGGACGGGGTGGCCGCTGAGCCGGATGGCGCTGATCGTGGTGGGCGGTTTCGTTCCGCTGATGACGTTCTATGTCGAGCGCAAGGTCGTGCGCGAGGCGCGTGGGCTGCGGCAGGACGCGAAGGCCGAGGTGAACGCCTGATCCGTCGGCCGGAAGGGCTGGCGAATCGGGTGCCCCGTCGACTAACGTTTGACTGAGTCAAACGTTTGGAGGGGTGCGGATGGAGGCCACCGAGGGGGACGTCGGAACGGTCCGCGCGTTCAACCGGTTCTACACCGGCGTCATCGGAGTGCTCGGCGAAGGGCTCGTCAAGACCCCGTACTCCCTGACCGAGGCGAGGGTGATCTTCGAGCTGGCCCAGCGCGAGGACACCGAGGTCCTCGCGCTGCGCCGCGTCCTCGACCTGGACGCGGGCTACCTCAGCCGGATGCTCGCGCGGTTCGAGACCGACGGGCTGGTCGCCCGCGAGCGCGCGGCGGGCGACGCGCGCCGCCAGATCGTCCGGCTCACGCCGCGCGGCAGGGAGGTGTTCGCGATGCTGGACGAGCGGTCCGTGGCCGAGATCCGCGACCTGCTGGACGGGCTGCCCGCCGCCGACCGACGCCGCCTCGTCGCCGCGATGAGCACCATCCACGGCATCCTCGGGGACCGCCCGCGCCCGGACGACTTCGTGCTGCGCCCGCTCCGTCCCGGCGACCTCGGCTGGGTGGTCGAGCGCAACGGCGCCCTCTACGACCAGGAGGTCGGCTGGGACCGCACCTACGAGGCCCTCGTCGCGAAGGTCGTCGCGGAGTACGTCCAGGACCACGACCCGGAGCGGGAGAACGCCTGGATCGCCGAGAGCGGCGGGGAGCGGGTCGGCGGCGTGTTCTGCGTCCGCCGGACCGACGACGTCGCCCAGCTCCGGCTGCTGCACGTCGAGCCGGGCGCCCGCGGGACGGGCGTCGGCGCCGCGCTGGTCGGCGAGTGCGTCCGCTTCGCGGCCGAGACCGGATACAAGGAGATCATGCTCTGGACCACGGCGCTCCAACGCGCGGCGCACCGCGTCTACGAGCGGGAGGGTTTCGTCCTGGACGAGGAGGAGCCGCCCGTCGAGCGCTTCGGAGACGTGGTCCACGGCCAAATCTGGCGCAAACGCCTGTGATCCCAGCCCTCGAATCCGGTCGCCCGTGAGCCAAGCGGCCATGAACCGGGCCGACATGAACCGGGCCGACATGAACCGGGCCGACATGAACCGGGCCGACATGAACCAAGCGGCCACGAGCCAAGCGGCCATGAACCGGGCGACATGAAGCAGGGCGCTATGAACCCGCTGCCAAGGACCCGGCGGCCATGAACCGTGGCCCGTGGGGCTTCGTTGGCTCCACGGGCCCGGCTCCGCAGCGATCCCTTACTGCGCGGGCGGCCGGGACGGGGGTCGGACGGAGTTCCGGCCGCCTGTGTTCACCGGCGTAGCGCCGGTTCTGCTGGGGACTGGCTCCCACCTCCTCTCCGCTCCGGGCCGGCCGGACGGGCCGGTCGGCGTGTCGGAGCGGGCGCCGCCGCGGCGCCCGGATGCCTGCGGCCGGGTCGGCGGCACGGCTGGAGGATGCCGCCGGCCCGGCCGGTGGGGGACGCCGGCGCCGCGGGGGCATGCGGTACCGGGGTCCGGGGATGGTCGATCGCGCGAGCCGCGCCGCCGGGGAGGTGCGCCGGTCCGGTACGGCCGAGGACCCGAGGTGTGCCGCCGCGCGTTCGCGCGGCGGCACCCGTCCGGGTACGGTGCCTGCCGCGGGGAACCAGGCCGCGGACGCCCTCGGCCGTACGGACCGGGCCCTGCGGGAAGGCGCGCGGCGTGACACGCGCGCCCGTACGCCGAGCACCGCGCGGGCGGGGCCGTTCCGGGAAATACCGCATGCCGACCCCTCCCGCCGCTGGACCTGGGACTTTGCCGTCCCGATGATCTTTCGTTCACCCAGTGTCACGATCTCGTTGCGGTAGGTACCCGCGCGTCATGGGCGCGTAAACCGGCACCGGCGCAAAGAATCGCCGCCGAGGGCCGGACTTTGCCATCGCATTGCCTTGCCGTCCCGAACTGCCAAGACGGGCAGATTTCGCGATTTTCGGGGAAGAGGCCACCGTGTGCGACCCGAAAACGGGTCCGGACCATCGACGACGCTTTGGGGGAGGCAACGATGGGCTTCGTCAAGACGCGTGACGGCAACGAGATCCACTACAAGGACTGGGGCAGGGGGCAGCCCGTCCTGTTCATCCACGGCTGGCCGCTGAACGCGGACGCCTGGGACGACCAGATGATGGCGGTCGCCGACGCCGGGTACCGGGGCATCGCCCACGACCGGCGCGGGCACGGGCGGTCCAGCCAGCCCTGGGAGGGCTACGACTTCGACACGTTCGCCGACGACCTCAACGACCTGATCGACGCGCTCGGCCTGTGGGACGTCGTGCTCGTCGCCCACTCGATGGGCGGCGGCGAACTGGCCCGCTACATCGGCCGCCACGGGACGAGCCGCGTGTCCAAGGCCGTCCTGCTGTCGGCGATCCCGCCGCTGATGATGCGGACGCCCGACAATCCCGAGGGCGTGCCGCCGGAGGTGTTCGACGACATCAAGGACGGCATCCTGGCGGAGCGGTCCCAGTACTGGAGGGACGCCTCGGCGCCGTTCTTCGGCGCGAACCGTCCGGGGACGAAGGCGACCCAGGGGAACCAGGACGCGTTCTGGTTCATGGCGATGCAGGAGAGCGTCAAGGCGGGCGTGGACTGCGTGACGGCCTTCGCCGAGACCGACTTCCACGAGGATCTGCGGGCGTTCGACGTCCCGACCCTGATCGTGCACGGCGACGACGACCAGATCGTGCCGATCGACGCCACCGGCCGCAAGGCCGCGCAGATCATTCCGAACGCGACGTTCAAGGTGTACGAGGGCTCGTCGCACGGAATCGCGCTCGTCCCCGGCGACAAGGAGCGCTTCATCGCCGACCTGCTGGAGTTCATGGCGATCTGAGAGCTCCCGGGCGCCAGGGGCGCCTGGCGGGCGGGCGGCGACGGGGCCCGCCGCCCGCCCGGGTCTCGGGCCCCGGCCGCCGGCCGTCAGCGGAAGTGGTTCTCCTTCAGTTCGATCACCCACGCGCGCCGCTCGGCGATCTTGCCGTCCCGCATGACGAACACCTCGGCCATGGACATGCGCATCTCGCCGCCCTCGGCGCGCCGGGCCACGCCGTTGATCTCCGCCATGACGACGTCGTCCTGCTCAACCATGCGCACGACCTCCAGCTCGGGCGGGTCGATGAAGTGGGGCGCGCCGTCGATCGCCTTGTCGTAGGCGTCCTTGCCGGTCAGGTGGAAGCCGCCGAAGACCGTCCACTCGATGTCGTCGGTCAGGCAGGACAGGATCTGCGCGTGGTCGTTCTTCCGGAAGCCGTCGAGGTAGGCGTTGACGGTGTCGGTGTTCCGCGACATGGCCGCTCGTCCTCCAGGTGGGATGTGAAGAGTGCTTGCTAAGTGCAAGCGCCCAGCGTAGCAGGGTGCGTGATCGCTGAGAGCGAACGTTGCTGCGGAAACAAATTGCTGCTCCGTTTTCTTGAGTGTGTATGACTCAACTTGACGGGTTGGGTCCTCTAGACGGACTTGGAGCTGAGCATGAGCGAGACCCTGACGCTGCCGGTGCTGCCCCTGGACGACGGGGTCGTTCTGCCCGGCATGGTGGTTCCCCTCGACCTGTCGGAGAGCGAGGTCCGCGCGGCCATCGAGGCGGCGCGGGCGGTGGCGCAGGCCAAGGGGCCGGGCATCCGGTCGGCGGGCAAGCCGCGCGTGCTGCTCGTCCCCAGGCTGGACGGGCGGTACGCCGGAGTCGGCACCCTCGGCGTGATCGAGCAGGAGGGACGGCTGCCCGGCGGCGAGCCGGGCGCGGTCGTCCGCGGCGTGTCGCGGGTGCGGATCGGCACCGGGACGACCGGTCCCGGCGCGGCGCTGTGGGTCGAGGGCACGGTGCTCGACGCGCCGCCCGCCTCCGGCCGGGAGCAGGAGCTGGCGAAGGAGTACAAGGGCCTGGTCAGCGCGATCCTGCAGAAGCGGGGCGCCTGGCAGGTCGTGGACGTCGTCCAGCAGATCGACGACCCGTCCACCCTGGCGGACAACGCCGGGTACGCGCCCTACCTGTCCGACGAGCAGAAGATCGAGCTGCTGGAGACCCCGGACGTGGTCGAGCGGCTCACGCTGGTGATCGGCTGGGCGCGCGACCACCTCGCCGAGCTGGACGTGGCGGAGACGATCCGCAAGGACGTCCAGGAGGGGATGGAGAAGACGCAGCGCGAGTTCCTGCTGCGCCAGCAGCAGGAGGCCATCCGCAAGGAGCTGGCCGAGCTGAACGGCGACCCCGCCGACGAGGAGGACGACTACCGCGCCCGGATCGAGGCCGCGAACCTCCCCGAGAAGGTGCGCGAGGCGGCGCTGAAGGAGGTCGACAAGCTGGAGCGGTCGTCCGACGCCTCGCCCGAGGGCGGCTGGATCCGCACGTGGCTGGACACCGTCCTCGACATCCCGTGGAACGAGCGCACCGAGGACGCCTACGACATCGCGGGCGCCCGCGAGATCCTCGACGCCGACCACGCGGGGCTGGACGACGTCAAGGAGCGCATCGTCGAGTACCTGGCCGTGCGCAAGCGCCGCGAGGAGCGGGGCCTGGGCGTCGTCGGCGGACGCAGGAGCGGCGCCGTCCTCGCCCTGACCGGCCCTCCCGGCGTGGGCAAGACCTCGCTGGGCGAGTCCGTCGCGCGGGCCATGGGACGTGAGTTCGTCCGGGTCGCGCTGGGCGGGGTGCGCGACGAGGCCGAGATCCGCGGACACCGCCGCACGTACGTCGGCGCGCTTCCGGGACGGATCGTCCGCGCCATCCGCGAGGCGGGCTCGATGAACCCGGTCGTCCTGCTGGACGAGGTCGACAAGGTCGGCGCCGACTACCGCGGCGACCCGACCGCGGCGCTGCTGGAGGTCCTCGACCCCGAGCAGAACCACACCTTCCGCGACCACTACCTGGAGGTCGAGCTTGACCTGAGCGACGTGCTGTTCCTCGCCACCGCGAACGTGGTGGAGGCGATCCCCGGCCCGCTGCTCGACCGGATGGAGCTCGTGGAGCTGGACGGCTACACCGAGCACGAGAAGGTCACCATCGCCCGCGACCACCTGCTGCCGCGCCAGCTCGACAAGGCGGGCCTGGAGGCGGCCGAGGTGGGCTTCGGCGACGACGCGCTGCGGCTGCTCGCGGCCGAGTACACCCGGGAGGCCGGCGTCCGGTCCCTGGACCGCTCGATCGCGCGGGTGCTGCGGAAGGTCGCGGCGAACGTGGCCCTCGGCAAGGCGTCGCTGCCGGTCTCGATCGGCGCGGACGACCTGAAGGGCTACCTCGGACGCCCGAGGTTCACCCCGGAGGTCGAGCTGAGCCGGAACGAGCGGCGGACCGGCGTGCCGGGCGTCGCGACCGGGCTCGCGGTCACCGGCGCGGGCGGCGACGTCCTCTACATCGAGGCGTCGCTGGCCGACAGGGAGACCGGCGACACGGGCGTGACGCTGACGGGGCAGCTCGGCGACGTCATGAAGGAGTCGGCCCGGATCGCGCTCAGCTACCTGCGCTCGCGCGGCGCGGAGCTGGAGCTGCCGGTCGGCGACCTGAAGGACCGCGGCGTCCACGTCCACGTTCCGGCGGGCGCGATCCCGAAGGACGGCCCGAGTGCGGGCATCACGATGACGACGGCCCTGGCGTCGCTGCTGTCGGGCCGTCCGGTCCGCGCGGACGTGGCGATGACCGGCGAGGTGTCGCTGACCGGGCGGGTGCTGCCGATCGGCGGGCTCAAGCAGAAGCTGCTGGCCGCGTCCCGGCTCGGCATCACGACCGCGATCGTGCCGAAGCGCAACGAGCCGGACCTGGAGGACGTCCCGGACGAGGTGCTCGACAACCTGACGGTCTTCACCGTCAGCGACGTGCGCGAGGTGCTGGACCTCGCGCTCGAACCGGCCACCACCACCGCTGTGGCGGCCTGACCAGCGAGGACGCCCGCGCCGGGTTCGCGCCCGGCGCGGGCGTCGCGTCGTCTATGGGGGATTCGGTCGTCCCTTATTCCGGTGCCTCGCATGAGCGACGCCACGGCGGGGATCGAACGTCGGGTGTTGGTGGAAATGTGGCAGCGTGCGGTACCTGGCGAAAAGGCGGCCTGGTACGTGGTGGTCCTGCGCGTGGTCGTGGTGGCGATCGCGCTCGGCTTTCTCGGCGTCTTCTTCTATTTCGCGTTCAGGCTGACCCTGACGCCCGTCCATGACCGGGGGCAGGCGGGCGGGAACACCGATCCGGGACGTTCACTGCGGTTCTATCTGGACCGTCCTACCAAGGAGGCCGTTCTCCAGTTGGGCGGCAATCTCGTCCTGCTGGCGCCCTTGGGCGTGCTTCTCCCGGTGATCTGGAAGTCCCTTCGCGGGCCGGTGCGGCTGGCCCTCGTCACGGGGGTCATGTCGCTGGCGATCGAGACGATCCAGGGGGCCTTCGTGGTCGGCCGGGCCTTCGACGTCGACGACGTCATCCTCAACGTCGCGGGGGTGGTGGTCGCTTATGTTCTGTTCGGGCGGCGACTTTCCCGAACTCTGCGCGGCGCTTGAGGGGGTCAGCGCGGGGTCAGGTGGAAGACCCTTAGCTGGCGTGGGTTCGTTCCACGTAGCGGTCGTAGACGGGCCAGACGGCGGTGAGGCGGGGCCAGACCTCCGTGCGTTCGCCGTCGTCCAGGAGGTGGGCCGTGACCGGGGTTGTGCGGCCCTGGAAACTGACCTCGGCCTCCGGGTTCTTGAGGAGGTTGCCCGTCCAGGCGGGGTGTTTCTCGCGTCCGAAGTTGGAGCCGACTACGTACCAGCCGCCCTTGGGGTCGGTGTCCGGCAGGCAGGCGAGCGGCGTCTGGCGGGACAGGCCGCTGACGGCTCCGGTCGTCGTCAGGACTAGGGATGGGACGAGGAGCTGCCCTAGGAGAAAGCGGCCTCCGGTGACCCTGTGAAGCGCCCGGTCGATCGGAGGCACGACCTTGGGGCCGACCTTGGCGAACCACGCCGCACCGGAGATCCGCTGGAACAGTGGACCGAACGCGCGCTGGACGAGGGTCGGCATCGGTTTCCCTCCGGGTGTGTTCGGGCGGGGCGCGAGGCGTCCCGCCCGGCGCGGGTTCAGATGGCCGCTGTCGGCCAGCCACCGCACCGAGTCGGTGACCGTTTCCTCGACGGGACGCAGGATCAGGCCGAGCGCGTCCAGGGCGGGACGGTCGTCGGTCGGCACCAGCGTCACCATGAACTCGGCGGCGTCGCGGGTGAGCGGGTAGTCGAAGGTGCGGACGCGTTTGGCCGCGTCCAGGGCGGAGCCGAGTCCGAGCATGACGGCGCTGGGGACGCGTATGCGGCGGCACCTCACGCCGGTGAGGCGGTCGCACAGGTCCGCGTACTGCGGCCATGTCAGGTAGTGGCCGCCAAGGAGCCATCGGCTGGGCCCCTGCCTCGCTTCGACGGAACGTGCCAAAGCCTCACCCACGTCGCGGACGTCGACGACCGACACACCGCCTCCGGGTAGGGGCCACACCTTTCCGAGCGCGGCGGCGAGACCCTCCATCAGGGCGTCCAGTGAAGGTTGATGGGGGCCGCAAATACCGCCCGGGTACAGGATCGTGACCGGTGCGCCTTCGTCCTGGAGACTGCGCACGTAGTGTTCGGCCTCCAACTTGGAGCGTCCGTAGGCGGTGCGAGGATTCGCCAGAGCACCCTGAGCGGTGATGACCCGGGCGGACGGCGGGACGAACACGGCGACGGTCGACACATGGATGACCGGGCTCAGCCCCTTGGCGACGGCGCCGCCGACCACGTTTCGCGTACCGCGCACGTTGATGTCGACCAGGTCGCCCGAAGCGCCGGTCACGCCGATCGCGGCGGCTGTGTGGATGGCGGCGTCGCAACCGTCGAGCGCCTCGGTCACGGCATCCGCGTCGAGCATGTCTCCTGGGACGAGTTCCACGTCCTCGGCGGCGACACCGATGGTCTGTAGCACTTTCGTCGTCTTCCCCGGGTCGCGGACAAGCGCGCGCGGGCGATGTCCCGCCGCCAGGAGGGCGCGGACGGTATGGGACCCGACGAACCCGGAGGCGCCGGTGACGAAAACCCGCATGACGGACAAACCTAGCGCTTGGTTCGAACTGGCTGACAGCCACCGCGCTGCGCCTTTCAGACTAGCCGCCGGTTTTTCGGACATCTTCCGGCCGATAAGACCGCCTCCGCTCGTTGACGGAGCCGGAGAGCGCCAGCCACACTCGTGGCCCACCTGACCGCCGACCGGGAGGGAATCGATGAGGATCGGACTGGCCGGCGCGGGGCGCATCGGTGCGCGCCACGCCGCCGCCCTCTGCGCACTGCCCGAGGTGGACGCCCTGGTCATCGCGGACGTTGACGCGGTCCGCGCGCGCGACCTCGTCGCCCGCCTGCCTTCGGAGCCGCGCGCCTTCGTGCCGGACACCGTCGAGGGCCTGTTCTCCGCCGGGCTCGACGGGCTCGTCGTCGCGGCCGCCACGGACGCGCACGCGGACCTCGTCGCGCGCGCGATGGCCGCCCGGATGCCGGTGTTCTGCGAGAAGCCGCTCGCCCCAGATCTTGATGGAACGTTCCAGGCCGTGGCCGCGTCCGCCGCCGCCGGGGTGCCGGTGCAGGTGGGGTTCCAGCGCCGGTTCGACGCCGGGAACGCGGCCGCGCGCGAGGCCGTGGCGTCGGGACGGCTCGGCTGGCTGCACACCGTCCGGTCGTGCAGCTTCGACCCCGCGCCGCCGCCCGCCGGGTACGTCCGGGCGTCCGGCGGGCTGTTCCGCGACTGCGTCATCCACGACCTGGACCTGATCCGGTTCGTGACCGGGCGCGAGGTCGTCCGGGTGATGGCCGCCGGAGCGAACCGCGGGGACGAGTTCTTCCGCGAGTGCGGCGACGTCGACACCGGCTCGGCCCTGCTCTTCCTGGACGACGGGACGCTCGGGGTCGTCTCCGCCACCCGCTACAACGCGGCGGGGTACGACTCGCGCCTCGAACTTTTCGGATCCAAGGACAGTGTCGTCACGGGACAGGACGCGCGTACGCCCGTGACCGCGCTACCGGAGCGAGGCAACGGGGCGAGGCATGTCTACAGCGGTTTCATGGAGCGGTTCGCCGACGCCTACGACGCGGAACTCCGTGCCTTCGTGGATGTGATTGCCGGTCGGCGAGGCAACCCATGTCCACCGGAAGAGGCACTTGAAGCGTTCTATCTCGCTGAGGCATGCGAGCTGTCCTTGAAGGAGGGACGGGTCGTCGGCACCGAGGAGGTGCGGCGATGACGGTCGCCGGAGTACCTCGCTGAGCCTCGACAGGACGGGCTGGGGCGCGATGGCCGCGGTCTGAATGGCTTGATCATGCGCCGTGTAACCACAGGTCGAAGGGCCTCTTCCGGAGCGCGCGATGATCATGTTTTGGTGTGTCACGGCGCGCAGGGAGCGCCGCTCGGCGGGGTTATCCACATTCTCGCGGACCCCTTGGAGACGCCCCCGGCGGTGGGGCATCGTGTGGGACGTCCCGGTCACGGAGGCGTCGGCGTCCAGCGGGGCGGTCGCCCACGAGCGGCTGCCGCGCCGAAGTCGGAACACCGGTGCCTGCCGCCGCCTTCTGTGATCAACTCCTCTGACCGATCATTCGGGGAGAAACGGAGAGCAGCCGATGAGAGGCGTTTTCGCGGGTGGAGCGTCCAGGGTCCTCGCGGTCCTGGCGGTGGCGGGGCTGCTGGCACTGGCCGCCTGCAGCAGCGAGGGCGGCAAGAAGGCGGAGAAGAGCACCGGGGGCGCCGGGCCCCGGCTGAAGATCGCCATGGTCACCCACTCCGGCCCCGGCGACACTTTTTGGGACATCATCCAAAAGGGCGCTCGGGCCGCCGCCGCGAAGGACAACACCGAGTTCCTCTACTCCGCCGACCCGGACGGCGGCAGACAGGCGCAGCTCGTCCAGGCCGCGATCGACAAGAAGGTCGACGGCATCATCGTCACCCTCGCCAAGCCCGACGCGATGAAGGACGCGCTGGCGCGCGCCGCCGCCGCGAAGATCCCGGTCGTGTCGATCAACTCCGGCGCGGGGGAGTCGGCGAAGCTCGGCGCGGTCGCCCACTTCGGGCAGGACGAGGCGATCGCCGGTGAGGCCGCTGGCGCCGAGATGGCGCGGATCGGCGCGAAGAAGGCGCTGTGCGTCGTCCACGAGCAGGGCAACGTCGGCCTCGAAGACCGCTGCGCCGGGGCGAAGAAGACGTTCGGCGGCGATCTGCAGAACCTGTTCGTGCCGGGCACGAACATGCCGGAGGTCAAGTCGTCCATCACGGCCAAGCTGCAGGCCGACAAGAGCATCGACGGCATCCTGACGCTGGGCGCGCCGTTCGCCGCGACGGCCGTCGACTCGGTCGAGGAGACCAACGCCAAGGCCAAGATCGGCACGTTCGACATGAACAAGGACCTCATCGCCTCGATCAAGTCGGGCGACATCCAGTTCGCCGTCGACCAGCAGCCCTACCTCCAGGGATACGAGGCGGTCGACCAGCTCTGGCTGCTGAAGAACAACGGCAACGTCCTCGGCGGCGGCCGCCCGGTGCTGACCGGCCCGGCCATCGTCACGAAGGCGAACGCCGCCGCGCTGGAGGCGTTCGCCACCCGGGGGACCCGATGACCCACGCGGTGGCGGAGCCGCCCGCGACCCGGCCCCCCGGCCCCGACGAGCGCCTGGCCCGGCAGTCGCCGCTGCGGCGGCTGCTCGGCCGCCCCGAACTCGGCGCGCTCCTCGGCGCGATCGCGTTGTTCGCGTTCTTCTCGCTCGTCGCCGACTCGTTCCTCCAGACCGACTCGTTCTCGACCGTGCTGTACGCGAGCTCCACGTTCGGGATCATGGCGGTCGGGGTTTCGCTGCTGATGATCGGCGGCGAGTTCGACCTGTCCGCCGGGGTGATGGTGACGTCCGCGGCGCTGATCGCCGCGCTCACCGCCTACCAGTTCACGCTGAACGTGTGGGCGGGCGTCGTGATCTCCCTCGTCCTGACGCTCGGTCTCGGCATGGTGAACGGCCTGCTCTACGTCCGGACGCGGCTGCCGAGCTTCATCATCACGCTCGCCACGTTCTTCATGCTGGCGGGCCTGAACCTCGGTGTGACGAAGGCGCTGACCGGCAACGTCGCGAGCGACTCCGTCCGCGACATGGACGGCTTCGACAGCGCTCGCACCGTGTTCGCGTCCGACGTCGACGTCCTCGGCGTCAACGTCAAGGTCACGGTGTTCTGGTGGCTGCTGTTCGTCGCGGTCGCGACCTGGATCCTGCTGCGCGCCCGCGTCGGCAACTGGATCTTCGCGGCGGGCGGCGCGGCGGGCAGCGCCCGCGCGGTCGGCGTCCCGGTCGACCGCGTCAAGATCGGCCTGTTCATGGGCGTCGCGTTCTGCGCCTGGTTCTCCGGGATGCACCTGGTGTTCGCGTTCGCGACCGTCCAGTCGGGTGAGGGCGTCGGCAACGAGTTCCTCTACATCATCTGCGCCGTCATCGGCGGCTGCCTGCTGACCGGCGGCTACGGGTCGGCGATCGGCGCGGCGATCGGCGCGTTCATCTTCGGCATGACGAACAAGGGCATCGTCTACGCCGAATGGAACCCCGACTGGTTCCGCTTCTTCCTCGGCGCGATGCTCCTCATCGCCACCGTGGTGAACCTGATCGTGCGGCGCAGAGTGGAGCGGTCGTCATGACGGAGAAGACGTCCGGGGCGGCGGCGCCGCTCCTCAGGCTGACCGGCGTCGGCAAGAACTACGGCAACGTCATCGCGCTGCGGGACGTCAGCTTGGAGGCGTCCGAGGGCGAGGTCACCTGCGTGCTCGGCGACAACGGCGCGGGCAAGTCGACGCTCATCAAGGTCGTCGCCGGACTGCACCGCCACGACACCGGCACCTACGAGGTCCAGGGCGAGAAGGTCGCGTTCGGGTCGCCCCGCGACGCGCTCGACCGTGGCATCGCCACGGTCTACCAAGACCTCGCCGTCGTCCCGCTGATGCCGGTGTGGCGCAACTTCTTCCTAGGCTCAGAGAAGCGCAAGCGCTTCGCTGTCATGGACGTCGAGTTCATGCGCGAGACCACCCACCGCGAAATGGCCGCGATGGGCATCGACCTGCGGGACGTCAACCAGCCCATCGGCACCCTCTCCGGAGGCGAACGGCAGTGCGTGGCGATCGCCCGCGCGGTCTACTTCGGCGCCAAGGCCCTCGTCCTGGACGAACCCACCGCCGCGCTCGGCGTCAAGCAGGCCGGGGTGGTGCTCCGGTACGTCGTCCAGGCGCGCGAACGCGGCCTCGCGGTCATCTTCATCACGCACAACCCGCACCACGCCTACCCGGTCGGCGACCGCTTCCTGATCCTCAACCGCGGACAGAGCATCGGCTACCACGCCAAGAACGACATCACCCGCGACGAACTGACCGCTCTCATGGCGGGAGGCAGCGAACTGGAGGAACTCGCA
The DNA here is from genome assembly GCF_008085905.1 of Actinomadura syzygii. Lineage (GTDB taxonomy): Bacteria > Actinomycetota > Actinomycetes > Streptosporangiales > Streptosporangiaceae > Spirillospora > Spirillospora syzygii. The sequence goes on along the minus strand of NZ_VSFF01000009.1, from coordinate 263,249 downwards.
CACGAACTGGACACCACCGCCGCAGGCACGGCAGCCGCCAAAGAACTGAGAAAGGAGACCCTCAACCCCTAATCCTCCGGGCGGTCGCGCGGGTTCAGGTCCACTCGGCGCTGCGACACCTCCTGCTAGCCCAGCGCCGAGAACGCAGGTCCCGCAGGGTCAGGCCCACTCGGCGTGTTGGAGCATGCGGGCCAGGTTCGGCGTGTTCCAGATGTCCACGATGAGGACCTTGGAGACCGGGAGGTACCAGAGGCGCTCGGTGTAGGTGAACCGGGTCCTGCGGTTGGGGCCGTACCCGCTGGGGTCGTCGCGCGTGTAGCAGGGGACGACCCATTCCCGGTACTCGGCCTTCTTGGAACCGACGTCCGCGAGGCGGTTCACCGTCAGCCGGGCCCCGTCCTGGACGCCGACCGCGCGCAGATCCTCGTGCTCGGGGCAGCTCATGCCCTCGTCCTGGCTGAACATCGAGGCATAGGTGTCGGACGCCGAGTACCTGTTCGCGACGTAGGCGTAACTGTCATCGAGGAAGGAGCGTCCGAGGACATGGACACCGGGGCACCACGCCTGGCCGGGAGAGAGCGACGCCCTTACCGGTTCGCCCTTGGAGCATGTTCTCCAGGTGCTCACGTAGAAGCTGTCGCTCGGCGGCCTTTCCTCTTCCCCGTTGGGCTTCGTCCAGGTGAACGGGATCCCGTAGGTCTTCCAGAACGCCGGGGTCTTGAGCGTGATCTGGCCGATCCGCAGCGGGACGCCCGGCAGGGGCTGATCGGCCCGCACCGCGGCGGGCGGCCGGTCCTCCTTGGTCGCCTCGTAGACGCCGATCCCGCCCGCGGTCGCGCCGACGACGGCCGTGCCCGCGACCGCGACCGCGGCCTTGGCGCCGACGGCGGCGAGGATCCCGGACGACCCGGCGGCCGCGCCGGCTCCCGCTCCCGCACCGGCGGCCGGGGCGAGCCCGGCGGCGAGCGGGAACAGCGCGGCCAGGGCGACGGCCGTCCCGGCGAGGGCGCGCACGCCGCGGGCCTCCCAGTCCGGCCCGTAGGCGGTCCGGGCGAGCTCGTCCAGTTCGGCGACGAACGCCGCCGCGCTCGCGGGCCGGTCCGCCGGGTCCTTCGCCATGCCCTGCGCCACGAGCGGTCGCAGCGGCTCGGGCGCGTCCTCCGCCGGGACGTCCCCGGACAGGTGCCCCGCCATGATCGACGCGCGGTCCCCGGCCCCGTACGGGCGGCGCCCCGTCAGCGCCTCGAAGAACACGCAGGTGGCCGCGTAGACGTCGGCGGCGGGCGTGGCCGGTTCGCCGCGCCACTGCTCGGGCGCCATGTAGAGCGGAGTGCCGCCGCCCGGCGCGGCGCCCTCGGGCGCGGCGATGCCGAAGTCGATGAGCTTGCTGCGCCCGTCCGCGGGGACGATCACGTTCGCGGGCTTGTAGTCCCGGTGCACGACGCCGACCGCGTGTGCGGCGGCGAGGCCGAGCAGCGACCCTCTGAGCACGGTCAGCGCCGCCTCCGGCTCCAGCCGCCCGTACCGGCCGAGGATCTCCTTGAACGAGACGCCGTCCACGGCCTCCATCACGATGGCGAGGTCGTCGTCGTGCTCGACGAGCCGGAAGAGCCGCGCCACATGCGGGTCGTCGACCTGCCCGAGCATCCGCGCCTCGTCCCGGAACCGCGCCCGCGCGTCCGGGTCGGCGTCCGCGGGCAGGTACTTGATCGCGACGGGTGTGCCGCTCCCGGCATGCCGCGCGAGCACGACCCGCCCCTGGCCGCCGCGTCCCAGCTCGCGGACCTCATCGAACCCCGCCACCCGCCATTCCGCCACGGGCCCGCTCCTCAAGCTAGGTCTGCGATCTCCCCCATTCTGACGCCGCCCCGGCACGACGGGTTGGCCCCACGACCGCTACTCCGGTTCAACCGCCGCGGTGGCAGGGTACGTGCTCGGCGAGCGGGCGATCTGGTCGGCGAGTTTGCGGACGCGGGGCTCGTGGTCGTCGTAGCCGACGACGACCGGGGGCTCGTTGTAGGGCATCGTGTCGGACGAACGGCGCAGCTTCACGTACTGTCCGCAGGCGTCGATCGCGTACGGCTCCATGTCGTCCTGGAGCGCGCCGATCACCGTGATGCCGTGCGTCTCGCCGATCTTGCGGAACAGCGCGACGGCCTCCTTGCGGTGCTCCTTGCCGAGGTTCCGGCCGAGCTCGTCGAGGACGAGGCAGAGGCGTCCGCCGCCGGAGCTCGCGAGCGCCGCCGCGCACACCAGCTTGACGGCCTTCTCGTCCATGAGCGCCGTGTTGGCGCGCCGGTTGTAGGGGACGTAGCGCTGCCCTTCCGAGCGCCGCCATTTCGGCGTGACCCGCCAGCGCCATTCCTGCTCCGGGTCGCCGGGCTGCTCGGGCGTGGGGAACTCCAGCGTCGCGCCATAGCCGCCGTACGCGACGTCGAGCTTCTCGAACTCGTCCGACACCCGCTGGAGACGCGCCCGGATCGCGGCCGTCAGCGCGGTGCGGTGCGCTTCCGCCGCGCCTGCCGCCTCCGCCGCGCCCTTCTGCGCCTTCTCCAAGTCGGTGCGACGTGCGGACAACTGCACTTCGATCTGGCGCCGTTGGTGCTTCTCGTAGTCGTCCTGCTGGCGCAGATACGCCTCAAGGGATTTCGCCAGGCGTGGGAACGTCGCCTGTTCGCGGTCGGTGCGCCGCCCCTCGCCCTCGGCGCGTTCGCGCAGGAGGAAGCGCGTCTCCTCGGGCATGTCCTCGTCGGACGGCCCGTCCGGGAAGACTCGGCGGAGCGCCTCCGAAAGGTGTTTCTCAGCGGTGTGCCACCATTCGGCGGGCGTCCATGTCGCCTCGTCGTCGTCCAGCCCGGACAGCCATTCGGCCGCACCCTCGCGGGTGCCGCCCCACTCCTTCTCCAGGGCGTCGAGGCCGAGCACGGCCCGCTTGTCGGCCAGCTCGGCCGACGCCCGCCGGACCTTGTCCCGCTCGCGTTCGTGCGCCTCCCGGCGGCCGCGGAGCCGGTCGATCTCCAGCGCGCGCGTGTCGGCCTTCGCCTGCAGCCGCCGCAGCGTCTGCTCCGCCGCGCCGAGCCGCGGGCCCAGCCGGGACTCGCCCGCCGCCAGCTCCTCCAGGCGTTCGCGCAGCTCCGTCATCGTGTCGCGGACGGCGTCCAGCTCGTCGGCCGCGCCGGCGCCCGCGAGTCGCCGCCCGGCGAGGGCCACGTCGGCGGCGGCGTCGGACGTGGCCCGCCGCGCCCGTTCCAGGGTCTCCCGCGCGGTCTCAAGCGCGGCGTGCGCCGCCCGCACGCGCGCCACGCGCCCGGTGACCGGCTCCGCGAATCCGCCCACGACGACGACTCCGGCACCGCCCTCCGCCATGCCGCCGGAGTGGACGGGATCGCCCGCAAGAGCGGCGAAGAACCGTCCAAGCGACGGCTCGCAACGCACCCCGTCCGGCAGCCCTCCGCCCCCGGAACGGCTGCTGCTCTCGGAAATGCCGCAGCCCTCGGAGACGGGGGTGCCGTCAGGCTCGGCGGCGTCGTTGGGTTGGGCAGCGCTCTCAGGTGGGGCGGCGCTGTCGGGTTGGGCGGCGCTCTCGGGATGCGGTGGTTCGGTGGGCTGGGTCCTGCTGGCGGGGTGGGAGTCTGCGGGGACGATCATGGAGCCGGGCATGTTCCTGAGGGCGGTGACGGCGGCGGGGAGGTCGTCCGCGCTGACGACGACGGCCTCCCGGTACGGCCACAGCGCGGCCTCCCAGCGTTCCCGGACGTCGTCCGCCAGCTCCACCGCGTCCAGCAGGCCGACCGCGGTGATCCCCTCGGCGGCGAGCGCGCGGATCTGCGCGGGCGCGCTGCCCTCGCCCGCCTCCGCCTCGGCGAGGGACCGCTCCGCGCGGGCGACCGCGCCCTTCGCCATGCCCAGTTCCTGCTGCGCCTCGTCCCGGCGCGCCTCCGCGGCGGCCAGCTCGGCGCGGGCGGCGGCGCCGTCGCGGCCGTCCGCCTCGCGCCGCCGCTCCTCCAGCGCGGACACCTGGCGGCGCAGCTCGTCCAGCCGGTCGCGGGCGACGGCCTTGTCCGCGGCGAGCTTGCCCGCCTGGCCCTTCAGCTCGGCGAGGGCCGCCCCGGCCTCCTGCGACTGCGCGTCCAGGGCCCCGCCGGTGAGCTGCTCGATCTCGCGTTCGGCGGCCTTCGCGGCGGCGGCCAGCTCCGCGCCCTCCGCGCGCAGCCGCTCCTGCTCGGCGGCGTGCGCGGCGTCGGCGGCGGACGCGTCCGCGAGCAGCCGCGCCTGCCGCGTCCGCCAGTGCCGCAGCGCCGCCGCGACCTCGTCCCGCGCTCGGTCGCGGCGGTCGAACGTCTTCAGCAGGGACGCCGCGTCGCGCTCCCAGTCGGCGAGCCGCTCGGAGGCCTCCGCCGCCTTGGCGCGCTCGCGGTGCTCCTCCGCCCGCGACTTGCGCTCCGCCTCGAGCTCCCGGTCGAGCCCGGTCAGCGCGGCGATCGCGCTGAAGATCCGCTCCGGGCTGATCTCGTTCAGCGGCTGCGACAGCAGGTTCGTCGCGACCTTCGACCTCACCGACGTGGACAGGAACGACACGCAACGCACCTGGCCCCCGTACAGGACGCGGGACAGGTCCTTCGCGACGAGGTCGCGCCGCCCGGCGCTGCGCGGCAGCCCGGCCCACAGCCGGTCCGCCAGCGAGACCCGCTCGGCCTCCGACGGCGCCGCCGCCAGGTGGACGCCGTCCCGCCAGCGGATCTCCAGGTGCGGCGCGTCCACGTTCACGCGCAGCCAGACGGTGACGGCGGTCTCCCCGTCGTCCTCCACGCGGTCGGCGTGGTCGAAGACGCCGACGATGTAACCGTGGTCCGCGCTCGCCCACTGGCTGTCGCCCTGCGCGGCGAGTTCCGCGTTGAAAAGCAGCTCCGCCACCGCGCGCGCTCCGGACGCGAACCGCCACTGCTCGTCCCCGAGCAGTGCGGTGATGGCGGCGATGAAGGACGACTTGCCCGCGCCGTTGGAGTCCTTCGGGCCCTGCCCGGCGACCACGATCAGCGTCCCCGGGACGGTCGGGACAGGGTGCGTGGACAGCCGCGAGATGTTCACCGCCTGCACGGCGACCAGCGTCCGGTCGCCTACCACGTTCTCCGCGTCGCCGCGCGCCGGGACCGGCACCAGCGGTTCGAGGACGGCCGTCATGCGCTCTCCCCCTGCTCGCGTTCCCGGCCCCTGCGGCGCGCCCGGATCGCCGCGGCGAGCGGCGAGTCGGGGCCCGCGGCCAGGATCAGCTCTTCTTGCAGCCGCCGCCGCGCGGCGACGGTCAGCCGGTGGAACTGCGGGCCGGGGACGAAGCCGCCGGCGTCGTCCGCGCCCGCCTTGACCTGCGAGACCAGTCCGGCGAGGCGGAGCCTGCGCAGCGCCGAGTCCAGCTCCCCGACGGGCAGTTGGGTGCGTCGGCGCAGCTCGTCCAGCGGGGTCGGATGGGGCGACAGCCACGTGTCGTCGGCGAGCTGTCCCGCCGCCCGCGGGATCGCCACCGAGTGGATCAGGACGAGCGTCAGCACGGCCCGCTCCCGCACCGGTGGGACGCACTCGGGGTCTTTCGCCAGTTCGGCGGCGACGTCGTCCCGGTATCCGGACGTCCAGCTCGTCTGCTCGTGGCGCACGAGCGTGCGGCCGCCGAGCGCGAGCATCTCCTCGACCGTCCGGCGGAGCGCGGGCTCCCGCAACGCTGCGAACCGGACCTCCGGGACGGGCTCGGCCGCGTGCTCGACCGCCATGTACGCGGCGACGAGCTCGGCCCGGCGCCGCTCGTCGTACGACCGCAGCAGGCCATCGAACGGGTCACTCATCGCCGTCCTGCCCGAATTTCCCTGGGGTCCCCGGGAGTTCGCCGGACGAGCCGACCGGCGGCGCGGCTGGCCGCGCGGCGGGCGAGTTATCCACAGGCGCAAGTTTTTCGTCGGTAGAGGCGGACGGTGCGTAAGGATCTGATGACAGAGGGGAATCAAGGTCGTTCGGAGGTGCTGATGAGCCGCTCGGTTCGGTGGCGGGCCGGGGCTCCGTCTGCGCGGGTTCCGGCTGTGCGGGCTCTGCCTGCGGGGGTTCGGGCAGGCGGTGGAGGAGGTCCCGGAGGGAGGCGAGGGAGCCCTCCGACCAGAGCGCGACCCGGGGGCCCAGGCGGACGCTCCCGGAGGGCTCGTCGAGCAGCAGCCAGCCGGTGTCCGACAGGCGGCGCAGCTCGCCGGTGGCCCAGCGCCGGGCCAGGTCGGTGTCGCTGCGCGTCATGTTCGCGTACACGTCCAGGACGTCCGCGACCGTGGCGGCCGTGCCCGGCCAGGGCGCGTCGTCGAGCCGCCGCCAGCAGCAGCGGAGCGCCGCGGCGAGGACGCGGCGGGCCAGTCCCGCGCGGTCCAGCGGCATGGGCGCGGTGTCGTACTCCTCCAGCAGCGCGGGCGTGGCGCCGTCCGGCCAGACGGGGAGGAGCCAGACGCGGGCGCCGTCCGTCGCCGCGGCCGTGCCCGGCGGGACGGGGTCGGCCGCCGGGATCGACGGCGCGCCCAGCGCGCGGGCGCGTGCGCGGGCCAGTACGTGCGGGTCCACGGCCGGAGCGGCGGCCGGAGCGACACGCGAGCCAGCACGCGGGGCGGCGGAGGAGGCGACATGCCGCGCGCCGGACGGGACGCCGGAGACGTCCCGTGGTGGGGGAGCGGTCACGTGCCCGTCCTCTCGAACCAGCCCGGGGACACCCAGGTCGGGGTGCCCGCGGGCCGCACGGTCAGATCGTCCGACCAGACGAGCCGGTAGGGGAGTTCGGGATGCAGATGTACGGACGACAGGTCGGCGAGGATGCGGCGCGCCGTCGGCCAGTCCTGGGCGAGGACGTCCTCGACGGCGACCCGGTCGCGCCCCCGGAGGACCTGCTCGGCGATGTCGCGGAGCCGGTCGGCCGCGGCCGTGTCGGAGCCCGTGTCGCCCGACAGGCCAGTGTCCGGGACGGCCGGGCGCGGCGGTGCGGGACGCGGCGGCGTCGCGCGCGGGCCGTCCTCCACGGCGGTCACCACCGCCGACGGCTCGTGCCACGGCGCGGCGGCGTCGAAGACGAATCCGTCCAGGACGGCGGCGAGGTCCTCGCGGGACGCGGTGCGCGTGAACGTCCGCCACGTCTCGGGCGGCAGGAGGGTCAGGTTCCGGGTCGTGCCCGCGGAGTCCGACAGGCGGGCGGCGGCGCGGCGCGACGCGTCGCCGTAGGCGTAGATCGCGGCGCGCAGGTCGGTGCACGTCCGGTCGAGCTGCGGCCACCGGCGCAGGATCGCGCCGTGCAGCCGCTCCGCGCGCACCAGGATCTCCTCGGTGCCCCACAGCTTCGGCGCCTGCTCGCGAAGCTCCTCGATCGTCCCGTTCGTCAGCGTGACCAGCTCGACGCTCCACAGCCGGAACGCGCGCGCCAGGCCGTCCGCGCCGTCGCGCGCCTGCTCCGGCGTCATCCGCGGGTCGGCGACGTTGAGCTGCTCGAGGGCGAGCAGGCGGTGCATCTCGCTCTGGCCGCCGTCCAGCATCATCCGCCGGACGAACATCAGCCCGACCACGCTCGTGAACGACGCCCGGTAGCGGAGCTGGTTCGGCTTCGGGAACACCTCCCGGACGGCGCCGAGCCCCTTCAGCACCCGCAGCCGGTTCTCGAACACCTCCGGCGGGTAGCGGCGGCACACGTACCGCATCTGCTCGCGGCTCAGCCCGTCCTCGCCCGCGTCGGCGAACGCGGCGAGCAGCGTCTCGGCGACGTCCACGAGCTCCGGGTCGTCCACGACGGCGCCGCTGTCGCGGGCCAGCGCGGCGAACATCTGCCGGTAGACGCCCAGCACCGCCTCGCCGACCAGCACGTCGTCGAGGCTGGCGGCCGCGTTCTCGGAGGCGGTGGACACGGCGCACTACGGTACGGCCCGCACGCCGCCAGGGTGGAATCGGCGGCCTCCTCCGGGGACAATCGAGAACGCGAAAGCGTGGCGGTGCACGGAGAGCGATGCCACACTCACGCCATGACGGATGTCCCGGCCGCGGGGCGCACCGGGCACGGAACGGCAGGGAACATGGCCACGCCGCACACCCCCGTGAAGACGAACCTCCCCGCCGAGCCCAACGCCTTCGTCGGCCGCGAGCGCGACGTCGCCGACCTCGGCCGCCTGCTGGAGGGCATGCGCGCCGTGACGCTGTGCGGCGCGGGCGGCATCGGCAAGACCAGGCTCGCGCTGCACGTCGCGCACACCCTGCTCGCCGCGCACCCCGACGGCGTGTGGTTCGTGGAACTGGCCGACGTCCGCCCGGACGGCGCGCCGGAGCCGGTCGCGCGCCGCGTCGCCGCGGTCCTCGACGTCGCCGAGGAGGACGGTCGCCCCCTCACCGAGACGCTCGCCGACGCCTTACGTGCCCCCGCCGCGCTGATCGTCCTCGACAACTGCGAGCACGTCGTCGAGGAGTGCGCCAAGCTCACCGGCATGCTGCTCGCCCGCTGCCCGCGGCTGCGGGTGCTCGCCACCAGCCGGGAGCCGCTGCGCATGGCGGGCGAGAACGTCTGGCGGGTGCCGCCGCTGGAGCCGGACGAGGCCGAGCGGCTGTTCGTCGAGCGCGCGAGGGCCGCCCGGCCCGGTTTCGCCGGGACGGACGCCGTCCACGAGGTCATCCGCGCCCTCGACGGGATGCCGCTCGCGCTGGAGCTCGCCGCCGCCCGCGTCCGAGTCCTGTCGGTGGACCAGATCGCCCGCCGCCTCGCCGACCGGTTCCGGCTGCTCAGCGCCGGGGAGCGCACCGCCCCCGCCCGGCAGCGCACGCTGCGCGCCGCGATCGACTGGAGTCACGGCCTGCTCGACGAGCCCGAACGCACCCTCCTGCGCCGCCTCTCCGTCTTCGCGGGCTGGACGCTGGAGCAGGCCGAGCTCGTCTGCGCCGACGCCGCGCTGCCCGCCGACGACGTCCTCGACCTGCTCACCGCGCTGGTCGACAAGTCCCTCGTCGCGGTGGCCGGCGAGCTGGCGGGCGAGGTGCGGTTCCGGCAGCTCGACAGCATCCGCGAGTACGCCGCCGAGCGGCTCGCCGACGCCGGGGAGGAGCCGTTCCGCGCGCGGCACCGCGACGCCGTCCTCGACGCGGCCGAACGGGACGGCCGCATGGCCGTCGCCTACGACCCCGCTCCCTGGGCCGCGCGGGTCGCGCTGTTCAACCGGTACGACGTCGAGCTCGGCAACGTCGTCGCCGCGCTGACCTGGTCGTTCGACCACGGCGACATCGCCGAGGGCCTGCGGATCTGCACCGCGCTCCGCACCTTCTGGATCGTGCGCGGCCGGGTCGCCGAATGGGCCGACTGGACCGACCGCTTCCTCTCCGCCGCGCACGGTCTCGACCCGGACGTCCTCGGCCCGGCCCTCGCCGGACGCGCCCAGCTCGCCGTCGGCGGCCGCGACTTCGCCCAGGCGGCCCGCTACGCGGAGGAGGCGCTCGCGCCCTGCCGCCGCTGCGGGGACGACTTCATGACCGCGACCGCGCTGATCACGAGCGCCGAATGCCTGGTCCGCGCCGGACGGTTCGCGGAGGCCGCCGAACGCCTCGACGAGGCCGACGCGATCGCCGCCGGACCGCGCCAGGAGTGGAACCGCGGCTACGCCTCCGCCGCCCGCGGCTACCTGCTGATCCGCGGCTCCCGGCTGCGCGAGGCCCGCGAGCACCTGGACGCCGCCGCGTCCGTCATGCGCGACATCGGCCAGCTCTGGGGCGCCTCGCACGCGATGATCGGCCTCGGCCGCCTCGCCGAGCTGCGCGGCGACGCGGCGTCCGCGCGCGGCCACTACGCCGAGGTCCTGCCGATCCTGGCGGAGATCGGAGCCCGTCCCGAGATGGCCCGCGCGCTCGCCGGGCTCGGCCGCGTGGCGCTGGAACAAGGGGACCCGTACTCGGCCCGCGACTCGCTCTCGCAGAGCCTCACGCTGAGCCGGTCGTCCGGCATCCGGCTCGACATCGCCCGCGCCCTGGACGCCTTCGCGGAACTGGTCGCCGTCGAGGGCGACGCCCGTGGCGCCGTGATGCTGGCGGGCTCCGCGTCCGCCCTGCGCGAGGCGACCGGCCGCGAGCCGGGCTCGGGCGCCCGCCGCGAACGCACCCTGGAGCCCATCCGCCGCAAGCTGGGTGAGCCCTTGGTGGCCCAGTTCTGGGGCGAGGGCCGCGCAATGCCCGCCGACGACGCCGTTGCCTACGCCCTCCGTGCTCCGGACGAAGCCTCCAACGGTGCGACCTCGCCCGCTGACGTCCTTCCCAACGGAGTGGCGCGGGTGTCCGTCCCGTTGCCGCGCGCCGCCGGAGTCGCGGAGCCGTCGACGCCACCGAGCACGCTCACCCCGCGGGAACGCGAGATCGCCCGGCTCATCGCCCGCGGCCTCAGCAATCGCGGCGTCGCCGACGAACTCGTCATCAGCCCCGCTACCGTGGCGCGCCACGTCACGAACATTCTGACGAAGCTCGGCTTCTCGTCCCGCGCCCAGATAGCCGCCTGGGCCGTGGACAACATCCGCGCGGAAGGCCCGTCCCCGCCGTCTCCCTGACCACGATGCGAGGGCGAGCGGAGCGGGCTCTGCCACCGCTGCCACTCCCAATGGTCCTGAGGATGTGTACACAGAGCGGCTCACCATCGCCGGCGCGAATACGACGGTGGTTGCACATTTCGGAGCATGTGCGGCCGCGACCACCGATCTAGCTTCGGCGACATGCTTTCCAGAGGTGTAGACCCGGCGCCCGCCTACCCCGCGGTGACGGTGACGCGGGCCGTACTGGGCGCGGCGGGCGCCGGCTCTGCACGGCCTGCGGTCATTGATGCCGTGTCCGGGAACGCGATCTCGTACGCAGAACTGACCATCAAGGTCGAGGCCGCTGCGGCGGGCCTCGTCCGCGAGGGGCTCGGACCGGGCGATGTCGTAGCGCTGCACCTGCTGGACGGTCCGGAGTTCGCCATCGCCCTCCACGCTGTCATCGCGATGGGCGCGGCACCATTCCCGACCGACGCCGCCGAACCCGTCGATGCCGGGCTCGTGCACGCAGTCATCACACAACCCGGTCGGGGCACGGATGCGGGAGAGGGGGCGCGCCTACTTCATCTCGATGACCTCTTGCTCAGTGATGCCCTCTTGGTAAGTGACGACGGGCTAGACGACGCCCAACCGGCATCCGCCCAGTCCGCAACACCCCCGCCTTCCTCATCGCGTAGAGACCCCACGCCCCCCGACGATCGTCCGATACCCGCCGACCCCGGAGCACCCGAGGATCCCGCGTGGGCTGCCGGCCGTGCACCGTCTACCGATCCTGGAGCATTCGGGGGTTCCGCGTCGCCTGGTGGTCGTTCGGTGCTCGGCGGTCCCGAAGCAGCCGAGAGCCCCGCGTCGCCTGGTGGTCGTCTGGTGCCTGGCGATCCTGGATCCGCCCTGGGTTCTGCCTCGTCTGGTGGTCGTTCGGTGCCCGTCGATCTCGGAGGACTCCGGGGTTCTACGGCGGCCAGCGTCGTTCCGAGTAGTCGGCCTCCGGGGCCTGGTGAACAGGCGATTGCTGGTGGGCTTGCTGAGGGTGGTCGTCCTGCGGGGGCTCGTGAGGATGACGTTGTTGGTGGCTCTGGTGTCGGTGGGGGCTCGGGTTCGGGTGTAGGTCTATCGCCTACTGGTGAGCGTTCGGGAGTTGCTCGGTTCGAGGTGGGCGAAGGGGCGGTTGGAGGGGGTGAGCGTCCCTCGGCGGAGGATGGCGATGCGTCGCATAGAGGGGGTGTCGGGGGTGACTCGGAGAAAGCTCGCGGGGATTCTTGGGTGCTTGGTGGGAGTGAAGGGTTCTCGGGGCGCGATCGTCTTGCGGTAGGCGGGCCGTCTGGGGGTGCGGCGGGAGTCGGTCAAGGGACGAGCGGGGATCCTGATCGGGATGTCGCGTTGGTCGTTTGGGGGCGGGGGGAGCAGGGACGGGCTGGCGACGTCGTTCGGTTGACGCATGCCGAGGTCGTCGCTGGGCTGGTGCGGGTCGCGGATTCCGGGCTGCTCGGTGGGTCCGATGTCGTGCTGAGCGCGCTGCCGTTCAGCGATGTGCTCGGCGTCAACGGGGTGCTCAATCCGGTATTGCGGCTCGGGGCCACGGTCGTCGCGTGCGCGGGGACGAGACGGCCTGATCTCCTGCGTGCCCTGCGCGACCACCGGGTGACCGTCGCGGTGCTGCCGCCCCGGCTCGTGGAGGCGCTCGCCTACGACCGTGCGGTGTCGCGGTACGAGCTCGGGGCGCTGCGGGCGGTCGTCGCCGCGGGCGGCCCGCTCGCGGCGGAGGACGCGCGGGCCGCCGCCGCGCGGCTCGGGTGCCCCGTCCGGCAGGCGTACGGCCTGGCCGAGGCCGCCGGGCTCACGCACCTCAACCTGCGGGCCGTCGAGGAGGGCACGCTCGACTCCGTCGGACGGGGACTGCCCGGCGTGACGTGGCGGATCGTCCATCCGCGGAGGGGGACGGCGCAGCCGTCCTACCAGCCGGGGGAGCTGTGCGTGCGGCTGCCGGTCGCGCGGACCGCGGCGGTGCCCGTCCGGTGGCTGCCCACGGGCGACTCGGCGTTCGCCGACGACCACGAGCGCGTGTTCATCCTCGGGCGGCTCCCGGCCGTCCGGTCCGAGCCGCCCGGCGAACCGGAGCCGGTGCTGGCGGCGCATCCCGCCGTCGAGGACGCCGTCGTCGCCCCCGCCCCGGACGACGACCTCGGGCTCGCGCCGCACGCCTTCGTCGTCCTGGCGGAGCGGGCGTCCGAGGGCGATCTGCTCGCGTACGTCAACAAGCACGTCCACCGGACGCGGATGGTGTCCGCCGTGCACGTCGTCGACGAGATCCCGCGCGCGCCGGACGGGCAGGTGCGGCGGCGGGCGCTGCTCGAACGCGCCGGGCTCGCCCCGTGATCTACACACCCGCCTACACAGTTCTTCGGATGTGGCGCGGGGTGCGCGCGGCATACGTTCGGCGCATGCCCGAGGGAACCAGCGCCCCGGTCACGCTCGCCGGGACGACGATCACCGAGGCCGTCCTGGACGCGGCCGGGGCCGACGCGGTCCGGCGCGGCGACCGGGTCGCCCTCGTCGACCCCGGGAAGCGGCTCGGTCACGCGGAGTTCGCCGAGACGGTCGCGGCCGCGGCGCACGGCCTGCGGCAGCACGGCGTCCGGCGCGGCGACGTGGGCGCGATCCATGTCTCGGGCGTCTGCGACCTCGCGCTCGCCGTCCACGCGGTGGGCGCGGCGGGGGCGGTCCCGGCGCCGCTGCCGCCGGACGCGGAGCCCGCCGAGGTCGCCCACCTGATGAACGCCTCGGGCGCCCGGTTCCTGCTGACCGGCGAGGGCACGGCGGCGCGGGCCCTCGCGGGGGCGGAGCGGTCGTATGTCCGGCAGGTCTTCGCGTTCGGGGACGTCCCGGGCACGACGCCCTTCGCCCGCCTCCTGGAGAAGGGGCCCGGCGCCGCCCCGCCGCCGCCCGACCCGCTCCGCGACCCGGCGCTGCGGCTGTGCGTCCCGCCGGAGGAGATCACGCACGCCGACCGGCTCGCCGACCTGTACCGGCTCGGCGGCGCGCTGGGCCTGGGCGACGGCGACGTGCTGGTCCTCCCCGGCCAGGACGTCACCGTTCCCACCTGGGTCGGTCTCGTCGACCTGTGCCTCAGCCAAGGCGTCACCCTGGTCGGCGTCCCCGGCCCAGAACCTCGCGACGTGCTGGAGGCGATCCGCGAACACGAGGCGACCGCGGCCGTCGTCACGCCCGCCAAGCTCCGCGCCATCGCGTTCGACCACGCCCGCGCCCTCGTGCCGGACGTCCGCCTGCTCGTCACCGCCGCACCCGCCGCCGAGGCCGTCCGCGCCTGCCGGACCCGCCACGGCTGGACGGTCGCCCCCCTGCCCTGACCGGGGGCCCAAGAGCCCGCCCCAGCGCATCCGCCGCCCCGCGGCGGATGCTCTGGGGCGCGCGGCGGACCCTCGAAATGCCGCGACCTGGGGTGGTGGTGGGTTCAGGCGGATGCTCCGGGACGCCGGGGCGGGCCCGCGGCTTCGCAATGCCGTAACGCGGGGCGGGATTAGCGGGTTGGGCGGGGGATCGACTTGTGTTCCAGGTAGGCGTGGAGGCCCTCGGGGCCCAGTTCGCGGCCCAGGCCGCTGTTCTTGTAGCCGCCGAACGGGGTGTTCGGGTCGAGCGTGTAGAGGTTCACGCCGCAGCTTCCCGTGCGGATGCGGCGGGCTACGTCTACGCCGTGGTCGACGTCGGACGTCCAGACGGAGCCGCCTAGGCCGTAGTCGCTGTCGTTGGCGATCCTCACCGCGTCGTCCTCGTCCTCGTAGGGGATGAGGACGAGGACCGGGCCGAAGATCTCCTCGCGGGCGATGCGCATGTCGTTGCCGACGCCGCCGAACACGGTCGGCGCGACGTACCAGCCGCGGTCGTGCGGACGGTCCAGCCCGCCCGTGATCAGCTTGGCGCCCTCGTCCTGCCCGATCCGGACGTAGTTCTCCACCCGCTCCTGCTGCCGCTGGGCGACCAGCGGGCCGATCTCGGTGCCGTAGTCGGACGGGTCGCCGACCGCGAGGCCGCCGACCATGGCCGCGAGCGCGTCCGCGACCTCGTCGTAGCGGCGGCGGGACGCGAGGATCCGGGTCTGCGCGGCGCACGCCTCCCCGTTGTTCATCAGAGACGCCAGCTTGAACCCCTCGACCGTGCTCGCGAGGTCGGCGTCGTCCAGGACGATCGCGGCGGACTTGCCGCCAAGCTCCAGCGTGACGCGCTTGAGCTGCTCCCCGCAGACCGCGCCGATCTTGCGTCCGGCGGCGGTGGAGCCGGTGAAGGAGACCTTGTCCACGTCCGGGTGCGCGACGAGGTAGGCGCCGACCTCGCGGCCCGCCGGGACGATGTTGACGACGCCGTCCGGGATCCCCGCCTCCTGGATCCACTCGGCGAGCAGGTAGCTGTCGAGCGGCGTCTCCGGGGACGGCTTCGCCACCACCGTGCAGCCCGCGATCAGCGCGGGGGCGAGCTTCAGCATGAGCGTGAACTGCGGCACGTTCCACGGGACGATCGCGGCCACCACCCCCACCGGCTCCTGCGTCACGGTCACCGGGCCGAGCATGCCGGGACGCTCGTCCTCCCAGGTATAGGTGGAGGCGAGGTCGACGTAGTACTGGAGCACCATCTGCGGGATCGCGGCCTGCCCGAACACCGAGAACATGATCGGCGAGCCCATCTCGGCGGTGACGAGGTCGGCCATCTCCTGCTGCCGCTCGGCGTAGATCGCGGACAGCCGTCCGACGATCTCGGCGCGCTCGGCGGGCGCCATCCGCGGCCAGGGGCCGTGGTCGAACGCGCGCCGGGCGGCCGCGACCGCCGCGTCCATGTCGGCCTGCGTGCCCTCGGGGACGCGTCCGATGACCTCCTCGGTGTGCGGGGAGACGACGTCGATCGTCGCGGTGCCTGCCGGGGCGGTCCACCCGCCGCCGATGAACAGCCGATCGTGCTCGCGCATGCTGCCGTGCCTCCCTGCCCGACGGGGCCGAACCCGGGTAACCGAATGCTTGCTTGGGCACAGCATCGCACGGCGTCCCCAGGCGTTGGCAAGGGGAATGAGACTCGCGTCTCATCCGCCGGGCGTCAGAGCAGGTGCGCGTTCGGCTCGCGGGCGCGTCCGGCCAGCTCGGGCAGCTCGACGAGCTCGACGCCCGCTGCGGTGAGGACGTCCGCGCCCGTCCCGGCGACGAACAGGGACGGCTCGCGCCAGGCGAACACCACCCGCCGGACGCCCGCCGCGACGATCAGCTCGGCGCACGTCCGCGGCCGCGACGCCCGCTTCCCGCACGGTTCGAGCGAGCTGTACACCGTCGCCCCCGCGAGGTCTCCGGCCGGGAGGGACGCGGTCTTAGCGAGGGCGGCCTCTTCGGCATGGTCGTGCGGATCGGACTCGCGGGAGTGGGCGCGGGCGATCTCGCGCCCGTCCGCGCCGACGATCACCGAGCCGACCGAGAACGCGGTGCGGGACGGCGGGCACAGCGCCGCGAGGTCGCAGGCCAGGGACAGCCAGCCCAGGTCATCCACGCCCGGCCCCGACGAGGTAGCGCAGCAGCGCGAGGTCGCCGATGCGGGTGACCTCCGCGAGCCGCATCGGACGCTCCGTCGACTGCGGGAACACCCCGGACTGGACGAACCGCGGCGCGGACGGGTCGCCGACGAAGAACGGCGCGACGACGAGCTGCAGCTCGTCCACGAGCCCGCTCGTCAGGAACAGCGTGTGGACGGCGCCGCCGCCCTCCACCATCAGCCGCCGGACGCCGCGTCCCGCGAGGTCGGCGAGCAGCGCGTCGAGGGAGAGCGGGTCTCCGGCGTCGACGACCTCGGCCACGCCGTCGAGCCTCGGCGCCAGGTCGGCGGCCGTCCCGGACGGCGCGTACACCAGCTTCGGCGACTCGCCCGTCGTGAAGAACCGCGCGCCCGGGTCGAGGTCGCCGCTCCAGGTCAGCGTCACCTTCGTCAGGTCGGCGGGGAGCCCGCGCGCGACCCGCTTGTCGCGCCGCGCGGCCGACCTGACCAGCAGCCGCGGGTCGTCGGCGCGGATCGTCCCGGCGCCCACGAGGATGGCGTCGCAGCTCGCGCGCACGCCGTCCACCCGGTCCCAGTCGGCGGCGCTGGACAGCCGCAGCCGCTCCGGGGTCGCGTCGTCGATGTAGCCGTCCGCGGACATCGCGCAGCTCAGCAGGACGTAGGGTCGCGCGCTCATGCGTCCGTCCCGCGCGGGACGAGCCCGCCGCGCCGGACCCCCGGGCTCACTCCGCTCACGCCGTCACCCTACGCGAGCCCCACCCGCGTCCCTCACGCGAGCGCCCGCCCCCGCGCCGCGCGCGGGAGCTCGCCCGCGCAGTGCCGTCGGGCGGGATCGAAGATTCGTTCGGGGCTGCGCGGCGTTTCTGCGCGGGATGTGTCGGACGGGGTGCCTATGGTTGCTGCGACATGCGAATCCTGCACACCTCCGACTGGCATCTCGGCAGATCGTTCCACCGTGAGGATCTGCTGGCCGCGCAGGCGGCGTTCGTCGATCACCTGGTCGAGACCGTGAAGGCGGAGCGGGTCGAGTGCGTGCTGGTGTCCGGGGACGTGTACGACCGGGCGCTGCCCGCCGTCGACGCCGTCCGGCTGTGCGACGAGACGCTGAGGCGGATCGCCGAGCACGCCCGGGTCGTGCTCATCGCGGGCAACCACGACTCCGCCCGCCGCCTGGGGTTCGGGTCGGCGCTGATGGACGCCTCGGGAGTGCACGTCCGCACCGACTTCGCGACGGTGGGGGAGCCCGTCGTGGTCGGGGACTCGGCGATCTACGGCGTCCCGTATATGGAGCCCGAGCTGGTCCGGCACGAGTGGGAGCTGGACGACCGCAGCCACGCCGCCGCGCTCCAGGAGGCGATGCGCCGCGTCCGCGCCGACGCCGTCCGGCGCCCTGAAATGCGCACGGTCGTGCTGGCGCACGCGTTCGTCACCGGCGGGGAGGCCAGCGAGAGCGAGCGCGACATCTCCGTCGGCGGTTCCGCGCACGTGCCCGCGTCGGTGTTCGACGGCGTCGACTACGCGGCGCTCGGCCATCTGCACGGCAGATGGCAGATCACCGACCGCGTCCGCTACTCGGGATCGCCGCTCGCCTACTCGTTCTCGGAAGAGAAGCACGTCAAGGGGTCCTGGCTGGTCGACCTTCGCGCGGACGGCATCGCGTCGGAGTTCGTGGAGGCGCCCGTCCCGCGCCGTCTCGCCCGCGTCCGCGGACGGCTCGACGACCTGCTCGCCGACCCGGCGCTCGACCGCTGCGAGGACCGCTGGCTCCAGGTGACGCTGACCGACGCGCGCCGTCCGTCCGCGGCGATGGAGCGGCTGCGCCGCCGGTTCCCGCACACGCTCGTCCTCGGGTTCGAGCCGGAGGGCGGCGCGGCGGACGCCGTCCGCACCTGGTCCGGCCGCGTCCGCGAGCGCTCCCCGCAGGACATCGCGGGCGACTTCGTCGCCGAGGTCGCCGACGGGCCCGCGACCGGCGCCGAGCGCGCCCTGCTCGACGAGGCGTTCCAGGCGTGCCGCCGCAAGGAGGCGATGGCGTGAGGCTCCACCGGCTGGAGATCACCGCGTTCGGTCCCTTCCCCGGCACCGAGGAGATCGACTTCGACGCGCTGTCGGACGCCGGGCTGTTCCTCATCCAGGGCCGGACGGGCGCCGGGAAGACGAGCGTCCTCGACGCGGTGTGCTTCGCGCTGTACGGGCAGGTGCCGGGCGTCCGCAACGCGGTGAAGGGCCTGCGCAGCGACCACGCCGCGCCCGGCGCCGTGCCGCGCGTGGTGCTGGAGACGACGATCCGGGGCCGCCGCCTGCGCGTGTCCCGCTCGCCCGCGTGGGAGCGGCCGAAGCTGCGCGGCTCGGGCACGACCGTCGAGCACGCGAAGGTCGTCGTGGAGGAGTTCGAGCACGGCGGCTGGACGGGCCTCACCACGCGGCTGGACGAGGCGGGCGACCTCGTGTCCCGGATGCTCGGGATGACGGCCGTCCAGTTCTGCCAGGTCGCGCTGCTGCCGCAGGGCGAGTTCGCGGGGTTCCTGCGGTCCGGGGCGGACGAGCGCCGCCGCGTGCTGGAGCGCCTGTTCGCCACCGAGGTGTTCACCCAGGTCGAGAAGTGGCTCGCGGAGCGGCGCGCCGGCACCGGGCGGGAGGCCGCCGACCTCGCCGCGCGGGCCGCCGCGCTCGCCGACCGTGTCGCCGAGGCGACCGGGGCGCCGGCGCCGCGCGGGGACGGGCCGCTCGTCCCGCGCCCCCGCCCGGCCGACCGCGGGGCGTCCTCGCGGGACGCCGCGGAGACCGGGCCGCTGGACGAGGTCGAGACGCTGCCCGCCTGGGCGGCCGAGCTTGCGCGTGGCCACGAGGACATCCGCGCGGCCGTCGAGACGCTGCGCGACGAGGCCGCCGCGACGCTGGCCGGGGCCCGCGCCGCCTTAGACGAAGGCCGCGCGCTCGCCGAACGGCGGGACCGCCACGCGCGGGCCGCCGCGCGGCGCGACGCGCTGGCGGAGCGCGCGGAGGAGAAGTCGGCGCTGGCGTCCCGGCTCGACGCCGCCGCGCGTGCCGACCGGGTCGTCCCGCTGGTCAGGGACGTGAGAGCCCGGCACGACGAGGCCGTGCGGGCGCGCCGCTGGGCCGACGAGACCCGGGCCGGGGCGTCCGCGCTGGTGCCGCCGAAGGCGCCGGAGGACGTCCTCGCCAAGGCCGAGCGCGACCGCCGCGACGAGGTCGCCGCGCTGGAGGGCCGCCGTGCCAGCGCCGCCCGGCTCCGCCGGGTCGAGAGCGAACGCGCCGGGCTGGAGAAGGAGCTGCGCCGGTTGGAGCCCGCCGACGCGCGCGTCGCGGCTGCCCTGAACGACCTGCCCGTCGTCGTCGCGGCCCGCCGCGCCGAGCGGGACGAGACCGTGCTCGCCGCCGCCGCGCGTCCCGGGGCGGCGGCCGCCGTCCAGGACGCGGGCCGCCGCCTCGACGCCGCGCAGCGCCGCGACCAGGTCGAACAGGCCCTCACCGAGGCGGAGGCGGCGTACCGGACGGCGGTCGACGCGGCGCAGGACACCCGGCAGCGCGTCCTCGACCTCCGCCAGGCGCGGCTGGACGGGATGGCCGCCGTCCTCGCCGGTGAGCTGGCAGCCGGGGAGCCCTGCCGCGTCTGCGGATCGTCCGACCACCCGGACCCGGCCGTCGCGCCGGGCCCCGTCCCGTCCGAGGACGAGGTGGACGCCGCCCAGGACACCGCCGACGAGGCGCAGCACGTCCGCGAGCAGGCCGGGACGGCGCTCGGCGAGCTGCGCACCGAACGCGACAAGCTGATGGAGATCGCGGGGGAGACGCCTGCGTCCGCCCTCGCCGCCGAACTGGCCGAGGCGCACCGCGCGCTCGACGCGGCCGACGCGCGGGCGGCCGACGCCGAACGCCTGGAGGAGATCCTGCACCGGCACGAGCAGGAGCTCGAGCGCGTCCGCGTCGAACGCGACGAGGTCTCCCGCGCCCTCACCGAGCACCGCACCGAGGACGCGAAGCTCGCCGACGAGCAGGCGAGGCTGTCCGCCGAGCTGGCGGAGGCGCGCGGCGGCGACGCGACGCTGGAGGCGCGGATCGCCCGGCTCGGCCGCGAGGCGGGCGCGCTGGCCGAGGCGGTCGAGGCGCTGCGCGCGTCCGGCCGCGCCGAGGCCGAGCTCACCGCCGCCCGCGCGCGGGCCGGGCAGGAGGCGGCCGCGCAGGGGTTCCGCACCCCGGACGAGGTCCTCGCGGCGGAGCTGGCCGACGAGGATCAGGGCGTCCTCCGCGACCGGATCCGGCGGCTCGACGACGCCGAGGCCGAGGTCCGCGCCCAGCTCACGGACCCGGCGCTCGTCGCGGCGGCGGCCGAGCCCGCACCCGACCTGCCCGCGCTTGAGGCCATGCTGCACGCGGCCGACAGCGTGCACGCCCACGCCGTCAGCGCCGCCGACCGCGCCGCGCACCGCTGCGACCGGCTCGCCGAGCTGCGGGAACGGCTCGGCACGGCCGTCCGCGACTGGCGCCCGGCGGCGGAACGGCACGCGGTGGCCGAGCGGCTCGCGGGGCTCACGTCCGGGAAGCACCCGGCGAACCGGCACGCGATGTCGCTGTCCGCCTACGTGCTCGCGGCACGCCTCGAACAGGTCGTCGACGCGGCGAACGAGCGGCTGCGCCGCATGTCCGGCGGACGGTACGCGCTCGTCCACACGACGGAGAAGGCGGCGGGCGACCGCACGAAGGGCGCGGGCGGGCTCGGCCTCCGCGTCGCCGACGCATGGACGGGCCTCGACCGCGACCCCGTGACACTGTCCGGCGGCGAGTCGTTCATCACGTCGCTGTCGCTCGCGCTGGGCCTCGCCGACGTCGTCACCGCCGAGGCGGGCGGCGCCGAGATCGGCACCCTGTTCGTCGACGAGGGCTTCGGCACCCTCGACGAGGACACGCTCGACGAGGTGATGGACGTCCTCGACGGGCTCCGCGACGGCGGCCGCGCGGTCGGCGTGGTCAGCCACGTCGCGGAACTGCGCGCCCGCATCCCCGCGCAGCTCCGCGTAACCAAGGACCGCACCGGCTCCACCGTCTCCATCACCGTCTGACCACACCACTCGGCCCGCCGCCCGTTACCGCGTCCACTACGAGCGCAGTGCCGTCGGCTGCGCGGGTGCCGTGTCGGTGCGGGCGGCGGCAGGGGAGGGGACGCGGCGGCCGGATGTGCCGAGGCCGGCCAGGGCGGCGGTCGCCGCCAGTGCGGCCATCACCCAGGTCGCGGGGACGAAGCCGGCCGCGAAGTCGTCCGGCGAGCCGTAGCCGCCGGACGCGGCGAACACGGCGGCGGTCACCGCGATCCCGAACGCGCCGCCGAACTGGCGCAGCGTGTTGAACGTCCCGGACGCGACGCCGATTGCGGGCACCGCGCCGATCACCGCGTTCTGCGCGGCGGGCATCGCCAGGGACACCCCGACCCCGGCCAGCATCAGCGGCGCGACCATCTCCGCGTACGCCATGTCAGGCGACGCGACGACCGCGATCCAGGCGAACCCGGCCGCCTCCAGCAGCAGCCCGCCGGTGATCAGCGGACGCTCCCCGACCCGCGCTACGAGCCGTCCGGCGAGCGGCGCGACGAGGAACAGCGTGACCGTCCAGGGGGCGAGCCGCAGCCCCGTGCCGAGCGGCCCGTACCCGAGCCCGTTCTGCAGGAACTGCGCGAGGAAGAACGCCGCCCCGAAGATCGCGGCGTACAGCAGGAACCCGGCCGCGTTCCCGGCCGCGAAGGCGCGGACGCGGAAGAACCCCATCGGCAGCATCGGCTCGGCGGCGCGCCGCTCCCACGCGGCGAACGCCGCGAGCAGCACGGCGCCCGCCACCAGGGCTCCGGCGACCTCCGGCGAGTCCCAGCCCGCCGTGTTCCCGCGGACGAGCCCCCACACGAGCCCGACCGCCGCCAGCGTGACGAGGACGACGCCGCCCGGATCCATCCGCCGCGCCGCGCCCCTGCTCTCCGGGACGCCCGCCCGGACGAGCGGGATCAGCGCGAGCCCCAGCGGCACGTTCAGCCAGAAGATCCACTGCCAGGCGAGCCCCTGCACGACCGCGCCGCCGACGAGCGGTCCGCCGAGCGTGGCGAGCCCGGTCACCCCGCTGAAGACGCCGAGCGCGCGGGCCCGCCGCGCGGCCGGGTACGCGGCGGCGAGCAGCGCCATGGCGTGCGGCATGACCAGCGCGGACCCGGCGCCCTGCACGGCCCGCGCGGCGATCAGCGCGCCGACGCTCGGCGCGAGCGCGCACGCCGCGGACGCGAGCGTGAACACCGCGAGCCCGGCGACGAGCATCCGGCGGCGGCCGTACCGCTCGCCGAGCGCGGACGCCGTCATCAGCAGCGCCGCGAACGGCAGCGCGAAGGCGGCGACCGTCCATTCGAGGGTCTCGACGGACGCGCCGAGATCGGTTCTGATCGTGCTCAGCGCGGTGGTCACGACCAGCGCGTCCAGCAGGATCATCAAAGCGGACACCGAGGTCAGGGCGAGTACCCGGCCCTCGGGGGACATCCTGCGCATGTGGCCTCCCGGCCGTCCGGTGACGGTGAGGGCGGTGCGCCCTCGCCGTTGGTACCGGGCGGACGGCCGGAACTCATCGGCCGCGCGGGAATCGGCGCGAGAATCCGCGCGAAGATCAGCGCGAGATGAAGTCCAGGATCACGTTGTGGACGTGGTGGCTCTTGTCGCTGCCCCGGAACTCGATCTCGTAGGTCTGCGCGCCGACGTTGATCGCGATCGACCCGGTGGAGAAGTAGGACCCGGCCCACGACTTGTTGCTGACCACGCTCACCGAGGTGATCTTCGAGTAGGGCACGCTCGTGATGGCGTACTTCTTGCCCGCGAAGCTCTTGTCCTGGATGATCACGCGCCGGTCGGTGAGGCCGATGAACCCGGTGCCGGTGCCGACCGCGTCGTAGACGGCGACGATCTGCTCGCCGGGCAGCAGTCCGCTCTCGATCTGCTTGAGCTGTCCCGACCTGTCGTGCTGGATGTCCTCGCCCATGCGTCCTCCCTCGGTCCCGTGCGTCCGTCTTGGACGGTCTGGCCGGTCATGCCGGTTCCGTACCGGCCGTCCGCAGGGAGTGTCTCAGGTGCCGCGCGCGGACCGCGACGCTTCGAGGAACCCGACGCAGCGGCCGAGCAGCTCGACCAGCGTCGCGCGCTCGTCCTCGGTGAACTCGGCGGCGAGGCCGCGCTCGACCCGCACGGCGCCGACGTCGGCGACGGTCAGCACCCGTTCGCCCTCGGCGGTGAGCCGCGTCTCCAGGATGTTGCGGTGCCACTCGTGCGGGGTCCGCTCGATCAGGCCGCGCTCCGCGAGGTTCTTCAGGACGGTGTTCATCGTCGGCGGGGTGACCGCGCAGGCGCGGGCGAGCGCGGCGGCCGACATGCCGGGGTTGTCGGCGAGGTGGAGCAGCGCGGCGTACTGCGGCACGGTGAGCCCGCTCGGCTTGACCGCCGCGTGCTTCGCCCCGCTGAGCGCCTGCTCGGCGCGCTTGAGGTGCGAGCCGAGCCGCTCATGGAGGGGCATCTCAGTCATCTCCGCATGTTATCGCCGGTCATCGGAAAAGGCGTTGACGTCTATTAGGACTCTAACTAGCGTATGTGTGCGTTCTAAGCATTCACCTCGAACGGAGATGTGATGTCTCGCTTTGTGATCTCGGCGCGGCTGCGCCGTCCCGCCGCCGTCGCCGCCGCCGTCGCCGTCGCGGTGGCCTTACTGCCCGCGTCGGTCGCCACGGCTCCGGCGGCGAGCGCGGCCGTCCACGCGACGGCGGCGTCCGAGGCGCGGATCTCCCCGGCCTTCGTGCTGCCGGGCGACCGCGTCTACCCGGAGGGCATCGCCGCCGATCCGCGCCGCGGGGACCTGTACGCCGGGTCGTTCCAGGACGGCACCGTCTACCGCATGCACCCCGGCCACCGCGTGGCCGAGGTGTTCCTCCCCGCGGGCGCGGACGGACGGAACACGGCCAACGGGCTGAAGGTCGACCGCGCCGGACGGCTGTGGGTGACCAGCTCCGCGTCCGGGGTCGCCGTGTACGACACGCGCACGCGGCGGCTCCTGGCCCGTTTCGACGTCCCCGGCACGGAAGCCCGGTTCGTCAACGACCTGGCCATGACTCCCGACGGGACCGCCTACCTGACCGACAGCTTCCGGTCGGTCGTGTACCGCGTCACGCCCCGCGACCTCGCGCGGGCACAGGGCGGACGCGGCACGCTGTCCGTCGCCTTCGACCTGGACGACGTCCTCGACCCGCACAGGACCGGCGACTTCACCCTGAACGGCATCGTCGCCGACCCCGGCGGGCGCTTCCTGCTGGCGGCGGACGCGCACGGCGGCGACCTGTACCGGCTCGACCTCGCCACCGGCGGGAACGGCAGGACCGTCCTGCAAGGGGCCGACATGCTCAACGCCGACGGCCTCGAACTCCAGCACGGACGCCTGTGGACGGTCCACAACGTGGACAACCGCATCGTCCGCTGGAGGGTCGCGCCGGACGGCCGCACCGCCCGCCGGGAGGCGAGCCTGACCGACACGTCCCTCCAGCTCCCGACGACCCTCGCCCGCCTGCGCGGGACGCTCTACGTCGTGCGCTCGCAGTTCGACAAGGGCGGTCCGCTCGGCGACGGGACGCCGGAGCTGCCGTTCACCGTCGCCGCCGTCCGGGGCCTCTGATCCCGGCGGCTCACTCCACGGTGTAGCGGAACGCCGCGGCCGCCCGGCCCTGCGCCGCGCGCAGGGCCGGGAGGTCGGGGGCGCTGAGCGGCACCTCCGCGTAGAAGTTCTCCCGGT
Source organism: Actinomadura syzygii (assembly GCF_008085905.1). Lineage (GTDB taxonomy): Bacteria > Actinomycetota > Actinomycetes > Streptosporangiales > Streptosporangiaceae > Spirillospora > Spirillospora syzygii. The sequence continues at coordinate 238,338 of NZ_VSFF01000009.1, read as the reverse complement.
TCAGGCTCGTGACCTCGAAAGAACGGGTTGAGCAGTGGGCCCGTGAGAGGTAGCGGCCCCGTCAGAGGTAGAGGCCGGTGCCGTGCTCGGGACGTTCGCTCGCGACGGCGTGCAGGTCCCGCTCGCGCATGACGAGGTAGTTCTCGCCCTGGATCTCGACCTCGTACTGGTCGCCCGGATGGAACAGCACGCGGTCGCCCGGCTTCACGGCGCGGACGTGGTGGCCGACGCCGCAGACCTCGCCCCAGACGAGGCGGTTGGCCTGTTCGACCGTCGCGGGTATCACGATCCCGCCGGTGCTGCGGCGCTCGCCGCTGTCCTTCTCGACCTTGATCATGACGCGGTCGGTGAGCATCTGGACTTCGAACTTCGGCTGGGACACGGTGGGGAGTTTATCCGTCTTCGCGGGTCAGGGCGTTCCAGGCGGCGGCGATGATCTCCGGCAGCGCGGACCGCTCCGGCCGCCAGCCGAGTTCGGCGCGGATCGCGCCCGCGTCGCAGACCAGGACCGGCGCCTCCGGCGCGGCCGGGCGGCGCAGCGCCGGGACGCGGCGCCCGGTCACCGCCTCCACGGCCGCGACCACCTCGCGGACGGCGACGCCCGCGCCGCTGCCGACGTTGTAGACGCGGTCCTCGCCGGGCCGGACGTCGGCCAGGGCCAGGACGTAGGCGGCGGCGAGGTCGTCCACGTGCAGGTACTCGCGGACGGCCCGCCCGTCCCCGTTGATCTCCAGGTGCGGGGCGTGCCCGGCGGCGACGGCGAGCGCCTTCGGGATCAGCCGGGTCCCGTCCGGGTCGGGCCTGCCGTCCACCGACCCGGCGACGTTGAACGTGCGCAGCACGACGGCGCCGGCCGCGCCCGTCCGCGCGTGGTACCGGACGGCCTGCTCGGCGGCGAGCTTGGACGCCCCGTACGGGCTGCCGGGCGCGGTGTGCTCGGTCTCCGGGATCGGCTGGAGCTCCGGCGTCCCGTAGACGGCGGCCGTGGAGCCGAACACGACCCGGGGCGCGTCCACCGCCTCCAGGAGGTTCACGGTGCCCTGCACGTTGGCGGTGAAGTAGCGCAGCGGCGCGTCGAACGACTCGCGGACCCGCGTCAGCGCCGCGAGGTGGCACACCCCGTCGTAGGGGCCGCGCGGCAGCCCGCCGGGATCGAGGAGGTCGCCGCGGACGGGACGGACCCCGTCCGGTAGCGCCGCGTCCCGCCGCACCAGCCCGTCCACGTCGTGCCCGGCCGCCGCGAGGCGCCGTCCGACCGCGTATCCGATGTAACCCGCCGCACCCGTCACCAAGACCCGCACCGTCCAAGCATCGCGGCAGGGGGAGCGGCGCGGCAACGCCGCCTAGGGCAGCGACCCGAGCCGCGCGTAGACGCCGGGGTAGCCCGGACGCGCGCAGCCGTACCCCCAGGAGGTCAGCGCGACGACCCGGCCGCGCACGAGCAGCGGCCCGCCGCTGTCGAACTCGCACGAGTCGAACGTGGCCGATCCCGCGCACAGCATGTCCGCCCCGTCGAACGAGTCGCCGTACGCGCGCTCGCACACCGCGTTCCCGTGGACGGGCACGTTCGCGGCCCGCAACCGCGTGTTGAACAGGTCGTTCGCGGACGTCCCGCCCCATCCGGCGATCTCCCCGGTGCGCGCGGAGCCGGGCCGGTCGAGGACGGCGACGCCCCGCCGCACCGGACGCGCCAGCGTCAGCACGGCGAGGTCGTGGTGGCCGACCGTCTCGCCCTTGAACGAGGTCTCCCGGTAGCCGGGATGGACCCGCACGGCCTTCACCTGGACGGTCTCGCCGCCCGTCCCGCCGAGGTCGTCGCGGCCGAAGGTGGCCGTCAGCAGCCACGGCACGGCCCGGAACAGGTCGACGCAGTGCGCGGCGGTGAGCAGCCGGTCGGGCGCGGTCAGGACCCCGCCGCAGAACTGCCCGGACGCCCGGACGAGGAACACCGGCGATCCGACGGCGGCGAGCCACGGATACCGCGCCGCGGGCACGGGAGTCCCGCCGACGACGGCGGACGCGGGCGTGGGAAGCGCCCCGACCAGGGAGAACAGGAGGGTGAGAAGCAGGGAGAGGAGCATGGCGGCGGCGAGCGGGGCCGAGCCGAGGGCCCGGCGGACGGGGAGGGCCATCACGGCAATGTACGTGATCATGACGTGGCGCGCACGCCCTTCCCGGGCGGCATTTCCGGGACCCCGCGCCGGGCTCCCCGGCCGCCCCCCCCGCCGGGCCGTGCCCCTTGACAGTCCGCCTACTCGTACTTACGGCCGGTGCTGGACGACATCCGGGAGACCAGCGCGCGCGGCAGCACCCGGGTGAGCCCGACGATCGCCTTGTACTGCGGGCCCGGAATGCTGACCTGCACCCCGCGCCGCAGGTCGCGCAGGGCGGCGTCGACGACGTCGTCCTTGTCGAGCCACATGAAGCCGGGGACGTCCGACATGTCCATCCCGGCGCGGTCGTGGAACTCGGTGTGCACGAAGCCGGGGCACAGCGCCATCACCCGGACGCGGCCGCCGGACCGCCGCGCGATGTCGGCCGCGACGCCCTGGCTGAAGTTCACCACCCACGCCTTCGACGCCCCGTACGTGCCGCGCGTCGCGAACGCCGCCGCCGACGACACGTTCACGACGCCGCCCCGGCCGCGCTCCAGCATGCCGGGCAGGGCGGCGTGGGTGAGCCGCAGGACGGCCTCGCAGTGCACCCTCAGCATGGTCAGCTCGTCCGACACGGGCACGTCGAGGAACACGCCCTTGTTGCCGAACCCGGCGTTGTTGACCAGCAGGTCGACGCCCGTGCGGACGCGGTCCTCGGCCGCCGCGAGCCCGTCCTCGGCGGACAGGTCGGCGGGCAGCGGCTCGGCGCGGACGGCGTACCGGTCGCGCAGCTCGGCGGCGGCGCGCTCCAGCCGCGGGGCGTCGCGGGCCAGCAGGACGAGGTCGAACCCGTCGGAGGCGAGGCGGCGGGCGAACGCGGCGCCGATCCCCGCGGTCGCGCCGGTGATGAAGGCGGTCGGCATGGGACCGAGCCTAGATCGCGCGGGCTACCCGGCGGTAGCACGCCGCGCGCGGAAATGCCGCGGGTCGGGGCGGCGGGTCGCGCGCCGGTAGGCGAACGTGAACCCCGGCCAGTTGTTCACGACCTTGCCGTCCGCCGTCATGTACCAGCTCCGGCAGCCCTTCTCCCACACCGTGGAGCGGAGCCGCTCGCGCATGTCGCGGGTGAAGGCGTCCTGCACGTCGGGGCGGACGTCGATCCAGGCGAGCCCGGCGCGGCGCAGCGCGTCCACGCAGCCGAGGACGTACCGGAACTGCGACTCCAGCATGTAGATGATCGAGTTGTGCCCGAGGTTGGTGTACGGGCCGTAGAGCAGGAACAGGTTCGGGAACCCGCTGACCGTGATGCCGAGGTGGGCGTGCGCGCCGTCCCGCCACGCCTCGTTCAGCTCCCGGCCGTCCCGCCCGACGATCTTCATGGGGGAGAGGAACTCGGTGCTGCGGAACCCGGTCGCGTAGACGATCACGTCCACGTCGTAGTCGCGGCGCGCCGTCCGGACGCCGGTCGGCGTGACGCCGGTGATCGGGTCGGTGACCAGGTCGACGTTCGGCCGGGCGAGCGCCGGATAGTAGTCGCTGGAGATCAGGATCCGCTTGCAGCCCATCGGGTAGCCGGGGATCAGCGCGTCCCGCAGGCGCGGGTCGTCGACGCCGTCCCGAAGCGTGTTCTTGAACCGCTTCTCCAGCAGCGCCAGGAGCCGCGGGTACTTGATGAAGCCGAGCGCCCGCGCCTCGTACAGCGCGTAGATCCGCGCGCGGCTCAGCCCGTACAGCCCCGGCACGTGCCGCAGGACGGCGCCCTCCCACCGCCGGTACGCCCGGTCCGGCTTGTCGATCACGTACGGCGCGGACCGCTGGAACAGCCGCAGCTCCGCCGCCTCCGCCGCGACCTCCGGGACGAACTGGACCGCGCTCGCGCCCGTCCCGACCACCGCGACCCGGCGGCCGCGCAAGTCGACGCCGTGGTCCCAGCGGGCGGAGTGGAAGCTCGGCCCGGCGAACGCCTCCCGGCCCTCGATCGGCGGGAGGGCCGGGCGGTTGAGCTGCCCGCACGCCGACACGAGCACCCGCGCCTCCAGCCCGCCGGACGTCGTGGAGATCCGCCAGAGCGCGGCGTCCTCGTCGAAGCGGGCCTCGGTCACCTCCGTCCCGAACCGGACGCACTCCAGCACGCCGTACTCGCGGGCGCAGTGCCGCAGGTAGTCGAGGATCTCCGGCTGCGGCGGGAAGCGGCGCGACCAGTCGGTCTTGGGCTCGAACGAGAACGAGTACAGGTGGGACGGGACGTCGCAGGCCGCGCCGGGGTAGGTGTTGTCCCGCCAGGTGCCGCCGAGGCCGTCCGCCTTCTCCAGCACGACGACGTCGCGGATTCCCGCCTGACGGAGCCGGATCGCCATCCCGATCCCGCCGAACCCGCTTCCGATGATCACCACGCTGTGCGCCATGGCCGCCCCGAACCTCGTTCTGCCGCGGTACGTCCGAGCGTAGGCGGCCGGGCGCGCGCTGACCAGGACGCCCCCGGTTCTGTCGGCGACGCCTGCCACCATCCGGACATGCTGCACGACACCCTCGCCGCCGAGGCCCGCGCGGACGACGGCCTGGACGACATCCGCCTCGCCGCCCTCGACCGGTCGCGCCCGCTCCTGTCCGTCCTCGAACGACAGTGGGCGAACGTCTGGACCACCGAAGCCGCCGCCCGCGCCGGAGGGTACGAGGAGTACCTGCGCGTGAAGGAGGCGCTCCAGGACGAGTTCGACCGGCTGCTGGCGGCCTGCGCGGAGGCCGACGCGCGCGCCGCCGTCCTCGCCCTCACACTGGCGGCCCGGCACAACGAGGCCGTCTTCTGGACGCACGGCGACGCCATGCGCGACACGGCGGCCAAGGCCGTGGGATGGACGCCGGGCGAGAGCGCCGTCCTGCTGGACTGCGTCACCGAGGGCTCCTGGCACGCGGGCTCCCTCGGCATCGCCCTGTCCGCCGCCGAGCGGCTCGACGGCGACGGCCTGCTCGAGGTCGCGGACAGGGTGCGCGCCGCCGAACGTGCGCTGGAGGGGGCCTCCGTCCCGATCGCGGAGCGCACCGGCGTCGAGGGGCGCCTGCGGGCGCTGGCCGCACGCCTGGACGAGGCGCGCATCCCGGACGGGTTGATCCCGCCGTACGACCCGTGGGGCGCTGCGCTGCGCGACCTCGCGGAGCGCGGACCGGAGGTCGAGGTCGCGCGCCTCCTGCGCCATCTGGCGAGCCTGTCGTCGCCGCGCCCGTCGCAGAAGTGGCGGAGGGCGTGCGTCGCGCTGACCGACGCGGCGGACGCCCGGGACGCCGTGGCCGAGACCCTGCGCGCCCTGGCCGAGGACCCGCCCCTGTCCTACCAAGAGCACGGCAGCCACGCCGACTACTACTACCTCGTGCATCAGCGGCACGGGAACCTCGCGCGGGGCCTCCTGTGGGCGGCGGCGCTGACCGGCGGGCCGGAGGCGGTGCGGCGGCTCGGCGCGCTCGCCCTGCGCGCCGGGGCGCCCGGCGGCGACGTCGACGACGGCCTCAAGGTCGCGGGCGCCGCGATCAACGCGCTCGCCGCGTGCGGCGACGGCGCGCTGGAGGCGCTGTGGCCGCTCCAGACGAAGATCAAGAACAGGGCGCTGCGCAAACAGGTCGAGACCGCGCTCCAGGCGGCGGCCGAACGGCAGGGGATCACCAAGGCGCAGCTCGTGGAGCGCAGCGTGCCGTCCCACGGCCTCGGCGTCCACGGCGCGGTTGAGCGGACGCTCGGCGAGCACACCGCGCGGATCGCGGTACAGGACGCGGCGACCGTCCGGCTCACCTTCACCGCTGCGAGCGGCCGCACGTCGCGCACCGCTCCCGCCGCCGTCAAGGCCGGGTTTCCGGACGAGCTGAAGGAGTTGAAGGCCCTCGCGAAGGAGGTGCGGGCGACGCTCTCCACCGAGCGGGCCCGCGTCGAGTCCCTGATGTCCGAAGACCGCGCCTGGCCCTACGGCGAATGGCGCAAGCACTACCGCGACCACCCGGTCACCGGCGTCCTCGTCCGCGGCCTCATCTGGGAGTTCGAGGACGCCCGAGGCGATTGGCACGCCGTGCTGGGCGCCCCCGAGGGTGATTTCGCGCGGGTGCGGCTCTGGCATCCCATCCGCGCCGCCGTGGACGAGGTACGCGCCTGGCGGGAGCGAGTCGCCGAGGAGCAGGTCCGGCAGCCGTTCAAGCAGGCGTTCCGCGAGATATACCTGCTCACCCCCGCCGAGGAGGAGACCGCGACGTACTCCAACCGGTTCGCCGCGCACGTCGTCCGGTACCGGCGCCTGTACGCGCTGTTCAAGGAGCGCGGCTGGCAGTCCAACTTCCTCGGCGGGTACGAGGGCGGGTACGACGGCGAGGCGCGCGGCGAGTTCGGCGGCGGCGGATGGCGGGCGTGCTTCCACCACGAACCGGTCGAGAACGCCGACTGGGGCCCGGAGCACGCCACCACCGACCAGGTCAGGTTCGAGCGCCGCACCGGCCGCACCGCCCGCTCCTGGCGCGAGGTCCCCCTCGCCGATGTGCCGCCCCTGGTGTTCAGCGAGGCGATGCGCGACGTCGACCTGTTCGTCGGCGTCACCTCGATCGCCGCCGACCCCGAGTGGGTCGACCGCGGGGAGGACCGCTTCGCCGCGTACTGGCGCGAGACGACGTTCGGCGAGCTGACCGCGAGCGCCGAGGTCCGCCGGGAGGCGCTGGAGCGCGTCCTGCCGCGGACGAGGATCGCCGCCCGCTGCGCGCTCGACGGCCGCTACCTGGTGGTCAGGGGCGAGCTGCGCACCTACAGGATCCACCTGGGTTCGGCGAACGTGCTCATGGAGCCGGACGACGCCTACCTCTGCATCGTCCAGGGGCGGGGCGGCCAGGGCAAGGTCTTCCTGCCGTTCGAGGACGAGCGGCTCTCCCTCATCCTCAGCAAGGCGTTCCTCCTCGCGGCCGACGACCGCATCGAGGACGAGTCCATCCTCCGCCAGATCAAGCGAGGCGCCTGATGCCTGCGGTGACGTTCCGGGACGAGACCGCCACCGGAAAGCCGGTCGCGGAGGTCACGGTGGCGGGCCTGCCGGACCGGATGACCGTGCGGGAGCTGATCAGGCTCCGCGTCCGCGAGGAGGTGGCGCGGCACAACGTCCGGCCGTCCGAGCGGTTCCACGGCCTGGTCCGCCCGGACGGCGCCGAGGCCGAGCTGAACGGCTACCGGCTCCCGGAGCCGCGCCGCCTCGACTGGGAGCGACAGGCGGAGATCGCCGAACGCGCGTTCCTCGGCAACGGGTTCTTCGTCCTCGCGGGCGACCGCCAGGTCGACGACCTTGACGAGGAGGTCGACCTCACCGCCGACCCCGACCTCGTGTTCATCAAGCTCGTCCCGCTTGTCGGCGGGTGACGGGCGGCGTCAGGTGAGGAGGCCGAACTCGTGGGCGCGGAGCCCGGCCTGGAAGCGGGAGTCGGCGTCCAGCAGGACGAGGATCTCCGCGACGCGGCGCCGGTAGGTGCGCAGCGACATGCCGAGCCGCCGCGCCGCCGCCTCGTCCTTCAGCCCGCCGCCGAGCAGCGCCAGGATGCGGCGGCTCTCCTCCGACAGCGCGGGCGGGCGGTCGCGCCGGTGGTCGGCCAGTTCGGTGGACGTCTCCCAGGTCGCGCGGAACAGCGACACGACGCCCCGCACGACGCCCGGCGACCGGACGACCGTGTACTCGCGGGCGTCGCCGGGGACGGCCGGTCCGGCGAGGATCGCGACCCGCCCGTCCACGATGATCGTCTCGTGCGGCAGCGGCGTCGGGCAGATCCGCACCCGCGCCCCGGCGTTGGCGAGTTCCACGAGGTGCCGCTCGGACTCCTCGTCCGCGAGCGCCGCCGGGCCGTACAGCTTGCGGACGGCGGGCCCCGGCCGCGTCCGGCGCCGCTCGGCGACGATGCGCTCCCGCGCCCCGGGCAGCGCCCAGGTGCGCGTGTCGGCCGCCGCGCAGGCGAACTCCTCGCTCGCGAGGAACAGCGGCCCGGCGCGCTCGACCAGCTCCGCCTCGCCGCGGAGCACGACGTTCCGGTCCAGGTCGACGCTCATCGCACCCCAGTCTGCCACCTGGCAGCAAGCTGCCAGCCGGTCGTCCCGGACGTCCCGCAGCAGCACAGTGGGGCCCATGACACAGGATTTCGGCGCAAGCGGTGCGGAACACGCCCCGGGACGGTTCGACCTCGGCGGCGGCCGGTCGGTCTCCCGGCTCGGCTTCGGCGCGATGCGGCTGCCCGCGAGCCGCCGCGGCGTCCCGCCGAACGACCGGGAGACCGGCCTGAAGGTCCTGCGCCGGGCGGTCGAGCTCGGCGTGGACCACATCGACACCGCCGCGTTCTACTACCACCAGGACGGCCCGGCGGCGAACGAGATGATCCGCGCGGCGCTCGCCCCCTACCCGGACGACCTGGTGATCGCCACGAAGGTCGGCCCGTACCGGGGGCCGGGCGACCCGTTCCCGTCCGGCCAGCTCGACGCATCGGGGCTGCGCGCCGAGGTGGAGCGGAACCTGACCGAGCTCGGGCTCGACCGGCTCGACCTCGTCTACCTGCGTCCCGGCGGGCTGGAGACGCCGCGGGACGAGCCGGTCGGGGAGCGGTTCGCCGTCCTCGCCGGGCTCCAGGAGGAGGGCCTGATCCGGCATCTCGGGCTCAGCCACGTGAGCCCGGCCCAGCTCGAAGAGGCGCGGCGGATCGCGCCGGTCGCGGCGATCCAGAACCGGTTCGACATCACCCGGCCGCAGGACGCGGAGCTGCTCGCGATCTGCGAGCGCGACCGCATCGCCTACGCGCCCTACTTCCCGCTCGGCGGGTTCGGCATCCCGGACGACGCGCGGGTGAGCGCGGTCGCGGCCCGGCACGGGGCGACCGTCCCGCAGGTGCTGCTCGCCGGGCTGCTGGCCCTCTCGCCGGTGATGCTCGCCATCCCCGGCACCGGCTCCCCGGACCACCTGGCCGAGAACATGGCCGCCGGGCGCCTCGCGCTCACCGGGGCCGACCTCGCCGAGCTGCGACAATAGCCGTACTTCGCCGCTTGTCCCCGGCACGGCCTACGCTGAGGCGCACGTTGCGATCAGGGGGAGCGGTCAGGGGGAGTGAGATGTCGGCTACGCGGCTGCTGGTGCTCGGCGGCGTGCGGCGGGCCGGGCGGGCCCACGGGTACGAGGTCCGCCGCGATCTGATCTCGTGGGGATCGGACGAGTGGGCCCACGTCAACCCGGGTTCGATCTACCACGCGCTCAGGCAGCTCGCCAAGGAGGGCATGCTGCTGGCACACGACGTGGAGGAGAGCGACGCCGGGCCGCCGCACACCGACTACGAGATCACGGAGGAGGGCCGGGAGGAGTTCCTCCGGCTGCTGCGCTGCGCCCTCGCTACCGTCGACATCCGGCACCCGGAGATGCTGACCGCCGGGCTCGGCTTCCTCACCGAGCTGCCGCGCGCCGAGGCGATCGCGCTGCTGTGCAGGCGGCTGGACGGCCTCGCGGGCTGGCGCTCGTCCGTCGCCCCCCACCTCGCCGAGCAGGACACGGACGACCATCACCGTGAACTGCTCGGCTGGTGGGTGCACTCGGCCGACGCGGCCACGGCGTGGACGCTCCGGCTGATCGAGCGGTTGGAGTCCGGCGCCTACGTGATGGCCGACGACCGCGGCTCCTCGCCGTCCGGCTCGCCGCCGGAGTCGACCGGGTCGGCGGCCGGGTCGGCGGCCGGGTCGGCGGCCGGGTCGGCGGGGTCGCCGGTGAGCTTCCAGCCGCCGCGGCGGCGCAGGACGAGCATGAAGTAGGCCGCCGCCACGACCACCACCGAGATGGTGACGTAGAGGCTCGGCCGCCCGATCTCCGGGTCCTTCGCGTTCTGGTAGATCACGTAGACGAGCGCGAGGAGCGCGGCGACCGGCGCGATCGGGAACCACGGCATCCGGTACCCGGCGTGGGCGGTGGTGCCGTTCCGGCGGCCGGCGATCACCGCGACGCACAACGCGCCGTACACGACGACGAGGGACGTCCCGGTGACGACGAGCAGGAACTTCTCGTCCAGGAAGCAGGCCGCGGCGCTGAGCACGCCGGTCAGCAGCGTCGCGATCCACGGCGTGCCGAAGCGCGGGTGGATCGAGGTGAGCGCCCGGTCGACCTTCGGGAGCCAGGTGCCGTCCCGGCCCGAGCTGAAGATCAGCCGCGCGGTGAGCAGCATGATCGCGATGACCGCGTTCAGGATGGCGAGCGCGATGGCGAGGCTCAGCACGGTGTTGAGGGTGTCGCCGCCGCGCTCGGTGACGAAGTACTCCAGCATGTTCTCCGAGTGGAACAGCTTGTCGAGGTCGGGCGCGCCGAGCAGGACGGCGGTGACCGGGATCAGCTCGGCGGCGACCGTGATGCCGAGCGCCCACAGGACCGTCCGCGCGACGGCCTTGTGCGCGTCGTGCGTCTCCTCGCCGAAGTACACGGCGGAGCCGTAGCCGTTGTAGGCGAAGATCGCGACCGCGGTGGCGGCCGCGATCAGCCCGGCGGACGCCGCGGTGACGCCGCCGCCGTCCATCCCGACGACCGGATTGCCGATCAGGTCGGTGATCGGGCGCTCGACGTGCAGGAAGCCGAGCGCGGAAAGCACCACCAGCGCGATCATCTCGATCGCGAGGAAGACGCCGGTGACCACCGCGTTGACCTTGATGTCGAGGATCGCGATGACGGTGGCGACGGCGACCGTGACGGCGGCGATCACCGGCCCGTTCAGGCCGTCGATGATCACCCCGAGGTAGGTGCCGACGCCGAGCGCGATCACCGCGAGGATCAGCAGCTGGGTGATGAGGATCAGGCCGAGCACCACGAAGCCGGGCAGCCGGCCGAGGGTGCGGCCGACGATCGCGTACTCGCCGCCGGTCAGCGGGTACGCCGACGCCAGCTCGGCGTAGACGAAGGCCATGAACACCCCGACGACGCCCGCCGCGGCGAAGCTCAGGAAGGCGCCGGTGCCCGCCTGCGAGATCACCCCCGGCGCGATGATGAAGACCGACGACGCGGGCGTGATCGCGGACAGCACGATGAGCAGCGCGCCGATCGTGCGGAGCCCGCGGTGCAGTGCGGGCGGACGGCCTGCGGCGGCCGGTTCGCGGACCTCTGGAGCGGCCATGACGGGCACCTCCTGGGCTGGAAATTCCTTGAATGAGTATCAAAGAACGCCCCGATGCCAGGTCAAGGACCAGGTGTGTTACAAGTTGGTTTCGAGTTTTCCTGCGAAGACTCTGACTTGCATTGTCTGAACGATCTTCGGAGAATGTCGGCATGGCACGACCCAGCAGGGCCCACGAGCGGCGCGCCGACCTCGTCGCGGCCGCGCGCCGCGCGGTCCTCGACCGCGGCATGCTCGACCTGCGGCTGCGGGACGTCGCCGCGGCGGCCGAGATGTCGCCGGGATCCGTCCTGTACTACTACCCGACGCTCACCGACCTGCTGCGGGACGTGCAGCGCGAGGCCGTCGACCGGTTCTGCGCCGCGCGGGAGGAGGCCGTCCGCGACGAGCCCGACCCGCGCCGCCGGCTGGTCGCGATGGTCCGCAGCGGGCTGCCGTCCGGGCCGGGGGACGAACTGTGCGTGCTGCTGTACGAGCTCGGCACGATCGCCAGGCGGGACGCCTCCTACGCCGCCGAGCACATCCGGCTGTACGAGCGGCAGGTCGGCATCTACTCCGGGATCCTGGAGGTCGGCGCCGCCACGGGCGCGTTCTCCCTCACCCGCGACGCGGGCGGCATCGCCCGCAACCTCGTCGCGCTGGAGGACGGCTACGGCCTGCACATCGTCATGGCCGTGCCCACCGTCGACACCGCGCGGGCCGAGGCGCTGCTGCTCGCCGCCGCGTCCGACGCGACCGGCTGCGACCTCACCGCGCCCGAGGCCCCCGAAGCCTTGTCACAGCCCGAAGACCCGTTGGACGAACTCGCCTAGCCGGAGGGAAGCGATGACCCGTGCCCGCTCGTTCGGACTGCCGCTGCCAGGCACGCCCGGACCGCACAACGCGATCACCGACGTCCCCGGCGTCGAGGTCGGCTACACCACGCTGATCAGCGGCGACGGTCCGCTCCGGCCCGGCGCCGGGCCCGTCCGCACGGGCGTGACCGCGCTGCTGCCGCGCGGCCGGGACGGCGTCCTCGACCCGTGCGCCGCCGGGATCCACGCGCTCAACGGCAACGGCGAGATGACCGGCTCGCACTGGATCGCCGAGACCGGCGCGCTGAGCCTGCCCGTCCTCGTCACCAACACGCACGCGGTCGGCGCCTGCCACCGCGGCGCGATCGACTGGACGCGCCGCGAGCACCCCGAGCACCGCGAGTGGATGCTGCCCGTCGTCGCCGAGACCTGGGACGGCTACCTCAACGACGTCGGCGGCGACCACGTCCGGCCCGAGCACGCCGTCGCCGCGATCGACGCGGCACGCCCGGGTCCCGTCGAGGAGGGCTCCGTCGGCGGCGGGACGGGCATGAACTGCTACTCGTACAAGGGCGGCAGCGGGACGTCCTCGCGCGTCGTCGCCTACGGCTCGGACGCCTACACGGTCGGGGCGTTCGTCCAGGCCAACTTCGGGTCGCGCGGCCAGCTCGCGGTGTGCGGCGTCCCGCTCGGCACCGACCTGGCGGACGACAACCCGATCGAGGACACCGACTGGCTCGCCCCCGCCGGAGCGGGCTCGGTCATCGTCGTCATCGGGACGGACGCGCCGCTGCTCCCCGGCCAGTGCGCCGCCCTCGCCCGCCGCGTCCCGCTGGGCCTCGCCCGGACGGGCACCTACGGGCAGCACTCGTCCGGCGACGTCTTCCTCGCCTTCTCCAACGCCAACCCGGGCGCGATCAGCGGCGGCTTCCCCGACCCCGAGCCGGGCTACGACACGATGACGTTCGTCCAGTGGAACCAGATCGACCCGTTCTTCGAGGCCGTCGTGCAGACCGTCGAGGAGGCCGTACTGAACGCGCTGCTCGTCGCCCGCGCCATGACCGGGCGGGACGGCCACCGCTCCCCGGCCCTCCCGCACGACCGGCTCCGCGACCTGCTGACCGCCCGCGGCGTCCTGAAGTAGGGCTCGAAGCGGGGCTCAGGTGTCGACGAACGTACGCGGGACGATCACGCGCAGCGCGTTGCCGCGGATCTTGATCGACACCGGGGTCCGGCCGCGGACCTCGCCGTCCACGTCCACCCGCATCGGCGGGTCGGTCTCGATCTCCACGTGGTCGGTGGTGAGGAACGCGTCCTCCTCGAGCGACCGCCACGGGCCGGTGAGGACGTGCCGCGCCGTCGCCGACGCCAGCCGCAGCCGCCGCTCGTCGCCCAGCCGGTAGACGGCGAGGAGCCGGTCGTCGGGGCTCGCGTCGCGGGCGATGCGCTGCCCGCTGTGGTGCGCGCCGTTCGCGACGTTGAGCTGGTGCGTGACGAGCTCGTGGGTCTCGCCGTCGATCGTGATCCGGGCGGTGAACGCGCTGTGCCGGGGCAGGATGCGGGCCGCCGTCAGCGCGTACGCGGGACGTCCGACGATCCGCTTCAGCGCGTGCGGGACGTGCTCGGCGACCTGCACCGACACGCCCAGGCTCACCATGTTGGCGAAGATGTGCTCGCGGTCGGCGCCCGGCCCCTCGCCCTGCGGGTCGCCGGTGCTCTCGAACCAGCCGACGTCGACGTCCGCGACCTTGCCGCCGTCGGGCGTGCCGACCGCGAGGGTGCGGATCGCGCCGGGCAGGTCGAGCGGCAGCTCCAGGCTCCGCGCGAAGTTGTTGGTGGTGCCGAGCGGCAGCACGCCGAGCGCGATGTCGCGGTGCGCGAGGTGCCCGACCGCCTCGGCGACCGTGCCGTCCCCGCCGCCGACGACGACGAGGTCGGGCTCCAGGGCGAGGACGTCAGCGAACAGCTCGCGCAGCCGGGACGGGTCGGTCACCGGGAACACGTGCACGAAGTCGATCCCCGACTCGCGCAGCAGGCGGCGCGCCCGGCCGTACAGCTTGCGCCCCCGCCGGGACCGCGAGTTGATCACCAGCGCGGCGCGCCCGCCGGCCGCGATCGCCGACTCCAGTTCCGGCTTGCTCCGCATCTCACCGCTCCGTGTTCCGGGCCGCACTGCCCTCCCCGTCCAGCCGTCTCGCCCGGCCACCTCGTCCGCGTCACCCTACAAGGGAGGTGAACGAGGATCTCCAGACCGATATTTCATAAACCCGATACGCGCCGTTGAAACACGGCCCTAAGCGGGGAGCATTACCGGTGACGCACTTTCCATGAGCCACCGGGACGGGACGATGCGGCTGCGCGCCTTGGCGGAAGCGGGACTCATGATGGGGGTGGCCGGGCTCACCGCCTGCGTGGCCGCGTCCCTGACCACCTCGATGGCCACCTCGATCGCACCGGGCGGCGCGCCGCTGTGGCCCGCGCCCGCCGACGACGGCGCGGCCGTGGTCGGCGAGCGGCGGCCGCGGCGCCGCGTCCTCGACCTGGCGGTGCGCTCGCCCGCGCTGGGCAGGGTCGCGCACGTCCGGCTGCTGCTGCCCCGGCACTGGTCGCGGGACGCGGCCCGCACCTGGCCGGTCCTCTGGCTGCTGCACGGCGCCCTCGCCGGGCCGGACCGCCACACCGCCTGGAGCGACCACACCGACATCGAGGAGCTGACCGAGGACGCCGACGTGATCGTCGTCATGCCGGACGGCGGCCCGTCCGGCACCTACACCGACTGGTGGAACGGCGGCGACGGCGGCGGCCCGCGCTGGGAGACGTTCCACCTCGCCGAGCTCAGGCAGATCCTGGAGCGCGGCTACCGCGCCGGGCCCGACCGCGCCGTCGCCGGGAACGCGATGGGCGGGCTCGGCGCCCTCGCCTACGCGGCCCGGCACCGCGGCCTGTTCCGAGCGGCGGCCTCGTTCAGCGGGCCCCTCCACACGCTGTACCGCGACCCGTCCGGGCTCGACGTCGCCGACCTCGTCGAGCTGGGCGTCGCGACCGGCGCGCCGTCCCTCGACTGGACGGACGTCTGGGGCGACCCCGGCGAGCAGCGCGTCGTCTGGCGGCAGCACAACCCGTACGACCTGGCCGACCGGCTGACGGGCGTCCGCGTCCACGTGAGCGCGGGCGACGGCGTGCCCGGCGCGTACGATCGCGCGCGCGGGCGCTCGGGCGGCGATCCGGTGGAGCGGCTCGTCCACACCGTGTCGCAGGAGTTCGCGGGCAAGCTGCGGAAGATCGGCCTCCCGGTCTCGACGCACTTCTACCGCGGCACCCACACGTGGCCGTACTGGCGGCGCGAGCTGCGCGCCGCGCTGCCCGCCCTGCTGGCGGAGATCGTCTGACTTGTCCGCTCGGCGGCTAGGGTCGGGGGCGTGGTAGAACCTCGTTCTGATTCGGCCGTCCCGGCATTCTGGCAGGGGCTCGGGCTGCCGGGCCTCATCGACGCGCACGTCCACTTCATGCCGCAGCGGCTGATGAGCGCGGTGTGGGGCTACTTCGACGAGGCCGGTCCGCTGATCGGCACCGAGTGGCCCATCCGCTACCGCGACTCGGAGGAGGAGCGGCTCGCGTTGCTGCGCGGCCTCGGCGTCCGCGCGTTCCCGTCGCTGCTGTACCCGCACCGGCCGGGGATGGCGGAGTCGCTGAACGAGTGGGCGGCCGGGTTCGCCGCCCGCGTCCCGGAGTGCGTCCAGACGGCGACGTTCTTCCCCGAGCCCGGCGTCGAGGACTACGCCGCGCGGGCCGTCGACGCGGGCGCCCGCGTCTTCAAGGTCCACCTCCAGGTCGGCGGGTTCGACCCGCGCGCCAAGGAACTGGACCCGGTGTGGGGGACGCTCGCCGACGCCGGGGTGCCCGCCCTCGTCCACGCCGGGTCGGGGCCGGTCGCCAACGGGTACACCGGGCCAGGGCCGTTCGGCGAGGTCCTCGCCCGGCATCCGCGGCTCACCGCGATCGTCGCGCACCTCGGCGCGCCCGAGTTCGAGGGGTTCTTCGCGCTCGCCGACCGGTACGAGCGCGTCTGTCTCGACACGACGATGATCTTCACGAGGTTCGCCGCGCTGGCGCCGTTCCCGGACGCGCTGATGCCCCGGCTCCGCGACCTCGGCCTGGCCGGGCGCGTCCTGCTCGGCACCGACTTCCCGAACATCCCGTACGAGTACGCGCACCAACTGGAGTCGCTGGCCGCGCTCGGCCTCGGCGACGACTGGCTCCGCGCCGTCTGCTGGCACGGCCCCGCCCGCCTGTTCGGCCTGGCCTGACCACCCGGCCGCTCAGTGGCCGCTCAGTGGTCGCGGGGCATGTCGGCGGGGTGGGTCAGTGGTCGCAGGGCGCGCCGCCCGCGTGCTCGTGCGGGTCGTCGCCGTCCGCCACGTGGCGCGGGCCGTGCGCGTCGTCGCAGTGGACGTGCCCGCCGCCCGCCGCCGCGCCGACGTGGTCGACCTCCAGCGTGGTGTGGGTGATCCCGTACGAGGCGCGCAGCAGCTCCTGGAGGTCGCGCCGGACGGCGTGGCAGTCGCCCCCGGCGTCGACGAGCACGTGCGCCGACAGCGCCGGATAGCCGGAGCTGACCTCCCACACGTGCAGGTCGTGCACCTCCTCGACGCAGGGCCGTCCGGCGAGCCTGCCGCCGAGCTCGGACGGGTCGATCCCGGCGGGCGCGGCCTCCATCAGGACGCGGCCCGCGTCCCGGAGCAGCCCGTACCCGGCCTTGAGCATCAGCGCCGCCACCACCAACGAGGCGATCGCGTCGGCGCGGGCGAAGCCGGTCGTCCACACGACGAGCCCGGCCACCGCCGTGGAGATGAACGCGAACAGGTCGTTCAGGATGTGCTGGAACGCGCCCTCGACGTTCAGGCTGCGCCGGTCGGCCCGGCTGATCAGCATGGTCGCAGCGACGTTGACGGCGATGCCGGCGAGGGCCGTCCAGAACACGAACTGGCCGTGCACCTCGGGCGGCTCGATCAGCCGCCGGACGCCCTCGTACAGGAAGTAGACGGTGAGCAGGATCAGCGTCAGCCCGTTGAGCTGCGCGGACAGGATCTCGGCGCGGCGCAGGCCGTAGGTGTAGCCGCCCTTCGGCGGGCGCGCCGCGATGCGCATCGCGACCAGCGCCAGCGCGATCGCGAACGCGTCGGTCATCATGTGCGCCGAGTCGGTGATCAGCGCCAGCGACCCGGCGACGACGCCGATCACGACCTCGCCCGCCATGTAGACGACGATCAGCGCGAGCGCGCCGCCGAGCAGCCGCCGGTCGGCGGTCGGCGAGACGGCATGCCCATGGCCGTGACCATGCCCGTGGCCATGGCCCTGGCCGTGCTGCCCGGCTTCGGCCTGCCGCGCCCCGGTCACGAGGCCCCGCCCTTCCGGGGGACGGCCCTCGTGAAGGCCGCCGGTGACCGCCGCCTCGCTCCGGTCATCGGGAGTCCTCCCCGTGGCCGACGTGGGTGAGGGCGAGGTCGAGCAGCATCCGGACGTGCGAGTCGTCCAGCCGGTAGTAGGCCATCCGGCCGGACCGGCGGACCCGCACGACCCGGTTGGCGCGCAGCAGCCGCAGCGCGTGCGAGACCGCCGACTCCGAGTGCCCGCAGGACGCGGCGATGTCGCACACGCACATCTCGCCGCCTTCGAGCAGCGCGATGATCACCCGGAGCCGCCCGGGGTCGGACAGCAGCCCGAACACCTGCGCCAGCTCGTTGATCGTCTCCCCGGCCGGGAGCGCGGCCGTGACCAGGGCGACCTTCGCGGGGTCGACGACGCGGACCGCGCACGCGTCCGCCGCGACGGCCTCCGGCGCCGCCGCGGCGGTGACGCCCGAGGCGTCGGGGGCGATATCTGAAGCACTGCTCATACGAGCAAATATACTCCAGGCTCGCTCAGGAGACCGTCGGGGCGGGCTCCTCGGACGGCGGCAGCGACATCGGGCCCTGCGTGGTGCCGCCGGGCTGCTCGATCCCGCCGCCCGTGCCCGGGTCCCCGCCGCCCGTACCCGGATTCTCGGACGGGACGCCCGGCGAGCCCGACGACACCTCGGGGCTCGGCGTCTCCGTGCCCGGCGACTCGGTCCCGGGCGACTCCGGACCCGGCGAATCGACGGTCGGCGAGTCCAGTCCGGAGTCGGTCGGCGCGGGCGAGTCGCTCGTCGGGACCTCGGTCTCCGTGGCCGGCAGCTCGGTGGGCGGCCCGTCCGACTCGCCCTCGGTGGCGCGCGGCCGCTCGAACCCCATCGTCGCCTCCGGGTCGACGAGGACGAAGCTCTCGATCGTGCCCTTCCGCGAATCCCGGGGCTGGATCTCCGTCACATTCCGCTTCGTGAATCCCGACCAGGATCGGCCAGTATAGGACACCTTGCCGGAAGAGATCTTTTCCTTCGGACGGGTCAGCGGATTTCCGCAATTGCACTTGACCGTGGGCACTCCGTAACCATTGATCAAAACGCCCATTCCGGCCTGGAGGACGGCGGGCGCGGCCGTCGCCCTCCCGTCGTGGTACCCGTGGTTCGTGACCAGCGTGTCGGTGCGCAGCAGGACCGGCGTCAGCCGCGACACGTACCGCGGGATGTCGCTCACCGGGATGCCCTGCACGGCCGCCCACGCTTTCGCCTTGTCCGGGTTGGCCTGCAGGAACGCGACCAGCTTCTGCTGGTCGCAGGTGGACGTCTGGCGCGTCCCGCCGTAGAGGCCGGGGGAGTCGCCGGTCTTCGTCCCGCCCGCCTGGGGCCGGTGCTTGACGTCCGTCTTGTCGGTGTTGGCCACCAGCGTGTACGGGTCGGGGCCCGGCGTTCCCACGGTCAGCCTGGTGATGGTGGCGCCCGCGTCCCCGCACGCGGACAGCGCGGTCGCCACCAGCGCCAGGGCCGTCGCGGCCACCGCCGCCGACCGGACCCGGCTCCGGCGCCGCGCAATTCTCGAATGGATCTCAGGCATGCGTCATGTCTCCCGCTGTCTCCCGCCTCGGGCCAGCCGAACCTATACTCTTTGATGCCGGGCGGAGCGGATTTGTGCTCGGCGGAATGCTCGAATTTCCACGGCCGGCCGCGGAGCCGGTGTCGGGGACCCGACGGGGGTGCGAATGGCGGGTCCGATTCCCCTCTCCGCCGCCGATCCCGTCCGGCTCGGCGGCTGGGAGCTGCTCGGCAAGATCGGCACCGGCGGGCAGGGCGCGGTCTACCTCGGCCGCCCCGTCGAGCCGGGGACGGGGCCGTCCCGCGTCGCGGTCAAGCTGCTGCACGCGCAGCTGCTCGCCGACGCGGGCGCGCGGGAGCGGTTCGTCCGCGAGCTGGCGCTGCTCCAGCGCGTCGCCGGGTTCTGCACGGCGCAGATGCTCGCCGCCGACATGGCGGGCGACCGGCCCTACATCGTCAGCGAGTACGTCCCCGGGCTGTCGCTGCGGGCGCTCGTCCACGAGGAGGGGCCGCGCACCGGCGCCGACCTCGACCGGCTCGCGATCAGCTCGGTCACGGCGCTCACCGCGATCCACCGCGCGAACGTCGTGCACCGCGACTTCAAGCCGCAGAACGTCCTGATGGGCCCGGACGGCCCGCGCGTGATCGACTTCGGCATCGCCCGCGCGTTCGACGCGGGCGCCACCATGACCAGCCAGGTCGTCGGCACCCCCGCCTACATGGCGCCCGAGCAGTTCGCCGGGCGCGTCGGGCCCGGCACCGACCTGTTCGCCTGGGCGAGCACCCTGCTGTTCGCCGCCACCGGCCGCGACCCGTTCGCCGGGGGCGCGCTGCCCGCCGTGATGTACCGGATCATGCACGAGACGCCCGACCTGAGCGTCCTGCCCGCTCCGCTCGCCGACGTCGCGGCCGCCTGCCTCGCCAAGGACCCGAAGGCCCGCCCGACCTCGGAGGACGTCCTCCTCTGGCTCCTGGGCGAACGCGAACGCCACGCCCGCCTCGACACCGCCACCCTGGACGGCGCCCGCCCCGGCACCGCCCGCCTGGACACGGCGACCGAGCACATGCCCGCCCCGTCCCAGCACCCCACCGCCCGCCTCCCCCAAGACACCCCTGGCACCCGCCCATGGGAACACCCCGGCACCACCCCGCCCCAGCCCCACCCCGGCGCGCCCGGCAGCGCGGCCCCCGGACAGAACTCCCTGCAACTCCAACCGAACTCGCGCCCAAGCCACCCAGCCCCTCCCACCGGCGCGCCCGGTAACGCGGCACCCGGGCAAGACGCCTGGTCGACCCACCCGGAACCGCACCCCATCCGCCCAGCCCCTTCGCCCGAACCACCGAGCGCCGCAGGCTCGGGGCAGGCGGGAGCCTGGGGTGGGACCGGGCAGGTGCCGGTGGCGGTCAGGAGGGTGCGGCGGGGGCCCGCGCTGCTGGTCGGGCTGCTGCTCGCCGCGCTGCTGGCCGCGGTGGACGTCCTCACACTCGCCATGCTCATCGCCCGGCCGTCGCTGACCTACGGGCACCGGGGCGGTCTGCTGCTGGTGGTGGCCTCCTCGTTCGTCCTGGTGGCGATCGTCACGCTGGTCGCGGCCATCCTGGCCTGGCGGGGCAGCCGCGCCGCCGTCTTGACGGTCATGGCCGCGCGCGTCGCCCGGGTCGCGATGTTCGCGGCGTGGGGCACGGTGGTCAGGGTCGAGGCGCCCGTGCTGACCGGGCACGCCGTGCTGACCGCCGTGGTCGTCCTCCTGCTGGCCATGGGGCTGACGCGGTCACCTCGCTGACTCGTGGCGCTCCGTCCACCGCTTGAGGTCTCGGCGCTCGATCGCGGCGGCCATCAGGTCGGGGAACGCGTCCGGGGTGCAGGCGAAGGCGGGCACGCCCATCGCCGCCAGCGCCGCCGCGTTCTCGTGGTCGTAGGCGGGGGTGCCCTCGTCCGACAGGGCGAGCAGCACCACGACCTGGACGCCCGCACCCGTCAGCGTCGCCACGCGGCTCAGCAGCTCCTCGCGCACCCCGCCCTCGTACAGGTCGCTGATCAGCACGAGGACCGTGTCGTTCGGACGTGTCACGAGACCCTGGCAGTAGGCGACGGCGCGGTTGATGTCGGTGCCGCCGCCGAGTTGCGTGCCGAACAGCACCTCCACCGGGTCGTGGAGCTGGTCGGTCAGGTCGACGACGCTGGTGTCGAAGACCACGAGCGACGTGCGCAGGGACCGCATCGAGGCGAGCACCGCGCCGAACACGCTCGCGTACACCACCGACGCCGCCATCGAGCCGCTCTGGTCGATGGCGAGGACGACGTCCCGCTTGACGGCCTGCTGCCGCCGCCCGTACCCGATCAGCCGCTCCGGGACGAGCGTGCCGTGCTCGGGCAGGTAGTGCCGCAGGTTCGCGCGGATCGTCCGGTTCCAGTCGACGTCGGCGAGGCGGCGCGGCCGGGACGTGCGGGCGGCGCGGTCGAGGGCGCCGCCGACCGCCGAACGGGTCCGCTGGGCGAGCCTGCGCTCCAGGTCGCGGACGACGCCGCGCACCACCGCCCGCGCCGACTCGCGGGCCCGGTCGGGCAGCACCTTGTTCAGCGAGAGCAGGGTGCCGACGAGGTGGACGTCCGGTTCGACGGCGTCGAGCATCTCCGGCTCCAGCAGCAGCCGGGTGAGGTCGAGGCGCTCGATCGCGTCCTTCTGCATGACCTGGACGACGCTCGACGGGAAGTAGTCGCGGATGTCGCCGAGCCACCGCGCGACCGAGGGCGCGGAGTCGCCGAGCCCGGCGCTGCGCCGCCCCGGCCGGGGACGTCCCTCCTCGCCCGCGCCGTAGAGCTTCTCCAGGGCGCCGTCCATGCGGACGTCGTCGCCGGTCAGCGTCACGCCGGTGCCGTCGGCGTGCTCCCCGCCGAGCACCAGCCGCCAGCGCCGCAACCGCTCGTCGGTCATCGGGTCTCCGTCCAGCCGAGGATGTGCAGGGTCGTGGCGACGGCTGCGGCCGCGCGGGCGTCGTCGACGTCGTCCGCCGGGCGGGACGGCCCGGACGGCGACCGGCCCCGGCGGCGGAGCCGCTCGCCGATGGCGCGCCGCTCGGCGGCGGCGTAGGCGCCGAAGGTGCGCCGCAGCAGCGGCAGGACGTCGGTGAACGAGTCGGCGGGCAGCCCCGAGACCCACTGGTCGACGAGGCGGAGCAGGTCGTCGTCATGGACGAGCAGCAGCGCCCCGCCCGACAGGAAGCCCTCCACCCACGCGGCCGCCCGCGCGGGCGCGGCCCCGACCGACACCGCCCGCGCCATCCGGTCGGGGACGTCGTCGAGGCGGCCCGCGTCCAGCAGCAGGCGGGTGAGGCGGCCCTCGATCAGGCCGTGCAGGATGTCGGGACGCGCGAGCAGGCCCTCCAGCGTCCGCCGCCAGCCCTCGGTGTGCCCGTCGTCGCCGAGGAGGGCCAGCGCGCCGTGCACGGCGTCGATGTGGGACAGGAATTCGCGGGCCGCGTCGTCGTCGAGGTTCGCCACGGCAGGGGGCAGGCCCACGCAGACGCGGACGATCAGCCCGTCGACCACCGTGCGGAGCGGTCCCGTCGACGTGCCGCGGACGTCGCCGTAGCGCAGCGCCCGCACGAGTGCGGGCAGCGCGGACATCAGCCGCGCGACGTCGGTGTCGACGGCCGCCCGGTCGGCGAGGGCGCGCATCACGTCGGGCAGCGCGTCGCCGAGGTCGGCGAGCAGGCACCGCTCCGCCACGGACGTGAGGTCGGCGAGCGCGGTGGCGTGCGCGGCGACCGCCTTCGCGCGCGCCGTCGACGCGCCGCGCACGGTCGTGCCCCACGCGCCCGCCTCGATCAGCTCGACGTCGAACTCGGGACGCCACATCAGCGTCCACGTCTCGCGGAACGTGCCCTTCGACCGGCCCGTGTCGGACGGGACGCCCCAGTTCACGTCCAGCAGGCGCAGGCGGTGCAGCAGGCGGCTGCGCTCCAGGTCGGTGGGCTTGCGGAGGTCGAGGTCCTGCTCCTTGTCGAGCGCGGACGGCTTGAGCCGCAGCCGCCGCTGCTCGGCCTGGAGGTCGCGCTGGAGCGGCACCATCGGCGTCCGCTCCGGGACGGCGCCGAGCCGCTCCCCGACGACCATCCGCCGCTGGATCAGCTCGACCGGCAGGTCGGCGCCCTCGCACAGCACCGCCCGGGTCGCCTCGGTGACCTCGTCCAGCCCGGCGAGCGGGCGGCCGCGCAGCGCGGCGAGCGCCTCCGCCAGCCGGACGGCCTCGATCACGTGCGCGGACGAGACGTGCAGGTCCTCCTCGCGGAGCACCCGCGCGGCGGCGGTCAGCCAGCGCTCGATCGGCCGGTCGGCGGCCGCGAACAGGTGGCTGTACCAGCCGGGGGAGCGGACGCCCGCGCCGTATCCGGAGCGCCCGGCGAGGCGGCCGTGCGTCCACGGGACCCAGGTCATCGCGACCTTGGCCTTGGGCAGGCCGCGCAGCGTCCGGTCGTCGTGGGCGGCGGGGACCTTCGCCGTCAGCGCCGGGACGTGCCACGCCCCGCACACGACCGCGACCCGCTCGTGGCCCTCCTTGAGGGTGCGGCGGAGCGTCCGGCGCATGTGCGCCTCGCGCTGATCCTCGCGCCGCGGGTGGCGGGACCCGTCCATTCGTTCGCGCAGCTCGGCCATCGCCTCCGCGATGGCGGGGAACGGCGACGGGCCCGCGCCGCGGTGCTCGACGACGTCGTCCCACCAGCGCTCGGCGTCGTCGTACCCGGCGGCCTCCGCGAGGCGGCCGAGCGGGTCGAGCCGGACGTCCGCCTCGTCCGGCGGGGGCTCCGCCTCCTCGGACGGGACGAGCTGCTGCGCCGCCGGCAGGTCGCAGAACCGGACCGGGACGCCCGCCCCCAGCCCGTACTTGATCGCCTGCCATTCGGGGCTGAACTCGGCGAACGGCCAGAACGCGGCCTTGCGGCCGTCCTCGCCCTCCTCCGAGCCCTGCCCCGACGCGCCGGACGGGCCGGACGCGGACGAGGCGGGGGCGTAGGCGAGCAGCGCGACCGGCGGCGCCATCCCCGGGTCGCCCGCGAGCTCCACGATCGGGTCGGCCTCGGGCGGGCCCTCGATCAGCACCGCGTCCGGCTTGAACTCCTCCAGGGCGCCGCGCAGCGCCCGCGCCGAGCCGGGACCGTGGTGCCGGATCCCGTAGACCTCGACTCGGCTCAAGACACCTCCCGGCACGCGCGGTAGAAGTCGCGCCACTCGGGCCGGTCGCGGACGACGGCCTCCAGGTACTCCTGCCACACGACGCCGTCGGAGACCGGGTCCTGGACGACGGCGCCGACGATCCCGCCCGCGACGTCGGCGGCGCGCAGCACCCCGTCGCCGAAGTGCGCGGCGAGCGCGAGCCCGCTGGTCACGACCGAGATCGCCTCGGCGGTGCTGAGCGTCCCGCTCGGGGACTTGAGCTTGGTGCGCCCGTCGCCCGTCACGCCCGACCGCAGCTCGCGGAACACGGTCACGACGCGGCGGATCTCCTCCAGCCCGGCCGGGGACTCGGGCAGCTCCAGGCCCGCGCCGATCTGGTCGACGCGGCGGGAGACGATGTCGACCTCGTCCTCGACGGTCTCCGGCAGCGGCAGCACGACCGTGTTGAACCGGCGGCGCAGCGCGCTGGACAGCTCGTTCACGCCCCGGTCGCGGTCGTTCGCGGTGGCGATCACGGTGAAGCCCTTGCGCGCCTGGACCTCGGTGTTCAGCTCCGGGACGGGCAGCGTCTTCTCCGACAGGACGGTGATCAGGCTGTCCTGCACGTCGGACGGCATCCGGGTCAGCTCCTCGACCCGGACGACCGCGCCGCTCCGCATCGCCCGCATCACCGGGCTCTCGACCAGGGCCTTCTCCGACGGCCCCTCGGCGAGCAGCCGCGCGTAGTTCCACCCGTAGCGGATCGCCTCCTCGGCGGTGCCCGCCGTTCCCTGGACGAGGAGCGTCGAGTCGCCGCTGACGGCCGCCGCGAGGTGCTCCGACACCCACGTCTTCGCCGTGCCGGGCACGCCGAGCAGCAGCAGCGCCCGGTCGGTGGCGAGCGTCGCGACCGCCACCTCCATCAGCCGTCGCGGCCCCACGTACTTCGGGCTGATCGCGGTGCCGTCCGGCAGTTCGCCGCCGAGCAGGTACGTCGTGACGGCCCACGGCGACAGCCGCCAGCCGGGCGGGCGGGGTCGGTCGTCGTGCTCGGCCAGCCGCGCCAGTTCACCGGCGTGCTCCTGCTCGGCGTGCGGCCGCAGGACGGCGTCTTCGGTCACGTGCTCAGCTCCTTCAGCATCTCGTCGCGAAAGCGCAGGGTGGCGATCAGTTCGGGGACGGCGCGCGGCACCGCCGCGTCGGGCTCGGCGGCGAGGCCGTCGAGCCGGGGCGCGGCGGACGGGTCGAGCCGCAGGTCGGCGAGGCGGCAGAGTTGGGTGACGAGGTGCTCGTCGCGCCGCGTCGGCCGCTCGGCCGACGCGGCGAGCGCCGCCAGCACCGCCGCCGCGAGCGGGCCCGTCCAGGGGCCCGGCACGTGTTCGAGGACGCGCAGCAGGTCGGGCTGCCCCTCCACCCAGCGGATCAGGTCGGCCGCCGCCGCGTCGCGCTCGCTTTCCGGCAGGACGGACAGCAGGTCGGCGAGGGCCTCCGGCTCGTCCACCATCACGCCGCCCTTGAGCAGCGCGCGGGCCCAGTCGGCGTCGCGCTGGGCGAGGGCGGCGCGGGCCCACCCGATGTGGACGTCCCGCGCGTCCGACGCCCACTCGTTCTGCGCGGACGACCCGCCGGACCCTCCGGGACCGCCGCCGAGGGGCAGGCAGACGATCTCCATGGGCGGGAGGCCGAACAGGTCCGTCCAGGTGGAGAGCGGGGTGCGGGCGAGGATCTCGCGCAGCCACGCCGCCCGCGTGCCCACCGGACGCCCGCCGCCGCGCGGCGCGAACGACCCGCTCGGATGGAACGGGACGCCGTCGCGCGCCATGTCCTCGTCGTGGGCCCGCGGCGGCTCGACCCGGATCCACGTCTGCCGCCGCCCGCGCGCCGAGCGCCGCTCCGGGACGAGGCAGGCGCGCGCCCGCGCGGCCATCCGCTCCCCGTAGGCGGAGGCGGGCACGCGGGCGAGCAGGTCGGACGCGATCTGCCTGACGTCCTTGCCGCGGTCCTCCAGCGCGGCTTCGAGGAACTCCTCGTCGTCGAGCGACAGGCCGTGCGCGAACGTCGCGAGGAACGCGGCCCGGTCGGGCGCGGGCTCGGCGGTCCACGTGCCGCGCAGCAGGTCGCGCGCCCGCGCCGGGTCGGACCCGCGGAGCATGGTCAGGTAGGCGACGCGCCTGTTCCGCGTCCCCGTCTCCCACACCTCGGCGCCGCCGCCGGGGTCGTCGCCCGCGCCGACCAGGTAGGCCCAGTCGGTGTTCTGCAGCGCGAGCCAGACGCCCCGCCGTCCCGCCGCGCGCGCGATCGGCGGCCGCAGCATCCGGTCGGTGCGGCCGCGTTCGAGCAGGTCGGGCAGCGACTGCGCGGGAACCCGGAAGCCGCGGGAGGCGGCGGCGTCGAGCCATTCGGGCAGGACGCGGATCTGCTCGCCCGCGAGGATCCGCCGCAGCCGCGCCGCCGCCGGGCCCGGCACGACGGGGACGTCCTCCTCCGGAGCGAGCGCGATCGGCTCCGGCACCGCGCCGGACGGAACGAGCCCGGCCCGCCGCCGCACCGCCAGCACCGCCGCCGCGTCGAGCAACCGCCCCGCCTTGTCGGGCACCCCGCCCCCCGTCGCGCCGGTCGCCCCGCCGGACGTCCGACCGCCGGTCTCGTCGGCAGCCTCGGCGGACGTCCGAGCAGCCGCCTCGCCGGGGGCCTGGGGGAGGGGCGGCGGGTCGCGGCGTTCGGTGCCCAGCAGGGCGGCGGTGACGAGTTCGTTCCACGTGCTCTCGTTCAGCGCGGTCACAGGACCACCGTCCCCTCGTCGTCGTGCCAGGCGGCGAGTGGGCGCAGGCCGCGCGGGCCCCATTCCCCGGCGAGCGTGACCGGTCCGCCGCCGGACAGCGCGAGCAGCCGCCACGGGTCGCCCAGCCGGAGCGGCAGCGCGTCGCCGGACGGGTCGGACGCGAACAGCTCGCCCCGCTCACCCCGCGCCAGCCGGACGCCCGCCAGCACGGCGGGCCAGCGGTCGAGCCACGGGTCGTCGGCGATGGCGGCGGCGTGCTCGTCCAGGAAGCCCCGCACGGACGTCCCGGCGGGACGGCCCGGAGCGGCGGCCCCGTGCCGCTCGGCGACCAGCGCCCGCAGCGGCGGCGACCCCGGATAGAAGGCCAGCTCGGCGTCGACCTCCGTGCCCACCACGAGGGACGCGTCGAGCGACGTGCCCGGCGCGGCGAACGACAGCACCAGCGCGGGACGCCCCGTCCGCCGACCGAGAAGCCAGACCCGGCGCGTCGTCAGCAGGTCCTGCGCGGTGTCGCGGGCGCCCGTGACGCACCACAGGTCGCGGACGTGCTCGCCGCCGGCGAGCACCTCCTCCTGCGGCACCGTGAACCCGACCCGGGAGCGGACGGTGCCGCGCAGCCCCGCTGGCAGCTCGTCGCGCCGCCGGTAGGCTCGGACGAGCAGCCGCAGCAGCGCGTACTCCTCCAGCAGCAGGCCGGGCCAGCCCGGCTGCCGGGTGATCGCCGCGCAGCCCCGCACCTGGCCCGCGAGCGCGCCCGCCTGCGCGTCGACGAGCCGCCTGGCCGCGTCGTCCCACATCCGGTAGGGGGCCTTCTCGGCCTGCGCGAGCCCGTGCGCGACCTGGTCGCGGAGCCACTGGTCGAGCTCGGCGAGCCCGTCGTCGACGCGCCGCTCGCGGCGCTCGACCGTGCGCGGGTCGCGGGCCTTGGCGGCGGACGCGACGCGCCGCTCGGCCGCCTTGTCGGCGCGGGCGCGGCGCTCCTCCAGCCACTCGGCGGCCCATCCGGGACGCGGCCCTTCATCGATGGTGCCGTCGCTCCACAGCAACAGCAGGCCGAGGGCGTGCTTGCAGGGGAACTTGCGGCTCGGGCAGGAGCACCGGAAGGCGGGCTCGGTCCGGTCGGCGCACGTCCGGTAGACGGACGAGCCGCTGCCCCGGCACTCGCCCCACACCGCCTCGCCGTCACAGCCCGTCGCGCTCCACTTGGCGGGCCTGGCGACGCCGCCCGCCGCCTTCGCGGACGCGGCGTCGGACGCGAGGCCGAGCACGTGCTCCCGCTCCCATCGATCGCTCACACGTCCGAAACTATCCGCCCCCTCGGACATTCCCCGCGTGACGATCCACCACGGCGCCGGCCAGGCGGGATCAGGGGGTGGGAAGCCCGGGGAGGTCGGGGAGCGAGACGTCCGGGACGAGCAGCGCCCCGCCGGTCACCAGCGCGACCAGCGCGACCGCCCCGAACAGGCTCACCCAGGCCAGGCCGGGGACGCCGGTGAGGTGCGCGAGCTGGTCGGCGTCGGAGCTCGGCGCCATGTGCCGGGCGCGCATCCGCTGCAGCTCGACCACCGGCCGGACCGCGGCGAGCAGCAGGAACGACGCGGCGAGGTAGGCGAACCCGGCCTGCACCTCGGCGCTGCCCAGCCACGACACGGCGAAGATGACCGCGCCGGTGGCGATCACCGACAGCGCGCCGTAGGCGTTGCGGATCATGACGAGCATCCCGCCGAGCAGCGCGAGCGAGAACCACAGCATCAGCGTGATCCGCCCGCCCGCGAGCAGCAGCGCGAAGAACAGGCCGAGCAGCGGCGGGGTGAGGTACCCGGCCAGCGCCGTGAAGATCATGCCGGGGCCGTGCGGCTTGCCGCGCGACACGGTCACGCCCGAGGTGTCGGAGTGCAGCTTGATGCCGTCCAGCTTGCGGCCGGTGAGCAGGGCGACGAGCGCGTGCCCGCCCTCGTGCGCGATCGTCACCGTGTTGCGCGCGACCCGCCAGGTGGGGCCGTGCGCCACCGCGCCGAGCGCCACGACGCCGACGAGCAGGACGAGCCACCACGGCGGGTCCGGCTGCGTCCCCGTCACGCGGTCCCACAGGTCGGCGATGCTCACGTTTTCCACGTCCACCTCGGAGGTCGTCCTCGCGCTGCCCGATTCGCGCTGCCCAACCTTAGGACGCCGGGGATAACGTTCGCGTTCGGTTCACCACGGTCGTAACGCATACGGGACCGGAGACCGGACGCGCGGGGCGGTGTCCGGAGATGTGATCAATGTCATTCCGGTCCGCCCGTAACCGGCGGTGTCACAGTGGATCACCAGGTGGGATCTTCGCGGATCTCGATACGGCGCGCCCCGCACACCCGTTATGGTGCCCTTCGCACCGGGGATCGCGGCTCCCGATCCCGGCGCGATCGAGAGGGTGTGACGGGGATTGAACGGGGATCGATCCTCCGCGCGGGCCAGGGGGCGGCGCGGAGTCATGGGGTGTTTCCGGCGTGACCGGCTGACGGGGCAGGTCGCGGCGGGGCTCGTCGGCGTGCTCTGCGTGGGCGCGCTCGTCTACGGGGTGGGCACGGCGAGCGCCAGGTACAAGTTGTCGGACGTCGGCGCCTGGCTCAGCGCGGGTGCGAAGGGCCTGGTCGTCCACGCGAACGGGCTGGCGGGCAAGGTCGACGGCAAGGCGGCCGTCCCGGCGCAGCTGCGCGGTCACCATATCAAGATCGTTCAGGACGGCACGACCGTCCTGCTCGTGGACGAGGACACCGGCGTCGTCAGCCGGATCGACCCGTCCCAGCTCACGATCACGGGCAGCCGCCCGGTCGGCGGGCCGGGCCTCCAGGTGCTCGCCGGGGCGGGGGCCGCGTACACGGTCGACCTGGTCAAGGGACTCGTCCAGCAGATCGACCCGCTGCGGCTCACGCCGCTCGGCGCGGCCACGACGCTGACCGCGCCGCTCGGCCAGGCGGGCATCGACGCCGACGGGATCCTGTGGGTGCCCGAGCCGCGGACGGGGAAGGTCGTCCCGTTCCGCGGCTCCGGGCAGGGCGCGCCGGTCGGCGTGGGCGAGCCCGGCGACCGGCTGGCGCTCACCATCGCGGCCGGACGTCCCGTGATCGTCGACGGCACGTCCGCGACCGCGCTGGTCGTCCGGCCGGAGGGCACGCAGCGGATCAACCTGCCCGCGCCGGTCGCGCGGGCGCGCGACGGGGTCAAGGTCCCGGCGGTGGCGGACGGGCAGATCGTCCCGATGCTCGGCGACGGCGGCGCCCTGTACCTGCTGAACACCGGCGTCGGGCGCGTCGACTCGGTCGCGCTGCGCATGCCCGCCCACGCGTTCGAGCCGCCGCACGTCCTCGGCTCGCGCGTGTACCTGCCCGACCGCACGTCCGGACGCCTGCTGGTCTTCAACGTCGACGGCAACACCTGGGAGCGGCCGATCGCCGCGACCCGGCCCGGCGGGACGATCGAGATCCTCGTCCGCGACCACATGCTCTGGGTGAACGACCCGAACGGCGCGATCGCCCTCGCGTTCGACCCGAGCGGCGGCGTCAAGCGCATCAAGAAGTACGACGACCGGATCCCGGGCGGCGCGCGGCGGCCGCTGCCCGTCCAGGCGGAGCCGGGCGGCGGGCGCGGCAACCGCAACGGCGCGGGCGGCGGGCCCGGCGGGTCCAACGGCGTCCCACCGCAGGGCAGGCCGCCGAAGGCGCCGGTGAAGAAGGACCCGACCGCGCCCGATCCGCCGACGCCCGCCGCGTCCGGCGACGGCGGGTCGGTCAAGGTGCGGTTCACGCCCGCCGCCCAGCCGCCCGGCGTGTACCCGGTGACGCGGTTCGTCCTGCTCGACCAGGCGGGCGCGCCGGTCGCCGGGGCGAGCCCGGCGCGGTTCCCCGCGAACACCCGCGGCGGGACGTTCACGGTCGGCGGCCTCACCTGCGACACGACGACCCACATCTACAAGGTCGCCGCCCAGTACCGGGGCAAGGACGGCAAGGCCGCCTACAGCGAGTCCGGCGACGTCGGCGCGACCGCGTGCACGGCCCCCGGCCCGGCGACGGCGCTCGCCGCGACCGGCGTCAACCACGGCGCGAACCTCACCTGGGGCGCGTCGTCCGGCTACGACGTCACCTACGACATCGCCTGGGACGGCGGCACGGCCACGGCCGCGGGCACCTCGAAGTCGGTCACGGGCCTGGCCAACGGACGCACCCACACGTTCACCGTGACCGCCCGCAACGGCGCCGGGTCGTCCACGCCGGTGAGCGTCTCGGAGACTCTCGACCCCGCCGCCCACGCCCGGACCTACAACGGGCACCACAACGAGACCACGAACACCTACCTGCACACCGGCCCGGCCACCACGACGCCGCGCGACGGCTCGTTCCCCAAGGGCTTCACGGGAGCGGTGAAGGTGATCTGCCAGGAGACCGGCGACCGGGTCCAGGACCAGCAGGACGGCAGCCTCGTCAGCACCGTCTGGGACAAGATCGAGTACGGGGGCCGGGTGCGCTGGGTCAGCGACATCTACGTGACCACCCCCGGCTCGGACTCGGGGACCTTCTCCTCGACGCTCTGGGGGTGCGGCTGATGACCGAGAACGGGTCGATGGACGCGGAGGCCCTGGTAGCGCGGTTCGCGCAGATGTTCGCGGCGCTCGCGGGCAACGTCGAGCGGGTGGTGCGCGGCAAGCGGGAGAAGGTGGAGCTGGCGCTCGTCTGCCTGCTCGCCGAGGGGCACCTGCTCGTGGAGGACGTCCCCGGCGTCGGCAAGACGACGCTCGCCCGCGCGATGTCGGCGTCCGTGGACGCCAAGTGGACCCGCATCCAGTTCACCCCCGACCTCCTGCCGAGCGACATCACCGGCGTGTCGATCTTCAACCAGGGGACGAGCGCGTTCGAGTTCCACCCCGGTCCGATCTTCGCGAACATCGCCGTCGCGGACGAGATCAACCGCGGCTCCCCGAAGACGCAGTCGGCGCTGCTGGAGGTCATGGAGGAGCGCCGGGTCAGCGTGGAGGGCGCGCCGCACCCGGTGCCGCGCCCGTTCATGGTGATCGCGACGCAGAACCCGGTCGACATGGACGGCACCTACCCGCTGCCGGAGGCGCAGCTCGACCGGTTCCTGATGCGGATCTCGATGGGCTACCCCGACCACCAGGCCGAGGTGGCGCTGCTCGCGGGCGCGCCGACCGGCGCGACGCTCGACCAGATGCCGCCGGTGATGGCCCGCGAGGACCTCGCCCGCATGATCGACTTCGCGCAGCGGCTGCACGTCGCGCCGCCGCTGTTCGACTACCTGGTGCGGGTCGTCGCGGCCACCCGCGAGCATCCCGACCTGCGGCTCGGCGCGTCGCCGCGGGCGAGCATCGCGCTGCTGCGCGCGGCGCGGGTGCGGGCGGCGGCGGCCGGGCGGTCCTACATCGTCCCGGAGGACGTGAAGGCGCTCGCCGTCCCGGTGATCGCGCACCGGCTGATCGTCACGCCGGAGGCGGAGCTGCGCGGCCGCACCGGCGCGGACGTCGTCGGCGAGGCGCTGCGGAACGTGCCGACGCCGCAGGCCGCCGGTGTCTAGCGGCGGAGTCTGAGGTGCTGACGCCGCTCGGATGGGGGACGGCGGCCGGGTCGGTCCTGCTCTACGCGGCGGGCTGGTGGCTCGGGTACCCGGAGCCCGCGATGCTCGCGGTCGCCGGGCTGGCCGCGGTGGGGGCCGCCGCGCTGTGGACGCTGCCGCGCCCGAAGCTGGACGTCCGCCGGGACATCGCGCCCGCGAAGGTGGAGCGCGGCGAACCGGCGGTCGGCGTCGTGCACGTCACTAACAGGGGGCGTGCTGCGCGCGGAGTGAGCGCGCATGACGCGGCCGGGGCGGAGTCGGTGGCGGTGGACGTTCCGCGCCTGCGCCCAGGCGGCACCCGCTCGGTGACCTACCGGCTCCCGACCGACCGGCGCGGCGAGATCCCGGTCGGCCCGCTGCGGCTGGTGCGCGCCGACCCGCTGCGGCTGGCGCGGCGCGTCCGCGAGTACGGGGAGCCGAGGGTGCTGCTCGTCCGGCCGAAGACGGTGCGGCTGCCGCTGCTGCCGTCCGGCCGCGCGCACCACCTGGAAGGGCCGACGAGCGACCGGTCCCCGGCGGGGACGGCGACGTTCCACGCGCTCCGCGAGTACGTGATCGGGGACGAGCTGCGCCACATCCACTGGAAGTCCTCGGCGCGGACGGGCACGCTCATGGTCCGCCAGCTCGTCGACGCGAGCCTGCCGACGACCACGGTCGTGCTGGAGGCGCGTCCCGACGCCTGGGCGGAGCCGGACGACTTCGAGCTGGCCGTCGACGCCGCCGCGTCGGTCGCGGTGGGCGCGGCTGCGGCGAACTTCCCGGTCCGCGTCCTGACCGGCGACGGGCCGCTCGCCGACACGCGCGGCGGGCCCGACGACGTGGAGGCGCTCCTCGACCGGCTCACGGCCGTCGCGCCGAAGGAGGGGCCCCGGTCGGCGGTGGACGCGCTGCGCCGCGTCCGCGCGGGCGGGTCGCTCGTCGTGGTCGCGTCGGGCACGGCGGAGCTGGGGCGGATCGCGTCCGTCCGGAGCCGGTTCGACCGGGTCGTGGTGCTGCGGGTGCGGCCGTCCGGGCCCGCGTCCGCGCCGCCCGGCGTGCACGTGATCGACCTCGCCGACCTGGACGGGCTGGCCGAGTCGTGGCGGCGCCTCGGGAGCGTCCGGTGACCCGCTACGCCTCCCTCGCCGTGACCGCCTGCCTGGCGGCGGTCGCCGGGCTCGCGTTCCAGCGGGTGTTCGGGTTCGGCCCGGTGGCGCCGGTCGCGGCCGTGGCGGCGGTCGTGCCGACGGTGCTGTGCGCGCTGCTGTCCGGCCCTCGCGGGAAGCCGTGGCCGCTGTGGATCTCGGTGGTGCTGACGGTCGTGGCGTGGGCGGCGACGGTCACCCTCACGGTGCTGCGTCCCGCGCTCGGCGACGGAACGCTCCCGCGGACGCTGCGCGAAGGCGTCCTCGGCTCGTGGAAGACGATCCTGACCACGCTGCTGCCCGCCCCGGCCGAGCCGGAACTGCTCGTCCTGGTCAGCCTGGTGGTGTGGCTGGCGGCGTTCGCGTCCGCCGAGCTGGCGCTGCGGACGGCGCTGCGCGCCGTGCCGTGCGTGCCGTCCCTCGCGGCGTGGGCGGTCGCGCTGCTGCTCGGCGTGGACGGCCCCGGCTCCAACGTCCCCCTCGCAGCCGCGACCGTCGTTCTCATCGCGATGCTCGTCATGCTGCGCGCGGACGTGTCCGCCTCGGGGATGGCGTGGCGTCCGCTGGTCGTCGGCGTCCCGGCCGCCGCCGTGCTCGGCGGGCTGGCGTTCGCGTCCGGGCCGGTCGTCCCGGTCGGCGCCGAGCCGTACAACCCGCGCGAGCAGGTGCGGGCGCCGCCGCCGCAGCAGCGCGACAGCGTCAGCCCGCTCGACCGGGTCGGCGGGTGGCTGCTGAGCCCCGACCAGGTGATGTTCACCGTCCAGTCCAGGCGGAGCGAGATCGAGCGGCTCGCCGTGCTCGACCGCTTCGACGGGGTGACGTGGTCGTCGACGGCGCGGTTCGTCCCGACCGGGCGGCGCGTGCCGGAGGGGCCGAAGCCGGAGCGCGAGCACCAGGTCGGGCAGCGGATCACGATCCGCGACCTGCCCGGCGTGTGGGTTCCGGCGGCGGACCGTCCGCGCCAGGTGGACGGGCTGCCCGTCGTCGTCGACCCAGCCAGCGGGGCCCTCGCGGCGGCGCAGCCGCTGCGTCCGGGCCAGGCGTACCGGGTCGACTCGGTCGTCCCCGAGTGGACGGCCGACGACCTCGCGGACGCCGCCGTCGCGACCGACGCCGAGGCGCGGGCGGCGCGGGAACTGCCGTGGGGGCCGGGCGCGAAGGAGCCGCCCGTCCAGATCGCGGAGTTCCGGCGGTTCGCGCAGGCGGCGACGCGGGGTGCGGTGTCGCCGATCCAGAAGGCCGCGATGCTCGCCCAGTACCTCAAGCGGTACGCCAGGTACGACGTGACGGCCCCGCCCGGCCACAGCTATCGGCAGCTCGACTATTTCCTCGGCGAGGGCAGGCGCGGGACGCCGGAGCACTTCGCGACCGCCTACGCGCTGCTCGCCCGGACGGCCGGCCTGCCGTCCCGCGTCGTGGTGGGCTTCGACGGCGGGAACCGGGTGGGCGACACCGTCCAGGTCCGCTCCGGGGACGTGATGGTCTGGCCCGAGGTCAAGTTCGACGGTCTCGGCTGGATCCGCTTCAACCCGATGCCCGACAGCGCACGCCGTTCCAAGAACAACGACTCGGTCGCGGCGGGGGAGACGGAGCAGAAGCTGGAGGAGGCGCAGAAGAACGCGGCGTCCCAGCAGCGCGGGCAGGGGCCGGGGAACACGCCCCAAAAGAAGGCTCAGAAGACGGCCCTGTCCGAAGAGGGCTCGCCGATGCCGTGGTGGGTGTTCGCGTCGATCGGGGTCGCCGTCCTGCTGATCGGCTATGTGCTCGCCGTCCTGCTCGCCCCGGCCCTGCGCAGGCGGCGGCGCCGGACGGGCACGCCCGCCGCGCGCGTCACCGGCGCCTGGCACCAGGCCCTCGACGACCTCGCGGACGTCGGCCTGTCCTCCGTCCGGACGCTGACCGCGCACGAGGTCGCGCAGTTCGGCGCGTCCAGCGTCGGCACGGACGCCCACGGCCACCTGCGCCCGCTCGCCGACCTCGTCAACCGCAGCCGGTTCGCCGCGTCCGGTCCCGCCCCGGACGCCGCCGACCTCGCCTGGCGGCACACCGACGAACTCGGACGCCTCGTCACCGCGAAGGCCGGGCGGCTGCGCCGACTCCGCCGCCGCCTCCACCCGCGCTCTTTGAGGGACCGGCGGGACGTCACTTCGCGGGGAGGCTGACGGCGATCTCGCCGCCGAGCGCCGCGCCCGCCTCCAGCTCCAGGTCGTCGCCGCTCCAGAACCGCCCCGGGTCGAACCAGTTCGGGCGGCGGCCCTTCCGCAGCAGCCCCATCGCCTGGTACGTCACGGCGACGATCTCCGCGCAGAACGCCGTCTCCAGGGCCTGCTCCCGCTCGGCCGGACGCCGGATCGGCACGCGCCCGCGCACCCACCGCGTCGCCAGCCGGGACGTGGAGGGGAACGGCGTGCCGTCCAGCCGGGCCACCGCGCGGAGCGCCGCGTCCTCCATCTCCCGGGTCGGCGGCGGGTCGAGCTGCCGCAGCCACGCCCGCTGCCCGTACCGGTTCCCCCAGACCAGGACGGCGTCGCGCAGGTCGTGGAGCTGCGCGCCGCGGTGCCGCCCGCCCGACCACATGTCGGGGAGGGAGCGGCCCAGCTCGGCGTGCCACATGAGCGGCGGCAGGTCGTCGATGACCACCGCCATCCCGACGTGGTTGACCGGGCTGTTCGTTGAGAACTGGATGGCGCGGTCGGCGACCGTCCGGCCGCGGAAGAGCCACACGTCACCGGTGCGGGTCAGCTCGGCGGCCTCGTCGAGTGGGATGCTCGTACCAGGCATGATCGATACGGTATCCGTATGCGTCTGCTCAAATCCCCTGGTCTGTGGAAGGCACTGGGCGTCGCCGGGTTCCTCGGCGTCGCGGCGACCGGCGCCGTGGTGGTGCGGGCCGAGCGGCGGCGCCGCTCCTACACGCCCGACGAGATCCGGTCGCGCCTGCACGAGCGGCTGGGGGAGGAGCTCGACGAGACGTCCGCCGGAGGGCGCGGGTGAACGTCCGCGACGTCCGCCCACCCGACCTGGACGACCTCGACCGCGCCTGGCGCACCGTGTCCGCCGCGCTCGCGCCGACGCCCGTGGCGCCGACCGCCCTCGCCCCGGACGCGCTGCTCAAGCTGGAGACGTTCCAGCCCATGGGCGCGTTCAAGGTGCGCGGCGCGCTCGCCGCCGTCGCCGCCCTGCCGGACGGCGTGCCCGCCGTGACGGCGAGCGCGGGCAACCACGGGCTCGGCATGGGCCACGCGGCGGCCCGGTCCGGCGCGGACGTCACCGTCGTCGTGTCGACCCGCGCGTCGCGGGCGAAGGTCGAGAAGATCGGCGCGTTCCCGGTGCGGCTCGTCCGGCACGGGACGACCTACGACGAGGCCGAGGCGTACGCGCGGACGCTGCCCGGCCACTACGTCTCGCCCTACAACGACCCGGCGGTCATCGCGGGCCAGGGCACCATCGGACGCGAACTGGACGAGCAGGCCGGCGACGGTCCGCTCACCGTCGTCGCGCCGGTCGGCGGCGGCGGGCTGCTCGCCGGGCTGGCCCTGTGGGCGCGCGAACGCGACGGCGTGCGCCTCGTCGGCGTGGAGTCGGCCGTGTCGCGCGGCGTGTCCGCCTCGGTCGAGGCCGGACGGGTCGTCGCGGTCGAGGTCGGCGACACGTTCGCCGACGGCCTGCCCGGCAACCTCGAACCGGGCTGCGTCACCCCGTCCGTGATCGGCCGGGACGCCGTGCTGACCGCCGTCGACGACGACCGGATCCGCGCGGCGATGCGCTGGCTGTTCCGCGAGCACGGCCTCGTCGCGGAGGGCGCGGGCGCGGCCGGGATCGCCGCCGTCCTCGCCGGGGCGGTCGAGGTCACGGGCCGTCTCGTGGTCGTCGTCTCGGGGCGGAACATCACCGTCCCGACGTTCACCGCGGCGATCGCCGAAGACTGATCCGCGCCCTATCTCCCCAAATACCGGTTATTTCGGAACGGTTGCCGCTACGGTATCCCGTCATACGGGGACGGTGATCAAGGACAGTGCGGGCGGGCCTTCGGCGGCTGCTCCGGCGCGACCGGCTGACGGGCCAGGTCGCCGCCGGCCTCGTCGGCGCGCTCGCGATCGCCGCCGCCGCGTACGGGGTGGGCGCGGCGAGCGCCAGGTACCGCCTCGCCGACGTCGGCGCCTGGCTGAGCGCGGGGAGCCGCGGCCTCGTCGTCCACGCCAACGGCCCGGCGGCCAAGGTGGACGGCAAGACGAGCGTGATCCCGCAGATGCGCGGCCACGAGATCCAGGTCGTCCAGGACGGCGCCACCGTGCTGATCGTCGACCTCATCACCGGGGTGGTCAGCAGGCTGGACCCGGCGCAGCTCGACATCGGGCAGAGCCGCCCGCTCGGCCAGGGCATCCAGGTGCTCGCCGGGGCGGGCAGGGCGTACACGGTCGACTCGATCAAGGGCGTCGTGCAGCAGATCGACCCGGTCGCGCTGTCCCCGGTCGGACCGGCGGCGACGCTGCCGCCGCTGCTCGGCCAGGCCGGGATCGACGCCCGGGGCGCGCTGTGGGTGCCGGTGTCGCGGAACGGCGAGGTGTCGGCGTTCGCGGACGGCCGCCTCCAGCCGCCCGTCAAGGTCGGCGGCGCGGGCGACAGCCTGGCCCTGACCATCGCGGGCGGGGACCCCGTCGTGACCGACTCGACCGCCGCGACCGCGACCGTGCTGAAATCGTCCGGGGCGCGGCTGACCGTCAGCCTGCCGACGACCGTCCGGCGGTCCGGGCGCGGCGGCGTGCTCGCCCCCGCCCGCACCGAGGGGACGACCGTCCCGCTGCTCGTGCCCGGGACCGGCTCGCTGGTCACCGTCGACACCGGCACCGGACGGTACTCCAGCACCCGCCTCACGATGCCGAGGCACCGTTACCGGCCGCCGCAGATGCTCGGCCCGAAGGTCTACATCCCGGACGAGACCGCGGGCGCGCTCGTCGTGTACGACGCGGCCGCCAACCGGTTCGAGGCGCCGGTCCCGGTGTCGGGACGCCCGTCCCGGCTGGACGTCTTCGTCCGGGACGGCCTGCTCTGGGCCAACGACCCGGGCGGCCCGCACGCCGTCGTGATCGACCGGGGCGGCGCGTCCAAGGGGATCGACAAGTACCGGGACCGGGTCGCGGGCGGCCCGAGGCGCACCGAGATCCCGCTGCCCGGCGGGGTCGGCGACCCGACGCCGCCGCAGCGGCCGTCTACGCCGCCGCGCCCGCCGCGACCCGGGCAGCCGCCCGCCGCGCCGACGAACGTGACGGTCACACCGGGCGCCGGGACGATGCGCGTCGACTACCAGCCCTCGCGTGGCGACGGTGTGCTCGGGTTCGTGCTCAAGGACGTCCCGTCCGGGCTCAGGGCCGCTCCGGCCGCCGCCGGGCCGGGCGGCGGGCCGTTCACGGTGACCGGCGGCGACTGCGCGCGCGAGTACCGGTTCCGCGTCGCCGTCCGCTACCGGGACGCCCGCGGCCGGACGCGCGAGACGGCGTCCGCGCCGAGCGACCCCGTCCGGCCGTGCGTGACGCCGGGCGCGCCGACCGGCCTCACCGCGCAGGCGACGTCGTCCGGGACGAAGGTCGCCTGGACGCCCCCGCCGGGCGCGGACGCGCCCGCCGCCTACAAGCTGAGCTGGGACGGCCCCGTCAAGGGCAGCCGGACGGTCTCCGCCGCGTCCGCGTCCCTCGGCGACGTGTGGACGAACGGCCTCTACACCTTCACCGTGTCCGCCGTGAACGGCGCGGGCAGCAGCTCCGCCGCGAAGCTGAACACGAGGCTCACCGGCCCCATCGGCCGATACCCGATCGAGCGCAACGGGAAGTCCACCTCCTACGTCAGGGACATTCCCGACGTCGAGAACGGCAAGACCATCGTCACCATGAACGACAACAACGGCGAGATGGTCGACGTGCACTGCCAGGTGAAAGGCGCGTACTTCGACCGCAACGCCACGCTCAAGGGCGACAAGTACGCCTACATCACGTATCAAGGCAAACTCGGCTACGTGATCGGCTACCTGGTCGACACTCCGGGCGACTGGAACAGTTTCGCCGGGCCCGCGGTGTGGACGTGCGAGCCGTAGGGCCGTCCCGCTCAGACCTTCTGCTTCTTCTGCTTGCCCTTCGGGACGCACGCGGGCGCCGACCACGCTACGTCCGGCGCCCGGCCCTGGTTGAGGCGCAGCACCGCGCCGACCTTGAAGCAGTAGACGGTGTTCGGGCGCAGTCCCGGCATCGTCGCCGAGCGGGACCCGGCCTTCACCGTCACGATCGGGGTCGTCCCGGCGGGCTGCTGCTGGATGAGCAGGGGAAGGTCGTGCGCGGCGGGCGGGAGCGTCCAGATCAGGGCGGCGGCCCGGCCGACCGGCCTGGCGACGACCTTGCGCGGGCGCGCCGCGGCGAGCTGCGCGGGCGTGACCGGCTGGGCCGGGACGTCCGTGGCCTGCCCCTGCGGGGCGGGTTCGGAGGCCGCCGGGGTGCCCCCGTTCGGCGACGTCCCCTGCGGGTCTCCGTTCCCGGTCAGCGCGAGCGCCCCGACGCCGAGCCCGAGGCCGCCGACGAGCGCGACGCCCGCCGCGATGATGAGGCCCCGGCGCGGACCGTCGTCCGGACGGTGGTCCTGGCCGAGCCGCCGCGGGTCGGCGTGCGGCGTCGTATGGGGATTCGTGTGCGGGTCGGTGTGCGGCGCGGTGTGCGGGGTCGTGTACGAGCCGCTCGCGCGCGGGTCGCCCAGGGCGGGCGGCGCCTGCCGGAGCGCGGCCGCGTGCCGCATCGGGGCGTCTTGGGGGAGGAGGGCGTCCGGCGAGCGCGGCGGGGCGGCGTCCGGATGCCACGGGGACGGCGGCGCGGGCGCGGACGGCCCCTGCGCGGTCGGCGCCCACTCCGGGACGCGCGGCGGCCCCGTCCCGGCCGACGACGGCGGCGACGGCGACGGCTGAGAGGTGTCGGGGAACGTCAGCCGGGGCGTGCGCGCCCCCGACGAGGAGAACCCGCCGGACGGGAACCCGCCGGACGAGGAGCCCGGCCCGCCGTCCACCGGCGCGACCGGCAGGACGGCGCCGCTGCTGTGCGCGACGTCCGTGACCGGGAGCCCGAGCTCGGCCTGCACCCGCTGGAGGTCCCGCGCGAACTCCACGGCGGTCGCGAACCGCTGCTCGGGGGTCTTCGCCATGGCGCGTCCGATGACGTCCGCGACCTGCGGCGGGACGTCCCCGCGCGGGATCGGCGGCGGCGCGTCGTGCAGGATCCGCAGCATCAGCAGGGCGATGCCCTCGCCCGGCGGGCCCTTGAACGCGGGCCGCCCGGCGAGGAGCTGGTACAGCGTCGAGCCGAGCGAGTAGATGTCGCCGCCGACCCCGGGCTGCCTGCCCTCCAGGATCTCGGGCGCCGCGTGGTGCGGGGTGAACGCCTGCGTGTGGGTGGCGTCGAAGCTGTCGACCAGGCGGGCGATGCCGAAGTCGGCGAGCGCGGGCTCCCCGTACCGGGACAGCAGCACGTTCTGCGGCTTGACGTCGCGGTGCAGGACGTCGGTCTCGTGCGTGGCGGCGAGCGCGCCCGCCATCTTCACGCCGATGCGCAGGACGTCCGCGACGGGCAGCGGCCCCTCCCGCGCGAGCCGGTCGGTGAGCGCGCCGTGCTCGAAGTACTCCATCGCGATGTAGGGGCGCCCGGACCGGGTGGTGCCGGTGTCCAGCACGGTCACGATGTTCGGGTGGCCGGACAACCGCCCGGTGATCTTGCTCTCCCGCTGGAAGCGCCGCATCGCCGCGTCGTCCACCGAGCCGATGGACAGCACCTTCAGCGCGACCATCCGGTCGAGGCGCTCCTGGTGCGCCCGGTAGACGACGCTGAAGCCGCCCTCGCCGACCTGCTCCAGCACCCGGTAGCCGGGGACGTCCTCGGTCATGGGCAGGAAGATCCCTCTCGGTGGCTCGGTCCGGGTCGCGGCGGGGGGCGCGATCTTTCGATGTCCTGCGGCCCGGGGAGGTTCCCCGGCGCTCGACAGCGTAGTACGGGGACGAAACGGGCGCGGCTGATCCGGGCGCGCCATCAGCCGCCGGGCCGCCCGTCCGCGTCCGCTTCGTCCAAGGGAAATGGGCGGCAATTCCAAGGGCTGATTAATCAGTGTCCCAATTCCGTTCCGGGCGCCGCCGGGCGCGGCCTAGCCTCTGGTTTCGCGACGAAGGAACGGCCCGGAGGGAGCGGCCCGCCGTGACGGAGGACGTCCTGACGCATTCGGCGACGGAAACGCCGGCGGCGAAATCGGCTTATGGAGATCTTGTCCGGATGGCCTATTTCGTGCTGCCGGGACGGGGAAAGCGCGTCTACCGCCTCGCGGTCGCGCGCCGGATCGTGGACGGCACCGCGCGCGGCGCCCGCGACCGCTCGCCCGCCGGGTACGCGCGCCGCCGCACCCGGGTGCTGCGCCGGGCGATGCGGCCGTCCCGGCGGCTGCGCGTCGGGCTCGGCCCGTGGCTGCGGGCGCTGCCCCCGCGGCTGCCCGACCCGGCGCTGACCGCCGCGCTGGCGCGGCTCGACCCCGAGGTCCGGGTCGCCTACGTCCTGCGGCACGTGGAGGGGCTGCCGCGGTACGCCGTCCGGGACCAGCTCATCGAGCTGCGGGTGCGCGACCCGTGGGCGGCGATCCGGGCGGCCGACGCGACCCGGCCGCCGGGCGGACGGCGCCCCGAGCGGTTCGAGCCGGTGCTCCGCCCGGTCCGGACCCGCTCGGCGCTGCCGCTCGTGACCGCCGTCCTCCTCACCGCGGGCCTGGTCGCCGTGCTGGTCTCGACCGAGCACCACGCGCCCCGGCCGCGCGGCCCGCGCGTCGTGGCGGCCGCGCCGGACGCCTGGCGGCACGTCCGCGCGCTCGACGCCTGGCCCGCGCGCGGCGACCTCGTCCGCGACCGGGCGTTCACCGCCCGCGCCGCCCGCGCGTGGGCGGCCCCCGGCGACCGGCGCGACGTCCGGCTCCTCTACGCGGGACACGTGGACGGGGTGCCCCTCGCCGTGCTGCGGCGCGGCGACCGGCTGGCCCGGTACGCGCGCGACGACCTGGACGCCGTCGCCGCGCCCGCCGACCCGTCCGCGCCGATCCCGCTCGGCGGCGGACGCTACCTCCTCGCGCCCTGGGACCCGCGTCCCGAGGCCCTGACCGGCGGCCCGCTCCCGGTCGCCGACGGCGTGACCGCCGCCGCCCGCGCCGCCACCGGCTGCGGGCGCGGCCCGCTCTTCCATCTCGGCGCGCGGACGGTCGGCGACCTCGGCGGCCCGGACCCCGCCGTCCTCGCCTACCACGGGCCCGATCACCGGCCGGGCGGCGCGGAGCGCCCCGCCCGGCTGGGCGCGAACGGCCGCCGGGTCTGGAACCGCCTCGCCTGCCTCGTCCGTCCGGACGCGCGGGCGGTCACCGAGGCGACGGCCTGGAACTTCTGGACGGGCCAGCTCCCCGACGGCGGGAAGCGGGCCGACTGGGTGTGCACCCGCCTGGCCTACTCCGGCGGGGCCGCCACCGCCCGCGCGACGCTGCTCGGCGCGGGCGACCGGGACACCGGGCCCTGCGACGCGCGGCGCCCGGTGAGCGGGACGCGGTGGCGGTCCCCGGCCGGCCGCTGGTACTACCTGGCCGCGGCGGGGCGTGGCCTGGTCCCGCACGCGAAGGGCGTCGTCCGCCCGGACACGCGGAACCGGCTGCTCGTCGCGCCGGGCCCGCGCGGCGTCCGCGTCACCCTGACCGCCCGCTGACGGGACCCCCTTTCCGGCGCGGCCCCGGATCAGGGCGCGCTTACCGGGATCGGGCACACTAGGGGGAACCGAACGAGATTCAGGGAGTCGCAGATGGGCAACGGGCCCCTCGCCGGAGTACGGGTGATCGAGCTGGCCGGGATCGGGCCGGGCCCGTTCGCCGCGATGCTGCTGGCC
Source organism: Actinomadura syzygii (assembly GCF_008085905.1). Lineage (GTDB taxonomy): Bacteria > Actinomycetota > Actinomycetes > Streptosporangiales > Streptosporangiaceae > Spirillospora > Spirillospora syzygii. Next base: position 194,779 of record NZ_VSFF01000009.1, on the reverse strand, counting down.
GACCTCGGCGCCGACGTGATCCGCGTGGACCGGGCGTCCGCCGTCCGGGACGGGGCGGCGTCCGGCGGCACCGACTTCACCAACCGCGGCAAGCGGTCGATCGCGGTCGACCTGAAGAACGACCTCGGCCGGGACGTCGTGCTCCGCCTCGTCGAGAAGTCCGACGTCCTGCTGGAGGGGTTCCGGCCCGGCGTCACCGAGCGGCTCGGCGTCGGCCCGGACGCCTGCCTCGCCCGCAACCCCCGCCTCGTCTACGGCCGGATGACCGGCTGGGGGCAGGACGGCCCCCTCGCCTCCACCGCGGGCCACGACGTCGCCTACATCGCGATCAGCGGCGCCCTGCACGCGATCGGCCGCGCCGGGGGACCGCCGCAGATCCCGATCAACCTGCTCGGCGACTTCGCCGGGGGCAGCATGTACCTGGTCGTCGGCGTGCTCTCCGCCCTGCTCGAGGCGAAGCTCAGCGGGCGCGGCCAGGTCGTGGACGCCGCCATCGTCGACGGCGCGGCGCACCTGTCGACCTTCGTCCACGGCTTCCTCGCGGGCGGCCTCTGGGAGGACCGGCGCGGCGTGAACATGCTCGACACCGGCGCCCCCTGGTACGACGTCTACGAGACGGCGGACGGCGGGCACATGGCGGTCGGCGCCATCGAGCCCCAGTTCTACGCCGAGTTCCTCCGCCTCGTCGGCCTCGCCGGCGAGGACCTCCCCGCCCAGCACGACCGCGACGGATGGCCCGTCCTGCGCGACCGGTTCGCCGCCGAGTTCCGGACGAGGACCCGCGACGAGTGGACGGAGGTCTTCGTCCCGAGCGACGCCTGCGTGGCGCCCGTCCTGTCGATGACCGAGGCGGCGGAGCACCCGTACAACACGTCCCGGGACGTCTTCCCCGAGCTCGCCGGGCACCGCCAGCCCGCCCCGGCCCCGCGCTTCTCCCGCACGCCCGCCGGTACGGACGGGGTCCCCGTCCTGCCCGGCGGGCAGACCCGCGCCGTCTTGGAGGACCTGGGCTTCGAGGACGCCGAGACCCTCCTCAAGGAAGGCGCCGTGGCCCAAGCCTGATCCGCGTCAGGCCGCTCAGCGTGTTCTTTCCAGTCGAGGTTCCGCGACCGCGGCGGACGAGCCCCCGGCGGCGCGCCGGGGGAGCGCCACGGCGACGAGCGCGGCCGGCACGAACAGGCCCGCGCCGACCGCGAGGCTCAGGGCGAAGCCGTCGTTGAGCGCCGCCGGGGACGTGCCCGTCCCGGTGCGGTGCGCGGCGACGGTGGCGAGCGCGGCGACGCCGACGCACCCGCCGAGCTGCCGGGAGCTGTTCAGCAGGCCGGACGCCATGCCCCCCTCGCGCGCCGCGACGCCGGTCGTCGCGGCGGCGGCGACCGTCCCGAGCACGACCCCGGCGGAGAACGGGAGGAAGGCGGCGCCGGTCGCGGCGGCGCCCATCCCGAGCACCTCCTGCATGTACAGCGACACGAAGTAGAACCCGGCGAACTGGCCCGCCGCCGCGAGGAAGACGATCACGTTCGCGCCGCCCACCCAGCGGCTCCGCAGCAGGCCGAGCCGGACGAGCGGCGACCGCACGCGCGCCTCGACCGCGACGAACGCGGCCAGCAGGGCGAACGCGGCGGCGAGCGTCCCGAGGGTCGCGGCGGACGTCCACCCCCGGACGTCGGTGCGGACGACCCCGAACACCAGCAGCCCGATCCCGGACGTCGCGAGCACCGCGCCGAGGACGTCCATCCGCTCCCGGGGCCCGGGGTTCCGCGACTCGCGCACGCCCGCCGGGACGAGCGCCAGCGCGACCGCCACGATCGGCAGGTTGACGAACATCACCCACCGCCAGCCCGCGTACTCGGTGAGCACGCCGCCCGCGAGGACGCCGAGCGCCCCGCCCGCCGCGTTCACCCCGGACGGCGGGCAGCGCGACGTTGACCACGGCCATGTCCAGCGCGACGACGAACTGGGCGGCGGACGCGGCCGCCAGCACCGCCGCGGGCCGTTCTCCATTATTTTTGTACATGCAAGAAAAGTAGCCCGGCCCACCGCCGGATTTCGAGCGGGAATGATGGACCGCATGCCGCAGCCGCCCGCCCAGCCGCCGTCCGCCCCGCGCGGCAGGCCGCCGCGCATCTCCCGCGCGGAGATCGTCGAGGCCGCCCGCCGGATCGTGGACGAGGAGGGCGTGGACCGCCTGACCATGCGCCGGCTGGCCCGGGACGTCGGCAGCACGCCCATGGCCATCTACCACCACGTCCGCGACAAGGAGGAGCTGCTCGTCCTGCTGCTGGACGACTACGCCGCCCGGTCGCTGCGCAGGCCCGAGCTGCCCGCCGACCCGCGCGAGCGCGTCGTCGTCCTCGCCGCCGCGATCCGCGACGTCCTCGCCGCGTACCCGTGGGTCGTGGAGCTGCTCTCCGCCGACGACCTGATGGCGGAGTCGGCGCTCTGGTACGTCGAGCGGATCATCGACGGGCTGGTGGAGTGCGGGCTCGGCGTCGAGCGGGCCGTCTACGCCTACCGGGCGATCTGGTACCACATGGCGGGGGAGCTGATGATCCGCGCGTCGTCCGGCCGCAGGCGCGACCGCGACGGCCGGCCCACCTACCGCGACCGCCTGTTCGCCGACCTCGACCCGGACGAACTGCCCAGGCTGGCCTCGCTCGGCGAGCGCTGGGCGTCCCTCACCGCCGAGGACACCTACCTCGACGGCCTGCGCGCCCTCGTCGACGGGCTGGTCCGGGCGGGCTAGAGCCCGGTTCCACGCCGGAAAAGGCGGACGCCGCCTCCCCGGCCCGTGCTCACAGTCGTGACACGGAGTCCAAAGGAGGCGGCGTCGCGCCCTCGGGCGGTGTCAGCCGACCGCGTCGGCGACCGCCGCGGACCACAGCCCGAGAGCCTCGTCGACCTGCTCCGCCGTGACGATCAGCGGCGGGATCATCCGCACGACGTTCCCGTACGCGCCGCAGGTCAGGAGCAGGAGGCCGCGCTCGGTGGCGGCCTTGTGCGCGCGCTGCGCGGCGGCCGCGTCGGGCTCGCCGTCCGCGCCGGTGAACTCGCTCGCCTGCATCAGCCCGAGCCCGCGCACGTCGCCGATCACGGGGTGGTCGGCGGCGACCTTGCGGAGCCCGTCGCCCAACCGCGCGCCCTGGCGCTCGGAGTTGCCGACGAGGTCCTCGTCCTGGACGACCCGCAGCGTCGCGAGCGCGGCGGCGCAGGACACCGCGTTGCCGCCGTAGGTGCCGCCCTGCGAGCCGGGCCACGCCTGCTCCATCAGCGCCGCCGGGGCCGCGATCGCCGACAGCGGGAACCCGCTGGCCAGCCCCTTCGCGGTGATCAGGACGTCGGGACGCGCGGCCGAGTGCTCGTGGCCCCAGAAGCGCCCGGTGCGGCCGAAGCCGGTCTGGACCTCGTCCACGATCAGGAGGATCCCGTGCCGGTCGGCACGCTCGCGCAGCCCCTCAAGGAACGCGGGAGGCGCCGGGATGTAGCCGCCCTCCCCGAGCACCGGCTCGACCATGAACGCGGCCGTGTCGGACGCGGGGCTCACCGTCGCGAGCAGGTAGTCGAGTTCGCGGAGGGCGAACCGGACGGCCTCGTCCTCGGACCAGCCGTACCGGTACGCCTGCGGGAACGGCGCGACGGCGACGCCCGGCATCAGCGGGCCGATCCCGGCGCGGAACTTGGTGCCCGCCGTGGTGAGCGCGGCGGCGCCCATCGTCCGGCCGTGGAAGGAGCCGTGGAAGACGACGATGTTCTGCCGTCCGGTGGCGTGCCGGGCGAGCCGGATGGACGCCTCGACCGCCTCGCTGCCGCTGTTGAGGAAGAACAGCGAGTCGAGGCCGTCCGGGAGCACCTCGCCGAGCGCGTCGACGAGCCGCAGCAGCGGCTCGTGCATGACCGTCGTGTACTGGCCGTGGATCAGCGTCGCGACCTGCTTCTGCGCCGCCTCGACCACGCGCGGGTGGCAGTGCCCGGTGTTGGTGACTCCGATGCCCGCCGTGAAGTCCAGGTGGCGGTTGCCGGCGGTGTCGTAGAGGTACACGCCCTCGCCGCGCTCGGCCAGGACGGGGGTCGCCTGCTTGAGCAGGGGTGAGAGCGTCGCCATGCGTCCCTCCGATGATCAGGTCTGGCGGTAGATTGTCGACAATCTGCAATGTAGGTGGTCGGTCGGCCGACTGTCCAGTGGCCCGCGCGCTAGGTGACGCGGAGCCGGTCGATGGAGTCGGTCATGTGCTCCTCGATGAGCTTCAGCAGCCGCTCCTCCTCGCCGTCGCCGATCGCGTCGACCAGCCTGCGGTGCTCCTCGACCAGCTCGGACGGCTCGGGGTAGGTGTTCTGCAGCGCGTTCAGGCACATCCGCGTCTCGACCAGCAGCGTGTGCGCCATCCGCTCCAGCCGCGGGCTCCCGGACGAGCTGACCAGCACCTCGTGGAACGCCTGGTCGGCGTCGCTCATCGCGACGCGGTCGCGCTGGCTCGCCGCGTCGACGAGGGCGTCGAGGGCGTCGGTGAGCCGGGCCACCGCCTCGCCCCGGTTCCGCTCCATGATCAGGCGGCACGCCTCCCGCTCGATCGCGAGCCGGGCGAGGTAGACGTCCTCGACGTCGCCCTCGTCCAGCGTGATCACGAACAGGCCGCGGTGCGGTTCGCTGACCAGCAGCCCCTCCTGGACGAGCCGCTGCATCGCCTCGCGCAGCGGGCCCCGGCTGATGCCGAGCCGGCCGGCGAGCTCGGCCTCGCCGAGCTGGGCGCCGGGCGCGAGCGAGCCGTACATGATCGCCGAGCGCAGCTCGTCCGAGACGATCTCGACGGTGGACTTCCGGGGGACAGGTTCCAGCTCACCCAACTGGCCCATTGCGGGCCCCTTTCGTTTTATCGCTGCGGGGTACTGCTTCCCCGCTCGTCATCAGGCGCGGTGCCGGGGACGGGGGCGGGCACCGCGAACAGCTTGCCGAGCCCGGTGCGCGGCGCGAGGCCCGCCGGGCCCGCCGCGAGGCGCAGCCCCTCCCACACGCTCACCTGGTTCGCGGTCAGCACGGGCTTGCCGACCCGCGCCTCCAACTCGTCGAGCCAGGACACGGTGTGCAGCGCGGTGTCGGGCACCAGCACCGCCTCGGCGTCCGGGTGGTCGTTGGCCGCGACGAACGCGAGGACCTCGTCCCGGCCGAGGGTGCCGACCTCGGCGGCGGTGACGATGCCGCGGCAGGACAGCGCCACGACCTCGATCCCGGCGTGGCCGAGGAAGGCGACGAACCGCTCCGCGACGTCGGCCGGGTAGGTCGCGGCGACCGCGACCCTCGTCAGGCCGAGCGCCCGCGCGGCGTGCACGAACGCGAACGACGTGCTGGACGCGGGCACCCCCGCGGCCTCCGCGACGCCCGCGACCTGCTGGGCCGCGCCGTCCCAGCCGAAGACGAAGCTCCCGCTGGTGCACGCCCACACGGCGGCCTGGACGCCGGTGCCGCGCAGCGTCCGCGCCCCGTCGCCGAGGACGTCGGCGCCGCCGATGTCGAGCAGCGCGTCGACGCGGTGGGCGTCCTCGCGCATCAGCGTGTGGACGACCGGCAGGCTCACCCCGCCGAGGGCGCGCTCGATGGCCGGATAGTCGTCCTCGGCGCTGAAGCCGGGGTAGAGGAAACCGGCGCTCAAGGAGTTCTGACGCATGGGATCGCTCATCCTAACGCTCGTGTCGATCATGCCGCGGTGGACGGGGCGAGCCGCACCAGCGACTGCCCGGGACCGGCCGCCGAGCGGCCCATCGCGCGCAGCGCGGTGCACATCGTCACCTGGTTGGCGGTGAGGACCGGCTTCCCGATCATCTGCTCCAGCGGCGCGATGATGTCGTAGGTCGGGACGTTCGTGCAGCTGATGTAGACCGCGTCGGCCTCCGGCCGGTCGACCGACGACACCGCCGAGACGATCTCGCCGTAGCCGACCTTCCAGATGTGGCTGAGCAGCCCCATCCCGACGGACGACACCACCTCGATGCCGTACTCGCCGAGGAACGTCACCAGCCGCTCGGTGACGGCGTCGATGTAGGGGGTGACGACCGCGATCCGCCGGACGTCGAGCAGCCGCAGCGACTCGACGAGCGCGCCGGACGTGGTCGTCGACACGGGCGCGCCCGCGGACATCATGGCCTGGTTGAGCTGCAGCTCGCCCGCCTTGCCGCGGATGAAGCTGCCGGACGCGCAGGCGTAGGCGACGGCGAGCGGCTCGGGGGCGAGCACGTCCCGGGTCGCCTGCCGGACGATGGACTGGTCCGACAGCGCGGACGCCATCTCCACCGTGACCGGCACCGGCACGTACGGGAGCCGGGTCATGAACAGGGACACGTCGTCGGGGGTCCACCGCCACAGCTCGCGGTCGAGGGCGAAGTCGAAGGGCGCGACCACGCCGATGCCGTGCTGGGCGAGCAGCTCGGGGCCGACGACCAGCGTGGGGTCGAATGCCATCTGCGAGGCCACCGCTCTAGGACTCGGCGCGGCTGTAGACCAGCCGCTCGCCGACGCCGCCGGACCGCCACACGTCGTTGCACGCCTCGGCCATCCGGTCGAGACCGTCCACGATCGTCGCGTAGACGTTGCCGGGAACCCAGCCGACGTCCCCGTTGAGCAGCAGGTTGTTGCGCCCGTAGAAGATCGCGAGATCGATGACGCCGGGCAGCCCGTGGATGCCCTTCTCCTCCTTGAACCGCCGGTCGAGCATGCCGCCGGCGAACGAGAAGAAGACGACGTCGCCGGGGATCGGCGTGACGGTGGGGTTCTCGAGGCCGACTTCGTCCTCGGTGAACCGTTCGACCATCGTGTAGACCTCGTTGCGGGCGTACTTGGCGTGGTAGGCGTCGCCGCCGAGGGGCAGGGAGCGCCATACGGCCTCACACGTCCGCGGCGCGTCCTTCTCCAGCAGTTCCGCGACGCATGAGACGCCGCGGTGCTCCAGAGTGATGGTCATGAGCTTGGGCATGCTGGGACCTCCCCGTGCACAGGGGTGGGCGAGAGCGTCGCCACCCGAAGGACTCTCCGTGTTTCGGTGGGGGAGACCCCCCACGGCAGTTAGAGCGCTCTGGGATCCGTCCTGGCCTCATGGCAGCGGTTGCGACGGTCTTACAGCACACGATCTCTTTGCGGTGACCGGGGCTGGCGGGGCACCGCGCTGATTGTTGACAATCCTACGAACGCTTCCTAGCGTGTCAATGCCTCCCCGAGTTGCCTTCACGTAAATTCACCACTCCCTGAAAGTGGCGCCGATGGAGCATGTCCTGCCCACACCCGCCGCGCCGCCCCGCGTGGTGGTGCTCACGGGGGACGTTCAGCCCCGCGAGATGGCCGAGGCCGAGCGGCTCGGCCGCGTCCGGTACGTCCACGAACCGCAGCTCGCGGACGCCCTCCCGGACGCCGACGTGTTCTTCATGTGGGATTTCCTGTCCGACGCGGTGGCCGGTTCCTGGCCGTCCGCGGGCGGCCCGTCCTGGGTCCACATCGCGAGCGCGGGGGTCGACCGGCTGGCCTTCCCCGCCCTCGCGGAAAGCGATGTGGTCGTCACCAACTCGCGAGGCGTGTTCGACGAGCCGATCGCAGAATACGTCCTCGGGCTGGTGCTCGCGTTCGCCAAGGACTTCGGCACGACCGTCCGGCTCCAGGGCGAGCGGCGCTGGCGGCACCGCGAGACCGAGCGGATCACCGGCGCCCGCGCGCTCGTCGTCGGCACCGGGCCGATCGGCCGCGCGATCGCCCGCCGACTGTCGGCGGCGGGCCTCGCCGTCTGCGGCGCGGGCCGGACCGCCCGCGACGGCGACCCCGACTTCGGGGTCGTGAAGTCGGTGGCGGCGCTCGGCGAGGCGCTCGCCGAGGCCGACTACGTCGTGCTGGCGGCGCCCCTCACCGCGCAGACCCGCGGCATGATCGACGCCGCCGCGCTGGACCGGATGCGGCCGTCCGCCCGGCTGATCAACGTCGGGCGCGGCGGGCTGGTCGCCGAGCCCGACCTCGTCAAGGCCCTGTCCGCGGGGCGCATCGCGGGCGCGGCGCTCGACGTGTTCGAGGACGAGCCGCTCCCGCCGTCCTCGCCGCTGTGGGACATGCCGAACGTGATCGTCTCCCCGCACATGTCCGGCGACGTCGTCGGCTGGCGGGACGAGCTGGTCCACCTGTTCACCGAGAACCTCGGCCGCTACGTGTCCGGCCGTCCGCTGCGCAACGTCGTCGACAAGCGGCTCGGCTACGTCGGCTCGGACGCCGGACAGAACCAGAGGGGGTAGCCATGACCGACGCGGCCGACCTGACCGCGACCGAACTGCTGGCGGCGTACGAGGCGGGGACGCTGTCCCCGGTCGAGGCGGCCGCGGCCGTCCTCGCCAGGATCGAGCGCGACGATCCGGAGCTCAACGCGTTCTGCCTGGTCGACCCGGACACCACCCTCGACATGGCCCGCGCGGCGGCCGACCGGAGGCGGCGCGGCGCGCCGCTCGGCGCGCTGGACGGCGTGCCCGTCTCGATCAAGGACGTCTTCCTCACCCGCGGCTGGCCGACGCTGCGCGGCTCCACGACGATCGACCCGGCGGGCCCCTGGGACGAGGACTCGCCCGCCGTCGCCCGCCTCCGCGAGCAGGGCGCGGTGTTCGTCGGCAAGACCACCACGCCCGAGTTCGCGTGGAAGGGCGTCACCGACGGCCCGCTGACCGGCGTCACCCGCAACCCGTGGGACGCCTCGCGCACGCCCGGCGGGTCGAGCGGCGGCGCGGCGGCGGCCGTCGCGGCGGGCATGGCGCCGCTCGCGCTCGGCACGGACGGCGGCGGCTCGGTCCGCATCCCGGCCGCGTTCACCGGCACGTTCACGATCAAGCCGACGTACGGGCGCGTCCCGCACTACCCGGCGAGCCCGTTCGGCACCCTCGCGCACACCGGCCCGATGACCAACACCGTCGCGGACGCGGCGCTGTTCCTCGACGCGATCTGCGGCGCGGACGGCCGGGACTGGTCGGCGCTGCCGCCGCCGGACGTCCTGTTCGCCGAGGGCGGACCCGACGACCTGACCGGCCTGCGCGTCGCGTTCAGCCCCGACCTCGGGTTCGCGCGGGTCGATCCCGAGGTCGCGGCGTCCATCGCGGCGGCGGCCGAGGCGTTCGCGGCGCTGGGCGCGAAGGTCGAGCAGGCCGATCCGGGCTTCGCCGACCCGGTCGAGGCGTTCGAGGTGCTCTGGTTCGCGGGCGCGGCGAAGGTCGTCGAGCACCTGTCCGCGGCCGAGCGCGGGCGGCTCGACCCGGGGCTGCGGGAGATCTGCGAGCAGGGCGCGCGGTACTCGGCCGTCGACTACCTGACGGCGACGGCCCGCCGGATGGACCTCGGCCGCCTGATGGGCCTGTTCCACGAGCGCTACGACCTGCTGCTCACCCCGACGATGCCGATCGCCGCGTTCGAGGCGGGCGCGGAGGTCCCGGCGGGCTCGCCGTCCCCGCGCTGGACGAGCTGGACCCCGTTCACCTACCCGTTCAACATGACGCAGCAGCCCGCCGCGAGCGTGCCCTGCGGCCTCACCTCCGGGGGCCTGCCGATCGGCCTCCAGGTCGTCGGCGCCCGGCACGCCGACGCCCTGGTCATGGCCGCCTGCGCGGCCTACGAGCGGGCCTGCCCGTGGAAGCGGTTCAGCCGAACGTGAGCACGGCGCGGCCGCCGCGGTGGGTGCCCTCGTCCATCGCGGCGAGGACGCGCGGCGCGTCGTCCAGCGTGACCGGGACGACCTCGGGCACGATCCCGTGCGCCACCGCGAACGCGAGCGCGTCCCGCAGGTCGTGCGGCGAGCCGGACGGGACGCCCATGACCCGCTGCCGGTTCATCACCAGCGCGACCGGCGGGACGCTGATGTTCTCGGCGCCCACGCCCAGGTAGAGCAACGTGCCGCCGGGGCGCAGGCCGCCGAACGCGGCGAGCCCGGCGGCGGTGTCGGGCGTGGTGTTGACCACCACGTCGGCGCCGCCGCCCCAGCCGTTCAGCGCGTCGGCCGGGTCCCGCTCGGCGGTCGCGACGAACAGCTCGGCGCCCGCGTCCAGCGCGGCCTTCTCGGCGCGGTCGGAGCGCGACACGACCGCGACCCGCGCGCCCATCGCGGCGGCGAAGCGGAGGGCCATCGTCCCGACGCCGCCGGTGCCGACGACGGCGACCTTCGATCCGGCCGTGACGCCCGCCTGCCGCAGGCCGTTGAAACCGGTGATCCCCGCGCACATCAAAGGCGCGCCCGCGACCGGGTCGAGGCCCTCCGGGAGCGGGGTGACGAAACCGGCGCGGCCGACGAAGTACTCGGCGTAGCCGCCGTCCGTGGTGACGCCGGTGATCTGCTTCGGCGCGCCCGTGCACAGGATCTGGTCGCCGCGGACGCACTGGTCGCAATGCCCGCAGGACCCGTGGATCCAGGCGGCGCCCACGGGGGTGCCGACCTCGGGCCACTCGACGCCCGCGCCGAGCGCGGCGACGACGCCGCTGATCTCGTGCCCGGGGACGGCGGGGAAGGCCGCGAACGGGTAGTGGCCCTGGAACTGGCTCACCTCGGAGTAGCACATCCCGCAGGCGATGACCTCGACCAGGATCTCGCCGGGGCCGGGCTCTGGGACGTCCCGCTCGACGATCTCAAGCGGCTTGCCGGGGGCGGAAAGCACGGCGCTGCGCATGGCGCATCCCTCTCAGTCGTCAGGTGTGGCGCCGCCGTCTGTAACGGCGGTATAGTGATGACTATAACCTTGCTACTCAAGATTGCAAACGGCGCTCGACAGAACTCTGTAACATTGATTTCGTGACCGCTCCGAAGGACCCCGACACGCGCGCCCGGATCGTCCGCGCCGCCGCGCGGCTGCTCGCCGAGGCGGGCGGCGGGGACGTCTCGACCCGCGCCGTGTGCGCCGCCGCGGGCGTCGGCGCGCCGACCCTCTACCACCACTTCGGCGACAAGGCCGGGCTGCTCGACGCGGTCGCCGCCCACGGGTTCGAGCGGTACCTGGCGAGCAAGCGCGCCCAGGCCCCGACCGGCGACCCGGTCGACGACCTGCGCCAGGGCTGGGACGTCCACGTCGAGTTCGGCCGGACGCACCCCGAGCTCTACACGCTGATGTACGGGACGCCCCGCCACCCGCCCATCGCGAAGGAGGCGCACGCCATCCTGCTCGGCCTGGTCGAGGCCGTCGCCCGCGCCGGGCGGCTGCGCGTGCCGGTCGGCGCCGCCGCCGGGATGATCGGCGCGGCCGGGGCCGGGGTCACGCTCCTGATCATCTCCGGCGAGGGCGGCGCGGACCTCTCCGAGCGGACCCGCGAGGCGGTCCTCGCGGCGATCACCGTCCCGGCGGGGGAGGCCGGGGAGGAGGCGGTCTCGTCGGCGGCCCAGCGCGCCGTCGCGCTGCGGGCCGCGCTGCGGGCCGACCCGCCGGCGCGGCTCAGCGGCCCCGAGGCGGCGCTGCTCGGCGAATGGCTCGACCGGATCGCCGCGGGCGGGCGCTAGCGGACGTCCGGGGCGCTACTCCTCGTCGGAGTCGCGCCCCAGCTCCTTCTGCCGCTTCGCCAGCTCCTTCTGCTGCCTCGTCCGGCGGCGCTTCACCCCGACGCCGCCCCAGAACGCGAAGCCCCGGACGACGACCGTGGGCGCGCCGGGCACGCCGGGGCCGCTCGCCCGCTGGTCGAAGCCGCCCATGATGCCGATGCCGTTGACGTGCACGGTCACGTCGTCCGGCACGATGATCTCGAACCCGCCCATCAGCGCGAGCGCGGTGATCGTGGTCACCGGCTCGGTGAACCGCGCCTCCCGCAGGTCGATCTTGCCGCCGCCCCAGAACGCGAACGCGCGGAACCGCCGGGGCACGTTCCACACGCCCGACCTGCGGAAACCGCTCATGACCCCGATCCCGGTCGACCAGGACGGGGCGCCCTCGACCGGCCGCCGGTCCGGGGCGCCGGACACCGGGGCGGACGGCGGCGGGGCCGCGTCGCCCGGCGACGGCAGGTCGCGGGTGATCGGCGCCAGGTCCGCGTAGGTCTTGGCCGCGTACACCGCGTCCAGCCGCTCGTCGAGCTCGGCGAGGGTCAGCCGCCCGTCGCCCGCCGCGTCCCGCAGCACCTGGGCGACCCGCTCGCGGTCGGCGTCACCGGCCCGCATCTCCGGCGTCCCGGACGCGCCGGACGGCTCGGGGAGGTTCGTCATGCGCCGAGCCTAGACCGCCCCCGCACCCCCCGGCGAGCCGCTCTCCAGGCGGACGACGACCGACTTCGACGTCGGCGTGTTGCTGACGTCGGCGGTGCTGTCGAGCGGGACGAGGACGTTCGTCTCCGGGAAGTACGCCGCCGCGCAGCCCCGCGCGGTCGGGTACGACACGACGCGGAAGGACGGCGCCCGCCGCTCCACGCCGTCCGACCACTCGGAGACGAGGTCGACCACGGCGCCGTCGTCCACGCCGAGGGCGGACAGGTCGTCCGGGTTGACGAACACGACGCGGCGCCCTGCCTTGATGCCGCGGTACCGGTCGTCCAGGCCGTAGATCGTGGTGTTGTACTGGTCGTGGCTCCGGACGGTCTGGAGCAGCAGCCGCCCCTCCGGGACGCGCAGCACCTCCAGCTCGTTCACCGTCATGTTCGCCTTGCCGGTCGCGGTCGGGAAGCGGCGCTCGTCGCGCGGCGCGTGCGGCAGCGTGAACCCGGCCTTCCCGCGGACGCGGGCGTTGAAGCGCTCGAAGCCCGGCACCACCCGGGAGACGTGGTCGCGGATCACGTCGTAGTCGCGTTCCATCGCGTCCCAGTCGATGCCCGAGTCCGGCAGCGCGGCCCTCGCCAGGCGGCAGACGATCGACACCTCCGACAGCAGGTCGGCGGACGCGGGCGCGAGCCGTCCCCTGGACGCGTGCACCATGCCCATCGAGTCCTCGACGGAGACGAACTGCGTCCCGGACCCCTGCTCGTCGCGCTCGGTCCGGCCGAGCGTCGGCAGGATCAGCGCCGTGTCCCCGGTGACGGCGTGCGACCGGTTGAGCTTCGTCGACACCTGCGCGGTCAGCTGGCAGGAGCGCAGCGCCGCCTCGGTCACGGCCGAGTCGGGGGTCGCGCGGACGAAGTTGCCGCCCATCCCGAGGAACACCGTCGCCCGGCCGTCGCGCATGGCGCGGATCGCGTCCACGGTGTCGAGGCCGTGCTCGCGCGGCGGCTCGAACCCGAACTCGGCGGCGAGCGCGTCCAGGAACTCGGGCCTGGGCTTCTCCCAGATGCCCATCGTCCGGTCGCCCTGGACGTTGGAGTGCCCGCGCACCGGGCAGACGCCCGCGCCGGGGCGCCCGATGTTGCCGCGCAGCAGCAGGAAGTTGACGATCTCCCGGATCGTCGGGACGGAGTTGCGGTGCTGGGTGAGGCCCATCGCCCAGCACACGATGATCCGCTTCGCGCCGAGCACGTCGCCGAGCGCCGCCGCGATCTCGCCGCGGGTGAGTCCGGTCGCCTCCAGCACGTCGTCCCAGTCCAGGCCGAGGACGTGCTCCCGGAACGCCTCGAACCCGTGGGAGTGCTCGTCGAGGAACTCGCGGTCGACCGCGTCCGGCGCGTCCGACTCCAGGAGCAGCCGGTTGAGGGCCTGGAACAGCGCGAGGTCGCCGTTCAGCCGGATCTGCAGGAACCGGTCGGCGAGCGACGTGCCGCGCCCGGTCACCCCGGACGGGCGCTGCGGGTTCTTGAACCGCATCAGCCCGGCCTCGGGCAGCGGGTTCACGGCGATGATCCGCGTCCCGGCCTTCTTCGCCTGCTCCAGCGCCGACAGCATGCGCGGGTGGTTCGTCCCCGGGTTCTGGCCCACGACGAAGATCAGGTCGGCCTTGTCCAGGTCTTCGAGCAGGACCGAGCCTTTGCCGATGCCGATCGTCTCGCTGAGCGCCGACCCGGACGACTCGTGGCACATGTTGCTGCAGTCCGGGAGGTTGTTCGTGCCGAACGCCCGGACGAAGAGCTGGTAGGCGAACGCGGCCTCGTTGCTCGTCCGGCCGGAGGTGTAGAAGACGGCCTCGTCGGGCGAGTCGAGCGCCGTCAGCTCGGACGCCAGCAGGCGGAACGCCTCGTCCCACGGCACCGGCTCGTAGTGCTCGGACCCGGCCCGCTTGAGCATCGGCTCGGTCAACCGGCCCTGCTGCCCGAGCCAGTGGTCGGACCGCTCCGCCAGCTCCGCGACGGTGTGCCGGGCGAAGAACTCGGGGGTGATCCGCCGGGTCGTCGCCTCCTCCGCGACGGCCTTCGCGCCGTTCTCGCAGAACTCGGCGACGTGCCGGCGCTCGCCCTCCGGCCACGCGCAGCCGGGGCAGTCGAAACCCTGCTTCTGGTTGACGCGCAGCAGCGCGAGCGCGGTGCGCCTCACGCCCATCTGGTCGTAGGACTGGCGCAGCGCGGCCGTGACGCCGGGCACGCCCGCGGCCCACTCCTTCGGCCGGGAGACCCGGAGACCGGTGTCGTCGAAGTCGTCGTCGGGCGCCTTGCGGCTCATCGCACACATCCTCGCGGTCGGCTGGGCATGCCCTACTTTCGCATGCCGCCGCACGTCACTGCGGGGGGCCTTCCGTCAGACGGACGGGGGCGACCGCCCGGACGCCCTGCCGGTCGGCCCATTCCAGTTGGACGACGTCCCCCGGATGGCGCGCGAGCATCAGCCCGGTGAGCGTGCCGGGCGAGTCGACGACCTGCCCGCCGAGCCCGAGGATGACCCCGCCGACCGGCACGCCCGCGGCGTACGCGGGCGTGCCCGGGACCACCTCGGCGACCAGCGCGCCGGACGACCGCCCGTTGGAGCGGACCTTCACGCCGAGCAGCGCCGTCGGCCCGATGTGCACGGTCGCCGACGCCTCCCCGCGCTCGATCCGCCGCGCGATGGCCAGGGCCCGGTCGGACGGGATGGCGTAGCCGCGGTGGTCCTTCCTGCGCTCGCCGCCGTCCATCGTGAACCCGGACGACGCGGCGGTGTTGATCCCGATGACCTTCCCGGACGTGTCCAGCAGCGGCCCGCCCGAGTCGCCCGGCTTGATCGGCGCGTTCGTCTCGATCAGGCCGGTGAGCCGCTCGGACGTCCCGGTGCTGTCGTCGCGCGCGGTGACGGACTGCTCCAGCGCCGTCACCAGCCCGGTGACGACGGTGGGCGTCCCGCCCTTGCCGCCCGCGTTGCCCACCGCGGTGACCGGGTCGCCGACCGCCACGTCCGCCGCCGAGGTGAACGCGGCGGGCTTCAACCGGACCGCGCCGGTCAGCCGGATCACCGCGATGTCCCCGGCGCGGTCGTAGCCGACGACCTTCGCGGCGTAGCCCCGGCGGTTGTCGGTGTCGGTGCCCTTGATCTGGGTGGCGCCCTGGATGACGTGGTTGTTGGTCAGCACGAGGCCGTCCGCGCTGAGGACGAGGCCCGTCCCGGCGGCGCGGGTGCCGTCCAGGGACTGCTCGGTCTCGATGTTCACGACGCCCGGACGGCGGCCGCTGGGCTTGCCGTGCTTGGTGGCGGACGCGGTGCCGGGCGGCGGCGCGTCCGCCGGGCCGGCGCCCTCGGTCAGCCGGCAGCCCGGGACGAGCAGGGCCAGCAGCGCGAGCAGGAGCATCGGGATCGCGGCCCGGGCCGCGCGGCGCACGGGGTCCTCGCTCACCTCGACCTCCTCCTGGTTTCCCCCAATGATTCCCGATTCCCCGGGATTAGTCCGGACGACGGCGCGTCCCGGTTCGATGGCCGAACCGGCAGGCCGCGATCCTCCCCGGCCGAAGCCCATACCGACCGGTCGGTTCCTGGCAAGCTAGGGAGGACAAACGGGTATGAGGAGGCGGCGATGAGCGAGCGGGCGGTTCCGGAGTCCGTGGCGCCCGTCCGGCGGAGCGCGGTGGAGCGGCGGATCCTCGCCGCCGCGCTGCGGCTGTTCGCCGAACGGGGCTTCGACGGGACGTCCGTGCAGGGCATCGTGGACGCCGCCGAGGTCACCAAGGGCGCGCTCTACCACTACTTCGACTCCAAGCACGACCTCCTGTACGAGATCCACCACTCGCTGATCGCCCGGCAGCTCGCCGACCTCGGCACCGTCCTCGACCGGGGGCTGCCGCCGCGCGAGGCGCTCCGCGCCGCGCTGACCGGGCTGATCGTCAGCACCGCCGAGCACATCGACGAGGCGAAGGTGTTCACCCGCGAGATGCACCGGCTGGACGACGCCCGCATGCGCTCCGTCCGCGAGGACCGCCGCCGCTACCACCTGACGTTCCGGACGCTCGTCGAGCGGGGCCGGCGCGAAGGCGCGTTCGGCCGCGGCACGCCCGCCGACACCGTCACGATCGTCGCGCTCGGCATGGTGAACCAGATGCCCGCCTGGTACCGGGCGGACGGCCCGAAGTCCGCCGAGCGGCTCGCGGAGGAGGTCGCCGACTTCGTCCTCGCCGGGCTGGGCTAGGCGCGCGCCGTTTTCGGCCGCCGGGGCGCGCGTCCGGCGGACACGGTGGCGACGCCCGCGAGCAGCGCCACGACGGCGATCGTCAGGGCCATCGGGACGGCGGTGTCCGGCCCCGCGATCCCGGCGAGCGGCGCGGCGGCCCCGCCGAGCGCGAACGTCGCGACGCCGAGCAGCGCGGAGGCGCTCCCGGCGACGCGCGGCGGACGTCCGGACAGCGCCAGCGCCGTCGCGTTCGGCCCGATGAGCCCCTCCCCGAACGCGACGAGGAACAGCGCGGGCAGCACCCCGCGAAGGCCGATGTCCGCGAGCACCGCGACGAGCAGCGCGGCCCCGCCGAGCGCCACGACGACGAGCCCGGCGGCGAGCAGCTTGCGCAGCGCCACCCGTCCGGCGAGCGTGCCGCTGAGCTGCCCGGCCGCGACGATCCCGAGGGAGTTGACGCCGAAGACGACGCTGAACTGCTGCGGGGACAGCCCGTAGATGTCCTGCAGCACGAACGGCGACCCGGAGATGTAGGTGAACAGCGCGGCGAACGCCATGCCGAGCGTGAGCGCGTACCCGACGAACGCGCGGTCGGCGGCCAGTTCGCGGAACGTCCGCGCGGTCGCGCGCAGCCCGCCCGTCTCGCGCTCCCCGGGCGGCAGCGTCTCGCGCAGCCCGAGCAGCGCGCCGAGGAACAGCGCCACGCCGATCCCGGCGAGGACGGCGAACACGCCCGGCCACGGCATCAGCCGCAGCAGCTGCCCGCCGATGACCGGCGCGAGGATCGGCGCCAGCCCGTTCACCAGCATCAGCGCGGCGAAGAACTTGGCCGCCGCGACGCCGTCGTAGAGGTCCTGGACGATCGCCCGCGCGATCACGATCCCGGCCGCGCCCGCGAAGCCCTGCACCAGCCGGAGCGCGATCAGCGTCTCCACGGTCGGCGCGGCGGCGCACAGCAGCGACGCGGCGGCGTAGGCGGCGAGCCCGATCAGCAGCGGGCGGCGGCGGCCGAACGTGTCGCTCAGCGGCCCCGCGACGGCCTGCCCGGCGGCCAGCCCGACGATGCACGCCGTCAGCGTGAGCTGCGTCTGCGCCGCGCCGGTCGACAGGTCCGAGGTCAGCCGGGGCAGCGCGGGCAGGTACATGTCGATCGACAGCGGCGCGAGCGCGGTCAGCGCCCCGAGCACGCCGATCAGCACCAGCCGCCGATCCGCCGGACGGCCCTGCGAGGTCTCGGACACCGATCCGGCGGTCTGCGTCATGGGGGATCTCCAGATGTGGGCGAGCGCGCTACAAACCAGTAATCCAATGACACACCGTTATCTTCCACGTCAGGAAGTGAACTACATCACATCGACCATCAGCACGGGTCGTGGGGCCGGAGGCGCCCCAGCGCCGGAGGCCGCACGACCCGCCGAGCGAGGGGCCGTTTCCCGAGCCGCGAACGCGGACTCGGGAAACGGCCCCTCGCGAGCAACGGGGGTTCCAGGGGGTCGCCCCCCTGGGAAAACACAGCCCCCCTGGGTCAGAAGGGGAATCGCTGGGCCGCCGCGACGACCGCGCCCGTCAGGGTGGCTGCTGTCAGTACTGACAGGCCGGAGAGGACGGCCCAGCGGCCTACCGTGTAGCCGACCGGGACTCGGGACGAGTCTCGGCCGCGTACCGGCCAGGGGGCGCGCAGGGGGGCCGTTCCCGGTGGGTCGGGCGGGACTTCGGCGACCGTTCCGGCGCCGTTCGCGGTCAGGCCGGTCACCCAGCCGAGCAGCTCGGCGACGTCGGCGGGCTCGGAGCCGAGGCCGGACGCGAAGTACCGGACCTGCCCGGCGACCTGGTCGAGCGTCCGGACGGTGTTGCCGAGCCCGACGCGGCCGAGCCATTCGCGCAGGTCGGCGTCGCCCGCGAGGCCGCGGCCGATCTCGGTGCGGGCGAGCAGGTCGGTCTTGGTGACGATGACCGCGACGCGCTTCTGCCGTCCCTGGTCGGGACGCGACCGCAGCTCGTTCAGCACCCGCTGCAGGGTGTCGGCCGGGTCCTCCTCCGACGACCCGGCGGACCGCTCGACGAACCGCCGCTCGTCGCCGGTCAGCGCCCGGCGGAGCTGGGGGAGCGCGAACGGGTCGACGACGAACAGCAGCGCCTCGCCGTGGTCGAGGTAGCGCAGCGACTCGACCTCCGTCGCGCCCGTGTAGTGCTCCCCGGCCGGGTCGAACAGGTAGAGGATGCGGCGGGCGCGGCCGGGCAGCTCGACGTCCACCATGGTGGCGAGCGGCAGCTCGGGGCCGGTCTTGGCGAGCCGCCCGCCGCGCTGGAACTCGCGGATCGCGCCCGCGTAGGCCTGCGCGTGCCGCCGCTCGACGAACGCGAGCCGCCCCTCGACGGCGCGGACCCGCGCGTGCAGGGCCCGGATGCCGAGGACCATGAACGTGGTCTTCCCGGCGGCCGGGCCGCCGACGAACGGCAGCGGCTCCACGCGGACCCGCCCGATCCGGTCGGGGAGGCGCCCGCCGCAGTGCGGGCAGTAGGCGGCGAGGCGGAACCGTCCGAGCGGGACGGTCGTCGGCAGCCGCGCCCCGCACCGGCACACGTGCCGGAACGCGCCGCCGGAACCGGGCGTGAGGCGCGGATGCCGCGCGCCGCAGCCGGGGCACTCGTACTCGGGCAGCCCGATCCGCTCGTAGCAGAACGGGTGCGGGCAGGTCTGCAGGATGCGGCCGTACATCATGAACAGGCGCTCCACGGCGGCGAGGACGAGCACGCACGCCAGCCACACGGCGAGCCCGATCGCGGCGGCCACCCCGTACAGGACGGTCAGCGCCAGCACGAACACCGTGGCGGGGACGGCGGCCGCGACGATCCCCGCGCACAGGCCGAGCCAGACGGGGAAGAGGAAGAACCCCCAGAAACCGCCGAGCAGGACCCGCGTCAGCTTGACGACGACGCCCCGCGCCGTCCGGTACACCTGCGGGACGACGGTGCGGCTGATCGTCCACCAGTCGCGCCACACCTGGCCGAGCAGGTAGTGCCGGTAGGAGATCGTCGGCTCCGCGACCGGCGACGGGCCGTCGAGCGTGGACGGCGCGAGCGTCCGGCAGGCGTGCAGGTAGTACAGGCCGAGGGCGGCGGCTCCGGCGGCGACGATCGTCCCGGCGAACAGCACCGGGAACACGTACATGAACCCGAGCCACATGGCGGCGGCCCACACGACGATCAGCAGGACGACGATGACGGGGTTCACCGGCTCACCCCCCGCCTTCGGCGAGGAGGTCGCGGAGTTCGGCGCGCAGTTCGGGGCTGCGCGCGAGGTGCGCGTCGAGCTGCTTCGCGGCGAGCCAGCGTCCGGCGGCGGCGCGCGTCCACGCCTCCAGGCCGGGGTCGCGCGCGCCGCGCGCCCGCAGCCGCAGGACGACCTCGACCAGCTCGTTGCGCCGCTCGACGTCGGCGGAGCGCAGCGGGGCGCGGCCCGCGCGGGCGCGGCCGGGCAGGTCGGCGGTCCACCGCGCGCCGAGCCGGGCGCGGACGGGCGCGGGCAGGGCGGCGAGCAGCTCCGCCCGGAACGCCGGGGGCCGCTCCGCCAGCCGCCGCGCGGCGCCGATGAACGCCTCCCCGGCGAGCTGGGGGGTGGCGCCCGCGTCCGCGATCTCCGCCAGGGCGCGCGCGGCGCGTCCCGGGCCCGCGGTGATCGCCGCCGCGTACGCCTGGACGGCGGCGGCGTCGCGTCCGGCCCGGCCGTCCGGCAGCAGCTCGCGGACGCGTCCGGCGAGCCGCAGCGCGGCGGGCTCGGCGAGCCGGTCGCCGCCGGGGAAGGCGAGCCTGGTCAGCGCCCGGGACGGCAGCCCGGCGAGCGCGGGATGCGCGGCGAGGGCGGCGCCGTGCGCGTCCAGCAGCGCGGCGCACTCGTCGGCGGTCGGCGGCGACGCCCACACCTCGCGGAGGGGACGGTCGAGGTCGGCGCCGTCCAGCCGGAGCAGCTCGCCGGTGACGGGGACGCGGCGTGCCGGGTCGCGGCGTCCGACGGACGCGAGCACGGCGCACGCCACGCCGGGCGCGGCGCGGGCGAGCCCGGCGCGCTCGTACAGCAGGTCGCAGTTCGCGGGGGTGAGCACCGCCGCCCGCTCGCGCTCCCCGGCGCCCGCGAGGCCGGCGAGCACGCCGCCGAGGAGGGCGCCGCGCAGCCCGTCCGGGCAGCCGGACAGCGCCGCGCCGACGTCGGCCGCGCCGCGCCGCGCGCAGTGCGCCGCCCCGGCCGCGACCCGCGCGGCGTCCAGCGGCAGCCCGGCCCGGTCCGCGACACGTGCGGCGGCGGCCACCGCCGCGAGGTCGCAGGCCGTGGACAGCGCGTCCGAGAGCCGGTCGGCGACGCGCACCGCGCACTGCCGCGCGACCTCCGCCGCGCCCGCCTCCCGCGCCCGCTCGTGCACGGCGAGCGCCAGGTCGAGCCCCATGGACGGGACGCCCGGCACGAGGTCGCGCCACACCCACTCCGGGATGCCGGACCCGCGCCGCGACAGCAGCTCCGCCGCCGCGCCCTCCTCGCCCGGCGTGACGGTCGCGTCGCCCCGGCACAGCGCGAGCAGCGCGCCCGCGCCCTCCCGCGCCGGATCGCTCGGCGGGGCCAGCTCGCCGAGAGCGTCCAGGCCGCCGAAGTCGGCGTCGCGCCAGCACCCGGCGACGGTGCGGGCGAAGCGGCTCGGCGCCCCGTCCGGGACGCGCCCGCCGAGCCGGAACGCGCGGGCGTGCGACGCGCGGTGCCGCACCGCCGCCCAGATCGCCGGGGTGGTGCCGACGAGGCGCTGCGCGGCGCCGTCCGGGTCGCCGGTGTAGGTGACGAACGACAGCCGCGCCGCCGCCGCGACCGGCAGCGAGTACGACACGACCGCGATCCACCGGGCGATCAGCTCGACGTCGTCGGCGACCAGCACGACCCGGCCGTGGCCCCGGCCGAGGACGTCCGCGACCGCGTCCACCAGGTGCGCGAGCAGCGCGTACGGGTCACCCGGACCCGACGAGGAGAGCCACGCCGCGAGGGCCTCCGGGTCGAGCGCCGCGCCGGGCGTCAGCTCGTCCAGGGCGTCGAGGACGCTCTCCGGCGCGGGACGCTGCGTCCAGTGCGGGGCGTGCCACAGCTCCGCGGGCCGCAGTCCCTCCAGTTCGTCGGGCTCGGCGACGACCGCGTGGGCGAAGAAGTTGCCGAACCGGCCCGAGTAGTCGCGGCCGAGGTAGCGGCAGCGCAGCAGCAGCGGACGGCCGTCCACCCGGTCGTAGAGCAGCGACACCGGGAACTCGCCCAGCTCCGCGTCGCCCGGCGACGACGGCGCGTCCGGCGGCGGACGGTACGACAGGTACGGCGTCACCCCGGCCCGGACGCCGTCCGGCAGCCCCGGCGTCTCGGCGACGAACTGGAACCCGGCCCGCCCGGTCGGGCCGCGCCGCGCCGACGTGTAGTGCAGCTGCCAGGCCATCGCTAGGCGTCCCCAGAGCGGACGCCGTCGAGCATCCCGAACCGGTGCAGCAGCCACAGCAGCGGGTCTTCGGCCCGGTAGGGGCGGACGCCGCCCGCGCCGACGCGGTCGCCGTCCGGGACGCCGCCGAGCGCCGACAGCCCGAACAGCGCGTGGTCGGCGTACTGCTGCCCGAGGTAGGTGTCGAGCTGCCCGGCCTGCCAGTCGTGCAGCAGCGCGCGGACCTGCTCGTTCACCGCGTCCCTGTCGTCCAGGTCGAGGACTCCCCGCCCGGCGCGGGACCGGTGCAGCGCCGACTGCTTGAGCAGCCCCGGACGCAGCACGTCGATCTTGGTGAGCGCGACCGCGACCGGGACGGGCAGCGGCTCGCCGGGCCGCGTCCCGTGCCGCTGCCGCAGCGCGTCCGTCACGCGCGCGATGACGTTGAGCGGCTCGCTGTCGGGGTCCTCCCCGGCGCCGCGCGGCGCGGGCACGGCCTCGCGGACGCCCGCCCGCGCGCCGGGCAGCTCCAGCGGGTCGACGAGGAACACGACGGCGTCGGCCGCCTCCAGATACCGCAGGTGCAGGTCGGTGACCTCGCGGCTGCGCAGGTCCTCGCCCGCGGTATCGAACAGGACGAGCGCGAGCGAGTCGTTGCGGGCCCGCGCGAAGCGCCCCCGGCGGGTGCGGGTCAGCAGGTAGACGAGGGGCTCGCGGGGCCCGGTGGCCGCGCTCGCCGTCGTCGGCAGCAGCCGCCGCTCCTCCAGCAGCGGCCGCGCGAAGTCGCGCTTGTACCGCTCGATGGTGCGGTCGTCGCAGGCGACGAGGGAGGCGTCCAGCTCCGTCCCGACCCGGTTCATCAGCTCGTGCAGCAGGACGGCGATGTAGGTGCTCTTGCCCGCGTTCTTCGCGCCGACGAGCGCGACGATCCGGCCCGGCGAGTCGCAGTACGCGGACGGCAGCGGGTTGTGGCACTCCGGGCAGGCCCGGTTGCCGGTCGGCACCCCGCAGCCGGGGCAGTCCGCACGGCCCCGCCGGCCGGACGAGCGTCCGGGCGCGGCGAACACCGGCGGCAGCGACGCGCCCGCCGTCGAGCCCGTGTAGTCGGCGAGGGCCTCGTCCAGGACGGACGCGCAGCCCTTCCGCCGCCCGGCCTGCCCCCGGCAGCGGAACAGGATCCGCGAAGGCGCGACCGACGCGAAGCAGTACGGGCACGTCACGCCCTGCCGGGACGCTCCCCGTCCGGACGCGCGCTGTCCGGACGCGATGCGCGGGATCGCCACGCGGGCGAGCGGCCTCGTCATCACGGCACCCGCAGTCGGCGGACGGGCGGGTCGCTCAGCTCGACGACGTCGTCGTCGGCGAAGCAGCGCAGCCAGTAGGGGCCGGACGCGTCCGGAGCCGCGAGGGACAGCTCGCCCGGCACGGGCACCTGCTCCCACGCGCCGAGCGTCTCCCCGTCGGCGGCGCGGTGCGGCATGACCCGCCCGGCGCGCAGCACCAACGACAGCCGCGCCACCCGCAGCGGGCGGGACGAGGTGAGCCGCACCGTCAGCGACCGCCGCCACGGCGGGCCCGCCCGCAGCACGTCGTACCGGACGATCGCGCGGGCCGCGACCGCGGCGCTCACCGGCGGCCCGGTCACCCGGGCACCGCCGACGGTCCCGGCCGCGGCGACGGTCAGCTCGACCGGCGCGTCCTCCGGGGCGGGCACCCGGATGCCGCCCTGCGTGTCGTAGGCGGCGCGGGTCACCACCGCCTCCGCCGGCGGCTCGCCCATCCGGATCGCCTCCCCGCCGACCCGGTAGGCGAGCGCGACCTCGGCGACGTCCGGCGGCCAGTCGAACCCGACGTGCACGTGGTCGCCGCGCCGCTCCGCGACGAGGCGGCGCGGCGGCGGCAGGTTCACGTGGTGGTGGTAGCCGCCGATGGCGGCCGTGTCCTCGGCGACCGACACCGCGAGCAGCCAGCCGCTCGCCCCCGGCCGGACGTCCAGCCCGCCCGGGACCGGCGCGCACGCCAGCCGCCGCGTCTCGCGCCGCACCTCCGCCAGCGGGACGAGCGCGCTGCGCGGCCACGGCGGCGGCGTCTCGGACAGCACCAGCTCGGCCGTCCCGTTCCCCGGCGGCACGAACCGGACCCGGACGAGGCCCGGGTCGTCCGGCGCGGTCTCGGCGGTCAGCTCGAACACCGGCTCGGGCGGCGCGGTCGGCGTCACCGAGGCGGGCACGCCGTCCGTCACGGTCTCGGCTCCCGCGCCGTCGGCGTAGACGGCGGAGATCCGGTAGTGCAGGGTGCGGCCGTTCGGGACGCGCTCGCGGAACCCGTCGCGCCCGCCGGGCACGGCCGTCCCGTCCCGGACGACGACGACCCTGGCGGCCTCGGGCGGGCACCGCCACCGGCCGGTGACCTGGCCGTCCCCGGCGACGAGCACGACCTCGGCGGGCTCGGGCCGCACGACCACCGGCTCCGCGACGGTGGGCGCGGCGGCGGCGTCGCCGCGCGCCGCCACGACCGCGTAGTACAGCGGGACGTTCACCGGCGGCCGCCCGTCGCGCGTCCCGGCGACGGGCGCGCCGTCCCGCGCGTCGCGCGGCGGCCGCCCCTCCCGCCGCACCGCGTGGTAGGCCACCTCGCCCTCGGCGGACGGCGACGGCTCCCACGACAGCCGCACGGCGGGCCCGTCCGCGTCCGCGTCGACGTCGGCGCGCACCGCCGGGACGGGGCGCGGCGGCAGCCGCCGCTGGTGCGCCCGCGCCCCCGGCAGGTCGCGGACGAGCCGCAGCGCGTCGTCGAGCAGCCGGTACGCGCGGTCGGGGTCGGGCTCGGCGGCGGCGGACTCGCGCAGCCGCAGCGCCGTGTCGAGGCGGTGCCGCGCCTCGGCGGCGAGCACCTCCTCCTCGGGCGGGCCGGCGTCCCCGGCGGGCCGGGGCGCGGCCGGGCGGGGGACGCTCGCCGCGTCGGCCAGCTCCGCCGCCGCGTACACCTCGCCCGCGTCGAGCAGGGCGCGCAGGCGCCCGGCGAGGCCGCCGCCGCCCGCGGGCCCCGTCTCGCGGACGACCGCGAACACCATGCGCCGCGCGTCGCCCTCGTCGACGCCGAGGTCCTCGGTCGCGAACCGGAGCAGCGCCCGCTCCGACGCGCGCTGTCGGAGCCGCTCGCGGAGCCGGTCGACCACGTCGAACAGCGCCAGCGCCGACAGGTCGGCCCCGGACCGCAGCGCGGCGAGGACCGTGTCGGCGTGCGTGGTGCTCGTGTCGCGTCCCCGCCGCGCCCACTCGGCGCCGACGGCGGCGACCGCGTCCGCGTCGAGCCGGGGCCCGCCGCCGGGCGCGGCGAAGCCGTCCAGCAGCCGGACCGGGCCGGCGAGCCGGCCGCCGAACACGAACGCCGCGAGGTGCCGGTCGCCGAGGACGTCCAGCGACTCCCGCACCTTCCGGTACGCCGGGTAGGGCGCGGCGGCGGGCAGCGGGTCGGGCTCGCGGACCTCGACGCCGTCGGCGGCGGCGACCCGCTCCAGCTCGGCGCGCGTCACCCCGCAGGTGCGGGCGATGCCCTCGATCTCGGCGGGCGTCGCCATCCGCGGCGCGCCCGCGGCGTCGGCGAGCCGCGCGCGGGCCTCCGCCGCCCGCTTCTCGGCGCGCTCCCGGCCGCCGCGCAGCCGCGCGGACAGCGGCCGCAGGTCGCCGCGCTCGGCGGCGGCGAACAGCGCCGCCAGCTCGCGGTGCTCGGCCTCCAGCCGGTCGATCAGCTTGCGGTACTTCAACTGGCCGCGGGCCCGCCGCCAGCACTGCCGCACCTGCCTGACCCGCGCGGCGACCGACTCCGCGGTGAGCGGGTCGGCCAGCGCGTACCGGGCGCGCAGGTCCTCGGGAGGCTGGTCGCCCGCGGCCCGCGCGGGCTCCAGTACCTCCCGCCGGTAGTCGTCGTCGAACGCCACGGGCGCCTCCCGGCTCAGCTCACCTGGACCCGGGAGAGGGTCTTCCGGGAGCGCTCGACCTCCTCCTCGGACATGCCGCCGACGTCCACCTTCAGTTCGAGCCGCTCGCCGGTCTCCTTCTCCACGGCCGTGACGTTCAGCAGCCCGGACGAGTCGAGCTCGAACGTCACCCGGATCGGCCAGCCCGCCTTCTTGCCGTGCGGGACGCGGATCTCCCCGGTCGCGATCTCGGTGTTGTCGGGCAGCTCGGCGGACTCCACCACCCCGGCCTGCTCCATGACCCGGATGTCGGCGGACGCCTGGTCGTCGTAGACGGTGAAGAAGTCCTCGGTCCGCGCGGCGGGCAGCGCGTCGTTGGTGTGGACGAGGTGCGCGACGCCCTCCGCGCCGCTCTCCCGGTCGACCACCACGATCCCGAACGCGTGCGACGCGACCGTCTTGATCTGCCGCGCGGCGATCTGCTTCTGCTGCTCGGCCGACAGCCCCGCCCGGTTCGCCATCTCCACGGCCCGCTCGGCCGCGCCCTCCCGGACGAACCGCCGGTACGTCTCCTCGAACGCGTACAGCGCCGCGCCCTTCGCGACCGCGAGGTCGGGGTCCTGGAGGCGGGGCGCGAGGCCGAGCTCGGTCTCCAGCCGCGCCGCGACCACCGGCATCTTCGTGGACCCGCCGACGAGGACGAGGTCGTCGTAGTCGACCACGCCCTTCTCCGCGGCGGTGGACAGCGTCCGGCCGGTGATCTCCACCGTCCGGTCGAGGAGGTCCTTGGTCAGCTCCTCCAGCTTCTCGCGCGTCACCTCGACGGCCGCGACCCGCCCGGCGTGCATGACCCGGACGGTGTGCGAGGTCCGCGTGGTGAGGGCCTTCTTCGCGTCCTCGGCGTCGCGGCGGAGCTGCTGCTCGGTCTGCTTGTCGTCCAGCGGGTCGCCCGCGTCCGGGTGCTCGGCGCGGAACCGCTCGGCGAGGTGCTCGACGAGCCGCGCGTCCCAGTCGGCGCCGCCGAGCTCGTGGTCGCCGTCGGTGCACACCACCTCGATGTGGCCGCCGCGCAGCGAGATGACGGTGGTGTCGAACGTCCCGCCGCCGAGGTCGTAGACGAGGATCGTCCGGTCGGCGTCGGGGTTCAGCACGCCGTAGGTGATCGCGGCGGCGATCGGCTCGGACACGATGTCGATGACGTTCAGCCCCGCGATCCGCCCGGCCTTGCGGGTGGCGTCGCGCTCGGCCGCGCCGAAGTACGCCGGGACGGTGATCACCACGTCCCTGGCCTCCTCGCCGGTCGTGGTGCGGGCGTCGGTCGCGAGCTTCAGCAGGATGAACGCCGACAGCTCCTCGGGCGTGAAGTCGATCCCGTGGATGGGACGGGTCACGTCCCGGCCCATGTCGCGTTTGACGAGGCTGACGACGTTGTCGGGCTCCAGGACCGCGGTGTCCTTCGCGGTGGCGCCGACGACGACGTTCTCACCGCTCTCGAAGTACACGACGGACGGGGTGGTGTCGGTGCCCTCCATGTTGCGCAGGACCGCCGGGCGCCCCACGTCGTCGATGGAGGCAATGCAGGAGTACGTGGTTCCCAGGTCGATCCCGTAGACAGCCATGTCCCTCTCACCCATCGGTGTTCGTCGTCGTCTCGCCGCCGCCCGTCCGGCGGCGGGCGTGACCCGAGCCGTTCGCGGCGTGCTCCGCCGCCGCGTCCTCCTCCGCGTTCCCGCCGGTGCGCCGCGCCCCGCCCGCGGGGAGCCGCCCGACGCCGACCTCCGCCTTGCGGAGCACCTTCCCGCCCTGCTCGAACCCGTCCGACTCGACGGCCGTGACCGTGTCGGCCCGCAGCGGGTCGTCGACGGGCGTGACCGCGACCGGACGGTGCCGGGACGCGTCGTACGGCTGCCCCGGCTCCACGGTGAAGCGCTCGACGCCGAGCCGAGCCAGCGCGTCCGCGACGTCGTCGGCGACCGCCGCGAGCAGCAGCGCCGTCCGGTGCCGATCGGGCGGATCCGGCGGGTCGGCGGGCTCGGGCGCGGCGAGCCGGCGGGACTCGCGGCGCGTCCGGTCGTGCAGCCGGTACAGCGCGGCGCGGACCGGCTCCAGCATCGCGTCCAGCTCGCCGCGCCGCAGCCGCTGGTTCTCCGCGTGCAGCCGATCGATGACGGCCTCGCGGTGCGCGGCCCGCTCGTGCTCGCGGTCCAGGCGCGCGGCGAGCCCGGCGAGGGCGTCCAGCACCCCCTGCCGGGAGGCGCGGGCGGGCTGCGCGGACGTCTCCGGCACGGACTCCGGCTCGGCCGCGGAGTCCTCGCTGACTCGGGGTTCCCCGTCCCTCGACACGTGCAGTCACCTTAATGCTGGGCGGCAAGAGGCGATAGGTCGGCTGATGACCTTCACTGGACTCTAGTTTGACTCCCGCCCCCCGTTCCAGCACCGACGCAGGCAGCGTTTTCTCCGTCCGACACCATTGCGTAACACGACGGAAACGGTTTTCGCCGACCCTGGGGGAAACGTGGGGGAACCGGAGGTGGCGATGTTGTTGCGGATTCGCGTCCGGCTGGCGGACCGTCCCGGCTCGCTGGGACGGGTGGCGCGGACGATGGGCGCGGCCGGCGCGGACGTCGTGCAGATGGCGGTGCTGGAGCGCGGCCACGGCCGGGCGCTGGACGACTTCACCGTCGAGTGGCCCGCGGGCGCGGCCGTGGACCGGCTGGCGGACGGCCTCGGCTCGGTGCCCGGCGTGGAGCTCGTCGGGGTCTGGCCGACCGCCGAACCGCTCGGCGCCCACCCGGACGCCGCCGTGATCGGGCAGGTCGCGGCCGTGCCGGAGCGCGGCGCGGAGACCCTCGCGGACGCCGTCCCGGCGATCCTCAGCGCCGACTGGGCGTGCCTCGCCCAGCCGGGCCCCGCCGGGGAGGCGGTGGTCGTCCACGCGAGCGCGTCCGCCGCGCGGGCCGTCCCGCCGGAGCTGCTGCCGCTGCGCCCGCGCGCCTTCACCGGCCCGGACGGCGCGCACTACGCGATCTGCCCGCTGGCGAAGGGCGCGCTCGCGCTCGTGGTGGCGCGGACGTCCGCGCCGCCGTTCCACCGGTCGGAGGTGTCGCGGCTGGAGCAGCTCGCGGGCGCGGCCGACGCCGTCCTCGCCGGGAGGGCGCGCGTGCCGACCGGGGACCGGGCGGTCTGACGCGCCGGGTCAGTTGAGGAGGGCGAGCACGGCGTCCAGGTCGGTGAGGCAGGCGTCGGAGCCGAGGCCCTGCGCGACGGTCGCGGCGGCGGCCGTGCCCCAGCGCGCCGCCTCCAGGACGTCGCGCCCGTGCGCGAGGCCCGTGATGAACCCGGCGCAGTAGGCGTCGCCGCAGCCGGTGGTGTCGACGACCTCGACGGGCAGGGCGGGCAGCCGGTGCACGCCCGCGGCGGTCGCGACGATGCTGCCGTCCCCGCCGAGCGT
This sequence comes from Actinomadura syzygii, assembly GCF_008085905.1. Taxonomy (GTDB): domain Bacteria; phylum Actinomycetota; class Actinomycetes; order Streptosporangiales; family Streptosporangiaceae; genus Spirillospora; species Spirillospora syzygii. Next base: position 165,576 of record NZ_VSFF01000009.1, on the reverse strand, counting down.
CACGACGACGGTGGACGGGCCGCGCGCGAGGAGGGCGCGGGCGGCCTTCTCGGGGTCGTCCTCGCCGGTCATCGCCGCCGCCTGCTCCTCGTTCGGCAGGAAGTGGTCGACGTGCGGCAGGAACGAGGCGGCGCTCTGGAGCAGGTCGGGGAGGTTGGACAGGAGGTCCAGGGTGACCACGGTGCCGGTCTCGCGGGCCGCCGCGAGCATCGCGAAGAACGCGGGGTCGTTGAGCCCGGCCGTGACGTCCGGCCCGCCGACGTGGACGACGCGCGCCGCGCCGAGCAGGCCGGACCCGACCGAGCCCGCGGTGAGCGTGAGGTTCGCGCCGGGCAGGTGGAGGCTCGGCCGCCCGCCGTCCGGCCGGATCGGCAGCACGGAGGCGCTCGTCGGGTCGGCGGTGCGGCGGACGAGCCCGCGCACGTCCACCCCGTTCCGGGTCATGATGGCGACGAGCAGGTCGCCGAGGTCGTCGTCGCCGATCGCGCCGACCGAGATCACGTCGTTGCCGAGCCGGGCGAGCGCCACGGCGGTCCCGGCGGCGGCGCCCGCCGCGGTGACCCTGATCTCGTCCACCACGACGGCGTCCTGCCCGTCCGGGATGCCCCGCACGGGGCGGGCGAGCACGTCGAGGATGTGCGCGCCCACTGTCACGACCGTCATGACCAGACCTCTCGAAGATCGTCAGGGCCGTAGCCTAACCGGCGGGTAAGTTGAACGTGAAAGGCATTCGTATGCTCTTGGCGCAGGAAAGGGACGAAATAGTCGCGACCGGGAGGCGGCTGGCCGAAACCGGTCTGGTCGCGGGGACGTCCGGCAACGTCAGCGTCCGCGTCGGCGACCTCGTCGCGGTCACGCCGGGCGGGATGATGCTCGACCGGATGGAGCCCGCCGACTGCCCCGTCGTGTCGATGTCCGGACGCCGGGTCGAGGGGGAGCGGGCGCCGTCGTCCGAGACGCCCATGCACCTCGCCCTGTACGAGGCGACCCCGGCGGCGGCCGTCGTCCACACCCACTCGACCTACGGGGCGGTCGTCGCGACGACGATGACCGAGCTGCCGCCGATCCACTACAACACGCTCCTGCTGGGCGGCGTGGTGAAGGTCGCCGAGTACGCCACCTACGGGACGCCGGAGCTGGCGGAGAACGTCCGCGCGGCCATGGCCGGGGGCAGGCGGGCCGCGCTGATGGCCAACCACGGCGGCGTCGCGATCGGCCGCGACCTGGAGGAGGCGTTCGAGAACGCGCGCCTCCTGGAGTGGTTGTGCGGCGTGTACGTGCGGGCGAAGGCGATCGGGGAGCCGCGCGTCCTGACGGACGAGGAGCTGGCGAAGGTGGTGGAGCGCGGCCTGACCCCGCCCGAACCGTGGTGATCGCCCGTGCTGATCATCAGGGCCGGGCGTGGGACGCTGGGGACGTGCCGAAGCTGTCGTCCGGCGAGGCGCGCCGGCTGCTGACGACGGTCCCGGTCGCGCGCCTCGCGACCGTGGCGGAGGACGGGCGGCCGCACCTCGTCCCGGTGACGTTCGCCGTCCACCGCGGGGCCGTCTACACGGCGGTCGACCACAAGCCGAAGGGCACGCGGGACCTGCGGAGGCTCGCCAACGTCCGCGCCAACCCGCGCGTCGCGCTGCTCGCCGACCACTACGAGGACGACTGGGACCGCCTCTGGTGGGTCCGCGTCGACGGGCACGCCGCCGTCGTCGACGACCCCGCGCGGACGGCCGAGCCCGTCCGCCTGCTGGCCGACCGCTACGCGCAGTACCGGGAGCGCCCGCCGGAGGGCCCGGTCATCGCCATCACGATCGACGCCTGGACGGGCTGGACGGCGTCCCTGTGACCGTCAGTCCCAGGCCGCGCCGATCCTCGCGAGGTCGTCGGCGTACTCGATGCGGGACGCCCACTCGTCCGGCCAGGCGGCGAGGCCGAGGCGCGCGCCCGCGAACGCGCCCGCCAGGCACGCGATCGAGTCGGAGTCGCCGGAGCTCGCCGCGCCGCGCCGGATCGCCTCGACCGGCTCGTCCGGGAAGAGGAGGAAGCAGAGCAGGCCGGTGGCGAGGGCCTCGTCCGCCGTCCAGCCCGCCCCGGTGATCTCGCATGGGTCGGACGACCGGTCGGCGCGGGCGAGGGCCGCGTCCAGGGCGTCGAGGCGGCCGAGGCACTCGTCCCAGCCGCGCGCGACGAACGCCTCGGGGGAGCCCGCGCCGGATCGCCGCCACAGGCCGCCGAGCCACCGCTCGTGGTAGACCGCGCGCTGGTCGTGGCAGCGTTCGCGGAGCGCGCCCGGCAGGTCGGACGGGTCCATGCCGTCCGCCAGCCACCGCACGGCGAACGCGGTCAGCTCGCTGGCGGCGAGCCCGGTCGGATGCCCGTGGGTCAGCGCCGCCTGGAGCTGGGACGCGCCCGCCCGCGTCTCGTCCGAAAGCCCGGGGGCGAGGCCGACCGGCGCGACCCGCATGTTCGCGCCGCAGCCCTTCGACCCCGCCACGGTGGCGTCCACCCACGGCTTCCCGGCGGCCAGCCCGCGGCACGCGCGCAGGCAGGTGTTGCCGGGGGCGCGGTCGTTGTCCGGGCTGTTCAGCCAGTCGACGAACCGCCGCCGCCACATCGGCGTGATCAGGTCCGGGGTGAACGGCGGGTTCTCCAGGGCGTCGAGGAGCGCGAGGCCCACCGCGATCGTCATCTGCGTGTCGTCGGTGACGAGCGCCGGGTCGCCGTTGAGCTGGGTCGGGCCGTGCTCGCCGAAACGCCTCCGGATCTGCTTCATGTCGAGGAATTCCGTCGGCGCGCCCAGGGAGTCGCCGTACGCCAGCCCGAAGATCGCCCCGCTCGCCCGTCTCATGGGCGGCATTCTTCCCTAATCGCCCACTCGCCTAGTCGGTGCGAGCGCCCCGGAACCCGCCGGGCGTCATGCCGTAGCAGCGGACGAACCACCGCGTCAGATGGGCCTGGTCGGCGAACCCCGTCGCGGCGGCCACGTCCCCGATCGCGTCGCCGCGCGCCAGCCGCCGCCGCGCCGCGCGGAGGCGGAGCTGGCGCCGATAGTCGCTCGGCGCCATCCCGTACGCGCGGCGGAAGCCCCGGTACAGCGCGAACCGGCTGCATCCCGCCGCCCGCGCGAGGTCGTCGGCGCCGACGTCGTCCAGGTAGGAGTCCTCCAGGCGCCGCCGCGCCCGCTCCACCGCGCCGGTCGCGGTGGACGCGCGCAGCCGCCGCGTCGATGCCCGCGTCGACGCCCGCGCCGCCATCGCGCCGACCGCCGCGGTGAGCAGTTCGTCCCTGCGCAGGGCGGACGCGCCGTCCAGCAGCGCCGCGTGCAGCCCGCGCAGGTTCCGCGCCAGGACGGGATCGGCCACGACGGGCGAGTCGAACAGCGGCAGCCCGGTCGGACGGTCGGCGATGTCGGCCAGCACGTCGGCCACCAGCTCAGGGCCGATGTGCACGATCCGGTAGGTGAAGCCCAGCTCGTCTGCGGGATGGCCGTCGTGCGGGTCGTCCGGGTTGAACGCGATGACCATCCCGGCCGCGCTGGTGTGCGCGCCGCCCCGGCAGCGGAACGCCTGGTAGCCGTCCTCGGTGACGCCGAACGAGTACGTCTCGTGGCTGTGCCGGTGGTAGGCGTGCCGCTCGAAGCGCGCGTGCATCGCCTCAAGCGGACGGTCGGCCGACCGCCAGTACCTGCTCCACTCCACTACCTGCTCCACTCCACGCCGTCCAGTCTGGCGCACGAGTCGCGCGCACGAGCGTTCAAGACGGCCCGGCGGGCGCGGCGCGATCCTGGACGGCATGCGTTTCGACACCAAGATCGGGATCGTCGTCCGGGACGACCTGGCCGCCTGGCAGCGCCTCAACGTGACGGCGTTCCTGGCGAGCGCGGTCGCCGGGGGCGTTCCCGGGATCATCGGCGAGCCGTACAAGGACGCCTCCGGCAACGCCTATCTCGCGATGTTCCGGCAGCCCGTCCTGGTCTACGAGGGGGCCGCCGACGCGATCGCGGCGGCCCACGCGCGGGCCCGCGCCCGCGAGCTGCCGACCGCCGTCTACATCGAGGACATGTTCAAGACCGGGCACGACGCGGCGAACCGGGAGACCGTCCGCGCCGTCCCGGGGGACGCGCTGCCGCTCGTCGGGTTCGCCGTGCACGGCCCGAAGAACGGCGTGGACAAGGTGCTCAAGGGGCTGCGGCTGCACCCGTGAGCCCGGCCAGCGCGGCGAGGCGCTCCCGGTGCTTCGCGGGCGCGCCGAACAGCTGCCGGGACGCCTGCGCCCGCTTGAAGTACAGGTGCGCGTCGTGCTCCCAGGTGAAGCCGATGCCGCCGTGCAGCTGGATCGCCTCGCCCGCCGTGTGGAAGAAGGCGTCCGAGCAGTACGCCTTGGCGAGCGCGGCGGCGGCGGGCAGGCCGTCCGGGTTCTCGTCGGCCACGGTCGCCGCGTTCAGCACCGCCGAGCGGGCTGACTCGACCTGCACGAACATGTCCGCGCAGCGGTGCTTCACCGCCTGGAACGACCCGATGGGACGTCCGAACTGATGCCGCACCTTTACGTACTCGACGGTCATGTCGAGGGTCTTCTGCGCGCCGCCGAGCTGCTCGGCGGCGAGCGCCACGGCCGCGACGTCCAGGGCCCGCCGGACGGCGTCGCGCGTCCCGACCTTGCGGGCCGGGACGCCGTCGAACGCGACCTGGGCGAGCTTGCGCGTCTGGTCGACGGTCGGCAGCAGGCTCCGCGTCACCCCGGCCGTCTCGCCGTGGACGGCGTAGAGCCCGACGCTGTCCCCGTCGCCGTCGCCGTCCCCGTCGCCGTCTTCGTCACGGGCCGCGACGAGGAGCAGGTCGGCGGTGTGGCCGTCGAGGACGAAGTCCTTGGCGCCGCGCAGGCGGCCGTCCTCGACCCTCGTCGCGAGACCGTCCAGGTCCCAGGAGCCGTTCTCGGCGACGGCGAGGGTGGCGATCGTCGTCCCGTCCGCGATGCCGGGGAGCAGGTCGCGGCCGCCGTCCCCGGCCTCCAGCGCCGCCGCCGCCGTGACCGCCGCGAGGAACGGGGCGCACACGACGGCCCGCCCCATCTCCTCGAACACGACCGCCAGCTCCCGCATCCCGTACCCGGCGCCGCCGTGCGCCTCGGAGATCGCGAGCCCCTGGAGCCCGAGCTGGTCGGCCATCAGCGACCACAGCGCGGGGTCGTACCCGGCGCGCGTACCCATGAGCCGCCGCACCTCGGCGGACGGCGACCGCTCCGCGAACAGGCGCCGCAGCGCGTCCCGCAGCTCTCGCTGCTCCTCGGTGGGCTTCATACCGGGACATCCTGCCGCACGCCCGTGGCCCCACCGGGGGACTCCCACCCAGCGGGACGGCTCAGGGCGCCCAGTCGTGCGGCCCCAGCACGTACCCGTCGCCGGTCGAATGGACGTGGTTGATCGACACGAGGTGCCCGAGCGCGGCCCACAGGTCCTCTTCGGGCCCGCCTACCAGCCGTCCGATCGTCTCGAAGTCCGCGGCCCCGCCCTCCTTGTCGATCTCGGCCACGGTCTCGTACACGACCAGCTCGAAGTCCGACAGCTCCTGGACGTCCCCGCGCCGTTCCTCTCGCTCCTCCATACAGCGAACGTGCCCGCTCCAGAACGTCTCTATCTGCCTGAGCCGGACACGTCGAGGCTCGGCCGAGGTGTCACGCGGAGTGAATGGTGCATCGTCTTCCTAGAGGCTGTGCACCTACGTATGAACGGATACTCCATGAGAGCTGTACGGATTCATGAGCGCGGCGGAAGCGACGGCCTCGTGCTGGAGGACGCGCCGACGCCCTTCGTCGCGACCGGTGAGGTGCTCGTGCGGGTGCGGGCGGCGGGGTTCGTCCCGGACGAGCTCGACTGGCCCGGCACGTGGGTCGACCGGGCGGGACGCGACCGGACGCCGTCGATCCCCGCCCACGACGTGGCCGGGGAGGTCGCCGAGGTCGCGTACGGCACGACCGGGTTCGCCGTGGGCGACCGCGTCTTCGGGCTGACCGACTGGCACCGGGACGGGGCGGCGGCCGAGTACGCGGCGATCGAGGCGCGCGACCTCGCGCCGATTCCCTCGTCCCTGTCGTTCACGGCGGCGGCCGCGCTGCCGCTCGCCGGGCTGACCGCCTGGCAGGCGCTGTTCACGCACGGCGGCCTGACCGCCGGGCAGACCGTCGTCGTGCACGGCGCGGGCGGCGGGGTGGGCGTCCTCGCCGTCCAGTTGGCGCGGGAGGCCGGGGCGCACGTCATCGGCACCGGACGGGGCCGCGCCGCCGACGTCGCGCGGGAGATGGGCGCGCACGCCTTCGTCGACCTCGAACGGGAGGCGTTCGAGGACGTCGAGCCCGTCGACCTCGTCTTCGACACCATCGGCGGCGAGCTGCTCGCCCGGTCGGCGGGCCGGGTCAAGCCGGGCGGCGCGCTCGTGTCCGTCACCGCGCCGCCCCCGGTCGAGCCCGAGGGCGGACGCGCCGTCTTCTTCATCGTCGAGCCCGACCGGGCCCAGCTCGCCGAACTCGCGGAGCGCGCCGAGTCGGGCGCCCTCCGCGCCCACGTCGGCGCGGTCTACCCCCTGGCCGAGACGCGCGAGGCGTTTCAGGCCAAGCACAAGGGCATCCCCGGCAAGGTCATCCTGGAGACCTGAATGTGAACTCGTTTAGGAGATGGGGATGCACACGGCATAGACCGTGTAGGAACCCGTCGTGCCCGCTGAATTGTTGAAGGACACGGTCCACGTGCTCTCAGTGGACGGGAAGGACTCGTACTGCTGCGCGGTGAGGTTGTTGCCTCCGAGGGGCGTCACCACGCCACCGCCCGTGATGACGGTTCTGGCCGGGCAGGTCGCGGTTCCCGTGTTGAGCCCGGACGTCAACGTGTAGGTCTGCCGGACGATCTCGGTCGGCTGGGTCGGTCCCGCAGGACCCGTCGCCCCTGTAGCCCCTGTCAGCCCTTGCGGACCGGTGGCTCCCGTTGCCCCTGTCAGCCCTTCCGGACCCGTGGGGCCTGTCGCGCCTGTCAGCCCTTCCGGGCCGGTGGGGCCCGTTGCACCCGCCTGCCCTTCCGGACCGGTGGGGCCCGTTGCACCCGCGGGGCCCGTCGGTCCGGGCTTTCCCGGCGGGCAGGCGTGCTTGCAGGGGTGCTCTCCGTCGCCGCCCCCGACCACCGCCGCGTGGGCCGTCGACGCGGCTCCCGCCAGCAGCGCCGCGGTCACCGCCGGTACGGCGACACGTCTCAGAAGGGCTGTGGGCTTCCGTCTCATTTCCGTCCCCCGTGAATTGTTCGGCTGAATACGGACGAACCCCCTCGTCCGCATGCGGGCGAGGGGGTGCGTCGTTGATCGACACGGTACGGATCCAGCCGACCTATGTCACGGACGGTGACGACGGATTGACGTATTGAGCGAAGAGATGACCAAAGATTCGGCGCGTGTTGGCCCGTCGGGGGCGCGGCCCGGTGGTCATTGGGCCGTCCAGCCGCCGTCCACCGCCAGCAGGGCGCCGGTGATGAAACTGGACGCGTCCGAGGCCAGGAAGGCGACCGTCTCGGCGACCTCGTCCGGGCGGCCGATGCGGCCGATCGGGTGGGCGGGGCCGAAGGAGGCGAGCATCTCGCGGCCGTTCTCCACGACGCCCTCCATGATGTCGGTGTCGATCACGCCGGGCAGGACGGCGTTGGAGCGGATGCCCTTCGGGCCGCCCTCGATCGCGAGGACGCGGGTCATCTGGACGAGCGCCCCCTTCGACGCGGCGTAGGCGGTCTGCGTCTCGAAGGCGACGACCGACGAGACGGACGCGATCGAGACGATCGAGCCGCCGCCGCCCTCCGCCATGACGCGGAACGCCTCGCGGGCCTGGACGAAGTTGCCGCCCGCATTGACGCGCAGGATGCCCTCGAAGTCGTCGACGCTCGTCTCGGTGATCGGCTTGTTCAGGGTGCGCCCGGCGTTGTTGACCAGGATGTCGAGGCGTCCGAAGCGGTCGCGGGCGAGGCGCATGGTGGCGCGGGCGAGGTCCTCGTCGGCGACGTCGCCGACGAGGACGGCCACGTCGTCCGCGGCGAGGTCCTCGACGGCGGGGGAGCGGTCGGTGACGACGAGGCGGGCGCCGCGGGCGCGCAGCAGTTCGGCGGTGGCGCGGCCGATGCCGCGGGCGGCGCCGGTGACGACCGCGACGCGGCCGGTGAGGTCCCAGGCGGCGGGCGGGTTCATGGCGGGCGGGTTCATGGCTTCTCCGGTGAGTCGGCGTCCTGCCCTCGACGGTGGCCGACCCGGCGCGGACATGGCAGGCCGCCCTCGTCCTGGGAGCGCCGCACCCACCCTGCGCGGAGCGCCGCGACCTACGATGGCGGCATGACGCGCACCGATCTCGGCGGCTACCTCAGGGCGCGGCGCGGGCAGATCGCACCCGGCGACGTCGGCCTTCCCTCGGTGGGGCACCGGCGGGTCCCCGGCCTGCGGCGCGAGGAGGTCGCGATGCTCGCCGGGGTCAGCGCCGACTACTACGTCCGCCTCGAACAGGGCCGGGAGCGGAACCCGTCCGCGCAGGTCGTCGAGGCCCTCGCCGTCGCGCTGCGGCTCGGCGACGACGCCCGCGGCCACCTGTTCCGGCTGGCCGGGCTCAGCCCCCGCGTCCGCACCGCCGCCGCGGACGACCGCGTCGACCCGAGCCTCCTCCAGCTCATGGACGCCTGGCCCGACAACCCGGCGATCGTCTACAACCGGGCCTACGACGTGCTGGCGTCCAACGCGATCGCCGACGCGCTCTTCCACGACTGGGCGCACTCCCGCAACCTGATGCACGTCGTGTTCACCGACCCGGCGGCCCGGACGTTCTACCGCGACTGGCACGAGGTCGCCCGCAACAGCGTCGCCGGGTTCCGGCTCGGGCACGGCGAGGCGCCCGGCGATCCGCGGATCCGGCGGGTGCTGGCCGGCCTGCTGGAGGAGAGCCCCGAGTTCGCGGAGCTGTGGGCGCGGCACGACGCGCGCGGCAAGGCGCTCGAACACAAGCGGTTCCGGCACCGCGAGGCCGGTGACGTCACGCTGACGATGCAGACGTTCGACGTCCGGTCGAGCCCGGGGCAGGAACTGGTCGTCTACCACGCGGAACCGGGCTCCGCGAGCGCCGAGGCCCTCGCCCTCCTCGGCGCCCTCGCCGCGACCGCGCGTCAGCCGTAGCGGGTCATGTCGTGGAAGAAGCCGGGGACGGTCTGGAGTTCGCCCGAGGCCGAGACCTCGTCGTAGACGTGGCGGGCCACGGCCAGGTCCAGAACGCCCAGGCCGAACGGTGAGAACACGACCGGGCGGTCAGCGGGCGGGGACGTCTTTCCGGTGAGGACGTCGTAGAGCGTCCCGGCGACGAAGCCGCGGTGTCCGACCCGCTGCTCGGCCAGGTGCGGGGACGTGTTCGCCTTCAGGCAGTGCTCGACGTCGTCCACGATGTTGTACGCGGACAGGATGACCTCGGGGGACAGGTCGCGCAGGGACACGTGCAGCACCAGCGGGGCGTGCGCGAACCAGCCCGGGTCGGTGACGTGCGGCTCCCCGGCGACCGTCGCGAACACGACCAGGTCGGACGACCGGATCAGCGACTCCGCCGACCCGTGCACGGTGACCGGCCCGTTCTCCGTGCGCTCCAGGTATCCCTTGAAGCCGCCGGCGTGCTCGGCGGACAGGTCGTGCACGCCCAGCTCGTCGAACGCGAACCCGTTCGCCGCCAGGTAGGTGTGGACGTAGCGGGCGATCAGCCCGGCGCCGACGAACCCGACCCGGCGCGGACGGTCCCCGCGCCGGTCGGCGAGGGCGGCGGCGGCGAGCGACGCGGACGCGGCCGTCCGGGCGGCGGAGATGATCGAGCTCTCCAGGCACGCGAACGGGTACCCGGTCCCGGCGTCGTTGAGGATCAGCACGGCGGACGCGCGCGGGATCCCGGCCGCGACGTTGCCCGGGAAGCTGGAGATCCACTTGACGCCGTGCACGCCGACGCCCCCCTTGCCGCCGCCTTCGACCGAGGCGGGCAGCGCGATGATCCGGTCGGCCGGACGGTCCGGGAACCGCAGGAAGTAGGAGTCCGGGTTGACGGTCAGCCCCTCGCCGTGGAGCCGGTAGGCCGCCTCGACGATCCGGACGACGCGCGCCTCCCGTCCGGCGAGCGCCGCGTGGACCTGGGCTCCGGGGATCACGGCGAATGCGGGGGCCTGGCTCATGACGGGACGCTCCGGATGATCAGTGGCGGTGGATTTCGGCGAGGCCGGGCAGCAGTTCGGGGAACATCTCGCGGAGCCAGCCGTCCTCGTAGATGGAGTCCAGATAGCGCTCGCCGAGGTCGGGCGCGATCGCCACGGCGACCGGGTCCTCGCCGGGGTACTTCGCCTCCAGCCAGCGGGACGCGCCCGACACGACGGTGCCGGTGGAGCCGCCGAACAGGAACCCGCGCGCGGACAGCGCGTGCGCGGCGCGGATCGTGTCGGGCTCGGTGACGTGGACGACGTCGTCGACGAGCGACTCGTCCACCATGTCGGGCCTGCTGCTCGTGCCGAGGCCGGGCACCATCCGGCGCTCCGGGAGGCCGCCGAACGTGACCGACCCGACCGCGTCGACCGCCACGATCGTCACCGGGCGGCGCCGCTCCCGGAAGTACCGCGCGCAGCCCATCAGCGTGCCGGTCGTGCCCGCCCCGACGAAGAGGACCTCCAGGTCGGGGAAGGCGCGGTCGATCGCGGGGGCCGTCTCCCGGTAGTGGGCGAGCCAGTTGTTCCGGTTGGCGTACTGGTTCAGCCACACGTACCCGGGGTCCGACGCGCACAGTTCCCGGACGTACCGGACGCGGGCGCCGAGGTGGCCGCCGTTCGCGTCCGTCTCCGCCACGACGCGGACGTCCGCGCCGAGCGCCCGCATCACCCGCGCCGACGCCGGGTTGCAGCGCGGGTCGGTGACGCACACGAACCGCAGCCCGCGGCTCGCCGCGATCAGGCTGAGCGCGATCCCGAGGTTGCCGGACGACGACTCGACGAGGGTCGAGCCGGGGGTGAGGACGCCGTCCGCGGCGGCCGCCTCGACCATCGCGGCGGCCGCCTTCAGCTTCACCGAGCCGGCGAAGTTGAAGCCCTCGCATTTCAGGTAGAGCGGCCGGTCGACAACCTGCCTGAGATCGACGTAAAGGTCGTCGACATTGAATTCCTGCGGCGAGGTGATTATCGGCACGCTGGCATCCTGAAAGGAAGAATCAATTCCCTCAACGTCTCCCGGGCATCGTCCCACGAGTTGTCCGCGGGCTGCGCGCCGGAGCCGTGGCGGAGCCTCACCGTACCCGCGGGCATCTGCGAGCCGCAACCCCCCGACTTACCGTCTGGTAGCGAAGAATGCGAGAAGGCTCGGCAAGGCGCTGTATAAGCTATGCGGTCCGCTTGTTTCGGTGATGACAGCGGATAAGTCTCACCTCACGGAGAGTAATGATGGACGCTCGCGGCCCCGCCGCCGACCGGCTGCTCCCGCCCGCCGGACTGCCCGCCCTGGACGTGCCGCCGGAGCAGGCGGCGCGGGCCCGGGAGCTGGCCGCCCGGCACGGGATGCTCCGCGAGCACCCCGTCGACCTGGACGATCCGGTCATCGCGCGGGTGGAGCGGTTCGCCGCCGAGCGGGACCGTCCGGCCGTCACGGACGCGGACCGGACGCTCAGCTACGCCGGGCTGGCGGCGGAGGCCCGGCGGATCGCCGCGCTGCTGGACGTCGAGGGCGTCGAGCCGGGCGAGGTCGTCGGCGTCGGCGGCAGGCGGAGCGCGTCGGTGATCGCCGCGTTCCTCGCGATCGAGCTGGTCGGGGCGCTGTACGTGCCCGCCGACGAGGGCTGGCCGGCGGGGCGCGTCCGGGACGTGCTCGCGCAGGCGGGGGCGTCGGTCCTGCTCACGGCGGGCGCGCCGGGTCCGGCGCTGGCGGCGGGCGCCGCCGAGGCCGGGTGCCGCGTCGTCGACGCCGCGCGGGCCGGCGACCTCGCGCCCCGGACCGGCGCGCCCCGCCTCGACTCCCTCGACCAGCCCCGGTACGTGCTGTTCACGTCGGGCTCGACGGGACGTCCGAAGGGCGCGGTCGTCGAGCACCGGGGCATGCTCAACCACCTCTGGGCCAAGATCGTCGACCTGGGCCTGACCGGCGGCGACGTCCTCGCGTTCACCGCCCCGCTCGGCTTCGACATCTCCATCTGGCAGATGCTGTGCCCGCTGCTGGTCGGCGGCCGGGTGGACGTCGTCGGCGACGACGCGGCGCACGACCCGGCGGCCTTCGCGCGGCGCTGCGACGCGACCGGGACCACGGTCGTGGAGCTCGTCCCGGCCATGGTCGCGCACCTGCTGGACGGCCTGCCGCCCGGCGCGCTGCCCCGGCTCCGCTGGATGATCGCGACCGGCGAGGAGCTGCCCGCCGAACTCGCCCGCCGCTGGCTGGACGCGATGCCGCACGCCCGCCTCCTCAACGCCTACGGCCCGACCGAATGCTCCGACGACGTCACGCACCACGTCGTCACCTCGGGCGACCTGCGGCTCACGCGGCTGCCGATCGGGACGCCGGTCGTCAACGCGTGCCTGTACGTGCTCCGCGAGGAGGACGACGGGACGTGGTCCGCGTGCGAGGCGGGCGAGGCGGGCGAGCTGTTCGTCGGCGGCGTGGCCGTCGGCCGCGGCTACCTCGGCGACGCCGAGCGCACCCGCCTGGCCTTCTACCGCGACCCGTTCGCCGCGTCCCCGACCGGGCGCCTCTACCGGACGGGCGACGCGGTGCGCCTGCTGCCCGGCGACGCGGGCGGCGAGGACCGCCCGGTGCTCCAGTACCTCGGACGGGTCGACCGGCAGGTCAAGATCTCCGGGGTGCGGATGGAGCCGGGCGAGGTCGAGGCCGTCCTGCGGCGGCACCCGGGGGTGCGGGCGGCGGCGGTCGTGGTGCACGAGTACCCGGCCCGCTAGACGGTCACCCTGCGTAATTGCACGAACAGAATGCGTCGCCGTTTTTTGTCGTGCGGCGCGCGTCCCGCCCTGCGAACGGCTGAGGACCGACCGATGGTTTTGTCACTTCCGTGAGCAATGCCGCGGTCCAAGTTCTGCTTTTGAGGGGATTGCGGGCCCCTGGGCGGGCTGGTTGACTGTGGCTTCGCTACTCCCGAGTAGAACATGGTGAGTCCCGGGTGCGCGCGGGCCGATCGCGGTCCCGGTCGGAACTGAGGGCGAAAGGGGACGGGGAACGGCCCGATTCGCTGTGGCGGTCCGTTTTTCGGACGTCGTGGCCGGGCGTGCAGGAGACCATCTTCGACCGGGAAAGTGCCGTTTGATGTCCACCGAGTTCGTTCCTCTTTCGGCCGCGCAGCGGAGCGTCTGGTACGCGCAGCAGCTCGCCCCGGAAACGCCGATCCACATGGCGCAGTTCATCGAGATCGAGGGCCCGGTCGACCACGGGCTGCTCGACCGGGTGGCGCGGATCGCCGCGCACGAGGCGCTCGGCATGAACGCCCGGCTGGCCGAGCGGGACGGCGTCCCCGGCCAGCTCCTCGACCCGGCCGCGACCGCGACGATCCCGCTGGTCGACCTGTCCGGCGCGGCCGACCCGGACGCCGCGTCCCGCGCGTGGATGCGGGAGCGGACGGCGGCGCCGCTGCCCCTGGACGCCGACCCGCTGTACGTCACGGCCCTGCTGCGGCTGTCGCCCGTCCTGCACCGCTGGTTCATCCGCGCGCACCACGTGATCCAGGACGCCTACAGCGGCTCGCTGATCAGCCGCCGCGCCGCCGAGGTCTACACCCTGCTGGCGGGCGGCGGCGAGTACGAGCCCACTGAGCTGGGCGACTACCGCGCGGTCCTCGCCGACGAGGAGGCGTACCGCGCGTCGGAGCGGTTCGAGCGCGACCGCGCCTACTGGACGGAGCGGTTCGCCGACCGCCCCCTCGCCGTGTCCCTTTCCGACGGGATGGCGGAGCCGACCGCCGACTACCTGAGCCTCGGCACGGTCGTCCCGCCCGGGGAGGCCGCCGCGCTCGCGACCGGCGCCCGCCGCCTGCGCACCGCCACGCCGGGCCTCGCGATCGCCGCGACCGCCGCCTACGTCGCGCGGATGACCGGGAACGGCGACGTGATCCTCGGCCTCGCCGTCTCCGGCCGGACGACGCAGGTCGCGCTCGGCACCCCGGCGATGCTCGCGACGGTCCTGCCGCTGCGCGTCCAGATCAGCCCGGACATGACGGTGCACGACCTCGTCCGCGCCGCGACCCGGGCGAGCGCGCGGGCGCTGCGCCACCAGCGCTACCGGCGCGACGACCTGGTGCGCGACCTGCGCCTGCTCGGCGAGCCGCGCCGCCTGTACGGGCCGGTCATCAACATCATGGCGTTCGACTACCGGCTCGACTTCGCGGGCCTGCCCGCGCGGATGCACCCCCTCACGACCGGTCCCATCGACGACCTGTCGATCAACATCTACGACAACTTCGACGGCGCCGGGATGCGGGTCGACTTCGACGCGCACCCCGACCTCTACACCGAAGGCCGGGTGGGCGCGCATCTCGACCGGTACGTCCGCTTCCTGCGGGCGCTCGGGGACGCCGACCCGTCCACGCCGCTCCGCGACGTGGAGTTGCTGGACGACGCCGAACGCGCCCTCGTCTTGGAGAGGTGGAACGACACGGCGTCGCCGGTCGACCCGGCCGCCGTCGTTCCTGAACTGGTCGAGGCCCAGGTCGCGCGCACTCCGGACGCGCCCGCCGTCACGCACGACGGTTCGACGCTCACCTACCGGGAGTTGAACGAGCGGGCCAACCGGCTCGCGCGCCACCTCGTCGGGCTCGGCGTCGGCGCGGAGGACTTCGTCGCGCTCGCCCTGCCGCGCGACGCCGGGTTGGTCGTCGCCGCGCTGGCCGTGCTGAAGGCGGGCGCGGGATACCTGCCGCTCGACCTGGCGTATCCGTCCGACCGCGTCGCCTACATGCTGGAGGACGCGGCTCCAGCCTGCGTCATCACCACTCGGGCCGCCGTCCTGCCCGGCGAGACGCCCCGCGTCGAACTCGACGGGTCGTCGCTGGACGGGTTGAGCGGCGCGGACGTCACCGACGCGGAGCGCGTCCGGCCGCTGCGTCCCGGCAACCCGGCGTACGTGATCTACACGTCCGGGTCGACGGGACGGCCCAAGGGCGTCGTGGTCTCGCACGCGAACGTCGTCGACTTCTGCGCCCAGTCGATGGCGGACTACGGGCCCGCGCGGCTCGCCCGCGTGCTGTTCTCCACGTCGCTGAACTTCGACGTGTCGCTGTTCGAATGGCTGGCGCCGCTGACGGCGGGCGGCGAGATCGAGATCGTCCGCGACCTGCTGGAGGTCGCCGAACGGGGCGGCTGGTCCGGGACGCTGGTCAGCGGCGTCCCGTCCGCCGTGTCGGCGCTGCTCGCGCGGGGCGGGCCGCGCCTCGACGTCGGGGACGTGGCGCTCGGCGGGGAGGCGCTGCCGCCGCAGCTCGTCCGGGACGTCCGCGCGCTGCTCCCGGACGCGCGGATCTCCAACATCTACGGCCCCACCGAGGCGACGGTCTTCGTCACCGGCTGGTACGACGACGGCAACGCCGAAGGGCACGCGCCGATCGGCCGCCCGATGGCCAACACGCGCGCCTACGTGCTCGACGGCGCGCTCAAGCCCGTCCCTGTCGGCGTGCCCGGCGAGTTGTACCTCGCGGGGGACGGCCTCGCGCGCGGCTACCTGAACCGCCCGTCGCTGACCGCCGAACGGTTCGCGGCCTGCCCGTACGGCGGTCCGGGTGAGCGCATGTACCGGACGGGCGACCTCGTCCGCTGGAACCAGGACGGGCACATCGAGTACCTCGGCCGCCTCGACCACCAGGTCAAGGTGCGCGGCTTCCGGATCGAGCTAGGCGAGATCGAGGCGGCCCTGGCCGAGCACCCGGACGTGGCGCAGAGCGTCGTCGTCGCCCGCCGCGACGCCGCCGGGGACACCGTCCTCGCCGGGTACGTCGTCGGGTCCGCCTCCGCTTCCGCCGACCCGGCCGCGTTGCGCGCGTTCGCGGCGCGGACGCTGCCCGCCCACATGGTGCCGTCCGCGATCGTCGTGCTGGACGCGATGCCGCTCACCCCCAACGGAAAGCTCGACCGGGACGCGCTGCCCGAGCCGGAGTTCACCGCGCCGCCCGCCGCCCGCGCCCCGCGCGACGCCCGCGAGGAGATCCTCTGCGGGATCGTCGCGGACGTCCTCGGCCTGGACCGGGTCGGCGTCGACGACGGCTTCTTCGACCTCGGCGGCGACTCCCTCAAGGCGACCCGCGTCGCCGCCCGCGCCCGCGCCGCGCTGGGCGTGGAGCTGCCCGTCCGCGCGCTGTTCGAGACGCCGACCGTCGCGGGGCTCGCCGGGTTCGCCGCGTCGGCGGGCGGCGCCGCGCGTCCCGCGCTGCGGGCGGGGAAGCGGCCGTCGCCGCTGCCGGTGTCGTCGGCGCAGGAGCGGCTCTGGTTCCTGAACCGGCTCGAAGGGCCCACCGCGACCTACAACATGCCCATCCCGCTTCGCCTCACCGGCGCGCTCGACCTGGACGCGATGCGTTCCGCCTTGCGGGACGTCGTCGTCCGGCACGAGTCGCTGCGGACGCTGTTCGCCGACGCCGACGGGGAGGCGCGCCAGGTCGTCCTCCCGCCGGACGAGGCCGACCCGGTCCTCACCGTCGGCGAGACCGACGACGTGCGGGGCGCGCTGTTCGCCGACGCGACGCGCGGCTTCGACCTGGCGCGCGAACTGCCCGTCCGCGCGCACCTCTACCGGCTCGGGCCGGACGAGCACCTGCTGCTGATCGTCCTGCACCACATCGCCGGGGACGGCTGGTCGATGGCGCCGCTCGCCCGCGACGTCATCAGCGCCTACCTCGCGCGCCGCGACGGGCGGGAGCCGGAGTGGGCGCCGCTGCCCGTCCAGTACGCCGACTACGCGCTCTGGCAGCGGGAACTGCTCGGCTCCGAGGACGACCACGGCAGCCTCACCGCCCGCCAGCTCGCCCACTGGACGGACGCCCTCGCCGGGCTGCCCGACGAGATCCGGCTGCCGTCCGACCGGCCGCGCCCGGACCGCGCGTCCTACCGGGGCGGCCAGGTCGCGTTCGACGTCCCGGCCGGGGTCGCGGCCGGGCTGCGGGCCCTGGCCCGCGACCACCAGGTCAGCGTGTTCATGGTGCTCCAGGCCGCGCTGGCCGCGCTGCTGACCAGGCTCGGCGGCGGCACGGACGTGCCGATCGGGTCGCCCGTCGCGGGCCGCACGGACGCGGCGCTCGACGACCTCGTCGGCGTGTTCGTCAACACGCTGGTGCTGCGCACGGACACGTCCGGCGACCCGGCGTTCGCCGAGCTGCTCGCCCGCGTCCGGGAGGCCGACCTCGCCGCCTACGCGCACCAGGACGTGCCGTTCGAGCGGGTCGTGGAGGCGCTCAACCCGGCGCGGTCCCTCGCGCGGCACCCGCTGTTCCAGGTCATGCTGACTTTGCAGAACAACCCGGAGGCGTCCGTCGAGCTGCCGGGGCTGGACGTCGCCGTCGAGCCGGTGGACGCGGGCGTCGCCAAGTTCGACCTGGAATTCCTGCTGGAGGACGCCCGCGACGGCGGGTTCCCGGGGACGCTCGAATACGCCCTCGACCTGTTCGACCGGGAGACCGCCGAGCGGCTCGCCGGGTGGTACCGGGGGACGCTTGAGGCGGTCGTCGCGTCCGGCGGGTCCGTCAGTGTCGAGGGACTCGACCTGCCCGGCCTGCCCGAGGTCGTGGACGGGCCGGCGGAGAAGCGGCTCATCGCGTACGTCGTCGCCGCGCCCGGCGAGACCCTTGATCCGGAGGAGTTGCGCGCCCACGTCCGGGACAGCCTGCCCGAGGCGATGGTGCCCGCCGCCGTCGTCGTCCTGGACGCGCTGCCGCTCACCCCGAACGGGAAGGTCGACGTCAACGCCCTGCCGAAGCCGGACCTGGCGGCCGTCCCGGCCGCCGCGTACCGGGCGCCGTCCGGGGCGGCGGAGGAGGCCGTCGCCGCCGTCTTCGCCGACCTGCTCGGCGCGGACCGGGTCGGCGCCGACGACGACTTCTTCGCCCTCGGCGGCAACTCGCTGATCGCGATGCGGGTGGTCAGCCGCGTCCGGCGGGTGCTGGACGCGGAACTGCCCGTCCGCGCGCTGTTCGAGGCGCCGACCGTGGCGGGCCTCGCCGCGCTGGTCGGCGGCGCGCGGCCGGGGCGTCCCGCGCTGGCGCGGCGGGAGCGGCCCGGCGCGGTCCCGCCGTCGCATGCGCAGCAGCGGCTGTGGTTCCTCAACCGGTTCGAGGGGCCGTCCGCCACGTACAACATGCCCGCGGCGCTGCGCATCCGAGGCGCGCTGGACGTCGCCGCCGTGCGAGCCGCCGTCGGGGACGTCGTCGCCCGGCACGAGTCGCTCCGCACGATCCTGCCGGACGACGGGGGAGTCCCGAAGCAGGTCGTGCTGGACCCGGCCGCCGCCCGTCCGGAACTGGAGGTCACGGAGACGACGGAGGCGGAGCTTCCGGCGCGGCTCGCCACGGCCGCCGGGTACGCGTTCGACATCTCCGTTGAGCCGCCGCTGCGCGCCCACCTGTTCCGCATCGCGCCGGACGAGCACGTCGCGCTGCTGCTCATGCACCACGTCGGCGGCGACGGCTGGTCGATGGCGCCGCTCGCCCGCGACTTCATCACCGCCTACACGGCGCGTGCTGTGGGGCGGGCTCCTGGGTGGGCGCAGCTGCCTGTGCAGTACGCCGATTACACGCTTTGGCAGCGGGAGTTGCTGGGGTCGGAGGGTGATCCGGAGAGTGTGATCTCGCGGCAGATCGCGTATTGGCGGGGCGCTTTGGACGGGGTGCCGGAGGAGCTTCGGCTTCCGGCGGACCGGCCGCGTCCGGCGCAGGCGTCCTACCGGGGCGGGACCGCGCGGTTCCAGCTCGGCCCGGACACCCGCACGGCCCTGAACGACCTCGCGCGCGCTACAGGGGCGAGCCCGTTCATGGTCGCTCAGGCCGCGTTCGCCGCCTTGCTTTCCCGTTTGGGTGCCGGGACGGATGTGCCCATTGGTTCCCCGATCGCCGGTCGGACGGACGAGGCGCTCGACGATCTGGTCGGCATGTTCGTGAACATGCTCGTCTTCCGCACGGACACTTCCGGGGACCCGTCGTTCCGGGAACTGGTGGGGCGGGTGAAGGAGACCGACCTCGCTGCTTATGCCCACCAGGATGTTCCGTTCGAGAGGCTCGTGGAGGTTCTGAATCCGCCGCGTCATCTGGGACGGCATCCGCTCTTCCAGGTCGGCCTGACGTTCCAGAACAATCCGGAAGCGCGACTGGACATGCCTGGGTTCAGTGCGGAATTGGAGCCGCTGAGCGTCGGGGTTTCGCGTTTCGATCTGCTGATGGTCCTCACCGAGCGGGAGGACGGGCTCGACGGCGAACTGGAATACGCGCTCGACCTTTACGACTCGTCCACGGCCCGGCAGTTGGTCGGACGCTTTGAGCGATTCCTCGCTGCACTCCTCGCCGCCCCGGACGCACCCATCGGCAGCACTGAGATTCTTTCTCTCGACGAGCGCTCGAAGGTTCTCGAAGAATGGGCTGGAGGGCGTGCGGCTCCGGTGGGGCGGGCGACGATTCCAGCGTTGTTCGAGGCGCAGGTGGCGGCGTGTCCGGGTGCGTTGGCGGTGACGTTTGAGGGTGTGTCGTGGACGTATGCGGAGGTGAACGCTAGGGCGAATCGGTTGGCGCGGCGGTTGGTGTTTGAGGGGGTTGGTCCGGAGCGGTTTGTGGCGTTGGCGTTGCCGCGTTCGGTTGATCTTGTGGTGGCGGTGCTGGCGGTGTTGAAGGCGGGCGCGGCGTATGTGCCGGTCGATCCGGATTATCCGGTGGACCGGGTGGCGCAAATGGTGGAGGACGCCAAGCCCGTCTTGACGGTGGGCCCGGATGATCTGGATGCCTGCGGCTACGACGATTCCAATCTGGGTGTTGAGGTGTCGCCCGATAATCCGGCGTATGTGATCTACACGTCTGGGTCGACGGGGCGGCCGAAGGGTGTGGTGGTGCCGCATCAGAACGTGGTGCGGTTGCTGCGCTCGACGGAAGGCTGGTTCGGTTTCGGCCCGGATGATGTCTGGACGCTGTTCCACTCCTATGCCTTCGACTTCTCCGTCTGGGAGTTGTGGGGATCGCTGCTTTATGGCGGTCGCCTCGTCGTCGTGCCTTACTTGACGTCTCGGTCGCCTGCCGAATTCCTCCGGCTGCTGGAGGCGGAACGGGTCACGGTCCTGAACCAGACGCCATCGGCCTTCTATCAATTGATGGCCGCGGACAAGGACAATCCGGGGTCTGATCTGGCGCTGCGGTATGTCGTGTTCGGTGGCGAGGCGCTCGACCTTGGGCGGCTTGAGGATTGGTATTCGCGGCATCCTGAGAACGCGCCGACGCTTGTCAACATGTACGGCATCACTGAAACCACGGTGCACGTCTCCCATCTGGCGCTGGATCGCGCGTATGCCGCGAGTGCATCTGGCAGCGTCATCGGTGCCGGAATTCCGGATCTGCGCGTGTACGTGTTGGATTCGCGTTTGCAGCCTGTCCCGCCAGGTGTGGTGGGTGAGTTGTTCGTGGCGGGTGCGGGGTTGGCGCGCGGGTATTTGAACCGTCCGGCCTTGTCGGCTGAGCGGTTCGTCGCCGATCCGTTCGGCGCGCCTGGAACGCGCATGTACCGGACCGGGGACCTTGGGCGCTGGCTGAACGACGACACGCTCGAATACCTCGGACGCGCTGACCAGCAGGTCCAGTTGCGCGGGTTCCGGATCGAGTTGGGTGAGGTCGAAGCGGCCTTGGCCAGGAACGACACCGTCCAGGACGCCGCCGTCATCGTCCGCGACGAGCGCCTGATCGCCTACGTCACGGGTTCCGAGATCGACCCGGCGGAACTGCGCCGCAGCGCTGCCAATGTCCTCCCCGATTACATGGTCCCGGCAGCCGTCGTGGAACTGGACGCCCTCCCGCTGACCGTCAACGGCAAGCTCGACCGCAACGCCCTACCCGACCCCCGCAAGACCGCGAAAGTGTCGTCCCGCGAGCCTCGCACCACCGAAGAAGAAATACTGGCAAACCTGTTCGCTGAGGTTCTCGGTCTGGAACGAGTCGGCGTCGACGACGGATTCTTCGACCTCGGTGGCGACTCCATCATCGCGATCCAACTCGTCTCCCGCGCCCGCCAATCGGGCTTGGTCATCACCCCACGCGACGTCTTCCAACACCAAACAGTCGAAGAACTCGCCGCAACAGCCAAACCCATCGGCGAAGCGAACACGATCGAAACGGAATCGCCGGGCACGGGGATCGGGCCCGTGCCGGTGACGCCGATCGTCGCGTGGCTGCGCGACCGGACGGGCGGCGACGCCTCGCTGATCCGCGGCTTCCACCAGGCGATGCTTCTCCGCACCCCGCCCGACCTCGGCTTGGAGAAACTGACGGCGGCGCTCCAGACCGTCCTGGACCACCACGACATGCTCCGCCTCCGCCTGGACGTGGATGCGAACGACTGGCGTCCCGTCGTCCGGCCGCGCGGGTCGTGCGACGCCGCCGCCCTGGTCACCAGGGTGGACGTCGCCGGGCTCGACACCGACAAGCTCCGCGCTGTGATCGCCGAGCAGGCCGCGAACGCCCGCGACCGGCTCGACCCGTCCGCCGGGACGACGGCGCAGCTCGTCTGGTTCGACGCGGGCCGCGAGCAGGGGCGCGTCCTCGTCGTCCTGCACCACCTCGTCGTGGACGGCGTCTCGTGGCGGATCCTCCTGCCCGACCTGGTGACGGCCTGGGCCGGGGGAGACCTCGACCCCGTCCCGACGTCGTTCCGGCGCTGGGCACAGAAACTCACCGCCACCGCCATGGACGACACCGAGCTGGACGAATGGCTCGACATCGTCGAAGGCCCCGCCCCCGACCTCGGAAGCCGCCCGCTCGACCCGCGCATGGACATCGCGGCCCGCGCCCGCTCCGTCACCCTCGAACTCCCGGCCGACGTCACGAAACCGCTGCTCGCCGACGTTCCTGCCGCGTTCCACGGGCGCTTCAACGACGTCCTCCTCACCGGCCTGGCGCTCGCGGTCGCGGCGTGGCGGCGCAGGCGCGGCGGACGCGGCACCGGCGTCCTGATCGACCTGGAGGGCCACGGCCGGGACGCAGGGGTCGCGGGCGCCGACACCTCCCGGACGGTCGGCTGGTTCACCTCGATCCACCCCGTCCGGCTGGACGCGGGCAACGCGACCGGAGGCGCGGCCATCAAGAAGGTGAAGGAGCAGCTCAGAGCGGTGCCCGGCACCGGCATCGGCTACGGCCTGCTCCGCTGCGGCGGCGACGGCGCGGCGGCCGCCGAACTGGCCGAGCCGTCACCACCGCAGATCGCGTTCAACTACCTCGGCCGGATCGACCCGGGCGGAGAAGGCGGCGACTGGACGGTCGCCCCCGAGGAACTCCCCGCGGGCGAGGACCCGCGGATGCCGATGGCACACGTCCTGGAGATCAACGCGGTGACCCGCGACCTGCCGCACGGGCCCGTCCTCTCCGCGACCTGGACATGGCCGGGCGACGTCCTCGACCCGGACGACGTCCGGGAGCTGGCCGAGGGCTGGTTCACGGCGCTGCGCGGACTCGCCGCGACGGGCGCCGCCGGGACGGACGCCGGGTTCACCCCGTCCGACCTGCTCGTCGACCTGGACCAGAGCGAGATCGACGGGTTGCAGGACGCCTGGAGGCGGCGGTGAATCGGGGGGACATCGACGACATCCTCCCGCTGTCCCCGCTCCAGCAGGGGTTCTTCTTCCACGCGGTCGTCGACGCCGGGGACTCCGACGTGTACACGGCGCAGCTCGTCCTCGACCTGGACGGGCCGCTGGACGCCGCCGCGCTGCGCGCCGCCGCTGAGACGCTGCTGCGCCGCCACGCCAACCTGCGTGCCGCGTTCTGGCACGAGGACCTGTCGCGTCCCGTGCAGGTCGTCCCGCGCACGGTCGAACTGCCGTGGGAGGAGATCGACGCGGACGAGGCGGACGCGGACGCGATCGTCGAGCGGGAGCGGGCGCGCGGGTTCGACCTCACCTCTCCGCCGCTGCTGCGGTTCGTGCTCGTCCGGACGGCCCCCGGCCGCCACCGGCTGATCTTCACGAACCACCACATCCTGCTGGACGGCTGGTCCACGCCGCTCCTCGCGACCGAACTGTTCCTGCTGTACGTGCAGGGCGGCCACGACACGGGGATGCCGCGCGTCACCCCGTACAAGACCTACCTGGCCTGGCTCGCAAAGCAGGACCGCGGCGCCGCCGAGGACGCCTGGCACCGCGCCCTCCACGACCTGGACGGGCCGAGCCTCGTCGCCCCGCAGGCGGCCGGACGTCCCCCGTGCCCACCGGAACGCACCGCCGCCGAGCTGGACGAACGCGCTACCCGGCGCGTCACACGCGCGGCACGCCGCCACGGCGTCACGCTGAGCACCGTCCTGCAAGGCGCGTGGGGCCTGGTCGTCGGACGGCTGCTCGGCTCGGACGACGTCGTGTTCGGCGCGACCGTGTCCGGACGCCCGCCGGAGCTGCCCGGCATCGAAGAGATGATCGGGCTGTTCATCAACACGCTGCCGGTCCGCGTCCGGTACCGGCTGGACGAGCCGCTCGCCGCGCTGATGGAACGGCTCCAGGACGAGCAGACCGAACTCCTCGCCCACCACCATCTGGGCCTCACCGACATCCAGCGAGTGGCGGGCCATGGCGGCGGGCTGTTCGACACGATGACCGTTCTGGAGAACTACCCGTTCGACCCGTCGTCAATGGACGGCTCCCTTAACGGTGTCCGCATCGCCGCGGCCGACTCTTACGACGCGACCCACTTCCCTTTGTCCTTCGTGGCCGTGCCTGGGGAGAGGTTGTCGCTGCGTCTGCATTACCGGCCGGACTTGTATGAGCGTCCTGTCGTGGAGGCCCTGCTCGGGCGTCTCCGCCGTTTCCTGGAGGCGTTCGCCGACGACTCCGAAAGCCTGATCGGCGCCGTCGACCTCGCTAGCGACGCCGAACGGACCGCCCTCGCCGCCTGGAACGACACCGGCAGGGGCGAACCGTCCGGCACCATTCCCGAGCTGTTCGAGGCGCAGGCCGCCCGCACCCCGGACGACGTCGCGCTCGTCTGCGGCGACGCCCGCCTCACCTACGCCGATCTGGACGAACGTGCCGACCGGCTCGCGCGCGAGTTGACCGCGCGGGGGATCGGCCCGGAGGACCGTGTAGCGCTCGTCCTGCCGCGCACGCCGGAGATCGTCGTCGCGATCCTCGGCGTGCTGAAGGCGGGCGCCGCGTACGTGCCGATCGACCCGGAGCATCCGGCCGAGCGCGTCCAATTCATGCTGGACGACTGCCGGCCCGCACTGACCATCACGGAGGGCGGCTTCCCGGCCGGCGTCGGAGGGTACGCACACGGCCCGTCCGGCGCCGACCGGGTTCCCCCGTCCCGCCCGCCCCATTCGGGGAATGCCGCCTACGTCATTTACACGTCCGGTTCCACCGGGCGACCGAAGGGCGTGACCATTCCGCACGGCGGCGTCCTGAACTATTTCGAGGCGCACCGAGAACGGTTCTTCGATCCCGTGATCGAAGCCGCCGGTGGACGCCGCCTGCGCTTCGCGCACCTCGCGTCGTTCTCGTTCGACACGTCCTGGATGGGCCTGCTCTGGATGATGTACGGCCACGAGCTGCACCTCATCGACGACGAGACCCGCCGCGACGCCGCCGCGTACACCGCGTACGTCGCGCGGGCCCGGATCGACCTGGTCAACACCACGCCGTCGCATTTCGCGTCCCTTCTCGAAGCCGGTCTCCTGGACGACGACGGACGGCACCACCCGGCACAACTGCTCCTCGGCGGCGAGGCGATTCCCGACGCACTGTGGGACAAGCTCCGCGCCTTTCCCGGTGTCACCGCACGCAATTTCTACGGCCCCACCGAATCCACGATCGACACCATGAACCAGGTGGTCGCGCACCGCGATCGGCCGTCCGTCGGCGGGCCGTACCGGAACGTCCGCGCCCACGTGCTGGACGCCGCGCTCCAGCCCGTCCCGGTCGGCGTCCCCGGCGAGCTGTACCTCGCGGGCGCACAGCTCGCCCGCGGCTACCACGACCGGCCGGGGCTCACCGCCGAGCGGTTCGTCGCCGACCCGTCCGGCGCGCCCGGCGACCGCATGTACCGCACCGGCGACCTCGCCCGACGGCTCCCGGACGGGACGATCGAGCACCTCGGCCGCGCCGACGACCAGGTCAAGATCCGCGGCTTCCGGGTCGAACCCGGCGAGATCGAGCACGTGCTCGCCGGATGCCCGGACGTCGCGCGGGCCGCCGTGGTCGTCCGCGAGGACCGTCCCGGCGACCGGCGCCTCGCCGCCTACGTCGTCGGCGGCCCCGGACTCGACGCGGCGGCGGTCCGGCGGTTCGCGGCCGAGCGGCTGCCCGGCCACATGGTCCCGGCGGTCACCGTCCTGGACGCGCTGCCGCTCACCGTCAACGGCAAGCTCGACCGGGCCGCGCTGCCCACCCCCGGCGGCACCGCATCGGAGGCTTCGCGGTCGGCGCGGTCGCCCCGGGAGGAGATCCTCTGCGGGCTGTTCGCGGAGGTGCTGGGCGTGCCGCGGGTCGGCGTCGACGACGGGTTCTTCGCACTCGGCGGCGACTCGCTCACCGCCACCCGCCTCGCCGCCCGCGTCCGGTCCGCGCTGGGCGTCGAGATGACCGTCCGCACGCTGTTCGAGGCACCGACCGTCGCGGGACTCGCCGCACGGCTCGCGGACGCGTCCGGGGACGTGCGGCCGCCGCTCGTCCGCGCCGAGCGACGTCCCGCCGTGGTCCCGCCGTCGTACGCGCAGCGGCGGCTGTGGTTCCTCAACCGGTTCGAGCGCGCGGCGCCGACGTTCAACATGCCGGTCGCGCTGCGGCTCACCGGCGCGCTCGACCTGGACGCGCTGCGCGACGCCCTCGGCGACGTCGCCGCCCGGCACGAGTCGCTCCGCACGATCTTCCCGGACGCGTCGGGGAACCCGCGGCAGCTCGTCCTCGGACCGGGCGACGCGCGTCCCCGCCTCGACGTCGCCGAGATCGGCGAGGCGGAGCTGCCGATGGCGCTGGCCGCGATGGCGGGGGAGGGCTTCGACCTGTCCGTCGAACCGCCGGTCCGGGCGCGGCTGTTCGCGCTCGGCGGCGGCGTTCACGTGCTGATGCTCGTCCTGCACCACATCGCGGCGGACGGCTGGTCGATGGCGCCGCTCGCCCGCGACGTGATCGCCGCCTATGCGGCGCGTTCCGAGGGGCGGGAGCCGGGGTGGGCGGAGCTGCCTGTGCAGTACGCCGATTACACGCTTTGGCAGCGGGAGTTGCTGGGTTCGGAGGGCGATCCGGGGAGTGTGATCTCGCGGCAGATCGCGTATTGGCGGGACGCGTTGGAGGGGTTGCCGGAGGAGCTTCGGCTTCCGGCGGACCGGCCGCGTCCTGTCGAGGCGTCCTACCGGGGGCGCACCCAGGTCTTCGAGTTGGACGCCGACCTGCACGCCGGACTGCTCGCCGTCGCCCGGCAGAGCGGCGCGACCCTCTTCATGGTCATGCAGGCCGCGTTCGCCGCGCTGTTGTCGCGCTTGGGTGCCGGGACGGACGTGCCGATCGGTTCCCCGATCGCCGGTCGGACGGACGAGGCGCTCGACGATCTGGTCGGCATGTTCGTGAACATGCTCGTCCTGCGCACGGACACGTCCGGGGACCCGTCGTTCCGGGAACTGGTGGGGCGGGTGAAGGAGACCGACCTCGCTGTCTATGCGCATCAGGATGTTCCGTTCGAGCGGCTTGTCGACGTTCTCAACCCGGCCCGATCCATGGCACGGCATCCGCTGTTCCAGGTCGTCCTTTCGTTCCAGAACAATCCAGAGGCGCGGCTGGAACTTGCCGGGCTCAGCGGTGGTGCCGAGCCACTTGGATCCGGGGTCGCGAAATACGACCTTTCTCTTTATCTAGAAGAACGGCACGGCGGCGACGGAACGCCGGACGGGATACAGGCGGGGCTCGAATACGCCCTCGACCTGTTCGATCCCGGCACGGCGGAATCGATCGCGAAGCGGTTCGAGCATCTCGTCCGCGAACTCGTCACTGATCCGGATGCGCCCATCGGCGCTGTCGACATCCTCGACCGTCGAGAACGCCGCACCATCCTGCGCCAATGGGCTGGAGGGCGTGCGGCTCCGGTGGGGCGGGCGACGATTCCGGCGTTGTTCGAGGCGCAGGTGGCGGCGCGTCCTGGTGCGTTGGCGGTGACGTTTGAGGGTGTGTCGTGGACGTATGCGGAGGTGAACGCTAGGGCGAATCGGTTGGCGCGGCGGTTGGTGGCTGAGGGGGTTGGTCCGGAGCGGTTTGTGGCGTTGGCGTTGCCGCGTTCGGTTGATCTGGTGGTGGCGGTGCTGGCGGTGTTGAAGGCGGGCGCGGCGTATGTGCCGGTCGATCCGGACTATCCGGTGGATCGGGTGGCGTACATGGTGGAGGACGCCAAGCCCGTCTTGACGTTGGGCCCGGATGATCTGGACGCCTGCGGCTACGACGATTCCAATCTGGGTGTGGCGGTCTCTCCGGATAATCCGGCGTATGTGATCTACACGTCCGGGTCGACGGGGCGGCCGAAGGGTGTGGTGGTGCCGCATCAGAACGTGGTGCGGTTGCTGCGCTCGACCGAAGGCTGGTTCGGTTTCGGCCCGGACGATGTCTGGACGCTGTTCCACTCCTATGCCTTCGACTTCACCGTCTGGGAGTTGTGGGGATCGCTGCTGTATGGCGGTCGCCTCGTCGTCGTGCCCTATCTGACGTCCCGGTCGCCCACCGACTTCCTTCAACTCTTGGCGGCCGAGCGGGTCACAGTCCTGAACCAGACGCCCTCGGCGTTCTACCAATTGATGGCTGCGGACAAGGACAGTCCCGAAGCAGAGCTGGCACTGCGGTACATCATCTTTGGTGGCGAAGCGCTCGACCTTGGGCGGCTTGAGGATTGGTATTCGCGGCATCCCGAGAACGCGCCGACGCTTGTCAACATGTACGGCATCACCGAAACCACCGTGCACGTCTCCTATCAGATGCTGGATCGCGCTTATGCGGCAACTGCGGCCGGAAGTGTCATCGGTGTCGGCATTCCCGACCTGCGGGTTTATGTTGTGGATTCACGGCTTCAGCCCGTTCCGCCCGGTGTGGTCGGTGAGCTGTTCGTGGCGCGTGCGGGGTTGGCGCGCGGGTATTTGAACCGTCCGGCCTTGTCGGCTGAGCGGTTCGTCGCCGATCCGTTCGGCGCGCCCGGCACCCGCATGTACCGGACCGGCGACCTGGGACGTTGGCTGAACGACGGCACGCTCGAATACCTCGGACGGGCTGACCAGCAGGTCCAGTTGCGCGGCTTCCGGATCGAACTGGGCGAAGTCCAAGCCGCCCTGACCAAGCACGAATCCGTCCGGGACGCCGCCGTCATCGTCCGCGACGAGCGCCTGATCGCCTACGTCACGGGTTCCGATATGGACCCGGCGGAACTGCGCCGCAGCGCTGCCAAAGTCCTCCCCGATTACATGGTCCCGGCAGCCGTCGTGGAACTGGACGCCCTCCCGCTGACCGTCAACGGCAAGCTCGACCGAAACGCCCTACCCGACCCCCGCAAGACCGCGAAAGTGTCGTCCCGCGAGCCTCGCACCACCGAAGAAGAAATACTGGCAAACCTGTTCGCTGAGGTTCTCGGTCTGGAAGGAGTCGGCGTCGATGACGGATTCTTCGACCTCGGCGGCGACTCCATCATCGCGATTCAACTCGTCTCCCGCGCCCGCCAATCCGGCTTGGTCATCACCCCACGCGACGTCTTCCAACACCAAACAGTCGAAGAACTCGCCGCAACAGCCAAACCCATCGGCGAAGCGAACGCGATCGAACCAGAGCCGCCAGGCGCGGGCATAGGCAGGATCCCGGCCACGCCCATCATGCGCTGGTTCCAGAACCTGAACGGCCCGACGTCGGGCTACAGCCAGCGGATGCTCCTCCAAGTCCCGCCCGACCTCGGCTTGGAGAAGCTGACGGCGGCGTTCCAGACCGTCCTGGACCACCACGACATGCTCCGCCTCCGCGCCACCGACGACGCCGAATTCGAGGTACTGGAACCCGGCGCGATCGACGCCGCCCCACTCGTCCGCCGCGTCGACGTGACAGCGCTCGACACCACGGCACTCCGCGACGTCCTCGCCGAAGGGGCGGAGCAGGCCCGCCGCCGACTTGACCCGTCCGCCGGGACAATGGCGCAGCTCGTCTGGTTCGACGCGGGCCCGCACCGCTCGGGACGCCTCCTCCTCACCGTCCACCACCTCGCCGTGGACGCCGTGACCTGGCGCGTCATCGTCCCGGACCTCGTCACGGCGTGGGCCGGGGGAGGGCTCGACCCCGTCCCGACCTCGTACCGGCGGTGGGCGCAGCGCCTCGCCGCCGCGGCCTCAGACCCGGCCCGGACGGCCGAACTGCCGTTCTGGGAGGACGTCCTCGCCACCTCCGACCCGCTCCTCGGCGCACGCCCCCTGAACCCAGCCGCCGACACGTTCGGGACGGCCCGCCACCTCACCCTCGACCTGCCCGCCGACGTCACGGAACCGCTGCTCACCGACGTCCCGGCCGCGTTCCACGGGCGCGTCAACGACGTGCTCCTCACCGGCTTGGCCCTCGCCGTCGCCGAATGGCGCCGTGACCGCGGGATCACCGACGACACGGCCGTCCTCATCGACCTCGAAGGGCACGGCCGGGAGGAGATCGTCCCGGGCGTCGACCTCTCCCGCACGGCGGGCTGGTTCACGTCGATCTTCCCGGTGCGGCTGGACGCCGGACGGGTCGAGCCCGCCGACGTCCGCGACGGCGGGCAGGCCGTCGGCACCGCGCTCAAGCGGGTCAAGGAGCAGCTCCGCGAGATCCCGGACAACGGCATCGGCCACGGCGTCCTCCGCCACCTCGCCCATGCGACGTCCCTCGACGCCCAGCACCCGCAGATCGCGTTCAACTACCTCGGCCGCGCCGCCGCGCCCGAGGCCGCCGACTGGGCGCCCGCCGACCGGGCCGACGCCGCCGCACTCGGCCCCGGCCAGGACGGCGCGCTCGCGCTCGTCCACGTGATCGAGGTCAACGCGCACACCCGCGACCTCCCGGACGGGCCCGAACTGTCCGCGACCTGGACGTGGGCGGGCACCCTGTTCGACGACGCGGCGGTCGACGACCTCGCCGGACGCTGGTTCGCCGCCCTCCGCGGCCTTGGCGCGCACGTCGCCGGTGGCGCGTCCGGCGGCCCGGTGGGCGGGTTCACACCGTCCGACCTGCCCCTCGTGGACGTCGGCCAGGACGAGATCGACGAGCTCGCCGCCGAGCTCGACGGCGAATGGGAGCCGGAGTGAGCGCGTCGCAGCTTGAGGACATCCTGCCCTTGTCCCCGTTGCAGCAGGGCCTGTTCTTCCACGCGCTGTACGACTCGGGCCGCGACGCCTACACCGCGCAGATCGTGTTCGACCTGCGCGGTCCCCTCGACGCGGACGCGCTGCGCGCCGCCGCCGCGACGCTCCTGCGACGGCACGCCAACCTGCGCGCCGGGTTCCGGCAGCGGAAGGAGGGCTCGCCGGTCCAGGTCGTCCACCGGAGGGTCGGGCTGCCATGGCAGGACGCCGACCTCTCCGACCTCCCGTCGGACGAGCGCGAGGCCAAGGCCCGCGAAATGGCGGACGCCGAACGCGCCCGCCCGTTCGACATGGCGAAACCGCCGCTCCTCCGCTTCCTGCTCCTCAAACTGGCGGACGACCTGCACCGCATGGTCTTCACCAACCACCACATCCTCCTGGACGGCTGGTCCACGCCCGTCCTCCAGACCGAGCTGTTCGCCCTGTACCTGGCCAAGGGCGACGACACCGGGATGCCGCGTGTCACCCCGTACAAGACCTACCTGGCATGGCTCGCCCAACAGGACCGCGCCGCCGCCGAGGACGCCTGGCGTCGCGCTCTCGACGGCGTCCACGAACCCACCCTCGTGGCCCCGGCCGCACCCGAGCCCGGCAAGGAACCTCCCGGACGGGTCAGGACCCGCCTCACGGAAGAACTCACCTCCGCGCTCAGCACGCGCGCCCGCGCCCATGGCGTCACCCTCAACACGGTGTTGCAGCTCGCCTGGGGCGTCATGGTCGGCGGCCTCACCGGTTCGGCGGACGTGGTGTTCGGCGCGGCCGTGTCCGGGCGCCCGCCGGAGCTGCCCGGCGTGGAGCAGATGATCGGGCTGTTCATCAACACGCTGCCGGTCCGGGTGCGGGTCCGTCCGGCCGACACCGTCGCCGCCGCGCTGACCCGGCTCCAGGGCGAGCAGGCCGCGCTGCTGCCGCACCACCACCTCGGCCTGTCCGACATCCAGCGCCTCATCGGCGGCGGGACGCTGTTCGACACCATGACCGTCCTGGAGAACTACCCGTTCGACCAAGGGACGGCGGGCGTCGACCTCGGCGGCCTCACCCTCCACGCCGTGGACGGCTACGACGCCTCGCACTACCCGCTGACGCTCGCCGCCGTCCCCGGCCCGCGCCTCTCCCTCCGCATCGACCACCGCATCGACCACCGCGCCGACCACCGCGCCGACCACCGCGCCGACCACCGCGCCGACCACCGCGCCGACCACCGCGCCGACCTCCGCACCGAGCACGACGCGCACCGCCTGACGCGCCGCCTCGTCCGCGTCCTGGCGGCGATCGCCCACCACCCCGACCTGCCGCTCGGCCGCATCGACACCCTGGACGACGACGAGCGCGCCCTCGTCCTCGACGCCTGGCAGGGACCGGCCGACCACCGCCGTCCCGGTACCCTCACGGGGCGCTTCGCCGAGCAGGCCGCGAGGACCCCGCACGCCACCGCCGTCCGCGCCGCCGGGGAGTCGACGACCTACGCCGAACTCGACGCGCGGGCCAACCGCATCGCGCACCGCCTCATCGGGCTCGGCGTCGGACGCGAGACCCCGGTCGCCGTCCTCCTCGAAAGATCTGCCGACACGGTGGCGGTATCGCTGGCAATTCTTAAGTCAGGCGGGGCCTACGCGCCAATTCATCACGGCCACCCGCCCGAAAGAATGGCGTGGGCGGTCGCGGAGATCGGCGCGCCCGTCCTCGTCACCGACACGACGATGCGCGACCGCCTGCCCGGCGGCCTGAACACCCACGTCCTAATGGTGGACGACGACCCGGAGACCGCCGCCCAGCCCAACACGGCGCCAGACGTCCCCTGTCATCCCGAGCAGCTCGCCTGCGTGCTGTTCACGTCCGGTTCTACGGGCGTGCCGAAGGGCGTCATGCTCCGGCACCGCGACGCCGTCGACCTCGCCACCGACGGGCGGCTCACGGGCGGCGCGCACGACCGGGTCCTCGTCCACTCCCCGCACGCCTTCGACGCCTCCCTCTACGAGCTGTGGACGCCTCTCCTGCGCGGCGGCACCGCCGTCGTCGCGCCGCCCGGCCCGCTCGACGGCGCGGCCCTCGAAAAGATCATCGCGGCCGAGGAGCTCACCGGCCTGTTCCTCACGACCACCCTGTTCAACCTCGTCGCGGACGAGCGCCCGCACGCCTTCGGGCGGCTCCGCGAGGTGCTGACCGGCGGGGAGACGGGCTCGCCCGCCGCGATCCGCAAGGTCCTCGCCGCGTGCCCGGACACCGAGGTCGGCAACGCCTACGGCCCCACCGAGGCCGCCACGTACACGACCGTCGCCGCGCAGCGGGCGAGGCTCGCCGACCCGGACGAGACGTCCGCCGTCCTCGGCCGCCCCCTCGACGGCATGCGCGTCTACGTGCTGGACGGCGCCCTGCGTCCCGTCCCGCCGGGCACGGTCGGCGAGGCGTACCTCGCTGGCGCCGGGGTCGGGCGCGGCTACCTGGGCCGCCCCGGCACGACCGGGGAGCGCTACGTCGCCGACCCGTTCGGCGCGCCCGGCGCCCGCATGTACCGGACGGGCGACCTCGTCCGGTGGCGCCCGGACGGCGTCCTCGACTACGTCGACCGCGCCGACTCCCAGGTCAAGGTCCGCGGGTTCCGGATCGAGCCGGACGAGGTCGAGGCCGCCGTCGCCGCCTGTCCAACCGTCGCGAACGTCGCCGTCGTCGCCCGCGACGATGCCCCCGGCGGCAAGGCCCTCGTCGCCTACGTCATCGCCCCGTCGCTGGACGGCCTTCGCGACTTCGTCAGGGAACGGCTGCCCGAGTACATGGTCCCGGCCGCGTTCGTCCGGCTCGACACGTTCCCGGTCGGCCCGAACGGGAAGCTCGACCGGCGCGCCCTGCCCGCGCCCGACTACGGCGGCGCCGCCGGGCGCGCCCCCCGCACCCCCGACGAGGAGCGGCTCTGCGCGATCGTCGCGGACGTCCTCGGGCTCGACCGCGTCGGCGCCGACGCCGGGTTCTTCGACATCGGCGGCGACAGCATCGCCGCGCTGAGGCTCGCCGCCCGCGCGCGGCGGGAGGGCTTCGACCTCACCCCCCGGGACGTGTTCACCCGCCAGACCGTCGAGGCGCTGGCCGGGACGACGGAGCCTGATGGCGACCGGCCCGGGTTCGAGGTGCTGCTCCCGATCCGGACGTCCGGGACGCGGCCGCCCCTGTTCTTCGTCCACCCGGCGGGCGGGCTGGCGTGGAGCTACCTCCAGTTCCAGCGCCACCTAGGCCCGGACCAGCCGATCTACGGGCTCCAGGCCCGCGCGTTCACCCGGTCCGAGCTGCCGGGGTCGGTGGAGGAGATGGCCGCCGACTACCTGGAGCAGATCCGGAGCGTCCGGCCGTCCGGGCCCTACCACCTCGCGGGATGGTCGCTCGGCGGGCTCATCGCCTACGAGATGGCCGTCCGGCTCCAGGACGCGGGCGAGTGCGTCGGCCTGCTCGCCCTCATCGACGCCTACCACGGCCAGGACCTCGGCTCCGAGCGCCGCGACGTCCTCCCTGAGCTGCTGGAGTCGATCGGCATCGACGCGACCATGCTCGACCCGGACGGCCACCCCGACCTCCCGAAGATCATGGCGGTCCTCGCCGAACGCGACGACGCCCTCGCCACCCTGGGCGAGGACGACCTCGTCAACGTCTACCGCAACTACGAGAACGGCGTCCGCCACGCCGAGCGGTACCGGCCGGGACGCTTCCGCGGCGACGTCGACTTCTTCACCGCGCTGCGGGGACGCGCCCCCGGCTCGCCCAGCGGGCCGTCCAACTGGGGATCGCTCGTCGACGGCGCGGTCTCCGACCATCCGGTCGACGCCGACCACCACCTGCTCATGGAGCCCGCCCCGGCGGCCGTGCTCGGCGCCGTCCTCGCCTCCCGCCTCGACGCACTGCACCGCGACCACCACAGCAACCGCGACGACGGAAAGGGACGCTGATGACCAACCCGTTCGAGGACCCCGACGGCACGTACCTCGTCCTCGTCAACGCCGAGGGCCAGTACTCGCTGTGGCCGTCGTTCGCCGACGTCCCCGCCGGATGGACGGTCGCCAAGGACGCCGCCCCACGCCAGGACTGCCTCGACCACATCGAGGAGAACTGGACGGACATGCGGCCGAACAGCCTCATCGAGGCAATGGGCGGCTGAAGGTGGCCGACCCCGCCGGGGCGGCCGACCCCGCCGGGGCGGCCGACCTCGTCGTCCCGGCGGTCACCGAGTGGACGATGGAGATGACGGACGCGGCCGACCTGCGTCCCGCGCCGCTGCCCGGCGTCGAGATGACGTTCACGCTCGCCCGGCGCCCCTCGGCGGACGTGAACCGCGCCCTGTACGCGGCGGTCGGCGCCCGCGTCTGCTGGACCGACCGCTTCCCCTGGACGCACGCCGACTGGCGCGCCTGGGTCGAGCGTCCCGAACTGAGCACGTGGCTCGCGCTGGCCGAGGGGACGGTCGCCGGGTTCTTCGAGATCGAGGCGCAGCCCGGCGGGGACACCGAGGTCTGCCTCGTCGGCCTCACGCCCCCGTTCGTCGGCCGCGGCTGCGGCGGGTACCTCGTCGAGCAGTGCGCCCGGCGGGCTTGGCGGCGCGGCACGCTGTGGGCGGCGGGGGCCGGGCCCGCGTCGCGGGTGTGGCTGCGGACGAGCAGCCTCGACCACCCGAACGCGCTCGCCAACTACCGGCGCCGGGGCTTTAGGGTGGCGGCGGAGAGCACAGCGCCGAAGCCCGTCCCGGACCCGCGGATCGCGCCGTGGCCGCTGCCGCACGATCCGCGCGGCCCGGCCGCCCGGCGCGCGGAGGAGGAGTTGATCCCGTGACCTGGTTCCGCTGCCCCGAGAGCCGTCCGTGGGCCCCGCTGCGGCTGTTCTGCCTGCCGCACGCGGGCGGGTCCGCGGTGTTCTACCGGCCGTGGGCGGAGGCGGTCGGCCCGGCCGTCGAGGTGCAGGCCGTCCAGTATCCGGGGCGCGCCGACCGGCTGGCGGACGCGCTCGTCTCCGACGCGCATCAGCTCGCGCGCATGGTCGCCGGGGCGATGGCCCCGCTGGCGGACCGTCCGGCCGCGCTGTTCGGGCACAGCATGGGCGCGATCCTGGCGTACGAGGTGGCGCGGCTGCTCCAGGAGCGGGGCGTCCCGCCGGTGCACCTGTTCGTGTCGGGCGCCCGTCCGCCGCACGACCGCCCCGACGACCGGGTCGCGGCGCGGGACGACGACGGCGTGGTCGCGGAGATGGTGCGGCTCGGCGGCACCGACGCCGAGGCGCTGCGGGACCCGGAGCTGCGCGAGATCGTGCTGCCCTACGTCCGTAACGACTTCGGGCTCATCGAGGGCTACGCCGAGCGGCCGGGGCCGCGGCTCGGCGTCCCGGTCACCGCGATCATCGGGGACGCCGACCCGCACGTGACCGAGCGGCAGGCCGCCGGATGGGCGCGGGCCACGGACGGCCCGTTCGCGCTCCGCGTCCTGCCCGGCGGCCACTTCTACCTGACGGACCGGCGGCCGGAGGTCGTCGCCGAGGTGCTCCGCACGCTCGGGGTCCCCACCGCGCCCTGACCGGGCGCGGACGGAGACGAAGCCTGCGAAGAGAACGCGGCGGGCCGCCCCGAGGGAGTCCACGAAAGGGGCGGCCCGCCTTGTCCCGGTGTCACCGGGTCAGTAGATCGACACTCCGTACACCTGCATGGCCTCGGTGACGGGCTGGAAGTACGTCGTCCCGCCCGAGCTGCAGTTGCCGCTGCCGCCCGAGGTCATGCCGAGCGCGACCGCCCCGGCGAACAGCGAGCCGCCGCTGTCGCCCGGCTCGGCGCACACGTTGGTGCGGATCAGGCCGGTGACGCTGCCCTCCTGGTAGTTCACCGTCGCGTTCAGCTGGTTGACCGAACCGCCGTGCACCTGGGTGGTGCTGCCGCTGCGCTGCACCTGCTGGCCGACGGTGGCGTTGCCGGCGGAGGTGATGTCACGGCTGCCCTGGCCGTACAGGCTGACGGCGCCCTGCGTGTCGGCGGGCGTCGAGGTGTACTTGACGAGCCCGTAGTCGTTGCCGGGGAAGCTGCTCCCGGCGGTGGTGCCGAGCGTCCGACCCGAGGTGTCGGTCCAGGTCGAGCCGATGTTCGTGCAGTGCCCGGCGGTGATGAAGTAGTACTCGTTTCCCTTCTTGACGTTGAAGCCCAGCGAGCAGCGCGACCCGCCGGTCTTGATGGCCTCGCCGCCGAGCGTGAACTTGCGGAACGATCCCGCGACGTGCTCGGTGCGGATCGCGGAGCCCTGCTTGGCCGCGGCGGCCTTGACCTTGGCGAGCTTGGCGCCGGTGACCGTGTCGTCCACGGACAGGACCACCTGGTTGCTCGCCGGGTCGACGGCCCACGCCGTGCCGGGGACGGTCGCGTCGCGCTTCAGCCCGTCCATGACCTTGGTCAGGTAGGAGCCGCTGCGGCCGACGACGGCGGGGACGGCGCCCGCCGCGCGGACGGTCCGCGCGGCCTCGGCGTCGGTGACCGTGACGACCAGCTTGCCGCCCTTCAGGTAGGAGCCCGCGGTGCGGGCGCCGAGCTGGTGGGCGAGCGCCGTCGAGACCTCGCCGGGAGCTGGCGGGGCGACGGACGCCGTGCGGGTCGCGGACGCGCTGGGAGCGGTGGCGAGGGTCGCGGCCACCAGCCCGGCGGACGCCGTGGTGACGGCGGCGACGAGCACGCGCCTTTGACGTTTCTTCACTTGTGCCTCCACGGGGGGTTGGGCGCACCCGTCTGGTGCACCGGAGGTGCTCGACATGGTGTGTGAACGGTCAAGGAACACGTAAGACGCAGAAAGTGACCAATTCAGGACGGAGGGCTTGGCACCCTGGTATTGGATCCGTGGTCAGCGTGCGGACACGCGCCGTCACCGGCCCAATGGAACGGGCCTTCGCCCGGCGCGGACCGGCCCGCGTCCAGGCCAGGGATTGGGACCCTCCAGCCGTGTCGCGGCGGGCGGTTCCGGTGGACCAATCGCCTCACCAGGCGCGATCACATCACCGGTTTCGGTCACGGGATGGTGACGGCGGCGCTCTGATGACGTGAGAATGGTCCGGTGACGCTCCTTTTGACCCGTTCTGACCTAGAGACGCTCCTCGATCCGTCCGAGTGTCTCGACGCCCTCCGCCGCGGCTTCGGCGCGGCGGAGGGCGCGCCCACCGCCCGCCGGGTGATCGGCCGGCTGCCCGGCCAGGGCACCGCGACCGCGCTGCTGCCCGGCCTGGTGGCGGGCCTCCCCGCCTACACGGTGAAGGTGAACGCCAAGTTCCCGGGCAGCCGCCCGGCGCTGCGCGGCGTCGTCTGCCTGCACGACCTCGGCACCGGCGAGCTGCTCGCCCAGCTCGACTCGGCCACGGTGACCGCGTGGCGCACCGGCCTCGCCGCCGCGCTCGGCACGCACGCGCTGGCCCGCCGCGACGCCCGCTCCGTCGCGGTCATCGGCGCGGGCGCGCAGGCCGAGCTGGTCATGCTCGGCCTGTCCGAGCTGCGCGAGGTGGCCGCCCTCACCGTCTGCGACCTGGACGCGGGCCGCGCCGCCGCGTTCGCCGACCGGCACGGCGCCCGGCTCGGGATCGCCGCCGAGGTGGCGGCCGACCCGCGGGACGCCGTCCGGGACGCGGGCATCGTCGTCATGGCGACGTGGGCGCGCCGTCCGATCCTGCACGCCGCGGACGTGCCGCGCGGGACGCACCTCACCTCGCTCGGCGCCGACGAGCCCGGCAAGGCTGAACTCGGCGCCGACCTGCTGGAGGGCGCCCGGGTGGTGGTCGACGACGTGCCGCTCGCGGTCGAGATGGGCGTCCTCGCCGAGGCCGGGCTGGACGTGAAGCACGCCGCCGGAACGCTCCGCGACGTGCTCTGCGGCCAGGTGCCCGGCCGGGTCAGGGGCGACGAGATCACCGTGTACGCGCCGGTCGGCCTGCCCTGGCAGGACCTCGCGGTGAGCTGGGCCGCCTACCGGGCGGCGCGCGCCGCGGGAACCGGAACCGAGTTCGATTTCCTTGCCTGACGTGCTCGAACACGCCATTCCCGAAATATGTATGGGACCGGATACCGGGTTTCGTCCTGCCTTTGCAATGACGCCATGAATAGTGTTGACTCCACGCGGTAGGGAATCCCCCTGACTCGACGTCAAGGTGGTTCTATGAGTGATCATTTTCGTTCGGTGCGAAGTTCGGGGCGACCGCCTCGGTACACCGCCTTACTTTCATCTTCAGAATGGCGTTCGGTAATTACTCCGGCCGGTCACGCCGCCGTGCCGGAGTCGCCGGGTCCCATTGTCAAGGAGACGAAGATGATTCGTATTCTCCTCGCGGAGCGGGCTCCCCTGCTCCGCAGCGGACTCGTCGCCTTGTTCGAGCGGGTGACCGACCTCGACGTCGTCGGCGCGGTCGGATCGGGGGAGCAGGTGCTGCGGGCCGCGCGCCGGCACCGTCCCGACGTCGCGCTGATCGACGTGAGCCTGCCCGGCCTGGACGGCTTCGCCGCGACGTGCGCGCTGGGCGAGGCCGTGCCGGAATGCCGGACCGTGCTAATGGCGGGCCGCTCCCGGGCCGGCGACCTGCGCCGCGCCGTGGCCGCCCGCGCGGCCGGACTCGTGTTGAAGGACACCTCGCCGGGCGACCTCTTCGAGGCGATCCGGCGCGCCGCGGACGGCGCGCGCGTCATCGACCCCGACATGGCTTTCACCGAGCTGGGCTCCACCGAGAGCCCGCTGACCGAACGCGAGATGGAGGTGCTCGCGCTCGCGTCACGAGGAGCGACCGCGGCGCAGATCGCCGAGGATCTCGTCCTCACGATCGGCACCGTCCGCAACCACCTCTCCCGCATCAACCGGAAGATCGGCGCGCAGAACCGGGTCCAGGCCATCCGGATGGCCGAGGACGCCGGATGGCTCTGAGCCCGAGCCGCCGGACGGCTCCGCCGGCCCCGCGCCGGAGCCGTCCGACCAGCGCCCGCTGAGGTCGCGGTAGAGGGGCGACACGGCGGGCAGGTCCGCGTGCCGCCCGAGGTGCGCGGACGTCCCGTCCAGCACGAGCACCCGGCGGGCCCGCGCGGCGGAGCTGATCCGGTGCGCGATGACGATCAGCGTGCCGGGACGGCGCGCGAACGCCGCCTCGGCCCGCGCCTCGGCGGCGGCGTCGAGCCGGTGCGCCGCCTCGTCCAGGATGACGACGGGCTGCGGCGCGAGGTAGGCGCGGCAGAGCGCGACGCGCTGCCGGTCCGCCTCGGTGAGCTCCGCCGGGTCGAGGTCCGCGTCGAGCCCGCCGAGGCCGCGGACGAACCCCGCCAGCCCCAGCTCGGCCACCGCCCGCGACACCCGCTCGGGCGGCGCGTCCGGCGCGTAGTAGGTCAGGTTGTCGCGCAGCGTGCCGCCGAAGACGTACGCCTCCTGCGGGATGAGGACGCGCCGCGCCGGGTCGCCCGCCGGGCGACCCTCCACCCGCACCTCGCCGGCGTCCGGCTCGGCGAGCCCCGCGATCAGCGCGGCGAGCGTCGACTTCCCGATCCCGCTCGGCCCGACGACGGCGAGGTGGTCGCCGCGCGGGACGACGAGGTCCAGGTCCTTGATCACCGGCCGCGCGCCGGTGCCGTAGGCGAACGACACCCCGCGCAGCTCGACCGCCGGGGCGTCTTCGACGTCCCCGTCCGGCTCCGCGCGGACGGGCTCGTCCGGCGCGCTCGTCTCCAGGATGCGGCCGAGCGTCACCGCCAGCCGCAGCCCGCTGCCGCCCATGCCGTGCACGAGCGTCCGCAGCGCCGGCTGCAGCCCGTGCAGCACGTAGGCGAGCGCGCCGATCAGCGTCCCCGGCGTCGCGCCGCGCTCCATCAGCCACGGCGCCGCCGCGAGGACGAGCAGCAGCGGCGTCCAGCCGCCGACCGCGAGCGCCAGCGCGCGGACCGCGGCGAACCGGGCGACCGCGCGGCCCGCCGCCGCCTGCGCCTCGACCGCCGCGCCCAGCTCCGCGCGCAGCGCGTCCTCGCCCCCGCAGGCGACCGCGTCGCGCAGGCCGGACGCGAGCGCCGTCGTGCGCGCGGCGACGTCCTCCTCGCCGACGACGAGGTCCCGCTGCCGGACGGCCGCCGCGCCGAACACCGCGCCGAACAGCAGCAGCCCGAGCACGAGCGGCGGCACCACCAGCAGCGCGACCTCGGGCATCAGCGTCAGCAGCCCGAGCAGCGCGGCCCCGGCGGTGAACAGGAAGCCGCGGGCGATGACGAGCAGCCCGCCGAACGTGTCCCGGACGATCTCCACCTGGTGCGTGAGCCGGGCGACCGCGCCGGTGTCGGGACGCCCGCGC
This sequence comes from Actinomadura syzygii, assembly GCF_008085905.1. GTDB lineage: Bacteria > Actinomycetota > Actinomycetes > Streptosporangiales > Streptosporangiaceae > Spirillospora > Spirillospora syzygii. The sequence continues at coordinate 124,727 of NZ_VSFF01000009.1, read as the reverse complement.
GTCGACCGGTACAGCGCGCCCCGCACCACCCGCCGGACGAGGTCGTCGCGGAACGGCTCCACGATCGCCGCGAGCGCCGGGTAGAGGCGGCGGCTCCCGAACGCGCCCGCGAACGCCGCGACCGTCAGGACGCCGAGCCAGACGACGGCCGTCGGCGTCCGGCCGGTGCGGAACGCGTCGGTCGCCTCGGCGACGGCCCGCCCGAACAGGGCGGTGGGCACGGCCTCGACGACCGACCACGCGGCGGCCCTCGCCACGGCGCGCGGCCGGGCGCGGATCGCGTCGGCCGCCGTGCGGCGCAGCAGCCGCGCGGCGTCCCGCCTGCTCCTCATTCCATACCTCTCATCCCGCACCTCTCATCCGGTGCCTCCGAAGAGCGCGCGGTAGTCCGGGTCCGCCCAGAGCGCGCGGTGGGGGGCGAGGGCGCGGAGCCGTCCGTCCTCCAGCCAGGCGACGAGGTCGGCGCGGGCGGCGGTCGACGCCCGGTTCGTGACGATCAGCCGGGTGCGGTCCGCGAACCGCTCCAGCAGCGCGTCGGTGATCTGCAGTTCGGTGACGGTGTCGAGGCTTGACGTCGCGTCGTCCAGCACGAGCACCCGCCCCACGTGCGCGAACGCCCGCGCGAGGCCGAGCCGCTGGAGTTCGCCGCCGGACATCGGCGCGTCCGCGAGCGGCGTCTCGTACCCGCGCGGCAGCCGCCGGACGAAGTCGTCGGCGCGCGCCGCCCGCGCCGCCTCCCGCAGCCAGCCCTCCGGCGGACGGGTCGGGCCGAACGCGAGTGCGTCCAGCACCGTGCCGCCGAACAGCGCGGGCCGGGCGAAGGCGTAGCCGACCTCGCGGCGCAGCGCGTCCCGGGCGAGGCGGGGGAGGGGGACGCCGTCCAGGACGACCTCCCCCCGGTCCGGGTCGGTGAGCCGGCCGGCGAGCGCGGCCAGCTCCGACGCGCCGGAGCGCCCGGCGACCGCCACGGCCGCGCCGCCGGGGACCGTCAGCGTCAGCCCGGCGAGCGCCGCGCCGGACGCGACGTCGCGGAACTCCAGCTCGCCGGGGCCGGGCGGGAGCGCGTCCGCGCCGTGCGCCGGGGCGGGCAGGACGAGGATCTCGTCGGCGCGGGCCGCCCCCGCGCGGGCCCGGCCGAGTCGCAGCAGTTCCGTCAGCACCGGCCCGAACCCGGCGGCGAGCCCCGCGTACTGGACGGCCGCGACCAGCTCGCCGGGCGTGACGCGGCCCGCCGCGAGCTCGACCCCGGCGACCGCGACGGCCGCGATCTGGAGCAGCAGCAGGGCGAGCAGGCCGCGCGCCGCGACGCCGCCCTGCACCCGCCACATCGTCTCGCCCTCGGCGCGCAGCCCGGGCAGCGGTTCCAGGACGCGGCCGCACTCGCGGTCGGCGGTGCCCGCGGCGGCGATCGTCCGGGACCCGCCGAGCGCCTCGGCGAGGCGGCCCGCGATCGTCCCCTGGACGGTGAGGTAGCGGTGCGCGGTCTGGCCGATGTCCCGGACGAACGCGCGCAGCAGCAGCGCGACCGCCGGGAACGCGACCGCGATCGCCGCCGCGATCCGCCAGTCGAGCAGGCAGAGCGCGACGAGCGCCCCGGCGGCGGGCAGCAGCCCGGCCGCGGCCTGCGGCGCGGCGGCGGGCGCGACCCCGGCCTCGGCGGCGCCGCCGACGACCCGCCCGGCCACGTCGCCCGGCGGGACGCGCAGCGCCGGGCCGACCGCGAGCAGGTGCCGCACGAGCGCGTGCCGCAGCCAGGCCGTCGCGCGCGCGGCGGCGCAGCCGGTCGCGAGCTCCGTCAGCACCTCCGCGGTCGCGGACAGGGCGACGAGCGCGACGCACGGCCACACCGCGGCGGCGGCCGGGGCCCCGCCCGGCGGGGCCGCGTCGATCGCGCGGGCCACCGCGTACGGGAGCAGGACGGTCGCGGCCGCGTCCGCGAGGGCGGCCGCGCCGACCAGCGAGGTCCAGCCGCGGGCGCGGGCCGTGGCGCGCAGCAGGAGGCGGTCGGGGCCGGAGACGGCGGGAACGATGTTCATGCGGAAACCGCGTTCATCCGGGAACGGTGTTCATGGGGTCTCCAAAAGGGGGCGGCCGTGGCCCCACGTGGGGACCACGGCCGCTAGCACGATCGTCACAGGCAGATCGTGACACTGTGGGAGCTGTGGCAGAGCAGGCTCAGGCTGCTGTTGCCGCCGCCGCCGCCGTTCTCGCTCACCATCCCCTGAAGGTCGAGAAGCGCCATGTTCGTCACCTCCTTTCGGGCTGGATAGAGGTGGCCGCCGTGGGGGTTCCCACGGGGAGCTCGGTATCCGCGGCGGGCTCGGCCCGCGCGGGTGCCTCGGACGCCGTCCGGAAGAACGGCAGGCCGGGCGGGGGCTTGTGCGGCGCCGTGCCGCGCAGGGCCGTGCCGAGCGCGAGCAGCACCCCGGCCGTGCCCGTCGCGAGGTCCATGGAGAGCCGGTACATGTGCTCGCCCGGCATCCCGAGGCCGCCGCCGTACGGGAGCGCGTGCCACGCCAGGTCGCGGACGTGGCCCGCCGCCCTGGGATCGTCGCGGTCGTGCCGCGCGAGGTAGAGGAGCATCCCGGCGCGCCCGCCGAACAGGCTCGGCTGCGCGTAGTACCGGGACATCGCCGCGGTCCGGACCTTCTCGCGGGCCAGCTCGAACTCCTCGTCCGCGCGGTGCCAGAGGTACTCGTCCAGGACCAGGCCGATCCCGACGCTGCCGCGGGCGAGGTAGGGCAGCACCCGGCTGCCCTGGTCGACGTGCAGCGCGCCGTTGTGGTCGGTGACGCAGCTCGCGAGGTCGCGGCGCAGCGCGGCGGCGGCGAGGTCGAGCAGGACGGAGTTGCCGGTCCGCTCGTACAGCCGGACGAACATCAGCGCGGCTCCGGCGCCGCCGTGCATCAGGCCGGGACGCGGGGTCGGCCCGTCCGCGGCGCGGTTCGCCACGATCGTGGCGGCGCGGCCCGCGGCCTCGCGCAGCTCCACCTTGCCGGTCACGGCGGCGAGGTCGTCCAGGGCGAGGGCGATGCCGGGCAACCCGCCGTACAGGTCGTCGCCGAGGCGTTCCCACCGTTCGTTCAGGACGTGTCCTGCGGCGGCGAGCGCGGCGTCGCCGCGGCCGAGCCTGGCGAGCACATAGGCCGCGCCCATCAGCCCGTCGTACAGGCCGATCCCGGTGCCGCGCCGGGGGTCGGCGACGCGGGCGGCGAGCCACTCCTCGTGCGCGGGGAAGCGTCCCGCGCCGGTCACGTCGAGCGCGTACAGGACGCCCGCGGCGCCGTGCGCGAGCCCGAGGGAGGCGCCGTTGAACTGCTCGACGTCGCCGGGGAACAGCCGGTCGGCGCGCTCCGGGGTGGCGCTCGCGAGGATCGCGCGGGACAGTTCGTCCCTGGCGCGGGTCCAGCCGGGCGGATCAGGGTCGAAGGCGGGCGCGGGCATCGCCGGGGCGCCTCGCGCGATCACCTCGACGGCCTCGTCCAGGAACTCGCGGGGGACGGGGAAGTTCGCGGCGACGAGGTCGGCGAGCTGCCGCGCCTTGCCGCGGTCGATGACGAACAGCGTGGTCAGCGGGACGAACAGGGCGATCCGCAGACAGGCGAGGCTGTACTCGTCGACCTCGACGCCGCGCCGGTCGGGCGGGGCGAGGAACGCCGGGTTCGCGAGCGTCTGCCGGCCCCCGGCGGACGCCGGCGCCGCCGTCTCGAAGTCGATCAGCGCGGCGGTGTCGTCCGGGCGGACCATGATGTTGAACATGTGCAGGTCGTTGAAGACGACGCCGCGCTCGTGGATGGCGGCGACCACCCGCTCGACGCCCGCGTGAACCCGCAGCGCCCATTCGGTGTATTCCGCCGCTTTCTGGGGATCAGGGTCCGGATCGAGCATCGGATGGCGCTCGGCGAAGAACGTGTTGAGCGTGCGCCCCTCGATGAACTCCTGGACGAGGAAACTGTGCTCGCCGAGCGTGAACCAGTCGAGCGCTGCCGGGACGCCGTCGATTCCGTCGAGCTTGCGCAGAACGTCGCGTTCGCGTTCGATGCGCTTTACCGCGTCCGCACCGTCGGCGGCGAGGCCGGCAAAGGGGCGACCTTCTTTAAGGACGACCTTCCGGCCCGTCCTCGTGTCGATCGCCTGGTAAACGCCGCCGCCGTTGGAGAAGTGGAGCGCCTTCTCGATGTGGTACGGAAGGTCCGTCGTGGTCGTCGCCCCGCGCGCTTTGAAATGCGGTTCGAGGCAGTCCGGAAGGGTCACCCATTCGGGGACGGTGAAGACCGGCTCGCGGCGGTCGGGGACCAGTTCGCCAGCGCCGTTCGCCAGCGCGGCGACGAGCTTGCCCTGCTCGTCCAGACATCGCCGCTCCGCGAACCCGCCGTACCGCACGTGCAGCGGGCCGTCGCCGATCCGCAGGTCACTGAGGATGTAGGGGCCGGGGAGGCCGTCCAGGCGGGTGCCGAGCTCGGTCAGCACGCGCTCCAGCTCGGCCTCGTCGGCGGGGTAGACGGTGACGAGCTTCCCGCTCGCTCCGCGCGGGGCGTACTTGGCGTTCCGCATGCGGAGGGTGCCGGGGCCGCGCAGGTGCTTGAACTCGATGCCGTTGCCGACGCAGTAGTCGAAGCTCGCTTCCAGCGCCTTCTCGGCGTTCTCCGGGCAGCCCGCGATGTGCACTTTCCAGCCCTGCAAAGGGGTACGGCTCTGCGGCGGGTTGTAGACAACCCACTCGTCCCCGAAAATCCGCTCCCAGCCTTCCGGCAGATCACGTTGCGTGATTTCGAAGTCGGTTTGACGAGTGCGGGGAGGTGTGTCGTAGAACACCTTATCCGCGAGGCAGTAAAGCTCGTACCCCTTGTCCACGGTCCTTTTCCCTTCCGTGTGCGCCGTTGTCGGCGCCGCACGGAGAAAAGATTCGCAGGAAAGGACGAAATGGGCCAGTCCCGGAAATAACGAATGGCCCGTGAAGATATAACGGCTGCTGCCGTGCACCGATCACGCACCGGGTACGCTCCGTGACCCCGGCGGCCTCCGCCCCAGCTAGAGGCCCATCTCGTCGAGCAGTGGAACGAGCCGCTCCTCCTCGCGGTCCAGGTGTCCGAGCAGCGCGGCGGTCAGCCGGTCGACCTCGGCGAGCAGTGAGGCGGGGTCGCCGCCGTCGAGGACGCCGCGCAGCTCGTCCAGGAGTTCGGCGATGGCGGCGTGGTCGTCCCGCAGCCCGTCCAGCACCGGAGCCAGCCCGGGACGGCGGCCCTCCAGCGACGGGAACATGAGCTGGTCCTCACCCGCGTGATGGTTGCCGAGGCCCTGGCACAGCGTGAGGCAGTTGATCCGGAGCTGCGCGCCCAGGCCCGCGCCCGTCGCGGCCACCTCGCGGCGGATCAGCTCCAGCTCATGGCGGAACGCGTCGTGCACCGCGACGAGCATCGCGCTCGGCGACGCGGGCCCGCCGGGCGGGCCCGCGGCCGCCTGGACCAGCGCGACCACGGGGAGCCGCCGTCCGGCCGCGGCCTCGTAGCGGGCCCATCCCGGGTCGGCTTCTGCGGCTCGGGCGAAGGCGCGGTCACGTTCGGCGCCGGTCAGCACGACGGCGTCCGCCTCGTACGTGAACGCGTCGCTCTCGACCGTGACGCGCGGGTTCGCGACCAGGTTGTGGAACCAGGCCGGGTGCTTCGGCGCGCCCCCGGCCGACGCGATGACGAGGACGCGCCCGACGCCGTCCGGCAGGTAACCGAGCGGGGTGGTGTGCGGCGCGCCGGACCGCGCGCCGACGGTCGTCAGCAGGAGCAGCCGCCCGCCCTCGAACGGGCCGCCGACCCGTCCGCCGCCGGCGCGGAACTCCTCGATGATCTCCGTGTTGAAATCCATGTTTCTCCAATGGCTGTTTTCGGGCATGGCGAATCGACCCGCGAAAAGGGCATGCGGCAGCCGCCCGGGAAAGGTGGTGTGAAGGCGCGCGAAAGGCGTCGGTCATGCCGATGACGTCGCATGACGCGCGTAAGGAGGTGCGTGTGAAAGAAGAGGAAACGGAGCGGAGAAGGGCGGGGCTCGCGCCCGCCTCGGGCTCACGTGGAGGCCGGGTGCCTCACTCGCTCTTGGCCCATGGCCGACCCGGCAGTCACGAAAGAAAGGATATATGCGCCACTGATTCGCCGCAAGATCGTCAGAGGCCCGCGCGGTGCGCGACGGCCGCGGCCTGGGTGCGGCTCGTCACGTCCAGCTTCGCGAGGATGTTGGAGACGTGGACGCTCGCCGTCTTCGGGGAGATGAACAGCTTCGCCGCGATCTCCCGGTTGCCGAGACCCTCCGCGACCAGCTTCAGCACCTCGCGCTCGCGCCCGGTCAGGGCCGCCAGCGGCCCGGACCCGGCGGGCTCCCGCCCGCGTTCCGGACCGAGCCGCGCCCGCGTCCCGAGGTCGCGCAGCGCGCCGAGCAGCGGCCCCGCGCCGAGCCGCGTCGCGCTCCGCAGGGCGCCCCGCCACTCGGCGGCGGCCGCGTCCCGGTCGCCGTGCTCGGCGAGCGCCTCGGCGAGCCGCCAGCGCGACCGCGCCACCTCGTACACGAAGCCGCCGTCCGGGTCGCCGTAGGTGAACCGCTCGGTGGCCTCGCGCCACAGGTCGACGTCGTGGACGCCGTCCACCCGGCGGCGCTCGGCCTCGGCCCGCGCCAGCCACGCCTGCCCCTCCAGCCCGACCCAGGCGCGCGGCAGTCCCGCCTCGGTGAACGCGACCGCGCGCCGCGCCAGCCGGAGCAGCTCGTCCCCGGCCTCGGCCGCCCGCCGCGCCGCCGCGTCGTCGCCCGCCGCGCGGGCGCGGGCGGCGAGCTCGGCATGCGCCCACAGTCCCGTCGCGGCGATCCGGATGACGCCGACGTCCGGGCCGGTCATCGCCCCGACGACGCGCCCGACGTGCTCGATCGCCGTCTCCGGGTCGCCGCGCCACATGGCCTGCTCGGCGGCGAGGCCCCGCGCGATGTAGGTGACGAGGAGGTCCTCGTGCCACAGCGGGGCGATCCAGCGCAGCCGCTCGTCCGCGCCGGGCTCGCCCTTCGCGACCTCGACGAACAGCGCGTACGCCGACACCTGCGCCTCGTAGGGCCGGACGACCTGCACCGCGAACTCGTCGGCGAGCCGGTCCGCCTCCGCCCAGTCGCCGGTCGTGTAGTGGATCAGGTAGCGCAGGCACCGCATGACGATGCCGTACGCGCTCCAGCCGAGCCCGTTGTCGAGCGCGAACCGCACGCCCTCGTCGGCGGCTTGGGCCGCGCCCGCGAGGTCGCCGCGGTCGAACTTCGTCCGGGCGTGGTGGAACCGGGCGCGCATCGCCGCGTCCGGGCTGTCCCCGGCCGCGTCGGCGAGGTCGCGGGCCCGCGCGAACACCTCCGCCACCTCCGAGTCGGCCTCCCGCGACTCCCGGTACAGCCCGAGCGTGACGAGCAGGCCCGCCTCCGCGCCCGGCGCCCGCGCCGCGCGGGCCTCGGCGGCGGCCCGCTCGGCGAACTCCGGCAGCTCCCCGGCCGGGTCGAGGTAGAGCAGGGACCGGGCGTAGGTGGCGAGGGCCCAGGCGCGCTCGCGGGTGGGCGGGTCGGCGTCGAGCATCGTCACCGCCTCCCGCGCGGTGTCCCGCGCCACCTTCAGCTCGTCGATCTCGCCGAGGTAGGTCGCGAGGTGCTCGCGGATCGCAGAGCGGAGCGCCCGGTCCGCGGGGACGGCGGCGTCGGCCACCTCCATCAGCCGGCGCAGCCGGTGCACGGCGCGGCGCGGCCGCCCGGCCCGCGCCGACTCCTGCGCGGCCGTCAGCGACAGCCGGAACCGGTCGGTGCCCGCGGCCTCCGCCGCGTCCGGGACGGCGTCCCACAGCTCCAGCGCCCGCTCGTAGTGCTCGAGGGCCTCCGCGGGCGCGCCGAGCCGCGCGGCCTCCCGGCCCGCCCGGACGGACGCGGCGAACGCCGCCGGCAGGTCGTGCGCGGCGAGGCTGTGGTGCGCGAGCTCGGCGGCGGAGCCGCGCGTCCCGGCGGGCAGCTCGGCGAGGCGGCGGGCGAAGTCGGCGTGCAGCCGGGTCCGCTCGCCGGGCAGCAGGTCGGCGTAGACGGCCTCGCGCAGCAGCGCGTGCCGGAACGTGTAGCCCGTCCCGGACGGGACGAGCAGCTGGTGCGACACGACCTCGCGCAGCGCCTCGCCGACCGCCGTCTCGTCCAGCCCGGACACGCGGCGGACCAGCTCGTCGTCGACGCGGCGCCCGGCGACCGCCGCGACCCGCACCACCCGCTGCCCGGCGTCCGACAGCCGCTCGACGCGGGACAGCAGCAGGTCGGCGAGCCCGGACGGCAGCTCGGTCGGCCCCTCCTCGGCGGGGGATTCGAGCCCGGCCGAGTACAGCTCGCCCGCGTAGAACGGGTTGCCCTCCGAACGGACGTGGACGCGCTCGACGATGTCCGCCGTCACGGGCGCGGACCCGCGCGACAGCTCCGCCAGGTACTCGGCGGTCTCGCCGGGCCCGAACGGGCTGACCTCGACGCCGGTCACGTTCGGCAGCCGCAGCAGCTCAGCCACGACTGGCCGCAGCGGATGCCGCCGGTGCAGGTCGTCCGACCGGTAGGTGCCGACCAGGCAGACCCGCTCGCGCTGCAGGACGCGGCACAGGAACGTCAGCAGATGCCGGGTCGAACGGTCGGCCCAGTGCAGGTCCTCCAGGATGAGTAGGACGGTCCGCTCCCGCCCCAGCTCCCCGAGGAGCCCGAGCACGGCCCCGAACAACTGCTGCTGGCCGAGCTCGGCGACCGCGCCGGGGTCGCCGCCGCTGTCGGGCAGCAGGCGGCCGAGGATCGGGCGGGCGTCGAGCGCGGCCTGGACGGCGTCGGCCTCCGCCCCGCCCGCGTGCGCGGCGGTCCACAGCGCGTCCGCGAGCGGCAGGTACGGCATGCTCTCGCCGAGCTCGGCGCACTGCCCGACGAGGACGGCGCCGCCCCGCGCGCGGGCCTCGCGGCACAGCGCGGACACGAGGTGGGTCTTGCCGACGCCGGCGTCCCCGCTGACCAGCACGGCCCCGGCGCCGCCCGCGGCGGCCCGGTCCAGCGCGGCGGTCAGCTCCGCGAGCTCGGCCGTCCTGCCGATCAGCACCAAGGGTCCCTTCCGGTCATCTCCGAAAGTATCCCACCTGGGCCGACATGCCGGATACGGGAACGTGCGCGGGCCCCGGATCCAGGGGATGGGGAGGGATCCGGGGCCCGCGGGCCGGGGTCAGCCGTGTTCAGACCCGCCGTGTTCAGACCGGTCGGGCTCAGCCGACGAGCGCGGGGGTGCGGTCGCGCTCGGTCTCTGCCTCGTCCTCGACGACCGGCTCCGGCTCGGGCTCCTCGAACGGCAGGACGCGCTCGTACGCGCGGAGCGTCTCGGCGGCGACCCGCTCCAGCGAGTACCGGGAGCGGGCGCGGTCGGCGGCGGCGATCGAGTAGCCGTGCAGCGTCGTCTCCTCGGCGAGGAGTTGCCGGATCGCGCGGCCGATCACGACCGGCCGCCCGGCCGGGACGTGCAGCCCGGTGATGTGGTCGAGCACCTCGTCGGTGTTGCCGCCCGCGGTGGCCGCGACGACGGGCACGCCGCACGCCATGGCCTCCAGCGGGGTCGCCGGGGACGGCTGGTGCGGGGTGAGGCAGAGCGCGAGGCTCGCCGTCCGCAGCAGCTTCGGCAGCGACTTGCGCGGCAGCCGGCCGAGGAAGATCACCCGGTCGTTGACGTGCAGTTCCTTCGCGAGCAGGATCAGCCGGTGCACGTCCGGGTCGGCTTCGAGGTCCTCGCGGGCCGGGCCGCCCGCGACGGCCAGCTCGGCGTTCGGGACGTGCACGAGCGCGCGCAGCGCCGTGTCGACGCCGCCGGTCGCGAGGTCGTCGCAGACCAGCACGAGCCGCCGCCGGTCGCCGCGCGGCATCGCCGGTCCGGCCTGGGCGAACTGGTCGCCGTCCACGCCGTAGGGGACGACGGCCACGCTCGGCCGCGGCACGCCCATCCGGACGAGCGCCCCGGCCTCCTCGGCGTGCCCGGCGAGGACGAGGTCGGCGTCCCGCCCGATGGCCTTCTCCAGCCGGTCGCGGTGCGGGTGGACGCGGCGTCCGGCGCGCCGCTCGGCGACGCCGACGCCGTGGTAGCTCTGCGCGAACGGGATGCCCAGCTCGCGGGCGACGGCGCAGGCGGCGAGCCCGCCGATCCAGCCGTGCGCGTGGACGATGTCGGGGCGCCCCGACCCGGACCAGCGGCGCCGCAGCCCGTCCGCGAAGTCGCGGACGTGCTCCAGCATCTCGTCGTCGGTGAGGGGGCGGGCGGGGCCGGCGTCGAGGTTGACCAGCGCCGCGCCGGGCGCGAGCCGGACTCGGCCGCGGGCGTCCGCGGACTGTCGCCGGGAGTACACGGTCACCTGGTTCGGCTTCCCGTCGGCGGTGAGCGGACGGGTGAGCGAACGGGCCAGATCCCGGACGTGAAAAGCCTGCAGGTGTTCGCCGTCGAGGTCGGAGGCGGACACAAGTGCGATGTTAAGCGAGCGACGCATGACGGATCCTCCGGGACAACACAGGGGAAGCTCGGAGGTATCTGCGTCGTAGACACCTGCTCGGCCAGTTTCATATCCGGTGGCGCCTTCCGTCAAACCTCGCGAATCGGAACTCTGTCCCCCGCGCCCCACGGATCGGCGTCCCACCAGGGGTGATACTGGTTCTGATGGACGCCGAAAGAGTCTGGTACGTCGCGTACGGATCGAACCTCTACCGGGAGAGGTTCCGCTGCTACCTGTCCGGGGGACGTCCGGCGGGCGGGGCCCGGCACTACACCGGCTGCCGCGATCCGCGCCCGGCCCTGGACGAGCGGCCGGTGACGGTTCCCGGCGGGATCTACTTCGGTTACACGTCCCTGGTCTGGGGCGGCGGGATGGCGTTCTACGACCCGGCCCTGCCCGGACGCGCCGCCGCCCGCGCCTACCTGCTGACCCGCCGCCAGTTCTGCGACGTCCTGTCCCAGGAGATGCGCCGCGACGTCGGGACCGACCACGACCTGGCGGAGGCGGTCGAGCGCGGGCGGCAGCGGCTCGGGCCGGGGCGGTACGAGACCGTCCTGCGGGTGGGGGAGCGCGGCGGGCACCCGATGCTGACCTTCACCGCGCCCGCTCCGATCGAGCCGAACGCGCCGACCGCCCCGTACCTGACGATGCTCGGCAACGGGCTGCGCGAGGCGCACGGCTGGTCCGCCGGGCGCGCCGCCGCCTACCTGGCCGGACGCCCCGGCGCCGCGGGCGCCTGGACGGCCCCGGACGTCGCCGCCCTGCTCAGCCCTCCGGACCGGGGACGACCGGCAGGTTGACCGTCGACGGGTGCGCCGGGTCGTGCAGGATCTCCTGGTCCGCGGTCACCATCTCGGTGGCGGTGCCGATCGGCTCGCCGGTGCCCGTGTTGCGCGCCACCCGCGGGTAGGCGCCGCTCGCGACCTGGACGCGGACCCGGTGCCCCCGCCGGAACCGGTGCCCGGCGGGCCACAGCTCGATCGCGACGTGCCGGACGCCGTCCTCGCCGGGCTCCGGGGTGCCGGGCACGAGCCGCCGCATCCCCTCGCACAGGTTCAGCGACTCGCCCTCCGGCGTGACGTCGCACAGCCGGACGACGAAGTCGGTGTGCTCCCGGTTCGACCGGACGTACAGGTCGGCGGTGACCGGGCCGATGATCTCCAGGTCGTCGTCGAGGACGTCGGAGGTGTAGGTCAGCACGTCCCGCCGCCGCTCCAGCCGCCGCTGGTCCGTGGACGGGTGCGTCTCGCCGAGCAGCGTCGGCCCGCCGAGGAACGGGGTCGGATGCTCCGGGTCGTAGCGGTAGGTGTCCGGCTCGGACTCGGGCGGCGCGCCGGGGGAGAGGGCCCCGTCCGGCTGGAGGTGCCAGCGCTCCTCCCGCATCCCGGGGACGGGCCAGTCGGGGAACTCGCGCCACTCGTCCGCCCCGGTGATGAACAGCCGCACGGCGAGTTCGCGCAGCTCGGACGGGTCGTCCAGCAGGTGGGCGCGGAACCACTTGACCGACTCGCCGACCGATCCGCGCATCATCCGCTGGTCGGCGTGGAACCACGGCCCGATCGTCAGGTACGGCCGCCGCCCGGCGGCGCGCAGGGCCGCGTAGTCCTTGATCTGCCAGGGCAGGAAGATGTCGTACCAGCCGCCCGTCATGTTCACCGGGGCCGTGACCTGCGAGACCGTCGGGCTGAAGTCGCGCTTGTCCCAGAACGGGGTGTCGGGGCCGTTGACGAGCAGCTCCTGGAAGAAGCGCTGCTGCTCGCCGGTCGCGAGCCGGTCCAGCTCGGCGAGCGGGCGGCCGGACAGCGTCGCCCGGCGGGCCCGGCGCGGCGACATCACCGCCGTCGTGATGCCGGACAGGGAGTTCTTCATCCGCGCGGTCAGATCGACCCAGATCAGCGCCGACTCCAGCGCGAACGTCCCGCCGACGTGCACCGCGTCGCGGAACGTCGAGGCCGTGACCTGCATCGACAGGGCCCGCAGTTCGGGCCCGGCCTCCGCCGCGACCGCCCACTGGACGTACCCGAGGTAGCTCGGGCCGTGCATCGCGAACGTTCCACCGAACCACGGCTGTGATTTCAGCCACGCGACGGTGGCGAGGCCGTCCTCGCGTTCGTCCAGCGCCTCGAACACGCCGCCCGACCCGAACCCGCCGCGCACGCTCTGCACGACCACCTGGAACCCGTACGACGCGAACCCCTGCCCGCACATCAGCCCGAACGGGCCGCGCCGCCCGTAGGGCGACCGGACGAGGACCGTCGGCGCCCGCTCGACGTCGGCCGGGGCGTAATGGTCGGCGAGGAGCGTGACGCCGTCGCCGGCGGGCACCTCCAGGTCTCGCTCGACCATGACCCGGTGGGGGCCGTTCCGCAGTCCCAGCGCCGTGGCCCCGAGCCGGCGCATCATTCCCACGCCTACCACTTGATCGATCGTAACCGCCCCGCCCGTCGACCCACGTCACCGGTGTCCGCGATGTGTCTCGCGGGGGCGGCGGCTTCACTACGATCGGGACGCGCAACACCGCAAACCAGGATTTCACGGACAGGCCGCGGGCCGTCCGGCGGAAGGGGAGACGCACGCGTCATGGACCATGTCCAGTTGACCTGGGGGCGGGTCGCCAGCGCGGCGATCGTGCTGGCGGCCGCCCTGCTGATCGCGATCGTGCTGCGCTGGCTGACCGCACGGCTGTTCCGCCGGGCCGGGGACACCCGCTGGACCTGGGACGACCTCCTCGCCCGGCTGATCCGCGACCTCGCGGTGCCCGTCTCGCTCATCCTCGGGGTGTGGATCGCGGCCTGGGTGCTGGAACTGCCGTCCCGCACGCTGGACGTGACCGCGAAGGTGCTCACCGCCGTGGCGATCCTCGCGGTGTCGCTGGCGTCGGCGCGGCTGCTCGCGGGCGGCGTGACCGCGTACGCGAAGGCCCGGCAGGGCGTCGCCGCCAACGTGACGATCTTCGCCAACATCTCGCGGGTGATCGTGCTCGGCATCGGCGTGCTCGTGATGCTGCAGAGCCTCGGGATCTCGATCTCGCCGCTGCTCGGCGCCCTCGGCGTCGGCGGCCTCGCCGTCGCGCTCGCCCTCCAGGACACGCTCGCCAACCTGTTCGCGGGGGTGCACGTCCTCGCGTCCAAGACGATCGAGCCGGGCGACTACATCAGGCTGTCGACGGGCCAGGAGGGGTACGTCGTCGACATCAACTGGCGAAACACCTCCATCCGGACGCTGTCGGACAACATCGAGGTCATCCCGAACCAGCGGTTCTCGGACACGATCCTGACCAACTTCCACCGCCCCGCCCAGGACATGTCGATCATGGTCTACGCGAAGGTCGCGTACGAGGTCGACCTGGACCGGGTGGAGGAGCTGCTCACCGCGGTCGGGCACCAGGTCATGAAGGACGTGCAGGGCGGCGTGGAGGACGCGAGCGTCCTCGTCCGGTTCGACGACTTCAACGACGCGACGGTCGGCTTCCACGTGATCCTGCGGTCCACGGAGTTCGGCGACCAGTTCCTGATCAAGCACGAGTTCCTGAAGCGGCTGCACCGGACGCTGCGCGAGGAGGGCATCGCGCCGCCCTACTGGCACCACCGCGTCGTCGTCGACGAGGTCGCCCGCAGGGACGAGGCAGCCCGCAAGGACGGGCTCGCCCTCTGAACCCGGACCCTCCGCCCCTGGCGAGAACCGTCAGGGGCGGAGGATCGGCATCATCACCTCGTCGACGACCGACTCCAGGAAGGCGTCGTCGATCGGGCCGCCCTCGGTGAGGCTGTGGTGCACGATCACGGCCTGCCCGACGGCCGCGATCTGCCGGGTCGCCGCCTCCGGGCGGATCTCGCCGCGCTCGGCGGCCTGCCGCAGCGCCTCGAACGCCGCCTCCCGGACGGGCTGGGACAGCCGCTGCCGGACGACGTCGTGCATCAGCCCCTTGCCCTGCTCCGACTCCTCCTTCAGGACCTTGAACGCGGCGCCGCGGCAGGTCAGCAGCGTGTCGCGCAGGACGGTGAGGGTGGCGAGCAGGTCCTCGCGGACCCGGCCGGTGCAGGGCGGGTGCGGCGGTTCGGGCAGCGCGTGCCGCAGCGCGTCGGCGATGAGCGCGTCCTTGGACGGCCAGCGCCGGTAGAGCGCGGCCTTGCCGGTGCGGGCGGCGGTCGCGACGCCCTCCATGGTCAGCCGCCGGTACCCGACCTCCTCCAGCTGCGCGAACACGGCGTCGAAGATCGCCGTCTCCAGGGCTCCGCCGCGCCGGCGGGTGGCCGGGGTCACGATCCGCTCCTCAAAATAGTGAACGCTAGCGTTCTCTTTCGCGCCGATCGGTGATACGTTCCGCACATAGTGTACTTCGCCGTTCCTTAAAAACTCGTTCCCCGTATCTCGAAAGGTACGCCGTGCCCGCACCTGACGGGCGAACGGTCGCGACCGAGGACTCCACTCCTTCGGCCGCGCCGTCGTCCCATCATCGTCCAGGCGTCGTCCTCGCCGTCCTGGTCGGCTGCCAGCTCATGATCGGGCTGGACACGTCCGTCGTCACCATCGCGCTGCCCCAGGTCCGGGACGGGCTCGGGATGACGACCGGGGGCCTCGCCTGGGTCCAGAACTCCTACATGCTCGCATTCGGCGGGCTGCTGCTCCTCGGCGGCCGGGCCGGGGACGTCTTCGGCCGCCGCCGCGCGTTCACCGCCGGGGTCGTCCTGTTCACCGCCGCGTCGCTGCTCGGCGGGTTCGCCACGGCCGGCTGGTGGCTGCTGGCCGCCCGCACCGCGCAGGGCGCCGCCGCCGCGATCGCCGCGCCGAGCGCGCTGGCCCTGATCGCCGCCAGCTTCCAGGGCGCCGAGCGCGTCCGCGCGCTGAGCGTCTTCTCCGCGGTCACCGGCGCGGGCGCCGCCATCGGCATGCTCGCCGGGGGAGCGCTCACCGAGGCCGGGTCCTGGCGGTGGGTGTTCTTCGTGAACGTCCCGGCGGGCGTCGTGCTGGCGCTCGCCGCGCGGCGGGTCCTCACCGAGACCGGGCGCCGTCCCGGCCGGTTCGACGCGGGCGGCGCCGTCGCGTCCACGGCCGGGATGACCGCGCTCGTCTACGCGCTGATCCGGGCCGGGTCGGACGGCTGGGGCGACGCCCGCGCCCTCGCCGCGTTCGGCGCCGCGGGCGTCCTGCTCGCCGCGTTCACGGCGATCGAATGGCGGGCGCGCCAGCCGGTCATGCCGCTCTGGCTGCTCACCGGACGCGACCGCGCCGCGTCCTACCTGATCCTGCTGCTGATGGCCGGGGCGATGTTCGGGGCGTTCTTCTTCCTGACCCAGTACCTCCAGCAGGCGCTCGGCTACGGGCCGCTGCGCGCGGGCGCGGCGTTCCTGCCGATGGTCGGCACGCAGTTCGCGACGGTCCGGACCGTCCCGCGGATCCTGCCGCGGGTCGGCGCCCGGCGGCTCGTCACGGCCGGGACCCTGTCCATCGCGCTCGCGATGCTGTGGCTGACCCGGCTCTCCCCGGGGGACGGCTACGCCGCGGGGCTGCTCGGGCCGTTCGTGCTGGTGGGCCTCGGCGGCGGGATGGCGGCCCTGCCGCTGAACGTGACGATCCTCGGCAGCGTCGGACCCGAGCACTCGGGCGCCGCGTCCGGCGTCGCGCAGGCGATGCTCTGGACCGGCGGGTCGCTCGGGGCGGCCGCCATGGTCACCGCGTACGGCTCGGCGCACTCCGGGCACGGCGTCGTGCCCGGCATGGACGCGGCCTACGCGACCGGCGCGGTCTTCGCGGGCGCCGCGCTGCTGGTCACGCTGTTGGTGCTGCGGGTCAGGCGCTGACCGTCCCGTCGGCCGGGCGGTCAGCCGGTCGGGCGGGGCGCGTAGTCGTCCACGTACTCCTGGCCGGACAGCTGCTGGATCGCCTCCATGATCTCGTCGGTGACGTCCCGCGCGGCCTTGCCGCGCGGGACGCCCGCGTCCCGGCCGCGGAAGGTCAGCGGCGCGCCGATGCGCAGCCCGATCCGGCCCGGCCGCGGGACGGCCTGGCCGAGCGGCTGCACCCGGTCGGTGCCCTCGATCGCCACCGGGACGACGGGCGCCCCGGTCCGCAGCGCGAGCCGCGCGACGCCCGTCCGGCCCCGGTAGAGCCGCCCGTCCGGGGAGCGGGTGCCCTCCGGGTGGATCGCGAACACGCCGCCGCGCTCCAGCACCGCCGCCGACGTGTCGAGCGCGTCGAGCGCGGCGCGCCCGCCCGACCGGTCGACCGCGATCGCGCCGACGCCGCGGAACAGCGCCGCGATCGCCCGGCCCCGCACGCCCGGCCCCGTGAAGTACTCGTGCTTGCCGAGGAAGTGCACCCGGCGCGGCACCATCAGCGGCAGGACGAAGGAGTCCAGGAACGCGAGGTGGTTCGCGGCGAGGATCACCGGCCCGATCCGCGGGACGTGCGCGAGCCCGCTCACCCGGGGCAGGAACGCGACCCGCATCGCGGGCCCCATCACGACGTGCTTCAGCAGGGGGTAGACCAGGCGCTCGGGTTCCATGTCCGAAAGTTATGTTCCGGTGTTCCGCCGCCGCCCGTCGCGCCCGATACAAGATCGCACCCGTGGACCTTGTAGGGGGCCGCACTTGCCACCCGCCCGGGAGCCGGGCTATCCGCCCGCGGCGGCGTTCTGCTGCCGGATGACCTTGCGGACCGCCGGGGCCGCGGGCCCCGACCGCGCCGTCAGCTCCGCGATCCGCCGCTTGTGCCGCCGCCGGTCCGCGCCCGGCAGGACGGTCTTCAGCTCGCCCGCCGCCGCGAGCGCCACCGCCGCCGCGTCGTAGCTGTTCACGTGCGCCACCGGGCGCCCGCGCAGCGCCGACGACGCCCCGCCCCACAGCGACTTCACGACCCGGTGGTCGCGCACGGTGACCTCGTGCCGGGGGAACAGCCCGAGCACCCGGCGGCTGCGCACCCGGACGAACCCGTCGCGGGCCAGCTCGTCGCGGACGGCGCCGACGATCGCCCGCGCGTCCCTGCGCACCCAGTGCTGCCACGACCGCGGACGGGACGCCGCGATCTGCGCCAGCACCCCGTACGGGTCGTCGCCCGGCGTCCCCGGGACGGGCCGCCGCCGCTCCTCGCCGAGCCTGCCGTCCAGGTACAGCTCGGTCAGCGCGGCGGCGCGCAGCACGTAGCCGAGCCGCGCGCCGCCCCTGCTCATCCGCTGTCTGCGCACGTCGTAGGCCAGCAGGAACATCCGCGCCGGCAGCGTCTCCGGAACCTTGACCATCGTCAGTCCTCGCCCCCGCCGCGCGGCGGGTCATGCTCGTCGTACTCGTCCTCGGTTTGTCTGTCGGTGTCGGTGTCGGTGTTGGCGTCGGGGTCGGGCCCGGCCTTGCGGGGGCGGCCGCGGCCGCGCATCCGGCCCGCCGTGCCGGGCATCCGGCCCGCGTCGGCGAGCGCCCGCCGCAGCAGGAACTCGATCTGCGCGTTGGTGCTGCGCAGCTCGTCCCCGGCCCAGCGGACCAGCGCGTCGTGGACCGCCGGGTCGAGCCGCAGCAGGATCTTCTTCCGCTCAGCCACGGGTCACTGGTAGAGGCTGCCGGCGTTGACCACCGGCTGGGCGTCCCGGTCGGCGCACAGGACGACCAGCAGGTTGCTGACCATGGCCGCCTTGCGCTCCTCGTCCAGCTCGACCACGTTCTCCTCGTCCAGCCGTTCGAGGGCGAGCTGCACCATGCCGACCGCGCCCTCGACGATCCGCTGCCGCGCCGCGACCACCGCGCCCGCCTGCTGGCGGCGCAGCATCGCCTGCGCGATCTCCGGCGCGTAGGCCAGCCGGGTGATCCGCGACTCGATGATGTCCACCCCGGCGGACGCGACCCGCTGCGCCAGCTCCTCGGAGAGCTGCGCGGTGATCTCGTCGGCGTTGTCGCGCAGGGACGTGCGGTCGTGCGCGTCGTAGGGGAAGCTGCCCGCGATGTGCCGGACGGCCGCCTCCGTCTGGAACGCGACGAACTCGACGAAGTCGTCCACCTCGAACACGGCGCGGGCGGTGTCGGCGACCTGCCACACGACCACGGCCGAGATCTCGATCGGGTTGCCGTCCAGGTCGTTGACCTTGGCGAGGCCCGTCTCGTGGTTGCGGATCCGCGTGGACACCTTGCTCCGCTCGGTCAGCGGGTTCACCCACCGCAGGCCGTCGGTGCGGACCGTCCCCCTGTACCGGCCGAGCAGTTGCAGCACCCGCGCCTCGTTCGGCGCGACCGGCGTGAGCCCGGCGAACAGCACGAACCCGGCCAGCCCGAGCAGCGACCCGACCACGATGCCCGTCGCGAGCGCGGCGGGCCCGCCGACCGCGACGCCCGCGAGCACCGCGGCGGCGGCCAGCGCGAGCAGCACGAGCGCGAGCACGAGCATCGTCCAGCCGCCGCGGTCCCCGGCGGGCCGCTCGCCGATCTTGGGTCGGGGCATGTCCACCGTCGTCGTCACGTCCATCATGTCCCCCCTCGTCTTGAGTTATCGTGAATCTAGCAAAGTGATATCACTTTTTGCAATCGGAGGGGGTCGCCCGCCCGGCCCGGAGCGGGCCGGGACGGGTCGCGGCGGTCGCGGCGGTCACGGTGCCGGTACGAGGCCGGGCTCCTCCGGCTCCTGCGCCTCCGGGATGACCTTCGGCACGTTCCGCAGCGTGACCAGCGCGAACACGGCCACCAGGGCGGCGAGCCCGGCGCTGCACGCGAGGGCGGCGTGCATCCCGTCCACGAAGGCGTTCCGGGCGGCGTCCGCGAGTTGGCCGCCGAGCGTTCCGGGCAGCCGCGCCGCGGTCTGGAGCGCCGCGCCGAGCGAGTCGCGGGCGGCGGACGCGGCGGGCGCGGGCGTCCCGGCGGGCAGGTCGAGCACGTTCCGGTACACCGCGTTCAGGACGCTGCCGAGCACCGCCATCCCGAGCGCGCCGCCGAGCTCGGTCGCGGTCTCGGAGATCGCCGACGCGGCGCCGGAGCGGGCCTTCGGCACGGACGCGAGCACGGTGTCCGCGGTGACGGTCATCGCGAGGCCCATCCCGATCCCGGCGAGGACCATCGCGGGGAGCATCACCGTCCAGTAGGAGGGGTGGAGCCCGATGGTCAGGTAGATCGCGAACCCGGTCGCAGAGATCAGCATCCCGGCCGCGACGACCCGGGCCCGGCCCAGCGCGGAGATCAGCGGCGGGGCCAGCAGCGCACCGCCGACCATCGCCCCGGCCGCGCCGGGCAGCCCCGCGAGCCCCGCCTTCAGCGGCGACCAGCCGAGCGCGAGCTGGAAGTACAGCGAGAAGATCAGCGACTGGGCGACCAGCGTGAACATCGCGAACATGTTGGTGCCGATCGAGCCGCTGAACGCCGCGTTGCGGAACAGCCGCACGTCGATCAGCGGCTCGTCCAGCCGGGTCTGCCGGACGAAAAACGCCGCCAGCGCCACCGCGCCCGCCACCGCCGACACGTAGATCTGGACGTGGCCCGGCCCGTGCGCCGCGGCCTCCTTGATCGCGTACACCAGGCCGAGGACGCCCACCGCCGACAGCGGCACGCTCACGAGGTCCAGCCGTCCCGGCACCGGGTTGCGCGACTCGACCAGCACGAGCGCGCCCGCGACCAGCGCCACCGCCATGATCGGCACGTTGATCAGGAAGACCGAGCCCCACCAGAAGTGGTCCAGCAGCGCGCCGCCGATGACCGGCCCGAGCCCGACCGCGAGCCCGGCGACGCCGGAGAACGCGCCGACCGCCATCGTCCGCTCCTTGCCGTCGGTGAACGCCCGGCGGATCAGCGACAGGCACGACGGCATCAGCGTCGCGCCCGCGACGCCGAGCACCGCGCGGGCCGCGATCAGCAGCTCCGCGCTCGGCGCGTACGCGGTCACGGCGGACGCGGCGGCGAACAGCGCCGTCCCCATCAGCAGCAGCTTCTTGTGCCCGATCCGGTCGCCGATGCCGCCCATGGTGATCAGCAGCCCGGCGAGCGCGAAGCCGTAGGCGTCCGCGATCCACAGGATCTGGGTGGACGACGGGTCCAGGTCGGCGCTCAGGTGCGGCACGGCCTGGTTGAGCGCGGTGAGGTCGATGTTCGGCACCAGCGCGATCAGGAGGCAGATCGCGAAGGTGCCCCACTTGCGGGCTGAGGTGTTCATGCGGCAAATGTCGCGGGCCGCGCTGACCGTCCACGCACCGTCCGCTGACCGTCCGCCCGTCAGCGCCCCGCCCGCCGGTCAGGCGGTTCAGGCGGTTCAGGTGGTCAGGCGGGGAGGCCGTCGGCGCGGGCCAGGGCGAGCGCGTCGCCGAGCGGGAGCGCTGCGCCGCGGCCGAACTCCGTGTCCCAGGCGTCATCCGTGAGGGCGTCCCTGACCTGCGACGACACGGGCGCGACGGCGGGGTCGGCGGGGAGGCGCCCGCCGTTCCCGGCGGCCGCGGTGCCGAGCAGCAGAGCGGCCCGGCGCGCGTCGCCCTCGGCGAGCGCCACGGCCGCCAGCCCGGCCGCCGCGAACGCGCGGTGCCGGAAGACCGGATGGTCGAACGCCGTGTCCAGCGACTCGTGCAGCAGTTCGCGCGCCCGCTCCACGTCGCCCTCGGCGAGCGCGACCCAGCCGAGCCCGGTCAGCGCCGTCCCGCGGACCGCGACCGCGATGAACCGCTCGGACGCGTACCCGGTCAGCGCCGTCTCGTACAGCCGTCGCGCGCCGGGCAGGTCGCCGCCGAGCCGCGCGACGTCGCCGAGCCCCTGGTACCCGCCCGCGACCTTGTCCGGCGTCCCGGCCCGCCGGGCCAGCTCGACGCCCCGCTCGAACGCGGCCCGCGCCTCGTCCAGCTCACCGCCGTGCAGGTGGACGTAGGCGCGCTGGTAGAGCAGGTCGGCGGTGTCCTCCAGCGCGCCGAGCAGCTCCATCTGCGCCAGCGCCTCGTCCAGCAGGGCGAGCGCCCGCTCCCGGTCGCCGCGCCAGTCGGCGATCTGGGCGAGCGTGTCGAGCGAGTTCGCCGCGCCCCACCGGTCGCCGCACGCGCGGAACCCGCGCGCCGCCTCCGCGCAGGCGCGTTCCGCCCCGGCCATGTCCCCGGCGAACTGGGCGACGAAGCCGTCGCTCATCTTCACGAGGGCCCGCGACCACGGGTCGTCCCCGATCTGCTGGGCGAACACCGCGTTGTCGGTGCGCTCGGGCCCGGCCGCGAGCGCCCACATGACGATCGCCACCGGGTAACGGAGATGGCGCCGGATGCCGAGCACGACCGTCTCGGCCCGGTCCAGCCACGCCACCGCCTGCTCGCCGGACACGCCGCCCGACACGGCGTTCGTGACGCAGAGGACGTACTCCTCCTCCAGCCCGTCCGGGGGGTCGGCGCCGACCGCGTCCAGCAGCGCGGCCGCCAGTGGCGCCCCCTCCACCCGGCCGCGCAGCCACCAGTACCACGACAGCGCCGCGTTCAGCCGCAGCGCGAGCACCGGGTCCGACCGGATCGAACGGCGCAGCGCCGCGTGGAGGTTCCCGTGGTCGGCCGCGAGCAGCGTCAGCCACTCCAGCTGCTCGCCGCTCCGCAGCAGCGGATCGGCGCGCCCGGCCAGTGCGAGGAAGTACTCCGCGTGCGCCCGCTCGAACCGCTCCTTCTCCCCGGCCTCGGCGAGCCGCTCCGCGCAGAACGCGCGGACCGTGTCCAGCATCCGGTACCGGACGCCGTCGCTCTGCAGCAGCGACTTGTCGGCGAGGCTCGCGACCGCGTCGGCCGCGTCGTCGTCCCGGCACACCCCGGCCGCCGCCGCCAGCGTGAACCCGCCGGAGAACACGGTCAGGCGGCGGGCGAGGGTCTGCTCGGCCGCGTCCAGCAGGTCCCAGCTCCACTCGACGACGGCGCGCAGCGTCTGGTGCCGGGGCGCGGCGGTCCGGTCGCCGCGCGACAGCAGCCGGAACCGGTCGTCCAGCCTGGTCGCGACGTCCCGCACCGGCAGCGACCGCAGCCGCGCCGCGGCCAGCTCGATCGCGAGCGGCAGGCCGTCCAGGGCCCGGCAGATCCGCAGGACGTCGCGCACGTTGCCCTCGTCCACCGCGAACCCGGGGCGCACCGCCTCCGCCCGGTCGAGGAACAGCCGCACCGCCGGGTACGCCGCGACCTCCCGAGCGGGCGCGCCCTCCGGCGGCAGCTCCAGCGGCGGCAGCGGGCGCAGCGCCTCGCCGGTGATCCCGAGCGCCTCCCGGCTGGTCGCGAGGACCCGCAGGTCCGGGCAGGCGCTCAGCAGCCGGTGCGCGAGGCCCGCGACGGACGCGACGACGTGCTCGCAGTTGTCCAGGACGAGCAGGACCCGCCGCCCGTCCAGCGCCGTCCGGACCCGCTCCACCGCGTCCGGCGCCCGCCCGCCCGGCGCCGGGCGCATCCCGCCCTCGCGCAGCCCGAGCGCGCCGAGCAGCGCCTTCGGCACCTCGTCCGGCGCGACCGGGGCCAGGTCGACGAAGCACACGTCGCCGCGCTCCCGCCCGGCCGCCTCGACCGCGAGCCGCGTCTTGCCCGCGCCGCCCGGGCCGAGCAGCGTGACGAGCCGCCCGTCCGCGAGCATCTTGCCGACCCGGCGGAGCTCCTCGTCGCGCCCGACGAAGCTGGTGAGCTGCGCCGGAAGGTGGGCCCGCGGCATCCCGCCCTGGTCGTCCCTGTCACCCCGGAGGATCGCGAGGTGCACGTCCGCGAGCTCCTTGGACGGGTCGGCGCCCAGCTCTTCCGCGAGGATCCGCCGCCCGTCCTCGAACACCGCGAGCGCCTCCGCCTGCCGCCCGCAGCCGTGCAGCGCCCGCATCAGCAGCGCCCGCGCCCGCTCCCGCAGCGGCTGCGCGTCCACCAGGTCGCGCAGCGGCGTGACCACCGCCTCGGCGTCCCCGGTCGCGAGCCGCGCCGCGCCGTACTCCTCGACGACCGACGCCCGCTCCTCCTCCAGCCGCGCCGCCTGCGCCTCCGCGAACGGCGCGCTCACGTCCGCCAGCGCGGCCCCCCGCCACAGCCCGAGCGCCTCCGCGAACAGCTCGGCCGCCACGTCATGCCGCCCGGCCGCCAGCTCCCGCCGCCCGTCCCGCGCCAGCCGCTCGAACCGGAGGGCGTCGACGTCGTCCTCCCCGGCCACGATCCGGTACCCGGCCGGACGCCCCTCGACCAGCGCCGCGTCCCCGAGCCCCCGCCGCAGCCGCGACACCTGCGACTGGAGCGCGTTCGCCGCCCCGCTCGGCGGCTCCGCCCCGTACAGCCCGTCGATCAGCCGCTCGACCGGCACGACCCGCCCCGCGTCCAGCAGCAGCATGGCGAGCAACGCCCGCACCGTAGGCCCGCCCACACCGGCGACCACCCCGCCGACCCGAGCCTCAACAGGCCCCAAGACCCCGAACCGCATCCCCCAATCCTCCCGCACGATCCCGGTATGTGCGGCTTCCACTCTCGCGTCGACGCGACATGGGCGTCACCGAAGGAGGATGCGATCCGGCACACCCTCGATCAGACCTTCGTCCTGGAGTCTCAGCAGGTCGTCCACAAAAGCGAGTGAGATGTCGGAGCCGCGACGGTTCCACCCGAGGAAGCGAGCCGTATGCGTGGCCAGCTCAGCCTCCGCCATCCCCGGAGACTCCCCAATATCCCCGACCAGAGCAGCCCGCCGCTCCCAGGGGCTGCCGTGCAACCGCCGGACGCTGCTGCGGCTGATCGCGCGCTCCGCGGGGCTGTTCGGCGACCTTTGCGAGGACTCCGCAGCCGGGCTCTCGGGGGATGACAGGACGTCCGCGCATCGCGCCTCATTCTGCCCACCTCCCACTTCAACGCCCGTTCCACGACGGACGGTCGTAGCGAGACCTTCTCCCTCGCTCAGGTCCCTTCTCGCTCAGGTCCCTTCGTGTCCGGGTTCTCCCTCGTCCGTGTCAGCTCCTACGGCACGCCCAGGAGCTACGTGCTGCAGTTGTGGTGCGACGATTCGCGCCTGCGTCGCGAGGCGGTCAACTCTGCTCCGCGGTGCTGGAACGAGTCCTGTGCTATTGGAGGGACGTTCAAGCCGGTCAGCCCGTTGACCAGATTGATCAGCCGCCCTTGGTCGGCGGGACCTCCGGGCCGAACGGTGTGGACTGTCAAGCGCAGCCAACCATACAGCTAGCTGTGAATACAATCAACCTGGATTTTCACTACAGTACTGTGATCGTATACTCGGCAGTATGAACGGCGTGAACTGAGTCAACCGGAGGATCGAGGCTGGTGGGCGCTAGGGTGAGATCGTTCGGTCGGCGGAGGGAGTGCTGTGTCGAGCGATGCGACGGTGACCGCGGCCGATATCGCCCGGCTGGCCGCGGTGGGGCGGGCCGCGGTGAGCAACTGGCGCCGCCGCCATGACGACTTTCCCCAGCCCGTGGGCGGGACGGCGGCCAGCCCGACGTTCTCCCTCGCCGAGGTCGAGGACTGGCTTCGCGGTCAGGGCAAGCTGGCCGACTCGCCCGTCCGGGAGCGCGTCTGGCAGACGCTCCGGCAGGCGGCGGCCGGGGACGTCGAACTCGCCGACGTGCTCACTTTCGCGGGTGCGTTCCTGCTCCATCTCCGCGCGCACCCCGAATTCGAGGTGGCGGACGTTCCAGACCAGCAGGTAGAGCGCTCCCTACGCGAACACCTTGACGAGGTGCCGCCGTCTGCGGTCCCCATTGCGCGCGCCCTTTCGCCGCTTGTGGACGAACTGGGTGTCGCCGACACGTTCGACTTCCTCCGCACCCGTTATCTGGAGCACCACAGTCGCCGCGTCTATCTCACCCCTGAGCCGGTCATACGGCTGATGCTCGAACTCGGGGGACCGGCCAGGACCGTCCTGGATCCGGCGTGCGGCACCGGTGCGTACCTCAACCTGGCGAACGATCTGTTCAAGGACGTGGAACTGCTCCTCGGTCAGGAGATCGACGAGACGACCGCGCGTATGTCCGCCATCCAGTTGGCGTTGCGCGGTGCCCCGGCCGAGGTTCGCCCAGGCGACTCGCTCCTGGACGACGCGTTCCCTGGGCAGACGGTCGATCTGGTCGCGACCAACCCGCCCTTCAACGATCGGGGTTGGGGCTACGAGCGGTTGACCGGGGACCCGCGCTGGGAGTACGGGCTGCCTCCGCGTATGGAATCGGAGTTGGCGTGGCTTCAACACGGGCTCGCTCATACGCGCCCTGGCGGGACGGTCGTCATCCTCATGCCCCCGGCCGTCGCGAACCGCCGTTCGGGACGTCGTGTCCGCGCAAAACTGCTTCGCCGTGGCGCGTTGCGTGCCGTCATAGGGCTACCCTCCGGCGCGGTGCCGAATATGGCCGTCGCACTGACCGTGTGGGTTCTTCGCCGTCCGTCCTCTGGAGACCAGCCCGCGGACGACGTTCTGATGGTCGACACTTCGTCCGACCCGGAGAACTTCGGGAAAATCGCGCTCGACGCCTACCGCCGCTACCTCAAGGGCAAGGACGAGCGGACGGGTTCCAGTGTCGTCGTCCGCATCATCGACCTACTGGACGACGAGGTCGATCTCACACCCGCCCGCTACCTTCCCCAACGGACAACGCCCGCGACGGAGGGCTCGTTCGACGCCGCCCGCGAACTCCTCCAGAAGAAGGCCACGGAACTGCCCCAGACCATCGCCGAACTGTCCTCGCTCAAGCGCGCCCCAATGCGCGCTGACATTCCCATGACGACTTTCGGTGAACTCGCCAAGGCTGGTGTGCTGCAGATACTGCGCCCCCCACCCCGGATACGGATGGGCAGGACGGGCACGGTGCCCATGCTGACCATCGACGACCTCGCGCAGCGTAGGGACGCCACCGGGAGGGCCGCGCCCGACGACGGCCACGTTTGGATCGCCCCGGGGGACATCGTCGTTTCCCTGGCCGCGCGCCGTCCGGCCGCGCGCGTGATGACGGCGGAGGGGCCGATCCTCGGCCCCGGACTGGCGCTCGTCCGGGTCGACCCCTCCCGGACGGATCCCGACTTCGTCGCCGGCTGGCTGCTCCTCGGTGCACAGGGCGCGCGGCTCCGCAGCTCCACCTCGTCCGCCCGGTTCGATCTCCGCCGAGCCCGCCTGCCCCGCCTCACCCTCGTCGAGCAGACCGTGCTGGGGTCGGCGTTCCGCGCGCTCACCGAACTGGAAGCAGCCCTCCGCGAGACCCACGAACTGGGTGTGGACGTGCTGCGCCTCGGCCTCGAAGGACTGGGCGCCGGAGCCCTCCGCCCGCCCGGCTGACGCGGGTACGCTGCGTCCACGGGCCGGAGGAGGTGCGAGTTGCAGCGGGGCGATCTCCTCGGGGAGCGCGAGCGCTACGAGCTAGACCAGGCGATCGGGCGCGGCGGCATGGGTGAGGTGTGGCGCGCCTACGACCGGTTCCTCGACCGGCGCCTCGCGGTCAAGTTCACCCGCGTCATGGACGACGCCCTTGTCGGGCGCTTTGAGCAAGAGGCCCGCAGCACGGCCTGGTTCGAGCATCCCGGTGTCCCCACCGTGTACGACTTCGGGAGCCATGACGGCTGCTTCTACCTGGTGATGCAGTACGTCGAGGGCATGACGGTCGACCATGTCCTGGACGCGCAAGAACGACTCTCCGTTTCGTGGGCCGCGCTCATAGCGGCCCAAGTGTGCGCGGTGCTGAACGTGGCGCATCGCCGTCCGCTCGTGCACCGCGACCTCAAACCGAGCAATCTGATGCTCTGCCCTGACGGCTCGGTGAAAGTCCTCGATTTCGGTGCCGCTGTGGGGCTCGGGCCAGGCGACGTGCGGCGAACGACCACCGGATTGGGTGCGCCCTACACGCCGGGCTACACGGCGATAGAGCAGGTGTACGGAAGCCCAGGCCCGCAGAGCGATCTGTACTCCCTCGGCTGCGTCTTGTACGAGATGCTCACCGGCCGCAAGGTCTTCCTTGGAACGACGCCTTACGAGGTGATGCGCCGCCACGAGGACGAGGACCCGACCCCAGTGCGCGATCTGCGTCCCGACGTTCCGCGTGGGCTGGACACGCTCGTCCTGCACCTCCTGGCCAAGCAACCGGGCGACCGGCCGGGGAACGCCGACGAGGTATACACCCGACTCTTGAAATTCGTCTCGGCACTGGATCCCTTGCCGGGAATCATCGACACGATCGCCCTGCAACACCATTACGCCCATGCGATCAGCCGGATCAAGGTAACCGGTACGGCCCCCTTGGCTCGCCCTAAAGAACCTGCCGGATTGCCCACCATTGACGAGGTCGTCCGAGCGCGCGCGGAAGCGGCCCACCTGGCCGGTGAGGGCCGCTACACGCAGGCCGCGGAACTCCTCTCCGACCTGACCGGACCGGCGGGCCTGGCATTGGGCGACGAAGACCCCGAATACATGGGGATGTGCCTTGACCTGGCCGAGGTCCTGTTCCAGGGCGGTGACTACCGCCGGGCCGTCCACGCCTACCGCGCCGCCGCCGTGACCCTGGCCGAGTGGTACGGCCCGGACGACCCGCACGTCTTGATCTGCCGGGAGCAAGAAGCCGTCTGCCAAGCCCACCTGGGAGCCACAGCCGTCGCCCTCAGCCATTTGCAGGAACTTCTGGACGACCTTTCAGGCGGCAGCCCGCATGACGCACTGACTCTCCGCGTCCGCGAACGGGTAGGACGTCTCAAACTCGCGGCGGGCCGGACGGGCGAGGCACGCAAGGAACTCGCCGAACTCCTGGCCGACCTGACCGCCAGCTTCGGCGACGGCCACGTCCAGATCCCCGGCCTTCGCGCACTGCTCGACGACCTGGCCCAGGACTAGGGCACCCCGGGCAAGAATGGGCTCGGCGAACCCGCGAACGACACGTACAAATTGTCGCGCGCCCGTGTCGAAGCCACGAAGAGCAGGCACCGCTCCTTCTGGACGTCCTGCGCGTGCGCCTTGGCGTCCTCGTCCTCCGGTGTGATCGCATGGGACGACGGCATCGCGTTCTCGTCCGCCCCGATTACCGCGATGCACCGGAACTCAAGACCTTTCATCTTGTGCATCGTTCCGACCTGAACACCCGGTGACTTACTGGGCACCTGATAGGCGGTGACGCCGTCTTCCTTCAACCGCTTGACGGCTTTCCGAACCATCCACACGTACCGGGTGGCGACGCCGATCGAACCGATCTCCACACCGTCATCGACCCAGGCGCGCACTTGCTCGACGAGACCGTCCAATTCGGCGTCCAGGTCCGGATACCCCCTCACCGCGGGGCGTCGCCCGTGCATCGGTGACCGATAGCCGTCCAGTGTGTCCGCTGAATCATCGAGACCCTGTGCGGGAGAGTGCCCCAGCAAAGGCACCGACCAGGCCAGGATCTCCTGCGTGGTCCGATAATTGAGTCTCAGTTTGGTGCTGCGCCCGCGCACATTGATGCCGAGGCTGGTCAGCGACACGTGACTTTCGTAGATGCGCTGATGCGGGTCCCCGACGACGAACAGGTCATCGGGCCCCTCCGGGACGAGACGCCTCAGCAGTCGCCATTGCGTCGTGTGGATGTCCTGCGCCTCATCGATGATCACATGGTCGTATTCGGGTCCCGACACCAGATCAGCGGCCTCATTGGCGAGCTGGTGGAAGGTCGACCTGCCTTCGGCCGCCAGCCCGTCCGCCACGTGCTGGAGGGCCCGCCACACCACCGCACGCTGCGCCTTTCCGAGCGGGACACCGCGTCCGGCACGGGTACACGCCAGGTAATCGTCCTCGGTCTGCAGGCCCTGCGCGAGGATGATCTGCTCCCATTCCCGTTCCAGGAACGTCCGCGAGAAAGGCGTGCCTTCCGCCGCTTCGTCCCAGAGCGGATCGAGAACGTCCGGCCCGGCGATTCCCGGCTTGTGATGTCGTCCGACGATCCCGTAGGACACGGCATCGACGTTCTTCACCTGAATCCGCGCCCTGATCTCGGCATTCTCCACGAGCAGGGCGAGTTGCCTCTCCAACGCCTCCGCGAGGTTCCGCGTGAACGTCGTCAGCAGGACGCGCCCGCCCTTGGACGCAAGAAACTTCGCCCGATGAAGCGCGGTGACCGTCTTCCCCGTCCCGGCCCCGCCCGTCACCTGCGCGGGCCCCGAATAGGACGGACGGAGCGCGACCCGCCGCTGTACCGGATGCAGGAATACCCGCCACATGTCGAACGGGTGGGCGAGGATGTCCCGAAGTTCCTCCGGCCCGTTGACGAAGACGACCTTTCCCGGCGTCCGCCGCATCGCCGTCACCAGGTCGTCGGGGTCGACCGCGGCCGGCTTCTCCTCGACCGTCAGGTATTTCGCGACCTCTTCCCACGTCTGCTGGACGTTCATTCCCTGCGCCAGCGCGAGCAGCGCCATGTACTGCGGCTCCGGCAGGAACTTCTCCAAGGCCAGCAGATGCGAATCCTCGGTCAGCAGCCGGACGATCGGAATCAGCTCCCGGTCGATCCCCAGCCGCAGCAGATCCTTCTCGAAGACGTGCCCGAGCAGCCGGAAGACGGTCCCTTCCGCTGCCTTCGCCAACGCCGGGGACATCTCCTCCAGTGCCTGCTGGTCCCGAACCTCCAGTACGCCGATCGCCTGGTTCACTGAGAACTTCCTGCTTCTGGCCCACGCGATCGCGTCATCATGCGGCATCACCGCGAGCAGGCAGTAAACGTCCCCTTTATCCGGTGCCAGCACCACACCGCGCCAGAACTGGTCGATCCTTATCGTGCGGATCCGCGGATCCTTGGCATTGTTGAGTTTCTCCAGATGCAGCCCGGCGTGCGTGTGCTCGGCGAACTTGGCGATGGCCGCGTCCACGCCCTTCCGCACCTTCGGCTCCAACTTCGCGTACTGCGGCATGAACGAATCCGCAATAGCAAGCTGAGCCACCCCACACCACCCCTTTAACCACCGCCAAGCCCAATCATCTTAGGAGCGCCTCGTCCCGCCGATGCCGGAATACCGCCCGACGACCCCGGCCACCTCCGGACACAGCCCTCCGCCAGAGCGCAGCTCCGCGCCCCAGGTCGCCGCGCCGGTCCCTCAGATCCTCGCGGCGGACGCGAAGACCTCGGCATAAAGCACGGCCCGCACATCCTGCGTCGAATAATCCATCATTCCAGGAGTTGTCGGCGAGCGCGCGGGCATCGCGCAGGAAGTCGTCGAGTTCCGCGCCGGTGGGTCAGGCCCAGGTGGAGGATTCGGCGTGGCGGGCGGCGAGCCATTCTTTCGCGCAGATGGCGGCGTCCTGGATGAAGTCGTCCAGGTCCGCGTCGTCGAAGTTCGCTTCGCTCACCAGGTAGAGCAGGATGAAGACCTCGGCGTACAGGACGGATTCCACGTCGTCCAGGGCCGTGTCTTCGGGCGGTGGGGTGCCGACGACGCGGCGGATCATGTCCTCGGCCGCAAGGGTGTTGATCAGCCGTGCGTCTGGTCCGGCAGTGATGCGCAGGTCGGCCACGAAACGGATGATCTCTCCGTCTGTGTAGAACGGTGTGAACCTTCGGCGCACCGCGACGCAGAACGCTCCGTAAAGCAGCGACATGTAGCCGGCGGCCGCTTCGTCCGTGTGCATCTCGCTTCGCAGCGGTTCCCAGGCGGGCGGTCCTTCCAGGAGGAATGACCGCAGCGCCGAGATGTTCTCCGCGCCGATCTCAACGGCCGAGTAGTCCATTGGTCAAGAGTTCCCTCTGCGTCGACTGGACGATCTGATGGCGGAGGGCGGCACCGTCGTCGATCCCCGCGGTCGAGCCCTCTTCCGGGGCGTGGAGGACGATTCGTTGGGCAGCTTTGGAGTTCACGGTGTCTCGGGCACCGTTCTGGTCCGCTGCGTGCGTTGGAGGGGCGAGCCGCCCCGAGGGACGGTCGTCTGTTCCTCTACTGGTGGCATGTTCTCTTTCCGGGAATCGTCTCTCGGCGGTTCGATCGGCTGCCGAACCAGTTGTGGGGCCGCGCCGAACGCCGGGAGCCTCGCCCGGTCGGCTGATGTGCCGGGGGCGGTTTCCGTCCCGCTGGTGTGCTGCACGCCCACGCTCAAGCCCTTTCGCCGGGAACACGGATCCGTCCCGCCAAGGGCGCTGCGCGGACGGACCCGCCGGACGCGGCCCCGTGCCATCGGTGCCGAGTCACGTCGGGCCCTATGTAATCGCGCAAGTGAAGGATTCGCACGTTCGGATTCTGAATGCCAGAGCGCCCTGCGTGCGGATCGGTGGCCAGTTCATGATCGATCCGTTATATCGGGTGTCGCGGACGAAGTCATGGGACGATCACGAGCTGAACTGAATGGTAATCAATCGATACGCCGTTCCTCTATTCGAGTGAATTGAGAGACGTGTGTGTGACGCAGGTGGCTGGACGGGTGCTGCCGGCGGCGAGGCGGGCGCGTGAATCCCGCGAAAAACTTCGTCCGGGCGGGGTGGCGGCGTGAGCATTTCCCCTGGAACGGTCTCGGTCGCTCGTACTTGTCGTGGCGGCGCAGACTTGGATCGTTCTCCGGCCGCAATGAGGCGCCGATACCCGTGCGTCGACCGCCCTTCGTGAATGCTCGGGTCACCTGACTGATCTGTCTCGCGGGCTAGGGGACGGTCCGCTTGGTCATGCCGTCGGCGGCCGGATCGATGCCCCAACTGAAGATTGTGCGCGGGTGAATGCGGATGAGGTCGGCTCCGAAGTGGGAGCCTTCCGGGACGTCCTCGACCAGGGTCTCCGCCTGGCCGCGCACCTCGATGCCGCGCACGCGCCAGGGCTGCACCGAGGCGAGGTCGTCGATGACGAGCGCGACCTGGCCGTTCCGCTGGACGTTCCGGTATTTCCGCGATTGGGCGAGGTTGAAGCCGCGGATGTCGAAAGTCCCGGTCTCGGCGTCGTAGCGGAATCCGACGGGGTTGTTCTGCGGGTCGCCGTTCGGGCCGACCGTGGCCAGACGGCCCAGGCGCTGCGTGGCGATGTATTCGCGTTCGATGTCGGTGAGGCTCATCGTTCCAGTATGGGACCTCGAGTTGGCTTGAGGTCAAGCACCTTGATCATTTGCGGTCGCTGCGGCGGAAGAGTGTTTACGGACGGGACTAGGGCGCGGTCAGTTAGCCCGGCGAAGTGGTGAGTGGCCGCGCCGTCGTCGTCGCCGAGCTCGACGGTGCCGGGTGGCTCAGCCTGTCGCGGGGACGAGGGTGCGGATAAGGGCTCTGAGGCGAGGAGACATCTCGTCCGGCAATGCGTCCAGCGCGTACCAGCGCGCCTCAAGGATCTCCGTCGGGTCGATTTCGAGGCGTCCGCCCACCATCAGGGCCTCGTAATACGCCTCGATCCGGTGCTGGAAACCGCTGTCGAGCCGTAGCGGAGGTCCCGTGACCGCGACTACGAGGGACGTCTCCTCCCGCACTTCACGCACGACCCCGTCTTCGAGGCGCTCCCCGGCGTTCATGTATCCGCCAGGGAGGCCCCAGGCGCGATATGCGGGCCACATGCGGTGCCGGAGCAGCAGAATGCGGCCCTTCTCGTCCCGGACGATTCCACCCGCGTAAACCAGGAAGGTCTGGTGCCGGAACCGGGCGAGACGCCATTGCGCCCGCCCGCCGAGCCGCAGCCAGATCCGCGCGGCCAGCGATCCGTAGCGCCCGCGCACGTTCTGCGGCACGCCGAACGGGATCTTCATATTGGAATGCTAGTCCGTTGTGGGGCGGCGGCCGTCAGGTGGCGTGGTGTGCCTGTGGCGCTGACCACATCGGCGGCGGATCGGGATCTTCACGTGCGCTTTGGTTCGTCCCTACCTGCAAGGGGAGCCGACGGGGAGGCGACGTGACCTTGATGGACCGATCCGAGACACAAGCCGGGACGGCGCTGGAAAAGCGGCGCCGGGCGCCCGTCCGGCTGCTGCGCAAGGTGGCCGTCGCGGCCGCCGGCTCCGCGCTGATCGTGGCGGGTGTCGCGATGCTCGTGCTGCCCGGGCCCGGAGTCGTCGCGATCCTCGCCGGTCTGGGGCTCCTCGGCACCGAGTTCCCCACGGCTCGTCGCATCAGCCACCGCGTGAACGGCTACATCCGGGCGGCTTGGCAGGTGGTCAGAAAGAGGCTCGGACGCGCCGGCTGACTCGCGCGCGGGGCGACGGCGCCAGGTCGCGGCCCGCGATCGTCCGCTGAACCCCGGTGAGGGGCGTCGCCGTACCGGTCAGCGCGGGCCTGTCCGTCGACGAGGTGCGTGTCGCTACCGCATGCCGTGGTGGTGTGAACTCGATCAACATCAACTTTGCCGTTTGATGGACCGAGCAATGACTCTGCGTTATGCTCGCGTCACGGGCGTCCCCGCGACGGGGCGCGTGCGGCGCGGCGGCGGACGTGGAGGGCGGGTCGGAGACGGATGAGTCAGGGTTCTCGGTGTGAAGGGTGCCATGACGGACGCGCGCCTTTCGGGTCTCTGCGCGAATGGGTCGGTGAGCCCACGGATGCGGCGGAGCTGGAGGAAAGGGCACTGGCGGGAGTGTCCGCCGCGGACGTGCGGGAATTCCTGCGGCTGAGCCCGCCCGAGATGCTGCGGGCCGTGCTGGAGACCGTTCGTCTGCGCGACGCGAAGCGGCTCCCGCCCGGCGCGGACAGGCTCATCCTGCGCACGATGCGGCAGGGGGAGTCGAAGCGGCGGGCCCCGCTGCGATTCCTGATGGGCGGCCTCTGGCTCCACGGCCTCCGCAACTCCGACGAGCTCGACGCGGCCGACTGCGCCGCGCTGCTGGACGCTGGAGCGGCCGCGGATGTGCTCGCGCGGGCGCCCGGCGTCCGGATGCTGGTGGAGTTCGAGGCACCCGAGGCGCTCATGCGCTGGGGGCTCGTCCGGGCCGTGCTGGAGGACCGTCCGCTCGCCGTGGTCGCGCTCGGGCTGCTCGCGGCCGAGCCCGACGACCGGGCGCTGCCCGCGGTGCGCGACATGTGGACGGCCTTTCGGGACGCGCACCCGGAGCTGCCCGCCCGTCCGGCCGGGCTCGGGGAGCTGCGGGAGGCGATCCGGCGGGGGCCGTCGCCGCGTCCCGAGGACCTGGTCACCGAGCTGGACGGCCTGCGCGACCGGTTCACCGCGGGGGCGGACGCGGCCGACCGCGCCGCCGGACGACTGCGCGAAGGCCGCCGCCCGGACGACGCCGACCTGACATTGATCAAGGGCGCGGTCGCGGACTACGACGGCGTCCGCAGGAAGATCGGGGCCCTCCTCCCGGGGGAGCACCCGGCGGACCTGCCCGCCCTCGCGTCCTCCGTGCAGGACGCGCTGAGCGCCCTCCGCGCCGGGGACCGGTTACGCGCGCTCCGCGGCGTCCAGGGCCCGGAGTTCGTGGCGGAGTTGCTGGAGGAGGTCCGCCATGCCGCCGCCGACGGCGACGCGGACGACGGCGCGGGGCTGGCCGTCCTCGCCGAGCTGATCGAGGCGATGGGCGTCGAGGAGGACCGGTCCGAAGTCCCCGCCCTGGCCGGACGGGCCCGCGCCGAACTGCCCGACCGCTGGCACCCCCTCGTCGACGTCGCGCTGATGGGCGGCCTCACGGTCGGGGACGTCCCCGCCGACGCCACACCCCCGCCCGTCGCGCCACCATCCTCTGAGCAGTCGCCTGCAGCACCGCCGCTTCCTGAGTCGTCACCAGCCGAGCAGCCGTCCGCTGCGCCGCCGCCCGCCGAGCCGTCGTCCTCCAAACCGTCCGCCTCCGGGCAGACGGCTGCCGCGCCGTCTGAGGAGGCCGTGGACGTTCCCGCGCCACGGAAGGCGCCCGATGACGAGCCGCCCGGCGAGGACGTCGAGGAGATGTCCGCGCTGGACGCATTCATAGAACAGACGATCCCCGTCGCCCGGGCGCGGCCTGAAAAGCCGAAAGCAACCCGTCCCGAGTCCGAGGCTAGTCAGGCTGAACTAACTGAGCGGCAACCCTCCGAGCCCATTCATGACGATTCGCGCGAGCTAGTCAGGCCAGGCTCGGTTGAAGGTGCCGAAGACGAATCGCCGCGCCGCCAAGCCCGCATCCCCGCACAGGACGACGTCCTACAGGAGGCAGACCCGCTCGCGGCAGAGGGAGCCGCTCTGCTGGCGGGACGATTCGGGCTCGCCGGGTGGATCCGCAAAGCCGCCGGGCGTCCCGATGCCGAGGTGCACGCGCGCTGGTGCGCGGCGCTTGCCTCCCGGATGGCGGTGTTCGCCGGGCCGCTGACCGCCGAGTTCTCCGCGCTGGCGGCGGGGCTGGACGCGAAGGCGCTTGCTGACGACCCGGCGGGCGGTGTGCTGGCGTGGGCCGCCGCGATCCGGGCCGGGTTGGTGTATCCGGATGCGACGCGGCTGGTGGAGGGCCTGAACGTGGTGGTGTCCGCGCACCCCGTCCTGAAGGAGTGCGGGGAGGCGTTCGCGCTGGCGGCGAGGGCCGGGGTGTACCTGAGTCCGGGTATGGACGGCTGGATCCGCGGCGCGGTGGGGCTGGCGGAGGCCCGCCGCACTGCCTCCCAGGACGCGGCCCGGTTGCTGGAGGAGGCCCCGCACCGCACCGTCAAGCTCGCCCGTGCCACCGAGGTATGGAAGGCGCTGGTCCTCAAGGACGGGGAGATCGGTCGGCTGCTGACGCTCGCGGCAGGCGACGACCCGGCGGGTGCGGACGCGGCGGCCGCCGAGGTGGTCCGGTTGCGCGCGGGGGCGGGCGTCGACCGGCTGATCGACGAGACCGACGCCCGGGTGAACGGCCGCAAGAAGAGCAAACCGATCATCGCGGGAGCGCGGGCCACGCTGCACAAATGGATCGACGGCGCCCTCGGCGCCGCCGGGGCGTGGGCCGCCGCGGTGAAGGAGCACGGCGACGGCGGTCCGGACGACTCCGACTGGCGGACCGGCCCGCTGCGGCAGCTCCGCGAGACGATCGAGGGCCACCGCGCCGCCGTTGACGACGCCCTTGCCGCCATGGCGGACGCATACCGTCCATCAACCGACGCGGACCGTCTCCCGTCCGACGCCCAGCGCCAACCAACCGACGCGCATCGTTCATCCGCTGAAGCGAACCGTCCACCGTCCGACGCGCATCGGATACCAGCCGATGCGCGCGCGAGGTGGCAGCCCGCCGCGGCCGCGGTGGAGGCCGCGCGCGAGCTCCTCGCCGAGTCGTTCGCGCTGCTGGACGGTCGGCCGCTGCCGACCGTCGAACCGCCCGCCGCCCGCCTGCTGAACCTCGACTTGCTGGCCGTCGTCGACGTCCCCCTTGACCCGCGCACCCTGCTCCCCCTGGGCGAGGTGTCCGCCGAAAGGCTGGCGGAGGTCGCGATTGCCGGGCCGCCCGACTGGGCCGCCGTGTTCGAGGCGCGGGCCGCGCGACTCGACCACGAGGGCACCGAGGCCGTCGTCGCCGCCTTGGAGTCCGCCGATCCGGAGGCGGCGGCGCGGCTGCGGGCGCGGCGGGAGGAGCTGGTCCGGGAGGCGCGGGCCGTCCGGGACGGGCGCGTAGAGCGGGTCCGCGACCGGATCGCGACGTCCCGGCGGGACGGCCTGCTCACCGAGGGCGAGGAACCCGCGGCCGAGGAGACGCTGAACCGGCTCACCGACGCCCGCCACGACTTCGACCGCGTCCAGGACGTGTCAAACGACCTCCTCACCCAGCTGTTTGAGGAGCCTGACCACCACGACGCCCACTCCTACCGCATGGCGTACCGGGACGGTCCCGACCGCGCCCCGCTCAGCATCGGCCAGATCACCGGACTGCTGCGTGCTGAGCGGCTCGTCCACGTGGTGACCGGGTCTGCCGCCATGCACGCCGAACGGGTGGTCAGGTCGCTGGAGGACATGCCCGCCGGGCTGCCGGGGCTGGCGCTTTGGTCCGTCCGACCGGAGGACGGGACGCTGGAGGCCGCGCTGCGCCGCGCCCGCGGGCGCGGCGGTCACGACGTGATCCTCCTCGACCTGCCCGCCCCGCACCACGCCGACCAGTTCGAGCGGCGACTCGCGGAGGCGCGGGCGGCGGTCGCCGACGAGTCGGGGGAGGGGACGCTCTCGGTGGTGCTCGTCGCGGGGCCCGCGTCCGCTCCGGCCTGGCTGCGCTGCGCGTCCGCCGACGACGTCGAGCTGGTGCCGCTGCGGCGGTTCGACCCGCCCGCCGTCCGGCAGTGGATGCTGGAGGACTCCCTCGGCTTCCCCGACGACGCCGGGCAACGCGAGCTCGTCCGCCGCACCGGCGGCTGGCCAGCGCTGGTTGGACGCGTCGTCACCGGCATCGCCGAACGTGGCGGCGACCGCGACCACGCGCTCGATGCCGTCCTGCGGCAGGTGCGCGCCAGACCTGCCGCCCTGCTGGACGACACCGGCGTCCACGCCGACGAATGCCTCGCCGCAGCCTGGCGGGAACTCGTCAACTGGGACGGCCGCGAAACACCCGAGGACTTCGCCGCCCTCCTCGCCCTGTCCGAAGAACAGGGCGCCTCCGCGCTGGCCCCCGACGCGCTACACGCCCGCGGCTACACCGGCACCCGCGACCTCGTGGACGCGCTCCGAACACTCGGCGCGCTCGACAGCGCGGGCGGCCTCCTCGCCTGCGAACCGGTCCTGGCCGAGGCGACCCGATGGGCGGACCAGGGATGACGTCCGCCCCAGGACCCGCCGCCCGGGTCGCCCCAGACGGCGCGGCGCTCGCCGCGGTGCTGCGCGCGGTGGCGGTCGCGGTGCTGGAGCGGCCGCCGGCGTCCCGCCTGCCGCCCGACCCGGACATGCTGGTCGCGGGGCGGACGCCGATGCTGCTGGCGGCGCTCGTTCGCTTCCCGGTCCTGCGCCGCCGCGCCGCCGTCCTGCTGGCGGAGGCAGCCCCCGCCGCCGACGTTCGTGCGCTGGCCGCAGTGCTCCTGCACCCCGACGACGCCGTGGCACGCGCCGCCCAAGCCTGGCTCGCGCCCGTCCCCGCCCCGGCCGTCGAGCGGGCCGCGGACCGGGCGGACCGACGCGCCGACCGGGCCATCCGGCGCGCCGACGAATTACGGAAACGGCTCCGGGAGGCACGCGGGCGTCTGGAATACGCGAAGCGCGACGCCGTCACCGCCACCCGCCGCCTTACGGAAACCCGCGACGCCCTCACCGAAGCCCGTGCCGCGCTCGCCGAACAGAAGGAGCGGGCGGACGGCCTGGACCGACGCCTCGCCGCCGAACGCCGCCGCTGGACGTCCCCGCGCGCCCTAGCCGCCGCCCTCCTAACCGCACTCGAACACCCCACACCTGAAAACGCCCCCGCTACCGCGCAAAACGCATCCACTGCGCCGAAGATCGCCCCCGTGGCCCCGAAGGGCGCACCTCCGACGAAAGGCGCGCCCACCGCGTCGAAGGACATACCCACGGCGTTGAAGGAAGCGTCCGCCAGGTCGGAGAGGGTGCCCGCCGCGTTGAAGGGCGCGCCCGCCCGGGCAGGGAACGCACCCAGGGCGGAGGGGGCGCTCGCCACGCTGGACGGTGTGTCCGCAGCGTCGAAAGGCGTGCCCGCGGCGTTGGAGGACGTGCCCGCGGCGTCGAAGAGGGTGCCCGCCGGGGCAGGGGACATGCCTGCCGTATCGGGGGACGGGGATGGCGCGTGTGTCGCTTCGGAGTGGGCCGCGGCTGGGGTGGAGGGCGGGGTGCTGGGCGTTGTGGCGCGTGCTGTGGGGGTGAGGCCAGGGGAGGTGCTCGGTGTTCTTCGGGCGCTTGCCGAGCCGGTGCCGCCGCAGGTCGTCGTTAACGCCGAGCTTGGGCTGCGGGTCGTGCCGCTTGGCGGGGACGACCACATTGGCGGGTCGTGCTTGCTTGTTGAGGCGGGCGGCACCCGGATTCTGATCGATGCGGGGCTGCGGCCGGGCGACCGCGCCGCCCCGCCCCGCGACATCGACCGCGCCCTCGAAGGCCCCCTGGACGCGGTCGTCGTCACGCACGCCCATAACGACCACTGCGGGCATATCCCGGCGCTGGTGGCGCGGCGGCCGGGGCTGCGCGTCCTCGCCACCCCGGAGACCGCGGCGCTGATGCCGGTGATGTGGGCCGACACCGCGAAGGTGATGGCGGCGCGGGAGCGCGGCCGGGCTCGGTGGGGTGCGGAGGCGGCCGTCCTCTACGGTCCGCGCGAGGTCGACGCCGCGACCCGGCGGCGCGAGGCACTGTCGCTTGGCGTGCCGCGCCGGATCGGGGCGCTGACCGTCGAGCTGTTCCCGGCCGGGCACGTCCTCGGCGCAGCCGGGGTCGTGGTCCGCGCCGGGGACCGCCGCGTCGTCGTCACCGGCGACATCTCCGGCTTCCGGCAGGAGACCGTCGGCGGGTACGCGCTTCCGGAGTCGGCGCGCGGCGCGGACCTGCTGGTCATGGAGTCCACCTGCTGTGCCGAGGAGCACGATGCCCGCGATCTGCGGGTGGACCAGTTGGTGCGGGCTGTCGCCGAGGTGCACGGGCGCGGAGGTCGGGTGCTCATTCCCGCGTTCGCGCTCGGCCGCGCGCAGGAGATCGCGCTGATCATGCGGCGGCGGCTGCCGGACGTGCCCGTCCGGGTGGATGGCATGGCTGCCGACCTCGCGACCGTGTTCGAGTCCCTCGACCCGGGAATCCGGATCTTCACGGGCGGCACGGCGGCGGCAGACCGTCCAGCCGAGTTGGACGGGTTCCGGACGGGCGTCGTCATCTCCACGTCCGGCATGCTGACCGGCGGTCCCGTCGTGGAATGGGCGCGGCGGGTTCTGCCGGAGCCGGGCAGCGCGCTGTTCATTTCCGGCTATCAGGACGAGGAGTCGCCGGGGCGGGCGCTGCTGGACCTCGCCTCGTCCGGCGGCGCGGTCACGCTCCCGGACCGGGACGGAGAGATCACCATCCCGGTCCGGGCCCGGGTGGAGACGATGCGGCTGTCCGCGCACGCCGACCGCCGGGGGCTGCTCGACATCGCGGGCGAGGTCGCTGCGGACGAGACGATGCTCGTGCACGGCGTCCCGAAGCGGCAGCGCACGTTCGCCACGACCCTCGGCGTCCGCGGCCACCGTGTGGCGGAGACCGCTGCATGGCAACCCGCCGGAACGACATGACCCCCCAAGCCGCCGCCCTCGTGATCCGCCGCCCTCGTGATCCGCCGCCCTCGTGATCCGCCGCCCTCGTGATCCGCCGCCCTCGTGATCCGCCGCCCTCGTGATCCGCCGCCCTCGTGATCCGCCGCCCTCGTGATCCGCCGCCCTCGTGATCCGTCGGCGTCGTGATCCGTCGGCGTCGTGATCCGCCGGTCCTCGGAGCCGCTGCCCACCGATCCACCGGAGTGCCGGTCCGCGGAGCAACCGATCCCCTTGGGTGCCGAGCCGCCGGGATAGCCGGGGCGCCGAGCTGCCGGGGTAGCGGGGGCGGGGGTGATCGTTGAATTGGTTGGCATGGGTTGTGGGGTGGGGGTCCGTTTTTGGGTGGGTTTCCCGTTTTCAAGGTCTAACTCTGACGAACTTTGTTGATCAGATCGTGAGCTTGGGAGAATGGCGTCACGGGTATAAGGCGGGCGACACAATTCGATACCTCGCTCCGGAGTGCAGATGCGTTTCTCCCGCCCCCTTCTGGTCGCTTTCGGTGCGGTGTCCGTAGCCGCCGGTTCAGTCGCACTTCCCGGCTCGGCCTCGGCGGCCGGCCCGAACTACGTCGCCCTCGGCGACTCCTACTCGTCCGGTACCGGGGCCGGGAGCTACGACCCCGCCAGCGGGTCGTGCAACCGCAGCGCCAACGCCTACCCGAACCTGTGGGCCGCCGCGCACGCCACCTCGTCCTACAAGTTCGTCGCGTGCTCGGGCGCGACGACCGCGACCGTCGCGAGCGGGCAGCTCGGCGCGCTCAGCTCGTCGACGAACCTCGTCAGCATCTCGATCGGCGGCAACGACGCCGGGTTCGCCGACGTCATGCAGACCTGCGTGCTCCAGTCGACGGCGAACTGCCAGAGCCGGGTCAAGCAGGCCGAGACGTTCATGCACAACACCCTGCCCGGACGCCTCGACTCGATCTACGGGCAGATCCGCGCGAAGGCGCCGTCCGCCCGCGTCGTCGTGCTCGGCTACCCCCGCCTCTACAAGATCGTCGACGTGTGCGTGGGGCTGAGCAACACCAAGCGCACCGCGCTGAACCACGCCGCCGACACCCTCGACGGCGTGATCTCCAGCGCGGTCGGGCGGGCCGGGTTCACCTGGTCGGACGTCCGGGACGAGTTCGGCGGCCACGAGCTGTGCTCCGGCGACGACTGGCTCAACGCGGTCACGATCCCGTTCGACTCGTCCTACCACCCCACCGCGCGCGGCCATAAGCTCGGCTACCTGCCCGCGCTGAACGGGTCCGCCAAGGTGGCGTCCCTGCAGAAGTCGCTGCAAGGGTGACGGCGAGCGCCATGAGCACCGCGCTCGCCCACACCGGCGAGCGGTAGCCGAGGCCCGCGCCGATCGCGGCGCCGCCGAGCCAGGGGCCGACCGCGCCGCCGACGTTGAACGCGGCGGTCGCGTACCCGCCGGCCAGCGTCGGCGCGGCGGCGCCCCGCGCGAGGACGCGCGCGATCAGCGCGGGCCCGGTGCCGAACGCCAGCATGCCCTGCGCGAACACGAGCGCGACGGTCGCCGCGACGTTCCCGGCGGCCAGCGCGAGGACGGCCCAGCCGATCGCCGACGACGTCATCCCGGCGGCGATGAGCGCGCCGGGACGGCGGTCGGCGACCCGTCCGGCGATCACGACGCCCGCGAACGAGCCGGCGCCGAACAGGGCGAGCATGCCCGGCACCCACCCCGGGGCGAGCCCGGTGACCTCGGTGACGAGCGTCGCGAGGTAGGTGAAGGAGCAGAACGTCGCGCCCTGGAACAGCGCGTTGACGGCGAGGATGCGCAGCAGGCCGCGGTCGGCGAGCGCGCGGAGCTCGCCGCGGGCGCTCGGCGCGGCCGGCCGGTCGTCCGGGATCGTCCGCGCGACGGCGACGACGGCGGGCACCGAGACGACGGCGACCGCCCAGAACGCGGCCCGCCAGCCGAACTGCCCGCCGAGCAGCGCGCCCGCGGGCACCCCGGCGACGCAGGCGACGGTGACGCCGCCGACCACCACGGACGTGGCGCGGGCGCGCGACTCCGGCGGCACAAGCGCGGTCGCGGCGGCGAGCGCCACGGCCCAGAACCCGGCGTTGGCGAGCGCGGCGGCGACGCGGGTGGCGAGCAGCACCGCATAGCTGCCGGTGAGCGCGCCCGCGACATGGACGGCGACGAACGCGCACAGGAAGACGAGCAGGGTACGGCGGCGGGGCCAGCGCCGGGCGGCGAGCGTCATCGACGGCGCGCCGACCACCATCCCGACGGCGAACGCGGACGTGAGCAGCCCGGCGGCGGGCACGGACACGCCGAGGTCGGCGGCGATGCCGGGGACGAGCCCGGACAGCATGAACTCCGAAGTCCCCTGGGCGAACACGGCGAGCCCGAGGACGTAGACGGCGAATGGCAAAAGAGACTCCCGAGGCGGCGAACGGACGACCGATCGTCAAGAAATGGGGGCTGCCGCCGGGACTGCCGTCCGGCATCGGCGCGGACGGCGCTGGCGATAAACGAAGAACCCTCGTAAAAGCACGGCGCGGAAAACGTGAATGCGCGATGAACGATCAAGGGTGGGAAAACAGCCCCGCATCGGGCGGCCCGCGCGAAGGGCGGCCGCCCGGGAGTCAGCGTCTGTCGGCTTCGGGACTCGTCACGACGACGAGAGTAGCACCTCTACGTGATCTACAATGTAAAGACGCTCACCGGCGGAGCGTCCGGCAGGTCAGCAGCCCGATCGGCACCGGCGCCCAGAAGGTGATCGCCCGGAACACCAGCACGGCGTGCAGGGCGGGCGCGGTGGCGACGCCGAGCGCGGCGAGCCCGGCGACCAGCGCGGCCTCCGTCGAGCCGACCCCGCCCGGCGCCGGCACCGCCGCGCCCGCGGTGGCGCCCACCAGGTAGGCGGCCAGCAGCGCGAGGACGTCCCCCGGTCCGGCGCCGGTGTCCGGCACGGCGAGCACGCTGAGCGCGAACGCCAGCCCGAGCGCGAGCGTGGTCGACGCGGACGCGGCGAACGCGACCGCCACGTCGCGCGGCCTGCGGCGCAGCTCGGCCAGCCCAGCGGCAGCGCGGTCGGCGGCGCTGCGGACGGCGCGGCGGGTGGTGGGGGAGCGCAGCGCATGGAGTCCGTAAAGCAACGCCGCGGGCAGCAGCAGCCCGGCGGCGACGAGCAGCGGCACGGCCGGGACGAGCCCGGCGGCCCGCGCGACGTGCCGTCCGAGGGCGTCGAGGACGCGGTCGTCGCCGCCGCTCGCGCCGAACACCGCGGCCATCAGCGTCAGGTCCGCGGGGAGGCCCGTGAGCTGCAGCAGCGTGACGGCGAGCGCCGCCCGCGACAGCGGCAGCCCCCTGCAGACGAGGTAGCGGGTGTTGACGGCGACCGCGCCGAGCCCGCTCGGCGTCACGCGGTTGGCCGCCGCCGCGGTGAACTGCGCCAGCGTCGTCTCGAAAAGGGGGAGGGGCCGTCCGGCCGCGCCGCGCAGCGCGACCGCGGAGAGCACGAAGTGCAGCACCGACAG
This sequence comes from Actinomadura syzygii, assembly GCF_008085905.1. Classification (GTDB taxonomy): domain Bacteria; phylum Actinomycetota; class Actinomycetes; order Streptosporangiales; family Streptosporangiaceae; genus Spirillospora; species Spirillospora syzygii. The sequence goes on along the minus strand of NZ_VSFF01000009.1, from coordinate 80,749 downwards.
CAGGACGAGCGGCGGCAGGTAGGTCCAGCGCGTGCGGGTGAGTGTGGACACGGCCGCGCCCGGCGCCCCGGTCGTGAGCGCCACCGCGGCGGCGAGTGCGACGGCCAGGGCCCAGAGGACGGCCCAGCGGCCCCGGCGGGCCCTTGCAGGGGTCGCGGCGGGCCCGCCGGAGTTCGTCGGGAGCCCGGCGGGGGCCGCGGGATCGGCCCCGGCGGTGATGGTCTCCACACCCTAGTGATCGGCCGTTTGTCTGAAGGGCGTGCGACGCCCAGGCCGGTTCGACGCGAACGGCGCCTGACGATTACCGCCGCCCCCCGGACGCCCGCCGTCGGGGCAGCTCACCGGGCGGCTGAATTTCTGGACCGGTCCGCGGCTTTTGGTCCACCCCATGGATTCATTTCACCCTATGATTAGGGACCGTTACGAGCCGTGACGATTGCATGACGGGGGAGAGTGACGAGCATGACCAGCGCGCACCAGCGACTGGGCGAACGCATCAGGCACTTCCGGGGCACCAGGGGCGGCCGCCGGGCGGCCTCGCCCACCGTGCCGCCCGGCACCCGGACGATCGTCCTGACCTGCAGCGACTACCTCGCCATCGCCGAGCACCCGGCGATCGCCGACGCCATGATCGCGAGTCTGCGCGCGGCGGACGGCGCGGCCTCGGCGCCGGTCCCCGGCCCGTGCCTGCCCGACGACCACCCGCAGATCGCCCTCGGCGCGGAGTTCGCGCGGCACCTCGGCGCGCGGGCCGCGGTGCTGTGCCCGTCCGGCTGGGTGGCGAACACGGGGCTGCTCCAGGTGGTCGCCGGTCCGGACGTGCCCGTCTACCTGGACGTCCTGGCCCACATGTCGCTGTGGGAGGGGGCGCGCGGCGCGGGGGCCGAGCTGTCCTACTTCCGCCACAACGACCTCGACCACCTGCGCCGCCGGATCGAGGTGGGCGGCTCCGGGGTGATCGCGGTGGACGCCGTCTACAGCACCGACGGGACGGTGTGCCCGCTGCCCGGCCTGGTGGAGATCGCCGAGGAGCACGACTGCCTCCTCGTGGTGGACGAGTCGCACTCCCTCGGCACGCACGGCGAGCGCGGCGAGGGCCTGGTCGCGGAGCTCGGGCTGACCGGCCGCGTCGACTTCCGCACCGCGAGCCTGGCGAAGGCCCTGCCGGGGCGGGCCGGGCTGATCGCCTGCGACCGTCCCGGATTCGCGGACTACTTCACCCACACCGCGCTCCCTGCCGTGTTCAGCTCGACGCTGCTGCCGCACGACATCGCGGGGATCGCGGCGGCGCTGCGGGTCGTCCGGGACGAGGGGCCCCGCCGCGACCGGCTGCGCGCCGTCACCCGGCGGCTGCGCGACGGCCTGGCCGAGCTCGGCTACCGCCTCGTCGACTCCGACACGCCGATCATCGCGGTGGAGACGGGGTCGGAGGCCGACGCGACGACGCTGCGGGACGCGCTGGTCACCCGGGACATCCTCAGCGCCGCCCTGTTCCCGCCGACCGCGTCGGTGGGGCGGACGCTGGTGCGGTTGTCGGCGCACGCGGCCCTGTCGGACGACGACGTCCAGCGGATCCTGGCGGCGTGCCGCGACCTCCGGCCGCGCCTGGCGGTGTCCGCGCGCGCCGGGTCCGCGGTCCCGCGGCCCGGCCGCCGCTCGTCGCGGCTCGGCGCCCGGCTCTCGTGACCGTTCACGCGACGGCTCGATAGCGGTCCCGGACGAGCCGCGACGGTGCACCGGACGCTTGCCGCCGTCCGCGCTCGTCCGGGCCCGAGGTTCGGTCGAGGCCCCGGCGCGCGGGTCAGGCGGTCGCGGGCTTGTAGACGGCGACGGCGCAGGCGCTGCCCAGGCCGATGTTGTGCTGGAGGGCGACGCGGGCGCCGTCGACCTGGCGGGCTCCGGCCTCGCCGCGGAGTTGCCAGGTCAGCTCGGCGCACTGGGCGAGGCCGGTGGCGCCGAGCGGGTGGCCCTTGGAGATCAGGCCGCCGGACGGGTTGACGACCCACGTCCCGCCGTAGGTGGTGGCCGCGTCGTCGACGAGCTTGTGGCCCTCGCCGATCTCGGCCATGCCGAGCGCCTCGTAGGTGATGAGCTCGTTGGCGCTGAAGCAGTCGTGCAGTTCGATGACGTCGACGTCGCCGATGGAGACCTGCGCCTCGTCCATGGCGGCGCGGGCGGCGCGCTGCGAGCAGCCGAACCCGACGACCTGGATGGACGAGTGGTCGGCGAAGCTCTCGGGGGTGTCGGTGGCGATGTGGTGCCCGGCGATCTCGACGGCGCGGTCCCAGAGGTCGTGCTCGTCCACGAAGCGCTCGCTGGCGACGATGGCGGCGCCCGCCCCGTCGGACGTGGGGGAGCACTGGAGCTTGGTCAGCGGGTCGAAGATCATCGTGGCGTTCTTGACGTCGTCGAGCGAGTACTCGGTCTGGAACTGGGCGTAGGGGTTGTTGACCGAGTGCTTGTGGTTCTTCCAGCCGATCCAGGCGTAGTGGTCGGCGGTGGAGCCGTACTTCTCCATGTGCTCGCGTCCGGCGTTGCCGAACATCTGCGGCATGGGCGCCTTGTCGAGCTCCCATTCGCGTCCGGCGGCCATGGACGTGAGGTGGTGGTCGATGATGGTGACCTTCGACTCGCCGACGCCCGCGCCGAGCGAGCCCTTCTTCATCTTCTCCATGCCGAGCGCGAGCGCGCAGTCGGCGAGGCCGCCGCGGATCGCCTGCCGGGCGAGGAACAGCGCGCTGGACCCGGTCGCGCACGCGTTCATGACGGTCATCACCGGGATGCCGGTCATGCCGGTCTCGTAGAGGGCGCGCTGGCCCATCGACCCGTACATGGACCCGGCGTAGGCCATCTCGACCTTGCCGTACTCGACGCCGGCGTCGGCGAGGGCGTTGCCGACGGCCTCCTTGGCCATGTCGGGGTACTCCCAGTCGCGGGAGCCGGGCTTCTCGAACTTGGTCATGCCCACGCCGACGACGAAGGTGCGGATGGCCATCGGTTCGCCTCCTGTACCGAATGCTGTTCGGGACACGATAGCCCGGCGGGCCTGGAGCGTTCCGGGCGCGGCCCGATGTCCGGTATGCCCGCTGGTCAGGACGGCGTCTCGGCGGCGAGCGCGGCGGCGAAGGCGTCGACGTCGGCGGCGGTGGTGTCGAAGGAGCAGACCCAGCGGACCTCGCCGGTCCGCTCGTCCCAGGTGTAGAAGGGGAACCGCTTGCGCAGCCGGTCCGCCGCGTCCTTCGGGACGATCGCGAACACGGTGTTCGCCTGCACCGCCTGCGTGATCCGGACGCCGGGGACGGCCCGTGCCGCCGCCTCCAGCCGCGCCGCCATCGCGTTGGCGTGCGTCGCGTTGCGCAGCCACAGGTTCCCGTCGAGCAGCGCGACGAGCTGCGCGGACACGTACCGCATCTTCGACGCGAGCTGCATGCTCGACTTGCGCAGGTAGACGAGGCCGCGCACGGCGTCCGGGTTCAGGACGACGATCGCCTCGCCGAGCAGCAGCCCGTTCTTGGTGCCGCCGAACGACAGGACGTCCACGCCCGCGTCGGTGGTGAGGGCGCGCAGCGGGACGCCGAGGGACGCGGCGGCGTTGGCGATGCGCGCGCCGTCCATGTGCACCGCGAGGCCGCGCTCGTGCGCCGCGACCGCGACGGCCGCCGTCTCCTCCGGCGTGTAGACGGTGCCGAGCTCGGTGCTCTGCGTGATCGACACGACGGCGGGCTCGCGCCGCTGGATGTTCCCGAACCCCGTCGCGTACTCCGCGACGAGCTCGGGCGTCAGCTTGCCGTCCGGCGTCGGGACGGTGACGAGCTTCAACCCGGCGATCTTCTCGGACGCGCCGCACTCGTCGGTGTTGACGTGCGCCGACTCCGGGCAGACCACCGAGCTCCACCGCTCCGACATCGCCTGCAGCGACACGACGTTCGCGCCCGTCCCGTTGAACACGGGGAACACCTCGGCGCGCGGCCCGAAGTGCTGCCGGACGACCTCGCGGAGCCGCGCGGTGACGGCGTCGTCGCCGTAGGCGGGCTGGTGCCCGTCGTTGACGGCGGCGAGCGCGGCGAGCACGTCCGGGTGGACGCTCGCCTGGTTGTCGCTGGCGAAGCCCCGCGCGGCGGGCAGCGGTCCGACGGCGGCGGCGCCGGTGTCGTCGGTGCCGGTGTTCTCGGTGGGCGGCTGCGTCATGCGTCCATTCTCATGGACGGAGCGAACCGCCCCGCACGAACCGCCCCGCACGGTGCGTACCGCCGAGAACAGCGTCAGGCCGGGCGGTCGGTGATGTTCTGCACCGCCGCGGCGTCGGCCGGGGGCTCGGCGGCGCGCAGCGCCATCCGGGCGCGCATCGCGTCGAGGTCGTCGCCGAGGCGGGCCACGTTGGCCTGGAGGTCGCGCCACAGCCCGGTCCGCTGCTCCAGTTGCGCGATCTTGGTGCGCAGGTCGCCGAGGCGGTGCTCGGCGGTCTCCAGCCGGGCGCCGTTGCCCGCGGTGTCGCGGCCGGTGCGGATCAGGCTGGTCGCGACGGCGGCGAGGTCGCGTTCGGTGTCGTCCATCCGCTCGTCGATGCGCGGCAGCAGCCGGTCGTTGAGCTGCCCGACCAGCGAGTCGAGCTCGGTGCGCAGGGTGCGCAGCTCGGCGTCCTGGTCCCGGACGGTCTGCTCCAGTATCGTCAGGCGCTGGACGAGGGCGGGCAGGAGCCGTCCGAGTTCCGCCGACCGTTCCAGGTCCCGTCCGAGTCTGACGAGAAGGCCGACGCCCTCCCGCAACCGGTGCTCCGCCTCGGCGGTGGCACGGCGGACGAGACCCAGGATCACGGTCATGGCGCTCCCTCCAGGGGCCGTGATGGACGCTCCCTAAACTCTAGGCGAACCGGCCGTGAACCCCGCCTTCACTCAGATCATTATTTCGGTGAACCGGCCGGTTTTCGGACGGGCGCCAGATGGGCGGGTCGCGGCGCCGCCGGGTTCGGCGTGCCGCACGTGCACAGCCCGCGACGGACGATGAGCCAGGCGCGTTCGGCGGTGTAGTCCGCGCGGTCGAGCGCCGGCCGGACGCGGTGGCAGGTCAAGCAGAGCATGGTGTCCAGTCCTCCCCGTTGCGCCGGGAGGCGGTGCACGTCAGATGCGCTTCACCTGCGTGTCAACCGCCGGACCGGGCGGCCGCGGCCCGTCGTCCCGCACGCGTTCCCCCCGGACGCGCAACGGGACGACGGGACTCCTGGACGGCCTTCCGGCTCCCAGCGGTCGTAACGGTAAGCGGCCCGAGGTTGCATGCACGTTGCGACCGGGAGATCACTCACCGTGCCGGATCCGGCCGCGCTCGAATCCCGGGAAACGGTTGCGCCGCTCCGCCGATGGGCCGATCCTCGGACGAGCCAGGTTCTCTCCGGGGGAAAGGACTGCTGGTGGTGCGCAAACCGGTGGCGGTCCGGCCGCCGATCTCCGAGTCGTGGCGCCGCTCCCGGGACGCGGGAGTCGACGTGGACGTGCGGGCCGCGCCCCTGGTCTACGACCGCGACGTGATCGCCGACGCGCGCGGCGCCCACCCCCTCGACCGGCACGTCCCCATGCTGGAGGAGCTGCTGCGTGGGGTCGCCGACGAGACCGAGCACCTCATGGTGATCACCGACGACGCCGGGCACGTGCTGTGGACGCAGGGCCCGCCCGCGGCCCGCCGCGCCGCCGACGCGATCGGGCTGACCGACGGGTTCCGCTGGTCCGAGGACGCCGTCGGGACGAACGGCATCGGCACCGCGCTCGCGTCCGGGCGGGCCGAGTTCGTGTACGCCGCCGAGCACGTCGCGCACATCCTGCACGGCTGGTCGTGCGCGGGCGCGCCGATCACCGACCCCGACTCGGGGCGGGTGATCGGCTGCATCGACGTCAGCGCGACCGTCGACGCGCTGCACCCGGCGACCGTCGCGCTCGTCGCCGCCGCGGCCAGGCTCGCCGAGGCGCGGTTGGAGAACGAGATGCGGCAGCGCGACGAGCGGCTCCGCGACCGGCTGCTCCCGCACCTGCGGGGGCTCGGCGGGTCCGGCGTCCTCATCACCGCCACCGGCCGGGTGCTCGCCGCCGGGCCGGACGCGGCCGTGCCGGGCCCGGCGGGGTGGCGGGGGCTGCGGCTCGCCGTCCCCGAGGCGGGCGGCACGGTGAAGCTGCCCGACGGCCGCACCGCCGTCGCCGAGCCGCTCGGCGAGGCGTTCCTGCTGCGGCCGGCCGCCGTCCCCGGCCGCGCCGCCGGGGGCGAGCCGCTCCGCTCGGCGCTGCGGCCCGGCGGGCGGCGGGCCGCGGCCGCGGCGCCCGCGCGGCGGCTGCTGACGCTGTCGTTCCTCGGCGACGGCCGCCCGCAGGCCCGGCTGGACGGCCGGCCCGTCCCGCTGACGCTGCGGCACGCCGAGATCCTCGCGCTGCTCGCGCTGCACCCGCGCGGGCTGAGCGGCGACCGGCTCGCGCTGTACCTGTACGGCGACGACGGCAGCCCGGCGACCGTCCGGCCGGAGATCCACCGGCTGCGGGAGCGGCTCGACGGCGTCGTCCGCGCCCGGCCCTACCGGCTCGGCTGCGCGGTGGAGGCCGACTTCCTCACCGTCCGGCGGCTGCTGGACGACGGCGACGTCGCGGGCGTCGTCCGGCTCTACACCGGCGAGCTGCTGCCGGGCTCGGACGCGCCCGCGATCCGCGACGAGCGCGACGAGCTGGCCGTGCTGGTCCGGCGGCAGGCGCTCGACCGGGGCGGCGCCGACGCGCTGTGGACCTACGCGCAGACCGAGCCGGGCCGCGACGACCTGGAGGCGCTGGAACGGCTGCGGGCCGTGCTGCCGCCGGACGATCCGCGGCTGCCCGCCGTCGCGTCCCGCAGCGACCGCCTGCTGCACGGTCGGCTCTAGGGCGGCCGTTCTCTAGGGGCGCGGGCCCTGCGGCTCGGGCCGCCACGGCGCGACGCCCGCCTCGATGAGGTGCGCGCATTCGTTGTAGCAGACGGCGCGCAGGCCGGTGCCGTCCCGCCGCCAGCGGGTGAGGGACGCGTTGGCGACCGGCTCCTTCTCGATCTCCAGGATCTCCCGCTCGGACAGGCCCTCCACCACGTAGCGGGTCATCACCACGATCGCGTCGTGCGTGACGACGAGGATCCGCCCTCCTGGGGCGTCGGCCTCCAGGTCGCGGTAGAAGCTGCGCAGCCGCAGCGCGAGGTCGGCCCACGACTCCCCGCCCGGCGGCCGGTAGTAGAACTTGCCGAGGCGGTCGAGCTGCGCGGCCTCGGCGGGGAACCGGCGGCGGACGCCGAGCGCGGTCAGCCCCTGCAGCACGCCCTGCTCGCGGTCGCGGAGCCGCTCGTCCACGCGCAGCGGCGGGACGTCCGGGTCGTCCGGCCGGTCGCCGAACGCGGCCGCGAGCGCGATCTTGGCGGTGTCCAGGGCGCGCAGGTACGGAGACGCGACGACCAGCGTCGGGCGCTCGTCCGGGGGCAGCGCGGCGAGCCTGCGGCCGAGCGCCGCCGCCTGGGCGCGACCGGTGTCCGACAGGGGGACGTCGGCGTCCCGCTCGGGGATGCCCGCCTCCTCCGCGTCGGTGCCGAGCACCGCCTCGTAGGCGACGTTGCCGGTGCTCTCACCGTGCCGGGTCAGGATCAGCCACTGCAGCGCGTCCACGCCCGCCATGCTGCCATGACCGGCGCGGCGGCGTCCTCTACACGGCGTAGTAGTAGCCTGGTGCGCGTGTCGAACGTCCTGGCCACAGTGATCATCGTGGTGGCGCTGCTGGCCGCCGCGTACGCCCTGGTGACGGCGCTGCGCGACCGTCCGATGGGCACCGGGCACCTCGTCGCGCTCGGCGTGCTGGAGGCGCTGCTCGTGGCGCAGGCCGTCGTCGGGTTCGTGAAGCTGTCCGGCGACGGCGGCCCCGACAGCCCGGCGACGTTCGTCGGCTACCTGCTCGGCGTGCTGCTCATCCCGGCCGCGGGCGCGGGGTGGGGGCTGCTGGAGCGCACCCGGTGGGGGCCCGGCGTGATCGTCGTCGCCGCCCTCGCCGTCGCTGTCATGATCGTCCGGCTCGACCAGTTGTGGAGCGGCACCGTTGCCTGAACCCGAGGGAATCCGGACCGGCGGCCCGACCGGCGCCGAGGTCGGCGCTGAGGCCGCCGCCGAGGTCGGCGGCGAGGCCCGCGCGGGCGGCGACGCCCGCGCCGGCGCCGTGGACGCCCGCGCGGGCGGCACGTCCCGTCCCGGGACCGGCAGCGGTCCGGGACGGCTGCTCGTCGCCGTCTACGCGATCTTCGCGCTGGCGGCGGGCGCGCGGGCGGGCGTGCAGATCGCCACGAAGTTCTCCGAGGCGCCCGTCGCCTACGCGCTGTCGGCGTTCGCCGCGGCCGTCTACGTCCTCGCGACGGTCGCGCTCGCGCGGGGCGGGCGGACGTCGCTGCGGGTCGCCGTCGCCGCCTGCGGCACCGAGCTCGCCGGGGTGCTCGTGGTGGGGACGCTCAGCGTCGCCGACTCCGCGGCGTTCCCCGACGAGACCGTCTGGTCCGGGTACGGGCGCGGCTACGGGTTCGTCCCGCTGGTGCTCCCGGTCGTGGGTCTGCTCTGGTTGCGCCGCACCGCCCGCCAGGGTGGCGGGCCCGAAGCGGGCGGTGGGCGCCCTGTGGGCGGCGGCGTGTGAGCCCTCCGGCCACAGGTGTCGGGTGATCATCGGGGTGGTCAGCTCGCGTGCGGGGTGAGGCGGCCGCCGATCGGCAGCGCGTGGACCGCGGCCCTGGCGATCGCCTCGACCTCCTCCTGCGACCGGTCGGCGGACGGGTTGCGGAGCATCCAGCGGACGAGCCTGAGCGGCGGGGCGAACACGATCCCGTCCGCCCGGAAGGGCGGGCGGACGATCCTGCCGCCGTGCACGGCCAGCACCGGCGTGACCTTCACGGGCACCTCCGCGACCCGTGAGATCAGCTCGGCGGCGGCGTCCGCCCGCGCGGTCAGGCCGCGCACGAGCTTGGTCTGGGTCCGCCCGTCGACGAACAGCCGCTCGCCGTGGCGGGAGATCTCCGCGTCGGGGTGCCATGCCTCGTTGTGCACGAGCCAGATCCCGCCCGGTCCCACCACGAGCTCGTCGGCCGTCCCGTGACCGGGGACCGTCCGCTCGTACAACACCCGGTGCCCGCGCCTCTCCAGCGTGTGGCGCAGCACCCGGTTCATCCGCTCCTCGCCCCGCAGCCCGCGCCGCCACACGCTGGAGGCGTGGTAGACGCGCCAATGGACCAGCGCGTCCGCCGCCGCCACCAGCACGGCCATCACGAAACCGAATATGGCGTTGACCAGCAGTCCGCACAGGATGAGCGTCGCGCCCGCCAGAATTGCGCGGGTCCGCAATCTGGCTTTTCGGCCGCGCTGCCACAGCTCCGCGTAAACCGCCTGCGGTGAACCGCCGGTGAACGCGGCGCGGTCTCTCAGGTAGATGGAGCTGCCGATCACAACGAACCTCCCAACAGCCTGCTACAACGCTTATATTATGCAGAAGCGCGGGATTTCAAAGCTACGGTTCGCAAGGTGACGTAAATCAAACTGAAAGGCAACTCTCCGGCTCGAAAAGCGTCGCCTACCTGGTCTTTCGATGGTTGGGACGCGGAATCCGGGGAAAAACTCCCGATGCGGGAGGCGCTGTTAATGAAAGGCGCGGTGCAACTATCACCGTAAGCTTCACGGCCTTTTTCATTTCGGGTCACATTCCTTGTCGGATCGGCCCTCGCCCGATCGGGCGGTGGTCGTTGTCCGGCCAGGTCGCGGCACCCGGCAGACTGGGCGGGTGGACCCGAGCGCCGTGGAGAACCTGCCCGTCCGGCACGTCGTGCCCGCGCTGCGCGCCGCCCTGGCCGACCGCGGCGCGGCCGTCCTCGCGGCGCCGCCCGGCACCGGTAAGACGACGCTCGTCCCGCTCGCGCTCGCCGGGCTCGCCCTCGGCGGGCCGCCCGCCGCCGAGGGGAAGGTGCTGGTGCTGGAGCCGCGGCGGCTCGCCGCCCGCGCCGCCGCCCGCCGGATGGCGCGCACGCTCGGCGGCCGCGTCGGCGGCCAGGTCGGGGTCACGGTGCGCGGCGAGTCGCGCCCGGGTGAGCGCGTCGAGGTCGTCACCACGGGCGTCGTCCTGCAACGCGTCCAGGACGACCCGGAGCTGTCCGGCGTCGGCACCGTGATCCTGGACGAGTGCCACGAGCGGCACCTCGACGCCGACACCGCGCTGGCGTTCCTGCTCGACGTCCGCGACACGCTGCGTCCCGACCTGCGGCTCGTCGCCGCGTCCGCGACCGCCGACACCGGGCCCTGGGCGCGGCTCCTCGGCGGCGCCGCCGGGCCCGCCCCCGTCGTGGAGACCGAGGCCGCGCTGCACCCCGTCGAGACGGTCTGGTGCCCGCCGCCGCGCCCGGTCGCGCCGCCGCACGGGATGCGCGTCGACCCGGCGTTCCTCGCGCACGTCGCCGCCACCGTCCGCCGCGCGCTGGCCGAACGCGACGGCGACGTCCTGTGCTTCCTGCCGGGCGTCGGGGAGATCGCGCGGGTCGCCGGGCAGCTCGGCGACGTGGCCGCCGACGTCCTCCAGGTGCACGGGCAGGCGCCGCAGGCCGTGCAGGACGCGGTGCTCGCACCGGCGTCCCGCCGCCGGGTCGTGCTCGCCACGTCGGTAGCCGAGTCGAGCCTGACCGTCCCCGGCGTCCGCGTCGTCGTCGACTCCGGGCTGGCCCGCGAGCCGCGCACCGACCACGCGCGCGGGCTGGGCGCGCTGACGACCGTCCGCGCATCCCGCGCCACCGCCGACCAGCGCGCCGGCCGCGCCGGACGCGAGGCCCCCGGCGCCGTCCACCGCTGCTGGACGGAGGCCGAGCACGCCCGGCTGCCCGCGCGTCCCCGCCCGGAGATCGAGCTGGCCGACCTGACCGGCTTCGCGCTGCAGGCCGCGTGCTGGGGCGACCCGGACGCGACCGGCCTCGCCCTGCCCGACCCGCCCCCGCCCGCCGCGCTGGACGCCGCCCGCGCCACCCTCCGCGCCCTCGGCGCCGTGGACGACGGGCGGGTCACCGACCGGGGACGCGCGCTCGCGCGGGTCGGGCTGCATCCCCGGCTCGCCCGCGCCCTGCTCGACGGCGCGCCCCGGGTCGGCGGGCGGCGCGCCGCCGAGATCGTCGCGCTGCTGTCCGAGCCGCCGCCGCGCTCCGCCGGGGACGACCTGACCGCCGCGTGGCGCGCGGTGCGGCGTCCCGGCCGTCCCGCCGACGCGCACGCCGCCCGCTGGCGCGACGAGGCCGCCCGCCTCAACCGCGCCCTCCCCGCAGGCGAAGGCCGCGCGACGCCAGGGGACGACCTCGCGGCGGGCACCGTGGTGGCGCTGGCGTTCCCGGAGCGGGTCGCGCGGGCGCGGCGGGGGAGCGGGTACCTGATGGCGTCCGGGACGGGCGCGGTCCTCGCGGACGGGTCGCCCCTCGCCGCCGCCTCGGCGGAATGGCTGGCCGTCGCGGCGGCGGACCGTCCCGCCGGGTCGGCGTCGGCCCGGATCCGGCAGGCCGTGGTGATCGACGAGGACGTCGCGCGGCTCGCCGCCGCCCCGCTGCTCGCCACCGCCGACGAGGTCGCCTGGCTCGACGCAGACGGGCGGGGCGGCGACGTCGTGGCCCGCCGCGTCGAGCGCCTCGGCGCGATCGAGCTGGGCGAGCGGCCGCTCCGCGACCCCGAACCCGGCGCGGTGCGGGCCGCGCTGCTCGACGGCGTCCGCGCCGAAGGTCTCGGCCTCCTGACCTGGACGCCCGGAGCCGTCGCCCTCCGCGAGCGGCTCGCGTTCCTGCGCGCCGCGCTCGGCGACCCGTGGCCCGCCGTCAACGACGCGGCACTGCTGGAACACCTTCCCGACCGGCTGGCGGGCGCGCGGCGGCGCGCAGACCTGGCCCGGCTCGACGTCGCGTCGCTGCTGCGCGGCCTGCTGCCGTGGGAGCAGGCCGCGCAGCTCGACGAGTACGCCCCCGAGCGGGTTGAGGTGCCGTCCGGGTCCCGGATCCGCGTCGACTACGCGCAGGAGCGGCCCGTCCTCGCGGTGAAGCTGCAGGAGCTGTTCGGCTGGGACGCCGCGCCGCGGCTCGCGGGCGGGCGGGTGCCGCTGGTCGTGCACCTGCTGTCCCCGGCCGGACGTCCCGCCGCGGTCACCGCCGACCTCGCCTCGTTCTGGCGCGAGGGGTACCGGGCCGTGCGGGCGGAGCTGCGCGGACGCTACCCCAAGCACCCCTGGCCGGAGGACCCGGCGACCGCCGTCCCCACGCGACGCACGAAGCGGGCTAGCGGGAGCCGATGAGGACGGCGACGCCGTCCAGGATGCGGGCGAGGCCGAACTCGAACGCGCGCGCCGGGGCGACCGCCGCGTTGTACTCCTGCCCCGCGGCGGTGCCGACGCGGGTGCCGAGCGGGTAGTCGGTCTCGTCCACGAGCGTTTCGAGGAGCGGCGCGGTCGCCGCCCACCACTGCTCGTCGCTGATCCCGCTGCGCCGCTCGGCCTCGGCGGCGTTGACCGAGACGCGGGCGGCGCTCTCGGCGAAGCCGGTGACGAGCGCGACGACCGAGTCCATCTCCAGGTCGGTGAGGCCGAGGCCGTCCACGGCGCGCAGCTCGTACTCGTACTTGCCGAGCATGTTCGGGCCCATCGGCGGGCGCACGAGCGTGACCTGCAACAGCCACGGATGGCGGTGGAACAGGTCCCAGGTGCCGCGCGCGATGTGCTCCAGCCGTTCGCGCCAGGCGTCCTGGACGGGCGGCGTCAGCTCGGCGACGGCGCGGTCGACCATGACGTCGATCAGCTCGGCCTTGCCGGGCACGTAGGTGTAGATCGACATGGGGGAGACGTCCAGCTCGTCGGCGATCCGGCGCATGGACAGGGCGTCCAGGCCGGCGGCGTCGGCCACCTTCACCGCGGTCCGGACGATCTGCTCGGGCGTCAGCCGCGGCTTCGGCCCGCGCCTGGGCTTGCCCCGCACCCCCCACAGCAGCTCCAGGCTGCGCCTCGGGTCGCCGCCCCCGCTGTACTCGGTCGTCACACCGCCGATCCTCTCAGGGATGAAACTCTGTACGTCGTACGTTATATTGGCCGCGATGGAAAATCCGTACTGCGTACATAGTTTGGAGGACGGGGTGACGGAACCACGGCTCGCGGTCCTCGCCGAGGGACTGCGCAAGCGCTACGGCGGCACCGCCGCGCTCGACGGGCTCGACCTGCGCGTCCCCGCCGGGACCGTGCACGGGCTGCTCGGCCCGAACGGCGCGGGCAAGACCACCGCCGTCCGCGTCCTCGCGACCCTCACCGCGCCGGACGCCGGGACGGCCCGCGTCGCCGGGCACGACGTCGTCCGGGACGCGGCGCGGGTGCGGCGGCGGATCGGCCTCGTCGGGCAGCACGCCGCCGTCGACGAGGTGCTCGGCGGACGGCAGAACCTCGTCATGTTCGGCCGCCTCTACCACCTCGGCGCGACGGAGGCGCGCCGCCGGGCCGACGAGCTGCTCGACCGGTTCCGGCTCGCGGACGCCGCCGACCGGCCCGCCGGGACGTACTCCGGCGGCATGCGCCGCCGCCTCGACCTGGCCGCGTCCATGATCCTCGCGCCGCCGGTCCTGTTCCTGGACGAGCCGACCACCGGCCTCGACCCGCGCGGCCGGAGCGAGGTGTGGGACGCGATCCGCGCCCTGGTGGACGGCGGCACGACCGTCCTGCTGACCACCCAGTACCTGGAGGAGGCCGACCGGCTCGCGGCCGGGATCTCGGTGATCGACCACGGCCGCGTCATCGCCGGGGGCACCCCGGAGGAACTGAAGTCGAGGCTCGGCGGCGACCGGATCGAGGTCGTCCTGGACGACCCCGGACGCCTCACCGCCGCGGCGGAGATCGTCGGGCGTGTCGCGTCCGGCGAGGTCGACGTCGACGCCGAGGCCCTGCGCGTCGGGGCGGCGGTGACCGGACGGGCCGCCGCGCTCACCGAGGCGGTCCGCGCGCTCGACGACGCGGGCGTCCGGGTGGCCGACATCGGGCTTCGCCGCCCCACCCTCGACGAGGTGTTCCTGCACCTCACCGACAAGGAAACGGAGGTGGCGTCGTGACCGCAGCGAAGCGAGGATCATGGCGCCGCCCCCCTGGGGATCTGGGGGTCGCTCCCCAGAAAGGCAGGGCGCGGTGAGCGTGCAGGATCTGCGCTGGGCCGTCGCCGACGGCCGGACCCTGACCGTGCGGGCCCTCGCGCACTGGGCGCGGCGGCCCGGCGACGTCGCCGTCGCGCTGCTGTTCCCGGTCATGGTCGTGCTGATGATGGGCTACCTGTTCGGCGGCCAGATGGACGTCCCCGGCGGCGGGAGCTACCGGGAGTTCATCGTCCCCGGCATGTTCGCGCTGACGATGGCGTTCGGCGTCGAGACGACGTTCGCCGCCGTCGCGAGCGACGCCGCCAAGGGCGTGACGGACCGGTTCCGCGCCATGCCGATGTCGCCGTCCGCCGTCGTCACCGGACGCGCCGCCGCCGACATGCTCCACTCGGCCGTCGGGCTCGCCGTGATGGCGGTGTGCGGCGTGCTGATCGGGTGGCGCGTCCACGACGGCGCGGCGCGGGCGCTCGCCGGGCTCGGCCTCCTGCTGCTCCTGCGGTTCGCGCTGGTCTGGCTCGGCGTCTACCTCGGGTTGCTCGCGAAGGGACCGGAGTCGGTGGCGGTCGTCCAGATCCTGGTGTGGCCGATCGGGTTCCTGTCCAGCGCGCTGGTCGCGCCGAGCACGATGCCCGGCTGGCTCGGCGCGATCGCCGAATGGAACCCGATGTCGGCGACCGTGACCGCGTGCCGCGAGCTGTTCGGCGCGCCGGTGACGGACGGGTCGTGGGCGGCGGAGCACAGCGTCCTCATGGCGGTGGTGTGGCCGCTGGCGATCGCGGCGGTGTTCGCGCCGCTGTCGGTCCGCCGGTACCGCTCCCTCGGCCGCTAGGGCAGCAGCTCGGCGCGGTGCCGGGCCAGCGCCATCACCGGGTAGCAGTCCTGGGGCAGGGGCTCCGTGCCGCCTCCCCCGAGGGGGGACGACCCCCCGCGCCCCCCGGGAACCGCGGGGGAGAGCGCGGCGCGGAGCCGCCGCCCGGCCGTCGCCGCGTCGTAGGGCTGGACGACGCACAGCTCGGCCTGCATCGCCTGCCGCGCCGCCGCCATCAGCGCCGGGACGTCCCCGACCAGCACCACCTCGGACGGCACGTCGCCGTGCGAGAGCCGGACGGCCAGCGCGTGCAGGCCCCGCGTCCCCTCGTCGGCGTAGCGGAACTCGCAGATCAGGCGGTCGCCGTCGAGCGGGCCCTCCTGGATCAGCCACGCCTGGCCGGGGACGACCCGGCCGAGCGACCCCTCCCAGGGCGCCGCCGGGACGGCGTCCAGATCGTCGGCGGCCCGGCCCGCGCCCCTGCGCGCCTCGGCCGGGCCGATCGCGGCGAGCGCGCGCAGGAACCCGCGCGCGCCCGGCGTCGCGGCGGCCCGCAGGCTGGTGATCAGGTCGGCGAGCGCGGCGCGCCGGGTCCGGGAGTCCGGGGCCGCGGCCTCCAGCGCCCCGAGCCGCGCGAACGTCCACGCCTCCGCCTCCAGCGGGCCGGGCAGCGCGGGCAGGGCGTCCGCCTCCCGGACGTAGGCCGCGTACACCTCGCGCAGACCCGGCAGCATCAGCGCGGGTCCGGCGGACGATCGGGGCGCGTTCACACCTCTCAGCCTAGGAGATGGGCCAGCCGGGGGACGGGGCGGGCGGCGCGTCCCGCCGCCGGTGCGGCCGGACGGCGGGACGCGCCGCGCGCCCCTACGCGGGGACGGCGAGCAGTGTGCGCCCCTCGCGGATCGTGCGGACCTCGAACCGGGTGATCTGCTCCGGCCGCAGCGCGGTCGCGCCCTGCAGCGTGAGCCGCGGCTGCGCCGACCCGGGCAGCCCGTACCCGGCGGCGGGCACCGTCCAGCCGATGACGGTGTGCCGGCGGCCCGCCCGGTCCACCGCGACCAGCTCGCATTCCTCGGGCCCGTCGACCTTGGTGAGCCGCAGGCCGAGCCGGCTGCCCCACGGCTTGCGCTGCATGACGACCGTCCCGGCGACGCCGGTCGCGGGGTCGGCGGCCGAGAACGCGGTGCCGTCCCGCATGAGCGCGGCCGTGCCGTCGTCCTGCCGGGACGCGGAGTCGCCGCGGTCGGCGCCGAGCGTGAACCCGGCGCCGAGCGCCCCGCCGATCAGCACGACCCCGGCGGCGGCCGCGGCGACGGCCCGCGCCGCGCGCCGCCGCCGCTCCCGGCGGATCCGCCGCCGCAGCAGGTCGGAGACCACCGCGGGCTCCGGCGGCGCGGCCGCGGCGTCCACCGGCTCGGCGATCGGGCCGATGCCGTCGAGCTGCTCGGCGATGCCGCGCAGCTCGTCGAGCTCGGCGCGGCAGGCGACGCAGCTCGCGAGGTGCGCCTCGAACGCCCGCCGGTCGGGCTCCTCCAGCAGGCCGAGGGCGTAGGCGCCGACGTCCACGTGCAGCATGTCCGCGCTCATGGCGTCACGCCCCTCTCCTCCAGGGCGACGCGAAGCGCCCTGAGCGCGTAGTAGACCCGGGACTTCACGGTGCCCACGGGGATGCCGAGCCGCCGGGCCGCCTCGTTCACCGAGCTGTCCCGGAAGAAGGTCTCGTTGAGGATCTCGCGGTGGGCGGGGGACAGCGCGAGGAGGGCTTCGGACACGACGACGGAGCGCAGCAGATCCTCCAACCCGTCGGGGACGCGCATGTTCTCCAGCGGGCCCTCGCCCGCCTCCTGCGGCCTGGCGTTCTTGCGGCGCTGGTCGTCGATGACGATCCGGCGGGCGACCGTCGCGAGCCACGGCAGCAGCGACGTCGCGTTCTCGTCGAGCTGGTGGGCGCTGCGCCACGCGCGGATCATCGTCTCCTGGACGACGTCCTCCGCCCAGTGCCGGTCGCCGCCGGTGAGCCGCAGCACGAACGACAGCAGCGGGCGGCCGTACACGCGGTACAGCTCGGTCACGATCACCTGGTCGTCCACGCCGCCCGCGGGCCGGGGGCCGCGGAACCAGCTCCACGGGCCCGCGGGGCGTTCTCGCGGGGCGGGCACTGCGGTCGACGATCGATGGGCCATCGGGGGTCTCCGGCTGGTGCGAGGGCGGGGCGACGCGGTGGCCGTGAGCCTGGTGTCACGTCGGGAGGCAGTACGGGCGCCGCCGACCCCCGGGTTCAACCGGCCCCGGGCGGTTTTCCGCCCCGTTCCTTACTAGTTCGACACCTTTCCCTTACCGTGGGCGCGGGGTCCGGCCCCGCCGCGTCGTAGTTGCCGGACACGCCCCGGACCGGCCGCGACGGCGCGGTGCACCGGCCCCGGGGGACCCGCCGACACGATCCTCAGCCGGGCACGCTCACTCCACGCATTGGAGCGAATGCGGGCACCGGGCCCATTCGCCCAGAAGAGGACCGAGGGGCGGGATCGGCACAGTGAAAGGGCACGGCGAAACACAACTCAGCTACCGCCTGCTGCTGGCGGTGGACATCCAGGGGTACAGCAAGCGCGACACGCGCGAGCAGCTGGCCGCGCAGCAGTCCCTGTCGGACGCGCTCGACCGCGCCGCCACCGGCGCCGGTCTCGACCGCGCCCGCTGGGACAAGCAGGTCGGCGGCGACGGCGAACTCGCCACGCTGCCGGACGGCACCGACCCCGCGACCGTGGCCGGAGACTTCGTCATCGGCCTCGCCGCGGAGCTGCGCGACCTCAACGCCGCGGTGGACGCCGGGAGCGCGGACGCCGGAAGCGGGAACGTCGCAGGCGCGGGCGCCGGGGGCGCGGGCGGGCGGCGGTTGCGGGTGCGGCTCTCGCTGCACCACGGCACGCTGACCGCCGGGCCGTTCGGGCCCGCGGGCGACGCGCCGATCGTCGTCCAGCGGCTGCTGGACGCCGCGCCGCTGCGCCGCCTCCTGGTGGACGACCCGGACCGCGACCTGGCCTACGCCGTCTCGGACTCCCTGTTCGAGGACGTCGTGCGCACCGGCTTCTGCGCGCTGCCGCCCGAGGCGTTCCAGCCGATCAAGGTCACCGCGAAGGGCGCGGCGTTCCGCGGCCACATCCTCACCGGCCGCGCGGCCCGCCGGGGCCGCCGCACCGGCGGCACGGCCGGGGACCCCGGCGGGCCGGGCGACCGGCCCGCCGCGGGCGCCCGCGTCCTCGACTTCCCGGCGCTCGCCGCCCGCTGACCGCGCCGCGCCGCCGCCGTCCGGTGCACGCCCCGCCACCGGACGGCGGCCGCGCCCCCGCCGCCCCAGGGCGCGGGCCAAGGGCGGTGCGCGCCGACCGGGAAGCGATCGGCGTCCCGCGCGGTTGTCGCCTGCATCACAGGACCCTTAGGGAGGCGGAACATGGCGGACGACGCCGCGCTCGCGAAACTGGTGGCCGGGCAGGACCTCGGGGTGCTCGTCACCCTCAAACGGGACGGGCGGCCCCAGCTCTCCAACGTCAACTACCACTTCGACGAGGGACGCCGGCTCATCCGGATCTCCATCACCGCGAACCGGGCCAAGGCCCGCAACCTCGCCCGCGACCCGCGCGCGTCCCTGCACGTCAGCACCCCGGACGGCAGCTCGTACGCGGTCGCCGAGGGCACCGCCGAGCTGTCCGCCGTCGCCGCCGACCCCGGCGACGCCGCCGTCGAGGAGCTCGTCGAGGTGTACCGGGACATCCGCGGCGACCACCCCGACTGGGACGAGTACCGCCGCGTCATGGTCGAGGACGGGCGGCTCGTCGTCCGCCTCCACGTCGAACGCCTCTACGGCATGGCCCGCGCCTGAGCCCGCGCCGCCCGCCCGCGCAGGGCCGTCGTACACGATTCTTCTACCGCGTCGAACGTTCCGCCTCCCGGGGCGGACGTTCGTCCTCCTGGGGCTAAGGTGCCGCACCCCGCCGGCCGGGTGTCCGCTGGGCGGCGTGCGGGTTCCGTGTCACCCTGGCGGCGGTCCGTGCCGACCCGGCCCCGGGAGGGACGCATGCGCGAGTCCGGCGAGCCGCTCCCGCCCGCCGTGGCGCGGGCGCTGGAGGAGTACGGGGAGCTGCTCCGCGAGCACGGCCCCACCTGGGGCGAGGACCCGGTCGGATACGTGCGGCAGATCGAGGCCAGCGCGTTCCTCCCGGACGAGCGCGACTACCGGGCCGCGTGCCTGCGCCTGGTCGCCGCGGAGCACCCCGGGGCGACGGACGAGGAGATCGAGGCCCTGATCCCGGCCCTCGACCTGCACGAGGTCGTCCGGGACGCGCTCAGGGGCCGCGTCCTGGACAACCTCGCGGCGCTGCGCGTCCTGCCGGACGGCGCGACGCTGGAGGCCGTGCCGCGCGCCGTGCTGGACGGGCGGCCCGTCCCCACCACCCTGCTGGTCGACTCGTCCCGGGACGTCCCGGTCGTCGTCCGCGTGGACGGCACGGCGCACGACGTCCCGGCCGGGGGCGCGCGGCTCCTCCCGGTCACGTCGTGGAGCAGCGTGTTCGTCGACCAGATCCTCGTCCCGCTCGGCTCGCTCACCCGGCGGGCCGCCGCCGCGCGGCTCCGGCTGCGCGCCGGGTCCCCCTGCCGCTGGACGGTCGTCGGCGCCGACGGGCGCGGCTGGTACCCGCCGGACGCGCCGCAGCGGATCGACGCGCACCGCGTCCCCTACTTCCACGGCGACGACGTCGTCCTGGACGTGCCCGCCGAGCCGCTCACCGTCCGCGTCACCCGCGGCATGGAGCACGGCTCCGCCGAGACCCGCGCCGTCCCGTGCGCCGGGGCGGAGACGCTCGTCGAGTTGGCCCCGCCGCGCCTCTACGACGCCGCCGCGAAGGGCTGGTACGGCGGCGACATGCATGTCCACATGAACTGGGCGGGCGACACCGTCGGCACGCCCGCGCACGCCGCCGCCGCGCAGCACGGCGAGGACCTGCACGTCCTCAACCTCGTCGCGGGGAACGTCGCGTCCCGGCGCGTCTACGACCGGGAGGCCCTCGAACACTGGGCCGGGCGCGACCTGCCCTGGTCCGACGCCTCCCACGTCGCCCGCCTCGGCGTCGAATACCGCAACGACCTGCTCGGACACCTCTACGCCTTCGGCGTGACCGGCCCGCCCGCACGGTTCCACACCGGCTTCGCCGGCGACCCGGACTGGCCGCCGAACGCCGAAGGGTGCCGCGAACTGCGCGGCCTCGGCGCCGTCCTCGGGTACAGCCACCCGTTCCACCTGCCCGCCGCCGAGGACGCCCCGCCCGCCGCGCTGCTCGCGGGCGGCCGGAACTGCTCGTCCCGCGAGATCGTCGCGGACGCCGCGCTCGGCCTCGTCGACTCGCTCGACGTCCTGAACCACTCCTCGATCCACGCCACCGCGGTCATGTACCGGCGGCTGCTCGGCGCGGGCAACGCCCTCGCCGCCACCGCCGGGACGGACGCGATGCTGTCGTTCCAGCGGCGCGGCAGCCAGTCCGGCCCGCCCGGCTGGGCCCGCGTCTACGCCCGGGTGGACGGCCCGCTCACCGCCGTGTCGTTCGGCGACGCGATCCGCCGCGGCCGCACGTTCGCCACCACCGGCCCCTGGCTCGAACTGGACGTCGACGGCCACGGCCCGGGGGACGTCCTCGACGCCGCCCCCGGCGACCGCGTCACCGTCACCGCCCGGACGATCGGCCCCGAGGTCGGCCGCGTCGAACTGCGCACCGCCGACGGCGTCCTCGCCGCTGGCCCGCCGGGGGAGGTCGGCGCGGAGTTCACCGTCACCGGGCCGACCTACGTCGTCGCCGTCGCGACCGGGCCGCCGCACGAGCGGTCCATGCACCACTCCGGCGCGTTCGCGCACACCAGCCCCGTCCGGCTGCGCGTGGCCGGACGGCACGTCGCCCGCGAGGCGGACCTGCGCTGGTGCCTGGACTACCTCGACCGCCTCGGCGACCTGCTCCGCCGCGCCGCCCGGCTGGAGACGCCCGAGCAGCTCGCCGCGCACCTCGACCTGCTGGGCGCGGCCCGCGCCGTCTACACCGGCCGCCTCGCCGGGGCCTGACCGCACCCGGAACGTGCCGTCAAGGCGCTTGTGCCCGCCGCCCGCGGCTGGCTAGCGTTCGGGGATGCTCCAGGCCACCGCCACGACCACCGCCACGCCCGAAGACCTGTTCCGGCACCTCGTCGTCCCCGAGGCGTGGGGCGCGTGGTGCAAGCTGCCCATCCCGGCGAAGCAGGGCCGCAAGGGCGACACCAGCGCCTACGGCGTCGGCACGGTCAGGAAGCTCTGGCCCGCCGTCGAGCAGACCGTCGTCTACGAGCCGTACGGGCACTACGCCTACATCGCCCTTTCCGGGCTGCCCGTCCGCCGCTACCGGTGCGACGTGTACCTGGAGGCCCGCGACAACGGCACGCACCTTCGCTGGAAGGCCGAGTTCGAGCCGCTCGTCCCCGGCACCGGGCCGCTGCTGCGGGTCTGGTTCCGGCTGGTGGTGTCGTCGCTGACCCGCTGGCTGCCCGCGCACACCGAGCACTGCCCGCCCGACTGCCCCGCCCGCAGCGCGGGCGACATCTGACCCCCGCCAAAAGGGCCGGAGGCCGCGCGACCCCCCGCGCGACCCCCGGCGAAAAGGGTGCAGGCCGAGAGCACCCCGCAGTTCCCTCGGCCTGCACGTTCGCGGCCCCCCGCGACGCCGCGGCCCCGGATCACCCGGAGCCGGGCCCGTACACCTCCCACAGCTCCCCGGCGAAGAACCTCCCGAAGCCGAGCAGCTTCTCCGCCCCGTCCGGACCGGACGTCCGGAACGTGGTGAGCTGGCGCGCGAAGTCCGTCAGCTTGATCTGCAGCACCCCCGCCGCGACCACCCGCGCGCCGTCCTCCTCGTCCGCGCCGACGTGGCCGTCCAGCACCCGCACGTACAGCGTGGACGTGTCCGGCCAGATCCGCGTCGGCGGCCCGTGCAGGACGTTCTTCACCCCGCTGAGCGTCCGCGCGTTCCCGTCGCCGTCGGTGTAGAAGAGGCGGTACTTCATCAACCGCCGGTCCTCAGCCCCGCCGGTCGGATCGACGAAGAGGTTGAACGTTCCCACCTCGACCGCGCGGCGGCCCCCGTGGCCGGTCGCGTCGACCCACCCCTCGGCCCGCGCCTCGTGGTCCGAGTCGGCCAGGAAGAGGTCGGTGTCGTCCGTCGTGATCGTCAGCCGGAAGGACAGCGGCAGCCGCCCGTCAGCCAGCTCGCCGACCCGCGAGTCGGACTCGCCGTAGGTGACGTACCCCTTCATCTCCTCGGTGAAGGACAGCGACGTACGGCCCGGCGCCGCGACGAGTCCCCGCGACTCACTGCGACCCCCCGACGCCAGAACGGGCTCCCCGTGGGGGGACGACCCCCCAAGCCCTCCGGCAACCGGGACGGGCTCCTTGTGGGGGGACGACCCCCCACGCCCCCCGGCAACCGGGCCGTACGCCTCGCCATTCACCCCGTCCAGCGGGCCGGTTCCCCCGACCGGCCCGGCCCCCGTGGCAGACGGGGCGGTGGCGGTGGATCCGCCCGTGCCCCCCGACACGCCCCCCGACACGCCCCCTGACACGCCCCCTGACACGGACGCCCCGTTCAGCAGCCGCGTCGCCAACCGGTCGGCGTGCGCGGCGATGGTCAGCGAAGGATTCGGGCCCACCGGCCCCGGCATCGCCGCCCCGTCGGCGATGTAAAGGCCCGGGAACCCGAACACCTCGCCGAAGGCGTCGCAGACGCCCTCGCCCTCATGCGCGCCCATGGGAGCCCCGCCAAGCGGATGGACGGTGACGATGCGCTTGCGGAACCACATCGGATTGTCGGCGTAGTCGGCGCCGAGCACGTCCGCGATGCCCTGCATCGTCTTGCGGACGCGGGAGAACAGCTCCTTGCTGGTCTCGCTCGTCCAGTCGGCGGAGAGCCGCCCGTCGCGCAGCCGCAGCCGCCCGTCCGGGGTGTCGCGGCCCATGCCGAGCAGCGGCAGCGAGCTGACCGTGAGCGCGCCGTCCCCGATCAGCTCGGAGATCTCCTTGGACAGGTTCGTGTCCGGCGCGTCGCGGAACAGGTCGGTGAACCGGTCCCACATGAACTTCACCGCGCGCTCGAAGTCGTTGCGGATGTCGAACCCGTCGACGATCCAGTCGGTGAACCCGGGGTAGCCGCCGTCCTCGATGTAGGCGCCGCGACCCGCGCCGGGGACGCCGTCCAGCTCGTCCGGCAGCCGGATCGCCGTCGTGATCACCGGCCCGCGGCTCGCGTTCAGCGGCCGGACCCGGTTGCGGTCGGTGGCCCGCAGCAGGAACGTCAGCAGGTCGCCGTTGCCGCTGAACCGCGTGCCGAGCGCGTCGCTCAGCCCCGGGAACGCCTTCGCCGACTTCAGCAGCAGGAACGTCGTGCCGAACGTGCCCGCGCCGAGGATCAGCCGGTCGCAGGAGATCGTCTGGACGGGCAGCCGGCGCCGCTTGCGCAGCGACAGCGCGGGCGGCGGCTCGTGCTGGACGTAGTCGATCTCGTACCCGCCGCCCGGCCGCGGCCGCAGCGCCTTCACCTCGTGGGACGTGCGGATGTCCGCGCCGTGGTGCGCCGCCGCCGACAGGTAGGTGTGGTCGAGGCTGTTCTTCGAGCCCTCGTTGCAGCCGATGTCGCACTCGCCGCACAGCCGGCACGTCCGCCGCGGGGCGCCGTGTATGTTCCCGTACCCGGCGTCCACGATCGGCAGGCTCAGCCCCGGAGTGCCGCCCGGCCGGGGCGCGAAGCTCACCGCGAGCGGCGGCAGCGTGCAGTCCAGGCCGAGCTCGGCCGCCGCGTCCTGCATCGCGTGCGTCTTCGGGGTGTCGTCGAACGGGACGCGGTCCAGCGGGTACGGCGCGACGCCGATCATCTTCTCGACCGCGTCGTAGTGCGGGTCGAGGTCGGCGCGCGAGACCGGCCACCGCCGCTTCGTCCCGTCCGGGCCGTCGTCGACGAACCAGTGCTCGTCCTTGCGGAGCAGCACGTTCGCGTAGATCAGCGAGCCGCCGCCGAGCCCGGACGACACGACAGAGTCGCAGCCCTTGAAGCTCCAGACGTCGAACATCCCGTACAGCCCGGCGTTCGGGTCCCAGAAGGCGCGCCCCATCTCGGACGGCGACCGCGGGAAGCTCCCCGGCGGGTACCGCTGCCCGCGCTCCAGCAGGACGACCGACTTCCCGGCCTCCGCCAACCGGTAGGCGGCGACGGATCCGCCGAACCCGGACCCGACCACGACTGCGTCGACGTGCTCCATGGCGCTAGCCCGCCTTCCTCTTCAAGAAGTCGAGTACCTGCGGGAACACCTCGGTGTCGACGTACGCGCCCATGAAGGCGTCCTGGTGGCCGTACCCGGGCAGGACCGCCAGCTCGTGCAGGCCCGGCGTGACCCTTTCGAGCCGTCGGTAGCAGACGATGTTGGAGTCGGTGAACACGTGGTTGCGGTCTCCGGTGAGGAACAGGATCGGCGTCGTGACGTCCGCGGCGTTCGCGAGGTAGTCGTCCGGCAGGTCCTTGTGCCGCGGGTCGCGGCGGTCGTACTTCACCGCGCGTCCGGCCCGCACCATCTTGAGGATGTGCCGGTAGTAGTTGACGTTGCATGCCCCGAACAGGTCGGGCAGCCGGCCGTGGGTGACCGGCGACATCTTCTCGTGGGAGAAGATCGGTTTTCCGCCGCCCCACATGAAGCTCAGCATGTGGCACGCGGGCTCGTCGCACGTGCGGTGGAACGGCCCGACGGACTTGGCGAGCAGCCAGCCGCGGGTCAGCAGCGGCGCCATCCCGTAGCGCGGGTCGAGGTGGCACGGTCCGACGAGGTACTCCATCAGCGGCGGCCCGTAGCCGAGCTTCATCTTCGACCAGAGCGGCGTGCGCGGCACCAGCGAGACGCTGTTGCACGTCAGGCTGGCGATGCCGGTGACCGTCCCGGCGAACACCGCCATCGAGAACGACACCGCGCCGAGGCAGTGCGTGATCACGTGGATCCGCCGGTCGCCGACGTGGCGGCGCAGCTCCGCGAGCGCCGCCGGATGGTCGTAGAGGGCGATGTCGTCGAGGGTGTGGCGCTGCGTCTCGGCGTTGTAGGGGTACCGGCCGCTCATCCGGTAGTCGAGCGTCCACACGTCGCCGAACCCGGCGTCGTGCAGGACGTTCACCAGGTTGGCGTGCTCCGGCATGATGTACATGTCGCTGGACGTCGTCAGGCCGTGCACCAGCAGGACCACGTCGTCGCAGTCGGCGCGGCGGTAGCGGGTCAGGTTCAGGCCGAGCCCGTCCTCGGTCGCGAAGGGGTGCGAGGACATGTCGGCGTCGGTGACGCCCGCGTGTGTGAAACGCGCGATCCCCCGTTGCTGTCCCATGGTCATCCCCTCCGGCCCTCTCTGACGCCCTAACCTTGCCAAACGCGGATATCAGCGCGGCATCGTGGAGAACCCGTACTTACGAGAACATCAGGACGGCACGTAAGTACGGGACCTACGTGAGATGAGAGTCGGAATCAGCCCAGGTGGTTCACGGTGTCCGGTTCATCGCCGTCGCGACGCCCACCCGGGACGTGACGCCGATCTTCGCGAACACCCGTGAGAGGTGGGTTTCGACGGTGCGGACGCTGAGGTAGAGCCGCTCGGCGATCTGCTGGTTGCTGCACCCTTCGGCGACGAGCTGAGCGATCTCGTGCTCGCGCGGGGACAGCCCGTACGGCGTCTCCTGCCGGATCGTTTTCGCACGTGAGCCGCCCGGTGGCGCGACGCGGACGCCGAGCCGGCGCTGCTCCCGGACGGTCTGGGCGAGCAGCCCGCGCATCCCGCAGGCCTCGAAGACCTCGGCGGCGGCGCGGACGCGTTCGCGTGCGGCGGTGCGGTCGCCGGTCGCGGCGTGCGCGAGCCCGGCGGCGAGTTCGGCGCGTCCGGCGTCCGGGCGGCGGCCGGTTTTGGCCAGCAGTTCGGCGGCCTCGGCGGCTGCCGCGGCGGACGCGGCCGGGTCGGCGGCGCGCAGCGCGTGCGCGTGGGCGAGCCGCGCGAGGCCGACGTCGCCGGGCAGGGCGGGGTTGGCGATGGCGTCGGCGATGCCGGCCCAGTAGGCGGCGTCGCGGCCGTCTGCGGGCGGGTCGTCCTCGGCGGCGCGGACCGACGCGAGGGTCTCGGCGCAGATGACCAGGGTGCCGAAGTCGAGCCCGAGGGTGCCGTCGCCGCACGCGGCGATCAGCGCCTCCGCGCCCTCCGCGGACCGGCCCGCGTTGATCATCGCCATGGCGCGGGCGACGTGGGCCATGTGGGTCCACCACTCGCCCGAGCCGGTGTCGTTGGCGACGGCCTCCTCGCCCGCGCGCAGCGCGCGGTCGTGGTCGCCGGTCCAGCTCGCGGTCAGGCACTGCTGGATCAGCCCGTAGGCCAGGACCTCCTGCGAGCGCAGCTCGCGGCCCACGGCGGCGGCCTCGTCGGCGACGGCGGCGGCCTCGGCCATCCGCCCCACCGAGGCCAGGATCCGGGACTGCCCGGCCAGCATGTAGCCGAGCGTGTAGGTCTGGCCGGTCTTGCGGGTGATCGACACCAGCCGCTCGGCGTGCCGCAGCGCGCTGTCGTACATGCCGAGGAACGACTCGGCGAAGATCAGCCACGCGAAGCTGTCGAGGCAGTCGGCGAAGTCGGTGTCGGCGGCGGCGGAGAACAGCTGGTCGGCCTTGGTCGCGTGGCCGATCGCCTCCTCCACCTCGCCGCGCCCGTAGGACACCATCGGGCGCATCGCCACGACCGCCGCCGTCAGACCCGGGCCCCAGCCGGGGGCGCTGTCGGGGATGGTGTCGAGGACGGCCTGCGAGCCCCGGGTGTCGATCCGCTGCATCCGGTCGTTGACCAGCCGGATGCGCAGCAGCACGGCTTCGGGGGTCTGGCGGTCGGTGATGCGGCGCAGCTCGTCCAGGACGAGGGCGCGGGCCTCGTGGATGCGGCCGACCTGGCGTTCGACGATGGCGCAGAGCACGACGGCGCGGGCGCGGCGGACGGTGTCGTCCAGCGGCAGCAGCCCGAGCAGCGTGCGGGCGGTCTCGCGGCCCGCCTCGGCGTGCCCAGAGACGGTCTGCACGTGCGCCAGTTCGAGAAGCAGCTCGACCCGGTCGGGATGCGAGCCGTTGGCGGCGGGGTCGGCGCCGTCGGGCATCAGGTCGAGCGCGGCCTCCAGCCAGTACGCGGCGGTGCCCGGCGCCTGGTAGGCGACGACCCGCGCCGCCTCCACCAGCGTGCGGATCGCCTCCCGGTCGCCGAACCGCGCAGACCGCACCACGTGGTGGGCGCGGACGGCCGCGGGCGCGCCCAGCTCGGCCAGCCGCGACGACACCCGCGAGTGCGCGGCGATCCGCCAGCCCGCCGCCGTGGAGGCGTAGGCGACGTGCCGCACCAGCGGATGTCGGAACCTGAACCGTCCGCCCGGCGCCGGACGTACCACGTCATGACCGGTCAGCACGTCCAGGGCGGTGAGCGCGGCGCCCTGCTCCATCTCGGCGGCGACGGCGGCGAGCGCGGGCTCGAACACGTCGGCGGCGACGGCGGCGCCGCGCGCCATCCGCAGCGCCTCGGCCGGGAGTGCGCTCAGTTCCACCTGCAGCGCGGCGCGCACGGCGGGCGGCAGCTCGGTCAGGTTCGCCACGCCCCGGCCCCAGCCCTGCCGGTCGGGGCCCGCGCCCGCGGGCATGCCCCCGTCGCCCATCTTCGACAGGGCCTCCAGGTAGAACGGGTTGCCGCCGCTGGCCTTGAACAGCGCCTCGCAGCGGGCCGGGGTCACCTCCGGGCCGAGGAACTCCTCCACCTCGCTCTGCGTGAGCGGGTCGACCGTCACCCGCACGCCCTGCGGCCCGGCCGCATCCACCAGCGCCGCCAGCCGCGGCGACGCCTGCGCGGGCCGGTAGGCCACCGAGATCAGCACGCGGGCGCGCGGCGGGTGCCGGACGAGGTGGTCCAGCAGCTCGATCGTCGCGTCGTCTGCCCAGTGCAGGTCGTCCAGGATCAACACGAGGCCGTGCGGGTCGGCCAGTTCCTCCAGCGCGTGCCGGACGGTCCGGTGCAACTGGTAGCGGGCCACCCCCGAGTCGGGCGACGCGGCGGCCGGGGGATGGTCGGTGAGGTCGGCGAGCGCGGGGAACACGGTGCCGAGCAGCCGCAGCGCGGCGGGCGACAACTCGGGCGTGTGCTCTTCGAGGTGGTCGTCCAGCGCGTCGACCACGGCGCCGAACGGCATCTCCTGCTCGAACTCGGCGGCCCGGCCCGCGACGTAGGTCAGCTTGCGCGCGGTCGCGGCGTCCGCCAGCTCGTTCAGCAGCCGCGTCTTGCCCGCGCCCGGCTCACCGACGACCGCGAGGAAGCCGTAGCCGTCCTCGGCGGCGTCCAGGACGCGGCCGATCTCCTCCAGCGCGTCCCGTCGCCCGACGAGCGGAGCGTTGCCGGGACGGGTCCCGGCGTCGCGGGCCGCACGACCCTCCATGTCCACACCCCAACAGTGACAGGCGGCCGATACGCCGTGATCATGCTTCTGTGTAGATGTTCATGAGACTTTTGGCGAAATTCACCCTATCGGGTCGAACGTCAATAGGGCGGGGGCAACACGCCCCGCGCCGTGCGTCACTCCGACGGGCGGTCTCTCCGGCACCGTGCTGACTCACCGTGTTGTTCCCTGTTATCAAGCGTCGTCGCACGCCCCATGTCAACCTCAAGAAGGTAAACCGTCCCCGAGCCGTAACATGCGTCCGCTGACCTGCGGACGCGCCTTCTCCCTCGCCAGCGCGGGGGCCGCCGGGCCCCGCCGCCGACCTCGGAGCGCGCCGATACGGCCACAGGTGGACACATGGCCGAGTGGTCGCCCCCGGTCCGCTTCACCGCGCCGGGGAGGCGAGGAGGGCGGCGGCCCCGTCCCAGCGGTCCGCGTCGCCGGACGGGACGAAGCGGCGCAGCGGCTGCGTCGCGGCGACCAGCGCCCGCGACTCCGCGAGGCCGCCCGCCGCGCCGTGCGCGCGGGCCTGGGCCAGCACGTTTCCGAGCGCGGTCGCCTCGACCGGCCCGGCCACGACGGGGAGGCCGCACGCGTCGGCGGTGAGCCGGCAGAGCAGGTCGTTGCGGCTGCCGCCGCCCACCAGGTGGACGACGTCGACGTCCCGTCCGGACAGCGCCGACGCCTGCCGGATCGCGGCGCGGTGCGCGAGGGCGAGGCTGTCCAGGACGCACCGGACGGTCGCGGCGCGTCCCTCCGGCGCGGGGAGGCCGCGGCGGCGGCAGTGCGCGGCGATGCGGGCGGGCGAACCGGTCGGTGGCGGCGGGGACGGCGGCGACCGCCGACGCCGTGTCGTGCGACCCGACGGCGACGACCGGCAGGCCGGGGCGGCCGGTCTCGGCGGCGACGTCCGGGCGCAGGACGCCGACCGGGGAGCCCGGCTCGCGCAGCGGCGGCAGGATCCCGGCGGGGAGGCCGAGGCGGGACAGGAGGTCGCTCGACCACGTGCCGGTGCGGACGTCGAGGAGCCCCGTCGTGGACGCGTTCGTCCGCTCGGCGCCGATCTCCCCGGTGAGCCAGTCCGCGATCAGGTCGGGGATGAGGAGAAGGGTGCGCGCTCGCGACAGGTCGTCCGCGGCGAGCTGGTAGATCGTGTTGAACGGGAGGAACTGCATGCCCGACGCCTGGTAGAGGAGGTCGTCGCCCACCTCCGCGCGGATCCGCTCCAGCACGCCGTCGGTGCGCGGGTCGCGGTAGTGGACGGGGTTGCCGAGCAGCGCGCCGTCCCCGTCCAGCAGCCCGTAGTCGACGGCCCACGAGTCGACGCCGACCGAGGCGAGGCCGGACGGCGCGGAGCGCAGCCCGTCCAGCACGTTCCCGTACAGGCCGAGGACGTCCCAGTACAGGGTGCCGTTCACCCGCACCGGACGGTTCGGGAAGCGGCGGACCTCCGCCAGCTCCAGCGTGCCGGGCCCGACGCGCGCCGTCATCACCCGCCCGCTGGACGCGCCGAGGTCGACGGCCGCGAAACTCGCCTCGCTCACGCGACGACCAGCACTTCGAGCGTGCGCGGGCCGTGCACGCCCTCCACCCGCGACAGTTCGATGTCGCTCGTCGCGGACGGCCCGGACACGAACGTCAGCGGCCGGACCGGGGCGAGCCGCGCCAGCGCGTCCGGCACGTCCGGGGCGATCTGCTCCGCCCGCACCACGATCAGGTGGTAGTCGGGGACGAGCGACAGCGCGCGCGGGCCCTGCGCGGCGCCGTGGTCCAGGACGATCGTCCCCGTCTCGGCGATCGCGACCGCGCAGCCGGTGACCGCGCCCGCGAGGCCGTCCAGAGCGGCGACCGAAGGGTCGCGGACGAGCGGCGCGCTCACCTCGGACACCCACTCCGGCGGCAGGTCGGACGGGACCCCGTACGAACCGGGCCGCGCGGCGAGCCGCTCCGCGACCGCCCCCGGCAAGCCGGACGGCGCGACGCGCAGCACGGTCGCGCGGTAGTCGGCGACCCGCTCCGCGAACAGGCCGATGACGTCGCCCTCGTGGTGCCGCCGCCGGTACGCGCGGTCGATCCGCTCGTAGGCCGCGGCGACCTCGGCGGCCGGACGTGTCGGCGTCACCCGCTCGATCCGGCGGAGGATCTCGTCGCGCGCGCTCACCGGGCCCTGCCTTTCTGGGAGGCGCCCCCTTGGTCCCCGGGGTGGCGGCCGCCGTCGGTTCGGGCCCACCAGGCGCGGAACGACTCGGGCGGCGGGGCGGGCGCGTCCCGCGTCTCGGTCCACGCGGACAGCGGGCCGGGCAGCCGCCGGATCCGTCCGCCGCGCGCCACCACGCGCCGCGACGCCGACGCCCCGCGCTGCGCGAGCGCGAGGCGGGTGGGGGAGCGCAGCGTCCATCCGGCCGCCGCCATCGCGACCCTTTCGAGGGGATGGCGCGGCCCCTTCTCCACCGCCCGCGCCCGCAGGTGGACGAGCACCTCCGGGATGTCGATCGCGACCGGGCAGGCGTCGAAGCACGCCCCGCACAGCGACGACGCGTACGGGAGGGAGGCGTCTACGTCCGACCCGATGCCCCTGATCTGCGGGGACAGGATCGCGCCGATCGGCCCCGGATACGGCGACCCGTAGGCGTGGCCGCCCGCGCGCCGGTAGACCGGGCACACGTTCAGGCACGCGGAGCAGCGGATGCAGCGCAGCGCCTGCCGCCCCACCTCGTCGGCCAGGGTGGCGGTCCTGCCGTTGTCCAGCAGGACGAGGTGGAAGTCGCGGGGGCCGTCGCCGGGGTGCACGCCCGTCCAGGCGGAGGTGTAGGGGTTCATCCGCTCAGCCGTGGACGAGCGCGGCAGCAGTTGCAGAAACACCTCGAGGTCGCGCCACGACGGGACGACCTTCTCCACGCCCATCACCGAGATGAGCGTCTCGGGGAGCGTGAGGCACATCCGGCCGTTGCCCTCCGACTCCAGGACGACGAGCGTCCCGGTGTCGGCGACGGCGAAGTTCACCCCCGACACCGCGACCTTCGCCGACAGGAACTTCGCGCGCAGATGCCGCCGCGCCGCCTCCGCGAGCGCGGCGGGGGAGTCGGTCAGTCCCTCCGGCACGTCGTCCATCGCGCGCAGGAAGATGTCGCGGATGTCGGACCGGTTGCGGTGGATCGCCGGGACGAGGATGTGCGACGGGCGGTCGTCCCCGAGCTGGACGATCAGCTCCGCCAGGTCGGTCTCGTGGGCGGTGATCCCCTCCCCGGCGAGGAACTCGTTCAGCCCGATCTCCTGCGTCGCCATCGACTTGACCTTGACGACCTCGGTCTCGCCGGTCGCCTTCACCAGGCCCGCGACGATCCGGTTCGCCTCGGCGGCGTCGCGCGCCCAGTGCACCCTTCCACCCGCGTCCGTGACCTTCTCCTCCAGGACGCGCAGGTAGTGGCCGAGGTTCTCCAGGACGTGGTCCTTGATCTGTTTGCCCGCCTCGCGGAGCGCGGGCCAGTCGTCCAGCTCGGCGACCGCGTCCGCGCGCCGCGCCCGGATCGTGGTGGTCGCGTGCGCCAGGTTGGCGCGCAGCCGCGGGTCGGCCACCGCGCGGCGCGCCGCGTCCGGGAACGACGGCATCCCGACGTAGGTCGGCATCGTCACAGCGGGTCCTCCTCCGTCGACGCGAGGATCTCGGCCAGGTGGACGGTGCGGACACCGGCGCGTGTGCGGGTGAGCGCGCCGCCGATGTGCATCAGGCACGAGTTGTCGGCCGCGCACAGCGCCTCGGCCCGCGTCTCCCGGACGGCGGTGACCTTGTCCGCGCACATCGCCGCCGAGACCTCGGGGTTCTTCAGCGCGAACGTCCCGCCGAACCCGCAGCACTCGGCCGCGTCCGGCAGCTCGGCCAGGTCGATGCCGCGGACCTCGCGCAGCAGCCGCAGCGGACGGTCCCCGACCCGCAGCATCCGCAGCGAGTGGCACGTCGGGTGGTAGGTGACGCGGTGCGGGAAGTACGCGCCGACGTCGGTGACGCCGAGCACGTCCACCAGGAACTCCGACAGTTCGTACACGCGGGAGGCGACCCCGGCGGCGCGCGGCGCGAGGCGCGGATGCCAGTCGCGGACCATCGCCCCGCACGACGCGGACGGCGTCACGACCGCGTCATAGGGCCCGAACGTCTCCGCGAACCCCTTCACCAGGGGCAGGGCCTGCCGCCGGTAGCCGGTGTTGAGGTGCATCTGCCCGCAGCACGTCTGCCCGGACGGGAACTCCACGTCGTGGCCGAGCCGCCGCAGCAGCCGGACGACCGCCTTCCCCGTCCCCGGATAGAGGGTGTCGTTCACGCAGGTCAGGAACAACGCGACTCTCACGGCGCCACCCTCACGACGCGCCTCCCGCCTCGGACCGGCTCGACTCGCGGACGATCAGCTCGGGCTGGAACATCACCTGCTGGTGGGCGTGCCCCGCCGGGTCGTCGCACTCCTCCAGCAGGAGTTCGGTCGCGATCCGGCCGAGCTGGTAGGTGGGCTGCCGCACCGAGCTCAGCGGGACGGCGGCCGCCGCCGAGAACTCGATGTCGTCGTACCCGATCAGCGCGATGTCAGCCGGGACGCGGATCCCGGCCTGCAGCAGCACCCGCAGGACGCCGAGCGCGAGCAGGTCGTTCGCGCAGAAGACCGCGTCCGGCAGCGGCGGCCCGGCGTCCAGCAGCCGCCGCGCCGCCGAGGGCGCGTGCGTCGTCGTCGCCGACCGGGACGCCGGGGCCGCGCAGAAGGTCGCGGCGGTGATCGGCGCGTCCGCCGCGCGGCCCGCCGACGCGGCCGTGGCCGCCGCCGCCGACGTGACGTCCGAGGACGAGGTCGCCGCCGCCGTCCGGGCCGCCGTCCTCGCGTTCGGCGGCGTCGACCTCGTCGTCAACAACGCCGGGCTGTCGATCTCCCGGCCGCTGCTGGAGACCAGCGCGCGGGACTGGGACGTCCAGCACGACGTCATGGCGCGCGGCTCGTTCCTCGTCTCCCGCGAGACCGCCCGCGTCATGGTCGAGCAGGCGACGGGCGGCGACATCGTCTACATCGCGTCGAAGAACGGCGTCTTCGCGGGGCCGAACAACATCGCCTACGGCGCGGCCAAGGCAGACCAGGCGCACCAGGTGCGGCTGCTGGCCGCCGAGCCGGGCGAGCACGGGATCCGCGTCAACGGCGTCAACCCGGACGGCGTCGTGCGCGGCTCCGGGATCTTCGCGCTCACCGGCGGGGACCTGACCCGCACGACCGGCCTGCACGTCCCCGTCGACGCGGGCGTCGCCGCCGCGTTCCTGCGCTGACCGCGTTGGAGGGAGGCCGGTCGCCGCGGGAAGACCGGTCGGCGGCCCGGACCGCGAGGCCGCGGCGCTCACATCGCCGCGTCCGCACCGTCCCCACCCGGGCCGCCGGCCGTCCCTGAAGGGCCCGCTCGACCAAAAGGAACCCGACCCGACAACGAAGGGCCGGGTCCAGAAGTTTCCCCGATTCGACGATCTCGTCCACGTGAACCCCTGACGGACGGCCCCGCTCCCGTCCCCGCACCGCTCCCACCTCCCGACCTTCGTGCCAACCAGCGCTGAGGAGCACGTTCATGAGCGAGTTGTCCAGGAGAAGGTTCGTCCAGGCGGGCGGGGTCGCCGCCGCGGCGGTCACGGCGGGCGGCGTGGTCGCCGCGCCCGCGTCCGCCGCTCCCGGCGGCCCGGACGCCGCGTCCGGTCGACCTGCGCGTCGACCACCTGCGGTCGCCGCTCGGCATCGACGCGGCGCGGCCGACGCTGAGTTGGCGGTTCGCCGCCGGACCGCGGAACGCGCTGCAGACCGCGTACCAGGTGCGGGTGGCGAGCGCGGACGACCGGCTCGCCCGTCCCGACCTGTGGGACTCGGGCAAGGTCGCGGGCGGCGCCGTGTCCGCCGGCTACGCCGGAGGGGCACTGCGGTCGCGCGAGCGGGCGTCCTGGCAGGTGAGGGTGTGGGACGGGCAGGGCCGCGCGTCCGCGTGGAGCGAGCCGTCCCACTTCGAGATGGGCCTGCTGGCCGCCGCGGACTGGACGGCCCGCTGGGTCGGCCATCCGGCGTGGTCGGGCGAGCCGCGGCCGCGGTCCGCGACGGTCGCGTTCCCGGCCCGGACGGCGCGGTACGTACGGCTGAACGTGACCCGGCTCGGCCTGCCGATCAAGGAGGGCTGGCCGTACGAGGTGTCGCGGCTCCAGCTCGCCGAGGTGGAGGTCCGGGACGGCGCGTCCGGCGCGAACGTGGCCCTCAAGGCCGCGGTGGTCGCGTCAGAGAGCTACACCGTCGGCGGCCAGTGGGAGCCGAAGGCCGTCAGGGACAGCTCGCTGACCAGCGACGACGCCCCGTTCGGCTACACGAGCATGGAGCGCCGGGACCAGGATCTCGCGAGCCCGATCTGGCTCAGGATCGACCTGGGGGAGGAGCGGCGGTTCGACCGCGTGGTGCTGTATCCGCGCACCGACGCCATGACCGCCGACGAGAGGACGCCGAACTTTTCCGAGGACTTCACCGTCGAGACGTCCAACGACGGCACGGCCTTCGACACGGCCGCCGCGGTCAGGGGGCAGGAGGCGCCGCCGCCGCTGCACCGCCTCCCCGAGGCGCTGCCCGTCTTCGAGCGCGGCTTCAAGCTGGGGAAGCGGGTGCGGGCGGCCCGCCTCTACGCGACCGCGCTCGGCGTCCTGGACGTCACCGTGAACGGGCGCCCCGTCAGCGACGCCGTCCTGGAACCGCCGTACAGCACGTACAAGAAGCGGCTCGTCTACTCCACCTACGATGTCACCGAGCTGCTGCGCCGCGGCGGCAACACGGTGCGGGTCGAGCTGGGCATGGGGATGGCGCACGTCCCGCCGACCCCCGGACGCTACGAGAAGCTGACCCGCTCGGACGGCAAGCCCGCCTGGGCTCGTCCCCGACATCGCGCCCGAGTTCACCGTCTTCGGCGGCGGCTTCAGGGACGACCCGAACTGGGGCAACGTCATCGTGTTCGCGCCCTGGCAGATGTACCGCGCCTACGGCGACACCGCGACGCTGCGCGCCTACTACCCGAACATGGTCCGCTACGTGGACCACCTGTCGCGCAAGGCGAGCGGGCACCTGCTCGACTACGGCCTCGGCGACTGGATCGCGTTCGACACCAGCACACCGACCGGCATCACCGCGACCTTCGGCTACCACCGGGCGGTCTCCGCGCTCGCCCGCATCGCGAAGGTCGTCGGCCAGGACGCGGACGCCGCGAAGTACGAGGCGCTCGCCAAGGACATCGGCGAGGCGTTCAACGTCAAGTACGCCACCGGCGACACCTACGGGTCGGGCAGCCAGGCGTGCGACGCGTTCGCGCTGGACATGGGCGTCGTCCCGGCGGCGAAGCGGGACGCCGTCCTCGGCCACCTCGTCGACTCGATCAAGGCGAAGGGCTACCACCTCACCGTCGGCGAGATCGCGCTGCCGTCGGTGTTCCACGTGCTGTCCGCGGCGGGACGCGACGACGTCGTGCACGCCTTCGCCACGCAGACCGGCAACCCCAGCTACGGGTACCAGGTCGTCCACGGCGCGACGTCGCTGACCGAGAACTGGGACGGGCCCACGTCCGGCCTCTCGCAGAACCACTTCATGCTCGGCGCGATCGACGAGTGGTTCCACGCCGGGCTCGCGGGCCTCGGGCAGACCGACGACTCGATCGGGTTCGGGACGCTGCTCGTCCGGCCCGCCGTCGTCGGCGACGTCACCCGCGCCGCCGCGACCTACGAGACGCCGCGCGGCCGGGCCGCGTCCTCGTGGCGGCGCACCGGCCGGAGGCTGAGGCTGGACGTGACCGTCCCGCCCGGCGCGAAGGCCCGCGTGGAGTTCCCGCTCCTCGGCGGGAACTCCAGGCCGGGCGCGCCCGCGGACGCCCGCCTGCTCGGCGTCCAGGACGGCCGCGCCCTCTTCGAGATCGGCTCCGGCGACTGGAGGTTCGAGAACACCGCGTCCTGACGGGGCGGGCCCGGGTCACCACGCGGCTCGTCCGTCATGAGAGGTGGGACAGGGCGAGATGGGCGGAGACGATCCAGTTCGGGACGTCCACGACCTCGGAGATCTTCAGGTCGGCGGCGACGCTGGCGAGCAGGTAGGCGTCCGCGGGCGCGATCCCGGTGCGGACGGCGACCTCGGTCACGAGGGCGCGCGTCGCGTCCTTCGCCGCCTCCATCAGGTCGGGGCCGATGCCGGTGGTGGCGAGCGCCGCGCCGGTGCGCTGGGCGGCCGCGGCCGTCTCGATGATCGGCGTGACCGGGGCGCCGCCGCGCCGGACGTCCACCCGGAGCCGGACGGTCGCCTCGGTCTCGATGCCGGTGCCGCACACCTCGCCGTCGCCCATCGCGGCGTGCGCGTCGCCGAGGGAGAGGAGCGCGCCGTCCACGCCGACCGGCAGGATGAGCCGCGCGCCGGGCCCGATGTGCCGGACGTCCATGTTCCCGCCCCAGCGCCGCGGCGGGACGATCGAGTGCTCGCCCGGCTCGGGGGGCGCCACCCCGATCGTCCCGATCATCGGCAGCACCGGCACGGCGAGCCCGGGCAGCAGCTCCGCCGTCCCGCCGGAGATCTTTGAGATCCGCAGGTGCGGCTCGGGGAAGTCGTCGGCGAGCAGCCCGAAGCCGGGGATGCTGGCCGTCCAGCCCCACTCGCCGGTCTCCATGCCGAGGACGTCGATGACGAGCGCGTCGCCGGGCTCGGCGCCGTCCACCAGGAACGGGCCGGTCACCGGGTTGACGCGGCCGAAGTCGAGGGCGGCGACCGCGGCCGTGCCGGAGTCCGGGCCGAGCTGCCCGCCGCTCGCGTCGGCGGTCTCCACGGTGAGCTCGTCGCCGGGCGCGATGGTCGCGATGGGCGGGATCGCGTTGTCCCAGGTGTTGTGCACACTGGTGCGGCGGATGTGCATCGCTCCTCCAACGGGGGTCGGGAATCCGAGACGAGCCTATGATCAACGCCGCCTCCGCGGCGCCCCGCGCCGCCCGTGATGTTCCGGCGGCGGTTTCCCGGGCACGATCGCCCGAATGGAGCGACCGGAAGGGGGACACGTGAGCGTACCGAACGTTGATCTCATCGACGGGACCGCGATGCCGCAGCTCGGCTTCGGGGTCTTCCAGGCGTCGGACGCGGAGGCGGAGCGGGCGGTGCGGACCGCGCTGGAGCAGGGGTACCGCAGCGTCGACACCGCGTCCGCCTACGGCAACGAGGAGGGCGTCGGACGCGCCCTGCGAGCCTCCGGCGTCCCGCGCGAGGACCTGTTCATCACGACCAAGCTGTGGAACGACGAGCAGGGCCGCGACAACGCGCTGCGGGCGTGCGACGCGAGC
Organism: Actinomadura syzygii; assembly: GCF_008085905.1. Classification (GTDB taxonomy): domain Bacteria; phylum Actinomycetota; class Actinomycetes; order Streptosporangiales; family Streptosporangiaceae; genus Spirillospora; species Spirillospora syzygii. The sequence continues at coordinate 42,917 of NZ_VSFF01000009.1, read as the reverse complement.
CTGTCCCGCCTCGGCCTGGACTACCTGGACCTGTACCTGATCCACTGGCCGATGCCGAGCCGCGGCACCTACCTCGACACGTGGCGGGCGCTCGAAGAGCTCAAGCGGGACGGCCGCGTCCGCGCGATCGGCGTCTCCAACTTCACCGTGGAGACGCTGGGCCGGATCATCGAGGAGGCGGACGCCGTCCCGGCCGTCAACCAGATCGAGCTGCACCCCTACTTCCAGCAGGACGGCCTGCGCGCCTTCCACGGGGACCACGGCATCCGCACCGAGGCGTGGGCGCCGCTCGGCCAGGGCCACGGGCTGCTGGACGACCCGGCGCTCGCCGGCATCGGCCGCAAGCACGGCCGCACCCCGGCGCAGGTCGTGCTGCGGTGGCACCTCCAGATCGGGAACGTCGTCATCCCGAAGTCGGTGACGCCGTCCAGGATCGCCGAGAACATCGACGTGTTCGGCTTCGAGCTGTCCCCGGACGACATGAAGACGATCGGGGAGCTCGACCAGAACACCCGCTTCGGCCCCGACCCGGCGACCTTCGAGACGGCCTGACCGCGGACCCCGCCTCCATGCACGGAGAGTAACTGAGCGTAACGTTCCGTGCGTGGGGGATGATCAAGAGAGCTGGAGCGGGCCGGACGGCCTGCGCGTCACGGCCGTGCGCCTCAGCGGGGCGCACCGAGTGTGGGCCGAGTACGCCGGGGTGCGCGGCGAGAGCGCCTTCCTGGTGACGCGGAACGGGGCGTTCGTCGGCCGCGGCTACTACCTCTCCGTGGCCGACCTGTCCGACGTGGTCGACCTGGCCGAGCTGCGCGCCCGCTGACCGGGCATACGGCGGGGCTTGCGACGAGGCTTGCGCGGACGGCCCGCCGCATGTAGTCGGTTGAAGCGTGCAGACCTGCAGCGGACGGCCGGACGGCCACGACGTGGTCGTCGTCGGATCGGTCAACGCCGACCTGGTGGTCGGCGTCGAGCGGCGGCCAGGGCCGGGGGAGACCGTCCTCGGCGCGGACCTCGCCACGCATCCCGGCGGGAAGGGCGCCAACCAGGCGGTCGCGGCGGCCCGGCTCGGCGCCCGCGCCGCGCTCGTCGGGCGCGTCGGCGACGACGGCCACGGCCGGCTGCTCCGCGCCGCCCTCGGCGCCGCCGGCGTCGACCTCGCCCACCTCGCCACCACGCCCGGCGCGCCGACCGGCGTCGCCCTCATCACCGTCGGGCCGGACGGCGACAACAGCATCATCGTCTCGCCCGGCGCGAACGCCCGCGTCGGCCCGGCCGACGTCGCCGCCGCCCGCGCCGCGATCGCCGCCGCGTCCGTGGTGTCGTGCCAGCTCGAGGTGCCGCTGCCCGCCGTGGCGGCCGCGGCCCGGATCGGCGCGGAGGAGGGGACGCGGGTCGTGCTGAACCTGTCGCCGCCCGCGCCCGTCCCGGACGACCTGCTCGCCCGCTGCGACCCGCTCGTCGTCAACGAGCACGAGGCCGCGTTCCTGCTGGGCCGGGACGGCCCGGGCGACCCGGCGGCCATGGCCGAGGCCCTCCGGCGGCGCGGCCCCCGCTCGGTCGTCGTCACGCTCGGCGCGGACGGGGCCCTCGTCGCCGCCGGGCCGGAGCCGGTGCGGGTGCCGTCGCCGCGGGTGGCGGCCGTGGACACCACGGGCGCGGGCGACGCCTTCACCGCCGCGCTCTGCCTGCGCCTCGCCCGCGGCGACGCGCTCCCGGACGCCGCCCGCTACGCGGCCCGCGCGGGCGCCGCCGCCGTCCGCGCGCCGGGCGCGCAGGGCTCGTTCTCCGCGCCGGGCGACCTGCCCGGCCCCTAGCCGCGGGTGCGGGAGCGGATCCGGTACAGCTCGTCGGCCACGTCGTGGACGTCCTCGCCCAGGTCGAACGCGCTGAGCAGGTGCAGGTCGTCGGTCGTCTCGATCTCCAGCATCCGGGTGTGCAGCAGGAGGCGGCGGCGCTCGTCCACCCGGATGACCGACACCTCGTCCCAGGGGACGCGGCGGCGCCCCGCGTAGCCGGTCACGACCGTGAGGCCGGCGCCGTCGGCGGCGAGCCGCACCGGCGCGACCAGGTCGCGCAGCGCGAGCGCGTTCAGCCCGACCGCCGCGGCGATCGCGAGGAACATGAACTGCGGGTCGTGGCTGTACAGGACGACGAGCGCCGTCACGGCAGCGGCCCCGGCGCACTTCACCGCGACCTGGCCCGGCGGCACCCGCCAGCGCCGCCCCCGCTCCGCGTCCATGCCCTGCTCTCCCCTCATGCCCGACACCGTAGCCGCAGCGGTGACTGCCCAGGCCGGTGGTACGTCCGATAGCGTCATATATATGCGACTCGGCGTTCTGGACGTGGGATCGAACACCGTTCACCTTCTGGTCGTGGACGCCCACGAGGGGGCCAGGCCGCTTCCCGCGTTCTCCCACAAGGCCGACATGCGGCTCGCCGCCCATCTGGAGGACGGCGACCGGCTGTCGGAGGAGGGCGAGGGGCTGCTCCGCGACTTCGTCGACGACGCGCTCCAGATCGCCGAGGACAAGGGCGTCGAGGACCTCGTCGCGTTCGCCACGTCCGCCGTCCGGGACGCCGCCAACGGCGAGGCGATCCTGGCCCGGATCCGCAGCGACAAGGCGATCGACATCCGCGCGCTGTCCGGCGAGGAGGAGGCGCGGCTGACGTTCCTCGCGGTGCGGCGCTGGTTCGGCTGGTCGTCCGGGCGGCTGCTCGTGGTGGACATCGGCGGCGGCTCGCTGGAGATCGCGTCCGGGCTGGACGAGGAGCCGGACGCGGCGTTCTCGCTGCCGCTCGGCGCGGGCCGCCTCACCCGCGACTGGTTCAGCGCCGACCCGCCGCCGCCGGACGAGGTCCGCCGGCTGCGCCGGCACGTCCGGGCGGAGATCGCCCGCCGGGTCGGGGACGTCGCCCGCTACGGGCCGCCCGACCACGCGGTCGCCACGTCCAAGACGTTCAAGCAGCTCGCCCGCATCGGCGGCGCGGCGCCCACGACGGATGGACCGTACCAACGGCGGATCCTGGCGAGCGACGCGCTGACCGAGTGGGCCGACAAGCTCGCCGCGATGCCGTCCGCCGGACGGGCCGAGCTGCCCGGCGTGTCGGAGCGGCGCGCCCCCCAGCTGCTCGCGGGCGCGATCGTCGCGGACGCCGCCATGGACCTGTTCGAGCTGACCGAGCTGGAAGTGTGCCCCTGGGCGCTGCGCGAGGGCGTCATCCTGCGCCGCCTCGACATGATCACCGACCGGCGGGCGCCGGACTTCGCTCGATGACAACTGTCACGCACTGACCAGATCTGGCCCGCAAGACGCGATATGTCTTGCCGAGCCGGATTCGGCGGCGTAAAAGCGAACATCGGGCGGTCTCATCACTGGGGGTCTGATGTCGCGCGCGTACAGATTCGCGTCCCTGCCCTGCGGACGCTGGGGCAAATGGATCGTGCTGGTGCTGTGGATCGTCATCCTCGGCATCTCCATGCCGCTCGCCGGGAAGCTCACCGGCGCGCAGACCAACGAGGCGTCGGCGTGGCTGCCGAAGGACGCCGAGTCGACCCGGGTCGTCGACGCGTCCGAGCGGTTCGTGCCGTCCGACACGTTCCCGGCCGTGGTCGTCTACCACCGGAACGGCGGCGCGCTCACCGCCGCCGACCGGGCCAAGGCCGCCGCCGACGTGCCGCGACTCCAGGCCGTCATGGGCGACCCGAAGGGCTCGGCGCCGCCGCGGAAGCTCGCCGTCAGCGTGCAGGGGCCGATCCCGGCGAAGGACGGCACCGCGCTGGAGACGATCGTCAACATCCGCGTGGGCAACGACGGCTGGGACCTGCTCGGACCCGCCGTCGACGACTACCGCGACATCGTCCAGAAGGGCGCTCCGGGCCTGGACGCGCACGTCACCGGGCCCGCCGGGTACGGCGGCGACTTCAGCAACGTGTTCTCCGGGTTCGACGCGACGCTGCTGTACGTCACCGCCGCCATCGTCATCGGGATCCTGCTGCTCACCTACCGCAGCCCGATCCTGTGGCTCGCGCCGCTGCTCTGCGTCGGGTTCGCGCTGATGGCGGCCGAGGCGGTGATCTACCTGCTGGCCGAGCACGCCGGGCTGACCGTGAACGGGCAGGCCGCCTTCATCCTCACGGTGCTCGTGTTCGGCGCGGGCACCGACTACGCGCTGCTGCTCATCGCCCGGTACCGGGAGGAACTGCGGCGGCACGAGGACCGGCACGAGGCGATGGCGGTCGCGCTGCACCGCGCGGGCCCCGCGATCGTCGCCAGCGGCTCGACGGTGGCGCTGAGCATGCTGTGCCTGCTCGTCGCCACCCTCAACTCGACCAAGAGCATGGGCCCGGTCATGGCCATCGGCGTCGCGGTCGCGCTGCTCGCGATGGTGACGCTGCTGCCCGCGCTGCTGGTGATCTGCGGCCGCTGGGTGTTCTGGCCGCGCCGCCCGAGGTTCGGGACGGACGAGCCGACCGAGCGCGGCGTGTGGGCGCGGGTCGGCGGCGTCGTCGCCGTGCGCCCCCGGGTGACCTGGCTGGTCACGGCCGTGGTGCTCGGCGCGCTCGCCGCCGGGCTGTTCGGCCTGAAGACCGGTTCGCTGCCCAACAAGGACGCGTTCAGCACCGGCAAGCCCGACTCGGTCACCGGCGAGGAGGTGCTCGGGAAGCACTTCCCGGCGGGCAGCGGGTCGCCCGTCCAGGTCGTCGCGAAGGCGGGGACGCAGGACGCCGTCGCCGCCGCGCTCGCCCGCGTCCCGGACATCTCCGACGTCAAGCTCGCCGGGCGGAACCCGGGGCAGCCGTCCGGCGGGCTCGTCTACCTGGAGGGGACGCTCACCGCGCCGCCCGACAGCGCCCGCGGGTTCACCGCCGTCCAGCGGGCCCGCGACGCCGTGCACGCCGTCCCCGGCGCGGACGCGGAGGTCGGCGGCGGGACGGCGGTCACGCTCGACATCAACCACGCGTCCCACCGCGACCAGAACGTCGTGATCCCGATCGTGCTGGTCGTCGTGCTCGTCATCCTCGCGCTGCTGCTGCGCGCCGTCGTCGCGCCGGTGCTCCTCGTCGCGACCGTCGTGCTGTCGTACGCGGCGGCGCTCGGCGTCAGCGCGCTGATGTTCCACCACGTGTTCGGGTTCGCGGCGGCCGACCCGTCGTTCCCGCTGTGGTCGTTCGTGTTCCTCGTGGCGCTCGGCACCGACTACAACATCTTCCTCATGACCCGCGTGCACGAGGAGTCGAAGCGCGTCGGGATGCGGCGCGGCGCGCTGGTCGGGCTCGCCGCGACCGGCGGGGTGATCACCTCGGCGGGCGCGGTGCTCGCCGGGACGTTCGCCGCGCTCGGCTCGCTGCCGCTCGTGTTCGTCGCCGAACTCGGCTTCACGGTCGCGTTCGGGGTGCTGCTGGACACGTTCGTCGTCCGGTCGGTGCTGGTCACCGCCCTGAACCTGGACGTCGGACGGCACATGTGGTGGCCGAGCGCGCTGAGCCGCGCCGAGCCCGCGCCCGCCGCCGCCGCGCCGGAGGCGCCCGAGCCGGCGGGCAGCCGCGACTAGCCCCAGCTCGGGTGCCCGAACGTGCTGCCGGTCGGGGTGACGACCTGGTCGCCGGTGCCGTCCGCGCGGACCGCGCGGACCACCGGCGACCCGACCGCGCCGCGCACGTAGCAGATCCAGCGGCCGTCGGCGGACCACCCCGGGTCCATGTCGTCACCGCCGCTGGTCACGCGCACGGGCGCATACCCCCCGTCGGAGTCCACCGTCCAGATCTCGCTGCCGTCGGGGCCGCCCCGCGTGTAGGCGACCCTGCGCCCGCCGGGCGACCACTCCGGGTCGACCGAGCGGACGCCGTCCTTGGTCAGCCTCTTCCAGGTGCCGGGATCGCCCGGGTCGAGGCTGTAGATCTGCTCGGGGCCGTTCCGCTTGCTCCAGAACACGATCCGCTTCGAGGGCGCCCACATCGGGTCGTCCTTGTCCGAGCCGTCGTCGGTGAGCTGCTCGACCCCGCTCCCGTCCAGGGTGACCGTGAAGATCTGCCGGACGCCGTCCTTGCGGCCCATGTAGGCGAGGCGCGTGCCGTTCGGCGACCAGGCGACCCGTCCGCCCGCGATGTCGGTGACCTTCCTGGCGCCGGTTCCGTCGGCGTTCATCACCCATGCCTCGTTCCTCCCGTCCTCCAGCCGCCGCGTGAACGCGATGCGGCGGTGGTCGGGGGACGGCTCGGGCAGGATGGCGCACGGCTGCCCGCGGTAGAGGGTCGTCAGCTTCCGGTCCGCCAGCTCGTACCGGCCGATGTCGGCGTGGCACGACTTCGGCCAGCCGGACGCGGTGTCGACCCGGACGAGCATCGACCCCGCCGGGAACCCCGCCACCGCGCCGCCGCCGGTGTTGGCGCGGTTCTGCGGCTCGGACGCGTGGTCGAGGTAGTAGTAGACACCCGCCGCGACGAGCGCGGCGACGAGGAGGCCCGCCGCCGACGACAGGATGAGCGTCTTTCGGCGGGACGGCCCGTCCGGCGCCATGGTCGGCGCCTGCCCGATCTGCTCGCGCTGCCACTCCGCCGCCATCTGGGTGACCGGGCCGGGCGCGGGCGGAGCGGGCGCGGGCATCGGCATGGGGGCGGGCGCGGTCACGTCGCGGTGCGTGACGCTCGGATCCCCGCCGGGCGGCACCGTCGGCGTCTCGACGGGCGGCGCGACGGGCGGTGCGGTGGATGGCGTGACGGGCGGCGCGACCGGAGGTACGACGGGGGCGGCGACGCGGGTCTCGGCGGGCGGGGACGTCCACATCTCGCCGAGCTCGGAGGTGACCGCCGCCTCCCCGGCCCCGCCGACCAGGGAGAGCAGCAGGTCGCGGGCGCTCGGCCGCTGCAGCGGGTCCTTGCGCAGCGCCGCCTGGACGATCCCCGCCAGCGAGGGCGGCAGGTCCCCGATCTCGGGCTCGGCGTGCACCGCCCGCGCCGCCATGACCTGGAACGAGCCCTGCCCGAACGGGTTGCGGCCGCTCGCCGCGTACGCCACGAGGCAGCCCCAGGCGAACACGTCCACGGCCGGGGTGACCTGCTGCGTCATGATCTGCTCGGGCGCGATCCAGCCGGGGGTGCCGACGACCACGCCGGTCCGGGTGTGCGCGGACGCCATGTCCAGCGCGCGGGCGATGCCGAAGTCGATCACGCGGGGCCCGGAGATGGACAGCAGCACGTTGCTCGGCTTCAGGTCGCGGTGCACCAGGCCCGCGCTGTGGATCGCGACGAGCGCGGCCGCCACTCCCACCGCGACGCCGTGCAGCATCCCCGGCGACAGCGCGCCGTTCTCGCCGACGTGGTCGAGCAGGGACGGCCCGTCGATGTACTCGGTGACCATGTAGGCGAGGCCCTGGTCCTCGCCGTGCTCCAGCACCTGCGCCGTGCAGAACGACGCGACGCGCTGCGCGTTGGCCGCCTCGTCGTGGAACCGGGCGAGGAACGTCTGGTCGCCCGCGAGCACGGACCGCACGACCTTCACCGCGACGGCCCGGCCGTCCGGGTCGCGGCCGAGGTACACCGCGCCCATCCCGCCCTCGCCGACCTTGGCCTCGATCCGGTACCGGCCGATCCGCGTGGGCTCGTCCGGGCGCAGTTCGCTCAGCGAGGCTCGCGGCCCGTCCATGGAGTTCACCTCTCCGCCCGCGAGCCGCGTCTTGGCGGCCGCCCACACGAGCGGCACGCGGCCCCGTTTCGTCCCCCATACGATGGCAGAGGAGGCGATCAGGTTCTAGCGAGTCCCTGACGTCCCGCGATCAGTGGAAGTTGCGGGCCCGCACCCGGCCGGGGACGGGCAGCCGCCGCAGCCGCGTCGCGCGGACGTTCGCGACCCCGTCGGCGCGCTCCAGCCGCCCGCTCACCAGCAGCGCCTGCGCGTCGACGGCGAGGCCGCGGTGCCGCTCGAACACCTGCGGCGGGCACACCACGTTGACGATGCCGGTCTCGTCCTCCAGGGTCATGAACACGATGCCGCCCGCGGTCGGCGGCCGCTGCCGGTGCGTGACCAGGCCCGCGACGACGACGTTCGTCTCGCCGGGCGTCGCGGCCAGCCGGGTGGACGAGAGCGCGCCGAGCTCGTCGAGCGCGTCCCGGACGTGCGTGACGGGATGCGTGCTCGACACCCCGGTCGCCCACAGGTCGGCGAGCGTCTCCTCGATCGGCGTCATCGCGGGCAGCGCCGGTGCGGACGCGCCGGGCGTCACACCCTCCAGGCGTCCCGGACCGGAACCGGCCAGCGCGCCAGCCGCCCACAGCGCTTCGCGGCGGGTCAGCCCGAACCCGTCGAACGCGCCCGCCGTGGCGAGCGCCTCCAGCGCCCCGGCCGACAGCGGGACGCGCCGGGCCAGGTCCTCCATGCTCCCGTAGGGGCGTCCGGCGGCGATCGCCTCCGCCGCGTCGCCGCCCAGGTTGCGGATGCCGGACAGCCCGAGCCTGATCGCGGGCTGCGGCTCGGCGGGCGCGTGCGGGTGGTCGGACTCGACCTCGACCGCCTCCTCCAGCGTCGGGTGGACGCCGCTGGCGTTGACGTCCACGCCCCGGACGACCACGCCGTGCCGCCGCGCGTCGTTGAGGAGGCTCTGCGGGCTGTAGAAGCCCATCGGCTGGTTCCGCACCAGCGCGGCCGTGAACGCGGCCGGGAAGTGCCGTTTCAGCCAGGCGCTCGCGTACACCAGGTGCGCGAAGCTCTGCGCGTGCGACTCGGGGAACCCGAACCCGGTGAAGCCGAGGATCTTCTCGTACACGCTCTCGGCGACGTCGGGCGGGATGTCGCGCTCGGCCATCCCGTCCAGCAGGCGGCGGCGCAGCCGCTCCACCCGCTCGGGCGCCCGCTTCGCGCCCATCGCCTGCCGGAGCGCGTCGGACTCGGCGGGCGTGAACCCGGCGCAGTCGACGGCGAGCTGCATCATCTGCTCCTGGAACAGCGGGACGCCGAGCGTCCGCGACAGCGCGGGCTCCATCAGCGGGTGCGGGCAGTCGGCCGGTTCGAGCCCCTTGCGGCGCCGCAGGTACGGGTGCACGGACCCGCCCTGGATCGGCCCGGGACGGATCAGCGCCACCTCCACCACCAGGTCGTAGAACTCGCGGGGCCGCAGCCGGGGCAGCGTCGCCATCTGCGCCCGCGACTCGACCTGGAACACCCCGACCGTGTCGGCGTCGCACAGCATGTCGTAGACGAGCGGGTCGTCCGGCGGGATCGACTGGAGGTCGTGGCGGCGGCCGTGGTGCTCGTCCACCAGGTCGAAGCAGTCGTGCAGGGCGGCGAGCATGCCGAGGCCGAGCAGGTCGAACTTCACGAGCCCGGCCGCCGCGCAGTCGTCCTTGTCCCATTGCAGGACGCTGCGCTTCGGCATCGTCGCCCACTCGATCGGGCAGATCTCGCCGACCGGACGGTCCGCGATGACCATGCCGCCGGAGTGGATGCCGAGGTGCCGGGGGAGCCGCAGCATCCGGTTCGCCAGCTCCATGACCGGGCCGGGGACGTCGGCCTCCGAGCCGACCGGGTCGCGCGGGTCGATGCCCTTGGACCAGGCGTCCTGCTGGCCGGGGGAGAAGCCGAGCGCGCGGGCCGCGTCCCGGACGGCCATCCGCGGCCGGTAGCTGATCACGTTCGCGACCTGCGCGGTGCACTCGCGCCCGTACTTGTCGTAGACGTACTGGATGGCCTCCTCGCGGCGGCGGTGCTCGATGTCGAGGTCGATGTCGGGCGGGCCGTCGCGGCCGGGGGACAGGAACCGCTCGAACAGCAGGCCGTGGTGGACGGCGTCCACGCCGGTGATGCCGAGCGCGTAGCAGACCGCCGAGTTGGCCGCCGAGCCGCGCCCCTGGCACAGGATCTTCTTCTCGCGGCAGAACTCCACGATGTCGTGGACGATCAGGAAGTAGCCGGGGAAGCGGAGCTGCTCGATGACGTCCAGTTCCCTCGCGATCTGCTCGTACGCGCCGGACATCCGCTCCCGCTCCGGCGGCCCGTACCGTTTCAGTGCGCCCTCCGCGACCAGGCGACGCAGCCAGGTCGCCTCGGTGTACCCGTCCGGGACGGGCCAGTCGGGCAGGCGGGGCGCGACGACGTCGAAGTCGAACAGGCACTCCCGCGCCAGCGCGACCGTCCGCTCCAGGACGCCGGGGAACCGGGCGAGCCGCCGCGCCATCTCCGCGCCGCTGCGGACGTGCGCGGTGCCGCCCGCCGGGAGCCAGCCGACCATGTCGTCCAGGCCGCGGCGGGCGCGGACGGCCGCCATCGCCTGCGCCAGCCGCGCGTCCGGGCCGGGGGCGGCGAAGTGCACGTTGTTGGACGCCACGGCGTCCACGCCGACCCTGCGTGCCAACTCGAACAGGACGTCGTTGCGGTGGTCGTCGCCCGGCTGGTCGTGGTCGACCAGCTCGACGAACACGTCGTCGCGGCCGAACATGGCGACCAGGTTCCGCAGCTCGCGTTCGGCGGCGCCCGGCCCGCCCGCCTCCAGTGCGGCGGGGACGGGGCCCTTCCGGCAGCCGGTCAGCACCGCCCAGTGCCCGCCGTGCGCGCCCGCCAGCGCGTCGAGGTCGTAGACGGGACGGCCCTTCCGCCCGCCCGCGAGCTGCGCCGCCGTGATCGCCGAGCACAGCCGCGCGTAGCCGGGCGCGCCGCGCGCGAGGACGAGCAGGTGCCGTCCGGCCGGGTCGGGCTCGCCGGTCTGCGGGCCCGGCAGGCCGAGGCTCAGCTCCGCGCCGAACACCGTCCCGATGCCCGCGTCGCCCGCCGCCTGCGCGAACTGGACCGCGCCGTACATGCCGTCGTGGTCGGTGATCGCCATCGTCCGGACGCCGAGCCGCGCGGCCTCGGTGACGAGCGACGCCGGGTCGCTGGCGCCGTCCAGGAAGCTGAACGAGGAGTGGACGTGCAGCTCCGCCCACGGCACGTCCTCGTCGGGCGGCTCGGGGCGGGGCGGGACGGCGGGCGCCTCCGGCCCGTCCGGCGCCGGGCCGGACGGGCGCCACGACAGCCGCTCCTCGAACTCCCGCCACGGGATCGGCGGGTTGTGCCAGCCGGTCATGGACGGCCCCCAGCCCTGGTCATGGCCCTAGTCATAGACGGCCTCGATGTGCCAGCGCCCGCCCTCGACGGCGAGCAGGTAGGCGGCGCCGTCGTCGGTGGTGACCTGGAAGCGGGCGCGGCGGCGCGCGCGGTCGGCGTCCCACCAGCGCTCGTCGGCGGGCCACGGCCCCGTCCACCCGGTGACCGCGGCCGGGCGGCCGCGGAACGCCAGCGTCGCGGGCGGCGCGGACACCTCGCACCGCGCCGACACCACCACCGCCGCGCCGGAGGCGTCGGCCAGCTCCACGTCCGGCGGCACCGGCGGGACGACGGCGGGCGCGGGGCCGGTGATCCGTCCCGGCCAGGGCCCCTCCGGCAGGCCGCCGGGGGCGAGGTCGCCGACCGGCACCCGGACGACCCGCTCGCCCGGCCCGCGCCCGCCGACCAGCACCGGGCGGGTGACCCCGTGGTGGCCGAGCAGCGCCTGGATCCGGTCGGCGGCCCGCGCGATCCGGTCGGTGACGGACGTGCGGCCCCACAGCCCCTCCTGCCGCCCCTCGTCCGGGACGAGCTGGTCGGGCGCCAGCTCCAGCCACGTCACGCCGCCCCACACGGCCTCGGCGTCGGCGGGCTGATGGGCCGAGAGCTGCCAGCGCACCCGCTCCGCCACCGCCAGCGCGGACAGCCCGTCGTGACGCCACAGCCGCCGCAGGACGCGGCCGTCCGCGAAGCCCACCGCCGCCTCCAGCCGGACGCACGCCAGCCCGCCCGCCGCCAGCCCCTCGTGCAGCTCGCCCGCCAGCCGCTTCGCGGCGAACACGACCTGCTCGGCCCGCTCGGCGGGCGGCTCGAACCCGGAGCGGACCGACAGGTCGGCGGCCGCGCGGGCGGGCGCGAGCGGGCGCGGCTCCTCGCCGCGCGCCAGCCGGTGGGCGAGCGCGCCGTCCGCCCCGAACCGGCCCGCGACGTGCCCGGACGGCAGCGCCGCGAAGTCGCCGAGCGTCTTGATCCCGAGCCTGCGCAGCAGGTCGGCGAGCTCCGGGCGGTCCAGCACCGACAGCGGGTACCGGGCGAGGAACGCCGCCGCGCCGCCCGCCGGGACGACGCCGCCGCCGTCCCCGGCCCGCGCCGCCAGCTCGGCGGCGAACAGGCCGTCCGCGACGCCGGTGCCGCAGTCGTGCCCGGCCTCGACCACCGTGTCCTGGACGAGGACGCGCAGCGCCTCCTCGCCGCCGTAGAACCGGGCCGGGCCGCGCGCCGCGAGCGCGCACAGCCCCGGCCGCACCACCTCGACCCGGGGCGTCAGCGCCGCGACGGCCTCGGCGACGGGCTCGAACAGCCGTCCCTCCGCGTCGGCGTCGCGCTCGCGCACCACCAGCCCGGGGCAGCGGCGCTGCGCGTCGCGGAGCCGCTGCCCGCGCCGCACGCCCGCCGCCCGCGCCGCCGCCGTGCACGCCGCGACCTGCCCTTGTACGACCGCCGCGCCGGGCGTCGCGGCGTCGATCCCGACCGCCGTCGCGGGCCAGTCGGGGCACCACGCCACGAGGACGCGCGTCACGCGATCCCCTCCTCGATCCGGTCGCCGATCCGTTCGCCGACCGCCGCCCGCACGGGACGCGGCCCTCTCGGCGGGTGGACGGGCGCGCCGTCCGCGACCGCGCCGGGCACCAGCTCCAGCGGCGGCCGGACGGCCTCGTCCGGCCGGACCGTGCCGTCGGGCGCGGGCAGCCACAGCGCGGCGCGCCGCCCGGCGCCCGGCGCGTCCCGGCCCTCGGCGACGACCTGGACGCGGCGGCCGGTGAGCCGCCCGTGCCCGGCGGCGAGGCCGTCCCAGGCGGCGTCCGCCACGTGCAGGCGGAGCCGGACGCCGGGCCACTCGCGGGCGAACGCGCCGGTCAGCGTGAGGACGCAGCCGTGCCTGCGGGCGAGCGCCGACAGCCGCCGCACGGCCGCCGCCCCCGGCCGCTCCGGCGGGCACAGCAGGACCAGCTCGACGGCCTCGCAGAGCGCGGCGACCACGTCGGGCCAGCGGTCGCCCGGCTCGTCGACGAGCAGGAGCCGCTCGGGCTCCGCGCCCATCCCGGCGGCGGCGGCGACGCCGAACCCGGGGACGCCGACCACCCCGCACCAGCCGCCCTCGCCGTCCTCGCCGCCGTGCCGGGACACGCCCGCGACGAGCGCCAGGCCGAGCGACGCCGCGCCCGGCCCGCCGAGCCCGACGACCGAGCCGGGCCGCAGCCCGCCGCCGGGGACGACGGTCCGCAGCGCGGGCAGCACCGGCACCGTCGCGGTGCTCGGGGCCGCGACGAGCGCGGCCGCCAGGTCCCGCGGCGCGGCCTCCGGCACGGTCGTCCCTCCCCTCTCACGCCCCACCGCACAATCTCGAACACAGGTTCGACTGTTGTCAAGTTCTCGCAGGTCACGCAGCGGAGTGTGAGCCGCCGGAAAGCCCGATGGCATCGGGCTTTCCGGACTTGCCAGGCATTCCGCCGGGCATCATGGGAGGTATGACGACCGATGTGCGGACCATCGAGTGGACCGGCGACGGGCTCCGCCTGCTCGACCAGACCGTCCTGCCGGGCCGGGTGGAGTACCTGACCGTCCGGGACGTGGACGCGCTCGTCGACGCGATCCGCCGGCTGGCCGTCCGCGGCGCGCCCGCGCTCGGCGTGGCGGGCGCGTTCGGCGTCGCGCTCGCCGTCCGGCAGGCCGCCCGGGAGGGCTGGGACGACGCCCGCCGCGACGCCGCGATCGCCCGCGTCCGGACGGCCCGCCCGACGGCGGTGAACCTCGCCGCCGGGGTCGACCGCGTCCTGCCGTTCGCCGCGAAGGGCGCGGACGCGGTCGCGGTGGAGGCCCAGGCCGTCCTGGACGAGGACGTGCGCGGCAACCGGGCCATCGGCGTCCTCGGCGCCGACTGGATCCTCGGCCGGACCGGCGGCGACCGGCCGCTGCGCGTCCTCACGCACTGCAACGCCGGGGCCCTCGCCACGGCCGGATGGGGGACGGCGCTCGGCGTCGTCCGGGAGCTGCACGGGCGGGGCCGCGTCGAGACCGTCTACGCCGACGAGACGCGCCCCCTGCTCCAGGGCTCCCGGCTCACCGCGTGGGAGCTGCGCCAGGCCGGGATCCCGTGCGTCGTCCAGGCGGACGCGGCGGCCCCGAGCACGATCCTGCGCGGCCTCGTCGACGTCGCGGTCATCGGCGCGGACCGCGTCGCCGCCAACGGCGACACCGCCAACAAGATCGGCTCACTCGGGGTGGCGCTCGCCTGCCGGGCCGCCGGGATCCCGTTCGTCGTCGCCGCGCCGTGGAGCACCGTCGACCTGGCCCTCCCGGACGGGACGGGCGTGCCGATCGAGCAGCGCCCCGCCGAGGAGATCCTCGCCTGGAACGGAGCGCCGACCGTCCCGGACGGGGTGGAGGCCTTCAACCCCGCGTTCGACGTGACGCCCGCCCGCCTCGTGACCGCGCTGGTCACCGAGACGGGCGTGCTGGAGGTGTCGTCGGGTGACACCCCCGGTCACGTCAGGAGCGGAGCCTAGGAGCCGAGCGTGCGGGTGGCCGCGCGCAGGCTCTCGTAGAGCAGCCCCTCGTACTTCTTCGCGGTCGGGACGTCCTTGTCGACGAACAGCGCGTCGTACAGGGCGGGCAGCCGCTGGGTCGCGTAGCCGGTGTCGATGCCGGGCGCGTAGATCTGGTGCTTGTACCAGGGGCGTCCTGGCAGGCCCGCTTCGGTCAGCAGGTCACGCTCGGCCTGCATCAGCTTGGCGTTCAACGTGCGGAACGCGGCCGTGTCGCCCTTGCGGAGCGCCTCGTCCGCGCGTGCCTGGAGCGCCTGCGCTGCGTCCTCCCACTTCTTCGCCTGCGCGACGCTGCGGGACACGTCCACGACGACCGAGCCGAGCCGCTTGCGCTGCTCGTCGGTGAAGTCGGCGAGGTACTTCGCCGTCTCCTCCGCGTAGGGCCGGTACCCGAGCTGGACCACGTCGGCGTTGGCCAGCCGCAGCGTCGTGATGCCGACCAGCCGCGACATCGCCGCGTGGTACTCCCAGGTCGGGTCGCCGAAGTGCGACATCCAGTAGAAGTCGTCGCAGGAGCAGTGGTACTGGCCGGAGCTTCCCGTCGAGGACGCGCTCAGGTCGAGGGCGGGCACGCCGTACCGCTGGAAGAACGCCTGGAAGTCGGAGCCGCCGCCGATGCGCCCGATCGGCGTCTTGCCGTTGTTCTGCGCCTTCCACGCGTCGTAGAGGGTGCCGTCCGTGCCGGGCCAGCGCACCTCCTTGGTCGCGTCGATGACGGACTGGTCGAGCGCGGGCGTCGTCGCCGGGCCGAAGTTCCAGCCCCCGGCGCCGTCCATGTTCACGTAGGCGACCGCGTTGCGGAGCCGTCCGGCCTGCTGCTCGGCGTACTCGGTGGAGCCGAACAGGCCGTACTCCTCACCGTCCCAGGTCGCGAGGACGATGGTGCGCTTCGGCCGCCACCCCTTCTTGAGGAGCGCGCCCAGGCCGCGTCCGATCTGGAGCACGTTCTCCGCGCCGGACAGGTTGTCGCTGCTGCCGTACGCCCACGAGTCGTGGTGCCCGCCGAGGACGACCTCCTGCTCGGGGTGCTCGCTGCCGGGAATGCGGACGGTCACGTCCCACAGCGGACGCACCTCGAACTTGTTCTCCAGATTCACGTGGACCTTCGTCCCGCCCGGCCCGAACCGGTACGCGAACGGCAGGCCGCCCTGCCATTCCTTCGGCACTTCCGCGCCTTTCAGCGCGCGCAGCAGCGGTTCGGCCGCGCCGTAGGAGATCGGCGTCGTCGGAATGAGGCCCTTCGTCATCGGGGCCTTCGACGCCGGAATGCGGCGCGCGCCCTTCACCGACGGCCAGCCGGGCGTCTGCGGGTCGCCCGCCGCGAGCTGGATCTGCGCGATGCTGCCGCGCTGGATGCCGTCCGAGGCGCGCCACGGACCTTCCGGATACACCTTTCCCTTGGTGAATCCGTCGTCGGCGGGGTCGGAGTAGATGAGCACGCCCTTCGCGCCGTGCCGTGCCGCCTCGCGCGGCTTGATGCCGCGGAACGTCGCGCCGTACCGGATCAGCGCGATCTTCCCCTTGACGGAGATTCCCTTCTCCTCAAGGAGCGCGAAATCCTGCGGGCGGCCGTAGTTGGCGTACACGACCTCGCCCCGGACGTCCCCGGACGGCGACATGCCGTTGTGCCCGGGAATGACGTCCTCGAAATGCTTCTGCCAGGGCCGCTTCTTCTCCTTGACCGGCAGTGCAAGCCGTTCCGGCGCGGTCATCTCGACCTGCACGCGCTTCGGCATCGACAGGTAGACGTAATAGGTCTTGATCTCGGGCTTGAGGCCGTACGACCGGAAATGCCGGACGATGCGCTGGACGCGCCGCCAGTCACCGGTCGTCGTCGTGAGCCCCGGCTCGGCCGACAGTTCGGCGTCGAGACCGCGGGCCACCTCGGGCGACGGGACGGAGCTGAACGCCTTCTCGTACTGCCGCTGCCATTTCGCTCCGGCGTCGGTGAAGCCGGGGATTGGATCGTTCCCGTCCGATGGGCCGGACGGGGACGCGGCGGCGGGCAGCGCGGACAGGGCGAGGGCGAGGGACACGGCCGAGGCGGACAGCGCCGCCAGGGCCGGGGTGCGGGAGCGGAGCACCAGGGATACCTCCGGGTACGCTCGGTACGGGTGCGCCCGGAACGTACGTCGCGCCCGGCCCAAGATCTAGATCACCTGCCGGATCCGGCCATCCTGTCGGCCCGATCGGACATCATGGTGATCGTGCCGACCTCCCCGCCGCCCGCCGCCACGCCGCGTCCGGCGGAGCTTGACGCGGTCTTGGAGCGGATCACGTACGCCAACGAGGACACCGGCTACACCGTGGCGCGCGTCGCGACCGCCAAGACCGGGAGCGACCTGCTGACCGTCGTCGGCGCGCTGCTCGGCGCGCAGGTCGGGGAGAGCCTGCGGCTCGTCGGCCGGTGGCGCTCGCACCCGAAGTACGGGCGGCAGTTCGAGGTCGACTCGTACACGACCGTCCTGCCGGCGACGATCCAGGGCATCCGCCGCTACCTCGGCTCCGGCATGATCAAGGGCATCGGCCCGGTGATGGCCGACCGGATGGTCGGCCATTTCGGCACCGACATCCTGCGGGTCATCGAGGAGGAGCCGGAGCGGCTCGTCGAGGTCCCCGGCCTCGGCCCCAAGCGGACGAGGCGCATCGGCGAGGCGTGGGAGGAGCAGAAGGCCATCAAGGAGGTGATGGTCTTCCTCCAGGGCGTCGGGGTGTCGACGTCCCTGGCCGTCCGCATCTACAAGAAGTACGGGGACGCGTCCATCGACACCGTCCGCAAGGAGCCGTACCGGCTCGCGTCGGACGTGTGGGGCATCGGGTTCAAGACCGCCGACACCATCGCGCAGGCCGTCGGCATCCCGCACGACAGCCCGGAGCGGATCAAGGCGGGCCTCCAGTACACGCTGTCCGAGGCGGCCGACGACGGGCACTGCTTCCTGCCGGAGCCGAACCTCGTCACGGCGGCGGAGAAGATCCTCGGCGTCGCCCGCGAGCTGATCGTCCCGGCGCTGGACGAGCTGGCCCGCGACGAGGGCGTCGTCCGCGAGCCCATCCCCGGCGAAGGGGACGACGCCGCCACGATCCCGGCCGTGTACCTCGTCCCGTTCCACCGCGCGGAGCGGTCCCTCGCGCGCGGCCTGCTCGACCTCCTCAACGCGAAGGACGACCGGCTCAAGGCGTTCGCCGACGTCGACTGGGGCCGCGCGCTGCCGTGGCTCAAGAAGCGCACCGGGCAGGAGCTCGCGCCCGAGCAGGAGGAGGCCGTCAAGCTGGCGCTGACGTCCAAGGTCGCGGTGCTGACCGGCGGGCCGGGCTGCGGCAAGAGCTTCACCGTCCGGTCGGTGGTCGAGCTGGCCGCCGCGAAGCACGCGAAGATCGTCCTGGTGGCGCCGACCGGGCGGGCCGCCAAGCGGCTCGCCGAGCTGACCGGGCACGAGGCGGCGACCGTCCACCGGCTGCTCCAGCTCCAGCCGGGCGGCGACCCGAAGTTCGACCAGGACCACCCGCTCGACGCCGACCTCGTCGTGGTGGACGAGAGCTCCATGGTCGACCTGATCCTCGCGAACAAGCTGGTGAAGGCGATCCCGCGCGGCGCGCACCTGCTGCTCGTCGGGGACGTCGACCAGCTCCCGTCCGTCGGCGCGGGCGAGGTGCTCGCCGACCTGCTCGGCGCGGAGCCGATCCCGCGCGTCCGGCTGACGAGGATCTTCCGGCAGGCGCAGCGGTCCGGGATCGTCGTGAACGCGCACCGCGTCAACTCCGGCGAGCATCCGCGGACCCACGGCTTCCCCGACTTCTTCCTGTTCCCGTGCGAGGAGCAGGACGAGGCCGCCGAGCTGACCGTGGACGTCGTCGCGAACCGCATCCCGCGCAAGTTCGGCCTCGACCCGCGCCGCGACGTCCAGGTCCTCGCGCCCATGCACCGGGGCACGGCCGGGGCGGGCGCGCTGAACGCGCTGCTCCAGGAGGCTCTGACCCCGCACGACGAGGCGCGTCCCGAGCGCCGCTACGGCGGCCGGGTCTTCCGCGTCGGCGACAAGGTCACCCAGCTCCGCAACAACTACGACAAGGGCGAGGCGGGCGTGTTCAACGGGACGGTCGGCGTCGTGTCGTCGGTGTCCCTGGAGGAGCAGTCGCTGACCGTCGTGACCGACGAGGACGAGAGCATCGACTACGCCTTCGACGAACTGGACGAGCTGGCCCACGCCTACGCCATCACCATCCACCGGTCGCAGGGCAGCGAGTACCCGGCGGTCGTCGTCCCGCTGACGACCGGGGCCTGGATGATGCTGCGCCGCAACCTCCTCTACACGGGGATCACGCGGGCGAAGAAGCTGGTCGTGCTGGTGGGGTCGCGGCGGGCGCTCGCCGCCGCCGTCCGCACGGCCGGCGCGGGCCGCCGCCACACCGCCCTCGCCCACCGCCTGACGCGGCCCGCGTAGCGTTCGGCGCGAAAGTCGAATTCGCGGTATTGACAGTTCATCGATCATTTTCAGAATGGGGAGAATGATCATTGAAGCTCCCTCCCGCCGGGTCCGGCTGGCCGCCGCCGCGCTCGGGACCGTCCTCGCCGCGTCCGGCACGACCGGGTTCGCCGCCGCCCCCGCCTCCCCGTCCGCCTCCGCCGCCTCCGGCGCCCGTGACTGCCAGGGGTACGTGGGCCTGACCTACGACGACGGGCCCACGACGGGGTTCACCGCGACCCTGCTGTCGGCGCTGCGGAAGAACCGCCTCCAGGCGACGCTGTTCAACATCGGGCAGAACGCGCAGAACAATCCGGCGCTGGTCACGGCGGAGAGGAATGCCGGAATGTGGATCGGCAACCACAGTTGGACGCATCCGCACCTGACCCAGATGACGCAGGACCAAATGCTGTCGGAACTGCAACGCACACAGGACGCCGTCAAGCAGATCACCGGGAGGGCGCCGAAACTCTTCCGGCCCCCGTACGGCGAGACCAACGAGACGTTGAAGGCGGTCGAGAAGCAGCTCGGCCTCACCGAGGTCATCTGGGACGTCGACACGCAGGACTGGAACGGAGCGACCGCCGAGCAGATCGTCGAGCGGGCGAGCACGCTCAAGGACGGCCAGACCGTGCTCATGCACGACGGCTATCCGGCGACGATCGAGGCCGTTCCGGGGATCGCCGCGAACCTCAGGAGCCGCGGCATGTGCGCCGTCATGCTCTCGCCGAGGACCGGACGGCCCGGCCCCCCGGAGCCGCCGGTCAGTCCTTGACGCGGAGGGCGGCGAGGCGGAGGCCGGTGAACGCGTCGGCGGTGACGCCGCGGACGCGCTCGCCCCACACCAGGTGGTCGTGCCGCGACCACAGCGGCACCGCGGGCAGGTCGCGCAGCATCGCGCTCTCCGCGAGCCGCGCGGAGATCACGCCGTCCGCGGGGACGGCGGCCCGCTCCGCGTCGCGGACGAGATCGGCGGTGTAGTCGTCGTCGAAGCCCGTCCCGGCGTCCAGCAGCGGGGCCAGCGCGGCGACGGGAGCCGGGTAGGCGGCGGTGGTGTGGACGGCGAACGGCCCGTCCACCCGCCCGTCGTCCAGAGCCTCGCGCAGGTCGGGGACGGGATGCGGGCGCGCGTCGAGTTTGAGCTCGGCGCGGAGCTGGTCCGCGACCGCCCTCACCCACGCGTCGTCGCCCCGGCCCGCCTCGTACCAGAGGTTCAGCGGCCCGGTCAGCCCGCCCGCGTCGGCGAGCGCGGACACGGCGGCCTTCGAGTCGTGGACGCAGACCCGGCACTGCCCGTCGCGGTGCCCGGGACGGATGCCCGGCGCGACGAGCGCGTCGGCGGGGGAGTACTGGCGGCCGAGCGGCCCGTCCGTCACGGCGGCCCGGTCGATCGCCATCGACAGCGCGTGCCGGACGGTCGGCGACGCGAGCCGCGTCACCCGCTCCGGGAACGCCAGGTAGGCGACGTCGCGCCCGGGGACGACGCGGTGCCGGTCGCCGAAGTCGGCCTCCATCGACTGGTGGCGCCGCGACGGCACCTGCGTCGCGACGTCCAGGTCGCCGGACTCGGCGGCGGCGTACTGCGCGGCCGCGTCCGGCATCGCCTTCACGACGACGGAGCGCCCGCCCGCACGCGGCGCGAGGACGACCTCCCGCGCCGTCCGCGCCGTGACGCGCAACGGGCCGTTGCCGACCGGGGCGCGCCCGTACGACGCCCAGTCCCGCGAGGCGAGGACGCGCTCCGGCAGCGGGAAGAACGCCGGGTCGCCGAGCAGCGCAGGGAACCCGCCGAGCGGACTGTCGAGCGTGACGCGGAACGTCCGGTCGTCCTCGACCTTCAGGCCGGGCACCGACGCCTCTCCCTTGCGCGCGCCCTCGACGCGCGCGACGTCGGTGAACAGCCGGGACCCGGCCCAGCCCTCGCGCAGGACGGCCGTCCACGCGCCGGTGAACGAGCGGGACGTGACGGGCGTCCCGTCCTGGAACGTCGCGCCGGGGCGCAGCCGCACCGTCCAGACCTTCCGGTCCGGCGTGGTGACGGACTCGGCGGCGGCGTTCACGGGCGCGCCGGTCGCCGGGTCGTAGCCGACGAGGCCCGTCCACACCGCGTTCGCGATCATCCGGCCGGTGTCGTCGCGGACGTCGCCGGGCAGCAGCGTCGCCGGGGCGGGCGCGCCGACCGAGATGCGCGGGTCGGCGTCCCCGCTCCACGCCTGGAACGCGGCGACCGGCGCGAGCAGGACCACTACGGCGCCGGTGACCAGGGCCGCGGTGCGCGTGGAGCTCTTCAACTGCCTCTCCCGGGAGCCGAGCGGTCGACCTTCGGGGAGAGTAGATCAGCTCGACAGGTCCCACCAGTCCTTACGCTCCTGAGTCCATTTCGTGACCCGGCGTCCTGTTGATCAGTCCCGGCGGCGCGGTCACACTGGCGCACGAAGATCCTTTTCCGTGGAGGGTGCGATGTTCCCCCGCACATCCGGTCCGGCCAGACGGCTGCTCCAAGGGGGCGGCGCGGTCGCGGCGTCCCTGTCCCTGATGGCGGGCGCCGCCTGGGCCTGCCCGCCCGAGCCAGAGAACGCCCAGTCCAAGCAGGCGTCCCCCCAGGCGGACGGCGGCGAGGGCACGAGCGGCGGCCCGCACTCCGGGCACTACCGCAAGGCGGCCCCGGCGAGCACCGAGTCGGAGGCGATCAAGGGCGTCCGGCGGGTCGGCGGCGTGTCCGACGCCAAGGGCGCCATCTCGCTGATGTTCATCGACTACGGGCACGGCCGGCACAAGCGGACGATCATGTACGCGACCGGGACGTTCGGCCTGAAGGCGTACGACGTCAGCGCCGACCCCCGCGTCCCGAAGCTGGTCGGTCAGCTCAACATGCCGGGCATGTGGGAGACCGAGGACACCGACTTCGACCCCGAACGCAAGATCATCTATCTGTCCCGGGACCCGCGCGCGTTCGGCGGCAACACCCGGACCGGCGAGTCCGGCATCTACGTCGTGGACGCGGCCAAGCCGGAGAGCCTCAAGCAGATCACCTACGTCAAGGTCCCGGCCGGGCACACCACCACCTGCGTCAACGACTGCCGGTACCTGTGGACGGGCGGCCCCGCCAAGGCCGACTGGATGCCCGCCGACTGGGGCGGCCGCCCCGTCTGGGTCACCGACGTCCGCAACCCGGCCAAGCCGAAGGTGTTCGCGGACCCGATCGACACCGGCCGCAACGACGGCAAGACCGACTACACGCACGACATCCAGGTCGACTCCGAGGGCGTCGCGTGGGCGTCCGGACGCGGCGGCGTGCGCGGCTACTACACCGAGGGCCGGCACTACGACCCGCTGGCGAAGCGGTGGCGCACGGCGTCGGCGCACGACCCCGTCCCGTACGCGGGCGGCGGACTGGACGAGGCCACCACCAACTCCACGTTCATGCACAACAGCTACCGCGCGGCCGGGCGCACCCGGAACCAGGCCGCCGACCCGCGCAGGTGGGGCAACGGCAAGCTGCTGTACGTCACCGAGGAGACGTTCAACGACGGCTGCGCCAACGACGGGCTGCTCGTCATCGCGTCGCTGAAGGGCTCCTACGGCGGTGAGGGCTGGCGGTCCACGCCGCAGGACCCGTTCCGCCTGCACACCGTCGCCACGTGGGGCGTCGCGGGCAAGGAGGGCAGCGACCCGGCGAGCGACGACTGCTCGGCGCACTACTTCGACGTCCGCGACGGGATCATCGCCCAGTCGTTCTACTCGCAGGGCACCCGCTTCCTGGACGTCCGGGATCCGACCAACCCCCGGCAGGTCGCCTACTACCGGCCCGCGGACGCCGCTTCCTGGCAGCCGTACTGGCACGGCCGGTACGTCTACGTCGCCGACAACACGCGCGGCGTGGACGTCCTGGAGCCGACCTTCCGCTGACCAACCGCCCCACCCGCAGAGGCCCGTCTTCCCCCCAGGACGGGCCTCTGCCCCTGTTCTGACGCTGCCCCTGTTCTGACGCTGCCCCTGTTCTTGCGCTGCCCCTGGCTACGGCCGGTGGTAGGGGTCGCCGGACTCGCGGGCGTGGCGCTCGGCCGCGTCCACGGCGGACTCGGCGGCCGACCGGGCGGCCCGCCGCAGCTGGTGCCCGGCCCGCTGCACCGCGCGGACCGGACGCGCGGGCAGGTGCCGCGTCGCGCCCCGGCTGCGCCGCCAGTGCTCGCGGGCGCGGGCCCGGTGCTCGACGCGCAGGTTCTCGATGAGCCGGTCGATGTCCATGGACACCTCGCCGTACAGCGGCCACAGGTCCCCGGACGCGGCCCGGTCGTGCAGCCGCCGGGCGAGCCGGGCGCGGCGCTCGCGCGCCACGTCCACGCGGACCTCCAGGTCGTGCTCGGCGCGGAACGGGCGGGCGTCGCGGGCGAGGTCGGCGCGGGCCAGCCGCCCGTAGGCCGAGATGCTCGCGGCGATCCCGGCGAGCGCGTCGCCGAGCTCGGCGCGCAGCGTCGGGTCGGTCATCAGCCGGCCGCGCGGGCCGAGCCGCTCGTCGTCGGCGAGCGACCGGGTGAGGCCGCGCAGCGACAGCGTGAAGTGCTCCATCGTCTCCATCGCGTTGCGCAGCGCGACCCCGGCGTCGATGAGCCGCCGCGCCCGCGTCCGCGGGTTCAGCCGGACGCTCTCCTCCGCCGCGCCGAGCTCCCGGTCGGTGCGGCCGATCTCCCGGGACAGCCGCTCGGCCTTCTCCTGCCAGCCCGCCGCCTCCCGCTCGCGCGGCTCGCCGCGCAGGCCGTCCGCGATCTCGGCGATCAGCTCGCGGAGCCGTTCGGCGACGTCCTGCACGGCCTCCTCGGCGGGACGGACCCGCACCGACGGCACGAGCAACGTCGCCGCCAGCCCGGTCGCCGCGCCGAGCAGCGTCTCCAGGACGCGCTCGGCCGCGCCGCTCTCGCTCGCCGCGCCCAGCGCGAAGATCAGCATCGCGGAGATCGGCACCTCCAGCACGTGCTCGCCGAGGCGCAGCACGTGCCCGATGACGAGCGCGGCGAGGATGGTGAGGCCGAGCGTCCACCAGGAGAACCCGATCGTGCTCGCCGCCATGACGGCGACCAGCACGCCCGAGGTGACGGCGGCCACCCGCAGGATGCCCGCCTTGATCGTCTGGTACACGGAGAACTGGACGACGAGCAGCGCGGTCAGCGGCGCGAGCAGCGGCCGCGGCACGCCCCCGGGCAGCACGGCGAGGGCCAGCACGTACGCGAGGACGGCGGTGACCGTCAGCCGCGCGATGCGGTACCCGGCGGACCGCACCTCCGTCGCCACCCGCAGCGGCGACCGTCCCGGCCGGTCGGAACGGTCGGCGCTGTCGCGGAGGAAGGGCATGTACGGCATGCCTGTGTCCTTCC
Source organism: Actinomadura syzygii (assembly GCF_008085905.1). GTDB lineage: Bacteria > Actinomycetota > Actinomycetes > Streptosporangiales > Streptosporangiaceae > Spirillospora > Spirillospora syzygii. Next base: position 18,462 of record NZ_VSFF01000009.1, on the reverse strand, counting down.
CCCGTGGCGGCAATATCCCGGCAAAGCCGTGGATCAGGTGCGGCGGCGCGCCCGGAAGGCGGCGACGTTCGTCCGGTTCGCGCAGGACTCGGAGCAGAAGCGGCGCCGTCCGGCCCGGGACGTGTCGGCGTACACCCGGTCGCAGCCGTCCGCCGCGCACACCCCGGTCCGGCCGAGGCCGTGCTCGACGATCAGCTCGGCGAGGTTCATCAGCGTCGTCGCGCGGAACCGGTGCGGGAGCGCCGACGACGGCGGCGCGTAGTGCATGTGCAGCCCGTGCGGCTCGTGGTCGGCGAGGTGCGGGTGCATGGGGATCTCCAGCATGAGCCGGTTCAGCATGGTCATCGCGTCCTCGACCCGGGCGCACTCGAAGAACGCGCGCAGGGTGCGCCCCCAGTCGCGGAACTCGGCGGCGTCGGCGTCCTCGAACTCGTGCCAGAAGAACTCGTTGTCACGCAGGATGCGGCGCAGCGCGTCGGCCGAGTCGTCCCCGCCGGTGCTGGTGACGGCGTTGACCAGCGCGGCCGCGGCGGCGACCCCGTGGCTCTTGTATCCGGTGATCCGCATTGCCCCCGCCTCCGATGCCATGACATGCTGTAAATGACGTACTAGATATAACCATTACACGACACACTGCCCGGGGGATGCGCGGTGGACGAATGCCCACGCTGTGGCTGGCCCGAGTCCGAGGTGTACGACGTGCTGTCGCGGCACCTGACGTCCGAGGGCGTGGTGACCTACACCCGCTGCGCCTGCGGCGAGGTGCAGGTCCGCGTCCGGCCGTTCGCGCCGGACGCCGTCGTCTCGTCCGGGCCCGTCGTCTCGTCCGGTCCGGCCGAGCCGGACCCGTCGTAACGCCATCGGCTAATGCCGCCACCGCGTCACCGCGGCGACCTCCTCGGGGGTCGCGCCGTCCAGCAGGTCGATCTCGCCGCGCCGGACGGCGGACACGGTGTCCGTCACGGCCTCGCCGAGCGCGTCCCGCAGCACGTCGTCGGCCTCGAACGCGGCGACCGCCTCCTTCAGCGACGCGGGCAGCGGCCGGATGCCGCGGTCCGCGCGCTCGGCCTCCGACAGTCCGGCCGGATCGACCCCGACCGGCTCCGGCAGCCGCAGCTCGGCGCCGATGCCGTCGCGTCCGGCGGCGAGCAGCGCGGCCAGCAGCAGGTACGGGTTGGCGGCCGCGTCCACGCACTTGACCTCCAGGTTCGCCGCGTCCGCCTGCTCGCCCTCCGCGCCGGTGACGAACCGCAGCGCCGCCTCCCGGTTCTCCGGCCCCCAGCACGCGAACGCGCCCGCCCAGTGCGACGGGACGAGCCGCAGGTAGCTCGCCACCGACGGCGCCCCGACCGCGAGCAGCGCGGGCAGCCGGGCGAGGATCCCCGCCGCGAACGCCTCCCCGGCGGCCGCCATCCCGCACGGGCCGTCCCCGCCCGCCATCGCGTTCTCGGACGTGTCCTCCCGCCACAGGCTCAGGTGGACGTGCGCGCCGTTCCCGACCGAGTCGGCCTCCACCTTCGGGGAGAACGTGGCGGCGAGCCCGTGGCTCATCGACACCGCGCGGATCGTCTCGCGCACGAGGACGGCGGTGTCGGCCGCGGCGACCGGCCCCTCGGCGGCCACCGACACCTCGTACTGCCCGGCCGCGTACTCCGGGTGCAGCTGGACGACCTTCACGCCGGTCGCCTTCAGCGCGACGAGGAGGTCGCGCAGGTACCCGGCCAGCTCGGTGACCCGCGTCATCCCGTACGCCGGGCCGCGGCAGGCGGGCGTGAAGTCGTCGCCGTCGCCCTTGGACACGGCCCACTCGATCTCGAAGGCGGCCTTGACCGTCCAGCCGGCGGAGGCGAGGCGCTCGGTCTCGCGGCGCAGCAGCGCCCGCGCGTCGAGCGGGTGGACGGACCCGTCCTGCGCGTACCGGAGCGCGGGCGCGTGCGCCCAGCCGGGCAGCGCCGCCAGCGTGACGAGCCGGTCCAGGTCCGGGTGGAGCCGCAGGTCGCCGGACGGGCCGCCGATGTGCCGCCCGGACGTGATCGAGTCGTCCAGCAGGAACACGTCGAACACCGGGGACATCCCGACGCCCCACGTCGCCGCGTGTTCGAGCCGCTCCACCGGGACGGTCTTCGTGCGCGTGATCCCGCTGACGTCCACCCAGGTGAGGGCGACGGCCACGATGTCCTCGCCGGCCAGCCGGCGCGCCGTCTCGGCGGCGCGGGCGCCGAGCCGCGCGCGGGCGCGCGCGTCGAGCCGGTGCCCGACGGGGACGGTGTCAGGGATCTGTTCCACGTTGTTCGCTCCCGATCAGTGCTGGCTCCGGTAGGAGTGGGTGAGGACGCGGGCGCGGCCCGTAAGGGCATCGTAGGGAGCGGCCGCTCGTTTCAGGGAGGAGGCGGGCCGTGCTCGGGTACCTGGAGTCGCTGCCGCTGCTCGACCACCACTGCCACGGCGTGCTCGGCCGGGACGTCGGCCGTGGCGAGTTCGAGGCGCTGCTGACGGAGGCGGACACCGTTCCGCCGGGCGTGAGCCTGTTCGACACGCAGGTGGGCTTCGCGCTGCGGCGCTGGTGCCCGCCCGTCCTCGGGCTGGACGCGCACGCCGCGCCGGACGACTACCTGGCCCGCCGCGCCGAGCTCGGCGCGGCGGAGGTGAACCGCCGCTTCCTGGAGGCCGCCGGGCTGGCCGCGCTGTGCGTGGACACCGGCTTCGCCCCCGAGGCGATCCTCGACCCGCCGGAGCTCGGCCGGCTCGCCGGGGCGCCCGCGCACGAGATCCTCCGGCTGGAGGCGGTGGCGGAGGAGGTCGCGGCGGGCGGCGGGGACGCCGCGCGGTTCGCCGCCGACGTGCGCGCCCGGATCGACGCGCGGCACGCGGGCGTCGTCGGCGCGAAGTCGATCGCGGCGTACCGGGTCGGGCTGGAGCTGGAGGGGGCGCGGCCGTCCGCCGCGGAGCTCGCCTCGGCGGCCGGGCGGCTGATGCGGCAGAAGGAGCCGCGCGTCTGCGACGAGGTCCTGCACCGCTACCTCGTGTGGTGCGCGGTGGACGCGGGGCTGCCCGTCCAGTTCCACGTCGGGTACGGGGACGCGGACGCCGACCTGCGCCGCGGCGACCCGCTGCTGCTCGCCGGGCTGCTGCGCGCCATGGACCCCGTCCCCGCGCTGCTGCTGCACAACTACCCGTTCCACCGGAACGCCGGGTACCTCGCGCAGGTGCTCCCGAACGTGTACGTCGACGTGGGCCTCGCCACCCACAACCTCGGGCACCGCGCGCCCGCGCTCGTCGCCGAACTCCTGGAGCTGGCCCCGTTCGGGAAGGTGCTTTACTCGTCTGACGCGTTCGGGCTGGCCGAGCTGTACTACCTGGGCGCGGTGCTGTTCCGGCGCGGCCTCGCCGCGTTCCTGGGCGGCGGCGCGGCGGACGGCGCGTGGACGTCCGCGGACGCCGAGCGCGTCGCGCGCCTTGTCGCGTCCGCGAACGCGCGCCGCGTCTACGGGATCTGAGAACGATGGGGGGACCGCGTGGCGGGACGTGAACGGCTGCTGGTCATCGGGGGCGACGCGGCGGGGATGAGCGCCGCGTCGCAGGCCCGCAGGCGGCGCGGCCCGGACGAGTTGGAGATCCTCGTCCTGGAGCGCGGCAACTACGCGTCCTACTCCGCCTGCGGCATCCCCTACTACGTCGGCGGCGACGTCGAGGAACTCGACAAGCTCATCGCCCGCACCCCGGCCGAGTTCCAGGACCGCGACATCGACCTGCGGATCCGCGCGGAGGCCGTCGAGATCGACCTGGACGGCGGCCGGGTCCGCGTCCGCGACGCCGACGGGGGCGGCGAGCGCTGGGAGCACTACGACGACCTGATGGTCGCGACCGGCGCGGTGCCGAAGCGGCCGAGGCTGCCCGGCGCGGACGCGAAGGGCGTCCACGGCGTGCAGATCCTGGACGACGGCGTCGCCGTCCGGCGCGCCCTCGAACGCGACGAGCCGCGCCGCGCGGTCGTCGTGGGCGGCGGCTACATCGGCCTGGAGATGGCCGAGGCGATGGTGAAGCGCGGCCTGGAGGTGTCCATCGTGGACGCCGCCGACCAGCCGATGAGCACCCTCGACCCCGACATGGGCGCGCTCATCGCCGACGCGATCCGCGGCATCGGCGTCGACCTGCACCTGGGCGAGGGCGTCGAGGGGTTCGACACGGCGGCGGACGGGAGCGTCACCGCCGTCCGCACCGCGGGCCGGACGCTGCCCGCCGACCTCGTCGTCCTCGGGCTGGGCGTGCGTCCGAACACCGAGCTGGCACGGGCGGCCGGGATCGAGACCGGGCCGACCGGCGGGATCGTGACCGACCGGCGGATGCGCACCCGCGCCGACCGGGTCTGGGCGGCTGGCGACTGCGTGGAGACGCGGCACCTCGTGTCCGGCGGGCCGGTCGCGATCGCGCTCGGCACGCACGCGAACAAGCAGGGCCGGGTCGCCGGGGTCAACCTCGGCGGCGGCTACGCGACGTTCCCCGGCGTGGTCGGCACCGCCGTGTCCAAGATCTGCCGGGTGGAGGTCGCGCGGACCGGGCTGAACGAGCGGGAGGCCGCGGCGGCCGGGTTCGACGCGCTGAGCGTGGCGGTCGAGTCGACGACCCGCGCCGGATACCACCCGGGCGCGACCGTGATGACGACCAAGCTGATCGCCGAGCGCCGGTCCGGGCGGCTGCTCGGCGCGCAGATCGTCGGCGAGGAGAACGCGGCCAAGCGCGTGGACGGCCTCGCCATCGCGCTGTGGAACGGCATGACGGTCGAGGAGATGACCGGGCTCGACCTCGGCTACGCCCCGCCGTTCGCGCCCGTCTGGGACCCCGTCCTGATCGCCGCCCGCAAGGCCGCCGACGCCGTCGAGGCCGACATGCGACGAGAGAATTAGGCGAAGCGGTTGCTCGGGACCGGGCCGGGGGAGCGGAGGGCGTCCCTGGGCCCGGTCGGCCACCGGTCCGCGACCGCGCGGACGAACCCCGCGAGCGCGTCGTCGGGGTCGGGCGGGGCGCCGTCGGATGCGTCCTCGTCCGGCTCCGGGACGGCGCGGACGATCTCCTCGGCCAGCTCCTCGGCGGGCCGCCCGTCCGGCGGGACGGTCTCCGGCCCGCCGCCCGGCGACACCTGGAGCCGCTCGCCCCACGGCGACTTCGCGACCTGGTGCAGCAGGCCGCTGACGTCGGCGGTCACGGCCGGGGGATCGGTCCAGCAGGTGGCGCGCTCGAACAGGACCTGCCCCTCGGCGCGCTCCCACAGCCCGTCGGGATCGGCGGCCTCGTTCAGGTCGTAGGCGACGACGAGCGCGTCCGGGCGGGCCGGGTCGAACGGCTCGGCGGGCAGCCCGAACAGCCGCGCGGCCGCCAGCCCGAGGACGCGGCTCGACCGGTCGGGCAGCAGGCCCACGGACGCGGGCCGCCGTCCCGCCGCGTCCAGGACGAGCCGCAGCCGGTCCAGCGTCCGACGGCACGTCTCGAAGGTGTCGGAGGTGTAGGCGAACCGTCCCGTCATGCCGTCGTCGAATCCGTACGGGGAGATCGTGAGGAGGACGCCGCCGCCCAGCGTGAACTGCCAGCCGCGCAGGTCCCTGCGGTCGAGCGGTCCGGCGGCCCGTGCCGCGCGGGCCCGGTCGAGCATCAGGGCGAGCCGGTCGAGGGCGGGCGCCCAGTCGGCGTCGTCCGGCGGCGGGACGCGCGCGGCCTCCCGCTCGGCGCGGTCGACGTCCCCGGCGAGCAGCGCGTTGTGGGCCAGCAGGTACCGCGCGGGCCACGGGTCGAGCGCGTCCATCCGGGGCTCCAGCGCCTGGACGGCCTCCGCGTGCCGGTTCTCCCGTTCCAGTGCGGCGACCAGCTCCATCAGCAGGGCGGGCTCGTCCGGGAGGAGGGCGATCGCCGCGCGCAACGCCGGGATCGCGAGGAACGCGACACCGCGCTCGATGCACGCGTAGCCGAAGTCGTACAGCTCCTGCGGGCCCTGCCGGGCCGCCATCGCCTCGGCGGCCGCGCGCAGGTCGTCGAACCCGGACCGCTCGGCCGCGCCCGCCATCAGCCGGGCGACCTCGGCCAGGTCCATCGTCTCCGCGTTGAACCGCAGATGCCGGATCAGCCCGGCGATGTCGCCGTTCTCCAGAAGTGCCCGAGCGTCGGTCATGGGCGGCCACGTTACCGCCGGCGCCGCCCGCGGATCATGGCGTTCTCCCCAGTGCCGCGTCGGCGGCGTGAAGGACGTCGGCGACCAGATCCTCGGTGTTCTCGATTCCGGCGGAGAAACGGACGAAACCCGGTGGGACGGCGTCGCCGCCCCACCGTTCCCGCCGTTCCGCGGAACTGTGCACGCCGCCGAAACTGGTGGCCTGCATGACGAGGCGCAGCGAACCGAGGAACGTCTCGGCGGCCGTTTCGTCCGGCAGCGCGAACGACAGGACGCCGCCGAACCGCCGCATCTGCCGGACGGCGGTCCCGTGCGACGGGTCGCCGGGAAGCCCGGGATAGCGGAGCCCCGAGATCCCGGGGCGCTCGCGCAGCGCCTCGGCGAGCGCGAGCGCGTTCGCGGCCTGCCGTTCCAGCCGCAGTTCCAGGGTCGCGAGGGACCGGTGCGCGAGCCACGCCTCCATCGGCCCCGGAATGGCGCCCACGGTCTTGCGCCACACCCGGATCCGCTCGGCGAATTCGGGGTTCCGCGTGGCGACGTGGCCGAGCAGCAGGTCGCCGTGCCCGGTCATCGCCTTCGTGTCGCTCGCGACGGAGAAGTCGGCGCCGAGGTTGAGCGGACGCTGCCCGAGCGGCGTCGCGAACGTGTTGTCGACCGCGACGAGCGCGCCCGCGGCGTGCGCGGCCTCGGCGATCCGCGCGATGTCGCACACGTCGAGGTTCGGGTTGGACGGCGTCTCCAGCCACACCAGGCGGGCCCCCGCCAGCAGGCGGAGCTGCGCCTCGCCCGCCGTGGGCGCCGTCCGGACGGTGACCCCGTACGACTCCAGCCGCTCTTTCAGCGCCCGCGTCGTGTGGTAGCAGTCGTCGGGCATGACGACGACGTCCCCGGTCCGCGCCTGCGACAGCAGCACGCTCGCGACGGCCGCCATCCCGGACGAGAACGCCACGGCCTCGGCGCCGCCTTCGAGCTCGCCGATGGCGCGTTCCAGGAGCGTCCAGGTCGGATTGCCGTCGCGGCCGTAGGTGTACGGGCCGCTCGCCTCCCCGGCCAGGTGGTAGTGCGCGGCGAACACCGGGCCCGGCAGCCCCGGTGCGTGGTTCTCCGGCGCGGGCCGCCCCGCGCCGACGGCCAGCGTCCCGTCCCCGACCCTCACCCGGCGTCCCTTCCTCGAACCAGCAGGTCACCCCCAGTTTCGCAGGTCAGGCTTCGCGGAGTGAATCGGAGATGCCCCGGGCGAGGTCCGCCTCCTCGGTGCGGCCGAGGCGGTCCAGCGCGTACGCCTTGTTGTAATAGTCGTTCCACGAGTCGAGGCCGTTGTCGATGGCGTAGTCGATGAAGGGGAGCGCCTCGGCGAAACGGCCGAGTTTCACGAGCGCCGCGCCTTTGATGCTGTGCGCGCTCGCGGCGTCGTAGGTGCTGCCGCCCCGGGTTCGGCCGGCGGTGAGAAGGGCGAGGACGTGGTCGGCGGCGGCCAGCGCCTCCGCGTCGCGGTCCTGGTCGAGAACGAGCACGGCCCGGTTGAGGTGCGCGGCCGGAAATCCGGGCTGGAGCGCGATCGTCCGGTCATAGGCGTCGATCGCGTCTTCGATGCGTTCCATGCGCGCGAATGCCCCGGCCTTTTCGTAGAGCGCGTCCACGTTCGACGGGTTGTGCCGGAGCGCGTTCTCGAACGCGTCGACAGCTTCGGCGCCCCGGTCGAGTTGGACGAGCGCGCCGCCCCGCCAGTAATGCGCCGCCGCGTATTCGGGACGCAGCCGGATCGCCTCGCCGAGTTCGGCCAGCGCGTCCTCCGGCCGCTCGGACTCGACGAGTTCGACGCCGCGCCGGAGATGCTCCACCGCGGGCGGGCGCGGCCGTCCGCTGAGCTGTTCCAGCCGTTTCCCCGGCGCGAGCCTCCCGCCGCAGGACGCGCAACGAGGCGCGCGGAACCGTGTGCCCGGCGCGTGGCAGAGGTCGCAGAAATTGTCGCCGCAGTCCTCGCAGATCATGAACTCGATCGCGAAGTGCTCAGGGTCGTTCACCGCGACGGGATTGCCGCCGCGCGCCTTCGACACCGAGATGAGCCGCATGCACGCCCAGCCCGAGCATTTGAGGAGCATGGTCGCCGTCCTTTCCCGCTTACGTGTGATCCGCGAATTCGTAGTCCCAGTCGATGTCCCAGGCGCGCATCGTGCCGTCCTTGGCCTGCGACACCGCGACGGTGGCGTCGGCGCTCAGCCGCACCCGCTGGACGGGCGCGGTGTGCGCGTCGACGGTGAGCAGGCGGCGGCCGGTCGGGACGTCCCACATCCGGAGCGTCCCGTCGTCCTCGCCCGACAGCGCGAACCGGTCGTCGTCCGCGCACCGCGCCAGGCAGGCGGACGACCCGGACAGCGTGTGCAGCAGGCGCCCGCCCGGCACGTCCCAGACGCGGAGTTCGCCGCGCGGCCCGAGCGTGGTGGCGAGCCCGCCGTCGCCGGTCACCTCGATCGCGGCCATCTCCTCGGACGGTCCCGGCACGTAGCCGTCCGCCTCGCCGGTCGCGCCGTCGGCCGTCCACAGCGTCCCGACCGTGTGGCCGCAGGTGACGATCCGCCGGCCGTCCGCGCTCGGCGCGGCGGGCGGACAGCCGGGCAGCACGTGCCGCCGCTTGCGGTCCAGGTCCCACATCGTCGCGACCCGCTGGAAGTCGCCGACGAGGAGGGTCCGCCCGCCGGGCCCGAACCGCACCGACAGGACGAACCCGCCGTGCCCCTTCAGGACGTGCCTGCACCTGCCCTTGCGGAGGTCCCACACCCGGACGGTGCCGCGCTGGTCGCCGGTCGCGGCGAGGAGGCCGTCCGGGCTGACCGCGATCGTCCGCACCTCGGCCCGGTGCCCGGCGAGCACGCGGACGCATTCGCCGGACGCCGCGTCCCACACCCTGACCTTCTCGTCGCTGGCCCCGGTGAGCAGGCGGCGGCCGTCCGGCGTGAAGGCGGCGCACCCCACGGACACGCCGCCGACCCGCAACGTGTGCCGGACGTCGCCGGACGCCACGTCCACCAGCCGCACGATCGGCCACCCGCCGAACGTGACCGCGAGGAGGTCGCCGCCGGGCGCGAGGTCGCAGTCCTGCACGGACATGCCGTCCGGGCCCGGCAGCTCCCGCGCCTGCCAGGCCGCGGCGGGCGCCGTCCGGCGGCCGTGCCGCCCGGTCCGCCGCCACAGGTCGAGCAGGTCGCGGTTGCGGGCGTGGCCGGGGACGTTCCGCGCGGCGCGCAGCTCGGCCGCCGCCCGCGCCCACCGTCCGGCGTCGGCGAGCCCGCGCGCCCGCGCGAGGGCGAGGTCCACGGTTCCCGCGTCGCGGGTCAGCTCGGCGGCGGCGCGCGGCCTGGCGTGGCTCCACGGCGAGCGCGGGCCCGCGTGCGCGAGCCGCCACGCCCGGACCTCCGGCCCGCCGGACGCGGTGAGCGCGAGCCGTCCGTCCGCACTGAGGACGGCCGTCCCGGCGGCGGTCCCCTCGCCCGGCAGCGTGCGGAGGCAGCGGCCTTCCCGCAGGTCCCAGAGCTGGGGGCCGTCCGGTCCGGTGGCGAGCGCCCAGGCTCCGTCGCCGCTGACGGCGAACCCCGTGCCGCGCGCGGCCGGGACCTCGGCGGTGCGGAGGACGCGGCCCGCGACCGCGTCCCACACGCGCAGCTCCGTCTCGACCGCGGCCAGCGCGGCGCGCCCGTCCGCGCTGAACGTGACGCGGGCGCGGGGGAGCGGCGTCGAGCGGACGAGCGCGCCCGTCCCGAGGTCCCAGGCGCGCAGGCGCATGGTCGTCGGCTCCCACCGCACGACGTGCCGCCCGTCGCCCGTCACCGCGACGGCCCCGCCGATCCGCGACGGGAGATCCTGCTCCCGTTGCAGGGTGCGGACGCAGTGCCCGGTCGCGACGTCCCATACCCGGACGGCGCCGCCCTCGGTGGCCGACACGAGCAGGGCGCCGTCCGGCGTGAAGGCCAGCGCGTCGACCCGGCTCGCGTGGTCGTCGATGCGGTGCAGAAGGCGGCCGTCGCGGACGTCCCAGACGAGCATGACGCGGTCGCCGCCGCCCGAGGCGACGTGCCGCGCGCTCGCCGCGACCGCCCGCACGCCGCCGTCCGGACCGGCGGCGTGCGCGGGGAGGAGGGTGTGCCGGCAGCGGCCGGTGGCGAGGTCCCAGACGCGGACGGCGCCGCCCTCCGATCCCGGCTCGGGCGGCGACGAGGCGTCCGCGCTCCCGCTCACCGCGAACGCGCCGCCGGGGTCGAGCGCGATCGCCCGCACCGCGTTCGCGTGCCCCGCGAGGACCAGCGGGGGCGGCGGGACGTCCGCGCGCCCGGCACGTTCCAGCGCGGCGGCGGGCTCCGGCGCGTCCGGCGCGCGCCCGGCGGCGGACCGCAGCAGCGGCACCGCCTCGGCCGGGTCGCCGCGCTCCAGCAGGACGAGCCCGAGCAGGTGGTCGCAGGCCCACACGTCCGGATGCGTCTCCCGGACCCGCCGCAGCTCCGCGACGAGCTGCGCGTCCGTCAGCCGGGCCGCGCGCCAGCGGTGCAGGCCCCGGTTGTAGACGGCGTGCGGGTTGTGCGGGTCGGCCGCCAGCGCCCGCTCCCACAGCGCCTCCGCGCGCTCGGCGTGGCCGAGGTCGAGCATGGACAGCGCCTGGTTCGACAGGCCGTCCGCGAGCAGCGTCGCCCGCGCCGGACGGTCCCGCGGATACGGCTCGCCGGCCGCCTCCGCGTAGACGGTGACCAGCGCGTCGGCGATCTCGCCCATCCCGCCGGGACGCGCCGCCGGATCCGGCCGGAAGCAAGCCCGCAGCAGGTCGACGAGGCCGGGCGGCGGCACGGGCAGCTCGTCCCGCGTCGCGCGGGAGAGGAACTCCTCGAACGCCTCGCGCGCCGTCTCCCCGGACCGGGTCGGCGCGCCGCCGGCGAACATCGACAGGACGCTCAGCGCCCACGACCACATGTCCGTCGCGCGGGTCAGCGCGACGTGCTCGCCCGCCGCCGCCCGCGCCTGCTCCGGCGAGCAGTACGCGGGCGTCAGGCCCGCGAAGCTGACCAGCGGATCGGGGTCGGGGCGCGGCTCGCCGCCCTCGCCCGCCCGGATCCGCGCCTTCGCCAGCCCGAAGTCGGTGACCTTGACCGTGCCGTCCGCGGCGAGCATCACGTTGGCGGGCTTCACGTCCTGGTGGACGAGCCCGGCGCCGTGCGCGTGCTCCAGCCCCCACGCGAACTGGATCGCGACGTCCAGGAACCGGGCGACCGCGCGCCGCTCGTCGGGCCCGCGTAACCGTCCCTCGCGGACCGCGTCGGCGAGGCTGCCGCCGTCCACCCACTCGGCGAACACGCCCGGCACCTGCCCGATCCGGCGCACGTACGCGCATTCCACGGTGTTCGGATGCGGCCCGAGCCCGACCCACGTCTCCGCCTCGGTCGCGAACTCGCGGACGCCCCACTCGGTGCCGACCAGTTCGGGTCGCGGCACCTTCACGGCGAGCTCGGCGTCCCAGCCGCGGTGCCGCACCCGGTACACGAGACCCATCCCGCCGGTCACGATGACGTCGAGCACGTCGTAGAGGTCGAGGAGGACGTCGCCGCGCCGCCACGTCCGGGAGGCGTTCGCGTCGATCACCCAGCCGATCCTACGGGCGACGCGGCCCGGCGGGGATCACGCGCGGCAGGTCAGCGGTCGCCCTCCGTTGAACTCGATCATGTCGTTGAGCGCCGCGACCAGGTCGATCCGCCCGCCGGGTTCGAGGCCGTCCAGCTCGGCGTAGGCGCGGTGCAGGTTGCCGACGAGCCGCTCGGCGTCGGTCAGCTCGGCGAACGGCCCGAGGTCGGCCTCCCGCGCCGCCTCCAGCGGGGTCAGCCCGGCCGGTTTCGCGGCGGCGGCCGTCGTCTGCACGAACCGCGCGTACTCGACGACGCGGTCGATCAGCTCGGGGCCGCCGACCGGGCCGTGCCCGGGGACGATCGTCTCCGCGTCCAGCGGCGCGACGACCTCCTCCAGGACCTTGAGCGCGCCCGCGACCGACCCCATCATGAGGAACGGCGTGCCGCCGTTGAACAGCAGGTCGCCGCAGAACAGCACCCGCCGCTCCGGGATCCACACGATGGAGTCGTTGGTGGTGTGCGCGGGCGTCCCGACGTGCCGGACGTCGCAGCGCAGGTCGTCCACCCAGAGGGTCACGCCCTCGGTGTAGGTGAGGAACGGCGGTTCGATCTCGACGTCGCCCCAGTCGACCTTCGTCCAGAACGGCTCGTCGAACGGCTTGCCCCAGGCGAGCGCGCCCTCGCGCGTCCCCTCGTGGCCGACGACGGTCGCGCCGGGGAACAGGTAGTTGCCGAACGTGTGGTCGCCGTGGTGGTGCGTGTTGACCAGCGTCCGGACGGGACGGCTCGTCACCGACCCGATCGCGTCCAGGTAGGCGCGCGTCCTGCGCTCGGTGGAGCAGGAGTCGACGCTCGTCACGCCGCGCGAGCCGACGAGGAACCCGGTGTTGTTGATCCACCAGGTGCCGTCCGGCTGGACGTAGGCGAACACCCCGTCCGAGACCTCTTCCAGGTGTGGGCTGCCGGGCCCCTCGCGGCCGGGTGCGTCGCTCATGAAACCCGGATCCTAGTCCGCTCCGGCGGCCGGGTCAGTGCTCGAACTCCGGGATCGTCGTCAGCACCTGCGGGCGCGGCGAGGTCTGCCGCGCGGGCGGCTCCTGCGAGCGCGCCGACCGAAGCACCTCGCCGGCGCCGAGGACGGCGGCGTCGCCGGTGTCGTCCCCGATCCGCGCGGCGAGGCCCGTCCGCTCCCGGATCAGCCGCTCAAGGCCGGGCAGCCTGGCGCACCCGCCGGTAAGGGTGACGCCGACGCCGAGCAGGTCTCCGGAGATCTCCGGGGAGCAGCCCGCGAGCCCGGCCTGCACCGCGTCGACGATCTCCGCGACCGGCCCGGCGATCGCCCGGCCGACGTCCACGGTGGTGAGGACGATCTCGCGCGGCATCCCGGTCGCGACGTCCCGGCCGTGCACCACGGTCTGCCGGACCGGCCGCCGCCCGAGCGGCGGCACCGCCCCGACCTCCAGCTTCGCCTGCTCCGCCGTGGACACCGACAGCGTCACGTTGTGCTCCCGGCGCACCATCGCGACGATCGCCCGGTCCAGCGCCGACCCGCCGACGTGCGCGGTGTGGGACGTGACGAGCCCGCCGAACGAGATCACCCCGACGTCGGTGACGTCCGCGCCGATGTCGGCGACGACCGCGACCTCGGGCCGCGCGGACGAGGTCAGCCCCATCCCGATCGCGGCGGCGATCGGCGTCGGCACGAGCGTGAGCCGCCGCGCGCCCGCCTGGTACGCGGAGAACTGCAGCGCCCGGTAGTGGACGGACGTCAGCCCGCTCGGCACCGTCACGACCAGCCGGGGGCGCGCCGTGTAGTGCCTCCTGTGGTGCTTGCGGACGAGGTAGCGCATCAGGTACTCGGCCTCGTCGGTCTCGGTGGGCGCGCCCTCTCTGATCGGGCGGACGAGCGTGACGTCGGGGTTGCGGCCCGCCATGTCCCGGGCGGGGGAGCCGAGGGCGAGGATGCGCCCGGTGCGGCGGCACCGGGCGAGCACGGACGGTTCGCGGCAGACGACGCCGCGGTCCCGCACGTGCATGCGGACGGTGGCGCTGCCCAGGTCGATTGCGGTGTCACGGCCCGCGAAGTCCCACATCGCGTCCCTCCCAGATCGCCCCGAAAGTCGCAAGAGCCCTCTTGATGCCCTCCCGTCCCGGGGCCGATGCCCATGGCCCGGTAAGCGAATAGCAAGGTCATGGCGATCACCGATCCGGCATGTCCGGAAGGTGAACGGGGACTCGGCGCCCGCCCGGGGCCCAGGGCCGGGCGGGCGTCAAGAGATCATGTGAAAACGGTGTGGGGCGGCGGCTCGTGGTGTCGGGGCGCCGTGTCGGGGCTTCGTGCGGGGGCTTCGTGCGGGGGCTTCGTGCGGGGGCTTCGTGTCGGGGGCGGCGCGGACCCGCTGGAGCTCGCCGCCCGACAGAGCTCCAGCGGGACGTCCGCGAACGGCGCGGCCGCCGGCGTCGGCGCGGCACCGCGTGCCCCGGCCGCGCGGGCGCCGCGCGGCGTGCGGGACGTTTCACCTCAGAACAATGAAAACGGTTATCGTCGCAAGATAGCACGACTCGTCCGGAACGTCCCTGGCACGATCCGGCCACGGCCGTCAGCGCGGGAGCGCGGCGACTACCAGGCGAACGCCTCCGGCGACTCGCCGGGGCCGGGGAAGATCTCGTCCAGCCCGGCGAGGAACTCCTCGGACAGGTCGAGCTCCGCCGCGCGCAGCGCCGAGTCGAGCTGCTCGCGGGTGCGGGGGCCGACGATCGGGCCGGTCACGCCGGGACGGGTGAGCAGCCAGGCGAGGCCGACCTCGCCGGGCTCCGCGCCGTGCTCGGCGCACAGGTCCTCGTACGCCTGGATGCGGGCGCGCGTCGCCGGGTCGGCGAGCATCTGCTGCGCGTGCCCCGACCGGGACCGCGCCGCGCCGCCCTCGCGCTCCTTGCGCAGCGCGCCGCCGAGCGCCCCGCCGTGCAGCGGCGACCACGGGACCACGCCGAGCCCGTACTCGCGCGCGGCCGGGATCACCTCCATCTCGGCGCGCCGCTCGGCCAGGTTGTACAGGCACTGTTCGCTGACCAGCCCGAGCGAGCCGCGCCGCGCGGCCGTCTCGTTGGCCCGCGCGATGCCCCAGCCGGGGAAGTTCGACGACCCCGCGTACAGCACCTTGCCCTGCTGGACGAGCACGTCGATCGCCTGCCAGATCTCGTCCCAGGGCGTCGTCCGGTCGATGTGGTGGAACTGGTAGAGGTCGATGTGGTCGGTGCCGAGCCGCCGCAGGGACGCCTCGGCCGCCCGCCGGATGTTCAGCGCGGACAGCCGGCCCTGGTTCGGCCAGGGGTCGCCCTCCGTCCCCATGTCGCCGTACACCTTCGTGGCGAGGACGGTCTTGTCGCGGCGCCCGCCGCCCTTGGCGAACCAGCTCCCGATGATCTCCTCGGTGCGGCCCTTGTCGGCGCCCCAGCCGTAGACGTTCGCGGTGTCGAAGAGGTTGACGCCGGCGTCGAGCGCGGCGTCCATGATGGCGTGGGCGTCGGGCTCTTCGGTGTGGGGGCCGAAGTTCATCGTGCCGAGCACCACGCGGCCGACCTTGAGGCCGGTCCGGCCGAGACGGATGTAGTCCATGGAGCACCAGTCGAGCATCTGGACCGCGCTCCAGGTCAAGCGCGCCGCCCGTGGCGCGGGCGGCGCGCGCCGCCCGGATCAGTTCGGGACGTGGCCGGGCGCCGTCAGGTCGCCCGCCGGGCCGACGTACTTCGCCCAGGTGCGCCGGCCCGGGTCGGCCTTGTACCTGGGCCTCGGCGCCGGGTTGGTGTCCTCCGGCGGCGTGTCCGGGTCGGCCGCCGTGGCGGCCGCCTTCACACCGGTGTGGCCGGGAGCGGGATCGGGGGCGTGTTCCGATGGTTTATCGGGTGATTTGGGCAATGTATCGGTAGGTGGCGGAATATGGGGGCTCCGCTGATTATCTGGCGGTTTTTGATCGGCATCCTCCTCTTGGGCGCTCATCCGGTCGATCTTCCGGACGAGCTCCTTCACCGAAGCCGACCATTCCCTGTACGCGGGGGCCCCCGGACGTACGGCGCCCGCGAACTGCCTTTTACGGGTGCCGCCGAGCTTGTCGATCCGGACCCGCGCGCCCGCGTGCGGGGCGTGCAGGAAACGTCCGTTCCCGACGTACATTCCGACATGGCTGCGGCCGTGGAAGAAGATGAGGTCGCCCGGCTTGAGGTCGCTCAGGCCCACCTTCCGCTTCACTCCCCGGTACTGCGCGTACGTGACGCGGGGCAGGTGGACGCCCCCCTTCCGCCACGCGGCCATCGCGAGCCCCGAGCAGTCGTAGCCGTTGGGACCGTCGGCCCCCCACCGGTACGGCTTGCCGATCTGCTTGCGCGCGAACGAGATCGCCCGCTTCGCCCGATGCCGCTGGCCCGCCTCGCGCGTCCGGTAGGCGTCGTAGGCCCTGACCTTCCTCAACGTGGCCGAGTCCAGATGCAGGCTTCTCAGCACGGTGGGGTTGAGCTCCGCCAGCGCGTGCGAACTCAGCGGCGCGGCGAGCGCGAACCCGGTCGCCGCCGCGGTGACGGCGGCGCGGACCGCCCTCCGTTTTCGGACGGCCGCCCGGGCTTGGCCGGTATCGCCTTCGGACACCGTGTCCGCGGCCGTGTCCGCGGCCGTGTCCCGGGTGCCTGTCCCGTTGCTGCGAGGTGCGATGGACATTCGCGTGCTCTCCGTTCCGGATCGTTCGGGTTTCCGGCGGCAGGTGATCTCCCGCCGTGGATTCGGATACCCGTTGAACGCTCCGGAATTTTGCGACCGCGCCGATTTTGCATGATCATGACGTCGAATTAAGGTCGGCCTTTCGTGTCTTTGGTCAAGCGGTCAGATGGGCGAGCGATGTCAGCGGAACGGGCAGCCACGCGGGCCGGTTCCGCGCCTCGTACCGGACCTCGTAAACGGCCTTCTCGAATTCGAAGGCGCGGATGAGCACCGAGTGCGCCGCCGGGTCGGCGCCGCCCGCGGCCGCGTAGCCGCGGCAGAACGCCGCCCGGTTCCGCGCCGCCCAGGCGTGCGCCCTGGTCTCCGGCCGGCCGCCCGGCTCGGGCGGTTTCGTCCCCGGCTTGGCGATGAGGAAGCGGGCCGCGTACTCGAAGGAGCGGAGCATTCCGGCGACGTCGCGGAGCGGGTGGGCGAGGGCGCGGCGCTCGGCGGGCGGCCGGGCGGGCTCGCCCTCGAAGTCGAGCAGCGTCCAGCCGCCCTCGGTGCGCAGCACCTGGCCGAGGTGGTAGTCGCCGTGCACGCGCTGCACCGGCAGCGGCTCCGCCCGCGCCGCCAGGTCCAGGAACGCGCCGGTCAGCGCCTTCGCGTGCGGGGCGAGGCCGGGCACGTCCCGGCAGGTGCCGGTCAGCTCGGCGTTCATCCGCGCCGCCATCGCGCCCACCTCGGCGGCGGGCAGGACGGTCACGCCGAACGCGTCCGCGAGCGCCCGGTGCACCTCGGCGGTCGCCGCGCCGAGCCGCTCCGCCTCGGCCGCGAAGTCGCCGCCCGCGGCGCTCGCGTCCAGCTCGGCCCACTCGCCGTCGCCGGGCCGCGGCGTGTGCGCGAACCAGTCGCGGACGCTCGCGATCGCGAGGCTCCAGCCGTTCGCGCCGGTGTGCAGGTAGTCGGAGAGCAGCCCAAGGGTGACGGGCCCCGCGTCGGGACCGCCCGCCCGCGCGTCCGGGCCGGGCTCCAGCTCGATCCAGCCGTGGACGGACGGGACGTGCGCGCACCCGCGGCGGGACAGCGCGAGGTTCACCTCCAGATCGAGGTTGACGCCCCGGCTGAGCCGCCGGAACAGCTTGCAGATGTAGACGTCGCCGAACAGCAGCGAGGTGTTGCTCTGCTCGGCGGTGATGGGCAGGCTCGCGAGGTCGGTCCGGATGGCGGCGCCCGGCGCGTGGTGGAACCGCAGCGGGCCGCTGGACGACCCGGCGGCCAGCTCGGCGAGCAGGACCCGCGTCAGGTCGGGGTCGTGCGCCGCGTCGTACAGGCGCACGTCTCGGCGGGCGGTGCGCCCGCCGATCTCGACGTGCCGCAACCGGTCCGGCAGGTCGCTCCGGACGCCGAGCAGCAGTTGGTAATGGTCGGTGACGCCGTTCTGGTGGACGTCCAGGACGAGGTGGTGAAGCGCGGGATCGCCGGAGCGGAGTTGGGTGGCGGTGCCGATGGAGAGGTCGTCGATGGGGCCGTCCTTGCCGCCGAACCACCGCTGCCTCGGCAGCCATTCCGCGAGGTCCCGCGTGAGAGCGGGGCGCGAGGGCAGCACGGTCACAGGGCCTTGGCCGAGGCCGCCGGGGCGGGCTCCAATTCGTCGTCCGGCGGGATGAGCTGGAACCAGTAGAAGCCGTGCCCGGGAAGCGTCAGCAGATACGGCAGTTCACCGATGGCCGGGAATTGGACGCCGCCCATGCATTCCACGGGGGAGTACCCCTCGAAGCGGCGTAGGTCGAGTTCGACCGGTTGCGGGAACCGGGAAAGGTTGCTGACGCACAGGACCGCGTCCATCTCGCCCCAGGGGCTTTCGTCCTCGGTGATCTCTCGTGTGAAGGCGAGGACGGAGGGGTTGGAGGCGGAGAGTTCGACGTAGGAGCCGACGCCGAAGACGGGGTGGCGTTGGCGGATTTCGATCATTTTGCGGGTCCAGTGGAGCAGGGATCCGGGGTTGTTGG
>NZ_VSFF01000008.1 GCF_008085905.1 Actinomadura syzygii | reverse complement strand
AGTTCTCCACCAGCACGTCCGCGTGCCGGACGAGCCGGGCGAGCACGTCGCGCCCGCCGTCCGACTTCAGGTCGAGGACGATCGACTCCTTGTTCCGGTTGATCGACAGGTAGTACGTGCTGACCTGGTCTCGGGAAACGCCCCGCCGTTCGTAACGGGGGTTCCAGGGGGTCGCCCCCCTGGGCAAACAGGGCTTACTTGCGCGCGAGGATGATCGTCCACATCGCGGCGCGGCTGCCCGCGTCGGTGGTCGCCGTCTTGGCGCCGTAGCCGCCGGTGGCGACGGTGCCGTTGCTGTCGACGATCAGCGACGTGATGCGGCCGCTGCCGGAGCCGATGCCGGTGCCGCGGGACGTGACACCCGCCGGGGCCGTCCAGGCCGTGGTGCTGGACGACTTGTCACCCCAGTACGTCACCGCCCAGTCACCGAAGTCGCCCACGGTGGCGGTCGGGCTGGTGTGGTCGGTGACCGTGCCGCCGTCGACGCCCTTCGCGACGGCCGCGACCGGGTCGGTGGCGTCGGTGTTCTCGTACGCCAGCAACCGGATGTCGGCCTTGGTGTAGTCGCTCAGGCCGACGTTGACCTGGCTTCCGGCGTCACCGGCCTGCGCGACCCGCTTCCAGAGGACGGACGTCGCGCCGCCCACCGACTGCGAGTCGACCTGCGTCCAGCCGGACGGCGGGGTCGTCATCGACACCGTGCTGCTGTTGAAGGTCAGCACCATGATCAGGCCGTCGCCCGGCTGGACGGTCGGCGGGACCTGCGCGAACGCGGTCTTGACGTTGGCGTTGCCGCCCGACCCGCCGCGGAATCCGATGTTCGCCTGGTTCGGCGCCACCGTGACGTCCTGCGTCTTGGTGCCGGTCCCGCCGCGGTTGTCGGTCACCGTCAGCTTGACGGTGTAGGTGCCTGCCGCGTCGTAGGCGTGCTGCGGCGTGGCGCCGGTGCCGTCCTTGCCGTCGCCGAAGTCCCAGGCGTAGGACGCGATGGTGCCGTCCTCGTCGGAGGACCCGGCGGCGTTGAACGAGCAGTCGAGCGCGTCGCAGTTGGCCGTGAACGCGGCGGTCGGCGCCTGGTTCGGCGTGCCCGCGTAGACGAACACGGTGCGCCCGCGCCAGTCGGCGGTGCTCACCTGGGTGCTGTTGCCGGAGGGCACGCCCGCCTCGGAGAACGCGACGCGGTAGAGCCTGCCGCTGCTGGTGCTCACGTAGTAGAGGTTGCCGCCGTCGACGAACATGCCGCCGACCGAGGACCAGTTCATGCCCGGGAGGTTGCCGACGGCGGTGGACTCCAGGGCGCCGACGACGTTGCTCTCGGGGTTGAAGGTCCGGTAGTAGAGCGAGGACCCGCCGCGCGTGTAGTAGATCCGGCCCTTGTAGTAGAACATGCCGGTGATGTTCGGCACCTGGCCGTGCCAGGTCGTCATCGAGGTGAGCTGGTCGGCCGCGTCGATGGTGGTGGGGGCGCCGAGCGTCGTCCCGTCGAAGGTGCGGCGGCGGAACGTGCCGTCGGACCCGCCGTAGAACAGTTCGCCGTTGAGCATGAACGCGCCGCGGGCCTGGCGCCAGTCGACTCCGCCCGTGTTGTCGTTCACCTCGGCGCCGGCCGTCGTCCCGTCGAACGAGCGGTGCTTGAGGTAGTTCTGCGCGAGGAAGCCGGTGCCGCCCGCGTAGTAGACGTTTCCGGGAAGCTTGCCGGGAACGAGGTTCGGGACGGTCGTCCCGCCGGTGATGGGCAGCAGGGCGAGCTTCTGGTGGTACTCGCCGCCGATGTTGTCGGTGTCGCTGCCGACCCAGAGGCCCTCGTCGGTGGCGAGCATGTCGAACACGCCGACGCCCTTGTCACGGCCGGGGTTCCAGCTGAACGGAAGCCCGCTGACGGGGTCGAGCGCGACGATGCCCTCGCGGCCGACGGCGCCCTGGCCGGGACGGTCGCCCGCGAACGGGTTGTTGGCCCAGCGGAAGTGCCCGCCGGTGTAGATCGCGGTGTCGGTGATCTCGACGGCGTAGGTGGTGTCGCCGCCGGTGAAGTTCACCCAGCTCGGCTGCTGGCCGCCGCCGGTCGCGCCGCTCTCCCAGCGCGCCTGCGTGTCGCACAGCTTCGCGGTGCCGCCGTAGGCGCCGGTGGTCGTCACGACGAAGTACTTGCCGTCCGGCGAGAACTCGACGTCGCGCATGTAGGTGTCGAACGACTGCGAGCACTGGTCGGCGTAGCGGACGGTGTCCCAGTTCGCGAGCTGCGCGGACTGGCCGGTGAGGTCCAGCATGACGATCTGCCGGCGGGTGCTGCCCGCGACCGAGTTGAAGTTGCCGACGCCGACGAGCTTGGACCCGTCGGGGCTGATGTCGAACTTGTACATCGTGGTGATGCCGTCGCCGGTCTGCGTCCCGGCGAAGGACAGGTCGACGAAGTCGTCGCGGGCGCCGGTCTGCGGGTTCAGCGTGGCGAGCGCGACCCTGGGGGCGCCGCCGGCCGTGGTGAAGGTGCCGCCGACGTAGAGTCGCCCGCCGGCGAACCGGAGGTCGCGGACGCGGGCGTCGAGCTGCGGGTCGAACGCGGCGATCGGGGCGCCGGTCTGCGCGCTGATCCGGGCGAGCACGAAGTGCCGGACGCCGTTGATCTCGCTGAAGGTGCCGCCGACGTAGATCGACTGGCCGTCCGGGGCGGGCAGCAGGACGCTGGCCTCGCCCTTGTTGAGACTGGGCGTGAAGTTCGGGTCGATCGCGCCGGTCCCGGCGTCGAAGGCGAACAGCCGGTTGCGGGTCAGCACCGGCTTGTTCGAGCCCGCCTCCTTCACCTGGGTGAAGGAACCCCCCACATAGATCTTGGAGCCGATCTTGATGATCGACTGGACGGTGCCGTCCACGACGTGCGGGGTGTGATCCGCCGGGTCGGCGCTGACGACGCGCCCGTGCCCGGGTTCGGATCCCCGCTGGTCGGCCTGCGCCGGGACGGCGACGGCGAGGCCCGTCAGCGTTCCCAGCACCAGCACCGCCCCAGCGGTGAAGGCCCCCCACCTACGTCTGCCCATCAAGCCCTCCGTGCAAAGTCGAGGCATAGCTGCCCTGTGATGTGTCGTATTGTGCGCGGGAAGGTGACCGGCGCCGTGCCGCGGTCCGCGAGAACGGCCAGCGTGCCCCGCAGGGTACGCTGCGCACCTCGGAAGGACGCCGCCCACCCCCCTTCGGACGACCGGAAATAGTGGCCGAAAACGGCCACGCTCCGTTGTCGCCCCTGACAGCGGGGTGGACGTCCTCCACTCGCGGCGGGGCGCCCGTGCGCGGCCGGACACGTCGGATGGACACTCGGACGGGCGCGCGGACGGACGGTCCGGGCGCCCGGCGGGATCCGCGCGCCGGACGGTGCGTCCAGGGGAACGGAGCGTTGATTGACCGGGATGCGAGGGATCGCGGGGAGCACGCCCCTCGCGCCGGCGCGGCTGCTGCCGTGGCGGCTGCGGCCGGGCTGGCCGCTCAGCGTCGCGTTCCTCGGCTTCCCCCTGTGGTGGATCCTCGGCCTCGCCAACGTGGTGCTGCTCGTGATGACGGTGCCGATGGCGATGACGCTGTGGCGGCGGCGCGGCACGCTGGTCGCCCCGTTCGGGTTCGCGGCGTGGCTGTTCTTCCTGGTCTGGGTCGTCCTCGGCCTGCTCGTGCTGTGGGCGGACGCCCCGCTCGCCGAGCCGGGCGGCGGGTTCAGCCGGCTCCTGGTCTACGGGTGGCGGCTCGCCTGGTACATCTCGTTCACGGTCGTCCTGCTGTACATCGGCAACCTGAGCGAGCGCGACCTGCCGTCCGGGCGGATCGGCAAGCTGCTCGGCTACATGTTCATCGTGACGACGGTGGGCGGCCTGATCGGCTCTTTCTTCCCGTCCATCCAGCTGACGTCGCCGATGGAGATGGTCCTGCCGCACGGGCTGACGAGCAACTCGTTCGTGCGCGACATCGTCCATCCGAAGGTCGCCGACATCGAGTCGATCCTGGGCTTCGAGCAGTCGCGGCCGATGGCGCCGTTCGCCTACGCCAACACCTGGGGCGCCGCGTACGCCTTCTTCCTGCCGTACTTCCTGCTGACCTGGATCCTGCGCGCCCAGCCGCGGCGCCGCATCGCCGGGTTCGCCATCCTCGCCGCGTCGCTGTGGCCGGTCGTGTACTCGCTGAACCGGGGCCTGTGGGGCGCGCTCGGCGCGATCGGGCTGTTCGGGGTGGTCAAGCTGATCCAGGTGGGCGGCCCGCGGGTGATCGCCTGGACGGCCGGGATGGCCGCCGCCGGGGCGATCGTCGTCGCGCTGTCGCCGCTGCCGGGGCTCGTCCAGGACCGGCTGGACAACCCGCACAGCAACAACCGCCGCACCATGCTCGCCGAGGAGACGACGCGCAGCGCGCTCGCCGGGTCGCCGATCGTCGGGTTCGGCTCGACCCGCAACGTGCAGGGCGACCTCGGCCAGGTCTCCGGCGGCGACAAGGAGGGCTGCAAGGCGTGCGGCTCCCCGCCGCTCGGCACGCAGGGCCACCTGTGGCTGCTGCTGTTCGCCAACGGCCTGGTCGGGACGGTCGCGTTCTCCGCGTTCTTCCTCATCCGCTTCTTCCGGCACTGGCGGGATCGCGGCGCCTACTCGCTCGCGGGGTGCTCCGTGCTGATCGCCCTCGCCCTATTCATGATCACATACGACATGGTGGAGGTACCGCTGTACACGGTGATGATCGCGGTGGCGCTGATGTGGCGGGCCAGGCGGGACGCCAGCGGCGACCAGGTGCACCCGTTCGCGCGGGCGCTGACGGCCGGGACGTCCCAGTGAGCGCCCAGACCGGCGAGCAGGCCGGTGGACGGGCGGGCGAGCGGGTCCGGGACGCCTGGATCGACGCCGCCCGGGAGCTGTGGCCGGACGCCGACGTCACGGCCGTCGGGCCGGGCCGGTCCGAGGGCGCCCGCCGCGAGCTGGCGTTCCTGCCGGACGCCGAGCACCCGCGGCTGCTCGTCCCGGCCGGGCTGCCGGGCGCGGCGGCGAGCGCGCTGCGCCGGTACAGCCACGACCTCGGCGTCAGGCAGCGGGTGTCGCGGGGCCTCACCGCGGCGGCGGTCCGCACCGGCCTGCCGGAGCGGACGCTGAAGGACCGCCTGCGCATCACCGGCGGCGGGCCGTCCATCGAGGACCGGCTCGCCGAGCTGCTCGGCCGCCCGGTCGTCGTCAGCATCGGGCTCGGCAGCGCCCGCGCGAACCGCAAGCCGATCCTGCACGTGCTGTCGCCGGGCGGGGAGCCGGTCGCGTTCGTCAAGGTCGGCGACACGGCCACGGCGCGCGGCCTGCTCGCCGGGGAGGCCGAGGCGCTCGCCCACCTGGACCGGCGGCTGGACGGCCGGGTCCACGTCCCCCGGCTGCTGCACCACGGCACGTGGCGGGCGCTCGACCTGCTCGTCCTGGAGCCGCTGCCGACGAGCGCGCGCGGCTGGCGCCCGCGCGGCCGGGCCCCGGTCGCGGAGATGCGGGCCCTGTTCGAGGTCGGCGGCGTCGAGCGGACGCCGCTGCGCGGCAGCCCCTTCTGGGACGCGACCGCCGCGAGCGTCGCCGACGTCCTCGACGAGGGGCAGCGCGCCCGCTTCGGCGAGGTCGTGGAACGCACCGGCGAGGCGCACGGCGACCTGCCGCTCGACTTCGGCGCCTGGCACGGCGACTGGACGCCCTGGAACATGGCCTGGCACCGCGGCGTCCTCCGCCTGTGGGACTGGGAGCGCTTCGGGCGCGGCGTCCCGAACGGCTTCGACCTGCTGCACTACCGCCTTCAAGAGGCCATGCAAAAGGAAAGGCGCACCGCGGCGGGCCCGCCCTACGCCACATGGCCGGACGGCGCCGCCGCCGTCCTGGAGCCGCTCGGGCTGACCGGCACGGCGGCTGACGCGACCGTCCGGCTGTACCTGCTGGAGCTGTGCCGCCGCTACCTGCTGGCCGCCCAGGAGCCGATCGGCGAGCCGCTGCGCGCCGACACCGAGCGCCTGCTCGCCCTGATCCACGCCGACGCGACCGGCACCGCGACCGGCACCGCCTCCGGGAGGAACCCGTGATCTCACGCCGTGACGCCCCGCAGTGGGTCAAGGAGGCCGGCCGCGCCGCCACCCGGGCGGGCGGGCGCCTCACCTCCGGCACCCGCGTCCTGCCCGGCTTCCTCATGGTCGGGACGCAGCGCGGCGGCACGACGTCGCTGTTCCGGGCGCTCGCCGCGCACCCGGCGGTCGTCCAGCCGAACTTCCACAAGGGCGTGCACTACTTCGACGTGAACTATTCGCGCGGCTTCGGCTGGTACCGGGGGCACTTCCCGGTGCGGACGCGGGCCGAGCGGCGCGTCGCCGCCGCCATGCCGGACGCGCGGCCGCTGGCGTTCGAGTCGGCCGGGTACTACATGCACCATCCGCTGGCCCCCGAGCGCATCGCCCGCGACCTGCCGGACGTGAAGCTGATCGCGCTGCTCCGCGACCCGGTGATCCGCGCGTACTCGGCGCACAAGCACGAACTGGCCCGCGGGTTCGAGACCGAGCCGTTCGAGCGGGCGCTCGACCTGGAGGCCGAGCGGCTCGCGGGCGAGGTCGAGAAGATCAAGGCCGACCCGGCGTACGTCAGCCACGGCCACCGGCACCACTCCTACGTCGACCGGGGCCAGTACGCCGAGCAGATCGGGCGGCTGTTCGAGCTGTTCGGCCGCGACCGCGTCCACGTCGCCTACGCCGAGGACTTCTTCGCCGAGCCGGAGCCCTGCTACGACGCGATCCTGGAGTTCCTCGGCCTGCCGCCGTGGCGGCCCGAGTCGTTCGAGCGGCACAACGCGCGCCCCGGCTCGCCGCTGCCCGACCAGCTGCACCGCAGGCTGGCCGGGCACTACGCCCCCTGGGACGACAAGCTCGCCGCCCTGCTCGGCGACGAGCCCGCCTGGCGGCGGAGGGCACGGTGACCCGGCGGCGATGAGCAAGCGCACCCTCGGCCCGTCCAGCGTGCAGGCGGAACCCCCGCTCGCGCCGGACTCGATCCCCGTGACCCGGTACGCGAGCGCCGTCCGGCGGCACCTCGCGGCGCTGGTGATCGCGGTGGTGGCGGGCTGCGCGCTCGGCGGCGCCAAGGTCGCGCTGACCCCGGCGACCTACACCGCGCACATCTCGGTGCTGGCGCCGCCGGTGGCGCTGCACCCGGGCATCAACATCGGGTCGTCGATCGACACGAACAAGCGCCAGCCGCGCGAGACGACGATGGACACCGAGGCGCAGCTCGTCTGGTCCGACAGCGTGCTGTCCACGCTGTCGGCGAAGCCGGGCTTCCACGCCCCGCGCGACAAGCTGCGCGAGCGCGTCGAGCTGAGCGTGCCGTCCAACACGCACGTGTTCACGATCGGCGTCCGGGCCCGGTCGCCGCGGACCGCGCGGGACGGCGCCACCGTCGTCGCGGAGGCGTACCTGAGCCTGCGGGCCCGCATCCTCGGCCAGATCCAGGAGCGCAACCGGACGGCCCTGGAGCAGAACCTCAACCTGCTGAAGACGCAGCTCGACGCCCTGCCCGGCGACGAGGACGAGCTGCGCCGCGTCACCACCCGCACCCGCCGCCAGGCGATCATGAAGCAGATCCGGGACGTCCAGCAGCAGATCTCCGGCCTGAAGAGCAGGGCGGAGCAGCCGGGCGAGGTGCTGCGCGCCGCGACGCTGCCGCGGCACCGCGACGATCCGAACCGGGACGTGTCCGTCGCGACCGGGATCGGCCTCGGCCTCCTCGCCTGGGTCGCGTTCGTGCTGCTGCGCGAGACCCGCCCGCGGCGCATCCGGCGGCCCGCCGACATCCGGCTGCACTCCCGGCTGCCGATCATGGTGGAGGCGAGCACGCTCGGCGGCGGCCACCGCGAGGTCTGCCGCCGACTGCGCAACCTCGTCTTCGACGCCGAGGCGAGGACGGTCCTGGTCGCGGGCGTGCCGGGCGCGGCGGGCACCGAGCTGGCCTACGAACTGGCCGAGCTGTGCACCGAGGGCGGCTCGGCGTCGACCGTGCTCCGCATCGCCGGTGCGGGCGACGCGGAGCCGCCGTCCCCGGACCCCGTCCCCCGCACGTTCGGGGTGCGGCTGGTGCGCAGCGACGACGACCGGCAGCTCACCCGCGCCGTCGACAAGGCCGGCCGCGAGTCGCGCGTCGTCGTGATCACCACGCCCGACATCACCGGCGCCGACACCATCGCGGCGGCCGCCGCCAGCGACCTCGTCCTCGTCGTGGTGGAGAAGGGCCGCGCGCTCGACCGGGAGGTCGCGAGCGGCGTGCTGGCCCTCGACCAGTCCGCCAACCCGGCCCGCGCCATCGTGCTGACCTCCGCCGCGCCCGCCGGCCCGGCCCCCCGGACCGCGCGACCCGCGGCGAGTTCCCAGGCAAGATCTCCGCACCGAGCCACCGCTCCCGGACGAGGTTGAGATGAACGGAACCGTCCATGTGCAACACGCGGTTAAAGTCGTGATGAAAAGACATCCGCGGATCGATGAGGGGATTCGTCGTGGGAGCTGACCAGACGGCAGACCCGCAGGGGGGGCAGCTCCTGGCCCTGGTCCGGCGGTACGCGGCGATGCTGATCGTCCTCGGCGTCGCCGGGGCGGGCGCGGGCATCGCGCTGGAGATCGTCATCCCGCCGCCGTACAAGGCGACGGCGACCGTCCTCGTCACCCCCCTTGAGGGCAACCCGTACTCGCCCGAGGGCCGCGGCGACGACCTCGTGAACCTGCAGACGGAGGCGCAGCTCGTCGCCACCGACGGGGTCGCCCAGATCGTCACGAAGAAGCTCGGGCACGAGCCCGAGGGGACCATCGGCGTCTCCGCGCCGCCGAACACGCAGGTGCTCAGCCTCACCTACACGACGGGCGACTCCGGCGACGCCCGCGCGGGCGCGCAGGCGTTCGCCGACGCCTACCTTGAGTACCGGACGCAGCGCGCGCAGAGCGTGGTGAACAACCAGCTCACCAAGCTCAAGGCGCAGGCGACGAAGGTCACGCGGCAGCTCGACCAGGCCAACCGCGAGCTGGCGCTCTCGTCCGGGTCGAAGAAGGCGACCATCGCGCAGCGGATCACCGCCTTCAACAACCAGCTCGGCGTGATCGACGAGCAGTCCAACGACATCGCCAGCACCCCGATCGACCCGGGCCAGGTCATCACCCCGGCGGCCGCGCCGAGCGGCCCCGGCATCGTCCGGCCCGCCATGTACGGCGCGGGCGGCCTCCTGTTCGGGCTGGTCGCCGGATTCGTGATCATGCTGCTGCGGGAGCGGCTGAACCAGCGGCTGCGCAACGCCGAGGCGATCGAGGGGCTCGGCGTCCGGGCGCTCGCCACGATCCCCTCCGGCGGTCCGGGCGGCGACACGCTCGCCCTGGTCAGCGCGCCGAAGAGCCCGGTCGGCGAGGCGTACCGGCGGCTGCGCGCGGCGGTCGTGGCGACCGCGCCGCAGACCCCGGTGGCGCTGCTCGTCACGAGTGCGACGCCGGGCGGCAGCGCCCGGCTGGCGAGCGCCAACCTCGCGGTGTCGCTGGCGTTCGCGGGCGCCAAGACCATCATGATCGACGCCACCACCGAGGACTCCGACATGACGGGGCTGTTCGGCGCCCGTCCCGGCAAGGGCCTGTCGGACACGCTGCTCAGCGGCACCGACCCGGCCACCCTGCTGATCCACACCGACTCGCAGCTGCGGCTGCTGCCGCGCGGGCCGCGCGCCCGCGAGGCCGCGCACCGCTACAGCGGCCCGCGGATGCGCGAGACCGTGAAGGTGCTGCGCCGCCGCAGCGAGTACCTCGTCGTCAACGCGGCGAGCCTGCACGACGCCGACGCGCAGGCGCTGTGCACGTTCGTGGACGCGGTCGTCCTCGTCGTGAACCAGGGCGTGACGACCCGCGAGGAGCTGCGCCAGGCCTACATCGAGGCCGAGCGCGCGGGCGTGACCGTGCTCGGCGCCCTGCTGGAGCCGCCGGAGCAGCGCGGCGGCCGCCCGCAGCGGCAGGCCGCGCCGTCCCGGCCGGCCCGCGCTCCGCAGCGCAGCGGCGAGACGCGGGTGCCCGCGGACACGCGCGGCAGCGGCGAGAGCCGGGTGCCGGGCGACGCGTCCCTCGGCTGGGCGGACGAGCAGCCCGGCCCGGAGGACGCGCGCCGTCCCGACCCGTCCGACGACGGCGGCTACTGGCCGGGCCGTCCCCGCGACGAGGACGACCAGGACGCCGAGGCCGCGTCCCTGACCACCCAGGCCCTCCCGCAGATCAAGCAGCAGCCGCAGATCAAGCAGCAGCCCCGCGACCCGCGGCAGGCGCCGTCCCGGCAGCCGCGCCGGCGCGGCGCCCCGCCGCAGGGGTCCGCGCGGCCGCGCGGACCGCTGGCGCTCGAACCGCCGTCGGGTCCGGGCAAGCCGGTCGCGCCGAAGCCGCCCGCCCCGCCGTCGGACATCGCCCCGGGCGAGGCCGACGCGGCGGCCGAGCAGGCCGAGGCCGCCGCCGCGCTGGAGTCGGCCTCGACGCGGACGCAGGAGGACATCTCCAAGTACATGCCGCCCGAGCAGCCCGACGACGCGCCGGACGGCCCGGCCGCCGGCGAGCCCGGCCCCGACATGCCCCGCTACGGAAAGAAGCCGCACAAAGCGGGGCGGCATGCCGGGTCCTGAACCGGAGCCGTCCGGCGGGCCCAATCTGAACAGGCTGGCGAGGGGCGGCGCCCTCAACCTCGTGGGCGCCGCCGTCGCCGGCGTGCAGGGCCTGGCGCTGGTCTTCCTCGTCGCGCACCTGTACTCGCAGCGCATCGCGGGAACGTTCTTTGCCGCGACGTCGCTGTTCATCATCCTGCAGGCGGTGTCCGGGCTCGGCACGGACGCCGGGCTGCTGCGCTGGCTGCCCCGGCACCTCGCGCTCGGCGACCGGACGGCGGCGCTGCGGACGGTCCCGGTCGCGCTCGTCCCGGTCGCGGCGACGGCGGCGGTGGCCGCTCTCGTGCTCGCCGCGACCTCGTCGTGGACGGCGGGCCACATCGGCGCCGACGACCCCGGCCAGGCGGTCGGGATGGTGCGGGTGCTGGCGCTGTTCCTGCCGCTCGCCGGGGCGCACGACGCGCTCCTCGCGGCGACCCGCGGCTACGGGTCGATGCGGCCGACCGTCCTCGTCGACAAGATCCTGCGGCAGACGCTCCAGGTCGCCGGGGTGATCGCGGCGGCGCTGCTGTCCGACGACGCGACCTGGCTGGCGTTCGCGTGGGCCGCGCCCTACCTGCCGTGCATCGCGGTCGCGGCGCTCTGGTACCTCAGGATCAGCCGCCGGGGCCGGGCCCCGTCCGCCACGGCCGAGCCGGTCGCGCCGGGCGGATCCGCGTGGGGCCCGCTGGCGAACGACTTCTGGCGTTTCACCGGGCCGCGCGCGTTCGCGCAGATCTGCCAGACGGCGTTCCAGCGCGCCGACATCGTGCTCGTCGCGGCGCTCAGCTCGCCCCGCGAGGCCGCGATCTACACGGCCGCGACCCGGTTCATCGTGATCAGCCAGCTCGTCACGCAGGCCGTGCAGAACGTCATGCAGCCCGCGGTGAGCAAGCTGATGGCCCTGTCCGACCGGACCGGCGCGCAGCGGATCTTCGCGGTCTGCGCGTCCTGGAACCTGGTGCTCGCCTGGCCGGTGCACCTGTCGATCGCGGTGGGCGCGCCGGTGTACGTCGCGTCGTTCGGCGACGGGTACCGCGGCAGCGGCCAGACCGTCACGGTGATCCTCGCGATGGCGATGCTGGTCGCGACCGCGACCGGGGCCCGCGACGTGATGCTCCTCATGGCCGGGCGCAGCGGGCTGAGCCTGGTCAACCAGAGCGCCGCGCTGACCGTGAACCTGGTGCTGAACGTCCTGCTGATCCCGCCGTTCGGGATCGCGGGCGCGGCGGCCGCGCGGGCGGCGGGGCTGCTCGTCCGGACGCTGCTGGCGCTCGTCCAGGTCCGCCGCATCCTCGGCATGTCCCCGGCGAGCGCCGGGCTGTTCTGGGCGGGCGGCTCGGCGGTGGTGAGCTTCGCCGCGGTGCCGCTGGCCGTCCGGCTCGTCGCGGGCTCCGGCCCGGCCGCGCTGGCCGCCGGGCTCGTCCCGGGCGCGATCCTGTACGTCGTCCTCCTCTGGGCCGGCCGCGAGCGGCTGGCCCTGACCGCCTTCGCCTCCCTGCTCCCGGGACGGCGGGGCCGCCGGCCCGCATCCGAACCCGCGGGCGTCACCGTCCCGCCGGTCCCCGACACGACACCAGCCACCAACTGA
The DNA here is from genome assembly GCF_008085905.1 of Actinomadura syzygii. GTDB lineage: Bacteria > Actinomycetota > Actinomycetes > Streptosporangiales > Streptosporangiaceae > Spirillospora > Spirillospora syzygii. The sequence goes on along the minus strand of NZ_VSFF01000008.1, from coordinate 545,197 downwards.
ACCCATGATTGAGCGAGGGGGGTGTGGGGGGTCGTCCCCCCACGAGGACAATGACAGGAATTGACCAGGTGCGCCGCAAGTCCCGTGCGGTGCTGCGCAAGAGCGGGCTCGCGCCGAGCGGCCCCGTGTACGGACGGCTGGTCGACGCGGGGCGCTCGCTGCCGATCCCGGCCGCGGCGCGCGTCGCGGTGTCGACCGCCGTGCTGCGCCGCCCGTGGAAGGTGCCCGTCCGGTTCGACAAGCTGCTGGTCGGCGCGCAGGGCGGCTGGACCGCCCGCGAGTTCGCCGACCGCACCGGCGACATGCTGTGGCCGTCCACCCCGTTCCTCGACGGCCCGCACGTCGGCCTGCTGCGGCTCGCCGACGAGCACGCCGACCTGACCGACGAGCAGATCCTCGGCAGCGCCTACGGGCGGCTCGGGCTGCGCTGCATCGAGGCGGGCGGCACCTACTTCGGCGGCGCCGACGAGGCGGGCGTCCTCGCGGCGGCCCGCGCGTTCGTGGCCCGCTACCGCGGCGAGGAGGCGCCCGGCGCGGCGCCGCGCCCGCAGCAGAGCGGCCCGCAGGACCCGGTGCTCGTCGCGCCCGTCCGCGGCTCGGACCGGTTCCAGATCCTGGACGGCCACCACCGCCTCGCGATCGCGGCGATGAGCGGCGCGGACGGCGCCAGCGTCGTCGCGAAGTGGCTGCCCGTCACCACCCCGCTGCAGGACCTGCTGCTCAAGATGAGCTGGCTCGACGGCACCCACGAGCTGTACCAGCCGATCGACGCGCCCGAGCTGGAGACCGGCTGGACGACCGTCCGGCAGTGCACCGACCGGCTCGCGAAGATGGACGCGTTCCTCGCCGAGCGCGGCGTCTCCGGCGGCCGGTACCTGGACGTCGCGAGCTGCTACGGCTGGTTCGTGTCGCAGCTGGCGGGACGCGGGTTCGAGGCCGAGGGGATCGAGCGCGACCCGCTGGCCGTGCCGCTCGGCAAGGCCGTGTACGGCCTCCCCGACGGCGTGATCTCCACCGGCGACGCCGTCGAGTTCCTCGGCGGGCACGACGAGGGCCGCTGGGACGTCGTGTCGTGCTTCAGCCTGCTGCACCACTTCGTCCTCGGCCGGGGGTCGGTGAGCGCGGAGGAGCTGATCAGGCTGCTCGACCGCGCCACCGGGCGGGTGCTGTTCTTCGACACCGGCCAGGACAACGAGAAGTGGTTCGCCGAGTCGCTGCGCGGCTGGGACCCGGCCCGCGTCGAGCGGTTCCTGCGCGAGAACACCGGCTTCGACGAGATCGTCGACCTCGGCCCCGACGAGGACGCCCGGCCGCCCTACGAGGACAACTACCGCAGGCACCTGTTCGCGTGCGTCCGGAAGGCGTGATCGGCGGGCGTCTCACGGCGGCGCTCGCCGCGCTCGTCGCGCTCGGCCTGCTGGCGGCGGGATGCGGCGGGACGGCGGCGCCCGGCGTGTCCCCGCCCGCGTCCGCGCCGCCCGCCGCCGGTGCGGCGGGCGGCCCGACCGGCGCCGTCTGGACGAGCGGCCTCAACGAGAACGGCCAGCTCGGCCGTCCCGGCCCGGACAGGGACCCGAACCTCGCCCCGGTCGGCCTGGAGAGGGTCCGCGCGGTCGCGGGCGGCGGGCGGCACTCGCTCGCCGTCAAGGGCGACGGGACGGTCGTCGCGTGGGGCGCCAACGACCACGGCCAGCTCGGCGACGGGACGACCCGCGACAGCCGCGTCCCGGTCCCCGTCCTCGCCCCGGACGGGCAGGACGGGCAGCTCGGCGACGTCGTCGCCGTCAGCGCCAACACCGACTTCTCCATGGCGCTGCGCCGCGACGGCACCGTCGTGACGTGGGGCGTCGGGGCGTCCGGCCAGCGCGGCACGGGCGAGCGCGAGAGCCCGCTCTACCCGACGACCGTGAGGTCCCCGGACGGCGAGCGCCCGCTCGGCGGGATCACGGCGATCGCCGCCGACGGGCGCACCGAGCTGGCGCTGCGCCGCAACGGGCAGGTGCTCGCGTGGGGCGCCAACACGTTCGGCATGGTCGGCGACGGCACCCGCGAGGACCGGGCGCTGCCGGTGCCCGTCCGCGGCCTGTACGGGGCCGGGCGGCTGAACGGCGTCGTCCGCGTCGCGGTCGGCGGGCAGCACGGCCTGGCGCTGCTGAACGACGGGCGGGTCGCCGCGTGGGGCCACAACGACCTCGGCCAGCTCGGCGACGGGACGCGCGAGGACCGGCTCACCCCGACGCTCGTGTCGGGCGTGGCGGGCCAGGGCCGCCTCGGCGGCGTCATCGCGCTCGCCGCCGCCGAGAAGAACAACTACGCGCTCCGCAGGGACGGCACGGTCGTCGCCTGGGGCAACAACACCGCCGGGCAGCTCGGCGACGGGACGCTGACGCTCCGCACGTCCCCCGTCCACGTGGTCGACGAGGACGGCGACGGCAGGCTGCGCGGCGCCGCGCAGGTGTTCGCGGGCGAGGCGTACGGCGCGGCGATCCTCACCGACGGGACGCCGCTGACCTGGGGCGCGGGCGGCAGCGGCCAGCTCGGCTCCGGGCGGCGGGCGGCGCGCAGCCGGCCCGGCAAGGTCGTGACGTCGCTCGGCGGGGCACCCGGGAACAGCGTGTCCGCGGGCGCCGGGGAACGCCACCTGATCCTGCTCGTCGCCCCCCGAACGCCCTGACCCCCTCCTGCCGGACGCTCAGGCGTCCTTGGGCGGCTCGGGCTTGGCGGCCTCGGCCCGCGCCTCGCCCGGGTCGGCCGCGGGCTGCGCGGGCGGCACGAGCGGCTGCCCGCCCCCGGCCGGCGCCCCGGCCGGCGCGGGCTTCGCGGACCGCTTGCGCAGCAGCAGGAAACCGCCCGCCGCCGCGACGACCACGAGGCCGCCGCCGCCCAGCACGAACGGCAGCGCCGAACCGCCGTCGTCCTTCGGCCCCGCGGCCTCGGACCCGGCGGCGGGGCCGGTCGGCTGCGACTGGGCGAGCGTCCGCTCCTCCTGCTGCTGCGTCGACGACTGCGGCGCGGGCTTGCCGTTGTTGCCGGGCTTGCCGGGCTTCGGCGGCGCGTACTTCGACTCGGGCAGCGTCCGGACGAAGTGGAGCAGCGCCAGGTCGGGCTTGCCCTTCGCGCCCGCGACGGCCTTCGTGTAGGCGGTCTTCACCTGCGCGTCCGGCAGCGCGTTCGACGACACCTTCAACTGGTCGCCCGCCAGGACCGCGTACGTCCCCTTGCGGTGCATCAGGCCAGGCAGCTGCTGGAGGACCGCCGCCGGGTCGTTCCCCGCCGGGAGGATCGCGATGAACACCGCCACGGACCGGCCCTGCGCCGTGCGGAGCAGCTCCTGCGCGCCGTCCGACTGGTAGTACTTCGCGTGCGAGTCGACGTAGTAGCCGCTCTCGGTGATGCCCTCGGCGACCGCGTCGAGGTCGACCTGCGCGTGCGCGGGGACGGCGGTCAGCGCCAGCGCGGGCGTGAGCGCCAGCGCGAGCGTCCCGGACGCGGCGATGCGGCGGGCGGAGATGTGCACGGGAGGGCTCCTTCTAACACTGGGACGGCCTTGGCGAACACGGGGGCGGTAGCGGGGACACTAGCGTCGCGACATGGGGAAAGGTGGTGGAAGCGGGGAAACGGCAGGCATCGGTCAGATTCCGCGTCCCCGGGTGTGCAGGGCGAGCAGGACCCGCTTGCCGGACACCACCCCGGACGCGACCGCCAGCGCGAACGGCACCCGCCGCTCGGCCGGGTTCGCGCGCAGCGCGCGGGCCGACCAGCGCAGCGCGTCCCGCCGCCGCCCGACCGTGGCGCACCCGAACGCGAGCTGCCCGTAGACGCGCCCGGCCGCGCCCGGCTCGCGGCCGATCTCCGGGTAGTGCGCGAGGAACCATTCGAGCGCCGCGACCTTCGTCTCCCACGCCTGCGCGTAGTACGACGTCAGCCCCCACAGCACGCGGACGAGCGGCTCGTCGACGTTCACGACCGGGTGGCGGCGCGCGGCGCGGAGCGCGAGGTCCCAGTCCTCGCCCTGGCTGCCGGGGATCGTCTCGTCCACCATGCCGATCTCGATCAGCGGCTCGCGGCGCGCCACGTAGGTGGACGAGTGGACGCTCATCATCCGGTCCTTGATGAGGGCGTCGTAGGTGACGCTCGTCGTCCCGGCGAGGCGCGGCAGTTCGCGCCCGTCGAAGTCGATGACGATGCCGGCGCTGCACAGCACCGCTTCGGGCTCGGCCTCCAGCGCCTTGACCTGGGCGGCGAGCTTGCCGGGCAGCCACGCGTCGTCGTCGTCGCAGAACGCGACGAGGTCGGTGCCGAGGTGCTGGATCCCGGTGTTGCGGGCGCCCGCGAGGCCCGGCGTCCGGGTGTTGGCGATCACCTCGACGCGGTCCCCGGCGAGCGAGGCGTCCGGCTCGGCCCGGTCGAACACGACGACGGCGCGCAGGTCGCCGTCGTACTCCTGGGCGAGGACCGACTCCAGCGCGCGGCGCAGCAGCTCCGGCCGGTTGTGCGTCGGGAGGACGACGCCGACGGAAGGGGGCATCGATGGCCTGCCTTGCTCTCGAGGGGGACGGACCGGGAGCCTGGACGGATGCTTGCCGAGCGCGCCGCGGGACGGCGTCCCGCGGCGCGCCGGGATCAGCGCGCGCCGGTGATCATTCCGGCGCCGACGGTGTTGTTGGTGGCCTCGTCGATCAGGATGAAGCCGCCGGTCAGCCGGTTGCGGCCGTAGTCGTCGACGAACAGCGGCTGGGTGACGCGCAGCGAGACCCGGCCGATCTCGTTCAGCCCGAGACCGGTCGCCTCCTCGTCGCGGTGCAGGGTGTTGACGTCCAGCCGGTAGTGCAGGTCCCTCACGACGGCCTTGGCGGTCCGCGTGGTGTGCTTGATCACCAGCTTGGCGCGCGGCGTGAGGGTCCGGTCGGGGGTCATCCAGCACACCATGGCGTCGATGTCCTGCGCGACCTCCGGGCGGTTGTGCGGCCGGGCGATCATGTCGCCGCGGGAGATGTCGATGTCGTCGGCCAGCCGCAGCGTCACCGACATCGGCGCGTACGCCTCCGCGACCGGGCCGCGCGGCCCGTCGATGTGGGTGATCGTCGTGGTCAGCCCGGACGGCAGGTGCACCACCTCGTCGCCCGGCTTCAGCACCCCGCCCGCGACCTGCCCCGCGTATCCCCGGTAGTCGTGCAGGTCGGGGTCGGTGGAGGCGTGCGGGCGGATCACGTACTGCACCGGGAACCGCACGTCGATCAGGTTCCGGTCGGACGCGATGTGGACATGCTCCAGGTGGTGCAGCAGCGACGAGCCCTCGTACCACGTCATGTTGACGCTGCGCTCGACGACGTTGTCGCCGTGCAGCGCCGAGATCGGGATGAAGGTCAGGTCGGTCACCTCGAGCTTGGAGGCGAACGCGGTGAACTCGTCCACGATCCGCTCGTACACGGCGCGGTCGTAGTCGACGAGGTCCATCTTGTTGACCGCGACGACCAGGTGCGGGACCTGGAGCAGCGTGGTCAGGAACGCGTGCCGCCGCGACTGCTCAAGGATGCCCTTGCGGGCGTCCACCAGGATGATCGCCAGGTCGGCCGTGGACGCGCCCGTCACCATGTTGCGGGTGTACTGGATGTGGCCTGGCGTGTCGGCGATGATGAACTTGCGGCGCGGCGTCGCGAAGTACCGGTACGCGACGTCGATGGTGATGCCCTGCTCGCGCTCCGCGCGCAGGCCGTCGGTCAGCAGCGCGAGGTTGGTGTACTCCTCGCCGCGGTCGGCGCTGGTTCGCTCGACCGACTCCAGTTGGTCCTCGAAGATCGACTTGGAGTCGAACAGCAGGCGGCCGATCAGCGTGGACTTGCCGTCGTCGACGCTGCCGGCGGTGGCGAAGCGCAGCAGGTCCATGCTCTTGCCGGACGGGGTCGTGCCGGAGAGCGAGGCTCCCCCGGAAGGCTGGGTGGCGGCCATTAGAAGTAGCCCTCCTTCTTGCGGTCCTCCATGGCGGCCTCGCTGGTGCGGTCGTCGGCGCGGGTCTGCCCGCGCTCGGTCACCCGGGTCGCGGCGATCTCCTCCATGACCTCTTCCAGGCTCTCCGCCGCCGACTTCACCGCGCCCGTGCAGGACGCGTCGCCGACCGTCCGGTAGCGGACCGTGGCCTCGAACTCCGGCTCGTCGTCGCCGCGGTTCGCGAACCCGGTCTCGGCGTCCAGGAGCAGGCCGTCGCGCTCGAACACGCGGCGGGTGTGCGAGAAGTAGATCGGCGGGAGCGCCAGTTCCTCGCGGCGGACGTAGTCCCAGATGTCGAGCTCGGTCCAGTTCGACAGCGGGAACACGCGCACGTGCTCACCCTGCACGATCTTCGTGTTGAACAGGTTCCACAGCTCGGGACGCTGGTTCTTCGGGTCCCACTGGCCGAACTCGTCGCGGAACGACACCACGCGCTCCTTGGCGCGGGCCTTCTCCTCGTCGCGGCGCGCCCCGCCGAACGCGGCGTCGAACTGGTGCTCCTCGATCGCGTCCAGCAGCGTCGTGGTCTGCAACCGGTTCCGGGACGCGCGGCGCCCCTTCTGCTCCACCACGCGGCCGCTGTCGATCGACTCCTGCACCGAGGCGACGACCAGCCGCACGCCGACGTCGGCGACCATCTGGTCGCGGAACTCGATCACCTCGGGGAAGTTGTGCCCGGTGTCGACGTGCATCACCGGGAACGGGATCGGGGCGGGCCAGAACGCCTTCTGCGCCAGCCGCAGCATGACGATGCTGTCCTTGCCGCCGGAGAACAGCAGCACCGGCCGCTCGAACTCCGCCGCGACCTCGCGGAAGATGTGGATCGACTCGGCTTCTAGCACGTCCAACTGGGACAGCAGGTAATCACAACGCTGCGTCGTCTGAGGCATGGTGTGGGCTCTTTCACGCTGTACTGGCAGATGCAACCGAGTGGCCGCGGGACGGACGTCCCCTCCGGATCGAACGCCCGGCGGCCGCGGAAAAAATCCCGCCCTCGGGCGGGAAGGCGTCAGGGCAACGCGCCGGACACACTCCCGATGCCGGTCAGCAGCGTCGACGCCGACATGGGATGGCACACCAGGATATCCGGGAGCCGCGGGTCCTCCCGGTTGTACTCCAGCGCGGCCCCGTCGACGCGGGACGCGTGCGCCCCCGCCGCGAGGGCCACCGCCGCCGGGGCGGCCGAGTCCCACTCGTACTGCCCGCCCGCGTGGACGTAGGCGTCCACCTCGCCGAGCAGGACCGCGGAGATCTTCGCCCCCGCCGACCCGATCGGCACCATCTCGACGTCGAGGTCTATCTGATCCGCCATCCGCTGGACGAACTCCGGCGGCCGGGTGCGGCTCACCGCGATGCGCAGTTTGCCGGCGTCCGGGGCCGGGACGTGCAGCGGCACCTCGCGGGGCAGCACCCCGCGGGCCCGGCGCGACCCGGCGGTCACCGGGTCGGGGTCGCCCGCGTCGTCCCGGACCAGCGACGCGCCGCCGGTGGCGTCCGTCCGCAGGATCAGGCCCTGCGCCGGGAGCGCCACGGCCCCGGCGGCGAGCCGTCCGCCGCCGGCCGGGTCGCGCCGCCACAGCGCCACGTGCACCGCCCAGTCGCGGCGGCCCTCCTCGGAGAACTCGCGGGTGCCGTCCAGCGGGTCGATGATCCAGACGCGGTCGGCGGTCAGCCGCTCGGCGTCGGCGGTGTTGCGGGTGGGGGCGCTCTCGCCGCCGCCCGTGCGCTTGCCCGCGGCCGCGGAGCGGCCCTCCTCGGACAGGACGGCGTCGCCGGGACAGCGCTCGGCCAGCGCCGCCATGAGGTACTCGTGCGACCGCAGGTCGCCCGCGTCCTTGAGGGCCCGCGCGTCGGCGAAGCCCACCTCGTCCCGCACGTCCAGCAGCAGGCGACCCGCCGTGCCGGCGAGCTCCGCCGCCAGCTCGTGGTCGTCCGCGGCCGCATCCACCGTCATCCGTCGATCACATTCCCGATTCGGCTCGTTCTGTCCGATCCACTGTCTCATGCGCGTCCGAGCGCGCCGCGCCCGCGTCAGGGTACGCCCCCGCGGCCACCGGTCGGCGCCCCGCAGGGGTCGCCAAGGGTCGCCATAGGGTCCCGCGCGGGGCCTCCGGTTCAGTACGCGCCGGAGCCGCGGAAGACCGCCGACCAGGTCTTCCACATGATCTGGAGGTCGAGGGCGAGCGTCCAGTTGTCGACGTAGCGCAGGTCGAGCCGGACGGACTCCTCCCACGTCAGGTCGGACCTGCCGCTCACCTGCCAGAGGCCGGTGAGGCCCGGCTTCACGACCAGCCGCCGGTACACGTCGCCGCCGTACTGGGCGACCTCCTCCGGCAGCGGCGGACGCGGCCCCACCAGCGACATGTCGCCGCGCAGCACGTTGAACAGCTGCGGCAGCTCGTCCAGCGAGTAGCGGCGCAGCCAGCGGCCCACCGGCGTCACCCGCGGGTCGGCGCGGATCTTGAACAGCACGCCGTCGTTCTCGTTCTGCTGGAGCAGTTCGAGGCGGCGGGCCTCGGCGTCCGGGACCATCGTGCGGAACTTCAGCACGGTGAACTCGCGGCCGCCGCGCCCGACCCGGATCTGCCGGAACAGCACCGGGCCGCCCTCGCCGGAGAACTTGATCAGGACCGCGACCAGCGCCAGCAGCGGGCTCAGCGCGAGCAGCGCACCGAGCGCCGCGACCCGGTCGAACAGGCCCTTGAACACCTTGCGGCCGCCGTCCAGCTCCGGGTGCTCGACGTGCAGCAGCGGCAGCCCGGACACCGGGCGGATCGAGATCCGCGGGCCGGTCACGTCCATCAGCGCGGGCGCGACCACCAGCTCGACGTCGTTGCGCTCGATCTGCCAGGCCAGCCTGCGCAGCGCCACGCCGTCCATCTCCGGGCAGGCGAGCACCGCGACCGAGTCGGCCGCGACGCGGTCGGCCACGGCCGCCGCCTGCGCGAAGTCGCCCAGCACCGGGACGCCCTCCACCTCGGCCACCGCGTCGTCGCCGGACGCGAGCGCGGGCGGCAGGCACACGGCGACGATGTCCATCCCGTGGTAGCGCTTCTTCTGCAGCTCGCGGATCAGGTCGGCGACCGACGTGCGGTGACCGACCGCGACGACGCGGCGCATACACTCGCCGTTCCAGCGCTTGCGGTGCAGCCACTTGCGCAGCCGGTAGCGGGCGAGCAGCGCGAGGACCGTTCCGAGCGGCAGCGCCATCACCACGTAGCCGCGCGCCACTTCGGTCTTGGTCGCGTACGCGACGATCGCGACCGTCGCGGTGAGGATGAACCCGGCCCGCAGCACGCGGTGGAACTCCTCGTACCCGACGCCGACGTACCGCGGCTGGTAGGCCCGGCACAGCATCAGCGTCGGCACCCACACGATCGGAAGCGCGACCGTCAGCGCCACGTACGGCGCGTTCAGGTCGGTCGGGACGCCCGGGAACCGGAGCACGAACGCGATCACGCCGGCCGCCAGCATGCTGAGGAAGTCCAGGTACCCGGCGACCCGCCGGTAGGATCCGCTCCAGCTCTGGAACGACGGACGCCGCTGGTCATGGCTGGTCGATGACTCGGCCTGCACCTTGTCAACGACGGCCATATACACCTCTCACCAATCCCCTGTAACGCGCGCCCCGTCAGCGCGATTCACACCGAAGACGGTTGAACGTCGCCTGAGGTTCACATGCATCTTGAACCTCATTTGAGCTGCATCCTATGGCCGCTTTGCCATGGTCAGGTCACGCGGCGGCCGGTACCGGTCCGAGATCACCGGCGTACAAGGCGAGAAGCGCACGAAAACCCGGCTGCGCCTATCCGCGTCGACACGGTCGCGTTCCGCTGCGGCTGGCCGGATCCGGCCACCGCGCTGAAGGGCGTTCAGCCTGCGTGGACGACCCTTTTCAACCCGTGTGGACGTCCATTCAGCCCGCGCCCCCGAACGTTCGACGGACGCGGAAGACGTTCAACCCGCGTGGAAGACGTTCTGCGCCGCGCCGAGCCCGTCGGAGATCAACGCCTCGACCGCGTCCGCGGCCCGGTCCACCTCGAGGTCGAGATCCTTGCGCTCGGCGGCGGAGAAGTCCTTCAGCACGAACGCCGCCGGGTCCATCCGCCCCGGCGGGCGGCCCACCCCGAACCTGACCCGCAGGTACTCGCGCGTCCCGAGCGACTTCGTGACCGACCGCAGCCCGTTGTGACCGTTGTCACCGCCGCCCTGCTTCAACCGGACCGCCCCGAACGGGATGTCCAACTCGTCATGGACGACGACGAGCCGCTCCACCGGCGCCTTGTAGAAGTCGCACAGCCCCTTCACCGGACCGCCCGACTCGTTCATGAACGACCGCGGCTTCGCGAGCACCGCCCGCCCGCCCGCGAGCCGACCCTCCAGCACGTCCGTCCTGGACCGGTGCGACTTGAACCTGCCGCCGGCACGGGCCGCCAGGACGTCCAGCACCATGAACCCCGCGTTGTGCCGGTTCTTCGCGTACGACGGCCCGGGGTTGCCGAGGCCGACGACCAGCCAGAGATCCGCGCTCACCGAACTCCTCCATCCCACGGGTCCGCACAATGGCCACGGCCCCGCGGGTGCGCACCCGCGGGGCCGTGAAAGAACATGCCGCGTCCAACCTGGACGGCCGCGTCGCCGCGCGGCGCGCCCGGACCGCCCGGCCGACTACTCGGCCGGGGCCTCGCCCTCGCCCTCGGCGCCCTCGCCCGCGCCCTCGGCGGCCTCCGCCGCCTCCTCGCGCTCGGCGGACACGCTGGCGTCGGTGATCTGGAGGATCAGGACGTCCTCGTCGGCGGCGAGCGTCGCCCCCGACGGGAGCCGCAGGTCCTTCGCGAGGACCTGGCTGTCGATCTCCAGGCCGCTGATGTCCAGCTCGACGGACTCGGGGATGTGCGTGGCCTCCGCCTCGACCGAGATCTCCACCTCGGTCTGCGCGACCTGGCCGCCCGGCACCACGTCGCCGACGAGCTGGATCGGCAGCGACACGACGACCTTCTCGCCGCGCTTCACGAGCAGCAGGTCGATGTGCTCCAGGAAGCCCTTGACCGGGTCGCGCTGGACGTCCTTCGGCAGCGCCAGCTCGGCGCCGCCGGTCAGCCCCTCGATGGTGAGCAGGACGTTCGGCGTCTTGAGCGCCAGCATCAGCTCATGGCCGGGCAGCGAGATGTGCTGGGGGTCGGTGCCGTGACCGTAGAGGACGGCGGGCACCCTGCCGGCCCGGCGGGTGCGCCGCGCGGCACCCTTACCGAACTCGGTGCGCGGCTCGGCGGCGATGCGTACCTCGGACACGGCGAAAACTCCTCATTCTGCGATCCACGGCCGTCCGGGCGTCCGGACGTCCGTTACGGACGGTTGTGATCCTCGCACGCCGACTGGGGGCGGGCGACTTGAAGATTCTTTGCGTTCTCCAGGGAGCGCGGTACCGGCACGGCACGCACTGGACGACCTGGAGCGGACGCGGGTCGCACAAGTCTAGCCGATCGAAGACCCGCCCCAACCCGGGCCCGGACCCCGACCGGCCCCGTTCCGGGCGGCGGCCGGCTCCGCCCCGGCGGCGGGCGCGCGGCGGGCGCGCGGCGGGCGGCTAGCTCTGCCCGCCGAACAGGCTGGTGACGGAGCCGTCCGAGAAGACCTCGTTGATCGCGCGGGCGATGAGGGGAGCGATGGACAGGACGGTGAGCTTGTCGAACTGCTTCTCCTCGGGGATAGGCAGCGTGTTCGTCAGCACCACCTCGGAGACGCGGGAGTTCTTCAGCCGGTCCACGGCCGGGCCGGACAGCACGCCGTGCGTCGCCGCGACGACCACGCGGCTCGCGCCGTGGTCGAACAGCGCGTCCGCCGCCTTCACGATCGTCCCGCCGGTGTCGATCATGTCGTCCACCACGACGCAGGTGCGGCCCGCGACCTCGCCGACGACGTCGAAGACCTTCACCTCGTTCGCGACGTCCGGGTCGCGCTTCTTGTGGATGATCGCCATCGGGACGCCGCCCAGCCGGTCCGACCACCGCTCGGTCACCCGCACCCGGCCCGCGTCCGGCGCGACCACCGTCACCTGCGAGGTGTCGAGCCTGCTCTCGAAGTGGTGCGCGAGCAGGTCGAGCGCGAACAGGTGGTCCACCGGGCCGTCGAAGAAGCCCTGGATCTGCGCGGTGTGCAGGTCGACCGTGATCAGCCGGTCCGCGCCCGCCGTCTTGAACAGGTCGGCCATCAGCCGCGCCGAGATCGGCTCCCGGCCGCGGTGCTTCTTGTCCTGCCGCGCGTACCCGAAGAACGGCGCGACCACCGTGATCCGCTTGGCGGACGCGCGCTTCAACGCGTCCACCATGATCAACTGCTCCATGATCCACTGGTTGATGGGAGCCGTGTGGCTCTGGATCACGAAGGCGTCGGAGCCGCGGACCGACTCCAGGAACCGCACGAACGTCTCACCGTTCGCGAAGTCGTACGCGGACGTGGGCGTGAGGTCGACTTGGAGGTTGTCGGCAACTTCCCTGGCCAGGTCCGGGTCGGCGCGGCCGGTGAAGAGCATCAGCTTCTTCTGGCCGCTCGCCTTGATCCCACTCACCTCTGACAACTCCCCCTCAATGGCATGAATTCACGTGGGTCTGTGTCCCCACCGCCCGCGCACCACAAGAGTCCGGCGCACGGGTCGCTCTGTTGTTCGCGGGAGGACGCCGATGTCCTCCCCATCCCCGCCGGACGGCGGGGCAGTCCTCACCCGGACGCGGCCGTTACGGCGCGTCCTCCGCATGGGCCCCCTCGGCCTCGTGGGCCTCCTGAGCCTCCTGGGCGCGGCGGGCCGCCGCAGCGGACGACGTCCCGGGACGCTTCCGCTCGACCCACCCCTCGACGTTGCGCTGCCGCGCCCGCGCGACCGCCATCGCCCCCGGCGGGACGTCCTGGACGATCACCGAGCCGGCGGCCGTGTAGGCGCCGTCGCCCACCGTCACCGGCGCGACGAACATGTTGTCGCTGCCCGTCCGCACATGGGACCCGATGACGCTGCGCCGCTTCTGCACGCCGTCGTAGTTCACGAACACCGAGCTCGCGCCGATGTTGGAGTGCTCGCCGATCTCCGCGTCGCCCACGTAGGTGAGGTGCGGGACCTTCGTGCCCTCGCCGATGTCGGCGTTCTTCGTCTCGACGTAGGTTCCGATCTTGCCCTTGCGGGCCAGCCGCGTACCCGGCCTGAGGTAGGCGAACGGGCCGACCGACGCCTCCGGACCGATCTCCGCCTCGACGCACACCGCGTTGACCACGGTCGCGTCCTCGCCGACCGTCGTGTCGGTCAGCGTGCAGTTCGGGCCGACCCGCGCGCCCTCCCCGAGGTGCGTGCGGCCGTGGAGCTGCGTCCCCGGGTGGATCTCGGCGTCGGGCTCGGCGGTGACGTCCACGTCGACCCACGTGCTCGCCGGGTCGATCACCGTCACCCCGGCCCGCATGTGCGCTTCGAGGATCCGGTCGTTGAGCTGGCGGCGCGCCTGCGCGAGCTGGACCTTGTCGTTCACGCCCTGCGTCTCGACCCAGTCGGCCGCGAGGTGCGCGCCCGCGCGGTGGCCGTCCCCGCGCACGATCGCGACGACGTCGGTGAGATACTCCTCACCTTTCGCGTTGTCGGTGGTCACGCGCTTGAGCGCGTCCGCCAGCAGCGCGCCGTCGAACGCGTACATGCCCACGTTGATCTCTTTGATCGCGAGCTGCTCGGGGGTGGCGTCCTTGTGCTCGACGATCGCCTCGACGGCGCCGTCGGCGGCGCGGACCATCCGCCCGTAGCCGGTCGCGTCCGGCATCTCGGTCGTGAGGACGGTCGCGGCGTTGCCCTCGTCCTCGTGCGTCCGGACGAGCGCCCGCAGCGTCTCGCCGCGCAGCAGGGGGACGTCGCCGTTCGTGACCACCACGGTGCCGTCGAGGGCGCCGGTCTGCTCCAGCGCCATCCGGACGGCGTGGCCCGTCCCGTTCCGCGGTTCCTGGACGGCCGTCTCGGCGTCCGGCCCCGCCTCGGCGAGGTGCGCGGCGACCTGCTCGCGCCGGTGCCCGACGACCACGACGAGCCGCTCGGGCTCCAGCTCGCGGGCGGCGGCCAGCACATGGCCGAGCATGCTGCGCCCGCACAACTCGTGGAGCACCTTCGAGGTACGGGACTTCATCCGGGTGCCCTCGCCCGCGGCGAGGACGATGACGGCGGCCGGGCGGCTCGCAGCGCTCACAAGGAGGCTCCTCGGCATCGCGGACGGGATCGGTTATGGACGCGCCCACCTGCGACATCACGCCGTATCCAGGCCGGACGCACCCGACACGGGCAGGATACCGCCCGCCCCCGCCCTGTCACCCCCACCGCCCGCCCGGGACGCGAGACCCGACATTTCATCCAGCTCCGCCGCCAGGACTTGAACCTGAACCTTTAGGACCAAAACCTACTGCGCTGCCAATTACGCTACGGCGGATCGACGTGGCGCTTCACCCGCTGGAGGTGACCGCCCGGCTTCACGATACCGGCCGAGGCAACGCAAGCCCGCATCAATTCCCCGACGCTTCCCGACGCTTGCCGATGGCCTCGCCGAGCATCTCATCTGAGCGGTCGATCAAGCGCGCTCGACCGAGCTCCTCCCCGAGCATCGCGCCGTAGGCCCATCCTTCGATACGCCGATAGAGATCGGCCCCCTTCCGCACGGTGAGCTGGAGGCACCCTCGGTACTCGTCAACGAGGTTCTTCCTGTTGGTCTTGGCGTTGTGCCGCTTGATCGTCGGCTTCTGGAACTCCGAGGCCGGAACGCCGGTCAACTGCGACCACCACTCGGTGGCCGCCTCGACGTCGGCCGATTCATGGATGTGGAGACGGGCCCGAAGGCGTTCTCGCGACACTCCGGCCACCTCCAGGAAGCGGAGGAAGAACATGATCAGAGCGGGGTCGCTGTTGATGAACGACACCTTCTCGGCACGCCTGTAGATCTTGTCTTTGGCTCCTTCGCACCAGTACACGAGCGCGCCGATCAGCAACGTCTCACGCTCGGACAGCTCCCCCGCCTCCCGGCAGGCGGCGAGCTTCGTTTCCTGACGTTCGGCCTCGCGCGCCAGATGGAACGGCTCCCAGCGCGACTTCCACATCGCGGCGACGCGCTCCTGGTGCTGGCCGGGCCGCGGCGGTGCGGGCACGTCCCGTAACCAGAGGGAGCACGTGCTGATGGCGATGTCGAGCGAGCCCGCGATCTCGCGGTATGTCCAGCCTTGGCGGCGGAGCTCGACGGCCTTGGGCTTGAGCTTGTCTCGGATCTCGTCCGACATAGGTCCACTCATAGGTGGACCCTACCGCAGAAATTAACTTCTAGTATCTAACTCATTACTTAGAGCTATGCTCGGCGCCGGGTCCGACCTCTGGGACTTGGTGTAAGGCGTCCCGTCGAGGGCAGATTTCCGCCCGTTGGCAAGGCCTGAAGAACCGGTCGTGACGGAGAGGCCCGCGAGTGAACCTTCGACCAGGTCGTGCGTTCGGCCTGAGTGAGGCCCATCTCTCGCAGGTACGTGGGGCGTCCGTTGCTTGAGAGTTTTGTGGCTTATGGGGCAGATTCCCACTTAATTTACCGTCCGGCCCTGTCAACTTACGGTTCCGTAGCTTACGTTGGCGTAGGTAAGTGCTCCGACCCGCAGGGAGTGATGACGCATGACCACGGCCCCGGCCTTGGGCCAGCCTCGCGCCGAGCGGCGCCCGGAGATCGCGCCGGAACCGCGGGGGAACCCCGAGCGCGTGCTGGTCGCGGTGTTCACCGCCGTCCCGTTCCTGGCGTTGTTCGCGGTCGTCCCACTGGCCTGGGGCAGGTTCCTCGGCTGGACGGACGTCGCCCTGATGGCGGTGTTCTACGTGCTGTCCGCCGGCGGGGTCACGGTCGGCTACCACCGGTACTTCACGCACGGGTCGTTCAAGGCGCGCCGCCCGCTGAAGATCTTCCTGGCGCTGGCGGGGAGCATCGCCATCGAGGGCCCGGTCATCACCTGGGTCGCCGATCACCGGCGGCACCACAAGCACTCCGACAAGGAGCTCGACCCCCATTCGCCGTGGCGCTTCGGCAGCGACTGGAAGGCGCTGACGAAGGGGCTGGCGTGGGCGCACTACGGGTGGCTGTTCGACGCCAATCGGACGTCCAAGCACCGGTTCGCGAAGGACCTGCTGAACGACCGCGACATCCGCCGCATCCACCTCGCGTTCCCTGGTTTGGTGGCGGTGTCGTTCCTACTCCCGGCGGTGATCGGCGGGATGGTCACGATGTCGTGGGCGGGCTTCCTGACCGCGCTGTTCTGGGCGGGGTTCGTCCGGATCACGCTGGTCCACCACGTGACGTGGTCGATCAACTCGATCTGCCACACGTTCGGCAAGGAGGACTTCGAGGTCCGCGACAAGTCCCGCAACGTGTGGTGGCTCGCCATCCCGTCGCTCGGCGAGTCGTGGCACAACCTCCACCACTCCGACCCGACGTGCGCGCGGCACGGGGTGCTGAAAGGGCAGGTCGACATCAGCGCGCGGATCATCTGGGCGTTCGAGAAGACGGGTCTGGCCTACGACGTGCGGTGGCCGAACACTGACAGGCTGGCGGCGAAGCGAACGAATCAGGCGGTATGACCGCCACAATTGGTCCCGTGACTGAACCCGCTCCCAGGACCCGCAGAAAGCGGATGACCGGTAAGGAACGCCGCGAGCAGCTCCTCACCATCGGGCGGACGCTGTTCGCCGACCGCGGCCTGGACGGCACGTCGGTGGAGGAGATCGCGTCGGCCGCGGGCGTCTCGAAGCCCGTCGTGTACGAGCACTTCGGCGGCAAGGAGGGGCTGTACGCGGTCGTCGTCGACCGGGAGTTCGAGCGGCTGCTCGGCCTCGTCACGGACGCGCTGAACTCGGCGATCCACTACCGCGGCAAGCTGGAGAAGGCCGCGCTGGCGCTGCTGGAGTACATCGAGGAGAACCCGGACGGGTTCCGGATCCTCGTCCGCGACTCGCACGGCGGGACGGGCACCGGCAGCTACGCGAGCCTGCTCAGCGAGATCGCGGGCGAGGTGGAGTACGTCCTCGCGCAGGAGTTCGACCGGCACGGCTACGACGACAAGTTCGCGCCGCTGTACGCGCAGAGCCTCGTCGGGATGGTGGCGCTGACGGGCCAGTGGTGGCTGGACGTCCGCAAGCCGCGCCGGGAGGAGGTGGCCGCGCACGTGGTGAACCTCGCGTGGAACGGCCTGTCCGGGCTGGAGCCGCGGCCGTCGCTCGACCCGCGGCGGCGCCGCCGGGAGTTGGAGCGGCAGGGCAAGCGCGCGGAGAAGGCCGCCGCGAAGGCGGAGAAGGCCGAGGAGAGGGCGGCGGCCAAGGCCGAGAAGGCGCAGCGCCGGGGCCGCCGCGACCCGGAGGCCGCGCCCGACGCGTCGCCGTGAGGCTCCCCGCCGGAGGCTGACAACCGGTGGCCGCCCGGAGTTCTTCTGGGCGGCCACCGGCCAGGGGTCGCCGGCTTCGGGTCGCGAAACCGGGATGTGCCGGACACCGGCCGTCCCGTCCGAGTTGGCACACCGCAGGGGAACGAGTCGCTTCCCTCGGCGGGGCCGGGCGGCATCCCGTCTGCGGACGTCGGGTCCCGCGCTCGCGCACGGTGTCTCTCGACATCGAGACACAGCATGCCCGCTCCCGAATCTTGATGTCAAGAATCCCCGCGCGGCCGCTGGACGGCGGGTTCAGGCTGCTCGCCGACGGAAGGCGAGCGGTCAGCCTTCGGCCCGGGTGGCGATCACGAAGACACGCCGGAACGGGAAGACCGTGCCGTACGGGGCGGTGGGGTAGGCCCGCCTGAGCACGTCCCGGTATTCGGCGAGGAACTCGTCGGTCTCGTCCGGGCCCAGGGCGGACAGGACGGGACGCAGCGTCGTCCCCTTCACCCATTCCAGGACGGGGTCCTCCCCCTGGAGCACCTGCATGTAGGTGGTCTCCCAGGCGTCGACCGCGAACCCGGGGCGGGAGAGCAGGTCTAGGTATCCGGCCGGGCCGAGCACCGGCGGCTCCAAGGCGAACTGGCCGAGCGTGTCCCGCCACCGCTCCGACCGGCACAGGTCGCGGAGCAGGACGTGGCTGGGCGCGCCGAAGTTGCCGGGGACCTGGAAGGCGAGCCTGCCGCCGGGGTTGAGCGCGTCGGCCCACCTGACCAGCAGTCCGTGGTGCTCGGGCACCCAGTGCAGGACGGCGTTGCTGACGATCAGGTCGAGCGGGCCGTCCGGCCGCCAGGTCACGACGTCGCCGACGCGGAAGGCGAGCCGTCCGGGGATCTCGTGCGCGCGGGCCTCGGCGATCATCTCGGGCGAGCCGTCGAGGGCGTCGATCACGGCGTCCGGCCAGCGGGCGGCGAGGGTGGCGGTGAGCTCGCCGCTGCCGCAGCCGAGGTCGGCGACGCGGGACGGCGGCGGGCCGGTGAGGCGTCCGACCAGGTCGCGGAAGGCGCGCCCGCGCTCGCCGCCGAAGGCCCCGTACTGCGCCGGGTCCCACACGGTGCTCGTCGTCCGGCCCATCGTCCTCCCCGTTCGCCGTATTTATCTCGATGTCAAGAGATATCATCGCCGCCGCCATAGTGTGAAGTCAAGAAGTGAGATCTTTTTCAGCGGTCCGACAGATGCGCCGGGTCGCGAACGCTTCCTAGGCTCGACGGCATGACGGACAGCGGCGTGACGGAGCACGGACGGCGGAACGGCTGGGCGCTCGTGCTCGGGCCGGGCGGCCCGGTCGGGACGGCGTGGCTGACCGGCCTCGCCGCCGGGCTGCGGCGGGCGGGCCTCGACCCCGCCGCCGCCGACCTGATCGTCGGGACGTCGGCGGGCGCGATCGCCGGGGCGCTGATCACGACCGGCCGCGACCTCGACGCCCTCGCCGAACTGCCGCCCCGCGACACGCCCCGGCCCGCCCCGGACGGCTCGGCGATGGCGGAGGCGCTCGCGCTCGGCGGCTCCGCCGACCTGGAGCCGGACGAGATCAGGCGGCGGATCGGGCGGCTGGCCCTGGCCGCGACGGCGCTGCCCGCCGACCAGCACCGGGCGGGCATGCGGTTCCTGATCGGCACGGACGAGTGGCCCGCCGCGCGCCTCCTCGTCACCGGCGTGGACGTCGAGTCCGGCACGCCGGTCGTCTGGGACGCGGGCAGCGGCGTCCCGCTGACCGCCGCCGTGGCCGCCAGCAGCGCCGCCCCCGGCTACGCCGAGCCGGTCCTCATCGGCGGCCGCCCCTTCATGGACGGCGCGTTCGGCGGCGGCTCCAACGCGCACCTCGCGGCGGGCGCGGGCCGGATCGTGCTGGTCGAGCCGATGCCCCGGCCCTCCGGCGGCGACGCCGGGGCGGACGTCCAGATCGTTCCGGACGAGGCGGCGCTCGAGGCGTTCGGCGCGAACGTCGGCGACCTGACCCGCTGGGCGGCCGTCTACGGCGAGGGCCTGCGGCAGGCGGCCGACGCGGCCGAGCGGATCGGCCGCGTGGTCGGCGGGCCCGTCGGCGGGGCGGTCGGCGAATCGGACGTCTGATCCCGCGGCCGATCACCCTTCTTCCTCGGAATACCAAGACGGGTAAGGTGTCGGCATGCGGGACGAGGTCGACAGTTTGGTCGAGGCGTGGGAGGCCGAGCGGCCGGACCTCGACGTACGGCCTCTGCAGGTGCTGAGCCGCGTGTCCCGGCTGGCCAGGCACCTCGACCGCGCCCGCCGTGGCGTGTTCGCCGACCACGACCTGGAGTCGTGGGAGTTCGACGTCCTCACCGCGCTGCGCAGGTCCGGGGCGCCCTACCAGCTCAGCCCGGGGCAGCTGCTGCGGGCGACGCTCGTCACGTCCGGGACGATGACGAACCGCATCGACCGGCTCGCCGCCGCCGGGCTCGTCGAGCGGCATCCCGACCCGCAGGACAAGCGCGGCGTCCAGGTCCGCCTCACCACCGCCGGCGAGACGCGGGTGGACGCGGCGTTCGCCGACCTCCTCGACCGGGAGCAGGCCATCCTCGACAGCCTCAGCCCGGAGCAGCGCGCCGTCCTCGCCGACCTGCTGCGGACCCTGCTCGTCCCGTTCGACCTCTGACCGGGCCCGGCCGCCTCAGCCGATGTCCTCGGCGAGCATCAGCCATTCCTCCTCGACGGAGGCGGCCTCGGCCTGGATCTCCTTGAGGCGGCCGTCGAGCTCCTGGAGCTTGGCGTAGTCGGTGGCGTGCGCGGCGAGCTTCTCGTGCAGCTCGCCCTCCTGCGCGGCGAGCTTCTCCAGCCGCCGTTCGAGCCGGTCCAGCTCCTTGCGGGCCTTCCACTCCTGCCCGCCCTTCGGCTTCGGCGCCTCGGCGGGCGCGGCGGCCCGCTCGGGACGGGCGGCGGCGGGCTTCGGCGCCCGCCCGGACGCCCGGCGCTCCAGGTACTCGTCGACGCCGCCGGGCAGCATCGACACGCGCCCGTCGCCGAGCAGCGCCACCACGTGGTCGGTGACGCGCTCCAGGAAGTACCGGTCGTGGCTGACGACGACGAGGGTGCCGGGCCAGCCGTCGAAAATGTCCTCGACCTCGGTGAGCGTCTCGATGTCGAGGTCGTTGGTGGGCTCGTCCAGCAGGAGGACGTTCGGCTCGCCCATCAGGAGGCGCAGCACCTGCAGCCGCCGCCGCTCGCCGCCGGACAGGTCGCCGACCGGCGTCCACTGGCGGTCGCCCGGGAAGCCGAGGCGTTCGAGGAGCTGGCTCGCCGTCCACTCGCGCTTGCCGACCGTGATCCGGCGGCGGATCTCCTCCACCGACTCGAGGACGCGCCGGGCCGGGTCGAGGTCTTCGAGGTCCTGCGTCAGATGCGCGAGCTGGACGGTCTTGCCGCGCACCATCCGTCCCGCGGCCGGGCGGACGGAGCCGTCCAGCAGGCGCAGCAGGGTGCTCTTGCCGCTGCCGTTGACGCCGACCAGGCCGACGCGGTCGCCGGGGCCGAGCCGCCAGGTCATCCGCTCGAAGATCGCGCGAGCGGGGTCGCCGACCTCGACGGTCGCGTCCTCCACCTCGAAGACGGTCTTGCCGAGCCGCGCGGTCGCGAACCGGGTCAGCTCGACCGAGTCGCGCGCCGGGGGCTCGTCGGCGATGAGCGCCTGCGCGGCGTCCACCCGGAACTTCGGCTTGGACGTGCGGGCCTGCGGGCCGCGGCGCAGCCACGCCAGCTCCTTGCGGAGGAGGTTCTGCCGCTTCGCCTCGGTGGCGGCGGCGATCCTGGAGCGCTCGGCCTTCGCGAGGACGTAGGCGGAGTAGCCGCCCTCGTAGCGCTCGACCTGGCCGTCGACGACCTCCCAGGTGCGGTCGGTGACCTCGTCCAGGAACCAGCGGTCGTGGGTGACGACGAGCAGCGCGTCCTTGCGCCCCTTGAGGTGGCGGGCCAGCCAGTCGATCGCCTCGATGTCGAGGTGGTTGGTGGGCTCGTCCAGCAGCAGGAGGTCGGACTCGGGGACGAGGAGCCGGGCCAGCGCGACGCGGCGGCGCTCCCCGCCGGACATGCCCGCGAGCGGCGCGTCGAGGTCGAGGTCGGCGAGCAGGCCGCCGAGGATGTCGCGGGCGCGCACGTCGCCCGCCCACTCGTGCTCGGCGCGGTCGCCCAGCACGACGGACCGGACGGTCGCGGCGGCGGGGAACTCGTCCCGCTGGGACAGCAGGCCGAGCCGCAGGCCGCGCGCGTGGGTGACGCGCCCGTCGTCGGGCTCGGTCTCCCGCGCGAGGACGGACACGAGGGTGCTCTTGCCGCCGCCGTTGCGGCCGACGACGCCGACGCGGTCGCCCTCGTCCAGCCCGAGGGACACGGCGTCGAGCAGCGGAGACGGCCCGTACGACTTGGCGACGTTCTCAAGGTTCACGAGATTCACGACGCCCACAAGCCTATTGGCCCAGGAGAGCGGATGATCCGGACGCCCTCAGAGGGGCGGCGGCGGACCCTGCGGACCTTGCTGCCCCTCGGGGCCCGGCTGCTCGGGCGGCGGACCCTGCGGCGTCTGGGGCGGCGTCTGGGAAGGCGGGCCGTATCCCTGGTGCGGCGGCCCGTGGCCGGGCGGCGGCGGGTTCCCGGGAGGCCCGTATCCGTACCCCGGCTGGCCGTAGCCGGGCTGGCCGTAGCCGGGCGGCGGCGTCCGCTTCTGCCGGTTCGCGATCAGGAGGATGACCGCGACGAGCGCGACGACGCCGACCACGAAGAAGAGGCCCAGGAGGATCAGCAGCAACGGGGGTCCTGAAGAGGTCGTCGACAACGGGGGACCTCGCAGCGGGAGGAGCGGGCGGTTCCGGCGCCGGGCGGCGCGCGGCGAGCCTACCGCCCGGCGGGCTCGCCGGACACGGTGTTCTCCGGCGCGTCGCGGCGCAGCTCGCGGTCGCGGCGGACGGCCTGCAGCGCGAGCGTCAGCATCATCGCGACCGCCACGAGGCCCAGCAGCACGGAAAGGTACGTCATCGCTCCACCTCGCCGGGGGGATCAACGCGGGACGGAATTGGTGTCACAGTTACAAGACGTGTTGAGTGTGCACCAGGTTGTCGCGAGTGACGAGGGCTTTCGAGGTTTTCTATTAGGGAAGCTTCCTAATAGAAGGCGTCAGGCGGCGGCGCGGGCGGCCGTCACACCACCATCGCGCCGGGCACCGGGCCGTAAGCGCGCAGTACCTGGGCCGCTACGCGCGCGCCGTCGAGGCCCTCGGCGAGGTCGGCGGCGTCCTCCTCGTCCTCGGCGAGGAACGCGCATGTGGGGCCGGATCCGGACACGAGCGCGCCGACCGCGCCGTGATCGCGGCCCGCGTCCAGCACCCGGCCGAGCGAGGGGCGCAGCGCCAGCGCGGCGGCCTCCAGGTCGTTCGTCAGCGCCGCGCCGAGCCCCTTCGCGTCGCCGGTGGCGAGCGCGGTCATCAGCGGCTCCGACACCCGCGCCGCCGGAGCCCCGCCCGCGTCGCCCGCGTCCGGGGCGCCCTCCTCCGCGCGGAGGCGGTCGCACTCGGCGTACACGGCGGGCGTGGACAGCCCGCCGTCCGCCGTGGCGAACACCCAGTGGAAGGTGCCGCGGGTCAGCGCCGGGGTGAGGCGCTCGCCGCGGCCGACGCCGACGGCCGTCCCGCCGAGGACGGCGAACGGCACGTCGCTGCCGAGCTCGGCGCCGAGCTCGACGAGGTCGGCGCGGTTGAGGACGGGCTCGTCCCGGTCGTCCCACAGCCGGGCGCAGGCGACCAGCGCGGCGGCGGCGTCGGCGCTGCCGCCCGCCATGCCGCCCGCGACCGGGATGGCCTTGCGGATGCGGATCGCGGCGTGGGCGTCCACGCCGAGCCGCGCGGCGACGAGCCGGGCCGCCCTGGCGGCGAGGTTGTCCTGGTCGGCGGGGACGTCCGCGACGGACACCCGCGAGTAGGGGGCGGCCTGGACGCGCACCTCGGGCGCCGCCGCGGTCTCGACGGTCACCTCGTCGAACAGCGACACGGCGTGGAACACGTTGACGAGGTCGTGGTAGCCGTCGTCGCGGATCGGCCCCACGCCGAGCTGGAGATTGACCTTGGCGGGGACGCGTACGGTCACTGCGCTCACGGTAAAAACCCTACGGCCATTCCGGAGCGCGGACGCCCAGGCGATCAGCCGCCGCTGGTCACCGGCAGGTTGCGCGGGTTGAAGTAGGGCGTGGTCGCCAGCCCGCGCAGCGCGGAGACGGCGTGCTTGTCGCCGGTCACCGCGAGCGCCCGCCGCTTGTCCTTCGCGTTCACCGCCAGCTCGTTCGAGTTGAAGTAGACGACGGCCTTGACCTGCGGGTCCTGGAGGGTCTTGGACGCCTCCCCGAGCCACTCGGCGCGGCGCTCCCGGTAGGCCGCGGGCACCCCGAACTCGGCGATCATGATGGGCTTGTGCCGGTCGCGGGACCACTGCAGGAACAGCTTCAGCTCCTCCGAGAGGTCGCGGTACTCGGAGTCGCCGCGCGGCGGGACGTCCGCGCAGATCCAGTCGACCTGGTCGTCGCCCGGGTAGTAGGAGCCCGCGTGCGAGCCGCCGAAGCCGCGGGCGGTGGGGCACCACACCCAGGCGACGTTGTCGACGCCCTGCTGCTGGAAGATCGTCCGCAGGTGCTTCCAGGCGGCGACGAAGTCCTCGGCGGAGTGGACGCGCTTGCGCGCTGGCGCCGTGTCCATGTCCCGCGACCAGCGCAGGAACACCGGCTTGCCGAGCGCCTTGATCGCGCGGGCGCGGCGCTGCACGAGGTCGTCGTACTCGCCCCGGACGATCTTCTTGGTGTCGGCGCCCGCCCAGGTCAGCAGCAGGTAGCGGTTGCCGTCGGCGGCGGACCGGTCCAGTCCGGCGGGGAAGTCGGCCGTCCAGGAGCGGTAGCTCTGCACGATGTCGAGCTGGCGGCCGAGCTCGCGCTCGAAACCGGCGACCGGCCCCATGCCCGGCTTCCCGGCGTCCTTGCCGGGCGTCGCCGACCCCGACGGCGCGCCCGACGAGGAACCCGCCCCCGACGCCGGTCCCGAGGGCGTGCCGGACGGCTTCCCGCCGCGCTCCGGCGGCACCCAGGCCCCGAAGTACGCCCCGTCCTTCGGCGGGACGGGCGCCACCCCGGCCCGCGCCGTCGTCGTGATCTTGGGCGCGGCGCCCGCGCCGCCCCCGCAGCCCGCCGCCACCGTCGCGACCACGGCCGCGGTGGCGAGCAGCGCCGTCCCCGCGATCGGCAACCTCGCCCGCGCCGTCCGCGAACGCGCCTTCACATCGACCTCCGGTCGTCCTGGTGTGAGTTGATCTCCCCTGGGCAGGCGGCAGCCCGCACCCCGTGCGCGCCTCAGGGGAGTGGGAGCCGATCTCCCCGGCGTGTTGGACGACGATACTCGGCAATTCTGGCGAAGGCGGCCACGTCCAGTGCTTCGCCCCTGGCCCTCGGGTCGACTCCGGCGGCGCGCAGCGCGTCCTCCGCCGCCGCCGGGGACCCCGCCCAGCCCGCGAGCGCCGCCCGCAGCGTCTTGCGGCGCTGCGCGAACGCGGCGTCCACCACGGCGAACACCTCCGCGCGGGACGCCTTCGTCGGCGGCGGCTCGCGGCGGGTGAACGCGACGAGCCCCGAGTCGACGTTCGGCGCGGGCCAGAACACGGCGCGTCCGACCGCACCGGCGCGGCGCGCCTCCCCGTACCAGGCGAGCTTCACCGACGGCACGCCGTAGATCCGGCCGCCGGGGCTCGCGACCATCCGGTCGGCGACCTCCGCCTGGACCATGACGAGCGCCGTCCGCAGCGACGGCAGCACGGCCAGCAGGTGCAGGACGACCGGCACCGCCACGTTGTACGGCAGGTTCGCGACGAGCGCCGTGGGCTCCGGGCCCGGCACCCCGTCGATCCGCATCGCGTCGGCCCGCACGACCTCCAGGCGCCCGGCGAGGTCGGGGGCCCGCGCGGCGACCGTGCCGGGCAGCTCGGCGGCGAGCGCCGGGTCGATCTCCACGGCGACGACGCGGCGCGCCTCCGGCAGCAGCGCCAGCGTCAGCGACCCCAGCCCCGGCCCCACCTCGACGACGACGTCGTCCGGATCGAGGCTCGCCGCCCGGACGATCCGCCGCACCGTGTTCGCGTCGATGACGAAGTTCTGCCCGAGCGTCTTCGTCGGTCTGATGCCGAGCCGCGCCGCGAGCTCCCGCACGTCGGCGGGGCCGAGCAGCCCTCGTGTCTCCCCCACGCCCCGATTGTCCCAGCTAGGAGAACAGGTTGCTCCCGCAGTTCGGCCACTGCCCCTGCCAGCGGCCGTTGACCTTGTTGTAAAGCATCTGGGCCCGGTACGTCTGCTCCGCCGCGGGCGCGTCCGACGGCTTGCCCGTGCCGCCCACCGACGCCCACGAGGCCAGCGAGAACTGGTACAGCCCGTAGTACCCGGCCGAGTTCACGGCCTTCGGGTTGTTGTGGGACTCGCAGCGGGCCAGCGCCGTCCAGTTCAGCCGTGCCGCCGAGCCGGACCCCGCCGACTTCGGCCCGACCGCGAGGACCCGCGTGACGGGCTTGCTCTTCACCTTCCTCGTGATGACCTTCTTGACCTTCTTGCCCTTCCGCCGGACGTACGCCCACTGCACGACCAGCACGCCGGGGCGTCCCTCCCGCAGCACCTTCTCGCTCCACGGCGGGACGGACGAGCTGTTCTTGCGGACGGTCTTCTGCGGCACCTTCACCACCGCGAGCTTCGGCGCCGACAGCAGCCGCAGCACGTGGACGACGTCGCCGGGCGGCTGGTCGGCGAGCGGCTTGACGAGGTCGTGCGGGCCGAGCGTGATCCGCGCCTGGTCGAGCACCTGCCGGACGGTCGTCCCGGTGGTCATCGCCTCGGTGCGCTTGCCGTCCACGACGATGACGACCTTGCGCGGCGCGGCGCTCGTGCGGGGCGCGTCCGCGGCGGCGGCCTTCTGCGGCCCGGTCGAGCCGCCCCCTCCCCCGCAACCGGCCGCGAGCAGCGCCGCGACGAGGACGATGGCGGAGGGCGCGGACGTTCGGCGCGCGGGATGGCGAGGCACGGGAGTTCCTCCAGGGGGGCCGGGCTCGGGGGCGCCCGCTCAAAAGCCAGACATTAAGGCCACCCGTCGTGCCTCCGCCACCGCATCGCCCACATCCGCCGCCCCCTCCCCGGGCGGCACCGGCCCTACCAGGGGCCTACCAGGGGCCGAAGGCGCGCTCCCCGTTCGCGGCGATCGCCGTGCACAGCTCCGCCACGTCCACGCCCTTGACCTCGGCCATCGCGCGGACGGTGTGCGGGATCAGGTACGAGGCGTTCGGCTTGCCCCGGTGCGGGATCGGCGTCAGGAACGGCGCGTCCGTCTCGACCAGGAGGAGGTCGAGCGGCGCGACGCGCAGCGCGTCCCGGAGCGGCTCGGCGTTCTTGAACGTGACGTTGCCCGCGAAGCTCATCAGGTAGCCGTGCTCGGCGCACGTCTCCGCCATCCGCGCGTCGCCCGAGTAGCAGTGGAACACGACCGTGCCGGGCGCGCCCTCCTCGTCCAGGACGCGGAGGACGTCGTCGTGGGCGTCCCGGTCGTGGATGACGAGGGCCTTGCCGGTCCGCTTGGCGATCTCGATGTGAGCGCGGAACGCGCGGTGCTGGTCGTCCTTCGGCGCCCAGTCGCGGTAGTAGTCGAGGCCCGTCTCGCCGATCGCGCGGACCTTCGGGTGCGCGGCCAGCAGCGCGACGTCGTTCAGCACCGCGTCGGAGATCGCGGTCGTCTCGTTCGGGTGGATCGCGACCGCCGCGTACACGTCGTCGAACTCGGCGGCCGTGTCCACCGCGAAGCGCGACGACGGCAGGTCGCAGCCGATCGTCACGATCCGCGTGACGCCCGCCGCCTTCGCGGACTTGAGCTGCTCGTCCACCGGCGTCTCGACGATGTCGAGATGGCAGTGGCTGTCGAAGACGTCGACGGGCAGGCGCTCTGGAAGCGGCGGGTAGGACCTGGATGCCTGCCCGTCGGCGTCTCGGCTCACGTGTTCTCCAGCCGGGCGAGCTCGTCGTCCACCACGGACGTGTCGAGCTTCTTGAACAGCGGGACGGGCTTGTCCAGCGGCACGCCCGGCTTGATCGGCATGGACTCCCAGCGCGCCTCGGTCGCGTAGTCGCCGGTGAGGATGCGGTAGTCCGGGCCGCCCTCCTCGGAGACCGTCTTGAGCTCGGGCATGCCGCTCCACACGCCTTCCCCGCCGAGCATCTCGTACACCTTCTGCGACGAGCGCGGCAGGAACGGCGTCAGCAGCGTCTTCGCGTCGTCGACGACCTGCAGCGCGGTGTACAGGATCGACTTCACGCGGGCCGGGTCGTCCTTGAGCTTCCAGGGCGCCTGGTCGGACAGGTACTTGTTCGCGTCGCGGACGACGTCCAGCGCCTCGGTGATCGAGTTCTTGAACCGGGACCGTTCGAGCTCGGCGCCCACCGCCGGGAACGCGCGGCGGCTGCGCTCCAGCAGCGCCCGGTCGGCGTCGGTGAGGTCGCCCGCCTCCGGGATCGCGCCGAAGTTCTTCGCCGCCATGTTCACCGACCGGTTGACGAGGTTGCCCCACGCGGCGACCAGCTCGTCGTTGTTGCGCCGGACGAACTCCGACCAGGTGAAGTCGGTGTCCTGGTTCTCGGGGCCGGCGACCGCGATGTAGTAGCGCAGGGCGTCCACGTCGTAGCGGGCGAGGAAGTCCTGCACGTAGATGACGACCTGGCGGGACGAGGAGAACTTCCTGCCCTCCATCGTCAGGAACTCCGACGACACGACCTCGCTCGGGACGTTCAGCGCGCCGAGCGAGCCCGGCGTCCCGCCCTTGTCGCCCTGCCCGCTGTAGCCGAGCAGCATCGCGGGCCAGATCTCGGCGTGGAAGACGATGTTGTCCTTGCCCATGAAGTAGTAGGACAGGGCCTCCGGGTCCTGCCACCAGGCGCGCCACGCCTCCGGGTCGCCCTGCCGGCGGGCCCATTCGACCGACGCCGAGAAGTAGCCGATCACCGCGTCGAACCACACGTACAGCTTCTTGGCCGGGTTGTCGCGCCAGCCGTCCAGCGGGATCGGCACGCCCCAGTCGAGGTCGCGGCTGATCGCGCGGGGCTGCATGTCGTCCAGCAGGTTCAGCGCGAACTTGAGCACGTTCGGCCGCCACGCGAGCGCACCATTCTGCTTGCCGCGCAGGTACCGGCCGAGGACCTCGGTGAACGCGGGCAGGTCGAGCATGAAGTGCTCGGTCTCGACGAACTTCGGCGTCTCGCCGTTGATCCGCGACACCGGGTTGATCAGGTCGACGGGGTCGAGTTGGTTGCCGCAGTTGTCGCACTGGTCGCCGCGCGCCCCGTCGTACCCGCAGATCGGGCAGGTGCCCTCGATGTAGCGGTCGGGAAGCGTCCGGCCGGTGGACGGGGAGATCGCGCCCATCGTCTTCTGCGGGAAGATGTAGCCGTTGTCGTAGAGGCCCTTGAAGATCTCCTGGACGACCGCGTAGTGGTTCAGCGTCGTCGTCCGGGTGAACAGGTCGTAGGACATCCCGAGGCCGTGCAGGTCTTCGGCGATCACGCCGTTGTACCGGTCGGCCAGCTCGCGGGCGGTGACGCCCTCCTTGTCGGCCTGCACCTGGATCGGGGTGCCGTGCTCGTCGGTGCCGCTGACCATCAGGACCTGGTTGCCCGCCATCCGCTGGTAGCGGCTGAACATGTCGGCGGGCAGCGCGAATCCGGAGACGTGCCCGATGTGACGGGGCCCGTTGGCGTACGGCCAGGCGGGCGCGGTCAAGATGTGACGGCTTGACGAGGACATGCAATCAAGGGTAGTCGCGCGGCGCCGCCCCCGGCACCGGATAAGGCCGCGACGCGATCAACGCCGGTCGGCGTTCGCCGGCGGTTCCGGGACGCTCGCCGCGCTCATGATCCCCTGTTCCTCGGGGCGCGCGGGCGCCGGGGCCCGGACGACCTGGACGACGGCGGCCGCCGCCAGGAGCCCGGCGAGCACCATGACCGAGCCGGTGCCGAGGCCGTCGGCCGCGCGTCCGCCGAGCAGGGCGCCCAGCGCGATCGCGGCGTTGAAGACGGCGACGAGCAGGCCCGAGGCCGCCTCCTGGGCGTGCGGGGCCGCCGCGAGCAGCCAGTTCTGCACCGTCACCGACACGCCGCCGTAGGCGAGGCCCCACAGCGTCAGCAGGGCCGCGCCGCCGCCGAGCGACCGTCCCAACAGCGGGACGAGCAGCACCGTCACGGCCAGCGCCGCCCCGAGAACCAGCAGGGTGGCGCGGGGTGAGCGGACGGCTCGGGCGCCGCTCACGAAGTTCCCGGCGACGCCCGCGACGCCGTAGCCGAGGAGCAGGACGCCGATCTGCCCCGCGTCCGCGCCGGAGACGTCCTCCAGCACGGGACGCACGTAGGTGTACGCGGCGAAGTGCCCGGCGACCAGCAGCGCCGTGGCGGTCAGGCCCGCGCGGACGCGCGGTTCGGCGGCGAGCCCGGCCATGCCCCGCAGGTTCGTGGATCGTTCCACCGGCAGCGGCGGCAGCAGCACCGCCATGAGCACCGCGAGGACGACGGCGAACCCACCGGCCGCCGCGAACGCCGCGCGCCAGCCCGCGGCCTCGCCGAGCAGCGTCCCGGCGGGCACGCCCAGCACCGACGCGATCGCGACGCCGCTGAACGCGACCGCGATGGCCGTCCCCCTGGACCGTTCGGGGACGAGCCTGGCCGCGAGCGACGCCGCCAGCGCCCACACCCCGCCCATGCCCGCGCCGACGAGGACGCGCCCGGCCATCAGCGCGACGGCGTTCGGCGACCAGGCCGCCACGGCGTTCCCCAGGGCGAGCGTCAGCAGCAGCGCCACCACGACCGGCCGCCGGTCCGCCCGGCGCAGGACAGGGACGATCAGCGGCGCGGCCACGGCCGCGACAAGGCCCGTGACCGTCAGGGCCAGCCCGGCGACCCCTTCGCTGACGCCGAGCGTCCGCCCGATCGGCGTGAGGAGGCCCACCGGGAGCATCTCGGACGTGACGACGGTAAACGTGGCGGCGGCGACGGCCCCGACCGCCGCCCACGCGGCGAGGCCGCCGCCGTCCGAGGAGGTCGCGTTTCTCATGGCCCGAGTCAACGGCGGCCCGGCCTCCGGAACAACGACGGTCCGCTCACGGCTGCATTAGTCGCGCTCATCGATAGGGGCGCTCATCGATCACGGAGGCGGGATGCCCGGTCTGGAACTGCGCGAGCTCGAATGCTTCCTCGTCTTGGCCGAGGAACTGCATTTCGGACGCACCGGTGAACGGCTGTACGTCTCGCAGGGCAGAGTCAGCCAGTTGCTCCGGTCGCTGGAGACCCGCGTCGGGGCCCGGCTGGTGGAGCGGACGAGCCGCCGCGTCCGGCTCACCCCGCTCGGGGAGGCGTTCCGGCAGAGCCTGCGTCCGGCCTACGACGGCCTGCACCAGGCGGTGGCCGATGCCCGCCTCGCCGCGCGCGGCGTCGAGGGCACGCTGCGGCTGGGCTTCCAGTGCACGGCGAACGACCAGGTGACGGAGGCCGTCTCCCGCTTCCAGGAGCAGCATCCGGCCTGTGACGTCGAGCTGGCCGAGGTGCCGCTGCACGACCCGTTCGGGGCGCTGCGGGACGGCGGACTCGACGCGGCGATCGTGCTCGGCCCTGTCCTGGAGGACGACCTGGTCGTCGGCGCGACCTTCTCGCGGGAGCCGCAGACGGTCGCGCTGTCGGTGCGGCATCCGCTGGCCGCGCGGGAGTCGCTGTCGGCGGAGGAGCTGGCCGGGTGCGCGCTGGTCCGGGTGGGCGGCCCGGCGCCGGCCTACTGGCGGGAGAGCTTCTCCCCGTCGGTCACGCCCGGGGGCCGTCCGATCGGGGCCGGGCCGGTGGTCGGCAGCCTCCAGGAGGGCCTCGCGCTGGCGGCGGCCGGACGGGCGCTCATGCTGCTGTGCCGGGCCACCGCCCAGGACCACGACCGGGGCGCCGTCACGTACGTGCCGGTGAGCGGCCTGCCCGACTCCACGCTCGCGCTCGTCTGGCGCCGCGACCACGAGACCGCGCGGGTCCGCGCCTTCGCGTCCGACCTGGGAGAGGTAGCGCGCCGGGCGGTGCGCGCTCGCGCGGAGTAACCTGTCCGGCGTCGCGGGAGCGGAGAGCGGCGCGGACGCCACGGCCGGTGGTCGCGCGAGAGCAGCGGAGGCGGGGAGCCCAGGCATGGCCCAGACCACGTCCGACCAGGCGGTCGTCGGCGCGTCGGAGACCGGCGCCGGGCCGGGGCCGACACGCCGTCCGCTCGGCGCGGTCCTCGGCAGGGTCCGGCGGACGCGGCGCGTGGTGTGGCTGTCCCTGCTCGTCGCTGTCGCGGCCGTGACCGCGCAGTTCGCGCTGATGACGCCGCCGCTGTACTTCGACTCCTACTACGTGTGGCTCGCCGCCCGCGACTGGCCCGACGTCCCGCTCACCCAGTGGCCGTTCGACGAGGTCCCGCACCAGGTCACCCGCATCGGGCTGGTGCTTCCGGCGCGGCTCGTCCAGGAGGTCCTAGGGGACGGCCAGGCCGCCTACTTCACCATCGCCGCGCTCGGCGGGTGCGCGTTCTTCGTCGGGACGTACCTCGTCGTCCGGTCGCTGTTCGGCGACGTCGCGGGCCTGCTGTCGGCGGGCCTGCTGATCGTCCACCCGTTCTTCACCATGACGAACCCGTTCGGCCACGAGATCACCTGGTCGACCGGCGTCATGCTGCCGGACATGCCCGGCGCCGGGCTGTTCGCGATCGGCATGGCGGGCCTCGTCGTCGCGAGCCGCCGCACCGGCCGGGCGCAGACCCGCATGCTGCTCGCCGCCGGAGCGTTCCTCGGCGCGTCGTTCCTCGTCCGGGAGTTCCTGGCGTTCCTGTTCCTGCCCATCCCCGTCTACCTGGCGCTGCTGCGCATCCCGTGGCGGCGCAACGTCACGGTCGGCGCGCCGATGCTGGCGATCCTGCTGGTCAGCTTCGTGCACAACCAGCTCGTGTGGGGCAGCCCGCTCGCCGGGCTGATGTCCGCCGCCGAGCACGGCGGCCAGTCCCGCGACTACGTGACCCGCGAGCTCGCCGCCCGCTCGTTCCTGCGCGCCATGCACGACTGGAACCCGCTCGGCCTCGTGTTCACCGTCGCGCTCGGGCTGACGGTCGTCGGCTGGGCCGTCACCCGCGACCGGCGGCTCGCGCTCGTCCTCGTGTGGTTCCTCGCGCTCGCCGTGCCGCTGACGCTGTTCTCCGGCGTCCTCGACCCGAACGACATCTCGCTGCGGGCGTGGCTCCAGCGGTACTGGTTCGCGGTCCTGCCCGCGCTGCTCGCGGGCGGCTTCGGGTCGCTGACCCTGATGATCCGGATGGTGCCGTCACGGCTGCGGCTGCGGACGCTGGTCGTCCCGGTGGTGGCGGTCGCGCTCGGCGGGACGTACGTGACGGCGGCCGTCCGGGCCGTCCCCGACCTGCCGCGCGACGACGCGTGGCGGCAGTTCCGCGGCTACCTCGCCGGGCACCGCGACATCACGCTGATCTGCGCGGACCGCCGCCTCGCGCAGACCCTCACCTTCTACACGCGGGACGTGTGGGGCACCCCGGTCTGGCGCGGCGAGATCCGCGACTTCCCGCACTACCTCGGGCAGGTGCCGCGCGACGCGACCGAGGGCCCGATGCTCTACACGCGCTGGCGGGGCATGGAGTCGCAGATCGGCGGCGGTTGGCGGCCCTCCCCCGCGCAGGGGTGGCGGCTGATGTGGCGTTCGTCGGACGGCGTCCTGCAGCTCTGGAACCCGCCGCCGCTGCCGCCCGAGAACTAGGCCGACCCGTCCAAGCGGGGCTAGGAGCGGGTCCAGGCGACCCAGTCGCCCTCGATGGTGCGGCGGCTGTCGGCGACGTGCCAGCCGGGCGGCGCGCCCGCGGGCCACGAACGCTCGGCCGGGGCGTCCTTCGGCCAGGCCAGCACCACGAGGTCGACGTTCTGGGGCGGGGGCGTCCAGCGGGCGTCGAACACGCTGCCGTCGCTCCACCAGGCCCAGTAGTAGTGGGACAGCCGGATCGTCCACGGGACGTTCCAGTCGACCGCGATCGACCGCTGCGCCCGCAGGTCGACGCTCTCCCGGATGTCGGTGTGCGCGGTCTCGTCCCGCACCAGCGGACGCGCGATCCGCTCCGTCGCGGTGACGCTCATCCCGACCGCGACCACGGTCAGCACCGCCGCGAGCAGCAGCGGACCGCGCCGCCGGAGCCGGACCGCCGCGACCGCGACGGCGAGCAGCACGAGGCCCGTCAGCGTGGCGTGCCACAGGCGGAAGGACGTCCAGTCCCAGGTGAGGAAGGACGTCTCCGGGAAGTCGTAGCCCGTGTAGGTGTACTGGGTGAGCAGGTCGCCCGCGTACCACTGGACGACGCACGCCGCGCCCACCGTCAGCGCCGCCGCGGCGGCGCCCGCCGCCGGGACCCGCCACGCGCCGCGCAGCAGCACCGCGACGCCCACGGCGAACAGCACGGGTGTGATGGTGGCGAGGTAGCGGCCGTAGACGTAGTTGCCGACGCGGTACTCGACGGGCAGCGCGGCCGACGTGGCGAGCGCGACGGCCGCGACGATCCCGACGACCGTGAGGGCGAGCGCGCGCGTCCGTCCGGGCGAGCACGCCAGCGTCCCGCCAGGCCGGACGACGGCGTAGGCCACCGCGACCAGCCCGACCGCCGCGACGCCGCCCGTGGCGACCGACTGGTACCAGACCTGGCCGGTGGCGAGCGACAGCATCCACGCCCAGCCCCGCGCCTCGATGAGCCGTTGGACGACGTTCCCGCTGAGGTTGTTGTCGCCCGCCGGGTACATGTGCGGCAGCAGCGAGGCGTTCAGCAGCATCCCGGCGGCCGTGCCCGCGGCGGCGGCCAGCAGGGCGAGCGCCCCGGCGCGCCAGGACCGCCACCGGCACGACACCGCGACCACGACCAGCGCGCCGTGCGCGACGAGCAGCACCGCGCCGCGCGAATGGCAGGCGTAGGCGTACGCGACGAGCAGCGAAGCCCCCACCCCGGCAAGATGCACCCGAACCGCCGCCCGCCGCCCCGCCGGGGCAGGAGCGGTCAGCCAGCGGTGGACGAGCAGCAGCCAGCCCACCAGGATCACCGGCAGGATCGCGTCGGTCAGCGCGAACTCGGAGTAGAACAGCACGCACGGCAGCGCGACCGTGACGTGCGCGAAGACGTACGCCCAGCGCTTACGAACCTGGAACAGGCGCAGCAGCTGGAAGGCGAGCGGCAGCATCGCCGCGCTGATCAGCGCGTTCACGACCAGCGCGAACCGGTACACCGACACGGGATCGTCGCTGATCCAGAACGCCGGGGTCAGCAGGAGCGGGTAGCCGCCCCGGTAGACCGTCCCGTAGGACATGTCCGCGTCGGGGCCACCGGTCAGGACGCGGGCCGCGAACAGGTAGCCGGACTCGTCCGGCGTCGCGACCGGGACCGTCTGCCCCGACCCGAGCCACAGCCGGACGGCGACCTGCGCCGCCCAGCCGAGCATGAACAGCCACGCCCAACGGCGCCCGCCGCCGCGGCGGCGGCGCGGGGCATCGTCCCGGCCCGGCGACGCGACCGGCGGGCGCGCGACGCCCAGTGGCGGAGTGTCGGAGCCCGCCGGGATGCGCGTGCTCATCGGCGTACGGCTCCCCGGG
Organism: Actinomadura syzygii; assembly: GCF_008085905.1. GTDB lineage: Bacteria > Actinomycetota > Actinomycetes > Streptosporangiales > Streptosporangiaceae > Spirillospora > Spirillospora syzygii. Next base: position 510,067 of record NZ_VSFF01000008.1, on the reverse strand, counting down.
CGCGGGCGTGCTGGGAACGGTGATCCATTGCCGGTCAAGCCTGTCACAGTGCCGCCGGACGGCGGGCCGGTGGCACGCCGGTGGTCAGTCCTCCGACGTGCCGTCCTCGCCGTCGCGCTCGGCCGCCGCAGCCTCCACGTTCCCCGCCGGGACCTTCCCGGTCGCCTTCGTGGCGCCCTTCTCGGCGTCGTCCTTGGCGGCCTTGCGGGCGGCGGCGTCCACCACGCCCGCGGCCTCCTCGGCCGGGTCGGTGAGCGGCGGGTGCTGGCGGCGGCGGATGCCGAGGATGCTGACGAACAGCGACGCGAAGATCGCCTGGAGGCTCATCACCAGCGCGGTCGCGGCCGGGACGACGATGCGCAGCGAGTGCCGCGGGTCGAGCTCGCCGAAGCTGTTGACCCGCCAGTGCAGCAGCGACGCGACGAGACCGCCGAGGCCCGCGACGGCGAGCAGCCCGCCGAGCAGCAGCCCGCGCTCCAGGCTCCACCAGTCGATGACCTTCTGGACCCGGCGGTCGTGCGGGAGGAACCCCTCCTGCATCGCGTACACCTTGGTGAGCAAGGCGAACAGCACCGCCTGGAAGCCGATGACCAGCGCGGCTCCCGCCCCGACCAGCGTGTCGACGTCGAAGGCGATCTCCCCGACCGTGACCGGTCCGGTGGACAGTGCGATCCCCGCGAGCAGTCCGAGCGTCATGAATACAAGGCCCGGGATGAGGAACAGCCACCGGGGACTGAAGAGCATGAGGAAGCGGAGATGACGCCAACCGTCACGCCAGGTGTTCAGATGCGGGGGACGCGACCGCCCGTCCGGGGAGAGGGTGGTCGGCACCTCGCGGATGTCGTAGCCGTGCAGGGTCGCCTTGACGACCATCTCGCTGGCGAACTCCATGCCGCCGGTCTGCAGGCCGAGGCGGAGGATCGCGTCGCGGTCGAAGGCGCGCAGCCCGCAGTGGAAGTCGCCGATCTTGCTGCCGAAGAACAGCCGCCCGACGAAGCTCAGCACCGGGTTGCCGAGGTAGCGGTGCAGCGGCGGCATGGCGCCGTCGGCGATGCCGCCCTTGAACCGGTTGCCCATGACGAGGTCGGCGCCGTCGCGCAGCTCGTCAAGGAACGGGCCGAGCGTGGTGAAGTCGTAGGAGTCGTCGGCGTCGCCCATCGCGACGTACCGGCCGCGCGCGGCGCGGATGCCGCCCATCAGCGCGTTGCCGTACCCCTTGTCGATCACCGGGACGACGCGCGCCCCCGCGTCCCGGGCGAGCTGCTGGCTGCCGTCGGTGCTGCCGTTGTCGGCGATGACGACCTCGCCGTCGATGCCCTTCTCCTCGAAGAAGCCGATCGTCTTGCGGACGCACGTCGCGACCGTCTCGGCCTCGTTCAGGCATGGCATCACTACGGAGAGTTCCACGCGATCTCCTTCGTTACCCCTCGTGACCGTCTGCGGGGCTGTCCGTTTGTCTCGGTTCTTCCGCGCGGCGGCCCGTCATCGTTCATGATGCCTGCCGGGGACGGGTAATGATGGTCGCTCTCGTCAAGAGCACCCGTATCGTGTTGCGCAGTTGCAACCGAAAGGCACTCACCGCCACGGTCGCGGGCGGCAGGCTAGGACGTCAAGCATACGGGCACGGCGGCCCGGAAGGGGTGGGACTGCTGTGACGCTGGCCGGAGAACGCGAACCGCGCTGCGACGGGGACCTCGGCGCCGCCGGGCCCGGCGGCGCCGCCGGGCCGGGGGCCCGGCGCGGAAGGGGAGGTACGGCAGTGGTGGGCGACTCGGCGGCCGCGCACGACACGCCCGGCGGGACGACCACCGCCCCGGATCCGGACGAGGTCTTTACCGACGGTCCGGAAATCGATACCAAGACTCGTCCGAAAAAGGACGAGCCGACGGAAGACTCGTCCGCGGACGACGCCGGGCCGGAGGAGTCGGCCGGTTCGCGGCGCGGCCGACGCGGCCGCGGCCTGTGGGCGCTCGCCCGCCGCCACCCCGCGTTCAGTGTGATCATCGCCACAGCCGCGCTCGTCCGCGTGATCGCGATGCTCGGCTACCAGCCGGTGATGTTCTTCAACGACAGCTTCGACTACCTCCACGTCGCGACCGACCCGTACCCGCACCCGCTGCGGCCGGACGGCTACGCCTTCCTGCTGTGGTTCCTCAAGCCGTTCCACAGCTTCGCGCTGGTCGCGGGCCTCCAGCACCTCATGGGCCTCGGCATGGGCGTGATGATCTACGCGCTGCTGCGCCGCCGGTTCCGGCTGCCCGGCTGGGGCGCCGCGCTCGCCGCCGCGCCCGTCCTGCTGGACGCCTACCAGCTCCAGCTCGAACACCTCGTCCTGTCCGACACGATGTTCACGTTCCTCGTGATGAGCGCGGTCACGCTGCTGCTGTGGCGGGACCGGCCGTCCTGGAAGATCGCGGCGGCGGTCGGGCTGCTCGTCGGGATGGCGTGGCTGACCCGCTCGGTCGGGATGCCGGTGCTGGTCGGCGTGCTCGTCTACATGCTGATCCGGCGCAGCGGCTGGCGGCTGCTCGCGGTCACGGTGGCGGCGTGCATGCTGCCGGTCATCGGCTACATGGGCTGGTACAAGGCAGAGAGCGGCAAGTTCGCGCTCACCGAGAGCAACGGGATCTTCCTGTACGCGCGGGTCTACAAGTTCGCCGACTGCCACCAGATGAAGGACCTGCCGGTCAGCGAGTACCCGCTGTGCACCGAGCCGGAGAACCGGTTGAAGACGTCCCAGTTCGGCATCTGGAGCGTCCAGTCCCCGCTGAACCGCTACACCGGGACGCGGTTCAGCCCCGACAACAACGCCCTCGCCAGCGACTACGCCAAGCGCGCGATCATCGCGCAGCCGCTCGACTACCTGGGCGTGGTCGCGCACGACTTCCTCCGCGTCTTCCGCTGGGACCGGACGGTCTTCCCCGACCCGGCGACGTACGCGCAGTACGAGTTCCGCACGACGAGCAGGCCGCTGCCCGACTGGCACATGGACGGCAACTCGATCGCGTCCGCGGAGGCCAGGGCGTACGAGCGCGGCGACGCCCGCACCCGCGTCGTCGAGCCGTTCGCCGGGGTCGCCCGCGGCTACCAGGACGTGTTCTACCTGCGCGGGTCGATGCTCGGCGTCGTGCTGCTGATCGGGCTCGCCGGGCTCGCCGGGATGTGGCGGCGGTTCGGCGGCGAGGCGCTGCTGCCCTGGACGCTCGCGACCGGGCTGCTGCTCGCGCCCGCCGCGACCGCCGAGTTCGACTACCGGTACGTGCTGCCCGCCGTCCCGCTCGCGGCGCTCGCGGCGGGGATCGCGTTCAGGCCCGCGTCGCGCGCGACGTTCCGGGGCTGGACGCGCCGACTCCGCCGGCGCGGGGACGGCCCGGAGCGGGAGGAGACCCCCGCCCCGGAGCGCCCCGCGCCGCGCGACGCGGCGGAGGTCCCGGCCTAGGCCCGTCCGCGGGTCACCAGGCGTGCATGCGGCGGAGGTGGTACACCATCGCCACGTCGCCGTTGCCGTTCACCTTCTGCGCCTCGCTCTGCCTGCGCCTGCTCGCCGACCGCGCCTTGACGTTCTGGCTCTGGCACTTCGGGCAGGAACGATCCATCCAGGGCGTGGTGCAGGGCTGGCCGCCGAACTCGTAGATGACGGCCTCGTTGCCGTGCCCGTCCCCGCAGTGCCGGACCTCCAGCTCCTCGTCCCAGGTAGTCGTGCAGTTCAGGCACTCGAAGACCCAGGATTCGTGGCTCGACCATGTGTCGCGCACGGCTGTCACCCCCTCCCGATGAAGTCCACCCACTACCCATGATGCGTCTCGCCGAGGCGCACCGATGCCTCTTATTCCCCGAAAGAACCGGTCGGATCGTTCTGATGCCGGTGACTATTTCCTAGCCTTCAGGACCGCGTCGTAGACCACCCGTTTCGGGGCGCCGTTCTCCTTCGCGACCTCGGAGATCGCCTCCTTGCGGGGCGTTCCGGCGTCCTCCCTGGCGGCGACGGCGGCGGCCAGGTCGGCGGGGTCGGTGAGGCCCGCCCGCTCGGGCGCGCCGCCGACGACGACGGTGATCTCGCCGAGCACGCCGTCCGCGGCCCAGGCGGCCAGCTCGCCGAGCGTCCCGCGGCGGATCTCCTCGTAGGTCTTGGTCAGCTCCCGGCAGACGGCGGCGGGACGGTCCGCGCCGAACGCGTCCGCCATCGCGGCGAGGGTGTCGTCCAGGCGGCGCGGGGACTCGAAGAACACCATCGTGCGGGGCTCGTCCGCGAGCGCGCCGAGCCGCCGGGCCCGCTCCCCCGGCTTGCGCGGCGGGAACCCCTCGAAGCAGAACCGGTCGGTGGGCAGGCCGGACGCGACCAGCGCGGTCGTGACGGCGGACGGTCCGGGCAGCACCGTCACCGGCGCGCCCTCCGCGACCGCCGCCTGGACGAGCCGGTACCCCGGGTCGGACACGCCGGGCATGCCCGCGTCGGTGATCACGAGGACGTCCCGTCCGGCGAGCAGCTCCGCGACCAGCCCGGCGGTCCGCGTCCGCTCGTTCGCGTCGTGGTAGGACACGACCTTCCCGGCGAGCGGCACGCCGAGGTCGGAGGCGAGCCGGCGGAGCCGCCTGGTGTCCTCGGCCGCGATCACCGGGGCGGCGGCGAGCGCGTCCCGGAGCCGGACGGACGCGTCGTCGGCCCGGCCGATCGGCGCGGCGGCGAGCAAGAGGGTCCCCATCACGCGCCCCATTGTTCCAGCGCTCTCACCTGGGAAAGGCCGCCAAGGCCCGAAGGAGGGGGGAAATGCAAATATGCTCGCAAGATGGCGACGACGGATCTCGCTCCCGCGGCGGCGCCCGGCTCTCGGCGGCGGCCTCCCCCGCTGCGGGAATGGCTGGCGCCCGCGCTCCCCGGCAGCCCGCTGCTCGGCTGGCTCGGCCCGCTGCTCGTGACGCTCTTCGCCGGCTACCTGCGCTTTCACCGGCTCGGGTCGCCGAACGCGGTGGTCTTCGACGAGACCTACTACGCGAAGGACGCGCTGGCCCTGCTGAAGTTCGGATGGGAGCACAACACCGTCCAGAACGCCGACAAGATGCTGATCGCCGATCAGCACGCGAACATCTGGGGCGACGGGCCCGCCTTCGTGGCGCACCCGCCCTTCGGTAAATGGATGATCGCGATCGGTGAATGGATGTTCGGCGCGACGCCGTTCGGATGGCGGTTCGTGCCCGCCGTCGCCGGGACGCTGTCGGTGCTGATCCTGTGCCGGGTCGCGCGGAAGATGACCGGCTCGACGCTCCTCGGCTGCGCCGCCGGGCTCCTGCTCGCCCTGGACGGCCTCCAGTTCGTCACCAGCCGGGCCGCGCTGCTCGACATCTTCGTCATGTTCTGGATCCTCGCCGGGTTCGCGTGCCTGGTGAACGACCGCGAACGGTCCCGGCGCATCCTCGCCGAGCGCATCGAGGGCGGCGACACGTCGGTGTACGGGCCGTTCCTCGCACATGGCTGGCGGTACGGCGCGGGAATCTGCCTCGGCCTCGCCTGCGCCACCAAGTGGACGGGCGTCTTCTACATCGCGGCGTTCGGGCTGATGGTCGTCCTGTGGGACTACGGCGCGCGGCGCGCGGCCGGGGTCAGGGCGCCGTTCACCGGGACGATGCTGCTGGAGGCGGTGCCCGCGTTCGTCCAGCTCGTCGTGGTGAGCCTCGTGACCTACCTCGTCACCTGGTGGGGGTGGATCTTCAAGCCCGGCGGGTGGGGGCGCGGCAAGGCGTCCGGCAGCATGCTGTGGCGCCCGTTCGAGGCCATGCCCGACCTGTGGCGCTACCACAAGCAGATGCTCGACTTCCACACCGGACTGGACGACAAGCACCCGTACCAGTCCTGGCCGTGGGACTGGCCGATCCTGCGGCGTCCGGTCGCCTTCTTCTACACCCAGCCCGCGGACGCCTGCGGCGCGGGCAAGCGCTGCTCCCGCGAGATCCTCGGCATCGGCACGCCCGCGCTGTGGTGGGGCGCGCTGATCGCGCTGGTCATCGTCGCGGGCATCTGGCTCATGCTGCGCGACTGGCGGGCCGGGGCGATCCTGATCGGCTTCCTCGCCGGGTGGCTGACGTGGTTCCCGTCCGCGTTCTCCGAGCGGACGATGTTCCTGTTCTACGCGACGCCGCTGATCCCGTTCATGGTGCTGGCGATCGTCCTGGTGCTCGGCTACCTGATAGGCCCGGCCCCCGCGGGGGCGGCGGGCGCGCATGCCATACGTCCGGGCCAGGCCCACGACTCCTACCCGAACTCCCCGGCCCCGTACGGCCCGGACCCCTACGAACCGGGCGGCGCCCACGCGGCCCAGCAGACCGCGAGCCTGCGCCGCCTGATAGGCGCCGCCGCCGCGGGCGCCTTCCTGCTGGTGGTCCTGGCGAACTTCGCCTACTTCTACCCGATCCTGGCCGCCCAGACGATCCCCTACACAGAATGGCAAGACCGAATCTGGTTCAAATCCTGGGTCTAACCCCACCCGGCCAGCACGCGGGCTTGGGGTCAGGCGGAGGCTTCGGCGCTCACGGGTGCGGGTTGGGCGGGGGTGGGGAGAAGCGTCCGGCCGCCTAGTAGGCAGAGGGTCAAGGCCAGCAGGCCACCGGCGCCCGCTCCGGCGAAGGCGCCGGGGACGCCCGCGACGTTCTGGCCGACGCCGGCGACGAACGAGCCGAGCGATCCGCCCGCGCCGACCGCCGCGACGACCCACGCGAACGCCTCGGTGACCGTGCCGCTCGGGGCGAGCCGGTCGACGAGCGTGAAGCTGCACGCCAGCACGGGCGCGAGGAACACGCCCGAGGCGAACGCCAGCACCGCCATGACCGCGAGGCCCGGCGCGAGGACGAGCGGCACGTACCCGGCGGCGAGCGCGGCCATCAGCCACGGCAGCCGCCGGTGCGGCGCGCCCGCCCAGCGCCGCGCGCCGTACACGATCCCGCCGGTCAGCGCGCCGCCCGCCATGCAGGCGAGCAAAAGCCCGGACGCGACCTCGCTGTCCTGCCGCTCCGCGTAGGCGACGACGGCGACCGCGTAGACGCCGAGCGCGATCCCGGCGCAGGCGAGCGACAGCAGCAGGACGCGCAGCCCCGGCGAGCGCAGCGGCCCGGCCCAGTCGGACGCGCGCGGCTCGCCCCGCCACCGCCGCGACGGCCCGGACAGCGCGACGATCAGCGTCCCGGCGATGCCGAGCGCGCCGGTGAGCAGCAGCGCGGTCTCGGTGTTCGCGACGGCCGCGGCGACGACGAGCAGCGGCCCCACGGTGAAGAGGAGTTCCTGCGCGGCGGCGTCGAGCGCGTAGGCGGCGTCGACCTGCTCGGGGCCGTCGAGGACGTCCTGCCAGAGCGCGCGGAGCCCGGCCTCCAGCGGCGGGGTCGCGAACCCGGCGGCGATCACGGCGGCGACGGCGACCGGCAGCGGGTCGGCCCCGACGGCGGCGAGCGCGGCGAACCCGGCGGCGGACGCCCACGCGGCCGGGATCAGCACGCGCGGCTGGCCGAGCCGGTCCATCGCGCGGCCGAGTACGGGCTGCCCCGCCGCCGTGGCCAGGCCGAGGATCGCGGCGAGCGTCCCGGCGAGCGGGTAGCCGCCGCCGTCCGACCGGACGTGCAGCACGACGGCGAGCATCCCCATCCCGTTGGGGAGGCGGCCGAGCAGGGTGGCGCCGAGCAGCCGCCCCGCGTACGGCCTCCGCAGAAAGACGACATAACCACGCATCGCGCCCCCGAGTTCCACGATGAAGTCATACGTATTACTCCGCCTTGACGTCATACGTACCACTTGACGGGCGTGCGATCTAGTCTGAATTTGTCCGCGATCAGTCCCGAGGAGGCGCAGGTGTCGGCACTCGGCCGTCCGACCAGCAAGGACGTGGCTCAGGAGGCGGGAGTCTCGCAGTCCACGGTCTCGCTCGTGCTGGGCGGCAAGTGGACGGGCCGGGTCTCCCCCGCCACCGCGCGGAGCGTCCGCAGCGCGGCGGAGCGGCTCGGCTACCGGCCGAACCCGGCGGCCCGGAACCTGCGGCTCGGCACGACGCGGACCGTCCTGCTGATGGTCCCGACGCTCACCGCGCCGTTCTTCGGCCCCGTCTACACGGGCGCGGCGCGGGTCGCGGCCCGGCACGGCTTCGGCGTCGTCGTCGCCACCTGGCCGGACGACACGAACGGCCCGGTCGAGGACGCCTGCCCCGGCCCGCCGTCCTACACCCCGCCGGACGGCCCGTTCGCGTCACCGGACGAGGCGATCGACGGCGTCCTCGCGTCCTCGATGGCGGTGGAGGCGCTTGCCCGGTTCCGCGAGACCCCCGCCGTCATGCTCGACAGCGGCCCCAGCATCCCCGCCGGCCCGACACCGCGCGGCGCGAGACCCGGCGCCCCAGGGCCCGGCGACCACGGGCCCGGCGACCACGGGCCGCACGGCGCGGGGCTTGTTCCCACGGTGGACTTCGGGGTCGCCGAGGGGATGCGGGGCATCGCCGAACATCTGGCCGGACTCGGCCACCGTCGGATCGGGCACGTCGCCGCCGCCGTCGACCAGTGGACGTTCCGCGCGCGGGCCCGCGCCCTCGCCGCCGCCGTCGCGGCCGTGCCCGGCGGGGTGCTGAGCCGGTCGATGTGCGCGATCGACGCCACGTCCGCCAAGAACGCGGCCGGGCGGCTGCTGGACCGTGCCGATCGGCCGACCGCGCTGGTCTGCGACGACGACCTGATCGCGGCGGGCGCGTACAAGGCGGCGCGGGCGCGCGGCCTGGACATCCCCGGCGACCTGTCGGTGACCGGGTTCGACGACGTGCTGCTCGCGACCGCGCTGGAGCCGGAGCTGACGACCGTCCGGCTGCCCGCCGAGGAGCTGGGCGCCCAGGGCATGACGGCCCTGCTGGAGCTCCTCTCCGGCCGCCGCCCGGCCCCCCGCGTCCTGCCCGGCGAACTGATCATCCGCGGCTCGACCGCCCCGCCCCGCACCTGACCCCGCGCCCCGTCCGGGCAGCGGAGTCGGGTATACAGCGGCGCATGGGATCGCATCCGTCTGAGACCGACATCGAGGCGCATCCGGAGAACCGGATCGGGACGGCGCCGCCGCGCACGCGGGCGTGGCGCGGTGGGGAGGTCGTGGCGGAGGGCTTCCCGGTCACCGAGATCAGCGACTACCTGGAGCGGGACGGCACGGTCGTCTGGCTCGACCTGTGCGGCCCCCGCCAGGAGGACCTCCGGATCATCAGCGACGAACTGGGCCTCGACCACGTCGCGGTGGAGGACGCCGTCTCCCGGCACGAGCGGACGAAGCTCGACCGCTACGACGGCTACATCTTCGTCAACATGTACGTCCCGGTGGTGCACGGGGCCGAGCTGACCCTGCGCGAGCTGTCCGCGTTCGTGGCCAAGGGCGCGCTGGTCACGGTGCGGCAGGACGGCGGCCTGGACGTCGACACGCTCATCCGCCGCTGGGACGAGAGCCCCGGCGCCGACATCGACGGCGCGGGCGCCGGTTTCCTCCTGTACGGGATGCTCGACCTCGTCGTCGACCTGCAACTGGCGGCCGTCCAGGCATTGGACGAGGAGGCCGACACGGTCGAGGACCTGGTGTTCGCCGACGAGTTCCCGGTCAAGGAGATCCAGCACCGCAGCTACCAGCTCCGCCGGAACCTCGCCGGCCTGCGCCGGATCGCGCTGCCGATGCGCGAGGTGCTGAACTCCCTGCTCCGCCGCGACAACCGCCTGGTCGATCCGAAGCTCGTCCCCTACCTCCAGGACGTCTACGACCACACCCTCCGCGTCGCGGAATGGACGGACGGCCTCCGCGACCTCGTCGCCGACCTGCTCGACACGCGGCTGGCGCTCCAGGGCAACCGGATGAACGAGGTGATGAAGAAGGTGACGAGCTGGGCGGCGATCATCGCGGTGCCGACCGCCGTCACCGGCTTCTACGGGCAGAACGTCCCTTATCCGGGGTTCTCGAACCACACGGGGTTCGTGGTGAGCACGGTCGTCATCATCGTGTTCAGCGTCGGCCTGTACCTGATCTTCAAGATGCGCGACTGGCTGTGACCGGGTGTCGGCGCAGGTCAGACGGCGTCAATATCAGGACACCTATCGAGCGCGCCCGATATCAATATTGGACATGACGTCGCCCGTCCTGGTCTGCTCTCCGGCATGACGAGACTCGCTCCCGGGCTCCGGACGTCGTTCGGCGCCTCGGTCCTCGCGCTCGCCGTCCTCACTCTCGCCGTCCTGTCCGGGTGCGGCGGGACGGCCTCCGATGCCTCCCCGAAGCCGCGGAGCAGCGCGTCCCACAGCGGCGCACCCGCGGAGGCGCCGTCCCAGCAGGCGGTCGCGGCGAAGCTTCGCGCGCTGGAGAAGGCCCGTGGCGTGCGCGTCGGCGCGTACGCCGTCGACACCGGCACGGGGAGCCTCGTCTCCTACCGGGGCGGCGAGCGGTTCCCGTTCGCGTCGTCGTTCAAGGCGATGGCCTGCGGCGCGGTCCTGCGGAAGGCGCGCGACTCCGACCCGGCGCTGATGGACCGCGTCATCCGCTACGAGAAGAGCGACCTGAGCGATTTCTCACCGGTGACGAAGAAGCACGTCGGCACCGGCATGAGCGTCGCCGACCTGTGCCACGCGACGATCACCCAGAGCGACAACACGGCCGGGAACCTGGTGTTGAAGCTGATCGGCGGTCCGTCCGGCCTGACCGCCTTCCTCCGTTCGCTGGGCGACACGTCCAGCAGGAGCGACCGCGCGGAGCCCGGCCTCAACCACTGGCGGCCGGGCGAGCAGCGCGACACCACGACGCCCGCCGCGTGGGCCGGTGACCTGCGGGCCCTCACGGTCGGCGACGCGCTCGCCCGGCCCGACCGCGCAAGGCTCATCGGCTGGCTGAAGGCAACGGTGACCGGGGACGAGCGCATCCGCGCCGGACTGCCGAAGTCCTGGACGGTCGGCGACAAGACCGGCACGGCGGGCGTCTACGGCAACGCCGTCGACATCGCGATCACCTGGCCGCCGGACAGGGCCCCGCTGGTCATGGCGATCCTGACGACGCGGCCGGGCGCGGGCGACGCGGCCGACGAGAAGGCCGTCGCCGAGACCGCCCGCATCCTCGCGGACGGCCTCGGCGGCTGATGCCTCAGAGCCCCTTCAGGAAGTTCGCGGCGATGGGCGCGGCGGCCTCCGCGCCCGTCCCGCCGCCCTCGACGATGACGGCGAACGCGACGTCCTTCCGGTAGCCGATGAACCAGGCGTGCGTGGGCGGGTTGTCGCCCTGCCCGAACTCGGCGGTGCCGGTCTTCCCGGCCGTCCCGGACGGGAACGCCACGCCGGACGCCGTCCCTTCGCTGACCACGGCGGGCATCAGCGTGTGCAGGGCCCGTTCGACGGCGGGTTCGAGCTTCTTCGGCGGCTCCGGCTTGCGTCCGCCCGCGTCGGCGGCCCGCGCGGCGTCGGCGGCGGCGACGAGGCGGGGCGAGCGCCAGGTGCCGTCCGCCGCCGCGGCGGCGACGCCCGCCATGTTGAGCGGGCTGGTCAGCACCTGGCCCTGGCCGAAGGACGCGGCGGCGAACGCGGTGGCGTCCTTGTTCGCGGGGAACGCGGCGCGGACGGCGGGCGACCCGGCGATGATCGGCGCGTTGAAGCCGAACTGGGCGGCGACCTGCGCGAGCCGCTTCTCCCCGAGCTTGTCCACGGCGAGGCGCGCGAACGTCGTGTTGCAGGAGTGCGCGAACGCCTCGCGGAGCGGGATCGACCCGAAGTCCTCGTGCTTGTAGTTGTGGAACGAGCGTCCGCCGACCGTGGTCGTGGCCGGGCAGGCGACCTTGGTCCGCTCGTCCATGCCGCCCGCGACGAGCGCCGCCGCCGTGACGACCTTGAACGTCGAGCCGGGCGCGTACTGGCCCATCAGCGCCCGGTTGTAGCCGCCGGGCTTGTTCGCCACGGCGAGGATCTCCCCGGTGGACGGCCGCAGCGCGACCATCGCGGCGGGCTTGCTCGCCTCGCTCAGGGCCTTGCCCGCCGCGGCCTGCACCTTCGGGTCGATGGTGGTCTGAAGGGGCTTGCCCTCGGCGCCGCCGAAACGCTTGAGCGTCTTCACCGGCGTGCCGTCCGCGCCGACGATCTGCACGGCGAGGGCCGGGGTCCCGGCGAGGCGCCGCTCGTACTGCCGCTGGAGGCCGTCCAACCCGACCGGGTCGCCCTTCCGGTAGGGCGGGCCGAGCCGCTTCGCGGCCTCCGCGGACGCGGCCCCGACCGGCCCGGCGACCTGCTGCGCGGACCCGGACGGCGAGCTGCTCAGATCGCTGCCGTCCGCCGCGAGGACGGCCGCCCGGTCGGGCCAGGCGCGGGCGGAGCGCAGCCGCTCGCCCTCCTTGAGCCCCGGGTACAGCAGCTCCGGCGACCACCGGACGCGCCACTTCCCGTCCCGCTTCACGAACGGGAGCGCGGCCTGGTACGTCCAGGTGCGGTCTCCGGCGAGCCGCAGCTCGGCGGTGTACGCGCCGCCCGCCGCGCCGTCCTTGACCTTGCCGACCGAGGCGACGGCATAGCGCTGGCCGGTCACCCCCAGGTCGTCGCGCTGCCGCGCGAGGCGCTGCTCGAAGTCGGCGGGCGGACGGTCGGTCAGCGCCCTCATCGCGGCGTGGTCGGACTTGCTCCAGGCCGCGAGGTAGAGCCGCGCGGTCTCCTTCGGGTCGTCGCCCCTGGTCAGGAACCACACCGTCCCCGTCCCCACGAGCACGACCGCCGCCACGGCGGCGACGGCGGCGATCACACGGGATCGGCGCATCGTCGGTTCTCCCTTCCCCCTCCGGACGAGGGGTCCCCCTTTGATTGAGTGCACAAGGAGACCAGGCTCGACGTGAAATGTCCAAGATTAATATCTATGTCAGATAGATATCCGTTTCGATATGATCGCTGCTCGTGAACGTCGTGGGGCATCTGCGGTGCTTCGTCATGGTCGCGGAGGAGCTGCACTTCGGCCGCGCGGCGGAGCGGCTCGGCATGGCCCAGCCGCCGCTGAGCCAGCGGATCAAGCGGCTGGAGCGGGAGCTCGGCGTCCGGCTGTTCGACCGGTCGAGCCGGAAGGTCGAGCTGACCGCGCCGGGCCGCCTCCTGCTGGACGAGGCCCGTGACATCCTCACCCGCGTGGACCGCGTCTACTCCGTCGCCGAGCGCGCCCGGCTCGGCGAGTCCCGCGCCGTGCGGGCGGGCGTGCCGAGCGACCTCGGCGGGCCGATCGTCGCCGCGCTGATCGCCGCGTTCCGGGCGCGCCGCCCGGACCTGCGGCTCGACCTGCGCGAGGCCGGGACGGCCGAGCAGGTCCGCGCGCTCGCCGAGGGCGCGCTGGACGCGGCGGTCGTCCGGCACCCGTGCGACGCCCGCGACCTGGAGCTCGGCCCGATGCTCGGCCGCCCGCTCGGCGTCCTGCTGCCCGCCGGTTCCGGCCTCGCCGCGTCCCCGGAGGTGCATCTCGCCGACCTCGCCGGGCGCGACCTCGTGCTGCCGCCGCGCGCGGAGGCGCCGGGCGCGCACGACGAGCTGCTGGCCGCCTGCCGCAGGCACGGGTACGCGCCGGGCGCCGTCCACGAGGCGCGGCATCCGGGGTTCGCGCTCGGGCTCGTCCTCGCGGGGACGGCGGTGGCGCTCGTCCCCCGCGCCGACGACACGGCCGGGACGGCGTGGCGTCCGCTGGTGGGCGAGCCGCTCGCGTGGCGGACGTCGTGCGCGTGGCGGCGCGCCCGCGACCCCGAGCACGCCCGCGCGATCGCCGACTTCACGGCCGTCGCGACCGCCGTCCTGCGCCGCGAGGCGGGCATGACCCCGCTGGACGCCGCCCCCGCCCGCAGGATCGTCCCGCGTCCTTCGTCGGGGTTCCTCGCATGAGCGAAGCGAACCGGGGGGCGTGGGGGGTCGCCCCCCACAGGGAAACGGCATGAGCGAAGCGAACCGGGGGGCGTGGGGGGTCGTCCCCCCACAGGGAAACGGCATGAGCGATATCACCGAGCGGATCGAGGGTGAGTTCAAGGCGGCCGGGGTCACCGGGTGGCTGCACGCGGTGGACGTCGACACCGGCCGGGAGGTGTCCGTAGGGGCCGATGGGCCGGTGGTGCTCGCGTCGGTGTTCAAGGTGCCGCTGCTCGTCGCGTTCCACCGGCAGGCGGCGTCCGGGCGGCTCGACCCGTCCGAGCAGGTCGTCCTCCGCGCGGAGGACCGCACGGCCGGGCCCACGGGGGTGTCGGGGATGCTGGACGACGTCCGCATGTCCCTCCGCGACCTCACCTTCCTGATGATCACCGTGAGCGACAACGCCGCCGCCGACCTCGTCCTGGACAGGGTCGGCCGCGACGCGGTCAACGCGACCTCCGCGGCGCTCGACCTCCCCAACACGGTCGTCGAGGACAGCGGACGCGAGCTGCACGAGAGCCTCCTCGCCGACGCGGGCGCGGCCACATTCGGCGAAGTGTGGGCAAGGCTGGACGAACCCGGTGTGCGGGAGAGGCTCCGCGTCCTCGACCCGCTCCGGACGAGCCGCAGCACCCCCCGCGAGATGACCCGCCTGCTGTCCCTGATCTGGCGGGACGAGGCCGCGCCCGCCGAAGGCTGCGCCGCTATGCGCCGCCTGTTCGGGCTCCAGGTGTGGCCGCACCGGCTGTCGTCCGGGTTCCCGTACGACGACGTCCTCGTGAGCGGCAAGACCGGCACGCTCCCGACGCTCCGCAACGAGGTCGGCGTCGTCGAGTACCCCGACGGCGGGCGCTACGCGGTCGCCGTGTTCACCAGGTCGCTGCTCCCGATCGCCGTCCTGCCGCAGGCGGACGCCGTGATCGGGACGGCCGCGCGCCTCGCGGTGGAGACTTTGCGCGTCCCGTAACGCTCCATAGCACGAACCCGGCAGGCCGATACCGGCGATTGGCCGTGCCGTCGACCCGGCACCTGCTCCGGAAACGTAGGCTGTACCCCGTCTTTGATCGTCCTTGGGAGAGTTCTTTGCGGCTGCCGGAGCATCTGGAGCTACTGCTCACCGACGAGCCGGTGCTCGACGTCTACTCGTACGGCCCGTGGCGCGTCCCCGACGGGCTGTTCGAGGAGATCTCGGCGCGGATCGACGGGCTCGCGGCCGACCCGCGCGCCGCCGACCTGACCACCGACGAGCACAAGCTCCTCACCCTGCCCGCCTCGCTGGTCACGGCGGAGATCTTCGGGATCCTCGCGTTCCTGCCCGGCGGCGGCGCGATCAAGGCGGGCTCGTACTCGCAGCTCCCCGAGCGCCTGCTGAACGGGCACCTCGTGAACCCGGGCCCGCTCAGCACCCGGATGACGCGCTGGGACGCGCCCGGCGGCCGATGGCGGCCACCGGTCGACTGGCTGATCGAGGCGCCCGAGCGGGAGCTGGCGATCGAGCTGGCCCGCGACTGCCTGGCCGCGCTGGAGGGCATCGAGCCGCTGGAGGAGCGGCGCAAGGCGCTGCTGCGCCTCTACGACGACGCGCCGACGTGCGACGTCAACCTGCCGAAGATGGAGCTGCGGGAGAACTGGCACGCGCACGCGGGCGACGACATCGTCACGGCGGTGCCGGAGCTGCTCGGCCCGGTCGGCTACCTGGAGTGGGCGTGCGGGGGGCTGCTGTCGTCCTTCGAGCACCTGATGGAGGCGGCTCCGAGGGACGAGAACGCCGAAGTCCACCTGATCCAGCTGCTCCTCCAGGGGAGCATGGAGCACGTCCCGGCGGAGCTGTCGGTCGCGCTGGGCGAGGACCGCTACCGCGAGTTGCAGCGCCGCTTCCCGGCCGAACGGCGCGGGTTCAAGCCGGGCGCGTGGCAGGAGCGGACGCGCGCATGGCTCGTCCGCGCGCTGGTCGCGGGGGCCGCCGACGCCTGCCGAGGCTGGCTCGACATGGCGATGCGGTTCATCGCGATCGTGCAGGGCCTGCCGGGCGACCCGTGGTTCCCGAAGGCCGAGTGGATCCCGGTCGGCCAGTTCCAGACCGACCTGCGCCGCCTGTACGCGCCGCGCCGCCGGGTCGTGAACCCGCTGACCGAGACGTTGAAGAGCGTCCCGGCGGACGCGGCGGAGGCCCGTCCCGAGCCGGGCGGCGGCCGGTCCGAGATCGCGACGTCGCTGGTCGGGCAGGGCGAGCTGGTCGCCGCGCTGGACGAGCTGACCCGCGGCGACGCGCCCGTCCGGCTGCTGGTCGCGGGCCCGGACGGCACCGGCAAGCGCGACGCCGCGCAGGAGCTGGCGAAGGCGCTGTCCCTCGGCCGCGACCCGCACTGGGTGTCCGACAACCTGTTCACCGGCCAGCGCCTCTCGGACGCGGTCGCGAAGCTGCACGCCGACGCTCGCGACTGCGCGGGCGACCGGCTGCTCGTCATCGAGGGCCTGGACGGCATCGTCACCGACCCCGGCAACGGGGAGGCCATCGCCGCCGAGCTGCACCGGCTGCTCGCCGTCCACCCCGACCTGCATCTCGTGGCGCTGTGCGACACGGGCGGGGACGAGCGGATCCGCGAGATCAACCCCGTCCTGCCGCAGCGGTTCCGGGTGGTGAAGACGCAGCCGTTCACCCCGGACGGGCACGCGGAGCTGTTCCGCCGGGCGCTGGACGCGCGCGGCGCCCGCGCGACCCGCCAGGCCGTGGACGCGGCGGGCGAGCTGCTCGCCGCGACGCCGCCGATGCAGACGCTCCGCAACGCCCGGCTCGCGCCGCACCTCGCCGACCAGGCCGTCGCCATCGCGCAGGAGCGGGCGGCGAAGAACGGCACGACGGAGCTGGTCGTCCGCAAGCAGGACATCCCGGAGACGCTCGACACGTCCCGCAGCGCCGGGAACCCGCTCGCCGAGCTGCACGACCTCACCGGGCTCGACACGGTCAAGCACGAGATCGCGCTGCTCGTCGCGGGGACGCACGCGGCGCGGCTGCGCGCCGAGTCCGGGCTGCGGATCACGCCGCCGACCCGGCACATGGTCTTCACCGGCAACCCGGGCACCGGCAAGACGATGGTGGCCCGGCTGCTCGGACGCATCTACAAGCGGCTCGGGGTGCTGTCGTCCGGGCATCTGGTGGAGGCGTCCCGCGCGCACCTCGTCGGCGAGTACATCGGGCAGACCGCGCCGCGCACCCGCCGCCTGGTGGAGCGGGCGCTCGGCGGCGTCCTGTTCATCGACGAGGCGTACACGCTGACGCAGTCGCCGCTCAAGGGCGACTACGGGCACGAGGCGATCGCCGAGCTGGTGAAGCTGATGGAGGACCACCGCGACGACCTCGTGGTGATCGTCGCGGGCTACCAGCAGGAGATGGCCGAGTTCCTCGCCGCGAACCCGGGCCTCGACTCGCGCTTCCCGAAGCAGATCCACTTCCCGGACTACTCCGACGACGAGCTGATCACCGTGTTCGGGCAGCTCGCCGCAGCGGACGGGTTCCGGCTCGCGGACGGCACCGAGGACGTCCTGCGCGCGATGCTGCGCCGGGCGCCGCGCGGACCGTCGTTCGGCAACGGCCGGCTGATGCGCAACATGCTGGACGTGGCCGTCGCGAACCAGGCCGACCGGGTCGCGTCCGTCGCCGTCGCGGCGAAGCGGATCACCCCGCAGGAGAAGGGCGCCAAGCCGGTCAAGCCGCCGACGAAGCGGGAACTGATCACCCTCACCGCCGAGGACCTCCCGCCGCTGCTCGAACACCCGGAGGAATTCTTCGGCTTGTACCTGTAACTGGGTATGACCTGAGATGGCTTCCCCGCCCGCCGACGGCGAGGAGGCTTCCATGGGCCGCGACGAGCGGCTGCTGCGCGGTGTCGCCGACCGGGAGACGGCCCGGCTCCGGGACGGGACGCTCCCCTGGTCCCGCTGGCTCGACCAGGCTGTGGTGCACGGCCGCCGCCACGACTACACCGGCATCCTGCTGATCGGCGCCCAGTGGCGGGGCGCGGCGGACGTCCGCTCCTACGAGGAGTGGCGGTCGGCGGGACGCCAGGTCAGGAAGGGCGAGACCGGCATCCGCGTCCTCGGCCGGACGGGCGCGCCGCGCGCCGTGTTCGACGTGACGCAGACCGAGGGCCTGCCGCTCCCCGCACCGGGCCCGCCGCCGCCCGGCGCGGGACGCCACGTCGCGGCACTGACGGCGAACGTCCCGGACCGGGTGGTGCGGCGGGTCGAGGCCGACTCGATCGCGTTCCTCGTCGCGTCCTGGCTCGGGCTCGAACCGGCGATGCCCGCCTTCCCGGACCGCGCGTTCTGGGCCGGGCCAAGCCTGGGCGACCGCATCCTGCGGACGGCGCGCCGCGTGCACGGGCGGGCGTCGGGATCGTCCAGGGACGGGATCACCGCCGACGCCGAACGCTTCTTTCGCACCAGCCTCGACGCGAGCTGGGTGCCCGCCTACCTGGCCGAACGCGGTTTCCCAGCGGGCGTGCAGGCGCGCTGGCGGATCGGGTACGCGCCCGCCGGACGGCGCGTCCTCACCGAGCACCTGCGCACGCGCGGCCACCCCGACGACGCGATCGTCGCCGCCGGGCTCGCCCGCCGCGACCAGGCCGGACGCCTCCGCGACACGTTCCGCGACCGCGCAGTCTTCGCCATCCGGACCGTGGACGGCGCGGTCGCGGGCTTCATCGGACGCCGCCGCGACGACGCCCCCGGCCCCAAGTACCTCAACGGGCCTGACACGTCCCTCTTCCACAAGGGCGAACTGCTGTACGGGCTGCACGAGGCGCGCGACCGGCTCGCGGCGGGCGCGCGTCCGGTGGTGGTCGAAGGGCCGCTGGACGCGATCGCGGTGACGCTCGCGGGCCCGACCGAGTACGCGGCTGTCGCGACCTGCGGGCTCGCGCTCACCTCGGCGCAGCTCGGCGCGCTCGCCGACACCGCCGACCTCGACCGGGCGGGCATCCTCGTCGCGCTGGACGGCGACCCGGCGGGACGCTCCGGCGCCGTCCGCGCGTGGGAGCGGCTCGCCGGGCTCGGCGGGCCGGTCGAGCTGGCGGCGCTGCCCGTCGGACGCGACCCCGCCGACGTCCTCCGGGCGGACGGACGCACCGCCCTTCTCCAAGCGCTCCGCGGCCGCGCGCCGCTGCTGGACGCGGCCGTCGACGCCGCGCTCGCCCGCGCGGGCGGGACGCTCGGTACGCCGGAGGAACGGCTCACCGCCATTCGTGCCGCGTCCGGGTTGATCGCGTCCCGTCCGGCGGAGGCGGCGCGTCAGGTCGTCCGGATCGCGTCGAGGACGGACGTGCCGCCCGCCCTCGTCACCGAGATCCTCCTCGAAACCGCCAGCCCGTGACCGCCGCCAGCCCGTGACCGCCGCCAGCCCGTGACCGCCGCCAGCCCGTGACGACCGTCAGCCCGTGACGACCGTCAGGCGGGCGGCGGCGTCGAAGAGGAGGCTCTCGGCGCCGCGCCGGGTGACGAGCTGCGCGCCGACCGGCAGGCCGCCGACCGTCCCGGCGGGAACGCTCAGCGCGGGCAGCCCGAGCACGTTCCACGGGCAGGTGAGGCTGACCAGCGTCGGGACGTGCGGCCCGAGCGGCCCCTCCGTCTCGCCGATCTTCGGCGCGGTGATCGGCAGGGTCGGCATGGCGAGCAGGTCGTAGCGGTCGAGGAGCCCGTCGACCCGGCGGGCGAACTCCTCCCGCTCCCGGAACGCCCGCACGTACCGCCAGCCGGGCGTCTCGGCGGCGCGCTCCAGCCGTTCGAGCGTCGGCCGCTGGTACAGCTCCGGCGCCTCGGCGACCCGCTCGGCGTGGACGTCGTACGCCTCGCTGTCCTGGATGAAGCGGAAGACGCGCCGCAGTTCGGCGAAGTCGAGCGTCTCGGGCGGCGCGTCCGGGAACAGCGCCCGGACGGCCGACTCCACCTCGGGGTCGATGGCCTGCGGCTCTATCCACGCGACGCGCCCGCCGTCCGACACCGGGTCGATCGGGGCGACGAGCGCCTCGTAGGCGACGCGGCAGTCGCCCGCCGACCCGGCGAGCAGGCCCACGTGGTCGAAGGACGTCGACAGCGGGAACACCCCGCCGGTCGGGATGGAGTTGTAGGCGGGCTTGAACCCGGCGATGCCGCAGAACGCCGCCGGGATCCGCACCGACCCGCCGGTGTCGGTGCCGAGGGCGAGCGGGACGGTCCCCGCCGCGACCGCGACGGCGCTGCCGCTGCTCGACCCGCCGGACATCCGCTCCCGGTCGTGCGGGTTGCGGACGGGCCCGTCCACCGTCACGTCGCCGCTCCCGCCGTAGGCGAACTCGTGCGTGCCGGTCTTGCCGACGATCACGGCGCCCGCGTCGCGGAGCAGCCGGACGCAGTCGGCGTCGGCGTCCGCGACGTGCCCGGCGAAGTGCGCGGAGCCCATGCCGGTCGGCAGCCCGGCGACGTCGATGATGTCCTTCACCGCGACCGGGATCCCGTGCAGCGGGCCCCGGTCGGCGCCGGCCGCGAGTTCCGCGTCCGCCCGCCGCGCCGCCGCCTCCGCGCCCGCGCGGTCGACGGTCACGAAGGCGTTCAGCTCCGGATCGACCGACTCCAGCGCGCCCGCGAGGAGCCCGGCCGCCGACTCGTCCCCGGACCGCAGCGCGCGGCCGAGGTCCGTCAGCGTCCGGCCGGTGAAGAACCCGCCCATGCCATCTCCCTGTGTACGACCCTTGTATACGGCCCGTGTATACGACCTTGTGTACGACCTGGCTGTTCCGCGTAGCATCGCAGAACCGCCGGGCCTGGAGGGGCGCACCGCCGGACGTGCCGCCGGTCGCGCTGCGTCGTCCGTTCGTCGCGGAGCGTGAGCCGGTCGTCGCAGGGACCGGACCGCCGGTCGACCGCGCCCCCGGACCCGAATACCTACGCGCCGGTAAGCGGCAGGCTTCAACGCACCTAGTGAGACGCTCCCACCGGTTCGCTGGGGGGCGGGGCGGTCGCCGCGCCGCCGCTCGGCGCGGCGACCGCCCCTGTAACCGGTGACGTCCTCGACCAGGTGGGAAGTGAGCCACGGCGGCGCAAGGCGCACCCACGCCGCCGTGGCTCCGTTACTCCGGTGCCCTTCCCGGACGGTTGAGACCGCCGATCGCGGGGACGTGCCTACGTCGTGACCGACGAAGAACCGCGACGGATCGACACGTACTGGCGAGCCGCGAACTACCTCTCGGTGGGCCAGATATACCTCCTGGGCAATCCGCTGCTCCGCGAGCCGCTCACCCGCGACGACATCAAGCCGCGCCTGCTCGGCCACTGGGGCACGACCCCCGGCCTGAACTTCTGCTACGCGCACCTCAACCGGGTGATCAAGAAGCGCGACCTGGACATGATCTACGTCATGGGCCCGGGGCACGGCGGCCCGGCGGCCGTCGCGAACGCCTGGCTTGAGGGGACCTACAGCGAGGTCTATCCGGACGTGTCGTACGACGAGGCGGGCATGCGGCGCCTCTTCCGGCAGTTCTCGTTCCCCGGCGGGATCCCGAGCCATGTCGCGCCGGAGACGCCGGGCTCCATTCACGAGGGCGGCGAACTCGGATATTCGCTCGCGCACGCGTATGGCGCCGCGTTCGACAATCCGGATCTCGTCGTCGCGTGCATCGTCGGTGACGGCGAGGCCGAGACCGGGCCGCTCGCGGCGAGCTGGCATTCCGGCAAGTTCCTGGACCCGGTGAAGGACGGCGCCGTCCTGCCCATCCTGCACCTCAACGGATACAAGATCGCGAACCCGACCGTGCTGGCGCGGATTCCGGAGGAGGAACTCGTCCAGCTTCTCGACGGGTACGGGTACATGCCGTTCCTGGTGACCGGCGACGACCCCGCGTCCATGCACCACAAGATGGCCGCCGCGCTCGACCAGGCCCTCGACGAGATCGCCGAGATCCAGCAGGGCGCGCGCTCCGGGCGGACGTCGGAGCGGCGGCGCTGGCCGATGATCGTCCTGCGGAGCCCCAAGGGCTGGACGGGCCCGAAGGAGGTCGACGGCCTCCCGGTCGAGAACACGTGGCGCTCCCACCAGGTGCCGCTGTCGGGTGTCCGCGACGACCCCGCGCACCTCGCGCTGCTGGAGGAATGGCTGCGCTCGTACCGTCCGGACGAGCTGTTCGACGGCGCGGGCCGCCCGGTCGAGGAGATCCGCGCGCAGGCCCCGGTCGGCGAGCGGCGGATGAGCGCGAACCCGCACGCGAACGGCGGGCTGCTGCTGAAACCGCTGGTCCTGCCCGACTTCTGCGACTACGCCGTCCCGGTCGATGCCCCGGGCAAGGCGGTCACCGAGCCGACCCGGCAACTCGGGACGTTCCTCCGCGACGTCATCCGGGCCAATCCGTCCAATTTCCGCATCATGGGTGCGGACGAGACGGCGTCCAACCGCCTCAACGCCGTGTTCGACGCGACCGACCGCGTGTTCCAGGGCGAACTGCTCCCCACCGACGAGCACCAGGCCCCGTCCGGACAGGTGATGGAGGTGCTGAGCGAGCACCTCTGCCAAGGCTGGCTGGAGGGATATCTCCTCACCGGACGGCACGGCCTGTTCAACAGCTACGAGGCTTTTGTGCACATCGTGGACGCGATGTTCAACCAGCACGCGAAATGGCTGAAGGTCACCCGCGCGCTCCCGTGGCGACGCCCGATCGCGTCCCTCAACTACCTTCTCTCCTCGCATGTGTGGCGGCAGGACCACAACGGCTTCACTCACCAGGACCCCGGTTTCCTGGACGTCGTCATGAACAAGAAACCGGAGATCGTCCGGGTCTACCTGCCACCGGACGCCAACACCCTGCTCTCGGTCGGTGACCATTGCCTGCGCTCCCGCGACTACGTGAACGTCGTCGTCGCCGGAAAGCAGCCCGCGCTCGACTGGCTGTCAATGGACGAGGCGATCGCGCACAGCACACGCGGAATCGGCATCTGGGAATGGGCGTCCACCGATGGCGGAGCCGATCCCGACGTGGTGCTCGCGTGCGCGGGCGACATCCCGACGCTGGAGACCCTCGCCGCCGTCGACCTACTCCGTCAACTGTTCCCGGAACTGCGCGTCCGAGTGGTGAACGTCGTCGACCTCATGCGGCTCCAACCGCCCAGCCAGCACCCGCACGGAATGCCGGACCGCGACTACGACGCCCTTTTCACCACCGACAAGCCCGTCATCTTCGCCTTCCACGGCTACCCATACCTGATCCACCGGCTCACCTACCGCCGCGCCGGACACGACCACCTGCACGTCCGCGGCTACAAGGAAGAAGGAACGACCACGACTCCGTTCGACATGGTCATGCTCAACGATCTGGACCGCTTCCACCTGGTCATGGACGTCATCGACCGCGTCCCCTCCCTGGGCGGACGGGTCGCCCACATCAGGCAGCGCATGGCAGACGAACGCCTCCGCCTCCGCGCCTACACCCGCGAACACGGCCAGGACGCCCCCGAAATCCAGAACTGGACGTGGCCGCATTGAGAGTCCTCACCGTCAACCCCGGCTCCAGCAGCCTGAAGATAAGCCTGCTAGACCACGACGACTCCGTCCTCTCCGAAGACTCCGGCGCGGGACACGAAATGGCGGACCTCGCCGCCGGAATGCCGAAGCCCGACGCGATCGGCGTCCGCTTCGTGCACGGCGGCACCGACTACACCGAGCCCGTCCCGATCGACGCGGCCGTCACCGAGCGGCTGCGCGACCTCGCCGATCTGGCCCCGCTGCACCAGCCCGCGTCCCTGCACGCGCTCGCGGAGATCACCGGCGCGCTGCCCGGCGTCCCCGCCGTGGCCTGCTTCGACACCGCCTTCCACGCCACTCTCCCCGAGGCCGCCTCGACCTACGCGCTGCCCGCCGAATGGCGCGAACGGTACGGGCTGCGGCGCTACGGGTTCCACGGCCTGTCGTTCTCCTACGCGGTCCGCCGGACGGGCGAGTTGCTCGGCGTCCCGCCGCCCTCGCTGCGGATGGTGGTGTGCCATCTCGGCTCGGGCGCGTCCCTGTGCGCGGTCGCCGAAGGACGCTCGATCGACACGACCATGGGCTTCACGCCGCTGGAGGGGCTGGTCATGGCGTCCCGGGCGGGCAGCATCGACCCGGGCATCCCGCTGTGGCTGATCAAGCACGGGCTCTCCGCGCAGGACGTCAACTCGGCACTGGAAAGCGAATCGGGGCTACGCGGCCTCACCGGGACGGGCGACATGCGCCGGATCCGTTCCCTGGCCGAGCAGCGCGACATCACCGCCCTCGCCGCCCTGGACGTCTACCACCATCGTCTGCGCGCCTGCGCCGCCGCCATGACGGCGTCCCTGGGCGGCCTGGACGCGCTCGTCTTCACGGGCGGAGTCGGGGAGCACGACGCGGCCGTCCGCATGCGCCTGGCGGGTGACCTGGCCTTTCTCGGTGTCGGCGTCGACCCGGACCGCAACGCGGCCGCGGACGGCGACACCGACCTCACCCACGCGGGCGCCACCGTCCGCACGCTGGTGATCACGGCTCGCGAAGACCTGGAGATTGCCAACGGAGTGCGCCGGTGTTGCGACCATTACAAACTGTACTAAGCAGACACTTTCCGACATACAGTTTCCCGGTGGAGCAGACGACCGAGCCCGAGGACGCCGTCGCCGACCGGCTGGCGGACATCCGGGCCATCACCGACCGGGCATTCGCCCACATGGACATCGACGAGTTCCTCGATGCCCTGCTTGAGCGCGTCCGCCAGTCGCTGGGCGCGGACACCGCCGTCGTGCTGCTTCTCGACCGGCAGAAGCGGTTCCTCGTGGCGGCGGCCGCCAAGGGGATAGAGGAAGAGGTCATCCAGGCCGCGCACGTCCCGCTGGGATACGGCTTCGCCGGGCGCGTCGCCGTCGAGCGGCAGCCCATCGTCATCCACGACGTGCGCAAGGCCAACGTCTTCAACCCGCTGCTGGTGCAGCGCGGCCTGCACTCGCTCCTCGGCGTCCCGCTGATCTGCGAGGGGACGCTCGTCGGCGTCATGCACGTCGGGACGGTGACCCCGCGCAGGTTCCGCCCCGAGGACGTCGAGCTCCTGCAGCACGCCGCCACGCCCGCCGCGATGGCGGTGCAGGTCATGCTCGGCCGGGCGGAGCGGGCCGGAGCCATGGAGCTCCAGCGCAGCCTGGTCCCGGCCGCCCTGCCGGAGATCCCCGGGATGGAGCTGAGCGCCCGCTACCGTCCGGGCAAGGAGACCGTGGGCGGCGACTGGTACGACGTGTTCACCCTGCCGTCCGGCGAGATCGGCGTCGTGATGGGGGACGTGGCGGGGCACGGCCTCCCCTCCGCCGTGGTCATGGGCCGGATGCGCAGCGCGCTCCGCGCCTACGCCCTGGACACGACCGACCCCGCCGAGGTCCTGCGCAAGCTCAACCGCAAGATGCTCCACTTCGAGCCGGACGCGACGGCGACCGTGCTGTACGCGGTCTTCGAGCCCGGCATCGAGCGGGTGCGGGTGTCCTCGGCCGGGCACTGCCCCCCGGTGCTCGCCGTACCGGGGTCCCCGGCGCGCTGCCTTCCCGCGGAGACCGACGTCCTGATCGGCCTGGAGGAGGTGCTCCCCCGCCGGACCACCACCATCGAACTCCCACCGGGCGCGCTCATGTGCTTCTACACCGACGGCCTGGTGGAACGGCGCGGAGAGTCCCTGGACGTGGGCATCACCCGGCTGCGCAAGGCGGTGTACGCGGGCCCGCCGGAGCAGGTCGGCGCGGCGGTGATGTCGTCCCTCATCGGCCGCGACCTGGCCGAGGACGACGTGGCCGTCCTCCTCCTGCGCCGGGCCGAGGCTACGGAGACCGGTTGAACGCGCGGTCGCGCAGGAGGTCGTCCAGGAAGTCGGCCACCTGCGCGACCGCGTGGCACGGATACTCGATCGAGTACAGGATCTGGTAGACCCACCGCCCGTCCTCCCGATTCGCCGTGACGCTCAACGCGGTGCCCTCGTGTCCCTTGGCGAAGACCCACAGCGTCGGGGGCCACTCCACGTAAATCTTCAGATGAGCCCATCCGCGATCGCTCATCTGGGACGCCAGTACGTCCAGATGGTGTTCCGCTGTGGTGTGGCCGTGCCGGATACGCCACCACCACACCACACCGGGCCAACGCGCCACCTTCATCCGCCGAGCCGCGCCCACGTCACCTTCCCGCCATCGGCCAGTGGCCGGACACCCCACTCCTGGACGAGCACACCCAACATCAGGAGCCCGCGACCCGATTCCGCAGTGTCGTCCCAAGCTTGGACGACCGGAAGCACAGCGGAACGGTCTTCGACCTCCACCCGGAGACCCTCCTCCAAGAGAAGTCGTACGGAAACACGTTTCGTGTCGGTGTGCTTATGGACGTTCGTCACCAATTCGGTGACGACGGTACGCGCGACGTAGTCGTCCCCTAGGCAACGCCTCTGATACAGAGCGGACACCCATTTCCGTGCAACTTCTGGCGCGCGCGCGGAAGATTCGATTGAGATCACCCCCAACACCATCCCGGTTTCGATCATGGAAACCTCCGAATTTTTTTTGGTTCGAGAATCCGGTGGCAGAAATGATGCATCCTGTGTAACGCTGTGCAATGAGAAAGCCACGATGCGTGTCCATGCGTGACACGGCCGTGGCCACTGCCGCCCATGACCGGCCATCGCCGGTCATTCGAGCCCAAGGGAGAGAGCGATGGGACAACGGCCGAACGACCTGCGCCCCTGGGAGTCGCCGAACGCGCTATTCGGCTCCGAATTGCGCCGATACCGGGAGGCGGCGGGCCTGAGCCTCGCCGCCCTGTGCGAGATGATCCGCGACCAGGCGCCCTACGCGAAGAGCACGATCGGCGGCATAGAGCGCGGCGAGACGCGCCCCGACCGCATCCTGGCCATCCAGGCCGACCGCGTCCTCGACACCCGCGAGGCCCTCGTCCACCTCTGGGACGGCCTCTACAAGGGCACCAACGTGGTCCCGGCCTGGTTCACCGACTGGGCCATCCAGGAGCCGGAGTTCAACGCCATCCGGAGTTACCAACCGCTGGTCATCCCGGGACTCCTCCAGACCCCGGCTTACGCCGCCCACCTGCTTGACAACGACGAAGCCGCCGTCGAGGCGCGCATCGCGCGGCAGGACGTCCTCACCCGTGACACCCCGCCAGACCTCATGTACGTGATGGATGAGAGCGTGCTCCACCGCGGCACCGGGAGCCCCGATTTGATGCAGGAGCAACTCCAGCGCCTCATAACGGCCTCCTCCCGTCGCGTCCGTATCCAGGTAGTCCCGCTCTGCCTGCACGAAGGCACTAGGGGAGCCTTCGCCATCGGAACGCTGCCGGATGGAAGCGAGGTAGGGTACAAAGACAACGCGATCTCGGGCGACACAACGACCGATCGCCTCGAAGTCACCCGGCTGACCAAACTGTTCACGTCGATTCAGTCCGCTGCGTACCCTGTGAGCCAATCCCTCGAACTCATAGCGAAGGTGACGACAGAAAAATGGACCTGAGCACCCCCACTTGGCGTAAGTCCAGCCACAGCTCCGGAAACGGCGGCGACTGCGTCGAGGTCGCCCGCATCAACGACACCGTCGCCATCCGAGACAGCAAGGACCCCGAGGGGCCCAAGCTCCTCCTCCCCCTTCCCGCCCTCGCCTCCCTCACCCGCCACATTAAGAACGCCTGACCCTCGCCGACGCCCCCCGTCTGCCTTTCCAGCTGAGAATTCGAACCCGCCTCCGTCCCTGGAAAACGGAGGCGGGTCCGCTGCGCGGCGGCGGTCCGCGCAGGCCAGTGGTCAGTGTTCGAGGACGATGGTCAGGACGGCTCCTCTGAATTGCCCGGACGCGAACCAGCCGCGGTGCCAGCTTTGCAGCGGGGTCGCGGCGCCGTACATCCGGAAATACCAGAGCGGGTCTCCGGAGTCGAGCGTGTCGCGGAGCTCGCCACGGGCGTAGTTCTCCATGGTGATGTAGTCCGTACCGCTTTTCGCGACGACTCCACCGAAGTGGTATTCGAATCCTTCCCATTTGCGCGCTCGCTCAGCCTCCTGCTCGGCGTCGCCATATCCGATCGTGCTGATGGACTGGCCGGGGTCGGGCGCGGGTGCGAACTCGTTGAATCCCAGGCGCCTGAGCGTGTTCTCCACCTGTTCGGGGTTGTCGCGCATCAGGTCCTGGAAGGCGCGGCTCATCGCCTGGCTGAGCTGGTCGTATGCGGCCCTGTTGTTCTGGTTCATGGCCGCCGTGATGCCGTCCTCGAAATTGTTGCCGGGGGCCAGCTCGTCGACCAGACTGCCAAGGATCTTGAAGTATCGGGTCGTGCCCATGGTGATGTTGTGGCTGCCGGTGACGAACTGCGCCATGGCGTTGCATCGCTGCGGTGTGCGCGCGTCGAGGCCCTTGGCCCTCGCGCCGCCGGTCCCGGGCACCTGGACATCGGGCATGACCTCGAACAGGCGCCTCTCCCGTCCGCCGCCCTCGATCCTGAGGTACTTTCCGGTCTTGGTCAGGCGCACTCTTCCCGCGCTTTCCGCAAGGAGATCGTTGGATTCCTTGATCTTGGCCTCGGTGGCGAAGAAATGTTTGGGCTCGGCCCCGTCGACGGGGTCGTGCGTCGCCAGATCGAAGTTGTCGGAGATGGCCAAGGAGACCGCGCCCTCATAAAGCAGGTGGGGTTCGGGTGGATCCGTGCTGTCGTAGTAGCTGTCGTTGGCATTGACGCCCTGCCGGATGAAGAACTCCTCGTCCCCTGACCGGTCCTCGCTGGAGCCGAACTTCCGCTTGCGCCATTTGCTCGGATAGTCGGCGGCCCCCGGCTCGACGACGTGATAGCGCTGGACGCTGGCCGTGTACGCGGCCGCCTTTCGAGCGATGGTCGCCTCCCCGCCCGCAGACGTCTCGGCGGCCGGACCGTGGCCGCCCATGACGCGTGCCGCGTTGAGTTCGGCTTCCCGCTCGAACCGGTCGGAG
Source organism: Actinomadura syzygii (assembly GCF_008085905.1). Classification (GTDB taxonomy): domain Bacteria; phylum Actinomycetota; class Actinomycetes; order Streptosporangiales; family Streptosporangiaceae; genus Spirillospora; species Spirillospora syzygii. Next base: position 481,204 of record NZ_VSFF01000008.1, on the reverse strand, counting down.
GGGTCGGAGAGTCTCAGCCCGTCGCCATTGTCCGTACCCGCCACGGGGCCGCGTCGCTGCTGGATGACATGGGTGAGTTCGTGGGCGAGGGTGTGCTTGTCAACGCCTCCCTTGCCGATGACCACGTCGTTTCCCGAGGTGTAGGCGCTGGCTCCGATCTCCGCCGCCGACCGCTCAGCGGCCGCGCCGGTGTGCAAACGGACATCACCGAAGTCCGCCCCCATGCGCGACTCCATCTCCGCACGCAGCGGCTCGTCCAGCGGCCTGCCGGGAGTGCGCAGAACCGCGTCCACCTGCGACCGCTGGACGGTCTGCCCAGCGCCAGGCCCGTGGCCATGCCGCGCGGACTGGATCATCCGGGTCACCGCGGTGTTCCCGGCCAATCCCTGCAATTCCGTGATTCCATGAAAGGAAGGGTTCGCCGGACCGGAAGCCTCGCCGTTCTTGGAGCGTGAGGGAACTCTTGTGCTCCGGTCGGCGCGCCGCTCATCAGGCTTCCGGGCATGCTGCATGCGGTCGTCTCCCCTAGGTGGACGCGTCCTGTTTCGGAGTCTGCCCGTCGCGAGAAACGCCGATCAAGGGACACGACCCGAGATCGCGAGATGTGCCCCTTTTCCTGTCCCTCCGGTCCCCCGCGGTTGCCCTAACGTCCCCCCTGCCCTGGGAAGGGGCTTATCACGACCTGGTTAGGTCGGGCGACGCGCTCCAACCTCTACTTTTGGGTTCACCACCGATCGCGCCTCGGCCGCCTGTCAGCGGGGGACGGCAGCCGAGAGGGAGAGGTGGTGATTGGCAAGTGAAGTATCTGTTCATCGTGGTCGCGACCCTGATGAGCACGATCGTCGCTCTCGTCGCGGCGCTGCTCAAGAGAGCGGACGGCGCTTCGGTCTCAGCGACGATCTTGTTCGGCGGCGCGGCATTCGGCGGAACGCTCGTCCTGGTTCTGTCGGTGCTGAGCCTGCTCGGAGCATTCGACCCCCGAGCAGCCGAACAAAAGAAGTAAGCCCGCCCCCACCCTCCCCGGGTGGGGGCCCACGGGCCAACACCCCCCGCCACCGCGGCTTCCCGCCCTGCTTCGTCATGGAGCGCCTCCCGTGATGTTGGTTCGGCGTCCGTGAGCCGGAATAGTCGCGAAGGCGACTTGACCGGCTCCTGAATCGGAGCGAACCTCGCCCCTGAGGCGCAACGATGCGTAACACGAGGCAGGAGGTCTCGATGACTGGTTTACGGTTGGTCGCTATCGACCCGGGCACCGATGGCGGGCACTGTCCCGCGCTGCTTGTGGACGACGCCACCGGCGACCTGCTGTTCCAAGGACCACAGGTGACGTCCGAGAGCGAGCTGGCGGAGGTCAACGGGCAGAGCCCCATTGGTCCCGGCGAGATCGTAGGACGTATCCCGGCACGGATGCGGGGCGTCCTGTTGAAGGCACTGACGGAGGAGGCCGATGCGGACACTGGAACTGAGAGGCTTTGACGAGCTGATCAGCGGATGTACGGCGCAGGCACTTCACCTGGAGATGCGCGATGCTTACGTGCCTTCCGATCCGTCCTTCCGCGCATTCACCGGCAAGGGCCCGGCCTTCGACCGCACACAGCGGGAGAACGATTGGCACGCCCTCATCGCTCCGGCCGTGGCCAGGGGCGTATCGGTCCGCCGAGCCCGCGTCGTTTCCGAGCCCGTGACGCCGTACATCAGGTTCGAGCATGCCGTCACCGAGTCGATGAACCTGGCCGCCGGCGAGCAGGTACGTTGGCTCCCCCGCCGCCAAGCTTCGGACCTGGCACTTCCCGGTAACGACTTCTGGTTGTTCGACGACCGCCTCATCCGCTTCCACCACTTTGCCGGCGATGGTGAACACATCGTGGACGAGCTGACCGACGATCCGGCGGCGATCAAGCTGTGCGCCACGTCCTTCGAGGCCGTCTGGGATCGGGCCGTCGACCACCGGGAGTACCGGATCGGCTAGACCGCTGCCATGCCCTCGTCACCTTCTCCATCGTCCAGCGTCCAGGCCGCCCGCCGGGCTCTCGCTGATCGCCTCCGTGAACTTCGCCTGGCCGCAGAGTTGTCCGGAACAGACCTCGCCGTCGCAGCCGGTTGGCACAAGAGCAAGGTCAGCCGCATTGAGAAGGCTGTTCAGCCGGTCACTCAAGCCGACATTCGGACATGGTGCGAAGCTTGCAGGACTGAGGACCAGATAGACGACCTCGTTGCGTCGTTGCGTGCCGCTGAGGGCGGCTATGTGGAGTGGCGGCGGCTGGAGCCGACAGGGCTCCGCAAACTCCAACAGTCGTACGTTCCGCTCTACGAGCGGACCCGTTGGATGCGGGTCTACCAACCTCACGTGATCCCGGGCCTGTTCCAAACGGACGAGTACGCACGAGCCCTACTCGAAGCCATCACAAGCTTTCGTAACATCCCGAACGACGTTGAGGCCGCGGTCAAAGCCCGGCTTGCCCGACGACGTGTGCTGACGACTGGCGGACATACATTCGTGTTCTTGATCGAGCAGTGCGTTCTCGATTATCAAATCGGTGGACCTTCAGTCCTGGCGGGCCAACTCCGCCACCTGCTCAGTGACATGTCTCTGCCCTCGGTGTCCGTGGGCGTCATTCCCTCCGACGCCGCCCGTCCGATGTGGCCGGTCGAGGGGTTCACGGTCTACGACACGACGCAGGTTCACGTTGAGTTGCTCACCGCGAACGTCACTGTCACCGCGCCAAGCGAGCTGGTCACCTACTTCAGGGCTTTCGATGATCTGTCTGCCCTTGCCGTCTACGGACCTGGGGCCCGTGAGCTGATCAACGATTCTCTGAGGAGGCTCGAAGCGGACTAGCGCGACTCGGGCGCAACAAAGCGCAACTTCGTGGACCGCTGCCCTCACAACAGGTCACCGTCGTGTGACACGGAGCTTTGCTCTTCACCACGCAGTGGGCCACACCCCGAGGAGGAGTCGATGACGGTCACGATCGAACGGGTCGAGCAGATCGGCCGGAACCCGCGTGAGCTGGTTCCGCCGTGGGCGTACGAGTTACTGGTGAAGGACTTCCGCAAGAAGCACCACAGCTCGCACCCCTACACCGAGCGAGTGATCGGCCAGAATCTCGTCTTCCTGAAGGCCGCAGGAAAGATCCGGCGCGAGTCGCGGCGTGACCCGCGCGCGTACGTCAGGATCGTCCCGACCCGGCCCGTGGACGAGGCGTGGCACGAGGCGCTCCAGCGCACCGAGGTGTACCTTCCGATGAGTCTCGCGTTCGCGGACTCGATGATCCACCACCGGCCCGTGATGGACGATGACATCCGGTCCGGGGCTGCGCTCGCCCGCACGATCCCCTACCTCAAGGCCACCGGCATGTACGTCGACCCCGAGTTCTGGGACGACGAGTCCGGATCCTCCTGCTGCCCGCCTGAGTGCAACGACCAGAGCGGCCGTGGGTTGCTCGGGAGTTGGGGAGACCTGATCCCCGACAGAGCGCTGACCATCCAGTTCTGAAGGAGCCTCATGCGGAGCGACTGGACGGACCTGCCCCAAGAGCTGCGGATCGAGATCGAAACCCAGACAGGCCCGATCAGCTCCATCGATCCGGCCCCGACGGGCAACCACGCGGACATCGCCTCTACCCTGCACAGTCCGGAGGGCCTCACCTTTGTCAAGGCGGCCCGGAAACTGGCGGACAGGGACGGTCCCGAAGTCATGTCGCTGCGCCGTGAGGCGGCCGTCAATCCGCACGTGTCCGGATTCGCTCCCCGGCTTCGATGGCAGGCCGAGGCCAGGGAGTGGGTCGTCCTCGGATTCGAGCACGTAAGCGGCCGACGCGCCGACTTCACACCGGGATCTCCGGACTTGACCGTCCTCGCCAAGACCATCCAAGCGATCCAGACCACTCCATGCCCCGACGTGGTCCGGATGATGGTCGAACGGCGCTGGCAGTCGGCCGCCGTAGACGTCTCCCGCCTGGCCGGCACCGCGCTACTCCACACCGACCTCAACGAGGAAAATTTGATCATCACGCCTGAGGGGCGTGCCTACGTGGTCGACTGGGCGTTCGTTTCCCGTGGCCAGGCATGGATCGAACTCGGCCTCCTGATCCCTTGGTTGCTCAAGGCAGGCCACAGCCCACGAGAAGCAGGCGAGTGGGTCTCTCAGTTCGATTCGTGGAACGACGCGGAGCCATCCCACGTCGACTTGTTCTCCGAGATCTTCGCCGAGAAGTGGCGGGGCCACAGCGAGACCAACTCCGCCGCCTGGGTCGCCGAACACGCAGCGCTCACCAAGCAGTGGGCGACCTACCGGCTGAGAAACCGAAAGTGACCGACTGGACCTTCGTCCTGCCATGAACCCGGTGCCGACGACTGCGAACCCTGATCATCACCGCCCACCTGGCTCGAAGTAGGTCGTTTGGGACCAAAGGATTTGGGTCGAGGGACGAAGGTCCCTACTTGGCGCAGGTCAGTGGGCCGACCATCGTGTTACGGCGCTCCGTGACGAGGCGGACGCGCGGCGGCGAACGCCCTTCGCTTCTGTGTGCAGGAGGAATCATGAGTGCAGCCCCCGATGTCGTCCGGTCCGCCTACGTGCAGCTCGCCGTCACCGATCTGGCCGCGTCGCGCTGGTTCTGGGTCGACATGCTCGGCATGCACGTCCAGCACGAGGACGAGGACGCGCTCTACCTGCGCGGCTCCGATGAGCTGACCCATCACTCCGTCGTGCTGCGCGCCGCGCCCGTGGCGGCGCTCGACCACCTCGCCTACCGGGTCCGCACTCCCGAGGACGTCGACCGGGCAGAACGGTTCTTCACCGAGTTGGAGTGTCCCGTCCGCCGTGTTCCGGCGGGGACCGGGACGCGCGGCGTCGGGGACGCCGTCCGCGTCGTCGACCCGCTCGGCGTCCCCGTCGAGTTCTTCCACGACATCGCCCGCGGCGAGCGCCTCATCCAGCGCTACGACCTGCACCGAGGCGCCCAGATCGCGCGGCTGGACCACTACAACATCTGCACCCCCGACATCCCCGCCGCCTACGAGTACTACAAGTCGCTCGGGTTCGGCTGCTCGGAGACCATCGAGGGCGACGAGCACGAGCTGTACGCGGCGTGGATGTTCCGCAAGCCGACCGTCCACGACGTCGCGCTGACCCACGGCCCCGGCCCCTACCTGCACCACATCGGGATGGCGACGCACGAGTCCCACCAGGTGCTGCACACCGCCGACGTCTTCGGGGCGCTCGGCAAGGAGCACCACATCGAGCGCGGGCCAGGACGACACGGTGTCTCCAACGCCTTCTACGTGTACCTGCGCGACCCCGACGGGCACCGGGTGGAGGTCTACACGTCCGACTACTTCACCGGCGACCCCGACTACGAGACGCACCGGTGGAACGTCAACGACGACCGCCGCCGCGACTTCTGGGGCAACGCCGTCATCACGTCCTGGTACAAGGAGGCCAGCCCCGTCCACGACCTGGACGGCCACCTCCAGCCGATCGCCGAGGGGAACCTGGACGAGTCCTCCATCAAGGTCGGCGCCGACGGCCTCGGCATCGTCAAGCCTTCCTGACCAGAAGGCCGAGACCCCGCGCGTATCCCGTCGAGTGCGTCGTGTCATGGGTGATGGCTCGGATTCGCCAGAAGGGCCGCGCGTTACAGGCCGGAACGCGCCAATGTCGAGGGGAGGTGATCTTCGGGCGTCTGGGCGGGTGCCGGCGTGTGGCTTGAGGGGGCGCGGCTGGATCGGTCCGCGGGGCCGGGAGGCGTGCCGCCTTGCTGGTCATCGCGTTGCGGGACGGTCTGGTGCCGCGGTCGAGCGTCGGACCGATCCACGGTCGGGCCGCGCAACCTGGCCATCCATGATCGTTTTTGTCGGGTTTCCACCGGGAAACGCGCTATGGGCCGCTAGCCTGGAATGCTGGATAATCCGCTTGTATGGACGCTCAGGAGTACGCCGTGGCAGCAGCCGAGGACATCCCCACCGAGATTCACCACGACGTGCCCACGGCCGCCCGCATCTACGGCTGGGCCCTTGGCGGCAAGGACCACTACGAGGCCGACCGGCACTTCATGTTGCAGAACCTGCCGGAGTTCCCCGAGTTCATCGACCTGGCCAGGCAGAACCGGTTGTTCCTTTACCGGGCCGTCCGGTACTTGGCGCAGGAGGCCGGGATTCGGCAGTTCCTCGACATGGGCTGCGGGTTGCCGACCAATGACAACGTGCACCAGGTCGCGCGGAGGTTCGCGTCCGATACACGCGTCGTCTATGTCGACATCGACCCGATCGTGCTCGTGCACGCCCGCGCGCTGCTGGCCGACGACGACTCCACCGCCGTGATCACCGCCGACATGTGCGACCAGGAGACGATCCTCGCGCACCCGGACGTGGAACGTCTCATCGACTTCGACGAGCCGCTCGCCGTCCTGTTCCTGTCGGTCGGCCACCACCTGCTCGACGAGGACGACCCGGGCCGCATCCTGAGCACCGTCATCGACCGCGCCGTCCCCGGCAGCCACCTGGCGTTCACGCAGATCGTCTGCTCCGACGCCGAGCGCGCCGCCGACATCGACGCCCGCTCCAACGGCGCCGGTCTCCGCTGGCGGACCCGCGACCGCGCCGAGACCGACGCCCTCCTCCCGGCGGGCCTGGAGCCCGTCGAGCCCGGCCTGGTCGACGTTGTGAACTGGCGCCCCGACCTGGAGCAGCCGCGCCTCGCGCCCGTCCCCTCCGAGCTGAAGCGCTACGCGGGCGCCTCGAAACTGGGCCGCGACCTCACCGAATACGGCGGCGTCCTCCGCAAGCCGTAGCGCGCGTCAGTGGGGGTCGGCTTTCCGGCCCAGGGTCTCCACGGGCGTCGCGCCGGGGCGGCTCCATTGCGGGACGGGACGGCTCGTCGGGCCGTTGGTCGGGTTCCCATCCGCGTCGGAGCGCCAGTACCAGCACGCGTGACCGCCCTCGGGCCAGCCTTCGGGGACGTCCTCCCACGCCTCGCCGCGCCCGTAGGGCGTCAGGTCGAGCAGGCCGAGGGAGGGGTTCACCCGCTCGTTTCCGCGTCCGGTCGTGGAATAGGTGAGGAAAGTGCGGTCGCCGTCGCGCAGATAGGCGGTGATGTATCCCATCGGCCCGCCTGCCGGGCCGTTTATTCCGCGCACCGAATACCAGGGCTCGGTGTAGCCCATGAATTCGAGGTACGGGGCCACTTCGTCCCATGGGCCCGTGGTCAGGACGGAGTACGAGACGCCGCGTGCGTTGAGGTAGACGGCGTCCTTGATAGACCAGGCCGTGGTGGTGCAGCCTTCGCATTGGCCTTGGTGGGGCGCTCCGTCCCACCACATGTGCTTGTAGACCACCAATTCGTCGCGGCCCTGGAACAGGTCGAGGAATGGGACGGGACCGTCCGCGCCGACGACTTCGACCGTCCCGTCGAACTCGACCATCGGGAGGCGGCGGCGGGCTGCGGCGATGGCGTCGCCCTCGCGCGTGTGGGCCTTCTCGCGGACGAGCAGTTCGTCACGCGCGGCCTGCCAGGTGGCCAGGTCGACGATGGGCGGGCGGCCGGGCTCCGGGGTGTTCGGCATGGCGTCCTCCGTGGTGTCTCCAGCGGTCATGGAAACAGACCCGCCCTCCGCGCGGAACTCATCGCGGCGAACGGGGTTAGGGTCGGGCGCGTGGCGGGGAACGTGTGTCGGACGTGCGGGAAGAGTCTTGCGGCTTCCGGTGGGAAGCCGGGGCGGGCGTCGGTCTACTGCTCGGCGGCGTGCCGCCAGAAGGCGTATCGGACGCGGCAGGCCGCCGGCGGCGGAGGCGTCCAACAACTCATCTCCGAGATCGAGCACCAGGTGAAGGGGCTCGTTCCGGAGAAGCCGGAGCCGTTCTATTCGGGTGTGGAGAGCCTTTCGTCGTCGGTCCGCAGGCTTCGGAGCATCGCCCGGGTCGCGCGGGATGTCTCACGAACCGTCACGCCCGAGCCCGTGACGAATTCCGCCGTCACGGAACCCGGCGTTACGGAATCGGAGGATGAGGCCGCCGCCGTGCGGAGCGGCGACGAATGGTCGTTCGCCGATCTCGTCGAGCCGTACCGGCGGGAACTCCAGGTCCACTGCTACCGCATGGTCGGCTCGTACGACGACTCGGAGGACCTTGTCCAGGAGACGCTGCTCAAAGCCTGGCGGAACCGCGACGGGTTCGAGGGGCGCGCCAGCCTCCGCGCCTGGCTCTACAAGATCGCCACGAACGCGACCCTCGACTTCCTGCGGCGGAACGAGCGGAGGCCGCAGCGGTACGGGCCGTCGCCCGTCCCGCCGAGCGACGGGGTGGAGGCGCCCACGTTCCTGCCCTGGTTGCAGCCCTTCCCGGACGAGGACCCGGAGGCCGCGGCCGAGTCGGCGGAGACGCTGGAGCTGGTGTTCCTCGCCGCGATCCAGCATCTGCCGCCGCGCCAGCGCGCCGTCCTGATCATGCGGGACGTGCTCGGCTGGCCCGCCGCCGACACCGCGACGGCCCTCGACCTGACCGTGGCCTCGGTGACCAGCGCGTTGCAGCGGGCGCGTCCCGCGCTGCGCGAGCGGCTCCCGGAGCGGCGGCACGAGTGGGCGCGCGGCGCGGACCCGTCCGAGGCGGAGCGGGACCTGCTCGACCGCTACATGCGCGCCGCCGCGGACGGCGACGTCGGCGCGATGGCCGGGATGCTCCGCGCCGACGCGCGGATCACCATGCCCCCGAACCCGCTGTGGTTCGGCGGCCGCGACGCGATCGTCGCGATGCTCGGGCCGACGTTCGACCCGGCGTCCCCCACCTGTTTCGGACGCTGGCGGCACCTGCCGACGCGGGCGAACGGGCAGCCCGCGCTCGGCGGGTACGTGCAGCGTCCGGGGACGCGCGTGTACCGGGCGCAGGTCCTCGACGTCCTCCGCGTGGAGGACGGCCTGATCGCCGAGATCACGTCGTTCGAGCCGCACCTCTTCCCGGCGTTCGGGCTGCCGCTGACGCTGACCGATTAGTTTTCCGCGGGCCTGCGTCTCAACATCCGTTCGCAAGCGACGAAACGGAGCAGACCATGCTGGAGAACAAGAACGCGATCATCTACGGCGCCGCCGGCTCGATCGGCACCGCCGTCGCCCGCGCCTTCGCCCTGCACGGCGCGACCGTCCACCTGGCCGGGCGCACCCGCGAGACCCTGGAGGCGGTGGCCGCCGACATCGCGGCGGCGGGCGGGCACGCCGAGGTCGCCGTGGTCGACGCGCTGGACGAGCAGGCCGTCCAGGCGCACGCCGAGGGCGTGGTCGACAGGGCGGGCAGCCTGGACGTGTCCTTCAACCTCGTCTCGCGCGGCGACATGCACGGCGTCCCGCTGACGGAGATCCCCGCCGACGACTTCCTGCGCCCCGTCACCACCGCGATCACCGCGAACTTCCTCACCGCGCGGACCGCCGCGAAGCTCATGGCGGCGCAGGGCTCCGGAGTGGTGCTGGCGCTGAACAGCGGGTCCGCGAAGGGCAGCCCGATGATGGGCGGGACGGGCCCGGCCGACGCGGCGATGGACGCGCTCGTCCGGAACCTGGCGCAGGAGGCGGGGCCGAGCGGCGTCCGCGTCGTCGGCATCTGGACGGCCGGGCTCCCCGAGACGCTGACGCGCGAGAAGCTCGCCGCCACCGGCATGGACCTGGACGACGCCGCCCGCGAGGGCCTGTTCAAGCAGCTCGCCGAGATGCGGATGCTGCGCCGCTCCCCCACCCTCGACCAGATCGCCGGGACGGCCGCGTTCCTCGCCTCCGACGCGGCGGGCGCGATCACGGCGACGTTCGTGAACGCGACGTCCGGCGTCTTCGGCGACTGAGCGGCTACCGGTCGGCGGAACGGGCGCGTCTCTCTTCGTCCTCCAGGAGGGGTCCGATGCGGAACGGGACCTGGTGGGTGAGCACGATCGACGTGTGGCTGCGCCGGACGCCGGGGCACGCGAGGATCGAGTCGATCACCTCGTGCAGCTCCTTGGCGCTCGGCGCGGCCGCGCGGACCAGCAGGTCGCCCTCCCCGGTGATGCCGAGCACCTCCAGCACGCGCGGGATCGCGGCGAGCGCGACGGCCGCCTCCCGCAGCCTGCCCTGCGCGACCTCCAGGGTGACGAACGCGGTCAGCTCGAACCCGAGCGCGGCGAGGTCGACCTCCCGGCCGCGGTGCCCGATGACGCCGTCGCGTTCGAGCCGCTCGACGCGGGCGTGCGCGGTGTTGCGGGCGATGCCGAGCTTGGCGGCCAGCTCGGTGACGCCGATCCGCGGCTGCTCCACGAGGCGGCGGAGGACTTGCAGGTCGAGCAGGGTGGGACGGGTCACAATGCGCAACCCCTTTCGGCAGGCCGGGGCCGATTTGAGCAATCTGCTCAATTATCGTCCGGACATCTTGCACACCGCTCACCGGGGCGGGCTAATGCAGGAATGAGCACCCTCGCATCTCCTCTCCGCGACCGGCTGGAACTCGACCGGGGACGGATCGCGATCGGCGGTGTCCACGCGCTCGTCCGGCTGCTGCTCGACCAGCGGCGCGCGGACGCCCGGCGCGGCTGGACGACCGCCGGGTTCGTGTCCGGGTACCGGGGATCGCCGCTCGGCGGCCTCGACCAGCAGCTCATGCGGGACGCGGAACTGCTGGGCGCCCACGACATCCGGTTCGTGCCGGGCGTGAACGAGGAGCTGGCGGCGACGGCCGTCTACGGGTCGCAGCTCGTGGAGCACCTGCCGGGCCCGCGCTTCGAGGGCGTCTTCGGCCTCTGGTACGGGAAGGCGCCGGGCGTCGACCGGTCGCTGGACGCGTTCAAGCACGCGAACTGGCTCGGGACGTCGGCGCGGGGCGGGGTGCTCGCCGCGGTGGGGGACGACCCGTCCTGCAAGTCGTCCACGCTGCCGTCGGCGACGGAGGGCGCGCTCGCGGAGGCGTTCATGCCGGTGCTCGTCCCCGCGTCGATCGGGGACGTGCTGCGCCTCGGCCGGCACGGGTTCGAGATGTCGCGGTTCAGCGGCGCGTGGACGGGCTTCAAGCTCGTCACCGACGTCGCCGACTCGCACGAGACCGTGGACGTCGAGCCCGTCCCCGACCCGGTGCTCCCCGAGTTCACCTGGCAGGGGCGCCCGTGGAAGCCGACCCGCCGTCCGGGCGTGGACCTCAAGGACACGACGTCGCTGGAGAGTGAGGTCCTGCAGGGACGGCTGCAGGCGGCCACAGCCTACACCGCCGCCAACGGGCTCGACCGGATCGAAGGCGCCGCCGGGGACGCGGCGATCGGCCTGGTCGCGGCCGGGCGCACCTACCTTGAGCTGCGCGAATCCCTCGACCGGCTCGGGCTGGACGACGCGGCGCTGGAGCGGCGGGGCGTGCGGCTGCTGCGGCTCGCGCTGATCCATCCGCTGGACGCGGGCCGGGCGCGGGAGTTCGCGCGCGGGCTCCGCGAGATCGTCGTGGTGGAGGAGAAGCGGGCGTTCGTGGAGACGCAGTTCCGGGACGTCCTGTACGACCTGGCGGAGCGTCCGGCCGTGTACGGGAAGAACGGGCCGGACGGGGCCCCGCTGATCCCGGCGGACGGCGGCCTGGACGCCGACCGGATCACCAAGGCCCTGGCCCGCCTGCTCGCCGACCGCGTCGGCGAGGAGCACCTCGACCTGCGCGACCCCGTGCTCCGGCCCCGCAAGCCGAAGATCGACCTGCTGGGCGCGGCCCGGACCCCCTATTTCTGCTCGGGGTGCCCGCACAACCGGTCGACGGTCGTCCCGGACGGCTCGATCGCCGCGAGCGGAATCGGCTGCCATGTGATGACCGTGTTCCAGGACCGCAGCATCGGCACCACGCAGATGGGCGGCGAGGGCGTGATGTGGGTCGGCGCGGCGCCGTTCAGCGAGACCGAGCATCTCTTCCAGAACCTGGGCGATGGAACGTTCTTCCACTCGGGGAGCCTCGCCGTGCGGCAGGCCGTCGCCGCCGGAACCAACATCACCTTCAAGATCCTCTACAACGCGGCCGTGGCGATGACCGGCGGGCAGGACGCGGACGGCGGCTCCGACCCGGCGGCGGTCACCCGGATGCTGGCCGCCGAGGGCGTCGCGAAGATCGCCGTGGTGGCGGACGACCCGTCCCGGTACCCGCGCGGGACCGGCTGGGCGCCCGGCGTCCGCGTCCGGCACCGCGACGACCTGGACGCCGTCCAGCGCGAACTGCGCGAGATCCCCGGCGTGACCGTGCTGCTCTACGACCAGGCGTGCGCGGCGGAGACGCGGCGCAAGCGCAAACGCGGGCTCGTCCCCGACCCGGCGACGCGCGTGCTGATCAACGAGGCGGTGTGCGAGGGCTGCGGCGACTGCGGCGTGAAGTCGAACTGCCTCAGCGTGGAGCCGGTCGAGACGGAGTTCGGCCGCAAGACGCAGATCAACCAGACGTCCTGCAACAAGGACTACTCCTGCGTGGACGGCGACTGCCCGTCCTTCGTCACCGTCACCCCCGGCACGCGGGCCGCGAAGGAGCGCCTGCCGGAGATCGGCGAACCGCCCGAGCCGGTGCGGCGGCCGGAACGCGCGGACGTCCTGCTCGTCGGCATCGGCGGGACGGGCGTCGTGACCGTCAGCCAGGTGCTCTCCATGGCGGCCCTCCTCGACGGGCGGCACGCCCGCGCGCTCGACCAGACCGGGCTCAGCCAGAAGGCGGGCGCGGTCGTGTCGCACCTGCGGATCGGGTCCGCCGGCGCGGACCGTCCCGGCATGGTCGGGGCGGGCGGCGCGGACGCCTACCTCGTGTTCGACTCGCTCGCCGGGACGTCCGAGCCGAACCTGCGCCGCTGCGCGCCCGGCCGGACCGCCGCCGTCGTGTCGACCAGCGAGGTCCCGACCGGACGCATGATCACCGACACGGCGGCGGGGCTGCCGCCGACCGCGGCGCTCGTCCGGCGTATCGCGGACCGCACCGACGCGGACCGGCTCGTCGCGCTCGACGCCCTCGCGCTCGCCGAACGCTGGTTCGGCAGCACGACGACCGCCAACTTCGTCGTGGTCGGCGCTGCCTACCAGGCGGGCCTGCTGCCGCTGTCGGCGGACGCGATCGAGCGGGCGCTCGCGCTGAACGGCGTCCAGGTGGAGGCGAACGTGCAGGCGTTCCGGGCGGGGCGGCGGCTCGTCCTCGAACCGGACTGGGCGGCGGAACCGGCGGCTCCGACCGCGGTTTCGCGTCCGCTGGACGGCACCGCCGAGGCCGCGATGCGCCTGGTCGACATGTCCGGCGCGGACGGGGACTTGGCCCGCGTGCTGCGGATCCGCGTCCCGGACCTCGCCGCGTACCAGAACCTGGCCCTCGCCGAGCGGTACCTCGCCGCCGTCATGCGCGTCGCCACCGCCGCCGACCGCGCTGCGGGCGCGGACGGGCAGCCCCTCGCGGTCGCCGTCGCGCGCAACCTCTACAAGCTGATGGCCTACAAGGACGAGTACGAGGTGGCCCGCCTGCACCTCGATCCCGAGCTGGCGCGGCGGGTGGAGGAGCAGTTCGGGACGGGCGCGTCCGTCCGGTACATGCTGCATCCGCCGCTGCTCCGCGCGGTCGGGGTGGACAAGAAGATCGCGCTCGGACGGACGGCGCGTCCGGCGTTCCGCGCGCTGCGCGCCATGCGGCGGCTGCGCGGCACCCCGTTCGACCCGTTCGGCGCGACCGCGCAGCGCCGCGCCGAGCGCCGTCTCGTCACCGGCTACGTCGCCGTGGTGAACGAGCTGGTCGCCGGACTCGCGGACGGCCCCGGCAGGCTCGACGTCGCGGTGCGGATCGCGGAACTGCCCGACATGATCCGCGGATACGAGGACGTCAAGACGGCGAACGTCGTCCGGTACGAGGAGCGGCTCGGCGAACTGCTGGCCGAATGGCGCGCGGAGCGCTCCCCGGCGGGCGTGTGACCGGTCGAACCGGCGGGCGGCGTCCGCCCGTATCACCTGGCACGCCGGAGACGGAGCCCGGCCTGGACGTGCGACGCGGTCGGTTCGAGACGAGGTTGGTTCGAGTGGAATCGGGCGTGCGGCTGACGGAGCGCTACCTGCTCGTGGAGCGCCTCGACCGCGGCGGGACGACGGAGGTCTGGCGGGCCCGCGACGAACTGCTCGGCCTGACCGTCGCGGTCAAGCTGCCCGCGGCCCGGAGCGCCGCCACGCACCGCGCGTTCCAGCAGGGCGTGGGCCGCGCCGCCGGGCTCACGCACCCCGCGCTGGAGACCGTCTACGACAGCGACCGGGCGCGCGGCCGGGCCGGACGCGCCGTCTCCTACGCCGTGACCGAGTTCCTCGACGGCGGGACCCTCGCCGACCTCCTGCGCCACGGCCCGCTCTCCGTGGCCGAGGCCGCGGACGTCGCCGAACGGGTCGCCGGGGCGCTCGACGCCGCGCACGCCGCCGGAATCGCGCACGGACGCCTGTCCCCCCGCAAGGTCATGCTCGTGGACGGCGACGCCAAGGTCATCGGTCTCGGGGCGGGCGGCGGGCCCGCGTCCGGCGCGGACATGGCCGCCGACGTGCGCGCACTAGGCGCGCTCATCTCCGCGTGCCTGCCGTCCGGGACGTCCGGCGGCCCGGCCCCGGTCGCCGCGCTGTGCCTGGACGCGACGCCGGCGGACGGCCCGTCCGCCGCGAAGGCCGCCGCCCTGCTCCAGCGCGGTCCGAGACCGGTGAACGCCGCGTTCGGCCCGCCCACCGCCTTCGCCGCGACCCAGCGCATCGACTCCCTCCCCGACCAGCGGCCGTCCCGCGACCACCGGACGCGGGTGCTGCGCCCACCCCGGCGCAAGCACGGCGCGGGGGCACGACTCGCCGCGTTCGCCGTCGTGGCGGCGATCCCGGTCACCGCCGGTGTGGCCGTCCTCGCGTCCGGGCCACGGACACCGGTGGTCGTCCCGGCGACGACGGCGAGCGTCCAGACGCCGCGGCGCGGGACGGGCCGGGTCGCGTCCGCGCTCGGCCGGATGCGCCCGATCGTCAGCCGCGGCTACGCCGCCGGGGAGATCCGCTCCGACGTCGCGATCGACCTCGACGCCGCGATCGCCGACCTCGCGAACGACCTCGCCGCCGACCGGAAGGTCGACGTGAACCGGCGGGTCGGACTACTCCGCGCGCGGATCGACGCCCGGCGACGCGAACGCGGCCTCTCCCCGGACGTCGCCGACCAACTGACCCGCGTCCTCGCCACCGCGCGGGCCTGACTTGACCCGCCGCTGGGACGACACTCGATTTCGCAATTCTTCGACGCCGATCTGACCACGCGCAAGGCAGCGGTTGTGATCATCCGCAAGCGCCTTGATATGAGCGTGAGAGGGGATGCGATTCCCCGTCGATCCGGAAGAAAAGAGCGAAGGCAATGAGACAAGGGATATCCCGCGCCGTCGCGGGGGTCGCGGCGGTCGGCGTCGCGGCGGCGCTGGCCGCGTCAGCGGGGCACACGTCCGCGGCCGAGCGGCGGCAGGGCACGGAACTGGTCGGCGAGTCGTTCACCGGGGCCACCGCCGACCCGCGCTTCATCGGGTACGGCTCGGCGTGCCTGACCGGCGCGCCGCGCGGCGCTACACCGGGACCGGGGGAGCACACGCTGGCGGGCTGCCGCCTGGACCCGGTCGGCCCGGTGCCGCCGGGCAACGGGGCACCGCACGGATACCTCCAGCTCACCGACGCCCACAACGACCAGTCCGGCGCCGTGCTGTTCGACTCGCCGATCCCGGCGACCGACGGGCTGGACGTCACCTTCGAGCAGTGGCAGTACGGCAACACGACGCAGGTCGCGGCGGACGGGATCTCGTTCTTCCTCACCGACGGCGCCACGCGACTCACCCAGCCGGGTGCTTTCGGCGGAAGCCTCGGATACGCGCAGAAACTGCCCGACGACGATCCCAACGCCGAATTCATTCCGGGCGTGAACGGCGGATATCTCGGAATCGGGCTCGATGTCCTCGGAAACTACTTCGGCGACTGGGAGCACCGCGGAAACGGCTGCGCGCAGCGTTCTCCGGCCGGGACGGGATTCCACGTCCCGGGGCCGGGGGCGAACATGGTGACCGTCCGCGGGCCCGGGAACGGCACCGAAGGCTACTGCTGGCTGGACGCCACCACCAGCAACAAGACGACCACCGGGCCGTGGCCGTCCACGCTGCCGGGAACGCTCCAGGGGAACCTGGCCTCGATCCCGCCCGACGCCACGCCCGCGCAGGCCGAGGCTCTCCTCGAACCGGTGAAGCGGACCGTCCACGTCGTCGTGTCGCCCGCGCCGAACCCCGTCGTCACCGTCGACATCGACTTCCAGGACGGGCGCGGGTTCCAGCGGGTGCTGAGCTTCGCCGCGCCCGAACCCGTCCCGGACACCTACAAGTTCGGGTTCGCGGCCTCCACCGGCCTGTTCACCGACGTCCACCTCATCCGCCGGGTCGTCCTGAACTCCGAGCGCCCGCTCGGTGAACTGGAGCTCAAGAAGGAGTTCGCCGGGTGGGGCGAGCCCGGCAAGCGGTGGAACATCATCAGGTACCGGTTCATCGTCACCAACCGGGGCGAGGAACCGCTGAACACCATCACCATCAACGACCGGCTCGCCGAAGGGCTTCACTGCCCGCCCGGGATCCTCGCCCCGGGCGAGTCGGTGACCTGCACGGGCTCGCACACCGTCACCCAGGAGGACCGGGAGCGCGGATTCGTCGAGAACACCGCGATCGCCACCGGCCTCCGCGAGGACGACGGCTCCACCGTCACCTCCAACGAGTCCAGCCTGACCGTGGAAGTGAACGAGAAGCCCAAACCGAAGCACGCCGTCCAGCCGAACCACGCGGCCCAGCCGAACCACGCGGTTCAGCCAAAGCACGCGGCCCAGCCGAACCACGCGGCGAGGCCGTAGGCGCGGCTCGGTCGCGGGCGCGGGCCCGTCCGGGCCCGCGGGCCGTCCGAGTCTCCTGGCGCCGCCGCGCGGGCGGCGGCGCCAGGCCGACCGGGGCTAGTCGCAGCCCTCGAACTGGGGGACCTCGACCTTCGAGACGTTGAGGCCGGTGCCGCCGAACCACTTGCTCATCAGCTTGGCGGCCGTCCCGTCCTGGTACATGCGGGTGATGGCCCGGTTCAGGGCCTCGCAGCCGCCGAGGTCGCCGCGGCGCAGGCCGATGCCGGTGTTCTGCTCGCTGATCCGCGCGTCGACCAGCCGGAGCCCGCCGCCCTCCCGGCGGATCAGCCCGGCCAGGATCACGTCGTTCGTGGTGATCGCGTCCACCCGGCGCTGCTTGATCAGCGCCATGCACTCGTCGTAGTCCCTGGCCTTGACGATCTGCGCGGTCATCCCGTTGATCGCCAGCAGCCGCTTCACCGGGTCCGAGCCCTCGACCCCGCAGAACCTGCGGCCCTTCAGGTCGCGGACGCCCTTGACGGCGCGCTCGTCCGACCGCACCAGGACGTCCTGGAAGGACATCGAGTACGGCCCGGCGAACGCGACCTGCGTCTTGCGCTCGGGCGTGACCGACAGCGTCGCGAGCACCATGTCGGCGCGTCCCGACGTCAGCGCCGGTATCCGCTCGGCCGACAGCACCTGGACGAACCGCACCTTCTTGCCGAGCCGGTCGGCCATGTACCGGGCGACGTCGATGTCGAAGCCCTCGAAGCTTCCGTCCGCGCGGCGGAGCCCGAGTCCGGGCAGGTCCGGGCGCACGCCGACGACCAGGGTCGACTTGTCCAGCAGCGATTCGCCGCCGTCCCGCCCGCACGCCGCCAGCAGGCCGCCCGCGAGGACGCACGCGGCCGCGATCCGCCCGGCCCGCCGCCCCGCTACCCGCACGGCCGCGCCCCGTCCGGGCCGATCCGGCGGGACGGGCGCGCGTCGCCGGGACGAGTCCGGCATTCCGCAGAAACCTTCACGCCGTAACCATAGAGCGGCCGGGGCCGCGCCGGGCAGCCCTCGCGGCCGAGCGCGGGTTCCCCATCCCGGTCGTGATGGGGAACGGCCTGTTCGCGGTGGCGACACCGGTCCTCATCCTGATCACCGCCGTACAGGGCTGAGATGTAGGGAAATGCACAACAGGCACCTCCTCCGGATGGAGGTGCCTGTTGTGTGTGCGGGGTCGTCCAGACGAACCGGGCCATGAAGGTCCGGGTCAAGGTTTCGCCTGGCTCCCCGTGTCAAGGCGAGGAATCATGAAGTACCGGCGACCACTTCCGTTTCTGTCTCGGGGACGGGGGATGGGGAGGGCCGTGGTCTGCGCGGGGTCATGCCAAGGGCGGCGATCGCTGCGATCGCCATGAACCCGCCGACCATCAGCCAAGCGTCGACGTAGGCGTCGTGGACGTCCGGGTAGCCGCGCGGGACGCCGAGGACGGCGACCGCGAGGCTCACGCCGAGGACGCTCCCGATCTGCCTGCTCATGTTCAGCACCGCGCTGCCCGTCGCGTACCGGTGCGGCGGCAGCTCCACGGCGGCGGCGGACAGGATGGTGGGAAGGGCGAGGCCGACGCCCGTCCCGCCGATGAGCCAGCCCGGCAGCAGCTCGGACGCGTAAGCGGGCGCCGGGCCGAGGCTCATCGCGATCATGACGACGCCGAACGCGCAGAGCATGCACCCGGCGGCGGTGATCAGACCGACCGGGACGCGCGCGGCGGCCAGCCGTCCGGCGACCAGCGCCATGATCGGGACCATCAGCGGGCCGGGCGCGACGGCGAGCCCGGTCGTGATGGCGGAGTAGTGCCAGACCTGCTGCATCCACAGCACGCCGAGCAGGAGGTTCGCGGCGAACGCGACGGTGAACAGCAGGATCGCGGCGTTCGACCAGGTGAAGGTGCGCACGGCGAGCAGCGACGGCTCGATCACCGGCGCCGGGTGGCGCAGCGAGCGCAGCCAGAACCAGGCGAGGCCGAGCAGCGCGGCGCCGCAGGCGAGCACGGTCTGCTCCCCCGGCCAGTCGTTGATCTTGACGACGGCGAGCGCGAGCAGCGCGATCGCGGCGGTGAGGACGGCGGTGCCCGGCAGGTCGGGGACGCGGGCGGTGGCGCCCTCCCGCGAGTCGGGGACGAACCGCCACGCCAGCAGGATCGCGAGGATCCCGATCGGGACGTTCACCTCGAACACCCACCGCCAGGACAGCTCGACGAGCACGCCGCCGACGGCGGGCCCGGCCGCGGCGGCGAGCGCGGACGCGGCCGACCAGATCCGCACGGCGCCGCCGCGCCGCTCGGCCGGGTAGGCGGAGAGCAGGAGCCCGAGGCTGGTGGGGATGAGCGCCGCCGCGCCCGCGGCCTGGAGCACGCGGAAGGCGACCAGCCACCACAGGGACGGCGCCATCGCGCACGCCTGCGACGCGAGCGTGAACACGGCGAGGCCGAGGAGGAGGCCGGGCTTGCGGCCGTACCGGTCGGCGAGCCGGCCGAGCGGGACGAGCAGTGCCGCGAACACGATCGCGAAGCCGTTCAGCACCCAGGACAGGTCGGCCATGGGCCGGCCCGCGAAGTCGCGGCCGATGTCGTTGAAGGCGACGTTGACGATGAACAGGTCGAGGCCCGCCATGAAGGACGCGACGGAGAGCACCGCGAGCACCAGCCCGGGCCGCACCCGCCGGCCCCCGAGAGCGGGTACCTGACTTTGTTCCACCATAGTCAGCGAGGCTAGCGAGCGGGCTGACTTTGGTCAAGCAAAGTCAGCAGGTTTATAGTGGTCGCGTGACAATCGCACTTGAGGGGCATTTCGCCGACCGCGACGCCTGGTCGATGCAGAACTGCCCGGTCGCGCGGACGCTGGCCGCGCTCGGTCCGCCGTCGGCCGTCCTCGTGTTGAGCGAGGCGTACTTCGGGACCAACCGCTTCGGCGACTTCGTCCGCAACCTGGAGATGACCGAGTCGGCGGTGACGGCCCGGCTGCGGCACCTCGTCAAGGCCGGGCTGCTCAGCCGGGAGCCGTACCAGGAGCCGGGGCAGCGCACCCGCTACGAGTACCACCTGACGAAGATGGGGCAGGACCTCGCGCCCACGCTCGTCGGCCTCATGGAATGGGGCGAGACGTACCTGCCCGGCGACGAGGGGCGCCAGGTCAGGCTCACCCACGCGGGCTGCGGCGAGGCCGTGACGTCGCAGGTCAGATGCGCGGACGGGCACGCCGTCGCGGTCGACGAGATCGTCATGGGGCCGCCGCGTCCGGGCGAGGAGTAGCCCCCTCGCCCGGACGCTCCGGGCCGCGCCGGGCCCCGCCGCCCGGGCGGCTAGCCGCGCCTGCCGGAGCCGCCGGCGAGCCGCAGCGCGTGCTCGACGAGGGACACCAGCACCTCCTTCGCCGAGCCCGTCCGGCGCGCGTCGCACAGCAGGACGGGGACGTGCGGGTCGATGTCGAGGGCCGTCCGGATCTCCGGCGGCTCGTAGCGGTCGGCGTCCTCGAAGCAGTTGACGGCGACGACGAACGGCGTCCCCTTCCGCTCGAAGTAGTCGATCGAGGCGAAGCTCGCCATCAGCCGCCGCGTGTCGGCGAGGACGACCGCGCCGAGCGCCCCGCGCGACAGCTCGTTCCACATGAACCAGAAGCGCTCCTGGCCCGGCGTCCCGAACAGGTAGACGGCGACGCCGTCCCGCAGGGTGATGCGGCCGAAGTCCATCGCGACGGTCGTGGTGGTCTTCGCGGCGACGCCGTCGAGGTCGTCCACGGCGCTGCCGACGTCGGTCAGCGCCTCCTCGGTGCGCAGCGGCCGGATCTCGCTGACCGCGCCGACCAGCGTCGTCTTCCCGACGCCGAACCCGCCGGCGACGAGGATCTTCAGCGCGACGCGCGGGCCGTCCAGCCGCTCGTCGGCGGGGGCCTCGGGGGCCTCCGGGGAGTTAGAGCGCGCGGAGCTCATCGAGCACCCTCCTGAGCAGGTTCTGGTCCAGATGCGGCGGGACGGTGGCGGGCGGCGGCGCGGCGGCGTCCGCACCGGGGGACGGCACGGCGGCGGGCGCGGACCACCGCTGGACGTCCAGGAGCCCCGAGTCGAGCAGGTCGCCCGCCAGCACCCGGATCACGCCGAACGGCAGGTCCAGGTCGGACGCCAGGTCGGCGAGGGCGTAGGGGCGGCGGCACAGCGCCAGCATCCGGCGCTGCGGGCGGGCGAGCCGGCCGGGCTCGGCGGGCCGCCGGCCGGTCGCGACGAGGATCGTCACGATGTCCAGCGGCTCGCCGCTCGGCCGGGTGCGCCCGCGCGTCACCGCGTAGGGCCGGACGATCGGCCCCGCGGCCGCGTCCAGCCACCGCTCCCGGCCGGGCGCCCCGTGGTCCCGCGCGGGGACGCCGTGATCCCGCGCGGGGGCGCCGGGCGTGTCGCCGGGGTCCATGGCGGGTCACCCGGCTCCCGGTCCGGGCCCGCCCCGCCGCAGGCCCGTGGAGAGCTGCCGGCCGACCCGCTTGACCAGCATCGTCATCTCGTAGGCGACGAGGCCCGCGTTCGCGCCGACCTCGCTCAGCAGGGCGAGGCAGCTGTTCGCCCCGGCCGGGACCACGAAGAACAGCCCGTTCTCCATCTCCACCATCGTCTGCCGGATCTCGCCGGAGGCGAGCTGCGGGCGCGCCCCGGCGGCGAGGCTGTGGAACCCGGCCGCGAGCGCGGCGAGGTACTCGGCGTCCTCGCGGCCGACGCCGCGCGACATGCCCATCACGAGGCCGTCCCGGGACAGGACGACCACCTTGCGGATCTGCGGCACCCGGTCGACGAGGTCGTCCAGGAGGAAGTTCAGCTCGGCCGCGACTCCCTGCTGCTGCGTCATGCTCTCTCCTCCGTGTCGTCGGCGGGTCCGCCTGGTCGTTCGTCGTCGTCCCGGCCGCGCAGCCAGCCCGCCTGGAGGGACGCGAACAGGTCGCGGGACGCCTCCGCCGAGCGCTCCTCCCACGCGGCGACCGCGTCGCCGGCCGGGGCCTCGCCGGGCGGCGGGTCGGCCGGCGGGGCCCCGAAGGGCCCGTCATCCGGCGGCAGCGCGTCCCGGAGCTGCGGCGCGAGGTTGCCGCCGCGCACCCGGCGCGGCAGCGGGGCCCGCCCGCCGTTGCCCGCGTGGGCCTGGGTCTCGCCGAAGGACGCGGGCGCGTGGCCCGTCCCGCCGTACGGGTCCTGGCCGGGGCCCTGCGGGCCGGACGCCAGGAACGGGCGCGTCGCGTCGAACGCGGGGACCGGCCCCGGCTCGTACGACGGCTCGTACGGCTGTTCGTACGTCGGCCCATACGACGGCCCATACGACGGCGACGGTGGGGTCTCGTACGTCGGCGGGGTCTCGTACCGGTCGTACGAGGGCCGATCCTCTTGCGAGAACGGCGCATCGAACCCCACCGTCGCGTCGTACTCCGGCAGTCCCTCTGGGACGACCGGCGTCTGGGGCGCCGTGTCACGAACGGACGTGTCGCGAACGGACGTCTCGCGGACGGGCGTGTCGTACACGGGCGCGTTCAGCATCGCCGTCGACGCGGACGCGTCCGGCGTGGGCCAGTTCCGCAGCCCGGTCCGCGCCAGCGAGCCGTTGGTCGGGGCGGCGCCGTTGCCCTGCGCGGCGGGCGCGGCGGCGGCGGGGGCGGGGGCGGGGGCGTCCTCGTCGTCGGGCTGCTCGACGTCCACGATCAGGCGGCGCGGGATCAGCACGACCGCGCTGACTCCCCCGTACAGCGACGGCTGCAACGCGACCTTGAGGCCGTGCCGCCCGGCGAGGCGGCCGACGACGAACAGGCCGAGCCGGTCGGTGACGGCGAGGTCGAACTCCGGCGGACGGGCGAGCCGCAGGTTCAGCGCGTCCAGCTCGGACTGGTCGAGCCCGATGCCCCGGTCGACGACGTCGACGGCGAACCCGTTCGCGCCCATCTCCCCGCGGACCAGCACCTCGGTCGGCGCGGGCGAGAACACGGTGGCGTTCTCGATCAGCTCCGCGAGGAGGTGGATGATGTCCGCGACGGCCTCGCCGATCAGCGCGGCGCCGCCGCCGAGCACGACGACCTCCACGCGGGTGTAGTCCTCGACCTCGGCGACGGCGGCGCGCAGCACGTCCTCGACGTGGACGGGACGGCTCCACCCGCGCCCCGGCGACGTCCCCGACAGGATGACGAGGCCCTCCGCGTGGCGGCGCATGCGCGTGGTGAGGTGGTCGAGCCGGAACAGGTCTTCGAGCGCCTTCGGGTCGGACGCGCCGCGCTCCATCTCGTCCAGCATGCGGAGCTGGCGGTGCAGCAGCGACTGGCTGCGCCACGCGACGTTGAGGAACACGCGGCTGATGCCCTGCCGCAGGTACGACTCGCGGACGGCCGTCTCGATCGCGGTGTGCTGCACCTTCGTGAACGCGTCCCCGACCCGGGCGACCTCCTTGGTCCGGCCGATGACGAGCGGCGGGGCCTCCGCGCTGACGTCCACCTCCTCGCCGCGCCGCAGCCGGGACACGACGTCCGGCAGCCGGTCGTCGGCGAGGTGCAGCGCGGCGCGCTGGAGCCCGCGCAGTTCGCGGGACAGGCTGCGCGCCGCGAGCAGCGACAGCACGATCGACGCGACGACCGCGAGCAGCCCGAACCCGCCCGCGAGGACGAGCCGCATCACGATCCGCTTGCCGATCGGCTCGGCCATCTCGTTCAGCGCGAGGCTCGCCTGCGTGACCTTCTGCGCCCACGCCTGCGACAGCAGCTGGGTGGTGGCCTGCCAGTCGGCGGCCGCGGCGGGCAGCCGGTCGTCGCGCGCGTTGACGATCGCGGTCTCGGCCGCGCGGTAGCGGCGGAACCCGTCGGACGCGGCGAGCTGCCGCAGCGGCCCGCTGATCTGGTCGTTCAGGTCGGCGAGCCCGGCGTCGAACTCGCGCCGCCCCTCCGCCGCCCACTGCACGAACGCGATGTGCTCGGCCGGGGTGAGCCGCCCGTTCC
Organism: Actinomadura syzygii; assembly: GCF_008085905.1. Lineage (GTDB taxonomy): Bacteria > Actinomycetota > Actinomycetes > Streptosporangiales > Streptosporangiaceae > Spirillospora > Spirillospora syzygii. Next base: position 457,363 of record NZ_VSFF01000008.1, on the reverse strand, counting down.
GCGCCATCGCGGCGGTGACGAGCGAGTCCTCGCGGAGCATGTAGGCGCGGGCGTTGCCGAGGCTGATCAGCGCCTTGCCCTGGGTGAGGATCGCGACGTCGTTCACCGACACCAGGCCGTTGAACACCGCGATGACCTGGTCCAGGACGGTGCTGTAGGAGTTGATCACGTCGAGCGGCTCGGCCGTGCCCGAGTCCACTTCGGCGCGGAGCTGCGGCACCCGGTCCAGCGCCCTGATCGCGGCGGCGAGCCGCTGCTTGGTCTCGGGACGGGCCGCGTCCTGCGCCTCCGCCGACAGCGACGTCCGGCGGAACGACGCCTCCACGCCGCTCACCTTCGCCCGCAGGCCGGTGAGCTTCTGCCTCGCGGCGTCGTCGCGGGTGGTGAGCGCGACGACGCTTAAGGACCGCTCCGCCTGGAGCAGGTTCACCAGGTTGATGCCGGGGAGGCCCACCTTCTCGTACGTCGTCGAGAAGTCGTACTTGTCGAACGCGTCGCCGAGCGTGATGTTCGCGGCGAACGCCCACAAAGCAATGAGGGACACCAGCGGGACCAGCAGCAGCGCCGTGATCCGCAGCCGGATCGGACGCCTGCGCCGGGGCCCGCGGCCGGGGTCCGCCGGGACGTCGGGGCCAGGGGGTGCACTGTTCGGGGCGGCCGCGTGGGGGTCCGCCGGCCGGCCTTCGCCAACCATCAGATCACAACCTTGTGCGGGGGACGGGCCCGGCTGTGCGGCCCGCTCATGTCGGTCGTTGCGGTTTGTGGGCACGGGTCGTCCAGGACACGGCCCACCCGGGCGCGTCGCGGCAGCGACGGTCAGGGGTGCGCCTCGTCCAGGGCGGCGCGGGCCACCAGGCCGCGCAGGCGGCCGGTGATCATCTCGACGGCGCGCGCGTGCCCGCGCGCGGCGCCGTCCCGCGTCGTGTACTGCCCGATGTCGGCGTGCATGGACGTGTCGGACACGATGGTCTGCCAGAGCAGCGGCCTGCCGTTGGCGGCACGGCCGAGATCGACCACCGTGAACCAGGTCGAGACGACCACCACGACGGCGCCGACGCGGATGACGTCCTGCGCTAGCAGGCGTCCCCGCACGTCCAGCAGCATCTGCTGGGCCTCGGCGGCCGTGGCCTGTCGCCCGTCCGCGTGGAAGTACTCAACGGGCATGATGCATCCCATCGCCGTTGAACAGCGGGGCGGCGATGAACCGCTCAGTGCCCGGGACGCTCGTCCCGCGGCCAGGCCCGGATCTCACACCAGACCGACTTGCCGGACGGTGTGTGGTCGGTGCCGTGCCGGTCGGCGAGGACCGCCACGAGGAACCAGCCCCGCCCGGTCTCCTCCATCAGGTCGACCTCGCGCCGCCGGGGGACGGCCGCGCTCTGGTCGTGCACCTCGATGCGGAGCCGGGACCCGGCGCGCAGCAGCCGCAGCCGCAGCGCGGCGCCGGGGATCGGCGCGTGCCGGACGGCGTTCGTGACGAGTTCGGAGACCAGGACCTCGGCGTCGTCGCCGGTGTGCCCGGCGCCGGAGTTCGCCGCGACGGACCGGCCGAACCGCCGCGCCCGCGGGACCGACTCCCGCTCGGCGGGCAGCGTCAGCTCGCCCAGCAGGACCGCGGGCTCGTCCATGGCGCGCAGGCCGTTCGGCCGGGACGCGCCGTTGACCTGGCCCGCTCCGTTCGCCTCGGTGGTCTCGTGGGGTGGGGGAAGGGTGCTAGGGAGTTCGATGGTGTGGTGTTCGCCCGACATGGTGAACGCCTCCTTGACTAAGGCGTGTCGGCCCGGTCCGGTGCCGCGGGGACGCGGCGCCGGGGTGGGCGCGGGGGGTTGGCGCCGTGGCCGCCGCCGTCCGGGCATGCGGCGGCACGGTGCCGGGCGAGGACGGGCGGGCGGCCATGACGGCTCTCATGACGGCTCCCCCTCCTCGGCATGGGTGCCCGCCCGGGTGCGCAGCAACCGGGCGGTGCTGGTGAACCACTCGTAGTTCTCCTGCTCGAAGCGCAGGCCCCGCAGGCAGGTCAGGTACGGCCCGACCGGGGTGCCGACGCGCAGGAAGGTCTCTTCGTCGAGGTCGCCGCGCAGGTGCTTCAGGGTGCGTTCGAAGACCTCGATCTTGGCGGCGGACGCCACCGCCCGGTCTTCGAGTTGCGCGATGACGGACGGCGCGGAGATGTGGTCGACGGCCTGGACCATCACCAGCAGGTTCTCGCGGATGATCCCCGGCTTCGCCGGGGCCGTCGCGAACCGCTCAAGCTCGTCCACGCCGGCCTTGGTGACGGTGTAGACGCGCTTGTTGGGACGGTCGTGCTGGATGACCTGCCGCCCGCTGATGAGTCCTTCGGTCTCCAACCTCGACAGCTCCGAGTAGAGCTGCTGCGGTACGGCATGCCAGAAGTTGGAGACCGACAAATCAAAGATCTTCGCCAGCTGGTAGCCGCTGTACTCGCCATCGAGCAGCGCCGCCAGCACCGCGTGACGTAGCGCCATCGGCCTTCTCTCCCCGCCTTGACTCAGGGTGAGGCCGACGTTAGCAGACAACGACATGATTAGTCATGCTTTTGACTAGTATTGGTAAGGGCAGATTTTCGGGTTCACCGTTTGTTCACCTCCGGGTCAGGCGGGCGTGGCCCGGCCGGGGACGAGCGAGGGGAAGAGCTCCGCGAGCGCGGGCTCCAGGTCGCCCGCCAGGGCGGCGGCGTCCCCGCCGAGGAACGCCTCCCTGGTCAGGCCGCGCTGCATCTTGCCGCTCGTCGTCCGCCGGACCGTGCCACGTCCGGCGAGGACGACGCTCAGCGCCGGCAGGTCGAACGCGCGGGCGACCTTCGCCTTGACGAGGGACGCCAACTCGTCCAGGGGCGTCCCGGCGGCGGCCCTGGTGCTGATCTCCTGGACGAGCACGACGTGCTCGGCGTCGCCGCCGTCGACGGTGAACGCGGCGGTGGCGAGGACCGCCGGGTGCACGTCCTGGGCGACCTCCTCGACGTCGTGGGCGTGGATGTTGCGGCCGTTGACGATGATGAGGTCCTTGATCCGCCCGGTGACGTACAGCTCGCCGTCGAAGCGGAAGCCGAGGTCGCCCGTCCGCAGGTAGGGGCCGTCGCCGCCGGAGGTGCGGGCGCCGAACGCTGCGCCGGTGGCCGCCGGGTTCGCCCAGTACCCGGCCGCGACGCTGCCGCCGCGCACCCAGATCTCGCCGACCAGCCCGTCGGGGAGGCGGGCGCGGGTCTCTGGGTCGACGACGCCGACGTCCAGGGTGACGGGACGTCCGCAGCTCACCAGCCTGCGGGCCGTGTCTTCGGTCGCTGGGACGGCGCGGCCCAGGGCGAGCGCGCCCGCGTCGAACCCGCGCACCAGCGGCCCGCCGCCGAGCGGCGCGGCGGTGATCAGCAGCGTCGTCTCGGCCATCCCGTAGCAGGGCATCCACATGGCCGGACGGAACCCGGCCGGGGCGAACCGCTCGGCCATCCGCTCCAGCGTCGCGGCCCGGACCGGCTCCGCGCCGTTCTTCACCACGCGCAGCGACGACAGGTCGAGACCGTCCATCTGCGCGTCGGTGACGCGGCGCAAGGCAAGCTCGTAGCCGAAGTTCGGGGCGACGGTGATCGTGCCCCGGTACCGGCTGATCAGCTCAAGCCACAGCACGGGACGCTTGATGAACGTGATCGGCGAGGTGAACACGTACCGGCAGCCGAGATACAGCGGCTGGAGGAACTGACCGATCAGACCCATGTCGTGGTAGTGCGGCACCCAGCCGACGCCCACCGTTTCGGACGTCCCCTCGATCCTCCGCTTGATCTCCTCGCCGTTGCTCAGCAGGTTGCCGTGGGTGACCATCACGCCCTTCGGCTCGCTGGTCGACCCGGACGTGTACTGCAGGAAGGCGAGCGTGCCCCGGTCGAACTCCGGCGGCTCCCAGTCGCCCGGGTCGCCGACCGTCGTGCTCTCGGTGTCGACGCAGTGGACACGTCCCTTGAGCCCGGCGTCCGCCAGCCATGCGGCGATCCGGTCGCGATGGGCGGCGTCGGTCAGGATGAGCGAGACGCCCGCGTCGTCGATGATGCGGCGGGTGCGGTCGAAGCGTCCGGCGTCCAGGGCGGGTAAGGGCGCGGGAACGGCGACGACCCGCGCGTACAGGCACCCGAGGAACGCCTTGAGGAACTCCAACCCCTCCGGATAGAGGAGGAGGACGGCCCTGTCCCGCAACCCGCGCGACTCCAGGCGGCAGGCGAGCGCGCGGGCCATCCGGTCCAGCTCGGCGAACCCGAGGACGTTCTCTCTATATTTGCGTCCACGCTCTTCGCTGATGAAGGTGAAGGTCCGGTCGTCACCGTGTTCCCGGACGTTCTGCCGGACGAGCGACACGAAGTCCTGATGCGCATGCATCGGTCATCACTCGTCCTCTGCGTCGGGCAGCAGTTCGGCCAGGGACAGCAAGGAGAACCAGCGCCGCTCGTCGAAGCCGCGGAACATCACGTCCTCCAGCGGCGGCAGGAACTCCTCCGACAGGACCATGTCGGGCTGCGAGCGTTGCAGCAGGCGTTGCAGGCACAGCACGAGCCACTGCCCGGCGGCGAACGGGCCGCCGAACTCGTGCCGGTTGTGCAGCCAGGTCAGGACGCACGACATCATCGCGTGCAGCTCGCAGTAGCGTTTGGCGCGGCCCAGCGCCGCAACCGAGGTCGTGTCGCCCTCGTCGGCGCGGATGCCCTCCTCCAACCGGACGCGCAGGCCGCCGATCGTGGACATCAGGTCCTTCAACTCGGCCGCCACGCCGGGCGCGGCGTGCGCGTTCGCCGCCGCCAGCAGCTCCTCGGAGATCTCCTCGAAGCGCTGGCCGATCTCGTCGCGGCCCTCGTTGGTGAGCTGGAGCAGGCGGCCGTCCGGCGACCAGGCGGGCGGGGTGCGCGTCCAGCAGAACAGGTCGGTGAGTAGCGCGTCCTCCTTACCCGTCTCCTCGGGCGGACGGACCAGGAACGGCAACTGCGCCGCGACGTTGGCGAGGTTCACGTGCGTGGTGCCCTCGAAGATGCTCGCGATCGCGTGGTCGCGCTGGAGCTTCTGGAACACCCCGTGCGCGACGCCCTCGCGCAGGTAGCCGCGCGCGGCGAGGACCGTCCCGATGCTGGCGACGACCTCCTCCCCCATCACCGGGACGAAGTACTTCACGATCGACGACCACAGGCTCAGCCGCCCCGGCGCGACGGTCAGCGTCCGCGCCACCGGAAGCGTCGTGCACTCGGCGATCAGCAGGTCCAGGTGCGCCTTCACCAGATGGTCGCGGATGACCGGGATCTGGTAGATGTCCGCCCCGTACAGGGTGCGGGACCGCGCGTACTCCATCCCGATGCGGACGACCGCGTCCATCGTCCCGACCGACAGCGCCGCGATCGCCGTCCGGGTGATCTGCAGCGTCTTGAGCGTCTGGACGAGCCCGGACCCGCGCCGCCCGATCACCCGGTCGACCGGGACCCGCGCCCCGACGAACACCACGCCGCTGAGGTCGTGGCCGCGCAGCCCGACCGTCCGCACCGGCGGCAGCGTCGACCAGACCTTCGGGTCCAGTTCGCGCTTGTCGACCAGGATCAGCGAGAAGTCGCGGGCGCCCGTGCGGGCGTAGGTGGTGACGAAGCGGCCCCGGGTGGCGTTCCCGACCGGCCATTTCGTCCCGGTCAGCACCAGCTCGTCGCCGTCGAACTCCGCCTCCGACTCCGAGGCCATCACGTCGCTGCCGTGGTCGGCCTCCGAGACGCCGAAGCAGGCCAGGTCGCCGACCAGGACGCCGTCGGCGACCGTCCGGCGCTGCCGCTCGTCGCCCCACAGCCACACCGGGTTCACCGCCAGCAGCCCCGACCCGTACATGACGGCGACGGTGACGCTGCGCCGCGAGATACCCCGGGTGACGAGGAACAGCTCCTCCAGCGTGGACAGCCGTCCGCCGAGCACGCTCGGCACCAGGTACTTCGGGAAGCCCCAGGCGCGGACGGCGTCCACGGCGCCCGGCGGGATCTCGTCGCGCTCCTCCGCCTCCACGATCGCCTTGTAGGAGAACGGACCGGCCGCCTCGTCCATCGGGTCGCCGAGGTAGCCGTCCAGGTCGGCGGCGATCCGGTGCGCCGGGGACAGCCGCGCGCGCCCGGGCGGGGACGCGCGCCGCTGCGGCGCGTCCGGCGGGTCGGCGGACGGCGCGGCGGGACCGGCCGGGTCCGCCCGGTCGGCGGCGCGCACGGGGTCCGGAGGGTTCCCGGGGTGCGCGGGGTGCTGTGCGGAGTGTGCGGGGACCTTGCTGTCCATCGTTTCCTTCGACTCCCTTTGGCTGCGCCGGCTCCCTACGGCTGTGCCTGCTCCGTTGCGGGCAGGCCGGACGTGCCCCCTGTTCCCCCCGATCCCCCCGTCCCGGACGCCTCCGCCCCCTCCGCCTCCGCCCTGTTGGCGTCGGCCTCTTCCATGCGCCGCCCGACCACGCGGGCGAGCGTCATCGCGGCGGGCAGCGGGCGGACCATCACCGTCAGGCCGGTGACCAGGCCGTCCTCGCCGAACCTCAGCAGGTCGAGGCCCTGCACGGCCTTGCCCGCCACCCGCGCGGAGAACACGAGCGCCTGCGCCGGGACGTCCGGCGGGCGGCTGACCAGCTCGCCGGTGTAGCGGAACTCCTCGAACACCTCCAGCAGGACGCCCAGCAGCGCCATCACCGAGTCGCGCCCGAGGTAGGGCTTCACCATCACCGGGCTGAGGAACTCGATCCCGGGGTCGAGCGCGCCCTCGATAGCGGCGAGGTCCTTCGCCTCCACCGCCGTCCGGAACGTTCCGGAGACCGTCACCTGTGCTGCTCCCTTCGATCGCCTGGCGGACGGGTCACCGCGCGGCCCCGGCGGGGACGGCGGCGCGGGCGAGCCCCTCGGCCCAGGCCCGGTAACCGGCGGGGGACGGGTGGAAGCCGTCGGCGGCGAACAGCGCGCGGTCGCGCGCCATCGCCTCGTCCATGGGAGCGTGGACGGCGCCCGCGGCGCGGGCGGTGTCGCGCATGATCAGGTCCATCGCCCGCGCCCGCGCGCCGAGCACGAGCCGCAGCGGCTGCGGGACGGCGGGGAACCGGTGCACGGGCGGCATTCCCGCGACGACGAGCGTCGCGCCGGCGTACCGGCCGCGCAGCACGCCGAGCAGGTCGGCGAGGTCGGTCGCCCAGCGGCGCAGCGGACGCCGTTTGATCAGGTCGTTGATCCCGACCGCGAGCACCACGAGGTCGGTCCGGTCGCCGCCGGGCGGCGGGACGAGCCCGGTCGCGACCCGGCGCGCCGTCGCGCCGCTCTCGCCGGACACCGACCACGCCACGCCGCGGCGCAGCCGGTCGCGCAGCGCCTCGGCGAGGAAGCCGGGCAGCGCCTCCGCGTGCCGGGACGCGCCGACGCCCACGGCCGTGGACTCGCCGATCACGACGACGCGGTACGCGGGCCCCTGGCCGCCCGTCCCGGCTTCGTCTGTTCCGGCCTCGTCTGTCCCGGCTTCGGCTGTTGCGGCGGCATGTGCGAAGCCGTGCTCGTCCCCCGCCGCGGGGTCGAGGCGGGGGGTGCGGCGCGCCGTCCGCCATGCCTGGACGAGCAGCACCGGCGCGAGCGGTATGAGCGTCAGCGGCTGGGAAACACGGGCGAAGGTGGATTGTCCGTTCATCTCTGTCCCAGTCTTGGAATGGGCCCCGAGCTCAGATCGCCCGCTCCCCGAGCAGGCTCCGTGCGATGTCCGCGATCACCTCCGCGACATAGGCGTGTCCCCGCGGGTTCAGGTGGATCCCGTCGGCGCTCCACATCACGGGGTCGGCGACCTTCGCCACCGACTCGCGCGTCGGAAAGGGCATGCCGAAGTCGGCGCTGGCCCTGGCCAGCTCGGCGTTGAAGTCGTGAATGCGCTGGACCGTCCGCGTCTTGCGGAACTGCGACATGGGCGCGAGGTCGAGCAGCGGCGGCCGGGGCACCGGGATCGCGAGCGCGACCGCGCCGCGCTCGACGGCCCAGCCGAACAGCTCGTCCAGGCAGGCGGCGGCGACCGCCGGGTCGTAGCCGCGCAGCGCGTCGTTCATGCCGCAGCCGAGCACGACGAGGCGCGGGCTCAGCTTCCGGACGGCCGGCAGCTGGTCGCGCGCCACGTCGTCGACCTTCGCCCCCGGGTCGGACGCGTTGAGCAGCTCGTCACCGGGAACGCCCAGGTGGCGGGCCAGCCGCCCGGCCCAGCCGAGCCAGCCGCCCGCCGGGTCCGGGTCGTCCTGGCCCTCGGCCACGCTGTCGCCGAGCACCACCATGAAGGTCCGGGCGGGCCCGGCGGAGGGCGGACCGCCCATCACCCGACGAGTTCGAGCAGGTAGTCGGTGAGGGCGGTGACCGTCTCCCGGCGCCTGGCCTCGGCCACGTCGACCTCGACCTGGAGGTGGTCCTCGATGTCGCTGATGATGCTGATCGCGTACACCGAGTCGACGCCGTACCGGGCGAGCTCGACCGTCGGGTCGATGTTTTCCGCCGGCCTGTCGAGGTAGAAGGCGATCCTGTCAAGAAGCCACGATTGCAACTCATCGTGGGAAATTGTTTCCGCTCCGGTCACCGCACTCCTCCTTATGCCAGAGGATCATCTCAATAATCGCGATTGCTATCGGAAGACGAGCACACCGCAACATACCGGCAAATGCATGATGTGTCTCAGTTCCGGATGTGAACGATCGGACACAACCATGTCTCCGTTACGTAAATTAAGTCAGTACCCCGGTAAATCGGCGCAGGACTACCGGCTGGTAACCCCTTCCGTTAAGGGACCCACCACGCAGCCTGGACGGACCCTCGCGTCCCCCGCGCCCCATCGATCCGTCCCACCCCGCGGACCGCACGACGGCGCGCGACCTGCACCGTTCCCCCTCCGTCGCGATCCGGGAGGGCACCGCCCCGGCATGGCATTGCGGCACGTTCCAGGAGAATTTCGGACAACCGCCCAGCGGATACCAAACGGTCAAGTCAGGAGATGCTTACGTCCGGGTGAGAATCTCTTGGCGTGGGCGGCGAAACGGCCCGGACGGGGCGGCGAGGCCGCCCGTCCGGGCCGTTGATCAGCGATGTCGTCCGGTCGGCCCGGCCGCGTCAGCCGGCGCCGCAGACCGCGCGGTCCACCAGCCGGAGCGACGCCCTGTCCTGGGCGTCCTGGCCCGGGTCGCCGGGCCGGAACGTGGACACGGCGACGCTCGCCGCACGCCGCCCGTCCGCGCTCGCCCCGGACTCGGAGATGATCCCGAAGAAGGTGCCGCCGTGGAACCAGACCCCGCCCGCGCAGCCCTTGACGGGCCGCCAGGCGAGGCCGAGCCCGTACCGGACGCCGTCCGCGAGGATCCAGTCGTCCACCGGGACGGTCTGCTTCATCTGCGCGAGCTGCGCCGGGGCCAGCAGACGACCTCCCAGCAGGGCGCGCAGGAAGGCCGTGTGGTCGCGCGTGGTGCTGATGATCGCGCCGTCCGAGCCGCCGCTCACGCTGACCGACGTGTCGGTGAGTTCCGCGCGCCCCGGGAACCGGGTGTACGCGGTCGCGCTCGGCTGCGGGACGTAGGCCGACGTGCCGGGCGTGATCGTGTGCCGCAGCCCGAGCGGCTCGATGATCCGGTCATGGACCTCCTGCTCCCAGGGATGTCCGGTGACCTTCTCGATGATCAGTCCGGCCAGTACATAATTGGTGTTGGAGTAGCCCCAATGGGTCTCCTCGGCCGGGTTGGACATGTCCGGAACCCAGAGCGGCGGCCGCGTCATCGCCGCCGCCACCTTCTGCTGCGGAGTGGAGACTCGGAAACGGTTCTCCTTGAACTTCTCCGGGGTCAAGTCACTGCCGTCGCCGAGTTGGACCGCCACATAATCGTTCAACCCGCTGGTCTGCCGGAGAAGATTTTTGACGGTGATTCTCCGGCCGTCGTTCCCTTTCCCACGAACGACCCCCGGCAGCCATTTTTCGACGGTGTCGGTCAGCCGGAGCTTTCCTTCGCCCACTAGTTGGAGCGCGACCACCGACGTGTACGTCTTGGTGTCGCTGCCGATACGGAAATAGGAATTCCAGGGAACGGGCCGCCCCGTCCGCAGGTCCGCGACGCCGGCGCGGGCGGCGTGCCCGCCGGTGGACGTCCGCACCTCGGCGAGCACTCCCGTGGCGCCGGTCGCCCGGATCGCGTCGACGTCGCCCCGCAGACCGTCCCGGCCCGGCTGGGCAGCGGCGGCGGCCGCCGGCAGCAGCCCCGCCATCAGCGCGCCCGCGGCCAGCGCGGCGACGGCACGCCTCCTCACCGGGCCCTGCCCTCCCGGCGGACGACCCCCAGACCCCCGACGCGGGGCGCCCGATGATCCTCGCTCCGCCGCGGTCATCGGGTCCTGCCCTGCTGGGGGACGACCCCCAGACCCCCGACGCGGGGCGCCCGATGATCCTCGCTCCGCTGCGGTCATCGGGACGCCCCCGGCTTCGGGCAGTCGATGTCGGCGGCGGGCAGGACGCCGGTGCGCAGGTAGGCGTTGACGGCGTCGTCCGCGCAGGGCACGGGCGTCAGCCCGTCGATGCCGCGCGCGTACACGCCGTGCGAGCGGATGTCGGCGGAGAGCAGCCGCGAGCCTTTCAGCGCCCGGTGCAGGGAGACGGCGCCCGGATAGGGGACGTTGTTGTCGCGCCTGGCCTGCAAGATCAGCACCGGGACCCCGTTGTCGATCGCGGTGCCCGACTCGCGCGGCTTCGTCTTCCAGAACGGGCACGGGAAAATGGCGTTGGCCGTCGCCGCGAACACCGGCTGCGTGCGCCGGGCCTGTTGGATGCTCCGCCAATACTGCTCGGGATCGGACGGCCATCCCCCGGCCGGCCAGCCGCCGTCCCCGCAGAAGACCGCGTTGCCGCCGTTGAACAGGTTGTCCAATGCCGGGTCCGGCTTGCTGAACAGTTCGAGCCACATCTTCAGCTCGGGAATGGGCTGGACCTGCCGCCCCTCGGCCGCGTCCACGAAATTGCGCACGGACCGCGCGAGAAGCTCGTTGTCCTCCTCGTTGTTGACGAACTGGCGCGTGAGGAGGCCCAGTATGTTCGCGTCCACGTAATGGTCGCCGAGCCGGAGCGGGCCCCGGTCCACGCGGGCGCTCAGCCGCTCCACCGTCTTCCGGACCTGGCGGGGCGTCGTGCCGAGGCGGTACTCGGCGGCGCGCTCGGACGTCCACGCGGCCCACTCGTCCAGGGCGCGCTCCTGCGCCGGTCCCCCGGCCTGGAAGTTCTCGTACTGCGTCTTCGTCGGGTCGGTGACGCTGTCGATCACGATCCGGTCGGAGCGCCGCGGGAACATCTGCGTGTACACCGCGCCCAGGTCCCCGCCGTAGGAGGTGCCGAAGTACGACAGCTTGCGTTCACCCAGGACGGCGCGGATCAGGTCCATGTCGCGGGCGACGTTGCGGCTGGACGCGTGCGGCAGCAGCGCGGCGTTGTTCCCGTGCTCGTAGCAGCGCTGCGCGGTCTCCCGCGCGCTCCGGACGGACGTCTCGAACGCCTCGCGCCGCGAGTGCGTCTCCTGCACCTTCGGGGAGAGACCGCAGTAGATCGGGGTGCTCCGGCCGATGAAGCGCGGGTCGAAGCCGATCAGGTCGTAGCGGCCGGCCGCGTCCTTCATGACGGGCCGCAACGAGGCCGTGTAGTCGAGGCCGGGCCCGCCGGGCCCGCCCGGGTTGGTCAGCAGGATGCCGCGCCGGTGCGCCTTGTCCGTCGCCTTGATCCGCGAGACCGCGAGCTTGATGGTGGCGCCGTCCGGGGCGGCGTAGTCGAGCGGGACGGTCAGCTCCGCGCACTGCGCTCCCGCTTCCTTCAGGTCGGCGGCGTCCTCCGGGCACGCGCCCCAGTCGACGCGCTGCCCGACGAACTCGGCCAGGCCGCCGCCGGGCCCGGGGCCTCCGGACGGCGCGGCCGATGCCGTGCCCGCCCAGACGCCCGTCCAGGCGACGGCCCCGGCGAGGCCGAGCGCGGCGACCGCCACGGCGGCGCGCGGGACTGCGAAACGTTGGATGATCATGCATACGATTCCACCGCGCCAAGCGGCGGTGGGTCATTACGGCTGGCTCCTAACAAGATGGTGGGGACAGCCCCACCACCCGGCCCTCACCGGTCGTCGGGACGCGGCGCCGGCGGAACGTCCCGGACGCCGTGCTGCCGGAGCGACATCTCCACCGCGAGGTCCCACAGCCCGGACAGTTCGCGCGACATCGCGTACGCGTCGTCGCACATCGCGGCCGCGACCCGCGCCGTCTCCGGGTCGCCCGCGCGCTCGGCGACGCGGCGCAGCATCTCCCCCGCGGCGATCTGCAGGTGGGCGGCGACGTAGGCGTCCCGCATGTGCCGTCCGGCGCGGTCGCCGCGGCTGCGCCCGAGCGCGGCCTCGGCGACCGCCGCGAACAGCATTCCCGCGTCCCGGACGATGGACGGCGCGGACCCGTGCGCCCGCAACCGCGCCTCCACCTCCCGCGTGTGCGCCCGGCACCGCTCGGCGAAATGGCCGAGCGGCCGGCACATCGCGGGCTCTCCGGCCGCCGTGGTCAGCATCTCGCTGAGGGCGGCCTCCACGTGCTCCTGAAGGGCGTGCGCGTCCTTCAGGTAGCCGACGAGCTGGCGCTCGATCGTGGTCATGCGCCGGGCCCGCTCAGGCGGACTTGCGCCCGCGGCTCCGGCGGCGCGCCGGGACCTCCTTCGCGGCCACGGCTAGCACCGCGACGGCGAACAGGGCGATCGTCAGCCGCAGCAGCGCCGGGCCGACTCGCTTCCCCTTCCTCATGTCCTTTCCTCCCCCCTGCGAACTCGTGCGTGTTTCCGTTGACCGGCCGACGGCCGGACGTCTTCGTCACCGCGTTTCCCCCCGGCCCTGTCACCCGGACGAACCGTCACCCGGACGGCCGTCGTTCACCTGGACGGCTCGTCCAGCCTGGGGCGGGCGTCGCGGCGGTCCGCGAGGTCCCGCCAGGTGCGGACGGCGAGCAGCCCGGCGGCCTCGTGCCGCCAGGGCGCCTGCCCGGTGCGCGCCGACCCGTCCCCGCCGGGGTAGAACACCGTCCCGTCGAAGGCGAGGTCGAGCGGGACGTGCCCGCCCTGCAGCGCGCCCAGGTACCGTCCGGCCGCGTCCGGCATGCCGTGCCCGCACGGCAGCGCGATCGCCGTCTCGGTCCCGCCGCGGAACGTCGGGACGGTCGCGCCGACCCGCGCCCACGGCAGCCCGCCCGGCGGCCAGGTCGCCGGGGGGCCGAGCACCGCGGCGAGCCTGTCCCGCTCCGCGTCGTCGTAACCGCGGCGGCCCGCCGCGATCGTCACGGTCGCGGTGAGCAGGACGCACTGGACGGGCCCGCCGTCCAGCCGCCGCAGCCGGAGCCGCAGGCTCGGCGCCGGCGCCGAGCCGGACGTCCCGGCCTCGATCCCGAGCAGGTCCACGCCGAGTTCCGGCGGCCCGTTCATGATCGTCACGACTGCGGGCTGCCCGGCGCGCGGGCCCCGAAACACGTCCCGGCCCTGGCCCCCGCGAACAATAGGGAGATTTTCCGGTGCCATGCCGGACACCGGGCGATGCGGCGGTCTTGACCTTGAGCGCACTCCAGCGCGTAACGTCCTGGACGTCCGCCAACCGAGAGGGTTGTCCGCATGCAGTACCGCAAGCTCGGCCGTACCGGTGTCGAGGTCAGCACCCAGTGCTTCGGCGCGATGATGTTCGGCTCGATCGCCGAATCCGATCAGGGCGAGTGCGAGCGCATGCTCTACCGCGCGCTCGACGCCGGGATCAACTTCATCGACACCGCCGACATGTACTCGCGCGGTGACAGCGAGGAGATCCTCGGCCGCGCGCTCAAGGGGCGCCGGGACGACGTCGTCCTCGCCACGAAGTTCTTCAACCCGATGGGCGACGACCGCAACATGCGGGGCGGGTCGCGCCGGTGGATCTTCCGCGCCGTCGAGGACAGCCTCCGGCGGCTCGGCACCGACCACATCGACCTGTACCAGATGCACCGCTACGACTGGAACACCGACATCGACGAGACCCTCGGCGCGCTGGACGACCTCGTCCGGCAGGGGAAGGTGCTCTACCTCGGCTCCTCGTCCTTCCCCGCCGACTGGATCGTCGAGGCGCAGTGGTCGGCCGACCGCCGCGGGACGGCGCGGTTCGTCTGCGAGCAGCCGCAGTACTCGATCTTCGCGCGGTCGATCGAGGTGGACATGCTGCCCGCGGCCCGGCGGCACGGGATGGGCGTGATGCCGTGGAGCCCGCTCGCGGGCGGCTGGCTGACCGGCAAGTACCGGCGCGGCGAGCCGACTCCGGCGGGCGCCCGGTTCGGCTCGGACGGGATCATGGGCGCGTCCCCGCGCGGCATCGAGAACGACCCGTCGGTGCCCGTCCGGTACGACGCCGTCGAGCGGCTCACGAAGATCGCCGACGACGCGGGCCTGTCGCTCACCCATCTCGCGCTCGCGTGGGTCGGCGAGCACCCGGCGATCACGTCCACGATCATCGGGCCGAAGACGCTCGCGCAGCTCGACGAGCTGCTCGGCGCCGCCGACGTCCGGCTCGACGCCGCGACGCTGGACGCGATCGACGAGGTCGTCCCGCCCGGCAAGGACATGCCGAGCATCAACCACCTGACCGGGAACCCGTCCCTCCAGCCGGAGAACCGCCGCCGCTGAGCGGCCCCCTTCAGTTCAGGGGGCGGCGGCCGAGGAAGGCGACCAGCCGGTCCCCGGGCGAGGCGCCCGGGGCCGGCTCGACGGGCTCGGCGAACAGCGGCCGCCGCACCTCCGCCGGGACGACGATCGGGCACACCCGCAGCAGTTCGCCCGCCAGCGGCTCCGGGATCGGCTTGCGGCGGCCGGACGCCTGCGCGATGTCCCAGCCGTGCACCGCCACCTCGATCGCGCCCGCCGCCTCCATCAGCTCGCCCGCGACGTGCCGGTCGCCGACGTCCACCCGCTCCGGCGCCCCGGACGCCCGCAGCAGCCGCACCGCCCGCACCCGCACCGCCGACACCGGGTCGTCGTCCAGCAGGACGCTCGGGTCCGGCTCCAGCGCGACCTGGCCGGTGCTCATCCCCTCGTGCAGGGCGGCGAGGGAGTCGCGCAGGTGCAGCAGGAGCGCTTCGAGGTCCCACAGTTCGCACGGCGTCGGGCGCGCCATCATGCCGGGCGTGATCCCCTGGACGGAGGTCAGCGCGAAGCCGATCGCCCGTTCGAGCGGGCCGCCGTCCCGCGGGGCGGGCCGGGTCGCACTCGTCCGCTCGTGCATGGGGCGCTCCAATCGTGGTGCCGGGCCTCACCAGATTGGACCGCCGCGACCGTCAAAAGTCATCGCCGGACGTGCGGCGGTGGAGATCGTCCAACATCCGGCGGGGGCGGCGTCCGGCGCCGCCCCCGGGTGACCGCCGAGGTCAGGGCTTGCGGAGGACGCCGCCGTACTCGCACATGTCGCGTCCCATCTTCGACGCGCCCTCGAACGCCGCCAGCTCCGCCGGGACGGGCGGCAGCGGCGGCTGGTCGGGGTCCGGCCGCCAGTGCAGCAGGTTGTCCAGGCCCGGCTCGACGGGTTCGAGACCGTCCACGAGCAGGGCGTCGACCTCCTCGCGGCTGCGGTTCTGCCACGGGATGCCCGCCGCGTTCATGCGCTCGTCCAGCTCGGCGGCCCGCGCCGGGTCGGAGATGACGATCTGGGAGAACGCGAGGTGGCTGCCGGGGACGGCGCGGTCCATCACGGTGTGCAGGATGCGGTGCGGGCCGTCGGCGTCGAGGAGGTGGTGCCCGACGGACAGGAACAGCACCGCGAGCGGCTCGTCGAAGTCGATCAGCCGCCGCACGTCCGGGTGGTCGAGGAGCCTCTCCTGGTCGCGGAAGTCGGCGGTGATCACGACGGTGGAGCCGTCGCCCGCGAGCAGCGCCCTGGCGTGCACGAGCACGATCGGGTCGATGTCGACGTAGACGACGCGCGCGTCCGGCACGAAGCGCTGCGCGACCTGGTGGACGTTGTTGTCGGTCGGCAGCCCGCAGCCCATGTCGAGGAACTGCCGGATCCCGGCCTCCTGCGCCAGGTACCGGACGGCCCGGTACAGGAACAGCCGGTTCTGCCGGGTGATGTCGATCGACTCGGGGAAGACGGGCGCGGTCTGGAGCGCGAAGTCGCGGTCGACCTGGTAGTTGTCCTTGCTGCCGAGGGCCCATCCGTACACGCGGGCCGAAGCGGGCACGTCGTCTCGGATCTCCACCGGCTGCGGCTCACGGTCGGCGTCCACCAGTCGCTCCCGTCTCGGGGGGAAAGATCACCCTACGTTAGCGTGCGCTGGGCGGTCAGCCGGGATTGTCCCGATTTCTCGCGGGTATGGCTGACCTACCGGACGCTCAGGCCGAAGGGGGCAAGGCCATGGTTCGGAGCAGAACCGAGGGGCGCGGCAGGGCCGAGCCGTACGGGCCGGACGACGAACCGGACCTGGTCGGCCAGTACCTCACCCAGATCGGCCGGACGGAGTTGCTGACCGCCGCCGAGGAGGTCGAACTCTCCAAACGGATCGAGGCGGGCGTCTACGCCCGGCACCTGCTCGACACGGAGGGTGGCGGCACGGACGACGGCGGCACGGGCGGTGGCGACGAGAGCGTCGGCGCCGCCGGGGACCGCGCCGAACTGGAGGCGGTCGCGGGCGACGGGGAGCGCGCCAAGGACCACATGATCCGCGCGAACCTGCGGCTGGTGGTGTCGACCGCGCGCAAGTTCCCCAACCGGGGGATGTCGTTCCTCGACCTCATCCAGGAGGGCAACCTCGGGCTGATCCACGCGGTGGAGAAGTTCGACTACGCGCGGGGCTACAAGTTCTCCACCTACGCGATGTGGTGGATCCGGCAGGCGATCGGGCGCGGCCTCGCCGAGAAGGCCCGCACGGTGCGGCTGCCCGCGCACGTCGTCGAGGACCTGTCCAAGCTCACCCGGATCGAGCGGGCGCTGGAGCACGCGGGCACGGAGCCGACGGACGAGCGGGTCGCGGCCGAGGCGGGCGAGACCGTCGAGAAGATCGTCTCGCTGCGCCGGGTGGCGCGGGACGTCGTCAGCCTGGACACCGTCATCGGCCGGGACGACGACACCCGGGTCGGCGACCTGATCGCGGACCCGGCCGCCGCCGGGCCCGACCTGGTCGAGTTCCAGCAGCTCGCGGCGGAGGTCCGGGCGATGGTCGACCGGCTGCCGCCGCGCGAGGCGGTGATCCTCACGCTCCGGTACGGGCTGAACGACGGCCGCCCGCACACGCTGCAGGACATCGCGGACCACATCGGGCTGACGCGGGAGCGGGTCCGCCAGCTTGAGCAGCAGGCGCTCGCGCAGCTCCGCGACCCCCGGCACGGCGAGGCGCTGCTCACCTGGGTGAGCTGACCGCCGCGCCTTTCAGCGCGGGCTGATGTCCATTCGGATGTCCTCGGCGGCCCACAGGACGAAACGCTCGATGGGCATGACGTTCTGCCCATGTGTCGGTCGGAAGCGGAACCTTTTCAGCAGAATGGCGAGGACGAGTTGCGCCTCGACCATCGCGAGCACGGATCCCTCGCAACTGCGCGGCCCGAGCCCGAACGGGATGTAGGCGAAGCGGGGACGCCCGGCGGACGCCTCCGGCGTGAACCGTCCGGGGTCGAACCTATGCGGCTCGGGCCAGTACTCGGGGTTCATGTGGACGGCCCAGAACGGGTAGAAAATGGTCGTGCCCGCAGGGACGGCGTAATCCCCGATGATCAGGTCTTCGGTGGCCTCGCGCGCCCCGTACGGGCCGGGCGGGTAGAGGCGCATCGACTCCCTGAGCACCGAGTCGAGATAGGTCAGCTTCTTGAGGTCGCCGTATTCGGGGACGTCGCGATCGCCCAGCACCCGATCCGTTTCGGCGGCGACGCGTTCGGCTTCGTCCGGGTGCCGGGACAGGAGGTGGAGCGTCCAGGAAATGGCGACGCCGGTGGTGTGGTGGGCGGCCAGCATCGTCATCAGCACCGAGTCGCGGATGCGCGCCGGGGACTCGCCCGCCGCCACCAGCGCCGCGATCATGTCGCTGCGGTCGGCCTCGGCCGGGTTCGCGCGGTGCGCGGCGAGCACCCGGTCGACGGTCGCGCGCAGGTAGGCGAGCGCCTCGTCCGCCCTGGTCGCGCCGCTCTCACCGGTTTCGGGGGCGTCCACGTGGTAGAGCCGGGCGAGGTGCTCGGTGAGGACGTCCTCGAACGCCGTCACGACCCGTCCGGCGGACTCGTCCGAGTCCAGGCCGCTGCCGAGCGCGTATTCGCAGATCATGCGGAGCGACAGTTCGCTCAGGTCCTTTTGCAGTTTCACCGGGCCGTCGGCCGCGTGCTCCGCCCACCGGTCGGCCAGTTCGGAGGTCAGCGCGGTGAAGCGCGTGAAATGCGCCTCGTGCGACGGACGTCCGGCCAGCACCGACAGCATCACGCGCCGCCACGGTCCGTGTTCGTCGGCGGGAATGGTCTGCAGGTTGCCCGACTCCTGGAGGGGCGCGAGGAACTCGAACAGCTTCTCCGGCCGTTTGTTGATTCCCGCCGTGGCCTCCAGCAGCACCGGGTCCGCGACCGATACCGCGAGGCCGGCGCCGGGCAGCGGGAAACGCACCACGGGCCCGTATTCGGCGTGCAGCATGAGCTGGTAGTTGTGCAGCCCGCCCGCCGCGACAATGGCGGCGGCTCCGTCGTCGGTCGCGGGCGGTCCGGGGATCCGCGCCGGGGTGGTGCCGTCGCCTCGCATGTGCGCTCTCCCGCGTCGGGACTTCGGTCCGCGTGATTCTCACATGATCCACGTCCGGCCGCAGGGAAACCAGTCCGGCGTCCCCGGAATTCGAGGCGCCGGACGGAATTCAGTGCGGAATCAGCGGGATCTCCGGCGCGGCCGTCTCCAGCGGGACGGTCGGCGACCGCACCAGCCCGAGCTGGACGAGCTGCCGCGGCAGCACCGCGTTCAGCGCCCAGTCGGCGGCCGTCCGGACGCGGTTCCCCGGCAGCGACAGCAGGTGGTAGCCGCGCGTGGCGACCTTCGCGGCCGGGCCCGACAGCGCGACGCCGAGCGGGTTCGCGGCGGCCTCCGCGCCGCCGAGGTCGACGGCGAACCCGAGCTCGTGGTGCCGGTAGGGGCGCAGTACGCCCGTCCCGTAGGTGGCCGCGACGTTGCGGGCGGCCTGCCTGCCCTGCCGGACGGCGTGCTGCGCGGTCATCGGCGTCGCCTCGCCCGGCCGGTCCGGGTCCGGGACGGCGGCGGCGTCGCCGCACGCGAAGATCTCCGGGTGGCCCGGGACGTTGAGGTAGGAGTCCACGACCAGGCGGCCCCGCGCGGTCTCCAGGCCGAGCGACTCCACCAGCGGGTCGGGACGGACGCCGACGCACCAGATCAGCGACCGGGTCGGCACGTCGCGGCCGTCGGTCAGCCGCACCCCGTCCCGCGTCGCCGCCTCGACCGACGTGCCCATCCGGACGTCGACGCCGCGCCGCCGCAGCACGCGGTCCGCCGTGCGGGACAGGCGCTCGTCGAGTTCGGGCAGGACGCGGGGTGCGACGTCCAGCAGCATCCAGCGCGGCGGGTCGTCGCGCAGCCGGGGATGGCGGCGGCACAGCGCCGCGGTGAGCAGGACGCCGTGCGCCGTCACCTCCACGCCGGTGTAACCGGCGCCGACCACGACGAACGTGCGGCGCGCCGCGCGCTCGGCGGGATCCTCGGCGGCGTCGGCCAGCTCGGTCTGCCTGATCACGTGGTCGCGCAGGTAGAGCGCCTCGGGGATGCCCCGGAACCCGTGCGCGTTCTCGGCCACGCCGGGGATCGGCAGCAGCTTGTTGACGCTTCCGGCGGCGAGCACGAGGCGGTCGTAGCGGAGTTCGCCGCGCCCGTCCTCGGGGTCGGAGTAGCGGACGGTGCGGGCGTCCACGTCGATGCCGTCCGCCTCGCCGAGCACGAGCCGCACCCCCGGCAGCGCTCCGGTCAGCGACACCGCGACCCGGCGCGGGTCGAGCAGGCCCCCGGCGACCTCGGGCAGCAGCGGCATGTAGAGGAAGTAGTCGGTCGGGTTCAGCACCACCAGGTCGGCCCGGCCGCGGGCGAGCCGCGCCAGCGTGCGGGCGGCGTGGAACCCGGCGAACCCCGCCCCGACGATCACGATCCTCGGCCGTCTCACGCCGTCCCCCTCCCGGCGGGCCCCTCCCGGACTGTGACCCGAATACCCGAAGGACGTCCCGGAAAACCGCGTCCCCGCTAGTCGGCGGGCCTCTCCGATCCCGCGTCGGGTTCCCCTGATTCAGCAGCGGACGCCGCTGATTCCGCGTCGGATTCAGCGGCGGATTCAGCGGCGGATTCAGCGGCGGATTCAGCGGCGGATTCAGCGGCGGGCTCGGCCCATTCCGCGTCGGGCTCGGCCCATTTAGCGGCGCGTTCGGCGAGGTCGCGCCAGATGATCTGGCGCATGCGGTCCCGGTCGGCGTCGTCCTCGGCGAGCAGGCCGACGAGGTGCTCGACGCCGTTCTCGGCCGTCTCGGCGACGCCGTCCACGGTCGGGCGCATGGCGAGCGCGACGCCGCCGTCGTCCAGCAGGGTCGCGAGGGCGCGGTGGTGCGCGGGCGATCCGGTGACCGGGTCGCCCCCGGCCAGCCCCGCGCCGATGCCGAGCAGCGCCCGGCGCGCGGACGCGCGGGTCAGCGCCGGTCCGCCGAGCCGCTCCCCGAGCAGCCGCCGGATCGCGGCGGCGCGCGACTCGCCGTCCAGCCGGGCCTCGTCCACGCGGGCGGTGAGGTCGCCGCCGAGCCGGACCGGGACGGGCCTGCCGACGTCGAGCCGGGGTACCGGGCCCGGCCGGGCGGCGGCGGTCTCGGGGGTCCCGGCGGGGCGCGGCGGCTCGTCCACGGTCGGCCTCCTCTGCTGATTCAATGTTCAATCAATTGTCACGCTTCGGCTTTCGCGAATCCCATCGAACATTAACCGGGAGGCCCCGACAACCCCGCATTTCTGAAACGCTCCAATTAGTGTCCGAGGCGTCACGAGGAGAACTCGGCGAGTGACAAAGAATGGCATTCGGCGCCCGCGCTTCCCGCATCAGGCCAGGCCGGTGCGGGGACGGGGCGCCCGCTCCGGTACGATCGCCGGTCCGCTCTTGTAGGCTGGAATTACCGCTTCGGGTTTGCAAGCAGACGGAGAGGCGAGATGAGGGACGGACCGCGGTCGGGCTGCCCGATCAACGCGACGGTCGAGATCTTCGGCGACCGGTGGAGCCTGCTCGTGCTGCGCGACATCATGTTCGCGGGCCGCCGCCACTTCCGCGAACTGCAGGCGGGCTCGGAGGAGCGCATCGCGTCCAACATCCTGGCCGACCGGCTGAAGCGGCTGGTCCACGACGGCCTGCTCACCCGCGACGACGCCGGGCCCGGGCAGCGCGCCACCTACAGCCTGACCGAGGCGGCCGTCCAGCTCGTCCCCGTCTTCGTGCACCTCGGCGCGTGGGGGGTGCGGCACCGTCCGACGACCGAGGGGCTGCGCGTCCGCGCCGAGCTGCTCGAACACGGCGGCCCGGGGATGTGGTCCGACTTCATGGACGAGCTGCGCGAGACGCACCTCGGCGTCCCGCGCCCCGACCCGGCGGCCCCGCCGGTCGCCGAGCGGCTCGAAGCCGCCTACCGCGCGGCGGTCAACTGACGCTCATCCGCCTCATCCGGGTCTGGACGGCTTGATCATCGTTCGTTAGCTTGCGCGGTATGAAGCCGATGCGGGCGTTCGCCCGGAAGATGTCGTTCGCCGGTGTGTGCGCGGTCGTGGGCGCGTCCCTGCTGACGCCCGGGACGGCGTACGCGCAGGACGTCCGGGGCGCGAGGCCGCAGCCCGTCATCGGCGGCCCGTCCTGGCGGCTCACCCCGACCGGGTCGGACGCCCGGTTCCGCGGCCTCGCCGCCGTCGGCCGCAAGACGGCCTGGCTGGCGGGCAGCGGCGGGACCGTCCTGCGGACGACCGACGGCGGCGGCACCTGGCGGAACGTCGCCCCGCCCGACGCGGCGGGCCTGGAGTTCCGCGACGTCGAGGCGTTCGACGCGAACCGGGCCGTGGTGCTCGCGATCGGCGAGGGCGAGGCGTCCCGCGTCTACAGCACGTCCAACGGCGGCCGGACATGGACGCTCGGCTTCAAGAACGACGAGCCCAAGGCGTTCTACGACTGCGTCACCTTCTTCGACTCCCGGCACGGCCTCGCCATGAGCGACCCGGTCGACGGCCGGTTCCGGATCATCTCCACCAGCGACGGCGGGCGCTCCTGGCGCGTCCTCCCGCCGAAGGGCATGCCGCCCGCGCTGGAGGGCGAGGCCGGGTTCGCCGCCAGCGGCCAGTGCCTGGTCAGCCTAGGCAAGAAGGACGTCTGGCTCGCCAGCGGCGGCGGCGCCCGCTCCCGCGTATTCCACTCCGGCGACCGCGGCCGCACCTGGACCGTCGCCGACACCCCGCTGCCGAGCAGCCCGTCGCAGGGCGTGTTCGGGGTGGCGTTCCGCGACTCCCGGCACGGGATCGCGGTGGGCGGCGACTACCGTCCGGGCGAGCCGTCCCCGACCGCCGCCGCGACGACCAGCGACGGCGGGCGCACCTGGCGCGCGGCGGACCGTCCGCCCGCCGAGTACCGGTCCGGCGTCGTGTGGCCGCGGTTCAGCGGCCCGGTCGCGCTGGCCGTGGGCCCGACCGGCAGCGACCTCACGCTGACCGGCGGCCGGTCCTGGACGCGGTTCGACGCGGGCAGCTTCGACACCGTCGACTGCGCCCCGGACGGCGCCTGCTGGGCGGCGGGCGAGAAGGGCCGCGCCGCCCGCCTCACCGTCTCCGTCACCGAGTAGCGGCGCCCGCGGCGTCTTCGACCCGGCGAGCTGCGCTCCTCGGCGCAGGCGCTGTCCGTGACCCTCGCCTCCGGCGCCCTCCTTCCCCAGCGCCTAGGGCGCGGGCGGGTCTTGGGCGAGGGGGAGGGTCAGGACGAAGCGGGCGCCGGACGGGCTGTCCTGGATGGTCAGGGAGCCGCCGTAGACCTCGGCGATCTCGCGGGCTATGGGGAGGCCGAGGCCGGTGCCGTGCGGGTCCCTGCCGCGCGATTCGGGGAGACGGGAGAAGCGCTCGAAGACCCTCTCGCGCTCGTCCTCGGGAACGCCCGAGCCGTCGTCGAGCACCTCCAGGCGGGCTTGCCCGCCCTCCCGTGCAACGGTCACCTCGATGGCCGATCGGGCGTGGCGGTCGGCGTTGTTCAGCAGGTTGTGCAGCACCCGGCTCAGCCGTACCGGGCTGGCCCGGACGCGCACGTCCGGTTCCAGCCGGGTCGTGATCGGTTTGCCGGGGCCGCGGCGCTCGATCTCCCGGCGCGTCAGCCGGGACAGGTCGAGCGACTCGATGGGCATCGGGGCCAGCGAGTCCAGTCGGGCGAGTTCCAGCAGATCGTCCACGATGGCCCCGAGCCGCTCGACGTCGGTCAGGGCCGCGCGCATCGCCGGCCGCAGCTCGTGGTCGTCGGGGTCGTCGAGCGCGACCTCCAGCCGTGTCCGCAGCCCGGCGATCGGGTTGCGCAGGTCGTGCGAGGCGTCGGAGGTGAACCGGCGCTCACGGGTGGCCGCCTCCTCCAGCCGCGCGAGCGTGTCGTTGACGGTGTCGGCGAGCCGCCGGAAATGCCCGCCGGTCTGCGGGACGGGGACGCGGCGGCTCAGGTTGCTCGCCCTGATCTCCGACATCTCCTCCTGGATGCGGTCGACCGGTTCCAGCGCCAGCCCGATGGCCCGCCACGTCCACCAGCCGATCAGCGTCAGGAACGCCGCGAGGAGCAGCGACAGAAGCAGCGACAGCGCCCACACGCTCGTCAGCACCGGCAGCGGCGAGCCGGCGAGCACCATCACGTTCCGCCCGTACGCCGACTCCCTCATCCGGATCCCGTACACCCACGCGCACCGGTCGAGGTAGCCCGGGCACACCTTGGTGTTGATCAGTTCGGTGTCGTCCGGCACCACCAGCGCGGGACGTCCCCGCATCTTCGCGCTGGCCGCGATGACCCGTCCGTCCAGCGTCTCGACCTGGATCAGGTCCGACTGGCCCTTGCCGACCGGGACGGGATCGCTCCGCAGGCCACGGTCGATGTCGAAGATCAGCTCCTGAACGGTCCGCTCGGTCTGGTCCTGGCTCCGGTTCCTGAACCAGTCGCGCATGACCCGTCCGGTCAGGGAGAGCGCGAGGGCGAGCAGGACCGCCGAGACGAGGACGGTCACCAGGGTCGCGCGGGCCCGCACCGAATACCGCGTGCCCGATCGCCGCATGCGTCGCCTGCCCTCCCCCAACTCGCCCCGCGAACACTTCATTACCGAGTGTAGTTGTCAGGTTCGGAGGCGGAAGGCCGATCAGCGGTTGGTTCTGACCGTTCGGCGGTGCTGCGCGGCCTTGGCGCGGTTGCCGCAACCCGCCATGGAGCACCAGCGCCGCCGTCCGCCCGGCGACTTGTCGACGAAGCGTCCGCTGCAGTCCGGGCCGGGGCAGATGCGCAAGGTGCGGCGGGCGTCGGTACCGAGCAGCTCGGCGGCGTCGGCGGCGACGCGGCACAGCGCGGTGACGGCGTCCCGCGGGTCGAACCGCCGCTCCAGGGCGGGAACCCCGGAGCGCAGGACGAGGTGAGGCCGCGCCGGGCCGGCGGGCCGGTCCAGCCAGTGGTTGAGGACGTCCACGGCATCCCCGGGGACGGGCTCGTCGGCGACCGTCGCCCGGATACCCGCATCGACGGCTTCCCGGAGGTGCAGGGCGGCGTCGAACTCCGCGCCCGCGACGCCGACGCCCGTGGAGGTCAGCTTCGCGGCCGCCAGCCATGCCGCCAGATCGTCCGGCGCCTTCAGCAGCTCGCGTCCGCCCGCGAACCGGTACCGGCGGGTGTTCACGAAGTCGGTGCTCAGCCGCCCCCCGTACCAGACCCACTCGCGATCTCCGACCGCCTCCATGGACATAACCACATGATAGGTTACCCCTTCGATAACCGTATATACGGTTACTCACCCGGGGCCGGGACGAGGGGACGCTCATGAAGCACGAGCCGCAGCCCGGACACGAGGTGCCGCAGTGACGTCGACGATCCCCGAGGAGGTCGAGCCGCAGGCGGACGAGCGGTTGTCCGGAGTCCTGCTGATGCTCGGCTCGGCGGTGTCGTTCAGCACGATCGGCCTGTTCACTCGGGCGGTCTCGCTCCCCCTGGCCGACCTCCTCTTCATCAGAGGACTGTTCGGCACCCTCGCGATCTGGGTCGTCGCCCGCCTCTTCACCCGCCGGCGCGTCCTCGACCGGGCCAACTTCCGTTGGCCGTCCTTGTGCGTGGCCGGCCTCTTCACACTCGGGATGACGAGCCTCGTCGCCGCCTACCGAGTGGGAACGGTCGTCAATGTCTCGGTCGTCTACGCGATGATCCCCCTGGTCATCGGCCTGTTCCAACTGGTGTTCCTACGGCGGCGGACGTCGCCGGTCTTCTGGACGTGCGGCCTGGGAGTCGTCGCGGGCGTCGCCATCATGACCGGCGGCGGGCTCA
The DNA here is from genome assembly GCF_008085905.1 of Actinomadura syzygii. Lineage (GTDB taxonomy): Bacteria > Actinomycetota > Actinomycetes > Streptosporangiales > Streptosporangiaceae > Spirillospora > Spirillospora syzygii. Next base: position 431,802 of record NZ_VSFF01000008.1, on the reverse strand, counting down.
GTACGGGCGACGCGGCGGGCATGGCGCTCGCCCTGCTCATGACCGTCTGCGTGGCGGCCATCATCATGATCACACGCGCGCACCGGGACACCCCGATGCTGATCGCCTCCGGCATGGCATGCCTGCTGAGCAGTGCCGTGGCGGCCCCGTTCGTCAGCGGCTACCGCTTCGACCCCCGCGACTTCGCGGTCTCCGCGCTCTTCGGGGCCGTGACCTTGGGGCTCGGCCGGGTGTTCCTGATCCTCGGGTCGGGCCGGGTGCCGTCCGGGGACGCCGCGCTGATCGACGTACTGGACGCCCCCATGACCCCGATCTGGACGTGGGCCGTCCTCGGCGAGGCCCCCTCGAAGCACGGAGCGGTCGGCGGCTGCGTCGTCCTCCTCGCAGTGCTCGCAGGAGTACACGTCAACCGCGAGCACTGACCACAGCGCTTCCGAACGAAGACGCGAAACAAGGTCCACACGAGGACGGATTGTTCGGTCAACCCTTCGATGTGCCCGGTGAAGATGCGCTCGATTCACGACAATTGGGTCAGAACCATTTCAATTGGCCGTCGCCAGGTGAACCCGAAATACATTCATCCCTAGCGGCGTCGAAGAGCTCACAGTTATGCCGAGGAACTTTCAAGTTCGCACGAATCCTGCGAGTTCAGCGACCCCGGGCCAGCGGAACGGCCGTATCCGCAAGATCGATCCCGCTCGGCCCGCCGCGCCCCTCCGCGCCTTGACCAGGGTGTTCGCCGCCTTGTTCAGGCTTCCGCGGCGATCGCGAGGCGCTGGACTGTTCCCATCTGCGCCTTCATGCTCGCGGTCCACTCATTACGCGCTTTTTATACTCGGCTTGGCACTCTTGCCGCGGGCCGATCGTCAAAATGAATGGCGACACTCGGAGATCATCTCGCTACCGCGGAGTAGGGTTCGGAGGGGAGGGCGGGCGTGTCGGAGAACAGGCGTCCGGTACGTGCCGTCGCGGCACTGCTGGCCGCCGTCGTGGCGCTGTTGTTCTTCTCCCATACCGCCGCCGCGTCCGACCCGCATCTGCTTGCGGGAGCGGTCGTCTCCGAGGCGCAGATGTGCGACGCCCCCTCCCGGTTCGAGGAGGCTCCCGGGCATTTGGGGCGGGTGCTCAGGCATGGCTCGTCTCTGAACCTGTCGGCGCCGCGAGGTCCCGGGACGTTGCGCCCGCCGGTAGCACCGTGCGCTTGCGGGCCTTGCCTGCGGATGCCGTGCGAGCCGGTCGGAAAGCCCCCGTCACCTGCCGCGCTGCAGGTCCTCCGCTGCTGACGGACACTCCCCGTTCCTCGTCCTCTTGAAGCCGTCCGCTCCTGGCGTGCCGCTGGTTCGCGGACGCGCCAGGGCGTGCCCGGACGCCGGGCCGGGTCCGTCCCGAACTCACGACACCGACGCGCCGCATCGGCGCGCAGGAGGCACCTGACATGCGCTCCCTCATCGACCACGCCCGCTCCTACCACCGCCGCGCCGCCGGCGCGCTGGACCGGCTGGCCGCCGGCCAGGCGCCGGAGGCCCTGTTCATCACCTGCTCCGACTCACGTGTCGTCCCCTCACTGATCACCGGAGCCAAGCCGGGTGAGCTGTTCGAGATGCGTACCGCGGGCAACATCGTTCCCCCGTACCGCCCTCAGCGGCCGTCCGGCGAGGCGGCCACCGTCGAGTACGCGGTCGAAGTGCTCGGCGTCGCCGACATCGTGGTGTGCGGCCACTCCCACTGCGGAGCGGTGGGCGCCCTGGTCCGCGGGGACGACCTGACGGCCGTCCCCGCCGTCCGGAACTGGCTGGCCCAGGCGGCCTCCCCGTTCCCGCAGGACGGCGACGGCGGGCAGCCCGCCGCGGATCTCGCCGGTCCCGTGCAGCGTCACGTCCTGGTGCAGCTTCAGCGGCTGCGCGGCTATCCGGGCGTCGCCCGCCGCCTGGACGAGGGGCGGTTGCGGCTGCACGGCTGGTTCTACGAGGTCCACACCGGGCTGGTGTGCGAGCACCGGCCCGGCGACGACGCCTTCCTGCCGCTGTGAACCGCTCCCGCCCCCACCAGACCTCGCCCCCTGCCAAGGACCTCATGAATCCCGCCATCCCGCGGCACGACATCGCCGCGTCCCTCGTCGTCTTCCTCGTCGCCCTCCCCTTGTGCGTGGGCGTGGCCGTCGCCTCCGGAGTGCCCGCCGAACTCGGCCTGGTCACCGGCATCGTCGGCGGCCTGGTCACCGGCCTGCTGCCCGGCAGCAGCCTCCAGGTCAGCGGACCCGCCGCGGGCCTGACCGTCCTCGTCTACGAGGCCGTCGAGACCTACGGCCTGCCCGCCCTCGGCGCGATCGTGCTGGCCGCGGGCCTGCTGCAACTGCTGCTCGGAGCGCTGAGATTCGGGAGCTGGTTCCGCGGCATCTCGACCGCCGTGGTCGAGGGGATGCTCGCCGGCATCGGCCTGGTCATCATCGCCGGGCAGCTGTACGCCATGGCCGGCGCCGCCGCGCCCGCGTCGGGCATCGGAAAGATCGCCGGTCTGCCCGGGCTCGCCGGTGACCTCGCCACCTCCGCCACGCTGTGGCCCTCGTTCGCCATCGGCGCGGGCACCGTGGCGTTGCTGCCGCTGTGGCAGCGCCTGCCCGCCAAGGCGCGCGTCGCGCCGGGCGCGCTGGTGGCGGTCTCCCTGGCCACCGCCGTCACCTGGCTGCTGGGCCTCCAGGTGAAGACGGTCGAGGTCCGCGGCCTGATCGACTCCGTCCAACCGCCCGGAACCGACGTGTTCGCCGCGCTCGGCCCCGGCGTGATCGGCACCGTCCTGGCCTTCACCCTCATCGCCTCCGCCGAGTCGCTGTTCAGCGCGGCGGCGGTGGACCGCATGCACGACGGCCCGCGTACCGACTACAACCGGGAGCTGATGGCCCAGGGCGCGGGCAACATCGTCTGCGGGACCCTCGGCGCCCTGCCGATGACCGCGGTGATCGTCCGCAGCGCCACCAACGTCCAGGCCGGCGCCAGGACCAAGGCGTCCCGGGTCCTGCACGGCGTGTGGCTGCTGCTGTTCGCCGCCCTGCTGCCGGCCGTCCTCGCGCTCATCCCCATCGCCGCGCTCGCGGGTGTCCTGGTCTACGCCGGGGTCAAGCTCATGCCCGTCGAGCAGTTCCCCGTGCTGTGGCGCGCCCACCGCGGGGAGGCCGTCATCCTCGCGGCGACCGCCGTGGCCATCGTCACCATCAGCATGTTCGAGGGTGTCCTCATCGGTCTCCTCCTGTCCGTGGTCAAGGCCGCCTGGCAGACCTCGCACATCAAGCTGGAGGTGACGGACGAGGGCACCGGCCCCGTCCACGCTCACCTGTCGGGCAACGCCACCTTCCTGCGACTGCCGAAGATCCTGGACGACCTGGAGACACTGCCCAAGAACCGGCCCATCGAGCTGGACCTGACCGGACTTCACCACCTCGACCACACCTGCCGCACCGCCCTGACCACTTGGACCGAACAGCACAACGCCGAAAGCACTGAGCAGGTACGGATGTCCCCCGCCCTCACCTGACCCCCCGCCGCCGGGAATGGCCCCGGCACAACCGGCAGCGCTGCCGCACCCGCCCCTCGGGCGCGGCAGCGCTCCGCCCCTCCTCGCGGTCCTGACATCGCGTCCTGCTCCCGGGGGGCTGCCGACAGCCATTTCGATCAAGAGGTCCGGGAAGGATGAGGAAGTCCAGAGTCACTTAAGAGGATGTTTCGTGCGGATGAGACAGGACACCGCGATCAGATGGGCGAGATCAGGTGAGATATGGACGGATGTCAAGAAAAGTGAAGACAGAAAGCGAGTCGAAAAAGACGACGTTGACCCGCTTCCCGAGTTGAGAATACCGTCGATGATGATCTACGGCTGGGAGCGATAGCGGCTTCGAGATTTCGGCCGAGGCGACCAGCGGACCGGACCCATCCTAATTTACCTGGAAGTCCAGGCCATGATGATTGTCAAACGAACGGCGATTGTGTTGGCGGGCGCTTTTGGCTTGCCCGTTCTGACGGCCCTCCCCGCGGCCGCGGACCCCATACCGGACGGTGTCAGCGTCGACGTGGTCGGCGTCAACGGCTCCGGCTGCCTCGCCGGGACGTCGTCGGTGGTGATGTCCAAGGACAAGACCTCCTTCACCGTCACCTACAGCGATTTCGTCGTCTACGCCGGCGGTGACGCGCCGCCGTCGGCCTCGCGCAAGAATTGCCATATCACTGTGCGGGTCAACGGCGCGGACGACTACAGCTACTCCGTCCTCGGCGTCAACCACCGTGGCTTCGCCCGGCTGGAGATGGAAGCGACCGGGGAAGAGCGAACGCACCTCTACTTCCAGGGAGGCTCTTATCCGGAGCCGATCGGCCGCACGTTCCAGGGCCAGTACATCTTCGAATGGCAGTCGGAGGACTGGGTCAGCCCGCGAGCCATGGTCTGGAAGCCATGCGGTGAGGACCGCGACCTCAACATCAACACCGAGCTGCGGGTGAAGGCGGAAGGCTCCGGCGCCGCCAAGACGAGCCTCATGTCAATGGACGCCACCAACAGCAGCGCGAGATACCTCTTCGTGTGGAGGCATTGCCCCTGAACGCCGTCCAGCCGAATTAACCTCGTCCGCCCAGGGGCGTGCGGTGCGCGCGGACCTTGCGGTGGCTGATCCGCCAGCCGCGCGGGGTGCGCAGGACGGCGTCCTCGTACGTCACGCTCCCGGTGGTGCCGTCGGCGTTGACACCGATCCCCTTGGACCGCGCGTGCACCCGGTCGTGGGCGATCTCGGTGAGGACGACGTTGGTGACGTGATGGCCGACCGGGTTGAGCTCCCCCAACGCACGTCCTGCGGCGGCGCAGGCCGCGACGCCGAGCAAGGGCTCCTGCCCGAAATCCGAGACGTCGTAGACGACGTCGGGGGTGAAGACCTCGTCCAGCCGGTCCAACTCCCCGCTGTCGCAGAGGTGGCCGTGCATGGAGATCAGCTCGGTGACCGCGACGCGGTCGTCGGCGGTGAAGGTCATCGCTCCTCCTGAGACGGCCCCGGCAGGTGCTCATCCTCGCCCGAAACGAACCGGGGACGTCCCCGGTCACCGTCTCGACTAAGCTAAGCGGGGAAGTCCCCGTTTAGCAACCCAGGAAGATCAGTGATGACGCCCCCCGCCAAACGGGCGCGCCGCGCGGACGCCGAGCGGAACGCCCGGCTGCTGATGGCGGCGGCCAGGGCGCTCTTCGACGAGCGCGGTCCGGACGTCGCCCTGGACGAGGTGGCCCGGCGGGCGGGCGTCGGCAACGCGACCCTCTACCGGCACTACCCCACCCGCGGTGACCTGCTCACCGCGGTCTACGCCGACGAGATCGCCGCGCTCTGCGACCGAGGCGACGCCCTGCTACGTGACCAGGCCCCCGGTGAGGCGTTCTTCACCTGGCTGCGAGCCTTCACCGTCCACGTGGCGACCAGACGGACGCTGGCCTTCGCCGGTACCGACAGCGGCAGCGAACGACGCACCGAGTTGTTCGCCCGCTGGCACACCTCGTTGACCTTCACTGCGGAGAAGTTGCTCTCCGAAGCCCAGGAGGCGGGCACCGTCCGCCCAGACCTCACCGTGACCGAGATACTGGCGCTTGCAAACGCGGTCGCCGTCTCAGCAGAGACCGATGTCAACCGGGTACACCGCCTAATCGACCTCCTCCGCCACGGCCTCAGCGGACCCGCTGCCCCCGACTAAAACACCGGACGGCATTCGAGGACACCACGGGCCCATGAAGGCGCCCCTCAGGTGGCGGTGAAAATGACCGCGCGGTCGGCCTTGGCGGCTCGCTGATAGAAGTTCTGGACGTCCACGAAATTCGTCCAGATGTACTCAAAGACCTCAGGGCCGTGCGCCCCGTCATAGCCGCTGGACCCCAAGGCGTCACACTGCCTCCGCAACCAGTCCCTGCCCAGAGGCCGAAGGGCTTCGGCGACGTCACGCACCTCGGCCACGGACACATGCACCACGTAGATCTCCGTATGCAGATGACGGCCACCGAGCACGGCATGCGAAAGCGGATAGCCCTCATAGTCGAGCGTGCCGTCACCCAAGCACCGATGGATGTCCTCCCACGCCTTGTCAGTGTCGACCTTGAGGTCATCGTCCCGCCAGTTCTCCTCGAGCTCTTCGAGAAGCTCCGCCACCGCGTCCTCATCCCTCGCCAACAGGGCCCGCTCCTGCTCGCCAGTGATGGCGAAATGCACTCCCAACATGACCAGCGATCGTACGCACCCAGGGAGCGGCGTTCCCGCCGATGACGTCGGCCGGTGCCGGTCTCTTGGGGCGATGCCACCGGCGACGGTGGCCAGGAGGGAGAGAAATATGGTCGAGGTTGCCCGGGTGAAGGGACATCAACGTCCTCGTTTCCTCCAGGAACAGAACGGAGCCGCCCCATGGCGGCCATGGGGCGGCTCGGCGTTTCACGGGTTCACCAGCGGAACTCAGATCCCTCTAGTGCCAGTTGCCGGCACTAGGCGGCGTAACCATCCCAAACATAATTGCCGCCTGAGAGACCCCACCAGCGATTGCCTTTTTCATTCTTGCACCACCCGGTAACCCAGAGATATTCATCACGGGTGAGCACCCATACGACGGGATTCGCTCCGTAGGGGCCTGTATGCGCCTTGGCGCCCTTCACGAACTTCTTTTGCCCGGTCTCGTAATGCATGGGGCATGAAGGCGGAAAAGAGTTCGGACTGGCGTTGGCGGGGACGCTCGGGGCGACGATGGCGCCGGTGGCGACCAGTAAGGCCACAGCGGCGCGAACGTAGTTCTTCATGGAGAGGTCTCCTGTCATTCGAGATGAGCGATTCCGATCTACGGCAAAAGCTACTTCGGCCTCCCGTCGAAGCCGTCCAGTGGTTATGCAGAGCGGCTATGAGAAGCTTGAAGCCATCCTGACCTGATGGCTATGGGTCGGATGTCCTATCTTGGCGTGGCTCGCATGAGAAAGGGTTGTGACAGAGAAAGCGTAAGTGCCCACGTTTGGGAGAGGGATAGGTCAGGTGCCTATCTTGGCGACGGGGCCTGCCCATCCTCGGATGGCGGATAGAGCGCTCGGGCCTGCTGCGCGGCGGCAGTGCGGGTGCGGGCCCCGAGCTTGCGCAGGACCGCCGAGACGTGGTGGGCGACGGTGCGCTCGGACAGATGAAGGGCGGCCGCTATCTCGCGGTTGGTGGCGCCCCGAGCGATCCAGGCGAGGACTTCGCGCTGCCGCCCGGTCAGACCGGCCGGGTTCGATCGGGTGGAGGACCGCGGGCCCCTCGGCACGGGAGCGCCCTGGGCGGCGCGTTCGCGGACGAACGCGCCGGCCGCGGCGGTGGCCCCGATGCGCTGCAGGACGCCGATCGCCTCGCGAGCCGCGAACACGTCCGTCGGATCCGCGGGCAGGGCGGCCAACGCGGCCTCGTAGGGCGCCCGGCGGCGGTGCCAGGCCCGCACGGCGCCGCGCCAGTCCCCACCGAGTTCCAGCCGGACGGGTTCCGGGAGGTCACCGGGCGGGGGCGGCTCCTCTCCGCAGCGCATCGCCCACAGCGCCAGATCCCCCGCCACGCGCGGTATCTGCCGTACCCCCGGATGGGACAGCCCGGCCCGGACATGGGCCCGCAGCGCGTCGTGGTCGCCGCGCAGCCACGCCGCCTCGGCGAGCGCGGACTCCACCAGCGGCAGCCGGTAGACGTCGGCGGAACCGGTGAGCGCGGCGTGCGCCTCCGCCAGGAGCGCGTCGGCGTCCTCTTCGCCGCCGCGTAGTTTGGCGAGTGCCTCGACCGCCGGGGCCAGGGACGCCTCCATGTGCCGGGTGCGGCGCGCCCTGGCCGCCCACTCGACGGCCTCCGGCAGCCGTCCGCGGTCCAAGAGGCTGCGGGCCAGGCACCCGGAGACCAGGTCACGGGCCCGGACGGTCTGGATCTCGGTGAAGTAGGCGAAGGCTTCGGAGCGCGTCGCGTCGACCACCGCGTGGTCGCGGTTCAGGGACGACACGATGAACACCACCGCGTAGCCGCGTGCGGCCTCGAAATGCCACCCCTCGGCGCGGCAGCGCCGAAGGCAGTCGGTGAGCGTGCCGTAATCGGGCCGGCCCCGCAGCCCCTTCGCGTGGGCGAGGCCGATCAGCACGTCGACGGCGATCTGTTCCAGACCGGCGTCGGCGGCATGGCGCGCGGCGACCGGGGCGTGCTCGATGCCGGCCGCCGGATCCAGCCCGCAGCCCTCGATCGCGACCAGGCCCGCCCAGGCCCTCGCCAGTTCCCCCTCGTCGTCGCACTGCTCCAGCAGGGAGATCGCCTCTAACAGCGCCTTGCGGGCCTCCTGCCAGCGGTCGAACTCCCACAGGGGCTGGTTCAGCAGCCGCAGCGCGCGGCCCTGGACAAAGCGATCCCCAAGCCGCCTGCCCAGCGTGGCCGCCTCCTCCAAGGCCGCCGCGGCCTCTTCCGGCTGTCCCGCCAGCCAGCCGGCATGGCCGAAGCCGGTGAGGAGCCGTGCCCGGTCGCCATGAGAGGACGGGCCCTGCGCCAAGGCGCGTTCGAACTGCCTGGCGGCATCGGCATGGCATCCCAGCAGCCAAGCCTCCCTGGCCGCCCGCCAGGCGTGGTCCAGGGCGATCCGTCGAAGGCCCGCCCGCTCGGCATGGTGGGCCAGCCGCGCATGTTCCGGCGGGTCGTCACCGTCCAGAAGAGCACGCACGACCTGGGAGTGCAGAACGCGACGCCGAGGCGCCGACACCGATCGCTCGACCGCCTGCTGGACGAGCTGGTGCTGGAACGCGACCCTGCCGTCCCCGGCGTCGACGAGCACCCCGTGCGCCAGGCATCGCTCCACCGCCTCGACCGCCTCGGGCGTCACCCGCTCCAGCAGGTCGAGCGGCGTCACCGGGCCGATCACGGCCGCCGCCTCGACGACCCGCCGGGCGCCGCCGTCCAGCCGCGCCATCCGCGCCCACGTCGCGTCGAGCACCGACCGCGGCAGCCCTCCCCCGCTGGCCACCGACTCCACCACCAGGAACGGATTCCCACCGGTGACGGCGAACAGCTCCGCCCCGTCCAGCCCGGCGGGCTCGGCGAGCAGGGCGACGGCCGCCTCGGACAGCGGGCCCAACTCGAACCGGGCGGCGGCGCCCGCCAGGTCACCCACCAGCATCGCCAGCCGCGGACGAGCGCCGAGCCCGTCGTCGCGGTACGTCCCCACCACCGTCACCGGAAGGAACCGGACACCACGCACCAGCAGGCGAAGCACGTCCAGCGTGGCCGCGTCCGCCCAGTGCAGATCCTCGATCACCACCACGGCGGGGCCGCCCCGCTCAAGCGCCGCGCACAGCGCCCCCACGATCGCCGGACGGTCACCGCCCTCAAGGCCGCCCGCGTCGGCGCCCGTGGCCTCCACCACCGCACGCACCGGCGCCAGCGGCACCGGGACCGACAGCGGCTCACAACCCGTCAGCACAAACCGGGCCAGGCGCTTCGTCCGCTCCCGCAAAGCGCCCACCAACGCGGTCTTTCCGATCCCGGGCTCACCGGAGACCAGGACGAGCCCGCCTCCGGACTCCGGGGCGCCCGCCACGATTCGGACTAACTCCGACAGCTCGCGCTCACGTTCCAGGAGCACCACGGCAACCATGCTAAAGCGATCAAGATCGGGCACGACCCCAGCAGTCCGCAGGCGGCCAACCCGCCCTCACACCAGAAGCCGACCGCCCTCCCGCCGGAGCCCGGTCACCCAAGCCAAGGCCAGGCCCTTCCGGAGCTTGGCGCGGACCAACTCGACCGCTACTGCCCGACCGCCGCCGGAGAGTCGACTGGACGTTCCGGTGGAATGGTCGAGGACGAGAACGGTGCGGCTGAACGCGGCGGGATCACCTGCCGATCTGGTCGTCGGCGGACAGGGTTTGCGCGCGGGTCTTGAGCGTCGTGCGGAGGGTCTTGGCCTCTGCCTCGATCCGCGCGGTGTCGGCGCCGGAGTTCGCCTTGTACGACCGGACGATCGAGTCGAGCAGCCGGGACAGGGTCCCGTTCGCCACCAGTTTCTGATTCAGGGCGCGGTACTGGTCGAGATAGAGCCTCTTGAAGGCGGGGGTTTTCAGGAATCTGTCCTTCAGGGCGTGGCCCATGCGGGGTCCGCCCGGCCGTCCTCCATTCTTGCCGGGCCCACCGGGGCCGCCGGGCGGTCCCTGCGGGGGCTGGCCCTGCGGAGGCTGGCCCTGGGGTTGCCGCGTCGGGTTTCGCCCGCCGGGGAAACCCATGGAGACGGTGCTTTTCGGGTCGGTCTTGGCGTCCCCGCTGAAGGCGAAGTTGAGATCCCACGTGATGACCTTGAACTTGGTGGAGGCGCGGTCGTACCACAGGTAGTAATTACGGCCCGGGCCGGCCATGTCATCGAAGTTCGTCATCAGGTTCTGCAAGGCCAGATAGCGGGCGAAGGACGCGACGTCCACCCGGCGGGCGAGTCCGGCCGCGAACTCCTTGTCGGAAGCCTTCTCGACCCATTTCACCAGGTCGATGACCGGCTGGAGGTCCGTCGCGCCGAGTTTGCTGATCTGCTTGTAGTCGGTGGTGTACTTGGTCTGGTCCTCGCCCTTGTAGGTGAAGGTGCTCGTGGCAAGCGATTTGTACAGCACTCCGTCGCCGAGTTCTTCGGCGTAGCCCTCATCGAGGTACTCCACTATCAGACGCGGTCTCGACGTCCGGCCGTTGACCGAGAAGGAGCTGTAGGCGTAGCGCTGGGTGGGTTCTCCGGCGGCGCCGACCGTCGCGATCGCCAGCGCCTCGTTCACCAAGGTCGCCGACCCCATGGCGGCCGGGCGGACGGCGATCTGCGTGCGGCCCTGGTAGCGGCGGCCCTCCACGAACTCGTCGAAGCTGATCAGCCAGGGCAGATCCTCCGGCTGCTCGGCCTTCAGCGCCGCGCCGAACCCGCCGGGGCCGTTCATCGCAGGACGGCCATTCCCCGGAGGCGGCATGCCTTCCGGAGGCTTGCCGCCTCCGGGGAAGCCGCCGGGGCCGCCGCCCGTGCGCGGGCGCGATTTGCCTTTCCACGTGAAGCCCGCCAGCGTGGAATTCCCCTTGAGCCGGATGCCGACGCTGGGAATCGTCACGCCGTCGACGGTCAGGTCCGCCTCGACGTATTCCTTCTCACCGCTCTTCCAGTATTCGTTGAGCATGTCCTTGTACGACTCGTCCCGGAAGGAGAGCTTCACCTGGTGCGGGACGGAGGCGTCGAACAGGTTCTTGTTCCCGCGGATGTCGACGGTGACCGGGTCGGACGAGTCGGCGCGGCTGCCGGTGACGTACGGGTGGATGGACCCGCTGCCGAACACGCCCCAGCAAAGGCCGAGGAAGGCCAGGGTGATGGCGACGAGGCGCCAGTTGTGTCGCAGCCGTACCGGTATCCGGTGCCGTAGGCGGCGGGTGGGAGCGCTCATCACGGGCCTACAGGTCGGTCTGGTCGTATCCGGTCAGCACCGTGACGGGCTGGCCCTGGTTCCGTTCGCGGAGCGCGGCGATGACGTCGGCCGGCTCGCTGCCCTTCTTGATCCTGACGGTGTACATCAGCTCGACGAGCGCGCCGCCCCTGATGGTCTCCATGCTGACCAGCTCGAACTCGTCGGTGTGCCGGATGAGGACGTCCTGGATGACGGGCGCGTAGTCCTCGTCCGGCGGGACCTGGACCTTGACCACCTGCCGCCGGACGCTCAGCGCGAACCAGTTGAACCGGTGCATGATCATGATGACCAGGGAGATGGCCACCGCGGCGACGACGGCCAGGGTGTAGAAGCGGGTGCCGACGGCCATCCCCACGCCCATCACGAGGAAGATGAACCCGACGTCGCGGGTCTCCTTGATGGCGTTGCGGAAGCGGACGACCGACAGCGCGCCCACCAGCGCGAACGCGCGGGCGATGTTGGAGCCGACCACCAGCATGATCAGGGAGATGAGCATGCCGAGGACGACCAGCGTCTGGACGTAGGACTGGCTGTACGACACGTTCCGGTGCGTCGCCCTGTAGATCCAACCGATCATCGCGCTGAGGGCGAACGACAGGGCCATCGCGATCGCGATGTCGGCGACGCTGAACGTGCCGGAGAGGTCCTGGAAGGAGAAGTCCATGGGGGCTCAGGCTTTCGTTGAGGCGGTGTGCAGGCCGGGCGGCGTCGGCGACTGTTCGCGTTCCGGGGCACCGGGTCGCGGGGGACGCTGATCTCGGACGCGCCGGTCGTGGACGAGGTGGGCGTCGTGGGCGTCGTGGTCCGGGACGTGGAACACCGAGCGCGGCGCGAGCCCGTAGGCCTCCACGCTCTGGCAGTACTTGGAGACCCGCACGACCTGGAGGTTCCTGGCCGCGGTCAGATCGGTCAGCCAGTACGGGACCCGCTCGTTCGCCTTGACCTCCAGGATCGCCTTGTGCGGCGGGACGATGAGCCGGTTCTCGGCGTCGGCGCCGAGGTGGAAGTCGCGGTCGCGGCCCCGGACCCGCTGGTCGAGGGTGACGCGCAGGCCGACGTCGGCGTCCTGCCCGACGAACGCCTGCCGCTGGTAGCCGGTCATCGCGGTGGGGCGCAGGTCCAGCCGGGAGACCAGGTCCAGGACCTCCTCCAGGAAGGCCCGCTGGGACGGCTCGTGCCGCACCATCTCCCGGCGGTCGCACAGGAGCAGCGCGTCCCGGTAGGGCAGCCGCACCCGGCGCTTCTGCGTGACCCGGTTGACCCGCTGCTTGATCTCGACGAAGACCGGTGTGTCGGCGTCCACGCAGAAGCGGTCGCCGTAGTGCCGGACCCGCAGTTTGCGGCGGAACCGCAGCCCTTCGATCTTCTCCCAGTAGAACCGCAGCGAGCGGGTGTCGTAGTAGACGCTCCAGACGCCGTACCCCTGGTCTCCGCTGTGCTCGTCGGGGTCGAGGCGGCGGCGGAGCTCGGCGCGGAGGTCGTCCGCGTCGGCGGCGTCGACCAGGTACTTGATCTCGTACCGGTTGAAGGCGTGCAGCGTGCTCGGCGCCCGCAGCCGGTGCCCGACCTCGCCGGTCACCGGCGGTGAATCCGGGGCGTCCTCGTCAGCTTGACCTGCGGTTTCGTTGCGTTGGCGGAATCTGCGCAGCATCTCTCTCCTCGGGAGTCCGCGCATATCCGACACTACGAAGCTGGGAACAATGTGTGAACGGAAGGCTAATCAGAGATGAATGGAAGAAGGATGCGGAAGGTCGCGCCCGTTCCGGCGCCGCTGGACGCCTCCATCCGCCCGCCGTGGGCCAGGACGAGCGCCGCCGCGATCGCGAGGCCGAGGCCGGTGCCGCCCGTCCGGTCCGTGTCCCGGGACCGGTCGGCGTCCGCCCGGTAGAAGCGGTCGAACACGCGGGGCAGATGCTCGGGCGCGATTCCCGGCCCCTGATCGGCCACCTCGATCAGCACGGCGTCCGCGCCCGGCGCGGGCCCCGAACCGGTGTGCGCGCCCGCCAGGCTCCCCGCCCGGACGCGGTCGACGCTCACCCTTACCGGCGTGCCGTCCGGCGTGTGGGTCAGCGCGTTGCCGACGACGTTGCCGATGACCTGGTGGAGCCGCCGCTCGTCGCCTCTGACCGTGACCGGGCGGTCGGACAGGACCAGCCGGACGGGCCGGTCGCCGTCGCGGGCACGGGCGGCGTGCACGGCGTCCCCCGCGAGGACGCTCAGGTCCACCACGTCCATCTCCAGGGCGGGCTCCCGGTCGAGTCGCGCGAGCAGCAGCAGGTCCTCGACGAGCCGCCCCATCCGCTCCGCCTCGTTCTCGATGCGGCCGAGGAGGCGTTCCGCGGCCGGGTCCTTGCGGCCCGCGCCGTGATGGTAGAGCCGGGCGAATCCGCGGATGGACGTCAGCGGCGTGCGCAGTTCGTGGGAGGCGTCGGCGACGAAGAGGCGCATCCGCTCCTCGGAGCGTTCCCGTTCGCGGAGCGCGTGGCCGAGGCGGCCCAGCATGGTGTTGAGGGCCTGGCCGAGCCGGCCGGTCTCGGTGCGCGGGTTGGTGTCGCCGACCCGCCGGTCGATCTCCCCGCCCGCGATGGCCACGGCCGTCCGCTCCATCCTGGTCAGCGGACGAAGTCCCAGCCGCACCACCCCCCAGGCCAGGCCGCCCAGCGCCAGCAGGACGAGCACGCCCACCGACGCCTCGATCACGAGCAACTGGTTGACCGCCGACCGCGTCGAGGCCAGCGACATGCCCGCCACCGCGCGGGTGCCGTCCGGAAGGCGCACGACCAGGACCCGCCACTCGGCGCCGCCGGTGCGGCCGGCCACGGTGAACGGCCCGTCCGGCGCGCCGGCCACCGCGGCCGCGGACAGCGCCGGGCCCTCGCCGGCGTCGTCGGGCACCTCGCGCAGCAGCGTCCCCGACGCGTCGTGGAAGGCGATGCGGAACTCGGTCGGCAACTTCACCTCGCGCGAGTCCGCGGACCTCGGCGCCGGCGGCGGCCTGCGGTGCAGCGGGGCCGTCATGTCGGCCAGTTGGACGTCCACCCGGTGCACGAGCGACCGTTCCAGCAGCAGCACCCCGGCGACGGCGAACCCCGCCACCGCCGTTGCCGACAGCACGAGCATCGCGGCCAGCAGCCGATGCCGCAACGGCCACGACCGGCGCCACGACGTCACCGCGGCTCCTGCAACCGGTAGCCCACCCCGCGCAGGGTGTGGATGAGCGGTGGACCCGAGGCGTCGACCTTGCGCCGCAGATAGCTGATGTAGGACTCCACGACCCGGCTGCTGCCGTCGAAGTCGTAGTCCCAGACGCGGTCCAGGATCTGCGCCTTGCTCACCACCCGCCCGGCATTGATCATCAGATAGCGCAGCAGCGCGAACTCCGTCGGCGACAGATGGAACGACCGCCCCGCCCGGTGGGCCAGCCGCGCCTCCTCGTCCAGTTCGAGATCCGCGTAGCGCAGCACCCCGTCGCCGGACCGGCCGTCCGGGCGTCCGGTCCGGCGCAGGATCGCGCGGACCCGCAGGATCACCTCGTCCAGGTCGAACGGTTTGGCGACGTAGTCGTCCCCGCCCGCGGTCAGCCCGGCGATCCGGTCGGCCACGGCGTCCTTCGCGGTGAGGAACAGCATCAGCGGCGCGTCCGCGCGCGCCCGCAGCCTGCGCGCCACCTGGTAGCCGTCCACGTCGGGCAGCATCACGTCCAGCACGACGAGATCGGGGCGGACCCGGTCGACGGCGTCCAGGGCCCTGCCCCCGCTGGCGGCGGTGGTCACGCCGAACCCCTGGAGCTGGAGCGCCTCGGCCAGCAGCTCCCGGATGCCGGGCTCGTCGTCGACGACGAGGACTTTGGCACGGTACGACTCGTCCATGCCAGAGTCCTACACGCGGAATCTGAAAACTCTCTATGAGATTCCTGCCGTCGTCGCCTGACCCGGTCAGTCGCCGGGGTCGGGGGTGCCGGGGAGGTGGATGCGGGCGAGGGTGCCGCCGCCGTCGGCGGGTTCGAGGTGGACGGTTCCGCCGGTTTCGGTGATGACGCGGGCGACGATGGACAGGCCGAGTCCGGAGCCGGGCAGGCTGCGGGCGGACGGTGATCGCCAGAACCGGTCGAAGACGTGGGGGAGGTCTTCGGCGGGGATGCCGGGTCCGTGGTCGCGGACGGTCAGTTCCCCGCCGGTGAGGCGGACGTCGACGGTCCCGCCGGGTGGGGAGAATTTGACGGCGTTGTCGAGGAGGTTCACGGCGGCGCGTTCGAGGGAGGCGGGGTCGCCGTGGACGTACCAGGGTTCGGTGTGGGCGCGGATGGTGAGGCCGGGGCCGCGGAGCCGGGCGCGGTCGACGGCGCGGGTGACGGCCTGGTGGAGGGGGACGGTTTCGCGGACGGGTCTGGCCTCGTCGGGGCGGGCGAGTTCCAGCAGGTCGCCGACGAGGCTGGTGAGTTCTTGCATTTGTGCTTTGACGCTGGTGAGGAGGTCGTGGCGGGCGGGGGCTGGGAGGTCGCGGCCGGTGGCTTCGGCGCGTAGGAGGAGGTCGATGTTGGTGCGGAGGCTGGTGAGGGGGGTGCGCAGTTCGTGTCCGGCGTCGGCGATGAGTTGGGATTGGTGTTCGCGGGAGGCGGCGAGTGCGGCGGTCATGGTGTTGAAGGACCGGCCGAGGCGGGCGATCTCGTCGGTGCCGTGGGCGGGGATGCGCACGGCGAGGTCCTCGGTGCGGGCGATGTGCTCGACGGCGTCGGTCAGCTCGTCCACGGGCCGCAGCGAGGCGCGGGCGATCATCAGCCCGGCGCCCGCCGAGGCCAATACGCCGAGGGCGGTGACGGCGGCCAGGAGCAGGGCGAGGTTGTCCAGGGGGCCTTGGACCTCGTCCAGCGACAGCGCGAACGACACCGCGGCCTGCTCGCCGGTGTCGGTGCGGATCGGGCGGGTGAGGACGCGGACGTCGTCCTGGGTGCGGTCGGCGGTGCGGCCGGTTCCGTCGCGGTAGAGGGGGCCGCGCTCGCCGCGGGCGACCGCCGCGTCGGCGGCGGTGGTGTCCAGGGATCCGGCGCCGGGGACGGTGCAGATCCGTCCGCGGGCGTCGATGAGCTGCACAATGGCGAACGGGCCGGGCGGCCGGGATCCGTCGCCCGGCGACGGGGTCGCGGAGCAGGCGGCGAGCGCCTCGGCGAGCTGCCGGGACATCGGCGGGCGGAACGGCCGGTCGCCCTCGGGGCCGGGCCGCTCGCCGGACCCGACGGTCAGCCGCCGGTCCAGTTCGCGGTAGAGCTGGTTGCGGGTGATCAGCCACCCGGCGGTCGCGCAGGCGGCGACGGCCAGCGCCACGGCCACCGCGGTCAGCAGCGCCATCCGAGCACGCAGGGTCAGCCGCCGGGTGACCGGCGGACGCGACGCCCGGGTGGTCATCGGGTGGCCGCCGTGCGGAGGACGGTGTGCGGGAGGCGGGGGTGGGTCAGGTCGATGAGGCGGACGGCGGCCTCGCCGTCCGCGCTCAGGACCCGCGCCTCCCCCGGCATACCCCGCTCCACGCGTTCACGATAATCGGCGCAGGTCATGGTCGGTCCCGGATCAGGTACCCGGGGTCGGGGAGCCGCTCCGCCGGGGCAGGAGGGGCTGACAGGTCTTGAGGGCCTTGGCGATTTTGGGATCGGCGGTCTTGAGGTCCGACGGCCGAGTGTTCTCGGGGATCTCGGCGCCGTTCTTGGCCATGCAGTCACGGAACGCGGCCATCGCGTCGGCGTTTCCGGGGCCCTGCCCGCCGCCGGGGCCTTGGCCGTTGCGGGGCGAGGGGCGCAGCGACGCGCACGCCTCGAACGCCTTCCGCTGCTCGGGCGGAAGCGAACGCATCCCGCCGCCGGGGCCGCCTGACGGGCGCCCGGTCGGACGTCCGCTGGGAGCACCGGTCGGGACGCCTTGCGAGGGTCGGCCGGACGGCGGGCCGCCCTCCGGACCCCGGCCTCCGCCCTGCGGCATCTGGACGCCCTGTTTCTTCAGGCACTCCTGGAACGCCTGCATCGATTCGCCGGCACCGCCGCCGGCCGGGGAAGCGGACGTCTTGTCGTCGCTGCCACCGCAGCCGGTGAGCGTCACCGCCATGGCCAGGGCCGCGAGACCGGTTCCCAGGCGGATCGGTGAAAGCCGTGCGGTCATGTTCGTGATCCCTTGGTCGTAGGGGGTTGGGGATTGGGGGAATCAGTTGCCCGGACGGGACCCCTGGGTGATGGAGGTAGCGGAGATCTTGCCGGCGGAGCCGGCGGAGCCCTGCACGCTGACCGTCGATCCCGGTTTCAGGTCGGACGCCTTGCCCGCGCGGCTGATCTGGATCTTGGTCGAACCGCTGGTCTCGACGGTGACCAGGCTGCCGTCCACGGTCTGCACGTAGACGGTGTCGCCGCTGACGAGCTTGACGGTCCCGACGGTCATGCCGCCGCCCTGCGACCCGCCTTGTGCCCCAACCTGGCCGCCGCCCGCCGTTCCTCCCGGACCGGCGCCCCTGCCTCCGGGGTAACCGGCCGCGGGCCCGCCGCCGGGCAGGCCGCCGGGCAGGCCGCCGGGCAGGCCGCCGCTCGTTCCGTTGCGCGCGCCCACGGCGGCCAGACCGGGCGAGGACCCGTCCGGGCCCCACCGCTTGTTCGCCTCGATCCCGCCGACGAACCCGGCGGCCAGCAGCAGTCCGCCGACCAGCACGAGGGTCAGCGACGGCCGGGGGCGCTCCCTGGGCGCGGCGTCGAGCGCCGTCTGCACGTCGTCCTCGAAGGGGGACGAGCTCAGCACGTCCTCCAGGTCGTCCGCCGGGGCGTCGCTCGGGCGGACGGGTCGTCTCACGGCCACGAGGGCCTCCTCATCAACAGGACCACGGGTGGCGTCGGTCTCTCGGGCGGATCACTCATGGCGGATCACTCATGGCGGAGCGCCTCGATGGGACGCAGCCCGGCGGCGCGTCCCGCGGGGAAGCCGCCGAAGAACAGGCCGATGCCGACCGACACGCCCAGGGAGAGCAGGATCGAGCTCGGCACGATGACGGGGTCGACGCCGAGGACGGTGAACTGGCTGCCGACGACGCCGACCGCCACCCCGCTCAGCCCGCCGACCAGGCTGAGCACGATCGCCTCCGCCAGGAACTGGCCGAGGATCGCACGGCGCGGCGCGCCGATGGCCTTGCGGATGCCGATCTCCCGGGTCCGCTCGGTGACGGTGACCAGCATGATGTTGGTGATCCCGATCCCGCCGACCAGCAGGCTGATCGCGGCGACCGCGCCGAGCAGCACGGTGAACGTCTCGCTGGACTCGCTGGCCGTCTCCTGCAGGCTGGCCTGGTTCTGGACGCTGAAGTCCGCCGTCGACCCGGTCCCGACGCCGTGCCGCTGGTTGAGGATCTGGGTGATCTCGGCTTCCGCGCCGTCGGTGGCGTCGGGTCCCGTGGCCTGGACGACGATCTGGTCGAGGCCGCCGAACCCGGTCAGGCTCTGCCGGACGGCGTCCAGCGGGGCGATGGCGAGGTCGTCGGAGTCCTGGATGCCGGACGAGCCCTTCTCCTTGAGCACCCCGACCACCGTGAAGGGCACTCCGTTGACGGCGATCTGCTTGCCGACCGGTCGCACCGTGCCGAACAGCTCGTCCACAACGGTCTGCCCGATGACCACGACCTTGCGGGCCTGGTCGACATCCGCCTGGGTGAAGGCGGAGCCGGTGCCGACCGCGTTGCTGGTCGCGTCGAAGTACGCCGGGCCGCTGCCGACGAACTGCGCGATCGCGTGGCTGCTCCCCTCGTAGGCGGCCGTGGCCGACTGCGCCGTCACCACCGGGGACGCCGACTTGACCGACGGGGCGGCGGCCTTGTCGGCGAGCGCCTTGGCGTCGTCCACCGTCAGGTCCTTGGCCTGGATCCGGGGCCCGGAGCTCTGCTGCTGGCCGCCGCCCGCGAGGCCGGGGAACCCGCCGCGCGGCCCGGCCCCGCCCGGACCGCCCCCGCCCGTGGTGGACGGACGGACGGTCAGCGTGTTCGAGCCCAGCCGCGCGATGCTCTCCTGGATCTGCCGGGACGAGCCGTTCCCGACCGCCACCAGCAGGATGACGGCGGCGACGCCGATCAGGATGCCGAGCGTCGTCAGCCCGCTGCGCAGCTTGTTGGCGGACAGCCCGCGCAGGGCGAACCGCACGATGTCGCGGTTCACCTCACCACCCCCGCTCAGCGGGACCAGAGCCGGATGCGGGCTCCGGGCCGGGGTCGGTGGCGTCGGCGGCGGCTGCCAGGCCGGGCGGCGGGCCGTTCACCGGGGCGTTGCGGACGTCCTCGACGATCCGCCCGTCGACCAGCCGCAGCGTCCGCTTGGCGTGGGCGGCGACCTCGGTCTCGTGGGTGATCACGACGACGGTGCGCCCCTGGGCGTTGAGGCGGTCGAGGATCGCCAGCACCTCCGCGGTCGAGGCGGTGTCGAGGTTGCCGGTCGGCTCGTCCGCCAGCAGGAGCGCCGGAGCGGTCACCAGCGCCCGCGCGACCGCGACCCGCTGCTGCTGCCCGCCGGACAGCTCGTTCGGCTCGTGGCCGACGCGCTCGCCCAGACCGACCAACCGGAGCGCGGCCCGCGCCCGGCGCCGCCGCTCGGACGCCCCGACCCCGCCGTACGCCAACGGCAGTTCCACGTTCGCCAGCGCGCTCATGCGCGGGATGAGGTTGAACGACTGGAAGACGAAGCCCAGTTTGCGGTTGCGCAGGACGGCGAGCTGGCCCTGCGTCAGCTCGCCGACGTCGGTGCCGTCGAGCAGGTAGCTGCCCGTGGTGGGCACGTCCAGGCAGCCGAGGATGTTCATCAGCGTCGACTTGCCGGACCCCGAGGCGCCCATGAACGCCACGTAGTCGCCGCGGTGCACCTCAAGGGACACCCCGCGCAGGGCGTGCACGGCCGTCTCGCCATGCCCGTAGATCTTGACGACGTCCCGCGCGTCCAGGACGGGGGCCGCGCCGTCGTGGGGGGAGGTCACGGGCGCCCTCCCCCGCCGCCTCCGCCGAGCCGCGTGCCGCCCGGGCCACCGCCGGGGAATCCGCCGCCGGGGAACCGGCCGTTCTGGCCGCTGGAGCCGGTGGTGGT
This sequence comes from Actinomadura syzygii, assembly GCF_008085905.1. Classification (GTDB taxonomy): domain Bacteria; phylum Actinomycetota; class Actinomycetes; order Streptosporangiales; family Streptosporangiaceae; genus Spirillospora; species Spirillospora syzygii. The sequence continues at coordinate 411,266 of NZ_VSFF01000008.1, read as the reverse complement.
CGTGATGAGGACGGACTCGCCCTCGGCCAGACCCGACTTGATCTCGGTGCCCTGGTCGCCGGTCAGTCCCGTCTGCACCGTCTTCACGGTCTGCGTCCCGTTCGCGACCACCGTGACCGTGCTGCGCCCGCCCGCCGTCCGGACGGCGGCGGCGGGCACGTACAGGACGTTCTCCGCCTTGCCCGTCGTCACCTGGACCTGCGAGGTCTGGCCGAGCCGAACCCCGTCCGGACGCTCGGTGAGGGCGATCCGCACCCCGTACCGCACCACGTTGTTCTCCGTCGTGGACGTCTGGTCGATCGCCGTCACCGCACCGGAGGCGGTCACGCCCGGCAGCGCGTCGAACGTGATCGTGGCGGGCCGGCCCTTCTTGATCTTGGTGATGTCGGCCTCGGTGAAGCTCGCGCCGACCTCCAGGTGGGACGTGTCGGCGATCGTCATGAACCCGGATCCGGAGCCGCTCGACGACGAGCCGCCCGACGAGCCCGACCCCCCGGACCCACCGGTCCCGCCGGACCCGCCGGACCCGCCGGACCCGCCGCCGCCCGGCTGCCCGCTGGACGAGCTCGTGGATCCGGTCGTCCCGGTCGATCCGCTCGACCCGCCGGAGGGCCCGCCGACCGTGCCGTTGACCGCGGTGATCGTTCCGGCGTAGGGCGCCTTCATCGTGGACCCGGCGAGCTGCCGGAGGGCGTCGTTGTACTGGGCTTTCGCGGACACGTAGGTCGAGTAGCCGGACGCCGTCGAGGTGTCGCCCTCGCTCGCCGCGTCCAGGGACGCCTTGGCGGAGCGCACCGAGTCCCGGGCGGCGGTGTCGTCGAGGGTGGCCAGCACCTGCCCCTTGGACACCGTCTCACCGGCCTTGACGTCGACGGACTCGACCGTCCCCGACGCCCCGAAACTGAGGTCGGCGGTCTTGGCGCTGGTCACCGAACCCGACGCGGAGACCGTGGCCAGCAGCGTCCCGCGGGAGACGGTGCCCGTGCGGGTCTGGGCGGCGGGCTCCCCGTCGTCCGACAGCGCCAGGTAGCCGTACCCGCAGGTGGCCAGGAGGACGGCCGCGAGCACGCCGTTGACGACCGCCTTACGGCGGTTGACCGGCCTCCCGCGGCGATGCCCGGCCTGTCCCCGCCCGGGCGGGGACGGCGGCGCCTTCACCGGCGGCGGCTTCCCCGGAGAGATCTGCGCATCCACCCGGAGAACAGTGCCGGACCTGCGGCGGCGGACTCTGAATCCCGTCTGAGAAAACCGTTAAAGCGGAGACGGCGTTTCTCACCGCATTCTCAGCCGTCCGCAAAGGGACCGCGGGCACGGGTGCGGCATTCTCGACTGCCATGAACCCACTCGCCCTGGCACGGCGGCTCCGCCGTGTCCCTACCCCGGTCTGGCTGGCGTTCACACTGCTGATCGTCATCGGAGTCCCGCTGGTGTGGGCGAGTGGACGCGGGAAGGCGTCGCCCGCGTCCTCCCGGGGACCCGTCCCGGCACAGGCGTCCGACGGCGTGGCCGCCGCCGGGACGGTGCGGAGCGCCGACACCCGCGACCTCGCGTTCGGCACGGCGGGCAAGGTCGTCGCGCTGGGCGTGCGCGTCGGCGACAAAGTGCGGGCGGGCCGGGTGCTGGCGCGGCTGGACGACACTCAGGCAAAAGAGCGGCTCCAGGTGGCCGAGGCGGCCCTCGACGCCGCCGTGGAGTCGCGGGACACGCCTCAGCGGCAACCGTCCGGCGGCTCCGGCGGCTCGGCCGGTTGCACCGTCGCGGCGGCGGCCTACGGCATGCCCACGCGAACGCCCGTGACGACCTCGCCGACACCGGCGCCGTCCGCGACCGGGTCGCGGACGCCATCCTCGAAACCGAGCCCCACGCCCACGCCCACCACGACACGGCGCGCGCCGAGCGGCGGCTGCGACGCCCAAGGGCAGCCGAGCCCGTCCTCGTCCGGGCAGAACGGCTCGTCCGGACGGCAGAGCCAGGCCGAGGCGCAGGTCATCCGCGCCGAGACCGAACTCAAGGAAGCGCGGCGCGCGCTCGCCGGGACCCGCATCACCGCGCCCATCGACGGGACGGTGCTGACGGTCGCGGGCACCACCGGCGCGCAGGTGTCCGGCGCCAGCTCCGGCGGCTTCATCACGCTCGGCGACCTGAGCGAATTGCAGGTGGAGGGCATGTTCTCGCAGAGCGACGTGGCCCGGCTGAAGGTCGGGCAGGACGCCTCGATCACCCTTCCCGTGCGCCCCGGCGCGAAGTACACCGGCAGCGTCGTGCACATCGACCCGTCCGCCACCACGGACGGCGACCTCGTCCGCTACGGCGTGAAGATCGCCTTCGACGACGCCCCGGGCAACGTCCTCATCGGCATGAACGCCACCGTGACCGTCACCCCCTGACCGACGACACGGCTCAGGCGAAAGAACGGGGGCGGCCCGTGTCCCACGTGGTGGCGGCCCGCCGCCGGCGACGGGCCGTGGGGCTCGGCGGGCCCGACCACGCACCTGGCCCCCATCCCTGATGGGATCTGGGCCGTGAGTGTCGGATGTGCCGCGCGTCGAGCCGGACGGTTCCGGACTTGCGCGGGGGTGGGGCCCGCTAGGTCCGCCTTGATGCCGTGGCCGTATTTCGCTGCTGTACGGAGAGCAAAAAGGCCGGTTCCCCTTGTGGGACCGGCCTTTGACCTGGGTGGAGCTGAGGGGATTTGAACCCCTGACCCCCTCGATGCGAACGAGGTGCGCTACCGGACTGCGCTACAGCCCCGAGGACTCCGTAAGGTTAGCAAACATCGAGGGGTGGTCGCGCACCGGTTATTCGCCGACGGCGCGGCGGTCGTCGGCGTACTGGTCGAAGACGTCGTCGGGGGCGACGAGTTCGATCACCTCGGCGGACTCAGGCGTCTCGGCGGGCTCCGCGGCCTGAGCGGCGGCGCGGGCGGCGCGGGCCTGGGCGCGGGCCAGGGCCGCCGCGGCGCGGGCCTCGTGGGCGGCCAGGCGGCGGGCCGTGTCCATGCCCACGGCGACGCGGAGCAGGGTGAGGTGGCCGGCGAACAGGACGGTCGGCGGCGCGATCACCCACCACGGGGCGACGCCGGACGCGACGACGGCCCCGGCCGTGACGACCAGGGCCGCGAGGCCGGTGGTGCGGCGGCGGCGCCGGGCGATGACGGCGGCGCGGGTCGTCCGGCGGCGGGGGCGCGGTCCCGGGACCGCTTCGGGCGCGGTCTCCGGAGCAGGCCCGGCCCCGGGTTCGGCGTCCTCCGCCTCCTCCTCGTCGGCGCGTTTGTGGAGGAGCCGGGTGATGCCCGTGTTCTCGGTGTCGCGGCGCAGCCACATGGGTACGAGGACGACGGCCCACACGGCGACGATGGCGAGGTAAAGGACCGCGCTGCTCATCGGCTCCACCGCCCCAGGGCACGCCCGATCGGCGGGCCGACTTTCGGCGCGCGAGCGTGCAATGGGAGCAGGGTCACGCCCCGCACGGTACGAGGGCCTGTCAGAGGTTGACGAGCATAAGGGGCGGTGTGTCGCGAGATCGAGCTCGCCGTTACTCTCCGTTTGCCGTGGCTTCTCAGTCGCAGGATTCTTACGGACGGAAAGTCAGCGCCGACTCAAGTGCGCCGGGGAAATGCCTGTTTACGCTCGGCGAGCCAGCGTGCGCGCAGGCCACCGGGGACGTCCTCGACGGTGAGGGCGTAGCAGATGTGGTCCCGCCACGCTCCGTCGATGTGCAGATGGCGGCGCCGAATTCCCTCTTCCCGGAATCCGAGCTTTTCGACGACCCGGCGGCTCGCGGTGTTCTCCGGACGGATATTCGCCTCAAGCCGGTGGAGTCCGACGGTGAAGAAACAGTGGTCGACGGCGAGCGCGACGGCGGTGGGAATGACGCCCCGTCCGGCGACCTGCTTGTCGACCCAGTAGCCGATCTGCGCGGACCGCGCCGAGCCCCACACGACGGCGCCGATGGTGAGCTGTCCGGCGAACCGGTCGTCGTAGGTGACGACCCAGGGGAGGGCGAGCCCCTGCCGGGCCTCGCGGCGCATGGTGTGGACCATGCTGAGGTACGGGCCGAGTCCGCTGCGGAACAGCGGCGTCTCGGGGTTGGTGGGCTCCCAGGGCCGGAGCCAGTCCGCGTTCCGGACGCGCAGTTCCCGCCATACCGCGGCGTCGCGGTGCCGGAGCGGCCGCAGGCCCACGGGACCTTCGGCGAGGGTGACCGGCCATCCCCGCAATCGTTCCACGGTTCCATGATTCCCTGGTCGGACGTCCGGACGCCATCGATTGTCACCGAGAATTCGGGCACTCGACGCGGCGGCCGCGTTTCATGGCCCAAACGACGCGGAGGTCGTCGTCCAGGACGACGAGGTCGGCGTCCTTGCCCGGCTCCAGCGAACCGATCCGCGAGTCGAGGCCCAGCGCCCGCGCCGGGGTGAGCGACGCGGACTCGGCCGCCTCGTGGACGGGCAACCCCGCGCCGACGACGGCGCCGCGGAACGCGTCGGCCATGGTGATGGTGCTGCCGGCGATGGACGTCCCGCCGACGAGCGTGGCGCGGCCGCCGCGGACCTCGACGTCCATCACGCCGAGCCGGTAGTCGCCGTCGCCCATCCCGGCGGCGGCCATGGCGTCGGTGATGAGCGCGACGCGGGACGGCCCGGCCGCCGCGAACGCCAGCCGCGCGACCGACGGCTCGAGGTGCACCCCGTCGTTGATCAGCTCGACGGTCACGCGGGGGTCGGTGAGCGCGGCGACGGCAGGTCCGCCCTCGCGGTGGTGCGGCGGGCGCATCGCGTTGAACAGGTGCGTCGCGACGCGGGCGCCGAGGTCGAACGCGGCCCGGGACGTCTCGCCGGTGGCGTCGGTGTGGCCGACGGCGGCGATCACTCCGGCGTCCACCGCGTCCCGGACGAGGTCGAGCGCGCCCGGCAGCTCCGGCGCGATCGTGATCATGCGGACGTGCCCGCGGCCGAGGCGGACCAGTTCGCGGAACTCGGCGCGGTCGGGCAGGCGCAGCAGCGCTGGGTCGTGGGCGCCGCAGCGGGCGCGGGCGAGGTACGGGCCTTCCAGGTGGACGCCCGCGATGAGACCGTCCGCGGCGAGGTCGGCGAGGCTCGCGACGGCGGTCGCCAGTTCTTCGGGCGAGCCGGTGACGAGACTCGCCATGGTGGTCGTCGTCCCGTGGCACAGGTGGAACCCGGCGGCGCGGCGGGCCTCGTCGGGGCGTCCGAGCTGGTAGGACGCGCCCGCCCCGCCGTGGACGTGCATGTCGACGAACCCGGGGACCAGGTAGCGGCCGCCGACGTCGATCACTTCGCCGTCGGTCGTTCCGTCGGTCGCCGTCGGCGTTCCGGGCTCGGCGATCACGCCGTCCGAGATGTGCAGGTCACCTTCGTGGACGCCGCCGGGGAGCACGATCCGGGCACCGGCGAGGACGGTCATGGGACGTCCCGGAGAGCGGCGCGGCCATCGGTCAGCATCGAACCTCCCTGTTGATCGTTGTTGATTGTTACATGGCCTGAATGTGCATTAAAGGCCATGGGTGTGCATGGCTAGAATCCCGTGGTGCAGCTCTTCCCCGCTCTTTCCGGCCTTTTCCCCGCACGCCCGTCCGCATGATCCGCATGATCCCCTTGAGAGGGGGCCGGTGTGACCCGGCATGAACGCTGGAACTCGCTGCTGGAACTCCTCGCGGACGCCGGCCGGCTGTCGGTCGAGGAGGCGTCCACGCGGATGAACGTGTCCGCCGCGACGATCCGCCGCGACTTCGACCAGCTCGCGCAGCAGCAGATGCTGACCCGCACCCGCGGCGGCGCCGTCGCGCAGAGCGTCAGCTACGACCTGCCGCTGCGGTACAAGGCGGCGCGGCACGCGACGGAAAAGCAGCGGATCGCGGCGGCGACGGCGGAGCTCGCGAAGCCCGGCTCGATCATCGGGCTGAACGGCGGGACGACGACGTCCGAGGTGGCGCGGGTCCTCGCGACGCGGGCCGACCTGCACGCGGAAGGGGCGTCCCCGGCGATCACGATCGTGACGAACGCGCTGAACATCGGGAACGAGCTGGCCGTCCGGCCGCATGTGAAGATCGTCCTGACCGGCGGGGTGCCGCGGCCGCAGTCGTACGAGCTGACCGGACCGCTGGCCACCGGCATCTTCGACCACGTGACGCTGGACGTCGCGATCCTCGGCGTGAACGGGGTGGACGCCCGGCACGGCGCGACCTGCCACAACGAGGGCGAAGCGGACGTGAACCGGCGGATGGCCGAGCGCGCCGACAAGGTCGTCGTTGTCGCGGACGGCTCGAAGGTGGGACATCGGGCGTTCGCCCGCATCTGCGACATCACGGAGATCGACATCCTGGTGACGGACGCGAAGGTAGCCGATGAGGACGTGGCGGCCTTCACCGAAGCGGGCGTCCACGTGCTACAGGCGTAGCCGACACCGACCAAGCCTCATCCGCCGCTGGCCAAACGCAGCCAGCGGTGCCAGCGGAGTTTTCCACAGGTGGCGGTTCTGCTTCCCCGGAGCCTGATGGGGCTTGACGATGGAGGTATTGGGGCCTGCCCCCGGGCGGGAGGGGCCTGCTTTCACAGGGGCGAGGTGGAGCGCTCGGGCTGGCGGGCGCGGTCAGGTTTGGGGGCGGGGATGGTCGCCGCCTTTGATTTGGTCCACGGCGTGGGACAGGACGCGGCCCAGGACCGTCATCCCGTCGCGGACGCCGCCCGTCGATCCCGGCAGGTTCACGATGAGCGTGCCGCCCGCCACCCCGGCGACCCCCCGCGACAGGATCGCCGCGGGCACCGCGTCGCGCCCCTCCATCCGGACGGCCTCCGCGATGCCGGGGATCTCCCATTCGAGCACCCGGCGGGTCATCTCGGGGGTCTGGTCGGTCGGGGTGAGCCCCGTCCCGCCGGACGTGACGACGACGTCGTACCCGGCGGCGACCGCGTCCCGCAGGACGTCCGCGACCGGCTCCCCGTCCGGTACGACGACCGGGCCGTCCACCTGACAGCCGAGATCTTCCAGCATCTCGACCAGCACCGGTCCCGACTTGTCGGCGTAAATCCCAGCGGCGGCTCGGTTCGACACGGTGACGGCCATCGCCCTGATCGCGACCGACCCGGCCCCGGCCACCGGCGCTCCACTCATCGGCACCCCACCCTCATCGACGCCCGTCACGCCCGTCACGCCCGCTCACCGGCACACCGCTCACCGTCGCCATGTCCCGGTCTTGCCGCCGGTCTTCTCCTCGACCCGAACGTCCGTGATCACCGCGCCCGGGTCGACGGCCTTGACCATGTCGACCAGCGCGAGTGCCGCGACGCTCACCGAGGTCAGCGCCTCCATCTCGACTCCCGTCCGGTCGGCGGTGCGGGTCACGGCGGTGACCGCCACGCCGTCCTCCCGGATCTCCAGGTCGACGGTGACGCCGTGCAGCGCGATCGGATGGCACAGCGGGACGAGGTCCGGCACCCGCTTGGCCCCCATGATCCCGGCGATCCGCGCGACGGACAGGGCATCGCCCTTGGGAATGTCACCCGCCCGCAGCAGCGCGACGCATTCAGACGACAGCCGAACGAATCCGGTGGCCGTCGCCGTCCTGGATGACACGTCCTTCGCGGACACGTCGACCATCCGCGCCGCGCCCGCGTCGTCCAGGTGGGTGAATTCGGAAGAACCCTTGGCACTCACGACGGCAATCTCATCACGTCGACGTGCGACCCAGCCGGGAGGGCCTCCACATCCTCTGGCAATTCGATGAGCGCGTTCGCCGTCGCCAGGGAGCCGAGCTGGTGCGAGCCCTGCACGCCTGCGGCGGTGACGGTGTAGAAGCCGCGGTTGAACGACAGCCTGCCGCGCAGGAAATGACGAAGCCCCGCAGGCGATTTGACGTCCTCGCCCAGAACAGCGCTCACCCGCGCAACCGGATCAGGCGGCAACCCCTGCATGGCCCGCAGCGCGGGACGCACGAAAACCTGGAACGACACATACGCGCTCACCGGATTACCAGGAAGCGTGAATATCGGCGTTCCTTCCAGCAAGCCGAACCCTTGCGGCTTGCCAGGACGCATCCGCACCTTGTGAAAATTCACTGTCCCGGTGCCCGCGAGCACTTCCTTAACAACGTCCCGGGTGCCCATGGAAACACCACCCGTGGTGACGATGGCGTCGGCCCGGACGAGCTGGTCTTCCAGCATCTCCATGACCTTGCGGGGTTCGTCCTCCACGGTCGCCTGCCGGTAGCCCACTCCCCCGGCCTCGATGACGGCCGCGGTGAGCATGTAGGCGTTGGACTCCCAGATCTGCCCGGGCGCGAGCTGCTCGCCCGGTTCGCGCAGCTCGTCCCCGGTGGAGACGACCACGACCCGCGGTTTCGGCCGGACGGTCACCCGGGGCCGGCCCACTGCGGCGATCATGCCGAGCTGCGTCGCCCCGAGCAGCGTGCCCGCCTCCACCACGACCTGGCCCGCGATCACGTCCTCGCCCGCGCGGCGGATGTAGTTGCCGGGCGGCGCGGCGCGCGAGATCCGGACGGTGGCGTTGCCGCCGTCCGTCCACTCGACCGGGACGACCGCGTCGGCCCCGGCGGGCAGCGGCGCGCCCGTCATGATCCGGGCGGACAGCCCGGATCGGATCGCCGCCACGCCCGTGTCACCCGCGACGATGTCGCCGACGACGGGCAGCGCGACCGGCTCGGCCTCGGTGGCGGCGGCGATGTCGGCCGCGACGACCGCGTAGCCGTCCATCGCCGAGTTGTCGAACGGCGGCAGCGGCACCGGGGCCGTCACGGGCTCGGCGAGCACCGCCCCCTGGGCCTCCAGCAGCGCGAGGTCGAGCGGCGGCAGGACCGCCACGCCGCCGAGGATGTCCGCCAGGTGCTCGCCGACCGTGCGCATGCCCGCCGTTCCCGTCCCGCTCGTCACGACTCCCCGGAGGCGTCCCGGCCGCGGACGAACTCGCGCAGCCAGGGCATGAACTCCGGCGCCAGGTCAGGACGTTCCGCCGCGAACTGGACGACCGTCCGCAGGTACTCCAGCTTGTTCCCGGTGTCGTAGCGGCGGCCCCTGAACTTCACGCCGTATACGCCGCCGCCCTGCTCGGCGGGCATGTCGGCGAGGGTGCGCAGCGCGTCGGTCAACTGGATCTCGCCGCCGCGGCCGGGCGGGGTCTTCTCCAGGACGTCGAACACCGCGGGATCGCAGACGTACCGGCCGATGATGATCCAGTTGCTGGGCGCCTCCTCGATGGACGGCTTCTCCACGAGGTCGGAGATGCGGACGACGTCGTCCTCGTCCGTGGGCTCGATGGCCGCGCACCCGTACGCCGAGACCTGGTCCGGCTCGACCTCCATCAGCGCGATCACGCTGCCGCCGAACTGGTCCCGCACCTCGATCATGCGCCGCAGCAGCTTGTCCCGGGCGTCGATCATGTCGTCGCCGAGCAGCACCGCGAACGGCTCGTGGCCGACGTGCTGCCGCGCGCAGTGCACGGCGTGCCCGAGCCCGCGCGGCTCGCCCTGCCGCACGTAGTGCATGATCGCGAGGTCGCTCGACTCGTGGACGGCGTCGAGCCGCTCCGCGTCGCCCTTGGCGCGCAGCGCCTCCTCGAGCTCGTAGGCTCGGTCGAAGTGGTCCTCGATGGACCGCTTGCTCCGGCCGGTGACCATGAGGACGTCGCTCAGCCCGGCGTCGACCGCCTCCTCCACGACGTACTGGATCGCCGGTTTGTCGACGATGGGCAGCATTTCCTTGGGAGTCGCCTTGGTGGCGGGCAAGAATCGGGTACCGAGGCCGGCCGCCGGGACGACCGCCTTGAGCACAGGTGTGATGTCGGCCATGTAGAGACCCTAACCACCCACGAGGACGCCAGCGTGCAGGACATCCTTTCAAAGACCGACCTCCGGGCCGCGGTGCTGGACAGACGTGCCGCGATGCCGCCGGAGGCCCGCTCCGAAGCCGGCCGGTCGATCCGGGACGCGCTGCTGTCCCTGCCGGAGGTCGAGATGGCGGGGACGGTCGCCGCCTACGTCTCGGTGGGCGCCGAACCCGACACGCGCGGCCTGCTGTTCGCGCTGTGGAAGCGCGGGACGTACGTGATCCTCCCCCGCCTGCTCCCGGACGGCGACCTCGACTGGGCGTCCTACGAGGGGCCGGACTCGCTCGTCCCGGGGCCGCGCGGGTGCCTGGAGCCGTCCGAGCCGCCGCGCGGCGTCGGGGCCGTGGCCAGCGCGGACGTCGTCCTCGTCCCGGCGCTCGCCGCCGACCGGACGGGCCTGCGGCTCGGCCGCGGCGGCGGCTCCTACGACCGGGCGCTCGCGCGGGTCGGCCCGGCGATCCTGACGGTGGCGCTGCTGTACGACGGGGAGATCGTCCCGGCGCTGCGGTCGGAGCCGCACGACCGGGCCGTCCGAGCGGCCGTGACGCCTTCGGAGGGCCTCGTCCGGCTCGGCTGACCACCTGACCCGGTCGAGGGTTCGGCGGCCGTGCGGGCTGTTCCGTTCGCCTTTCTGGGCGGCCCATAGAGTGAGGGGCAAGATCGCGGCTCGGGGGGACGCGGTCCGGCGGAGGTCAGAGCGGGAGGTTCGAATATGACGGCGCCGTGGCGGATCCTTTCCCTGCCCCCGATCGACGAAGACCTCGTCCGGGGCCTGTTCGCCCCGCTCGCCGATACCGCCGAGATCGCGTTCCCGGTGACGCGCGACCGAGCGGCCCTGCTCGACGCGCTGCCCAAGGCGGACATCGTGATCGCCGACTTCAGTGCACGGCTCGCGCTGGACGCCGAGGCCGTCGCCGCCGCGTCGCGGGTGGCGTTCGTCCAGATGCCCGCCGTCGGGACGGACAGCATCGACGTCGCCGCCCTGACGGCCGCCGGGGTTCCCGTGGCGAACGCCGCCGGATTCAACGCGCGGGGCGTAGCCGAGTGGGCGTTGGGCGCCGCGTTCTCACTGTGCAGGAACCTCGCCTGGGGCGACCGTGCGGTCCGTGCGGGCGAATGGCCGCAGATGGAGATGACCGCAAGGACACCACGTGAAATCCACACGCAGCGGGTCGGCATCGTGGGTTTCGGAGCGATCGGCTCTGAGGCGGCACGGCTTTTCACCGCGCTCGGTTGCACTGTGTCCTACTGGACGAGGCGGAAGCGTCCAGACGCACCAGCGACGTACCGCGACCTGGACGACCTCATGGCGACGTCCGACATCCTCGTCATCGCCCTGCCCCGCACCGACGAGACCAAGAACCTGATCGGTCCCGAACGTCTCGCCCTGATGCCGGACAACGCGTTGCTAGTAAATGTGGCCCGTGGCGGTATCGCGCCTGACGACGCCGTCCTCGACGCACTCAATTCCGGACGTCTCGCTGGCGCGGCCCTGGACGTGTTCGACCAGGAACCCCTTCCGGTGGAGCATCCGCTCCGTTCCCACGAGAACGTCCTGCTGTCGCCGCACGCGGCCGGGGCATCCGTCCAGTCCCAACTGAACCTGGCGGTCCTGGTTCGCGACAACGTGACCGCGGCCGTCGAGGGCTGGGACGTCCGCCATATCGTGAACGGGATGAACCCGCAGGTCAGACGGCGATAACGAGCGTTTCCGACATGCCGACCATCAACCGAAAATACGCGATCGACCGATGAATCTGTAGGATTCCTCAACGATCAACTTTGACGACCTCGAAGGGTGGGATGTGCATCTCGACCTCTGGCTACTCCTCGGGGCCACGCTCGTACTCTGCGCCATCGTCGCGGTCAGGCTGTCGCACCAGGCGGGCCTCCCGACCCTGCTGGCGTACATGGGCCTCGGCCTTCTCATCGGCGAGTCTGGCCCCCTCCACATCAACTTCGACGACGTCGAGCTGGCCGAGACCCTCGGCCTCGCCGCGCTCGTCCTGATCCTCGCCGAGGGCGGCCTCACCACGAGCTGGCGGCACGTCCGCAAGGCCGTGCCCGCGGCGATCAGCGTGTCCATCGTCGGCACGCTGGTCAGCATCGTCGTGGTCGGCCTCGCCGCCATGTGGCTCGTCGGCCTGGACTGGCGGCCCGCGTTCCTGCTCGCCGCCGTGCTCGCCCCGACCGACGCCGCCGCCGTGTTCTCGGTGCTGCGGCGGCTGCCGCTGCCGTCCCGACTGTCCGGGCTGCTGGAGGCCGAGTCCGGCTTCAACGACGCGCCCGTCGTGATCATCGTGGTGACGCTCAGCACGCACACCGGCGTCCCCAACCTCGCCGAACTGTTCGGCGTCATGGTGTACGAGCTGGCCGCGGGCGCGATCATCGGCATCGTCGTCGGCTGGCTCGGCGCGCAGGGGCTGCGCCGCGTCGCGCTGCCCGCGTCCGGCCTCTACCCGATCGCGGTGCTGTCCCTGTCGATCGGGTCGTACGGCGCGGCGACGCTGCTGCATGCCAGCGGGTTCCTCGCCGTCTACGTCAGCGCCGTCGTGCTCGGAAACGCGCGACTCCCCCACCGTCCGGCCACGCGCGGCTTCGCCGAGGGCGTCGGCTGGCTCGCCCAGATCGGGCTGTTCGTGATGCTGGGGCTGCTTGCCTCGCCCAGCGAGCTGCCCCGGCAGATCGTCCCCGCGCTGGTGGTCGGGTTCGTGCTGCTGCTGATCGCGCGTCCGGTGTCGGTCGTGGTCTCCACGATCGGGTTCAAGATGTCGTGGGGAGAGAAGCTCTTCGCGTCCTGGGCGGGGTTGCGGGGCGCGGTCCCGATCGTCCTCGCCACCATCCCGATGGTGCAGGACGTGCAGAGCGCCGACCGCATGTTCGCGATCGTCTTCAACATCGTGGTGGTGTTCACCCTGCTGCAGGGGCCCACGCTGCCCCTTGCGGCGAAGTGGTGCCGGTTGGAGAGCGACGAACAGACCCGCGAACTGGACGTCGAAGCCGCTCCCCTGGAGGAACTGCACGCCGACCTACTGGAAGTACGAATACCGGTCGACTCGATGCTGAGCGGAGTGGAGATATTCGAGCTGCGGCTGCCTCCGGGTGCGTCCGTCACGCTCATCGTCCGGGACGGGACGAGTTTCGTCCCAGAACCCACGACGCCCCTCCACGCGGGTGACACCCTCCTGGTCGTCACCACCGACGCCGTGCGGGAGTCGACCGAACGCCGCCTGCGCGCGGTGAGCCGCAGGGGAAAGCTGGCCGGCTGGTTCGGCGAGCAGGGAACGTGACCATTCTGGCGGTTCGCCTGGTGACGGGCCCGATGACCGGTTCGGGAACAGGCCGGGGGCGAATCCTGTTTGAAGGATCGGTACCATTAGCAGTCGTTCAGAGTGAGTGCCAGCCCGCGGATCCGGCAGGCTGAGTCAACGAGGAGGAACCGTGCCGACGTATCAGTACGTTTGCACCGAGTGCGGCGAGCCTCTGGAGGTCGTGCAAAAGTTCAGCGATGACGCGCTGACGGAGTGCCCGGCCTGCAGCGGCAAGCTCCGCAAGGTCTTCTCGGCGGCGGGGATCATCTTCAAGGGTTCGGGCTTCTACCGGACGGACAGCCGCTCGGGTTCCGGCAAGTCCTCGACCACGAGCGCGTCGTCGAACGGCTCGTCGTCGAACGGTGAGTCGTCCAAGTCGGACTCGTCCTCGACGTCGTCCGACTCGACCTCTTCGTCGTCCTCGTCTTCGTCTTCGTCTTCTTCGGGCTCGTCTTCGTCTGGGGGCGACTCGTCGTCCTCCAGCAAGTCGACGTCCGGCAAGTCGTCGTCCAGCAAGGTCGCCTGACCTTCAGGCCCCGGCACCACCTAGCCGGAGGGTTCGTCCGGGACGTCCGTCCAGGGATGTGATCCTCCGGCTTTAGGCATGCACGCATGCCCTCACGCCATCGCGGCTGTTCCTTTCGCGGCGCGCCCGTCCCTACGGGGGGCGCGCCTTCTACATCTCAAGAGGTAGCCGCACCGCTCCCCATGCCCCAGAGGGCGTAGCGCGGATCGCTCCTCCCGCCCGACGCGCGATCGAGTACCCCCTCGCGACGATTGAGGAGCTTTGAGGGAGCGCGAATCTCCTGGCCGCTCTCCCGGTTGACAGATAGCTCTACTTTAGAGAAACTCTTTTATAGAGAAACTCGTCCAGATGCTCCAGATCTCGCGATACTACTTGACATGTCTCGACCTTCGAGACATCCTACCCAGGACGCGACATATCTTGACTGCCCGCGCACAGGAGAGGAACCATGAGCGGACACAGCCCGGCTCCCCCCAGGTCGGAGGCCCCGAGGTCGGCGGCCCACCGTCTGGCCGGACTCATCGCCGGACGGCGCACGAAATGGGCCGTCCTGGCCGTGTGGGTCGTCCTGCTGGTCGCCCTCGGACCGCTCGCCGGCAAACTCGGCGACGTCGAGAAGAACGACGCGGCGTCCTGGCTCCCCGAAGGGGCCGAATCGACCCAGGTAGTGGAACTCGAAGAACAGTTCCGCAAGGACGAGACCATGCTCGCGGTCATCGTCTACGAACGCTCTGGCGGAATCACCGCACAGGACCGTGCTAAGGCCGCGTCGGACGTTCCCGCTCTGCAGAAGCTTCCCGGTGCGCAGAAGGCACAGGGGCCGTTCCCGTCCAAGGACGGCAAGGCGTTGCAGACCCTCGTGCCCCTCACCGACGAGGACATCACCGGCGCCGTCGACCAGGCGCGCGACCTCACCCAGCGCGGGCCGCCCGGACTGACCGCGCACGTCACCGGTCCCGCGGGCGGCGGCGCCGACCAGTTCGAGGTCTTCCAAAGCCTGGACGGCTTCCTGCTCCTCGCGGCGGGCGCGGTCGTCATCGTCCTGTTGCTCATCATCTATCGCAGCCCTGGGCTCTGGTTCGTCCCCGTACTGAGCGCGGTGTTCGCGCTTGGGCTCGCCCAGTCGTTGGTGTATCTGCTCGCCAAGTACGGCGACCTCACCGTGAACGGACAGAGCGCCGGAATCCTGACCGTTCTCGTGTTCGGCGTCGCCACCGACTACGCGCTACTGCTCGTCGCCCGCTACCGAGAAGAACTGCACCGGCACGAGGACCGGCACGAGGCCATGGCGTACGCGCTGCACCGCGCGGCCCCCGCTGTCATCGCGTCGGCCGCCACCGTCGCCGTCGGCCTGCTGTGCCTGCTGCTGGCGGAGATGAACTCCACCGCGGGCATGGGTCCGGTCGCCGCAGCGGGTGTGCTCACCGCTCTCGCCGCTATGACGACCCTTCTTCCCGCGCTTCTCGTCATCTTCGGCCGGTGGCTGTTCTGGCCGCTGATCCCCCGCTATGACGCCAAGTACTTGCAGCCAGAGGCATATGAGGCCGAGCACGGGGTGTGGAGCAGAATCGCCGGTCTCGTCGCGAGGCGCCCGCGCGCGCTCTGGGCCCTCACCATGCTCGGCCTGATCGGCCTCACCCTCGGCCTGGGCTCGCTCAAGGCCGACGGGCTGTCGAACGCGGGACAGTTCACCGGACGTCCGGACTCTATCAAGGGCGAGGAGGTCGTCGCCCGGCACTTCCCCGCGGGCTCCGGATCCCCCGCCGTGATCATCGCCAAGGCCGGGGCGTCCGACCGGGTCGCCGAGACCGTTCGGGGGACCGCCGGGGTCGCCGAGGTCGGCCCGCCCGCCACCGCGAACGGCCTGGTCAAGTACGAGGCGACGCTCAAGTACCCGGCCGACAGCGACGCGGCGCGCGGCACGATCGACCGGCTGCGGGACGGGGTGCACCGCGTCCCGTCCGCGGACGCCAAGGTCGGCGGCATGACCGCGACCGCCCTCGACATCAAGCGGGCCTCCGCCCGCGACAACAAGGTGATCATCCCGATCGTGCTGGGCGTGGTGTTCCTGATCCTCATCGCGCTGCTGCGCGCCGTCGTCGCGCCGCTGCTGATGATGGGCACCGTGGTGCTGTCGTTCCTCGCCTCGCTGGGCGCCTGCGCGCTCGTCTTCCAGCACGGGTTCGGGTTCGAGGGGACAGACTCCGGGTTCCCCCTGCTCGCCTTCATCTTCCTGGTCGCGCTCGGGGTCGACTACAACATCTTCCTGATGCACCGCGTCCGGGAGGAGTCGCAGTCCCTCGGGACCCGGCGCGGCATCCAGCGCGGCCTCACCGTCACCGGCGGCGTGATCACCTCGGCCGGGCTGGTGCTCGCGGCGACGTTCGCGTCCATGGTCACGCTGCCGCTGGTGTTCATGGTCGAGATGGGCTTCGCGGTCGCGTTCGGCGTCCTGCTGGACACGCTGGTCGTCCGGTCCCTGTTGCTCCCGGCCCTGTCGTACGACATCGGCCGCCGCATCTGGACGCCGGGACGCCTCGCCAGGGACACCCCGTCCGACGACGACCGGCAGAAGGTGCTCGACCCGGTCGGCTGACACCCGCTCTGGTCGGTGTCCGGCCTGGTGGAAAAGGGTTTGGGGGCCCGGCGCAGGCGACTGCGCCGGGCCCCATCCCGCTGAGTTATCCACAATCGGCGGACGGTCTCCCGGAGGGCCGTGGGCGGTGGCTAGTGTCGGCGGCATGTCCACTCAGCCTTCCGGTTCCGAGCCCGCCGCCGAGATCGGGGTCATCGGCGGCTCCGGGTTCTACTCCTTCCTCGACGACATCGAGGAGGTGCGGGTCGAGACCCCCTACGGCCCGCCGAGCGACCCCGTCGCGATCGGCGAGCTGGCGGGGCGGCGCGTCGCGTTCGTCCCCCGGCACGGCCGCGACCACCGTTTCCCGCCGCACAAGATCCCCTACCGGGCCAACCTGTGGGCGCTGCGCTCGCTCGGCGTCCGGCAGGTGCTGGCGCCGAGCGCGGTCGGCTCCCTCACCACCGACCTCGGGCCCGGCACGCTCGCCGTCCCCGACCAGCTCACCGACCGCACGTCCGGACGCGAGCAGACCTACTACGAGGCGGGCGGCGCGGTCCACGTCTCCTTCTCCGACCCGTACTGCCCGGTTGGCCGCCGCACCGCCGTGTCCGCCGCGCGGGCGTCCGGCTGGGACGCGGTCGACGGCGGCACCCTCGTCGTCATCGAGGGGCCGCGCTTCTCGACCCGCGCCGAGTCCCAGTGGTTCGCCTCCCAGGGCTGGACGCTGATCGGGATGACCGGCCACCCCGAGGCCGTCCTCGCCCGCGAGCTGGCCCTCTGCTACACGCCTTTGTGCCTCGTCACCGACCTCGACGCCGGGATCGAGGAGGGCGAGGGCGTCACCATGGACGAGGTGCTCCGCGTGTTCGGCGAGAACGTCGGCCGCCTCCGCGCCGTCGTGGCCGACATCGTCGAAGCGCTGCCCGCCGAGCGCGACTGCCCCTGCCCGAACGTCCTGGACGGCATCAAGCTCCCCCTGGAGCTGCCGTGAACGCCCGGTTAGCCCGCCTGCGACGGCCGCTGGCGGCGCTGTTCGCCGCGGCCGCCGCGGGGCTCGCGCTGCCGGCACTGCGGCCCGGGCCGCCGCCGTCCGTCGCGGTCCTCGCCGCCGCGCGCGACCTGCGCGCCGGGGCCACGCTCACCGCGTCCGACCTGCGGCGGGTGCGGCTGCCGCCGGGTGCCGTCCCGTCCGGCGCCCTCCGTTCCCGGGCCGCCGGGCGCGTCCTCGCCGGGCCGATGCGGCGCGGCGAGCCCCTCACCGACGCGCGCCTGGTCGGCGACGGGCTCCTGCGCGGCTACGGCCCCGGCACGGTCGCCACCCCGGTCCGGATCGCGGACGCCGGGGCCGTCCGGCTCGTGCGGCCGGGCGACCGCATCGACGTGCTCGCCGCTCCGTCCCCGTCCGCTGCGTTGGACGCGGTGCCCGCCGCTTCCTCCGGCGGGGCCCGGTTGGTGATCTCCTCGGTGCCGGTCGTCGCCGTTCCCCGCCGGGACGCCACCGATGATCACGATGGGGCACTGGTGGTCGTGGCGACCGACCGAGCCCAGGCGGTGGCGCTCGCCGGCGCCGCCGCCCCGCTGACCTTGACGATCACCGGCCGCTGATCCCTCCGGAGGCTTCTCTGCCGATTTGGCGAACCTCAGCAGGTTTCATTACGATCCGTAGCCGTCCCTGTGCGGCCGTAGCCGGGACGCACACCCCCGACACCCCTGGAGCCCGTCATGAGCGGATTCAAGAAGTTCCTCATCCGCGGAAACCTCGTCGAACTCGCGGTCGCGTTCGTCGTCGGAGCCGCCTTCGCCGGACTCGTGAAGGACTTCGCGAACTCCTTCATCACCCCCCTCATCGCGCTGCTCGGCGGCAAGCCCGACTACACGGGCCTCGCCGTCACGGTCGAAGGCACCAAGTTCCCGTACGGGGTCTTCCTGACGTCCGCGATCGCGTTCTTCATCACGGCCGCGATCGTGTACTTCCTGGTCGTCCTCCCGACCGCCAAGCTGATCGAGCGGATGGACCGGGGCAAGGAGGCCACCGAGCGCGAATGCCCGGAATGCCTGAGCGAGATCCCCATCAAGGCCACCCGCTGCCGCTACTGCACCGCCGAAGTCTCCCCCGTCGCCGAGGTCGTCCACTAACGAACCACACCACCCCGAACCGCACCGTCCGAAAGGCGCACCGTCCGAAAGCGCACCCACCTGGAAGCGCACCCACCTGGAAGCTCGGCCCCCGCCAAGCCGCCTCCCGCTAAGCCGCCCTCGCGCCCCCGCCAGGCCCCCGGCGGGACCATTCCTGCCAGGACCTCGGCGGGGTCCTCCACAGCTACAGGGGCGGGTCTAGAGGGACGAAAGCTGAACTCGTTCGCGGGCTGCGGTTTCCAGGGCAGGGTTGCCCTCCTCGTACATCACTCGGACGCGCGAGGAGCATGCTCTCCATTCACCGTCCTCCTGTTTGAGGCCGATGGTGTAGTGGCAGCCGATCACCCAGATGGGGGCATCCGCGGTTTCGGTGAGCACGTGCGTGACACGGGCGTCGAACCGTGCCGTCGCCGTGAATTCCTCGCCCAGTTCGACCACGATCGGTCCCAGCAGGTGCTGCGTGGCATCGAAGCCTGGCAGAAAACTCTGCAGCCCGGCTACGAAATCGTCCGTGGACACCAGTTCCGGGCCGCCCTGTTTCGACGGGTAATCGAGATCGATGGGCTCCACTGCCAGTGCGGCAATCGTTTCCCAATCACGCGCGTCCAGCGCGTGAAAGAGCCGCGTCACCGCCTCGGCGACCGCCACCTTTTCAATGGGATGCACCATGTCGCTCCTCCATTTAGATAGCCGCTGACCAGTCGCATGGACATCACTGACCGGATGTCCGGGGCGACTCACCGGGCCTGGCCCGCGGCCCTGCACACTGGGATGTGACGGCAACACTAAGGAGGCCCTACGTGGCTCACCAAACGGTCAGTGACGCGGCGACCGAGCTCCTCGACAGCTGCCAGGGCCCGGTGGTCGAGCCCGACCCGTCGTGCCCCGTGGAGATCACTCTCGCCGCGTTGCGCGGACGCTGGACCGCCCTGGTCCTCCTCGAACTCCTCCACGGTCCACGCAGCTTCAGCCAGCTGGCACAGGCCCTGCCGACGCTCTCCGACAAGGTGCTCACCGACCGGCTGGGCCAACTGGTCGAGGCCGGTGCGCTCGACCGGCACCGCACGCCGGGCTGGCCGCCAAGGGTGCGCTACGTCCTCACCGATCGCGGCCGTGCGCTCGCACCCGTCCTACAGGCGCTCTGGGACTGGGGCTCGAACACCACACCCGCTCAGGCCCGCTAGGCCGCTGACCGAGACATCGAGGCACCCGTAGAGGGGACGCTCTCACCGTGCCGCCGCCATTGATTCAACGCAGAGTCGCGAGGCGGTCGGTCACTCGTCGGTTCCGAACTCCCAGTGCCACGGCTCGAACGGGTTGCTGTATGCCCACGCCGGGTGCACCCAGCCGTATTTCCCGGCGTTGGCCTCCATCCAGTTGAACTGAATGGAGCCCGAATTCTGCACACCGCCGCACAGGTCGGTCGCCTGGCCCTTGCCGTGGTTGCTCGTCCCGGGCACGGCCGCGAATCCCGGCCGTTGGGCGTAGATCTGGTGCTGCTCCGACAGATTCCGGTATGCGTCCCTGACGCACATCTGGCGGCCGAACCGGCGCTTGTAGGCTTCGTTGAGCTTGTAGAAGGCCAGCGCCGCGTCCGCCCGGAGCTTGAAGCCCTTCTGCGGCAGGACGCACAGGTATTTGGCGGGAATGAGCCCGTTCGGGAACTTCTTCGCGTCCGCCGCGAGATCCTTGTCGCATCCGAACTGCAACCGCCTGAGGCTGCCCGCGGCAAGCTTTTCGAGCATCTTGTTGAGCTGCTGGGTCAGCTCCGCCGACTTGTTCTTCAACCCGTCCACGTCCTGCTGGAGGCGCGTCTGCTCGACCGCGTTGCGCGACTGGAGGTCCTGGGCGGTCGACGCGAGCCGCTTCCGCCTGTCCTGCAACTCGTCGGCACGGTCGACCAGCGCCTGCTGGGACTGGGCGAGCAGGGTCACGTCCGCCGTCGAACGCAGCGCCTCGCTCGGATCGCCGCCGCCGAAGATCGCCATCGACCCGGCGGCGCCGCTCTGCTGGTAGGAGCTGTTCGCCAGCCTGGCCAGCGGCTCCCGGATCCGGTTCAGCTCCGCCTCCGCGCCCGCGAGGTCCGCGAGCGTGCCCCGGAGCTTGACCTGGGAGGCGGCGAGGTCCTTCTTCCGGTCCTCCATCTTCTGCGTGGCCTTCTCCAACTCGGCGCGCGCCTTGGACGCCTCGCGGCGCAGCGCGTCGAGGGTGTCGGCCCGGCCCTCGGCCACACAGAGCGGCGAGATCATCGTCATCACCAGGAAGACCGCTGTCAGCGCCGCCGACCGGGGATTCGGCACGGTGGTTTTCCTCCTGATGCCCGAATGCGGATCAGCGGCAGAACGCTACTACAGGTTCTACGGTGACCCGTCAGTAATCAGTTCAGCGACCACGGTAACCGTTCCGCTCACACCACCGGTGCAGCCACCAGACGTCGTCCCAGCCCGGCGGACACGGCCGCCGCGTCCGGCTGCC
Organism: Actinomadura syzygii; assembly: GCF_008085905.1. Classification (GTDB taxonomy): domain Bacteria; phylum Actinomycetota; class Actinomycetes; order Streptosporangiales; family Streptosporangiaceae; genus Spirillospora; species Spirillospora syzygii. Next base: position 390,380 of record NZ_VSFF01000008.1, on the reverse strand, counting down.
CGGGGCCTGCTGCGCCGGCTTCCGCTTCCGCGGCGTCGTCACCGGCGCCGGCGCCCGCTTCGGCGCCTTCGTCGCGGCCTGCGGCTCCGCGTCGGGCGGCACGTACTCCCCGTACGTCGGCTCGCCCTCGGGCGTGGCCGTCGGCGTCATCGTCTGCTGCCCGGAGGCCGCCGCCTCGGGCCGCTCCCGCGCCGGCTCGTCCCGCAACCCGAACGCGACGACCGAGGCCACGACGATGGGCACGATGAAGGCCCCGGCCACGATGCCGATCCGCCTGCCCCGGGACGACCGCTCGTCCACCTCGTCCACTTCGTCCCCGGCAGGCCGGTCCTTCGGCTGCCCACGATGCCGACCCGTCACGGCACCGAAGCGTACCGACACCGCCCCCACGCGGCCTAGAGCCCCGGGGCCGCCCCATAAGAAGGAGCGCCCGGCACGCCCCGTCCCCTACCCTGTAGGTGCCGTCCGCTACGCTCTTGCCGCAGCGACGACATGCCTCCGTAGCTCAGGGGATAGAGCACCGCTCTCCTAAAGCGGGTGCCGCAGGTTCGAATCCTGCCGGAGGCGCCCACAACCAAGGCACTGACCTGCCGAAACGCAGCACGATCCGGAGCGGGACCCGCCAACGAAGATCATCGTGGGCCGCGATGGCACATTGATGGCACCACCGGTCTACGGCCGATCGATGAACTGCTCGATAGTGCAGCCGCCTGCCGAGCGGTGACGGCGGATCGCGTTGTACCGGCGGATCAGCCGGGCCACGAGCCGCGGCCTCTCTCCCGTCGATTTAGACCATGTCCTCGAAGGGGTCGGGCCACAGCAGGCCGTGACCCTTCGCGCTCAACTGTCGCTGTCTCACCTGACCTTTTGGATCAGCCTGTGGTTTTCGGACGAGGTTGCCGTCCCGGGCGCATACTCGTGACTGGTTAAGATCCGGACGAGGTGATGAGATGCGAGCCTTTTTGGGAACGATGGCCGTGGCACTCTTAGTTGTCCTGGTCGGTACGGGCTGCGGCGATCGCCATGCGCAACAGCCAGCGTCGACGGGGTCGCAGGGGACATTTAAGTGGAAGACCTTCAGCATCGGTGATGTGGCGCAGGTGCGGTCCGAAAAGGGCGGGAGGGTGCTCGCGCTGGACTTCGAGGTCCCGTCCGGCCGTGACTGCTACCGGAACGTGCAGGCGCGTGCGGAGCAGTTCGAGAAGACATTCGTTCGGGTGGACATCCGCTTCGAGGCGCTCGAGAACGATATGGGAAGGACCGACGAGAAGCGATGCCGCCCGACCGGCGTACCGCCGAAGACGCTCGCCACCGCCAGGGTCTCCCTCCCCGAGCCTTTCGGGAAACGGTCGATTGTGATCAGCCAGTCCAGCGAGAAGCAGTTCACGGCCGCCTCATCCGCGGACGGCCCACTGCGGCGATGCGGCCAGGACGGCTGCCATCCCGCGCCGACCGCCTGCACTGAAGCCTCGTACCAACAGACCATCCGCAACGCCGACATCCCGCGCCACACCTACACGCGGGAGCACTGCTCCGGACATTGGCTGGTCATCGACTTCTCCATGCCCATGGGACCGGCCTGCGGCGACATGCCTCCCAGCACCTGCGACCGGCACGCGGTGAAGCGGCGGACGTTCTACCGCTACAGCAAGACGGGCTGGGTCGCCATCACCTCCACGACCAAGGCGGGCTGCCAGGAGATCCTGCGAGTCGAGCGGCGTTTCCCACGGAAACTCTGCGCGAAGCATAAGTCGCAGAACTAACCCGCCGAATCCGTTCGAGCGGTAGGCGGACAGGGGCGCTGTCAGTCGTAAAGTGCGCCGAGCAGTGCTCCTTGACCGGACTGAAGAACGTGAGCCGTTTCCAGCGAGATCCAGAAGCACTCGAAGTGAGTGGCGTCACGTTCGCCGTCGTGGAGTTCTTTGCTGGCCCATCGCTGCGGGGTGGGCTCGGTGAGCTCCAGTTGGAAGACGTGGCGGCGTTGGATCTCGAATCGGTAGGGACTGATGTCGTAGGTGACCTCGCCCAGCTTTCGGACGATCCTGAATTGGGTGAGCCCCGTCTCCTCTCGTGCCTCGCGAAGGGCGGCGTCCTCCGGAGTCTCCTCCGGCCGGATGCTTCCAGCGGGGACCTGGATCCCCACCTCCTCATAGGTGCGATCGGTATGGCGGAAGACCAGCAACCGTCCGTCACGAACGATGTAGCACAGCACCTTGTCTTTGATGACTTTGACCGGAATCAGTTCTCCCTCACTCAGTCGAGGAGCGTAGGTGGGTCATGAGGGCCTTGCCGCGCGGGGAGAGTCGGTAGCCGGTCTCCAGGCTTTGGGTTAGGCCCAGGGCCTTGAGGCGGCGGACGTCGGCCTTGAAGGGGAGCTTGTCGCGGTTCAGGCGTTCGGCCAGGTCCTGGGCGCGGAGGCCGGGGTGCTCCTCGATGAGGCGCAGGATCTCGCGGGTCCAGGGGGCGCGGCGGCTGCGGGTGTCCATGGCGTCCAGGGTGGCTTTCAGGTCGGCCAACTCCTGGTCGGACAGGTCGGCGTTGTCGGCGACCTCCGAGGCGGGGTCGGGGCCGCCCAGATGGAGCATGACGCGGTGGTACCCGCCCTCCTTGGTGCTCTTGGACAGGGCGGTGAGCAGCGCCGCGCGGTCGTTGAAGCCCGAACGCAGGGCGTCCTGTTCGGTGATCTCCTCGGGGGTGACGGGCGTGACCGAGTCGATGACGATGATCCCCGCCCAGGTGCGCTGGGTGCTCCCCGCGCGGACCCGGGGCTCGGCCCACACCCGGAACACCCGGTCGATCCGCCCGCCCGCGATCCCCTCAAGGACCTCCCGCCTGAACAGCATCGTTCCCTCCCAGGGTGATACGCCTCTCCTTCCACAATCCTCTTCGGAAGTACCGGGGAAGGGCCAGAAGATTCCCAGCCGATCTTCCCCTCTGGAGGAGACACGACCGGTCCGGTTGGGTGCCTCCGGGAGCGGCGCGAATTCTGTCGCGGGCGTCAAGGACGAGGGGTGAGGGGCGGGAGGGCTTCGGCGCGGCGGAGAGCATTGATCAATTCGAGGGCCAGGGCGTGGTTGGCGGTCATGACGCTGCGGACCTGGGCCAGTTCGTCCACCACGGCCGCCGCGGGGGCGTCGGGGTCCCGCAGGCGGTCGGAGAACCCGGGGGCCTCGAAGATCTCCAGGAGGGTGGCGTGGAAGGCGCAGGCCACGGTGAGGTCCATGGCCGGCGGGCCGGGATCCGCCGCGAGGTCCTCACGGGCGGCCTTGAGCAGCCCTTGCGGTGACACCTCGGGCCACGACCTGTCGTACAGGACGGCCGCCAGGCGGCGGTGCTCGGTCGAATCCAGGCTGCTGAGGCGGCTCCGCTTCAGCGCATGGATCTCGTCGGCCACAAGTGCGCGGGCGAGGGACGTGAGGTCGCGGTCCTGTGCCTCGCGGGCGTTCTCGACCAAGGTGCGGGCCGTCCGGACCAGGTCGCGGGGCAGGCCGCCGGAGAAGCCGTGGCACAGGGCCATGAAGGGACGTGGCAGCCCCGCCACCCGTTTGGAAAGCAACTCGATGGCCGCCTTGTAGTTGAGGTAGTCCACGCGGACGATCTCGTCGAAGGCGGTGTCGAAGGCCGTCCGGAGCGTCACCGAGCGCCGTTCGAAAGCCGCAAGGGCCTCCTCGCTCACGGAGACGAGGTAGAAGCAATGCGGGACGTCGAAGACCGCCTTGACCTCGTTGAGGAAACGCTGGGCGCTTACCGGGTCGACGATCCGGTCGACCTCGTCGATGCCGATGAACAGGCGGCCCTGCCCGCCGTTGTGCGCACGCCACCAGTAGGCCACGTCCGACGCGTAACTCTGGAACTGCTGGACGAGTTCGGGGAGGGTGAGCTGCTGCTCGGCCAATTGGCGGGTGAATGAGCGACCCATGTCCGCGCCCAGCGCCGCACCGATCTTGACGGTGGCGCTGGACATCGTGGAGACCGTTTGAACGAACTGGAGTCGGCGTAGCTGCCGCTGAGTCCGTTCGGCCATCATGCCGGACTCGTTCGACGGAAGGAGTTGGACGCCGTTGCCGCCGCCATGCCCCATGGACACGAGCCCGCCGACCACCACACCGATGCTCACGATGGTGATGCCGACCAGCAACGTGACGTGCCACGGGCCAGGCTTGCCCGTCCAGGTCTCCCACAACGCGGTGACGCCGAGGAGCACGAGGCCTAGCCCCAGCGGCACCCGTAGCGCGAGCGGCGACCTGATCCACTGGCGCACCGCCGGCCGCTCCCTTTTGGCGGCGCCGCTTTCGAGGACGGCTCTGCAGAGCTGGGCGAAAAGGTGCAGGATGAACGCCCGGCCCTCGTAGTCGACCGGGGCCGACACCATGACCCGCAATTCCGGTGGCGTCGGGAGGTTCGTACGCGCCGTCGCAGAACGACCGGATCAGGGTCGTTTTCCCCACTCCTCGCGGGCCGCTGAGTCCGAGACTGCCCGCTGAGGTGGTAGAGGTGATCCGGACGATTTCGCGAATGCCCGGTGTGACGACCAAGTGCTTGGGTTCAGAACGCTCGATCAGGCCGGGTGCTATCTGCGGATCGAGGCGGGTGCGGAACAGATCGTCGGTCGCTTCCTGGGTGATCCAGGCACGCTGAAACGGTAGCAGCGCATTGTCCCGCAGCACTTCGCGCCACTGCTGACCGGCCATCCTCGCCAACTCGGCGGCCCGCCGCACCCGAGCGGTCCGCCTAGCGGGAACACGGAAGGACACGAAAATGAGGAGCATAAGGAGGACCGCGATATGGAAGCCCGTCAACTCGCGCATGTTCAGCAGCCCGTACGCGACGACGAAAACGAACACGCCCAAAGTGCTCATGTTCGCCTTGACGGCGGCCTCGCGGCGGTGCGCCGTGGCCGACACGTACGCCTGATATTCCGCCGACGCCTGCGCCAGAATCTCGGCGGTCCCGCGGGTCACCGCCGCGCGGGCGTCGTCAGGCGCGAGATGCGACCGCTCCAGCGCGTCCCTGATCTCGGCGGAGGCAAGGACCTCCTCGGTCAGCGTGTGCAGCAGGGCCTCCGGCGCACTCGTGCCGGAGTCGGGTTCGCGGGACCGCCCGCTCACCCCCTGTACCTCTCGGGGTCCTTCTCCTGCCACGTCACGGAGCCGAGTTCATCCTGCGCCACGTACAGCCCGGCGTAGGCGCTGAAGTCGGGCTGCTCCAGATCCGCGTCAAGCCGGATGACCGGAACCGGGCTGGATTCCTGGGTATGTGTGACGGCCGCGATATTCTGGAAATGCCTCCCCTGAAAGGCGCCCTGCTGCGCGTATGGTCCAGAAGGCGGAGCCCACATCAGCGTGCCGCTGAGCGGCGGCCCGGACTTGGTGAGCACCAGTGCAATATCGACGAGTTGCAGGGTCACCCCTGCTTGAAAGGTCAGGCGCTGCCTGACCTCCCATAGTTTCGCACCGCCTTGCTTCTCACAGAACGTTATACACTCGCGAAGACCATCTACGCCGCTCAGCCTTCGGCGTTCGTAGCGGTCCAGCGTAACCTTCGTCGGAAAGACGCGAGTATATGACGCCGCGTTCCCGACGGCGTCGTCCATGTCCTCGAAGGCGAAGAGCGGAAGCGTGCTCTGGCGTTTCTGCCTGGCCTGCTCCGCGCGTCTCGCCGCCTGAAACTCGGAGACCTTCGACTCGGTGAAGGTCAGCGAGCCCGCGGCCAAGAGACCGACCGCTCCGGCGCCCAGCATCAGCGCCTGTCGGCGCGTGCCGGACCACGTCACCGCGGCGAGATCGCTCTGATCGGGCCCCGGCACAGCCAATCGACCAGTCTCCTCGCGCACGTCGCACAGCATGGCAGGAGCACCGCAACCGCCCAAGCCAGGCAACTCGATCGATGTGCATCCGTGACGGTCACCCGTAAGCAAACCATCGTCGATGGCTACGCCGAAGACGGATGACTCTTTCGACGGTGTCGTTTTCCACAAAGAGAAATCGGCACGGCATATGCCATTCCGCAACGCGGACCCGGCTACGGCAGGCCGCCCCCGTTTCCGGGCCTGCCGTTGCCTGGTCTCGGCTGAACAGCACTCGCCGGGCGGCGTCCAGTGCAGGCCGTGCTCATCGTTGACGGTGAGGTTGGACGGCGCCGGGCCGTGAGTGCGCCGGTCTAGGAGCAGAGGTTGAGATTCCTGAATCGGTAGGCGTAGAACGGCCAGCCGAAGGCGGTGGTCCCGCCCCTGCTGATGGGCTTGCAGGTGGTGGTGTCGGGGTAGTCGCGGGCGTAGTACGAGACGCTCACGCGGATCGGCCGGTTGCACGAGACGTTCTGGACGTAGGTGGTCCGGCCGTTGTCCCAATGGCTGGCGCAGCCGGGAAACGCATCGGTGATCTTGGCGGGGCCGGCGTTCGCCGTGGCGACTGCGGGTGCTGCGGTGGCGAGTGCTGCGGTGGCGAGAATCGTCGAGCCGAGTGTGATGGCACGGCCGCGACGGTTCGCGGTTCTGATCGTGGACATTGCCGGGTTTCTCCGTTCGGGTTGTGGTCGGTGTCGCGAGACACGGTCTTCCGGTGAATCTGAGGCGTGGACGGTCACGAATGCGTGATGCAGCCGATGCCGTGGTAGAGGCCGTTCCGGGTGATGTCGGAGAAGTGGGTGTAGCGCGGGATGGGAACGCTGCGGCCGGTGCATCGACCGTCCTTGTATCCCTCCCAGACTCGTTGGCCCTGGTTGGTGGCGTTGTAGCCCGAAATAGCGCCGTAGTTGCTCAGGCCCACATGCCTCCCGCCCGGGACCGGGTTGATCCTCACGAGGAGTTGCCCGTCATAGTTGGTCTTTTCCCACAGGCAGAACTTGCCGGTGGTGCAGGCGCCGGTGCCTGCGGGCACCGCTGATACGGCGGCTCGGGCCGGGGCCGTTATGGCGCCTGTACCGATCGCCGTTGTCACCGCGATCAGGACGCCGACTCCCGCCCCTAGGACGCTCTTAGGTCCAATATTCACCGTTTCCCCCGCGTTGTGAGTTTCGCGTTCTTTTGACTCTCCCGAGGATCGCAGTGAAGGAACCACGAAGACCAGGCCCTTGCACGCTGACGCAAATGCGTTGACAGATCTTGTAAGGCGGGTACGCCCTCAAGTGTGAGTTTGCGTATCTTCTTCGAACCCGAAGACGTGGAGCGGACTCAGGTATCGGTCCATCCCGATGCGCTCTGGGAATTGGTGCTGAGCCTGCACCGGCTGAGGCGGCCGCGCCCGGGATTCGCGCCGCCCGCGGATGTCGCGCGGTGGCGCGCCGACACGCTGGCCGTGCTGTCCGGGCGACCGCTCGGCGCCGCGGTGGGCCGGTGCCTGCTGCCGCTGGTCCCGGACTCCTCGTACTGGCCCGACTTCCTCACCCCGCACACCGGGACCGACGGCCTGGAACCGGCCCTCGAAACCCTGCTCTCCACCCCGCGCGCACGGATCGGCCGGGAGCTGGACAGGCTGACCGGCCGCAGCGGGGCTCCGAGCTGGGGAGCCGACCTCGCCACCGGCGACTCCGGCGCCCTCTCCCTCCTGGGCGACCATCTGCGGTCCTACTTCACCGCCGCGCTGGCCCCGCGCTGGAGCGACGTCCGCAGGCACGCCGCCACCGAGCACACCCGGCTCATCGGCGCCTCAGCGAACGGCGGGCCCGAGGACGTCCTGGCGAACCTGCCGTGCGCCGTCTGGCACCCGGCCGACCGGATACTCCAGGCCCGCTACCCCGTCTCCCACGACGTCCACCTCGGCGGCCGTGGCCTGCGCCTGATCCCCTCATGGTTCTGCGCCACGGCGCCCGTGGTCCTGGCCGACACCGACCTGCCGCCCGTCCTGGTCTATCCGCTGCCGCACAGGCCCCCGCCGGCCGCCGACCCTGACGCGCTGGCCAATCTCCTGGGCGCCACCCGGGCCCGCATCCTCGCCACGATCACCGTCGCCACCACGACCGCCACCATCCACCACGAGACCGGAATCTCCGCCGCCCAGATATCCCGCCACACCGCCGTGCTGGCCGCCAACGACCTCATCCTCCAAGCCCGGCACGCCGGACACACCTTCTACACCCGCACCCCACTCGGCGACGCGCTCACAGCAGGGGCCTGAACCAGCAGAACTCCCTCGCCATGTCCGTCCCCGCGCGTCGAACTGGTCGGTGTCGGCGGCCTCCCTCGACGCCACGCCAGAGGCAATGACTGGCAAAGGTCGGGGCGTCGCAGGTGGGAGCGCTGACGTGGGTCTGGTTGGGCAGGGGCGGGCCGGGTACGGGGCGAATAGGACATTTCGAGCTAGTTGGGGAGGTAAGTCATGACTGGGAGTGTGAAGTCCCCACGCGCCCCGATGTCCGGAGTGCTGAAGGCGCCGCGCAGCCGGGGGTTGGTCAACGGGCTGCTGCTGATGCTCCTGGCGGTGTGGGGTGGGTTCATTCCGTTCGTCGGGCCCTACTTCTCCTTCGGGTTCGGGTCGAACGCGACATGGGACTACACCTCTGACCGCCTGTGGTTGTCCATCCTTCCGGCGATCGCCGTAGGGATCGGCGGGTTGATCCTGATGATCAGTGCCGCCCGTCCGGTCGCCATCTTCGGGTCGTGGCTGGCCATCGCCGGCGGCCTGTGGTTCGTCGTGGGCACCACGATCGCCCCGCTGTGGACCGGCGGTCCCGGGAGGGCGCTCGGCGGCCAGACCCGCCAGATCGCCGAACATCTGTCGTTCTTCGAAGGCCTCGGCGCGATCATCGTGCTGCTGGCGGCGATGGCGCTGGGACGCTTCCTGGTGGTCGGCGTGCGAGAGGTGCGCCGAGCGGAGGCGAAGCGCGCAGCGGCCGCAGGGCCTGCTGGGGCCGCCGGGACTGCCGGGGCTGCGGGGCGCGCCGGTCGTGGGACGGCGGTTCCCGAAGAGGACCGCAGCGCCCGCGGGTCCACCGCCGCACCCGAGTGGGAGAGGCAGGCGGCCCCCCGCCGCGAGGACGAGAGGTCCTCAGGGGCCGAGGGACAGCAATGGCGCGCGGACATGCCGCACCGCCGGTGAAACCAGAAGAGCACGACGCTCTGTTCTGAGTCACCCGCCGCAAGGACCGCTGACCACGCGAGTCGACGCGATGCCCCGCACCAACGGTCGTTACGTCGGCTTGTCGTGGGCGCCGTTCTTGACGCAGCGCAGGAATTGGCGCGGGTGTCGCGTCGCGCAGGGGCCGTTGGGCCCCCGCAAGGGGCATTGGGGCCCTAGGGCCCTAGAGGGTGAAAGCGCGAATTCATAGCGTTTGGTCTGCTCGACGGCGAAAGTATCTCCGTCAGCTCGCACTCACACCCGATGCCTTCATCTGCCCTTGTGGCCTCGAAGTCTTCGCCTATGCGGTGCAACCGGGAACCGCACTCGCCCCCCACAAAGGAATAACGTGGTGCAAAAATCGCCTCCGGGCACGGTAATCTCGTCGGGCCCGGAGGAAGGGCGAGTGCACCACCGAAATCCACTCGGACGACTTCTTGGATACGCGCTCTGGAGCGTAGGCGGCCTGATCGTTCTAGTGACCGCCCATCGTGCGCTCTCCGGGCTGCAAGGCGTTCACGGCCTGGACGACCTAGAGGTCTATCTCGGGGCCGTCGGGTCTTTTCGGCATGGTTTCGGGCTCTACACGTTCCATACCGTGGGCATCGGCGACGCTTTCACCTATCCGCCGTTCGCGGCGTTGGTGATCATGCCGCTCACCTTCATCCCCTACGGCTGGGCAGCCGTGCTGTGGACCTGTGCCTGCCTGGCGTGCACCGCACTGATCGCGGTCGTCTCGGGCAGAGAGGTGGCGAGGAACCAGGCCCCCGGCGTCCTCGGGGACGCGGTGCTCTCCAGCGGGCTGGTCCTCAGCGCCATCGCGGTCAGCGCACCGCTGGCCAGCAACCTGCGGTTCGGCCAGATCAGCTTCCTGATCGCCGCTCTCGTCCTCGCGGACCTCCTCTGCCTCAGGCGCACACGCGCAGGCGGTGTCCTGGTGGGCGTCGCGGCCGCGATCAAACTGACCCCGTTGATCTTCGTTCCGTACCTGTGGCTGACCGGCCGCCGAGCCGTCGGCGTCGCGGCGGCCGCCTTCGCCGCCTGCGCCGTCGTGGCGTGGGCGAGCATGTCCCACGAGTCCGGGGAGTTCTGGCTGTCCGTGATCTTCCAGGGGGACGAGGTGCACGCCTTCGCGTCCAAGGGGAACATCTCCCTGGACGCCGCCCTGCGACGCCTCGGCCTGCACGGCGGAGTGCACAGGGCCGTGTGGGTACCGCTATGCCTCGCCGTCGTCGTGATCTCGCTGCGCCGCGCGGCACTGGCCAGCCGCGCCGGCGACCACTTCGCGGCCGCGATCGTGATCGGAGCCGCGAGCCTGGTGGTCTCCCCCATCTCCTGGACCCACCATCAGATCTGGCTGGTCCTGGCGGCTTTCGCGGTCGTGCGCCGACCCGAACGGCGGCTCTTCGAGCGCCGCTTCCCCGTCCAAGCCCTGTGGGCGGCCGCGGTTCTGTCGATCATGACGCTGCCGCTCGCCGAACTCCGCCCCTGGCTGGCGATCGCCGTGGCCGTGCTCGTACCGTTCCAGCGGCCGGAACCGCGCATCGCCGAGCCAATGCCACCACTGGCCATCGGCGCGAAAGTCGGAGTGAGCTGAGCAGGGCGAGGCGCGGCAGCGGAACAGGACCGCCGGGTTCAGAGGTCCAGGACCAGGCGCGGGGTCAGGGAGCGGGAGACGCACGGCAGCATGATCTTGTCCGCCTCCTGCCCGCCCTCGGAGAGCAGCGAGTCGCGGTGGTCCGGCTCCCCGTCGATGACCCGGGTCTCGCAGGTTCCGCAGATTCCCTCTCGGCACGCGCTGGGCACCCAGATGTCCGCGTCCTCCAGCGCGTCCACGATGGACGTTCCGGGCCCGACGCGGACGGTCACGTCGGAGCGCTGGCAGACGACCTCGAAAGGCTCGTCGGGGCCGAAGTCCTGCGGCTTGGCCGCGAACCGCTCCAGCCGCAGGGAGCCCGGCGGCCAGTCCGCGCAGCGCTCCTCGACGGCCGCGAGCAGCGGCTCGGGACCGCAGCAGTAGACCAGGGTGTCGGACAGCGGCGCGCCGAGGAGCGCGTCCAGGTCGAGCGGGCCGCGCTCGTCCTGCGGGACGAACTCGACCCGCTCCCCGTACCCGGCCAACTCGTCCAGGAAGGCCATGGACCGCAGGCTGCGGCCGCCGTAGGCGAGCCGCCAGTCCCGCCCCTCGGCCGCCGCCTGGCGCAGCATCGGCAGCAGAGGGGTGATGCCGATGCCGCCCGCGACGAACAGGTAGCGCGGCGACGGCTCCAGGGTGAAGTGGTTCCGCGGCCCGTCTATCCGCAGCGGCTGCCCCGGCCGCAGCCGCTCGTGCACGTACTCCGAGCCGCCCCGGCTGTCGGGCGCGCGCAGGACCGCGACCCGGTAGCGCCCCTGGTCCGCGGGGTCGCCGCAGAGCGAGTACTGCCGGACGCGGTCCCCGAGGTGCAGATCGAGGTGCGCGCCCGGAGTCCAGGCGGGCAGTTCGGACGCCTCCGGGTGGACGAGCGACAGGGACAGCACGCCATCGGCCTCCCAGGTGGCCTGTTTGACCAGGACCTCCATCGGTCAGTCCCGCCCGCTCAGGAACTCGATGTTCAGCGCGTTGAAGCGGTCGGAGTGCTCGTGCTGCGGCCAGTGCCCGCACTTGGGGAAGACCTCCAGCCGGGATCCGGGGATCGCCCCGTGCATCCGCTCGGCCTCGGGGATCTCGCCGAACGGGTTCTCGGCGCCCCACACGATCAGCGTCGGCGCGGTGATGCGTCCGAGCTGCTCCTCGGTGAGCAGGTCGGGGCGCCGGTTCTCCATCTCCTGGAGGCAGAGGAGGTTGTCCAGCCCGGCCTTGAACTCGGGACGGTGGTAGACGTCGTGCCGCACCGCGACCAGTTCGTCGGTGACGTCCTTGGCCGGGTTGTGCATGAGCAGTTCGAGGCGCTTGCGCGTGAGGCCGGCGTCGTCGCTCTCCACCGCCGCGCGGGTGCTGGTCTTGATGCGTTCCATCACCGCCGGGTTGGCCACCGTGCCGCCGGGCGCGACCAGGGTGAGGCGGGCCACGCGGTCCGGGTGGTCGGCGGCGAGCCTGCCCGCGACCCAGCCGCCGAGCGACTCGCCGACCAGGTGCGCCCGTTCGGCGCCGATCGCGTCGAGGTAGGCGAGCAGGTGCTCGACGTAGCGGGCGATCCGGTACGGCGCGTCGATGCCCTGCGTATAGCCGTGGCCGAGCATGTCGATGGCGTGGCAGCTGAAGTGCTCCGCGTGCGCCGGGAAGTTCCGGACGAACGCCTCAAGGTGGCCGCTCGTCCCGTGCAGGAAGACGACCGGCTCCCCCTCCCCGGCGCGCAGCGCGCGGGTCCGCACGCCTCCGGCGTCGACGTAGTCGAGGCTGAAGGGGACCCCTGTCAGGTCGGTCCAGAACGTCATCGGTCGCCTCCCACGGAGAGAACGGCCACACCCATGCCGGTGAGCCACTGCGGAATCGGTGCGTATGCGAGGGTTCGTCCTCGCGCGGGGCCGACGGCCGCCGCCATCGCCACCCAGGACCGGATCTCCTGCCCGCCGTTGCCGGCCTCGCTCTCGATCCGGTGGTTGTCGTAGCCGAGGATCTCCCCGAGCCCGCCGTCGGCGAGCATGTCGAGGAAACGCCGGTCGAAGTCGGAGTTGATGTCGGGCGCGGCGGCCCGGATGATCTGACGGCGGCGCACCTCGTACTCGCTCCAGGAGGCGCGCCCGTTGAGCCACGCCTCGACCAGGAAGCGGTCGTCGTCGGAGAAGGTCGCGAACCACTTCGGCCACGGCAGCCGGTGCGACAGGCCGCCTGACGCGATGACCGCGACCCGCTTGGCCTCCCCGTCCGACGCGATCGCCCGCCCGATCCGCTCGCCCAGCCGGTGGCAGCGGCGCAGCGTCGGCAGCGGCGGCGCGAACATGTTCAGCACGACCGGGACGATCGGCACGTCCAGGTCCGGCACCAGGTACTGCAGGCTGTGCGTGATGCCGTGGTCCACCTGGAGGCGCAGCGAGAACGCGGCGTCGAACTCGTTCTCCAGGAGGGAGTCGACGAGGTGCCGGGCGAGGCCGGTGTCGACCGGGAGGGGACCGCCGGGCGTGCCCGACTCCCCCGCGCCGACGCACTCGCCGACCCCGATCGTCACCGCGGGCATCATGTCCAGGAAGAAACCGCGGAAGTGGTTCGATCCGATGATCACCACGGCGTCCGGCCGGGCGGCGGCGACCAGCCCGGCGGCCTCCTGGAGGCCGTCGCGGAAGGCGACCGCGTCGGGGAGGTCGGCGACCTCGTCCCAGTGGGTGTTCATCAGCGTGCTGTGCGACGCGCCGACGCCCAGGACGACCTCGCTCACCGGATCCGCCGCTGGTCGCGGACGACCGTGCCGGTGGTGAGCAGGATCAGCCGGGCCAGCCGCCGGCGGACCGGCGGCAGGGCGACGGCCGCCGCGGCCGCCAGGACCGCGAGGACGAGGGTGCGGAGCTTCATCGTTCGGCCTTCTTGCGCAGGGGGCGGGTCTGGGGGGTGGGCTTGGACTTCTCGAGGTGGCGGCGCCAGGTGGTGATCGAGGAGTCCGGCCGGTAGAGGCGCTCCGGCGGCGCGTCGGTGACGTCGACCATCCAGGCGTCCTGCTTGGTGAACTGGCCGTGGAACAGCCAGCGGATGGCGCCGAGGTACCCGGCCTTGAACGCCGTCGCGGGCAGGCCCCGCTCGAACCGGACCATCATCTGCACGTACCGGACGTGGTCCTCGTCCACCGGGACGTACCACTCGTAGTGGATGAACTTGGGGTAGGCGACCCGCAGCAGGCCGGGCAGGCGGATGGAGACGAAGCCCGGGATCTCCAGGGAGTCGATGACCGGGTTGATCTTCTTGCCCCTGCCCGGACGGTCCGGCAGCGGCATCCGCTTCCACCACCGCTTGTTCGTCCACACGCCGAGGCCCGGGTAGTTCCCCTCCCAGTGCACCTCGTCCTGGACGCGGACGAGCCACGTCCCCACCTGCTGGATCCGCGTCTTGTTCCAGGCGGGCATCACCTTGAACAGCCGCCACAGGGCGGTGTTGTGCAGGTACTTGGCGTGCCCCTCGTCGAAGCCGTTCTCCGCGGCGAAGCGCCAGTTGCCTTCCCGGACGTCGCTGCGGCCGCCCATCACGAAGTCGTTGTCGAGCAGCTCGTCGGGGATGTCCCGCTCGACCGGCGGGACCGGCCCGTCGCCGACGTAGATCCAGACCAGGCCGAGCCGCTGCTCCACCGGGTACGTCCGCACCTTGAGCTTGCCGCAGATCGGCGACTCCGGCCCGTCGGTGAGGGCGGCGCGCAGTTCGCCGCTCTGCAGGTCGAAGGTCCAGCCGTGGTAGGCGCAGCTCACCGTGTCCGGGAACTCGCGGCGGCCGAGGGAGAGCGGCACACCGCGGTGCGGGCACCGGTCGTGGAGGGCGTAGATCTCCTCGCCCTCCCGCACCAGCGCCAAGTCCTCGCCCAGAAGGCGGATCGCCTGCGGCTTGGAACCGAACCGGTCCGCCCAGCCGACCGGGTACCAGTAATTGCGCAATCCCAGCTCGGAACTGTCATAAAGGGGCCAGGCCGACCAGTCCTGCCCCTCACCCACCGGAGCCGGGCCCTCAGGCGTGTCGTTCTGCCATACCGGAGACTTCGCGGCCTCGCGTTCGATGGTCATTTATCGGAACCTCCAATCGGGTCGTTCTTTCCTGTGAAGCTCAATGCGGCCGCGCTTTCGCCGGCCGCGCGCCCGGCGGCCGCTTTCCCGCCGGCCGTGCGCGCCAGCCGTTCGAGGACGTCGTCGAGCTGGACGACGTCGGCGTACTTGGCGTCCATCTCGTAGAGGCTCACGGCGGCGGACAGGCGGGAGCGGTCGAACACCGCCTGCTCCACCACGAACGGCCGGAAGCCGTGCGAGAAGGCGTCCACCACCGACGCGCGGACGCATCCGGACGTCGTGGTGCCCATGACGATCAGGTCGTCCACGCCGAGGGCGCGGAGGCAGGTCGCCAGCGGCGTGTCGAAGAACGCGCTCGCCCGGGGCTTGGCGATGACAAGCTCGTCCTCGCGGGGCGCGGACTCGGTCACGAAGTCGACCGCGCCGGGGCGTCCGTTGACGAACTCGCCGACCAGCTCGTTCTTCACCGTGGGCCCGAGGTGCCGGGCGGCCGGGCCGGACGGGCGCAGATGCGCGACCGGCACCCCGGCGGCGCGGGCGGCGGCCAGCACCGCCGCGATCGCCGGGAGCGCCCGGTGGGCGGCGGGCCCGCAGGCGGTGGGCCATTCGGCGATCGCCGCGTCCAGGTCCAATCCGGGCGAGCCGACGAACGACCGGACGACGTCGATGACCAGGACGGCCGGGCGGTGCCCCGGGTCCTGGCGGTGCGCGAACGAGGCGTACGCGGCGCCCGCCTCACCGGCGAACGCCTCCTGCCACCAGCGGGTCACGTGAGTTCCTCCAGCTCGGAGCGGTCCCGGGTGCAGGCGTCCACCGCCGCGGCGACCAGCAGCCTGGTCAGCCGGAGCATGCTCGGCAGGGAGACCGCGTTCATGCCCATCGCGAAGTCGACCTCGGCGCCGGACGCGGCGGTGAGCCGGGGCATGCCGATCCGGGCGGTGGGAAGGCCGCGGTTGCGCAGGATGTTGCCGTCGGTCGCGCCGCTGGTGGTGCGGGCCGCCTCGTCCGGGACGTGCGGCTCGCCGGTGACCTCTTCCCAGGCCCGCACGCAGGACCGGACGATCCAGGTCGACGGGTCGGTGCGGCTCCCGGGGATGGAGAGCGTCATCTCCCAGGTCGCGGACACGTCGCCCAGCCGCGCCAGCGCCGCCGCCATGCCCTCGGCGAACTGCCGGGCGGCGTCCGCCGGGGTGGTGCGCGGGCTGATCCGCAGGTCCACGGTGAACTCGCAGACCGCCGGGCTGAACGCGGCCGTCCGCTCCCAGCCGCCGCGCACCGACGCGATGTGCCCCTGCGGGGCGACCAGGCCGGACGTGTTGCGGGCGGTGTACTCGGGGAACCAGCGCTCCAGCTCGCCGATCAGCCGGGCGGCGTCGACGACCGCGTTGCGGTACGGCAGCCGCTGCCTGCTGCCCACGTAGTTGTAGGTGCCGTCCACCCGGACGGTGAACCAGCAGAGCCCGACCTCCTCGTGGGAGACCGACCAGCCGGGCTTGGCGAGGATGGCGTGGTCGGCCCACACGCCCTGCTCCAGCATGAACGAGCAGCCGTTCCCCTGGCCCGCGTTCGCCCGGGACGCGCCCGGACGGCGGTTGGTCGGCATCCCCCCGGCGCCCAGCCCGACCAGGAGCGATCCGCGCAGCGGCAGGCCCGCCGCGGCGATCGCCGAGGCCGCCTCCACGAGGCAGGCGGCGTGCCCCTTCGGGTTGCTGGCGCCGAGGCCGATGATCGTGTCGCCGTCGAGGACGCCCTCGGTGCGCATGTCGGGGCGGAGTTCGTCGCCGACGTAGGGGACGTCCTCCTCCGCAGTGCCGACCGAGAGCGTGTCGATGGGCGCGTAGAGCAGCAGGTCGGCACCGGTTCCGTCGCCGCGCAGCCGC
Organism: Actinomadura syzygii; assembly: GCF_008085905.1. Lineage (GTDB taxonomy): Bacteria > Actinomycetota > Actinomycetes > Streptosporangiales > Streptosporangiaceae > Spirillospora > Spirillospora syzygii. Next base: position 373,768 of record NZ_VSFF01000008.1, on the reverse strand, counting down.
CCGACCGCGTTGCCCTGCCGGTCGTCGATCTCCTGGTAGGCCGCCTCCAGCCCGGCCGCGGCCAGGTGGCCGGTGAGGAAGCGGGCGAGCGCCGCCTCGTCGCCGGTCGGGCTCGGGGTCGACACCATGCGCAGCGTCAGGTCCCGGAGGCGGTCGGCGTCGATCGCCGCCCATGCCCGCCCCACAGCTCGCTCCACTGCCCGCTCCACCGGTTCGGGTGCCATCGGCCCTCCTTTCGCGTCCACCGGACTGTTCGGGTCCATAGGCTGCGGGACCGCCCGGACGCCTGACCAGCCCCGCATCCCGGTCAGTGGATGCGCACGCGAGCCGCCGGGGCCGGGGCCGACCTAGGGTGGCGGCCACGACGACGGGCACAGAAACAGGACAAAAGCCAAGTAAGCTCCACAAAACCGACGACAGGACGAAGGTCGATGATCGCCCCGATGTTCTCCCCGCACTACGCCCGAACGCGCAGCGGTCTCATGCACTACGTCGAGATGGGCGCCGGGGAGCCGCTCCTCCTGCTGCACCAGACGCCGCGGTCATGGGACGAGTTCCGGCTGCTCATGCCCCTCCTCGCGGAGCAGCGCCGGGTGATCGCGCCGGACATCATCGGCTACGGCGCGTCCGAGTCCATCCCCGACCACTCGATCGAGCGGTACGCCGACTCGGTGCTCGCCCTCCTGGAGGAGCTGGGGCTCGACCGCGTCGACCTGCTCGGCCACCAGCTCGGCGGCATCATCGCGATCGAGATGTCGCACCGGCGGCCGGAGCGGCTGCGGCGGCTCGTCCTGTCCGGGACGCCCTACGTGGACGAGGAGTTCCGCCGCGAGCGGCCGCCGATGCACCCGCTCAGCATGGTCGAGCTCCAGGACGACGGCCGCCACCTCATGGAGCTGTGGGTGCGCCGCAGCGGCTTCTACCCGCCCGCCCGTCCCGACCTGCTCAACCGGTACGTGCGGGACGTCCTCCTGCTGGAGGACCAGGCCGAGGACGGGCACCGGGCGATCAGCACGTACCGGATGGAGGGGCGGACCGGCTACCGCGGGCCCGTGCTCTGCATCGGCGCCACCGCCGACCCGATCGCCTTCCACCAGGTGCCCCGGCTGGTCGAGCGGCTGCCGCAGGCCCGGCTGGAGATCATCCAGGGCGGGATGGTGCCGCTGATGGAGCAGCTGCCCGAGGAGGTCGCGGCGCTCGTCTCCAAGTTCCTCGACGAGACGGTCCAGGCGGACTCGGCGTACGGCGGGACGCCGTGAGCATGGCGAGGCAGCGCGACCAGACCAGCGAACAGACCGGCGAACAGACCGGCGACAGGGCAAGCGAGAGGGCCTTGGCGCGGGAGGGCGACAAGCTCGACCCGCGGTCGGTGGTCGGCAAGATCGAGATCATCCTCGACGCGTTCACGATCGACGACGTCGAGCTGTCGCTGGCGGAGCTGGTGCGGCGCACCGGCCTGCCGCGCACGACCGTCCACCGGATCTGCCAGGTGGTCACCACCTGGGGGATCTTGGAACGTTCCGGCATCGACTACCGGCTCGGGCTGCGCCTCTTCGAACTGGGCCAGCGCGTGCCCCACCAGCGCATTCTGCGGGACGCCGGCCGCCCGTACATGCAGGGGCTCCTCTACCGCACCCAGGCGGTGGTGCACCTGGCCGTCCTCGACGGACTGGAGGCGCTGGTCATCGAGCGGCTGTCGCCGTTCCGGCAGCCGACCCGGCACACCCAGATCGCCGGCCGGATGCCGCTGCACTGCACGGCGGTGGGCAAGGCGCTGCTCGCCTACGCCAAGCCGAGCCTGCTCACCGAGGTGCTCCGCGCCGGGCTCCCCCGCCGCACCCCGCGGACGATCACCTCGGCGCTCCACCTGAACCAGGCGCTGGAACGGACCAGGGAGTCCGGCATCGCCACCGAGGTGGAGGAGATGCACGTCGGGTATCTCGCGGTCGCGGCGCCCGTGCTCAACTCGGAGAACCGCGCCATCGCGGCGATCTCGGTGACCTCGCCGTTGCACAGCCACAGCGCCGACCAGCTCGGCGACCTGGCGAAGGAGGCGGCCGCCGGAATCGGCGCCACCCTCCGCGCCGCCTACGGCTGACCCTCCCGCACGCCTCAGCGGGGGGCGAGGTCGGTGAGTGCGGTCTGCGCGGCGCGGCGTACGAGTACGGCGACGAGTTGGCGGGCGTACGCCTCGTCGCCGCCGGGGGCGACGGTCATCGTCTCCCCTGCGGCGGCACCGGCCGCTTCCAGCATCTCGGGTCCGGCGTCGACGGGCACGCCGACCAGCGCGTCCGCCGCAGACGGCAGCGGAGCCGGGATCGGCGATGCCGCCCCCGCGACGACCCGCGCGGCCGTCACGACCCCGTCGGCCGCGCTGAGCCGGACGGTGACCGTGGCGGCCGGACGTTCGACGAGGATGAACCGCTTGTGGGCGAGGGCCGTCCCCGGATGCGGCACCGGCACGTCCACCGCCGTGACGACCTCGTCACCGGCGAGAACCGTCTGGAACGGCGCGGGCGTCAGGTCGGCGGCGTCGATGGTGCGGGTGGTCCCGGCGGCCGAGGCGCAGGAGACGGTGGCTCCGGCGGCGATGAGGAACGTGGCCAGATCCGAATGCGGACGGCCCGACGCGAGGTTTCCTCCCACCGTCCCGGTGCCGCGGATGCGCGGGTTGGCCAGCCGCCGTTCCAGTCCCGCGAGGGCGGGGAGCACGGCGGCGACCCGCGCCGAGCGTTCGATCCGGCGGTGCGTGGCCAGGGCGCCGACCCGCAGGACGCCGTCCCGGACGGCGAGGTCGTCCAGGCCCGGCGCGCCCTTGAGGTCGACCAGGTACCGAGGGGCGGCGAGCCCGAGCTTCATGGCCACCAGCAGTTCGGTGCCGCCCGCGTACGCGGCGGCCTCCCCGGCGTGCTCGGCCAGCAGCCCGCACGCCTCCGCCACCGTGGCGGGCCGCAGGATCGTGAAGTCAGGAAGCATGGATCCACCGCCATACCCGGTCCGGTGACATGGGCAGTTCGGGGACGCTCACCCCGGCGTCGGCCACGGCGGTGACCAGCGCGGCCGTCAGGCCGCCGAAGACGCCCTCGCCGCAGCCCTTGGCGCCGAACGGTCCCGGGCCGTCGCCGTTCTCCACGATCACGCAGGTCATGCTCTGGGGCATGTCGGCGATGGCCGGGACCCGGTAGTCCAGCAGGCCGGGGTTGCGCAGGACGCCGTCCGCGCCGAAGCGCATCTCCTCGAAGAGCGCGTTCCCGACCGCCTGCAGCGCGCACCCCTCGTCCTGGCGCTCGACCAGGGCGGGGTTGACGGCGCGGCCGACGTCGGCGACGGTGACCGCGTCGCGTATCTCGATCCGGCCCGTGTCCGGGTCGACCGCCACCTCGGCTCCGGCGACGCAGACCTCCCAGAAGAGCGCCGGTCCGGCGCCCCCGCCGAGTTCCTCCGCCGAGCCCTCCCCGGCAAGGCCGCCGGGATCGAGGTCGGCGAGATCCCAGGAGCGGTCGCCGCGGACCACCCGGCCCGCGCGCAGGGCCAGTTCAGAGGCCGGTACGTCCCATTGCGTCGCGGCTGCCGCCACGATCCGCTCCCGCAACTTCTCGGCGGCCCGCTGCACGGCCAGGCCCGCGACCGTGGTGGACCGGCTGGCGCCGGTCGACCGGTCGTAGGGGGTCGTGGACGTGTCCGTGGCGGGCACGTCCACCCGGTCCAGGGGGAGGCCGAGCACCTCGGCCGCGATCTGGGCGTGCACGGTGCGGGCGCCCTGGCCGAGTTCCTGCGACCCGACCAGCACCGTCGCCCCGCCGTCCGGCCGCAGCTCGACGCGGGCCCGCGACCGGGCGGAGACGCCGCCGGGCGACACCCCGACCGAGACGCCCCGGCCGCGCCACGCGGGCAGGTCCGCGCCCCAGCCGAGCCGGTCGGCCACGGCGTCGAGATCAGCGGCGAGGTCGGCGTCCAGCGGACGGCAGCCCGGGATCACGGTCTCGCCGCGGCGCAGCAGGTTCCGGCGGCGCAGCTCCAGGCGGTCGACGCCCAGCGCCGCCGCGACCTCGTCCACCTGGGACTCCCCGACCCATTGGAGGTGGGCGGCGCCGAAGCCGCGGTACGAGCCCGCGGGCGGCAGGTGCGTGTAGACGCAGGCGGCGTCCACCCGCACACGGTCCCACCGGTACGGCCCGGTGGCCGCCATGCCCGCCACCATCGTGACCGTGGGACCGTTGTCGGCGTAGGCGCCGGTGTCCATCCAGACGTCCGCGCTCCGGGACAGCAGGCGTCCGTCCCGGTCGGCGACCGTGCGCATCCGGCAGCGCATGCCGTGGCGGCGGGTGGTGACCATCGCGTCCTCGACGCTGTTGACCAGCCGTACCGGACGTCCGGCGACGCGGGCCACGGCGACCGCGACCGGCTCCATCTTCGCGTACGACTTGCTGCCGAACCCGCCGCCCAGGAAGGGCACCCTGATCCGCACCCGCTCCGGCGGAAGCCCGAAGACCTCGGCCAACTCCTCCCGCACCAGGAACGGATGCTGGCAGGACGACCACACGTCGATGCTCTCGGCGTCGGCGGACGCGACGACCGCGTGGGGCTCCATCGCGTACTGGTAGACGGCCGGGAAGGCGTACTCCTTCTCGATCACCACCGCGTCCGGCGGGTCGGCACCGGGTGCGCGCTCCAGGTCGATCCGGTAGTGGAAGAAGGCGTTGTCGTCGTCGAAGACGGCGCCGGGCGGGCAGGAGAAGCCGGGCCGGGCGGGGGTCTCGTGTACCCGCGCGGCACCGGGCGCGACCGCGTCGCGCACGTCGACCAGGGCGGGGAGCGGCTCGTACGCCGCCTCGATCGCGCGAACCCCGGCAGCGGCGGCGGCCTCGGTCTCCGCCGCCACGGCGGCGACGATCTCGCCCGCGAACCGGACGACGTCCCGGGCGAGGATGGGACGGTCCCGCACGTAGTGGCCCCAGGTGGCGTCGAAGCCGGTCAGGTCCGCCGAGGTCACGACGGCCGCGACGCCGGGGACGGCGCGCGCGGCGGCGGTGTCCAGCGCGGTGATCCTCGCGTGGGCGACCGGGCTGCGCAGCAGCTTGACCTGGAGCGCGCCGGGCACGTGCAGGTCCGCGCCGTACTCGGCGGCGCCGGTCAGCTTCGCGGCGAGGTCGGGACGGGTGGGCGACCGGCCCACCACCTCCAGGTCCGGCGCGGTCAGGTCCGGCGCGGTCAGGTCCGGCGCGGCCAGGTCCGGCGCGGTCACGACGCGACTCCGGCCGCTTCGCAGACGGCGTCGACGATCGCCCGGTAGCCGGTGCAGCGGCACAGGTTCCCCGCGAACTCCCGCTCGACGTCGGCCCTGCTCCGCAGGGCGCCGCGAGCCAGCAGCGGCTTGAGCGTCATGAGGAAGCCGGGCGCGCAGTACCCGCACTGGAACGCGTTGTGGCGCGCGAACGCCTCGGCCAGCGCCGCGAAGCCCTCCTCGGCGGCGAAGCCCTCGATGGTCTCCACCTCGCCGTCCCGCGCGTCGTGCGCGAGGAAGCAGCACGAGCTGACCGGCTCGCCGCCGACCAGGACCGTGCAGGCGCCGCAGACCTGCACGTCGCAGGAGCGCTTCGCGCCGGTCAGCCGCAGCCGGTCGCGCAGCACGTCGAGCAGCAGGGCGTTGTCGTCGATCGGCAGTTCGTGCTCGGTACCGTTGACCTTGAGCCGGACGTCCATGCGGACAGTGAAGTGGGCCGTCCGGGCTCCGACCAGCGCGTCCGTCCGCCCAGTGGAACGCGCCGCTGCTCCTTTCGCGTCCGCGTCCTGGACCCTCTGAGGTGGGAACTTTGACGTGCCGACCTTTGGAGAACTCCCGTGCCGACCAGCTCCATCGCCACCACCTTCGCCGCCTGGGCCCGCGACCTGCGCGCGGCCGACGTCCCCGCCGAGGTCCGTCAGCGGACCGCGCTGCGGGTGGCCGACGCGGTGGGGCTGATGGCGGCGGCTTGGTCCACGCCCGCCGGGGCCGCCGTCCGCGAGGTGGCGGCCGAACTCGGCGGTGACGGCTCCCGCCTGCTGCTCGACCCGGCGCCGCTGCACCCGGCCGCCGCCGCGCTCGTCCACGGCACGCTGGTGCACACGCTGGACTTCGACGACACGTTCCCGTCCTCGGTGATCCACCCGATGAGCGTCCTGCTGCCGACCGCGCTGGCCGTGGCGGACGGCTCCCGGCCCGGCGCCGACCTGATCACGGCCGTCGCGGCCGGGGACGAACTGCTGGCCCGCCTCGGCTCGGCGGCCGGACGGGGCTTCCACTCCCGCGGTTTCCAGGCGACCGGCGTCCTCGGCCCGCTCGCCGCGGCCCTCGTGGCGGGGGTGTCGCAGGGCCGGGAGCCGGCGGCGATCGCGAGCGCGATGGGCCTGTCCGGAAGCATGTCCGGCGGCCTGCTGGAGTTCCTCAGCGACGGCACCTGGTCCAAGCGGCTGCACCCGGGCTGGGCGGCGCACGGCGGCATCGTGGCGGACGGCCTCGCCGCGCGCGGCTTCCCCGGACCGGCGTCGGTGGTCGAAGGCCGGCACGGCGTGTTCGCGTCCTTCCTCGACGTGCCCGCCGACGAGGACGCGATCACCGAGGGGCTCGGCGACCGGTGGGCGTCCGCCGAGGCGGAGGTCAAGCTCTACCCGTGCGCGCACGTGCTGCACCCGTTCATCGAGATGGCGCTCGCGCTGCGGGAACGGGTGGACGCCGCCCGGGTGGAGCGGATCGTCTGCGAGGTCGCGCCCTGGTACGTGCCGATCGTCTGCGAGCCCGTCGCCGAGAAGACGGCGCCGGTCACCGAGTACCAGGCCCGCGCGAGCCTGCCGGCGGCGGTCGCGCTCGCGCTGGTCGACGGCCGGGTCGGCGTCGCCTCCTTCGAGCCGGACAGCGTCGGCAGGGACGCGGTGCGCGCCCTCGCCCGCCGCGTCGAGTACGTCGCCGACCCCGCGCTCGCGGAAGGGTTCGGCGCCCGGATGCACGTCGTGGCCGGTGGGGAGCGGTTCGACGGCGACCCGGCCGTCCAGGTGGACGAGGCGGCCGCGGTGCGCCGCAAGTTCGACGACAACACCGGCGGCGCAGACGCCCTCTGGACGGCGGCCCGCCACCTCGACGACCACACGGTGGACGACCTGTACGAGTCGGCGGCCGAACTGACGCGCTGAGCCATGTGCCCGGCCCCGCGGAGGGGCCGGGCGTTCGTGCTAGCGGTCGAAGAGGGGCTGGATCGTCGTCGCGTCGTTGGTGCGGGTCAGGGCCAGTGCCAGGAGCAGGCGCGCCTTCCACGGGTTGAGGTCCCCGGCCGTCAGCACGCCGTCCGCGAGCGCGGCCGGGCGCGGCGTCACCAGGCCCGAGGCGACGCGGGTCGCCTGGCACACCAGCACTCCCGCCTTGGCCGCCCGCTCCACCGCCTGCTCCTCGGCCGGTGTCGGATACCCGGCGCCCGTGCCCGCGCTGACGATCCCGGCCGCGCCCGCCGCGACGGCCGCGTCGATGAGCGCGCCGTCCGCCCCGAGGTAGGACACGACGATGTCCACCCGCGGCGGCGTGCCGACGGCGTCCGGGTCGAACGTCCCCCGGGCCGCCCACGGCTCGGCGGCGTGGTGGAAACGCACCGCGCCGTCCCCCTCGACGAACCCGAGCGGCCCCAGCTCGCCGCCGCGGAACGCCGACAGGCGGTTGGCCGACGACTTGGTGACCTCCCGCGCGGCGTGGACGGTGTCGTCCAGCAGCACGAGCACGCCCCGCCCGCGCGCCGCCGGATCGGCCGCGAGCCGGACCGCGTTGAGCAGGTTCAGAGGCCCGTCGGCGCTGAGCCCGGTGGCGGGACGCATCGCGCCGGTGACGACGACCGGTGTGCCGGGCGGGCAGACCAGGTCGAGCAGGAACGCGGTCTCCTCCAGCGTGTTCGTGCCGTGGGTGACCACGACGCCCGCCGTCGCCGGGTCGGCCGCGAGATTCCGCACGGCGCGTCCGACTTCGAGCGCGCCGTCCACGCCGAGCGCGTGGCTGGGCACGTTCGGCAGCTCGACCGTGCCGATGTCCGCCACCTCGGCCAGCTCCGGCAGCTCGGCCAGCAGCGCGCCGACGGCCCGCATCTCGGCCACCTCGGGGTAGCCGGTGAGGTCGAGCCGGTCCCGGCCGACCGAGGCGATGGTGCCGCCGGTGGAGACGACCGCGACCTTCGGCCGCGCCGGGCGGCCGGTCCGCCCGTCCGCCGCGGGAGGCGTCACCAACATGACTCCAGCAGTTCCTCGATCTCCTCGACCTTCATCTCCCGGGGCAGGTAGGCCATCATCGGCTCGTGCGAGGTCGCCTCGGCGATCGCCGGGAGGTCGGCCCGGTCGACGTTCACGTCGCGGAGCCGGGTGGGGATGGGCAGCGGGGCGAACATGGCGCGCAGCGCGGCGGTGACCGCTTCCGCGTCCCGGCCGTCCGCGCCGACCGCCTCCGCGACCCGTCCGACCGCGGACCCGGCGGCGGGCAGCAGCAGGGCGGCGGCCGGGGGCAGGAAGATCCGGTGGGCGACGCCGTGCTGGAGCGCGTACCGGCCGCCGACCGCGTGCCCGATCGCGTGCGTGAGCGACACCATCGCGTTGTCCGCCGCGATGCCGGAGAGCAGCGCGCCGACCTGGGCGTCGAGCCGGGCGCCGAGGTCGCCGGGCGCCTCGATCGAGCGGGGCAGGCCGGTGGAGAGCAGGTGCAGCGCCTGGAGGGCGTAGCCCTCGGCGATCGGCTGCCGGTCCCGGGAGTAGGTGGCCTCCACGGCCCGCGCCACCGCGGTGACCCCGCTCGACGCGGTGAGCGCCGCGCCGGTCGGCACCACCAGCTCCGGGTCGAGCACCGCCACGTCCGGGACGAGCAGCGGATCGCGGAAGAGCACCTTCTCGCCCAGCTCCTCGTCCCGCACCCCCGCCCAGGGCATGACCTCGCTGGACGAGCCGGTCGTCGTCGGCACGGCGATGTGCGGGCACGCCGTGCCGTCGAGCGCCCGTGCCGGACGGCCCTCGCGGCCGCGCCCCTTCGGCACCGTGAAGCCGTCCAGCGGACCGTCCACGGTGAGCATCAGGATCAGGTACTTGGCGGTGTCGATCGCCGCGCCGCCGCCGAGGCTCAGCACCGCCTCGGCGCCGGACGCCCGGATGGCGGCGGCGGCCGCGTCCAGATGGGACCGCCCGGCCTGCGGACGGATCTCGTCGAACACCCCGACGATCGCGTCGCCGAGCACCTCGCGCAGCGCCGCGAGCTGGGGGCCCTTCCCGACCGTGCGGCCGCAGACCACGTAGACCGAGCTCGCGTTCAGGTCGGCCAGCAACTCCGGCAGGCGACGGTGGGCACCGGCTCCGGCGACCACCCGGGTGCGGGGGTGCGTCTGCTCGAACATCTCTCCTCCTCGACAAGGACGGGACGGACAATAGGAAGCGTCAACCGGACTGCTGCGTCATCCGGACTGCTGCGTCATCCGGACTGCTGCGTCATCCGGACTGCGGGGGCGGGCGACTCAGCGCGGGCACCGCCGCGAACGCCCCGACCAGCGCCATCGCCGGGCCCAGCGCGAGCAGCGGCAGCAGCGCCGCGATGCCCAGCGGCGAGGCCAGCAGCGCGACCGCCCGGTAGGTGCCGACGTCGGCCACCACGCGCCCGCGCTCGGCGGGGGCGACGGCGTAGGCGGCCAGCGACGTGCTGAGCGTCTGCAGCGCGCCCCCGCCGATCCCGCCGCCGACCAGCAGCGCGACCACGACCGCGGGCTCGCGCGGCCAGATCCCGATTCCGGCGAGCGACGCGCCGGACGCCAGCGCGCCGAGCACGTACAGCGGGCCGAGCCGGGCCCGCGGCGTGACGCCGACCAGCATCGACCCGGCGATCATCGTGGCCGAGCCGAGCCCGACCAGCAGCCCGACCGCCGAGGCGGAGTGCCCGGCCGCCGCGAGCACCACGGGGATGTACGAGCCGAGCATGCCGCGCCAGGTGCCGGTCGAGACCGCGGCCAGCAGCGACGGGCGCAGCGTCCGGCGGAACACGATCCCGGCGAAGCCGGTGGCCTTCTCGGGCGGCGGCAGCGGCAGCCGCGTCAGGCGCAGGGTGAACAGCGCCGCGACCGCCGTGACGGCGACCCCGGCGGCCAGCGCGGCGGGGACCGAGCCGCCCGCCAGGCCGATCGTCGCGGGCCCGACCACCATCCCCGCGCCGCCCGCGAGGTCGACCCAGGCCAGCGCGCGCCGCGGCTCGGGCACGCTGCGCACGACATGGGCCTGCACGCCCACCCAGAAGCAGCCGCGGGCGACGCCCTGGGCGAGGTTGGCCGCCGCGAACGCCCACATCTCCGGCGCGGGCAGCACCACCGCGCTCGACAGGCACAGCAGCGCCGCCGACGCCAGGACCAGGCCGCGCTCGGTCAGCCGGTGCGCCCAGCGGGCGACGACCATCCGCACGCCGATCTGGCCGCCGGCCGAGACCGCGACCAGGACGCCGACCGCGGTCGCCCCGTGCCCGTGGTCCACCGCCAGCAACGGCAGCGCGACCGTGTTGACGCCGAGGCCGTGGCAGAACAGGAACGTGATCAGCGCGGTCGGCGGGGCTCTCACGGCGGGCCGCGCCGGGACCGCCGGGAAGGCCGCCCGCGCGCCGCGCTCACTCAGACCTGCGCATTGCGGTCCTCGGTCCGGGTGATGGCGAGGTTGAAGATCGCGACGAGCACCAGCGCGACGGTGATGTAGGCGTACAGCTCCGGCGTCTTGAACCCGCCGGACGCGGAGGCGATCTTGTAGCCGAGCCCCTCCGTCGAGCCGAGCAGCTCACCGGCGAGGACGCCGATGAGGCAGAGCGCGGCGCCCAGCCGGACCCCGGCCAGGATCAGCGGCCTCGCCGCGGGGATCAGCACCCGCGTGATCACGTGCCGCCGGCTCGCGCCGAGCGCCGCCGCCGCGGTGAGGTAGCGCGGCGGCACGGTGGAGATCGCGAGGACGGTGTTCGCCGCGATCGGGAAGAAGCCGTAGAAGCCCCCGAACGCGAGCTTGGACATCGGCCCGATCCCGAAGATCAGGATGCAGATCGGGTAGAAGAGGATGATCGGCACCGTCTGCGCCCAGGCCAGCAGCGGCGTGGCGACCCGCGCGGCCGGCGCCCACGCGCCGACCACCGCGCCGACCAGCAGCCCGGCAGCGGTGGCGACGCCGAACGCGCCCGCCAGCTCAAGGACGGTGACCTTCAGGCTGGACCAGAAGTCGGGGTCGCGCAGCAGGTCCGGGAACTCCTCCAGGACCCGCTCCGGCTGCGGCAGCAGAATCGGGGACACCCGTCCGATGCGCGTCTGGTAGATCCAGACCGCCAGGACCACCGCGGCCAGGCCGAGCTGGATCGCGACGACGGTCAGCCGTTCCCGCCTAGCCACGGCGCCCGCCGCCCTTGCCGGACGCCTGCCCTGGATTCATCTCGGCGAGCGTCGCCGCCCGCACCTCTTCGTGCAGCAGGTCGAACAGGCCGTTGCGCAGGTCGTTGAACGCGGCCGAGGTGGAGAACCCGTCCCCGCGCGGCCGCGGCTCGTCCACCGGCAGGATCTCCTTGATCCGGCCGGGCCTGGCCGACATCACCACGACCCGGTCGGAGAGGTAGGCCGCCTCGCTCAGGCTGTGCGTGACGAACACGATGGTCTTGCCAGTCTTCTCCAGGATCCGCGCGAGCTCCTCGCCGAGGACCGTGCGGGTCTGCTCGTCCAGGGCGCCGAACGGCTCGTCCATCAGCAGGATGTCGGGGTCCAGGGACAGCGCGCGGGCGATCGCCACGCGCTGCTGCATGCCGCCGGACAGCTCGCTCGGGTAGGCGTTCGCGAACGCGCCGAGCCCCACCAGGTCGAGGTTGCGCTCGGCCCGCTCCCGCCGCTCCCGCTTGCCGGTGCCGCGGAACTCCAGCCCGACCTCGACGTTGGAGATGATCGTGCGCCAGGGGAAGAGCGTGTAGTCCTGGAAGACGAAGCCCACCTTCCGGGGGGTCGGCCCGGTGACCCGCTCGCCCTCCAGCGTGACCTCCCCGGACGTCTGCTTGCGCAGCCCGCCGAGGATGTAGAGCAGCGTGGACTTGCCGCAGCCGCTCGGCCCGATGAGGCTCAGGAACTCGCCCCGGCGGACGTCGAGGCTCACGTCGTCGAGCGCCACGACGGTGTCCCCGCGCCGCGTCCGGTAGGACATCGTCACGTTGGTCGCGGCCATCGCCGCGGCGGTGGTCGTTTCAGCCATGGTTACCTTTCCATCGGCTCAGCCGCTTCTCCTGCCACCGCCACAGCGAGCCCAGCAGGACGGCGAACAGCGCCAGACCGAAGACCAGGGCGAACACCCGGTCGGGGCGGAAGTTCGAGCTGTAGAGGTCGATGTAGTGGCCGATGCCCCGCTGGGACGCGAACAGCTCCATGATCAGGACGCCGAGCAGCGCGTGCTTCATGCCGTACCAGAGCGCCGCCATGACGGCGGGCAGCGAGCCCGGCATGACGACGCCGCGCAGCGTCTGGAGCCGCGAGGCCCCCATCGACCGCGCGGCCACCAGCAGCCGCTGGTCGACCATCCGCACGCCGGCGGTGACCGTCACCGCGACCGGGAAGAACCCGGACACGGCGCCGTAGGAGATCTTCGACGTCGCGCCGAACCCGGCGATCAGGATGAAGATCGGAATGAAGATCATCTTGGGGGTGGAGAACAGCCCGAGGACGAGCGGGTGGAACGTCCGGTAGGCGATCTTCGACAGGCCCATCGCCGCCCCGGCGAGCACCCCGGCCGCCGCGGCGATCGCGAACGCCACCAGGAACATGCCGATCGCGCTCGCGAACGCGGACCGCACCCCGGCGTCGCCCGCGAGGCCCACCATCTCCCGCACGACCTCGGTCGGCGTCGCGGCGAACGTCCGGCTGATGACCCCGGCGCGCACGGTCAGCTCCCAGCCGACCAGCCAGACCGCGAGGACCCCGGCGATGCCCAGCACGGTGCCGGACGGCCGCCACCGGGCCCGGGGGCCGCCCGCGCCGCGGCGGTCGGCCGCGGCGCCGGCGGTCGGGCGCACCGTTTCGCCGGTGCTCATCCGGCCTTCGCCACGGGCACGAACCGGCCGTCCCAGAACTCGTCGGTGGCGGGCTCGTCGTCCACCACCCCCTGGGCGACGAGCGAGGCGGCGAGCCCCTTGAGGTTGGCCTCGGGGATCGAGCCGTCACCGGAGAGGTTGCCGATGTCGTGGTCGTAGGTCTTGCCCGCCACGGTCTCGGAGACCTCGAACTTCTTGACCATGTACGCGACCGTCTCGGCGCGGTGCGCCTTCATGTAGTTGACGGTCTCGTACCAGCCCTCGAGGTACGCCCGCACCGACGCCTCGCGCTTCTTGACGGCGTCGTTGGTGGCGATGATGTTCTCGAACACGCTGTCCTTGACCACGTCGCCGAAGTCCATGAGGACGCGGCCCTTGCCCTGCTCCTCCAGCGCGAACCCGGCCTCCGCGGACCAGACGAAGGCGTCGATGGAGCCGGACTCCAGCGCGGCGAGCTGCTCGTTCAGGCCGCCGGTGTTGGCCCGCTTGACGTCGCGCTCCGACCAGCCCTGGCTCACCGCGATCATCTTGGCGAGGTAGTCGGTGAGCGAGCCCGCGGCGGAGACGCCGACCGTCTTGCCCTTGAGCCCCTTGACGTCGGTGATCGGCGAGTCCTTCGCCACGACCACCTGCATCATCTTGAAGTCCTTGCCGATCAGGCCGACGACCTTGGACGGGACGCCGCTGAGAATGGCGTCGGCGCCGGAGGAGCCCGTGGTCAGCCCGACCTGCACCTGGCCCGCGGCCATCGCCTGCGATACCTGGCCGCCGCCCTGCACGTAGACGTTCTCCACGTTGAGGCCGCGCTTCTTCCACACGCCGAGGTCGACGCCGTACTCGGCGGGCAGGAACTCGAACGTCTGCCGGGTGCCGACGCCCACCTTGATGGTGCCGGGTCCGCCGTCGCCCCCGCCGGAGTCCGACCCGTCGCCACCGCAGGCGGACGCCGTGAGCGCCAAGACAGCCGCTACGCCCGCCATCAGAATCCTACGTCTGGTTTTCACTGCTGGCCCTCTTTCACGCTCAAAAAACCGCATTCGAATCCGCCGCTTAATGGGGGGAATGCGATGGACGACAGCGTTCTATGACTCCGTTGTCCTTGGGCTGCGATTGGTGATGAAGCCAACACCTGGACCCCGAGGGCGGGCAAGAGCGCCATACCACTCAGTGGAAGGCGGCGGGGCGCCCCCGCGCCGCACGGCCCCGCGTGCGCGATCCGCCGCGCCGCCCATCAGGCGATATCCGATCGCGGCCCCTCCCGAGCCGTCACGGTCGGCGGCGAATCACTCACTCCCCGCACATGCTCCCGCGCGCGGCGAGCCGAGAATGAGCGATCGAGGCATTAAAAAGAGGAGACCGGAGATCGAATTACGGCACCGGAGGCAGTGCTTTCTACTCCGGTGCCGCCGATACGCAAGAGCAACGTAAGGAGACCGCGCGCATCTCTGAGCATAAGCCAGCAGGGGACGTGCTATATCCGTCCCGGCAAAACGCGAATATCCGCGCCGCACACGCGAAGGGACCGGGTGGGCCGTGACGGCTCACCCGGTCCCTCCTCGCCGTGCCCGTCAGTGCTGGGCCACACCCCGGTCGCGCATCGCGGCCAGGCGGCCCTCTTCCTCGATCATCGTCCAGACCTGGTCCAGATAGGCCACGAACTCCGGGTCGCGCTTGATCTGGAGCGGCCGGGGACGCGGCAGGTCGATCTTGATGACCTCGCGGATCCGGCCCGGCCGGGCGGTCATCACGACCACCTTGTCCGCCAGGTAGATCGCCTCGTCGATCTGGTGGGTGATGAACAGGGCGGTCTTGTTGCTGGCCCCCCAGATCTTCACCAGCTCGCCCTGCATGATCTCGCGGGTCTGGGCGTCGAGCGCGGCGAAGGGCTCGTCCAGCAGCAGCATCTGCGGGTCGCACGCCAGCGCGCGCGCCAGGTTGACGCGCTGCTGCATGCCGCCGGACAGCTCGCTCGGGTAGGCGTGCTCGAACCCCTTCAGGCCCACGAGCTCGATCAGGCTCTCCACCGTCCGGGCGGTGTCGTCCTTGGCCTTGCCGCGGCCGCGTCCCTGCATCTCCAACCCGTAGCGGACGTTGCCCACGACGGTGCGCCACGGCAGGAGCGACGCCGCCTGGAACACCACGCTGCGGGACTTGCCGGGCTTGGTGACCTTCTTGCCGTCCAGCTCGACCGTCCCGGACGAGATGGGCACGAGGCCGTCGATGGCCTTCAACAGGGTCGTCTTGCCGCAACCGCTCGTGCCGACCACGCACACGAACTCGCCGGCCTCGATCTCGAGGCTGACGTCCTTCAGCGCGGCCTTGACGCCCGAGCGCGCGGTCTCGTACTCGACGCTGACGCCCTTGATCGAGACGTGCGCCCCGGTCGAGGAAGCCTGCCCGTCCGTGTCGGACGGCCCGCGTCGGCTGTTCTTCGTTGGAATTCCCATTGCTGGGTTGCCCCCTTTCGGGACTGGATGGCGCGGCTTCACCGCCCGCGGCGAGCTGGGGTTACGGCTTCCGCCAGGACTCGAAGCGCTGCTCCAGCCTGGCCAGCAGCCAGGTGAAGAGCAGGCCGAAGGAAGCGATGATCACGACGCCGACGAACACCAGGTCGGTCTGGAACGTGTTGCCCGCCACCGCGATGATGTGGCCGATGCCCTGGTTGGAGGCGAACATCTCGCCGACGACGACGCCGACGAGCGAGTGGCCGAGGCCGAACCGCAGGCCGCTGAGGATGAAGGGCACCGAGCCGGGCAGCGCGATGGTCCGGAAGATCTGGAAGTCGCTGGCCTTGAACGACCTCGCCATCGTGAGCAGCTGCTGGTCGAGCGCCTTCATGCCGGCGATCGTGTTGATCAGGATCGCGATGACCGCGCCGAGGAACACGATCGTGATCTTGAGCGGGACGCCGATGCCGATCCAGATGATGAGCAGCGGCAGCAGCGCGATGCGCGGGATCGAGTTCATGAACGTCACGAACGGGCTGAACACCGCTTCGACCGGGCGGTACCAGCCGATCAGGATGCCCAGCGGGATCCCGACCACGACGGCCAGGCCGAAGCCGATCAGGAACTCCTGCGCGCTGATCCACAGGTTCGGCCAGAGCTCGCCGCGGTCCACCAGGTCGCGGAACGCCTCGACGGCGCGGCTCGGCGAACTGGTGAAGAGCGGGTTGACCGCCTCGGTGGACGCGGCGATCTGCCACGCGCCGAGAAAGACGACCACCGACAGCGTGCTGACCAGCGGCCAGATCATCTTCTTCAGCTTGCGGTTGCGGCTGCGCCGCTTCGCCGCCGCCGCGTCCGCCGCGCGCCGGGAGCGGGGCGGGCCCGCCTCCGCCGCGCTCACACTCGACGCGTCGTCGACGGACTGGACATTGGACGCCATGGTTCCGCCTTCCATTCAGGTCTTGATCAGGGTTCGTCCATGGACGAACTCGACGCTGCGGGCGAACAGGGCCGCGGCGTCGTTGTCCACCGGGACGACGTGATAGCTGTCGGAGAATTCGAGGCGTTCCCTGCTCCCGCCGGGCAGCGCGCCGTAGAGCCGCCGGCTCTGCTCGGACGGGACGACATGGTCGTGCTTGCTGCTGACCACCAGGACGGGCACCGCCGTCGCGCCGGCCGCGTCCCGCGCGGCGGCGCCGAGGCGGCGCAGCGCGGCGGCGGACCTGAGCCCGACCCGCGCGTACCCGACGTCCACCGCGCCGCGCTTCTTGACGTCGTTGGCGGTGGCCTTCACCGAACGACGGATCAGGCGCAGGATCCCGGAGGTGCCGGGCAGGCCGTCGAGGACGGCGTTGACCATGACGACGCCCGCGACGTCCGAGCGGCGCCGCTGCGCCAGGCGCAGCGCGAGGGTCGCGCCGAGGGACAGTCCCATGACGAAGACCTGCTCGTGGTCCTCGCGCAGCGCCGTCAGCGCCTGCTCGGCCGCGGCCAGCCAGTCGTCCTCGCCGGTGCGGTCGAGATCCTGCCAGCGCGTCCCGTGGCCGGGCAGGCGGGGGATCGACACCGCCATGCCCGCGTCCGCGAGCGCCTCGCCCCAGGGGCGCAGGCTGTTCGGCGAACCGCCGAAGCCGTGCAGCAGCAGCACGCCGGGGACGGGCGGGGCGTCGCCGCCGCCGGAGGCGGTGGCGGGAGCGGTGGAGTTCCCTTCGGCCGCCGCCGGGGCGGGCTTCGGCGCCGAGCCGAGCAGCGCGTCCCCGCTGGCGCAGCGCAGCGAGAGCGCCTCGACGAACTCGCCGGTCATCCGCTTGACGACGGCCGTCGCGGCGCCCTCGATGACGGAGGCCAGCTTGCCGCTGAGCTCCACCTCGCCGGTCGCCGTCACCTCGGACGAGGCGCCGCCGTCCACGGGCGTGATCTGGAAGGTGGCGTTGGCCTGGAACTTCGTCCCGCCCTGCCCGTCCCGGCCGCGCGCGTGGACCGTCCCGCTGCGCGTCCCGGGGTCGAGGTCGAGCTTGACCCGGCCCTTGAAGCTGATGCGCAGGGCGCTGAACTTGACGGTCATCATGCCGTCGAAGGAGCCGTCCTCGTGGCTGTCGCCCAGCGAGGCGCCCGCGACGCACTCCACCACCGCGTTCGGGTCGGAGAGGACCTCGTAGACCCGTTCGGGCGCGGCGGCGACCGTGAACTTCTCGTTGATGTCGATCATGACTTCGGGCCAATCGCTGATTCGTTCTTGGGCGCCTTCGACGGCGGCATGGGCGCGTTGATGGCCAGGTGGACCGTGTTGGCGTCCGTCTCGTTCCAGTTGCGGTGGGGCATCTCCGCCGGGAAGACGATGAGGTTGCCCGGCCCCACGTCGTGCCGCTGCCCGTCCACCTCGATCGCCATCACGCCGTCCAGGACGTAGAAGAGCTGCTCCCACCTGTGCGTGTGCAGGCCCCGGGGCGACCCGCCGCCGGGCGGCGTCACGATGAGGCGGACCTCGGACTGCGCGCCCCCGGAGTCGGCTCCGATCAGTACCGTCGAGAAGCGCTGACCTTCGGCCAGTTCGGGGATCTCGGCCGGACGGACGTACTGGAAGGCCGTCATGAGGCCACCTCCTTGTCGGCGCCGAAGTCGGCGGTCGCTGCCATGGGTTCGCAGATGTCGGGGGCGTCCGCGACGGCCCACCAGGCGGCGCGGATCGCCTCGCGGCGTTCGTCGCTGAGGACGCCCGCGCTGGTCGCGTCGAGCTTGGCGTCGATCTCGGCGCGGCTCATCGGGTTCAGCGAGTGGCCGCGGTGGTAGCCGACCTCCTCGATGAACGTCGCGCCGTCGACGGCGGTCACGATCAGCCGCATCCGCGGCTCGCCGGCGATGCCCTTTCCCGGCGGGCGGAAGCCGGCCGTGAACGCCTTGTCCTCGGTCACCGAGACCTTGTTCATGATCGGCCGCAGCGCCGGGTCCGCGATCCGCTCGGGGGTGAAGGTGGCGCGCACGTCGATGCCGCCGTCGACGAGCGCCGCCGCGAGCAGGTACGGCATGGAGTGGTCGGCGGTCTCGCGGGTGGTCGGGTCCCATTTGGACGGGTGCATGGCGATCTCGTGGTAGGCCTGCCAGTACGCCTCGATGCGGATGGACTCGATCTGGTCCACGCTCCGCCACTCCCGCACCCGTGGCATGAGCCCGAGCAGGGCCTGCCCGTGGGTCTCCGCGGGGAACTGCTTGAGGTGCGAGATCTCGACGACCAGCCGTCCGTCGTCGTTCGCGGGCAGCTTGGCCTCGAAGGGCCCGACGGTCTGGTCGAAGACGCCGGTCTTGCCCTCGAACGGCTCGGCGGGGCCCGTCATGCCGAGCCGCGCCAGCCGCACCGCGAAGATCGCGCTGTGCATCGCGGACGCGGTGGCCGACCCCTTCCACATCGACAGCAGGCCGGTGCGGTTCACGCGCAGCGGGACGTGCGGGACGATCGCGAGCGACACCGCGTTGGCCAACTGGTCCGCGTCCAGGCCGAGCATCCGGCCGATGCCGAGCGCGGCCGCGACCCCCATGAAGGTGCCCTGGTCGAAGCCCTTGGCGCGGGTCGGCGCCGCGTTGCCCAGCGCGCCGAGCACCTCGTAGGCGAGCGTGATCCCGAGCAGGACGTCGCGGCCGCTGGCGTGCACGGCCTCACCGGCGGCGATCACCGCGGCGATCATGTCGCTGGGGTGGCCGCCGCCCTGGGCGAGCATGCCGTCGTTCCAGTCGAACGTCCGCACCATGGTCGTGTTGGCGAACGCGGCCAGCTCCGGCGTCGTGCGCAGCCGGGCGCCGAAGACCGTGGCGGGGGCGTCGCAGGTGACGCCGCGCGCCGCCGCCACGGCGATCTGTCCGGGTTCGGATTCGTAGCCCACGATCGCGCACGCCACCGAGTCGACGACACGGTCGACGGCGGCGCGTACGACGGAGTCGGTCAGCCAGCTCTCGTCGAAACGGAGACTGAAGTCGACCAACTGGGCGGTCGTCGTGTCCAAAACTGCCACTCCTATTTACATGCCATTTGCATACGAGACGGTCTAACACGCCGGATGGGGTTCTGGGAAGAGATCAGAGTTCTCTCAACGGACTCGATGTCGGGCTCTCGCGGACTCGGTCAGTCCGCGACTATCACCGTCTTGAGCTGGGTGTAGTGCTCCAGGGCGGCGAGCCCCTTCTCCCGTCCGAGACCGCTCTGCTTGTATCCGCCGAACGGCGTCTCGACCCCGCCCATCGGATAGCGGTTGATCTGGATCTGCCCGGCCTCCAGCCGCCGCGCCAGCCGGTGCGCCGTCGCGACGTCGCGGGTGAACACCCCGGCGGCGAGCCCGTAGCTGGAGTCGTTGGCGATCGCCACCGCCTCGTCCACGTCGTCGTACGGGATCACCGTCTGGACGGGGCCGAAGATCTCCTCCCGGGCGACGCGCATGTCGTTGCGCACGTCGACCAGCACGGCGGGGCTGAGGAAGTAGCCGTCGAGTCCCTCGATCCGGGATCCGCCGACGGCCAGCCGCGCGCCCTCGGCGACGCCGGCCGCCACCGCCTCCCGGACCTTCCGCAACTGCTGCTCGGACGCGACGGGGCCGAGGTCCAGGTCTTCGATGCCCGGCCCGACCGACAGCCGCCCGATCGCCGCGGCCACCCGCTGCCCGTACTCCTCCGCGATCGAGCGGTGCACGATCAGGCGGGTGGTGGCGAAGCAGGACTGCCCGGCGTTGCGGACGACCGCGATCGCGCCGGCGGTCACGGCCGCCTCCAGATCGGCGTCGGGCAGGACGATCGTCGGCGACTTGCCGCCGAGTTCGAGGTTGCAGCCCACGATCCGCTCGGCCGCGCCGTGCAGGATCGCCCTGCCCGTGGCGACGGACCCGGTGAAGCCGATGTGCTGGACCAGCGGATGCGCGATCAGCGCGGCGCCGGTCGTCGCGCCATACCCGGCGACGACATTGCATACACCGGCGGGCAGGCCCGCCTCGACGAACAGCCGCGCCGCGGCCAGGCTCGACAGCGGGGTGACCTCGGAGGGCTTGACCACCACCGTGTTCCCGGCGGCCAGGCACGGCGCGACGCCGCGGCACATCTGGCTCAGCGGGGAGTTCCACGGGGTCACGTGGGCGACCACGCCGTAGGGCTCGCGGAGCGTGTACGTCCAGTAGGAGCCCTCGCCCGGGATCGTCTCGCCGTAGATCTTGTCCGCGTGACCGGCGTAGAAGGCGAAGTAGCGGGCCGCCGTCTCGACGTCGGACCGGGCCTGGCGCAGCGGCTTGCCGGTGTCGTAGGTCTCCAGCCGGGCGAGGCCGTCGGCGTGCCGCCGGATCCCGTCCGCCACCGCGAGGAGGATCTCCGCGCGCCGCACTCCCCCGAGGTCGCGCCAGACGTCCCGGTACGCGCGGTGCGCGGAGGCGACGGCGCGGTCGACGTCCTCGTCCGTCGCCTCGGCCACGGACGCGAGCGGCAGGCGGGTCGCCGGGTCCTCGACGACGATCTCGCCGCCGCCGGTAGCGGCCCAGGCCCCGTCGACGACGGCGCCGAGCGGCTCGTCGGCGCCGCCGAACAGGTCGGCGAAGTCCCGCACCGTGCTGACGGTCGCGCTGGACATCAGGTCCCCTTCCGTCCGGGCCACGAGACGACGTCGGCGGGCGACACGTCACCGCCGTCGAGGACTGCGCGGGCGTTCTCGTAGGCGCGGCGGATGACGCGCGGGAAGTTGTTCGCGACGGCGCCGCCGACGTGCGGGGTGAGGACGACGCGCTCCAGGTCCAGCAGCGGCGAGTCCGCGGGCAGCGGCTCCCGCGCCGTGACGTCCAGCCCGGCGCCGAGCACGCGGCCCTCGCCGATCGCGGCGGCGAGCGCCTGCTCGTCCACCAGCGAGCCCCGGGCGGTGTTCACCAGGATCAGGCCGGGCTTGGCGGCCTTCAGGAAGGTCTCGTCGACGATCCCGTCGGTGCTCGGCGTGCTCGGCAGGTGCAGCGAGATCACGTCCGCGCGGCGGAGCAGTTCGTCGCGGTCGACGTACCGGATGCCGAGTTCGCGCTCCCGCTCCGCCGGGATGCGGCGCAGGTCGTGGTAGACGATGTCGACGCCGAATCCGGCGAAGCGGCGGGCGGTCGCCTGGCCGATCGCGCCGAGGCCGAGCAGACCGACCGTCTTGCCCAGCAGCTGGAACGACTCGGCGCGCAGGTCCTCCTTGGCGACGACGCCGCGGCGGGCGGCGTCCATCGCCTTCGGGAACGCGCGGCCGACGGCGAGCGCCAGCAGCACCGCGATCTCGGCGACGGCGTCGGCGTTGATGCCCGCCGCCTTGAAGGTCGCGATGCCGGCGGCGTCCGCGGCGGCGACGTCGATCTTGTCGGTGCCGACGCCGAGCTTCTGGATCAGCCTGGCGTCCCGGGCGGCCGCGATCGTGTCCGCGTCGACCGAGCCCCACATGGTGAGCAGCACGGTCGCGCCCACGGCGGCCGCGCGCTTGGCCTCGGCGCTGTTGTCCGGGACGCACACGACGTCGAAGTCGGCGCCGAAGACGTCCGCGAGCACGGCGCGGGAGGTCTCGGGCATCGCGTCCAACAGGGCCACGACAGGACGTTCACTCATGATCAACCCGCCTCAGCCTCGGAGGAGTTCGAAAAGGACACGGGACGGCTCGGGATCGACGTAGGCCCCGACGAGCACCGGCCGGTCGCCGGACAGGCCCTTCGCGACCGCCGCCGCGACCTCGTCGGCGGACTGGGCGTCGACGCCCTCGACGCCGAGCGCGTCGCCGAGCTTCGCGCACGAGACGGGCGGCAGCGTCACCCCGACGGTGGCGAGGTCGCGGCGCTCCTGCTTGACCGAGATCTGGGTGAGCGAGCGGTCCATGATCGCCAGGTAGACGGCGCCGGGACCGGCCTCGGCGCTGACGGCGATCTCCGGCGCGCGCATCAGCAGCGAGCCGTCGCCGAGGAAGCCGAGGATCGGACGGTCCACCGCCCGGCGCAGCGCCACCGTCGTCGGGATCGTGTAGCCCATCGTGGACAGCGCGTTGGAGGCGAAGTAGGCGTCCGGCTCACTCGGCTCGGAGAGCATCGCGACCAGCGGCTTGCCGAAGCCCGCGTCCGCGACCAGGTATCCGTCCGTCGGCCATGCCGACAGCGCGGCCTCCACGGCGTGGGCGACCGAGAAGACGTCCGTCTCGGGCAGCAGCTTGGCCCGCAGCCCGGCGCGGTACTCCGCCACCGCCGCGTCCGTCCACGTGGAGGCGGCCCGGTCCTTGGAGGCGGTCAGGGCGGCGAGCACCGCCTCGGGGTCGCCGACGAACGTCTGCTCGAACGGGTTCATCCACTCGGTGAACTTGTCGTCGATGAGCGCGACGGCGGGGGCGCTGAAGTTCCAGCCCTTGTTGTAGAAGTCGAAGGACTCGGGGTCGACCATCAGGATCAGGTCGGCCTGCCCGACGAGGTCCTTCTCCAGCGTGCCGTTCAGGAACGTGCCCGCGAAATAGGCGCAGCCGCCGTCGAGCAGGCCCTTCTGCCTGGACGAGGTGAGCACCGGCACGCGGTACGCCTCGGCGAAGGCGGCAAGTGTCTCCGGGCTGAGGCGGCGCCTGCGGCCTCCAACGACCAGGACCGGGTGTTCGGCGCGGGCCAGCCGGTCGGCCAGACCGGCGACGGCGGCCGGGGACGCGGGGGCCTGCTCGGGCTCGCCCGTCCAGCGCGCCCGCAACCGGGGACCCGCGTCGGCGGCGCTCCTCGGCTCGGCGGCGCTCCTCGGCTCGGCGACGGCGACGCCGTCCGGCAGCTCGAGGTAGACCGGGCCGGGGCGTCCGGACATCGCCTCGTCGACCGCCCGGCCGAGCACGGCCGGAACGTTCATCCCGGACGTGACCTTCGCCCGCCACTTCGTCATCGGCGCGACCATCTGGGCGATGTCGAACCCTTGCCGGACGACGAAGGGAAGCGAGTCGGCCGGGTGCTGGCCGGAGACCAAGATGAGCGGGACCTCGTCCAGGTAGGTGTTCAACAGGCCGTTGACCCCGTTGCTCACGCCGGGCGCCAGCGACAGGACCGCGACGCCGGGCAGGCCGGAGACCTGCGCCTCGGTCGCCGCCATGATCACTGCGGCGGACTCGTTGAACGCGGCGCGGTAGTCGAGACCGGCCTTGGCGAACGAGTCGAGCAGGGCCATGTGGTCCTCGCCCGGAAGACCGTATACACGTCGGATCCCCAGCTCATAAAGACCCTGCGCCACTTGGTCGGCGATGATCAAGGCACGTCCCCTCAAGATTGCATGCCGATTACATACAAGATGTACCGTAGCTCACCGCCAGCGGTCAGGCAATGGCCGATTCAAGGTCGATTCCGAGGTCGTTTCGCGGTGGCCGGGCAGGTCGCGCGGCTAGTCGGCGGCGGCCGGGCCCGCGTCGGCGAGCCCCTGCTCCGGGGCGGACCCGGCGGCGGGCCCGCGGGCCGCCGCGTCCGTCCGCGCCTCGGCCGCGATGGCGTCCTCGTAGCGCCGGACGATCCCCGGCCGCAGCCGCATCAGAAGGAGGCCGCCAACCGCTGCCACCAGGGCGGAGAGGCCGCCCGCGAGCACCGACCAGCGGGCCCCGAACTGGGTGCCGAGCCACCCGACGAGCGGGGCGCCGAGCGGTGTCCCGCCTTGCAGGACGAGGACGTACAGCGACACCACGCGGCCCCGGAAACGCGCCGGCGTGGTCATCTGCACCGAGACGTTGGTGATGTTGATGAACGTGATCGCGAAGAATCCGATCGGGACCGTGGCGGCTGCATACAACCCGTACACCGGAAGCTGCGAGCCGACGGTCATCGCGACGCCGAGACCGAGTGACGCCAGGCTGACCAGCGCGATGCGCGGCCGTGTCCGCCGGGCGTTGGTGAAGGCGGCGATCAGGCAGCCGACCGCCATGCAGGTGCCCAGCAGACCATAGGCGCGCGGCCCCCGGTGGAACGCGCCGCTCGCCATCAGCGCGCCGGTGACCTGCCAGTTGAAGGCGATCGTGCAGACGAGCCCCGCGCTCGCGAAGATCATCAGCAGGTCGGGGCGGCCGCGCACGTAGCGCAGGCCCTCCCGGATCTGGCCCTTGCCGCGCGGCAGGCGGCCGCTCGTGTACATGTCCGACTGCCGCATCCGGGCGAGGCCGGTCAGCACCGCGACGAAGCTGCCGGCATTGATCAGGAAGCCCGGCCCGGTGCCCCACGCCGCGATGATCAGCCCGGCGACGCCGGGGCCGACGAGCCGGGCGATGTTCATCGACGCGCTGTTGAGGCTCACCGCGCTCGGCACGTCCGAGCGCGGCACGACCTCCGAGACGAACGCCTGCCGGAACGGCGTGTCCAGCGCCGTCCCGCAGCCGAGCAGGAACGCGCACGCGAACACGTGCCACAACTGCGCGGTGTGCGTGACGACGAGCAGCCCCAGCGTCAGCGCGGACACCGCCATCAGCGACTGGGCGCCGATCAGGACGTTGCGCTTGTTCAGCCGGTCGGCCAGCAGGCCCGCGTGCGTGGAGAACACCAGCAGCGGGGCGAACTGGAGCCCCGTGGTGATCCCGGTCGCGAGACCCGAGTGGTGCGTCAGCTCCGTGAGGACGAGCCAGTCCTGCGAGGTGCGCTGAATCCAGGTGCCGATGTTCGACAGGACCGTCCCGGACACCCAGAGCCGGTAGTTGCGGGAGTTCAGTGCGCGCAGGCTCGAACTCATCCCGCGGTCGTCCCGGCCAGCAGTCCGGTCAGCTCGCGGAGGTCCGGCAGGGCGGGCAGGCGCTCGACGAGCGCGGCCGACCGGGCGGTCGCGTCCTCGCCGAGGACGGGGACGGCGCAGTCGCGGTACTTCACCAGCAGCTCGTCCCACGGCAGCGGCGCGCCGCCGCGCGGGTCGCCGCGGGTGAACCGCACCGAGCGCGCGTGGACGGCGCCGGACCGCTCCGTGATCACGACCTCGACGCGGTCGTCCCCGTCCGGGCGGTTCACCGGACGGACCCGCCCGATCAGGCCGGCGATCCGCCGGTCGCGCACGCCCTCGTCGGTGAACGCGGCCATCGGCAGGGCGCGGTGCAGCACCGCCGCCGCGACCACGTACTGCATGCTGAACTTCGCCTCCAGCCCCGACGCGGGACGGGGGAAGGTCATCGGCCCGACGCGGCCCGCGCCGTCGACCTGGCCCGCGGGCATGCGGACCCGCACCTCGGCGATGTCGTCCGCGCGGAGGTCCAGGTTGCGGACCAGGTCCAGGACGGCGTCCGCGGTGCGGTGGCCGCGGTTGCAGCACGGGTACTTCTTGATCGCGATGCCGGGGACGAGGATCTCCCACGGCCCGTCCGGGCCGAGGGCCGCGTCCGGCTCGCCGCCGTCCGGGCAGTACACGCGGGTGAACGAGCCCGGCCCGTCCAGGACCGTCTCGGTCGCGGTCACCCCGCGCCGCGCCAGCAGCGCGGCGGCGACGCCGTCGCGGGCCGCGAACCCGGCGTGCAGGGGCTTGGTCATCGTCCCGAAGTTGCTCCGCAGCCCGCCCGCGGACGAGGCCGCGATGCCGAGCGCGTGCGCGGTCTGCCCGGCGGTCAGCCCGAACGCCCGCGCGGCCGCCGCCACCGCGCCCAGCACGCCGAGCGTGCTGGTGCTGTGGAAGCCCTGCCGGGCGTGGGAGGCGTCGAAGCCGCGGCCGACCCGGCCCGCCACCTCGACCCCGACGACGTACGCGTCCAGCAGGCCCGCGCCGTCCAGTCCGGCCTGCTCGGCGGCGGCGAGCGCGGCGGGCAGGACGCAGGCCGACGGATGTCCGCGCACGTGGCTGTGCACGTCGTCGTAGTCGATCGCGTGCGCCGACACGGCGTTGACGAGCGCCGCGTCGACGGGACCCGCCCACCGGCCCAGCCCGACGAGCGCGGCCCCGCCCGCCGACGGCGGGTGGGCGAGCACGTCTAGGGCCGCGGCGACGACGGGCTCCGCCGAACCGGCGAGCGTGACGCCGAACGTGTCGAGGACGTGGCGTCTCGCCGCTTCCAGCGCGGCCGGGGGAACCGCCGACCGCGGGGTGTCCGCGATGAGCGACGCGACTCCCGCGGTGATCGACCCGGTCGGGCCGCTCACCGGACGTGAGGCAGAACGGCCTCGCCCAGCAGCGTGACGCTGTCCGGCACGCCCTTCAGCCCGCGGTCGTGGCTCGCCATGCTGACCTGCGTGACGCCGAGCTTCTCCAGCTCGCGCAGCCGCCGCACGATCTGCTCCGGCGTGCCGATGACGCCGAACCGCCGCTCGAAGTAGTCCGTCAGCCCGAGCTCGTCCATCAGGGGGCCGTTCTGGACGGACGTCCCCTTCTCCGAGTAGTCGAAGCGCCGCGCGTACTCGCGCAGCCGGTCGTGCAGTTCGGGCGGCGCGTGCTTGCCCTCGAAACCGGCGCGGAAGACGTGGTTGCCCACCGACGCGAGGCTCTCGCGGGCGCGGTGCATCGCGTCGTCGCGGGTCAGGGCGACGCCGCTGCGGGTGTCCCACCAGATGTCCAGGTCGGCGATGGTGCGTCCGGCCGACTCGGCACCGCTCGCGATCTTCGCCAGCGCGTCGTCGACGACCTCCTGGGTCAGCCCGGCGCCGACGAACACGCCGTCCGCGATCCGCCCGGCCAGGCGCAGCATCCGCGGGCCTTCGGCGACGAGGTACAGCGGCACCTTCCGCTCGTGCTTCCCGGCCCACGGCAGGCGGACCGCACGGTCGCCGAAGGTCGCGTAGCCGGTGTTCAGCAGATCCTTGAGCGCCTGGAAGTACGCGCCGATCTGGTCGACGGTCGCCGGTCGCAGACCGGCGTTGTGGACCGCTCCATCGCCGCGCGCCAGCAGGCAGAACATCCGCCCGCCGCTGACCGCGTCGAGGCTGGCGAGCGTGTTGGCCATGACGCCGACGTCGCGCGTCACCGGGTTCGTGACGCCGGGGCCGAGCATCGCGCGCGAGCTGTGCTGCGCGGCCACGCCCAGCGCGGTGAAGCACTCCAGGTTGTTGAGCTGGGTGTCGCCCACGGAGATCCGGTGGAAGCCGTACTCGTCCGCGCGGCGGATCCGCTCGGCGAACGCGCCGACTCCCGCCGCACCGCCGTCGAAGGCGGGCGCGGCAGAGATCCGAACAGTCACCTTCATGCCGCCGCACCTTTCTGGGAGACGCCCTCCAGACCCTCGGAAGGTCGGCCATCGAACTTCGCGAGCATGCCTATCGGGCCGGCGGCGTCGGCGGCGGACTCCAGGCGCCACCACGCCTCGCGGATCGCGTCGCGCTGGGCCGCGCTCGCCACGCCCCGGCAGGCCAGCTCGAACTTGCGGTCCAGGTCGGCCCGCGTCATCGGATCTCGGAAATGGCCCTTGTGGAAGCGGAGGTCCTCGACGCGCTCGCGCCCGTCCGCCAGCCGGAAGACGGCCTTGACCGGGTGGGCGCGCGTGACGCCGTCGAACTCGGCGCGGATCTTGGTGAACTCCTCGTTCGGGCGCACCTTGATCCTTTCCATGACCGCGCGCAGCGCCGGGTCGCGGAGCCGCTCCGGACGGTACGAGTCGAGCGTGACCTCGCCGTCGGCCAGCGCCACCGCGAGCAGGTACGGCAGGCTGTGGTCGGCGGTCTCGCGGTTCCGCGGGTCGTACTTGGCCGGGTCGGCGACGTGCCGCACCGCCCGCTCGCTCATCTCCACGTCGATCGAGACGATCTCGCCGCCGGCCGCCCACGCCCGGATCTCCGGGACCTTGTCGAGCAGGCCGAGCACCTGGCTCTCGGCGGGCACCGGCTTCTGGTGCGACATCTCGATGACGCTGGGCCCGCCGGGCATGACGGGCAGCCGCGGGGTGAACTCGCCGACGATGTGCGCCAGCCCGTAGAAGCCGTCGATCGGCTCGGGCGCGGAGGTGAACCCGTCCCGGGCCAGCAGCGCGCAGAACACGCCGTTGCGGACCGACATCGCCGTCGAGGCGCCCTTCATCATGCTCAGCGCGCCCCAGCGGTGCACCGACAGCGGCATCGCGGTCGTGTAGGCGAGCGACGCCGCCTCGCCGAGCCGCTGCCGGTCCAGGCCGAGCAGGCGGCCGGCGGCGAGCGCGACGGCGCCGCCCATGAACAGGCCCTGGTCCCACGGGCCGCGTTCGACCACGACGCCGAGGCCGCCGAGCAGCTCGTACGCCAGCGCGGTCGCGACGAGCAGGTCCCGACCGGAGGCGTGCACCGTCTCCGCGACCGCCCACAGGCCGGGGATCATGTCGCTGGGGTGCCCGCCGCCGCGCGCCTGCATCCCGTCGTTCCAGTCGTAGGTGCGGACCATGAGGGAGTTGGCGAAGGCGGCCCAGTCGGGCGAGGCGGTGCGGTCGGCGCCGACCACGGTCGCGCCGGTGGTCGTCCGGTAGGCGGTGGCGAGCCTCGTCGCGATCCTGGACGACTCGGCCGTGGTGCCCGCGATCGCCACGGCGACCGTGTCGACCATGTGGTTCAGCGCCGCCTCCATCACCGGCGGAGTGAGGTCGTCCAGGGAGTAGGACAGCGCGTATTCGACGATGCTCTCGGTGGTGCGGTCCAACGCGGACTCCTGTCAGTCGGTGGCGAGTCGGAAGCGCGGGACGGACACGCCTTCGGCGACCTCGTCGAAGCAGACGGCGACGGCCGCGCCCACCCGGATCCCGTCGTCGGCCGGGCCGACGACGTTTCCGTACATCCGCGGGCCCTCGTCGAGCTGGACCAGGACCAGGTTGTACGGGACGTCGGCGGCGAAGGCCGGGTTGAACGCCCGCTGGTAGATCACCTTCGCGAAGACCTCGCCGCGTCCGGACAGGGCCGTCCACTCGGCGGAGTCGTCCAGGCACTTCGGGCAGAGCGGCTGGACGGGGTACCGGACGTGCGAGCACGACGCGCACCGCTGCATGCGCAGTTCGCCCGCTGCGCACCCGTCCCAGAACGGACGGTTCTCGTCGGTGACAGTCGGGATGGGCTTCTCGGGGGTCGTCATCGTCCGCCTCCGGTGAGCAGCAGGGCGCTCGCGGTGTTCAGGACGAGCCCGCGGCCGCCGACGAGCGCGACCTCGGCGTCCGGCGCCTGCCGGTCGCCGGACGCGCCGCGCAGCTGCTCGACGGCCTCGATGAGCGTCCACCAGCCCTGCGGGTGCCCGGCGGACAGGTGCCCGCCGTGCGTGTTGACCGGCAGCTCGCCGCCCGGACCGATGCGTCCTCCCTGCACGAACGGCCCGCCCTCGCCGACCTTGCAGAACCCGGCGTGCTCAAGCCAGAGGATCGTGCTGATGGTGAAGTTGTCGTACAGCTCGGCGACGTCGACGTCCTGCGGCCCGAGTCCGGCCATCGCGTAGGCGCGGTCCATCGCGGCCTTCTGGTGCGGGCCGTACCACCACTCCTCGCACTCGTGGTCCTGCGTGATGAAGCCCTGTCCCATGCCCGCGATCGTGATCACCGGCTGCCTGAGATCGCGGGCCCGCTCCGCGGTGGTGACGATGACGCACGCTCCGCCGTCGCTGACCAGGCAGCAGTCCAGCAGCCGGAACGGCTCGACGATCATCTTCGAGGCGTGGTGGTCTTCCAGGGTGATCGGGTTCCGCATCATGGCGGCCGGGTTCATCGCGGCGAACGCGCGGGCGCTCACGGCGACCTCGCCGAGCTGGTCGTCGGTCGTCCCGTAGAGCGCCATGTGACGGCTCGCGGTGATCGCGCTCCACGTCGCCGCCCCGAACGCGCCCCACACGCCGTTGTTGGCGGTCTCCACGCCGAGGTAGCCGCCCGCCGCCTGGAGCGGTCGGCGCTTGCCCGTCTTGGCGGCGTCACCGAAGCAGCACGCGACGTACTCGGCCATGCCGGACGTGACGGCCATCGCGGCGAGCTGCACGAGGTTGCCCGCCGTCGCGCCGCCCATCGCGAAGCTGCCGGTGTACTTCGGGTTGATGCCGAGGGCCCGGCCGAGGCGCAGGTAGTCCAGCGCCCAGTGCATGTCGGTCGTGCCCGGCTCGGAGAGCAGCCCGTCGATGTCGTCCTTGGCCAGGCCGGAGTCGGCGAGCGCCGTCTTGAAGGCGTCCGTCTCCAGCGAGAGGTTCGTCGATCCCGGCAGCTTGCCCTGCGGGGTGAGCCCCACCCCGACGATCGCCGCGCGCCTGGACGGGTTCATCCGAGCACCCCGCGTCCGGCCAGCTCGTCGATGGTCGCGTCGTCCAGGCCGAGCACCCGGGAGCAGACGTCGCGGGTGTGCTGGCCGAGCAGCGGCGCGGGCGTCCGCATGATCGCGCCCACGTCGCCGCCGTCGACGCCGCGCAGCCGGTACGGCGGGGCGTTGTATACGGACGGCCCCATCTCGGGATGGTCGAGCACGGCGAAGTGGCCCCGGTGCGCGAGCTGCGGGTCGGACTCGATCAGGTCGCCGAAGGTGTTGACCGCCGCCGCCGGCACTCCCCGCGCCTGGAGGCGGGCCGCCAGCTCGAACGGGTCGGCGGCCGCCGTGCGCTTCGCGAGGGCGGCGTCGATCTCGTCGTGCGCGGCGTGGCGGTCGGCGGCGGCCGGGTACGCGTCGGCGAGTTCGGGAACGTCGAGCTCAGCGGTGAGGCTCGTCCACTGCGCGTCGTCGAGGACGCTGATCGCGATCCAGCGGTCCTCGCCCGCGGCGGGGTAGACGCCCTGCGGGGCGGCGTAGTCCGCGCGGTTGCCCCGCGGTCCGTTGTCCCGGCCGTTCACCGAGCAGTCGAGGACGGCCGGTCCCAGCAGGGAGACCATGGTCTCGGCCTGGGAGAGGTCGATGTACTGCCCCTCCCCCGTCCGGCGGTGGTGGCGCAGCGCGACGAGGACGGCGAACGCGGAGTGCGCGGGCGCGGGGACGTGGTCGGGGTAGTTCGTCCCCGTCCCGACCGGCACCCGGCCCGGCAGGCCGGACAGGTGGTAGAGGCCGGTCAGCGCGCTGACCGTCTGGCCGTAGCCGACGACGGAGGCGTCCGGGCCGGTCGCGCCCTGCATGCCCATCTCGAG
Organism: Actinomadura syzygii; assembly: GCF_008085905.1. GTDB lineage: Bacteria > Actinomycetota > Actinomycetes > Streptosporangiales > Streptosporangiaceae > Spirillospora > Spirillospora syzygii. The sequence continues at coordinate 342,291 of NZ_VSFF01000008.1, read as the reverse complement.
GAAGATGATGTCGGGCTTCACCGCGCGGGCCTGCTCGTAGCCGAGGCCGAGGCTTTGGAGCGTGCCAGGCGTGAAGTTGCTGGCGACCACGTCGGCGGTCGCGATCAGCCTCAGCACCAGGTCGACGCCCGCCGGGTCCTTCAGGTTGATCGTCACGCCCAGCTTGTTGCTGTTGCGGTCGGCGAAGTACCCGCTGCGGTTGACGCTGCCCTCGCGCCTGCCTCCGGCGAACGGCGGCAGGACGCGCAGCCGGTCCGTCCGCTTGGCGGACTCGATCCGGATGACCTCGGCGCCGTGGTCGGCGAGCGTCCGGGTCGTGTACGGGCCGGCGCCGAGCCAGGTGAAGTCGACGACGCGGACGCCGTCCAGCGGCAGGGCGGTGACCGTCATGACTGCGCTCCAAGGGTCAGCGGGCCGACCACGTCGGCGGTGTGCGCACCGGGCGACGGCGCGGGGACCGTCTCGGCGCGGGGGCACGCGGACAGGGTGAACGGCGTGCCGGGCATCCGCAGCGTCCGCCCGGTCGGCGGGTGCGGGACGTCGACGAAGTAGCCGCGCGCCGCGAGCTGCGGGCCGGCGATCAGATCGGCGGGCGTGTTGACCGGGCAGAGCGGCAGCCGCGCCCGCTTGGCCGCCTCGTACAGCTCCGCCTTCGTCCGGTTCATGGCGAACCGGCCGAAGATCGTCGCGAACTCGGCCTTGCCCTCGTCGCTGGAGTTGTAGGCGTCGTCCTTCCACTTCGGGTCGCGCAGCGAGGCCGCGCCCTCGACGCCTTCGGCCTCGAGCCAGCCGACGAGCTCGTCCCAGAAGACACCGAGGCCCTTGGCCAGCAGGTAGACGTGGCCGTCCCGGCACGGGTAGACGCCGACCGCGGCCTGCCGCGCCTCGCCGCCGTTGCGGCGCCGGTCGACGTGTTCGAGGGCGTACCACTGGACCGCGTTCTCGTGCGCCATGACGACGGCCTCCTGCGCCGACACGTCCACCAGTTGGCCGCGTCCGGTCCGCTCGGCCTGGAGCACCGCGAGCATCGTGCCGACCGCGGCGAACTGGGCGGCCGCGAGCAGCGCCTGGTCGCCGTATGCGCGGGTCGGGATGCCGTCGGCGTAGCCGCCGAGGCCGAGCAGCCCGCCGAGGGCCATCAGCACGAGGTCGGTCGCCTGGTGATCGGCGTACGGGCCGTCCGTGCCGAACGGCGTCACGACCGTCATGACCAGCTCTGGGCGGAGGGCGCTGAGTTGGTCGTAACCCAGCCCGAGCGCGTCGAGGTTGCCCACCACGCCGCTGCCGTCGAGCACCACGTCGTAGGAGGCGGCCAGCGCGCGGAACGCGACCCTGCCCTCCTCCGCGTCCAGGTCGAGGACGATGGAGCGCTTGTTGGCGTTGTAGTAGGCGAACGCCAGGCTCGTGTCCGGTCCCGGCTCGTCGGCCACGTACGGGGCGGCCCGCCGCGTCGCGGCCCCTCCGGGGGGTTCGACCAGCACGACCTCGGCGCCCTGGTCGGCCAGCAGCTTGCCGGCGTACTGGCCGTAGGGCCCGGGGATCTCCAGCACGCGCAGGCCCGACAGTGCCGACAGTGCCGCGGACATCAGCGCCCTCCTAGATTGCATTCTTTTTGTACACAATAGTTCCGGGCCCGGGGCGGGGCGACCGCCCGACGCCCCGGGCCCGCGGCTTCGCGCCGTCCGGTGTCCGGTGTCCGATGTCCGGTCAGGACTTGAGCTTGTCGCCCCAGACCTTGGTCAGGTAGCCCGAGTCCTCGATCGCCTTCACGAACGTGAGGTTGTACACCTTGTCCAGCTCCAGGTTCGCGTAGGCCTTGGCGTCCATGGCCTTGAGGCCGGTGACCATCGCCTGGCCCGCGGCGGCGTCGGGGGTCGGGTCCATCTGCAGCTCACCGGGGGTCGAGTAGGTGTTGTAGCCGCGGACGACGTCCGGGTCGTCGATCGGCTTCGCCTGCCACTTCGAGATCACCTTCATCGCCGCGTCCTTGTTGGCCTTGTCCTGCAGCCAGTGGATCGAGTCGACGAGGCTCTCGATGAACGCGACGACCGTGTTCGGGTTCGACTTCCCGAACTTGTTCGCGATCGTGATGCCGCTGCCGAGGAACGGCTTGTCGGTCTGGTCGAGCATCTCGCGCATGCCCGCCTTCTTCGCCTTCGTCGCCGAGGGCTCGGTGAGCAGGGTGGCCGAGACCCGGCCCGTCGTCAGGGCCGCGACCCGGTTGGACGAGTTGCCTGTCGGCAGCAGCGTCATCCCGTCGGTGGAGGACTTCAGCTCCGTGAACGCCTGCCGGGTGGCCATGTCCGAGCTGTCGCCGGCCGCCGAGATCGCAACCTTCTTGCCCTTGAGCTGCTCGACGTTGGTGATGTCGGGCCGCACGTAGAGCTTGAAGTCGCTCAGCTTGCGCAGCGCGCCGACGATCTCGAGCGGCTGGTTGCGGCTGACGGCCTGGAAGGACGTCGTCGCCTCGCCGAGGAAGATGTCCGCGGCGCCGGAGACCGTGGCGATCGCGCCGACGCTGCTCGTGCCGTGGACCACCTTGACCGTGAGCCCGTGCTTGGCGAAGAAGCCCTCGTCGGCGGCGATCCACAGCGGTGCGGTGCTCGCGGAGTCCGAGCCGTACGTCACCGTGATACTGGCCTTCTCCGGCTTCCCGCCGTTGGCCCCCGGCTTGGCGGTCCCGCCGCCGTCGTCCCCACAGGCGACGAGCGAGACGCTCAGCGCGGTGGCGAGGGCACCGGCCGCGAGGAGGCGGCCCCACGTCCTTCCGCGGGAAACGCTTACACCCATTGCTTGTCTCCGTTCACCCAGCTGCCCACCGCACAGACCGCCTGTCCGGCATTTTCCATACAGCTTGTATGCGACACCGTAGTGAGCGGCGTCACCCCTGGTCAAGAGTTTCGAGCCGCTGGTGGGGGCACGATCGCATGTCGCCCTCCAAAACGGACAGATCAGGGCACTTCCAGCTCCACGCGGCCGAGCGCGCCGAAGTCCGCGTAGTAGTTGTGTGCACCGGCCACCGGGACCGGCGCCGTGATGGACCCCGTGATGAGGTGCTGGCCCGCCTTCAGCCCCCGCCCGTTCAACGCCAGACTCCGGCACACGCGGGTCAGCGACAGGTACGGGTCGTCCAGGGTCGCGGGCGAGGTCTCGCCGGTGCCGAGCACGCCCTCCTCGCTGCCGATCTCGCCCGACAGCGCCGCCAGGTCGACCGACGCGGGATCCACCGGCTCCCCCACCACGATTCCCCAACTGTTCAGCGAGTTGCCCAGCCGAACCGCGACGGACATGCCTTTGACCAGGCGTCCCGAGTTGACCTCCAGCGCGGGGACGACGGCCTCGACGGCGTCGCGCGCCTCCTGCACGGTGACGTCGGGACCGGCCAGGTCCTTGCCCAGCACCACGCCGACCTCGGGTTCGAGCTTGAGGTTCGGGACCTCCTCGGCCACCCGCGCGCCCGACGCCAGGATCCGGCTCTCCAGCAGGAAGCCGTGCGGGCGCACCCCCTCGCCCATCCCGTCGCGCGCGCCCCGCGAGGTCAGGCCGATCTTCCAGCCGCCGAGCCGCTCACCGGCGGCCTCCCAGGCGGCGAGGACGCCGAGTTGGAGCCGGAGGCCGGTCGCGAAGCCGGCGTCCCCCACGGCCCGCAGCGCGGGCGGGACGTCCTCGCCGAACAGGTTTCCCCGCGCCAGGTGGAACAGTGCGCGCACCGCCGCGTCGTACTGCTCCTGGGACGGTTCGGTGGTCATGCCGCTGCCGGTCATCCGAGCTCCTTGATCAATTTGCATGCAATGGGTATGGAGAAACGCGGTCCCGCTAGGCGGTCCCGCTAGGCGGTCCCGCTAGGCGCTCGCGCGGCGGCGCGACTCGCGGTTGTCGTACTGGATCGACAGCACCCGGTAGACCCAGTGGAAGAACTTCGTGTACGGCGCGATCGCGAACGCGACGATGACGGTGGCGAGGTGCAGCCCGAGGACGGGCCCGAACACGGGCGTCGCCCGCAGCACCAGCACCGCCAGGCCGCTGAGCATCAGCGCGAGCAGCGCCCAGAGCAGCGCGTGGTCCGCCCTGCGCATGGACTCGGTGCTCTGCAGGACGTCCGCGCGCCGCTTGAGCACCAGCAGGCCGACGCAGCCGACCGAGGCGAGGACGCCGCCGATCGTCCCCGAGAGCACCGGGACCGACACCACGTCGTACGGCGGCGCCGAGTCGAGGAACGTCTCCAGGATGAAGGCGGAGACCGTCGAGACGAACGTCAGCAGGAACCCGTAGGCCACCATGTGGTGGAACCTGCGACGGGCGCCCGCCGGTTCCCCGTCCGGGTAGGAGCAGCCCTCCTGCCCGCCCGTCTGGTGCCGCAGCGTCGCGGCCTGCCCGAACGTCCGCGTCCACGCGGCGAGGTCGGTGAGGCCCGCGAGCGTCCCGCCGATGTCGCGCCAGTAGCGCCAGGCCGCGCGGGCCATGACCAGCAGCGTGAAGATCGTGGGGATCAGCACGATGACGGCCAGCGTGAAGTGCGGGATCAGCTCGTACGGCGAGCGCGTGTGGGATCCGTCGACCACCGAGGACTCGCCCATGAGCAGGGCCAGGACCGCGACGAGGACGGCGCTGCCGAGGAAGGCCGCGAGCACGCCGCGCCGCCCGCGCAGCGCGGCGGGCGGTTCGGCCGGCCAGACGTAGGACCCGTAGGTCTCCTCGCGCACGGACGCGAACACCTGCGGCGGGTTCACGGCGAACTCGTGGGGCGGCGAGTACATGCACGCCGTGAAGCAGTCCTGGCAGTCGTGGCACAGGTTGGACAGGTGCGTGACGTCCGTGACGGTCAGCTGGGTGCGCAGTTCGAGCGCCGGCCACACCGGGCAGTACCCCGCGCAGTAGCGGCACGAATTGCAGATGTTGAGCTGGCGCTCGGCTTCGGCGAACAGGTCATCGGAGAGCATGCCGCGCGGCCTCCCGTCCCGATATGCGGCCCCAGACGGTGCCGATGGTCATGCCGAAGCCGGCGAGGTAGCCGGAGGAGAGGACGTTGCCCGACATGATCTCGCCGGCGGCGAAGACGTTCTCCATGGTCGAGCCGTCCTCCAGGACGACCCGCCCGCCGGCGTTCACCTTCACGCCCATGTAGGTGAAGGTGATGCCGGGACGGACGGTGATGCCGTAGTACGGCGGGGTGTCGATGCGCTGCGCCCAGTTCGTCTTGGCCGGGACGACCCCGGCCGTGGCGACGCCGTCCAGGCCGCCGGGATCGAAGCGCCCGGCCGCGTCGGCGGGCGCGCCCGCGTTGAACCGCTCGATCGTGGTGCGCCCAGGCTCGGTGGGCAGGCCCATCGCGTCGAGGACCCCGGCGATCGAGTCGGCCTTGTAGACGCCGTACATCGGCGGCAGGAACAGGCCCTGCACCTTGCTGTCCCAGACGCAGTAGCCGATCTGGTCCGGCTGGCCGGCGAGGTTGCGTCCCCAGATCGCGTAGCGCTTGGGCCAGATGTCCTCGCCCTCGTCGTAGAACCGCTCGCCCTTCTTGTTCAGGACCACGCCGAACGGGATCGAGTCGATGCGGGTCGCGATGCCGCCGTCGAACTTCGGGCTGCGCGCGTCCACGGCGACGGAGTGGAACCCGCGCTGCTCACCCGCGACCGCGGCGCCGTTGTCGAGCAACTGGCGGAGGACCAGTCCGTCGTTGAAGCGCGGTCCGCGGATGTGGTAGTTCGACACGGCGTCGCCCCAGTACTCGCGCAGCCAGTCGAGGTTGGCCTCGAATCCGCCGCTGGCGCAGACGACGGCGGTGGCGGTGACCGTTACCCGCTTGCCCCCGACGTCGACGACCAGCGAGTTGCAGCGGGGGCCGTCGAATTCGAGGGACTCGACCTTGGCCTCGTACCAGACCGGGATGCCGCGGCGTTCCAGCTCGCGGTAGTAGCCGTTGATGAGCGCCTTGCCGCCGCCGAGGAAGAAGCGGTTGGTCCGGCCGAGGTGCAAGGTTCCGGCCAGCGGCTTCTGCCAGAGGGCGCCGTGCGCGCTCATCCAGTCCGGCACGCTCTCGGACTCGGTGACCGTGAGCTCCGCGAGGTCCTCGTCGCTCGGGCCGGTGCCGACGCCGCAGAGGTCCTTCCACAGCTCGTCGTAGGGGTACGCGCCGGTGTTGTAGTCGTCCGCGGACCGGTGGACGCAGCGGATGTTCCGGGTGTGCCGGCTGTTGCCGCCGCGGAACGTCCGGTCCGCCCGTTCGAGGACGAGGACCCGGGCGCCCTGGTCGTGCGCGCTCATGGCGCTCACCAGGGCGGCGTTGCCCCCGCCGATGACGACGACGTCCCACCTCTCCGGCCGGTCGGGCGCGCGCCGGTGAACTTCTGCCACCGAACTCCCTCCTTACCTAGGAGTTGCATGCAAAGTGCATACACGATGGCCACCCTGGCAAGGTCGCGTCGCCATGTCAACCAGGTGAGTGCGCTGAACAGGACGAAGACCAAATTTCATGCCGACACCGGGCGCCTGGATGGACCTTGGCCAGGATTGTATGTTACTTGTGCACAATACGCCCGTGCGGTGTCCTGCCGACGGGCGGCGCTCTCGGAGGAGGACAGCATGTACGGACACGACCTCCGGTGGTCGCTGAAGACCGTCCAGCGCAGGTGGTCCTTCCAGGACACCCTGACGCTCTGGAAGATCGCCGAGGAGTACGGCTTCCACGCCGTCTACCTGAACGACCACCTGTACGGCGACACGCTGGAGTCCTGGACGATGCTCGCCGCGATGTTCTCGCGCACCGAGACCGTCCGGGGCGGGACGCTCGTCACCTCCAACTCGTTCCGGCATCCGGCGATCCTGGCCAAGATGACGGCGACCGTGGACGTGATCAGCGGCGGCCGCCTCATCGTGGGACTCGGCGCCGGAAACGAGGCGGCCGAGTACCACGCCTACGGTCTGGACTTCCCTCCACCGGGCGAACGGGTGCGACGCCTGGAGGAGAGTTGCCAGGTGCTCGAAGCCGCGTGGTCCGGGCAGCCGAGCACGATGTCAGGGCGCTTCTACTCGCTGCGCGACGCGACCTTCGCGCCGCGGCCCGTCCAGGATCCGCGTCCCCACCTGCTGCTCGGCGTGAAGGGCGACCGGGCGCTCCGGGTCGCGGTGCGCCATGCCGACGAGTGGAACTGGAACCGCGGCCACGCCCCGACCCGCGAGTTCCTGAAACGCAACGCGCGGCTGGACGAGCTGTGCGCCGAGATGGGCCGCGACCCGGCCTCGCTGCCGCGCGGCCTCGGCTACCGGCGCCTGCTCGCGCAGATCGAGGCGGGCGAGGAGACCTTCGAGGCCGCCGTCGCCGACGCGCGGGACTGCGTGCGCGGCGGCGCGAGCCAGATCGTGTTGATGCTCGGCGCGCCGGAGCGGCAGCGCGCCGAGATCGACTTCTACCGCTCCACCTTCATCCCCGCGGTGCGGGAAGGGCTGTGACCTCCCGGTCGCGAAGGGCCGCGCAGAGTTCGCGGACGACCCGGCGCCAGTCGCCGACGATCCCGACGTCGGCGACCTCGAAGATCTTCGCGTCGGGATCCACGTTGACGGCGAGGATCCGGCCCGCGCTCACGAACCCGGCCGAGTGGTTGAACCCGCCGTTCGCGCCGATGGAGACCACGAGTTCCGGGGCCAGCGAGCGTCCGGTGATGCCGATCTGCCGGGTGCGCGGCAGCCATCCGCTGTCGGCCACCTTGCGGGTCGCCGCGAGAGGGCCCGCACCGAGCAGTTCGCGCAGCTCGTCGAGCTCCCCGTACTCGCCCGGGTCGACGCCGCGGCCCACCACGACGACGCAGCGCGCGCAGCCCAGCTCGCGGGCGTCGACGTCGGGGTCGCGCGTCGGCGAGTAGATCACCTTGGAGACCGAGGCGACCAGCACCGTCTCGATCGGGGCGCGGCCGGGGACGTCGCCCGGCGGCGGCGACCCGGCGAGCGCGCCCGACCGGACCGTGGCGAGCAGGGTGGGCGACGAGCTGCTGATCGGCACCATCGCCTGGCCGGAGAACGCGGCCTTCCAGGCGACGACGGCGCCGTCCTCGACGGTGAACCGCACGGCGTCGCCGACGAGCCCCCAGCCCAGCCGCGCCGCGATCCGCGCCGCCAGCTCGCGGCCCCAGTTCGTCGCGTCGAAGATCACGCAGTGCGGCCGCGCCCGTTCGATCTTGGCGCAGATCGGCCGGACCCAGTCGTCCGGGGCGTTCGCCCCGCAGAAGCGCAGCACGCCGTCCACCGCGCCGGCGACCGCGCCGACGTCGTCCCCGACCACGCCGACGACGCGCCGCCCGGCGCGCCGGGCCAGCGCCCGGACGGCGTTCAGCAGGTCCGGGTCGACCGGGCCCGACGTCGGGTCCGCGAGGTACCAGACGTCGCGCCCGTCCGCCGCTCGCGGGACCGCGGACCCGCCGGACGAGGAGAGGTCGACGCCGGGCGCGGGCGGCAGCGCGTCGAGAAGCCGGAGCGCCTCCTCGGCCGACGCCGTACGGGCTCCGGCCCGCCCGTTCCCGATCGCGGTCTCCAGCACGGTGCCGACCTGGGTCGGCGACGCCGCCAGCCCGACCTCGCCGGGCTGGAAGCCGAGGTCGGCGGCGGTCCGGTGGCCGATCCGGGCGGCGGGCACGGCGGCGCACTCGTCCGGCGACGCCTTCGACGGCGCGCAGAGCCGCTCGGCGGCGGACGCGACGGCCGGCAGCAGCACCTCGACGTCGGCGTAGCCGCCGTCGAGCTCGACCATCGCGACGGCGACGCCGTCGACGACGTGCAGCGTCTTGCACGGGCCGATGAACGGCAGCCCCAGCAGCTCCGCCAGCTGGGCGTTCACCTGGCCGGTCTCGGAGTCCAGGGAGTACTCGCCGGTGAGGACGAGGTCGAACTCGCCCTCCCGCTCGATGGCGCGCGCCAGCACCCGGGCGGTGATCAGGGTGTCGCTGCCCGCGAAGGCGGGGTCGCTGATCAGGACGCCGCGGGTCGCGCCGCGCGCGACCATCTCCCGCACCGTCTGCTCGGCGCTCGGCGGGCCCATGGTGAAGACGACGACCTCGCCCTGCTCGCCGGCCATGGCGACCGCCTGGGCGTTGGCCCGCCGGCAGTAGGAGTTCGTCTCCAGGCGCACCTGGTCGCGCACCAGTTGACCGTTCTCGAGTCGCATCTCGGACGGGTGCGGAATCTGCTTCGCAAGCACGGCGATTCGCATCTACGAAACCTTCCTCGTGACATGGGTAGGTCGACGACGCTCGGCGGCGCGCACGAAGACGGCGCCGGGAGCGATCGTCGGTGAGCGGCTCGAAGGGGGCTTACGGGGCGCCGGAGGGCGCGCGCATCGCGGATGCCGCGACGGACCGCGGGCACGCTGCCGCCCGCCATGGGTGGGATCTCACGCGCCGTCCCCGGCGGGGGCGGCGGAACTCGGCCTCGGAGCTTCTGGCTCCGGGCTGGTCGGCGGGCGAGCCGTCGTCAGCGGACGGCGGTCGTCAGCGAGTAGCCGTCTTCGGCAGGCGGGGCGTCGTCAGCCGGTGCCGGCCACGTCGCCGAGCTCGACGTACAGCGAGGCCACGCGCAGCTCGCGGTTCCTCCGGAAGTGGTCGGTCGTCAGCGCGGACGCCTGCTCGGCGTCGCGCGCCGCGATCGCGTCGAGGATCGCGCCGTGCCGGGCCCGCACCTCGTCGTAGCGCGCCGGCGCGGCGAGCATCGTCCGCGGCCAGAGCCGCAGGTGGCCGTCCAGCCGCTGCAGGACGTCGAGCAGCGACTCGTTGTGGGCGGCCCGCCAGATCGCGCGGTGGAACTGGGCGTTGTTGGCCGCGACCGCCTCGGTGTCGTGCGGGTCGAGCTCGTCGAACACCGCCAGCAGCCGGTTCAGCGTGCGCAGGTCGTGCTCGGTCCGGCGCTCCGCGGCGAAGCGCCCGGCGAGCGCTTCGAGCACGCCGCGCGTGTCGTAGATGTCGAGAAGCTGCTCGGGGTTCCGTTCCCGGACGAACAGGCCGCGCGGCCGGCGCTCGGCGAGACCGTCGTGCTCGAGCCGGATGAGCGCGTCACGGATCTTCGTCCGGCCCAGGCCGAAGCGGTCGGCGAGACCCAGCTCCACCAGATGCACACCGGGCTGGAGCTCGCCTTCCAGGATCGCCTGCCTGAGCACCTCGTACGCGCTCATCTGCTCCCCGACATCTTCGACACGTGCCATCGGGCTCAGTCTAGGACGCGAGTCCGTAGAGCCTGAGGGCGTTCTCGCGGGTGATCTTGCGGCGCACCTCGTCCGACAGCCCCTGGAACTGGTGGTCGTTCACCTGCTCCGACCGCGGCCACGTCGTCATCGGGTGCGGGTAGTCGTTGGCGTACATGTAGTTGTCCTCGCCGATGATGGGCGTGGCCAGCAGCCCGGTGCGGTCCTCCTGGAAGGTGAACCACACGTTGCGCTTCAGGTACTCGCCGGGGGCGAGTTCGAGGCCGAGGCGCTTGTCGTGGTTCTGCAGCCGGTCGACGACGCCCGGGACCCAGCTCGTGCCGAACTCCGCGGCGACGAGCTTGAGCCGCGGGAACCGGTCGAACAGCCCGCCGTAGATCATCTCGGCGAAGGAGAACTCGATCTCCAGCTGGCCGCCGATGAACCAGCGGGCCTGCTTGAGGCCGTCGATGGCGCCGGACGTCCGGGCGAAGGCCATGTGGCCGAGGATCTGCTTGAACCGCCCGGTGCTGGTGTGCATCGCCAGCGGCACGTCGGCCTCCTGCGCGATGGACCAGATCCGGTCGAACTTCGGGTCCGCGTAGGAGGTGCCCACCGGCACCGACGACGCGATCTGGAACGCGCGGACGCCCCGGTTCAGGTACTTCTCCATGTCCGCCGCGGCCTGCTCGGGGTTCAGGATCGAGAGCATCGGCTGGGCGATCAGCCGGTTCGGGGCGTAGGAGACGTAGTCCAGCAGCCACTCGTTGAACGAGTCCACGATGTCGTGGAAGAAGGGCTCGTTCGTCGCGCTCATCTCGTAGAGGTGGCGGAGCTGGCTCGGGTAGAGCACCTCGATCTCGACGTTGTCACGGTCCATGTCCTTGAGCCGCGCGGCGGGGTCGATGCCCGGTCCGGGGTAGTCCTCGTAGCGGAAGCCCTTGCGGAACGCCTCCGCCTCCGGGGAGCCGGTCCCGGTGTAGGTGCCGGTGGCCGAGCGCCACTTCTCCCGGGTGGTGGTCACGTCCTGGTCGAGGTTGCCGATCGCGAGCCCGACGTACTCGTGCGAGCAGTCCTCGACGTAGGCCTCCTTGCTCGCGCCGAGCTGGGTGGCCAGCGAGGCGGACTCGTGGCCCGGATGGTCCTTCCAGCCCTCGACGACGAGGAAGATGCCCTGGTCGGTCTGCACCGACCGCGGCGCGAGGTCGCCGTGCTTCTTCTGCACGCGCTCCCACGTGGCCGGCACCTCGTTGACGTGCGAATCGGCCGAGACGATCTTGTAGCTTGCCACGCTCGCTCCCTACTCCCAGTACCTCGGTGCGCCAGGTTCGGCCTTCCCTCCCGAGGTATTGTTCAGCATTGCATACAATGAAATACAGTGTCAACCATTAGTATGCAATCTGGCTTGCGGGGCCGTTCTGAAGGCGAACTGCCCGCCGCCGACCGCGACGCCGTCGACCGCCAGTTCCACGCGGGCGAAGGCCATCGCGCGTCCACGGCGCAGCAGGACGGGCCGCGCGGTGAGCACGCGCCCGGCGCCGGGGCGCAGGTACTGGTAGGTGCCGTCCGCGCACGACCACGGGCCCGGTCCGGCGACGTGGGCCGCCGCCCGCGCCGCGACCGCGTACAGCACGCCGCCCTGGACGTGGCCTACGCGGTTGCCCATCTCCGGCCCGATCACCAGGCCCGCGCGCGGCGGATCGCGGTCCGCCCACACCGGCTCGACGAGCTCGTCCTCCAGCGGCCGTCCGGTCCCGGCGGCCCGGCGCGCGGCGGAGCGGACGCTCTCCACGAACCTCCGCTCCGCCGGATCCAGGTCGTCCAGGCCGATCACCGGCAGCGGGACGGTGTGCTCCCGCTCCCAGTCGGTGGTGAGGCGCGCGCGTCCCTCGGGCGTCGGCAGCACCATGAAGCTGCCCTGGGCGTGCGCGACCACCCGGTCCCCGGCGCGGAGCACGGCGCGCGACGCCGCGAACCCGTCGACCGGGGGCTCGGCGGACGCCTCGCCGACGATCTCCCCGGACACCGGCGCATGCAGGTGCTGGACCGACAGCGACACGGTGCCGAGCCGGGCGCCCGGCCCGATGTGCGAGCGGATCGCGGCGGCGAGCACGAGGTCGGCGAACACGTCCAGGCCCACCAGCGAGACCCGGCCGGTCCGCCCGTCGGTGCCGGGCGGCGCGTTCATGGTGAGCCGGGACCGGCCGGGCGCCCGGCTCGGGCGCCCGGTGATACCCGCCAGGTGGCCGATCGGATGCAGGCCGCGGACGCGGGTGGCCGCGACGGCCGCCAGCGCGCGCCGCACGACGGCCTCGTCTGACACGCCTCCGGCTGACACGCCTCTATCCGACACGGGACGCGGTCAGTGGTCGAAGGCGAGTTCGGTCAGCTCGGCGATCTCGGCGGCCTCGAACCCCGGCGCGACCCGCTCCAGGCGGAACCGTCCCGCCTCGCGCCGCAGCACGCACAGGTCGGTGACGACGACGTCCACGCAGGCCACGCCCGTCAGCGGGAAGGAGCAGCGGCTGACCAGCTTCTGGCCGCCGTCGTTCGTCAGGTGCGGCATCGTGACGATCAGGGTCGCGTCGCCCGCCGCGAGGTCCATCGCGCCGCCGATCGTCCCGCCCGCGCGGTTCGCCGTCGCCCAGTTCGCCAGGTTCCCCTCGGCGTCGACCTGGAGCCCGCCGAGGACGGTGTAGTCGAGCTTGCCGCCGCGGATCATCTCGAACGAGGTGAGCGTGTCGAAGAAGGACGCGCCGTCCCCGAGGTGGACGTAGAAGCTGGCCGCGTTGTAGACGTCCTGGTCGTAGTCGTCCGCGGTGGCGTCCTCTCCCATGCCGAGGATGCCGTTCTCGGCCTGGGTGACGATGCCGCGCCCGGCGGTGAAGTTCGAGACGAGCGTCGGGATGCCGAGGCCCAGGTTGACGTAGGACGAGTCCGGGATGATCTCGGCGCACACCTGCGCCATCCGCCGCCGCGTCCACCCGGGCTTGCCGTTGTAGACGGCCGCCTTGTCGATGTCGGCCCCGCCCCGGCGCTTGGCGGGGAACGGGACGATCTCCGGCGCCCGCTGGACGACGCGGTGCACGAAGACGCCCGGCAGGTCCACCTGCTCGGGTTCGAGGGCGTCGACGACCTCGGTCGCCTCGACGATCACGACGCCGGCGGCCTTGGCCATGCTCGGGTTGAGGTTGCGTCCGACGCCGCGGAAGCTGACGTTGCCGTAGCGGTCGGCCCGGTGCGCCCGGATGAAGGCGAAGTCGAGCGGCAGGGCGCGCTCGAAGATGTACGCCTCGCCGTCGAACCAGCGGACGTCCTTGCCGGCGGCGACCTTCGTGCCATAGCCGGTGCGGGTGTAGAACCCCGCGATCCCGGCTCCGGCTGCGCGCAGCCGCTCCACCAGAGTCCCCTGCGGGACCAGCTCGATGCCGACCTCCCCGGAGCGGATGTACTCGTCGGCGCCCTGCGAGATCGACACCGTGATGTGGCTGATCCGGTGGGCTTCCAGCAGCGTCCAGACGGAGTTCGGGTTCCCGCCGAGGGAGTTCACGACGACGCGCAGGTCCTTGACGCCGCGGTCGAACAGCGCCGGGATGAGCGCCTGGTACGTGCGGGAGTGGCCGAACCCGCCGACGCCGAGCCGCGCTCCCGCCGGGATGTCGGCGACCGCGTCGGCGGCGCTCGCGTAGACCTTGTCGACCGTCATGCCGTCACCGGCCTGAAACGTGGCAGGGCGGCGTCCGCCGAGGCCCGGTGGAAGACCACCTCGACCTCCTGGCCGACCCGCACCGACTCGACGTCGCAGTCGACGATGTTCGTCATCATCCGCGGCCCTTCGGCTAGTTCGACATAGGCCAGCACGTACGGCGCGGCGGCGTAGTCGCCCGCCCCGCGCCGCACGACCGAGAACGTGTAGACCGTGCCGCGGCCGCTCGCGTCCTCCCACCCCGTGTCGGTCGAGTGGCAGAACGGGCAGACCATGCGCGGGTACCAGTGCGCCTCGCCGCACGCCGCGCAGCGGCGCACGAGGAAGCGGCCCTCGGTGGTCGCGGTCCAGAACTCGGCGAGCTCCGGGGCGATCTCGGGGACGGGCGTCGCGAGGGCCGGCGCCGCGACGACCTCGAAGACTCGCGCGGGGCTCACGCGGCGTCCTCCCGGCCGAGCACGAGGACGGCGCTGCGCATCCGCGCGGCGAGGTCGCCGCCGACGCCGCTCACGACCCCGATCTCGCAGTCCGGCACCTGGACGGCCGGGTGCGCCTCCGCGCGCAGTTGCCGCACCGCCTCGATGATCTTCATCATGCCCCCTCGGTTGCTGGGATGGTTGTTGCACAGCCCGCCGCCGTCGGTGTTGAACGGCAGCCGCCCGGACGGCGCCACCAGCCCGCCGTCCTCGACGAACCGTCCGCCCTCGCCCTTCGCGCAGAAGCCGAGGTCCTCGATCTGCTCGATGACGGCGATGGTGAACGAGTCGTAGATCGAGGCGTAGTCGACGTCGGCGGCCGTGATCCCGGCCTCCGCGTAGGCGCGGGGCGCGGCGTACGCGGCCCCGGAGACCGTCACGTCGACCTTGCCGCCCGCGCTGTGCCGGGGCGCCTCGCCGTGGCCGAGCAGCGTGACGCCGCGCCGCGGGAGGTCGCGCGCGACGTCCCGCGAGACCAGCACGATCGCCCCGCCGCCGTCCGTCACGACGCAGCAGTCGCCGCGGTGCAGCGGGTCGGCGACGAGCGGCGACTCGATGACGTCCTCGACCGTCAGCACCTTCCGGAGGAAGGCGTTCGGGTTGTGCTGGGCGTGCTGCGACGCGGCCGCCTTCACCATGGCCAACTGCTCGCTGGTCGTGCCGAACTCGTACATGTGCCGGCGCGCGGCCAGCGCGTAGCTCGCCATCGGCGGACGCGTGCCGAAGACGGTCTCGAACGGGTCCTCCGGCGGCGGGGTGCCGCCCATCGGCCCGCTGCGCGCCTTGCCCGCCAGGGTGATCAGCGCGACCGAGCACTTGCCCGCCGCGATCGCCGCCGCCGCGTGGCCGACGTGGTACAGCGGCGACGCGCCGCCGCTCTCGGTCGAGTCCATGTACCGCGGCCGCAGGCCGAGGTGGTCGGCGACGGAGAGGCCGCCGACGCCGGGCGCGTCCCGGCCGGTGAACAGGCCGTCCACGTCAGCGAGGGTCAGACCCGCGTCGGCGACGGCGCCGAGCGCCACCTCGGCGTGGAGCTGCATCACCGACATGTCCGGCAGCTTGCGGCCGGGATGCTCGAACGCGCCGACGATCGACGCCGTGCCGCGGATCCCGCTCATCTGTTCTCCTCGTCCTCGCTCGTGGACGGCCCCAGGTCGGCGAGCCGGCCGATGACCTCGCCCGCGTCCGCGGCCTCCGCGATCCCCCACCAGTCGGCGCGGAGTTCCGCGCGGCGCGCCGCGCCGACGACGCCCCGGGTGGCGCGGTCGAACTTGTCGTCCACGTCGTCGCGGGTCATCGGGTCGCGGAAGTGGCCGCGGTGGTAGCGGACGTCCTCGACGCGCTCGCGGCCGTCGGTCGTCCGGAACACCGCGCGGATCGGATGCGCCCTGGTCACGCCGTCGAGCCGGGCGCGGATCGCGTCGAACTCCGGGCTGGACGTCGCCCGGATCCGCCGCATGATCGGCCGCAGCGCCGGGTCGAGGACGCGTTCCGGACGGTAGGAGTCCAGCGTGATGCCGCCGTCGACGAGGGCGACGGCGAGCATGTACGGGAGGCTGTGGTCCGCCGTCTCCCTGGTCCGCGGGTCGTACTTGGCCGGGTCGCACACGTGCCGCAGCGCGTGGTCGGCCATGGTGAGCTCGATCGACTCGATCTCCTCGACCGGCGCCCACTCCCGGATCCGCGGCGCCAGGTCGAGCAGCCCGAGGCATTGGCTCTCGGCGGGATAGGGCTTCTGGTGCGCCATCTCCATCACGCTCGGCCCGCCCGGACTGACCGGCAGCCGCGGCTCGAACTCCCCGGTGACGTGGAACAGGCCGTAGTAGCCCTCGAACGGCTCGGGCGCCGACGTGAATCCGGCCTGGGCGAGCTGCGCGCAGAAGACTCCGTTCTTCACCGCGAACGCGGTGGAGCCGCCTTTCGTCATCGCCAGCGCGCCGCCCCAGCGGTGGACGCCGAGCGGCAGCGCCGTCGTGAGCGCCAGCGAGGCCGCCTCGCCCATTCGCTCCCGGTCGAGCCCGAGCAGGACGCCGCAGCCGAGCGCCGTCGCCGCGCCCATGAAGAGGCCCTGGTCGAAGTTGGCCCGGTCCGTCGCCGCCCCGAGCCCGCCGAGGATCTCGTAGGCGAGGGTGATCGCGGTCAGCAGGTCCGCTCCCGAGGAGCGGGTGACCTCGGCGGTCGCGAACAGGCCCGGGATCATGTCGCTCGGATGGCCGCCGGCCTTGGCCTGCATCCCGTCGTTCCAGTCGTAGGTGCGCACCATGACGGCGTTGGCGAACGCCGCCGCCTCCGGCGCGACGCCCCGGCGGCGGCCGATCACCGTGGCGCCCGGACTCGCCGCCGACCGCACGGCCAGGTCCGCGGCCAGCCGCGCGGGCTCGGCGGCGGTCCCGGCGATCGCCACGGCGACGGCGTCGACGAGATGGGCGGTCGCGGACTCCCGCACGGCCGCCGGGAGCTCGGTCCGGGCGGAGTCGAGCGCGAAGTCGACCAGGCGCTCGGTCGTCTTGTCCAAGCCGAAGCCACCTCTCGCGGGCCGTATGGAAGTTGCATGCTATTTGTATGCAGCGTCAGCCTAGAGACGGGATCAGCCGAACGTCAAGGTTTCTCCTGGTGCTCCGCCCTGGGCCAGCACCTCCGCGATCCCCGCGCGGGCGGCCTCCGGGTCGAGATAGCGGCCGCCCCGAGGAAATGGACGGAACCCTTCGTCGAACTCGTATACAAACGGCACACCGGTCGGGATATTGAGCCGGGCGACCTCGTCCGCGTCGAGGCCGTCGAGGTACATGCACAGCGCGCGAAGGCTGTTGCCGTGCGCCACGACGAGCGTGACCTCGCCCCGCGCGACGCCCGGCGCGACGGCGGAGTGCCAGTACGGCAGGAGCCGCCGGCGGACGTCCGCCAGCGACTCGCCGCCCGGCGGCGCGTGCTCGTACGACCGCCGCCAGCAGGCGAACAGCTCGTCCCCCGCCTCGGCTCGCACCTCGGCGCGGGACCGGCCTTGCAGCACGCCGTAATGGCGCTCGTTGAGCCGCCAGCTGCGCCGGACGTCCGCGTCGACGGCCCCCGAGCCCGCCGCGGCCAGTTCGGCGGTCGCGATCGCGCGCGACAGGCCCGAGGTGTGGATCACCCGCGGGACCACGCCGTGCGCCGCGATCAGCTCCCCCGCCCGCGCCGCGTCCCGCCGTCCGCGCTCGCTCAGGGGCACGTCGAGCCACCCGCTGAAGGCGTCCGCGCCGTTGCCCGTGCTGTGCCCGTGCCGCAGCAGAACGAGCGCCCGCCGCACAGGCGACGGTGTCATCGAGCGGATGGAACGGGCCGGCCGGTCAGCCGCTCGTGCAGGTCGAGCAGCGCGCGGGCGCGGCGGGCCACCGGGCGGTCGACGAACTCGCCCGCGTCCGTCCTGGCCGGTCCGCCCGCGGCGTCCTCGAAGGCGCCGAGGATCCCGCGCGCCCAGGCGACCTCGTCGGCGGACGGCGTGAAGACGTCGTGGATCACCGGGAGCTGCTTCGGATGGATCGCCGCCTTGCCGAAGAAGCCGAGGTCGCGCACGTGCTCGGCCTCGCGGCGCAAGCCGGCCTCGTCGTCCAGGTAGGGGTAGACGCCGTCGACCGGCGCGGGCAGCCCGGCGGTTCTCGCGGCCAGCACCACGGCGCCGCGGGACGCGAGCATGGGCATCTCGCCCGCGCCGAGCGACAGGTCGCGCCGCAGGTCCATGCCGCCGATCGACACCGACGAGCACAGGCCCGACGCGGCGATCTCGGCGGCCATCGCTATCCCGCGCGCCGACTCCAGCGCGGCCGTCAGCGGAGTGCCCGGACGGCGCTCGGCGACCCAGGCCAGGTCCTCGGGCGCCTCCACCTTCGGCACCCGGATGCCGAACGACCCTGCGGGCAGCGCGGCGAGGTCGCGCTCCGCGTCCGCGCCGCGCGCCTCGTTGATCCGGACCCGGGCGGCGCGGTCCGGCGCGTCGGCGAGGGCGGCGGCCACGTTCCAGCGCGCCTGCTCCTTCCGGTCCCGGGGCACGGCGTCCTCGAGGTCGAGGATCACCGCGTCGGCCTCGCTCGCGATCGCCTTGAGGAGCACGTCGGCACGGTGCCCGGGTGCGAACAGGTAGCTGCGCAGCATCAGATCACCCCTTCCAGTCGCAACCGCTCGATCTCGTCGGCCGACATCCCGAGCAGGCCGGAGTAGACGTCGTCGTTGTCCTGGCCGAGCCGCCGTCCGGTCGAGCGGATCCCGCCCGGCGTCTCGGAGAGCCGGAACATCACGTTCTGCATGAGCAGCGGGCCGAGGTCCTCGTCCGGCACCCGGGTGACGGTCTCGCGCTCCTGGACGTGCTTGTCCGCGACCAGCTCGCTCACGTCGTAGATCGGGACGATCGCCGCCTCCGCGTCGGTGAAGGCGGTGAGCACGTCCGCCATGTCGCGCTCCCTGATCCAGTCGGCGACGACCGCGTCGAGCAGGTCCGCGCGCGCGGCCCGCTCGCCGGCCTTGTCGAACCACGGCTCACGGGTCACCTCCTCGTGCCCGACCAGGCGCATCACCCGCCGCGCGATCGACGTCGCGCTCGCCGACACGGCGACCCAGCGGCCGTCCCGCGTCTCGTAGAGGTTGCGCGGGGCGTTGTTGGGCGAGCGGTTCCCGTTGCGGGACGGGACGACGCCGAGCTGGTCGAAGACCGAGACGGCGGGCCCGAGGATCCCGAGCAGCGGCTCCAGCAGCGAGACGTCGACGACCTGGCCGCGCCCGGTCCGCTGCCGGTGGTACAGCGCGAGCGCCACGGCCAGCGCGCCGGCGACCCCGGCGACGCCGTCGGCCAGCCCGAACGGCGGAAGGGTGGGCGGCCCGTCCGCCGGGCCGGTCTGGTGCGCGAACCCGCTCATCGCCTCGGCGAGCGTGCCGAAGGCGCGGCGCTCGGCGTACGGGCCCGTCTGCCCGAAGCCTGACACGCGCAGCATCACCAGGCCCGGGTTGATCTCATGGAGCCGCTCGGGCCCGAGGCCCCACGACTCCAGCACGCCGGGGCGGAAGTTCTCGACCAGCACGTCGGCCCGCGCGACGAAGCGCCGCAGCACGTCCTGGCCCGCCGGGGTGCGCAGGTCCAGGGTCGCCGTGCGCTTGTTGCGGCCGATCACCTTCCACCACAGGCCGTGGCCGTCCTTCGTCCAGCCGTGGGTGCGGGCCGGGTCCCCGGCCGGGCTCTCGATCTTGATGACGTCCGCGCCGTAGTCGCCCAGCAGCATCGCGGCGATGGGCGCCGCGTAGACGAATCCCAGATCCAGGACGCGGATGCCCGACAGCGGGCCGCCGGGAGCCTGTCGATCGGCGCTTCCGGCCGGTGCGTTCATGGCAGATCTTCCTTCGGCTCTGCCGGGCGGGCGCGTCCGCCCAGATTATATTCCACGAGTATGCAATCCCATCTCGTTCTGCCCCGCGGCAGCCGGGACCGCCGGGACCGCCGGGGACGACGACGGGCCGCCGCGACATCCGTCGATCGCGGCGGCCCGCCGTCGTGGCCCTCCGGTCCCGCGGCGCGGGCTCAGGCCTCCTGACCGAAGTGCAGGCGGCGGTAGGGGATGCTGATGACCTTCTCGGAGATGCGCGCGTCGATGATCGTCGGCTTGGGGTCGGCGAGCCACTCGTCGACCGCCGCGCTCAGCGCGTCCAGGTCGGTGGCGAGCGCGCCGCCGCCGCCCATCGCGCGTCCGACCGCGCCGAGGTCCGGCGTCGCGACGCGGGCGAGGTCGGGGTTGAGCCCGCCCTTGGCCACGGCCTTGTGGTACTCCGCGCCGAGCAGCTGGTCGTTGAAGATCACGATCAGCAGCGGCAGGCCGTAGCGGACGGCGGTGTCGAACTCGTTCAGGTGCATCATGAAGCCGGCGTCGCCCTCGACGAGGAAGGCGGGCCTGTCCTCGGTGGCCACCACGGCGCCGATCGCGGTGGTGAGGCCCTGGCCGATGCAGCCGAAGTGCTGGTTCGCCAGCACGTAGCGGCGCGGCTTGGTCATCAGGATCGTCGAGAAGCAGATGTTCTGCCCGCCCCCGATGATCAGGCCGATGTCGCTCGGGATGCGCTCGTCCAGCAGGCGGCAGATGTCGCGCGGGTCGAGCGTGCCGGGTTCGAGCTCGTACTCCTGCGGGTCCTCGAACGCGGTGGTCAGCCGCTCCTTGACCTCCGGCGTGCGGTAGCCCGTCTGGTGGTGGCCCCGCTCGGCGAGGACGCGGTTCAGCTCCTGCACGCCCAGCGTGGCGTCGGCGTGGACGAACACGTCGGCCGACCGGCCGTCGCCCATCACCACGTGCGGCTTGGAGTCGATCTGGATGAACCGCGCGCCCGGGTACAGGTAGCCGTGCTCGGTCGTGTACTTGTTCAGTCCGGCGCCGACGGCGACGACGGCGTCGCACTCCTGGAACAGCTCCATGGCGGTCTTGGTGGAGTACAGCCCGGAGATGCCCACGTGGAACTCGTCCTTGTCGACCAGCCAGGTCTTGACCTGCTGCGTGGTGGCGAGGATCGCGCCCGTGCTCTCGGCCAGCCGCAGCACGGCGTCGCCGGCGCCCGAGCGGACGGCGCCGCGTCCGACGATGATGACCGGACGCTCGGCGCCCACCAGGATGTCCGCGGCCTCGGCGATCGAGTCGGGGTGCGGGAACGGCGGCTTGGCGCGTGCGAGCAGCGCGGTGGAGGGCGTGTACTCCTCGTCGTCGTCGAATGCCTGCTGCTGGATGTTCATCGGAGCCGAAAGCAGGATCGGACGCGACTCGGTGCGCGCCAGGTAGAACGCCGTCTGGACGGCCTCGTAGGCGTTCTCGGCCTTCGGCAGGTGCACGAAGCCCGACTCGCATGCCTCGGCGAACCGCTTCTGGTCCAGCCGCTGGACGTAGGACTCGTCGCCGAGCGGCGCCTCGCCCACGAAGACGACGAGCGGGGTCCGCGCACGCGAGGCGACCAGCAACGTCGTCGCGAGCTGGGCGACGCCCGGACCGCTGGTGGTCGAGCACACGCCGGGCTGGCCGTCGGTGCGCGCCCACCCGTCGGCCATGGCCAGGCCCGCGCCCTCGTGCCGCACCTCAAGCTGCCGCACGCCGAGCCGGTCCAGCGCGCCGAGCCAGAACATGTTGGCATCGCCCATCATCGTGAACACCGCGTTCGTGCCCTCGGCCACGAACGCGCGCGCCAGTGCCTCGTACACCTTCATCTGGAACAGTCCCCTCTCCTACGCGATCACGACCACGATTACATGCTAACAGTATACAACCGCGAGGGCGTTGCCTAGTGCCGTGCGATCAGCTGCGCGAACATGCGCGATCGGGAGCATGCGCGGCGTCCCCCGAAGCGGGCGGATTCGCCCGACCGGCACCTGTTCTCCGAAGAGTGGTATCCAGACTGTATGTGATCAGGCGGGTGCCGGTACAGGGACCGGGAGTCCGGCCGGAGACGATCCTCGGCGGCGGCGCCCCCGCGTGCGGGCCGTCGTCATGGCCGCGGCCGTTCCGGCGCTTCCCGCGCGGACGTGATCGAGCCCGGCTGAGCGGCGGTCGGCGCGCCGGGAGGGTATGCGTGGCGGGGTGCTTAAGGAAATCGGCAGAGAGTCAGAGGACGAGCACTGCTGGGTGGAGCAGAGTCGGCTTGGTGGTTGAGCCCGTCCAGGAGGAGCGGATCCGGCGCGGGCTCACCACGGTGCATCGGGAGCGTCAGCTGGGCTGCAGCAGCATTCGGATGCGCAACTCGGACAGGTGCCGCATGTGCTCGATGGCGAGCCGTTCGGCCTTGGCGCCGTCGCCCTGGCTGATGGCGTCGGCGAGCGCCACGTGCTCGGCGATCGACTCCTCGACCCGGCCGGGCAGTCCGAGCGTCGGGTCGGGGAACCGGCGCGCGGCGTTGTGCACATGGGTGAGCGACCGTTCGAGGTAGCGGTTGCCGGCCGCGTCCCGCACGATCGCGTGGAAGTCGAAGTTCAGCTTGGACAGCTCGCGGATCTCGCCCGCCTCGCCGACGCGCTTCATCTCGGCGATCAGCTTGGAGAACGCCTCCAGGCACTGGCGCGAGGGCCGGCGCGCGGCCAGCCGGGCGGCGAGCCCCTCCAGCGCCTCGCGGAACGCGTACAGCTCCAGGACGTCGTCACTGGTTATGGGCGCGACCGACGCGCCCTGGTTGGCGTTGATGTTGACCAGGCCCTCGGCGACGAGGATCCGGAACGCGTCGCGGACGGGCGTCCGGCTGACCTTCAACTCGCGCGCGATCTCCGCCTCGCGCAGCCAGGTGCCGGGCGGGAGGGTCCCGTCCAGGATCGCCTCGCGCAGCGCTCCGGCCACCGCCTCGGGCATGTTGCCCCGGGAGGGCGCCTGCCCGTCCGAGGAGAGGGCGAGGCGCGCCAGCATGGGCGTCACATCGGAGCCGCTACCGGATTGTGTCATCGACGTCAGACCTCTTCCGTAAGGATGCCGGGGTCCACCGCGCACGGCCGGCGGCCGTACCGTCGCCCTCCGACATAGACCCTCGATCGGAGGATCTAGGATCATCGTTAAGCGATTTGACCCCTGCCCCTCCTCGATGTATTGCATACTATCAGCATACGAGCCGTCCGCCGCTCGTCCGCCGAGCGGCGGGCCGGTAAGACGCGGGTCGTAAGACGAGGGCGCGCGAGCCTCCACCCGAAGCCCTCTTCAGCAGGCTACGACGTCGGCGGCGAACGCGCGGAGATCCGCCGGACCGAGAGCCCCGTGTGTCAGCGCCGTGCGGGCGTCTGGCTCCTGGGCGGGCGAACCCTCTGGTAACTTCCTCCGGTCCAGGTGATGCGGGACCGGCCCGGGGCCGGTATCCTCCCTAAAGGTGCAGTCGATTACCTGAAAATTTCTTCGTGTTAACGTGTCGCACATCTCCCGAAGGGTGATCCGTGTGGAGTCCCCGGACGGCAAGGGCTGGACGTTCCTGACCAACCACGCCCGCGTCCTGATCACGATCGCCCGCGACCCCGAGATCCGCATCCGCGACATCTCCCACGGCATCGACATCACCGAGCGCGCCGCCCAGCTGATCATCAACGACCTCGTCGACGCCGGGTACCTGACCCGCCACCGCGTCGGCCGCCGCAACACCTACACCGTCGCCCCTGACCAGCCGTTCCGTCACCCCACCGAAGCCGACCAGCGCGTCGACGCGCTCATCACCCTGTTCGCCGACCACGACGAAGCGCGCCCCGCCGATCCCCGCACCGCCGGCCCAGGCCCCACCGGCCCGGGCACCGGCACCGACGCCGCCGCTCCGCAATCCCCCGTTCACTTCCCAGAACAGGCAGACCCCCGTGGCCGCTGAACCCGAACTGACCGTCCAGGTGTCCGACCTGGCCGGCTACGCCCTGGTCAGTGTTTCCGGATCGATCGACTACCACACGCACCCCGCCCTGGCCGAGCAGCTGGACCAGGCCATCACCGCGACCCGCCTGGCGGTGATCGTGGACATGGCCCACGTCGACTTCTGCGACTCCAGCGGCCTGAACTGCTTCGCGCGGGCCTACCAGCGCGCCCACACCCGCGGCATCAGCCTGGTCGCCGCCGGGCTACGGGACCGCGTCCACCGCGTCTTCACCATGACCGGCCTGGACTTCGGCGTCCACCTGCAACCCGACCTCGAAACCGCCGTGCGCTGGCTGGAGAACGGCTCCCGCCGCCCCTCCCCCGACTTGGCCTGACCCCACGACCTGCGGGGTGGTCGGCCGCAGGAGGTGGCGGAGTCGTCTGTTCCGGGATTCAGCCGCGCAGGGTGGTGAGGGCCTTTTCGATGCGCCGCTGGCGCGTTTCGGGCTTCTTCGCGCTTTCGACGGCGCGCACGTGTTCGCGTTTGCGGCCGGGGGCGAGCGCGTCGTAGGCGGCGCGGGCGACGGGGTCGGCGTCGAGGGCGGTGGCGAAGTCCGCGGGTTCGACGACGTCGCGCGGCTCGGTGTCGAGTTCCAGTTCGACCTCGACCTCGTCACCGATCTCGACGCCCGCGGCCGCCCGGTTGGCCTTGCTGAGGCCGAGCAGGTGGCGGCCGCGCATGATCGCGACGCGGCTCTTCCAGGAATGCCCGTTGACGGTGATCGTCACCGGCGGCCGCGCGCCCCCGCCGAGCGCCTCCACCACCTCGGGCGGTACTTCCAGCCCCCGCATCGGTTCGGGCGGCTCGACGAGGGTGCGAAACTTCACGGCTTTCTCCTTGCCGGACGGTGTGGGTCAGACGGTGTGGGTCAGGAGGCGTAGGTGGTCTTCTGTGCTTGCCGGGGTATGCCCAGCAGCAGCCCGTCCACCCGACGTCAGGTGGCTACTCCGCGTAGGGCTGGTCGGTTCCCTGGGCGCTGTAGGCGAGGCTCCAGATGTAGCCGTCCGGGTCCGCGAAGGTGCCGCCGTAGCCGCCCCACGGCAGGGGCCCGGCGGGCTTGAGGATCGTGGCGCCGGCCTTCGCGGCCTCGGCGATGATCTCGTCCACCCGCGTCTCGCTGCGGACGACATAGGTGAGCACCAGTCCGCTGAAGCCGCCGCCGTCAGGGCTCGTGCCCACCTGCTCGGCCAGGCCGTCGCGGCCGTAGAAGCCGACGGGCGAGGCTCCGTCCGACTCGAAGAACACCGAGATGCCGTAGTCGTCCTTGATCTTCCAGCCGAGCCCCTCGGTGTAGAACCGCTTGGCCGCCTCCATGTCCTGGACGCCGAGGAGGATGGAGCTGACATGCGCTTTCATAGTGTGTCTCCCTGATGTTCGAAGTGTTCGTTCCGCCTGAACCGGCGTGCCGGACAGCCAGGGCCGGGCCCCCGTCACATCGGCCGGGGTTCGCCGGTCAATCAGTAATGACCGGCTAGACGGAGGAATGTGACAGATGGTCGAGCAGGATTGGGTGGGCGAGCGGTTCGCCGAGCATCAGGACCGCTTGCACGCGATGGCCTACCGGATGCTCGGCTCCCCCGGCGAGGCCGAGGACGCGGTGCAGGAGGCGTGGCTGCGGGTCAGCCGCGCGGGCACCGGCCAGGTGGAGAACCCGGGCGGGTGGCTGACGACGATCGTCGCCCGCGTCTGCCTGAACATGCTTGAGGCACGCCGGAACCGGCGCGAGGACTCGGCCGGGGCGCTGCCGGACGAGCCGCAGACGGGCATCCGTCCGACCGGGCCGAGCGGGCCCGAGGACGAGGCGCTAATGGCCGATTCGGTCGGCGTCGCGCTGATGGTGGTGCTGGACGCGCTGACACCGGCGGAGCGGCTCGCGTTCGTCCTGCACGACGTCTTCGCCGTGTCGTTCGCCGAGATCGGCCCCATCATCGACCGCTCCCCTGCGGCGGCGCGGCAGCTCGCCAGCCGGGCCCGGCGGCGCGTGCAGGGGGCGGCGGGCGCGTCCGACGCCGCGCGGTCGGCGAAGCGGGAGATCGTCGAGGCGTTCCTGGCCGCGTCCCGGGACGGTGATTTCGCCGCCCTGGTCGAACTGCTCGACCCGGACGCCGTGGTCGGCGATCTCCGCGGCGGCGAGGAGGTGGCCGCGTTCTTCGCCGGACGGGCCCAGGCCGCCAGGCTCGCGCTGGTGGACGGCGTTCCGGCGGCCGTCTGGTCGCACCTGGGCCGTCCCAAGGCCGTCATGACCTTCACCGTCGACGGCGACAGGGTCACCCGGATCGACGTCGACACCGATCCGGACCGGATCCGGGACCTCGACATCGTCGTCCTTCCCGCCGACGGCGGGGAGCGGCGTTGACCCGCGCTGACCTCAGGCTCGCCTCGTGCGCTCTGACCGTCCACGACCTGGGCGAGGCGCTCGGGTTCTACCGCGACGTGCTCGGCTTCGTGGTGCGCGCCGACACGGATTCCGGTGGGACGCGGCGGGTGAGCGTGGGCCCGCCTTCGCAGCCGGACGTGCGGATCGTCCTCCAATCCCCTGCCGCCGACCCGGTCGTCCCGTCCGGCAACATCCTGCGCTTCACCCAGCCACGGCGAGAGATTTAGGTAGACAGCTAATTAGTTGACTGCCAAAGTGCGGCGAGCATCTGCGGGTGCTGTCCCAGGCGGGGTTGGTGCGCGGCAAGAAGACCAGGCAGTGGGTGTTCTACAAGCGCGATGAAGAGCGCATCGCGCGAGCGAAGGAGTCGCTGATCGACCATGCGCCCGAAGGGCGTACCGACCTGGTCAGCGCCCTGCGCGGACACGATGTCGCGCGGGCCGCCAAGTGCCTGGTCGTCATGGTCAAGATCGGCAAGAAGGTGACCCGGCACGTGCTGGCGGTCGTGCCCGGCGACGCCCGCCTGGACCTCCAGGCGGTCAAGGCCCTTCTGGAAGGCACCTACGCCGCCTTCGCGAGCCGGGACAAGGCCGAGGAACTGGCCGGCAGCGTCAGCGGAACCGTCCTGCCCTTCAGCTACCACCCCGGGCTGGAGGTGGTGGCCGACCCGGCGCTGCTCAAGGTCCCGGAGCTGTTCTTCAACGCCGCCCGGCTGGACCGCTCGATCGCCCTGGCCACCGACGACTACGCACGCATCGCCGCCCCCCGCATCGCACCCATCACGGTCTCACCCTGACGTAAGCGCATGCCGTTCATCCGGGCTACCTACGCCTCGAAGCCGGTTGCAGGCTTCTGACCTGCGGGGTTTTGCCTTCTGGATGCTAAGGTCACGCATGTTTTCGGGGCGGCGCGGGGAGCCGGGGGCGTCAGTCGGCAGTGGGTGCGCGCAGTACGGACTCGACGTATTCGTGGGCCGGCTTGGCCAGGCGTTCGTGGAGTTCGAAGAAGGTGTCGGCCGCGCGGACGCCGTTCCAGTCCTCGGGCAGGACCTCGACGGCGAGTCCGGGGTCGGAGTAGGGCAGGCGCCGCCAGTCCGTGAGCGCGGCCAGGTAGTCGGTGAAGGCGACGGCGGGATCGACGTCCCCGCCGCGTGCGTATCGCTCCAGCACGGGCTCGTGGCGGTCGAGGAACTCCTGGTAGAGGTGCTGGAGCCGGGTCAGGTCCCACCAGGCGGGGGCCTGTCCGGCGATGTCCTCGAACCCGACGTGCTGGGACTGGAAGAGGTTGACGTAAGAGGTGAGGCCGTGGCGCGTCAGCACGTCCCGGGTCTCTTCGAGCAGGTGGGCGGGGGCTATCCACACGCCCGCCGAGACCGTCCCGAAGCCGAGCCAGGAGAGGCGCGAACGGAGTTGGTGGCGCCTGTCTCGCTCCGTCTCCGGCACGGAGAAGACGACCAGGAGCCAGCCGTCCTCCAGGACGGCGCGGCGCCGCTCGAAGATCCGGCGGTCGCCTTCGCGCAGGATCGCGAGCCCGTCCTCCGACAGGGCGTAGCCGGCGACGCCGCCGCGCTTGCGGGAGATGAGCAGGCCCCGCTTCTTGAGCCGGAAGACCGCCGAGCGGACCGAGGGCGCGTCGACGCCGCACCCGGCGAGGAGCCTGATCACCGAGGCGACGCTCAGCCAGCCGCCGGACTCGCGCGCGTAGAGGCCGTAGACCGTGACGATCAGCGCGCGGGGCATCTGGCTTCGCCCGGTGATCTCCTCCTCGTCCGCCATGCGGCTCCGCCTTCACGTTCGGGGGCTTGCTCGACCGGTGGCACACCGTGTTACGGAGATTTAACCACCGTCAGGAAGGCGACCGTCCACAGGCGCCGGGCGCGGGCCCGGGGCGGCGCCCGCCCCGGGCCCGCGCATCCCCGGCACGCGGGCCCGTCATCCTGCGGCGAAGCCGGCGAGCATGCCGCTGTCCATCATGAACGCGGTCGAGCCGTCCTCGTTGAGGAAGGCGACGTCGCCGGAGCTGCGCATGATCATCAGGACTTCCACCTCGAAGACCACGCCGTCGTGGATCGCGTCGGCCGGCTCGATGATGTAGTCGCCCTTGTTGTAGTCGCCGGTCTGGGGGTGGTTGCCCTTGCCCTCGATGATGAAGATCTCGGCCTGCGACAGGTGCTGGTGCCTGGGCAGCACCGAGCCCGGACGGGAGTGGATCATGACGGTCCACGAGCCGCTCTCGTCGAGGTGGACGACGCGCATGTCGACGCCGGGCGCCAGTGGCTTGAACGGGATCTCTTCGGTCGCGATGGTGCGTCCGGCTTCCTGGGACACCACATACCTCCTTGGCCGCGGACCGGGAGACGGCCCGATAGTGCTCGAACTTTACGACCGTCAAGAAAAAATCACAAGAGGTCGGGCCGGACCGCCCGCGGCGGCCGCTGCGACCAGCGATAGTGCGAGATTTTGACGGTCGACACACAAGAGGAAGATGGGCTAGCGTCTGAGCACTGGCCTCAGTTGCCCCAACGAGGAGGAGCCGGTATGGCCGAGCGATCCTTTGCCCACGAGGTCCGGCAACTGCGCCACGGGGCCGGGACGACCCTGCACGTGGAGGGGATCCTCGCCGTCACCAAGGCCCTGCTCCAGTCCGGCGTCGCCTACGTCGGCGGCTACCAGGGAGCCCCGATCTCCCACCTGATGGACGTCCTGGGCGACGCTCGGGAGATCCTCCAAGAACTGGACGTCTACTTCGAGAACAGCGCCTCGGAGGCGACGGCCGCGGCGATGCTGGCGGCGTCCGTCCACTATCCCTTGCGCGGGGCGATCACCTTCAAGTCGACGGTCGGCCTGAACGTGGCCTCGGACGGCCTGGCGAACCTCGCGAGCGGCGGGGTGACCGGCGGGGCGCTGGTGATCCTCGGCGAGGACTACGGCGAGGGCTCCAGCATCATGCAGGAGCGCTCGCACGCCTTCGCGATGAAGTCGCAGATGTGGCTGCTCGACCCGCGGCCGAACATCGCCGCCATCGTGGACGCCGTCGAGACCGGCTTCGAGCTGTCGGAGGCCAGCAACACCCCGGTGATGCTCCAACTCCGGCTGCGCTCGTGCCACCTGACCGGCTCGTTCACGGCCAAGGACAACGTGCGCCCGGCCACCACGATCAAGGACGCGATCGAGAACCCCAGGCGGGACCTCAGCCGGATCGTGCTGCCGCCCGCGAGCTTCCTGCACGAGCAGGAGAAGATCAACGCCCGGCTGCCCGCCGCCGTCGAGTTCGTCCGCGAGCGCGGGTTGAACGAGGTGTTCGCCGCCGACGCCGCCGACGTGGGGATCATCGTCCAGGGCGGCCTCTACAACACCCTCAACCGGGGCCTGGAACTGCTGGGCTGCTCGGACGCGTTCGGCGACACCGACGTCCCGCTGTACGTCATGAACGTGACCTACCCGGTCATCGAGAGCGAGATCCTGGACTTCTGCCGCGGCAAGCGCGCCGTGCTGATGGTCGAGGAAGGCCAGCCCGACTACATCGAGCAGAACCTGCACGCGATCCTGCGCCGCGCGGACGTGCCGACCGCGCTGCACGGCAAGGACATGCTGCCGGTCGGCGGCGAGTACACCACCACCGCCGTCACCCGCGGGTTGTCGCGGTTCCTCACCCGCTACCTGCCCGACTCCGTCGGAGGCGCGCCCGCGCTGCTGCTGCCCGACGACGACCCGGGCAGCCCGTTCGCGCCCAGGGTCGAGCCCAAGTCCGTGCACGCCCGACCGCCGGGCCTGTGCACCGGCTGCCCCGAGCGTCCGATCTTCAGCGCGCTCAAACTGGCAGAGCGCGAGACCGGGAAGCAGCACCACATCAGCGCCGACATCGGCTGCCACCTGTTCTCGATCAACGAGCCGTTCAATCTCGGCGCCACCACGATGGGCTACGGGCTCGGGTCCGCGGGCGCCGCCGCGCTGAACTCCGCCGAGGCCGACCGCGCCACCATCGCGGTGATGGGCGACGGCGGCTTCTGGCACAACGGGCTCACCAGCGGCGTCGGCAACGCGGTGTTCAACGAAACCGACCAGGTGCTGCTCGTGGTGGACAACGCCTACAGCGCCGCGACCGGCGGACAGGACCTCCTGTCCTCCACGGCCGACAACCCGATCCGCTCCACCAGGCATCCGATCGAACGGGCGGTGCGCGGCGTCGGCGTACAGTGGGTCAGGACGGTCACGGACACCTACAACGTCGGCGCGCTGAAGAAGCTGTTCGTCGAGGCGCTCACCTCGAAGGACCGTGGTCCGAAGGTCATCGTCGCGCAGTCCGAGTGCCAGTTGAACCGGCAGCGCCGCGTCCGGCCCGAGACCGATCGGAAGATCAAGGAGGGGAGGCGGGTCGTCCGGCAGCGGTTCGGGGTGGACGCCGACACCTGCACCGGCGACCACGCCTGCATCCGGGTGTCGGGCTGCCCGTCCCTGACGATCAAGGCGAACCCCGACCCGATGCGCACCGACCCGGTCGCCACCGTGATCGACGGTTGCGTCGGGTGCGGGGTGTGCGGCACCAACGCCCACGCCGCCGCCCTGTGCCCGTCCTTCTACCGGACGGACGTGGTCGTCAACGAGACCCGGCGGGACCGGGCGGTGGCGAAGGCGCGCGGCGCGTGGATCCGGCTCCTCACCCGGCCGGTCGAGCGGCGCGCGGCGAAGTTCGAGGCGGCCTGATGGGAACGTGGCAGGACGGACGGCGCCCCATCACGATCGCGATCCTGGCGATGGGCGGCGAGGGCGGCGGCGTCCTGGCGGACTGGGTCGTGTCCGTCGGCGAGGCCGCCGGGTACACCGCGCAGAGCACCTCGGTCGCCGGTGTCGCCCAGCGCACCGGCGCCACCGTCTACTACGTGGAGTTGTATCCGCCCGCCGACGCCCCGCCCGCCGACGCCCCGCCCGCCGACGCCGCGGCGGGCGCGGTCCGGCGGGAGCCGGTCCTCGGCCTGTTCCCCACGCCCGGCGAGGTCGACATCGTGATCGCCTCGGAGCTGATGGAGGCGGGACGGGCGGTCCAGCGCGGGTTCGCCACTCCCGACCGGACGACGCTGATCGCGTCCACCAACCGGGTCTACGCCATCACCGAGCGGATCGCGCCCGGCGACGGACGGGCGTCCGGCGACGAACTCCTGACCGCCGCCCGCGCCGGGGCGAAGCGGTTCGTCGGCGCCGACTTCATGGAGCTCGCGACCAGGGCGGGCAGCGTCATCAGCGCCTCGCTGCTCGGGGCACTGGCCGGGTCGAAGGCGCTGCCGTTCGGCCGGGACGACTTCGAGGCCGCCGTCCGCCGCTCCGGCAAGGCCGTGGACGCCTCGCTGGCCGCGTTCGCCCTCGGCCACGACGCCGCGCGGGCCCCGGCTCCGGTCCCCGCTCCCGCCAGGCCCGCGGGACGCGGCCCGGTGCCGGTGACGATCGGACGCCGCCCGCCCCGCGACCCCGCCGAGGAGGCCGCGGAAGCCGAGGAGGCGCGGCACCGGGAACTCGCGGCCACCGACCCGGCGCGCCTGGTCGGCCCCGCCCTGCGCGGGCACGCCGCGAAGGTCTCCGGCTTCCCGGCACCGGCCCGGTCCATGCTGGTGCGCGGCATCGTCCGGACAGCCGTCTACCAGGACACCGCCTACACCGACCGCTACCTGGAGCGCCTCGCCCGGATCGCCGAGGTCGACGGCGACGGGTCCGCGCGGCTCACCGCCGAGGCGGCCCGGCACGTGGCACTGTGGATGTGCTACCAGGACACCGTCCACGTCGCCCTGCAGAAGATCCGGCGGCGGCGCATCACCGGCATCCGCGAGGAAGCCCATGCCGAGCCGGGGCAGCTGATGCAGGTCCGCGAGTACCTTCACCCGCGGATCGACGAGATCACCGACACCCTCCCCACCCGGCTCGGACGCCGTCTCGCCGCGTCCAGGACCTTCGGCCGGGTCGTCGCCAGGACGACCCGCGACGGGATGGTCGTCAACACCACCGGGGCCTTCGGGTTCAGCATGCTGTGGGTCATGGCGCGCATGAGGCCGCTCCGGCCCCGCTCGCTGCGGTTCGGCCGCGAGCAGCAGGCGATCGACGCCTGGCTCGACCTGGTCGTGGCCACGGCGTCCGACGACTACGGGCTGGCCTGCGAGATCGTCGAATGCCAGGGTGTGCTGAAAGGCTACGGTCAGACCCACGCCCACGGCAGCGAGAGCTTCGCCCTGCTCATCGACGCCGCCCGCACCCTCTCCGGCGACCCGCGGGCCGCCGCCGGCCTCGCCCGGCTGCGCGCGGCCGCGCTCGCGGACGAGGACGGCGCGGCGCTCCGCGCGGCCCTCGCCGCCCTCCCGGCCGACCGCCCCTCGTCCCTCACCCCCTGACCGGCCCTCACAGAACAAGGAACCTTCCATGACCGATCTCAGCGCCTTCGCCGCCGCCCTGGCCGACGGCTCCGTCGAGGTCCTCGACCTCACCTCGCCGCTGCACGCCGCCACCCCGATCCTCGGCCTGCCGCCGCAGTTCGGCCAGACCGCGACCTTCGAGCTGGAGGAGATCAGCCGCTACGACGACCGCGGACCGGCCTGGTACTGGAACAACTTCCGCACCGGCGAGCACACCGGCACCCACTTCGACGCGCCCAACCACTGGGTCACCGGCAAGGACCTCGACGACGTCTCCCAGGTCCCGGTCGGCCGCCTGATCGGGCCCGCCGCCGTCATCGACAAGACCGCCGAGGCCGACTCCGACGCCGACTACCTGCTGGACGTCGCCGACATCACCGAGTGGGAGGAGGAGCACGGCGCGCTCCCCGAGGGCGCCTGGCTGATCTTCCGGACCGGGTGGTCCGCACGCGGCGAGGACCCCGCCGCCTTCGCCAACGCCGACGAGACGGGCCCGCACACTCCCGGCCTCACCGCCGAAGCCGCCCGCTACGTGGCGGAATCGGCCGTCCTCGGCATCGGCGTGGAGACCGTCGGCACCGACGCCGGAGCCGCCCACGGGTTCGACCCGGCGTTCCCCTGCCACCGGTTCCTGCTGGGCGCGGGCAAGTACGGCCTCACCCAGCTCCGCAACGTCGACCGGCTTCCGACCACCGGAGCGATCGTCATCGCCGCGCCGCTGCCGATCGTCGACGGCTCGGGCAGCCCCTGCCGCGTGCTGGCCCTGGTGTCCCGCTGACTCCACCGCGCAGCCCCCGCCCGGGGGCTGCGCCTGGCTAGTGGCGGCTGGATCGTGGGTGGAGGAGTCGTTCGGTGACGAGGAAGCCGGAGCCGCCGCCGAGACCGGGGCCGGGGTGGGTGGACGCGCCGATGTGCCACAGGCCCCGGACGCCGGTCGCGTGGCCGGTGCCCGACGACAGGGGCCGCCACAGCGCGTACTGGTCGATCCGGCAATCGCCGCCGTAGGGATCGCCGCCGACCAGGTTGACGTTCATCTCCTCCAGCTCGACGGGGCCGAGCACCAGACGGTCGGTGAGGGCCGAGTCCAGGTTGGTGATGTGGGGCCGGAGGACGTCGATGATCCTGTCGGCGTAGGCGTCGCGGAGCCGCGGCGTCCAGGCTCCGTCGCCGGGGTCGATGGCGCCCGCCGCGTCGCCGCGGACCTGGCGGGGCAGTTCCTGGAGCTGGAGCCAGAGCAGGCCCTTGCCCTCGGGGACGCGTCCGGGGTCGACGGTGGCGGGCTGCCCGACGGCGACGGTCGGCCGTTCGGGGAGCACCCCGCGCCAGGCGGCGTTCACGGACGCCGACAGCGAGTCCAGGTCGTCGAGGACGTGGACGAGGGCGACATCGTTCAGGGACGGGTCACTCCAGCGGGCCGGCTCGGCCAGGGCCAGATGGATCTGCATGGCGGAGCGGCCGTGCCGGAAGGCCCGCGCCGCCTTGAGACGATCGGCGGGAGCACCGTCCGCCAGGAGCCGTTCGTAGAGGACGTGCGGGGTGACCGAGGCGAGGACGGCGCGTCGCGCGGGCAGCAGACGTCCGTCGGCGAGCCGGACGCCTCTGGCGCGGCCCTGTCCCACGACGATCCGGGCGACGTCGGCGCCGGTGAGGAGTTCACCGCCCGCGTCGGTGACGATGCCGACCAGCGCGTCGACGAGGCGGACGCCGCCGCCCTCGGGGACGGGCATGCCGCCGGTGGCGACCGCCGCTGCGATGACCTTGGTGATGAACGCCGAGGTCGCGTCGTCCGGGCCGAGGCCGCCGTGCAGGGCCCAGGGAGCGAGCAGGGCGCGGGTGACGGGAGAGGAGAACGTCCGCTCCAGCCAGGGCCGGGAGGGTTCGAGGACCTCCGCGCCGGACGCGACCAGGCCGCGGCGGCCGAGGCGGCGCAGCGCCCGCCACAGGAGCCGCAGCGCGCCGGGCCGCCAGAAGTCGGCGCCGAGCACGCCGAACGCCAGGTCGATCTTGCCGCCGAACTCGGTCATCATCGCCGCCCAGTTCTCGGCGTCGCCGAGATCGGCGAGGGCGGCGGTGAGGGCGTCCGGGTCGGTCGACAGGGCGGCCGCCCCGTCGCGGCACGCGACGCCGGTGGGCCGGGTGGTGTTGCGGTAGACGACGCCGCGCCGGGCGAGTTCGTCGGCGAGGTCGGCGTAGGCGGGGCCTCCGACGAACAGGGGGTGCCAGCTCGACAGCAGCTCCACGGTGTAGCCGGGGAAGACCTCCCGGCTGGTGTGGATGGCGCCGCCGGGCCGGTCCTCGCGCTCGCACACCGCTACCCGCCAGCCGCCGCGCGCGAGCCGGGCGGCGGCGACCAGGGCGTTGATGCCGCTGCCGATGACGACGGCGTCGAAGCCCGTCGCAGGAGGAACGCTCTCGCTCCGCACCATGGGTGCCTCCTTCACGACGAAGGTACCCAGGACGCTGGGAACTGTCAGCGGGGGCGGATCACGCCCTCCTGGGCGACGGTCGCCAGGTGGCGGCCGTCGGCCGTGAAGAAGCGTCCGACGCCCAAGCCTCGGCCGGATCCGGCCGCCCCGGCCTCCTGAGCGTAGAGCAGCCAGCCGTCCATCGGGGCGGGACGGTGGAACCACATCGCGTGGTCGAGGCTCGCGGTGACCAGGCCGGGGGTGGCCCAGGGAAGGCCGAGCAGCCGCAGGACCGGCTCCAGGATCGTGTAGTCGCACACGTAGGACAGGGCCGCCAGGTCGCGCTGCTCGTCGGTCAGGCCCGGGACGGGCCGCAGCGCGTCGAACGGCTTGATCCAGATCGCCTGGTGCGGGGTCGCGCCGCCCTCGACGGCCAGGTAGACCGGACCGGGCACGTGCCGCATGTCGAAACTGCGGCCGCCCGACCAGTACGCCTTGGACTCCTTGGTCATGTCGCCCGCCCGCTCCGTGCCCGGTTCGCAGGGCTGGAGGTAGTCGGCGCTGGACGGGAGGGCGTCGGGGCCGGGCAGACCGTCCGGCATCGGCGCCTCGTGCCCGCCGCCGTCCTCGCCGGTGTGGAAGGAGGCGAGCGCGACGTAGGCGAGCCTGCCGCCGGAGTAGGCGCGGACCTGCCGTGTGGAGAAACCGCGTCCGTCCCGGAGCCTCTCGACCTCGTAGCGGACTTCGCCGCCGATCTCGGCGGGCCGCATGAAGTAGCTGTGCATCGAGTGCAGGGTCCGGTCGTCGCCCGCCGACCGGATCGCCGCGACCGCGGCCTGGGCGACGAGGTCGCCGCCGTACGCCTTCGGCCACGGGCAGTCCTGCGTGGTGGCGAGGTAGGCGACGTCGCCGTGCCCGGCCTCGGCCGGGACGAGGGTGAGGGCCGCGGTGACGATCTCCGAGGTGGGGGTGGGCTCCACGGGTGCCTCCTGTTCGGGTCGAGGCTCCTCGACGCGATGCTCGACGCGGTGCATGTATCGTATCCTTCACGATCGTCAGAGAATATCAATACAACCTCTGACCGACACGACCCGGAGCGCGAGGAGCGGCCATGAAGCCCCAGCCCGTCAACCCCGTGACCCTGCCCGAGCCCCGCGGCTACTCGCACGGCACCCTGCACGGCAACACGCTCCACCTGGGCGGGCAGACCGCCCTTGACAAGGACATGCGCATCGTCGAGGGCGGCATCGTCGAGCAGTTCCGGCAGGCGTTCGGCAACGTGCTCGCGACGCTGCGGGAGGCCGGCGGCGAGCCCGCCGACCTGGTGAGCATCACGATCTACCTGACCGACATTCCGGACTACCAGGCGCACGGCAAGGAGATCGGCGCCGTCTGGCGCGAGCTCGCCGGGCCGGTCTTCCCGGCGATGGCGGGCATCGGCTGCACCGCCCTCTGGCAGCCCGAGGCGCTGATCGAGATCCTCGGCGTCGCCGTGATCCCCGACGAGCGCCTCAAGACCCCGCAGTGATATTTCGCTTCGTTGACGGTCGTTTGATTCACGCGATACTTTGAGCCCGTCAACGCTCTTCAGGAGGCATCGTGCGCATAGCGGTCATCGGAGGCGGGCCCGGCGGCCTGTACTTCGCCGCGCTCGCCAAGCAGCTCGGGCCCGCCCATGAGATCACCGTGTGGGAGCGCAACGCCGCCGACGACACCTTCGGATTCGGCGTGGTCTTCTCCGACGAGACGCTCGGCGGCATCGAGCACGCCGACCCCGGGATCTACCGGCTGATGTGCGCGGAGTTCGCCCGGTGGGACGACATCGACATCCACCACCGCGGGCGGGTCCTGACCAGCGGCGGGCACGGCTTCGCCGCGATGAGCCGCAGGCGGCTGCTGGAGATCCTCCAGACCCGGTGCCGGGAACTGGGCGTGGCGGTCCACTTCCGCGCCGAGGCTCCCGACGTCGCGGGGCTGGCCGCCACGCACGACCTGGTGGTCGCCTCAGACGGGCTGAACTCCGCGGTCCGCGCCGCCTACGCCGACTCCTTCCGGCCCGACCTGGAGCAGCGCGCCTGCAAGTACATGTGGCTGGGCACCGACAAGGTCTTCGAGGCGTTCAAGTTCTTCATCCTGGAGACCCCGTACGGCGTGATGCAGGGGCACGCCTACCCCTTCGACTCCCACGGCAGCACGTTCATCGCCGAGATGCACGAGGACGTGTGGCGGGCGGCGGGCTTCGACGCCTTCGCCGCCCGCGACTTCGCCCCCGGCGAATCCGACGACAAGTCCATCGCGAAGATCCGGGAGCTGTTCGCCGAAGCGCTGGACGGAGGCGAGGTCCTCGCCAACAACAGCAGGTGGACCAGCTTCACCACCGTCCGCAACGCGTCCTGGCGGCACGAGAACATCGTCATCCTCGGCGACGCCGCCCACACCGCGCACTTCTCCATCGGCTCGGGCACCAAGCTCGCCATGGAGGACGCGCTCGCCCTGGCCGCCTGCCTGCATGAACACGAGGGCGTCGGCGCCGCGCTGGAGGCGTACGAGGCGGAGCGCAAGCCGGTCGTCCAGTCCACCCAGCGCGCCGCGCAGGCCAGCCTGGAGTGGTTCGAGAACCTCGACCAGTACACCGGCCAGGACGCCGAGCAGTTCGCGTTCAACATCCTGACCCGCAGCCGCCGCATCACCTACGACAACCTCCGCCTGCGCGACCCGGAGTTCGTCGCCTCCGTCGACGCCTGGTTCGCCGACTACCAGGACAATCCCGGGGACGTCTTCGCGGTGCCGCCGATGTTCCGCCCCTTCCGGCTGGGTGACCTGCACCTGGCCAACCGGGTCGTGGTGTCGGCGATGGACATGTACAAGGCCGTCGAGGGGATGCCGACCGACTTCCACCTCGTCCACCTGGGCGGGAAGGCCCTCGGCGGCGCGGGCCTGGTCATGACCGAGATGGTGTGCGTCTCCGACACCGGCCGGATCACCCCCGGATGCGCGGGGATCTGGACCGACGCCCAGGCGGCCAAGTGGCGGCAGATCACCGACTTCGTCCACGCCGAGAGCCAGGCGAAGATCGGTCTGCAACTCGGCCACTCCGGCCGGAAGGGCTCCACCCGCCTCATGTGGGAAGGCATCGACCAGCCGCTGGACGACGGCAACTGGGACGTGGTCGCTCCCTCGCCCATCCCGTACGCCGAAGGCGTCAACCAGGTGCCGCGCGAGCTCGGCGCCGAAGAGATGGCCGGGATCACCCGGCAGTTCGCCGACGCCGCCCGCCGCGCCGACGAGGCCAGGTTCGACCTGCTGGAACTGCACTGCGCCCACGGCTACCTGCTGTCGTCGTTCATCTCCCCCGTCACCAACCACCGGACCGACGCCTACGGCGGCTCCCTGGACGGACGGCTGCGCTACCCGCTGGAGGTCTTCGCCGCGATCCGCGAGGTCTGGCCCGCGCACAAGCCGCTGACCGTCCGCATCTCGGCCACCGACTGGATCGACGACGGCGTCACCGGCGACGACGCCGTGCACGTCGCGCGGGCCTTCGCCGCGGCGGGCGCCGCCGCCATCGACGTCTCCACCGGCCAGGTCGCGCCGCACGAACGTCCGGCGTTCGGACGCTCCTACCAGACGCCGTTCGCCGACCGGATCCGCAACCAGGCCGGAGTCCCCACCATCGCCGTCGGCGTCATCTCCTCCTACGACGACGTCAACTCCCTGCTCCTCGCGGGCCGCGCCGACCTGTGCGCGCTCGGCCGCGTCCACCTCTACGACCCCAACTGGACCCTGCACGCCGCCGCCGACCAGGACTACACCGGCGACGGCGCCGCCTGGCCGCTGCCCTGGCGGGCCGGTCGGCGCAGGCCGCAGACCGGCCGGACCGACGGCCCGAAGCCCCGCCTCCAGCTCATCCGGGACGGGGCGACCGCGACCCGGCACGCCCGCTGGCGGCCGTGAACCGCCGTCCACGCCCGCCGTCCATCCTCAGTCAAGGAGTTGACCATGCAACCGTCCCAGCAGGACCTCGGCCACCGGCTCGAAGGCGACACCTCGATGCACGCCGACGACAGCGGCCTGGTCGTCCCCGTCGTCACCCGGGGAGGGCTGGAGTCCGCGCTGACCGGCCAGTCCGACGGCGCGACCCGGGTGGCCGGGGTGAGCCCGCAGCACACCCCGGCCACCCGCATCTGGTTCGGCAAGGTCAGCAACGACCCCGGCTACCGGTCGGTGCCCCACCACCACGGCGAGGCCGAGACCGGCGGGTACGTTCTGCTGGGCCGCGCCCGCATCTACTTCGGCGCCAAGTACGAGGACTACATCGACATGGAGGAGGGCGACTGGGTCTTCGTCCCGCCGTACATGCCGCACGTCGAGTGCAACCTCGACCGCAACAAGCCGCTGACCTGGATGACCGCGCGGACACCTGAGAACCTCGTGGTCAACCTCGCCGACGTCGCCGACGCGGCCCTGCGCGACTGGGCCAACCGGCCCTGACGGAGCTAGTGGACGGACGCGGGGTCGTCGTCCAGTGTGGGCTGCTTCTCTCGTTCGTTGGCTGGACGGTTCTTCGTGAGCGGGGCGGCGATGCACGCGGCGGCCAGCAGGATCGCGGAGGCGACGGTCAGCGCGACTGTGTAGCCGTGCACGACGGCCTCGTCCGGGGTGCGTCCGGCGCGTCCGGCCAGGTAGGACGCGGTGACGCTGGCCGCGACCGTGTTGAGCAGCGCCGTGCCGAGCGCGGCGCCGAGTTGCTGGGCCGCGTTGTAGGCCGCCGACGCGGCGCCGATGTCGTGCCCCCGCATGCCCGCCGTGGCCAGCCCGGCGGTCGGGGGCAGGACGCAGCCGAGCCCGAGCCCGGTGAGGACCAGTGACGGCACCAGGTACAGCGGCAGGACGTGGGCGCTGTGCGCGGTCAGCCGGGTCAGGACGAGCATCCCGACGGCGGCGACGACCAGGCCCGGGACGATCAGGAGCGCGGGCGCGACACGTCCGTGCAGTCTCCCGGCGATGAGCATGGAGCCGAGCAGCGCGGCGACGGCGTTGACGATGAGCGTCAGCCCCGCCTCGACCGGCGAGTAGCCCAGGACCGTCTGCGTGTAGTAGCTCATGAACAGGTAGAAGCCGAACATCGCGACGAACAGCAGCGTGATCGAGGCGAACGCGCCCGCGCGGGCCCGATGGGCGAGGACGCGCATCGGCAGCAGCGGGTGGGACGACCGGATCTCCACGGCGGTGAACGCGGCCAGCAGCACGACACCGGCCACCAGCGCCGACAGCACCCTGACCGAACTCCAGCCGTGCGGCGCGGCCTCGCTGAACGCGTAGACGAGCGCGGCGAACCCGGCGGTGCTGAGGAGCGCGCCGGGGACGTCGAGCCCGCCGCGTCCGTGGCCCGGCCGGTCCCGTGGGACGAGCGTCGCGCCGAGGACGGCGAGCAGCGCCATCGGGACGTTGACGTACAGGCACCACCGCCAGCTCGCGTACTCGGTCAGGAGCCCGCCCGCGACCAGGCCGACCGCCGATCCGGCGGCGCCGACCGCGGCGAACACGCCGAACGCCCGGCCGCGTTCGCGGTCGTCGGTGAACGTGGTGGTCAGCAGCGACAGCCCGGCGGGGGCGAGGGCGGCGGCGAACGCGCCCTGCAGCGCCCGCGCGCCGAACAGCGTCCCGGCGTCGACGGCCGCCCCGCCGAGGGCGGACGCGGCGGCGAACCCGACCAGGCCCGCGACGAACGTGCGCCGGTGGCCGAGCGCGCCGCTGATCCTGCCGCCGATCAGCAGCAGTCCGCCGAAGGCCAGGGCGTAGGCGGTGATCGCCCACTGCCTGCTCGTGTCGGACATGCCGAGCGCGTCCTGCGCGGACGGCAGCGCGATGTTCACGATCGTCCCGTCCAGGACGACGAGGAGCTGGGCCGCACTCACGGCGAGCAGCGTCCACCACCGCCGTCGCCGCAGGTCGGGGGCTGGTTTGTCTTCCATCGCCGCACTCCTGTCTACCAGTGTTCGATGTTCCCTAACAACGTTAGGTGCGATCGAACACGGTACTACACTGGGTCCGCCGGTCAGGACGGCCAGAAATGAGCGAGGTGCGATGGACAAGGCGGCGGAGCGTGAACGCGACCGGCGCAAGGAACCCCGGGCCGAACCGGGGCTCCGGAGCGTCTGGCTGCGGCCCCGCCGGACGTCCCGGGGCGAGCCGCCGCTGAGGCTCGACCGCATCGTCGAGGCCGCCGTGGCGCTCCTGGACGAGGAGGGGATCGACCGCCTCACCATGCGCCGTCTCGCCGAGCGCCTCTCGGTGGCCGCGCCGTCGCTGTACTGGCATGTCGACACCAAGGACGACGTGCTCGACCTGGCCGTCGACGCGATCTTCAGCGAGCCGCCGCCCAAGGCGGGGAGCGCGGACGGCTGGCGCGAGGACGTCTCCGCCGTCCTGACGGCGTGGCGGGCGGCGCTGCTGCGCCATCCCTGGGCGGCCGCCGTTCCGGCGCGGCGGCGGCCGACGATCGGCCCCAACTTCCTGGCCTGGATGGAGTTCCTGCAAGCGACCCTGGTCCGCGCCGGGTTCACCGGGAAGGGGCTGTCGGCGGCGACCTGGGCGCTCTACAACCACGTGATGGGTTCGACCGCGTCCGAGGCGGCCCTGCACATCACCGACGAGGAACGCCGCGTCGGGCAGGAGCGGTTGCGGGCCGACGGCGACCGGTATCCGACCCTGGCCGCCTGCGGCTACCTCTACGACGACGACTGGGACGGCAGTTTCACCACCGGGCTCCGCTACCTGCTCGACGGACTCGCCGCCCAGTTGCCGTCCGCTGGGTGAATCTCAGGTGCGGTGGACGGCGAAAGGGCCGAAACTCTGGGCGACGGGCATCAGTTCGATCGTGTTGACGTTGACGTGGGCGGGCTGGGACACCGCCCAATGCACCGACTCCGCGATGTCCTCGGGCTCGATGGGCCGCATTCCCGCGTAGACGTCGGCCGCCTTTTCCCGGTCTCCGTGGAATCGAACCGTGGAGAATTCCGTCGACCCGCCCATGCCGGGTTCGACGCAGGTGACGCGGACGCCGGTGCCGTGCAGGTCGCTGCGGAGGTTGAGGCTGAACTGCCGCACGAACGCCTTGGTGGCGCCGTAGACGTTCCCGCCGGGATACGG
Organism: Actinomadura syzygii; assembly: GCF_008085905.1. Taxonomy (GTDB): domain Bacteria; phylum Actinomycetota; class Actinomycetes; order Streptosporangiales; family Streptosporangiaceae; genus Spirillospora; species Spirillospora syzygii. Next base: position 300,259 of record NZ_VSFF01000008.1, on the reverse strand, counting down.
GTACGTGCCCGCCACCGACCCGAGGTTGATCACATGGCCTCGCTTCTTCGCCACCAGGGTCGGCAGGATCGCGCGCGTGCAATGGACGAGGCCCCTGCAATTGGTGTCGAGCATTTCGTCCCAGTCGGCCAGATCGGCAAGGTGGGCGGGTCCTAGGCCCTTGGCCAGACCGGCGTTGTTCACCAGGACGTCGATGTCGGCGAACTCCGGCGGCAGCCCGGACACCGCGTCCGCCACGGCCGCGCCGTCGCGGACGTCGAGGACGAGGGGGTGCACCGCGCCGTCCCATTCCTCGGCCAGTCGCGCGAGCCGGTCCCCTCTTCGGGCCGCGGCCACGACGCGGGCGCCGTCGGCGGCGAAACGGCGGGTGATCGCGGCGCCGAAACCGGAGCTCGCCCCTGTCACGAACACGGTCGTCGTCATCCCGTTCACTCCCCTTCGGAAACGACGTCCAGGAACGCGCGCAGGGCGGCGTTGAACTCGTCCGGACTCTCCAGGTTGGGCATGTGGCCAGCCCCGTCGATCACGACCAGTGCGGAATTCGGGATGAGGTCGTGCATCCGCCGCGCGTCCTCGACCGGCGTGTACTCGTCCTCGCCGCCGACGACGATGAGGACCGGCGCGGCGGCGTCTTCCAGCGACTCGACGTAGTCGGGACGTTCCGCCCGCCCGCGCAGCGCGGCGGCCGCGCCTTCCGGTGACGTGCCGAGCATCATGCCGAGCACGTGCTCCGCGACCGCGGGCAGTCGTTCGATGGTGGACGGGGCCACCATCTTCGGCAGGACCTCCTCGGCGTAGGGCCGGATGCCCTCGTCGAGCAGCCGGTCAGCGAGGGCGTTTCGCGACCGCCGACCGTCCTCCGTCTCCGCCCATGGCGCGGTGTCGGCGAGCACCAGCCCGCGGATCCGGTGCGGGACCTGCCGGTGGATCTCCATGACGATCTGCCCGCCCATGGAAAGCCCACCGAGGACGAAGCTCTCCACGTCGAGCCGGTTGAGCAATCCGATGATGTCGCGGGCGAAGGTCTCCAGCGGGGTCTTCCCCGGTACGACCGTCGTCTCGCCGTAGCCGCGCAGATCCGGGACGATCACTCGCCAGCCGTCCGCGGCGAAGCGCTCCACCTGCGGCCGCCACATCGACCGGTCGAACGGATGGCCGTGCACCAGCACCAGCACGGACGCGGCGGCGCTTCCCTCGTCGTCGTACGCGATGGTGACCCCATCGACGGAAAGCGTGCTCATGAATACGCGCTCCTCATCCTCTTCCCGCGTTGCCGGTTCGATGCTATTGAGAGCAATACCTCGATGCAATAGTGGAATTGTTCTCGGTGCAATATTGTGGAGTGCCATGGACGACTACCGGAAGATCGCCGACGCGCTGGCCGCGCAGATCGCCGGCGGCCGCCTCCGCGCCGGGGACCGGTTGCCGCCGCAGCGGCGGTTCGCCCGGCAGCACGGCATCGCCGGTTCGACGGCCGCGCGGGTCTACGGCGAGCTGATCCGGCGGGGGCTGGCCGTGGGCGAGGTGGGCCGGGGCACGTTCGTCCGCGCCGGGCGTCCGCCCGCCGAGCCCGCCCTCGCCGAGCCCGCCGACGCCCTGGTCGATCTGGAGCTGAACTTCTCCGTCCTCCCGGAGCAGCCCGCGCTGGTCGCGGCGAGCCTCGGCGGGATGCTGCGGCCCGACGTCCTGGAGTCGGCGCTCCGCCCGGTCGGCGCGGCGGGAACCGCTCCGGATCGGGAGGCCGCCGCGCGGCTGCTGTCCCGCGCGGGCTGGGCCCCCGACCCGGGGCGCGTGCTGTTCGCGGGCAACGGGCGGCAGGCGATCGCCGCGTCGGTCGCCGCCTTGGTGCCGCCAAGCGAACGCCTGGGCGTGGAGGCGCTGACCTATCCGGTCGTGAAGGGCATCGCCGCTCGTCTGGGCGTCACGCTCGTCCCGCTGGCGATGGACGAGGACGGGGTGACGCCGGAGGCGATCCGGTCCAGCGGACCGCTGCGCGCCGTGTACCTGCAGCCGACGCTGCACAACCCACTTGGCGGCACGATGCCCGCCCGGCGGCGGGCGGAGCTGGCCGACCTGCTCCGTGAACTCGACCTGTACGCCGTCGAGGACGCCATCTACGCCTTCCTCCGCGAGGACCTCCCGCCGCTCGCCGACCTGGCGCCCGATCACGTCGTCGTGGTGGACAGCCTGTCCAAGCGACTCGCGCCGGGTCTGACCACGGGGTTCGCGGTCACGCCGGCGCGCCTGACGGGGCGGGTCGCCGCCGCGCTGCGGTCCGGCGGGTGGTCCGCCGGGCGGTTCGCGCTCGACGCCGCGACACGCCTGCTGGCCGACGGCACCGTCGAGACCGTCCAGCGCGCCAAGTGCCGGGACGCGGCGGCGCGGCAGGCGCTCATGCGCGAGCGCCTCGCCGGGTTCGCGATCGAGGCGGACCCGCACGCCTACCACTGCTGGTGGCGGCTGCCCGAACCGTGGCGCGCCGAGACGTTCGTCGCGGCCGCCGCCCGCCGGGGCATCGCCGTCTCACCCGCCGCCGCCTTCACGGTCGGCACGGGCCACGCCCCCCACGCCGTCCGGCTCGCGCTCGCCTCTCCCGCGATGGAGACCCTGTCGTCCGCACTAGGGACACTCGCGTCCCTGGCCCGAATGGCTCCAGAGGACACCACCACGGACTGACCGCAGCGGTCCGCATCTGTTAAAAGGGACATCTGCCCCGTCACGCCGGGATCGGAGGGCCATGAGCCACGAACCAGATCCAGCCGTCCTGTATCCGGAGGTCGCCGCGCTGGGCAGCCTGGCCGCGGCGCTCCGAGCCGCGTCCGCTGATCAGGGCGTCTCGCTGACGATGGTGGAGACTCCGTCCGATCCGCTGCGGCATGCCACCGTCGCCAGCGTCCTCGCGCACCGTGCGGACCTGATCGTGACGGCCTGGCATTTCGAGCGCAAATGGCATGTCTGGGGCTCGGCGAACAACGGCATCCTGATCAGCGGGACGACGACGGACCTGCGCCAGTTGCCCGGGGTCGCGCTGGGCTGGGCCGAGGGCGCCGGTCTCGACGAGGTCGATCGGGCCGCGCCCTTCGACGTCCTGACCGGACGTTTCGAGGTGCCCGACGACGACCCCGCCGACGTCATCGAGTCGGAATGGCGATGGATGCTCAAGGACGCCGGGGCCGCCGACTGGCCCGAATACCAGGCGCTCATCGAAGCGGCGTACGCCGAACCGAGCCTTCGGCGGCTCTACCCCTACACCAGTCATTGGGCGCTCGGTTTCGCCGCCGCTCCGGATCTGCCCTTCGGCACGCCGAGCTTCGTCTCGATCGACTCACCTCGCGGCGAGGGCGATTACACCATCAGGGAATGGTGGAACGGCCCGGCTTTGATCCAGGTCGCCACCGCCGCTGAAGCGATCGCCGTCGCCGTGGACCGCATCCCGGAGCATCTTCTGCGACCAGCGCCGCACTGACCGAACCGCACAGCCCCCGGCGTTCTCAGGACGGCTTGCGCCACACGGAGATGTGTTTGGTGGAGTCAGCGGTGAATGGCGCTCCGTCCCAGCCCGCGACGCGCCGCTCCAGTTCGAGGCCCGCGATCCGTGCCATCAGGTCGAGTTCCGCGGGCCAGGCGTACCGGTGCCGGGAGTTGTCGCGTCGGTAGCGGCCGTCCTCGCCGTCGCGGATGAAATGGTGCGAGACGAGTATCTGCTCGACCAGGTCGAAGGTGTCGAGGCCGACATGCTGGTCGGAGACGTCGAACGGCACCGCCTCCTGGCCCCGTGGCAGGAAGCGCAATGGCGGCACCCCCAGCTCGATGACGAACCGGCCGCCGGGCGACAGATGGCGCGCCGCGTTGCGGAAGCATTCGACCTGCTCGTCCTGCGTGAGCAGATTCGAGATCGTGTTGTAGACGAGGTAGACGAGGGCGAACTCGCCGGGGACGACGGTCGTGGCCATGTCCCCGATGGCGACGGGAAGCGTCTCCTCGTCGACCTTCTTTCGCAGAACGGCCGCCATGTGCTCGGACAGTTCGATGCCCGCCACGGGCACGCCGCGTTCACGGAGCGGGACGCCCACACGTCCGGTTCCGATGGCGAATTCCAGCGCCCGGCCGTCACCGGCGAGTTCGGCGAGGAAGGACAGGGTCGGTTCGAGAACGGCGGCCGAGGACATCTCGGTCTCTTCGGCGTCGTAGCGCTCAGCGGTCGCGCGGGACCACGGTTCACTGCTCGTCACGGTCGGCCACTGTGCCGGGCGCGGCGGGGGTTGTCCAAGGAATTAGTCGGCGGCGTCCGTCAGACGGACGGCCGGGTCGGCGGCGCGCTCGGCGGAGAGCGGGACGCGGTCGGCGATGAGGCGGCGGGCCTCCCGGACGTCGCGCGGGTTGTCCACGGCGAGCGCCGCGCGCAGGCGGCGGCCGTCGAACCACAGCGCCGTCCACGAGTCGGACGGATGTCCGCGCAGGACGAGCCGCTCCGCGCCGTCGTGGTGGCCGACGTACTGGAGGCGGTGCCCGAGCTGGTCGGACCAGAAGTAGGGCACCGGGTCATACGGCTCGACATGGCCGAGGACGTTGCGGGCGGCTGTCTGGGCGGATGCCGCGGCATGGTCCCAGTGCTCGACCCGTATGCGTCCGCCGAAGAGGCGCGACGGCCAGCGGACGATGTCGCCCGCCGCGTAGACGGCTCCCGGTCCGGTGCGCAGTGCCGCGTCCGCGTCGACGGCGCCGTCAGGGGCGAGGGGGACGCCGCTCCCCCGCAGCCAGCCGGTGTCCGGCCGGGCGCCGATGCCCGCCACGACGATGTCGGCGTCCACTCGGCCGCCGCCCGCGAGGGAGACGCCGCGGTCGTCCAGGCCGGTGACGGGCGTGTTCAGGCGCAGGTCGATGCCCTGCTCGGCGTACCAGGGGACGAGATGCCCACCGACCGCTCCGGGAAGCGCCCGCGCGAGCGGGGTGGGCGCGGCGTCGATGACGGTGACCTTCCGGTCGAGGGCGGCGGCGCGGGTGGCCACCTCGCTGCCGATCCATCCCGCGCCCACGATCGCGACCGAGGCCGCGTCGCGCAGCGCCGCGCGCAGCCGCCGGGCGTCCCCGACCGTGCGCAGCGCGTGGACGGCGCGGGACGTCCCGCCCAGGCCGATGGGCGACGACCCGGTCGCGAGGATGACGGCGTCGTAAGGGTGGACGCCCTCGGTGCTCTCGACCGTGCCGGGACGCAGGCTAAGGGCGCGGCAACGCAGGCGGAGGTCGGCGTCAAGGTCGTCTTTGAGCGTGGTGTCGTCGACGGTCCCGGCCAGCAGTTCCTTTGACAGCGGCGGCCGGTCGTAGGGCGGGTGCGGCTCCGCGCCGAGGACGGTGAGGCCGCCGTCGTAGCCCTCGGCGCGCAGCGTCGCGGCGGCGGTGTGCCCGGCGAGCCCGCCGCCGACGACCACGACCCGGCGGGGCCCGCGCACGCCCCGGAGACCGTCGCTCACCGCATCCTCCATTCGATCGATTGACCAATTGAATAATTGGAAGCTACCAGCCGTCCGCCCGGCCCGCCAACCCGCGGAGAGCGGCAGGGGCGGCGCCGCGCCCGATCCCCGCTCTCCTCCGACCCCTGCGGCTAACCTGCGCATATGCGGGTATTGACGTTCGATCGATTGAACGATAGAAAAAATCCACCGCGGGTGAGAGGAGAACCCCATGCCTGCTCTGGACGAGACCGTCCCAGGTGACGCCCGGCCCACGGCGGAAGGCCGCCGGATCGCCACGCTCGTCGAGGCCCTGCACGACGCGGTCGCGCACGCCCCCGAGCGGACGGCGATCACGTGCGACGCCCAGACGCTGACCTACGCCCAGTACGGCCGCGCCGTGGACGCCCTCGCCGCACGGCTCGCGGCGGCGGGCGCACGCGGCCGGACGGTCGCGATCGCCATGCCCAACTCGCCGCGGATGGCCGTGGCGATCTTCGCGGTGTGGGTCGCGGGCGGACGTGTCGCCTGCCTCAACCCCGGCTACACCCCGGCCGAGCTGAGCCCCCTGCTGCGGGGATCCGCACCCGTGGTCGTGCTCACCGACGCGGAGGCGGCGACGTCCGGGCCGGAGGCGGCCGCCGCCGAACTCCGGCTGACGGTCCTCCCGGTCACCAACGCCGACCTGCGCCCGGACGCCCCCGCCGCCGGGGCGCTCCGCTCCCCCGCCCCCGGCGACATGGCCGCGCTGCTGTTCACCGGCGGCACCACGGGCCTGCCCAAAGGCGTCGAGTACACCCACGCGGCGCTGCTGCGGACCGTCCAGGGCGCCGAGACGTGCTGGCCCACGCGGCTGGACGAGGAGATCTGGCTCAACGTGGCGCCCATGTTCCACATCTGGGGCCTCGCGATCGGCTTCCTGCACGCGGTGTACGGACGGTGCGGCCTCGTCATGGTGCCCCGGTTCGTTCCGGCGACCGTCGTCCAGGAGTTGGAGCGGCACCGGGTGACGGTGTTCAGCGGCGGTCCGGCGGCCATCTACGGCGGCGTCCTGTCCGCTCCGGCGCTGGCGGAGGCCGACCTGTCGGCGCTGCGGCTCTGCCAGGGCGGCGGCTCGGCGATCCCCGCCGACCTGCAGAACCGCTGGCAGGCGGCGACCGGCCGGCCGATCTACGAGGCTTACGGGATGACCGAGCTGGCGCCGATCGCGTGCAACCCGCCCGAGCAGCCGCCGCGCCCCGGCTCGGTCGGGACCCCGACCCCGGGCGTCCGGGTCCAGGTCGTCGACCCGATCCGGCTCGCCCCGCTGCCGGCCGGGCAGACCGGCGAGATCCGCGTCCGGGCCCCGCACATGCTGCACCATTACCTCGGCCTGGACGGCGAGCCGATCGAGGCGCTCACCGAAGGCTGGTTCCACACCGGCGACATGGGACGGTTCGACGACGACGGCTACCTGCACATCGTCGACCGCAAGAAGGACATGATCATCGTCGGCGGCTTCAACGTCTACCCGCGCGAGATCGACGACGTCCTGCTGACGCACCCCGCCGTGGACGAGGCCGCCACCATCGGCGTCCCCGACGAGCGCAAGGGCGAGCGTCCCGTCTCGTTCGTGTCGGCCGCGCCGGGCGGCGCGCCGCCCGACCCGGACGAGCTGGCCGAGCACTGCGCCCGGCACCTCACCGGCTACAAGCGCCCGCTGCGGATCATCGCCCTCCCGGTGATCCCGCGCACCCCGGCGAACAAGATCGACCGGATCGCGCTGCGCCGCCATCCGGCCGCCGCGCCCGACGCGCGTCCGTCCGCGGGCTGACCGGGCCGGGCCCACCCCTGACGGAAGTGATCGCTGATGGCGGGCGGACCCCTGAGTGAAAGCGTCACCTGGGACGGCGGCGGAACCGGAGCGGCGGACCACGCGACGGCGGGCGGGGAACCCTTCCTGTCCCTGGTCACCGCCGCCGCGCGGGAGGCGTGCGAGGATCGGCGGACGGCGGTCGACAAGGCCGTCGTCCTGCTGAAGTCGATCGCCGAGCATGACACCGAGATCGGGGTGAGCGAACTCGCCCGGCAGACCCGGCTGACCAAGTCCACGACCTTCCGCCTGCTCGGCATCCTGGAGCGCAACGGACTGGTCGAGCGAGTGGACGGCGGCTACCGCCTCAGCGCGCGGCTCTTCGACATCGGCACCCGCGTCTACGGACCGGCCCCCGGGCTGCTCCGCGAACGGCTCCTGCCGTACCTGGTCGACCTTTACGACATGACGCACGAGACCGTCCATCTGGCCGTGCTGCACCGCGCCGAGGTCATGTACGTCTACAAGCTGCACGGGCACCGGTCGGCGCGCGTGCCGTCCGAGATCGGCTGCCGCCGTCCCGCGTACTCGACGGGCGTCGGGAAGGCGCTGTTGGCGTTCGACCACGACGCGGCCGAGGTCGCCGCGGGCGGCGCGCTGGCCGCACACACCCCCTACACGATCCGCGACGCCGAGACGCTGCGGCGGGAGCTGCGGCGCGTCAGGGAGCACGGGATCGCCTTCGACCGCCAGGAGACCGTCCTCGGCCTGAGCTGCGTGGCGACGCCCATCATGGGGCCGGGACGGCGTCCGGTCGCGGCGCTGTCGGTCGCCGTCGCCGACCACCGGTTCGACCCGGCGCGGATCGCGCCCGCGCTGCGCCGGGTGGCGCACCAGGCCGCCCGCGCGCTGTCGGCCGCCGCCGCGAGCGCCCCGCGACTGCCTTAGCGCCGATTCCTTAGTCGCACTTCCCTTTTTGCCATTTTTCGGAGCGTGCCACATAGCGGCACGACCGCTTTCTCTTTCCCCTTCGCCCAGTTCACAGTCGTCGTGCATGACAGCCACGCGCTCCCGAGAGGAGGGCCCGTCCAGATGTTGGAAGTCACAGACCTGACCGTGCGGTACGGCCCGCACATGACCGCCCTCGACAAATGCACGCTGGCGTGCCCGGCCGCCGCCGTGGTGGCGGTGCTGGGCAGCAACGGCGCCGGGAAGACGACGCTCATGCGGGCGGTCTCCGGTGTGCTCGACCACCACGGCGGCAGGGTCGAGACGGGCCGGATCGCCTTCCGCGGCGAGACGATCACCAGTCGGGACCCGGCCGCGATCGTCGCCTCGGGCGTCGTCCAGGTCCCGGAGGGCAGGCGGGTCTTCGCGGGCATGACCGTGGAGGAGAATCTGCGGGCCGGAGCGATGCGCGCGGGGTCGCGCTCGGTCCGCGCCCAGGCGTACGAGCGCGTCTACGCGCTGTTCCCGGTGCTGGCCGAGCGCCGCGCCCAGCGCGCGGGCCTCATGTCGGGCGGCGAGCAGCAGATGCTCGCCATCGGCCGCGGCCTGATGTCGGAGCCGGACATGCTCCTGCTGGACGAGCCGTCGCTCGGCCTCGCCCCGAAGATGGTCGCCCACATCGGACGTGTCGTCTCCGAGATCCGCGACCAGGGGACGGCCGTCCTCCTCGTCGAGCAGAACGCCTCCATGGCCCTGTCGATCGCCGACCACGCCTACGTCGTCGAGGCCGGGACGGTGGCGCTCGAAGGGCCCGCCGCGACGCTGGAGGCGTCCGAGGAGGTGCGGGCCCGCTACCTCGGCGACCCGCGCGGCCCGGAGCTGGCGGTGGCCGGCGGCGGACGCTCGCTGAGCGTGTGGGTCCCATGAAGCTCAGCCTGCGGGACGTCTCCCTGCGCTTCGGCGGCGTGCGTGCCCTCGACTCGGTGTCCTTCGACGTCGAGCCCGGCACCGTCCACGCCGTGATCGGGCCGAACGGCGCGGGCAAGAGCTCGTGCTTCAACGCGATCTGCGGCGTGTACCCGGTCGGCGGCTCCGTCCGCCTCGGCGACCGGGAGCTGACCGGGCTCCCGCCGCACGCGATCGCCCGGCTCGGCGTCGCCCGCGCGTTCCAGAACATCGCGCTCGGCGGCGCGGACACCGTCCTCGACAACCTGATGGTCGCCCGGCACCACCTCACCCGCGCCGGGTTCGTGTCCACCGGGCTCGGGCTGCGCCGCGTCCGCCGCGAGGAGGACCGGCACCGCGCGCGGGTCACCGAGATCGCCGCGTTCACCGGGCTGGACGCCGTGCTGCGCACGCCCGTCGCCGAACTGTCCTACGGCGGCCGCAAGCGGGTCGAGTTCGCCCGCGCGCTCGCGGCGGAGCCGCGGGTGCTGCTGCTGGACGAGCCCGTCGCCGGGATGACCCACCACGAGAAGGCGACGACCGTCGCCCTGATCCGGGAGACCCGCGCGGTGCTCGGCGTGGCGGTGGTGCTCGTGGAGCACGACATGCCGCTCGTCATGGGCCTGGCCGACCGGATCACGGTCCTGGACTTCGGCCGCGTCATCGCCGACGGGCCGCCCGCGCACGTCCGGGAGCACCCGGAGGTCCTCCGCGCCTACCTGGGAGCGCACTCATGAGCCGGCTGATCGAGCTGCTCGCCATCGGCGTCTCGCTCGGATCCATCTACGCGCTCATCGCGGTGGGCTTCGCGGTGATCTTCAAGGGCACGCGGGTGGTGAACTTCGCGCAGGGCTCCCTGCTGCTGCTCGGCGCCTACGTCGTCGCGGCGCTCTCCCCGCACACGGGCTTCTGGCCCGCGCTCGGGATCGGGCTCGGGGCGGGCGCGCTCGGCGGGCTCGTCCTGTACTGGCTGGTGGGGCTCGTCCCGCACGGCGAGCACATGACGCTGTCGATCCTCACCATCGGCGCGGACGTGCTCCTCGCCACCGAACTGGCCCGCCGCATCGGGTCGCGGGTCATGCCGACCGGGGACCCGTGGGCGGACGGCGTCTGGCGGGTCGGCGGGCTCGTCGTCCCGTACTCGCGCACCGCCGCCCTGCTGTCCGCGCTGCTGGTGATCGGGCTGCTGTTCGTCGTGTTCAAGCGCACGACCTGGGGCGTCTCCTGGCGCTCCGCCGCGGCGGATCCCGAGGTCGCGACGCTCATGGGGATCAGGCTGCGGCGGGTCCGCGCCGCGTCCTGGCTGATCGGCGGCGCGCTCGCCACCCTCGCCGGGCTGTTCCTCGTGGCGTTCCCGAACACCGGGGTCGAGCCGCACACCGGGCTGCTGGCGCTGCGCGCCGTGCCGGCCGTGATCATCGGCGGGCTGGACTCGCCGGAGGGCGCGGTGGCGGGCGGCATCGCGGTCGGCGTCACCGAGACGCTCGTCGCCGGATACGCCGACGAGCTGGGCTTCCTCGGCCAGGGCGCGGGGGACGTCACGCCCTACCTGCTGATGATCCTCATCCTGCTGTGGCGGCCGTCCGGGCTGTTCGGGAGCAAGGAGGCCGTCCGTGTCTAGGGTCATGCGGACCGTCGGGACGGTGGCGGCGCTCGGCGTGCTGGTCGCGATGCCCTTCTACCTCGACGCCTTCTGGTTGCAGGTCGGCGCGTTCATGATGGCGGCGATCATCGGCGCGATCGGGCTCACCGTCCTGGTCGGGACGGCGGGGCAGCTCTCCCTCGCGCACGCCTTCTTCCTCGCCGCCGGGGCGTACGGCTACGCCTTCCTGGCGGGCGAGCCGGGCGCCGGGTCCGCCGGGACGACGCTCGCCGGGGCCGGGCTGCCGACGCCGCTCGCCGCGCTGCTCGCCGTCGCGCTCGCGGGCGGCGCCGGGCTGGCGTTCAGCCCGGTCGCCGGACGCCTCAACGGCCTCTACCTCGGCGTCGCCTCGCTCGGGCTGGTGTTCCTCGGGCAGCACGTGCTGTTCAACGCGCGTCCGGTCACGGGCGGGTTCAACGGACGGTCCGTCCCCGAGCTGTCGGTGTTCGGGTTCCGGCTGACCGGCGACGAACCGGAGCTCGTCCTGCTGGGCGTGCCCTTCGGGGCCAGGGAGCGCCTCTGGTACGTGGCGCTCGCGTGCGCCGTGGCCGGCTACGTCGTCGCCGGACGGATCGTCCGCGGCAGGCCCGGACGGGCCATGCGCCTCATGCGGCAGAACCCGATCGCCGCCGCGAGCATGGGCGTGCCGCTCCGCCGGTACCGGGCGGGCGCGTTCGTCCTCTCCGCGATGTACGCCGGGCTCGCCGGGATCCTGATCGCGCTCACCGCGCGGCGGATCGTCCCCGACTACTTCGGGCTGGTGCTGTCCATCGAGTACCTCGCGATGGTCGTCATCGGCGGCCTCGGCTCCGTCCGGGGCGCGGCGGTCGGCGCGGCCTTCGTCACCGGGCTCCCGCTCGTCCTCTCCCACTACGGCGACGACATCGGGTTCCTCGCGCGGCCCGGCGAGGACGGCGTCGACGCCGCCACCGCCGTCCGCATGCTCTACGGCGCGGCGATCGTCGCCTTCGTCATCGGCTCGGCCCAGCAGGCTCGGAAAGCTCAGAAGGCTCGGAAGGGAACACCCAATGCCATCACGATCACGATGGACCGCGCTCGGCGCGCTCTGCCTGGCGGTGCTCGTCGGAGGCTGCAGCGGCAAGGCCGCTGAGGGCGGGGACGGCGCGGGCGGGGACGGAGTCCGGACGGGCCCCGGCGTCACCGCGAAGACGATCAAGCTGGGCGCGATCAGCGACCTGTCCGGCGCCGTCTTCGGTCCGCTCGGCCGCACCCAGGTCCAGGGCAACCAGCTCTACATCGACAAGGTCAACGCGGCCGGCGGAATCTGCGGGCGCAAGCTGGAACTGGTGGTCAAGGACCACGGCTACGACGTCCAGAAGGCCACCGTCGCCTTCAGCGAGCTGGAGCCGCGGGTGCTCGGCATCACGCACCTGCTCGGCTCGCCGATGACGGCGGCGCTGGAGCCGGAGATCAGGGCGAAGAAGCTGCTGACCGTGCCGTCCTCGTTCGCGTCCTCGCTGCTGTCGAGCGAGTACCTCGTGGTGCTCGGCAGCACCTATGACATCGACATGATCAACGGCCTGGACTACGTCACGACGAAGCGGAAGCTGCTCGCGAAGGGCGACACGATCGGCCACATCTACTTCGAGGGCGAGTACGGTGCCAACGCCTTCCGGGGCAGTTCGTGGGCGGCGGGACGGCTCGGCCTGACGATCAGGGGGGCGCAGATCAAGGCGACCGACGCGGACCTCACCGCCCAGGTCACCAAGATGAAGGCCGAGGGGGCGAAGGCGATCCTGCTCAGCGCGTCCGCCCGGCAGACCGCGTCCGTCGCGGGCGTGACCCGCTCGATCGGGATGGACGTCCCGATCCTGACGCAGGCGCCCGGCTTCGACCCGGCCCTGCTCGACACGCCCGTCCGCGCCGCGCTGGAGAAGAACCTGACCGTCCTGACGTCCTACGCCCCCTACGGCGCCGACGCTCCGGGGCCGAAGGAGGTGGCCGCCGCGTTCAAGGCCAAGCACCCGGACGCGCCCGCGAACGCGCTGGCCGACTACGGCTACGTCTCCGCGCAGGTGCTCGGCGAGGCCCTCAAGCGGGCGTGCGCCGAGAAGGACCTCACGCGCGAGGGGCTGCGCACGTCCTACCGGAAGCTGAAAAGCCTGGACACGGGCGGGCTGATGGCGCCGATGGACTTCACCGTCCCGGGCGCGCCCGCGTCGACCGAGACGTTCATCTCCAGGGTGGACGCGGCGGCCGAGGGCGGCCTCGTCGCGGAGACCGGCCTCTACCGCGCCCAGATCACCCCCGACTACAAGGTGGGCTGACGACGCCCTGCGGCCCGGCCTCGCCTCGCGGCGAGACCGGGCCTCAGCGCGCGCCCGTGGGACCTGTGCGCCTGTTCTGACCGATGGTCAGCTAGCGGCTTTTCGCAGTCCGCGCAGTTGGAGCCGGTTGCCGTCGGGGTCCTGGAAAATCGCGAGGCTGCCCCACGGGTACTCCATCACCTCGGTCTCGAACCGGACGCCGCGCGACGTCAACTCCTGGTGCTCCCGCTCGAAGTCGTCGGTGTCGATGGTGTAGGCCCCGGGAATGTGGCTCTTGATCGGCTGGGCCTGTCCGGGAGTTCCCGGCCAGAGGACCAACTGGAAATCCTGTCCGGGCAGGCCGACCGTCAGGAATCGGGGGCCGTCGGGCGTCGGGTTTTCGAGGCGGCGCTCGAACCCGAGAACGTTGGTGTAAAAGTCGAGCGCCTTGTCCTGGTCGCTGACGAAGACGCTCGCATAGGCGATTGCTTCCAGCATCGTTGTCCCCTCTTCGTTCGTGCGGTCACCGGTATGACCAACGGCGGCGGACGAATGTGACCGCCCCTCAGGGGCCGGTCAGTCGAGGGCGGTCAGATCGAGGCGGCGGAGGCGCTCGGGGTCGGCGAGGATGTCGATCGCGACGATCCGGCCGCCCCGGACGGTGAACCCGGCGGCCGAGGTGGCCACGCCGTCCTGCCTGGTGAGCGTCCCGACCGCGCCGCTGATCAGCACCATCTCGACGGCGGGCGCGAGGCGCGAGAAGGCCGTCGCCTGGCGGGCGATCGTCGCCGCTCCGCGGACCTCGCTCGTCCCGGAGGCGGGACCCAGGTCGGCTCTGAGGACGGCGTCCGGGTGGAGGACGCGGAGCAGCCGGTCGAAGTCCCCGTCCCGCGCGGCCGCCAGGAAGGCTTCGACGACCTCGCGCTGGGCCCGGGGACCTGAGTCGGGGACGGTCTCCTCGACCCGCACGCGGCGCCGGGCCCGGCTGGCGAGCTTGCGCGCCGCCTCCGGGGAACGGTCGACGATGGGCGCGATCTGGTCGAACGGCACCGCGAACATGTCATGCAGGACGAACGCGAGCCGCTCGGCCGGGCTCAGTGTGTCCAGCACGACCAGCAGGGCGAGGCCCAGCGAGTCGGCCAGCAGCGCTTCATGCTCGGGGTCGGCGACGCCATCGATCCGGTCGATCCGGTCGATGACCGGCTCTGGCGGGTGGACGGCGTGCAGGGGCTCCTCGCGGCGCGTCCGGCGTGAGTGCAGCATGTTCAGCGAGACGCGGGCGACCACCGTCGTCAGCCATCCGCCAAGGTTTTCGATCTTGCCGCTGTCGGCGCCGCTGAGCCGGAGCCACGCCTCCTGGACGGCGTCGTCGGCGTCGCTCAGCGAGCCGAGCATCCGGTACGCCACCGCTCTGAGCCGGGCGCGCTGCGCCTCGAACCGCTCCGCCAACCACTGCTCGTCGTCCATGCGCGCGTCACATCCGTTCGTCCGGCCGTGTCACAGCACTGACCGACGGAACACCGCGAATGTGACCTCGCGCCTCGGCGGGGGCGTCAGCCGGTCACGGGATCGGAATGGTGACGTCCGGCAGGTCGGGACGAGCGTCGCGCCATTCGCCCGACAGCAGGACCGCGAGCGTGTAGATGTGCCAGGTCTGGTTGGCCCAGCCCTTCGGGACCGAGGCGAAATGCTCCTTGGCCCTGCGCTCGTCGACGATGTCGAACAGCTCCGGCGGCGCGCTCAGGACCTGGTCGCGCAGAATGGCCAGGAAGTTCTCGTCGTAGGACTTCCGCCAGTTGAAGCCGGCGGTCCGTCCCACCGGCAGGACCGCCGCCCGGCGCCGCCAGGCGGGCCATTCGCGCAGGCGCCGCGGCGAGTTGGCCTCGAAACGCCACCGCTTCCCCTCCGGCGGGACGTCGGCGATCTCGGGGGCCAGCGTCTCGATCAGCCGGAACACGACTTCCTCGTTCGCCCGCCAGGTGGCGGGAAGCGCCAGCGCCTCCCGGACGACGCGATTGTCGAAGAAGGGATGGTAATAGGGCCCGTTCATCAGGGTGGCGGTGTGGGAGCCGACGATCCAGCGGCCCGACCGGTAGAACAGGTAAAGCAGGTCGAGCACCCCGGCTCCGTCGTTCTCGGTGCGTTCCGCCCATTCGCCGTGCAGTTCCGCCGCCCGCGCGTTGGCCTCCGGAGTGAGGAAGGCGCTGCCGGATTTGAAAATGCTCTCGACCCGTTTCCGGAGCCCGGCCGGGCTCTGGTCCTTCTGGTCGTAGAGGAAACCGCCCCGCAGAGTCTCGCCGCCCGACCCGGACGTCTTCGGGGTGAAGTTGTACGGGGCCCAGTTGTTGACGCGCTCGTACGCCGACGTCATTCCCTCGCACGTGCGGATGATGTCGTAGGCCCTGAGGAACGGGTGGGCGACATCGACGGACGTCTGGTTCTCGGCGGTGACCGTCCGGTTGACCTTGTGCTCGATGCCGAGCCGCCGGGCGATCTCCGTCCCCAGGATGACGTCGGGGTCGTCCGCGAAACCGTGGGTGGTGGCCGTCATCGGGACCTTGGCGGCCCGGAGGATGGAAGCCATGACGCGGCTGTCGCGGCCGCCCGACAGGGCCAGGTTGACGGGTTCGTCGTGCCTGGCCAGCGGCGCGGCGGCCTTGATCAGCGCCTCGGCGAGCCGTCCGACGCGCTCGCGGGCCGCGCGGGCGCCGGTCGGGGCGGGCAGCACCTCCGGCAGCGGCGCCGTGACGATGTCGGGCCGCCCGCCGGGCCGGACCGTGATCGTGCTGGCCGCGGGCAACGCGCGCACACCGGCGAACGGCGTCTCATCGTTCGTGAAGAACCCGTGCCGGACCATCGGCTGGAGCGCCATGGTGTCGAGGTCGACCGACGGCCTGGCCATGTTCGTCGCCGCCGCCCGCGCGACGAGATGGACGAGAAGGGCCCGGCTGCCCGCGACGAAGACCCCGCCCGCCTCCGCGTAGTAGACGGGGCAGACCCGCGCGATCGACGTCGCCGCCTGAACTTCGTGCTCGCCCGCGCGGAACACCGAGAAACATCCGCCGAGCGACTCGGCCGCGTCGCCCAACCGGTCGGAATCGAACAGTTTCCGCTCGTCGTCCTCGGGTTCGCCGAGATAGCCGCAGTATCCGAGCACCCGTCCACCGCGTTCGATCAGCGGCCGCGGCAGGAGTTCGTGCCGGGGCTCATTCGACCAGGACAGAAGCGCGACACCGCCGTCGCCCGAGACCCAGCGCCCGGATTCGAGATGTTCCGGCGGCACCGGAATGGAGTCGACCGCCGCGGCCTCCGCCGCCTCAAGGACCACCTCGGGCAGCCGACCTCCAGGCGATGACGCTATGACGGCGAGATATGAACGCACGGTAATCCATTCAATTATGAACCTGAGGGGACAAATAAGTCTGGCGACGAGCGACGATAGAGGGGTTAACCCAGCATGGATGGAACGTGAATACTGCGACCGGCGCGGCCGAGCAATCGACGTCGTCGCGGAGGTCCCGCTGCTCACGACGTTTCGGCCCCGGCGGCCGCGCTCCCCATCGCTCCGCCCATCGGGCCCGTCACCGATTTAGCGGCGGGGCGGAGCGCTATCGCCGCCTGCGCGACCCTCGCTAACTGAATGTCGGCTGACCGTCACCTGAAAGCGCTGATCCTGCACCGTTGATTTTCCCGGTAGCATTGTCGCCCCCGGTTGCTGGCTTGGACGATAGGGGAGTCTGCCATGCCAACGGACGGCCCCTCGATTCACGCGAATTTCTCGGTAGACGTCCCTACACCTGCGCGAATGTACAATTACGCGCTCGGCGGCAAGGACCACTACGCCGTCGACCGGGCCGCCGTGCTGGCGCTCAACGAGAGATTCCCAGAGGCGCTCGACGCGACCAGGGCCAATCGCCTGTTCCTCTACCGGGTGGTCCGCTTCCTGGCACGCGACGTCGGCATCACGCAGTTTCTCGACCTCGGCAGCGGACTCCCCACCCACCACAACGTGCATCAGGTGGCACAGCGTTTCCAACCGACAGCGCACGTGGTTTACGTCGACAACGATCCGATCGTCCTCACCCATGGCCGCGCCCTGCTCGCCGACAACGAGCACACCACCGTAATCGGCCGGGACATGACCGATCCCGGCGAAGTGCTCGACGATCTGGACACCCGTCGCCTCATCGACTTCACCCAGCCCGTCGCCGCGCTGTTCCTGTCGGTGCCGCACTCGATTCCCGACGACGCCACGGCCCATCACACGATCACCACGGTCGCGAACGCGCTGCCCTCGGACAGTTACCTCGCCCTGTCCCAGTTCATCGGCATCGACCAGCGGACGGCCGACGAATTCACCGCGACGATGCGCAGCGTCGGCATGCGCTGGAAAAGCCGCACCCCCGACCAGGTCGCAGACTTCGTCCGCGACCTGGAACCGGTCGACCCGGGCCTGGTCAACGTCGTGGACTGGCGCCCGGACACCACCCAACCGCCCCTCGAACCCGTAGACCCGGAACTGCGCCACCTCCTGGGCGCCTCAGCCGACTGGCGCCGCGCCAAAGAATTCGGCGGCGTCCTCCGCAAACCCTGACCCCGCCGACTGCACAAACCCCTACTACCATCCGGCCGCGTTCAGGCGCTGGCGCCATGGTCATCGTGTCCGGGCCGGGGACGCGGTGCGGGACGGCGGCGGCCGACGCGGACGGCGTCGCGGTCATCGTCAGTGCCGCGCGGCTAAAATGGCGATTCTGGTTGGCATGGCCATTGTTTTCTGCTTAAAAGTCCATAAACGGACGTAGTTACAGAAGGTTGGGCGGGAGAGTAACCTTCACTCGGGGTATCGTCAATGCGGTCCCCTCCCCCACGCTTTGGATGTGACCGATGGCTGATCCGTTTACCTTGGCTGTCGCGACGGCGGCGGCGGGCAGGGCGGTCGAGCTCACCGGGGAACCGGTCAGGGACGGCGTCGCCGCGCTGTGCCGGAAGGTGCGCGAGCGTTTCCGGGGACGTCCCGCTGAGGAAGAGGTTCTGGAGGGCGCGATCGCGTCCGGCGGCGGCGAAGGGCTCGCACGGTTGGCCGAGGCGCTGCGGCGGACAATGGCCGACGACTCCGGGTTCGCCGACGATCTCAAAGTCGCGCTCCGTAACGCCGTGATCGAGGACGCCGAATTCCGGTTCGAGGTCGAGAATCGCCTCAGCCAGGCACGTGTCGAAACGATGGCGAATGACGACGGCGTCACGAATGTATTCACTGGAAAAGCCGACAAGGTCGTCCAGGTGAGGGACGTGCACGGCGGTATCACCATCAACTGAGCGAATCGGCGAGGGCGGCCCAGCCCGTGACCTCGTCGCGGGCCGGGCCGGTCGGTTTCGCTAGTCGGCCGCTCTGTTCCAGTGGTCCAGGTGGGCGGCTATGAAGTCGCCCATCGAGGTCGGCTCGTGTCCGGTGATCTCCTTCACCGCCGGGGAGAGGTCGGCGAAGCCGCCGTCCCGGATGCGCTGGTGCAGGTCGTTGAGGATGTCCGCCGTCCAGGCGTCGACGTCCTGGACGGCCGTCTCCGGGGGCGGGTCGTCGGCGCGGACCCGGCGGCCGAGACGCGCGGACAGCTCCGCCGCGACCGCCGCGACCGTGAGCGCCTCCGGTCCGGTGATGGTGTGGGCGCGGCCGTTGTGGTCGTCCGGGGCGAGGAGCGCGGCGACGGCGACGTCGGCGATGTCGCGCGCGTCCACCCAGGCGATCGCGCCGCCGCCCGAGGGCAGGCTCAGGACGCCGTCGTCCCGGACGGCGTCGCGGTAGAAGCGCGGGTCGGTCAGGACCTGGTGGAACCACGACGGGCGCAGCCACGTCCAGGACGAGGCCCGTGCGGCGACCGCGTCCTCGACCCGGCGCGCCCACGCCTCCGGCGCCATGGCCTCCGCGCCCTGCTCCGACAGCAGGACGACGTGCGCGTCCGGGTTCGCCTCGACCAGTCCGGCGGCGAGCTCGGGCGCGGCGGGAATGTCGGGACGCACCAGGAAGACCGCGTCCACGCCCGCGACGGCATCGCGCCACGACGCGGGATCGTCCCAGTCGAACCGGACCATTCCCGCGCCGGGCCGCGACGAACCGGCGCGGACGTCCGCCCCCGAGCGGCGCAGCCGGGACGTCACCTCCACGCCCGTCTTGCCCCGCGCCCCGGTCACCAGCACCGTGCGGCCGGTCACGCGTCCTCCCCGGCGACCCGGACGACGACCTTCCCGACCGTCGGCGCACCACTGCGCAACAAACCGAGCAGACCTTCGGGCACGCGCTCGATCCCGTCCAGGACGGTCCGCCGGTCGACGATCTCGCCCGACCGCACCCACGGCGCGACCTCGGCGTGGAAGGCGGGCGTCTCGTCGGCGTGGTCGGTGACGAGGAAGCCGCGCGCCGTCGCCCGCTTGGTGATCAGGGTGTAGAGGTTTCGCGGTCCGTGCGGCTCGCGGCCGTCGTACTGCCCGGCCGCCCCGCACAGGGCCAGCCGCGCGCCGATCCGCAGGTGGTCGATCGCGGCCTCCAACTGGACGCCGCCGACGTTGTCGAAGACGACGTCCAGCCCGTCCGGCGCGGCCTCGGCGAGGTGGTCGCCGACCGGGCCGTCGTGGTAGTCGAAGGCGGCGTCGAAACCGAGTTCGTCCACCAGGTGGCGCACCTTGGCCGGCGAGCCCGCGCTGCCGATCACCCGCTTGGCGCCGCGCTGCCGGGCGATCTGCCCGGCGATGCCGCCGACCGCGCCCGCCGCGCCGGTGACGAAGACCGTGTCGCCCGGCCGGACCTCCGCGACGCGCGTGATGCCGAGCCAGGCGGTCAGGCCCGTCCCGCCGAGCGCGCTCAGGAACACCTCGGGAGGAAGGCCGTCCGGATCGACCGGGCGGACGTCGGCCGCGTCGAGCACGGCGACCTCGCGCAGCCCTCGGAAATGCGTGACCACCTGGCCCGGCGCCATGCCGTCCGCGCGGGACTCGGCGACGACCCCGACCGCTCCCCCGTCGAGCGGCGCGTCGAGTGCGAACGGCGGGATGTAGGACGGACGGTCGTCCATCCGGCCGCGCATGTACGGGTCGACCGAAAGGTGCGTGTTGCGCACCAGGACCTGGCCCGGCTCCAGGTCGGGGACCGGCGCCTCGACCAGCGCGAGGTCGTCGGCCGACAGCCGTCCTTCCGGCCGCCGCACGAGATGCCATTCCCGGGCCTGCCGCTTCCCGGTCTCCGTCATCGGATCGCCCCTCTCCCAAGTACTTGATGCAATCAAGCACCCAGGGTGGCACAGATACTTGAGTGCATCAAGTTCTTGGGTAACCTGGACGCATGGCCGCGCCACCGGGACCCGTCGCCGCCGCCACCGGCGCGGAACGGGCGATGTTCGACTTCGTCGACGCCTACGACCGCGCCTTCGAGCGGGCCGCGCAGGAGCACGGGCTGAGCATGGCGCAGGCGTGCGTGCTCGGCCGTGTCGGCCGCGACCGCGGGATGCGGGAGCTGGCGGACGAGCTCGGCTGCGACGCGTCCAACATCACGCAGATCATCCGGCGGCTGGAGGCGCGCGGCCTCGTCCGCCGCCGCCCGCACCCGGAGGACGGACGGTCGCGGCAGATCGTCCGGACGCCCGAGGGGACGACGCTCTACGCCGCCTTCGAGGAGTCCTTCGCGTTCGCCCGCGCCGTCACCGCCGGTCTCAGCGCGGACGAGCGCGACCAGTTGACCGTCCTGCTCCGCAAGGCCCTCGACGCCGCCTCCCGTCCGACCCCCTGATCAGGGCTTTTCCGCGTGCTCTAGCGCCGCGGCCCGGTCGGAATCCGGGAGCCAGTCGCGGTCGGGGCGGTAGTCGAGCCAGCGGCGGGCGCGTCCGACCTCGTCGAAGGCGCGCAGCACGGCGTCCAGCCGGGGCGGCGGGACGGACTCGCGCCAGGCCAGCGACCACGCGTACAGCGGGGTCGGGTCGACCAGCGGGATCGAGCGCAGGCCGGTGCCGGCGGGCAGCGGCGCGTCGGCCGGGAAGAGCGTGAAGCAGGAGGCGTCGCCGCGCAGGCGCTCGACGAGGTGCTCCAGCCCCAGGTTGGGGCCGTCCTCC
The DNA here is from genome assembly GCF_008085905.1 of Actinomadura syzygii. Classification (GTDB taxonomy): domain Bacteria; phylum Actinomycetota; class Actinomycetes; order Streptosporangiales; family Streptosporangiaceae; genus Spirillospora; species Spirillospora syzygii. The sequence goes on along the minus strand of NZ_VSFF01000008.1, from coordinate 279,122 downwards.
CGGCGGGTGATCCAGAACTCGTCGGCGAAGTGGCGGAGGAAGTCCAGGCGGGTCAGCGGGGCCGGGCACCACAGGGTGTCGCCGCGCAGTTCCACCGGCCGGAGGGCGTCCGCGTCCGCGCGCGGGTGCGAGTCGCTGACCAGCGCGTCCACCGGTTCGAGCCGGACCAGGCGGTGGCCGAGCCCGGCGTCCGCGCCGCCCGGCAGCGGGTGGACGCGGCCGAAGCCGAGGTCGGCGTCGCCGCGCAGCAGGGCCTGGGCGACGGACGGCCAGTCGCGTCCCGCGCCCGGCTCCAGGCGCGGCGCGCCGAACGTCTCCGCGACGTGCGCGACGGTGCGCATGGGCGCGTACAGGTGTCCCCACGTGTCGACCCGGACGACCGGCTGCTCCCCGCGCGCCGCGCCGACCGCGCGTCCGCCCGCCGCCAGGGCCTCCCGCGCGGCGGGCAGGAACCGCTCGCCCGCCCCGGTCAGCCGGACGCCGCCCGCGCGCTCGAAGAGCCGCACGCCGAGCAGCCCCTCCAGCCGCGCGATCCGCTTGGACACCGTCTGCTGGCTCGTGCGCAGGGCTTCGGCGGCGCGTCCGAAATGCAGCGTCTCGGCGGTCGCGGTGAACGCGCGGACCAGCGCGAGGTCGAGGTCCATGCCGCCGACCATAGGCGACAACCCGGCGTTGTCGGACGGGCTTCCGCGTTGTTGGCCGGACGGGCGTCCCGTCCGGTGGAGTGCGGTCAGGACGCCGACGAGGAGGCGATGACGATGAAGGCGCTCGTCCCGACCGGGGACCCGGACGAACCGGTCACGCTCGCAGACGACCCCGCCGCCCTCGTCCGGCTGACCGGTGAGGGGCGCCTGCGTCCCGAGATCGGCCGGGTCGCGGGCTGGGCCGACACCGCGTCCACCCTCGTCGACCTGCGCGAACGCCGGATTCGCGGCAAGGCCGTTGCTCAGCCTCGTCCCATCCGAAGAGACCACCGGAGGTATCCGATCATGACCAGCCCGCGCGAGGTCGTCGTCCGCTACGTCGAGGCCGTCCGCGACGGCGACGCCCGTGTGATCCGTGAGAGCTTCGCCGAGGACGCGACCTGGCACTACCCCGGCAGCCTGCCGATCTCCCGGATCTGGCGGGGACGCGACGCGATCGTGGACGAGTTCCTCGGCGGCATGGGGGTGCACTTCGTCCCCGGCACGATGAAGATCGAACTCGTCTCGACCGTCGCCGAGGGGGACAGCGTCGTCGCCGAATGGACCGCCACGGCGCGGACCTTCCGAGGCGACGACTACGACAACCGCTGCATCGGCGTCTACACCGTCCGCGACGGGCGGATCGTCGAGGTCGTCGAATACGCCGACACAGCCCACGTCGCAGCGACGCTCTTTCGCCCCTGACGTCCGGCGGCGTCAGCCGACGAGGCCCCGGAGCAGGTCGCGCAGCGCCTCCTGCCGCGCCGGAGGAAGCGCGGTGAGCGGCGAGTGGGCGTTGAGCCGCGCCACGACCTCGGCCCGGCGGTCCGCCCCGGCGGGGGTGAGCACGATCCGCTTGGCCCGCCGGTCGGTCGGGTGCGGGCGCCGCTCGACCAGCCCCTGCGCCTCCAGCCGGTCGAGGACGAACGTCGCGTTGGACGCCTCGCACGACATCCGGTTCGCCAGTTCCCGCGCGGTGATCTCCTCCGACAGCTCGCGCAGCGCGATGACCTGCGTCGGGGTCAGGTCCAGGTCGTCGGCGACGCGGCGGACATGACCGTCCAGCCGCTGGACGAACCGGTGGACGAGGTGGCAGACCTCCCGGTCGACCTCCCCCGATACCGGGCCCGCCGCCGGGTTCGCCGCCGGGTCGGCTCGTTCCGCCATGCCCGGAGTCTAGTTCAACAGGTTCGAGTCATGATAGTTCTAACTATCATCATCCGAACTCGAACTATTTGGAGCCGCGCATGCCGGTTATGGTCTTCTCGCTCATGCTCGTGGTGTTCGCCCTGACCACCGGGGAGTTCGTCATCGCGGGGATCCTGCCGGACGTGGCCCGCGACCTGTCGGTGTCGATTCCAGCGGCGGGCCTGCTGGTCAGCGCGTACGCGCTCGGCATGATCGTGGGCGGGCCGGTGGTCACGACGCTGACCGCGCGGCTGCGCCGCCGCCCGCTCGTCGCGGGCCTCGTCGCCACGAGCATCGCGGGGAACGCCGTGTCGGCGCTCGCGCCCGGCTACGCCGTCCTGCTCGCCGGACGCTTCGTCGCGGGCCTGGTGGTGGCCACGTTCTTCGCCGTCGCGATCGACACCGCCGTCTCCACCGCGCCGCCGGGCAGGCAGGGCGCCATGGTGGCGCGGCTGACGCTCGGCATGAACCTAGGAATCGTCGCCGGGACCCCGCTCGGCACCTTCGTCGGCCAGAGCCTCGGCTGGCGGGCGACGTTCGGCGCGATCGCCGTGTTCACCGCCGCCGCCCTCGCGCTGGTGCTGCGGTCCGTCCCCGACCGGCCCGCGCCGGACGTCGGCTCCCTGCTCGGCGAGCTGCGCGTGTTCACCGGACGGGACGTCGTGCTGGCCATCGCCCTCACCACGGCCGGGAACCTCGGCGTCGTCACCGTCTTCAGCTACCTCGCCCCGCTCGCCACCGACGTCGGCGGCTTCTCCGACGGGGCGCTGCCGATGCTGCTCGTCCTGTACGGGACGGGCGCGGTCGCGGGCAACTTCCTCGGCGGATGGCTGGCCGACAAGGCGCTCATGCCCTCGCTCGCCGGGCTGCTGGCCGTCCTCGCGGGCGCGCTCGCGGCGGGCTGGGCGGCCGGCGGCGAGCGCGGGCCCGCGGCCGTGCTGTTCTTCGCGCTCGGGCTGCTGGCGTTCGCCATCGTCCCCGGCATGCAGACCCGGGTGGTCGGCACCGCGCAGGCGGCCCCGACCCTGGCCGTCGCCGTCAACGCGTCCGGGTTCCAGCTCGCCGCCGCGTTCGCCGGATGGCTCGGCGGACGCCTCATCGACGGCCCCGGCCCGCGCTCGATCTACCCGGTCGCCGCCGCCCTCACCATCGCGGGCCTGCTCATCGCGCTCTACTCCCTACACCGCGACCACCGTCCAATTCGCTAGCCACGAGCTATTCGCGGTCGCGCTCCACAGATGGCGTCGCCGCGCCTCATGGCGTTCGCCGTCGGTGTCGTGTGCGGGTGTGCAGGATGGCCGCGACGTTGAGGGCGGCTATTAGAACCAGGAGTGTGAGGGCCGTCCAGAAACCCCATTGGAGGCCGGCGGCCTGGCCCGACTGGTCGATCAGGGGTGCGCTTTCGCTTTTCGGGATGGTCGTGAACAGGGCGGAGAGCAGGTTTCGTACCGCGTCCTTCAGTTCCGCGGTGGCGCGCAGGCCGGTCGCCGTCAGGAGGGCGCCCGCCGTGACCGCCGTGATCGCGGCGTAGAGAGGGCGGCGCCGGGCGGGACGGGTCACGGTGATCACCGTGCCCGCCGCCATGGCCAGCAGGGTGGCGATCGCGAGGACGCGGGGGCCGGTCGTCCAGTCGAACCCGGACTGGTGCACCGCGATGTTCCCGCCGGTCGAGGAGAGGTCCAGGACCGACACCATCGTCGACAGGTCGGTCACATGGGCGGGGAGGTCCTTGTAGGACATGGCCGAGCACGGGAGGAACAGGAACGCGAGCAGGGCGATCGCGAAGCCGACCGGGGTGATTCCGCGTGTCACCAGTTTCTCGAAGGGGGATCGGGGTGCGTCGCTCACTCGCAGCACCTTAGTCCCGGCCAGACGGGGTATGCGGCCTTCGGAGAGGCGGGCCCTCCGGGGGGAGGAACGGGGTGAGCCTTCCCAAGCGGTTCCTCGTCGGCCGGCCGCTCCGCAGCGGGCAGCTCGGCCGGACGCTGCTGCCCAAGAAGCTCGCGCTGCCCGTGTTCTGCAGCGACCCGCTGTCGTCCAACGCGTACGCGACGGAGGAGATCCTGCTGGCGCTCAGCCTGGGCGGGCTGGCGCTGACCCATCTCACGCCGTGGATCGCGGGCGCGGTCGTCGTCCTGCTGACGGTGGTCGTCCTGTCGTACCGGCAGACCTGCCACGGCTACCCGAACGGCGGCGGCGCCTACGTCGTCAGCCGCGAGAACCTCGGCGTCAACGCGTCGCTGGTCGCGGCCAGCGCGCTGCTCGTCGACTACGTGCTGACGGTGGCGGTGTCGGTGGCGGCGGGGGTCGCGAACCTCGCGTCCGCGCTGCCGGGGCTGGCGCCGTACTCGGTGCAGGTCTGCGTCGGCCTGGTCGCGCTGCTGGCGCTGATGAACCTGCGCGGGGTCAGGGAGTCGGGGACGGTCTTCGCCGTCCCCACCTACGGGTTCGTCGCCGTCGTCATGGCCGTGATCCTGTGGGGCGTGGGCCGGACGCTGGCGGGTGACACGCCGCGCGCCGAGTCAGCGCACTTCGGGATTCAGCCGTCCCATGGGACGACGGGGTGGCTGGCCATCGCGCTGGTCCTGCGGGCGTTCTCGCAGGGCTGCACGGCGCTCACCGGGGTCGAGGCGGTCAGCAACGGCGTCCCCGGGTTCAAGCCGCCGAAGGCCGACAACGCGGCCGCCACCCTGGCGATCATGGGCGGGATCACCGTGACCGTCTTCGCCGGGATCACCGGGCTCGCCCTGCTCTCGGACGTGCGGATCGCCGCCGACCCGCGCCTGCTGACCGGGACGCCCGCGGGCTACGAGCAGAAGACCGTCATCACGCAGATCGCGGCGGCGGTGTCCGGCTCCGGTTCGATGCTGTTCTACCTGGTGGCCGGGTTCACCGCGGCGATCCTGGTGCTGGCGGCCAACACCGCCTACAACGGCTTCCCGATCCTCGCGTCCATCCTGGGCGAGGACGGCTTCCTGCCGAAGCAGTTCTCCCGGCGCGGCGACCGGCTGGTGTTCAGCAACGGGATCATGATCCTCGCCGTCTTCGCGAGCATCCTGATCTGGGCGTTCAACGCCAGCACGACGCGGCTCATCCAGCTCTACATCATCGGCGTCTTCGTCTCCTTCACCCTCAGCCAGACCGGCATGGTCCGGCACTGGACGGCGCTTCTCGGACGAAGCTCCGCGCGGGAGCGGGGACGGATCCACCGGGCCCGGCTGATCAACGCGGCCGGGGCCGTCCTGACCGCGCTGGTCCTGGCCGTCGTCCTGGTCACGAAGTTCACGCACGGCGCGTGGATCGTCGTCATCGCGATGCCGGTCGTCTTCATGACGATGAAGGCCATTCACGGCCATTACGCCCGGCTGGCCGTAGAGCTGGAACCCTCCGAGGAGGCCGTTTCGCTGCCGAGCCGCGTCCACGCCGTGGTGCTGGTCTCGAAACTTCACACTCCCGCGCTGCGCGCCATCGCCTTCGCGCGGGCGACCCAGCCTTCGACGCTCACCGCCGTGACCGTCCGGACGTCCGGGAGCGACACAGCGGAACTCGAAGAGGAATGGGCGCGGTTCGGGATTCCCGTGCCTCTGACAGTTCTCGACTCGCCTTACCGCGACATCACGGGGCCCGTCCTCGACTATGTCGGACGGATCCGCCGGAAGAGCCCTCGTGACGTCGTCTGCGTGTTCATCCCCGAATACGTCGTGCACCATTGGTGGGAGCAGCTTCTGCACAACCAGAGCGCGCTTCGCCTCACTGCGCGCCTGCTCTTCCGGCCGGGCGTGATGGTGACCAGCGTTCCGTGGCGGCTAGGGCCCGCCGAACAGGTCGTCAGGCGTCGAGACCGCCACGACTGACGAGCTGGCGCGTGATGACGTTGCGCTGGATCTCGTTCGTGCCCTCGCCGACGATCATCAGCGGCGCGTCGCGGAAGTACCGCTCGACGTCGAACTCCGTCGAATAGCCGTAGCCGCCGTGGATGCGGACGGCGTCCAGCGCGATCTTCATGGCGGTCTCGGACGCGAACAGCTTAGCCATTCCCGCCTCCATGTCCACGCGCCGTCCCGCCTCGCCCTCCCGCGCGGCGTAAAGGGTGAGCTGGCGCGCGGCGGTCAGCGACGTCGCCATCTCGGCGAGGTAGTTGCCGACGGCCTGGTGCCGCCAGATCGGCTTTCCGAACGACTCGCGCTCCTGGGCATAGGCGAGGGAATCCTCCAGCGCGGCCCGTCCCACGCCGAGCGCGCGGGCGGCGACCTGGAGCCTGCCCGTCTCCAGCCCCTTCATCATCTGGGCGAAGCCCTTGCCCTCCGATCCGCCGAGTACGGAGTCGAGCGGCGCGCGGTAGTCGTCGAAGACGATCTCGCAGCTCTCCACGCCCTTGTAGCCGAGTTTGGGCAGGTCACGGGACACGGTGAGGCCGGGCCCGTGCTCGACGAGGAGGATCGAGACGCCCTTGTGCGCGGGTTGGGCGTCGGGGTCCGTCTTGCACATCAGGGCGATCAACTGGGATCGCCTCGAATTGCTGATCCACGTCTTCTGGCCGTTGACGAGATAGCCGTCCGCGTCCTTGCGGGCGATGGTGCGCATCGCCTGGAGGTCGGAGCCGCCGCCCGGTTCGGTCAGCGCCATCGTGGCGCGCACTTCACCGGTGGCCATTCTCGGGAGGTAGTGGCGCTTCTGCTCCTCCGTGCCGAAGGTCAGCAGGAGTTTCGCGACCACGGTGTGGCCGCCCATGGCACCGGCGAGGCTCATCCAGCCGCGCGCCAACTCCTCGGTGACCAGGACGTAGCAGGGCAGGGACACGGGGTTCCCGCCGTATTCCTCGGGAACCGCCAGCCCGAAGATGCCGAGCTGCTTCATCTGCTCGATCAACGCCTCGGGATAGGTGTTGGCGTGCTCCAGTTCCCGGACGACGGGCTTCACCTCGTTGTCCACGAATTCGCGGACGGTCTCGACGACGAAGCGCTCGTCGGAGGACAGGATGTCCAGGGTGCTCATTGTTGTTCCTCCAGCTCTTCTGTCGTCAGATCGCGCCGTCGGCGCGCAGTGCGTCGATGTCGGCCTCGGTGCGTCCCAGCTCGGTCAGGATCCGCTCGGTGTGCTCCCCGGCGGCGGGTACCGGGTCCATTCGCGGACGCACACCGGAAATGTCCGCGGGCGGTTTGAGCATCGGCACGACCGCGCCGGGAATCGCTACGTCATGCCAGCGTCCGCGTTCGGCGAGCACCTCGTGCGCGACGAACTCGTGGACGTCGTTGACCCCGGCGTTGGCGATTCCCGCCTCGTCCAGCGTCCGCATGACTTCGGCGCTCCCGGATCGCTCGAACCGTTCGGCGATGACGGCGTTCAACTCGTCCCGGTGGGCGACGCGCGCCGATCCGGTGGCGAAACGCGGATCGTCCACCAGGTCCGGACGTTCGAGGAACCGCTCGCACAGCGCGGCCCACTCCCGCTCGTTCTGGACGGAGAACAGCACCTGCCCGCCGTCGCCCGCCGTATAGGCGCCGTAGGGCGCGATGGTGGCGTGCTGCGTGCCGATCCGCTGCGGCGGCGTCCCGCCGAACCGCGTGTAATAGGCGGGCTGGCTCATCCATTCGCCGAGGGCCTCGAAAAGCGACACCTCCACGGCGTGTGCCGTACCGGTGGTCGCGCGGGTGTAGAGCGCGGTGAGGATTCCCGAATAGGCGTACATGCCCGCCGCGATGTCGGCGACCGATATCCCGACGCGTGCGGCCTCCTCGGCGGTGCCCGTCAGCGAGACCAGTCCGGTCTGGCACTGGACGAGCAGGTCGTACGCCTTGCGGTCGGCCCACGGGCCGGACGTCCCGTACCCGGAAATCGTGCACGGGATCAGCGAGGGATATCGCGCGGTCAGCGACGCGACGTCCAATCCCAGTCGGTCGGCGGCGCCCGGAGCGAGGTTCTGCACGAATACGTCGGCTCCGGCGAGCAACTCTTCCAGAACCTGACGCCCGCCCGGAGACTTCACGTCCAGGGTCAGCGATTCCTTGGACCGGTTGAGCCACACGAAATAGCTCGACTGCCCGTGCACCGTCGTGTCGTACCGGCGCGCGAAGTCACCACCGCCGGGCCGCTCCACCTTGATCACGCGGGCGCCGAGGTCCGCGAGCTGGCGGGTGGCGAACGGCGCCGCCACGGCCTGCTCAAGGCTCACGACGGTGACGCCTGAAAGCGGACGCTCATACATGCGGTGACCTCCTCCTCGCGCGGTGACATCATCATCGTCCGTAATGTGGAGTCGAGTAAAATACCAATTGCTGATGTCTTCATGCCGGGTACGGATGGCGCGGGAGGAACCGATGGACGTCAAACAGCTCAAGGCACTCGTGACGGTGGCCGAAGCCGGGAGCGTGACGCGCGCGGCGGAACTGCTGCACCTCGTCCAACCGGCGGTGACCAGGCAGATCCGCGCGCTGGAGCGGGACCTCGGCGTCCCGCTGTTCGAGCGGACGCGGCAGGGCATGCGCCTCACCGACGCCGGGACGATCCTGCTCGAACGCGCCAGGCGCGCCCTCACCGAGCTGGAGCGCGCTCGCGCGGAGATCCAGCCGACGCCCGGACAGGTCACCGGGATCGTGACCGTCGGGCTGCTCGACAGCGCCAGCGACCTGCTCGCCGAGCCGCTCGTGTCCGCCATCGCCCGCGACCATCCGGGCATCGAGCTGCGCGTCCTCACCGCGTACTCGGGGCACCTCCAGCAGTGGCTGGACGATGGCGACCTCGACCTCACCCTGCTCTACGACCTGGCCGGGACGCCGTCGCTGAACGTCCGTCCGCTGGTGCGGGAGAAGCTTTGGGCGGTCGCGCCGCCGTCCGCCGGGCTCCGCGCCGCCGATCCGGTGCCGTTCGCGGAGGTCGCGGCGCAGCCGCTGGTGATGCCCGCGGCGGGGCACGGGCTGCGGGCGCTGATCGACGCGGCCGCCGCCCGCGCCGGGACGGCGGTGACCATCGCCGCGCAGACCAATTCCATGCACGTCCAGAAACGGCTCGTGCGGGCCGGTCACGGCTGGACCATTCTGCCCGGCGTCGGCATCGCCGAAGACGTCGCCGACGGCTCCCTCAGCGCCGCGCCATTGTCCGAGCCGACGCTGTGGCGCTCCATCGTGCTCGGCACACCCCGGACGGGACGAAAGGCGCCCGCCACCGACGTCGTCGTCAACGAACTGACCCACCAGGTCGAGTCGGCCTTGAGCCGGGGCCAATGGCCTTCCGCGGAGCTGACCGGGAATGCTCACCGGGAATGACGGCTAAATATCCGCGAACACCGTCCGCACCTCATCGATCCCGGCGCCGTTCGCGAGCAACAGGCTCAGCAGAATGCGCGCCTTCGGGCCGTTCAGGAATCCGGCCGGGATCAGCCCGCGTGCGATGAGCTCGCGTTCGGAACCGGGGAATCCGTAGGTGGCCTGGAGTATGTCGCCGCCGCCCGTCCGGGAGGCGAGCACGACGGGGATCGTCGCGGCCAGCCGCTCCAGCGCGGGAACGGTCCACGAGGGGACGTGCCCGCCGCCGAACGACTCGACGACCAGCCCCGCGTACCCCAGCGCGCCGACCTGCCCGATGAGCCGATCGCCCTCGCCTAGGGACATCGTCAGCAGCGCCACCGGCGGCACCGGCCCGGCGGGAAGCGGCACGCCGGGCAGCCGCTCCGTCCGCACCGCGAACCGCAGCCGGTCCTCGACCAGCCAGCCGACCGGACCGGCGGGCGCCGAGCGGAAGGCGGCGGGGCTGCTCGTGTGGGTCTTGGCGACGAACCGCGCCGCGTGGACCTCGTCGTTGAGCACGACCAGCGCGCCCAGCCCCCGCGCCTCGGACGACGCCGCGACCCGGACGGCCGCGCGCAGGTTCGCGGGACCGTCCGGCCCCGCCAGCGTCGGGTTGCGCATGGCGCCGGTCACGACGACCGGGTTCGGCGCGCTGACCAGCAGGTCCAGGACGAACGAGGTCTCCTCGATCGTGTCGGTCCCCTGCACGACCACCGCACCCGCCGCCCCCGCCTCGAACCGCGCGCCGATCTCCGCCGCGAGGGCGGCGAGGTCGTCGAAGGTGAGGTCGCCGGACGCGGTCCGGCGGAACGCCACCGGTTCCAGCTTGGCGAAGTCGTCCAATCCGGGGACGCCCGCGAGCAGTTCCTCAGCGCCGAGCCGGGGCGTGACCCCGTCCGTTCCCCGCGCGTTCGTCGACGCGATCGTCCCGCCGAGAGAGAACACCGCCACGAGCGGACGGTCCTGCACGGTCACCATTCCGGAGTGGCGGGCAGATCGCTGACGAACTGGTTGAGCGCGGCTTCCATCGTCCATTCCATTCCGCGCCGCAGCGCCTCCTGCGCCGCCTTGGCGTCGCGCCGTTCCACGGCCGCGTGCACCTCCTCCATCGAGGCCGCCGCGCGGTTGATCCGCTCCCCGCCGACGAGCATGAGACGGCTGTACCGGGCGGACCGCACGTACACCGTGTCCAGGCTGTTCAACATCTGCGGACGGTCGGCGAGCGAATAGAGGTACCGGCGGTAGTTCCAGCTGTGCCCAACGTACTCCGGCCATTCCGCCTGGCTGTGGGCGGCATGCTGGATCTTCTCAAGGGCGCCGCGCAGGTGCTCGATGTCGTGGTCCCGCACCTGCTCCACCGCACGCCGCGTGAGCCACCATTCGAGGCTCACCCGGATCGTCCAGACCTCCTCGAATTCCTCAAGGCTCATCGGCGCCACCCGCATACCGGAATGGGGACGGCTGACCACCAGCCCGGCGGCGGCCAGCTCGATCAAAGCCACCCGCACCGGCGTGATGCTCACCCCGAAATGCGCGGCGAGCTGGCGCAACGGCAGATGCGCCCCGGGCGCGAGGTCGCCCTCCGCGATCAGCCGGCGCAGTTCCTGCGCGATGCGCTGCTCGACCGTCTCGGTGACCTGCGGCTGGCTCCCGGCGTCGCTCGGCAGGTCCAACTTGATCGCACGCGACGACCGGTCGGACCGCGACGCCTTCGCCCCCGAGGGCGGCTCGCTGGTCATTGTCTCCTCCTACGGTGGGGGGTGCGGCTGACGCGGATCATGGCAGATGCGCCGTATCCGCGGGCAGCGGTTGCCCGGGTCAGCCGGTATCGCCGGATCGGAGCACGAAGCGCTTGATGACCTCCGCCGCCCGCTCCGGCTGCTCCAGCACGAGGTAATGGCCGCACTTCTCCAGGATGCGCAGTTCCGCGTCCGGGATGACCTTCACGGCGGTGTCGAAGCCGACGCCGCTCTCCGCCGGGACGGGCGGCGTCATCTGGTCCTCGTCCCCGCCGAGCAGGAGGGTCCGGGGCAGCCGGGGCAGCAGGTCCGACAGGTCCATCGCCTCCAGGCTCTCGGTTCCCGCGACGAACGACTCGGGCTCGTTGGAGCCCATCGCGGTCCGCAGCCGGTCGAGGATGTCGGTGGCGTCCGGACGGTCGTAGAAACTCCGCGAGAACCCGGCGGCGGCCGTCTGGTCGGCGACCTGCACCATTCCGCTGTCCATCGCGCCGCGCTTCCAGGTGTGCCGCATGTGCCGGGCCGCATTGTCGTAGCGGAAAAGGCAGCACGACAGGACGAGGTCCTTCAGCGCCTCGGGGTGGTCGGCGGCGAGCCTGGTGGCGACCACGGCGCCCATCGACGTGCCGTGCACGTACGCGGGGCCGCCGATCAGCCGCTCGATGAACTCGGCGACGTAGTTCGCCCATTCCGCGACGCCGAGCGGACCGTTCGCGGTGCTCTGCCCGTAGCCGGGCAGGTCCAGGTCGATCACGTCGAAGGAGTCGACGAGATGCGGGGTCAGCATCGCGAAGTTCCGGTAGCCGAAACCGCTTCCGTGAATGTCGACGATCGTCGGCCCGGTCCCCTCGCGCCGGTACCAGACGACGGACCCGTCACCCAATTCGAGCGTTGCCACGCTCACCTCCCGTATTCGTCGTGTCGAAGGCCGCCGGACGTCATTCGCCGCCGCCGTCGCGCAGCCGGTCCAGCGTCTCCGCGATACCGTCGCGGAGCGGGGTCAGCGGATGTTCGTCCCCGGCGAGTTTCTCGAAGGCGGTCGTGCTGAACCGGTACGGGAATCCGAGCCGTCCCGGCTCGGTGCCGATGGTCACCTCCGGGCGCAGTTCCCGGACGAGGTCCACCGCGTCCCGCATGCTCGCGACCGTCCCCGGCAGGTTGTAAATGCCCTGGTCGGTCTCGTCGCGGCCGTTGACCAGGATGAACGCCCGCGCGACGTCCCGGACGTACTGCCACGAGAAGACGTCGTCCCCGAAGGGCACCACGGAGTCCTCGCCGCGCGCCGGACGGTCGAACAAATGCTCGGTGAAAAGCCCCTCGCCGCGTTCCTTGCCCTGCCCGTACACCAATCCGATCCGGAGCCCGACGGTGTTCAGGCCGTACCGCTCCCGATAGGCGAGCGAAATCCCCTCGGCATAGGACTTGGTGGTGCCGTAGACGTTGTCGGGGCAATGACGGCTCGACTCGGTGAACTCCTCGGAGTTGTCGTCGGCCTGCGTCTGGTGGCCGAACACCGCCATCGAACTCGCCCACGCGAAATTGGTGACGCCGCACAGCAGCGCGACCTCCATCAGGTTCTGCGTCCCGATGACGTTCACTTCGAGCGCGTGGTACGGGTCGTCCTGCGAGGCCGGGGCCAGCAGCGAGGCCAGGTGGATGATCCGGTCGACCCGGTGCTCGCGGGCGACGCGCGCCAACTGCCTGAGGTCCCGGACATCGCCCTGAACCGCGCTCAGCCGGGGAGAACGCGGCAGCCCGGCGGCGGGCGCGTGGTCGAGCGCGACGACCTCGGCTCCCGCCGAGAGCAACTCGCGCACCGCGTACCTGCCGACGAAACCGGACGCACCCGTGACCAGGGTCGTCATCGAATCAGACCTTTCTCTCGCGGAGGAGCCGCCGTGGACGCGGATCGCGCGCTCACGGCTCCCCCTGTGTCTCGTTCCAGCACCGAAGCCGAGGCGCCGCTCACGGCCCACCGAGCGTCCGTGCGGAGAACCGTCCGCCGAACCGCCGCAGCAGCAGGACGAACAGCCGGTCGGCGCACAACCCGAGCGCGCCGAGGACGATCAGCGCGGCGAACACCCCGCGCACGTCGGTGTTGGCGGTCCCCTCGGTGATCAGGACCCCGAGCCCGGACTCGGCGCCGAGCATCTCGGCGGTGACGACCGTCATGAACGCGTTGCCCATCGCGATGCGCACGCCGGAGAAGACGTAGGGAAGGCTCGCGGGCAGCCGCACCGCGAAGAACACCCGGACCGGGCCCGCCCCGTAGGTGCGCGCCATCCGCACCATGTTCTTCGGGACCGCCTTCACCCCGGCCGCCGTGTTCACCGCGACGACGAACACCGACGTGTAGACGATCAGCGCGACCTTGGACGTCTCCCCCGCGCCGAGCCACAGCAGCGCCGGAGCGAACCAGGCCAGCGGCGGGATGAACCGGAAGACGTTGATGAACGGCTCGAACAGCGCCTCAAGCACGCGGCTCGACCCCGACAGCAGCCCCAGCAGGACGCCCGCGAGCGACCCGATGGCGAGGCCGGACAGGACGCGCCCGATGCTGGCGATCGCCGCGTCCGGGATGTCCCCGCCGGTCAGGCCGTCGAGCAGGGTGGATCCCGTCTCCGCCGGTCCGGGGAACAGCAGCGGCTTGCCGTAGGCGCGGGCGACCAGCTCCCAGGCGAGGAGGATCACGAGGATCCCGGCGACGGCGACGGGCGCCCGGCGGAGCGCGGCCCGCCGCGCCGGGGTCGCCAGGACCCGGCGGGACCCGGCCCGCGTGGTGGTCGTGCTCACGTGTTCACCTGCCCGGCGTAGAAGCGGGCGAGGCCGCGGTGGGCGGCGACGCTGAAGATCTTGTCGAACACCAGTCCGGCGGCGCCGAGCAGCAGGATCCCGGCGAACATCGTGGCGGTGTCGAAGAAGATGCGGGAGTTGTAGATCAGGTAGCCGATGCCGTCCCGGCCCGCGACCATCTCCGCCGCGACGACGCTCATGAACGAGTAGCCGAGCGACAGCCGCATGCCGGTGACGATGTACGGCACGGCGCTCGGAATGATGATCGACCGGTAGATGCGCAGCCGGGACGCCCCGAACGTGCGCGCCATCCGCACCTTGTTGACCGGCACCTGGGCCAGCCCCGCGAGCGTGTTGATGGTGACCGGGAAGACCGTCGCGTAGACGACGATGAACCGCAGCGACCCCTCGCCCACGCCGAGCCAGATGGTGGCGGGGACGATCCACGCCACCGGCGTCACCGACCGGAGGAAGTGGACGACCGGTTCGAGCGTCAGCGCGACGCTCCGGACGCTCCCGATCAGGCTGCCGATCACGACGCCGAGCGCGCTGCCGAGCGCGAACCCGACGACGACCCGGCGCAGCGTGATGATCAACTGGTGCCGCTGGTCCCCTTCGGACAGCACGTCGCGGAGCGCCGACAGGCTGGTTCCCGGGGTGGGGAAGACGAGCAGGTTGTCCTTCCACAGCGCCGCGACGTGCCAGGCGGCCACCGCGACCAGCACGGCGAGGACGTTCAGCCCGAGCCGCTGCCAGCGCCAGCGCCGCGCCGCCGCCGTCCGGCTCACCGCGACTCCCCAGCCGCGGCCGGTGGACGGGACTTCGCGGCCGTCACCGCGTCCTCGACCTGCTGGTACAGGTCGGCGAACTCGGCGGTGCCGCGATGGCGCGGGCGCGGCAGCGGGTTGTCCATCACCGTCTGGAGCCGCGCCTCCGGGCCGGACGTCATCACGCCGATCCGGTCGCCGAGGATGAGCGCCTCGGAGATGTCGTGCGTGATGAACAGGACGGTCCGCTGCGACTGCTCCCACAGTCCGGCGAGCGCGTCCTGCAGGTTGGTGCGGGTCTGCGCGTCGAGGGCGCCGAACGGCTCGTCCATCAGCAGGACGGGCGCGTCCACCACCAGGGCGCGGGCGATCTGGACGCGCTGCTTCATCCCGCCCGACAGCTCGTGCGGGAACTTGCCCTGCTGCCCGGCCAGCTCGACCGTCTCCAGCGCGCGTTGCACACGTTTCGTGCGCTCGGCGCCGGGGACCCGCAGCGCGCGCAGCCCGAACTCGACGTTGTGCCGGACGTTGAGCCACCCGAGCAGCGAGTCGTCGCCCTGGAAGATCACCGCGCGGTCGGGGCCGGGGCCGCTGACGGGGCGGCCGTCCACGGTGATCGAGCCCGTGGTCGGCCGCTCGAACCCGGCGACCTGGTTCATGATCGTCGTCTTGCCGCAGCCGCTCGGCCCGAGCAGGACGAAGAACTCCCCGCGCCGCAGGGTCAGGCTGACGTCCCGCAGGATCGGCTGCGAGCTGCCGGGATAGGAGAAGGAGACGCCGTCGATGACGACGAATCCCTCGTCGGACGAGCGCGGCTGCGAGCCCGTGGTCGGTTGCGTCATGCCGTCCTCTCCTCTGGGTCGTTGGGGGCGTGCGCGCTCATGGGCGTGCTCATGGGCGTGCTCATGGGCGTGCTCATGGGCGGAGCGCGGTGGTCAGCCGTTCGCCGGTGAGGGCGACGTGCGCGTCCGGGTCGGGGACGGTCGTGCTCAGCACGGCGCCGTCGATCCCGCTCTCCCGCTGGAACTCGCGGAGGCGCTCCGCGACGGCGCCCGGCGTGCCGACCGCCGCGAAACGCTCGAACAGGTACGCCTCTTCTTCGGGGTGGTCGTCCAGGAGCCGCTCGTTCGCGCCGTCCGCCTTGGCGTGCGCGGCGAAGTCGTAGCGGGCGAACGCCTGCTCAAGGCCCGGACGCAGCCGGGACGGGACGTCCCGTCCGGCCATGTCGACGCCGATCGCGTGCCGCGCCACCGCCAGGACCGAGGCCCGGACGGCCGCGCGCGCCCGCTTCACCTCGTCCTCGCGCTCCACCAGGTGGCCGATCAGGAACACCTGCGCGGTCAGCGGCCGGGGCCCGGCCGCCTCGATGAGCCGCCGCGTCCACGGGACGGACATCCCGCCGCCCAGCACCAGCCCGTCGACGCCTTCGGCCGTCGCGGCCGAGGCCGCCTTCGGCCCGCTCGCCGCGAGCTCCAGCGTCACCCCGTCCGGGGCGACGGCGCGGATCGTCCCGAGCGCGCGGCCCACGTCCTCGGCCTTGGCCGGACGCAGGCCCACGCTGTGCACGGCCGAGTCGCCGGTGCCCATCGCGACCGCGATCCGGTCCGGGGAGTACAGCGACGCCAGCGCGGCGACGTCCGCCGCGTGCACGGACGGGTGCCGCGTCACCGGGTTGGTGACGAACGGCCCGGCCTTGATCCGCGACGTCCGGGACAGGATCAGTTGCACGGTGGGGTACATCGCGCCGAACAGGTGCGACGAGTCCGCCACCCCGAACCTCGCGATGCCGGTGCTGTCGGCGATCTGGGCGAGGCGCAGCGCGCGGGACGGCGACACCGGCAGGTGTGAGATCCCGATTTCCACGACGTGCCTCCACGTGCTGTGCGTTGGTGCCCCGGACGGCGGGCCGCCCCAATGCCCGCCCGCCGTCCGGGCCGTTTTCCCGGGGGGAGGGAGAAGACCGTTACTTCTCCGACTCCGAAACCCAGCTCGCCTCGACCAGGCTCTGCGCGTCCACGCGCTCCTTGATCTGCTTGTGCTGGAGCTGGTAGTCCGCGATCTGCTGGACCTGCTCGACGCTCTTCGGGTCGAACGCGAGGCTGAAGTCGATCTGGGCGAGGATCTCCTTGATCGCGGCGTCGTCGGTCATGCCGGTGAGTTCCTTGGCGAGCTTGATGACCTCGGCCTCGTTGTTCTTCATGTACTCGGCCGTCTCGCGCAGCCCGCGCAGGACGCGCATGGCCGTGTCCTTGTCCTTGTAGACCTTCGGGCCGGCCGCGACGTAGCCGTAGAACGGGAGCAGGTTGTCGTCACCGCCCCACCAGGTCACCTTGGCGCCGCTCTTGCTGGCGACGGCCTTGGAGACGTTGGGCTCGAAGTGGATGATCGCGTTGGCCTTGCCCTGCGCGAACGTCGGGACGAGCTGCGCGAACTTGGCGTCCACGATCTTAATCTTGGAACGATCCAGCTTGTGGAACGCGACGAACTGGTCGAACCAGTAGTTCGCGGTGGAGTTGGACTGGAACCCGACCGTCTTGCCTTCGAGGTCCGACGGCTTGCTGATGCTGCCGTCGGTCACGAATCCCCACCACTTGGCGGACGTCGCGTTGTGCCCGATCACCTTCACCTGCGCCTTCCTGGCCGCGAGGCTGACCACGGGGAATCCCGCGACCGTGGTGAAGTCGGCCTGGCCGGTCGCCACAGCCTCGGTGCCCTCGACGCCGGTCGGGAACTTCTGGAGCTTGGCGTCCAGACCCTGCTTCTTCAGGAAGCCCTTCTGCACCGCGAAGTACAGCGGCACCCCGAAGAAGTCCGGCTGGGTCGCGACGGTGATCTTCTTCCCCTTGTCGCCGTCGCCTGAGTCGTCGCCCCCGCCGCATCCGGCGAGGACGAGTGACGCAGCGATCAGCACCGAGCCCAGAACGCGTGCTCGAACCTTCATGAACTCCTCGCTTTCCGCGGCGCGCCGCGGCCCGTGGCCGGGCCTCGCGCGAACTCGCTCCTCCGTCTGCGGCCGGGGCCCACCCCACGCAGGGGTGGCGCCGCTCACGTGGCGTGGATGTTGTCACATACAACATGCAACCGTCAATGGCCGGGCATGGAACGGTCAAAGAGAGCGAAGCCCGAGGTCACAGCGCCGGAGGGGCGAGAGACCGCCTACGTGAGGACGGGGTGGTTCGCGCGGAAGACGTCGTGCGGGTCGCGGGCGCGCTTCAACTCGCGCAGCCGGGCGAGGACCGGCGGGGCGAAGAAGTCGGCCGCCGTCTCGCCGGGGGCCAGCAGCGTGTAGGGCTTGCGTCCGGTGACGATGGCGCGGAAACGCTCGACGAAACGGGCCTGTCCGGCGCGGGTCGCACGCGCCAGGTCGGGGTTGGGGCCGACGCCGACCAGGTGGAGGCTATAGGGCTCGGTCAGGGCTCCGCTCGGGCCGGGGCCCGGCTCGGCCAGCGCGCCGGACAGATGCCGGACCTGGACGGAGAGCAGCGGATCGATCGGCTCCGTGGCGAGGGCGTCGTCCAGGCCGGTGAGCAGTTCCGCGCGGGGCATCGACGCGGACGGCTTGGTCGGCTCGGCGGCGATTCCGCCGAGGTCGGCGATGGGCAGCGTCCCGCGCGTGTCGCTGATCACCCCGTCGATCTTCCCGATGGCGCGGACGAGCGCGGCGCCCTCGCGCGGGTAGCCCAGGTAGGCGAGATCCAGGGCCGCCATCGGCGGGGCTCCGGGGAAGGCGAACCGGCTGAACCAGACGGCCAGTTCGCGCGGCGCGTCGGCGGTGATCGCCCGGAAGGCGTCGAACACCTCGGGGGCGCGCGCGTCCGGCCAGACCACCCGTCCGCCGTACAGGACGGGCGCCGGGTACAGGTCGAATTCGAGGGACGTCACCAGCGCGAAGTCGCCGCCGCCTCCCCTGAGCCCCCAGAACAGCTCGGGATCGGACGTCTCGGTCACCCGCGTCCGGTTCCCGTCCGCGTCGACGACGTCGGCGGCGCGGACGCTGTCGGCGGCCCAGCCGAACCTTCGGCCGAACCACGACAGGCCCCCGCCCAGCGTGTATCCGGTCACGTTGACGGCGGGCGAACTGCCCGCCAGCCCGGTCAGCCCGCGAGGCCCGGCTTCCGCCAGCACCCGGCCCCAGTCGACGCCCGCGCCCACCTGGGCGGTCCGCTCGTCCGCGCGCACGCGCAGGCCGTCGAGGCGGCCGGTGCGCAGCAAGATCACGCCTTCGACGTCGCCGGACGCGTCATGGCCTGCGGCCTGGGCGGCGACCGACAGCCCGGCGCGGCGGGCGTACCGGACGAGCGCGGCCACGTCGGCGGCGTCGGCGGCCTCCACCACGGCCGCCACCGGCTGCTCGACCGTCAGGTTCCACGCTCTGCGCGCCGCGTCGAAGCCGTCGTCGTCGCGCGTCAGGACCCGTCCCCTGACCGCCCTCCGCAGATCACCGCCGATCATCTCGCCCTCCCCCGGGCGTGTCGCGCCCTGATCGCTACCTTCCTAATTTGACAGGATGCTAGCATCCTGGCCGCGACATACCGGTTCGGTGGATTTCACATGGTCAGCGAGGCATGCCCCCCGGGCATCCCCGCGCGCGGCGCCGCCGGGCCGCAGAATCGCCTGGCGGCCTCGCTCGGCGACGAGGCGGCCAGGCGAAGCCGCCGGCCTCCCGGCGAGCGTCCGCGTCCGGTCCGGGGACCGCTAGTGCGCGGCCTCGTACTGCTCGACCACGGTGGCGGGAATGCGCCCACGGTCGTTGACCTTGATCCCGGCCTGCCTCGCCCACTCGCGGATCTCGGCGGACCGCTCGCGGTTCCCGGCGCCGCGGGCCGCGGGGCGCCCGCCCCTGGTGGCCTTCAGCCGCCGGCCGCTCTCCATGTAGGCGTGCAGAGTGCGCCGGAGTTTGTTGGCGTTCTTCTCGCTCAAATCGATTTCGTAGACCCTGCCGTCGAGGCCGAAGGAGACGGTCTCCTCCGCCGCACCGCCGTCGAGGTCGTCCGTCATGATGACTTGTACCTTCTGAGCCATTTTCTGCCTTTCATCTCGTGGCGCTACGTCACCGTTACTTTAGCGAATCGAACGCATCGTGGATCCAGAAGTATAGAGCCCGGACAGGTCGCGTAGCACGGCGGTCTTCCCGGCCGGTCGTCCGGTCCGCCATAGAAGTCGCCTGGTTACGGACTCGACTCGCCGCCGGGCGCTTACTTTCCCCGGCCGGGCGCGCCGGTGAGTTCGGCGGCGAGTTCTTGGATGCGGACGCGGATTTCGTCCCTGATCGGACGGACCGCTTCGACGCCTTGCCCCGCCGGATCGTCGAGTGGCCGGTCCTCGTGGCGTTTGCCGGGGAAGACGGGACAGGTGTCGCCGCAGCCCATGGTGATGACGACGTCCCACGCCGGCACCGCGTCGACGGTGAGGGCCTTCGGGATTTCGGCGGAGATGTCGATGCCTTCTTCCGCCATCGCCTCGGCGACGGCGGGGTTGATCCGCTCGGCCGGGGCCGATCCGGCGGACCGGACTTCGATCGCGTCGCCCGCGAAGTGGGTGAGGTAGGCGGCGGCCATTTGGGAGCGTCCCGCGTTGTGGACGCTGACGAACAGGACGCTTGGTTTGTCGTCCATGGGGTCCCCCTAAGTGCGCCGGGCCCGCAAGAAACGGCGGACCCAAAGGCCCGGCGCGCACCGGGACGACCCGGCCGGGAACTTAGCTCATGGGGCCGCGGACGGTGAAGACCAATGTCGCGCGGTGATCGTGGGGCAGGCCGATTCCGCGCCTCCGGATGAACGCACCGCCACCACATCGGCGCGCGGTAAGCCCGCAATGATAATGGGGAAGCGGCGCCGGGGTCCTCGGCAGGGAGGTCGCTGGAGCAGACGCCCGTCTCGGGCAGGTCGAGCTGGTCGCGTCCGAGGACGTCCGGCAGCGGCCCGGCGCCAGGGGTCTACAACCGGGCTGTCCCGGACCGCCTCACCCGGCTCGCGGGCCTGTTCACGCTGCCCGGATGGGCGGGGCCCGTGCGGACGGCGGGGCGTGCCGTCCGCACGGGCCTGCGGGGGGCGGGTCGCTAGCTCTCCAGACCGAGCCGGCGAGCGGCGAGCGCGGTGCCCTGGACGCGGGCGGCGATCTTCGCGAAGGCGATCTCGCGGGAGGTGGACGTGTCGTCGGCGAACGGCGAGAAGCCGCAGTCGTCGCACGTGCCGAGCCGATCGATCGGCAGGTGGCGGGCCGCGACGAGCACCCGGTCGCGGACCTCTTCCGGCGTCTCGACGCGCGGGTCGATCGGGTCGGTGACCCCGATGAAGACGCGGGCGTCGGCGGGCAGGTGCTCGGCGATGACGGCGAGGACCTTCTCCGGGTCGGCCTCGCTCGCCAGCTGGACGTAGAAGTTTCCGGCCCTGAGCTGGAACAGCCTGGGCAGCAGCCCGGCGTAGTCGACGTCCAGGCTGTGGGTGGAGTCCTGGTCGCCGCCGGGGCAGGTGTGCACGCCGATCCGGGCGCGCTCGGCGTCGGTGAAGCGCTCCAGGACCTGGTTGTTGAGCGCGATGAAGTCGTCCAGGACGCCGCCGCTCGGGTCGAGCTTGAGCGAGAGCCTGCCCTCGGTGAAGTCGAGTTGGACGGCGTGGGCCCCGGCGTCCAGCGGCCCCCGGATGTCGGCCTCCGCCTCCGAGACCAGATCGGTCACGAAAGCCTCGCGCGAATACCCGGAAACACCGGACGGTGGGTAGAGGAGGCTGAGCGCGGACGGCGCGATCACGGCCTGCTTGACGGGCACCCGCGCGTGTTCCGCCGCGACCCGGTAGAACGTGTCGGCGTGGACCTGGTACCGGAACGGTCCCTCGGTCAGCACGGGCAACTGCCGCTGGTGGCCGTCCGCGAACGGTATGACCACGCCCTCGGGCGCGAGGCCGGGGAGCCCGGCGATCGGATAGGTGGCGAAGCTCGGCTTGGCCTGCTCGCCGTCGCTGACGACCGGAGAGCCCGTCGCCTCCAGCCGCTGGATGGTGTCGCGGACCGCCGCGTCCCGCGCGGCGGCCAGATCGGCGTCGCCGACCTCGCCGGCGGCGTGGGCCGTCATCGCGGCCAACAGTTCGGGGGTCCTGGGAATGCTGCCGATCTGCTCGGTCGGTATCGCCATGCCCCCGAGCGTAGGTAACGCTACGAAGATCATCAATCACAATCGGTGAGCACGCCGATGTCCGGTAGCGGACATCCGCGACCGCCCGGATCGTTCCCGGTCACCGCCCCGGAGGGACGTCGAGCACGATCGGAGTTGCGCGCCGTCGCACCCCGCCGCCGAGGGCGACGGCGGCGGCGAAGCGTCCGGCCGACGATGAGGCTCCGTCGTAGTCTGATGACCGCATGTGACGGACGTCCGAGGGAGGCGGCGGTGGGCGACACGGCGGTGGCCGAGGTGATGGCCGAGGTGATGGCCGAGTTGGCCGGGCTGGACGATCCGAAGACGCGGGCGGTGAACGAGAGGCACGGCGACGACCACGGTGTGAACCTCGGCAAGCTGCGGGCGCTCGCGAAGCGGTTGAAGACGCAGCAGGAACTCGCGCTGGGCCTCTGGGAGACCGGCGACAGCGCGGCGAGGCTGCTGGCCATGCTGATCTGCCGTCCGAAGGCGTTCGGGCGCGACGAGTTGGACGCGATGCTGCGCCAGGCGCGCACGCCCAAGGTCCACGACTGGCTCGTGAATTACGTGGTGAAGAAGAGCCCCCATTCGGAGGAATTGCGCCTGGCGTGGTTCGCCGACCCGGATCCGGTGGTCGCGAGCGCCGGTTGGGCGTTGACCAGCGAACGCGTCCGGAAGAAGCCCGACGGCCTCGATCTCGACGGCCTGCTCGACATCATCGAGGCGCGGATGAAGGACGCGCCGGACCGCCTGCAGTGGGCCATGAACGAGTGCCTGGGCCATATCGGCATCGAGCACGCCGAGCACCGCGCCCGCGCGATCGGCATCGGGGAGCGCCTTGAGGTGCTCAAGGACTACCCGACTCCGCCGAACTGCACGTCGCCGTTCGCGCCCGTCTGGATCAACGAGATGGTCAGCCGGCGGACGCCCAATCCTTGAGGTCGTCGCGGCTCTTGAAATCGGCGACGTTCTTGTCGATGGGCTCCGAGGTGTACTGGTGGAAGAGCCACTCGTCCTGGATCTTCGGCTCGCCGGCCTTGCGGTAGTCGGCGATCCAGAGCCCGTCGGCCCTGTAGTCGGTGGTGCTCTTCCTCGTCCACAGGTCGCGGTTGCAGTAGAGGACCAGCCGGTGGCCGGGACGGAGCTTCTTCACCTCGTGCAGGAACTTGTCCTTCTGCGCGGCGGTGGGGAGGCGGCCCTTCGGGTCGGACTCCCAGTCGAGGGCGAGGATGTCGCCGTCCTCGGCGCCGCAGTGCTCGACGAAGTACTTGGCCTGGGCCTTGATCCTGGCCAGTCGGATTCCCCGGCGTCCGCGCAGGAAATGGTAGAACCCCACCGCGCATCCGGCGTCGCGGGCCCGCCTGGCCTGCTTGGCCCGGTAGGGATTGGTGTAGGTGCGTCCTTCGGTCGCTTTCACGATCACGAAGTCCACCCCTTCGGTCTTGAAGGTGGGCTCGTAGGAAGCCACGTCGATGCCGTGCAGCATGGCGGACCCTTTCGGCTCTCAGGCCGACCCCTGCGAAGACCATTCCTCCAGCGCGGAGGCCGGCCACCTGCCGCCGGGACACAAGTCCGTTCGTCCTGACCACATAGGCATGGCTTCCCGGCGGCCGGGGGACGTCAATTCCTGCGGAGGGTGAAGGAGTAGAGGCGGTCTAGGCCGGTGGCCATGAAGCCGGTGGAGTCCGGGAACCAGGTGAGCGAGGCGTAGGACACCGCCTCGGCGCGGATACCGGTGATGATCTCGCCGGTCGCGGTGTCGGCGACGCGGAGCACGCCGTCGTCCGAAACGGCGAGGAGGAGCGCGCCGGACGGGGCGATCACCGGCGGCCCCGCCAGCCAGCCCGGCGGGCCGCCGATCTCGCGCAGGACGGACCCCTCCGTGCCCCGGATCGTGAGCGTCGACCGGTCGTCGCCGGTCGTCGTGAACCACGTCCCGGCGGGGGAGATCGCGGGGTCGCGGCCGGGGACGCGGGCCCGGCGCGTCCCGTCGCGGTGCCAGAGTTCGACGGCGCCGCCGCCGTGGAGCGCGAACCAGGTGGACGCGACGACCGGCGGTACGGCGCATGGAACGCCGAGGTCGCGGGAGACGCCGTCCGCGTCGTCGATCGCCAGCCCGGACGGCCCCCAGGTGAGCAGCCCGCCCTCGGGGAAGAAGGCGTGGCCGTGCACGTCGGAACGGGTCGCGAGGTGGGCTCCGTCGTCCGCCAGCAGGGACAGCTCGCCGCCCGGGGAGAGCGTCAGGACGCGGTCGCGGTGCCGTCCCACGCGGACGAAGTCGCCGAGCCGCCCCAGCAGCAGCGTCTCGTCGCCGTCGTCGGTCCACAGCGCGGCGCCCCACCGGCCGCGCGTGGAGACGGTCACGAATCCGGGGGACGACGGATCGGCCGCCGGGCGCCTCTCCCCCGGCAGCAGCGCGACCCGCCCGCCGCTCTCGGTGCTCCACAACTGGAGCAGGTCGCCATGGACGGTGAGAATCCGGCGACCTTCGGAGAAGACGAAGAACTCGTCGTTCGCGTCCAGGAAGGGCCCGCACGTGAGGAGGACGCGGAATTGTCCGTCCGCGGCACGGACGGTCAGTTCCCAGCGCGGGCCGTGCGGCCCGCGCGGGCGACGGCCCGAGTGGCGCCGGAGCGCCTGCTCGACCAGCCACTCGCCGGACGGGAACAGCTCGGCCCGCCTGACGTCGCCGGTCCACTGCTTCGGCACCAACCGCCTGACGGCCTTGCTGTACAGGTGGATGGTGTCGCCGATCGCCACGGCGGCCGTCTCGGGGTCGGGTCCGAGCGCGGTGAGCGCGCCGAGGCGGGCGTAGCCGAGGCCGATGATCCGGTGGTCCAGATTCTTCTCCTCGCCCTGTCCGGTGAAGACGCGCGGCCCTCGCGTGGTCTCCGCCAGGAACAGGCCGGGCTCCCCCGGCACCGGTCGGGGCGCCGCCCACGGCGTGATGGGGCGGACGGTGTCGAGGGTCGGCGACCCGCGCGCCGGGGCGCTCTTCGGCCAGAGCGTCAGGGTCGTGGGCGCGCAGATGACGAGGTACTCGCCGTCCGGGGAGATCCACACGCGGGTGCCGGGCCGGACGTAGAAGTCCGGGGACTCGCGGGGCGTGCCGTCGGGATCGAGGAGCCGGAGGTCGCCGTCGTTGGTGACGGCCGCCAGCCACGTCCCGTCGGGCGCGATCGCGAGGGTGGACGGCCGGTCCAGTGGCGATCCGCGCTGTCCGTCCTCGGACTGGCGGCCGATCCGCCAACCGCTGTCGAAGTGCCGGGTGAGACTGCTCGTGGCGCGGAACCCGGTGAGGGCCGCGAAGCAGCCGAGCGGGCCGATGCCGCCGAGCAGGTCGAGCTTGTCGCGCAGCCCGGCGGCGAGGCCGCGGGCCACCACCGCGGCACGGCTCGGCCCTGACGGGTTCGCCGCCTCCAGGTGGCGGCGGTAGGTCGACCGTCCGGTGCTCAGCGCGCGGTAGGCGACCATGCCCGAGTTGGCGCCCCGGCCGCCGCCCTTGCGCAGCGTCGTCGCCCGCCAGCCGGTGCCGTCCCGGTCCCAGCGGCGGATGTTCCCGGCGGCGTCGACGGACGCGAGCCAGCCGCCGTCCGGGGAGACGGCGAGGCCCATCGTCCCGGTGCGCGGGCAGCCGGGGAGGCGGTCGAGCCGGACGCCGCGCGCCGTCCAGCAGCGGACGGTGCCGGTCCGGCCGAGCGTGGCGAGCCATGAGCCGTCGCCCGCCGCCGACCACCCGGCGAGCCCGCCGGGGTGGGCGGCGCCGAGGTCGGCGAAGTGCTCGCCGTCGCGGCCGAAGAGGTGCGCGTCGCCGCGGTCGGTGGCGACGACGAGCCAGGTGCCGTCCGGGCCGATCCGCACGGCGGCGGGGCGCGGGTCGGGCAGGTCGAGCTGCGCGCTGCCGAGGTCGGTGCCGCCGGGCGTCCACAGCCGGACGCCGCCGCGTTCGTCGACGGACGCGAGCCAGCTCCCGTCCGGCGCGAACTCCAGGCCGGTGACGTTTCCGTCGTGCCAGGTGAACCGGCGGACGAGCTTCGGGTCGGGCGCGTCGGGCAACGGCCAGCGCGCCTCCAGCAGCGCTCCGCCGCGCGCCGCCGCGTAGGCGTCGACGCGCTCGGACAGCTCGGGCACCAGCATCTTCAGGCGGCTGAGCAGCGTGCTGGTCAGCACCGCCGAGGGGACGGCGGGCTCCAGCAGGTGGGCGCTCTGCGCCAGCGCGGCGCGGACGAACTCCGCCTCCGGCGTCGTCCCGTACCGCAGGTCGCTGATCGCGGCGGCGGGCCCCAGCGTCCGGACCTTGGCGTCCAGCCAGCGGACGTCGGTGACCAGCTCGTCCACCTCGTCGGTCAGTTCCGCCTCGGACAGGTGGTGGACGAGGTACCGGAACAGGTAGCCGGGGGCGAGATCCCACCAGTCCCCCGTGCGTAAGCTCTCGACGAGCGCCCGGTGCACGGCGCGGTGGTCGGCGAGCCGCGACCTCGCGTAGTCGCGCAGGACGTCGTGCATCTCCAGCTCGCCGCCGTGCCTGCGGACGAGCGAGTGCTCCGCGAGCCGGGCGGCCAGCGCGTCGCACTCGTCCGGCGCGAGCCCGCCGGTCGCGCCCCACAGCGCGGTCACGGCGTCGAGTGGGACGAGGGCGTCCTCGGCGAAGACGCCCAGTTCGAGGTAGCGGTCGCGGAACCCTTCGCCGAGCGTCTCCAGGCTGTACTCGACGGTCGCGCGGACGGCGCGCTGCCTGCTGCCCCGGTCGTCGAGGTCCAGCGCGGCGGGCCCGGCGGCGCGCAGCCGGGCGGCGACGTCCCGGGCGACCCGCGCGGCCGGGAGACCGGTCTCGATCCGGTCCCGCAGCACGCCGTTGACCAGGGAGAGCAGCAGCGGCCACCGGCCCGTGAGGAGCAGCAGATCGCGGTGGCTGGACGGGTCGAGCGGCGGCAGCCCCTGGGTGAGGAGGCGGTCGGCGGCGTCCCGGTCCATCTGGTCGACGCGGATCCGCGCCGTCTCGCGGGGCAGGGCCTTCGCGTTGCGGGTGGTGACCAGGCGGGTGCAGTCGCCCGTCCCGCCGAGGAAGGGGGTGAGCTGGGCCTCGTCCCACACGTCGTCGATCACGAGGAGGGTCGGGCGGCGTCCGGCGAGGACCTGGCCGAGCTGGAGCCCGGCCTGCTCGGGGTCGCTGGTCGGCGCCGGCGTGCCGCCGAGCCGCGCGGTGAGCGTGCCGATCAGCTCGGCGAGGTCGGCGCCGCGCCGGTCGCGGCCGACCGTCGTCCACACGACGCCGCCCCGGTAGCGGCGCCGCACGTCGGGGTGGCGCGCCACCTCGCGGGCGAGCATGGTCTTGCCGAAGCCGCCCGCGCCGTGCAGGGCCGTGGTGAACGCGACGGTCCGGCCGCGCCGCCCGCGCAGCAGCTCGGACACGGCGGAGGACAGCTCGCGGCGGGGCACCCATCCGGCGTCCTGCGCGGGGACGTCGAACGGCGCCGAACCGCGCCGCTCGCCCCGGCCGCTCACGAACTCGACGGCCACGCCGAGCGCGATCAGCGCCAGCACGCAGCCGCCGGTGACGACGAGCCAGAACCGGAGGTCCCGGTCCCGTCCCGCGAGGACGAGATCGCTCAGCTTGTTGACCGGTATTCCGGCCAGCAGCGCGACGACCGCGACCGCGATCCCGAGGAACGCGACCAGCCAGCGGTCTCTGCCACGCAACGGACCTCCGACGACGGGTGAGGGGCCTGGTCCGGACCCCTCATCCTGGCGCATTCGGGAACGCGCCGCCACGGAAATGGTTCTCTTCGCAACCCCGGAATCGTCGCGATAACTGTGCTTTTCAATTTCCGGTTCGGGGTTATCCCGGCGCCGAGGCGCCCCCAATTCCTGACTCCCGTTTTTTACGGATCTTTGTTCTCCGGCGTCATTCATCCACTGGATGGCGTGCGCTCGCCGGGTCCTCGCCGGGACGTGTAACTGCGAAATTACCGTCCGGAGTGCCCAATTCCCCCGCAAAGGAGTGGACATGGCCCCAAGCAGAAGCGTGCTCGCGACCGTCCTCACGGGCGTCCTCGGCGCGGCCGCGATCGCGGCGGTCACGCTGCCGGGCGGCGCGGCCTCGGCGGCGGCCGACCCGGTCCTCGTCGGCGCCGGCGACATCAGCAACTCCGGCAGCGGCGACACCGCGACCGCGGCGCTGCTCGACAACATCCCCGGCACGGTCTTCACCGCCGGCGACAACGTCTACGACAGCGGCACGACCAGCGAGTTCAACACCTACTACAACCCGACGTGGGGACGGCACAAGGCCCGCACCCGGCCGTCGCCCGGCAACCACGACTACAACACCTCCGGCGCCACGGGCTACTACGGGTACTTCGGCGCGGCGGCGGGCGACCCGACCAAGGGCTACTACTCCTACGACATCGGCGCCAACTGGCACGTCGTCGCGCTCAACTCCAACTGCGGGTCGATCAGCGGCGGCTGCGCGGCGGGCGGCGCGCAGGAGCAGTGGCTGCGGGCCGACCTCGCCGCCAACCCGAAGCCGTGCACCATCGCCTACTGGCACCACCCCCGGTGGACGTCCGGCGCGAACCACGCGCCGACCACCACGGTGGGCCCGCTGGTGCAGGCGCTCTACGACAACAACGCCGACGTCATCGTCACCGGGCACAACCACCAGTACGAGCGGTTCGCGCCGATGAACCCGAGCGGCGCGGCCGACGCCGCGCGCGGCATCCGCGAGTTCGTCGCCGGGATGGGCGGGGCGAGCCACTACTCGTTCGGCACCATCCAGCCGAACAGCCAGGCGCGGAACAGCGACACGTACGGCGTCCTGAAGCTGACGCTGCACGCGAACAGCTACGACTGGCAGTTCGTCCCGCAGGCCGGAAAGACCTACGCCGACAGCGGCACCACCAACTGTCACTGACGTCCCGGGCCCGGCGCGCGACCCGCGCCGGGCCCTCCTGAGGAGCCGGCGTGTACCTTTCCACCCTCACCCGCCCGGCGAGGGGCCACCGCCGCGCGGGGCCCGTCGCCGCCAACGTCGTCGCCCTCGGCGCCGTCAGCCTCGTCACGGACGTCTCCGCCGAGATGGTCACCGCGATCCTGCCGCTGTACCTGGTGGTCGGACTCCAGTTCAGCCCGGCCGCCTACGGGGCGATCGACGGGCTCTACAGCGGGGCGACCGTCCTGCTCCGGCTGGTCGGCGGGTACGCGGCCGACCGCGTCGACCGGCGCAAGCCGGTGGCGCTGCTCGGCTACGGCGCGTCCGCCGCGGCGAAGCTCGGGCTGCTCGCGGCGGCGGGCTCCGGCATCGGGATCGGCCTCGCCATCACCGCGGACCGCGCGGGCAAGGGCCTGCGCACCGCCCCCCGGGACGCGCTCATCACGCTGTCCACGCCGCCCGACCGGCTCGGCCGGGCGTTCGGCGTGCACCGGACGATGGACGCCGCCGGGGCGTTCGCCGGTCCGCTCGTCGCGCTCGCCGTCCTCGCCGCCGCGCCCGGCTCCTACGACTCGGTCATCATGACGAGCTTCTGCGTCGCGCTCCTCGGCGTGCTGGTGCTCGTGCTGTTCGTCCGGGACACGCCGGGGCCGAAGCCGCCGCGCGAGGCGCTGCGCTGGCGGGAGCTGCTGCGCGGGCCCGCCGCGCGGCGGCTCGTCCCCGCGTCGGTGCTGCTCGGGCTCGCGACGATCGGGGACGGCTTCACCTACCTGCTCGTCGCCCAGCGCGCGGACCTCGCGCTCGGCTGGTTCCCGCTGCTCGCGGTCGCGACGAGCGGCGTCTACCTGCTGCTCGCCACGCCCCTCGGCCTGCTCGCCGACCGGGCCGGACGGCTGCCCGTCGTGCTCGGCGGCTACCTCACGCTCACCGCGACCTACCTGCTGCTCGGGCTCGCCCCGGGCGGCGGGCTCTGGCTGGTCGGCGCGGCCGTCGTCCTGCACGGGACGTTCTACGCCGCGACCGACGGCGGGCTGATGGCGCTCGCCGGGCCGCTGCTCCCCGCCGCGCTCCGGACGACCGGCATCGCGCTCGTGCAGAGCGGGCAGGCGCTCGCCTACCTGCTCTCGTCGGTGCTGTTCGGGGTGGCGTGGCAGGCGTGGGGCACCCGTCCGGCGCTGCTCGGCGCCGCCGCCGTCAGCGCCGCCGCCCTCGCCGGGACCGGTGTCCTCCTCCGCTCGCCAGAAAGGGCCGTCTCGTGAACGCTCGCTCCCGCGTCGCCGTCCTGACCGTCTCGTCCGTGCTGCTCGTGGCGGTGGCCGTCGCGTACACGGTGTTCCACGGCGCGGAGCCCGCGCCCGCCCGGACCTCGGGCGGGACGGGCGACGGCCGCCGCCTCCAGCTCCTCACCAACGGGCGGCTGTCCTACACGTCCCCGCCGGGATCGCGGCGGGTGACGCCGGTGGAGTGCGACCGGGCCTACGCCGCCGCCGGGACGGTCGCCTGCCTGCGCCCGGTCGGGGCGCTGAGCGCGGGCGCACTGGTCGTGATGGACGCCGGGCTGCGCGAGCGGCGGCGCGTCCCGCTCACCGGGTTCCCGAACCGGCTGCGGGTGTCGGCGTCCGGGCGGATGGTCGCCTGGACGCTCTTCATCGACGGCCACAGCTACGCGACCACGGGTTTCTCCACGCGGGCGGGCGTCCTCGACACGCGGACCGGGCGGCTCGTCAAGTCCCTGGAGGACTTCGCGATCACCAAGGACGGCGCCCCGTACCGGAACCGGGACGCCAACTTCTGGGGCATCACGTTCGCCTCAGACGACAACCGGTTCTACGCAACGTTGTCCACGGGCGGTAAGC
Source organism: Actinomadura syzygii (assembly GCF_008085905.1). Lineage (GTDB taxonomy): Bacteria > Actinomycetota > Actinomycetes > Streptosporangiales > Streptosporangiaceae > Spirillospora > Spirillospora syzygii. Next base: position 248,753 of record NZ_VSFF01000008.1, on the reverse strand, counting down.
GGTATCTCGTGCAGGGCGACTTCGCGGCCCGGACGGTCCGGACGCTCGCGCCCAACGTCGAGTGCCCCTCCCTTTCGCCGGACGGCACGCGCCTGGCCTACAAGTCGGCCATCGGCGGCGACCCGAAGAAGGGCTGGCGGCTGTCGACGCTCGACCTCGCCACGCTGCGGACGGCACCGCTCGCCGAGACGCGCAGCGTCGACGACCAGCCCGTCTGGCTGGACGACCGCACCCTCGGCTACACGCTCCAGCTCAGCGACGGCAAGAACCAGACGTGGGCGCTCCCGGCGTCCGGCGGCGGGCGGCCTCGGCTGCTGCTCGACAACGCGAGTTCGGTGTCGCCGGTCCCGTGAGGTCCGAGGGAACTCACGGCCGTGTGCGCGGCTGCCGGGAGATGCCGAGCAGGGCGACCCGCCGGGCGCGCGGGCAGGGCGGCTCTAGGCGCTCGGGTCCGGCGATCGTCCGGGTGCCCGCGGCGATCGCGAGGCTGGCCAGCGACAGGATCAGCGAGACGTCGGCGTGGCCGTCCATCCGGATCCGCACCCACTCCTCCCCGTCCTCCTCGGACGTGGTCGGCACGGCGGGCTCGTCCGCCGATATGGGGATGAGCTGGCCGGACTCGTGGAGCGCCGGAAGCAGCCGCCGCACCGTCGGCGCGCCGAGCCGCAGTTCCGCCTCGTGCTCCCCGGGCAGGTGGACGATCTGCCGCCCGCCCAGGGCTAAGGCCGATCCCGTGCCGCATTCCGCCGCGGATACCCGCAGCCCCGGCCAGCCGGATAGTTCGTCCACGACCCGGTCGACGAGACGAGTACCGGGTTTCGCGCCGTTCGAAAAGGGAAGCCGGTTAAGCCCGGCTCTCGCGCCCATGGGGCCATCGTTCACCCAACGCTCGCCAAAGCGGCACCCTTTGGCCTCAAATCGTTATGCCCGGCCGCATCCGGTCACTCGCGGAAATCCATCGGCGCTGGGGCGTTGCGCATCGCGCATTTCCGAGGAAGCATTTTGGACATGGACACTGCGGCGCGCGAGAAGACGGCCATGACAGAGGTCACCGCCCGGCTGATGAAGGCGTACGGCGACACGCACGACGCGGACGAGGTCGCCGAGGCGGTCAGCGCGATCCACCACCGGTTCGACGGGCGTCCGGTGCGCGACTTCGTCCCGATCCTGGTCGAGCGGGACGCGCGCCGGGCGCTGTCGGGCTGACCGCCCCGCCCCCGGCGCGGTACCGGGCGTCAGGGCTTCCAGAGCACGTCAGGGCTTCCAGAGCGCTGCGGACGGGGACGCGGGCGTCAGCGTGACCGACCCCGTCCACGCGATCCCGGACGCCTGCGGCAGGTACCCGGCGTCGAGGAAGAAGCCGCGGTTGATCGAGGTCACGGTGGCCGGGGCGCCGTTGTCGCCCGCGCCCATCGGCTGCCGGACCGCCTCGACGCTCGCGATGTCCGCGACCTTGGCGCCGGCCGGGAGTTCGACGGTGGTGGCGGCGGGCAGGTCCCGCTCGATCGACCACGACGGCGTCGAATGGTCGGAGCGGTAGAGCGTGCCCGGGTCGCGCTTGAGCCGGACTCCGATCGACACTCCGGGGATCGACCCGGTCCCGGTGGGCGCGCCGGTCTGCTTCTTGAATTCGAGGAAAAGGTAGGTGCGCTGGTCCCCCACCTGCGGGGTGTTCGGGTCGGCCGGGTTCTCGATCTTGTTTTCGCGGACCATTTCCTGGGCCATCACCGGATACGTCCAGGGCGAGCGGTCCATGACGACTTCGCGGGCGCGGTCGGCCGGACGGGTCGGCGTCGAGTCGAGGAAGAAGCGCAGTTTCGCGTCCGGAGTGACGGTGTCGCACATGTTGTTGTTCACCGTGCACGTCTGGAGGAGCGGGTGGTCGCCTTCGTAGCGTCCGGCGAACGCGAGCGTCTGGTGGTTGGGGGCCTGGTAGACGCCGGTGCCGGGGACGCGCCGCCCGGCCGCGTCCACCTCGACCCGGTACACCCATTCGATGTCGGTGGTGCGTCCCCAGCGGGCCATGAGGGCGGGGGTGTCGGTGCCGCCGTCCTCGTTGCTCCACACCACCGAGTACTCCAGGACGCGGTGTCCGGGCCTGGTCGCGGGCAGTTCCTCGTGCCAGGCGAGCAGCGGGGTGTCGGTGCGGGCGTTCTGGTAGGCGTCGCCGAGCTGCGGCAGCGTGCGGCCGACGACGATCGGGGCGTGCCGCAGCGCGACCTGGTCGGCGCGCGGCGTCCCGGCCCGCGCCCGCCGGATCGTGACGCGGCGGGCCGCCGCCGCGCTCCCGGCGCTCGCGAACGCGAAGGTCAGGCGGTGCTTTCCGGGCCGGACGGGGCCGAGCGCGACGCTGCGCGCGGTCGGCTCCGCCGAGGGGACGACGAGGTCGGTGACGTGCCGTCCGTCCACGGCGACGGCGACCACGGCGGCCTCCGCGCCCTTGCGCGCCCACGAGACGCCGGGCGCGGCGACCGTGAACGTCGCGACCGCCTCCCCGCTCCGGGACGCGACGAACGGCAGCCCGCGCGCGGGCCCGCCGCGCTGCACGACGATCGACTCGGGACCGTGCGCGGCGGCGTACGCGGGGGCGTACGCGGGGGTCGCCACCAGCGGCGCGGCCAGCGCTCCGGCCGTCGCGAGGATCACTGCGCCTGGGGAAGGTTTCATGATCGAGGACATTAGGCGGCCGAAATTGCGTCCCTGTGAATTCCGGAACGTGTCGAGGTGACAATCCGGTTCGCCGGGGCGGCGGTCGTTCAGCGGCGCAGCAGGCGGCGGCGGAGGCGTCCGATCCGGCGCCGGAGCCGGCGCTGCAACTGGGCGTTGAGCTCGGCCCGTACCGTTTTCAGCTCGCCGTCCAGGGTGTTCGCGCGGCTCTGCCACTTCGCCGCGTCGGCCTCCCATTTCTGGGCCTTGGCCTGCCAGTCGACCGGCGGTTTCGGGACGCTCTCGTCCCCGGCCGGTTCGAGCCCGTAGTCGGCGCCGTCCACGGTGTGCGCGCCGAACATCTCGGCGACGGCCTCGTCCCTGTCGCCGCCGGGTCCGGTCACGCGGGCGGCGCGGGCGAAGGCGCGGGTCTGCTCGAACCGGGCCTGGACGTCGCCCGGCAGGTCGAGGATCACCAGCCCGTACCCCTCCTTCTCCACGAGCTGGATCAGGCGGCGGAGCGTCGTGGAACCGGGCACCCATCCGGCGGGGCAGCGGAAGCGGTACGGCGCGGGGAACGAGGTGTCCGGCGCCGTCTCGACGAGGCGCACGCGGCCGTCGTCCCCGAGGCCCTCGCGGATGAGGCGCAGATCGAGGAGCGGGTCGCCGAGGATGTCGCGGCGGCCGTCGTCGAGCCGCGACCACGGCCCGGTCAGGACCACGCCCACGTCGGACACGAGGCCGGACGCGAGCCCGCTCACCGTCGCGCGGGCCTGCTCCCACGCCGCCTCGGACACGTCCACGACGGCCTCGACGCCGGGGACCTTCCACGTCCGTCCGGGGTCGGGCCTGCGCTTGCGCGGGACGAGCACCCGGTTGGCGTAGAACGGCTGGCAGTAGCGGGTGGCGCGCGCCCCGTCCGTCATGGTGGTGGACCAGCCGAGGTGCCAGCTGCTGCTCGCCGTCTCCGGGACGAACACCGCCCCGGCCTGCCCGAGCCGGTACCCGAACTCGGTGTCCTCGCCGAGGATCATGTCACCGTCGACCTGGCCCGCGTCGAGGTAGAGCTCGCGGTGGTAGGAGGCGGACGCCCCGGTGAAGATCCGGGACGCCTGCGCGCCCGCCGCGCGGAGCATGTCGGTCTCTTCGATGAACTTCTCGTAGTGGTGGAGCTCGTAGGCGTCCGACTCGAAGAGCTTCTCCGCCCCGCCGCGCGCCACCGCGTCATGGACCTCCCGCGGCGTCAGCGCGCCGGGCTGGAAGTCCACGAACCGCTTGTGCCCGACGACGGCGATGTGGTCGGCGAGGTGGTGCCAGCGGAGCTGCGCCTCCACGTTGTCGTGGAAGCAGACCATGTCGGCGTCCAGCCGGACGATCACGTCGCCCTCCGCCGCGAGCGCGCCGGAGCGGTAGGCGTGCGCGCAGCCCCAGCCGCCGGACAGGCTCGGCACGATCCGGCACAGCTCCGGCCGGATCTCCGGCAGCTTGAGCGGCGGGTCGCTGCCGTCGTCGGCGATCACGACTTCGAGCAGGCGCGAGGGGTAGGTCTGCGCGGCGAGCGCGGCGAGCGTCAGGTCGAGCTTGTCCTGCGACCCGTACGCGGGAATCACCACGCTCACCGTCAGGGTGGGCTCCCAGCAGCCGAGCTCCGCCGGCCGGAGAGAGCCGTAGTCGTTCTCCTTGACACGAGGCTGCGCGATGCGAGGCTGCGCGGTCATCGGGACTCCTTGCGTCGGCTCAAGCTTGAGGCCCTCCGGCGGGAAGCCTCCAGCAGCTTCGTGCTCAGCGGGGCTCTGAGCTTGCGCCGGAGCCGGTCCGTCTCGGCCTCCCAGCGCTCCGCCCGCTTCTTCCAGGTGAGCAGGTCCTCGGTGCGCCGGGAGGGCGGCGCGGCGTCGGCGGCGGGGACGAGGGCCCATTCCGTCCCGTCGATCCAGACCGACCCGTACGTCGCGTAGACGACGTCGTCGAGGTCCTCGCCGTCGGTCCGGACGGCGAGGGCGCGGGCGACGGCGGCGGTCCGCTCGAACCGCGCGACCTTCAGTTCGGCGGCTTCGGGCAGCGCGAGCAGGACGGCGCCGAAGTCCTCGGTCTCGGCCAGTTCCAGCAGCCGCTGGAGCGCGTCGAACGTCGGCGCCCAGCCGGGCGGGCAGGTCAGCCGGAACGGCGCGGGCGCGGACGTCGGCGCGGCCTCCTCGGCGAAGGTCACCCGCCCGTCGTGGCGGAACGCGGCACGGGTCAGCCGCAGGTCGAGCAGCGGGTCGTCGAGCGGAGCGCGGCGCTCGTCGCCCAGCTCGGACCAGGGCCCGACGATCGTCACGGCCGCGTCGGGCAGGGTGCTCGCGAGGACCGCGCCGACGGTGGCGCGCACCTCCTCGTGCGGGCGTCCGCGCGCCTCGACGACGACGTCCACGCACGGGACGAGCCACTGCCGCCCCGTGCCCCGGTGCCGCCAGTCGCGGTGCATCGGCAGCCGGTGGCTCAGGTACGGCTCGTTGTGCCGGGTCAGCCGCTCCTCGTCGCGCATCTGCGTGGACGGCCCGAGGTGCCAGCTCCGCGCCTCCGGCTCGGGGACGAACACCGCGCCGCGCTGCGCCAGCCGGTAGCCCAGCTCGACGTCCTCGCCTAGGACGAGCGAGTCGTCCATCCCTCCGGCGGCCGTCAGCAGGGAGGCGTGGACGGAGGCGGTCGCGCCGACGTGGACGCGGAAGCTGCGGGAGCCGTGTCTCCGCAGGCCGTCCGTCGCGTCGATCATGTCCTCGACCCACTCGTGGCGGCGGCTCCGGTCGAGGTCGAACAGCTTCTCCGCCGAGCCGCCCTCGACCGCGTCGAACACCGCCTGCGGGGTCGGCCAGCCCTCGTCCGCTTCGACGAAGCGCTTGTAGCCGAGGACGGCGAGGTAGTCGGCGAGGTGGTGCCAGCGCAGTTGGGCCTCGACGTGTTCGGGGAAGGCGATCAGGTCGGCGTCCAGCCAGTGGACGACGTCGCCGTCGGCGGCGAGCGACCCGGTGCGGCAGGCGTGCGCGCGTCCCCAGCCGTCGCCGCCGGTGCGGAGCAGGCGCGTCCGCTCCGGGACGATCTCCGGCAGCCGCAGCGGCGGCGCGCTGCCGTCGTCCACGACCACGACCTCCAGCAGCCGGGACGGGTACGTCTGCGCGGCGAGCGACGCGAGCGTGAGGTCCAGTTTCTCCTGGTTCCCGTAGGCCGGGATCACGACGGAGACGGACAGCCGGGGCTCCCATTCGCCGATCTCCGGCGGCGCGAGGGTCCCGTAGTCGTTGTGCCGGACGCGCGGCGCTTCGGGCGCGCTCATCGGACGTCCCCGATCACGGGCAGGGGGAACCGCTCCGGGGAGATGAGGGAGCTGAACCGGCGTCCGCGCCACTGCCGGGCCGCGGCGCGGAGGAAGTAGGTGACGGGCTGGTTCCAGGTGTGCCCGGCGGCGCGGCGGTGGAGGGCGTAGCCGAGGCTGTGCGCGCCGTAGGTCCGTCCGCCCGCCGCCGTGAGGACGTCGACGAGCGCCGCGTCGACGTGGCGCGGGACGGGCGGGAACCCTCCCACCGAGTCGAGGACGGGTCTCTCCATGACGAACGTTCCCCCCGAGATCCAGCGGCCCATCAGCTCGGAGCGCGCCTTCCGGTAGATGGTGAGGTCTATCTGCCCCAGGTAGACGAACTGAGCATGGCATCCGACCAGCTCAGCGCCGCTGTAGCCGGACGCGAGCAGCATGTCGGCGAGGAAGTCGGGGCCGTACCAGTCGTCGTCGTCCCATTTCGCCACGTACCGGCCGGAGGCCCGCGCGACGCCGAGGTTGAGCGCGACGCCGAACGGGACGTCGGCGGGCACCTCGACGACCGTGAACGGCCGGTCGAAGGCGGTGACCGCCGCCTTCACCTCGGGCAGGTCCGCCGGGATCCCGTGCAGGGTGAGGACGAGTTCCAGGTCGACGTCCCGCTGCGCGGCGATCTGCCCCAGCGCGAACCCGAGGAACTCCGGGCGGCGCGTGCACAGCACGACCGACGCGGTCGGCCGGGGCGGGACCGGGAGCCCGGCCGCCATGGCGAGGCTCCGCCAGCGCGCCTCGGTCGAGTGGCCGCGCAGCGCCGCCCGGCGGAGCCGCACGCTGTGCTCCTCCCGGCGCAGGTCGTCGGACATGACCGCGGTTGCGATCAAGGCGGCGGTGAGGTCGCGGCCGAGGGCCATCGCCCAGGGCGGCGCCTTATCCGCGCGGAGCGGGACCCCGGCGGCGGCGAGCCCGGCGACGACCCGCGCGGTCGCGAGGGGGCGCGTGCCGGTGCCCCAGTCGACGGTCACGGCGCGCACCTGGCGGAGCCGGTCGACGTCGGCGTCGGTCACGGCCCCCGACTCCGGGAACAGCACGAGGTCGTCGGAGCCCGCGCGGACGCACCAGCGGTCTTCCGCCAGGGTGAGCACGGCGTCCCCGAGTTTCGGGTCTGTGACGAAGCCGGTCGGGTTAACCGAGCGCTCGTCGACGGGCGGGACGGCGTCCATCTCGTAGAGGGTCTCGCTGCCGGACGACGGCCGGTCGATCACGATCTCGACCCTCGGATCAGCCCATTCGCCCGGGTCGGGGGACGTGCGGAGCACGACGTCGGCTGGCGGAGGGCCGTCCGGGTTCCCGAGCGGGCCGCGCGGCGTCGTCGGCGTCGCGCCGGGATCGCCGGGCCGCCAGTGCGACGCCCCGGGCCCGGCCAGCGCGACCCGCGGGCCCGGGACCGGCCGGAGCCGGTGCCCGCCCTGCCCGCGCACCAGCGCGGCGACCGACTCCCCCACCGGGCGCGGCCCGGCGAACGCGATCTCCACGGCCCACTCGCCCGCCGTCCCGCGCCGCGCCTCGAAGGAGAGCGATCCGGGAACGGATGCCGGGATGAAGGGCCGGTCGGCGGACGACACCGCCACCGCGACCACGTGCCGCGCCGCCTTCGGAAGCAGCGCCGCGAGGGACGCCGCGCGGCGGAGGTCGGTGAAGGTGCGGGCGAGCACGGCGACCGTCCCGGAGCCAACGTCGTCGGCGGGTTCTTCGACGGCGTCCAGGTCGACGACCCTGCCCGGGGCCAGTTCGCGGACGGCCGCCTCCTCCTCCGGGCGGAACCCGATCGCGAGGAGCAGCGACGGCGCTTCGGCCAGGACGCCCCGGATCAGTTCCGGGATCATGGCGTCCGCCGGGTGAACACGTGCGCGCCCTTCTCGAACGGCAGGACGGTCCGCTCGATCTCGGGGTGCTCGGCCAGCCACCGGTCGCTGATGGCGGTCTCCTCGGCGCGGCGCGAGTCGTCCAGGACGATCACCGCGTCCGCCGCGCACCGCGAGAGCAGCAGCGGGACCGCCGGGTAGCGGGCTTCGGGGCCGGTGGCGGCCGGGGGGCCGTCCACGAACAGGACCCCGATGTCGGCGAGGTCTTCCAGCGCCTCGACGGAGTACCAGGGGTAGGCGCGGTCGCCGGACGTCCAGTCGGCGAGCGGGGCGCTGCGGATCTCGACCACGCGCTCCAGGCCGTGCGCGCGGATCAGCTCGCGGGACAGCTCCCCGTACCGCTCGTCGTGTTCGAGGCACACGACCCGCGCGGACGCGAGCTGCTCGGCGAAGTACCCGAGCCACACGCTGGACGACCCGCTCCCGCACTCGACGATCAGCTTCGGCCGCCGCCGCGCGACGGCCTCGGTGAGGTGGCGCAGGACGTCCGGGGACGCCGCCCAGCCGCGCAGCGGCGGCATCGGGGCGCGCGGCCGGACGAGGCTCCGCAGGTCGATGTACGCCTCAAGCTGGTCGTAGTGCGCGGCGCTCGTCCGCGCGAGGTCGACGAGGTCCGTGGACACGGCGGACACCTCGCCGCTGAGCTTGTCCAGCCGGGGTCTCAGCCCGTCGCCCACCGCCGTGCTCACGGACGCGAGGCGCTCGTCGAGTCCGATCAGCCGGCGCGTGACGGTCGACGCCCAGCGTCTGGCCCGGCGCAACACGATCAGGACCGGCACCGCCGCCGCCGCGGATACGCCGACGGCGGCCGTGAGCCACGCCGCGTTCGCGCCATCGAGCATCCGGACAGCCTTTCCGTGGGAAACCTGCCGCCTCGTAGTATCGAGCGGCGCACGGGGCGCAATGGGCGGATGCCGCCATTGCCGAGTTACCTTTCACGAGCTATTCGCCCGTTATTTACCGGCGGCGGATGGCAACCGAAGTGTTCGCGGGAAGCCCGTCCACCAGCACGAACGCCGCCGGATCGAACTGCCGCGGCTGGAAGCGCACCACGCCCCGCGCACCGCCCGGACGCCACACCAGTTCCCCGCCGTCGCGGCGCAACACGAATACGTCGATCGGCCCGAACCGCGTTTTCGCCGAGGCGGCGGCGAAGGCCGCCGGGTCGGTGATCAGGGAGAGCCTGGTCAGCTCGGCGAACCGGTCGTCCCAGCGGGTCGGGCCCCCGGCGGAGCCGCGGTCGACGGCGATGTACCCGCGCCAGGGCAGGAACGCGAACAACTGCTCGTCGGACGACAGGGTGCGGGGCCGCGCGTCCGTCCCGAGGACGTTCTCGACCGCGCGCCGCACCGGCTCGACGGGGAACCAGGTCGGCACGCCCGCCTGCGCGGCTTCGCCGCTGAACCGTGGACGGCCGCCGTCCGGCAGCGGCTGGAGGTGGGCGCGGGCGGCCTGCCGGTTCTGCGGCCCGGCGGCGGCGAGGTCGGGGACGGCGGTGCCGTCGCGTCCCGGCGTCCAGTGGGTGACGGGCATGTTGAGCTGCCAGTACCCGTACCCGGTGAAGATCAGCACGACGGCGGCCAGGGCGGTCCCGCTGCCGCGCGGAAAGGGCGTCCCGGCCCGCCGCGCCAGCGCCGGGGCGACGTGGACGGCGGTGAGCACGGCGGCGGCGAGCAGGCACGCGGACACCAGCGGGAACACATAGTGCAGCAGCCCGGTGTGCCCGGTCGTGACGAACCGCGCCATGCTGATCAGGTAGTAGCCGTAGGCGCCGAGCACGACCGCGAGCAGGGGCGTCGCCCACCACGCCGTCCGGCGCAGCCAGACGAGGCCGACCGCTCCCGCCGCCTGCGCAACGCCGAGCGGCGTCATCGCGAGGAACGGAAGCGGGTTGGACGAGATCGCGCTCGACTCGTAGGTGTCGGCGACCTGCTGCCCGCCGTGCAGCATCGCCCACCCGTACGGGACGACGTACCAAGACGACACCGCCAGCATCACGGCGACGACGCGGGCGACGTGCCACGCGTACGCGCGGCGGTCGTCCTCGCCGCGCCAGGTGAGCCACACCAGCGCGAGGATGCCGGGCGCCGCGTACACCAGGTAGCCGAAATGGACGAGCGCCGCGAAACCCCCGGCGAGCCCGGCGGGCAGCCAGTGCAGGCGTCCGCGCGGCGGCTTCGCGACCGCTAGCAGGAGCAGCGGGACGACGACCGCGAGGGACAGGACCTCGTGTGCCTTGTCCGGCTTCCCGAACGCGGCGAGGCCGAGCGCGGCGATCGCGAGCGCCGCGCCCGGCGAGGTCAGCCGCGACCACAGCAGGAACGCCGCGACGACCGACGCCGACACGACGAGGATCAGCGCGGGCGCGACCATCCGCCACGCCGGGACGTCCAGGACCAGCGCGGACTTGCCGATCAGCCACGGCAGCAGCGGCGGGTACTCGGACGGGACGCCCGCGACGATGCCGTCGCTGCTCGCCGACCCGACCGTGTAGCGGGTGGCCATCGCGGCCATGCGTCCGGCGTCGCCGTAGACGCCTCCCGCCGGGAAGGGCGTGCCCTGCCAGGCGGTGCGCAGGAGCAGGACGGTCCAGGCGGCGAAGAGGCCCGCCGCCGCGCCGGTGATCGCGGGGCCGCCGCGCCGCCAGAGCGCGAGGCAGGCGGCCAGCGCGGTCGCGGCGCCGCCGATGGCGAGCGGGACGTCGGCGTGCGCCTGCCGGAACGGGTCCAGGCCGAACGCGGGAGGCGCGGCGGCGGCGAGCGGCGCGGCGACCGCCCAGACGAGCACAGCCCACAGCACGCCCACCCGACGCCGCCGCCTCGGCTCGTCCATGGCCTGCGTTTCTTCGCCGACCGGCTCTTCTTCGAGACTCAGCGCAGGTTTCAAGGCCGCGTACCCCCGGCACGCAACGAGGTTGGGCTGCACATGCTGCCATAGGCGCCGCGCTTCCAAACCGGTCCACGATCGAAACGGACGATGAACACGAGCCGCCGCCGTGATCAGCCAAAATGCCCATCGCGGTTGATTTCCTGACTCGACGGAAGGGCGGCTGAAATGCTCGCGCGCCCGGCGGACATCTCCCCGTCATCTGTCCCCGGCACCCGGAGGAGATGACTTGGGAAACGAACGATCGGCCCGGTTCGAGGAGCTGTACTCGGCCCACCTCGGACACGTCACCGGCTACGTGCGCAGGCGAACGGACGACCCCGACGACGCCGCGGACGCGATCGCCGAGACCTTCCTGGTCGCCTGGCGCCGTCTCGACGACGTCCCACGGGACGGCACCGCCCGCTTCTACCTCTACGGGGTCGCGCGGCGGACGCTCGCCAACCAGCGGCGCGGGGAACGGCGGCGCCGGGCCCTCGCCGTCCGGATCGGCCAGGACCTCGCCTCCGACCTGGCGGCGGAGCCCGTCCCGGACCCGGGGCGTCCGGAGATCACCGCCGCCTTCCGCGCGCTGGCGGACGCCGACCGGGAACTGCTCGGCCTCGCCACCTGGGAGGGACTCGACCCGGGCGAGATCGCCGCCGTGCTCGGCGTGTCCCGCAACGCGGCCCGGATCAGGCTGCACCGGGCCCGCCGCCGCTTCGCCGCGGAACTGGAACGCCGCGCCGACCGCCCCGCCGTCCACGCCCCCGCCGCACGCTCGAAGGGAGAGCCCGCATGAACAACGACCTGGACTCGCTCGTCCGCCGCGCCGCCCCGCTCAGCGACGAGGAGGCCGTCCGCCCGGTGCGCGCCGAGACGCGCCGCGCCCTGCTCGCCCAGATCACCGCCGAGCCGACGACGGCGCCCCGCCGCGCCCGCCGGTGGAGCCTCGGTCTCCCGCTCGTCGCGGCCGCGGGGGCCTGCGCCGTCGCCGGGGCCTTGGTCCTCGCACCCTGGCATTCGGAGAAGGACACGCGGGTCGTCCCGTCCCCACGCGCGGGCAACCCGGGAACATTCGCCCCGAGCCCCGTCGCCGCACTCAGTTTCATCCACCACAAGCGCTACATCGAAGTGAAAATCAAGGACCCGGACGCCGACCCGGAGCGCTACCGAAAGGAATTCGCGGCCCAGGGCATGAAGATCGACCTCAAAATGGTCCCGGCATCCCCGAGCGTGGCCGGTCACGTCGTCATGCAGGACGGCGGCGCGGCCATCAAGCCGATCGTGACCAAGGGCTGCTATTCCGGGGGCGGCGGCGACACCTGCGTCAGCGGGCTGCGAATCCCGATCGGCTTCAAGGACGAGGCGATGATCGCGATCGGACGTCCCGCGCGGCCGGGCGAGAAGTACAACTCCACCAACAGCGCCTTCACACCGGGCGAAGCGCTCCACTGCGTGGACATCCGCGGCCTGACCGTGGACGCGGCCCTAGAGCGCATCCAGAAACGCCACGTGAAGGCCACCGTCTTCAACTACGACAGCGGAGGCCCTGCGGGCTACGTCAACGTCGGCCGCGAAAAGATCCCCGGCAACTGGTACGTCCTAGACGCCGAACCGTGGGCCCCCGGCGAGGTAATGCTGTTCGTCCAAAAAACCCGCCCAACCGGCAAACCCCAAAACAACATCCTCTTCCAAAACTGCCCCCACCCCTAACCCCACCGAATCGCGGCGTGGCCGTGACAGGCGGGCTGAGGGTGTGAGGCAGGCGCCCTCGGCCCCGCCGGGATCAATGGCAGCGGTCGGACGTCCCGACGACGCCCCAGGAGACCATGGATGGGCCCTTCACCCACAACCCCTTGGCCAGATCGGTCCCGGCGCCAAGGTCGTACAGGGTGCGCGCCCGCTGACTCTCGTCGGTGTACCACTCCGGGACGGGCGTCAGTACCTCCGCGCGGGCCTTGAACCATTGCTCCATCGACCAGGCCGCTCCCTCCTCCGGCGTGCCGCAGGTCGCGCGGATCAGCCGGGCATTCTTCGTCAGCCAAGCCCGGACCACGGAGGGAGTGATGTCCGCTTGGTCGTCGTGGCGGAGCTTGTCGTCCGCCCACTCCTTGCCGGTGCCGCGCCAGGAGTAGCAGTGCCAGTGCAGGCCCTTGTCCCTCCACGCGGTCGGCACAGTGGCGTACATCGCGTCGTAGTCGAAGGGCGCGGCGGGTGGATCACCGTGCCCGGGTGGACGGCGATCGCGTGCAGCATGGTGAGGGCCTGGACGAGGGACCGCTCGGCGAGACCGATCGGCATGGAGTACTCGGCTGCGGCACGCGCGGCGACGCGGGCGAACAGGTCGGACGATATGAGCTTGCCCGGCAGCAGTAAGGCCGGGTCGTCGGGGCAGGTGGCCCGGTCGGTGTCGATGGTCATTGTGGCCTCCGGCAACGCGCCTCATGAACGTGCCCGCGGCCCGGGGTGCGCGCCAGTTGACCCCGGGCCGCGGAACTCTAAGACCGGCAACGGTCAGCGGTCGGGATCCGGACGCAGAGCATCTCGGGGGTCCCGAACACCTCCCTTAAGGCTCCCGCGCGTGTGAACTGGGCGAGGTGTTCGCCGTCGCAGCAGCAAACGGTGTCGCAGGTGCAGTTGCAGCCCACAGGACAGCCACAGAACTGCTCGTCATAGGGCGGAGTGTTGTTGCAACAACCCACGGGACTACCTCTCTGACAGACGAATGGGGACGGCGCGGCCGGGACCTGGGGGCGAGGTCGACCGCGGCGGCGCCGCCCCGGCTCAACGGGCGGGGTGGCGCAGCAGCCAGTTCACCGAGGTGGCAAGGTGCTCCCTGCTCGGCTCCTCGACCAGGTACGGGCCCGCGGGTCCGGGGACGATCGCCCACCAGGACCCGGTCACCCGACCATGCCAGTACGTGATCCCCTCAGGCATGGGAATGCTGACCGGCCGCGCGTCGAAGAACGTCCCGTCGACGTTCCTGCGCCTCCCACTGCCGTTGGCCGCGCTCACCGCTCCCCCTCCCGGCCCTCGCCCACCCCGGCCTCGACGCGCGGGAGCCGCAACAGCAGCAGCGCCAGCTCCTTGGGGTCGTTGCCGCGTACCTCGGTGATGGCGGCGGCACGCTCGGCGTAGTCGGCGTAGTCGGCGTAGTCGGCGTAGCTGCGCTGCCCGTGCCAGACCGGTTGCGTGTTGCACGCCTCGAACGCCCATTCGGGGAACCACTTGCGCAGGGAGGTCAGATGCTCCATGCGCTCGACGTACGGGAACGCCTCCTTGCCGGACGCCAACGCCGCCAGGTCAATGGCCTGAGCCATCAGGCGGCCCAGATAACCGGGCAGCTTGGCCTCCACCGCCGAGTGCCCGCCGATCCACCCTTGGCGCGACTCGCGAACCGCCAGCCATGGGACGGGCCTGCCCTCAACGTGGTCGATCCGCCAGCCCGGATTCTCCTCGCGGAGCCGGGTCACCTTCTCGGATATCGTCATCGTCAGCCGGACCTCCCTGTCCGGTCAGGCCCCGGGCACCCTGGTGTGACCGCACCGGGCCGGGGCCGTCTTCGTGTCGTGCGACACCTTCCGCCCACCACCAGACCGCGTCCGGCGTTAGCGTGGAAGACGCTGACCGCTGACTCCCCTGGCAGGCAGCACCCCATTCACGGGCGACCTGGGGCGAAACGGGTGAGGCGATGACCTTCGGCGAGAGACTGCACTCGCTCATGGCCGAGCGGCGGATCAGCCAGCGGAAACTGGCCGCGCTCGTACCGTGCAACAGCGGCTACCTGTCCAAACTCGCGGCCGATCTGAAACGGCCGAGCCTGGATCTGGCAGAGCGGCTGGACGAGTTACTCGGTGCGGGCGGCAGCCTGGCCGCGCATTGTCCCGCCGACCCGCCGCCACCCGGCGAGCCGCTCGACCTGGCGAGCGTGCACATCCCGGCCGCGACCGGGCGGCCCGCCGACGTCGACTACGTCGAGCAGGTGCGGCAGACCAGTCAGGCGCTGGTGCGGCTGGACACCGAGCATGGCGGCGACGATGTCCTGCCTCTGGCCCTGCGGTCGTTCCGCGCCGTCAACCAACGCCTCGGGTCGGGCTCGTACGAGTCGTCCGTCGAGCGGGACCTGATGGCCGCCGCCGGTGAGGCCGCCGAGGTCGCGGCGTGGCTGGCCTACGACGCCGACCGGCAGGACGTCTCCCGGCAGGTGATCCACGAGGCACTGATGCTGTCGCGGCAGGCCGGAGACTCGCAGATGGAACTGTTCGAGTGGACGCACCTGGCGATGCAGTCGGTCCACCTGCATCGGCCTGCCGAGGCGCTGCGGATCTCCACGGGGCTCCTCGATGACGGACTGCAGCCGCGTGCGGCGGCGCTGATGGACATCCGCAGGGGCCGGGCGCTCGCACAGCTCGGGCACCGCGGGCAGGCCATCGACACCCTCGACCGGGCGCGGGTGACACTGGCCGCCGACACTGGCGGGCGGGACGCGGCGTGGACGTGGTGGGTCACCGACGCCGAGGTGCTGTGGCACACGGGCATGGCACACGCCGAGCTCGGCGAGTGGGGTACGGCGGTGCCGCTACTGCGCGAAGCGGCCGAGCTGCGGTCCAGATACCGGCGGGCCCGCTACAACGACCTCGCGCACCTGCTGAACGCCCTCGCCCATGTGGCCGATTGGGCCGAGGTGGAGCCGGTGCTCACCGAGGTAGCCGGAGACGCGGGCGACGTCGGCTCCGGCCGAACAACGAACCTGCTGCGTCGCGTCACCGGCCGGATCCTGCGCGTCGACGCTCCATCACGAGTGTCCGACCTGGCAGAGAAGGTGCACCACGTTCTGAACGCCGCATGACGGACGTCCCCATGAACCACCGAACCTTCCCAGCAGCGTGGACGACTTCGAGCTGTTGACCGGTTGGTCCTGGACGGTGCTGCAACGACTCGACCGCGATCATCCGGACGCTGTACTGGTCGCCCGACCAGTGCGGCGACGTGACCGGGGTGATCGACGGGCTAGGGGGATGTCTCTCGCCTGAGCCACTCCAGGTACGCGGCCGAGCCGCCCTCGATCCGCGTGTACGTCACCTCGGGGTTGTCCCATGGGTGGTGCTCGATGAGGTGCTGCTCCAACTCGGCGTAGCGGTCGCTCGTGGTGCGCAGGAAGACCTGCCACTCCTCGCCGACGCCCAACTCGCCGAGATGCCAGAACGCCGACCCGGCGGGCCCCAGCACCTGGCCGGACGCCGCGAGTTTCGCGCCGACCGCGGAGCGGATGAGCTCCATCCCGACCTCACGGCTGTCGGTGGTGGTAGAGACCTGCAAGAAGTCGGTCATGCGGCAGACCATACCGACCCGTATTCGCGGGCGAGGAGCGGGCGATCTTCCTGGTTCAGAAGACAACGAGTCAGCGCAGCGAGCGTGTGCGCGGTAGGGATGGCGGAAGGGTTGAGAAAGCGCGGCCGTTCCCTGATTCTCCTTATTTCTGTGCTATCGGGGGATTACTGAGCGTGGAAGGCGCTACTCTCTGCTATCAATAGTTCTCGTTTTTCACACTTATGCACTATGGTCCCGTGATCAGGCGGGTCGTGGACGGCCCGTTGTCTTGCCCGGTCTCGGAAACGGCAGCTCCCAACGACCACCCCAGGGAGGTCACATGCACGGGGACCTGGAAGCCCTCTACGACGCCCACGCCCACCGCCTGTACGCGCACTGCTGGTCGCTGGTCGGCGACCGCGGCGCGCCGGACGCACTCCGCGACACGCTCACCGAGGCGGTGCGACATACCCCGCAGGGCGAGCTGGTGCTGTTCCTGCACCACCTGGCCCGGACGGTCTGCTCCGAGCGCGGCGCGTTCAGCCGCGGCGGCCACGCCGTGTTCGCCGAGGCCGACACCGACCCGCTGCTGAACGCGGCGGGGCGTCTGGCCGCCCACCACCGCGAAGCTTTGCTGCTGGCCGCGGGCGAGTGGCTGGACGTCCGCGACATCGCCCGCGTCGTCGGCATCGCGCCCGGCGCGGTCCGCGAGCGGCTGCACGAGGCCCGCACCGGACTGGAACGGCTCGTCCTGGACGCGCTCATGCGCGGCGCCGCCGACCCCGCCGAGCACATGGACGTCATCGCCGCTTTCGAGCAGGGACGGCTCCCCCACCTGCTGGCCCGCCGCGCGCCCGGCCTGGCGCCCGCTCCCGTCCGCGACCACGTCCTCGGCGCGGACGACGAGTACGACGTGATCGGCGACGAGCCCGTGACGCCGGGCCGTCCGCTCGTCGTGATCGGCTCGGACGGCGCCGACCGGGGGCGCAGCCGTCGCCGCCGGGCGCTCAAGGGCGTCGGCGGCGTGGCCGGTGTCGCCGCGACGGTCGCGGTCGGCCTGCTGATGACGTGGCCGTCCGCCGACGAGGGCACGGTGAACGCGCTCGGCCCGCCCGACGGCAACACCCGTCCCGGAACGACCGGCGGGATCGACGGCGGGACGGAGCGGCCCGGCGCCACACCGACGACCGCCGCCCCCGATCCGAGGCCGACGACCGAGAAGCAGAAGCCCGCCACCGACGAGCCGCCGCCCACGAACGGCGGGAACGCGACCGGGCTGCAGAAGTCCCCGGAGCGCGAGACGCCGTCCGCGCCGTCCACTCCCCCGCCGGACGCGCGGCAGAAGCCGCCCCCGCCCACCTCGGCTCCGCCCAAGCAGCAGCAACCGCCGCCGGACGACGGCACCCGCCAGGACAGCCCGCTCAAGCCCATCACCGACATCGTCGATCACCTCGCGACCCCGATCCTCAGCGGGTTGGCGGGCCAGTAGCCGAGGTCGGGGCGACGGCCCGGTCATCGCTCGTCTTCGCGCGGGCCCGAAGGTCTCCGCAGCCATGCCGGTTGGTACTCGTCGAGTGCGCTCACCACCGCAAGGCGCGGAGACCTTTTGCGTGGGCTCGCGGAGCGTTTCAGCAGGTCAGCGCCGGGACGCGCGTCCATTCCATTGATTATGGTTGTGCTCTTCTCATTCGTGGCACTCATGGGCTATGGTCCATGATCAGGTGGACCGCGGACGGACGGTCGCGTCGCCCGGTCTCCGAATGCTCTCGCCCATTGACCACCCCTGGGAGGTCACATGCACGGGGACCTTGAAGACCTCTATGACGCCCACGCCCACCGCCTGTACGCGCACTGCTGGTCGCTGCTCGGCGACCACGGTCCGGCGGACGCGCTCCGCGACACGCTCACCATGGCGATACGACGGGCGCCGCGCGGCGAGGTCGTCCTGTGGCTGCACCGCCTGACCCGGACGGTCTGCGCCGAGCGCGGCGCGTTCAGCCACGACGGCTGCGCCGAGT
Organism: Actinomadura syzygii; assembly: GCF_008085905.1. Taxonomy (GTDB): domain Bacteria; phylum Actinomycetota; class Actinomycetes; order Streptosporangiales; family Streptosporangiaceae; genus Spirillospora; species Spirillospora syzygii. The sequence goes on along the minus strand of NZ_VSFF01000008.1, from coordinate 230,700 downwards.
TCGACAACGTTGACACCGACCCGCTGCTCAACGCGGCCGACCGCCTGCCCGTCCGGCAGCGCGAGGCGCTACTGCTGGCGGCGGGCGAGTGGCTGGACGTCGACGACATCGCCTACGTCCTCGGCCTTGAGCAGGGGGCGGTGCGCGAACTGCTGGACGAGGCGCGGACCGGGTTGGAACGCCTCGTCCTGGACGACCTCCTGCGCGGCGCCACCGATCCCGCCGAGCACCCGGACATCATCGCGGCATTCGAGCAGGGACGGCTCCCCCACCTACTGGCCCGCCGCGCGCCTGGCCTGGTCCCCGCGCCGCTGCGCCAGCACGTGCTCGGCGTGGACGAACAGGAACACGAGCCCGACGAGTCCAGAACACTGGGCACGACCGGCACGCATGGCGCGTTCAGCGCGCAAAGCACGCACAGCACGATCGGTACGCACCGCGCGTACGGCGCGGTCGGGGCGATCGGGGGCGGGTCCGCGGCTTTGGAACGTTCGTTCGTGTCGAGCGAGTCCGGCACCGACGCGGGCGAGGAGCGCGGACGTCGCCGTTGGACGCTCGTGGCCGCCGGTGCCGCGGCCGGTGCCGCCGCGACGCTCGTGGTCAGCCTGCTGACGTGGCCGTCCGCGAACCACGGCGCGGTGAACGCGCTCCCGCCGCCGGACCGCACCACGAGCCCCGGAACGTCCGACGGCGGGCCCGAGCAGCCGGGCGGCACGACGCCGGAGACCGGCGCGCCCGTCCCGACGCCGACGACCGCGAAGCGCTCCGACGAGAAGCCCCTGACCAAGGACGGCCGCAACGCGAGCGGCCTGCAGAAGACTCCGCAGCCCGAGACGCCCTCCACGCCGCCACCGGACGATCCCCCGCCGAACTCGGGGTCGCCCCCGCCGGAATGGTGGCAGCAGAGCACGCCGCCGCCCCCGTCGAGCCCACCCCAGAGGCAGCAGCCACCGCCGGACGCCGACCCCGGCGCCAGCCGGGAGAATCCCAACGACTCCCGCCAGAACCAGTCCGACCCCGGCGGCACCGTCATCCGGAACGCCGCGCCTCCGTCCGTGCCCCCGTCCCTCGGCGGGTCCGTTCGCCAGTAGCCGGTCAGGGGCCCGCGAAGACGCCCGCGGCGGCCAGGACGTCGCGGGCGACGGCCGGGTCGCCGCTCGTCTCCGCGCGCACGTCCGCCGGGTCGCGGCGTCCTCCGGCCAGGAAGCAGAATTCGACGACGTCCATCCTGACCTGCACGGACGGCTGGGCATCGACGGCGTCGCGGCTCAGCGGGAGCGTCCAGCGGCCGCCGCCCGGACCGTCCAGGATCAGGCACAGCAGCCGGTCGCGGTGGTCGCGGCCCGTCAGCGCGAGCGCCCTCGGCAGGCTCCGCGCGCTGAGGTCGGCGATCGGGTGCAGGTGCTCGGCGGGCGGCGGCGGCACGGACCGGCCCGTCGCGCGGGCGATGTCGTCGGCGTGGATCCAGGTCTCGGCGGCGCGTGCCGTGAGGTGGTGCCTGACGCGCATGGGGAAGCCGCCCACCTCGACGCGGCGGTCGGCGTCGGCCTCGGCCAGGCGGTCACAAAGAGCGTCCGCCTGCCGCCGCCACGTCCGGCGGGCGTCGGCGGGCGCGAGACGGCGGCCCACCGCGTCAGCGGTCCGGGCGAGGACGTCGTCCATGGTCGACGCGCCGCCCGCGATCGCCTCCCCGAGCAGCCCGTCGGTGGCGGTGAGGTGGACGACGAGGTCGCGCGCGTCCCAGTCACCGGCGGCGCGGACCCCCCACTCGGCGTCGTCGAGCCCGCCGAGCAGCGCGTCGAGCATCGCGACGAGCGCGGCGTAGGGACGGGCGAAACCGGGCGCCGGACGAGCCGGAGGGCGGCGGGACAGCGCGGCGCGGAGGGTGCGCGCCCGCAGGTCCGGCGGCGGCTCGGTCGTCATGGGGCGCCCTCCTCCTCGGCCAGGGTGTCGGCGATGCTCCGCAGCCCGGAGCGGATCCGCGATTTGACCGTACCCTCCGGTAAGCCCAGTTCAATCGCCGCCTGCCGGTACGTCCGCCCCCGGTAGTAGGCGAGCTCGACCGCCTCGCGCAACCGCTGCGGCAGGGCCGCCACCGCGTGCCGCACCCGGACGCCCGTCTCGTCCGCGATGATCACGTCCAGGATGGGGACGGCGGGCTCCGTCCGCTCGACGGCGTCCAGCAGGCGCCGCTGCCGCTCCTCCCGCCGGACCCAGTCGACCGCGCGCCGGTGGGCGAGCATCGCGAGCCAGGTGCGCAGCGTCCCGCGGCCCGGGTCGAAGGCATAAGGGTTCTCCCACAGGTGGACGAACACGTCCTGCGTGATCTCCTCGGCCGCCTCGCGTGACCGCGTCACCCGCAGGGCGAGCCCGTGCACCAGGGACGAGAAGTGGTCGTAGGCGTGCTGGAGCGCGCCGTCGTCGCCCGCCGCCAGGCGTTGCCTGAGCCGGATGTCCCCGTCCATCGAACCCCTCTTCCCCGTGGGTCGAACGACACAGTCGTCGTCATCGAAGGTTCGTCCGCCGACACGGACGGGATGGAGCGTGGCCGACTCCGGCCGCGCCCCTGGGGATGCGTCGCCCGCGTTCAGATCGTCCACCACGGACGCCGCGCCGTACAGCCCGAGGCCGTCCCCGGCCACGCGGAGAATCACGCGCGGTTTCGACGCCATGGGCTCCCGCGTCCCACGGGATCCCATGGGACGCGGGAGAGGGCGGCGGCCGCGTCAGCGCAGCCGCGACTCGATCGACTCGATGATCCGCGGCCGCAGCTCGGCGGCGCGGACGACGGCGTCGACGGACCCGACCTCGACCGCCCGCCGGATGTCGTGCACCCGGTCGAACTCCGCCGCGACCTCGCCGAGCTTCTCCGCCCGGACCGACACGCGCAGCTCGTCCAGCTCCGCCGAAAGCGCCGCGCGGTCCGCCCCGGACGCGGCCGCGACCCGGCCCTCCAGGTCGCGGACGCGCGGGTCGTTCGCGGCGCGCGAGTCGACGTCGCGGGAGAACACGGCCGCCGCCGCGGGCGCTCCGCCGAGCACCGACGCGAACGACCCTTCAAGCGCGAGCACGGTCATGTTCGGGTTCAGCGCCTTGGAGAACACGACGAACGCGCCGCCGTGGTACCGGGAGATCACGCAGAACACGATCGGGCCGCGGAAGTTCACGATCGCGCGGCCGATCTCCGCGCCGTACTCCAGTTGCAGCTTGCGCATCGACTCCGGCGAGCCGTCGAAGCCGGACAGGTTCGCGAGCACCACGAGCGGCCGGTTCCCGCTCGCCGCGTTGATCGCCCGCGCCGCCTTCTTGGACGACTGCGGGAACAGCGTCCCCGCCGTGTAGGAGTCGGGGCCGTCGGTGGGCGGGAAGCCGCGCCTCGGCACCGCCCGCGACTCGATGCCGAGCAGGCACACCGGCATGCCGCCGAGATGGACGTCCTGCACGACCGCCGTGTCCGCGTCCGCCATGCCCGCCCAGCGCTCCAGCACCGGGTGGTCCTGGTCGGACAGCGCCCGCATCACCGTGCGGATGTCGAACGGCTTCTTGCGGTCCGGGTTGGCGTCGGCGGAGAAGATCTCGCCGACCGTGGCGAAGTCGCTCCCCTCCACGGTGTGCGGGAAGGAGGACACGTCCCGGTCGGCGGGGTCGGACGTCCTGACGCGGCGCGGCGCGGCCTCGCCCGGCGCGACGTAGGTGTGGTCGTAGTGCGCCATGAGGACGTCCCGCGCGGCGGGCAGGTTCGGCGCCCAGTACTGCGCCTGCCCGTTCGGGCCCATGACCCGGTCGTAGCCGCCGATGCCGAAGTTGTCCTCGGCGGACACGCCGCCGGAGAAGTCGAGCGCCTGCTTGCCGGTGAGCACCATCGCCGAGTCGGGCGTCATCACGAGGACGCCCTTGGTGTGCATGAGCATCGTCGCCTCGGCGTTCCAGTACGGCTGCGCGCCGACGTTGATGCCCGCGACCACGATGTTGATCTCGCCGCCGTCCTGGGTGAACTCGACGATCCGCTTGAGCGCGGCGGCCACCCAGTCCATGTTCTCGGTGCCGGACTCCATCGAGATCCGGGCCCCGGCGGACAGCGCGTACCACTCGACCGGCACCCGCATCCGCTCGGCCAGGTCGAGCGCGCCGATCACGCGGCGGCACTCCGGCTCCGACAGCGCGCCGAGCGCCTTCGTCGGGTCGCCGAGCAGCACCACGCGGGTGACGCCCTCCTCGTGCCGCCGCGTTCTCGTCGTGACGACGCCCGCGACGATCGCGGCGGTGTTGAGTCCCTTCGGCCGGTCGACCGGCACGAGGACGTTCTCCCCGTCGAGGTCGTGCTCGACGAAGTCGCCGAGCATGCCGGTCAGCTCGTACGGGTAGACGGTGTTGCGGCTGGCCGCGCTCAGCACCTTCTGCCGGTAGCCGTCGACGGGCTCGATCAGGTCGTCCGGCGGCTCGCCGACGGTCAGCTTCGCGCCGCCGGTCGCGTCGAACGAGAACCGCGCGGCGATCTTGTGCAGCACGCCGGTGCCGGGGTGCCGCTGCCGCGCGATGAGCATGATCTCCTCCAGCCCCGCGCCGGGCACCATCGGCAGCAGCCGACCGGTGATCGTCTCCAGCTCGGCGCGGGTGATGCCGCTCGGCGGCCAGACGTAGATCACGATCCGGTTGGTGTCGAACCGCTTCTTCGCCGACCGGCTCTGCCGGGCCCGCCGGATCGAGTCGAGGCAGGTGGCGATCATGTCCTCGGCGGTCGGCAGCGCGATCAGCCTGCCGTCCTCGTCGCGCAGCTCGGTCAGGTTCCGGACCTGCGCGAACGCGACGAGCCGCTCGTCGGCCGGGTTCTCCCGCGCGACGCACTGGAAGAGGTAGACCTCCTCGTCCGAGGACGGGAGCCGGGTCAGGTCGAACCTGCTGAGCCGCTCCATCTTCATCCGCTGCGCGATGTACGGGTGCAGGCCGCGGATCAGCCGCTCCTCCGCCATCCCGGTGGACGACGGCCGGAACGTGAAGTGGTGGTGCATCAGCGCGCCGCCGCTGCCCGCGACGGTCGCGGTGACCCGGCGGACCCGCTCCGGCAGCGGCCGCGCGTTCAGCGCCTCGTGCAGCGCCGCCGCCATGGAGTCGAAGTCCTCCGGCTGGTTCTCCCAGGAGAGGTAGATGTCGGCGTCGACGTCGTCGCCGTCGCGGACGAGACCGGCGAGGCCGCGCAGCGCGCCGTCCAGCGCGTCGAAGCCCACCGCCGCCGACACGACCGACGAGCCCTCGCGCTCGGCGACGACGAACCGGCAGCCCGCGACCTCGCTCGTCCGGACGCGGGTGAGGCCCTTGTTGCCGTAGTAGCGCCGGGTCAGCACCTCCAGCATGACCGAGTTGTCGCGGTCGTCGCGGAGCAGCCGCTGGCCGAGGACCCGCACCAGCGGCTCGGTGCTGCGGACCATCTCGGCGATGAGGTCGGCGCGGTCCGGGGCGTCCGGGTGCTCGTCCAGGTGCCGCAGGTGCCGCCGGACGTCGGCGTACACGCGGGCGCGGGTGCGGCGCAGCAGCGGCTGCGCGAACCACGCGAACACCACGCCGCGGGCCAGGTCGGCGACGACCGGGAAGCGCACCTGCGTCGCCGCGACCAGCCGGTCGAGCACGCGGTTCGCGAGGCCGTGCAGGTCCGGGTCGGGCGGCGGCTCGCGCAGCCAGTCGCGCAGCAGGGTCGCGACGGCCGTCGCGTCGACGGACGCCCGCTGCTGCGCCAGGAAGATGCGGAACACCGCGCCTTCCAGCTCCGGCGTCCGGTCGAGCCCGTCGACGCCGTAGTGCCCGAGCGCCTTGGCGAGCTTGTCCTGGAACGCGTCCGGGAGCCCGGCCCGGTCGACGTCGAGGCTCTGCAGGTAGGTGTGGAAGTACTCGCGGGCGCTGTGGACGTGCCCGTTCCCGCCGTCCGTGCCGTCGCCGCCGGACGCCGGGCGGTTGCGGCTCAGCTCGGCGAGGTCGGTGAACACGTCCACGAGGTCGAGTTCGGCGGCGAGCGGACGGTGCCCGTCCACGGCGGCGGCCCGGCGGGCGGCGAGGTAGTCGTCCAGGACGCGGCGCTCGTCGTGCGGGTCGACGTCGAAGCCGAGCAGGAGGCTGCGCAGGTCCTGCTGGCCGCGCGCGATGCGCTCGGCGGGGTGGACGGTCTCCGCCCCGGCGGGCAGGTCCAGCTCGGCGGGGCCGGCGGCCGGGGCGTCGTCCTCCTCCTCGGTGTCGTCGGCGATCGGCTCCAGCCGCAGCAGCGGCGCGCCGGTCTCGACCTGGCTGCCGACGGCGACGACGCACTCCTTCAGCCGCGCCTTGAACGGGGCCCGCAGCACCGTCTCCATCTTCATGCTCTCCAGGACGAGGACGGGCGCGCCCGCCTCGACCTCGGCGCCGACCTTCACCGGCGTCGCGACGACCAGCGCGGGCGCGGGCGAGCGGACGACGCCGCCCTCGTCCCGGCTGACGCGGTGGGTCACGCCGTCCACCTCGACCAGGTGGATCGGGCCGTGCGTGCCGGTCAGCACCCGGTACCGGGAGCCGTTCACGACGATCTGCCCGGTGTGCCGGTCGAACCGGTCGAGCTCGACGACGGCGGTACGGATGGTCCCGCCGGCCTCGACGCCGACGCGGAAGCGGTGCGCGCCGACCCGGGCGACGCGCAGCCGGTAGGCGACGCCGCGCAGCTTGAGGTCGAGCGGGCGTCCGCCCTCGTGCTGGACCTGCGGGCGGCCGCCGAACGCGGTCGACAGCAGCCGCCTCCGCTCGACGCCCTCCTCCTCCTCGTACGCCTCGATGGCGGCGGCGGCGAGCGCGACGGCGGAGTGCCGGTGCGAGATGAGCCGTCCCTCGGCGCGGACGCGGTCGATCCACCCGGTGTCGGCGGTCGCGCCGATCACCTCGGGCTGGTCGAGCAGGTCGAGGACGAAGCTCTTGTTCGTCGCGCCGCCCTCGATGATCACGGTGGTCTGCGCCATCGCGCGGCGGAGCCGGCCGAGCGCCTCGTCCCGGTCCCGGCCGTAGGCGATGATCTTCGCGATCATCGAGTCGAAGTCGGCGGGGATGGTGTCGCCCTCGCGGACGCCGGTGTCCACCCGGATGCCGGGCCCGGCGGGCAGGGACAGCCGGGCGATGCGGCCCGGCGACGGCGCGAAGTCGCGGTCCGGGTCCTCGGCGTTCAGCCGCGCCTCGATGGCGTGCCCGCGCTCGACCGGCGGCCCGCCTTCGAGCCGTCCGCCGGACGCGACGTGCAACTGCGCCTTGACCAGGTCGAATCCGGTGGTGGACTCGGTGATCGGGTGCTCGACCTGGAGCCGCGTGTTGACCTCAAGGAACGCGAACAGCCGGTCGCCCGGGTGGTAGAGGAACTCGACGGTCGCCGCGCCCCGGTAGCCGACCGCGACGGCGAGCCGCTCGGCGGACGCCTTCAGCTCCGCCGCCTGCTCCGGTTCGAGCACCGGCGACGCCGACTCCTCGATGACCTTCTGGTTGCGCCGCTGCACCGAGCAGTCGCGGACGCCGAGCGCCCACGCGGCGGCGCCGTCCGCGATCACCTGGACCTCGACGTGCCGGGCGCCGGTGACGAGCCGCTCCAGGAACACGACGCCGCTGCCGAACGACCGCAGCGCCTCCTGGCTGGTGCGCTCGTAGGCGTCGGCCAGCTCCGCCTCGCTCGTGACCTTGCGGATGCCGCGTCCGCCGCCGCCCGCCGTGGCCTTCAGCATCAGCGGGTAGCCGATGTCGGCGGCGGCCCGCTTGGCGGCGTCGAGCGTCTCGACCGCGCCGCGGCTCCACGGCGCGACCGGCACGCCGACCTCCTCGGCGATCAGCTTCGCGCCGATCTTGTCGCCGAGCCGCCGCATCGCGTCCGCGCTCGGGCCGACGAAGGTCACGCCGATGCGGTCGCACAGCTCCGCGAACGCCGGGTCCTCCGCGACGAAGCCCCAGCCGACCCAGGCGGCGTCCGCGCCGCTCTCGACGAGCGCGCGCTCCAGCACGGCCAGGTCGAGATAGGGGCGGGCGGACGCGGGCCCGAGGTCGTAGGAGAGGTCCGCCTCCCGGACGAACGTGGCCGTCCGGTCCACGTCGGTGTGCAGGGCGACGGTCTCGATCCGTGTCCCGCGCTCCGCGGCGATGTCCCGTACGGCGTGGATGAGCCGCATGGCGGCCTCACCACGGTTGACGATGGCGACACGACTGAACACCCGACCGAGCCTTCCCGTGAAGCGACATGGGCTGCCGGAGCGCTCCGACTCCGACCATGCTCAGCCTTCCGTCTAACGTCTCGGTTAGCCATGTCGCTGATATCGCACGCTTGGCGGCTCCAGTTGTGGGAATCGTGCAAAACCCCTACGCCGTCCTAGCGCGGAGTAGGGGGGTGCTCAAGCCCGGCGCAAGAACGCTTCGAGGTTCGTCAGCAGGCGGTCGACGTCGTTGTCGTCGTTGTAGGGGGCGAGGCCGACGCGGAGCCCGCCGGCGTCCCCGAGGCCGAGCCTGCGGGACGCCTCCAGCGCGTAGAACGACCCGGACGGCGCGTCCACCCCGCGCTCGGCGAGGAACCGGTAGGCGTCTGCCGTGTCGCGTCCGTCGATGGTCAGCAGCAGCGTCGGCGTCCTTTTAGCGGCCCGCGAGTGCACGGTGACCTGGTCGAACGCGCTCAACCCGTCCTCGATCGCGCGGCGCAGGCCGTCCTCGTGGCGGTCGAGCGCCGCGAAGGCGGACACGAGGCGGTCGCGGCGGGTGGCCCCGTCCCGCGGGCCGAGCCCGGCGAGGAAGTCGACGGCGGCGCGGGCCCCGGCCAGCAGCTCGTAGGGCAGCGTGCCGAACTCGAACCGCTCGGGGACGGCGTTCGTGGACGGCAGCAGCTTGTCCGGCGCCAGCGTCTCCAGGAGATCGGGACGTCCGGCCAGCACCCCCATGTGCGGGCCCAGGAATTTGTAAGGGGAACAGGTGAAGAAGTCCGCGCCGAGCGCCTCGACGTCGACGGAGACGTGCGCGGTGTAATGCACGCCGTCCACGTAGAGGAGCGCTCCGGCGTCGTGCACCGCCCGCGCGATGCCGGTGATCGCCGGGCGGGTGCCGATCAGGTTGGACGCGGCGGTGACGGCGACGAGGCGCGTCCGGTCCGACAGCACCGCGCGGACGGCGTCGACCGGCAGCTCACCGGTCGCCGGGTCGAAGTCGGCCCACCGCACCACGGCTCCGGCCGCCTCCGCCGCCTGGACCCACGGCCGGACGTTGGAGTCGTGGTCGAGCCGCGTCACGACGACCTCGTCGCCCGCCGACCACGTCTTGGCGAGCGTCCGGGAGAAGTCGTAGGTGAGCTGGGTGGCGCTGCGTCCGAAGACGATCCCGGACGGGTGCGCGCCGAGCAGGTCCGCGAGCGCCCGCCGGGCCTCGGTGACGATCGTCTCGGCGTTGCGCTCCCCCGGCGTGAGGTCCCCGCGGTTCGACAGCGGCCGGGACAGCGCGTCCGCGATCGCCTCGACGACGGGCAGCGGCGTCTGCGTGCCGCCGGGCCCGTCGAAGTGCGCGGACCCGCCCGCCAGCGCCGGGAACCGCGCGCGGACGGCGGCGACGTCGTAGGCCGTGTCCCGCACAGTGTCCTCTGCCATGGGCACCTCCGTGGTGTGTCCGGATTGCTCCATCATGGGCGATACCCGCTGGTCAGCGATCACCGGCCCGGCCCGCTGCTAGGGTCGGCGCCATGTCGCGGCGCCGTTTCGACCAGGCCATGCAGCGGATGCGGGAGAAGGACCCGGGGACCCGCGAGGACGCCTTCGACTTCCTCCGCGAGCACGCCGACGCCTACGTCGACGAACTGATCGCGGAATTCGCCGCGGAGACGGAAGATCCCGGCCTGCGCTGCTGGCTGCTGGAACTGATAGCCGAGGCCCGGTCGGAGAAGGCCCTCGACCTCTTCCGCGAACGGCTGGAGGACATGGACGAGTCCCTCCAGTTCTGGGCCGTCCGCGGCCTCGAAATGCTCGACACCCGCGAAGCGGAACAGGCCCTGGACCAGGCCCGCGCCAACGGCTTCATCTCCTAGCGCCACCGCCCTTCACCAGCCACCCCTCACCAGCCGCCCTTCCGGACGAGCCTGACGATGCGTTCGGCGGGCCCGAGGAACACCGCGCCGACCACGAACACCGCGACCGAGACGAGCAGGACGGCGAACAGAACGGTAAGGGACTCATTCGGCACCGTCCCGCCGCCCCTGACCTGGTAGAGCAGGACGAACGAGACGGCCGGTGCGATGAGCAGCACGGCCAGCCTCCGTCCGACCGGCGACCAAAGGACGAGCACGCCGACGACCGCGGCCGCGACGATCTCGCACCGGTCGTAGTAGTACCGGTAGAGAAAGGGGGCGAAGCGAAGCATCTCGATGACGACCGTGGAGGCTAGGAAGAGCCCGGTCGCGGCGAGCAGCGTCTTGTCCTGACGCAGAATTCTCCTGCCTCGCCGGGGGCCGGGTCCGGCGGCGAGCCCGGCGACGGCGAGCAGGCCGAGCATCGGCCACCACACCGTCAGCACCGACGCCGTGGCGTCATGCCGCGCGTACTCGCCACCGACGATCACCGCCCACCAGGCGATCGCCCCGACCGCGCCGAGGGCGGCCGGCCGCCGCGCGCCGGCCAGGGCCAGCACGGCGACCACCGGCCAGATCATCCGGGCGGACCAGTCGGACGGCCAGACGGGCGGCCAGACCGGCAGCCAGGCGGGCGTGTCGGCGAGCCCCCGTTGCCACAACGAGATCACCAGCCGGACGGCGGTGAGGCTCAGCACCAGTGGGAGCAGCACGCCCGCGACGGCGAGGGCGTCGCGCCACCCCGTCCCCGAGGCCCGCGCGACGGTGCGGGACACTCGCACCCGGAGGCCGCCGAGGACCAGGTCAGCGGTCTCCCGGAGGCTGGGCCCGGCCTGTCCCGGACGGGCCGCGGCGAGCAGCACGCCGAGCATCTCGTCCTCGTGGTCGCGGCGGTGGTCGCGCGGATACCAGCGCAGCAGCCGCCGGTACCGGTCGCTCAGGTCGGTCATGTCGTTCCTCCGGCCGGGCGGAGCCGCGCGGCGGCGGCCTCGGCGTTGCGGCGCAGGCGGACGACCTCGGCGGACAGCCGGGATCGCCCCTCATCGGTGATCGTGTAGTAGCGGCGGAGGCGGCCGTCGACGACCTCCTCGCGGTCGGCCGCGACGAGCCCGTCCCGGACGAGCCGGTCGAGAGCGGCGTACAGGGTGCCGGGACGCAGCGTCACGCCCCCGGCGGAGATGCGCCCGACGTCGGTCATGATCCCGTACCCGTGCTGCGGCCCGGCCGCGAGCGCGGTGAGGATCAGGAACGTCGGTTCCCGCATGGCTTGGCTCACGTACTCGTTATATATCGATAGTCGATACGTACTCAAGTCGGCGGGCTGGGACTAGCGGCGGTGCGGGGCGGCGGGCGCCGGGCGCCAGGGGCCGGACTCGACGCGGTACACGAGCCTGCCGTCCGACATCCGCAGGTCGATCAGGTCGTGCTTCAGTTGGCAGCAGGGGGCGCCGGGCGGGACGACGGCCGCCGCGAGCCGCACCGTGTCCCCGTCCTGCCGGACGATCTGAACGTCCTCGTAGTAGGGGCGTTCGGCGGACTCTCCGGGCGGCGCGCCGACAAGTCGGTCGCCCTGGAAGAGGAACACTTGGCTGCAGGCCGGAGGGCCGCAGTCGGCGTAGACGGCGCGCAGCGGCCCCGGGTTGGGCGGAGATGTCTGGATCAGGGCGTTGAAGCCGTGGTCGCGCACGGTCTGCTCCGCGGCGGCCCGGTCGAGCCCGCCCGCCGGGTCCGGTGGACGGTCCGCCTGGAGAAGCCGGGTGATCCTTTCGGTGAGGCCGACCTGGTTGGGCGCGAAGACGGCGATGACGAACCGTCCCCGGGCGACCAGGGCGCGGTCGGCGGTGGGAGGGGCGCTGGCGGTCAGCCTGCGGTACTGGTAGCCGCCCGGTCCGGCCTGCCACACTCCCGGCGGTCCGGGCAGGAGACTCTGCGTCAGGGTCTCGGCGGCCGCCTGGTCGGGGGCGACCCAGCCGACGCGGAGCGAGAAGGGGTGCCGACCGGCGAAATCGCATTGGTCGGAATAGGGCAGGCGCGTTCGTTCGGCGAATGGCGACGGTTTCGCGGGAAACCCGGTGTAGTGGCCGAGTGCGGCGAGTTGTGCCGGGGTGAGAAGGCGGCACGGGTCGGGCCAGTCTGCCGGTCGCGCGCCGCCGAGCCGCGGGTCGGGCAGGGTTTCGCGTTCGAGCCGCAGCGCCGTGAACAGGTGTTGCTGCGAGGTGTGGGAGATGAGGAAGACATATCCGGGGATCGCACCCGCGAACTGTCCGGAGACCGGCCACGGAATGGGCGGCGTGCTACGTCCTGACGCGTCGATGAGGCTCGTCGCCCCCGGTCGCGTCTCCTCGTTGGCGCCGTTGAGCAGCACCAGCCCGTCGGCGGCGGCGGACACGCCGTCCTCGGAACCCACCGAACTGCCGCCGGGCGCGGCCGTCTGCTCCGTCTTCCGCCGCCACAGCTCGGTGCCGTGGGCCAGGCCGACCGCCCGCAGTTCGCCGTCGCCCTGAAGGATCGCCTGGCCGCCCATGACCTGGACGAGGTGCCCCGGCGACCCGTCGACGCGGGAGATCACCAGCCGCGGTCCCGAGACGACCGTCGCCGTCCGCGGAACCGGGCGCGGGTAGTCCGGGGCGGTCAGGTCGGCGGACGTCCATTCGACGCCGACGGCGTCGGGCGTCGTCGCGACGTCCACGACGGTCCCGGGGATCTCGGCGCTGTAGAGCCGCCCGTTCTCGGGGTCCACCGTGAGGAGCGGGCCCTTTTCGCACACCACGACCACCATTTTCTCGGTGGCGGACAAGGTGCCGTTCGAGCACGCACTGGAATGCGTCCAGCGAATGCGGCCGGTCCTCGGGTCGAGCCCGATCATTTCTCCGGTGGCTGCGGTGAAGACGACGCCCCGGGAGGTGACCGCGGTGGCGCCGAGAAAACTGTATCTGCCGGTCTCCACGACATGGCTCGAATACATGTCCTGGACCCACAGCTCGCGGCCGGAGGAGAGGTCGTACGCACGGAGTTGCCGGAAGTCGAAATTGCGCGCGCTGTTCGCACGCGTCTGCGCGACGACCACGCCGCCCGCGAGCGCGACGTCGCCGACCCTCTCGCCGACCTGGATGTCGTGCAGCATCCGGCCGGTCGTCGGGTCGCGGACCTGGATGCCCGTCAGGTCCGGCAGGACGGCGGCGGCCGGGGAGAACGACGCCTCCGGGCGGCCGATGAAGTCCCACGAGTCGAGTCCAACGTCGAGATTGGCGACGGTGGCCGTCCATACCGGCGTCATGAGGTTCGGAAGCGCCCGCCCGGCCCACGACCGGTCCGCGGCCTCGCGCGGCCCGGAGTCGGCCGCGCACACCATCGCCGCGGATAAGAGCAGAACGGCGACCAGCGCCACACGGGTCATGCGCCCGTGGCGCCGTCCGAGCACGTCAGCAGCCCTTCAGTGGCAGGAACCGGCACGCCTTGCGCACCGTCGCCTCGTCGTATCCGGAACCCTTGATGAAAATCGACCGGTAGCGGGACGCGGCCCCGGTCACCCGGAACGGACGCTTGAGCTTCGGGTCGCCGTCGTAGACCACCAGGGTCTCCGCCGCCTTGTTCTTGTGCGCGAACCGGACGACGATGTCGAATTCGAGATATCCCCGGGTTATCGAGACGACGAGATGCGCGGGGGCCTGCTCACCCTGGGCGAGGGTGATGACGGAGCCGTCGCCGTAGCGCTTCCCGCCGATCTTCACGACGGGCGGCGTCGTGTCGAGGTTCGCGGTCAACTGGGCGACCGGCGGCGTGCCCGCCGAGGAATGGCACAGCACGGCGGCGGACGCCGCCGGGCGCGCCCTTTCCCGGGGCCGGATCTCGATTCCGGTGATGGTGGCCTGGCCGCTGCCGCCGCGCAGGCTGAGGTCGATCGGGAGTTCGCCGATCCAGGCGCCGCCGAGCCGTCGTGCCACGCCTTCGACGTCGGAGTCCAACTGGATGGCCGCCCGGTCCCGCGCGCCGAGCGGGTCCCTGAGCGCGAGGCAGCCCGCCTCCGGGGACTTGGACGTCGCGCTCGCCCACATCGCGGGCTCGGCGGTCGCCCGCTGCGCCTTGTCGGAGAGCACGTCCTTCGCGACCGGGAGCAGGACGAGCGTCATGAGCGCGGCGAACACCATGCCGCCGAGCGTGAACAGCCGGACTTTCAGCCTTTTCCATAACGGCGAGCTCTGCCGGTCGGTCGAGGGCGGATGCACGCGGGGCCGGAAATTCCGGTGAGGAGGCACGCGTCCGAGCATAAAGACCGGTGCGCGTGCCGCGCCCCGGAAAACACCCGGGGCGATAGGGGCCGGTAACGGACGGGCGAACCCGTGAAGGTCAGCCCGCCGGTCCCCGGACGGCGCGCAGCAGCCCCTCGCCCGCTTGGCCGTTCACCATGTGGAGCATTCTCTCCAGGTCCGGGGTGAGGTTCCGGTCGTCGTGGAGTTCGGCGATCGTCTGGCGGATGACGTCGTGAATGCGCCGCGTTCCCTCGCCGAGGCGCGGCGGCGCAGCCCTGTCCTTGATGCCATGGACGACGAGGTCGACCCCCTGCGCGCTCATCAGGTATTGCACCGCCAGCACGGTGTCGAGGCGGACCTGGTTCTCGCGCAGATTGCGGGCCGACGCCATCGCCATCGAGTTGTGGTCCTCCTGCCCGTCCTTCGCGGGACGCGACAGCGTCCCGGACGGGAACGCCCGAGCCTGCATCTCCGGAATCAACGCCGTCGCGACCGTCTGGAGCTGGACCATCCCCGAGTTCAGCCCCACCTTGCCGCCCGCCAGATTGGCGGGCAACCCGTAACTCCATCTGCTGGACAGCAGCCGCGCCGACAGTTCCTGAGAGAGCACCCCGGCGTCGACGAGCCCGGCGTTCAGGGCGTCCAGAGAATGGCCGAGAACGGCGCCGTCCCAGTTCCCGCCCATCACGAACTCCACTCCGCCGCCCACTCCGCCGCCCACTCCGCCGCCCACTCTGCCGCCCGCTTCGCGGAACACCAGCGGATTGGACGTGGACGCGTTCATCTCCGGTGCGAGGACCTTCGCGACATGGTCCATGCTCTGCCGGAGCGACGCCAGGATGTGCGGCGCGGCGCGCACCGAGACCGCGTCCTGGACGCGGTGGGAGTCGTCCGGGTTGAAGCGCACGCGCGTCCGGTCCGTCATGAACTCGGTGCCGCGCACCAGCCGCCGCAGCCGGGCGGCGACCGCCCGCTCCTCGGGGATCCGCCGCTCGTCGTGCGTGCGCGGGTCGAGCGAACTGCCCTCCGCCCGCAGCGCCTCCATGAACAGGGCGAACGCGCCTTCGGCATGGTCGGCCTGCGCCTGCGCCCGGTGCAGCGCCGCCACCGCGGACGCGGCGACGACCGTGCTGCCGCTCATGATCGGCAGCGCCTCGCCCATCTCCAGCTCGACCGGGGCGATCCCGGCGGCCCGGAGGATGTCGGCGGCGCGGCCGACGCGGGTCGGGCGGCCCGGCCGCGCCCAGCTCGCGCAGCCGCCGATGCCCGTCGCGACCTGCCCGGCGACCGCCATCGGCTGGAGGTCCCCCGACCCGAGCGACCCGACCTGCGGCAATACCGGGGTGACGCCCTTGTTGACCAGTTCGAGGAACTTGCCGGGCAGTTCGGGCCGCACGCCCATGTGCCCGCGCGCCATCTGGTTGGCGCGGATCACCAGCGCGAGCCGCGCGATCCGTCCCGGCAGGACGGGCTCGGTCGCGACGCCGTGCGAGGCCAGCACGCGCTTCTGGAACTCCTTCGACTCCGCCGGGCTGATCGGACGGTCCTTCAGCGGCCCGAGCGCCTGGTTCCACCCGTAGACGCGCGGCGGGGGCGGGGACTGCCGGGTGACCAGCGCGACAGCGTCGCGGCGGTACTCGCGCATCGTGCGGATCGCGCCGGCGGAGAGGCTCACCCGCAGGCGCGGCGCCGTGAGGACGCGGAACGCCTGGTCGACGGTCAGGGAATCGCCGTCCAACCGCAGGGTGGTGACGGGACCGTCGGGGACGCGCGGCGGGTCGACGCCGACGTTCGCGCAGTCCGCGATCGTCCGCCGCTGCGCGGGGACGCCCGGGACGGGCGCCGCGACGGCGACGCCGCTCGCGCCGACGACCAGCAGGGCCGTCCCGGCGGCGACCAGCCCCTTCGACCGACCGTGCTTCCTCAACCGAGCCTCCCGAGCGCCGCTCCGCCATCGCGAGTTCGGCCTACCCGCGCGCGGGTCAGCGGGTCGTCGGGACCGGGCAAAGATCATCCGTGCGCGGGCGGGCTACCGCGAGCGGAGTACCGCGGGCGCGGTAGCGCGGGCCGAATAGTGCCTTTTCCTGCACGACGACGCGGAACTGCCGAAACACAAGCATTGGAGGGACGCCCAAAGACGCAAGGAGAACGATGATGCCCACCGAGAATCCGCCTCCGGACGGGGTTCTGGCGAGACTCGCCCGGTTCTGCTTCCGGCGCCGCCGCCTGGTCGTCCTGGCCTGGATCGTCGGCGTGCTCGCCGTGGCGTTCGCCGGGTTCGGATATGGCGCGGACTACGACAACGATTTCTCCGGCGGCGACTCCGGGTCGGCGAAGGCGCAGCGGATCGTCGAAAGGCATTTCCCCGAGCAGCAGGGCGACACCCTGACCCTCGCCGTCAAGGCGGACCGGGGAATCGACGACCCGGCCGTCCGGCGGAAGGTCGAGAAGGTCATCGCCGAGCTGGCCGACTCGCCCGTGACGGGCCCGGTGACGTCGCCGTACCAGGACGGGAGCCTGGTCACGGCCGATCGGCGCATCGCCCGCACGACGATCCCGCTGACGGTGAAGGAGCCGCCGAAGTCCGACGTCAAGCCGCTGGTGGACGCGGTCGAGGACGCCTCCGGCGACGGCGTCGCGCTGGGCCTCGGCGGGGAGATGGCGGAGAAGGCCGAGACCCCGGGGCAGGGTCCGGCCGAGGGCGTCGGCGTGCTCGCCGCCGCCGTGATCCTGTTCGTCGCCTTCGGCTCGCTGGTGGCGATGGGCCTGCCGATCGTGACCGCGCTGATGGCGATCCTCGGGGGCATCGCCACGATCAGGCTGGTCGGATACGTCATGCCCGCGCCCGACTTCACCGTGATCGTCGCCGCGCTGATCGGGCTCGGCGTCGGCATCGACTACGCCCTGTTCATCGTGACCCGCTACAAGGAGGCCCTCCAGGACGGCGACGGCCCCGAGGCGGCCGCCGTCAAGGCGATCACGACCGCCGGGCACGCCGTCCTGTTCGCCGGGACGACCGTCATGATCGCGCTGCTCGGCCTGACGGTCGTCGGCCAGCGGCTGATCACCGGCGTCGCCGTCGCCGCCGCGCTGACCGTGCTCGTGACGATGGCCGCCGCGGTGACGCTGCTGCCCGCGTTCCTCGGCTTCACCGGCCACCGGATCAACTCGCTGCGGCTGCCGCGCCGCAGCGGGCGAGGCCCGGCGCGGGAGCGGCGGACCCCGGCGGAGCGCTGGGCCGGTGTCGTGCAGGGCCGTCCGCTGATCGCGGCGACGCTCGCGGGCGCGGGCCTGCTGGTGCTCGCCGCGCCCCTGCTGTCGATGCGGCTGAGCCTGCCGGACGCGAGCGTGCAGCCCCACGACCGGAGCAGCTACACGTCCCACACGATCGTCTCGGAGGGCTTCGGGCCGGGCTACGGCGCGCCGCTGATCTTCGCGACCGAGACGGGGGCGCGGTCCGACCTGGGTCCGGTCGTCGCGGCGGTCCGCGCGACGAAGGGCGTCGCCTCCGTCACCCCGCCCCGGATCAGCCGGGACGGGCAGGCCGCGATCTTCATGGCCTTCCCCGCGACCGGCTTCCAGGACGAGGCGACCCCCGAACTGGTCCACCACCTCCGCGACGACGTCCTGCCCCGCGCGCCCGGCGGCGCGGACGTCCGGCTCGGCGGCCCGAACGCCGTCGCGATCGACTTCTCCGCCGACATCGGCGCGCGGCTGCCGCTGATGATCGCGGTCGTGGTCGCGATGTCGCTGGTGCTGCTGGTCGCGCTGGTCCGGTCGGTGACGATCGCGTTGCAGGCCGCCGTGCTGAACCTGCTGTCGATCGGCGCCGCGTACGGGGTGCTGGTGGCGATCGTCCAGTGGGGCTGGCTCGGCAGGCCGCTCGGCTTCCCGACCGAGACGCCGATCGCGAGCTGGGTGCCGATGCTGATGTTCGCGCTGCTGTTCGGCCTGTCGATGGACTACGAGGTGTTCCTCGTCTCGCGGATCCGCGAGGAGTACGAGCGGTCCGGCGACACCCGGACGGCCGTCACCCGCGGCCTGGTGCGAACGGCCAAGGTCATCACCGCCGCGGCCGCCATCATGGTCGCCGTCTTCACGACGTCCCTGCTTGGCCCGGACGTGGCGGTCAAGCAGATCGGCCTCGGCATGGCGGTCGCCGTGCTCATCGACGCGACGATCGTCCGGATGGTGCTCGTCCCGGCGGTGATGGAAATGTGCGGCAAGGCCAACTGGTGGATGCCCGGACGCCGGAAGCAGGTGCCGTCCGCCATTCCCCAGGTCGAGGAAACGGCGGGAGTCTGACTTCCAAGCCGGTGGCCCCTCGGAGTCATTGACTCCGAGGGGCCACCAATCCGGACTCATAGGCGAGGACGACGAGCTGGGCCCGGTCACGGGCCTGGAGTTTCGCCATCGCCCGGTTGATGTGCGTCTTCGCCGTGAACGGGCTGATCACCATCCGGTCGGCGATCTCGTCGTTGGACAGTCCCTGCGCGGCCAGCAGAACGGCCTCGCGCTCCCGGTTCGTCAGTTCCTTCAGCCCTTCTCCCACTCCGGGATTGAGGGGCTGCGCGACGTACCGGCTGATCAGCATCCGGGTGATGGACGGCGCGAGCAGCGCGTCCCCCCGCGCGGCGACGCGGACGGAATGCAGCAGGTCGTCCGGCTCGATGTCCTTGACGAGGAATCCGGCGGCGCCGGCGCGCAGCGCGTTGAAGACGTATTCGTCGAAGCCGTAATTGGTCAGGATGACGACGTGGACCCCGGCGAGGTCCGGGTCGGCGGCAATGCGCCGGGTCGTCTCGATTCCGTCCATGACGGGCATCTGGATGTCGATGAGCGCGATGTCCGGGAGGTGCTCCTTGATGAGCGCCAGGCCCTCCTGCCCGTCCCCGGCCTCGGCGATGACGTCGATGTCGTCCTCGGCGTTCAGCAGGGCCCGGAACCCGCCCCTGATCAGCGGCTGGTCGTCGCACAGCAGGACGCGGATCACGAGAGCCCGCCCACCGGGAACTCGGCCCGCACGCTGAATCCGCCTTCGCTGCGCGGCTCCGCGCTCAACTGTCCGCCAAGAGCCGTGACGCGCTCCCGCATTCCGAGCAACCCGACGCCCGGAACAGGCGAAACACCCGGCGTCGCCTTTCCGTCGTCGTCGACGCGAATGGCGAGCGTCCCCGGGCCGTAGTCGATCCGAATGGACGCCGTGGCGGCGGCCGCGTGCCGCGCCGTGTTGGTCAGCGACTCCTGGACGATCCGGTACGCCGTCTGGTCGACCGCGACCGGCACGTCCTGCCGCTGCCCCTCGATGGTCAGCGTCGTCTCCAAGCCGATCCCCCGCGCCCTCTCCACCAGTTCGGGGACGTGGTCGAGCCCGCGCGACGGCGACCGCTCGTCGTCGCGCAGCGTCTCCAGCGTCGCGCGCAGCTCCCGCGTCGCCTCGCGTCCCGCCTCCTGGATCGCGAGCAGCACCTCCGGCACCGGCTCGCCCCGCTTGCGGGCCAGGTGCACGGCGACCCCCGCCTGCACCTTGATGATCGAGATCTGGTGGGTGAGCGAGTCGTGCAGCTCCCGCGCGATGTGCAGCCGCTCCTCCGACGCGCGCAGCCGGGCGGCCTCCTCGCGGGTGCGCTCGGCCTCGTCCGCGCGCAGCTCCGCCTGCCGCAGCGCCTCCCCGGCGGCGCCCGCGGCGACCAGCCAGGCCAGCTCCAGGACGCCCTGCGCCTGCGCGAACGCATCGCTCAGCGGCCGGTCCCCGGACGAGGCCATCGCCGCGACCGGGAGCGCCGCCAGCAGGGCCGCGCTCACCGCCAGCGTGACGGTGCGATGCCCCGACCGGACGGCCGTGTAGACCGCGAACAGGTACGCGACCGCGGGGACCTCGAACCCGACCGCCTTGTACCCGACCGCGCACAGCCCTGTGACGACCAGGACGGGGACGGGGGCCCGGCGCAGGCCGACGAGCGCGAGCCCGCCGACCACCACCAGCGCGTAACCGAGGAAATCGAGGTCGGAGGGTGTGTGTTCCTGCGCCAGCGCGGCGCCCAGCAGCATCGCCGCCACCCCGACCGCGATCGCCGGGTCCCGGACCCGGGCCCAGAAACCGGACAATCCGCTGCTCATACGCGGACCCTACCCGGACCTCCGCGAACGCGAATCGTGCCACCGGACGAACGTCCGTCTACTGCGAGCGCAGTATGCCCGTGCCGGTCGTCAGCGGGGCTTCATGGCGGAGGACGGCCCCGACCTGTTGCGCCGCGGGACGGGCGCGGGTGTGCTGCTCGTTCTGCTCCGCGTACGGAGGCATGCCTACCGGAGGAGGTAGGGCCTGGCCCGATACCACGCCACGACCGGGCCAGGCCCTCGCAGGGGAGGTGGTCCACTGCCGCGCACCACCGGTGCGTCAGCCTCCGGCGCCTCCTCCACCGTTCGGCCGGGTCACCATTGACCGGCCTCTTCGGTCACAAGCCGCACCAGGCGGCCGTCATGCAGGTCGTACCGATTCATGGACGACAGCGGCGGCGAGTACACGTGCACACTGACCGCGGGCGCGGCCGACACGTTGCGCACCTCGTGGACGTAGTCCGCCCCGAACGCGCGGGACTCGCCGGACGACACGTCCCGCACCGCGCCGAGGTCGCGCTCCTGGAGGCTGCCGAGCGCCACCGCGAACGCGCCCCGCGAGCCGCCGTGGTCGTGCAGCCCGGTCGTCTGACCGGGCAGCCAGCTGATCAGCCAGAGCTCGCGCTCGTCGTCCCGGTGCAGCCGCTCGTACCAGCGACCCTGCGCGCTCAGCCGCACCCGCGGCAGCCAGGCGTCCAGGTTCTCGGCGAGGTCGGACACCGTGGCGGCGAGCGCCGTGTCTCCGCTCCCGACCCTCTCCGGGATGGTCGTGCCAATCGTCATCGCTCCGGTCTCCCACTCTCCGCGTCGTTGGTCGTGCGCCATGCGTCACTTGGACGTGGAGCTACGACACAGACCGCCGGCGAGCCTTCCGAAGTCGACGTGCGGTCGCGTCCAGAGAGCGAGACCCGAATGCATGAGACCAGCATGGCCGGGATTCCCTACTAAGTCAACCTGAAATATCGTCAAGCTTGCTCCGGCGCGCCCGGGAGCACGGCTGAGCAGGGCGGTAAGGCAGGATTCGTCCGGTGATGCCGGAGCTGCTGTTCGGGTTCGCCGCCGGGGCGTCGATCGCGGTCGTGACGGCCCCGGTCGGGGTGTCGGGGGCGGTGTTCCTGCTTCCCGCGCAGCTCAGCCTGCTGAACGTCCCGAACCCGGCAGTCACCCCGACGAACCTGCTGTTCAACGTCGTCGCCGGGCCCGGCGCCCTGGTCCGGCACCACCGCCAGGGGAACCTCACGGGGCCGCTGACGCGGCTGCTGGTCGCCGGGACGCTCCCCGGCGTCGTCGCCGGGGCGGTGATCCGGGTGTTCGCCGTCCCCGGCCCGGTGGTGTTCCGGCTGCTGGTCGGGCTGCTCCTGCTGCCGCTCGGGGTGTGGCTGTGCGTCCGCGCGCTGCGCCCGGCCCGGCGGCGCGCCGGGCGGCCGTCCACCCGCTTCGTCACCGGGCTCGCGCTGGCCGTCGGCACGGTCGGCGGCGTCTACGGCATCGGCGGCGGGTCGATCATCGGGCCCGTGCTGGTCGGACGCGGCATGCCCGTCTCCGAGGTCGCGCCCGCCGCGCTGGCGTCCACGTTCCTCACGTCCGTGGCGGGCGCCGCGACCTATGCGGTGCTCTCGCTCACCGCGCACGGCGACATCGCCCCGCACTGGACGCTCGGCGTGGCCTGCGGGCTCGGCGGGTTGATCGGCGGATACGCGGGGGCGCGCCTGCAACCCCGGCTTCCCGAGACCGCGCTCAAGATCGCGCTCGGCTTGTCGGCCACCGTTTTGGCGGTGCTCTATCTCGTCCAGGCGGCCGCCATTTAGACGGTGGCTGGTTCGTCGCTTTTTGCCACTTGGCCGGTGCCGCGATGATCACTACGGTAATGCGGTATGAGACCGCGCTGGACCGTCCTCGCCCTGGCCGCCGGTTTTGCCGCCGCGCTCGTCGTCCCGTCCGGCACCGCTCACGCGGCGTCACCGGAAAAGGGCGGGCACGCGGTCCGGTGCGCGTTCACCCCGACGCCCGACAATCCGCCCGCGAAACGGGTGCACCCGCCGCGTTCCAAAGCGCGTTCCCACGGCGAGGTGGACGTCGTCATCATCACCAACTTCGGCGATGTGCGCATACGGATGGACAGGGGTAACGCACCGTGTGCGGTGCACAATTTCGTGAGCCTGTCGCGGCAGCGGTTCTATGACCACACGCGGTGCTGGCGGCTGACGAACTCGCCGCGGCTCGGCGTCCTGCAGTGCGGCGACATCTACGCCGCCGAGAAGGGCGGGCCCGGCTACAAGTTCGACGACGAACTGACCGGCCAGGAGAAGTATCCGCGCGGGACGGTCGCCATGGGCAACTGGGGCCCGGACACCAACGGCAGTCAGTTCTTCCTCGTCCACTCGCGCGCCGAGATCCCGCCCGCCTACACCGTCCTCGGCGAGGTGACCTCGGGTCTCCGCGTCCTCGACCGGATCGTGAAGGGCGGCATCATCCCGGGCGAGAACGGCCCCGACGACGGCGAGCCGACCGCGCCCGTCAAAATCCACCGGGTCTTCGTCCGCGGCTGACGGAACGCAGTTCCGCCGTTTCGTTCCGCGCTGGCCTGTTCCGGCCGCCTCCGACCTGGGTTAATGGCTTTTCTCGACCTTGCGATCAAGCATGGGCGCTGTCACGATGATTTTGCCACGGACCGCGCCTGGGGGTGGTCGGGTTTCATGGAATCACTCTCTCTGGTCGGTCTCGGCCCATTGATGGAACGCTCCGCCGGGAGCCCCGGTATTGGCGTCGGAATCGTCGACGGGCCCGTCCTGTCAGGCCATCCGGGCCTGTGGGGCGCGCGCGTCGCGGGGACGCCGGGCGGGCATAAGGCGACCTGCGCCCGGCCCGGTCATCCGGCCTGCCTGCACGGCACTTTCATCGCCGGAATCCTCGCCGCGCGACGCGACTCCGGCGCTCCCGCCATTTGCCCGGAATGCACGATCTACGTCCATGCGGTTTTCACCGACCATTCCGGGAACGGCCGGACCCCGACCGCCACTCCCGAGGACATCGCCACCGGAATACTCGCCTGCGCGGCGGCGGGCGCCCGCGTCGTCAACGTCAGCGCCGCCATGGACCGGCCCCGTCCCGACCACGAGCGGCGGCTCGTCGACGCGCTCGACCACGCCGCGCGGCAGGGCGTGCTCATCGTCGTCGCGGCGGGCGACGACCGGACCGCCGGGAGCAGCGCGCTCACCGGCCACCCCTGGGTCCTGCCCGTCGCCGCCTACGACCGGACGGGACGTCCCATGCGCGGCTCGAACCTCGGCCGCTCGGTCGGGCGGCGCGGGCTCGGCGGCCCCGGCGACCGGGTGACGAGCCTCGGCCCGGACGGCCCGCCGCTCGCCCGGAGCGGGACGAGCGTCGCCGCCCCCTTCGTCACCGGGACGATCGCGCTCCTCTGGTCGCTGTTCCCGACCGCGTCCGCCGCCGAGATCAGGACCGCCGTGACCGCCTCCGGCACGCGCGCGAGCTTCGTGCCGCCGCTGCTCGACGCCACCGCGGCGCTCCAGGCGATGGCCCGCAGGCGAACCCCCGCCTGACACGGCCCGGGTCGTCCCGCGAAGGCGGAACGACCCGGCCGGGCCGAATTCTTTGGGGCCTCATGGGGCGCGGTTTCGCGTCACGCCGCCGTCGGCGGGGACGATCCAACGAAACCCCCGTCCCACTCGACTGAGGAGGCTGCGATGGGGATCGTCTCGCCCGGCTTTCACGGTCGGCGGCGCAAGTCCGCCGCCGAGCTGCCGCCGGGGCAGTACCTGACCAACGACTTCCCGGTGCTGTCGGCGGGCCCGACCCCGCGGATGCGGGAGGACGACTGGGAGTTCACCGTCACCACGGAGACGGGCCGGGAGCACCGCTGGACATGGCGCGAATTCCTGGACCTGCCGGCCGAGACGCCGACGGTCGACATCCACTGCGTCACCAAATGGTCCAAGCTGGCCACGGAATGGGAGGGGGTGTCGCTGGACGCCCTGCTCGCCGACGTCGAGACCGAGGCCGATTTCGCGCTCGTCCACTCCTACGGCGGCTACACGACCAATCTGCCGCTCGCGGACCTGGTGGAGGGGCAGGCGTGGATCGTCCACCGCTACAACGGCGAGGAGTTGGCGCCCGAGCACGGCGGCCCGGCACGGCTGCTGGTGCCGCACCTGTATTTCTGGAAGTCGGCGAAATGGGTGCACGGAATCCGGCTGCTCACCGACGACGAACCCGGTTTCTGGGAATCCGCGGGCTACCACGACTACGGCGACCCATGGCGCGAGCAGCGATACCAGGGCGACTAGCCTGGCGCGTCGCGCGGCTGGCCGAGGCGCGCCAGGAGACCGAGACGGCGCGCACGCTGGTCTTCGACGTCCCGGACTGGCCCGGTCAGACGGCAGGCCAGCACATCGACCTGCGGTTGACGGCGGACGACGGATACACCGCGCAGCGCAGCTATTCGCTTTCCGCACCCGACCGGGTGGAATTGACCGTCCAGCGGATAGCGGACGGCGAGGTGTCCCCCTATCTGACCGATGTCATCGGCCTCGGAGACCCGGTCGAGCTTCGCGGCCCGGTAGGCGGCTGGTTCGTCTGGCGGCCGGGCACAGAACGGCCAGTGCTACTCATCGCGGGCGGGTCGGGAATCGCGCCGCTGATGGCGATGATCCGGGCGCGCCGCCGGTCCGGGGACGGGACGCCGTTCACGCTCCTCTATTCCGTCCGGACGCCGTCCGACGTGTATTTCGCCGACGAGTTGCGGCGTCCCGACCACGGCCTGACCGTGGCGCTCGTCTACACCCGCGAGGCCCCGGACGGCTGGCCGCGCCCGCCCGGCCGCCTCGCCCCCGCCGACCTCGCGCACCTCGGCCTGGCCGGCGAC
This sequence comes from Actinomadura syzygii, assembly GCF_008085905.1. GTDB lineage: Bacteria > Actinomycetota > Actinomycetes > Streptosporangiales > Streptosporangiaceae > Spirillospora > Spirillospora syzygii. Next base: position 205,364 of record NZ_VSFF01000008.1, on the reverse strand, counting down.
TGTTTCGTGTGCGGACCCACCGGTTTCGTGGAGGCGGCGGCAGACCTGCTGGTCGCCCGCGGCCACGACCCGCGCCGGATCAGGACCGAACGGTTCGGCTGAGCGGAGGCTGATCGACATGACCGCGCGAGACACCGGCACCGGATACGTGGACGGCAACGCGCTCGCCGGGCCGCTCGGCGAGCTGTTCGCCCTGGTCGCCATGGACGTCACCGCCGCCACCGGACGCTGCGTCAACTGCGGCCGCACCGGCCCGGTCGCCGCGCTGGCGGTGTACGACCGCGCGCCCGGCATGGTCGCCCGCTGCCCCGGATGCGATCATGTGATGTTGCGCCTGGTTCGCACACCGGACGCGGCCTGGCTCGACCTCAGCGGGATGGTGTGGCTGCGCGTGACGACGGAGCGATGACGGAGGGCCAGGCGGCCGGGCCGTTCGCCGGCCGGACCACGGCATGGGCGCGAAACCTGCGAACCCCGCTCCGCGAGTTCATGCGCACCGAGACCGGCGGCGCGCTGGTCCTGCTGGCCGCCACGCTCGCCGCGCTGGCCTGGGCGAACGCGGACGCGGCGTCCTACGAGCGCGCCTGGTCGACGCACCTGTCGCTCCGGCTCGGCGACGCGGGGATCTCGCAGGACCTGCGGAACTGGGTCAACGGCGGCCTGATGACGGTGTTCTTCTTCGTCGTCGGGCTGGAGGCGCGCCGCGAGTTCGACATGGGCGAGCTGCGCGACCGGCGGCGGCTCGCGCTGCCGCTCGCGGCCGGGATCGGCGGGATGCTCGTCCCGGTCGGGATCTACCTGGCGGTGAACGCGGGACGGCCGTCCGCGCACGGCTGGGGCATCGCGATGTCGACCGACACGGCGTTCGCGCTGGGCGTCCTCGCGCTGGTCGGACGCAGGTTCCCGGCCCGGCTCCGCGCGTACCTCCTTACCGCGACGGTCGTGGACGACGTCGTCGCGCTCCTCGTGATCGCCACCGTCTACAGCGAGGACGTGTCGGCTCCGCCGCTGCTGCTGGCGGCGGGCCTGCTCGCGGCGACGGTGGTCGTCCGCGCGCTCGGGATCCGGCAGGTCGCGGTGTACATCGTGCTCGGCGTGGCCGCGTGGGGGGCGCTGTACTCGTCCGGGGTGGAGCCGGTGGTGGTCGGCCTGGCGATGGGCCTGCTGACGTACGCGCACCCGGCGGCGCGGAGCGACCTGGAGCGCGCGACGGAGGTGTTCCGCCTGTTCCGCGAGCAGCCCACCCCGGAGTTCGCCCGGTCCGCGCGGACCGGCGTGGCCGCCGCGATCTCCCCGAACGAGCGGCTCCAGCTCCTGATCCACCCGTGGACGAGCTACGTGATCGTGCCGTTGTTCGCGCTGGCCAACGCGGGCGTCCCGATCAGCGCCGGGTTCCTCGGACGCGCCTTCACGTCCCCGATCACGCTCGGCATCCTCGTCGGCTACGTGGTCGGGAAACCGGTCGGCATCGTCGGTTTCTCGTGGTTCGTCCGGCGGGTGAGCAAGGGGCGGCTGCGCCCGCCGGTCGGCTGGGCCGCCGTCGCGGGCGGCGGCGCGATCGCCGGGATCGGGTTCACCGTGGCGCTGCTGATCGCGACGCTGTCCTTCACCGGCGACGAGCTGGAGGAGGCGAAGATCGGCGTGCTGCTCGCCGCGCTCGCCGCGACGGTCGTCACGTGGACGGTGGTCCGCGTCGCGGCGCTGCTGCCCGCGCGGCTGCGGCTGCGGGCGCTGCTCGGCACGGCGGAGAGCATCGTCGACCTGGCCGCGCCGGTCGTCCCGGACCGCGACCACGTCCGCGGGCCGGACCGCGCGCCCGTCACGGTCGTCGAGTACGGCGACTTCGAGTGCCCGTACTGCGGGCAGGCCGAGTCGGTCATCCGGGAGCTGCTCGCCGACCACGGGGACGTCCGGTACGTGTGGCGGCACCTGCCGTTGAACGACATCCACCCGCAGGCGCAGCTCGCCGCGCACGCCGCCGAGGCCGCCGCCGCGCAGGACGCCTTCTGGGAGATGCACGACCTGCTGCTCGACCGGCAGGACGCGCTGCAGCCGCGCGACCTCGTCCGGTACGCGGAGGAACTGGGCCTGGACGTCGAGCGTTTCCGCCGCGACCTGCGCTCGGGCGTGGGCGCGGCGCGGATCGCGGAGGACGTCGACTCCGCCGACCTGAGCGGCGTCTCCGGCACCCCGACCTTCTTCGTGAACGGACGCCGCCACGTCGGCGCCTACGACATCGCGACGCTGTCCGCCGCCGTGAAGTACGCGCGCAAACGGGTGGCGGTGGGCTCGTAGGAGAGCCCACCGCCACGTCGGACATCGATCAGACCGGTCGCCAGCCGTCCCGGTAGCGGACGCTCCGGACCTGGACCTCGTCGTGCCACGTCCCGGGCACCGGTTCGACGCTCACCGCCTCGGGACGCTCGACCACGACGCACACGTCCTCGCCGGGCCACCACCACCCGCACGAGCGGGCGAGCGCGGCCCAGTGGGCGAGGTGGTCGAGGTCGTCCGGCCGGTAGCGGGCCAGGCCGAGCCGGTGCAGGACGTCGTAGTACGCGATCCACGGCGCGTCCTGCTGCCCATACCAGCACACCGGCACGGGCCCTCTGCCCAGCGCGTCCCGCACGGGCACGCGGAACCCGGTCGCGAGGCTTTGGTGAAGCGCCACCCGAATTCCCTGATGCAGGACGACACCGAACGGAATCCCGACACGGATCGCGTCCAGCGGCGGCAGTTTGGGCCACCGCTCACCGCGTTTGCCCTTCCGTACCAGGGACAGTTCCGGGTCGGCGTGGATCACGGTCGAGCTGAGCGCTCCACGCAATTTCGCCCCGGCCATGGCCACGTCGCTCGCCAACGGCGGAGCGTCCCTCGAAGCCGGGCGCCGGATCCCCCGGTACAGGTCGTCGAGCGTGGGCAGGCCGGTGACCAGCGGAATCGCCGCTTCCGGGGAGTCCACCCAAACGACCTTCGGCCGTGGACGTGAGATCTTCGCGTAGATCGCGTTGAGGCTGCGTTCGGCCGTCAGCCGATCAGCCGGTTCCGTGGACAGACCGTGGCCGAGCCATTCCTGCCTGATCTTGACTGCGTCCCGCCACTGGTCGCGGGGATTCCCGCTGCGAAATTCGGCGGCGGGGACGGCGGCGTCTTCGCGCCGCGCGAGCGCGATCATCGCGCGTGGGCGTCGCCGCCCTTCCTGATGGAGATCATGTCCAGATCATGACCCCTCCCCCGCCCCGAGCGCAACCGCCAACTACATCAAACCAGTTTGATGTATTGTCAGGGCATGGTGCTCCCGGAGCGCGACGCGCGCGGCGCCGACGGCCCGCCGGAGTTCGTGCGGCTGGCCGCCCACCCGCTGCGGTGGCGGCTGCTGGCCGAGCTGGCGGGCGGCGACCACCGCGTCCGCGAGCTGGTGGCCCGGGTCGGCGAGCCGCAGAACCTCGTCTCCTACCACCTGCGGCTGCTGCGCCGCGGCGGGCTGGTCACCGCGCGGCGGAGCAGTTTCGACGCCCGCGACAGCTACTACCACCTCGACCTGGACCGCTGCGCCGACGCGCTCGCCGCCACCGGGAGCGCCCTGCATCCCGCGCTGCCTGGACCGGCGCCGCACCCGGCGCCGCCATCATCGAGACGGGCGCGGGTGCTGTTCGCCTGCACCGGCAACAGCGCCCGCTCACCGGTCGCGGAGGCGCTGCTGCGCCACCACGCCCGGGGGCGCGTCGAGGTGACGAGCGGCGGCAGCCGTCCGGCGGCGCGCGTCCACCCGGCGGCCGTGGAGCTGCTGCGCGAGCGCTACGGCATCGACATCGCGCGGCAGCGTCCACGCGGCCTGGACGACCTGGCCGACCGCCCGTTCGACCACGTGATCACCCTGTGCGACCGGGTGCGCGAGGTCTGCCCGGAGTTCGGCGGCCGGCCGCGGCCGGCCCACTGGAGCATCCCCGACCCGGCCGCGGCGGAGGACGGCGACGCCTTCGCCCGGACGGTCACGGAGATCGACACGCGCGTCCGCCACCTGGTGCCCGTCCTCGCACCCGGCCCTGACCCGGAGGTTCACCCATGACCGAAGCGCGAGAGCAGATCGGCGTCCGCTACATCGTGGACGACGTCCAAGCCGCCATCGACTTCTACACCGGCCGTCTGGGCTTCGCGCCGGGCTTCACCGCCGCGCCCGCGTTCGCGGAGGTCGTGCGCGGGCCGCTGCGGCTGCTGCTGTCCGGGCCCGCGTCGTCCGGCGCCCGCGCCACCCCGGCGGACGCCGCCGTCCCCGGGCGCAACCGCCTCCACCTGATCGTGGACGACCTCGACGCCGAGGTCGCGCGGCTGACCGCCGCCGGGGCGGCGTTCCGCAGCGACCTGGTCAGCGGGCCGGGCGGGCGCCAGATCCTCGTCGCGGACCCCGCCGGCAACCTGGTCGAGCTGTTCGAGCCCGCCCGCCGGGACGGCTGACCGCTGCCTACAGTGGCGGCATGATCAGAGTCTGTTTCGCCGGGGTGACCGGCTGGACCGCGCCGCCCATCCTCGCCGCCGTCGACCGGGCCGACGACCTGGCGCTCACCGCCGGGGTGTCGCGCTCGGCGGCCGGACGGACCCTCGCCGACGCCGTGGGCCACGGCGACGGCCGGGTCCACGCCTCGGTCGCGGACGCCCTCCGGGACGCCGAGGTCGACGTGCTCGTCGACTACACCAGCGCCGCCGCCGTCCGCGGCAACGTGTGGGCGGCCGTCGAGGCGGGCGTGCACGCGGTGGTCGGGTCCAGCGGGCTGACCGCCGCCGACTACGCCGAGCTGGACGGGCTCGCCCGGGAGCGCGGCGTCGGCGTGGTCGCCGCCGGGAACTTCTCGGTCATGGCGGCGCTGCTCCAGCGGGCCGCCTCGCTGGCCGCCGCGAAACTGGACCACTGGGAGATCATCGACTACGCGAGCGACACGAAGCCGGACGTCCCGTCCGGGACGGCGCGGGAGCTGGCCGAGTCGCTGGGCGAGATCCGGCGGCCGGAGGGCGGCGTCCCGCTGGTCGAGCTGCACGGCCCGGCCGAGGCGCGCGGCGCGGAGGTCGGCGGGACGCGGGTCCACTCGGTGCGGCTGCCGGGCTTCACGGTCAGCACGGAGGCGGTGTTCGCGGGAAAGGGCGAGCGCCTGGTGATGCGGCATGACGCGGGCGATTCCGCGGAGCCTTATGCGGCCGGGACGGTGCTCGCGGTCCGGCGCGTCCGCGAATCGCCGGGAGTGCGGCGCGGGCTCGGCGCGCTGCTGTTCGACGACACCGAAGAGGACGCTGGAAAAGAAGGCTGAACTTCGTTGGAAAAATGCGAGCGGTGGCCGGGCCTGGTACGCATTCTCCGTACCGGGCCGACCACCGCCGCTGCTCTCTTGGTCTTGCTGGCGGAACGAGTCGATTACTCCGCGCAGCGCTTCCAGGCGAGCTGGTAGCGCGAGTTACCGTAGTTCGATTCCATCGCCACGAAACTGGACTTGGCGTCGGAGTCGCCCGCGGCCGCCCGCAGTTCGGTGTTGATGTTCAGGTTGCGCTCCTTGGCGCACGGAGCGTAGATGCGGTCCGCGGGAGCGATCTTGTCCTGGATCTTCCAGGAGTCGTTGTACGGACCGGTGAAGTCGTGGGCCACGGCCTTGGAGCGGCTGTCGCCCTGGAAGTAGTAGTTGGCGCGCAGCAGCCCGGTGGCTCCCGCCTCCAGGTGCGCGAACCCGCGGTGCTCGATCCCGGTGATCGCGTAGGTCCAGCCCTCCGGCGCGTCGACACGCACGTTGAGCTGGCAGTTCTTCCGGAAGGAGGCGGGCGGCGCCTGACCGCCGGCCCACGCCACGTACTGCTCGTAGCTGACGGTGAAGGCGGTGTTGTCGCCCGAGGGGGTGACCTTGGCGGTGCCGGCCGCGCAGCCGGAGCCGTTGACCGTCTCGACCTCCATGGTCACGGGCGCGGACGGGACGGCGGGAGCGGGAGCGGGGTCGGCGTCGGCCGCGGAGTTGGCGGACGCGGGCGCGAACACTGCACTGGAAGACGCGAGCATGGCGGTGGCGGAGGCCACGGCCGGCACGACCAGCCCGGCGCCCAGCACGATCGCGAGTCGTTTTGCGTTCATCATGGGTCGGGATCTCTCAAGTGAAGTTGTGGGGAGGAATGTGCTGTCATCGCACGTCCGGCCACAGCGCCGTTGTCATCTGACATCGAATTTCACGACGTCTTTCGTGGTCAGAGCCTCAATGACGATCCTCGGCCGAGAATCTGCGGTGTGAGAGTATTCCTGGCCCAGGTGAGCGTCAACCTTAGCAACCGCGACTTTTTTAACAGTTGAATTTGCGAGTTCCCTTTAAGGATGCAACTAAGGCCGTTTTCTGTTGACGGCGCAGCCCCGGGGCGGTGCCGGGTTCAGTCGGCGGCCGGGCCGCGGCGGCGCAGCCCGTCGAACGCCACCTTGCAGAGCGCGTCCGCGATCTCCTCGGCGGCCGCGCCGCCGCGCGGCCGGTACCACTCGATGAGCGAGTTGACGAGTCCGAACAGGAGGCGGGCGGCGACCGGCGGCGCGACGTCCGGGCGGATGTCGCCCTCCGCCTCGGCCCGCTCGACGAGCCCGGCGACGAGCCGGTCGAACTCGCGGCGGCGGGCGAGCGCCCGCTTCTCGACGGCCGTGTTGCCGCGCACCCGCAGCAGGAGCGTGACGAACGGCTGCTGCTCGACGAGGACGCCGACGCTGGCCCGGACGAGGTGCTCCAGCCGGTCGATCGCGCGGCCGTCCACGGTCGCGGCCTCGTCGGCGGCGGCGAACAGGGCGTCCATCGCGCGGTCAACGGCGAGCTGGAGCAGTTCGTCCTTGCCGGAGACGTGGTGGTAGATCGCGGACTTGCTGATGCCGAGCCGCTTGGACAGCTCGTCCATGCTGGTGCCGTCGTAGCCGCGCTCGTTGAACACGGTGACGGCGACGCGCAGCAGCGACTCCCGGTCGTAGCCGGGCCGGCCGCGCCTGGCCGTCCCGCCGCCGTTTTGTCCGCCGCCGTCCGTCCTGGTCACGGCGGCCATTATCGCAGCGTCCCGGCGCCCCGCGGCTTCTCCCCGGCCCGGTTCGCGAGGTATATTCTGACTGAACGGACGGTCGGTAATTCGAGGAGGCCCGATGGCTCCGAGCACCGGGACGGCCGAGGCCCGCGCGGCCGAGCCCCAGGGCGAAGCCGCGCATTTCGAGCGGACGGTGGCCCGCGACCAGCGGATCGAGCCGCGCGACTGGATGCCCGACGCCTACCGGGCGACGATGGTCCGGCAGATCGCGCAGCACGCGCACTCCGAGATCATCGGGATGCAGCCGGAGGGCGTCTGGATCACCCGCGCGCCGTCGCTGCGCCGCAAGGCGATCCTGCTCGCCAAGGTCCAGGACGAGGCGGGCCACGGCCTGTACCTGTACTCGGCGGCCGAGACGCTCGGCGCCGACCGGTCCGAGCTGACCGCGAAGCTGATCTCCGGTCGGCAGAAGTACTCGTCCATCTTCAACTACCCGACGCTGACGTTCGCGGACGTCGGCGTGATCGGCTGGCTGGTCGACGGCGCGGCCATCTGCAACCAGGTGCCGCTGTGCCGCAGCTCCTACGGCCCGTACGCGCGGGCGATGATCCGGATCTGCAAGGAGGAGTCGTTCCACCAGCGGCAGGGCTACGAGCTGCTGATGACGCTGATGCGCGGCACCGACGCCCAGCGCGAGATGGTGCAGGACGCCGTGAACCGCTGGTGGTGGCCGTCGCTGATGATGTTCGGCCCGCCGGACGCCGACTCGACGCACACCGCCCAGTCCATGGCGTGGAAGATCAAGCGGCACACGAACGACGAGCTCCGGCAGCGGTTCGTGGACATGAGCGTCCCGCAGGCGGACGCGCTCGGCGTCACCCTCCCCGACCCCGACCTGCGCTGGAACGCCGAGCGCGGGCACCACGACTTCGGCGAGATCGACTGGTCGGAGCTGAAACGGGTGATCAGCGGCGACGGCCCCTGCAACGCCGAGCGCGTCGCCGTCCGCCGCGCCGCCCACGAGGACGGCGCCTGGGTCCGCGAGGCCGCCGCCGCTCACGCGGCGAAGCAGGAGGCCCGATGACCGGAGCGAAGCGAGGATCTTCGGGCCCCCTCGGGGGTCTGGGGGTCGTCCCCCAGAAAGGCAGGGCGTGATGGACAAGGACTGGCCGCTCTACGAGGTGTTCGTCCGGGGGAAGCGCGGGCTGAACCATGTGCACGTCGGGTCGCTGCGCGCGCCCGACGACACGATGGCGCTGCGCAACGCCCGCGACCTGTACACGCGGCGGAACGAGGGCGTGAGCATCTGGGTGGTGCCGGCGCGGGACATCACCGCGTCCAGCCCGGACGAGAAGGACCCGTTCTTCGCCCCGAGCGGCGACAAGGTCTACCGGCATCCGACGTTCTACGACATTCCCGAGAACGTCCCGCACATCTGAGGTCCGCAATGTCGTTCGACAACGCGCTCGGCGCGATCGCCGAGGACAACGACGAGGCCCGCTGGGCGTTCGGCACCGGGTTCCACGACCCGCTGGCGGGCGTCGACACGGCCGTCCCGGACGGGGTCGACCGCGGCGACCTCGCGTCCTACTGCCTGATGCTCGGCGACGACGCGCTGATCATGTCGCACCGCCTCCAGGAGTGGTGCACGCACGCGCCCGAGCTGGAGGAGGAGGTCGCGCTCGCGAACGTCGCGCTCGACCTGCTCGGCCAGGCGCGGCTGCTGCTCGCCCGCGCGGGCGTGGCCGAGGACGCCGTCGAGGAGGCCAGGCGCGGCGAGGACGACCTGGCCTTCTTCCGGGACGCGGCCGAGTTCCGCAACGTCCGCCTGACCGAGGTTCCGAACGGGGACTTCGCGCATTCCATAGTCAGGCTGCTGCTGTTCTCGACGTGGCGGCTGGCGCTGCTGGACCGGCTGCGCGCGTCCCGCGACCCGGTCCTCGCGGCGATCGCGGCGAAGGGCGTCAAGGAGGTCGCCTACCACCGCGACCACGCCGCGCTGTGGACGATCCGCCTCGGCGACGGCACCGACTTCTCCCACGCCCGCGCGCAGCGGGCGGTGGACGAGCTGTGGCCGCTGACCGGCGAGCTGTTCGGCGTCCACGACGTCGAGCGGCGGATGGCGGACGCGGGCGTCGGCGTCGACCCGTCCGGCGTGCGCGCCGAGTTCGACGCCGTGACCAGCGAAGTGTTGGCGACGGCGACGCTCCGGGCCCCGGAACCCGAGCCGCCGCGCCTGGCGGGACGGAGCGGCGACCACACCCCGGCCCTGGCCGACCTGCTCGCGGAGATGCAGAGCGTGGCCCGCGCCCACCCAGGGGCGACATGGTGAACGCGCGCGCGGTCGCCGAGACGGTCACCGATCCGGAGCTGCCGATGCTGACGCTCGCGGAGCTGGGCGTCCTCCGCGACGTGACGGAGCGCGCGGGCCGCGTGGAGGTGACGATCACTCCCACCTACACCGGCTGCCCCGCCCTGGACGCGATGCGCGACGACCTCAGGTCGCGGCTGGCCGAGGCCGGATACGCCGACGTCAGCGTGCGGACCGTCCTCGATCCGCCGTGGACGAGCGACTGGATCAGCGAGTCGGGGCGCGGCAAGCTCGCGGCGGCCGGAGTCGCGCCGCCGGGGCCCGTCCCGCACCGCCCGTCGGGGCCGATCCCGCTGACGCTGGGGCCGACGCGGCGCGTCCGGTGCCCGCGCTGCGGTTCCGCCGACACGGTCGAGCTGTCCCGGTTCGGCGCGACGGCCTGCAAGTCGCTGCGCCGCTGCGAGGCGTGCCGGGAGCCGTTCGAGCACTTCAAGGAGATCTGAATGGCGACTGCCACGGTGCGGCGACGCGGCTTCCACCCGCTGCGCGTCGCGGGCGTCGAGCGGCTGTGCGACGACGCGGCCGCCGTCACCTTCGACGTGCCGCCGGAGCTCGCCGACCTCTACGACTTCCGGCCCGGACAGTTCCTCACGCTGCGCCGCGTCCTGCCCGACGGGAGCGAGGAGCGCCGCTCGTACTCGATCTGCGCGGCGGCCGGGGCGGCGCCGCGCGTCGGCGTCCGCGAGATCCCGGGCGGGCTGTTCTCGTCGTGGCTCGTGCGCGAGGTGCGTCCGGGCGACGTCGTGGACGTGCTGCCGCCGTCCGGGACGTTCACGCTCCCCGAGCAGCCCGGCGCCCACCACGTGCTGATCGCCGCCGGGTCGGGGATCACGCCGGTGCTGTCGCTCGCCGCGACCGCGCTCGCCGCCGACCCGTCGAGCCGGGTCACCGTCCTGTACGGGAACCGGCGCAGCGGGACGGTCATGTTCGCCGACGAGCTGGCCGACCTCAAGGACGCGCATCCCGACCGGTTCGAGCTGGCGCACGTCCTGTCGCAGGAGCCGCGCGAGGCCGAGCTGTTCAGCGGGCGGCTCGACGCCGACCGGCTGCGCGTGCTGCTGCCGCGCCTCGTGCCCGTCGAGGACGTCGCGCGCTGGTGGCTGTGCGGCCCGTTCGGGATGGTCACCGGCGCGCGGCGCGTCCTGCGCGGGTTCGGAGTGCCGGACGAGCGCGTCCACCAGGAGCTGTTCCACGTGGACGAGGTGCCGCCCGAGCCCGACCGGCGGAGCCCCGAACCGACCGGCCCTGCCAGCGAGGTCACCGTCGTGCTCGACGGAAGGTCCACGACCGTCGCGCAGCCGCGGGACGCGACCGTCCTCGAATCGGCGCAGCGGCTCCGCCCCGATCTGCCGTTCGCCTGCAAGGGCGGGGTCTGCGGCACCTGCCGGGCGCGCGTCGTGGACGGCGAGGTCCACATGCGCCGCAACTTCGCGCTCGAACCGGCGGAGGTCGCGGCCGGGTACGTGCTGACCTGCCAGTCCGTCCCGGTCACCGACCGGCTCACCGTCGACTACGACGCCTGAGCGCGCCCCTTTCCGGGGGCTGATCCACGGAGTGAAACACCGGCCTCGCGCTCCGGCCCGCCCTGTAGGACGGTGTCCCCATGGCTGAAGACCCGCACTGGCTGTCCGCCGTCGACGCGGTCCGGATGCTGCGCGACGGCGAGCTCGACCTCGCCGAGTACGCCGAGGCGCTGATCGAGCGCACCGATCGGCTGGCGCGGCTCAACACCTACATCTCGCACGAGCCCGACCTCGTCCGGCGGGCCGTCCGCGGCGGGCGGGGCCGGACCGGGCCGCTGCACGGCCTGCCGTTCGCGCTCAAGGACGTCATCGACACCGACGACCTGCCGACCACGGCCGCGACCCCGGCGCTGCGCGACTGGCGGCCGGGCCGCAACGCGCCGATCGCGGAGACGCTGCTCGGCGCGGGCGGGACGCTGATGGGCAAGCAGGCCCTCGGCGAGCTGTCGTTCGGCATGACGTGCAACAGCCCCGCGTTCGGCGCGGTCGGCAACCCCTACGACGAGACCCGCATCCCGGGCGGCAGCAGCGGCGGGACGGCGGCGGGCGTCGCGGCCGGGCTGGTCCCGTTCGGGATCGGCGGCGACACCGGCGGGTCGTGCCGCATCCCGGCGGCGCTGTGCGGGTGCGTCGGGTTCCGTCCGACGCACGGGCGCTACGACCCGCGCGGCGTGGTGCCGATCTCGCCCTCCAGGGACACGCTCGGGCCCATCGCCCGGTCGGTCGCGGACGTCCGGCTGGTCGACGCGCTCTGCGCACCCGCCGGAGCGGACCCCGACCTGACCGTCGACCTGTCCGGCCTGCGCCTCGGGGTGCCGACCGGCCATTTCTACGACGACCTCGACCTCGACGTCGCGGTGGCGACCGAACGCGCGCTGTCGGCGCTGGCCGCGCGCGGGGCGGTGCTGGTGGAGCGGGACGTCCCCGGCCTGCTGCGGCTGAACGAGCTGGCGAGCTTCACCGTCGTCCTGTACGAGGTGGGACGCGAGTTGTCCGCCTACCTCTACCAGCATTCGGTGCCGATGACGCTGCGCGGGCTTGCGGGACAGGTGTCGGTCGCGGCCGTCCGGGACACGCTGGAGTCGGTGCTCGACGCCGACGTCGTGTCGGCCGCCGCGTACCGGGAGGCGATCGCGGTGCACCGTCCGGCGCTGCGCGCCGCCTACGCCCGCTACTTCGAGGACGACGACCTGAGCGCGCTGGTCGTCCCGACGACGCCGCTGACCGCCCGTCCGCACCGCCCGTCCGGCGAGGACCGGACGGTCGAGCTGAACGGCAACACCGTCGACACGTTCCTCACCTACATCCGCAACACCGACCCACCGAGCACGGCCGGGCTGCCGTGCCTGTCGGTGCCGTCCGGGCTGTCCCGCGACGGCCTGCCGATCGGGCTGGAGATCGTGGGCCCGGCGTCGTCGGACGCGCGGCTGCTCGCGATCGGAGAGGCGGTCGAACGAGCCCTCCCGCCACTGCCCCGCCCGCTCCTCTGACAAAAGGGTTTTGTCAATTCGTGCCGTCGTCGTCTCGGTGTCGGCACGCATCTCCAACCGCGTTACCCGAATTGCGGCCATCCTCCGATATTGATCCAAAAAGGAGGGTCGTATGTCGGAGAGATTTCCCCGCCGTCGCTTCCTCGCCACCGGCGGAGCCGCCTCGGCGCTGGCGGCCGGGCACGTCCTGCTCGGTCCCGCGCTGGTCGGCGAGGACGGCGCGCTCGCCGCCGTCCGCTCGTACGGCGGCGTCCCCCTGCCGTCCGGGCTGTTCACGCTGGGCGTCGCGTCCGGCGACCCGCTGCCGGACGGCGTCGTGCTGTGGACGCGGCTCGCGCCGAAGCCCGTCGACGGCGGCGGCATGCCGTCCAGCCCGGTGCCGGTGAGCTGGCAGGTCGCCGAGGACGAGCGCTTCGAGCGGATCCGCGCCCGCGGCGTCGTGACGGCGCGGCCCGAGTCCGGGCACTCGGTGCACGCCGAGGTCGCCGGGCTGCGCCCGGACCGCGAGTACCACTACCGGTTCCGCGCGGGCGACGAGGTCTCGCCCGTCGGCCGGACCCGGACCGCGCCGGAGGACGGCGCGGTCAACCGGCGGCTGCGGTTCGCGTTCGCGTCCTGCCAGAGCTGGCAGGACGGCTACTTCACCGCGTACAGCCACCTCGCCGAAGAGGACGTCGCGTTCCTCGCGTTCCTGGGCGACTACATCTACGAGTCGGCGCCGAAGACGACGACCGTCCGCACCCACGAGGGCAAGGGCGAGCCGTACACGCTGGCCGAATACCGCAACCGGCACGCGCAGTACAAGACCGACGCCAACCTCCAGGCCGCGCACGCGGCCTTCCCCTGGATCGCGACCTGGGACGACCACGAGGTCGACAACAACTGGGCCGGCGAGATCCCGCAGGACCCGGCCAAGCAGCCGCACGACAAGTTCCTCGCCCGCCGGGCCGCCGCGTTCCAGGCGTACTACGAGCACATGCCGCTGCGCCGGTCGGCCCGTCCGCACGGCAGCGACGCGCGGCTGTACCGCCGGGTCGGCTTCGGCCGCCTCGCGACCGTCCACGTGCTCGACACCCGGCAGTACCGCGACGACCAGCCGACCACGCTCGCCGAGGCGAACGACCCGGACCGCACGATGACCGGCGCCGAGCAGGAGGAATGGCTGCTGGACGGCCTGTCCGACTCGGGCGCCCGGTGGAACCTGCTCGCCAACCAGGTGATGTGGGCGTCCAACGACCGCAAGGTCGGGCCCGAGCAGGTCTTCGACTTCGACAACTGGGACGGCTACCGCGTGCAGCGCCGCCGCCTGCTGGAGTACTTCGGCTCCGGCGAGACGTCCAACCCGGTGGTGCTCACCGGCGACCGGCACGCGACCTGGGTGTGCGACCTGAAACCCGACTTCGACGACCCGGACTCCCCCGTCGTGGGCGCGGAGATCACCGGCACGTCGATCACCTCCGGCGGCGACTCCGACCCGGTCCCGTTCCACAAGAAGTACGACCCGATCATGGCGGAGAGCCCGCACTGGAAGTACATCGGGAACCTGCGCGGCTACGTCGTCTGCGACGTCACCCCGGCCCGGCTGCTCGCCTCGCTCCGCCTCGTCAGCACCGTGTGGACGCCCGGCGAGACGACGGTCACCACCGCCGCGCGGTTCGCGGTCGAGGCGGGACGGCCCGGGATCAGCGTCGTCGATCAGCTCTCGCCCGAGCGGGAGGCGCGGACGCTAAGGAGGACCGCGCGCCGCTACGCCGTGGACGACGACCAGTTCTGACCGGCCGTGACCCATACTGACCACTTCTGACTGTTTCTGACCGTTTCTGACCGGAGCGCGGGAACAGGGGCCCGTCAGGGCCCCTGTTAACATCCGAATTGGACCACGCCTCGAATGTCGATCACACGGTCCGGCGGCGCCGCCCGTCGCACCACCGCATTTCACGGGCCGGACCACTCCGTCCGGGCCGGGGCCGATCAAGCGGCCCGCGCGGCCCCGGCACCGCCCACCGAAATGATCTTTCCTCGGATTGTGAAAATCGGGCCTTCGGGAAACACTCGGGGCCATGTCCTATACGCGCCGTTCCGGCCGGTGAACGCTCAGTCGCCGGTTACGGGCAAATAGGACTACGCCCACCCTCCGCACACGCTCGCGGGCGAGGTCGGCGGCGCTGCCCGCCCCCGACTGATCCGGTCGCCGACGGCTGCGTTGTACGGTGCCAGCGTGGAAGAAGTCGTCGATGGCGCCGGTCTGAATCCCGCCGAGTTGAGCAAGGGAGTCGGGCGGTTGCTCGACGTGCTCGACGGCGTCGACGCGGACGGCTGGTATCCGATGCTGGAGGTCGTCCGTCCCTGGTCGGAGCACAATCCGCGCATCACCGGGGAGTTCGCGCGTCCGGCCGCCATCCGCGACTATCTGCGGCGCGAATTGACCACCCTGCTCGGCAAGGGCGCGGCGGTGACCGCGCGCCCGTCGCGCCGGGCGCTCCCTTTCACCGATCCCGAGTTCTTCGCCGCGCTCGACGAGGAGCGCTTCGACCTACGCGCGAAGAAACTCTTCCTGTTCGGTCCGGAACGCATGGCGCTCTCTTTGGACCGGCTGTCGCATTACTGCGGAACGCCCGCGGAGTCGTTCGGCCGCTACGTCCTGTTCACCAATTACGCGATGCACGTCGAGGCGTTCAAGGAACGGTTCCCGGACGCCGAAGGGCCCGCCCGCCCGGACGTGCAGATGCCCGCCTGGCACCACGACGGCGTGAGCCTGGTGAACATCGGGGTCGGGCCGTCCAACGCCAAGACCGTGACCGACCACCTCGCGGTCCTCCGCCCGGACGCGATGATCATGATCGGGCACTGCGGCGGGCTGCGGAACCACCAGCGGCTCGGCGACTTCGTCCTCGCGACGTCCTACCTGCGGGAGGACCACGTCCTCGACCGCGTGCTGCCGCTCACCGTCCCGGTGATCCCGAACCACCGGCTCAACACGTTCCTGCTGGACGCGCTGGACGAGCGCGACGCCCGCCACCGGCTCGGCGTCGTCCACACCACCGCCAACCGGAACTGGGAGTTCAACCAGGCGACGACGCTCGCCGCGATGCAGGCGTCGCGGGCCGTCGCCGTCGACATGGAGTCGGCGACGATCGCGGCGAACGGCTTCCGCTACCGCATCCCGAACGCCACACTTCTCTGCGTCTCCGACAAGCCCCTGCACGCCTCGCCGAAGCTGTCGGCGTCCGCGTCGGCGTTCTACGAGACCAGCAAACGCGAGCACCTCAACATCGCGCTCTCCTGCGTGGACCGCGTCCGCCGCGAGCACCCGAACGGCCTCCCGAGCCAGGACATCCGCTCCCCCGACGAGCCCCTGTTCGGGGTGGAATGAATGTCACACCTCATTGACAGGGGTGCGATGGGGAACGTACGTTCCGTCTGACTTCACGGTTGTCCGAGGGAAATCCGGTGAGATGCCGGTGCGGACGCGCCACTGTATCCGGGACGACGATCCCGGGAGCCAGGTCACTCGGGCAGCCGCGACCTCATCCGTCCGGGACGCGCACGATCCCCAGTGGAGGTACACCGTGAGCTCGCTGTCGGCTCCAGAACGACGCATCCCCCTTCCCCGGCTCGGCCCGTGGCTGCTCGCGGTCCCGGTCCTGCTGCTGCTCGGCTACCTCGTCCTGATGGACAACGGCGCCGTGTCGCAGACGGGCGGCTTCCTGCACGAGCTGATGCACGACGGGCGGCATCTGCTCGGCGTGCCCTGCCACTGAGCCGCGCCATGATCCGCACCCTGCTGGTCAGGGGCGTCCTGCTGGGCCTGCTCGCCGGGCTCGTCGCGGGCGTGTTCGCGTTCGCCGCCGGGGAGCCCCGCATCGACGACGCCATCGCCCTCGAACAGGCCGCCGCCACCACCGAACATTCACATGACCAGGGCGCCGCCGCGCACGAGCACGACGAGGGCGTGGAGGTGAGCCGCGGCGCGCAGAAGGCCGGGCTGTTCCTCGCCACCGGCCTCTACGGGCTCGCCGTCGGCGGCGTGTTCGCGCTGGTCTACGCCGGTCTGCGCGGCCGGGTCGGGCCCCGCTCGGACGGCGGGCTCGCGCTCGCCGCCGCCGGGACGGCCTTCGCCGCGGTCATCCTCGTCCCGTTCGTGAAGTATCCGGCGAACCCGCCCGCGGTGGGCGACCCGGACACGATCACCAGCCGGACGCTCCTCTACCTCGCGATGATCGGGGTGGGCCTGCTCGCCGCCGTGATCGCGGTGACGACGGGACGGCGCGTCGGCGGCGGGCCGTGGCCGCGGTGGATCGCCGCGGTCGCCGCGTTCCTCGCCCCGGTCGTCGTCGCGGCGGCGCTGCTGCCGGGGGTGAACGAGGTGCCGGACGGCTTCCCCGCGACCCTGCTGTGGCAGTTCCGCCTCGTCTCGCTCGGGACGCAGCTCGTGTTCTGGACGGTCTTCGGCGTCGCGTTCGGCTGGGCGTGCGACCGCGCGGCCCGTCCGGCGCGGGCCCCGGCGCCCGCCTGACCGGGGTGCCGTCCGTAGGGAACGCCGTGCTGTTCGTCCGGCAGGCGACGTCTGCCGGGATGCGCGAGGCGCGCTTCCCGGCGGGCGAGCCCGCGGACGCGTCCGGCCTGGCCAGGGCGCGGGCCCTCGCCGGGACGCTGCCGGACGGCCCGGCCTGGACGTCGCCCGCCCGCGCCGCCCGCGAGACCGCCGCCGCGCTGGGCCTCGCCGGTGCGCGTCCGGCGGCGGAGCTGGCCGAGGCCGACCACGGCCGCTGGGCCGGCCGCCGCTACGCCGACGTCGCGGCGGAGGAGCCGGACGAGCTGGCCCGATGGCTGGTCGACCCGTGGGCCGTCCCGCACGGCGGCGAGACCCGCGCCGCGCTCGCCGGGCGCGTCACCGGCTGGCTCGCCGCCGACCCGCGCGGGGTCGTCGTGTGCGACGCGGGCGTCATCCGGGCGGCGGTCGCGCTCGTCCTCGGGATCGACGTCACCGCCGGGGACCGGTTCGACGTCGCGCCGCTGTCCACCACGTGCTTGTCCGCCGCCGGGAGCGGCTGGCGGGTCGCCCACGTCAACCGGAAGGTCTCCGCTTGAACGCCGCCTACCCGTTCACCGCCGTCGTCGGGATGGACGACCTGAAGCTGGCGCTGCTGCTGAACGCCGTGTCCCCGCGCGTCGGCGGGGTGCTGGTGCGGGGCGAGAAGGGGACGGCGAAGTCGACGATCGTCCGGGCGCTCGCCGCGCAGCTCCCCGCCGTGGACACGGTGCCGGGCTGCCGGTTCGCCTGCGACCCGACCGCGCCCGACCCGTCCTGCCCGGACGGCCCGCACGTCGTGGGCGGGCCGTCCGCGCGGCGGGCGGCCTCGCTGGTGGAGCTGCCGGTCGGCGCGTCGGAGGACCGGCTCGCCGGGTCCCTGGACGTGGAGCGGGCGCTGACCGAGGGCGTGAAGGCGTTCGAGCCGGGCCTGCTCGCGGCGGCGCACCGCGGCGTCCTGTACGTGGACGAGGTGAACCTGCTGCACGACCACCTCGTCGACCTGCTGCTGGACGCGGCGGCGCTCGGCACCTGCTACGTCGAGCGCGAGTCGGTGTCGGTGCGGCACGCGGCGCGGTTCCTGCTGGTCGGGACGATGAACCCGGAGGAGGGCGAGCTGCGCCCGCAGCTCCTCGACCGGTTCGGGCTGATGGTGGAGGTGCGGGCGTCGCGGGAGCCGAGGGAGCGGGCCGAGGTCGTCCGGCGGCGGCTCGCGTTCGAGGCGGACCCGGCCGCGTTCGCCGCGCGCTGGTCCGCCGAGGAGGCCGCGCTCGCGGACCGCATCGCGGCGGCGCGGGAGCGGCTGGGCGGCGTCCGGCTGCCGGACGAGCGGCTGGAGCAGATAGCGGGCGTCTGCGCCGGGTTCGAGGTGGACGGCCTGCGCGCCGACCTCGTCACGGCGAACGCCGCGCTCGCGCACGCCGCCTGGCACGGCCGGGACGAGGTGACGTCCGAGGACGTCCGCGCGGCGGCCCGGTTGGCGCTGCCGCACCGCCGCCGCCGCGACCCGTTCGACGCGCCCGGCCTGGACGAGTCCCTGCTCGACGAGCTGCTGAACAGCGCTTCACCCGACGAGGACCCGCCGCCGGACGGCGGTGGAGGCGACCCGCCCGGCGGGGGCGGTGAGCCGTCGCCGGGCGACGGCGGCTCCGAGGCACCGGCGGAACAGCCCGGCGGGAACGAGCGCGCGGGCGGCGGTGAGCGGGTGGCGGGGGTCGCGGCGCCGCACGCCGTTCCGCTGCTGGAGGTTCCAGGCGTCGGCGACGGCGTGGCCGGGCGCCGGTCCCGGTCGCGGACGGAGCGGGGCCGCGTCACCGGCTCGCGCCGTCCGGCCGGGCGGATCCACGACCCGCACGTGGTGGCGACGCTGCTGGCCGCCGCCCCGCACCAGGGCTTCCGCGGCCGTTCCGGTCCCGGCCTGCTGCTGCACGCGGACGATCTGCGCGAGGCGGTACGGGAGGGACGCGAGGGGAACCTCGTCCTGTTCGTCGTGGACGCGAGCGGCTCGATGGCCGCCCGCCGCCGGATGACCACGGTGAAGACGGCCGTGCTGAGCCTGCTCCTCGACGCCTACCAGCGCCGCGACAAGATCGGCCTGATCACGTTCCGGGGACGGACGGCCGAGGTCGTCCTCCCGCCGACGTCGTCGGTGGAGGCGGGCGCGGCGCGGCTGCGGACGCTCCCCACCGGCGGCCGGACACCGCTCGCGGCCGGGCTGGTCAGGGCGGCGGAGGTCCTCCGCACGGAACGCCTCCGCGACCCGTCCCGCCGCCCGCTGCTCGTGGTCGTCACGGACGGGCGGGCGACGGCCGACGGCGACGTGCCGCGTGCCGCCGGGTTGCTGGCGGGGACGGCGGGAGTCGTCGTCGACTGCGAGGACGGGCCCGTCCGGCTCGGTCTCGCGGGACGGCTCGCGGCCCAACTCGGGGCGAGGCTCGTCCCGCTGAGCGACCTCGACGGAATCGTCCGCGAGCATCGGAAGGCGGCCTGACATGCCCCAGGGGAAGCCCGTGTCCGTCCCCGACGACGGACTGACCACGCGGCAGCGCCGCAACCGGCCGCTGCTGATCGTCCACACCGGGCCCGGAAAGGGAAAGTCGACAGCCGCGTTCGGAATGGCGCTGCGGGCGTGGAACCAGGGCTGGCCGGTCGCGGTGTTCCAGTTCGTGAAATCGGCGAAATGGCGGATTGGCGAAGAGAAGGCGCTGCGCGTGCTGGGCGAGAGCGGCGAGGGCGGTCCGGTCGCCTGGCACAAGATGGGCGAGGGCTGGTCGTGGCTGCGGCGCCCCGGCGTCGAGGACGACCACGCCGAGAACGCCCGCGAGGGCTGGGCGCAGATCAAGCGCGAACTGGCCGCCGAGTCGCACCGCTTCTACGTCCTGGACGAGTTCACCTACCCGCTGAAATGGGGCTGGCTCGACCTGGACGACGTCATCGAAACACTCACCGGACGTCCCGGCGACCAGCACGTCGTCATCACCGGACGGGACGCGCCCGACCGTCTCGTCGAGGCCGCCGACCTGGTCACCGAGATGGGCAAGGTCAAGCACCCCATGGACACCGGGCAGAAGGGGCAGCGGGGAATCGAGTGGTGATCCCGAGGCTGGTGGTCGCGGCGCCGTCGTCCGGGAGCGGGAAGACGACGGTGGCGACCGGGCTGATCGCGGCGCTCCGGACGCGCGGCCTGAAGGTGTCCCCGCACAAGGTCGGCCCCGACTACATCGACCCCGGCTACCACGCGCTCGCGGCCGGGCGTCCGGGCCGCAACCTCGACCCGTGGCTGGTCGGCGAGGAGCGGATCGCGCCGCTGTTCCTGCATGGCGCCGCCGATTGCGACGTCGCCGTGGTCGAAGGCGTGATGGGCCTGTTCGACGGGCGCGGGGACTCCGGGTTCGCGTCGACGGCGCATGTCGCGCGGCTGCTCGGCGCGCCCGTGGTCCTGGTCGTGGACGCCGCCCGGCAGAGCCGCTCGGTCGCCGCGCTGGTGCACGGCTTCGCGACGTTCGAGCCGGGCGTGCGGGTCGCCGGGGTCGTCCTGAACCGGGTCGGGTCGGACCGGCACGAGGAGCTGTGCCGGAGCGCGCTGGACGCGACCGGCGTGCCGGTGCTCGGCGCGCTCCGCCGGGACGACGCGGTCGTGACGCCGTCCCGGCATCTCGGCCTGGTCCCGGCCGCCGAGCGCGAGACCGAGGCCGTGCGGGCGGTCGACCGCCTCGGCGAACTGATCGCCCGCTCCTGCGACCTCGACGCGCTGATGCGGCTCGCCGCCACCGCTCCCCCGCTTCCGGACCGGCCCTGGGATCCGGGCACGGAGGTGGAGCCACTGCCGGGACGTCCGGTCGTCGCCGTCGCGGGCGGTGAGGCGTTCACCTTCTCCTACGCGGAGCACACCGAACTGCTGCGCGCGGCCGGGGCGGACGTCGCGGTCGTCGACCCGCTGCGCGACGAGGCGCTCCCGGACGGGACGGCCGCACTGGTCCTGGGCGGCGGGTTCCCCGAGGTGCACGCCGCCGACCTGGCCGCGAACGCCCCGCTGCGCGCGGCCGTCGCCGCCTTCCGGGGCCCGATCGCCGCCGAGTGCGCGGGCCTCCTCTACCTGTGCGAGGAACTCGACGGGCGAACCATGTGCGGGCGCGTGCCGGGACGGGCCCGCATGACGTCCCGGCTGACGCTCGGCTACCGGGAGGCGGTCGCCGTGGCGGAGTCGCCGCTGACCCGTCCGGGCGAGCGCTTCCACGCCCACGAGTTCCACCGGACGGCCGTCGACACCGAAGCCGAACCCCTCTTCCGCTGGAAGGGCGGCGGCGACGGGTTCGGCGACGAGCTGATCACCGCGTCCTACCTGCACATGCACTGGGCCGGGTATCCGGAGGCGGCTCAGCGGCTGGTGTCGTCCTCCAGGTCGCCTTCGGTCTTGAGGTAGACCTCTTGGAGACGTTGAAGGATGTCCGGGTCCGGGTGCTCCCACATGCCGCGTTCGGCGGCTTCGAGGAGCCTCTCGGCGATGCCGTGCAGGGCCCACGGGTTGGACTCGGCCATGAACGCGCGGTTCTCGTCGTCCAGGACGTAGGCGGCGGTGAGCCGGTCATACATCCAGTCGGCCATGACGCCGGTCGTCGCGTCGTAGCCGAACAGGTAGTCGACGGTCGCGGCCAGCTCGAACGCGCCCTTGTAGCCGTGCCGTCGCATCGCCGCCAGCCAGTTCGGGTTGACGACGCGGGCGCGGAAGATCCGCGCCGTCTCCTCCGAGAGGGTGCGGGTGCGGACGGCGTCCGGGCGCGTGCTGTCGCCGACGTAGGCTTCGGGCGCCTTCCCGGTCAAGGCCCGGACGGTCGCGATCATCCCGCCGTGGTACTGGAAGTAGTCGTCGGAGTCGGCGATGTCGTGCTCGCGGGTGTCGACGTTCTTCGCGGCGACGGCGATCCGCCGGTAGGCGCTCTCCATGTCCGCGCGGGCCGGGACGCCGTCGAGGTCGCGTCCGTAGGCGTGCCCGCCCCACACCGCGTACACCTCGGCGAGGTCGGCGTCGTCGCGCCAGTTGCGGCTGTCGATCAGCGGCAGCAGTCCCGCCCCGTACGCGCCCGGCGCGGAGCCGAACACCCGGAGCGTCGCGCGCCGCTCGTCGCCGTGCTGCTCCCGATCGGCCCTGACGTGGGCGCGGACGTAGTTGGCGTCGTCCGGTTCGTCGAGCGCGGCGACGAGCCGGACGGCGTCGTCCAGCATCGCGACGACGTGCGGGAACGCGTCCCGGAAGAAGCCGCTGATGCGGACCGTCACGTCGACGCGCGGCCGGCCCAGCTCGTCCGCCGGGATCGCCTCAAGGCGGGTGACGCGGCGGGACGCCTCGTCCCACTCCGGGCGGACGCCGAGCAGCGCGAGCACCTCGGCGACGTCGTCGCCCGCCGTGCGCATCGCGCTCGTCCCCCAGACGGACAGGCCGACCGAGCGCGGCCACTCGCCGTGGTCGGCGCGGTAGCGCTCCAGCACCGAGTCGGCCATCGCCTGCCCGGTCTCCCAGGCGAGGCGGCTCGGGACGGCGCGCGGGTCCACCGAGTAGAAGTTGCGCCCGGTCGGCAGGACGTTGACGAGCCCGCGCAGCGGCGACCCGCTCGGTCCGGCCGGGACGTAGCCGCCGTCCAGCGCGTGGAGCACGTGGTCCATCTCGTCGGTGGTCCGGGCCAGGCGCGGGACGACCTCCGTCGCCGCGAACTCCAGCACCCGCCGGACGAGTTCCCCGTGTTTCGCGGCGATCGAGGCGACCGCGTCGGGCGACCAGCCGGCGTCCTCCATCGCCTGGACGAGGGAGCGGGCCGTGGCCTCGGCGGCGTCGACGTCGGCGCGGGTCCCGGTGCCGTCCTCGGTGAGGCCGAGCGCTTCGCGCAGGCCGGGGAGGGTCTCGCGTCCCGACCACATCTGCCGGGCGCGCAGCATGGCCAGCACCAGGTCGACGCGCTGCGGGCCGGTCGGCGCCTCACCCAGGATGTGCAGGCCGTCGCGGATCTGCGCGTCCTTCACCTCGCACAGCCAGCCGTCGACGTGCAGGATGAAGTCGTCGAACTCGGTGTCGTGCGGACGGTCGTCCAGGCCGAGGTCGTGGTCGAGCTTCGCCGCCTGGATCAGCGTCCAGATCTGCGCGCGGATGGCGGGGAGCTTCGCCGGGTCCATGGCGGCGATCGTGGCGTGCTCGTCCAGGAGCTGTTCGAGGCGGGCGATGTCGCCGTAGGTCTCGGCGCGGGCCATCGGCGGGACCATGTGGTCGACCAGGACGGCGTGCGCGCGGCGCTTCGCCTGCGTCCCCTCGCCCGGGTCGTTGACGAGGAACGGGTAGACGAGCGGGACGTCGCCGAGCGCCGCGTCCGCACCGCACGACGCGGACATGCCCGCCGCCTTGCCGGGCAGCCATTCCAGGTTGCCGTGCTTGCCGACGTGGACGATCGCGTGCGCGCCGAACTCGTCCGACAGCCAGCGGTAGGCGGCCAGGTAGTGGTGGCTCGGCGGCAGGTCGGGGTCGTGGTAGATGGCGATGGGATTCTGGCCGAAGCCGCGCGGCGGCTGCACCATGACGACGACGTTCCCGGCGCGGAGGGCGGCGAGGACGATGTCGCCGTCCTGGACGAACAGCTCGCCGGGCGGCGGGCCCCAGTGCCGCTCCATCCCGTCGCGGAGGTCGGCGGGCAGCGTGCGGTACCAGCGCTCGTAGGACGTCCCGGAGATCCTGACGGGGTTGCCCGCGAGCTGTTCATCGGTGAGCCAGTCCTCGTCCTGGCCGCCCGCCGCGATCAGCGCGTGGACGAGCGCGTCGCCGTCCTGGTCGGCCACGCCGGGGAAGCCTTCGCCGAGGTCGTAGCCCGCTTCGCCGAGCCGGGCGAGGAACCGGACGGTGCTCGCCGGGGTGTCCAGGCCGACCGCGTTCCCGACCCGCGAGTGCTTCGTCGGATACGCGGACAGCATCACGACCAGGCGTCGCGAGGCGGGCGGCGTGTGCCGGAGGCGGCCGTGCCGGACGGCGATCCCCGCGACCCGCGCGGCGCGTTCGGGGTCGGCCCGGTAGACGGTGAGCCCGTCCTCGTCGATCTCCTTGAAGGAGAACGGGACGGTGATGATACGGCCGTCGAACTCGGGGATGGCGACCTGCGAGGCGGTGTCGAGCGGGGACAGGCCGTCGTCGCTCGCCGCCCAGTCCGCGCGGGACGTGGTGAGGCAGAGGCCCTGGAGGATCGGGACGTCCAGCGCGGCGAGGGCGCCGACGTCCCACGCCTCGTCGTCGCCGCCCGCCCCGGCCGTGGCGGGCCGCGTCCCGCCCGCCGCGAGGACGGTCACGACCAGCGCGTCCGCTTCGCGGAGCGTGTCGAGCAGGGCGGGCTCGGCGGTGCGGAGCGACGAGCAGAAGACGGGCAGGGGGCGTCCGCCCGCGTCCTCGACGGCGGCGCAGAGGGCTTCGACGAAGGCGGTGTTCCCGGCCATGTGGTGGGCGCGGTAGTAGAGCACGCCGATCACGGGGCCTTCGGCGGCGCGGGACGTTCGCTCGTACCGTCCCCAACTCGGCGCGGCCTGCGGCGGCGCGAAGCCGTGCCCGGTCAACAGGACCGTGTCGGAGAGGAACGCGTGCAACTCGGCGAGGTTCGCGGGCCCGCCGTGCGCGAGATAGGCGTGCGCCTCGGCGCACACCCCGCCGGACACGGTGGACAGCTCCATCAGCTCGGCGTCCGGGGCCTGCTCACCGCCGAGGACGACGACGGGTCGGCTTCCGGAGCGGAGCGCCAGCGGAGTGGAGGAAGCCGACCCGTCGTCGCTGCCCGGGGGGTGTGGGGGGTCGTCCCCCCACAGGAGACCCGGGCGCGGGCCCGCGAGGAGGGCGTCGAGACCGTCCTCCCAGGCGCGGCGTCCGCCGAGCAGTCGGACGACGACCAGGTCGGCGCCGTCGAGCAGCGGCGGAAGGTCGGCCACGGCGAGCCGGGCCGGATTGCCCAGCCGGTAGTCGGCGCCGCACGCGCGCGCGCTCAGCAGATCGGTGTCGGACGTCGAGAGCAGCAGAACGGTGGACACGTCGGATCCTCCCCATGGGGTCCTCGCCCCGGTCGCGGGTGTCACGACGGCGGGAGTCTCCTGGCTCCCGGATCAGCGCTCGCCCCGGCCTTCCCGTCCGCGTGGACAGTGGCCGTTAGCGGGGGTCGCTCCCCGGTGACAGTGGCGGGACCGCGCCGGATTCACACCGGCTTCCTCCACTGCCGTCGTAGATCAGCAGACTACGGCAGCGCGCGGTGTCCGAGAAAGGTGGCCTTCATGCCAGATGTCCGTGCGGCGGGGAGGTCGCGTGTTGACGCGTGCCCCGGCGCGCTGCAGACCCACGATGCCGCCGACGGGGCGCTCGCCCGCGTCCGCACGCCGGGCGGGGCGGTGTCGGCGGCGCGGCTCAGGACGGTCGGCGGCGCGGCCCGCGAACTGGGCGCGGACGTGGTCGAGCTGACGTCGCGGGCCAACCTCCAGGTGCGGGGCGTGCGCGATCCGGCGGCGCTCGCGGAGCGGCTGGCGGCGGCCGGGCTGCTGCCGTCCGCGTCGCACGAACGGGTGCGCAACATCGTCGCGTCCCCGCTCGGCGGACGCGGCGTGCGGGGCGTCCTCGCCACGGATCCGCTGGTCACGGCGCTCGACCTTGAGTTGTGCGGGCGTCCTCGGCTGGCTGGTCTCCCCGGCAGGTTCCTGTTCGCGCTGGACGACGGCTCCGGCGACGTCGCGTCCCTGGGCGCCGACGTGGCGCTGACCCCCGGCGGCGTGCTCCTGGCCGGGTACCGGCTCGTCCTCTCCGGCGATCCCGTCGCGGTCATGATCGCGGCGGCGGAGGCGTTCCTCGACGTTCGCGGTGACGCCTGGCGGCTGGCCGAAGTCCCGGACGGCCCGCGCCGCGTCGCGGACCTCCTCGGCGGGACATTGGCCGACGCACCGCGCGTCCCGGCCCCGCCCGCCCCGCACGCGGGGATCGTCGAGCAGCGCGGCGGGCTGGTGGCGCTGGAGGTGGTGCCGCCGCTCGGACGGCTGTCCGGGACGCAGGCCGAGGCCCTCGCCGACGTCGCGGACGAAGTGCGGCTGACTCCGTGGCGGAGCATCGTCCTGCGCGACCTGCGCCGCGACGACGCGCACCGGCACGCCGTCCACCTGCGCCAACACGGCTTCGCCACCGACCCTGATTCGCCGTGGGTCGGCGTGACGGCCTGCACGGGAAGCCCCGGCTGCGCGAAATCGGAAGGTGACGTGCAGGGCGCGGCCCGCCGCTGGGTCGGCGGACTGTCGCGCGCCCCGGAGACCCCCGTCCACTGGACGGGCTGTGACCGGAACTGCGGGATGCCCCGCGGGCCGGTCGTCCTGAAAAGAGTGGAACGTTGACCGACTACATCCGGGACGGCGCGGAGATCTACCGGCGCTCGTTCGCGACCATCCGCGCGGAGGCCGACCTGTCGGGCCTGCCGGACGACGTGGCGCGGGTCGCCGTCCGCATGATCCACGCCTGCGGGATGACGGACCTCGTCCGCGACCTGGCCTGGTCGCCGGGCGTCGTGGCGCGGGCGCGGGCGGCGCTGCTGGACGGCGCGCCGATCCTGTGCGACGCGCGGATGGTGGCGTCCGGCGTCACCCGGGCCCGGCTGCCCGCCGAGAACGAGGTCGTGTGCGCGCTGGGCGACCCGCGCGTCCCCGGCCTGGCGGAACGGCTCGGCACGACGCGCAGCGCGGCGGCGCTCGACCTCTGGCTCGACCGGCTGGACGGCGCGGTCGTCGCGATCGGCAACGCGCCGACCGCGCTGTTCCGGCTGCTGGAGCTGGTGGAGGAGGGCGCGGGACGCCCGGCCGCCGTCCTCGGGATACCGGTCGGTTTCATCGGCGCGGCCGAGTCCAAGGACGCGCTCGCCGCGAGCGACCTCCCGCACCTCGTCGTGCGCGGACGACGCGGCGGCAGCGCCATGACGGCCGCCGCTCTCAATGCGATTGCCAGTGAGGCGCCATGACCGCAGCGAAGCGAGGATCATGGCACCTCACCCTCGGGGGCCTGGGGGTCGCCCCCCAGAAAGAAGGGGCGGAATGATGGTGGGACGGCTTTACGGTGTGGGCGTCGGTCCTGGTGATCCCGAGCTGGTGACGGTGAAGGCCGCCCGGTTGATCGGTGCGGCGGACGTGGTCGCCTACCATTCCGCGCGGCACGGGCGGAGCATCGCCCGCGCCGCCGCCGCGCCCTACCTGCGCGACGGGCAGATCGCGGAGCAGCTCGTCTACCCGGTGACGACGGAGACGACCGACCATCCCGGCGGGTATCAGGGGGCGCTCGACGACTTCTACGCCGACTGCGCCGCCCGTCTCGCCGCGCACCTGGACGCGGGGCGGACGGTCGTCGTCCTCAGCGAAGGCGACCCGCTGTTCTACGGCTCCTACATGCACCTCCACAAACGCCTCGCGCCGCACTACCCGGCGGAGGTCGTGCCGGGCGTGACCTCGCTGAGCGCGGCGTCGGCCGCCGCCGGACGTCCGCTGGTCGAACGCGAGGAGACCTTGACCGTGCTGCCCGGCACGCTCTCCGGCGACGAGCTGGCGAACCGGCTGCGCACGGCGGACGCGGCGGCCGTCCTCAAGCTGGGCCGGACGTTCCCCAAGGTCAGGCAGGCTTTCGAGGACGCCGGACGGCTCTCCGAAGCCTGGTATGTCGAGCGCGCCACAACCGGCCGAGAGCGGGTCGTGCCGCTCGCCGACGTCGATCCGGCGGACGTCCCGTACATGGCGCTGGCCCTGCTGACGAGCCCGGCCTGCGAGTCGTTCACTGCCGCCCAGCCAGCGCGCCCCGAGGGCCCGGGGAGCGTGACGGTCGTCGGGCTCGGCCCGGCGGGACGGCCGTGGCTCACCCCGGAGGCGCAGGACGTCCTGTCGTCCGCGACCGACCTCGTCGGCTACGGCCCCTACCTCGACCGGGTCCCGCCGAACGCGCGGCAGCGGCGGCACGCCACCGGCAACCGGGTGGAGGACGACCGCGCCCGGCACGCGCTTCAACTGGCGCGGGACGGGGCGCGGGTCGCGGTCGTCTCGTCCGGCGATCCGGGCGTGTTCGCGATGGCGACGGCCGTCCTGGAGGCGGCGGACGACTTCGCGGACGTGCCGGTGCGCGTCGTCCCCGGACTGACCGCCGCGCAGGCCGTCGCGGCTCGGGCGGGCGCGCCGCTCGGCCACGACTTCTGCGTCCTGTCGCTGTCCGACCTGCTGAAACCGTGGGAGGTGATCGCCCGGCGGCTCACCGCCGCGGCCTCGGCGGACCTGGTGCTCGCGCTCTACAACCCGTCGTCCAGCCGCCGGAGGCACCAGCTCGCGGCGGCCCGCGACCTCCTCCTCGAACACCGCTCCCCCGAGACACCGGTGGTCGTCGGACGCGACGTCGGCGGCCCAGATGAGAGCGTGACGGTCACGACGCTCGGCAAGCTCGACCCCGATCAGGTGGACATGCGCTGCCTGGTCATCGTCGGGTCGTCCACGACCCGGGTCACCGAGCGCGGCGCCGTCCACACGCCGCGCCGCTACCCCTGAGCCCAGCGGGCGGCCTCCGCCGGGTCGGTCGCCGTGGCCACGCCGTCCGGGACGGGCGGCCGGTCCACCATGATCACGGGCAGTCCGGCGGCGCGGGCGGCGGCGAGCTTGGCGCGGGTCATCGCGCCGCCGCTGTCCTTGGTGACCAGCACGTCGAGGCGGTGTTCGCGGATCAGCGCCCGCTCGCCGTCGAGCGTGTAGGGGCCTCGGGAGAGCAGCACGCGCACGTTGTCCGGGACGGGCTTCTCCGGCGGGTCGACCGACCGCGCGAGGAACCACACGTCGGCGCGGGCGGCGAAGACGTCGATGCTGCGCCGCCCGGTGGTGAGGAACGCGCGGGCCCCGCGCGGCAGCGCGGCGGCGGCGTCGACCAGCGACGGGACGCGCCGCCAGTCGTCGCCGTCCTCCTCCCGCCAGCCGGGACGCCGCAGCGCCAGCATCGGGACCCCGGCCCTTTCCGACGCCCGCGCGGCGGACGCGCTCATGCGTTCCGCGAACGGGTGGGTGGCGTCCACGAGCCGGTCGATCCGGTGTTCGCGCAGCCAGGCGGCGAGGCCGTCCGGCCCGCCGAAGCCGCCGACGCGGACGTCCCCGACGGGAAGGCGCGGGTCGGTGACGCGCCCGGCGAGCGACGACACGACGCGCACGTCCGGGACGCCGGACAGGCGGGCGGCGAGGTCCCTGGCCTCGGCCGTCCCGCCGAGGATCAGGACGCGCCTCACACCCGTTCCCGCTCCGCGCTGTAGAGGTGGCTGCCGGGGAACGCGGACGCGGCCAGCACCCGTCCGACGACGATCACGGCGGTGCGCTTCACCCCGGCCTCGTGGACCAGGCCGGCGATGTCGGCGAGGGTGCCGCGCAGGATCAGCTCGTCCGGACGGCTGGCCCGCGCGACGACCGCGACCGGGCAGTCCGCGCCGTAGTGCGGCAGCAGTTCGGCCGTCACCTCGTCGATCCGCTGGACGGCCAGGTGCAGCACCATCGTCGCGCGGCTCGCGCCGAGGGTGGCGAGGTCCTCGCCGTCCGGCATCGGGGTGGCGCGGGCGGACGTGCGGGTCAGGATCACCGTCTGGCCGACGCCGGGGACGGTCAGCTCCCGTCCGAGCGACGCGGCCGCCGCCGCGAAAGCCGGGACGCCCGGGACGATCTCGTACGGCACTCCCGCCGCGTCCAGCCGCCGCACCTGCTCCGCGACCGCGCTGAACACCGAGGGGTCGCCCGAGTGCAGCCGTGCCACGTCGAGCCCGTCGCGATGCGCGGCGATCAGTTCGGCGACGATCTCGTCCAGGTTCAAATTCGCAGTGTCGACAAGCCGGGCGTCAGACGGGCAGGCGTCCAGCAACTCACGCGGCACCAACGACCCTGCGTACAGGCAAACCGGCGCGGCTTCCAACACCCGCAACCCACGCACAGTGATCAGGTCAGCAGCACCGGGCCCAGCCCCAACGAAATACACAGTCACGCCGTGCCGTCCTTCCGAGTCGTCCAGATGGTGACGGGCATCGCGGGACGCCAGGCGGTGAAGCCGCCCAGCGGAGCGGCCCGTTCGACGCTGACGCGGACCAGGTCGCCGCCGTACGTCTCGCGCGCCTGCGCGACCCGCACCTCCGATTCGAGGGTGACGGCGTTGGCGACCAGGCGCCCGCCGGGGCGCAGCGCGTCCCAGCAGCGTTCCAGCAGGCCGAGGACGGTGAGGCCGCCGCCGATGAACACGGCGTCGGGGGTCGGCAGGTCGTCCAGCGCGTCCGGCGCCTCGCCCTCGACGACGCGCACGCCGCCCGGCACTCCGAGGCTCGTCGCGTTCCGTCCGATCCGCTTGGCGCGCTCCGGTCGGCTCTCCACCGCCACCGCCTGGCAGGACGGGTGCGCCCGCGCCCATTCGATCGCGACGCTGCCCGCACCGGCGCCGACGTCCCAGAGCAGTTCGCCGGGCAGCGGCGCGAGCCGCGCCAGGGTGACCGCGCGGACCTCGCTCTTGGTGAGCTGCCCGTCGTGGTCGAACGCCGCGTCGGGGAGTCCGGCCGTGCGGGGCAGGGGCGCCGCGTCCGGGCCGGGCGCGCATTCGACGGCGACGATGTTCAGCGCGGTCGCGGCGAGCTCCGTCCACTCGGCGGCGGTGCCGTGCTGGACGGCCTCGCCGTCCGCGCCGAGGTCGGAGAAGACGGTCATGCGGCTCGGCCCGAACCCGCGTCCGGCGAGCAGGGCGGCGACGACCGATGGGGACTCGCGTCCCGCGCTGAGGACGAGGATACGGCGGCCGGGCGCGACCAGCGCGTTCAGCGCGCCCGCCGGACGTCCGACGAGGCTGGCGACGTCCACGCGGTCGAGCCGCCACCCGAGCCGGGCGCACGCCAGCGACACCGACGACGTGTGCGGCAGGACGCGCAGCCGCTCCGGGCCGAGCAGTTCGGCGAGCGCGGAGCCGATGCCGTGGAACATCGGGTCTCCGCTGGCCAGGACGACGACGGCGCGTCCTTCGTGCTCCTCGATCAGGCCGGGCAGCGCGGGCAGCAGCGGCGACGGCCAGACGACGCGCTCCGCGCGCTCCGCGTCCGGGGCGGGGACGAGGTCGAGTTGGCGGCTGGAGCCGAGCAGCACGTCCGCCGCCCGCAGCGCGGCGCGGGAGCGCTCCGGGAGCCCGTCCCATCCGTCCGCGCCGATGCCCACAATGGTGACGACACGCGCGTCCACTGGCCTCCTCGTCCCGGCAAGACTGCGGCGACCAGCCTATATGAGCGGTTCCGACCCGTTCCGACACGGATCACCCATCTGACCTGTACAGGAGCCGTCCAACGATCCTGGGAGAGCCCCATTCCCGCCCGCCGACCTCACCGCAGTTGATCAACGGTAATGCAACGTTCGGGGTTCCGCACCGGAACCGTGAGCGCCCGCAGCCGCTCGAAGAAATGGCCGGACGGCGCACCCGAAGAAGAGGCGAGGCCATGACATCAGCACTGGCACTCAACCTGCTGTCCTCACTACTGGCCCACCCGCGTCGCCCTTTCCTGGACCAGCGGTTTCCATCGCACCGCCAGAGTTCTAGGGCCGCGGGGCGGTGGTAGGGATGCGGGCGCCGAGCATTTCGGCGGCGCGGCGGGCGGCGTCGTCGGGGTCGGGCGGGAGGAGCGCCGCGTAGCCGTCGTCGGGCGTCCAACGTCGGTAGGTCTGGCCGTCCCATCCGAGGATCAGCGGTCCTCGGTTCCGGTAGGTGACGTGCACTCGGGTCAGCCCGGTCTCCTCATCACGGATGAGGGAGACCGAGACCTGCGGGGCGATACGGCGAACGGCCGCGTCGAGCCGCTCGGCAGGGCCGAACACCATGCTCATGCCTCCATTTGTCTGGGTTGGGTCTGGGGGAAGGGGCGGCGCGGCCGGGACCAGGGGGGGTGTCTACCGGCGGCGCCGCCCCTGGCTCATTGGAGGGGTTCGGGCTCGTTGCGCCAGGCGCGGCCGGGCTCGGCCATCCGCGCGGCGAGTTCCTCGCCCGCGACGCGCAACTCGTCGGCGATCCGGGACGAGACGCACGCCCAGGCCAGCTCGCACCATCGCTCGTGTTCGACGATCCACGCGCCGCCCTGCTGGGAGACCGCGCGCCACGAGCCGTCCGGCAGCTCATAGACGTCGAACCCGGCGATCGCGCGCTCGGCCTCACGCGCCCGGCGCGGGGCGGTCACCGCTCACCCTCCCGGCCCTCGCCTATTCCGGCCTCGACCTTCGGGAGCCGCAACAGCAGCAACGCCAACTCCCTCGGGTCGTTGCCGCGTACCTCGGTGACGGCGGCAGCACGCTCGGCGTAGTCGACGTAGCTGCGTTGTCCGTGCCAGACCGGTTGCGTGTTGCACGCCTCGAACGCCCACTCGGGGAACCACTTGCGCAGGGAGGTCAGATGCTCCATGCGCTCGACGTACGGGAACGCCTCCTTGCCGGACGCCAACGCCGCCAGGTCAATGGCCTGAGCCATCAGGCGGCCCAGGTAACCGGGCAGCTTGGCCTCCACCGCCGAGTGCCCGCCGATCCACCCTTGGCGCGACTCGCGAACCGCCAGCCATGGGACGGGCCTGCCCTCAACGTGGTCGATCCGCCAGCCCGGATTCTCGTCGCGGAGCCGGGTCACCTTCTCGGATATCGTCATCGTCAGCCGGACCTCCCTGTCCGGTCAGGCCCCGGGCACCCTGGTGTGACCGCACCGGGCCGGGGCCGCCTCGATGTCAGCGCGACGGGTCCGGTTTCTCTCCCCCGCTCACGTCCGGACCTCGCGCAGCACATAGACGATCCGGTCGGCGGCGTCCCTGATGTCGGTCACCGGTCCGATGGCCTGTCCCCAGGCCCAGCGGAAGTCGGCACCGTCGCAGGAGACACGGTCGTTCAGACGCGGCACTGATGGATTGGTCACCGTCAGAACGTCACCCTTGAGGCTGGCGCGCCAGCCGCGCCGGTTCAGTTCCTCCGCCAGCCCCTCGAGCGGCCTCGGCTCGTCCGTGTTCTCCATGGCTACGGACGGTATTCCGGTAGACACTCGAGAAGTTCACGAGTGTGAACTCAGTGGGGAATTCCCATTCGTGCTGCGAGTCCGCGCAGCTCACGACCCACGGCCGCTTTCTTGTGCTGTTGAACCATTACCGCGACAGTTTCAGCGACTTGGCCCGAATTGCGAATCTTATGCGGTGCCACTTCCTCGGCGCGCAATAGCCAGCGCTCGGCCTTCGAGCGGGTCCTCGGGTCGCGGGCGAGGCCGCGGCCCATGTCGGCGAGGTAGGTCGCGTGGCGGCCGCGCCGGGCGGCGATGACGTTCTCGTCCACCTCACGGGCCAGCTCCAGCAGGGCGCCGCCGCTCTCGCCGCGCTCGACTCCGAGCGCCACCTTCCAGACGCCGACGTTCGAGGCGCTGAACGCTCCCCAGTTCTTACCGGGGGTGTCTGGGACGCGGCGGGCCAGCGCCGCGGCCCGGTCGAGCCAGTCGGCCGCGCGGACGTGCTGGTGCAGGACGGTGGCCTGCAGCGCCGCGGCGAGCGTCGTCATTCCGAGGACCTGGATGCCCAGATCGTCGCGGACGTGCGGCTCCAGCGTCTCGGCCGCCCGCTCTGCGACGGTCAGGGTCTCCTCGCGCGAGGTGCTGGGCATGGTGTGTACACGCAGCGTGACCGCCTTGCCCTTGTGGATCGGGTCGTCCAGGATCGCGGCGGCCTCCGCCGCACGCATCGCGGCGATCGCCGCCAGGTCCGCGTAGCCCAGATCCTTGGCCGTGAACGTCGCCGTCTGGAACGCCTCGATCAACGCGCTGAGGGCGACGCGCCGGGCGGGCTCATCGGCGGGGGCGCATGCGTGGACGTGCAACTCGCCGATGAGCGCGGGCAGCTTCTCGCCCACCGTCAGATGCTTGTACTCCGAGCGGTCGATGCGGCCGATCTCGGCGGCCAACTCGGCGAGCGGGCGGGCCTGGTCGACGGCGGGGGCGGTGAGGGTATTGGTCATCAGGGCCGCGCGGACGGCGGGGATGGTGGCATGCGGCGCGGCCTGCACGGGGTCGGCCGTCAGGTGCGGGCCACCGACCAGTTCGACCTCCGACACCCGCAGCGCAGTGGCCAGCGCGGAGATGTGGGAACGGCGGTCCAGGGCGCGCTGGCCCCGCTCGGCCATGGACAGGAAGCTCTTGGACAGCCCGGCCAGTCCGGCGAGCTCCTCAAGGGTCAGTCCCCTCCAGCGGCGCACGGCCCGTAGGCGGGCCCCGATGGTGATCTCGTCGCGCATCGGCCTCGCACCTCCTGGGCGTCTCGACAAACTCAGGCTACGGCGCGAGGACGAATCGCGTCAGCGGTCTCGCGCGCGCCTTTCGCTACGACGGGCCCGCCCGCGCCACCCGGCGATTCGTCACCGCGCCGCTGGGCCGACCGGGCCACGCTGCGGAATGGGTGGTTCTGGCAGACTTGTCCGGGTGAAGCGGCTCCTGATCATTGGCATCGGTGCGGGGGATCCCGACCATCTGACGTTGCAGGGGGCCAAGGCCATCGGTGCGGCGGACGCCTTTCTTCTCGTTGGGAAGGGTGAGGCCAAGGACGATCTCACCGGGCTGCGCCGCGACCTCATCTCCGCTCATGGCCGCGAGCCGTATCGGGTCGTTGAGGCTCGCGACCCCGAACGCGATCGCACCGCGTCCGCTTACACCGCCGCCGTTGAGGATTGGCGGTCGCGTCGGGCTGAGATCTACGAGTCGTTCGTCCGAGATGAGCTGGCCGAGGGTGAGACCGGCGCGCTTCTCGTTTGGGGTGATCCCGGCGTCTACGACAGCACGCTCGCCGCTCTGGACGAGATCGACGCCGAGTTCGACTACGAGGTCATTCCGGGGATCAGCAGCATTTCGGCGCTCACCGCTCGGCATCGCGTCGGGCTGACGAGGGTCGGACGTCCAGTGCACGTTACGACCGGCCGCCGCCTCGCCACTGAGGGGACGACGGCCGACGACGTCCTCGTCATGCTGGATGCCGCCTGCGCCTTCGCCGAGGTCGGCGACGGTTTCCACATCTACTGGGGCGCCTACCTGGGCACGCCGGACGAGATCCTGATCGAGGGTCCGGTCGCGGAGGTCGCCGACCAGATCCGCGCGACCCGTGCGGAGGCCCGCGCCCGCAAGGGCTGGATCATGGACACCTACCTCCTCCGCCGCTCCTTGTCCTGACCGGCGCCCGGTTGCCAGAGTGCGTATCGGAAGTCGAGGAACACGACCCCGTCCAGGACGCGGTGGTCCCCGCGCAGAACAGAGTCGGGCAGTTCGTCGAGCCAGGAAAGGTGGAGTCCCGTCTTCCCGCCGAGGCAGCCGGGAATGTGCTCCGGGCCCTCGTCCGGGCGGGTGAGCTGCTCCGCGACCTTTTCGGCTTGCTCGGACGCGCCGAGCGCCTCGAACGCGGCGCGCGCCCGTTCCAGTGTGCGGCGTCCGGCGGCCGGGTCGCCGACGGCCCGTTGGGCCTGGCCGAGGTTCCGCCAGGCATTGGCGAGGCCGTGCCGGTCGTCGTGCCGCTCATAGCGATCGGCCGCGCGGGTCGCGCAGTTCAGGGCGGCGCGGCCGTGGCAGGCCGGGCACGCCTCAAGGTAGGCGGCTGCCAGGTTCAAGAAGACGATCGCCTCGGCGTGCTGGTGGTCCAGTTCCCGCGCGAGTCGCAGGGCGTGGCACAGGTGCCAGATGCCGCAGCTTCCGTACTGTCCGGGGTGCCATCCCAGGAGGGTGAGAGCGAGATTTGTCCGCGCCCGGATTTCGCCCTCGGGATGGCTGAGCCGGGAGAACATTAGAACAGCGCGCAAGAGTGTGTCGGCTGCGGCCTCATGTTCGCCCCGCATTCGCAAGGCGTCGCCCAGTGCCGTGAGTGCTTCGCCCGAACCGTACACATCCCCGGATTCCCAGCAGATCTCCACGTCGATCCGGTGACACGCCTCCGCCTCGACATAGTCGCCCAGGCAGACATGGACGAGGCCGAGGTTGTGGCGGGCCCGTCCCATTGCCGGGCGATCTGGTGCCAGCTCCAGGGAACGGCGCAGATGCGGCATCGCCTCGTCGTATCGGCGCGCCACCCGGTAGGCGTTGCCGAGCATTCCCGACGCCCTGTGGACCTTTTCGGGCCCCAGATGCTCGGCGGCGTCCAGGACGAGCGTGCCGACGCCTATCCATTCGCGTACGTGCCGCCGGAATTCCCAATAGTGGACGAGTTCCGCCGCCATCGCGCACGTCTGTTCCCAGCGCCCGTCGTCGTGGGCGGCGGTCACCGAGGCGGCGAGGTTACGGCTTTCGTCGTCCAGCCAGCGGAGCGCCTCGCTCCTGTCCGGGAAACGCTCGCTGCGCGGACTGGCATGCGGGCCCAGCCAACAGGTCGCCAACCCGAGGACCCGTTGATAGTGCTCCAGCAGCCGGTCAAGGGGCGCACCATTCTCATCGTCATCGTGGCGGGCGAGTTCGGCGGCGTAAAGGCGGATCAGGTCGTGCATGTCCCAGCGCTTGCCCCCGTTCCGGCGCAGCAGGTGCAGCCGGGTCAGGTCGGCGAGCAGGCGGCCCGTGTCGGCGCGGTCGATGACGGCGGACGCGGTCTCCAAGTCGGTGTCCGTACCGGGCATCGCGCCGAGCAGGCGGAAGGCCCGTGCCTGCGCGGCGTCGAGCCGCCGGTACGACAGGTCGAACGCGGCGCGGACGGCCAGCGGACGTCCCTGCTCGTCGGCGTCGTCGTAGCGCAGCCGGTCGAGCCGGTCGTGGGCCTCGGTCAGCTCGTCCGCCTGCGCGGCGAGCGGAGTGTCCGGGTCGTCCCGGAGGAGGGCGGCGACGATGTGCAGCGCCAGCGGCAGGTGCCCGCACAGGTCGGCCAGGCGGCGGGCGTCGTCCGGCCGCGCGGCGACGCGCTCATCCTCGGGGTTCGTGCGGCGGAGCGCCCGGTCGAGAAGCAACGTCGCCCCTTCTGCGTCGAAAGGGGCTAGGTCGACGCGGCGGCCGGGAAGGGCGGAGAGGGTATTGCGCGAGGTGACCAGCAGGCGGTGCGGCGGATCGGGAATCAGCGCGGAGATCTGCCCGGCGGTCGCCGCATTGTCGAGGACGACGAGTAGCGGCGTTTCCAGCCGGGACAGTGTCGTCCTCCACAGGCCCACCGCCTCTTCCGGTGTGGCCAGGGCCTCCGTTTTTCCGAGCGCGCGGAGCAGATGTTCGGCGGTCGCACCGGCCTCCCAGGGAGTTTCGGGGCTGTAGCCGCGTAAGTCCGCGAACAGGACTCCGCCCGGAAATCGGTGCCGGACGCGGTGCGCCGCGTGCACGGCCAGCGCCGTCTTTCCGGCTCCGCCCATTCCGCTGACCACGGAGACCGTCCCCTCGCCGCCGGGTTCGAGCCAGGACGTCAATTCGCGGACGGCGTCGTCGCGCCCGGTGAAGTCGGGCACGTCGGCGGGAAGCATCATCGGCCCCCGGCGCGTTTCCTTCGCGCGGGGCGGACGCCCGCCCCGATTCTCTGCCCGCTGCTCGCGCGCCTTTCCCAGAAGGCCCTGCCACCACCCGTCGGGACGCTTCACGAACCCGGCGGTCCGTTGCAGCGCCATCGCCTCCAGGATCTTCACGACCTCCAAGCAGGCCCGCTGCGACCTCCGGGACGGGACGCTCGCCCCCTTCAACCAATCGTTGACCGTCGAATCGCTGACCGCGATCCCCCGATCCCGACATCGGCGCACCAGATAATCCAGCGTGGGACGTCCCGCCGCGTCGTTGACGGCCGACAGTTCGGCGAAGAAACGGCCTGCGTGGTCCACTGCGCCCATCGATCCCGTCCGAACCCGCGTCGACTCCGGAAAACCCGCCAAAGCGGGACTGAACAGCGTATCCACCGTCCGGCAAGCGCCGGAACGGTCGCCGGAAACCCTCCGGAAATGCGACACCTGACCTCCCGGAACGACAGCAGGAGGCCCAGTGCACGCCATCGTCCAGCACCTGTATTCGGCCCTCGGCGCGGCCGGCGCGCTCTACGCCGCGACCGTCGCCGTCACCGCCCTGACCTCGATCGCGGCCCGCTCCCCCGAACGCCGCCGCGACGCCCGCCAGACCCTGAAACTCCTCCTCCCCGCACAGCGCTCCCAGGGGTGAGGCAGTGATACGCAACAAAAGCAACCACCTGGACTCCGGCGGCCGTGAGGAGGGCGGCGGGCAGCGTGCGGTCGGCGAGCGGGCCCGCGGCGGCCGCGCCGAGCGCGAAGGCCGTGATCTTCAGGCTGGCGCCGGTGGTGAAGATCTGCCCGCGCAGCCGCTCGGGCGCCTCCCGGTGCCGGACCGCGAACAGCGCGGTGAGCTGCGGACCCTCGGCGAGCCCCGCGAGCACCGCCGCCGCGACGAGCGCGATCGGGTGGCGGGACGCGGCCAGCACGAGCGCCCCCGCGAGGACGACCGTGCTGCCCGCGATCACCGTATCCGGCCGCCACCGGGCGGGGCGCCGGGCCAGCACCGCGTTGGCGGCGAGCGCGGCGGCGGCGAGGACGGCGAGCAGCAGCGTCCCGCGGTCCGCCGCGCCGAAGGCCCTCAGCCCGAGCGGCGGAACGCACGCAACCAGCATCCCCTGCCCCGCGCAGGACACCACCGAGACGACGGTCGCTCTGGTCAGCGCCGGTGTGCGGACGATCGCGCGGAACCCGGCCACGAGCGCCGCGCCGATCGGCTCCACCGCCCGCGCGCCGCCCGAGGCCGGCGGCACCGCGGGCAGCGCGAGGACGATCAGCGCGGCGGACACCGCCACCGCGCCGGACGCACCCGCCATCGCGGCGACCACCCCGGCCAGCGCGGGCCCCACCAGCCCGGCCACGTTGTAGGTCATCGCGTCGAAGGCGTTGGCGCGGGCCAGCCCGTCCGGCGGGACGACGCGGGGCAACTGCGACGTCCACCCGCCGGACAGCGCGGGCCCGAGCAGCCCCGCCCCCGCCGCGACCGCAACCGGGACGGCGAGCGGCGCCCGCCCCACGCACAGCAGCACCACGACCAGCGCCGCCGCGTACCCGGCCAGCGCCCGGCCGAGGACCCGGCCCGGCCGGGGCGAGCGGTCGAGGACGGCGCCGAGCAGCGGCCCGCCCGCCGCCGCGGTGATCGTGACGCCCGCGAGCAGGAACGACCCGGCGGCGGCCGAGCCGGTGGCGGCAAGCCCGGCGAGCATCAGCGCGGGCCCGGACATCTCGTCGCCGGTCCGGGCCGCCGCCGCGCCCGCCGTGTAGAGCCCGAGGGCATAACGGTTTCGCACCGTCGTCACGTTACGCAGGTAACGCAAACCTTGTCGAGAAGCGTTACACTCGACGGCATGCGACCGCCCTCCGACTGGTCGTCGCGGCATTCCGTGGCGGCCACCGCACGCAGGACGTCCGCGCTGGTCAACGTCCTTTTCGAGGACGATCCGGAGCCCGGCGCGGTGGCCGACGTCCTGCGCGCCCACGGCGAGGACGACCCCTTGGACCTCACCGCACAGGATGTCCAAGAGATGCGTGCCGTGGCCGTCCTGCTGCGCGAGGTCTTCGCGGCCGAGGACGTCGACCACGCCGCGACGACGCTCAACGACCTGCTCCAGCGCAGCGCCGGACGGCTCCGCCTCACCTCGCACGCCGGGCGCACCCCCTGGCACCCCCACCTGGACGGTCACGACGACGCGCCCTGGGCGGAGTGGTTCCTCGCCTCGTCCTGCCTGGCGCTCACCGTCCTGGTGTGGGACGGGCAGCGCGCGCCCGGCGGCGTCTGCGCGTCGCCGACCTGCGCGAACGTCTTCCTCACCCAGGGCAGCGGCCCGCCCCGCCGGTACTGCTCCCGCCGCTGCGCGACGCGGGAACGCGTCGCCGCGCACCGGAACCGCGCGCGCTGACGGAGATCGTCAGGGTTTGCGGGCGACCGCGCCATAGCCGTGGACGTGCTCGGGCCCGTCGTGCTCCGGATCCCGGCGCCATTGCGCGATGGACACCATGCCCGGATCGACTTTCTCCAGGCCGTCGAAAAGGGCGTCGAGCTCTTCGACGCTGCGCAGCAGATAGGGCAGCGTCCCCGACTCGGCGTATTTCTTGGTGCCGCGCATCGCGTCCTCGGAAGTGTCCGTGCAGTCCCACAGCACCAGGAAACTGCCGGACGGCACGCCCGCCATCGTCTCCGCCACGATCCGCTTGAGGGTCCTGTACTCCTGGCAGAATCCCAGCACGCCCATGAACATCACCGCGATCGGCCGGCTGAAGTTCAGCACGTTCGCCGCCTCAGCCAGAATCTGCCGCGTGTCGTGGTAATCGGCGTCGATGTAGTCGGTGACGCCTTCGGGAGTCGTCCCGCGCATCAGAGCACGCGCGTGCGCGAGCACCATTGGATCGTTGTCGACGTAGACCACACGCGAATCGGGCGCGGTCCGCTGCGCGATCTGGTGGGTGTTCGACTCGGTCGGCAACCCGGCCCCGATGTCGAGGAAGTTGCGGACGTTCTCCTCCGCGGCCAGGTAGCGCACGACGCGGATGAGGAACTGCCGGGACTCGCGCGCCAGCGGGACGAGTTCCGGGTTCAGCGCGGCGGTCGCGTCCCCGATCTGCCGGTCGATCAGGTAGTTGTCCTTGCCGCCCAGCCAGTAGTTCCAGGTCCGCGCGGGCGAGGGGACATCGGTGCGGAACCGTCCCTGCGCGTCCGCGACCAGGCGCGGCGGATACTCCCCATTCGGGTCGCCGTCCGGGTCAAGGAGAGGGTCACCGGGAGTAACACCGGAAGGGGGCATCGTCGGCTCCTCGAATGGTCCTGACCGATCCGGGAATCCTATGAGACTTTGCGGGCCAGGGCGCAGGCCGCGTCGACTTCGGGCGGCGGGCCGAACGGCGTCGCCTCCGGCCGCCATCGCGACGTCGACACGATCCCCGGTTCCAGCAGTTCGAGGCCGGTGAAATAGCGGGCGATCTCCTCCGGAGTGCGGGCCACATACGGGCTGGAGCCCTGTTCCACCGCGAGCCGGATCGCCTCTTCCCGCCCTTCCCGGTCGAGGACGCCGGTCCCGTCGTTGAACGCCACGAAACTGCCCGGCGGCAGCGCCTCCACGAGCCGCCGGACGATGGCCTGCGATTCGTCGTCGTCGATGACGTTGCCCATGATTCCGAACAGGATCAGCCCGATCGGACGGTCGAAGTCGAGCGTCCGCGCGGATTCGGCGAGAATGCGGCCGGGGTCGCGGACGTCGCACTCGATGTAGTCGGTCCGGCCTTCCGCACGCCCGGCGAGAAGGGCCCGGGCGTGCACAAGGACGAGCGGGTCGTTGTCCACGTAGACGACGCGGCATTCAGGCGCGATGCGCTGCGCGACCTCGTGGGTATTGTCGTGGGTCGGAAGTCCGGTGCCGATGTCGATGAACTGCCGGACGCCCTCCTCCGCGACCAGATGCCGCACCATCCGGCCGAGGCAGACCCGGGAATGGCGGGCGATGTCGCCGACGCCGGGGAACGCCGCCGCGATCTGCTCGCCGACCTCCTGGTCGATCGGGTAGTAGTCCTTGCCGCCGATCCAGTAGTTCCACATCCGCGCGGGATGCGGGCGCGAGCTGTCGATTTCCGGGTGGTCGCTGGACGCCATGGCGATCATCGTTCCCGCCCGTCCGCCGCCCGGCAAGCGCCGTACCCCGCCCGGCAGGGCAGAATCGGGGACGTGGCGAGGAAGTGTCCGTGCGGGGTCGGCACGCGGTACCGGGAGTGTTGCGGACGGTTGCACCGGGGCGAGGCGCAGGCGCGGACCGCGGCCGAACTGATGCGGTCGCGGTTCAGCGCGTTCGCCGAGCGCGACGAGGCGTACCTGCTGGCGAGCTGGCACCCGGCGACGCGCCCCGAGCGGGTCGGGTTCGACGACGGGCTGCGCTGGGTGCGGCTGGAGATCGTCCGCGAGGAGGACGGCGGGCCCGACGACGACAAGGGCGTCGTGGAGTTCCGCGCCCACTACCTGGACGGCGCCACACGCGGCGAGTTGCACGAGGTGAGCCGATTCGTCCGCCATGACGGCGCGTGGGTGTACGTCCGGGGCAGGACGTCCTGAGCGTGGACGATCTCGACTGGGAGGAGCACCGTCCCGCCGTCTTCGGCGCGGCGTACCGGCTGCTCGGCAGCGTCGCGGAGGCGGAGGACGTCGTCCAGGACGTGTGGCTGCGCGCCGAGGCCGCCGACCGGTCGGACGTCGCCGACCAGCGCGCCTGGCTCGTGACGATCGCGGCGCGGCTGGCGTACAACGTGCTGAGGTCGGCGCGGGTCCGGCGCGAGGCGTACCCCGGCCCGTGGCTCCCCGCCCCGCTCCCCACCGGCGGCGACATGGCCGAGCGGATCGTCGTGGACGACTCCGTCAGCACGGCGATGCTGCTGGTGATGGACGAGCTGTCCCCGCCGGAGCGGGTGGCGTTCGTCCTGCACGACGTGTTCGACGTGCCGTTCGACCAGGTCGCGGACGTGCTGGGCAAGTCGGCGGCGGCGTCCCGCAAGCTCGCGTCGCGGGCCCGCAGGCGGGTGTCGGACGCCCGCGAGCAGCGGCCGAAGGCGAGCCGGGCGGAGCGGGAGCGGGTGCTCGCGGCGTTCCGCGCGGCGGCGGAGGACGGCGACTTCGCGCGCCTCGTCAAGCTCCTGCATCCGGACGCGGTGTACGTCGCGGACGGCGGCGGCAAGGTCGTCGCGTCCCGGCGTCCGGTGGCGGGCGCGGAGCGGATCGCGCGGCTGCTGGCCCGGATCACCGAGCACTACGGGGTGGAGCGCGTCGCGCCCGTCGAGGTCGGCGGCGAACCGGCGCTCGCCACCTACCGGGACGGCCGCGTCGTCTGGGTCGACACCGTCGAGATCGAGGACGGGCGGATCACCACGATCCGCCGGGTCGCGAATCCGGAGAAGATCGGTCACATCTGAGCGCCCTGCCGTGTCTACCTCCCGCCAACGGACCCGAAGGGGAGATGGACATGTCGCATGTGGTGATCGTCGGCGGCGGTTTCGCCGGGGTGTGGAGCGCGGCCGCGGCGGCGCGGGTGCGCGGGGACGGCGACCTGCGCGTGACGCTGGTCGCGCCCGGCGACGACCTCGTCCTGCGGCCGCGCCTGTACGAGCCGGAGCCGGACCTCGCGACGGTGCCGCTGAAGCGGGTGCTGGAGCCGGTCGGGGTGCGGCACGTCCGCGCGTCGGTGCAGGACATCGACGTGGACGAGCACGTCGTGGTCGCGGACGGCCGTCCGATCGGCTACGACCGGCTGGTGCTCGCGGCGGGCAGCCGCCTCGTCCGGCCGGACCTGCCGGGCGCGGAGCGCCTGTTCGACGTCGACACCCTGGACGGCGCCCGCCGCCTGCGCGGCCACCTGCGCGACCGCGCCGGGTACACGGTCGTGGTCGTCGGCGCGGGCTTCGCGGGGCTGGAGATCGCGACCGAGCTGGCCGGACGGGGCCGGGTGGTGCTCGTCGAGAAGGCGGACGAGGTCGCGCCCGACCTGGGCTTCGGCCCGCGTCCGGCGATCGAGACGGCCCTCGACGAGCTGGGCGTCGAGCGGCGGCTCGGCACGACGGTGACCGAGGTGACGGACGGCGGGGTCGTCCTCGCCGACGGGTCGCGGGTCCCGGCGGACGCGGTCGTGTGGACCGCGGGCATGGAGGCGAGCCCGCTCACCGCCCGCGTCCCCGGCGACCGCGACCGGCTCGGCCGCCTCACGGTCGACGCGCACCTGCGGGCGTCGGGCGACGTGTTCGCCGCCGGGGACGTCGCCGCCGCCCGCATGGACGGCGGCCACTGGACGGTGCAGAGCTGCCAGCACGCCGTCCCGATGGGCAAGACGGCGGGGCACAACGCGGCGGCGGACCTGCTCGGCGTCCCGCTGATCGACTTCGCGCCCGCCCCCTACGTCACCGACGTGGACCTCGGCGCGGCGGGCGCCGTCTACACGCGCGGCTGGGACCGGATCATCGCGCTGTCCGGCAGGGAGGGCAAGTGGGTGAAGCGCTGGCTGATGAGCGTGATCCACCCGCCGGTGGACGACGCCGGGACGATCCTCGCGCATGCGGGCATCGTCACGATGCCGGTGCCGTTCTGAGCCGCCATCCGCACCGCAGGAGCAGGACGGCGAGCAGGGCGGG
Source organism: Actinomadura syzygii (assembly GCF_008085905.1). Taxonomy (GTDB): domain Bacteria; phylum Actinomycetota; class Actinomycetes; order Streptosporangiales; family Streptosporangiaceae; genus Spirillospora; species Spirillospora syzygii. The sequence goes on along the minus strand of NZ_VSFF01000008.1, from coordinate 161,294 downwards.
CGCGACGAACACGGCGGCGCGCAGCGTGGTGAGGTCGGCGAGCGTCCCGAGCAGCAGCGGGGCGGCGCCGATCGCCACGCCGGACGCGAGCGCGCAGCGCGCCGCCGCCCGGACGGGCTGGGACGGCCACGCGCCGAGCGCCTGCCCGAGGATCACGGGGTAGAGCAGCGCGACGCCGAGGCCGACGACGAGCAGCCCACCGACCGCGAGCGGCGCGGGCGACGCCCACAGCACGGCGAACCCGGCGACGCCGAGGAGGGCCGCCCCGGCGAGCAGCCGGTCGGGGCGGCCCGCCGCGCGGACCAGCGGGCCCGCCGCCGCCCGTCCGGCCGCCATGCCGACCACGAACGCGGCGGAGAACGTCGTCGCCGTGCCGGAGCCGAGGTGCTTCACCGAGCGCAGGAAGTCCGCCGCCCAGAACACCATGCAGAACTCGACGCCGACCGCGAGGACGAGGTCGGTCCACCGGCTGCGGAAGAGGCGCGGCGCCCGTCCGGCCCCGGTGGGCTCGCTCTCGTCGGGCGCCGGGGCGGTGGCCCGCCGGGTGAGGAGCAGGACGGCGGCGAGCGCGAGCGGCGGCCCGGCGAACGCGACCCGCCAGCCGAGGCCGAGCGCGAGGGCCGCGCCGATCAGCAGGGGCGACAGCACGGAAGCCGTGCTCCCGACCGCGTTCGCCTCGCCGATGGGGATCGTCCCGTCCCCGCCGTGGATCGCGCGCAGCCCCGCCGGAACGAGCTGGACGAGCCCCGCCGAGCCCGAGCACCAGCGCGCCGAGCCCGGCGCCGAGCCGCCCGCCGCCGACCGTCATGATCGCGGCGCCGCCGACCAGCGCGATCAGCGCGACCGGCAGCGCGGCGGCCCCGAGCCGCGCCGCCGCGCGGTGCCCGACCAGCCCGACGATCACCAGCCCGAGCGCGAACGCCGAGGGGTAGAGGGCGACCTCGCCGCGCGGCAGCCCGCGCTCCTCGCGCAGCTCGGGGAGGATCGCGCCGAGCGCGGTGAGCAGGTAGCCGAGGCAGGCGAGCGTCGCGTAGAGCCCGTAGGTGCCGGACGTCCGGCGCAGCGTCGCGGTGTCGTCCATGGGCGCCTCCGGAGGATTATGCTCGTGACACGAGGATAATTCGGGCGGGCCAGGATGTCACCATGCAGCCGACGACTCAGCCGACGACTCAGCCGACGACGACCGCGCATTCGGCACGGGCCCTGCGGAGTCAGGGCGCGCTCGCCGTGCTGCGGCACGCGCACGCGCACCCGTCCGCGACCAGGGCGGACGCGGCCCGCGCGCTCGGGCTGAGCAGCGGGTCCGCCGCCGAGATCACGGCGCGGCTCAAGGCGGCCCGGCTGATCGAGGAGGACGCGCCGCCCCGCACCGGCGGGCGCGGCCGACCGTCGCCCTCGCTCGTCCCCCACCCGGAGGGCCCGCTCGTCTGCGTGGTCGACATCAGCCACGAGGGGTGGCGGGTCGCGTGCGTCGAACTCGGCGGACGGGTCGTCAGCGAGGACGCGGGCCGCCACTCCGGCACGCCCGCCGTCCTCGACGACCTCGCCGAGCGGGTCGCGGACCGCCGCGCCCTTCACGGGCGGCGGCTGCGCGCCGTGTCGGCCTGCGTCGCGGCGGCGGTCAGCGGGACGACGGTCGTCCAGGCGTCCGGGCTGGGCTGGGACGACGTCGGGCTCGAACCGCTGCGGCCGCCGGGCGTCCCGCTCCTCGTCGGCAACGACGCCTCCCTCGCCGGGCTCGCCGAGGCGCGGCGCGGCGCGGGCGCTGGGGCGCCGGTCGTCCTGCACCTGACGGTCGAGGTCGGGGTCGGCGGCGTCCTCGTCGTGGACGGACGTCCCATCGACGGCGCGACCGGCGCGGGCGGCGAGTTCGGCCACCTGCCGTTCGGCGACCCGGCGCTGCGCTGCCCGTGCGGCGCGTCCGGCTGCTGGGACCTCCAGGTCGACGGCCGCGCCATGGCCCGGACGCTCGGCCGCCCGGCCCCCCGCGATCCGCGCACGGAGGCCGAGCGGATCATCGCCGCCGCCTCCTCCGACCCGGCCGCCTCGGATGCCGTCGCGCAGGCCGCGCACGCGCTGGGACGCGGCATGGGCGGCCTCGTCAACGCGCTCGACCCGGAGGTCGTCACGCTCTCCGGCCTAGCCACCGACCTCGCCGCGACCGCGCCCGCAGCCTTGGACGACGGCTACACCGCCGCCCTGATGCGCTACCGGCGGGCCGCGCCGCCGCCCGTCCGTCCGTCCACCCTCGGCCCGCGAGGCCCGCTGACCGGCGCCGCCGACGCCGCCTTCGACACCCTCCTCACCGAAGCGGGCCTCGATTCATGGAATGCGAACTGACCGCCTAGTCCTGCCGCCATTCCGGCACGGCGCCGGTTTCCAATCGCCGGAAATCAGGTGCGCCTTCGAGGGCCTTCTCCTCGCCGCCCGGCGTGTACGTCACGATCAGCCTGAGCGGGCGCCACGTCGTGTTGTAGGTGGAATGCCACACGCCCTTCGGGATGTGGACGGCGTCGCCCTCCCGGATCGTGAACGGCTCCTTGTCGTCCACCATCTGGGTCGCCTCGCCGGAGATCACGTAGATGACCTCCTCCGCGCCCGGATGGTTGTGCCGCGCGTGCCCGCGCCCCGGGTTGACGATCACCTCGCCGAGCGTGCTCTGCGCGCCAGGCACGCCGGACGGCGTGACGAGCCATTTGATCGAGCCCCAGTCGAAGGTCATCGTCGGGACGGCACCGGGATTGCGCAGCATCAGATCTCCAGGTTCTTGAATGCGGCCACCTGCTCGGTGATGGCGCGCTCGGTCGGCAGCCGCTCGACCGACGACGCGCCGAAGAAGCCGACGACCCCCTCGGCGCGGGACAGGACGTAGGCGGCGTCGTCCGGCTCGGCGATGGGGCCGCCGTGGCACAGCACGAGGACGTCCGGCCGGACCTCCGCCGCCGCGACCTGCATCGCCTGCACGCGGGCGACGGCCTCGTCCAGCGTCAGGGCCGTGCCCGCGCCGATGCTGCCCTTGGTGGTGAGCCCGACGTGCGGGACGAGGACGTCCGCGCCCGCCTCCGCCATCGCCCGCGCCTGGGCCTCGTCGAACACGTAGGGAGCGGTGACGAGGTCGCGCTCGTGCGCGAGCCGCACCATCTCGACCTCCAGGTCGAACCCCATGCCGGTCTCTTCGATGTTCTGCCGGAACACCCCGTCGTACAGCCCGACCGTGGGGAAGTTCTGCACGCCCGCGAACCCCATGGCCTTGAGCTGGTCGAGGAAGACGGGCATCAGCCGGAACGGGTCGGTGCCGCACACTCCGGCGAGCACCGGCGTGTCCTTGACGACGGGCAGCACCTCGGACGCCATGTCGACCACGATCTGGTTGGCGTCCCCGAACGGGAGCAGGCCCGCGAGCGAACCGCGTCCCGCCATCCGGTAGCGGCCCGAGTTGTAGATGATGATCAGATCGACGCCGCCCGCCTCCGCGCACTTGGCGGACAGCCCCGTGCCCGCCCCCGCCCCGACGATCGGCCACCCGGACGCGACCACCGCCCGCAGCCGCTCCAACACCTCTTCCCGTTCCACTACGCCCTCCCCCTGGCCGCGGTCAGCGGCCCTCGCTGATCATCCGGTGCAGCCGGTCCGCCATGGCGCGGCCGAACGCCGGGTCGTTGATGTTCATGTCCAGCTTCTCCGTCTCCACGGCGCCCTCCAGCTCGGCGAAGCACGCCGCGTCCGCCGCCGGATCGTGGAACGGCATCCCCGGCGCGTCCAGCGCCGACACACCCGCGAGCGGGACGAACAGCGCGGTCGGCCCTTTCGCCTCGCGCAGCTTCGCCGCGACGCGCCGTCCCAACTCGGCCATCTCCTCCGGCGTCGTCCGCATCAGCGTGACGGTCGGGTTGTGGACGTAGAGGTTGCGCGCCCTGAACAGGTCCGGGACGGTCTCGCGCGGCCCGAAGTTGACCATGTCCAGCGCGCCGGGCGCCACGACCTGCGGAACCCCGTGCCGCCCGGCCGCCGTGAGCCGCTCGGGCCCCGCCGACAGGACACCGCCGACGAGATCGTCCGCCAGCTCCGTCGTGGTCAGGTCGAGCACTCCCGCGAGCAGCCCGCTCTCCGCGAGCCCCTCCAGAGCGCGTCCTCCGGCCCCCGTCGCATGGAAGACGAGCACCTCGTAACCCAGCTCATCGAGCCGCTCCCTGGCCGCGTCCACCGCAGGAGTCGTCACCCCGAACATCGACGCCGCGACCAACGGACGCTCGTCCGCCTCCGGCGCGTATGCCGCGTACGCCTTCGCCATCCCGGCCGCCGCTGCCGCCGCGTTCCCGAGGATCAGCCGCGACACCCGGTTCAGCCCCGCGATGTCCACGACGCTGTACATCATCGTGACGTCCTTGGCGCCCACGTACGGGGTCACGTCGCCAGACGCCATCGTGGACACGATCAGCTTCGGCAACCCGATGGGCAGATCCCGAACGGCCCGAGCCGCGATGGAAGACCCACCACTCCCACCCACGGCGAGCACGGCGTCCACCTGCTCCAAATCACCGAGCACAGCCGCCGCCCCGACACCCATCACAGTGACGGCGGCCCCACGATCCTGGGCATCTCGAAGCGCATCAATCGAAGCGCCCCCAGCCCGCGCAACCTGCCCCGCAGGAACATCAGCGTCGACCTCAGAAGCCTCAACCCCGGCGTCCACGAGCACGACCTCGCACCCGAGCGCCCACAGCCGCTCCCGAAGCCAGACGTACTCGTCCCCCTTGGTATCAAGCGTCCCCACCAACACCACAGTCGCCATGACCGGTCACTTCCCACCGACCCCGTCCGGCAACCGAGAACCCCCACTCCGCGGTCCGCTACAAACTCGCGTGCACGATCCCCGTCGAGTGATCAGGCGGGGATCGGGGACTCGGTGATTGTGCCGTCTTGGAGGTCTAGGACTCGGTCGGCTTGGGCTAGGAGGGTGTTGTCGTGGGTGGCGACGATGATTGTTACGCCTTCGCCTGCTACTACGGCGCGGAGGAGTGGCATTATCGCGGCGGCCGTTTCGGAGTCGAGTTGGCCGGTGGGCTCGTCGGCGAGGAGTAGGCGCGGGCGGTTCGCCAGGGCGCGGGCGATGGCCACGCGCTGGCGCTGGCCGCCGGACAGTTCGTAGGGGCGTTGGAGCGCGTGGTCGGCCAGGCCGACCAGGGCTAGGAGGACGCGGACGCGTTCGTCGCGTTCTGCGGGTGGGGTACGGGCGAGGCGGAGCGGCACCTCGACGTTCTCCGCCGCCGACAGCACCGGGATCAGGCCGTGCGACTGGAAGATGTAGCCGATGTGGTCGCGGCGGAGGGCGAGCAGGTCGTTCTCGCTGAGCGCGCCGACGTCGCGGCCGTCCACCCGGATGGTGCCGCCGTCCGGGGAGTCGAGGCCGCCGAGCAGGTTGAGCAGGGTGGTCTTGCCGGAGCCGGACCGGCCCTTGATCGCGACGATCTCGCCGGGCGCGACGGTGAAGGACGCGCCGCGCAGCGCCGGGACCTCGATCTTGCCGCTCTTGTAGACGCGGGTCAGCGCCTCGACGGCGACCATGGGCTCGGTCATTCGGTCTCCTCGCGGTCCGGCCAGACGCCGACGTGGTCGGTCTCCAGGTCGAGGCGGACGCGGTCGCGCATGTCGAGCGCCTCGGTGAACGGCTTCGGGAGCTGGACGCGCCCGGCCCGGTCCAGGACGGCGTACTCGGCGACGTGCCGGGTGCCGTCCTCGGCGGAGCGGCGGCGGACCTCGCTGCTCGTCCGGCCGTCGCGGATGCCGATGGTCCGGTCGACGCGTTCGGCGACCTGCGCGTCGTGGGTGACGACGACGGTGGTCGTGCCGAACTCCTCGTTGACCTGGCGGAGCGCGCCGAACACCTCGGCGGCGGTGGCGGTGTCCAGCTCGCCGGTCGGCTCGTCGGCGAGGACGACCTTCGGCTCGTTGGCGACCGCGACGGCGACCGCGATCCGCTGCTGCTGCCCGCCGGACAGCTCCTCGGGACGCCGCCCCGCGCAGTCCCCGACGCCGAGCATGCCGAGAAGTTCGGCGGCGCGGGTGGCGCGGCTGCGGCGGGACCGTCCGGCGAACCGCATCGGCAGCTCGACGTTCTGCGCGGCCGTCAGGTACGGGAGCAGGTTCCGGGACGTCTGCTGCCAGATGAACCCGACCCGGTGGCGGCGGAAGTTCAGCCGTTCCTTGGCCGCCATCGTCAGCAGGTCCGACCCGGCGACGCGGGCGACCCCGGCCGTGGGGACGTCCAGTCCGGACAGGATGTTCAGCAGCGTCGACTTCCCCGACCCGGACGCGCCCACGATCGCGACCAGCTCGCCCGGGTCGACGAGCAGGTCGAGTCCCTGCAGCGCGACGACCTCGACGCCGTCGGTCTTGTAGATGCGGACGAGGTTGTCGCACACGATGTGGGCGCCCTCGCCGTAAGCGGGCCCGCGTTCGGTGGCGCGCCGTTCCAGCTCGGCGAGGTCGGGCGCCTTGGTCGTATCGGTCATGAGTCCCCCGTTCTCAGGACGGTTCCGGGGCTTGCGTCGAAGATACGGTCGACGGCGAGCGCCGCCGCGGCGGCGAGCAGCAGCGCGCCGATCAGCCCGAGCAGCGCCGGGACGCCCGGAACGTGCGCCGTCACGGCGTAGCCGCCCGTATAGGGGCGCAGGTCGACGACCGGCCCGGTGATCTCGGGAAGGAGCAGGCCGAGCACCCATCCGCCGGCCGTCGCGCAGAGCAGCACGGGCGCGATCTCGACCAGCGCGAGCGCGCGGCTCTGCCGCCGGCTCAGCCCGAGGGCGCGCAGGTGGGCGATCGTGCGGGCGCGGGTGCGGGCGCCGACGACGAGGACGAACACCACGACGAGCAGCCCGAACGCGCCGCCGATGAGCGCGCCGTCCCGGAACGTGTCGTGCACGACGGACACGAGCGGCAGCCGCGTCATGTCGCGCAGGACGTCCTCCCGCACCGTGACGGCGTGGCCGGACGCGGCGGCGCGCAGCGCTTTGGCGTCCAGGTCGCGGCCGCCGACGAAGACCTGGGACGGGAAGCCCGTCGACTTGGCGACCATCGAGTAAGGGACGATCACGAACGCGCTGCCCGTGTCCTGCCCCGGGAACCGGTCGACCTCGGCCGCCACCCTGACCTGGATCGGGTCCATCCCGGCCCGGCTGATCGTCACGGTGCCGGTGCCGATCGTGTCGGCGGCGAGCGGCGAGGCCAGCACCCCGGACGTGCCGGGAATGTCCGGCACCTTGGGGGCGAGCCGCCGGTAGGCGTCGAGGTCCAGGCCGACGACGGTCATCGGCGCCGGGTCGTCGGTGATCCCGGCCCGGCTGATCATCCGGACCCGGACCACGCCCGTCACGCCCGGCACCGCGCGGATCCTCCGCAGGCCCGCGTCGTCCAGCGGCCCGGCCTCGACCCGCGCGTCCGCGCCGACCTCGGCCCAGGACGCGCGGACCTGGCCCGTCTTCAGCGCGTTGTCCACGGTGGCGGTGAACCCGGCGACGGCGGCGGCCAGCAGCAGCACGGCGACCGGCAGCGCCCCGACGAGGTTCTGCCGGGCGGCGCGGGCGAGCCCGATGAACGCGACGGCGCCGCTGCGCCGCCGCAGCACCGGCCCGGCGGCGCGCAGCAGGTACGGGTAGACGCGCAGCACCAGCACGCCGAGCGCCGCGCCGAGCAGCACCGGGACGGCCGCAACCAGCGGGTCGGTCCCGGCGTCCGGGCCGCGCTCGCGCAGCAGCACGACGCCGACCACGGCGAGCACCACGAGCAGCAGGTCGACGGCGCGCCGCCAGCGGGACGGGCGGGCGGCGCCGAGGTCGTCGCGCCGGTCGGTGACCGAGCCGAGCCCGCCGCTCCGCTCCCGCGCCACGATCGTCGCGGACACCAGCAGCACGGCCGCGACCAGCAGGCCGATCGCGAAGATCGAGCCGGTCTGCGGCGGGCCCGCGTCGAGGAGCCGTCCGGCCGCGTAGCCGAGCGCGGCCGACGGGACGACCGCGAGCGCGACCAGCCCGCAGGACGGCCCGGTGAGCTGGCGCAGCGACGCGCCGCGCGCCCGCATCAGCCCGAGCAGCGGCCGCAGCCGCACCCCGAGCAGCCCGGCGGCGAGCAGCAGCACCCCGGCGGCGACCGCGACGAGCCCGCCGAACGCCAGCCCGAGCACGGACTGCGCGGTGTGCAGCCGCGCCGCGAACTCCTTGAGCGTGACGTCCAGCCCGGTGCGGATCTCGCAGGGGAACATGTCGGAGCGTCCCGCGACGGCCGAGCGGTATGCGTCCAGGTCGTCGGCCATGCCCTCGGCGTCCCCGGCGTGGACGGCGTCCTTGCGGACCGGGAACCGCCAGCTGAACAGCAGCTTTCGCGCCGGGTCGGTGGTGAGCCGGGAGTACGCGTTCTGGTCGATCAGCGCCGTGCCCGCGTCCGCCTCGATCCCGGTGGACGGCATGTTCTCGATGACCGGGTGCAGCATCCGGGCGCGCGGCAGCCAGAACTCGTCGGCGGGGTTCAGCGGCTCGAACAGCCCGCTGACCCGGGCGTTGAGGTCGCCGAGCGGGAGCCGGTCGCCGACCTTGTAGCCCATCTGGTCCGCGTACCGCTTGGCGAGGACGACCTTCACGTCGCCGCTGTCCGCGCCGGGCGGGTTGATCGGCGGAATGCCGGAGACGAGCCGGACGCGCTCCGACGCGCGCGGGTCCCAGCCGAGGTAGAGCAGGCGCGGCCGGGCGAACTCGCCGTCGATGACGAAGGCGTCCGAGGTGACGGACGGCTCCGGCTCGCCGGTGACGTCCTTCAGCGACTTCGGCAGCATCTGCTGCCAGGTCAGCGACTTGGCGCCGAGGGCCGCGTCGCTCGGGACGGCGTTGAACGCCGCCTCGCCCGCCGCCCGGCCCTGCACCCGGACGTCGGCGCCCGCCCCGATCGCGGCGACGGCGGCGCGGTCGTACCCGGCGGCCGTCCGGGCGGGGACGGCGACGGCGAGCAGCGCCGCCGCGAACGTCAGCGCGGCGAGCGCGGCCAGCGGCACCCACTGCGCCCGAACGAGCCGAGTCACCGCTCCTCCCCCACCCTCAGCCCGGCGCCGAGTTCGCGGCGGCCGAGCAGGCGGATCACGGCGGCGAGGACGAGGCCGAGGACCGCCGCCACGCCGGCGAGCACGGCCGCCACCACCGGCCACTGGACGACCAGGTCGGCGGGCGGGTACGGCTGCGCGGCCTGCACGCTGAGCACGACGTGCGGGACGACGAGCCGCGCCACCACGAGGCCGAGGACGGTCCCGCCGAGCAGCCCGAGCGCGACCAGGTACGCCTGTTCGACGGCGAGCACCCCGGCGACCTGCCGGGGCCCGACGCCGATCGCGCGCAGCACCGCGAACTCGCGGGCCCGCTCCCCGGCGGTCACCGCCGCGTTCACCACGAACGCGATGAGGGCGAACGCGAGCGCCGCGCCGAAGCCGAGCACGAGCGCGCCCTGCAGCGCCGCGCCGAGCGGGGCGTCGCGGAGCCGGGAGTGCAGCTCGGCGCGGTCCGCGACGACCTCGCCCCAGGACGGGTCGCGGGTGAGCGCCCGGACGGCGGGCCCGGTGCGGCCGTCGCGCACCGCCGCCCACCATTCGCGCGGCACGGTGTTCGGCCCGGCGTCGCCGTCCTGGGCGAGCCTGCGCTGGGTGAGCGTCGGCAGGTCGACGAGGACGCCCGGCCGGTCCGGCGGGACGCTCGGCAGCGCGGGCGCGATCGCGACGACCTTGACCGGCTGGTCGCCGTCGACCGTGCTGACCGTGACGGTGCCGCCGACGCCGACCTTGGCGCGGCGCGCCGTCTCCGCGGTGACCACGCCCGGCAGGAGCGGCTGGAGGTTGGCGTTCTGCCTGGTGTGGGACGGCGGGTCGCCCGCGCCGAGCATCGCGTGGACGGTGCCCGCGAGCTCGAACGAGTAGCCGGGGTCCACGATCGGCGTGGCGGGGACCTGGAGCGTGGCGAGCCCGTCCGCCTTGTTCTTCATGGACGTCTTGAGCGGGTCGCCCTTGTCGGTCGCCGCGTCGGTGAAGGCGTCCCAGACGCCGTTCGCGGGCCGTGGGGCGTCCCCGGCGCCCTCCCCGGCGACCCGTCCCAGCCGCAGCTCGAACGTTCCCTCGGGCGCGTTGTCGTCGAAGGAGTAGTGCAGGCCGCGCACCGACAGCGGGTAGGACAGGACGCCGCCCGGCCCGGCCAGCTCGGCGGTGTCGAGCGCGAGGGTGTGGTCCCTGCCGTCCGGGACGAGCCCGGTCAGCTTCGCCTCGCGGGTCAGGCCGCGGGCGTCGGCGACCGTGACGCCGATCGTGTGCCGGACGCCCTGCAACGCGACGGGCGGCTTCCCGGTGCGGGTCATCCGGAGGTCGAACAGCAGCATCTTCGGCTTCCCCGGGACCGTCAGAGCGGCGGTCGCGGGACGCTGCCCGGCCAGCTCGTCCAGGCGCAGATCGTCCTTCAGCCCCGGCAGGACGCGCAGCAGCGGGCCGAGCGCCCGCGTGTCGGCGGCGAGCAGCGTCGTCGGCTCGTTGCCGAGGTCGGCGTCGACGCGCAGCACCGGCGTCGTCGCGGTGACGCCGGGGACCGCGGCGAACCGCCCGGTCTGGCCGAGCGCGGTCGGGGCGACGCCGCCGGTCGGCACGCCGAGCCGCAGGTCCGCGCCCGCCTGGAAGTCGGCCTGGTCGGTCTGCGACCGGCGCCAGGTCGCCATCGTCGTCACCGACAGGATCCCGACGGCCATCGCCATGACCAGCAGCAGGACGGGCCCCGCGTAGCGGAGCCTGCGCCGTCCGACCTGCCGGGTGCCGAGCGCGGTCACGAGGCCGCTGCCGCGGGTGGCGAGCCGCTCGGCGGCGCGGGAGGCGAACGGGACGGTCCGCAGCAGCAGCACCCCGCCCGCGAGCAGCGCCAGCGCCGGGCCGGACACGATGAACGGGTCGATCCCGGCCGTGCCGCCGCCCACGCCGTCCGCCCCGTACCGGGTGAGCTGCCAGATCGCGAGCCCGGCGACGAGCAGCAGCGCGAGGTCGGTGCCCGCGCCGCGCAGCCCGCCGTGGCCGGGCCGGCCGATCCCGGCCTGGGTCTCGACGAACGTCCGGTTCGCGCCGCGCAGCGTCGGGACCGTCAGGGCGACCGCGCAGGCGAGCGCCAGCGCGATCGACACGATCCAGAGCGGCGCGGCGGGCCCGGCGTCCAGCCGCAGCCCGGACGCCCGGACGGCGGGCGCGTGCCCGGCGAGCCGCAGCAGCGGCCCGGCGAGCAGCGGCCCGAGCAGCGCGCCGGGCAAGACGATCAGCAGCCCCTCGCCGAGGCCGAGCGCGGCGAGCTGCCGCATGCCCATGCCGCGGGTGCGCAGCAGCGCGACCTCGCCGCGCCGGTGGTCGGCGAGCAGCCGGGCGACGAGCAGCCACGCGCAGCCCGCGAGCAGGACGAGCTGGATCACCGGGATCAGCATCGTGGAACGCGCCACCTGGAGCGCGACCCGCAACTGCCCGGTCAGCTCGGGGAGTTTCGTCACGACGGAGAACTGCGCGCCGCCGCCCGCCCGCTTGAACGTCTCGGGCCCGGCGGCGACCCGGTCGCCGAGCGGGCCGAGGTCGCCGGAGCGGACGTCGCGCAGGTCCGGCATGACGGTGAAGCGGGCGTCGGCGCCGGTCCCGGTGAACCGCTCCGCGAACACCTCCGGACGGACGACGAGCGGACCGTAGGTCGTGTAGTCGAGCCGTTCCATGCCCGTGGTGATGAGCTTGTCGCCCTGCCAGAAGTAGCTTTCCGGGTCCGGGACGTCGAACAGCCCGACGACGCGGACCTTCACGACCGACTTCTTGTCGACGCGCCCGCGCAGGGTGAGGACGTCGCCGACGCCGACGCGCATGGCGCGGGCGGCCGGGCCGGGCAGCGCGGCCTCGGTCTCGGCGGTTCCGGCGGTGGGGGCGGGCCAGCGTCCCGTGCTGAGGCGGGTGTGCTTCTCGATCCCGGTGTAGGTCTCGAACGCGGTGAGGTCGGGGTGGTCGCTCTTCTCCTGGCCGGGGAGGGTGTAGGAGTCGCTGCGGACGCTCATCGAGATGGTGAGCGGCACGTCGCCGTAGATCTGGTCGAGCGCCGTCCGGATCCGTTTCTGGACCTCGCCGAGGCCGTCCGGGGGCACGTTGGTGCCGATCGTCGTGCCGACCGAGGCGAACGTCGCGTCCGCGAGCGTGCGCCGCAGTCCCTCGCGGGTGACCGACCCGGTGTAGCCGACCAGCGCGGCGAGGACGGTCGTCGCGAACAGGGCCGTCGCGCACGCGGCCAGTACGAGCGCGCGGTCGCCGGCCATCCGCCTGAGTGCAAGCCCCCGTCGTCCCACGGCCGCTCATGATCATTGAAAGGTGACGGGTACCACAAGGGGCCGTGATGATTCTTTGACTATTCGAAACATTCTCGCAACAAGGACAAATCACCCTTTAAGTGCCGGTTCGCAGCACCGTTCCGGGGTCGGCGTCGAAGGCGCGGTCGACCGCGACGGTCGCGGCGGCGGCCAGCAGCAGCGCCCCGGCGAGGCCGAGCAGCGCGGGCGTGTCCGGGACGTAGGCGATGACGGAATGGCCGCCCGTGTAGGGGCGCAGGTCCACCGCCGGGCCGGTGATCTGCGGCAGCAGGAGGCCGAGCACCCAGCCCGCGCCCACCGCGCACAGCAGCACCGGCGCGATCTCCACCAGCGCGAGGACGCGGCTCTGCCGCCCGCTCAGCCCGAGCATGCGCAGGGTGGCGGTCACCCGGCCCCGGGCCTGCGCGCCCGCGACCAGCACGAGCAGCACCGCGAGCAGGCCGAACGCGCCGGCGATGAGCGCGCCGTCCCGGAACGTGCCGTGCACGACGCCGACCATGGGGCCGGTCGTGAGGGCGCGCAGGTCGTCCTGCCGCATGCGGACGTCGCGTCCCGGGACGGCCGCGCGCAGCGCCTCGGCGTCGATGCGCTCCCCGGCCACGAAGACCTCGCGCGGGAAGCCGTGCTCCTCCGCGACCAGCCGGTACGGGACGATCACGAACGCGGTGCCCGCGTCCTGCCCGGGGAAGCGGTCGACGGTCCCGGACGGCGTGACGCGCAGCGGGTCCAGCCCGGGACGGCTGAGCACCACCGAGCCCGACCTGATCGTCTGGGCGGCGAGCGGCGACATGACGACGCCGGAGCGCGGCACGTCCGGGACGCCGGGCGCGAGCTTGCGGTAGACGCCGAGGTCCACGCCGATCACGGTCATCGGCGCGGGGTCCGTCGCGATGGACACGTTCTCGATGACCCGGGCCGTGACCACGCCCGTCACGCCCGGCACGGCGCGGATGCGGCGGAGCGTGGCGTCGTCCAGCGGCCCGGCGGCGACGCGGGCGTCCGCGCCGGTCCGCGCCCAGGACGCGCGCGCCTGCCCGGCCCGCAGCTCGGCGTTCACCGTCGCGGCGAATCCGGCGACGGCGGCGGCCAGCAGCAGGACGGCGAGCGGCAGCGCCCCGACCGGGTTCTGCCGTCCGGCGCGGGCGAGGCCGAGGAAGGCGACCGGCCCGCGGCGGCGGCGCAGCGCCGGACCGGCGGCGCGCAGCAGGTACGGGTAGCCGCGCAGCACGAGCACCCCGGCCGCCGCGCCGAGCAGCACCGGGACGGCCGCGACCAGCGGATCCGCGCCGGCGCCCGCGCCGCGGCGGCGCAGCAGCACGACGCCGGTCGCGGCGAGCGCGATCAGCAGCACCTCCACGACCCGGCGCCGCCGGGACGGGCGGGCGGCGGCCACGTCGTCCCGCCGGTCCGCGCCGGTCGAGGCCCGCCGGGCGCCGAGCACTGCGCCGACCGCCGCCACCGCGAGGACGGCGACCGCCAGCGCGCCGACCGCGTAGGCCGAGGACGGCTGCGGCGGACCGGCGTCGAGCAGCCGTCCGGCCAGGTAGCCGAGCGCGGCGGACGGCACGACCGCCGCCGCCGTGAGCCCGCCGCCGAGCGGCGCGAGCTGCCGCGCCGCTGCGCCGCGCGCCCGCATCAGCCCGAGCGCCGGACGCAGCCGCTCGCCGAACAGCCCGGCGGCGAGCAGCAGCACCCCGGCGGCGACGCCCGCGAGCCCGCCGAAGGCGAGGGCGAGGACGGACTGGGCCGCGTGCAGGCGGCCCAGGTACCCGTCCAGCCGCGTGTCGAGGACGGTGCTCACGGTGCAGGGGAAGATGTCCGCGCGGCCGGAGACGGCGGAGCGGTAGGCGTCCAGGGCGGCGGCGACCGAGTCCGCGTTGCGCGCGTCGACCTCGTCGGCGCGCACCGGGAACCGCCAGGTGAAGTTGAGCTGGCGGGTCGAGGTCCGGGTGATGGTGCTGTAGCCGTCGCCGTCCATCAGCGCGGTGCCCAGCTCGGCCTTCGTCCCCTCGCTGTCGATCGTGACCTTCTGGGGCTGGAGCATGCTCGGGTGCGGCGCCCAGTACGGGTCGGCGGCGTTCAGCGGGGCGTACACCCCGGCGACGCGGGTCCGGATCGTCCCCGGCTCCTTCCGCTCGAACAGCTCGATCCGGTCGCCGGGACGGTAGCCGAGCAGGTCGGCGTAGGTCTTGGGGATCAGGACGCCGATCTCGCCGGGTCGCGCGGCGCCCCACGGCAGGGACGGCGCGCCCGCCACGATCCGGATCCGCCGGGACGCGTCCGGCGCGAAGTTCAGCGTGAGCATGCGCGGCTGCTTGAACCTCCCGATCGCGTTCAGGTCGGCCGTGGCGATCGACGGCTCGGGGTCGCCGGTCACGCGGGCCAGGGACGGCGGCAGCAGCGACCGCCAGCCGACCGCCGCCGACGCCATCGCCTCGCCGGACGAGATCCGCCCGAACGCGGCCGCGCCGCCCGCCTTGCCCCGCACCTGCACGTCGGTGCCCGCCACCGCGTCGGCCGCGGCGCGGTCGTAGGCGTCGGCCGTCCGGGCCGGGACGAGCACGGCGAGCAGCGCCGCGACGAACGCCAGCAGGGCGATGCCCGCGAGAGGCGTCCAGTGCGCGCGGGCCAGCCGCAGGGCGGGTGCGGTCACCGTTCGTCCCCCATTCGCAGGCGCGCGGCGGGGAGGACCCGTCCGGTCATCGGCCGGCCGGCCGGGCGCGGGCCCCCACGGCCGCACGTTCGCCGATGATCATTCAGCGTGGCGCGGGCCACAAGACGCCGTGACGAGTCCTTGACCGTTCGCAGACCTCCCCGAGACAAGGACGCTCCGCCGAATCGGCCCGTCCGAACCTAGGCTGGCCCGGCGCGCCTCGGGAGGATCATGCGGAAGATCATCAGCTCGACCTACGTGTCGCTGGACGGCGTGGTCCAGCGGCCGCACGACTGGACCGCGCCCTACTTCCAGGACGAGGCCGCCGCCTACGCCCGGGACCTGCTGTTCTCCTGCGGCGCGCTGCTCATGGGCCGCCGGACGTTCGACGGCTTCTCGCAGGCGTGGCCCGCGATGGGGGACGCGGCCGGGGACTTCGGCGTCCGGATGAACACGCTCCCGCACTACGTAGTGTCCGACTCGCTGCGGAAGCCCGGCTGGGGCGACACGACCGCGATCCCGCGCGACGAGGCCGTCGCGGAGATCACCAAGCTCAAGGAGCAGGACGGCCTCGACATCCTCCAGTACGGTTTCGGCCCGGTCTCCCGCACGCTCGTGCGGCACGGCCTGCTGGACGAGCTGCGCCTGTGGATCCATCCCGTCCTCGTCGGCACCGACCGGCCGGGCGAGTCGCTCAACCACGCGGGCTTCACGGCCGCGTTCGAGCTCGCGGACACGGCGCCGCTCACGACCGGCGTGATCATCGCCACCTACCGCCCGCGTCCGCACGGCCGCTAGACGAGCTGGTGCAGGACGTCCCGCAGGATGCTCTGCGTCTCGACGGGCGGCTCCGCCTGCACCCCGAGCCGGTTCAGGACGTCCCGGTACCGGGTGATGTCGGCCGTGCGGTCCGGGTAGACCGCGCCGGTGAGCTGCTCCATGTAGACGACGTCGGGCAGCTCGGGCTCGGCGAACCGCAGCAGCGTCAGCGGCCCGCCCTCCGCCGCGTGCCCGCCGCACGCGAACGGCAGCACCTGGACGGTGACGTTCGGCAGCCGCGCCATGTCGGCCAGGAACCTGATCTGGTCGCGCATCGTCTCGGGCCCGCCGACCGTGCGGCGCAGCGCCGCCTCGTCGACGACCGCCCACAGCTTCAGCGGGTCGGGGCGCTCGAACACGCGGCGGCGGCGCATCCGCATCTCGACCCGGCGCTCGACCTCGTCCGCGGACGCGTCCGGATGCCTCGCCGTGACCAGCGCGCGGGCGTAGTCGCGGGTCTGGAGCAGCTCCGGGACGTCCTGCACCGCGTACACGCGGGCCACCACGGCGCCCTGCTCCAGCCCGAGGTACGGCTCGAACCAGGTCGGCACGACGTCGCCGTACTCCTGCCACCAGCCCGGCCGGTTCGCGTGGTCGGCGAGGTCGAGCAGCGGTTCGCGGCGGCCCTCGTCGGTCACGCCGTAGAGGGTCAGCAGGTCGGCGACGTCGCGTTCCTTGAACCCGACGCGGCCGAGCTCCATCCGGCTGATCTTGGAGTGCGAGCCGCGGATCTCGTAGCCCGCCTTCTCGACGGAGATCCCGGCGGCCTCGCGGTAGCGGCGCAGTTGCGCGCCGACCAGCATGCGGAGCACGGTCGGACCCGCCGTCCGCGGCCCCTGCGGCGGGATCAGCGGGGCCGCCCCGTCCCAGGGGTCGCCGGTGCTCATCTCGCTCACGCCGGGCCGCCGGGTTTGCGGCCCACGGCGCAGAACTCGTCCACCTCGGCGGGCTGCCCGAACGGGCCCGGCTCGGCGCGCCACCGCGACACCGACACGACGCCCGGCTCCAGGATCTCCAGGCCGTCGAAGTATCCGCCGATCAGCTCCGGAGTGCGCAGGTGGTAGGGGGTCTCGCTCGCGTCGTTCCACATGTCGATCGCGGACCGGAACGCCTCGCCGGTGAGGACGTCCGTGCCGTCGGCGACGGCGAGGTGGCTGCCCGGTGGGAGCGCGCCCATCAGCTCCGCGACGATCGAGCGGGCGTCGTCGTACTCGGGGACGTGCCCGAGGATGTTCAGCAGCATCAGCGCGACGGGACGGTCGAGGTCGAGCGTCCTCGATGCCTCCTCCAGGATCCGGCGCGGGTCGCGGAGGTCGGCGTCGATGTAGTCGGTGACGCCCTGCGCGCTGCTGGTCAGCAGCGCGCGGGCGTGCGCGAGGACGAGCGGGTCGTTGTCGACGTACACGATGCGCGCGTCGGGCGCGACGCGCTGCGCGACCTCGTGGGTGTTGTCGACGGTGGGCAGCCCGGTGCCGATGTCGAGGAACTGCCTGATCCCGACCTCGGCGGCCAGGTACCGGACGGCGCGGCTCAGGAACGCCCTGGAGTGCCGGGCGACGTCCACGATCTGCGGGTAGACGCCGACGAACTGGTCGCCCGCGGCGCGGTCGACGGGGTAGTTGTCCTTGCCGCCGAGCCAGTAGTTCCAGATGCGCGCGGACTGCGGGACGGTGCTGTCGATCCGGGGCTCGTTCTGCGCACCGTCACCCGGTGCCGGGTCTCCCACGGGAGGGCCTCCTCGGACGAAAGAACCTTACTACCGGACGAAGTTACTCGTTAATCGCTGACTTGCCCACCGGAAGATTGTCCTACTTCGTATCCATCTCGGTGGTTCTGCACGGGGATCGTCCGTGCATCGCCTGTGACCTGGAACGATACGGGTTCGAGGAAAATTCTGAAAGAAGTCCGGCTGACATGTCGATCCGGGGCCGACCCGTTCGACGCGCCAGTGAAGGCCCGGGAGGGACCCGGTCCCCGAGAGAGGAGCCCGCGATGCGGTTCTTGCTGATGACCACGGACGACAACTCCGACGCCGCGCCGCCGGACGAGGCGATGATGGCGGAGATGGGCAAGTTCATCGAGGAGACCTCCAAGGCGGGCGTGCTCCTCGCCACCGGCGGCCTGGAGCCCGGCGGCACCCGGATCGCCTCCTCCGGCGGCAAGATCACCGTCACCGACGGCCCGTTCGCCGAGGCCAAGGAGGCCGTCGTCGGCTTCGCCCTCATCGAGGTCCGCAGCCGCGAAGAGGCGATCGAACTCTCCAAGCGCTTCTACTCCATCGTCGGCGACGGCGAAGGCATCATCCAGCAGGTCTTCGGCCCCGAAGACCCTTTCCCGGGCGCCTGACCCCACACGCCCGCACCGGCCCGCCGGGCAAGCCCCCACCCCCTTGCCCGGCGAGCCACCCCCCTCAACCACCGCCCCAGGCTCACACGGTGAGTTGCTGCTGAGCATGCGTGGTCGGCCCCGGCCAGGCTCACATGGTGGGCGAGCCGGCGCTCAGCTTGCGTGGGGGGTGGCGGGGGTGCTGTCATCGCGGCGTGACGACTTCCGACGGCGTGCCCGCGCGGGGATCCGGGGTGCACGCGAGCATCGACGCCGTGTGGCGGCTGGAGGCCGCCCGCATCATCGCCGGACTCGCCCGGATGGTGAACGACATCGGGCTCGCCGAGGAACTCGCGCAGGACGCGCTGGTCGCCGCACTCGAACAGTGGCCGGAGTCAGGCGTCCCGGACAACCCGGGGGCCTGGCTCATGGCCGTCGGCAAGCGCCGCGCCATCGACCGGATCCGCCGCCACCAGCGCTTGGAGACCAAGCTCGCCGAGATCGGACGCGACCTGGAGACCCAGGCGCCGCCGGAGGTCGACGTCCCCGACGACGAGCACATCGAGGACGACGTGCTCCGCCTCGTCTTCACCGCGTGCCATCCCGTCCTGTCCACGCAGGCGCGGGTCGCGCTGACGCTGCGCATGCTCGGCGGCCTGACCACGGACGAGATCGCGCGGGCGTTCCTCGTGTCCGAGGCGACGGTGGCGCAGCGGATCGTCCGGGCGAAGCGGACCCTGTCCGACGCGGGCGTCCCGTTCGAGGTGCCCGAGGGCCCCGACCGGGCGGCGCGGCTGTCGTCCGTCCTGGAGGTCATCTACCTGGTCTTCAACGAGGGCTACACGGCCACCGCCGGGGACGACTGGCTGCGGGCCGACCTGTGCCGGGAGGCGCTGCGGCTCGGCCGCGTCCTCGCCGAGCTGGCCCCCGGCGAGCCCGAGGTGCACGGGCTCGTCGCGCTGATGGAGATCCAGGCGTCCCGGACGCGGGCCCGCACCGGGCCGGACGGCGAGCCCGTCCCCCTGCTGGAGCAGGACCGCGGCCGCTGGGACCGCCTCCTCATCCACCGCGGCTTCGCCGCCCTGCTCCGCGCGAAGAAGATCGGCGAGCCGCCGGGGCCGTACGTCCTGCAAGGCGCGATCGCCGCCTGCCACGCCCAGGCCCTCGCGCCGGAGGACACCGACTGGGCGCAGATCGCGTCCCTGTACGGGATCCTCGCGAGCGTCGCCCCGTCCCCCGTCGTGGAGCTGAACCGCGCGGTGGCGGTCGGCATCGCGGACGGCCCCGAAAAGGGCCTTGAGATCGTGGACGCGCTGCTGGACGAGCCGTCCCTGCGCGACTACCACCTGCTGCCGAGCGTCCGCGGCGACCTCCTGGCCCGCCTGGACCGCACGGCCGAGGCCCGCGCGGAATTCGAGCGCGCCGCCGCCCTGACCCGCAACGCCCCCGAACGCAAGGCCCTCCTCCACCGAGCCACCACCCTCCCTCACTGACCCTCGCCCTGGCGGGGGTGGCGGATAGGGGTGGCCTGGGCGGGGGTGTCATGTGCCAAGGTTGGTTCGGTACTGATATCGGCCGGAGGGAATCCCAGTGATCGCTCAGTCGGACGTCGACGCCGCGACCGCCCGCGTCGCGGGTGAGATCCGCCGCACCCCGGTCATCGAGGTCGATCCCACGCCGCTCGCACCCGCCGCGCGGATGTGGCTGAAGCTGGAGCTGGCCCAGCACACCGGGTCGTTCAAGGCGCGCGGCGCGTTCAACCACGTCCTGGCCGCGCGGGACGAGGGGCGCCTCCCCGAGAGCGGCGTCGTCGCGGCGTCCGGCGGCAACGCGGGGCTCGCGTTCGCGTACGCGGCGGCGCGGGCGGGCGTCCCGGCCGAGGTGTTCGTGCCGGAGACCGCGCCCGCGGTGAAGGTCGCGCGGCTCCGCGCGCTCGGCGCGACCGTCGTGCAGGTCGGCACCCGGTACGCCGAGGCGCAGGACGCCGCGACCAAGCGCGCCGCCGACACCGGCGCCCTGTTCTGCCACGCCTACGACCTCCCCGAGGTCTGCGCGGGCCAGGGCACGCTCGGTGTCGAGATCCTGGAGCAGACCGGCGGCGAGGTGGACACCGTCCTCCTCGCGGTCGGCGGCGGCGGCCTGATGGCGGGCGTCGCCACCGCCCTCCACGGCCACGCCCGCGTCGTCGGCGTCGAGCCGGAGCGCATCCCGACCCTCGAACGCGCCCTCGCCGCCGGACGCCCCGTCGACGTGGACGTCTCCGGCATCGCCGCCGACTCCCTCGGCGCCACCCGGCTCGGCGAGATCGCCTTCACGGTCGCGACGCGGACGGAGGTGCTCCCCGTCCTGGTGACGGAGGAGGCCATCGTCGAGGCCCGCCGCTTCCTCTGGGACGAGTACCGCCTGGCCGTCGAACACGGCACCGCCACCGCCGTCGCCGCCCTCCGCACCGGCGCCTACCGCCCGTCCCCCGACGAACGGGTCATGGTCGTCCTCTGCGGCGCCAACACCGACCCCTCCGACCTCCACTGACGGCCGCCAACCCAGCAGTTCGGACGCCCAACGTACGAACTCCGCGGACCACCCAGGCCAACCCGCTCGTCCCCGGCTGTTCGCCCGGCCTCTGGCCGGGCGCGCCACCAGGACGCACATTCCGCGTAACCGGCCAGGTGCCCGGCCGGGGCGCGCTTCGCGGGCCGCGTTGGCGGTTCGGCCCAGTCGCATTGGTCCGCCGCCTATCCGGCCAGGTGGGTGGAGAGGGCGCGGGCTTCGCGGGCCACGTTGGTGGAGCCCTTGCGGGCGGCGAGTGCGTCCAGTTCGGGGATGCGGGTGCGGGCGTTCGACCAGCGGGCGGTGCGGAGGCCGAGGGCGATCAGCCGGTCGAGGCCGTGCACCGGGCGCTTCCCCGGCTCGGGGCAGAGCACGGGCAGGGCGGCGGCGATCGTCTGCCAGACGGCGGCGTACGCGCCGACGTCCACCGCGCGTTCGAGCGCGTCGATGATCCGGACGAGCCGGACGTCGCCGTCGAGGACGAGCCGTCCGATATGGCGGCCGAACGCCCCGGCGGGCAGGTCGCCCCGGACGGCCATCGTGTGCAGCGCCAGGTCGGCCCGCCCGCTTCGGCGCGCGGTGAGCTGCCGCGCGAGGAAATGCCCGACGGCCTCGGCGAACGGCCCGTCGCCGGGGACGAGCTCGATCACCTCCTCGACCGGCGCCCCGACCTCGAAGACGTACCGGCCCTCCACGAGGAGCGGCAGGACGTGCGCCGCGACGACCTCCGGATGGGACGGCAGCAGCCGCGGCCAGGTCGCCCGGAACCAGCCGTGGTCGTCGCCGCCGTGCTTCGGCGGGGCGGTGAACACGGCGTCGACCAGCGGCAGCCCGGTCGGCGGCACGTTGATCACCGGCTCGGGGGCGCCCCGCTCGAACGGCCGCATCGACACCTCGGGGACGGGCAGCCCGCCGTCCGCGAGGAGGCGCGCGACGGCGCGTCCGGCGGACGAGGTCAACGCGGACGCCCGCTTCACCGCGTCCGGGTCGATCTCGCGCGGCAGCCGCAGCAGGGCCTGCTGGAGATCGGCCGGACCGGGGTCGGCGCCCGCCTCCTGGAGCCGCTCCAGGCGTTCCACCAGCGCCAGCGGGTCGAGGTGCCCGGTCGGCTCGGTGGGGGCGGCGAGGAGCAGCGGGGGCAGCGTCCCGTCCTCGACGGCGGCGTACAGTTCCGCGCACCGGCTCAGATAGAGCAGGTTCGGGCCGCCTAGGACGCGGGCGGGCGGGAGCCGGCGCCGCCAGCCCTCGGACAGCGGGCCGGAGCCGGTCAGCAGGAGCCCGGTCGCCATCATCCACTCGCGGGGGCCGCGCCACCGCTGGTCGGACTCCAGCCCCGGATAGAAGGCGGACTGCAGGACGGGTTTCAGCGCCGCCTTCACGGCGTCCGCGTCGTCCCACGTCAGCTGGACGAACCCGGCCATCATCCGCTCGGCGTCCGCCCAGCCGACCGGGAAGGCGTCGACGGCCTCGGCCAGCTCCGCGACGGTGGTGATCGGCGATGGAAGCGGAGGCAGCGGCTCGCGCGGCGGAGCCGGGACGAACGCGGGCGGCGGCGGCACGTCGCCACCCGCGCCGGGGTCGGCGACGTCGCCGCTGAACCGGGCCGCGACCTGCGCGCCGAGGTCGGCGGGCAGCAGGGGGACCGCGTCGGCGAGCGCCCGCCCGTCGACCCCGTCCGGGAGCCTGAGCGCGATGCGGACGGCCCGCTGCTGCACCGCGTACGACTCGTGCCCGAACGCGCGGGCGAGCGCGGGCGCGCAGCTCGCGGCGAGGCCCGGCCGCCGCTGGACGGTCCGCTCCAGCCATGAAAGACCCGACCTCACGAGCCCGGCCTCCGGCCGGAACAGCACGCCGTCCAGGGCCTCGACGACCAGCTCGGACGGCAGCGCGGGCACCTCCCTGAGCAGCCCGAGCGCGAGGTCGGCGACAGTGCCCGGCCCGGTCGGGAGCAACCGCGCGTAGTCGCGGGCGTGGGCGCTGATCTCGCGTTCCCGCGCGGCCGGGTCGTCCGGCATGAGGAGGCCGTGCAGGCATACGAAGAAGCGCAGGTCGAGGGCCGTACCGCCGCGCAGGAACCGGCGGACGCAGCCGTCCAGCAGCAGGCGCCGGTCGACGTCGCCCCGGGCGGCGAGCGTGGCCAGCGTCCGCGGCCAGGACGAGCGGTCGCGCAGCTCGCGCCCGACGCCGTCCGCCTCGAAGACGCGCGGGAGCAGGAACGGGAGCAGCGGGTCCTTCGCGCGGGGCGGCGCGGACGCCACCCAGCCGACGACGAGCGGGTCGTGCTCGGGCGGCTCGATCCCGGTGTCGGCGAGCAGCGCGAGGACGAGGTCGAGCCCGACGTGCCGCGGGCCGCGCAGCCGGAGCGTGAGCCGCCGCGCGAGGTCGGCGAGCCAGGCGTCGTCACGGTCGTCCCAGAGGCCGAGCAGGAGGTCGGTGTCGCCGTGGTCGCCGGACCAGCGGGTGCTGAACTCGCGCCGGTTGAGCCAGGCCGCGACCGCCGTCGCGCCGGTCATCGTGCCCGCGCCCGCCGCGCGGAAGGCGGGCGCGTGGCCGAGGATGTCGTCCCAGGGTTCGTACCGCGACCGCACCTCTTTGAGGTGGCCGGGCAGCGCCCTGGCGACCGCGCGGCGGTCGGCCGCGTCCAGGTCGCGGACGGCCCCGGCCACCGCGAGGGCGTCGCACTCGTCGATGAGGGCCGCGATTCGCTTCGTTGCGCTCGGCATGCCGAAGACGCTAGGACCCGCCACTGACAGTTCTCCGGACCCGCAGGTCAGCCCGCAGAAAAGGGCGTTGACCTGAAGATCAGCGCCCGGCGCGCACCAGTTGCAGCGGCAGCAGTTGGACGGGCCGCTGCGGCGCTTCGGGCCGCGCGGTGGGACGGCTGCCGCACAGCGCCTCCACGACGTGCGCCGCGAGCGCGCTGTCGATCGGATGCGGAACGGGCATCCCGTTCGCGTCGAGCTCCTGGTACATCGTCAGGTTGAACGCGACCGACACCTGGCGCTCCCCGCCCGCGGACGACAGCGACTGGGTGCCCCCGCCGAAGACGATGCCGTCGTGGCCCCAGAACGTCCCGCAGGGGAGGTCGAGCGAGTAGAGGCCGAGACCGTAGTTCATGAGGAGGTTGCCGTCCGCGTCCTTCGCCGGGACGGTCCGCTGCATCTCCCCCAGCGCGGCCTTGCCTATGAGCCCTCCGGTGAGGAGCTTGCGGTAGAAGCGGTTGAGGTCGTTCGTGGTGGAGACCAGCGCGCCCGCCGTCCACCCCCAGCTCATGTTGAAGGCGCTGTAGTCGCGGGGCGGTTTGATGTGCTGGTAGAGCGACAGGTACATGCGCGGATGCGGCCCGGCTATCCGCGGCCCGGACGGGAAGTACGTCTCCTTCAACCCGGCCTTGGCGATGACGTGCCGGTTGATGTACTCCTCGGCGGGCGTCCCGGTCACCTTCTCCAGGAGCCGTCCGGCGATGATGTAGTTCGTGTTGGAGTACGACCACCGTTCACCTGGCTCACCCGTGCGCGGTGCTTGCAGGCCCCACTCGATGAGCTGCTCCGGCGGAATGTAGCGGAAGCGGTTCTCGTCCAGGCTCTCGGAAGACAGCGCCTTCAATGAAGGAAAAGCAGTGAGGACGTAGTCGGCGATACCGCTGGTGTGATTGAGAAGCATCCGCACGGTGACCTGTTTCCCGGGACGCTCCGGGAAAAGGTTCGGCAAGTACCGGCCGACCGGGGCGTCGAGGTCGATGCGACCCTTCTCGACCTGCTGGAGGATCGCGGTCGCCATGAACGACTTGCTGATGCTGCCGATCCGCTGCCTCATATCGGGGGTGACGGGACGACCCGTCCGGACGTCCGCGACCCCGGACGCGCCGTTCCACACGGTGCCGCCGTCCTGCGCCGCGGAGAACAGCCCGTACATCCCCGCGTCGCGCGTGGCGTCGAGGGTCGCGCGCAGCTTCGCGGGGTCGAACGGCCCGGTCGGCGGCTGCACCACCGCGGGTGCGGACGCCACCGCCGTGGGGGCGGCGACCGCACCGCCGGACGCCTCCGCCAAGGCGGTGGACTGCATCAGCGAAAACGCCACGGCGACACTCACCGTGGCGCGCGTGACCCGCCCTCGCCGTCCGAACCGCCTCGCCATCGTTCCCGTCTTTCAGCCGCCGTGCACGTCCACGAGAAGTGTCCTCGGAGATCATCTCCGCTGCCACCCACCGCGGGACGAGTTCCGTGTCACACCGGCGTCCGGCGACTGTTCCCGCTCGACCTATCCAAGCAGGTCGGCGAGGGTTTCGCGGCGAGACGGATGGCGCAGTTTATGCATGCCCTTTGACTCGATTTGCCGGATTCGCTCCCGAGTAACCCCATATACGCGCCCGACCTCTTCCAGGGTTTTGGGCTCGCCGCCGGACAGTCCGAACCGGAGGGAGATCACGCCCGCCTCCCGCTCGGTCAGTGTCTCCAGGACGGCGTCGAGCCGCCCGCGCAGCATCGAGGACGCGACGACGTCGGCGGGGTCGCCGCCGTCCGGGTCCTCGATGACGTCGCCGAGCTCGCCGTCGCCGTCCTCGCCGAGGGGGGTGTGCAGGGACAGCGGCTCGCGCGCCTGCCTGCGCAGCCACTCGACCTTCTCCGCCGTGATGTCGAGCTCGACGGCCAGCTCCCGCGCGGTGGGCTCGCGGCCGAGGTCCTGCATCATCCGCCGCCGGACGCGCGTCATGCGGTTCAGCACCTCGACGACGTGCACGGGGATGCGGATCGTGCGGCTCTGGTCGGCCAGCGCGCGGCTGATCGCCTGCTTGATCCACCAGACGGCGTAGGTGGAGAACTTGAGGCCGCGCCGGTACTCGAACTTCTCCACGGCGCGGATGAGCCCGAGGTTGCCTTCCTGGACGAGGTCGTTGAGCGGCAGGCCGTGGCCCATGTAGCGCTTGGCCAGCGAGACGACGAGACGGAGGTTGGCCTCCACCATGTGCTCTTTGGCGCGTGCCCCGTCGGTGGCTATCCACTCCAGGTCTTCCTTGTCCTGGAGGCTGAGGTCGTCGCCCAGGGTTTCGAGGCGCTCGCGGGCGAACAGTCCGGCCTCGATGCGCTTGGCGAGGTCGACTTCCTGCTCGGCAGTGAGGAGCGCGGTGCGGCCGATGCGGGAGAGGTAGTCCTTCATCGGATCGACCAGGTTCACGTTCACGGTCGCACGGGGGGTCGCGCTGGGCGCGTGGCTGGCGTTCAGGGCGGTGTCCTTTGCTCGGCCTGCCGGGCGGGAACGGGTCACCCGGTCTCGGTACCCGATAGCCTCGCGACCTAAACTTTGAACGAGCCTATAAATATACTTATTACAAATTTAGGTCGCCCATGGAACAATGTCCTGATGGGACTCCGGGAGATGAAGAAGCAGCAGACGCGGCAGAACATCTCGAACCAGGCGACGCGCCTGTTCCTGCGGCACGGCTTCGACCGGGTCACGATCGCCGACGTCGCCGCGGCGGCGCAGGTGGCGAAGATGACCGTCACCAACTACTTCCCCCGCAAAGAGGACCTGGCCCTCGACCTGCGCGACGCCTTCGTCGGACGGCTCGCCCTGACCGTCGCCGAGCGGCCCGCCGGCGAGCCCGCGCTCGCCGCGCTGCGCCGGGAGTTCCAGCGGGCCGTCGACCGGCGCGACCCGGTGATCGGCTTCTCCGGCCGCGACTTCGCGCGCATGCTGGTCCAGAGCCCGGCGCTGGTGGCGCGGCTCCGCGAGTTCCACGAGGAGCGCGAGGCCGCGCTGGCCGCCGTCCTCGCCGAGGAGACGGGGGCGGGCCCGGACGACCCGCTCCCCCGACTCGTGGCCGCGCAGCTCGGCGGCGTCCACCGCGTCCTGTTCCAGGAGACCCTCCGCCGCACCCTGGACGGTGAGAGCGACGACGAGATCGCCGCCGCCCTCACCGCGTCCGCGCGGACGGCGTTCGACCTGCTCGAACCGTCCCTCGCCGACTACGCCGCGGCGCACTCCCCGAACTGACCCGCGCCGCACTGACCCGCGCCGGACTGACACGCGCGCTCCGCTCAGGCGATCACCAGCAGCAGGTCGCCCGCCTGGACGGGCGTGGCCCCCTTGACGGCCAGCCGGCCGACGGCGCCCGCGACGGGCGCGGTGATCGCGGCCTCCATCTTCATCGCCTCGATCGTGGCGACCACGTCGCCCGCCGCGACCTCGTCGCCCTTCGCCACGCGGAGCGTCACCGATCCGTCGAACGGCGCGGCGACGTGGCCGGGCTCGTCCGGGTCGGCGCGTTCGACCGGCGGCGCGTCCGACGCAACGGACTTGTCCCGGACGGACAGGGTGCGGAGTTGCCCGTTCACCGTGCAGATCACCTGCCGGACGCCCGCCTCGTCCACATCGCCCACTGCCTCCAGAGCAGCGAGCACCCGCACACCCGGTTCGAGGTCGAACGCGACCTCGTGTCCTGTGCGCAGGCCGTAGAGGAAGGGACCGGTCGGCAGTACCGAAAGGTCGCCGTAGGCCGCGCGTGCCTCGCGGTAGTCCTTCGCTGGGCCGGGGAAGAGGAGACGGTCGAGAGTGCCGCGTACCTCTGAACCGGCCAGGGCCTTCTCTTCCGTGCTAGAGAGTTCGGCACGGGCGGGCGTGTATTGGCGTCCTGCGAGGGCCTTGGTGCGGAACGGTTCGGGCCATCCGCCTGGCGGGTCGCCCAGTTCCCCGTTCAGGAAACCGATGACGCTGTCGGGGATGTCGTACCGGTCAGGGTTCTCGGCGAAGTCGTCTGGGTCGGCACCTGCCGCGACCAGGTGCAGCGCCAGGTCACCGACTACCTTGCTGGACGGGGTGACCTTTACGAGCCGTCCTAGGATCGCGTCCGCCGCCGCGTACAGCCGCTCGATCTCTTCGAAGCGGTCACCGAGTCCGAGCGCGACGGCCTGCTGACGCAGGTTCGACAACTGGCCGCCAGGAATCTCGTGCCGGTACACCCGTCCGGTGGGCGAGGGCAGGCCCATCTCGAACGGCGCGTACAGCTTCCGGACGGCCTCCCAGTACGGCTCCATGGAGGTCAGCGCAGCCAGGTCGATGCCGGTCGCGTGCTCGGTGAAATCGGTCGCGGCGACGATCGCCTGGAGCGGTGGCTGGCTCGTAGTCCCCGAAAGGGGCGCGGCGGCGCCGTCGACTGCGTCGACCCCCGCTTGAATGGCCGCGATGTAGGTGCCGATCTGCCCGCCCGCCGTGTCGTGGGTATGCAGATGGACGGGCAGGTCGAATCGTTCACGCAATGCCTTGACGAGTGTGTACGCGGCGGGCGCGCGGAGCAGACCGGCCATGTCCTTGATGCACAGGATGTGGACGCCCGCGTCGACGAGTTCCTCCGCCAGACGCAGGTAATAGTCGAGGGTGTAGAGCCGCTCGTTCGGGGACGACAGGTCGCCCGTGTAGCAGAGGGTCCCTTCCACCAAGGCGTGGGTCTGGAGAACCGCTTCGATGGCCGGACGCATCCGTTCCACGTCATTCAGCGCATCGAACACGCGGAAGATGTCGACTCCCGTACTGGCCGCTTCCTTCACGAATGCCCGCGCCACCGAGTCCGGGTAGGGCGTGTAACCGACGGTGTTGCGGCCCCGCAGGAGCATCTGAATGCAGAGGTTCGGTGCGGCTTCACGGATCGCGGCGAGCCTGTCCCAGGGCGACTCTCCGAGGAAGCGAAGCGCGACGTCGTACGTTGCCCCGCCCCACGCCTCGATGGACAGGAGCTGAGGCGTCATTCGGGCGAGGTAGGGGGCGGCGGCGAGCAGGTCATAGGTGCGTACTCGCGTCGCGAGAAGCGACTGGTGCGCGTCCCTGAACGTCGTGTCCGTGACGGCCAGAGCACTCTGCGACCGGAGCTGCTCAGCGAATGCCTTCGGGCCGAGCGACAAAAGCCGGTCGCGCGAACCCTCCGGGAACGGGCCGTCCATGGAGAGGGCCGGGAGCTTCGTCGCCGGGTCCAGGTCGGTGGGCGCCTCACCGTGCGGCCTGTTGACGGTCACGTCGGCCAGATACCGGACGAGCCGCGTAGCGCGGTCACCACTCGACCGTGCCGTGAGCAGTTCGGGATGGTCGCCGATGTAGGACGTCGTCACGCCGCCCGCGCGGAAGTCCTGTTCATCTAGCAGCGCCTGCAAGAACGGGATGTTGGACGCCACTCCCCGGATGCGGAATTCAGCGACCGCTCTGCGCGCGCGCCGCACGGCGTCCTCGAACGTCCGTCCGCGACAGGTCAGCTTGACCAGCAGGGAGTCGAAATGCGGGCTGATGATCGCGCCGCCATAAGCGGTACCGGTGTCGAGACGCACACCCGCACCGCCCGGCGACCGGTACGCCGAGATCTTCCCCGTATCCGGACGGAATCCGTTCGCCGGGTCTTCCGTGGTGATCCGGCACTGGACGGCGTAACCGCTCACGGTCACTTCGTCCTGCGCGATACCGAGGTCGGCGAGCGTCTCGCCGCCCGCAATGCGCAACTGGCTCTGCACCAAGTCGACACCGGTGACTTCTTCGGTCACGGTGTGCTCGACCTGGATACGCGGATTCATCTCGATGAAGACGTGCTGGCCGCGATCGTCCACGAGGAATTCCACGGTGCCCGCGTTCTCGTAGCCGATTTCCTTGGCGAAACGCACGGCGTCGTCACAAAGCCGCTGCGCCACCTCTGGGTCGAGCCTGGGCGCGGGCGCGATTTCCACCACCTTCTGATGGCGTCGCTGCACCGAACAGTCACGCTCACGCAGATGGACCACGTGCCCGGCGCTGTCCGCGAGGACCTGCACCTCAATGTGGCGGGGACGATCCACCGCCTGCTCAAGGAACACCGTGGCGTCGCCGAAGGCGCTCTCCGCCTCCCTACGGGCGGTGTCCACGGCGGCCTGCAAATCCTCACGGTTGTCGACGCGGCGCAGCCCGCGTCCGCCGCCACCGGCCGCGGCCTTCACGAACAGCGGGAAACCGACCTCGTCGGCCGCATCCAGCTCCCGTCCGGCCTCCGGCGTCGTCGACCGCAGCACCGGCAGCCCCGCCCGCCGCGCCGCCGCGACCGCCTCGATCTTGTTCCCGGCCAGGCTCAGCGCCGCCGACGGCGGCCCCACGAACTTGATGCCGTTGCGTTCGCACGCCTTCGCCAGTTCGGGGCTCTCCGAGAGGAACCCGTAGCCCGGATACACGGCGTCGGCGCCCACCCGTAGCGCCGTCTCAACGATCCCGTCCACGTCCAGGTAGGCCCGGACGGGATGCCCGTGCTCGCCGATCTCGTACGCCTCGTCCGCCTTCTGGCGGTGCAGCGACAACCTGTCCTCGTGCGCGTACACGGCGACACTGGCTATACCGAGCTCATATGCCGCGCGGAAGGCGCGCACGGCGATCTCGCCCCGGTTGGCGACGAGCAGCTTTCTGATCACGTATCTCTCCTACGAGACGGCTTCAGCGCGTCCGCCCGCAAGGACTCCACGCTGAGCCGCTCAAGGCACCGGCGGGCGAACCGGTCCTGCAATACGTACCCAGTCCAGCCCGCCGGGGAGCATCCCGTCCCCACCCCTCCCGTGTGAACAACCCCCCGGATCCCACCAGCCGCAAAAACTCCACTTCTTCCCACCACACCTGCTTCTCAGACGGGGAAATGGTCGAGCGGAACGCTGACTTCCGTCAGGAGGATTTGCGGCGACGGGCGAGCCAGGTGCGGACGACGACCGAGATGGCCAAGGCGCTGAGAGCGCCCACCACCATGCCGGTGAGGGAACCACCGAAATCGCTGTAGGCGAGGTTCGACACGAGCGTGACACCCGCGATGCAGAGGACGACAGTGACGATGGTCATGGCAGCGATGAGATCCCTGAAATGTCCGCTCCAGAACGCCGATACGGCTGGAGTTCTGGGAACGCTCCGCAGAGCTGCCTCAGGCCCGATGGTGGCGGCCTTGGGGCGCTTGAAGTACTCGAAGCAGACCCAGGTACCGCAGGGTTCCCAGCCGTCCGGAGCCAAACGGTCGATGACGGCTTGGCCGCGCCCCGGCAGGACGGTCTCGCGGTGGTACTCCCAGCGCTGCGGGTTCTCCAGGTCGCGGTGGCTGACGAAGCGGCCCGCGCCGTCGACCTGCTCCACCTCCCAGCCCTCGTCGCCGTAGCGGTTGAGGACGTCGCGTTCGTGGAAGGCGTCCGCCCTCCAGGTCCAGGTCTCCGCAGCGGACGGAGGGATGATGTCGTCGTGCTCCCTGGACGGTGCCACCTGGGAGGCGAACTCCTCTGGCGTGCCGAATTCCTGTACCGGGTCGGTTCCGGATTCGGTCACGTATGCGGCGAGGTCGTCGACGGTCAGCGCCACCTGGTCCGCAGGGAGCCCGCGGGCGTATAGCCGCTGCGCCAGTTCCTCGAAGTAGGGGCTCGTCATCGTTCCGCTCCTTGGGTGAGCATCGTCCGCACGGATTCGTCGAAGGCGAGCCACAGCGCGCTCTGCTCGGCGAGCGTCGCGCGGCCCTCGTCGGTGAGGTGGTAGTAGCGGCGGCCCGGGCCGCGTTCGGCTACTCGGAACTCCGCGGAGACCAGACCGGCCTCCTCCAGGCGGTTGAGGACCGGGTAGAGGGTCCCGCCCTTGATCTGCCCCAGGCCCGCGTCGGCGAGCGTCTTGGCGATCTCGTACCCGTAGCTCTCGCCCCGGGTCAGGCTCGCGAGCACCAGCAGGTCGAGGACGCCCTTGAGCCAGCTGGCCCGGCGGTCGGGTGCCATGGCCGCCCTCCTCGTATCGGTTTCCTAGCTAGACCGTAGCGCCAGCTAGTTAGGAATACAACCTAGATAGTCAACACGAGGCCGGATCCGGACGGCGGCCCGAGACGGCGGCCTAAACGGAACGATCACTCGGAATAGCCCGAAAGATCTTGCGGTTGCAACTACTGTGCGAACGCCCGCGAGCCGGGTAGCACCCATGTCCGCGATCCATGGAGGTGAACCGTGCCGAGCAGCATCCCGAGGACCCGCTCCAACAGGGAACACGAACACGTGAAGACCACGTCGCTGCGCGCACTCGTGGTCGCCGCGCGCCTGGAACGCAATCACGCCCCGGAGGGTCCACCGGGCAAGGAAGAGGGCCGGGCGGAGCGGCGCACCAAGCGGCGCAGCCCCGACCCGGCCTGACCCGACTTTTCGCTAGGAATCCCCTGGCCAGACACCAGTCGCGCCGAAGAGGGCGTGGACGGCGGTACGCGCGCGTACCGCCCCCACGCTCTCGACCATCGCGGTGAGGTGCTCCGCACCGAGGGCGGCCAGAAGCGCGTGCGCCAGCCCGTCCCCGTCGGGGACCGACTGGTCGAGCAGGATCGTCAGGTGCCGATGCCAGAAGCCGTACGCGCCGATGCGGTACCGAGCGCCCGGCGAGGCGGTCTCGGACATGCGCACCAGGGCCAGATGGTCGAGGACGTAGTCCAGGTAGGCATCGGCGAAGGCGAGTAGCCGTTCGGACGGCGGAACGACGGCATCCGCCCCACCCGGGCCCAGTGGAGCCGGTCCGGACAGGATCGCGTCCTGAAGGTGGCGTTCCCGTTCGTCCAGGAGGGCGACGGCGAGCCCCGCCTTGTCGCCGAACCGGCGGAAGAGCGTCCCCTTGCCGACCCCGGCCGCAGAGGCGACCGCGTCCATCGAGACGGACTCGACGCCATGCTCGGCGAACAGGCGGGCGGCGGCCTCCAGCACCTTGGCTCGGTTGCGCGCCGCGTCCGCGCGCTCCTTGGGCGGCGGCGTCCGCATCAGCTCAAGGTCGACGCTCCGGCCGCCGACCGGGCCGCGCTCTGTCACCGGCCTCTCCCCTCGCACGAATCGGACTGTAGTCCATTTAACGTCCCGGCGCCATTCACTAGATCAACCGCCCGCGGAAGCGCCTATCATCCTCTGCCTCTAGGCTGGTGCGCGGTCCAGGTCGGCGAGCCCGAAGTGACCGAGCCGGAGATTGACGGGGAGCGAGTGGTGTGACGGACAGGACGATGCCGGACGCCCTGCCGCTGCGGTCGGGCGACCCGATCGAGCTGGGCGGGTACGAGATCGTGGGGCGCCTCGGCGAGGGCGGGCAGGGATCGGTGTTCCTGGGGCGGCGGGTCGGCGCCGGTGGGGACGTCCCCGCCATGGACCACGTCGCCATCAAGCTCCTCCACGGCGGCCTGGCCGGAGACGACTCCGCCCGCGCGCGCTTCGTCCGCGAACTGGAGGTCGCCAAGCGCGTGGCACGGTTCTGCACCGCGCAGGTACTCGACGCCGATGTCGCGGGTGACCAGCCCTACATCGTCAGTGAGTACGTTCCCGGGCTGTCCCTTCACCACGTGGTGCGCACAGACGGACCACGCACCGGCGGTGCGTTGGAACGGCTCGCCATCAGCACCCTCACCGCGCTGACCGCGATCCACCAGGCGGGGATCGTCCACCGTGACTTCAAGCCCCACAACGTGATGATGGGACCGGACGGCCCCCGCGTCATCGACTTCGGAGTGGCGCGCGCGCTGGGCGCGGCCGGTGAGACACAGAACGTCGGCACGCCCGCCTACATGGCGCCCGAACATTTCACCGGCGCGGAGGTCAGCACCGCCTCGGACATGTTCGCCTGGGGCACGACCATGGTGTTCGCCGCCACGGGACGTCCCGCCTTCGGCAATGACGAGATGGCCTCGGTCATGCACCGCATCCTGACCGGCGAGCCCGATCTCGGCGTCCTGCCCAGCCCGATGCGCGAACTCGTGTCGGCGTGCCTGGTCAAGGAGCCCGCGCAGCGTCCCACCGCGCGGCAGGCGCAGGAACGCCTGGTCGGCGCGGCGAGCGGCACGTCGTCGGCTGAGATGCCCGTCCAGCCGCTGCCCGCGTTCCCGGCCGAGATGAACAGCGCTGCCGGGGATCGGGGCTATGGCTCGACGGATCCGCACGCGGCGCCGTCCGAGATGGCCGGGGCGCTCCTGCCACCGGACCAGGTCACCGATCCCTCCTCCCCCAGGAACAGGACTGCGCCCCAGCCCCCGTCTTACTTCGCGGCGGGTCATGGTGGAGTGCCCCCAGCGTCCCCCTCCGGCTCGTCCAGCGGCCAGGGGGCGGACGGCAGGAAGCGTGGTCGGCTCGTCGTCCCCATCGCGGCTGCGGCGGCAGTGGCGGCCGTCATCGCTGGCGGTTCCGTATGGGCCGCGACAAGGTCGGGTGGCGACAAGGGCAACGACCACCAGGTCGCGGCGTCCGACCAGAACGGCGCGCAGGACGGCCAGGGAACGGTGGCCGGAGGCGACGCCCGGAACCCGACGAAGCCCAAGCCGGGTCAGCCCCAGGGGAAGCAGAGCCCGACCCCCGCCGGGCCCAACTCGTCCCAGCAGCCCGGGACACCGCAGCAGCCCGGCTCTACGCCGACCAAGGGCGGAGGGGGCGGAGCCTCCACTCCCACCAAGGAACCGGCCAACAAGTACACGCCGCAGGCCGCGTGCAACAGCGGCGGCCATGGGGGCGGCTATTACGTACAACGGTCCATGGGCGTTTCCGGCGGCACCGCTTACCAGCTCTACAACAGCTCCGGGTACAACTGCGCCGTCACGATGAAAACGCAGCACGTGGGGACTAAGTCCCCAGTCTCGGTGTGGATCCAGAAGCAGGGCGGTTCCCAGGTCGTCGACAGCGGGTCGTTCGCCTGGTATGCGGGTCCGGTGTACGTGAAGGCTCCCGGCGCGTGCGTCCGGTTCGGCGGCAACGGCCGTACCGCGGCCTACGCCAACTGCGGCTGAGATGCACGCCCGTACCAACACGCACCAAAGCGAAAGGCCACCCTCGCGCCAATGGGGTGGCCTCTGCGTGGTGGCGGACGGGTCGACGTTGGGTGACCGGTGTCGACCCGTCGCCTTTCGGCATGCCGCCTAGAACGGGAGTCAGGCGGCGGTTGGTTGGCGGGTTTTCTGGTGAGTGTCAGTTACGGGAGACGATGAGATGGTCGAAGTCGCCGTCCTTGGCTCCAAGGATGAGCGCTTCGATCTCGTGACGGGTGTAGATGAGGGCCGGGCCCTCGGGATGACGGGAGTTGCGCATCGCGACCTGCCCGCCGGGCAGCTCGGCGATTTCCACACAGTTCCCCTGGGAATTGCTTCGCCGGGACTTCAGCCACCGAGCCCCGCGAAGGTCGGTGGCGGGCATCCCGTTGTCGTAGTCGGTCTGGAGCATCATGTCTCTCTGAGAAGATCACCAAGAAGCTCGACGGTGCGCTCCGGGGTCGCGCTGTCGACGCACAGGCGTTCCATCGCCTGGAGGTACGTGTCGACGTCGTCGCGCTTGTCCAGGTACATGGCGCCGGTGAGGTTCTCGACGTAAACCACGTCCGGCAGGTCCTGCTCGGGAAAGCGCAGGATCGTGAACGCGCCTCCCTCGGCCGCGTGGCCACCGAACCTGAACGGCATGATCTGGATGGTGACGTTGGGCAGTTTCGACATCTCGATGAGATGCTCGAACTGGCCTCTCATCACCTCCGGACCGCCGATGGGACGCTTCAGCGCCCCCTCGTCCACGACCGCCCACAGGCGCGGAGCTTCCGGTCCCGTGAGGCGTTCCTGGCGTTGCAGGCGCAGTTCCACGCGCTGGTCGATTTCGTGTTCGGCGGCACCTGCGTTGCCGAGGCGGATCACCGCTCGCGCATACCCCTCCGACTGCAGCAGTCCCGGAACGAACTGCAGTTCATATGTGCGGATCAACGCCGCCGACTCCTCCAGGCCCACATAGGTCTGGAACCAGCCGGGCAACACGTCGTTGTACCGGTGCCACCAACCGGGAGTGTTGGCCTCCCGCGCAAGCTGCAGCAGCGCCTCGCGCTCTGTCTTGTCGCTGACGCCGTACAGCGAGAGCAGGTCGTCCACGTCTCGCTCTTTGAAGCTGACTCGCCCTAGCTCGAGGCGGCTTATCTTTGACTCCGACGCGCGGATGACGTAGCCGGCGTCCTGACGGGTCACGCCCTTCTGCTCACGCAGACGGCGCAGCTGCGACCCGAGCAGGATCCGGCGAACGGTCGACCCGCTTCCCGGCGTCTCTGGAGTCACGCCCAACCTCCGGCTATTCGGCGGACAGCGAACCTAGTGTGCCACTGGCCTCGGTATCCTGCGGTTACCTCCGATCACTTGCGTGCCGTCCGCGCCGCCCCACACCCTCACCACGCGGATGCACGTGCATTGGGCCTTGCATTCGCACGCTACGATGCGCAGGATAACGCACGAGACTTCCGATCCACGGCGGCACAACAAGATCACTCTGCGGGGTCCGGTTGGAATGACGTCACGCCACGCGCACGACGACACGCGATGGAAGCTGGGTCCCGTCGTGGGGCCGGCCGGCTCGCACGACCATGCCGCGCAGTCCACACCCGTCCCGGAGTCCTCTGACCTGCCACATCCCCTGGACACGGCCCTGACGGCACTGACCGCGATGCAGGGGCACACCGTCTCGTTCACCGTCGCACCCGACCCGGAGTCGGTCACCGAGGCACGGCATTTCGCGGTGTCCCGCCTCACCGAATGGGGCGTCACCGAACTCACCGACGACGTGGGGCTCGTCGTCTCCGAACTCGTCACGAACGCACTGCGGCACAGCGGGGGGGCGTTTCGCGGCCGGACGGGCCACGACGTGCACCGCAAGGGCGTCTACGAAGACCCGGCCGACCCGCTCGGCTCCGCGCCGTCCGCGATAAGGCTCCGGCTCGGCCACCAGCCGCCCTGGCTGCTCTGCGGGATCATCGACGCCAGCCGGGCCGCGCCCCGGCGCAAAGAGCCCGACTACATCGCCGAGACGGGGCGCGGCCTGCACCTGGTCGAGTCGTTCAGCGTCCGTTGGGGTTGGCGTTCGCTGCCGCACGGCAAAGTGGTGTGGGCCCTGTTTCGCACCGCTTGAGGCCCGTCGTGGACGTACGGCGTGAGACCGGTGCGCTTGGTGGGGTCGAAGTGCGACATCCCGTTGGCGGGGCGTAACGGCGCGTCACACGGGTAGCAAGACAGTCCCCACTCGGGTCCGGTCCCCCGGAACCCCGGCTCCCGGCCCCCGAGGCGACATCGGCAGAAAGGAGCGGCGGTGGACTTCGCCGTCGAGCACCGCGTCGAACAGGGCCTCACGGTGGTGAAGATCAGCGGCGAGATCGACGTCTTCACCAGCCCCCGGCTCCGGGAGGCGCTCCTGGACATCATCGACAACGGCGGAACGCACCTCGTCATCGACCTAGGCGAGGTCACGTTCCTCGACTCCACGGGCCTCGGCGTGCTGGTCGGCATCTACCACCGGCTGCGGGCGCGCGACGGCACGATGGCGTTCATGGGCGTCAACGACCGGGTCCGCCGGGTCTTCCACGTCACCCAGCTCACCAAGATCTTCGTCCTGCACCACTCCCTCGAGGACGCCATCGCGGCGCACGAGTCCGCGTCGTCCTGATCTTCGCGCCTCCCCGGCCTCCCGCCGTTCAGCCTTCCGACTCCCCGCTCCGGCTTCGTTCCCCGGGTTATCCACAGGTTCGCGCGAGCGCTCCCGAGGCCGTGCGCACCCGGTACGGTGAAGACCGAGATCAAGCCCGCCGCCTGGGCACGTCCCGCCGACGCGCGCGGTGCTGTCCGCCAGCCGAACCCATCGAACGGACGGGAGCGCTCCGTGGCAGAACAGCCTCTGCATGAGCACACGCTCGGCAATGGCCTGCGCGTGGTGGTCTGCGAGGACCATGTCGTACCACTGGCCGCCGTGAACATCTGGTACGGGGTGGGCTCACGCCACGAAAGGGCCGGGCGCACCGGCCTCGCCCACCTCTTCGAGCACCTGATGTTCCAGGGCTCGGCGAACGTCGCCGAGGGCGAGCACGCCGCGCTGCTGGAGAGCGCGGGCGCCGCCTTCAACGCCAGCACGTCGTTCGAGCGCACGAACTACTACGAGACGGTGCCGGTCAGCCATCTGGAGCTCGCGCTCTGGCTGGAGGCCGACCGGATGGGCACGCTGCCCGCCGCGCTCACCCAGGCCAACCTCGGCAACCAGCGCGACGTGGTGAAGAACGAGCGCCGCCAGCGCTACGACAACCAGCCCTACGGGACGGCCTTCGAACGGCTCTGCGACCTGACGTTCCCCTCGGGCCACCCTTACGCGCACACCCCGATCGGCTCCATGGAAGACCTGGACGCCACCACCCTCGAAGACTGCGCCGACTTCTTCGCCACCTGGTACGCGCCGGGCAACGCCGTCCTGTCCGTGGTGGGCGACGTCGACCCGGCGAAGACCATCGAGGCGGTCGAACGCTATTTCGGCGGCCTGCCGACGGGCCCGGCGAAGCCGCCGACGCGGCCCGGCGAGCTCGGTCCGCTGAGCGGCGTGCGGGAGGAGGCGCTCGACGAGGAGGTCCCCTCCCCCGCCTACTTCGCGATGTTCACGCTGCCCACCGACGGCGGCGACGACGTCGAGGCCGCCGAGCTGGCGGTCGAGATCCTCGGCGGCGGCTCCGGGTCCCGCCTCTACGACCGGATGGTGCGGCGCGACGAGATCGCCACCGAGGTGTGGGCGGGCGTGACGCGGCTGGCGTCCGGCCCGTCCCTGGCGATCGTGGACGCGATCGGGCCGGAACCGGACAAGATCGCCGCCGTGCTCGACGAGGAGCTCGAACGGTTCGCCGCCCACGGCCCGGACGCCGACGAGACAGCCCGCGCCACCGCCCAGGCCGAGCGCGGCTTCCTGGAGCAGACCGAGACCGTCACCGGCCTCGCCAACGCCCTCTCGCAGAACGCCACCCAGTTCGACGACCCGGCCCGGGTCTTCACCGCCCCCGGCCGCGCCGCCGCCGTCACCGGGGACGCGATCAAGGAGATGGCGGGCCGCTGGCTCGCGCCCGGCGGCCGCACCGCCCTGACCTACGGAGGCAACTCGTGACCAGCGGCCTGGACCTGCAGCCCCGTCCCGTCCCGGGGCCCGTCCCGGCGTGGGCGTTCCCGGCCGCGAGCGCGGGCCGCGTCCCGGCCGGTCCGGCGACGCTGCGCTGCGACCTGCCCGGGCGCAAGCTCGCCGCGGTCCGGCTCGTGCTGCACGCGGGCGCCGGACGGGAGCCCGAAGGCCGCGACGGCGTCGCCACACTGGCCGCGCGGGCGCTGCTGGAGGGCACCGAGCCGGGCGGCGGCACCGCACTGACCGCCGCGTTCGAGCGGCTCGGCGCCAGCCTGTACGCCGCCGCCGACCTGACGGCGCTGCGCATCGCGCTGGACGTCCCGGTCACCCGGCTCGGCGCGGCGCTGGAGCTGTTCTCGTCGGTGGTGCGGCGTCCCGCGCTGGACGACTCCGACGTGCGGCGCCTCGTCCGCGAACGGCTGGAGGAGATCGCCCAGGAGGACGCCGACCCGGGGTCGCGCGCGATGCGCGAGCTGCGCGCGGTGATGTTCCCAGCGGACGCGCGGGCGGCCCGTCCGACGGGCGGCGGCCGCACCCGCGTCGAGGCGCTCGGCGGGGCGGACGTGCGCGCCTTCTACGGTTCGGTGGTGCCCGCGGAGGCCACGGCCGTCGTCGCCGGTGACCTGTCCGGGGCCGACGCCGACACGGCGCTGAGCGCCGCGCTGGAGGATTGGGCTCCCTCGGGCCCGACGCTGCCGACCGCCGACCGTGTCATGCCGGAGTCGGCCGCGCGGATCGTCGTCGTCGACCGTCCCGGCTCGGTGCAGACCTACCTCGGGTTCGGGCACGGGGTGCCCGACCGTTCCCACCACGACTGGCCGTCGCTGATGGTCGCGTCGCACGTGCTGGGCGGCGGGCTCACGTCCCGGCTCAACGCGGTGCTCCGCGAGGAGAAGGGCTACACGTACGGGATGCGGGCCGGGCTGCTGCGGATGCGGCACTGCGGGCTGTTCATCGCGCAGGGCGCCGTGCACACCGAGGTCACGGCCGACGCCGTGGCGGACGCGCTGACGGAGCTGCGCGGCATCGTGTCCCGGGGGATCGACGCGGACGAGCACGGCTCGTCCGTCCGCGCGCTGGCCGACCGGGCGCCCGCCGAGTACGAGACGGCCCGCTCCGTGGCCGCCGAGCTGGCCGACGTGTCGGCGAACGGGCTGGGCACCGACTACCCGAGCGCCTACCTCGCCGCCGTCCGGGCGTCCACTCCCGACGGTGTGGCCCGCGCGTACCGCAAGCACATCGACCCGGAGGCGCTCACCGTGATCGCCGTCGGCGACGCCGCCCAGATCCGCGAACCATTGGAGAAACTCGGCTACGCGACCGTCACCGTCACCACAAAGGAATAGCGCGTCACAGCGGCGATCGGGGCATTTCCCAGGACGCCGGACGAGTTGGTTCCGTTGTCCGTTTCGTGGCGTGAACCGATGGCATGCTGGACTGGTCTAACGCGTGACGGCCCTGCCCCGCGGATTCTTCGCGGACGTTCGGCGGGGCCGGTTCGCGCGGGCTGACATGCGCGGGGAAGCGTCCCCGCGGTCGGGAGAGGGGAACGGCCGGTGTCGTACGGGCAGATGGCAGGCGGCGGTCCGTCGGTCGACACGATCCTGTCGGAGCCGAACTGCAAGCCCGGCGGGGTCGTGGCGGGCAAGGTGCACCTGCGCGGCGGCTCCGGTCCCGTGGAGATCCGGCACGTCACGCTCGCGCTCATGCCGCGCATGCAGGACGGCTACGGCGGCGAGACGGCCGGCCCCGAGGTGTACCGGGGCGCCCTCACCCGCGGGTTCCGGCTGGACGCGGCGCAGCAGCGCGACCTCTCGTTCTCCATTCCGCTGCCGTACGAGCTGCCGT
Source organism: Actinomadura syzygii (assembly GCF_008085905.1). GTDB lineage: Bacteria > Actinomycetota > Actinomycetes > Streptosporangiales > Streptosporangiaceae > Spirillospora > Spirillospora syzygii. The sequence goes on along the minus strand of NZ_VSFF01000008.1, from coordinate 120,818 downwards.
TCACCACCGTCCTCGGACACGAGCTGCCCGGCTTCACGATCGGCATGTGCACCGAGGTCGACGCGAAGGGGCAGCCCGACCCGGGCGACGTCGACCCGATCTCGGTCGAGCCGCTGGAGTCCCAGCAGTGGGTGCTCGCCGCGATCGCCCAGCTCGGCTTCCAGATCACGAACGTGACGTTCGAGTCGTCGAAGCTGCGGGGCGTGCCCCAGCAGTTGCCGTTCCACCAGGAGATCCACCTCAACCCGCCGACGTCGTTCCAGGGGCGGATCGACAAGGTCGGGCTGAGCTTCGTCGCCAGCCCGCGCAGCATGGCGTTCGTCCTCCGCGCCGAAGACCGCGACACCCCGACGGACGAGTCGTTCGGCGTCTTCCAGGTGCCGCACGCGGAGGCCGCCGAGACCGACTGGAACGCCAAGATCACCCAGTGGCTGGAGGCCGCGACGGCGCTGCCCCGCTCGGCGTCCGGCCCCGGCGCCGCGCACGGCAACCCCACGCCGCCCCCGGGCCAGGCACCCCTGCCACCGCCCGGCGGCCCGTCGGCGTTCCCGCCGCCCCCACCGCCGCCGGGCGGATCACCCGCCCAGCCCGCCGCCGCGTCCTACGGCGGGCCGGGTGAATATGGCGAGTACGGCGGGCCGGGGAATGTCCAGTTCCCGCCACCCGCACCCGCGCCGGGCGAGGCACCCGCACCAATGCACACCCCAGGCCACACCCCGCCCCCACCGGGCGGCCCGGCGTATCCCCCGCCCGGCCCGGCCCACCACCCTGGCGGCGCCACCCCAGGCTTTCCCCCTCCGCCCCCGGGCGCACCCATGCCCGGCCACGGCGGCCCGCCCTCCCCCGGCAGCCCGCCCGCACACTCACCAATGCCTGGCCACGGCAACTCACCGTTCCCAGGAGGCCCGGCTGCACACGCCCCCATGCCCGGCCAAAGCGGCTCACCGTCCCCCCTCCCAGGTAGCCCGGCCGCACACGCACCTATGCCTGGCCAAAGCGGCCCGCCATCTCCCCTCCCAGGTAGCCCGGCTGCACACGCACCTATGCCCGGCCAAAGCGGCTCACCGTCTCCGCTCCCAGGTAGCCCGGCCGCACAGTCGCCGATGCCCGCGCCGGGTGGCTTTCCGCCTCCGCCCCCCGGCGGTCCTGGGGCGTATGGACCAGCGCCCGGCCACGGCGGTCCTCCGTCCCCGCTTCCGGGCAGTCCGGCCGCACACGCACCCATGCCGGGACACGGCGGCCCGCCGCTGCCGCCTTCGGGCCACGCCCCGCACAGCGCTCCACCCGGTGGGCCGTACGGAGGGCCGCCGCCGGTGGGCGCGGCGCCCGTCGGCCCGCCGCCACCCGCTCCTGGAGGCCCAGCACCGTACGGGCCGCCGGGACACAACGGCCCGCCGCCACCGGCGCCGCCGGGCCCAGGGCCCTATCCGCCTGCGGCCCATGGCCATCCGGCGCCGCCGCCCATGCACGTTCATCACAGTCCGCCGGGGCACTACCACGGTCATCGCGGGCACCACGGCATCGCGGCGGCGGGCCTGGTCGGCGGCGCGGCCGCGGCCGGAATCGCGGGCGGCATGGCCATCGGCGCGGTCGGAGGAGACGTCGCCGGATACGCGCAGAACGTGGCGGGCTACGTCGGCGGCGTCCCCGTCGACGCCTTCGGCAACGCCGTCGCCGGATACGCGGGCCAAGTGGCGGGCAACGTGATCGCCGACGCGGCAGGCGGAATAGCAGGCGACATCGCCGGAGACGTAGCCGGAGAAATCGCAGGCGGCGCAGCCGAAATCCTCGGCGGCCTCCTAGGCGGCCTCTTCGGCTGACCCACCACACCCCAAAACCACAACCCGCGTCGTCAGCCCCTCGGCGCACCAGCCGACGATGCCCAGGCACTCGCAGCCCTGCACGACCAGGCCCGACAGACCGCAGGCCAGGTAATCCACGGGCGAAACAGGCCCAAGACGAAACAGGCCCTAGGCCGAGCAAGGCACACGCCCAGCAAGGCACACGCCGACCGGAATGCTGCCTGAGCAGCAACGAGGCCGAGCAGGGCGCAGGCTGGGCGGGCGCAGGTTAGACGGCGGAGCGCGGGTCAAGTTCGTACGCCGACGCCATTGGCTCGGAGTGGGTGTGGGCCGCGGCGGTGGGCGGGGTGGTGTTCTGGGGGACGTCCGTCCGTGGGGCCGGTTGTGGTCGTTTTTCTGGCGTCGACAGTGGGACGCGAGGCGGGCGGTCGTATGCCTGGTGGGCTTTCTCAGGCCAGGGACCGGGTCTTACGTACAACAGGTGGCTTTTGAGGCTTGTGGGCGTGCCGTCTCATGGAGGTGTCGGCTGAGGCGTGGGGGGCGGCGCCGGTGTTTAGGGGGCCTCGGGGCGGGGGTGGGCGGTTCACCTGCGGGGTTGGTGGGGTGGTGAAGGGCTCGGGCGGTTGGGCGGGGTGTAGGGGCGGGGGTAAATGACGGGCCAATCGGACGAGATCTGTTGCGAGATCGGCGGGCGGGGCCGTGGGTGGTTATCGTCGGGACCATGACCACCGTGATCCTCGTTCTGCTGTGTCTGGCGATCGGAGGGCGCGAGCTCTATCTGGCGTCCGACAAGCGGCTCCCCCGCGCGCAGGCTGAGCTGCGTGAACTGCGCAACCAGGTGGCCGAGCTCGCGCGGCGCCACGACGCGCTCAAGGCGGTGGTGGACGAGGCGACCGAGCCCGCCGGCATCCCGATCCCGCAGTCCCCGCCGCAGGCGGAGGCCCCGCCCAGCGAGGTCGTCGACCGGCTCGACTCCGTCGGCGGGCGGGTCGATCGGCTGGAGAAGCAGCTCGGCGACATCTCCGACGATCTGGCGGGCCTCGATCTCGACCGCGACGCGCAGCACGCCCTGGCCAGGTCGCTGGACGCGGTGGAGCAGGACGTCCAGGAACTGCACCGCGAGATGCTCGACCGCCTGGACCGGGAGGAGGGCGTCGTCACCGGTGTCCTGCTGAGCGAGGAGGGCGAGGCGGAGGCCCTGCTCGCGGAGGCGTACGAGCGGTGCGCCGCCGAGTACGGGCTGCGGGTCCGGGTGCGCGACAAGCGGTCCGGGCAGGCGACGGGGACCTACTGGGGGACGGTCTACCAGCTCTCCGGCCGCCGCCCCGAGGTGCTCGCCGAGGATCTGTTCTCCTACGTCCGGGGGCTGTACGACCCGCGCGACTCGTCGGCGCTGAACGCGCTGCTCACCGAGTTGGCGGCGCTGCGCGGCGGCGGGGTCGCGCAGTTCGGGCCGTTCACGGCGGTCAGCACGCAGAGCGCGCTCGTCTGCGGCGTCCTCCCCGACCAGGACGCGCCGCCCGCCGAGCCGTGGCAGCTCGTGGACCATCTCCGCGAGCTTCCGGCCGACCGGCGGAGCGACCTGTCCTGGTTGCGCACCGACGACTGATCAGACCCGGACGAACCGGGGCGCGCCGCCGCCCGCCCGGTCCACGCCGAACGCCAGCAGGCACCGGGGGACGCGCGCCGCGTCGACCTGGAGGCAGAGGCCGAGGCCCAGGTCGGGGTCGACGAAGACCACGCGGCGCAGTGCCCGGAGCGCGCGCCGGGTCCGGGCGCGGGTGTCGGGACGCGCCGGTTCGTGCAGCGTCCCGGTGACGACCCGTCCCGCGTAGCGCCACAGGACCGCCGAGTCCAGGACCCGGACGCCGGCGGACGCCAGGTGCGCGACGATCACCACGCCGCTGTCGTCGTCCTCCGCCGCGTTCGGGACGAGCCCCTCCCCCTCTCCAGGGAGCGGGCGGGGTGCTCGCGGCCCGCCGACCGCGCGGTGATATCGAAGCGGGTCGAGGGTGTCGACGACGAATGCCCCGGCATATGGGCGCGACGCTCGCGGTGGGCCGTTCGGTGAGGTGCGGGACGGGCGTGTGCCCAGGTGAGCGCTCAGGTCGAAAACCATTCCCGCGTCATCGAGCCATGCCGAAACGCCGATTCCGGCCGCGGACTTCCGGTCTAGCGCGTCCATCATCCGCCACAGTTCGTCGGTGCGGCCGGAAAGCGTCGCCGCCATTCCCAGCCCCGGGAATGCCCCTTCCAGGACGGCGAGCGTCGCCCGCCAGGTCGTGCTTCCGACGAATTCGGCGACGAAGGCGTCCGCCAATTCCATGCGGCGGCCGGGATCGGCCATCGGGCCGGGACGGACGGCCGCGTCCGCGGGCGCCCACTGCGGCGACGCCACGTCCGGCCTGGTCACCGAGGGCGGCTCGACGGACAGGCCCTTGCTGGGCAGGAACGGCTCGTCTTCGCGTGGTGCGTGCCGTCCGGCGGACGGCTCCTTCGAGAGCGGATCGGCGCCCGGCTCCCACGCGGGCCCGCCCGGATTCCCATAGGACGGCTCACCGCCCCGAGGCGCGGGGACGCCGGGCGCGCGGTCCGGTTGCGGCGACGAAGGCTCGTCGGCCGAGCCCTCCCAGGTCGACGGCTCACCGAAGGTCGTCTCGGACGTCTCGCGTCCCGTCCACGACGACGACGGCACGTCCGGCTCCCCGCCGGTGGGCACCCCGGCCTGCGGGGTGATCCGCGGATCGTGCGGCTGCCACGACGGCGACGACCCGGCCGGAGCGGACCCGCCGGAGAGCGAATCATCCTGCGGGACGGAACCCGGATCGTGAGGCTCCCACGCGCCGCCATCGCTCTGAAGTGGATCCCGCGGCGTAGGGGACGCCGGTTCGAAAGTCGGCGGCGGGGTCACGCCCGGCGCATGCGGCTCCCAACCGGAGGAGGACGGCGACTCGGCAGCCGGAAGACCGCCCGCGCCCCCGCCGCCACCCTGCTGAGCCTCCGAGTCGAAAGGCGTCGCCTCGGGTTGGGACCAGGTCGGCTGGGGTTGGCCCGGGGCGCCGCCGCGCTGAGGCTCCGGTGCTGGGGGCATCCCGGCGGGCATCGCCTCGCCTTGGTACCACGGCTGGGTCTGCCCGGGCGCACTGCCGCCTTGCGTTTGGGGGCCGCCTTGGGACCACGGCTGGGGCTCGCCTGACGTGCCGCCGCCTTGCTGGGCCTCTGGGGCGGCCGGGGCCGAGCCGGGTTGTGACCAGGGCTGCGGGGGGTGAGCCGAGGCGCCGTCGGTTTGGGGCTCCGGGGGCGCGGGGGGTTGGACGGGGATCCAGTCGGAGGGTGGTGCGGAGTCCTGGGGGGAGGTGCTGCGGCCTGCGACGTGGACGTCCCCGGGGTAAGGGCCGGGACGCCGGCCGGGGGCCGTGTCGCCCGAGGCGGGCGGGTCCGTGGGGCCGGGGTCTGAGGGGCCGGGGTCATCGGGGCTGGGACGGTCACTCGGGCCGTATCTCACGATGTCGATCCTGCGCTCACTTCAAGATCATCGGCAAGTTTCAACGGCGGCCTTCGGGGGTGCCGAAGAGGGCGGTGCACAGGGCCTCCAGGCTGTCGGGGGCGGTCTCTTGCGGTGAGGCGTCCGAGGGGACGGTCCGCTTTCCTCCATTCCTCTGACGCTCCCTTCCCCCCGCCGGATCGTCACCGGCGGGCAGGACGGTCAAAGCGTTCTTGTCCAGGCGCAGCCGGACGGACACCTCGCCGTGCTCAGGGTCGTCCGTCCCCTGGGCGGCGGCGATGTCCCGGCGGCCGACGGAGATGACCTCCGGGACGTCCACCACCAGGGCGCCGGCGTGCAGCGCGCTCAGCCACAGGTCGAGGACGCGGTGGGCGAGGCCGTTGAGCAGCCGCCCCCACGGTTCGACCAGGTCGGCGGGGACGTCCTCCGTCTGCAGTTCGGGAAGCCCGTACCGGCCGAGGCCCTTGGTGGTGAAGAAGAACCCGCGCGGGCCCGCCGTGTGCGGGAGGAGCATCCAGTCGGTGAGCCGGACGGCGCCGTCCGGGCCGGGCAGGGAGCGGCGGAGGTGGTCCCGGCCGAGGATCTGCGGGGTGAAGGCGTCGATCACGGGGGCGTCCACGGCGGCGCCGAGGGCGCCCGCGACGGCCCGGGCCGCCCACTCGTGTGCGGGTGGACGGCCCGGGCGGAAGGCGGCGCGGACGGCGAGGAGGTGGGCGGCGTCGTCCACCGCCGCGAGGTCGGAAGCGGCGGCGCCGTAGGCGGCGAGCAGGTCGCGGGGCAGCGGCGGGAACCCGGACGCCGGACGCTGGTCGATGGTCAGCATCGGGCTGTCGAGCATCCCGAGGACGAGTTCGCGCAACGGCGGCCCGGTGTGCCGCGTCACCTCGTCCCTGGCCCGCACCGCGGGGTCGGAGATCGGCGCGGGCAGCGCCAGCGCGTAGGTGGCGTAGAGCGTCTCCGGCACGGGCAGCGTCAGACTGGAACCCAACCTCGTTCCCCCGTCGGCCTCGATGAGCGTCCGTCACCTTCGATCTGAGCGGACGAGACCGTTGGAAACTAACTGTCGCCGCCGGGACATTTACCTCACATAACCGCGAGCCGGGCAACAAACGCAACTCGGACGACGACCGCTCAGCCGGGCAGCCGGTGCTCGAACCACACCACCTTCCCGCGTTCCGCGCGGTGCGTCCCCCAGCGTTCGGACAGGAAGCTGACGAGCTGGAGCCCGCGTCCCGACTCGTCGGTGGCGTCGGCGTGCCGCAGCCGGGGCAGGTCGGCGCCGTCGTCGTAGACCTCGCAGAGCAGCGTCATGCCCCTGATCAGGCGGAGCCCGATGGACCCGGCGCCGTGCACGAGCGCGTTCGTGACCAGCTCGCTGACCAGCAGTTGGACGGTCTCGATCAGCGGTTCGAGGCCCCATTCGGCGAGCTTCGCCCCGGCCTGCGCGCGGACCCACGGGACGGTGCTCGGCACGGGTTCGAGCTCCCAGGCGCCGACGTCGTCCTTCGGGATGCCGTCGAAGCCGACCGCGACGATGGCGATGTCGTCGGCGGGGGTGGCCGCGGCGAGCGTGTCGAGCAGGGAGTCGCAGGTGAGGTCGAGGTCGGAGGTCGCCCCGGTGAGGCGGCCGCGGAGCTCGTCGAGGCCCTGCTCGATGTCGCGGTCGCGGCGTTCGAGCAGGCCGTCGGTGCAGAGGACGAGCTGCGACCCGTCCTCGACCTCGATCTCCATCGCCTCGAACGGCTCGCCGCCGACCCCGATCGGCACCCCGGGCGGGACGGACAGCACGCGGCTGTCGCCGATCGCCGACACCAGCACCGGCGGGACGTGCCCGGCGTTGGCGAACGTGCACACTCGCTCGACCGGGTCGTACACCGCGTAGAGGCAGGTGGCGAGGTAGTCCTCGCCGAGGCGGCGGGCGAGGCCGTCGAGCTGGCGGAGCAGCCGGGCGGGCCGCATGTCCTCCCCGGCGAGGGCGCGCACGGCGGTGCGGAACTGGCCCATGATCGCGGCGGAGGTGAGGCCGTGCCCCATCACGTCCCCGACGACGATGCCGAGGCGGCAGCCGGGCAGCGGGATCGCGTCGAACCAGTCGCCGCCGACCTGGGCGGCCTGCTCGGCGGGACGGTACCGGTACCGGACCCGCGCGCCCGCGACGTCCGGCGGGTCGTCGGGCAGCATGCTGCGCTGCAACTCCTCGGCGACCTGGACCTCCCGCCGGTACAGCCGCCCGTTGTCGATGCAGAGCGCGGCGCGGCGGGCCAGCTCGTCCACCATGGCGAGGTCGAACTCCTCGAACGCGGGCCGGTCGGGCTTGCGGACCAGCTCGAACGTGCCGAGCACCCGGCCCCGCGCGATCAGCGGGACGATCAGCAGCGCCCGCCCGGTCAGCAGCGGCCCGAGGTCGCGGCCGCCGAACGACGCGGCGAGGACCTCGGCGCGGCCGGCCCCGACGCGCGGGATGTGCACGGGGCGTCCGGTGCGCATGGCCTGGACGAACGGCGTCCCCGGCGGGAGGAGCAGCGCCTCGTCCTCGGGGACGACGGCGTCCCAGCGGCCGGGCTCGTCGTTGTGGACGACCGCGACGCGGCGCATCTGCGTAGTCTCGTCGACCTCGTCGACCGGCGGCGCCGAGTCGGCGACGACTCGCTCCAGCAGCTCGACGGCGGCGAAGTCGGCGAGCCGCGGCACCAGCACCTCCGCCAGCGCGCGGGCGGCCTGCAAGTGGTCGAGCGAGCTGCCGATCTGCTGTCCGGCCTCGCCGAGGTAGGTCAGGGGTTCCCTCACGGCCTTCGTCTCCAATCCCTTTTCAGGGCGCGGAATCGGGGCGGGGGGCGGATGCGGCGCATCCGGGCATGGACTACGGGGCGGGCGTGCTGGTCGGGGCCGCCGCGTCGCGCGCCGGGGCGGGGCGGCGACGGGCCGGGGCTCGGCCGGGGCGGGGCCGGGCTCCGAAAGCCGTTCGGGTGAAGTCGGCGGGGCGGACGGCTCTCCCCCGCCGCACGGGACGATCGGCAACCGGATGGTCAGCCCGAGGGACAGGGCCGGGCGGCCGAGCCCGACGACCCGCGTCGCGATCCGCTCGGACGCGGCCGGGCCCATCGCGGCCAGCATCTCCGCCAGCCGGACGGCGAACGGCACGGCGTCCCCGTCGTCACCGGCCCTGTCGTCACCGGCCCCGTCGCCGCCGGTCCCGTCGTCACCGGCCCCGTCGCCGCCGCGCGGGGCCTGGCCCGGCGGCGCGAGCGCGGGCTCGACGCGCAGCAACCGCGCCCCGGCCTCCCGCCTGACGGCGCCGTCCGGCGGCTCGATGGGCAGGTCGCCAGTGGTGACCCAGGGGCCGTCCCGGCGGAGTCGGCGCAGGTCGGTGGCCAGCGCGAGGACGCTGACGTCCGTTCCGCCGGGTTCGGCCGGACCGCCGTCGATCGGGTACACCCACCAGCCGACCTCGGCGCGCTCCCCGGTGTCGACCCGCGGGACGGCGCAGGCGCCGCACCACACGTGGCCGAAGATCCCGGGTTCGAAGGCGCCCCGGTTCTCCGGCGGGAGCCGCAGGAGCGACGCGGGCGAGCGTCCGACGGCCTGGAGGCGGTCGACGCCGAACAGCTCGGCGGCGACGTCGTCCCAGTGGTTGATGCGTCCGCGCCCGTTCAGCGTGAGGGCGGCCATCCGCGCCACACCCAACAGGTCGGTGATGACCATGCGATCCCCCTTTCCGGGAGCGCAGCTGATGCAGACGCTCCCGGCAACTCGCAGTAAAGGAGACGTTACCTCGTGTAAGAATTCCGCGCTGAAGGTCGGCGGAACTCTTCCCGAGTGAGCGCTCACTCACCATCGCGCGACGTGCTAACGTCCAGAGCAGGCGGCCTGTGCGCAACGGCCGAGGAGACGAACGACGGGAGACGGGGTGGCGGCGGGCTCGACGGCGAGGGCGGCGGCCGGGTCGATGCGGGACCGGATCCTGGCGGCGGCGGTCGAGGTGATCCGCGCCCGCGGGATCGTCGCGGCGACGACCAAGGAGATCGCACGCAGCGCGGGCGTCTCCGAGGGCAGCCTCTACAACCACTTCGCCAACAAGACCGCCCTGTTCGCGGCGGCGCTCGGCGAGGTCACCGGGACGGCCCGCGCCGCGATGGCGGCGCTGCTCGCGTCCGCCGGGCAGGGCACGGTGGAGGAGAACCTCGTCCGGCTGGCGTCCGACATGGTGCGCTTCTACGGCGAGCTGCTGCCGATGACCGGCCCCGTGCTGGCCGACCCCGAGCTGATCGCCTGGCTGCGCGACGACGGCCCCGCCAGGGCGCGGGCCCGCGCGGCCCACCCGGCCCCACCGCGATCCGGGCAAGCACAGACGGACGCGGCGGCCAAGACGCGCGCGGGGGCCGAGAGTGGCCAGGACGGCGCGAGCCCGCCGCACGGCGCCCCCGGCGGCCCTCCCGGCGGTCCGACGGCCGGCCCGGTGATGGGCCACGCCGCGCTGATCGGGTACCTGGAGGCGGAGCAGCGGGCGGGCCGCCTGTCCCCGGACGCCGCCCCGCCGTTCCTCGCCGCGGCCCTGCTCGGCGGCTGCCAGCAGCACGCCTTCCTCACCCGCCTGGCGGGCGCGGACGCGGTGGCGGCGGGCGCCCGGCTGCCCGCGGCGCCGGAGGAGTTCGCGGCGCGGCTCGTCCGGACGGTCCTGGCGGGCCACCTCCGCTAGGCCCCGGGCGAGCGGCCCCGCGACCGCTCCCGGACACCGCCGCTCACCGCGCGCGACGCCCGGATGACCGAATGCGGCTTAGTACGCCAAAGGCCCATTGACACCTTTCCTCCCCCGGCAGAAGATCACGCAGCCCCCACGTCGATCTCCTGCAAGGGAGGCGCGATGTCGCGCACTGTGTTCCGGCGCCGAAGACTGACCCCGGTCCTCGCCGCCGCCGCGCTCCTGATCGGAGCGTTCAACGCGGCCCCCGCCGCGGCCGCACCGAAGCCGTCCCCGGCGTCCGGCGCGGCCGTGGACGTCTACGCCGCCGAGCTGACCTCCACCCAGGTCGGCACGCTGGACCGCCTCGGCCTCGACCGCGAGGACGTCAAACTCTCCAAGGGCGCCAAGAAGGACACCGTCCACGTCGAGGCCGTGCTGAGCCAGGCCCAGGCCACCGCTCTCAACCGGCAGGGCCTCGGCCTGACGGTGAAGAGGGTCGGCGGCAAGGACGCGCGGCAGCGCGCGCTGGCCGCCCCCGCCCCGAAGGTATTCCGCCCCTACTCGGGCGCCGGGAACATCCACGACGAGCTGGTCAAGGTCGCCGCCGACCACCCGTCCATCGCCACCGCGGTCGACATCGGGACGTCCCTCCAGGGCAAGCCGATCACCGCCGTCAAGGTCACCAAGGACGTCCGCGGCAACCGCAAGCGCCCGGTCGTCGTCTACCAGGCCGCCCAGCACGCCCGCGAGTGGATCACTCCGGAGATGGTGCGGCGCCTGCTCCACTACTACGTCGAGGGGTACGGCACGAACCCCGAGACGACGAAGATCGTCGACACGACCGAGCTGTGGTTCGTCCCCGTCGTCAACGTCGACGGCTACGACCTGACCTTCCAGGACGGCTTCCGCCTCTGGCGCAAGAACGCCCGCGACAACAACGGCGACGGCCAGATCACCGGAGCGGACGGCGTCGACCTCAACCGCAACTTCCCCTACAGGTGGGGCTACGACAACGAGGGCTCGTCCGACCAGCCCGCCAACCAGACCTACCGGGGCAAGGGGGCGGGCTCCGAGCCCGAGACGCAAGCGCAGGTGGGGCTCTACAAGAAGCTCCGCCCGTCCTACCTGGTCAACTACCACTCGGCGGCCGAGCTGCTGCTGCACGGCGTCGGCTGGCAGGCCCTGACCCGCAGCCCGGACGACGTGATCCACGACGCGCTGCTCGGCGACATCGACCACGCGGCCGTCCCCGGCTACACGCCCGAGCTGGGCGCGCAGCTCTACACGACCAACGGCGACACCGACGGCCTGGCCGACAACGTCTACGGCGCCCTGTCGATCACGCCGGAGATGGCGACGTGCGCGACCGCCGCCCGCTCCGACCCGAACGACCAGTGGGAGCCCGGCGACTGCGCCAGCGACTTCGAGTTCCCGGACGACGAGACGCTGATCTCGAAGGAGTTCCAGAAGAACCTGCCGTTCGCGCTGTCGGTCGGGAAGTCGGCGCAGAAGCCGGACGAGCCCGTCTCCGCCGTCGGACGCACCGCCCCCGACTTCGAGACGGACGGTTTCACCACGTCCTACGGCTCGTCGCAGCAGGTCGCCTCGGTGATCCGCCGTTCGCTCGGCGACAAGGAGCTGAAGTACCGGGTCAACGGCGGCCGTACGCGCACCGAAGACGTCCGCGAATGGCGCGGCGGCGAGCGCTTCGGCGACGAGAACAACGTCTACTACGCCGAGTACCGCGGCAGGATCGAGCGGCAGAAGCCCGGCGACAAGGTCGAAGTGTGGTTCACCGGCGAGAAGGGCCACAAGAACGTCGAGAGCAAGCACTTCACCTACACGGTCCGCGATCAGAACAAGGCAGACGTCCTGGTGATCGCCGACGAGGACTACACCGGCGTCAACCCGACCTATCCGCCCGGGACGAACCAGCCCCGCTACGCGCAGCAGTACGCCGACCTGGTCAAGGCCGCCAAGCACCGTCCGCTGGTCTGGGACATCGACAAGGACGGCGTCCCGCACGACCTCGGCGTCCTGAAGCACTTCAAGGCCGTCGTCTGGTACCTGGGCGACAACCGCCTCACCCAGGACGCCGCCGACGACCCGGTCAAGACCTACCTGGGCAACCAGCCCGACTCACAGGTGGCGGACCGGGAGAAGGACCTGCTGCTGTCCGTCCGGTCGTACCTGAACGAAGGCGGCAAACTCCTCCACGCGGGCGAGACGACCGGGTATTACGGCCCCGTCAGCCGCCTGAACGGAGGGGGCATCTACTACGGCCTCAAGGGGCACCCTGAGAAGCCGTGCGTCGTCAAGGGCAACTTCCGCGACGACTGCGAACTCCTGTCGGACGACTTCTTCCAGTACTACCTGGGCGCGTACGACAGGCAGCGCGTGGGCGCGCCGACGGCGTTCACCGGGGACAAGGCGCCGTTCGACGGCGTCACGGCCAAGCTCACCGGGACGCCGAGCAACCCGGTGAACGAGGCGGGCGGGTTCCAGGTGACCTCGACCGTCCTGCCCAAGGCCCAGTTCCCGCAGTTCACCAGCTGGAAGGCGGGCGACTACGCGGGCGCGGCGGCGCCCACCGAGCCCGTCGAGGGCCAGTACTACGTCGCGGGCCCGCACCAGGACGGCCTCTACCGCCGCCTGACAAGGACGATCGACCTGTCCTCGATCACGGCCGCGCAGGCGCCGACCCTCCAGGCCCAGCTCTCCTACAGCACGGAGACGGGCTTCGACAACGTCATCCTCGAAGCACACACCGCCGGCTCCGAGGACTGGACGACGCTGCCCGACAAGAACGGGAGGACGAGCACGGCCGTCCCGGAACAGTGCGAGCAGGGCTACCTCCTCGACATGCATCCGTTCCTCGGCCACTACCTCACCAGGGGCAACCCCTGCGGCAACACCGGATCGTCCGGCCAGTGGAACGCCATCACCGGCAACTCCAACGGCTGGGTCCCGGTCGCGTACGACCTGTCCGCGTACGCGGGCAAGAAGGTCGAGGTCTCCATCGCCTACGTGAGCGACCCCGGCAGCGGCGGAACCGGCCTGTTCATCGACGACACCAAGGTCACCACGACCTCCGGGACCGTCGACGCCGAGGGCTTCGAAAGCGGCCTCGGCCCCTGGACGGTCCAGCCCGCGCCGCCCGGCAGCCCCGGTAACCCCACCGAGTTCGCCCGCTCCCAGGCGCTGATCGACTCCGTCTCGTCGGTCGCGACCGAGAACACCGTCCTGCTCGGCTTCGGCATAGAGCAGGCGGCGCCCGCCGACCAGCGGACGCTGGTGGCGAGGGCGCTGGGGCACCTGATCGACTGACCGACCGGTCCCCGGGAGCCGGCGGGGCTCCCGGGGGCCCCCTATATCGCCGGTTCAGCACCGGTACGAGCAAAACGCGACCGGATGTGATGGACGACACGTGACCGCGCGCAACCTTTCGGCCCCTCCCGTGCGTCTTACCTGACGAAGACCACCGACGGGTGGAAGCGATCCGATCGCGCAAGGCCCGCGACGTCCCGTGAACCGGGGTCGCCCTGGCGAAAGCCGATCCACGCGGACTCCCGGCCGCCCCTCCGCACGAGGCCAGCGGCCCATCCGAACCCGTCGGGAACGGTGGCACGTACCACATTACGGAGGGCGGTTCGCCCGCCCGGTCCGCGCGTGCCCCCGAACACGCGCCAGCAACCGGCCCGCCACCAGGGCCTCTACCTACGGGGAGCGACGATGACCGCTGTGAACACGCCCGTCCGCCGGGCGAAGGCCCCCGCGACCGTCGACAGCGCGCGGCGCTACGAGCGCGACGTCCTGCCGCTCGCGGACCCGCTGTACGCCAGCGCCGTCCGGATGACCCGCAACTCCGCCGACGCCGAGGACCTCGTCCAGGAGACCCTGGCCAAGGCCTACGTGAACTTCCACCAGTTCCAGGAGGGCACGAACCTCAAGGCGTGGCTGCACCGCATCCTCACCAACAACTTCATCAACACCTACCGCAAGAAGCAGCGCGAGCCCCAGCGCGCGGGCTCGGAGGAGCTCGAGGAGTGGCAGATCGCGCAGGCCGAGGCGCACTCGTCCGGCTTCCGCTCCGCCGAGTCCGAGGCCCTGGACCGCATCCCCGACTCCGAGGTCGTCAGCGCCCTGCGCGCCCTCCCGAAGGACTTCCGCGACGCCGTCTACCTGGCCGACGTGGAGGGCTACCCGTACAAGGAGATCGCGGAAATGATGGGCACCCCCATAGGCACCGTGATGTCCCGCCTGCACCGAGGCCGCAAGCAGCTACGCGAGTCCCTGGCCGCCCACCGAGCAGCCCACGTCCTAGCCGCGTAACTCCCCGCCAGCCGAAAGATCCCGCAGTCACCCCGCGCTGCGGGATCTTTCATTTCCCCAACAAGCCGCAGCCGCGCAACTACCGTCAGTAAGACAACGATCCGCAACAACCTCAGCCACCACAGCACCCCGCAACAGCCGAAATCGTCGCGATCGCGTCCGAAGGCAGGTTCGAGCGAAGCGAGAACCTGATCGCGAAGCGAGCCGCAAGGCGAGCCGAAGCGATGCAGCGATCGCACGCCTTGCACGACGATGGAGGGCCCCCGGGCCCGAAGGAGGAGTGCAAGGCAATAAATAGGGTAGAGCGGACACGGGCGAACGCGAGCAGCCGGGAACTGGAAGGATGTGCGCGCGATGCCACCTAGGGTCAGCGACGTGATGACGGCGCAGCCGCTGACACTGCCGCTCGACGCGACTCTCTACGAGGCCGCCCGGATGATGCGGGACGAGGGCATCGGCGATGTCCTGGTGACGTTCGCGGGGCGGTTGTGCGGCGTGGTCACCGATCGCGACATCGTGGTCCGCGGGGTCGCGGAGAGCCGCGACGCTTCGCGAACGCCCCTCGGGGACGTGTGCACGGCGGATCTGACCATCCTCCATCCGGACGACGACACGGGGACCGCGGCGCGGTTGATGGCCGAGCAGGCCGTCCGGCGGCTGCCGGTCGTGGACGCCGAGCACCGCCCGATCGGGATCCTGTGCATCGGCGACCTGGCGGTCGTGGACGGGCAGCGCGGCCCGCTGTCGGCCATCAGCAAGGCCCCGCCGAACAACTAGCCGAAAACGATGGTGCCGAACCACGGGGCGGCGGTGTGGATCAGGGCGATATGAACCAGCGTGACCAGCGGCACCACGGACGGGGCGACGGCCAGGCGCCGCCGGTCCCGCAGCCCGCCGGGGAGGCTAATCTCAGAGGGGTGAAGTCCAGCGAAGTCGTCCTGACCGACCAGCTCGCGCTGGAGATCGCGCGGCTCGGAATGGTCGGGGAGTCGTCCGACGTCGGCACCCTGCACCGGGTGACGGAGCTGGCGGCGCGGGTGGTGCCGGGGTGCGCGGGCGCGGCGAGCGTGCGGTGGGCGCTGCCGGAGCTGCCGGGCCTGCCGACCGATCCGGCGCACGACGTGCCGCACGTCCCGCCGCAGAGCGCGACGCCGGACTCGGCGTCCCCGGCGGCGGGGGCGGTGGAGATCAGGCCGGAGCCGCTCGCGGCGGCGGCGAGCCATCCGGATCTGGCGGAGGTGACCGACCGGCAGCTGGCCCGCGGCCGCGGGCCGGTCTTCGACGTGGTGCTCGACCGGCGTCCGCTGTCGTCCGACGACATCCTCGGCGAGACGCGCTGGCCGGACGCGATGGCGGACATGCTGCGCCGCGGGGTGCGCTGTTTCACGACGTCCCCGCACCTGAACCCGCCGGTCCTCGTCACGCTGACGCTGTACGGGGTGACGCCGAAGTCGCTCGGCGACGGGCGGCACGCGCTGGCGTCGCTGCTGCTCGCGCAGGGCAGCGCGGCGGTGTCGAACACCCAGCAGTACGACGACGTGCACCGGACGGCGATGCAGCTCCAGGAGGCGGTGGAGGCGCGGGCCGTCGTCGACCAGGCGAAGGGCATCCTGATGCACGCGCTCGGATGCGACGCCGACGAGGCGTTCGCCGAGATGCGCCGCATCTCACAGACACGTCATGTGAAGCTCACCGCGCTCGCCCAGCGTATCGTCGGCGATCAGGGCCTTCCCTAGATCATGAAGCTAGGCGCATGCCGACGCTGCGCATAAGCTGCGAACCAGAACGCGTGGAGCGGCTCCGACGGTCGTGGTTCCGACGATCGTGGCCCCGTCCGGCCGGGCCCGGACGAGGGGCCGCCCTGGTTCCATCATGCGGCGCGGACGAGAGGGAGACCGGATGCGCGATCAGCCCGACCAGCTCGAACCCGAGACCCTGCTGCGGGAGATCTCGGATCTCGAAGGCCGCATCGGCGAGCTGCGCCAGGCCGCCGGGGTGCCGGAGCCCGACCTGCGCGCCACGCTGGACGCGGCCCTGGTCGAGCTCGAGCTGGCGCTGACCGTGCTGCGGACGATGGGCTCCGAGCACGCCGGCGAGCAGGGCGGGTCGGCCGCGGCGGAGACCGAGCGGCGGGTGCTGCGGACCGTCTTCCAGGACGCTCCCGTCCCGCTGTTCCTGCTGGACCGGAGCACCAGCGTGCGGCGGGCGAACCGGCAGGCCGCGTCGCTGCTCGGCACGTCCGCCGGGTACGTGTCGGGCAAGCAGTTCACGGCGTTCTGCGACATGGCGACCCGCGCGGCGGTGCGGTCGCAGCTGGCGGCGGTGGTCCGGACGGGGCGCCGCCGCCGCGTCCAGGTCCGCTTCCTCGGCCGCGACCGGCCGGTGGACGCGGTCGTGACGCTGGCCCGGGTGTGGATCCGCGGCGAGCCCGACCCGATGGTCGTCGTGGCGGCCGGGCCGCTGAACCCCACGCCGGACGAGCCGCCGACGGGGCCGGTCACGGTGAAGCAGGCGAAGGGCCGTCCGGCGGCGGCGTCGGCGCGGGCGGAGGCCGCGCGGGCGGAGGCGGCGCCGGGCAAGGCCGCCCCGGCCGCGGCGCCGCCGGACGACGAGGCGGTCGCGACGATCGTCCACCGGATGGACGTCCTCGCCACCGCCAGCGAGCTGCTCCTCGACGAGCCGGTCTTCAACGAGACGGTGGCGGTGCGGCGCTGCGCGCGGCTGCTCGCCGCGGAGCTGGCCGACTGGGCGTTCATCGACCTGACCGGCCCGAACGGCGGCCCGTCGGCGTCCGGCCCCGGCGCGGGCGGGACGCCCGCGCTGCGCCGCCAGGTCGTGATGGGCCCGGAGGACGAGCACTCGGTGGAGGCGGCGCGGATGCTGGAGGAGGTCCAGCCCGCCGAGAACACGCTGCCGCACACCGTGTACGCCACCCGGCAGAGCGCGCTGCGCCCGCACCTGGAGAACCTCGACGTGCTCGGCGTGTGCCCGGACGGCCAGCCCATCTGCGGGAAGATCGGCGTGACGTCGGTGCTGAGCGTCCCGATCGAGGACGGCGACCGCTCCCTCGGCACGATCACGCTGGCGGCGAGCGGCGAGTACGGCCCGTTCGACCTCATGGACCTCGGCGTCGTGCAGCGGCTCGGCCGGTACCTGGCGCTCGTGATCCGGGCGGCGCGGCTGTACCGGCGGCGCGCCGAGGTGGCCGAGACGCTGCAGGCGGGGCTGCTGCCGAAGTCGCTGCCGGTGATCCCGGGCGTGCGGGTCGCCGCGAAGTACCTGACGGCGACGCACGGCTCGGAGGTCGGCGGCGACTTCTACGACGTGTTCCGCACCGAGGACGGCTGGGGCCTGATCCTCGGCGACGTGTGCGGCAAGGGCGAGGACGCGGCGGCCGTGACGTCGACGGCGCGGCACTGCGCCCGGCTCGCGTCCCGGTGGAGGTCGCGTCCGGCGGAGGTCCTCGGCATGGTGAACGAGGCCCTCCTCGACGAGGACCGGTTCGTCACCGCCGTGATGGCCGGGCTGTCGCTGGAGCCGGACCGGGTGGTCGTCTCGCTGGGCACGGCGGGCCATCCCCCGGCGGTCGTGGTCCGCGCGGACGGGATGATCAGGTCCGCGTCGCGCGGCGGCGTCCCGCTCGGCCTGTTCGAGGACTTCGAGCCCGGCGTCGACACGGTCGAGCTGAGTCCGGGCGACACGCTCGTCCTGCATTCGGACGGCGTCCTGGAAGCGTGCGACATGCTGCGGCAGGAGTTCGGCCAGGAGCGGCTGCTGGAGGCCCTCGCCGCGCACGCGGGCGACACGCCGGAGGGGATGCTCGCCGGGGTGGAGCAGGCGCTGCTCGACTTCTGCGACGGCGACCTGCGCGACGACGTGTCGATGCTCGCGCTGCGCGTGGAGGCCCCGTCGCTCACCTGAGACGGCCGTCCAATTGAGTTGGACATCACTGACATAGCGGACTGTCGCCCGCTGTGCGGGGTAGATCGCGTCCATGAGCGCCGATTCCGCCGACAAGCCTCGCAACGAGACCGAGCACGAGCGTCTCGACCGGCAGCTGATGGAGCTTCTGCAGGGGTTCCGCGTCGCGGTCACCGGTGTGCAGGTGCTGTTCGCGTTCCTGCTGACCGTGCCGTTCTCCGCCAGTTTCTCCAAGGTCGACTCCACCGGCCGCCCGATGTTCTACGTCGCGCTGTTCGGCGCGGCGGTCGCGTCGATCTGCTTCATCGCGCCCGTGTTCCAGCACCGGATCCTGTTCCGGCTCGGGCAGAAGGCGCTGCTGATCAAGCGCGCGAACCGGTTCGGGATCGTCGGCGCGTTCGCGCTCACCGTGTCGATCACCGCGGCGACGACGCTGATCGTCGAGTCGCTGGAGGACGAGGCGGCCTGGACGGCCCTCACGGCGGCGGCCGTTCTGGCGCTGTGCGGGTGGACGTGGTTCGTCCAGCCGTACCTGACGCGGCTGAGGGCGCACCGCCGCCGCACCGCCGACGGGCAGAGCCCCTGACCGTCCGGTCAGGGGCCCTTGGGCCGGGCCCGGGTGAAGCTCAGTAGGCGCGGCCGAAGATGACGCGCTTGCCGTAGGCGGACGGGCGGCCGCACTTCACGCACACGCCCGTCTCCTCCGGCGCGTCGGCCGGGATGACCCGGGGCGTCGCGGCGGTCTCGGCCTTGATGTCGTCCTCGCAGGCCGTCTCGCCGCAGTGGAGCGCGCGCGCCCAGCCGGACGCGACCTGCGCGACGAACTCGTCCCAGCCCGCCACGGCCGCGGTGTGCTCCTCGCGGAACGCCTCGGCCCTGGCCAGCAGGAACGACTGGAAGTCGGCGAGGATGCCGGGCAGCAGCTCGGGCAGCTTCTCCAGCGGGACCTGCTCCTTGCCCTGCCCCTCGACCGTCGGCAGCCGCCGCACGAGCGTGCCGACCCCGGCCTCGATGTCGCGCTTGCCCAGCTCGATCCGGACGGGGACGCCGCGCATCTCCCACTCGTTGAACTTGAACCCCGGGGAGAGCTGCGGGCGGTTGTCGTCGACGTGGACGCGGATGCCCATCGACTTGATCGCCGCGCCGAGCTTGCGGGCCTCGGCGGCGGCCTGCTCGCCCTGCTCCTTGCGCCCGATCGGGACGATCACGACCTGGTAGGGCGCGAGCCGCGGCGGCAGGACGAGCCCCTTGTCGTCGCCGTGCGTCATGATCACGGCGCCGATCATGCGGGTGGTCATGCCCCAGGACGTGGTGTGCGCGAGCGTCAGCTTGCCCGCCTCGTCCTGGTACTGGATCTCGAACGCCTTGGCGAAGTTGGTGCCGAGGTAGTGCGATGTGCCGTTCTGGAGGGCGCGGCCGTCCCGCATCATGCCCTCGATCGTGTACGTGCGGACGGCGCCCGCGAACCGCTCGCCGGGCGTCTTCTCCCCCGCGACGACGGGGATGGCGGCGAGTTCGCGCGACACGCCCGCGTAGGCGTCCAGGGCCCACATCGTCTCGCGCATCGCGTCGTCCTCGTCGGCGTGCGCGGTGTGGCCCTCCTGCCAGAGGAACTCCGTCGTCCGCAGGAAGAGGCGGGGCCGCATCTCCCAGCGGATCACGTTCGCCCACTGGTTCAGCAGCAGCGGCAGGTCGCGGTGCGAGTCGATCCACTTGGCCATGTACTCGCCGATGATCGTCTCGGACGTCGGCCGCACGACCAGCGGCTCCTCGAGCTCCTTGCCGCCCGCGTGCGTCACGACGGCGAGCTCCGGGGAGAAGCCCTCGACGTGCTCGGCCTCGCGCTTGAGGTAGGACTCCGGGATCAGCAGCGGGAAGGAGGCGTTGTCGTGCCCCGCGTCCTTGATCCGCCGGTCCAGGTCGGCCTGGAGCAGCTCCCACACCCGGTAGCCGTACGGGCGGATGACCATCGTGCCGCGCACCGGGCCGCGGTCGACGAGCTGCGCCTGCACGACCAGCTCGTTGTACCAGGCTGAGAAATCCTCGCTCTGCGGCGTCACACCTTCTCGACTCACGGCAAACAAGGGTACTGACCGGCGGCACCTGGTCATCACGCTTTCCCTGACGGGTCGCGTTCTCTGACGGATCGCTGGTCGGCGCTTCGCTACCCTCTCGGGATGCGCTGGTCCCAGATGTTCGCGCCCACGCTCCGCGACGACCCGGCGGAGGCGGACGCGCCGAGCCACCGGCTGCTGCTCCGCGCCGGGTACGTGAGGCAGCTCACCGCCGGGCACTACTCCCTGCTGCCGCTGGCGGTGCGGGTCCGGGCGAAGATCATCCAGATCGTCCGGGAGGAGATGGACGCGATCGGCGCGCAGGAGATGCTGCTGCCCGCCATGCACCCGGCGGAGCCGTGGCGGCGGTCCGGCCGCTGGGACCTGATGGGCCAGGAGATGTTCCGGCTCAAGGACCGGCGCGGCGCCGACCACGCGCTCGGCATGACGCACGAGGAGATCTTCGCGACGGTCGCCCGCGAGCTGAGCTCCTACCGGCGGCTCCCGCAGCAGTGGTACCAGTTCCAGACGAAGTTCCGGGACGAGCCGCGCCCCAAGGGCGGCCTCATGCGCACCCGCGAGTTCACGATGAAGGACGCCTACAGCTTCGACCTCGACCGTCCCGGGCTGGACGCCTCGTTCGACGCCTACCACGGCGCCTACACGCGGATCTTCGAGCGGCTCGGGGTCCCGGCGCTGCCGTGCGACGCTTCCAGCGGGACGATGGGCGGCTCCGGCTCGACCGAGTTCATGTGCCCGTCCGAGGTCGGGGAGGACTTCGTCGTCCACTGCCCGAACTGCGGTTACGCGGCGAACATCGAGCGGGCGACCTCGGTGCTGCCCGCCGCGTCCGATGGGCCCGGCCTGCCCGCGCCCGAGCGTTTCGACACGCCCGGCGTGCGCACCATCGAAGATCTGCTGGCCTACGACGCTCCGGGCGACCGGCAGGTCAAGACGCTCGTCTACGTGCTGGACGGGGCGCTCACGCTCGTCCTGCTGCGCGGCGACCACCCGCTCAACGAGCAGAAGCTCGTGGACGCGACCGGCACCGCCGAGATCCGCGCCGCCGAGCCGGACGAGATCCAGGCCGCGCTGGGCGCGCTGCCCGGCAGCCTGGGTGCGGTCGGGGTGTCCCTCCCGGTGATCGCGGACGAGGCGCTGCGCGGCCGCCGCGACATGTTCACCGGCGCGAACGCCGACGACACGCACCTGCGCGGCGTGGACGTCGAACGCGACATCGAGGTGGGCCGCTGGGCGGACCTGCGCGAGGTCGCGTCCGGCGAGCGGTGCGTGCGGTGCGGTGAGCGGCTGGAGATCCAGCGGGCCATCGAGGTCGGGCACATCTTCAAGCTCGGCGACAGGTACGCCCGCGCGCTCGGCGTGGAGGTGCTCGACCCGGACGGCCGCCGCGTCCCGGTGATCATGGGCAGCTACGGGATCGGGATCGAGCGGGCGATGGCCGCGATCGTCGAGACCCACAACGACGAGCGCGGCATCGTGTGGCCGCTGTCGGTGGCGCCGTTCCAGGTCGCGGTGGTGGTCGCGCAGTCCGACGACGCGGAGGTCACCGAGGCGGCCGAGGACGTCTACGCGGGCCTCCGGGCGGCGGGCGTCGAGACGGTGATCGACGACCGGGCCGAGCGCGCCGGGGTGAAGTTCCGCGACGTGGAGCTGACCGGCATCCCGTTCCGCGTCACGATCGGGCGGCGCGGGCTGGCGGAGGGGGTCGCGGAGGTCACGACCCGCGCCACGGGCGACACCGAGAAGATCGCCCTGGACGCCGTCGTGGGGCGCGTGCGGGCGCTGGCCGCCCCGTAATTGGTTTGACGCGGCCGGTTCGCCTTTCCGAGACTCGACGACCATGGGACACGTCGAGGTCGGGCACGTCCGCCACACGCTGCCGGACGGCCGCGTCCTGCTGGACGACGTGTCGTTCCGCGTCGGGGACGGTCTGGTGGCAGCGCTGGTCGGCCCCAACGGAGCTGGAAAGACGACTCTGCTGCGCCTGATCGCCGGGGATGCGCCGCCGCAGGAGGGGACCGTCGCGCACAGCGGCGGCCTCGGTGTGATGCGGCAGTTCATCGGCGGGATGCGGGACGACTCGTCCGTCCACGACCTGCTGCTGTCGGTCGCGCCGCCGAGGGTGCGGGAGGCGGCGGCCGCCGTCGAGGCCGCCGAGCTGGTCATGATGGAGCGCGACGACGAGCCCGCCCAGATGCGCTACGCGACGGCCCTCGCGGGCTGGGGCGACGCCGGCGGCTACGAGATCGAGGTGCTCTGGGACGCCTGCTGCGTCGCGGCGCTCGGCGTCCCGTACGAGTCGTGCCGGTGGCGCGAGGTGCGCACCCTGTCCGGCGGCGAGCAGAAGCGGCTCGCGCTGGAGGCGCTGCTTCGCGGCCCCGACGAGGTCCTTCTGCTGGACGAGCCCGACAACTATCTCGACGTCCCCGGAAAGCGGTGGCTCGAAGACCGGCTGCGGGAAACGTCCAAGACCGTTCTGCTGGTGTCGCACGACCGGGAACTGCTCGACCGGTCGGCGGAGCGCATCGTCACGGTCGAGGCGGGGCACGTGTGGATTCACGGCGGCGGTTTCTCCACCTATGCCGCCGCGCGCCGCGACCGGAACGAGCGCCTCGAAGAACTGCGCCGCCGCTGGGACGAGGAACACGCGAAACTCAAGGAACTCGTCAACATGCTCCGCACCAAGGCGACGGTCAACGACGGTTTCGCCTCCCGGTACCGCGCGGCTCAGACGCGGCTGCGCAAGTTCGAGGAGGCGGGGCCGCCGGAGGTCCCGCCGCGCGACCAGAACCTCAAGCTGCGGCTGCGCGGCGGACGCACCGGGAAACGGTCGGTGATCTGCGAGAACCTCGAACTGACGGGGCTGATGAAGCCGTTCGACGCCGAGGTCTGGTTCGGCGAGCGGGTCGCGGTGCTCGGCTCGAACGGGTCGGGGAAATCGCATTTCCTGCGCCTTCTCACGGCCATCGCGGAAACGCTGCCGAGGGGCGCGGCACCCGCGTCCCCGGTCGCGTTCACGGGCACGGCCCGGCTCGGCGCGCGGGTCGTCCCCGGCCTTTTCGCGCAGACCCACGCGCGTCCCGACCTCGCCGGGCGGACGCCCTGCGAAATCGTCATGACCGAGCACGCCCGGCTCCGCAACGACGCGATGAACGCGCTCGCCCGCTACGAAATGCAGCATTGCGCCGAGCAGCCGTTCGAGACGCTTTCGGGCGGGCAGCAGGCGCGCCTCCAGATCCTTCTCCTGGAATTGGGCGGCGCCACCCTCCTGCTCCTCGACGAGCCGACCGACAACCTCGACCTCGCCAGCGCCGAGGCCCTTCAGGAAGGGCTGGAGTCGTACGAGGGGACGGTCCTCGCGGTGACCCACGACCGCTGGTTCGCCCGCGCCTTCGACCGCTGCCTGGTCTTCGGCTCGGACGGCTCCGTCTACGAGTCGGCGGAGCCCGTCTGGGACGAGACCCGCGTAGTCCGCCCCCGCTGAGCCGGTGCCGAGCGGCCTCCCGGTATGGTCATGAAGTTAGAAAGTCAATAACTCTGACCAATACCGGGAGGCCGCCATGGCCGACGCCGAACAGGAACCGGACCTCGGACTGCTGATCGGACGGCTGGGACGCGCCCTCCAGGACGAGCTGTTCACCCGCCTCGCCGAGCAGGGCCACCCCGACGTGCGCCCGCGGCACGGCACGGTGCTCGCCATCCTGCCGCCGACCGGCGCGCGGGCGACCGAGCTGGCGCGGCGCTCCGGGCAGCACAAGCAGATCGTGACCGTCATCGTGGACGAGCTCGAACGGCTCGGCTACGTCCGGCGCGAGGCTGACCCGAAGGACCGGCGCGCCAAGCTCGTCGTCCCGACCGACGACGGCCTGGACGAGATCGGCAAGGCCCGCGCCATCCTCGCCGGGATCGAGGACCGCCACCGCGACGACCTCGGCGACGACGTCTTCCGGACGTTCAAGGCCGCCCTGGCGCACGTCACGCGGTCCCAGCGCGACTGGGACGCGACGGAGCCGCATACCGGCTGATCAGGGACTCGTGTCCCTGTCCAGGATGTGCCGATCCGGATAAGGTGCCCCGGGTGCGGGTGGTTGTTACTGGGGCGGCGGGGTTCATCGGAAGCCATGTGGTCGACGCGCTGTCGGGCGCGGGGCACGAGGTGCTCGCCGTCGACGCGCCGGAACGGTCCCTCGCGCCGGAGACGGCGCGGCGGACGTGGGCCGGGACGGCGTCGCGGCCCGGCGTCGCCGCCGCCGAACTCGACCTGGCGACAGACGACCTGGACGCCGTCGCCGCCGCCGACGTCGTCGTCCACCTCGCCGGACGTCCCGGTGTGCGCTGCTCGTGGGGCGAGGGCCGGGCGGCGGCCTGGCGGGACAACGTCGTCGCGACCCGGCGGCTCCTCGCGGCGTGCGCGGACCGCCCGGCGGGGCTCCGGCCGAAGGTGGTCGTCGCGTCCAGCTCGTCGGTCTACGGGTCGGCGGGCGGGCGGCCGAACCGCGAGGACGACCCCCTCGATCCGGCGAGCCCGTACGCGGCCAGCAAGGTCGAGGTGGAGCGCCTCGCCCGGGACGCCGCGCGGGACGGGCTCCGGACCGTCCTGCTCAGATACTTCTCCGTCTACGGCCCCCGGCAGCGGCCCGACATGGCGTTCCACCGGTTCGCGGAGGCAGCGCTCGACGGCCGTCCGCTGCCGGTGTTCGGCGACGGCCGCAGCTCGCGGGCGTTCACGCACGTCGGCGACGTCGTGTCCGCGACGCTCCTCGCGGCGGCCGCGGACCTGCCGCCCGGCGTCGCGGTCAACGTCGGCCACCACGAGCCGGTCACGCTCCGCGCCGCCATCGGGACGCTCACCGGCCTGCTCGGCGTCCGCGCCGAGATTCGGCGGGAGACCCCGGTCGCCGGGGACGCCGCCCGCACCTGGGCCGACACCGGACGCGCCCGCCGCCTCCTCGGCTGGACGGCCGCCACCGGCCTCGCGGACGGCCTCGCCGACCAGATCGCCTGGCACCGCGCGCTCAGCAGCGGCCGTCCTCCACGGGTGGACAGCGCCGACGAGGGGGTGCGGGTCGGATGATGCGGCATCGCGCCGCCTACGTCGCGTTCGACCGGTTCCCGTCCAGCAAGGGGTCGGCGGTCCACATCGCGCAGATGGCGGACGAGCTCTTCGCCCGCTTCGACGGCGGGCTGCTCTGCGCGATCGGCGGCGGCGACCTGCCCCGCTACCAGCGCGAGGGGACGCGCGAGATCGCCCGCTTCGACGAGCCGGTGCCGAACCTGATCGACCGGGCCGAGGCGTTCTCCGCGTGGGTCGCGGGCCATCTGGAGCCGCATCTCGACACGCTGGAGGTCTGCCACGTCCGCGACCCGTGGAGCGCGCTGCCCGCCGTCGCGGACGGCCCCCGCCGCAGGCGCCGCCACAAGGTCGTCTACGAGGTCAACGGGCTGCCGTCGATCGAGATGGCGCACACCTGGCCGTGGGCGGCGCCGTCCACGCTCGCCAAGGTCCGCGAGCTGGAGCGGCACTGCCTGGAGCGCAGCGACGCGGTCGTCGTCCCGTCGCGGGTGATCGGCGCGGCGGTCCGCGGCCTCGGGGTGCCGGACGCGAAGGTCCACCTCGTCCCGAACGGGGCGGACGTCCCGCAGCCGTCGCAGCGCCCGCCGGACGCGCCCGAGCGCTACCTCGTCTACGTCGGCGCGCTCCAGCCCTGGCAGGGCCTCGACGTCCTGCTGCGCGCGTTCGCGCGGCTCGCCGACCTGCCGGACCTGCGGCTCGTCGTGTGCGCGTCGGTCCCGGAGCGGCGGGCGAAGCCGCTGCGCCGCGCGGCCGAGCGGATCGGGGTCGCCGACCGGGTCGACTGGCGGTTCACGCTGCCGCACCACGAGGTCGCCGCGTGGCTCGCGCACGCCGAGGTGTCGGTGGCGCCGCTGACCGGCTGCGCCCGCAACCTCGACCAGGGCTGCGCGCCGCTGAAGGTCATCGAGTCGATGGCCGCCGGGGTGCCGGTCGTGGCGTCCGACCTTCCGGCGGTCCGCGAGCTGATGGCGGACGGGGAGCACGGGCGGCTCGTCCCGGCCGACCGCCCGGCGGAGCTGGCGCGGGCCGTCCGCGTCCTGCTGGAGTACCCGGCCGAGGCCGCCGCGATGGGACGGCGCGGCCGGGCGCACATCGCGGCGGACCTGACCTGGGCGCGGTCGCGCGCCGAGCTGGCCGCGGTCTACGACACGGTGCACGACACGAGCACGCCTCCGGACCGAGAGCGATAGGTGGTTCGTCATGTTCTGGCGTAAGCAGAAGGCCGCCATCCAGCGGTTCCATCCGCTGCACCGGGCGCTCACCCTGGAGAAGGGCTTCACGGTCTCGCTGCGGCGGGACGACTGGGAGCCGGTGATCCAGAGCCTCGCCCGGCACACGACCGAGATCCGGCGGCGCAAGTGGCGGCTGGACGAGCGCGTCCCGGGCGCGCTGGTGCCGATGCTGCGGATCCTCGCGTCCGACATGCCGCCGGACGGGGTGCTGTCCGTCGCGGCGGACATGCGCGGCGCCGAGCTGCCGGAGAAGAAGGGGCCGGAGGTCGAGATGCCCGTCCGGCCGCCGGTCCTCGGGATGCACCAGTGGTACGCGCTGGACCCGTGGCTCCGGATGCGGGCCGAACTGCGGGACGGCAGCGTGCTCGAACTCGCGGTCACCGACCGGGTGCGGTTCCGCAGGCGGCGCCAGCGCGGCTCCAGCGGCAAGGTCAAGATCAAGACGAAGCGGAAGACCGTGCAGCTCGTCCAGGTGACGCGGCGGTTCGCCAAGGACGCGGCCGTCCGGCGTCCCGGGACGCCGCCGCCCGCCTCGGTCCGGGTGCAGGTCAAGCAGGGCGGCCGGCTGGTCGTCCGGGCCAGCGGCAAGTTCCGCGAGCCGCTCGTCGACCGGGCGATCGACCGCATCCTGCAGGTGTCGACGGAGCCGTTCCGGTGGACGCCGCCGGGCACGGCCGCGAGGAGGACCACGTGAACCGCTGCACCGTGACCACCGGCTTCTTCGTCCTCGGACGCTGCGGACGGCAGGCCGCCGCCTCCTGCGGGCAGTGCGGGCGGCCCGTCTGCGCCGAGCACGCCGCGCCGTCCGGCGTCTGCCCGGAGTGCCTGGCCGCGCAGGGCTACGGCTCGCAGGACCCGCACGACCCGGCCTGGGCGCGCGGCCGGCGGCGGCACTACTACCAGAGCAGCTCGCACGCCTACCAGGACGCCGCCTGGTACTCGTCGTTCGACCAGTACGACCGGGGCGCGTTCAACCCCGGCGACGACTACGCGCAGGGCGGCGACTGGGGATCGGACGACGACACCGGCTTCGTGGACAGCTGATGCACCGGGTCCTGTGGATCACCGGGCACTACCCGCCGAGCCGGGGCGGCATGGCGCAGTCCTGCGACCGGATCGTGCGGGGCCTGCGCGGCGCCGGGGTCGAGGTCGACGTCGCGCACCTGACCCGCCGCGCCCGCCCGTGGGGCGTCACCCGCGAGCACGGCGGACGGCTGGTCACCGCCCCGCTCGGCGACGACTCCGAGCACGCCCTGCGCCGCCTCTGGACGACGATCACCGCCGAGAACCTCACCGGCTACACCCATGTCGTCGCGTTCGGCGGCGTGTACGCGACGCTCGCCGCGCCCGTCCTCGCCGCGCTGCTGGACGCGCCGCTCGTGACGCTGCTACGAGGCAACGACATCGACGTCGGCGCCTTCTCGATGCGGCGGCGCGGGGTGCTGGCGGACGCGCTGCGCGCCTCGTCGCGGGTGTGCGTCGTCGCCCGCTCGCACGCGCCGCTGGTCGCCGCGCTCGCTCCGGGCGTCCCGGTCGCGTTCGTCGCGAACAGCGTGGACACGGCGCAGTGGCAGGTCCTGCCGTCCGAGCGTGAGCGCGCCCGCGCGTGGCGGGACGAGCACGTCCGCGAGGGCCGCCGCACGATCGGGATCATCGGGCAGCTCAAGGTGAAGAAGGGCGTCGGCTTCCTCCTGGACGCGCTCGCCGCGTCCCGCCGCGCGGACGACTTCCACCTGCTGCTCGTCGGCGAGGTCGAGGAGCAGGTGACGGAGTGGCTCGCCGCGCGCGGCGCCGACGTCCCGCACTCGTTCCTGCCGTTCCTGGACCGCTACGACCTCCCCGCCGTCTACGCGAGCTGCGACCTGGTCGCGCTGCCGTCCTTCTACGACGGGATGCCGAACGTCGCGCTGGAGGCGGCGGCGCTCGGCGTCCCGCTGCTCGCCTCGGACGCGGGCGGGCTCGCCGACCTCGCCGACGACGACATCGGCTTCACGTTCCCCGCCGGGGACGCGCACGCCTGCCGGGCCGCGATCGACCGCGCCGCCCGCGCGGACGCCGCCGAGCTGGCGAAGCTCGGCACGGCGGGCGCGGAACGGATCCGCCGCGACTTCACCCCGGCCGCCGAGACCGCCGGGTACCTCGGCGTCCTCGATGCCCTCGACGCGGCGCGGTGATCGTCTGCCATGTGTCCGGCGACGGCCTCGGGCATCTGACCCGGCTCCGGGCGGCGCTGCGCACGCTCCGGCTGGACGGCCCCGTCACCGCCGTGACGGACTCGCCGTTCGCGGCCGACCCGCGCGTCACCGGCGGCTGGCGGGTCGTGCGCCCCGGCGCCGACCTGCCCGGCGACGTCCGCGAGGTGATCGTCGACGCCTTCCCGGCCGGGTTGAAGGGCGGGCTGGACGCCGCGGCCCCGCCCAGCGCGCGGGTCACGCATCTGGCGCGGCTGCTGCGCTGGGACGCCTACGCGCCGCTGCTGCCCGCCGTCCCGCCGCGCTTCGACCGGACGTTCGTCCTGGAGGAGCTGGACCCCGCCCATGACGCCTACCTGCGCCGCGTCTCGGCGGAGGTCACGCCGCTGACTCTGGCCGATCCCCCGGCGGAGCCGGTCGACGTCGCCGGGTGGCTCATCGTGCACAGCGGGCCCGACGCGGAGACGCGGGAACTCCTCGCCTACGCGCTGGACATGGCGTCCGCCGAACGGGTCCGGCCGCCGATGACGCTGGTGTCGCCGGTGCGGCCCGCCTGGCTTCCCGCCCGGATCGCGCACCTGGACGTGTATCCCGCGTGCGCGCCGGGGCCGAACGTGGAGCGCGTCGTCACGGCGGCGGGGTTCAACGCCGTCCGGCAGTTCGCGCCCTGGCGGGACATGCACCGCATGCTGCCCTTCCCGCGCAGCCTGGACGACCAGTTCACGCGCGCCGCCCGCGCCCGACGCTAGCCCGGAAGGCGGACGTCGAACTCGACCTCGACGTCGTCGGCCAGCCTGAGCGCGCCGAAGAACGCCGAGTACGGCTTGATCCCCCACCGCGACTGCTGGACGGCCACCCCGCCCCGCACCCGGTCATCACCCTCCAGGGCGGCGCTGACCTGCACGGGTTTCACCCGGCCCATGATCGTCAGGTCGCCCTCGATCCGCTCCCCGGCGTCGTCGATCCGGGTGGACGCGAACGTGATGCGCGGATACCGCCGGACGTCCAGCACCGAGCGGAGGTTCTTCCCGATCTCCGCGCGGTCCTGGTCGGTCAGCGGCTTCACGCCGCCGGACCCGTCCTTGACCTCCAGGCCGTCCACCTCGACGGTCACCGCGACCGACGACGCTGACAGGGGCTCGCGGGCCTCGACCTCCGCCGTCCAGCGGGTGGCCTCGATGGTGAGGTCGTGGCCCGCGCGGCGGCCGAGGCCGCTCCGGCCCGTCCTGATCAGCAGCCGCCCGTCGTCCGGCCCGAGTTCGTGTGTTCCCTCTCGTACCGCCATACCCTCACACTGCCACGCGCCTCCCGCCCGGCGGCTCAGCGGCACTCCACCTTCGCCTGCGGCCGGTACTCGGTGTGGAAGCGCTCGCGCTCGACCTCGCGGCCGCCCAGCAGGAGCGTCCGCCACACGTCGATCTCGAAGCCCGGACGGCCGGGCGTGGGCACGCACGAGCGGCCGCGGCCGCGCAGGACGCCCGTCCCCTGCGACACGAACTCGTACGGCTGCGAAACAGCCGAACTCACCTCGTACCGGCGTTCGCCCCACAGGCTGACCGTCAGCGACGAACCCGTGTGCGCCACCTGGACGCGCACCGGAAGGCGGGTGTCGTTCCGCCACGTGAAGTCGAGGTCCGGGTAGGAGACGGCGGCCTCCAACCCTTCCGGGTACTCCGGCATGTACATCGAGTGGGCGCGTGCCTTGCGGATGTCCAGCCCGGCGCTGAAGACGGCGTTGAACAGCGTCGTGGACACCTGGCAGATGCCGCCGCCCACGTCCGCGACCAGGCGCGGCCCGACGATCGCGGGCGCGGGGACGTACCCGCGGCTGCGCGTGCGCGGCCCGACGGCGTCGTTGAACGAGAACGTCGCGCCGGGCTGGACGACCTGCCCGTCCAGGATCCGCGCGGCCAGCTCGATGTTGCGCACCCGCGGCTCCCCCGGCGTGAACCGCGTCGTGTAGCTGCTCATCGGCCCGCCGGGAGCCTCCGCGTCGGCGCCGTCCGCGCCGTCCGGCAGCGGGCCGACCGGCTCTCCCCCGGCCGACAGCGGTGACGGAGCCGGGACGGGCGGAAACCAGAAGTAGGCGCCGAGCAGCAGCCCGGTCGTGGCCATCGTCCCCGCGACGAACGGCCACCACCGCCGGGCGCACTCGCGCAATCCCGGCTCGCGCCCGCGATCCCGCCGCCCCTGCCGCCGCCGTCTCCGGTCGGGCCGGGTCCCCGTCACGGAACACACCCCCGACGACGATCCTGCGACGGACCCGGCCCGGAAACCGGCGACGATGCCCGTACTTTTACCCGGACAAGACGAACTCCCGACCAACGGGAGCCGTCAGGGGCGGGTCAGCGGGCGCGGGCGCCTGCGCGCAGCCTCTCCGGGTCGATCTCGCGTCTCGGACGTCTGCGCAGGTACTCGGCTTCGAGCTGGTTCATGCGCCGCGTGTGCTCCCCGTACGCCTGGTCGGCGGCGTGCCTGAGCGCGTCGAGCCGCGTCTCGTACAGGTGGCCGAGCTCGCGGAACAGGTCGTCGTCGCTGAGTTCGCCGGGGTCGATCCCGATCTCGGTGCCGTCGCTCGTCATCTCCGGGCCCCTCCTCACGGCCGACCCGTCCCCTACCCCTGGCCGCCGGGGACGAACACGCGCAGCCCGCCCGTGTGCTTCCCGAACCGCACCGCCCTGGGCAGGGACGACACCTCGCCGTCCCGCGCCAGCCGCAGCCCGCCGGACGGCGCCACCACCTCGAGCCCCGTCGCCTGCCACGACCGGTATCCGGGGATGAGGGGGAGGTGCCCGGCCAGCACCGCGGCGACGGCCCGCACGCGCGGGACGCGCCGCCCGGTGGCGATCATCCGGATGTCGAGACGGCCGTCGTCCAGCCGGTCCCGCCAGGTCGGCGTCGCGCCGCGCGCCCCGTAGCCGCAGTTGCCGACGAAGCCCAGCCAGACGCGCCGGCGCCGCCCGTCCAGGACGAGGTCGAGGGGCTCGGAGCGGCGCAGCGTCCGGACGGCGGCGACCGCGAGCGCGGGCCACTTCCCGATCCGCTTCTCCAGCCGCTCCCGCCGGTCGACCAGCTCGGTGTACGCGCCGAAGCTCGCCGTGTTCAGGAACACCTGCTCGTCCGCGTCGTCGCGGTTGCCGTCCGCCGGGGCGACGTAGGACACGTCGACGCGGCCGAGGCGCCCGCTCCGGTAGGCGGCGACCGCGTCCGCCGGCGACTCCAGGCCGAGCGCGCGGGCGAAGTGGTCGAACGTGCCGCCGGGGACGACCAGCAGCGGCACGTCGTGCTCGAGCGCGGCCCGCGCGCCCGCGTTCACGGTCCCGTCGCCGCCGACGACGGCGAGGACGCAGGCGCGCTCGGCGGCCTCCGCGAGGGCCTTGTCGGCGTCCTCGTCCGGCGCCAGCCGGACGATCTCCGCCGCGGGCAGCTCCCGCTCGATCAGCTCGACGGCCAGGTCGGGGCGTCCCGGCAGGATCGCGGCGGTCGCCCCGCCGGAGCCGCCCGACACCGGGTTCACCACCGCGACGAGCCCCTCCCCGTCGGGCTTGACCAGGCCGTCGGCGGCCATGGTCACCGACACCCGCGCGACCGGCGGCCGGGCGGGCCAGACGAGCCGCGTCCCGCACGCGGCCAGCGCGCCGATCCCGAGCCCGGCGAGGACGTCGCCCGGATAGTGCGCGCCCGTGTAGACGCGGGCGAACGCGACCGCCGCCGCGGTCGCCGCGACGGGCGCGGCCACCCGGCCCGGCGCCTCCAGCGCGACCCCGGTCGCGAACGCGGCGGCCGACGCCGAGTGCCCGGACGGGAACGCGTGCGAGGTCGGCAGCTTCCACCGGATCCGGATCGGCGGGACGAGGTCGACGACGGGCCGCTTGCGGCGGAACGCCTGCTTCCCGAGGAGGTTCACGGCCGGGCTCGCCACCGCGATCGCGATCGAGCCGCGCAGCGCGGCCCGGCGCAGCCGGTGGCGCCCGGTGAGCCCCAGCACGCCCGCCGTCGTGAACCACAGCACCCCGTGGTCGGCGAACCGCGACAGCCGCGGCAGGACGTACTCCAGGCCGGGCAGCCGCGCCGCCGCCACCCGGTCGAACGCCCATCTGTCCGCCCGCCCGAGTCTCGCCAGCAGGGGGAACCGCGGTTCGGCCGTCCCCGGCCGCGGCCGCGTGTTCGGGACGGACCAGGGCATGACGATGGAGCGTGCGGGCGCGGCGATGCGCCGTGAATGGTTGACGCGCATCTCGGGGGTATCCCCTTGGACGGCGACATGATTCCGTAAAGATCTCAAATCGGGGGTCACATGCGGGCGAACGTCACTCTCGACTCACCGACTGCAATAGGCTTCGCGACATGAGTCACCCGGAACGGCTCGGTTCCCCGGGTGGCGAGTCGGTCGGCACGATCGCGGAGCCTCCTCACGTGAACGAGTCGCTGTCCGACTACGCCGCACGGTACGGGCTGAGGCAGAGCGCCGCGCGCCCCCCGCTGCGCAAGTACCTCCAGCAGGTGTGGGCACGGCGCAACTTCATCTGGGCGTTCGCCTCCGCCAAGAACATCTCGATGTACACCGATTCGAGACTCGGTCAGTTGTGGCAGCTCCTCACGCCATTGCTGAACGCGGCGGTGTACTACCTGATCTTCGGGTTGCTGCTGAACACCAGCCGCGGGATCAAGGACTTCATCCCGTTCCTGGTGACCGGCGTCTTCCTGTTCGGCTTCACGCAGCGGTCGGTGACGTCCGGGGCCAAGTCGGTCGGCGACAACCTGTCGCTGATCAGGGCCCTGCACTTCCCGCGGGCCACGCTTCCGCTCGCGATCGCGGTCGTCGAGCTCCAGCAGTTGCTGCTGTCCCTGGTCGTGCTGTTCGCGATCATCATGGCCTGGGGCGAGCCGATCACGTTCAACATGGTGCTGTTCATCCCGGTGGTGGCGCTCCAGCTGATGTTCAACGTGGGCATCAGCATGGTCATGGCGCGGCTGGGCGCGTTCAACCGCGACATCACCCAACTCCTGCCGTTCATCATGCGGACGTGGCTCTACATGTCCGGCGTGATCTTCAGCCTGCCCGTGATGATGAAGCCCGGCTCCAAGTTGGACCGCTATCCCGTCATCGCGAGGCTGCTCGAAGCCAACCCGGCGCACGTGTACGTCGAGCTGAGCCGGAACATGCTGCTGGGCGAGTACCGCGAGTCCATGCGCGAGCAGGTGGCGCTCCACAAGGCGACCACCATGCCGATGTCGCAACTCTGGTTGTACGCCATCGTGTGGGCCGTGGTGATGCTGGTCGGGGGATTCATGTTCTTCTACCGGGCGGAGGAGCGATATGGCCGTGGCTGACACGAGGCCCCGCAAGGCCCTCGACGCCGTCGAGCTCGACCCGCGGCGCGAGCCGATCGTCGTCGTGGACGACCTGCACATCGTCTACCGCGTCTACGGCGCGGGCGGGAAGGGCAACGCGGCATCCGCGTTCTCCCGCGTCCTGCGCCGCAAGCACCGTCCGACGATGACCGAGGTCCACGCGATCAAGGGCCTGTCCTTCGTCGCCTACCGCGGCGAGGCCGTCGGGATCATCGGCACCAACGGGTCCGGCAAGTCGACGCTGCTGAAGGCGATCGCCGGGCTGCTGCCGCCGCACCGCGGCGGCGTCTACACCGACGGCCAGCCGTCCCTGCTCGGCGTGAACGCGGCCCTCATGAAGGACCTCACCGGCGAGCGCAACATCGTCCTCGGCTGCCTCGCGATGGGCATGTCCCCCGCCGAGACCAGGGCGAAGTACAAGGAGATCGTCGACTTCGCCGGGCTCAAGGAGGGGTTCATCCAGTACCCGATGCGGACGTACTCGTCCGGCATGGGGGCCCGGCTCCGGTTCGCGATCGCGGCGGCCAAGACGCACGACGTGCTGCTCATCGACGAGGCCCTCGCCACCGGCGACGCCAAGTTCAAGGTCAAGAGCAAGCGCCGGATCGAGGAGCTGCGCAAGGAGGCCGGCGCGGTCTTCCTCGTCGCGCACCAGCTCGACGTGGTCAAGGAGACCTGCGACCGCGTCATCTGGATCGACGAGGGCCGCATGCACATGGACGGCGACCCCGAAGAGGTCATCGCCGCCTATGTCGAGACCACCGGCAAGTAACGGCGGACTATCGGGATGTAACGGGCTTCGGCCGTGTCACGCATGTGACTCGTTGAGACCAGAGTGACAGGGAGTTACCAGATCGTCTCTGGATGAGACGGCCTCGCCGATCTACCTTCGAGGGGAGACCTTCACGGCGAGGGAGTGCACCCATGGCCGATCGGCTCAACGTCCCCCCGGCGGGGACGGCCCCCGATACCCCCACCCCCGACTCCCACGGAACCAGCACGATTCGCGGGGGGA
Source organism: Actinomadura syzygii (assembly GCF_008085905.1). Lineage (GTDB taxonomy): Bacteria > Actinomycetota > Actinomycetes > Streptosporangiales > Streptosporangiaceae > Spirillospora > Spirillospora syzygii. Next base: position 85,634 of record NZ_VSFF01000008.1, on the reverse strand, counting down.
CGTCTCCCCACTCCGACTCCCACGGAATCAGCAGGCGCGGCTTCCTGTCGTCTTCGGCGCTCACCGCCGGGGCGGCGGGGGCGGCCGGGTTATTGGCGGGATGCGCCAGCGAGTCCAGCGGCCCGCAGGCCAAGGGCACCGGCGACGCGCCCAAAGAGGTGTTCACCTCCCCCGCGAAGAAGCTGAGCGGCTCCCTCAGCATTCTGATGTGGAGCCATTTCGTCCCCCGGCACGACAAATGGTTCGACAAGTTCGTCGCCGACTGGGGCAAGAAGGTCGGCGTGGACGTCCGGGTCGACCACATCAACACCGTCGACGTCCCCCGCCGCGCCGCGTCCGAGATCCAGGCGGGACGCGGCCACGACCTCATCCAGCACATCGCGCCGTTCTCGCAGTACGAGCCGTCCGTCCTCGACATGACGGACGTCGTGCAGGAGGCGAACCGGCGGTGGGGGCAGCAGCTCGAACTGTGCCGCAGGTCGAGCTTCAACCCCAACACGAAGCGGTTCTACTGCTACTGCCCCGGCTGGTCCCCCGACCCGGGCGACTTCCGCAAGTCGATGTGGTCGAAGGTCGGCATGCCGAACGGCCCGGCGAGCTGGGAGGACCTGCTCCGCGGCGCCGCCGAGATCAAGAGGCGGACCGGCGTCCCGTGCGGGATCGGGCTGTCCCCGGAGTCCGACTCGAACATGGCGGCGCGGGCGCTGCTGTGGTCGTACGGCGGGGCCGTCCAGGACGAGAACGAGAAGGTCGTGCTGAACTCCGACGCGACCGTCGCGGCCGTCGAGTACATGACGCGGCTGTTCAAGGAGGCGGAGACCAGCGAGGTGTTCTCGTGGGTGCCGGCGTCCAACAACCAGGCGTTGATCGCCGGCAAGTCGTCCTACATCCTGAACTCGATCTCGGCGTGGCGCACCGCGATGGGCGCGAACCGGGCGATCGGCGACGACATCTTCTTCGTCCCGGCGCTGCGCGGGCCGAAGGCGTCGCTGGCCGCGCAGCACGTCATCCAGCAGTGGATCGTGCCGAAGCACGCGGGCAACCCGGACGCGGCGAAGGAGTTCCTGCTGCACTACACGGCGAACTTCCCGGCCGTGACGTACAACTCCGAGTTGTACGACCTGCCGGGGTGGCCGTCGCTCGTCCCGCAGCTCGACGGGTGGCTCGACCACGACCCGTGGGGCGCGAAGCCCGCGAACAAGCTGTCCCTGCTGAAGACGGCGACGTCGTGGACGGCGAACATCGGCTATCCGGGCCCGTCCAACCCGGCGATCGGGGAGATCTTCAACACGAACGTGCTGCCGACGATGTTCGGCCGCGCGGCGCGCGGCCAGGCGTCCCCGAAGCAGGCGGTGGCGGAGGCGGCGGGCCGCGCCGACGCGATCTTCAAGAACTGGCGGGGCCGCGGCCTCGTCGGCGGCTGAGGGGGCGGGGCAGATCAATACCGTTGAGGTGAAAGGGCTGGTCAAGACCTTCGACGGGCAGCTCAGGGCGCGCCGCGGCCGAGCCGACCAGGTGCGCGCGCTGGACGGCGTCGACCTGGCCGCCGAGCCCGGCGAGTACCTGGTGCTGCTCGGCCCGTCCGGGTGCGGCAAGACGACGCTGCTGCGCACGATCGCGGGCCTGGAGCAGCCGACCGAGGGCGAGGTGCTGATCGGCGGGAACGTCGTGAACGGGCTGCCGCCGCGCGTCCGGAAGATCGCGATGGTGTTCCAGTCGTACGCGCTGTACCCGCACAAGACCGTGTTCGACAACATCGTCTTCCCGCTGCGCGCGGAGGGGATGGCGCGGGAGGAGCGCGAGCGGAAGGCGGCGTGGGCCGCCGAGTTGCTGGAGATCGAGCCGCTGCTGCGCCGCAAGCCGCGCCAACTGTCCGGCGGGGAGCGGCAGCGGGTGGCGCTCGCGCGGGCGCTCGTCCGCGACCCGGCCGTGTTCCTGCTGGACGAGCCGCTGTCCAATCTCGACGCGAAGATGCGCGCGACGGCCCGCGACGAGTTGAAGCGCTTCCAGCAGCACGTCGGGACGACCACCGTCTACGTCACGCACGACCAGGCGGAGGCGATGGGCCTCGGCGACCGGATCGCGGTGCTGGAGAAGGGCCGCGTCCGGCAGGTCGGGACGCCGCGCGAGGTGTACGACGACCCGTCCGACACGTTCGTGGCGCGGTTCATCGGCTCGCCGCCGATGAACCTGGTCAGGCGGGACGACCGGCTGGTCGGGTTCCGTCCGGAGCATCTGCTGCCGGTGGAGAACGTCCCGGCCGAGTCGCGGGTGGCGATGCCGCTGCGCGTCGAGCGGATGGAGTACCTGTCGGGCGACCGGCACGTGTACGGGACGGTGACCGGCGTCGGCGAGGAGACGCGCGTCATCGCCCGCCTGCCGTCCACCGTCGTCACGCCGCTGGACGCCGGGGAGACGCACGAGTTCGCCGTGCCGGGCGAGCGGCTGCGGTTCTTCGACGCCGGGTCGGGCGCGCGGACGTCCGCCGTCCCGATCGGAGGGGCGCCGTGACGGACGCGCGGACCGAGACCGAGCCGGTCGCCGTGCCGGGCGAGGCGGCGCGGCCGAAGGTCGGTCTCGCCGACCGCGACGGCTTCCTCGCGTGGGCGATGCTGCTGCCGTCGGTCGTCTACATCGCGGCGCTGGTCGGCGTCCCGTTCCTGCTGGCGGTCGCGTTCGCGTTCTCGGACGTGACTACCGGCGACCCGTCGTTCGACTTCGTCGGGTTCCGGAACTTCACGGCGGTCTTCGACGACGGCGTGTTCTGGCGGGCGCTGCGGAACACCCTGGTGTTCACGCTGGCCAGCATGGCGCTGATCGTGGTGTTCGGGAAGATCCTGGCGAACATCCTGGTGGCGGAGTTCCGCGGGAAGTGGTTCGTCCGGTTCCTGGTGCTGCTGCCGTGGACGACGCCGGTGTCGCTGTCGACGATCTCGTGGCTGTGGTTCCTCGACTCGATCTACTCGCCGGTCGACTGGGTGCTGCGGCACCTCGGGCTGATCGACGGGAACGTCGTGTGGCTGGGGCGTCCCGGCACGGCGATGGCGTCGGTGATCGCGGTGCAGACGTGGCGGCTGACGCCGCTCGCGGCCGTGATCGTGATGGCCGGGCTGGTCGCGATCCCGCGCGACGTCGACGAGGCGGCGCGGATCGACGGCGCCGGGTTCTGGCGGCGGATGTTCGAGGTGACGATCCCGCTGACGCTGCCGGTCATCGCGGTCGCCGGGCTGTTCGGCGCGATCATGACGTTCACCGACATGACCGTCCCGTTCGTGCTGACGCGCGGCGGCCCGACGCATTCGACGGACGTCCTCGCGTCCTGGGCATACTTCCGCGGCATCGAGGGCGGCGACGTCGGCCAGGGCGCCGCCATAGCGCTCTTCCTGTTCCCCCTCCTCCTCGCGGGCGCGGTAGCGATCCTGCGGGCCGTCCGACGGTTGGAGGCGGGATGAGTGAGGTTGCGGCGCTTCGAAGGAAGTATGCGCGGCGGCATGTCGCGGCGCGGGTCGGCGTGTACGGGTCGGCGGTCCTGGCGGCGCTGGTGTGCGCGCTGCCGTTCCTGTGGAGCGCCGTCAGCGCGTTCAAGCAGAACCAGGACCTCTACAACCCGGAGAGCAACCCGTTCTACTTCAACAAACCCGCCACTCCCGACCATGTGAAGTTCCTGTTCAGGGATACGCCGTTCCTGACGTTCGTGGGGAACACCCTGATCGTCGGCGCGGCGGTCGTCGCGATCACGCTGGCGCTGGCGCTGCCCGCCGCGTACTCCCTCGCGCGCCTGGACCGGCCGTGGGGCACGCCGATGGGCATCGCGATCTTCATGGTGTACCTGGTGCCGCCGTCGCTGCTGTTCCTGTCGCTGACCCGCGTCGTCGTGTGGCTGCGCCTGGAGGACACGCTCTGGTCGATGATCGTCGTGTATCCGACGATCACGGTGCCGGTGTCGGTGTGGCTGCTGATCGGGTTCCTGAAGGCCGTCCCGAAGGACGTCGAGGAGCAGGCCATGGTGGACGGCCACAGCCGCCTCGGCGCCTTCTTCCGGGCCGTCCTGCCGCTGGTGTTCCCGGGGGTCGTCGCGGTGGTCGTGTTCAGCTTCACGCTCACGGCGAGCGAGTTCGTGTACGCGCTGGCGTTCGTGTCGGCGAGCCCGGAGATGGTGGTCAGCACGGGCGTCCCGACGCAGCTCGTGCGCGGGGACGTGTTCTTCTGGCAGTCGCTCCAGGCGGCCACGGTGGTCACGGCGGTGCCGATCGCGTTCCTGTTCAACCTGTTCCTCGACCGGTTCGTCACCGGGTTCACGATGGGAGCCGTGAAGACGTGACGACGTGAGGTCCCGCTGCGACGTCCCCTGATAGAGATGGAGGCGACAACCGGAAGTCCGAAATAGGAGGTCGCCATGTCCGGCAAGCCGCCGCTCCCCTACGAGTTCCTGCCCGAGGTCCCCTCGTTCACCGTCGAGAGCGACGACGTCGCGGACGGCGAGCGCCTCCCCGACCCGCACGTCTTCGACCAGGGCGGGTTCGGCGGCGGCAACGAGTCCCCGCACCTGCGCTGGTCCGGGTTCCCGGCGGGGACGCGGAGCTTCGCGGTGACCTGCTACGACCCGGACGCGCCGACCGGCAGCGGCTTCTGGCACTGGTCGCTGTTCGACGTCCCGGCGGACGTGACGGAGCTGCCGCGCGGCGCCGGGACGCCGGACGCGAAGGTCGGCGTGCAGGCCCGCAACGACTACGGGACGAAGGCGTTCGGCGGCGCGGCCCCGCCGCCCGGCGACCCGCACCGGTACGTGTTCGCCGTGCACGCCCTCGACGTGGACTCGCTCGGGATCGACTCGGACACGTCCCCGGCCGCGGTGGGCTTCAACGTCACCGCGCACACGCTGGCCCGCGCGGTGATCGTCCCGGTCTACGGCACCTGACATGCGGCGCGGGCCGTCCCGGGCAGGGACGGCCCCGCGCGGCTCAGGGCGCGTCGGCCAGGACGTCCCCGACGGCAGTCCGCCGGTACAGGACGGACCGTCCGCTGCGCTGCCGCGTGACGAGCCCGGCCGCCCGCAGCACCGCGAGGTGGTCGCCGACGCCGCCGACGCTGACCCGCAGCCGGGCGCTCAGCCAGGTCGTCGTCGCCGGGTCGGCGAGCAGCCGCAGCAGGTCGGCGCGGGTGCGGCCGATCAGCTTGGCGAGGGCGTCGTCCGGGCTCGGCTCGCGGCTCTCCCAGAGCGCCGCCACTCCCCTCGCCCGGTACATCAGCGTGTACGGCCAGCCGGGCTCGACGGCGAGGCCCAGCTCGGAGAAGACGACCGGCACGAACATCAGCCCGGCGCCGCCGAGCCGGTGCGCGGCGTCGCCGCCGCCGAGGATGTCCACCTCGATCGCGCCGTCGCGCCAGCGCACCCGGCGGGACAGGCCGTCCAGCGCCGCGGCCCAGCCGTAGGCGGCGAGCCGTCCGGCGCGGTGGACGATGTCGCGCTCCACGATCGACCGGACGACCGGCCAGTCCGGCTCCAGCAGCGTGTCCCAGGCGGTCTCCAGGGCGGTGGCGAGCCGTCCGACCATGTCCGGGGCGTCCAGCACGGACCGGACGACCGGGTCCGGCTCCGGCAGCCCCACCAGGTTGCGGGCGATCTCCCGCCTCGCCTGGTCGAGCGGCGTCGCCCGCGTGGTGGCGAGCTGCTCGGCGACCGTGAGGTTCGGACGGGCGGGCGGCGGGCTGATGAAGTCGGCCATGTAGCCGTGGCGGCGGCGCAGGAACACGAGCGCCCGGACGGCCGGGTCGTCGGCGATCGCCAGGTAGCGGGGCCGGGCGCGCTCGACCCACGGGCGCAGCGCGCCGGGCGGGACCCGCCCGGCGGCCAGGCCGAGCGCGTTCAGGGTCTCCAGCAGTGGGGCGAGCCCGAAGCGGCTGGCCGCGAGGTCCGCCGGGCCGACCTCGATCCGGTTCATGTTTCGTTCCTCCGCGAAACATTATCCCGGGACGGGTGCCGGGCCGCAGAGTCGCCCTCATGACCGCTTCCTCCCCCGCCTCCGCCCAGGACTCGTTCCGGTACCGGGACGTGTTCGCCGTCCCCGAGTTCCGGACGCTGTTCGCCCTGCAGACGCTGCTGGTGGGCGGCGACTCGGTCCGGATGCTGGCGCTGTCCGTCCAGGCGTTCGAGCGGACCGGCTCCACCGTCGCCGCCGCGCTGATCTTCGCGGCGGGCTTCCTCCCGTACGTGGTGGGCGGCGCGCTGCTGCTCTCGCTCGCGGACCGCGTCCCGGCGCGGCGCCTGCTCACCGCGTTCCACCTGCTGCGGCTCGCCGTCACGGTCGTCCTGGCGGTCGGCGGGCTGCCGGTGCCCGCGACGCTCGCGCTGCTCTTCGCGGTGGGGCTGTTCGCGCCGGTCGGCAGCGCGACCGTGCAGGCCAGGCTGCCCGAGCTGCTGCCCGGCGACGGGTACGTGCTCGGCCGCTCGCTGTTCACGATGACGAGCGCGGGCGCGCAGATCGCCGGGCAGGCGGCGGGCGGGCTGCTGCTCGCGGTGCTCGGCACGACCGGGACGCTCTGGCTCGCCGCCGGGAGCGCCGGGCTGGCCGCCGTCCTCGCCCGGTTCCGGATCCCGGACGTCCCGCCGCCCGCCCCCGCGGGCACGACCGGGACGGCGCGCGAGACATGGCGGGTGAACCGGCTGCTGCTCCGCGACCGCGGCGTCCGCGGCCTGCTCCTGTGCGCCTGGCTGCCGATCTCGCTGTCGGTCGGGTCGGAGGGGATGACCGTCCCCTACGCGGCGGACGTCGGCAGCGCGCAGGGGGCCGGGCTGCTGCTGTCCGCCGCCGCGGCCGGGATGTTCGCCGGGAACTTCGTCGTGGGCCGCCTGATCGGGCCGGACGTCCGGGAGCGGCTCACCCTCCCGCTCGCCGCGCTGACCGGGGCCCCGCTGCTGGCGTTCGCCTTCGCACCCGGGCTCGCGGTGGCCTGCGCGCTGATGGCGGCCGGGACGTTCGGCCTCGGCTACGAGCTGACCGTCCAGCGGCGGCTGGTGGACGCCGTCCCGGAGCGGGTCCGCGGGCAGGCGCTCGGCCTCTCCAACACCGGCCTGATGACGGGCCAGGCGGCGGGCATCGGCGCGGCCGGGGCGCTCGGCGAGTTCCTGGCCCCGTCCCACGTCATGGCGGTGTGCGGGGCGGCCACGCTGGCCGCCGTCCTCGCGCTGTGGCGGCACCTGCGCTGAGGGGCCTCTTGGCCGTGGCGTGCCCGCCCGCGCCCCCGGAGGGGCGGCGGGCACGCCACTGCACGCGGGTTACTTCTCCCAGGGGAAGCTCTCGGCGAAGGCCGGTTTGAGGTCGTCCAGCCAGACCGCTTCCGGGTCGTACTGCGCGTAGAACGGCTTCCCGACCAGCTCCGCGTCGCGGCACTGGATGAAGTGCAGCGCGAACGCCTTCTCCCCGAACAGGTCGACCACGCCGTCCACGCAGACCTTGCCCGGCGTGGCCGACATGGACGGACCCCGCACGGTCCGCGACAGGCCGGACACGTTCTTGTAGGCGTCCCGGTAGATCTCGTAGGCGCGGGCGAGCGGGACGGCGAAGTAGTCCTGCGGCCCCGTGTCGCGCTCGACGAACATGTAATACGGGACGAGCCCCATCCGGGTCTGGACGCGCCACATCGTCTCCCACGCCGCCGGATCGTCGTTGATCGTCCGGATCAGGGGGGCCTGGGTGCGGATGACCGCGCCGGTGTCGCGGATGCGCCGGCACGCCTCGGCCACCATGAGCGGCTCAAGCTCGCGCGGATGAGTGAAGTGCGCCATGAACGCCAGGTTCTTGCCCGACTCGACGACCTGCTCGAACAGCCGCAGCATGTCGTCGGCGTCCGGGTCGGTGACGAACTTCTGCGGCCAGTAGGCCAGCGACTTCGTCCCGATCCGGATGGATTCGAGCTGCTCCAGGTCGAGCAGGGGCTCGACGTAGCGGCGCAGCACCGACTCGCCCATGATCATGGCGTCGCCGCCGGTGAACAGGACGCTCGTCACCTCCGGGTGGGCGACCAGGTAGTCGCGCAGGGCGGTGACGTCGTCCCCGGCCATCTTGAGGTCGGCCTCGCCCACGAACTGGGCCCAGCGGAAGCAGTACGTGCAGTACGCGTGGCATGTCTGGCCCTGCTTCGGGAAGTACAGGACCGTCTCGTCGTACTTGTGCTGCATGCCGGGGATCTTGCCGTCGCCGAAGCTCGGCACGTTGAGTTCGAGCTGCCCCGCGGGGTGCGGGTTCAGCCGCATCCGGACCGCGTGCGCGGCCGCCTCGACCTCCGCCTTCGGCGCCTCGCGGCGCAGCAGGTCGGACAGGTGCGCGACGTCCGCCGCCGGAAGCATGTCCTCCTGCGGGAAGACCAGCCGGTAGATCGGGTCGTCGGGCGCGGCCTCCCAGTCGATCAGCTCGTCGATGACGTAGGCGTTCGTCCGGAAGGGCAGGACGGTGGCCACCGCGCGGGTCGCGAGGCGCTGCGCGGGCGAGAGGCCCGCGCGAGCGGTGAGCTCGTCGAGGTGCTTCGCCGTGAAGGCGCGGAACTTGCGCCCGGTGGATCGCACCGCGGGAGCCGCGTCGTTCACCAGTGTCACGTGTTGGTACTCCTTGCTGTCAACGGGGAGGCGGACCCCCGGTGCGGCGTCACGGACCGTGATCGGTACTGCGCAGTACACCCCCATTCAACCCGTTGGGATGGGTTCATTACGAATTGATGCCCCCTACCCGGCAAGAACAAAGCCGGTCAGGGACGATCCAGACAAATCGCCTCGACATCATCGTGGACGTCCCGCGGCCAGTACAACGACCGCGGGAGCCTGACTTCTCCGCCCTCCGGCCGCGCGTTCGCCCGCGCGCACGGCGGTGCGGGCCCCGGCGACACCCGCGGTACGGTCCGACCAGCGGATACACGGGGAACCTTCACCCCGTGTCACCTGCTGACAAGATCTTGGGAAATACTGGGCGAGGGCGCGGCAAGGGCAGGGCGGCGTGAGGGGGCTCGGTGGACTCCGACGAGCGTGACGGGCCGGGTGTCGTTCCCGCGCGGGTGATCGTCCTGGCCGCCGTCGCGGGCGTCAGCTACGCGACCTTCCTGCTGGAGAACCTCCTCAGCCCGAAGCTCGACTTCCTGAACGGCTACGTCAGCGAACTCTCGGCCGTCGACCAGCCGTTCCACGCCGTCTACAGCGCGGGCGACTTCGTCACCGGCGTGCTGTCGATCCTCGTGGCGCTGGAGACCCTGCGCAGGCTGAGCCGCAGGCCCCTCGCCACCGCCGGGTGGGCGTTCCTCGGCCTGTTCGGCGTGTGCGCCATCGGCGACGCCTCCTTCCCGCTCGACTGCGCGCCCAGCCTGGAGACGTGGTGCGCGCTGCGCGAGCGGTCCGGGAACGTGTCGTTCTCCCACGAGTTCCACTCGGTGACGAGCAGCGCCGTGATCGTCTGCGGGGTGGCCGCGCTCCTGCTGCTGTCGCTCGCCGCCCGCCGGTACGGGTGGTGGCCCGCGCTCGCCCGCTGGGGCTGGCTGCTCGCGCTGGCCGAGTCGGTGCTCGCCCTCGGCACGCTCGTCGCGATGTACATGGGGCAGTGGCTCGGGATCGTCCAGCGGGCGCAGATCAGCGTCCTCTGCCTGGGCCTCCTGGTGATCGCGTGGGCGCTGTACGCCGACTGGCGGGACACGGTCCGCGCCCGCCGGGCCGCCCCCGGGGTGATGGAGGAGGCGAGCCGGTGACGGAGATCGTGAGCGCCGGGGGCGAACGGGTCCACGTCGTCGAGTCCGGGCCCGCGGACGGCGTCCCGCTGCTGCTCGGCTCCGGGCTCGGCGGGGCCTGGTTCGACTGGACGCCGTCGGTCGAGCTGCTCCGGGACGAGTTCCGGGTGACCGCTTACGACCGTCCGGGGCTCGGGCTCAGCCCGGCCGCCGCCCGGCGCCCCACGCTGGACCGCGACGCCAGGATCATGGCGGCGCTGGCGGAGCGGGCCGGGCGGCCGGTGATCGTCCTCGCGCACTCGATGGCGGCGTTCGCGGCGGAGGCCCTCGCGCGGACGTCGCCGGAGCACGTCCTCGGCATGGTGCTGGTCGATCCGAGCTACGAGCACGCCCCGCGCGCCCCGCTCCCGCTCGGCGCCGCGCTGACGCCGGTCTGCGGCGCGGCGGGCGCGGTCCTCGACGCGACGCGGCTCGCCCGGGTCGCCGGGCCGCTCGGACGCCGGGTCGCCCTGCGCCACACGAGCCGCCGCGGGGAGGCCGTCCCGGACGGCGTCGTCCGCTCCGTCTACGGCCGCGGGACCGTCCTCGGCACCGTCCTCGCCGAGGAGGTCGCCTACCGGGAGATGGCGGTCGCGCTGGCCCGGCTGCGCTCGCGGACGCCGTTCCCGGCCGTCCCGCTGGTCGTCCTGACCGCGCTCGCCGACGCGGGCCGTCCCGCCAGGCAGCGCGAATGGGCCGATGGCCACGAGCGGCTCACGAAGCTGAGCCCGCGCGGCAGCCGCGTCGAACTCCCCGACGCCCGCCACATGATCGCCCTCGACCACCCCGACGTCATCGTCGGCGCGGTGGCCAGGGTCGCGCAGGAGGCGCCGTGACCGCGGTTCGGATTGTCGTTTCGGTCGTTGTGCTCGCGTTGGCGTTGTCGGGGTGCAAGGTCATGCAGCGGATCTCCGAGGGCGCTTATCGCAACGCCGTCAGCGACGGGGTCGTGGACGACCTGAAGGCGCAGGGCATCGAGCTGCGCAAGCGTCCCGAATGCACGTCGCCCAAGCGCGAGACCGAGGCGACGGTCCAGGTGACCTGCACCGCGCGGACGCGGGCGGGCGAGCCGGTCCTCGTCAGCGGCGTCGCCTACGACGCCGACACCGACCGTCCGCGCGAGAGCTACGTCGTCACCATCGCCGGACGCGAGGTCCTCCGGCAGAACTGCCTGGGCATCGGCTGCGGCTGACCGCGCGGCCGACCGCACGGCTGGTCGCACCGCGGTTCTGGCAAGGAATCCGCATACGGAACGGAAAATGCGACCACGCTGCGCATACAAGGCCGTACCCTCGGTGAGATTGTCGACGTGGATATACGTCGCAAGGCCGTGGAGTTGAGCCGCCGGGTCGTCGGCGCGAACCGCAGGCGGGCCCTGATCCTGGGCTCGGCCGGGGTGCTCGTGCTCGCGCTGGTGGGCGGCGGTGTCGCGTTCCTGCTGGCGACCCGCGGGGAGTTGCAGTACAAGACGCAGTCGGCGCTGCGCAAGGCGCTGCCGGTGACGGCGGCGGCCGAGCTGGAGAAGCGCGGCGTGTCGCTGTCGTCCCCGCTGAAGTGCAAGGACCTGCCGGGCTGGACGAAGTCGAAGCTGCGGGTGTCCTGCACGGGGACGACAACGGACCAGAAGTCCGTCGAGGTCCTCGGCACCGGCGAGGAGAAGACGCACAAGAGCTACTACACGATCCTCGTGGACGGCCGTCCGGTCGTGGAGAACGCGCACTGCCTGGGCGCCGACTGTAAGGGCCGGCAGGGGTAGACAAGCGCGGGGTGATGATCGCCACTCCGGCCGGGCGCGGCCAAGACGGGTGGAAGAACGTCCTACGATGCGATGAGCTGCACTATCGCAGCGTTTCCCTTTCACCCTCCTGGAGCGGCCATGACCGGCACCGGCGAGCCGTCGCGTCCCGCGGCGCCTCGTCGCGGGGCGCCGGCGCGGCCGCTGCCCGTCGCGGTGGACACGATGGGCGGCGACCACGCCCCCGAGGAGATCGTCGCGGGCGCGGTCGACGCGGTGGAGGAGCACGGCGTCCGCGTGGTGCTCGTCGGGCAGGCCACCCGGATCCGCCGCGAGCTGGACCGGCACGGCGCGATCGGCAAGATCCCCATCGTGCACGCCGACGAGGCCCTCGACATGGGCGAGGGCGCGCTCGCGAGCTGGCGCAAGCCCCGCTCGTCCATCGCGATCGCGTGCCATCTGATCAGGCAGGGCCGGGCGTCGGCGCTCGTGTCGGCGGGCAGCACCGCCGGGGTCGTCGCGACGTCGCGGCTCCGGTTGAAGGGCCAGCAGGGCGTGCTGCGCCCGGCGATCGCGGTGACGCTGCCGACCCGCCCGCGGCCGACGATCCTGCTGGACGCGGGCGCCACCGCGGACGTCAAGCCGGAGGGGCTCGTCCAGTTCGCGGCGCTCGGCACCGCCTACGCGCAGATCCTGCTGGGGCTGGAGCGTCCGACGGTCGGGCTGCTCAACATCGGCGCCGAGCCCGGCAAGGGCGACAAGGTCGCCAAGCGGGCGCACGAGCTGCTCGCGGGCGGCGGCCACGGCCTGGAGTTCGCCGGGAACGTCGAGGGCCACGACCTGCTCACCGGCAAGGTGGACGTGATCGTCGCGGACGGCTTCACCGGCAACGTCGCGCTGAAGACCATGGAGGGCACGATCCGGACCGCGTTCGCCGAGGTCCGGGACGCGATGACGGCCGGGCGCGCCGCCCGGATGGGCGCGCTGCTCCAGCGCCGCCGCCTCCAGGACCTGCGCGACCGCCTCGACCCCGACACCTACGGCGGCGGCGTCCTGCTCGGCCTGAACGGGACGGTCGTCATCGCGCACGGCGCGTCGAGGGCACGCGCGATCACGTCCGCGTGCGAGCTGGCGCACCGGCTCGCCGCCGGGCGGATCGTCGAGCGGATCCGCGAGCAGGTCGCGCTGACCCGGACGTCCAGGTTCGGCCGCTGGACGCACGGCGAACGCGACGGCACGGGCGGCGGACCGGCCGAGCCCGGGGAGCGTCCGCCGGATCCCCTATCGACCGCCGACCAGCCCGAACCCGACCACGGCGAGCCGCCCACCGCGCCCTGACCGGCTCGCGAAACCTGTTCGGTGGGCGGCGGGACGCCCGATAGCCTTGGGACATGTCCGATCCGCAACTCGTGCTCGCCGCCCGGGTCCAGGCCGCGCTCAGCGCCGCCTTCGGACCGTCGTACGCGGACGCCGACCCGGTCATCCGGCCGTCGTCGTTCGCCGACCTCCAGGCCAACGTGGCGCTGCCGCTGGCCAAGAAGCTGGGCCGCAAGCCGCGAGACGTCGCCGACGAGATCGTCGCGCACCTCGACACCGCCGACGTCGTGGCGGACGTGCAGGTCAGCGGGCCGGGCTTCATCAACCTGACGCTCAGCGACGGCTGGATCGCCGCCGCCGCGCAGCGCGTCCTGGAGGACGAGCGGCTCGACGTCCCGCGCGTCGACAAGCCGCACAAGGTCGTCGTCGAGTACTCCTCGCCCAACGTGGCGAAGGAGATGCACGTCGGCCACCTGCGGACCACGATCGTCGGCGACGCGCTCGCCCGGATCCTCGGCTTCGTCGGCCACGAGGTGATCCGCGACAACCACGTCGGCGACTGGGGCACCCCGTTCGGCATGCTCATCGAGCACCTGCTCGACCTCGGCGAGGACGCCGCCGCGCGGGGCGACTCGTCCGTCAGCGACCTGACCGAGTTCTACCAGGCGGCGCGGCGCAAGTTCGACGGCGACGAGGCGTTCGCCGACCGGTCGCGGCGGCGGGTCGTCGCGCTCCAGGCGGGCGACGCCGAGACGCTGCGGCTCTGGAACGTCCTCGTGGACGTGTCCAAGCGCTACTTCAACGCCGTCTACGGGCAGCTCGGCGTCACCCTGTCTGACGCCGACATCAGGGGCGAGAGCTTCTACAACGACCTGCTCGAACCGACCGTCCGGGAGCTGGAGGAGAAGGGCATCGCGGTCGTCAGCGAGGGCGCGCTGTGCGCGTTCCCGCCCGGCTTCACCGGCCGCGAGGGCGAGCCCCTCCCGGTGATCATCCGGAAGAGCGACGGCGGCTACAACTACTCCACCACCGACCTCGCCACGATCCGGTACCGGGTCGACACCGAGCACGTCGACCGGATGGTCTACGTCGTCGGCACGACGCAGGCGCTGCACTTCCAGATGGTGTTCGCGGTCGCGCGGATGGCGGGCTGGCTGAACGACGACGTCCGGGCCGAGCACGCGCAGATCGGGAACGTCCTCGGCACCGACGGCAAGCTCCTGCGCACCCGGACGGGCGGCACCGTCAAGCTCTCCGAGCTGCTGGACGAGGCCGTCGAGCGGGCGGGCGCCGTGTTCGACGAGATCCAGCACGACCAGCCGTACGACGAGGCGACGCGGGCCGCGATCGTCCGGGACGTGGCGATGGGCGCGGTCAAGTACGCCGACCTGTCCGTCGCCCGCGACAGCGAGTACGTCTTCGACCTCGACCGGATGATCTCGTTCCACGGCAAGACCGGCCCGTACCTCCAGTACGCCGTGGCGCGGATCCGGTCGATCTTCCGCAAGGGCGGGCTCACGCCGGAGCAGGCGGCCGGGCCGATCGTCCTCGGCCATCCGGCCGAACGGGCGCTGGCGCTGGAGCTGCTCGGCTTCGGCGCGGTCGTCCAGCAGGCGGGCGAGACCACCGAGCCGCACCGGCTCGCGACCTACATCTACGCGGTCGCCGACGCCTACACGACGTTCCACGAGAACTGCCCGGTCCTGAAGGCCCCGGACGAGCAGACGAAGGCGTCCCGACTGGCCCTCTGCGCCGCCACCCTCCGCACCCTCGTGACCGGCCTGGACCTCCTCGGCGTCCCCACGCCGGAGCGCATGTAGGGCTCAGGTCTGGGCGAAGGCTTTCTCGCGGGCCACCTGTTCGCGGACGGCCGGGACTATCTCCATGGCGAAGACCGGGAGGTGCTCGGGGTCGCCGCCGTAGAGGAACGAGTCGACGCGGTGGCCGATGGCCAGCTCGGTCAGCTCGTAGATCCACTGGCGCGGCGGGCCGTGCAGGAAGCCGCGGGTTTCGCGCCCGTCGATCGCGCCCTCCAGGACGTAGACGCGCCGGAGCTCGCCCGGGTCGCGGCCCGCGGCGGCCGCGGCCTGGTCGAGGTGGCGCTGCCCGTCCGCGAGGCGTTTCGGCGGGACGAGCGACGACGGCGCGATCCAGCCGTCCGCCACCCGGCCCGCGAGCTCCAGTCCGCGCGGCCCGGTCACGCCGAGCCACACGCCGATCGGGTGCGCGGGCGAAGGGCCCGGCTGCGCGGCGGCGAACCGGTAGTGCTCGCCGCGGAACAGGAGCCCGTTCTGGTCGCTCCAGTGCAGCCGGATGACCTGCACGGCCTCCTCCAGCGCGCGGCGCGCCGCCGCGGCGCCGAGCCGCTCGCCGCCGTAGGCCTCGACGCCGTCCGGCGCCCGTCCCGCGCCGAGGCCGAGCTCGACGCGGCCGCCGCTCAGCAGGTCGAGCGTCGCGACGGTCTTCGCCAGCACGGCGGGCGGCCGCAGCGGCAGGCACGCCACGGCGGGCAGCACCCGGATCCGGGACGTGGCCGCCAGCGCGGTCGCCATCAGCGCGAGCGCGTCGGCGGTGCCGCGCCGGTACGGCTCGTCGCGGACGCCGAGCAGGTCGAGCCCGTACCGGTCCGCGTCCTGCGCGGCGCGGACCAGCGGGACGGACGCGTCCGGCGCGAGCGACACGCCGAACCGCAGCGTGTTGCGCGCGGCCCGGCCGCCCGGCCGCGGACGGGCGGTCTCCGCCGTCACTGCAGGTAGCCTTCGACCTCGTCCGGCGGCCTGACGTCCGCGTCGCCCGGGTCCTCGCCGGCCTCCAGCCGGGCCCGGCGGCGGCGGAGCAGGTCCCAGCACTGGTCGAGCGCGACCTCCAGCCGCTCCAGCCGCCGGTGCTCCTCCTCACGGCCGAGCTCGTCGCGCTGGTAGCGCTCGCGGAGCCGCTGCTCCTCCCCGACGTAGTCGCCGATGCGGGCCAGGATGTCCTTCTCGTCCACGGCCTGCGGCGTTCAGCGTCCGCGGCCGGAGTCGGTGAGCCCGCTGAGGAACCCGCCGTCCGTCCGCGTGGAGTGCTGGAGCCCGTTCTTCGTCTCGCCCATGGTCGAGGTCGCCGACGCCGCGGCCGAGCGCGCCGCGTCGACCGCGCGGCGCGCGGGCGACTTGCGGGCGGCCGTGGTCCGGGCGGTGGTCCGGGCGGCCGTCCGGGTGGTGCCCGATCTGGCCGACCCCTTAGACGTGCCGGACCTGGTGGACGCCGTCGTCCTGGACGAGGCCGGCTTGCGGGCCGCGCTCGTCCGCGACTTCGGCGCCGTCGTCGTCTTCTTCGCCGTGCTCGACTTGGCCGTGCTCGACGACGACCTCGACGCGGGCTTGCGGGCCGTGGACGTCCGGGCCGACGTGGTCGACCGCGAACGGCTCGACGCGGCGGACGTCCGGCGGGTCGTCCCGGCGCGGGACGCGGTGGTCCTGCGCGCCGTCGTGCCCCCGCTCGCGGGCGACTTGGCGGTCTTGGTGATGACCTTCGCGGCCGCGTCCATCGCCTTCGCGGCGTCGGTCATCGCCTTCGTCGCGCTGGTCATGGCCTTGGTCATCGCCGTCATGGCCTTGGCCGACGAGGACGCCTTGGTCGCCACCGACTTCATCTGCGTCGCGGCGGTCTTGGCCTGGCTCGCGGCCTTGGTCACCCGGCTGGCGGCGGCGGTCGACGTCCGGCTGGACGCCGCCGACGTGCGCCTGGTCGTGGTCCCGGTGGACCGGCTGGTCGACGTCGACCGCGCGGCCGACGTGCGCTTCGCCGCCGGCTTGCGGGCCGTCGTGGTCTTGCGGGTCGCTGATGTGCTCTTCGTCGTACGCCCGGCCGTAGTTCGGCTCGGCGTCGTACGCGATGCGGTCTTGGTAGGCACTGATCTCCCCCCAGTGATGATCAGTTACGGGGAGATCTATTCCACGCTTTGTGACCCTTTACACACGTGCCGTCATTTCAGATCAGACTCCCACCGGATGCCAGACGGTCTTGGTCTCCAGGAACGCCGTCATGCGTGCGGTTCCGGGATCGTCCGGCCAGGCGTCTT
This sequence comes from Actinomadura syzygii, assembly GCF_008085905.1. GTDB lineage: Bacteria > Actinomycetota > Actinomycetes > Streptosporangiales > Streptosporangiaceae > Spirillospora > Spirillospora syzygii. The sequence continues at coordinate 68,775 of NZ_VSFF01000008.1, read as the reverse complement.
TTCCCGGACGGAGGACGCGCTTCAGGTTCCCGGCGGCCTCCTCCTCCAGCCCCCGGACGTGCTCGGCGGCGGCCCCGGTCAGGTCGATGCCGTTCACGTCCATGTGGGACGCGAGCCACGGCGCGATCTCGGCGCGCCGCCCGGTGAGCAGGTTCACGACCCCGCCGGGCAGGTCGGACGTCGCCAGCACCTCGGCCAGCGTGACGGCGGGCAGCGGCGCGGGCTCGGACGCGACCACGACGCACGTGTTCCCCGACACGATCACGGGCGCGACCACGGAGACGAGCCCGAGCAGCGGCGAGTCGGGCGCGACGACCGCGACGACCCCGGCCGGTTCGGGCGTGGAGAAGTTGAAGAACGGCCCGGACACCGGGTTCGACGCGCCCGCCACGGCGGACAGCTTGTCGGCCCACCCGGCGTACCAGACCCAGCGGTCGACGGCGGCGTCCACCTCGGCGGCGGCGGCCTGCTTGGACGCCCCGGCGCGGCGCAGCTCGTCCGCGAACTGGTCGCGGCGCCCCTCCAGCATCTCGGCGACGCGGTAGAGGATCTGGCCCCGGTTGTAGGCGGTGCGCCCGGACCAGCCGCCGAACGCCTTGCGGGCGGCGGACACGGCGTCGCGGGCGTCCTTGCGGGACGCCTGCGAGGCGTTGGCGACGAACCGTCCCTTGGCGTCGTGCACGGGATAGGACCTGCCGGACTCGGATCGGGGGAACGCGCCGCCGATGAACAGCTTGTACGTCTTGCGCACGGCCAGACGGTCAGACATTCAGGTACCCCTCCAGGCCGTGGCGTCCGCCTTCTCGGCCGAACCCCGATTCCTTGTAGCCGCCGAACGGGGAGGCCGGGTCGAACTTGTTGAACGTGTTGGCCCAGACGACCCCGGCGCGGAGGCGTTGGGCCGTCCAGAGGATCTGCGAGCCCTTCTCCGTCCAGATCCCGGCGGACAGCCCGTACGGGGTGTTGTTCGCCTTGGTGACGGCCTCGTCCGGCGTCCGGAACGTCAGCACCGAGAGCACCGGCCCGAAGATCTCCTCCCGCGCGATCCGGTGCGACTGCGCGACCCCGGTGAACACCGTCGGCGCGAACCAGAACCCCTGTGCGGGCAGCTCGCACGGCGGCGACCACGCGGTCGCGCCCTCCGCCTCCCCGGCCGCCGACAGTTCGCGGATCTTGGCGAGCTGCGCCGCCGAGTTGATGGCCCCGACATCGGTGTTCTTGTCCAGCGGGTCGCCGACGCGGAGCGTCGCCATGCGCGCCTTGAGCCGCTCCATGACCTCCTCGGCCACCGACTCCTGGACGAGCAGCCGCGACCCGGCGCAGCACACGTGCCCCTGGTTGAAGAAGATCCCGTTGACGATGCCCTCGACGGCCTGGTCGAGCGCGGCGTCCTCGTAGACGATGTTGGCGGCCTTGCCGCCGAGCTCCAGGGTGAGCTTCTTGTCCGTCCCGGCCAGGACGCGGGCGATCTGCCGTCCGACCTCCGTCGAGCCGGTGAAGGCGACCTTGTCGATCCCGTCGTGGGCGACGAGCGCGCGGCCCGTCTCCCCCGCGCCGGTGACGATGTTGACGACGCCCGGCGGCAGCTCGGCCTGGCGGCAGATGTCGGCGAACAGCAGCGCGGTCAGCGGCGTCGTCTCCGCGGGCTTGAGCACGACGGTGTTCCCGCAGGCCAGCGCGGGCGCGATCTTCCAGGCGAGCATGAGCAGCGGGAAGTTCCACGGGATGACCTGGCCCGCGACCCCGACCGGCTTCGGGTCGGGCCCGAACCCGGCGTAGGGGAGCTTGTCGGCCCAGCCCGCGTAGTAGAAGAACCAGGCCGCGACCAGCGGCACGTCCACGTCGCGGGACTCGCGGATCGGCTTGCCGTTGTCGATCGACTCCAGCACCGCCAGTTCCCTGGCCCGCTCCTGGACGAGCCGCGCGATCCGGTACAGGTACTTGGCGCGTTCCCGTCCGGGCATGGGGCCCCAGACCTTCTCGTACGCCTTCCGCGCCGCCGCGACCGCCCGATCGACGTCGGACTCGTCGGCGCACGCGATATCGGCGAGGACGCTCTCGTCGGCCGGGTTCACCGACTTGAACGGCTCGCCGTGCCCGTCCGCGAACTCCCCGTCGATGAACAGGCCGTAGGAGCCGCGGATGTCGACGATCGCCCGCGACTCGGGCGCGGGCGCGTACTCGAAAACCATGATCAGTCCAACGTGAAGTAGTCGGGACCGGAATAGACGCCCGTCGCGAGCTTGCGGCGCTGCATCAGCAGGTCGTTCAGCAGGCTGGACGCGCCGAGCCTGAACCATTCGGGCGACAGCCAGTCCGGCCCGGCGGTCTCGTTCACGAGCACCAGGTACCGGATGGCGTCCTTGGTCGTCCGGATCCCGCCCGCGGGCTTGACGCCCACCTGCCGATCGGTGGCGGCCCGGTAGTCGCGGACGGCCTCTAGCATCACGAGCGTCACCGGCAGCGTCGCGGCGGGCGACACCTTCCCGGTCGAGGTCTTGATGAAGTCGGCCCCGGCGCGCATCGCGAGCCACGACGCCCGCCGGACGTTGTCCAGCGTGACCAGCTCGCCCGTCTCCAGGATCACCTTGAGGTGCGCCTCGCCGCACGCCTCCTTGACCGCCGTGATCTCCTCGAACACCTTCGAGTAGTCGCCCGCGAGGAACGCGCCCCGGTCGATCACCATGTCGATCTCCGCCGCCCCGGCCGCGACCGCCGCGCGCGTGTCGACGAGCTTGGCCTCCAGCGGCGCCCGCCCGGACGGGAACGCCGTCGCGACGCTCGCCACCTTGACGTCCGTCCCGGCGAGGGAGCGGACGGCGACGTCCACCATGTCCGAGTACACGCACACCGCCGCCACCCGCGGAACCGCCGCGTCCGCCGGATCGGGATGCGCGGCCTTGGCGCACAGCGCCCGCACCTTGCCCGCCGTGTCCGCCCCTTCGAGGGTGGTGAGGTCCACCATCGAGATGGCGAGGTCGATCGCCTCGGCCTTCGCCGTCGTCTTGACGGACCGGGTCGCGAGCCGCGCGGCCCGCTCCTCGGCCCCCACCTGGTCCACCCCGGGCAGCCCGCGCAGAAACGCGCGCAACCCGCCGGCGCCGTTCAGAGTCTCCATTGACACTCCCCCAGCATCGCCGAACCCCACCCCCGACACAAAACGGTCACCCGCGGGAAGTCAGAGGGAGAGGGCGCGTTGGAGTCGGTTGGCCGTCGCGCGGAGTAGGTGTACCGATTTTTCGATCTTGGGGAGGCGGCGCGGGGGGCAGGAGACCGCCAGGGCGCCCACGGCGGTGCCCGTCTCGTCGGTGACCGGGACGGCGGCGCAGCCCGTGCCCAATGCGTACTCCTCGCGGTCCACCACCAGGCCGTTCGACGTGTCGAGGGCGCGGAACAGGCGGCCGGGCTCGGTGATCGTGTTCGGGGTGAGGTCGACGAGCGGGTGCCGGGACAGGTAGTCGCGGCGGCGGTCGTCGTCGAGCTGGCCGAGGACGCACTTGCCGACGGCGGTGGCGTGCGCGGCGTCCTGGAAGCCGACCCACTGGTCGACGCGCGGGGCGCGCGGGCCGTCGACGACGTCGATGAGGCGGATCTCGTCGTCCACGTGCATGCCGAAGTAGGCGGCGGCGCCCAGTTCGTCGCGCAGCGCGCTGAGCGTCGGGCGGACGCGGGCGAGGAGCTGCTGCGCCCGGCTCCGCCCGTGCAGGGTGTCGACGCGGTCGCCGAGCACCCAGACGCCGTCCGACAGCCGGGTCGCGTAGCCCTCGTGGGCGAGGGTGCGCAGCAGGTGGTAGGTGGTGCCGAGGGGCAGCCGCGCCTCGCGCGCGAGCTGTTTGGCGGGGGCGCCGTTCGGATGCGCGGCGACGGCCTCCATGAGTCGCAGAGCACGCTGCACCGAGGCGATGAGAGTGGGCTTGCGTGGCTCTTCCATCACGCAATGCGAACCCCTCTGACCTGGCTGGGTCAAGGTCTTCAGGTGACAGTCCAGCCGATTGGATCAGCCGTGCTGTCCGGACGGGCAGGGTTTCCCGGTCCGACCACGGGAAACAGCCTTGCCATGCACGCAGACACCGAGCGCGGCCACGTCGACGAGCGGACGGCCCGGAAGGTCGCCGAGGAGGCGCGGGAGACCGAATGGCGGCTCCCGAGCTTCGGCAAGCAGCTCTTCCTCGGCGACTTCCGCCTCGATCTCGTCCATCCGCATCCCCGTCCCTCGGACGAGGCGCGGCGCAAGGGCGAGGAGTTCCTCGCGCGGCTCACCGAGTTCTGCGCGTCCAAGATCGACCCGGCGGAGATCGAGCGGGAGTCGCGCATCCCGGACGAGGTGATCATCGGGCTGCGCGATCTCGGCGCGCTCGGCATGAAGGTCCCGGAGCGGCACGGCGGGCTCGGCCTCGGCCAGCTCTACTACGGCCGCGCGCTGATGGTCGTCGGGTCGGTGAGCCCGGCGCTCGCCGCGCTGCTGTCGGCGCACCAGTCGATCGGCGTCCCGCAGCCGGTCAAGCTGTTCGGCACGCCCGAGCAGCAGGACGAGTGGCTGCCGCGCTGCGCCCGCGAGGTCAGCGCGTTCCTGCTCACCGAGCCGGACGTCGGCTCCGACCCGGCCCGGCTGCGCGCCACCGCCGTCCCGGACGGCGACGACTACGTCCTCAACGGCGTCAAGCTGTGGACGACGAACGGCGTCGTCGCCGACCTCGTCGTCGTGATGGCGCGCGTCCCGGAGTCGGACGGCCGCCGCGGCGGCATATCCGCCTTCGTCGTCGACATGGCGACGCCCGGCATCACCGTCGAGAACCGCAACGCCTTCATGGGGCTGCGCGGCATCGAGAACGGCGTGACGCGGTTCCACGACGTCCGCGTCCCGAAGGCGAACCTGATCGGCAGGGAGGGCGCGGGCCTGAAGATCGCGCTCACCACCCTGAACACCGGACGGCTCTCGCTGCCCGCCGGCTGCGCGGCGGCCGGCAAGTGGGCCACCATGATCGCGCGGGAGTGGTCGCGGGAGCGGGTGCAGTGGGGCCGCCCGGTCGGCGAGCACGAGGCCGTGTCGCGCAAGATCGCGTTCATCGCGGCGACCACGTACGCGATGGAGGCGATGCACGACCTGTCCGCCCAGCTCGCGGACGCCGGGCGCGGCGACATCCGGATCGAGGCGGCGCTCGCGAAGCTGTGGTCGTCGGAGATGGCCTACCGCGTGGCGGACGAACTGGTCCAGATCCGCGGCGGGCGCGGCTACGAGACCGCCGAGTCGCTGGCGGCGCGCGGCGAGCGCGGCGTCCCGGTCGAGCAGTTCGTGCGCGACCTGCGGATCAACCGGATCTTCGAGGGGTCCACCGAGATCATGCACCTGCTGATCGCCCGGGAGGCGGTGGACGCGCACCTCGCCGCGGCGGGCGGCGTCATCGACCCGGACGCGTCCGCCGGGCAGAAGGCGCGGGCGGCGGCGAAGGCGGGCGGGTTCTACGCCCGCTGGCTGCCGACGCTCGTCACCGGGGCCGGGCAGCGGCCGAGCTCCTACGCCGAGTTCGGGCCGCTGGCGCGGCACCTGCGGTACGTGGAGCGCGCGTCCCGCAAGCTCGCCCGGTCGATCTTCTACGCGGCCGGACGCTGGCAGGGCCGCCTCGAATACAAGCAGGGCTTCCTCGGACGGATGGTCGACATCGGCGCGGAGCTGTTCGCGATGAGCGCGGTGTGCGTCCGCGCCCACGCCGACGCCCGCGCCGACGCCCGCGCCGACTCCGGCGCCGACTCCGGCGCCGAGGGGCTCGGGATGGACGGCGCGGCGCCGGGGGCGTCCGCCGTGAAGCTCGCGGACGTGTTCTGCCGGCAGGCGCGCGTCCGCGTCGAGGAGCTGTTCGAGGGGCTGTGGCGGAACACGGACGCGCTGGACGTGAAGGTCGCGAAGGCCGTCCTCGCAGGTGAGTTCACCTGGGTGGAGCAGGGCGTGCTCGACCCGTCCATCCCCGGGCCGTGGATCGCTCCAAGCGAGCCGGGGCCGAGCGAGAGGGACAACGTGCACCGCGTTATCGGCTGACCCGTATCGGGCGTGCCGCCGTCCAACCCGGACGACGGAGATCAAGGCGACTGTAGACTGAGCGGCCTTCGCGCCAGAGATCGGACCGGTTCAAGCGGATCAGGTCAGCGATCCGGCGAAAAAAGAAGCCAACGCCCACGCACCCAGCGAGCGGGAAGTATGCAGTCATCTGGTCAGAAGAAGTCCATCGCAGGCACTCTCCTCAACCTCGTCGGCAGCCGTCAGAAACGGCCCGCGCCGGGGCCCGCCCCGGACGGGGACGTCGTCCAGCCCGCCGCGGGTGAGGGGGCCCTGGAGAACCATCTCGGCGGGGACGAGGCCCGCAACTACCGCAAGTACGAGTACGACACGGTCGCGCCGCACGTCGGCCGGTCGATGCTGGAGGTCGGCTCCGGGCTCGGGCACTTCTCCGAGCAGTTCGCCGGACGGCTCGACTACCTCGTCGTCAGCGACAACGACCCGTACTGCGTCGGCGAGCTGCGCAAGCGCCACGACGGCAACGAGGACGTCGAGGTCATCGACCTCGCCCTGCCCGCCGAGATCAAGATCCGGCGCAAGGTCGACACCGTCGTGATGATGAACGTCCTGGAGCACATCAAGGACGACGTCCAGGCGCTGCGCGACCTCGCCGCCGTCACCGAGCCGGGCGGCCGGATCGTCATCTGGGTCCCCGGCTACATGCAGCTCTACGGCGACTTCGACCGGAAGGTCGGGCACGTCACCCGGTACACGCCCGCGACGCTGGAGGCGTCCGTCCGGGAGGCGGGGCTCGTCCCGGAGGTGCTGAAGCCGATCAACTTCCTCGGCGGGATCGCCTGGTGGTTCGCGGTCCGCCGCGGCGGCGCGGGCTACCCCGACCCGAAGCTCGTCAAGATCTACGACCGGACGGTGGTGCCGCTGACGCGCGGCATCGAGCGGTTCGTCCGCCCGCCGTTCGGCCAGACCGTCTTCTGCGTGGCCCGCGTGCCGCGCTGACCTCACGGGCCTCGCGGGTCTGACGGACGCCGCGAGGGCAGTCTCCCAGCCGAATCTTCGGGCGACGGGAACGGGTCACGAAACACGGCCCGTTCCCGTCGCCTTTTTTCGTCCGCCCCGATCGGTATGTCGACCGATGACCGGAGGGCCTCCGACCTGGAGACTGGGCAGTGGCCGGAACGGTCCCCGGGTCGCCTCTCCGGGCGGAGAAGCACCGCCTGCTTCCGCGGGCCGCGACCGTGACGGCCGGCCACGTTGGTTCCCGTGTGGTCCGACGGTTCGGCGGCGGGGATCCCGGGAGGGGAGATCCCCGCCCCCGGATCAGACCGGCCCCGGATCAGACCGGCCTCCGGATCAGGCTCGCATCTGGTCGGCCCGCACCCGCCGCCCGTTCGCCGCACCGGCGCCCCGCCCGTGGCCGTTCCCGTTCCCGCTGCCAGTCCCAGTCCCAGTCCCGTTGCCGGTGCCGTTGGCGTCGCCGGTGCCGTTTCCAAGGGAGAACAGGCCGAGGCGGTGGGCGGTGGCGGCGGCCTCGCCGCGGCTCGTCACGTCCAGCTTGCCGAGGATGTTCGAGACGTGGACGCTCGCCGTCTTCACCGAGATGAACAGCGCCCCGGCGATGTCGCGGTTGCTGCGTCCCTGCGCGACGAGGCGGAGCACCTCGAACTCGCGCGGCGTGAGGCCGAGCGGCGCGGACGGGTCGCCGCGCCGCGACGTCCGGGTGCGGCGCAGCAGGTCGGCGACCAGTTCGCCGAGCGGGGCGGCGCCGAGCCCGGCGGCGAGCTCCGCCGCCGTCTCCAGCCGGACGGTCGCCGCGTCGTGGTCGCCGCCCGCGGCGGCGGCCTCCGCCGCGCGGAACAGCGCGCGGGCCCGGTGGTAGGGGTTGCCGACCGCCTCGAAGGCGGCGGCGGCCGCGTCCCAGGCGGCGCGGTCGAGGACGCCGCGGACGCGGGTCAGCTCGGCGGCGAACATGAGCTTGTGCGCCCGCTGGAGCGGGCCGCGGGACGCGAGCCCGGCCGCGCGCTCCTCCACCCGGCGCAGGTCGTCGGCGGCGGCGTCGCCGAGGTCGGCGCAGGCCGCGACGGCGACGGCCAGCGTCGGCCAGGCGTAGCGGGCGTCGTCCGGCAGGCCGGAGTGGTCGAGGACGGGACGCACCGCGTCCAGCGCGGCGCGGGCGTCGCCCTCGGCGAGCAGGATGTTCGCCTCCAGCCAGAGCATGGTGAAGTAGTCCTGCGTCTTCATCCACTTCATCTTGAGGTTCATGATCTCGCTGGACAGGACGAGCCGGGCCCGCGCCGTCCCGATGTCGCCGCGCGCCAGCGACACCCAGCCGGACAGGACGAGCAGCGACGTCCGCGTGGTGACGGCCGGGTCCTGCTCCATGGCGTGGTTGAGGACGGCGAGCGCCTCGTCCCAGCGGCCGAGCGACACGAGCGGCTCGGCCTGGTTGATGGACAGGAAGGTGCCCTGCGTCCGCTCGACCCCGTACTCGCGGGCCAGCTCCTTGCCGCGCGCCGCGACGGCGGCGGCCTCCTCGTGCCGTCCCGCGCCCTCCAGGAAGTGCGACTTGATCACGTAGTGGCGGAGCAGCACCCGGTGGGCCCCGGCGTTCTCCGCGGCCTCCTCCAGCTCCAGCAGCCCGGTGTCGGACTCGTAGTCGATGTCGGCGCAGAAGCGGGTGATCAGCGCCTCGGCGATGGTGACGGGGTCGCCGAGCGCGCGGGCGATGGAGAGCGCCTCCTCCGCCGTCTGGCGGGCCTTGGCGATGTCGGTGGTGATGCGGACGTATTTCCCGAGCGTCGACAGGGCGCGGGCGCGCAGGGCGCTCGGCGGGTCGACGGGCAGCGCGTCCACGGCGGCGCTCAGGTCTTCGACGAAGCCGGGAAGGGCCATCTGGTAGCGCATCCGGCCGCGCAGCTCCAGCAGTCCGGCGCGCAGCTCGGGCTCGTCGCCGCGGGACTCCAGCTCGCGGAGCGCGGCGTTGACGAGCTTGATCCCGCGGTCGAACTCGCCCGCCTGGTCGGCGGCGGTCGCGGCGTCCTGGAGGACCTTGATCTGGTCGGCGCCGATGCGCTCGGCGGCGTCGGGAACCTGGTCCCACAGGCCGAGGACGCGGGACAGCATGGTCAGGCACTCGGCGTAGGCGAGCGACTTGCGGGCCTCGGCGGCGGCGCGCCAGGACGCGACCAGCGCCCAGGTGCTGTTGTGGGCCCGTTCCCAGTGGAAGCTCAGCTCGACCCAGAGGCGTCCGGGCGGGACGAGGTTCGGGTCGTTCTCCATGGCCTCGGCGTAGCGCTTGTGCAGCCGCGTGTACTCGCCGGGCAGCAGGTCGTCGCTGACGGCCTCGCGGATCAGGGCGTGCCGGAAGGCGTAGCCGTCGCCGTCCACGACCAGGACGTTCGCGGCCACGGCGGGGCGCAGCACGCGGGTCAGCTCGGCGTCGTCCAGGCCGGTGACGGCGGTGAGCAGGGCGTGGTCGATGCGGGTGCCGCCGCCGCTCGCGTCGCGCAGCGCCTCCTGCGTCTCCTCGGGCAGCCGCTGGACGCCCGCGAGCAGCAGGTCGCGCAGCGACTCGGGCAGCAGGCAGGGCATCGTCCCGTCGTCGTCGAGCAGGGCCTCGATGAACAGCGGGTTTCCCTCGCTGCGGGCGGTGACGCGGTCGACGAGCCCGGCGGGCGGGGTGTCGTCGAGGAGTTGGGCGACGAGGGACGCGACGTCGGAGCGGGTCAGCCGTCCGATCTCCATCCGGCGGACGCGCTCGGCCCGCTCCAGCCCGGCGAGCAGCGGGCGCAGCGGATGGGCGCGGTGCAGCTCGTCCGACCGGAACGTCACGACGATCAGGACGGGCGCGTCGGCGACGTTGCGGATCAGGAAGGACAGCAGGTCGCGGGTGGAGCGGTCGGCCCAGTGGGCGTCCTCGATAACGAGCATGACCGGGCCGCTCTCGGCGAGCCGCTCCAGCAGCGTCAGCATGACCTCGAAGAGGCGGGCGCGCTCCTCGTCGGAGGCGGCGTCGGACTCCGGCTCGCCGAACTCGGGCAGCAGCCGGGCGAGGCAGCTCGTGTCGCCGCGCGGGACGAGCCCGGCGATCCCGTCGATGCCGACGTCCCGGACGAGGCCGCGCAGCACGGTCGTGAACGGCGCGAACGGCAGTCCGTTGGAGCCGAGCTCCAGGCAGCCGCCGCTGAGGACGCGGGCGCGGCGGCCGTCCACGGCGGTGGCGAACTCGCGGATCAGACGCGTCTTGCCGAGCCCGGCCTCACCGCCGACGAGCACGGCCCCGGGCGCGGCGGCGAGGGCGTCGTCCAACCGCCCCAACTCGACCGATCTGCCGACGAGGACGGGACTCATCGCGTGTGCGCTCACGCCACAAGCATGCCAAACGGATCGGACAATCCCACCTGAATATCACTGCGTGAGATCGCACCGGCCCCGCCCTCGGCGCTCGCCCAGGTCGGCGGCCCGCCCGCGCTCCCGCCGATCTCAGCTGGTCGAGCGCTCGGTGGCCGGACGGTCGTCGGCCTACGCCACCGTGACGAATGAGTTCGAGCCATCACCGACCACGAGGACGACGCCCTTGACGGTTGCCAACCGTCCCAGGTCCGTCGAAACGTACGGGCCACCTCGATGGAGCGAGTCCACATATGCGTATGAAGGGTGATCAGCATTGGCGATGTGAAAACTCCAGCCATCGAGATCCTGCTCCGAAGAGTCACCTTCATCGGGAAGCCAGACCGCCATCTCCTTGTCACCCTGCAAGGCAGGGGCTCCGGCCCTGGTTCTTGCGTAGGCCATGAACTCGAAGGGGTCCGTCGACCGACGCTTCTCGCGATGGGTCTGCAAGGGCTTCAGCAGGATCCAGCCGCTCAGGGTATTCCGGGAGCCAGCTCGCGAGAGCGCCACGTAGACGTCCTCATCGCTCTCGTTCCTGATTCCAAAATGATATTCCTTGCCGTGGTTCGCACGGTCGAGCAGCTCGCCCGCCACGAATTTCGCCAAGCCGAGCAGCATGCGCGTCCCACCTTTTGATCATCGGCGATCGTGGCGTCGTCCCAGGGCCAAGTATCTTCGCGGCGAAGAGATCATCGTGGCTCTGACCGCACCCGGTCACGCCACCGGGTCACACCACCGGGGCACGCCACCTGAATCTCACTTCGCGAGATGGCGCCGAAGACGTGTACGGCAGGTGAGCGCGGGGCCGGATCACGTCGGCGCCGGGCCCGGCGCCGACCGGGATCGCCGGCTCAGAGGCTCAGGCAGCGGACGGGAGCCGTGACGAGAGGCACCAGGTTCGCGCTTCCGGAGTTCGACGCCGAGGAGAGCGTGCAGTTGATCACGCTCGCGGGGTCGGGCTTGGCGGCGGCGGGCTTGGCGCCGGCGGGCAGGGCCAGCGCGGCGACGGCGGCCGTGGCCAGCGCGGCCACGGTGACGCAGCGGGTGAGAGCACTCATGCGACTACCTCGCTTACTCACGGTCATTGAATTGACACGAAGAGTAGCAGCGTGAACGCGGAGAGCACGGGCGCCATGATCGGCGGGTCGTCGCCGGAAGGGGTTTGTGGTGGCCGTGGGTCCCCCGACGTCCACGGCCACCGAACAGTCAGACGTCCACGGCCCCCGGAGAGTTCGCGTTTCCCGTATACGATTTCTCGTTCCCTGGTCAGCCGCCTTCGACGTCGGCGCGGGACAGCACGTCAGCGGACATCAGCACCTGGATTTCGCGCCCGCGTCCCGTGAGGACTTCGGTGTACGGGCTCTCGACCTCCATCAAGCGTCGGCCAGTCCCGAAGCGTGATCACGGCAGCCGCGAAAACCCCGGCGAGCGCCGCCATGAACACCGTCTGGTGCGGTTTCCATTCACCCCGCCGGACGTGTTGGACGTGCCGGGCGAACGCGAGCGGCAGGACCACCGCCAGCAGCACGCCGGTCAGCGTCGCCGCGCCCAGGAACGTGCCGACCACCACGCCGATCACGTCGCCGAAGTTGACGGAACTCGCGAGCGAGAACGCGACGTGCCAGTTGTAGTGGGCCACGGCCAGCAGGCGCAGCAGCAGGAACAGGATTCCGCCGAGCCCCACCGCGTTCACGCCGGTCGCCTTCGACGCCACCGCCCGTCCCCCTACTTCGCCGAGGGGCGGCCCGCGACGAGGTCGCTCAGCCTGTCCCCGAGCCGCTGGAGGGGCTGCCGGTAGCGGCGTTCCCGCTTCTCGGCGCGGCGGGCCTTGCGGGAGCCCGGCGAGTACCGGCGGCGCGCCCACGGCGACCCGGGCCGGGCCAGCCGGACGGCCCCGACGATCGCGACGATGCCGATGAACACGCCGATCAGGCCCGTCCAGACCTTCCCCTTGGCCATGGCGACGACGGCGACGCACATGTCGAACAGGAGGACGAGCACGATGGCCCAGAAGCCGTCCCCGGCGGCGTCGTCCACGCCCAGCGGACGCAGGCCGAGCAGCATCAGCCCGCACAACGCGATCGTGATGAACACGACCTCCACCGAGAGGCGTCCCTGCTGGCTCCAGTAGACGTCCTCCAGGTGCAGGACGAGGGCGAACTCGTCCAGCACCAGGGCCGCGCCCACGCCGAAGACCGCCGCCGTCGCCGCCGCCCAGCCGGACGACCCGTCCTCGACGGCCAGCCCGCCCACGCCGCCGACGCACATGAAGACGAGGCCGAACACCACGTGATGGATGTGCTGCCCACCGGGCGTGACGTTCCCCGGCCACCAACGGACCTGCGCCCTGATCATCCGGACGCTGACCCGGATGAACAGGAAACCGGCGATGAACGCCACGAGGAAGCAGAACAGCCGCAGCCGCCCGGCGTCCGTGATTTCCCGTGTGAACCAGTTCCCCACGTCGCAGACCTTCCGCGGACGGCCCCAGGGCACACCCAACGGTTGGTTACCGAAACTTCGCCTTGAGGACGGCCCAGACGCACTTTCCCTCGAACTCGTCCCGCACTCCCCGCTTCTCGGAGAGCGAGTCGACGATTCCGAGCCCCCAGCCGCCGGGGTCGGGAGCGTCGTCCGCCACCGGGACACGCGGAACCGACATGTCGGGCGTAGACGGCCTCGGCCATACCGGCGAGGAGTCCCACACCTCCACGCAGAGGCCGTCGTCCGCGAGACCCATCCGCAGGGTGATCCCGCGGTAGGGGGTCGCGTGGACGGCGTTCGTGAGCAGCTCCGACGCGACCTGCACGGCCGCGCTGACGGTCTCGCGGGCGAGCCCCCACTGCAACGCCTGCGCCTCGACGATCAGCCGCCCCTCCCGGACGGCCTCCGGCACCGCTTGAAGCCCCCGCCGAAACGCACGCGGCGCCGCCACCGTCCTTTCCACTCGAACCAAACATCCCGTTATGTCGAACCCCCGCCCCACCTCATTCCGCCAAACGATCATTTCCCCCACCACTCCCTTCGCTTCTTGTGAGCAATCCGCTGCACATCGTGGGAGGTTCCCGTTATCGTCGGAAGTGGGGTCGGTTTTGTTGAACTCGATAGTTCCGGAGGGCAACTCGTGGTGAATCGGAAGCAACTCGACCCGACCGAGTCGGCGGCGGCACTTTTCGGGGCAAAGCTCCGGAAGCTTCGCGACAAAGCCGGACTTTCCCAATCACAACTGGCGGACGCGATCGGCTACTCCAACGACACGATCTCCAAGGTCGAGACCGCCGCGCAGGCCCCGTCCTTCCAACTGGCCGAGCGCCTGGACGCCCACTTCGGCACCGACGACCAGTTCCAGGAGCTCCAGCCCCTCGCCGCCAAGGAGGGCATCCCCTCCTTCTTCCGCCCCTACGCCAGCCTGGAGAGCACCGCCAACGCCATCCGCGTCTACGAGTCCATCGCGGTGACCGGGCTGTTCGAGACCGAGGACTACGCGCGCGCCGTGCTTCGACCCGGGCAACGCACCAGCGTGCTCGACCGCGCGGTGAGCACGCGAATGGCCAGGCAGGAGATCCTGGAGCAGGAGGACCCGCCCTGGATAGTGGTCCTAATGCAGGAAGCGACGATCCGGAAGATCGTCGGAGACAACGAAATCACCAAGGCCCAGCTCGCTCGGCTCTTGGATCTGGGCAAGGAGCCCAACATCAGCATCCGGATCGTCCCTGCTGAGGCTCAGCTTTTTCCTTCCAGCGGATTCACGCTGTTCGGCTGCGAGGGAGAGCCGGAGATCGGTTTCGTGGAAGGCGCAGGCGGTACCGGCCGCGTGATCGAACTAAGCTCCCATGTGGAGCAGCTTCGACAGCTGTGGGACCTCATCAGCAGTGCGGCCATGACCGAAATGGCCTCAGAAGCTCTGATCCGAGAGGTGATGGAGGGCTTGTGAAGGACCTGAAACACGCCGCCTGGCGCAAGAGCAGCTACACCGGCCAGGAAGGCGGTACCTGCGTCGAACTGGCTGACCTCGACACCACCGTGGGCGTCCGCGACAGCACCGACCCCCACGGACCCGTTCTCCAGTTCAGCCGCCCGGCCGTAGCCGGGCTCATCAGCCGCATCAAGGCCGCCGAACTCGACCGATAGCCGTCCCCCCAAAGCCCCCTCTACGGAGGGGGCTTTCTCATTCTCTGCCATGGGCAAGGAGCCCCAGGCATTCCCAGGGCCCCTTGCACAATGGGTCAGTGCTTGCGATGAACCTTGGTGTTGGTTTTCAGGACGCAGTTCCATCGCTTGTCGGATGACTTGCAGTGCCAGGTGAGAACGTTGCGCAGCACCCCCGGGTCGCAGGCGATCACCGTGTAGGTGATCTCGGCCGTCTGACCGGGTTGCAGGTCACCGATCCAGGTCAGGGTGTGGTCGGTCAGGCGGGCGGTGCCGACGCTGGCGTGGATCGGTCCCTTGAGACGGCCGTTGTCGAGGACGTCGGCCAGGTCATCGGTGAACGTGGCCTTGCGGAAGACGCCGGCGCAGGTATTGGTAACGCGGATGCGATAGTGCACCGTCCCTCCGACTGGCACCTTGGCCCGGTCGGTGCTCTTCTCGACCTTGAGTTTTTCGTTCGGACACGGTGCCGGATGGGGCTTGGTCGGCGTCGGCGTCGGCGTAGGTTCCGTGGGCGTGGGCGTGGGCGTCGGCGTAGGTGGGACGCCGCACGACTCGGTGTCGTAGGTGAGTGTCACTTCACCGTCGCCCTGGCGGACGCCGGTGTTGTAGGTGGCATCGGCGGGGCCGAGGCTTGAGCCTCCCGCACCGCCGCCCGCATACATGGTGCTGGCCGAGGAGGAGCCGCCCGCGCCACCGCCCTGCGCGCCTCCGCCGCCCCCGCCGCCCGTTCCCATGTGCGGGTCCTGGAGGTTCACCGCGCCGTCTCCGCCGACGCCGTCGACCGCGTCGCCGCCGGGGAGACCGGCCTGGTCGGACTCCGAGACGGGCTGCCCCGCCGCGCCGCCCTTGCCCGCGGAGGTGCCGCCTCCGCCCGCGCCGGGCTGGTCCGGGGTGCCGCCGTCGGTGCCGGTACGGCCGCCGTCCCCGCCGTGGCCCGCCGACGTGTCGGCGAAGCTGCCCGCGCCGCCGCCGCCTCCACCTGCGATGATGAGCGGCTCCAGGGCGAGGCTGACCTTCGTCGCCCCGCCACCGCCGCCGCCGACGGTGCCGTTGCCGGGAATGCGCTCCTGGCTGAACGCGCCGGGCTGGCCGCCCCCGCCGTAGCCGCCTCGCGCGGGCGTTCGAGCGTTGGGGTCTCCGCCGGTGCCCGCGCCGCCGACGTCGATCGTCAGCGCGTCCCCGGGAGTGACCGGAACAGTGGCGATGACCTCACCACCGCGCCCCCCGGGAGACCCGTAGACGGCGTTGCCGCCCGCGGCTCCGAAGGCGTCCACCGTCAGCTCGCAGACCCCTTCCGGGACCGTGAACGTCTGCGGCGCTCCGGTGTAACTGAACGTCCGGCTGACCTGCTGCGCGTGTGCGGCGACCGGCACGAGTGCCAGCGCCGCGGCCGTCGTTGCTCCCGCGAAGAGGGGCAACCACTTAGAGTTAAGTTTAATCACATACAGTAATGTAAGCTGGTGCGAGCCAAGAAGTGACCGCACTCCGGCCATGAACTCCCCACGCCGCAGAGCGCCCTTCGGCGCCTTGGCTGCACCTCGTAAGCACACGGGCCGCAATCTGCGCGCCGGAACTCTTCATTTTTGGATTGAAAATTAAAAAATTGACGGCGAGTGGACGGCGCTGGAACCCTGATCAAGGTCACCGAGGAAGGCTCTTCATGACCTGGTGACTACGGGGAAACAGAGGGGAAAGCATGCTTCTCACCACTTCCGTCAAGGTAGGTCTGTCGACTGCCGTCGTCGCGTCGGCGCTGCTGATTCCGACCGGGGCTTCGGCGTCCGCGGCGTCCCCCGCCTCCGGGAAGACCCTCAGCGCGGCCACCAGCTTTGACGCCAAGTGCAGGAGTCACAGCCGCACCTACATCCTTAAGAGGTACTACCGGGGGCCTCGGGCCTTCACCCTGCGCTGCGGCACGCGAACGTGGGGTTGGAAGCACATCAAGGCGCGTCACGGCTGGAACAACACGATGGACCGGAAGATCGGCACCGCGATCTGGTCCGGTGACCCGAACGGGCGCGGCGGCTATTCCACATACGCGAATCAGTGCCCGCGGAGGGAGAAGTTCCGCACCATCATCGGTACTCCGGCGGGGAGCAACGACCTCCTGACCGCCTACCCGGTCAATGCGCTCGCAGCGGCCGGAGCCGCCTGCTAGGCACGTGTTCGGGCGCGGGACGAGGTGAAATGGTGGTCCTGTGGAAGAACAGACGCAGGCCGAGCAGGCCCTGAGTCGCTCGTACGTCACCGTTGACGGGGTCCATTTCGACATCACCGACCTGTCGGTCGAGCACGATCCGGACCGAGGGCCGACGTTGACGTACCGGCTGACCGTACGCCGCCAAGACCATCCGGATGAACACTGGGTGGTCACGCTCCCCTGGCACGACAAGTCCTGGGTGGACGTTCTCACCTCGCCCGCGCCCTCTCCCGAAAGACTCCGGCAGCTCGTACATCTCGTCCACACTCATCTGGAAGAATGGTGGGATACGAAGGGATATAATCGGCAGTCGGCGAAAATGGGACGGCGACTCGACTGATCATTCCTTCATTTCCCGAAGCTGTGATTCACTGCCCCGGGGTTGGTTGGACGATCTCAGCGAGGGTGGTTCCTGCCCGCAAGAGAGCCAGGGCGCGTTGGGCGATGGTGTTCAGGCGGGTGTCGAGCGCCTCAAGGGAATGGCTCACGTCGTGAAGATCTCGGATCGCCGTTATGGCTTGCCGGACGTCCGGGATGCGGTATCCGGCGGCTCGCAGGGCCGCGGTGATGCGGGCCTCGCGGATCGCGGTGAGGTGGTAGCGGCGGGCCGTTCCGGCTCGCGTTGGCATGCGCTCTGGGGTTACCAGGCCCATTTGCTCCCAGAAGCGGAGTGTCGAGGCGCGCAGGCCCAGCGCTCGTGACAGTTCGGTGATGGTCATCGAGTCGGCTTCTACGGGGACTGCGTCGGTCGTCGCTTCGGCGCGAATGGCGCGGAGCGCCTCGCGAGCGGCGAGTGCCTGTTCTCGTTCGTGGTTAAGACGGGCGTGGAAGGAGCAGAGGAGGGCCGCCGCTTGGTCCAGCGGCAGCGAACGGATGTCGCGCATAGCTCGACGTGCTTCGACGGGCCCCACCGCGTGGGCGAGATCGCGGTAGGCGCGTAGGTCGCGAACGTGGGTCGCGGAGAAGCTTCGGTAGCCGTTGGGCGCCCGGGAAGCAGCCGGGATGACACCGCGCGCCTCCAGGTCGCGGATCTGCTGGACCGAGTAGCCGGTCGCCGCCGCCACGGCCGCGGTACTCAGAGGCTTCACCTCCGAATCGTCCTGGCCCACGAGCGAACCCTCCATAAGCACTTCAAGTCCACGCTTGAACCATGAGTATGAAGCAGATTCTTGCGGCGGTCCGCGCGTTCGACGGGGTGCTTGAGCTGGCGCCGTCCGAGGGAAGCGAGTTCCCGGAGATCGCGTGGGGCGACCACTTCTTCTACTACGCGCCCGACGGGCAGGTACCGCAGCGCGAGCAGCCCTACGCCACCATCGTGACGAAGAACTACCCCGACGACAGCCTGAGCGACCTCGACCGTCCCGATCGGTGGCGGCTGAACATCCACGTCGGCAGGCCCGCGTTCACCCGACTCATCGGGGAGGATCCGCGCGAGGAAGCGGGCTCGCCGGTCGACTTCGCGATGGCCGACACCCTCCTGCCTCACCCGGTCTATCGCGCGCAGGGGTGGGTCTCGATCGTCAATCCCGGCGCGGAGACCAGTTCGCTGGCGCTCCGCCTTCTGGGCGAGGCGCACGAGGCGGCTCGTCGGCGAGCCGTCCGCCGCTGACGGTCCTACTTCGGCGGCGACGCGATCGGGACGTTGAATCCGAGGCTCCGCACGACTTTCGTCGTGCGTGCCACGGTCGCCTGGTTACCGGAATTCTTGCCCAGCGTCCGGAGCCTGATGGGCGGGCCCGCCGTGACGAGAGTCGGGACGAAGGCGGGCTGCGCTCTCCACCGGTTCTGCGCGTCCCGGCTGAAGGTCAGCCAGGCGATGAGCCCTTCGTGAGTGGTCTGCTCGTTCGCGGTCGGGTTGGCGACCTGGTTCCCCATTCCGTACACGACCCATTTACCGTTGATCTGCTCGAAAGGCTGCACGACGTGAGCATGGCAGCCGATGATCAGGTCAATGTTATTCGAGGCCAGCAATGTCTTCGCCAGGCGTCGCTGCTCGGACGTGGCCGCGTGCTGGTATTCCGTCCCCCAGTGGAGGCTGAGTATCACGACCTCGGCACCGGCCTGCTTGGCACGGGCCGCGTCCGAGAGAACCCTGTCGGGGTTGATCGGCGTGTTCACGAGCCAGGTTTTCCCGCCGGGCGCCGAAATGCCGTTGGTCCCATAGGTGTAGGAGAGCTGCGCGACCTTGACGCCCTTCACCGTCATGAGGTTGATCTGCTTCGCCTCTTCCGGGCTTCGGGCCGTCCCGGCGTGCCGGAGGTCCACCCTGTTCAGGTCGTCGATCGTCCGGCGGACGCCCGGTTCGCCCTGGTCAAGCGAGTGGTTGGACGCCGTGGAGCACGTGTCGTAGCCCACCCCGCGGATCGCGTCCGCGATCTGCGGCGGTGAACTGAACATCGGATAACCCTCAAAAGGCCCCGAGGGCGGAGCCAAAGGCGTTTCGACGTGGCAGACGCCCAGATCCGCCTTACCGATATAAGGCTTGAGCTGCGCGAGCATCGGCGTGAAGTCGAAGCCTTTCTTGTCCCTCGCACGCGCGTCCGCGGCGGCCTGTTTGGTGACGGGTTCGTGGAGAAGGAAGTCGCCCGTCCCCGCGACGGTGAACCGGCCCGTTCCGGGAGCGGCCGATTCGGTCGCCCCCCGCTGCCCCGCCGGACGCTCGTTGTCGCCGCTGCAACCCGACAGCGCGGCGAACCCGAGCGCGCCGACCAGCAGAACGCTCGTCGCCCCTCTGCCGCGAGTGGGCCACCGCGCGTTCGGGGCCTTCCGAATGCATGCCGAAGTTCCCATGCGTAGGTCATCAACATATTAATTCACTCGAAACGACGCCTTACCGGAAGCTGGACCGGCATTAGTAAGACTTTGGGGAAAATGCCTGGCCACCATGAACACCGGCAAATACGGACGATTCCCCGGCCGTCGAAGAGCCTGCGCCCTTACGAACGTCCACCCCGGGGCTCGGCTCGACAAGACGTGTAACACGATGGTTACATGTCCTCCATGGACGCCTTCGCCGCCGCGGCCGATCCGGTGCGCCGCCGGATCGTGCTGCTGCTCGCCACCGGCGGCCCGCGCACGGCGGGCACGCTGGCCGCCGCGTTCCCGGAGATCAGCCGTCCGGCGGTGAGCCGCCACCTGCGCGTGCTGCGCGAGGCGGGGCTCGTCACGGCCGAGACGGCGGGACGCGAGCGGCACTACCGCGCCGACCCCGGCCCCCTCCGGGAGATCGACCGGTGGCTGGCCGCCGTCCGCGGGGAGGCGTGGGAGCAGCGGCTCGACGCCCTGGACACCGAGGTCCACCGCACCCGGCGCGACCGGCGAACGTCCGCCGAATCGACCGACACCGCGAAGAGGAGCGCAGGATGACACCACCGCCCACCGGCCGGTTGCTCACCACGGCGACCGGCTCCGACCTGCAACTGACACGCCACTACAAGGCCCCGATCGAGGACGTGTGGGCCAGCGTCACCGAGTCCGAGCGGACGGCGCGCTGGTTCGCGAGCTGGACCGGCGACGGCAGGCCGGGCGCCACGGTGCGGCTCACGCTCGTCCACGAGAAAGGCGCGCCCGAGAGCGACATGACGATCCTCGCCTGCGAGCCGCCCCACCGCTTGGAGGTCGAGACGGTCGACGAGTACGGCCGCTGGCACCTGGAGGCCCGGCTCGCCGAGGCGGACGGCGAGACGACGCTGACCTTCCTCCACCATCTCGACCCGGGAACGGACGTCACCACGACCGGTCCGGGCTGGGAGTACTACCTCGACATGCTCACCGCCTCCATGACGGACGCCCCCAAGCCCGATTTCGACGACTACTACCCCGCCCAGGTCGCCTACTACGAGGGCCTCGCCGCCGAATAGGCCAGAATGCCCGAATGGCCAGGAGACTCCAGGAGAGGGCGGCCGAATGCGGGTGCTGAGCTGGAACGTGTGGTGGCGGTTCGGTCCCTGGGAGGCCCGCCGGGAGGCGATCGCGTCCACCCTGGCGAGCCTCGACTGCGACCTCGTCGGCCTCCAGGAGGTCTGGGACGACGGCGGGGAGAACAGCGGCGGCGGGGAGAACAGCGGCGGCGGGGAGAACCTGGCCGGATGGCTCGCCGACCGGCTCGGCATGCACTGGACGTGGGCGGCCTCGGACCGTCCGGGCCGCTGGCACGCCCGCCTGGACGGCTCGACCGCAGGCGTCGGGGACGCGATCCTCAGCCGCTGGCCGATCATCGACCGCGCCGTCCTGCGGCTGCCCGCCGAGGGCGGCCGGGACGACGGCCACCAGGCCCTCTTCGCCCTCGCGGACGCGCCCGTCCACCCGGTGCCGTTCTTCACGACGCATCTCAACTCGGGGCCGCACGAGTCGGCCGTCCGCTGCGCGCAGGTCGCCGCCCTGGCCGGTTTCGTCGCCGGCCACCGGGGCCGCTCGGCCTTCCCGCCCGTCCTCACCGGGGACTACAACGCCCTCCCCGACTCGGACGAGATGCGGCTGCTCGGCGGGTACCGCACCGCGCCGCCCGTCCCCGGCCAGGTCTTCCTGGACGCCTGGGAGTACGCCGACCCAGCCGCCCCGGCGAACACCTGGGACCCGGCCAACCCCTACGCCGCGCTCACCCGCGAGCCGCCCGGACGCATCGACTACGTCCACGTCGGCCCGCCCGGACCGGGCGGCGCCGGGCACGTCCGCTCCGTGCGCCGCGCGGGAGACGGGCCCGTGGACGGCGTCTGGCCGTCCGATCACGCCGCTGTGCTGGCGGAACTGGCGTCTCCGTAGGCCGTCCGGCCGCGGATGTCTGGGATCTGCAAACGCCGGGGTCCGGGAAAGGAAAGACGGGGGCGGCCGGCGCGAGGTTCACTCACGGGAACGTGCTGTGAGAGGAGCCGTTCACATGCCTGAAACCCCCGGTTCGGAGTTCTGGAAGAACCTCAAGCCGATCGAGAACTCCCTGAAGCCGGACGCGCTGCCGGAGGTCTACATCCCGAATGTGGCCACCGACGACGACCGGTACTACGTGCCGTTCACCGAGACGGTCGGGTCCCGCCCCCTGTGGATCAACGTCAAGGACAACACCTGGTCCGACGTCCTGCGGTCCAAGGAGGCCGGGCTCGTCAACCGGCACTACCACCCGCACGAGGTGTTCGCCTACACGATCTCCGGCAAGTGGGGCTACCTGGAGCGCCCCTGGACGGCGACCGCGGGCGACTTCGTCTACGAGTCCCCCGGCGAAGGCCACACGCTCGTCGCCTACGAGCACGAAGAGCCCATGAAGACGCTGTTCATCGTCAAGGGCCCGCTCATCTGGCTGGACGAGAACGGCGACACCGCCGGGTACTTCGACGTCCACGACTACATCGACATGTGCCGCAAGCACTACGACAAGGTCGGACTGGGCGCGGACTACATCGACTCGCTGTTCCGGTAGCCCATGGTCACCCTGCTGAAGCGCGCATCGCCCGCGACGACCCCGGACCGGTACGAGAACCGGTTGCTGGCCGTCCTGTTCCTGGCGTTCGGCTTCGTGTTCTTCGACCGGCAGGCCCTCGCGTTCCTCGCCCCGTACATGGACGACGACTTCGGCCTGTCGAACTCGCAGCTCGGCTTCCTGTCCGGGGTGCTCGCGCTGACATGGGCGCTCGCGGGGATGTTCGCCGGGAGCCTGTCGGACCGCATCGGCAGGCGCAAGCCGATCCTGATCGGGGCGGTCCTGCTGTTCTCGCTGTTCTCGTCGGCGTCCGGGCTGATGAGCGGCTTCCTCGGGCTGCTCGCGGCGCGGGCGCTGATGGGCACCGCGGAGGGCGCGGTCCTGCCGATGTCGCAGTCGCTCATGGTCGAGGCGTCGCGGGAGTCGCGGCGCGGGCTGAACATGGGCCTGCTGCAGGGGTCGTCGGCGGGCCTGCTCGGCGGGATCGTCGCGCCGGTCGTCGTCGTGTGGATGGCGGACTCGTTCGGCTGGCGGACGGCGTTCTTCGTCACGATCATTCCCGGCCTGATCGTCACCGCGCTGATCGCGAAGTTCGTGCTGGAGCGGCCGCCCCGCGCGGCCAGGGCGGAACCCGAAGCGCCGGTGGAGAAGACCCCGGTCAAGGACGTCCTGCGGCTGCGCAACGTCGTGATCTGCATGCTGATCGCGCCCTGCTACCTGACGTGGTTCGTCACGCTGATCACCTTCACCCCCAAGTACCTGACCGACGAGAAGGGCTGGGGCTCCGGGACGATGAGCGCCGTCATGACCTGCCTCGGCGTCGCCTGGGTGCTGTGGGGCTTCGCGACCCCGGGGATCTCCGACCGGATCGGCCGCCGCAAGGCGCTGATCGGCTTCACGCTGCTCGCCGTCTGCTGCCCGATCGCCGTCGTGTACGTGGACAGCCCGCTGCTGCTCGGCACGCTGATGATCCTCACCTACACGGGGCTCGGCTGCTTCACGCTGTTCATGGCGACGATCCCGGCCGAGACCGTGCCGCGGGCCGCGCTCGGCGTGATCATGGGCGTGGGCGAGCCAGCGGGCGGGTTCCTCGGCCCGCTGGTCGCCGGGCGCGCGTCCGACATCTGGGGACTGGACGCGGCGATGTTCATCGCCGCGGGAGGGGCGGCGCTCGTGGTGCTGCTGTCGTTCGGCCTCCGCGAGACGGCCCCGGCCGTACTGCGCCGTCGTCAGGCGGTGACCTCGTGAGGGCTGCCGTCTGGCATGGGCCCAGGGACGTGCGGGTCGAGGACGTCGCGCCTCGCCTTCCCGGCCCCGGCGAAGTGTCGGTCACCGTCGCGTACTGCGGTATCTGCGGCAGTGACCTGCACGAATACGCAGACGGGCCGCACGCGATCCCGGTCAAGGAGCCGCACCCCGAGTCGGGACGGACCGCCCCGCTGACCCTCGGCCACGAGTTCTGCGGGACGGTCGCCGCCGTCGGCCCCGGCGTCACCGGGTTCGAGCCCGGCGACCCCGTCGCCGTCGAGCCGCACTACCGGTGCGGCGAGTGCGCGCGCTGCGAGGCGGGCGAGTACAACCTGTGCCGCCACTTCGGGTTCGCCGGGCTGATGGGCGACGGCGGGCTCGCCGAGCGCGCGGTCGTGCCGTCCTACATGCTGCACCGGCTGCCGGACGACCTCCCGCTGGAGCAGGCGGCCGTGTTCGAGCCCGCGGCGGTCGCGCTGCACGGCATCCGCAGGTCCGGGCTCCAGGAGGGCGAGACCGTCGCGGTCGTCGGACTCGGCCCGATCGGGCTGCTGGTCGTGCAGCTCGCCGTCCGGTACGGGGCCGGGAAGGTGATCGGGTGCGACCCGTCCCCGACCCGCCGCGCGCTGGCGAGGCGGCTCGGCGCGGCGGACGTCGTGGACGCCGGTGAGCTGCCGCCCGGCCTCGCCGACCTCGCCTTCGAGGCGGTCGGCGCGGAGCGGACGCTGAACGACTGCCTCGCCGCCACCCGGCGCGGCGGCCGGGTCGTCCTGCTCGGCCTCGGCGGGATGTTCGCGATCGACGCGTTCGCGCTGGTCAACAACGAGCAGTCGATCATCACGTCGGTCGGGTACCGGGACTGCCATCCCGAGCTGATCCGGCTCGCGTCCGAGGAGGGCATGGACTTCGCGTCCATCGTGACCTCGGTCGTCCCGCTGGACGAGGTCGTCCGCGACGGGTTCGAGACGCTGCTGAACACGATGGAGGAGATCAAGGTGCTGGTGCGGCCATGACCGACGTCACGGAGGGGTTCGCGCCGGGGCTGTTCGCCGGGCGGCGGGTGTTCGTCACCGGCGGGACGTCCGGGATCGGGTCGGCGACGGCCGTGCTGTTCGCCGAGCTCGGGGCCGAGGTCACCGCCCTCGGGCTGCTGCCGGCCGACCCGGACGAGCTGCCGCGCCACGCCGCCGTCCGGGTCGTCGAGCACGACGTGCTGGACGACGGCGAGCTGACCCGGCTGATCGCCGAGACCGACCCGCTGGACGTCCTCGTGAACTGCGCGGGCGTCAGCCACGACCGGGACGAGTACGACCTCGGCCGGTGGCGCCGCGTCCTGGAGATCAACCTGACCGCGACGATGGTGGCGTGCCAGGCGGCCCGTCCGGCGCTCGCCCGGCGCGGCGGCTCGATCGTGAACGTGTCGTCGATGTTCGCGTTCTCGGGGAGCCGCGACCGTCCCGCCTACAGCGCGAGCAAGGGCGGGATCTCGCAGCTCACCAAGTCGCTCGCGGCCGAGTACGCGGCGGACGGCGTCCGGGTCAACGCGATCGCGCCCGGCTTCGTGATCACCCCGCTGGCCCGCGGCCTGCTGGACGATCCGCCCGCCGCGGCGGCCGTCCTCGCGCGGATCCCGGCGGGCCGGTACGGGCGGCCGGGCGAGATCGCGTCGGTCGCGGCGTTCCTCTGCTCGCCCGCCGCGTCCTACATGACCGGCGCGATCCTTCCGGTCGATGGAGGCTACCTGGCGGTTTGACGGGTAAAGCGGCGTAGGCTCCGTCTAAGGCCGCCCGTCACCGGGAGGAAGAGACCAATGCCGGGACCCGCACAGATGATCTCCCAGGCCAGCACGGAGGACGTCGATCCGCGCGAGCGGATCGCGTTCTGGGAGGAGTACAACCGCAGAGCGCTGGTCGGGCTGTCCGTGTCCGCCTACTCGGAGCACGGGCTGCTGGCCCGGCAGACCAACTTCGACCTCGGCGACGTCCGGCTGGCGGAGATCAGCGGCAACGCGCACGCCGTCGAGCGGACCCCGCAGGTCGCGCGGTCCACGCCGAAGGACTCCGTCTTCGCGACGCTGCTGGTCAAGGGCGAGGCCGTGTTCCTGCACGAGCACGGCTGCCTGTCCGCCGCCGCCGGCGACCTCGTCGTGTACGACACGCGCCGCCCGTACCTGTTCGGGTTCTCGTCGTCGATGCGGCAGTTCCTGGTGGACGTCCCGCGCGACCTGTTCGTGGAGGAGTGCGTGTCGGGCGGCGTCGCCGCGCCCATGCTGTTCGGGCGCGGGACGGCCCGCGAGGGCGAGCTGCTCGGCGCGCTCCGCTCCGTCCTGGAGAACCCCGGCGCGGACGGCCCGGAGGGCGCCCGGAACACCGTCCTCGACCTGATCAGGATGCTCGCCACCGAGCGCGCGGGCGGCGGCGACGCGCCCGCCGCGTACCGGACGCAGCTCATCGTCGCCAAGGACTACATCGAGCGGCACCTGCACGACATCTGCCTCACCCCGGGCCAGGTCGCCGGGGTGATGGCGGTGTCGTCGCGGCACCTCGGCCGGATCTTCGAGTCGGCGGGGACGACGCCCGCCAAGTACATCCTGGAGCGCCGCCTCCAGCGCGCCCACGACGAGCTGACCGCTCCGGGCGCGGCCGACACGACGATCGCGGACGTCGCCTACCGCTGGGGCTTCTCCAGCCAGGCGCTGTTCGCCCGGCACTTCCGGGCCCGGTTCGGCCGCACGCCGTCCGAGACCCGCGCGGGCCGCTAGCGGCCCTTGAAGTCGGGCGGACGGTTCTCCAGGAAGGCCGTGATGCCTTCCTTGGCGTCCTCGGTGGCGGCCAGTCCGACGAGTTCGCCGAGCAGGTAGGCGACCTGGTCCTCCAGCGGGCGCCCCTGAACCGCGAAGAAGGCGTCGCGGCCGCAGCGCAGGCCGACCGGGCTCTTGGACGCGATCACGGCGGCCAGCCCGTCGACGCGGGCATCGAGCTCCGCGCGCGGGACGACCTCGGTGACCAGGCCGATCTCGCGTCCCTCGGCGGCGGTGATCCGGGAGCCGGTGTAGTACAGCTTGAACGCGTGCTTCGGCGCGACGTTCCGGTCGATGATCGCCATGATCATCATGGGCCACAGGCCGACGTTGACCTCGGGGGTGGCGAGCTTGACGTCGTCCGCCGCGATCACCAGGTCGCAGGCGGCGGCGAGGCCGAGGCCGCCCGCGACGGCGTGCCCGGCGAGCCGCGCGATGATCGGCTTGCCGAGTCTCGGGAACGCGGTGAACAGCCGGAACGGGGCGCTCTCCCGGATGTCGGCCACGGCCAGGCCGTCCCGGTCGAGGCCGCCGAGGTCGGCTCCGGCGCAGAACGCCCGGTCCCCCGCCCCGGTCAGGACGATCACCCGCACGGCGTCGTCGGCCGTCGCCCGCTCGAAGGCGGCGAGCAGCTCCCCGATCATCTGGTCGTCGAGCGCGTTGCGGGCGTCGGGCCGGTTCAGCGTGATGCGCGCGACCCGATCGTCCACCGAGTAGAGAACCGTCTCGTCCATGTCCAGCCTGTTCCCGGCCGCCGCACGCGGCCCGCCCGTCCAGCCCTGTGCGGGCGGGCCGCGGCGGGGGCTACAGCCGCTCGATGATCGTGGCGTTGGCCTGGCCGCCGCCCTCGCACATGGTCTGCAGGCCGTACCGTCCGCCGGTGCGCTCCAGCTCGTGCAGGAGCTTGGTCATCAGGATGCCGCCGGTCGCGCCGAGCGGGTGCCCGAGCGCGATCGCGCCGCCGTTCGGGTTCGTCTTCTCCAGCGACGCGCCCGTGTCGCGCGCCCACGCCATCGGGACGGGCGCGAACGCCTCGTTGACCTCGAACACGTCGATGTCGCCGATCTTCAGCCCGGACCGCTCCAGCGCCCGCTCCGTCGCCGGGATCGGCCCGGTCAGCATGTAGACCGGGTCGGAGCCGGTCACCGAGAGGGTGTGGATGCGGGCGCGCGGCGTCAGGTTGTGCCGCTTCACCGCAGCCTCGGACGCGATCAGCAGCGCGGACGCGCCGATCGAGATCTGCGAGGCCAGCGCGGCGGTCATCCGCCCGCCCTCGCGCAGCACCTTGAGGCCCGCCATCTTCTCCAGCGTCGTGTCGGGACGGGCGCCCTCGTCCTTGGTCAGCCCCGCGATCGGCGCGATCTCGCGGTCGAAGTAGCCCGCCTCGATCGCGGCGGCGCCGCGCCGGTGGCTCTCCAGCGCGAACCGCTCCATCTCCTCGCGGCTGAGGTCCCACTTCTCGGCCATCAGCTCCGCCCCGCGGAACTGGGAGATCTCCTGCATGCCGTAGCGCTCGGCCCAGCCCTCGCCGAACGGGAAGTCCATCCCCTGGACGATGGTGGCGCCCATCGGCACCTTGGCCATCTGCTCCACGCCGGAGGCGACGACGAGGTCCTGCGTGCCGGACAGGACGCCCTGCGCGGCGAAGTGGATCGCCTGCTGCGACGAGCCGCACTGCCGGTCGATCGTCACGCCGGGCACGCTCTCCGGCAGCCCGGCCGACAGCCACGCGGTGCGCGCGACGTCGAGGGTCTGCGGGCCGACCTGCATGACACAGCCCATGATCACGTCTTCGACCGCGGACGGGTCGACCCCGGTGCGGTTGACGAGCTCCTTGAGCACGTGGGCCCCGAGGTCGGCCGGGTGGACGTCCTTGAGGGCGCCCTTCTTGGTGCCGACGGGGGTACGGACCGCGCCGACGATGTACGCCTCGGCCACTGCGCCTCCAAGTGGTGGGGTGGGTTCCGTCCCGGGAAACCGAGCGAGATTCGGTCTGTTGCTACGAGGTTACATCGCCCGCGCGTCGTGCGGGCTGTGAAGTCGGTCTCCGGCCTGCTACGCCCCGGCCGGGCCGCCCTGTCCGGCCGCGGGACGCCGGCCGAGCACGTCGCCGTCCGCGTCGTCCCCGAGGGACTCCTCCGCGAGCCGCCGCAGGACGTCGGTCAGCTCGGGATGCGCCTCCGGCGACCAGCCGTCCAGGTGCCGGGAGAGGCCCTCGCAGCGCGTGCGGAACAGCCGCTCGGCGGCGACCTCCCCGGACGGGGTGACGGTGAGCGTCCCGTCGACGCGGCGGACGTAGCCGTCGTCCACCAGCCGGTCGATGTACGGGCGGCCCTGCTCGACGCTGACCCCGGCGCGGTCGGCCAGGTCGGCGCCGGGGACCGTGCCGTCCCTGGCGATCCGGCACAGCGCCCACACGCTGCCCGGCGGCAGGTCCACGCCGGAGCGGGCGGCGAGCCGGCCGTAGAGTTCGCGGGCCTTCGGGTCCTTGCGCATCAGCTCGCTCAGGCAGCGCTCGATCTCGTGCCTGGACGACCGGACGGTCGGCGCCGCCCCGAACCCCTCGCCGTAGTCGCGCGCCGCCGAGGTGGCCCGCAGCGGCACCTCGCGCAGGAACCACGTCAGCACGAACGCCGCGGCCGCCACCGGGACGGCCCAGAAGAACACCGCGTCGATCGACTGCGCGTAGGCGTGCAGCACGCCCTCCTTCACGGTGGCCGGGAACCGGTCGAGCAGGCTCGGGTTCCCCTGGACGGCCGCCGGGTCGAACCCGCGCGGCAGCCGCGGACCGAGGTCGGTGATGTGCCGGGCGAGCTGGTTGCTGAAGATCGACCCGAACACCGCGACGCCGAACGACCCGCCGATCTGCCGGAAGAACGTGACGCCGGACGTCGCCGACCCGAGGTCCTCGTACGGCACGGCGTTCTGCACGGCGATCACGAGCACCTGGAGCACCAGCCCGAGCCCGAAGCCGAGCAGCGCGAACCGCAGGCTCATCGCGAGGACGGTCGAGTCCTCGTCCAGGCTCGAACACAGGTAGAGCGCCAGCGCGATGATCGGCGTGCCCGCCATCGGGAAGATCTTGTAGTGGCCGAACCGGGTGATGAGCTGCCCGGAGCCGATCGAGGCGATCAGCATGCCGAGCATCATCGGCAGCAGGTACACCCCGGACAGCGTCGGCGACACCCCGTGCACCACCTGGAGGAAGATCGGCAGGAACGTCAGCGCGCCGAACATCGCGAAGCCGACCGCGAAGCTGATCGCCGCGCCCAGCGAGAACACCGAGTTCGCGAACAGTTTCGGCGGCATGATCGGCTCGGCGGCCCGGCGCTCCACGAGCACCCACACCGCGATCAGCGCGACCGACCCGGCGGCCAGCCCGATGATCGGGGCGGACAGCCAGTCGTAGCGCGTCCCGCCCCAGGTCGTCATCAGGACGAGCCCGACCGCCCAGCCGACGATCAGCAGCGTGCCGAGGTAGTCGATGCGGTGCCGCTCCCGCTCGCCGCCCGCGTGCAGCACCGCCGCGATCACCAGCAGCGCGACGATCCCGATCGGGACGTTGATGTAGAACACCCAGCGCCAGGACAGGTTGTCCACGAACCAGCCGCCGAGCAGCGGCCCGCAGACGCTCGCCACCCCGAACACCGCGCCGAACAGCCCCTGGTACCGGCCGCGCTCGCGGGGCGGGACGACGTCCCCGACGATCGCGACGACCAGCACCATCAGCCCGCCGCCGCCGAGGCCCTGCAGCGCCCGGAAGACGATCAGTTGCAGCATGTCCTGGGACAGGCCGCACAGCGCCGACCCGACCAGGAAGATCACGATGGACGTCTGGAACAGCCGCTTGCGCCCGTACTGGTCGCCGAGCTTGCCCCACAGCGGCGTCGACGCGGTCGAGGCGAGCAGGTACGCCGTCACGACCCAGGACAGGTGGTTCAGCCCGCCGAGGTCGCTGACGATCGTCGGCAGCGCCGTGGACACGATCGTCTGGTCCAGCGCGGCGAGCAGCATCGCCAGCATGAGCGCGCCGAGGATGACGTAGAGGTCCCGGCCCACCGGCATGTCCCGCTCGTCCCGCGCCGCCGCCGTCTCCGCCGCCATGCCGCCGCTCCTCGCTCGTCCTGAGCAAACGGGGAGGATCTACCCATGACACGGGCGGGATCACGTCCTGACCGCGGGTTCGGGGGCCGAAGCCCCCGCCCCGGTCCGGCGGGCGTCAGCCGAACAGGTCGCGGGCGACCTTGGCGGCGCCGAGCCCGGCCGCCGCGCCCGCGATGCCGACCGCCCCGGCGGTGGCCCACAGCGGCAGGCCGGGACGCGTCCGGACGGCGCTCATCGTGTCCGCGGCGTCCACGGCGAGCCCGACCCGCGCCCACAGCGCCCGTCCGGAGCCGTCCCGGCTCAGCAGGTAGCCCGCGCCGAGCGCGACCTCCCGCGCGCCGAACGCCCGGACGAGGTACTCGCGGCCCGGGTCGGCGCCGCCGCCCATGCCCATGGCCCGGCCGGTCAGCCGGGGCACGGCGAGCGCCGCGAGGCCGACGGCGATCCGGCCCCGCGCCAGGTTCGCCATGAGCCCGTCGAGCCGGTCCCGGCCGTCGAGTTCGTCCCGGTCGTCTACTTCCTTCGCATCTGCCACAGAGCGAGATTAGCCGGGTTGAGCCGGGCCGTCCGGACGCGGGGGAATCCGCGCCCCACCGGTCTATCGTTCTTGGAGGCGGCTCTCCCCCCGGACGGAAGGTCAGCATGGTCACCAGGGAAGGCATGATCGGCCTCGTCGTCGTGGCGCTCCTCGCCACGTTCTGCGTCCGCTGGGCCGCCGTGCGGCTCCGGCTGCCCATGCCCACGAGGTCAGCGGTGCTCATCGTGTTCGTCCTCGTGGCGATGACCATGTTCGGCAACCACATGCGGTAGCGGCGGCCGACTCGGACCGGACGAATTGCCCGCCGTCCCGAACTTCCCGCCCCGGCGGAGAGTCATAACAGGCGAAACCGGCTTCTCGCGAGTGTGACCCCGTCCGCCGGAGCCGGTCCGAGCAAAGGGAGAGCATCCGGTGACCGCGATCCGGGAGAGCGGCGCGATCGCCCCGCATCTGAGGCGACTGCTGGAGTTCGTGGAGCCCGGCCGCGACGACGTGTGCCTGGACGTGGCGCGCGGCCGCGGCCCGATGCCCGCGGCGCTCGGCCCGCAGGTGGGGCACCTCACCGCGGTCGACGCGATGCCCACGGCGGCAAGGCCCGTGCCCGCCGCCGTCTCCCCCGGGGAGCGCGCAGCGGGCTCGTCTCGGCGGATGAGCACGGTCGAATTCGGGACCGGTCCAGTCCGGATCGCGGACGGCGACTCGCCGCCCGTCGCCACCACCCGCGAGGACCGGGTGCCGCATCCGCTCGGGCCCGACCACGTCCGGGTCAAGGCCGACGCCACCGCCCTGCCCTACAGGGACAACACGTTCTCGCTGGTCACGGCCCGGTTCTCGCTGTACAACCTGGGCGATCCCGACCATGTGCTCCGCGAGCTGCTGCGGGTCTGCCGCCCCGGCGGACGGGTGATCATCGCGGATCTCGTCCGCGGCAACCTCGCCGGGCCCGACCGCGACCGCATCGAGCGGCTCCGCGACCCGGACCACCCCGGCACCCCGTCCATCGCCCGGCTCACCGAGATGATCACCTCGGCGGGCGGCAGCATCCGCCGGTTGGACGTCTTCACGGTGGAGCGTCCCATCGAGCCGTGGCTCGCCGGGTCCTGCGACGACGCGACCGCCGAGCGCATCCGCACCGCGCTCGTCGACGAGGTCGACGGCGGGCCGAAGACGGGCGCGAAGCCCCGCGTCATCGGCGGCGAGCTGTGGTTCACCCAGACCTGGGCCCACGTCGCCGCCGAACCCATCCCCTGACCCTCCACGGGACGAGGACGGCCTACGGGACGAGCACCGCCGCACCCGTGAAGCGGTCGGCGGCGAGGTCGGCGAGGGCGCGGTCGGCGTCGTCCAGGGGGTAGGCGCGGGTGGTGACGGCGACGCCGAGGCGGGCCGCCAGCGTCAGGAACTCCGCGCCGTCCGCGCGGGTGTTCGCGGTCACCGACCGGAGCGTCCGCTCCTGGAACAGGTGCCGCTGGTAGTCCAGGGACGGCACGTCGCTCAGGTGGATGCCCGCGACGGCGCACGTCCCGCCCCGGTCGAGCCGCTCCAGCGCCGCGGGGACCAGCTCCCCCGCCGGAGCGAAGATGATCGCCGAGTCGAGCGGCGCGGGCCCGGTGTCGAACGAGTCGCCCGCCCACGCCGCGCCCAGTTCGCGCGCCAGTCCCCGGGCCGCCGGGCTGCGGGTGAACACGTGCACCTCCGCGCCCTCGGCGATCGCGATCTGCGCGGCGAGGTGCGCGGACCCGCCGAACCCCCAGATCCCGAGCCGCCCGCCCGGCGGGACGGCCGCGCTGCGCAGCGCCCGGTAGCCGATGATGCCCGCGCACAGCAGCGGCGCGGCGCGGACGTCGTCCAGCTCCGGCGGCAGCGCGTAGGCGTAGGCGTCCACGGCGACGGCGAACTCGGCGTAGCCGCCGTGCGCGTCCCAGCCGGTGTAGACGGAGTAGGGGCACAGGTTCTCGGCGCCGCGGCGGCAGAACCGGCATGCGCCGCACGTCCCGCGCAGCCACGCCACGCCGATCCGGTCGCCGGTGCCGTGCAGGGTTCCGGGGCCCGCCTCGACGACCTCCCCGACGATCTCGTGGCCCGGCGTCACGCCGGGGAGATGGACGGGCAGGTCGCCCTCCGCGACGTGCAGGTCCGTCCGGCAGACGCCGCAGGCCAGCACTCGTACGAGCAGCTCCCCCGGGCCGGGGGACGGCGTCGCGCGGTCGGCGCGGCGGAGCGGCCCCGACGCGATCGGGCCCGGCGTCTCCACCGTCCAGGCGCGCATCGCTACGGGGCGAGCGGCAGCTCGAACCAGACGGCCTTGCCGTCGGGCGTCGGCCGGGCGCCCCACCGGGTGGCGAGCTGGTCGACCAGGTAGAGGCCGCGCCCGCCCTCGTCGGTCTCGCCCGCGCTGCGGATGCGCGGCAGGCGCATGTCGGAGTCGAACACCTCGACCCAGACGGCGTCCGCGCCGCGCCGCAGCCGGAGCCGGAACTCCTTGGTCGGCGGTTCGCGGCGGCCGAGGTCGGCGCCGAGGTTCCAGTCGTCCTCGTCGAACGCGCCGCCGTCGAACGGGCCCTCGAACGGGTCGGCGTCGAGGGCGGTCGTGCCGAAGTCGGTGTTGAACTGGACGGGCGGCGGCGCGCCCAGCGGCTCCCCGCCCCGTCCGGGCGGACCGGCGGGCACCGGCACGACCGGCTCGCGGCGCGGCGTCGGCGTGGCCGTCGCGTGCAGGACGACGTTCGTCACGACCTCCGACACCAGCAGGCACGCCAGCTCGGACTGCTCGTCCAGCATCCCCCAGGACGCGAACGTGTCGGCGGCCATCCGGCGGGCCTCCGACACCATGATCGGCTCGGCGTCGAAGGTGCGCTCGGCGACGGCCAGCTCGTCCCCGGCGGTGCGGATCACGACGATCGCGACGTCGTCGTCGATGTCGCCGGGCACCGCCTCGTAGGCGGCGTTCGCGATCGCCTCGACGCCGCCGCGCGCGACGGCCGAGACCGCGTTGCGGACCATCTCCCGCGACTCCTCGCGGGTGTAGTAGTCGCCGTCGTCGCGAGGCCGCCGGTCGATCAGCCCGTCGGTGTAGAGGACGAGCGTCGACCCCGGCTTCAACTCGGTCGTCTCCTCGTTGAAGAGGATCTCGCCGCCGAGCCCGGGTGCGCGCAGGCCGAGCATGCCGCCCTGGCTCTCGAACGGCAGGTCGCCGACGTGGCCGTCCACGATCAGCAGCGGCGGGTCGTGCCCGGCGTTCGCGAACTCCAGCACCCGCGACCAGGCGTCGTAGACGAAGTACGTGCAGGACACGAGCGGCGGGCGGACGAGGTCGTCGCTGTTCCACCCGGACCGCATCCGCTCGGGACGGGTCATCGTCCGCACCCACTCGTCGAGCTTGCGCAGTATGTCGGCGGGCGGCTTGTCGTCCTGGGCGAAGGCGCGCAGCGCGGCGCGGAGCTGGCCCATCACGGCGGCGGCGCGGGCGCCGCGGCCCTCGACGTCGCCGATGACGAGGCCGACGCGGCCCGCCGACAGCGGGATCACGTCGTACCAGTCGCCGCCGACCTGCGTCTGGATGCCGTGCCCGTGCGATTCCAGCGGCCGGGCCGGCTCGTACCGCCAGGCGATCTGCAGGCCGTCCAGCCGGGGCGGGCGGTCGCCGGGCAGCAGGTGCTTCTGGAACGCGAGCGCGGTGTCGCGCTCCTCCTCGAACAGCAGCGCGTTGTCGACGGCGAGCGCGACCCGGCTGGCGATCGCGCCGAGCAGGTCGCGGTCGAAGCCGTCGTAGTGCGGGTCGGGCCGCTTCGACAGGTTGGACAGCGCGAGGCTCATCACGCCGAGCAGCTCGCCGCGCACCAGCAGCGGCGCGGAGATCACCGAGGTGATGCCCATCTCGACGCCGAGCCGCCGGGACTCCTCGGACGGCGCGGAGAACCGGTGCTGCACCATGTCCTCGACGAGGACGGCGTCGCGGCGGCTCATCGCCTTCTCGCTGAAATGGCCGGGCGGGTAGCTGACCGGGTCGCCGACCTCGGCCCAGGTGCCGGGCGGCGGCTCCCAGTTCCCGGCGTGCCGCGACACCCGCCGGTAGAGCCGGTCGCCGCTGTAGAGGTCGATGAAGCAGTGGTCGGCGAACTGCGGGACGAGGGTGTCGGCGACGCGGCGGAGCGTGCTCTCCAGTTCGAGGGACCCGGCGAGCCGCTCCCCGATCCGCTCCATCAGGCCGTAGCGGTCCTGTTCGCGCTGGTTGGAGCGGAGCGCCTCGCGGGCGAAGATCACGACGCCGTCGACCGCGCCGGACGGGTGCCGCAGCGGGACGGCGTGCGCCCGCGTGTACACGGTGCTGCCGTCGGCGCGCAGGTTGCAGAAGGTGCCCTCCCACACGCCGCCCTTGAGGACGTGCTTGGCCAGCTCGGTGGCCTGCTCGTGGTCCTCCTCGGCGATGCCGAGGGACAGCACGGAGTGCCCGATGACCTCGTCCCCGCCGAAGCCGAACAGCTGGCGCGCGAAGGCGTTGCCGTAGATGACGTTGCTGAAGCGGTCGCAGACGATGACCGCCATCTCCATCTGGTTGAGGACGGTCTCGGGCGGCAGACGCGCCTCGTCAGGCGCTTCCCCCCAGTGCTTCATCTCCCCATCCCGAAAACAGTGCCGAGCCCGCCGACCGCGTGCCCGCCGCCCGGCCACCCGGCGCCGCCCGGCCCGATGATCACCGGGCGTCGCGGCGCGGACGCCGCGCGTACCCCCTCCGTCGTATTGAACGACGAACCGGCCGCCGGGATACGCCCGAAAGGCGGGAAGCCACGGAGATCTTCGGTATAGACCGTCGAGAGGGGGCCCCGTCCCCCGGCGAACCGCGCGCCCACCGTTCGCACGCCGACCGGGTCAGCGCCTGCTGACGAAGACGTGTTCGGCGATGTCGCGCGG
The DNA here is from genome assembly GCF_008085905.1 of Actinomadura syzygii. Classification (GTDB taxonomy): domain Bacteria; phylum Actinomycetota; class Actinomycetes; order Streptosporangiales; family Streptosporangiaceae; genus Spirillospora; species Spirillospora syzygii. Next base: position 33,010 of record NZ_VSFF01000008.1, on the reverse strand, counting down.
CAGCTCCGTCGCTGGACTGTCGGCCTCGTCGTCACTGATCACCTGCACCCCGTCATCGGTCGCCCGAAGCGTCACCTCTCGTCCCGGTTGTATCCCTATTTGCTTGAGTCTAAGCATCAGGTCGCTGTCGCTCTGGACCTGCTCGCTGATGCGGCGGATCACGGCGTCGGCGCCCGCCGAGGACGCCACGGCGGTCATCACCGACAGCGGGGACGGGTCGCCGTCGGCGCCGTGCCCGCCGAGTTCGTCCAGGCCCGGGATCGGGTTGCCGTGCGGGCAGGTGGTCGGGTTGTCGAGCAGCGCGACCAGGCGGCGCTCGACGTCCTCCGACATCACGTGCTCCCACCGGCACGCCTCGATATGGACGTCCTCCCAGGGCAGCCCGATCACGTTGACCAGCAGGCATTCGGCGAGCCTGTGCTTGCGCATCACGCGGGTGGCGAGCCCGCGGCCGCTCTCGGTCAGTTCGAGATGCCGATCGCCCTCGACCCGGAGGAGACCGTCGCGCTCCATCCGCGCGACCGTCTGGCTCACCGTCGGGCCGCTTTGGGAGAGCCGCTCGGCGATGCGCGCGCGGAGGGGAATGATCCCCTCCTCTTCGAGCTCGAAAACCGTCCGGAGGTACATCTCCGTGGTATCGATCAGGCCGTGTGAGGTCACAGCTCCCTCCAGTCTTATGGGCAGGAGTCTACTTGCTCGGACCTCTCGACGCCGGGCCCGGCGAATATCCCCCTGAAGCCGGGTAGGGGGAACACGGGATGAACGCCAAAACTTCCCACGCGCCTCGATCACCCATCGACTGGGACCGTTCCGGCGGTACGTGTGTCATAGCGGAGCAGCGCGGGGACGGCGAACCCTGCGACCACGACCAGCGCCGCGCAGGCGAGCCCGCCCCCGACCCAGGACGCGGTGGCCCCGGCGACGCTCGCGGTCGCCCCGGCGCGGACGTCCCCGAGCCGCGGCCCGCCCGCGACGACGACGGTGAACACGCCCTGGAGGCGTCCGCGCATCTCGTCCGGCGCGTAGGTCTGGAGCATCGACTGGCGGAACACGGCGGACACCAGGTCGGCCGCGCCGCCCACGGCGAGGAGCGCCACCGCCAGCCAGAGCTGCCCGGCCAGCCCGGACGCCGCCACGGCGAGCCCCCAGACCACGATCGACACGATGAGCGCGATGCCCTGCTTGCGCACGCGTCCGATCCAGCCGGACGACATCCCGCCGAGGAGCGCGCCGATCGCGATCGCCGCGAACAGGTAGCCGACCGCCCCCTCGCCGCCGAACTTCGTGTCGGCGACCTCGGGGAACAGGGCGCGCGGCATCGCGACCGCCATCGCGATGATGTCCACGACGAACGACATCATCAGCACCGGCTGCGCGGACAGGTAGCGCAGGCCGTCGAACACCGACCGCAGCCCCGGCGTGCCGGCGAGCTCGCCGAGCGGCGGCATCGGGGGCAGCCGCAGCGCGGCGTACAGCACGAACGTGAACAGGACGGCGTCCAGCGCGTACGCGACGGCGTAGCTCCAGTGGGAGATGACCACGCCGGCGAACAGCGGCCCGGCGAGGCCGCCGCCCTGCATGACGGTGAAGTTCAGCGTGTTCGCCGCCGGGACGAGGGGCGCGTCGACCAGCCGGGGGATCATCGCGCTGCGGGTCGGCGACGACACCGACACCCCGACCGCCTGGACCGCCACCGCGACCATGATCAGGACGAGGCTGTGCACGCCCAGCAGGGCCGGGACGAGCAGCAGGAACGTCCCCGCCCACATCACGTAGGACGAGACGAGCAGGAGCCTGCGCCGGTCCATGTGGTCGGCGACCGCGCCGCCCCACAGCCCGAACACGATCAGCGGGACGAGGTTCACGAACCCGACCACGCCCACCCAGAACGACGACCGGGTCATGTCGTACACCTGGACGGGCACGGCCACGGCGGTGACCTGGAACCCGATGAACGACACGCCCTGCCCCAGCCAGAGCCGCCGGTAGGGGCCGCTGGACAGCGGGCGGGTGTCGATCGCCAGGCCGCGCAGAATCCCGCCCCGCCCGGCTCCGGGCGGTTTCAGCGGATGTTCGGGCTCGGGCTCGGGCTCGGCGTCATCGGGAGGGGAGAGGTTGTCAGGAGCGTGGGTGGGGGTTGGCTGCTGTTCCGGATTCACGGAGACAGTCTCTCCATCACCCACCTCCCCGTCTCCCCCAGGGTTCCGTCCAGCGCGGGCGGCCCCGCCTCGCGGCGGTACCGGACGCGGTCGTGCAGCCGGTCGCGACGCCCCTGCCAGAACTCAATCCATTCCGGGACGAGCCGGTACCCGCCCCAGAAGTCGGGCAGCGGGACGGCGTCGGCGGACTCGGCGTCCGGCGCGCCCGGCCGCCGTCCCTCCGCCGGGTCGGGCCAGCGCTCGGCCAGCTCGGCGAAGCGGCGCTCCAGGACGTCCCGTCCGGGGATGACGCCGGACTGGTGCTCGCTCGCCCACGCGCCGAGCCGCGAGCCGTGCGGGCGCGTCCGGAAGTAGGCGGCCGACTCCTCCCGGGGCAGTTCGAACACCGGCCCGCCGGCCCGGACCTGCCGGTGCAGGGCGTGCCAGGGGAAGACGACCGCCGCGCGCGGGTTCTCGGCCAGTTCCACGCCCTTCTGGGACGTCAGGTTCGTGAAGAACCGGAACCCCTGCGGCCCGTACCCCTTGAGCAGGACGGTCCGCGCGTTCGGCACGCCGTCTCCGGAGGCGGTCGCGAGGATCATCGCGTTCGGCTCCGCCAGGCCGGATTCGTGCACGCCTGCGAACCAGGCGGCGAAGAGCGCGAGCGGATCGGCGGGGAGCGCCGACTCGGACATTTCGCCCGCCTCGTAGGATCTGCGGAGCCGTGCTGGGTCGGGCGTTGCGGAGTCCACAGCGTCCGAGCCTCTCACCTGGCCCTTGTGCAACTGACGGGACCCCTGGGTACTGGACGGTAAAGCAGACAGGGTTCAATGGCACGGCACCGCCTTATCAAACCGAACATTCCTCGCCCCCAACCTGCGCGGACCGCCCGCGCGCGCTCGGCGAACGGGCCGGACGAGGGATGCTCGCCGGAGACGAAAGGCAGGACGACATGTCCGACTTCAAACCTGGTCTCGAGGGGGTCGTGGCCTTCGAGACCGAGATCGCCGAACCGGACAAGGAGGGCGGAGCCCTCCGGTACCGGGGCGTGGACATCGAGGATCTCGTCGGCCGCGTCTCCTTCGGCGACGCCTGGGGCCTCCTCGTGGACGACAGCTTCGACCCCGGCCTCGCCCCCGCCGACCCGCACGTCCTGCCGGTCACCTCCGGCGACGTCCGGGTGGACGTGCAGAGCGCGCTCCCCACCCTCGCCCCCGCCTACGGCATGCGACCGCTCCTCGACATCACCGACGAGGAGGCCCGCGCCGACCTCGCCCGCGTGTCGGTCACGGCGCTGTCCTTCGTCGCGCAGTCGGCGCGCGGCATCGGCGTTCCGATGGTCCCGCAGCACCGGATCGACGCGGCCGGCACGATCACCGAGCGGTTCATGGTCCGCTGGCGCGGTGAGCCCGACCCCAAGCACGTCCGGGCCATCGACGCTTACTGGGTCTCCGCCGCCGAGCACGGCATGAACGCGTCCACCTTCACCGCCCGGGTGATCGCCTCCACCGGCGCGGACGTCGCCGCCAGCATCTCCGGCGCGATCGGCGCGATGTCCGGGCCGCTGCACGGCGGCGCGCCCGCCCGCGTCCTCCCGATGATCGACAAGGTCGAGCAGATCGGGGACGCCCGCAAGGTCGTCACCGACATCCTCGACTCCGGCGACCGGCTGATGGGCTTCGGCCACCGCGTCTACCGGGCCGAGGACCCGCGCGCCCGGGTGCTGCGGCGCACCGCGCGGGACCTCGACGCGCCGCGCTTCGAGGCCGCGAAGGCCCTGGAGGACGCCGCGCTCGCGGTGCTGCGCGAGCGGCGCCCGGACCGCCCGATCGAGACGAACGTCGAGTTCTGGGCCGCGGTCATCCTCGACTTCGCCGAGGTTCCGACCGCGATGATGCCCGCCATGTTCACCTGCGGCCGCACCGCCGGATGGGCGGCGCACATCCTCGAGCAGAAGCGCACGGGCCGGCTCGTCCGGCCGAGCGCCAGGTACACCGGCCCCGGGACGCGGTCGATCGACGACGTCCAGGGCGCGGCGGAGGTCCTCAAGCGTCACGCCGGCTGACACACCGGCGTCGCCCCCCGAACGCCTGAGGCCCCCGGTCCGGACCGGGGGCCTTGCTCGTCTCCGGGGCCTGCGTCACCGGGTCACGTGTCGGACGTTTCGCCTCCGGGCGGGCAGTGGGCGGGGCCCTGGCGTCCCGCGATCAGGCGGCCGCAGACCTGTTCGACCTCGGTGGTGCCGTCCTGCTTGAGCGTCGCGAGCATGACCGGCTTGTCGAGCACCTGGTGGCCGGTCGTGCGGGAGCCGAACCGGATGACGCCGCTCGCCCCGTTCCGCAGGACGTCGTGGTCCGGGTCGTTCAGCGCGGCGAACACCGACGTCGCGGACGGGAGCGCCTTCTCCTGCCAGTAGACGCGGCCCGCCACGCTGGCGACGAGGGTCACCGCGTCGTAGGACACGGCGGCGCGGGTGATCGCGGGCTGCCTGCTCTGGTCGGCGTTCCCGTCCGTCATGGCGCGGACGGCGGGGTCGTAGTCGGAGTAGAAGGTCTGCGGCGACTGGCCGCCGATCCAGCGCGCCGTCCACGCCTCGCGGGCGGCGAGCGGCGTGAAGTACAGGTCGAAGGTGTTCTTGCGGCCGAGCTCGTAGGAATTGTCGCTGACGTACTTCGCGATCTCGTCGTCCGCCAGGACCAGCGGCCGCTTAGGGCACGACAGTTCCAGGACGTTGACGAACGAGCGGAACTCGTCGGCGCGGCCCGCGTAGTAGAACATCTCGGGTTGCCTCTGGCACGCCTCCCGCACCAGTTTGTTCAGCTCGCCCGGGTTCCGGTACGGCAGCATGCGCGCCGTTCCCGGGCGGAACGCCTTCTGGAAGTCGGACGCCATGTTCCGGCTGTAGAGGTCGTCCGGGTCGTTGTTGTAGACGACCGCCGCCTCCCGCACTTTCGCGCCGCCGACGTCGCCGTTCCGCGCCCAGAACGCGGCGTGCTTCGCCGTCCGCGAGTTCGGGGACGCGAGCCGGAAATAGTACGGCGAATAGCCCGCGTCGCCGTCGAGCAGGGCCGTCCCGTCGTAGCTGTTCGCCGTCCCGACCAGCGGCAGCGCCGACTTCGCCAGCAACTGGATCGCCTGCTGGGTCTGCCGCCTGCTCTGCTCGAAACCGAGCACCGCGACGACGGTGCGGTCTTTCAGGGCCCGCTTCCGGATCTGCTCGGCGACGTGCACGGCGTACCGGAACTTCGCGCCCGCGTTGGCGATCAGCACCCGCAACCGGAGGTCGTCGCCCTCGGCCGCGTCGTTGAACCGTTTCTGCGCGACGGCCAGCCCGATCAGCTCGCCCTGAACCCCGGCGAGGAGGTCGATCCGCCGGTTCTCGATGGACGGGTCGGCCGTCACCGGCCCGAGGTAGACGACCGTCGCGTACGGCTTTCCGGATTCCTTGACGTGGTCGTTCTGCGACTCGATCCCGTCCAGGACCTTGTTCAGCCGGTTGTCGTTGTTCCGGCCGCCCGAGCTCTCGCCGAAACGGAACGATCCGTCCGTGATGCCGACGCATTCGCCGTTCGCCATCCGCCGGATACCGAACGGCGAGCAGTACCGCACCACCTGGACGGAGATGACGCTGACGGACGCCGCCGCGACCGCGACCATCGCGATCCACGGCAGCGCCGGATGCGCGAGCCGCGGTCGGCGCCGCACCGGCCGGACCGGCGGCAGGTCGCCGCCCGGGTCGCGGGTGATGTCGACGCGCAACTCGCGACGCGAGCCGAGCGCGCCGACCCGCCGCTGCTCGTGCGTGTAGCCGTCCCACAGGACGCGCGCCGCCACGACGCTCTGCGGTTCGCCGGACGACACGTCCACCCGGACGGCCTCCGCGAGCCGGTCGACGAGCCGCGGCCCGGCGGACGCGGACGGGTCGTCGGAGGCGGGCGCGTCCGGGTCCACCCCGGCCGTGACGATCAGCGGGTCGAAGCCGGGCAGGCCCTCCGTGGCCTGCGTGTCGGCGCGGACCCGCTCGACCAGCTCCACGAACGTCACGCCCGGATGCCCGGCCGCCAGGTACTCGAAGATCAGCACCGGGTAGCGGACCCGGGCCCACGCCGCCCGCCGGTAGTCGCGCCGGTAGTTGCGCCGCAGATCCTCCAGGAAGGCGGCGACGAGGAGCAGGTCGAGCTGCGCGCCGTGGTCGTCCGGCTCGACCGGGCGCGGATCGAACACGCCCAGCGCGAAACCGAGGAAACCTGTCGAGTCGTGGTCGACGTAGGGCTGCTTGAGGAACCACGCGAACTGGTGGACTCCGTACCAGCCGCGCGTCCGCGCGAGGATCTGCACGGTCACGAACGCCAGCCCGACGACGGCGGCGAGCACCGCCGCCGCGAGGTCGAGCGCGGCGGCCGTCCCCGCGCTGATCAGCGCGACGACGGCGATCCCGATCGGCGCGATCTGCTCCAGGAACGCCAGGAACGTCGCGGGACGGCCGCGCCGCTCCTCCAGGTCGCGCAGCACGTCCCGGCCGCGGCGGCGGATCACCCGGTTCAGCTCGCGGCGCCGCGCGTTCTCGTTGTCGCCGACCGGCGGGTGCGTCAGCCGCCGGACGAGCAGGTGGTTCTCCCGCTCCGACGCGGACGCGCCGCGCGGCGCCGGACGGTCCCCGGCGAGCCGGATCTCGCGCAGGTCGCGCAGCCACAGCGCCATCTCCAGCAGGGGGAACCGCAGCGGCGGCTCGGCGCGGCGGTGGCTGCTCGGCTGCGACAGCTCGCGCTTGGCCTCCCGCAGGACGCCCGAGACGTCGGTCGCGGGCGTGTCGGCGGCGATGTGCGAGACGGGGGCGCGCTCGTCCTCGCAGCGGGACTTGAGCATCTCCGCGAGATGGGACGTGGCCCGCGCCGGGCCGAGCAGCAGGAGCAGCGGTCGCAGGCGTTCGCGCCACCGCCACGGCGGCCGCTCCCGCAGCCGCTCGAACAGGTCGAGCACCCCGCGTAACCGATCCTCGCTCAGGCCCCGGTCGCCGTCGCCCGCCATGTCGCACGCCTCGCTTTCCCCTGTGTGACGCCCCCTGTGTGACGTCGATCCTCCTGGCGCCTCCCCGAGACCCCTCCCGCTTTATCCGCATTGGACGTGGTACGTCCCAGAAAGGAGCGAAACATCCCGATACGGGACGATCGCATCGGAAACCCAGCCACTTTGTCATCATTGGCGACATGAGTGAAGACCCAGCGGAGTCGGAGCGCTACGAGGCGGAGCGCTTCGAGGCGGAGCGCGAGGCACGCCGCCGCGAGGTCAACGCCCTGTCGGGGCGCGTCGCGATCGTCCTCGTCGCGCTGTTCCTGGCCTTCCTGACCTACGACTCCGCGCGGACCGCGATCCAGGCGCACGCGCGCGGCGACGACTGGATCTACCCGCCCGCCGTGGTCGGCGGGATCTGCGCCGCCGCGCTTGTGACCCTGGTCGCGTGGGTCGTGCACAGGGCGAAGCACGGGGTGAAGTAGCCTTGTGTGAGTGACCGAAAGCGCGAATCCAGCCATTGACATTCCCGCCGACCTCAAGCCCGCGGACGGCCGCTTCGGGTGCGGGCCGTCGAAGGTCCGCCCGGAGCAGCTCGCCGCGCTCGCCGAGTCGGGCTCGGCCTACATGGGGACGTCGCACCGGCAGAAGCCGGTGAAGTCCCTGGTCGGACGCATCCGCGAGGGCCTCGGCGAGCTGTTCTCGCTACCCGAGGGGTACGAGGTCCTGCTCGGCAACGGTGGGACCACCGCGTTCTGGGACGCCGCCGCGTTCGGGCTCGTCCGGCAGCGGTCGCAGCACCTGACGTTCGGCGAGTTCTCCAGCAAGTTCGCCAAGGTCACCACGTCCGCCCCCTGGCTCGGGGACCCGACGGTCATCTCCAGCCCGCCCGGGACTCACCCCGAGGCGTCCGCCGAAGAGGACGTGGACGTCTACGCCCTCACCCACAACGAGACGTCCACCGGCGTCGCGCTGAACGTCGCGCGCCCGGCCGGGACGATCGCCCGCGAGGGCCTCGTCCTGGTGGACGCCACGTCCGGCGCGGGCGGCCTCCCCGTGGACGTCAGCGAGACCGACGTCTACTACTTCGCCCCGCAGAAGTGCTTCGCGGCGGACGGCGGCCTGTGGGTGGCGCTCGCGTCCCCGGCCGCGCTGGAGCGGATCAACGAGATCGCCATGTCCGACCGGTACATCCCGGAGTTCCTCAACCTCAAGACCGCGGTCGACAACTCCGCCAAGGACCAGACCTACAACACCCCGGCCGTGGCGACGCTCCTGCTCCTCGCCGACCAGATCGAGTGGATGAACGGCCAGGGCGGGCTCGACTGGACCACGTCCCGCACGGCCGACTCGTCCGGGCGGCTCTACACCTGGGCCGAGAAGACGTCCTACACGACGCCGTTCGTGGTCGACCCGGCGCAGCGCTCCCAGGTCGTCGGCACGATCGACTTCTCCGACGAGGTGGACGCCGCCGCCGTCGCGAAGGTCCTGCGGGCCAACGGGATCGTCGACACCGAGCCCTACCGCAAGCTCGGCCGCAACCAGCTCCGCATCGGCATGTTCCCCGCGATCGCCCCTGACGACGTGGAGTCCCTCACCACCTGCATCGACTACGTCGTAGAGCGCCTCTAGTTAATCGGGGGGGCGACCCCCCGAGCCCCCCGGCTGCGCGGCACGGGTCTCCTCGCTCTGGTCGCTGGCGCTCCCGCCGCTGCGGGGACGCGGCGCGCCGGGCATGCCCGCTGCGCTCGCAGAGCTCGCTCCGCGTGCCTGTCCCGTAACCGGTGGCTGGGGCTCAGGCGACGGTCTGCAGGCGGGCCGGGGTGGCGAGGCGGTGGCGGAGGGTGGTGCGGTCGCGGTGCTCGTCGGCGGCGGTGAAACCCGTCCAGACGCGGTCGTCGAGGTCGGCGGCGCGGGCGGTGGGCACGAAGCTCTCCGTCGCGAGGACGCCGGGACGGTCGCGGCGGCCGGGACGGGTCTCCGTTCCGATCTTCATGTAGGTGCCCTCGCGCAGCATGACGGCGGCGGCGAACTCGACCCGCGTGTGCCGCTCGACCTCGCGGAACCAGCGCGGGTTGGACGCCCAGTAGAGGTTCTGGTCGGTGTCGACGGCGACGGTCAGCGGGCTGAGCGCCGCGCGGGCCAGGTGCACCACGGTCGGACGGTCGCGGTCGACCCACGCCAGCGCGGCCCGTCCGACCAGCGAGGCGAGAACGCCCGCCGCGTCGGACGGCCCGGCGCAGCCCGCGAGGAGCTGGAGGATCGGCTCGCCGCCGGTCGTCCCGGCGGCGGGCGGCAGCGCGTGGCGGGCCCGCAGGTCGGCGGCGTCGGCGTCGCCGTCGTGCGTGCCCACGACCCCGGCGGAGGGCCGTCCGGGACGCGGCAGCGCGGCCGTCCCCGGGACGACCATCGGGCTCGCGTCGTCGGCCTCGACCGGCGCGCCCTGCGTCGCCCACCGGGTGTGGCCGAGCGCGACGGGCGCGCGGTCGAGCTCCGGCAGGAACTCGGGCCGCCAGATCGCCGAGAAGCGGCCCCGGCCCTTCACGACACGGCAGCCCCCGCCCGCGTCCGGGCCGCCGAGCCCCGGCCAGTCGCCGAGCAGGGCCAGCCCGGCCGCGTCGGCGCCGCGCTCCTCGGCGAGCGCGCCCAGCGTGACGAAGACGTCCGACGCCCGGCCCGGGTCGTCGGCGAAGGGAGAGCGAACCACCCCGAACAATCCGCACATGAACGATGAGATGCAGATCATGGGTGGACGGTTCGCGTCGCTCGGGCGGCCGAATAAGCTCGGACCCGTGAACCGCGCGCCCCGCTGGCTGCTCCCCACCGTGCTGACCGCGCTCGTCCTGGCCGTGGTCGTCGGTGCGCTGCTCCAGTGACCATGGCGCGGGCATGATCGACGGGGCGCGGAACGGGGATGATCGGGGCATGGCGGGCAACGGGTGGGCCCTTCGCGCCGGAGCCGCGCTGACGGCCGTCGGGACGGCGTGCTGCGCCCTCGCCCCGGCCGCCGCCGCGGCGGCGGGCGACGACGACGAGAAGGTCGCGTTCACGATCAACGATCCGCGCATCCTGGAGTCCAGCGGGCTCGCGGCCAGCACGCGGCATCCCGGCATCGTGTACACGCACAACGACTCGGGCGGCATCCCGCGCGTCTACGCGCTCGGCATGGACGGCCGGGTCCGCGCGGTGTTCACGGTCGCGGGCGCGGGCGCCCGCGACTGGGAGGGCATGGCGCTCGGCAGGGACTCCGCCGGACGTCCGGCGATCTTCGTCGCGGACATCGGCGACAACCTCGGCGGGGCCTGGCCGTACGTGACGGTGTACCGCGTCCCGGAACCCACGCGGATGCGGAGCCAGACGCTGCGCGCGACGGCGTTCCGGGTCAAGTACGCCGACGGCCCGCGCAACGCCGAGACCGTCATGATCAACCCGCGCACGAACCGGCTCTACATCGCCAGCAAGCTGTTCGGCGGCAAGCTCTACGAGGCCCCGGCCCGGCTCAGCACCGGCGGTTTCAACACGCTGCGCAAGGTCGGCGACGCGCCGCCCATCGCGACCGACGGCGCGTTCTCCCCGGACGGCCGCACCTGCGTCGTCCGGACGTACTTCGGCGCCCGCTTCTACGAGGTCGGCCCGGACGGCAGGCCCGGCAGGACGCTCAAGACGATCGACCTGCCGATGCAGAAGCAGGGCGAGTCCGTGACCTACATGCCGGACGGCCGTTCCATCCTGGTCGGCTCCGAGGGCAAGGGCCAGCCGGTCTACCGGATCCCGCTGCCGGAGGAGGCGCGTCCGTCGTCGCCGCCGTCCGGGAAGGGGCCGAACAACGCGGGAGAGGCGGGCGGCCCGGAATCCGGACGCAAGGACGCGACGAACACGAGGGTGGGCCTGTTCCTGGCGCTCGCGATCGCGGGCGCCGTGGGATACGGGTTGGTGCGGAGACGGGGGGCGTAGGCGGGACGCGAGTGACGCAAGCGGACGGCTCGACCTGACCGGCGCGATGGAAGTCGGTTCCGGAGGGCGATCGGATCGTGGAAGGGGGCGACGGGCCCTCGGGGGCCCGTGTGAGGATGCGGACTGTGGAGCATGAGCTGGTGGGCCTCGCGGGTCCTGGCGGCCGGTGGCGTCCGGTCGCGGCCGGGCCGTTCGCCCTCCTGGCGGTGGCGCTCGCGCTGCTGCCGATCCGGCCGGTGTGGCTGTGGGCGGCGCTGATCGGGGCGGTCGCGGCGATCCCCTGGCTGCTCGGCGCCGTCCCGGAGGCGCGGCGGCGGCGACCGCGGCCGTACTGGCGGCTGTCGGCGGCCGGGCTCGAGCAGATCGGGCCGGACGGGCTGAACGCGGTCTCCTACGAGCGGTCCAGGATCGACGCCCTGGCCATCACGACCGGCGACGGCGTCCTGACCGTGTTCCACCGCTTCGGCCGTACCGCCGTCGGCGGGATGACCACGATGGGCCTGGAGCCGCTCGCCGTGTTCGTGACGGCGCGGCGGCTCGGCATCCCCATGCACGTCCTGGACGGCGAGGCCAGCGACCTGCTCGACCCCGCGCTGGACGAGGCGCTCAGCGTCCCCGGCCTGGACGACGACGTCCCCGGCGGCGGCACCCTCCCCCGCGACCACGCGGCGGAGCGGCGGCTGCTCGACCAGGAGGCGGCGCTCATGGCGGCGGCGCACGAGCCGTCCGTCCGGGCGGCCGGGCGGTCCGTGCGCGGGACGGGCGACGAGCAGCGGCTCGACACGCCGGAGCCGCTGCCGAGCCGCCGCCGGGTCGTGCTCCTCGGCACGCTGACCGCGCTGCTCGGCGTCGTCATGATCGTCCGGATCGCGGTGGACGGGACGAGCGCGTTCGGCGCCCGGCTCGCCGCCGGCTGCTGGACGCTCGCCGCCATCGGCGGCGTCCTCGCCGCGCGCCGCCGGCTGCTGCGCGCCGCCCGGGTGCACTGGACGATCACAGCCGAGCGGCTGCTGGTGCGGGCCCGTCCCGGCCGCCGCCGCGAGGCGCAGGACCTGCGCGCGGGCGACGTCGCCGCCGTCGTCGTCGGCCCCGGCCTGCGGCTCGACCCGGTGAGCGGCGAGCCGCGCCGCGCCGACCTCGCCGCGCTGGCGTTCGGGCACCGGCTCGAACTCCTCGCCCGGCTGCCCGCTTACGGCCTGGACGGCTTCCAGCTCGCGCACGCCCTCGACGACCACGGCTACCGGGTGATCACGCCGGGGGCGCGGGCGCCGCGCCGCCCGCAGTACGGCCTGGAGGGGCTGCCCGAGGTGTTCTCGCAGGTCCCGGGCGGGCGGCTGGTCGTCGCCGACGGCGGCCTCGGCTGGGCCGACGCGGCGGGCGACGTCGTGCTGAAGATGCCGGAGGACCGCATCGGCGGCATCGAGCTGCTGACGATCGGCGGGCACGCCTGGGTCCGGCTGTACGACACCGACGGCGACGAGTTCTTCGCCGCGCCGCTGTCGGCGCTCCGCATCTCCCGGACCGACCTGCGCGACGCGGCGCGCCGCGCGGGGCTGCCGGTGAACGACGCCGAGTACGACGCCTACCTGAGCGCCGCGTTCCACTCCGCCGTCTCGACGCTGGCCGTCCCGGAGGAGGAGTCGGCCGGGCCCGCGCCCGCGTCGCTGCCCGCGCAGAGCGCCGCGCGGGACGGAGGGTCCGGCGGGGCGGCGCAGGCGGAGCTGCTGGACGAGCACGACGTGACGTTCACCGTGCCCGCACCGCCCGACCCGGCCACCGCGCCGGGCGCGCTCCTCGACGCGACCCGCCGCTCCCGCGTCGGCACGTACGGGATGAGCGTCCTGCTGTGCGAGGCGGTGGCGCTGCTGGGCGCGGTGTGGCTCGGCCCCGAACTCGGCGGGTTCGACCGGACGGCGTCGTGGTCGGCGCCCGCCGGGCTGCTCATCGGGCTGGTCGGCTACTGGCTGTACGACCGGAACCGTCCGCAGCTGCGGGTGTCGTCGGCGGGGCTCGCCGTCGTCACGCGGCGCGGCCGGGTCGAGTGGAACCTCGGCCGCGACCGGGTCGGCGGCGTCGGTATCGACGAGGCCGCCGAGCGGATGCCGCGGCTCGTGGTGTGGAGCCCCTCCGGGCGGGTGCTGCGGCAGGTCGCGTTCCCGCCCGACCTGGACGCGCTGCGCCGCGCGTGCGAGCGCTACGGCCTGCCCTGGGGACCGCCGGACGCCGACCGTCCCGCTCCGCCGCCGCCCGAGCTCTGACGCAGCGACCACGTCTTCAGCGGCTCGTAGGCCAGCTGGTCGTAGTCCTTGCCGGGCAGGTGGCTGCGGATGAGCTGGACCGACTCGGCCGTCCACGGGGCGCCCGCGAACGCCGACAGCGACTCGATGAGCGGACGCGCGTCCACCGGCTTTCTGGACCGCGCCAACGTGAGGTGCGGGCGGAAGCCCCGGTGCTTGTCGGGCATCGTGCCGACCCGGCGTCCGGCCGCCGTCGTCGACGCGGCGAGCCGCGCGACCCGGCGGCGGTCGCCGAACAGGCCCGTCCACAGGACGCGGGCGTGCGCGCCGCTGCCCGGGAACGCGCCCGCGCCCGCGAGGGACAGCGCCATCCGCTCATGCCGCCCGACGGCGCGCTCCAGCCGGGGCAGCAGCCGGTCGAGGGTGCGGTCGTCGACCTCGCCGAGGAACGTCAGCGTGACGTGCATCAGCTCGCGCCTGACCCATTTCAGCTCCGGCACCGACTCGCGGTGCGGGCGGACGGCCTCCTCCAGCTCGTCCAGGATGTCCGGCGGCGGAACGAGCGCCACGAAAAGCCTCATGGGAGCGTCCGGAGGGCCACCTGGTCAGCATTTCAGCAGATGGCACCCGTTGTCACGCGGAACCGGCCTCCCGCGAGGCGGAACCGGCGGACGGCGGGCCCGGCCGCCGCCGGACCCGCGCGAGCGCCGGGCCGACCGACCCGCGCGGCAGGGCCATCACGCCGACGGCGATCGCCGCGAGGGCGGAGATCAGCCCGCCGAGCACGAGGCCCGTCCGGGCGCCGAACTCCTCGGCCATCCAGCCGATCGCGGGCGCGCCGATCGGGTTCGACCCGAGGAACACGAGCATGTAGAGCGCCATGACGCGGCCCCGCATCTCCGGCGCCACGCCGAGCTGCATGGTCGCGTTCGCCGCCGTCATGATCGACATCATCGCGATCCCGGTGGGCACGAGCAGGATCACGAACGTCCAGTACGTCGGCATCAGGCCGGTCACGACCTCCAGCACGCTGAACAGCAGGCCCATCGCGACCAGCATCCGCAGCCGCGGCCTCGCCACCCGGCGCGCCGCGAGCAGCGCGCCGCTCAGCGCGCCGAGCGCCAGCATGCTGGACGCGACGCCGAACGCCGCCGAGTCGGTGTGGAACGTCTCCTTGGCGACGAGCGCGACGGTCGTGGCGAAGTTCATGCCGAACATGGCGAGGAACCCGATGAGGATCAGCACCAGCATCAGGTCGCGCCGCCCGCGGACGTAGCTGAGCCCCTCGCGGAGCTGCCCCTTGGCGCGCTTGACCGGGGGCGCGGAGCTCAGCTCCTCCGGCCGCATCGCGTACAGGCCGAACAGGACTGCCCCGAACGACGCGGCGTTCACCAGGAACACCGGGCCCGTCCCGATCAGCGCGATCAGCACGCCCGCGACGGCGGGGCCGAGCAGCCTGGCGCCGTTGAAGGTGGCGCTGTTCAGCGCGATCGCGTTCGGCAGGTCGCGCTTGCCGACCATCTCGACCACGAACGACTGGCGGGCCGGGTTGTCGACGACGGTCGCGAGGCCGAGCCCGAACGCGAGCACGTACACGTGCCACACCTGCGCGGCGCCGGTGATCGCGAGCAGGCCGAGGATGAGCGCGAGCACGCCCATCGCCACCTGCGTCAGCACGAGGATGCGGCGCTTCGGGTAGCGGTCGGCGATGACGCCGCCCCACAGGCCGAACAGCAGCATCGGCAGGAACTGGAGGCCGGTGGTGATGCCGAGCGCGGTGCCGCTGCCGTGCGCGAGTTCGAGGACGAGCCAGTCCTGCGCGACGCGCTGCATCCACGTCCCGGTGTTCGAGACGACCTGCCCGGCCGCGTACAGCCGGTAGTTGCGGACGCGCAGGGAGCGGAACATGCCGCCGGTCTTCGGCTCTTCGGCGGCGTCGTCGTCCAGCGGCCCGGGAGCGCGGGCCTCCGGCTCAAGGACTTCCGATCCCAGGGCGTTCGACTCCAGAGTCTCCGGGTCCAGGGTCTCCGGGTCCAGAGCGTTCGGCGGCACGGGGGTTTCCGGCTCGGGGGTCTCCGGCGGCTTCGGTGCTTGGAGCGATCCAAGCCGCTCGACGGACGCCTTCGCGCGGACGGGTTCGTCCGCGTGCGAGGGCGGCCCGCAGGGCTTCGCGGCGTGCCGCCCCGGCGGGTGCGCGGCCGGACGGTGCCGCACCCGCGCCCCGGAGCCGAGCGAGGACGAGAGGGGGAGGGAGGCGGGGAGCGCCGCGGACCGGCCGGTGCGCGCCGGCATCCGCCCGCGGGACCCGCGCGGCGCGGCCCCCTCGGGCTCGTCGAGGCTTTCGTTAGCAGAAGTCATTAACCCTGCTAACAATAATCAGGGCGCGGTCATTCCGGCAAGCGCGCCCTTTTCGATCGGGTTTCGATCAGGAGCGGCTGAGCTTGTCGATGATCGGCGCGGCGCGGCGCAGGATCCGCCGCTCCTCCTCCGTCAGCTCGGTGAGCCGCCTGGCCAGCCACGCCTCCTTGCGCCGCCGCTCGTCCGACAGCAGGGCGGCGCCCGCCTCGGTCGCGTTCAGCACGACCTGGCGGCCGTCCGTCGGATGCGGGCTGCGCGCGACGAGGCCCCGCTCCTCCAGGAACGCGATGACCCGCGTCATCGACGGCGGCTGCACCTTCTCGTGGTCGGCGAGCTCGCGCGGCGTCATCGACCCGTGCCGTTCGATCGCGGCCAGCGCGGCGAACTGCGTGAGCGACAACGGGCTCCGCGCGGCGTCGCCGCTCGTCGGGCTGCGCAGCGTGCGCAGCCTGCGGGACAGCCGTGCGATCGAGATGCGCAGCTCCTCGGCCAGTCCCGGCTGGGAGGTCGCGCGGTCCCGGGTCGGTGGCGTTGTCATGGTCATCGGTCTCCTGTGCCGCCGTCGTGGACGCCGGAGGTCACCGGCGCCCGCCCGCCAGGGCGGTCTCGGGAGGGCAGAGGTCGCGTCGCCCTCCCCTTACAAGCATGTCCGCAACCGGGTCGGGTTGCGACAGCGGGCCGCCCGCCTTCCCAGGTCGCGCGTGCCGCGCGCCGCCCGGCCGGGGCCGCGCGGCACGACCGCACCGCGTAGCCTGATCGCATGACCCGACCGCGCCGTCCCGACCCGCCCCCGATGCGGACCAACGACGTCCGCATCGCGGCCGCGGGGACCGCCGCCTGGACGGTGGCGTTCGTCGTGCTGCTCATCGTCGGCCTGCCGTCCGAGGATCGCTGGTGGCTGTGGGTGTGCGTCACGGGTGCCGCGAGCGGCTTGTTCGGGGTCTGGTACGTCCCGCGGCTCCAGTCCCGCCGGGCGGGCCAGGAGGCGGCGCGAGCGGCGAGGCGGGAGTCCGGCTGAGACTCCCCGGCTAAGCCTCCAGTTCCGCTTCGGCCAGCAGGAACGGCAGCCTCTCCGGGTCACGCAGGACCGCTTCAATGGTATGCCGCTCAGACCACTTTCCGGTGGACCAGGCCAGGGCTCGGGCGAGCCCGGCCGCGTCCCCCGCGTGGATCTCGCCGTCTCTCGTCCACCACGGGACGTCCTGGCCGTCCACGATGAGGCGTTCGTGCGCGAGGTAGTGGGCGGGCACGTCGGGCAGGACGGCGCGCACCACGTCCGGGACAGGACGCTTTTCGCCCTCGCTCTGCACGTCCCCCGCGATCTCGTCACCGGCCAGGGGCAGTTCGAGGAGTTCGGCCAAGTGGACGTCCCGGCCTTGGGCGGCGATGACGAGCGGCTGCCCTTGGAGGAGCGGCAGGACGTCCGGACCGTCGAGGACGAGGGCGTCGTCGGCGTCCACGACCTCGACCTCGCCATCCACTACCGCGCGCACGTGGGCGGGTGGCTCGACGTCCGGGTCGGCGGTGTCGGCCAGGGCCGTCCAGAGGCCGACCAGTTGCGAGCGGGTCACGAGCCGCGAAGGGTCACCGAGCCGGTCGAGCAGTTCTTGGGCTCCGCCGGGTTCGTCCAGCAGATCGGCCAGTGACGTACGGACGCCCAGGGCGAGGAGCAACCGTTCGTCGAATCCGTCTGGGGCGATGTCGTAGAGACCGGACAGGGTGTCGTCGCCAGGAAGCCTGAACTCGCCCGGCCTGCGTCCGTCCAGTACCGGACGGCGGCTCAGCCACCACGCCGTGTACGACGGGACGGAAACGCGCCGCCCGTTGTGCAGGGTCACATGGGCGGGATCGACGATCGCGGCCCGCCATGGCGCTCCGGCGAGGACGCGCAGTGCGGCGGACCAGTCGTCCACGAGTTCCAGGTCGCGGACGGCCGCGAACTCCGGGACGAGCGGCGGCAGCTCCTGCGGGCCCACGCGCCGTAGCGTTTCGTCCGCCCAGAGGTCTTCGTCGTCCAGGTCCAGGGTCTCGGCCTCGTCGGCGAGCCCGGTGAGGTTCACGTCCTCGGCCTTGGCCAGGGCGAACCCGTCCAGGACGCCGACCGCCACGAGCGTCTCCGCACCCCACCGCTCAAGCGGTTCGGGCGCGACGACGCCGAACGGCGCGTCCTCGGCCATGAGCTCACGCAACGGGCTGTGCGGCAGGAGGAGTTCACCGGCGGGATACAGATCTCCGTCGTCGCCGGGCAGGGCCAGCTCCGCGAGCCACGGCTCCTCCCCCGGCTCGATCAGCGCGGACGCGACCAGACCCAGGACGGCTTCAGCGACGACGTCGGGATCGTCCGCGTCGAACGACTCCTCGACGGCCGCGCGCACCGCGGCGTCGGCGAGGACGGCGCGCGGCCCCGCCTCGACCGCGCCCAGCCGGGTCAGCAGCGGATGCACCGCCTCGGGGTGGACGAACCGCAGCCCGAGCACGTCCAGGCCCGCCGGATCGACCTCGTCCGCGATCAGCAGTCCGCGCGGGCCGCGGACGGTCCGGCCCGCCGCGCCCGCCAGGGGCACCGGAAGAGCGCCCAGAGCGTCTGTCGCGGCTCCGGCGAGCGCCTCGTACACCCGGTGCCACCACGCCGGTTCGCGGTCCACAGCGGCCAGCTCGTCGACGACGTCGGCCAGTTCGACGCGGCGCACCCCGAGCGCGGCGAGCGCGGGGCTCCGCGCGGGCCACTCCGGCGGCAGCAGCCCGCCCACCACGCCGTCGCGCAGGACCTCGATGAAGGCGGGCGGCGCGTCCACGGCGACCGCGTCGCGGCCGCGCGTGCGGTCGGGCAGCAGCGGCGCCTCGGGCAGGCGTTCGAGGACGCCGCGCCGGACGCGGGCGTCCAGCTCCCCCGCCCCGATCGGCCCCGGCACGAGCCGGAGCACCTGCGGCGAAGCGGGAAGGTCGGCCAACAGCCGCACATAGGTCTCGGCCGCCCGCTCGATGAGGAAATCCGTCAGCGGACCGGGCGCGACATGGCGCCGGTCGGGCGCGAGCGGGAACGACGCGAGGAGCAGCGCGGGCAGGTCCAGGCGTTCGTCGCTGGGCGTGGGAGCATGCACGACGCCGGGCACGCCCTCGGGGAGGCCGTCCTCGGGTAGCGTCCACCGGACCTGCCAGAACGGCCGCGCCCGTTCCTCCACCGGACGGTCTTCCAAGAGCGCGGCCGGAGTTTCGCCGTGTTCCTCGACCGTCCGCCACACGGCCCCGTTGATGACCACTTCGCCGGACGGGCGATGCTCGGCGGTCAGCTCGCGCACGTCCCCGTCGACGTCGATCTCGACGCTCTCCAGGGCGGGCAGGGCCAGCATCAGCGCCGCGTCGATCTGCCCCAGCTGCTCCCGGACGGCCTCGACCGTGTCCGCGCGCAACGGGAGACGCACCACCGTGTCGAACCCGCCTGGGATCTCCGGCGGCCCGTCCAGGGCGAACGGCAGCCGGAGCAGCGGCACGTGCCCGCTCCTCCGCTCCAACTCCCCCGAAAGGGCGGGTTCTGCGTCCACCAACTCCTGGGCCCGCTGACGCGACCAGAACACGCCGCCCGTCCCGGACGCGATGGCGGGCTCGTCCGAAACAGCCACAACGGCGGCGAAGCCCACGCCGAACCGTCCGACCGCACCGGCGTCGTCGCGTTTCGCGGAGGCGCGCAGGGTCGACAGCGCCTCCACACCTGCGGCGTCCAGCGACGACCCCGTGTTCGCGGCCGTCAGCACGGAACCCCGCAGCGTCAGGCGCAGGCGGCCGGGGACACCGGCACGCGAGGCCGCGTCGGCGGCGTTCTGCGCCAGCTCGACCACCACGCGGTCGCGGTAGCCGCCGAGGGCGTGGTCCTCCTCGGCGTTGGCGTCCTCGCGGAACCGGGCGGGCGACTCGCCCCACGCGCGCAGCACCCGGGCGCGCAGCGCGCGAGTCCCGAACGCGTCGTTGGTCCCGGACGCTTCGTCGGTCCCGAAGGCGTCCATGCTCAGCTGTGGCCGAGGGCCTCGTCGTCCAGCGGCGCGGCATCGTCCACGGCGGCGTCCGCGGCGGCCTCCTCGGCCGGGCTCGCGGCGACGACCTCGTACCCCAGCTCGTCGATCACCGGCGGGCTGTGCTCGGACACCGCCGGGATCGACACGGCCTCCGAATGCGCCCCGCACCCGTGGTCGGCGGACACGACCCGCCCGTCGTCGGGCGCGTACTCGTTCGCGCACACCCCGAACACCTGCCGCAGCTCGCCCGCCAGCGCCACGAAGAACCCGCAGGTCGAGCACTGCGCCGGAGCGGAGGCGGCGATCGGGGCGCGCGGCCCGCCGACGCCGTCGTACCAGCGCTCGGCCGCCTCGTCCCGGCCCTCCCTGGACAGCACCCGGACGCGGCCGAGCCCGAACTCCCAGTCGGCCTGCCGATCGCCCGAGTCGTCGACCTCGGTGAAGCCGGGCGCGAGCCGGACGTCGTCCGGCGCGGTCGGCAGCAGGTCGCCGGGCCCGAGGTCGCCGGGACGCAGCCGCTCAAGCCACGGCACCCACGGCGGCGCGAGCAGCGCGTCGTCGCCCGGCAGCAGCACGCACTCGCTGACCGTGACGTTCTTGGCGCGGGACGCCCGCGTCACCGTGACCGCCCACCGCCACCCCTCGTACGCCGGATCGAGGGACTCGAAGTAGTGCGTGACCACGCGATCGCCTTCGGCGCGCAGGCCGAGGTGCTCGCCGACCTGACCGGGACTCGCCGTCTCCGCCGCGGCCTCGCGGGCGGTGTCGACGGCCTCGGCGCAGGCGGCGTCGACGGCGGGCGTGCGGGTCCGCCGGGCGGGCCCTGAGGTGGTGCGCGCGGCCGCGGACGGCGCGGGGCTGGTCTGACGCAATGGGCTCACATGTCGATTCTCGCCCATGGAACGACGTGTCCGGGCACCCCGCCCGTCCCTAACGTGAAAACCCCCACCGCCGGAACGGAGGTGAGCCCGCATCGCCGTGGGGAACGTAGTCTCAGTTGGGTCGCCGTATCGGCCGAATCGCTTCGGGGGCGCGCACCTCGGCGAACGGCCCGAACGACCGCAGGGAGAGACAGGGCGCATGGGTGACCGGACACGGCTCGGGCGGGCCGTGCACGCCGCCGCCGGACGATCGGCGCTGCCGCTGCGCGGCGCCCGCTCCGCCGTGCTCGGGACCGGGCGGCTGACCCGCCGGGTCACGCACGCGAACGGCGCCGGGCGCAGCGGCCTCGGCAGCCTCGTCGAGGCGTCCGCGTTCAACGCGGCGGGCGACGCGCTCGTCACCGTCGCGCTCGCGGGCACACTGTTCTTCGGACTGGACGTCAACCAGGCGCGCGGCCAGATCGCGCTCTACCTCGTCGTGACGATGGCGCCGTTCGCGCTGGTCGCGCCGCTGATCGGTCCGGCGCTCGACCGGGCACGGCACGTCCGCCGGTACGCGATCGCCAGCTCGTTCGTGATCCGCGCGCTGCTGTGCTGGGCGATGGCGAGCGCGCTCCCGCACGGCGACCAGGTCACGTTCCTGCCCGCCGCGTTCGGGGTGCTCGTCCTGTCCAAGGCGTTCGGGGTGCTGCGCGCGGCCGTCACGCCGCGCGTGCTGCCCGACCAGATCACGCTCGTCACGGCGAACGCGCGGGCCTCGTTCGCGGGGCTGATCGCCGCGTCGATCACCGCGCCGCTCGGCGCGGGCCTCGCGCTGCTGATCGGCGCCGACTGGGTGCTGCGCATCGGCACGATCGTGTTCCTGCTCGGCGTCGTGTTCACGATGCGGCTGCCGCAGCACGTCGACGTCCCGGAGGCGGAGTGCCCGCCGGACGAGGGCGACGGGTCGGCCGCCACGTGCGCCAAGCGCTGGCGGACGTTCCCCCGCGTCGGCCCCGTCGTCGCGGAGGCGATGCAGGCGAACGCCGTGCTCCGCGCGTTCTCCGGCTTCCTGATCATCTACCTGGCGTTCCTGCTGCGCCAGGAGCGGTTCGACCCGGTGTCCCACAAGGTGGCGCTCGGCCTGCTCGCGGCGTCCGCCGGGGCGGGCGGCCTGATCGGCACGGCGCTCGGCGCGTGGATGAAGGCGCGGGCGCCCCGGTTCATCGTGTCGGCGACGCTCGCGGCCGTCACGGCCGTCGCCGCGGCGAGCGCCGCGTTCTTCGGGCTGTGGGCGGCGCTCGCGGTGGCGACGGCGGCGGGCCTCGGCCAGGTGCTCGGCAAGCTGTCCATGGACGCGGTCGTCCAGCGCGAGATCGGCGAGGAGATGCGCTCCTCCACGTTCGCGGTCTCGGAGACCCTGCACCAGCTCGCCTGGGTGGTCGGCGGGCTGCTCGGGCTCGGCATGTCGATCGTCGCGGACGGCCAGATCGCCCTCGCGGTCGTCTCCGCCGCGCTCGCCGCCTCGTTCGCCTGGCTGCTCACCCGGCAGGCCGGGACGCGCCGCCACGGCGGCCGGGACGGCCGAGAGGGGAACAGAGACAGCAGGGACAGCCGAGAGAGCAGGGACAGCCGCCCGCATCCCACGATCACGGACGCGCACCCGGAGATGCGCACCTGACCGCTACGGGCCGACCGCCACGGGCCCGACCGCTAGGGCGCGGCCAGGTCGTCGGCGACGGCGCGCAGCACGGTCGCGATCTTCTTGGCCTCGGCCGGGGCGGGGTGCTTGCCGCGCCGGTAGGTGTTGGAGATCCCGTCCAGGAGCTTGATCAGGTCTTCGGTGATGACGACCATCTCGTCCGGCTTCTTGCGCCGCTGCTTCGCGATGGTCTTCTCGACCGAGGGGAGCGTCTCCAGGACCCGGACCTGGAGCGCCTGCTGGCCTCTGCGCCCCTCGACCACGCCGAACTCGATGCGCTGCCCCGGCCGGAGCGTCGTGACCCCGCCCGGCAGCGCCGAGGAGTGCACGAAGACCTCACCTCCGTCGTCGCGGGTGAGGAAGCCGAACCCCTTGTCGGAGTCGTACCACTTGACCTTGCCAGTCGGCACCGGAGACCTCGTTCGGTAATCGTCCTGAATCGACCTCAAGATTAGTGCCTCGGCAAGGGGTGGTGTACACACCGGGTTCCCTTACGGGAGGCCCGTAGGCCGCCCGTCTGACGCTATCCCGGCGGTGCTTCGGCGGCACCCGAATATCGCGCCGCAGCTCATGCCCGAGGAGCCCCCGACGGGGACGCGGAGAACCCGCCGAGCCATTCGGGGAACGCCAGCAGATCGGGCAGGACGACGTCCGCTCCGTACGCGGTCAGCGCCGCCGAATCGAACGCTCCGGTCGCGACGCCCACCGCGACGGCGGACGCCGCGCGGGCCGCGTCCACGTCCCCCGTGTGGTCGCCGATGTAGGCGGCGGCGCCGTGCTCGCGCAGGGCGGCGCCCTTGTCCGCGCCGAACAGGCCGCCGACCACCGCGTCGGCCTCGAACCCCAGGTACCGGACGGTCCGCTCGGTGTCGGCCTGGTTCTTGCCGGAGACGACGATGACGCGCCCGCCGCGGGCGCGCACCGCGTCCACCGCCGCGGCCGCGCCGGGCATCGGCAGCGTCGCCGGGATGGCGAGCCCCGGGTAGATCTCCCGGTACAGGTCCACCATCGCGGGCACCCGCTCCGGCGGGAACCAGTAGGCGAGCTCCACCTCCAGCGGAGGCCCGAGCCGCCGCACCACGGCGTCGGTGTCGATGCGGACGCCGGTCTCCGCCGCGATGGCCGCGTACACGGCGCTGATCCCGGCGCGCGTGTCAGCCAAGGTCAGATCGAGGTCGAATCCGAGCGCGAACGCGCCATCGGACGATTCCAGGGTGTCGAGATCGAGCACGTCCACCAGGTTAAGGGGCTGGACACACGCGAAAACCCGCGCTCTCCTGGTAGTGGCGATGCGACGGGATCCGAGTAGGAGAGCGCGGGAACTTTCGCGCGGGAACCGTTCTGTTGTGTCCGGAACCGCTGTCGCCCGGTCCACCGGGAACGGCCGCCCGTGTTGCCGATATACCCGGGCCCCCGACCACAAACCAGGTGACCAGGGAAAACACGGGACTCGAACAAACCACCCCCGGGAAAAGGAACGCGATGACCCGCGTCGACTCGACCAAGGGACAGGACGGCCCGCGGCCGCGCCGTCCGCTGCCCGCCGGGGCGGCCGCCGCCCGCCGCCGGACCGTCGGCGTCCTCGCCACCGCGGTCTCCGTCGCCACCACGCTCGTCGTGGCGATCCTCGCCGTGCACATCGTCTTCGTCGCGTTCGAGGCGAACACCGCGAACGACATCGTCCGGTGGTTCGGCGAGCGGGCGCACGACCTGTGCTGGCAGTTCAAGGACGTCTTCCAGCCGTCCGACCGCAAGCTGGACGTCGCCGTCAACTACGGCCTGGCCTGCCTCGTCTACCTGGTGGGCGGCCGGATCCTGGTCGCCCTGATCCGCCGCCTGGCGTGACGCCGCGCGGGGCTCAGCCGCGGCCCGGGAAGCGGACGCTGTCGAACGGCCACGCCGTCGTGAGCCACTCCCGGACGAAGACCTCCAGCTCCTTCTCCAGGGCGGAGTTCTCCTCGTCGGCGCGGACCCAGAACACGACGACGGCGTCGACCTCGGGTTCGTCGCACGGGGCGACGTGGATGCGGCCGAGCTGGCGCTCCCCGTCCGGCGTGATCACGACGTAGCTGAACGAGCGGCGGAGCTGCCCCTGCTTCTGCAGCCACGCGACGTCGATCAGCGCCTGCTCGAACGTGAACTCGCTGTCCGGCCAGCCCCACTCGGGGCCGAACCGGCCGGCGAGGCGGTCGAGGCTGCCGATCACGGCGCCGTAGTCCTTCACCACGTCGTGCACGGTGATCGGACGGATCTGGAACCGGGGGCCCGCCACCAGCGTGGGCACCACGAAGTCCTCGGGGAGGAAGGCCCCGTCGGCCGCCTTCCGCGGAGACATGAACATCGTCGACCCTTCCGGTGACGCCCCTCCCTGCGACGGGGCGACGTGACGAAGCCTAGTCGCCCCGGCCCCGAAGCGAGACAGATCACGGATTCGGGCGTGCCGCGCGGGACGGGGTGAGCCCCCCTGGTCGAAGATGCCTTACTGTTCTTGCGGAGGAATTCATCACCATGACGACATCTACGCGCGAGCGGATCGTGGTCGAGTCGCTCCGGCTCTTCGCCGACCGGGGCTACGCGGCGACCTCGGTCGCCGAGATCGAGGCGGCCGCCGGTCTCTCGCCGGGCGCGGGGGGCCTCTACCGGCACTTCCGGTCCAAGGAGGAGGTCCTCGCCTCCGCCATCCGCGAGCACATCGAGCGGACGAGCAAGCAGATCAACGACGTCCTCGACCACGCGACCGTCTTCGAGGACCGCCCGCTCGAGATCCGGCTGCGGATGACCTGCCAGGCCGGGCTCGCGAAGATGCGCGAGGAGCAGGACCTCATCCGCGTGCTGTTCCGCGACCTCGACCAGTTCCCGAACCTGGTCGCGGAGATGCGCGAAGGCATCGTCAACCCCCTCTACGACGGCATCGCGACCTGGCTGTCGACGCAGCCGGAGTTCGCGGGCGTCGACGAGGACTGGCCGGCGATCGCGGCGATCCTCGGCGGCGCGGTGGTGAACTACTGGCTCGCGAACGAGTCGATGTACGAGCCGCCGAGCCACATCGACGAGAAGCGGTTCGTGGAGGGCTGGGCCCGGCTCGGCATGGGCCTGCTCCGCGCCCCCGTGGCGGGGACGCCCGTCGAGGAGGCGCCCGTGGAAGGGGCGTCCGCCACCTGACCCGGCGGTTCCGCCGGGCGCGCCCAGCCGTCCCGTAGCAGGTCATCGGTCGGGTGCTCCTACCCTTGAGGGGCCCGGCAGGGCCGACGCGCACGCCACCTAAAGTTGAGGGACGGCATGGAGACGTATGCGGACTGGTTGCGCGCGCGAGGCGACGACGAGCTTCGCGCGCTGCTGTCCGCGCGTCCCGAGCTGCTCGCGCCCGTCCCCGCCGACCTCGCCGCGCTGGCGTCCCGCGCCGCGACGCCCGCCGCCGTGTCCCGCGCGCTCGACCGGCTCGACCGGTTCACGCTCGCCGTGCTTGAGGCGCTGCTCGTCCTGCCGTCGCCGGACGGCCTGCCCGCCGCGCTCGACGCCCCGCCCGGCCGCGTCGACGACGCCCTCGGCACCCTCCGCCGGTTCGGCCTCGCCTGGGGCGACGACCCGCCGGCCCCCGCGCCGGGCGTCCGGCAGAGCCTGCCGCACCCGGCCGGGCTCGGACCGCCCGTCCAGGAGGTCTTCGCCGGGTACTCGCGGGAGCGGCTCGCCGACCTCGTCACCGACCTCGCGGGCGAGGCGCCGCGCGGCTTCGCGGACGCGGCGCGGCTGCTCGGCCGCCTCGCCGAGCTGCTCGCCGACCCCGCCGCGCTGATCGAGGACGCCGGTCCCGAGGCCCGCGCCGCGCTCGACCACCTCACCTGGGGCCCGCCGGTCGGACGGGTCGCGGACGCGCGCCGTCCCGTCCGGATCGGCACCGCCGCCACCCCGATCGAACGGCTCCTCGCCCGCGGCCTCCTCGCCGCCGAGGACGACCGGACCGTCACCGTCCCCCGCGAGGTCGCGCTGCACCTGCGCGGCGGGCGGCTGTTCCGGGACGTCCCCGCCGACCCGCCGCCGCTCACCGCCGCGCCCCGCGACCCGCGTCCCGCCGAGGTCGTCGTGCGGGCCGCGGCGGGCGAGGCGTTCACCGCCGTCCGGCTCACCGAGGAGCTGCTGGAGCGCTGGGGGCTCGACCCGCCGCCGGTGCTGCGCAGCGGCGGCCTCGCCGTCCGCGACCTGCGCGCCGCCGCCGGGCTGCTGGACGTCCCCGAGTGGAAGGCGGGGCTGCTCGTCGAGGTCGCGTACGCGGCCGGGCTGCTCACCCGCTCCGGCGACCTCGACGGCGAATGGCTCCCGACCCCCGCCTACGACCTGTGGCTCATGCGCGACACCGCCGGCCGCTGGACCGAGCTCGCCCGCGGCTGGCTGAAGTCCGACCGCGTCGCCGGGCTCGCCGGGGAGCGCGACGACCGCGACCGGCTGATCAACGCGCTGAGCGAGGCGATGGTCCGCAGCAGCGCGCCCGCGACGCGGCGGGCCGCGCTCGACGTCCTCGCCGAGGCGGGCCGCGGCGTCGTCGTCGGCGAGGACGCGCTCCGCGCCCGCCTCGGCTGGCGCCAGCCGCGCCGCGCCGGGCCCACCCGCGAACGGCTGATCGGCTGGACGCTCCGCGAGGCCGCCGCGCTCGGCCTCACCGGGTTCGGCGAGCTCGTCCCGTTCGCCCGCGACCTGCTCGCCGGGGCCGATGCCGAGCCCGCGCTGGAGAAGCACCTTCCCGCGCCGGTCGACGAGATCGTCATCCAGGCCGACCTGACCGCGATCGCGCCCGGCCCGCTCGTCACCGACCTCGCCCGCGAGCTCGCCCTCGCCGCCGACGTCGAGTCCACCGGCGCGGCCACCGTGTACCGGTTCACGCCCGAGTCCGTCCGCCGCGCCCTCGACGCCGGACGCACCGCCGCCGACCTCACCGCCCTCCTCACCCGGCACTCCGCGACCCCGCTGCCGCAGCCCCTCGCCTACCTGATCGACGACGTCGCGCGGCGGCACGGGCACCTGCGCGTCGGGGCGCTCTCGTCCTACGTGCGGACCGACTCGTCCGCCACGCTCGACGAGATCCTCGCCGACCGGCGCTCGGACCCGCTGCGCCTGTACCGGCTCGCGCCGACCGTGCTCGCGTCCGGGCTGCAACGCGCCGCCCTGCTCGACGGCCTGCGCGCCATGGGCCTCGCCCCGGTCGCCGAGGCACCCGGCGGCGGCGTGATCGTGACCCGGCCGGACGCGCAGCGCGCCGAGCCGCCGCCGACCGCGGAGATCGTCCGGCTGCGGCCGGAGGAGCACACCGACGCCTCGATGATCTCCGCAGCGGTGCGCGCGCTGCGGGCCGGGGACGAGGCCGCCCTGCTCGGCGCCGAGCAGGCCAGGCGGCGCGCGGACGCCGCCCCGTCCGGCGAGCCGCCGCGCTCCCCCTCGATGGCCACCGTCGACCGGCTCCGCGCCGCCGTCGACCGGGGCGGCCGCGTCTGGATCGGCTACCTCGACCAGCAGGGGCAGGCGTCCAGCCGGATCGTGGAGCCGGTCCGCGTCGAGGGCGGGTTCCTCACCGGGTACGACGCGACGCGCGCCGCCGTCCACCGGTTCGCGCTGCACCGCATCACCGGGGTGGCCGAGCTGACCGACGACTCGGCGTCCGACGCTTCTTAGCCCGTCTGGGCGGCGGCGTCCGGTTCCGGACGCGGAGGAACCCTCCGAGCGGACCGGGCGTCCCATCTGTCAGGCGATCGGCGCCGCGCACCGGAGGAGGCCGTCCCGTGAGCGGATACGGCGGAGGCCCGCCCGGCTACGACCCGTACGGCGGCTCCCAGGGCTGGAGCGGCTACGGCGGCCCGTACGGCGGCTCGTACGGCGGCGGGCCCTACGGGCAGCCGCCCGGCTACGGGCCGCCCGGCGTCCCGCCGCGGTCCGGGAGCAACGGCTCCACGATCGCCGCGCTGGTCTGCAACATCGCGGGGGTACTGCTGTGCTGCGGTCTCCTGTCCATCCCGGGCATCGTCACGGCGGCGATCGCGCTGGGCCGCGTCGACACCGATCCGGAGTCCGCGCGGAAGCTGACGCTCTGGAGCTGGGTGCTGTTCGGGCTGTCGGTCGTCCTCGGCATCGCGATCTTCATCATCTACCTCGTGGCGGTCGTGGCGTCCGACCCGAGCTACGACTCGTCCGGCGGGATCTGAGTGCCCACGCCCTGGGGAAGGCGCCGGGAACGCGCCAGGAACCGGCGAACCTCACATACGGTCCACCGCAGGACCGATCGACCGATAGCGTGTCAAGGCGACCGGTGAGGAGGTCCGATGAGCGGGTACGGAGGGCAGCCCCCGTCCTGGGAAGACCCGTACGCCGGGCAGCAGTACGGCGGCCAGCACTACGGGGGTCAGCAGTACGGCGGCCAGCAGCATGGCGGGCCCGGCTACGACCCGTACGGGTACGGCCCGGGATACGGCTACGGGCCTCCCGGCGTGCCGTACGCGACGAGGAGCAACGGCTCCGCCATCGCCGCCCTGGTCTGCTGTTGCGTCGCGGTCGTGCTGTGCTGCAACGTCCTCGCCATCCCCGGGATCATCACCGGCGCGATCGCCGTCGGGCGCGCGTCCACCGACCCCGAGTCGTCGCGGCGGCTGACCATCTGGAGCTGGTCGATCCTCGCCGTGTCCTTCGTGATCGCGATCATCCTGTTCGTGGTGTTCGTGCTCATCGGGGCCGCGTCCGAACCCGACTACGACTCGACCGGCGGCGGCATCTGACCCGGCCGCGGGGAGGGGTACCGGACGGCCCCGCCTACGGTGCGGCATGAACCCATCGACCGGCGGCGCGGCCCCGGCGACCAGGTAGAGGAGGCACCTGATGAGCGGGTACGGAGGGCAGCCGCCGTCCGCTGAAGGGGACCCGTACGGCGGCGCGTACGGCGCGCAACCGCCGCCGGGCGGAGCGGACCCGTACGGCGCGTACGGAGGGCAGCCGCCGGCCGGCGCGTACGGGGCGCAACAGCCGCCCGGCGTGAACCCCTACGGCACGTACGGACCGCCCGGAGTGCCGTCCAAGAGGGTGAGCAGCGGCACCATCACGGCCGCGCTCGTCTGCAACTGCGTCGCGATCGTGCTGTGCTGCAACTTCGTCGCCATCGCCGGAGTCGTCACCGCGCTGAACGCGCAGCGCCGCGCCGACACCGATCCGCGCTCCGCCCGGAACCTGACGATCTGGAGCTGGTCGCTCTTCGCCGCCTCCACGGTCCTCGGGATCATCATCGGCATCGTGTATCTGATCGCCGTCAACTCCGGTTCCGGTTGAGCCCGTCTGACGGGAACCGAAACTCGCCCGCCCGGGAAGACCGGGCGCCTTCCGACCGTTGAACCCCTGAGCCGACGCGCGGTCCCGTCCTGGACGGACCGTTCGCCGCGTGACCTCGGGTACCGTGCACCCGACCCCACCACCACCGATTCCCGACGGGGGCTGCATTCCGTGACCGACGGCCCGCTGATCGTCCAGTCCGACAAGACGCTGCTGCTGGAGGTCGACCACGAGCTGGCCGGCGCCTGCCGCAAGGAGATCGCCCCGTTCGCCGAACTCGAACGGGCGCCCGAACACGTCCACACCTACCGGGTGACGCCGCTCGCGCTCTGGAACGCCCGCGCCGCCGGGCACGACGCCGAGCAGGTCGTCGACACGCTGATCCGGTTCTCCCGGTACCCCGTCCCGCACGCGCTGCTCGTGGACGTCGCCGACACGATGGCCCGGTACGGGCGGCTGCGGCTGGAGAAGGACCCGGTGCACGGCCTCGTCATGTCGTCGTCCGACCGGTCGGTGCTGGAGGAGGTGCTGCGCGCCAAGAAGATCAAGGGGATGATCGGCGCCCGGGTCGGGGACGACGCGGTCGTCGTCCACCCGAGCGAGCGCGGCGCCCTCAAGCAGGCCCTGCTCAAGCTCGGCTGGCCCGCCGAAGACCTCGCCGGGTACGTGGACGGCGAGGCCCACCCGATCGACCTCGCCGAAGACGGCTGGGAACTGCGCTCCTACCAGCGCGACGCCGCCGACGCGTTCTGGCACGGCGGGTCCGGCGTCGTCGTCCTGCCGTGCGGCGCGGGCAAGACCATCGTCGGCGCTACCGCCATGGCGAAGGCGCAGGCGACCACGCTGATCCTCGTCACCAACACCGTGTCGGCCCACCAGTGGAAGCAGGAGCTGCTCCGCCGGACGACCCTCACCGAGGACGAGATCGGCGAGTACACCGGGACGAAGAAGGAGATCCGTCCCGTCACCATCGCCACGTACCAGATCATGACGACGCGCCGGAAAGGCGCCTACGCCCACCTCGAACTCTTCGACGCCCGCGACTGGGGCCTGGTCGTCTACGACGAGGTGCACCTGCTCCCCGCGCCGATCTTCCGCATGACGGCCGACCTTCAGGCCCGCCGCCGCCTCGGCCTCACCGCCACCCTCGTCCGGGAGGACGGACGGGAAGGCGACGTCTTCTCCCTCATCGGCCCGAAACGCTACGACGCCCCTTGGAAGGACATGGAGGCGCAGGGCTGGATCGCACCCGCCGACTGCGTCGAGGTCCGCGTCACCCTCACCGACTCGGAACGGCTCGCGTACGCGACCGCCGAGCCCGAGGAGCGCTACCGGTTCTGCGCCACGACCGACACGAAGACGAAACTCATCCAGGCGCTCGTCGACCGGCACAAGGACGAGCAGACGCTGGTCATCGGCCAGTACATCGACCAGCTCGACGAACTCGGCGTCCTTCTGGACGCGCCCGTCATCAAGGGCGAAACACGGGTGCGCGAACGGGAACGGCTATTCGACGCATTCCGCGCCGGTGAGATCAACGTCCTGGTCGTCTCCAAGGTCGCGAACTTCTCCATCGACCTTCCGGAAGCCTCTGTCGCCGTCCAAGTGTCGGGGGCCTATGGTTCTCGGCAGGAGGAGGCGCAGCGGTTGGGGCGGTTGCTGCGTCCGAAGGCGTCCGGGCACGGCGCCCGTTTCTACGCCGTCGTCGCCCGCGACACCCTCGACCAGGACTACGCCGCCCACCGGCAACGCTTTCTCGCCGAACAGGGTTACGCCTACCGGATCGTGGACGCCGACAGCGTCCTCGCCGGAGAGGACATCTGAATCTCGCACCCGCCTGTAATCCCGAGGAGGAGCCGGACATAAGGAGGCGACATCCGGTCAACTCCTCAAGGAGGCGGGCGTGGGAGATGACGAAGAACACTTCTCAGCCCTTTTCAAACAGCACTATCCAGACGTGGTGCGGTTCTCCGCCCGGCGCACGGACCCCGACCAGGCGCGGGACATCGCGGCGGAGACCTTCCTCGTAGCGTGGCGGCGCTTCCCCGAACTGCCGGACGACCCCGGCGACGTCCTTCCCTGGCTCTATTCGGTCGCCCGCAAGACGATCGCCAACCAGCAGCGCGGTGACCGGCGGAGGTTGCGGCTCGGCGCACGACTCCGGGCCTCGTCCCCGGCCGTCATCTCGTCCGACCACGCGGGCGGCGTCGTGGCGGCCCTGCACATCCGGGACGCCATGGCGAGCCTTTCTCCCCGGGACCAGGAAACGCTGCAACTCGTCAGTTGGGACGGTCTGGACGTGTCCGCCGCGGCCACCGTCGTCGGCTGCACTCCCCGGACTTTCGCGGTGCGGCTGCACCGCGCACGGCGGCGACTCGAACATGCCCTCGCGGGCGGACACGCGGGCGAACAGGCGGGACAGGCATCGCCCCTCAGTCAGCAGGGACTCGAAATGAAAGGGGCGCGCTCATGAACGACGCCACCGAAGTCCAGGACGCGGCCGCCGTGCGGAAACTGCTCGTCGGCACCGACCCCGCCGCCGAACTGCATTTCCCCGCTGACGACGCCGAGGCCCACCGGGCCCTGACCCGCATTCTCGCCACGTCCCGGACGGCTGCGGAGCCGCTTGCGCCCCGCCGCCCGTCACGGCGCCGCCGCCTGGCCGTCACCGCCGGCGTCTTCGTCGCGTTCGGCGCGCTGGCCGCGGGCGCCGACGCCGCCGGTGTGATCCCCACGGGGGTGGTGAACGCGCTGAACACCATGAACGACAGGAACAGCGCCTGGGGCTCCGTCGACACGAGCAAGGCCGAGATGCTCATCTCGGCGGAAGGCCCGTTGGGCATCCGCGCCGAATGGTGGCGCGCGCCGGGAAAGATGGGCGGGAGCTGCGCCTACATTCGCACGGTGCAGCCGGGAGGCGCGGAGGACGGCTCTCTCGAATGCGGCCAGGACGAGGTCATCCCGGGCGCGGACGTCCCGCTCGCGGTCAGGTACGGCCCGCTCGCGGACAACTGGATGGGCGTCATCGGACGAGCCGCGGCGCCCGCCAGCCAGATCAAGGTGAAGTTCAAGGACGGCGACGAGCGCATCGTGAACGTCAAGGCGGATGGGTTCTTCATGCAGATCTTCAACCGCAAGCAGGGGCCTCCCGTGTGGAAGGAGTCCGACTACGAAACCGTCGAGCTGACGGTCCTGGACGCGGCGGGCAAGGTCATCGAGACGACGCGAGTCCAGGAAAGCATCATCTAGGGCGAGTGCGGAGATCACAGAAATGAGGAAGGCCCCGCCGGTGTCGGCGGGGCCTTCCTGCAATAAATGTCCGGCGGTGTCCTACTCTCCCACACAGTCTCCCATGCAGTACCATCGGCGCTGAAGGGCTTAACTTCCGGGTTCGGGATGGGACCGGGTGTTTCCCCTCCGCCAAAACCACCGAACGCCCAAC
>NZ_VSFF01000007.1 GCF_008085905.1 Actinomadura syzygii | reverse complement strand
AATGGCCCGCCGACGTCGTCGAGTACTTCGGCGACCCCGCCACCGGCGGCGACGAATGCCACATGGCCTTCCACTTCCCCGTCATGCCCCGCATCTTCATGGCCGTCCGCCGCGAACAGCGCTACCCCATCTCCGAGATCATGACCCAAACCCCCAAAATCCCCGAATCCTGCCAATGGGGCATCTTCCTCCGCAACCACGACGAACTCACCCTGGAAATGGTCACCGACGAAGAACGCGACTACATGTACACCGAATACGCCAAAGACCCCCGCATGAAAGCCAACATCGGCATCCGCCGCCGCCTCGCACCCCTCCTGGACAACGACCGCAACCAACTCGAACTCTTCACCGCCCTCCTCCTCTCCCTCCCCGGCTCACCCGTCCTGTACTACGGCGACGAAATCGGCATGGGCGACAACATCTGGCTCGGCGACCGCGACGCCGTCCGCACCCCCATGCAATGGACCCCCGACCGCAACGCCGGCTTCTCCCACTGCGACCCCGCCCGCCTCTACCTCCCCGTCATCATGGACCCCATCTACGGCTACCAAGCCGTCAACGTCGAAGCACAGACCAACAACCCCGGATCCCTGCTCCACTGGACCCGCAAAATGATCGAAATCCGCCAACGCCACCCCGTCTTCGGCGTCGGCTCCTACGTCGAACTCTCCGCCTCCAACCCCTCCGTCCTCGCCTTCACCCGAGAAATAGACGGCGGAGAGGCCAATCAATGGGGCGGAATGGACACCGTTCTCTGCGTGAACAACCTTTCCCGGTTCCCGCAGCCCGTCGAACTCGACCTCAGAAGATTCCGGGACTCCGCCCCCATCGAATGCATGGGCGGCGTCCAGTTCCCGCCCATCGGCGACCTGCCGTATCTGCTGACGCTCCCCGGGCACGGCTTCTACTGGTTCCTCCTGCCGCCGCCGCCCGACGGACACGAGCCGGGAGAAGAGTGAGATGACCGTGTCGCCGCCCGACCGCTCCCTCGTCCGGCTCCTCGCCGGCTGGCTGCCCGCGCAGCGGTGGTTCGGCGGCAAGGACGGCCCGATCGACGACCTCTCCATCGGCACCGTCACCGAGCTGCTGCCCGGCGACCCCGCCCTCCACCACCTGATCCTCGATGTCCTCCAAGACGGCGTCACCGACCATTACCAACTGCTGCTCGGCGTCCGGAGCGACCTGCCCGACCGGCTGCGTCCCACCCTGATCGGACGCCTCGCGGGCGACCGCGGGTTCGACGGGCACGTCTACGACGCCGCGCACGACGCGGAGCTGACCCGCCCGCTGCTCGCCCACCTGGCGGACGAGACCGCCGCCGGGCCGGTGCGGTTCCGCCGCGCGCCGGGCACCGGCCTGCGCACGGACCTTGACGGCGTCCCCACCACGGCCGAGCAGAGCAACACGTCCCTGGTCTTCGGCGACGCCTACATCCTCAAGCTGTTCCGCCGCCTCTCCCCCGGCGTCAACCCCGACCTTGAGGTCAACCTCGCGCTGTCCCGCCAGGGCTGCGAGCACGTGCCCGTCGTGCACGGATGGGTCGAGCTGGAACCGGACAAGGCCGGGGACGACCCCGTCACGCTGGCGCTGCTCTCGGAGTTCCTGCGCAGCGCGACCGACGGCTGGCAGCTCGCGCTGACCAGCGTCCGCGACTGGTTCGCGCAGCCGGCCACGGCGGCGCCGACCACGGCCGGGGCGGGCGACGCGGGCGGCGACTTCGCCGCGGAGGCGGAGCGGCTCGGCGCGGCGACCGCCGCGGTGCACCGCGACCTCGCCGCCGCGTTCGGCGTCTCGCAGACCCCCGCGGCCCGGGTGCGGGACGTCGTGTTCGGCATGCACCGGCAGCTCGACGAGGTCGGCGCGGTCGTCCCGGAGCTGCGGCCGTACTCGCACGCGATCCGCGAGGCGTTCGACCGGCTCGCGGCGCAGGCGGAGCCGCTCACGTACCAGCGCGTCCACGGCGACTACCACCTCGGCCAGGTCATGCGGACCGACACCGGCTGGACGGTGCTGGACTTCGAGGGCGAGCCCGCCCGTCCGCCCGCCGAGCGCCGCGCGCCCGCGCATCCGCTCCGGGACGTCGCCGGGATGCTCCGCTCCTTCGAGTACGCGGCCCGGTTCCTGCTCGCGCGGGACGGCGACGTCCCGCCGGACGCGGCCGAGACGCTGGAGCTGCGCGCCCGCGCGTGGGCGGAGCGGAACCGGGCCGCGTTCTGCGCGGGCTACGCGGCGGCGGGCGGGCCCGACCCGGCGGAGCACGAGGCGCTGCTGCGGGCGTTCGAGCTCGACAAGGCGGTGTACGAGATCCGCTACGAGGCGCGGAACAGGCCGTCGTGGCTGCCCGTCCCGCTGCGGTCCCTCGCCCACCTCGCGGACTGACCGGCCCGCGCGCGGCTACCAGAGCGCGGCTACAGGTCGATCGAGTAGTCGAGGACGACCCTGTCCGCGGGCAGCACGATGTCGCGGCAGACCTCCATGACGTTCGCGCGGGAGAACAGCCGGCGGGTGATGGCGAGGACGGGCACGCCGCGCGTCATCCGCAGCGTCTCCGCCTCCTCCGGCGTCGGCATGCGGGAGCGGACCGCCTCCTCGACCCGGGTCGGCGGACGGCCGAGGTAGGCGAGCTGCGCGAGCGTCCCGCCGGGCCACGGCTCGCGCGCCGGGTCGGCCACGGGGGTGCCGCCGACGAGGTCCCACGGCAGGTAGTTGACGGAGATCTGCTGCGGCTCGCCGCGCGCGTGGAACACGAACCGGCGGCGCAGCAGCTCGGTCCCGGCGGGCAGCTCGAACAGCCCGCCGAGCTCGGGGTCGGCGCGCACCCGGGTGAACTCCCGGTCGAGCCGGTACTCCTCCCAGCTGATCCGCTGGTCGCGGGTGAAGGTCGTCTCCGGGACGGCGAGCGGCCGCGTCACCGCGCGGTAGCGGTCCATCGCCACCCGGCGCGCCGGGGGGACGACCCGGACCAGCGTGCCGCCGCCGCGGCGGGTCTCGACCAGGCCCTCGCCGCGCAGCAGCGCGACGGCCTGCCGGACGACGATCTCCGAGACGCCGTGCTCGGCGCACAGGTCGGCGATGGTCGGCAGCCGGGTCCCCGGCGGAAGGCTGCCGTCCCGTATCCCCTCGCGCAGCGTGTCGGCGATGCGCAGGTAGGCGGGTCGGTCCGGCACCGGCGTCACCTCCCCTTCTCCCGGGCGCGCCGACCGGCCGCCGCTCGTCTCGCCGTTCGGCTCGGCGTTCGACGCGGCATTCGACACAGTGTTCGACGCCGCGTTCGATCCCTGGCACGCCCTCCCATCGATCCATACCTTCCACGCGCTATCCACGGGGGCACGGTCCGCTTACGGACAGCTTGACACCTCTAGGACTGAGTAAGACTTTTGTATACAGAAGAGCGACCTCGGGGAAAGGACGACCTTGATGGGCGACTTCGAGGATCTGAAGGCGGCCATCGAGGAGGAGTTCCCGGGCTGGCAGGTGTGGCGAAGCGACGCCGGACGGTGGTACGCGACCCGCAGCGGCGACCTCACCGACGCGCAACTCCAGGCGGGATACGCGATGACGGTGGCCGCCGACGACGCTTCCGGGCTCCGCCGGCTGCTCCTCGACCAGGTCCGCCGGGAGCCCGGGGCGGGATGACACGGCCATGGGGAACGGCACGGCCCGGTCCGCGGCGGGGGCGGGCCGGGCCGGCGCGTTCGCCGGTACGGCAGGTACCTGTGGCGCTCAGGTGACACAGGAATGGAGCCCGCGGCGGTGTGGTCGGTGTCACCGCTGGGGCCAGGCTGACGTGGCCGCACGGGTGGCGCAACCGGCGCGACCCCACGACGAAGAGTCGTGCCGCCCGTGCGGCCGCACCACCCGGCGCACCGCGCGCCGCACCCGTCGCCGCGCACCGCCGCCGCGCCGCCCGTCCCCGAAAACCGCCGAACTCCCGGAAACAGGTGCGGCGAAGACGTGAGACCGACCGATCTGCGGGCACCTCTACTCGGGTAAAACTCAGGTCGGACGGGAGGCCCCCAGGTCATGGCACGGGTCACGCGCGCGGAGATCGACCGGCTGGTGGGCGGCGACCACCATGACCCGCACGGAGTGCTCGGGGCGCACCCGGGCCGGGACGGCGTGACGGTCCGGGCATTGCGGCCGCTCGCCGAACGGGTCGAGGTGGTGCTGCCGAACGGCGACCGGCATCCGCTGCGCCATTTCCACGAAGGACTCTTCACCGGGACGCTGCCGGCCAGCGCGTCCCTTTCCGGGGACGACGACGGAAAGGCGCCGCTCGCCGTCCCCGACTACCGGCTCGCGGTCGCGTACCAGGGCGGCGCCGAGACCGTCCAGGACGATCCCTACCGCCATCTTCCGACGCTCGGCGAACTCGACCTTCATCTGATCGGCGAAGGGCGGCACGAGGAGCTCTGGCGGGCGCTCGGGGCGCACGTGCGCGACTACACGTCCGCGTTCGGGACGGTGACCGGGACGAGTTTCGCGGTGTGGGCGCCGACGGCGCGCGGGGTGCGGGTCGTGGGCGACTTCAACCATTGGGACGGGCGCGCCCATCCGATGCGGTCGCTCGGGTCGTCCGGCATCTGGGAACTGTTCGTCCCGGGCGTCGGCGACGGGACGCGCTACAAGTACGAGATCCTCGGCGCGGACGGCGTGTGGCGCGCGAAGGCCGACCCGATGGCGCGCTGGACCGAGCAGCCCCCGGCCACCGCGTCCCGCGTTTTCACCTCGTCCTACGAATGGGGCGACGGGGAATGGATGGGCGGCCGGAAAGAACACGACTGGCTGCACGAGCCGATGAGCGCGTACGAGGTCCATCTGGGGTCGTGGCGTCCGGGGCTCAGCTACCGCGAACTGGCCGACGAACTGACCGAGTACGTGCGCGACATGGGTTTCACGCATGTGGAACTGCTGCCGGTCGCCGAGCATCCGTACGGCCCGTCCTGGGGCTACCAGGTGACGTCGTACTACGCGCCGACCTCGCGTTTCGGCGACCCGGACGACTTCCGGCACCTCATCGACCGCCTCCACCAGGCAGGCGTCGGCGTCATCATGGACTGGGTCCCCGCGCATTTCCCGAAGGACGAATGGGCCCTGGCCCGCTTCGACGGGACCGCCCTCTACGAGCACGACGACCCGACGCGCGGCGAGCACCCCGACTGGGGCACGCTCGTCTTCAACTACGGGCGCGCGGAGGTCCGCAACTTCCTGGTCGCCAACGCCTCGTACTGGCTTGAGGAATTCCACATCGACGGGCTCCGCGTCGACGCCGTCGCGTCGATGCTGTACCTCGACTACTCACGCAACGAGGGCGAATGGACGCCGAACATCTACGGCGGACGCGAGAACCTTGAGGCCATCTCGTTCCTCCAGGAGATGAACGCGACGGTCTACAAACGGAACCCGGGCGTCACGACGATCGCGGAGGAGTCGACGGCCTGGCCGGGCGTGTCACGTCCGACCCATCTGGGTGGCCTCGGGTTCGGCTTCAAATGGAACATGGGCTGGATGCACGACACCTTGGAGTATCTGCGCCACGAGCCCGTGTTCCGCAATTACCACCACAACGAGATCACGTTCTCTCTGGTGTACGCCTTCTCGGAGAACTACGTCCTGCCGCTGTCGCATGACGAGGTCGTCCACGGAAAAGGGTCGCTGCTGAGCAAGATGCCGGGCGACGCCTGGCAGCAGTTCGCCGGGCTGCGCGCCCTGCTCGCCTACATGTGGTCGCATCCCGGCAAGCAACTGCTGTTCATGGGACAGGAGTTCGGGCAGGGCGCCGAATGGGCGGAGGAGCGCCCGCTCGACTGGTGGCTGCTGGAGAACGCCTCCGAGGGCGCGCACCATCTCGGAATGCAGAAACTCGTCCGCGACCTGAACGTCGCCTACCGCGATCAGCCCGCGCTGTGGACGCGCGACAGCGACCACGAGGGATTCCGCTGGATCGACGGCAACGACGCGGGCGGCAACACCCTTTCCTACCTGCGTTACGGGACGCCCGAGAACGGCGAGTCGCCGGTCGTCGCGTGCGTCGTCAACTTCGCCGGGAACCCGCACGAGGACTACCGGCTCGGCCTGCCCCGCGCGGGCGGCTGGCGCGAGATCGTCAACACCGACTCCTACGACTACGGAGGCAGCGGCGTCGGGAACCTCGGCCGCGTGGAGGCGGCGGAGGAGCCCTGGCACGGGCTCCCCGCGTCCGCGACCCTGCGCGTCCCGCCCCTCGGCGCGGTCTGGCTCGTGCCGGAATAGGCTGGCGCGATGACCGTCGCGCAGCGCCTGCACATCGTTCCCGGCCAGTTCACCGTGGACCACTTCCCGAACGCGACCTTCCCCGAGGACGACGACTGGATCGCCCTTGTACGCGCCCCGGAAGGGCTCACGGTCGTGCGCGACGCGTCGCCGTTCGCCGAGACGGAGCGCTGGGCCGGCTTCTACAGCGACGGCGCCCACAGCCTGAACGCGACCGGGATGCTCGCCGCGCTCGTCGGGCCGCTCGCCGACGCCGGGATCTCGGTGTTCGTCGCGTCCACCTACTCGGCGGACCTCGTGCTCGTCCCGGAGCACCGGCTGAAGGACGCGACCACGGCGCTCCGCGACGCGGGCCACCGCGTCGAGACCGGCGCCCAGCCGGGACCGGAGGCCGGGGCCTAGAGGCGGTCGAGGAGCCAGCGCGGGCCGACGACGGCGGCGCCCGCCGCCTCGCAGCGCGCCCGCAGCTCCCGGTCGGCGGTCACGACGAGGTGCGCGGCGTCCGGCCCGGCCCCGCTGACGAGGTCGACGATCCGGTCGTCGCCGCTGCCCGGCGCCGCCACGACCCGCACCCCGTTCGCGGGCGCGTCCGCGACGCCCCGCGCCGCGCCCTCCACCACGAGGACGACCTCGGGGAAGCATCGGTCGAACGAGACGAGCCCGCCCGGCACCCCGAGCACTCCCGCGTCAAGGGCCTTCAGATCGTCGCGGAGCCGCGCGTTCGCGCCCGCCCGGTCCTTCCACCAGCCGTCGGCGCGGGCGCCGACGACGTTCGCCGCGTCCACGACGAGGACGAGGCCCCGCATCGCGTCCCGCAGCCGCGGCCACGACCGCGCGAACGGGGCGAACAGCTTGCGGTCGGTGACCTCCTCGGCGCGCACCCACTCGGCGCGGCGCGTCTCCCGCGACGCCGCGCCGACCGGCGGCCGCTCGGCGAGCGACCCCAGCACGGACGTGAACGTCCAGCCGCCGTGGTCCTCGACGCTCGTGCCGTGCACGGTCACCAGGCCGGTGTCGAGCGTGCACTCCTCGGTGGTCTCCCTGAGCGCGCCGGTGACCGGGTCCTCGTGGCTGTGCAGGGCGCCGCCGAACATGCCCCACGTGCCGCCGCCGATCCCCCACCAGGCGCGCTGCTGGAGCAGGATCCACGCCTGCCCGTCCGGATCGCGGTGGTAGGCGAGGAGCCCGGCCGCGCCGAACCGTCCCCAGTGGGTGTGCCCGAGGTCGCACCCCGCCCAGCCGTCGCCGTCTCCCATGGCGACGACGATAGCCGCGATGGCCCGTGACGAACGGCACAGCCGCGCGGAGCCCATCTCCGAATAGCATTCGGGGCGAGTGCCGATCAAGGGGGACGGACGTGAGCGTCGAGGCCGGGCCGCAGGCCCACCGGCGGGCCGCCGAGCTGTGGGACACGCTGTCGGGGGCCGAGCTGCTCCAGGCGATGGCGGACGGGCGGTTCCCGGAGATCTCCGACGTCAACCGGCACATCGGGCAGGTGCTCACGGGCGCCGTGCCCGGCCGGGTGGACATCTCCTGGACGCCGTCCGAGATCCTCTGCAACCCGGGCGGCACCGTCCACGGCGGGTACATCGCGATGATCCTCGACAACGCGGTCTGCCTCGCGGCGGCCAGCACCGGGGAGCGCTTCGTCCCCATGCTGACGCTGAACCTGAACGTCGACTACCTGCGCGCCGTCCGCGCCGACGAGACCTACACGGTCGCCGGGACGTGCGTGCACCCCGGCCGCACCCGCATGTACTCCACGGCGACGGTGGACGACGCGCACGGGCGCCCGGTGGCGCGGGCGTCGGCGAGCGTAGTGCCGAACAAGGCGTTCACACGTTGAGCAAGGCGTTCGCGCGCTGACCCTGCGGGACCGCCCGCGATCGAGCACATAGGCTGGCCCCATGGTGGATCCCGGCACAGTGGTGAACGCGATCAAGCAGGCCCGCGACCGGCGGACGGCCCCGCTGATCCTCGAACTCGACCTCACCGAGGGCATCGTCGAGACGGCGCCCGCCGACCCGGTCTCCGCGATCCTCGCCATGCGCCGGACGAGCCTGCGCGACGTCCTCGACGGGCTGCGCCGCGCCCGCTCCGACGCCCGGGTGCGCGCCCTCGTCGTGAAGGTCACCGGCGGCGCGGGGCTGGCGCTCGTGCAGGAGCTGCGGGAGGCCGTCCAGGCGCTGCGGGACGCGGGCAAGCACACGGTCGCGTGGGCGGAGACGTTCGGCGAGAGCGGGCGGGGCACCGTCCCGTACTACCTCGCGACCGCGTTCGACGCCATCTACCTCCAGCCGACCGGCGAGGTCGGGCTGACCGGCATCGCGATCGAGGAGCCGTTCCTCGCGGGCGCGCTGGAGAAGGCGGGCGTGCAGCCGAGGTTCGCCAAGCGGCACGAGTACAAGACCATGGCGAACACCTTCATGGAGAAGGCGTACACGCCGGAGCACGAGGAGTCGTCGAAGCGGCTCGTCGCCTCGATCGGCGAGCAGATCGCCGACGGCGTCGCCGCCGCCCGCGGGCTGCCCGCCGACAAGGTCCGCGCGCTGATCGACCGGGGCCCGTTCCTCGCCGGCGAGGCGCTGGAGGAGGACCTCGTCGACAGGCTCGGCTACCGCGACGAGGTGTACGCCGACCTGCGCGAGCGGTTCGGCGACGAGGCGCAGCTCCGCTACGTGTCCCGGTACGCCCGCGCGCACGGCCTCGCGAGCCGCCTCCCGCAGCCCGGCAAGCAGGACGTGGTCGCGCTGGTCAACGGGCACGGCCCGATCCGGCTCGGGCGCAGCGGGCGCGGCGGCCCGTTCCCGAACTCCGGCCCCGCGATGGGCTCGGACACGGTCGGCGCCGCCATCCGCGCCGCCGTGAAGGACGACCGCGTCAAGGCGATCGTGTTCCGGGTGAACAGCCCCGGCGGGTCGGCGGTGGCGTCCGACGCGATCTGGCGCGAGGTGGTGCTCGCCCGCCGCGCCGGGAAGCCCGTCATCGTGTCGATGGGCAACGTCGCGGCGTCCGGCGGGTACTACGTCGCGATGGCCGCCGACACGATCGTCGCGCAGCCCGGCACCATCACCGGCTCGATCGGCGTCGTCGCGGGCAAGGCGGTCGTGAACGGCCTGCTCGACCGGGTCGGCGTGAACCTCGGCGCGGTCTCCGAGGGCGACCACGCCCGGATGTCGAGCGCCACGAAGGACTTCAGCGACTCCGAGTGGGAGCGGGTCAACGCCTCCCTCGACAAGATCTACGACGACTTCACCTCGCGGGTCGCGGACGGCCGGGGCCTGTCCCGCGAGCGCGTCCACGAGCTGGCGCGGGGCCGCGTCTGGACGGGCGCCGACGCCAGGGAGCACGGCCTCGTCGACGAGCTCGGCGGCCTGGACCGGGCGCTCGACCTGGCCCGCAAGGGCGCGGGGCTGCCCGCCGACACGCCCGTCCGCGTCTACCCGCACACCTCGCCGCTGGAGCGGCTGCGCCCGCCCGAGTCCAGCGAGGACCGCGCCGCCGCCGCGGCCCGGTTCGACGCCTGGGGCTCGCTCGGCGGCCTCGCCGCCCGGCTCGGGCTGCCCGCCGCCGGGCCGCTGACGCTGCCCGGCTTCTGGGACATCCGCTGACCGGCGTCCCCGGTTTCGCCGACGCCGTCGCGGGCTTCGCCACCGGGGTGGTCGTGCTGACCGTCCGGGACGGCCGCGACGACCTCGGCACGACGGTCACCTCGTTCATGTCCGTGTCGCTGGACCCTCCGGCGGTGCTGGCGAGCGTGGCGGAGTCGTCCTACCTGGCGGAGGTGCTGCGGCGGCAGGACCGGTGGGCGGCGACGGTGCTGTCCGCCGGGCAGCGCGCCCTCGCCGGACGGTTCGCCGCCGAAGGACGTCCGAGCGCCCGCATCCTCCTCGCGAGCGAGCCGCACCACCGCGGCGAGCACTCGGGCGCCCTCATCCCGGAGACGGGCGTGTCCGCCCTCGAATGCGAGACGCGCCAGGTCGTCGATGCGGGCGACCACGTCCTGTTCGTCGCCGCCGTCCTTGCCGCCGACTACACGACGCGCGACGCGAAACCCCTGATCAGAGTCAACCGCCGCTACCTCACCTGAACCCCGGCCCGCCACACCGCCGCCGTCTGGGGGACGCCGGGGCGGTAGGCGAGGTGGATGTGGGACGGCGCGTCCAGCAGGTGCACGTCGGCGCGGGCGCCGGGGGCGAGGCGGCCGACGTCGGTGCGGCGCAGGGCGCGCGCGCCGCCCGCCGTCGCCGACCAGACCGCCTCGGCGGGCGTCATCCGCATGTCGCGGACGGCGACCGCGATGCAGAACGCCATGCTGGAGCTGTAGCAGGACCCGGGGTTGCAGTCGCTGGCGAGCGCGACGGTGGCGCCCGCGTCCAGGAGGCGGCGCGCGTCCGGGTACGGCTGGCGCGTGGAGAACTCGACGCCGGGCAGGAGCGTCGCGACGGTCCGGGACGACGCGAGCGCGTCCACGTCGGCGTCGCTCAGGAACGTGCAGTGGTCGGCGGACGCCGCGTCCAGCTCGACCGCGAGCCGCACGGCCGGTCCCTCGGTGAGCTGGTTGGCGTGGACCCGCGCGCCGAGCCCCGCCTTGACGCCCGCCTGGAGCACCTCGCGGGCCTGGTCGGCGTCGAACGCGCCCCGCTCGCAGAAGACGTCCACCCAGCGGGCGTGGGGCGCGCAGGCGGCGAGCATGTCGGTCGAGGCGAGCC
Organism: Actinomadura syzygii; assembly: GCF_008085905.1. Classification (GTDB taxonomy): domain Bacteria; phylum Actinomycetota; class Actinomycetes; order Streptosporangiales; family Streptosporangiaceae; genus Spirillospora; species Spirillospora syzygii. Next base: position 547,959 of record NZ_VSFF01000007.1, on the reverse strand, counting down.
GCGTGTAGGCGGCGGTGTCGTCCCCGTACTCGGACGGGACGACGTGCGCCCCGAGGTAGGTGACCTCGTCCGCGAACTCGGCGGCGATGCGGACGGCCCGCTCCTCCTGCTCGACCGTCAGCCCGTAGCCCGACTTGCACTCGACGGTCGTCGTCCCCTGCCGGGCCATCTCGCCGACCAGGCGGCGGACGGTCGCGCGCAGCTCGTCGTCGGACGCGGCGCGGGTGCGCGCCACGGTCGTCCGGATCCCGCCCGCCGCGTAGCTCCGGCCGCTCATCCGCGCCGCGAACTCCTCGGCGCGCTCCCCGGCGAAGACGAGGTGGGCGTGCGAGTCGACGAACCCGGGGAGGACGGCCCGGCCCGCGGCGTCGAACGCCTCGTCGGCGGCGGGCGCGTCCGCGGACGGGCCCGTCCACGCGATCCGGTCGCCGTCGATCACGACGGCCGCGTCCCGGATCACCCCCAGGCCGTCGCCCACGGCCGGGTCGTTGGTGACCAGTTCCCCGATGTCGGTGATGGCGATGCTCAAGCGGGCTCCTCGGCGGTGATGGCCTCGATCGCGGCGGTCAGGGCGGCGGGGACGTCGTCGACCAGCAGGTGGCGGCCGTCGCACACGATCTGGCGTCCGGACACGACGACGTGCCGGACGTCCGCCGCCGTCGCCGCGAACACGGCCGCCTCCGCGACGTGGCCGGGCGCGGCCCCGGCCGTGCGGACGGAGTCGAGCGCGACGCTGACGAGGTCGGCGTAGGCGCCGGGTTCGATGCGTCCCGCCTCCGGCCAGCCGAGCCCGTAGTGCCCGTTGGACGTGGCGGCGGCAAGCAGGTCCCCGGCCGTCCAGTGGCCGCGGCGGCGGGTGCGGAGGCGCTCGTCCAGCTCGACCGCGCGGGCCTCCTCGAACAGGTCGATCACGGCGTGCTGGTCGGAGCCGAGGGAGACCGGGGAGCCCGCGTCGGCGAGATCGCGGGCCGGGCCGACGCCGTCGGCGAGGTCCCGCTCGGTCGTCGGGCACATGCACACGCCGGTGCGCGTGCCGCCGAGCAGGCCGATGTCCTCGGCGGTGAGGTGCGTGGCGTGGACGGCCGTCGTCAGCGCCCCGAGCGCGCCCGACTCGGCGAGCAGGCGGGTGGGCGTCATGCCGTACGCCTCCTCGCACTCCTCGTTCTCGGCGGGCTGCTCGGACAGGTGGACGTGCAGCGGCGCCTCGTTCTCCTTCGCCCACGCCGCGACCGCGCCGAGCTGCTCGCGCGGCACCGCGCGGACGGAGTGGATCGCCGCCCCGACGCGGGCGTGCGGCCGTCCCGCCTTGTCGGTCCGGTCGCGCAGACCGCCGACCCGGCGCGCCCAGTCGCCCACCGTGCCGTCGCCGAAGCGGAGCTGCGGGCCGGTGAGCGGACGCCCGATGCCGCCCGCGAGGTAGCAGGTGTCGAGCAGCGTGATCCGGATGCCCGCGTCGGATGCGGCGGCGATCAGCGCCTCGCCCATCGCGTTGGGCTCGTCGTAGGGGGCGCCGTCCGGCCGGTGGTGCAGGTAGTGGAACTCGCCGACGCAGCTGATCCCGGCGAGGGCCATCTCGGCGTAGACGGCGGTGGCGAGGGTGCGGTAGGAGTCCGGGTCGAGCCGGGCCGCGGCCTTGTACATCTGGTCGCGCCACGTCCAGAAGGTGCCGGAGTGGGCCTGCGCGCGGGAGCGGAGGACGCGGTGGAAGGCGTGCGAGTGCGCGTTCGCGAGGCCGGGGAGCGTCAGTCCGGGCAGCCGCGCGGCGCCCGGCGGGGCCGGGACGCCGGGCGCGACGCGGGTGATCCGCTCGCCGTCGGCCTCGATCAGCACGTCGGACGCCACGGCGTCTCCGAGCCAGGCGAACTGGGCATGCCACTGCATAAGGGGTCCCCTACCCGCGCGCCAGGTCGTCCAGCACCGCGGTGAGCGCCTCCACCCCGGCCAGGCAGTCGGCCGGTTCGGCGGACTCCGCGGGCGCGTGCGACACCCCCGACGGGTTCCGGACGAACAGCATCGCCGTCGGCACCCGGGCGGACAGGATGCCCGCGTCGTGGCCCGCCCCGGTCGGCAGCACCGGGACGCCGCCGAGCGCCTTGCCGAGCCGGTCGCGCAGCGCCAGGTTGAAGTCGACGATCTCGGTGTAGGACTCCTCCGCCAGGTCGACGCTCACCCGGTGCGGGCGGGCGGCGGCCCGGGCCGCCTCGCCGGTCTCGGCGACCGTCCGGCGGACCGCGTCGTCGGCGGGTCCGCGGGCGTCCAGCCAGGCGCTGACGGACGAGGCGATCGCGTTCACCCCGCCCGGCACGACCCGCACCTTCCCGACCGTCGCGACCGAGCCGTTCCGCTCGGCCGCCTCGCGGGCGGCGAGGACCATCGCGGCGAACGGCAGCATCGGGTCGCGGCGGTCGCCGAGGAGGGTCGTCCCGGCGTGGTTGCCCTCGCCCGTGAAGTCGAACCGCCACCGCCCGTGCGGGACGATCGCGCTCGCCACCCCCACCGGCTCCCGCAGGGCGCGGCCCTGCTCGACGTGCAGTTCGACGTACTGCCCGATGCGGCCGAGGAGGCCCTCGTCCGGGCCGATGGCCTCGGGGTCGAGCCCGGCGTTGTGCATGACCTCGGCGAACGTGTGACCGTCCGCGTCGGCCAGGCCGCGGGCCCGCGCCGGGTCGATCGCGCCGGACAGCAGCCGCGAGCCGAGGCACGCCACCCCGAACCGCGCGCCCTCCTCCTCGGCGAACGCCGCGATCCCGATCGGCCGCGCGGGCGCGAAGCCGCGCTCGCGGAGCCGGTCGACGGCGGCGAACGCCGAGACGACGCCGAGCGGCCCGTCGAACGCGCCGCCGCCCGGCACCGAGTCCAGATGGCTCCCGGTCAGGACGGCGTCGCCGCGCGTCCCGTCGGCGGGGTACCACCAGGCGAACATGTTGCCGTTCGGGTCGTGCTCGACGGTCAGGTCGCGGCGGCGGGCCTCGTCCAGGAACCAGGCGCGGCACTCCAGCTCGGGCGGCGTCCACGCGAACCGGTGGTAGCCGCCGGTCGCGTCGTCCCGCCCGACCGGCAGCAGCGCCGCCCACATCTCCTCGAAACTCATGGGCGCATCGGAATGCGGACGCCGCGCTCGTCGGCGACCTCGGAGGCGCGGTCGTAGCCCGCGTCGACGTGCCGCATGACGCCCGTCCCCGGGTCGTTGGTCAGGACGCGCCGGAGCTTCTCGCCCGCGAGGGCCGTCCCGTCCGCGACGCAGACCTGGCCGGCGTGGATCGAGCGGCCGATCCCGACGCCGCCGCCGTGGTGGATCGACACCCACGTCGCGCCGGACGAGGTGTTCAGCATCGCGTTCAGCAGCGGCCAGTCGGCGATCGCGTCGGAGCCGTCCTTCATGCCCTCGGTCTCCCGGTACGGGCTGGCGACCGAGCCGCAGTCGAGGTGGTCGCGGCCGAGCACGATCGGCGCGCTGATCTCGCCCCGCGCGACCAGGTCGTTGAACACCTCTCCGGCCTTGTCGCGCTCGCCGTAGCCGAGCCAGCAGATCCGGGACGGCAGGCCCTGGAAGTGCACCCGCTCCCCCGCCATCTTGATCCAGCGGGTGAGGGGCTCGTTGTCCGGGAACAGGTCGAGGATCGCCCGGTCGGTGCGCGCGATGTCGGCCGGGTCGCCGGACAGCGCCGCCCACCGGAACGGCCCCTTGCCCTCGCAGAACAGCGGACGGATGTAGGCGGGCACGAACCCGGGGAACTCGAACGCCCGCTCGTACCCGGCGAGCTGGGCCTCGCCGCGGATCGAGTTGCCGTAGTCGAACACCTCGGCGCCCGCGTCCTGGAAGCCGACCATCGCCTCGACGTGCGCGGCCATCGACGCGCGGGCCCGCTCGGTGAACGCGGCCGGGTCCTTGTCGCGCTCGGCGGCCATGTCCTCGAACCCGACGCCGCGCGGCAGGTACATCAGCGGGTCGTGCGCGCTGGTCTGGTCGGTGACGATGTCGATCGGCGCGCCCCTGCGCAGCAGCTCGGGGACGATGTCGGCCGCGTTCCCGAGGACCGCGATCGACAGCGGGCGGCGCGCCTCCCGCGCCTCCTCGGCGAGGCGGAGCGCCTCGTCCAGCGAGTCCGCCTTGACGTCGCAGTACCGGTGCTCGACGCGCCGCTCGATCCGGGACGGGTCGCACTCGACGCAGATCGCGACGCCGCCGTTCATCGTCACGGCGAGCGGCTGCGCGCCGCCCATCCCGCCGAGCCCGGCGGTCAGCGTGATGGTCCCGGCGAGGGAGCCGCCGAACCGCTTCTCCGCGACGGCCGCGAACGTCTCGTAGGTGCCCTGGAGGATGCCCTGCGTGCCGATGTAGATCCACGAACCGGCGGTCATCTGGCCGAACATCGTCAGGCCGAGCGACTCCAGGCGGCGGAACTCCTCCCACGTCGCCCACTGCGGGACGAGGTTGGAGTTCGCGATCAGCACCCGCGGGGCCCACTCGTGCGTCTGGAAGATCCCGACCGGCTTGCCGGACTGGACGAGCAGCGTCTCGTCGCCCTCCAGGTCTGCCAGGGAGCGGAGGATGCCGTCGAAGGCGTCCCAGTTCCGGGCCGCCTTGCCCGAACCGCCGTAGACGACCAGTTCGTCCGGGTGTTCGGCGACCTCGGGGTCGAGGTTGTTCTGGATCATGCGCAGGGCGGCCTCCTGCGGCCAGCCCTTCGCGGCGGTCAGCGCAGTGCCGCGCGGGGCGCGGACGGGCCTCGGACCTGACATCTGGGGTGCTCCTTCAGGAGAGGGGGCCGGTGACGGCCTCGGCGGCGGCGACCAGGGAGCCGTCCCTGACCAGCTCTGTCGTGGCGGCGATCTCGGGCGCGAGGTAGCGGTCCGGGCCCGGCGGCGGGACGACCTCGCGCAGCCGGGCGACCACGGCGGCGGTCGCCGGGCCGGGCCGCAGCGGGGTGCGCAGGTCGAGCGCCCGCGCGGCGGTGAGGATCTCGATGGCGACGACCTGCGCGAGACCCTCCACGGACCGGCGCAGCTTGCGGGCCGCGTTCCAGCCCATGGACACGTGGTCCTCCTGCATGGCCGAGCTCGGGATCGAGTCGGCGCTCGCCGGAGCGGCGCGGCGCTTCAGGTCGGACACGATCGCGGCCTGCGTGTACTGCGCGATCATGTGCCCGGAGTCGACGCCCGGGTCGTCGGCGAGGAAGGCGGGCAGCCCGGCGGAGCGGGCCTTGTCGAGCATCCGGTCGGTACGCCGCTCCGACATGGACGCGACGTCGGCGGCGGGCACGGCGAGGAAGTCCAGCACGTACGCGATCGGCGCGCCGTGGAAGTTGCCGTTGGACTCGACGCGCCCGTCCGGCAGGACGACCGGGTTGTCGATCGCGGACGCCAGCTCCCGGTGGGCGACGAGCTCGGCGTGCGCGAGCGTGTCGCGGGCCGCGCCGTTGACCTGGGGCGCGCAGCGCAGCGAGTAGGCGTCCTGGACGCGGGTGCAGTCGGGCCCGCGGTGCGACTCCATGATCTCCGAGTCGCCGAGCAGCGCCCGCAGGTTCGCGGCGGACGCGGCCTGCCCCGGATGCGGCCGCAGCGCCTGGAGGTCGGCGGCGAACACCCGGTCGGTGCCGAGCAGCGCCTCGACGCTCATCGCGGCGGCGACGTCGGCCGCCGTGAGCAGTGCGCGCAGGTCGTTGATCGCGAGGACGAGCATGCCGAGCATCCCGTCCGTGCCGTTGAGGAGGGCGAGGCCCTCCTTCGCGCCCAGCTCGACGGGCGTGATCCCGGCCTCGTCCATCGCCTGCGCGGCGGGTTTCAGCACGCCTTGCACGTCGCGGACCGAACCCTCGCCGATCAGCGCCAGCGCCACGTGTGCGAGCGGCGCGAGGTCGCCGGAGCAGCCGAGGCTGCCGTGCTCGAACACCTGCGGCGTGATGCCCGCGTTGAGCAGCGCCGCGAGCGTCCGGACGGTCACCGGCTGGACGCCGGTCCGGCCGGTGGCGAGCGTCCGCAGCCTGAGCAGCATCAGCGCCCGGACCACCTCCCGCTCCACCTCGGGACCCGTCCCGGCCGCGTGCGACCGGACGATGTTCAGCTGCAACTGCGCCCGCTTCTCGGGGGCGATGTGCCGGGTGGCGAGCGCGCCGAACCCGGTGGACACGCCGTACACCGGCGTCGGACGCGCCGACAGCTCCTCGACGTGCGCCCGCGCCTCCCCGACCAGCTTCAGCGCCTCCTCGGTCAGCGCGACCTCGGCGCCGTTCCGCGCGACGGCGACGACCTCGGCGAAGTCCAGCGGTTCCGGGCCTACCGCGACGCGTGCGTCCCCCATGTCCAAACCCATACCCACCATTAAGGCGTCCCGGCGCCGCGGGGCCCAGCCCCGGACGCGGTGATCTGTCTCAGATACGAGACAATGCCGGGATGAGCCAGGTCCCCGCCGCGCGCCGCGCGCTCGCCGTGCTGCGTCTGATGGCCGGGGCGCCCGGCCCGCTGCCCGCGTCCGCGATCGCCCGCGCCCTGGACCTGCCCCGCTCCAGCGCCTACCACCTGCTCGCCGCGATGGCCGAGGACGGCTTCGTCACCTACCTCCCGGAGGAGCGCCGCTGGGGCCTCGGCGTCGCCGCGTTCGAGATCGGCTCCGCCTACCTCCGGCACGAGCCGCTCGAACGGCTGGCGCGCCCCCTGCTGCGCCGCCTCGTCGACCGGCTGGGCGAGATCGTCCAGTTGGGCGTCCTGCACGGCGCGGAGACCCTCTACCTGCTCAAGGAGCAGCCGCCCCGGCACGCGACCCTCGTCACGGACGTCGGCGTCCGGATGCCCGCCCAACTCACCGCGAGCGGCCGCTCGATGCTCGCCTACCTGCCCCCCGCCCAGGTCAGGGCCCTGTTCCCGGGCCGCTTCGTCGACCGGACGGGCTCCGGCCCGAGCTCGCTGCGCGAACTCCGCCAGGTCCTGGCCGAGGACGCCCGGCGCGGCTGGTCGGCCGAGGACGGCCACATCACCGAGGGGTTCGCCAGCATCGCCGCCTGCGCCTTCGACCACACCGGCCACCCCACGGCCGCGATAACGGTCACCTTCCGCCGCACCGACCGCCCCCCGTCGTCCTGGCCATCGCTGGCGCCCCCCGTCCGCGAAACCGCCGCCCTCCTGACAACCCGCCTAGCCGGCCGCCCACCCAAACCCCACTGACCGGAAGACGGCCCGCCGACGCGTTCCCGCACCCGCCCCTCCCGCACAACTTGAATTCAGTGGGGGATGGGGATTTCCATCTTTGGGAGGTCGGGGGGCGGGGTGCGCCATTCACCGCTCAGGAGCACGCTCAGCGTGTAGACGTGCCAGAGCTGTTTGACCCAGTGTTTCGGGCGGTCGCGGACGCGTGTTGTCAGTGCCTCTCGGTCGACGATGTCGAAGAGGCTTTGGGGACCGTCCAGGATCTGGTCCAGCAGTAGCTTGCGGAAACCGTCGTCGTAGGAGACGCGCCAGTTGAAGGCGGCCGTCCTGCCCCGGGCCGGTGGGACCGCGCGGGCCCGCCACGCGCGTCTTCGGACGAGCCGGGGTTTCTGCTCGCGGTCGAAACGCCACCGCTTGCCCTCCGGCTGGATCTCCGCCAACTGCGGCGCGAGTTCCCGGATCAGCAGATAGAACGGGTATTCGCTGCGCCGCCAGCGTGGTTCGAGGGCCGTCGCCTCCCGTACCACCCGGTTGTCGAAGAACGGGTGGTAGAACGGGGAGTTCATGAGCGTCGCGCTGTGCGAGCCGACGATCCAGCGTCCGGTGCGGTAGTAGAGGTAAAGCTTGTCGAGCACGTCGAAGGCGTCGGTCTCGGCGAGTTCCGCCCAGGGCCGGTGTCCGGCGGCGGCGCGGGCGTTCGCGTCGGCGGTCAGGATCCGTCCGGCGGCGTGGAAGATGAGGTGGACGCGCTTCTTCAGCTTTTCGGGGCTGATGTCGTCCTGGTCGTAGAGAAAACCGCCGCGCAGCGTCTCACCACCCGATCCGGAGATTCCGGGAACCATTCGGTAGGGACGAAACCTGGCAACGCTCTCATAAGCGGAGTTCATCCCCTCGCACATGCGGATGACATGGGCGGCCCTGGCGAACGGGTGCTCCACCGTCACCGATTCCTTCGGCCCTTCGGGATGGGCCAAGTCCACGTTGTGCTCGATGCCGAGGGCCGTGGCGACCTGCGTGGCGAGAATGACGTCCGGATCGTCTGCGAAACCGTGCGTCGAGCCGGTGAACGGGACTCCCGCCGCATTCAGCACCGCGGCCATCAGGCGGCCGTCCCGGCCGCCCGAAAGCGAAAGAACGATCGGTTCGCGGTGCCTGGCCAGCGGCGCCACCGAGTCGACGAGCGCCTCCGCCAGCGGACGGATCAACTCCCGCTGCGACCGGTCTTTTCCTCGCGGGCTCCGGACCTCCGCAACGGGCTGCCGCCGAATGGCCGTCGGCCGCCCCGGCGCCGCGATCAGCACCGATCCGGCCGGGAGCGCCCGGACGCCGCGGAACGGCGTGTCGTCATTGGTGAAGAACCCGTGCCGGATCAGCGGATGCAGGACTTCGACCGCGAGGTCCGTCTCCGGTTCCTCGACGCCCGTCTCCACCGCCCGCGCCACGAGGTGGACCAGCAGCGAGCGGCTGCCCACCACCCGCGCCCCCGCCGCCTCCGCGTGGTAGACGGGGCAGACGCGGGCCATCGACGTCGCGGCCTCGATGCCGTCCTCGCTCGCCCGGTACACGGCGAAGACGCCGCCGAGTTCCGCGGCTGCGGCGCCCAGGTCGTCCTCGTTGAGCAGCAGGTCGCCGTCCTGCTTCGGCTCGGCGAGATGGCCGCAGTACCCGAGCCTGCGGCCGGACCCGCCGATCATGGTGGGGGGCAGCGGTTCCTCGTCCGGCTCGTTGGACCAGCCGAACAGCGCGACCTGGCCGTCGGGCGCCGTCCACTCCACGGGCCGGACGACGTCCGGCGGCACCGGGAACGCCGCGCCGACGGCGCGCCGGGCCGCGCGGAGGGCCACCGGCGGAATGCGTTCGCGCACTTCACGGGCGGCGAGCAGCAGATAGACGCGCACATCCGAAGACGATCACATCCCCGCCGGAGCCGACGCCGTGGAACGGTGCACTTAACTCGAAGTTTGCCCGCCATACGCCGGGCGGAGGCCGAATCGCCTCCCATCGGACGGCCGCGACCAGCGGTGACCGTCCAGTTCCGTTCCCGTGAACCGTTGTCCATCACGGCTCCTGATCATCAACAATCACTTGAATAGCGCCTTTGATAGGATTTACGGCACCTTGATCACCAGGGAGCATCGATGGACGAGGCCCTTCCAGACGACCCGGAGGAACGGCTTGCCAAGGCCCGCGAGCGGTTGATGTCGCTGCACGCCGAGCCGAATTCCGGGCCACCCGAAAATGGATCGCCGTCCGACCGCGGAATCGGCACGGCGGACGAGGAAAGGGTTCGGGCGACCGCGGTCGCCGGACGCCTGACCGGCCTTGAAATCGACCCCCGCGCGATGCGGAATTCGCCCGCGGAACTGGGCGAACACATCGCCGCCGCCGCGAACGCCGCGCTCGACGACCTGCGCGCGCGGTCGGCGTCCGCGAACACGGAACCGGTCGTCGACCCGGCGGCGCTCGTCCAGACATTGCGCGCCGTCCAGGAACAGGGCATGCGCCAGATGGCCCTGATCAACCAGGCCGTCGGCGAGGCGCTCGCGAAGGCGCGGGCGAGCATGCGATGAGCTACGAACGCGCCACCGACGACCTCGACAAGGTGCTCGGCGACGTCCTCGGCGCCGCGGCCGAGGCGCAGACGTCCCCGCCGACCCCGGACGAGGAGAGCGAGGGGCACGACCCCGACCGGACCGTCCGGGCGGTCGTCTCCCCGGACGGCCGGATCACGTCCGTGGAGATCGGCCCCCGCGCCGCGCGGCTGAACTCGCAGGAGATCGCCGAGCGCGCCGTCGCCGCGATCAACGCCGCGCTGGACGGCCTCTCGGCCCGGACGCCGACCGCCTTCGGCGACGCCGACCTGACCGCCCGCCTCCGCGAGGCGCAGGACCTCAGCGTGCGCCAACTCACCGAATACACGGAATCTCTGCGCGACTCGATCAACGCCCTGGGACGGAGCTGAGCGAAAATGGGCATGCCCGGATACGAGGTCGATCCCGAGGGAATCCGCCGATCCGGAATCGGCATCGGCTCCTCGGCGCAACAACTGAAGGCCGACTGGGAGGCGTTCCAAGGCGAACTCGCCGGATTCGGCGAACCGTGGGGAACCGACGACATCGGCTCCCTCATCGGCGGCGTCTACCAGGCCATCTACGAAGTCGCGGTCGAGTGCTACAACGAGAACCTGGATTCCATGTCCGAGGACGCCGAGGCCGTCCAGGCCGTGGCCGCGAACCATTTCGCCGCCGAACAGCACAACGTGACGGAGATCAACCGCGTCCGGGACGTGCTCGGCTGATGGGCCTGCAGTTACCCGGCGAACTCCGCTCCCTCCTGTCGATGCTGGGCTACAACTGGCCCGAGGCCGACGAGGTCAAGCTCATAGAAATGGGCAACGCCTGGCTACGTTTCGCGGGCTCCCACTCCGGCCCGCTCGGCGAGGCCGACTCCCAGGCCCAGCGCGTGTGGCAGGCCAACAAGGGCGACGACATCGAGGCGTTCCGCACGTCCTGGACCGCCGACGACTCCCCCAACAGCAACCTCCAGGACTTCACCACCGCCGCCAACATCATCGGCGCCGGCCTCATGATCTGCGGTGGAATCGTCCTGGCCCTGAAGATCAACGTAATCGTCCAACTGACCATCCTCGCCATCGAGATAGCCCAGGCCCTGGCCACCGCCGGCCCCACCTTCGGCGCCTCCCTAGCCGAAATCCCCATCTTCAAAGAAATAACCGGCGCCCTGATAGACATAATAATCGACCAGGCCCTCCAGGCCATCCTCAATGGCTGATGGCGGTCCTCGTGAGACGAATGACGTTACTGCTCATCGCCCTGTTCCTGGCATCCGCACTTCGGCGGCGCGGGCACGGCGGCGCGGGCGGGGCAGGACTGTTCGAGCCCGCGGTCCGGTGGATGCGCCGCAAGGTGCAGCGGAACAGGAGGCACCACCACATCTTTCGCGGAGAGATCAGGACGGCCCGCGGAGGCCCGTTGCAGGGCCAGCGGGTGCCGGGCGGCTACCACCATCGCTTCATGGGACAGGACTGGCCGGATCGCAGGATCGGAAACGTCACCGCGACCGGCCCGCATGGCACCTATCGCGCCCGAGTGCAGATGCGGGACGACAATGGACAATGGGTCGACAAGCCGTTCCCCAGTACGTTCTTTCCGGACAATTGGACGCCGCAGAGCGTCGATGGAACCATCCGAAAGGCGTTCGACGGACACACGGTGACGCAATTCGACCGACATGGAAATCCGCGCCGCTGGCAAGGCACGGCGGATGGTATCGTTGTCGAAGGATCTTTTCATCGCAACGGTCGCGACTGGGACTCGGGCTGGCCGGTCTTCTAATATCGGAATGAACAGAGATGGCGACGACGAGAATCAGGTTCTTTCGCAACGAGTTCGGCGTGGCGGCGAGCGAACCGGCCCACCCCGACTACGGCGCGCTCGGATCCATGCTGACCAGTGATGTGCAGAGCGATGTGACATCCTGCCTGGACGTACTCGCCTGGACCGAGGACGTATGGCACGGCCCCGACGACCAGAACTCCTGGCAGGGAAACTCCTGGCGTGTGGTCGTGGACGGACAAGGGGTACATCTGTCCGACCTCTACTCCGACGACTGGACCGGGGATTACCAATTCAGCGAGGCGCACGAGATAGTGCTCGCCTACCTCGCTTTCATCGCTCCGGAGGGGCCCGCACTTCGGACGGCGTTGAACACATGGGAAAGCGAGTGGAAGCGCTCGCACCCGTGCCGAGACCACCTGGGCTGAGCAACCGACGGCCAACGAGCCGCTCCGCCGGTGGCCGCCGTCCCATCTCCCGGAAGGGGCGGGGTGGAGCGGAGCGGGAGGCCGCGCGTAGCCCCTGGCGCGGTCCTCCCGTTCCGGCTAGCGGACTTCGGGGGTCAGCCGAAGTCGAGGTCGGAGCACTGGTAGAAGGCGTTGCCGGTGTCGGCGATGTCCCAGACGGCGAGCAGGATGTGCCTGCCGGTGCGCTGCGGGAGCGTACCGCTGTGGACGGTCGGGTTGGACGGCGGCCGTCCGTTGTCCTTCGTCGCGATGAAGGGGACGAGGTCCAGCGAGGCGCGGCTCAGCGGCGCGGTGCTGTTCCAGCCGTCCTTGGTGAGGAAGTAGCGGAACGACGTCGTCGCGTGCGCGGCGGTGAACGTCCAGCTGATGCTGAGGTTGGAGCCGCTCGTGACCTTCGTCGCGGGCCAGCCGGTGCCGCCGCGCTGGTCGTCGAGCGGGCTCCAGCGGCTGTCGGCGCCCGCGCAGATCGTGCCGTCGCGCGGGCCGCTGTTCGGGAAGCCCTTCGGGCCTTCGACGCCGTCCGGGTCCCACTGGACCTGGCCGCAGTTCTGGACCTTGTGGGTGCCGCACAGGTAGCTGCGGCTCGGCGGCGACGTGGTGTAGCCGTGTGAGAACGCCGGCACGGCGAGTGCCAGCGGGAGGCCGACGGTGACGGCCGCGGCCACGGCGAGGCTGGTCTTCCTTGGCATCCTGCTTCTCCTTGGCGGGAGGTACGCGGGGGTACCCGGAGGCGGAGGCGAGCCGACTGTACAGCCAACTCTAAGGAAACTTTCCTTTAAGTAAGGTGGGGGCTCGGCGGCGGCGCGTCAAGCGGTCCAGCGGAATCGGGCACGGCGCGCGGCGAATCTGGCACGTTCTGCACAGCGGCCCGGGGACGGCGGAGGCCCGTCGCCCCCGGGGGCGACGGGCCTCGGAAGCGGAGAGGTCAGGCCAGGCCGGACTTCTTCAGCCACTCTTCGGCGACCTTCTCCTGGTCGTCCTTGTCGATGGCGATGCGCTTCATCATGTCCAGGAGGTCCTGGGTGGTGAGCTTGGCGGAGACGGCGTTCAGCGCCGCCTTCGCGGTGTCGTTCACGGCCTTCTTGTTGACGAGCGGCGTGACGTTCTGGGCGCTGAAGACGTTCTTCGGGTCTTCGAGGACGACCAGCTTCTTCTCCTGGATCGTCGGGTCGGTGGTGAAGAGGTCGGCCGCCTGGACCTTGTTCTCGGTGAGCAGCTTCACCAGGGTGGCCTGCGCGCCGGCGTCGAACGGCTGGAACTTCTTGAATTCGAGCCCGTACACCTTCTTCAGGCCGACGAGGCCCTGCTGCCGGGTCTTGAACTCCGACGGCCCCGCGATCGTCAGCTCCTTGGCGACCGGGCCGAGGTCGGTGATCGAGTTCAGGTTGTACTTGGCGGCGGTCTGCGGGTTGACGGTGACGGAGTCCTTGTCCTCGGCCGGGGACGAGTTGAGGATCTCCACGCCCGCGGGCAGCTTCGCCTTCAGCTCGCTGTTGATCTGATCGGTCGTCGAAGCCTCGCTGTCCTTGTTGACGGACGTCGTCAGCAGCGCGCCGTTGTACTCCGGCATGACGCCGATGCCGCCCTTGACGACCTGGTCGTAGTAGACCTCGCGGGCGCCGATGTTGAACTTGCGGGTGACCTTGACGCCCTTGGCCTCAAGGGCCTGCGCGTACAGCTCGCCGATCAGGTTGCTCTCGGGGAAGTTGGCGCCGCCGACGATGACGGTGCCGCCGCCCCCGCCGCCCGACAGCGGGTTCTTGTCGTCGCCGCCGGAGTCCCCGTCGCCACAGGCGGACAGCGCCAGGGCGGCCACGAGGCCGACGACCGCGCCACGGATGAGTTTGTGCATTTTCCTGTTTGCCCTTCGGTCGGTCAGGAGGAACGGGCGGAGCCGAGCAGCCCCGGCGAGACGACGAGACGGCGCAGGCCCGCGAACGCCAGCTGGACGACCAGCGCGAGCAGCACCACGAGCACGGTGCCGCCGACGACCAACTGGTAGTCGCCGCGGGCGAGCCCGTCGATGATGTAGCGGCCGAGGCCGCCGAAGCCCGGGTACGCGGCGATCGTCGCGGTCGCGACCACCTGGATCGCCGACGTCCGCAGCCCGAGCAGGATCAGCGGCAGCGCCATCGGCAGCTCCGCGTGCCAGAGGACGCCCCAGCCGGTCATGCCCATGCCGCGGGCCGCGTCCTTGGCGTCGGCGTCCACGCCCCGGACGCCTTCGAACGTGTTCACGAGGATCGGCGGGACGGCCAGCGCGACCAGCGCGACCAGCACGGGCGTGATGCTGTACTCGATGACGACGACGAACAGCACCAGCCCGAACGTCGGGATCGCGCGGGCGACGTTGGCGACGCTGATCGCGAGGAAGCCGCCGCGCCCGGTGTGCCCGACGAGCAGCCCGAGCGCCAGCCCGATCACCGCCGCGAACAGCAGCGACACCCCGCTGTAGTAGAGGTGCTGGAGCAGCCGGTGCGGGATGCCGTCGCCGCCGTGCCACTGGGACGACGCGGTCAGCCACGTCCAGAACAGGTCGATCTGGTTCCAAAGGTCGTTCATGCGGCCCTCCCCCTCGCCCGCGCCCAAGGCGTGAGCACGCGTTGGAGCGTTACCAGGAGTGCGTCCGTGATCAGGGCCAGCAGGACGATCAGGACGGTCGCGGCGACGATCTGCGTCTGGAACTGGAGCTGGTAGCCGCGGATGATGTCGTAGCCGAGCCCGCCCTGCCCGATGAGCTGGCCGACCGCGACGAGGCTGATGGACGACACCGCCGCCACCCGCGTCCCGGCGATCACGATGGGGACGGCGATCGGCAGCTCGACCCGCAGCAGCCGGCGCAGCGGGCCGAAGCCCATCGCGGTCGCCGCCTGCCGGACGGGCTCGGACACCGACGCCAGGCCGTCCACGACGTTCGGGACGAGCACCGACAGGCTGTAGAGGGTCAGCGGGATCATCACGGTGGACGCGGTCAGCCCGGTGTACTGGATGAAGATCATGAACAGCGCGAGCGACGGGATCGCGTACAGCACGTTCGCGATGGTCAGCGTCGGCGGGTAGAGCCAGCCCCAGCGGCGGCACAGCACGCCGAGCGGCAGCGAGATGAGCAGTCCGAACACGACCGGCAGCAGCGCGAGCCGCAGGTGGATCAGGGCGTGCTCGGTCAGCGTGTCGCGGTGGTCGCCGATCCAGGCCCAGTCGATGTCCATCAGCCGTCGTCCTCCGGGCCGGACGAGCCGTGGGTGGGGACGGCGAGCAGGTCGGTGCCCGCCGCCGTGCCGACCACCGCGCCGTCGCCGTCGACGCCGACCGCGAGCCCGGCCGGGGACAGGACGGCCGCGTCCAGCGCGACGCGCACCGAGTCGGCGCCGACCCGGAACGTGGCGCCGACCGGGTCGAGCCTCGCCTCCGCGAGCGTGCCCTCGACCCCGGCGGGCCGCGTCCAGCCGAGCGGCCGCCGCTCGTCGTCGACGACGAGGACCCAGTCGAGCCCTGCGGCGTCGGCGGCGGCGGCCGACCCGGGCCGGACGGCGTCGTCGCTGAGCCGCAGCCCGCTCGTCGTCGCGAAGGACAGGGTGCGGATGCCGCGGTTCTGGCCGATGAACCCGGCGACGAAGTCGTCGGCCGGATGGGCGAGGAGGTCCTCGGGGCTGTCGACCTGGACGAGCTTCCCGCCCGTCTGGAAGACCGCGATCTTGTCGCCGAGCTTGATGGCCTCGTCGATGTCGTGCGTGACGAACACGATCGTCTTGTGCAGCTCGTCCTGGAGGCGGAGGAACTCGTCCTGCAGCTCGGCGCGGACGACGGGGTCGACGGCGCTGAACGGCTCGTCCATCAGCATGACCGGCGGGTCGGCGGCGAGCGCCCGCGCGACGCCGACGCGCTGCTGCTGCCCTCCGGAGAGCTGGAACGGGTACCGCTTGGCCATCGTGCGGTCGAGCCCGACCCGCTCCATCAGCTCCAGCGCCCGTTCGCGCGCCTTCTTCTTGTTCCATCCCAGCAGGTAGGGGACGGTGGCGATGTTGTCCTCGATGGTGCGGTGCGGGAACAGCCCGGCGTGCTGGATGACGTACCCGATGCCGCGCCGCAGCTCGGCGGGGCGCTTCTCGCGGACGTCCTCGCCGTCGATGAGCACGCGGCCGGACGTCGGCTCGACCATCCGGTTGATCGTCCGCAGCGCGGTGGTCTTGCCGCCGCCGGACGTGCCGACGAACACGGTGATGCGGCCCGTGGGGCATTCGAGACTGACGTCGTCGAGCGCGACGGTGCCTCCGGGATAGCGCTTTGTCACGCCCTCAAAGGTGATCAACGATTCACGTCCTCGTGGGGGCGCCCTCGACGCCGATGATCGACTCCGGCCTTCTCGACAAACCGTAACCGGGGATACGGTCAGGTGGTTGTACCGGCTTGTCCGGAACTTCAGTTGTTGAGCATAACGACCAGGAATCCAGGGAAAGTAGCTGCGGGGCGTGGAGAACGGCCGAATCGTTATCGACGGGACGGCGCTGACCTGCGCCGAGGTGGTACGCGCCGCACGGGCGGATGTGACCGTTTACATATCGCCGGACGGTGTCGAACGCGCAGCTGAGGCGAATCTGGTGGCCGCCGAGGTCGCCGCGGCGCAGCCGGTCTACGGCCGGACGACCGGCGTCGGCGCCAACCGCGTCGTGGACGTCGAGTGGGAGGACGCCGACGCGCACGGCCTGCGCCTGCTGCGCAGCCACGCCTCCGGGGCCGGGCCGCTGGTCGCGCCGGAGATCGTCCGGGCGATGCTGACGGTGCGGCTGAACCAGATCGCGGCGGGCGGCTCCGGGGTGGAGCCGGGCGTGCTCGGGGCGCTCGCGGACGTCCTCAACCTGGGTCTGCTGCCGCCCGTCCCGGTGCACGGGGCGATCGGCACCGGCGACCTGACCGCGCTCGCCTCGACCGCGCTCTGCCTGCTCGGCGAGCGCGCCTGGCTCGCCGGGCCGGACGGCGCGCCGGAGCGCGGCCCCGGCTACCGGCTGCGCTCGGCCGACGCGCTCGCGTTCATCAGCTCCAACGCGGCCACGCTCGGGGAGGCCGCGCTCGCCGTGGCGGACCTGCGCGAGCTGCTCGCCGCGTCGACGGTGGTCGCCGCGCTGTCGCACTTCGCCGTCCGCGGGTCGATCGAGCCGTACGCGCGGCAGGTGCAGGACGCCTGCCCGCACCCCGGCCAGCAGGACGCCGCCGCGGCGATGCGGACGCTGCTCGCGTTCGACCAGCCCGCGCCGGCGCGCATCCAGGACCCGTACGGCTACCGCGCGTTCCCGCAGGTGCACGGCCCCGCGCTGGAGGCCGCCGCGTACGCCGAAGAGGTCGTCACCCGCGAACTCAACGCCGCCGCCGAGAACCCGCTGGTCGACGTGCAGGGACGGACGGTGTGGCACAACGGCAACTTCCACACCGCCTACGTCGGCCTCGCCCTGGACGCGGCCCGCGCCGCCCTGTTCCAGACGATGGCGCTCGCCGCCGCCCGGCTCGGGACGCTCGCCGAGCCGTCGTTCACCGGCCTGTACCCGTTCCAGGGCGAGACGGAGGCGTCGTCGGGGATCATGATCCTGGAGTACGTGGCGCACTCCTGCCTCGCCGACGTCCGGCGGCTCGCCACCCCGGCGGCGCTCGGCAGCGCGGTGCTGTCGCGCGGCGTGGAGGAGCACGCGGGCTTCTCGACCCAGTCGGCGCGCGCGACGACCGACGCCGTCGCCGCCTACCGGCTCGGGCTCGGCTGCGAGCTGGTCGCGGCGGCGCGGGCGCTGCGGATGCAGGGGCGGGCGCCGTCCGGCGGGCCGCTGCGCGCGGCCCTGGCGCTGGCCGACGGCGTCCTCGACCCGCGCGTGGCGGACCGTCCGCTGGACGCCGACATCGCCGCCGCCGCGGACCTGCTCCCCCGCCTCGCCGCCCTGCACCCCTGACCCCTAGGGCGCGGTGGGGCCGGTCGAGGCGCGGACGCGCAGCGACGGCTCGCGGACGACCCGGCGCCGCCGCGGCTTGCCGTCGATGACGTCGACGACCAGCCGGACGGCCGAGTGCACGATGCCGTCGATGTCCCAGTCGACGGTGGTGAGCGGCGGCGTGAGCAGCGCCGACATCGGATGGTTGTCGTACCCGCAGACGGCGACGTCGGCGGGCACGCCGAGGCCGAGCTCGCGGGTGGCGGCGTAGACGCCGTAGGCGATGGAGTCGGCGAAGCAGAACACCGCGGACGGACGGTCGGGCCCGCCGAGCACGCGCATGGCGACCTCGGTGGCGGCGGCGAGCGACTGCGGCACGACGACGACGTCGACGCGCAGCCCGAGCCGCTCGGCCTCGGCGTTGACGTGCACGTCGGCCGGACGGTCGGGCGTGCTCGCGCCGGTCGGGGTGAACACGGTGACGCGCTGGTGGCCGAGGTCGCGCAGGTGCTCCAGCGCGAGCGTGACGCCGCGCCGGTTGTCGAACACGACCTCGCCCTGGGCCTGGCCGCCGTGCAGCGCGTCGCCGATGGAGACGACCGGGACCGCGGCGGCGAGCTCCGACCAGAACGCGGCGGACGGGTCGAGCGGCTGGACGATCAGGCCGTCCACCCGCTGGTCGCGCAGCCGCCGGGCGAGGGCCAGCTCGCGCTCGGGGTCGCCGCCCGCGTCGACGATCAGGGCGTAGCGGTCGCGGGCCAGCAGCGCCCGGCCGATGCCGACGGCGAGGGACTGCTGCCAGTAGTCCTCGAGGGAGCCGCAGAGCAGGCCGACCTGGTCGGTGCGCCCGCTGGCCAGCGCGCGGGCGATCGGATGCGCCTCGTAGCCGAGCTCCTCGGCCGCGGCCCGGACCCGCTCCTGGGTCTCCTCCGACGTCTGGATGCCGCGCAGCGCGTACGACACGGCGGCGGGCGACAGCCCCGTCGCCTGCGCCACTTCCCGGATGGTCGCGCGTTTGCGCTTCTCCGACATCCCCCCAACCCTAGACGGCACCGCTGACAATCCGCCGGACCCATCTTGACGGCGACATTCTTAACCGCTTCACTGAAACGGTTAACTGATGCGGTTCAGTGATGCGGTTCAGCAGCCGTGTCCTGCCGGTTCGTCCCAGCGCGAACGGGGGCCCGAATTGCCGGGAGCCGCATCGGCGAAATCCCGCGAGAGCGAAATGTCCGAGAGGAGCGCACCGTGTCGTCCGAGGTCCTGTCCCGTCCCGCCGGTTTCGAGCGCCTGCCCGGCCGCCCGCTCGACGAGGGCGAACTGCGCGCGCTCGTCGACGACCTGGCGGAGCGGCCGGAGCTGTGGCGGCAGCACGTCGCCTTCCCCGGCGGACGCCGCCACTACGCGTCCCTCCACCGCGACGAGCACGTCGACGTCTGGCTCCTGTGCTGGACGCCCGACAACGACACCGGATGGCACGACCACGACGTCTCATCCGGCGCCGTCCGCGTCGTCGCCGGGGCGATCGAGGAGAACAACCCGCGCATCGGCGGCGAGCCCGTCCGGACGGTGGTCAGCGAGGGGAGGTCGTTCTCCTTCGGCCCGGACCACATCCACCGGCTCACCGGCGTGGACGCCTCGTCCGTCTCCATCCACGCCTACTCGCCGCCGCTGAACCGGCTCGGCCAGTACTCCATCGACGAGTCGGGCGTGATGCGCCGCATGGCGGTCGACTACACCGAGGAGCTGCGCCCGCCGGGCGAGGAGTCCTGACCGGGCCGAGGCGAGTCGCGGGCCGCCGGGGCTGGAACCTCCGGTGGGCCCGACCGGGGGAGACGAACCCACCGGAGGGGGCGCCCGGCCGAAGCCCGCTCACGTCGGCCGGACGCCCACACTTCCTCCAGCGCACCCGGCCCGGAACGTGTCACACCCTCGCGTTCACCTGCCCGCGCCCGCGTCGGCCGGAGCGCGAAGCCGGGGCTCAGCGCCGCCATTGAGAGCTTCGCCGGTTCTGGGCTGGGAGTCGCTCTTCTCACTCTGACGGGTCAGCTTGGCGAACGGCTCGGACGCCCGCATCGGCTCAAGGGAGGCGCGCAGCCGCGTCCGCATCCAGGCCGCCCCCGGACGCTCCACCAGCCGGTGCACCGCGTAGGCCGCCGCGAGGGACGCCCCGACCGCCACGCCCAGCGCCGCCCACCGGTTGAGCCCGGGATAGATCGCGTCCAGCAGCGGAAGCGCGAGCTGCGAATGGACGAGGTACAGCGGATACGTCAGCGCCCCTAGAACGGTGAGCCCCGGCCACCGCACCCACCCCAGCCGTCCGGTCGCGACGAGGATCATCACGGCGAAGACGGCGGTGATGACGGCGCTGACGACGACCTTGTCCGCGCCGTGGAAGGCGTTCGCCGCACGCCAGGCGCCCCAGCGCAGCGCCAGCAGGTACGACACGGCGACGTATCCCCACAGCAGCAGCGTCGGCCCGAACCGGTGGATCAGGAAGAGGGCCATGCCCGCGATGAAGTACGCGCTCCACGTCGGCACCAGCATGACCTGGAGCAGCTTGTTCCCCGCCTCGTCCGCGTAGAGGCCGCCGAACAGCCAGGCCGCCATGAAGATGAGGCAGGAGCGGTACGTGATGCCGATGCCCGCCAGGATGGCCATCAGCACGTAGAAGTGGAGTTCGACCCAGAGCGTCCAGTAGACGGCGTCGAGGTTCCGCACCCCGAGCCCGCCCTGCAGCATCGTCAGGTTGGGGACGACCACCCCGGACACGCCGTTCCCCTGCTCGAACACCGCGTAGACGAACGCGCCCAGGAGCACGCTCACCCAGTACGCGGGCATCAGCCGGACGAGCCGCGACACCCCGAACTCCCCCGGCCCGCGTCCCCACGCGCTCATCAGGATCACGAAGCCGCTGATGACGAAGAACAGGTCGACGCCGAGGTAGCCGAACCGGGTGACGTCCGCGATCTCGGGGAACACCTTGCGCGCGGCCGACGGCCACGGCCCCGGACCGCCGAACCCGGTGAAGTGGTACAGCACCACGGCGAGCGCGGCGGCGAAGCGCAGCAGGTCGAGTTCGCGCAGCCGTCCCGTACGCGGGGTTTCCGGTCGAGTCACCGCGGAACCCTCTCGGCGTGAGGTTTCCCCGCGAGAGCCGCGGAGTGAACGGCGGGTGTAGGAGAAGCCGCGATTCCCCGTACGCATCCGCCCGTACCGCCACGACACCGAGCGACTCGCCCCCCGCCGCGCGCCGGATCAGTAAGATGCCCGTGACCCTCCGAGACCTCCGCGGTCCTCGACGATTAGGTGGTCCCTCGATGACATCTCGCCGCGCCCGCCGCGGCGCGGCGATCCTCGCGCTGTGCCTGGGCCTGGTGGCGGCCGCGTCCGCGACCGGCTGCTCCGCGTTCGGCGGGCAGGTCCACCGGTCGGCCGCGGCGGACGGCCCGGGACGCGCCGGCGCGCCCGAGCCGCGCCGC
Source organism: Actinomadura syzygii (assembly GCF_008085905.1). Taxonomy (GTDB): domain Bacteria; phylum Actinomycetota; class Actinomycetes; order Streptosporangiales; family Streptosporangiaceae; genus Spirillospora; species Spirillospora syzygii. The sequence continues at coordinate 526,600 of NZ_VSFF01000007.1, read as the reverse complement.
AGCCCGTCCGTGGTGATGTTCCTCGGGGACAGCTACACCGTCGGCGACCGGGGCGTCGGGCCGGAGACGACGTACGCGTCGGCGACCGGGCGGCTGCTCGGCTGGCAGGTCGTCGTGGGCGGGCGCGGCGGCACCGGGTTCGTCGCGCGGGGCGGCGGCCCGCACTCCTTCCTCGGGCACTTCGAGAACCAGCTCGGCTGGCGGCCCGCGCCGGACATGCTGGTCGTGTCCGGCGGCCACAACGACTGGCGGTACCCGGCGCCGCAGGTCGCGGCGGCGGCGCACCTGCTGCTCGAACGCGCCCGGCAGCGCTGGCCCGGCACCCACATCCTGCTCGTCGGACCGCTGTGGGGGACGGACGCCCCGCCGGCGGGCGCGCTCGCCGTCCAGGTCGCGCTGAAGAACCTCGCCGGGCAGCTCGGCATCCCGTTCGTCGACCCGATCGGCGAGCGGTGGATCACCGGCGACCGGCTGGCCGGCACCGGCAACGCCGCGCAGTTCATCAAGCACGACCGCACCCATCCGAACGAGGCGGGCCACCGGTACCTGGCGACCCGCCTCGCCGCCGACCTCGAGCGGCTGGGGCTCGACCACCCCGTCCGGAAGGACTGAGCGCGCCGGAAGGACTGAGCGCGCCGGAAGGACTGAGCGCGCTGGAAGGACTAGGCGCCCGCCGGACGGGCGAGGCCGAGAGAGAAGTCGCCCGCCGCGTCCGTCCAGAACTCGGCGAGCCGCAGCCCGGCCGCGTCGAGCTCCGCCTCCAGCCGCGCCCGCCGGAACTTGGCGGAGACCTCGGTGCGCATCTCCTCCCCCGCCGCGAACGACACCGCGAGGTCCAGCCCGCGGACGTGCACGTCCTGGTCGCGGACGGACCGCAGCCGCATCTCGATCCACTCCTCGGCCTCGTCCCAGACGGCGACGTGCTCGAAGGCGTCCGGGTCGAAGTCGGCGTCCAGCTCCCGGTTGATGACCCGCAGGACGTTCCGGTTGAACTCGGCGGTGACCCCGGCCTCGTCGTCGTAGGCGCGGACGAGCCGTCCCGTGTCCTTGACGAGGTCGGCGCCGACCAGGAGGAAGTCGCCGTCGCCCATGGTGGCGCGCAGGCCGCCGAGGAACCCGACGCGGTCGGCGGGCGGCATGTTGCCGATCGTCCCGCCGAGAAACGCGATCAGCCGCCGCTCGCCGCCGGGCAGCAGGTGCAGGTGCTGCTCGTAGTCGGCGACGACGGTCCGGACGGTGAGGCCCGGGTGGTCCGCCGCGATCCCGGCGGCGGCCTCCTCCAGGAACTCGCCGCTCACGTCCACCGGGACGTAGCCGCGCAGCGTCCCGGACAGCGCGTCGAGCAGCAGCCGGGTCTTCTCGCCCGACCCGGCGCCGAGCTCCACGAGCGTGCGGGCGCCGGTCGCCGCGGCGATCGCGGGCGCCCGCGCGGCGAGGATCTCCCGCTCGCGGCGGGTCGGGTAGTACTCCTCCAGTTTCGTGATCTTCTCGAAGAGCTCGCTGCCGCGCTCGTCGTAGAACCACTTGGGCGGCAGGGTCTTCGGCGTCCCCGCCAACCCCTCGCGGACGTCGCGGCGGAGCGTCTTGGCGAGGTCGTCGGCGGTCAGGAACCGGTCCACGTGGTTCTCCTTCAAGGCGGGTTCAGAACTTCGGAGCGGTCGGTCTCTCAGAGAGCGGGTCGGTTTCTCAGAGCGGGGCGATGGAGACGCCGGACGCGAGCCCGGCCGTGACGAGCGAGCGGTCGGGCACGAGCCGCCATTCCGGGCCGTCGTCCAGCGGCTCGGACGCGATCCGGATCTCGCCGTCGCCCTCCCGGACGAACAGCGAGTCGCCCCACGTCGTGGCGGCCAGGGACGTCCCGTCGGAGGCGAGCAGGTTGTAGCGGCCGGGCGCGAGGGCGGTGACCGCGGCGACGACCTCCGCCAGGCCGTCGGCGAGCGGGCGCCCCTCCCGCCACAGCCGCACGGCGAGGGCGAACAGCGGCGCGGAGTCGACCGGGGCGCGCGCGTCCGGCACCCCGGCCACGTCCCCGGCCAGCTCGCGGAGCTTGCCCTCGACGCCGTCGTAGCCCTCGATCTTCCCGTTGTGGCTGAACAGCCACGTCCCGGCGCGGAACGGCTGGGCGCACGACTCGTCCACCGGGAAGCCGACCGTCGCCGACCGGATCGCCGCGACCGCGCACGACGCGCGTACGGCGCCCGCCACCTCGCGGAACGACTGGTCCGTCCAGAGCGGCTGGGCCCGGCGGAACCGGACGGGACGTCCGTCCTGGTACCAGCCGACGCCGAATCCGTCCGCGTTGAGCAGGTTCCCCTGCGTCATGCGCGGCGCGTACGCCTGGGTCTCCAGGGAGTGCCCGCCGTCGTAGACGAGCGACTCCAGCGTCCGGTCGGGTCCGAGGTAGCCGATGTGGCGGCACATTCAGCGGCCCTCCCCGTCCGCGGACCGCGCACACCGGAAGCCCGCGAAGATCTGCCTCCTGATGGGGTAGTCCCAGTTGCGGAACGACCCGCGGACGGCGAGCGGGTGCGTCGCCCACGAGCCGCCGCGCAGCACCTTGTACTCGGGGCCGAAGAAGACTTCCGAGTACTCCCGGTAAGGGAACGACCGGAATCCGGGGTAGCCGTGGAAGTCGGACGACGTCCACTCCCACACGTCGCCGACCATCCGCCGCACCCCGTACGCGGACGCGCCCGCCGGATACGACCCCGCCTCGGCCGGGCGGAGCGTCCGCTGCCCGAGGTTGGCGCGCCCCTCCTCGTAGACGTCGCCCCACGGGTACGTGCGGGACCGCTGGACGGACGGGTCCCACCGGGCGGCCTTCTCCCACTCCGCCTCGGTCGGCAGCCGCTTGCCCGCCCACCGCGCGTAGGCGTCCGCCTCGTACCAGCACACGTGCTGGACGGGCTCGCCCGGCGGGACGATCTCCGTCCTGCCGAACCGGCGCCGCAGCCACTGCCTGTTTTCGCGTGACCAGAACGCGGGGGCGCGTTTGCCGCTCGCGTTGCGCCATTCCCATCCGGCCGGGTGCCACCAGCGCGGGTCGGCGTATCCGCCCGATTCGACGAAGGCGATGTAGGCGGCGTTGGTCACCGGTTCTGCGTCGATGTAGTACGCGGGTAGGTCGACCATGTGCGCCGGACGCTCGTTGTCGTACGCCCACGGGTCGTCCGAAGTGCCCATCTGGAAAGGGCCCGCTTCGATCAGCACCTCGTCCGTTCCGGATATCTCGGCGCCCTTTTCCAGGATTTCGGCCAGGGGGTCGAGTAGGGCGGGGACGCCCTTGCGGAGTTGGTGTGTGGCGAGCATGGTCTCGTCGTGCATGTGCTCGTGCTGCACGACCATCCGGTAGACGAAACCGTCCGCGGTCAGGGGATCGGGCGTGTCGAACCGCACCGACGCGAGCGAGTCGAGCACCTTGGACCGGACGGTCGCGATGTACGAGCGCGCGTCCTCCGGCGACAGCAGCGGCAGCGACGGCCGTTCGGCGCGCGGGTGCTCGAACGCGTCGTACAGGTCGTCGATCTCGGGGCGCATCGCCTCCACGCCCGCGGCCTCGCGCAGCAGCCACAGCTCCTCGTAGTTGCCGACGTGCGCGAGGTCCCACACGAGCGGCGACATCAGCGGCGACACCTGGGCGGTCAGGTCGTGCTCGGCGAGGACGTCGGTGGTGAGGCCGAAGCTCCGGTCCCGCACCGCGCCGAGCTCGGCGGCGATCAGCTCCTTCAGGTCGTCCTCGGCGCGGGGGCCGTGGAAGCTCGTCGCGGTCATGTCAGGTCCTCCTTTTCGGTCGGGGTGGACGGGGACGGCGTGGTCAGGGGCGTGGTCAGGGGCGTGGACACGGGCGTGGAGAACGGTCTGGACGGCGGTGCCGACGGGACGTCGTCGGCGGGGCTGCGTCCCCGCTCGACGTACCGGCGGGCGTACTCGTCCACCAGCGGGACGAGCCCGGACGCGCCGAGCCGCGGCAGCGCGTCGACCGCCGCGGCGAAGCAGGCCCGCGCGGCGGCCGCGAGGCACGGCTCGGACAGCCCGTGCCGGGCGGCCTCCGCCCAGCGGTGCGCGACCGGCTCGGTCGCGGCCTCGGCGATCCGCGCGGCGGCCGGGTCGTCCAGCAGCGCGGTCGCGACGGCCACCGGCACCGGCCAGTACCGGGCGGGCAGCGCGTCGATCATCCGCAGCTCCAGCCAGCCCCGTGGCCGAACGGGCGGGAACAGCGTGGTGAGGTGGTAGGTCAGGTCCTCCTCGTCGGGCTCGCCCTTGGCGAGCCACTCCAGGAACGTCATGCCCGGGTCGGCGGCCCACTCGCCCGTCGCGGTGTGGACGAGCATCACCCGGGCGTCGAGCGCGTACCGCGTCCACGCCTCGGCGGGGTCGCCGTCGTCGCCCTCCCGCAGGACGGGCAGCGTGCGGCACGGGTCGAGCTCGGTCCAGATGCCCTGCCTGGACGAGCGCAGCCCGGTCCGCCGCCCGGCGCGCAGCGGCGAGTTCGCGAACGCGGCGACCAGCACCGGGCCGAGCGCGTGCGCGAGCCGCCAGCGCCGGACGGCGTCCCGGCCGTCGGCGCCGATGTCCAGGTTGACCTGGACGGACGCCGTCGAGCACATCATCGCGAGGCCCGCGTCCGTGAAGCCGGCCGCGAGGAAGTAGTCGCGCATGCAGGCGTAGCGCGGATGCTCGGCCTGGAACACCGGCGACCGGACGGGGTCGACGCCGTGCCCGCTGAGCGCGAGCCCGTCCGGCGCGAGCGCGTCCCGCACGTGCGCGATGTCCCCGCCGAGCGCCGCGTGCAGCGCGCCGAGCCCGGCGAACGGCGCGGAGCTGAGCTCGATCTGGCCGCCGGGCTCGTAGGTTACCCGGCTCCCGCCGGTCGGCGGACCGGCGTCCGCGACCAGTGACCGGACCCGGTCGCCGGACACGTACGCGGTCGGATCGGACGTGTCGACAACGAGCCATTCGGTCTCGGCGCCGACCGTCCCGGGCGGTCCCGTCTTGAAGCAGACCCCGCGAATGTGCTGGTAGACGTCGTCTACGGTGAGCCTGGTCACGATCACCCCCGCGAAACTCGATAGCGGGTTCGAGACCTTCCCTGCTGAACCGGATCAGGAATCCGGTAATTTTCATGAACTTTCGTAAATCTCCGTGAACGTGACCGTCCGCTGCCGAAACGATCACCTTCCGTACTATTCGACGTTTCGCCCAATCCCGGACTTCTCAGACATCAACCGGAAGCGCTAGAGTCCCGTCGTCCGGCGGTATGCACCAATTGTGAGGAGGGCCACATGGGCGTGGAGATGAGCTCGCTGTACGACGCCCATGCCGACCGCCTGTACGCGTACTGCTGGTCGCTGCTCGGCGACCGGGACGCCCCCGCGGCCGTCGGCGACGCCTTCGCGTCCGCCGTCCACCACCCGCCGCGCGGCGACCGCGTCCTCTGGCTGTACTCGCTGGCCCGGTCCGCGTGCGCCGAGCGCGGCGCGTTCACCGGCCCGGCCGGGCGCTCGGCGGGACGGCGGGAGGAGCCCCTGTTCGCGGCCTCGGACCCGCTGCTGCGGGCCGCCGCTGGGCTGCGCTCCGACCACCGCGAGGTGCTGCTGCTGTGGGCGGGCGAATGGCTCGAACCGCACGACATCGCGCTCGTCCTCGGCATCGCGCCCGACACGGTCGCCCAGCTGCTCAACGCGGCCCGGACGCGGCTCGAACGGGCCGTCCTCGACTTCCTCATGCGCGGCACGACCGAGCCGCGCCTCGACCTCATCTCCGCGTTCGAGAAGGGGCGGCTGCCGCAGCTCCTCGCCCGCCGGGCGCCGTCCGGCGCGCCGCGCGAGCTGCGCCACCGCGTCCTCGCCGCGTGCGAGGCCGAGGCGATCCGGCCGCTGCCGACCGTCGCCGCCCCGAGCCCGCTCATCGTGATCGGCTCCGAGCAGGGCCGCCCCGGCCGCTCCGGGCCCGACGCGCCGGCCGGTCCGCTGTCGAAGGGCCTCGGCGCCGCGGCGGGGCTCGCCGCCGCCGCGGCCGCCGTCGTCGGGCTGCTCGCGTCCTGGCCGTCCTCCGGGAAGGGCGAGGGGGCCGCCTCGCTGGTGCCGACGGCGAGCACCGGCCAGACGGACCCGGCCTCGATGCGGACGAACGGCGTCCTGGAGAACCCGCGCCCCGGCCTCACCGGGACGGAGCGGGCCTCCGAGCACCCGCCGAGGAGCGTCGTGTTCGGCGACCCCCGGCAGGAGCGCGGGACGCCGCACCGGACGCCCTCGCCGGTCCCGTACCCGTCCGACGACCCGTCCGGCTCCCCGTCGCCCGGCAAGGACCCGTCGCGCGCCCCGACCGACCCCGGCGACCCGTCGACGCCGCCGACCACGCCCCCGCCCAGTCCCGGCGATCCGTCGACGCCGCCCTCGGGCGAGCCGACCGACCCGACGACGCCGCCGACCGGCGACCCCACCGACCCGCCGGTGGAGGGGCCGGGGACGGCGTCGCCGAGCCCGACGTCCAACCCGACCCCGTCCCCCGACACGAGCCAGGGCGGCTGACCGGCGGTCTCGAACGGCGCTCTCGAACGGCGCCTCACGCGGCGGCGGCGCCGTCCACCGGGGTGCTCCCCCGCCGGACGAGCAGCGCCGCGAGGACCGCGACCACGGCGACCGCCCCGGCGACCGTCAGCGCGTTCTGGAAGCCGTCCATGAACGCGAGGTGGCTGCCGGTCGTGATGGCGTCGGCCGTCTTGGCGGACGACCCCGGCGGGACGGGCGCCACGCCCTGCGAGACGATCCCGCCCTGACCGGCGACCTGCTCCGCCGTGGAACCGGGCACCCCGGCGTCGGTGAGGTGTCCGAAGAGCACGTCCCCGACCTTGGTGGACAGCAGCACGCCCAGCACGGACGTGCCGAGCACGCCGCCGACCTGCGCGGCCGTCTGCTGGAGCCCGCCCGCGACGCCCGCGAGGTGCGCGGGCGCGTTGCCGACGATGGCCTCGGTGCCCGCGACGATCACCATGCCGAACGCCAGCCCGACGAGCACGAACCACGGCCAGAGCTGGACGTAGGGCGCGTCCACCCCGATCCGCGACAGGCCGAACATCGCGGTCGCGGTGAACGCCATCCCGAGGACGAGCGGCAGCCGCGGCCCGAACCGGCTGGTCAGCGCGCCCGCCAGCGGGGACGCGACGATGAACACGCCGGTCATCGGGAGCATCCGGACGCCCGCGTCCACCGGGCTCATGCCGTGCACCTGCTGCAGGTACAGGGTGATGAAGAAGATCGTCCCGAACATGCCGAAGAAGCCGAGGACGATGAGCCCGGTCGCCGCCGACAGCGACACCGAGCGGAACAGTCCGAGCGGCAGCAGCGGACGCTCCACCCGCAGCTCGTTCACGACGAACGCGGCGAACAGGACGGCCGCCGCCGCGAACGAGACGAGCGGGACGCCGTCCCCGAAGCCGTGCTCGCCCGCCTTGATCAGGCCCCAGACCAGCGCGAACAGCGCGCCGGTGAGCAGCGCGACGCCGGACAGGTCGAACGAGCCCGCGGCGTCCTCGTCCTTGGACTCGCGGATCACCCAGAGGCCCACGAGCAGCGCGACGACGCCGAGCGGCGCGTTCAGGAAGAAGACCGACTCCCAGTTGACGTTCTCGACGAGGAGCCCGGCGACGATCGGGCCGCCGGCGATCGAGATGCCGACGGTGGAGCCCCAGATGCCGATGGCCGCGTTCAGCCGCTCGGCGGGGAAGGTGTTGCGCAGGATGGCGAGGCTGGCGGGCTGCAGGAGCGCCCCCGCGAACCCCTGCACGACGCGCCAGAAGATGACCATCCCGAGCCCGCCGGACAGCCCGATCAGCACCGAGGAGACGGCGAACCCGACCACGCCGGCGAGGAACGTCCGCTTCCGGCCGAACCGGTCGGCGATCTTCCCGGCGGGGATCAGCGTGACGGCGAGCGCCAGCAGGTAGGCGTTGGTGACCCACTGGAGCCCGGACAGGCTCGCGCCGAGGTCGCGGGCGATCGCGGGGTTGGCGATGGCCACGACGGTCGCGTCCAGGCCGACCATCATCACGCCGAGCGCGACGGCGACGAGCGTGAGCCAGGGATGGCCGTGGCCGCGCCGCGCCGGCCGCCCGCGCGGCTGGTCGCGCGGGGATATGCGAACGGCGCCGGGGTCGATCCTCTCGGCGCCCTGGAACTGAGTCATGTGGGACCTCCGGTGTGAGCAGGCCCTCAAACTGTCATGCTCTGACACTTGGCGTCAACCGCCGAAAGTCGCAGCGAGACATGATTCATATCACGACATCGGGCAGTGGCTGACACTTGGTTCGGGGTCGGCGGGTGGCTACACTTCGCACATGACCGCGACCGCCCCCGAGACCGGCGCAGCCTGTCTGGGTACCCAGCCCCAGGGCCGGCGCGAGCGCAAGAAGCAGCGCACCCGCGAGGCCCTCGTCGACGCGGCGTTCGCCCTCTTCGCCGAGAAGGGGTTCGACGCCACCACCGTCGAGGAGATCGCCGACGCCGTCGACGTCTCGTCCCGGACGTTCTTCCGCTACTTCTCCTCGAAGGAGGACGTCGCGCTCACCTTCCAGGAGGAGCAGATGGGCGCCGTCTTCGCGGCGCTGCGGGAGCGTCCGGCGGACGAGCCGATCATGACGGCGCTGCGCCGGACGGTCGTCGGCATCGCCCGCGCCTGCGAGCGCGGCGAGCTCGGCTTCGACACCGAGCGCTTCGAGTGCATGCTGACGATGACGAGCGACAGCCCGGCCATGATGGCGCGCAGCATGGAGCACGCGCGCAAGAAGCAGACCCTGATGACCGAGGTCATCGCCGAGCGGCTCGGCCTCGACCCGGCCACCGAGCTGCTGCCGCACATCATCGCCGCCGCCGCGACGTGCGGGTTCCAGGCCGCGGCCGACGCCGTCCGGCACCACCCGGACGCGTTCGGTTCGCTCTCGGAGACCATGGACCAGGCGTTCGCCGTCCTGGAGGACGGCCTCAACCGTCCGCCGCGCGACCCGTCCTGACCCCGCCGGCCAGCGGGGACGCCGCCCGCGACCGGTGTGGGACGCGCCGCCGCGGGTACCCCCAGCGCGAGCGCACGGAGGGGGGACGCGGGCATGCCACCGAGACATCCCCGGCGGGACGCGCGCGGCGGCCACGACCTCGAGATCAACCCGATCTTCAGCCGGGAGCCGCTGACCGTCCCCCGCTACGCGCTGCCCGCCGGCGAGATGGAGCCGGGGACGGCGTACCAGATCGTCCACGACGAGCTGATGCTGGACGGCAACGCGCGGCTGAACCTCGCCACGTTCGTGTCCACCTGGGCGGAGCCCGAGGCGGGGACGCTGATGGCCGAGTGCGCCGCCAAGAACATGATCGACAAGGACGAGTACCCGCGGACGGCCGAGCTGGAGCTGCGCTGCGTCCACATGCTCGCCCGGCTCTGGCACGCCCCCGACCCGCGCCGCGCCGTCGGCTGCTCCACGACCGGGTCCAGCGAGGCGGCGATGCTCGGCGGGCTCGCGCTGAAGCGGCGCTGGCAGCACCGGCGGCGCGCGGCCGGGGAGCCGGTCGACCGGCCGAACATCGTCATGGGCGTGAACGTGCAGATCTGCTGGGAGAAGTTCGCCGACTACTTCGAGGTCGAGCCCCGGTACGTGCCGATGGAGGGCGACCGGTTCCACCTCGGCGCGCGCGAGGCCGTCGAGCTGTGCGACGAGAACACGATCGGGGTCGTCGCCGTCCTCGGGTCCACGTTCGACGGCAGCTACGAGCCGGTCGCCGAGATCGCGAAGGCGCTCGACGACCTGGAGCGGCGGACCGGCGTCGACGTCCCGATCCACGTGGACGGCGCGTCCGGCGCGATGGTCGCCCCGTTCCTCGACCCCGACCTGCGCTGGGACTTCCGGCTGCCGCGGGTCGCGTCGGTCAACACGTCCGGGCACAAGTACGGGCTGGTCATGCCCGGCGTCGGCTGGGCGGTGTGGCGGGACGAGAGCGCCCTCCCCGAAGACCTCGTCTTCCGCGTGAACTACCTCGGCGGGGACATGCCGACCTTCGCGCTGAACTTCTCCCGCCCCGGCGCGCAGGTCGTCGCGCAGTACTACAACTTCCTGCGGCTCGGCTTCGCCGGGTATCAGCGCGTGCAGCGGACGTGCCGGGACACCGCCGTCCGGCTCGCGTCCGCGATCGGCACGCTCGGCCCGTTCGCGCTGCTCACCGACGGCGCCGACCTCCCCGTGTTCGCGTTCCGGGTGAAGGACGGCGACGCCCCGTTCAACGTGTTCGACGTGTCCGCGGCGCTGCGCGAGCGGGGCTGGCTCGTCCCCGCCTACACGTTCCCCGCGAACCGCACCGACCTCGAAGTGCTGCGCGTCGTCGTCCGCAACGGGTTCAGCCACGACCTCGCCGACATGCTCCTGGACGACCTGCGCCGCGTCGTGCCCCGGCTGGAGGCGCAGCGCGAGCCGCAGCACGACGCGGCCGCGGACGCGGGCTTCGCGCACGGCACCGAGCCGAAGCGGACCCCGGTCGGCAGGAAGAAGGACGTCAGCGAGGGGCCCGCGGGAGGCCGAGGCCGATCATCGCGATCAGCTCGCGCTGGACCTCGTTGACGCCGCCGCCGAACGTCAGCACGAGCGCGCCCTTCGCCAGCCGGTCGGCGGCCTCGGCGAACCGGGCGGTCTCCGGGTCGCCGGGGTCGCCGAACCGGGCGAGGACGTCCCCGACGATCCGGCCGACCTCCTGCACCCGCTCCGAGGCGTAGACCTTGGTGGCGGACGCGTCCGGCGCGCCCAGCCAGCCGAGGTCCTGGTTCGCCGCGACCTGCCAGTTGAGCAGCTCGTTCACGCGCAGGTAGGCGTACACGCGGGCGACCGCGCGGCGGACGGCGGGCTCCTCGATCAGCGGCCGCCCGTCCGGGCGCCCGGTGGTGCGCGCCCAGCGGTCGAGCCGGACGTGCACGTGCCCGATGTTGCCCGCCGGGCCGAGCGTGACCCGCTCGTGGTTGAGCTGGTTGACGATGAGGTCCCAGCCCTTGTTCTCCTCGCCGATCAGCATGTCCGCCGGGACGCGGACGTCCTGGAAGTACGTCGCGTTGGTGTGGTGGCGGCCGTCCATCGTGGTGATCGGCGTCCAGGAGAAGCCGGGGTCCCGGCAGTCGACGATGAACATCGAGATGCCCTTGTGCTTCTTCGCGTCCGGGTCGGTGCGGGCGGCGAGCCACACGTAGTCGCTGGTGTGCGCGCCGGACGTGAAGACCTTCTGGCCGTTGACGACGTAGTCGCCGCCGTCCCGGACGGCGGCGGTGCGCAGCGCGGCGAGGTCGGTGCCCGCGCCCGGCTCGCTGTAGCCGACCGCGAAGTGGCACTCGCCCGCGAGGATGCGCGGGATGAAGAACTCCTTGTGGGCGTCCGAGCCGTACTGGAGGATCGTCGGCGCGACCGAGTTCAGCGTGATCAGCGGATAGGTGACCTCCGCGCGGGCGATCTCGTTCGCGAAGATCGTCTGCTCGACCGGGCCGTAGCCCCGGCCGCCGTACTCCCCGGGCAGCGCGACGCCGAGCATGCCGTCGCGTCCGAGCCGCTTGCAGTGCTCCAGGTACTCGGGGCCGAACGGGTCGTCCAGGATGGCGGCGCGCTGCTCCTCGGTGAGGCAGTTCTCGAAGTACTCGCGCAACTCGGCCTGGAGCTTCTTCTGCTCGCCGCTCAAGTCGATGAACATCACGCCCTGCCTTTCCGGGGAGCGGGAGCGGAGGCGGCGAGGAGGTCGCCGAGTGAGTCGAGGGGGTCGTCCGCGCCGCCGAGCAGGTGCGCGTACTGCTTGCCCCAGGCGAAGTGGCGGTGCAGCGGGTAGGTGACGTCCAGGCCGATGCCGCCGTGCAGGTGCTGGCACGTGTAGAGGGCCTTCACGACGGGGTCGCAGGCGTTGTACGCGGCGACGGCGAGGACCTCGTCGGTGTCGGGCGCGCCTTCGGCGAGGCGCCACGCGCCCGCCCAGACGGCCACGTCCAGGGCGCGTTTGGCGATGTAGACGTCGCCGATCTGCATCGTGACGGCCTGGAACTGCGCGAGCGCCCGGCCGAACTGCTCCCGCGTCTTGACGTACTCCTTGGTCAGCTCAAGCGCGCCGTCGATCACACCGGACGCTACGGCCACCGCTCCGGCGACGGCGGTGCGGCGCAGCGTGTCCCAGGCTTCGCCGTCCGCGCTGCCGCCGAGCAGGGCGTCCGAGCCGACCCGAACGCCGTCGAGCGCGACCCTGGACAGCGGCTCGGACGTCGCGGACGGCTGCGGAGTGATCGTCGCAGCGGCGGGCTCGACGAGGAACACGCCGACGCCCGCTCCGTCGACGCGGGCCGGGACGAGGATGCGAGCCGCCTCCCGCGCGTACGGCACGAACGTCTTCACGCCGTCGAGGACGAAGCCCGCGCCGTTGCGGCGTGCGGTCGCCGCGACCCGTCCGGTGGGACCGACTTCGCGGTACGCACCGGTCAGGACGATCTCGCCCGCCGCCAGCGGGGCCAGCAGCGCGCGTTGCGCGGGGGTGCCGTGCCGTCCGAGCGGGACGCCCGCGAGCGCCAGCGAGGCGTACAGCGGGACGGGTGCCACCCGCGCGCCCGCCTCCCGTAGGACGACCGCCAGTTCGACCGGGCCGAGGCCCGCGCCGCCCGCGTCCTCCGGCAGGACGGCCCCGAGCAGCCCGGCCCCCGCAAGTCCCCGCCAGGTCGCGGCGTCGTACGGGGCGCCGTCCCGCTCGAACGCCTCCAGCCGCTCGGGCGCCGCCTCGCGGGCGAGCACGCCCGCGGCGAGGCCCTGGAGCTCCCGCTGGGTCTCGTCGAGGTTGAAGTCCACTGCGCCGCTCTCCTCCCGGACCGTCCCACCGAGCTGAAAGTAGAACAGATTCTAGTAAGTGTCCAGGGGCGTGATCGTTTGCGCGCGCGACGAGATTCACCTAGCGAGTCAGGGTTCTTGACGGGAGACCGGCACACGCGACGCGCCATTGCGGCAGCGGATCAGATAACACGTTCTCGTGCTGGTTGTATCCTTGGGGGACGCGCCGGGCGACCGCGCCCGCGGAGAAGGGACCGACCGTGACCGCAGAGCCGACGGCGACCGGGGACGAGACCCGGAGTCAGCCCGCGGGCGGAGCGTCCGGCCCGCCCGGCCAGGGCGTGCGCTCCCGCAGCCAGCACCAGCGGCGCAAGCGTATCGTCCAGGCCGCGGCGGCGCTGGCGTCGCGCGGCGGCATCGAGGCGATGCAGATGCGCACCGTGTCCGAGCGGGCCGGGGTCGCGCTCGGCACGCTCTACCGGTACTTCCCGTCCAAGATGGACCTGGTCGTCGCCGTCGTCAGCGAGGAGCTCGACCTCCTCGAAGGCAGCATCGACCGCCGCCCGCCCCGCGCGGGCGACGCGCCGCAGCGCGCCGTCGAGGTGCTGATGCGCGCGACCCGCGGGCTGATGCGCGAGCCCGAGCTGGCCGAGGCGCTGATCCGGTCGCTGCTCCTCTCCGACGTCAAGACCGACTTCGGCGAGCGGATGACCGGGCTGCTGCTGCGCGCCGCCGCGACCGGCGACCCGGCCGCCGTCCCCGCCGACGACCCGCGCCGCCTCGTCGCCCGCGCGCTGGCGGGCATCTGGACCATGGAGATGATCGAGATGCTGCGCGGCAACGCCACCGCCGAGGAGATCCAGGCGCGGCTGGAGATCTCCGCCGCGCGCCTGCTCATCGACGCCTGACCAGCGCCCGCCGTCGTCGCAGCTCAGGGCCGTTCGATGGGAACGGAATCCACACTGAAAAACCACTTGAGTGCGATCGATTGTCGGTTGACGCCCAGGTGGTCCACTATTTCGAACATCGGGGTGACCCCCTCCCATTTCTCCCCACCCCCTGGAGAGCCCGCATGGCACGAGAAAGCACCATGTCGGGCATCGTGGCCGCGTCCAGCCTCGCGGTGGCGCCGGTGACCCCGGCCCACGCGGGGTCGTACGGCCCGCCCGCGCCGAAGCGCCTGGCACACGCGGCGCCCGTCCCCAGCTCGGCGGACGCCGTTCAGAGGCAACCGAAGGCGTCGCCCGGCTCGAAGCTCGGCGACACCCTGGTCGAGAGCCGCGCATACAGCGGCTGGGGCTAGTACACGTTCGGGTTCAGCCGCCCCTGAGGACCGCCCCCGGTCGCCCCTCCCCAATTGGGCGGCCGGGGTGCTTTCCATGTGGCCCGTACACCTTCCGGACTAGCCTTGGACGCGACAACCGCCAGGACCGAGAAGGTGTGCCAGTGACCGAGCAGGAACCGATCCTCAGCGACGGGGTCATCATCGAGTTCGTCGATGGCAAGGACGTCCCCGTCCAGCACAAGGACTTCGGTGAGCGGGCCGTCGTCATGCGCGACGCCAAGAACCCCGAGGGCCCGATCCTCTACTTCACCGAGGCCGAGTGGGACGCCTTCATTGCCGGCGTCAAGGACGGCGAGTTCGACGACCTCCTCGAAGACCCCACCGAAGCCCCCTGACCGCCAAAAACGCGCCCCCGACCCAACGGCCGGGGGCGCGTTCACGTACCTGCGCTGACGCTCAGTCGAACAGCTCGTCGACGGACTCCACCGTGGCGGCGCGAGCGAGCCACGCGGTGACCTGCTGCTCCTCCGTGCAGCCCAGGATCCGCTCGCGCGCCTCGTCGGACACTTCGATCCCGCGCGACTCCAGCACGATCAGCAGCCCCTTGGCCTCACCCTCCGTCTTTCCCTCGGCCCGGCCGATGGCCTGGTTGCGGCGGGCGAAGTCGCTTTTGAACTCGTAGTCGGCGATTCCCGTGGCCACGAACTCCTCCAGGATGTGGCGCGCCGCCGTCGGCAGCGCTTCGAGGACAAGGTCAGTGTACAAGTGAGCGTGTTCGTGGCCCGCGCTCTCGATGGTGGCGAGGGCCGCGTAGGTGATCTCCAGCTCCTCCTTCGTGGCGGGCGTGACGTCGAGCAGCCTCGACAGGACGGCCAGTTCGGGCATCTGGGTGGCCTGGTCGGGGGTGGTGACGAGAGGTCCCATACCCGGGCCGATGACGAGGGGGGTCAGGGTGAAGCCCGGGTGGCCGATCTCGATCGGTTTCCGCGCCCACTCGGCCACCGAGCGGCGGTGGCAGAAGACCACCAGGTAGCACGGGCACTGGGTTCTGGCCCTCTGGGTGGTGAGGTAGACGGGCCAGGAGCCGCGTTTGCGCGGGTCCTTTCTTCGTTGGGTCTCGGCGACGACGGCGACGGTCGGGTTCGACGAGTCGGCCCTGTACATCTCCACCACGTTGTCGGCGCGATAGGCGGCGGGGGCTATCTGGGTGAACTCCTCCGAGGTGGTCTTGATGATGAGGTCGTCGGGGATCCGGATGTCGAACGCGGTGTGCAAGATCTGGGCGATGACCTCCGGGTTGTCACGGATGATCTGGATTGGTCCTTCGTGTGCGACGGTGACCATGCACGGAACGTTACTTTGCCGTCACTGTTAGATACCGTCACTATCCAATGACTCTCCGTGTGATGATGGTCACTCTTTGTTAATACGTATGTTTGGTGAGAGTGCGCCAGCGGGTGGCGAGGGTCTCTTCGGCGGCGGGGGTCAGGTGGCCGTGGAGGCGGAGGCGGGCCAGGCCGCCGTCCGGGTGGATGTCCAGGCGGACGTGGGTTACCTCGGGCGTCGAGAGGCGGAAGCGGTGCCGGGCGTCGGGGACGAGGGCCGTGCGCGGGAGCAGCGGTCGCCACGCGGACGGGTCGTCCACCGAGGACGTGCGAGCGTCCAGGCCGTGCAGGGCGGCCTCGGCCGGGGCGTTGTGCTTGAGGTTCGTGGTGTCGAGTTCGGCGAGGCGGATCGTGCCGGGGGCGGCGAGGCGGATCACCGCCCAGTCGTTGCCGCCGTCGCGGCGGCGGGCCGTCTCCCAGCCCTCGGACTGGTCGCGGGCGAGGCCGGGGAACAGCATGTTGTCGGGCGCGGAGTAGAACATGTCCGAGCAGGCGACGACGCGGGCGCCGTTCTCCAGGGCGGCGAGGTCGACAGTGAGGCCGGTGAGGAGGCGCGGGTCGGGGACGACGTCGCCGTGGACGCGGAGCCGCGCGACGCCGCCGTCCGGGTGGATGTTCAGCCGGACGTGCGTGAACAGCCGCTCCACGCTGATCGGGAAGGTGTGCGCGGTGTCGCCGTCCAGGGGGCTCTTCGGGACGATCTCCACCCAGCGGGCGCCGGACAGGTCGGCGGACGGCCCGTCCACGAAGCAGGCGTCCACCGAGGCGTGCGGCGGGTAGTTGCCCTTGAACCAGGCGGTGTCGATCACGACGCCGCGGACGACGCCCGGCAGGCCGAGCCGGACGAGCGCCCAGTCGTGCCCCGGCCCCCGGCGGCGCGCGGTCTCCCAGCCGTCGTAGACCTGGCCCTTCGGCCCGAACGTCGCCGGGGTGAAGGCGGGCGCCCACGGGTTGAGAAGGTTCTCCTTCTCGGCGAACGACTCGTCGCTGGCGGCGGCGACCGAGCCGCCGAGGGTCCGGACGGCGAGGTCGGGCAGGGCGGTGAAGTCGGTCATCGGGGCTCCGCGGTGAGGAGGCGTCCGGCGGGCGGGCCGCCAGTGCGGCGTCCGCGCAGCCACGTGGCCTGGACGACGCCGGTCAGCGTCCGTCCCGCGTAGGGGGTTACGGGATGGCGGTGGCTGAGCGCGGCCGGGTCGACGGTGAACGTCTCGTCGGCGGCGAACGCGACAAAGTCGGCGTCGTTGCCGGGGACGGTCGCGCCCTTGCCGGGGACGGCGGCCAGCGCGGCGGGGCCCTCGGCCATCCAGCGGACGACGGCGGCGAGGCCGTGGCCGCGTTCTCGGGCCGCCGTCCAGACGGCGGGCAGGCCAAGTTGAAGCGACGAGATCCCTCCCCACGCGGTGGCGAAGTCGCCGCGCTTCAGGTCGGGCGCGCAGGGCGAGTGGTCGGTGACGACGCAGGAGATGACGCCGGACGCGAGGCCGTCCCAAAGGCGTTCGCGGTTGGCGGCGTCGCGGATGGGCGGGCAGCACTTGAAGGCCGTCCCGGTGGCATCGTCGGCGGAGAGGGTCAGGTAGTGGGGGCAGGTCTCGGCGGTGACGGGAAGGCCGTCCGCCTGGGCTTTCGCCAGGACGTCCAGGCAGTCGGCGGCCGACAGGTGCAGGATGTGCGCACGTACTCCGGTCTCCTCCGCCAGCCGCACGACCTGTTCGACGGCGGCCCGCTCGGCTGACGGCGGACGCGACGCCAGGAAGTCCGCGTACCGGCCGCCGGACGGCGCCGACAGCGACCCCGGGTCCTCGGTGTGGACGATGACGAGCCCGCCGAACGAGGCGATCTCCCGGAACGCGGCGCGCATCCCGGCGGCGTCGAGCGGCGGGAATTCCGGCACGCCGGAGTCGGACGTGAAGCACTTGAACCCGAAGACGCCCAGCTCGTGCAGCGGACGAAGCGAGGCGAGGTTCCCGGGGACGGCCCCGCCCCAGAACCCGACGTCCACCGCGCAGACCCCTTCGGCCGCAGAGCGCTTGGCGGCGAGCGCGGGCGGGTCGACGGTGGGCGGCAGCGCGTTGAGCGGCATGTCGATCAGCGTCGTGACGCCTCCGGACGCGGCGGCGCGCGTCGCTGTCGCGAACCCCTCCCATTCGGTGCGGCCGGGCTCGTTGATGTGGACGTGCGTGTCGACCAGGCCGGGCAGCAGCGCCGCATCGCCGAGATCGACAATGGCAGCGGCGGGTGGGGCCGCGTCGAACGGCGAGACGGCGGTGATCCGTCCGTCCGCGACGGAGACGGCGGCGGGACGTTCACCGTCCGGCAGCACGGCCCGCCGCGACCGGATCACGAGATCGTCCACGTCAAGCCCCGTGCACGATGTGCTCGGGACGGACCGGGACCCGGTTCAGCGCCCGCCCGGTCGCGTCCCGGATCGCGGCGACGATCGCGGGCGTGGAGGACAGCGTCGGCGGCTCCCCCGCGCCGCGCAGCCCGTACGGCGCGTTCGGGTCGGGGATCTCCAGGATGTCGAGCCGCATCGGCGGCATGTCCAGGATGGTGGGAATGAGGTAGTCGGTGAAGGACGGGTTGCGGACGAGCCCGTCCGCCACCACGATCTCCTCCATCACGGCGAGGCCGAGGCCCTGCGCGGAACCGCCGTGGATCTGCCCCTCCACCCCGGTCCGGTTGATGATCTTGCCGACGTCCTGGACGGCGGCCAGCTCGACGACCTTGACCAGCCCGAGGTCCACGTCGACGTCGACGACCGCGCGGTGGACGCACAGCGCGAGCTGCACGTGGCTGCGCCCCTGCCCGGTGACCGGGTCCATCGGCACGGTCGGCCGGTGCCGGTACTCGCGGGTCTCCTCGATGACGGCGTCTCCGAGGACGTCCTCGATCGTGCCGAGCGCGCCGTCCGCCCGCGACACGACCTTCCCGCCGGCGACGCTCAGGTCGGCGCGGCCCAGGCGGCGCGCGGCGAGGGCGAGCAGCTCCGCGCGGACCGCCTCGCAGGCCGCCTTGACCGCGCCGCCCGACATGTACGACTGGCGGGACGCGCTGGACGACCCGGCGTCGCCGACCTGGTTGTCGGCGGGCGCGATGGTGACCTTCTGGACGCCGAGCTCCGTCCGCGCGACCTGCGCCTGGATCGTGACGAGCCCCTGCCCGACCTCGGCGGCGGCGGTGTGCACGAGCGCGGTCGCCTCCCCGCCGATGACCTCCAGCCGGACGCGCGCCGTCGAGTAGTCGTCGAACCCCTCGGAGAAGCAGATGTTCTTGAGCCCGACGCCGTATCCGACGCCCCGCGCGACGCCCTCGCCGTGCGTCGCCTGCGACACCCCGCCCGGCAGGTTCCGCAGGTCGGACGGGTCGAGCGGCGGCGGCTCCGGGACCGCCGCCAGCCGGGCCAGCATCGCGGCGAGCGGTGCGGGCGACTCGACGACCTGCCCGGTCGCGAGCCGCGACCCCTGCGACACGGCGTTGCGGCGGCGGATCTCCAGCGGTCCGAGCCCGCAGGCGGCGCCGAGCTTGTCCATCATCGACTCGTAGGCGAAGCACGCCTGGACGGCCCCGAACCCGCGCATCGCACCGCACGGCGGGTTGTTGGTGTACACACCGTAGGCGTCGATGCGAATATTCGGAATCTCGTACGGCCCGACCCCGAGCGAGGCCGCGTTTCCGACGACGTTCTTCGTGGACGATGTGTACGCACCGCCGTCCAGCACGATTTCGACGTCGGCGTAGAGGAGGCGCCCGTCGGCGTCGGCGCCGTACTCGTACCGCATCTGCGCGGGATGCCGGTGGACGTGCCCGAAGAACGACTCGTACCGGTTGTACGACATCTTCACCGGACGCCCGGTGTGCAGCGCGAGCATCCCGGCGTGGATCTGCATCGACAGGTCTTCGCGTCCGCCGAACGCGCCGCCCACACCCGCCAAGGTCATGTGGATCTGGTCGGCGGAGAGCCCGAGGCAGGGCGCGATCTGCTTGAGGTCGTTGTGGATCCACTGCGTCGAGACGTACAGGTCGACGCCGCCGTCCTCGGACGGGACGGCCAGCCCGGCCTCCGGCCCGAGGAACGCCTGGTCCTGGATGCCGACCTCGTACTCGCCCGACACGACGACCGCCGCTTCGGCTCTCGCCGCGTCCACGTCCCCGACCCGGACGGGCTGGTACCGGGTGATGCCGCCCAGCCGCTGGACCTTCAGCCCCTCCGGGTCGGCGACCACGGCGCGCGCATCGGTGACCGGCTCAAGCGCCTCGTAGCCGACGACGATCTTCTCCAGTGCGTACCGCGCGGTCTCCGGATCGTCGGCGGCGACGATCGCGACCGGCTCGCCCTGGTATCTGACCTGGTCGATCGCCAGGACGGGCTGGTCCTCGGTCCCGTCGATGCCGAACATCGCGCGGCCGGGGACGTCCTCGTGCGTCAGCACCGCGCGGACGCCGGGCACGGCCAGCGCCGGGCCGATGTCGACCGACCGGATCAGCGCGCGGGCGTGCGGGCTGCGGAGCGTCGCGCCCCACAGCATGCCGTCCATCCACAGGTCGGAGGCGTAGGCGAACTCCCCGGCGACCTTGAGCGTGCCGTCCGGGCGGAGCGGGCTCTCCCCGACCCCGCCGATGCCCGGCGCGGCGACGTGACCGGGGGTCCGCACCGGCGACGCCATGTCAGAGCACCTCCTCGGCCAGCCGCATGAGGCGGCGGTGGGCGTCGGCGCCGCGCCGCCCGGCCTCGTCCTGCGGGACGGTGACGAGCGTGTCGGCGTCCACGACCGTCCGGCCGCCGACGAGGAGGCGGGCGAGCGGCGGCGTCGGGCCGAACGCGAACGCGACGACGGGGTCGTCGACGGCGGCGCGGAAGCCGTCCACGCGCCAGAGCGCGACGTCGGCGAGCTTGCCGGGTTCGAGGGTGCCGAGGTCGGCGTCCCGGCCGAGGCAGCGGGCGCCGCCGAGCGTCGCCATCTCCAGCGCCTGCCGGGCGGTCAGCGCGGTCGGCCCGTACCGGGCTCGCTGCAGGTAGATCGCCTGCCGCAGCTCCCCGGCGAGCGGGACGAACTCCGCCGACGCCGGGCCGTCCACGCCGAGCCCGACCGTCGCGCCCTCCTTCAGCAGGTCCGCGACGCGGGCGATCCCGGCGCCGAGGCGGGCGTTGGAGCTCGGGCAGTGCGCCGTGCCGGTGCCGGTCTCGGCGAGCCGTTTGACGTCGGTGTCGCGCAGGTGGACGCAGTGCGCGAGCCACACGTCCGGGCCGAGCCAGCCGATCGAGTCCATGTACTCGGCCGGGGTCATGCCGAACTGCTCCGTCGTGTGCTCCTCCTCGTCGAGCGTCTCGGCGAGGTGGGTGTGCAGCCGGACGCCCTTGGCGCGCGCCAGCCGCGCGGACTCGACCATCAGCTCGCGCGTGACGGAGAACGGCGAGCACGGCGCGACGCCGACGCGCAGCATCGAGCCGGGCGACGGGTCGTGGTAGCGGTCGATCGCCGCCTCCGTCTCGGCGAGGACCGTGTCGAGGTCCTCCACGACCTCGTCTGGGGGGAGGCCACCCTGCGACTCGCCCCGGTCCATCGACCCCCGGCACGGGTGGAACCGGACGCCGACCTCCCGCGCCGCCTCGATCCCGGCCGCGAACAGGTCGCCGCGCCCCTTCGGGAACAGGTAGTGGTGGTCGGCGGACGTCGTGCACCCCGACTTGGCGAGCCACCCGAGGCCCGCCGTCGCCGCGCCCGCGACGACCTCGGCGTCCATCTTCGACCACGGCTTGTAAAGCGTGGTCAGCCAGTCGAAGAGGGTGCTGTCGACGGCCATGCCCTGGCTCGCCCACTGGTAGAGGTGGTGGTGCGTGTTGACGAGCCCGGGTGTGGCGAGGCATCCGGCGCCGTCGATGCGCTCCCCGTCCTGGACGGGCGCCTTGCCGGAACCGACGGCCGTGATGCGATCGCCCTCGATGACGATGTGGCCATCCGGGTACTCGTCCCCGGAGACAGTGACCACGTGCGCGTTCTCAATGATCACCGGGCCCTGCCTTTCTGGGGGACGACCCCCCGACCCCCGCGGGCGACCCGATGATCCTCGCTTCGCTGCGGTCATCGGGTCGCCTTCCGCTCTGCGGCCAGGCGGACCGCGTCGAGGATCTTCTCGTAGCCGGTGCAGCGGCACAGGTTGCCCGCGAGCGCCTCGCGGATCTCCGCGTCGGTCGGCGCGGGGTTGCGTTCGAGCAGGTCGTGCGACTGGACGATCAGCCCCGGCGTGCAGAACCCGCACTGCACGGCCCCCGCCTCCGCGAACGCCTCCTGGACGGGGTCGAGCCGCTCGTCGCCGGGCGCCCCCTCGGCCAGGCCCTCGACGGTGCGGACCTCGCGGCCCTCCGCCTGCCCGGCCGCGACCAGGCACGCGCAGACCGGGACGCCGTCCAGGTAGACCGTGCAGGAGCCGCATTCGCCCTGCTCACAAGCGTTCTTCGAGCCCGGCAGGCCCATCCGCTCGCGGAGCGTGTAGAGCAGGCTCTCGCCCTCCCACACGTCGTCCACGGCTTGGGCGGCGCCGTTGACGGTGAGGTTCACGCGCATCGGCGGGCCTCCTTCCGGTGGTCGTTCCAGGCCCAGGTGAGCGTCCGGCGCGCGAGGACGGCCAGGGCGTGCGCGCGGTAGGCGCCCGTCCCGCGCACGTCGTCGATCGGCGCGGACGCGGCCGCGACCAGCTCGCCGAACCGCCGCCGGGCCGGTTCGGGGAGCGGGCCGCAGCCGTCCCAGTCGAGTTCGGCGGAGATGAACTCCTCGGCCGCGGGCGCGCGGCGCGGGGTCGGGGCGGCGGAGCCGAGGCCCGTCCCGACCCGCCGCTCCGCCGGGTGCAGCGCGATCGCGAACGAGCACACGGCGATCACCATCGCGTTCCGGGTGCCGATCTTGGCGAAGTACTGCGGGCCGGACGCGGGCGCCGTCCAGAACGCGCGGATCAGCTCGTCCGGCGCGAGGGCGTTGCGCTTCACGCCGGTGAAGAACTCGGCGGCCGGGATCATCCGGACGCCGCGCGCCGCCGACTCCGCCTCGACCACCGCGCCCCCGGCCAGCAGCGGCGGGTGGGCGTCCCCGGCGGGCGAGGCCGCGCCGAGGTTGCCGCCGACCGTGCCCCGGTTGCGGATCTGCGGCGACCCGACCGTCCGGGACGCCTGCGCGAGGCCGGGCAGCCGCGCGCCCAGCTCGTTGATCAGCCGCGCGTAGGTGACGCCCGCGCCGACGCGGAACCGGCCGTCCGCCGTGTCCCAGTCGCCGAGCGCACCGATCCGGGTCAGGTCGAGCAGCGCCGCCGGACGACGCGCGGCGAAGTTGATCTCAACCATGACGTCGGTGCCGCCCTGGACGGGCAGCGCGTCCGGCAGCTCCGCCTTGGCGGCGAGCGCGTCGTCCCAGGTGGCGGGTCGTAGGAAGTCCATGGCCCCCTCAGTTCCAGGCGGACGGGTCGGCGGGCGCGTCGTCGGTGAGCACCGTGCCCTCGATGAGGCCGTACGGTCGGTCCGCCGCGAAGTAGACCTCGTTGTCGTTGTCCATGCCGAACGGCTCCAGATCGACCAGGAAATGGTGCCTGTTGGGCATCGAGAGCCGTATTTCGCAGATCCCCGCGCATTCGTCGAGTACACGGCGGCCCATCGCGTAAAGGGTCTGCTGGAGGGAGAGGCTGTAGGTCTCAGCGAACGCGCGCAGCAGGCGGTCGCGGGCGGCGCGGTGGGAGTCGTCCCAGGCGGCGGTGGTTCCGCGGTGGCGCCAGTGGGCGGTCACGGCGGTCGCGAGCATCCGGTCGTCGGTGGGTTCGAGCGTCGTGTACTGGTCCTGGACGAAACCATGGAATTCGCTGTCGGTCGTGTTGAGGACGACCATGTCCCGTAGCCCCGACACGACCGACTCCGCGCCGCCCTCGCCGTCGCTGTGCACCAGCGCCGTCCGCGTCTCCCCGCCCTTCCGGACGAACGAATGCCCGCCCTCGATCCGCTCCCACGCGAATTCGTGGATCTCTACGCGGGCGTGGTGGATCGTCGGTTGCGAGTCCACGAAATGCCGCGCGAGGAGGAGCCCGAATTCCTCGATGGTCGCGATCCCGTGCTTCTTCGCGAACGCGAACACGGTGTTCTTCTGGCTGTCGGTCGGCAGGACGGCCGCGTTGTCGCCGCTCAGATGGGCCTCGTCCATCGCGCCCGAGAGGGAGATGCTGACGTTGACGTCCTTGACGTGGTGGACGCCGCCGTCCCTGGTGACGCGGACGACCCGCGTCTCCGCCTTCCCGTAGCGGTTGGGGCCGAGAACAATCGCCATCGCCGCTAGCTCCCTCGATACGTCGAATAGGCGAACGGGCTGATCAGCAGTGGCACGTGCAGATGCCCTTCCGGATCGGTGACGGTGAAGGCCACCGCGACCTCGGGATAGAACTCCGACAGCCCGGCGGTGTCGAACACCAGCCGGTGAATTCCGGTGCCCGGCTCGGCGTCCCATTCCCTGATCCGGCCGTCCGCGTCGGTGCGCGCCTCGGCGAGGGGCGTCCAGCCGCCGTCCTCGGCGCGGCGCTCCAGCCGGACGGCGATCCCCGCCGCAGGCAGCCCCTTGGCCGCGTCCAGCACGTGCGTCGAAAGACTCACGTGTCCTCCCCCGCAAGCTTCGCGAGCCGTAGATCGACGATTCCGGCCAGTTCCCGCCGGACGGCCGCGTGTTCGGTCTCCGTGTCGTTGCCGAGGCGTTCGCGCAGGCAGGCGAGCATCTCGTCGGCCGTGCGGCCGGTGGCGCGGATCAAGAACACGTGGCCGAAGCGGTCCTCGTAGGCACGGTTCCCGGCGGCGAGCGCGGCACGCACGTCCGGCGCGGCCCCGTCCATCCCGGCCTGCTCGGCGCGCGACCAGCCCGCCGCACGGCCGCCGACGCGCGGGTGCGCGGCGAGCGCCTCCTCGACGTCGGCCCAGGTCAGCTCGTCCAGTGCGGCGGCGCCCGCCGCGCGCAGGTCGGCCGGTCCCGCGTACGAGCGGCCCGCGACCGCCGCGACCCACCGGCGCGACGCGCAGCACGCGGACAGCTCCGCCTCCGTGAACACCACCCGTTCATCCCTCATCGCATGCAGTACACACAGCCGTCCGGGCGCGGGTCGAGACGCAGGACGTCCGAACTGTGACCTCCGCCCGCCGTTCCCTTTTGTAGGTTTCTCCATATGAGGCTGCGTGCCCTGCTCGCGATGCCCGGACTGCGGCTGGAGGTCGTGACCGGGGCGGACGAGCTGGACCGGCCGATCCGCTGGGTCGTCACCACCGACCTGCTCGACCCCGGCCGCTACCTGCGCGGCGGGGAACTCGTCCTCACCGGGCTCGTGTGGCGGACGGGCCCCGCCGACTCGGAGACGTTCGTCCGGGCGCTCGCGGGCGCGGGCGTGTCCGGCCTCGCCGCGTGGGACCTCGCGCTCGGCGCCATCCCGGACGACCTGGTCGAGGCGTGCCGCCGCCACCGCCTGCCGCTGTTCAAGGTCTCCGAGGACGTGGCGTTCGCGACGATCACCGAGGAGGTCGTCCGGCTGCTGTCGCGCGCCCGCGCCGCCGACCTCGCGGACGTCCTGGACCGGCACCGCCGCCTCGTCGAGGGGACGGGCCTCGACGCCGTCCTCGACCTGGTCGGGCACTGCCACGTCCTGGCCGCCACCGGGCGGGTCGTGGCCGGGCCGCGGCCGCCCGACCCGGCGGGCCTCGCACGGGCGTTCCTCGCCGCGCCGCGCCTGCCGCACCACGTGCGCGCCCACGACCTGTCGCTCGTCCCGGTCGCGGACGGGCCGCGCGCCGCGGACTGGTTCGTCGCCTCCGAGGGCGACGCCGCCGACTGGCCCGCCGAGCGCCGCACGCTGATCTCCGAACTGGCCGCGATCGTCGCGCTGGAACGGTCGCGGCTGAGCATGGACGCCCGGGTCGCGCAGGAGGTCGTGACCGCGGCGGCCACCGGCGACGCGCCGCCCCTGGAACGCGCCGGGCTGGACCCCGGCTCCGGCTTCGTCGCGGTCGCCGCGTCGGGCGGGCTCGGCCCGGACGACCTGCGCGCCGTGCTCGTCGAGATCCTCTCCGGCTCACGTCCGGCGGTGGGGTTCCTGGACGGCGAGGCCATGGCGCTGGTGCCGTCCGGGGGACGCGACGTCGCGGCCGACGTCCGGGACGGCCTCGACGCCCTCGCCCCCGGCCTGCCCGCCGCCGGGATCGCGGCCGGGATCAGCGACGTCGTGCCCGCCGCCGGGCTGCGCGGCGCGGTGGAGGAGGCCCGCTACGCGCGGCGGCTCGCGGCCACCCGGCCGGGGCCGGTGCGGGTCGTCCGGCACGACGAGCTGGCCACGCACGTGCTGCTGCTGGCGAGCGTCCCGGACGATGTCCGGCGGATGTTCCGGCGCCGCCTCCTCGGCCCGCTGAACGCCTACGACCGGACGCACGGCGCCGATCTCGTCCGGACGCTGGAGACGTTCCTGCGCTGCTCCGGCTCGTGGACGCGCTGCGCCGCCGAGCTGCACCTGCACGTCAACTCCGTCCGCTACCGGATCCGGCGGATCGAGGAGCTGACCGGCCGCGACCTGTCCCGCCCGGAGGACCGGGTCGACTTCTTCCTGGCCCTCCAGGTCGGCTGACCCAGCCGGTCAGGACGTGTGCCGCAGCAGTGCCGGGACGACCTCGTCCCACACCCGGCGCGGCAGCTCGTTCCCGGTGCCGGGCAGCGTGAGCAGCTCGGCCCCGGGGATCTCGGCGGCGAGGGCGCGGCCGTTGCCGAGCGGGAAGAACGGGTCGTCCTCGCCGTGGACCACCAGGGTCGGCGCGGTGATCTCACCGAGCCGCTCCCGCCAGCGCGGCCCGGCGTCGAGCGCGGCGAAAGCGGTCGCCATCTGGTTCGCGCGGTGCGCCTTGCCGGGGTCGCCGGGCACGGGCGTCCGGTCGCAGATCCGCTCGATGTTCTTCCGCACCTCGGCCTCGTCGAAGGACGGCCCGGCGAGGTGCCGCGCGCTCTCCACCATGAACGCGACCACGGACGCCCGGTCGCCCCAGTCGACCTTGGGCGGGTTCATAATGTGGGCCATCAGCTCGGGCGCGTGCTCGGGCAGGTCGGCGTCGGCGGGGCCGGGCGCGGTGGAACGGGTCCCGACCAGCGTGAGGGTGCGGACGCGGGACGGGTGGTCCAGGGCGAGGAGCTGGGCGATCCAGCCGCCGACCCCGAACCCCGCGACGTGCGCGGACGGCAGCCCGTGCGCGTCGAGGACCCCGGCCGCGTCCGCGACGAGGTCGCGCAGCGTGTAGCCGGGGGCCTCGGGATCAACGGTCGCGGACCGCCCCGTGTCACGCAGGTCGTACCTGACGACGAGCCTGCGCAGCGCGGCGAGGCGCGCGCAGAACCCGTCCGGCCAGGTGAGCATGGTGTTGCCGATGAGCAGGACGGGGGCGTCGGCGGCGTCCCCGAACGTCTCGGCGCACAGCTCCACCCCGTTGGCCTCGATGATTCTCTCCATACGGGTGCAGACCACGCTGGCGCCCGGAACTCATCCCTCCATGTCGGCGAGTTTCTTCAGTTCCGCCACGATCGTCTCCTCCGCCGCCGCCTTGTCGACGCCCGCCTCGGACAGGACGCCCGTGCCGTCCTCGTACTCCAGCAGGGCGAGGACGAGGTGCTCCGTCCCGATGTAGTTGTGGCCGAGGCGCAGGGCCTCGCGGAACGTCAGTTCCAGGACCTTCTTCGCGGCCTGGTCGAAGGGGACCATCTCCGGGACGTCCTCGACCTCGGGCGGGAGCGCGGCGGTCGCGACCTGGCGGACGGTGTCCAGCAGGACGCCCTGCGCGGTGATCGCCTTGGGGCCGATCGCGGTCGGGTGGCCGAGCAGCGCGAGGACCAGGTGCGCGGGCGTGATCTGCGCGTTCCCGGCGGCGTGCGCCTCGTTCATCGACCCCATGACCACCTCGCGGGCGCGGGCGGTGTAGCGGGAGAAGCCCTGCGACGGGTCCAGGTCCGAGGTCTCGCCCTTCGGGACGAACCGCTTCTGCGCGGCCTGCTTGCTCACGCCCATGCTCTTGCCGATGTCCGTCCAGGACGCCCCGGACCGGCGGGCCTGGTCGACGAAGTGGCCGATGAGGTGGTCGGCGACCTCGCCCAGGTGCTCGGCGGCGAGCACGGCGCTGGTGAGCTGTTCGAGCGCGTCGGAGTGGACCTTCTTGATCGTGTTGATCAGGTCGTCCAGGCGGAGCTGGACGGGCTGCGCGGGTCCGCTGGATTCGGTGGATTCGGTGGATTCCGTCATGCGTCAACCATAGGTTGACGCCTCTCGATCGTCAACCCGAGGTTGACGATTACCAGTCCACCGCTCCGGCGAACGACGTGGGCGCCGGGTCGTAGCCGAGGACCGTCCTCGCCGCCGTGATGTCGAGCGTGCGCTCCAAGGCCAGGTGGCCGACCGCGTAGCGGGTGAGGCGCGGCGGGTCGGGACGGCGCGCGAGCAGGAACACGCCTTCCGTGACGGCCGCGAGCGGCCGGGCGATCCCGGCGGGCACGTACAAGGGGCGCGCCCGGACGCCCCGCTCGCGGAGGATCTCCCGGAGCGCGTCGTCGATCGTCACCGGGGCCGCGTCCGCGACGTTGAAGACGCCCGAGTCCACCGGCCCGGTCGCGGCGAGCAGGCAGGCGCGGGCGAGGTTGCCGACGGAGGTGAGGCTGACGCGCTGGCGCCCTGTCCCGGCGGCGGGCAGGACCGGGCCGCGCACCGCCGCCAGGACGCGCGGCAGCAGCGTCGTGTCGCCCGGCCCGTACACCGCGTGCGGCCGCAGCACGACCGCGCCGCGCGCCGCGGCGGCCCGCTCCGCGGCGGCCTTCGACGCGGCGTAGGCGGTCGGGTAGCGGGCGACCGGCGCCTCGTCCTCGGCGGCGAGCACGCTCGGCCGGGACGGATCGTACACGCTGGCCGTGCTGACGTGCACGAACCGCGCGCCGGGGAACGACGCGAGCGCATGCCGGGTGCCGGTCAGGTTGGCGGCGAACATCCCGGCGGGCGGGCCCCAGTCGGTGACGCTCCCCGCGCAGTGGATCACCGCGTCCACGTTCGGCGCGTCGCGGAGCGGGCCGCGCGTCAGATCCCACGAACGGTAGGCGGCGCCTCCGACATGCGCCGGGTCCACGGCCGGACGGCGGCCGAACGCGAACGCCGTGACGCCCTCGGCGGCGAGCGCCCGGCACACCGTCCCGCCGACGAACCCGGACGCCCCGGTCACCGCGATCCTCACAGTCGCACCAGCTCGCGGAGGCGGTCGCGGTCGAGTTTTCGGGTGCGGCCAGAGCGGGGCAGGGCGTCCAGGACGACGATCCGGTCCGGGAGGGCGTCGTGGTCGATGACGCCGGGGAGGGCGCGATGGAGCCGGTCCGGCAGGTCGCCGGAGTCGCTCACTGCCAGGGGGACGACGGCGAGGACGACCTCCTCGTCCCCGGTCCGCGGGTCGGGGACGCCGACGATCGCCGCCTCCGCGACGCCGGGCAGAGCGGCGATCGACGGCTCGTACAGGCCGGGGTACAGGTTGAACTTGCCGCGGATCAGCATGTCCTTCTTGCGTCCGGTGAGGACGAGTCGGCCGCCGTCCAGCCGGGCGAGGTCGCCGGTCGGCAGCTCGGGCAGCGGATCGGCGCCGAGGTGGCCGCGGCACAGGTTCGGGCCGGACAGCAGGAGTTCGCCGTCGTCCGCGAGCCGCGCGCCGACGCCGGGCAGCAACGCGCCGACCGGGTCGCCGGGGCCGGTGTGCGCGAGCTTCTCCTCCGCCGACGCGATCGCCACCGGCAGGATCTCCGTCATCGCGTACACCGACAGGACCTCCGCGAACGGCGCGGCCCGCAGCGCCCGGCGCAGGATCGCGGCGGGCGCGGGCGCGGCCCCGAGCAGCACGTACCGCAGCGACTCGGGCAACTGGGGCACGGCGTCCAGGATCTCCGCGAGATGGACGGGAACGCAGAAGGTGTGCGTCGCGCCCCGCTCCTCCAAAAGCCGCGCGAACTCGGCGGGCGGGCAGGACATCGGCGGCATCGACCAGCGCGCGCCCGCGATCAGCGTCGGCAGCCCGAGCATGAGCTGGTCGGTGTGGACGACGTCGCCGGGCCCGAGCGGCAGCCGCGTCCGGAACAGGTCGAGCGCCGCCGCGAGCGACGCCTGCGTGTGGACGACGGCGCGCGGCGCGGCCGTCGTCCCCGACGTGAAGATCACGGCGGCGGGCGCGTCGGGGTCGGAGTCGCGGTCCGGCTCCGGCGCGGGGCCGCGCGCCAGCCGCGCGAACGGCAGCGCGCCGCGCGGCACGCCGGGGAGACGGCGCCCGACGTACACGTGCCGCATGGCGTCCTCGTCCGGTCCCCGCAGCGCGGCGAGGTTCGGGAGCAGCAGCCCGCGCCGCCGCGCGTACGCCCGGACGGGCCGCAGCCGGCTGCCCGCGTAGAGCACCGACTCGGCCGCCGACCAGCGCGGACGCGCCAGCCGCAGCCGCGCGGCGAACATCTCGGGCCCGGCCCCCGGGTCGGCGAACACGACCACGCCCCCGGCCGCGACCACGCCGAGCGCCAGCACGAGCGCCTCCGGCGACGGCCGCACGGAGAACAGCACCGCGTCACCGGGCGCGAGACCCCGCGCCAGCAGCCCGTGCCGGACGGCCAGCACCTGCCGCCGCAGTTCGCCGTAGGTGAGCCGCGTTCCGTCCCCGGAGACGAGCGCGACGGCGCGCGGCGTCCGCGCCCCCTGGTCGAGCAACCGCCGGACGAGCGTCACGCGGCCCCCTTCCGCACGACCAGTTCCCGGTAGGTCGGGATGAGGACGCCGCGTGCCGCCGCGCGACGGGTGACGACGAGGGGCGCGGCGGCGAGGAGCGTCCGGGCGACCCGCCGGATCTCGGCCATGGCCAGCGGATACCCGATGCAGAAGTGCGGCCCCGCGCCGAACCACAGCCGCCGCAGCTCCGGCGGGTGCGGACGGTCGAGGTCGAACGGCCCGAGCGCGCGGCAGCAGTTGTGCGTCGCGATCAGCACCCGCTCCCCCGGCCGGACCGCCACGCCGCCGACCGCCGCCGGACGGTGCACGCTCCGCAGCATCACCGGCGTCGGCGTCGCGACCCGCATCGCCTCCTCGACCGCCCGGTCGAGCAGGCTCGGCTCGGCGGCCACGCGGGCGAGCTGCCCGTGGTCGATGAGCAGGGCGAACAGGCGGGGCAGCAGCGTCGCGACGGTCTCGGTGCCGGTCAGGAAGAACGCTCCGGCGGCGCCGCGCGCCTCGTCCTCGGACAGGCCGAGGGCCCGCATGCGTCCCATCACCGTGGACTCGTCGCCCGCCGCGTACGCCTTAGCCGCGATGTCGCCCAGCGGGTCGAGCACCGCGCGGGCCTTCCGCACCTGCGGCGGGGAGAGCCGCCGCGTCCGCAGCGACACCGAAGACACGACGCGCTCGCCCTGCTCGAACAGGTCGCGGTAGGAGGCATCGGTCCGCGCGTCCAGGCCGATGACCTCGCCGATCACGGCGCCCGCCATGACGCGGGCGGCGTCCACGAGGTCGACGCCGCCGCCGCTGAGCCGGCCCGCGAGCCGGTCGAGCGGCTCGTCCAGGACGCGGGCGCACAGCGCCTCGGTGTACGACGGGACGAACAGCTCGGTGAGCCGCCGCCGCAGCGCCCGGTGCGCGTCCCCCTCCATGTTGAGCAGGACGGACGGCCCCAGCACCGGCGTCCACAGCTCGCCGGGCGAGCCGGGCCCGTCCTTGCGGAAGGTCTCGCCGTCCATGAGGATCCCGCGCGCCAGCGAGGCGTCGTTGACGACGACCCCGACCCCCGGCACGCGGACGATCGGCCCGCGCCGGGCCGCCGCGCGCAGCAGCGGGTACGCGAACGGATGCGCGGCCAGGTAGAGGCGGCGCTCCCAGTCCGGGGGCGTCACCGGATGTCCACGACGGGCGGGCGGTAGCGGTGGTCGGCGTACCAGCCGAGTGTCCTGACCAGGCCGTACGCCCGCAGCCGCCGCACCGAGCCGTAGACGGTGACGTCGTCGCGCAGGCCGTAGGCGCCGGTCACGTAGCGGACGCGGTTGACCAGCGCGCGGTCCTCGTGGACGTCCTCGATCCGCGTGCGCGGGAACCCGCCCGACCGCTTGTACAGGTCGGCGGTGATGGCGAGGTTGCAGCCCGGCATCATCACGTACGGGCCGAGGTAGAGCGGGTCTTGGTTGCCGGGACGGAACCGGCCGAACAGCGCGGCGACCCGGATCACGGCGGGCAGCAGGCGGCGCTCCCAGAACTTCAGCGGGAACTCGTCCGTCCGGGGCAGCAGCGGGCCCGACACCAGCTCAAGCCCGTCGCCGAACGCGCGCTTCACCGCCGCGACCCAGCCCGGGTCCGGGAGGCAGTCGGCGTCGGTGCGCGCCACGTGCGTCGCCCCGGCGGCGATCGCGTGCCGGACGCCGGTGTCGGCGGCGGCGCCCGTCCCCTTCTCCGGCTCACCGACGATCCGCACGTCGAACGGAACGTCCCCGGCGGCGAACTCCTTGACCACCCGCGCCGTCCCGTCCGTGCTGCCGTTGTCGACGACGACCAGCGTGAACGCCGTGTCGGTCTGCTCGGCGAGGCGGCGCAGCGTCGCGCCGATCGAGCGCTCCTCGTCGTAGGCGGGGACGACGACCCACAGGCGCATGCTCACAGCTCCGCGAACACGACGCCGAGGCTGACGCCGCCCGCCAGCCCGATCAGCGCGACGCGGTCGCCGGGGCCGCAGCGCCGGTCCGCGCGGGCGGCGGCGAGCTGGAGCGGCAGGCTCGCCGACGCCGTGTTGCCGTGCTCGGGCAGCGTCACGACGAGCCGGTCGGCCGGGACGCCGAGGACCGTCCGCAGCAGCTCCAGATACGGCACCGTCACCTGGTGGACGGCGACGACGGCGAAGTCGTCCCAGGTCAGGCCGGTCTTGTGCAGCGCGGTCGTGAAGATCTCCGCGCCCGCCGCGAGGAACACGTCGCGGAGCCGCCGCCCGTCCCCGCTGAAGTAGGTGGCGTCGAGGTCGCGGGGACGCATCGAGCCGCCCGCCGGGAGCGTTCCGACCGGCCAGGCGGTGGAGACGGCGGCGAAGTCGCGGTAGAAGATCCCGCCGTCCGGGGACGCCTCGACGAGCATCGCGGCCCCCGCGTCGGACAGCGTGTAGCCCGCGAAGGCGTCCGCGAACTGCGCCCGGTCGCGCACCTTCCACCGGACCGCGCGCGACGGGCTCTCCCCCGTGCACACCAGCACCCGCTCGTGCTGCCCGGTGCGGATCAGCGCGTCCGCCACCTGCAATCCGTTGAGGAAGCTGTTGCAGGCGTTCTTGACGTCGAACACCGGGCAGGTCGCGCCGAGTTTCGCGGCGACGATGTGCGCGGTGGCGGGCTCGATCAGGTCCTGTGACGCGGACGCGAAGACGATCAGGTCGAGGCCCTCGGGCCGCGTCCCGCGCTCGGCGAGCGCCCGCCGGGCCGCCGCGGCGGCGAGGTCGGACGCCTGCTCGCCGTCCGCCATGACGTGCCGCGCCCGGATCCCGGTCATCCGCTCGACGATCGTCGGACGCGGCCGGTAGCCGCCGCTCTCGGCCGCGACCCGCGCCTCGACCTCGGCGCTGGTGACCGTCCGCGCGGGCAGGTGCGCCGCGACGGCGGTGATGCGGGCCCTCATGGCCGGGCTTTCATGGCTGGGGCTTTCATGGCTGGGCTCTCCCCGGTTCCTCGTGCTCCGTGGACGGCCAGCCTCGCCGACCCGCGACGCCCCGGACAGGGCGACCCTACGGAACCGAGGTCGGGCGTTGTACCCGACTTTGCCGTGAGTACTACCACTCATCCCATATGAGGCATTGCACCCGGTCAGGGCGGATACGGCTAGACCTCCGGGATGGCCGACGGGGACGGCTTCGCGGTCGTCGGCGCGGGCGACGGCGGCGTGTCGGTGATCGTCGGGACGACCGGGCGCACCGGCTGCTCGTCCCGCGCCGCCGAGTTCCACCACCACAGCGCGAACGAGATCGCGAACAGCACGAGCAGGCCGCCGACCAGCTGGACCACGGCCCGGCGGTAGCTCGGGTCGCGGTCGCGGCGGCCGCGGCGGCCGCGGCGGCGCCGCCGGAATCGGCCGCCGCCGCCGAGCCCGGTGCGGCGCGCGGCCCGGCGGGAGCGGCGCCGCTCGCGCCTGCTCGGCGGCCGGGCCCGTTCGAGCGCGGACGGCTCGGTGAACGCGGCGCTCCGGACGAAATCGTCGTCGAACACGGGCTCGTCGAAGTCTGCGGCCATGAGGGTCTCCGGCGCGGGGGGCGGTCAGGATCCCCAGGCTAGTCGACGCTCCGGACGGTTCCTCCGGCCCGTGCGCTCCGGGGCCTCTTCCGTCCTGCTCTCCGGGACCGGGGCCGCCGCGCGGACCGGGCGCGGGCTACGGTCGAAGCTGAATCGCGTTCTAGAAGGAGACCGCATGGGAACCCCGGTGATCGTCGAGGCGGTGCGCACGCCGCTCGGGAAGCGCGGCGGCGTGCTGGCCGGTCTGAAGCCGATGGCCGTCCTCGCGCACGCGCTGACCGCCGCCGTCGACCGCTCCGGCGTCGACGCCGCCGAGGTCGAGCAGGTCTTCGCGGGCTGCGTGACGCAGGCGGGCGAGCAGGGCGGGCACCTCGGCCGCTACGCCTGGCTGTACGCGGGCCTGCCCTGGCAGGCGGGCGTGACCACCCTCGACGCGCAGTGCGGGTCGTCGCAGCAGGCCGTCCACCTCGCGGCGGCCCAGATCGCGGCCGGGGTCGTGGACGTCGCCATCGGCTGCGGCGTCGAGGTGATGAGCCGTGCACCGCTCGGCAGCAACGTGCTGCCCGCGAACCCGCGTCCG
This sequence comes from Actinomadura syzygii, assembly GCF_008085905.1. Lineage (GTDB taxonomy): Bacteria > Actinomycetota > Actinomycetes > Streptosporangiales > Streptosporangiaceae > Spirillospora > Spirillospora syzygii. The sequence continues at coordinate 492,252 of NZ_VSFF01000007.1, read as the reverse complement.
GACGACTGGTCGATCGACATGCCGAACCAGTTCGAGGCCGCCGAGCGGATCGCCGCCCGGCGCGGCGTCACCCGTGCCGACCTCGACGCGTTCGGCGCCCGCTCGCAGCAGCTCGCCGCCAAGGCGTGGGCGGACGGCCGCTTCGACCGCGAGGTCGCCCCGATCACCGCGCCCGTCCTGGACGCCGAAGGCGACCCGACCGGCGAGACACGCGAAGTGACCCGCGACCAGGGGCTGCGGGAGACGACCGCCGAGGGGCTCGGCAAGCTCAAGCCCGTGCTCGGCCCCGAGGGGCTGCACACGGCGGGCACCTCGTCCCAGATCTCGGACGGGGCCGCCGCCGTCGTGCTGATGTCCGAGGAGAAGGCGCGCGCGCTCGGGCTGCGTCCCCGCGCCCGGATCAGGACGCAGGCGCTGGTCGGCGCCGAGCCGTACTACCACCTGGACGGCCCCGTCCAGGCGACCGAGCGCGTGCTCCAGCGGTCCGGGATGGCGATGGGCGACATCGACATCACCGAGATCAACGAGGCGTTCGCGTCGATCGTGCTGTCCTGGGCGTCCGTCCACGGGCCGGACATGGACCGCGTCAACGTCAACGGCGGCGCGATCGCGCTCGGCCACCCGGTCGGCGCCACCGGCGCGCGGCTGATCACGACCGCGCTGCACGAACTGGAGCGGCGCGACGCCGGGACCGCGCTGATCACCATGTGCGCGGGCGGCGCGCTGTCCACGGCCACCATCCTCGAACGGGTCTGACGCGCCGCGTCGCGATCCCGAAAGGGCCCAGGGGGACGCCCCCTGGGCCCCGTCCGCGCTCCGGGTATGGTCACCGGGGCCCCGATCCCACCGGCGCCGAAGCACCCGGCGCGAAAGGCGGTCTCCTTGCAGCCGGAACCCGAAGACCTCGGCGGCGGACTCTGGAGCGTCCCAGTCCCCATCCCGGACAACCCGCTCGCCTACACGCTCGTGTACGCGCTGGAGAGCCCGCGCGGGCCCGTCCTGATCGACGCGGGCTGGCAGCACGAGGACGCCTGGAGCGCTCTGCACGGCGGGCTCGCGGCGTTCGGGATCGACGTCGCCGACGTCCGCGGCGTGGTCGTCACGCACTACCACCCCGACCACGCGGGGCTCGCGGGGCGCGTCCGCGAGGCGTCCGGCGCCTGGATCGCCATGCACCCGGCGGACGCCGGGATCGTCAAGCTGTTCCGGTCCGCCGGGCAGGGCGGGCGGCGCGAGTTCGAGCTGACCGCGCTGCGCCGCGCCGGGGCCGCCGAGTCGGAGCCGGCCGACCGCGCCGACGGCCCGCGCGTCTCCCCGCCCGCGCTGCCGGACCGCGAGGTCTCCGACGGCGACCTCGTCGACCTCCCCGGCCGCAGGCTCCGCGTCATCTGGACGCCCGGCCACTCCCCCGGCCACATCTGCCTCCACCTGGAGGACGGCGACCGCATCTTCACCGGCGACCACGTCCTGCCGCGCATCACCCCGCACATCGGCCTCTACCCCTACGACTTCCCGGACGTCGACCCGCTGAGCGACTTCCTCGGCTCGCTCGACAAGGTCTCCGCGATGTCCGCGGACGAGGTCCTGCCCGCCCACCAGTACCGCTTCAACGGCCTCGCCGGCCGCGCCCGGGAGATCATCGATCACCACGAGGAGCGGCTCGCGGAGGTGGCGGCGCTGCTGTCGGCCCGTCCGATCACGCTGTGGGACCTCACCGCCGGGCTCACCTGGCGGCACCCCTGGGCGGACATGTCGCGGCAGTCCCGCCGGATGGCCGCCGCCGAGGCCGCCGCGCACCTCCGCACGCTGGAGACGCGCGGGATCGCGCGCCGCGACGGGACCGACGACCCGCTCCGGTACGTCCTGCGCTGACCGGCTCGCCCCGGAACGGGGCCCACACGGCGAGGTGAGAGACGGGTGCGACCCGGGTCACTCGGGCCGCTGGACCCTTGATGAGACTCCAGTCTCATGTTAGAACCTGTTCTAGGTCCGCGGGGACCGAGCAAGCGCTCAGTCAAAGACCGCCGCGCACGGTCCCCCACCCCGGCACGAAGGGTCTTCCATGGCTGCTGTCGCCACGTCCACCGCCTCCGCCACGCGGCCGTTCCGCGCTCCGGAGATCGACGTCATCGATCCGGGCGTGTACGAGCGCGGCGGGATCCCGCACCGGCAGTTCCAGTGGCTGCGCGACAACGACCCCGTCCACTGGCACCGGGATCCGAACGAGGGGGTGCCGGGGTTCTGGGCGATCACCCGGCACGAGGACGTGGTGCAGGTGTCGCGGCGCGCCGACCCGTACTCCTCCCACGCGCGGACGGCGATGTTCGAGGAGTTCACCGACGAGGACATCGCCCTCTACGGCCAGATGATGCTGTTCCAGGACCCGCCCGACCACACCCGCCTGCGCTCCATGGTCAACAAGGGCTTCACCCCGCGCATGATCGGCAAGCTCCAGGACCACATCCGCGAGATCTGCGACAGGCTGATCGACGAGGCCGCCCCGCTCGGCGAGTGCGACTTCGTCGAGTACTTCGCCGCCCCGCTGCCGCTCTACACGATCTGCGAGCTGCTCGGCGCGCCCCTTGAGGACCGGGCGAAGGTCTTCCACTGGTCGAACAAGCTGGTCGCCTTCAACGACCCCGACTACATCGGCGACCGGACCGAGTCGCAGATCTGCGCCGCCGAGTTCGCGGGCTGGGCGGGCGAGCTGGCCCGCGCCCGCGAGTCCACCCCGCGCGACGACATCGTGACCAAGCTCCTCACCCCGGACGCGGACGGCAACCGGATCAGCGAGGAGGAGTTCGCGCTCTTCGTGATCATGCTGGGCATCGCCGGGAACGAGACGACCCGGACCGCGACGGCGGGCGGCATGCAGGCGTTCTTCGAGCGTCCCGACCAGTGGGAGCGGCTGCGCGCCGACCGGAGCCTGCTGCCCGCGGCGGTCGAGGAGATCGTCCGCTGGGTGAGCCCGATCAACCAGTTCCGCCGGACGGCCCTCTCCGACGTCGAACTCGGCGGCGAGGAGATCAAGGCGGGCGACAAGGTCGTCCTGTTCTACGGCTCGGCCAACCGCGACGAGCGCGTGTTCGACGACCCGTTCTCCTTCGACGTCGGCCGCGACCCGAACCCGCACCTCGGGTTCGGCGGCGGCGGCCCGCACTTCTGCCTCGGCACCCACCTCGCCCGGATGAACCTGAAGATCATCTTCGAGACGATCCTGGACCGGATGCCCGACATCGCCCCCGCGGGCGAGCCCCGGCGGCTCCGGTCGAACTTCGTCAACGGCCTCAAGGAGCTGCCGGTCCGCTTCACCCCGTCCTGAATCCGCTTCACCCCGTCCTGAACGGGAAGAGTCAGGCGCGGTGTGCTCTTCGGAACACTCCTGGACGCACCACCCAATATTGACTCAGCGGTAACGTACGGTGGCTAAGGTCTAGTTTCATCAACGGCATCTGGGTGATGCCGGTGCGCGTGCGCCCCGGCGTCCCCCGACTGACGGGAGCGGTGCGTGCGGGGGACCGACGTGGATGGGGCGGGCGAGCCGGGCGGACCGCTCCGGGTGGCCCTGCTGTCGTACCGGAGCAAGCCGCACTGCGGCGGCCAGGGCGTCTACCTCCGGCACCTGAGCCGGGAGCTGGCCGACCTCGGGCACGCGGTGGAGGTGCTGTCCGGGCAGCCGTACCCGGAGCTCGACCGCGACGGCATCGTCCTCACCAAGATCCCGAGCCTCGACCTGTACCGGGACGAGGACCCGTTCCGCACCCCGTCCCTCGGCGAGTTCCGCGACTGGGTCGACGTGCTCGAATTCGCGCACATGAAGACCGGCGGCTTCCCCGAGCCGCTGACGTTCAGCCTGCGGGTGCTGCGCGAGCTGCGGCGGAGGCGGCGCGACTTCGACGTCGTCCACGACAACCAGGTCCTCGGGCTCGGCAACCTCGGCATCCCCCGGCTCGGGCTGCCGCTCGTCACGAGCATCCACCACCCGATCAGCGTCGACCGGCGGATCGACATCCAGGCGGCGCGGGGCGTCAAGCAGAAGCTCGGCAAGCGCCGCTGGTACGGGTTCGTCGCGATGCAGTCGCAGGTGTCGCGGCGGATCGGGCCGGTGCTGACGGTGTCGGAGTCGTCCAAGGTCGACATCGTCAAGGACTTCAAGGTCGACCCGCGCGACATCGACATCCTGCCGCTCGGCGTCGACACCCGGATCTTCCACCCGCGCGGCGAGCGCACGCCGGGCCGGATCGTCGCGATGGCCAGCGCGGACGCGCCGATCAAGGGCGTGGACGTGCTGCTGCGCGCGGTCGCAAAGCTCGCCACCGAGCGCGACGTGCACGTCATCGTCGTCAGCCGCCCGCAAAAGGACGGCCCGACCGAGAAGCTCGTGCGCGAGCTGGCGCTCGGCGAGCGCGTCCGGTTCGTCAGCGGGATCAGCGACGACGAGCTCGGCGAGCTGATGGCGTCGGCGGAGATCGCCGTGGTGCCGTCCCGGTACGAGGGCTTCTCGCTGCCCGCCGTGGAGCACATGGCGTCCGGGACGCCGCTCGTCGCGAGCCGCGCCGGGGCGCTGCCCGAGGTCGTCGGCGACGCGGGCGTGCTCGTCCAGCCGGGCGACGCCGAGGAACTGGCCGCGACGCTGCGGCGGCTGCACGACGACGCCGCCGAGCGGGCCCGCGCGAGCGCCGCGGGGCTCGCCCGCGTCCAGGAGCGGTTCGCGTGGCCGGCCGTGGCGAAGGCCACCGTCGAGCACTACCGGGCCGCCGTCGCCCAGGCGAACTACCTGCGGCTCGCGCGCGAAGCCGAGTAACGGCGAGCGACGGCCGCAAGGGCAAGGGAGGGGACGCCGCCCCGGCGCCCCCGGCATGGAAGGAGCACGACCCTGCTGACCGTGGATTTCCAGCGGTTCCGCATCGCCCCGGGAGACCGCGTCCTCGACATGGGATGCGGCGCCGGACGGCACGCCTTCGAGCTGTACCGCAGGGGTGCGCACGTCGTGGCCTTCGACCAGGACGCCGGCGAGCTGTCCGGCGTGGAGAAGATGTTCGGGGCGATGCGCCTCGAAGGCGAGGTCCCGGCGGAGGCGTCCGCCGAGACGGTCCAGGGCGACGCGCTCGACCTGCCGTTCCCGGACGACCACTTCGACGCGATCGTCGCCTCGGAGGTGCTGGAGCACATCCCGGACGACATGCGCGCGATGCGCGAGCTGCTGCGCGTCCTGAAGCCCGGCGGGAAGCTCGCGGTGACGGTGCCGAGCTGGCTGCCCGAGCGGGTGTGCTGGGCCCTGTCGGAGGACTACCACACCGCCCCCGGCGGCCACGTGCGGATCTACACGCGCGCCGAGCTGGAGGCCAAGCTGAAGTCGATCGGGTTCCGGGTCGGCGGCCACCACCACGCGCACGGCCTGCACGCGCCCTACTGGTGGATCAAGTGCGCGGTCGGCGTGAACGACGACGCGAACCCGCTCGCCAAGGCCTATCACCGGCTCCTCGTCTGGGACATCATGAAGCGCCCGCGCGCCACCCGGCTGGCCGAGCGCGCCCTGAACCCGCTGATCGGCAAGAGCGTCGTCGTCTACTTCGCCAAGCCCGCGGCGCCGGGGACGGCCGCCGACCCGGCCAGGGAGACGGCGGATGCGGGCTGAGACCGGCCCGCCGGCGGTCCCGGGCGTCCTGTCACGGGACGACGTCGTCGCGACGGCCCGCAGCATCGCGGCGCAGCAGGAGCCGTCCGGCGCGATCCCGTGGTTCGCGCCGACGGCGGGCGTCCCCGGGCACGTGGACGCCTGGAACCACGTCGAGGCGGCGATGGCGCTGCGCGTCGCCGGGCTCGGCGAGCACGCGCGGCGGGCGTACGAGTGGCTGCGCGGCGTCCAGCGGCCGGACGGCTCGTGGCCCGCGAAATGGGTCCTCGGCGCGGTGACGGAGCCGGGCGGCGAGTCCAACCACGCCGCCTACGCCGCGGTCGGCGTCTGGCACGAACTGGTGATGACCGGCGACGACGGCTTCGCGCGCCGGATGTGGCCCGCGGTGCGGCGGGCGATCGACTTCACGCTCGGCCTGCAGACCCGGCGCGGCGAGGTCATCTGGATCCGGCACGAGGACGGCGCGCCGTCCGACCACGCGCTGCTGACCGGGTGCTCGTCCATCTACCAGTCGCTGCGCTGCGCGGTCGCGCTGGCCGAGCACCTCGGCGAGCCGGAGCCGGAGTGGGAGCTCGCCGCCGACCAGCTCGGCCACGTGGTGGCCGCGCACCCGGAGGCGTTCGCCGACAAGAGCCGCTGGTCGATGGACTGGTACTACCCGGTGCTCGGCGGGCCCGTCCGGGGCGCGGACGCGGCGCAGCGGTTCGCCGAGCGGTGGGACGCGTTCGTCGTCCCCGGGCTCGGCTGCCGCTGCGTGTCCGACCAGCCGTGGGTGACGGCGGCGGAGAGCTGCGAGCTGGTGCTCGCGCTGGACGCCTCGGGCGACCGCGACCGCGCCCTGGAGCTGTTCGCGACCATCCAGCACCTGCGGCACGAGGACGGCTCCTACTGGACGGGCTGGCAGTTCGAGAACCGCCGCCACTTCCCCGGGGACCGTTCCACCTACACGGCGGCGGCGGTCGTCCTCGCGGCGGACGCGCTGGCCGACGCCTCGCCCGGGGCGCGGCTGTTCAAGGAGATCGCCGGGCGTCCGCTCGGGCCGTGCGAGGCGTCCGACCCGGTCGCCTGCGGGTGCGCGCTGGTCTCGGTGGCCGACCCGGTCCGCACCCGGCTCTAGCGGGACGGCACCGGCGGGCACGGTTTTAGCGGGACGGCCGCGCCAGCGGGTCGGCGTCGGCGACGCGCCGCAGGACGCGCAGCGACCCGACCGCGCGGCGCTCCTCGAACGCGCCGCTCGCGAGCGCCCGCAGATACACGTGGTACGGCGGTCGGCCGCCGTCCGCCGGGTCGGGGAAGACGTCGTGGATGACGAGCGCCCCGCCGACCGCGACGTGCGGCGCCCAGCCCTCGTAGTCGCCCTGGGCGTGCTCCTCGGCGTGGCCGCCGTCGATGAACAGGACGGCGAGGGGCGTCCGCCAGAAGGCCGACACGGTGCGGGACTGGCCGACGACGGCGACGACCTCGTCCTCCAGACCGGCGGCGGCGATCGTCTTGCGGAACGTGGGGAGGGTGTCCATGCGCCCGGTGCGCGGGTCGACGAGGGACGGGTCGTGGTGCTCCCAGCCCGCCTGGTTCTCCTCCGAGCCGTGGTGGTGGTCGACGGTGACGACGACCGTCCCGGCGGCCCTGGCGGCGGCGCCCAGGTAGACGGCGGACTTGCCGCAGTACGAGCCGACCTCCAGGATCGGCCCGGCGGCGGGCCGCCGGGCCGCGTACTCGACGCCCGCCTCGTACAGGGCGAGCCCCTCGTCGTGGGGCATGAAGCCCTTGGCGTAGCGCGCGGCCCGCAGCAGGTCGGACGGCATCGCGGGAATGGGGCGGCCGGTCGTCCCCGGACCGGCGGACGCCTCGGTGTCGGTCATCGATCTCCCTCCGTGCGGGCACCATATCCGAGATCGTCCGGTGCGGCGCGAGCCTTGCCCGAGCAGACTGGAACGTGTTCTACTTTTGCGGTCGGCGCGCGCCCCGAACCCGGTTCGGTAGGTTGGCGGGCACGGTGTCCCGGAACGGAGAAGAAGCGATGAGAGTACGGGTCGACCCGCTGGTGTGCGAGGCGAACGCCGTGTGCGTCGGGCTCGCGCCCGAGGTCTTCGACCTCGACGACGACGACGAGCTCCGGATCCTCCGGCCGGACGTCCCGCCCGGGGAGGCCGACCGCGTCCGCCACGCCGTCCGCTCGTGCCCGAAGGCCGCGCTGACGCTCGACGAGTGACGCGCCCGCCGGCCCGCCCGCGCGTATCATCCTTCTCGTCCTGTCGGAGTCCGAGGTTGTCATGGAGCGCGGTTGGTGCACGGTCTCGGGACGGTCCTGGCCGCCGCCGCCCTCGTCGCGCCCCTCGCCGCGGCGCCCGTGGCCCACGCCGCGGCCCCGCCCGGCGTCGTCCGGATCAGGGACGTCCAGGGCGCGGCCCACGTCTCCCCGCTGACCGGCTCGGCCGTCACCGGGGTCCCGGGCGTCGTGACCGCGCTGACCGGCAACGGGTTCTGGATGCAGGACCCGCGCCCCGACCGGAGCGACGCGACGTCCGAGGGCGTGTTCGTGTTCACCCGGACGCGGCCCCGCGCGGCGGTCGGCGACGCCGTCCGGGTGGACGGGCGGGTCGCCGAGTTCCGTCCCGGCGGCCCCGCGTCCCGCGGGCTGACCCGCACCGAGATCGACGCCTCCGCGACCGCCGTCACCGCGCACGGCGTGCCGCTGCCCGCGCCCGTCGTGCTCGGACCCGGCGGGCGGCGCCCGCCTGGCCGCGTGATCGACGGGCCGCGCGGCGACGTGGAGAAGGGCCGCGCGTTCGACCCGCGCCGCGCGGCGCTCGACTTCTACGAGTCCCTCGAAGGCATGCGGGTCGAGGTGCGGGACGCGGTGGCGGCCGGGCCGTCCCGCGACGGCGAGGTCCCGGTGCTGCCCGCGGCGGGCGCGGGCGCCGGGCCGCGGACGGCGCGCGGCGGCGTCCCCGCCCATGACGGCGGCGCGAACCCGGCGCGGATCGTCCTCGACGACGCGCTCGCCCCGCTGCCCGCGATGGACGTCGGCGACCGGCTGCCGGGCCCGAACGACGGCGTCCTCGACTACGCCTTCGGCGACTACCACCTGCTGCTCGCCGCGACGCCGCGGCGCGCCGCCGCCGGGCCGTCCCGCGAGACGACGCGGGCGCAGCGCCCCGGCGAGCTGGCGGTCGGCACCGCCGGGCTCGGCGGCCTGAACCCCGACTCGCCGCCGGACCGGTTCACCGACCTCGCCGCCGACATCGTGGCCGGCCTGCGCTCCCCCGACCTGGTCGTGGCGGTCGGGCTCGGCGACAACAGCGGCCCGGACGACGACGGCACCGTCACCGCCGACCAGACCGTCGCGCAGCTGATCACCGCGATCAGCGCGGCGGGCGGCCCCGCCTACGACTGGCGCTCGGTGGCCCCGCGCGACAACGCCGACGGCGGCGCGAAGGGCGACAACCGGCGGCTCGGGTTCCTGTTCCGCACCGACCGCGGGCTCGCGTTCGTGGACCGTCCCGCCCCGGCGGAGCCGCTCGCCGACGACCCGCCGCCCGCGGGGCCCGATCCGGCCGTCACGCCGGTCGCGGCCGTCCGGCGGGACGGCGCGGTCGCGCTGTCGCTCAGCCCCGGCCGGATCGCGCCCGGGAACGCCGCGTGGGCGGGCGCCCGCAAGCCGCTCGCCGGGGAGCTGCGGTGGCGGGGCCGTCCCCTCATCGTGATCGCGAACCAGTGGTATCCGAGGACCGCCGACGACGACCCGGCGTTCGGCCGCCGGCAGCCGCCGTCCCGGCCGACGCTGTGGCGGCGCGAGGCGCAGGCGCGGGTGGTGGCGGGGTTCGTGCGGTCCGTCCGGAAGGCGGACCCGGACGCGATGGTGATCGTCGCGGGCGAGCTGAACGACGCGGAGACGTCCGCGCCGGTGCGGACGCTGGCGTCCGGCGCCGGGCTGACCGACCTCCCGGCCGGGCTGCCCGCGGGCGACCGGTACACGGCGGTGACGGCGGGCGGCTCCGAGACGCTCGACCACGTCCTGCTCAGCCCGTCGCTGCGCAGGCGCCCGCACGAGTTCGACATCGTGCACCGCGCCGCCGAGTTCGCCGACCGGGCCGACGACCACGATCCCACGGTCGTCCGCGTCGACATGGACGGGAAATAGGGGCTCCCGAGTTTCGGACGCGCCCTAAACGACATCAAGGCCCAGTCCTGAATAAGGCTCGCGTTTTCCTGTCGGCCAGCCGGGCACCTCAGCGGACGTCGCACCCCCCGACGGGAGGAGCGCCGTTATGGCGACCCGATACCGGCCTCACATCAGCTTGGTCGGCCTCATATACATCATCATCGGTCTGTTCGTTGCCTGGGACCGGGGCTACATCAACGTGAGCCTGCTCCGCCACGTGGGCAGCGCACTGCTCGCGATCTTCCTCTGGTTCCTGGTGCTGCTGGGCGTGGACCTCCACATCCGCGCCTAGCCGCGGGCAGGTCACGGGCCGTCTCGAACTCCCCGCCCCGGGGCGGCCCGTGTCCCCCGCGACAGGTCCCCGTCGCGCCACCGGGCATAGACCCCAAAGTGCGACAGAGGTTACTTTCCGCTCATGACGAAAAAAGACTGTAGTTGCGGACATGGCAACGGCTGCTCGTGCCCGAAGGGCTGCTCCTGCGGCTGCAACGGCTGAAACGGCTGAACGCTAACCCGGGATTCGCGCCTGCCAGAGCATCGGCGCCTCCGTGCGCCCGCCGTCCGTCGTCGTCCCGGTGGCCAGCACGCCCGCGTCCATCGCGGTCAGCGCGGTGAGCCGCCGGTCGCCCCGACCGGACAGGCCCGGCACCTGGAGGCGGCGCCAGGACACGCCCTCCGCGGACGCCAGCACCACCGCGTCCCCCTCCGGCGTGGCCGCGGCGGCGACGAAGCCGCCCGGCGTCGCGGTGACGGCCGTCGGAACGAGGCCCGCGCCGAGGACCTGCGGAGTCCAGGTCGTCCCGCCGTCGGCGGACACCAGCGGCGCGTCGCCCGCGCCGATCGCAACGAGGACGCCGCCGCGCGCGGCGACCCGGGTGAGGCGGCCGGTGAGTCCCTCCGGGAGCTTCGCCGGGGTCCAGGCGCGGCCGTCCGGTGACGTCCAGGCGGCGGGTCCCGCACCCTTGCCGCCGACCGCCACGTACTTGTCGGCGGCCAGGGTCACGGCGGTGGCGACGCCGTCGAGGCGGGCGGACCTCCAGGCGGCGAGGTCGGACGAGCGCCACGCCGCCCGCGCGCCGACCGCGACGTAGCCGGACGGGCCGGCCGCCACCGCTAGCGGCGCCGGTCCGGCGGGGAAGGCCGCCTTCTGCCAGGACGCGCCGTCCTGGGACGTCATCGCCAGCGGCCCGGACGCGGCGGTGCGGCCCAGCGCGAGCCAGCCCCTGGGCCCGTGGACGACGTCGGCGAGGCGTCCGCCGGTGGCGGGGAACCCGGCCCGCGTCCAGGCGCGCCCGTCCGGCGCGGACCAGATCGCCGCGCCGCCGTTCGTGCTGCCCACCGCGACCACGCGGCCGGGACCGGCGGCGAGCGCCCGGACGGCCCGCTCCGCGCGGACCGCGCCCGCCACGCCCCGCAGGTCCACGCCGGACAGGTAGGCGTCGTCGCCCTGCCGTCCCGCGACCGCGACCGCGCCGCCGGACGCGACCGTGACGGCGCTCGTCCGCACCCCGGCGGGCACGGAGCCGCCCGGCTGCCAGGTGCGCCCGTCGCCGCTGCGCAGGACCGTGAACCCCTTCGCGGCGCGCGCGACGACCGCGAGGCCGGACGGCGCGCCGCCGAACCGCTCGATCCCGCCGCCGCCGAAGCGGCTGACGGCCTGCCACCGCTGCCCGTCCGGCGAGGTGAACAGGACGCCGAAGCGGGCCGTCCTGCGGTGCTTCTTCGGGCCGGTCGTCCGCCTGCCCTCGCGGACGGTCGCGAACCCGCCGCCCGGCCCGGCCGCGAGGCCCCGGGTCTCCCCGTACGAGCCCTGCCCCTGCGGGACGCTCACGCCCGTCCAGGTGCGGCCCCCGTCGGCGGACCGCCAGAGACCCTCGGCGCGCACGGTGCGGGTGACCTTCCTGCGGCCCTTCCTGGTGGTCACCTTGCGCGTATACGTCCCGTGCGCGACGACCACGCCGCCGGACGACGCCACCCGGTCGAGGCCGACGATCCACGTGAGGCTCTCGTCGCGCTGCCAGGTCTGGCCGTCCGGCGAGGTCCAGACGACGGCCCGGCCGGCTGCCGTGCCGCCGACCGCGACGAAGCCGCCGCCGGTGCGGGCCAGGCCGTTCACCCGGTCGGTCGGCTTGAAGGCGGCGGACGGCTGGAGTCGCGTCCAGGTCTCGGCGTCCGCGCTGGTCCAGGCGACGGTGGCGCCGCTCGGCGTCCGGCCGACGGCCATCCACCGGCCGCCGCCGCCCGCGACGTGGGACGGGATCTCGCCGAGCGGGGGCATCGCGCCGTCCTGCGTGCGGATCCGGGCGAGCGACCAGGTCTTGCCCGCGTCCGCGGAGACGAGGAACTGCGGCCGCTCCCGCCCCGGGTCGGGGTCGCCCTCGGTACCCGCGGCGACCAGCGTCCCGGCGTCGGCGGCCACCGCGGCGAGGCTCTGGACGAGCCCGTCCGTCGCCGCGGCCGGGTCGGCGGCGAACAGCGCGTCCGCCTCGACCGGGGCCGGGAGGCCGGGACGGCCGGGAGCGGCGTCGTCCTCGCCCTGGGACACGGCGACGACCACGAAGGCGGCGCCCAGCACGAGCGTCACACCGATCGCGGCGCGAAAGCGCAGCCGCCGCATCAGCGGCGGCGTCGGCGGGCGCGGCGGCCCGGCCACCAGGACGTCCCCCGGCTCGGAGACCGCCGCCTTCCGCCGCGCCTTCGCGGCGGGCTTCGCGGCCGGTTTCCCAGCGGGTTTCGCGGACGGGACGGCGGGGCGCTCCTGCGGGGCGCGCGGCCGGGCGGCGGCGGGCTCGCGCGGCGGCGCGCCGTGGCCCCAGGACAGCCCGGCGGCGCGCCACGCCTCGTACGCGCGCTGCCAGGGCGACAGCGCCGCGGGCATGTCGGCGAGGTCACCGGCGACGCCGAAGGTCAGCCGCCGCCGGACCCGGCGGGAGCCGCCCGGCCCCTCGTCGGCGCTCCGCGGGGCCTCGTCCTGCTCCGGGGTCCTCGCCGTCACACGCGCTCCTTCACGGTCCTGTCGGACCACCATCAAATCGCGCCACGCCGGTGTCCGCACGGACATCCGGGTGAACGGCGGCCGGTGGGGCCGCGGGAGCGTTCTATCACTTCAAGGGCGACGTAACTGATCTTTTGCCTCGATCACCCCCTTATAGGCATAACCCCGGATATGGACGACTGCGGGCGGCCGCCCGCACCCGCGCGGCCCGCCCGCTCCGCCCCGGCCCGCCGCCTCGGTTTTCGCGACATTGCCCGCATCCCGACGCGCGATCAAGCCTGCGGCCCGGCCGGACGTCCGTCCGCTAGATTCGGAAAAGGCCCAGACCGAGGGGGGACGAATCATGGGCGGGACGCTCGGCCGCGCGCACGGTCCGTACACGCTGTACGACCTCGACGCGCTCCCCGAGGACGGCCGCCGCCACGAGCTCGCCGACGGCTGGCTGCACGAACTGCCCGGCGACCTGTGGCACGACCACGCCGCCGAGCAGCTCAGGGGCATCCTCAAGGACGCGGCCCGGCAGGCGGGCGCCGACGTCCACATCGCCGGGACACCGCAGGACGTCACCACCCCGGCGGGCGTCCGCAAGCCGGACGTGTTCGCCGTGGGCCGCGACGTCGCCCGCGCCGCGCTGGAGCGCCGGACCCGCACCTACTACGGCCCCGACCTCATCCTGGTCGCCGAGGTCGTCACGCCCCGCACGGTGAACGAGCGGATCGACCGCGTCCACAAGGTGGACGAGTACGCCGCCACCGGCATCCCGCACTACTGGATCGTCGACCTCGAACCGCGCCCCCTGATCACGATGCTCGAACTGGCGGACGGCCGCTACGAGCTGGCGGGCAAGGCGCGCTCCGGCGAGACCGTCGCGCTCGACCGGCCGTTCCCCATGGCGTTCGACCCGGTCCGCCTCTCCGAGATGGACTGACGCCCGGCCCTCGGCTGGCCGGATCTTTACGGAGGATGGCGATCTCGCCACTCGTCCGTTCCGCGCGCGCCGGGAAGGCTGGCCGCAGGACGATCACCGGCACGGTTGATCACGGACAGGTTGGTCACGGACAGGGGAGGACGCATGGCCGAGACGATGCGCGCGGTCAGTCAGGACACGCTCGGCGGGCCCGAGGTCTTGAAGCTCGTCGAGGCCGAGCGGCCGGAGCCGGGGCCCACCGAGGTGCTCGTCAGGGTGCGCGCCGCCGGGGTCAACCCGACCGACTGGAAGCTCCGGGCGGACGGCGGGTTCCTCGGGCGGCCGCCGTTCGTCCTGGGCTGGGACGTCTCCGGCGTCGTGGAGGCGACCGGCGTCGGCGTCACGCTGCACAAGCCGGGCGACGAGGTGTTCGGGATGCTGCGCTACCCGTTCGGCGGCGGCGCGTACGCCGAGTACGTCGCCGCGCCGTCCCGGACGTTCACCGCGAAGCCCGCCGGGATCGACCACGCGCACGCGGGCGCGCTGCCGCTGGCCGCGCTCACCGCCTGGCAGGCGGTCGTCGACACGGCGCGGGTGCGGGACGGGCAGCGCGTCCTCGTCCACGCGGCGGCCGGAGGGGTCGGGCACCTGGCCGCGCAGATCGCCAAGGCGCACGGCGCGTACGTCATCGGGACGGCGAGCGCCCCCAAGCACGACTTCCTGCGCGGCATCGGCGTGGACGAGCCCGTCGACTACCGCGCGTCCGACTTCGCCGAGGCCGTCAAGGACGTGGACGTCGTCGTCGACACCATCGGCGGCGACTACGGGCCCCGGTCGCTGCGCGTCCTGCGTCCGGGCGGCGTGCTGGTGTCGCTGGTGCTCAGCCGTCCCGCCGAGATGGACGCAGCGGCGGCGGGCGTCCGGGCCGAGTCGCTGCTCGTCGAGCCCGACCACCACGCGCTGACGCGGATCGCCGAGCTGGCCGCGTCCGGCGCGCTGCGCGTCGAGATCGACTCGGTGTTCCCGCTCGCGGACGCGGCGAGGGCGCACGAGCGGGGCGAGACCGGCCGGGTCTCCGGCAAGATCGTCCTCACCGCGGAGGACTAGGCTCGGTCGGGTGCTGCTCCTCACGACGCTCGACGGCTGGCTCGCCCAGCCCGGCCCGGGGTTCGCCCTCTCCGACGCGGGGGCGGTGTGGGCGCCCGACGACGAACCCGGCGCCCTGGCCGTCGCCGACGACGTCTTCGCGGACGGCGGGCAGGTCGTCGCCGTCACGCTCGACCCGCCGCCCGGCGCGGTCCCGGCGCGCGGGGTGATCGACCGGACGGCGGCGTCCCGCGTCCGCTACCTGCGGCGCGCCCCGGACGGGCGGCACGTCGCGCTGCTGGACCGCCCCGCCACCGCCGGGGCCCTGGACCTCCTCCCCCACCCCGAGGGCGGCTGGTACCGGGAGACGTGGCGGTCGGAGGTGTCCTTCGTCCCGAAGGGCTACCCGGGCGAGCGCGCCGCCGCGACCGCCATCTACTTCCTGCTGCCGCCCGGCGAGGAGTCGATGTGGCACTCCGTCCGGTCGGCGGAGCTGTGGCTGTGGCACCGGGGCGGTCCGCTGTCGCTGTTCCTCGGCGGGGACGGGGACCGGCCGGGCGCGGAGCCCGAGCGGATCACGCTCGGCGCTGACGTGGCGGACGGCCAGGTCCCGCAGGCGCTCGTCCCGCCCGGCCGCTGGCAGGCGGCGCGCCCCGCCGGACCGGACGAGGTGCTCGTGAGCTGCGTCGTCGCGCCCGGCTTCGACTTCGCCGACTTCCGCGCATGACGCCGGGAGGACGCCGAAGCCCCCGCCCGATGAGCGGGCGGGGGCCGGGCGGCGTCCGGGCGGCGGACGCCGCCCGGACGCTCAGTAGCTGATCGTCTGGCGGGCGCTCATCGTCCGCATGATGTGCTCGACGAGCGTGATGAGGACGCGCTTGGCGTCCTCCCTGTCGCGCACGTCGCAGGTGATGACCGGGATGTCGGGCGACAGGTCGAGGGCGTCGCGGACCTGGTCCGGCGAGTGCTGCCCCGCCCCGTCGAACTTGTTGACCCCGATGATGAACGGGACGCCGCGCCGCTCGAAGTAGTCGACCGAGGCGAAGCAGTCGGCGAGCCGCCGGGTGTCCACCAGGACGACCGCGCCGAGCGCGCCCTTCGCCAGTTCGTCCCACATGAACCAGAAGCGGTCCTGGCCGGGCGTGCCGAAGACGAACAGCACGAGGCCGTTCGGCAGCGTGATCCGCCCGAAGTCCATCGCCACGGTCGTCGTCGTCTTGTTGGCGACGGCCGTGGTGTCGTCGATCCCGATGCTCTTCTCGGTCAGGGCCTCCTCGGTGCGCAGCGGGCGGATCTCGCTCACCGCGCTCACCAGGGTCGTCTTGCCGACGCCGAAACCGCCGGCGACGAGGATCTTGACCGTCAGCGCGGAGGAGTCGCCGGATGCGGCGGCCGCGTCAGAGCGCACGGATTCCATCGATCACTTCCTTGAGTACGCGCTCGCTGGGGAACTGCGCCACCGGCGCGGGGCGCCGGACCTGTATCAGCGAGCGGTCGAGCAGATCGCCGAGCAGGACACGGACGACCCCGAGGGGAAGTTCCAGATCCGACGCTATCTCGGCGACCGACAGCGGTGTGCGGCAAAGCTCCAAGATCATGTGATGTTCCGGTCCGGGCGCCCACGCGGGCGCCGCCAGGGCGGGCTCGCCCGCCGCGGCCTCGGGGGGCTCGGCGGCCGCGATCAGGGCGACGAGGTCGAAGTCGTCGCCCGTGTAGTGCGTCCGGCCGCCGGTGAGCGCGTACGGGCGCACCACCGGCCCCGCGGCGTCGTCGTACCAGGCACCGTCCGCCATGGCCTCACCCGCCGCCCGGCTCGGTCAGGGTGGCCCGCGGGTTCGCCGACAGGTGCCGGCCGACCCGCGTCACCAGCATCGCCATCTCGTAGGCGATCAGCCCGAGGTCGGCGTTCGCGGCGGACAGGACGGCGAGGCACGCGCCGTCCCCGGCGGCGGTGACGAACAGGAACGCCGACTCCATCTCCACGATCGTCTGCCGGACCGGGCCGCCGCCGAACGACTCGCCCGCCCCGCGCGCGAGGCTCTGGAAGCTCGCGGCCACCGCGGACAGGTGGTCGGACTCCTCCCTGGCGAGCCCCTTGGACGCGGCGATCCGCAGCCCGTCGCTCGACAGCACGACCGCGTTCCGCACCGCGGCGACGCGCTCGACCAGGCTGTCCAGCAGCCAGTTCAGCTCGCCTCCGGCGCCGCCCGGAACCTCCCCGCCGGAGTGCTCGGCTTCTGTCATCGGGTGTCGTCCTCCTGGTCCTCCCGCGCGGGGTCCTCCCGCGCCGGCTCGGCGTCGGCCGAGTCCTTCCGGCCGCGCTGCCAGCCGCGTTGCATGGCGGACATCATCGAGCGCAACGCCTCGGGCGAGCGCTCCGGGTTCTCGTCGGCGGCCGGGGACGGCGCGCCGTCCGAAATCTCGGGAGCGGACTCGGTGGGAGCGGTCTCGGTGGGAGCGGGCGGGGCGGGAGCGGGCGGGGCGGGTTCGGGAGTGGGGTCCATCGGGACGGGCGCGGACAGCGGCGTCATCTCCGCCGCGCCCGGCTCCGGCTCGGACCCCGCGGGCGGGCGGGAACCGTTCTGGGCGGCGAGGCGAGCGTCCACCCGTTCCTTGAGCTGGGGCGCGAGGTGCTGCTGCCGGCGCCGCTTCGGCAGTTCTCCCGCCTGCGGCGCGGGCTGCCCCGCGTCCTCCTTCTCCTTCGCGCCCTCCTCGGCCGGAGCGGGCGGCTTCGGCGGCGCGAGCGGACCGGCCTCGGCGACGAGCCGCATCAGCCCGCTCGCCTCGGGCCGCTCGGCCGGGCCCGCCTGCACCGCGGGACGCGCGGACGCGGGCAGCGCGACCGCCGGGTCGGGCGGCGCCTGGATCGGCCCGGTCGCCCGGCGGACGGCGGCGTCGGGCTCGGCGGCCTCGACGACCAGCGAACTCGGGATCAGCGCGATCGCGGTCGTCCCGCCGTACGGGGACGGGCGGAGCGTCACCTGGATCTCGTGCCGCAGCGCGAGCCGCGCCACGACGAACAGCCCGAGCTGCGCGCTGTCGGACGGGTCGAACTCCGGCGGGTGGGCGAGCCGCTCGTTGGCGGCGCGCAGCGCCTCCTCGGTCATGCCGAGCCCGCGGTCCTCCACCTCGATCGCGAACCCGGAGGCGACCGCCTGCCCGCTGACCCGCACCGGCGACTGCGGCGGCGAGAACGTCGTCGCGTTCTCCACGACCTCGGCGAGCATGTGGATGACGTCGGCGACCGCGGAGCCGAGCAGCGCGACCCGGGGCAGCGGCTGCACCCGGACGCGCGGGTAGTCCTCGACCTCGGCGACCGCGCCGCGCACCACGTCCACCAGCGGGACGGGACGGCGCCAGCCGCGGCCCGCCGACTTGCCCGCGAGGATGACGAGGCCCTCGGCGTGCCGCCGCATGCGGGTCGCGAGGTGGTCGAGGCGGAACAGGTCCGACAGCTCGGACGGGTCCTCGGTGCGGCGCTCCATCGTGTCGAGCAGGCTGAGCTGCCGGTGCAGCAGCGCCTGGTTGCGGCGCGCGAGGTTGACGAACACGTCGTTGATGCCGCGCCGCGCCGCGACCTCGCCCTCGGCGGCGCGCACCACGGCCTCGCGGGTGCGGTCGAACGACTCGGCGATCTGCCGGATCTCGTCGATGCGGTACCCGGCGTCCGGGACGGGCCCCGGCTCGGCGGGACGCCCCGCCCGGACCCCCTCGGCGAGCCGCGGCAGCCGGTCGCGGGTGAACTCGACGACGCCCGCGGCGAGCGTCCGGCACTCGCGCAGCAGCCGCCGCGACACCCGCGTCGCGATCACCGCGGACAGCACGATCGCGAGGAGGCCGAGCCCGCCCGCGAACGCGAGCCGCAGGAACGTGCGGACCGCGATGTGCCGGGCGTGCATGGTGACGTCGTCGAGGACCTTGTTCTCCAGCGTGTACAGGCCGCCGTTCGCGGTGTCGGCGACCGACCGCCACACCGACGGGTCGACGACCGGGCCGCGCGCGCCCTGGCGGCCCGCCGCACCGGGGACGGCGTTCGGCCCCTGCTGGGCCCGCCGCGACTCCGCCGTGGCGGGCTCGGCGCCGCGGACGACCTGGTCCTCCATCGTGCGGAGCCGGGTGAACGGGTCGGTCGCGACGAGCTTGGCGTAGCGGACGCGGTCGTCGGCCGGCAGGTTCGGCACGGTGTCCCCGTACAGCAGCCGCTGCGCGCCGACGAGCTGCGCGAAGTGGCCGCGCTCGGCGACCGTGATGCGCCCGGCGGCGAGCGCGCCGGTCAGCAGGGCGTCCTCGCGGGCCAGGAACTCGCGGGCGCGGCCGAACGCGATGAGCGTGCGGGCGTGCGCCGTGATGGAGCCGTCCCCCGGCGTGGTCGCGTTGTAGACGGAGAAGCCAGCGTCGATCAGGTCGCTGTAAGCGCGGAGCGCGTCGGCGCGGGCGGTGACCCGCTGGTCCACGCCGCGGCGGACCTCCGGGAGGTCGCCGAGGCGGCGGACGAACGTGTCCATCCGCTCCACGATCTCGGGCTGGATCGCCCCGCGCAGGCCCTTGTCCCGGCTGCCCGCGCGGACCTCCTCGGCCGCCGTGTCGGCGGTCTGCCGCTGCGCTCGCATCACGCCCGGGTCGGCCGCGCGGGCGCCGCCGAGCTCGGCCATCGCCAGCCGCCGCTCCTTCTGCAGCGCGTCGATGAGCCGCTGCGAGGGCAGCACCATCTCGTTCTGGAACTTGCGGGCCTGCAGCAGCTGGTGGGCGTCGCCGTAGGTCATGCCGGTGAGGAACGCCCACAGCGCGGCCAGCGCCAGCAGCGGGACGAGGACCAGCAGGGTGATCCTCGCCCGGATGGAGGAGAGACTGGGGATCGTCACGGCTTCGGCGTCCGGAGGCAGGACATTGCGGGGGAATCCTCCCGATGCGTGGGAGTAAGGGGGGTGTGCGGGAGCCTACTACGTCGCCTACCGCCTCGCGGGGTCACCGGCGCCGGGCGTTTCCGCGGCGTGTCCGCCGCCGGACCCGTCCGACCGGCTCAGAAGCCGCGCGGCGCGGACCCTCCGGGGGCTCCGAGGCCCCCGCCGCCGCCCGGTCCGGAAGCGAACCGCGGGGCCGCCTGGAGGTGCTGCCCCACGCGCTTGACCAGCACCGCCATCTCGTAGGCGACGAGCCCGGCGTCCGCGTCCGCCTCGGCGACGACGGCGAGGCAGGTGCCGTCGCCGGCGGCCGTCACGAACAGCAGCAGGGCGTCCATCTCGATGATCGTCTGCCGGACGTTCCCGCCCGCGAAGTGGCGGCCGGCGCCGCGGGCGAGGCTCTGCACCCCGGACGCCAGCGCGGACAGGTGCTCGGCGTCCTCCCGGCCCAGCTCGCTGGACGCGGCGACGGCGAGGCCGTCCCGGGACAGGATCACCGCCTGCCGCACGGTCGTCACCCGCTCGGCGAAGTCGTTGAGCAGCCAGTTCAGCTCGCCGGTCGCGGTGTTGTGCATCATGCGGGTTCCCTCGTCCTCCGATTCCAGCGGGCCCCGGGCGTTCCGGCGCGGAAGGTCCCTGGATCATAAAGGCCGCCGGTGACGCCGCCGCAACCCCTTTGCCGCCTTTCGACGTCATTGCCGCCATTCCTCATCACCTGCTGGTATGTCCGTCATCAGGGCGGGGCACGGCGAACCGATCGCAAGGAGATAGCGGCAAATCAGGACAATTTACTTCATTTCCCTCTGTTGCCGCGGGACATTCCGCCATACTCTGCTTCTTCATCCCCCGCAGGCGTCGCGACCGGCACGGAAGGAGCACCGCGATTCATACAGGCAACGACGGCGGCCGGGCCGGGAGACCGACTCCCCGGCCAGAGGGCGTTACGATGCCCGCCGTGAGTCCCGAGAGCCACGCACCCGAGGCACTGCCGTCGCGACGGCGCCGCGCCCCCCGCGGCGGCCGGCATCGCGGCGACGAGTCCTTCCTGCTTCCCCCCAACTCCCCAACGCTCATCCTGGCCGTGCCCGGCCCCGCCCGGCACACCGCCACCGCGATCGCCGCGGAGCTCGCCCGGCTCGTCGAGATCGAGCACACCGGGCAGCCCGCCCGCGTCGGTTACCTGGAGGGCGACGAGGCGAGCCTGACCGCGGTGCTCGCCGGGCTGCGCGGCGAGGAGGGCGAGCTGGCCGCGGTCGTCGTCCCGCTGTCGACGGGCCCCGACCCGAGAATGGACGCCGCGCTGCACGCCGCCGTGTCCGCCGCGCCCGTGCACGCCGTGGCCGCCGAGCCGCTCGGCCCGCACCCCCTCATCGCCGAGGCCCTGCACGACCGGCTCGCCGACGCCGGGCTCGCCCGCGCCGACCGGATCCGGCTGATGACGATGGTGACGGCCGCGTCCGGCGTGATCGTCGCCACTCCGGGCGACGCGACGGCCGTCCGGCAGGCCGAGGTCACCGGCGTGCTGCTCGCCTCGCGGCTCGCCGCGCCGGTCTTCACCGCCTCGCTGAACGACGAGTCGTCGGTCAAGGCCGCCACCGAGCAGCTGCGCGCCGCCGGGGCCGCCTCCATCGCGCTCGCGCCGCACCTGATCGGCCCGGAGCCGGAGGCCGTCCTCGCCGCGCCCGCCGCCGCCTCCGTCGGCGCCGCCGCGTCCACCCCGCTGGGCGCCCACCCGGCCCTGGCCCGACTGGCCGCCCTGCGCTACGTGGAAGCCCTGTCGCTCGCCCTGGCTGACTAGCCCAGGGGGGCGACCCCCTGGAACCCCCGTTGCGGCGCAGGCGATCCTCACGCCGCCGTTTCTGTCTGTCTTGCCTGTGCGAGTGTGTGGGGCGTCGCTGCGGTCGCCTGCGCCGTCGGGTCGTGCGGCCTCCGGCGCTGGGGCGCCTCCGGCCGCACAACCCGCGGGCTCGGCTCAGGTCTCTCCGGGAATCAACGGTTCCTGAAGTCTGGGGGACGTTTCTCCAGGGCGGCGGCCATGCCCTCGGCCAGGTCCTCGGTGAAGAAGGCGAGGGTCTGGACGGCCGTCTCGGTGTTGAGGTGCGCGCGCAGGCCGGGGGCGTCCAGGGACGCGTTGAGCAGCTCCTTCGTCCGGCGCAGCCCGTACGGTGACTTGCCGAGCAGCTCGCCCGCGAGGGCGTGCGCCGCCTCCAGGACCGTCCCCGCGGGGACGGTCTCGGTGATCAGGCCGAGCGCGTCGGCGCGCCGGACGTCCAGCCGCGGGCTCCGGTAGGCGATCTCCGCGGCCCGCGCCGGGCCGACGAGCCGGGGCAGCAGCCAGGACAGGCCGCAGTCGCCCGCCGACAGCCCGAGGTCAGTGAACGGCACCACGAACCGGGTCGACTCGTCGGCGACCCGCAGGTCGCAGGCCAGCGCCCAGGACAACCCCACCCCGGCGACGGGGCCGTGCAGCGCCGCGACCACCGGCTGCGGGATCTCCCGCAGCCGCGCGGTGACCTCGCCGCCGCGTGCGATGGCCCGGTAGAGCCGCTGGGCGCGGCCCTCCGCCGTCCCGGCGCCGCCCGGGTCGCCCTCCTGGATGTCCATGCCCGAGCTGAACCCGCGGCCCTTCCCGGTGAGGACGACGACCCGCGTGTCGGGGTCGCGCATCAGCTCGTTGAGGACGTCGAGCAGTTCCTCGGTCATGGCATTGTCGACCGCGTTGAGGCGCTCCGGACGGGACAGGGCGATCGTGAGCACCCCGTCCCGCCGGTCGAGCTCTATCCCGCTCAACGGATCAGCCGCTGAGCTGCTGGATCAGCGGGCCGAGCTGGTCCATCGCGTTCTTGTGGACGGTCAGCGGCTCCGCCGCGCCGATCGCCGCCCAGTTGTCGCGGACGTCCTCCACCGTGAACGTGTCCTGCTGCCCGTAGCCGGGGCCCTCCGCGACGAAGATCTTCGCGATCCGGCCGCCGCCGACCGTGTAGACCTCGCCGGAGTCCTGGTTGGACTCGTGGGCGAGGTAGGCGACGAGCGGCGTCACCTGCTCGACGCCCAGCTTGCCCGCGAAGTCGGCGGGCAGCAGGTCCTCGGTCATGCGCGTCCACGCGACCGGGGCGA
The DNA here is from genome assembly GCF_008085905.1 of Actinomadura syzygii. Lineage (GTDB taxonomy): Bacteria > Actinomycetota > Actinomycetes > Streptosporangiales > Streptosporangiaceae > Spirillospora > Spirillospora syzygii. The sequence continues at coordinate 469,443 of NZ_VSFF01000007.1, read as the reverse complement.
TGGCGTTGGCCTTGATGTCGTACTTGGCGCCCTCGTGCGCGAGCGTCTTCGTGAACCCGACCAGGCCCATCTTGGCGGTGGCGTAGTTGGCCTGGCCGAAGTTGCCGAACAGCCCGGCCGGGGACGAGGTGTTCACGATCCGCCCGTGCCCGTTCTCGCGCAGGTGCGGCCACGCGGCGCTGGAGACGAGGAACGAGCCGCGCAGGTGGACGGCGATGACCGCGTCGAACTCCTCGACCGTCATGTTCTTGAACGACCTGTCGCGCAGGATGCCCGCGTTGTTGATCACGATGTCGACCTTGCCGAAGGCGTCGAGCGCGGCCTGGACGACGGCCCGCGCGCCGTCCGGCGTCGCGACGTCGTCGGGGTTCGCGACCGCCTCCCCGCCGGCCTTCGCGATCTCGTCCACGACCTGCTGCGCGGGGCCGGCGGAGGCGCCGACGCCGGACCGGTCGCCGCCGAGGTCGTTGACGACGACCCTGGCGCCGCGCGCGGCGAGCTCCAGCGCGTGCCGGCGGCCGAGGCCGTGCCCGGCCCCGGTCACGACCGCGACCCGGCCGTCGTAGCGCAGTTCCGACATCTGTGTCTCCTCACATGCGAGCTGCTACGCCCCAGGCAATCATCCAGGGGTTACCCAGTGGTACCACCAAACCGAACCGCGCTCGGGAGCGGGCCCCGGTTTCGACCGGGCGTACCATGGGGCCGGTAGAGAATTGCGCAGAATGCCGCTTTTCGCCCGGTGCCAACGGCGTACTCTCCTCGCGACGAGCAACGGAGGTCCCGCATCGATGAGCCCCGCCGACGCGTACTCGCCCGCGTACTCGCCCGGCCCCCGTCCGTACCGCGTCGTGCAGTGGGCGACCGGTGCCGTCGGACGAAGCGTGATCAGGGCCGTGCTCGACCGGGACGACCTCGAACTGGCCGGCGCCTGGGTCCACTCCCCCGACAAGGCGGGCGTCGACGCGGCCGCCATCGCGGGCCGCGCGCCCGTCGGGGTCCGCGCCACCCGGGACCTTGAGGAGATCCTCGACCTCGAAGCCGACTGCGTCATCTACGCGCCGCGGCCCGGCCTCGACCGGTTCGCCGAGCTGGAGGTCGTCTGCGCGCTGCTCGCGTCCGGGAAGAACGTGATCTCGCTCAACGGCTTCGTCTACCCGCAGGCGCACGGCCCGCAGTACGTGAACGAGCTGGAGCAGGCGTGCAAGCTCGGCGGCACGTCCGTGCACGGCAGCGGGATCAGCGGCGGCTTCATGGCCGACCTCCTGCCGCTGGTGCTGACTCGGCTGTCCAGCCGGATCGGGCACGTCTACGTCCGGGAGTGCGCGGACTTCTCGCGGTACCCGTCCTGGCAGATGGTCCACCGCATGATCGGCTTCGGCAAGACCGAGGAGGCGTACCTGCGGGCGCTGCGGCCCGCCCGGACCGCGATGCGGGCGCTGTACTCCGAGAGCCTGCACCTCGTCGCCGCCGGGCTCGGCGTCGACCTGGACGAGGTCGACATGGACGTCGAGCACCGCCTCGCCGGCACCGACCTCGTCACCGCGGCCGGTCCGATCCCGCGCGGCACGGTCGCGGCGGCCCGCTGGACGTTCAGCGGCCTCGCCGCCGGGCGTCCCGTGATCACCATCGAGGTGGTGCACAAGGCCGACGCGGCGCGGATGCCGCCCGAGTGGGGCGGCCCCGGCTACTCGCTCCGCGTGAACGGCAGCCCGTCCGTGGCGCTCGCCGCCGACGAGAACTGGGTGTCCGACCCGATCACGGCGGCGGCCGCGCACGCGCTGAACACCGTCCCCGCCGTCTGCGCTGCCGATCCCGGCATCCGCACCGGCCTGGACCTGCCGATGATCAGCGGCCGGATGCGGCGCTGACCGCTCAGGGCCGGGTGCGCGCGGGCTCCGGCTCCTCGCCCGAGCCCATCTCGCCCGAGCCGATCTCCGCCTCGGCCTTCTCCTCGTCGCGGGCCTCGCTCCGGTGCTTGCGGACGCCCCACACCGCCAGCGCGACGACGGCGACGACCGCGAGGCCGATCGCGAGGCCGCGCCCGGCGAGCTTCGCCGTGTGCTCGAACGCCGCGCCCGCGAAGTAGCCGCCGAGCGTGAACGTCACCACCCACGTCACGCCGCCGATGACGTTGAAGACCAGGAACTTCGGATACGGCAGCCGCGAGCTCCCGGCGAGCGCGGGCATCAGCGCCCGCAGCAGCGCGGTGAAGCGGCCGATGAACACCGCGAACGCGCCCCGCCTGCGGATCAGGCCCTGCGCCGAGGCGACCTTGGCCCGGTGTCTGCGCATCGCCTTGACGTCCAGCAGCCGGGGCCCGTACCGGCGGCCGATCTCGTAGCCGACCGAGTCGCCGATCACCGCCGCGACCACGGCGATGACGATCAGCACGGGCAGCGACAGCGTGCCCTGCTGGGCGAGGACGCCGCCGACCACGATCGCCGTCTCGCCGGGGAACACGAACCCGACGAACAGCGCCGCCTCGGCGAACACCAAAGCGGCGATGATCAGATAGATCATCCCAGGTGGGAGCCCGTCCACCAGGGCGTTGAACTGCTCAAGCATGGGTCCCCGCGATCGTCCGGCCGAGCATTCGACGGTCTATCGTAGCCATGGGGCCCGGGGCGTCGAATCCTCCGCGCGGACTACGCCCGCGGGCGTACAAGGCGACTTCGGGAGGAGCCCGGCATGACCGCACAGGAGGTCGAGGGAGGCCGGTTCGTCCGGCAGCCGAACCGGTTCACCGAGCGGATCACGGCGGACGGGTCCAGCGGCCTGCGCGCCGAACCCGGCCGGTACCGGCTGTTCGTGTCCTACGCGTGCCCGTGGGCGCACCGCAGCCTGATCGTCCGGCGGCTGCTCGGCTTGGAGGACGCGATCGGCGTGGGCGTCGTCGACCCCATCCGGGACGAGCGCGGCTGGCGCTTCCCCGACCGCGACCCCGTCACCAACGCCGAGTTCCTCTCCGAGCTGTACCTCCGCAGCGATCCTGACTTCACCGGCCGCTACACCGTCCCCAGCATCTGGGACACCGAGACCGAGCGCCTGGTCACCAACGACTTCCCGAACATCACCACGATGCTGGAGACGGAGTTCACCGCCCTCCAGAGGCCGGACGCGCCCGACCTGTACCCCGAGGCGCTCCGTCCCGGGATCGACGAGATGAACGACCTGCTCTACACCGCGATCAACAACGGCGTGTACAAGGCGGGCTTCGCCACGTCCCAAGGCGCCTACGAGGACGCTTTCGACGCCCTCTTCACCGCCCTCGACCAACTGGAAGAGCGCCTCGCAAGCTCCCGCTACCTCTTCGGCGACGAGATCACCGAGTCGGACGTCCGCCTCTACCCGACCCTCGCCCGCTTCGACGCCGTCTACTACTCGCACTTCAAGTGCAATCTGCGCCGAATCACCGACTACCCGAACCTCTGGGCGTACGCACGCGATCTATATTCAGTCCCCGCTTTCGGCGAGACCACGAACTTCGACCACATCAAGCGCCACTACTACGTGACGCACCGCAACATCAACCCCACCGGCATCGTGCCCAAGGGCCCGAGCATCGACTGGACGACCCCGCACAACCGGGAACGTTGATCCCATACCGTCGTTATGCTGGCGGTTCTCCAGTAATCACCATGAGAGGCACCCCCCGACCATGCGCAGCCAGTTCTTCGGAAACATCGACCAGGGTCAGCAGCTCCCCGGTCACTTCGCGCTTCAGAACTCCAAGATGCTCCGCGTCCACCTGAACGGCGACGTCCTCGCCCGGCAGGGTTCCATGGTGGCCTTCCAAGGCCAGATGGAGTTCGACTACGAGGGGTCGGGCGGCATCGGCAAGTTCATGAAGAAGGCGCTGACGGGCGAGGGCGTCCCGCTGATGCGCGTCAAGGGCCAGGGCCTGCTGTTCGTCGCGAACGACGCCGACGACATCCACCTGTTCTACCTTGAGAACGAGGGCATCACCGTCAACGGCAAGAACATCCTCGCGTTCGACTCCCACCTCCAGTGGGACATCCAGCGCGTCCAGGGCGCCGGGATCGCCGCGGGCGGCCTGTTCAACACCACCCTCACCGGCACCGGCTGGGTCGCCCTGACCACGCACGGCACCCCCGTCATGCTGGACTGCGGCCGCGCCCCCACGTTCGCCGACGGCCAGTCGGCCGTCGCCTGGAGCCAGAGCCTCCAGGTGGGCGTGAACCGCACCTTCAAGGCCAGCGCCCTGATCGGCCGCGGCAGCGGCGAGGCCATGCAGCTCGCCTACCAGGGCCAGGGCTTCGTCCTGATCCAGGCCAGCGAGGGCCCCACGGTCCCCCAGCACAGCCACTGACAGAGCCCCCAGAAGTGCACCCGTCGAACACCCGTCCAGGACAGAACCTCCCTGGACGGGACAGAAGCGAGGCCACAGGTCGTGCGGCCGGAGGCGCCCCAGCGCCGGAGGCCGCACGACCTGCCGCGCGAGGGGCACGTTCGACGAGACGCGCCAGCGGCGAGTCGAACGCGCCCCTCGCGCGTGACGGGGGTTCCAGGGGGTCGCCCCCCTGGGCCAACACTGCAGTAGCCTTGATTCGTCTCAGAACTCACCTGCGAGCTGCGGAAGAGGGCGATCTCCGCCGTGTCGACAGAGTCGTCGCAAACTAGTGCCGACCCGAACATGACCGACTTCGGCGCCAACGAGTGGCTGGTCGACGAGCTGTACCAGAAGTACCTCGAAGACCCGAACTCCGTTGACGAGGCCTGGTGGAACTTTTTCGCGGACTACAAGCCGGACAGCCGGCCGTCGTCCGTGACTCCGGCGTCCCCCCAGGCCAGTGCCGACCGTGCGACCGGGAAGGCCGCGAACGGCAGCGCGGCGGCTCCGCCGACACCGCAGCCCCCGGTGAAGCCGCCGAAGGCCCCCGCGAAGGGCGAGGCCAAGGCGGACAGGCAGGCGGCTCAGCAGGCGCAGAAGCCCGCGCCGCCGCCGGTTCCGGCGGGCGCGGAGGAGGTCCGGCTGCGCGGTGTCGCGGCGCGGACGGCCGCGAACATGGAGGCCAGCCTCGGGGTGCCGACGGCGACGAGCGTGCGCGCCGTCCCGGCGAAGCTGCTGATCGACAACCGCATCGTGATCAACAACCATCTGAAGCGCGGGCGGGGCGGCAAGGTCTCGTTCACGCATCTGATCGGGTACGCGATCGTCAAGGCGCTCGCGGCGATGCCGGAGATGAACGCGGCGTTCACCGAGGTGGACGGCAAGCCGGTGCTGGTCAGGCCGGAGCACGTGAACTTCGGGCTGGCGATCGACCTGCAGAAGAGCGACGGGACGCGCCAGCTGGTGGTGCCGTCGGTGAAGGCGGCCGAGGCGCTGGACTTCCGCCAGTTCTGGGCGGCGTATGAGGAGATCGTCCGCAAGGCGCGCGGCGGCAAGCTGACTCTGGAGGACTTCCAGGGCACGACGATCAGCCTGACGAACCCGGGCACGATCGGCACCGTCCACTCGGTGCCGCGGCTGATGCCCGGCCAGGGGACGATCATCGGCGTCGGCGCGATGGAGTACCCGGCGGAGTTCGCGGGCGCGTCCAGCGACACCCTGTCGCGCATGGGGATCAGCAAGGTGATGACGCTGACCTCCACCTACGACCACCGGATCATCCAGGGCGCGCAGTCGGGCGACTTCCTGCGCCGGATCCACGAGCTGCTGCTGGGCGCGGACGGCTTCTACGACGAGATCTTCGAGGCGCTGCGGATCCCGTACGAGCCGGTCCGCTGGGTGAAGGACATCTCGGCCACCCACGAGGACGACGTGGCCAAGGTCGCGCGCGTCCACGAGCTGATCCACGCCTACCGGGTCCGCGGCCACCTGATGGCCGACACCGACCCGCTGGAGTACAAGCAGCGCCGCCACCCCGACCTGGACATCCTCAAGCACGGCCTCACCCTGTGGGACCTGGAGCGCGAGTTCGCGACGGGCGGGTTCGGCGGCAAGCCGACGATGAAGCTGCGCGACATCCTCGGCGTGCTGCGCATGGCCTACTGCCGGACGGTCGGCATCGAGTACATGCACATGCAGGACCCGGAGGAGCGCGCCTGGATCCAGGAGCGCGTGGAGGTCCCGCATGACAAGCCATCGCGCGAGGAGCAGCTGCACGTGCTGCGGCGGCTCAACAGCGCCGAGGCGTTCGAGACGTTCCTGCAGACCAAGTTCGTCGGGCAGAAGCGGTTCTCGCTGGAGGGCGGCGAGTCGGTCATCCCGCTGCTGGACTCGGTGATCTCGGCCGCGGCCAAGGAGAGCCTGGACGAGGTCGTGATCGGCATGGCCCACCGCGGCCGGCTGAACGTCCTGGCCAACATCGTCGGCAAGTCCTACGGGCAGATCTTCGGCGAGTTCGAGGGCAACCTCGACCCGCGCAGCGCGCAGGGCTCGGGCGATGTGAAGTACCACCTGGGCGCGTCGGGCGACTTCGTCGCCGACGACGGTTCCAAGATCCACACCGAGCTGGTCGCCAACCCCTCCCACCTGGAGACGGTCGACCCGGTGCTGGAGGGCGTCGTGCGCGCCAAGCAGGATTTGCTGGACGTCGGCGAGGCCGGGTTCAGCGTGCTGCCGATCCTGCTGCACGGCGACGCGGCGTTCGCCGGGCAGGGCGTGGTGGCCGAGACGCTGAACCTGTCGCAGCTGCGCGGCTACCGCACCGGCGGCACCGTGCACGTGATCATCAACAACCAGGTCGGGTTCACCACCGCACCGGAGTACTCGCGCTCCAGCGTGTACTCCACCGACGTGGCCCGGATGATCCAGGCGCCGATCTTCCACGTCAACGGCGACGACCCGGAGGCGTGCGCGCGGGTGGCGCGGCTGGCGTTCGAGTACCGGCAGACGTTCAAGAAGGACGTCGTCATCGACATGGTCTGCTACCGGCGGCGCGGCCACAACGAGGGCGAGAACCCCTCGTTCACCCAGCCGCTGATGTACGACCTGATCGACGCCAAGCGGTCGGTGCGCAAGCTGTACACCGAGGCCCTGATCGGACGCGGCGACATCACGGTCGAGGAGGCCGAGCAGGCGCTGCGCGACTACCAGGAGCAGTTGGAGCGGGCGTTCACCGAGACCCGCGAGGCGGTGAAGAAGCCGCTGGAGCCGGGCTCGGTCGTCAAGCCCGACATCGAGGAGAGCATCCCGATCGACCATGGCAAGGCCGGGTCGGCGATCCCGCCGGAGACCGTCAAGCGGCTGATCGAGACGCAGGTCAGCCTGCCGGAGGGGTTCACCCCGCACCCGCGGCTCCAGCCGATCCTGCAGCGCCGCGCGCAGATGATCGAGGACGACGCGATCGACTGGGCGACCGGCGAGCTGCTGGCGATGGGCTCGCTGCTGATGGACGGCCACCCGGTCCGGCTCGTCGGGCAGGACACCCGGCGCGGCACGTTCGGGCAGCGGCACGCCGTCCTGGTCGACCGCAAGACCGGCGAGGAGTACACCCCGCTCAAGCAGTTCGGGCAGGGCGTGTCGAAGTTCTACGTGCACGACTCGCTGCTCAGCGAGTACGCCGCGATGGGTTTCGAGTACGGGTACTCGATGACCCGTCCGGACGCGCTGGTCTGCTGGGAGGCCCAGTTCGGCGACTTCGCCAACGGCGCCCAGTCGATCATGGACGAGTACATCTCCTCCGGCGAGCAGAAGTGGGGCCAGCACTCCAGCGTCGTGCTGCTGCTGCCGCACGGCTACGAGGGCCAGGGCCCCGACCACTCGTCCGCGCGGATCGAGCGGTACCTGCAGCTGTGCGCGCAGGACAACATGACCGTCGTCTACCCGACGACCCCGGCGAACTACTTCCACCTGCTGCGCTGGCAGGTGCTGTCGGGCCGCAACAAGCCGCTGGTGGTCTTCACGCCCAAGTCGCTGCTGCGGCTCAAGGCGGCGGCCTCGCCGGTCGAGCAGATCACCGGCGGCGCGTTCCAGCCGGTCATCCCAGAGGTCAACCCGGGCATCGACCCGGCGGGCGTGCGAAGGGTGCTGCTCACCACCGGCAAGATCTACTACGACGTGGCCAAGGCCCGCGACGAGCACGCCGCGACCGACACCGCGATCGTCCGGGTCGAGCGGCTCTACCCGCCGCCGGTCGACGAGATCAAGGCCGAGCTCGCCAAGTACCCCGAGGGCGCGGAGGTCGTCTGGGTCCAGGACGAGCCCGCCAACATGGGCGCCTGGCCGTTCATGGCGCTCAAGCTGCCGCACCACATCGAGGGGCTGCGGATGTCGCGGGTGTCGCGCCCGGCGTCCTCCTCCCCCGCCGTGGGGTCGGCCAAGCTGCACCAGGCCGAGCAGGAGGCACTCCTCGGCAGACTGTTCGAGCAGGGCTAGTCCCGGTCTGGGGGTCGTCCCCCCGGAAGAGACACAGGACGGTCCGAGGGCTCCGGCGCGGCGCGCCGGGGCCCTCGGCGTCCCGACCCGAGGACCGCACGAAGAGGAACCAGAACGATGTACTTCACCGATCGGGGCATCGAGGAGCTGGCGGACCGGCGCGGCGCGGAGGAGGTCAGCCTCTCCTGGCTGGCGGAGCGGCTGCGCGAGTTCGTCGACCTGAACCCCGAGTTCGAGACGTCCGTGGACCGCCTCGCCACCTGGCTGGCCCGCCTGGACGACGACGAGGACGAGTAGCGGGGGCCGGGGACGGGCCCGTCCGGAAACGCGATACATCTTGACATCCGTCAGACGCGACATATCGTGTTTACTGGATGCCGGAAGACGCTCGACGAAGGGCAGACCGCGATGTCGCGCTGGACGATCGACGAACCGACCACCCTCGACTTCGACGGCGTGGTCGCGCTGCGGGCGACGCTGATCGCGGGCAGCGTGTCGGTGCTCGCCTCGGACGAGCGGCCGTCCATCATGGTCGGCGACGTGGAGGGCCCGCCGCTGGTGGTCACGCACGACGCGGGCATGCTGACGATCACCCACGAGCGGCTGTGGGAGGGCGTGCTGAGCTGGCTGCGCACGCAGCGGTGCCGCGCGACGGTGACGGTGACCGTCCCGCGCGACTGCCCGGTCACGCTGAACCTCGTCTCGGCGGACGCGGTCGTGACGGGGACGACCGCGCGGACGTCCATCAAGAGCGCGTCCGGCGACGTGACGCTCGACGGCGTCGCGGGCGCGGTCGACGCCAACACCGTGTCCGGCGCGGTCGAGGCGCAGGGCCTGGACGGCACGGTCTCGTTCACCTCCGTGTCCGGCGACCTGTCCCTCGCGGGCGGGTCGCTCGACCGGCTCGCGGCCCGCGCGGTGAGCGGCCGCGTCGCCGCCGACATCGCGCTCGGCGGCGGCGGGAGGGTCGACGTCAACACGGTGTCCGGCGAGGTGGCGCTGCGCGTCCCCGAGTCGGCGGGCGCGCGGGTCACGCTGAACTCGGCCGCCGGGCGGATCGAGACGTCCTTCGCCCTGGAGGAGCAGGAGGGGCTCGTCGCGCGCACCCGGGCCGGCGAGATCGGCGACGGCTCGGGCCGGTTGTCGGTCCACACCGTGTCCGGCGCGATCACGCTGCTCGGCCGCGCCGACGACGCCTCGGAGATCACCACACCCCGGATGGAGAAGTGAGGACCACGTGAGCCCTGTTTTCGGCCACGGTCGCCTTCGGCTGTACCTGCTGAAGCTGCTGGAGGAGAGCCCGCGGCACGGCTATGAGGTGATCCGGCTGCTGCAGGACCGGTTCCTCGGGGTGTACTCGCCGTCCCCCGGCACGATCTACCCGCGGCTCGCCCGGCTGGAGTCCGAGGGCCTCGTGACCCACGAGGTGGTCAAGGGCAAGAAGGTGTACTCGCTGACCGACAAGGGCCGCGAGGAGCTGGAGCGCCGGATGGACGAGCTGGCCGAGCTGGAGGAGGAGATCTCCGCCTCGGCGCAGGAGTTCGCGCGCGGCGTGCAGGAGGACGTGCGGCAGACCGTCCGGACGCTGCGCGAGGAGCTCACCCAGGCCGCCCGGACGATGCGCGACCAGGGCAGGACCACGTCCAAGGACGCCTGGAAGGAGACGACCGAGCGGCAGAAGGACGAGTGGAAGCGCCAGAAGGAGCACTGGCGCGAGCAGAAGCAGGCGTGGAAGGAGGAGTGGCGGCAGAACTGGGAGGACGCCTGGAAGACGGCGACCGGCACCCGCGAGGACGTCGCCCGCCTCAAGCTGGAGCGCCTGCTCCGCCGCTTCGTCGAGGACGTCCGCAAGGCCGCGAAGTCGTCCGACCTGGACGACGACGACCTCGCCGCCGCGCAGGCCCTCCTGGACGAGGCCAGGGAGCGCCTGAAGGCCGAGGTCTTCCGGCGCCGCGACGACCGCTGACCCCGGAAGGGGGCCGCGGCGACCCGCGACCCCCGCCGCGCCGTCAGGGCGTGAAGACGATCTTGCCGAACAGGTCGCCCTCGGCCATCGCCGCGAACCCCGCGCGGGCCTCGCTGAGCGGCAGCGTCCGGTCGATCTGCGGCCGGACGCCGGTCTTGACGAGGAACCGGGCGAGCCGCTCCAGCTGTCCGCGCGTCCCCATCGTCGACCCGACGACCTGGAGCTGCAGGAAGAACACCCGGTTCAGGTCGGCCGGGGGCACGGCGCCGCTGGTGGCGCCGGACACCACGACCCGCCCGCCGGGGCGCAGCGACCTCAGCGAGTGCGACCAGGTCGCCTGGCCGACCGTCTCGATGACGGCGTCCACCCGCTCGGGCAGCCGCGCGCCGGTCTCGAACACGGCGTCCGCGCCGAGCTCCCGCGCCCGCTTGCGCTTGGCCTCGCTGCGGCTGGTCGCGTAGACGCGGTAGCCGGCGGCCGACGCCAGCGCGATCGCGGCGGTCGCGACGCCGCCGCCCGCGCCCTGCACGAGCACGGACCCGCCGGGTTCGAGCCCGGACTTGCCGAACAGCATCCGGTACGCGGTGAGCCAGGCCGTCGGCAGGCAGGCGGCCTCCTCGAACGACAGCTCGGCGGGCTTCGGGATGAGGTTCCGCCGCGGCACCGCGACCTTCTCCGCGAGCGTCCCCTGGTGGACCTCCGACAGCAGGGACCGCTTCGGGTCGAGGGTCTCGTCGCCGCCGCCCCGGTCCGGGTCGCCGACCACCGAGTGGACGATGACCTCGTTGCCGTCCTCGTCCAGCCCGGCGGCGTCGCAGCCGAGGATCATCGGGAGCCGGTCGGCGGGCAGCCCGACGCCCTTCAGCGACCACAGGTCGTGGTGGTTGAGCGCGGCGGCCTTGACCGTGACGGTCGTCCAGCCGTCCGGGACGTCGGGCTCGGGGCGCTCCCCCACGGTCAGCCCGGTGAGCGGATTGTCTGCGTCGATCTGTGTGGCCGTGACAGCGAACATGGGACGCACACTAACCCTTCGTTCTGGACGATCGCGGCCCGCCCCCCTGGCGAGGGGCGGGCCGCGACGCGCGGACGGGTCAGAGGACCTTGGAGAGGAAGTCCCGGGTGCGCTGGTGCTGCGGGTCGGCCAGCACCTCGCGAGGGGTGCCGGTCTCGACGACGACGCCGTCGTCCATGAAGACCAGCGAGTCGCCGACCTCCCGGGCGAACCCCATCTCGTGCGTCACCACGATCATGGTCATGCCGTCCAGCGCGAGCTGCTTCATGACCTCCAGCACCTCGCCGACGAGCTCCGGGTCGAGCGCGGAGGTCGGCTCGTCGAACAGCATCAGCGCGGGCTCCATCGCGAGCGCCCGCGCGATCGCGACCCGCTGCTGCTGCCCGCCGGACAGCTGCGCCGGGTAGCTCCGCGGCTTGTCGGCGAGCCCCACCCGGTCGAGCAGGGCGAGGGCCTTCTGCCTGACCTGGTCCTTCGGCTGCTTCTTCACCCACACCGGAGCGCCCATGACGTTCTCCAGGGCGGTCTTGTGGGGGAAGAGGTTGAACCGCTGGAAGACCATGCCGATCTCGCGGCGCTGCGCGGCGACCTCCCGGTCGCGCAGCTCGTGGAGCTTGCCGCCCTGCTCCCGGTAGCCGACCAGGTGGCCGTTCACCCACAGCCGCCCGGCGTTGATCTTCTCCAGGTGGTTGATGCAGCGCAGGAACGTGGACTTGCCGGACCCGGACGGCCCGACGACGCACATCACCTCGCCCTGCCGCACCTCCAGGTCGATGCCCTTCAGCACCTCCAGGCGTCCGAACGACTTGTGCACCCGCTCGGCGCGGACCATCAGGCCGCCGCTCTCGGCGGCGGGCGGCTCCTTGGACAGCTTGTCGCCCACGGTGTCGTCACCTCCGCTCATTGCCACTACCCCCGCCGCGCGACAGCCTGAGCCGCAGCCCGGCCTCGGCGCTGCGGCCGACGCCGCGGCTGAAGTGGCGCTCAAGGTAATGCTGGCCCACCATCAGGATGGACGACAGCAGCAGGTACCAGAGGCACGCCATCACCAGCATCGGAATGATCTTGTAGGTGCTGGCGTAGATCGTCTGCGCGGTGAACGTCAGCTCCGAGAACGGGACGGCCGCGACCAGCGAGGTGTTCTTCATCATCGAGAGCACCTCGTTGCCGGTCGGCGGGACGATCACCCGCATCGCCTGCGGCAGCACGATCCGGCCCATGGTCTGCGACCGGGACATGCCGAGCGCGCTCGCCGCCTCCTGCTGGCCCTCGTCCACCGACAGGATCCCGGCCCGGACGATCTCCGCCATGTAGGCGGCCTCGTTGAGGATCAGCCCGAGTCCCGCCGCGAGCATCGGCGTGACCAGCTCCTGCGTCTTCCACGTCTCGAACTCGGGCCCGAACGGGATGCCGATGCCGACCGTGGGGAACAGCGTGCCGATCGCGCCCCAGATGAGCAGCTGCGTGTACAGCGGCGTGCCGCGGAAGAACCACAGGTAGAACCAGGACGCCCCGCTCAGCAGCGGGTTCGCCGACATCCGCATCAGCGCGAGGATCGTGCCGAGCACCATGCCGCCGACCATCGCCGCGATGGTCAGCAGGATCGTGTTCCGGACGCCCTTGAGCACGGCGTCGGACGTGACGTACTTGCGCTGCTCGGCCCAGTCCAGCGCGTCGCTGGTGAACAGGAAGTGGACGAACATCGCGACGAGCACGAGCACGACCGCCGCGGCCACCCACCGTCCCGGATGCCGCACCGGGACGGCCCGGATCGCTTCGGGCCGCCCCTTCTCGACGTCGTCGTCGGCCGTCATGCGATCAGCTCTGCGCGGCGTTGATCGCCGGCTCGGTGATCGCGCCGCTCTCCACACCGTTCTCGGTGAGGATCTTCTTGTAGGTGCCGTCGGCGATGAGCGCCTTCAGCGCGCCGAGCACGGCGTCCTTGAACTGGCCGGAGTTCTTGCCGAGCGTGTAGCCGTAGGGCGCCGTGTCGTACACCTGCCCGATGATCTCCAGCTTGCCGGTCTTCTTGACCGCGTCGCCGACGATCGGGGAGTCGGCGGCCATCGCGTCGACCTTGCCCGCCACCAGGTCGTTGTTGACCTCGGTCTGCTGCTTGCGGACGACCGGCTTGATCGCCGGCTTGCCCGCGTCGGTGCACTTCTTGCTGCGCGCCTTGAGGTCGTCGACCTGCACGGTGCCCTGCTGGACGCCGATGCTCTTGCCGCACGCGTCGTCGGCGTTGACGCCCTTGGGGTTGCCCTTGAGCGTCGCCCACGCCGTCCCGGCCGAGTAGTAGGTGACGAAGTCGACGGCCTGCTCGCGCTCCTTGGTGTCGGTGAAGGAGGAGACGCCCACCTCGTACTTGCCCGACTGGACGCCCGGGATGATCGTGTCGAAGCCCGCGTTGTGGTACTCGGTCTTCAGCCCGAGCTTGGCCGCGACGGCGTTGAACAGGTCGACGTCCCAGCCGGTGATCTTCTGCGAGGCCGGGTCCACGGACTCGTTCGGCGGGTACGAGGCGTCCACCCCGATGGAGATCTTGCCGTCGCTCTTGATCGCGTCCGGGACCAAGGCCGCGAGCTTGTCGTCCGCACTCGTGCTCGACGCCGGGGACACCGAGCCCGAGTCGTCGCCATCGCCACATGCGGACAGGGCGAGCGCGCCCGTCAGCACGAGCGCGCCCGCCGCGAGGGCGCGGCGGCGCAGAGAACCGCTGATCACTGGTCCCCCTCCAGGTGGTTGCGTCGGATGCGTAGATCCGAAGGTCAGGTGCACATCTTGGCGCACAACCTCCCTGATCTGGATAAAGGGTCCGAAACAATCACGCAACGAGCGGGCCCCGGGACGGTACGCGCACCTGGTACGGCCGCACGGACGGCAACCGGTCGACCACGCCGCGGCAATGATCACGTGACGGTCGCCACCTCCCCGTCTCCACCGGGGAGGAAGGGTGGGTATGACACAATCGGACAACGGGTGACCCCCGTACGTCGCGTGATGACCACCCGGTGGGCCGGCCACCACACCACCACCACCGCGGCGGCATCGAAGAGAAAGCCAACTTTCACTGACAGGGGTCGCTGTGGCTGCTCAGCCCATTTCCACCGAACCTTCCCTGGACGACGATCCGGCGTTCCCGCTGCACCGCGGCGGGAAGCTGGAGATGCGCTCCACCATTCCCGTCCGCGACAAGGACGACCTCTCGCTCGCCTACACGCCGGGCGTCGCCCGCGTGTGCACCGCCATCGCCGACAACCCGGAGCTGGCCTACGACTACACCTGGACGTCCAAGGTCGTCGCGGTCGTGACCGACGGCACCGCCGTGCTCGGCCTCGGCGACATCGGGCCCGCCGCGTCCATGCCGGTCATGGAGGGCAAGTCCCTGCTGTTCAAGGAGTTCGCCGGCGTCGACTCGGTGCCGATCGCGCTGAGCTGCACCGGCGTGGACGAGATCGTCGACACCGTCGTCCGGATGGCGCCGAGCTTCGGCGGCATCAACCTGGAGGACATCAGCGCCCCCCGCTGCTTCGAGATCGAGGACCGGCTGCGCGCCGCGCTCGACATCCCCGTCTTCCACGACGACCAGCACGGCACCGCGATCGTCGTGCTCGCCGCGCTGAAGAACGCCGCCCGGTACGTCGGCAAGCCGCTGTCGGAGCTGCGGGCGGTCGTCGCGGGCGCGGGCGCGTCCGGGATCGCCGTCTCCAAGATCCTCATCGAGGCGGGGATCGGCGACATCGCGCTGTCCGACAGCAAGGGCCTGATCTACGCGGGCCGGGACGGCCTGAACCCGATCAAGGAGCGGATCGCCGCGATCACCAACCGGTCGCTGCTGAAGGGCTCGACGGAGGAGGCGCTGCGCGGCGCGGACGTGTTCATCGGGCTGTCCGGGAGCACCGTGCACGAGTCGTGCGTCGCCACCATGTCGGACGACGCGATCGTGTTCGCGCTGTCCAACCCGACGCCGGAGGTGCAGCCCGAGGTGGCGCGCCGGCACGCCAAGGTCGTCGCGACCGGGCGCAGCGACTTCCCGAACCAGATCAACAACGTGCTGGCGTTCCCCGGCATCTTCCGCGGCGCGCTGGACGTCCGCGCGCACACGATCACCGAGGGCATGAAGCTGGCGGCGGCGAACGCGCTGGCCGGCATCGTCGGCGACGACCTGACCCCCGACTACGTCATCCCCGGCCCGTTCGACGACCGGGTCGCCCCGGCCGTCACCGCCGCGGTGGCGGCGCAGGCTCGGGCCGAGGGCGTCGCCCGGATCTGATCAGGGATCTTCGCGGATTCCGGACGGCCCGCATTCCCCTTTCGGAATGCGGGCCGTGGAACATGCGTGTAATTCTCTCCGTTGGGGAAGAATTGGAGCCAATCGTCCATTCAGGTCGAGGCGGGTCGAGTCGGTCGGGAGCGCCTGTGAACCTCGCATCGTACGCGGACCTGGCGGTGGACCTCGTGAACACGCGCCACCCCGACGGGGACGACCTGCACGACCTCGACGGCCTGCGGGCCCTGCTCGCGCACCGGCCGCACCTGGCGGGCCGCGTCGCCCACCGCGACCTCGACGCCATGCGCGAGCTCCGCGCCCAGCTCCACGCGATCTTCGCCGCCGCGGCGCGCGGGGACGACGACGACGCCGTGGACCGGCTCAACACGATGCTCATCCACCACCCCGTCCATCCGCAGCTCGCCCGGCACGACGGCCCCGACTGGCACCTGCACTTCAACCAGGCGGGCTCGGTGCCCGACCGCTACGCCGCGCGGGCCGCGATGGGCCTCGCCGCGAAGATCGCCGCGCAGGGCGCGGACCGGCTCGGCGTCTGCCGGGCGGACGGCTGCGAGCGCGTCTTCATCGACACCAGCGCGAACCGGACGCGCCGCTACTGCTCGGAGCGCTGCGCCGGGCGGCCGAGCGTGACCGCCGCCTCCCACCGGGAGCCGTCCCGCGTCATCGTGCCCATGCGCGACGGCGGCCAGTAGCGCGCGACGACCGGGCCGAGGACGAGCGCGTCCGGCACGGCCCCGAAGTCCCAGCTGTCGCGGCGGCCCGGCGCGGCCTGGTTGTCGCTCTCCAGCCACCAGCCGTCGCGCGAGCGGTGCGTCGCCCGCTTCACGATCAGCGGCTGCCCGCGCTCCGGATGCAGCGCCACCACGAGGTCCCCCGGCGCGGGCCGCGCCCCCGCCCGCACGATCAGCCAGTCCCCCGGACACAGCCCCGGCAGCATCGACTCGCCGGACACCTCGACGGCGACCAGCGTCCGCCGCGCCGCCGCGAACGCCGCCACCGCCGCGCCGGCGAGCAGCCAGCGCTCGGGGTGGCGGGGCCTCGGGATCCGCATGGTCCTCCTCGTCCCGCCGCATACTTCGCCGGGCGTCGGTCATGACAGTGCTGGAAAGGGGTTCCGGGCCGCGCCGCGGCCGGGGTCTTAGGCCGAAATACCGAGTGCCCTGGCCGGACGCGCCCAGGGGCACAAGGGTAATGTCGGTGCCCTGAGCATGATCCGCAACGAGGGAAGGGAATCGCAGGTGTTGCTGAAGCTTCTGCGCCCGAAGACGACGGTGTCCGCGCACTGCGACCTGCCGTGTGGCGTCTACGACCCGGCGCAGGCCCGGATCGAGGCCGACTCGGTCAAGGCGATCTGCGAGAAGTACGCGGCCAACGAGGACCCGGAGTTCCGCGCCCGGGCCATCCTGATCAAGGAGCAGCGCTCCCAGCTCGTCAAGGAGCACCTCTGGGTGCTGTGGACGGACTACTTCAAGCCGCCGCACTTCGAGAAGTACCCGCAGCTCCACCAGCTGTTCAACGAGGCCACGAAGCTCGCCGGGGGCGGCGGCGGCACGAAGGCCAGCATGGACGTCAAGGTCGCGGACGAACTGCTCGCCAAGATCGCGGAGATCGACAAGATCTTCTGGGAGACCAAGCAGGGCTGACCGGCCCGCGCACCGAGGCCCGACCCCGCCGGGGCCGGGCCTCAGCCATCTCCGGAGCCGGGTCCGGAGGGGCCGGAGGCGGGTCCGGAGCCGCGTCCGTGATACCTCCGTGACCCCGGGGCGTTGCCCGGAGGCCACGGGCGGGTCATTCTTTTCTTGGATGGCCGGCGGGCCGGCGGACTGCGAACGCGGCGGTGCGTGTGAGCAACGAGATCGAATGCCCGGAATGCGGCGGGACGGGCGAACAGCGCCTCGGCCCGCTGCGGTTGATGTGCGTGTTCTGCGACGGCCGCAAGGTCGTCGGCGGCGCGCGTGAGCAGGCCGAGGACGGCCCGCGCCACCGGCGCGGCGAGACGTCCGGGGCCGGTCCGCGCGGGCGGCCTCCCGCCGTCTGGGAGCATCCCGCGGTGCGCGGGTCGGGGCTGTGCCCGCACTGCCTCGGCGCGGGCGTCGTCGTCGCGGGCGGCAGCTACGCCGAGGCGCCCTGCCCGGTGTGCTCCGGACGCGGACGCTAGCCCTGCCGGGGCCCGGCTAGCTGCGGGCGGCCTTGGTGAGGGCGTCGCCGGTGAGGCGGTAGACCGTCCACTCGTCCTGGGGACGGGCGCCGAGCGCCCGGTAGAACCCGATCGCGGGCTCGTTCCAGTTGAGGACGGACCATTCGACGCGCTCGTAGCCCCGCTCGTCCGCGATCCGGGTCAGCTCGGTGAGGAGGGCCTTGCCGTACCCGTGGCCGCGGACGTCCGGTTCGACGAACAGGTCCTCCAGGTAGACGCCGTGGGTGCCGTTCCACGTGGAGTAGGTCAGGAACCACAGCGCGAAGCCGACGACGCGTCCCTCGTGCTCGGCCACGTGGGCGAAGACCTTCGGGTCGTCCCCGAACAGGCTCGCGCGGAGCTGCTCCTCGGTGGCCTTCACCTCGTGCAGGGCGCGCTCGTACTCGGCCAGCTCCCGGATCAGCCGCAGGATGGCGGGGACGTCGTCCGGAGTCGCGATTCGGATCACACCGGAAGGCTAGCCGAGCCGCTCCAGGCGCGTTCTCGCGGACATTGGTGAGAAAGCCAGGCGCGCCGGTGTCTCCGGGTGGGCATTCCAGGCGGTAGTTTCGGAAGCAGCGGGACCATCCTGCGAGGGAGTGACGTGACCGAGGAAACCGCTGCAATGCCGACCAGTACGAAGTTGTCCGTCCGTGACGTGGTCACGGTGAAGCTGCCTGCCGCGAGCGCCTACCTGTCCGTGCTGCGGACCGCGACCGCGGGCCTTGCGGCCAGGCTGGACTTCACGCTGGACGAAATAGAAGATCTGCGCATCGCCGTCGACGAGGCGTGCGCGATGCTGCTCGCCCAGGCCCTGCCCGGCACGGACCTGGTCTGCGAGTTCGAGCTGACCGGGGACGCGATGCGCATCTCCGTGTCCGTGCTCACCGTGGACGGCGCCGAACCCAGCCGCGACACCTTCGCCTGGACGGTCCTGTCGTCCCTGGCGGGCGAGGTGGACGCGCGGGTGGGCGCCGACGACCGGGTCACCGTGACGCTGCAGAAGCGGCGCGGTACGGCGGGGGCCCCGTGACAGAGAAGACGACGATCGCCGGCGCGGGCAGCGAGCGCTCCGACAGCGCGGTGCCGGACCGCGCCCGGGCGCGCGCCCTGTTCGAGCGCCTCGCCGAGCTCCCCGACGGCGACCCGGAGCGCCAGCGCATCCGCGACCAGCTCGTGGAGCTGCACCTGCCGCTCGTGGAGTACCTGGCCCGCCGCTTCCGCAACCGCGGCGAGTGGCTGGACGACCTCATCCAGGTCGCCACGATCGGGCTGATCAAGTCGATCGACCGGTTCGACCTGGAGCGCGGCGTCGAGTTCTCGACCTACGCCACGCCCACCATCGTCGGCGAGATCAAACGCCACTTCCGCGACAAGGGCTGGGCGGTGCGCGTGCCGCGCCGGCTCCAGGAGCTGAAGCTGTCGCTGACCAAGGCGATCAGCGACCTCGCCCAGCGCGAGGGCCGCGCGCCGACCGTCAGCGAGCTGGCCGCGCACCTGCAGATGAGCGAGGAGGAGGTGCTGGAGGGCCTGGAGTCCGCCAACGCCTACTCGACCGTGTCGCTGGACGCCCCCGACTCCGGGGACGAGGACGCCCCCGCCGTCGCCGACTCGCTCGGCATGGTGGACGAGTCCCTGGAGGGCGTCGAGTACCGCGAGTCGCTCAAGCCGCTGCTGGAGAAGCTGCCCGCGCGCGAGAAGAAGATCCTGCTGCTGCGGTTCTTCGGCAACATGACCCAGTCGCAGATCGCGGCCGAGCTCGGCATCTCCCAGATGCACGTGTCCCGGCTGCTCGCCCGCACGCTCGCCCAGCTCCGCGAGGGGCTCACCGCGGACGAGTAGCGGCTCCGTCGCGGTCCTCGTGGTCGCCGTGGTCGTCGTCGGAACCGCCGTCTTCGTCGTGGTCGCCGTCGCGGTCGTGCACCAGCCAGGCGGTGCTGGGCGGGCTGAGCACGGCGACCAGCGCGAGGACGGCGGCCACGCCCATCGGGATCGCGATGGCGGGCCGCTCGCTCTGCCACAGCGACCACGCGACCGGCAGCGCGAAGAGCTGCGTCAGCACCGTGGGCGCCCGGCTCCACTGGTCGGCGCGCAGCAGGCCGCGGGCGCAGCCGAGCATGCCGAACCCGCCGGCGAGGGCGAGCACGGTCACCCCGATCGCGCTGACCGGGTCGACGGCGGCGCCCATGGCCGTCTCCACGCCGGTGTAGACGCCGAAACCGACGGCGGCGGCGCCCTCCGCGCCCTCCAGGGCGGCGGCGGCGTACACGGTGCTGGGACGCTTCGACACGTTCGAAACCCTACTCGCACCGCCGCGCGACCCGCTCCCGGGGGAAACGCGGGGCGAACGCATGCGGAACGATCGATACCCTGGCGCCGTGCGCGCCATGCTCATCGCCAACCCCAAGGCGACCTCCACCTCCCGGCGGGCCCGCGACATCCTCGTGCGGGCCTTCAGCGGCGACCTCGACCTGGTCCTCGCCGAGACCGGGCACCGCGGCCACGCGACCGAACTCGCGCGGCGGGCCGCCGTCGACGGCTACGACGTCGTGATCACCCTCGGCGGCGACGGCACGGTGAACGAGGCGGTGAACGGCCTGCTCGCGGAGGGGCCGTCCGCCGACCTGCCCGCGCTGGCGGTGCTGCCGTCCGGGAGCACGAACGTGTTCGTCCGGACGCTCGGGATGCCGTCCGACCCGATCGGCGCGACGCGGGCGGTGCTCGACGCGCTGCGCGCGGGCCGGTACCGGACCATCGGGCTCGGCGCGGCGTCCCATCCGGGCGGGACCGAGCGCTACTTCACGTTCTGCGCGGGCGTCGGGCTGGACGCGGAGGTCGTCCGGGAGGTCGAGCGGCGCCGCGCGGCGGGCGCGCCCGCCTATAACTCGCGTTATGCCATGACGGCGCTCCGCCATTTGCTCTCCGGGATGGATCGGCGCCATCCGGCGCTCACTTTGCGGCAACCCGGCCGCCCTCCGAAAAGCGGGCTGTTCCTCGCGTTCATCTCCAATACCGCCCCGTGGACTTTCATGGGACGGCTGCCGGTGAATCCGAGTCCGAAGGCGAACTTCTCGCGCGGCCTGGACGTGTTCGGCATGCGTTCCCTGGACGTCGTGCCGACGCTGAGCGCGGTGGCGCAGATGCTGGCCCCGCGGACACGTCCCGTCCAGGGCCGGCACGTCGTGAACGTGCACGACGCGACCGAGGTCACACTGAGCGCCGACCGTCCGATGGCCTTTCAGCTGGACGGCGACTACCTCGGCGAGCAACGCGAGGTGACGTTCCGGTCCGTGCCGAAGGCCGTCCGTATCGTCATCTGACGACCGTCCGGGAGCCACAGGTCATTCGCGGACGTGCCCGACCCCAGGTGAGAGCCAAGTAACACGGCCGACCCGCGGATGTGACACATGCGACACCCATACTTTGAGAATCCTTTCTCAAAGGTCTTGCGTCGCCCCGCGACGCTTTGACACGCTCAAAGTGCGTCCGCTTGCAAGAGGCCCCAACGCCGCCGGCCTCCTGACCGCGGCGCCGCCGAACATCAACCCCTGGACCTGGCTTATCGCCACCTGGGCGTTCGCGACATGTGAAACCGTTCACAAGAGTGCGTGGATGCTCTCCACCACCCGACGAAGGAGTGGACCGCATGGACTGGCGCCACCGCGCAGCCTGCCGTGACGTGGACCCCGAGCTGTTCTTCCCGATCGGCAACACCGGGCCCGCGATTCTACAGATCGAAGAGGCCAAGCAGGTATGCCGACGCTGTGACGTGACCGACGCCTGCCTGCGCTGGGCGCTGGAGTCCGGGCAGGAGTCCGGCGTCTGGGGCGGGATGGGCGAGGACGAGCGCCGCGCCCTCAAGCGCCGCACCCGCGCGCACCGCGCCGCCCTCGGCGCCGCGCGCCGCTGACCCGGCCCGGCACCCCTCCGAGACCGAGAATCCACCCGCAGGCGGCCTCACCCCCGGCCCCTCAGGGCCTGGACGGGTGAGGCCGACCGTTCTCCAAGGGCACGTCCACCACGACCTCCGTACCGCCGCCGGAACGCGGACGGAAATCGAGACGGCCGCCCAACTCCCCCACGATCAGCGTCCGGACGATCTGCAGCCCGAGGCTGTTGCTGCTCTCCACGTCGAAGTCGCCCGGCAGCCCCACCCCGTCGTCGGCGACGACCGTGACGAGGCGCCGGTCCGCGGGCGACTCGCCCTGGTCGTGGCGGTGCGCGACGACCTCCAGCGTGCCGAACCGGTTCGCCAGCCCGTGTTCGAGGGCGTTCTGCAGCAGTTCGGTGAGCGCCATCGCGAGCGGCGTCGCGATCTCCGCGGGCAGGACGCCGAAGCTGCCCGTCCGCTTCGGGGTGACCTTCGTCTCCGGGGTGGACACCTCGCCCGCCATCGCGATCACCCGGTCCACGATGTCGTCGAAGTCGATCAGCTCGTCCGGGGTGTGCGACAGGGTCTCGTGCACGATCGCGATCGACCCGACGCGGCGCACGGCCTCGTCCAGCGCGGCCCGGCCCTCGGGGATCTGGAGCCGCCGCGCCTGGAGCCGCAGCAGCGCCGCCACCGTCTGGAGGTTGTTCTTCACCCGGTGGTGGATCTCGCGGATGGTGGCGTCCTTGGTCAGCAGCTCGCGGTCGCGCCAGCGCAGCTCCGTCACGTCCCGGCAGAGGACGACGGCGCCGATCCGCGTCCCGCCGACGACGAGGGGGATCGTCCGGAGCTGCATGATCGAGCCGCGCGACTCGACCTCCACCTCGCGGGGCGCGCGGCCGGAGAGGGTGACGCTGAGCGCCTCCTCCAGCGGCTCGCCGGTGTCGCACAGCGCGGCGGTGATCTGACCGAGCGACTCGCCGACGAGGTCGGCCGGGTAGCCGAGCCGCCGGTACGCCGACTGCGCGTTCGGGCTGGCGTAGGTGACGCGGCCCGAGCGGTCCAGCCGCATGAGCCCGTCGCCGACCCGCGGCGAGCGGACCATGTTCGGCTCCTCGCCCGGCGCGGGGAACGTTCCCTCGCAGATCATCGTCGCGAGGTCGCTGGCGCTCTGCAGGTAGGTCAGCTCCAGCCGGGACGGGGTGCGCGCCGAGCTGAGGTTCGTGCTGCGCTGGATCACCCCGAGGATCTTGTCGCCGCGGCGCACCGGGATCGACTCCTCCCGGACGGGGATGCCGCTCCCCCACTCCGGGTCGCCCTCCCGGACGATCCGCCCCTCCCGCCAGGCGACGTCGATCAGGCCGCGGCGGCCCGTCCGGACGACCTTGCCGACGAGGTCCTCGGGGTAGGCGGTCGGCCCGGTCGTCGGCCGCATCTGCGCGATCGCCATCCAGCCGGGGACGGCCTCGTCCACCGCCGGGGCGCGGGCGCCGCGGCCCGCGGGCAGCGCGTCCGCCGACCGCAGCGGCACCCAGAGCAGCAGGTCGGCGAACGACAGGTCGGCGAGGAGCTGCCAGTCCGACACCAGGGCCTGCAGCCACTCCAGGTCCTCCCGGGAGAGGTCGCTCTGGTCGCGGACGAGATCGGTCAAGGTAGGCACGCCACCATCATCGCCGATCGGGTTTGGTGCCGGGGCCGCTGCCGGGGCCGCCGCGCGACCTGGCAGGATGCCGCGCATGACGGTGACGGGTGATCCCCTGGCGAGGCTCCGGGACGCGGCCGCGCGGCGCGCCGCGGACGGGCTGCACCGGACGCTGCGGCCGCGCCCGCCCGCCGGGCCCGGCGGGCTCGTGGACCTCGCGTCCAACGACTACCTCGGGCTCGCGGGCGACCCCAGGCTGGTCGAGGGCGCCGTCGCCGCCGCCCGCGCCTGGGGCACCGGCTCGACCGGGTCGCGCCTGGTCACCGGGACGACCGAGCTGCACGCCGAGCTGGACCGGCGGCTCGCCGCGTTCACCGGCAGCGCCGCCGGGCTCGTGTTCTCCTCCGGCTTCCTCGCCAACCTCGGCGCGGTCACCGCGCTCGCCGGGCCGGGCACGCTCGTCGTGTCCGACCAGGTCAACCACGCCTCGCTGGTGGACGCCTGCCGGCTGTCGCGGGCGCGTACGGCGATCGTCCCGCACCGCGACGCCGCCGCCGTGGCGCGGGCGCTCGCGGGCCGCGACGAGGACCACGCGATCGTCGTCACCGACGCGGTGTTCTCCGTGGACGGCGACCTCGCGCCGCTCCGGGAGCTGCACGCGGCCGTCCGCGCGCACGGCGCGCTGCTGGTGGTCGACGAGGCGCACGCGCTCGGCGTCGTCGGGGACCACGGCCGGGGCGCCGCGCACGCCGCCGGGATCGCGGGCGAGCCGGACGTCGTCCTCACCCTCACGCTGTCGAAGTCCCTCGCCGCGCAGGGCGGCGCGGTCTGCGGCCCGGCCGAGGTGATCGAGACCCTCGTCGACACCGGCCGGTCGTTCATCTTCGACACCGGGCTGAACCCGCCCGCCGCGGGCGCCGCGCTGGCCGCGCTGGACGTCCTGGAAGCCGATCCGGAGCCGCCCGTCCGGGCCCGCGAGACCGCGCGCCGCATCTCAAACCTCGCGGCCGGTTCCGGCCTGGAGACGACCGTCCCGGCGGCGGCCGTCGTCCCCGTCTTCCTGGGCGAACCGCTGGCCGCGGTCCGGGCCGCGGAGATCTGCGCTGAACACGGGCTCCGCGTCGGCTGCTTCCGGCCCCCGTCGGTGCCGAAGGGGCGGGCGTGCCTGCGCCTCACCGCACGCGCCACACTGGAGGAGGCCGACCTCACACTGCTCGGCGCGGCCCTGGCGGAGGTCGCTTCCTCTACCGGCCGTAGTCTTCACACATAACATCGGGGAGAACCGGTGATGAACGTGAGGAGATGCCGTGACGGAGGTCAGGGGCGGGCCCCGGCACGGGGGCGGACTCGAACACGGATACGACCGGGCCTCACTGGCCGACATCGGTAAGCGCCACCCGAACCAGGCGCCCCGCATCCCGAAGTACTACAAGCTCAAAGAGCTCCTCGTCGAGCTGATCCAGTCGCTCCCGCCGGGCAGCCCGCTGCCGCCCGAGCGGACCCTCGCCGAGAAGTACGAGACGTCCCGCACGACCGTCCGGCAGGCGCTCGCCGAGCTCGTCGTCGAGGGGCGCCTCCAGCGCATCCAGGGCAAGGGCACGTTCGTCGCCAAGCCGAAGGTGTCGCAGGAGCTCCAGCTCGTCAGCTACACCGAGGACATGCGGCACCACGGGCTGCGTCCCGAGACCCGCATCCTGGAGGCCGGGTACGTCAGCGCCGACGAGCGGCTCGCCACGCTGCTGTGCATCCGGCCGGGCGGGCGCGTGCTGCGCGTCCACCGGCTCCGCCTCGCCGACGGCGAGCCCATGTCGATCGACACGTCCCACCTGCCCGCCCGCCGCTTCCCCGGCCTGCGCCGCGAGCTGCCCCGGCACCGCTCCCTGTACGAGACGCTCGCCACGGCCTACGACGTCCACCTGACCGAGGCCGAGGAGACGATCGAGACCGTCCTCGCCACCCCGCACGACGCGCAGCTCCTCGGCGTCGACGTCGGCCTCCCCATGCTCCTCCTCTCCCGGCACGCCTTCGACACCACCGGCCAACCGGTCGAATGGGCCCAGTCCCTCTACCGCGGCGACCGCTACAAGTTCATCACCCGCCTCCGCCGCTAGCCTGGTAGGCGAGTGCGCGACGGTCACGGCGACGGCCTCCAGGCACCGAGTGTGACGGATCGCGCACGATCCGAACACGTGTTCCCCTACGATGACCGGAGCAGATCGTGAGGGAAGGATCGCCGAACGTGACCATCCAGACGTTGCCGTCCTATCGGGCGGCACTTCCAGATACGCCCTACGCGCTGTGGGCCAGCGGTGAACTCGACGACTTCCTCCACCTCCCCGAGGGTTCTCGGGCCGAGATCATCGGAGGAGAGATCGTCGTGTCCCCCACCCCCACCGTGGCCCACGGCAACATGATCCACCGCGTCTCCAGCGCGATCGACCGGGCGAGATTCGCCGACCCGGCGTATCCGTGGACCGCTCGCCAGGTGATGACGCTGAACCTCGCGGGCTTCGAGCAGGGTTACGTCCCCGACCTGATCGTGGCGCAGGACGGCGTCTTCGAGGCCGCCGGAGACGCCGACGAGGTCGAGCTCAGACCGGACGAGATCGAGCTGGTCGTGGAGGTCACGTCGAGGAACCAGGCCGTCTACGACAGGCCGCCGGTCAAGGACGCGACTCCGCGCAGGCGGACCAAGTGGTGGGGCTACGCGCTGGTCGAGATCCCCTACTACCTCCTCATCGACCGGGACCCGAAGGTCGCGAGCACCACGCTCTACTCGATCCCCGACCATGGTTCCCGCGCCTACCTGCACCAGGAGTCCTGGGAGTTCGGCGCGACGGTCCATCTCCCGGAGCCGTTCGACATCGAGATCAACACCGCGGGATGGAGGCCCTGGAGGGCGTGACCCGGCCTGCCCCGGTCCAGCCGCCCCGGCCTGGCTCGTCCGGCCCGTCGGGTTAGACGGTCTGATCGTTCGGGCTAGAGGGTCTGGGAGAGGGCCTTGATGGGCATCTGGAGGTCGGTCAGGAGGTCCAGGTCCTGCTGGGGCGGGCGGCCCAGGGTGGTCAGGTAGTTGCCGACGATGATGGCGTTGATGCCGCCGAGCATGCCGTCGCGGGTGCCGAGGTCGCCGAGGGTGAGTTCGCGGCCGCCCGCGTAGCGGAGGATGGTGCGGGGCAGGGCCAGCCGGAACGCGGCGATCGTCTTCAGCGCCTCCGTGCCCTCGACCAGCGGGAAGTCGGCGAACGGGGTGCCGGGACGCGGCGCCAGGAAGTTCAGCGGGACCTCGTCGGGCTCCAGTTCGGCGAGCTGCCCGGCGAACTCGGCGCGCTGCTCGATCGTCTCGCCCATGCCGACGATGCCGCCGCAGCACACCTCCATCCCGGCGGCCTTCACCATGCGGAGGGTGTCCCAGCGCTCGTCCCAGGTGTGGGTGGTGACCACCGTGCGGAAGTGGGAGCGGGCCGTCTCCAGGTTGTGGTTGTAGCGGTGGACGCCCATCTCGGCCAGCTCGTCCACCTGGTCCTGGGTGAGCATGCCGAGCGAGCACGCGATGTTGATCTCCACCGCGTCGTTGATCGCCTTGATGCCGTCGCGGACCTGCGACATGAGGCGCTCGTCCGGGCCGCGGACCGCGGCGACGATGCAGAACTCCGTGGCGCCGGTCTTCGCGGTCTCCTTCGCCGCCTCGACCAGTTCGGGGATGTTCAGCCAGACGGCGCGGACGGGCGACTCGAACTTGCCGGACTGCGAGCAGAAGTGGCAGTCCTCCGGGCAGCCGCCGGTCTTCAGCGACACGATGCCCTCGACCTCGACCTCCGGTCCGCAGTGCCGCATCCGCACGTCGTGGGCCAGCGCGAGCAGGTCGCCGACGCGGTCGTCCGGCAGGGTCAGGCACTCCAGCACCTGCGCGGCGGACAGGCCTCGGCCCTCGTCGAGGACCTGGCGGCGCGCGGTTTCGAGGATGTCGGTCACGGATTACTCCTTGTCCAGGCCGTAGCCGTCGCGGAACTCCGCGGCGTCGAACGCGCCGCCGAACGAGGGGGCGAGGCCGCGGTGGGCGGCGAGGAGGAACTCCGCCGGGTCCAGCGCGCCCGCGCCCGCGGGCAGGGCGCCCGACAGGGGTCGTGCCGCGATCGTCTCCAGATCGCGGATGTTGCTGCGCATGGCGAGGTCGGGGTCGTCCGGCCACGCGCCGATCACCACGCCCGCGAGCTGGACGCCGCGGTGCGCCATCGCCTCCAGGGTCAGCGCCGTGTGGTTGAGCGTGCCGAGGCCGGGGCGCGTCACGACGACCACGGCGGCGTCGAGGCTGCGGGCGAGGTCGGCGATCGTGGCGCCCTCGTCGTCGTACCGGACGAGCAGGCCGCCCGCCCCCTCGACGAGCACCAGCCTCGGGCCGGTGCCCGCGTGCTCCGGCGCGGCCAGGGCCCGGACGCGGTCGGCCGCGTCGGCCAGCCGCACCGGCGGCGACCCGGCGCGGCGGGCCGCGGCGGCGGGCGACAGCGGGTCCGGGAAGCGGGCGAGCTCGTGCAGGTCGTCGATCCCGGCGAGGCGCCGGACCTCGTCCAGGTCGCCGGGCTCCCCGGCGGTCACGCCGGTCTGGCCCGGCTTGACCACGGCGACGGAGACGCCGCGCGCCGCGGCGACCGCCGCCAGCGCCGCGCTGACGACGGTCTTCCCGACGCCGGTACACGTCCCGGTCACCACGAGCACACTCACAAGGCGGCACACTAGCGCGGGGCCCTCGACCGGACGGCCGCCGGATCCCACAGTCTTCGGCGGCCGACTTTGTATCGGGAGGAATCGGCGGGAACCGGACGGGGTGCGCGGACGTCGAACCGTCATGGCCGGTCCGTACACACGTTCCCACCGGGTGCCGGCGTTCGCCTGCGCGGCCTTCGCGGCCTGCGCGGCGCTGACCTCCTGCGGCGGATCGGAGACGGCGTCCGCGCCGTCCTCGCCGCCGCCGTCGTCCCCCGCACCCGCCAGCTCCCCGTCACCCACCGCGTCCCTCGTCGACCGCTCCCCTTCCGCTGAGAAGCTCGTCCTGCGCTGGCGCAGGACGGGCGGCTTCGCCGGAGTCGGCGGCCCGGGCAGCGTCCCCGAGTTCTCCCTCTACTCCAACGGACGCGTAGTCGTCGCGTCCGCCGGGCAGCCGCAAGGCAAGCTCACCGAGTACCTACTCAAGCCGGAGGCGGTGCGCCGGCTCCTGGACGACGCCCGCGCCGCCGGGCTCGGCCGGTCCCACACCGTCGGGTCCGACCGGATCGCGGACGCGATGATCACCGTGGTCACGATGGACGGGGCCACGACCCGGATCATCCAGGCCGAGTCCCAGTCCGGGCCCGAGGCGCGGTTCCTCAAGCGCCTCGACCCGGCGGCCTGGCCCGCCTCCGACCAGGCGGCGAAGCCGAAGCCGTACGAGCCCGCGAAGACGGCCGTCCTCGCGGGCGAGACGGCCGGGACGGGCACGGTCAAGGCGTGGCCGCTCGCCCCGCTCGGCGGCGGGGTCAGGGAGGCGGGCGCCGTCTGCACCCTCGCGCCGGCCCGGAAGGTTCCCGCCACCAGGCCGGACGTCGCCTGGCGGAGCGAGGGGAAGACGTACTCGGTCCGGCTGCGCCCGCTGCTGCCCGCCGAGTCGTCTTGTCGTGACATCACCTGATTCTGTCTGTCTTGTGGGCCTATAGCCTGTTACGCCGGGGCCCGCGGTCGATCGTGACCGCGGGCGGCGGGACGGACTTGGGAGCACCCCTCGATGCGCACGCTGAACGGCAACGAGCCGGTCGTCGTCCGGACGGCGGCCTCGGACGAGTACGACCTCATCGGCGACCTGACCGTGGAGGTCTACGTCGCGGGCGGGCTGGTGTCGTCCGCGTCGCCGTACGTCGAGAAACTGCGCGACACCGCCGCCCGCGCCGCGGACTGCGAGCTGCTCATCGCCGAAGCCGGCGGCGAGGTCGGCGGGGCCGTGACGTACTGCCCGCCGGGCAGCCCGTACGCGACGCTCGCCGGGCCGGACGAGGCCGAGTTCCGGATGCTCGCCGTCCTCGCGAGCGCGCGCGGGAAGGGGATCGGACGCGCGCTGGTCCGCGCCTGCGCGGACCGGGCCCGCGCCGCCGGGCTGACCGGGCTCCGGCTGTCGACGCAGCAGAACATGGGGGACGCGCACCGGCTGTACGAGCGGATGGGGTTCGTCCGCACGCCCTGCCGCGACTGGGCCCCCGCCCCCGGGATCGACCTGCTGACCTACTCGCTCAAGTTCTAGCCGTGCGACTCAAGTTCTAGCCGTGCGACTCGCCGTGCTCGGCGCAGCGGGCCGTCCAGCCGACCGGGGTGACCTGGACGACCATCCGCCGTCGGCAGTGCCCGCAGTAGCGGGGCGGCTCCATCGCGCGGGCCGCGCGGCACGCGGCATGGCCGTCCGCGGAGGCGGTGGGCTCGCCGCAGCGGTCGCAGTACGCCTGCACGTCGTTCGTCGACACGTCGTTCGTCTGCACGGCGCCACCCTATTCCGGTCGGTCCGCCTCGGTCGCGGCGCGCGGGGTCATGCGGGGGCGCGCATGTGGCCGACGAGCCGGGTGTCGTAGGTCCCGTCCGCGAACTCGGGACGGTCGAGCAGCTCCCGCAGGAACGGCAGGTTCGTCCGCGGGCCCTCGATGCGGAAGGCGTCGACGGCGGCCCGCGCGCGGCGCAGCGCGTGCTCCCGGTCGTCGCCGTGGACGCTCAGCTTGGCGAGCAGCGGGCCGTAGTGCGCGGTGACGGCGCTGCCCTCGGCGTATCCGGCGTCGATGCGGATGCCGTCGCCGACCGGCTCCTCCCACACCTTGATCTCGCCCGTGCCGGGGACGAACCGCAGCGGGTCCTCGGCGTGGACGCGGAACTCGAAGGCGTGGCCGCGCGGGGCCGCGTCCGCGAACGAGACGGCCTCCCCGCACGCGACGCGGAACTGCTGCTCGACCAGGTCGATGCCGGTGACCAGCTCGGTGATCGCGTGCGCGGCCTCCAGCTGGGTGTTCATCTCCAGGAAGAAGAACTCCCCGGTCGCGGGGTCGACGAGGAACTCGACGGTCCCGGCGCCGCGGTAGCCGACCGTCTCGCCCGCGCGGACGGCGGCGGCGAGCATCCGCTCGCGCAGCTCGGGGCCCACGCCGGGGGACGGCGTCTCCGCCGCGACCTGCTCGTGCCGGCGTTGGACGGAGCAGTCGCGCTCGCCGAGCGGCACGACCGTCCCGTCGGCGAGCCCGAGGATCTGCACCTCGACGTGCCGCGCTCCCTCCACGTACCGTTCGAGCAGGACGTCGGCCCGCCCGAAGATCTGTTCGGCGCGGGCGCGGGAGGTCTCGTACGCCTCGCGCAGCGCCGTCTCGTCGTGGGCGGCGGCCAGTCCGATGCCGCCGCCGCCCGCGGCGGGCTTGACCATGACCGGGTAGCCGATGCGCTCGGCCTCCTCGACGGCCGTCGCGGCGTCCGGGACCGGCTCCCAGACGCCGGGCGCTACCGGGACGCCCGCCTCCTTCATCAGGTTCCGCGCGTTGATCTTGTCGGCCATCCGGGCGGCGGCGAGCGGCGGCGGGCCGACCCAGACGTGGCCGCGGCCCGCGACCGCGCGGGCGAAGTCGGCGTTCTCGGCGAGGAACCCGTAGCCGGGATGGACGGCCTGCGCGTTCGTCCGGTCGGCGGCCTCCAGGATCGCCGGGACGTTGAGGTAGCTGCGCGCCGGGTCGTCCGGGCCGATGAGGACGGCCTCGTCGGCCTCCGCGACGAACGGCAGCGCGGCGTCGGCGGCGGAGTGCACCGCGATGGCCTTGACGCCCAGCGCGCGGGCCGTGTGGACGATCCGGCCCGCGATCTCCCCGCGGTTCGCCACGAGCACGGACTCGAACACGTGTTGACTTCCCCTCGCGAACGGCCGGGCCGGGCGCCCCGCCAGGCCCCGAGACTAGTGGGCCCCGCGCCGTGACGGGATGCTCGACAGATCAGCGGAATGCGGGAAAATGTCGCGGTGACGGGCAGGCGCGCGACCCCGACCGGCCGGTACGGGGGCAGGACGGCCGCCGAGCGGCGGGCCGAGCGCCGCCGCAGGTTCCTCGACGCCGGGCTGGAGATGTTCGGCCGCGGCCCCGGCTACCGGGGCACCACGGTGGCGGCGCTCAGCGAGGCCGCCGGGCTGTCCACCCGGCAGTTCTACGAGGAGTTCCGCACCCTGGAGGACCTGCTCGCCGAGCTGCACCGTGAGATCAACGACGCCGCCGAGCGGGCCGTCGTGGACGCCCTGCCGGGCGTCGCGGGCCTTCGCCTCGCCGAGCGCACCGGCCGTCTGTTCCGCGTGTACGCGGCGAGCGTCGCCGCGGACCCGGGGCGCGTCCGGGTCGCCTTCGTGGAGATCGTCGGCGCCGGCCCGCGGCTCGACCGGCAGCGCCGCGACCGCCGCGCCCGCTGGGTCGAGTTCATCCGCGCCGAGGCGGCGGCCGCCGCCGCCCGCGGCGAGATCCCGGCCCGCGACCACCGGATCGCCGCGACCGCGTTCCTCGGCGGCGTCAACGGCCTCCTCCACGACTGGAGCGCGGGCTGGCTCGACGCCTCCCTGGACGAGGTGATCGACGAACTCGTCCGCATGCTCCTCGGCGCCCTCGACGCCCCCGCCCCACCCCCTGACGCACGCCCCTGACACACGCGGGTCATCGTCCCCGCCAGCGAGTACGCGGCCGCGCTCGGCGGCCGTGCCCGGCACGGGTTTGAGGAGCCGGCGGCGCGGTTGGCGCCGCTGTCGGCTGAGCGCAACCGGCTGAGGGTCGACCAGTGCAGGGTCAGGCGAGGCGGTGCGGGGCGGTGGCGCGGGATGACGGTGTGATGACGGCGAGGCGGGCGCCGGTCGGGTCGGTCATGACGGAGAAGCGTCCCGGGCCGATGTCGACCGGGGGGACGTGCACCTGCGCGCCCAGTTCGGCGGCGCGGGACGTGGTGGCGTCGCAGTCCGACACCCAGAAGTAGGGGATCCAGTGCGGCGGGAAGCTGCGCGGCCACCACTCCGCGATCTGCACCAGGCCCGCCACGGACCGGTCGCCGATCTTCCAGTTGGTGTAGTCGGGGGCGTAGTAGGAGCGGTCGACGGGCGTCCAGCCGAAGACCTCGCCGTAGAAGCGGCGGGCGTCCTGGACGTCGGGGCAGGCGAGCTCCACCCAGCACATCGTGTTCGGCTCGTCGATGACGCCCGCGCCCTTGAGGTTGAAGGGCAGCCAGAGCGCGAAGTCGGCGCCCTGCGAGTCGGTGCACAGCGCCATCCGGCCGAGGTCGCCGACGTCGGTGGGCTCGACGGCGATCCGGCCGCCCGCGGCGCGGACCGCGTCGAGCGTGGCGGGGACGTCGTCGGTGCGGAAGTAGCACGTCCAGGAGCCGGGCTCGGACTCGTCGGCGAGCGCGTACGCGCCGGTGACCTCGGGGCCCTGGACGCCGCCGAGGGTGAAGATCTCGTAGTCGCCGAGCGGGGAGACGGTCAGCGTGTAGGAGTACCAGCCGAAGACCTCGCGGTAGAACGCCTTGGACGCCTCCACGCTCGGAGTCGTCAGCTCCGCCCAGGAAGCGGTCCCGGGGGCGTGTCCGGTCACCTCGGGCATTCCTCCAACGTAGGGAGGGGCGCGCAATGTCCGATGCCGGGAACCGCCAAGATCGCCCCAAAGTGTCAGGTGTGCTCGACCGCCTGGAGCAGGCCCCACACGAAGTGCGCCGTGACCGTGCCGCCGCCGGGCTCGGTGACGGTGGCGTGCCAGCGGCTCGGCGCGTCGCCGTCCTGGTGGGCGACCGTCCCGAAGTTCCGGCTGACGTCGTCCACCACGCACGACCAGGGGACGAGGTCGTCGACGCGCTCCAGCCTCGGCACGGGGACGCCGTCGTGCCGGACGAGCCACTCGTGCAGCACCGTCCCGTCCGGGGCCATGAGGATCTCGAAGCGCAGTCCGGGCCACAGCGGGAACGGCGGCCACCAGGCGACCGCGCAGTCGGCGTCGCCGATCCGGCGCGGCTCGACGGCGCCGGGCGGGCCGAGGACGGCCTCGTACCGCCGCCGCCCGCGCGGGAACGTCCGCGACCGGACGATCCGCTGCCAGCGGGCGTTGACCTCCCGCATCTCGGTGCGGGTGGCGGCGAGGGAGCGCATCGCGTCCTCGACCAGGCCGGGCTGGTAGTCGGCCATCCGGCGGAGCAGGACGAGCTGGAACTCCCGCCGCGCGAACCCGTTCACCGTGCCCCGTTCACCCGCGCCCCGGTCAGGACTTTCGGGCGCCGATGGCGGCGGCGATGGCGGGCCAGCTCCGCACCAGCTCGACGCGCCAGTACTTCCAGTTGTGCATGCCCGGCCCGTACAGGTGCGCGGTGACCGGGACGCCCGCCCGCCGCGCCGCCGCGACGAAGTTGTCGTTCATCACGCCGGAGAGCTGCTCGCCGATGCGCCCGGCGTCCCACGGCGCGGCGTCGGGGTTGTCGTGGGGCCCCGGCTGCCCGTTGCCGGACGAGACGTAGACGCCGACGCCCTTCAGCTTCGCCACCATCACGGCCGCGTCGTGCGCCTCCCAGTTCGCCCGCGCGGTGATCGGGTCGCCCCAGATCGAGGTGCCCGCCTCCCGGTTCATGGTCGTCAGGATGATCGGCATCCCCGGCGCGGTGATGTTGAGGGCGCCGCTGTAGGACGCGGCGTACCTGAACGTGCCCCGGTGGCGCTCGGCGTAGGTGATGGCGCCCTGCCCGCCGGACGACAGCCCGATCGCGGCGCGCATGGAGCCCGCGCGGAAGTTGCGTTCCATCAGCGGGATGACCTCGCGGATGTGGAACGTCTCCCACTCGGGGATGCCGCCCTTGCCGCCGTTCCACCAGTTCGTGTACGACCCGTTCCAGCCGCCCTCGGGCATGACGACCATCGCGTTGTACGGGCCGACGACCTGCTCGATGTTGGAGTCCTTCGTCCAGGACGTGTAGTTGTTGTTGCCGCCGTGGTAGGCGTACACGACGGGCCACGTCTTGGTCGTCTTGCGCGTCCAGCCCTTCGGCACCATGACGCGCGTCTTCACCTTCGCGCCGAGCGCCGGGGACGCGATCGTGACGTCGAACTGCCGCGAGTTCACCTTCTTGACGCCGGTGATGGTCGCGCCGTCGGGCGCCTTCGCGTAGCCGCGGCCGCTCGTCCCGCCCGGGGTCTTCGGCTTCTTGCCGTGGCTGCGGGGGTTGGAGTCGGGGTCGTCTGGGGCTGGCGAGCCGCCGCCGGTCTTGAACGGGTTCGTGTTCGGCGGGACGTGCGGCAGTTTCGGCGGCTTCGGCGACGCGCTGCGGGGCTTCGGCGCGCCCGGCTCCGTGGCGGGACCGAAGGAGGGCACCGGATCGGAGGCGCCTGACGCCTCGGAGCGCCCCTTCGGCACGCCGATCCCGGCCTGCGCAAGACCGACCATGACGGCGGGCAGGAGGACGGCCGCGGCGGCGGTGCCCGCGAGGGCGATCTTCCTGTCGGTGCGCTTCTTCATGGGCTCCCCAGCCGGTCTTCATGGGCTCCCGGCCGGCCCGGAGCGCGTCCGGCGCGGCGCCCCGCATCGCCCGAAACTACTGTCCCCGCCGTCACGCCCGCAAGTATTGGCAATGAATGCAATAAAGGCGAGACTCGCGCCGCCGCCGCGCCGTTCCCGGCCCCGTCACGGCACTCCGTGTCAGGGCGCGCCGTTCGGGCGGATGGACTGGGTGTGCCGGAAGACGTCCCGCGGATCCCAGTGGCGCTTGACCTCCTGGAGCTTCCGGTATCCGTCCTTGTAGTAGAGCGTCTCCCACGACTGGTCGGACTCGTTCCACGGCTCGCCGTTCAGGTCGACGTCCGGGTAGCCGATGTAGCAGCCGTCGGTGACGTCGCCGTCCGCGACGGGCACGCCGCCGGTCGTCGCGAACGTCGCCTTGTAGGTGTCGCGGATCCAGGAGAGGTGCAGGTCCTCGGCGGGGTCGTTCTTCGTCCAGTACACCTGGTACTGGAGCTTGAGGATCGAGTCGCGCTGCCGCGCCGCCGTCTTGTGCTCCGGCCGGTTGACCGCACTGCCGTAGGAGTCGACCTGGATCAGCGCCTGCGGGTTGGGGTAGTCGGTGTACCTCTCGTTGCCGAGATAGGCCCACATGGCCTCGATCATCTGGTCGGTGAACGGCTTCCGCAGATAGGCCGACTTGTATTTGCCGCAGCGGTTCTCCCCGCTGGCGTTCAGCGCCTGCGTCGCCGTGAGCCACGGCATCACGCGCGGAATGTCCATGTGGACGAAATGGTCGCCCATCACCGATTTGATGACCGTCGCGGCGGGCCGGATCCGCCCGTCGACGGCGTTCACGAACTCGGCCATCGCCTGCTGGCCCTCGGCGTCGTCGGCCTCCACCTGCGCGAGCAGCCCGATCTGGCCGTTGCTCACGTGGTTGAGCTTGAGCAGCGCGAACAGCTTCCCCTCCGCCGTGGTCGGATCCTGGTGGTCGCGGAAGTACTCGGCGTACGCCGTCACCAGCTTCGCGAACTCGCCGACGGTGAAGTCCTTCCAGTCCCACGCGAGCCCGGTCAGCATCACCTCCTTCGGCGGC
Organism: Actinomadura syzygii; assembly: GCF_008085905.1. GTDB lineage: Bacteria > Actinomycetota > Actinomycetes > Streptosporangiales > Streptosporangiaceae > Spirillospora > Spirillospora syzygii. The sequence goes on along the minus strand of NZ_VSFF01000007.1, from coordinate 433,556 downwards.
TCCGGCAGCTCCCGGAACCAGAACCGGGTGACGACCCCGAAGTTGCCGCCCCCACCCCCGGTGTGCGCCCAGAGCAGGTCGTACAGCGGGCCCCGGTCGTCGCGCGTGGCGACGACGAGCTCGACGTTCTTGTACTCGTCCACCACCGCCACCTCCACCGCGTAGAGGTAGTCGACGGTGAGCCCGTGCTGCCGCGACAGCAGCCCGAACCCGCCGGCCGGGATGTGCCCGCCGAGCCCCACCGAGTAGCACGACCCGCCCGGCAGCGCCCGCCCGCTCATCGGGTACAGGTGGCTGTACACGTGCCAGTTCGTCGCCCCGGCCTGCACGCAGTACGCCTGCATGGCGTCGTCGTAGACCATGTCGCACATCGGGCTGACGTCGAGGATCACCCGCACGTCCGGGCCGCAGACGAAGTCCTCGTAGCAGTGGCCGCCCGCCTTGACGGTGATCCGCGTCCGCTCCGGGTCGTCCGGGACCTCGCGCAGCGCCGTGGCGAGCGCCTCCCGCACCTCCTCGGGCGTCCGCACCAGCTGGACGTAGTCGGGCCGCCCGATCCACCGCTGGTTGAACCCCCGGCTGAGCGCCGGATACCGCTTGTCCCCCGGCGTGACCCTCGTCGTCGGCACCGTCGGCCCCTCGCCCATCCCCATCGCCTCCGCCCGCTCGAACCGAACGCGACAGACCCTTCCCACCCGCCCCACCGAGTAGGCGATCAGCAACACACAGTTAACCTCCGGGCGAGGTCCTGCCCTCACACCCGAGTTCACTGGGACTTGAAAATTCACAGTGCGGGGGCGGGGGCTTGAAAAGGGCGGTGGGCGGGGAACTCTGAGCTGGCGCTTTTTGGGTGGGACGGGTGGTCGGAGGGTGTCTCAAGTTAACGATGGGCCATTGTCAGGTGGGGGGCGGCAGGTCATCGTGGCGGCTATCGCGAGCGTTCGGTCGGCCTTGGGGAAACCTCCGCAGTGTGGTCGGCGGCGCACAGAGCCAATGGCAGGTAGACCGTCATGTCCCGCAGACCGCATTTCCTTTTCGCCGTCGTCGCGGCGCTGGCCCTGGTACTGGCCGGGGTCGCCGTTCCCTCGTCCGCGTCGGGGCCCGAGACATCGGGCGAGTACGTGGTGCGCGGGGTGCGGACCGTTCAGCAGCGCAATCAGGTCGCCGGGACTGGAGCGGCGATCGACCGTGTGCAAGGCGGGGAACTGCGGGTCAGCGCGCTTCCGTCCGAGGTTCGGGCGATAAGGAAGCTCGGATTCGCGGTGACGGCGGCGCCGCCCCGGGCCGTCGGGCCGTTGAAGTCGGCGACGTCGTACCACACGTACGCGGAAATGCGGCAGGAAGTCGATTCGGTGGTGGCCGCCCACCCGCAGATCGCCAGCAAGTTCGTCGCGGGCAAGTCCTATGAGGGACGCGACATCGTCGGCGTGAAGATCAGCGACAATGTCGCCACGGACGAGAACGAGCCGGAAATGCTCGTCATCGCCAACATCCACGCGCGCGAACGGCTCACCGCCGAGCAGGCGCTCGACTATCTCGGGCAGCTCACCAACGGCTACGGGACGAACAGCCGGATCACGAACCTGGTGAACGAGAACGAGATCTACCTCATGCCGATGGTCAACCCGGACGGCCAGGTCTACGACATGACCAGCGACACCCAGCCCGGACGGATGTGGCGCAAGAACCGGCAGCCGAACCCCACCTCGGTCGGCACCGACCTGAACCGCAACTTCAACTACAAGTGGGGATGCTGCGGCGGGTCGTCCAGCAACGGCGCGAGCGAGACGTACCGGGGCACGAGCGCCGAGTCCGCGCCCGAGGTGAAGGTCATCGAGAACTTCGTGCGGAGCCGGGTCGTCGGCGGCAAGCAGCAGATCAAGGTCTTCCTGGACATCCACTCGGTCGCCGAACTGGTGCTCTGGCCGTTCGGGTACACGATGAGCGACACCGTCCCGGGGAGCATGTCCGCGGACGAGGAGGCGGTCCACCGCACCATCGGCCGCGAACTCGCCGCGACGAACGGATTCACCCCGGAGCAGGACAGCGACCTCTACATCACCGACGGCACGTCCGACGACTGGACGTGGGGCGACCAGCACATCGTGTCGTTCACGTTCGAGCTGGGCGGGGGCGACTTCTACCCGCCGCCGTCCGCGATCGACGGGCAGGTGCAGCGCAGCCGCGAGGCGCTGCTGCGGCTGACCGACTACGCCGACTGCCCCTACCGGGCGATCGGCAAGGAGAGCCAGTACTGCACCGGCTGACCCGGCGCCGGAGCCGGAGCGGGGCGCAGGTCGTCCGTGCTGGACCGCGTCCCGCTCCTCCGGCGGCTCATCCGAAGCGCTCGCGCAGGACGGGCAGGAGGTCCGCCTCCGCCCAGGTGCGGAAGTCCTTCTGGTGGTCCGGGCCGGACTGGCAGAAGGCGATGTGGGTGAAGCCCGCGTCCACCCACTGCTGCACGGCCTGGACGTAGTCGTCCACGTCGTCCCCGCACGGGACGGACTCGGCGACGTCCTCCGGACGGACGGTCCTGGACGCCGCCTCGAAGTTCCCCGGCCCGGGAAGTTCGGCCATGACCTTCCAGGCGGGCACCGAGAAGCGCCAGATGCGGTGCGCCCGCCGCCTGCACTCCTCGACGTCGCTCCCGAACGCGACCGGGATCTGCCCGTAGACGGGCTTCCCCGCGCCGCCCTCCTTGTGGAACAGGTCGACGACGCCGCCGATCGGCTGGTCGGAGATCAGCAGGTCGGCGTGCCGGGCGGCGAGCCGTCCGGCACGCCGGCCGAACGCGGCCATCCCGATCCTGACCGGCTGGTCCGGCAGGTCGTAGACCTTCGCCGAGTCGACGTTGAAGTGCCGGCCGCGGTAGTTGAGGTAGCCGCCGCCGAGGAGCGCCCGGATGATCTCGACGGCCTCCTCGAACATCTCGTGCCGGACGTCCACCGACGGCCAGCCGCGCCCGACGACGTGCTCGTTCAGGTTCTCGCCCGCGCCGAGCCCGAGCGTGAACCTGCCGTCCGACAGGACGCCCATCGTGGCGGCCTTCTGCGCCACCACCGCCGGGTGGTAGCGCATGATCGGGCAGGTCACGAACGTCATCAGCGGGATGCGGTGGGTGGCCTGGGCGAGCGCGCCGAGCACCGACCAGGCGTAGGCCGAGTGGCCCTGGTCCTCCAGCCACGGGAAGTAGTGGTCGGAGATGACCGAATAGTCGAACCCGGCCTCCTCCGCCTCGACCAGGTCGGTGACGAGCTGCTTGGGCGGCGTCTGCTCGCAGAGCAGCGTGTATCCGAATTCCATCCGGGCTCGATACCCGTCCGGACGAGGTGAATCGTCGGCGCCCGGCCGACTCGTCAAGTCTCGGTAAATCTCGTCCCGGGCGAGCGTCTTCTCAATGCCCGGGATTCGTCAATATCCGAGGAGGTCGATGAGGTCGTCGGCGTGCTCTTCCTCCTCTTCGAGGATGTGCTCCATCAGCCGCCGAGTGGTCACGTCGCCGTCCCCGAGCCAGCGGATTATCTCCTGGTAGGACTCGATGACGATGCGCTCCGCGACGAGGTTGTCCTGCAGCATCCCCTTCAGGTCGGAGTCGTCGAACGTGTCGTAGGTCGTGTGGGACCGCGTCGTGATCGTGTCGGGGTCGAAGTCCGGCTCGCCGCCGAGCTGGTTGATCCGCTCCGCCGCGCGCATCGCGTGGTCGCGCTCCTCGTCGGCGTGCTCGTTGAACTCCGCCGCGACCTGCGCGCGGTCGATCCCGCTGGCGCTGATCGCGTGCCGGGAGTAGCGCATCCAGCAGACGATCTCGGTGGCTAGCACGTCGTTCAGCACGCCGATGACCTCCTCGGTGCTGCGCCGGTAGCCCTCCGTCACGGGGCCGTCGGCCATCTTCCGCCGGGCCCTGTCCCGGATCGCCGCCACGTCGATGCTGAAAGTCCTGTCGGCCATTTCCGATCCCCCTGGTCAGCCCATCGATCTTCGCTCGGACGACCCGGTACTACCCAGCAAGGGCGCGGCATGCGCGAGCGCCGAGATCGCGGAATCGCCGTCACCCCCCGTGTTGGCCACCGTGAGTCACATCTGCTATACGTAGAGCTATCTCGCCTCGACCCGAGGCGGGAGAAGAGACATCCGGTATCACCTTGAGAACCGGGCGTGACAACGAGAAAAGGAACCACATGAAGTCCTTCAGCTACACCGAGCTGGACAAGCTGGCCGGCGAGGTCCTGCCGGAGCGCGCCGTGCTGTCCACCCTTCTCGTCGGTGGCGGCAGCGACAACGACAACAGCAACCTCAACTTCAACCACGGGGGCGGCGGCCACGGCGGCGGCACCACCGCGGTCGTGCCGAACTGCCAGGCCATCAACAACAACCCGCAGGGCGGGCTCATCGGCGCGCTGGGGCTCAGCTCCAACAACCCGACCTCCTCGTTCACCTGCGCGAGCAGCTCGGTGGTCTCGGGTCACTGATCCGGCGACGCATGAAAGCGGGCCCCTGGCCCGTATGGGAAGGGCCGGCGTTCTCCCGTCGGCCCTTCCCCCCTTTCACGGCCCTTCGTCCCACGACCTGTCCCACGACGCGAAAGCGATCCGATGAGCCACACGCACCCTCGCACGCTCACCTTCGCCGACCTCGACGGCCTCCGTGCCGAGGTCCTGCCCGGACGGCTCCTGCTGTCCGCCCTGGCGCCGCTCGGCGGCGGCGCGGCCGGGGGCGGGGGCGGCGACACCACGATCGTCTACGCCTGCCAGGCGACCAACTCCCCCGGCAACAACGGCCTCCTCGGGACGGGCCTGTTCGCCCAGGCCCCCTACTCGTCGCTGACCTGCGTCCCGGGCACCGTCGTCCAGCAGCACGGCTGATGGGCACCCCGGCGACTCCGGCCGTGGACGGCGCCGAGCCGCCCGCCGCCCTCACGCTGCCCGCCCTCGTCGACGGCGCCGAACTGGTCGGGGAGTTCAAGAACTCCGGCTACCGGGAGCCGCCCGAGCTCGTCCGGCTGCCGAACGGGCAGCTCGTCCGGCTGCCGCCGCTGCTGTTCCTCGTCGCGAAGGCGCTGCACGAGCACCGCGACCTCGCGGGCGGCGACGCCGCCGCGGCCCTCGACCGCGTCGCCGCCGCGGTCAGCGAAGAGGCGGGCGCGCGGCTCACCGGCGAGCAGGTCGTCTACCTGGCCGACCGCAAGCTCGCCCCGCTCGGCGTCACCACCTACAGCGACGGCACCCCCGCCCAGTCCGTGAAGGCAGACCCGTTCCTCGGACTGAAGTTCCGGGTCGCCGTCCTCCCCGAGTCGTTCACCTGGTTCGTCGGCGGGCTGTTCGGCTGGCTGTTCCGGCCGGTCGTGCTCATCGCGATGCTCGCCGCGTTCGGCGCCGCCGAGACCTGGCTGCTCACCACCCGCTCCATGGTGGACGCGATCACCACGGCGATCATGAACCCGGTCAGCATCCTGCTGGTCATGGGGCTCGGCGTCGCGTCCTGCGCGTTCCACGAGGTCGGGCACGCGACGGCCTGCCGGTACGGGGGCGTGCGGCCCGGCGTCATGGGCTGCGGCATCTACCTGGTCTGGCCCGCGTTCTACACCGACATCACCGAGTCGTACCGGCTCGGCCGCGGCGGGCGGCTGCGCACCGACCTCGCGGGCGTCTACTTCAACGCGATCTTCGTCCTCGGGCTGACGCTCGCCTACCTGCAGACGGGGTTCGAGCCGCTGCTCGTCGCCGTCCTGTACGTCAACCTGGAGATGATCCAGCAGCTGCTGCCGACGCTGCGGTTCGACGGGTACTACATCATGTCCGACCTGATCGGCATCCCCGACCTGTTCAAGTACATCGGGCCGATCCTGCGCCGGACGCTGCTGCGCCGCCCCGCCGACGCCCGGCTGGACGACCTCAAGCGCTGGCCGCAGATCTTCGTGACGGTGTGGGTGCTGACGATCATCCCGGTGCTGCTGCTGCAGCTCGGCCTCATCATCAGCCAGATCCCCGCGCTCGCCCAGAAGGACTGGTGGATGATCCGGCGGCTCGCGGCGGAGGCGTCGGCGGGCGCGGGCGCGCTCGAACTGATCACGTCGGGGCTGCAGATCGTCCTGCTGGTCCTGCCGCTGGCCGGTGTCGCGCTGATCCTGTTCGGGATCGCCCGCGGGCTGGGCCGGTGGGCCGTCCGGTACGTGCGGGGCCCGCAGCCGCAGGCGTGACTGTCAGGTCTGCTGCAGCCGGTCCCGCGTGCCGTCCCCGAACGGCCCGTGCCACTCGACGAGCAGGACGGTCGCGTCGTCGTCCAGGCGCCCGGAGTGGTGCTGGAGGATGCTGTGGATGAGGCGGCGCAGCGTCTCCGGGACGGGCAGCCCGTCCGCCTCCCGCTTGATGATGAAGTCGACGAACCGGTCGAGCCCGAACTCCTTCTTGTGCGGGTCGCGGGCCTCCACGATCCCGTCGCTGTAGAGGATGACGCGGTCGCCGGGTTCGAGCTGCTCGCTGCACAGCTCTGGGGTGTCGCCCAGCTCGGTCCCGAGCGGCGCGCCCGGCCGGCACTCCAGGGTCGTCACCCAGCGGCCGTCGCGGACGACCACGGGCGGCGGATGGCCGTGCGAGATCCAGGAGAAGAAGCCCGACCGCAGGTCGAGCTCGGCCAGCACGGCGGTGACGAAGCGGCCGTGCCCGTCCTGCTCGGCGAGGACCGCCTCGATCGCCTGCCCGGTCTCGACGAGGCCCGCGCCGTGGAGGCGGCTGTTGCGGCAGGCCGCGATCGCGAGGTTGGACGTCAGCCCCGCCGTGGTGTCGTGCCCCATCGCGTCGAAGATCGCGAGATGGGCCGTGTTCCCGGCGAGCGCGTAGTCGAAGGTGTCGCCGCCGAGCTTGTACGCGGGCTCCAGGGCGGCGCCGATGACCACCTGGTCGTTGGCGAAGGTGAGCGGCGGCAGCAGCCGCCACTGCATCTCGGCGGACACCGTCATCTCCCGGGTGCGCACGAGCCGGGAGAGCGAGTCGCTGTACGGGCCCTTGCTGACGATCATCAGCGCGACCAGGCCGGCGAGGTACTCGGCGTCGTCCTTCGCCCGGTCGTCGTCGGCGGGGATGGTGACCCTGAGCACGCCGATCCGCTCGGCCCCGTCGAGGATCGGCAGCCAGTACTGGCACGTCCCGTCGTCGAACGCCTGGCCGGTCACCGGCCGGACGGTCTGGAACGCGCGGCCCGCGAGCGTCCCCTCGACCTTGAACTCCGGGGTCTCCGGGCCCGGCTCGCGCCCGGCGTCCGGGCCCACGCCGGTGAGCAGGCGCAGCACCGTCTGCTGGAGGTCGACGATGTAGATCAGCGTGCCGTGCAGGCCCGCGTCCGCGGCGTGGAAGGCCACCGCGTCCGGCAACTGCTCCATCGACATCAGGTGGCTCGCCGCCACCAGTTCTCTCAGCATCGGTCGCCGTCCCGGGCCGTCTCCTCGACGTGATCTGCCGTTTCCGTTCCGGGACGGTGTACCCAGCCCGGCCCCGTCCAATGTGACGGGACCAGCCGGGACTCTCGGCGGCCTACGTGGGCAGCATCGCGACGATCTCCGGTTTGAGCATCGCGCGGACGCTCGCGTACGACGCGCCGAAGTTCAGGTCGCCGCAGCCGTCGCTGCCGCCCGCGAGGTAGGAGAGCTGGAACTCGGCGGGCGTGAAGAACGGGCTCAGGTTCGGCGGCGAGCTCGTCTGACCGGGCCCGATGGGCCTGCCCGGGAAGAAGTAGGACCGCTTGAACCTGCCGTCCGGCGTGCAGTCGGTCCAGCGGCGCTCGTTGCCGACGGGATGCTGGGCGACGATCGACCGGAGCCGGGCGGCGCCCGCGTCCGTGAGCGCGTCGGGACGGAACACGTCGGCGGCGGTGAGCCTGCGGCCGGTGCGCAGGTCGACGGTGACGACCTCGCCGCCGGGCGACCCGTCCGCCTGCTGGCAGTTGTCGGTGATCTGGAAGTACCGGACGGACACGAGCCGGGGCCCGCGCAGCCCGAGCCGCGTCCTCGTGCCGATCTTCACAGGCTTGCCGTGGCAGCCGAAATCGCGGTCGAGGGCCCGCGACATCGCGATGAGGCGGTCCAGCGGGCCGCGCAGCTCGGCGTTGATCCGCCGTTCGAGCGCCGGGTTCCGCAGGCCGCTGACCTTGGGGTACTGCACGTTCTGCACCACGATCTCCGGGTTGCGGAGGGTCTCGTTCTGGGCGGCAAGGGCGACGACCGCGACGGGCGGGGGCGGCGGCTCCTTGTGGTCCTGGGTGGCGTAGACGGTGCCGCCCGCCGTCGCGGCGACCACGGCCGCGCCCGCGGCGGCGACGGCGCCCTTGCCCGCCGCCGTGGCGAGGATGCCCTTTCCGGCGGCCGCTCCGGCGGCGCCCGCGCCGCCGCCCGATCCGGCCGCGCCCGACCCGGCGGCCCCGGCCGCGCCCGCCGCGCCCGCGGCGCCGGAGGCGGGGGCGACGGTGAGCGCGCCGAGCGGGAACAGCGCGGCCAGCGCGACCGCGGCGGCGGCGAGCGCGCGGACGCCCCGCTGCTCCCAGTCGCTCCCGTACGCGGCGACCGCGGCCGACTCCAGCATGCCGACGAACGACGCGGCGCCCGCCGGACGCTCCGCCGGCTCCTTCGCCATGCCCCGCAGGACGAGCGGGCGCAGCGGTTCCGGGACGTCCGACACGTCGACTTGGGCGGTGAGGTGCTGGTTCATGAGCGCGGCCCGCTCGCCCGCCGCGAACGGCCGGTGCCCGCTCACGCACTCGACGAACACGCAGGTGGCGGCGTACACGTCGGTGGCGGGGGTCGCGGGCTCGCCGCGCCACTGCTCGGGCGCCATGTAGACGGGCGTCCCGGCGAGCGAGCCCTGCCCGGCGAGGACGGCGACGCCGAAGTCGACCAGCTTGCTGAGCCCGTCCGCCTGGACGACGACGTTCGCGGGCTTGTAGTCGCGGTGCACGACGCCGACGGCGTGCGCCGCCGCGAGCCCGAGCAGCGACCCCTTCAGCACGAGCAGCGCCGCCTCCGGCGCGAGCGCCCCGTGCTCGCGCAGGACCTCCTTGAGCGACGCGCCGTTGATCGCCTCCATGACGATCGCCGCGCCCTGCTCGCGCTCCACGAACTGGTAGAGGCGCGCGACGTACGGGCTGGTCAGGCGGCCGAGCATCTGCGCCTCCGAGCGCAGCGCCGCGAGCGCGCCCGGATCGCCCTGGACGAGGTACTTGATCGCGACCGGCGTCCCGGACCCGGCGTGCCGGGCGAGCACGACCCTGCCCTGCGCGCCGCGTCCGAGTTCGCGGTCCTCGGTGAAGTCCGTCAGCCGCCAGTCCATCCCGCGCTCCCCGCACTCCTAGATCATGTTTCCACTGGACGGTGACGCCGCCGCGTGAGGAAAGGTTCGCGGAAAGTCGCCGCGATCGCCACCCCGCCGCCGGAGCCGCCCGGCCGCGGAGACGTCCCGGGAGCGTCTCGCCGCGGTCATGATCTAGTGCCCGGATTGTGCTAGAACGCGGTTATGCGGCGCGCCGAGCCGAAAGGACGTTCATGGACGCAGCGGAGGACTTCGGGCGGGTGGTCGCCGACCGCTATCTGCCGGACGGATGGCTCCCCGTCATTTCGCGGGCCAGGGCGGAGCTGGCGGAAACGGGCTGCTGCGTGCTGCCCGACTTCATTCGTCCGGCATTGCTGGACGCATTGCGGACGGAATGCGCGAAGATCGCGCCCTACGCCCACGCCGACGTCGAAACGGTGAACGCCTACAACATCGACGTGACCACGCCATTGCCGGACGGCCATCCGGGACGGGTCACCATGAAGCGGGGCAACGCGTTCGTCCCGCGCGACCGCATCCCGGCCGGTTTCGCGATCCACCGGCTTTATTCAAATCCGCTGTTCCGCCGGTTCACGGCCGCCTGTTTCGGAATGTCCGTCGTGTACGAGCTGGCCGATCCGCTGTCGGGCCTGTGCCTGAACGTCGTGAGACCCGGCATGGAGCATCCCTGGCATTTCGACACCAACGAGTTCACGGTGAGCATGCTCGTCCAGGAGGCGGAGGCGGGCGGCGGCTTCGAGTACTGCCCGAACATCCGGTCGGCGGACGCGGAGAACTTCGGCGACGTCGGCCGGGTGCTCGCCGGACGGGGCGGCGACCTCGTCCAGCGGTTGACGCTCCGGCCCGGTGACCTGCAATTATTCAAGGGACGGTACTCGCTGCACCGGGTGGGCCGGGTCGCCGGGAGGACGGCGCGGCACACCGCGATCTTCGCCTACAGCGAGCGTCCGGGGGTCGTCGGCAGCGTCGCGCGGACGCGGCAGCTCTTCGGCCGCGTCCTGCCCGAGCACCTGGCGGCGGAGGGACGCGCCGTCCGGGTCGACCGGCTGCTCGACTAGGGGACGGCGGATGCGCACCGGCGAAACCGGCAAGATCTCGTTCGACCACATCTACACGCGGCCCGATCCGCGGGCGTACTTCGGCACTCTCCGCCAACTCGACTACTCCATACCGGAGCTGGCGAAACCGCACTTCCGGCGGCTGATCAGCGAATACCGGGAGGCGTGCGGGGCGCCGGTCCCGACCGTTCTGGACATCGGCTGCTCCTACGGCGTCAACGCCGCCCTGGTGAAATATGGGGCCACCATGGAAGAGCTGTACCATCGCTACGCCGACCGGGACGCGCATCAGCGAACACGCGAGTCGCTACTCACTCGGGACAGGGAGCTCGTCCGTTCCGGCGGCCGCACGGACCCCGTGCGTTTCCTCGGCCTGGACGCCTCGGAGGAAGCCCTTTCCTATGCCCTCGAAGCCGGATTCCTGGACGGCGCCGTCCACGCCGATCTGGAGAACGGCGAACCGACCGACGAGCAGCGCGCGCGGCTCGACGGCGTCGATCTGGTCATCTCCACCGGGTGCCTCGGGTACGTCACCGAGCGGACCATTTCCAGGATCCTCGGCGGGCCCGGCGGGAACCGGCCGTGGATGGCGCACTTCGTGCTGCGCATGTTCCCCTTCGAGCCGATCGCGGAGACCCTCGGCGCCGCGGGGTACCGGACCGTGCGCCACGAGGGGCTGTTCCGGCAGCGGCGGTTCGCGACGCCGCAGGAGCAGGCCCGCGTCCTGGACGGGCTCTGCGCCGCGGGCGTCGACCCGACCGGCGTGGAGACCGACGGCTGGTTCTACGCCCAGCTCTACACATCCCAGCCCTGCCCGCCCCGGCCCGCCCAGGTCGGCGACCGCCCGGAAACACGAGGATCGAAGTGAACGCCAGCAACCCCAGCGATGAGCTCTCGTCCCGCACCTTCGGCAACGAGGCGGCGCTGCCGCGCGTGCCGCTGCCGACGCTCGACGCGACCTGCGAGCGGTTCCTCGAGTGGTGCGCGCCGCTGCTGACCGCGGCCGAGCGGGCGCGGACGGCGGCCGCGGTCGCCGACTTCGCCCGCCCGGACGGCCCCGGCCGCAAGCTGCACGCCGCGCTCGAACGCTACGACGCGTCCGAGGGCGTGCACAGCTGGCTCGACACGTTCTGGCCGTACCGCTACCTCGGCCGCCGCGACCGCATCGCCCTGAACGCGAACTTCTTCTTCCTGTTCAAGGAGTCGGACGAGGACCAGGCGCAGCGCGCGGCCGGGCTGATCGCCGGGGCGCTCGACTACAAGCTGCGGCTGGACGACGAGGCCGTCCCCCCGGTGGTGCACCGCGGGCGCCCGCTGTCGATGGTGCAGAACAAGTTCCTGTTCTCCACGACCCGCATCCCCGGCGCGGAGCAGGACACGGTCCGCGGCCCGTACTCCGACGCGTGGCCCGGCCCGTCGCAGGCCCGGCACATCGTCGTGTTCTTCCGCGGCAACCTGATCCGGATGGACGTGCTCGGTCCGGACGGCCGCCCGCACTCCCTGGACGAGCTGACCGCCGGCCTTGAGACGATCATGAAGGCGGAGCCCGCGGTGGAGCCGTCCGCCGGGCACCTCACCACCAAGGCCCGCGCCGACTGGGCGGCGAGCCGCACCGCGCTGCTCGCCGCCGACCCGCGCAACGCGCGGGCGCTGGACGAGGTCGAGACGGCCCTGTTCTGCGTCTGCCTGGAGGACTTCGTCCCCCGCAACACCCTCGACGCCTGCGACCACCTCCTGCACGGCGACAGCGGCAACCGCTGGTTCGACAAGGCCGTGTCGTTCGTCGTCTTCGCGGACGGGACGGCCGGGATCAACGTCGAGCACTGCGGCCTGGACGGCACCACCGTCCTCAGCTTCGTGGACGCGCTGCTCGGCACGTCCCCGCTGATGCTGTCCCGGCGGTCGGGCGCGCGGTCGCAGGGGCTCCCGGTGATCGAGCCGATCGAGTTCGCCCTCGACGACGCGCTCCGCCGCGACATCCGCGACGCCGCCGCCGCGTTCGCCGCCTACGGCGCCTCGACCGCGACGACGACCGTGTCGTTCGCGACGTTCGGGTCCGCCGAGATCAAGCGGCTCGGGACGTCGCCGGACGCGTTCGTCCAGCTCGCCTACCAGCTCGCCCACCGGCGCGCGAAGGGCCTGACCGGCGCGACCTACGAGTCGATCGCGACCCGCCACCACCGGCACGGCCGCACCGAGGCGATGCGGGTCGTCACGCCCGAGGCGGTACGGTTCGCCGACGTCATGGACGACCCCGCCGCGGGCCGCGAGATCCGCCGGGACGCGTTCCGCGCCGCCGCCGACGCGCACGTCCGGCGGGCGCGCGAGTGCCAGGCGGGGCAGGCGCCCGAGCAGCACCTGTGGGAGCTGCAGCTGATCCAGCGGCGGCGCGGCGCGGAGGTCGGCGTCACCGAGCCGCCGCCGCTGTTCGCGTCGCCGGGCTGGCTCGTCATGCGGGACGACTACCTGAGCACCAGCTCAGCGCCGTCGGAGCACATCCGGTACTTCGGGTTCGGCTCGACCAGCGAGCAGTGCGTCGGCGTGGCGTACGTCCTGCTCCCCGACCGGTTCAACGTCTACCTGAGCACCCCGCGCCCGGTCGCGGACGCGATGTTCGCGTTCGCCGACCGGCTCCGCGACGCCGTCCGGGAGCTGCACGAACTGCTGGTCTGATCAGCGGCCCGGTTTCGCGGGGCGGTGCGACCGCCCGAGCGGGTACAGCCACCGCCGGAACGCCCGGCTCAGCAGCGGCATGACGAGCAGGGTCAGCAGCGGGACGAGGATCACCGGGAACGTCATCGCCTTCAGCGGCACCGGCCACGACATGGTCAGCGGGGTGACGAACGCGTTCAGCAGCAGGCTGATCGGATACACCGCGATGAACGTCACGACGATCATCTTGGCCTTGGACGGCGGCGGCACCGACTCCCCCGGCAGGCTGAACCAGGTCTCCAGGCCGGTCGTCTCGGGCTGGTGCTCGGCCGCGATCCCGTGCAGGCGGCGGAGCCAGTCGGCGCGCTCGCGCGATCCCAGCCATTCGTCCAGGTGCTCCTGGCCGTCGAAGTTCACCACGGTGTAGTAGCGGTTCCGCGAACCCTCGGCGCGCAGCCAGGTCGCGCCGCGGTGGCCGGGACGGCGCATGGCGATCTGGTGCATGCCCTCGGCCCATTCCTCGAAGTCGTGCTCCCGGCCGGGCTTGACGTCCCAGGTGACCACGGCCGTGACGGGCTCGCCGTCGCGTTCAGGCATGTCCGGGAGTGTGACCGTATCCGCCGTTTCCATGCGGGCCGGGACGCCGCGCAACCCCGCGCGGGGGCCGGTCCGGGGGCCGTCGGCACCCGCCCGGCCTGCGGAAACAGGGTCATATATACCGCCGTTATGACCTGCTGACATTACCGGCGGTTTGTCGCCAATGAGACTGTCATGGTGTTCCTACGGCCTCTCGCCCGGGGTTCCCCGCCCGGAAGACTCCCCCGGCACCGGTAGGGATACCGCGAGGTGTGCGATCCGTCCTCCCGCCGGCCAATGCTCCCGTCCGGCGAAACGGAGGCCCTTCGCGCGCACCGTGCCCGGACGAGAGGCCGCACGGCGTTAGCCGGGAGAAAAGGCGGAAGCGAATGAGAACGCGTACCCGACCCGCCCGGGCACGCCTACGGATCGCGGCCGGTGTCGCGGGCGTAGCGGCGACCACCTTCGCGGTGTCGTCCGGGGTCGCCTCGGCAGGCGTCCTCCAGATCCAGCAGGAGGTCCAGCAGCAGAACCAGTGGTGCTGGGCCGCAAGCGGGCTCACCATCGCCAAGTTCCACAACAAGGGCAACGTCAGCCAGAACGAGTTCTGCAACCTCGCGAGGAACCGCCCCGCGGGCGGCCAGTGCCCGAACCAGCCCGGCCAGTTGCAGTGGGACCAGACCGCGTTCCAGAAGCTCGGGCTCTCCCCGGGCCAGGTGACCGGACCGCTGTCCTACCAGGCCGTGGTCACCGAGATCGACGGCAACCGCCCGATCGAGACCGGCATCTACTGGACCGCCGGCGGCGGCCACGCCCAGGTGATCTACGGCTACACCGGCCAGACGCTCTCCTACGGCGACCCGTGGCCGGCCAGCCCCAGGTACGGCGAGATGAGCCACAGCAGCTACGTCAGCAACGGGCAGTTCCGCTGGGGCGAGGCCCTCTCGAAGGTGGGTGCGTGACATGCGGAACGCCAAGTTCGACAACGTGGCAAAGTTCACCGCGGCGACCCTGATCGGCGGCACCGTCCTGATGGGCGGCAACGCCGCGTTCGCGGCCGGACCGTCCTCGGACGAGGCGGCCGCGGCGAAGGTCGCCTCGTCGGCCACCGCCCAGCAGCGGATCGGGCAGTTCTTCGTCCACCTCGACCAGCACAACCGCGGCCAGGTCACCAACCAGGCCGTCCCGCAGGCGGCGATCGCCGCGAAGGCGCCGAAGCTTGAGGGCGCCGTCCACCCCGTGTACTCGCTCAACCCCGAGTTCGTGAAGGGGACGCCGAACGCTCCCGTCGCGCAGTTCGCCTACATGGCGGTCGGCGCGAAGTCGGCGACCGGGCAGCACGCGACGGTGTGGCTCACCAAGACCGGCGCCGAGTGGACGATCATGAACGTGATCTCCGGGACCGAGGAGGCCGTCTACCCGGCCAAGGCGGCCGGCGGCCAGGTGTTCACCGAGCCGCAGATCCACGCCTGGTACCGGCTCAAGGACGGCCGCGTCACGGCTCTGAACGACACGGCCAAGACGTCCGTCAAGCAGGGCGTGACGGTCGGGTCGTACCAGAAGCTCGTGCACGGTCGCTACGCGGACAAGCTCCCTGGCTCCGCGTACCAGCGCTCCGGGAAGCTCGGCGGCTTCTCGCCCACCACCGGCGTCAGCGATCGGGCGCCGGACAGGGGCCCGGCGCCCGTCCTGCTCGCGCTCGGCGCGGGCGGGCTGGTGACCGCGGCTGGCGTCGTCATGGCGCGACGACGCCGTACCCCGGGCAGCTACTAGCCGCCTCCGAGCGGGTTCCGGGAACCGCCCCCCTTCCCGGAACCCGCCTCCCGGGCGGAGTCCGCCCCCGGGGACGCGGGCACGGGTAACGCCGGATGCGCCTCCGGATGCTCGTCCCACCATTCGCCGTAGATCCGCTGAGCCCGGACGAGGTCCATGTACACGTCGTTGAAGATGCCGCGCAGCCGGGCCGCGGCCTGCTCGGCCTCGGGGCGCCAGACCAGCACGATCCGCTGCGAGATCGGGTCGCCCTCGATCCGGCGCAGCGCGATCCCCTCGCGGGGGCTCGCGGTCGGCTGGTACAGCCCGACGGCGCGTCCGGACCGGATGATGGAGG
Organism: Actinomadura syzygii; assembly: GCF_008085905.1. Classification (GTDB taxonomy): domain Bacteria; phylum Actinomycetota; class Actinomycetes; order Streptosporangiales; family Streptosporangiaceae; genus Spirillospora; species Spirillospora syzygii. The sequence goes on along the minus strand of NZ_VSFF01000007.1, from coordinate 417,846 downwards.
CGGAGATCCCCCAGTCGCTCGCCCAGTACCGCACCCGGGGCTGGAACCCGGCGCCGGCGCACACCCCGCGGATGTACGCGGGCCACGGGCCGTCGTCGAGCGGGTCGTCGACCCAGTCCAGCTCGGCGAGCTCCGCCAGCTCGACGGTGTCGCGGGCGGCGAGCGGGCTGTCGGACGACATCCCGGCGAGGATCGGTTCCCGCTCCACCAGGACGAGCCGTTCGAGTGCGCCCAGCGGCCGCGGGACGTGCTCGAACGGCTCTTGGAACAACCCGATGTCGAGCGCGCCGGAGGTGAGCAGCGCGGGGATGCGCCCGCCGCCCTGGTCGACCCGCAGGTGCAGCCGGGACGCCGGGGACAGCCCGCCGAGGTGCTCGCCCAGCCCGGTCAGCACCGGGCACACCTGCACGCCGACCCGCAGCAGCGGCATCGCCGACGGGTCGCTGATCCGGTGCGCGAGGGCGGCGTTGAGGTCGTCGATGCTCGCGAGCGCGGCCCGCGCGCGGGTGGCGACCTCCGCCCCGACCGGCGTCGGCGTGACGCCCTCCGGGGACCGGACGAACAACTGAACGCCGAGGTGGCTCTCCACCCGGCGGAGCATGGTGCTCACCGCGGGCTGGGTCAGGCCGAGCCGGGCCGCGGCCTTGCTGATGCTGCCGGTCGCGGCGATAGCCTCGATCATCCGGAGATGGTGGGGGCCGAGGTCCACGAGCGCGCTCCTGACCGTCTTTCGCCCCGTTTGCTGATTTCAGTCGAATATTAACCCCAGATTGGTCCGCGCAGCCTGGAAATGCGTGCCAGACAACGCCTGCCAAACCCGGTCCGACGTCACCGCGCGGTCTGCGCGCGTCCCTGTTGCCGCAGCTCACGGGGGCTGACCCCGAACCGCCTGCGGAACGCGTGGCTGAGCGCGCTGGCCGAGGAGAACCCCGTCGCGTGCGCCAGGTCGGTGATCGTGACGTGCCGGTCGAGCGGGCTGCGCAGCCTGTCCCGGACGAGCCGGAGCCGCTCCTCGCGGATCAGCTCGCGCGGCGTCGTCCCGGCCCGCTGCAGCGCGAGCTGGACCTGCCGCAGCGACCAGCCGAGGGCCTGCGCCACCCGCGCCCCGGTCAGCGCCGGGTCGGTGACGTGCTCGCGGACGTAGCGCCGCACCACCGCCTCCACCTCGGCGAGGTGGCCGGGCGCGGGCGGCCGGTCGCCGCCCGCCCGCTGGCCCGCGACGACGATGCACAGCAGCTCGGTGATCCGGTCGCAGGCGGCCTCGAACTGCCGCTCGGTGAGCGAGTCGCGCTCCTCCCCGACCGCCCGGACCATGTCGGCGACGACCCGGCCGAGCCCGGCGGACAGGTCGAGCCCGGCCGACGGGCCGGCGGCGAACGGCGACTCCGGCGGGAGCCTGCCGTCCACCTCGCGCGCGGGGATCGTCAGCGCGAGGACGCGGGCGGACGGGTGCCGTCCGGCGCGCAGCGACGCGGCGGGCGGCACGAGGCCGCCCGTGCCCGGGCGCAGCGGGGCCTCGCCGCCGTCGCCCAGCACGACCACCAGCTCGCCGTGCAGCGGCAGCAGGAACCGGTAGACGTCCTCGTCGTGGTCGGGATCGTCGTGGTCGGGATCGTCGCGGTCGGGATCGTCGCGGTCGGGATCGCGTTCGCGGACTTCGCCGGTGTACACGGCGTCGGCCTGGGCGGCACTCGGATAGACGTTGCCCACGTGGATCCTGCCCGCCCGGTCCGAGCGGTACAGGGCGAGCCGGTAGGCGGCGCGGTCGGCACGGGCGGGCCCGCCGAGGATGTCGTCCACCGCAGGCCCTTCGCCGATGCGTCCCGTTCCGTGGTGCACGCCCGAATTGTCCGCCGTCGCACCCATGGCCGACCCCGGCCGCGCGGACGGTGATCAGCGCAGGTGAGCGTATCCGATTCAGGCCGTCCGAACAGGCGTTTCCAGCGGAAAGTGAGGCGATTCAGACGGTGCGTGATCACCCGATGCGCGGTGCCGCAAAATCCTTGCGCCCGGGGGCAAGCGCCCGGCGGCGCACCCGTCCTACGGTGCCGAAACCGCGGCGTTCGCATGCGCCCGGAACCCACCCCCCGGCCGAGAGGCGGTCCGTGACGGCCCGCCTCGCCCCATTCGTGTGCACCCGAGGATCTGATGGAGCCCTTCCTCTTCGCGACGGCGTTCGTCCTCGTGGCCGGCGCCGGGATCGCGACCGCGGTCCTGCTCGTCCAGCAGCGCCGCGCCGCCGACCTGCTGCGCGCGCAGAACGCCGGCCTCGCCCGCGGCGTCGAGCTGCGCGACCGGGAGCTGCGGCACCTCGCGGACGTCCGGCTGCCGGAGCTCGTGCGGTCGCTCGGCGACCCGGGCGCGCGCTTCGTCGGCCCGCTGCACGACGTGGACCGCGAGGCGCCCGCCTTCGCGCACTCCCTGCGCACCGTGATGGACCTGTTCGCCGGGTCGGCGGAGCAGGTCAAGGAGCACGCCGACCAGTCCGCGAAGTCGACGCTGCGGGCGATGATGCGCGCCGTGCAGAGCCTGGCGAACGAGCAGCAGCTCGCGATCTCCACCATGCAGGACCGGCACGACGACCCGGACGTGCTGGCGGGCCTGCTCAGCATCGACCACATGAACGCGCAGCTCGGACGGCGCGCGCAGGCCACCGCCGTGCTGTGCGGGTCGTGGCCGGGGCAGCAGCGCTCGGCGTCCTCGCTGACCGACGTGGTGCGCGGCGGCACCTCCCGCATCCGCGACTACCTGCGCGTCAACCTGGAGGGCGCACTCAACTCGGCGGTGACCAGCCGGGCCGTCGAGCCCGTCGTGCTGGCGCTCGCCGAGCTGCTCGACAACGCCGCGCGCCACTCCCGTCCGGACACGACCGTCGAGGTCAACTTCCGCTCCACGCACAACGGCGTCGCCATCATGATCGACGACGCGGGCGTCGCGATGGACGCCGACGAGCTGCAGCGCGCGTCCGAGCTGCTGTCCGGCGAGGCGTCGGTGGACATCCACCGGCTCGGCGACCCGCCGCAGATCGGGTTCGCCGTGGCCGGGGTGCTCGCCGCCCGCTACGGCTTCCGGGTGTCGGTCGACTCCCGCTCCCCCTACGGCGGCGTGCGCGCCGTCGTGTTCGTGCCGTCGGCGCTGCTCACGAACGTCCCGGACGACCGGGAGCCGGCGCCCGCCGCCGCGCCGCGCCCGGCGCCGAAGACGGTCGCCGCCGCCGCGAGCGACAAGGCGGCCGCCACGGCGTCCACGGCGGGCGGCCTGCCGAAGCGGAGCCGCGTCGCGGTCGCCGACCGTCCCCCCGCCGCCGAGCCCCCCGCCGACGGGGCGGACGCGGCGGAGCCGCCCGCCCGGCCCGCGCGGGAGACGGCGAAGGGCCTCGGCGCCTGGCAGCGGGGGACGCGGTCCGGCCGCGGCGGCACGCCGCCCGGCGCGGGCGCCCCCGGCGACGAGGGGCCCGGCACGGCGGGCGGAGAGCAGCGGCGATGAACGAGGGGAACGGCGCGATGGACGACGGTACGAACCGGCTCGGCTGGATGCTGGACGACGCGCTCCGCATGCCGGAGACCCGCTACGCGATCCTGCTCTCCGCGGACGGCCTGCTCATGGCGCACTCCGAGCGGATCAGCAGGGACGAGGCGGAGCGGCAGGCCGCGGGCATGGCGGGCCTGCAGTCGCTCGCCCGCAGCACCGCCGAGTTCTGCGGCGACCCCGGCACGACGTGGCGGCAGACCGTCAACGAGTTCGACGACGGCTACGTGTTCCTCGTCGCCGCCGGGCCGGGCGCGTACCTCGCCGTGTCCGCGACGCAGCACGTGGACATGGAGTCCGTGTCGTTCCGGCTGCAGGAGCTCGTCCAGCGGCTCGGCAAGGAGATGACGAGCCCGCCGCGGCCGGGGGCGGGCCGACCCGGATGACGCCGCGCCGGAACGAGCGGGCGCTCGTCCGTCCGCACGTCGTCACCGGGGGGCGGGCGCATCCGTCCCGCAACGTGTTCGACCTCGTCACCCTCGTCATCGCCGCCGGCGATCCGCCGGGGCGGGCCGAGCCGGGCGCGAGACCCGGGACCGGCCCGCCGCTCACCGGCCTCAGCCCGGAGAAGGTCCGCATCGTGCAGCTGTGCCGCGGCGGCGCGCTGTCGGTCGTGGAGATCTCCGGTCATCTGAGCCTGCCCGTCGGGCTCACCAAGGTGCTGCTGTCCGACCTGGTGGACAGCGGCCATGTCAGCACCCGCGCCGGCGCCCCCGCCGCCGCGGTCCAGCCGTCCCAGGTCTCGCTCCTCCAGGAGGTGCTCGATGGACTCCGGGCTCGTCTCTGAGACGCCCTACCTGCGCGACACCGTACGGACGTCCGTCAAGATCCTCATCGTCGGGCACTTCGCGGTGGGCAAGACCACGTTCGTCGGGACGCTGTCGGAGATCCGCCCGCTGCGCACCGAGGAGCGGATGACGCAGGCCGGCGCGACGGTCGACGACCTGGCGGGGATCAAGGACAAGACGACCACCACGGTCGCGCTCGACTTCGGGCGCCTCACCCTCAGCGACGAGATCGTCCTCTACCTGTTCGGCGCGCCGGGCCAGAAGCGCTTCAACCGCCTCTGGGACGACCTCGCGCGCGGCGCCCTCGGCGCGCTCGTGCTCGTCGACACCGCACGCCTGGAGCAGTCGTTCGCCGTCATGGACATCGTCGAGAAGCAGGGCCTCCCGTACGCGGTGGCCGTGAACCACTTCGACGGCTCGCCCGGCTTCCCGGACGATGAGGTCCGCGAGGCCCTCGACCTCGCGCCCGGCACGCCGCTCGTCAACTGCGACGCCCGCGACCGCAGGTCGTCCACCGAGGCCCTGATCTCGCTCGTCGACCACCTCGTGACCACCACCCGGGAGAAGAAGCAGTGACCGCGGAAAGCCCCGAGCACACCGCCGCCGACGACGCTGGGCGCATCCCGATGTACGGGCCGGAGTTCACGCGGGACCCCGGCCACGTCTACGACCTGGCGCGGGCGCACGGCGAGCTCGCGCCCGTCGAGCTGGCGCCGGGCGTCCCCGCGACGCTGGTCGTCGGGTACGACGCGGCGCTGGAGATCATGCGCGACCCGGGCCGGTTCCCGCGCGGCAGCGCCGAGTGGGAGGAGGAGGTCGGGCCGGAGTGCCCGGTGCTGCCGATCCTGATGGCCCGGCCGAACGCGCTCGCCACCAACGGGCCCGTGCACGCGCGGTTCCGGTCGGCGATCGTCGACAGCCTGAGCCGCGTCCACCCGGCCGAGCTGCGCCGGTACGTCGAGACGAGCGCGGACGCCCTCATCGACGCGTTCGCGGGCGACGGCAAGGCCGACCTGATCGACCAGTACACGCGGCCGCTGCCGCTGCTCGTCCTGTCCGACATGCTCGGCTGCCCGCGCGAACTCGCGGACCGGTACGAGCGGGGCATGGCCGGGATCATCGAGGGCGCGGACCCGGAGGCGTCCCTCGCGACGCTCTCGGAGGCGATCCAGGAGCTGGTGGCGCTGCGGAAGGCGAACCCGGGGCGGGACGTGACGTCCTGGATGCTCCGGCACCCGGCCGCGCTCGACGATGACGAGACCGCGAACCAGATCGGGATGCTCTTCGCGTCCGGCTCCGAGCCGCTGAACTCGCTCCTCGCGAACGGGCTGCGGCTGCTGCTGTCGGACGACCGGTTCTTCGGCGGGCTGTCCGGCGGCACGCTGCCCGTCCAGGACGCGCTGGACGAGGTCCTCTGGACCGACCCGCCGATCTCCAACTGCGGCCCGACCTTCCCCCGCCGGGAGACCGAGTTCCGCGGCCACCGGCTGCCCGCTCACGAGCCGGTCATCATCGGCTACACCGCGGCGAACACCGACCCGTCGCGGGCGTCCGGCGACCGGACGGGCAACCGGGCGCACCTCGCCTTCGGCGGCGGCCCGCACTCCTGCCCGGCCAAGGGCCACTCGCGGCTCATCGCGGCGGTCGCCATCGAGCGGCTCCTCGACCGGGTGCCGGAGATGGAGCTCGCCGTCCCGGTCGAGGAGCTGGAGTGGCGGCCGGGCCCGTTCCACCGGGCCCTGACCGCGCTGCCCGTCAGGTTCCCGCCCGCGGGCTAGCGTCCCCGGCGGAGTCCCCGGCCGCGGCGCGCAGGGCCCCGACGACGGCGGCGAGCTGCGTGACCAGCCCGGCGGCGCTGGTCTGGTCGACGCCGTTGACGGTGATCGTGCGCAGCTCGTCCGGCTTCGGCAGCCGCGCCATGATGTGCGGCAGCTCGGTGATCAGCCGGGCCTGCAGCGCGGCGGGCGTCCGCTCGTTCTCCAGCGCGGCGCGGGCGCCCTCCCGCTCCAGGTCGAGCAGCTCCTGCTCGTGCCGGGACCGGGCGCGCAGCTCGGCGACGGCGGCCTCGCCCTCGGCGCTGAGCCGGGCCAGCTCGTGGTCGCGCTCGATGCGCAGCCGTCCCGTCTCGGCCTCCTCGGCGTGCCGCTCCCGCTCCATCAGCAGCGCGTGCCGCGTCGTCTCGGTCTGCAGCTCGGCGACCTCGCGGGTGTCGTCGTGCTCGCGCTTCGTCCGGCGCAGCTTCTCCGCCGCCTCCGTGTCGAACAGCCGCGACTCGTTGCGGGCGCGCAGCTCGGCGAGCTCCCGCTCGTGTTCGAGCCGCTGCGTCTCCTTGATCCGCGCGGCGGCCATCTCGCGCTGCGCGACCGCCTCCGCCGCCTCCAGCTCCGCGAGCCGCGCGATCTGCCCCTGCTCGGCCCGGTACGGCTTCTGCAGGTTCTCCCAGAGCCGGGACGAGCTGACCACCGCCTCCTTGATCTGCACGGTGACGATCCGGAGCCCGAGCCCCTCGTCGCCCTCCTGCCCCTCGGCGACGCCGCGCAGCCGGGCGGTCAGCTCCTCGATGATCGGCTGCTTGTCGCTGAGGACGTCCCGGACGCCCATCGTCGCGACCTTGTCCTTGATCGCGGCCTCCGCCTGCTCGCGCAACTGGAGGTTGACCAGGCGCATCGGGTCGTCGGCGTCGCCGAAGTCGAGCTTGCGGTAGGCGGTCCCGAAGTCCTGGACGATCCACTGGACGTAGCCCTGGACGAGCACGCCCTGCAGCTCCCGGCAGATGCAGTAGGCGTTGATCAGGATCGTCTGCGTCGCGCCCGGCACCACGAGGAACGAGTCCGTGGACGGGTTGAACCGGAACGACACGCCGAGCCCGATGTGCAGCGGCTCGTCCCGGCCGCGCCGCGTGTGGACGACGAACGCGTTCGGCGGGACGAGCACGTTCCTCCACCGCCAGAACCCGCTGATTCGGACGTCCACCGGGCCGGGCGCGGAACGTTCCCCTGCCGGGGCGCCGCCGCCGAGGGCGCGGTCGCGCTTGGCGAGCGGACCGGGCGGCGGCGGGACGGCGCCCGGCGCCAACGGCGGCGGGGCCGAGGACGAGCGCCTCGCCCTGAGGTCGCCCTCCAGCTCCGCCTGCTGCGCGACGACCTTCTCCAGATACGTGTTGCTGCCTTGATCAGGGGCGTTCATCCCGCTCCTCACCGCTTGATCGGTTGGCGGTACCTTAATGCGGCCTGAACCTTTCGGTCGGCCTTATGCGTATGTCCGGCCGTGACGACGCACGAGCGCCCCGCGCCCACGGCCGCGGCTCCGGCTCCGGCTCCGGCTCCGGTGACCGATCGGACCATGCTCGCCATCGGCGCCGCGGCGCTCGCGCTGGTCGTCCTCGCGGTGGTGGTGCGGGTCGGCGGGGCGTTCAGCGCGTCGGCGACGCCGGGGCTGTCGCAGTCCGGGGCGCTGACCAAGGCCGGGCTGTCGGTGGCCGAGCTCGGCGGGAACGCGGCGGCGGTGCTGACGGTCGGGTGGCTGCTGGTCGCGGCGGTGTTCGTCCGGGAGCCGTCGCCGGTCGTCCGGCGGTGCCTGCGGGGCGCGTCGGCGACCGCGCTGCTCTGGGCGCTGTGCACGCTGGCGCTGATCGTGTTCACCGTCCTCGACCTGTTCGGGACGGGCCCGGCCGACCTCACCGGCGGCATGATGCGGACGTTCCTCGTCGAGCTGCCGCAGGGCCGGGCGCTGCTGCTCGTCCTCGCGATCGCCGTCGCGCTGGCCGTCGCGGCGAGCCTGCCCGGCGCACCGCGCGCCGCCGGATACCTGCTGGTCGGCGCGCTCGCCGGGCTCCTCCCGCCGCTGCTCACCGGCCACGCGGCGAACGCCTCGAACCACACGCTCGCCGTCTACAGCCTGATCGCCCACGTCGGCGGCGTCGCGCTGTGGATCGGCGGGCTCGTCGCGCTCGTCACCGTCGCGCCGGACGTCCGGCTCGCGGAGGTCGCGGGCCGGTACAGCTCGCTCGCGCTCGGGTCGTTCCTCGTCGTCGGGGCGAGCGGCGCGGTGAACGCCTGGGTGCGACTCGGCGGGCTCCACCTCGGGTCGCGGTACGGGACGCTCGTCGTCGCCAAGGCCGTGGCGCTCGCCGTGCTCGGCGCGTTCGGCTGGTGGCACCGGCGCGCCTCCCTCCCCGCGCTGCGGGACGGCCGGGGCCCGCGCGGATTCGTCCGGCTCGCCGCCGCCGAGATCCTCGTCATGGCGGCGACGATGGCGCTCGCGACCGGGCTGTCCAGGACGCCGCCGCCGGAGAACGCGCCCGGCACGCTCGACGTCGTCGCGCTGCGGCTCGGCTTCCCGCTGCCCGGCCCGCCCGGCGTCCGCCCGTACCTGCTCGACTGGTGGCCCGACCCGCTCTTCGCCGTGCTGATCGCGGCCGGGGCCGTGCTCTACGGGACGGGCCTCGCGCGCGTCCGCGACTGGCCGTGGCGGCGCACCGCGTCCTGGACGGCGGGCCTGCTGGTCGTCCTGTTCGCGACCTGCGGCGGGCTGTCCCGGTACAGCATGGTGCTGTTCAGCGCGCACGCCGTCCAGCACGTGCTCGTCGGGGTGGTCGCCCCGCCGCTGCTCCTGTACGGCGCGCCGCAGCGGCTGGCGTCGCGGGCCCTGCGCGGCGACAACGCGCGGCTCCTCGCCGAGGCGGCGGGCAGCCGGGCGGTGCGGGCGCTCGCCCACCCGATCACCGCGTCCGCGCTGCTCCCGCTGACCCTCTACGGGTGGTACGTGTCGCCGTTCTTCGGCGCGTCGCTCGCCAACCACGCGCTGCACTCGCTCGCGCTGGCGCTGTTCCTCGTCGTCGGGCTCGCGTACTTCCACGGGACGGCCGGGACGCTGATGCCGTTCGCCGTCCTGCCGCTGCACGCGGTCGCCGGGATCGCGCTCCTGCGGGACGGCGCCGTGCTCGGCGGCTGGTACGAGGACCTCGGCCGCCGCTGGGGCCCGCCGCCCCTGCACGACCAGCGCCTCGGCGCGCTCCTCCTCTGGACGCTGTCCGCCGCCGTCACCCTCGCCGTCGCGGAGGCGCAGCGCCGCCACTGGCGGCGCGCCTACTGGCGGGGCCGCCGGTCGACGACCCGGCTGAGCGCCTCCACCACGGTCGGGTCGTACTCGGCGGCGGAGTCGAGCCTCAGCCGCTCCAGCACGGCCGCCCCCCGGTCGCGGTCGGACGAGTCGCCGACCAGGTCGTCGTAGGCGTTCGCGACCTTGATGATGCGCCCGGCGAGCGGCGGCGGGATGGGCCGGGCCGCGTCCGCGGAGTCACCGGCGGGCTCCGGCCCCGTCCGGTACGGGTGGGACGAGAGCTGGACGATGTGGGCCACCCGGTCCAGCACGCCGGTCTGCTTGATGACCTCGGCGCCCAGCTCCGCGATCCGGCGCTGCTCGGCCGGGGACGCCAGCACCGTCGCCCCGCCCGGGATCGGGTCGCCGAGCGACAGCTGCCCGATGTCGTGCATGAGCGCCGCGTACTCCAGTTCGAGCAGCTCCTCCTCGGACATGCCGAGCTCGCGTCCCATCGCGACGGCGAGCTGCGACACCCGCCGCGAGTGCCCGGTCTCGACGTAGCCGCCGACCTCGGTGACCCGCGACAGCGCCCGCACCGTCTGGAGGTAGGTCGCGCGGATGCCCGCGTAGCGGCGGAACGCGAACTGCGTCACGAGGATCGGCACCGTGAAGACCAGCAGCGCGGCCTCGCCCATCGCGGTCGTCGCGACCGCGATCAGCATCGCGGTCGCGCTGGTCGCCGCGCACAGCGCGAGCTTGGCGTCGATCTCGTCCCGCAGCGCGATGCCGAACCTGGCCCGGACGGCCTCCGCCCGGATCATCGCCGCGATCAGCACGTCGGTGAAGCAGGACCCGACCACGACGAGGCCCATCACCGCGAGCACCGCCTGCCAGGGCAGGTCGAGCGACAGCACCGGGCGGAAGCACAGCGCGACGACCGCGACGTTGAACAGGCGGCGGGCCATCGCGTCCGGGCGCGGCATCCGGCCGACCGCGACGTGCGGCAGCGAGCCGACCAGCATGCCGACCGCGGTGACCGCGACGACCTGCAGCGCCGAGTGGTCGGCCGGGACGACGCCGAGCGGCGCGTCCGGCGGGGCGCCCTCCGGGCCGACGCCGACGAGCAGCGCGTAGCCCATCGCGCCCGCCGCCGCGATCGGCGCGACCTCCCGGTTGCCCGGCATCACCAGGCGGAACAGCTCGCCGAGCGCGATCAGCACACCGAAGATGATCGCGACGTTCGGCTGCCGCAGCCCGGCCGCCGCGACCTGCGCGATCGCCACGATCACGAACAGCCCGGCGGTCGCGATCAGCAGGAGCTGACCGGAGTCGATCGTCTGCCAGGCGGCCCGCTCCCCGGCGGCCCGCCGCTCCCCTGCCGTGTCAGCCGCCATGGCGCGCGATCACCGCCGTGCCCCGTCGCCGGGGCGCACCCCGTCGCCCGCCGGATCACCGGCCGGGTCTTTTGCCGGGTCATTGGCGGGGTCGCCCGCGACGCGCAGGGGCGCGCTCGGGTCGTCGTGGTCCTGCTGGGTGGTCTCGACGACGTCGTCGTCCGGCAGGACGACCGGGTCGGGCGGCGTCCACGGGTCGCGCTCCAGCGCCCGCAGGAACGCCTCGACCATCACCGGGTCGAAGTGGTCGCCCATGCAGCGGCGCAGCTCCGCCACCGCGTCGGACACGCTGCGGGCGGGCCGGTAGGACCGGGTGGACGTCATCGAGTCGAACGCGTCCGCGACGGCGATCACCCGGGCGAACTCGGGGATCTCGTCGCCCGCGAGGCCCATCGGGTAGCCGCGGCCGTCCATCTTCTCGTGGTGGTGCATGATCCCGGCGAGCGCCTCGTCCAGGAACCCGATCTCGCGGACGATCTCCAGCCCGCGCATCGGGTGCAACTGGATCGCGGCGAACTCCTCCTCCGTCATGGGCCCGTTCTTCTGCAGCACCTTGGTCGGGACGCCGAGCTTGCCGACGTCGTGGAGCATCCCGGCGTAGCGGATCGCCTCGACCCGGTCGGCGCGCATCCCGATCTCCGTCGCGATCATCACCGAGCCGCGGGAGACGCGCTCGGAGTGGCCGCGGGTGTAGTAGTCCTTGGTCTCGACGGCCTGGCACAGCGCGGCGAGCGTCGCGGCGTGCGCCTGCTGCTGCGCGTACGCCTGGTCCATCGCCCAGCGCGCGATGAACAGCGGCAGCAGGACGAGCACCGCCGCGAACGGCCCGACGCCCGGCCACAGCCCGGCGATCAGCAGGCCGACCATGCCGTAGCCGAGGCAGCCGAACGCGAGCTGCCCGGACTCGTGCAGCAGTTCGCGCGGCGCGGCCTGCCTGCTGAGCAGCAGGACGCCTGCCATCAGCGTCAGGTTGACCACGACGAACGTGACGAGCGCGCCGAGGAACGGGCCGATGACGCCCTCCACCCAGCGGGGCTGCTCGGCGTCGAAGCCGTCGCCGCCGAGCAGGTCGAAGACCGTCCCGGCGACGAAGCCGCTGAGCGCGAGCTGCGCGCCGTTGAAGAGCCGCTTGACCGGGGCGAAGAACCGCTGCCCGGTGACGACGGCGCAGAACCCGAGCAGGGCCGCGCCCGCCGGGCCGAGCAGCACCACCGAGGCGAGGCTCGCGGCGAAGCTCATCGAGACCCTCGCCCGCGCGAGGTTCAGCCGCGCCGGCGCGGAGTCGCAGACGAGGAAGAGCACCGCCAGCACCGCCAGCACGAACCAGTCGATCTCGGCGAAGGACGACGTCGCGATGAGTCCGGCCGCGAGCGCGACCACACCGCAGACGTACGCCCAGGCAGCGAGAGGTAGTCCACGCATTGCCGCCCCTCGGGATGACGAATGGCGGGCCGCCGCCGGGCTCCGCGTGCCTGTCGGCACCTAGACCCAGGACACGCCCTCGGGCATCATCAGCGACGCCGCCGAGGCGTGTGGGCGGTCTCCCGCCGGTGTCACGCGCTTGAGCATGGCTCTCCTGCCTCCCCCCGCGGTTCCGATCCGTCCGGTCACGGGCCGGCCATCGGGGAGCGGCCCGCCCGGGCGAGCACATACCCCGAATTCGCGGTGGCGCACGTGCTCCCGTCGCTGATTTCGGCCCAAGCCTAACGCGCGGTGCCGAGGTCACACAGGCATGCGGGAAAACGTGAGCAAAGCGTGAACCAATCGTCACCTTAGGTGATCAATTGTCCCTCCGGAATGCACTTAACGTGTCCGCGCAAACGAGCTGCACGACAGAATGCACGACTGAATGCACACCTGAATGCACGTGCACTCGAAATGGGGCGCGCGGGGCCTCGATAAATGGGAGGCAAAACACCGACGTCACACCATTCGGCGAGGGTCAGGGGGCGGCGCGGTCGCGCGCCCAGGCGACGGTGGCGGCGAGCCCCTCCGGCAGCGCCACCCGCGGCTCCCAGCCGAGCGCGTCGCCGGTCGCCGCCGGGTCGACGGCCATCGCGGGCAGGTCGCCGAGCCGGGGCGGCGCGAACTCCGGGTCGTCCGGGGCGCCCGCCGCGGCGGCGACGAGGGAGTGCAGCTCGCGGTCGGTGGTCTCGGCGCCGGTGCCCACGTTCAGCCGCAGGCCGCCGCCCCGCTCCCCCGCCGCGCGGGCGAACGCGTCGACCACGTCCAGGACGTACACGTAGTCGCGGGTCTGCGTGCCGTCGCCGTACACCCGGGTCGGACGGCCGGCCAGCAGCGCGTCCGTGAAGATCGAGATGACGCCCGCCTCGCCCTCCGGCGTCTGCCGCGGCCCGTACACGTTCGCCAGCGTCAGCGTCGTGAAGTCGACGCGGTGCAGGGCGCGGTACATCTCCGCGTACACCTCGCCGGAGACCTTCGACGCCGCGTACGGGGACGCGGGCCGCAGCTCCGCGTCCGGCGGGACGGGCAGCGCGTCCGGCACCCCGTACACCGCGCAGCTCGAGGTGAACACGACCTTGCGGGAGCCCGCCGCGCGGGCCGCCTCCAGGACGTTCGCCGTGCCGACCACGTTCGTCCGGGCGTCGCGCAGCGGGTCGGCCACGCTCACCCGGACGCTGACCTGCGCGGCCAGGTGGCAGATCACCTCGGGCCGCCGCACGGCGGCCTTCTCGACGAGCGAGGGGTCGGCGACGTCCATCTCCCACAGCTCCACCCCGGGCTGGACGTTCGCGCCCGACGAGAGGTCGTCCACGCCGATGACCTCGTGGCCGTCCGCGAGCAGCCGGTCAACGAGATGGGAACCGATGAACCCGGCCGCGCCGGTGACGAGTGCGAGCACCCGCTGAACGATACCGGCGCTTGAACGATACGGGCGCTCAGGCGCTTCCGGACTTTTCGGCGCCGCCGGTCGCCTTGATCTCGCCGCAGATCTCCTCGATGCGGCCGAGCACCTTGGCGCGCAGGTCGGTCGGCGCCTGCTCGCAGGCGCAGGACTTGTTCACGAGCTTCTTGACCGCCTCTTCGAGGCCGTACTCGCGCAGGCAGGGGCCGCACTCGTCCAGGTGCTGGCGCACCTCGCCGCAGCCGCCCTGGTCGAGCTCGCCGTCGAGATAGGTGTAGACCCGCGCCAGCACCTCGTCACAGGGGGTCTCGTGGTGATTGCCACAGCTCATGGCTTCACTCACCCTTTCGCACGGGTAAGCCCGCGATCCTCGGCGTAATCCTCCAACATGCCTCGCAGCTGCCGCCGGCCGCGGTGCAGCCGGGACATCACGGTGCCGATGGGCGTGCCCATGATCTCCGCGATCTCCTTGTAGGCGAACCCCTCGACGTCGGCGAGGTAGACGGCGATGCGGAACTCCTCCGGCAGCTCCTGCAGCGCCCGCTTGACGTCGGAGTCGGGCAGGTGCTCCAGCGCCTCCGCCTCGGCGGACTTCAGCCCGCTGGACGTGTGCGACTCGGCGCGGGCGATCTGCCAGTCCTCGATGTCGTCGGTGGCGGCCTGCTGCGGCTGGCGCTGCTTCTTGCGGTAGGAGTTGATGAACGTGTTGGTCAGGATTCGGTAGAGCCACGCCTTGAGGTTCGTGCCCTCCTTGAACTGGTGGAAGGACGCGAACGCCTTGGCGAAGGTCTCCTGGACGAGGTCCTCGGCGTCGGCCGGGTTGCGCGTCATCCTCAGCGCGGCCGAATAAAGCTGGTCCAAGAACGGGAGCACGTCGCGCTGGAACCGCTCCTGGCGCTGCTCCACGGTCTCCGTGGTGCCCTGTACCTGACCCACCCCCTCGGCTGTGGCGCCCCCGGCCTTCGTCGAGTTCTTCGGCGGGCCGCCGGCGTCGTATCCCACAGAGGGTATCGGTCCGCGGGGCCCTCCCACGCGGGCGGGTGCCCGCGCGGCGCCGCGCGGCGCGGTCCCGGCGAACCGCTCCTGGTCGGCCACGGCCGTGGTCATCGGTGCGCACCTCCGTCGAACAGGGGTTGTGAGACGGTGCAACACCGTGACGCCGCCGCGGATTCCCCGTCCGCGCGCCCGCCTGCGGGACGGAACCGGATGTTTCCACCCCGTCCTGCACGGAGGGTGATGCCCGCACCTTAACGGGGAAAGAACTGACATATATGGCGAGAACAGGAGCAAAGCGTTGCTACCGGTGCCGGCGCGACCTTCCGAGCCCACCATCGCCAGCCTGCGCGACGTCTCCGGGGACTCCCTGGCGCGCTACTGGACGTTCTACTGGGCCGTCGCGGCCGCCCAGCTGACGCGCTGGCTGCCGCGAAGACCGTCCCGGGTGCTGGACGTGTCCGGGGGTCGCTGCGCGGCCGCGGCCGCCGCGGCCGGGCACAGCGTCCTCGAAGTCCGCGACCCGGGCGCGGCCGGGGACCAGGCCCGTCCGGCGGGGCGGGCGCCGAAGGGGACCGTGGTCCCGGTCGTCGGGGAGAGCGGCACGCTCTCCTTCCTCGCCGACGGCGCCGTGGACGCGGTGATCGCCGAGAACCGGGTGCTGTCCCGGCACCTGGCGACCGAGGCCACGGTGGCGGAGATCGCGCGGGTGCTGCGGCCCGGCGGGCGCGTCCTGCTCTGCGTCGACTCGCTCACCCTCGGGATGGCGCTGCTCGCCGAGCGCAACTACTGGGCGCACCTGTCGGACGTGCCGAGCGCGGAGGTCGTCCTCGTCCCCTGGCCGGACGGGACGATCACCCGCTCGTTCTCCGCCCACCAGCTCCGCGAGCTGCTCGCGGACGCCGGGCTGGAGGTCGAGTGGGTCAGGCCCAGGACGGTGCTGTCGCCGTCGACGGTCGAGCACGTCCTCGCCGAGTCGCCGGGCGCCCTGGCGCGGCTCGTCCGGACCGAGCTGAACGCGCCCGACCCGGACGAGTCGCTCGGCATCCACCTGCTGGCGAGCGCCGTCCGCCCCCGCTGACGCGGCGTTCCGGCGTGAGTCGATGGGCCCGGGAATGGCACTGGAGCGATCCAGCGCATTGCGCGCCAGGTCAAGTCGAAGGCGGGCCTGAGCCGTACAGGCGATGGCGCGGACTCGCGCGGGAGGTGATTGCGGCAATGGCGGGGCGGGGGCCCGCCCGCCGCGGCGGCGACGGCGGTCAGAACAGGCCGTCGGAATGGCCGCCCGAGCCGTCCCCGGACTCCTCCGGCGCTATGAGTTCGGGCCCGTTGTTTTTCACGCTGTTGACCGCCTTGGACACCGGATAGGCGTCCATTGTCCCGGCCATCGCCGGGACGAGGAGGCCGCGCACCGTCTCGGTGTCGGTGAGCTCCGGGTCGAGCCAGGCGTCCCAGCGGTCGGGCTCGACGACCATCGGCATCCGGTCGTGGATGCGGCCGAGGTCGTCGGGCGCGTCGGTGGTGATCACCGTGCAGGTCCAGACCCATTCGTCCTCGGGCGACTTCCACAGCTCGTAGAGCCCGGCCATCGCCATGACGGCGCCGTCCTTCGGTCGGATGAAGAACGGCTGCTTCTGCGGCTTGCGCTTCTTGGCCTTCTTCTCGCCGCCGGCCGGGTCGGGCGTGTCGTCCTGGCCCTCCAGGACGTACCACTCGAAGTAGCCGTCGGCGGGCAGCAGGCAGCGCCGCCGCGCGAACGCGCGCCGGTACGACGGCTTCTCGTGCACCGTCTCGACCCGCGCGTTGATCATGCGGGAGCCGATCGACAGGTCCTTCGCCCAGGACGGGACGAGCCCCCAGCGCACCGTGCGGAGCTGCCGGACGGCGGCCTCCTCCTCGGGCGCGTCCTTCGGGCGCCGGTCGAGCACGACCGGGACCTGCTTGGTGGGCGCGACGTTGTAGTCGGGCCGGATGTCCCCGTCGGCGGCGTCGAGCTGCACCTGGAACTCGTCCAGCAGCTCCTGACGCGCGCGGGTGGTGGCGTATCGTCCGCACATGGCTCCCATCCTGCCGCGCTTGAGCGACGGTCCGCTGGGCATGTAGCGGGTCATGCGACCCTTCACCACTCTGGCCCGCCCCCTGGTGGCGGCCCCTTTCATCGTGACCGGCCTGGACGCCCTCCGGGATCCGCGTGAGCGCGCCGAGCGGGTCGGCCCCATGGTCAAGCCGGTCGCGGACCGCTTCGACCGGCTCCCCAAGGACCCCGAGACCCTCGTCCGCATCCAGGGCGCGGTGAGCCTCGGCACCGGCGCCCTCCTGCTGACCGGGCGGTTCCCCCGGCTGACGACGCTGCTGCTCGCCGCGCAGCTCGTCCCCGCGCTCGCCACCGAGCACCACTACTGGACCGAGGACGACCCCGCGCGCCGCGCGGACGAGCGGTCCCACCTGCTGAAGAACGCGGGGCTGCTCGGCGCGCTGCTGCTGGCGGCGTCCGAGCGGGGCCACGTGCCGCGCCGGGCCGAGCTGCGGCGGCAGCTGCGCGAGCAGCGGATCAAGAGCGGCGCCGAGGCGAAGCTGATGCGCAAGGAGGCCGCGCTCACGCTGCGGGACGCGCGCCGCGAGGCGTCCCGGCAGGTGCGCACGGCACGCGCCGAGGCCAGGAGCAAGGGCGCGAGGACCAGCGGCAGGGCGAGCGGCGTGCTCAAGGCCGGGAAGGCGGGCGGCCTCGCGGTGAGCGGCGCGGCGGGCGGCGCGCTGAAGGGCGCGGGCGGCGCGTTCCGGATCGTCCGGCCCGCGAAGCCGAGCCGGGCGACGCGCGCCGGGCGGACCGTCAAGGCCGGGACGGCGGCGCAGGCCGCGAAGGCGGTGAAGGCGGGCCGGACGGTGAAGGCGGGGACGGCCGTCCAGGCGGGGAAGATCAAGCAGGCCGTGAAGCACTGACCCGTCGCGCGGCGTGGTCCTCGGCGCCCGTGGAGCCCGTGAACCCGAAGAGAACCTTAAAGGAGTCTCAAATCGGTTGAACCGCCGGGTGGCGCGGTCCCGTACTTCCAGGTGACGTTCGCCGACCACCAGCACGCCACCCATCACCACGGAGCGCCCCGGCCATGGCACTTCCCGGATCGACCGGTCGCCAGACCGGCGGGCTGCGGAGCCTGCTCCGCCGCCCCGGCGCCGCGCGGCCGCCCTCGGCCGCGCGGGACGAGGAGCGCGACGAGGAGGTCGCCGCCGAGCTGTACCGCGAGTACCATCGGCCGCTCCTCGCGTTCGTCCTCCGGCTGACCGGCGGTGACCGCCCGTGGGCCGAGGACGTGGTGCAGGAGACCATGATCCGGGCATGGCGCAACGCGGACCGGCTCGACGACCGCACGTCCTCGCTGATGCCCTGGCTGGCCACGGTCTCCCGGCGTATCGTGATCGACAACCGGCGGCAGCGCGAGGTCCGGCCGCCGGAGGTCGGCGACGGCCCACTGGAGAACCTGCCGATGGCGGACGAGTTGGACGCGCTGCTGCGCAAGGTCGTGGTGGCGGAGGCGCTGGAGTCGCTCTCCCCGGCGCACCGGCAGGCGCTGACCGAGACGGTGCTCCGCGACCGGACGGTGAACCAGGCGGCCGAGCACCTCGGCATCCCGGTGGGGACGGTCAAGTCCCGCGTCTACTACGCGCTGCGCGCGCTGCGCGTCGCGCTGGAGGAGAGGGGGGTGACCTCATGAGTCCGCAGGTCGAGCACACTGACGTCGGCGCGTACGCGCTGGGCCTCCTCGACGACGGCGACCGGCTGGCCTTCGAGGAGCACCTGCGCGGGTGCGCGGCGTGCCAGGGCGAACTGGACGAGATGTCGGGCACGGCCGGGATCCTCTCCGCCTTCGGCGCGACCGCCGAGCGGGCGGCCGAGCCGTCCCCCGCGCCGGGCGCGTCGGCTCCGGCGCCGGTGATCGACATGATGCGGCGCAGGCGGAAGGCCGACCGGCGGTCCCGGCGCGTCGCGACCGCGATCGGCACGGCCGCCGCGGCGGCGGCGCTGGCGGCGGGCATCGGCGTCGGGACGGCGCTGGACGACGGCGGCACCTCGCCGAACCCCGCGCCCACCCAGGCGATCACCGGCCAGAAGTTCACCGGGAAGAACCCGGCGACGGGCGCGACCGGCACGGTCGGCCTGGTCGACAAGGGCTGGGGAACGCAGGTCAACTTCCAGCTCGGCGGCATCCGCGGGCCGCTGCGGTGCCAGCTCGAAGCGGTCTCGAAGGACGGCACGCGCAGCGTCGTTGCCGGGTGGCGCGTCCCGAACGAGGGGTACGGGGTGCCCGAGCAGCCGAAGCCGCTCGTCATGCAGGGCGGGACGGCCCTCGGCCGCCAGCAGATCAGCCACTTCGAGGTGCGGCTCGACACCGGTGGCACGCTCCTCACCATCCCGGTCTGAAACCCGCACTGATCATGACGGCCCGCGCCGCGCCGGGCCCGATAACCTTGGGTCATGCCCTCTCCGCATTGGTCAGCGCCGGTCGCCGCCGGCCCGGTGGACGCCGCCGTGGCGATCCCCGGGTCGAAGTCGATGACGAACCGGGCGCTGATCCTGGCCGCGCTCGCCGCGGAGCCGTCCCTGATCACGCGGCCGCTGCGCAGCCGCGACACCGTCCTGATGGCGGACGCCCTCCGCGCGCTCGGCGCCGACGTGGCCGACGACGGGGCCGACGACTGGCGGGTGACGCCGGGCGAGCTGCGCGGCCCGGCCCGGGTGGACGCCGGTCTCGCCGGGACGGTCATGCGCTTCATCCCGCCGGTCGCCGCGCTGGCGTCCGGCGAGGTGGCCGTGGACGGCGACCCGCGCGCGCGGGAGCGTCCGATGGGCCCGATCATCACGGCGCTGCGGGCGCTCGGCGCGGCGGTCGACGACGGCGGGCGCGGCGCGCTCCCGTTCACCGTGCGCGGGACTGGCTCGGTGAACGGCGGCGAGGTCGTGATCGACGCCTCGGGGTCGTCGCAGCTCGTGTCGGGGCTGCTGCTCGCCGCGCCGCGTTTCGAGAAGGGCGTCGAGGTCAGGCACGAGGGGCCGCCGGTGCCGTCCGCGCCGCATCTGGAGATGACGGTCCGGATGCTGCGGGACGCGGGCGCCGCCGTCGAGACCGAGGAGAACGTCTGGCGCGTCGCGCCGGGGCCGCTGCGCGGCGGCGAACGGGCCATCGAGCCCGACCTGTCGAACGCGGCGCCGTTCCTCGGCGCCGCGCTGGTCACGGGCGGGCGCGTCACGGTGCCGGGCTGGCCGTCCGGCACGACGCAGCCGGGCGACGCGCTCCGCGGCCTGCTCGCCGAGATGGGCGCGGAGGTGTCCCTCGGCCCGGCCGGGCTGACCGTCCGCGGCACCGGCGAGTTCCACGGCCTGGACGCCGACCTCCACGAGGTCGGCGAGCTGACCCCGGTGCTCGCCGCGCTCGCGGCGCTCGCCGGGTCGCCGTCCCGGCTGACGGGCGTCGCGCACCTGCGCGGCCACGAGACCGACCGGCTCGCGGCCCTCGTCAACGAGATCAACGGGCTCGGCGGCGACGCCGTCGAGCTGCCCGACGGCCTGGAGATCCGCCCGCGCCCGCTGCGCGGCGGCGTGTTCCACACCTACGACGACCACCGGCTGGTGATGGCGGCGGCCGTGCTCGGACTGGCCGTTCCCGGCGTCGATGTGGAGAACCCGGGCACCGTGGGCAAGACTCTTCCGAACTTCACCGACCTGTGGGCGTCCATGACGGCGCCCGCCTGAGAGCAGGGGACGGACCGCTGGCACGACGAACGCAGGACTACGACGAGGACGACGTCCGGGTGCGACCCGGGCGGCGCGGGTCGCGGCCGCGCACCCGCCGCCGTCCGGCGCACGACGACGCGACGCCCGGCTTCGTCACCGCCGTCGACCGGGGCCGCTACCGCTGCCTCGCCGACCCGGGCACGGGCGACGAGCGCGGCGTCACCGCCATGCGCGCCCGCGAGCTCGGCCGCAAGGGCGTCGTCGTCGGCGACCGGGTCGCGCTCGTCGGGGACGTGTCCGGCGACGCGGACACGCTGGCCCGCATCGTCCGGGTCGAGCCGCGGACGTCGTCGCTGCGCCGCACCGCCGACGACACCGACCCGTTCGAGCGGATCGTCGTCGCGAACGCCGACCAGCTCGTGATCGTGACCGCGCTGGCCGACCCGGAGCCGCGGCCCCGGATGATCGACCGGCAGCTCGTCGCCGCCTACGACGCGGGCATGGAGCCGCTGCTGTGCCTCACCAAGGCCGACCTCGCCGACCCGGAGGCGCTGATCTCCGAGTACGCACCGCTCGGCGTCCGGTACGTGGTGACGAGCCGCGGCGGCGACCTGGACGCGCTGCGCGCCCACCTCGCCGGGCGGACGAGCGTCCTCGTCGGGCACTCGGGCGTCGGCAAGTCGACGCTGGTGAACGCCCTCGTCCCGGACGCGGAGCGCGCCGTCAGCCACGTCAACGCGGTCACCGGGCGGGGGCGGCACACCTCGTCGTCCGCGATCGCGCTGGAGCTGCCCGGCGGGGACGGCTGGATCATCGACACGCCCGGCGTGCGGAGCTTCGGGCTGGCGCACGTCGAACCCGAGAACGTGATCAACGCCTTCGACGACCTGGCGGAGGGTGCTGCCGAACGCTGCCCGCCGCTGTGCGACCACCTCCCGAAGGAGCCGGGGGGTCTGGGGGGTCGCCCCCCCAGCGAGGCGGGGCAGAGCTGCGGGCTGGACGGGTGGGTCGCCGAGGGCCACGCGAGCCAGGCGCGCCTCGACTCCTTGCGGCGGCTGCTGGCGAGCCGCGAGGGCGACGCCGAGTAGCCGACCGGGAGTCCGGGACCGCGCCCGGCTCGGGTCGGTAAGGTCACGTGTATGCCGCAGACGATCGCAGCGCGCTACGAGCTGGTGGAGGTGCTCGGGCGCGGCGGGATGGGCGCCGTCTGGCGGGCCCGCGACCGCACGCTCGACCGCGAGGTGGCGATCAAGGAGGTGTCGCTGCCGCCCGGCCTGGACGAGGCGCAGGTCGCGCGCACCTACGCGCGGACGTTCCGGGAGGCGCGGTCCGCCGCGCGGCTCGACCACCCCGGCATCGTGACGGTGCACGACGTCGTCGAGGAGGACGGCCGTCCCTGGATCGTGATGCAGCTCGTCCGGGCCGACGGGCTCGACAAGGTCATCGCGCGGGAGGGCCCGCTGCCGCCGGGACGGGTCGCGGCGATCGGCCTCGACCTGCTCGACGCGCTGCGCGCCGCGCACGCGGCCGGGGTCGTCCACCGCGACGTCAAGCCCGGCAACGTGCTGCTCACGGCGGAACGGGCCGTCCTGACCGACTTCGGCATCGCGACCGTGGCGGGCGACGAGACCCTCACCCAGGCGGGCGCCATCGTCGGGTCGCCCGCCTACCTGGCGCCCGAGCAGGCGCGCCACCAGAAGGCCACCCCGGCGTCGGACCTGTGGTCGCTGGGCGCGACGCTGTACGCGGCCGTGGAGGGACGTCCGCCGTACCAGCGGCCGGACGTGTGGGGCGTGATGGCCGCCGTCCTGTCCGACGATCCGGACCCGGTGCGGCTCGCGGGGCCGCTCACGCCCGTCCTGCACGGGCTGCTGCGCAAGGACCCCGGCGAGCGGCTGAGCCCCGACGAGGCCGGACGGCTCCTCCACCAGGCGGCCTACCAGGCGGCTCCGGGCGCGGTGGCCGCCGCGTTCCCGCCGCCCGTCCCGCCGCACAACGTGACGCTGCCGCCGTCGCCGACGCTGCCCCCGGCCGGGCCTCCGGTCGGTCCCGCGCCCGGTCCGGTGCGGCGGCCGCCGTGGGCTCTGCTGGTCCCGGCGGGGATCTTCGCGGTCGCACTCGTCGTCGCCGTCGTCGCCGTACTGGTGTTCACCAGGAACGGCGACGACCGCGACCGGGCGGGCAACACGCGCTCCTCGCCGCCCGTGACGGCGTCGTCCACGGGAACGGGCACGGCCGCCCCCGCCGGATACACGCTGTTCCGCGGGTCGGCGTTCACCGCGGCCGTCCCGCAGGGATGGAAGACCGAGACCGAAGGGGACGACGCGACCTTCACCGACCAGACCCAGGGCGTGAAGCGCGGGATCGCCATCCAGCGCGTCGCGGCCTTCGGCGATCCGGGCGACGGCCTGTCCGACGCGGTCGGGAAGATGAAGTCCAGCGGGGACTATCCCGACTTCAAACAGGAGAGCTTCGACCGGAACGTGCCCTACAAGGGGCAGAACGCGGCCGAGGTGCAGTTCGCGTTCACCCAGAACGGCATCCCGGCCCGCTGCCGGGTTCGGGTGTTCCGGTTCGACGGCGCCCTGTACCAGGCCATCATGGCCGCCGACCGGGACCACTGGGACCAGGGCGTCCCGTACTTGGAGACGTTCCTCGACACGTTGCAGAGCACGTCCTGACCTCCCGACCCCCTGGAAGGCGCGCATGGATCGGCGTTCGGTGCTGAAGGCGGCGGCCCTCGGCGCCATGACGGCGGCGGCCGCCGGGTGCTCCGGCGGGACGGCGTCCGGGAAGCCCGGCCGCTCCCCCTACGCCGCGCCGCGTCCGACCGGTCCCGCCGACTGGGCGGCGTTGCAGCGCGGCCTGGACGGCAGGCTCGTCCGCCCGTCCGACGCGGCGTACGCGCAGGCGCGGCGGCTCTACATCCCCCGCTACGACCGCATACGGCCGGCGGGGATCGCGTACTGCGAGACGCCGCAGGACGTGTCCGAGTGCATCGCGTTCGCGACCCTCCAGCGCATGCCGGTCGCGGTCCGCTGCGGCGGGCACAGCTACGCGGGCTGGTCGACGGGGACGGGCCTCGTCATCGACGTATCGCCGATGGACGCGGTCCGGCGCGACGGCGGACGCGCGGTCGTCGGCGCGGGCACCCGGCTGATCGACCTGTACGGGACGCTCGCCGCCGACGGCGTCGGCGTCCCGGCGGGCACCTGCCCCACGGTCGGCGTCGCGGGGCTGACGCTCGGCGGCGGGCTCGGCGTGACGTCCCGCGCGTACGGGCTGTCCTGCGACGTGCTGGAGTCGGTCCAGGTCGTGACCGCCGACGGGCGCGTCCTGACCTGCGACGCGAAGCGGAACCCCGACCTGTTCTGGGCGTGCCGGGGCGGGGGCGGCGGCAACTTCGGCGTCGCGGTGGCGTTCACGTTCCGCACGCACGAGGTGGGCGACGTCACGCCGTTCAGCCTGCGCTGGCCCTGGACGCGCGCCGCCGAGGTGATCCGCGGCTGGCAGCGGTGGGCGCCGTCCGCGCCCGACGACGTGTGGACGACCCTCCACCTCGACACCGAGCCGGGCCAGGGCACGCCGAGCGTCGAGGTCGCGGGCGTCGCCCTCGCCGGCGCGGACGGCCACGTCGCCCGGCTCACGGCGGCGATCGGGGCCGAACCGGTGTCGTCCAGCGCGCGGAGCCGTCCCTACATGGACGCGATGAAGTTCCTGGGCGGATGCTCCGGCCAGTCCGTCGAGCAGTGCCACCAGCAGGGCGCCCTTCCCGGGCAGAGCCCCGCCGGAGCCTTTCCCCGCACCGACTACGCCGGGAAGTCGCACATCGCCTACAAGCCGCTGCCCGACGACGCCGTCAGCGCCCTGCTCGACCGGTTCGTCCAGGGCAACGGCGTCCGGGACCGGTCGCTGTTAATGGACGCCATGGGCGGCGCGATCTCCCGCGTAGGGCCGGGCGACACCGCGTTCCCGCACCGCAAGGGGCTGTTCGCCGTCCAGTACCTCGCGCCGGACGCCGCCTGGCTCCGCGCCACCCACGCCGCCATGGAGCCCTACTTGGGCGGCGCCGCCTACGTGAACTACATCGACCCCGACCTCAAGGACTGGGCCCGCGCCTACTACGGCCCGAACGTCGACCGGCTCCGCAAGGTGAAGGCCGCCTACGACCCGGAGAAGCTCTTCCGCTTCCCCCAGGCCGTCCAGCCGCCGTCCTAGCCCTTGGAGGGCTCCTCGAACAGGCGGCGCGCCCTGGCCTCGGCCTCGTTGAGAGCCTTGACGTGCCCGGGCGCGAGCTCCTCCACGCAGCGGGTCATCTCCTCGGTGACGCTGCTGAAAGCGCTCTCCTCCGCGCCGCGCAGCGCCGCCCGGACGGACGCCGACCGCGCCCCGAGCGCCGCCCACTCCAGTTCGAGCCGGGCGACGGCCTCGTCGAACGCCCGGGACGTGGCCTCGCCCGCGTCCCTCAGCTCGGCCGGGACCGGCCCGCGGCCCGCCTTCCGCGCGGAGCCGGACAGCGTGGAGATCCGGCTCGCGAGCGCCAGCCCCTCGCGGGCCAGCGGCAGCACGTCGTGGACGAGGTCGGTGACCGCGCGGGCGAGTTCCTCGACCCGGTTCAGCAGCAGCCGCGTCGCCTCCTCAAGCGCGGTGGAGGTGCGCTCGGCGACCCGCTCGGCGACGTCCCGCTGCCGCTCCGACAGGTCGGGGACGACGGCGAGGTCGAGCCGCCGCCGCAGCTCGCGCTCGCGGGCGCCGCGGTCGCCCGGGGCGGCGCGGCCCGCCCAGTCGGCCACGATCCGCGCGATGCGCTCCTCCCCGGACGCGGCGATCTCCGCCGTGATCTCGTCGAGGGCCTCGCCGACCCGGGCCTTGAGCCGCTCCACGCGCCCGTAGAGCGCCTCGCGCTTGAACGGGTCGTTGAGCTCGTTGAGCTGCGCCTGCAGCCGCCGGGACACGTCGATGGCGTGCTCGGCCAGGGGGACGAGGCGGTCGGCGAGCTGGTCGAGCGTCTCGGCCCGGCGGGGGTCGGTCAGCTCGGCCACCCACGCGGGAAGGTCGTGCGGCATGCGCCCATGCTGCCACCAACGTCCGGGGAACCGGTCCGCAACGCCCCGGCGCGCCCCCGAAGGTCCGACCGAAACGCCGGATCGGCCGGGTAAGTGTGTCTGGTCTCGGCGTGAGCAGGGTAGCGTGCTCGCCGTGGCGGGCTATTCCGATGACCTTCGTCTCGCGCATGTGCTGGCGGACGGAGCCGACGACATCACGACAAGGCGTTTCCGCGCCCTCGATCTCGACATCGAGACGAAGCCGGACCTGACCCCGGTCAGCGACGCCGACCGCAGCGTCGAGGAGCAGATCCGCGGCACGCTGAAGCGCGCCCGCCCACGGGACGCGGTGCTCGGCGAGGAGTTCGGCAAGACCGGCTACGGCAACCGCTGCTGGATCATCGACCCGATCGACGCGACGAAGAACTTCGTCCGCGGCGTGCCGGTGTGGGCGACGCTGATCGCGCTGATGGAGAACGACCAGATCGTCGTCGGGGTGGTGTCCGCGCCCGCGCTGAACCGGCGCTGGTGGGCGGCGCGCGGCGGCGGCGCCTGGACGGGCCGCAGCCTGACCCGCGCCACCCGGATGAACGTCTCCGCGGTGTCCGACCTGGCGGACGCCTCGCTGTCGTTCTCCAGCCTGAGCGGCTGGGAGGAGGAGGGCCGCCTCCCCCGGTTCATCGACCTGACCCGCGAGGTGTGGCGGACGCGCGCGTTCGGCGACTTCTGGTCCCACATGATGGTCGCGGAGGGCGCGGTCGACATCTCCGCCGAGCCGGAGGTCTCGCTGTGGGACCTCGCCGCGCTGCAGGTCATCGTGGAGGAGGCGGGCGGGATGTTCACCGACCTGTCCGGGGCGCCGGGGCCGGACGGCGGCAGCGTCGTCTGCACGAACGGCAAGCTGCACGCGGAGGTCCTGCGCACGCTCGGCGGCGGCCAGCTCACCCTCCGCATCTGATCATGGGGCGGGGCCGGCCGCGAGGCGCGTCCGACCGCGTCTCACCGCAGGTCGGAGGCGGGGAGTGCCCACTCGGCCATACGAGATATATCGTGGATTGCGACCGGCGCCGCGGAACCACCGTCCGCCGGCAGGCGTTTTCCCGTTAGCAGCCTCGGAGGTGTCGGGAATGGGAAAGAAAGTCGTCTACGTCGTCGGCGGCGTGGTGGTCTCGATCATCGCGCTCAAGATCCTCGGTCCGCTGATCGGCCTGCTGATCGTCCTCGGCATCGTGGCGCTGCCCGTCGTCGGGTACATGATGCTCGACCCGTCGCAGCGCAGGCGCGTCCGCGCGCAGGGGCGCAAGCGCCTCGGGAGCTGACCCGCCCCGGCGGCCCGGCGGGACCGTCCCGCTAGGGTTCGGCACGTGGCGGACGTGCGGGTCGGGGTGGTGGGCGCGGGCATCCTCGGGCTGGCGGTCGCGCGCCGCCTGGCGGAGACGCGCCCGGACGCGACGGTCACCGTCCTCGACAAGGAGGACCGCGTCGCGGCCCACCAGACGGGCCGCAACAGCGGCGTCGCGCACGCGGGCCTCTACTACGCGCCCGGCTCGCTGAAGGCGACGCTGTGCAGGCGCGGCGTCGGCCTCCTCAAGGAATATTGCGAAGACCGGAACCTGCCCTACGAGGAGTGCGGCAAGGTCGTCGTGGCCCGCGACGCGGCGGAGCTCGCCGCCCTGGACGAGATCGAGCGCCGCGCGCTCGCCAACGGCGTCCCCGGGCTGCGGCGGCTGACCGGCGCCGGGCTGCGCGAGATCGAGCCCCACGCGGCCGGGATCGCGGCGCTCCACTCCCCGACGACCGCGATCGTCGACTTCCCGGCGGTGGCCCGCGCGTTCGCCCGCGACGTGGCGGACGGCGGCGGCGAGGTCAGGCTCGGCTTCGAGGTCGTCCGGCTGGGCCGGGCCGGGGACCGCGTCACCGTCGCCTCGCCCGGCGCGGAGCTGGTGTTCGACCGGCTGGTGGTGTGCGCCGGGTTGCAGTCCGACCGGGTGGCGCGGCTGGCGGGCGACGCGCGTGCGCCCGCGATCGTCCCGTTCCGCGGCGAGTACTACCGGCTGGCGCCGTCCCGCACGGATCTCGTCCGCGGCCTGATCTACCCGGTGCCCGACCCGCGCTACCCGTTCCTCGGCGTCCACTTCACGCGCCGCGTGGACGGCGGCGTGGACGTCGGCCCCAACGCCGTCCTGGCCCTGGCCAGGGAGGGGTACCGGTGGCGCGACGTCCGCCCGGCGGACGTGTGGGAGACCCTCCGCTGGCCCGGTTTCCGGCGCCTCGCCCGCGAGCACTGGCGGACGGGCGCGCGGGAGCTGTACGGCTCGGCGGTGAAGCGGGCGTTCGTCGCGCAGGCGCGCGGGTTCGTCCCGGAGCTGACCGCGGCCGACGTCGTGCCCGCGCCCGCCGGGGTCCGCGCGCAGGCGGTGGACGCGGACGGCTCGCTCGTCGACGACTTCCGCCTCGGCCGTGTCGGGCCGGTCACGACCGTCCGGAACGCCCCGTCCCCGGCGGCGACGTCCGCGCTCGCCATCGCCGAGCACGTCGTCGCGAGCCTCTAGCCGAGTAGCTCGAACGCCTGGCTAGTCCCAGAGCTTGCGGTCGTCGCCGCGCGGGTCGGCGACCACCTCGTCGGAGGGGTCGTCGAAGACGTTCACCAGGCGCGACGACGGGTCGAACCGCGCCCAGCCGGGGTCGCCGTCGGCGGCGAAGCCGACCCACGCGCGGTGCATCCGGTCGGCGAGCGCCTGGGGCGGGTTCGGCCCGGACAGCCCGCCCGGGTCGCCGGACAGGTTGTCGAACACGAAGCCCAGTTCCAGCGCGTGGCAGGCGCCGAGGTCGTGGTTCGGCGACGGCCACGCGAACTCGTACATCCAGGTCCGCCCGCCGGACGCGGCGTGCCCGGCGGCGGCCCGGTGCGCGGGGACGCGGAACAGCGAGTCGGTGATGATCGTCGACAGCAGCTCGCCGGGCCCCTGGCCGGGATGCCGGTCGCGGTAGGCGGCGGGGATCCCGGGCGGGACGCCCATCCCCGCCGTCACGAGGCCGACCAGGTCCTCGGTCAGCACGGCGGCGATCCCGGACGGCATCAGGAAGAGCCGGAACTCCTCGGCGGTGTAGCCGATCAGCAGGTCCGTGCCGCGTCCGACGCCTGCGGCGAGGGCGTCCTCGGGACGGCGGGTCAGCAGCTCGCCGTCCAGGACGGGCGTCAGCGACATGGCGCCCGCCGCCGTGGTGGCGCCCCAGCGTCCCGGGTCGGGCATCGCGGCGACCTCGGCCGCGACCGCCGCCTGGACCGGGATGATCGCGGCCGGGTCGATCGCGGCGAACCCCTCGGCGGTCGGCGCGACGCCGAGCCGCGCGGCCATCTCGCGGGTGACGAGGAGGGCGTCGTCCGGGTCCTGGGCGATGCCGCCCGCCCCGCTCTGCGCGATCGCCCGTCCGAACAGCCCGAGGTCGAGGGAGAGCAGGGTGGTGACGCTCATCCCGCCCGCCGACTCGCCGAACACGGTGACCCGTCCCGGGTCGCCGCCGAAGGCCGCGATGTTGTCGCGGACCCATTCCAGCGCCGCGATCTGGTCGAGCAGCCCCCGGTTGGACGGGGCGCCGGGCAGATGCGCGAAGCCCTCCACGCCGAGCCGGTAGTTGATCGTCACGCAGACGACGCCGTCGCGGGCGAAATTGCGCCCGGAGTAGACGGGAATGGCGCCGGTCCCGTTCCGGAACGCCCCGCCGTGGATCCACACCATCACGGGAAGGCCCGCCGCGCCCGGGTCGGGCGTCCAGACGTTGAGGTTGAGGCAGTCGTCGCCCGGGATCGCGGGGTCGTCGAGCAGGCGGTCGTAGGGACGGGCGTAGGCGGGCTTGGGCGCGGTCGGCCCGTACGCGACGGCGTCGCGCACGCCGTCCCAGGGCTCCGGCGGGCGCGGCGCGCGGAACCGGTTCGCCCCGAAGGGAGGCGCGGCGTAGGGGACGCCGAGGAAGGCGGTGACGCCGTCCCCGGTGGTCCCGCGGACGCTCCCGTGGGCCGTTCGAACGACGGCGTCCATGCGCGCCTCCGATTCTAGAACGAAGTTCGACGTCCAGAGCCTACGGGACGGCCGGGGCACCGTCGCCGGTCGTTCCGGGGCGGATCAGTCCGGGCCGGTCATTCCGGAGCCGTGCGGATGCGCGCGTCGTAGCCCTTCCGCGCCTCCGGATCGAACTCCAGGAAGATCTTGTCGAGCCCGTATCGGCGCGCGATCGACTGCTTGACCCGGTCCGGGAGCAGCGCGCCGATCCTGACCTGCCGGCCGAGCTTTCTCGGGACGACGGTCTGCGGGCGGGGCCGTCCGATCAGCTCCACGACCGCCGCCGCGATGTCCTCGGGCTCGCGGTTCCGCTGGCCCTTGGGGCTGCGCGTCCCGGCGACCAGTTCGGTGTTGGTGAACGTCGGCAGGACCGCGCCGACGTGCACGCCCCTGTCCTGCACCTCCAGCCGGGTCGCCTCGGTGAACGCGACGACGGCCGCCTTGCTGGCGCTGTAGAGCGCGAGGCCCGGCGTGAACGTGACGCCCGCCAGCGACGCGATGTTGACGATGTGGCCCTTCCCGCGCGGCAGCATCCGGCCGAGGGCGAGCTTCGTGCCGAGCATCACGCCGTGGACGTTGATGTCGATGCAGCGGCGGGCGTCGGCGTCGCTCTCGTCCGTGACGGGACCGATCGGCATGATCCCGGCGTTGTTGACCAGGACGTCGAGCGGTCCGGCGGACCGCTCGGCCTCGTCCAGGAAGGCGGTGAACGACTCGCGGGACGTGACGTCCACGACGAGCCCGGCGACGCCGAGCGACTCGGCCGCCTCCTTGACCGCCGCCTCGTCGACGTCGCCGATGACGACGGTCGCGCCCTTCGCCTTGAGGGCGCGGGCGGTGGCGAGGCCGATGCCCCGCGCCGCCCCGGTTACCGCGATGACCTTGCTCATGCGCTCCGCTCCAGCCTCATGCACTCCACTCCGGACTCATCCGCTCCGCTCCGGGCTCAGGGGTTCTCCTCCAGCCGGGCCAGGCGCACGGGCAGCCCGTCCTTCGGCGACGGCAGGGACGTGGTGTCGAGCGGCATCTCGTACCGTCCGGGGACGCTCCACCGGTACCTCAGCAGGATCTGGTGCAGGACCGCCTTCACCTGCATCCCCGCGAAGTACATCCCGATGCACTTGTGAGCTCCCCCGCCGAACGGCGACCACGCGAACTTGTGGACCTTGTCCTCGCGCCGCTCCAGGGAGAACCGGCCCGGGTCGAACGTGTCGGGGTCGGGCCACCAGTCGGCCATCCGGTGGTTGCTCAGCATCGGGATGACGACGGTCGTCCCGGCGGGGATGTGGAAGCCGAGGACGGAGGTGTCCTTGACGACCTTGCGCGGCAGCGCCGGGACGGGCGCGATCATCCGCATGGACTCCCTCATCGCCATGTCCATGGCGGGCAGGGCGTCGAGATCCTCGTAGCCGAGCTCCGCCCTGCCGAGGGCGAGCGACTCGTCCCGGAGCCGCTCCTGCCACTCGGGGAACTTGGCGAGGTGGTACGCCATGCTCGTCAGCGTGATGGTGGTCGTGTCGTGCGCCGCCATCAGCGCGAAGATCATGTGGTTGACGACGTCCTCGTCGGTGAACCGCTCGCCGTCGTCGGTCTCCGCCGCGCACAGCGCGGCGAACAGGTCGTCGCCGCCGTCGCGGCGCTTGGCGGGCAGGTGGCGGTGGAAGAACTCCTCCAGCGCCCTGCGGGCGCGCAGGCCGCGATGCCAGCGCAGGCCGGGGACGGGGAAGCGGAGGTAGGCCGTCCCCGCGCGGACGGCGTCGATGAACGCGCCGTTCACCCGGGCACGTTCGGCGCCGCCCAGCGCGACGCCCATGAACACGTCGGCGGCGAGGTCGAGCGTGAGCTGCTTGACGTGGTCGTACACCTTGAAGCCCTCGCCAGGCGACCACGCCTCGACGCCCTTGACGATGCCGGGCGCCATCGCGTCCAGGTAGGCGAGCAGCCGCGGCCGGGTGAACGCCTGCTGCATGATGCGGCGGTGGTGCAGGTGCTCCTCGAAGTCGAGGAGCATGATGCCGCGGTTGAAGAACGGGCCGATGAAGTAGCTCCACGCGGGCCCGTTCGCGAAGGCCTTGTCCCTGTTGACCAGGACGACCTCGGCCGCCTCCGGTCCGTGGACGGTGACCGTCCGCTGGCCGAGCAGCCAGCCCCAGGAGACGGGCCCGTGCGCGGCGTACCGCTTGCGCGCCATCCCGATCGGGTCCCGCATGACGGCGATCGTGCTGCCGATGTACGGGACGCCCTTGACCCCGGGAACCGCTTTCAGGCCGCTGCCCGGCGGCGGCGGAGCGAGCACGCTCGTCATGATCCCTCCGAACGAAAGGACGGGCGGCGGCACGCGGCGGATGATCGGCCAATGCCCGGTAAGTCCATACTTATCACCCGTACCTCGGGCCCCGCCAGCACGCCCCTCGATCAACCCTCGGTCAGCGGGCCTCCCGCGCGGCCGGGGCCTTGAGCAGGCGGCGGCGCGCCGCGTCGGTCAGCGGCCGGTACGCGCCCGCCCTGTCGCGGTAGTAGGCCGGGCCGTCACCGGCCGCGGGCACGCCTTCGGCGCGCAGCGGCGCGGTCAGCAGGCGGCGGCCCGCGGTGACGGGCACCTCGTCCACGACCCGGACGATCGCGGGCCGCAGCCCCGGCTCGACCCGCAGCAGCGCCTCCGACAGGTCCACCGGCCTGAGGTCGGCGGAGTCGCGCAGGGTCACGGCGGCGGCGGTCAGCTCGGCGCCGCCCACCGGGATCCCGTAGACGGCGACCGCGTCGACGCACGGGAGGTCGCCGAGCGCGTCCCTGATCGGGCCGGGCGGGACGATCCCGTCCGCCGTGCGGATCAGCTCGGCGTCCCGGCCGACCAGCCAGAAGTCGCCGTCGGCGTCGCGGCGGAACAGGTCGCCGGTGATCGTCCAGGCGTCCTCGGGGGCGAACACGCCGCGGACGCAGCGCGGCGCGGTCGCGGCGGCGGCTAGCCGGACGCGGGCGAGCAGCATGCCGAACTCGCCCGGTTCGCACTCGATCGCGAGACCGTCCGGGCCTTCGGCGAGGCGGCCCTCCTCCAGGTCGTAGCGGGCGAGCCGCACCTCGGCGCTGCCGGGCAGCGGACGTCCGAGCGACCCGGGCTTCTTGCCGCTCAGGTTCACCAGCACCGACTCGCCCTCCGTGGCCGCGTAGAACTCCAGCACGCGAGCGGGCGCGAACCGCTCCTCGACGCGCCGCCACAGCCCGCGCGGCATGCCGGAGCCGATGAACAGCCGGACGGCGTGGTGCCGCTCGGCCGGGTCCGGCGGCGCGTTGACGAGGTCGCGGAGCAGCGTCCAGGTGTAGGACGCGACGGTGACGCCGTAGCGGCGGGCCTCGTCCCAGAACGTCTCCGGGTCGTAGGCGCTGGCGAGGGCGAGCCGCGCGCCCCCGGCGACCGCGCCGCCGAGGCTCATCAGCAGCGCCGACGGATGCTGGAGCGGCGTGATGCTGTACACGGTGTCGGACGACGACAGCGCGGCGGACGACGCCGTCCCGAACGCCGACAGCGCCCACCGCCGGTTCGTGACCCGGTTCGCGCGCAGGTGCTCGCCGTCCCCGCTGAACACGACGAAGGCCAGGTCGCCCGCCCGGCCCGGGTTCGGCCGGTACCAGCCGGGCAGCTCGACCTCGCCGGGGTCGATGGCCTCCATGTCCGGCAGCGGGCCCCGCTCGCCCCGGCCCGCGGCGCCGAGCAGGTGCGCCTCGACGCCGTCCAGCCGCGCGGCGAGGGCCGCGTGCTCGGGGTCGGCGATCACCCGCGACACCCGGCCGAGCCGCGCCTCGGCGGCCGGGTCGCCGTCCGGGCGCAGCAGCACGGCGACGGCGCCGAGCCTGCTGAGCGCGGCGACCAGCGCGAGCGCGGTGGGGCGCGTGTCCATCAGCACGCCGACCGCCTCGCCGCGCCGCACCCCGATGCTGATCAGCCCGCGGACGACGGCGTCGACGCGGCTCTTCGCGGCCTCGTGCGTGTACGGGCGGCCCCGGTAGAGGAAGAACACCTCGCCGGGCCTGTGCTGCGCCTGCTCGTCGAGGAGGAGCCCCATGGACATGCGGGTGTCGGACTGGATGCGCTCCAGCCGGGCCAGCCGGGGCAGGTTCCGCGCGGCCTCGCCGGAGAGCTGCCGGGTCCCGTGCAGGACGCTCGACGCCGTCCGGTAGGCGGAGCGGGCGGCGCTCGTCCCGACGCCCATCGCGAGCTGGAGCCCGTACCCGGCGGGGCCGCCGGGCAGGTCGGCGGGGGCCGCCTCCTCGTCCCCGGCGACGGGCGCGACGATGTCCGGCAGCCCGCCCTCGCCCGCGCGCCACCGCGCCCACTCGGCGACGGCAGGCCAGGTCCGCGCGAGCGCGAGGCTGCCGACGACCAGCCCGAAGTGCCCGGCGCGCAGGGACACCTCGTACACCTGGGCGCGCGGCGCGGCCCGCCGGATCCCGCGGACCATCGGCGGCGCCGCGATCTCGTCCACCTCGCCGACGAAGGTGAGCACCGGGCAGGTGATGTCGGCGAGCGTGACGAGCCGGTCGCCGATCACGAACCCGCCGGTCAGCATGCGGTTGTGCTGGATGAACTGGCGCAGGAACTCGGCCAGCGCGGGCCCCGGCCACGACACCCAGCCCTCCCGCTCCAGGAACCGCCGCTGCCGCTCGCGGGACGCGAGCCGCTCCCGGTCGTGCAATTGCAGAATGAAATCGACGCGCGATCTCACCGACTTCACCGGGCTGAGCATCTGGAACCCGAGCCGCGTCACCCACCCCGGGACGGCGAACCCGCCCAGCACCCGGTCGGGGATCCGCTCGACGCCCTCGGACGCGAGCCACCCCGGCAGCCCGAACGGGAGCCCCACGCTCGTGTCGGACGGGCTCCCGAACGTCACCACCGACTCGACGCCCTCGCTGCGCCGGTACGCGGCGGCCTGGTAGACGAACATCCCGCCCTGCGAGTACCCGGCGAGGTGGACGTCCCGCCCGGTGGCCTTCCGGACGCGGTCGACGGCGTCGCTGACGGCGAGGACGTGGTCGGTGACCGTCCGCTCCAGCCCGCCGGGCTCCCGCTCGGGCGCGCCGAAGTCGACCACCCACGGGTCGACGCCGCGGTCGCGCAGCACCCGCACCGCGCTGACCCGCGACGAGATGTCGTACACCTCCGCCGTGATCATCAGCGGCGGGACGAGCAGCACGGCGGGCCCGTCCCCGGCGCCCGGGAAGTAGTGCCGCAGCCGGTACACCCGCTGCTCGGCCACCACCTCGCAGGGGGACGCGTCCTCGCCGGTGTCGAGGCCGCCGAACCGGGCGACCTCCAGGGCGTTCTGGGCGGTGGAGCCCAGGCGTGCGCCCAGGCGGAGGATCGTTCTGGCAACAGCCGGCATCGTCGACCTTTCACGGCGTCAACGTCATCGTGGCGCGCCGCCGCCCGCTTCCGCAATCGCGCGATCACGGGGACGGGCGGACGGCAACGCGCCGCCGGGCCGGTCAGGGGGCGACGACCCGCGCCCCCTCCATGTGCCCGCCGCGCAGCCGCTCCCACATGTAGCGGCGGCGCGGCTTGCCGCTGGACGTCCGCTGGATCAGCCCGGTCCCGACGACGATCGTCAGCTCCACGTCGTCGCCGACGCGGCGGCGGAGCATCTCGCGGACGCCGCCGGTCCACGCCTCGTCCTGCGTCTCGGCGAACAGGGCGAGCCCCTTGCGCCCGGCGCCCGGCACGCCGACGACCACGACGCGGCCCTTCCCGAGCCCGCTCACCTCGGCGATCTTCGATTCGAGGTCCTCGACGTAGACGGACCGCCCGCGGACCTTGATGCTGTCGCCCATCCGCCCGAGGACGAACAACTGCCCCTCGTGGAAGAACCCGGCGTCGCCCGTGTAGACCTTTCCGTCAAGGAACCGCGTCGACTTGGCCTCGGCGCCCGCGTAGTAGCCGGGGCACGCCGACGGCCCGCCGACGACGATCTCGCCGAGCAGGCCCTCCTCCAGTTCGCGCCCGGCGTCGTCGACGATCGCGACGGGCACCTCGCTCTCGGGGGTGCCGCACCCGACGACCCAGCCGGCCTTCGCGCCGACCGACTCGTCCCCGAGCGTGTGCTGCTCCAGGATCCGCACTGGCTCGCCGGTCGTCAGCGCCTCCGGGTCGGGCCGGACGGCGAGCGGGTCGCGCGCCACCTGGTCCATCGTGACGAGCAGGGTCGTCTCGGCCATGCCGTAGGCGGCCTTGAACGCCGTCCGCGAGAACCCGAACGGCTCGACGAGCCGCGCGAACCCCTCCAGCGCGTGCGGGTCGATGGGCTCCGCGCCGACGATCACCGTCCGCCAGCCGGACAGGTCGAGGCCCTCCAGCTGCTCGGGCTTGACGCGCCGCGCGCAGTACGCGTACGCGAACGGCGGCGCGGCCGTGTGCGCGGCCTCGGCGAAGCAGCGGATCCACCGGGCGGGATCGCGGATGAAGTGGTCGGGACGCATCAGCCGCAGCGTCGCCTGCCGGGTGATCGGCGTCAGGAAGCAGCCGATCAGCCCCATGTCGTGGTAGAGCGGCAGCCAGGACGCGACGGAGTCGTCGTCGGCGAACCCGGCCGCGCGCGCGATGAGCTCGATGTTGAACTCGAGGTTCTCCCAGGTCACCATGACGCCGCGCGGCGCGCCGCTGGACCCGGACGTGAACTGGAGCAGCGCCAGCTCCCCGGCGGCCTGGACGTCCGCCTCCCCGTCGGCCTGGCGGGGCAGCCACGGCTCGCCGTCCATGCCCGCCCGCTCCATCGCGCGGCGGGCGTAGTCGTCCAGGTCCTTGGACGCGGCGACCAGCGCGGGCGCGGCCTGCCGCAGGATCGCCGCGACGTGCGCGACGTAGTCGTCGCCGTCCTGGAACAGCGGCGGCGTGATCAGGCACACGGTCGCCCCGGCGGCCCACACCGCGAAGTAGGTCTCGACGCAGGTGTAGTCGGTGGGGAGGATCAGGCACACGACGTCCCCCGGCCGGACGCCCTCCTCGATCAGCGCCCCGGCGGTGCGGCGCGCGGCGGACGCCAGCTCACCGTAGTCGCGGTACTCCCAGCCTCCGTCGTCGGCCGCCAGGTGCACGCCACGTCCGGTGTTCGGCTTGTCCAGCCAGTCGCGCAGCGCAGATGCCATCGTGTCCCTTTCGCCTGGGTGACTCGCCGGTAACTTCATCAGGGCGCCACGGTTCAGTCAACCGCGCCCATCAGCAAAGAGACCGGCCGGCCATTTGGAGACGTCCCACAAGGGGCGCGCTCCCGGCGGGACGGGAAGTCACCCTTGGCGGGACGCGCTCCGCACCCCCGCGACGCGGGCGCCGCCGCGCCATCCGAGCAGCGTCACCCCGAGGAAGACGGTGGCCACGACGACGAACGCGAAGGCCGTCCCCTGCCCGGACACGGCCCGCAGCGCCATCCCGAGCGCGACGCAGGAGACCCACACGACGACCCCGGCGGGCACGAGGCCCTCCGGCCGCCGCCACCCGCGCCCGACGACCCACCCAGCCGCGAGCCCGACGACGAACGGCCAAGCCGTGGCGGCGAAACCGGAAACGCCGCCCGCCTCGTCATGCGAGGCCCGCCCGATCGCCACGAACACGAGCACACAGGCCACGTCAAGGGCCGGCGCCACCACTCTCCGCATATGGCCAACCCTATGCAGCCCGGAGACCGTCCCCGCCATTGACCGTATCCGGACGGTCACGCACCGTTTTGTTCAGCATTTCCGCAGGCCCCAAGCTCCACTCCCAAATGAACACCCTCCGTAATCACTTTCAGGCACTCTCCGTAATCTTTTCGACACATAGAGCGAATGGAAACCGGCTGTGATTGCCCTAATACTTTTCGTGTCCGGCCTCATTGGCCCTCTACGAAGGAGAACGCCATGCCGTCGATGAAGACCACCGCCCTGGCCCTGGCCACGGTCACCGCCGCCACCTGCCTGGCGACGGCCGGGGTGGCCAGCGCCCAGGGCGCCCAGGCCCCCGCCAAGCCGGCCGTCCACGTCCCGCCGGGCTACCAGATCGTCAACCTGCCGAACGCCAACGTCCCGAACTTCCAGCGCCGCACCGTGCTCTGCCCCGGCACCAAGCACGTCCTCGGCGGCGGCGGCGAGGCGCAGGGCAACGGCGCCATCCTCGTCGGCTCGTTCCCCACCCCGGACGGCCGCGGCTGGATCGCGCTCGGCCGCCAGATCGGCTACAACGACGTCGGCATCAGCGTCTACGCGGTCTGCGCCGACTGACGCATCCGCACCTCCCGCCGGTCCCGCGCCGCCCTTGGCGGCCGGGACCGGTCCCATGCGCGGGCCCGGCCACGCGCCGTCACGCGCGGTCGCGGCCGGAGCGGCGGGACGCGACCGCCAGGTCGTCGACCACGCGGCCGCGCACGTGCTCAATGAGGCGGATCATGTCCGGGCAGTAGACGGTGGGGTTGTCGAAGCCCGTCCCGGCCCGGTACCGGTGGGCCTGGAGCCCCGCCCCGCACACGGCGACGAACCGGCAGGCCCGGCACCGCCCGCACAGCGCCGCCGCGCCGCGCTGCCGCTCGATCGCTTCCGGCAGGACGAGCGCCGCGTCGAGCGGGTCGCGCAGGACGTTCAGCCCCGTCCCGGCCGACGTGCCCGCGGACGTGCCTGCGGACGTGCCCGCCGACGTGCCGATGGACGCGGCGGTCAGCGGGCGGAACAGGTCGGAGTGCTCGATCGCGCCGTCGGTCTCGATGACGGCGTACCGCACGGGGCCGAGCCCGAGCCCCTCGCTGCCGACCTTCCCGCCGAGCAGCAGGGTCAGCAGGTCGCTGAACGTCCGGACGTCCGTCGGCGGCTCGGCGGCGCCGTACCAGCGGTCGAAGATCTCGATGAGCCAGTCGGCGTACGGCGTGGCGGGCGACCCCTCGGCGCGTCCCGGCGGCGGCGCGGACCAGGTGCCGTGCGGCAGGAGGAAGTCGACGCGGGGCGGGCGGTGGCGCAGCAGCGCCTCGTACGTCGCCACCGGGTCGTTGCGGGTGTCGACCGTGCAGAGGAGGCCGGAGAACAGGTGCCGGTACGGGCCGTCCGCCAGCGCCCGCAGCCCGGCGGACACCGCGGCGTGGCTCCCCCGGCCGTTCGGCAGGCGGCGGTGCCTGTCCTGCGCGGCGGCGCCGCCGTCCACGCTGACGCCGATCCGGACGCCGAGCCGGTCGAGCAGGGCGAGGCGGACCGCGTCCAGGCGCGTGCCGTTCGTCTGCACGGAGAACGACGCGGACACGCCCTCGGCGCGCACGGCCCGCACGACCCGTTCGATGAGGGGCGGCGCGGCCAGCAGCGGCTCGCCGCCGTGCAGCACGACGTCCACCTCGGTGATCGCGTGCGCGCGGGCGTGGTCGCCGATGCGCCGGGCGGCGGCGTCGGCCACCTCGGGCGGCATCGCGACCGGCCGGTCGCGCCAGCTCCGGTCGCCCATCTCGTACACGTAGCAGTAGTCGCAGGCCAGGTCGCAGCGGCTGTGGATCTTGAGGATGAACTCCCGGAAGGGCAGCGGCCCGGGGCGCGCGGCCCGGCTCATCCGACCGGGCCCGTCAGGTCGCGGCCGCCGCGCAGGCAGCCGGGCAGCGGCCCGTTGGCGGCGATCCAGCGCTCGCGGTGCGCGTTGAACCGCTCGGCCGCGAGCGCGGCGGCGGGCCCCGGGACGGGCTCGGCGCACCACTGGTCCAGCACCCGCCGCATCCCCCGGACGAACCGCACGGTGAGCGCGGGCAGCCGGTCGTGCGAGCAGAGCTGGACGAGCCCGAGCCGCACCGCGTCGCGCCAGTGCGCGTACTCCAGGTGCGCCGCAAGGGCGCGCTCGCCGCGCTCCAGCCAGCGCTGCCGCCGCCAGAACCGGCCGACGCCGAGGAAGGCGTAGGTGCCGTGCAGCAGTCCGGCGAACGGCCTCGGGTCGGGGCGCCAGGGCGCGTAGTACAGGCGGCCGTCCTCCCTCGGCAGCAGCCGCACCGCGTCCGTGACCGCCGCGAGCTTGCCGTGCTGGACCTCGTGGACGAGCGTGACCGCGAGCTGCGTCGGGTCGACCGGCAGGGACAGCGCGACACAGCCGTGGTGCTCCCGCGAGGTGGCGCTGCGGAACGCGCCGCCCGCCGCGTCCAGGGGCGTCAGGGTGGACACCATGCCGGAGAGTTCGCGCGCGCTCGACCGGTGGTGGCGGGACAGCAGGTCCCAGGTTTCGGCGAGCGTGCGCTCCAGCTCGGCGACGGCGGCGCCGGAGAGCCGCTCGGCTCCGCCGTCTCCACCGGACGCGGCGCCAGGGAAGCGGAACGGGTCCACATCGTCGAGGAGGAGCTCGATCTCCGGTGCCGCCATCTGCGGGCCCAGCGCACGGAGGGTGCGCAGCGCTCGCCAGCCCGGCGCGTCCTCGCCGCCTTCGGAGGGAATCGGTGTGGTCGTCCTTCCGACCGTGGCGACGACCTCCCGGCCGTCGTGGACGATCCGCACCGAGTCGGCGTCTCCGGGCGGGGCGAGGACGCCGACGGACGGCAGGCACGCGACGCCGTGGGAAACGGGGACGGTGAACGCTCCCGCGCTCCGTCCGCGCACCGCCGCCGCCGCTGCCAGCCCGGCGAGCTGCGCGGGACGGACCCCGGGCGGGTCGCCGGGCGACGCGCCGCCCCGCAGGGCGCGCAGCGCGTGCAGCCCCCACCCGCCGGTCGAGGGGTGCCTGATCACGGCCGCGGCGGCGTCCGGGGCGCGCCGCTTCACCTCCATCAACTGCTCGAAGCCGCGCCGAGCGGCCGCGGCCTCCGGGTGGCCGGACCGGCGGGCGGCGTCGACGACCGAGCGCAGCAGCAGCAGATTCCGGCTGTGCTGGATCGCTGCAAGCGATTCGATCGCACCGGATGTCGCCATTCCCGCGGCGAGCGAATCGAAATCGCCACCGGAAAAGGAGTGATTCAGCCACGCCATAACGCCCCGCCTTCGGCGAACGGACATCCATCTGGATTTTAGTCCGACTCCCGAGATCGTTACACGCCGATATCGTCCGCGCCGCGTCCGCCGTACGTTCGATTGCGGCTTCCCGCCTGGTCGCGAGTTCCCGGCTCGTCCCCGGCGCGGCGGCCCCGGCACGCTATTCTGACCACGGAGGGCGATCAATGGGCGTTCGCAGGCTGCTCTTCTGTCTTGTCTGTCCGGCCCTCTTAGCGTGCCTGGGGCAGCCCTTAGCCGAGGCGGCGGAAAACCCGTCCGCATTATCCGACGCAGCGCCGTCCCAGGCCCCCGCGTCGCAGCGGGAGGCCGCCACCGTCTACTGCCTGTCCCACCCGAGCCAGATGGCCGTCGCCCTCCTGGCGCTGGGGCTTCCCGTCCCCGGAGCCGCGCCCGGTGCACCGGCCACGCCGGGCCCGAGCGCGTCCCCCGGCACTTCCGCCCCGCCCTCCCCCTCGCCGTGGCCGACTGTGGCCGAACGCGCTCCCACCCCGTCCGAACTGCGCGCCTGGGCCGTGCATAACAGCGGGGAATTCAATCGCGCGTGCGACGCCTTGATCGGATCCCAGTCCGTTTCGCGCGACAAGGAGAAGAAGGGCTCGTCGGCGTGGGTGTCCGCTGGAAAGATTCTCGGTCCGCTCCTCTTGGGCGCGCTCCTCACACTCTTCACCACCGAATGGCGGGCGGCCATCGACCGCGGCCGCAAGGAGGCTCTGGAACTCCGGCGGCTGGGCCGGGAATTCCGCGCCGCCGCCGACGATTACGCCGAGCGGCGCAAGCAGGCCGACCAGCCGCCCGCGCAGCCCGTGCAGACCGCCGGACACGCGCTGGCGCTCCGCCTGGAGGAGGTCAAGGCACGCCGCACCTGGTGGCGCACCGTCTCGCCCGTGCTCGCCGCGCTCGTCCCGGACCGGCTGGACGAGACCGTGCTCACGGGCTGGACCGAGCTGGGCGAGGACGACAGGAAGGCCAGGCACACCGCGGTCATGGACGCCGTCCGCCGCATCGACGCACAGGTCGGCGGCACCGCGCGCGCTCTGGAGCACCCCTGGCGCCCGCCGCTCCTCCGCTGGTTCGTGCTCTGGCAGAAGGTCCCCTCGCGATGAACGAGCCGAGGCCGCAGAGCGGTCGTCTCTCCGCGAAGAACCCGCTCCGGTTGAAGCGGTACGCCGACAGGCCGCCGCTGGCCCTGGAGCCGCATCGGGTGAAAGAGCACAAGGAACACTATGTGGAAACCCGATCGTTCACGACGTGCTTCGACGAGTTCAAAGAGGAAATCAGCGATCTCGAAATGATCCGCGAC
The DNA here is from genome assembly GCF_008085905.1 of Actinomadura syzygii. Lineage (GTDB taxonomy): Bacteria > Actinomycetota > Actinomycetes > Streptosporangiales > Streptosporangiaceae > Spirillospora > Spirillospora syzygii. The sequence goes on along the minus strand of NZ_VSFF01000007.1, from coordinate 376,141 downwards.
CGTGGACATCTCGTCTACGTCCACGGCGCGCACGGCACCGGGAAGACGTCTCTTATCTGCAGGTGCGCCTACTACCTCAAGGAGCTTCCCACTCAGGCAGAAGTGTGCGTGGTCGATGCGAGGTCACTGGTCGGCCCCACCGGGACACCGCAGCGGCGAATGCTCGGGCTGGCCCTCAGGATCTGCTGGGAACTGCTGGCGAGCCAGCATTTCCGGGACGACCAGAACCGAAAACAGCAGGTCCAGAATGTGATCAGCGACATCGAGCGGCTGAAGGCGGACAGGAGCCTCACGCCGGACACGATCCGAACCGAGATCAGCACCATGTTGTTCGAGATCGACCTCGCCTCCGTCCGGGACGGCCCGCTGGTCGTGGTCATCCTCCCGCGTTCCAGCAACCTCGCGGACGTGTGCTTCTACGCCGACGTCGTCCAGCCCTGCATGCTGTTCTTCACGGAGATCCAGGACGAGGACCTCGACGAGGGCGAACCCCCGTTCCACGGCAACATCTCCGTCATCCAGCTGCGCACCCGCTCCCTGGAGGTCGAGGACGGCTGGGCATTCATCCAGCAGCGCCTCTCCGGAAAAATGGACGGCCAAGAATCCTGGAAGATTCAGGCAGACGATATCAAGAGAATTATGACCGCCTATGAGGGTCGCATGACGATAAGGATGCTGGTGGACGGACTTGTGGATCTTTTTGAGCAGATCATTGGTACTGACAGTTCGCGAGATGTGAGTTACAGTGACTTGGAGTCCCAATTCATCGTGGCTCGCGGATCGAGGGAACGGGCTCCTCATGACCGATGATCATGAGCCGTCGGCGGCGGCACGGCCCAACCCCTTTCCCCCCGGCGCCTCCGCGATGCTGGGCGAACTCCCGGACGAGGTGGCGGGCCTCGACACCCGGGCGATCCGCACCGCGCGGCACGTGGTCGACGAGTACCTGGCGCGCGGCCTGCGGCCCTGGCGGGACACGCGCGCCAGACCGGGCCCCGTCGCCGACCCGCGGGAGTTGACCGACGACGAGGCGGTGCGGGCGTCCTCCACCGGCGCGAGCGGCGAGGTCATCGCCGTCTTCGGGGAGGCGGGCACCGGCAAGACGCACCTGCTCAACACGCTGATCCACCGGCTGCGCCATCCGGCGCCCGGGGCCGCGATCCCCCGCAAGATCGTCTATCTGTCCGCCCAGGCGTCCGACTTCGGCACCCTCTACCGGACCTCGTTCATCCCCAGGTTCCATCCCGACGAGCTCAAGAGCGTCGTCCTCGGCTACTACGCCGACGTGGTCGCCGAACGACTCAGGACCGACTTCCCGCAGCTGACCGAGCAGGCGCGGGCGCTGGAGCGGCGCGACCCCTCCGTCGACCCCCGGACCCTCGCCCGGCAGACCGGGCTCGCGGCCCGGGTGCCGCGGCAGCTCCAGGAGCGGCTCTGGCAGGTGACCGGGAGCAAGCAGTTCGGCACCGCGTTCGCGCTGCTCGCCGACGTGCAGCTCGCGCTCGCGGTGATGGACTGGCTGGCCGGCGGCGTCCCGCCGGACGCCCGCCTCCAGGAGCAGGGGGTCACCGGGGAGCTGTCGTCCGACGCCCAGATGCTCGACTGCATGGGCGCGCTGACCAGCCTCTACGGACGGCAGGGCCTGCACTTCGCGCTCCTCGTCGACGACATCGAGAGACTCTTGGGCCGCCCCGACCAGCCTCCCGCCGACACCCCGAAGTCGTTCCACAAGCTGCTGCGCACGTTCGTGGAGAGCGGGGCGCTGCTCGTCCTCGGCGGCCTGCCCGAGTACGTCGACCAGATCCCCGCCGAGGTCCGCTCCCGGATACGCACCCTGATCTCGCCGTCCCCGCTGGACGGCGAGCAGATCGCCGAGTACGTCAGGCGCCGCCAGGGCGGCGTGCTCGACCCGTTCGAGCAGTCGGCCTGCGACGCGATCCACCGGCTCACCGGCGGCCGTCCCCGGCAGGTCGTCCGGCTCTGCTACCGCAGCTTCCAGCTCACCGAGCCGCCCGCCAAGGTCGACGTCCCCGCCGTCCACGAGGCGGCGCGGCGGGAGAACCTCGGGTACGTCGCGTCGCTGGACGACATCCGCTCGCAGGTCTCGGAGATCCTCACCGGGCGGGGCTGGGACGCCGAGACGCGGCACCCGCTGCGGCCCGGCGGCGAGCGTCCCGACTTCTGGATCGCGATGCCCACCGGGCAGGACGGCGCGGGCTGCGCGATCGTGGTGAGCGGCCGGCTCGTGCTGCCCACGGACGCCGAGCCGCTGATCGAGCGCGTCGAGACGCTGCGCCGCGACAGCCCCGAGCGCCGCGTGGTCGTGGTGACCGGGTTCCTCAGCGAGGAGATCCGCCCCGCCCTGACCCAGGCGTGCGGGGCGCCGCCGATCGTGTACGCCGCCGACCGGTTCCACGAGGTCCTCACGTCCCGCCTGGACGAGTTGAACCGCGAGATCCTCGGCCGCCGTCCCGGCCCCGGTCCCGCCGCGGGCGGCGACATCGCGCTGATGCGCGACTCGGTGGACCGGATCCGGCGGCAGGTCACCGCCTCCCACGACCGCGTCCTCGACCTGCAGAACCAGGTCGAGCAGATCCGGCGGCACACCGACCGGCAGCTCCAGGCGATCAAGAGCGACCTGGCGCACCTCCCGGCCGCGGCCGGGCAGGAGCCGGAGGATCCGGGACGGGAGCTGCCGGAGGCCGTCGTCCGGCTGTTCACGCTGGCGCTCGACTCCCTCGCCGCGATCGACGACGTCGACGCCTACATCGGCCGCGCCTTCGACCTGTCCCGGGACGACGCGGCCACCACCGGCGCGATGCTCAACTACCGGTTACGCCGCTACGAGATCTTCGAGGCGATCGGGGTGAGCATGGTGCTGCGGCGGCTCGTCACCTCGTTCGAGCGGTCGGTCGCCTCCTGGCTGGCCGACGTGCGCTCCCGGTCCGGCCCCGGTTCGGGCCTCGGTCCGGGTCCCACCGCCGACGACCGTGCGCGGCTCGACCGGCTGTGCGAGGCGTTCGACGCGAGCTACGACGCCGTCCCGCTGTCGTCGCTCAGCCAGCTCGACGCCCTGTCCGACGACGCGGTGCCCGGCCTCAGCGGATCGGTCGCCCAGGTCGCGATCGCCGAGAGCCTGGACGGGCTGAGCGGCCGCGTCCGGCACAACGTGCTCAGCGCCGCCGAGACCATGGACCGCGACCCCGGACCGCCGCCCGTCTAGGCCGGGCCCGCTTCCCGGTCGCGGGCGTGCTCGTCGATGTCGCGGGCGTGCTCGTCGATGATCGTCTCCAGACGCCGGTCGGCGTCCCACACGCTCGACTGGCGCAGCGTCACCCCGAACAGCACGAGGCCGTCGGGCAGGCTCCGGTAGTACAGCGCGCCCTGCTCGACGTCCATGACGAGGCGGTCCAAGCGTCCCCGCAGGACCGGTTCGAGCTGGTACGACAGGGACCGCACGAGCTGCCGCGCGGAGAGGCTGATCTCCTCGTAGCGCTTCCTGCGCTCGGCGACCGACACCCTGCGGAAGTACTGCCCGAGGGCGTCGTCGGCGAGGACGTCGGTGGTGAAGAGGTGCTCGCCGCCGCGATGGGCCGAGACGTAGTGCAGGTCGAGCGGCGAGACCCGGCGGCGGCTGAGGTCGAGGAGGCGGGCGTCGGCGCCGGGGGCCTCGAACACGACGGGCGCCGGTTCGGGGACGTCCGGGAGCGCCGGCGCGTACGTGCTGTAGCCGCCCAGGTTCTCCGGCCCCAGCGAGTAGAGGGCGCGGACCCGGTCGGAGATCCACGCCATCTGCTGGTCGCCCAATTCGGCGGGCTCGCCCTCCCGCGCGACGCCGAACTGGGTCTCCCCCGGGCGGAGCGAGATGTAGTAGACGGCGCCGGAGGCGCAGGACAGGACCATGCGGATGAGACGCCCGCTGTCCAGCGGGGCCGTCCAGGCGTCGCACTTGTCGAACGTCGGGCCGAGCCTGCAGCCGATGCGGGTGTGGAGCTTGCGGTCCTTCGGCGTCAGGCCGGGGTCCTCCACCGCGAAGCGGAACATGCCGTCGATGAAGTTCGCCGTGTGGACCAGCCCGGCGGCCCGCTCGAACTCCTCCTCGACGGTGTGCTCCAGTAACAGCGTTCCGGGGCTGCCGCCGACGTGCTCGGCACGCCGCGTGGTGAGCCTCGCGGTCTCGGTCACCTCGGTCTCCTCTCCAGGGGGTTCCGGGCCGGTCTCAGATCTGCGGGGCGTCCCATTCGAACGCGCGGCGCTCGGTGCCGGGCGCCTCGTCCCGCAGCCGCGCCCGGGTGTGGGCGAGGTTCCCGCGCACCGCGAGGGCCCACGGGTGGTCGTCGTCGGGATAGCAGGACGCGAGCCGCTCCTCGGCCTGCTCGTCGAGGGCCAGGGCCTCTTCGGGGCGGCCGAGGGCCATCAGCGCGTTGGCCCGGTCGACCAGCGCCCCCACCACGTACGGGTGGTCGTCGTCGAGCTTCTCGCGCAGCGCGTCCAGCGCGGTCTCGCTCTGCTCCCCGGCGAACTCGGCGTCGCCGCAGGCCAGCGCGTAGACCGACAGGTTGCAGCGGGCGAGCTGGACGAACGGGTGCCCCTCGTCGTACAGGCCGAGGTAGCCGAGCACCGCGTGGCCCGCCCCGCCGCGCGCGGCGTCGTGCGCGCCGCAGGCGTGCTCGGCCGCGGCGAGGGCCAGCCGGCAGGCCAGCGTCTCGTAGTTCTCGCCGGGGTGGACGTCCAGGTGGAGGCCCAGCAGCCGGCGCAGCTCCCGCAGGTCGGTGTGCCGCGCGTCGGGGTCGCCCGGCCGGTGCCGGCGGGTGATGCGCTGGTGCCGCTGGGCGCACAGCAGGTGGGGGTTCGCGGCGTCCTCCCGGTACAGCTCGCGGAGGTCGGCGACCGCGACGGTCAGCTCCCGCGCCGACTCCTCGTACTGGCCGAGGTGGCGCAGCAGCGCGCCGATCCGGTACGTGGAGACGGCGACCTCCAGCCGGTCGCCGGGGTCGACCCGGTGCTGCCGCTCCCGGTTGCGCCGTTCGAGCTCCAGCGCCTCCCGGACGGACGAGTCGAGCCCCTCCAGCGTCAGCGACAGCGTGAGGTTCTTCGCGGCGGTCCTGGTCAGCTCGTGGTCGTCGCCCAGCTCGCGGCGCAGCCCGAGCAGCGTCGCGCGGTCGCGGTTGAGCGCCTCGGCGAAGTCGCCGGACAGGCGCAGGTCGGCCGCGTACCCCCGCGCGCTCATCAGCGTCCGGATGTCGGTGCGGCCGAGGCGCATCTGCCGGTTGAGCGCGTCCGCGGACAGGACGGCCGCCGCGTCGAAGTGGCCGAGCGCCCGCAGCAGGTTGGCGCGCTGCACCTCGACGCGCAGCAGCAGCGGGTCGTCGGGCCCCCAGTGGCCGCGCCAGTCGGCCGCGAGCCGCTCGGCGGCGGCGAGGCCGAGCGAGCGGTCGTGTCTGTCCCCGGCCACGTACAGGTGGCGCAGGTGGCAGGCCAGCCAGCGGCGGACGGGCCGCTCCCGGCTCGCGAACGCCTCGCTGACGACCAGGTGCCGGCGCAGCTCGGCGAACGTCGCGGCGTGGTAGGGCTGGTCGACCTCGGCGTCGGCGGGCGCGAACGCGGCGAGGACGCCGTGCACCTCGGCGACCACCTCGGCATGCTCGTCCTCCGCCAGCGACTCCCGGATGATCTTCTGGACCATCCGGTGGACGCGCAGCTCCCCGCCGAGCTCGTAGTCCACCTCGGCGAGGCCGTACCGGGCCAGCCGGATGAGCAGCGCCTCCAGCCGCACGGAGTCCTCGGCGAGGTCGGGCCAGCGCTTCTCCAGCGCGGCGAGCATGGCGGGCGAGAACAGCAGCCTGCGGCCCACGCCGTCGGGCGACAGGAAGGCCGCCATCCGCATCAGCCGCACGGCGGCGTCGCCGGAGTCGGCCTGGCGCAGGGACTCCAGCGTCAGCCCGAGGACGATCCGGGCGGTCACCAGGTCGGCGTCCTGCGGCCCGGACGCGGTCGGCGCGGCGGCGAAGCGGTCGGCGAACAGGCTCAGGAACGTGTCGGCCGCGTCCTCGACGGCCTGGAGCTCGCGGAACGCGGCCGCCTCCGGCCGGACGGGGCCCGGCGCCTCGGGAAGGGTGGCGCCGCGCTGGGCCCGGTCGGCGTGGCGCTCCACCCACGCTGCGGCCAGCGCGACGTTGAGCGGGAGGTCGCGCATGTGCTCGGCGAGCCGGTCGATGTGCTCCTCGGAGAGGGCGGGGACCGTTCCGTGGAGCAGCTCCCGGCTCTCGGCCCGGGTGAACGCCCCCGCGCGGGTGGCCTTCTCGACCCGGCGGACCAGCACGCCGTTGCGGAGCGCCTCGACGTTCCCGCCGGTGATGACGACGTGGCGGCCGCGGGTGGTCTCGGGCACGAGGTCGTCCAGTTCCTCGGCGCGCTCGACGTTGTCGTAGACCAGCAGCCAGGTGCCCGCGCGGTCGACCTCCTCCTTGACGAACTGCGCGACGGGGTCGCCCGCGGCGGACGCGGGCTTGCGGCCGTCGCCGCGCGCGTCGACGGCGTCGCGCATGGCGGTGAGCCCGGCCCGCACGCTCGGCGCCGACGCCGCGGTGATCCACCAGATCACGTCGTAGTCGCCGGAGAACCGGTGCGCGTACTCCATGGCGAGCCTGCTCTTGCCGGTGCCCGCCGGGCCGTCGATCGTGTAGATGCCGTCGCGGTCGGAGCCGAGCAGCGCGTCGCGCATCCGCTCGATCTCGTCGCCCCGTTCGACGAAGGGCCCCGCGGGCGGGGGCAGGCGGCGGGCGGCCGGCGGGCGGCGGGGGAAGCGGGGTTCGCCCAGCACGTCCCGGTGTTCGGGCGGCTTCCGCGCGGGTAACAGCCGCCGGAACAGCTCCTGGCGGGAGTCCCGCTCGTCGAGGGCGAACAGGTCGATCCGCACGGAGTCCGGGACGTCGTCGGCCGGGTCCTCGGGCGACAGCCTGAGATACCAGCCGCCGTCGGACACCGCCGCCGCCGAGGTGGCGGCGCCTTCGGGCCCGATGACGATGACGAGGTCGTCATCGCGGGGCGGGCCCTCCCCGACCGGGCGGAAGGGCGTCGAGCGGAGCTGGACGGCGAGCCAGTCGGCCCAGGCGCGCTGGGCGGGCGCGTAGACCACGCGGTACCGGCGCGTCCGCGAGGCGCCGTCCGCGCCGACGCGCAACCGGTACGCCTCCACCGTCTCGGCCGTGGCCCGCGGCGGGTCGAACCCGGGGTCGCCGAGGATCTCGCGGAGCGCGTCCCGGTAGGCGGGCAGGAGCCGGGCGGCGACCGGGTCGCCGCCGAACACGGCGAGCCTTCCGGCGGCCCCGGCGTCTGCGTCGGAGCCGGATTCGGAGCCGGCGTCGGAGACCTTGGGGATCGCCATCCGCCGCCAGTAGCCGTCGCGCGCGGCGGGCGGCGTCGTGCCGGGGAACAGCCACGCGAAACGCACCCGCGCCTCGTCCTGCCACGCCGGGTCATCGACCTGCATGAGCAGCGGGACGATCCGGGGGACGTCGGCGGCGCTGAGCCCCCGGGCGAGCCGCTCACCGGCCGCGATGCCGCCGCGGTCGGCCCTGACCCCGATGGCCACGGTGTCGGCGAGCTTCGCCAGCGCCTCCGCCGGGAGGCCGACCGCGTCGACGAGCACGTGGTCGTACTCGGTGCGGCGCAGGCTCGTGCGGAGGGCCTCGGCGAATCCGACCGGGTCGGGGATGTCCGGCCCGGTCCAGTGCCCGCGGGCGCCGCCGCGGCCGAGCGCGGGGAGGAAGTCCACCCGGCCGCCGATCGGCGGGCCGGGCGGTCGCCGGCGCCGCAGGGCGGGCTGCAGATCGAGCCCGTCCGGGGCGCCGGCGTCGAAGCCGCGGGCGAGGTCGACCAGCCCTGCCTCGCCGGGGCCGCCGGCGGCGAACGTCTCCGCGTGGTCCTCCAGGTCGGGCGACGCCAGGTCGCCGTCGACGAGGAGCACGGCGCGGCCGGCGAGCGCGAGCATCCAGGCGAGGTTCGCGAGGGCGGTGGTGCAGCCCGCGCCGCGCTCCGGGGAGGTCAGGGCGATGACGTCCGGGGGGCCGCTGCGCGGCGGGACGTCGGGCACGGGGACCAACGCGGCTCCTTCGGGCTCATATTCGCGCCTTGAACGTCAGGTACAAAGCCGACTCTTCGAGGTTCTCCCAATAGATGCGGCTGACGGCTCTGCGGAGTGCCTCGCTCGGCAGCGCGTCCATTTGGTCGAGATCGAAGTCGGTCACGTCGATGATGGTGGTGGGAAGATCCTCGCTCGCCTCGTCCATCGATCACTCTATTCGGCTGACACGGGAGTTCTTTGGGGTTGACCGAATTCGGCCGCACATGTCAAGGCCACTTCCGCCATCCCGCATGGGCAGGGTCAGGCTAGTCCCGATCCGCAATGGCGACTGCGTCGTCTGCCGCTTTTTCCACGTCCGGCCAAGGACTGATGAGGGCCTCTTCGCCGGGGTCCGGCGGCCGGTCGGCGAACCGGTTAAGAATCCCGTTGGAGGCGTAGTGCAGGACGTTCACGACGAGGATCGCGGGCGCGACGATCCCGACCGTGCCCCGGAAGTCTGGTTCCAGCGCCAGCGCCAGGATGATCGCGGTGATCCCGTTCTGCTGGCCGAGCGCCAGGTGGACGCGGTCGCGGCGGCTCAGCCCGTGCTTGAGCACGGGCACCACGAGCAGCGAGATGAGCGCCTGCGCGCCGAACGCCGCGCAGCCCAGCACGAGCGCGGGGAGCGGGTCGACGCCGTCCACGAGCAGCAGCCCGAGGGCGAAGGAGGCGATGAGGAACGCGACCGACACGGCGCGGTCGATCAACCCGGCGTACGCGCCCACGCGGAAGAACAGGCCGGTCACGGCCACGGCCAGCATCAGCATCGAGTCGGCGGCGACCAGGAAGATGGCCGCCAGCGCCACCAGGGAGAGCAGGTCGACGCCGCGCCCGCCCCCTTCGCCGTCCGACCCCACCCGCCTCCGCAGGGCCCGCAGCGCGAGGAACACCAGCAGCGCCCCCGCCACCAGCACGACGTTCCATCCCAGATCGACCAGATAAGCGCTTAGCCCGCTGCCGGACGGACCGGCCCGCGGCGAGCCGTCCCGTCCCGACAGCCGGAAGGCGAGGATCGAGAAGTAGAGGGCGAGGAGCACCGTCACGGGGTCGTCGAACGAGGCCCAGGCGAACAGGAGCGCCTTAGCCCGCTCCGACATCCGGCTGCCCGCCCGCATCGCGGCCACCGACAGCGGGTCGATCTGCGCGACGGCGATGCCGAGCACCAGGTAGCGGGCCTCGTGGAACGCCAGGAGCATCACCCCGGCGATCAGGGTCGCCTTGAGGACCACGCCCAGCGTGACGGCCACGAGAACGCCCCGGACGTCCCGCCTGAGCGCCCCGAGCTCGATCGCGTGGGTGCTCCCGTACAGCCCGACCGCGAGCAGGAACCCGGCGAGCAGCGAGTACCGGGCCGACCCCGCCAGGTCATGCGGATGGACGAGCGCGCCCGCGCCGAGCCCGGCCGTCGTGGCGAGCACCGCCCCGACCACGATGAGCGGGACGATCCGCGACAGCCGTCTCCACGATAAGCGCGCGCCCAACGGCACACTCCGTTCCAGGGGCCGACTCCAGCCCTTCGGCGGACCACCGGCGGCCGGACCCGCCGATGCCTGCGAGCACGGACATCATAAGAAACGATCTCCACCCCCCGAAAGGCCACCGCGATACCAGTCGACTTACCTCCTGACCGAATCCGGCTACCTCCGTGAAGCCGGAGATTCCATCGTTTCCATGGACAAAGTCCGTCGACGAACCGTCAGCGAAAACGCAACGAAACGAGCCCACCCGACTCCCGCGAAACGACGTACGCACGCCCCGAAAAGGGGTTTTATCCAGGCCTACCGACCCGGTGGCAAGGCCATCGCGACCTTTAGCGACGCGACCGATGCGTACGGCCACCCACGTCCGGCCGACCGGATCGCCGATCGCCATCGGCCGTTCCCGGTCAGACGTGAATCATGCCGAATCTGATTCATCCCTTGCATCAGGGCTTGTAGAGCAGGTAAACCGGTCCAGAAGCGGAGCGACGCTGGCCGTAGAACCGAGCCGCGTCCGATTGATTCACGATGATTCACGCCGAGGGAGCGAACGGCGCGTGCCCGATGAAGAGAAGCTGCTCGCGAACCGGTGGCGGCTGGCGCGCGAGTTGCGGAGGCTCCGCGAGCAAGCCGACCTGTCCGGACGTCGGCTCGCGGAACGCGTCGGCATCAGCCAGTCGAAGGTGTCACGGATCGAGTCCTGCGCGACGATCCCGACCCACGCCGAAGTGGCCGCGTGGGCGGACGCCACCGGCCTCTCCGCGAGCGCGGCCGAGAAGCTGAGGACGCTCGTCGACGCCGCCTACACCGAGTTCCACCCCTGGAAAAGCGCACTCCAGGAGCGTGTTCATCTCCAGCACGATATCCAGGAGATCGAGAACGCGACCGGGGTCAAACTCGTCTACGAGCCGTCGATCGTCCCCGGGCTGCTGCAGATCGCCGAGTACGCGCGGCGCGTGTTCACGCAGTTCGAGCCGGCCTATCCCGCGGTTGACGTGCCGGCCGCCGTCGCGGGCCGACTCGACCGCCAGGTCGCGCTCTTCGATCCGGCACGTCGGTTCGAGTTCGTGGTAGCCGAGGCGGCGCTGCGCTTTCGGATCGCGCCCGTCGACGTCATGCTCGCCCAACTCGACCGTATCGAGTCGCTGAGCACCCTGGAGAACGTGTCGATCGGGCTCATCCCGCAGTCCGCCCCCGCCGTCACCCACGTGCCGCACGGTTTCGTCGTCTTCGAACCGGCGGACGACGAGGCCGACACACTGGTCATGGTCGAGACCGTGCACGCCAATCTGACCGTCGCCGATCCCGGCGACGTCGAGCTCTACAAGAGGCAGTGGTCGCTCCTCCAGGGGTCGGCCACGTTCGGCGGCTCCGCCAGCGGGTTGCTCCGCGACCTCGCCGCCGAGCTGAGAGCGCTGCCGCCGGAGAGCGTCCGATGAGGCCGGAGCGGGTCCGGGCACCCGGCGGACGCTCGTCCGCCGGGTGCCCGGCCCTGGAGGCGCGCCCCGATCAGTTCGTCAGCCACCGGACGAATCGCGCGACCGGCTCCACCAGGAGCCGGACCGTGATGTCCGCCCCGGCGGTGAGCAGGACTCGCGCCGATGCCCCGCCCCGCACGCGGCGCCGGAACTGGGCGTACTCCTTCCGGCTGAACACCAGCCCCGGCTGGTACGGGTTCTTGCTGTCCCTGATGACCACGGCACCGGCGATCTTCTCGACGATCACGCAGCCGCCTCCGCCGTTGCACCGGAAGTTCGTCTCCGGCCAGTCGTCGCTCTCGAACATTCCGATCCTTCCCTCGTCCTCCGCGCCATCGCGCGGTGAGACGACCTTCGGTCAGGCCGGTGCGCGTGAAGTCCGTCCCCGGTTCGCCCTCGGTGCGTTAGGAGTACGGTGATCAACTTCGGGATTCTCGGCCGGGTCACGGCCTCACAGGGCGACTGGGTCGCGAGCCTCGCCCGCCAACAGCAGCACCTTCTCTCCGTCCTCGTCCTGGCGGGCGGCAGTCCCGTCGACCGCCCGAGCCTGGAGACGGCGCTCTGGGACGAGCAGCTCCACTCCCCGGAGGGGGGTGTGAAACGGGTGGTCTCCGAACTCCGCGCGCGGCTGGAGCCGGCCTTCCGCGGCGTTGGCGACCCGATCCCCGGTGCGAGTGACACCTACAGGCTCCGCATCGCGAGCGACCAGGCGGACGTCCTGAGGTTCCGGGCCAAGTCGGCCGAGGCTCGAAGGGCCACCGGGCCGCGATCGACCGAACTCATGCGTGCGGCTCTGGAGGAGTGGGGGCCGGAGGCCACGGGCCTCTACGGCGGACGGCCGCTGGGTGGGCTGCCGGGCCATTGGGCCGACGCACGCCGGACGGCGCTCCGTCTGGAGCACCGCGACGCGGTCATCCACTGCCTGGAGCAGGACCTGCGCGACGAGCGCTATGACCGGCTCGTCCGGGAGTGCGAGCGACTCGCCGACGAACCCGACACGCTCCACGACTCCGACTTCGTCCACCTGTGGGTGACCGCGGCGCACAACACAGGACTTCCCGGCCGGGCCGACCAGATCCTCCGGCTCGCCGAGGACTCGGTCCGGCGCCATCTCCAACGCCCGCTCGACGGCCGCCTCCGGGAACTCGCCGAGCGGATCCGAACCGATTCCACCTCTACCCGTGGGAGAGCGATGATCGACCGAGGCAGGAAAAGAGAAGGCACGGACGGAAACAGCGACGGCACGGTCGTGTTCAACAACTACGACGACACCGCGGTGGGCGTGCAGACCGCGCAGGCCTCCGGGAGCTTCACGGTCAACATGCCCGCCAAGGATGTCTCGGTGAAGGTCCAAGGCGAAGAGGAGCCGGAGGCGTGAACGCGTCCCGGCACTCCGAGGGTGAGCACAACGCGACGTTCAACGCTCACGACAACGCGAAGATCGGCGGCCAGTTCGCCTACATGTACGGCAACGTCCACATCTACGACGTGGGCGAGTCCGCGCCACCCGAGGAACGGTTCGACAAGGCGCTCAACCTGCTCGACGGCGCCATGCCCCGGCGCGCGGAGCAGCTGATCCAGGAGGCCGTCGAAGGGGGCTACCAGTCTCACAAGGTCGCCTATTACTGGGCGCTGGCGGTTCTCAGCGGGCGCTCCTTCGACCACCTCGACAACCCGGAGTTCGAGTCGCTGCGCCACGCCTCGGCGCTCGTCGACCCGAACAACCCGGACGAGTGGGTCGAAGCACTGAACGTGATCACTCGTTTCGTCAACTGCCTGCTCCAGCAGGAGCGCGTCGGCATGATGAACGAGCAGGAGTACGAGCTCTCCCTCCGGTTACACGACGCTCTTCCGGAAGTCCGGCGAGAGGAACTGCGCCGGCACCTGGAGTTCATCATGACCGGCGCGCTCCAGGATCGGCTGGAGGCGACCTACGCGGCCAAGATCAGGGAATACCGGATGGCGGGTGATCGGGAGAACCGCGCCAAGAAGTTCTTCACGCCGATCCCGTACCCGCCGATCCCGCGTGAGCCGACCGAGTCCGCGATCACCACGGGTGCGCGGGTGGGGGCCGCCCTGGGCGCGGTCATCGCGGGCATGTCCCTGCTCACCGCGTTCTTCGTGATCATTCCGGCGGCTCCGCTGACCGCCCTGCTGTTCGCGACCGGAGTGGGCGGCGGCGGCTACCTGCTGGCCACCAAGGGCATCGAATGGCTGGTGATCCAGGGCCGTATCGCCGCCGACGACTCCCGGCACGGCAAGTACCCGGAGACGCCCACCGCATACACGCCCGCAAAGCCGCAGGAGGACGAAGAAGACGACGACCACGAATGGGGCGAGAGCGACCGGGCCGACCGGGAGCACCGGAGCTTCCTGCGGCGCCGTGATGCGTTCCGCTCCGTCGTCGCGCCGTTCGTCGACATCTGCTTCGTCCTGGAGAACCCCGACGGCGCCAACAAACGGAAGGACTGGTGGGAGGCCACCAAAGGTCTGCGCGACGCGCTGGCCGACGACATCCGGCGCCGCTACACCGAACCCGACTTGATGATCAACGAGCTCGACTGGCTCATCACCTGGCACGCCGAGCGGGCCAAGGAACGCTGGGAGAAGGGGACGCTGCGCGAGCACCGCGATGGCCTGCGCGCCCAGTCGCCCGACGGGATGGCCGTTCTTGGACGGTTCGCGCTCGGGTTCGGGCTGCTCTGCGGCGTGATCGGCCTGTTCCGCGCGAGCCTCGGGTTCGGGCTGCTGCTCATCCTGCTCGTCGGCGCCGGCGCCGCGATCGGCTGGGCCGGCGGCTTTCGCGTCCAGGTCGTGAAGCAGCGGATCAACCGCGCCGAGGCGGAGTGGATCGCCGCCGAGGAGGCCGCGGAGAAGGCCGCGTTCGAGGCCTGCCAGGCGGAACTCGCCGACCGGCCGAGCGACGCGGAGATAGCCCGCTGGCTGGACCATGACAAGTTCTACATCAAGAACCTGGCGATGAACACCTGTGGTCTGGCCAATCGCGACATCGTCGCCCATGCCATCCTCACCGAGTACCTCGCGCCCTGCATGAAGGCGCGCGTGGTGTTCGGCCCGCCCCGGTACTCCCGCTACCGGGTGATCGTCTTCCTGCTGACCGAGGCCGGGGTCCGGCAGATCAGCGTGGACCTCGACTTCCTCACCGGCACCGTCAGCAACCAGCAGCGCAACAACTTCCGCTACGACGCCATCGCTTCCGCACGGGTGCTGGAGGTCGGGGTGCGGTTCGACGCCGGCCGCCGCAGCGTGATCCTCATGGAGGAGGCCGACAAGGCGAAGAAGGACAAGGACAAGAAGAACGTCGAGTCGCTGATCTCCAGCCAGGCCTTCCGGCTCTCCCTGACGGGCGGCCCGCCGATCGAGATAGTGGTCGAGCATTTCGACGAGGGCTTCCTCGACCGGTTGCGGGAGAACGTCGACAGCCTCTTCGAACTGGCGCTGGACAACTCGGGCGTGCGGGGCGCGCTGCGTGTTCTGGAATCGGTGGCCGCCGAGGGCCGAGAGTGGCTGGGCCAGGAGCGCAAGCGCCGCACCCGGCGGATGTTCGACTTCAAGCGCCAGATCGACACGCGCCGCGAACTCCCCTGGGACACCGGCGACGACAGCGGGGGCGGGGTTCCCGCCGTTACCTGAAAAGAAAAGTGGGGTTGGCCGGGCAAGAGGTTAGCCCCAGCGCTCAGTGCCGCGGACGAATGGAGGGACGAATGACAAAGGGCCCGTGTTCTCTAGGTTGAGAACCGGGCCCTGGTGCCGTGCTACTTGGTAGCGGGGGCAGGATTTGAACCTGCGACCTCTGGGTTATGAGCCCAGCGAGCTACCGAACTGCTCCACCCCGCGGCGATGGCTTAACTCTATGGGGCTCGGGGTGCTTAGGCAAACGGGTTTGGCGGAGCGGGGGCCTGGAGGGCGGCGGGGAGCGTGGTAGGTGACGGCGGAGTCGTTGGCCTGTCCGGCGGTGGTGATGATGCTGTTCGCCGCCGCCGACCGCGACGACCGCGAGTTCGTCGCCGTTCACCCGTGGCTGGAAGAGCCTCCCAGCCACGGGCATCGGGGCCGCCTGACACGGGCCGCTCAGCCCATGTGCGGGTAGCGGTAGTCGGTCGGCGGGACGAACGTCTCCTTGATGGAGCGCGGCGACGTCCAGCGGAGCAGGTTGAACACCGATCCGGCCTTGTCGTTGGTGCCGGAGGCCCGCGCCCCGCCGAACGGCTGCTGTCCGACGACGGCGCCGGTGGGCTTGTCGTTGATGTAGAAGTTCCCGGCCGCGTAGCGGAGCACCTCGGCGGCGTGCGCGGCGGCCTCCCGGTCGTTCGCGATGACGGCGCCGGTCAGCGCGTAGTCGGCGATCGACTCCATCTGCGCGAGCATTTCCTCGTAGCGGTCGTCCTCGTACACGTGGACGCCGAGGATCGGCCCGAAGTACTCGGTGCGGAAGATCTCGTTGTCCGGGTCGTCCGACACGAGGACGGTCGGCCGGACGAAGTACCCGACCGAGTCGTCGTAGGTCCCGCCCGCGACGATCTCGACGTCCGGGTCGTCGTGGGCGCGGTCGATGGCGGCCTTGCTCTTGGCGAAGGCCCGCTCGTCGATCAGCGCGCCCATGAAGTTGGACAGGTCGGCGACGTCCCCCATGGTGAGCCCGTCGGCCTCGGCCGCCAGGGCGTCCTTGAGGCCGCCGTCCCAGATGGACCGCGGAACGTACGCGCGGGACGCGGCCGAGCACTTCTGCCCCTGGTACTCGAACGCGCCGCGCACGAGCGCCGTCTTGAGCACGGCCGGGTCGGCGGACGGGTGCGCGACGACGAAGTCCTTGCCGCCCGTCTCCCCGACGAGCCGCGGGTAGCCGCGGAACTTCTCGATGTTGTCGCCGACCGTCCGCCACAGGTGCCGGAAGGTCGCGGTGGACCCGGTGAAGTGGATCCCGGCGAGGTCGCGGTGCTCCAGCGCCACGCTCGACACGGCGATCCCGTCCCCGGTCACGAGGTTGATCACGCCGGGCGGCAGTCCCGCCTCCTCCAGCAGGCGCATGAGCAGGACGGCCGAGTAGGTCTGCGTCGGCGACGGCTTCCACACCACGACGTTGCCCATCAGCGCGGGCGCGGTCGGCAGGTTCCCGGCGATCGCGGTGAAGTTGAACGGCGTGATCGCGTAGACGAACCCCTCCAGCGGCCGGTGGTCGAACCGGTTCCACACCCCGGGGCTGTTGATCGGCTGCTCCGCGAGGACCTGCCGCGCGAAGTGCACGTTGAACCGCCAGAAGTCGACCAGCTCGCACGGGCTGTCGATCTCCGCCTGCTGGACGGTCTTGGACTGCCCGAGCATCGTCGCGGCGAGCACCGTCTCGCGCCACGGCCCGGCCAGCAGGTCCGCGGCCCGCAGGAAGATCGCGGCCCGGTCGTCGAAGGACAGCGCCCGCCAGCCGGGGGCGGCCTTCAGCGCGGCTGCGACGGCGTCGCGGGCGTCGTCCTCGGTGGCCGTGCCGAACGTCCCGAGGACGGACGCGTGCTTGTGCGGCTGCACCACCGCGACCTTCGCGCCCGCCCCGAGCCGGCGCTCGCCGCCGATCGTCATGGGCAGGTCGATCGGGGCCTCGGCGGTCAGCTCGGCGAGCCTCGCCTCCAGCCGGGCCCGCTCGGCGCTGCCCGGGGCGTAGCCCCGCACCGGCTCGTTCGCCGGCGTCGGAACGGTGGTCACGGCGTCCATGGAAGGAACCTCCTGTGGAGTCGGCGGACTGAGCGGGTGAGCGGGGCGGGTCAGCGGGAGGTGAAGGAGCGGAGGAAGAACACGAGGTTGGCGGGGCGCTCGGCCAGCCGCCGCATGAAGTAGCCGTACCAGTCGGCCCCGTAGGGGACGTAGACGCGCATCTGGTGGCCTTCGGAGAGGCGCCGCTGCTCGGCCGTCCTGATCCCGTACAGCATCTGGAACTCGTAGGTCGACGGGCTTCTTCCCGCGGCCAGCGACAGCGCGATCTCGATGATCCGCGGGTCGTGGCTGCCGACCATCGGGTATCCGTCGCCGTTCATCAGCGTCCGGAGGGCGCGTACGTAGGCGCGGTCGACGTCGCGCTTGCTCTGGAAGGCCACCGACGCGGGCTCCGCGTACGCGCCCTTCACCAACCGGACCCGCGACCCCTCGCCGACCAGGTCCTTGAGGTCGCCTTCCGTCCGCCGCAACATCGACTGGATGGCGACACCGACCCAAGGGAAGTCGACGCGGAGCTTCCCGAGGATCTCCAGCGTGGAGTCGACCGTGGTGTGGTCCTCCATGTCGAGCGTGACGGTCATCCCGACGCTTCCGGCCGCGGAGCAGATCTCGCGGGCGTGGTCGAGGGCAAGGTCGCCGGGGAGCGCCTGGCCGAGCGCCGACAGCTTCACCGAGGCGTCCGCGCCGTTCGCGTACCCGTGGTCGGCGAAGGCGGTGAACAGCTCCAGGTAGGCGTCCCGCGTGGCGGTCGCCTGAGCCCGGTCCCTCGTGTCCTCGCCGAGGTGGTCGAGGGTGACGCGCAGTCCGGCCGCGTCCAGCTCGCCGACCGCGTGCAGGGCGCCGCCGAGGTCCTCACCGGCGACGAACCGGTCGACGACTCCCCTGGTCAGGGGGACGGACGTGACGAGGCCACGCATCCGCCGGCTGCGCGCGGCGGCGAGCAGAAGGGGACTGAGCATCGGACCCTCCAACGTCTGGGAGACACCTCGCACGTTAGGAGCGCCCGGCCACCTCGCCGTATAGCCAAACGCAACTTTTAATGCGCGATTTCTTCATACAGACGTATGATGGGCGTTCATGGACCTTCAGGAGATCGCGGAACACGCGGCCGACCTCCTCCGCGCCCCCGCCACGCTGGAGGACCGCGACTTCCACCTCGTCGCCTACGCCGCCCACGGGGACACGATCGACCCCGTCCGGATGGACTCGATCCTCCACCGCCGCGCCACGCTCGCCGTCCGCACCCGGTTCGAGCGGCACGGCATCGCCCGCGCGACGGGGCCCGTCCGCATTCCCGCCGACACGTCCGTCGGGCAGCTCGGACGGCTGTGCCTGCCCGTCCGCTGGAACAACGTCACCTACGGCTACCTCTGGCTCCTCGACGACCAGGAGCGCATCACCCCCGCCCAGGCCGCCCAGGCGATGCCCCTCTGCGAGCGCGCGGCCCTGCACATGGCCCGCCAGGCCCGCGAGCGCGACGACCTCGGCTGGCGGGTCGCCGACCTGCTCTCCACCCACCTCGACGTCCGCACCCAGGCGGCGGACGAGCTGACCGACGCGGGCGTCGCCGAGCCGCCCTTCACGGTCGCCGTCCTGCGCACCCCGAGCGCCGAGCCCCTCAACCCGTGGCTGCTCCCCCACTCCGCCCTGGCGACGGTGTGGCAGCGCGACCACGTCCTGGTGATCCCGTCCACGTCGTCCGCGCCGATCGACCGGGCCCGGCGCCTCCTGGAGGAGCGGAACGTCACCGTCCGGGCGGGCGTCTACTCCCCCTGCCTCGCGCTCGACCAGGTCCACGAGGGCTGGCTGCGCGCCCGCGTCGCCGCCCGGGTCGCCGCCCCCGGCGAGACCCGCGACTGGACGTCCCTCGGCGCCCTCCGCCTCCTCCGCACCGCGGGCGACGAGGCCCTCACCCAGTCCACGCAGACCGAAGGCGCCGAACGCCTCCTCCGACACCCGGACCTGGCCGAGACGGCCCGCACCTACTTGGACCTAGCGGGCAATGTCCAGAAGACGGCCCAGGCCCTGAACATCCACCGCCAGACCCTCTACCACCGCCTGCGCCGCATAGAAGACCTGACGTCCCTGACTCTGACCAACGGCCAAGACCGCCTGACCCTCCACCTGGCCCTAACCCTCGCCCCGCACCTGAAGCCGGACGTCCCCTAGGACTCCAACTCCGACTCCGAGAGGTGGGCGTGCTCGGTGCGGAGGGTCCGTTTGAGGATTTTGCCGCTGGGGTTCTTCGGGAGGGCCTCGGCGAACACGACGTACTTCGGGCGTTTGTAGCCGGCGAGGCGGGTTCGGGTGTGGGCGTGGACGTCGTCGGCGGTCAGGGACGTGCCCGGCTTCGGGACGACGACCGCGGTGACCGCCTCGATCCAGCGGGGATGGCCGATGCCGAACACCGCGACCTCGGCCACGCCGTCCAGTTCGTAGACCGCCTCTTCGACCTCGCGGCTGGCGACGTTCTCGCCGCCCGTCTTGATCATGTCCTTCTTGCGGTCGACGACCGAGAGGTAGCCGTCCTCGGTCATGACGCCGAGGTCGCCGGAATGGAACCAGCCGCCGCGGAAGGCGTCGGCGGTCTTCTCCTCGTCCCGGTAGTAGCCGAGCGCGGCGTGCGGGCTGCGGTGCACGATCTCACCGACCTCGCCCGCCGGGACCGGGTTTCCGTCGTCGTCGACGAGAATGGTCTCGACGTTGATGGCGGCGCGGCCCGCGCTGCCCGCCCTTTCGAGCTGCTCGTGCGGACGCAGAATGGTCGCGAGCGGGGCCATCTCGGTCTGCCCGTAGAAATTCCACAGCCGCACGTTCGGCAGTCGGCGCATCAGCTCCCGCAGCACTTCGACGGGCATCGGCGAAGCGCCGTAGTACCCCTTGCGGAGGCTGGAGAGGTCGCGCTTCTCGAAATCCGGGTGGCGTAGGAGAGAGATCCAGACGGTCGGCGGGCAGAACAGTTTGGTGACCTTCTCCCGCTCGATCGTCTCCAGCAGGACGGCGGGGTCGGGGCCCGGCAGGATGACGCTGGTCGCCCCCAGGTAGACGTCCACGGAGAAGAAGCAGTCGAGTTGCGCGCAGTGGTACATGGGCAGGGAGTGCGCTTCGACGTCGTCCTCGGTCATGCCGCCGTCGATCGCGCAGCTGACGTACTGGGAGATCAGCGACCGGCTGGAAAGCATCACGCCTTTGGGACGCGATTCGGTGCCCGAGGTGTACATGAGCCTTAGCGCGTCGTCGTCTTCGACGAGTACATCGGGTGCGGTTTCCGGGCCGGACGTCCACCAGGCGTCGACGTCCTCCCAGCCGTCGGCGGGAGCGCCGCCTATCGCACCGCGCACACCGCCCTCTATTCCGGCGGTGGCGAGCGCATTTTCGGCGGTGCGGACGAGCGCGTCCTCGGCGACCATTCCAGACGCCCCGGAGTGGTCGAGGATGTAGGCGACCTCGTCGGCGTTCAACATGAAATTTATCGGGACGAGCACGACCCCGAGTTTCGCGGTGGCGAACACCGTCACGGCGTATTGCCAGCAGTTGTGGCCGAGCAGCGCGAGCCGGTCGCCTTTCCGTATGCCGCGTCCCGCCAGGGCATGGGCGGCGCGGTTCACGGCGGTGTCGAACTCGGCGTAGGTGAAGCGCGCGTCGCCGACGACGGCGAGTTTCCCCGGATACCGCCGCGCCGTCCGATGCAGCAGGTCCCCCACCGAGTGCCGCCTCGCCCGCCCGACCACGTCCACCGTCGCCTCCGCCCGCCGTCCACCCGCCAGTCCGCCCGGCCGTCCACCGATTCCGGCGAACATAACCGCTGGCAGATGCCCCTGGCCACCCCCGAAAGGGGGGACCGCGCCCGCACGCCGCGCCGGGGCCGTCCCTCGGCGCCGTGTATCGCGGACGTATCGAAAACCGCATACGCCCTCGCAACGATCTTCCTTCTTCAGTGGAGGCATGAACCACAGCGCATCAGTCTCAGAGAGGGACGGCGCCGTTCCCAGCGGGGCGACGGTCTCGGTTTTCGACGACGGGTCCCCCGCGGTGGGAGGGCTCGACCCGGATCTCCGCGACGCGCTCCGCCGGGCGGCGGCGGACGCGGAGTCCGACGGCGTCCGGCTCCGGGTCAACAGCGGCTGGCGGTCGCCCGAGCATCAGCGGCGGCTGCTGCGGGACGCCATCGCCAGGCACGGCTCGCCGGACGAGGCCGCCCGCTGGGTGGCCACTCCGGAGACGTCCGCCCACGTGTCGGGCGAGGCGGTCGACATCGGCCCTCCCGAGGCCGCCGCCTGGCTCTCCGACCACGGCGCCGCGTACGGGCTCTGCCAGATCTACCGGAACGAGCCCTGGCATTTCGAGCTGCGCCCGGACGCGGTCGGAAACGGCTGCCCGCCGATGTACGCCGATCCGACCGAGGACCCGAGGATGCGGCCGTGAGCCGATCCGCCATCGCGGTTCAGCACAGATCGGGGACCTTTCCCCCGCCCACCCTGGAAACGCTGCCCGTCGCGGTGACCGCGAACGTGGCGAGGGTCCGCGCGCGGACGCGGAGCACGATCATGGCCGTCGTCAAGGCGGACGGCTACGGCCACGGCGCCGTCACGGTCGCGCGGGCCGCCGTCGCCGCCGGCGCGGGATGGCTCGGGACGACCAGCCTCGCGGAGGCTTCCGCGCTCCGCGCCGCCGGGTTGGAGGCGCCGATCCTCGCCTGGCTGCACCCGTCCGGGATCGACGCCGAGGCGGCGGCGACCGCCAAGGTCGACGTCGCGGTCGGGTCGGTGGACGAACTCGCCAGGCTCCTAGCGCAGACCGCGCCGACGACGGTGCGGATTCACCTCCACATGGACACCGGCATGTCCCGTGGCGGCTGCCCCCGCGCGCAGTGGGACGAGCTGCTCACCCTCGCCCGGCGCGGACAGCAGGCCAGACGGGTCCGCGTCACGGGCGTCATGGGGCATCTCCCGCTGGCCGACCGCGCTGATCCGGTGGCGAACACGGGGGCGGTCGCCGGTATGCGCGAGGCGGTCCGGATGGTGCGGGCGGCGGGGTTCGGTTCGCCGCTCACCCATCTCGCGGCCACGTCCGGGACGCTGACCGACCCGGCGACGCACTTCGGCCTGGTCCGCGTCGGGGCCGGGCTGGTCGGCATCGATCCGTCCGGGAGCGTGGAGATGCACGGCGCGTCCCGGCTGACCGCGCCGATCGTGCACACCGCCCCGGTCGGGGCCGGGACGCCGGTCGGCTACGACGGCGCGTACGTCACCGACCGCGCCACCCATCTGAGCGTCCTCCCCCTCGGCTACGCCGACGGGATCCCGCGAGAGCTGTCGCCGCAAGCCGGGGTCGAGATCTACGGGCACCGCTTCCCGGTCGTCGGACGGGTCTCCATGGACCAGATCGTGATCGACACAGGCGCCGAGTCATTCCCGGTCGGCACGTCCGCCACCGTGTTCGGCCCAGACGGGGGCGCGACCCCGTCCGTCCACGACTGGGCCCGGTGGGCCGGGACCATCCCGCACACCATCGTCACCGGCATCGGCCCCCGCGTGAGCAGGAGCACCGCGTGAGCAGGAGCACCGCGTGAGCAGAAGCGCCGCGTGCGCAGAAGCACCCCATGCACAGGAGGACCACTTGAGCAGGACCACACGGCGGGTCGTGGTGATCGGCGGCGGGGAGAACGCCGAACACGACGTCTCCCTGGCCACGGCGGCGGCGATCGCGGCGGCGCTGCGGTCCGGCGGCTTCGACGTCGAGGAGCTGACCATCGGCCGCGACGGGACGTGGCGGCGCGGGTCGAGCGCGCTCCGCCCGCGGCCCGCCGGTTCCCTGGCGGCCGCGCTGGACGTCGTCGACCGCGCCGACGCCGTGTTCCCCGCCGTCCACGGCCCGGTCGGCGAGGACGGGACGCTCGCGGCCCTGTGCGCCCTCGCGCACACGCCGATGGTCGGCTCCGGCCTGCGCGCCGGAGCACTCGGCATGGACAAATGGGCGACCAAGCTCGTGGCGGAGGCCATCGGGATCGACACCGCCCCCGCCCGCCTGGTGACGACCGACCGCCCCGCCATCGAGTTCAAGATCGATGTGGTGGTGAAGCCGGTCTCGGCCGGATCGAGTTTCGGCGTCGCCCTGGCGCGCGACGCCGTCCAACTACGCGAGGCCCTGCGCGAGGCGGCGCGCTTCGACCACCGGATCCTGGTCGAGGACGTCGTGGTGGGCCGGGAGATCGACGTGGCCGTCCTGCGGGAGGCCGACGGCCGGAGCTGGGCGGCGCCGCCACTGGAGATCCACGCGGACGGCGTGTTCGACACCAAGTCGAAGTACGACGGATCGGCCCGGTTCAGCGTGCCCGCCGACCTCGCCGACGCGGACCGGAAGTCCCTGACCGACGCGGCCCTGCGGATGTTCGACGCGCTGGGCTGTGCCGGTGTCGCCCGCATCGACTTCTTCCTCACCGAGCACGGGCCCGTCCTCAACGAGGTCAACACCATGCCGGGGATGACGGCCGAATCCCAGGTGCCGAGGATGTTCGCCGCCGCCGGGGTGTCCTACGAGGACCTGGTCGCGCGCCTGGTCGACGCCGCCGCCGTCCCCGGCCGCGCCGCGAACCGGCCCGGGTAAGGGCGCGCCCGATTTTGATATGTCAGCGATACGCCGTCCCACCTAACCTGCGGGTATGTGCGTGCTGACCGTGAACGACGAGCCCTGCCCGGCGGGCTCCGCCCACCGAACCGGCATCGGCGGCGCCCGTGGGTAGGCGCCCCGGGCTCAGCGTCCGGCTGAAACTCACCATCAGCTACGCCGGGTTCCTCATGCTCGCCGGTGCTCTCCTGCTGGCCGTGGTGTGGCTGTTCCTGCTGCGGTACGTCCCGGTCAACACGCTGTACGGCCCCGGCGGCTACATCCCGAACCGCGGCGACCTGCTGCGCGCCTTCCTTCCCCGCGCGGCCACGGCGATGTTCTTCCTGCTGCTGTTCGGCCTCGCGGGCGGGTGGATCCTGGCCGGACGGATGCTCGCTCCGCTCACACAGATCACCCACGCCGCGCGGCTGGCCGCCGGCGGGTCGCTCTCGCACCGGATCGGCATGCAGGGCCCCGCGGACGAGTTCCGCGAACTCGCCGACGTGTTCGACGCCATGCTCCACCAGCACGAGGCCCACCTCGCGGAGCAGCAGCGGTTCGCCGCCAACGCGTCCCACGAGCTGCGCACTCCCCTGGCGATCACCCGCGCGATCCTCGACGTCGCCCGCACCGACCCCACCCGCGACAAACGCGAGCATCTCGAACGCCTTCACAAGGTCAACACCCGCGCCATCGACCTGACCGAGGCCCTCCTGCTGCTGTCGCGCAGCAAGGGCCAGGGCCTGGCCCGCGAACCCGTCGACCTGTCCCTCATCGCCGAAGAAGCGTCCGAGACGCTGCTCCCGCTCGCCGAGCAGCGCCAGATCACCCTCGAAGTCACCGGCGAACCGACCCAGACGACCGGCTCCGCCGAACTCCTCCTGCGGATGGTGACCAACCTCGTCCAGAACGCCATCGTCCACAACATCGCCACGGGCGGCACCGTCACCGTCCACACCGCGACGCATCACGGCGCGAGCGTCCTCCAGATCCACAACACCGGGCCCCGGCTCCGGCCCGAACTGGTGCAGACCCTCACCGAGCCCTTCCAGCGCGGCACCCAACGCATCCGCACCACCGAGCACGCGGGCGTCGGGCTCGGACTGGCCATCGTGCAGAGCATCGTCCACGCCCACCACGGCACCCTGGACCTCACGCCGCGCTCAGGCGGCGGCCTGATCGTGACGGTCCGGCTTCCCAGCACGCAGAACCAAGGGCCCGTGCTCTCGATGACGAGAACCGGGCCCTGACGCCGGCAGCGATCACTCGTCGAGCACGCTCGTGTTCTGGCAGGCGGTCAGGCGCCACTGCCCGTCCTCCTTGGACATCACGAACATCGGAGTGCCCACCTCCTGGCCCTCGGACGACCGGTAAACCTGCCGGACTTTGACGGCAGCGACGTCGGGACGGATGAACAGCACGTGCTCCACCTCGAAGGTGACCGTCGACCCCTTCATCCCGCCGGGAAGCACCTTGTGGGTGAAGGCGGAGATCGCGTCGCGGCCGAAGAGGCGCTTGCCGCCGCCCGTCGTCCAGATCGCGTCCGCCCGGAAGAGGCCGACGAACTCGTCGGGGAGCTCGTTGTTCTGGGAGTGCTCGACGGCCGCGACCACCTGCCTGATCGCCGCGATGTCGCTCTGCCGTGCCCGGTCGTCGATGGTCTGCGTGCTCATGGGCCCCATGCTCGTACCTCAAGATCGCTTGAGGTCAAGCCCGCGCGGCGCGGTGAAGCACCCTGACCTGGCCTCCGGCCGGATGCGAAACGTTTTCATGGGCGGCCGGAATTTGCCAGAAATGACAGCGGTTCGCGAAAAGACTGGACGGTTCGGGAAGTCGGTTCTACTGTCTTGCTCAACCACCCGCCCGGACGGGGTCGGGTCGAAGACAAACCATAGGGGGCACGGTAGGGGACACCGGCCGACAATCCTCGAAATCGAGCGGATATTCCTCTGGCCTGCGGCGCGAGACGCCGCCCGCCGGGGAAGCCCGCGGACGGCGAGAATGAGGGTTCGTCAGCCGGAGTGAAACCGAAGGCGCCGAGCAGACCAGGGCGGAGGCCCGGGTCCCGGCACCTCGGCGAAACCGCGCTAGACCAGGTCAGCGCACTCGATCGGTCACGATGCCACCGGCGGCCCCTTGTTGCAGGCGGACCGAGACAACCAATTCCGACGCACCGAATCATGACACCGGTCCAATGTGGATTCTCATGATCCGTATTACCGGCGGTCATCATTCAGTTCCGAATTGCACTCGTGAACATTGCGGATGGAACTGCGGTCCCGAAGCCCGTACCGCGGGCTGCACATGGGAAGGTCTCGTGATGGATATTGGCGGAGCATTCCGGCCTGCACCCGATACGGATAGGTCGCGCCGTAATATGTATCGGCACGTCCGCGGTGCTTCGGCGGGCGCCGGAATGGCGGATCGGTAGCGAGCGATGTTCATCAACGCGATAGCCGCCGCCAGATTCGGAATGTCGATGACGCTGGGCAGGCCGTTCCACCGCCGGTCGCTGGACCGCCTGATCGAGGGCATGCGGGCGGCGCTGGAGGAGTTCGGGGAGATCCGCGACGACGACAACGTGCTCGCCGGAGCGGCCCTCGACCCCGGGACCAGGCGGCTTGTCCAGGGGCGGCGGCTGCGGGCGCAGGCCGTCCGGGCGCTGGAGACCCCCTACTACGGCCGGCTGTTCGACCGGCTCGGCCTGGACCCGGGTGAGCTGACGGCGGAGAGCATCGCGACGATCCCCGTCACGGCGAAGGACACGCTGCGGGAGGACCCGAGCGCGTTCGTGCGGCGCGGCGGCGACCCGGTCCACCAGTGCGGGACGACCGGCACGACCGGCCGGTCCACCATGATCTGGCTGTCCGACGACGAACTGCACCTGATCGCGTCGCTGTCCGCGATCACGTACTTCCAGTCCCACATGGTCCGGCCCGACGACCGGGTGCTGATCGCCGTCAGCCCCCGGAACCGGATCGCCGTGCACGCCACCGCCTTCGCCGCGACCGCCGTGGGCGCGAGCGTGGACGTCACCGGGATGGTCGAGCCGGAGGCGATGCTGGCGCGGCTGTCCGCCGTCCAGCCGATCCCCGGGCACAAGCCGCGGACCAGCGTGCTGACCGCCCATCCGTCCTACCTGGCGGCGCTGGTGGAGACCGCGGAAGCCCTCGGCCGCACCCCCGCCGACTTCGGGCTGGAACGCGTGATCGTCGGCGGGGAGCTCCTCACCACGGGGCTGCGCCGCCGCGCGGCGCGGCTCTTCGGCGACGCCGAGATCCTGGAGAACTACGCCCTGACCGAGCTGGTGCCGTTCGCCGCGGGCCGCTGCGAGCGGAGCCACTACCACTTCGAGCCGGCGACCTGCCTGGTGGAGGCGCTCGACCTGGACGACGGGCGGCCCGCGGCCGGCGGCGCGCCGGGGACCCTGGTCGGCACCCCGCTGCCGCCCTTCCGCGACACCACCGTCCTGCTGAGGTACGACACCGAGGACGTGGTGCGGCTCCTCGACGGACCGGCCGACTGCGCGATGGGCAACCTCCCCGCCGTGGCCGAGCTGCTGGGCAAGCGGCGGCACGCCGTCCGGCACGAGCACGGGTGGACGTTCGCCCGTCCCGTGGCCGAGGCGCTCGAGGCGCTCGACGCCGTCCCGCTGCCCGCCCGGTACGGCATGCGCGCCACCACCGGCGGGGTCGCCGTGGAGGCGGTGGTCCGCTCGGCGGACGCCGCCGCCAGGGCGAAGGTCGAGGCCGCGCTGGCGGATCGGGGCGTCCCGCTGGCCGGGCTCCGGCTGGTGACCGACCCCGACGACCTGCGCTCCCCGCTGCCGCTCCGCTGCGACCTGCGCGAGGGCGACTTCGCGGCGCGGCGGGCGCTCGTCCCGGCGGGAGGGCCGCGGCCATGACCCTGTCGGTGATCGTCGTGTACGGCTTCGCCGTCCTCGCGACGCTCGGGAGCTGGACCTACTTCCGCACCAGGCGGATCGCCCGCCCGCCGTTCGGGGTGATGAACCTCAGTGACGTGGCGATCGCGATGACCGGCATCCTCCTCGTGCCGTTCCTCTACCTCTGGCTGCCGCTGCCGGTCGTCGTCGTCCTGGTCGCGGCCATCACGCTCAGCGCGCTGCAGATCACCCTGGAGCCCGTGATCCGCGGGGCGGTCCTGTGGGGCCTCTGCGCCACGCTGCTCGGCCTCGACCTCGCGCTCGGCCTCGTCGTCAGCGTCAAGGGCCCGGCGTTCCTGGTCGTGAACAACCTGATCGTGGTGATCGTCGTGGTCGGCGTCGCCAACCTGTGGGCGCAGAGCGGGCTGCGCGCCTCCCACACGGCGCTGTTCGCCGCCGCCCTCGTCGTCTACGACGCCGTCACCACGTGGTCGTTCACCGTCACCCTGGACCTGTTCGTCAAGCTCACGAAGGCGCCCCTGTTCCCGCTCGTCGGATGGGGACTGACCCGCGTCTCGACGTCCTACCTCGTCGGCCTCGGCGACCTGCTGTTCGTGGCCCTGTTCCCGCTGGTGATGCGCAAGGCGTACGGGCGGACCGCCGGGCTGTGCGCGCTCGTCGCCGGACTGGCGGCGCTGGGCCTCGTGTTCGCGCTCGTCCTCAACGACGTCATCGGCCACACCATCCCGGCCATGGTCTTCCTAGGCCCCCTGATCGTCGCCCAGTACCTGTACTGGCGACTCGCCCGCGGCGGCGAGCGATCGACCCGGCAGTACCTGCGGGCCGATCCGCTCCCGGCGCGGACGCCCACACTCGTCACGGCGGCGGAAGGAGGTGAACAGAGATGATCAAGGCGAACATGCGCTACCTGCGGTACGCGGTGTCGACGCTCGCGGCGGTCGGCTTCGGCGCGCACGGGTCCACCTGATCCGATCGGGTGAAGTGAGAACAGGCACCGGCCGCCGCGCGCCAACCGTGGCGGCCGGTGTCCTCCCACTAGGACACTCCCTTTCGGGCACGACATCAAGCCGTCGCCCCCACGGGCGACCGGCAAAACGATCGAAGGCCCGCGTTCTCGATGTCGAGAACCGGGCCTTGACCTGTGACTACTTGGTAGCGGGGGCAGGATTTGAACCTGCGACCTCTGGGTTATGAGCCCAGCGAGCTACCGAACTGCTCCACCCCGCGGCGATGTCTCCAGTGTATTGCATGCGTGGGCGTGGTCTGAACGTTCGGCGTCATTTGCTGCAGGCCGGGACGCTCCCCTTGCCGGACGTGATCGCGTTGATGGACTGGACGGCGCCGTGCAGCGTGTCGGCGCGGACGAGGCGGAGCCCGTCGGGCCGGGCGGAGAGGGCGTCCGCGCAGTTGTCCTTGGGGGTGAGGAAGACCGTGGCCCCGGCCTTGCGGGCCGCGATCATCTTCTGCTGGATGCCGCCGATCGGGCCGACCTCGCCCTCGGGCGTGATCGTGCCGGTGCCCGCGAAGAACCTGCCCTGGGTGAGGGGGCCGGGCGTCAGCTTGTCGTAGATGGCGAGGGAGAACATCAGGCCCGCGGAGGGGCCGCCGATGTCCCCGATGCTGATGTCGATCTTGAACGGGAACTTGTACTGGTCGCCGAGGACGACGCCGACGACGGCGCGCTTGCCCTCCGGGTCGCCGACGGTCTTGAGGGTCGCCCTGCCCTCCTTGCCCGCGCGGTTGTAGGTGAGGGTGACGGTGTCGCCGATCTTGCGCTTGGCCATCGTGCCGGTGACCTGGGAGACGCTGGTGACCTTGGCGCCGTCCAGCGCGGTGATCTCGTCGCCGGGCTTGAGGACGCCGTCCGCCGGACGCCCCTTCTGGATGCCCTCGATGACGACCTGGGTGGACACCGAGATGCCGAGCTCGTGCAGGGCGGCGGCCTCGGCGCTCTGCTGGGAGTCCTGCATCTGGCGGGTGTTCTCCTCGTCGATCTGCTTCTGCGACTCGTCGTCCGGGAAGATCGTCTCCTCGGGGACGATCGCGGTGTCCTTCGCGAGCCAGCCGCGCAGCGCGGTGAGGAGGTCGATGCGCCCGCCGGGCCCGCCGCGGTAGGTGACGGTGGTGAAGTTGAGGTGGCCCTCGTCGGGATAGGTGGTGCGCCCGTCGATCCTGATGAGGGGCTGCCCCTTGTCGTTGGTGCCGAGGGTGTTGCTCGTGGGCCCTGGCATCAGCGCGACATACGGGACCGGCATGACGGAGCCGATGAGGGCGAGCACGAGGACGAGCACGCTCGCGGCGGTGAGCGTGGCGGCACGACGAGACATGGTCGGAACTCTATGCCGTCAAGGGGGTCAGCAGATCCCGACCCACTCGTCCCCGCCGTCGGCGAAGGTCTGCCGCTTCCAGATCGGGACGTGCTCCTTGAGGTCGTCGATGAGCCTGCGGCAGGCGTCGAACGCGTCGGCGCGGTGGGCGCTGGACGCGGCGACGACGACGGCGAGATCGCCGACCCGCAGGTCGCCGACCCGGTGGACGGCCGCGAGCCCGATCACCGGGTGGTCCGCCGCGACCTTCTCCATGATCGCGCGGAGCCGCTGCTCTGCGGTCGGGTGCGCGCTGTAGGACAGGGCGCTGACGGCCCGCGCGTGGTCGTGGTCGCGGACCGCGCCGACGAAGACGGCGATGCCGCCGGCGCCGGGGTCGGCGACGGCGGCGTACACCTCGTCCATGGAGAGCGGGGCGTCGCGGACGCCGATCAGCCGGATGACGGCGGCGGGGCTGTCGTGGCTCACGTCCCGCAGGCTACCTTTCCGATGCGGCGCCGGGTTCGTCCGGTTCGAAGGTCGCGATGAGGGCGTCCGGGATGCTGCGGACGAGGTCGGGCCCGGCCAGCACCTCGTCCTCGGTGTCGTGGCTGCGCATCCGGATCGCGGCGGCCCGCGCGCCGTCGCGGAGCACGCCGACCACCATGCGGACGTCCTCGCGCGCCGGGTGCGCTCCGATGAACGCCTGCGCCTCGGCGGCGTCCTCGGGGATGTCGGCCTCCACGTCGGACGGGAGGATGACGCGCTCGATGACGAGCGCGCAGCCGTCCACGGCGTCGGGCCAGACGATCGCGGCCAGGGCCTTCTCCAGGTCGTCCTGGTCCGGGAGGGCCTCCTGCTCGACGGGGACGAGGGCCTCGGCGTCGTCCGGGAGCTGGTCGGCGATGCCCGGCTCGGCGCGGCGCAGCTCGCCGCTCCGGACGAGCGCGTACAGCCGGGGGGCGGCGTCCCAGCCCGCCTGGGCCGAGTGGCGTTCGAGGTCGCGTACGACTTCTTCCAGAAGACTCACAACGCCCATCTTTCCCCCTTTGGGCTCGGGGACATGCGGGAACCCCCGCCCCAGTCGGTAAGTTGCTTCTACAGCACCGGCCCCCGGCCGGTGGGGGCGAAGTTCTCGATCGGAGGGGCCAGTGACCTTCCGGACTCCCGGATTCGGGCGCCGGCTCGGTACAGGGCGGACGCGGCTGCTGCTGCCGGCGCTGGTGGCGCTCGCCGTGCTGCTGGTCGCGTTCATGGTCTTCACGGCCGTCTACACGAACGTGCTGTGGTACGACTCCATCGGCTTCTCCGAGGTCTACACGACCCAGCTGCAGGCGAAGGTGGTCCTGTTCCTCGGCGCCGGGCTGCTGATGACGCTGGTGGTCGGCGCGAACGTGGCGATCGCGTACCGGCTGCGTCCGGCGTACCGGCCGCTGTCGGTGGAACAGCAGGGGCTGGAGCGCTACCGCGCGGTGATCGACCCGCGCCGCAGGATCATCTCCTGGACGCTGCTGGGCCTGCTCGGGATCCTGACGGGCTCGTCGGTGGCGGGCCAGTGGCCGGTGTGGCTGGCGTTCCTGAACCGCACGCCGTTCAACGTGAAGGACCCGCAGTTCCACAAGGACGTGTCGTTCTACGTCTTCACGTACCCGTTCCTGCGGCTCGTGCTGGGCGTGGTGTTCGCCACGGTGATCCTGTCGATCCTGGCCGCCGTGATGGTGCACTACCTGTACGGCGGGCTGCGGTTGCAGGGACCGGGCGACAAGGCGAGCCCGCCCGCGCGGGCGCACCTGTCCGTGCTCTTCGGGGTGTTCATCCTGCTGAAGGCCGTCGCGTACTGGTTCGACCGGTACGGGCTGGTGCACTCCGAGCGCGGGGTGACGACCGGCGCGTCCTACACCGACGTGAACGCCCTGCTGCCCGCCAAGACCATCCTCATGATCATCGCGGTGCTCTGCATGGTGATGTTCTTCAGCAACCTGCTGCGGCGCGGGATGATGCTGCCCGGCGTCGGGTTCACGCTCCTCGTCCTGTCGGCGATCCTGCTCGGCGGCGTCTACCCGCTGCTGATCCAGCAGTTCCAGGTGAAGCCGGACGAGCTGGCCAAGGAACGCGACTACATCCAGCGCAACATCGAGTTCACCCGCAAGGCGTACGGCGTGGACGGGGCGCGGGTCGTCCCGTACGGGTCGCAGCCGGTGACCGACAAGAAGGCCCTCCAGAAGGAGGCCGACGAGCTGGGCGGGGTTCGCGTCCTCGACCCGGCCGTGGTGGGCGAGACGTACCAGCAGCTCCAGCGGATCCGCCCGTTCTACCGGTTCCCCGACACGCTGGACGTCGACCGCTACCAGGTGGACGGCAAGCCCGTCGACACGATCGTCGCGCTGCGGGAGCTGTCCGGGGCGCCCGCCGGGCAGCGGAGCTGGGTGAAGGACCACATGGTCTACACCCACGGCTACGGGTTCGTGTCCGCGTACGGCGACCGGTTCGACGCGGGACGGGTGCCCGACTTCATCACCAAGAACATGCCCGCCGACCCGGCCCAGAAGATCAAGGTCGGGAAGCCGGAGATCTACTTCGGCGAGCGCTCGCCGCGCTACTCGGTGGTCGGCGGACGCGGCCAGCAGGAGCTGAACTACCCCGACAACAGCGAGTCGGGCCAGCAGAGCAGCACCTACGACGGCGAGGGCGGCGTCCCGATCGACTCGTTCCTCAACAAGCTGCTCTACTCGGCGAAGTTCCAGGACAAGAACCTCCTGCTGTCCGGCGCGATCAACAAGAACGCCAAGATCATGTACGACCGGTCGCCGCGCGAGCGGGTGCAGAAGGCCGCGCCCTGGCTCACCCTCGACGGCGACCCGTACCCGGCCGTCGTCAACGGCCGCATCCTGTGGATCGTGGACGGCTACACCACGTCCAACGGCTACCCGTACGCGGAGGAGACGAGCCTCGGCGAGGCGACCCGCGACACGATCACCGACACCCGGTCGGCGGTGGCGCGGCAGGCCGACGACCACATCAACTACATGCGGAACTCCGTCAAGGCCACGGTGGACGCCTACGACGGCAGCGTCCACCTGTACCAGTGGGACGAGAACGACCCGATCACCAAGACGTGGATGAAGGTGTTCGACCACACCGTCCAGCCTCGGTCGTCCATCCCGCCGGAGCTTGAGGCGCACTTCCGCTACCCGCAGGACCTGTTCAAGGTGCAGCGGAAGATCCTCACCAAGTACCACGTGACCGACCCGTCGGCGTTCTACAACGGCGAGGGCTTCTGGGAGGTGCCGGAGGACCCGTCCGCCAAGGACAAGCGCCAGCCGCCCTACTACCAGAGCCTGCGGATGCCGGGCCGTGCCGCCGAGTCGTTCTCGCTGACCACGGTGTTCAACCCGCGCGGCAACGCTCAGCTCGCCGCGTTCATGGCGGTCGGGTCGACCCCGGGGCAGGACTACGGGCAGATCGAGATCCTGCAGATGCCGCGCAACGCGCAGCCGACAGGCCCCGGCCAGGTGCAGAACTCGTTCGAGACCGACGCGAAGGTGAAGAACGACCTGTTCGCGCTGAGACAGGGTGGGACGAAGACCGTCCCCGGCAACCTGCTCACGATCCCGTTCGGCGGGAGCCTGCTCTACGTCGAGCCGATGTACACGAAGGCGGCGGGCGGCAAGGAGCAGCAGCCGTACCCGATCCTGGGCAAGATCCTCGTCCGGTTCGGGGAGAGCATCGCCGCCGCCGACACCCTCGACGACGCGCTCGAACAGGTCCTCGGCGGCGCGGGCGCCGGGCCGCCGCCGCCGACGACGACCGCGCCGGGCGGGCAGCTCAGCGCGCAGGCGCAGAAGGCGATCAACGACCTGCGGACGGCCGTCCAGGACTACGAGAACGCGCAGAAGAAGGGCGACTACCCGGGCATGGGCGACGCCTGGAAGCGGATCAAGGACGCGCAGGCCGCGCTGGCGGCGGCGAGCGAGGCCAAGCCCACCACGCCGCCGTCCGGGAGCCCGTCGCCGAGCCCCTCGGGGACGCCGTCCAGCACGCCGTCCCCGAGCTAGCCCGGTCTCAGCGGCGGCGCTTGCGGGCGCGGCGGATCGCGGCGGCGGCGCCGATCGCGGCGACGGTGGCGCCCGCCGCCGTCGCCATGGTGGCCTCCTTGCCGCCAACGCGGCGGCCGACGACGGCGTGCCGTCCGGCGGTCTCGTCCATCACGGCGCGGAGCGCGGCGGCGTTGTCGTACATCGGCTTCCACCCGGCGGCCCGCAGCCGCGCGCAGTCGACGACCCACGGGTAGGCGACGTAGTGCAGGTCGGTGGCGGGCGCGGGCGTCATGCCGAGCCGGTGGAGGCGCTGCGCCATCCCGAACGTGAGGGCGGCGGGCAGCTCGAAGCTGCGCTTGCCGGTGATCTCGGTGACCTCCTCGGGGCCGAGCCAGCCCTCGCAGCCGACCGCGAGCGGCCCGGTGAGCTCCTCGGTGACGACGACCTCCAGGGCGGACGCCAGGTCTTCGAGGTGGCAGAACTGCCAGCCGGGCGTGCTGCCCTTGACCGTCAGCAGCCGGGGCGCCTCGAAGTGCCGGGTGACGACCGTGTCGACGCCGGGCCCGGCGAGCGCCGCCGGACGGACGACCGTGACCTCCAGCCCGGGGTGCGTGATCGGCGCGGTCGCGGCCAGCTCTTCGATCTCCAGGTGGTCGCCCGCGATGCTGGTGCTGGCCTCGGCGAGGAGCGGGGAGTCCTCGGGCAGGGGCACCTCGTTGCCGGGCTCGGCCCCGTACACCATCGCGGACGTGACCAACACGACCCGGCGGACCCGGGCCGCGGCCGCGGCGGTGACGACGGTCTGCGCCCCGCGGACGTTGTGGGTGCGGCGCTCGCGCGGGTCCACGTCCGGGGAGTGCTCGACGTCCAGGTTGACGATCACGTCGACGTCCGACAGCCGGTTGGACAGCAGCGGGTCGCGGATGTCGACGACACGCCAGGTGACGCCGGGCACGTCGCCACGATGCGCGTCGATGGCGACGACCTTGCGGATCTCCTCCCGTTCGGCGAGCCGGGCGGCGAGCAGCCGTCCCGCCCCGGTGGCCGCGCCGGTGACGGCGACGACCGGGCCCTTGCTACGCCGAGGGCGAACCTTGCCCGTTGCCACGGGGGTGCCCCCTTCCTTGTGTACGCGACCTTGCCCAGACCGGCTAACGTTGCGGATATGAGCCCATCATGCATCCCAGGGGCGAACCGATGAGCAACACTCCCTTCGGCTTCAACCGTCCAGGCGACGGCGACGACGACGACCGGTCCCAGGATCCATTCAAGGGCATGGGCGGCGACATGGCGCAGTTCGCCGACATGCTGCACCGGTTCGCCGACATGATCGGCGGCCAGGGTGCGGCCGGCGGCGCGGGCGGCGGCCCCCTCAACTGGGATCTGGCCAAGAACATCGCGCGGCACAGCGTGGTGGAGCAGGGCGACCCGTCGGTCGTCGACGCCGAGCGCCGCCAGGTCGAGGAGGCGCTGCGCCTCGCCGAGCTGTGGCTGGACGGCGCCACGACGCTGCCCGCGGGCATCCGCACGCCGCAGGCGTGGAGCCGCTCCGAGTGGATCGAGCAGACGCTCCCCGTCTGGGCGAAGGTGTGCGACCCGATCGCGGCCCGCATGGTCGACTCCATGGGCGGGGCGCTCGGCGCGGGCGAGATCCCGGCGGACGTGCAGGCGATGGCCGGTCCGCTGATCGGGATGGTCAAGCAGATGGCGGGCGCGATGGTCGGCGGCCAGGCCGGGCAGGCGCTCGGCGCGCTGGCCCGCGAGGTCACCGGCTCCGCCGACGTGGGCCTGCCGCTCGCCCCGGACGGGGTCGGCGCGCTGCTGCCCGCGGGCGTCGAGGCGTTCGGCTCCGGGCTCGAGGTCTCCGGCGACGAGGTCCGGCTCTACCTGGCGCTGCGCGAGGCCGCGCACCAGCGGCTGTTCACCCACGTCCCGTGGCTGCGGTCGCACCTGCTGGGCGCGGTCGAGGAGTACGCGCGCGGCATCACGGTCGACCTGTCGGGCATCGAGCAGGCCGTCCAGGGGCTCGACCTGTCGAACCCGGAGGCGCTGCAGGAGGCGCTCGGCAACGAGCTCCAGCTCCAGCCGGAGGAGACGCCGCGGCAGAAGGCGGCGCTCGCCCGCCTGGAGACGGCGCTCGCGCTGGTCGAGGGCTGGGTCGACACGGTCGTGAACGAGGCCGCGAAGGAGCGGCTGCCCGGCTCGGTGAAGCTGGCCGAGGCGGTCCGGCGGCGGCGCGCGACCGGCGGCCCCGCGGAGCGGACGTTCGCGACGCTGGTCGGCCTCGAACTGCGGCCCCGGCGGCTGCGCGAGGCGGCCACCCTGTGGCGGACGCTCACCGAGGTGCGCGGCTCCCAGGGCCGGGACGCCCTCTGGGACCACCCCGACCTGCTCCCGACGTCCGACGACCTCGACGACCCGGAGGGGTTCGTCCACGGCCGCGACGAGCTGGAGGGCCTGTCGGACCTCGACCTGTCGAAGCTCACCAAGCCGGCGGACGAACACGACGAGAAGCCCGACGACAAGCCCGGCGCGTCCGACGAGAAGCCCGGCGAGAAGCCCGACGCGCCCGACGAGAAGCCCGACGACGAGGGCGACGGCTCCGGCGACGGCGGGCCCCGCGCATGAGCCGCCCGCGCGAGTCGCGCGTGCCGCACGTGCACGGCTGCGGGTACGCGCCGGGGTCGTCGGCGAACGCGGTCCGGCGGCGGGTCGCCCGCGCGAGCCTGTGCTGGCACCGCCCGATCGACCAGGAGCGGCGCCGCCGCCACCCGGTCAACTCCCGGTATCCGCGCGTGGGCCGCACGTGACGCGAAGCGTCCTGCACGACGACGCCGTCCGGGTCCTGTCGTCGTGGACGGCGCCCGACCCCGGCCAGGAGAAGGCCCGCCTGGAGTTCCTCCGCCACCTGGAGGAGCATCCGGTGGACGGCCTGTGGCGGGAGTGCGCGGCCGGGCACATCACGGCCAGCGCGGCGGTGCTCGATCCGTCCAGGTCGCGCGTGCTGCTGACCCTGCACGCCAAGTTCAAGGCGTGGTTCCAGCTGGGCGGGCACTGCGAGCCGCGCGACGCGACGCTCGCGGGCGCGGCGCTGCGGGAGGCGACCGAGGAGTCCGGGATCGGCGGGCTGCGGCTGGTGCCGGGGCCCGTCCAGCTCGACCGGCACGCCGTCCGCTGCCGGGATCGGGAGACCTGGCATCTGGACGTCCAGTACACGGTGATCGCGCCGGACGGCGCCCGGCACACGGTCAGCGACGAGTCCGACGCGCTCGGCTGGTTCCCCGTGGACGAGCTGCCCGAGCCGACCGACGACGCCGTCCGCCGCCTGGTGGCACGGGCGCGGGACGCGGGTCACGAGCCGAGCGGATGACCTTCGAGCAGCGCCCGGGTGTTCTCCCAGCCTTCCAGCCCCGGGTCGAGGAACCGCAGGTCGGCGGTGGTGCGGAGGCGATGCCAGGGCGGTCCCTGCGGGACGAGCCCGGGTCGCGGCGCGGCGGCGCGGAGCCTGGCCAGCGCGTCCGGGGTGTCGAGATCGACCGCGTTGTCGCTGCCGTCCAGGGCGGCGGCGAGCCAGCCGGGCAATGGCAGCCGGGCGGCGAGCGCGACGAGCCCGCCGCCGGAGCGGGCCGCGCAGGCCGCGGACGGCGCGTTCCCGAGGGCGCGGAACAGCTTGCCGATCAGCAGCGGCGGCAGGTCGGGGGCGTCCGGCGCGACGAGCACGGCGGTCTCGGCGCCGAGCGCGTGCAGCGCGGCGAACGCGCCGGCGAGCGTCGGCTCGCGGACGATCGGGGTGCCCGGCCAGGTCGCGGCCTCCGCGTCCGGCTGGTCCGGCGGGTCGAGGACGAGGGCGGGCGTCACGAGTTCGAGCCCGGCGACGACCTCGCAGGCGTCTTCGAGCAGGGCGAGGCGGAATTCGTCCGCGTCGACGCCCGCGGGCACGGCGGAACCACGGTCGGGCTGCGAACGGTCGAGCAGGGAGAGGACTGCGGCGAAGCGGGCCAGGGTCACCCGGCGGCCTCGTGCGGGAAGTCGTCCCCGTGCCGGACCCCCTCGGTGACGATCTCGTCGTCCAGGGTGTCGGCCTCCAGCGGCAGGTGCGCGGCGGCGGCGACGCCCTCCAGGTAGCCGCGGGCCCGGTCGGCCTTCGGATAGTTGCCGACCAGCTCCCAGAAGTCGGCGCCGTGCCCGGGTATGAGAAGGTGCGCCAGCTCGTGGACGAGCACGTAGTCGACCACCCAGGACGGCATGCCGCGCAGCCGGGTGGACAGCCTGATCGTGCCGTCGTCGGGGGTGCACGATCCCCAGCGGGCGCGCTGGTTCGCGACCCAGCGGACGCTGACGGGGTCGGCGCGTCCGGCGAGGTAGCGCCTGGACAGGTCCCGGGCGCGCGACTGGAGGTCGGCGTCGGTGGGTCGGCGGCGGCGCTCCCGCTCCTCGAGCCGCTCAAGGATGGTCGCGATCCACTGTTCCTCTTCGGCCTTGCTGAGCCTGGACGGAACCATCACCACCACCTTGTCGCCGTCGCGGTAGGCGGACACGGTTCGCCTGCGCCTGGCGCTGCGGCGGACCTCAACGTTAGGGGGCACGCCTGAACCGTACTCGAAATTTTGCGGGCCCCAAAGGGGGTGTTTGACGTAGGCGCAGGTCAGAGCCTATGTTTTTACGAACCTCAGTGGTTTACCACAATGGTCCGCGGCGTGCCGCCCGGGGTTCACCTTCCGGTGAAGCGCGTTCACTCGCCGGTGAAGCGCGGGCCGCGTCTCTCCCGTTGCGCCGCGAGCCCCTCCAGCATGTCCTTGGACGCCATCGTGACGGGCTGCGCGAGCGACTCCCAGCGCAGCGCCGACTCCTGGTCGGGGTGCCCGCCGCCCGCGAGCGCGACCTTGGTGAGCCTGGTCGCGATCGGCGCCTGCGCGGCCACCCGGTCGGCGACGGCGAGGGCCTCGTCGAGCACCTTTCCGTCTTCGACGGCGCGGTTGACGAGGCCGTGCCGCTCCGCCTCCGTGCCGGTGACGACCCGTCCGGCGAGCAGCATCTCGCGGGCCAGCGGAAGCCCCGCCACCTCGGGGAGCAGCCAGGTCGCGGCCATGCCGGGGTGCAGGCCGAGCGCGGTGAACGGCGCGAGGAGCTTCGCCCCGGCCGCCGCGTACCGCAGGTCGCAGGCGAGCGCGAGGCACAGCCCGGCGCCGACGGCGTGCCCGTTGACGGCGGCGATCGTCGGGACCTCCAGGTCGCGGATCGCGAGCCACGTCCGGTAGAAGGCGAGCATCCGGTCGCGCAGCGCGGGGACGGGGACGGCGTTCGCATCGGCGAGCCAGGGCAGGTCGCCGCCGGAGCTGAACGC
Source organism: Actinomadura syzygii (assembly GCF_008085905.1). GTDB lineage: Bacteria > Actinomycetota > Actinomycetes > Streptosporangiales > Streptosporangiaceae > Spirillospora > Spirillospora syzygii. Next base: position 337,139 of record NZ_VSFF01000007.1, on the reverse strand, counting down.
GCTCCCGGCGCCGGTCAGCACGACGCACCGCACGTCGCGGTCGGCGCGGAGACCGTCCATGGCCGCCGTCCAGGCGGCGGTCATCGCGTCCGACATCGCGTTGCGGCGGGACGGGTCGTTCAGCGTCAGGACGACGACCCCGCCGGGGCGGCGCTCGACGCGCAGGACGTCCGCGATCTCCTCGGGCATGGCGGCACCGTACCCGAGCGGTACCGCCCCCGGCACACCGGGCCCGCCCGCCCGGTGGGCGTGAGAAAGCGCACACTTACCACATCCGGGCAGGTCATCGTGCCGCCCTCGGCCAAGAGCGGGCGATTGTTGCGGATCGTTGTGGCGGGATGCACAGCCGATCACCGAGAATGGTCCGCGTGAGCGATCTTCCCCGCCGCGCGGTGACGCGGTCAGCAAAGCTGGCGTCCCTCCCCATCGGCTTCGCGGGGCGCACCGCCCTCGGCATGGGGAAGCGGACGTTCGGCCGGCCCGCCGAGGCCGTCGCGATGGAGATCCAGACCCGCACCGCCGAGCAGCTCTTCAAGGTGCTCGGCGAGCTCAAGGGCGGGGCGATGAAGCTCGGCCAGATGCTGTCGATCTTCGAGGCGGCGCTGCCGCCGGAGATCGCCGGACCCTACCGCGCCACGCTGACCCGGCTGCAGGAGGCCGCTCCCCCGCTGCCCGCCGCGACCGTCCACAAGGTGCTCGCCGAGTTCCTCGGGGACGACTGGCGCGACTACTTCGACTCGTTCGACGACGAGCCCGCCGCCGCCGCGTCCATCGGGCAGGTGCACCGGGCCGTGTGGCACGACGGCCGGGCCGTCGCGGTGAAGGTCCAGTACCCGGGCGCGGGCAAGGCGCTGATCAGCGACTTCAACCAGCTCGCGCGGCTCGGCCGCCTGTTCGGCGTGCTGATGCCCGGCCTGGACGTCAAGTCGATGCTCACCGAGCTGAAGGAACGGGTCGTCGAGGAGCTCGACTACACGATCGAGGCCGAGTCCCAGACCATCTTCCGGGACGCCTACGACGACGACCCCGACTTCCTCGTTCCCGAGGTCGTCGCGCAGTCCGGCAACATCCTGATCTCCGAGTGGATGGACGGCACCCCGCTCTCGAAGATCATCAGCGAGGGGGACCAGGAGACGCGGAACCACGCGGCGCTGCTGTACTGCCGTTTCCTGCTGTCCGGGCCGAAGCGGTGCGGAATGCTGCACGGCGACCCGCATCCCGGCAATTTCCGGCTGCTGGCGGACGGGCGGCTCGGCGTCCTCGACTTCGGCGCCGTCGACCGCATCCCCGGCGGCTTCCAGCGGCGGCTCGGCCTGCTGCTCCGCATCGGCACGATGGCCGACATCGCCGAGATCGAGGAGGCCCTCCGCCGGGAGGACTTCATCCGCGAGGGCGTGGACGTCGACGCCGACTCGCTCCAAGCCTTCCTCGCCCCGATCACCGAGCCGTTCGTCACGGAGACCTTCAGGTTCAGCCGGGAATGGCTGCGCGACATGGCCGCGAAGGTCACGGACCTGCGGCCGTCGAACGTCGTCCGGCAGCTCAACCTGCCGCCGGAGTACGTCATCATCCACCGGGTCCTGTCCGCCGGGACGGGCGTGCTGTGCCAACTCGAATGCGAGATCCCGGCACGCGCGGAATCCCTGAAATGGGTCCCCGGATTCGCCGACGACTCCGCCGAGGAAGCGGCCGGCGACGAGGACGGCGAACTCGTCACCGGCTGAACGGTTCCTCTCAAAAGCTAAGCGGGGCCTCGCACGTTGATGAGACGTGCGGGGCCCCGCTTCTCGCGCGTCCGGCGAGTGGGCCGCCGGTCGCGCTCCATCCGCCCGCGGGGAGGCGCTCCCGTCCGCCAAACCATCCGAGAAGGGCGGAGGTGAGTGGGTGCCTGCGACCCGGCGGGCATTCTCGTCGGTGGTGGTCCGGGCAGTTCTTTTCAGTGCTGGCGCCGGGTCTCCGGCGCCTGCGCGTACGTGTCGCCGGCCGGGGTCGGCGCGAGCAGCACGCGGCGCACGCGGGACGCCCGCGTCCGCGCGTCGCGGCGCGCCCGCCGCAGCGCGTGGACGCGGACTGCCAGCTCGTCGGGCCGCGGGCGCGGCGCCGCGGTGGGCGCCGCGCCCTCGGCATCGGGCCGGTGGAGCGTGGTGGGCATGTCGCCTCACACGGTCAGTTCGTCGGGCCGCGGGTGCTTGCGCGGGCGGCCGCGCGGCCGCTTGCGCGGCACGATCACACCGCGGACGAACAGCTCGCCGCCCCAGACGCCCCAGGGCTCCTTGCGCTCAAGCGCACCGGCGAGACACTCGCGGCGGAGCGGGCACTCCTGGCACAGGGCCTTCGCGAGCTCGACGTCGGCGGGAGACTCGGCGAAGAACAGCTCCGGGTCGGTCCGGCACGGAAGAGTGAGGTCCTCCTCGCTTACTGCGAGAGCCCCCTGCATCACAGTCACCCTTGTTCCTCTCGTTGGATCTCAACGGGCGTTTCGGTGGGTTGTCTGGGCAAAAGAGAAGGCCGCGGATCCGGTGTCTGGATCCGCGGCCTGGGGGCTTGCCGGTTGTTCTAAACCGGTGGCCTCCAGGGGTACGGACCCGACTCGTCACCCGTGACGGTGACGCCCACGTGGGCCGTGGCCGGAGCCTGAACGGACATGCCGCCGAGAAGGTGTTCGGAGACACTCCGCCCTTGGCCGTCCTGGAATCGCTGGTCGACGCGCAGATCACACGAATTGGCGCCGCGGACCTTCATGCCGCGCAGCTCCATGCCACGCAGTTTCAGGTCGCTCGGCTTCAGGCCGCGCAGGGTGCGCTGGTCGCGCGCTCGCTGGTCGACAGCGACCGGATAGGCGACTGGGATGCCGGGAATCGAGGCGCCAGGCCATGCGGTCCAGGACGACGCGGATTTCATCAACGTGTTGCTCACCGGACTGCACACCACCTTCCTGGCTCCTCGGGCCGCACCGGGGGACGCTGGGTCCTCTCCGACGGGCCTGTTCTTTGCTCGCGTTAGAGCGTACGGGGCTTCCGCCAAATCAATCAAGGTATTTTTGACCTGCGGTTCTGTGGGTCGCTTCACCCTTTTCCCGCAGAACCCCGGGAGCCCTCGACGCCCCGCCGGACGCCGGAGCCCACACGGGACCCCATACCAAACGATCATCCTACACGTAAGCACCCACCCCGTCAGCGCTCCTGACCGGAGTGGGCCTGGTCGGAGACGCGGATCAGGCCCTCCTGCATCACCGACACGACCAGGTCCCCCGCGCGGGTGAACACCTGGCCGCGGGCGAGGCCCCGGGCGCCGCCCGCGAACGGGGAGTCCTGGTAGTAGAGCAGCCAGTCGTCGGCGCGGAACGGGCGGTGGAACCACATCGCGTGGTCGAGGCTGGCGCCCATCGTCCGCTTGTCGCCCCAGGCGAGGCCGTGGTTCAGCAGGACGGTGTCGAGCAGCGTCATGTCGGAGGCGTAGGTCATCAGGCACACGTGCAGGAGCGGGTCGTCCGGGAGGTCGCCGTCGACCTTCAGCCAGACCTTCGACTCGGGGCTGATCAGCGCCGGGTCCTTCGCGGCCTCCCAGGTCAGCGGAGTCGCGTGCCGGATGTCGAAGGGCCTCCGCGCGATGAACTCGCGGGCGCCGACCTCGCCGAACTGCGGCGTCAGCCGGGTCAGGCCGTCCGGGAGCGTCTCGGGGTCGGGGGCGTCCGGCATCGGCGCCTGGTGGGTCGGGCCGCCCTCGGCGATCTGGAACGACGCCGACAGCGTGAAGATCGCCTTGCCGTGCTGGACGGCCGTGACCCGCCGCGTCGTGAAGGAGCGCCCGTCCCGGACCCGGTCCACGGTGTAGACGATCGGGACGAGCGGGTCGCCCGGCCGGATGAAGTAGGCGTGCAGCGAGTGCACCGGCCGGTTGACCGGGACGGTCCGCCCGGCGGCGACCAGCGCCTGCCCGGCGACCTGCCCGCCGAAGACGCGCTGCCGCCGCTCATCGGACGTCCGGCCGCGAAAGATGTCGTTCTCGATCTGTTCGAGGTCGAGCAGATCGAGCAGCGCCTTCAGGGAGTCCTTCACAACGGCCAGTCTTCCGCATCAGCCCGCGTGAGCGGGGTCACGCCCCGCGTGGCCCCGTCCTGCGGGCTCATGGGCCGCACAGGCTCAGGAGCGCTTCGCCGTAGCGGTCGAGTTTCACCTTGCCGACGCCCGGGATGCGGGCGAGGTCTTCGAGGGAGTCGGGGTCGTGTTCGGCGATCGCCTGGAGGGTGGCGTCGGTGAAGACGACGTAGGCGGGGACCTTCTGCTCGGCCGACACCTGGGCGCGCCATTCCTTGAGGGCGATCAGCAGCTCCTCGTTCAGCTCGGACGGGCAGTCTTCACAGCGGCCGAGCTTGCGTTCGACGGCGGCGGTCAGCGGGCGGCCGCACACCCGGCACGGCTGCGGGCCCCTGGCCGGACGGCGTTTCGACCGGTCGGCGCGGGCCGGGGTGTGGGTGGTGGTCTTGCCGGTCAGGCCGTCCAGGAACCGGGACGGGCGGCGGCGCCGCGCCCCGCCGGGCGACCGGGACAGCGCCCACGACAGCGAGAGGTGGACGCGCGCCCGCGTCACCCCCACGTACAGGAGCCGCCGCTCCTCCTCGACCTGGACGGGCGTCTCCGCGTAGACGATCGGCAGGGTGCCCTCGACGAGCCCGACGAGGAACACCGCGTCCCATTCCAGGCCCTTGGCGGCGTGCAGCGACGCGAGCGTGACGCCCTCCAGCGGCGGCGCGTGCTGCGCGGCGGCGCGCTCCTCCAGCTCGGCGACGAAGTCGGGCAGGGCGGCCCTGGGGTTGTCGGCGGCCATGTCCTCGGCGAGCTGGGCCAGCGCGGCGAGCGACTCCCAGCGCGCGCGGGCCGCGCCGGCGCCCTCGGGCGCGCGGTCGGAGAACCCGGCCCCGGACAGCACGTGCCGGACGGTGTGGATCAGCCCCGTCCCGTCGGTCTCGGCGTCGGCGCCGACCCGGGTGGCGGCGCGCAGCATGATCACGGCCTGTTTGACCTCGGGCCGCTCGAAGAACCGCTCCGCGCCGCGCAGCACGTACGGGACGCCCGCCGCCGCGAGCGCCGACTCGTACGCCTCCGACTGCGCGTTCACGCGGTAGAGGATCGCGATCTCGCGCGCCGGGACGCCCTCGTCGATCAGCTTGCGGGCCCGGCGGGCGGCGTCGTCGGCCTCGGCGATCTCGTCGTCGTACTCGTTGAACACCGGCTCGGGGCCGGACTCGCGCTGGGCGATCAGCTCCAGCCCGTGCCGCGCGCCGCGGGCCTGCCCGATCACTCCGTTCGCGAGCCGGACGACCTGCGGCGTCGACCGGTAGTCGCGGACGAGCCTGACGACCTTCGCGGCCGGATGCTCGCGGGTGAAGTCGAGCAGGTGGGACGGCGACGCGCCGGTGAAGGAGTAGATCGTCTGGTTGGGGTCGCCGACGACGCACAGGTCGTCGCGGTCGCCGAGCCAGGTGTCGAGCAGGAGCTTCTGCAGGGGGTTGACGTCCTGGAACTCGTCGACGACGAAGTACCGGTACTGCTCGCGGACCTGGTTCGCGACCTCCCGGTGCTCGGTGAGGACGGCCGCGGTCAGCTCCAGCATGCCCTCGAAGTCGAGCAGGTTGCGTTCGCGCCTGAGCTGCTCGTACATGGCGTAGAGGCGCGCGACGTCGACGACGTCGGTGGACGGTTTGCGTCCGGCCTTGACGACGGCGGCGGGGTAGTCCTCGGGACGGTTCTGGGTGACCTTCGCCCATTCGATCTCGCTGGCGACGTCGCGCAGCTCGGACCGGCCGAGGGACAGCCGGCACGCCTTGGCCGCGTCCGCGACCACCGCGATCTTCGACTCGATGATCTTGGGCGGCTCGCCGCCGACGACCCGCGGCCAGAAGTAGCTGAGCTGGCGCAGCGCCGCCGCGTGGAAGGTGCGCGCCTGCACGCCGGGCGCGCCGAGCTGCCGGAGCCTGCTGCGCAGTTCGCCCGCCGCGCGTGTGGTGAACGTCACGGCGAGCACCCGCTGCGGCGTGACGACGCCGGTCAGCGTCGCGTACGCGATGCGGTGCGTGATGGCCCTGGTCTTGCCCGTCCCGGCGCCCGCGAGCACGCACACCGGGCCCTGCACCGCCTCGGCGACCTCCCGCTGCTCGGGGTCGAGTCCCTCCAGCACCGCCTCAGTCGACATGCACCCATACTCGCAGCCCGCCCCACCGGCATCACCCAACTCCGCCGCCTGTGGATAACCGCCGCCCCCGGACGACCGCAGGAATGCGGGCGACCTGTCTACTGTTCTCGGGAAGGCCGATCGTAGTGACGAGTCGCAGTGACGAGCCGATCGTGGTGACGAGCACAGACGAGCGAGGGAGACGACGCAGCGATGGCGACGCCGACGACCGACCGGACCGAGGGTCAGGCCGGCCAGCTCACCATGTACACGACGACCTGGTGCGGGTTCTGCCGGCGGCTCAAGCGCCAGCTCGCCCGGGACGGCATCGAGATGGTGGAGGTCGACATCGAGCGCGACCCCGACGCCGCCGAGTTCGTCATGAGCGTCAACGGCGGGAACCAGACCGTCCCCACCGTCGTGTTCCCGGACGGCACGGCCGTGACCAACCCCAGCGCCAAGGCGGTCAAGGCGAAGCTCGCCTCCCTGGCCTGACCCCCGCCCCTGGCCGACGAAGGCTAGAAGGCGGGCATGTTGGGCAGTTCACCGCCGTACCAGCGCATGATGAGCTGGGCGGCGATGGACAGCGGGCCCGGCGCGACGACGTCGCCCGCGTCGATCGCGGCGCGGAGCTCCTCGCGGGTGTACCAGGCGGCGTCGAGGATCTCCTCCGGGTCGGGGCGGAGCGGCACGTCGCCGTCCGTCCGGGCGGTGAAGCCGAGCATGAGGCTCCGCGGCAGCGGCCACGGCTGGCTGCCCAGGTAGCGGACGTCCCGGACGGGCAGCCCGACCTCCTCCTCCACCTCCCGCGCGACCGCCTGTTCGAGGGACTCGCCGGGTTCGACGAACCCGGCGAGGATCGAGCGGCGGTCGGCGGGCCACTGCGGGCCGCGGGCGAGCAGGATCCGGTCGGTCTCGTCCGTCACCAGCATGATCACGGCCGGGTCGACGCGCGGGAAGTGCTGCGAGCCGTCGTCGGGGCAGACCCGGACGTGCCCGCCGGACTCCACCCGCGTCCGCGCGCCGCAGCGCGGGCAGTGCCGGTTGTCGCGGTGCCAGTGCTCCAGCGCGACGACGTGCGTGAGCAGGCCCGAGTCGCGGTCGCCGAGGAGCGCGCCGACGCGGCGCAGCCCGGCGGGCTGCGCGCCCTCGATGGCGGGGAGCGGGCCGGACGCGCCGAAGTATGCGGTTTCGTCGTCGTCCACGCCGAGGAGCCACCGGTCGCCGTCCGGCGCCTGCCCCGGCGGGACGAACACGAGCGCCGGACTGGGCTCGAACGTGACGGGCACCTGGCCGTCCTGGACGACGACGACCCGCGTCCCGGGATCGTCCCAGGCGGCGTCCAGCCAGGCGTCGTCGCGGCGTTTCAGCGCCACCCGGTCGAGCGTGCCGCGCGCGAGCGCGAGCCATTCCAGCGGCCCGTCCGTCACCATGTACTCCTCCCCCGGGGCCCGTCCAGCGCGGCCCTCTCCCGCAGCACTTTCTAGCGCAGGGCGACGGCGAGTTCTTCCCAAAGGTAGGCGGCGGCCTCCGCTCCCTTGAGGAGGAGCGGGATCTCGACCTTCTCGTTGGTGGCGTGGATGCGGTCGCCGTTCAGCCCGACCGCGACGAAGACGAGCGGCGCCTCCAGGACGTCGGCGAGGTCGGCCTCCGGTCCGCTGCCGCCTTCGCGGGTGAACAGGACCTCGGTGCCGAAGGCGCGTTCCATCGCGCGCCGCGCGGCCTTGACGCTGGGAGAGTCGATCGGCGAGAAGCACGGACGGACACCGCCGGGCTGCATGCGTACCTCTGCCTCGACCCCATTCGGGGTGTGTTCTTCGACCCACGCCTCGAACGCCTGCTGGACTTTGCGCGGATCCTGCCCCGCGACGAGCCGGAACGACACTTTGGCGTGCGCCTCGTGGGGGACGATGGTCTTCCCGCCCGGCCCGGTGTGCCCGCCCCACATCCCGTTGATCTCGGCTGTGGGCCGCGCCCAGATGCGTTCCAGGGTGGTGTAGCCCTTTTCGCCGTGCGCGGCGCGGCTGTCACCGGCGCTCTGGAGCCACTCGTCCTCGTTGAACGGAAGGCGCGCGAACAGGTCGCGTTCCTCGTCCGTCAGTGGGACGACGTCGTCGTAGAAGCCGGGAAGGGTGACCCGTCCGTCGGCGTCGTGCAGTGCGGACATCAGCACCGCCATCGCCTGGAGCGGGTTCGGCACGGCCCCGCCGAACGACCCGGAATGGAGGTCGCGCGAAGGGCCGCGCAGCGTTACCTCCGCTTCGGTGAGCCCGCGCATGCCCGTGCACATGGACGGGACGTCCGCCGACCACATCGTCGTGTCGCTGATGACGACGGCGTCGCAGGCGAGGCGGTCGCGGTGCGCGTGCAGGAGGTCGGCGAAATGCACCGACCCCGACTCCTCCTCGCCCTCGACCAGCAGCTTGATCGTGACGGGCGGGGCCGCCCGCCCGGACGCGGCGAGCCCCGCGCGCAGGCCCAGCGTGTGGAAGAAGACCTGGCCCTTGTCGTCGGACGCGCCCCGGCCGATGAGGCGGTCGCCCTTCTCGACGGGCTTGAACGGGTCGGTGTCCCACTCCTCCAGCGGCTCGACGGGCTGGACGTCGTGGTGCCCGTAGACGACGACCGCCGGGGCGTCGGGGTCTTCGGCGGGCCATTCGGCGTAGACGGCGGGGTGCCCTTGGGTCTCCCAGATCTCGACGGTCGGGAAGCCCTGCTCGCTCAGGTGTCCGGCGAGCCATTCCGCCGACCGCCGCACGTCGCCGGCGTAGGCGGGGTCCCCGGAGATGGACGGGATCGCCAGCCACTCCCTGAGGTCGGCGACGAACCGGTCCTTACGGGCCTGGATGTAGGCCACTACCTCGTTCACCTGCATGCCCCTTCGCATGTCGTACTGTCGGGCCGGGCGCCTTCACCTTGGGGCTCCCGAACTCGTCGCGCCGTCTGGATCGCAGACGGGCGGAAACTCACAGTAAGGGATGCCGTTGCCGGGTTCTCGGCCGCCGTCGACCGGTTCATGGGAGCGGTTTTGATCCTCATCGACCCGCCGCTGTGGCCGGCGCGCGGCCGGGTGTGGTCGCACATGGTGAGCGATGTCTCGTACGAGGAGTTGCATGCGTTCGCCGCGGAACTCGGGATGCCGCCGCGGGCGTTCGAGCGTGACCACTACGACGTCCCGTCCGAACTTTACGAGGCCGCGCTCCGGCAGGGGGCGAAACCGGTGGGCTGCCAGGAATTGCTTCTCCGCTTGACGGCGGCGGGCCTGCGTCAGCGCAAGGTGTCGCGTCCCAGAGTCACGGGCTGAGGCGGGTCGGGCGTTGGAGTCGTGGTCAGGCGTTGAGGAGCAGCAGTTCTGTTCGGATGTTGTGGCGCGCGTGTTCTTCGTAGCGTTCCCGGGCGATGGGCGTGTGGAAGAGCTTGGGGAGGGCCAGTAGGCCGTTGAGCACTTCGGCCCGTCCGGCTTTGAAGAACTCGTCGGGGACGAACGCGTACTCCTCGCGGACGGCGGCGGCGTAGGCGGCGTACCGGTCGGGGTCCGCTCCGAGGATGGCGAGGTCGGCGTCGCACAGGACTTGGCCGTCCGGGTCGTCGTCCTCTGGGGCGTGCGACGCGGTCAACTCGACGAGCCGGACGACCTCCTCCACGTCCGGTCCGGGGAGGTCGGTGTCGGCGAGCATGCGTGCGGCTAGGCGGGCGCTGCGCTCCTCGTTGTCGGCGCGTTCCGGGTCGTAGACGGCGTCGTGGAACCAGGCCGCGAGACGGACGTTGTCGGGGTTCGCCGCGTGTGCCGCCAGGTCGTCCACGAGGTCGAGGACGGCGGTCAGGTGCTCGCGCGTGTGGTAGCGGCGATGGGGTTCGCCGTAGCGCTGGTCGAGTTCCGCGCCGATGCGGCGGGTGTGTGGTCCCGCCAGCGCGACCCACCGTTCGACAAGGTCCATGGCCCCATCCTGGCGGCCCGGGACACGCCATGTCGCCGTTCTTGCCCCCGCGTTCCCGCCCCGCCACTATGGTGACTGCGAGTTAGGCAAGCCTTACCTCACTGCGGCTCAGCCAGGCTCGTCTTGGAACAGGCTCGTCCCACGCACTGGAAAGGCCGCTTGTGGCCGCCTCGCTCTATCTCGTCGCCGGGAAGGCGACCGATTCCGTGACGCACGGGTTCCTGCCCGCCGCCGCCCGCCTGGGTCTGGACGTGACGTTGCTCACCGACCGTCCGTCCGTCCATTCCCAGTCGTACGACGGGCCGGTCGTCGAATGCGACGTCACCGACTTCCGGGAGATCGTCGCGGCCGTCGAGGACGAGCCCGCCGCCGTGTTCTCCAACAGCGACTTCCTCCAGGCGCCCACCGCGCTGGCCGCCGCCTACTTCGGACTCCCCGCCAAGGACTGGCGGGCGGCGACGCGGGCGAAGAACAAGGCGCTCATGCGGCGGCACCTAGCGCCGGTCGACCCGGTCTTCTCTGCTGACGCCCGGCGCGTGCCCGAAGACGCTCCGTACCCGCTCGTCGTGAAGCCTCGGGAGGGCGTCGCCAGCGAGGACGTGTTCCTCGTCCAGAACGCCCTGGAATTGTCCACGCGCGTTGAGGAGATTTCCGCGCGGCGGGACGATCCGCTAGTGGCCGAGGAGTATCTGCCAGGACGGCTCCACACGCTGGAGACGCTCGGTGACGGGCGGGAGCTACGCGCACTGGGTTCGTTCCGTACGACGGTCTCGCCGCCGCCGTTCTTCGTCGAAGAGCGCCTTGAGTGGACGGAGCCGCCCCCGGAGACACCACAGGTTCTGCGGCAGCTCGACGCGCTGGGCATCGGGTTCGGGGCTTGTCACACGGAGTTCGTCGTCCATGAGGGGCGAGCCCGCATCATCGAGGTCAATTACCGGCTGATCGGTGACCATTGCGACTTCCTGTTGGCCGACCTGCTGGGCGTCCCGTTGTTCGAGCAGATTCTGAGGGTCCATCTGGGTGAGCCTCTGGCGGATTTCCAGACTCCCCCGCCGCGGCACGCGATTGCTGAGCCGGTCATCGCCGAACGTTCCGGCACGCTCACGTCCGCCCCTGGGCCACTGCGCCTGGACGACGGCCCCGTGCGCCTTTCCTACCGTCCCCAACGCTCGGTGGGCGATTCCGTCGCCGTCACCCGCACCAACCGCGACTACTTGGGGACGGTCCGAGCGATCGGGCCCGGCCCGGACGAGGTGAACGCCGCACTGGCACGCTTCCGCGCCGCCCACGACTGGACGATCGCGTGACCTCCGACGCGGACAGCGCGGAAGGTCGGCTAGCCGCCCGTGTCCTGGACGCCCTCTTACGAGAGAACTACGCGGGCCTACGCGACCGCCTCCGGAACGGGACGTTGGAACTGCCCGGACGGGGCGTGCGGCTGCTTGAGGCGCGTCCCGCGTTCCTGTCCGAACTCGTCGTGGATCCGGAGCAGAACCTGAGGCTGAGCGACGTCTTCGCCGCCGTCCGCGTGCTGGCGGACCCGCGCGACGACACGGCCGCGTTCGAGCGCGAATGCCGGGAGGCGCTCGCGACGATCAAGCTGCACGGCGACGCGCGTCCGGCGGTGCTGCGGCGGCTGGCGCGGATGCCGGACGGGCTGAGGAGGGGGCCGGGGGCGTTCTACGAGACGCTGGCGGCTTACGACGGGCATCCGGTGCATCCGGCGGGGGCGAGCCGCGCGGGGCTGTCCATGGCGGATCTGAGCCGTTACGCGCCGGAGTTCGCGCCCGCGTTCGCGCTGCGGTGGGCGGCGGTGCGGGAGCCGGAGCTCGCCGGGACGCTCCCCGACTGGTGGCCCGCCGCGTCCGACGTGGGGCTGACCTCGGCCGACGCGCTGTTCCCCGTCCACCCGCTCGCGTTCGAACAGGTGCGCGGGCACCCGGCGGCCGTCCTCGCGCCCGAGCCGTATCTGCAGGTCATGCCCACGCTGTCGATGCGGACGGTGGTGGCCGCGCCGCTGGCGCACCTGAAGATGCCGCTGCCGACCAGCACGCTGGGACGGCGCAACCGCCGCACGATCATGCCGGGGACGCTGCCGGACGGAGCGCTCGTCGAACGCGTCCTGCACCGCGTCCTCACACGGGAACCCGCGCTTCCCGTCCTCCTCGCAGACGAACAGACCTACGGGCACGCGCAGGATCCGCTGCTCGCCTATCTCGTGCGGTATTTCCCACCCGGGACGGCGCGCGCGCACGTCGTCCCGATAGCGGCACTGCTCGCGGAGTCTCCCGACAACGGTTACGTGATCGAACGCTGGGACGTGGAGTCGCTGTTCGGCGATTACCTGTCGGCCCTGTTCTCGTGGAACGTCACGCTGTTCCGATACGGGATCGCGCTAGAGGCGCACCAGCAGAACGTGGCGCTCGTCTTGAACGACGACACACCGCCACAGCTCCTCATCAAGGACAACGACGGCGCGCTCATCAACACGTCCCGACTCCGTGAGCGGCTCCCCCCGACGCCCGGCACCGATCCCCGCGACCTCATCGACCAGCGCATGACGACGACCGACGACGAGGCGCTCGCCAAGGTTTTCGTCACCATCACGCTGCACCTGTGCGCGGCGGCGCCCGCCCTGGGCCTGGCCGAGCGCGGCCTGCTCCCCTGGCGCGACGGCCGCCGGATGATCCGCGAGCGCCTGGACGCCGCCCTCGGACCGGACCAGGCGTTCCTGCGCTCCCGCACGCTGGACGCCGGAACGCTGCCGGGCAAGGCGATGGTCACCGCCGGAACCCTCGTCGACAAGGCGCGGACCGGCGCGGCCGACATCAACAAGCACTACGGCCCGCCAGGCCCCAACTACCTACTGGACGAGACGTGCCGCTGAGCCAACTCACCCAAGCCGCCCAAGCTGAGGACACCACCTCGACCGCGCTGCTCAACTGCCTCGTCCGGGAGGTGTGCGCGCCAGAGCAGCAGGTGTGGCAGGACGGTGCGCGGCTGGTCGTCCGGCTGCCGCGAGCGGGCGTCCTGCTGCGGACGGGGCTGAGCCGTCCACCGTCCGGAGCGACTTACCGTCTCGTCCCACCGTTCGAGGAACGTCGCGGGGACGAATGGATCCCCGCCCCTTGGGACAGGCTCGCGAACCTGGTCGCCGGTGAACTGGAACTGGCGACGGGCCACCCGAACCCCGAATTCCTCCACCAGGTGCGCGACAGCCACAACGCCCTGGCGGCCATCCTCACCGCACGCGGTGAACACCACACAGAATCGGCCTACCTCGACTCCGAGCAGTCATTAGTGGCGGGCCACCGGTTTCATCCGGCTCCCAAGGCGCGCCAGGGATCACCCGCCGACTGGCTGCAATACGCGCCGGAGACCAGAGCGCGCTTCCGCCCACGTTGGCTGGGCGTTCCGGCCCACCTCATCGCCGAGGAAGGCGACCCAGAGGCGTTCAGAAGCCTGGAGACGTACGGGCCCGGCGCTCCCGCTGGGTATGGGCTGCTTCCCGTCCACCCGTGGCAGTTCAACCTTCTAACCGACAACGACATGTTGCGCAAAGCCTTGGCGGACGGGTCGCTCCTGGACCTCGGACCGTCCGATGTGGAGGCGGTGCCCACGTCGTCCGTCCGCACGGCGTATCTGCCGGACGCCGATGTGTTCTGCAAGTTCAGCCTGGACGTGCGCATCACCAACTGCGTCCGCAAGAACGCCTGGTACGAACTGGCCAGTGCCATGGCGCTCAACGAGCTGCTGCCGCCCTTGTTCGAGAAGCTGAATTCCACACTTCTCGCAGAGCCCGCCTACCGCACCATCGCGTTCGCCGACCGACGCCTGTATGAGGGCTTGGGCGTGATCCTGCGACAAGGAGTGAAGGCCCTCCCCGGCACACCGCTGCTAGCGGGCGCCTTGGCCGACCCTTACAGCACGTTCCTCTCCGACTTGCCCGCCCTATCGACGCCAGAAGGCGCACAAGCCTGGTGGGACGCCTACGTCAGGCACGTGGCTCCACCAGTCCTCGGTGCCTATCTGGACCATGGCGTCGTCCTCGAACCGCACCTTCAGAACGTCCTCATCTGCGTAGACCACGACGGCATGCCCATTCACGCCGCATTCCGTGACCTGGAAGGCACGAAACTGACCACGGGCCGCTGGAACCTGAACCACGTGCCATCCCGCGTCGCCGAGAGCCTCACCTACGCACCCGCCCAGGGATGGAACCGCGTCGTCTACTGCCTGCTCGTCAACCACCTCACCGAAATAGCGGCGGCGGTCGCGGACCTGCACCCATTCCTGCAAGACGAACTGTGGCCGACAGCGAGAAAACATTTCGCCGCCTACGACGACCAGCCGCACATCAGGGCGCTGCTGGCCGGGGTGCCGCTGCCTGCCAAGGCGAACCTTCGCACCCGATGGTCCCGGACGGCCGACCGTGGCGCGACCTACGTCCCCGTCCCCAACCCACTCGCCGCCTCCAGACCGCTATGAACGAACAAGCCGTCAACCTGGACCGGTATCCCGCCTACCTCTACGACCTTTCCGGCCTCGAAACCCACATCAGGCAGATCCGCGCCACTCTCGACGGCACAGAACTGTTCTATGCGGCCAAGGCCAACCCGGACGCCGAGATCCTCCGGACGCTCGCGCCACACGTGGACGGCATCGAGGTCGCGTCCGGTGGCGAACTGGCCCATGTCCAAGAAACCCTGTTCGATGCCCGCATCGCCTTCGGCGGCCCAGGCAAGACGGACGAAGAACTGTCCCAGGCCATCAAAGTCGACCGAATCCACGTCGAAAGCCCAAGCGAACTGGCCCGCCTCGCCGCACTGGGCTCCGCCGACATCCTGCTGCGCGCGAACCTCCCCCTCAGCACCCCGAACGCCGCCCTCGCCATGAGCGGCCCTTTCGGCATGGACGAGGACGCCCTCACCGAATGCGCCCGCCTACTGGAGGACAATCCGCACATCACCCTCCGAGGCGTCCACGCACACCTGGCCTCCGGCCTGGACGCACCCACCATGCTCGACCTGGCGCACCAAATAGCGGATTGGGCGCTCCCCTGGCTGAAATCCCTAGGAGTGGACGATCCCGAGCTGAACGTGGGCGGCGGCATGGCCGTCGACTACACGTCCCCCCAAAGCCGCTTCGACTGGACCCTGTACGGAACGGGCCTGACTCACATCCCCGCCACGGTTCGGATAGAGCCCGGACGCGCGATGACCGCCTACCACGGCTGGTACGTCACCGACGTCCTGGACGTGAAGACGACCCATGGCGACACCTACGTGATCCTGCGCGGCGGCACCCACCACCTGAGAACACCCGTGACCAAGGGGCACAATCAACCCTTCACGGTCCTCACCGCAAGCGGCCTGGAGAGCCCGGCCACGCTGGTGGGCCAGTTGTGCACTCCCAAGGACGTCTTCGCCCGCAACGTGCCCGTCCCACCCCTCTCCCGTGGCGACGTCATCGCCTTCACCATGGCCGGGGCCTACGCCTGGAACATCTCCCACCACGATTTCCTGATGCACCCCAAGCCCGCGTTCCACTACCTCCGCTGAGCGCGAGCGTCCACCCCATATCGACGTGATGCGAAACGTCGATGCCGACCTATACTCGCGTTCATGGCAGAAAGCGCCGGTTCAACCGACCTCGACCTGGTCACAGCGCTGCGTGCGCTGGCGAACCCGGTGCGTCTTCAACTGCTCTACTGGCTGCGCGACCCGGAACGCCACTTCACCCAGGAGCCCGTCGCGGACCCTGTCGAAGTCGGGGTGTGCGTGAGCCACCTCCAGGCGAAGGCGGGTCTGGCCCAGTCGACCGTGTCGGCGTACATGGCCGAACTACAGCGGGCAGGACTGGTCAGGGCGACGCGAGTGGGCAAGTGGACCCACTACAAGCGCGACGAGGAGCGCATCGCCCAACTCGTCGCCACGCTCGGCCGAACGCTCTAACGCCAACGCCCACCCAGCCCCTAGACCACTTTGACAGTCACATCGAAGATCTGCGATATTCCGATTCGTAGATGGATGCTGACACGCGAAGGGGCGATCCGATGGGCGCGTTCGACGATCTCGGCACGTTCGGGCTCTACAGCTTCGAGTTCGAGCAGTTGCCGGCGGCGAGGATCCGGGAGTCGGTACAGGAACTGGAGGAGCAGGGCTGGCGGTCGTTCTGGTTCCCGGAGGTGGGCGGACGCGAGGCGTTCTCACTCGCGAGCCTCATCCTCTCGTCGACCGAACGGATACGGGCCGTCAACGCCATCGCGCAGATCTGGGCGCGGGACGCGCGTTCGGCACGCGGCGGCAGCGCACTCCTCGCGGACGCTTATCCGGGACGGCACGTCCTCGGGTTGGGGTACGGCGGGCAGAGGCGACCGGGGGTCAAACCCTTGGCAGCCATGCGCGAATACCTCGACGCGCTGGACGACCCAGACGCGCCGGGCGCCGAGACCCCGATTCGACGGGTCCTGGCCGCGTACGGGCCGAAAATGCTGGAACTGTCCCGGGACCGGGCCGCGGGGGCGCACACGTACCACGTCACCGTCGCGCACACGGTGCAGGCCCGAGAGACCCTAGGGCCGGACGCATTCCTCGGCGTGGAACACCCCGTGCTGTTCGAGTCAGACGCGACCAAGGCACGCGCGATAGCTCGCGAGCACCTGCACCCCTACCTGAACACGCCGTTCAACATCGAGAAGTTCCGCCGTCTGGGCTACACCGAGGACGAGATCACACACGGCGCCGACCGCCTTGTCGACGACTTGGTCTTCTGGGGCGACCTGGACACCATCGTGAAGAAACTCCGCGACCACGTCGACGCGGGCGCGGACCACGTCACCGTGCAGGTGATCGGAACGGCTCCAGGCGAATCCATGTCCCACTGGCGACACCTCGGCGAGGCACTCCTCTAACCGCCACGCTCATTTCGCCTACAGGGACGATCAGCGTGGGGTGCCTTGCCAGCGCCAGGAGGTCAGGCGCGGGCGCCCTGGGAGTTCTGCGCGTCCCGTCGCCCCGAGCAGTGTCTGCCACGGGTCGGTGTCGTGCGGAGCGTCCGGGAAAAGGCGGGTGAGAACGCGGGTGCACAATTCGGCGGGCGGCTCCCAGGTCAGGTCCAGGCCCTCCGCCACATCGTGCGTGTGGACGAAGGTCTCGACCATTCCCATCGCGGCGAACCCTTCGGGGTCCGACGCCCCGTACCCGTGGTGGGCGCGGACGTCGGACGATGTGCCGCGCACCATGGCGACGAGCAGGCCGCCGCATGCGTCCAGCACCTGGAGAAGTCCGGCGGGCCCTGCTTTCCGGTCGGCGTGGATGACGTTCGCCGGACCGCCGGGCCTTCGGCTCTCCCACACGAACGGCACTTCGCCGTCCATGGGCGGGGTCTGCGGGCCCAACTGCGCGGCGTACGCGAAAAGGTCGTCGCTCAGGTGTTCCACGGTTTCCCAGCAGGTCCACTCAAGGGTTCCTGCTTTGGCGTCCCATGCCCGCTCGGACGGCGCTTGCCGCATGGTGGCAACGGCAAGACGGACGGACGTTTCGAGGTCGTCCGCAGTGACTACATCATCAGCCGAGCGCTTCATGCCCCGACACTATCCAGCCTCTGACTCACTGCCGGTCGGGCCGGACGATGTACCAGGCTCCGGCCGGAGTGACCCAGATGAGCAGGCCGGGCCAGGGCTGATGCAGTTTCCAGCCGCGAGTCTGTTTGAGGCGGTGGTGACTTCGGCAGAGCGGCGCGAGATTGCAGCGGCAGGTGATTCCGGGCCGCCACGGCGTGGTGTGGTCGAGGTCGCAGCGGTGCGACGGCTGATTGCATGTCGGGAACACGCACGTGGAATGGCGGACCTGAATCTCGCGCCGTAGCGCGGCCGGGGCCCGGTATCCGGGGTGGCCGTGCGTATCGTCGCCGCCTCGGCAGAACGTGTCGCGTCGCGCGCCTAGGCGAAGGTCAATGCGCGCAACCGCATGAGCGACGGCCGCGGACCGGGCGCGAGCCGGGACACGGTCACACACCTGTCCAAGCTGCCGATCAGCCATCCCCGCCAATTCACCGATGACCTCATCGTGCTCCTCACCCTGCTCCCCTACCGCATCGGGAATCGCGGCAACAGCAGTTGGGGGCGCTTGGGCGAGGAGTGCCTGAATAGCGTCGGGCAGAGGGTGGCCGTTGAGGAGCTGAGTCGCCAGGTCGGCACGGATGCACTGCAACGAACGGGTGTCGCCATCAGCCCGAACGCCACGCGCGGCGGCAGAGATCTTGTTGTAGATGGCGTGGGCGTCCTCGGGCGGCAGGTCACACAGGCCCAAATCAGCAGTTCCGGCCGGGCTCTCCCACAGTTCGAGCCGCCGCTGCCGAATCGCCTCGCGCCGCCGCTCCTCGACACATTGCGGGGCAAGCCGTTCGGCGAGCCGCTTGATACGGCGACGCACCTGCCCGCTGGTCTGCCCGGACGCCTTCTCCAGTGCCGCCACCTGTACACGGCCAACGACATCGTCCGGCAGGTTCTCCGTACCATCGGAGATGGCGCGAGCCGTGGCCAGGTCTATATGCCCGGCTTCCAGGGCCCCCAAGGTTTCCGTTAGCGGCCCGGTGAGACGTTCAGCGAGATGAACCAAAGTAGCGGCGGCATTCCCGGTGACGGTCAAGGCAGCGCCCACCTCTTCGACAACCGCCTCATGCGCCGACAACCCCCGATACCCAACCGCAGGGTCGTCCTCACCACGACGACGAGCAAGTTCCGCAATGGCGGCCAATTCACGAGCCTGGGCCCACGAGGTCTGTCGACGAGCGGCGGCCGCAACCTGAAGAAGCTCAGAATCGGTCAGCCCACTCAACCGACCCCGCTCACCAAACTCACAAACGGCCACCCGCACCTCCCAAATTCCACTCACAATTATAGGAGAAGAGGAGGGCAATAAAGCGGGCAATTCAGACAGGACACAACACTCTCACCGAAGGAGAACCCCGCGCCCACCCGACACAAGAACACTTAACCCAAGCCCACAACAGCAACCAACGTGACAGCAATCCGCGACAACCCGCAGCCAATCACAAACCTTCGGAAGGCAGCTCAGCCGTGCACCAAAAGCAACCACACCAAACCCGATAAAAACCCATGCGCACGTCGGAGAGAAAAGCACCAGACCTCAGCCACCGCTAGTGACCGCAATATTCAGAAGAACATGGGGTACGCCCACACACACCACCACAGCCCGGAGGAGAGAGAGTGTTGCGCCCCCTGGACCAGATCCGCGACCTGACCGCCCTCGGACTACACGCAACACGAGCGATCCGCGACGCAGGCGTAATGCACCCCGTCCGTCCAGACAGGGCAGCCCGCCTCTTCCTCACCTACGCCCGCTACGGCCCGACCCCGGCCACGCTAGGCGCCATGTCGGCCCTACGCTTCCCCACCCGAACAGCACTGATCGACGAACAAGGCGCACTCACCTACGCGGAACTGGAACATCGAGCAGCATCACTCGCCACCAAAATCCAACCCCTCACCACCCAGGAAATCGGAATCCTCTGCCGCAACCACCGAGGCTTCGTGGAGGCAGTCCTGGCCGCGTCCCGCCTCGGCAATGACGTCGTCCTCCTCAACACGGACTTCGCTCCCACCCAGCTAGGACAAGTAGCCGAACGCGAGAAAATCGGCCTCCTACTCCACGACGACGAGTTCACCCATACCATCCAAAAATCCGGCTACAAGAACCAAACACTCCAACCACAAACGACCGAGACACCACCACCCCGACCAGTCCACCCCACCCGACCCAGCAAGATAATTGTGATGACCTCCGGCACGACCGGGACCCCGAAAGGCGCAAGCCACGACCTCTCCATAAGATCCGTCCTTCCGGCCGCGCTAAGCCACCTGAACCGAGTTCCCGTCCACTCAGGCGCGCCGATCGTGGTCGCTCCCCCGCTGTTCCACATCCTCGGTTTCGCTTACACCACAGTCGCGCTGGGCATGGGAATGCCCCTGATCCTCAACAAGCGTTTCGACGCACGCGAAACCCTGGAGGCCATCGAAAAGCACCGAGCGGAAACACTGGTGGCCGTCCCCGTGATGCTCCAACGCATCCTGGACGAGGAGAAACCCCGCCCCGAAACCCTCCGCACGGTGGTCTGCGGCGGCGCGGCCCTGCACCCTCATCTGTCCACCGCCTTCATGGACCATTTCGGCGATGTCCTCGTCAACGTCTACGGCGCGACCGAGACGGGCTGGGCCACGATCGCCACCCCCGACGACCTGCGAAAGGCCCCCGGCACAGTAGGAAGACCGTCCTTCCGCCTGACCATCAAGATCCTGGACGAGAACAACCGAGAACTCCCACCGGGCGAGACCGGCGAGATCTACACCAGCGGCGGCCTGCGCTTCGCGGGATACACAGGCGACGACGACAAGCGCGGAAACCACCACGAGAACCTGACGAGCACCGGCGACCTGGGCCATTTCGACGACCAAGGACGCCTTTTCATCGACGGCCGCGCCGACGACATGATCGTCTCAGGCGGAGAGAACGTCTTCCCGGGCGAAGTCGAAACGCTCCTGGACGCTCACCCCGACATCGCGGAAGTGTCCGTGACCGGCGTGGAGGACAAGGACTTCGGCCACCGCCTGGCCGCCCACATAGTCCGGAAACCGGAATCGAACCTCACCGCGGACGAGGTCAAAGCCCATGTCAGAGAGCATCTGGCCAGATTCAAGACCCCGAGGGACGTCCACTTCGTGACCGAGCTCCCCCGCACCAGCACGGGCAAGGTCAAATCCCGAGCCCTGAAAACCTGACCGACCTCGATCAGGCGGCGCCGCGGTTCTTGGCGGCCATGCAGATGCGGGCGAGGTCGTTGAGGGCGTCGGCGCGGCGCTCGTCCAGCGACCGGCGGTCGCCGGGCCCGGCCTCGGCGAGCGTGTCGATGACCAGGGAGAACACCGGCCATTCGGCGGGGCCGATGACGCCCTGGAAGTCGACGCCGTCCTCAAGGTCGTCCACGTCGAGGTTGCGCGCGAACGTGGCGAGGGCGGCCTCGGCGGCGACGACGCCGATGCGCATCGCCAGCGCGGCCGGCTCGCGGTCGAGGGAACGCACATTGCTAGAACCCATGTTCGACACCCTAGAACAAACGAGCGACACCCGTCGAACATTTGGTCGAACTCGTTACCGGAAAGCAGCACGCACCCCGACCAGAGAACCGGCCGACCAACCGACCGCCGACTAATCGGCGATGGCCTGCTGGAAGACGTAGGAGTGCGTGAAATGCAGGACGCCGTCCACCTCGCTGGGACGCATGCCCGTCGCGGGGCCGCCCGCCAGCTCGTCCCGCAGCTCCCGCCTGATTCCGTCCGCGACGTCCGAGGGCGTCTGGGAGAGTTCGAGCCAGGGATCGAGCGGCCGCACGTATTCGATCCGTTCGACCCGTTTGACCTGCGCCCCAGCCTCCGTGACCAGCTCCGCGATCCGCGCCTCGGTGAGCAGGGCGCCGTGCGAGGGGTCGCGGAGCCGCTCAATCCGATCGGGATCGCCCGTGACCCCGTCCGGCCGGACCAGGTCAGCGATGATCAGGGCGGCACCGGGCCGACTGACGCGAACCATCTCCCGGACGACGCTCTCCGGGTCGGCGACCTGATGCAGGGAGAAGCGGGTGACGACGAGCGTGAACGACCGGTCGACGTAGGGCAGCGCAGTAGCGTCCCCGTGCGTGAACGTCACATTGGTTAGCCCCGCCTGGTCGGCGTCACGCTTGCCTTCGGCGAGCATCGCCGGGGTGAGGTCGAAGGCCGTCACGTGCCGGACGCGCCGCGCGATCGCGCGGGACACGAGTCCGGTCCCCGCGGCGACCTCCAGGACGACGTCCTCCAGGTCGAGTTCGGGTTCCATGAACCGGACGAGCCGGTCCAGGTGGCGGGTGAGCGCGACGTTCAGCCGGGGATCGGTGAAACCGGGCGCCTGCTTGGAGAACTCCTGTACGACCTTCTCGTCATGCGTGACCGCCACGTCGCCTCCCTCGAACGGTTGCCCGGATCATCCCCGAAACCACGCACGGTGAACAGGGGTGAGTGAGACTCATCACCGGAAACCCTCAGGAATCAGGCGGCGGGCACGCTGTCCAGCAGCGCGGCGAGGCCGTCGGCGTCCAGGAGGTCCGCTGGGCGGACGGTCACGTTGGCCCCGACGTAATGGAACGCGGCGCTGACCCGCCCCACCTCGACACCGTTCAGTTCGGCCCAGGCGAGCCGGTAGGCGGCCAACTGGACGGCGGCGAAGCGGGCCTCGTCCCCGGCGGGCGGCGCCCCGGTCTTCCAGTCGACGATTTCGTACCCGTCGCCGGTCCGGAAGACGGCGTCCATGCGTCCGCGTATCAGCCGGTCGCCGATGACCGTCTCGAACGGCACCTCGATGTCGAGCGGCTCCCGCGACGCCCATTCCGATTCCTCGAACCGGGCCTGGAGATGGGCGAGTTGCGCGTCCTCGGCGGCGCCTTCGTCGGCGGCGCCGGGCAGTTCGTCGGGATCGAGAAGCCGCTGTTGGCCCCATCTGCTTTCCAGCCATGCGTGAAACGCCGTGCCACGCCGCGCGTATGGCGCGGGCGGGCGCGGCATCGGACGACGGATCTGCCGCGCCAGCCCCGCCGGATCGCGTGCGAGCGACACCAGCGACGACACCGAAAGATGGGCGGGCAACTGGACCTGCATGCCGTCCCCGCCGCGTCCGCGGTCGCGTTCGGCGAGGAGGAGTTCGACGTCCCGGGCCCAGGCCGTCATCCGGGCGCGGTCGGTGACGGAAAGCCCGTCGATTCCGGCCCAGTGGCGTGTCCGGCCAGCCATTTCGTCCTCGACCATGCGGGCCGCCTCGACCACGGCCTCATACCGTTCCCGCGCCGCGATGTCGGACCATCCGCGTTCGCCCGGCGCGATGGGCCACTGCGCTTCGTCGGGGTCGTCCAGCAGCGGGTTGGCGTCGCCTTCTTCGGGCGCGTCGGCCCATATCCCGACGACGCCTTCGCCCGTCATGCAGACGAACCGCACCTCTTCCAGGAATGGCGAGGGGCCGAGCGGACGTCCCGAGGCTCCCCACCAGTATCCGGTCGCGATGAGGAGGCTCGAAGCGCGCGTGACCGCGACATAGGCGAGCCGCCTTTCCTCTCGCAGATCGCGTTCGGAGCACGCCTGGTCGAACGCGGCGAGGTCGTCCTTCTCCAGACCGGTCAGGGACGGCAGGTCG
Source organism: Actinomadura syzygii (assembly GCF_008085905.1). Lineage (GTDB taxonomy): Bacteria > Actinomycetota > Actinomycetes > Streptosporangiales > Streptosporangiaceae > Spirillospora > Spirillospora syzygii. Next base: position 313,795 of record NZ_VSFF01000007.1, on the reverse strand, counting down.
GCGCGGTCGCCGCGCAGCATGAACGGCAGGACGCGCGGGTTCGCCGTCCAGCGGGTGGCGTTCTGCGGCGGCGACGGGAATATCGAGCCCTTGGCGGGCGCGCCGTTCTTCTGCGGCACGGAGGACAGGCCGGGAACGACGACGACCGGCCATTCCAGCCCTTTGGACGCGTGCACGGTGAGGAGTTTGACGCTGTTGGTCTCGCCGACGCGCCCCGCTTCCAGGCCGAATTCCTCCGACTCGGCGGCCTTGAGGTAGGCGAGGAACGCGCCGAGCGTGGGGTCTTCGGCGTCCCCCGCGAAGGTGGCGGCGGCGTCGATGAAGGCGTCGAGGTCGGCGCGGGCGGTGACGGGGTCGAGCCCGGACCGCGCGGCGACCTCGATGTCGAGCCCGAGGGCCCGTTCGACCTCGTTGACCAGGTCGGGAAGCGGCAAACCGACCTGGGCGCGCAGGCCGCGCAGCTCGTCGCGGAGCCGCCGGAGGCGGCCGTGGCCCTCGGGCGAGTAGGCGTCCGGCGGCCCGAGGTCGTCGAGCGCGTCGACGAGGCTGCCGGTCTCCTGGTTCAGCTCGCTGACGAGCTGCCGGAGCGGATCGTCGGGCGCCTCTTCAACCCCGTCTTCAACCCCGTCCTCAACGACGTCGGGGGCCGTCTCCGGCGGCTCGGCGGTTTCCGGTGGGGTGACGTCGCGGGCCGCGTCCTGGGCGAGGACGCGGGCGCGGCGTCCGAGGGCGACGAGGTCGCGCGGCCCGAGGCGCCAGCGCGGCCCGGTGAGGAGCCGGGCGAGCGACGCCCCCGCGGACGGGTCGTGCATGACGCGCAGGGTCGCGACGACGTCCTGCACTTCGGGGACGGTGAGCAGCCCGCCGAGCCCGACGACCTCCACCGGAATGCCGCGCCCTTCCAGTGCCCGCCGGATGAGCGGGAACTGCGACCGTTTCCGAGCGAGCACGGCGATATCGGAATACGCGAGCTCCGATTCCGACCATCCGCCGTCGGGCGCGAGTCCTGAGCCGTCGGCCATGAGCCCGGCGATGCGCGCGGCGATCCGTTCGGCCTCGTCCTCGACGGTGTCGAACAACGCGCATTCGACCCGTCCGCGCTTTTCCCGGCCCGCGCCCGGGACGAGCCGGGGAACGGCCTGGGTCTCGGCGCGCAGTTCCTCCTGGATTTTGGCCGCCGCCTCCAGGATGTGCTCGCCGTTCCGGAACGACCGGCTGAGCTGGACCACCGGCGCGGGCACCGGACGCCCGCCCCCCACTCCCGGCTGCGAAGGAAAGTCGTAGGCGAACCGCAGCAGGTTCCCGGCGCTCGCGCCGCGCCACCCGTAAATGGACTGGCACGGGTCGCCCACGGCCGTCACCGCGTGACCGCCCGCGAAAAGCGATTTGAGCAGGACGAGCTGTGCTTGCGACGTGTCCTGGTATTCGTCCAGCAGGACGACCGAGAACCGCGAGCGCTCGATCATCCCAACTTCAGGGTGCTTGTAGGCGATCCGTGCCGCGAGGGCCATCTGGTCGCCGTGGTCGATGACCTCGCGGTCGGCCTTGGCCCGCCCGTACGCCTCGATGAGAGGCATGAGCTGCTCGCGGACGGCCTGTTTCGCGAGGATGTCGCGCTGCGGTTTCAGCGGTTTCTTGAGCACGGCGAACCGCTCGTCCAGCCAGGAGCCGACCTTGCGGACGTCGTCGGCGGTCCGCAGATGTTCGGAGAGGTCTCCCGACAATTCCATGACGGCCTTGGTGACCGTGTCGGGCTGCCATTCGATCTGGTCCATCGGGCCGTTGTAGGAGTCGACGACGCGCGAGCAGATCTGCCAGGCGACGGCCGGTGAGATGAGCCGCATCGTCGGTTCGAGCGCTTCGCGCAGCGCGTGGTCGCCGAAGAGCCGCGCGGCGTAGGAATGGTAGGTCGACACCATCGGCTCGCCGTCGAAGAGCGCCTCGCCGCCGAGGCGTTCCAGCTCGTCGCCGGGCAGCACCTCGCGGAGCCGGTCGAGCCGTTTGCGCACGCGGACGCCGAGTTCGGCGGCCGCCTTGCGGGTGAAGGTCAGCCCGAGGACGCGCTCGGGCCGGACGAACCCGTTCGCGACCAGCCACACCACCCGCGCGGCCATCGTCTCGCTCTTGCCCGACCCGGCCCCGGCGATGACCGCCATCGGGGCCATCGGCGCCTCGATCACCCGCGCCTGCTCGTCCGTCGGCTCCGGGATCTCCAGCAGCCGGGCGAGCTCCTCCGGCGTGATCACCTCGCTCCCCCCGAGCCACTCGCCGACCTACTCGCCAACCTGCCCGCCCTCGTCATGGACGGGGCAGCAGGAGCGTACGGGACAGGTGCGACACTTGTCGTTCGCCCGCGCCTGGAACACATCGCTCGCCATGCCGTTCGCGACGATCTCGACCAGCTTCTTGGGCCATTCCGGGTCGGAGTCCTCCGACGGGGCGGGCTGTTCCTGCTCGCGCGCCTTCGCGGCGAACGCGGCCTTGCCGACCTGGACGAGCTTCGCCCCGCCGGGCTCGATCAGCCCGTGCCGCTCGAACGCGCCGAGCATGACCGCGTACTGGTAGACGCCGAGTTGCGGGTGGCGGGTCAGGTCGTCCTTGGGGACGACCGCCGACGACGTCTTGATGTCGATGATGACCGCGCGCCCCTGCTCGTCGCGCTCGGCACGGTCGATGCGGCCCTTGATGACGACGCGACCCAGGTCGACCTTGAACGATTCTTCGAGCGCGACGACCTCGTTGGGGTTGTCCCGGTGCCAGGTGAGGAATTTGTCGACCATCCGGGTGGCCTGCTCACGTTGCTTCTCGGAGTACCAGGCGCTGCGGAATTCGAGGTCGTTCCAGATCTCGTTGAGCCGTTCGGCGACGTGGACCTCGTCGATCCCGTCGTCCGCGCCCGCCATCTCGGCGACGGCGTGGACGACCTTGCCCATCGTGCTGTACTCGTTGGGGCCGCCGTCCTGCGCGCCGACCGCCGAGGCGAGCAGCCAGCGGAGCCCGCACGTGGTGAACGCCTCGACCTGGGACGGGGAGATCGTGATCTGCTCGTCCTCGGCGAACGCGGGACCCACGTCGGAGAGCGCGGTGATGGCGTACCAGTTCTCCGGTTTCGCGCCGCGCACGCCCGCGCGCGCGAGCCGTGCCAGGTGCCCGGCGGCGGCGCGGCGCAGCGGCTCCGGCCGTGCCGGGTCGGAGACGACCGAGCGCAGGTCGGCGACCAGCGCGGACAGCGACAGCCACCGCGTCTTCTCGTCCAACTGGGACTGCTCGATCGCGCCGGGGAGCAGTTCGTTCAGGAACCGGGACGGCCGCTCCTCGGTGTCGTCGCCGCCGACGGCGGTGACGACGAGCCGTTTCCGGGCGCGGGTGACGGCGACGTAGAAGAGGCGGCGTTCCTCGTCCAGCATCTTGGCGGCCATGGACGCGCCCGCCGCGACGTCGCCGTCCGGCTCGGCCCCGGCGGCGTGCTCGACAAGTTCCTCGACGCCGAGGAGCGAGCCGCGCAACCGCAGGTCGGGCCAGACGCCCTCCTGGACTCCGGCGACGATGACCACGTCCCATTCCAGGCCCTTGGCGCGGTGCGCGGTGAGGATGCGGACGGCCTCGCCCTGCGGGGCCTGCTCGGCGAGGGTGTCCCCGGCGATCTCCTGGGCCGCGATGGTGTCTACGAACAGGTCGGCGCCCGCCTGCGGCAGCCGGTCGACGAACCGGGCGGCGTGGTCGAACAGGGCGACGACGGCGTCGAGGTCGCGGTCGGCGGCGGCGCCGCGCGTCCCGCCCTTGGCGCTCTGCTGGAGCAGGACGTCCGCCTGCCCGCTCTCCTTCCACACGGACCAGAGGACGTCCTCGGCGGTGTCGCCGTCGTGGACGCCGCGCCGCGCCACGTCGATGAGGTGCGCGACCTTTTCGGCCGGCGCCCGCACCCTTTCGTGGACGAGGACCAATTCGCGTGGGTCGTTCACGGCAGCGACGAGGAGTTCTCCGAGCGGACGCTGCCCGCCCGACAATTCCTCCGAATCCCGCAGGGCCCGTTTGAGGCGGCGCATGGCGAGCGCGTCGGCGCCGCCCAGCGGCCCGGTGAGGAGGTCTTCGGCGACGACCTCGTCCAGGAAGCCCTTCTTGAGCGCCGCGTTCAGCAGGATCAGGAATGGACGGACGGCAGGCTCACCGATCAGCGGAACCTCGTCGCCCGCCACGACCACCGGCACACCGGCCTGGGCCAGCGCCCGCCGCAATACCGGGACCTGCCGCACCGCGCTCCGCACCAGGACCGCCATTCGCGACCACGGGACGCCGTCGAGCAGATGCGCGCGGCGCAGTTCGTCTGCGACGAGGGCCGATTCCTGGCTTTCGGAGTCGGCTATCACGGCGCGGACTTCGCCGTCGTCCAATTCTTCCAGGGGGCGGAGGGCGCGGTGTTCGGCGGCGCCCGCCGCACCGGCGGGAAGGCGGCGCGCTATCCGCCGCGACGCCGCGAGGATCTGCGGGCCCATCCGGCGGCAGGTGCGCAGTGCCACGACGGGCGCGGGGTCGCCGTCCAGGGTGCGGAAACGGTCGGGGAATTCCTGGATGCCGCGCACGTCCGCGCCCCGGAATCCGTAGATCGACTGGTCGGGGTCGCCGACGACGATGAGGTCGCGTCCGGCTCCGGCGAGGTGTTGGAGTAGGGCTTCCTGCGCGGGGTCGGTGTCCTGGTATTCGTCCACGAACACGATGTCGTAGGCGTCCTGCTCACGGAACCGGACCTCTTCGTCCGTGAGCATTCCGGCGGCGAGGTGGATCAGCTCGCCGTAGTCGTAGGTGGGGACCGGGTCGAGCAGGAAACGGTTCACATACCGGTCCATGAATTCGCCGATGGCGGGCCAGTCGTCACGGCCGCGCAGGCGTCCCAGGGCGGCGAGGTCCTCCGCGCCGTAAGCGCGCTCGACCGCGCGCAGAGAAAAGTCGCGCAGTTCCTCGGCGAAACCGCGCGTCGCCAGGGCGGCCCGCAGCCGTTCCGGCCATTCGCGGGCGCCGTCCGCCAGTTCGCCTTCGAGGAGCCGCCGCACCTCCAGCAGCTGCTCCGGCCCGGACAGCAGGCGCGGCGCGGGCTCCTCGTTCAGGACGGCGTCCCGGCGGAGCAGGGCGTAGGCGTAGCTGTGGAAGGTGAGCGCGAGGGGCGTCCGCGTCGTCCGGCGGAGTCGTCCGGTGATCCGCTCGCGCAGCTCGCCCGCCGCCTTGCGGCTGAACGTCAGGACGAGCACCCGCTCCGGGTCGGTCCCGCGGTTCTCGATGCGGTCGACGACCGCCTCGACGATCGTCGTCGTCTTCCCCGTGCCCGGCCCGGCGAGCACGAGCATCGGCCCGCCGGCATGCTCGACCACCCGCCGCTGCTGGTCGTCGAGCACGGGCGGGACGGCCCGCGCGGGACCCGCGCGGCGCACGAGACGGTAGGAAGCGGGCGGCACAACAGTTCATTGGAACAGATCACCGAGACGGTTCTGACCACAACGCACTCATGTCGCCCAAGAAACCGCCGAGCTCACACTGTCGGCCCCCACTGTCGGCCCCCACTGTCGGCTCACACGGCGATCTTCTCTTGGAAGGCGCGGAGGGCGGCCCCGCCGACGGCCTTGTCCTGGTCGCCGCCGCCGCGCTCAGCCCGCTCGTGCTCGCGGCCGTCATCGGCTGCGCGTCCCGCCTGCACGGCGCGCGGACGGGCTAGGGGCAGGCGGTCTAGGCGGCGCCCGCCCAGCGGGCGCGGGTCATGTCGACGCGGCGGCCGTCCGGGCGCAGGGGCGTGCCCTCCACGCGGTACTGCTCGTGCGCCTCGATCTCGTGACCGTCCGGCGGCCTGCCGTCCGCGCGGACGACCCGCCACCACGAGACGCCGCCGCCGTACAGGGACATCACCCGCCCGACCTGGCGCGGGCCGCCGCGTCCGACCAGTTCGGCGATGTCGCCGTAGGCGAGGACGCGGCCCGGCGGGATCTGCTCCACCGCGTCCAGGACGGCCTCGGCGTACTCGTCGGGATCCGCGAACATCACGACGACCCTAGCGGCGGCGGGCCCGGCCGGCCGAGCGGAGGCGGCGGGCCGGGCGGGCCGGGCGGGCCGAACCGCTGCGGGTACGGCGGAGGGGACCCGGGCCGCGGCGGATACGGCGGTTGCGCCCCTGTTCGCGGCGGGAACGGCGACGCCCCCGGCCCCCCGAACGGCGGCTCGTCGGCCGGACGGGGATGGCGGCGCCGGAACGCCAGCGCGATCGCCCCCGCCGCGACCGTCCCGCCGACCCCGCCGAGCAGCAGCCCGAAGATCAGCGGACGCACCCAGCCGGGCCGCTCGATGATCTCCACGGGTCCCGGGTCGGCGGCGCCGAACCGCCGTCCCTCGGGCTTGCCGGGCGTCCCGCCGCCCTGGGCGGAGGCCAGCGAGTCGGCGGCGGCGAGCGCCCGCGCCGCGTGCACCTCGCCGAACCCGACGTTGGCGTCGTAGCGCCCGGACGGCGCGTTCTTCACACTCTGGATCAGCGACTGCGCGACCAGCGCCGGGGCCATCTTCGGGTGCTTCGCCCGGATCAGCGCGGCGATCCCCGACACGATCGCGCTGGAGTCGCTCGTCCCGCTGCTCAAAAAGTACTGGCCGCCGGGCGCGGCGACGGGCAGGCCGTCGCCCGGCGCCGACACGACCACCGAGTAGTTGCGGTTGGAGAACGGCGCGCGATCGTGCCCCGGCCGCGTCGCCGCGACCGCGATCACGCCGGGGAAGGACGCCGGGTAGGAGTAGGGCGCGAAGCCGTCCCCGTCGAGGTTGCGCTTTTCGTCGCCGTCGTTGCCGACCGCCGACACGACCACGACGCCCCGCCCGATCGCGTAGCCGATGGCGGCGCGCTCGTCGGCGACCTCCTCGTCCTTGCCGAGCGACAGGTTGATCACGTCGGCGCCGTGGTCGGTCGCGTAGCGGATGCCGCGCGCGACCGCGCCCTCGGCCTTGTCGGACGTCCGGTAGCTGAGGTAGCTCTTGTCCTCCGGCTCGCCGATCGCGCGGATCGCCAGCACGCGGGCCTCCGGCGCGATGCCGATCATCCCGGCCCCGCCGCCGGGGCCGTGCCCGTGCCCGGCGATCAGCGACGCCATCCCGGTGCCGTGCAGCCGCTTCGGCTTCGTGCCCGCGTCGATGTCGGCGAGCATGTTCGGGCCGGTGATGACGGACCCGGTGAGGTCGGCCTGGCGGGCGTCCACGCCGGAGTCGACGACCGCGACGGTCACGTTCCGGCCCTTGGTGATCTTCCAGGCGGCGTTCATGCCGAGCAGGTTCAGGACGGGCCGCTGCCGGTCGCGGACCTCGTCGGCGCGCGCGGGGACGGGCGCGAGCCACGTCCCGGCCAGCGCAACCGCGCCGACGGCGGCCGCCGCCCTGACCCTGCGTCTCGGGGACGGCATCAGCACCGCCACAGGGGGTCGTCGCAGTCCGGCAGGGACTTCGCGGACAGCGACCGCGCGATCGTGTGCCCGAGCTGCGGCGCCAGCGCGAACGGCTCGCCCGGCCGCTCCTTCTTGACCGCGGCGGCGGGCCGCCCGTCGACCTGGCCGGACGTCGTCAGCACTACGTAGGGGCCGCCGCGGTCGATCGTCCGGTCCTGGCGGGCGTCGTCGGTGAACCGCGCGGACGCGGTGCCCGCGAACGGCGCGGCGTGCAGGGCGGGGCTGACGCCGCCCGTCCCTTCCGGGCCCTGCGCGCCGGGCAGCTCCTTGTAGGCGCGGTCGGCCTTCCACGGATCGGGGAACGCGACGACGCCCACGGTGACGACGATGCCCTGGAGCTGGTCGACGTAGGTGGCGCGCAGGACGGCCCGGCACTCGTGCCTGCGGATCGTGTTCGCGATCACGTCGTCCACGCCCTCCGCGCAGGCCGTGTCGGGGACGATGCCCGTCCGCGTCGCGTACTCGCTGTGCCCGGCGATGGGCTGGTAGGTGATCCGGTCGGGGAAGATGCGCTCCGCGGGCCACGCCTCCCAGCGGCGCGCGACCTCCTTGTTCGCGGCGATCTGCAGCTCGGCGCTGGTCGGCGGGCGGTTGAGCGTCGTCCACGCGGCGGTGAGGGACACGCCGGTGGTGAGCAGGTAGGTGCACCCCACGACGAGCGCGACGACCATCCACTGCCGGGCGCGGAGCCCGAGGACGGTCAGCGGCGGCGGGCCCGGCGGAGCGGGCGGACGCGGCGGCCCCAGCGGGCCGGGCGGCGCCCACGGCGGAGGCCCCGGCGGGCCCCCGGCGAAGGGCACGCCGGACGGACCGGCGGGCATGCCGGGCTGCTGCGGGGGCCGCGGCGGATGCGGCTGCTCGGAGGGGGGCAGGAACGCCACAACAGTCAAGATTAACTGTGCTTCACGACATTCCGCCCTGACATCGCGGTGAGGGGGACGTCCAGAGCCGGTTCAGGGAGCGCAGGGGGCGTCCCCAACCGGGATGCAGCCTGGGCGACATCCGGGAATGCGGCGGCGCATGGCAAGGTTGTCGGGTGGGAGGACGGTGACACCGCCGTCCGACCCCGCCCTTCGAACGAGCCCAGCACAGGAGCGTCCACCGTGTCGTTGCCACCTCTGGTAGAGCCCGCAGCGGAGCTCACCCGCGACGAGGTCAACCGCTACTCGCGGCACCTGATCATCCCCGACGTGGGCATGTCCGGGCAGAAGCGCCTCAAGAACGCCAAGGTCCTGGTCGTCGGCGCGGGCGGGCTCGGCTCTCCGGCCCTGCTGTACCTCGCCGCGGCCGGAGTCGGCACGCTCGGCGTCATCGACTTCGACGTGGTGGACGAGTCCAACCTGCAGCGGCAGATCATCCACCGGCAGTCGTCCCTCGGGAAGCCGAAGGTCGAGTCGGCGGCCGAGACCGTCCGTGAGATCAACCCGCTGATCGACGTGGTCGTGCACAACACCGCGCTCGACCGCGACAACATCATGGACATCTTCTCCGGCTACGACCTGATCGTCGACGGCACCGACAACTTCGCCACCCGCTACATGGTGAACGACGCGGCCGTCCTGCTCGGCAAGCCGTACGTGTGGGGGTCGATCTACCGGTTCGACGGCCAGGCGTCGGTGTTCTGGGCCGAGCACGGCCCCTGCTACCGCTGCCTCTACCCGGAGCCGCCGCCGCCCGGCATGGTCCCGTCCTGCGCCGAGGGCGGGGTGCTCGGCGTGCTCTGCGCGTCGATCGGCTCCATCCAGGTGAACGAGGCGATCAAGCTCCTCGCCGGGATCGGCGAGCCGCTCGTCGGCCGCCTGATGATCTACGACGCGCTGGAGATGACGTACCGGTCGGTCAAGGTCCGCAAGGACCCGGAGTGCCCGCTGTGCGGCAAGAACCCGACGCAGACCGAGCTCCTTGAGGACTACGAGGCGTTCTGCGGCGCGGTCTCCGAGGAGGCCGCCGAGGCCGCCCAGGACTCCACGATCACCGTCATCGACCTCAAGGGCATGCAGGACCGCGGCGACGACATCTTCCTCGTCGACGTCCGCGAGCCCAACGAGTACGAGATCGTCTCGATCCCGGGCGCGACACTGATCCCGAAGGGCGACTTCCTGAACGGGTCGGCGCTGGAGCGGCTGCCGCAGGACAAGAAGATCGTCCTGCACTGCAAGTCGGGCGTCCGCTCCGCCGAGGCCCTCGCGGTCGTCAAGAACGCGGGCTTCGCCGACGCCGTCCACGTCGGCGGCGGCATCCTCGCCTGGGTCAACCAGATCGACCCGTCCCAGCCCAGCTACTGACCACGGCACCGAGCACGCGGCAAGGCCCCCGGGACTCCCGAAAAGGGAAGGTCCGGGGGCCTTTCCCGTGGCATGGTCTCGGTCCGGCTTGGAGCGTCAGATTTGTGGCTCGTTCCAGAGGCGGCTGAGCAGGACGGACAGGTCGTGGACGGTCTCGAACCCGTACCGCTCGGCGAGGGAGCGCTCGTGCGCGCGGGCCAGCGCGTCCAGGCGGGTGAGCTTCGCGCGGCCGAGGTCGGACACGTGCACCGACACCCGGCGGCGGTCGCGGGCGGAGTGGGTGCGGTAGAGGTAGGCGGAGTCGACCAGGGAGTCGACGAGCCGGGTCAGCGTGGGGTGCGGGATCTCGACGACGACCGCGAGCTCGCCCATCGAGACGTCGTCGGCGTGGGCGAGGGCGCGCAGCACCCGCCACTGCTCGACGGACATGCCCTCCTCGTCGAGGAGGGCGCCGAGGCCGCGGGCCAGGGCGCGCTGCGTGCGGGTCAGCAGGTCGACCAGTTCGGCCAGGTCGGCGCCGGTCGTCCGGTCCAGGGTCGTCTCGTGCCGCTCCGCCACTGTTCCTCCCTCGCCGTCCAGGCCCCGTGCAGAGCATACTTGCCGGGTCATGAACAGTTCGGCGGTCGTGCGCACAGTCGTCAGGGACAGCATGGAACTGCTGGTCGCCGGGCCGGACCCGACGGCGCTGCGGATCGGGCTGCTGCTCCCGCTGTCCGGGTCGCTCGGGCTGACGGGGCCGTCCGGGCTGAGCGCCGCCTGCCTCGCCGCGACCGAGGTGAACACGGCGGCGGCGCTGGAGCGGCGCACGCCCCTGTGGGAGGACGACCCCCCACACCCCCCGAAACGACGGGTTGAGCTGGTGCCGGTGGACGCCGGGCGCGCGCCCGGCGCGGTCGCGGGCGACGCCCGGCTGCTCGCCGACGCGGGCCTCGTCGACGCGTTCGTCGGGTTCCACACCAGCGACGTCCACCGGGCCTTGGAGGCGGCGCTCGCCGGGCGCGCCCCCTACGTGTTCACGCCCCCGCACGAGGGCGGCCCGCGCGGCGCCGGTGTGGTGCTGCTCGGCGACTCGCCCGGACGGCAGTTCACGCCCGCGATGCTGCGGCTCGCCGAGCGGCGCGGCCTGCGGCGGTGGGCGCTGGTCGGCAGCGACTACATCTGGCCGCAGTCGGTGCACCGGGTCGCCTCCCGGACGGTCCGCTCGCTCGGCGGCACGGTCGTCCTCGACCGGCTGCTCCCCTTCCCCTGGGCGGCGGGCGAGGCGGGCTTCGAGGAGCTGGTGGACGCCCTAGCGCTGGCGCGCGCGCAGGCCGTCCTGGTGAACCTGGTCGGACGCGACCTGGCGGTGTTCAACCGGGTGTTCGCCGCGTCGCGGCTGGCGGCCGAGGTGGTGCGGCTGTCGGGGGCGCTGGAGGAGAACGTCCTGCTCGCCGGCGGCGGCGACGACACCGGGGAGCTGTACTCGGTGATGCGGTCGTTCGCCGGGCAGGGCGACGAGCGGCGGCTCGCGCTCGCGGAGCGCTACCGGACGGCGTTCGGCGCCACCGGACCCGTCCTCGACACGTACGCGGAGGGCTGCTACGACGGCGTGCACCTGCTGGCGGCGCTCGCCGCGGCGGGCGCGCTGACCCCGGGCCGGGCGCGGGCCGCGGCGGCCCGGCTGCTCGCGGGCGCGGGCGACCCGGCGGTGCGGCGGGCGTGGTCGGCCGCGCCGCTCGGACCGCCGTCCGCGCAGGGGTATCTGGCCAGGGCGGACGGCCTCGACCTCACCGTCATCGCGCGCTTGTGAACTGCTTGTTCGTTAAAGCTTTCCATTTGAAAGGAATGTCTCTAGGCTGCGCGCTGGACCGGCGGGCCGATCAGGGCCGCGCCGGAGGAAGGACCGCCAATGGCCGTCGATTCAGCGCAGCCCGAGGGCATCGAGCGCTACGGGTACACCCAGGAGCTCCGGCGCTCGCTCGGCTTCCGTGACCTGGTGGTCTACGGGCTGATCTTCATGGTGCCGATCGCGCCGTTCGGCATCTTCGGCAGCGTCTTCCAGGGGTCGGGCGGCATGGTCGCGCTCGCCTACGCGATCGGGATGCTCGCCATGCTGTTCACCGCCGGGTCGTACGCGCAGATGTCGCGGGCGTTCCCGATGGCGGGCTCCGTCTACACCTACGCGGGACGCGGCCTCAACGCGCCGGTCGGGTTCCTGTCCGGCTGGATGATCCTGCTCGACTACGTGCTGGTCCCGAGCCTGCTGTACCTGATCGCCAGCGTGGCGATGAACTCGCTCGTGCCGGACGTCCCGGTGTGGCTCTGGCTGGTCGCGTTCGTCCTGCTCAACACCGCCGTGAACTACTTCGGCATCGAGATGACCGCGCGGATCAACCGGATCATGCTGGTCGCGGAGCTGATCGTGCTGGCCGTCTTCCTGGTGATCGGCGTCGTGGCGCTGGCCCAGGGCAAGGGCCACGGCGGCGGCGGGTTCCATCCGATCTACAACGACGCGACGTTCTCGTGGAGCCTCGTGTTCGGCGCGGTGTCGATCGCCGTGCTGAGCTTCCTCGGCTTCGACGGGATCTCGACGCTCGCGGAGGAGAACCGCGAGTCGGCCCGCGCCATCGGACGGTCCATGGTCGCGGCGCTGCTGCTCGTCGGCGTGCTGTTCATCGTCCAGACGTGGGTGGCGTCGCTGCTGGTCGCCGACCCGGACGGGCTGATCAAGAACGGCGACGCGGAGGGCACCGCGTTCTACGACGCGGCCGACGTCGCGGGCGGCGTCTGGCTCGCCAAGCTCACGGCGGCGGCCACCGCGATCGCGTGGGGCTTCGCGAACTCGCTCGTCGCGCAGGCCGCGACGTCCCGGCTGCTGTACGCGATGGCGCGGGACCGGCAGCTCCCCCGCTTCCTCGCCAAGGTGGACCCGAGGCGGCAGGTCCCGGTCAACGCGACGCTGCTCGTCGCGGCGGTCTCGCTCGCGCTCGGCCTCTACATGGAGCAGCGCGACGACGGCATCACGCTGCTCAGCTCGCTGGTCAACTTCGGCGCGATGACGGCGTTCCTGGTGCTGCACGTGTCGGTCGTCGTGCACTACGTCGTCCGGTCCGGGAGCCGGGACTGGGGGCGCCACCTGATCGCGCCCGCCGCCGGGTTCGCGATCCTCGGCTACGTCGTCTACAACGCGGACGTCGCGGCGCAGGAGCTGGGCTTCGTCTGGCTCGGCATCGGCGTCGTCGTGCTGATCGGGCTGCTCGTGATGCGGCGGCGTCCGACGCTGTCCGGCATCTCGGGCGAGGCGGGCGACGACGAGGAGTGAAGCGCGTCAGCGTCCGCGCAGGATCAGGCGTGCCAGCCTGCGCGGACGCTTGCGGTGCCAGGCGGCGCGCTCGTTCGACTCGGGGAACGGCTCGTCCGGGACGGGGACGCCGAGGAACGCGCACAGCGGCTCCCAGCCGTCCCGGACGTCGAAGACGAGCAGGCGTTCGGCCGGGATCGCCTCCTTGACCTCGGCGATGTGCCGCTCGAACACGCCGAGGACGTGCTCCCGGTCGTCGATGCGCCCGCCGAACACCCGGTCGAAGACCGTCGCGCGGGCCATCCGCGGGTAGAGGGCGAAGTCCGGGGACCGCCGCGCGACCAGCCACCGGACGATCCGCCGCCGCAGCGGCAGCCGCCGTTCGGCGAGCGCGCGGGCGAAGATCGTCGAGCTGACGCTGCCGTACCAGCGCTCCGGGTCGCGGACGGTCAGGATCACCTTCGCGTCCGGGTAGTGCGCGGCGAGCTCCCGCCAGTAGGACGCGGCGGGCCAGTCGATCGCGGCGCGGAAGCCGTCGAACAGCGCGTCCCAGTCGGCCGCGCGGCCCTCCCCCACGTCGAGCCACTGCCGGACGCGGCGCGGCTCGGCGATGATCGTGGACATGTGGTGGCAGGGGCCGTGGCCGAGCCGGTCGAGGGCGGCCTTCAGCGAGGCCGTGCCCGTCCGCCCGAATCCCGCGCCGATCACTTCCAGCACTTCGGTCCGCCTTCGGTCCGCCTCTGATCCGGTTCTGATCCGTGCCGCGTAGTTTCTCCGGTGCTCATGCATTCTGCGTGGAATCAGGGAGCCGGACAATGAGCCTTTTCCCGCGTCCCCTTCTCGGCGCGCTCCTGGAGTCGCCCCGCACGGCGGCGTTCGAGCACGGCGACCGGCTCGTGACCCGGGGCGAGCTGCTGGAGCTCGCCGGGACGATGGCGGGCGCGCTGCGCGACGCGGGGCTCGGGCCGGGGGACGGCGTCGCGGTGCGCACCGGCGTGTCGCCGGAGGCGTTCGCCGCGCACCTCGCCGCGCACGTCCGCGGCTGCCGGGTCGTGGGCGTGCGGCCCGGCTACCCGCCGGGCCAGCTCGCGCACGTGCTGCGGGCGGGCGTCGACGCCCTCGTCGTCGACCGCTCGACCGAGACGCCGGGCCTGCTCGCGGCGGCCGGGCCGGTCAAGGTGCTGCGGCTGGACGAGCTGGCCGCGTCGCACCGTCCGACGCTCGACGTGCTGGCCCGGCCGGACGACGCGGCCCTGCTCGCCTACACGAGCGGCAGCACCGGGCGGCCGAAGGGCTGCGCCGTCACCTACCGGGCGCTGAGCGCGCACTGGGCGTGGCAGCCGGACGTGTGGGGCCCGGTCGCCGCCGGGTTCGCGGACGCGTTCGAGCGCTACCTGCTGTTCGGGACGCTGGCCAGCATGGTCGTGCTGGAGTTCCTCGCGCCGTGCCTGCTCGGCGGCGGCACCGCCGTGATCCCCGAGGACGACGGCCGCCCGCTGTTCCCGTACGCCGTCGAGCGGTACGCGATCACCGGGGCGATCGTGACCGTCCCGAGGTTCGGGCGGATGCTCGACCTGCTGCGCGGCGACGACGCGCCGGACGTCCGGTCCCTGCGGGCGCTGATGGTGTCCGGGTCGCCGCTCGGCCCGAACCGGCTGGCGGAGGCGGCGGAGCGGCTCGGCCCGGTCGTCTACAACGGGTACGGGCAGACGGAGGCGGGCTCGGTGTCGATGCTCACCCCCGCCGACATCGCGGCCGGACGGCTGACGTCGGTCGGCCGCCCGCATCCGGGCGTCGAGGTGAGCGTCCGGGACGAGCACCGCCGCGCGACGCCCACCGGCGTGACGGGCGAGATCCACGTCCGCAGCCCGTACCTGATGACGGGCTACTGGGACGACCCCGACGAGACCAGCGACGTCCTCCGGTACGGCCGCCTCCGCACCCGCGACCTCGGCCATCTCGACGCCGACGGCCACCTCCACCTGGACGGCCGCACCCGCGACGCGGTCATGGTGAACGCAATGGTCGTGTACGCGGGCCCGATCGAGCGGGTCCTCGCCGGGCATCGGGACGTCGCCGAGGCGTACGTCGCGGGCGCGCCGGACGAGGAGACCGGCGAGGCCGTGCACGCGTTCGTCGTCCCGGCACGCGGCCGGACCCCGGACGACGCGGCGCTGGCGGAGATGGCGGCGCTGGTCCGGGACGAGCTGGGCGACGACAACGTCCCCCGGACGATCACGGTCGTTCCCGGCGTGCCCGCAGCGCCGAGCGGAAAGCCCGACAAACGCGCCCTCCTCACCGCGCACCGCTCCCACCTCCGGCCCCGTCCGCGCCCCCTGCCTTCTTGACGAACGTTTCTGATCAACCTCTGAGATTCGGCGTTTTCACTTGGGTTGACCGTTCAATCACATCGTCGTGGCGGAGGGTGTCGTGGCGAACCAACCCGTGGACCAACCCCTGGACTACCTGGTGATCGGCGCCGGGCCGGCGGGCCTGCAGCTGGGCCACTTCCTGGCCGAGGCGCGCCGCGCGTACCTGATCCTGGAGGCGGGGCCCGCACCGGGCACCTTCTTCCGGACGTACCCGCGGCACCGGACGCTGATCTCCAACAACAAGAAGCACACCGGGACCGCCGACCCGGAGCTGAACCTGCGGATGGACTGGAACTCGCTGCTCTCGGACGACCCGGAGCTGCTGTTCACCCGCTACTCCGACCGGTACTTCCCCCCGGCCGACGAGATGGTCCGCTACCTGGCGGACTTCGCCGAGCGCCGGGGGCTGGACATCGCCTACGGCACCCGCGCGGTCGAGGTGGCGAAGGACCCCGAGGGCCGCTTCCAGGTCACCGACGACCGGGGCGGCGTCCACGTCGCGGAGCGGCTGGTCGTCGCGACCGGGTTCGGGCGGCCGAACGTCCCGCCGATCCCGGGCATCGAGACGGCCGAGCTGTACGGGGACCACTCCACCGACCCGCGCGACTACGTGGACAAGCGCGTCCTCGTCCTCGGCAAGGGCAACTCGGCGTTCGAGACGGCGGAGAACCTGATCGAGACGGCGGCGGTGATCCACGTCGCCGGGCCGCACTCGGTGAAGCTCGCGTGGCGGACGCACTTCGTCGGCCACCTGCGCGCCGTGAACAACAACTTCCTCGACACCTACCAGCTCAAGTCGCAGAACGCGATCCTGGACGGCGAGGTCAGGCGGATCGAGCGGCGGCCCGGCGGCGGCTACCTCGCCACGGTCGCGTTCGCCCGCGCGGACGAGGTCACCAAGGACATCCCCTACGACCACGTGATCGTCTGCACCGGCTTCGCGCTGGACGCCTCGATCTTCACGCCGCGCTGCCGTCCGGCGACGACCATCAACGGCCGGTTCCCCGCGCTCACCGCCGCCTACGAGTCGGTGGACGTCCCCGGCATGTACTTCGCCGGGACGCTCACCCAGTCGCGCGACTTCAAGCACGGCACCAGCGGGTTCATCCACGGGTTCCGGTACGGGACGCGGGCGCTGCACCGCGTCCTTGAGTCCCGCTACCACGGGGCCGCGTGGCCGGGCGCCGCGCTCTCCGCCGACCCGGCGGAGCTCGCGGCGGCGGTGCTCGCCCGCGTCAACCGCAGCTCCGGGCTGTGGCAGCAGTTCGGCGTGCTCGCGGACATGATCGTCCTGGACCACGCGGGCGGCGCCCGCTACCTGGAGGAGGTCCCCGCCGACCTGGACGAGCCGGTCGCGACGGCCGTGCCGGGGCGTCCGCGCGGGCACTTCACGATCACGCTCGACTACGGGCCCGACCACGACAAGGTCGACCCGTTCGACATCACGGTCACGCGGATCCGCCAGAGCGATCCCGCACGGGCGCACGAGGGGCACTACCTGCACCCGATCGTCCGGCACCACGTGGACGGCGCGGTCGTGGCCGTCCACCACGTGACGGAGAACCTGGAGAACGAGTGGACGTCGGAAGACGTCCACGTCGAGCCGCTGCGCGCGTTCTTCGCCCGCCAGGCCGCGGCGGCGGCGGTGTGACGTGCGGCCGCCGTCGTCGGTCCGGGAGTTCGAGGCCGCCGCCCGCGCGCGGCTCGACCCGGCGCACTACGACTACTTCGCGGGCGGCGCGGGCGACGAGGTGACGCTGCGCGCCAACGAGGCCGCGTTCGGACGGCTCGCGCTGCTCCCCCGCGTGCTCGGCGGCGCGGAGAAGCCGGAACTCGGCGTGACCCTGCTCGGCGACCGCGCCGCCGCGCCGGTGCTGGTCGCGCCGACCGCGTTCCACCGGCTCGCCCACCCCGAGGGCGAGAAGGCCACCGCGCGGGCGGCGGCCGCCGCCGAGACGATCATGATCGTGAGCATGGCGTCGACGGTCGCGGTCGGGGACGTCGCCGCCGCCGCGCCCGGCGCCCGGCTGTGGTTCCAGCTCTACGTCCAGCCGGACCTGGCGTTCACCGAGCTGCTCGTCCGGCGGGCCGAGGACGCGGGGTGCGGCGCGCTCGTCGTCACCGCCGACTCGCCCGTCCGGGGCCGCCGCGACCGGGACGGGCGGCACGGCTTCCACGACCTGCCCGCCGGGCTGTGCTGCGAGAACATGCGGGACGAGACCGGCCGCGTCCGCCCGATCGAGTTCTCCCCCGCCATCTCGTGGGAGCACGTCGACCGGCTCCGCGACATGACGTCGCTGCCGATCGTGCTCAAGGGCGTCCTGCACCCGGCGGACGCGCGGCGGGCGCTCGGCCACGGCGTCTCCGCGCTGATCGTCTCCAACCACGGCGGGCGGCAGCTCGACACCGTCCCGGCGGCGGTCGAGGCGCTGCCGGACGTCGTGGAGGCGGTGGCCGGGACCGTGCCGGTGCTGCTGGACGGCGGCGTCCGGCGCGGCACCGACGTGCTGAAGGCGATGGCGCTCGGGGCGTCCGCCGCCGGGGTCGGGCGGCCGGTGGTGTGGGGCCTCGCGGCGGACGGCGAGCGTGGCGTCCGGCGCGTCCTCGACCTGCTGCGGACCGAGGTGGAGGACGCGCTCACGCTGTGCGGGGCGCGGTCCGTCGACGACCTCGGGGCGGACCTGGTGCTGCGGCCATGCTGACCGTGCTCGTCGTGCTCGCGGTGCTCGCCGTCCTGGTGAGCCTGCCGTGGTGGCTGCCCGGCCGGGTCGTCGCGCTGCGCGGCCGGGTGTTCGCCCGGATCAACGGCGACGAGGGCGTCCCGGTGCCCGGCGACCTCGTCGGCGTCGGCCTGTTCCGGGACGTGTACTCGCACCCGGCGGCGGGCGGGCGGAGCCGGGGCGCCGTCCTGTCGGACCTGTTCTGGTACTGGCTGTCGCCGGGCGCGCACGTCCACCAGGAGCACCTGGAGGCGGGCGAGCGGTACGACGAGGTCGCGCGGGCGACGCGGCGGTTCCTCGCCGTCCCGCGCGGGGAGGCGGAAGAGCTGACCCGGCGGTGCGTCGCCCGCGTGCTCGACGAGGAGGTCGGGGCCGGGGGCGTCGGGGAACGGGCGCGGCTCGTCCGGCTGCGCGACCTGATGATGCCGGTCTGGGCCGAGTTCTACTACGAAATCGTGTTCGGCGAGCCGTGCCCGCGCCCCGCCCGCGACCTGATCGTCGGCAACGCCGACGACGTCGTCACCGCGTTGAAGTGCTGCGGGCTCCGCCACATGGCCCGGCGGGAGCGCCTCACCCGCTACCTGCGCGGGCGGCTGGACGACGTCCGGCACCCGCTCCCGGACGGCCTCTCCCCCGAGGAACAGGCGTACTACCTGCAAGGAACGTTCTTCAACACGGCCGTCGTGCAGATGTCGGAGGCGATGGCGCACCTGCTGATGGTGCTCGCGCGCCACCCGGACGCCGCCGCCACCGCCCTCACCGGCGACGACCGCGCCTTCGACCGCGTGCTGCAGGAGACGCTGCGGCTCTACCCGCTGTTCGGCGTCGCGCACCGCATCACCACCGGCGACATCGACCTCGGCGGCGGGACCACCCTCCCCGAGGGCTCGGTGCTCTGCTTCGGCTACCCCGAGTTCCACCGCGCCGGGTTCGCGGAGCCAGACCGGTTCTGCCCGGAGCGGTTCCGGGACGGCCCGGCCGCCCGCGAGGTCAACCACATCCCGTTCGGCATGCCCGCCAACCGGCCCTGCCCGGCCTGGCGGCTCGCTCCCCTCACCATGCGGGCCGCGGCCCGCGAGACCGTCCGCCGGTACGCGCTCGCGACGGCGGCGGCGCACACCCGCTCGCTGCCCAACCGGGGGCCGTGCCTGCTCGTCCCGCGAGCGGCACGGGCCCGGACGCGCCGCGCCGCGCTCCTGTTCATCCGGTCGCGCGACCGGGTGGAGGACGTGTGGCGCAGCCTCGTCCAGCTCGTCCTCGGCACCTACATGGTCTGGGACGCGCGCCGGCAGCGGCTCTGCGAACGCCATTTCGCCCAGGAGGCCGGCCATGCTCCCGATCGCAGCGGCTCCCGCTGACCCCAACCTCGCGCTCGTCCTCGACGTCCTGCCCGCGCTCGTCGTCATCCTGCTCGCCGCGTGGGCGTGCGGGCGGCTCGCCCTCACGGTCGGGCAGCCGCGCGTCCTCGGCGAGATGGTCGCGGGCGTCCTGCTCGGCCCGACGCTGTTCGGCCAGGTGTGGCCGGACGGCCAGGAGGCCGTGTTCCCGCCGCAGGTCAGGCCGATCCTGTACGTGCTGAGCACCATCGGGCTGACGCTCTACATGTTCCTCGTCGGCGCGGGCCTCGACCACGGCTCCCGGACGCCGGGCGAGGGCCGCCGCGCGTCCGTCCTCGCGCTGTCGGGGATCGTGCCGTCGCTCGCCCTCGGCTTCGCGGTCGGCGCGGCGCTGTACGGGCCGCTGTCGCGGCCGGACGTCAGCCGCTGGCACTTCGCCCTGTTCGTCGGCGGCGCGCTGTCGCTGACCGCGTTCCCGATGCTGGCCCGGATCCTGTACGAGCGGGGCCTGGAGAACTCCCCGCTCGGCCGGCTGTCGCTGCTCGCCGCGTCCATCGACGACGCGGCGGCGTGGTGCCTGCTCGCGGTCCTGTCGGCGTGGCACCTCGGCACGGGCCTGGACGGCGCGCTGCGCACCATCCTGCTCGCCGCCGTGTTCGGCGCCGTGATGCTGCTGCCGGTCGCGCGGCTGCTCCGCCCGCTCGGCCGGGACGTCGGCCGGACCGGCTCGCTCGGCCCGACGGCGCTGTACGTGGTCGTGCTCGTCCCGCTCACGGCGGGCTGGATCACCGACTGGATCGGCGTCTACTCGGTGTTCGGCGGGTTCGTCGCCGGGCTCGCCATGCCCCGCGACCCGGCGTTCCGCCGGGTGCTGCACGCCCGGATGATGGGCGTCGTCTCGACGCTGCTGCTGCCCGTGTTCTTCGCCTTCTCCGGCCTGAACACCGAGCTCGGCGGCATCACCGGCGGGACCATGCTGCTCGCGTTCCTCGCGATCATCGCCGCCGGGTTCTGCGGGAAGTACTTCGGCTGCGCGCTCGCGATGCGCGGGCTCGGCTTCGACCGGCGCGACTCCTACGCGGTCGGCGGGCTGATGAACGCGCGCGGGCTGATGATCCTGATCTTCATCAACATCGGGCTGGCGCAGGGGATGATCACGCGGGAGCTGTTCGCGATGCTGGTGCTGGTCGCGGTGATCACCACGGCGAGCGCCGTCCCGCTGTACCGGCTGGCGCTGCCCGAGCGGCTGGAGCGCACCCGCGTCCCGGTGGAGCCGGAGACCGTCGCGGAGGCGGCCTGACGGCGACCCGCGGGCGCGAAGTTGATCAAGAGAAGACGGGCCGCCGGGGGAATCGGTTCAAATTTTAAAGAAAGTTGTCCAGTATTGCCCGGACCTATGGCCCCCCGGCGGCGGCGGTGGGAGCGTTGTGGCGTGGCCGATTCAACGGAACCCGGCGGCCCGCCACGCCGGCTGTTGATCGTCGAGGACGACCATGAGCTCGCGCGGATGCTGGCCGCTCTGTTCGCCGAGCACGGATACGCCGTGGACCTCGCCGCCGAGGGCCAGCGCGGGCTGCACCTCGGGCTGAGCCGCGACTACGACGCGATGGTGATCGACCGGGGCCTGCCCGTCCTGGACGGCGTGGAGCTGGTCCGGCGGCTGCGCGGCCGGGCCGTCACCGCGCCCGCGCTGGTGCTGACCGCGTTCGGCTCGGTCGCCGACCGGGTCGCCGGGCTCGACGCGGGCGCCGAGGACTACCTGGTCAAGCCGTTCGAGATCGACGAGCTGCTCGCCCGGGTGCGGGCGCTGCACCGGCGGCACCTCGACCGGGCGCAGGTGCTGCCGCTCGGCGCCGGACGGCTCGACCCGCGGTCGCGGCTCGTCCGGCTGCCGACCGGGCAGCACGTGGCGCTGTCCGGGCAGGAGGCGCGGCTGCTGATGGCGCTCGCGACCCGGCCCGGGCAGGTGCACACCCGAGCGTCGCTGCGGCAGCGCGTGTTCGACGAGGCGCGGACGGAGTCGATCGTGGACACCTACGTCTACTACCTGCGGGCCAAGCTCGGCGCGGACGTCGTCCGGACCGTCCGCGGCGTCGGCTACCGGCTGGGCGAGCTTTGAACGGCCACCGCGGACGGCGGGCCCCGGACCGGCGCGTCCCGGACCGGCGCGTCCCGGATCCGGACCGGCCGCTCCTCGACCGGGCCCGCCGCCGCGCCGCCGCCGGGGCGGCGGGGAGCGCCGCGCTGCTGCTCGCCGCGCTCGGCCCGGCCGTCTACGCCGCCGCCGCGCCCGGCCTGGACGCCGCCGCCCGCCGCCGGTTGCGCCGCGCGCTCGCCGCCGCCGAGATCGCGGGCCTGCCCGCCGCGCTGCTGCTCGGCCGCGCCGTCGCGGACCGGACGCTCGCCCCGCTCGACGAGGCCCTCGCCCGGCGCCGCCGCTTCGCGGCCGATGTCGGCCACGAGCTGCGCGCCCCGCTGACCCGGCTGCACACCCGCGCGCAGCTCGCCGCCCACCGCCTGCACACCGACGCGGGCGCGGACATGACCGCCGGCCTCGCCGCCGAGCTGGACAGCCTGGTCGCCGGGACGCGGCAGCTCGGCGAGGTCGTCGAGGACCTGATGACGTCCGCGCGGATCGGGCGGCGGCCCGCCGCGCTCGGCCCGGTCGACCTCGGCGCGCTGGCCGCCGAACTGGCCGCCGCCGAGTCGCCCCGCGCCCGCGAGCGCGGTGTGACGATCGAGGTCGGCGCGCCCGACCGCGGGCGGTGCGACGGCGTCGTGCGGGGGTCGGAGCCCGCGCTGCGTCGGGTGCTGTCCGCGCTGGTCGACAACGCGCTCGGGCACACGAGTCCGGGCGGACACATCCGGCTGACGCTGTCCGGGACGCCGGGGACGGTGGAGCTGACCGTCCGCGACGACGGCGCGGGGTTCGACCCGCGCGACGCGTCCCGGCTGCTCGCGGGCGCGCCGCCGGTCCGCCCGGCCGCCGGAGCGCACGCCGTCGAGACACGGGGCCTCGGGCTCGGTCTGGCCCTCGCCCGCGAGGTGGTGGACGGCCACGGCGGCACGCTCACCGCGCACGGCCGTCCGGGCGCGGGGGCGGCGTTCACCGTCCGGCTCCCCGCCGCCGCCCAGCTCTGACCGGGCGGGGCTCAGACCTGATCGGGCGGGGCTGACGGGCTGGGCGGGGTGTACTTCAGGCCCAGCGTCTCGCCGGTCTCCCTGAGCATCAGCTCGAACATGGGCTCGGCGTCCTCCAGCGCGAAGTCGAGGTGCCCGAAGACGTCGAGGCTGACGCCGCCCTGCAGCCTGATCCAGCACCGCAGGAACTCCTGGATCACGCCGAGCGGGAGCTCCACCTCCACGACCTCGTCGCGGTAGCGGCGCAACTGCGGGAGCAGGGCGGGGTCGATGTCCTCGTCCGGCGGGACGGGGAACGGGCTCTTCCTCCACAGCTCCAGGAACAGGGTCATGAACGTCCAGCCGAACCGGCGGGCGCACTCGTCGGCGAAGTCGACCTCCTCGCTGTCCGCGCCGCGCACGGGCGCGCCGAACAGCAGCGCGTACTCGCGGGGATGCGCCAGCGCCCAGTACCTGAACTGGCGGGACACCGCGAGGAACTTGCCGCTCATGTCGCCCGCGGGCACCGCGTGCATGGCCGCGTGCAGCTCGTCGGTCAGCTCGTTGAACAGCTCCCCGACGAGGTGCCTGAGCAGCTCTCCGTGGCTGTCGAAGTAGCGGTAGAGCGCGGGGGCCGTCATGCCCATCTCGCGGGCGATGGCCCGCAGCGTCACCGCCTCGGACCCCTGCTCGACGAGGATCCACCGGGCGGTCTCGGAGATCTCCTTGACCGTAGCCGCGCGCAACCGGTCGCGTCGGGTTCCCACGTCGTCCTCCCTGGTCCGCGGCCCGCCGTCCGGCCGCCCTCCGATGATTCCCCAAGAACGCCCTTGACGAAAGCGAACGGCGTATGCAAAGTTAACGCTGTTCGCAGTTTACAGCGTTCACCAAACTTACACGGCGTCACTGAGCGGGAGCAGACGATGTTCGATCGATGGGGACGATGGGTCCACCGGCGCCGCCGCTGGGTCCTCGCGATCGCCGGGGCCGCCCTGGTCTTCGGCGGCGTCTGGGGCACGGCCGTGTTCGGCGCCCTCGGCGGCGGCGGGGGCTTCGACGAGGCGGGCAGCGAGAGCGCGAAGGCCGCGCAGGTCGTCGAGCGGGACCTCGGCCGGGACGCCGCCGACGTCGTGATCCTCTACCAGGGGCGCACGTCCGTCGACGACCCCGGTTACCGGACGGCCGTCGAGCAGGCGCTCGCCGGCCTCCCGAAGGACAAGATCGCCGGGACCGCCACCTTCTGGACGACGCACTCGCCGCAGCTCGTCAGCAAGGACCGCACCGCCACCTACGCCGTCCTCCAGCTCGCGGGCGCCGACGACGGCGCCCGCAGCGACAACTACAAGTTGATCAAAGACGACCTGACCAAGGTCGGCGGCGGGCTCACCGCCAAGGTCGGCGGCAACGTCGGCACCGGCAACGCGATCAACTCGCGGGTCTCGTCCGACATCGCGCGCGCCGAGGGCCTGGCGATGCCGGTACTGCTGATCCTGCTCGTGCTGATCTTCGGCGGGCTGGTGTCGGCGAGCCTGCCGCTGCTGATCGGCGGCTTCGCGATCCTCGGCTCGTTCACCGCCCTGCACGCGCTCACCTACGTCACCGACGTGTCGATCTTCGCGGTGAACATCACCACGTTCCTCGGGCTCGGCCTCGCCATCGACTACGGGCTGTTCATGGTGAGCCGCTTCCGTGAGGAGGTGCGCCGGGAGGGCGCGTCCGTCGAGGATGCCCTCGCCGCCACCATGGCCACCGCCGGGCGCACCGTCGCCGTCTCCGGCGTGACCGTCGCCGTGTCGCTGTCCGGACTGCTGCTGTTCAACCAGAACTTCCTCGTCTCGATGGGCTACGGCGGCATCGCGACCGTGCTCGTCTGCATGGCCGGCGCGCTGACCGTGCTGCCCGCGCTGCTCGCCGTCCTCGGCCCGAAGGTCGACGCGTTGTCGGTCCGGCGGCGCAAGAGGTCCGCGGCCCGCGAGCAGGGCCGGCTGTGGGGACGGCTCGCGCACAGCGTCATGCGGCGCCCGATCGGCTACGTCGTCGCGACCGTCGCGCTGCTCCTCGCGCTCGGCTCGCCGCTGCTGCACATCAACTGGGGCGGCGTGGACGCCAACGCGCTCCCGAAGGGCGCCGACGCGCGGGTCGTCTCCGAGACCCTGGAGTCGCAGTTCCCGCGCAACGGGACGAGCCCCATCGAGGCCATCGTGACGGGGACGGCCGACCAGGCCGCGGTCCAGGCGTACGGGGCCCGCCTGGCCGCGGTGCCCGGCATCACCTCCGCGACCGTGACCGGCTCCAAGGGCGACACCACGCGGATCGCGCTGCGCCACGACGCCGACCCGAACTCCGACAGGGCCCGCTCGCTCGTCAAGTCGGTGCGGGACGTCCCGCCGCCGCCCGGCGCGCAGTCCCACGTCGGCGGCGTCACCGCCGAGGTCGTCGACCAGCTCGGCGGGATCGGCTCGACGCTGCCGTGGCTCGCGCTGTTCGTCGGCGGCGCGACGTTCATCCTGCTGTTCCTCGCGTTCGGGTCGGTGGTGCTGCCGCTGAAGGCGATCGCGATGAACATGCTGTCGCTGTCGGCGACGTTCGGCGTGGTCGCGTGGATCTTCCTGGACGGCCACCTGTCCGGCCTGCTGGACTTCACCGCGACCGGCGCGATATCCCCCGCCATGCCGATCCTGATGCTGGCCATGCTGTTCGGGATCTCCATGGACTACGAGGTGTTCCTGCTGTCCCGGGTCCGCGAGCAGTACGACCTGACCGGCGACACCACGACCGCCGTCGCGGCGGGCGTGCAGCGCACCGGCTCCATCATCACGAGCGCGGCGCTGCTGTTCATCGTCGTCATCGGCGCGTTCTCCACCTCCGGCGTCTCGTTCATCAAGATGGTCGGGGTCGGGATGGCCGTCGCGATCCTGCTGGACGCCACCGTCGTCCGGGCGCTGCTCGTGCCCGCGACGATGCGGCTGCTCGGACGCGCGAACTGGTGGGCGCCCGGCCCGCTGGCCCGGCTCTACCGCCGGTACGGCATCCGCGAGGGCGACGCGCCCGCACCCGCGTCGCCGTCCGCTCCCCCGTCGGCTCCGCTGGAGCCCGTGAGCTGACCCTCCCCCTCCCCCTCCCCCTCCCCCGATGGCCGGTGTCTCGTCAGAGGCGCCGGCCGTCGGCGTTCACGCGCCCGCGCCGAACCCCGCGCCGCCCCCCTCGCCGCCCCCGCGCCGACCGTCCGCCGGGAGAACCCGACCGCTCGGCGCGCGGCTCGCGCCTCTCGTCGACCCCCGCGACGGCGCTCGGGATGACTCCCCCGGCTCCCCGGCATGATCGTGAGCCACCGGTCCCGGGCACCGGTGGGTCGATCACGCCCAGTCGCAAACCCCGTCGTATGGGAGAGGAACGTCATGCGCCCATCCGTGCGCGCCGCCGCCCCGCTGGCCGTCGCAGGCGCCGCCGTCATCGCGCTCGCCAACCCGGCCCTGGCCCACGGCTGCCCGGACAGGATCGTCGTCAAGGGCCCGTCCTACGTGTACGACCAGGCTTACAAGGACGTCAAGACCAGGATCACCGTCGTCCGGGCGGAGAACAAGACCGAGGTACGGCTGTACGCCTCGGGCTTCCCGAAGGACGCCGTCGGCAAGACGTTCGGCGTGCACGTCCACGTCAACAAGTGCGGGCCGGCCCCCGCCGACGCCGGGCCGCACTACCAGAACCCGGACGCCAAGCCCGACGAGCCGATGCACAGCAAGGAGATCTGGCTCGACGCCACCGTGAACGAGGACGGCGTCAGCAAGTCCGGGTCGAT
Organism: Actinomadura syzygii; assembly: GCF_008085905.1. Classification (GTDB taxonomy): domain Bacteria; phylum Actinomycetota; class Actinomycetes; order Streptosporangiales; family Streptosporangiaceae; genus Spirillospora; species Spirillospora syzygii. The sequence continues at coordinate 287,419 of NZ_VSFF01000007.1, read as the reverse complement.
CGTGAACTGGCGGGTCGCGAAGGGCGCCGCGGGCGCCCTGGTCATCCACGCCAAGCCCACGAACCACGACACCGGTGACGCGGGAGCGCGGAACATCTGCACGACCGTCCCGTTCTAGCCCGTTCCCACCAGCGGGACGAGCCGGCGGCGGGCCGTCAGGCCGACTTGCGGCTCCGGCCCTTCGCCGGCTCCTTCTTGCGCGCGGCGGGCTTCTTCGCCGCGCCGTCCTTGCCGGACGCGGCCTTCCCGTCCTTCTCGCCGCGGCTCTTCTTCGCCGCCTCGACGCTCGCGCGCAGCGCGCTGAGCAGGTCGGCGGCGGGCGCCTCCGCGGCCTCCTCGGCGGGACGCGCGACCTCCCGCCCCTCGACCTTCGCGTCGATCACGGCCTGCAGCGCCTCGCGGTAGGCGTCCTTGTACTCGGTCGGGTCGAACTCGCCCTCCATCGACTCGATCAGCGAGGTCGCCATCGTCAGCTCCTGCTTGCGGACCTCGATGTCCTCGTCCAGGAAGGGGAAGTCGGCCTCGCGGACCTCGTCCGGCCAGAGCATCGTCTCCAGCACGAACACGCCGCCGCGCACCCGCAGCGTCGCGAGCGACTCCCGCTGCCGCAGCGCGATCTTGACGATGGCGACCTGGCCCGAGCTCTCCAGCGCGTCCCGCAGGAGCACGTACGGCTTGGCGCCCTGCGCGTCCGGCTCCAGGTAGTACGACTTCGCGAAGTAGATCGGGTCGACCTCCTCGCGCTCCACGAACTGCAGGACGTCGATCCGGCGGCTGGACGACAGCGGCAGCTCGGCGAAGTCCTCGTCGGTCAGCACGACCATCTCGCCGGACGGCAGCTCGTACCCCTTAGCGATTTCGGAGTAGGACACCTCCTCGCCGTCCGCTGTGCAGACCCGCTTGTACTTGATGCGCGCACCGTCCTCGCGGTGGACCTGGTGGAAGCTGACGTCCCTCTGCTCGGTCGCCGAGTACAGCTTCACGGGGATCGTGACCAGCCCGAAGGAGATGGAGCCCTTCCAGATACTGCGCATATCCCGTCCTTACCCAGCGGGTTCTTGCCCCTAGCGTCGCAATCCCGTTCGATTTGCGCCACAGCGCGCCCTTGATCCTTTTCCGTCGGGCGGGACAGGGTAAGACGCCGGTATGACGATGCCGTGGCCCGTTGAGCCGATGATGGCCGCGACCGGAGAGCTGCCCCCGGACGGAGACCGGTGGGGGCTCGAGTTGAAATGGGACGGCGTCCGCGTGCTCGCGCACGTGTCCGCGGACGGCGTCCGCGCCGGCGGGCGGCGCGGCGGCGACGTCACCGGCCGCTACCCGGAACTGTCCGCGCTGGCCGACCTCCTCCCCGACCACGACGTCCTCCTGGACGGCGAGGTCGTCGCCTTCGACCACGGACGGCCGAGCTTCGAGCGCCTCCAGCGCCGCATGCACGTGACGCACCCCGACCCCCGGCTGATCCGCGAGGTACCCGTCAGGTACGTGGTGTTCGACGTCCTGTTCCTCGACGGCCACCTCCTCTACGACATGCCCTACGCGGAGCGCCGCGCCCTCCTCGCCGACCTCGACCTGGCGGGCACCGGGCCGGTCGAGGTCCCCCCGTACCTGCACGGCGGCGACACCGACCAAGTGGACGAGTTACTCGCCTTCACCCGCGAACAACATTTGGAGGGGCTGCTCGCCAAGCGGCTCGACTCGCCTTACCGCCCCGGCCGCCGCGTCGACTTCTGGCGCAAGGTGAAGAACTTCCTGACGCGCGAGGTCATCGTCTGCGGCTGGAAGCCCGGCAAGGGCCGCCGCGAGGGCGGGGTCGGGTCGCTGCTGCTCGGCGAGTACGACGTCAAGGGGCTGCTCGGCTTCGTCGGGCACGTCGGCACCGGCTTCACCGACCGCGCCCTGGACGAGCTGTACGAGACGCTCTGGCCGCTGCGCCGCCCCACCAGCCCGTACGACGAGCCCGTCCCGCGCGAGTTCGCCCGCGACGCCCAGTGGGTCGAGCCCCGGCTCGTGGGCGAGGTCGCCTACAGCGCCCGGACGCGCGACGGGCGGCTGCGCTTCCCGTCCTGGCGCGGCCTGCGCGACGACAAGGACCCCCTGGAGGTCACCAGTGCAGAGTGACCGGCACGCCCCGCACGCCCCGCACGCCCCGCACGCCCTGGCACCGCCCGCACCGGAGCATCCGTGAGTCCTGAGCGAACCAGCGTCGAGGTGGACGGGCGGCGCCTGTCCCTGTCCAACCTCGACAAGGACATGTACCCCGAGTTCACCAAGGGCGAGGTCATCGACTACTACGCCCGCGTCGCCCCCGCGATGCTGCCCCACCTGAGGGACCGCGCCGCCACCCGCATCCGCTGGCCGGACGGCGTCGACGGCGGCAAGTTCTTCGAGAAGAACGCGCCGTCCCACACGCCCGACTGGGTGCGGACGGCGACGATCCCGACGCCCGGCAGCTCGACCGGCCGCGACACGCTCGACTTCGTCGTCGTGGACGACCTGGCCACCCTCGTCTGGTGCGCCAACCTCGCGGCGCTGGAGCTGCACGTCCCGCAGTGGAAGGTCGGGCCGCGCGGCAAGGTCCACACCCCCGACCTGATCGTCTTCGACCTGGACCCGGGCGACCCCGCCACGATCGTGGAGGCGTGCGAGGTGGCGCGGCTGCTCCGCGACCTGCTCGCCGAGGACGGCCTGGAGTCGTACCCGAAGACGAGCGGCAAGAAGGGCCTGCACCTGTACGTCCCGGTGAAGGAGCCGAAGGACGCGGAGCGGACGTCCGAATACGCCAAGGCGGCGGCGCGGCGCCTCGCCGAGGAGCATCCGAAGCTCGTCGTCGCGAAGATGGAGAAGCGGCTCCGCAAGGGCAGGATCTTCGTCGACTGGTCGCAGAACAACCCGGCCAAGACCACCGTCGCGCCCTACTCGCTGCGCGCCGCGCGCAGCCCGTCGGTGTCGACGCCGATCACCTGGGACGAGCTGGACTCCTGCGAGGACGCCGCCGACCTGGTGTTCTCCCCGGCCGACGTCCTCGCCCGCCTGGACGAGCACGGCGATCTCCTGGAACCGCTGCTGAACGACAGGCAACCGCTTCCCTGAGCGGCCGCCGTCCGCGATTCACGTGCCCTATGTGGTCGAACCGGCACTCTCCGGCGCCGGATTCCGCCACCATGGTCGCCGGGGATCCACCGGGCGGAAGGAAGGGCAAGTGGCGCGCAACCACCATTACGACGCCGTGGTGCTGGGCGGGGGGACGGCGGGCGAACTGGTGGCCGCCGGCCTCGCCCGCGCCGGACGGGACGTCGCGCTCGTCGAGAACCGCCTGGTCGGCGGCGAGTCGCCGTACTTCGCGTGCGTGCCGTCCAAGAGCCTGCTGCTGTCGGCGCGGCGCGGCGAGACCTGGGAGATGGCGCTCGCCCGGCGGGACGAGCTGACCGGCCGCCGGTCCGACGACCCCGCGGTCGCGCGGATGGCCGAGGCGGGCGTGACCGTCCTGCGGGGCAAAGGGCGCGTCGCCGCCCCCGGCCGGGTCGAGGTGGACGGTGTCGAGCACGGGTTCGCCGACCTCGTGGTCTGCACCGGCAGCGAGCCGGTCGTCCCGGCGGCGGACGGGCTCGCCGACGTCCCGCTGTGGACGAGCGACGAGGCGCTGTCCGTGCCCGACCTGCCGCGCCGCCTCGTGATCCTCGGCGGCGGCCCGGTCGGCTGCGAGCTGGCGCAGGTCTACGCGGCGTTCGGGTCGCAGGTCGCGGTGGTCGAGGCGTCCGGGCGGCTGCTCCCCGCGGAGGCGCCGTTCGCGGGCGAGGTGCTCGCCGACGAGCTCCGCCGGATGGGCGTCGACCTGCGGCTCGGCGCGGGGCTCGGCGACATCGAGCGCAAGGACACCGGGCTCCGCCTCTGGCTGTCGGACGGCGGCACGCTCGACGCCGACCGGGTCCTCGTCGCGGCCGGGCGCCGTCCGCGCGTCGAGGGCCTCGGGCTCGAACACCTCGGCGTCGCGGTCGCGCCGGGCCACGGCCTGCCGGTGGACGAGACGTGCCGGGTGCCGTCCGCGACCGGGAGCGTGTGGGCGGCGGGCGACGTCACCGGCGTCGCGCGCACCACGCACGCGGCCCGCTACCAGGCGCGGGTGGTCCTCTCCAACCTCCTCGGGCGCCGCCGCGAGGCCGACTACCGCGCGATCCCGCGCGTCGTCTACACGAACCCCACCGTCTACTCGGTGGGGATCTCGCCGAGGCGGGCGGCCGAACTCGGCATAGACCTCCGCACCGCCGGGTACGACCTGGCCGCGACCGCCCGGGCGGCGGTCGGGGCGGACGAGCGCGGCCGGGTCGAGCTGTACGCCGACCGCGCCCGTGGGCTGCTGGTCGGCGCCGCCGCGGCCGGGCTCGGCGCCGAGGAGTGGATGAGCGAGATCGCCCTCGCCATCCGCGCGGAGACGCCGCTGAGCCTGCTCGCCGACGTCGTCCACGCCTTTCCGACGTACGGCGAGTCGGTGGAGGCGCCGCTGCGCGAGCTGGCGGCGGCGTGCGCGGCGGCCCGCGACGAGAGCACGCGCGAGGAGGACCCGTGATGAGCGAGACCGACGACCTGGAACCGCCGTCCGACGCGGTGGAGGACACCGCCGAGGACGCCGCCGTGGCGGAGGCGAACGAGGCCGACGCCGCCGAGCAGCGCGCCGCGCTGGACGACGACGCCCCCCGCGAGTGGTCCGCGCAGTTGCCGGACGAGGCGAACGAGGCCGACGCGGCGGAGCAGCGGCGCGAGGTCCGGCTGGACGAGGACGAGTACCGCTGACCGCGCGCGGCGCGCCTTCCGGCGCGGCGGCGCATTGAAAAGAAGGTTTCCCGAAAACCGGGGCGGGGATGCCCGGAGGCCGTCCCCGGAAATACACTGACCTGCGCGAAGGAGCTCCGACGGCCGTTAGTCGTGACCGGCGGAGTTACTCCCGCGTACGATGAGGTGATTGTTCCCGCGCGGCGGACGACCCCGGATCCGCCGCGACGACCGCTGATCGGAGATGGTGGTGACAGCGACCCCGGACGCACGCCCCCGTGGCACCAGGCTGCCGCGGCTGGCGCGCCGCAGGCAACTGCTCGGCGCGGCCCAGGAGGTGTTCGTCGCGCAGGGGTACCACGCCGCTGCGATGGACGAGATCGCCGAGCGCGCAGGCGTCAGCAAGCCCGTGCTCTACCAGCACTTCCCGGGCAAGCTTGAGCTCTACCTCGCGCTGCTGGACGAGCACGCCGAGGCGTTGGTGAACACCGTCCGCGACGCGCTGGAGTCCACCTCGGACAACAAGCTCCGCGTCCAGGCGAGCATCGGGGCGTTCTACGACTTCGTCGCGGGCGACGGCGAGGCGTACCGGCTGGTGTTCGAGTCCGACCTGCGCAACGTGGCGCCCGTCCGGGCCCGCGTCGACCGCGCCAACCAGCAGTGCGCCGAGATGATCGCCCAGGTCATCGCCGAGGACACCGACGCCCCGAACGACGAGGCGTACCTGCTCGGCATGGGCCTCGTCGGGATGGCCGAGGTCAGCGCCCGCTACTGGCTGTCGCAGCAGCGCGCGATCCCGAAGGACACCGCCGAGAAGATCATCGCCCGGCTGGCCTGGCGCGGCATCTCCGGCTTCCCGCGCGCCGACGCGTCCTGACGGGTTTCACCCACAGCCGAACCCGGCGGCGGCGCATCCGGTGATCCACATGCGACCATCGGAGACGGGACCGCCGGAGGTCGGCGGGACGCGACGGACGACGGGAGCAACGCGTGCAGGTCCGCATCGGCGTGCAGAACGTTCCGAGGGAGCTCGAGGTCGACACCGGTCAGTCGGCCGACGAGGTGCAGGCCGCGCTGGCCGCCGCGCTCGCCGAGCCGAACGGGGTGCTCGTGCTCCGCGACCGCCGCGCCGGGCGGGTCGTCGTCCCCGCCGCGCGGCTCGCCTACCTGGAGATCTCCGAGGACGAGCAGCGCAGCGTCGGCTTCGGCGGCCAGTACACCTGAGCCGCGGGGGCGCGAGGCGCCGGTGGCGGGTGAGCCGCGCCCGGGACGCCTTCGCCCTGGTAGATAGCTTTTGACCTGGGCTTTGTTTGATTCTGGCTGAGTGGGCACATCGATCTCCGACCACGGGCCGCACCTCGCGGCCCTCGGAACACGAAGGATGATCGACATGCTCACGACGATTCTCTGGTTCATCGTCGTCGGTGCCGTCATCGGAGCTCTGGCACGGCTCCTCCTCCCCGGGCGCAACCCGATCGGCATCCCGCTCACGATCCTCGCCGGGATCGTCGGCGCGATAGTCGGCGGGGTCGTCGCGAACGCGCTCGGCGCGGGCGCGATCATCGCGTTCATATTCTCGGTGCTGGTCGCCGCGCTCGGTGTGGCGGTGCTCACGTCCGCGAACACGCGCGGCATCGGCGGCGGCAGGCGGCACGGCCTGCGCGCCCGCCGCCGCACGTTCTGACCGTCCGGAGAGGGCGCCGACGATGCGCTGCCCGAAGGCCCCCGCCCCCCACGGCGGGGGCCTTCCCCCATTCCCGGCGGAACCGGCGTGTCCGGATGTGGCCGTCGCGGGGACGGCGCGGCGGGCCCGCCGCGCCGATCTTCCCGCGGCGGATAGTCCCTGGCGGGCGGGGCATGGAATAGACGAAACCGTGGAAACGTTGGGTGCGGTGAACGGCTATTGGTGTATGGAATCAACGGTCGGTACACTGCGTCGCGGAGTGTGACCGCACGCAGCCACAGCGAGTGACTGCTTTCAACCCCTGACTGCGGTCGCCGAGAGATTTTGAGCAACGGCTGGTCCCTCCCGCGCGAGCGCGCGGCCACAGGAAACGAGCGGCGGGCATGTCCCTACGCCGACGCCCTCGGTCGTGCCGCGCCGCACCCGGGAGCGGAGACCCCGCATATTGGAGGCTGAAAGCCCTGACTACCTTTCGTGAACTCGGGGTCGTCCCCGAGATAGCAGATGCCCTTGAAGCGGAGGGCATCGTCGAAGCGTTCCCCATCCAGGAGCTCGCCCTGCCGATCGCCCTGGGCGGGCACGACATCATCGGCCAGGCCCGCACCGGCACCGGCAAGACCCTCGCCTTCGGCGCGGCGCTGCTGCAGCGCATCGAGCACGGCGGCCGCGAGCCGCGCGCGCTCGTCGTGGCGCCGACCCGCGAGCTGGCCCTCCAGGTCACCGACGACCTGCTCGTGGCGGGCGGCAAGCTCGGCACGCGCGTCCTGTCCGTCTACGGCGGCCGGGCCTACGAGCCGCAGATCGACGCGCTCCGCGAGGGCGTCGACGTGGTCGTCGGCACGCCGGGCCGGCTGCTCGACCTCGTCAAGCAGAAGCACCTCGACCTGTCGAAGGTCGGCGTCCTGGTGCTGGACGAGGCCGACCGCATGCTCGACCTCGGGTTCCTGCCCGACATCGAGCGGATCATCGAGCGCGTCCCGGCCAAGCGCCAGACGATGATGTTCTCGGCGACGATGCCGGGCGAGATCGTCGCGCTGTCGCGCCGGTACCTGACCAGGCCCACCAACGTGCGGGCCGAGTCGCACACCGAGTCGGAGGCGACGCCGCAGGTCGTCCAGCACGTCTTCCAGGCCCACCAGATGGACAAGCCGGAGATGGTCGCGCGGCTGCTGCAGGCCGAGGGCCGCGGGCTGACGATGATCTTCTGCCAGACCAAGCGGGCCTGCGACCGGGTGGCCGCCGACCTCGCCAAGCGGGGCTTCGACGCCGCCGCCGTGCACGGCGACCTCGGGCAGAGCCAGCGGGAGCGCGCGCTGCGCGCGTTCCGCAACGGCAAGATCGGGGTCCTCGTGGCCACCGACGTGGCGGCCCGCGGCCTCGACGTCGACGACGTCACCCACGTCGTCAACTACGAGTGCCCGGACAGCGCCGACACCTACGTGCACCGCATCGGCCGGACCGGCCGCGCGGGCAAGAAGGGCGTCGCCGTCACCTTCGTCGACTGGTCCGACCTCACCCGGTGGAAGCTGATCAACGGCACGCTCGACCTGCCGTTCGCCGCCCCGGAGGAGACCTACTCCACGTCCCCGCACTTCTTCGAGTCGCTCGGCATTCCCGCGGGGACGACGGGCACGCTGCCCACGGAGCTGCGCGGCGGGCGCGCCGGGCTGGACGCCGAGGAGCTGGAGGACATCGGCGAGACCGGCAAGGTCCGCACCCACGGGCGCGACCGGGAGCGGGAGCGCGAGCGGGAACGTCCGCGGCCCCGCCGCCGCAAGCGCAACCGGGCCCGGACCCGCGCCGGCAAGCCGGTCGAGGCCGCCGCGGCGGAGGCCGAGACCGCCGCGCACAAGGCCGGCGCCCCGGCGGACGACAACGTCGTCGACGCCGTGGCCACCGAGCGCAAGCGCAGCCGGAGCCGCCGCCGCACCCGCGCGGGCAAGCCGGCGGCGCAGGCGTCCGGGGCGGCCGAGGCCGAGTCCCAGACGGCCTGACCCGCACCCAAGGTCTGACAAGCACAAGGTCTGACCAGCACACGGTCTGACCGGCACACAGCAAGAGAGCGCCGAACCGCGAGACCGGAGCCCCGGTCTCGCGGTTCTTCCGTCTCTGCTCCCGGATGCCCGTGCCTGGCCGGGGGTCAGTTCGGCTGGTCGCGGAGCTCCAGCGCGGTGGCGGGACGGTCGGTGACGAGGACGGCGACCCGCGGGTCGCGCAGGAACCGGCGCATCACGGGCTCGGCGTTGACCGTCCAGACCATGGCGGGGATCCCGGCGCGGGCGCACTGGCGCAGCACGCCGACGCGGGCGAGCCGGTGGTTCACCGCGACCATGTCGGCGCCCGCCTTGCGGATCAGCCGCAGCGGCGCGAAGTCGTGCGCGACGCCGCGCTCCCACAGGTTGCGGCCCACCGACAGGGCCGTCCGCGCGCGCGGGAAGCTCTTCTTGATCTGGACGAGGGAGACCACCTCGCGGGTGGTGACGACGAAGTCGTCGGGCCCGAAGGCGTCCATCGCGAGCTCGACCGTTTCGTGCTCGCAGCCGCGTTCCTTGAGGTCGAGGTGGCCCTGCGCGCGGCCCGCGATGATCTGCATGGCGTCGCTGACCAGCGGGACGGGACGCGGCGACAGGTCCTGCACGCGCTCGTAGGTGAGCCGTTTCAGCGCCAGGCCGCCGACCTCGGCGTCGTGGTGGACGACGAGCCGCCCGTCCCCCGTCCGGCGGATGTCGATCTCGACGTACTCGGCCCCGGACTCGACGGCCTCGGTGAGCCCCGAGAGGCCCGCCTCGTCACGGCGGTGCGCGGAGATCGCAGGCTTCGGACGCACTCTGCGACGCTACCACCGACGCTTTCTCACCAACGGTGAGCATCCGGCATTGAGTATGGTGGTCCCCCGTGAGTACGCCCCGGTTCCTGACCTTGCCCCCCGGCGTGCGCCGGACGAACGTCGAGACCCCCCGCGGCTCGTTCGCCGCCCTGGAGGCCCTCCCCGGATCCGGCGTGCCCGAACGCCGCCCCGCGCTCCTCGTCCCCGGCCTGACGGGCAGCAAGGAGGACTTCCTCGCCGTCCTGCACAGCCTCGCGGCGTCCGGCCGGCGCGTCCTCTCGATCGACATGCGCGGGCAGTACGAGTCCGCCGGGCCGGACGACGAGGCCGCCTACGGCCGCGCCGCCCTCGGCGAGGACGTCACCGCCCTGCTCGAAGCGCTCGGCCCCGACCCGGCGCACCTCGTCGGGCACTCGTTCGGCGGCCTGGTGTGCCGGGAGGCGGTGCTCGCCGACCGGGTGCGCCCCGCGTCGTTCACGCTGATGAGCTCCGGGCCGTCCGCCGTCACCGGGAAGGCCGCGACCAGGGCGCAGTCCCTGCGCGACGCGATCCCCGAGCTCGGCATGCCGACGATCTGGGAGATCGCGCTGGAGCCCGACTACTCCTCGCGCGGCGTCCCCGAGGAGATCATCGCCTTCATCAAGGCGCGCACGCTCGGCAACTCCGAGACGGGCCTCGTCCGGATGTCCGACGAGATCCTCAGCGCGCCCGACCGGATCGACGAGCTGGTCAAGCACTGCGCCGACACCGGGCTGCGGGTGCTCGTCCTCTACGGGGAGAACGACGACGTCTGGCTGCCGCCCGCGCAGGCGGAGATGGCCGAGCGGCTCGGCTCGTCCAAGGTCGTGATCCCGAGCGCCGCGCACTCCCCCGCCTGGGACGCCCCGGAGACCACGGCCACCGCCCTCCGCGACTTCTGGGCGCAGGCGGAGCGCACCGGGCTCGGCTGAGCCCGGAGCGAGCCCGGGGTGGCGTCCAGGCCACCGAACGTCCACCAGACGGACATCCGAGATGTGCACGCTGGGCGACGAGAAGTGTGCGCACCGGAGCCGAGTTCGGCCTAGGCTGGGTGTATGCCGGTGGATTACCGAGCCCCCAACATCAACGCCCGGAGCCTGGGGCAGCACCTGCGGAAGATCCGGGAGATCCTCGAACTGTCCTATCCGGAGGCCGCGTCCCTGCTCGGCCGCGACGCCAACTGGCTCGCCCGCGTCGAGACGGGCTTCGGCGAGGCCACGCCCGAGCAGGTCGGCGAGATCCTGGACGCCTACGGCGCGCCGCCGCGGGTCCGGGACGTCCTCGTCGACCTCGCGTCCCGCCCGGCCGGCCCGCCGTGGCTCGCGCGGCACGTCGGACGGCTGAAGGCCCTCGTCCGCGACATCTACACCGTCGAGTCGGAGTCCCCGATCATCCACACGTTCGGCATCGCGCGGATGCCGGAGCTCGTCCGCTGCGAGGAGTACGCCCGGCTGCTCTTCCAGCACCACGTCCCCCGGCTGAACGTCGAGGAGGAGCTCGACCTCCTGCGCAACCGGCAGCAGCACGCCCCGTCCGGCAGGCCCCGCACCCTGGACGTCATCCTCGACGGCTACATGCTGGAGCACCACGGCGGCCCCGCCGACGTCATGCGCGCCCAGTTCACGTACCTGCTCGACCTCGCCGCCGACGAACGGTCGACCGTCCGGGTGATCCCGACGGCCAACGGCGTCCACGCGGGGCTCAACGGGCCCTTCGACGTCCTGGAGTTCCCGGGCGTCACCGACCGGATCTCGCTCGTCCACACCGCGCTCGGCATCGACGCCGCCCAGGCCGACCTCTGGGACACCTGGAAACTCCTCGAAGACGTCACCCTCTCCCCCGCCGACTCCCGCGCCCTCCTCGAAGACCACCGCGCCGCCCTCTAGCCGGTGGCGCCCCTTCTAGCCGGTGGCGTCCCTCCAGCCGGTAGTGCCCGCTGCACCTTGAAAGGGTGCGCCCGCTGGATCGTCCGCGACGCGGGCGGGCCCTAGCGTCGGGTGCAAGATCATCATCGGATGGTCCCGCGGCGCCGGACGAGCCCCTCGGCCGCGCCGCCCGGACGTACCGGAAGGACCCCTACCGTGCGCAAACTTCGCCTGGCGCTGATCGCGTCGGCCGTGGCGGCGCTCTGTCTCGGACCGGTCGCGCCGAGCGCGCTGGCCGACCCCGACCCGCCCGGACCGGGCGACGTCACCACCAACATCATCGGCGGCGAGGACGCCACCGAACCGTACTCGTTCATGGTGTCGCTGCAGGACGACCCGCGCGGGCACTTCTGCGGCGGCAGCCTGATCACCGACCGGTGGGTCGTCACCGCCGCCCACTGCGTGGAGACCCTGCGGCCCGGCGACCTCCGGCTCCGCATCGGGAGCCTGCGCAAGGACGAGGGCGGCAGCGTCCGGGGCGTCGACCGGATCGTCGTCCACCCGGACCGCACCGAGACGACGTTCGACGCGGCGCTGGTCCGGCTCGACCAGCCGGTCGCGAACGCGCCCGTCCCGCTGGACGCGCGGCAGCCCGCCGGCGCCCCGACCCGGCTGATCGGCTGGGGATGCGCCTCGCCCGGTCCGAACACCGGATGCGCCGACGCGCCCGACGTCCTGCAGCAGCTCGACTCCGCGATCCGCGAGCCGTCGGCCTGCGTGAACATCGTCGCGCCGATCGACGCGGCCTTCGAGGTCTGCACCGGCAACCCGGACACCAGGTCCGGCGCCTGCTTCGGCGACTCCGGCGGGCCGCTGCTGCGCGGCACCCCGGCCGGGTGGCGGCTCATCGGCGCGTTCAGCCGGGTCGAGGCGCTGCCGTACGACCCGGACAAGCCGTCCCCGCAGCTGCCCGACTGCAGCACGGGCAAGGGCATCTACACGGACGTGACCGTCCAGCGGGACTGGATCGAGAGCGTGGTCTCCGCCGCCTGACCCGAGCCGCCTGACCCGAGCCGTCCGCCCCGGTGCGACCGACAGCGCGCCGGGGCGCTCCTTTGCCCGGGTGACCGAGACTTGGCCGGGACGTGCCCCCGCCTCGCTTCCCGCTCACCTGGGGATATGTAACGCTTGACAGGAAGAGTGGGAAATCTGGCGATGCGGTGCGGGAGGAGGAACGATGCGGAAGGTCGCCGACTGCCGGGACATGCCGAGCGAGTCCGGCTGCACGCTCACGATCAGCGGCGAGGAGGACGAGGTGGTCCGCGCCGCCGCCGAGCACGCGGCCTCCGTCCACGGGCACGCCGACACGCCTGAGCTCCGCGAGGAGATCCGGGGCTGGCTCAAGGAGGAGCACCTGAGCGCCCACTGACGCCGCCCACTGACGCCGTCCGCCCGGGGGCCATGGCCGGACGTCCATGATCGGGTTACCGTGTCGGCATGGACGCGGACGCCATGGTCCAGGAGCAGATCGCGTACTACCGGGCCCGCGCGCCCGAGTACGACAGGGAGTACGAGGAGCGCGACGACATCGCGGAACTGCGGCCGGTGTTCGAGGAACTGCCGGTCGGCGGGGACGTGCTGGAACTGGCCTGCGGAACCGGCCAGTGGACGGGCTCCCTCGCCGCGCGGGCGAGGTCCGTGACCGCGCTCGACGCCGCGCCCGAGGCGCTCGCCATCGCGCGGGAGCGGGCGGCGTCGCCGAAAGTCGCGTTCGCGTGCGCCGACCTGTTCGAGTGGCGGCCGGAACGGCGTTACGACACGGTCTTCTTCGCGTTCTGGCTGTCGCACGTCCCGCCCGGACGGCTCGCGGGGTTCTGGCAGACCGTCGCGGACGCCCTGGCGCCTGGTGGCGCCGCCGTGTTCCTCGACAACGGGCCGGGCGAGGCCGTGTACGAGGAGGTCCTCGACGGGGAGCCCGTGCCCGCCGTCCGGCGGACACTGGACGACGGCAGCGTGCACCGCGTCGTGAAGGTCTTCCACGAGCCGGAGCGGCTCGTCCGCGACCTCGCGGGCTGGGGCTGGACGGCGCGCGTCCGGACGGTCGGGACGGCCTTCATCGCGGGAACCGCCGTCCGCTGAGCGGAGATGACCGAGCTGAGCGGGGACGACCGAACGGTGTCTCCGGTCGAACGGATCTCCGGTCGGGCGATGAGTTCCGGCCAGGCCGAAGGTCTGCACCTCCAAACGGCCGAAGCCTGGAGGAGACCCGATGACGTCCGTCCGTACCCTGCGCGTTCCCGACGCCCGCCTGCACTACGAGCTGCGCGGCAGCGGCCCGCTCGTCGCGCTCGTCGGCGCGCCCATGGACGCCGCGGCGTTCGAGCCGCTGGCCGACCTGCTCGCCGCCGACCGCACCGTCCTCACGACCGACCCGCGCGGCATCGGCCGCAGCCCCGTCGACGACCCGGAGCAGGACTCGACGCCGCCGCTGCGCGCGGACGACCTGGCCCGGCTGATCGCGGAGGTGGGCGCGGGCCCGGCGACCGTCTTCGGGACGAGCGGCGGCGCCTGCACCGTCCTGGCGCTGGCGCAGTCGCACCCCGAGCGGGTCAGCACGGTGATCGCGCACGAGCCGCCGCTCGACCAGATCCTGCCGGACGCCGAGGCGCTGCTGAAGGCCACGGACGACCTGGTCGCCACCTACCTCGACGGCGACGTCATCGGGGCGTGGCGGAAGTTCATGGCGACGTCCGGAATCGACCTGCCCGACCCGGTGCTGGAGCAGATGTTCGGCGGGGAGCGCGACCCCCGGCAGGTGGCGGACGAGCGGCGCTGGTTCGCGCACGAGATGCTCGAGACCGTCCGCTGGACGCCCGACCTCGACGCGCTGCGCGCCGTCCGGGAGCGGCTGGTCATCGGGATCGGCGAGGCGTCGGCGGGGCAGCTCTGCGACCGGGCGTCGCGGGCGCTCGCCGCCCACCTCGGGATCGAGCCGACGCTGTTCCCGGGCGACCACGTCGGCTTCACCGACGACCCCGGCCGGTTCGCCGACCACCTGCGGGCGCTGCTCGACCGGACGTCCGTCTAGCCGGCCCGCGTCCGCCGGGGAGGGTGACGGGCCTCACCGGACCCCCATGTCGCGGTCGCGGGCAAGTAATGACACACTTACTTGAGTCTGTCTCATGGAGGTGTGCCGCAGGATGCCCGCGACCGTCCAGCCCCCCGAGAGCGTCACGTGGCGCGTCCACCTCGACCGGACCATGTGGATCGGCGGTGTGCGCGGTCTCATGCTCCAGGCGCTGCACCCCATGGCGATGTGGGGCGTCTGGCAGAACTCGAACTTCCAGGAGGACCCGTTCGGGCGGCTCCAGCGCACCGCCGACTTCGTCGGCGTCTCCACGTTCGGGACGCACGAGGAGATCGACGAGCTGGCCTACCGCGTCCGGCAGATCCACCGGAGCCTGCGCATCCTCAACCACGACACGGGCAGGAGGGAGCGGCTCGACCAGCCCGAGTTCCTCCGCTGGGTGCACTGCGCCGAGGTGTCCTCGTACCTGGACGTGGCGCGGCGGGCCGGGCTGCCGCTGACCCCCGCCATGGCCGACCGCTACCTGGACGAGCAGCGCCACACCGCGACCTACGTCGGGCTGCACGCGGAGGACGTCCCCGGCAGCGTCGCCGAGATGGAGGCGTACCTCGCCGAGACGCGGCCGAGGCTGCGGGTCACCGAGGAGGCGGCGGCCACGGTGCGGTTCCTGATGTGGCCGACGATGCCGGAGAACCTCAGATTCCTCGCGCCGGGGAAGCCCGGGTACTTCCCGTTCGGCGCGCTCTGCTACTACTCGCTGCCGGACTGGGCCCGCGAGATGTACGGGGCGCTGCCCGAGCTTCCCCGTCCGGTGGTGACGGCGGCGCTGCGGTCGTTCCGGCTGACGATGAACTCGCTGCCGGAGCGGGTGCACGACTACGCCTTCGCCAAGAACACGAGGGACATGCTGGAACGTGCCAGGCAGCGGCTCGGCGCCGAGGGCTACGACGTCGGCAAGGGCCTCTACGGCCTCCGCGACCCGCGCCGCTGGCCGGACCGCAGGGCCCTCACGCCGGCCTAGACGGGCTCAGGAGGCGTCCACGGGCAGGGCCGCCCAGGGCTCCTTGCGCGGGGCCGCCCGCTGGCCTTCAGGGCAGTGCCGGGCGAAGTCGCACCACGAGCAGAGATTGCCGGGACGCGGCGGGAAAAGGTCGTCGTGCTGGGCGTGGTCGACGTCGCCCGCCGGGCGGGGCTTCGGGACGCGGGCCCGGTACCCCTCGTCGGCGTCGGCGGCCTCCCCGGCGATCGACTCGGCGCGGCGCAGGTGCCGGGCCAGCGACTCGTCGGTGTGGTCCCACGCGGCGACCTCGCCGGACGGCAGGTGGTGCAGCTCCACCCGGTGGCACGGGCGCCGCAGCACCCGCGCGGCGGCGATCGCGTACAGGGCGAGGGCCAGCGAGCCGCGGGCGTCGTCGGCGGTGAGGACGTGCCGCCCCGTCTTGTAGTCGACGACGACGAGCTCGGCGCCGCGGCCGTCCAGCCGGTCGATGCGCCCGGACACGGCGATGCGGTCGGTGCGGGTCGCGACGGTCCGCTCCACGCCGAGCGGCTCGTCGGACGGGTCGAGCCCGGCCGCGTACCGCTCGGTCATCTCGCGGGCCCGCTCCCGCCACTCGGCGGACTGCGCGTCGTCGCGGAAGCCGTCGGTCAGCCAGCCGCGGACGAGGAGCCGCCCGGCCGACTCGGGGGTGCGCTCGCGCGGCGGCAGCCGCCACCAGCCCGCCAGGGCGTTGTGGACGCTCGCGCCCACGCTGTTGTGCGCCCACGGCGGGCCCTTCGGCGGCATCGGACGATCGAGGTAGGTCATCCGGTACCGCCGGGGACAGTCGAGCCAGGTGTTCAGCCTCGACGGCGTGCAGGTGTAGAGCCGCCGCGGCATGCCCTCGAAGCCGAGCTGCTCCACGCTAGTCGTCGGACTCCTGCGCCAGCGCGCCCCACGTCTCCCAGCGGGAGTCCTCTTCGCCGACCGTGGTCTCCTCGCCCTGGGCGGGCAGGATCCGCAGGTCCTTCGGCAGCGGGGTGAGCAGGGCGCCGATCGAGTTGAGCTGCTTGCGCAGGTCCTCGTAGACGCCGCCGACCGAGCCCGGACGGCCCCGGTGCAGCGTGTCGCCCGCGAACAGCACGCCGATCTGCTCGCTGATCACGCACACGCTGCCGGGGGTGTGGCCCGGCGTGTGGACGATCTCCAGCTGGGCGTCGGCGATCTCGAAGATGCCGCCGTCCTCGAGCCAGATGTCGGGTTCGAGGGAGCGCAGCGCCTTGGCGTCGTCCTCGTCCTCCTCCTCCTTGGCGAGGCGGCCGAAGTAGTCACGCCAGAGCAGCCGGTCCGCGCGGTGCAGCGCGATCGGGGCCCAGTTCTCCTCGTCCTCCTCCCCGGCCGCGGCGACTTCGAGCACCACGCTCAGACGGTGTTCGTTGCCGTCGGTGAGGAGGACGGCCATGACCTCGCGGTCGCCGACCTCCTTGAGGATGGCCTCGGCGTCGTTCGCCGGGTCGATGACGATGACCTCGTCGTCGTCGCCGACGATGTAGGTGTTGTTCTCGACGTCGTGGTCGGTGTCGTCAAGGGACAGCGTGCCCGACGTCACCACCTGTTCGATGCGCGCTTCCACGCCTCGCACCCTACCGTGCTTCGGGCCCCCGGTAGGGGTTGCGGAGATCATCACCGGACGCCGCCTCCGCTAGCTGCGCGAAGGCGTCCGGGTCGGTGGTCTCGGCGCCGAGCCGGTCGCCGGTCAGCGCGCCGTGGTCGTCGCTGGACCCGGTCGCGGCGAGGCCGAGCGCGGCGGCGAGATCGCGCAGCCGGGCGCGGTCGTCCGGGGCGTGGTCGGGATGGTCGACCTCGATTCCGGCGAGGCCGTCGGCGGCGAGGCGCTCGACGGCGTCGTCCCCGACCGTGTAGCCGCGGCGGCGGGCCCGCGGATGCGCGAGGACGCACACTCCCCCCGCCGCGCGGACGAGCCCGATCGCCTCGTCCGGGTCGAGCGCGTACCGCTCGACGTAGGCGCGGCCGCCCTGGGCGATCCAGTCGTCGGTGAACGCCTCGTCGGCCGTCCGGACCGCGCCCGCGTCGATCATGGCGCGGGCGATGTGCGGGCGTCCGATGGCCTCGCCGCCCGCCAGGCCGCGGACCATGTCCCAGGTGACGTCCACGCCCAGCGCGCGGAGACGCTCGACCATGCCCTGCGCGCGGATCACCCGGTCGTCGCGGATCCGGGCCAGTTCGGCGGCGAGCACGGGCTCGGACGGGTCGAACAGGTAGCCGAGCATGTGCAGGCTGTGGCCGTCCAGCTTGCAGGACAGCTCGATGCCGGGGACGAACGTCAGGCCGTCCGGGAGCGCGGCGGCGGCCTCGTCCCATCCGGCGACGGTGTCGTGGTCGGTGAGCGCGAGGACGTCCAGGCCCCGCTCCCGGGCCCGCCGGACGACCTCGGCGGGCGGGCGCGTCCCGTCGGACATGGCGCTGTGGCTGTGCAGGTCGATGCGCATCGGTCGGCCCCCGCCGTCAGTCGTCGAGCCGGGGGCTGAACGCGCCGTAGGGAAGGTCGATCTCCATGCCCGGCTCCCGGAGGTCGAGGAGGTTCTGCTTGTCGAGCATCAGGACGCCCGCGTCGGCGGGCCAGAGCACCGCCCACAGCCAGTTCCCCATCGCCTCGCCGACGTAGACGGCGCGGTCCGGACGGCCGTCGACCGCCCACATCGGCAGCGAGTGGCCGTAGGTCGCGGCCGGGCCGCTGACGTCGAGCTTCACGTGCGGCGGGCTGCCGTCGAACACCTCGCCGGGGTCGGCGCCCGCCAGCCCGGCGAAGTACGCGCCGAACCCGACGCCGGGCTCCTCGGCGATCAGCACCATGTCGGCGGGGCCGCTGAGCAGGCCCGGCCCGGACACGGCGACGGCCGTCGCGCGCGCGCCCGTGCGGTCGTCCCCGACCGTGGCGAACCCCGTGACGAGCCAGCCCTGCGGAAGGGGCCAGGGCGTCCAGACGGGGACCCGCGTCTCGCGCAGCACGGCGGCCAGCCCGTCCGGGCCGGGTCGCCTGGCCGGCTGCCTCGGCAGGACGGCGCCGTGCACGTCGCAGGTCCAGTCGCTCGACCAGAGGCCCGGATCGTGCAGCGGGCCCGCGCAGCGCGGGCAGGTGGGCTCCGCCCTCATGACTACCCACCCTGCGCGGCCACGTCCCGGATCGTCAAGCCGGGGCGGGCGGACGCGCGGAAAAGGGGGCGTCAAAATGGGGTCATGCGAGTGCGCTGCGTGGGAGCGGTCGTCCGGGACGACCGCGGACGGCTGCTGATGGTGCGGCGCGGGCGCCCGCCCGGCGAGGGCCTCTGGTCCATCCCCGGCGGACGGGTCGAGCCGGGCGAGGACGACGCCGCCGCCCTCGCCCGGGAGCTGCGCGAGGAGACCGGCCTCGACGTGGAGCCCCTCGCCCTCGCCGGGACGGTGGAGCGGCCCGGCCCCGGCGGCGTCACCTACGAGATCCACGACTACACGGCCGCGGTCACCGGAGGGACGCTCCGCGCGGGCGACGACGCGGCGGAAGCGGGCTGGATCCCGCCCGAGCGCATCCCCGAGCTGCCCGTCACGCCCGGCCTCGTCGACGCCCTCGTGCTGTGGGGCCTGCTCTGAACCGACGCTCTGGAATCGACGGGGCCTGCTATGACACCGGCGTGGGGTGCGGGGGCGGCGTGACCGGGACGTCGTCGTCCTCCGGGCCGGCGGTGACCGTCTGGATCTTCATCCGCCGCGCCAGCCACACGACGGTCGCCGCGTAGAGCGCCATGGGCGCGATGTCGGCGGCGACGACCTGCCACGGCACGCCGCCCTGCTCGATGTCCAGCTCGCCGACCGCGGCCGGGAGGAGGAACGCCATCAGGTTGTTGAACACGTGCAGCGCGATGCTGGACTCCAGCCCGCCCGTCTTCACCGCCAGCCACGCCGCCACCGCGCCGAAGAAGAAGATGTCGAGGATGCCCCAGCCGGTGTAGCCGTGCCCCGAGGTGAACAGGGCCGACCCGACGACGATGCCGGGCCACGGAGTGCGGAAGACGACGCTGAAGGCGCGTCCGACGCGCCCCTTGACGTCCTCCAGGGTGCACGCGCCGACGGCCTGGAGCAGCCAGCCGCGGAACACGTACTCCTCGGCCGCCGACTGGAACGGCACCAGCAGGAGGATGACGATCGCGGGGGCGAGGAAGCGTCCCCAGCCGACCCAGTGCTCGTCGCCGGACGACTGGTCGTCCACGGCGGCGCCCGCGACGATGGACGCTCCGAACGACACGATGCAGAACAGGACGGCCAGGCCGCAGCAGGCCAGCATCCAGCGCCAGCGCAGCCGGCCCGCGACGGACGACAGCGTGCCGGGCCGCCGCCGCTGCAACCCCCAGGCGGCGAACAGGGCCACCGGCAGGAAGAGGGCGAGCGAGCCCAGGTCGAAGGCGAGGTCGGCCGTGTCGTTGCCGAAGACGGAGTCGGAGTCGGTGTCCGGCACGCCGCCCTCGACCACCGTCCGGACGATCATCCCGATGATCATGACGACGACGGCGAGGCCCATGCCCCCGGCGACGATCACCAGCGACCCGGCCAGCGGGCGCCACCACCGGTGCGGCGGGTTGCGGGCCAGCCGGTGGAACGGGGCGCCGGGCGGCGCGTCCTCCGTCCGGGACGTCGTGAACGGCGCGGGCGGCGCGTACCCGCCGCCGTACGGCTGCCCGTACCGGCCGTACGGCCCGTACGGCCCCTGCTCCCCGTACTGGCCGTACTGCTCGTGCTGCCCGTATTGCCCGTAGGGGCCCGGCGCGTACGGACCCTGATAGGGGCGCGGCTCCGGTGCGTGCGGGGCCTGTGGCGGCGGCTCAGGGCGTTGTGGTCGGTGCGCGGCGCCGTTGAGGTCGGGATCCAGCGGCGCCCAACCGTCCGAGCCCCCTGGTTCTGACACGTCCGACCTCCCCGTGAGCCTTCGCGTACGTGGGACGAATCGTACGGTGCCCCAGTTCCCGGAGGGGCCGGTCGCGCGGCTCACCCCCGCGCGGGGCCGCTCACTCCTTCCGGGTGCGGGTCATCCCGGCGGCGCGGCCCTTCGCGGCGACGACGAGCGCCATCTTGCGGGACGCCTCGTCGATCATCTCGTCGCCGAGGGTGGCGGCGCCGCGCCCCTCGTCGACGGCGCGCTGGTATGCCTCCAGGATCAGCTCGGCGTGGTCGTAGTCGTCCTGCTCCGGCGAGAAGACGGCGTTCCCGGCCTCGATCTGGGTCGGGTGCAGCACCCACTTCCCGTCGAACCCGAGCGCGGCGGAGCGCCGCGCGACCCGGGTGAACGCCTCCGCGTCCCGGACGTTGAAGTACGGCCCGTCGATGGCCTGGAGGTCGTTGGCGCGGGCCGCCGTCAGGATCTTCATGAGGATGTAGTGGTAGGCGTCGCCCTCGGTGTATCCGGGCGGCTGCTCGCCCACGACGAGCGTCTTCATGTTCAGGGACGCCATCAGGTCGCCCGGCCCGAGGACGAGCGACTCCAGGCGCGGCGACGACGCGGCGATCGCGTCGATCTCGACCATGCTCCGGGCGGTCTCGACCTGCGCCTCGATGCCGATGCGCCCGACCGGCAGGCCCTTCGCCCGCTCGATCTGGGTGAGGAGCCGGTCGAGCCACTGGACGTAGGACGCGTTCTCCGCCTTGGGCAGCATGACGACGTCGAGGTTCGCGCCCGCGCCCTCCACGACGTCGATCACGTCCCGGTAGGCCCAGTGGGTGTCGAGGTCGTTGATGCGCACGGCCCGCGTCCTGCCGGACCAGTCGCCCTCGTTGAGCGCGGCGACGACCGTCTGGCGGGCGTCCTCCTTCGCGGACGGGGCTACCGCGTCCTCCAGGTCGAGGAGGATCTCATCCGCGGGAAGGCCCTGGGCCTTCTCGACGAAACGGGGATTGCTGGCCGGGACGGCGAGGGTGGTACGTCGAACGCGCATGGCCCGGATGCTATCGACCTGGTGTGAGACGCTTTCGGCATGGGTGAGCTGAACGCGGCGCTGGTGGAGGAGGCGGCCAAGAAATCCGGGCTGATGTGGCTGGATCTTCCCGGCCTGCCGCAGCCGAGGGCCGCCTGGCACGTGTGGCACGAGGGGTCCGCCTACGTGCTGACCGGCGGGGAGGGCGAGCAGCCGCTGCCCGGCCTGCCGGAGTCGGCGCAGGTCACCGTGATCCTGCGGAGCAAGGACAAGGGCGGGCGGCTGATCTCGTTCAGCGCCGACGCCGAGCCGGTCGAGCCGGGCTCCGAGCCCTGGGAAGCCGTGGCGCCCCTGCTCGCCAAGGAGCGGCTGAACGCGACGTCCCACGAGGGGCAGGTGGAGCGCTGGGCGGCCGAGTCGTGGATCGTCCGGCTGACCCCGGTCGAGGAGGTCGTGACGGCGGCGGACGGGTACGCGGCGGTGCGTCCCGTCCCGACCCCGGCGACGACGGCGGGCGCGCCGCCCCGGCTGCTCGGCCGCAAGCGCCGCGCCGCCGACCGCTAGCCCGGCGGCCGGTCGCGCCCGTCACATCGGCAGGCTGCGGCCCTCCGCGATCGCCTGGAGCTTGTCGGGGTTCGCGACGAGGTGGATCGCGTGGATCCGTCCCGCGTCGTCGATCTCGACGGTGGCGGCGCTGATCGGGCCGTGCGGGCCGTCCACGATCAGGGCGGGCTCGCCGTTGAGGTCCACGCGGCGGAAGCTCATCTCGGCGGGCTCGACGCCCACGTACGGCCGCCCGACGATCCCGGCCAGCCAGCGGCTGACCTTCTCCGCGCCGGTGATGGTCCGCAGGGCCGCCCTGACCTTGCCGCCGCCGTCCGTCCACAGCGTCACGTCGGGGGCGAGCACCTCCATGAGCCGGTTGATGTCGCCGCCGAGGACGACGTCGAGGAACCGCTCGGTGGCGGCGCGCCGCTCCGCGCCCCCGGCCTGGTAGCGGGGCCGCCGCGCCTCCACGTGCTTGCGGGCGCGGGTGCCGAGCTGCCGCACGGACACCTCGGACCGATCCAGCGCCGCCGCTATCTCCGCGTACGGGAACCCGAACACGTCCTTGAGGACGAACACGGCCCGCTCCAGCGGGCTCAGCGTCTCCAGGACGACGAGCATCGCCATCGACACCGACTCCGACAGCTCGGCGTCCTCGGCGACGTCCGGGGAGGTCAGCATGGGTTCCGGCAGCCACGGCCCGACGTAGGTCTCGCGGCGGCTCTGCGCCGACCTGAGCCGGTCGAGCGCGACGTTGGTGGTGACCCGGACGAGGTACGCCTTCGGGTCCTCGACCCCGGACCGGTCGGCGCCGGACCAGCGCAGCCAGGCGTCCTGGACGGCGTCCTCGGCGTCGGCGGCCGTGCCCAGCATCCGGTACGCCACCGCGAACAGCAGGCCCCGATGCTCCTCGAAATCCTCCACCAGGACGTCGGTCATGACGTCACCTTCTCATGCGTCCCGCGGGGTCCCCGATCACCCCCGGGCGTCCGGGTCGGCGCGTGGATCATGGGTAGTGTCCAGGCCATGAGCGGAGCTCCGACGCGGGTGTTCATCGCCCGGCTCGCGGGCATCGCGGTGTTCGACCCGTCCGGCGACCAGGTCGGCAGGGTCCGCGATGTCGTGGTCGCGCTGCGCCTCGCGCCGCGCCCGCCGCGGGTGCTCGGGCTGGTGGTGGAGCTGGCGACGCGCCGCACCGTGTTCCTGCCGATCACCCGGGTCACCGTGATCGAGGCGGACGCGGTGATCTTCGACGGGCGGCTGAACGTGCGGCGGTTCCAGAAGCGCGAGTCCGAGACGCTCGTCCTCGCCGAGATGCTCGACCGGACGGTCCGGTTCCGCGAGGGCGGCGAGGACGTCTCCGTCGTGGACGTGGCGATGGAGCCGACCCGCACCCGCGACTGGCTGGTCGGGAAGGTCGCCGTCCGCCGCCGCACCGGGCGCGGCCTGCGCAAGCGCGGCGAGAGCCTGGTCGTCGACTGGGACGAGCTGGAGGGCTTCTCCGCCGTCGAGCACGGCCAGGGCGCGGCCGGGCTGATCGCCGCGTTCGAGCGGATGAAGCCCGCCGACCTCGCGAACATCGTCCACGAGCTGCCGGAGAAGCGGCGGACGGAGGTCGCGCTGGCGCTGGACGACGAGCGGCTCGCCGACATCCTGGAGGAACTCCCCGAGGACGACCAGATCGAGATCCTCGGCAAGCTCGGCGTGGAGCGGGCCGCCGACGTCCTGGAGGCGATGGGCCCGGACGACGCCGCCGACCTGCTCGGCGAGCTGCCGACGGAGCAGCGGGAGCGGCTGCTGATGCTGATGGAGCCGCAGGACGCGGCGCCCGTCCGCCGCCTGCTCACCTACCCCGACCAGTCGGCGGGCGGGCTGATGACCACCGACCCGGTGATCGTCGCGCCGGACGCGACGGTCGCGGAGGCGCTCGCGCTGATCCGCCGCCCCGACCTGAACCCGGCGCTCGCCGCGCAGGTGTACGTGTGCCGGCCGCCGACCGCGACGCCGACCGGCCGCTTCCTCGGCACCGTGCACTTCCAGCGGCTGCTGCGCGAGCCGCCGCCGACGCTGGTCAGCGGCATCGTGGACGCCGTGCTCGACCCGCTGCGGCCGATCATGTCGCTGGAGGCGGTGGCGATGTTCCTCGCCACCTACAACCTCGTCGCGGGCGCCGTGGTGGACGAGAACGGCCACCTGCTCGGCGCGGTGACGATCGACGACGTCCTCGACCACCTGCTGCCCGAGGACTGGCGGGAGGCGGCGATGGACGCCGCCGCCGAGGAGTCCTCGGATCCCGAGGAAGAGGCCCTGCGGGGGGAGACGTGATGACGACACGCCAGCTGACGTCCCGCCTGGACCAGCCGAGGGAGGTCCGCCGGACGCTCGTGCCGCAGGTGCACTACGACCCCGAGTCGTTCGGGCGGCTGTCCGAGCGCATCGCGCGGTTCCTCGGGACGGCGCGTTTCCTCGTCTACATGACGGTGTTCGTCGCCGTCTGGCTCGGCTGGAACTTCCTCGCGCCCGCCTCCCTGAGGTTCGACCCGTACCCGTTCATCTTCCTGACGCTGATGCTGTCGTTGCAGGCGTCCTACGCGGCGCCGCTGATCCTGCTCGCGCAGAACCGGCAGGACGACCGGGACCGCGTCCAGTACGAGCAGGACAGGTCGCGGAACGAGCGCACCATCGCCGACACCGAGTACCTGACCCGGGAGATCGCCGGGCTGCGGGTGGCGCTGAACGAGGTCGTCACCCGCGACTTCCTCCGCTCCGAGCTCCAGCAGATCATGCGCGAGCTGGACGCCAAGGACCACCCGCCGCCCTGACCCGGGCTTCGCGGTCAGGGCTTCGCCGCCCTTCGCGGTCAGGCGCGGGCGGGGACCTCGTCGTCGGTGAGCCGGTCGAGGAGGTGCCCGAGGGCGCGCAGGTCGGGTTCGTCCAGGTGGCTGAGCAGGTAGTCGCGGACGCCCCGCCGGTAGGTCGGGGTGGCCTCGTCGAGCCGGTCCCGGCCGGCGGCGGTCAGCACGGCGTAGAGGCCGCGGGCGTCGCTCGGGCAGGACTGCCGGACGACCAGCCCGGCCCGTTCCATCCGGTCGACGAGCCTGGTCAGGCCGCTGCGGGACAGCAGGACGCGGTCGGCGAGGTCGTTCATCCGGAGCCGTCCCCCGGGGGCCTCGCCGAGGTTGGTGAGCACGTCGTAGGAGCCCGGCGCGAGACCGTGCCGGGCCAGCAGGTCGGCCTGCAGCCGGCGGGCGATCCGCGCGTGGGCGCGCAGCATGGCGCGCCAGACGGTCAGCTCGGTGGCGGGCAGGGTGCCGTTGGTCACGGGTCGATCGTACGCCGGACCCCCTGATTAACAGGGAGGCCGTCCGGGTTCATACCATGGGTGCATGGCCTCCCAGTTGACGACCGAGCAGGTGACCGCGGCGCTCGCCACGGTGCTCGATCCTGAGATCCGCAAGCCGATCACCGAGCTCGACATGGTCAAGGACGTCGACATCGCCGCGGACGGCGCCGTCGCCGTGGGCGTCTTCCTGACCGTGGCGGGGTGTCCGATGAAGGACACGATCACGAAGAACGTCACCGAGGCCGTGTCGAAGCTCGCGGGCGTCACGTCCGTGCGGGTCGACCTCGACGTGATGAGCGAGGAGCAGCGCAAGGACCTGCAGACCAAGCTCCGCGGCGGCGAGCCCGCCAAGGAGATCCCGTTCGCGAAGCCGAACTCGCTGACCAAGGTGTACGCGGTGGCGAGCGGCAAGGGCGGCGTCGGCAAGTCGTCGGTCACCGTGAACCTGGCCGCCGCGCTCGCCGCGCAGGGCCGCAAGGTCGGCGTCGTCGACGCCGACATCTACGGCCACTCGGTGCCCCGGATGCTGGGGGTGGACGCGCCGCCCACCAAGGTCCAGGACATGATCATGCCGCCGTCCGCGCACGACGTGAAGGTCATCTCCGTCGGCATGTTCACCGCCGGGAACCAGCCGGTCGTGTGGCGCGGGCCGATGCTGCACCGGGCGCTCCAGCAGTTCCTCGCGGACGTCTACTGGGGCGACCTCGACATCCTGCTGATGGACCTGCCGCCCGGCACCGGCGACATCGCGATCTCCGTCGCGCAGCTGCTGCCGTCCGCGGAGATCCTCGTCGTCACCACTCCGCAGGCGGCGGCCGCCGAGGTCGCCGAGCGGGCGGGCGCGATCGCCGCGCAGACCCACCAGCAGGTCGTCGGCGTGATCGAGAACATGGCCTACCTGACCTGCGCGCACTGCGGGGAGCGGCAGAACATCTTCGGCGAGGGCGGCGGCCAGACGGTCGCGGACGCGCTGACGAAGACGCTCGGCACCCGCGTCCCGATGCTCGGCCAGGTCGAGATCGACCCGCGGCTGCGGGAGGGCGGCGACGAGGGCGTCCCGCTGGTCCTGTCCGACCCGGACGCGGGCGCGGCCAAGGAGCTGCGCACCATCGCCGACAAGCTCGCGGGACGCTCCCGCGGCCTCGCCGGCATGTCGCTCGGCATCGCCCCGAAGAAGCGCTGACCCGAAGAACCGGGCCCGCGGAATCAGGCCCCGGGAATCAGGGCGGGAATCGGCGGGGAATCGGGCAGGGAAGGTCAAAAGAGAAGGCACGCAAAGCGAAGGCCGACAATGCGAAAGCCCCGCCGGGTCCGCCCGGCGGGGCTTCGCTTTGGCCTTCTGACGGTCGGCTCAGGTGGCCTCGTTGTCGAATGGCGGCAGTTCGCCGAAGTCCAGCTCCGAGCCGTTCGCCGCCGCCGCGTAGGAGGGCTCGTTGGCGAAGAGGCCGCCGTCCTTACCGTTCACGAAGTCGTTCTCGTCCTCGAACAGGTGCTTCCGGACGAACGTCTTCGGATGCAGCTCGGTGATGTCGAAGTCCTTGAACTCCGGGCCGAGACCTTCCTGCAGGTCGGCCTTGGCGCTGTTCGCCATCTCCCGGAACTGCCGCAGCATCCGGCCCGCCTGCCCGGCGACCTGAGGCAGCTTGTCTCCGAAGATGAGCAGGGCGAGGACGACCAGCACCGCCATCTCACCGAGTCCGACGTCGAACACGCGTCCTCCACACACCGCCGAAGGGGACCGGTCGCGCAGCCGCACCGGTCCCCACAGCGTATCCCGCGCCCGGATGAACCGGATCTGAACAACGTCCACGCCATTTCCGGGGGCGAATCACCCCAGGAGTAGGTGACCGGAGCGAAGCGAGGATCACCTACTCCCCCTCGGGGGTCTGGGGGTCGCCACCCAGATGGGGAGTAGGTGACCGGAGCGAAGCGAGGATCACCTATCTCCCCCTCGGGGGTCTGGGGGTCGCCACCCAGATGGGCAGGTCAGTCGGCGCTGAGGGTCACCTCGACGGTGTTCTCCTTGCCGCCTCGCTGGTACGTCACCTTGATCTTGTCACCGGGGGCGCGGCTGCGGATCTGCGCGATCAGGTCGGTCGCGTCCTCGATCGGACGGTCGTCGATGGCCGTGATCACGTCGCCGGGCTTGAGGCCCGCCTTGTCCGCCGGGCCGCCCTTGGTGACCGGGTCCTGGTTGTTGACCGGCTGCGGCATGATGCGGGCGCCGCCGTCCTGGTACCGAGGGTCGGGGAGCACGCCGAGCTTGGCCTGCTTCACGCTGCCGTTCCGGATGATCTCTTCGGCGATGCGCTTGCCCTGGTTGATCGGGATCGCGAAGCCGAGGCCGATGCTGCCGCTCTGCTGCTCGCCGCCGAGGCTCTGGCCGCCGAGCGTCGCGATCGCGGTGTTGATCCCGATCACGCGGCCCTTGGCGTCCACCAGCGGGCCGCCCGAGTTGCCGGGGTTGATCGCCGCGTCGGTCTGGATGGCGTTCAGGTAGGAGGCGTCGCCGCCGCCCTCGCCCTGCGTCGGCACGGCGCGGTTCAGCGAGCTGACGATGCCGGTCGTGACCGAGCCCTGGAGGCCGAGCGGCGAGCCGATCGCGATCACCGGGTCGCCGACGGCGATCCGGCTGGAGTCGCCGACGGCGAGCGCGGGCAGCGAGTGCTGGCCCTCGGGCTTGAGGACGGCGACGTCCGAGCTCGGGTCGGCGCCCTTGACCGTCGCGGGCAGCGTCTTCTTGTCGTTGAAGACCATCTGGATCTGCCCGCCGTTGGCGCCCGCGACGACGTGGTTGTTGGTCACGACGTAGCCGCCGTTGACGATGAAGCCCGTCCCGCCGACCTCGCCCTGCGAGGACTGCACGCGGATCATCACGACGCTCGGCAGCACCCGCTGCGCCACCCCGGCGACCGAGTCCGGCGGACGGGCCTGCACCTTCGTGTCGTTGCTGTCGCTGCCGCCGAGGCTGACCGAGCCGCCGCCGTCGTCGCCGGTCGCGATCACGCCGACCCCGGCGCCGACCGCGCCCGCCACCAGCGCGATGATCAGCGCGACGACGGCGAACAGGCCGAGCCCCGGCCCCCCGCGCGACGCGGACGGAGGCGCGGGCACCGGCGCCCAGTTCGGACCGCCGGGCGGCATCCCGTACCCGGCCATCGGACGCGGCCCGGGACCGCCCGGCGGCGGCCCTCCGGGACCACCGGGTCCGGGCGGCGGGCCCATCGGAGCGGGCGGCGGGCCCATCGGCGGGCCGCCGGGCCCTCCCCCGGACGGGGGCGGCGCGTGGTGGGACTGCTGCGGCCAGCCGCCGTAGGGCTGGCCGTGCTGCGCGGCCCGCGGGTCCTGGTCGTAGGGGACGAACCCGGGCCGCCCGCGCTCGCCGGGCGCGTCGGCGACGGGCTTGTCGAGCGGGACGGGCGGCGGGGGCTGCGGCATGTCGTGCGGCGGGGCGTCCTGCACCGGCACCTCCTGCGGTCCGAGGTCGGACGGGGAGCCGGGGGAACCCTGCGGTCCCCGGGAGCCGGTCGAGGCGGTGGAGCCGTTGGACAGGACGTCCTCGCTGGTGTCCGGCGGGCCGGACGGGCCCGGGTCCGGCGGGGCGAACCCGCCCGCGACGAGCCGGTCGGAGCCGTTCTCGGCCGCGCGGTCGCGGCCGGGCTCCGGGTCGTCGTCGGCGGCCGCGGAGGCCGGTTCGGAACCGTGCTCGGAGGCCGCCTCCGCGCCGGGCGCCTGGCCGGGCTCGGGGTCGTCCACCGGCTGGTCCAGGGGGAGCTCCTGGTCGGTCACCGTCTCGGGAGGAGCCGCCGCCTCCTGCCGTTCAGGCTCCCGGCCGGGGGCGAGCTCGTCGTCCCCCGACGGCGCCCCGACTGGCCCGCGGTTGTCTTCCGTCATCCCCATCTCTCCTACCGAGCATGGTTCTCGTCATCCGTGCTCATCGTGCCCCGAATGGCATGTGGCGAGCATAAGACCTTAGGGCAGCGGTCCCGGCCCGCGTGATCTTTCGTTTCGACGCGGAATCAGTCGAACGGGTTCACCGAGCTCGCGAGGCGGTGCGCGCCCCGCGACACCCGCGTCCAGAACGGGGTGGAGCCGCCCGGCATGCTCGCCGCGACGGCCACGGCGGTGCTCTGCGGGGCGTCGGTGAGGACGGTGTAGACGTAGCCCCTGCCCGCGGAGACGGCCCAGCGCCGCAGCTCCTCGCGGCGGAACACCGTCCGGCCGCTCCGGACGCCGCGCCGCCAGCCGGTCATGGCGCGCTCGTCCAGGCGTCCGCGCTGGACGAACACCGACACCGACGCGAGCCCGTCGGAGTAGCTGAGGTGGACGGGCCCGTCGCCGCCCGTCTCGCGGCGCGCCTCGTAGAGGGTGAGGTGGCCGGGCAGGTCCTTCGGGACGGGCCAGCCGCGCTCGCGGAGCCCCGCGAGGTCGGCGCGGTCCAACCGGTCGCCCCACAGGGCCGCGACGTGCCCGCCGCCACGGGCCGCGGCGGAGCCGTCGGTGCCGGTGCCGGGGAAGCGGGAGATCCCGCCGCGGGTGCCGCCGAGGCCGTAGGGCACGGCGACCTTCGCCTGGACGGTGTAGCTGATCTCGGTGAAGCCGCTGACGACCACCGGGCGGCCGGTCGCGTCGATCAGCTCGCGGTGCAGGACGAGGCCGGTCTGGGCGTCGAGCCAGAAGCGCCCGGCGGCGGTGCCGTCCGCGCGGCGGGCCTCGACGACGCGGGCGCGCCGCCCGCAGACCGTCGTGTCGGCGGCGCGGACCACCGAGTAGTTGCGGGTCAGCAGGGCGAGCGTTGCGGACGTGAGCCCGGCGTCGCCGCCGCCCGCCGGGTCGGGCCGGAACACCTCCCCGGTCGAACTCGCCGAACCGGTGGAGCCGCTCGGCCCCGAGCGGTGGTAGCGGACGCCCTCGCCGGGCGTGTGCGACACCGCGACCAGGGACGTGCTCGACCGGTTGCGGCTCCACGTCGTCAGGAACCGGCGGCCCTCGTACGGGACGCGCCGCGCCGCGTCGGCGGCGGCGCGCAGCAGGCCGACCGCACCCGGGTCGCTGCGCACGCGGCGGACCGCGGCCGGGTCGCCCGCGAGGGCCCCGGCGAGCGCGAGCCCGCAGGCGAGCCCGCAGGCCAGGACGGTGGTGCGCCGTCCCGGCCGGGTCAGGGTCTGGGCGCTCACGGCCCCGGGGAGACCTGGACCTGGTTGACCGGGTCGGTGAGCGGGTCGGTCATCGGCGCGTCGCCGGAGGTCAGCGCGTGCTCGACGGCGAACCGGTCGAACGCGGGGGTGACGGCGGGGGCGTCCTGCCCGCCGCCCGCCACGTAGGACGCGGCGCCGAGCCCGATGAACAGGGTCGCGGCGCCCATGACCAGGTAGCGGCGCCGGGGATGGACGCGCAGCGCGGCGGCGTGCCCGCCGGGGCGGTTGTCGCGCGGCCGCCCGCCGGCCGGCGGCCGGGCCGGGCGGGTCGATGATCGAAGGGGCCGGGCGGGGTGCCGCGCCGTGGACGGCGCGGGCGGCGGCACCGGCTCGGCCGGGACGCCGCCGGACGCGGGCAGCGACTGCAGCCGGAGGAGGAAGTCGGGAGACGGCACGTCGTCGGCGCCGTCGGTCGCCGGGGTCTCCGAGAGGCCCCGCAGCCGGCCCTTGAGCCTGCGCAGCGAGGCGACCTCTTCCCTGCACCGGTCGCAGCACGCGAGATGGGCGAGCGCGCGGTCGCGCTCCTCGTGCCCCAGCTCACCGTCGACCAGAGCGGTCAGACGCTCCCCCAGACAACTCACGCGGCCCTTCCTTTCCGGGGGGCGCCCCCCAGACCCCCGAGGGGGGGCCGCCATGATCCTCGCTTCGCTGCGGTCATGCCGCCCTTCCTTTCTGGGGGACGCCCCCCAGACCCCCGAGGGTCGGACGCCATGATCCTCGCTTCGCTGCGGTCATGCCGCCCTCCGTGGTTCCCGTCCGAACACACCCGCGCGGTCCCGCCCCGCGCGGCAAGCACAGCTTTTTTACACGCCCTCCGGCTGTGGCCGGACCGGCTGAGGCAGGGCCGGGCCCGCCACATGCGAGGTCTCGCCGTCTTCGGCCGGGCCGAGGTCGGCGACGGCCTCCACCGCGTCCACGGGCTGGAACTCGTTGCGCGTCCCGGGGCGCCGACGCGTCGGCGCGCGGTGCTCCAGGGCGGCCCGCAACTGGGCCCGGCCGCGGTGGATGCGGCTGCGCACGGTCCCGAGCTTGACGCCGAGCGTGGCCGAGATCTCCTCGTACGACAGGCCCTCGATGTCGCACAGCACGACGGCCGCGCGGTACTCGGGGGCCAGCGCGTCGAGCGCGGCCTGGACGTCGGCGTCGAAGTTGCTGTCGTCGAACGCCTGCGCCGGGGTCGGCTCGCGGCCCTGGAGGCGCTCGGCGGCGTCGTCGGCGAGTCCCTCGAAGCGGATGCGCTGGCGGCGCCGCGCCATGTCGAGGAACAGGTTCGTGGTGATCCGGTGCAGCCAGCCCTCGAACGTCCCCGGCGTGTAGTTCGACAGGGACCTGAACACGCGGACGAAGACCTCCTGCGTGAGGTCTTCCGCGTCGTGCTGGTTGCCGGTCAGCCGGTAGGCGAGCCGGTACACGCGGGCGCCGTGCTCGCGGACGACCTCGTCCCAGGACGGCGGCGCCCAGTCGGCTTCCGGCGCGTTCTCGCGCGAGCGCGCGGCGCCACCGATCCCCTGCCCGGGGCCGACCCCCACAGCGCTTCTGAAACTGAGTGCTGCGACTCCCATGGTGCCGGGCTGTTCCTCTCTCGTAGCCAAGGTCTCGCCTTGGAACGGCACGGTCTCGCCTGGGCTGGGGCGGTGCTGGACCGACTCGGATCTCGTGGCTTCGACCCGTCCGGCGGACAGGTCCCTTCAGCGGCTACAACGCGCTGGACCCACGGTTGGTTCCCCGTCAACGATATGGTCTTTCCAGCAGGAGCCAGGCGGGGGTCCCTTGAGGAGGCAGCCATCGACGCCGATCAGGCCACCCGGGCCTTTGTGGAGGGGTTCCTCCCGGAAGACGAGCCGCTGCTCGCCGCGCGGCGCCGCGGCGAGGAGGTCGGGGCGTCCCCGATCGGCCCGGCGGGCGGCGCCGCGCTGCGCTTCCTCGCGACCCTGCTCGGCGCCCGGACGGTCGTGGAGGTCGGCTCCGGCTGCGGCGTGTCCGGCGTCTGGCTGATGCGCGGCATGCCGAAGGACGCGGTGCTCACGAGCGTCGACATCGACCCCGAGAACCAGCGCCTCGCCAAGCAGGCGTACCGGGAGGCGGGGCTCGGCGCGTTCCGCACCCGGATGATCGTCGGCCCGGCGCTCGAAGTGCTGCCGCGGCTCACCGACGGCGCCTACGACATGGTGTTCTGCGACGCGCAGAAGCGCGAGTACCCCGAGTACCTCCTGGACGCGCTGCGGCTGCTGCGGCCGGGCGGCGTCGTCGCGTTCGACAACGCGCTGTGGGGCGGCTGGGTCGCCGACCTCGACCACCGCGACCCGGACGTCGAGGCGATCCGCGAGGTGCACCGGATGATCCGGGACGACGACCGGCTCGTCCCGCTGCTGGTCCCGGTGGGCGACGGCCTGCTGTGCGCCGTCAAGCGCGATTGACCACCCGTTCCCCGGCCTCGGCGCCGGCCGAGGTCTTCGCGGTGCGGCAGCGGGTGACCTGGCGCGGGACGTGGCGGCTCGTCGCGTTCCTGATCCTGTTCCTCGCGTCGGTGGCGTTCGTCGCGGGCGGGGTCGCGGGCGGGATCGTCCGGGGCGCCGGGGTGGGCAGCGTCACGATCACGGTGCTCGGCGTGGCCGGGCTCGCGATGTTCGGGGCGGGGCTCGCCGTGTCCGCCGGGGGGATGCTGACGCGGCGTCCCGTCCTGGAACTCGCCGTCGACGGGGTGCGCCGCCCGGCGCGCTGGCCGCTCCCCCGCAGGTCCGGCCACACGCTTCCCTGGCCCGAGGTGGCGGCGATCGCGGCGCTGCGGCGCGGCGTCGGCGGCACCCGCCGCGGCGAGCAGGACTACCTCGTCTTCCTGCCCACCGAGGAGCTGGCCGAGCTGGCGCGGACGTCGGAGCGGCCGCGTCTCGTGGCGCTGACCATGCGGGACGTCCCGGCCACGGCCGCCGCCGTCCCGTGGTGCTTCGCGGTCGACGAGGGCTGGGACGCGACGCTCGCGCAGGTCGTCAAGCGGGCGAAGCGGTTCCGCCGCGTCCCGGTGATCGACCGCCGCACCGAGTAGGCGGCCGGTTCAGGCGGTCAGCCAGCGGAGCAGCAGCCGGGCCCCGAAGCCCGTCGCGCCCCGGCTGATCTCGGCGTCGTCGGACGTGGCGCGGCCGGGCCCGGCGATGTCGAGGTGCGCCCAGGCGGCGCCGCCCGCGAACTCGCGCAGGAACAGCGCCGCCGTGATCGCCCCGCCGCCGTAGCCGCCGCGTCCGATGTTGTTGATGTCGGCGACGTCGGAGTCGATCGCGGCCCGGTAGTCGGCGACGAGCGGCAGCCGCCACACCGGCTCGCCCGCCGCCGCGCCCGCGTCGGTGAGCGCGCGGGCGAGGTCGTCGTCGGTGGCGAACAGCGCGCCGTGCCGGAGGCCGAGGGCGACCTTGGCCGCGCCGGTCAGCGTCGCGACGTCGACGATCGCGTCCGGGGCCAGCTCGGCGGCGGCGTAGGCGATCGCGTCGGCGAGGACGAGGCGTCCCTCGGCGTCGGTGTTCAGGACCTCGGAGGTCGTCCCGCCGTAGTGCGTGATCACGTCGCTCGGCCGCATCGCCGACCCGGACGGCATGTTCTCCGCGGCGGCGACCAGCCCCGTCACCCGGGCGCGGACGCCGAGGCCGCGCAGCGCGCTCATCGCGGCGATGACCGCCGCGCCGCCCGCCATGTCGGTCTTCATCGTCTTCATGTTGTCGTTCGGCTTGAGCGACAGGCCGCCGCTGTCGAACGTGATGCCCTTGCCGACCAGCACGACGTGCCGCTCGGGCGTGCCGTCCGGGACGTAGGACAGCTCGATCAGCCGGGGCGGGCGGGCCGATCCGGCGCCGACCGCGAGGATGCCGCCGAAGCCCTCGTCCAGCAGCTCCTTCTCGCCGCGCACGCGGACGGCGAGGCCCGCGTCGGCGGCGACCCGCTCGGCCTGCGCGGCGAGCCAGGACGGGTCCTTCTCGCGGGACGGCGTGTTGGCGAGGTCGCGGGCGAGCCCGGCGGCGCGGGCGCGGGCGGCGCCCAGCTCGATCGCGGGCGCGTCGGACTCCGGCCCGGCCTCGGTCAGCACGGCGAGCGTGCCGAGCGCCCGCCGGGCGGGCGGCGCGCCGATCTTGAACTCGTAGGACGCGAGCAGCGCGCCCTCGACGAAGGCGGCGAGGTCGCCCGCGGGGACCCCGGCGACCAGCGCCGTCCGGCCGCGGCCCCGGCGGGCGAGCGCGGCGCCCGCCTTGCGCAGGTCGGCCGGGGAGGCGGCGCCCACCCCGTACAGCAGCAGCTCGCGCACCCGGTCGCCGACGCGGACCTGGGTGGCGGTGATCTCGCCGGGCTCGCCCTTGGCGCGGTGCAGTTCGAGCAGCTCGTCCAGCGTGAAGGGCAGCGACTCCGCGACCTCGGCGGCGGGCGCGACCGGGCCCTGCCGGACGGGTACCGCGACCGCCTCGGCCCCGAGGTCGGCCGCGGTCTGCGACACGGTGCCGGAGGCGCCGTGGATGCGGGTCTCGATGGGCATGGCGGCGGATTCCCCCCGTGGTCGGTGAAGCTCCGTGGTCGGTGAAACTCGGTGGTCGGGTGAAGCTCGGAACGGGCGGCGAGCGGGCGGGGCCGGGCCCGGGGACGGCAAGGGCCCCGGCGGAGCCGCCGGGACCGTCGCCGACCAGACCGGGAACGGCGGAGGGCGTCGCCCCCGCGACGTCTCAGCCCACGACGTCCTTGAGGGCCTCGCCCAGTTCCCTCGCCTCGTCGGCGGAGAGCTCGACCACGAGGCGGCCGCCGCCTTCGAGGGGGACCCGCATGACGATTCCGCGTCCCTCCTTGGTCACCTCAAGCGGACCGTCTCCCGTCCGCGGCTTCATCGCCGCCATGCGTACATCCCCTTCCTGGGTAGGGCCGCGGCCTCGCACACCGTTGGCCGCGTGGCCGCGTGTCGCATCCGCGTCATCAGTAGTGGTCCATTATCTCGTCTTCCGGGCGCGAAGTGGTAACGATCAGCCTCCAGATCAGAAGTCCGGGGCGTTCACAGGGCCCGCGGACACGTGTTTCGGCGCCTTTCCACGGGCCTTTCGGGACACCGCCGCGCCCCCTCTCCAGGCCCCCGCCGCCGGGTTCGGCGGCGGCCGCCTGGGAAGATCTCCAGAGGATCCGGGACGACGCGTGAAGGTGGCCGCCGATGGCTGAGACCGTGCTGTACGACGTGACCGACGGCGTGGGGACGATCACCCTGAACCGGCCCGACGGGATGAACTCGCTGACGGCCGAGATGAAGGAGCTGCTGCGCGCCACCGTGGTGCGCGCCGCCGCCGACCCGGCCGCCCGCGCGGTGATCCTCACCGGCGCGGGCCGGGCCTTCTGCGCCGGGCAGGACCTGCGCGAGCACGCCGCGAACCTCGCCGCCGGGAAGGGGCTGGACGACACCGTCCGCAGGCACTACAACCCGATCGTGCTGGCGCTCGCCGGGATGCGGAAGCCGGTGGTGGCGGCCGTGAACGGGGTGGCGGCGGGCGCGGGCGCGTCGCTGGCGTGGGCCTGCGACCTGGTCGTGGCGTCGGACAAGGCGCGGTTCGCGACCGCGTTCACCGGGATCGGCCTCGCCCCGGACTCGGGCATGTCGTGGACGCTGCAGCGCCTCGTCGGCCGCGCGAAGGCCGCCGAGCTGCTCCTGCTCGGCGAGCCGCTGACGGCTCCGCAGGCGCTGGAGCTGGGGCTCGCGAACCGGGTCGTCCCGGCGGACGAGCTGGCCCCGGCGGCGGTGGAGCTGGCGCGGCGGCTCGCGGCCGGTCCGACGGCCGCCTACGGCGCGGTCAAGGCGGCGCTCGACTTCGCGGCGACGCACGATCTGGCGGCCGCGCTGGAGCGGGAGGCCGAGCTCCAGGACGAGTGCGAGAAGACCGGCGACCACCACAACGCCACCGACGCCTTCCTGAACAAGGCGAAGCCGGTCTTCGAGGGCCGCTAGCCCCACGCCGCCGGGTGGGGCCTTCCCCACCAGCGGGTGGGGAGCGTGCGCCAGTGTGGAGCAGGGGTGCCGGGCGGTTGGCTGGACGGCATGACACACACGACCGCCGCACCCCCTGCCGGGCACGTCCACGACCTCGTGGCCGCCGCCCGCGACGTGGTCAAGTCGTACGGGACGGGCGACGGCGCGGTCACCGCGCTGCGCGGCGTCTCGGCGGCGTTCCCGAGGGGCCGGTTCACCGCGATCATGGGGCCGTCGGGCTCCGGCAAGTCGACGTTCCTGCACTGCTTGGCCGGGTTGGACACCGTGTCCTCCGGCTCGGTGTTCATCGGCGACGTCGACATCACCAAGCTGTCCAGGACGCGGCTGACGAAGCTGCGCCGCGACCGGCTCGGGTTCGTGTTCCAGTCGTTCAACCTGCTGCCGATGCTGACGGCGGAGGAGAACATCCGCCTCACCGGACGGCTCGGCAACCGCCGCGCCGACCGGCAGTGGTTCAACGAGATCATCGACGCGCTCGGCCTGCGCGAACGCCTGTCGCACCGGCCGAGCGAGCTGTCCGGCGGGCAGCAGCAGCGGGTCGCGGTCGCGCGGGCCCTGCTGACGCGCCCCGAGGTGCTGTTCGCGGACGAGCCGACCGGCAACCTCGACTCCCGCTCGGGCGCCGAGGTGCTCGGGTTCCTGCGCGGCGCGGTGGACGCCTACCGGCAGACGGTGATCATGGTGACGCACGACCCGGTCGCCGCCGCGCACGCCGACCGGGTGCTGTTCCTCGCCGACGGGATGATCGTCCGGGAGCTGCACGCGCCGACCATCGACCAGGTCCACGCCGCCATGCGGCGGATGGAGGGCTGAGCGGCATGTGGCTCATCGCGCGCCGCTCGTTCGCCGAGGGCTGGGTCCGGCTGCTCGCCACGCTGCTGGCGGCGCTGTTCTCGATCGGCCTGATGGCGGGCTCGCTGCAGTTCACGCTGCGGGCGCAGGAGGCGGTGTCGGGCAGCGACGCCAGCGAGTACGCCCGGTCGGACGTGCTCGTCCTCGGCGGGACGTCCGACGGGGGCGACGCGGGCATCGTCCCGGACGGCCGGGTCCGGCTGGCCGACGTCGCCGGGCGCCCGGGCGTCGCCGGGACGGCCGGGGACGCCATGGTCCCGGTCACCGCGGCCGGGAAGGGCGGGAAGGCGATCACGCCTCCGGCCGGGGCCGGGACGACCCTGCGCCCCTGGACGTCCGACACCCGCCTCAACGCCTACCACCTGGAGTCGGGACGCGCGCCCGCCGCGGAGGGCGAGGTCGTCGTCACGCGGCACGTCGCCCGCGCCGGGAAGCTCGACGTGGGCGACCCCGTCCAGGTGACGCTGCCGAAGCAGAGCCGGACGTGGAAGGTCGTCGGCGTCGCCACCGTGGAGGGCCGCAGCGCGGTCGCGAGCGGGGACCTGCTGCTCGCGCCGCCGGAGACCGTCCGGCAGGCGGCCGGGCTGCCCGCCGGGACGTGGCAGGGCGTCTGGGTGAAGGCCGCGCCGGGCGTCGCGCCCGCGAAACTGCGCGCCGACCTGGCCCGCGACCTGCGCGGGAAGGACGTCACCGTAAGGACCGCGGCCGGCGTGCGGCACGCCCAGTCCGCCGACCTGGCGTCCGCGGGGGCGTCGCTGGGCGGCGTGATCGGGATGATGTCGTCGGTGGCGGTGTTCGTCGGGCTGTTCGTCGTGGCGAACACGTTCGGGACGCTCGTCCGGCAGCGGACCCGGCGGCTCGCCCTGCTCAGCGCGATCGGCGCGACGCCGCGGCAGATCAAGCGGCTGATCCGGCTGGAGGCGCTGGCGCTCGGCCTGGTCGCGTCCGCGGGCGGGGTGCTCGCCGGCTACCCGGTGGCGGGTCTGCTCACGAAGCTGTTCGCGCAGGACGGCTTCGACATCAGCGCGGCCGACGTCCAGTTCGGCTGGATCGCGCTCGCCGCGCCCGCGGCCGCCGGTGTCCTCGTCACCCAGCTCGCCGCGTGGCGGGCCGCCCGCCGCGCCGCGCGGATCTCGCCGATGCAGGCGCTGCGCGCCGCGAGCGCCGACACGGCCGGGCGCCGCCTGCCCCGGGTGCTGGGCGCGCTGTCGGTGTTCGCGTGCTCCGGGCTGTTCTTCGGGGCGATCTTCGCGATCCGGTCCGAGGAGCCGCCGGGACCGGACCGCACCGTCGGCACGTCGATGCTGGTGCTGATGGGGTGCATGACGGTGGTGGCGGCGCTCGCCGTCCTCGCCCCGTTCTTCGTCGGCCCGCTCGGCGGCCTCGTCGGGCGGATCGGCACGGCGGTCAGCGGCGAGGCCGGGCGGCTCGCCCGCGCCACGATCACCCGCAGCCCGCGCCGGGTGTCGTCGGCGGCGTCGTCCCTGATGGTGGGCGTCGCCCTGGTCTCCACGACCGCGCTCATGGTCCTGTCGGTGAACGACCGGTTCGAGGAGGCGGGGACGCAGGTCATGCGGGCCGACCACGCGATCGCCGCGACCGGGATGACGGCGTCCGGACCGGCGCCGCTGCCCCGCGACATGGCGGACAGGGCCGCGGCCGCGCCGGGCGTGTCGCACGCGATGGCGCTCACGGCCACCGAGACGAGGCTCGTCGACCCGCCGCCGAAGCCGCTGCCGGACGAGGAGCCGGAGCCGTACTACCTGATGGTGACGGGGGCCGACCCGGCGGCGCTGCCGTCCGTGCTCGACCTCGGCGGGAACCTGCGCCCGCTGCGGCCCGGCGAAATCGGGCTCGCCTCGTCCGTCATGAAGGCGCAGAAGATCAGGAAGGGGCAGCGGATCGTCGTGCGCGGCACGCGCGGGAAGGTCGCGCTGACCGTGGCGGGGGCCTACCACGACCCGTCGCACCTGTTCGCCGACCAGGCGCTGGTGTCGTCCGCCACCATGGACGGCCTCGACCCCGGCGCGGCCACGCAGGCGGTCCTCGTGAGCGGCGGGACGAAGGCGGGCCTGACCCGCGCGGTCGCGGGCGTCCCCGGCGTGGAGGTGCTCGACAGGGCCGGCTACGTGAAGACGGCCGCGAGCGGGATGACGAAGGGCCTCCGCGTCATCTACGGCTTCATCGGGATGGCGCTCGTCCTCGCCCTGTTCGGGATGGCGACGACCGTGTCGATGAGCGTCGGCGAGCGGACCCGCGAGTTCGGCCTGCTCGGCGCGGTCGGCGCGACGATGACGCAGATCCGGTCGATCGTCCGGTGGGAGGCGGCGACGGTCGTGCTGCTCGGCGTCCTGCTCGGGTTCGGCTCGGCGCTCGGGACCGTCCTGCTGATGCAGCTCGCGACGGGCAGCTCGTTCTTCTCGGTCGCCCCGCCGTGGTGGCTGGTCGCGCTGGTCACGGCGGGCGCGGCGGCGGTCACGCTGGCGACGTCCGCGCTGCCCGCGCGGCGCGCCGCCGGGATCCCCGTCCTGGAAGCGGCCAAGGCCGAGTGACCTGCGTCGGCCGAGCGACCGGCCCGGGCGAGACCCGGGCCGGGCACGCAAGCACGGGCCGCGCGGGGTCAGGGGCGGTAGGCGCCGTGGCGGTGGCAGCCGGTCAGGTGGTCGTCGACGAGGCCGCACGCCTGCATGAGGGCGTAGGCGGTGGTGGGGCCGACGAAGCGGAACCCGTTCTTCTTCAGCTCCTTGGCCAGGGCCTTGGACGCCTCGGTGTGGGCGGGCACGTCGTCCATGTCGGTGTAGGCGGGCGAGGCCGGGTCGGCGTACCGCCAGGCGGTCTCGGCGAGGCCGCCGGGCAGGTCGAGGGCGGCGCGGGCGTTCGCGATCGTGGCGTCGATCTTGGCGCGGTTGCGGACGATGCCCGCGTCGTCCATCAGCCGCTCGACGTCGCCGGGCCCGAACGAGGCGACCTTCTCCGGGTCGAACCCGTGGAAGGCGGCGCGGAACGCCTCCCGCTTGCGCAGGATCGTCAGCCAGGACAGCCCCGACTGGAACGCCTCCAGGCACAGCTTCTCGTAGAGGCCCGCGTCGTCGCGGACGGGACGGCCCCACTCGTCATCGTGGTAGGCGACGTAGTCGGGGGCGGACAGGCCCCACGGGCAGCGGGCCAGCCCGTCGTCGCCCTGGATCGCGGTGCTCATCCGTCCCGTTCTACCCCACGCCTCCGACAGGACGGGCGTCCGGCTCCTCCGCCAGGGCGGCGAGGCGGCGGAGCCCGAGCCGCATGAACGCCCGCACGACGGGACCGGCCGCCAGCCATCCGGCGCGGCCGAGCGGCCCGAGCGGCAGATCGACGCGCTCGGCCCACACGATGCGGCTGCCCGCCCCCTCGGGGACGACCTTGAACCACGCCTCGCCGCGCACGACGCGCCCGGTGTGCTTCACCGCGACCCGGCGGCCGGGCCGCCAGTCGGTGATCACCATGGTGTCGAGGAAGCCGACCGGGCCCACGCCAGTGAACGCCCGCAGCTCGTCCCCGACCTGGTCGCCGCCCTCGGCGCGGGTGAAGGGCATCCAGTCGGCGTGCCGGGGCCAGTCGGTCAGGACGGCGAAGAGACGGTCGGCCGGGGCCGCCGCGACGGCCTCCGCGTGGACGGCGACCGTGCTCAAGACCGCTCCTCCCCCGGCCCGCCGACCTGCTCGCCGGACGTCTCGTTCCAGGTCTCGTCGCGCGTCTCGTCCCGCGTCTCGTCGTGCGGCGCGGGCTGCGTGCCGTTCGGGACGGCGGGGCCGCGCGGAGCGGGGTCCTCAAGGCCGTGCAGGGCGCCGATCGGCTCGGCGGCGCCGCCGCCCGCGCGGTGGCGCATGTCGTGCAGGCGCCGTTCGAGCGAGGCCACGCGGGCGTCGCGCTCGGACAGCGCGGACGCGAGCCGCCGCAGCGCCTCGTCCGTCACCTGCGGCTGGTAGCCCCAGACGGTGCGGGGCAGGCGGAGCCGGACGACGTCCGGCCCGGTGACGGGACGGCCGTCCGCGCCGAGCGGCAGCGGCGGATGGTCGGGATGGGTCCCGGCCAGCTCGCCGCCCCGGCCCATCGCGAGGGCGACGACCGCCCCCAGCACGGCCAGGCCGGCCAGGACGAGAACCACGACCACGATCAGCTCCTTCTCCCCGTGTCCCCTACCCGAGGACGATTCCCGGACCCCGATCGTGCCACGCTTGGCGGCATGGGGTTGCGAGAGCGGAAGGTCGTGGCGTCGGACGCGCCCGTCCCGGACGGTGTCGCGGACGCGGGGACGGCGCCCCCGGCGGGCGAGGTGGAGCGGCTCGCCGCCACCGGCGCGGAGGTCCTCGTCACGCTGGAGACGGACGCGCGGGAGCCCGATCCGGGGCTGCTCGCCGCCGTGTCCGTCTACGCGTGGCTGGGCGCGGCGCTGTTCCGCGTGCCGGAGTCGCAGGCGGACGGCGTGCGCCAGGTACTGGACATGGTGGCGTCCATCCAGGGCGTGCGGCCCCCGGCCGTCGCGCGCCGGGGGCTCGCCTGACCCGCTAACCCCGGAGGCGGTGCCAGGGGCCGGTGATCGCGAACGTGGCGCCCGGGTCGGACTGCCGGTTGGCGAACAGGATGCGGCCGTCCGGCGAGAACGTGACGCCGGTGAACTCGCTGTCGTTGAGGGCGTTGCGGGCCATCGCGAACGGCTTGTTCTTCCGCGTGGTGCCGATGAGGTACTG
Source organism: Actinomadura syzygii (assembly GCF_008085905.1). Taxonomy (GTDB): domain Bacteria; phylum Actinomycetota; class Actinomycetes; order Streptosporangiales; family Streptosporangiaceae; genus Spirillospora; species Spirillospora syzygii. The sequence goes on along the minus strand of NZ_VSFF01000007.1, from coordinate 245,564 downwards.
CTCGCCGTCGCCGTCCTCGGCGAGGATCACGCCGCCGCCGTACGGGGAGACGGTGATGTTGTCCGGTCCGTCGAAGCGGCCGCCCGGCTTGAAGATGAGCTGGAGCTCGATCTCGTTGCGGCGCGGGTCGTACGTCCAGACCTGGCCCGCGTGGTCGCCCGCCGCGCCGTCGGACTTCTTCGAGTAGCTGCACACGAAGTACGCCTTGCCGTGGCCCCACCAGGCGCCTTCGAGCTTCTGGCTGCGCGTGACCGTGTCGAACTGCTTGCGGGTGGACGTCGCCGCCGCGGACGGGTCCGGGACGGGCAGCCACTGGGCGCGCAACCGCGTGCCGGGCTCGGTGACGAGCGACAGGTCGGGCACGCCCTGGACGTTCAGCGCCTCCAGCTTCCCGCCCTCCTGGTAGGCGTGGTGGGCGCCGCGGTGGGCGCGCGGGGTGAACCGGTAGAGCAGCCCGAACGGCTTGGACGCGTCCTCGGTGAGGTAGGCGGTGAGCGTGTGCGGGTCCACGGCGACGGCCTCGTGCGCGAAGCGGCCGAGCGCGGTCAGCGGCACCGGCTTCGTCTTCTTCCCGTACGGGTCGACCTCGAAGACCCAGCCGTGGCTCTTGGTCTGGCCGGTGAAGCCCTCGGTCTCCTCGCAGGTCAGCCACGTCCCCCAGGGGGTGCGGCCGCCGGCGCAGTTGGTGGCCGTCCCGGCGAGGCTGACGTACTGCGAGACGAGGTTGCCGTCGCGGTCGACCTCCAGCGTGGTGGTGCCGCCGTTGGCGGCCGGGTCGTAGGTCAGCGCGGCGGGCGCGACGGCGCGGGTGCCGTTGTTGCTCTGCTCGTGGTTGCGGACGAGCAGCGAGCTCCCGTGCTTGCCGCCGTGCCCGTGGCCGTGACCGCCCTGCACGGGGAACGTCGCCGTCCCGTCGTGGTGCCCGGGGACGACCACGCCGTCGGAGATCGGGTCGCCCTCCACCGACAGGGTCTTGTACGAGAAGCCCTTGGGCAGGTCCAGGACGCCCTTCGGGTCGGGGATCAGCGGGCCGTAGCCGTACGCCTCTCCGGTGTCGGCGCCCGCGGAGGTCTGGAAGATTCCGTCCAGGCTTCCGGCGAGCGCGATGGACAGCGCGCCGGCCGCGCCGCCCTTGACGACTCCGCGACGGGTCACGGACATGGGCACTCCTTCACGTGAGGACATCACGCGGGAGCCTGGTCGCCGCCCCTGAACCGGCGGTGAACGAGCACCGGCGGGGCGGCAAACCCCCAGGACAATCTTGATTCAACGGACAAATGGAACCGCGATCCCAGCGTTTTCGGACGGCCCGCGCGGTCCACTCGGCGGTCTGCTCACAGGTAGCGGCGCTGGGACTTCCGGGCGTCGTCGTAGCGGGCGCGGGCCGCGCGGGTGTCGTCCAGCTCCGCGACCTCGGCGACGGGGACGTCCCACCACGCCTCGCTGTCCGGCGCGGGGACGAGCGGGTCGGTCTCCACGTGCACGACCGTCGTCCGGGACGAGGCGATCGCCGTCCGCAGCGCCTCGCGGAAGCTCTCGGCGTCGTCCGCGCGGAGGACGTCCGCGCCCAGGCTGGCGGCGTTGGCGGCGAGGTCGATCGGGAGGACGTCGCCGTCCAGCCCGGTGGCGGTGCGGGCCCGGTAGCGGGTGCCGAACCGCTGCGCGCCGACCGACTCCGACAGGTTCCCGATCGAGGCGTAGCCGTGGTTCTGCACCAGGACGACGACGAGCTTCACGCCCTCGGCGACGGCGGTGGCGAGCTCCTGCGCCATCATCAGGTACGAGCCGTCGCCGACCAGGACGAACACCTCGCGGTCGGGCGCGGCCATCTTCACCCCGAGCCCACCGGCGATCTCGTAGCCCATGCAGGAGAAGCCGTACTCGACGTGGTAGCCCTTGGGGTCGCGGGCGCGCCACAGTTTGTGCAGGTCGCCGGGCATGGACCCGGCGGCGCAGACGACCACGTCCCGGGGCCCCGACTCGGCGTTGACGATCCCGATGATCTCCGCCTGGGCGGGCGGGACGCCGTGGCCGGGGGCGTAGGCGTCGTCCACGACGGCGTTCCAGTCGGCCGCGAGGACGCGGGTCCTGTCCCGGTGCTCGACCGGGACCTCGTAGCCGCTCAGGGCCGCGTTGAGCGCCCGGATGCCCTCGCGGGCGTCCGCGACGACGGAGACGCCGCCGAGCTTCACCGCGTCCGGACGGGCGACGTTCACGTTCACGAACTTCACGTCCGGGTCGGCGAACAGGCTGTGGGACGCGGTCGTGAAGTCGCTGTACCGGGTGCCGATGCCGATCACGACGTCCGCGTCGCGGGCCAGCGCGTTCGCGGCCGTGGAGCCCGTCGCGCCGACCGCGCCGACCGCGCGGTCGTGGTCCCAGGGCAGCGCGCCCTTGCCCGCCTGCGTCTCCGCGACCGGGATCCCGGTGCGCTCGGCGAAGGCGCGCAGCTCGTCGGTCGCCCGCGAGTAGATCACCCCGCCGCCCGCCACGATCAGCGGGCGCCGCGCCGTCTGCAGGACGGCGGCCGCCTCGTCCAGCGCGGCCGGTTCCGGGACCGGACGCGCGATCCGCCACACGCGGGGCTCGAACAGCTCGTCCGGCCAGTCGTACGCCTCGGCCTGCACGTCCTGCGGCAGCGCCAGGGTCACCGCGCCGGTCTCGGCCGGGTCGGTGAGCACGCGCATGGCCGCCATGAGCGCGCCGGGCAGCTGCTCCGGACGGTTCACGCGGTCCCAGTACTTCGACACCGGCTTGAAGGAGTCGTTGACCGAGACGTCGTAGGAGCGGGCGTCCTCCAGCTCCTGGAGCACCGGGTTGGCGCGGCGCGTCGCGAAGACGTCGCCCGGCAGCAGCAGGACGGGCAGCCGGTTGATCGTCGCCAGCGCCGCCCCGGTGACCATGTTCGTCGCGCCGGGGCCGATGGACGTCGTGCAGGCGAACGTCTCCAGCCGGTCGTGCATGCGGGCGTATCCGGCGGCGGCGTGCACCATCGCCTGCTCGTTGCGCGCCATCAGGTACGGGAGGTCGGCGGAGCGCTCCAGCAGCGCCTGGCCCAGCCCGGCGACGTTGCCGTGCCCGAAGATCCCGAAGCAGCCCGCGAAGAAGCGGCGGCGCTCCCCGTCCCGTTCGGAGTGCTGCGCCGCCAGGAACCGCACCACGGCCTGCCCGACCGTCAACCTCATGATCGTCCCTCCGCCGACGTCAGGGGCAGCCGGGGGTCGACCGGCTGCCCGTCCCAGGTGCCGCGGATCCAGGCGTGCGCGGGATCGTCGCAGATCCGCCACGCCCGCTCGGTCCCCGGCCCGGCCATCACGTTCAGGTAGTACAGGTCGTGCCCCGGCGCGGCCATCGACGGGCCGTGCCAGCCGTGCGGGATCAGGACGGCGTCGCCGCCGCGCACCTCGGCGAGCACGTCGATCGGGCGCTCCGCCGTCCCGTAGACGCGCTGGTACGCCATGCCCGCGTCGCCCGCGACCTCGAAGTAGTAGACCTCCTCCAGGACCGACTCGCCCGGACGGTCCTCGTCGTGCTTGTGCGGCGGGAACGACGACCAGCACCCGCCGGGCGTCAGGACCTCGCACGCGATCAGCTTCTCCGCGAACGGGAAGCCGTCCGGGGTGCCGAAGTTGTTCACCTGGCGGCTCGCCGCGCCCGCGCCGCGAAGTTCGACGGGGACGTCCTCGGCCGGGACGTGGCGTGGCTGGAGGCGCGTCTCGCAGCGGGCCCCGGCGAGCGCGAACCGCCCCCGGCCGCGCAGCCGGACGCGGGCGTCGCGCGGCACGTAGGCGAAGTCGGTGACCCGGCTGAACACGCTGTCGCGTCCCGCCAGCGCGAACCGCTCGCCGTCGCACTCGACCGTCCCCGACCCGGCCAGCGGCAGCACGATCGTCTCGAACTCGCCCGTGTCGAACTCGTGGACCCCGCCGTCGTCCGGCAGGGTCAGGACGCGCAGCGCCGAGTAGCCCCATCCGGCCGATTCGGGCGTCACGATCAGGTCGTACGTGTCGTCGCCCGCCGTCCCGGCGGGCAGATAATGCTTCACAACACCTCCACTGCGGCGTCCACGGCGGCGGCGACGTCGCCGTCCGCGGGGTAGAGAAGGGAGCGGCCGACGACCAGGCCGCGGACGGTCGGCAGCCGCAGCGCGCGGCGCCAGCCGTCCAGGGTCCCGCGCGGGTCGGCGGACACCTCGCCGCCGAGCAGCAGCGCCGGAAGCGTCGACGCGGCCATCACGCGCTCCATGTCCTGGACGACCGGCACCTTCAGCCACGTCCGCGCCGACGTCGCGCCGAGCCCGGACGCGACCGACACGGCCCGGATCATCGCCTCCGGCGACAGGTCGTTGCGGACGCGCCCGTCGATGCGGCGCGAGATGAACGGTTCGACCATGGCCATGAGCCCATACCCCGCGAGCGCCGTCACGGCCCGCGCGCAGCCTTCCAGCGTTCGCGCGGTGGCGGGGTCGGAGTCGTCGACGCGGAGGAGCATCTTGCCGCCGTCCAGGCGGGACGCGGCGATCGCGTCGGCGTCGTAGGCGGTGAAGCGGTCGTCGATCTCGAACGACGTCCCGGCCAGGCCGCCCCGGTTCATCGAGCCGATCACGACCTTGCCGTCCAGGACGCCCAGCAGCAGCAGATCCTCGATCACGTCCGGCGTGCCCAGCACACCGTCCACACCGGGGCGCTCCAGCGCCACGCACAGCCGTTCGAGCAGCTCGCCGCGGTCGGCCATGGCCAGCGGGTCGGACCCGGCGGCGAGCGCGCCGCGGGCCGGATGGTCGGCGGCGACGAGCATGAGCCGCCCGGACGAGCCGAGCAGCTCGGCGCGCTTCGTGCGTTGTCCGGCCGCCTCGGCGATGGCGCCGGGACGGAGCGCGCGGGTCTCGGCGAGCCCGGCGACCCGGTCCGCGTTCTTGGCGAGGGTCTTCGTGTGGGGGGCCTTCGTGTCGGGGTTCACGCGGGGGTCCCCCGTCCCATCAGCGCGGTGACCTCGGCCTCGTCCGGCATGGCGTCCGCGCAGGAGAGGCGGGACGCGACGATCGCCCCGGCCGTGTTCGCGAACGACATGATCCGCGGCAGGTCCCAGCCGGACAGCAGCCCGTGGCACAGCGCCCCGCCGAACGCGTCGCCCGCGCCGAGCCCGTTCACGACCTCGACCGGCACCGGCGGCGACTCGGCCGTCGCGCCGTCCGCCGCGACGGCGAGGACGCCCTCCGGGCCGCGCTTGACGACGGCGAGCCGCAAGCCCCGGTCGAGCAGCGCCCGCGCCGCCCGCTCCGGGTCGCGCTCCCCGACCGCGACCTCGCATTCGGCGAGGTTGCCGACGGCGACCGTGGCGTGCCCGAGCGCCTCGCCCGCCCAGCGCCGCGCCTCGTCCGCCGACTCCCAGAACATGGGCCGGTAGTCGAGGTCGACGACGGTGATGTCGGCGCCGCGGCGCAGGCCGAGGGCGGCGAGCGTCGCCGTCCTGGACGGCTCGGCGCACAGCCCGGTCATCGTCGTCCACAGCACGCGGGCCGACTCGATCGCCGGACGGTCCAGCTCCTCGGCCCGGATCTCCAGGTCGGGGGCCTTCGGGAAGCGGTAGAAGTACAGCGGGAAGTCGTCCGGCGGGAACAGCTCGCAGAACGTGACGGGCGTCGGCAGGCCGGGGACGTCCGCGACGAACCGGTCGTCCACCCCGAACTCGCCGAGCGCGCGGCGGACGAAACGTCCGAACGGGTCCGCGCCGGTGCGGGTGACGACGGCGGAGCGGCGGCCGTACCGGGCGGCGGCCACCGCGACGTTGGTCGCGCTGCCGCCGAGGAACTTCCCGAACGACTCGACCTCGTCCAGCCCCACCCCGGACTGGAGCGGATACAGGTCGACGCCGACCCGTCCCATCGTGATGACGTCGAACACGGTGCTTCCCGCGCTCATCCGGCTCCCGTCGCTCATGCCGGTATCCCGGCGAGGTAGTCGACGCAGGCTCGCACGTCGCCCGCCGGTCCCGCGCCGGGGGCGGGCTCGTGGTCGATGACGGTGTCCTGCTCCAGGACGTACCAGCCGTCGTACCCGGCGCCTTCGAGCGAGCCGATGATCGCCGCGATGTCGATGTCGCCCGCGCCGAGCGGCCGGTAGATCCCGGTCCGGACGGCGTCGGTGTAGCGCACCTCGCCGCGCTGCACCTCGTCGGCGAGCGCGGCGTCGACGTCCTTGAGGTGGACGTGCGCGACGCGGCCGGCGGCGCGGGCGGCGAGCGCCACCGGGTCGACGCCGCCGATCAGGAGGTGCCCGGTGTCCAGGCACAGCGGGACGCCGGAGCCGTCGAGGACGCGCTCGACCTCGTCCGCGCGCTCCACCATCGTCCCGACGTGCGGGTGCAGGACGGCGCGGACGCCCGCGTCGGCGGCGAGCGCGGCGATCCGGTCGAGGTTGGCGAGCAGGGCCGTCCATCCGGCGGCGTCGAGCGCGGGGCGCTCGTCGTAGCCGTCCAGGCCGTGGGCGGCCGCCAGCACGAGCGTCAACCCCGGATTGGAACGTTCCACACCTCCCGCGCTTTCCACGCCTTCCGCGCCGAACCCGGACAGGACGCGCCGCACCTCCGGCAGCGGGTCGCGCTCCGGGTCGTGCAGCACGACCGGCGCGAAGCCGCCCACCGGACGGAGCCCGTGCGCGGCCAGCAGCGCGGCGCGCTCGGCGGCGTCCGCCGGGAGGAAGCCGTCGGGGCCGAACTCGGCGGCGGCGAGGCCGAGGTCGCGCATCTCCGCGAGCACCCGTCCCGGCTCCATCTGGTGCCCCCAGCCGGGCACCTCGCACACTCCCCACGAGATCGGGGCGGCCGCGACGCGATCTCTGATCATCTGCTCACTCCCCAGGCGGCTTTGTCATGACATTAGGAGGTAATAAGTTAAGCACACGGACGGCGGTACGATCGTCCCGGACGAGAGGAGGCCGCCGCGTGTACCGACCCCGGGTGGCCGTGGACCGGACCAGCCCCGTGCCGCTGTACTACCAGCTCGCCCAGCAGTTGGAGGCGGCGATCCGGGCGGGCGAGCTGACCCCCGGCACCCGGCTGGAGAACGAGGTCGAGCTGGCGGACCGCTGCGGGCTGTCGCGCCCCACGGTACGGCAGGCGATCCAGCATCTCGTGGACCGCGGGCTCCTGGTCCGCAAGCGCGGCGTCGGCACGCAGGTGGTGCAGTCGGAGATCCGCCGCCCGATCGAGCTGACCAGCCTGCACGACGACCTCCTCGCCGCCGGGCGGGAGCCGCGCACGTCCGTCCTCGAACTCGGCCCGGCGACGGCCGACGAGCGGGTCGCGAAGGAGCTCGGGGTCCCGGCGGGCGCCGAGGTGGTCCGGATCCGGCGGCTCCGCCGCACCGGCGACGAGCCGCTCGCGCTGCTCACCAACTACCTGCCGCGCGACCTGATCGCGCTCACCGCGGACGACCTCACCGAGCACGGCCTCTACGAGCTGCTCCGCGGCACGGGCGTCAACCTGCGCATCGCCAACCAGACGATCGGGGCGCGCGGCGCGACGGCCGCCGAGGCGCGGCTGCTGGACGAGCGGCGCGGCGTCCCGCTGCTGACCATGACCCGCACCGCCTACGACGACAAGGGCGCCGCGATCGAGTACGGCACGCACGTCTACCGCGCGAGCCGCTACTCGTTCGCGCTCACCCTCGTCGAGCGCTGAACCCGGCGGCGGCTAGGGCAGGACGCGGGCGACGAGGTCGGCGACGCCGCCGTCCGCGCACGTCCCGACCACGACGTCGGCGGCGGCCCTCACCGCCTCCGCCGCGTCGCCGACCGCCGCGCCGAGCCCGGCCGCGCGGATCATGTCCAGGTCGTTGGGGTTGTCGCCGATCGCCGCGACCCGGTCCAGCGGCACGCCGCGCGCGGCGGCCAGCTCCCGCAGCGCCGCGCCCTTGGACGAGCCCTCCGGGAGGACCTCCAGGTAGTTGGCCTCGGAGTGGACGAGCGTGACGCCGGAGACCGTCCGGGTCACGGCGCGTTCGGCCGCGTCCATCAGCCCGGGGCCGTCGCAGATCAGCATGACCTTGATGACGTCGGCGGGCGGCAGCTCGTCCCAGGACCCGACGGGCAGCAGGCCGAGGCCGTCGCGGCGGGCGTAGTCGCGCAGCGCGGGCGCCGCCGCCACGTCCGCCGGGCGGGCGTAGGCGCGGCCGCCGCTGAACGGGACAGGCCAGACGCCGCCGGGCAGGTCGCCGAACCCGTCCGCCAGCTTCGCCCACGCCGCCGCGCCGAGGGTCCGCCGGTGCAGGACGTCCCCGGTGCCGAGGTCCACGACGCGGGCGCCGTTGTAGAGGATCGACGGGGTGCCGGGGCCGAGCGCCCGGTAGTACGGCAGCGCGGACTCCTCGCCGCGTCCGGTGGCGATGACGACCGTGCCGCCCGCGTCCATGAACCGGCGCAGCGCGGCGTGGCTCGCCGCCACGATCGTCCCGTCGCGCTCGACGAGCGTGCCGTCGAGGTCGGTGACGATCCAGTCGACGGCGCGGGTCACCTGCCCGCGCCCATCGCGGTCAGCCCGGCGACCTCGGTCATCACCGACCCCGCGAGGTCGAACCCGGCGACGCAGGCCAGGTAGCCGGGGGCGTCCCAGTCGGGGTCGCCGTCCCGCCCGCCGAGCGGCAGGTAGGTGCCGCCCGCCTGCCGGACGAGGAGGAGCGCGGCGGCGACGTCCCAGGCGTTGATGGACGGGTCGAACGCCACGTCCGTCCATCCGGCGGCCACGTGGGCGAGGGTGAGCGCGGCGCTGCCGGGCCTGCGGAGGGTGGCGAACGCGTCCACCATCCGGCCGAAGCGGCGGAGCGTCTCGTCGCGGTCGCCGCCGCTCAGGTCGGCCGCGCTGGGGTAGGACGACGCGGCGACGGCGGTCGCGTCGCCGGTCGCGCCCCGGCTCTGGATCGGCTCGCCGTTGCAGGTCGCGCCGTCCAGGGAGGCGGTGAACATGTCGTCCCTGACCGGGTCGTAGACGACTCCGGCGACCAGCTCGCCGTCCGCGACGGCGGCGATCGAGACGCAGAAGAACGGCAGCCCGACGGCGAAGTTGGCGGTGCCGTCGATCGGGTCGACGTACCAGCGGACGTCCGGGTGCCCGTTCGCCCCCCGGCCGCCGCGAGCGCCGCCCTCCTCGCCCACGACGACGCTGCCGGGCGTGTGCTCGGCGAGCACCGCGCGGATGGTCTCCTCCGCCGCCCGGTCGTGCTCGGTGACCGGGTCGTGGAAGTCGCGCTTGACGTCGACCTCCGGGCGGGACCGGAACGCGGTCCGCAGCGGGCCGCCGGCGGTGCGGGCGGCGAGCTCGGCGATCCCGGCGAGTTCCCGCGAGGCGGGCACGTCGGCGTTCATTCGTCTCCTTCGGTCACGTTGGCGGGCCTCGGGCGGGGCCCGGGTCAGAGTTCCGCTTCGGCGTAGTCGCCCGGGGAGAACTCGATCCTCGGCTGGGACCGCTCCAGCAGGTCGAACGCCTCCGGAACGGACGATGTCCAGCCGATGGCGTCCCAGATCTTCGGACGGGCGAAGTGCTGCTCGGTGAGGCCGCGCATCAGCTCGCGGAGCGGGTCGTACACGCCGGTCGGGTCGAGGATCACGACGGGCTTCTCGTGCATGGCGAGGACGCGGGCCGTCCACACCTCGAACAGCTCCTCCAGCGTGCCGATGCCGCCGGGGAGGATGAGGAACGCGTCGCTGCGGCGGTCCATCTCGCCCTTGCGGGCGCGCATGTCGGGGGTGACGATCAGCTCGTCGTTGTCCTCGTCGGAGATCTCGACGGCGACGAGGCCCTCCGGGATCACGCCGACGGTGCGGGCCCCGCCCTCCCGCGCCGCGCGGGCGACGGCACCCATGCACGACACCTGGGCGCCGCCGCTGACCAGGCTGTGCCCGCGGCGGGCCAGCTCGGCCCCGGCCTCGGCGGCGAGGTCGACGTGGCGGCGGTCGATCGTCCCGCTGGAGGAGCAGAAGACGCAGACGGCGAGGGGTTTCGGTGCGTTCACCGGGCCGATTCTACGACCCGGTGAACGCACCCTCCCGGCGTCAGTGCCCCGTGTCAGTGCCTGGCGTCAGTGCCCGGCCAGGTCGCGGCGGCGCAGGCCGGCCAGCCCCACGGCGGACAGCGCGGCGGCGATCGCCGTCAGCCACGCGAGCGGCGCGATCGTGAAGTCCTGCCCGAGCTTCGGGACGTGCGTGAACGGCGACACGTCCAGCGCCCATCGGCTGAGGTCGAGCCCCGCCCCGAACATCGTGATCAGCGTGAACAGCCCGACCGCCGCCCAGGCGGCGGGCGCGAGCCGCGGGACGGCCCCGAACAGCGCGACCGCGATCGCCCCGGCCAGCCACACGGCGGGCAGCTGCGCCATCGCGGCGCCGAGCACGCGCGGGAGCTGGCCGCCGACGTCGCCGCTGTTCAGGCCGTGCGTGATCCCGGCGGCGGCGCCCGCCACGGCGAGCGCGGCGGCGGGCCCGAGCGCCGCGAAGACCAGGTGCCCCGACGCCCATCTGAGCCGTCCGGTCGCGGTGGCGAGCAGCGGCTCGGCGCGCTGCGCCGCCTCCTCCGTGCGCAGCCGGAGCGCGGCCGTCACCGAGTACGCGGCGACGATCAGCCCGACGATGCTCAGCACGGAGGCGAAGTAGGCGTCGGTGATGGCGGACTGGCCGCCGAGCCGGGTGAATATCTCCTTGAGGTCGGGGTTGTCCTTGACCATGTCCTCCACGCCCCCGGCGAGGGCGCCGAAGACGACGCCCAGCGCGAGGAACCCCGCGAGCCACCCGTACAGCGCGCGGCTCTGCAGCCGCCAGCCGAGCCCGAACGCGCCGGACAGCCGGGCCGGGGCCTCGGCCGGGCCGAGTCGGGGCGGCAGGATGCCCGCGCCCACGTCCCGCCGCGCCGACAGCGCCCCGGCCGCCGCGACCAGGACGGTGATCAGGGCGACGACCAGGGCGAACGTCCACCAGCGCTCGCCGCCGTAGGCGCGTGCCCGGTTGGTCCAGCCGAACGGGGACAGCCAGCCGAGCCAGGACAGGGAGTTGCCCGCGCCGCCGACGTCGGCGGCCATCCGCACCGCGAACGCGCCGCCGAGCGCGGCGATCGCCGCGCCGCGCGCCGCGCCCGCGCTCTCGCCGAGCTGCGCCGTGACGCCCGCGACCGCCGCGAACACGCAGCCGCCCGCCGCGAGCTGCAGGCCGAAGGCGAGTGACCCGGCGAACGGGAGGCCCTGGGCGGTCGTCCCGGCGGTGAGCAGCGCGGCGAGGACGAGGTTCGCCGCCATCGTCACGATCAGCGCGGCGGCGAGCCCGGCGCCTCGCCCGGTCACGGTCGCGCCGAGCAGCTCGCGGCGTCCGGCCTCCTCCTCGGCCCGGGTGTGCCGGACGACCGTCAGCGCGCTGATCAGCCCGACCACGACCGGGATGAACCCGGAGCGCTGCGCGACGATGCCGCCGAGGTCGGTGCTGAACAGCCGCCCGTAAAGGGCGAGGAAGGTGGGGTTCGTGCCGGTCGTCCGCGCGTAGTGGAGCCGGTCGACGGCGTCCGGGTAGAGCTTGTCGGTCGCCGCGACGAAGTTGACCGGGATCAGCGCGATCACGACGACCCAGCCGGGAAGCAGGAACCGGTCCCGCCGCAGGATCAGCCTGATCAGCCCGCCCGTCCCGACGAGCCCGCTCATTTGGCGGCCTCCTGCAACTCGTCCTTGTAATGCCGCAGGAACAGCTCTTCCAGCGTCGGCGGACGGCTCGTCAGGCTGCGCACGCCCACCTCGGCGAGCTGCCGCAGGACGTCGTCCAGCCGGGGATTGTCAACCTCGAAGGTGATCGTCGTGCCGTCGATCCGGACGTCGTGCGCGCCGGGCAGCGGCAGCCCGTCCGGCGGCCCGGCCAGCTCCGCGCGGATCGAGGTGCGGCTGAGGTGGCGCAGATCGTCCAGCGTGCCGGTCTCCACCGCGACGCCGTTCCGGATGATCGTCACCCGGTCGCAGAGCGCCTCGACCTCGGACAGGATGTGGCTCGACAGCAGCACCGTCCGGCCCGCCTCGCGCTCCTCCCGGACGCACTCCTGGAAGACCTCCTCCATCAGCGGATCGAGGCCGGAGGTCGGCTCGTCCAGCAGGAGCAGCTCGGCGTCGGACGCCAGCGCGGCGATCAGCCCGACCTTCTGCCGGTTGCCCTTGGAGTAGGCGCGGCCCTTCTTGCGCGGGTCCAACTCGAAGCGGTCGAGCAGCTCGGCGCGGCGGTGCGGGTTCGTCCCGCCGCGCATCCGGCCGAGCAGGTCGATGACCTCGCCGCCGGACAGGTTCGGCCACAGCGTCACGTCGCCCGGGACGTAGGCGAGCCGCCGGTGCAGCTCGGTCGCGTCCCGCCACGGGTCGCCGCCGAGCAGCCGGGCCGTGCCCGCGTCGGCGCGGAGCAGGCCGAGCAGGACTCTGATCGCGGTCGACTTCCCGGCCCCGTTCGGACCGAGGAAGCCGTGCACCTCCCCGGACCGGACGGTGAGGTCCAGGCCGTCGAGGGCGCGCGTCCGGCCGAATGTCTTGACCAGGCCGGATATCTGGACGGGGGGCTTCGTCTCGGTCACCGTCACTCCTCGGCAGGGGGCCGCCCTCCGGCGGCGCGGAGGGCTTTCAGGGCGTCGCGGGCCTGCGCCGACAGCTCCGGGGAGAGCAGCCGGTCGTCGAGGACGTCCAGCATCGCGAGCGCCATCCGCGGATAGCCGTCGCCCATCAGGACGTCGCCGCCGAGGGCGCGCGACAGGTGCTCGTGCAGGACGATCAGGCCGAAGCTCATCGCGGTCATCACGGACGCGTAGGCGTGCGGGTCGTCGGTGCGCGGCGCGGCGATCCCGGGCGCGCCGCGCGCGAGGATGTCCTCGCTGTAGGCGACGGCGTCGTCGAACAGGGTGCGCGCCGCCGGGGAGTCGTCGGCGAGCACGCGGGCCAGGTAGCGCTGGACGGGCAGCGCCGTCCGCATGGCGACGGCAAGGAACCCCGAGTCGCCCATCCCGCCCGCGAGCACCTCCTCCTTCGTCTCGCGGATGACCTGGATGACGTACTCGTCGCAGGTGTGCCGCAGCGCCTCCTTCGTCCCGTAGTGGTGCTGGACGAGCGCGGGCGACACCCCGGCGGCCTTCGCGATGCCGCGGATCGTCGCGCCCTTCTCGCCCAGCTCGGCGAACTGGGCGAGGGCCGCGTCGCGGATGCGGGCGCGGCCGGTCAGGTCCTCGGCGCGGTCACTCCCCGGCATCCGAGACCCCTGTACGAGCGTTCAGCGGACTGTACACACGTACACTGTACTGACGTACAGGCACCGGCGTCCAGCGGTTCGGGAGAGGTCAGGAGCCGCCGGGGAGTTGGCCCAGCTTGACCTGGACCTGCTGCTTCGACCCGTCCGACTTCTGGACCTCGACCTTCACCGTGTCGCCCGGCTTGAGGCCCGCGAGCACCGACGACAGCGCCGTCTGGTCGGGGGTCGCCGTCCCGTTCACCGAGAGGATCAGGTCGCCCTCCGCGATGCCCGCCTTGGCCGCGCCGCTGTTGCGCTGGACCTGCACGACGGCGACCGCCGTCCGCCGCCCGCTCTCCGGGTCGACGAGCGTCCGCACCGTCACGCCGAGCGCCGCCCGCCCCGAGTTCGAGACCTTGCCGCTCTGGATCAGCTGCGGGACGATCCGCTTCACCGTGTCGCTCGGCGTCGCGAAGCCGATCCCGGCCGCCGCGCCGCCGATCGCCGGGTCCGACGCGGCGGCGGTCGGCACCCCGATCACCTGCCCGGACAGCGAGACGAGCGCGCCGCCGCTGTTGCCCGGGTTGATCGCCGCGCTGGTCTGGATGGCGTCCGCGATCGTCGAGCCCTGGAACGCGCCCTCGCCCTTGGTCGAGACCGTCCGGTGCAGCGCGGAGACGATCCCGTTCGTCACGCTCCCGGAGAGCCCCAGCGGGTTGCCCATCGCGAGGACGATCTGCCCGACCTCCGCCTTCCCCGACTCGCCCCACGACGCGGGCTTGAGCGTCCCGCCCTTTACCCTGACCACGGCGAGGTCGTCGGCGGCGAACGCGCCGACCGGCTGGGCGCTCAGGGTGGCCCCGCCGCTCGCGGCCGTCACCTGGATCCGCTTCGCCCCCGCCACCACGTGCGCGTTCGTGACGATGTTGCCGTTCCCGTCGAAGACGACCCCCGAGCCCTCGCCCTGGTCCGTCTGGATCTTCACGACGGACGGCAGGACGGCGTCCACGACCTGCTCGTACTGCTGCTGCAACTGCGTCCCCGAGTCGCCGACCGGCGCGGACGTCCGGGCGACCGTCGACTCGGCCTCGCCGCCGTCCGAGCTGCACCCGGCGAGCGCCAGCACCCCGGCCGCCGCCACCGCCCCCGTCCTGAGCCTGGTGTTCCTGTCCACTCCCCCCACCTCCAGGACGGATTCCTTCCCTCCTCACGGAGATCAGGCATGAAGGCACGTCAGAGCTGTTCAGGGCTGTTCAGAGCTGTCCAGAGCTGTCCAGGGTTGGAAGCGGTAGCCCATTCCGGGCTCGGTGAGCAGGTGCCGGGGATGCGCCGGGTCCTTCTCCAGCTTCCGGCGGAGCTGCGCCATGTACTGCCGCAGGTAGTGGGTCTCGCGCTGGTAGGACGGCCCCCACACGCTGGTGAGGAGCTGCCGCTGGCTGATCAGCTTCCCCGGGTTGCGGACGAGGATCTCCAGCAGCCGCCACTCGGTCGGCGTCAGCCGGACGCCGCCGGACACCGTCTTGCCCACCAGGTCGACGACGTGCTCGCCGACGTCCGCCCGCGCGACCTCGCCCGCCACCGACACGCGCCGTGCCACCGCGCGGATCCGGGCGACCAGCTCCTCGATGTCGAACGGCTTCGTCACGTAGTCGTCGGCGCCCGCCTCCAGCGCCTCCACCTTGTCCTGGCTGCCCGCCCGCCCGGACAGGACGATGATCGGGACGCGCGTCCAGCCGCGCAGCCCGTGGATGACGTCCACGCCCGGGATGTCCGGCAGCCCGAGGTCGAGGACGACGAGGTCCGGCGGCGTCGCCCCGGCCTGGCGGAGCGCGGCGGTGCCGTCGGCGGCGACGTCCACGTCGTAGCCGCGGGCGCGCAGGTTGATCCGCAGCGCCCGCAGGAGCTGCGGCTCGTCGTCCACCACCAGGACCCGGCTCATGCCGTCCGCCCGTGCTCGGGCGAATGGACGGGCAGGGCGACGATCATGGTGAGGCCGCCGCCCGGCGTGTCCTCGGGGACGAGCTCGCCGCCCATCGCCTCGGTCAGCCCGCGGGCGAGCGCGAGGCCGAGCCCGACACCGGTGTGGTTGTCGCGGTCGTCCAGCCGCTGGAACGGCTGGAAGATCCGCTCCCGGTCGGCGGGCCGGACGCCCGGCCCGCGGTCGGCGATCCGCAGCTCCACCCTGTCCTGGATGGCGCCCGCCGTGAGGAGGACGGGCTCGCCGGACGGGCTGTGCCGCACCGCGTTCCCGATCAGGTTGACGAGGACGCGCTCCAGCAGCGCCGGGTCGGCCGCCACCTCGGGCAGCTCGGGATCCAGCCGGACGCTCACCCGCTCCCCCTCCCCCACGTCGTCCAGCGCACGCGGGACGACCTCGTCCAGCGCCAGCGGCCGCGCCGCGATGCCGAGGACCCCGGCCTGCAACCGGCTCATGTCGAGCAGGTTGGCAACCAGCCGGTCGAGCCGGTCGAGGGACTGGCGGGCGGTGTCGAGCAGTTCGGCGCGCTCCTCCGGCGTCCAGTCGACGGACGTCGTGCCGAGGCTGTCGACCGCCGCCTTCGCCGAGGCCAGCGGCGTGCGCAGGTCGTGGCTGACCGCGTTGAGCAGGGCGGTCCGCATCCGGTCGGCGGCCTCCAGCGGGCGGGCCCGCTCGGCCTCCGCCTCCAGCCGCTGCTGCCGCAGCGCGCCCGCCGCCTGCACGGCGAACGCCTCCAGCACCCGCCGGTCCCCCGCCGGGAGCGGACGGCCCCGGATCGCGAGGGTGAGGCCGTCCCCGGCGGGGATCTCGGTGTCGCCCTCGCCGGGCGCGGTGCACGGCCGCCCGCCGACGGTCGCGACGATCCGCCAGTCGGCCGGGTCGTCGTGGCTGTCCGGCGTCGCCGGGACGGGACGCTCCAGCAGCGTGACCGACGTCAGTCCGAACGTCTCCCGCATCCGGCCGAGGAGGGTGTCGAGGGCGCGCTCGCCGCGCAGCACGTTCCCGGCGAGCGCGGACAGCAGGCCCGCCTCGCCGCCGAGCTTCGCCGCCTCCCGCGAGCGCCGGGCGGCGTCGTCCACGACGACGCTGACGCCTATGCCGACCAGCACGAACACCGCGAGCGCGACGAGGTTCTCCTGCTCGGCGACGGTGAACCGGTTGATCGGCGGCGTGAAGTACCAGTTGAGCAGCAGGAACCCGGCGACCGCCGTGAACAGCGCGGGCCACATCCCGCCGACCAGCGCGATCCCGACGACGGCGGCGAGGAAGAACAGGATGTCGGACGGCAGCGACAGCGTCGGACGCGCGCTCACCAGCCCGAACGTCAGCAGCGGCAGCCCGCCCGCGGCGAGCAGGAACCCGCCGAGCCGGCGGTTGAGCGACAGCCCCTGGTCGCGCACCGGGCGCGCGACGCCGCGATGCGCCTGGTCGTGGGTGACCATGTGCACGTCGATGCCGCCGGACCGGGCGGTCGTCGTCACCCCGATCCCGGGCCGCAGCAGCTGCGCGAGCCGTCCCCGCCGGGACACCCCGAGGACGAGCTGCGTCGCGTTCACGGCACCCGCGAACTCCAGCAGGGCGCGCGGGATGTCGTCGCCGACGACCTGGTGGAACGTCCCGCCGAGGCCCTCCACGATCTCCCGCTGCCGGGCGAGGTCGCGGGGCCGCGCGCCGCGCAGCGCGTCGCCGCGGGTGACGTGCACGGCGAGCAGGTCGGCGCCCTTGGAGCGGGCGGCGATCCGGGTCGCGCGGCGCAGCAGCGTCTCGCCCTCCGGGCCGCCGGTCAGCGCGACGACGATCCGCTCCCGCGCCTCCCAGGTGCCGCCGATGCCGTGCTCGCTGCGGTAGCGGTCGAGCTGGTCGTCCACCTTGCCCGCGAGCCACAGCAGGGCCAGCTCGCGCAGCGCGGTCAGGTTCCCTATGCGGAAGTAGTTGGACAGGGCGGCGTCGACCTTCTCCGGCGTGTAGATGTTGCCGTGCGCCATCCGGCGGCGCAGCGCCTCCGGCGCCATGTCGATCAGCTCGACCTGCCCGGCGCTGCGGACCACCTCGTCCGGGACGGTCTCCCGCTGCGGCACGCCCGTGATGTTCTCCACGACGTCGTTGACCGACTCCAGGTGCTGGACGTTCACCGTCGAGATCACGTCGATGCCCGCGTCCAGGATCTCCTCGACGTCCCGCCACCGCTTGGCGTGCTTGCCGCCGGGGACGTTCGTGTGCGCCAGCTCGTCCACCAGGACGACGTCGGGCGCGCGGCGCAGCACGGCCTCGACGTCCAGCTCGGTGAACTCCGCGCCGCGATGGGTCCGCGTGGCGCGCGGGAGGACCTCAAGCCCGTCGAGGAGCGCGGCGGTGCGGGCGCGGCCGTGCGTCTCGACGTAGCCGACGACGACGTCCGTGCCGCGCTCCAGCCTGCGCCGCGCCTCCGACAGCATGGCGTAGGTCTTCCCCACCCCCGGCGCGGCGCCGAGGTAGATGCGGAGCTGCCCCCTCGCCATGGCGCCCATCCTCCCAGTCCGGGCGGCACCGTTCACACCTGCATAAAACACCCGTTCCGGCCGTCCCCTGCCCTTCTTGACGGGTTCCTTACGCCCGCGCACGCGATCTTCACGCCTTCCATACGCGTGCGGCGGAGCATCAGGTCTCGACGCGGGAGTCCAGGTAGGGGGCCAGCTCGCGGGCGACGGCCCGCAGCGGCCGGACGCTCCGCTCCGCCCGCGCCATCAGGATCGCGCCCTCCAGCGCGCCGATCATCAGCGTGGCGAGGGCGTCCGCGCGCCCGTCCGGGACGCCCATCCCGGCCAGCTCCCGCGCGACCGGGCGCCGCCAGCTCGCGAACGCGGCGGCGGCCGCGTCCCGCGTCGGGCCGGTCGAGTCGGCGCAGTCGACCGTCGCCGCCGCGACCGGGCAGCCCTTCGCGAAGCCCGCCGTGCGGAACTCGTCCGTCCACTGGCGGACCATGGCCTCGAACAGGCGTCCCGGAGTCGGGCGCGACATCCCCGCCATGAACTTCGCGACGCGCTTGCTCGCGTAGCGCCCGGCCCACTCGACGGCCTCGTTGACGAGCTGCTCCTTGCCGCCGGGGAAGTAGTGCTGGAGCGAGCCGCGCGGCGCCCCGGCGTGCTCGGCGACGTCGCGCAGGCCCGTCGCGGTGACCCCGTCGCGGCGGATGAGCTGCGCCGCGCTGAACACCATCCGCTCCCGCGGCCCGTACTCGGAGGACATCGATTCCCCTCTTGCGGCTTTCACCTGGGCCATTATCATGACCGTTGTCATAACCCGCAAGCCGCGACCCCCGGCCGGAGGCGATGGTGCGATCGGACCCTGGTTCCCTCGGACTCGGTTTCATCGGACTCGGCGTCATGGGGCAGCCCATGGCCCTCAACCTCGCCCGCGCCCACCCCGGGCTCGTCGTCTGGAACCGCACGGCCGCGCGCTGCGAGCCGCTCCGCGCCGCCGGGGCGGACGTCGCGGCGAGCCCCGCCGACGTGTGCCGCCGGTCGCGCGTCGTGCTCCTCATGCTGGCGGACGGCCCCGCGATCGACGCCGTCCTCGGGCGCGGCACGGCCGCCTTCGCCGCGAACGTCGCCGGGCGCGTGATCGTCCACATGGGAACGACGTCGCCCGGCTACTCGCGCGGCCTCGAAGCCGACGTGCGCGCCGCCGGGGGCCGCTACGCCGAGGCCCCGGTGTCCGGCTCGCGCGGCCCCGCCGAGGCCGGACGGCTGGTGGCGCTGCTCGCGGGCGACCCGGCGGCGGTGGCCGCCGTCCGCCCGCTGCTCGCCCCGATGTGCCACGAGACGTTCGAGTGCGGGACGGTCCCGAACGCCCTGCTCATGAAGCTGTCGGTCAACCTGTACCTGATCACGATGGTGACCGGGCTGGTGGAGGCGTTCCACTTCGCCGCCCGGCACGGCCTGGACGAGCGCCGCCTCCGGGACGTGCTCGACGCCGGTCCGATGGCGAGCACCGTGTCCCGCGCGAAGGCGGGCAAGCTCGCCGACCGCGACTTCGGCGTCCAGGCGTCGATCGTCAACGTGCTGGACAACAACCGCCTGGTCGCGGAGGCGGCCCGCGCGTCCGGCGTCGCCTCGCCGCTGCTGGACGTCTGCCACGCCCTCTACGGCGAGACCCTCGCGCTCGGCCACGGCGACGCCGACATGGCGGCCGTCCTGCACGCGATCGAGTCCCGCACCGACGGCGGCTGACCCCGGCCCGGCGCCGGTCACGGACGGGCGGCCGCCACTACCGCCCAGAGGCGGCCTGAAACGGGATCAGTCGGTCCCGGCCTCCCGCGCCTCCGCCTCCACGGACCGCCGCTCGATGATCTCCTGCTCCGCGCGGGTGTGACCGTCGATGATGATCTGGACGACCTCGTCCGGGTCGTCGGTGAGGTGGATGAGGTCCATGTCGTTCGGCGAGATCTTGCCGCTGGGCAGCATGGTCTTCTCGACCCACTCGAGCAGCCCGCCCCAGAACTCGGTGCCGACCAGGACGATCGGGAACCGGGTGATCTTCTTGGTCTGGACGAGGGTGATCGCCTCGAACAGCTCGTCCAGCGTCCCGAACCCCCCGGGCAGCACCACGAACGCCTGCGAGTACTTGACGAACATCGTCTTGCGGACGAAGAAGTACCGGAACTCGAGCCCGATGTCGAGGTAGTCGTTGAGCCGCTGCTCGAACGGCAGCTCGATGCCGAGCCCGACCGACAGGCCGCCGCTCTCGTCGCAGCCCTTGTTCGCCGCCTCCATGATCCCCGGACCGCCGCCGGTGATCACCGCGTAGCCCGCCTCGTGCAGCCGCGCGCCGATCTCGACGCCGAGCTTGTACTCGGCGCTGTCCGGCTTGGTGCGGGCGCTGCCGAACACGCTGACCGCCTTCGGCAGCTCGGCGAGGAGCCCGAAACCCTCCACGAACTCCGCCTGGATCCGCAGCACCCGCCACGGGTCGGCGTGCACCCAGTCGGCCGGGCCGCGCCCGTCGAGGAGGCGCTGGTCGGTGGTGGTCGGGGGGACGGCCCGTCCCCGCAGCATCGCCGGGCCCTGCCGGCGCGAGTGGGAGGTGGATTCCGATGTCATGGGCCCACGTTAGTGCGCGCCCCGACCGTTATGGGGCCACTGTGACGGGGCCTTCGAGCCAGGTCCGCATGCGCCGCTCGCAGTCGGCGATCAGCGGGATCTCGACGTACTCGTCCCTCGTGTGGGCGAGCGTGGGCTCGCCGGGCCCGTAGTTGACGGCCGGAACGCCCAATTCCGCGAAGCGGGCGACGTCCGTCCAGCCGAGCTTGGCGCGGACGCCCGCCCCGCTGGCCGCCACGAACGCGGCCGCC
This sequence comes from Actinomadura syzygii, assembly GCF_008085905.1. Lineage (GTDB taxonomy): Bacteria > Actinomycetota > Actinomycetes > Streptosporangiales > Streptosporangiaceae > Spirillospora > Spirillospora syzygii. The sequence continues at coordinate 225,034 of NZ_VSFF01000007.1, read as the reverse complement.
GCCGGGTGCGTCAGCCCAGGTCGAGCCGCCGCCGCGCTGTCGGTGATCTTCACCGGGAAGCCGGCGAAGATTCCCCGGACGTACTCCTCCGCGTCGGCGACGGACTTGTCGGGCGCGAACCGGTAGTTGACCGTGACGACGCACTCGTCCGGGATGACGTTGCCCGCGACGCCGCCGCTGATGAACACCGCGTTGAGGCCCTCGTGGTACTCCAAGCCGTCCACCATCGGACGGGACGGCTCGTACGCGCGCAGAACGTCCAGGATCCGTCCGGCCGAGTGGATCGCGTTGGACCCCATCCAAGCGCGCGCGCTGTGCGCCCGCTCCCCCTCCGCCGTGACCTCCGCGCGCAGGGTGCCCTGGCAGCCGCCCTCGATCAGCCCGCCCGTCGGCTCCATCAGCACGGCGAAGTCGCCGGTAAGCAGATCAGGACGGTTGACGGCCAGCTTGCGCAGCCCGTTCCGCTCCGCCTCGATCTCCTCGCAGTCGTAGAAGACGTAGGTGACGTCGCGGGTCGGCTCCGGGACGGTCGCGGCCAGCCGCAGCGCGACCGCGACGCCGCTCTTCATGTCGGTCGTCCCGCAGCCGTAGAGGCGGTCGCCCTCGACCCGCGACGGCAGGTTGCCGTTCAGCGGGACGGTGTCGAGGTGCCCGGCGAGGACGACCCGCTCGGCGCGTCCGAGCCCGGTGCGGGCGACGACGCTGTTCCCGTCGCGGACCACCTCCAGGTGCGGCACGGCCCGCAGCGCCTCCTCGACGGCGTCAGCGAGGGCCCGCTCCCCGCCGCTCACCGACTCGACGTCCACGACGGCGGCGGTCAGGTCCGTCACGTGCGAGAACAGATCAAGGCCCATGTTCAAGTCCTACCATTGCGATCGTGGACATGCCTGTGCTGGAGTGCGCCGTCCGGTGGGCGCTGCCCGCCGACGATCCCGACATGCGCGACCTGCTGGACGAAGCCGAGCGCGACCGCTACGAGCGGTTCCGCCGCGCCGAGGACAAGGCCCGCTTCGTCACCGGCCGCTTCCTCGCCCGAACCGCCCTCGCCGAGGCGGTCGGCCTCGACCCGAAGAGCATCCGCTTCACGACCGACTGCCCGCACTGCGGCGGCCCCCACGGCAAGCCGCGCCTGCCCGACTCCGGGGTCGACTTCTCACTCTCCCACTCGGGCGACCGGGTCGTGCTCGTCCTCGCCGAAGGCGCGGAAGTCGGCGTGGACGTGGAGCAGGAGCGCGACCGCGACCTCGACCGGCTCGCCGACATGGTCCTCACCGAGGCCGAGCGCGCGGCCCTCGCCGCCATGGACGACAAGGTCCGCGGCTTCCACGCCTACTGGAGCCGCAAGGAGGCCCTGCTGAAATCCACCGGCCACGGCCTCGCGGCGCCGATGTCGGACATCCACGTCTCCGCCCCGGACGAGCCCGCCGAGGTCGTCTCCTGGACGGGCGAGGCGGCCGTCTCCCCGGTCCGCCTCGCCGACCTGACCCCCGGCCCCGGCTACGCCGCCGCAGCCGCCGTCCGCACCGCCCGCCCCCTGAAAATCACCGAGGTCACGTGTTGATGCCGTGGTCGCGCAGGATCTCGTTGAGGGACGCCTTGTCGTGGCGCTGGCCCTCTTCGAGGCGCTTGAGGATCAGCACGGCGGGCAGGCCGAACGTGCCGCCCTTGAACTCCTTGGTGCGGGTGCCGCCGACCGCGACGCACCAGTCGGGGACGCGGCCGCGCGCGACCTCCTCGCCCGTCTCGACGTCGATGACCGGCATGGACGCGGACAGGTTCGTCCCGGAGCCGATGACCGCGCCGCGCCCCACCCGCGCGCCCTCCACGATCATGGAGCGGCTGCCGATCATGGCGTCGTCCTCGATGATCACCGGCTTGGCGTTCGGCGGCTCCAGCACCCCGCCGATGCCCACCCCGCCGGACAGGTGGACGTTCTTGCCGACCTGCGCGCACGAGCCCACGGTCGCCCACGTGTCGACCATCGTCCCCGAGTCGACGTAGGCGCCGATGTTGGTGAACGACGGCATCAGCACGACGCCGGGCGCGAGGTAGGCGCCCCAGCGGGCGATCGCGCCCGGGACGACGCGGACGCCGTCCAGCGTGCTCTTCAGCGGGATCCGGTCGTGGTACCGGAAGTCTCCGACCTGCGAGCGCACCATGCCGAGGACCTTGAAGCTCAGCAGGATCGCCCGCTTGGCCCGCTCGTCGACGATCACCTCGTCGGTGCCGGGGTCGATGCGGGCGACGCGGGCCTCGCCCGTGTCGAGCTGGTCGACGGCGGCGACGATGGCGGCCCGAGCGTCGGCGTCGTCGGGCGTGAGCTCGGCGCGCCGCTCCCACAACTCGTCGATGCCGCCGGAGATCGGGCTGGTGAACGTTTCGGTCATGGTCCTTGAGCTTAGTGGGGGCCGTCTGCCGGTACCGTCTTCGCGTGGCTGTTTGGGCGAGGTTGCGGGCGCGCCCCGAGACGGGGGGCGGCGGCGGGCGGGGCCGCCGGGGGCGGCACTGGGCGGCGGGCGTGTCGGTCGTCGTGCTGCTGCTCGGCGTCGGCGCCTACGTGCTGTTCCAGAAGGCCCGTCCCTACCTGCACGGCTCGGGCTGCGAGGTGAACACGAGCACCGGCAAGATGCCGCTCGACCTGGAGCAGGGCGCGAACGCCGCCACGATCGCGGCCGTCGCGTTCCGCAAGCAGCTGCCCGAGCGGGCCGCGGTGATCGCCTACGCGACCGCGATCCAGGAGTCGCACATCCGCAACCTGGCGGGCGGCGACCGCGACTCCGTCGGAATGTTCCAGCAGCGCCCCTCGCAGGGCTGGGGCTCGCCGGACAAGCTGCGCGACCCCGTCCAGGCCACCAGCAAGTTCTTCGACGCCCTGGTCAAGGTGAAGGACTACCTCGACCGCGACCTCCACGACGCCGCCCAGCGGGTGCAGCGCAGCGCGGACGGCCGCGCCTACGCCCAGCACGAGGACGACGGCGTCCTCCTCGCACGCGCCTTCACCGGCCGCGAGCCGGGCACCGCCCGCTGCTGGTTCCCGCCCGACAAGCGGACCGCGTCCCGCCGCCCCGAGGCCGTCCGCGAGATGCGCCGCGCCTTCGGCGGCCGCCTCCAGGTCACCGGCCCGAGCCCGCTCGCCTACAACGCCCCGTCACGCCCCAGCGCCTGGAACGCGGTGAGGGTCACGAACGCCCGAGCAGGCTGGGCGGTGGCCGCCTGGGCCGTAACCCACGCCCAGGTCTACGGCCTGACCGAAATCCGCTACGCAGGCCGCCACTGGCGCGCCGACGCAGGCCACGACGGCTGGACGGCCGACAAACCAGCCCCCACCACCGCCGTAATCATCCAGTAACGCCCCTGCTGTGGCGACGTCCGCGAGACCACAACCTTCAAGTGACTTTTAGTTTGAAGCACCCAGCATGCACAAAACTAAAAGTGACTTGTAGGTAGGGCGGCGGTAGTGTCCCCGCATGCGGCAGCGGGACGAGGAGCCACGCGCCCGGCTGTGGCGCCGGGCGGCCCGTCAGCGCGGATACTTCACCGCCGCGCAAGCCCTGGAGGACGGCTACTCCTACCAGGCGCAGCACTTCCACGTGCGACGCGGCAACTGGATCCGCGTCGACCGCGGCGTCTACCGCTTTCGCGAGTTCGACGACCTGCCGACCGGCGAGAACGATCACCTCGTCCGCTGGACGCTGTGGAGCCGGGACCTGGCGGTGGTGTCGCACGGCACGGCACTCGGCGTACACGACCTCGGCACCGCCAACCCCGCCGAGATCCATCTGACGGTACCGCCGGGGTTCCGACGACGAGACCCGGCGGTCGTCGTCCACCACGCCGAGCTTTCCCCTGACGAGATCGAAGAACATGAAGGGTTCCGGGTGACCACTCCCGTCCGCGCCATCGCGGAGTCCGCCGCCGACCGGCTTGACCAGGACGCGATCGACTCGGCCGTCGCCGAACTGCTCGCCCGGGGAACCGCGACCAAGGGGCAACTCATCCGGGCCGCGCAACACCTGGGCACACGCGCGGAACTCGCAGTGGAGCGAGCCCTCCACACAGAACGCGCATGAGGCGGTACGCGAACGCGGTGGACCTTCGCCGCGCGCTGGAGGCCCGACTGAAGCAGCGGGCGGACGAGACGGGCACGGACCTCGGCCGCCTGCGCCGCGTCGCGGTGTTCGACCGGATCGCCGCCCGGCTGTCGGCAGCAGAGCGTCGGTGGATCCTCAAGGGTGGAACTTCCCTTGAGTTCCGTCTGGGCGGCCGGGCACGCGCCACCAAAGACCTCGACCTTGCGCTGCCGGACGGCCCGACGTACGACGGCGAGGCGCTGCGCGAGGAGCTGATCGAAACGCTCGCTCTGGACGTCGACGGCGACGGCTTCGCGTACTCCGTGAAGCCTCCGACGCCCCTGGAACCCGATGCGGCGGGACGTCCCGGCTGGCGCTTCTCCGTCGACAGCAGGCTCGCCGGCAAATCGTTCGCCGTCGTCGTCGAACGCCAGCACTTCGCAGAGAAACTGCACGCGCTCACCCGCGACTACGGCTCCCGCCCGAACACTCGGGTAAAAGACCTCGTTGACATAGTCCTGCTCATCGAGGACGGTCTCACTGCGGACAAACCCTTACTGGACGTGGTGAATCACGTGTTCGCCGTCCGCGCCACCCACCCAGTGCCGACGGCCATTCTCGATCCGCCACCCGTCTGGGCGAAGGACTACCCGATGCTCGCCGAAGATCTGACCCTCGCCGATCCCGACCTCACCACCGCACTCGATCTGCTGCGCAAGTTTTGGGCACAAGCCCTAACCACGGAAACGGAAACCTGACGAAGTCCGCTACGAGGGCCGCCGCTGGGTGAGGCGTCCGGGTGTGGGGATTGAATTATTGCTTGTTGATCATTAATGCGCTTCGTGGGTCGATGGGGGGCACTCAGGAAAGGAGTGCTCCCATGTGGCGAACGCTTGGTCACATCTCGTTTACCGCTTCCGTTGTCGCGGCGCTGGCCGTGGTGCCTGCCGCCGCTGCGGCGGCCGCCGGTCCTCCGGATACCTGCCAGACGGACTATCGCTGGCTGTGCGGGTGGAGTGAAGGCGACTTCAAAGGGGTGGAGGCCGACTTCGACTGGACTCCTTGCCAGAACTCGCCGGTGCCGCTCCGCTCGGTCTCCAACACGGTCGGAAGGCTGCTTCCGGTCGTCATGTGGGTCTACTCGGAGAAGGACTGCACCGGTGAGTTCCTCGGCTCGGTCTCGTCCAAGGAAACGCTGCGCTATCTGCCCAAGCCGGGGCTGAGCGTCTCCGTCGCCGTCTGAGCATGAGCCGCCCCCGGCCGCGTGTGGTGCGGCCGGGGGCGGGGCGTTACTTGGCCGGGATTGGTTCGGGGACGGGTTCCGGGTGCGCGTCGGTCGCTTCGCCTCGGGTGTGGGCGGCGCGGACGGAGACGAGGGCGGCGGCCGCCACGAAGATCGCGCATACCAGGAGGGCGCGGGCGAAGCCCGAGGTCAGGGCCTCTGGGACCGGCTTTCCGGTGGCCAGGGCGTGGGACGTCCGGGACGTGGCCACCGCCGAGAAGATCGCCAGGCCGAGGGCGCCGCCGATCTGCTGCGAGGCGTTGAGGAGGGCGGCGGCGAGGCCCGCCTTGTCCGCCGGGACGTTCGCGTTCGCGGCGGTCGTGATGGAGACGAACGCCACGCCGAGTCCGAGGGAGGTGACGAGCAGGCCCGGCAGGAGGTCGGGCAGGTAGGCGCCGTCCACCGGGATGCGGGAGAGCCAGAAGATCCCGGCCCCGGTGACGAGAAGGCTCGCGACGATCAGCGGGCGTGTTCCGACGCGCGCCACCAGTTTCGGGGTCATGGACGCGGCCACGCCGACGCCGAAGCACAGCGGCAGATAAGCCGAGCCCGTCTTCATCGGCGAGTAGTGCAGCACGTTCTCCATGTAGAGGCTGAGGAAGAAGAACAGCGACGCCACCCCGGCGACCGCGACGAGGTAGGCGACGTCGGTGACGGCGAGCCCGCGGACGCGGAAGATCGACAGCGGCAGCAGCGGGCTGCGGTGCCGCTGCTCGTTCACCGCGAACGCGGCGAGCAGGGCGGCCGTCCCGGCGAGCCCGCCGATGGTGCGGGCCGCGTCCCAGCCGACTTCCGGGGCCTTGACCAGCGTGAAGACGAGCAGCAGCATCCCGCCGGTGACGAGGACGGTCCCGCCGGCGTCGAAGCTCGCGAGCCGGGCCGCGCGGCGGTCGCCGTCCACCAGCAGGAACAGGCCGACGATCACCAGGACGCAGACCGGCGCGTTCACCAGCATCACCCAGCGCCAGCCGAGGCTGTCGGTCAGCAGCCCGCCGAGCAGGACCCCGGCGGCGCTCGCGCCGCCCGCGACGCCGCCCCACACGCCGAGCGCCTTGGCCCGGTCGCCGCCCTCCTTGAAGGTCGTCGTCAGGATGGACAGGGTGCCGGGCAGCATGATCGCGGCGCCGACGCCCTGCGCGAGCCGCGCCCCGACGAGCATGCCCGAGTTCACCGCGAGGCCCCCGGCGAGGGACGACAGCGAGAACAGCACCGTCCCGGCCACCACGACGCGGCGGCGGCCGAGCAGGTCGGCGAGCCTGCCGCCGAGCAGCATGAGCCCGCCGTAGGTGAGCAGGTAGCCGCTCGGCACCCACTGGAGGTCCTGGACGGAGAAGTCCAGGTCCGCGCGGATGGCGGGCAGCGCAACGTTGACGATCGAGGCGTCGATGAAGTCCAGGAACGCGATCGCGCACAGCAGCGTGAGGGTGAGCTTGCCGCGTCCGGTCGCGAGGAAGGACGGCCGTGTGTCCGTCATGGGTCGATGACCTCCGAATTCCGAAACTGTCGCGTCCCATGAGCGGATCGGCGGGGCGGTATGTGACAGCCGCGAGGCCGGATGAGGCTCACATCACAATCGCGGCCGGGATGTCACGTTCGGGGGTCCCGCGTCCCTCTGAGGGAGGAGCGCGCGAGGAGGTCGAGCCATGCCCGAGACCGCGACGGCCCTCGCCCGGCAGGCCGAGCCGAACCACCGCCGCGAGACCTACGTCGGGTCGTGGCTGCCGGAGCCGCTCGTCGGGCCGCCGGACGCGAGCGATCCCGCCGAGCGGACCGAGGCCGTCTCGATGGCGCTGCTCGTCGTGCTGGAGACGCTGACGCCGCTGGAGCGGGCGGTGTTCGTCCTGCACGAGGTGTTCGGCTACGCGCACACCGAGATCGCCCCGATCCTGGACCGGAACCCGTCCGCGGTGCGGCAGCTCGCGCACCGGGCGCGCGAGCACGTGCACGCGCGGCGGCCCCGCTACCAGGCCGACCCGAAGGTGCAGCGGCAGGGTGGCCCGGACGATCGTGTCATCGACGGGCCGCCGCGCGCCCGCGAACCTGGACATCAGGTACCGGACGGTCAACGGCGACCCGTCGGCCGTGCTGTTCGACGCGGACGCCCCGTTCGCCGTGATGGTCCTCGACCTGGCGCCGGAGGGCGACCTCGTCCGCGGCGTCTACACCGTCACCAACCCGGACAAGCTCGCCCACGTCGACGACGACTGAGCGGAGGTCACCGCACCGGGGCGCGCCACCGGGTGAACCTCCGCTCGACCAGCACGAGCAGGTGGTTGAACAGCAGCCCGAGCGCGGAGATCGCGATGATGCCCGCGTACATGTCGTCGATCGCGAAGTTCTGCTGGGACGAGTTGATCAGGAACCCGAGCCCCTCCTTGGCCCCGACCATCTCCGCGACGATCACGACCAGCACGGCGGTGGCCCCGGCCAGCCGGATCCCGGTGAACACCGCCGGCACCGCGGCGGGCAGGATCACCTTCTGGAAGATCCGCGGCGCGGACAGCCCGAGCGACCGCGCCGACTTCACCAGCGTCGGGTCCACGGTGCCGACCGCGCTGATCGTGTTGAGCAGGATCGGCCACGTGCAGGCGTACAGGACGATCGCGACCTTCGACGTCTCGCCGATGCCGAGGATCAGCACGAACACCGGCAGCAGCGCGATCGCGGCGGTGTTGCGGAACAGTTCGAGCAGCGGGTTCAGCAGCTCCGCGACCGGCCGGTACCAGCCGATCAGCAGGCCGAGCGGCACCGCGACGACGATCGACAGGCCGAATCCGGACAGCGAGCGGACGAGGCTCGCCTCCGCGTCCTGCCACAGCCGTCCGCTTCCGGCCAGGTCCCACAGCGCCGGGACGATCTCCGACACCGGCGGCAGGAAGATCCGGTCGACCAGGCCCGCGCGCGGGGCCAGCTCCCAGACGGCGAGGAACGCGGCGAGCGCGACGGTCCGCCGCAGCAGCACGCCCGCCTTCGCCAGCCCCCGCCGGGACGCCTTCGCGGACGGCGGGGCCGCCGTCCGCCCGACCTCGACGGCGACCGGGGCCTCAGCGGTGCTCGTCATGACGTCCCGCCCTTCTGGACGGCGACGGCGCGCACCTCGTCGCGCAGCAGGGACCAGACCCGGTGCCGGTGCGCGGCGAACTCGGGAGTGGAGCGCGGGTCGCGGTCGGCGTCGCGGGGGCCGAGGTCGATGTCCACGACCTCCTTCACGGTGCCGGGCCGCGCGGTCATGACGGCGACGCGCCCGCCCAGGTAAACGGCCTCGTCGATGCCGTGGGTGATGAACACGACGGTCTTGCCGGTCTTCGACCAGATGCGCAGCAACTCCTCCTGGAGGGAGTCGCGGGTCTGCGCGTCGAGGGCGGCGAACGGCTCGTCCATGAGCAGGACGTCCGGGTCGTAGGCGAGGCTGCGGGCGATCGCGACCCGCTGCTTCATGCCGCCGGACAGCTCGTGCGGGTAGCGGTCCGCGAACCCCGACAGGCCCACCAGGTCCAGGTGGCGCCGGGCGGTCTCGACGCGCTCGCGGCGGCCGAGGCCCTTGGCCTCCAGGCCGAACTCGACGTTGCGCAGCGCCGTCCGCCAGGGCAGCAGGGCGTACTGCTGGAACACGATGCCGCGGTCCAGCGCCGGTCCGGTCACCTCCGCGCCGTCGATCAGGACGCGCCCGGACGTCGGCGCCGCCAGCCCGCCGATCAGGTCGAGCAACGTGGACTTGCCGCAGCCGGACGGCCCGACCACCACCAGGAACTCGCCCTCCGCGACGTCCAGGGAGACGTCGTGGAGGGCCGTGACCTCGTCGCCGCCCCGGACGGGGAACGTCTTCCCGAGTCCGGAGACGCTGATCTTCGCCGTCATCGTCCGCTTCCTCCCTGCCGGTACGGGTTGAACCTGTTGGTGTAGAGGTCGGCGGCCTTGATCCGGCCCTTCGGGATCTGGCCGACGTCCTCCAGCCAGGTCCGCCAGGTGTCGAACTCCCGGTCGGTCAGCACGCCGCCCTTCTCCGCGACGCCCCAGGACTTCCAGTACTTGAGCGCGTCGGCGTTCTCGTTCCGCCCGCGCGCCTGGAGGATCCTGGTGAGCCGGGCGATGATCTCGGCGCGCGGCCGGCCCCGCGACCACTCGATGGTCCTGGCGATGCCCGCCGTGAACGCCCGCACGGTGTCGGGGTTCCGCTTGATGAAGTCGTCGCGGAAGACGTAGGACCCGGCGGTGAACGAGCCGAGGAAGTCGTGGTCCTTGAACAGCGGGCGGATGCCGCCCGTGGCGACCGCCTTGTCCTGGAAGATCCCGCTGAGCGCGGCGACGTCGATCTGCCCCCGGCGCAGCGACTGCTCGGTGGTGACCGGCGGGAGGGCGAGCGGCTCGACCTTCGCGATGTCCGCCGAGGTGAGCCCGTTGCGCCGCAGGTAGAGGTCGAGGACGGCCTGCGAGTGCCCGCCCAGCGTGTTCATCCCGATCTTCTTGCCGATGAGGTCGCGCGGGCTCTTGATCGGGCTGCCGTTCAGGACGAAGAACCCGTTGTAGTACCTGTCGTCGGTGCCGTAGTAGCCGATGACGGACGTGATCGGCGCGCCCGCCTCCTGGAGCTTGACGATCGCGCCGTTGAACGCGCCGCCGAAGTCGACCTGCCCGGTCGCCGCGGACTGGACGTCCTGCGGCCCGCTGATCGTGTTGCCGACCCACTTCAGCTTCACGTCGCCGAGGTGGCCGAGGTCGGCGGCGAGCTCCGGCAGGATGACCTGCCCGGTCCAGCCCTGGTAGCGCAGGGTGGCGGTGCGCCGCGCGCCGCCCGCCGCGGTCCCGCAGGCCGCCGCGGCGGGACCGGCGGCCGCCGCGATCGTGAGCGCGGAGATGAGTCGTCGTCGGGTCAGGCCCGTGGGGGCGGGTGTGCTCACCGTGGTCTCCTTCGGTGGCTGGGGTTTCGGGGGATTTCCTACTTTAACAGTAGGAATAGTTGACTATGGCTGGACGCCGTGATTCGCTGAGGCGCAGCGGTGCTGTTCCGCCCCGCGTTCCCCGTCCCGCAACCCGCCTGAGCCGAGCCACCCTGAGCCGAGTCACCAGAGAAGGGGTAGATCACATGACCGGGTTCGACATCCGCCGGATCGGCGGCCGGGTCGGCGCCGAGGTCGTCGGCCTCGACGTGCGCGACCTTTCCGACAAACTGTTCGACGAGCTGCACGACGCGCTGCTGGAGTTCAAGGTCCTGGGGTTTCGCGGGCAGGAGCTGACCGATGACGACCAGATCTCGTTCGCGTCCCGGTTCGGCCCGCTCACCGGCGCCCATCCGACCGTCCCCGCCCTGGACGGGAATCCGGAGATCCTGCCGGTCGACAGCGAGTCAGGCCGGGCGAACCAGTGGCATACCGACGTCACGTTCATCCAGACGCCGCCCAAGATCAGCACCCTGCGCGGCCTCGTCATCCCGCCCTACGGCGGCAACACCCTGATCGCCAACACCGGCGCCGCCTACCGCGACCTGCCCGCCGAGCTGCGCGAGCTGGCCGACCGGCTGTGGGCCGTCCACTCCAACGACTACGACTACGTGAAGCCGCAGAAGGGCAGCGTCGATCCCGCGAAGGCGGCCGAGCACCGCCGCGCGTTCCTGTCCCAGACGTGGAAGACCGCGCATCCGGTGGTGCGGGTGCACCCCGAGTCGGGTGAGCGGAACCTGTACATCGGCGGGTTCGCGCAGAGCGTCGTCGGGCTGACGTCCTCGCGCGAGGGGCGCGCGATCCTCGACCTCCTCCAGGCGTACGTGACGCGGCCGGAGAACGTCCTGCGGTGGGTGTGGGCGCCGGGCGACCTCGTCGTGTTCGACAACCGGATCACCCAGCACTACGCGCCCGACGACTACGGCGACCTCCCCCGCCTGCTGCACCGGGTCACCGTCGCGGGCGACGTCCCGAAGGCCGTGGACGGACGGCGCTCCTACATCGTCGAGGGCGACGACGCCTCCCACTACACCCCGGCGGCGTCGGCCGCCTGACGAGACATCCGGGCCTGGTGTTGGGCTGGCACCGGGCCCGGAACGGCGTCGTTCGGAAAGGCGTCCCCCGGAACGGCGTGACCGGGGACAGGACGCGGATCACCGGGAGCGGGGAAGGACGCACCTGGAGTCCAGGCCGAGCACGTGGTTCAGCCGGCCGAACGCGAGCCAGGAGCCGACGCACATCGTCAGCTCCACGATCTCGCGCTGGTCGTAGTGCGCGGTCATCCGCTCCCAGAACTCCTCGTCCAGCGCGTGGTGGTCGAGGGCGTACCGCTCGGCGTACTCGGCGGCGAGGCGGGTTCGCTCATCGAACGCACCAGTGGTACGCCACTCGGCCACCGCGTCCGCGAAGCCCTCCTCGACCTTCCGCCCGTCGCGCTCGGTGCGCCAGTCGAGGCAGAACAGGCACCCGTTGAGCTGCGCGACGCGCAGCCGGGCCGCCTCGAACTCGCGCAGCCCGAGCGTCGTGTGCTCGTACACGGCGAGGGACAGGTTCGCCGCCGCCGGGCCGATGCCGGGCACCATCTCGCCCCACACGTAGCCGATCGGATCCTTGCCGTCCGGGACGTCGATGTTCATCCGGCCTCCCTCCCGAGCTTTCCGGCGGCGGGACGCAACGGGACGTCGAGCGCGTCGTAGAGCCCCGGTTCGGCGTCCACCAGCCAGTCGATCGCGCCGACGAGCCGTCCGGCCGCCGTCGCGTTGCCGCCCGCCGCGCGGTTGCCGCCCTCGTCGGTCGCCTCGACGGTGACCTCGATGCGCGGCGCGCCCCCGATGATCACGCGGTGCGCGCCGTCCCCGTCCGGCGGGGACGGCCAGTCGGGCGCGCAGGACGGGTCGATCCGCGTGACGTGCTCGATCACGATGCGCGGTTCGCCGCCGACGATCCCCTGCACCTCGAACCGGAGCGCGCCCTGCGTCCCCTTCTCGAACTCGCCCATGGCGGCGGTGGCCACGGCGGCGTCCAGCGGACGGCGTTCGACGGTCTCGCGGATCTCGTCCAGTTCGGCGCCGAGCGCCCGCGCCATCAGCCGGATCTGCCCGCCCCACACCATCGTCGGGACGGACGGCGCGACCATCGGCGGCTCGTAGTCCATCGGCTGCCCCATGCCGACCAGGTACCGGACGGCGTCCGGCTGGTCGTAGGCCGAGTAGTCGAAGATCTCCTGGCAGCGGATCGCGTCCACGACGCCGCCGAGCCCGCTGACCAGCAGCGGCAGGACGTCATTGCCCCAGCCCGGGTCGATGCCCGACACGAACAGCGAGCCGCCGCCTTCGGCGACCGCGTCCAGTACCGCCCGCCGCGTCTCGGGCGGGGCGCCGCGCTGGTCGTAGAGCGCGTACAGGGCGGGCGTGACGACGACCGCCCCGACCCGGATCGCGGACACGACGTCGGCGAGCGCGTCGTCGGGCCGGATGTCGCCGGACGCCGCGTACACCACGGCCTGCGGACGCTCCGCCAGCACCGCCCCGACGTCGCCGGTCGCCGGGACGCCGAGGTCGCGGCCGAGGCCCGCGAGGTCGCCCGCGTCGCGTCCGACCTTGCCCGGATCATGGACGATCACCCCCGCGAGCCGCAGCGCCGGATGCGCCGCCACGGCGCGGATCGCGGCCCGTCCGACATTGCCGGTGCCCCAGACGATCACGGAGATCATGGCCGGAACGTAACAGAGTTTCGCGTCCTAGCCAAGCAAATGCTTGGTAGCCGCATGTGGACATGAGTTACTTTCACGTAACCCCGTGACGCGCCCGTCCGCGCGGAGGTAGAACCCGTTTCAATCTCATCCCGAATGAGGGAGGTCACATGACTGACTCCACCACTGGCGGGTTGTCGCGGCGAAGGTTCCTCGCTGGAACCGGTTCTATCGTCGGGCTCGGCATGCTGGGCCTGCCGGAACGCGCTGCGGCGGCCGCGGGCGCCGCGGGCCCGATCGGCGACGGCGCCCGCGTCCCGGCACTGATCATCGGCACCGGCTACGGCGGCTCGGTCGCCGCGCTCCGGCTCGCCCAGGCGGGCGTCGACGTGCACATGGTCGAGATGGGCATGGCCTGGGACGCCCCCGGCCCGGACGGCAAGCTCTTCCCCAACACCCGGACGCCCGACTACCGCTCCTACTGGCTCCGCACCCGCACCAAGCAGCCGATCAGCAACTTCCTGGGCTTCCCGCTCGACAAGGACGTCCCGCGCTACACCGGCATCCTCGACGCCGAGGACTTCGGCGGCATCCTCGTCTACCAGGGGCGCGGCGTCGGCGGCGGCTCGCTCGTCAACGGCGGGATGGCCGTGACGCCGAAGCGGTCGCGGTTCGGGGCCGTCCTGCCGTCCGTCGACGCGGACGAGATGTACGGCGTCTACTACCCGCGCGCCAACGCCGGGCTCGGCGTCAACGAGATCGACCGGGCCTGGTTCGACACCACCGACTGCTACCAGTACGCCCGCGTCGGACGGAAGCACGCCCAGCGCTCCGGGTTCGAGTTCGTCTACGTCCCGAACGTGTACGACTTCGACTACATGAAGCGTGAGGCGGCGGGAACCGTCCCGCAGTCGGCGCTCGCGGCCGAGATCCTGTACGGCAACAACTACGGCAAGAAGTCCTTGCAGAAGACTTACCTGGCCCAGGCGAAGGCCACCGGACGGGTCGCGATCTCGCCGCTGCACAAGGTGACGTCGGTGTCGCCCGCGTCCAACGGCGGGTACACGGTCGTGATCGACCAGCTCGACACGTCCGGAGCCGTCACCGCCACCAAGACCGTCACCGCGGACAGGGTGTTCTTCGCGGCGGGCAGCGTCGGCACCAGCAAACTGCTCGTCCAGATGAAGGCGACCGGGGGGCTTCCCAACCTGAACGGCGAGATCGGCAAGGGCTGGGGCGACAACGGCAACGTCATGTGCGGCCGGGCCAACCACCTCTGGGACCCGACCGGCAAGGTCCAGTCGGCCATGCCGACCGGCGGGATCGACAACTGGGACGCGGGCGGCGCGTTCGCCGAGGTCGCGCCGATCCCCACCGGAATCGAGACCTACGCCTCGTTCTACCTGTCGATCACGAACACCCCGCACCGCGCCGAGTTCGCCTGGAACGCGGCGGCCGGACGCGTCGACCTGAACTGGCAGACCGCCTGGAAGCAGGCCAGCGTCGACCGGGCCAAGACCATCTTCGACAAGATCAACCAGAAGGAGGGCACGATCTACCGCACCGACCTCTTCGGCGCGTACAAGATCTGGGGCGACCACCTCACCTACCACCCGCTCGGCGGGGCCGTCCTCAACAGGGCCACCGACAACTACGGCCGCCTGCGCGGGCATCCCGGCCTCTACGCCATCGACGGATCGCTCATCCCCGGTAACACCAGCGTCAACCCGTTCGTCACCATCACGGCACTCGCCGAACGGAACATCGAGGAGGTCATCGCCACCGACCTGTGACCGCGGGCGGGGGCTCGGGCACCGGTCGCGGGCGGGTGCGGCCGGTGCCCGGCGAATGGCTCCCGCCTGCCGGGGAAACGGCTTCCCATGGAGATACCCCGGACGATCGTGATCACCGGGCACTTCCCACCGGAGCCGGGCGGGGTGCAGACGTTCACCTGGGAACTCGTGCGCAGGCTGCCCGCCGACCGGCTGCTCGTGATCGCGCCCGCCCGGCCGGGGGCCGCCCGGTTCGACGCCCGGCTCGACTTCCCGGTCGTCCGGCGGCACGCCTACCTGCTGTTCCGCGGACTGCGGCGGCTCACCGCCCGGCACCGCGCCGAAGCCGCCTGGATCACCGCCGCCGCGCCGTTCGGCATGTACGCGCCCTTCGCGAAGCTCGCGGGGCTCCCCCGTCTGATCGGCTCCACGCACGGGCAGGAGATCGGCTGGTTCCGCGCCGCGCCGACCCGCGCCGCGCTGCGCGCCGTGGCGCCCGCGTTCGACGCCCTCACCTTCCTCAGCGCCGGGACGCGCGCGGAGCTGGCCCGCGTCCTCGGCGACCGGACCCGCCTCGTCCAGCTCGCCGGGGCCGTCGACCCGGTCCGGTTTCGGCCGGGCCTGGACGGCGCCCCGGTCCGGCGGCGGCACGGGCTCGGGGACGGCCCCGTCGTGCTGAGCGTGTCGCGGCTCGTCCGGCGCAAGGGCCACGACCGGCTGCTGGACGCCTGGCCGGACGTCGTCCAACGGCGCCCGGACGCCCGGCTCGTCATCGTCGGCGACGGCCCGACCCGCGCCCGCCTCACCGACCAGGCGGCCCGCACGGCGCCCGGCACGGTCACGATCACCGGCCCGGTGTCCCCCGCCGACCTGCCGCGCTACTACGCCGCAGCCGACGTGTTCGTCCTGCCGTGCCGGGACGAGCGCGGCGGCCTCCAGGTCGAGGGCCTCGGGCTGTCGGTGCTGGAGGCGTCGGCGGCCGGGCTCCCGGTCGTCGTCGGACGCTCCGGGGGCAGCCCCGAATCCGTCCAGGACGGGCGGACCGGCGTCCTGCTCGACGCGGCGCGGCCGGACGCGCTCTCCGGCGTCCTGCACGAGCTGCTCTCCGACCCGGACCGGGCCCGCGCCCTCGGCGCGAACGGCCGCCGCTGGGTGTGCGAGCAGTGGAGCTGGGACCGCGCCGCCGCCCGCCTCGCCGCCCTGCTGCGCGGCGCACCACCCGTCGAGCCGCCACGGCCCTGGGACGCGGCACGGGGGGTCGAGCCCGCATGGGACTCAAGGACCAGCTGAACCGCCGCGACTTCCGGCGGCTTATGCTGGGCCAGACCGTCTCCTCCCTCGGCGACTGGATGGGGACGCTCGCCCTCATGTACTTCGTCCTGGAACTGAGCGAGTCCACCACGGCGGTCGGCGGCGTCCTCGTGCTGCGGCTGCTGCCGTCCGCGCTCGGCGCCCCGCTCGCCGCGCGGGTCGTCACCCGGTGGCGGCGGCGGAGCGTGATGCTGACGTCCGACCTGATCCGCGTCGGGATGGCGGTGGCGCTGCCCGTCCTGCCCCACCTCTGGTGGGTCTACTTCTGGGCGTTCGCGATCGAGGTCGTCGGCCTGTGCTTCCTGCCCGCCCGCGACGCCGCCATCCCCTGGCTCATCGAGGGCCCCGACCAGGACGAGCACGACACCGGCACGCTGGAGGTCGCCAACGGCATCACGATGGCCACGTCCTACGGCATGATCCCGGTCGGCGCGGGCGCGTTCGGCCTCATCCTCTGGCTGTCGAACAACGCCGGCTGGGAGGGCCACTGGCGCTACGTCGTCGTGTTCTGGCTGGACGCGCTGACCTACCTCGTCTCCTATTTCGCGATCCGCTCCATTCCCGACCTCGGCCCGCGGCGCGGCGAACGCTGGTCGACCGAGCAGGACGAGCCGAAGCAGGGCGGATTCCTGGACGCGCTCCGCCTGCCCGTGGTGCGCGGCGTCCTCCCCGGCGTCGCGGTCGTCGCGCTCGGACTCGGCGCGCTGTTCTCACTCGGCGTGGTGTTCGTGCAGGACGTCGTCCACGCGGGCCCGATCGGCTTCGGCGTCCTCGTCGCCCTGTTCGGGGTCGGGGCGGTGAGCGGGCTGGTGATCGTCCGCAAGGGCGACTGGCACCTCATGACGCAGATCCGCACGGCCACCGCGATCCAGGGCGTCACGATCGCCATGATGGGCATCATCGCGTCGCTGACCTGGTCGTTCGTCGGCGCCGTCCTGTTCGGCGGCGCCGCCACCGCCGCCCTCGTCGGCGGCATCACCTACATGCAGGAAAGCCTCGACGGCTACCGCCGCAACCTGGCTTTGACGGCCTTCCACGCCACCCTCCGCTTCGGCCTGGCCTTGGCCGCCCTCGTCTCGGGCGCCGCCTCCGACGCCCTCGAAGAATGGAACGTGAGCCCCCTGGGCGTAACCCCACCCCGCCTGGTCCTAGCCCTATCCGGCCTAGTGGTGATAGCCGGAACATTCTTGATCCGCAACGAAAGCGTCCCCGGCTCGCCCCGCGACGCCGACCCTCCGAGCTCTTGATCGTCTCTCCTCAAGACGCTTGCAAGAATGTCCATAACGGTCACCCAAAAGGCCGCAGCATGATCGCCCCACGCCTGAAAAACATCGCGGCGGAAGCGGTACCGCCGCCTGGCGATTTGATCGCAAATGCGAGGGACGCGCGGGTCTGCCGACGATAAAGTTCGGTACCGAGCATGGACGGTACAGACGTTTCCGGCAGGCTCGCCGATCCGGGCGGAAGGTGCCGGTCAAGGAGGACGCATGCATCCCCCCGCCTGGTCCGACCCGCCGTTCACGCCCCTTGAGGCCGGCGACCCGCCGGACATCGGCGGCTACCGGGTGCTGGCCCGGCTGGGCGCGGGCGGGATGGGGCGCGTCTACCTGGCCACCACGCAGAGCGGACGGCGGCTGGCCGTCAAGGTCATCCGCCCGGAGTTCGCCGACGACCCCGAGTTCCGCCGCCGGTTCGGCCAGGAGGTCACCGCGGCGCAGCGGGTGCAGAGCCGCTACACGGCGGCCGTCATCGACGCGCAGGTGGACGGTCCACGCCCGTGGATGGCGACGGCGTACGTGCCCGGCCCCTCGCTCGCGCAGGCCGTGACGGCGAACGGCCCGATGCCGGAGGAGACCGTCCGGGCGCTGCTCACCGGCATGGCCGAGGCGCTCCAGGCGATCCACGGCTCCCGGGTCGTGCATCGCGACTTGAAGCCGTCCAACGTGCTGCTCGCCGGGGACGGCCCGCGCGTCATCGACTTCGGCATCGCCCGCGCCGCCGACACCACGCCGCTCACCCGGACCGGGATGCGCATCGGATCACCGCAGTTCATGGCCCCCGAGCAGGCCCTCGGCCGCGACTGCACGACGGCCGTCGACTACTTCGCCCTCGGCAGCGTGATCTTCTTCGCGGCCACCGGCCGCACCCCGTTCGGCGACGGCCCCGACACCGCCGTCCTGTTCCGCATCGCGCACGAGGAGCCGAACCTGGACGGCTGCCCGGAGTCGCTCCGCGACCTGCTCCGGCGCTGCCTCGACAAGGACCCGGAAGCCCGTCCGAACGCCACCGCGATCCGCGCCGAACTGACCGCCGACGCCGACGCGGACGCGCCGTCCGCCGGATGGCTCCCGGACGACGTAACCCGCCGCCTCCCCGCCTACGCCACCACCCCTCCCCCACCACCCCATCCCGGCACGGCCCCGCACATGGCGACGGCCGGGACGACGCCCATAGGCGCGCCGCCACGCCCGTACCCCGGCCCGCCTCCTGGACGTGTGTTCCCCGTCCCGCCTCCGGGCTCCCCAATCTCGCCGGGACCCCGCCCGCCCGCGTCCTCCGGCTCAGCCGCTACCAAGATCGTCATCGGCGGGGTGGCCGCGCTGCTCCTCTTCGCGCTGATCATCACCGTCGGGGTCACCGCGGCACACAGAAGCAGAAGCGAGCGGCAGCCCCCACTCGGCGCGGCCCCATCCGGCGCCGCCACGAACAGCGGCGGTGGCACGAACAGCGGCGGTGGCACGGAGGACGGCAAAGGCATAGGCAGCCAACTCGGCCACTACACCAGCATCAACCTGAGCAGCGGCTACTCGGTGACCTTCGCCGACGACCCCAAGCACCCCACGGACAAGGTAGGAGAGAGCGATCTTTCCTACGACGGCTACGCCATCAACGCGAACAAACTGTCAGTGCTGCCTCCGGGCCAGTCCGGCAACTACGCGAACTGCCTCGACAACACCCGCTACGCCTCCCGCCTCGGCTCGGAATACTTGATCAAAGGCAAGCTGATCTGCGCCACCACCGATAGCGGCCTGGTCGGCCTCATCAAGATAAAGGAGACGGGCTCCGAGCCCACCTCCTACATCATGTTCGACCTGACGGTCTACCAGGGCACCCCACCAACCCCAGGCAACTGATCCATCGGCGGCTCGGACACAACCGTGCCGCCGCCAACGGCCCCGGTGTACTACCGGTCGTACTGTCCACCCCGGATGCCGCTCACCAACTCCCCGAAGGCCGCGCGCCCGAACGCCAGTACCGGACCATCCGGATCCTTCGAGTCCCGAACGCCCACGACCAAGGGAAGTGCGGCAACCTCGACGCAGTTGCCCCCTGAAGAGTCGCTGTACGTACTCTTGCGCCAGTTTTTGGACGACGAGCGGGGGGTGCTCACGTGCCCTCCATGAGGGTCTGTATCCGTGCGGCGGATTCGTTCGCCGACAACGCCTCAGATCTTGCCACATTGAACAGGACGGCAAGGCTGAGGACCGCGGCCGGGTCAGCGAGCATCTGGCCATTTCCACCCGCACCCTCGATGTAGGCGAGATCGACCGACTTCTCGAAGGTGAGAACTTGGAATCCGGTCTCGAAGACGCAAGCGCAAGCTGGAAGTACCTGGATCGCTATATTTGGCAGTTGAGCCAAATCCAATAGGCGCTTGCACTGCCCGGCGCGAACCTCCGGCGGGACGTCCCGGAGAACGGACTCTGTGCCGCCTCCTTTTCAGCGTCCATCAACGGCCGAAAACCGGTCGGGATGAGGCCGCGCTTCCGAGCCTCCTGGAGCCTGTCCCACATGCGGCGGAACGTACCGCCAGCCTCGAAGAAGGTGTCGAGGTCGTCGGCGAGGCCCTCGGATGGCGGCTTTTCGTAGGTCTCGACCTTCGCGATCCATTGCGGAGTGCAGCCCAGCGCCGCGGCGAGGGGAACCCGACCCGTGAACGATCAAGAACGCGCATGTCTTCAGGAGCAATATCCCGGTTGGCACATCCGCCGTCCGCCGACGATGGAATGCCTCATCGCCACTCGCCTCGGCCGTCCGCTCACGCGGAGAGAGCTGTATTTCGGCATGAGGGCGACCCTCATCGAGGACTCGTACGAGCTGCTCAGCGAGGCGCTGGCCGCCCAGCGCAAGATCGAGGAGAACCTGTGATCTCCGCTCTCGTGATCATAGGGCTGGCCCTGCTGACCGGCATCGCGGCGTGGGCACTGGTCTTCTTCGTCGGCCTGGCCGTCTCCGAGACGGGCTACGTGGGCAGACACCGCTGAACTCCCGGAGCGGCCGCCGCGTGCGGTGGCTCTCCCCCGCCCCAGGAAGAGCAGGCCGCCGCGCCCCCTGGACGGCGGCCGCTCCGGGTCTTTTCGGCCCTGCCCGTGAATGCTCGTACGGTAGCGGCGAAGTCTGGGTCTTTGGCCGTCTGAGCTGGCCCTACCTGGCCCTGGGGACGCATTTCCCGAGATGGACGGGAAGCGTAGGGTGGAGTCGTCGTTGACGACGGGTGATCGCATGTCGGAGAACCAGCATGATGACGCCGCCCAAGGCATCCGCTCCACCATGTCGGGACGAGCCGGTGACGTCGTACAAGCCCGAGATATCCGTGGCGACATACATTTCCACTACGGACGCGGGACGCATTCCGCGCCGTGGCAGCTCCCCCGCGGCGTCAGGGTCTTCGTCAACCGCCTGGACGACATGGAACGGCTGGACGAGCTGGTCGCCGCGCGGCGGACCGGGCTGAGGACCGGCGCCGGAACGGTCGTCTACGTGATCGCCGGAACGGCGGGAGTGGGAAAGACGTCGTTGGCCCTGCATTGGGCGCACGGCGTCCGCGAAGAATTCCCGGATGGGCAGCTTTATATCGATCTTCGCGGATATGATCCGGGCCTTCCCGTGCTGCCCGGCCAGGCGCTGGAGCGCTTTCTGATCGCGCTCGGCGTTCCCGCGTCGGCCGTCCCGAACGACGTGGAGGCCAAGTCCAGCCTGTACCGGTCGATTCTCGCGGATCGGCGAATGCTCGTCATTCTCGACAATGCCGGAACGACGGCGCAGGTCAGGCCGCTGGTCCCGGGCACCGGGCCCAGCCTGGCGATCGTGACGAGCCGCAGCAGGCTGTCGGGCCTCCTCGTCCGGGACGGCGCGCAGCGCACGATCCTCGGCACGCTCACCGAGCGGGAGTCGGTCGCCCTGCTCACCGAGACCACGGCGGGTTACCGGACCGGTGACGACCCGGCGGACATCGCCGAACTGGCCCGGCTGTGCGCCCACCTTCCCCTGGCGCTGCGCATCGCGGCGGAGCGCGCGGCCAGCCGTCCCGGCATGCCGCTCGGCGAGCTGATCGCGGACCTGCGGGACGAGTCGTCGCTCTGGGACGCGCTGTCCACGGGCGACGAGGGCGAGGCCGACGCGGTCCGGACGGTCTTCGCGTGGTCCTACCGCGCGCTCCCGGCGGACGCGGCCCGGCTGTTCTGCCTCCTGGGCCTGCACCCCGGGGGCGACTTCGGCGTGACGGCGGCGATGGTGCTGGCAGGTCCCGAGGATGACCGGGTCCGCACCTCCCTCGACGTCCTCACCGGCGCGTATCTGCTGGAAAGCGGGACGCCGGGCCGCTACCGGTTCCACGACCTGCTGCGCGCCTACGCGGTGGACAGGGCCGGAGCCGAGATCCCGCAGCCGGAGCAACTGGAGGCGGTCGAGCGGGTGTGCGCCTGGTACCTGCACTGCGCGTACCAGTGCGTCCTCCTGATCTCCCATGACACGACGCTGCTGTTCGCGGTCGAGCCGTCGCCGGACTTCCCGCCGGTCCCCTTCACCGACCGGGACCAGGCCGCCCGGTGGTATGCCGAGGAGAAGCTGAACCTGGTGGGCGCGGTGCGGGCCGCGTCCGAGACCGAGCGGCTGGACCTCGCCTGGAAGCTGACGGCGGTACTGGAGCGGATCTACGCGACCTACAACCATTTCCAGGATTGGCAGGTCACGTCCCTCGCGGGTCTGGACGCGGTGCGGCGGCTCGGCGATCTGGAGGGCGAGGCGGTCCTGCGCGACGGTCTCGGCCGTCTCTGCCGGATGACGCTGCGGCTGGACGAGGCCGCCCGCCACCACCGGGCGGCGATCGCGATCCACCGGGAGCTGGGCGACCGGCTCAGCACGGTGAAGGCGCTCAACGGGCTCGGCTGGGTGGAGCTGTTCGCGCACCGTCCGGAGCGGGCCCGCGCGGAGCTGGAGGAAGCGCTGTCGATCGTCCGGTACCTGGACGATCCGAGATGGTCGGCGACCGTCCGCTACAGCCTCGGCTACGCACTCCTCCAACTGGACCGGCCCGACGAGGCGCGGGGACTCCTCACCGAGGCGCTTGGCTCCTTCCGCGCGCTCGACGACCGCCTGTACGAGTCGATGGTCCTCACCGGGTTCAGCCTGCTGCGGCGGAGGCGGGGCGAGCCGGACGGGGCCCTGTCCGCGGCGGCCGCCGCGGTGGCGATCGCGCGGGAGATGGACAACCCGCTGTGGGAGGGCACGGCCCTGCTCTACCTGGGCAAGGCGCAGCTCGCCGCCGGACTGCCCGAGGACGCGCTCGGCTCCACCCAGCGCGCCGCCGTGATCTTCCGCCGGGAGGGCGATCCGAGCCGCGAGGCGATGGCCCTGGACGGCACGGGCCGCGCCTACCTCGCGCTGGCCAGGCCGTCCGACGCCGCCGACTTCCACCGGCGGGCGGCCGCCGTCCATCAGCAGGTCGGGGACCGGTGGAAGCGCGCGAAGAGCCTCGCCCACCTGGCGGACGCCTCGTCGGCGTCCGACGACGGCACCGGCGCGGAGGAGGCGGCGCGGTACCGGCGGGAGGCCCTGACGATCCTGGCCGACTACGACGACGTGCTGTCGGCGGCACTCCGGGACGCCCTCAGCGCGGCCCTGGGGCAGTCGACGGGCGGCGAGTAGATCAATCGACCGCGACGGCCGTCACCACTGGAACTCGCCGAGAAGCTCGCGGGTCTCGGCGTCCCCGCTACGCGCCAGTTCCACCGTCAGCGGACGCTCGGCCGCCACTCCACGCCCCACGTCCGACCTCACCCACGACGGGACGAACCCGAGCAGCAGCAGCCGCCGATATCCGGCGTCCGCCTTGGACGGGACGGTCCGGTGCCACAAGTTGGCGTGGATGAGCACCGCGTCACCCGGCTCGAAGTAGAGCTCGACCTGTCCGGGCCGGTCGCTCTGGTCACCGAGGGGTATCCGCAGGTCGCCCCTGCTGTGCGACCCGGGGATGAGGCAGAGGGCCCCTTCCCGTTCGGTGATGTGGTCAAGGTAAAGGAGGCAGTGGATCTGGTGCGGGTGGCTGAACAGGGCGGGCACGGGATCGGGGATCACCGGCAGGTGCGCGTGCCAGGGCACCGAGACGCCCGGACGGCCCGCGTGGTTCAGCCGGGCCTCCAGGTCGATCCAGACCTGCGGGCCGAGCAGGGTCCGCGCGATGGAGAGCGGGGGCTCGAAGCGGAGCAGCGGATGGAACACCGGGTCCTTGTCGAGCAGCGACCGGATGTAGATGCTGTCGCCGGGGAGGCTCTCGGCCTCGGGCCTGTCGGCCTCGGACTCGGCGAGCCGCAGCACGGCCTCCGCGAGGGCGCCGGCGGTCTCGCGGTCGAGCACGCCCCGGAGGACCAGGTAGCCGGAGCCGACGAGACCGTCCAGTTCCTCCGGGGTCGCGGTGGTCTCGACGGTCCGGCGGGGATACCCGGCCGCCTGGTCGTTGATCACGAACTCGGTGCTCAGGTGCCGCCCGTCGTCGGACCGGCGCATGCGTCCACCTCCGCGGGGACGGAACCGTGGCGGGACGTCCGGCCCGGCACCGGCAGGTCGGCGCCGCGGATCGCCGCCAGGAGCTCGGCGAGCGGGAAGGACCGGGCGTGGAACTCCCGCCAGGCGGTCCGTGCCTGCTCCAGCCGCGCCGGGGCCTCGTTCCGGTTGACGTACAGCAAGCGGCCGTCGTCGTCGTAGCTCAGGTCGACCACGATCTCGTCGTCGAAGATCCAGGTGTCGGTGAACGGGCCGTCGGGGACGTCGTCGCGGAATATGAACCGGATGTCCTCGCCCGCGGCGCCGTTGACCGCGTAGTACCAGTCGATCTCGAATTGGAGGTACGGCGTGAGGACGCGGTCGATGATGTGGACCCGGCCCATGTACTTCCCGCCGGCGACGCATTCACGGATGTTCTGCGCCCATTCCTCGTTCCGTCCCGGCGGGAGCGGCGCCCCGGCCAGGTAGTGTTCGAAATTCTCGCGCTCGTCGTCCACGCGGTAGACGGGGAGCGTCTCGATGCGGCTCGCGGACTCCCGGAATTCGGTGAATAAACGGCCGAACTGATCCATGTTGAGAATGATGATAGATCTCCCGAACTGAGGGCGGATCCGCCGTCGGGCACCGTCATCCGGCGGCGAGCGCGCGCTCCAGGATGTAGCGCGGGATCTCCACCGCCCCTTCTCCGGGCGGCAGCACGAGCTCCGCCCTCTCCGGGTCGACGACGAATCCCTGCACCACGATCGTGCCGTTGTCCGTCTCGTACACCGCGGGGCACGGCCCGTTCCCGCAGCCGGATCCCCCGATCAGCCTGAGCGCCATGACGTGGACCTTCACCTTGCCTTTTTTATTTGTTCGCAGTTATATAACGAGTTCCATGAACGAGTCAAGCGATAGCGGAATTGGGGTATCAGAGATTCTCGGCGACCACTGACCTGATCGCGGATTTCATGTGGCCATAATCCGCCATGTCCAATCTCATCTGACACAGTGGTCAATAATCACCATACTTGATATCTGTGCTCGGCAATCTCTACTCATGAAAGGATCAGCGTCACGCGACCCATCGAAATGCGGCGGCCGCCGAAGCGGCACGTCCGGGTGCGCGGGAGGAGTGGCCCGCGGATCGCCGGGCATGATCCCGGCCGGACCGCCTCGCGGAGCGGACTGGAAGGATGGGGGCATGGATTTCAGGTTGGAGCTTGTGGCGGTGCCGGTTTCGGATGTGGATCGGGCCAAGGCGTTCTATGTCGACAAGGTCGGGTTCAATGCGGATCACGACCATCAGGTGAACGAGCAGATCCGGTTCGTGCAGTTGACGCCGCCGGGGTCGGCTTGCTCGATCGCCATCGGGACGGGGCTTGAGCCCGACATGGCGCCCGGGTCGTTGAAGGGGCTGCAGCTCGTCGTCGCCGACGCGGACGCGGCGCGGGCGGAGCTGGCCGGGCGGGGGGTCGAGGTGAGCGACGTCCACGAGTATCCGTGGGGGCGGTTCGTGTACTTCACCGACCCTGACGGCAACAAGTGGAACATCCAGCAGATCGTCTGACCCGCCGACGTTAACCGCCGCCTTATCCCTGGTCTGCGGCAATGGGACGATGCGGATACTCGTGGCCGAGGACGAGCGGTTCCTCGCCGATCTGGTGGCCGAGGGACTGCGCAAGCGCGCGATGGCCGTGGACGTCGCCTACGACGGGGCGGGGGCGCTGGAGCGGCTCGCGGTCAACGAGTACGACGTCCTCGTGCTCGACCGCGACCTGCCGCACGTGCACGGCGACGAGATCTGCCGGGAGCTGGCGCAGCGCGGGGAGAACGTGCGCATCCTGATGCTGACCGCGTCGGGCGCGGTGCACGACCGGGTCTCGGGGCTGAACCTCGGGGCGGACGACTACCTGGCCAAGCCGTTCGCGTTCGACGAGCTGGTCGCGCGGATCGGGGCGCTTGCGCGGCGGAACGTCCCGCCGCTGCCGCCGGTGCTGGAGCACGGCGGGATCACGCTCGACACGGCGCGGCGGCAGGCCCGGCGGGACGGCCACGACCTGCGGCTGTCCCGCAAGGAGTACGCCGTGCTGGAGGTGCTCATGCAGGCGCGCGGCACGGTCGTCAGCACGGAGACGCTGCTGGAGCGGGCCTGGGACGAGCACACCGACCCGTTCACCACCGTCGTGAAGGTGACCATGAGCAAGCTCCGGTCGAAGCTCGGCGAACCGGCCGTGATCGTGACCGTCCCCGGGCACGGGTACCGGCTGTGAGGTCGCCCAGGCAGGCGGTGCGCGGGTCGGTGCGGGCCCGGATGACGCTGCTCTACGGCGGGCTGTTCACCGTGATCACGCTGAGCGTCCTCGGGGCCGTCGTGTGGATCCAGAAGCGGATCCTGGACGACCAGGTGTCGGACGGGCCCTTCATCATCCCGGCCCGGGACGTCCCGTGCGACCAGCGGGGCGCGGGGCCGCCGTGCTCGGAGGTCCCCTTCGATCCGGTCGGCCGCGACATGCCCAAAAGGCCCGTCCCGCCGGACGCGCCCCTCCCGCCGGACGCGCTCGGCCCGCGGGACGGGACGGGGCGGGACGTCGTCGGCCCGAAGGAGTTCCACGACAGCCTGGCGGGCTCGCAGCGGCTGGTCACCCTGGTCGCCATCGCGGTGATCATCGTGCTGGCGTTCGCGGTGAGCTGGTGGCTCACCGGACGGCTGCTGCGGCCGCTGACCCGGATCACCGCGACCGCCCGCCTCCTGTCGCTGTCGACGCTGCACGAGCGCATCGCGCTGACCGGCCCCGACGACGAGCTGAAGGAGCTCGCCGACACCTTCGACGCCATGCTCGACCGGCTGGAACAGGCGATCGACAGCCAGCGCCGGTTCGTCGCGAACGCCTCGCACGAGCTGCGGACGCCCCTCGCCATCCAGCGGACGGCGATCGAGGTCGGCCTCGCCGACCCCGATCCGGCGCGGCTCGCCGAGGTCCGGGACGAGATGCTGCGCAACACGCGCCGGTCGGAGCGGCTGATCGAGGGGCTGCTCGTCCTCGCGCAGGGCGAGCGCGGCCTCGACGCGCGGGCCCCCGTGGACCTCGCGTCGGTGGCCGAGCAGGTCGTCGACGACCACGCGGCGCTCGCCGCGCGGGGCGGCGTGTCCGTGTCCGTGTCCGCGGACGTCCGGCCGGTGACGGTCGCGGGCGACGAGGTGCTGCTCACCCGGATGGCCGCGAACCTGGTGCAGAACGCGATCCGGCACAACCATCCCGGCGGGCGGGTCGAGGTGGAGGTGTCGGCGGACGGCGGGCTCACCGTCCGCAACACCGGGCCGCAGGTCCCGCCCGAGCGGGTGCACGAGCTGTTCGAGCCGTTCCGCCGCCTGCACGCCGACCGGACCGGGTCGGCGGACGGCGCCGGGCTGGGGCTGTCGATCGTCGCGGCGATCGTCCACGCGCACGGCGGGACCGTGCGGGCCACGGCGGGTGCGGACGGCGGCCTCACCGTCGCCGTGGCCCTCCCGGTCAGCGCGCCGGTTCCCGCGCGGTGAGGGTCACTCGCTGCGCAGGACGGTCGCGGTCCGGACGGCGGCGGCGCGCACGGCGGGCGGCCACGCGCCGAGGACGGCGACCGCGAGCCCGACGCAGGCGGGCAGGAGCAGCAGCGCCCAGCCGTAGACGTGGATCCACGGCGCGGCCATCCCGCTGCCGAGCAGGTCGCCGGTCAGCTCGACGACGCCGTGGTGCGCGAGCACCCCGAGCGGGACGCCGATCGCGCCGCCCGCGACCCCGAGCGCGGCCATGGACGTCACCATCATCAGCACGACCCGCCGCGGCGGCATCCCGACGGCCTTCAGCACGCCGAGGTCCCGGGCCCGCTCCCGCGCGCCGAGCAGCACGCTGTTGAGCACGCCGAGCGCCGCCGCCGTGCAGATGATCAGCGAGAACACCAGGAACAGGCCGCTGAACAGGGCGCGGTCCGCGAGGTCGGGCGCGGCCGTCTCGGCGAACAGCCCGGCCGACGCCCCCGTCTTGTTGAGCTGCGCGGCATACGCGGCCGGGTCGGTCCCGTCCTTCACGATCACCAGAAGCAGCGGCGGTTCGGGCCTGCCCTTCGCGGCGGGCAGGGACGCGGCGTCGAGCATGAACCGGTCGGTGTCGGGGTGCGAGAACGCGCCGACGATCTTGAGCGTGAGCCGCGTCCCGTCCACCTGGACGGAGAGGGGATCGCCGACGTGCAGGCCCTGGAGCCGCATGAACGCCTCGCTCGGCACGACCTCGCCCGGACCGGTGAACCACCGCCCGCGAACGAGGTTGTCCCCGAGGAACGGCCGGTAGTCCCCGCTGTAGGTCTCGGCCGACGCCCCCGTGGCGAGCCCCGGCACCCGCATCGGCCGCTGAACGGACGCCGTCACGTGCGCGGTGCCCGGCTGGGCCCGCACCGTCGCGGCCAGCCGGTCGGCGGACATGCTCCCCGCCGGGTTCCGCGGGTCGACGCCGACCCGCACCGACGTGCGGCTCTCGGTGTCCGCCGTCATGATCTTGGTGACGGTCTGGTGCAGCCCGAGCCCCATGGTCACCGCGGTCACGCCGAGGCAGAGCCCGGCGAGCGTGACCGCCGCCCTGGCCGGACGCGCGACCGGCAGGCCGAGGCCGAGCCCGACCGGCAGGGGCAGCCGCGTCCGGACGAGCCACCGCTGCACCCGCCGCCCGCGGCCGCGGCGCGACACCGTCCCGGCGCTGATCGCCTGGACGGCCGGGAGCCGTCCGGCCCGCAGCGCCGGGACCAGCGCGGCGAGCGCCGCGAGCGCGAGCACCCCGCCGCCCGCCGCCGCCTCCAGCGGCAGCGACACTCCCCCCGCGGACGGCAACTCGAAGTTCTCGGACAGGTTCGCCACCATCCTCCCGGCGAGCAGATGCCCGACCGCGAGCCCCACCGCGCACCCGGCCGCCGTCGGGACGGCGACCATCCCGACGTACACCGACGTCACCTGCCCGGGTGTGAAGCCGAGCGCCTTCATGACGCCGATGTGCCGGAACCCGGAGATCACCGCCCCGCTGACGACGTTGCCGATGATGAACACCGACACCGTCAGCGCGAGGATCCCGAACACCGTGATGAACGGGACGAGCTGGTTGAACCTGCCTTCGAACTCCCGCTTGGCGGTCATGTACGAGTCGTAGCCGCGCACCGGCAGCCCGGCCGCCGCCGCGTTCAGGCTCCGCCGCACCTCCGCCGGGTCCCCGGCCCGCGCGAACCGGTACTCCATCAGGAACCCGTCCGGGCGCAGCGCGGCGACCTGCGCGGGCGTGACCCAGCCGTCCACTCCGCCCGTCGCCGAGACGGCGAACCCGACGACGGTCAGCTCCGGACGTCCCGGCGAGGTCACCTTGCCGCCGAGCCGGAACGGCCCCATCGGCTTGCCCCGCAGGACGATCTCGCCCGGTCCCCGGACCCAGCGCCCGGCGGTGAGGCTGAGCCGGTCCACCGGGCCGCCGGGGTCGGCGCGTCCCGCGACGGTGAGGCCCTCGGACTGCATCGGGACTTCGGACGGGCCGTCCGGACGGGCGAGCGTCACCGTCCGGAACGGGCCCGCCGCCGCGGTCACGCCCGAGCCGTGCGCCGTCGCCGCGACCTGCGCCTCCGTCGTCCTCGCCGCGTCGAAGTCCGCCGCCGCGTGCGCGCCGCGCGCTTTGGCGAAGGCGTCGTCGAACATCGAGTGCGACGCCGACAGCAGGCCGAGCCCGAACACCAGCGTCGCGGTGGCCAGCGCGACCACCAGCCCGATGCTGCCCGTCTGCATCCTGCGCCGCCGGACGCCCGCCCGCGAGGCGGCCCACACCGCGCTCACCGGACGCCCCATGATCCGCCCCGCTCCAGCTCCGCCTCGCGGACGATCCGTCCGTCCACGAACTCGACGACCCGGGTCGCGCACCGCGTGGCGAGCGCCTCGTCATGGGTGACGAGCAGCAGCGTCTGCCCCTTGCGGTTGAGGTCGAGCAGCAGTTCGGCGACCTGCTCGCCGGTCGCGCTGTCGAGCGCGCCGGTCGGCTCGTCCGCGAGCAGCAGCGCCGGACGGTTCATCAGCGCCCGCGCCACCCCGACCCGCTGCCGCTCCCCGCCGCTCAGCACGGCCGGGTAGGCGTCCCGCCGGTCGGCGAGGCCGAGCTCCTCCAGCAGCTCCGCCGCCCGCGCCCGCGCCTTGCGCGCCGGGACCCCGACGAGCCGCCCGGCGAGCGCCACGTTGTCGAGCGCGGGCAGGTCGTCGAGCAGGTTGAAGAACTGGAACACCATCCCGACCCGGCGCCGCCGGAACCGCGCGAGCGCCGCCTCGCCCATCCCGGACACGTCGTCGCCCCCGACCACGACCTTCCCGGAACTCGGCTTGTCCAGCCCGGCGACCATGTTGAGCAGCGTCGACTTCCCACTGCCCGAGGGCCCCATGACGGCCACGGCCTCCCCGGCCCGCACGCTCAGCGACACCCCGTCCAGCGCCGCGACCCCGCCATACGTCTTCCGCACGACCTCAAGCCGCACGACCATTTCCGCTTCTTGTATCTCCACGCGCCCAAACCTGACACCGGAGAGGTTTCGCCCCGGTGACCATTGACCGTCGCGCTCGCGGGGGCGTCAGCGGAGGGCGGTGAAGAACGCGCGGAGGTCGTCGGCGAGGAGGTCGGGTTCCTCCTGCGCGGAATGGTGCCCGCCCTTTTCGTAGGTGTTCCACTGCACGATGGCGCTGTGGTCGCGTTCGGCGAGCGGACGGATGGAGGGGAAGAAGTCGTCGGCGAAACAGGCCACGCCCAGCGGCGCCGATGACGGCCCGGCGGGTGGACCGCCGCCGTGGTAGCCGACCAGGGCCGAACTGCCGGCGGTGTCGGTCAGCCAGTAGACGGTGGCGTTGGTGAGGATGTAGTCGTCGCTCACCGCGCCGCCGAACAGTTGCAGGTTCCAGGCGAGCTGCCCGGCCGGGGAGTCGGCGAGCGCGTGCGCCAGGGTCTGCGGCTGGGTGGACTGGAGGCCGAGGTAGGCGCCCCGCTCCGTCATGAAGCGTTCCAGGACGGCCAGTCTCGCCCGGTCGTCCGGTCCCAGCCGGGCGCGCTCGGCCGGGTCGCCGGACGGCAGCGAGAAGACCTGGGTGACGTGCACCGCGACGACGCGGTCCGGGACCAGGCGGCCGAGCTCGATGGAGATCAGCGAGCCGACGTCGTTGCCGTGCGCGCCGTACCGCTCGTAACCGAGCCGGCGCATCAGCTCCGCCCACGCCGCGGCGACGCGGCGGCGGTCCCAGCCCGGCTCGCGCGGCGCGCCGGAGAACCCGAAGCCGGGCACCGAGGGGACGACGAGGTGGAAGGCGTCGTTCAGCCGGTCGATCAGCGGCAGGAACTCCACCACCGACATCGGCCAGCCGTGGGTGAGGATGAGCGGCAGGGCGTCCGGCCGGGGCGACCTGACGTGCAGGAAGTGCACGTCGAGCCCGTCGATCTCCGTCACGAACTGCGGGTGGACGTTGATCCGCCGCTCCCAGGCGCGCCAGTCGTAGCCGTCCCGCCAGTACTCGACCAGGCGCCGGACGCGGTCGGCGGGCACGCCGAGCCCGTCACCGGGCAGCGGGCGGGTGAAGCGGGTCGCGGCCAGCCGGGCCGCCAGGTCGTCGAGGCTCTCCTGCCGGACCGCCACCCGGTACGGGCGCGTCATGACCGGGCCACCTCGTCCAGCAGCCGGGCCAGCGGCTCCGGCTCGGTGATCATCGGCCAGTGCCCGGCGTCGAGCGCGACCACGTCGGCGCCCGGCGGACGCGGCGGGTCGCCCGGGTCGCCCGCGCAGGCGATGTAGGTGCGGGGCAGCCCCCGCACCGCGCCGAGGTCGGCGGGCGCCGGATCCTGGTAGGTGCCGATCGGCTGGCCGACGCCGCGTGCGCGCAGCCAGGCCCGGTCCTCGGGGGTGAGCCCGTGCTCGCCGAAGTTCGCGTCGAGGACCTCGTCGCTCATCACGGGGATCCGCCCGTCCCGGACGGTCTCCATGATCGCGTCGACGACGGGCGCGGGCGTGGCGTCGAACAGGCTCCGTCCCGGCTCGGGAAGCACCGCGGCGAGGTAGACCAGCCGGGCGATCCGCTCGGGGATCGCGCCGGCGGCGATGGTGGCCGGGGCCCCGGCGTAGGAGTGCGCCACGAGCACCACCTCGCGCAGGCCCGCGTACTCGATCGCGGCGGTGATGTCGCGGGCGTGGGTGGTGAGCGTCGTGTCCGGCGAGCCCAGGTGCGCGCGGTCGCCGAAACCGGTGAGCGTCAGCGGATGCACCTGGTGGCCGTACGCGGTCAGCGGCGGCGCGACCCGCTCCCAGGCCCACGCGCCGAGGAACGAACCGCCGACGAGAACGATGGTCGACACCGGGTCGTCTCCTTTCGATAGATCTCCTGACGGCCCGAGGCTAGGGAGCATTGTGGACGTTTTCTGCCCTGATTAGGATGGCGGTCGTGTCCCGTCCCGCGGCCCGCGTCCTCGCACTGCTGGAGATCCTGCAAGACCGCGGCCTGGTGCCCGCCGACGAACTGGCCAGGCGGCTGGACGTCGACGCCCGTGCCGTCCGCCGCTACGTCACCGCACTGCGCGACATGGACATCCCCGTCGAGTCCGTCCGCGGACGCTACGGCGGCTACCGGCTGGCCCGCGGCGTGCGCCTCCCGCCGCTGATGCTCGCCGACGACGAGGCGGTCGCCGTCGCGGTCGCGCTGGCCACCGGCCGGCAGCGCGAAGAGGCGGGCGAGCCCGGCCCGACCGACCGGGCGCTGGTCAAGCTCAACCGCGTCCTTCCCGCGCACCTGCGCCGACGGGTCGCCGCGCTGATCGCCGCCACCTCGGCGACGGCGGGACCGCTGACCCCCGAACCGCAGCTGGCGCTGACGCTGGCGGCGGCCGTCCACACGCGGCACACCGTCCGGATCGAGCACGCCCGCGGCGCGCGCGAGGTGGACCCCTACGGGCTCGTCGTGCACGCCCGCCGCTGGTACCTGGTCGGACACGACCGGCTCCGCGCCGCCGTCCGCATGTACCGCCTGGACAGGATCAGCGGCGCCGCCGAACTGCCCGGCCGGTTCACCCCGCCGGAGGACTTCGACCCGGTCACCCACGTCCTGCGCGCGCTGACGCTCGGCGCCTGGACCCACCGCACCGAGGTATGGCTCGACACCGACCTGCGGACCGCCCGCGACCGCCTGCCGTCCACCTTCGGCGACCTGCGCGCCTGCCCCGACGGCGGCGTGCTCCTGGTGAGCGGCGCGGAGAACCTGCCCGGCATGGCGCGCATCCTCAGCGGCCTGCCCTGGCCCTTCACCGTCCGCAGCCCACCCGAACTGGTCACCGCCCTCGCCGACCACGTCGCCGCACTCACCCGGGCCGTCTCCCGCTCCCACCCGTAGCGGGTTGGGCGCAGTGCCGGAGGGCGCTCATAAGGCTGTCCCGCTGGTCGCGGGGTAGCTGACACGCTGGTCGGTCGATCGCTGACACGTTGGTCGCTACAGCGCTGACGCGCTGGTCGGGGGTTAGACGCCGAGGCCGCGGCCGATTATTTCTTTCATGATTTCGGTGGTGCCGCCGAAGATGGTCTGGATGCGGACGTCCTGGTACGCCTTGGCGATCGGGTATTCGGTCATGTAGCCGTAGCCGCCGTGGAGTTGGACGCAGCGGTCGACGACCCGCTTCAGCAGTTCGGTGTTCCACCATTTGAGCATCGCCGCCTCGTCGGCGGTCAGCTCGCCCTCGCTCTCCTTGACGATGCAGTCGTCGGTGAAGGCGCGGGCGACGGTCAGCTCGGTCTTCATCTCGGCGAGCGTGAAGCGGTTGTGCTGGAACTTGCCGATCGGACGGCCGAACGCCTCGCGCGTCTTGCAGTATTCGAGGGTCTGCTCGAACGCGGTCTCGGCGGCGGCCTGCGCGGTCGCGCCGATGGAGAGGCGTTCGCGAGCGAGGTTCTGCATCAGGTAGACGAAGCCCATGCCCTCCTCGCCGAGGAGGTTCGACGCGGGGACGCGGACGTTGTCGAAGAACAGTTCCGCCGTGTCCTGCGCGTGCAGGCCGACCTTTTCGAGGTTGCGGCCGCGTTCGAAGCCGTCCATTCCGCGCTCGACGGCGAGGAGGCTCACGCCCTTCGAGCCCGCGGACGGGTCGGTCTTCGCGACGACGATGACGAGGTCGGCCAGGATGCCGTTGGAGATGAACGTCTTGGAGCCGTTCAGGACGTAGTGGTCGCCGTCCCTGACCGCGGTGGTCTTGATGCCCTGGAGGTCGGACCCGGCGGCGGGCTCGGTCATCGCGATGCCGGTGATCAGCTCGCCGGAGCAGTAGCCGGGGAACCACCGCGCCTGCTGCTCGGGAGTGCACAACTGGCGCAGGTAGGCGCCGTTGATGTCGTTGTGGACGGCGAACGCCGGCCCGTGGATCCCGGCCTTCGCCAGCTCCTCGTTGAAGATCACGTAGTAGCGGTAGTCGTCGTCGCCGCCGCCCCCGTGCTCCTCGGGCATGTCGATGCCGAGCAGGCCCGCGCGGCCCGCGGCCAGCCACACCTCGCGCGAGACGATCCCGTCCTTCTCCCACTGCTCGTGGTAGGGCGCGGCCTCCTTCTCGATGAAGGAGCGCACCATGTCGCGGAACGCCTCGTGCTCGTCGGTGTAGATGTCCCGTCCCATCCCGGCGGTCTCCCTTGGTAAGCGCCTCCTGATACAGGATTAATGTAACACTGGCACTGTCACATAGAGGGAGGCGGGATGGAGCTGACCGTCGACGAGCTGGCCGCGCGCGCCGGGGTCACCGTGCGGACCGTCCGGTTCTACGCCGGGCGCGGGCTGCTCCCGCCGCCGCGGCTGCGCGGCCGGACGGGCCTCTACGGCCCGGACCACCTGGCGCGGCTGGAACTCGTCCGGGAACTCCAGTCGCTGGGGCTGACGCTGGCCGCGATCGAAAAGCATCTGCGGCGGATCCCGCTCGACGCGCCCGCCGAGGACCTCGTGTTGCAGCGGGCGCTGCTGTCGCCGTGGGCGCCGGAGCGTCCCGAGGACCTCGACCGGCACGAGCTGGACCGGCGCGTCGGCCGCCATCTCGACGACGACCTCCTCAAACGCCTGGAGGCGCTCGGGGTCGTCGAGCATCTCGGCGAGGGGAGGGTGCGGGTCGTCAGCCCGGCGCTGCTCGGCGTCAGCGCCGAGATGGCCGCGCTGCCGCTCCCCCTGGACACGCTCGTCGCCTCGCACGAGGCCGTCGAACGGCACACGACCGCGCTGGCCGCCGAACTCCAGGGCGCCTTCCAGGACACCGTCGTCCGGCCCTACCGGGAAGGCGGACGATCACCTGAAGAGCGGGAGCGGCTGCTGGAAATGGCGGGCAAGCTCAAGCCGTTGATGATCCAGTCGGTGGTGACGTCGTTCCAGCGGGCCGTCGACAAGGCGATCAGGCAGTCCGTGCCCGACTGACCACGCGCTCGACTACGAGTCGCGCCATTCTTCGCCCTCATATTCGACGAGGCGCGGGTGGACGAGCGTGTTGACCTCGACGTCGCGTTCCCGGCGGTCTTTCGGGAAGACGGTGGACGCGCGGAGCAGCGACTCGTCCAGGAAACGGAGGTCGGGAACGTCGCGCGACAGTCTCAGGTCCGGTGCCTTTCCGCCCGGCGACGCGAGGACGTAGCCCCAGTCGCCGAAGCTCGGGACGTCCACGTGGTACGGAGTCCCGGCGAAACCGGCGGCGGCGATCGACTTCTCGATGCTCCAGAACGACTTCGGCGCGAAATACGGCGAACCCGACTGGACGACCATCCGCCCGTCCGGGGCCAGGATCCGCTTCACCATTCCGTAGAACTCGACCGAGTACAGCTTCGCGGTGGAGACGTCGTCCGGGTCGGGCATGTCCACGATGATGGCGTCGAACTGCTCTTTCAGGCCGCGCAGCCAGGAGAAGGCGTCGGCGGCCTTCACGTGCGCGCGCGGGTCGTCCAGCGAATGGCGGTTGAGGGACGAGAGCGGCGCGTACGTCCGGGCTAGGTGCAGCATCTCCGGGTCGAGTTCGACGAGCGTCGCGCTCTCGACGTCCTTGTAGCGCAGCACTTCGCGGAGGGCGAGGCCGTCCCCGCCGCCGAGGATCAGCACCTTGCGGTGCGGCCCCGCCATCAGCGGATGGACGAGCGACTCGTGATAGCGGTATTCGTCGGCCGACGAGAACTGGAGGTCGCCGTTCAGGAACAGCCGTACGTCGGAGGAGCCTCCCGACAGCGCGACCCTTCTCGTGATGACGATCTCTTGATATTTGGTGCGCTTGGAGAAGGCGATCGGGTCGGCGTAGAGGGCTTGGCGCGCCGACACCTCGAAACCGTCCGCCAGCGCGTACGTCCCGGCGAGGACGGCGAGGACGGCCACCATTCCGAGGGCGAGCCCGACCCGCGCCAGCCGTCCTATCTGGCGGCGGAACAGCCACAGCACGACCGCGACCCCGGCGACCGCGTTCACGACGCCGACGAGCAGCGCGCCCTTGATGTGCCCGAACGTGGGCAGCAGCAGGAACGGGAACGCCAGTCCGCCGATCAGCGCCCCGACGTAGTCGGCGGCGAACAGGTCGGCGACGGCGCTGCCCGCGTCCTGCTTCCGGATCCGCTGCAGCAGCGTCATCAGCAGCGGGATCTCCGCGCCGATCAGCGCACCGACCGCGAACGACACCACGACCAGCGCCGGGACGTACAGGTCGAGCCACGCGAACGCCGCGTACAGCGCCAGCACCGACAGGCCGCCGGTCAGCGCGAGCGCGCCCTCCACAACGGCGAACGCCACGACCGGACGGCCCTGCAGCGGCTTCGCCGCGAGCGACCCGACGCCCATCGCGAACACCATCACCGACAGGACGATCGACGCCTGCGTGACGGAGTTGCCGACGAGGTAGCTGCCGAGCGCGACCAGCGCGAGTTCGTACACCAGGCCGCAGGCCGCGCAGGCGAACACGGCCGCGAGGACCAGCGCCCGCGCGACCCGCGCCGGGACGGGCGGCTTCGGGTGCCCGTCTGCGGCGTCGGACGGCGCCTCGGCGACGTCCGGCGGGGCGGGACGGGCTGTCAGGAGACCGCCCCGGCCACGATCGCGGCGACGCCCAGGTCGGCCGCGGCGACCACCCAGCCCGCCGGGTGGATGCGCGCCCCGCTCCCCTCCACGTCGACGAGGGTCGCGCCGAGCTTGCCCGGCGTGATCACGTCCAGCAGGAAGAACGCGACGACCATCAGCAGGACGCCGAGGCCGCCGAACACCGCCGTGTCGACCAGTCCGTCGCCGAGGTCGCTGTCGCTCGTGACGATCGCGGTCGTGACGATCGCGGCGATGCCGACGAGCTTCGCCGACAGGAGCAGCGCCGCGCCGCGGTTGCCGTCCGTCCAGATCTGCTTGCCGAGGCGGCCGGGGGTCGTCACCTCCACCACCAGGTAGCCGAGCGCCATCAGCGCGATGCCGACCGCGCCGTAGGCGAGGGTGCCGCCGATCTCGTCCAAGAGGCCGTCCATGCGTTGCTCCTTATTTCCCCGACCCTGGTCCGCCGCCGCGGAAGGACGCGATGCCGCCGCTGGTCCAGCCGTTGGTGCCGGGGCTGGCCCAGCGTCCGCCGACGTGGGAGTAGTAGCGGTTGTAGCCGCCGCGCGGCTGGTCGACCGTGATGCGGCTGCCCGTCCCGTCCGGCAGGACGCCGACGACGAGCTTGGGGTAGCGCAGGAAGATGCCGCCCGCGGCCCCGCGCAGCGCCATGTCGTCCACCCGGTCGATCGACTTGAACTTCCGGTTGATCTCCCCGGCGACGATCGGCGGCGACTTCGGGGAGCGGTAGGTACCCGCCCCCGCCCTGCTGTACTTGTCGGCGATCCAGGACGACTGCGAGGTGCCGCAGCCCCCGAGCGCCAGGACGGTCAGGACGGCGGCCGCCGCGCCGCCGATCACCCGGTGTCTACTGTTCACGTTGTCTCACCAGCCGGCTCCGCGTCATCACGATCTCCCGGGTCTGCGGGTAGGCGTGCCATGTCCGCCAGCCGATCCCGGTCTCCTCCACTGCGGGGTCCAGTGCGGGTCTCGCGGCGCCCGCGCTCCGTACCGGCGGGTGCTCCAGCGCGAGGGCCGTCACGGCGTGCCGGGAGCCGGGGAAGTCCCCGGTCAGGGCGTCGCCGCGGCCGTCGAGCCGCGCGCACACCGCCTCCACCGCGCGGCCGAACGCCGTCGCGTCGCTGTGCGCGGCGGTCGTCGCGGCGAAGTCGTACGCCCAGCCGGGCAGGTCGGTGCGGGCGAGGCCGGGCAGCGGCTCGGCGACGCCCGGCAGGCACGCCACCGTCTCGCTCAGCGGACCGGCGATGACCTGGTGGGACGCGCCGAGCAGGCGCAGTTCCACGGTCAGCCCGGCGTGCTCGACCGGCAGCACGGCGAGGGCGTCCAGCGGCGGCAGGCCGAGCGCGAACGACAGCGCGTCCGCGCGCGCGTCTTCGAAGGGGGTGTCGAGCGTGGCGCGCAACGTCAGCCACCGCTGCCCGGGTAGATCGTCATCGACCCGGTGGGGACGCGCTCGCCGAGCCCCGCCTCCCACGGCCCGCCGCCGTACTGCTCGAACGACAGGTACTTCCCGCGCGGGCCCTCGTAGTCGACGTACTCGACCCGGCCCTGGACGCCGACGCCGGTCGTCCCCTCGCTCGTGTAGTCGGCGGTGCCGTGCTCGTCGCGGCGGTACTCGACGCCCTCGACGACGACCGTCCGCTCGCCGGGGGTGAGGTCGCCGATGTCGTACTCCGTCCACCAGACGACTTCGAGATCGGGGTCCTCCTCGACGGAGACCCAGACCTTCCCGCCCTCGGCGGTGTCGGCGTCGAGGAGGTGCTCGCTCCAGGTGAAGCCGCCCTCGCGGAGCCGCAGCGAGCCGCGCACGAAATAGCGGGTGCCGAGGTACTCGACCATGTCGCCCGCCTTGAGCGTCCGCGGGTCGCCCGCCGCCTGGTCCTCGGCGGCGAACGGGTCGCGGGGCGGGGCGGGCGCGGCCGGGGCCGGTCCCGAACGACGCCGCAGCAGGACG
This sequence comes from Actinomadura syzygii, assembly GCF_008085905.1. Lineage (GTDB taxonomy): Bacteria > Actinomycetota > Actinomycetes > Streptosporangiales > Streptosporangiaceae > Spirillospora > Spirillospora syzygii. Next base: position 186,147 of record NZ_VSFF01000007.1, on the reverse strand, counting down.
ACGATCAGCACCACCAAGGCGACCAGGATCAGCGCGAGCAGGATCACGATCGCTGTTCCGCCCACGGGCACCTCCATCGAATCGTCCATGACACGGGCACAGACCTGCGGATCCTACCGACTGTGGTCTCTTAAGCCCATACCGCGTTCAGACGTACCAAAAGGCGCAGCGGTTTCACGCGAAAACGACGGAACCGAAATCGGACCGAGGCCCGGCCGGGACAGGTCAGAGGCGTGTCAGAGACGCGTCAGAGGCGCGCGGACGCGGCGGCGACGCGCTCGTCCGTGGCCGTGAAGGCGATCCGGACGTGCCGCGCCCCGGCGGGTCCGTAGAACTCGCCGGGGCCGACGAGGACGCCGAGGGACGCGAGGTGGGCGACGGTGTCCCAGCACGGCTCGTCCCGCGTGGCCCACAGGTACAGGGACGCCTCGGAGTGGTCGACGCGGAACCCGTGCCGCTCGAACGCCTCGCGCAGGACGGCGCGCCGCCGCGCGTACCGGGCGCGCTGCTCGTCGACGTGCGCGTCGTCGGCGAACGCCACCGCCATCGCCGCCTGCACCGGGGCAGGGACGATCATCCCGGCGTGCTTGCGGACCTCCAGCAGCCGCTTGACGAGCGCGAGGTCGCCGGTGACGAACCCGGCGCGGTAGCCCGCCATGTTCGACCGCTTGGACAGCGAGTTCACCGCGAGCAGGCCCTCGTGGGAGCCCTCGCAGACGTCCGGGTGCAGGATCGAGACGGGCGGGCGCTCCGCGTCCCAGCCGAACTCCAGGTAGCACTCGTCGCTGACGACGAGCGCGCCGCGCCCGCGCGCCCACGCGACGACCTTGCGCAGGTGCTCGGCGGGCAGCACCTTGCCGGTCGGGTTGGACGGCGAGTTCACCCACACGATCTTGGGCGCGACGGGGCCGAGGGAGAGCAGGCCGTCGGTCGCGACGGGCGTGGCGCCGGACAGCCGGGTGCCCACGTCGTAGGTCGGGTAGGCCAGTTCGGGGAACACGACCGTGTCGCCTGGGCCCGCGCCGAGCAGCGTCGGCAGCAGGGCGACCAGTTCTTTCGTGCCGATGACGGGGAGCACCGCGGCTGGGTCGGCGCCGCTCACCCCGGCGCGGCGGCGCAGCCAGCCCGCGACCGACTCGCGCAGCGCGGGCGTCCCGTAGGTCTGCGGGTAGCCGGGCGCGTCGGCGGCTCCGGCGAGGGCGGCGCGGATCGGCTCGGGGGTCGGGTCGACGGGCGTCCCGACCGAGAGGTCGACGATGCCGTCCGGGTGGGCGAGCGCCCGCTCCTTGTACGGGGCGAGCCGATCCCACGGGAAGTCCGGCAACGTGAACAAAGCCCTCACCTTTTCGTCCGGGAGATCGGGCTTCCGGAGAAACCCGCCGGGCCGTGGCTCCACATGGAGACCACGGCCCGGATTTCGACGCACTTCGCCCTACGGACGCGCCCCGCGGGGCGCTCCGGGCCCGCAGGCCCGCCGGTCAGTCGTCCTGGCTCTGCGGCGGCAGCGCGGCGACGATCGGGTGGTCCTTGTCGATCTTGCCGACCTTGGAGGCGCCGCCCGGCGAGCCCAGGTCGTCGAAGAACTCCACGTTGGCCTTGTAGAAGTCCTTCCACTGGTCAGGCGTGTCGTCCTCGTAGTAGATCGCCTCCACGGGGCAGACCGGCTCGCACGCACCGCAGTCGACGCACTCGTCCGGGTGGATGTAGAGCATGCGCTTGCCCTCGTAGATGCAGTCGACCGGGCACTCCTCGATGCATGCCTTGTCGAGCAGGTCCACGCAGGGCTGCGCGATGACGTAGGTCACGTCGGTGACTCCTCTCGGATTTCCGGCCCCGCCGCACGTCACGGCTCACCGCAAGCTCGCTGTGAATAGTATGGCGGCCACGGCGTCGTCGATTCGACATGGGGGTCACTTGTCCGGGCGCTTCGCCGCACGACTGGTCGTGACGATCAGCGTCGCGGACGTGGGTCAGCGGATCTCGCTGCGCCGCCGGCTGCCAACGGGAGAGTACAGCGACGTCGTGGGCGTCCTCGAATCGTGGTCCGGCGGGACGCTGCGCGTCCGGCGGCGGGACGGCGAGGTGGTCGACGTCCCGGAGACGATCATGGTCGCGGCGAAGGTCGTGCCGCCCCGGCCGCCGCCGCGCCGCCGTCCGCGCGCCGACGGCTGACCCCCGGCGCGGACGCTCTGCTCCTCAGCGGAACTCGGTCCGGTCGAACGCCCTGCGGGCGAGCGCGGCGGCGTCCGACTCGGACGAGGCCGAGTACGTCAGGTCGTGGTCGCGGGCTGCGGGCCGTCCGGGGGCGGACGACAGCAGCCGCGCCGCGGTCGCGGGGTCGGCGACGGCGCAGGCGCGCGGCAGCTCGGTCGCCTCGTCGACCCCCGGCCACCACGTGTCCAGCCAGGGCCGCCAGAGGAACACCCCGGCGCCCGCGAACACCGCGATCATTGCCCAGTAGGTGACGCGGGCGGAGCGGTGGACGTTGTCGGTCAACCGCATCTCGCGGGGCGCGGCGAGGGCCCGCATCGTGCGCAGCGTCTCGTCGAAGGACGGGTCGCGGGCGAGGAGGCCCTCGCGGGGCGCGGCCAGCATGGTCCGCTTCACGGCGCGGCCGCGCGCCGTCACGACGCGGCCGAACAGGGTCGGCGTCACGGTCATCTCGTCGATCTCCGACCACGCGATGCGCCGCGTCTTCCCCACGAGCCGGTTCTGAATGCCGCCCCCGTCCGCGTCGGTATATCCGCGCGCCAGCTTGAGCACCATCGCCACGAGCAGGAGCAGCCCCACGACCAGGCCGTTGCTGAGGAGGAAGAGGTGGAACTCGCCGAAGATGCGCACCTCGATGACGGCGGCGAGGACCACCAGCGGGACGGCCCACACCAGCGGGCGGCGCGACGGCCGCAGCGACAGCGGCCGCGGCCGCGCGGCCCCGCCCGTCTCGTCCTCGGTCTTGCTGTGGTCGGTCGTGCCGTGGTCGGCGGGCGGGGCTGCCATGCGCGTCTCCAGGGGGGTCGGGAGCCAGGGAGCCAGGTTCGCGCAAAGCCCCTGAGACGCTCCACCGGAAAGCGCGATTCAGGCGTCCGGTGTCCGCGTACGGCCCGCTATGTCACGGACTCGCCGAAGCGGCGGGCGACGCGGAAGGCGAGCCGGAAGGCGCCGTCACGGCCTTGGCCGGTTGGCTCCGCTGGGTGTAGGTCTGGCCGGGCTGGAGCGGCTGCCCCTGGAACATCTCCGACACGGTGACGAACGTGAAGCCGCGCTTCTTCAGACCGTCCACGACCTTCGGGATGGAGTCGACGCTCGGCTTGTGGATGTCGTGGAAGAGGACGATCCCGCCGCTCGCGGGCTCCTTGACGCCGACCCTGGTGTCGCGGGCGACGCTGCGGTACCGCCAGTCGAGCGTGTCCACGCTCCAGAGGATCAGCGGCATCCCGATGCCGCGTCCGACCTGCTTGTTCGTCGCCCCGTACGGGGGCCGCATGAGCGTCGGCGTCACCCCCGAGGCGCCCTTGATCGCCGCCTGCGTCCGCTGGATCTGCGACCGCAGCTCCCCGGACGACACCGAGGTCAGGTCGGGATGGGACCAGCTGTGGTTGGCCAGTTCGTGGCCCTCCAGCGACATCCGCTTCACCAGGTCAGGGTGGGCGCCGACGTTCTCGCCCAGCATGAAGAACGTCGCGCGGACGCCGCGCCCCTTGAGCGTGTCGAGCAGCCGCGCCGTGTACGGGCCCGGACCGTCGTCGAACGTCAGCGATACGCACCTGGTCCGCAGGCAGTCGATCTTGCGCGGCGGCGGCGGTGCCGGAGCCGCCGGTTTCCGATGCTTCAGCTCGGCGTGCTGCCCGGCCGTCCGCGCCTGCTTCTTGTCCGCGTGGCCGCAGCCGGCGATGAGCAGGAGTCCCGCGCCGATGATGATGAATTTCCTGTTTCGCACCACGCACCCCCGAAACGTGTTGCCTCGGGCGGCTTCCTACCCTGCGTAACAGTGGTGACACACGTCGTCATGGTCCGGTTGGCGGCCGGACGGGCGCCCCCGGGCGGAAGGTCCGCTGAATGGGATTCCGGAACGTGGAGTGACGGGGGAAGCCCGCCGGGGTTAGGGAGATGTCCGATAAATTGTGACAGTGAACTGGGCCGTGACGACGTACGACTCCGCCTTCGGGTACGTCTCCGCGCACGGCGCCCCCCTGGTCGACCTGCTCGATCCGCAGCCCGGCGAACGGGTGATCGACCTCGGGTGCGGCACCGGGGCGTTCAGCGCGGAGATAGCCGAGCGGGGCGCCGAGGTGCTGGGCATCGACGGCAGCGCCGAGATGGTCGCGCAGGCGACCACGATGCACCCCGGGCTGTCGTTCGTCGTCGGGGACGCCCACGACTTCATCGTCGGGGACTCCTTCGACGCGGTCGCCTCGAACGCGGCCCTGCACTGGATGACCCGCGACCCGGACGCGGTGATCGGCCGCGTGCACGCCGCGCTGCGTCCCGGCGGACGGTTCGTCGGCGAGCTCGGCGGCGCGGGGAACTGCGCGGAGCTGGTCGTCGCGATGCAGACCGCCTGGCGCGTGTTCGGCCTCGGCGAGCCCGAGCTGCCCTGGTACTTCCCGAGCCCGGCCGAGTACGCGGTGAAGCTGGAGGACGCCGGGTTCACGCTGCGGCTGCTTGAGCACGCGGACCGTCCGACCCGGATGACCGAGGGGCCGAACGGCGCCGCCGACTGGGTCCGCGCGTACGCGGCGCGGGCGCTCGCGGACGTCCCGCCGGAGCTCGTCGACCCGCTGCTCTCCCGGGTGAACGACCTGGCCGCCCCGGCGCTGCGCCGCGAGTCCGGCTGGGTCGCGGACTACGTGCGGCTGCGGTTCGCCGCCGTCCGCAAGCCGGACGGGGCCACGGTGATGCCGATCGGGGCGATGCCGTCCGACCCGCCGCTCTGACCCGCCGTTCTGAGCGCCGCGCCGGCCGCCTAGGGTTTGAGGCATGCTGCGGCTGAACGACGCGCGCACCGGGCAGGCCGAGCCGCTGCCCGGCGGTCCCGGGCTGCGCGTCCAGGTGCTGGACGGCGGCGGGCTCCGCGCCCCGGTGATCGCCGACCTGCTGCGCCGGGTGGCGGAACGGGCCGGGCGCCGGGGCGTCCGGGTGGCGAGCGTTCCGTCGTCGGTCTCGGATCTTTGGGCCGACCACGGCATCGCGCCGTTCGAGGTGGTCGATGTGCCGCTCCCGGACGCCGATGTCTATGTGGGCGGCGCCGGTGGGCAGGCGGGGCTTTGGCTGGACGTGCCGCCGGAGACGATGGGCGGCGGATCTTTCGGTGACGCGCTGACGGTGCGGCTGGCGGTGCTGGAGGTCCCGTATCGGGAGCCGCTGGAGTTGTCCGAGGCGCGGCTGGCGCGGGCCGCCGAGCGGCTCGACCGGTGGCGCGGGCAGGTCGCCGAGTGGGCGACGTCGCCGGGACGTCCGATGAACCGCGCCTACGCGACCGAGGCGGAGGCGGCGCTGGCGGACGATCTCGACGCGCCGGGCGCGCTCGCCGTCCTCGACCGGCTCGCCGCCGACCCGGACGTGCCGCCGGGCGCGAAGCTGGAGACGTTCATCCACGTCGACCTGGTGCTGGCGCTGGGGCTCGTGTCCGCGATCGGAAGCGCCTGATCAGACGTCGGTCTGGTTCTCGGTGATGTCGGTGACGGCGCCTTCGGCGAGCAGGTCGGCGATCGAGCGGCGGAAGATGTGGGCCGTCCCGCCGCCGGGCTGGCCGAACCACGGGACGGCCGTCCCGGTCAGCGTCTCCACCGGGCGTAGCAGCCGGTACACGCGGTACGGACGGTCCTGCCACTCGGCGGGCAATGACCGGTACGGATACGGGGTGCGCGCCGAGTAGGTCACGTTGCCGTCCGATCCTCCGTAACGGTCGACCTCCGTCCCTGCGGGGAGTTCCACGACGTGACGGTCACGCAGTAGGGCGAGCGGCGGTTCGCCCTTGAGCGGCTCGAACGGACCGTCCTCGACGGTGTGGCGCGGGTCGAGGAGGAGGCGTCCCAGGAGGTGGGCGGCGGCCTGCTCGGTGTCGTCGAACGCGACCTCCTTGCGGCGTTCGCCGTCCCGCGTCTGGAACACCGCCCACCGTTCGCCGTCTGGGACGAGGCACCAGACTCCTTCTGCCGTCTCCTTGATTCGGTACGTGGCTCGATCCACGCGGAGCTGGTCGAGACGGTGTTGAAGGGTGTGCGTCCAGTCGGGCTCTGCTTCCGTCCGGACGCGCTCTAGGACGGACCGCCCCGTCACGGCGGCGTTCGCGGTGTCCATGGTGTCGTCGTCGACGGCGGGCAACTCGAACCCGTTGGCGCGTATGTGCGCCACCAATTCGGCCTCTGGCGGGATGTCGTGTTCCTTCAGGTAATAGGCCACCGCGCCTGACCAGACCCACGTCCCGTCCGTGTGGAATGTCAGCGGGACGGCATCGCCCCTGGCCGGGTCCAGCCTGTCGGGCGCTTTCGACCGTGCCGCCATGACGACCGGGCCTCGACGCAGATACTCGGTGACGCGCTCGACCTCGCCCGGCGGGACGGGCGGGCGCGACACGGCGGGACGTCCGCCGTCCGGTGCGGCATGGTCGAAGATGCGCGCACGCCGGAGGCCGGTGCCGGGGTCGGTACGCGGCTGCGCGGTCGTGGCGGGCGGCGGCGGGCGGTCGGCGATGGTGCGCGGCGGCGGGCCGCCGAGCCGCCGCGTCATCCACTCCGGGACGTCGTCGCGGGGGAACCGGTCGAGTTCCCGCCGGATGTCGTCCGGCGACGGGTCCGAATTCCAGCGCGGTTCGTCGTCGTTGGTGAAACTCGCCCTGCACCGCACGGCCCCGTCCTCGTACACGACCTCGAAGTCGATACGGAACCAGGTGGACCCTTGGAATGCGTGAGTGCCCGCGCGAAGCCGGTCGAGGAGGGCCCCGGCGGCGGCGGGAGGCGTCCACGTGGTCATGGTGCCGTCCGCCCGGCCGCACATCATCGCGGGGAATTCCACGTGCCCGCCGACCGACTGGTAGTAGCCGAACACCTTCCGCCACAGCGGCGGCGCATGGTCGGCGACCACGATCGTGACCTGGTTGGACAGCAACTCCATCTGCTCGACCGGATTCATCGGTCCCGGGTCGGGCGCGGGACGTTCCGTGGGTGCGCGTCCGTCCAGCCGGTCGCGGAGCCAGGGCGGCATGTTCGCGCCGTCCCTTGGCAGGACGATCTGGTCGCGCCGCCAGCAGTCCGCCGGGATGGGCGGGTCCCACATCGGGTCGAAGTCGTAGTTGTAGAGCGCGCACGCGGAATCGGGCTCGATGATGGCCACCATCGAGAACCACGTCCCCTGCTCGGACAGGTAGTGCGCCCGGCGGAGGTCCATCAGAAGGGCGGTCAGCTCCTGCGGGACGGTCTCCGCCGTCACCTTCTCGCCCTCCCCGGTGAGCACGGTCAGGGCGACGTCGTTGACGGCGACGGTGGCGATGCAGTGCAGGTCGATCCGTCGCCAGCCGGGCGGCGCGGTCCGCCGCGCGAACTCGACGACCCGGCCCTCCGCGTCCGCGATGCGCTCGTTCTGCCCCGTCACGCGCTGTGTCCCGTCACGCGCCATGCCCCATCACGCGCTGTGTCCCGTCACGCCGTGCGCCCTCCCTGCGTCCCGTGACCCGTCCGATGGCACCTGCCGGGCAGATTAGCCGTATGAATCCAGATATTGGGGGTTGACCGGGGCGTTGGCGACGATCAGCGGGGGTTAACGTTCGTGTCGTGTCGACCGTAGCCTCAGAGTCACCTGCCCCTGGGACGCCCGAACCGCCGTCCCCGGCGCGACGGCGCCGACGCCGCCGCGTGCGCGCCCTGATCGCGGCCGCCGTCGCGATCGCGGTCCTGCTGTGCGCGGTCGTCGGCGGGATCGGCTGGTATTTCGCGGGCGTCGCGACCCAGGTGGACCATTCCGACGAGTATCCGCTCACCGTGGCGGACGTCGCGAACGGCACCGTCACGCTGCCGCGCGAGACGTCGACGGAGCGTCCGGGGACGTGGGCGCTCGCCTGGAAGGACGGCCGCGCCCTCCTCGGCCCCGTCGTCAGCCGGGACGGCGACCACGTCGTCCGCAAGGTCGCGTCAGTGACGCAGGGAACCCTGACCAAGGGGACGCACGCGAACATCGACCACTGGGTGTGGGGTGACGACCCCAAGAAGTCACTCGGTCTCGACTTCCAGAACGTCACCTATCAGTCGAAGCTCGGCCCGATGCCCGCGTGGTTGGTGCCGGGTGGGTCGACCCAGGGCACATGGGTCATCGGCGTCCACGGACGGAACGCGGACAAGCTCGAGACGATGCGCGCCATGCGCGCAGTGCACGCACTCGGACTTCCCATGCTGTCCATCGCGTACCGGAACGATGTGGGCGCACCGCCGTCCCCCGACCGGAAGAACCATCTCGGCGACACGGAATGGAACGAGGTCGTCTCCGCGATGGGCTACGCGCGCGCACACGGCGCGACCGGTGTCGTCCTGTACGGGTGGTCGATGGGCGGCGCGATGGTCATGACGGCCCTACGCAAGGACCCGTCGTTCGTGCGCGGTGTCGTCCTCGACTCCCCCGTCATGGACTGGAACGCCACACTCGACAAGCAGGGCTCCGCGCGCAGCCTGCCGCCCTTCCTCACGGACGTGGCGAAACACGTCCTGCAATGGCGGATCGGGATCGACCTGTCGGACTACGACCAGGTCCGGTACGCGCCGAAACTGCGGACACCCGTCCTGCTCTACACCGCGAAGGACGACGGGACCGTCGCGAACGGCCCCGCCTTCACCTTCGCCAGGACGGCCCCACCAGGCATGGTCACCCACGTCAAGGCGGACGGCGGCCACACCGAGGCGTGGAACGTCGACCCCGCCGCCTACGAACGCGCCCTCACTGCCTTCCTCAAGACGGTCGGGTGACCTCCAGCAGCGTCTTGCCGACGGTCGTCCGCGCCTCGATGGCGGCGTGCGCGGCGGCCGCGGCGTCCAGCGGGAAGCGCTGCCCGATCACCGGCTTGAGCCGCCCGGCGGCGGCCTCGGCGAGCACGCTCTCCGTGAACTCCCGCAGTTCCTCGGGCGTGGCCGCCGGACGGACCAGCGTCACCCCGCGCTCCGCCGCGTCCTCCTCCCCGACGCCCGCCCACTCGCCGCTCGCCAGCCCGAAGCTGACCATCCGGCCGCCGCGCCTGAGCAGCGTGAACGCCTCGCGCGCCACGTCCCCGCCGACGCCGTCGAACACCACGTCCACCGCGCCGACCTTCCCGGCCCAGCCCGGCTCGCGGTAGTCGGCGGTCTCGTCCGCGCCCAGCCGCGCCGCCACCTCCGTCTTGCCGGGTCCCCCGGCCGCCGCGACGACCGTCGCGCCCGCCGCCTTCGCCAACTGGACGAGCAGCGTCCCCACCCCGCCCGCCGCGGCCTCCACCAGCACCCTTTCTCCTGGCTTGGGCTGGGCGGCGCGCAGCATCATCGTCGCCGTCCGGCCGTCCGCGAGCAGGGCCACCGCGTCGTCGAGCGGCAGGCCGTCCGGCACCTCGAACACCCCGGCCGCGTCGACGGCGGCCATCTCCGCATATCCGCCCGTGCCGCCGGTGGACGTCACGACCCGCCGTCCGACCAGCCCTTCGTCCACGCCCGGCCCGACCGCCGTGACGACGCCGCCGACCCCGTTGCCCGGGACGACCGGCGGCTCCCACCGCATCGGTATCGGGCTCGTCCCCGACCGGACCTGCGTCTCCACGAACGTGATGTTGGCGAACTCGACCGCCACCAACGCCTGCCCCTCGCCCGGCGCCGGATCGGGCGCGTCGCCCGCCTCCAGCACCTCGGGCCCGCCGAACTCCCTCAACCACACAGCACGCATTAGGAACCCCTTCGTTCACTCTTTCCAAGGGCAGCGTGGTACCTCAAGCCTGGTAGAGGTCAAGCCGTTCCCAACGAATCCCTTTTCTCGTCACACGCATCTCTGTAAGCTTTCGCGCGTATTCCGCCCCGTTGTCGGCTGCCCCTCAGGGATGGCGATGCGCGCCCGGTTGGTTCTCCCCCCTCGACTGGGATCCCACCGCGCCGCCCGGCTGCCCGTCGTCCTCGCCGTCTGCGTCCTCGCGGTCGCGGGGTGTGGCTCGTCGAACTCGTCGTCCGGCGGCGAACTCGCCCCGAACGGCTCCTTCGACACGGGCGCTGCTCCGTCCCAGGCGGCTGCGGCGCCGTCCGCGATCCCCACGGAACGCCTCTTCAAGACCGCCCTGAAGCGCTACCGCGAGTACCAGGCCGCCTACAAGAAGGCGTACGAGACGAACGACCCCACAGCCCTCCCCGCCGTCGCCATGGACCCCCTCCTCAGCGAGGTCACCCGGGACGTCGAGGCCACCAAGGCCAAGGGCGAGATCTGGCGCTTCACCAACACGTTCAACCCCCGCGTGTACGCACGCGCCACGGACAACACCAAGGTCTACGTCATCGACTGCGTCCGCACCCTCGCCGCCTACCGCTTCTCCGCGAAGACCGGCAAACGGACGGGCGAGCTCCCGGGCGGGACCTATGCGTACCGGGCCACGGTCCAGTACGACTCCGGCGTCTGGAAGGTCGCCGCGAACGTCAAGGACCGTCCATGCTGACGACCGGCAGGGAAGGACACGCGATGCCTCCGCACCCCCGCTTCCGGCGCCGCGCGGCCGCCGCCACCATCACGGCGACCGCGTTGGCCATCCCCTTGTCGACCGCCGTTCCCGCGCAGGCCGCGCCCTGCCACAAGACGGGCACCGGCGGCACCTGCAACGTGGTCATCCGCGTGCCCGGCTCGGGCGGCGGCGGTGGCGGCGGAACCGGCGGCAACTCGGGCGGCGGCGGTCCCGTCCTGCCCCCGCCGCCCGAGGGGCTGACCCCGGACGAGGCGCAGGGCTTCGTGCCCGCGCCCGGCGGTCCCGCGCCGCTCCAGGCGGCGCCCACCACCACGGCCGACCTCGTCCTGCGTGCCCGCGCGGCGACCGAGTTCCCCGTGCCCGTCGTGCACACCGCTCCGAAGGACAAGACCTACGTCGCTCTGAAGACGTCCCTGTGGGTGGACGGCTACCACGACGTCGAGACCGAGCCGATCAAGGAGGGCGCGCAGGCCGTCCAGTTGACGGGGAAGGTCCAGGAAGTGGTCTGGAATCTGGGCGAGAAGCAGATCCAGTGCAAGGACGGCGGCACCGAGGACGGCAAGACCTGCCACTACGCGTACACCCGGTCGTCCGCCGGCCAGCCGGGCGGCAAGTACCAGATCACCGCGACCATCAGGTGGACGGTGAGCTGGAAGTGCGACGGCGCCGGCTGCGACGCGGCCGGGGGCGCCCTCGACGACCAGACCATGACCTCGGTTCCCTCGGCGCTCGTCGTGAGCGAGATCCAGACGAACACCGGCCAGTGATCCCGCCCAAGCGCCGGCTCCCCGGATTCGTCGAGTTGGCGGAGCTGGGGACGGGCGCGCAGGGCGTGGTCGTGCTCGCACGGCACGAGTCGGGCGGCCCGCCGGTCGCGATCAAATATCTCGCTGTCGAGTTACTCGGAGACGCGGCGGCGCGCACGACGTTCCGGGACGAGGCGCAGATCCTCCGCCGCGTCGTCGACCCGCATGTGGCGCGCTTCCTGGACTACCGGGAGTCGCCCTGGGGCGCGGCGATCATCCTCGAGGCGGTGCCGGGACGGCCGCTCCGCAAGATCCTGGACGAGCGCGCGGACCCGCTCACCCCCGAGGCCGCGCTCGCGACGCTGAAGGGCTCGCTGCTCGGACTGGCGGCGGCGCACGCGGTCGGCGTCGTCCATCGCGACTACAAGCCGGGGAACGTCCTCGTCCAGGACGACGGGCGGAGCAGGCTCATCGACTTCGGCATCGCCGTCCTCGCCGGTCGCGGCGGCCTGGCCGGGACGCCCGCGTACATGTCGCCCGAGCAATGGGCGGGCGGCCCCGCCACCCCGGCCACCGACCTCTACGCGGCGACCTGCGTCTTCGTCGAGTGCGTCACGGGTGAGAAGCCCTTCCGCGGCACGACGCTCGCCGAGTTGAGGGCCGCGCACACCGAGGGCCCGGCGCCGTTGGAGCGCGTCCCGGACGCGCTCCGGCCGCTGGTGCTGCGCGGGCTCGCCAAGAACCCGTCCGAGCGGACGCCGAGCGCCCACGAGTTCGTGAGCGAGGTCGACGCCGCCGCCGTCCGCGCGTACGGCCCCGACTGGGAGCGGCGCGGACTGGTCGCCCTCGGCGCGGTCGCGGCGGCGGTCGCGACGGCGATTCCGTTCGGGATGCTGGGGGCGGCGCTCCTCGCCCCCGGCGCCTCCTCCACCGCGATGGGCGGCGCCGTCGCGGGAGCGGCGGGCCACGCCTCCGGGGGCCTCGCGCAGGGAGCGGCCGCCGACACGGCCAAGGGCTTCCTCGGCAAGCTCGGCGGCGCGAAGGGCGCGACCCGCATCGCCGCCGGGGCCGGGTCCGCCGCCATCGCGGCCTGGTTCTTCTTGCCCGATCCCGGCTCCGGCGTCGGCGGGACGAGCCACGCCGGCGTCCACGCCTACTTCACGAAGCCCGGCGTCCTCCTCGGCCAGGCCGCCCTGCCCCCGGCCGAGACCCCGTACATCGACCTCAAGTACACGCTCGCCCCGGCGCGGGCCACGCCCGGGACGGAGGTGCGGCTCGTCGAGGAGTTCCGGGCGCGGACGCCCGGCGGCGTCTACTACCCGCCGGGCGGCGGACGCCAGTGCCTGGGCGAGAAGGCGAAACCGCCCAAGACCCACTGGTACAAGTGGGGCATCGGCCTCGACGACGAACAGCTCGGCGTCGACGGCTCGGCGTTCCTGGGCTTCTACCGGATGCCTCCGACGAAGCGGAAGGACCTCCCGCAGCGGACCGGGGACGCGGCCGTCCTCCCCGTCACGAGCGAGACGAAGGGCGAGCAGCAGCCGTTCGTCCAGGCGGAGTGCGCCATCATGAGCCGCTGGACGACGACGTACGTCATGACCCTCCCGGAGCGCCGCCTCCTGCGGCCGGGCGGGTACCTGGTGACCCCGCGCGTCCCCATGAAGATAACGACGACGGTGCGGGAGAAGACCCCGATCCCGCCGGAGTCGGCGGGGGCCGTCATCGAGGGGACGCTGCCCGTGCTCCAGGTGTTGGAGAGCTGAGGGGGCGGGTGGGGCGCTGGTAGGATCGCGGCCGATGCGTGGGCGGTGGTAGTGGCCGCTCCCCGCCCCCGGCGTGACGCGGCCGATCCCAGGTCGGCGCAGGATCCTGTCCGCCCGCACGTCCACAGTTAGGGTCCCCGGTGCCGTTCTTCCCGCTGGCCGTCCGCCGTCCCACGGCCGGGTCCGTGCTGGCCGCCGTCAAGGGGAACCGGCTGTTCACCGCGGTGCTCGTCGCGGGCGTGGTGCTGCGCGTCCTCACGATGCTGGGGTTCCGCGGGGTCCTGTGGTTCAACGACAGCTACGACTTCGTGCGGATCGCGGACGACCCGTTCCCGCACCCGCTGCGCCCGTCCGGTTACGGGATCTTCCTGTGGACGCTCAAGCCGTTCCACAGCCTGGCGCTGATCACGGCGCTGCAGCACGCGGCGATCGTCGGGCTGGCGGCGGCCGGGTACCGGATGCTCGTCCGCGACTTCGACGTGCGGCGGGCGTGGGCGGCGGTGGCCGTCGCGCCGCTGCTGCTGGACGCCTACCAACTCGAACTCGAACACCTGCTGCTGTCGGACACGCTGTTCACCGTCCTCGCGCTCGGGGCCATGCTGGTGCTCGCGAAGCCGGGCGCGACGGGGTGGCGGCGAGCAGCGCTCGTCGGGACGCTCCTCGGCGTCGCGGCCGTGACCCGGACGGTCGGGGTGCCGCTGTTCCTGATCGCGGTGGTGTACCTGGTGGTCAGGCGGACGCGCTGGCCCGCGTACGCGGCGCTCGCGGTGACGTTCGCGCTGCCGGTCGGCGCGTACGCGACGTGGTACCAGCAGGAGCACGGTCGCTTCGGGATGACCGGCGTGGACGGCATCTTCCTCTGGGGCCGGACGGCGGCGTTCGCCGACTGCGACGCCCACACGCCGCCCGCCGACCTGGCGAGCCTGTGCCCGCACGGGCCGAAGGACGACCGGCCGGCGTCGTCCCACCAGATCTGGGAGGAGGGCTCGCCGACCGGGTGGGCCAACGGCGGCGCGTTCGACCCGGACACCAACGCGCGGGCGCAGCGGTTCGCGTTCTGGGCGATCCGGAACCAGCCGCTCGACTACGTGAAGGTCGCGTCGTACGACTTCTTCGTCCGGACGTTCGCGTGGCATCGCAGCCGGTACCCGACCGTGGGCACCGAGGCGCGCTACCACTTCCCGACGAAACCGACCGCGCGCAAGCCCAACCTGCCGGTCTACGGCGGCGGCACCAGGCGGACGGTCGTGTACGAGTACTCGCACGGCACCGGACGCACCCACATCGTCGAGCCGTACGCGGGTTTCCTGCGCGACTACCAGGAACGGGTCAGCGTTCCGGGGACGGCGCTCGGGCTCGTCCTGCTCGCGGGCGCGGCCGGGATGGTGTGGCGGCGCGCGCGCGCACGAACGGGCCTGTTCTGGTCGTCGGCCGTGATGCTCCTCGCGATCCCGCCCGCCACGGTGGACTTCGACTACCGCTACCTGCTGCCCGCCCTGCCGTTCGCGTGTTTCGCGGCGGCGGCCGCATGGGGGCGGCGGGTGCCGTCCGGGCGGTCGAAGGCCCCGCCGAAGGAGACCCCGGACGGGAAGGAACACCAGCCCGCGACCACCCCCTGAGTAGGGGGACTGAGTAGGAACGCGGATTCCGGCACGCCCTAAAAACCCCTGATCATTGGGTTATGCGCCGATTCGTCATCGTCCTGGCGGGCCTGCTGGTCGCGGTCTCCGCCACCGGATGCGCCGCCGTGTCGGCCGAGGGCCGGGCCGGCGACTCCGCCCGCGAAAAGGCTCGCCGGGTGGGGAACGTCCTCAACGGGATGCGGGCGGGGACGGCCCGGGACGTGGGCCGCCGCGCGTCCGAGCTGGACGGTGTCGACGTCCTGCGGGTCAGCGGCACGGCGCTCCGGTCCAAGGACGGTGTGCGGGTCGTCGTCCGGACGTCCGGCACCGCGACGGCGGGCCTGGCCGGCGACACGGTCACGGTCCGGCGGTGCTTCGAGCTGCGCGTCGCGCCGGACACCGAGTGGGACGCCAAGCCCAAGGGCAAGGAATGCCCGCGGGGCGAGCCGCTGTCGTTCGGGCCATGGCCGAAGACGCCCGACGTCCCGGCCGAGCGGTTGCGGAAGGCGCTCCCCCGCGTCCCGGCGAAGGCGAGGGTGGACGAGGCGGAGGTCCGCGAGGCGGTCGCGTCACTGCGGCTCGACCCGGCCGTCCGCAGCGAGTTCGCGTCGCGGGACGGCGTCGTGGGTGTGGTGCTGTCGGTCAGGCCGTACCTGTCAGAGACGTTCGACTGCGTCCTTGCCAGGGTCGCGCCAGGGCGGACGGACGTGTGGTCGCCGCCGAGGGTGCAGCGCATGGTGGGCGAGGGCGGATGCGGCGCCGCCAACGCGATCGACCCGATGCCGCCCCCGCACTAGGGCTCAAAGGCCGAGGCGGGCGGCGGCCACTTTCTTCGGGACGACCATGCGCCACGCCTCCACGACCAGTTCGCGCATCTCGGGCTCGTCGAGGGCGGACGTCCAGGCGTGCACCCAGTTGAAGCGCATGTCCGACTCGCCGGGGAGGTGGAACTTCTCCGGCTCCGACTCGACCAGCGCGGCGCGCTCCTCCTTCGGGAACGCGAAGCCCATGACGGTCTCGTCCCGCGAGAAGGCGACGTAGACGATCGCGCCGACGCGGAACTTCACCCGGTCCCTGATGAGGTGCTCGGACGTGCGCGGCAGCGTCAGCGCGAGCGCCCGCACCTGCTCCACGGTGATCATCATGTCCTCCTGTGGCCGTACCCCCGCTGGCCTTTCCAGCCAACCATCCCCAATCGCATGATCTTGATAGATTTTTCGCTCGGGGAGACGTTATGACCGGAGCGAAGCGAGGATCATGACGACCCCTGCGGGGGTCTGGGGCGTCGTCCCCCAGAAAGGCAGGCAGTAGTGGACGAACTGGTGCGGTGGCGGACCGAGCGCGGGACGGTCGTCGTGGAGACCGACGACCGGGAGCCGGGGTTCCAGTCGGTGTCCCGCGCGGGCGACATGATCCACGACGCGGCGGCCTCCTTCGAGGAGGCGTTCCAGAGCATCAGGGACGCGGCGGACTCGGCGCTCGCGGCGCTGCGCGGCGGCGCCGCCGGCCCGGACGCGGTCGAGCTGGAGTTCGGCGTGAAGCTCAACGCGGCGGCCGGGGCGGTGATCGCCAAGACCTCCGTCGAGGGGCAGCTCAAGGTCAAGCTGACCTGGGGCCGCCCGCCCGCCGACACGGCCGGGACCGACGGGGAGGGGGCGTAGCCGCGTCGTGGACGACTGGCAGTGGCGCGCCTGGGTCGGCCCGCCGGGCGGCGGCAAGGTCGGCGCGGCCTTCCTCGTCGCCGCGGACCGGCTGCTGACCTGCGCGCACTCCGTCCGCGACCTGGACGAGGCGCGGATCGGCTTCCCCGGCCTGCGGGAGGACCTGCCCGCCCGGGTGACGCACGTCGGCGGCTGGCGGCGCGCGGGCGACCTCGGCGACGTCGCGGTGCTCGAACTGCGCGAGCCCGTCCCGTACGCGCCCGCTCGGCTCGCCGCGCCCGACGACCCGCGCGTCGCCGGGCGGACGTTCGGCGTCTGGGGCTTCCCCCGGCGGAACGACCGGAACGAGCGGCACGCGACCGTGACGACGTCCCCGCACCGGGGCATGCGGCAGGAGTGGTGGGAGCTCAAGACCGGTCCGGGCGACTGGCTGGAGGAGGGCTACAGCGGGTCCGCCGTGTACGACACGGACACGGGCGAGGTCATCGGGATGGTGACGAACGCGGAGCTGCGGCACGGCGACCGCGCCGACCTCGGCTGGATGCTGCCGCTTGCCAGCCTGCGCGCGCACTGGGAGCCGCTCGACGACCTGCTCCCGC
The DNA here is from genome assembly GCF_008085905.1 of Actinomadura syzygii. Lineage (GTDB taxonomy): Bacteria > Actinomycetota > Actinomycetes > Streptosporangiales > Streptosporangiaceae > Spirillospora > Spirillospora syzygii. The sequence continues at coordinate 169,087 of NZ_VSFF01000007.1, read as the reverse complement.
TGCGCTGGGCGTCCCCGGACGCGCGCCGCGAGCTGCGCGAACTGCTGGACGGCGTCCGGTTCACCGAGCCGCTCGCCGCCGACCTCGCGCGGACGGTCGGCCGTCCGGCGCTCGACGACTTCCGGTCCGCGTGGGCGTCGGTGCGGTACGTGGCCGAGGGGCTGGCGGAGGAGCGGCTCGTCCGGTATCTGGCGGCGCTCGGGCGGCATCTGCCGGAGGCTCGGCGGCAGCGGCTCACCGCCTGGTCGGCCCGCCATCTGCCGGGCGCGGCGCCCGCGCCGGAGTGCTCCGATCCCGCGTCGGTGATCGTCCGGCTGGAGCGGGTGACGTTCGACAACGCCTTCGACGTCGCCGTGCAGACGTGGATCGACGGGGCGGAGGGACCCTCGCGCCCGGTCGCGCGGGTCCCGGAGCGCAGGGTGCGGGAGGTCGTCGAGGAGGGCGTCGCGGCGGTCGCGCCCGCGCTGTTCGGCCGCGAGTGGATGATCGAGTTCGCGGTGCCGGAGAGCTGGCTCGGCAGGCCGTTCGAGCAGTGGTACGTCGACGCGCGCAACCGGATCCCGATGCGCCGGTACCCGGTGGTGGTGCGGGACGTGGAGCGCCTGCGCCCCGGTTCGATCCGCCGCGACCAGGCCCATCACCGCTGGCGGCTGCTGACCGAGCGGGGCCGCAGCGAACCGCACCGGGTCGCCTGCGACGCGCCGCGCCGGGGCGGCGACTTCGAGCGCTGGCTTGAGGCGCACGTCGACTTCTCCGTGCTCGTCTACGGGTCGCGTCCGATGAAGTCGTGGCTGAAGGCAGCGCTCAACAACGGCATCCCCGTCATGATGTGGACGCGCGAGAAGTGCGTCGGGCCCACCCATGACGACTGCGAAGGGCACCGCGTCCTGGACGACCTGACCGCCGCGGTCGGCGGCAAGGCGCCCGCCGACCTGCCGCGCATCGCGCTCGCCCTCCGCAAGGAGGCGCTCGTCGCGCCGGACGGCGAGCCGCACTGCGGACGCGCCCTCACCCTGCTCTGGGACGACCCGTCCCGCCTTCCCGATCCGCCCCTCGCCATGGAGGTCTAGGTGCCCGACTGGCTGCTCTACACAGGGAGCCGTCGCCCGCACGACGGAGTCGACCGGCTGCCTCCGCCGCCGCCCTGGCGCGCGTTCGACGGCGGGCCGGTGCTGCCGTCCCCGGAGGGCGGTTCGGGCAACGCGCACCAGGCGACGACGTACCGTCCGTCGGACGACGCGGTGCAGCAGGTCAACGCCGCGTTGTATTTGCGTCGTCCGTTGCTGGTGACGGGTCCGCCCGGTACTGGGAAATCGACGCTCGCCTACGCGGTGGCCCACGAACTGGGGCTCGGTCCCGTCCTGCACTGGCCCATCACCAGCCGGACGACCCTGCGCGACGGCCTCTACCAGTACGACCCCCTCACCCGCCTGTACGCGGCCGGACGCGACACGTCCCCGGCCGACGACGAGGACATCGGCCGCTTCATCCGCCTCGGCCCCCTCGGCACGGCGCTGCTGCCCTACCGGCGGCCCCGCGTCCTGCTCGTGGACGAGATCGACAAGAGCGACATCGACCTGCCAAACGACCTCCTCACCATCTTCGAGAAGGGCGAGTACGAGCTGCCGGAGCTGTCCCGCCGCGCCGACCCGTCCGCCGAGGTGATGACCGCCGACGGGCCGGGCGACCGCGTCACCGTCACCGCCGGGACCGTCCGCTGCCGCGCGTTCCCGCTGGTCGTGCTGACCAGCAACGGCGAGCGCGAGTTCCCGCCCGCGTTCCTGCGCCGGTGCGTCACGGTCGAGCTGCGGCAGCCGTCCGGTGAGGCGGAGCTGGCGGCGATCGTCCGCGAGCACCTCGGGCCGCTCGCCGACCGGAGCGACGACCTCGTCCGGCGGTTCCTCGAACGGGCCGCGTCCGGGACGCTGGCGACCGACCAGCTCCTCAACGCCGTCTACCTGTGCCGCCACGCCGACGCCGAGGACCGCCGGGCCCTCGCCGACCGCGTCATGCCGAACCTCGCGGGTCCCGTCGATGACGATTGACCGGCTCCGGGACGCGCTGTCCGCCATCGGCCCGCCGCCGGACGCCCGCGAGCTGAGCGAGATCCTGTGGCTGGCCTGCCACATCCCCTCGCCCGAGGACGAGCCTCCCCGGGAGCCACTTCCGGCGGTTCCGCAGGTGATCGAGGAAGCGCCTCCCCTCCCGGACACCGTTCCCCGGCCGCGTCCCGAGCCCGAGCCGCTCTCCCCGCTCCATCCCCGTGCCGCACCCGAGGCGCCTGGAGGCGGCGCCGCCGTCCCCGAGCCGGTCGGGGAGGCGGCGGAGGTGCTCGTCCCGACCGCGCCGATGCTCGCGGACGCGCTCGCCGTGCAGCGGGCGCTGCGTCCGCTGAAGCGGCGGGTGCCGTCGCGGCACCGGTTCGGGCTGGACGAGGACGCGACCGCCGCGCGCATCGCCGACACCGGGGTGTGGACGCCGGTCCTCGTCCCCGAACCCGAACGCTGGCTCTCGCTCACGCTCGTCGTGGACACCGGTCCGACGATGCGGCTGTGGCGGCCGCTCGCCCGGGAGCTGACCGAGACGCTGCTCCGCCAGGGCGCGTTCCAGGACGTCCACGTCGCCTACCTCGACACGGCCGGAGGCGTCGCCGCCGTCCCGAACGCGCCGCGCCAGGACCCCGGCACACTGCTCGACGCGTCCGGGCGCCGGGCCGTGCTCGTCCTGTCCGACTGCTCGGGCCCGCACTGGTGGGACGGACGCGCCGCGCGGGCCGTCCGGCGCTGGGCGCAGGCCGGGCCGACCGCGATCCTCCAGCCGCTCGCCGAGCGCCTCTGGCGGCGCACCGCCGCACCGGCCGTGCCGGGCGTCGCCGTCCTGCCCCGTCCGGGCGCGCCGAACGCGGACCTGCGGTTCGTCCCGTACGACGGGGACGCGACGGCGGGCGTGCCCGTGCCCGTCCTGGAGGTGGCGCCGCGCTGGTTCGGCGCGTGGGCCCGGCTCGTCTCCGGCTCCGACCCGCAGCCCGCCGCCGTCGCGACGCTGCCCGCCCGGCCGCCCGCCGCGGCCGTGCCCGTGCGTCGCGAACGCGAGCTGCCGGTCGACGAGCGCGTCCGCCGGTTCCTCGCCACGGCGTCCGCGGACGCCGCCGAGCTCGCCGCGCACGTCGCCGTCTCCGTCCCGTCGCTGCCGGTGATGCGGCTGATCCAGCACCGGATCCTCGGCGGCTCAGGCCCCGGTCAGTTGGCCGAGGTGCTGCTGAGCGGGCTGCTGCGCCCGGTCGGCGGGGTGCGCTACGAGTTCGTGCCGGGCGCGCGGGAGGCGCTGCTCGACACGCTGCCGCGCCCGGAGGCGCTGCACACCCGGCACGTCCTGGAGGCGGTCTCCGCCGAGATCGAACGCCGCGCCGGAACGTCCGGCGAACGCTTCCGCGCCCTCCTCCCCACCGGCGGCGGCCCGGTGAAGCTGACGGCCGACACCGACCACTTCGCCCTCCTGACCCCAGAGACCCGTTCCCATCTGGCCACCGGCCCGGCGGGTGTTCCCGACTCCCTGGAACCACGCGAGACGTGGGACCCGTTCGTCACACCGGGCAGGCTCATCTGGGAGTTTTTCGAACCGGTCTTCGATGCCATCGGCACGTACGACGACGGCGGCACGGCGCAACTCGCGATCCTCAACGGCGGGGGCTCAGAGCACGGCACCGTCTCGGGGCCGCCACGCGCCGTCCATGAGTTGCTCCGGACCGTCCTGCTCAACCTGGCGTTCGGCCACTCGCCGCGCAAGGCCGCGTTCGCCCTGCTCAACTGCTCCGACTTCCGCGAGAGCCACGCCTACAGGGGCCTTCATCGGCTCCCGCACACAGCCGCGACCGTCCCCGACCTGTCCGAGCCGGGTATCGGCAGCCTGGCGTCGATACTCGAAGCCGAACGACGGCGCCGCGAGGCCGTCGTGCGGGACGCGGGCATCGAAACCTGGGCCGAATACCGTGCCGCCGACCGGAACTCGCAGCTCGATCCGCTTCCCGCGCTGGTCGTCGTCCTAGGCGTCGACCGGCGGCTCCTGGACGCCGATCCCGATTTGCACGACGACCTCGCCCGGCTGACCGCCACGGGGCCGGACGTGGGGTTCCGTTTCATCTTCTATTCCCGCGAGGAATCCACGGACATCGGCCAGTTCGACCACCTCACCGACTGGCGGATCGAACTCGACGATCCAGCGGACGGCGAGCAGGCCACGCTCGGGATCAAGGGACGGCCGGATGCGCGTTTCCGTCCCGCCCGTGTCTCCGCCGCGGACGCCGACTCGCTCCTGGCGCAGATGGAGCAGCGCGGACCGCGCGCACGCGAACTCACCGTCCAGGTGCCAGGCGAGCCGGATCAGACGCAGCCGACCCTCGATATCGACGTTCTCCGGCTCAACGGCGCGGGGCCGGGCGAGGCGTTCAGGGAGGGATGGGCGCTTCCCGCGACTACTCCCCGGCAGACGACCATCGGCCATCACTCCGATGGGAACGCCCTCAGCTTCTACCCGTTCGACCTTTCGTCGGGTATCCAGCACGGCCTCATCGTGGGCGACACCGAAGCACGTCAGCGTGTCATCCGCGCCATCGTTCTCGCGCTCGCCGCCGGGTACTCTCCCTCGGATCTCAAGTTCGCGTTCGCCGGAATGGGCGAGCACCCGCTCGGCGATCCGCTTCCGCTGCCGCACGTCGACTATTCCGAGTCCGAGCTGCTCGGACGGCCGGAGCAACTCCGCTATTTCCTCGACCATCTCTCGAACGAGATGGACGAGCGCGCCGCCAACACCGCGAGCGACCATCCACGCCTCGTGGTGTTCACCGACGTCTCGCTGACGTTCCCCTCCAGCAGGCGCGAGGTCGGAGAGACCCTGGTCTCGCTCGCGAGCCGCGGAAGGGCGCTCGGCGTGCAACTCCTGCTCTCTTCGGAGACCGTCGAGAACAGCACGATCTGGAACCGCGTCATGCCCCTCGTCGGCTGGCGGATGGCGGCGAGCCCCCGGCCGCCCGCCGAACTCCAGCGCGTGCTCGGCCGGGCGACCGTGTCGTTCCCCGACGAGCGGACGGCCTACCTCCTCGCTGGCGGCAACGTCCTCCACCAGCTCGTACTGGCACCAGAGCCGCCGCGATCCGCCGTCGAGGACTTCATCGAGCGGGCGAGAGGAGTCGAACCCCGCCCGACGCCGCCCGTGCCCCCCGACATCCAGCTCGACCAGATCGACCTGGAGACCGACACCGAGGCGACCATGGACGTGCTCCGGGGAGTCTTCTTCCCGGAGCGCGGCCCCGGAGAAGCGCCGGATTCACGCGTTCGCCATCTGATCCTGGAGGGCGCCGGTCGGGCTCGGATGGCCAGGTTGGCACGCCTGTACGGGTTGCTGCTCCGCGAGGAAGGCGTGCTCTCCAGCGGCGTCGTGCACGAGGTGCCGCTGCTCGATTCCGCGGGCCGTCCGGTGGGCGAGCCCGTCCCGCCCTGGCCTGATCTCTTTCGCGAGAATCACGGCGGCGTGCTGCTCTTTTACCTAGCCGAGATCCGGCACCACGCCGACTCGCTCTGGACGAGTTTCGTCAGCGATCTCCCAAGTCTGATGGACGAGTACGACCACGACCCGATGGTCGTCCTCTGCGGAGACAGCGACGACGTCTACGAATTGCGCCGGTCCGCCCCCTCGTTCGCCTCCCGGTTTCTGATATTCGGAGGTCACGAACCGACGCCGTCGACCGTGCCAGAGATTTATCCGCGGATTTCGATCGGTGTCGACAGCGACACGGGCGAGGACGTGGTGCTGAACTTCGAGATCGACCGCCATCTGCTGATCTCCGGCCCGCCTCTCTCCGGCAAGGCGACACTTCTGAACCACCTGCATGACGAGATCCGCGCACACGCGAGAGGGCCCGTCCACCTCCTGGACGGGGACGATCTGATTCCCGGAGAAGACGAAGAGATGATCAGCGAGGAGGCGCCAGGGGAGACCGCGGGGGCCCGCGAGTTCAGCCGCCTTCTGCGGAACGCGATCGATGAGGCGACGCGACAAGAATCGATGGCACGGGGCGCCGACGCATTCCTCCTCATCAAGAACCACTGGGGTTTCTTCAGAAGCGATCCGCTCCTTCCACTTCTCGAGCTGCTCCGGTCGAGTTCGGCGAACGGTCTGCGACTCGTCCTGTCCCGGCACCGCACCCTTTCGAATGTCGGCGGCCATCTGGTCAAGTCATGGCGGGACATCGGCGCTCCAGTGCTGCTGACGGGAGACACGGGGGGCAGGGAGGCCGATCTCTGGGGGCTGCCGTCCGCCGTCCGCGGTCCCATACCGCGGGGGCAGGCGCTCCTCGCGTATCCCGGCCGCCACCGTTTTGTGACGCTGAGGCTCTGACCTTCTGTATTGGATCGCACTGTCCATAACGTGTTACCGTACGGCCATGGCACGGCCGAGGAAGTTCGAGGAGGACCGGGCGCTCGACGCGGCCATGCGCGCCTTCTGGACGGACGGCTACGAGGCCACGTCCACCCAGGAGCTGTGCGAGGCGACCGGGCTCGGGCGCAGCAGCATCTACAACACCTTCCGCAGCAAGCGCGACCTGTTCGAGAAGGCGCTGGTCCGCTACATGGACACCAGGACGGCCAGGCTCGTCGAAGTCCTGGAGGACGGCCGCCGTCCCGTCCTCGAGCGGCTGCGGACGGTCCTGGAGTGGACGGTCGAGCCCGAGCCGGACGACCCGCTCGGTTGCCTGGTCGTCAACACGATGGTGGAGCTGGCGCCGCGCGACCCGGAGATCGCCGAGCGCCTCGACCGGGACCAGCGGCGGCGTCTCGTGGCGCTCAAGGCGGCCGTCCAGGAGGGCATCCGGTCCGGCGAGATCGACCGGGGCAAGGACGCGCTGGCGCTCGCGCACTTCCTCGTCTCCACGATCAGCGGGATGCGGGTGATGTCCAGGGGCGGGGCCGACCAGAGCACCCTGGCCGCGGTCGCGGACACCGCCATGAACGCCCTCTGACGGACGAGAACAACCGATCTGCCGCTTTTCCATGGCCAAATTTTGAACTGATCAATCTAATACAGGAGGCGAGAGCGATGCCGGTGGCCGTCTATGTGCTGGGGCTGGCGATCTTCGCGCAAGGGACGTCCGAGCTGATGCTCGCCGGACTGCTGCCCGGGATGGCGCACGATCTCGGCGTGTCCGTCCCGGCCACCGGGCTGCTGATCTCGGCGTTCGCCATCGGGATGCTGGTGGGCGCGCCGGTGCTCGCCGTCCTCACGCTGCGCTGGCCGCACCGCCGGGCGCTGCTCGCCTTCCTCGCCGTGTTCGCGCTGGCCCACGCGGTCGGCGCGGTCACGCCGAACTACGGGGTGCTGTTCGCGACCCGCGTCGTCGGCGCGTTCGTGTACGCGGGGTTCTGGGCGGTGGCGGCGGCGACCGCGGTGCGGCTCGTCCCGCGCGACGCGCGCGGGAAGGCGATGGGGATCCTCGCGGGCGGGCTGACGGTCGCGGCGATCGCGGGGCTCCCCGCCGGGACGCTGGTCGGGCAGCAGCTCGGCTGGCGGGCCGCGTTCTGGACGGTCGCCGTGATGTCCGTCCTCGCGATGGCCGGGGTCGCGGCGACGATCCCCGGCGGGCGCGCGGACGGCGCGGCGCCCCGGACGCGCGACCAGATCCGCGCCATGGCCGTCCCCCGGCTGTGGCTCCTGTACGGGACGACCGCGCTGTCCACGAGCGGGCTGATGGTGACGTTCGGCTACCTGGGCGCGCTGCTGACCGAGACGACCGGGATCGCGGAGGCGTGGGTCCCCGCCGTGCTCGCCCTCTACGGGACGGGCGCGCTCATCGGCATCACGATCGGCGGGCGGACGGCCGACACGCGGCCCGTCCAGACCCTGTACGCGGGGTTCGGCGGGCTCGTCGCTGTGTCGGTGGTCCTGGCGCTGACCGCGAGCTCGCCCGTGCCGGTGGCGGTGCTCGTGTTCCTGCTCGGCTTCGCCGGGTTCGGCACCAACCCGACGCTGAACACGCGGGCGTTCGGCGTGGTGGACGGTTCGGCGACGCTCGTCGCGGCCGGGAACGTCGTCTCGTTCAACGTCGGCATCACGCTCGGCCCGTGGATCGGCGGCCTCGCCATCGACGCCGGGGCCGGGTACGCCTCCACGGCCTGGATCGGGGCCGGGTTCGGCGTCCTGGCCGTGGCCGCCGTGGCACTTGACCAGGCGCGCCAACGGACGGCCTCGCCCGCCGCCGAGCGGCGGGCCCGTCAGAAGGTGGGCACTTGAGCGAAAGGCCCGGCACGGGGCAGTCCGCGGGCCGGGCCCTTCGGTCCGGTCACCCGCAGGCGTCGGCGCGGAACCCCCACAGGGCGCGCTTGCGGGCATGTTCGGCGACCGTCCAGACGCGGTGCTGGCCGCGGTAGCAGGACAGGTCCTCGGGACCGTGCGAGATGGTGTGGCGCTGGACCCGGTCCCATCCCGACCCGTCGCGGCGCGTGACGAGCAGGAGGCCGCGCTCCTTGCCCCGGTTCTGCGTGAACCACCAGTGGCCGTTCGCCCGGACGCCGCCCTGGATCCGGTAGCCGGGCAGCGTCGCGCCCCAGTCGGGACGGACCGTCCCGGAGGACCGGGACAGCGCCGAAAGCGGCCAGGTCACCACACGGCCGCGCGGCGTGCCCGGACGGCAGTACTCCCCCGCGATGAGGACGTGCCGCGACGCGGTCCGGTCGACGGCGACCCACGACATGCGCAGCGGGCCCGTGCCCCGGCACTTGCCGCCCGTGTTTCCGCGGGCGAAGCGCCAGCTCCCGGTCTGCGGCATGAGGAAGCGGAAGCCGTGGGCGTAGTACTTCCCGCTCTGCAGCCCGACGCGCTCCGAGTGTCCGGCCACCCCGCCCCTGCTTCTCGCCAGGTCGTAGATCTGCCGCAGGTCGAACTCGCGGATGCCGTGCCGGGTGTCGGCCACGTAGAGCCTGTTGCCGTACCAGGCGATGCCGCCCGCGTGGATGCCGATGTCGGAGTAGGTGGCCTTCCCGCCTTCGAGCTTCGGCTCGACGAGCAGGACGTGCCGGTACGAGCGCCTGTCCGGGTCGACGACCGTCAGCCTGATGCGGCCGCCGTTGTGCCAGGACACGAGCATCGGCCTGCTGCCGCCCGTCCACCGCTCGCCGGCCACCGCGTCCGACACGCTGCTCACGCCCTGCGGCACCCAGTCGTCGGTATCGGTGTCGTGTCTGTCGAAGCAGTAGACGAGGGAGCGGGCGGGCACGGCGGCCGGGCCCGCGCAGCCGTGTCCGAACCTCCGCTGGCCGGACGACGCGAGCAGCCCGCCGACGCTGCTCCGGTGCAGGCGGCGCCCAAGCTCCCGGATGGCCGGGCCCCGGTCGGAGCCCCGGCGCAGATCGAAGTCACGCGGGTTCGGCGCGGCGGCCTCCACGGCGGACTCGGCGGCGGGCGCCGGCCGGGGCGGGGCCGCGTACGCGACGCCCGGCGCGGCCGCCACCAGCGGTACGGCCGCCAGGCACCATCGGCTATTGGTCACAATACGTTGCAAGATCATCACACTGTGCAACGTAACCCAGGTCGTACCTCACCCGCGATCCCGATATGACCTTGGGAAATGCAATTTAGTTTTCATCGGCCATTACGTCGTCCTTGTCATCCACCCGGCGGGCGGGGACGGACGACCAGACGCGGATGGACGGGACGGCCCGGGCCGTCCCGTCCATCCGGGACCAGATCAGCGCGACGCGCCACGTATCGCTAGCACGCCACGTACCGCTAGCACGTCACGAGCTGGCCGCTAGCGCATGGAGCACGTGCCGGTGGCCGACTTCGTCGGGTCGCTCTCCGAGGTGGCCGTCAGGCGCAGGCCCGCCTTGCGGGAGTTCCAGCGCGCCGTCTTGGCCCAGACCTCGACCTCGGCGCTGCCCTTGGCCTGGGCGGTGGCCAGGTCGTTCGGCAGCCAGGTCGTCACGCCGCGGACGGACGCGGTGGCCTTGAGCCGGAACACGTCGGAGCCGTAGTAGCCGGTGCCGCCCGAGCCGGTGTTGCGGAGCGTCAGCTTGCACTTCGTCCAGCCGCCGCCGGTCGGCTCGGCCTTGCCGTCGCCCAACTCCACGCCGCGCTGCTGCGATCCCGCGCCGTCCAGCGAGCGGATCGCGACCGTGTAGGAGAGCACGCCGTCCTTGTCCCGCTTGAGGTCGAGGACGTAGAAGTGGAGCCGGTTGGCCTGGTCGACGTACTCGTACTGGCTGCCGGAGTCCGTCCCCGCGTGGAACAGGGCGTCGGAGAGCTGCCGGTAGTCGCCGATCGTCATCTTCTTGGGCGTCCCGTCCGGGAGGACGAAGTCGACCTTGTCGATGTCCTGCGGATTGGCGTCCTTGACCCAGATGAACGGCTCGCTGTCCTGGTCCTTGGTCTTCGACAGCAGGACGCCGGAGTCGGGGGTGAAGGAGTCGGTGCCCATCCGGTCGACGACTTCGAGGGTGTAGTTGTTGTAGCCGCCGCCGTCGCACAGGGGGTCGGTGTTGATGTCGCACTTCGGGCTCTTGTCGCCGCCCGTCCCGAGCGCGAGGTTGATGCCCGCCAGCTCGTTCGCGCCCGGCTGGACCGAGCGGGCCGTGACCCGCGCGACGACCGTCCCGGACTTGGCGAGGTCGCCCCGGTCGAGCTGGAGCACCTTGCTCGTGTCGACGATCTTGAGCTTCAGCTTGTTGCGCAGCATGTGCTGGGCGCCCATGGACGCGCCGCCCGTCGCGGGGATCGTCCACCGGCTGTGCGGGCCGCCGGGCCCGTTGAAGGTGCCGCGGCTCAGCATCTCCCACGGGCCGCTGTAGTCGCGGCGGGGCGGGTTGCTGTACGGGTTGTTGTAGTTGTCGCCGACGCCCAGGATGTGGCTGAACTCATGGGCGAACACCGACATGCCGGAGCTCTCCGCCTGGGTGGACGACTCGCCGGGAACGGCGTTCGGCCACAGCGTGGAGCCGGCCTGCCAGGACGTCCAGGGGACGTACCGGGTCTTCACCCAGTTCGTCAGCTTCGGATCGCCCGGGCCCCACTCCGCCGGCACCTTCTCCTTGGTGCCGAACTTCATCTCGCCGAACTCCTGCCAGGTGGACGACTCGTCCTGCCCGGCGCTGAGGAAGAACACGAAGTCGTACTTCTTCGCCTCGGCCTCGCCGACGGCGGCGACCCACGCGGCGCGGGCGTCCTTGCGCAGGTCGCGGTTGCAGGTGTCGCCGGACGGGCAGCCGGTGCCACCCTGCATCCCGTCCACGCCGTACTCGTGGTCCTTGGCGGGCATCTTGTACGCGCCGAACCCGGTGAGGTTCACGCCGTAGCGGCCGCCGGAGTCCTCCATCCAGTACTCGTGGAGGGTGTGGCCGTGGTTGAGCTGCTGCGGCTTGTTGAGGAAGTCCTGGTAGAACTTGGCGACCTGGGTGCGGGGGACGTCCGACACGGCGACCGGGTTGCCGAAGATGGTGGAGTTCTTCGGCTGCGTCACCACGAACGGCTGGTTCGAGTAGTCGACGAGGACGACGGCGCCGTTGAAGTTCTTCACCGAGCCCTTCCGGGACGGGTCGGACCAGTTCGTGCCCGGGATCGACTTGTAGTCGTCCCAGGTCATCGTCTCGGGAAGCTCGTAGTTCTGCGGGTCGATGGCGCTCGGCTCGCCGTGCCGGTGCGGACGGCCGGGCGGCTGGGCGCGCTGCCACGGCTGCGTCTGCGGCCAGTGCCGCATCTGCCACGGGTTGGCGGTCGGCTTCGGGATCGCCGGTCTCGGCTGCGCCGCGACCGGTGAGGCGGTCGCGAGCGCCACGACCAGGCCCATCACCGCCGCGGGCACCATCAGGGTTCTCTTGGCGCGCATGTCTCCCCTGCCTCTGGTGGGTTGCGCCACAAGGTAAGGACAGGGGTATCCGCCCGGCTAGGGCCGACTTAGCCGATCTAGTCCGGTTTCGCATGGCATGTCGGACAATTCACCCAGGTCAGTCCGGCGGGCGCCGATCGAGCAGATCGCGACCGGCCACCACGATCCCGTCCTCGTCGCTGTAAAGCCAGTCCCCCGGACCGAACTCGACGCCGCCGAAAACCACCGGGACGTCCACCTCGCCCGCGCCGTCCTTCGCGCTCTTGCGCGGGTTGGAGCCGAGGGCCTTCACCCCGAGGTCCAGGGCGCGCAGCGCGGCCACGTCCCGGACGGCCCCGTGGACCACCGCGCCGGACCAGCCGTTCGCCACCGCCGCCCCGGCGATCATGTCGCCGAGCAGCGCGGACGCCAGCGACCCGGCGCCGTCCACGACCAGGACGCGGCCCTCGCCCGGCGTGTTGAGCAGCCTCTTCACGAGGCCGTTGTCGCGGTGGCAGCGCACGGTCGCCACCCGGCCCGCGAACGCCGTCCGCCCGCCGTACAGCCGGAACTGGGTCTCGCAGCTGCGGAGCTCGTCCCCGAAGTCGTCGATGAGGTCGGCGGTCGCGAAGCGCATGCCGGGCACCCTACTCCCCGGTAGTGCCGCCGTTCGGATGCGAGGGGGCGTCGATCGGACGGCCGATCAGCCGCGACAGCACGATCGCCGTCTTCGTCGCGGTGATGTTGTCCTCCCGGCGGAGCCGTTCGAGGGCCTGCTCCAGGTGCTGGATGTCGCGCGCCCGCACGTGGACGAGGGCGCTCGCGTCCCCGCTGATCGTGTACGCCGCGACGACTTCCGGATGGCCGCGGACGCTTGAGTAGATCTCCTCCGGGGACGTCGCCCCCGTGCAGAAGATCTCGATGAACGCCTCGGTCGTCCAGCCGAGCGCGGCCGGGTCGACGACGGCGGCGAAGCCGTTGATCACGCCGTCCGCGCGGAGCCGGTCGACGCGCCGCTTCACCGCCGGGGCGGACAGCCCGACCTTCGCGCCGATCTGCGCGTAGGAGGCCCGGCCGTCCTCCAGGAGGCGCGCAACGATTCGCCGGTCCAGGTCGTCAAGACGCAACAAATAACACCCCCTAAGTCGGTTTTCGTCATTGGTCGACGGTCGTATCCGAACATACGCTGGATTGTGGACCGGCGGCCAGCCTGACCTGTCCGGCCCCTCCCCCCGGCACCGGACCGACGTCCGGTGTCCCAGGTATGCCCGGACCTTCGCGGCCCGGGCCCGAGCCGCGAAGGAGCGCCGTGACGCCGACCGAGGAACTCCGCGCGATGTCCGACGAGCACAGCGCGCACAACTACCACCCGCTCCCGATCGTGGTCGCCGAGGCGGACGGCGTATGGCTGACCGACGTCGAGGGGCGCCGCTACCTCGACATGCTGGCGGCGTACTCGGCGGTCAACTTCGGCCACCGCAACCCGCGCCTCACCGCCGCCGCCAAGCGCCAGATGGACCGCGTGACCCTCGTCAGCCGCGCGTTCGACCACGACAACTTCGGGCCGTTCGTCACCGAGCTGGCCGAGCTGTGCGGCAAGGACATGGTGCTGCCCATGAACAGCGGCGCCGAGGGCGTCGAGACCGCGCTGAAGACCGCCCGCAAGTGGGGGTACGAGGTCAAGGGCGTCCCGGACGGCCAGGCGAACATCGTCACGTTCGAGGGCAACTTCCACGGCCGGACGACCACGATCGTCAGCTTCTCCACCGACGCCGACGCCAAGGACTCCTACGGGCCCTACACGCCGGGGTTCCGGACCGTCCCGTACGGGGACGTCGAGGCGCTCCGGGCCGCGATGGACGACAACACGGTCGGCGTGCTCGTCGAGCCGATCCAGGGCGAGGCGGGCGTGAACGTCCCGCCGAGCGGGTTCCTTCAGGCGGTGCGCGACCTGTGCACCGCCAACGGCTCGCTGATGATCGCGGACGAGATCCAGTCGGGCCTCGGCCGCACCGGCGACACCTTCGCGTGCGAGCACGACGGCGTCGTCCCGGACGTCTACATCCTCGGCAAGGCGCTCGGCGGCGGGATCGTGCCCGTCTCGGCGGTCGTCGCGGACCGCGACGTCCTCGGGGTGTTCCGGCCGGGGCAGCACGGGTCCACGTTCGGCGGCAACCCGCTCGCCTGCGCCATCGGGCGCGAGGTCGTCGCCATGATGAAGACCGGCGAGTACCAGGAACGCTCCAGGACGCTCGGCGCGCACATGCACGAGCGGCTCGGGCGGCTGCCGTCCGACGTCGCCCGGCAGATCCGGGGACGCGGCCTCTGGGCGGGCGTCGAGCTGCACGGCGCGGCGCGTCCGGTGAGCGAGCGGCTGATGGAGCTGGGCGTCCTCGTCAAGGAGACGCACGAGACCACGCTCCGCCTCGCTCCGCCGCTCGTGATCGAGCGCGACGAGCTGGACTGGGCCCTCGACCAGCTGGAGATCGCCCTCAAGGGGTGAGGCGCGAGGGGGCTCGGAAGGGGGCGCGGCCGGTCAACGAAGCCCGGCGGCGCCCCCTTCGCGTTTCCCGGCGATCTTCAGAGCGAACTCGAATCTCGTCAAAGAGTCGTCCGCGGCCCGCCCGGCGCGGCGGGCGCGCCCGCCCTCGTGTGGAGGGTGGAAGGATGCTGCGGAACAGGAGTAGACGCCGGGTGGCCATCGGCTGCGGCGGGATCGCGCTCAGCGTCCTGCTGCTGGCGGCGGGCGGTCTCTACCTGTTGCAGCGCGCCTACGACGGCGGGGTGCGGCGGATCTCCGGGGCGCTGCCGAACGAGCACGGCAGGCCCGCGTCCGGACGCGGCGAGAACTGGCTGCTGATCGGCTCCGACCGGCGCGCCGACCTGCCCTCGATGGGCGCGCGGGCCGACACGATCATGGTCGTGCACATGTCCGGGCGCGGCGACCGCGTGTCGGTGATCGGGATCCCCCGCGACTCCTGGGTGCCGATCCCCGGACACGGCACCACGAAGATCAACGCGGCGTTCTCCTACGGCGGGCCGCAACTGCTGATCCGGACGGTGGAGTCCCTGACCTCGGTGCGGATCGACCACTACGCGGCGCTGGACTTCAACGGCTTCGTCACGATGACGGACGCGCTCGGCGGCGTGGACGTCACCGTCACCAAGCAGACCCACGACCCGAAGCACGACCGGACGTGGAAGGCCGGCCGCCAGCACCTGAACGGCGTCGCGGCGCTGGACTTCGTCCGGCAGCGCTGGAACCTCCCGGCCGGGGACCTCGACCGGATCAAGCGGCAGCAGGCGTTCCTGCACGCGCTGTCGGAGAAGGCCCTCAGCACCCGCAACCCGATCAAGATCGACCGGTTCGTGCGGGCGGCGAGCCGGTCGGTGACGGTGGACGACTCGGTCTCGTCCGGGACGCTGCGCGGGCTGGCGCAGCGGCTGCTCGGCACGTCGCTGATGGAGTACCTGACGGCCCCGGTCGGCAGGCTCGGGGAGCGCGGCGGGCAAAGTGTCGTACTCCTGGACGATGATGGGCTCCGGTCGCTGTTCACGGCCGTCCGCGAGGACCGCGTCGGCGACTACGTGACCCGGAACGGCGCGGCGAACTCGGTGGACGCCGTCCGCTAGGCACGTTCCGAATACCCCTGATGACCTGGGAGAATTGTCCGACTAAGAAAGTGATTTCCAGACAGCCATCTAGATGGATTAGTCTACGTGGACTAATCGACATCGACCGAAGGCCGTCGTCATGTCCCGACCCCTCACACCGCTCGCGCTGACCGTCCTGCGCATGCTGTGCGACGGGCCCATGCACCCGTACGAGATGCAGCAGCGCATCCGCGACCACGCCTACGACCAGGCCGTCAAGATCACGCACGGGTCGCTCTACCACTCGGTGGAGCGGCTCTCCGCGGCCCACCTGATCGAGCCGCTGGAGACGAGCCGGACGGGCCGCCGCCCCGAGCGCACCGTGTACGCGGTGACGAGCGCCGGACGCGACGCCGCCCACATCAGGCTCGCCGAGCTGCTCGCGCGGCCCGCCGAGGAGTTCCCGCTGTTCGGCACCGCGCTGGCGTTCGTCAACCTGCTCCCCGAGGCGGAGGTCGCGCGGCAGCTGCGGCACCGGGTCGTCGCGCTGGAGGCCCTGCTCGCCGGGCACCAGACGGCGAACGACGCGCTGCTGAAGACCGGCCTAGAACGCTACAAACTGCTCGACCAGGAATGGCTGATCACCCGGGTGCGGGCCGAGCTCGACTTCACCCGCGCGCTCGCCGACGACCTGGAGTCCGGCCGCCTCACCTGGGAGGACCACGAGGGTGTGACGACCTGTCACCCGCCGGACGAGCACGCGCTCCACCACGACTACGAAGCACGCCGCACGACCGGGGAACCGATGACCGGCGGATCGTCGGCTCCCCCCTCGGGGGCTCGGGGGTCGTCCCCCAGAAAGGCAGGAACCGATGAGTAGATGGCGTGGAAACCCCTGGGCGATCCTGTTGACGCTGTCGCTCGGCTTCTTCATGACGCTGCTCGACCTGACGATCGTCAACATCGCCATCCCGAGCATGATCGACAAGCTGGACGCCTCGCTGGACGAGGTGCTCTGGGTCGTCAACGCCTACATCCTGGTGCTCGCCGTCCTGCTGATCACCGCGGGCAGGCTCGGCGACCTGTGGGGCAAGAAGAACCTGTTCATCGCCGGTGTGGCGTTGTTCACACTGTCCAGCCTCGCGTGCGGCGTCGCGCAGGACCCGGTCCAGCTGATCGCCGCCCGCGCCGTGCAGGGGCTCGGCGCCGCGCTGCTGATGCCGCAGACCATGTCGATGATCATCAGCGTGTTCCCGGCCGAGCGGCGCGGCGCCGCGCTCGGCGTGTGGGGCGCGGTCGCCGGGGTGTCCACGATCGCCGGGCCCACCGTCGGCGGCCTGCTCGTCACCAGCCTCGACTGGCGGTGGATCTTCTTCGTGAACCTGCCGATCGGCGTCCTCGTGCTGGCCATGGCCGTGCCGATCCTGCCGGGGCACACCCGGACCGTCCGGCACAAGTTCGACGTGGTCGGCGTCGTGCTGGCGTCCGCCTCCCTGTTCTGCTTCGTGTTCGCGCTGACCGAGGGCCAGAAGTACGACTGGAACACCGGCATCTGGGCCCTCATCGGCGGCGGCCTCGTCCTCTTCGTGATCTTCGTCCTGCACCAGCGCGGACGCCAGGACGGCGAGCCGCTCGTCCCGTTCTCCCTCTTCAAGGACCGCAACTTCACGATCCTGAACTTCGTCGGCGCGGCCGTGTCGGTCGGCATGATCGGCATGTTCCTGCCGATGACGATCTACATGCAGTCGGTGCTCGGGTTCAGCGCCCTCAAGGCCGGGCTCGTGATGGCGCCGTCCTCGCTGATGTCGATGTTCCTCGCGCCCGTCGCCGGACGCCTGTCCGACCGCATCGGCGGCAAGTTCATCCTGATGGCCGGGCTCACCCTCTACGCCGTCGGCATGCTCTGGCTGGTCGCCGTCGCGGGCGTCGGGACCGACTGGACGGCGTTCATCCCGCCGCTCGTCATCTCCGGCATCGGCATCGGCGGCGTGTTCGCCCCGATGGCGACCGAGGCGACGCGCAACGTCCCGCCGCGGCTCGCCGGGGCCGCGTCCGGCGTGAACAACACGATCCGGCAGGTCGGCTCCGTCCTCGGCAGCGCGGCGGTCGGCGCGGTCCTGCAGAACCAGCTCGCCTCGTCCCTGCGGGACGAGGCGGCGACCCGCTCGACCGCCCTCCCGCCCGACGTCCGCCCCGGCTTCGTCCAGGGCTTCGCGCAGGCCGCCAAGGGCGGCCTGGAGGTCGGTGCCGGCCAGAGCGGCGCGAAACAGCAACTGCCGCCGGGCGTCCCGCCGAACGTGGCGCACCGCGTCCAGGAAGTGGCAGGCCAGGTGTTCTCGCACGGCTTCGTCCACGCCATGAAGCCGACGATGATCGTCCCGATAGCGGTGATCCTGCTAAGCGCCGCAGCCTGCCTGACCCTCAAGGGCCACAACTCAAGCAGGACCGCAAACCTAGACAAAGAACCCGCAACACTGGCTCATTAGCCCAGGGGGGCGACCCCCTGGAACCCCCGTTGCTCGCGAGGGGCCGTTTCCCGAGTCCGCGTTCGCGGCTCGGGAAACGGCCCCTCGCTCGGCGGGGCGTGCGGCCTCCGGCGCTGGGGCGCCTCCGGCCGCCCGCCCCGTGCCCGTGGCTGGGCCAATTTGTGCACGCGACCGTGGCGGGGCTAACTGCGCGCGGGCTTGGTCGGGGCCTTTGCGCGGGGCCGTGGCTGGGGCTACTTGTCGTGGAGGCGGGGGGTTTTGCCTAGGAGCCATTGGCCGGGCGGGTTCGCTGCGGGGACTCGCATCACGCCGAACGTCGCGGCTACCAGGCCGCCGATGATGTAGACGTATCCCGCCAGGGTGCCTGGGACTACCAGGTCGCCCTCGGGGCGGCGCGTGGACATGATCAGGACGACGACGACCCAGACCACTGCGGGGACCGCCGCGCCGATTCGTCCGCCCATCCCGTGGCCCGCCAGCCGCACCATGGCGAACACCAGTGCCACGAAGGCCACCGCCGCTATCGGGACGTCCCAGGGCGTCCAGCCCTGGGCGAACGAGCCGAGCAGGCCGACCACGCCGCCGAGCAGGCCGAGCGCCGCGTAACCGGCGCCGGACACGACCGCGTCGAGCGGCCCCTCGCCGTCCGGCCGCGCCTCGGCGGGCGGCGAGCCCTTGGCCAGGCTCACCCCTGTCTCGTCGTCCTCGTCCACCCCACCAGCGTATCGGCCCCACCCCAACCGGCGCCCCCGACCAAGCCCAGCCGGGGCCACGGGGCGGGCGGCCGGAGGCGCCCCAGCGCCGGAGGCCGCACGACCCGCCGAGCGAGGGGCCGTTTTCCCGAGCCGCGAACGCGGACTCGGGAAAACGGCCCCTCGCGAGTGACGGGGGTTCCAGGGGGTCGCCCCCCTGGGCTAACACAGTCCTGTTTCTCTCCTGCCTTGGCCTAGGGGGCCCAGGTCGCCTGTCTGGAGGATGAAGTACTCCGTGCCGAACGCCTGTTGGCCCAGGTTGTTCGACAGGGCGAAGAACGGGCCCACCTGTTCGGGGGCGACGGTGATCTGGGTGCGGTGGGCGCGGAGCGCGGCGAGTTTGGCGGGGAGGTGGGCGCGGGCGTCGACGACCGTGGTGACCTCGCCGTCGGGGACGCCGGAGCCGAGCTCGTCCAGTCCGGCGACGCGGGCGAAGGGGAGCTTCGCCTCGCGCATCACGGCGATGGCGCGGGCGAGGACGGTCCGCGGCGTGGCGTAGGCGTAGAACTTGGCGGCCCGCCAGGGCTCGGCGCCGTCCTCGTGGGACGGGTCGGCGGCCAGCTCGAACGCGCGGCGCGCGACGCGGTGCGCCTGGATGTGGTCGGGGTGGCCGTAGTTGCCGCGCTCGTCGTAGGTGACGATCACGTGCGGGCGCAGCTCCCTGATCACCGGGACGAGGTCGCGGGCGGCGGTGTCGACGTCGGCCTGCCAGAAGCAGCGCGGGTCGTCGTTCGTCGGCGCGCCCATCATGCCGGAGTCGCGCCAGCGCCCGGGTCCGCCGAGGAACCGGTGGTCGCGGACGCCGAGCGCCGCGCACGCGGCGGCGAGCTCGCCGATGCGGTGCTCGCCGAGCCGGTCCTCCTTGTCGGACGCGAGGTGGCGCAGCTCCTCGGGGATGACCTCGCCCTCCTCGCCCAGCGTGCACGTGACGAGAACGACGTGGGCTCCCTCGGCTGCGTACTTGGCCATGGTCGCCCCGGTCCCGATGGACTCGTCGTCCGGATGGGCATGGACGAACAGGATCCGCGGCTCCTTCATAGTCAACGAGCCTACTCAGGGCATGGACCGCCGGTGGTGACCGCCCTGCCCGCCGTGTCGTCCGGCGCCGTGATCAGTCGCCGGTGCCGAGGCCGCCGGCGCCCGTGCCGGCGCCGCCACCGCCGCCACCACCGCCTCCGCCACCGCCGCCGCCCGGTCCGCCGGTGCTGCCGCCCGTGCTGCCGGTCGTCGGGGTCTCGGTCGGCGTCTCGGTCGGGGTGTTCGTCGGCGTGCCCTCGTCAGTGGGGGTGTTGGTGGGGGTGGGCGTCTGCGGCGGGGGCGTGTTCTGGCGGGTGCGCGTGCGGGTGGGCGTCGGCTCGGTGGGCTGCTCCTCGGTCGGGGTCTCCGAGACCGACGGGGAGTCGCTGATGGACGGCGTCGCCGGGCCGGCCGGCGTGTTGTCGTGCCGGGTCGCCATGAAGACGCCGACGATGATCGCGAGCGCGGCGATCGCGGCGACGGCCGCGAGGATCGGCCACTTGGACTTGCGCTCGGGCTCCCAGTTGTCATAGCGGCCGCGTCCGGGCGGGGCGCCGCCGCCGTACGGGGGGCGCGCGGGCGGCAGGTTGCCGGTGTAGTCGGCGGGCGACACCCGCCGGGTCGCCCCGGCGGCGGCCGCCGCGGCGGGCAGGCCGCCCGCGGCGAGCGTCGAGCCCTCGGCGAGCATCGAGGTCGCCTGGGCCGGGTCGTCCATCCGGGTCTGCCCGAGGGCCCCGGCGGCTCCGGCGGCGCCGACGGCGCCCGGACCGCCGGGACCGCTGCCGATCAGCGCCATCATGAGCTGCTGCGCGGTCGGCCGCCGCTCCGGCTCCTTGACCAGGCACGCGGCGATCAGGCGGTGCAGGTCGGCGGGGACGCCCTCCAGCGACGGCGGCTCGTGCATCACCCGGTTGATCACCGCGACGACGGTGTCGTCGCCGAACGGCGGGCGCCCGGTCGCGGCGAACACGATCGTGGTGGCCCAGGCCCACACGTCCACGGCCTCGGTGAGGGCGGCGCCCGCGACCTGCTCGGGGGCCATGTAGGACGGCGTCCCGATCGCCTTGGTCGCGTTGGTCTGGCCGGTGTCGAAGGCGCGCGCGATGCCGAAGTCGATCACCCGCGGCCCGTCCGGCGCCATGATGACGTTGTGCGGCTTGAAGTCGCGGTGCACGATCCCGGCCTGGTGGATCGCGACCAGCGCGGTCGCGGTGCCGATCGCGAGCCGGTCCAATGCCGCGCCGGAGATCGGGCCGCCCTCGGTGACCTGCGCGTACAGGGACGGACCCGGCACGTACTCGCTGGCGATGTAGGGCTGGTCGCCCGCGACGTCGGCCTCCAGGACCTGCGCGGTGCAGAACCGCGCGACCTGCTTGGCGGCCTGCGCCTCGCGGACGAACCGGTTGCGCGCCATCGTGTCGACGGCCAGGTCGGCGCGCAGCAGTTTGATGGCGGCCTTGTTCCCGGAGGCGTCGACCCCGGCGTAGACGACTCCTTGCCCGCCCTCGCCGAGCCGCTCGACGATCTCGTACGAGCCAAGCCGCCGGGGATCTCCCGGCTGCAGCTCCGGCATTGACCACTCCTCGACCGCGGTGACGAAATGTGCTTGGGGAAGCTTTGAGCTTACGCGAGCCTGGACCGGGGCACCGCTCATTCCGCGGCCGCCCCGCGACGACCCGTGATCATAGGGGCAGAGGGCCCCGGCGCGCCGCCGTTCCAGCCTGGCAGACTCGGTTTCATGAGCATCAGCTATCCGCGGCAGAGCGCCCGCACGCGACGGTTCAGCCTCGGCGTCCCGCGCGCCTTCCAGATCGCCCCGGACGGGACGCGCGTCGCCTTCCTGCGCACGCGGGCGGGCGACGACCCGGTGACCTGCCTGTGGACGCTGGACACCGGCACCGGGGAGGAGCGCTGCGTCGCCGACCCGGCGGGCCTCGACGTCCCCGGCGAGGAGAACCTGCCCGCCGAGGAGCGGGCCCGGCGCGAGCGGGCCCGCGAGCAGGCGGGCGGCATCGTCGGCTACGCGACCGACCGGGCGATGCGACAGGCCGTCTTCACCTTGGGCGGCCGCCTCTACGTCGCGGACTTCGACACCGGGCTCGTCCGCGACCTGCCCGCGCAGGCGCCGGTGTTCGACCCGCGTCCCGACCCGGCCGGGCGGCGCATCGCCTACGTGTCGGGACGGACGCTGCGGATCATCGAGATCGACGGGACCGGCGACCGGGCGCTCGTCCAGCCGGAGTCCGCCCAGGTCTCCTACGGCCTCGCCGAGTTCGTCGCGGCGGAGGAGATGGGCCGGATGCGGGGCCACTGGTGGTCCCCCGACGGCGGGACGCTGCTCGTCTCCCGCGTCGACGAGACGCCCGTCCAGCGCTGGCACATCGCCGACCCCGCGAACCCGGAGACGGCGCCGACCGAGATCGCGTATCCGGGCGCGGGCACCCCGAACGCGCTGGTGTCGCTCGTGCTGTTCACCGTGGAGGGCGACCGGGTCGCCGTCGCCTGGGACCGCGGCGAGTTCCCCTACGTCGTCACCGCCGCGTGGGACCGGCACGGCCTGCTGATCGTCGTCCAGCCGCGGGACCAGCGGTCGCAGCGGGTGCTGCGGGTCGACCCGTCCAACGGCGAGACGGTGCTGCTGCACAACGAGCACGATTCCGACTGGACGGAGATCGTCCACGGGCTGCCCGCCCGGACGGACGCGGGCGACCTCGTCTGGGTCACCGAGGACCGCGCGGCCGAGACGCGGCGGCTGACCGTCGCGGGCGAGCCGGTCACGCCCGCCGGGCTCCAGGTGCGGTCGGTCCTCGGCGTGGAGGGCGACTCGATCCTGTTCACCGGCTCGGCGGAGCCGACCGAGGTCCACCTCTACTCCGTCGCGGCGGGCGAGGTGACCCGGCTGACCGAGGGCGCGGGCGTGTTCGGCGGCACCCGGTCCGGCGAGATCACGGTCGTGACGGGCGCGCGGCTGGACCGGCCGGGCTCGGAGGTCGAGGTGCGGACGCCGGCCGGGACGCACCCGGTCGCCTCGCTGGCGGAGACCCCGGTGATCACGCCGAAGGTGGAGCTGCTGCGCTCCGGCGACAACGAGATCCGCACCGCCGTGGTGCTGCCGTCCGGGTGGCAGCCGGGCGACGGGAAGCTGCCCGTGCTCGTCGACCCCTACGGCGGTCCGGGCGCGCAGCGCGTGCTCGCCGTCCAGCGGATGTACTGCGAGCCGCAGTGGCTCGCCGACCAGGGCTTCGCCGTGGTGATCGCGGACGGCCGCGGCACCCCCGGCCGCGGCCCGGGCTGGGACCGCGCGATCCGCGGCGACTTCGTGGAACCCGTCCTGGACGACCAGATCACCGCGCTGATCGAGGCGGCCCGCCGCAACCCGGCCGCGTTCGACCTCGACCGGGTCGGCATCCGCGGCTGGTCGTTCGGCGGCTGGCTCGCCGCGCTCGCGGTGCTGCGCCGCCCGGACGTCTTCCACGCCGCCGTCGCGGGGGCCCCGCCCACCGACTGGCGCCTGTACGACACCCACTACACCGAGCGCTACCTCGGCCACCCCGACGAGGAGCCGGAGAACTACGAGGCGAACTCGCTGATCGGGATGGCCGGGGAGCTGAAGCGCCCGCTGATGGTCATCCACGGGCTGGCGGACGACAACGTCGTCGCGGCGCACACGCTCCGGCTGTCGTCGGCGCTGCTCGCGGCCGGGCGCCCGCACACCGTGCTCCCGCTGTCGGGCGTCACGCACATGACGTCGCAGGAGGTCGTCGCGGAGAACCTCCTCCATCTGCAGGTCGACTTCCTGAAGAGCGCGCTGGCGCGCTGACCTCGAAAGACCTCCGAAAGGGTGATGGCCGTGCCGATCCCGGGATTCGTGGCCCGTGTCAACCGGGTGGCGACCAACAAGGTGACCGAACCGTTCGCGGCGCGCCTGCCCGGGTTCGGGATTGTCCTGCACAGGGGGCGCCGGTCCGGGCGCGTGTACCGGACGCCGATCAACGTCTTCCGCGAGCCGGGCGGCTACGTCGCGGCGCTCACCTACGGCCCGGAGTCGGACTGGGTGCGGAACGTGGTCGCCGCGGGCGGCTGCGACCTGGTGACGCGGGGCGAGCGGATCCACCTGACCGACCCGAGGATCGTCCACGACGAGACGCGGCGGGCGGTGCCCGCCGCGGTCCGGCCGATCCTCGGGGCGATCGGGGTGAACGACTTCCTGCGCCTGTCCGACCGGGCCCGGCGGGAGTGAGCCGCGCTCAGGCGCCGTGCCAGGAGCGCCAGAGCGCGGCGTAGGAGCCGTCCGCGGCGATCAGCTCGTCGTGGGCGCCGAGCTCGGTGATCCGGCCGTCCTCGACCACGGCGACGCGGTCGGCGTCGTGCGCGGTGTGCAGGCGGTGCGCGATCGCGACGACGGTCCGGCCGTCCAGGACGGCGGCGAGCGAGCGCTCCAGGCGGCGCGCGGCGCGCGGGTCGAGCAGGGACGTCGCCTCGTCCAGGACGAGCGTGTGCGGGTCCGCGAGGACGAGCCTCGCCAGCGCGAGCTGCTGCGCCTGCGCGGGCGACAGCGTCTCGCCGCCGGACCCGACGGCCGTGTCGAGGCCGGGGCCGTCCCAGTCGACCGCCGCGAGGACCCGCCCGACCTCCGCGTCGGACGCGCCCGGCCGCGCCATCACGAGGTTCTCGCGGAGCGTGCCGCGGAACACGTGGTGCTCCTGGGTGACGAGCGCCACATGTCCGCGCAGGTCGTCCAGGGGCAGCTCGACCAGCGGCACGCCGCCGACCGTGACGGCGCCCGAGCGCGGGCCGTCGACCCCGGCGAGGAGGCGGCCGAGCGTGGACTTGCCCGCCCCGCTCGGCCCGACCATCGCGAGCCGCTCCCCGGGTCTCAGGTCGAGGTCGACGCCGTGCAGGACGTCCTGCCCCGGACGGTACGCGTAGCTCACGTCCCGCGCCGTCAACCGCTCCCCCGCAGCCTTCCGGCCTCCGTTGGCCGCCCGGTCTGGCGGGACCTCCCCAACGCCGAGCAGGCGGGCGAGGGAGGCACCGCCGAGTTGCAGTTCGTCCAGCCAGGACAGCACCGTGTCCACCGGCTCGATCAACTGCTGGGCGTACAGGGTCGCGGCCGTCACCTGCGCCAGCGTCGCCATGTCGTGGATGTAGAGGTAGCCGCCGACGACCAGCGTCGACACGACCGGCAGCACGAACGCCATCTCGGCGACCGGGAACAGCACCGTGCGCAGCCGCAGCGTGTACCGCTCGACCTTGTAGGAGGCCGCGATGTCGGCGTCGCCGCGGGCGTGGCGGCGGTCCGCGAGGCCGAGCGCCTCGACCGTCCGCGCGCCCTGGACGGTCTCGGTGAGGCCGTCCGCGATCCGCGACCAGGAGGCGTTCTCGCGCAGGTAGCCGCCGTGCGCGCGGGGCAGGTACCAGCGCATCACCGTCCACAGCAGCGGGACGCCGACGAGCGCGGGCAGCGCCACGAGCGGGCCGTTCAGCACCAGCGCCCCGACCGTGAACCCGGTGACGACCAGCGCGACCAGCGTCTCCGGCATGGCGTACCTGACGGACGTGCTCAGCGTGTCCACGTCCCGGGACGCGCGGGTGACGAGGTCGCCGGTGCCCGCCCGCTCGACCCGCGACAGCGGCAGCGCGAGGACGCGGTCGACGAACTCCTCCCGCAGCTCGGCGAGCACCCGCTCGCCCAGCCGCGCGGACTCCAGGTAGGCGTACCGGGTCAGCACGCCCTGGACGATCACGAACGCGGCGATCGCGAGGCCGGTCGTGTCGATCGCGGCGCGGCCGTCCCGGACGTCCTCGACGAGCGCGCCGAGCAGCCGCGGCGTGACGAGTCCCGTCACGGCGGCGAGCGCGTGCAGGGAGAGCACCGCGGCGAGGTGCCGCGGATGCCGCACGACGAGCCGCCGCGCGTACGCGCGGACCTGCGCCGGGTTCGCGACCGGCAGCGTCTCGGCGCTCACGTCCCCGCCCTCTCCGTACTGGCCGTCTCGGTGGTGATGGTCTCGCCTCGGGTCACCGTGGCCTCGTAGCGGGGTTCGGCCGCCAGCAGGTCGCGGTGGGTCCCCTCCGCGACGACCTTGCCGCCGTGGAGGTACACGACGTGGTCGGCGCGGTCCAGGACGAGCGGGCTCGTCGTGCAGACGACGGTGGTGCGTCCCGCGCGCGCCGGGCCGAGCCGCTCGGCGATGCGCGCCTCGGTGTGCGCGTCCACCGCGCTGGTCGGTTCCACCAGGATCAGGACGTCCGGGTCGGCGACGAGCGCCCGCGCCAGGCGGAGGCGCTGCTGCTGCCCGCCGGAGAACTCGCGCCCCGCCTCGGCGACGTGCGCGTCCAGCCCGACGGAGCCGACGACGTCCTCGGCGCACGCGGCGCGGACGGCCGCCCGCAGCGCCGCCTCGTCGCCGTCCGGCGCGAGGCACTCGCGCAGCGGCCCGGAGAACAGCCGGTCCTCGTTGACCGCGACCAGGACGCGCTCCCGGACGTCCGCGACCGCGTGCAGCGGGACGCCGCCGAAGTCGACCTCGCCAGGCGCGTACCGGCCGAGCCGGTCGGCGACGGCCTGCGCGTCCAGCGGGTCGGCCGCAGCGACCGCGGTGACCCGGCCCGGCCGCACGATCAGCCCGGACGCGATGTCGACCAGCTCCGCGTCCGCCGTCGGACGAAGCGTCCCGGCGGCCGGCAGCTCGGGCTCGATGGACAGCAGCGCCGTCACCCGGCCCGCCGCCACCAGCCCCTTGGTGATCTTCCCGGCGGCCTCGCCGAGCGTCTTCAGCGGGACGATCAGGAACACCGCGTACCCGTAGAACGAGACCAGCTCGCCGACGCCGATCGTCCCGCGCGCGGCGAACCGGGCGCCGACCCAGGTGACGAGCGCGATCAGCAGGCCGGGCAGCAGCACCTCGGCGGCGTTCATCCGCGTCTCGGCCCGCGCCGCCGCCACCCCGGCCGCGCGCACCCGCTGCGACTCGGCCCGGTAGCGGCCGGAGAACAGCGCCTCGCCGCCGATGCCGCGCAGCACCCGCAGGCCCGCGACGACGTCGGTGGCGTGCGTGGTCAGCTCGCCGACCAGCTCGCGGTGCTCCAGCGCGCGGTCGCGGTACGGGCGCAGCAGCGGCGCCGCGATCACCAGGATCAGCGGGACGCCCACCAGCACGATCAGCCCGAGGGGCGGCGACGCCGACAGCAGGATGCCGGCCACCGCGAAGATCGCGACGACGGCGCCCGTCCCGCGCGACACGATGTCGAGGGCGTCGCCGATGTGCGAGACGTCCGACAGGCCGATGCTGACCACCTCGCCCGCGCTCAGCCGCTTCGGCAGCGTCCCGCCGAGGCGGGTGGACCGCCGGGTGACGACCTGGATCGTCCGGTAGGCGGCGGCCAGGAAGTTGTACACGGCGAGCCGGTGCCGGAACGCACCGCTCACCGCCTGCGCGACGCCGAGCGCGAGCAGCGCGCCCGCCCACCCGAGCAGGGCGTGCTCGTCCCGCGCCGCGACGCCGTCGCCGATGGCGCGGCCGAGTGCGGCGGGCATCAGGGCCTGGCTGAGCATCCAGACCACGCCGAGCGCCGCGCCGGCGGCGCAACTGCGCCATTGGACGCGCAGCAGCCACAGCAGGTATCGGGCGGGGGATCCGCGGTGGGCGGAGCGAGGGGAGGCTCCCCCTCGTACGGCGTGGCCGGGACTGCCAGGATCTTTCTCCGGCAACGACTTCACTCGACGAAGGTTATGCAGCCGATCGTCCGAAGTTCGACTGGTTTTTCGCCTGCGCCGATGTGTTCCGGACTGTCCGAAAACCGGGCCGCGGTCGCGTTCCAGGGGTGCGTCAGGCGGCCTGGACGCGCTAGGGTCGAACCGACGGAGTGGTGATCATCCACTCCTTGAGCCGGGACCCCGGCGGCTAGGCCAACGCCGCTTCCCCGGCGCGGCCTGTACCGCTCCCCCGCGGCCGCAGTACCAGCCGCGGGAATAAACGCGGGACGCCCGGCCGTTGCCAGTGCCGTCGACAGCCCGACTTCGCGGAAGCCTTGTGAGCACCATCAGCCATCAGACGCGCCCCTTCGCAGCGGGCACCGAGGACAGGGTCGACCTGCTCCTCATCGACGACGACCCCGCCGACGTCAGCATGGTCGAGAAGATGCTCGCCGAGACCGGCATGGACGCGGGGATCACCGTCGCCGCCGACCTGGCCGCGGCGCGCCGCGCGCTGACCCGGCGCGTCCAGTGCATCATCGTCGACCTGTCCACCCCGGGCATCGACCGGCTGGACGGGCTCCGCGAGGTGCTCGCGATGTCCGGCGCCGCCGCCGTGGTCGTCCTGACCGGCCTCGACGACGCCCACCTCGGCGTCCGCGCGGTCGCCGCCGGCGCCGAGGACTACCTGGTCAAGCAGGAGGTCGACGCGCCGCTGCTGGCCCGCGCCGTGCGCTACGCGATCGAGCGCAAGCGTTCGGAGGACACCGAACGCCGACTCGTGGAGGCACGCATCCTCGGCCGCGAGAACGCCCGGCTGGAGCGCGGCCTGCTGCCCGTCCCGCTGATCGACGACCCGGCGCTGCGCCACCACACCCGCTACCGCCCCGGGCGGCGCCGCGCGCTGCTCGGCGGCGACTTCTACGACACCGTGCAGACCGAGGGCGGCGCCGTCCACCTGATGATCGGCGACGTGGCCGGGCACGGCCCGGACGAGGCGGCGCTCGGCGTCCAGCTCCGGATGGCGTGGCGGACGCTCGTCCTCGCCGGGCACACCGGCGACCAGCTCCTCGGCACGCTCGACACCGTCCTCGGGCACGAGCGGCGCAACGAGGAGATCTTCACCACGCTGTGCATGATCACGATCGCGCCGTCCCGGCGGACCGCGCGGATGCACCTCGCCGGGCACCCGGCCCCGCTGCTGTTCCGCATGGGCCCCGGCGGCTCCGAGGTCAGCGCCCTCCCCGAGTACGCGCACGGCCCCGCGCTCGGCCTCGTGCCCGGCGCGGAGTGGCCGACCACCGAGATCGACCTCGGCGAGTCCTGGGGCCTGATGCTCTACACCGACGGCCTGATCGAGGGGCGGGTCGGCCAGGGCTCCGACCGCCTCGGCACGGACGGCCTGGTCGAGCTGGCCCGCACCGCCCGCGCCTCCGGCGCCACCGGCCGCGGCCTCATAGACGAGCTGGTCACCGAGGTCGAGCGCCTCAACGGCGACGTCCTCGCCGACGACCTCGCCGTCCTCCTCCTCACCCACGACCCGAACGCGGTCGGCCACCGCTGACCAGGCCACGGGTCGGGCGGCCGGAGGCCGCCAAGGCCGGAGGTCGCCCGACCCGCCGAGCGAGGGGCCGTTTCCCGAGAGCGACCGCGATTCGGGAAACGGCCCCTCGCGAGCAACGGGGGTTCCAGGGGGTCGCCCCCTGGGCAGGCACTGTGAGGTCTCTCACCTGGGCGTATGTCCGAATCGGGACCAAAGTCCCTGCTGCTTGCGCTCATAGCCTGCGGCTATGGAAACGAGTGTGCCGATGACTTGGAAGTATCCAGTCCCGTCTGCCTAACGTGCGGGTCGTGGCTGTAGCGATACCTGCGATCTACCGGACGACCGTCGGCAAGAAGGCCGTCATGGCCGTGACCGGCGGCGTCCTCGTGCTGTACCTGGTCGCGCACATGGTCGGGAACCTGAAGATCTTCCTCGGGGCGGAGGACTTCAACCACTACGCGGAGTGGCTGCGCACGATGGGCGAGCCCGCGGTGCCGCGCCGGACGGTGCTGACGCTCATCGAGGTGGTGCTGGGCGTGTCGGTCGTCCTGCACATGTGGTCGGCGGTGTCGCTCGCGCGCCGCGCCTCGGCGGCGCGGCCGGTGAAGTACCAGTCGAAGAAGAAGTCGCACGCGCAGGGGTACGCAGCCCGCACGATGCGGTACGGCGGCGTCATCATCGCCGTCTACGTCGTCTGGCACCTGCTGGACCTCACGTTCTTCGTCGTCAACCCCAAGGGCTCCGACGCCACCCCCTACGAGCGCATGGTCGCCGACTTCGACCCGTCCCGCTGGTACATCACGGTCTGGTACGTCGTCGCGCTCGTGCTCGTCGGCCTGCACCTCAACCACGGCATCTGGAGCGCGTTCCAGACGCTCGGGCTGCGCACGCCGCGCAGGGAGCGGGCGCTGCGCGGCCTCGCGGGGACGGTCGCCGCGCTGGTGACGCTGGGCTTCGTGTCCGTCCCCCTGTCCATCACGTTCGGGTGGGTGAGCTGATCATGTACGACGACTTCCACGACTCCGGTGCGCCGATCGCCGACGCGAAGGCCCCGGCGGGCCCGATCGAGGACCGCTGGACGACCCGCAAGTTCGACGCCAAGCAGGTCAACCCGGCCAACAAGCGCAAGAAGAAGATCATCATCATCGGCACCGGGCTGGCCGGCGGCGCGGCCGGGGCGACGCTCGGCGAGGCCGGGTACCACGTCGTCCAGTTCTGCTTCCAGGACTCGCCGCGCCGCGCGCACTCGATCGCCGCGCAGGGCGGGATCAACGCCGCGAAGAACTACCGCAACGACGGCGACAGCGTGTACCGGCTGTTCTACGAGACGGTGAAGGGCGGCGACTTCCGGTCCCGGGAGTCGAACGTGTACCGGCTCGCCGACATCTCGCGGAACATCATCGACCAGTGCGTCGCGCAGGGCGTCCCGTTCGCCCGCGAGTACGGCGGCCTGCTCGACAACCGCTCCTTCGGCGGGACGCAGGTCTCCCGCACCTTCTACGCCCGCGGCCAGACCGGGCAGCAGCTCCTGCTCGGCGCGTACCAGGCGCTGATGCGGCAGGTCGAGGCCGGGAACGTGGAGCTGCACCCGCGGCACGAGATGCTCGACCTGATCATGGAGGACGGGCGGGCGCGCGGCGTCGTCGTCCGGAACCTGATCAACGGCGAGATCGAGCACCACACGGCGGACGCGGTGGTGCTGGCGTCCGGCGGCTACGGCAACGTGTACTTCCTGTCGACGAACGCGATGGGGTCGAACGTCACCGCGTCGTGGCGGGCGCACCGGCACGGCGCGCTCTTCGCCAATCCGTGCTACACGCAGATCCACCCGACGTGCATTCCGGTGAGCGGCGACCACCAGTCGAAACTGACGCTCATGTCGGAGTCGCTGCGCAACGACGGCCGCGTCTGGGTGCCGAAGAAGGGCGGGGACACGCGGAAGCCCGCCGACATTCCCGAGGACGAGCGCGACTACTACCTGGAGCGCATCTACCCGTCGTTCGGGAACCTCGTGCCGCGCGACATCGCGTCCCGCGCCGCGAAGAACGTGTGCGACGAAGGGCGCGGCGTCGGCCCCGGCGGGCTCGGCGTCTACCTCGACTTCGCGGACGCCATCGACCGGCTCGGCCGCGACAAGGTCGAGGCGAAATACGGCAACCTCTTCGAGATGTACGAGCGCATCACCGGCGAGAACCCGTACGACACGCCGATGCGCATCTACCCGGCCGTCCATTACACGATGGGCGGGCTGTGGGTGGACTACGACCTGGAGTCGACCATTCCGGGGCTGTTCGTCATCGGGGAGGCGAACTTCTCCGACCACGGCGCGAACAGGCTCGGGGCGTCCGCGCTGATGCAGGGCCTGGCGGACGGCTACTTCGTCCTGCCGAACACCATCGGCGACTACATCGCCCGCAACGCCCTCGGTCCGGTCGCCGAGAGCGCCGTCGCCGAGGCGGAGGAAAGGGTCCGGACCCGCATCGAGAAACTGCTGTCGATCGACGGGGACCGTTCCGTCGACTCCTTCCACCGGGAACTCGGCCACATCATGTGGGAGTACTGCGGAATGGAGCGCACCGAGGAGGGGCTGCGCAAGGCGCTCTCCCTCATCCCCGAGCTGCGCAAGGAGTTCTGGACGCGCGTCAAGGTCACCGGCAAGGGCGAGGAGCTGAACCAGCAGTTGGAGAAGGCAGGCCGCGTCGCCGACTTCTTCGAGCTGGCCGAGCTGATGGTGATCGACGCGCTGCACCGCACCGAGTCCTGCGGCGGCCATTTCCGCGCCGAGAGCCAGGACGACGACGGCGAGGCCAAGCGCGACGACGACGGGTTCTCCTACGTCGCCGCCTGGGAATGGGCCGGTGAGGACGGACGGCCCGTCCTCCACAAGGAGGCCCTCGAATTCGAATACGTCAAGCCGACCCAGAGGTCGTACAAATAATGAAGCTCACACTGCGCGTCTGGCGCCAGCGCCGTCCCGAGGACAAGGGCGCGATGGTCGAGTACGAGCTCGACGACATCTCCCCCGACGCGTCGTTCCTGGAGATGCTGGACGTCCTCAACGAGAAGCTCATCGCGTCCGGCGAGGACCCGGTGGCGTTCGACCACGACTGCCGCGAGGGCATCTGCGGCATGTGCTCCCTCGTCATCAACGGCACCCCGCACGGCCCGGAGCGCGCCACCACCACGTGCCAGCTCCACATGCGCAAGTTCAAGGACCGCGAGGTCATCGACGTCGAGCCGTGGCGCGCCGCCGCGTTCCCGGTGGTGAAGGACCTCGTCGTCGACCGGTCCGCGTTCGACCGGATCATCCAGGCGGGCGGCTACATCACCGCGCCGACCGGCACCGCGCCGGAGGCGCACGCGACGCCCGTCCCGAAGCCGGACGCCGACCAGGCGTTCGAGGCCGCCGAGTGCATCGGCTGCGGCGCGTGCGTCGCGGCCTGCCCGAACGGCTCGGCCGCCCTGTTCCTCGGCGCGAAGGTCACCCACCTCGGGCTGATGCCGCAGGGCCAGCCGGAGCGCTGGGACCGGGTCGTGTCCATGCTGGACACCCACGACGCGGAGGGCTTCGGCGGCTGCACCAACACCGGCGAGTGCACCGCCGCCTGCCCGAAGGGCATCCCGCTGGACGTCATCGGCCGCCTCAACCACGACTACCTGAAGGCCACCGCGGGCGGGAGGAAGCGCTGACGCGATCTTCTAGTGTGGATCGCATGACGATCACTCTGGTCCCCTACCACCAGGACGAACGCATCCCCGACTCGACGTTCCCGCTACCCGGCGGGAACGTCGTCCCGGTGACCCGCCCGTTGCCGGACGGCGACGTCTGGACGCGGGTCGCCGCGCTCCTCGAACTGGTGACCGCCGAGGTCGCCGACCAGGTCAACGGCGGGACGCGCCCCTCGGTCGTGTCGGGCGACTGCCTGACCGCCGAGGCCGTCCTCGCCGGGCTGCAGAAGGCCGGGGTGGACGCCTCGGTCGTCTGGTACGACGCGCACGGCGACATCCACTCGCTGGAGAGCTCCACGTCCGGCTACCTCGGCGGGATGCCGCTGCGCCAGATCCTCGGCGACCACCCGGAGCTGCTCGCCGACCGGCTGGGCCTGCGCCCGCTGCCCGAGGAGCGCGCCGTCCTGGTCGGCGCCCGCGACCTCGACCCGGCCGAGGCCGAGTACCTGGCCGCCTCGAAGGTCCGGCAATGCACGGTGGACGACGTCGTCCTCCCCGACGGCCCGATCCTCCTGCACATCGACCTGGACGTCATCGACGACGCCGAACTCCCCGGCATGAAGTTCCCGGTGGGCGACGGCCCCTCGACGGAGGCCGTGATCGCCTCCGCCCGCCGCATCCTCGCCACCGGCCGCGTGGCCGCCCTCGACATAGCCTGCCCGTGGCACCCGCCCAAGAACGACGACCAAACCCTCCGCTCCAACGTCCTGAAAGCCCTCCTGGCCCCCTGACCCCGGACGGGGATGGCCGGATGTTTGTGGTTAATGGCATTCTTGCCACTTTTCTCCGGGTGAGGGTGGGGCGCAGAGTGGCTTGGTGATCAAACGTGTTCATCGGGCCTGGTTCGTCGCGGCCGTGGCGTTCGTCGCGCTGGTGGGGGCGGCGGGGTTCCGGGCGACGCCCGGCGTCCTGATCGTGCCGCTGCAGGACGAGTTCGGCTGGTCGCGGGCGACGACGTCGGCGGCCGTGTCGGTCAACCTCGTCCTGTACGGGCTGACGGCGCCGTTCGCGGCGGCGCTCATGGACCGGTTCGGGATCCGGCGGGTCACCGCCGTGGCGCTCGTGCTGGTCGCGGCGGGCAGCGGGCTGACCGTGTTCATGTCGGCGTCGTGGCAGCTCGTCCTGTGCTGGGGCGTGCTGGTGGGGCTCGGCACCGGGTCGATGGCGATGGTGTTCGCCGCGACCGTCACCGGGCGGTGGTTCGTCCGGCACCGCGGGCTCGTCGTCGGCGTGCTCACCGCGGGCGGCGCGGCCGGGCAGCTCGTGTTCCTGCCGCTGCTGGCGTGGCTCGTGGACGAGTACGGCTGGCGCTCCGCGTCGCTGACCGTGGGCGGGTCCGCGCTGGCGGTGGTGCCGCTCATCGTGCTGGTGCTGCGGGAGCGTCCGTCGGACGTGGGGCTGCTTCCCTACGGGGCGACGGTCGCGGAGCCCGAGCCGCCTCGGAGCCGGGACGCCGCGAGGACGGCCTTGCGGGCGCTGTCCAAGGCGTCCAAGAGCAAGGCGTTCTGGCTGCTGGCGGGGGGCTTCTTCATCTGCGGGGGGTCCACGAACGGGCTGGTCGGGACGCATTTCATCCCCGCCGCGCACGACCACGGCATGGGCGAGACGACGGCGGCCAGTCTGCTCGCCCTGGTCGGCATCTTCGACATCGTCGGGACGATCGCGTCCGGCTGGTTCACGGACCGGCTCGACAGCCGGAAGCTGCTCGGCTGGTACTACGCCCTGCGCGGGCTGTCGCTGCTCGTCCTGCCGATGCTTTTCGCCGATTCGCCCCACCCGAGCATGCTGGTCTTCGTCATTTTCTACGGGCTGGACTGGGTCGCGACCGTCCCGCCGACTATCGCTTTGTGCCGGGAGGTGTTCGGGCCGACCGAGGGCACCATCGTTTTCGGATGGGTGTTCACGGCGCACCAACTCGGCGCGGCCGTTGCCGCCACGGTCGCGGGAGTGCTGCGCACGTCGCTCGGCTCTTACACGCTCGCGTGGTGGGGCGCGGCGGTGCTGTGCCTGTTCGCGGCGGGAATGTCGATGTCCATCGGACGGACGCGCTCGGAAACGGTGCGAATTCCCGAGCCGAGCGGGGTCTAGTCGCTGACGAGGTTCTCGACGCCCGCGGGGAGGTTTCCGGCGAGGCCCGCTTCAGCGAGGAACGTTTGCAGGGTTTCTTGGAATGCGCGTGCCGCGTGTGTGAGTTCGACGTCCTTGCGGTGGGCGAGCGCGACCGTCCGGAGCAGGCCGGGGCCGTGGCGGCCGCGCCGCGCCTCCTCGTCGGGCAGGACGAGCGGCGTGCCGCGCAGGCCCGGCCGTCCGGCGAGGACCATGCTCGGGACGACCGCGACGCCCAGCCCGACCTCGACGAACCGCAGCACGGCGTCCATCTCGCCGCCCTCGACGGCGAACCTCGGCTCGAACCCAGCGGCCCGGCATGCGCTGATCGTCGCCTCGCGCAGGTCGTAGCCGGGACGGAACATCACCAGCGGACGGTTCCGCAGATCCTCGATGCGCAGAAAGGAGCGGCGCGGCAACTTCGCGGCCTTGGCCGCACGTTCCGGGACGTTCTGATCGGGCCCCGCCGGAGACGCCACCACCAGGTATTCGCGCAGTATCGGAACGGTGTCCAGCGGCGGGTCGCCGTGCAAGGGGAGAATGACCAGCGCCAGGTCGAGGGACCCGCGGGTCAGTTCCCGGACGAGGTCGCGCGACCCGCCCTCCTCGACGATGAGCTGGATCCCCGGATAGGTGTCGTGGAAACGGCGGAGGACGTCCGCCAGAAGGCCCGCGCACAGGGACGGCGTGGCGCCGAGCCGCACCCGCCCGCGTTTCAGGCCCGCCAGTTCCTGCACTTCCAGCCGGGCCGTGTCGACGTCCGCGAGAATGCGCTTCGCGAGCGGCAGCAGCGCCTCGCCGGCGGGCGTCAGCGTGATGTTCCCCCGCGCCCGGCTGAACAGCGAGACGTTCAGCTCGCCCTCCAGCGCGCGGATCTGCTTGGACAGGGACGGCTGCGCCACCCGCAGGATCTCGGCGGCCTGCGTGAAGTGGCGGACCTCCGCGACCGCGACGAAGTAGGCGAGCTGCTGCAACTGCACCCGGCACAGCGTACGTGCCGGACGGGCGGCCGGTACGAACCGGGGCGCGACCAGCGGGTCCCCGCGACGACGGGAGCCCGGCGCGAAGGCTCAGCGGGCGTGCCTGCGGAGCGCCTGGAGGTCGTGCACGATCAGCCGCCGCCGGCCCGTCTCGATCCAGCCGTGCGCGCGGAGCGTCCGCAGCGCCTTGCTGACCGCCTCCCGGGACGCGCCGACCCACCCGGCCAGCTCCTCCTGCGACAGGTTGAGCGTGATGCGGACGCTCTGCCCGGCCGCCGCCGGCCCCGACCGCCGCTCGTACGGCACGCCGAACCGCTCCGCCAGCTCGACCAGCCGCTGCGCGACCCGCCCGGTGGCGTCGAACATGCCGAACTCGGCGCGCTTGCGGTCGGCGTCGCGCCACCGCTGGCACAGCATCCGCATGATGATGACCGAGACCCGGCCATGGACCTGGAGGAACGCCATGAACTCCTCCGCCGTGACGGCCAGCGCCCGCACCGGTTCCAGGGCCTCCACCGACGCCGACCGGGGCTGCCCGTCGATCGCGGCGACCTCGCCGAGCAGCGCGCCCGGACCGCGGACCGCCAGCAGCGCCTCCCCGCCCTGCTCCCGGTAGGAGAACGCCTTCACCCGCCCCTTCAGCAGGACGGCGACCCAGCCCGGCCGCTCCCCCTCCACGAAGAGCGTCGCCCCCCGTTCGAAATCGCGGACGCGGCCGCGCGACTCCAGCTCCGCGCGTTCCACCGGGGTGAGCTCGGTGAGAAACGAACCCGTTTCGAGGGCGCTCATGCCACCACGCTAAAGGGACGGGGCCGTCCCGTGGTCCAAGGAAGCAATCACGGTTCAATCACACGCTCTGTGCACAAATGCCTTTTCGGGACGAGAGCGGCGGGCGAGGGTGGGACATGGCGTGTACGGCCGGAAGGCCGGCCGGCGTCCCGTCCATCGCCTCCGGCGAGCGGCGGAACGACGGGCGGCGGCCCGGGGGCACGCCGCCCGTCGTGTTCGGGGAGCGCCGTATGCCAGAACGCCGACTCCCGCGGCGGAACCGCGAACGTCCCCCGTCGCGCGGGGCGGCGGGGGACGTTCGCGAGGGCATTCTTCCAGGTCAGGCCGAAGGCGTGTCCTGGCCCTTCTTCACGATTCCGAGCTTGCTGCCGAGCCACACGACCGGGTCGTACCTGCGTCCGACGACCCGTTCCTTCATCGGGATCAGCGCGTTGTCTGTGATCTTGATGTGCTCGGGGCAGACCTCGGTGCAGCACTTGGTGATGTTGCAGAAGCCGAGGCCGTGGTCCTTCGCCGCGATCTCCCGCCGGTCGGACTGGTCGGCCGGGTGCATCTCCAACTCGGCGATGCGCATCAGGAAGCGAGGGCCCGAGAATTCCGGTTTGTTCTCTTCGTGGTCACGAATCACGTGGCAGACGTTCTGGCACAGGAAGCATTCGATGCACTTGCGGAACTCCTGCGACCGTTCCACGTCCACCTGCTGCATGCGCAGCTCGCCCGGCTGGGCGTCGCCCGGGTCGAACGACGGGATCTCGCGCGCCTTCTCGTAGTTGTACGAGACGTCCGTGACGAGGTCGCGGATGACGGGGAACGTGCGGACCGGGGTGACCGTGATCGTCTCGTCCGGCTCGAACGTCGACATCCGCGTCATGCACAGCAGCTTCGGCATGCCGTTGACCTCCGCCGAGCACGAGCCGCACTTGCCCGCCTTGCAGTTCCACCGGACGGCGAGGTCGGGCGCCTGCGTGGCCTGCAGCCGGTGGATGATGTCGAGGACGACCTCGCCCTCGTTCACCTCGACGGTGTAGTCGGTGAGCTCGCCGTCGCCGTCGTCACCGCGCCAGACCCGGAACTTGGCCTCGTAGCTCATCGGTCGTCCTCCTCGTCGTCCGCGGCCGCGGCGGTCGCGCCCGACCCGGCGGCGGCCTCCGCCTCCTCGGTCTTGACCTCCTCGGCCAGGCCGGTCGGCAGCTCCTCGGCCGTCAGGTACTTCTTCAGCTCGTCGTTCTCGAACAGTTCGAGCAGGTCGCCGCGCATGGGGACCATGTCCTGCCGGACCAGTTCGACGTGCGGGGACGACGGGTCGCCCGCCAGCCTGCAGACGAGGTTCACCTTGCGCCACTCGGCCGACATGCCCGGGTGGTCGTCGCGGGTGTGGCCGCCGCGGCTCTCCTGCCGCTCCAGCGCCGCCTTCGCGACCGCCTCCGACACGAGCAGCATGTTGCGCAGGTCGAGCGAGAGGTGCCAGCCCGGGTGGTAGCCGCGGCCGTCGTTCACCGCGACCGGCTCGACGGCGACGTTCGCGACCCGCTCGCGGAGCTTGCCGAGCGCCTCCAGCGCCCGCTCCAGCTCCTCTTCCCTGCGGATGATGCCGACCAGCTCGTTCATCGTCGTCTGCAGCTCGGCGTGGACGGCGTACGGGTTCTCGCCGTCCTTGCGCTCGAACGGGGCGAGCGCCTCGGCCGTCGCCGCCTCGACCTCCGCGTCCGGGACGGCGGGACGCGCGGCCAGCGCGTCGACGTACTCGGACGCGCCGAGCCCGGCCCGGCGTCCGAAGACCAGCAGGTCGGACAGCGAGTTGCCGCCGAGCCGGTTCGAGCCGTGCATGCCGCCGGACACCTCGCCCGCCGCGAACAGGCCGGGGACCTTCGCCGCCGCGGTGTCGGGGTCGACCTCCACGCCGCCCATCACGTAGTGGCAGGTCGGGCCGACCTCCATCGGCTCCTTGGTGATGTCGACGTCCGCCAGCTCCTTGAACTGGTGGTACATCGACGGCAGCCGCCGGACGATCTCGGCCGCGCCGCCCGGCATCCGGTCGACGACGGTGAGGAACACCCCGCCGTGCGGGGACCCGCGGCCGGCCTTGACCTCGGAGTTGATCGCGCGGGCGACCTCGTCGCGGGGCAGCAGCTCGGGCGGGCGCCGGTTGTTCTCCGGGTCGTCGTACCAGCGGTCGCCCTCCTCCTCGGTGGTGGCGTACTGCGCCTTGAACACCTCGGGGATGTAGTCGAACATGAACCGCTTGCCGTCGGAGTTGCGCAGGACGCCGCGGTCGCCGCGCACCGACTCGGTCACGAGGATGCCCTTGACGGACGGCGGCCAGACCATCCCGGTCGGGTGGAACTGGACGAACTCCATGTTCAGCAGCGTCGCGCCGGACAGCAGGGCCAGCGCGTGCCCGTCCCCGGTGTACTCCCAGGAGTTGGACGTCACCTTGAACGCCTTGCCGATGCCGCCCGTCGCGAGCACCACGGCGGGCGCCTCGAACACGACGAACTTGCCGGTCTCGCGGACGTAGCCGAACGCGCCGCAGATCCGTCCGTCGGCGTCCTTGAGCAGGCGCGTCACGGTCGTCTCGGCCCACACCTTGAGGTTGGCCTCGTAGTCGCCGTGCTTCGCGTGGTCCTCCTGCTGGAGGGCGACGATCTTCTGCTGGGTGGTGCGGATCAGCTCCAGGCCGGTCCGGTCGCCGACGTGCGCGAGGCGCGGGTACTCGTGGCCGCCGAAGTTGCGCTGGCTGATCTTGCCGTCCTTGGTGCGGTCGAACAGCGCGCCCCAGTGCTCCAGCTCCCAGATCCGCTCCGGGGCCTCCTTGGCGTGCAGCTCGGCCATGCGCCAGCTGTTCATGAACTTGCCGCCGCGCATGGTGTCGCGGAAGTGGACCATCCAGTTGTCGTTGGAGTTGACGTTGCCCATCGCGGCGGCGGCGCCGCCCTCGGCCATCACCGTGTGGGCCTTGCCGAACAGCGACTTGGAGATGATCGCGGTCTTCTTGCCCTGGAGGCGCGCCTCGATCGCCGCGCGCAGCCCGGCGCCGCCGGCGCCGATCACCACGACGTCGTACGAGTGCCTCTCGATCTCAGTCATTTCCTTGGCCTCAGTTGAAGATTCGCGGGTCGGAGATGGTGCCGCCGGCCACGAGCGCGACGTACAGGTCGGCCACCACCAGCGAGCCGAGGGTGATCAGCGCGTAGGTGCCGTGCCGCTCGTTGATCTTGGAGACCCAGCCCCACATCCGGTACCGGAACGGGTGCTTGGAGAAGTTCTTCAACCGTCCGCCGACGATGTGCCGGCACGAGTGGCAGGACAGGGTGTAGAGCCAGAGCAGCACCACGTTCGCGACGAGGATGAGCGTGCCGAGCCCGATGCCGAACCCGCCGTCCTTCCCGTGGAAGGCGCGGACCGCGTCCCACGTGTTGACCAGGGAGATCAGCACGGCCGCCAGCCAGAAGTAGCGGTGCAGGTTCTGCCCGATCAGCGGGAACCGCCGCTCCCCGGTGTACTTGCCGTGCGGCTCGCGGACGGCGCACGCGGTCGGCGACTGCCAGAACGACCTGTAGTACGCCTTGCGGTAGTAGTAGCAGGTCAGCCGGAACAGCAGCAGGAACGGCAGCGAGATCGCCGCGAACGGGATGAAGCCGCGGGTGCCCGCCGGGAGGAACGTCCCGAACTCCGCCGCGTCGCCGGTGTGGCCGTCCACCGTCACGTTGTTGCAGATCTCGTTCAGGCAGGGCGAGTAGAACGGCGTCAGGTAGTGGAACTCCGGGACGTAGAAGGCGGAGCCCCAGAACGCCCGGACGGTCGCGTACACCACCCACGCCGTGAAGATCACGAAGGTCGTGACCGGATACAGGCGCCAGTTGTCCTTCCGGAGCGTGCGTTCCTTGATCTGGGCGCGCGACTTCGCCGGCGCCTCCACAGTGCTCATCGATCGCTCTCCTGAGCTCGGGTCGTCGTGTCCCCGCATCACGGTCTGAGCGCACCCGTGCGGCCGTCGCGCGCGGGGCCGCGCGCCCCGGCGGGGGCCGCTCCCGGCGGCGGGTCGCATGCGGGCGGTGACGCCTCGTGTGCGCTTCCAGCGAAGCGACCTTACGCCACCTTCCGGTGGCTGTGACATACATAACAGGCAGACCCGGCTGTGAGTCTGACCACAGACTTTAGCCGCCTGACCGGGGGCGGGAGGCGTCCGCCATCCATAACCAGTTGTTATTGCCGGGCGGAATCGAGACGAGTGCGGTAAGGCATGACCGGTGCTCCGGTCGAACGTGTCCCGCGCGGATGCCAGGATTTCCGCGTGGTTGTCAACAAAAATGGCGGCTCGCGCATCCAACAGGCGGAGGTGCACGCACCGCCGTGAATCCCGCCGCCTCCCCGGAGTGGCGAACCACGAAGACCGCGCCCTGGACCAGGGCCTGGCCCGAGACGGGACCGATGAGCGACGAGAACCCCGGCCGCGACGACCTCGCGGGGGACCCCGCCGACCGCGAGCCGACCGGCCCCACATCTGGAACGCACCAGGACGCCGAACCCGACCCCGAGACCGAGACCGAGGCTGAGCCGGTCGCCGCGACGGCGGATGCCGACGCCGACGCCGAGGACGTTCCGGCGAAGGGGCGGAGGCGGTCGCGGAGGATCCTGCGGTGGACCGCGATCGGCGCCGCCCTGGTCCTGCTCGTCGGCGGAGCCGGGACGGCCTGGCTCTACCACGACCTGATGGGCGGGATCGAGAAGAAGCACGTCGACGACCAGCTCGGCGCCGACCGTCCGAAGAAGCTGAACAAGTCGCTGAACATTCTGCTGATCGGATCCGACACCCGGGACGGCGACAACGCGCGGTACGGGGCGGCGGCCGGGATGTCGGGGGCGCGCTCGGACACGGCGATCATCCTGCACCTGTCGCCGAACCGGGACCAGGCGGTCGGGATCAGCTTCCCGCGCGACTCGATGGTGAAGATCCCGCAGTGCAAGAAGGAGAAGGGCGGGACGGTCCCCGCGCAGTTCGGGATGCTGAACGCCGCGTTCGCCTACGCGGGCCCGACCTGCACGTGGAAGACGCTGGAGTCGCTCACCGGAATCCACATCGACCATTTCGTGCAGGTCGACTTCTCCGGGTTCAAGCGGATGGTGGACGCTCTCGGCGGCGTCCAGATCTGCGTCGACAAGCCGGTGAACGACCCGCGTGCCGAGCTGTATCTGAAGGCCGGGAAGCAGACCGTCAAGGGTGAGCAGGCGCTCGGCTACGTGCGGGCGCGGTATTCGCTGGGGAACGGGTCCGACCTCGAACGGATCGAGCGGCAGCAGAAGTTCATGGCGGCGGTCGTCGACAAGGCGACCAGCGGTTCCGTCCTGTCCGACCCGGCGAAGACGTACAAGTTCCTCAAGGCGGCGACGAAGTCGGTGACGACCGACGACGACCTCGACCTGTCCGCGATGCGGAAGCTCGCCGACGGGCTCAAGGGGATGAGCGCCGGGCAGGTGCGGTTCGTGACCGTCCCGGTCGAGCGGTACGCGCCGGACCCGAACCGCGTCCAGTGGAACCAGGAGCTGGCGAAGCCGCTGTTCGAGGCCGTCAAGCACGACAACGACCTGCCCGCCGAGCCCGCGAAGCCCGTCCAGGCGAAGCAGGCGCCGCCCGCCCCCGGCAAGGTGAACGTCACCGTCGTGGACGCGGGCGGGCCGGACCCGCTGGTGCGGCGCGTCGTGCGGCAGCTCCGGCAGCGGGGCTTCAAGGTCGCGAAGAAGGTCGAGAAGGGCGCCGCCGCGCCGGAGAGCCGCATCGTCTACGGAGCCGCCGCGGAGGCGCAGGCGTCGGCGCTCGCGCGGGACGTCCCGGACGCCCTCCTCACCGCCGACGCGGCCGCCCCGGCGGACGGCGTCCGCCTCGTGATCGGGACGAACGGGCTGCGGCTCGCCCCGCCCGCCATCAACAAGATCGGCGGCGGCGTCCAGGGCGGGCAGAACCCCTGCCGCGACTGACCCGCTTCCGCCCGTCGCGCCGCTAGGAAGAGAGGACCAGGACGGCGAGCAGGGTGCCCGCGAGCATGGCCGGTCCGAAGGCGAACTCGCCTTTCCGGTCCCGCCGGACGACCAGGATTCCGATGCCCATCGCCCCGCCGATGAGATAGGTGGCCAGGAGACCGAAGACCCAGGTATCTAGGCCGAACCAGCCCAGGCAGAGGCCGAGTACGCCCGACAGTTTGACGTCTCCCAGCCCGATCCCGGACGGCGTGATGAACGCCTGCAGCAGATACACCGCGAACAGTGCCGCCATTCCGAGAAGGGCGTGCAGGAAGTGGTCGAGGCCGTTCTTCGTGAACGGCGCGGCGGCGGCGAGCAGCGCCGCCGCGACGCCGTAGGACGGCAGCGTGAACCGGTCCGGCAGCCGCTTGACCTTCACGTCGACGACGCCGAGCAGCGCGCCCACCGCGGCGAGGTAGAGCAGCGCGGGCAGGACGGGCTCAAGCCCCACCCGCCATCCGAGCAGTCCGAAGGCGGCGGCGGTGACCAGCGCGACCGGTGCCCGGCGCGGCGGGACGTCCCCGACGAACGGTGCGGTGAGCGGCGCGAGGACCAGCCCGGCGGCCAGCCCCGCGAGCGCCGACACGAACGCGACGACCATCGAACCCCACGCCCCGATCCGGACCCTTTGCTCGGCCTCCGCACAATAGCCGCCGTCCGGCGGGGAAGGCGGCGCGCCACCCCTACACGAACGGTTCCGGCGCGGGTGGACGGCAGGCTCTAGAGTCTTTGTGTAGACGGCCAAACCCTGGAGACGACGGCGATGACGCACCCATCGGACCCCGGTCAACCCCCGCGCCCGGAGGCGCCCGGCCATCCGTCCGGGGCATACGGCCCACCGCCCGGCTCGCAACCACCGGGGCCCGTCCCCGGCCCGCGTCCGCCCGGCCCGGCCGCTCCCGGATACTCCGGCCCCGGTTACGCGCCCCCTGGGCAGGCGGGACCCGGAGGAACACAAGGACAGCAGGAGTGGGTGCCGTCCGAACAGAGAAGGACGGGAGTGCTCGCCGCCCTCCTCGAAACCAACTTCAACGCGATGGTGACGCCGAGCATCGTCAAGACCATCTACGTCCTGACGCTGATCGTGGTGTCCCTTGAGTGCCTGGCCATCCTCCTCTTCGGCGTTTGGCTCTTCCAAGGGGGAGCCTGGCTTTCGGGCCTCATCACCGTCCTCTGCACGCCGTTCGTCTGGTTGCTCCAGATGCTGGTGACAAGGGTCCTGATGGAGGCCGTCGTGGTCCGCTTCAAGCAGGCCGAGTATCTGCGGGTCATCAAGGACAAGTTGTAGGCGGGGCTGCGCGCGTGGGCGAGTTCGACGAACCGGACCCCGGAACCCCCCGGGACACCCGGCGGGACGACGGGACGCGCCGCGACCAGCGGGTGCCCGGACCGCGTCCGGCCACCGAGACGCGGCGTGAGGGCGCGACGCCCGTCGGCGGTTCGCTGCTGCGGCTCCCGGCGGTGCTCGGCGAGCGCTTCGAGGCGGTCGCGGAGCTGCCGGTGCAGGGCGCCGAGTCCGACCTGCTGCTGGTCCGCGACGAGCACGGCGACGAGTACGTCGCGAAGATCTTCCGCCGCGGGTACCGCGCGGACCGGGACGTGTGGGCGAAGCTCCCCACCCTCGGCTCCCCGCACGTCCTGCGGATCCTGGAGACCGGCCACGCGGACGGGCGCGACTACGAGGTCGCCGCCTACGCCCCCGACGGCAACCTGCGGTCGCTGATGGGCGAGGGTCCGCTCCCGGTCGCGACGGCGACGGAGATC
The DNA here is from genome assembly GCF_008085905.1 of Actinomadura syzygii. Classification (GTDB taxonomy): domain Bacteria; phylum Actinomycetota; class Actinomycetes; order Streptosporangiales; family Streptosporangiaceae; genus Spirillospora; species Spirillospora syzygii. Next base: position 124,762 of record NZ_VSFF01000007.1, on the reverse strand, counting down.
GCTGCGCAGCTCGCGGAGGGGCTGGCGGCGCTGCACCGGGCGGGCATCGTCCACCGCGACCTCAAGCCGGAGAACGTGCTCGTCCTGCGGGCGGAGCCGGTGCGGCTGGCCATCGCGGACTTCGGGCTGAGCAAGGTGCTCGACCAGAGCGTCGTGTTCGCGTCGTCGTCGCGGACGCTGGCCTACGCGGCGCCGGAGTCGCTGTCCGGGCAGGTGTCCCCGGCCCGTGACTGGTGGTCGCTGGGGATGATCGTCCGGGAGCTGGCGACGGGCCGCCCGCCGTTCCAGGGGCTGAGCGAGACCGTGGTGGTCGACCATCTGGCGACGCGCCCGGTGTCGGCGGACGACGTCGGCGACCCGCGGCTGCGGCTGCTGTGCCGGGGCCTGCTGGCCCGCGACCCGCGCCGCAGGTGGACGGGCGCGCAGGTCAGGGCGTGGCTGGACGGCGGCGCCCCGGCCGTCGCCGAGGAGGACGCGCCGACCGGCGCGGACCTCGTCTTCAAGGGCGCCCGGTTCACCCGCCGCGACGAGCTGGCCCGCGCCCTCGTCGCGGACTGGGACGACGCCGCGCGGCACTTCTTCGAGCGCGGCGAGTCCGGCCCGGCCGGGCGGAGCCTGCGCGAATGGCTGGAGCGGCTGCCCGCCGAGCACGGCGACGACGGCCGCGCCGAGCTGCTCGACGAGCGGCTCGCGTCGCCGCTGCCGCCCGACGTGAAGCTGCTGCACCTCGTCCGCTGGCTCGACCCGGAGCTGCCGCCGCACTACCTGGGCCGCCGGTCGGCGGTCGACGACCTGCCGAACCTGGCCGTCCTCGCCGCCGACCGCCGCCATCCCGACCACCGCCTCGCCTGCCGCATCGGACGCGACCTGTGGGAGCGCGGCCTGCTGCGGATCCTCGCCGGGTTCGAGGGTGGACGCGAGCTGTCCCGCGTCGACGACCAGTGGCGCGCCCACGCGACGACCTGGACCGAGCTGGCCCGCTGGCTGCGGGCGCAGGACGCGACGCCCGCCGGGCTCGACGCGCGCCTCCCGCAGGCCGCGACCGACGATCCGCCCGTCGTCCTGCTCACCCTGCTGGCGCTCGCCGCCCGTCCGGCCGAGACGCAGGCGCGGCTGGCGGAGAGCGCGGCGCGGGCCCGCGCGTCCGTCGCCGACCCGCCGCCGTGGTTCAGCTGGATGGCGGACGGCGCGGGCGACGACCCGCTCCGGCTGCTCGCCCTGTCGCTGGCGGCGCCGGAGGCCGTCCTGGAGGCGGAGGCACGGGCACGCGACCGGCTCGCCGCCGCGCGCCAGGAGGAGGAGCTCCGCGCCCAGTGGGCCGAACGCGAGCGGCTGCGGCTCGCCGGAACCGGCTCCGCGATGACCCGCGCCGTCCTCTGGACGCTCCCGCTCCTGCTGTTCTGGCTGCTCGGAAGCTGGATCGTGGACGGCCTCTTCGGCGGCGACGACTCGGGGACCACCTCGGTCGGCGGATCGTCGAACAAGTCCGGGATGCCGTTCGCCGTCCTGGTCGCGGCGTCGTTGCTCGTGTGGGCGGTGCAGTGCGGCAGCGAGGTGGCGCTGGCACGCAGGCAGGGCGCCGACTACCTCCCGCACGGGCCGTGGTCGTTCTTCGCGAAGGCCGTCGCGGCGGGCGGACGGGTACTGTCCGGGGTGTCGCGGGCGTCGCAGTCGATGTCGGGCGCGGCGCGCCGGACCGGACGTCCCGGCTGCGGCCTCCTGCTGATCGCGGGGATCGTGCCGCTGCTGCTCGTCCTGCTGCTGCTCGGCGCGATGACTCCGATCGGGTCGCTGCTGTGGCTGCTCGCGATGGCCGCCGCCGCGTTCGCGCACGCGGTCACGGCGGGCATGCGCCTGCACCGCTGGCGCGAATCAAGGGGACCGGGCGGGAACGAGATCGGCGGAGGGAAGCTGTGAGCAGCGGTGTCGAGGCCGAGATCGTACTGGACGCGGCGGTGGTGCTCACCCTGGGCATGAACCGCGTCCTCGGGCGCGGCGCGGGCCTGGCGGGCCGGGGCGCGGACGCGCTCGCCGCGCTCGCCGAGGGACGCGCCGAGGCGCGGGCGGCGGCGCTCGCCGAGGTCCGGTCGCAGGAGCGGGCGCTGCGCGAGGTCGTGGCGCGCAACGCGCGCATCGCGGCGCTCGCCGAGACCCGCGCCAAGCTCGGCGCGGACGTGCCGCTGCCCGAGCGCCTGATGCCGGACGAGCGTCCGGCCGCGGAGCTGACCGCCTGGTGCGCCGCCACCGACCCCCTGCTGGACGAAGCCGAGCGCCGCCTGTCGGAGCATCTCGCGGCCGAGGTCAGCGCGGAGATCTTCGACGTCCCGGCCGAGGCGCTGCGCGCCGACGTGCAGCAGGAGGCGAGCCGCGCGGACGGCGACGACGGCGCCGTCCAGTCGAACCTCGAACGGATCATGGGGCGGCTGCTCCCGGACGCGTCCGAGGAGGAGCGGCGGGCCGTCGCGGCGGCGGCGCGGCTGCTCGTCGGGGCGGGGACGCCGGAGGAGGCGGAGGCCGTCCTCCAGGAGGTGCGGCTGCGGATCCAGGACGCGAACGGCCGCACCGAGCGCCGCCGCGAGGACGAGCGCCGCCTCGCCGCCGAGCGCGACGCCGCCGAGCAGGCCGAGGCCGAGCGCCGGTACGTGCTCGACTCGATCACCGCCGCGTTCGAGGACATGGGCTACGAGGTCCAGGCCGGGTTCGAGACGCTGACCGCCGACGACGGCACGGTCACGCTGACCAAGGGCGCGTGGCCCGACCACAGCGTGCGGATGCGGGTGGACGACGCCGCGCACGTGCGGGCGTCGATGGTGCGGGAGCGTCCGGCCGAGAGCGAGGACGACCGGCGCGTGGACGTCGAGCGCGAGGAGGAGTGGTGCGCCGAGTTCGAGGCCGCCCGCGCCCGCCTGCGGGACGTCGGCATCAGCTCCGAGGTGGCGTGGCGGCTCGACCCGGGGGTCCGCGAGCTGCCGGTCTCGGCGGGGTCACGGCAGACTAGGGCCCGTGCGGGGCAACGCGAACGCGGCCGGGAGCGTCACAAGTGAGCGATCTCTCGCGGGGGGCGCGGCGGAAGGCACGACGGGGAGCATGACGGGGAGTACGCATGAGCATTGAATCGCCGACGCTCGGCGGCCGCTTGCAGGGCTGGCCGCCGTTCATCCGCGAGCTGGACGCGACGCTCTCGGTGCACTCCCAGTACGTGCTGTCGGGCAACCTTTACGACAGCTTCCTCGCGCCGCCGCTGGACGGCGTCGGGCCCGCCCGGCTGCTGCCGCTGCGGGCGCTGCTGTGGGAGACGCTGCGGTCCAGCGGCGCGTCCTTCATGGTCGTGTACGACCCGGTGGACGGGTTGCAGATCATCCCCGACGCGGGTGATCCCGACGTCGGCGACGAGGGCGTCCGCGCCGCCGAGCGGCTGCTCGGCAAGGTCAAGACGGACGACAAGCCGTCCCTGGAGGCGCTCGCCCGCCACCTGGCGGCGCTGACGCGGCCGGAGGAGAACGTCCGCGCCGCGTTCGTGATCGACTCGGCGTCGCGGATCGCGCGGACTCCGACCGACCTGGAGCCCGCCGAGCGCGACTTCTTCCGGTTCTGCGCGAAGCTGTCGCGCAGCGCGCGCCCGGTCCGGGTGACGGGCCCGCGGCCGAAGCCGCTCTACAACCCGGTCGTGTGGCTGGTGGAGCGGCCCGGCGACCTGCCGCCCTGGCTGACCACCGACAACGAGAACATCCGCGAGATCACGATCCCGCGCCCGCACCTCGGCGACCGGCAGGAGACGGCCCGGCTGCTCGCCCGCGCGTTCGGGGTGACCGACGTCGGCGCGGACGAGACCGCCGCCGCGGCCTGCGACGCGTTCGCCGAGCAGGCCGACGGCCTCACCCTCCAGTCGATGATCGAGGTGACCCGGCTCGCGAAGGAGCGCAGCGTCGACCTGCCCGACCTGCCGGACGCCGTCCGCACCTACAAGCTCGGCGTGCTCGACAACCCGTGGAGCCGCGGCCACCTGCGCCGCCGGGTGCTGGAGGGCGAGAAGCGCGTCCCGGAGCGGGTGATCGGGCAGCCGCAGGCCGTCACGAAGACGCTCGACATCCTCAAGCGGGCGGTGCTCGGGCTGTCCGGGGCGCAGGCGACGCGGTCGGGCAGCCGCCCGCGCGGCGTGCTGTTCTTCGCGGGCCCGACCGGCACCGGCAAGACGGAGCTGGCGAAGGCGATCACCGAGCTGGTGTTCGGCGACGAGTCCGCCTACCTGCGCTTCGACATGAGCGAGTTCTCCGGCGAGGGCTCCGGCGACCGGCTGATCGGGTCGCCGCCCGGATACGTGGGCCACGAGGCGGGCGGCGAGCTGACCAACGCCGTCCGCGAGGACCCGTTCCGCGTCATCCTGTTCGACGAGATCGAGAAGGCGCACCCGCGCATCCTCGACAAGTTCCTCCAGATCCTGGAGGACGGGCGGCTCACTGACGGGCGCGGGAACACCGTCCACTTCTCCGAGTCGATCCTGATCTTCACGTCCAACCTCGGCATGTACGTGCCGGGACGCGACCTCACCACGCGCGACTCGTTCCCGCAGGCTCCGCACGCGTCGCCGAACCGTGTGCAGAACATCACACCCGGGATGACCTACGACGAGGTCGAGCAGCGCATCAAGGGCGCCGTCGCCGACCATTTCACCGAGGTGCTGAACCGTCCCGAACTGCTCAACCGGTTCGGCGACAACATCGTCGTGTTCGACTTCATCTCGGACGAGGCCGCGCAGAAGATATTCGATCTCCAGTTCGCGAACATCTGCCGTCGCGTCACCGACGAGCACCGGCTCCGCCTCGTGGTGAAGGGCGAGGCGCTGACGACGCTCCGCGCCTGGTGCACCGAGGAGCTGGACAAGGGCGGACGCGGCATCGGAATGGCGCTGGAGTCGGTCTTCGTCAACCCGTTGGCGCGGGCGCTGTTCGACCGGGAACTGACGCCGGACGAGGAGATCACGGTGACCGGCATCCGGCGCGAGGGCAGCATCGTCCATCTGGACATCCAGTGACCTCCGGCGCCGGATCCGCCGGGCCAGGCGGGCCGGACGACCGCGATCCGGCGGGGGCGGCGCTGCTGCTGGCGAAGGCGCACTACCCGGTGACCACACTCGGCCCCGGCACCCGCGCGGGCGTCTGGACGCAGGGCTGCACGCTGCACTGCAACGGCTGCCTTTCCAGGGACACGTGGGACGCCGACCAGGCGAAGGCCGTCCCGGTCGAGGCCGTTCTCGGGTGGCTGAAATCCCTTCCCGGACCGGTCGACGGTGTCACGATCTCCGGAGGCGAACCGTTCCAGCAGCCGGCGGCGCTTGCCGCGTTGCTGCGCGGGATACGCGCGTGGCGGGACGGCTCCGACCGTGAGACGATGACATTGGACATATTGGTCTACAGCGGATATGTGTACTCTCGGCTGTCCCGCACCCGTGAGGCGCGCGAGATCCTGGACATGTGCGACGCCGTGATCGCGGGGCCGTACGTCGACCGGCTCAACCCGGGGGGGCGACACTCCGCGGGAGGCTCTCTACTCTGGAGGGGGTCGGCCAACCAGCGCGTCGTGCCGCTCTCCCCGCTGGGGCGGGAACGGTACGGAGCACTGGCCGACGACGGGAAGACTGGAGAAGCTACAGGGCCCCGAGTACAGGTGTCCGTGGACGAAGGGCCGGAGGGAAGGCGGGTGTACTACATCGGGATCCCGCGAAGGGGTGACATGGAGCACCTCACGTCGAGGCTCGACCGCGCCGGGGTGCGCTCGGGGGATGTGTCATGGCGACCTTGAACTGTCCTGTCTGTGACGAGCCGTTCCAGCCGGGCGATCTTCTCTGCATGAGCTGCGGGGCCAACCTGGCGCGCGCCGGCGGGGCTCAGCGGCAGGCGCCGGGCGGGTACGACGACCCGCAGCGGGGCTACCCGCCGCCGCAGGGGCAGGGGCAGGGCGGCCAGCAGTACGGCGGGCCGCAGCAGCAGGGCGGCCAACCCCAGTACGGCCAGCCGCAGCAGCAGGACCCGTGGGGCGCGCCGCAGCGCCAGGCACCACAGCATCAGGCTCCCCAGCACCAGGCACCGCAGCAGAGCCAGCCCGGTTCCGGGCAGTCGTCCGACCCGTGGGGCCAGCCGCAGCAGCCGCAGCAGCCGCAGGACCCGTGGGGCCAGCCGCCCAGGCCCCAGCAGGGCGCGCCCCAGCAGCAGGCTCCCGACCAGCACGGACAGCCTCAGCACGGACAACCCCAGCACGGACAACCCCAGCACGGGCAGCAGCCCCAGTACGGCCAGCCGCAGCAGCAGCACGGCGGCCAGCCCGGCGGGCAGCAGCCGATGCAGCAGCCGCCCGGCGACCCGTGGGGCATGCCCCAGCAGCAACAGCAACAGCAGCCGCAGCAGGACGCATGGGGAGCGCCGCAGCAGGACCAGTACCAGCAGCCGCGCGACCAGCACTACGGGCAGCCGCCCCAAGATCAGTACGGCGGCGGCGCGCCGCAGCACGACCAGTTCGGCGCGCCCCAGCAGGATCAGTTCGGCGCGCCTCAACAGGACCAGTTCGGCGCACCCCAGCAGGACCAGTACGGCCCGCCGCCGCAGGACCAGTTCGGCGGCGGCGCGCCGCAGCCGGGGCCCGGCGACCACCAGTTCGGTCCGCCGCCGCAGCAGCAGCACGGCCAGCCGCCGATGCCACCGCACGGCCGCGAGGCGACCCTGCTCCCGGCCGACCACAACCAGCCCCGCCAGCCCGACAGCACGGCGTTCATGTGCCCGTACTGCGAGGCGGTGCTGTCCAACCCGGGCGCCGCGCAGTGCGACTCGTGCCTGCGTCCGCTGCCGCAGAAGGGCACGCCCGTCCTGCGGGTGCAGTTCCCGACGGGCGAGCTGAAGGTGTCCGTCGGCCAGCACCTGGTGCTCGGACGGGACGCGGGCCAGTCCCCCGTCGCGTCCACGTTCACGCAGTACGACAACGTGTCGCGGCGCCACTCGACGGTGTGGCTCGACCCGTCCGGGACGGCGTGGGTCCGCGACGAGGGCTCCACCAACGGCACGTTCGTCAACGGCGAGCGCCTCCCCCGCGGCGTGGAGGCCCCGCTCCGCGACGGTGACCAGCTCCGCCTGGCCGCCGACGTCACCGGGACCGTCCAGCTCAACTAGAAGCACGGCAGGCCGAAAGGGGCGGCCCGCGGTAATCCGCGGGCCGCCCCTTTTCGGCGCGTTCAGCAGGTCATCCGGCGCGCTTGGAGCGGGCGCGCATGCGCTCGCGCTCCTTGGCGTCCAGCACGACCTTGCGGATGCGGACGGCGCGCGGCGTGACCTCGACGCACTCGTCCTCGCGGCAGAACTCCAGGGCCTCCTCCAGGGAGAGGAGCCGCGGCGGCGTGAGCCGCTCCAGCTCGTCGCCCGTGGACGACCGCATGTTCGTGAGCTTCTTCTCCTTGGTGATGTTGACGTCCATGTCGTCGGACCGGGAGTTCTCCCCGACGATCATGCCCTCGTACACCTCGGTGGTCGGCCCGACGAAGAACGTGCCGCGGTCCTGGAGGTTGGTGATCGCGTAGCCGGTGGCGGCGCCCGCGCGGTCGGCGACGAGCGAGCCGGACGGCCGCGTCCGCAGCTCGCCGAACCACGGCTCGTACCCCTCGAACACGTGGTGCGCCATGCCGGTGCCGCGCGTCTCGGTCATGAACTCGGTGCGGAACCCGATCAGGCCGCGCGCCGGGACGAGGAACTCCATCCGGATCCAGCCGGTGCCGTGGTTCGTCATCTGCTCCATGCGGCCCTTGCGGACGGCGAGGAGCTGCGTGACGGCGCCGAGGTGCTCCTCGGGGATGTCGACGGTGAGCCGCTCGACCGGCTCGTGCTTCTTGCCGTCGATCGTCTTCGCGACGACCTGCGGCTTGCCGACGGTCAGCTCGTAGCCCTCGCGGCGCATGTTCTCGACGAGGATCGCGAGCGCCAGCTCGCCGCGGCCCTGCACCTCCCAGGCGTCCGGACGCTCGGTCGGCAGCACCTTGATCGACACGTTGCCGACGAGCTCCCGGTCGAGCCGGTCCTTGACCATGCGGGCGGTGACCTTGGTGCCCTTCTCGCGTCCCGCCATCGGACCGGTGTTGGTGCCGATCGTCATCGAGATCGCGGGCTCGTCCACGGTGATCAGCGGGAGCGGGCGCGGGTCGTCCGGGTCGGCGATGGTGTCGCCGATCATGATGTCGGGGATGCCGGAGATCGCGATGATGTCGCCCGGCCCCGCCGCCTCCGCGGGCTTGCGGGTGAGCGCGTCCGTCATCAGCAGCTCGGTGATCTTGACGCGGTCGACGCTGCCGTCGTGCCGGAACCAGGCGACCTGCTGGCCCTTCTTGATCGTCCCGGCGTGCACGCGGCAGAGCGCGATCCTGCCGAGGTAGCTGGACGCGTCCAGGTTCGTGACGTGCGCCTGGAGCGGCGCGTCCGGGTCGTAGGACGGCGCCGGGATCGTCCCGGTGATGACCTTGAACAGCGGTTCCAGGTCGGGGCTGCCGGGCATCTCGCCGTCGGCGGGCTTGTCGAGCGAGGCGCGGCCGGCCCGGCCGGAGGCGTACACGATCGGGAAGTCGATCTGCTCCTCGTCGGCGTCGAGGTCCATGAACAGCTCGTACGTCTCATCGACGACCTCGTCGATGCGGGCGTCCGGGCGGTCGGTCTTGTTCACGACGAGGATCACCGGGAGCTTCGCCTCGAGCGCCTTGCGCAGGACGAACCGGGTCTGCGGGAGGGGGCCCTCGCTGGCGTCCACCAGCAGGACGACGCCGTCCACCATGGACAGCCCGCGCTCCACCTCGCCGCCGAAGTCGGCGTGGCCCGGCGTGTCGATGATGTTGATGGTCAGCCCGTTGTGCCGGACCGCGGTGTTCTTCGCGAGGATCGTGATCCCCTTCTCGCGCTCCAGGTCGTTGGAGTCGAGCACCCGGTCGTCGACGTCCTGGTTCTCGCGGAAGGCGCCGGACTGCCAGAGCATGGCGTCGACCAGCGTCGTCTTGCCGTGGTCGACGTGGGCGACGATCGCGACGTTCCGGAGGTCGTCGCGCGTGGAAATGGGCATGCGGGTTCGCCTTGCGTGAGAGTTCGGGATTCACCGCAAACGGCGGCAGCCACTTATTCTACTTCCCCGCGCGCGCCGCCCGCCCCGGCGGACGAGCCGGGCCGCCGTCCGGGTACGGTCCGCGCGGGCGTCCCGACCGGCTCGCGGCGGCTGGGCGATTCGCCAACTTTGCCGATCCTTTGTAATCTGCCCGAGATCCGGCCGTCCGAAGCCCCACCCCCCGGGACTGCGGCCGGAGCGCCGAATCTCCCGGACGCCGGGAGAACCGGGGACCCAACCCCCCGGGGTGAATCGACGCGCCACGCGAGGGCGCGCCGTAGGGCGACTCCTGGCCCGAACCCGTCAGCTAACCCGGTAGGCGCGCGAGGAGAGGAGAGCACCGGTTTGACACCGGCTCCGCATCGGCGGCGGATCACGCCCGCCGCCACCGCCGCACTGCTCGTCATCGGACTCGGCGCCGCCGCGCCGGTCGCCGCGCACGCCGCGCCCGTGGCCGCGCTCACCGCCGCCGCGCCGACCCCCACGCCGACGACGGAGCAGGGCCTCCGCAAGAGCCTCGACGCGCTGAACGAAGAGGCCGAGATCCTCACCGAGAAGTACAACAAGACCCGCGTCGACCTGGGCAAGGCGATGCAGGCGCAGCGCGCCGCCGCCGACGAGGCCGCGCGGCTGCGCGCCGCCGCCGCGCCCGCGCGGGAACGGCTCGGGCAGCTGGCCGCGGCGAACTACATGACCGGCGCGCCCGACGCGATCTTCGGTTCGAGCGGGTCCCCGGACGGCCTGTCCGACCGGGCCTACCTCGCGCAGAACCAGGCCGCGGCAGTGAAGGCGCTGCAGAAGCAGATCGACCAGGCCGAGTCCGCGCAGCGGTCGGCGGAGGCCAAGACCGCGCAGGTCAGGAAGGCCGCGGCGGACGCCAAGCAGGCCCGCGCCGCCGCCCGCGGCAAGGTCGCCGAGGTGATGAAGCGGCTCGACAAGCTGACCACCACGCACGTCCGCGACCCGCACACCGGCCTGAGCGCGACCATCAAGGGCTCGGGACTGCCCGCGAAGATGGCCCGCAAGGCGCTCACCAAGATCGGCTCGCCGTACGTGTGGGCCGCCGCCGGGCCGACCGGCTTCGACTGCTCCGGACTCGTCGTCTGGGCCTACGCCCAGGTCGGCAAGCCGGGCCTGCCGCACTACACCGGTGACCTGTTCGCGCTGGGGACGAAGGTCTCGCGGAGCGAGCTGCGCTCCGGCGACCTCGTGTACTTCGGCGGCAACCTGCACCACATGGGGATCTACCTCGGCGACGGCAAGTTCCTGCACGCGCCGCAGACCGGCGATGTGGTGAAGATCTCCAACCTGTCCGACCGGTCCGACTTCGCGGGCGCCAACCGCATCTCCTGAGCGGACACCGGCGCCATCGAGGGATGAGACGTCGGGGGCTTCCTGCGGCGCGGCAGGAAGCCCCCGTCACTCTCCGAGACCGACGCCGATGCCGTAGGCGGGGGCGTCGGCGGCGAGGACGTCGATCACCGGGCGGTCGCCCGGCAGCCAGTCGACCTCGTACAGCTCGGCGGGCGTCAGCCAGCGCAGCGCGAGGTGCTCCAGGGCGCGCGGCTCGCCCTCGACGAGGCGGGCCGTCCACACCCGGAGGAGGGCGCGGTCGCTGAGCCGCCAGTCGCCGCCGACCCGGCGCTCCAGCCGCACCTTGACCGCCAGCTCCTCGTGGCACTCGCGGACCAGCGCGTCCTCGTCGGACTCCCCCGGGTCGACCTTGCCGCCCGGCAGCTCCCAGCCGCCCGCCATGTGCGGCGGCTCGGCCCGCTGCGCGGTCAGCAGCCGCCCGCCGGAGACGATCGCCGCGCCCACGACGACGGTCACGGCGGTCACCGTCCGGCCCCGGACGCGGTTCCGGCGGCGGTTCCGGACGCGGTTCCAGCGGCGGGTTCGGACGCGGCGGCGTAGGCGCGGGCCTCGCGGACGATCCGCTCCAGGTGGTCGCCGTGCGCGCCGCGCCAGTAGATCTTGCCGCAGTCGGAGCAGCGGCCGTAGACGTCGTAGCTGCGGCGCGTGCCCGCCTGGAGGGCGTTCTCGATCTCCTCCTTGGCGACCGGGACGAGCTCCCCGTTGCAGGCCGTGCACCGCGTCCACGGGCGCTGGACCGGGGCGAACCGGTCGAGCAGGTCGCGGAGCTGGTCGTCCGGGCGGGAGCCGCGCACGTACGCGCCGAACCACAGCGCCCGGCGGCGCAGCAGCCCGCGGTCCTGGGTGAGGAGGACGCGGCGCTCCTCGTTCGCCTGGACGACGAGCGCCGGGTCGTCCATGTCGTTGTGGTAGGCGGTGTCGAGGCCGAGCAGGCGCATCCGGCGGGCGAGCGTGCCGAGGTGGACGTCGAGCAGGAAGCGCGGCGCGACCTGCCCCGGCTCCAGCGGGACGGCCTGCGGCCGCGGCACCGCCGCCACCCGCACCTCGTCGCCCGGCCCTGGACGGGTGGACGGCCCGGCGGGCTCGCCGCCGACGGTCATCGGACCGGCCTCCGGCAGCGGGACGCCGAGCGACTCGACGAGATGCCCCAGCGTGGACGTGCCGTCGCAGGCCACGCGGTTCACCGGCGCGCGGCGGACGGCGGGCAGGAACATCAGCAGCTCCTCGGCCACCCGAATGGTGATCTCCGGCTCTGTGGTCGTCTGTGACTCCTTGGTGTCGGGCTCCACGCGGATCAGCATGCCACGCCGGTCCGTCATTCCCCTTCGCATTATCCGTCCGCCGCGCGTCCGGCGGCGGAACGGCGGCGCGGAACGGCGACCGGGCGTCAGACGGAGGTCAGGCGTCCGGCCGACTCCGCCAGCGCGGTGAGCAGGGCCGGGACGTCCTGCCCCGGCAGTGTCCCGCCGCGCTTCACCACCCGGCCGCCGACGAGGACGGTGTCCACGTTGCGGACGTCCGCCGACAGGACGACGGCGGCGATCGGGTCGTGCGCCGCCGCGAGGCCCAGCGTGTCGGTGCGCAGGACGAGCACGTCCGCCTGCTTGCCCGGCGTCAGGGACCCGGTGACGCCCGCGAGCCCGATCGCCTCCGCGCCCTCGATCGTGGCCATCCGCAGCACGTCGGCGGCGGTCAGGCCGAGCCCCGCGCCGCCGGGACGCCCCCGCTCCAGGACGTAGGCGGCCCGCATGATCGAGAACATGTCGCCGGGGCCGCACGAGACGACGTCGGCGCCGAGGCCGGTGGGGACGCCCGCGTCGCGGGCCCGCCCGGTGGGCGGCGGGCCGATGTCCAGCACGGCCTCGACGGCGGGGGTGGCGGCGACCGTCCCGCCGTGGGCGGCGATGCGCTTGAACTCGTCGCCGGTGTAGTGGTTCGCGTGGACGTGGGACGCCGGACGGTCCCAGAGGCCGTGGGCGTCGAGGAACGCCAGGCCGCGGGCGGCGCTCTCCGGCCCGAAGCCGCCCATGTGCACGGTGATCGGCAGGTCCAGGTCGCGCGCCAGCCGCCATTCGCGCAGCGCCCGCTCCGCGCCCGCGATCTCGGGGCCGAGCGCGGCCATGGCCATGGAGACCGTCCCTCCGGAACCGCCCGAGCCGTCGAAGTGGGCGCGGCGGACGCGGGCGGTCTCGGCGGCGAGCGCGTCGAGGTCCCCGTCGCCGCCGTAGCAGTAGCCGAACACGGCACGGATGCCCGAGTCGCGCAGGGCCGCGACGCTCGCCTCGGTGTGGCCGGGTCCGAGCTGGATGTTCGACCAGTCGACCAGCGTCGTGATCCCCGAGTCGAGGCACTCCAGGGCGCCGGCGAGCGTCCCGGCGAACACGTCGTCCGGACGGTACCGGGGCGCCAGCTCGCCGAGGATCCGCCGCAGGTAGTCGGGCAGCGTCGCGTCCGGCAGGATCGCGCGGACGCCCGCCTGCCAGGCGTGCCGGTGCGTGTCGACGAACCCCGGCAGGACGAGGCGGCCGGTCGCGTCGATCACGTCGGCGTCCGGCGGGGCGTCGAGGCCGGGGCCGACGGCGGCGATCAGGCCGTCCCGGACGAGCACGTCGGCGCGTCCGAGCACGGTGGGGACGGGGTCGGTGTCGATCACCAGCCCGTTCCGGAGCAGCGTTGAGGTCGTCATGCGGCAAAGCTTAGAAACAAGCTTTTCAGAAAGCAATAGGGCGAGCGAGTATTCTCGGCGGGTGCGAGCAAACGACGGCGGACCACGGGACGACATCGACGCGGTCGCCGAGACCTGGCGGCGGGACGGGCTCTCCGAGCCGCTCATCGCGATGCTGGAGGTCGGCAAGCGGGCCGGGCGGATCACCATGCTCCTCCAGCAGGCCCTCCGCGCCGACCTCGCCGAACTCGGCCTCACCTACGCCGAGTTCGAGGTGCTGACCGTCCTGCGGCGGGAGGGCGAGCCGTACCGGCTGCGGCCGAGCGAGCTGACCCGGTCCGCGTTCCTCACCTCCGGCGGGACGAGCAACGTCCTGCAGCGGCTGCAGAAGGCGGGCTACGTCGAGCGGGAGGCCAACGCCGGGGACGCGCGCAGCCGGTTCGTCCAGCTCACCCCGGTCGGGCTGCGGGTCACCGAGCGCGCGCTCGCCGCGTCCGCCGACGCGCACGAGGAGGTCATGGCGGGCGTCCCCGCGGGCGACGTCCGGGGCGCCGCCGACGCGCTCCGCGACCTCCTGCTCGTCATCGGCAGGCGCCGCTACCGGTAGCCCGCCGGGCCGTCAGCCGGCCAGCGCGTCGACCTTCTTCTGGACGTCGGGACGCGCCAGCGGCCGCGTCACCCCCACCCAGTCGGGCCGCTTGTACGTCTTCACCCCGATCGCCGGGACGCACGTCGAGCAGCTCGCCACGATCATCTTGCCGTTGCCGATCACCATGCCGACATGGCCGGGGCTGTTCGAGGACGTCCCCGGACCGGAGTTGAAGAACACCAGGTCACCGGGCAGTTCCTTGCCCTTGCCGACCTTCACGCCGTACGGCCACTGCTCGAACGTCGTGCGCGGGATGGCGAGGCCCGCCGACCGGTACGCGGCCTGGATCAAGCTGGAGCAGTCCCAGGCGTCGGGGCCGTTCGCGCCGAACACGTACGGCTTGCCGCGCTGTGCCATCGCGAACGTGATGATCTTCCGGACGAGCTCCGAGGCGTTCTGCGGGAGGTCGTTGTCGGCGCAGTCGACCCCGTTCGCCTGGACGACCTTGAAGTCGCCGCCGACGTACTTCTCCGCCCAGTCCAGGACGAGGTTCACGTACTCCCACGAATGGTTGTACTGGAAGATCGCAGTTCGCATCCGCTGCGGCGCGCCGTTGTGCTTCAGGTACGCGGCGGCGGTCGGGATCGCGTCCGCCGGGTCGTAGCGGTCCTTGCGGCCGTCCTTGTTCCCGTCGACCGCGAACGACTTCCACGTCGCGGCGAGGAACTGCATCGGACCGCCCGCGCCCGCGTAGTTCTCCCCGCTCTTGACGCCCGGGAGCGTGGACGTGCCGTGCCCCGTCTCAACCTTCCCGATCCCGGCGAGGACGTTCCACGGGATGCCGTACGCGCGCCCCGCGCCCTTGTAGAAGTCCAGGTAGTTGGCGGGGATGGCCTTCGCGTCGTCCGCCGCGGCGGGCTGCGCGCCGGCGCCGGAGGTGTCGACGCAGCCGCCGCCGCCCGCCATGCCGCCGCCGAACATGAACCGGCTCGTCCCGAACAGGACCGGGACGATCAGCAGCGCGGCGAAAGCGGTCGCGGCTACGCAAAGGGCACCGGCGATCAGCAGCCGCCGGTTCATCCCGTGTCACCCGCCTGCCCGGCGTCGGCGGGCTGGAACGAGTAGACCTTGAGGGAGTTGCCGTCGCGTGCGACCGTCACGGCGTACCGCTTGCTGTCGCCGCTGGTCTTGCCGCCCTTGGTGACCTGCTGCCGGCCGGTCACCACGAAGATGATCGAGTTGTCGGCGATGTCGCTGACCTGGTCGATGCTCGCCGAACCCTGCGCGACGACCTGCTCGCGGCGCCGCTCTTCCAGGATGCCGGGGGTGGACGCGTCGCGGGCGAGCTGCGTGCCGAGGTCGCCGCTGGTGAGGGCGGTCAGGCGGCCGGCGTAGGTCTCGGGGGGCTCGTCGAAGCGGTACGTCCCGTACGCGGCGACGAACCGTCCGGCCAGGTCGGCGGCGGTGGCGAACTCCTCGCGGGAGAACGGCAGCAACCTGTAGACGTCGAAGGAGTTCGGGTCGACCGCGCCCTGGATGCCGGGCGGCGGGGACGCGGGCCCGGTCGCCGTCGCCGTCGCGCTCGGACGCGGCCGCGCGTCCGAGTCGCCGGAGTCGTCGTCGCCGGGCCCGGCCACGGTCAGGTAGACGCCGATGACCGCGAGCACCACGACGAGCCCCCCGAACAGCAGCCTGCGCTGGCGTTCGTTCAGGTTCATCACTCGTCCCGGTCGACCGGACGCAGCCAGAACGGGATGGGCGGGCCCGCCTCGGAGCCGCGCCTGTCCCACAGGGGCGGCGGCGTCTGGCCGCCGCTCGGACCGTTGCGCGGCGGCGTGCCGCCGCCGCCCGCCGTTCCGCGCTGGCGCGGGATGTTCGGCTCGGGCTCCGACCCGCCGCCGCTCCCGCCCCCGCCGCTGCTGCCGCTACCGCCGCCGCTGTTGCCGCCGCCGGGACGGCCGCGGCCGCGCTCCGCCGCGCCGGACGAGCGTCCGCCGAACCAGCCGCCGCCCCCGCCGTTCCCGGAGCCGTTGCCGCCGCCCGTGCTGCCGCCCGAGCCGCCCGACCTGCCGGAACCGCCTGAGCTGCCGCCGGAGCCGCCGTTCCCGCCGCTGACGCCGCCGCTTGTGCCGCCGTTGTTGCCGCCGCGTCCGGACCAGGACGTCGGTCGGGCGGTCCCGCCGCCCGTGCCCGTGGACGGCTTCCCGCCGCCCGGCCGCGCGCCCACCGGCTCGCCCGCACCGCCGACACCGCCGCCGACACCGCCGCTCACACCGCTGCCAATGCCGCTGCCGCCGTCCTTGCTGCGGTCGCCGAGCGCCCGCGACGGCAGGTTCAGCGGCGGCGCGCCGCGCCGGGACCGGCCGTGCGCGGCCGCGGAACCGCCGCGCGGCCTCGCCGCGAGGACGGGCGCGTCCTCCGGCGACTGGCCCTCGCCCGTCCCGGTGACCGCGGCCCGCCGGTCGGACGCGACCGCGGCGGTGGCGGGCGAGGTGTCCCGCTGCGCGCCGGGCGCGGCGGCCTCGGACGCCGCCTCCCGCTTCGCCCAGCGGACGAGCCCCGCCCCCGGCACCGCGGAGGCGACGCCCATCGTGCTCCGGCGCGCCTCGGTGACGGACCGGTTGAGCTGCGCCTCGCTCTTCTCCCGCGAGCCGATCGCGGAGTATCCGACGGCTGAGAACAGGTGCTGGAACGGCTTGCGGTAGATGAACGCCGCGAACGTCACCAGCGCGATGAGCAGGATCTGCAGGCCCCACGGCAGCGTCTCGCTGAGGATCAGCCCGTACGCCCACAGCAGCAGTGACAGCACGCCTATCAGCGCGGCCTGTTTGAGCAGCATCGACAGGAGCAGTTCCAGCCAGCGGACGGCGATCACCCGTCCGATGCCGGGATGGATGCCGATCCCGAGGAAGATCGGCCCCGCCACGAGCAGGAGCAGGAACGCGATCTTCACGACGATCAGCGCGATCGCGATGACCAGGATCAGCACGCCCGCGACCAGCGCGGCGAGCAGCCCGCCGAACGCGACCGCCAGCCGGTTCTCCCAGTTCTTGCCCTGGTAGAGCGGATACGTCCCGGGATGCTCTTCCTTGATGTTCTTCGAGACGTCCTTGTAGGCGTCGGCCTTCTTGCCGAGATTGGCCTGGTTCGCGCCGTACGTCTCCGGCAGGTCGACGGCCTGCGCCCAGAGCAGCTTGTCGGCGTTGTCCTTGACGACCTTGGCGTTGGGGTCCGTCGTCCCGAACTCGCCTTGCAGCCACGGCTTGCACACCAGCGCGACCCACAGCCGGTTCGCGTTGCGGGACGTCGCGTCCAGGTTCTGCGACGCGGCCGGGTCGGGCTTGCCGCCGGGCGCGGGTATGCACACTCCACCCGTCGTGCCGCTCTGCGGCAATGCCGCGTTGAACGCGGCGCTCGTCGCCTCCGACGTCTTCGTCCCGAGCGTGGTGAAGTCGGACGGACGCGCGATCAGCCAGACCAGCGCGACCATCGCGACGACCATCCAGACGACGCCTTCGGTGACCTTGCTCGCCCGCTTCCGGACGAGCCCCCACCACGCCAGCCACATCGCGCCGAGGATGACCACCCACGACCAGTAGCGGGCGTTGAACGTCTTGCCCATGTCGGTGATGACGCCGTCGACGGTGCTCTTCAGCCAGCCGAGCAGCGACTCCGACGCGGCCGCCTGGTACACGCTGATCGTCGTCCGGTCGATGGCACGGACGGCGGTGAACACCGTGTTGGCGAGGCCGTTGCCCATCAGCGCCATGGCGTCCGAGCAGCCCATGTCGACCGCGTACCAGGTCTGCCCGGCCGTCCCGTAGCGGTCGTAGTAGGTGAGCTGCTCGACCGGCGTCTTGCGCAGCTGCTGGTTCGGGTAGTCGGGCGGCTTGATCAGGCCGTCCGTCCCCGACCCGTACTGCTCGGGGGCCGGGTTGTCGGCCGGTTTGCAGACGTCCGGGACGAACGGGTTCGCGCTGGCCATCGGCGACAGCCCGACCATCAGCACGACCGCCGCCAGCATCACCAGCACCGGCCGCCGCGCGCGGCGCAGCCGCCGGCGGCGAGGCGAGGCGAGCACGGAACGGTCGAGACCTTCGCCGGGCGAGCGCTGCAGGCGCGCCATCCGGTCGCGGGTTCTCATCTGCCGACCTCCTCGACCTCTGCCCCCGCGACGGTCAGTTCGGACGAGCCCGGTCTCGACCGGGTCGGGTTGGTGTCCAGCCAACGCTGCAGTTCCTCGGAGATCAGGTCGACGCCGATGCGCCCCGCTCGGCCGTCGAGGTCACGGAAGATGCACTCGCCGTTGCCGAGGTTGCGCAGCACGGCCTTGTGCTCGTCGGACGCCTCCACACCGAGCAGCGACATCACGTTGCCGACCTCGACCCGCTCGGTGGAGCGGAAGGAGAACACCGACGACAGGCAGTTGGTGACCTGCTCGTTCAGCAGGTCACCGGCGTTCTGGGAGACGAGGATCAGCGCGGTGTTGCGGGACCGTCCCATCCGCGACACCTCGGGGATCAGCTTCGCGCCCTCCGGCGTGGACGTGATCGCCCACGCCTCGTCCAGGAAGATGGCCTTCGGGAGCCGCCGGTCGAGCCCGTGCATGAGCCGCCGCGCGAACTGCGACACCAGGTACATCAGCGCGACGGACAGCCGCTGCTCGTAGGAGTAGTCCTCGCGGGAGATCGCGACGTCCGGGAGGGTGAGCCCGCCGAGGGTGAACACGGTCGTCCAGCCCGCGGTGTCGATGCGCTCGCCGCCGGACGGGTCGAAGCACAGCCGCGCGAGCCGCATCTCCGACATCGACCGCAGCACCGCGCCGAGGTTCTTGGACGCCGGGTCGTCGGACGCCTCAAGGTGGTCGACGACCCGGCCGAGCGAGGGCCGCTCGGCGTTCGCGACCGCGCCGACCGCCTGGATCATCGCGGACTCGCGCTCCTCCGACATCCGCGGCAGCAGCAGCCGCAGCGTCTCGGTCGCCATCGTCTTCATCGTGGCGAGGTCGTCGCCGAACGAGAACGGGTCGAGCAGGCCGGGCGCGGCGGAGCCGAGCGGCAGGATGCGCGCCCTGCGCCCGCGCGCCTTCAGCAGCTCCACCAGCGACTCGGCGTCGCCCTTCGGGTCGATCGCCGCGACCGTCACGCCGCGCAGCGCCATCTGGTAGATCAGCAGCAGCGCGAGGGTCGTCTTGCCGCCGCCCGGCTCGCCGGTGATCGCGACCGCGGTCGGACGGTTCCGCGCCGCCGCGACCAGCGGGTCGAAGTGCACGATCGAGCGGGCCCGGCCGAGCGTCTCGCCGACGTACGGGCCGATCCAGCCCTCGTCGTTGTCGTCCGGGCGGTCGCCGAGGTCGACGGTCGCGACCGGCATGCCGCCCGCGATCGTCCGCAGCGGCTGGCGCTGCGCGTACGCGTTCAGCCTGATCTGGTCGCCGGGCAGCGACTCCAGGAACAGGGAGAACTGGTCGCCGGTCGAGTTGACGACGTCGATGCCGATGTCGCGGTAGTGCTCGACGACCGCGTCCACCCGCTGGGCGAGCAGTTCCTCCGTCGGGGCCGACACGATCAGCCGGTGCCACCCGTACACGAACGGCAGGCGCTCCTTCGTGATGCCGTGCTCCAGCATCCGCGCCGCGTCGATCTGCTCCGCGAGCGCGATCGGCGCCTCCGCGCCCGCCTCCCGGATGTGCTGGTCCATGTCGCGGGCGTGCGCGAGCTTGCGCGAGACGTCCTTGGACGCCTTCGCGGGCGGGATCAGCTTCATCCGCGCGCTGATCTCCACCGGGAACGGCAGGGCGTCGGCGTAGTGGAACCAGGGCTCGCCGTCCGGGAACGGCATCATGTCGGGGAACCGGGCGAACGACAGGTACGCGACGTACGACGCGGCCGTCGCGCCGCCGCCCGCGCCGGTGAAGTTCGGCTGCTCGATCCGCAGGTAGGAGCGGCCGTTGTGGATCGCTCCCTCGACCAGCGACTCGATCTCGCCCTTGCCCCACGTCCGGCGCGACACGGCGGACGGCGGCGGGTCGGCCAGCGACCCCGTCACCGCGTGCTGGAACAGCCACGCCACCTCGGTGGAGGTGGTGTGCCGCGCGTAGAGGGCGGACCCGCCGAGGGCGCGGCCGACGCGCTCGGCCTGCTCCGTCCAGCGGGCGATCTCCTTCTTGTCGATCGCGTCGTCCACGACGCCGAGGACCTTCTCGCTCCGCTTGTAGAACCCGAGGAGCTGCGACAGCACCCCGCCGGACAGGTGCGCGCCCATCCCGCGCGGCCCGAGCCTCACCCCGAGGTAGACCTCCTTGGTCCAGAAGTCCTTGGCCCACACGTGGGCGTAGGTCTCCTCCAGGTACTCGCGCCAGCCGGAGCCGCCGTCGGACGTCCGGTCGAGCGCGAGCGCCCAGTCGGCGGCCGGGTACGTCCGGTGCGCGATCCGCAGGTGGACCTCGGCGTCCTGCATCCGGATGCCCGCCAGCGCGATCGTGATGTTGGTGGCGAGCGCCTCGCGCTCCTCACCCGTCGTGAACTCGTACGACACGGTCGGCAGGCGGAAGTACGCCCAGGCGGCGTTGTCGGTGAGGAGGACGCGGTCGTCGAAGTACCGCACCGCCAACCGGCTCGACTTGCTCACGCGCCCCTCCCAACCCCGGTCCATTGTCCCGATGCGCCGCGAGGCGCGCAGGACCGTCGGGGGAAGTGTTCGCCGTCCGGACGGTCATCAAGATCAGGCGCGCCCGCCAGTCCGACGACGGTGTCCGCTCGATGCCCGCGAGGGGCGCTCATCGGGTGGCCTCCTGCTCCTGCTGGAACTCCTGGTAACGCTCGGGCACGACGGTGAAGCCGCCGGCGACCACGCCGGCGAGGGCAAGATAGGCACGGCGCGTCGGCGTCCGCAACGACTTCAGCTCGTTGCGCGGCGCGCGGTCCATGCTGAGGTGATCGTCCCACGGGATGCGCACCAGCGCCCGGCATCTGCCGCGCGCCACGGCCTCCGCCTGCTCAACGTCGTCCATGCTGCGGCGGCTCACCCCGTTGATCACCGTGACCGCGCGGGACCGGAGCTCCTCGTAGCCGTGGCCGTCCAGCCACTCGAACGTCATCGACACCGCGCGCGGCGCGTCGGCGCTCGCCGGGGCGACGAGGACGAGCTGGTCGGCGTACGGCAGGACGCGCGCGACCACGGCGGCCGCCGCGTCCAGCAGGGTCACCGAGTAGAACCGGTCGAGGGTGCGGATCGCGAGCGCGTAGTCGCGGTCGTCGAGCGCCTGCAGCGGGTTCTTGCCCGCCGCGATGACGTCGAGGCCGGACTTCGCCTGCGAGGTGTAGCGGCGCATCGCGGTCAGGCTGCCGACCTGGTCGGCGCGGGTGATGAGGCCGGTGAGCGTCTCGTTGGTGTCGCTGCGCGTCCGGCGGGCGAGCGCGCCGGGGCCCGGGTTCACGTCCACCGCGACGATCGGCTCGCCGTTGTGCTGGGCGAACGTGTGGCCGAGCATGAGGCCGGTCACCGTCTGCCCGGCGCCGCCGGTGCAGCCGAGGACGACGATGTGCCGCGTCCCGTGGAACGGCTGCTGGAGCCGCTGCTCGTAGTCGGCGTCGACGTCGCCGTGCCCGCCGCCGACCGCGTGGAACAGCCGCCGGAGCCCGCCGCCGGTGACCTCGTGCTCCGGGTCCGGCGGGGTGATCGCCGGCCCGGACTGCGGCGGCGCGGGCGGCGGCGGCAACGGCCGTGGCCGCACGGGCGACGCGGGCTGCGACCTGACCTCCCGAGGCGGCGCCTGCTCCCCCACCGCCTCTACCGGCTCCTGCGGCTCTTGCTCCTGCTGCGGCGGCTCCTGGGTGGACGGCCAAGCGGTGTGTTCCGCCGCGGCGGGACGAGGCGGGTTCGACAATCCCTGCGACCACGGCCGCGGCTCCATCCGCGGCGGCTGCTGAGGAGCCTGCCCCTGTTGAGGGGCCTGCCCCTGTTGAGGAGCTCGCGCTTGCTGAGGAACCTGTCCTTGTTGAGGGGTTTGCGCCTGCTGAGGGGTCTGCGGCAGTTGAGACCCCTGCGCCTCTTGAGGACTCTGCGGCAACTGAGGGCTCTGCGGCAGCTGAGGAGACTGCCGCAGCTGAGGGGTCTGCGGCAACTGGGGTGTCTGCGGCAGCTGCTGCTCGGGCGGCTGCGCGCCCTCGCCGTTCCGCGGACGGGCTCCGAACGCTCCCGGCACGACCGGGATGTCGGGACGCGTGGCGGGCGGCGCGGGCGGCGAAGGCCGCTGCGACGGTGTGCGCTGTCCGGCGACCTTCTTGTCCCCGGCCTCGCCGTTGGACGCGCTCTTGGCATTGTCCTGCCCGACCGGCTGCTCGCCCGGCTCCCCGGACTCCTGCCGGACGTCCCGCCGCGTCTCCCCCGCCGACCAGACCTGCGGGCCACGCCCGCCAACCCGCACATCCCCCGGCTCTCCAGCGGAACCGGTCCCACCTTCACGGACGCGCTCCCCTTCCAGGGACCCGTCCGCCGCTCCGGCAACACCCCTGACCCGCTCGCGCACACCCTCCGAAGGCGTCCCCGCCGAGTCATCCTGAACACGCCGCCCAGCGTCCGCCCCCAACGGGCCTTGAACACCGGCCTGCCCAACGGCACCGGCCTCGTCACGCTCGGCTGACGCCCCTGCGCCTTCCGGCCACCGCGACCTGGCGCCCTCGGCAGGCTGCCGAGAAACGCCCAACCGCTCAACAGCGCCAGCGCCATCACGCTCACCCGGCGCACCAGCCGACCTCACACCTTCCGCAGGCTGCTGCGAGTCGCCCGGCTGCTCAATGGCGGCAGCACCATCCCGCTCGCCTGGCGCACCCGCATCCGCCGACCTTGGGGCTTCCGCAGGCTGCTGTGAGAGGCCCGGCTGCTCAGCAGCGGCGGCACTGTCACGTTCGGCTGGCGTGGTTGTGCCTTCCGGCCAGCGTGTCCTGGTTTCTTCGGCGGGGGTCGGTTGGGCGTGTTCGGGTGGCCCGTCGTCGTGGACGGGGGGCTGGGCTTCGGGCGGCTGGGTGTCCGCCGGTTGCGTCGGGCCGGGGATCGCGGGCGCGTTGGCGTGCTCGCGTGGGACGGCGTCCTCTTGCTGCGTGGGGCCGGGGAGAGCCGGGGGCTCGGGAGTCTGGGGGTTCGGCAGGAGTGCCGGGGGCGGGGCGGGGGCGTGGGGGGTCGCGTTGGCGATCTCTTCGGCGGCGCGGCGGACGTCCGTGCGCGGCGCGGGGGCCTGGCGCGGGACGTCGGGGGCCGTCGCGGGCGGGGCGGCGGCCTGCCAGATCTCGGCGGGGGCGCCGGGGCGGCGGACGCCGGAGGCCAGGGCGCGCTTGCCGGAGCCCGCGGGGGCCTCCAGCCGGGGAGCCGCCTGGGGCTGCTCGTACTCGGCGGGGGCGAGCTGCACGTCGTCCTCGTGCGAGATGTCGCGGGTGGTGCGGCGCCACGGCTTGGGCGCGGCGGGGGCCTCGGCGGGGGCGGGGACGTCGCGTTGGGCCGCGTAGTCGCCCAGGGACGGGGGCGCGGTGGCCACGGCGGGGCGCGGCACCAGCGCGGGCACGGCGGGCGCGGGCTCGGCGACCGCGGCCGGCTGGACGGCGGCGGCGGCGCGGGCGGGCGCCGGTTCGGCGGCGGCCTTGCGGCCCCTGCGGCGGGACTTGATCGCGGCGCGTTCCGCGGCGGCGACCGGGGCCGGGGCGCCCGCGCGGCGCCAGACGCGGGCCACGACGACGACCTCGCGCGGCTCCCGGATCGGGGTGAGGCGGCACCAGGTGCGCGGCTCGGTGAGGTAGCGGCTCTGGGAGAGCAGCAGCTCGGTGAGCCGCTTGCCCTCGATGACGGGCCGCGTCGCCAGCCAGGTCAGCAC
Organism: Actinomadura syzygii; assembly: GCF_008085905.1. GTDB lineage: Bacteria > Actinomycetota > Actinomycetes > Streptosporangiales > Streptosporangiaceae > Spirillospora > Spirillospora syzygii. The sequence goes on along the minus strand of NZ_VSFF01000007.1, from coordinate 101,149 downwards.
CCCCGGCGGGACGATGTACAGCACGTGCCACGGGGACTCGAACGGGATGCCGACGACCCTGAGGAGCACGATCCAGGGCACGAACACCCCGAGGAACACGCCGATCTGGACGAGCGGCAGCGGCATGGGCAGCCGCAGGTCGTACAGCTTGTACAGCCGCTTCTCGATGCGCCAGATGTTCGTGTACGTGGGTAGATCCACGCCCCTACTCCCCTAACTGCGCGAGCACCGTGCCGCCTGCCGACCTCGCGGTCAGGTGACGTCCACGCCGAGGGCCTTGGCTATCGCCTTGGCCGTGGTCTCGATGATGTTGGGCACGTAGAAGATCACCCCGATCCCGATGGCCAGCACGATGAACTGGACGAAGCGCGTGATCTCCCGGGTGAACAGGAAGAAGATCGCCACAATGGAGACGATCACCAGGAAGAGCGGACCGAATATCTGGCGCAGCCAGTCGGCGAGATCGTCTGTTTTTAGTTCGTCGTTCTCGGGCGCCGCCAGAATTTCGTGTGGAATCGACGCCATGATGTGGTGCAGCATCGACTGGCTACCTTCCTAGGTCGGCGGATTCGGGGGTCGGCTTCTTCAAATCGCGGCCTTTCATGATGCGTTCGGTTGCGTGGTGCCGCGAATGTCGCGCACGAGCCACGTCGCGCCCTTCTTGACCATGACGAGCTGGTAGGCCTGCTCCAGTTCGCCCCCGCCGCCGCCGGCGGGCTGCCACACGACCGTCGCGGTGACGGTGCGCTCGCCCGCGGACCCCTTCGGCGCGACGACCGACTTGACCTGCACGAACGCCACGGAGTTGGCGAGCCCCGGAATGGTCGCGCCGTCGGCGGAGAAGCGGGACAGCGCGGCCTGGTTGCCGGTCGCGTACTCCTGGAAGAAGGTGCCGAGGAACGGCTGGAGTTCGCCTTCGAGCGCGGTGTCGCGGTCTTGCACGCCGCCCTGGGGAAGCCGGGCCTTGGTGGGCGGGGGAAGCAGCGCGGGACGGGCCGACACGACCAGCGCGCCGCCGTTGTCGGCGTACACGGGAACGGCGAGCCGGAGCCACTTGTCGGCGGTGCGGGCGAGCAGCGTGACCGTCGCGTTGTTGGCGTCGCGGGCGTCCACTCCGGCCACCTGGACGGACTGCACCTGCATCCGGCCGACACCGTTCCAGCCGAATTGGGCGTCGGCGCCGTCGGGCAGGAACGTGCGCAATTGCGCCTCGCGGGCGGGCGCGCCCTTCTGGTCGTAGTTCAGGTAGACGTTGGCGAACTGGATCGCGAACGCGCCGGCCGCGCTCGTCGGGAACCCGGCGCCGCGGGCGGGCTTCGCGCCGGGCGTCGCCGTCCCGCCGGACCCGCCGGACGAGTCGTCGGAGGTGAACCGTTCGAGCGGCGCGCGGACGCCGTTGACCAGGATGACGATGATCAGCGCCCAGAGCACGGCGCGTCCGGCCCAGACCCACCAGCGGCCGCCGGACCCGCCCCAGCGCCCGCCGCGCCGCCCGCCGCCGCCCGAGCCGCCGCGGCGCCGGTCGCCGCCCGGCAGGTCCCACGGGTCGGCGGAGGAGGCGAGCGCCCGGCCGGGCGCCGCCGTCTCCTCGACAACGGCGGTGTCACGGCCGCGTCCCGCGGCCGACCTGCGAGCCATCCTGCCTCCGCTCGCGCCTCGCCCCCGGTCGGCGCGGTCCTGTGTGCCTGCTGGTGTATGCCTGGTCGTGTGTGCTTGGTCGTCCTGCCCGGTGGCTTTTCTGAACCCACCTCGGGCCCAGGGTAACCACGAGCGTCAATTGTTCCAGCGCATCGCAGCGAAGCACAGCCCCGGCACGCGGTTGTGGATAATGCAATCCACCTCAGCAGGAACGGGGAAGATTGCCAAACGGTGACGATCCCCTATCCGGGCCTCCGAACAGTGCGCAGGTCAAGGATCCGGACAAGCGGCACGAGTCGGCTGTCAGTTGCTCACCTGGTGTCGCCCACGACCGCAATCTGTTTCCGAAAGAAACCGGCATTGTGTCGGATTCGGGACGATTTCCGGCAGAACTCCCAGCTCAGCGGCCCCGTGAGGCATCATGGGACACCGGGCGGAGTCACCAGGCCCACAGGACCCACGAGAACCGTCTGTAGCCAAAATCACAGAGGTCACGCGCCTGCCCAGAAACGAGAACCCGGACGTCGAAGACGCTCAGACGTTGAAGCGGAACTCGACGACGTCGCCGTCCTGCATGACGTAGTCCTTGCCCTCCATGCGGACCCTGCCCGCCGTGCGGGCGGCGGCCATCGACCCCGCCTTGGTGAGCTCGTCGAACGACACGACCTCCGCCTTGATGAAGCCGCGCTGGAAGTCGGTGTGGATGACGCCCGCCGCCTCGGGCGCGGTGGCGCCCTTGGGGATCGTCCAGGCGCGCGCCTCCTTGGGGCCCGCCGTCAGGTACGTCTGGAGGCCGAGGGTCGCGAACCCGATCCGGACGAGCTGCGACAGCCCGGACTCCTCCTGGCCCATGCCCTGCAGCAGTTCGAGGGCCTCGTCGTCCGGCAGCTCGATCAGCTCGGCCTCGATCTTGGCGTCCAGGAAGACGGCCTCGGCCGGGGCGACCAGGTCGCGCAGGCGCCCGCGCAGCGCCTCGTCGGTCAGCTCGCTCTCGTCGAGGTTGAAGACGTAGAGGAACGGCTTCGCCGTGAGCAGGTGCAGCTCGCGCAGCAGCTCCAGGTCGATCCCGGCGGCCGCGGCGCCCGCGAACAGGGTGACGCCGTCGTCCAGCAGCTTCTGCGCGGCGGTGACGGCGTCGACGACGGCGAGCTTGTCCTTGTCCTTCTTGGTGCGGGCCTCCTTGTCGAGGCGCGGCAGCGCGCGCTCGATCGTCTGGAGGTCGGCGAGGATCAGCTCGGTGTTGATCGTCTCGATGTCGCGGGACGGGGCGACGTCGCCGTCCACATGGGTGACGTCCGGGTCCTCGAAGGCGCGGATGACCTGGCAGATCGCGTTCGTCTCGCGGATGTTGGCGAGGAACTTGTTGCCGAGCCCCTGCCCCTCGGACGCGCCCTTGACGATGCCCGCGATGTCCACGAACTCCATCGTGGCCGGGATGATCTTCTGCGAGCCGAACAGCTCCGCGAGGACGCCGAGCCGCGGGTCGGGCACCCCGACCACGCCGACGTTGGGCTCGATGGTCGCGAACGGGTAGTTGGCGGCCAGCGCGTCGTTCTTGGTCAGCGCGTTGAACAGGGTCGACTTGCCGACGTTGGGCAGCCCGGCGATTCCGATGGAGAGGCTCACGGCCGCAAGTTTATGGGCGTCGGCGAACCTCTCGGGCTGCCCGGAACCTCCGGCGGCCCGCGGGAGGGTGAAGGTTGGGCCAAATGTCCTGGGACGGGCGGCGACACGGCGCGTCGCGGCCGCCGATCGGCGCGGCGCTGCCACGATGAGGCGATGGACGTCGCGCTGTTCGCCGGTCTCCTCGTGGGCGCCGTGTTCGGCGTCGTCGCCGGGTACGCGCTCGCGACGGGCCGGCAGGGCGCGCTGATCGCGCGGGCGCGGGCGGCCGAGGAGAAGCTCGCCTACGCCGAGGAGCGGATGGCCGAGCACTTCGAGAGCCTGTCCGCGAAGGCCCTGGACGCGAGCAACCAGCGCTTCCTCGAACTGGCCGACGCGCGCCTCAAGGCGGCCGGGGTCGAGGCGGCGGGCGAGCTGCAGCGCCGCCAGCAGGCCGTCGAGCACCTGGTCGCGCCGCTGAAGGAGACCCTCGCGAAGGTGGAGGAGCAGCTCCGCGAGGTCGAGACGGGCCGCCGCGAGTCGCACGCGATGCTCGCGAAGCAGGTCGACTTCGTCCGGCAGAGCTCCGACCAGCTCAGGCGCGAGACGCAGTCGCTGGTCCGGGCGCTGCAGCGGCCGGAGGCGCGCGGCCGGTGGGGCGAGCTCCAGCTCCGCCGCGTCGTCGAGCTCGCCGGGATGACGCACCACTGCGACTTCGACGAGCAGGCCAGCGCGGCGACCGCCGACGGGACCGTCCGTCCGGACATGGTGGTCCGGCTCGTCGGCGGCAAGAACATCGTGGTCGACTCCAAGGTGTCCCTCGCCGCGTACTTGCAGGCCGCCGAGAGCGGCGACCCGGTGCGGTTGGACGCGCACGCCCGCCACCTGCGCGACCACGTCGACCGGCTGGCGGCGAAGTCGTACTGGCAGGCGTTCTCCCCGGCGCCGGAGTTCGTCGTCCTGTTCATCCCGGGCGAGGCGTTCCTCGCGCCCGCGCTCGACCGCGACCCGGCCCTGCTGGAGTACGCGATACGGCGGCGCGTCCACATCGCGACGCCGACGACGCTCATCACCATGCTCCGCACCGCGTCGTACGCCTGGCAGCAGGCCGCGCTCTCCCGCAACGCCCGCGCCGTCTTCGAACTCGGCAAGGAGCTGTACGAGCGCCTGGGGACGATGGGCCAGCACGTCGACGACCTCGGCCGCGCCCTCACCGGGGCCGTCAAGTCCTACAACCGGACGGTCGGATCGCTCGAAACCCGCGTACTGGTCAGTGCGCGCAAACTGAACGAACTCGGCGTAGTGGACGACGGTCTGCACGGCCCGTCCCCCGTCGAAGAGAGCCCGCGCGCGCTCTCGGCCGCCGAACTGAGCGCCCCCGACGAGCCGTACACCGATGAGAAGGAGGACGGCGAGAACCCCGACGAGAGCTGGTCCCGATCTGCTCCCGCCGCGGAACCGATAGGTTTCGGCGAGCGGGCCATCCCCGAGCAGAACGATCGGCGAACGACCCATGAGCGGAGCGAGCCGGGGGGCACGGACAGCCGTCCCCCCACCGGGAAGAGGTGGCCATGAGTTCGACCACGGTACGCGGCGCGCCCGGCGGCGCATCGCCGGCTCCAGGGGGTTCAGTGGGACGTGAGCGCGGCGCCTCCGGATCGCCGCGGCGGGCCCGCGCCGCGGCCGCCTCGGCGGGCGGCCCGATCGCCCTCACCGGGCGCGGCGGGATCGTCGTCATGTTCGTCGTGGGCGTCGTGTGCGGGCTGCTGTCCCGCTGGCTCGGCGTGCCGCTGCTCGCCGGGGGCGGGTTCGCGGTGGGCTGCGCGCTGGCCGCGTTCGCCACCCGTCCGGCCGACCTGCTCACCCTGGTCGTGAGCCCGCCGCTGGTGTTCTTCGGCGCCACCGTCCTGGTCGTCTTCGCCGACACAGTGGGCGACGGGTCGCTGCTGCGCGGCGTCACGGTCGGGGTGCTCACGGCGCTCGCGGCCACCGCGCCATGGCTGTTCTTCGGGACGGTCCTCGTCGTGGTCATCTGCCTGGCCCGCGGGCTGCGGACGAACATCCGCGACCTGCGGGAGAAGCTCGCCGGGTTCCGCCTCTTCGAGAAGGAGGAGAACGAGAACCCCGTCCGGTGGGACGAGTCCCCCGGCGCAGGGCAGGACCGCCGCCGCCTCCACCACGGCGACGTCGATTAGCGCAACCGGGTCAGACCGGCGTGATGCGCAGGTCCTTGCGGAGCTCCTTGGGCAGCGAGAAGCGCATGCTCTCCTGGACGGACTCGATCTCCTCCGCCTCGCCGAACCCGCGCTCCGCCAGCCACGCCAGGACGTCCTGGACCAGCTCGTCCGGGACGGACGCGCCGCTCGTGACGCCGACCGTCGTGACGCCGTCCAGCCAGGCCGGGTCGATCTGCTCGGCGTAGTCGACCAGGTAGGCGTCGTCGGCGCCGTGCTCCTTGGCCACCTCGACCAGCCGCACCGAGTTGGACGAGTTCGTCGACCCCACCACGATGACGAGCTGGGACCTCGCCGCCATCTCCTTCACCGCGGTCTGCCGGTTCTGCGTCGCGTAGCAGATGTCGTCGGACGGCGGGTCGGTCAGGTTGGGGAACCGTTCACGCAGCTTCTCGACGGTGGCGATCGTCTCGTCGACGGACAGGGTCGTCTGCGACAGCCACGCCACCTTCTCGGGGTCGCGGACGTGCACGTTGGCGACGTCGTCCGGGCCGTCCACGAGGTGGATGTGGTCAGGGGCCTCGCCGGTGGTGCCGATGACCTCCTCGTGCCCTTCGTGCCCGATGAGCAGGATGTCGTAGCCCTGGGCGGCGAACCGGACCGCCTCCTTGTGGACCTTGGTGACCAGCGGGCAGGTCGCGTCGATCGTCCGGAGGCTGAGGCCCTGGGCCTCCTCGTGCACGACGGGCGCCACCCCGTGCGCGGAGAACACCACGATGGCGCCCTCGGGGACCTCCTCGGTCTCGTCGACGAAGACGGCGCCGCGCTCCTCCAGCGTCTTGACGACGTGGACGTTGTGCACGATCTGCTTGCGGACGTAGATCGGGGCCCCGTACTTCTCCAGGGCGATCTCGACCGCCTGCACGGCGCGGTCGACGCCCGCGCAGTAACCACGCGGCTTGGCGAGCAGGACACGGCGCTGGCTGTTCGCGGTCATGCCCCCATCGTACGAGTCGCCTCACGGGCTTCGCGCGGCACGGGACGTAGGGTGGAGACGGGCGTCCGCCGCCGTTGCCGCAGCCTGGCGGGCGGTTCCAGCGGTTTTGTGGGGACGTGTCCCGAGCCGGGAGGCTCCGCCGGGCGGCCGGGGCGCCCGCCGTGTGACTCACCGCACGCCGCTTTTGGACACAAATCCAGTAACCCCGGGGTGACCGCCATCGCACCCATGGGGCAGAGTGAACGTCGACGAGAGATGCCGCGTGACCCGGCGCACGACCCGACCCGGTGCTCAGCACGGCAGGGAAGAGGAAAGACGATGACGAGATCGCCGCGCCGCCTCAAGGAGCAACTCCAGGACACGGTGGGCGAGCAGGTCCGCGACCTCCCGCTGCACGCCGTCCGGCTCGCGATGTTCGGGGTCGGCCGGGCGCTCCTGCTCGGCGACCGGGTCACCCGCGACTACAAGGAGATCACCGAGGGCGGCGGCGTCCGCCCGGTGCTCGACCGGCTGCGGGACGACGTCCAGGGCACGGCCGAGAAGGTGGTCGGACGCGTGGTGGAGCACGTCCGCGGCGACGAGCGCGAGCCGGAGCCCGCCCCCACGACCGCCCCCACGGCCACCCCCACGTCCGCGGCCGCGCCGCGCGCCAAGGTCGCGGAGCCGCCCGCGCGGCCGAAGCCGAAGCCCGCCGCGCGACCGTCCACGGACGAGATCTCGGTCGGCAAGCCCGGCGGTGGCGCCAAGGCCGGTTCCAAGGCGGGCGAGACGGCCGGGACGGGTGCCGCGGGAACGCGACACACGCCGAAGCACGCGCGTCCCGGCCCGCCGCCGAAGCCCGCGAAGCCCGGCGCGCTGGGCAGGCACCACGCGAAGCCCGCGCCGTCGCCGGAGCCCGCCGAGCCGAAGCCGGAGCCCGCGCCGCAGGCCGAGCCCGCCCCGTCCCCGAAGGCCGCCGACAAGGCTTCAAAGCCCGCCGACAAGCCCAAGGCCGCTGACAAGCCCAAGGCGGCCGAGAGCGGGGCGAAGGCGGAGGGCAAGGCCGCCGGGAAGGCGAAGGGCGCGGGTGAGGCGGCGAAGCTGCCGGTGCCCGACTACGACAACGCCACACTGCCGCAGCTCCGTGCGCGCCTGCGCGGCCTGTCCGCCGACCAGGTGAGGCTGCTGCGCGAGTACGAGCGCGAGCACGCCGCCCGCGAGGACGTCGTCCGCATGTACGAGCGCCGCATCGCGAAACTGAACGGCCACGGCTGAGCGGCGCGAGCGAAAGCGAAAAGCCCTGGGACGGAGCGTCCCAGGGCTTTCGCATGAATGAGGGTCAGGCCGTGGCCGGAGCGTCCTGGAAGGCGTGGTCGATGTCGACCCGGTCGAGGGCGTCCAGGTGGCGGCGGCGCACGGCGAGGATCCCGATCGCGACCGCGCAGCAGGCGGCGCCGACGAAGTACGGGACGTCCGCGTTGACCTTCTCGGCGAGCTTCGTCGCGATGTAGGGGGCAAGGGCGCCGCCCATCCAGCGGACGAAGTTGTACCCGGCGGACGCGACCGGCCGCGGGCTGTCGGAGACCTCCATGGCGGCCTCGGTGAACGCCGTGTTGTTCATCCCGATCGGGATCCCGGACAGGATCGTGCAGACGATGATCCCGTCGTGCCCGAGGACGGCGAGCCCGAGCTGGAACACGATCAGCAGCCCGAGAGCCAGGTACATGACCCGGACGGTCCCGAGCCGCCGCTGCAGGAACGGCGCGCCGAACACCGACGCCAGCGCCACCATCACGCCCCAGCCGAAGAACACGAGCCCGATGCCGTGCGCGCCCATCCCGAGGACGAACGGCGTGAACGCCAGCACCGTGAAGAAGGCGTAGTTGTAGAACAGCGCCGTGAACGCGGTCGTGGACAGCCCGCCGTGCGCGAGGGCCCTGATCGGCGCGCTCAGCCGCGTCTTCTGCGCGGGTTTCGGCGTGGGCTTGAGCAGCGTGGCGATCAGCAGGAAGCCGGCCGCCATCAGGATCGCGGTGCCGAAGAACGGGAAGCGCCAGTTCATGTCGCCGAGCAGCGCCCCGGCGAGCGGCCCGAGCGAGATGCCGAGCCCGAGCGCCGCCTCGTACAGGATGATCGCCGACTCCGCCCCGCCTCTGCCTCCCGAGGGGGGACTACCCCCCGCACCCCCCGGAGCGCCTCCGGCGCTGTCGGAGGCCGCGCCGACGATGACGGCGAGCGCGGTCGCGACGAACAGGGCGTTGCCGAGGCCCCACCCGGCGCGGAAGCCGACGAGCTGCCCGACCGTGTCGGACGTCCCGGACAGCGTGGCGAACACGACGACGAGCGAGAGCCCGATCAGCAGCGTCCGCTTGCCGCCGATCCGGCTGGCCGCCCAGCCGGTGATCAGCATGGCCACGGCGGTGATCAGGAAGTAGCTGGTGAACAGCAGGGACACCTGGCTGGGCGAGGCGTCCAGGTTCGCGGCGATCGCGGGCAGGATGGGGTCGACCAGCCCGATGCCCATGAAGGCGACGACCGCGGCGAACGCGGTCGCCCACACCGACATCGGCTGCCTGAGGATGCCGCCGCCCCTGGGCGTGGCGCTCTGCGCCGCTGCCGCGGGCCTCGCGTGCATGGACACCTCCGTCAAGAGTTCAGGGTGGGCCGAGGAGCTTGCGCAGCGCGGGCAGCGCTTCGACGACCGCCGCGTGCTCGGCGTCCGTCAGGTTCGCGAACCGGTCCGCGAGGAAGCCGATCCGGCGTTCCCGGCCCTCGGCGAGCCGCTCGCGTCCCGCGCCGGTGAGCCGGACGGTGACGACGCGGGCGTCGGCGCCGTCCCGGCCGCGCGCGATCAGGGCGTCCCGTTCGAGCCGGTTGATCTGCGCGGTCATGGTCGGCAGCCGGACGCCGTGCTCGGCGGCCAGTTCGGTCATCCGGCACGGTCCGTGCTCCAGGGAGCCGAGTACGGACAGCTGCTGGCTGGTGATCGGCTGGTCCGCGTTGGCCCGCCTGAGCATCAGCACGACGTCCCGGAGCAGCCGGTTGAGCTGTTCGGCGAGGTCGTGTTCGGATGCGGTCACGTGACCCTCTCCTCGAATTACTTAGCGAGTCTAAGTTAGCTTGTCTAAGTTTTGGAAGCCGGAGACATGTCTCCTCCGTCACACCGGATCATGGCGCGCCCGGTCACCGCGCGCACCGTAGGCTGCCCGCATGGCGATGGAGACCACGGCCGAATCCCCCGTCCCGGTGCGGACGGTCCTCCAGGCGGTGAGCGGCTGGATCGGCAGGCTCGGCCGCATCTGGGTCGAGGGCCAGATCACCGATCTCAACGCCCGCGGCGGCACGGTCTACGTCACGCTCCGCGACCCCGTCGCCAACATGTCGGTGCGGCTCGTCGGGCCGCGCGCCGTGTTCGAGGCGGCCGGGCCCGCCGTCGCCGACGGCGCCCGCGTGGTCGTGCACGCCAAGCCCGACTTCTGGATCAACCGCGGGACGTTCTCGCTCAGCGTCCTGGAGGTCCGCCCGGTCGGCGTCGGGGAACTGCTGGCCCGGCTGGAGCGGCTCAAGGGCGTCCTGGCGGCGGAGGGGCTGTTCCGGCCGGAGCGCAAGCGGCCGCTCCCGTTCCTGCCCGGCAAGATCGGGCTGATCTGCGGGCGCGACTCCGACGCCGAGCACGACGTCCTGCAGAACGCGCGGCGGCGGTGGCCCGCCGTCGCGTTCCGGGTGGAGAACACCGCCGTGCAGGGCACGTACGCGGTCGGCGAGGTGATGGAGGCGCTGCGCGCGCTCGACGCCGACCCCGAGATCGACGTGATCGTCATCGCGCGCGGCGGCGGCGCGATGGAGGACCTGCTGCCCTTCTCCGACGAGGCGCTCGTCCGCGCGGTCGCCGCCGCCCGCACCCCGGTGGTCAGCGCGATCGGCCACGAGCAGGACTCCCCCATCCTCGACATGGTCGCGGACGTGCGGGCGTCCACCCCGACGGACGCGGCGAAGAAGGCCGTCCCGGACGTGCGGGAGCAGCTCCAACTCGTCCGGCAGCTGCGGGACCGTGGGCGGCGGTGCCTGTCCGGGGCCGTCGAGCGGGAGCTGGCGTGGCTCGCGGCGGTCCGGTCGCGGCCCGCGCTGGCCGACCCGGTGCGCGAGGTCGAGCGGCAGTCCGAGCAGGTCGCGGCGCTGCGCGACCGGTCGCGGCGGTGCCTGTCCGGCGCGCTCGACCGGGCCGCGGACGAGCTGTCGCACACCCGCGCCCGGCTGCTCGCCCTGTCCCCCGCCGCGACGCTGGAGCGCGGGTACGCGATCGTCCAGCGGGAGGACGCCTCGGTCGTGCGGGAGCCCGCCGAGGTCAAGGACGGCGAGGCGCTGCACGTCCGGCTCGCCGGCGGCCGGCTCGGCGTCACCGTGGCCGAGCGCGGGGAGCCGTAGGGGGCCATAGGGTGGGTCGGGTGGCCGAGGACAAGGGGACGGCGGAGAAGCCGTCGTACGAGCAGGCGCGGGACGAGCTGGCGGACGTCGTCAGGCGGCTGGAGGCGGGCGGTCTGACGCTGGAGGAGTCCCTCGCGCTGTGGGAGCGGGGCGAGCGGCTCGCGACCGTCTGCGAGGAGTGGCTGGAGGGCGCGCGGGCGCGGCTCGCCGCGGCGCTCGACCGCCCGGAGAACGGCGACGCCCCGGCACCCTTCTAGAAGCGTCTAAGAGCCGGGTGTCGCGCTCGCCGACGGGGTGAGGCCGCCGTTCTTGGCCTGCGGCCTGAGCGCGGCGGCCAGGACCGCCAGCTCGCCGTAGGACGCGGTGCCGGTGACGACGAGGCTCGTCCCGTCCGGGAGGGTGCGGGCGAGGGTGTTGGCCTTCTTGCCCTTGTTCAGGTAGGTCGTCCAGGCGACGCCGTTCACCGTCTGCGTCCCGGTCGGCTTGCTGCTGTTCGCCATGCGCGGGACGAACTCGGACGCCTTCTCGTTGCTCTGCTCCAGCGCCGCGTACTCCTCGCTCGGCGTCACGAACCCGAGGTGCCAGGCGACGGGCCCCTTCGAGCCGGAGCCGAGCCCGGTCAGCCGGGAGCTGGTCGGACGCCACGTCGGCGGCAGCCCCTCCGGCGCGTGCACCGTGTAGGGCGCGTCGCTGCGCATCGCCCAGAGCTGCGAGCCGTAGTCGACGACGGGATCGGCCTCGCTCTCGCCGCGCGGCGCGACCAGGTAGATCGCGAAGACGAGCACCAGGCAGGCGCCCATCGCCATCGCGAAGCCGCCGAGCCCGGTGGTCAGCCGCTTGTGCACGGCCGGGCTCACCTCGACCACGGGGCGCCCGCCGGAGGCGCCCTCCGGCGGAGTCTCGGCGGCGGCGGGTTCGGCCTCCGGGATGGAGGACGGGGTCTTGTCGGTCACCCCTCCAGCATCCCGCACGGTCAGCGCTGCCCCGTACGGGGGTTCCCGATCGTCCCGACGATGGCCATGATCTCGTCGGCGAGGCGGCGCGCGGCGTCCTCGTCGTCCATCAGGGAGATCTCCGAGACCGCGCCCGCCATCGCGCCGGTCAGCACCATGACGAGGGCCTCGTCCACGCCGCCGTCGGCGGTGTGGAACAGGGCGGCGTTGCGGCGCGCCCACTTGCCGAGCCGCTGCCGCATGACCCGGTCGAAGCCGGGCGGGCCGTCGCCCGAGATGAACAGCCGGGACACGTGCCGCTGCGCCAGGCAGCCGTCGAGGTAGGCGCCCGCGCCCGCGATGAACTGCCGCATCGGGTCGGTCTCGCCCGCCTCCCGGACGGCGCTGATCGCCTTGCGGGTGCGCTCCTGCTGCCCGGCCTGGAACTCCTCGAACAGCGTCAGGTACAGGTCGGCCTTGCCGTTGAAGTGGTGGTACAGGCTGCCGACGCTCGCGCCGGCGCGGGCGACGATGTCGGTCACCGCGGCCTGGGCGAAGCCCGACTCGCAGAAGACGTCCCGGGCCGCGGCCAGCAGGGCGCCGCGCGTGGCCGCCCCGCGGTCGGAGGTGCGCGCGGGGGCGCCGGCGGTCGCCGCGTCCCCGTTCTGCGTCACCTCACCGGACGGCACGTCGATGTGGCTGCTCATGATGCCTGAGATTACGCCCTCTCCCAGGGGGAAACGATCCCTTGCCCGGGCGACCGTCAAATCCGTCTCGGGGCCGTACGTGGCCATCCGTGCCGGTACATGGCGTGGTGCGGCTGGTCTGGTCCAATTTGTTGCCGGACGTCCGGCCCACCGAGAATTCGAGTGACCACCGATCGAAAGGGCCGCGCCGCCATGCCAGACGTGTCCAACCCCGCCGCCAACCCCGCCTCCGCCGCCGCGTCCGCCGGCGCCGTCTCCGCCCCCGCCGAGGAGACCGGCGTCTCGTCCCCCCTCACGACCGAGCCGGCGGCGCCGGACCGCAACCTGGCGATGGAGCTGGTCCGGGTCACCGAGGCCGCCGCGATGGCCGCGGCCCGCTGGGTCGGGCGGGGCGACAAGAACGGCGCGGACGGGGCCGCGGTGAACGCCATGCGGCAACTGATCAACACGGTGTCCATGCGGGGCGTCGTGGTGATCGGCGAGGGCGAGAAGGACAACGCGCCCATGCTCTACAACGGCGAGGAGGTCGGGGACGGCTCCGGCGCCGAGTGCGACGTCGCGGTCGACCCCGTGGACGGGACGCGGCTGACCGCGCTCGGCATGAGCAACGCGGTCGCGGTGCTGTCGGTGGCGCCGCGCGGGTCGATGTTCGACCCGTCCGCGGTGTTCTACATGGAGAAGCTCGTGACCGGCCCGGAGGCGGCGGACGCCGTCGACATCGAGCGTCCGATCGCCGACAACATCCGCGCGATCGCCCGCGCCAAGGGCTCCTCGGCGAACGACGTCACCGTCTGCATCCTGGACCGGCCGCGGCACGAGGGCATCGTCAAGGAGGTCCGGGAGGCGGGCGCGCGGATCAAGTTCATCCTGGACGGCGACGTCGCGGGCGCGATCATGGCGTCCCGGCCCGGCACCGGCGTGGACCTGCTGCTCGGCATCGGCGGAACCCCGGAGGGCATCATCGCGGCGTGCGCGATCAAGGCGCTCGGCGGAGTGATCCAGGGCCGGTTGTGGCCGCAGGACGACGCCGAGCGCCGCAAGGCGACGGACGCGGGGCACGACCTCGGCCGCGTCCTCACCACCGACGACCTCGTGACCTCCGACGACGTGTTCTTCGCCGCGACCGGCATCACCGACGGGGAACTGGTCGACGGCGTCCGGTACAGCAAGGGCACGGCGGTCACGCACTCGCTGGTGATGCGCTCCCGCAGCGGCACGATCCGGACGATCTCCAGCGAGCACCAGCTCGGCAAGCTGCGCGCCTATAGCTCGATCAACTTCGACACCGCCGTGTAGGGCCCGCGGGACGCGGCGGCTAGCGGCCGCGGCCGAGGCGGCCCCGGACGCGCGAGCGCAGCGTCCGCTTCGGCGTCCGGACCCGCACCGAGCCGAAGATCAGCGTGCCGCCGACCTCGATCGTCGGCCCCTCGGCCGCCGGGCGGGCGCGCAGGTCGCGGGTGCTGAGGATGGTGCGGCCGGTGACGTCCACGCGGACGCCGTCCGGGACGAGCAGCCTGATCCGCCCGCCGAGCACGAGGGAGTCGACCACGATGTGGCGGCGCTGCAGGACGGCCTCGCGCAGGTCGAGCTCGACCGTCCCGAACAGGGCGAGGAGGGGGAGCTTCACGGGGACGACCCAGCGCCCGTCGCGGCGGGTGCGTCCGAAGAAGACCGAGACGGGGCGGTCGTCCACCAGGATGGGCTGCGCCTCCGCCGGGATGAGGTCGGCGGTGAGGCCGGTCAGCTCGCCCAGCGTGCGGGCGGCGAGCGCGCGGCCGGTGCGGTCGGCGTGCTCGTCGGCGGTGAGCCTGCCGTCCGCGAGGGCCTCGCCGAGGACGGCGGCGACCCGGTCCCGGTCGGCGTCGGACGCGCGCAGGTCGCGCACGGGCGTCGCCTTCCCCGCCGCGGGGCGGGACCGGTCATCGGGGTGGGGCACACCAGAAGGTTAGCCGCCGCGCCGGGCCGGAGCCCCACCGGAAAACGGTTGGGGTTATGTCAACGAATTTTCCTAATGTGGGGGCATGACCTTGCAACGTACGCGGATCGCCGCTGCCCGGGCGAGCTCCGGCGCGGCGGCGATCAGCCTCCGCGGCGTGGTGAAACGGTTCGGCGACTTCACCGCCGTGGACGGGCTGGACCTGGAGGTCCCCACCGGCGTCTGCCTCGGGCTGCTCGGCCCGAACGGCGCCGGCAAGTCGACCACGATGAAGATGCTGACCGCCCAGGCCATCGCCGACGAGGGCGAGATCGAAGTGCTCGGCTTCCGGGTCCCGCGCGAGTCGAAGCGGGCGCGGGCGGCGATGGGCGTCGTCCCGCAGCAGGACAACCTCGACGAGGAGCTGACGGCCCGCGAGAACCTGGAGGTGTTCGCGCACCTGTACCGGGTGCCGCGCGGGGCGCGGCGGCAGGCCGTGGACGACGCGCTGGAGATCGCGCACCTGACCGGGCGGCAGCTCACGAAGGTGGACGACCTGTCCGGCGGCATGCGGCGGCGGCTGCTGATCGCGCGGGGGCTCGTGCACCGTCCCGCCCTGGTGCTGCTGGACGAGCCGACCGTCGGCCTCGACCCGCAGGTCCGGGCCGAGCTGTGGGGCCTGATCGACGGGCTGCGGGCGCGCGGCACGACCGTCCTCATGTCCACGCACTACATCGAGGAGGCGGAGCGGCTGGCGGACGAGTGCGCGCTGATGTCGCACGGCCGGGTGATCGCCCGGGGCTCGCCCGCCGACCTCGTCGCCGAGTACGCGGGCGACCGGGTCGTCGAGCACTACGGGCCGCCGGACAGGCTGACGGAGGTGGAGCGGCTGGCGCGGGCGTCCGGGCTGCCGACCCGCCGCACCGGCCCGTCGGTGTCGGTGCTCAAGGCCGAGACGATCCCGCCGTCCCTGGAGGACGAACTGGGCCCGGACGGCGTCCGCCGCGCCGCCAACCTTGAGGACGTGTTCGTTGTGCTTACTGGGGAGCGCGTGGAATGACGGCCCAGACCGAGCGGGCGCCGCGGTTGCGGCGGTTCGAGATGGCGCCGGTGCGCGGGATCTGGCGGCACGAGCTGGCGCTCTACAAGCGGTACTGGAAGTCGCAGTCGTTCGCCTCGATGGTGGAGCCGACGTTCTTCCTGCTCGCGTTCGGCTACGGGTTCGGCTCGATGGTCGCGGTGATCGGGAACTACCGGTACCTGGACTTCGTCGCGACCGGCGTCGTCGGCACGGCCGCGCTGTTCACGTCGGTGTTCCCGGGGATGTTCAACGGCTACATCAGGCGCGTGTTCCAGCACACCTACGACGGGATGCTGGCCGCGCCGGTGGACGTCCACGAGCTGGTCACGGGCGAGGCGCTGTGGATCGCGGCGAAGTCGGCGGTGTACTCGTGCACGCCGATCGTCGTCGGCATGTTCTTCGGCCTCGACCCGGCGCCGGGGATGCTGCTCGTCCCGTTCGTGACGTTCTTCACCGCGCTCGGCTTCGGGCTGTTCGGCATGTGGACGTCGTCGGTCGTCCCGTCGATCAACTCCTTCGACTACGTGATCACCGGGGTCGTGACGCCGCTGTTCCTGATCGCCGGAACGTTCTTCCCGATCGACTCGCTGCCGGACTGGGCGCAGAAGGTCTCCTACCTCAACCCGCTCTACCACTGCGTGGAGCTGGTCCGGGACGCGGTCTTCGGCCTCGACCCGCTGGCCGACCTCGGGCATCTCGCCGGGCTCATCGCGTTCGCCGCGCTGATGTGGGTGATCGCCGTCCGCGGGATGCGCAGGCGGCTCATCGCCTGACGCCCGTGGACCGGTCCCGGCCGGGCCGTTGACCTGGGGCCCGACCTGTCCCTACGCTGACGCGAATCTTATTCACATTGCGTGGTGCAGGAAGGTCGGGCCGCATGAGCGAGGGCAGCCGAACCAGCCGGGCGGTCACCGGGCGGGACCGCCAGGCCCGGTTCGCCGCTTACGCGGCGTTCGCCGTCCAGGGGCTCTGTTTCGCCTCGCTCGTCACGCAGGTGCCGCGGATCCAGGATTCGCACCACCTCAGCGACGCGACGCTGTCGCTGGTGCTGCTGATGGTGCCGCTGATCGCCGGGGTGGGCAGCGTCGCGTCCGGGGCGCTGTTCGCGCGGTTCGGCAGCGGTCCGGTGCTGCGCGCGTCCCAGCCCGCGGTCGCCGTCACGATCGCGCTCATCGGGCTCACCGGCGACAACGATCTCGCCCTCTACCTGGCGGTCGCGGCGTTCGGGCTGTTCGTCGGGGCGGTGGACGCCTCCATGAACGCGCAGGCCGTCGCGGTCGAGCGGCGCTACGGGGTCAGCCTGATCACCGGCTTCTACGCGGTGTGGAGCGTCGCCGGGATCCTCGGCGGGCTGTGGGCGTCCCTCACCAACAAGATCGACCTGCCGCTGTTCGCCGGTTTCGCGATCGCCGCCGCGGCGGGCGTCGCCGGGTCCCTCGCCACCGGCCGCGGGCTCTACCGGCGCGCCGAGGAGGGCGACGGGCCGACCGCCGCCGAGCTGAAGGCGGCCGGACGGCGGGTGCCGTGGCGGCCGATCCTCGTCGTCGGCGCGGCGATGGCCGTCGCCTACCTCGCCGACTCCGCGATCTCCAGCTACGGCGCCAAGTACCTGGACGACGAGCTGTCCGCGAGCGACTGGGTCGCGCCGCTCGGCTACGTCGCCTACCAGGTCACGATGGTGGCCAGCCGGGCGGTCGCGGACCTCGCCGTCCGGCGGTCGGGGGCGGTGCGGGTCGTCCGGCTCGGCGGGGCGGTGGGGCTCGCCGGGATGGTCGGCGTGGTGGCCGCGCCGAACGCCGCCGTCGCGATCGCCGCGTTCGCGGTCGCGGGGCTCGGGCTGAGCGTGATCGCCCCGGTGTCCTTCTCCGCCGCCGGACGGGTCGACCCGACCGGACTCGGCGTGGCCGTCGCCCGCGTGAACATCTTCAACTACGTCGGGTTCGTGCTGGGCGCGGCCGTGGTCGGGGCGATCGCGCCGCTCAGCGACGACCACGGGCTGCGGATCGCGTTCGTCGTCCCGGCGGCGCTGGTCCTGGTCGTGTTCGCGACGGCGAAGGGCTTCGCCCCGGACCCGGTGAAGGGGGCGCGGCCCGACGCTCCGGCGATGGAGCGCCCGGTCGCTTGACGACGGCGGACGTGGACGAGCCCCCGGCCGCGCCGGAGCGCGGGCGGGGGCCCTACTGGGAGCGGTCAGGCGTCTTCGAGGGCTTTGATCGCGCGTTCGCCCTCCGCCTGGGCCTCTTCCGGCGTCAGGTCGGTCAGGGCGCGGCTCAGCGCCAGCTCGGCGGCGTCGGCCGCCGCCCGTAGCGTGACGGCGTGCTCCTGCGCCCTTTCGAGGTCGCCCAGGCCGACGCAGTCGAAGGCGACCTGCGCGTCGTGGCCCGCCATCTTGAGCTGCCGCGCGGCCTCTTCCAGACTCATGCATACCTCCTACACCGGGGATGCTGTTCCTACCCCCGAGCACCGCCCGCAACCGCTTGACCCAGCAGTTGCGCGGCCTTGACCAGGCGGCTCTCCGACAGCCGCGCGTAGCCGAGCACGAGCGCGGGCGCCGCGCCCTCCGCCCGGCCGTGCGACCACGTCGAACGCGCGCCCGCCACCGACACCCCGGCGCGCAGCGCGGCGTCGACGACGGCCTCCTCGTCGCACCCGGCGGGCAGTTCCACGTAGAAGTGGATACCCGCCGAGACGCCGCGAACCGCCGCGTCCGGGAGGTGGACGGCGAGCGCGTCGGCCAGCGCGTCCCGCCGGGCCCGGTAGCGGCGCCGCATGGTGCGCAGGTGCCGGTCGTAGCCGCCCGACCTGAGGAACTCGGCGAGCGCGTACTGCTCCAGGACGGGCGCGCCGAGGTCGGTCACGCCGCGGTGCGCGGTGAGCCGCTCGGCCACCCGCGGCGGCGCGACCGCCCAGCCGAGGCGCAGCGCCGGGGCCAGCGACTTGCTCACCGAGCCGAGCAGCACGACCCGGTCCGGGTCGACGCCCTGGAGGCAGCCGACGGGCTCGCGGTCGTAGCGGAACTCGGCGTCGTAGTCGTCCTCCACGACGAGCCCGTCCACGTCGCGCGCCCAGGCGATGAGCTGCGCCCGCCGGGACGCCGACAGCACGACCCCGGTCGGGAACTGGTGCGCGGGCGTGACGAGCACGGCCCGCGCCCCGGTCCGGGCGAGCGCGGCGACGTCCAGCCCGTCGCCGTCGACGGGGACGCGGACGATCCGCAGCCCGGACGCGTCCAGCATCGGGAGCTGCCGGTCGCTCGTCGGGTCCTCGACCGCGAGGATCGTGTGCCCGGTGGCGCGCAGCAGCCGGAGCAGCGCCGACAGCCCGTGCGCCACCCCGTTCATGATCACGACGCGGGACGGGTCGGCGTGCGCCGCGCGCACCCGGCCGAGGTATCCGGCGAGTTCGGCGCGCAGGACGCCGACGCCGCCCGGGTCCGGGTAGGTCAGCGCGTCGTGCGGCAGCGTGCGCAGCGCGGAGCGGGCGGCGGCGATCCACCGCTCCCGGGGGAACGCCGACAGGTCCGGCTTGCTCGGCCACAGGTCGTACTGCACCTCGGGCTCCGGGGCGGTGTCGCACGACGGGTGCCGGACGCGCTGCGGCGCGGGCCGGGCCTCGTCCGGGCGGGCCAGCGGCGCGACGCGGGTGCCGTCCCCGCGCCGCGCGACGAGGAACCCCTCGGCGGTGAGCTGCTCGTAGGCGGCGACGACGACGCCGCGCGAGACGTCCAGGTCGCGCGCCAGGTCGCGGCTCGACGGCAGCCGGGTCCCGGCGGTGAGCCGGCCGGACCGGACGGCCGCGCGGAAGCCGGCGGCGATCTGGGCCGCGAGCCGCCCGGCGGTCCGGTCGAGCGGGAGATGAAGGTCGGTCACATGACTCTCAGCGTCAAGACGGAGTGCGCGCGTCACCACACGGTATTTGGTCCACTTTGGCACGCCTCCATTGGCCCTTCTTCATGGACCAACCACCTTCTAGCGTTCTCTTCCATGAACAGTGCGAACAAACGCGGCATGGCGGGCGCCGGGACGGCGATGTTCCTCGTCGGGACGCTGACCGCCGTGTCCGCGACGATCTCGGACTACCCGGTCTTCGGCGGGCAGGCCGCCAGGTACGCGGTCGCGGCGCTGATCCTGCTCGCGGTGGCGCGGTTCGCGGGCGGGCGGCACCGGCGCCCGGCGCTCCGGGACTGGCTGCTCCTCGCCGCGCTCGCCGGGACGGGCCTCGTCGCGTTCAACGTCTGCATCGTCGCCGCCACCAGGGACACGAGCCCGGCCACCATCGGCACCGTGATCGCGGCGGTGCCGATCGTCCTCGCGCTGGCCGGGCCGCTGCTGGAGGGACGGCGGCCGTCGCCCGCGCTCGTCCTGTCGGCGTGCGTGGTGGCCGCCGGGGCCGCGCTCGCCACCGGGTTCGGCGGCGGCAGCGTCCGGGGGCTGCTGCTGTCGCTGGGCGCGCTCGCGGGCGAGGTCTGCTTCTCGCTGCTGGCCGTCCCGCTGCTGCCGCGACTCGGGCCGCTGCGGGTCTCGGCCTACTCGTCCGCGCTGGCCGCGCCGATGCTGCTCGCGGTCGGCCTCGCCGCGGACGGGACGTCCGTCCTGCGCACGCCCACCGCCGCCGAGCTGGCGGGCTTCGGCTACCTGTCGGTGATCGTCACGACGGTCGCGTTCCTGCTCTGGTACGGCTCCATCGGACGGCTCGGCGCCGACCGCGCCGGGCTGTTCGCGGGCCTCATCCCGATCAGCGCGGTGATCACGACGGTCGCGCTCGGCCTCGGCCGGCCGGGCCCGGCGGACCTGACCGGCGCCGCGCTGGTCACCGCGGGCGTGGTCGTCGGCCTGCGCGCCCGCCGCGACCGGCCCGGGCCCCGTGAGCGGGCGGCGCCCGAGCCCGTAACCTGTGAGCCCATACCCGCCTGACACGTCGATCGCGCGAGGAACTGTCTGAGATGCCTGAGTTCGCCCACACCGACCTGCTGCCGCTCGGCCCGGACGAGACCGACTACCGGCTGCTCACCTCCGACGGGGTCTCCGCGTTCGAGGCGGGCGGACGGACGTTCCTCCAGGTCGAGCCGGAGGCCCTGCGGCTGCTGACGGAGACGGCGATGCGCGACATCGCGCACCTGCTGCGCCCCGCGCACCTGGCGCAGCTCCGCCGCATCCTGGACGACCCCGAGGCGTCCCCGAACGACCGGTTCGTCGCACTGGACCTGCTGAAGAACGCGGGCATCGCGTCCGGCGGCGTCCTGCCCATGTGCCAGGACACCGGGACCGCGATCGTGATGGGCAAGCGCGGCCAGCACGTCCTGACGGACGGCGACGACGAGAGGCACCTGTCGCGCGGCGTCTACGACGCCTACACGAAGCTGAACCTGCGCTACTCGCAGATGGCGCCGCTGTCGATGTGGGACGAGAAGAACACCGGCAGCAACCTCCCCGCGCAGATCGAGCTGTACGCGGCCCCGGGCGACGCCTACAAGTTCCTGTTCATGGCCAAGGGCGGCGGCAGCGCGAACAAGTCGTTCCTGTACCAGGAGACGAAGGCCGTCCTGAACCCGAAGCGGATGCTGGCCTTCCTTGAGGAGAAGATCCGCTCCCTCGGCACCGCCGCGTGCCCGCCGTACCACCTGGCGATCGTGGTGGGCGGGACGTCCGCCGAGTACGCGCTGAAGACCGCCAAGTACGCCTCGGCCCACTACCTCGACACGCTGCCGACCGGCGGCTCCCCGCTCGGGAACGGCTTCCGCGACCTGGAGCTTGAGCTCCAGGTGTTCGAGCTGACGCAGAAGCTCGGCATCGGCGCGCAGTTCGGCGGCAAGTACTTCTGCCACGACGTCCGGGTGATCAGGCTGCCGCGGCACGGCGCGTCCTGCCCGGTGGCGATCGCGGTGTCGTGCAGCGCCGACCGGCAGGCCCTCGCCAAGATCACCGCGGACGGCGTGTTCCTGGAGCGGCTGGAGACCGACCCCGCCCAGTACCTCCCGGAGACGACCGACGAGCACCTGAACGACGAGGTCGTCCGGATCGACCTGAACCGTCCGATGGACGAGATCCGCGCCGAGCTGACCCGCTACCCGGTGAGGACCCGGCTGTCGCTGACCGGCCCGCTCGTCGTGGCCCGCGACATCGCGCACGCCAAGATCAAGGAGCGGCTGGACGCGGGCGAGCCCATGCCGCGGTACCTGCGCGACCACGCCGTCTACTACGCGGGACCGGCCAAGACGCCCGAGGGCTACGCGTCCGGCTCGTTCGGCCCCACCACCGCCGGGCGCATGGACTCCTACGTCGAGCAGTTCCAGGCCGCGGGCGGCTCGCTCGTCATGCTGGCGAAGGGCAACCGGTCCAAGCAGGTCACCGACGCCTGCAAGGAGCACGGCGGCTTCTACCTCGGCTCCATCGGCGGCCCCGCCGCCCGCCTCGCCCAGGACTGCATCAAGAAGGTCGACGTCCTGGAGTACGCGGAACTCGGCATGGAGGCCGTCTGGAAGATCGAGGTCGAGGACTTCCCCGCCTTCATCGTCGTGGACGACAAGGGCCAGGACTTCTTCGCCGACACCACCGGCCCCGTCCTCACCATCGGCAGGCGCTGACGGAAGGCGCCGAACCCGCCGGCGGGACGCCCGAAATCGCGGGCGGGGACTTCCGGCTTGACCACCGCTGACGGTTTCTTGCTGGTAGATCACTTTATCGGCCGGAAATCCAAGTCGGTCATGAGGTCTCCCCGCTGACCGCCTGGCCACTCCGGTATCTTTTCCGCCATGTCACAGTCAGAGCGCCTCGTTCTAGCGACGCGCTACCGGCTGGTCTCGGAAATAGGTCAGGGTGCCAACGGCACCGTGTGGAGAGGGCACGACGAGCTCCTGGATCGCGCCGTCGCGATCAAGGAGCTGCGGCTCCCCGAGAACCTCTCCGAGAACGACCGGGTGGTCTTCTACCGCCGCACCCTCCGGGAGGCGCGCGCGCCCGCACAGCTGCGCACGCACTCCATCGTCGAGGTGTACGACGTGGTCATCGAGCAGGGCCGGCCCTGGATCGTGATGGAGATGATCGAGGCGCCCAGCCTCGAGCAGCTCATCGAGCGCTCGGGCCCGCTGCCGCCCGAGCGGGTCGCGCACATCGGCCGCGCCCTGCTGGACGCCCTCGGCACCGCGCACAAGGCCGGGATCGTGCACCGCGACCTCAAGCCCAGCAACGTCCTGCTGGACGGCGACCGCGTCGTCCTCACCGACTTCGGGCTCGCGTTCTCGTCCGGCTCGGCGAGCCTGACGAAGACGGGCCACTTCATGGGCTCGCCCGCGTACGTGGCGCCCGAGGTCGCCGCCGGGGAGAAGGCCACCCCGCGCTCCGACCTGTGGTCCCTCGGCGCGACGATGTACGCCGCGCTGGAGGGCCGCCCGCCGTTCGAGCGCGAGAACGTGATGGCGACGCTCAGCGCGCTCGCGAACGAGTCGACGCCCGCCCCGCAGAACGCGGGCGCGCTCACGTCGGTCGTGACCGGGCTGCTGGAGAAGAACCCCACGCGAAGGCTCAGCCACGCTCGCGCCGTCGACCGTCTGGAGCGTGCCCTGGCCGGTCCGCGGACCGGACGGCGCCCGCCGACGCCCCGCTACCGGGTGGCCGTCGTGATCGGGCTGGTCGGCGCGACCATCGCGTCCTGCGGGATCGGCGCCACCGCGCTGATCGTCGGGATGATGAAGGAGAGCCCCGGGCCGTCGCCGACCGAGGCGTCGAGCCCGGCGGGCGGCGTGCAGGACGTCCCGGCCGGCGTCGCCACCAGCACGCTGGTCGTCCGGGCGCGCAACTCCGCGTGCAAGATCTTCGTATCGGTCCCGGACGGCCCCGTGCTCAGCGACGAGACCCTCCTCGAGAGCGAGGCGCGCCAGTACGACCAGCCCCGGATCAACGCGGTCATCTACGACGCGTCCGCCTGCGACGTCTGGGTCAACGGCCTGCGCAAGCCGCTCGGCACCCCCGGCGAGCGCCGGAACTACGCCCTCAACAAGCAGTGACCGGCGGGGAGTGAAGAGCGAGGAGTGAGCCGCCTCACCCCGGGGAATGCGTGAGCCACCCGCCTGGCTGCCATGAAGGACGGCGGCGAACGCTACGGAAGGCTGGCGATGGACGAGCAGGAGTTCCGGGTCGAGCGCGACTCGATGGGCGAGGTCCGGGTCCCGGCGGCGGCGAAGTGGCGGGCGCAGACGCAGCGCGCCGTGCAGAACTTCCCGGTCTCCGGGCGGACGCTGGAGTCGGCGCACATCGCCGCGCTCGGCCGGATCAAGGCCGCGGCGGCGGTCGTGAACGCCGAGCTCGGCGTGCTGGACGCGGACGTCGCGGCGGCGATCGCCGAGGCCGCCCGGGAGGTCGCGGACAACCGGTGGGACGACCAGTTCCCCGTCGACGTCTTCCAGACCGGATCGGGGACGTCGTCCAACATGAACGCGAACGAGGTCGTGGCGACGCTGGCGGAGGAGCGGCTCGGCCGTCCGGTCCATCCCAACGACCACGTGAACGCCTCTCAGTCGTCGAACGACGTGTTCCCCTCCTCCATCCACATCGCGGCGACCTGGTCCGTCCTGAACGAGCTGACGCCCGCGCTGCGCCATCTCCAGGCCGCGCTGGCGCGCAAGGCGGACGAGTTCGCGACCGTGGTGAAGTCCGGCCGCACGCACCTGATGGACGCGACGCCCGTCACGCTCGGCCAGGAGTTCGGCGGTTACGCGGCGCAGGTCGCGCGCGGCGTGGAGCGGCTGGAGGCCGTCCTGCCGCGGCTCGCGGAGCTGCCCCTCGGCGGGACGGCGGTCGGCACCGGCATCAACACCCCGCCGGGCTTCGCGGCGCGCGTCATCGCGGAGATCGTCCGGGAGAGCGGGCTGCCGCTGACCGAGGCCCGCGACCACTTCGAGGCGCAGGGCGCCCGGGACGGCCTCGTCGAGACGAGCGGCGCGCTCCGCACCGTCGCGGTGAGCCTCACCAAGATCGCCAACGATCTGCGCTGGATGGGGTCGGGGCCGCGGGCCGGGCTCGGCGAGATCCGGCTGCCCGACCTGCAGCCCGGCTCGTCGATCATGCCGGGCAAGGTGAACCCGGTGATCCCGGAGGCGGTGACGCAGGTCGCCGCGCAGGTCGTCGGGAACGACGCGGCGATCGCGTTCGGCGGGGCGTCCGGCAGCTTCGAGCTGAACGTCATGCTGCCGATGCTGGCCCGCAACGTGCTGGAGTCGATCACCTTGCTGGCGAACGCCTCGCGGCTCCTCGCCGACCGCTGCGTGGACGGGATCGAGGCCGACGTGGAGCGGCTGCGCGAGTACGCCGAGTCGTCCCCGTCGATCGTGACGCCGCTCAACCGGTACATCGGGTACGAGGAGGCGGCCAAGGTCGCCAAGCAGGCGCTCAGCGAGCGCAGGACGATCCGCGAGGTCGTCCTCGAACGCGGCTACGTCGACGAGGGCAAGCTGACCGTCGAGCAGTTGGACGAGGCGCTCGACGTGCTCCGGATGACCCGGCCGCCGAGCGCCTGAACCCCGTCCCCGGGTCTAGTACCAGCCCACCGACTGGAAGTGCGACCATCCGCCGCACGGCGTCTTGTAGCGGCTCTTGATGTAGCCGAGGCCCCACTTGATCTGCGTGGTGGCGTTGTTCTGCCAGTCGGGACCGGCGCTCGCCATCTTCGAGCCGGGCAGCGCCTGCGGGATGCCGTACGCGCCGGACGGGTTTGCGGCGTGCGTGTTCCAGCCGCTCTCCCTGTTCCAC
Source organism: Actinomadura syzygii (assembly GCF_008085905.1). Lineage (GTDB taxonomy): Bacteria > Actinomycetota > Actinomycetes > Streptosporangiales > Streptosporangiaceae > Spirillospora > Spirillospora syzygii. Next base: position 75,956 of record NZ_VSFF01000007.1, on the reverse strand, counting down.
AGGTTCACCAGGCAGCCGAACTGGCCGGAGCCGCTGAACCCGTAGCCCGGCAGGAGGCCCTTCGCGATCCGCTGCGCCTCGCCCGCCGGGACGGGGTCGCCGGACGGCCCGCCGCCGGTGCCGCCCCCGCCGTCGCCGTCGCCCGGCTTCGGCGTCTTGGTGGGGAGCGGCTTGCCCTTCGGCAGCAGGGACGGGCCCTTGCCGCCGTCCTCGCGCGTCTCGCGGGAGGCGCGCTCGAGGGCGAGCTGCCGCCGCTGCTCCTCCAGCACCTTCGGGTCGACCTTCGGCGCCGCCGCGTCGGCGAGCTGCCTGGTCGGCTTGACGGTCTGCGTGCCGTCGTCGGAGCCGCCGCCGGTCAGCGCGAGCGCGCCGGCGGTCGCGCCGCCGAGCACCACCACGGCGCCGGCCGCGATCGCGGCGATCCGCAGGCCGTTGCGCCCGCCCGCGCCGCCGCCGGAGCGGGGCGCGCGGCGCGAGGCCGGTCCGCGGGACGCGATCTCGTCGCGGTCGTCGGCCCCGGAGGCGCCGAGCGGCTCGGCGTCGAAGCCGAACGTGTCGCCCGGGGCCGGGCCGCCGGTCCGGGGACGCTCACCGGCGACCTTGACGTCGTCCTCGTGCGGGGCGACCGGTGCGGCGAGGGTGTCCTGGGCGGCGGGCTGCGCCTGGGAGACCAGGGGCACCTCGGAAGGGTGCCGCGCCTGGTCGGAAGTCGGGGACGGAGCCGCGGCCTGCCACGGCTCCGAGGGGTCGAAGCTCTGTCGATCGTCTCGCCTAGGGGACCCTGGACGGTCTCCGTACAAGGCGGTCCTTCCGACGGTCGCACGCGCATGGACACGCGCACGAGATGCCTCACCCCCGGTCCGGCCCGCCGCGGGGCGGCTCCGGACCAGGTCGACGCCCGTCCGTCGCGCGCGTTCGTTCGAGGGGACGCGCTCCGGCCCGGCACCGCTCGGGGGTGCTTACGGGGAGACACAATGCCCGAGGCCGTGGGAGGCTCCGCAACCGAAACGAGACAAATGCTTCCGCCGGGACGTTTGTCAACTCGCCGGACCGGACGCCGAAACCGCGACCAGACCAGGGGATCTCCGCGCTCACCCGGTAATCTGTGACCTTCATCACAAAGGCACGGCATGGGGCCAAAAGATCACGATGCGTGGCGAAATAGGCGCATGTCCGGAAATGCGGATCCCGGCCGCCCAGGGACGCGGACGGCCGGGATCCGGACGCGAGACGTCAGCCGACGTCGCCGAGCAGGTCGGTGACCAGCGCGGCGATCGGCGACCGCTCCGAGCGCGTCAGCGTCACGTGCGCGAACAGCGGATGGCCCTTCAGCTTCTCCACCACCGCGGCGACCCCGTCGTGGCGTCCGACCCGGAGGTTGTCGCGCTGCGCCACGTCGTGGGTCAGGACGACCCGCGACCCGGCCCCGATCCGCGACAGGACGGTCAGCAGCACGCCGCGCTCCAGCGACTGCGCCTCGTCCACGATGACGAAGGCGTCGTGCAGCGACCGGCCGCGGATGTGGGTGAGCGGCAGGACCTCCAACATGTCACGGTCCACAACTTCCTCGATGACCTCGGGAGTGGTGACCGCCGACAAGGTGTCGTACACCGCCTGCGCCCAGGGCGACATCTTCTCGTTCTCGCTCCCCGGCAGGTAGCCGAGCTCCTGCCCGCCGACCGCGTACAGGGGGCGGAACACCACGACCTTGCGGTGCTTGCGCCGCTCCATCACGGCCTCCAGGCCCGCGCAGAGCGCGAGGGCGGACTTGCCCGTCCCGGCCCGGCCGCCGAGCGAGACGATGCCGACGTCGTCGTCCATCAGCAGGTCGAGCGCGATGCGCTGCTCGGCGGACCGGCCGCGCAGCCCGAACGTCTCCCGGTCGCCGCGCACCAGCTTCACCGACTTGTCGGGCAGCGTCCGGGCGAGGGCGGAGCCGCGCTCGGACAGCAGCCGGAGCCCGGTGTGGCAGGGCAGCTCGCGGGCCTCCTCGATGTCGGTCGACCCGGTCTCGTACAGCTCCTCGACGAGCGCGGCGGGGACCTCGATCTCCCGCATGCCCGTCCAGCCGGACTCGACGACGGCGAGCTCGGCCCGGTACTCCTCGGCCGCGAGGCCCACCGCGGACGCCTTCACCCGCATCGGCAGGTCCTTGGAGACGAGGACGACGTCGCGTCCCTCGCGCGCCAGCCACGCCGCGACCGACAGGATCCGGGTGTCGTTGTCGCCGAGCCGGAACCCGTCCGGCAGGACGGTCGGGTCGGAGTGGTTCAGCTCGACCCGGAGCGTTCCGCCCTGGTCGCCGACCGGGCCCTGCACGGAGACGGGCTCGTCCAGCCGGCCGTGCCGGACGCGCAGGTCGTCCAGCAGGCGGAGGGCCTGCCGGGCGAAGTATCCGAGCTCTGGGTGGTGCCGCTTCGCCTCCAGCTCGGATATGACGACGATGGGGAGTACGACCTCGTGCTCGGCGAACCGGGTCACGGCCCCTGGGTCGGCGAGCAGGACGCTGGTGTCGAGGACGTACGTGCGCCGGTCCGGGACGTCCGTCCCGGAGGGGTTCCCAGGCAGGCTGGGACGGCGCGCGGAGGATGTGGCCACTCGATCTCCCTGGTCATGGGGGAACTGCCGGTGGCGCAGGTCCGCCGCGCGGGCGGTGCGGCCGCGGAGCGGCCGTCAGGAACCGTAGCGCCGGTGCCGCGCGGCGTACGAGCGCATCGCCCGGAGGAAGTCGACCTTGCGGAAGTCCGGCCAATGGACTTCGCAGAAGTAGAACTCCGAGTGCGCGCTCTGCCAGAGCATGAAGCCGGAGAGGCGCTGCTCCCCCGAGGTGCGGATGACCAGGTCGGGGTCGGGCTGGCCGCGCGTGTAGAGATGCTCCGCGATGTGCTCCACGTCGAGGATCTCGGCGAGTTCCTCGATGCTGGTGCCCCGGCTCGCCTGCTCGATGAGCAGTGAGCGCACCGCATCAGCGATCTCACGCCTACCTCCATACCCAACGGCGACGTTCACAATCAGACCGGGAGCGTCCGATGTCGCCTCGCCGGCGTCCTTGAGGACGCGGGCGGTCTTGCCGGGCAGCAGGTCGAGGGCGCCGACGGGCTTCACGTGCCAGCCGTCGTCCGCGAGCTTGCGGACGGTGTTCTCGATGATGTCGAGCAGCGGGTCGAGCTCCGCCGCCGGACGGTTCAGGTTGTCGGTGGACAGCAGCCACAGTGTGACATGCTCGACCCCCGCCTCCGCGCTCCACTGGAGCAGCTCGGAGATCTTCTGGGCGCCGCGCTGGTGCCCGGTGTTGACGTCGGCGAGGCCCATCGACCTCGCCCAGCGGCGGTTGCCGTCCAGGATCACGCCGACGTGCCGGGGGGTGATGTCGGTCGGCAGCGACTTCTCGACGCGCCGCTCGTACATCCGGTAGACGACGTCGCGGACGGCCGCGTACGGTCCGCTGCGGCGGATCGCGGCGACGAACGGGCCGCCGTCGTCGGACGGGCGGCGGCGGACACGGTCCCGCCGCGCACTCCGTGACATCCAGCCGCGCGGCCTTCCCGTACGCCGAACCCCCATGGGCTTCCCTTCGAGCGACCGTCCCTGGCGGGAGAACGCTCAATTATGGCCCGGCCGCGACACTTTTCCTGCCGTTCCCGTCATGTCAGGCTAACGCGAGGGATGCTTCGGCCGAGGGCGGTGGCCTGCTCCGGCCTGGCCGCGGCGGGCGGACGCCCGCCCACGCCCCCCGGGACCTCCCGGTCGGCCTGGGCCAGCAGCTCGGCGAGGAACCGGGCGAGGTCGGCCGAGGTGAGCACCGCGCGCACGCCCCGCCCGCCCGCGCCCCACGCCTCCAGGACGGCCCGCCGCGCGACCCGCCACCGTCCGGCGGCGGACTGCTGCCCGCCGAGCCACATCGAGGACGTGCGCAGCGCGCAGCGCAGCTCGCCGGTGCTGATCACGTCGCCGCGGTCGCGGTAGCGGAAGGCGAACAGCTCCGGCTCGCGGGACGGGTCGCCCGGGGACGGGTCGGGGAACCGGTCGTCGGGGTCGGGCCAGCGGGCGGCCTGCGCGGAGCCGTCCGTCCTGGCCTCGGCGACGCGGCGGGCGAGGTCGGCGAGGAAGTAGCCGCACCGCTCCCCCACCGAGCCGAACGAGTCGCCGTCGCGGCGGAGCTCCAGCGTCACCTCGAACGGGTTGCCGCCGCGGTCGAGCGAGGCGACCGGGACGACGGCGAGGTCGGAGCCGTCCAGGCAGCGCAGCCCGCGCACCGTCCGACCACCTCCCGATCCCCTCCCGGCCACCGTTTCATGGCACATTAGGCGACGGCAGGCCCATGATCACACCCAATGATCATCGAGATCGGGTAAGGAAGGCGCGGATCACGCCCGCGGGCCGGCGGCGCGGGCCCGCTCGACGTGCTCCAGCGCGCTGCGCAGCTCGGCGAGCCACTCGTCGGTGTTCTTGCCGACGAGCCGGACGCACCAGGCGAGCGCGTCGCTGCGGCTGCGGGCGACGCCCGCCTCCACGAGCGTGTCGAGGACGCGCCGCTCGGGCTGGCGGAGCCGCGTCATGACGGGCACCGACAGCGTCGTGAACATCTCCCGCTCGCCGCCGCACTCGACGCCCCAGGAGACCTTGTGGCCGAAGCGCCGCTCGGCCTCGCGGGCGATCCCGATGCGCAGCTCGCGGGTGTCCTCGCGGAAGCGCTGGACGTGCCCGGCGATCACGCCCGCCCGTTCGGCCTCCGACAGCTCGGCGGCCGCGTCCGGCACGGGCAGCCGCCCGACGACGCTGACCTCCTCGCGGTCGAGGACGACCTCCGGCGGGCCGTCGAACCAGTCGTCCGGGAGCCGCCCGGAGAACCAGCCGCGCAACTGCTCCACCGCTTCGCTCGTATTCATGTAATCAAAATTACAACGCAGAATGGGCAAGCGCCAGCCTCGGCCCTGTTTGACATTCGCCTTCTTTTGATAGTTACTCTCATTTGAGAGCTAGAACTATTTGGAGGTGGCCTTCATGGAGGTCGGCAGCACCCGGCGCTGGCTGGGTCTCGCGGCGCTGGCGCTCAGCATGCTCGCGCTCGGTTTCGACATGACGATCCTCAACGTCGCGCTGACCACGCTGTCGGAGGACCTCCACGCGGGCACCAGCGAACTCCAGTGGATCGTCGACTCCTACCTGCTCGTGTTCGGGGCGCTGCTGCTCCCCGCCGGGCTGCTCGGCGACCGGTTCGGCCGCAAGTGGCTGCTGCTCGCCGGGCTCGGGATCTTCGGCGCCGCCTCGCTCGCCGGGGCGTTCGCGGACGGCACCGGCGGGGTCATCGCGGCCCGCGCGTTCATGGGGGTCGGCGCGGCGATCGTGACGCCGCTGTCCATGTCGATGCTCCCCGCGATCTTCCCGCCCGAGGAGCGGACCCGGGCCGTCGCCGTGTGGTCGGCGGCCACCGCGCTCGGGCTGCCGCTCGGGCCGCTGCTCGGCGGCTGGCTCCTCCAGCACTTCCGGTGGGGCTCGATCTTCCTGGTCAACGTCCCGGTCGTCGTGGTCGGCGGCGTCGCGATCGCGCTGCTGCTGCCCGAGTCCAGGGACCCGGCGGCGCCGCGCGTCGACCTCGCGGGCGCGCTGCTGTCGATGGCCGGGATCGTCGCGCTGGTGTACGGGGTGATCGAGGCGCCGTCGCGCGGCTGGTCCGACCCGGTGGTGCTCGGCTCGTTCGTCCTGTCCGTGCTGCTGATCACCGGGTTCGTGGGCTGGGAGCGGCGGGCCGCCGAGCCGATGCTGAACCTCGCGCTGCTCAGGGACGCCCGGTTCGTGTCGGCGACGGTCGCCGCCGTCGCCGCGAACCTCATGCTCGGCGGGGTCCTGTTCGTCCTGCCGCAGTATCTGCAGGCCGTCCAGGGCGCGGACGTGTTCGGCACCGGCCTGCGGCTGACGCCGATGCTGCTCGGCCTGATCGCGGGCGCGGTCGCCACCGACCGGATCGCCGCCCGCGCCGGGCACAAGCCGATCATCGTGACCGGGCTGCTCGTGCTCGCGGCGGGCTTCGGCTGGGGCGCGCTGTCCGGCGCCGGCGACGGGTACGCCGCGACCGTCCCGTGGCTGGTCGTCATCGGGATCGGCACCGGGCTCACCATGATCCCCGCGATGGACGCCGTGCTCGCCGCGCTCCCCGCCGACCAGGCCGGACGCGGGTCGGGGCTGGTCCAGACGCTGCGCCAGACCGGCGCGACGCTCGGCGTCGCCGGGCTCGGCAGCCTGCTGTCCGCGATCTACCGGGACCGCGTGCCGACCGCGGGCCTGCCCGCGGGCGCGGCCGACGCGGCGCGCGACTCGATCGGCGGCGCCGTCGCGGTCGCCGGGCGCCTGCACGACGGCGGGCTGCTCGCGTCCGCCCGCGACGCCTACGCGCACGGCATGGACGCGGTGCTCGCCGCCTGCGGGGCGGCCGCGCTCGCCGTGGCCGTCCTGCTCTGGCTGTTCCAGCCGGGACGGGCGCGCGAGGATGCGACGCCCGCCGCCGATGGGCGAGAATCGACGCATGAGCACGTCGTCCCCTGACCGGCTGGTCGACCGGCTGCAGGACCGGATCTCCCGCCTCCCGCTGCGGGAGCGCAAGAAGCTGCGGACCCGGGGCGCCATCCAGGACCACGCCCTCCGGCTCTTCACCGAGCAGGGGTACGACGAGACGACGGTGGAGCAGATCGCGGCGGCGGCGGAGATCTCGCCCAGCACGTTCTTCCGCTACTTCCCCACCAAGGAGGACGTGGTCGTCACCGACGAGTACGACCCGGTCATGGCGCAGATGCTCCGCGAGCAGCCGCCGGAGGTGCCGCCGCTCGACGCGCTGCGCGCCGTGCTCCAGGACGTCCTGCCGCAGCTCTACACGTCCGAGATCGAGACGATCAAGACGCGGATGCGGCTGACCGCGACCGTCCCGGCGCTGCGCGCCCGCACGTTCGAGTCGCTGCGCGGCGGCACCTTCAAGGTGATCAACGAGGTGGTCGCCGAGCGGACCGGACGTCCCGCCGACGACCCGGAGGTCGAGGCGTTCGGCTGGGCCGTCCTCGGCGTCATGCAGGCCGCGATGTACCAGTACATGGACGGCAAGGTCGGCCACGACGAACTGCCCGGCCTGATCGACCGCAACCTGGAGTTCCTCGGCCGCGGCTGCCCGCTCTAACCCAACCGGCTCATCCCGCCAGCGTGTTGGCCAGCTTGGGGCTGACCCGGACGGCGCCGCGCATGTTGCGCGTGTAGACGTTCTGGACCTGCACGACCGTCCCCCTGCGCGGCGCGGCGATCATCTTGCCGTTGCCGAGGTAGAGGGCGATGTGCGAGATGTAGCCGGGCGCGGTCGGGTCGTTCGCCCAGATCAGCATGTCGCCGGGCCGGGCCTTGGCGTAGGGGATGACCCAGCCGGTGCGCGCCTGGTCGGCGGCGACGCGCGGCAGCCTGATGCCCGCCCGCGCGAACGCGAACTGCATGAGCCCGGAGCAGTCGTAGCCGCCCTCGGCCTCGGACTCGCCGCCCCACACGTACGGCCAGCCGAGCCGCGTGTAGGCGGCGCGGATCACCGTCTGGATCTGGTGCGCGGTCATCACCTGGCCGTCGGCCCGCGGCACGTCGCCGCCGCCCTGCGGGACGTCGATCTCCGGGTTCACCTCGACGGCCTTCGCCTGCTTCGGCAGCGTCTTGCGGAGCTTCCTGACGAACGCCTTCGGCTCCGTCTTCGGGACGCTGATCAGCATCGCGTTGCCGCTCGGCATCCCGAGGATCTGCGCGGTGGTGTGCGAGATGACGGCGTCGACGTCGCCGATGCCCATCGTCGCGTACGCGCCGACGCGCAGCCGCGACGGGCTCCGCTTGCCGCCGACCGGGACCTGGCTGCCGAGCTCGACGCCGCCGTCGTTGCCCATCGTGAACGAGATCGCGACGTCGCCGGACGCCACGTTGCGCCACAGCGCGTCCGATTTGGCGGTGGGCTTCGGCGTGTAGTTCCGGAACGTGGACGGGTTGACGCCCATCAGCCCGACGCGCTTACCCGCGACCATGCCCTGCACGGCGTCGACGACCTCGACGCCCTGCACGCCCTTGGCCGCGCGGACCTTCTCGACGAAGTCGGCCGGAAGGGTGGACGGCGCGGCGACGAGCACGTGCGGCGTGAGCCGCTTGCCGAGCGGCGCGACGACCCCGGTCGGCAGCCCCGTGCTGCCGGACGCGGCCACGAACTGGGCGCGCCCGTCGGCCCGCGGCGAGGCCGCCGGACCGTCGCCCTCGCGCGCCACCAGCACGGCCACGTTCGCCGCGAGCGTGGTGAGCACCGAAACGCCGATGATCGTCGGCAGGACCCGGCGGTTCGGCTTTCCCACTGCTGCACTCCCTCGAAGGTCGTCCTGCCGCGGCGCGTCTTGACCGTCCTCGATACACGACTATGACTCACTCGGTCGGCCACCGTCCAGATACCCGGCGCACCACCCGTCACGCCCGTCCGCGACGCCCCGTTGGGTCAGCCCCGGCCCTACTACTGAGCGGTAACACCAAGCCCAGACGAGATCAACATCACGGTGCCATAAAATGGATTCTCAGTCCAATTGCCCACGTAGTTCGCGGCTCAGCTCCGCCGCGGACGTCACCGGCCGGCGGCACACGAACCCCTGGCACACGTACGCCGCCGGGACGCCGTCGACGAGCCCGCGCCCCTCCAGCAGCGGGACGCCCTCCGCGTCCGGCGGGCCGACGCTCACCACCGCGCCCGGCGCGACCGACATCAGCGCCGTCCGGTGCAGCGCCCGCGTCCGCTCGTCGGCCGGGTCGCCGATCACCGCGACCTCCACCGGGCCCGTCGCCCGCGCCTCCGCCACCGCGAGCCCCCACCCGGCGAACCTGGCGTGCTTGTCGGCGAGCTTCGCGGCCGGGGCGAGCGCCGCCTCCGCCGCCTGCCGGTGCCAGTCCGACGCGGTCAGCGCGGCGAACGACAGCAGCGCGCCCGCGGCGGCGAACTGCCCGGACGGCACCGCGTTGTCCGTCGGGTCCTGCGGACGGCGGAACAACCGCTCGGCGTCGTCGGCGGTGTCGTAGAAGCCGCCCTCGCCGTCCCCGAACCGTTCGAGGACGGTGTTCAGCAACTCCCCCGCCAGCCGCAGATGGTGCGGGTCGCCGGTGACGCCGTGCAGGGCGAGCAGGCCCTCGGCCACGTCGGCGTAGTCCTCCAGGACGCCCGCGTTCGCGCCCGCCGTCCCGCCCCGCGACGTCCGCGCGAGCCGCCCCTCGCTCAGGTGCACGTCGACCAGCAGCCGCACGACCTCCTCCGCCGCCCGGACGAGGTCGGGACGGTCGAACAGCGCCCCGCACTCCGCGAGCGCCGCGACGGCGAGACCGTTCCAGGCCGCGACCACCTTGTCGTCCCGCGCGGGAGGAATCCTGTGCGCGCGCGCCGCCAGCAGGGCCGTCCGGATCCGCTCGTACCGGTCGACGTCATCAGGGTCACGCAGAAGCTGGAGAACCGACGTTCCCCGCTCGAATGTGCCCGTCACCTTGAAAAGGGACTCCGCGTAGGCGCCGTCCTCGTCCCCGAGGACCTCGCGCAACTGTTGTGGCGTCCAGACGTAGTACTTGCCTTCGACGCCCTCACTGTCGGCGTCGAGCGCGGACGCGAGGCCGCCCTCGTCCGTCCGGAGGTCGCGGAGCATCCAGTCGCATGTCTCCAACGCGATCCGCCGCGCGAACGGCGTGCCGGACACCCGCCACCAATGCGCGTACACGCGGGCCAAAAGCGCGTTGTCGTAAAGCATCTTCTCGAAGTGCGGGACGACCCACCCCGCGTCCACCGAGTACCGCGCGAACCCGCCGCCGAGCTGGTCGTAGATGCCGCCCCTGGCCATCGCCTCCAGGGTGTGCCCGGCCATGGCGAGCGCCTCGTCGTCGCCCGTCCGGGCGTGGTGCCGCAGCAGGAACTCCAGCGCCATCGACGGCGGGAACTTAGGCGCGCCACCGAACCCGCCACGCGCAGCGTCATAGGACGCGGCGAGCGCCTGCACCGACTGCGCGAGCAACCCGTCGCCGGGCGCGGCCTCGCCCGCGAGCCCCGTCCCGCGCGACGTCAACGCCGCCACGACCTGCTGCCCCTGCCCGACGACCTCGTTCCGCTGCTCCGTCCAAGCCTTGTGGACGGCCTGCAACAACGCCCTGAACTGCGCACGCGGAAAATACGTCCCGCAGTAGAACGGATGCCCCTCCGGCGTCATGAACACCGTCATCGGCCACCCGCCCTGACCCGTCATGGCCTGGGTGGCCTCCATATAAACGGCATCGATATCCGGCCGCTCTTCCCGATCGACCTTGATATTGACAAACCGCTCATTCATCATCTGCGCCGTCTCGCCGTCCTCAAACGACTCATGCGCCATAACGTGACACCAGTGGGTAAGCGGAGCTACCAGTGGCAGGACGCGTACCCTACTGAGAGCAGTATGGGCACGTCCCGCCGCTGAGCCTCCGAGATCGCCTCCTCTCCCCATTCCCACCAGTCGACCGGATTGGTGGCGTGTTGAAGAAGATATGGCGACGTAGCCTGAGCCAGCCGATTCACGATCTCAGCCTTTCACATCCCACGAGCGCCCTTCACATCTCATCACTCAGCGCGAACTGTCGGACCCGGAACGTAGTCTCCGTGAGACGATCAGACCGACGGCACCGCGAGGCATGATGACCAGCTCGGCCGTACAGAACACCGCCCCCGACTCGGCGAACCGGATTCCCGCTCACCATCCCCTCAACCTGGTCGCTTACGCGCGGATCAGCGATGTTTCCGCCAAGCGGCGAACCCCCGACGTCGCACTCGGCGTCGAGGCTCAGCACCTGATCTGCGCCGCGATGGCACGCGACACGGGCGCTGTGGTGATCAAGCGCTACACCGACAACGACAGGTCGGCGAGCCGCGACGAACCGCGTCCCGGCTTCGAGGCCATGCTGGCCGACCTCCATCGCGGACGCACCGCTGACGACGAGCGCATCGACGGGGTCGTCACGGTGGACGTCGACCGGATCTACAAGACGCCCGTCCAGTGGGAGCGCTTCATCACCGCCTTCCGCGCCTTCCCGGCGCGCGGCTTCCTGGCCTGGCAGGGACCTCGGGACCTCTACGGCCCGGACGCCGACGAGTCGGGGCTGCAGGACGTCTCGGTGGCGTTGGGAGAGAACCGCAGGCGCAGCGACCGGACGAAGCGGTGGCACGCCTCCCAGGCCCGCCGGGGCGTCGCCCACACCGGCGGACGCTCCTTCGGCTACCGTCCCGTCGCGGGCGTCCCTGGCGCCATCGAGGTGGTGCCCGCGGAGGCCGCGGTGATCCGCGAAGCGGTGGCCGCTTGCGTCGCGGGCCAGTCCTTCTCGGCCATCACTCGGATCTTCGCGCGTTCAGGGCTCCCGACCAGGAACGGCGGCCCGTGGCGCACCCAGACGGTCAAGCAGATCATCTCCAGCCCGCGGCTGGCCGGGCTGCGCGTCCTCGACGACGAGATCGTCACCGACGAGGCCGGAGACCCGCTGCCGGGCCGGTGGGAGCCGATCATCACCCCGGCGGAATGGCAGGCGGTATGCCGTCGGTACGCGCCGCGCCGCAGGGCTCCAGGCGGGCGAAGCGCGGCAGGTGAGGGGCGAACGCCGCGCAAGTATCTGCTGTCGGGGTTCCTCCAGTGCGGCAACGAGGCGGACGGACGGCTCTGCAGATGCGTCCTGGCGGGTTGCGCCACCAAGGTGGGCCGGTCCAACTACCGCTATGCGTGCCGCCCGGCGAGCGACGGTGGCTGTGGAGGAAGCTCGGTACGGGGAGAGTGGATGGATCAGGAGGTGGCCGATCTGGTCCTCGGCGTTCTCGCCGGAGCGCCGCCGGATTCACTGAAGCAGGGCGAATGGGTCCGAGCACGTGAGTTCGAGGCCGTCAACGCGAGACTCGACGACCTGGAGGCCCGCCTGGACCGCGGCGACGTCGTCGGCGCGCTCTACGAGCAACGCCGTGCGAACCTCAAGGAGATCGTCCAAGACCTCGCCAAGGAGAAGGAAGCGCGGGAAGCCGTCGAAGCCTGTCTCTCCGACGACGCGGCCGAACGCCTCCGCCAGTGGCGGCTGTCTCCGGGCGAAGGCGGATACGACCTCCAGCAGCGGAGGGCGCTCGTGGCCCGAGTCCTGAGCTCCGTCCTCGTCTTCCCCGTGGGACGAGGACGGAGTCGGCAGCCGGGGCAGGGCTACCTGCCCGTCCTGGACAGAGGACTCGTGATGCCGGATCCGCCCTGACCGGCGTCAGCGGGCGAGGGCGGTGAGGGCGGGTTCTATGGCTCGGTGGAAGGTGGGGTAGGCGTAGATCATTTCGCGGAGGGAGGCGGTGGGGGTCTCGGTGTGGACGGCCACCGCGAGGAAGCCGAGCACCTCGCCGCCGGACGGGCCCGCGGCGGTGGCGCCGACCAGCGTTCCCCACTCGGTGTTCTCGACGAGCTTGACGAGGCCGTCGTTGCCGGTCTTGTGGATCCAGCCGCGCGTCGAATCGGGGATCGGGGAGACGGACGTGCAGACGGGCAGGTTCTGCTCGCGCGCCTGCGCCTCGGTGAGGCCCACGGAGCCGATCTCAGGGTCGGTGAAGGTGACGCGCGGCACGGCGCGGTAGACGGCGGGCGGGCCCTCCTCGCCGAGGATGTCCCGGACGGCGATCGCCGCCTGGTACATCGACACGTGCGTGAACGCGCCCATCCCGGTGATGTCGCCGATCGCCCACACGCCGTCGGCGGCGCGCATGTGGCCGTCGACGGAGATGCCCCGCGCGTTCTCGTCCAGGCCGACCGCGTCGAGCCCGAGGCCCTTGAGGTTCGATCGGCGGCCCGTCGCGACCAGGAGCCGGTCGCCGACGATGCCCTCGTCGCCGAGGCGGAGGGTGAACTCGCCGTTCTCGTAGGCGACGCCGGTCGCGGCCACCCCGGTGCGGACGCCGATGCCCTCGCGCTCGAACACGTCGCGGAGCAGCGCGCTGGACTCCGGCTCCTCGTTGGCGAGGAGCCGGTCGCCGTGCTCGACGATGGTGACGCGGCTGCCGAAGCGGGAGAACACCTGCGCCATCTCGACGCCGACGACGCCCCCGCCGAGGACGAGCAGCGACGCGGGCGGCTCCGTCGCCTGGACGGCCTCGCGGTTCGTCCAGTACGGGGTGCCGGCGAGCCCGTCGACGGGCGGCGCGGCGGGCGACGTGCCGGTGTTGAGGACGATCCCCCGCCGGGCCTGGAAGACCTGGCCGTCGACGGTGACCTCGCGGGGGCCGGTGACGCGGCCGTGTCCGCGGACGAGCCGGGCGCCCTTCCCGGTGAGCCGGTCGGCGGCGGCCTTGTCGTCCCAGCCGCCGGTCGCCTCGTCCCGGATCCGGGCCGCGACCGGCGCCCAGTCGGGATGGACCGACGCCTCGCCCGCCATCCCGGGGATGCGCCCGCCCTCCGCGAGGAGCCCGGCGGCCCGCACCATCATCTTCGTCGGGACGCAGGCGTAGTACGGGCACTCGCCCCCGACCAGCCGCGACTCGACGGCGACGACGGACAGGCCCGCCTCCGCCAGCCGTCCCGCCGCGTCCTCGCCGCCGGGGCCCAGACCGATCACCACGACATCGACTTCTTCAGCCATGGTCATCATCCTGCCCTGGTCCGCGACCGCTTAGGCGGCGCGGCGGCATCGGGATCCGGTCGAGGTCGTGGACGAGCGTGACCTCGCCGCCGAAGACCGCGGACGCCTCGTCGGCGAACCTGGGTTCGTCGTCCGTCCGGTACCGCTCGGAGAAGTGGGTCAGGACGAGGTGCCGGACGCCCGCGCCCGCCGCGACCTTCGCCGCCTGGGACGCGGTGAGGTGCCCGTAGTCGGCGGCGAGGGAGGCGTCGGCGTCGAGGAACGTCGACTCGATGACCAGCATGTCGACGCCGTCGGCGAGTTCCGCGACGGCGTCGCAGAGGCGGGTGTCCATGACGAACGCGACCTTCTGGCCGGGACGGCGCACGCTGCACTCGTCGAGCGTGACGGTGCGCCCGTTCGGGGTGAGGACGCGGCCGTCCCGCTGGAGCCGCCGCACCAGCGGCCCGCGCACGCCCCGCGCGGCCAGTTCGGCGGGCAGCATCGTGACGCCGTCCGGTTCCTCAAGCCGGTAGCCGTACGCCTCCACCGGGTGGGACAGGCGCATCGCGACCAGGGAGAACGGCGCGTCCCCGGTGTCGAGCGCCATCCGGTCCCCGGCGACGGGCTGCTCCCGGATCACGCCGGTGTCGTGGAAGGCGGCGGCGTGCCGCAGTCGCTCCCAGAACTGCGCGCCGCTCGCCGGGAACGCCGCGTCCACCGGGTGCGCGACGCCGTCGCGGGCGATGCGCTGGACGATGCCGGGCACCCCGAGGCAGTGGTCGCCGTGGAAGTGCGTCACGCAGATCCACGTCACGTCGGACGCCGACACCCCGGCCAGGGTCATCTGCCGCTGCGTCCCCTCGCCGGGGTCGAAGAGGAGGCCGTGGCCGTCCCAGCGCAGCAGGTAGCCGTTGTGGTTGCGGGCCCTGGTCGGCACCGCGCTGGCGGAGCCGAGGACGGTCAGATCTCGCGCGGACATCCCCCCATGGTGCCGCGTCCCGGACACGATCAAGCGCTTGGTTATGCTTTCCGCACCGTGCCCGGGTCAGGCCGGGTCGAGCCCGATACACGCCCGATCCATGCCCGATACGAGGAGGCCCCGTTGGCAGGCGGCAAGCGCGAGCAGATCAGGATGACGCCGGACGAGGTCGCGGCCTACCTGGCGGAGAGCTACAAGGTGCAGGTCGCGACCGTCGGCGGGGACGGGGCGCCGCACCTCGTCACGATGTTCTACGCGCTGCTGGACGGCAAGATCGCCTTCACCACCTACCGGGCGTCGCAGAAGGTGCTGAACCTGCGCCGGAACCCGGCCATGACCTGCCTGGTCGAGGACGGCGTCGAGTACGGCGAGCTGCGCGGCGTGTCCCTCTACGGGCGCGGCGTCGTCATCGACGACCCCGAGCCGAGGAACAAGGTCGGCATGGTGGTCGGCTCGCGGATGGCGGGGCTGCCCGTCCCGGAGATCGGCGAGCCCGTCGACCCGGTGGTCGCCGAGGGCATCGAGCGGGCGGTGGCCAAGCGCGTCCTCGTCGTGATGGAGCCCGACCGCGTCGTGAGCTGGGACCACCGCAAAGCCTGACCGCTCACGGCCCCTCCGCGGCGACCCGTTCGTACAGTTCGGCCGCGCGGTCGAGCGCCGCGCCTTCGGCGGCGCGGTCGCCGCGCTGGCGGGCGGCCTCGGCCAGGTGGACGAACATCCCGGCCTGCAAGTCGACGACGTCCTCCTTGCGCAGGATCTCCAGGGCCTGGCCGAAGAAGTTCGTCGCGGCGACGGGACGGTGCGCCCGCAGGTACGCCTCGCCCAGGCTGGCCAGCGCGCGGGCCCGGTTGTACTGGTCCGGTTCGGGGAGGGCGGCGAACTCGTCCGGGAGCAGGCCGAGCAGCTCGATGGCGCGGTCGAGGTCGCCCGTCCCGATCAGCGCGCGGGCGAGGTCGTGGCGGGCGAGGAGGGCGCCGTGCGGGTCGTCCTCGTGTTCGGCGGCGTCCAGGCGCTCCGCCAGTTCGTCGGCGGCCTCGGACCAGCGCTCCCGCTCCAGCAGCGCCAGCCCGTCCAGGTGGAGCCCGCCCTCGCCCGCGACGGAGAGGAGATG
This sequence comes from Actinomadura syzygii, assembly GCF_008085905.1. Taxonomy (GTDB): domain Bacteria; phylum Actinomycetota; class Actinomycetes; order Streptosporangiales; family Streptosporangiaceae; genus Spirillospora; species Spirillospora syzygii. The sequence continues at coordinate 60,246 of NZ_VSFF01000007.1, read as the reverse complement.
GTCGAGGACGCGCCGCAGCGCCGCCTCGCGCCCGGCCTCGGTCTCGTCCCGCTCGGCGCGCTCGCGGGCGAGGGCGCGGGCCGGGCCGGGAACCGCGTAGCGGCCGTCCGCGGACTCGGCTGCGAGGTCGCGGTCGGCGAGCGCGGCGAGCAGCGTCCGGGCCTCGTCCTCCGGCACGTCGGCGAGGGCGGCGGCCGCCGCCGGGCCGACGTCGCCGCCGGGCAGCACGCCCAGCAGCCGGAACAGCCGCGCCGCCGCCGGGGGCAGGCCCTGGAGGGAGTCCTCGAAGTTCGCGCGCACGGCGGAGATCCTCCCCGGCGGCGGCCGGGTCCAACCGGGGTCACCCGGTGACGAACGGCCCCGGCAGCGCGTTCATCCGGCGCAGCCGCCGGTAGGCGCGGACGTCCCAGAGCGCCAGCGCCACCACCACGGCGGACGCGCAGACGTGCAGGGCGAGCGGCGTGAACGCGTCGGTGAGCAGAGCGGGCCCGGCCAGCCCGGCGAGGACGAGGATCGAGACCACCCGGGCGCGCGTGAAGCCGCCGAAGACGACCCGCTTGAACAGCGCCTGCCCGGCGACGAACAGGGCCGGGCCGCCGAGCGCGACGACGGCGAACGCGGTGCCGAGGTGGCCGCCGGGGTGCGCCAGGACCTTCTCGTCCGCGACCGCGCCGACGATGATGCCCGCGACCATCACGATGTGGATGAAGGTGTAGGCGGAGCGTCCGAGGCGTCCGGGGTCGGGGGACGCGGCGATCTGCGCGGCGGAGGCCTCGGCGGTGTGGTCGAAGTAGATCCACCAGAGCGCGACGGTGCCGACGAACGCCGACACGAACCCGGCCGCGACCGCGCCGGACGGCGGGTGCCCGGCCAGCGTCGAGCCGGTGACCAGCACCGTCTCGCCGAGCGCGATGATCAGGAAGAGCTGGCAGCGCTCGGCCATGTGCGCGCCGTCGATCGTCCACTCGGCGGTGCTGGACCGGCCGAGCAGCGGCGTCGCGTACCCGTGCCACGGCGCGAGGTACTCCAGCGCCACGGCGAGCACCCACAGCCCCACGCGCGCCTCGTGCCCGTCGGCGAGCGCGCCGCCGATCCACAGCACCCCGGCGGCCACCTGCCAGAACAGGACCCGCTGGAAGTTCGGGCCGAGCCGGTGCCCCCAGGTGCACACGACGACGAACACCGTCCGGCCGACCTGGATCGCGACGTAGGCGGCGGCGAACCACAGCGCCTCGCCGCCGAACGCGCCGGGCAGCATCGCCGCCATGAACAGCCCGGCGATCATCACCGCGACCAGCATCAGCCGGACGGCCGGATGGTCGGGGCTGAACCAGTTCGTCGTCCAGCACGTGTACATCCACGCCCACCAGACGGCCAGCAGGAGCAGCAGCGTCTCGCCGGCGCCGCGCAGCGTGAGGTGCTCCAGCAGCAGGTGGGAGAGCTGTGTGATGGCGAAGACGAAGACGAGGTCGAAGAACAGCTCGAAGAACGTGACCCGCGCGCCCTGCTCGCCGCGCTCCCGCAGCACCGCGTCCGCCCTGTGCGGACGGGCCGGGCCCGGCGCCGTCACGGTCTTCGGGCGGTGCGCCGCCTCCGCCATGGGCGCCCCCGGTTCGTCAGCCGTCGAGTCGAGGCGGCGTCAGGCGCCGTCCCCGTCGCCGCCGTTCCTCGCGGCGTCGTCGATCTTAGCGGCCTTCCCGGCCGCGGCCTTCGCGGCTTCGGCGCGCTCCCACTCCTGCTGCTTCAGGTCGGCCTCGCTCGGCGCCTGGATCTTCTTGAGCTGCTTGCCCATCGAGCGGAACAGGAAGACCGTCGCGACGAGGAGGACGATGAAGACGCCGAAGCCGAGCAGGCCGGGGCTGACCGTGTCGTCGTTCAGCGGAAGCGCCACCAGGGGCGCGGCGAGGGGTACGGCGAGGGGAGGCATCAGAGACACACCTTCTCCCGGACGCCGGCGAACAGGTCGTCCTCCGGCAGTTCGGTGTCGACCAGGGACCTGGCCAAATGGTAGTCCTCGGTGGGCCATGCCTCGCGCTGGACGTCCATCGGGACGACGAACCAGAACCCGTTCGGGTCGATCTGGGTGGCGTGGGCGAGCAGGGCGCGGTCGCGGGTCTCGAAGTGGTCGGCGCACGGGACGCGCGTGGTGACCTCCCACTTGGCGCGCTCGCCGGTGTCGTCCTCGTCGAACCGCTTCATCCAGTCGGCGTAGGGCGACTCCAGGCCCGCGTTCTCCATCGCGGTGTGCAGGGCGACGACGCGCTCCTTGCTGAACGTCATGTGGTAGTAGAGCTTGAGCGGCTGCCAGGGCTCGCCGGTGCCGGGGTAGCGCTCCGGGTCGCCCGCCGCGTCGAACGCCTCGACCGAGACCTCGTGGCACTTGACGTGGTCGGGGTGGGGGTAGCCGCCCTTCTCGTCGTACGTGAGGATCACGTGCGGGCGGAACTCGCGGACGGCGCGCACCAGCGGCTCGGCGGCGGTCTCCAGCGGTTCGAGCGCGAAGCAGCCCTCCGGCAGCGGCGGCAGCGGGTCGCCCTCGGGGTAGCCGGAGTCGACGAAGCCGAGCCAGGACTGCCGGACGCCGAGGATCTCCCGGGCCCGCGCCATCTCCGCCTCGCGGACCTTGCCGATGTCGGCCTTGACCTCGGGACGGTCCATCGCCGGGTTGAGGATGTCGCCGCGCTCGCCGCCGGTGCACGTCACGACGAGGACCTCGACGCCCTCCGCGACGTACCGCGCCATCGTCGCGGCGCCCTTGCTGGACTCGTCGTCGGGGTGCGCGTGCACCGCCATGAGGCGCAGCGGCTCCTCGCCCCCGGCCGGCCTCCTCGTCGTTTCCTCGATCGCCTCGGACACCTGGGGATCTCCCTCTCCGGACTCGGTGAGCGGCCCCCGGTTCGAGGCACGCGACAACACAGACGAGAATTGTCCCTGACAACGTCCGAACACCGCACGGAGATTCCCCGCCATGACGACGAGCGTGCCGCAGGAAGCCGCGTCCGACCCCGCGCGCCCGGAGCCGCGCCGGGGACGCCTCGGACTGGTCGTCATCGGCGCGGTCGCCGCGCTCGCCGCGGGCGGTTTCGGCATCATCGCCGCCTACGCGGGGCAGACGCCGGGGATCGTCGCGCAGATGGTCAGCTACGACATCGCCGACGCCTTGGTGACGGTCAACTACACCGTCGCCAAGGGGAAGGACGACGCCGTCCGCTGCACCGTCGACGCCTACGACGAGAAGTTCGCGGTGCTGGACGAGCGGGAGGTCACCGTCCCGGCGGGCAGGTCGGGCGCCAAGGGGACGGAGACGCTGCACACGGCCCGCAGGGCGACCGGCGCGCGGATCCACGACTGCCGCACCGTGTAGCGGTCGGGTGTAACGGTCGGGCGTCCGATACGCCCCGTGAAGGCCGAAGTACGAATGGCGGATTGCAGACGCCGAGATCAGGGAACCTTTACCCGCAACCACCGGATAGGCTAGAGGTTTCACCCGGCCGCACTTCATGTCGATGTGACATCCGCCCAGGGAGCGGGCGGAGGATCGCTACATGTGGATGAGGAGTACCCGTGACCGAGACCCGCGCTGACAACGTCACCTGGCTGACCCAGGAGGCGTACGACCGGCTCAAGAACGAGCTGGAGCACCTGTCGGGCCCGGGCCGCATCGAGATCGCGCAGAAGATCGAGGCGGCGCGGGAGGAAGGCGACCTGCGCGAGAACGGCGGCTACCACGCGGCCAAGGAGGAACAGGGCAAGATCGAGGGCCGCATCCTGCAGCTGCAGGCCATCCTGGAGAACGCCCGCGTCGGCGAGGCGCCGCGCACCGAGGGCGTCGTCGGGCCGGGCATGACCGTCACGATCTCCTTCGAGGGCGACGACGAGGAGGTCACCTTCCTGCTCGCGTCCCGCGAGGAGGTCGGCGCCCCCATCGACGTCTACTCCCCCAAGTCGCCGCTGGGCGCGGCGATCAACGGCAAGAAGGTCGGCGAGAAGGCCACCTACAACCTGCCGAACGGACGCGGCATGACCGTCGAGATCCTCGACGCCACCCCGTACGGAGCCGGCTGACCGTTCATCGCTTCGGCCGGCGTCCCGCCGAGCCGGCCGCGCTGATCGCGGAACCGGGAACCGCCGGGCGGGCAGAGAACCCGCCCGGCGGCGCTGTGTCCGGGGCCGCCCTTATCCAGGTCAGCGGTCGCGCTGGGCGGCGACGGCGCGGACGAGCGGCAGCGTCCGGTACGGGACCTGGGTGGCCAGGGAGATCACCGACGACGCGCGCTCGACGCCCGCGACGTCCACGATGAGGTCGATGACGCGCTGCAGGTCGGTGTTGCTGCGCGCCACGACGCGGCACAGCATGTCGCCGGGCCCGGTGATGGTGTGCGCCTCGATCACCTCGGGCACCTGCGCGAGCCGCGCCGCCACCGGGTCGTGCCCGCTGTGCCCCTGCCCCAGGCTCTGGCGGAGCTGGAGCGTGACGAACGCCGTGACGCCGTAGCCGAGCGCCGCCGGGTCGATCTCCGGGCCCATGCCCGCGACGACGCCGTCCCGGGCCAGCCGGTCGAGCCGCGCCTGCACGGTCCCGCGCGCGACCTTCAGCCGCCGGGACGCCTCCAGGACGCCGATCCGCGGCTCGGCGGTGAAGAGCTCGATCAGCCGTCCGTCCAGCGCGTCGATCGGCATGCCGCCGCCCTCCCCCTCCGAAGCCGCCCGAACACATGGTCATGCTGTACAGAGCGACCGGTGAATACTGCCGTCCACTGTACAGATTGACCAGTGATTCAGATGACTCTTGCGCACCTTGTAGGCGATTGCGGAGATTGGGTGGCATGGATGAGTTTCCGGTCAAGGGCATGGACGCCGTCGTCTTCGCCGTCGGCAACGCCAAGCAGGCGGCGCACTACTACTCGACCGCGTTCGGCATGCGCAGGGTCGCCTACCGTGGCCCGGAGAACGGCAGTCCCGAGGAGGCCGTGCACGTCCTGGAGTCGGGCGGCGCCAGATTCGTGTTCCGGGGCCCGGTGAAGGCCGGCACGGAGATCGGACGGCACATCGCCGAGCACGGCGACGGCGTCGTCGACCTCGCGATCGAGGTCCCGGACGTCGAGCACGCCTACCGGCACGCACTCGCCAAGGGCGCGACGGGCCTGGAGGAGCCGCACGTCCTGGAGGACGACCACGGCAAGGTGACGATCGCGGCCATCGCCACCTACGGCGAGACCCGGCACACCCTGGTCGACCGCTCGAACTACACCGGCCCGTACCTCCCCGGGTTCGAGGCCGTCGACCCGATCGTCGAGCCGGTCGAGAAGCGCTACTTCCAGGCGGTCGACCACTGCGTCGGCAACGTCGAGCGCATGGACGAGTGGGCCGAGTACTACCACCGCGTCATGGGCTTCACCGACATGGCCGAGTTCGTCGGGGACGACATCGCGACCGAGTACTCGGCGCTCATGTCGAAGGTCGTCGCGGACGGCACCCGCAAGGTGAAGTTCCCGCTGAACGAGCCCGCCGAGAGCAAGCGCAAGTCGCAGATCGACGAGTACCTGGAGTTCTACGGCGGTCCTGGCGTCCAGCACATCGCGCTCGCGACGAACGACATCCTGTCCTCGGTCGACCGGATGCGGGCCGCGGGCGTCGAGTTCCTGGAGAGCCCCGACTCCTACTACGAGGACCCGGAGCTGCGCGAGCGCATCGGGCAGGTGCGCGTCCCGATCGAGGAGCTGCAGAAGCGCCGGATCCTGGTCGACCGGGACGAGGACGGCTACCTGCTGCAGATCTTCACCAAGCCCGTCCAGGACAGGCCGACCGTGTTCTTCGAGCTCATCGAGCGGCACGGCTCGCTGGGCTTCGGCAAGGGGAACTTCAAGGCCCTGTTCGAGGCGATCGAGCGGGAGCAGGAGCGCCGCGGCAACCTCTGATCCGCCGCACGCTCCCCCTTGAGCTCGGGGGGTCGCCCGGCCCTGGACGGCGCCATCGTCCAGGGCCGGACGTCCGTTCAAACCGCACCGGTCCCGCCCGTTTGACGGCACACTGTGGATCATGAGCGAACCGCCTGAGAACCCCCGGCCCGAGGGCGGCGGTTGGGCGTCCCCCGACCCGCAGTCCCCGGACGCCCCCGAGACCCCCTCCGCGGACGCGCCGACCGGCCCGCCCGCGATGCCGGAGCGCCCGCCGCCCTACGAGGGCACCTACGGCGCCCAGCCCGGCGCGGCCCCGCAACCCGGCGCGGCCCCGCAACCCGGCGCGGCCCCGCAGCCAGGTGCGGCCCCGCAGCCAGGTGCGGCCCCGCTGCCCGCCGCGCCCCCGATCGGCTACGGGCCGCCCGCTCCGCCCTCCGGTTACGCGCCGCCCGGTTACGGCCCGCCGCAGCCGGGATATCCCCCGCCCGGCTACGGCCACCCCGGGTACGGACCGCCCGGCTACGGACCGTCCGGCCAGGGCGGACCGCAGGACTTCGCCGCCGGACGCCTGCGCCGGCTCGTCGCCGGGATCCTGGACGGCGTCATCCTCGGCGTCTTCTCGACGCCCGCCTTCCTGCTCTCGATCCGCTGGGACAAGTGGGAGGACTCCATCTCGTCCGGCGAGCCGATCACCGACCCCCTGGACCTGTACAACATCCCGCGCATGATGGCCGCGTACGCGCTCGTGTTCCTGCTGGGCTTCGTGTACTTCACCGTCGCGCACGCGAGGTGGGGGCAGACGCTCGGGAAGCTGGCGCTCGGCATCAGGGTGGTGAAGGCGTCCGACCACTCCGCGGTGAGCTGGGGCCAGGCGGCCGGACGGGAGGCGTTCGTGTACGCCATCACGACGGGGTCGTCCATCCTCGGCGTGCTGACGCCCGCCCTCGGGATCCTCAGCTTCGTCGGCCTCCTCGACAACGCCTGGATCCTGTGGGACCCGCGCCGCCAGGCCGTCCACGACAAGATCGCCGGGACGGTCGTCGTGAAGGCGCCGGCGTGGGCGCCGAACCCGTACGCCCGCTCCGCGCAACCGGCGCAACCGCCCGCGCAACCACCGGCGCCGGCGGCGCCGCCGTCCGAGCCCGGCAACTCCTGATCATCCAGGGGTAAACATTCCGATCCTCCCGGACGCGGCGATGTTTGGAACCCTGCGCCACGGCCAATCCAACGGTCATGACGCAACCGCCGAACGACCCCGCGTCCGGGGGAGAGCCGGAAGACCGGCGGCCTGACGAGCAGCCGCCGCCCGACCGTCCGGGCCCGTACGGCGGACCGCCCTACGGCGGCGAGCAGCGGCAGCCGCCCGGCGGCCAACCGCCCTACGGCCAGGACCCCTACGGCGGCCAGGGTCAGCAACCGTACGGAGGCCGGCCCGGGTACGGCGGTCAACCCGGGTACGGAGAACAGCCGGGCCATGGCGGCCAACCCGGATACGGCGGCCAACCGGGGTACGGCGAGCAGCCCGGATACGGCGAGCAGCCGGGGTACGGGCAGCAGCAGCCGCCACCGCAGTACCCGAGGTATCCCGACCAGTCCGGCTACGGGCCGGGCATGGGCGGGTACGTCGATCCCGCCACCGAGGGGCTGGCGGGCCGCTGGGCGCGGCTGGGCGCGGCGATCGTCGACCTGATCCTGGTCGGCATCGTGTCCGGGCTGGTCTCGATCCCGTTCATCGACTGGAACCGCGTCTTCAACCCGGACTCCAACGACTCCTTCTTCAACGGCGCCCAGTCCGGCGCGAACGCGATCAGCGTCGTGCTGGGCTTCCTCTATTACTGGCTGATGCACGCGAGGTTCGGGCAGACGCTCGGCAAGATGCTGCTGCGCATCCGCGTCGTCCGGCAGGACGACCGGCAGGCGATCACCTCCGGCCAGGCCGCCGGACGCTCCGCCTTCTACAGCGTGCTCGGCGGCTTCTGCGGCTGCATAGGCCTGGTCGACGTCGCCTGGATCCTGTGGGACCGCCGCAAGCAGGCCCTGCACTGCAAGGTCGCCCGCACGATCGTCGTCAAGGCCGACCCGACCGCGCCCAACCCCTACGCCCACCGCCGCTGACGACGAACGGACACGTCCAGGTTGCGGGGTGGGGGTGGCACGGGCACGCTTGTCGGCGTGCATAAGGCCGGAAAGTCCCCCAGCCCGTCCCATCGTGGTGCGCGGCCCGTGTCCCGCCGCGTCGCGGGACTGGCCGCTCTCGCCGTCGCGGGGTCGCTGACCGCCGCCTGCCAGGTGACGCCGTTCGGCGACGACGACCCAGGGCCGTCCGGTCCGCCGCCCGAGGGGGCGGTGTCGGGTCCGGCGGGGCCGACCACGGCGGGCGACGACTACGTGCCGGGCGACGGGAACGGCGGGTACGACGTCCAGAACTACGCGCTGAAGCTGAAGATCACGCCGGACGGGCCGCAGCAGCTCGACGGCACCGCGACGATCACCGCGCTGGCGACCGAGCGGCTCGCCCGGTTCAACCTGGACCTGACCGGCCTGGACGTGTCGTCCATCACGGTGGACGGGGCGCCCGCGCGGCAGCAGCGCGGCGGCAGCGAGCTGGAGGTCACCCCGGCGAAGCCGCTGGAGAAGGGCGCGAAGTTCACCACGGTCGTCCAGTACGCGGGGACGCCGCGGCCGGTGACCGACTCGACGCTCGGCAAGTACGGCTGGATCCGCACCCCGGACGGCGTGTTCGTCGCGTGCCAGCCGAGCGGGGCGCACACCTGGTTCCCGAGCAACGACCATCCGAGCGACAAGGCGACGTTCGACTTCGAGATCACGGTGCCGCCGGGGCTGACGGCGATCGCGAACGGGGAGCCGGAGACGCCGCCGGCCGACACCGGCGGCGGCGGGCTCCCGCCGAACCTGCCCGGCTCGCCGCCGAACCCGCCGGGCACGCCGCCGAGCGAGTCGCCGGGGACGGGCCTGCCGTCCGTCGAGCCGGTGTCGCTGACGACGGACACGACGTCGAAGTGGCATGTCAAGGCGCCGATGGCGACGTACCTGGCGACGGTCGACGTCGGCCGGTTCGGCGTCCGGACGGGACGGACCCCGAGCGGCGTCCCGGTCATCACCGCCGTCGACCAGAGCCTCATGACCGTGAACATCGACCGGTTCCACAAGCTGAACTCCGACGTCACCGAGGAGTGGACGAAGCTGTTCGGCCCGTACCCGTTCTCCTCCACCGGCGGGCTGATCGACAACGCGGACGTGGGGTTCGCGCTGGAGGCGCAGACCCGGCCGGTGTACGGGGCGTTCGGATTGCAGCCGACGATCGTCGCGCACGAGCTGGCGCACCAGTGGTTCGGCGACAGCGTCAGCGTGACGAAGTGGCAGGACATCTGGCTGAACGAGGGCTTCGCCACCTACGCCGAGTGGCTGTGGGAGGAGAAGACCGGCGGCCGGAGCGTCAAGGAGCAGTTCGACGAGCGGTACCGGAGCGCGGGGGCGCGGGAGCTGTGGGACGTCCCGCCCGGCAACCCGGGGCGCAAGCAGATGTTCGGCCGCTCGGTGTACGACCGGGGCGGGATGACGCTGGTCGCGCTCCGCGACAAGGTCGGCGAGGACGTCTTCTACAAGATCCTCCAGACCTGGACGAAGGAGCGCAGGCACTCGGGCGCGACGACGCGGCAGTTCATCGCGACCGCCGACCAGGTCTCCGGCAAGAGCCTCGACGGGTTCTTCAACGACTGGCTGTACGAGCAGGGCCGCCCGTCCAGGTGAGGCCGCGGCGCGGAATCGGCCAAGCCCGCGGAAAGACCGGCGGGTCCCATGGCGGATGCCCGTAAAGGCCCGCGAGGCTGGGCCGGAACCGGGTCCCGCGGACGGACCAACCGCGCGAACGGCGTCCGACTGCCGGATCCGGCCATGGATTCCGTCCTTTTTCCGCCGATTTAAGACCAAACGGGGCTTGCCGGGGACGCGGGTCACGAGCAAGTCTTGATCACGGTCATGACAGCTGACCACGGCCGGCCGGGCCGGAAACCGGGGGCCGGACCGCCAACCGAGGACGACCGACGACCCGAGGACGAGGCCGATGAGCAGAACCCCCAGAGTCCTGGCCACCGTGGCGCTGAGCACCGCCGCGGTGCTCGCCGCCCCGGCGGCGCCCGCCGTCGCCGCCGCGCGGTTCACGCCCGGGGCGCCGGGCGCGGGCGACCCCTACTTCCCCGACATGGGCAACGGCGGCTACGACGTCGCGCACTACGACGTCGGGCTCAGGTACGACCCGGCGACGAAGGGCATCCAGGCCGTGACCAGGGTGAAGGCGCGGGCGACGCAGAACCTGTCCCGCTTCGACCTGGACTTCCTCGGCCCGCTGACGATCTCGTCCCTGAAGGTGGACGGGCGTAAGGCGTCCTACAGGCGGACGGGCGCGCAGGAGCTGGTCATCACCCCGCCGAGCGGGCTGCGCAAGAACCGGACGTTCACGGTGACGGTCGCGTACTCGGGCGTCCCGCAGACGGTGAACGACGACGCGCTCGGCACGTCCGGCTGGATCCCGACGGCGGACGGCGCCGTCATGCTCAACCAGCCGATCGGCGCGGCGACGGTGTTCCCGGTGAACGACCATCCGTCCGACAAGGCGACGTACTCGTTCACCCTGTCGGCGCCGAGCGGCCTCACCACGCTGGCCAACGGCGACCTGCGCGGCAGGTCGACGAAGGGCGGCTGGACGACGACCCGCTGGGACGTCCGCAACCCGATGGCGAGCGAGCTGTCGATGTTCGCCATCGGCAAGTACGACACCCTGTCCGGCCGGACGAAGGGCGGCGTGCCGAACCTCACGGCCACCGACCGCGTCCAGGGCGTGGCGGCGGGCGACGCGCAGAAGTTCCACGACCAGACCGGGCAGGTGACGGACTTCGAGGCGTCCCTGTACGGGCGCTACCCGTTCACCTCGACGGGCGGGATCGTGGTGAAGGCGGGCGTCGGCTACGCGCTGGAGACGCAGGGCCGTCCCGTGTACGACCTCGGACGCAGGCCGGGCAGCATCCCGAGCGGCGGGCTGCTCGCGCACGAGCTCGGCCACCAGTGGTTCGGCGACGCGGTGTCCCCCGCGCGCTGGTCCGACATCTGGCTGAACGAGGGCTTCGCGACGTACTCCGAGTGGCTGTACGCGGAGAAGTTCGAGGGCACGCCCGTGCAGAGCAGCTTCGACGACACGTACAAGGCGCCCGCCGACAGCGCGCTGTGGAAGGGCAAGGTCGCCGACCCGGGCCGCGACCACATCTTCGACGGGCTCGTGTACGACCGCGGCGCGATGGCCATCCACGCCCTGCGGAAGACGATCGGTGACAAGTCGTTCTACCGCCTGCTGCGCGAGTGGCCCGCCGCGCACCGGTACGGGAACGCTTCGACGGCGGACTTCGTCCGCTTCGCCGGACGGCTCTCGCACAGGAACGTGAACGGCTGGGCGAAGACCTGGCTGTACTCCGAGGGCAAGCCGAGCGTGTAGGCCCGACCGCCCTCGCGCTGGGCGAGCCGTGCGGGCGGCTAGCTCAGCGTGAGGGTGTAGCCCCGTTCGCGGAGGTGGCCGATGACGTCCTCGGAGTGGTCGGCGCCGCGCGTCTCCAGGTGCAGGAGCACCTCGGCCTCCTCGACGGGCAGCCGCGCCGCGACGCGCTCGTGCATCACGTCCAGGACGTTCACGCCCAGCTCGGCAAGCTCGCCGAGCAGCGTCATCAGCGCGCCCGGACGGTCCTTCAACCGGCACCGGACGACCAGGTACCGGCCCGCGCCCGCGAGGCCGTGCCGCAGCACCCGCGACAGCAGCAGCGGGTCGATGTTGCCGCCCGACAGCAGCACCACGACGGGCGGCTCGACCGCGTAGGCGTGCTCCAGCAGGGCCGCGACCCCGGCCGCTCCCGCGGGCTCGACGACCTGCTTGGCCCGTTCTAGGCACAGCAGCAGCGCCTGCGAGATGGACTCCTCGGTGACGGTGACGACCGCGTCGACCAGCTCGGTGAACATGGCGTAGGTGAGGTCGCCGGGACGGCCGACCGCGATCCCGTCCGCCATCGTCCGCTCGATCTCGATCTGCGTCGGGCGGCCGGCCGCGAGCGAGGGCGGGAACGCCGCCGCCCGCTTGGCCTGCGCTCCGACGATCTTGACGCCGGGGCCGCCCGCGGCGAGCGCGACGCCCTTGGCGGCCGCCGCGACGCCCGCGAGCAGGCCGCCGCCGCCGACCGGGGTGACGATCGTGCGGGCGTCCGGGCACTGCTCCATGATCTCCAGCCCGATGGTGGCCTGGCCGGTGACGACGTCCGGGTGGTCGAAGGGGTGGATGAACACGGCGCCCGACTCGTCCGCGTGCTTCTGGGCGGCGACGAGGCAGTCGTCCACGGTCGGGCCGGGGAAGACGACTTCGGCGCCGTAGCCGCGGGTCGCGGCGATCTTGGGGAGCGGGGCGCCGACCGGCATGAACACGGTCGCCCGGCAGCCGAGCATGGACGCGGCGAGCGCGACGCCCTGCGCGTGGTTGCCCGCGCTGGCCGCGACGACGCCGCGGGCCCGCTCGGCCGCGCTCAGCCGGGAGATCCGCAGGAACGCGCCGCGGATCTTGAACGAGCCGGTGCGCTGCAGGTTCTCGCACTTGAGCAGGACGGGCCCGCCGATCTGCTCCGACAGCACCCGGGACGGGATCATCGGGGTCGGCACGACCACCTCGCGGAGCACGTCCCGGGCGGCGCGGACGTCCTCGACGGTGAGGGAGAGCATGCCTACGATCCTCGCACCCGCCAGGCGATCTTCGAACCGCGAACCTTCGGGCGGGCGGTCAGCCCGCGCTCCAGTAGCGGTCCTGGGCGAAGACCAGGGCGGCCGCGCCGACGAGCCCGGCGGTCTGCCCGAGCGCCGCCGGGACGATCCGCACCCGCCGCGCGAAATCCATCCGCGCGTGCGTGTCGAACGCCTCGTCCAGCGGCTCGAACAGCAGCGATCCCGTCTGGGACACGCCGCCGCCGATCGCGACGACCTGGAGGTCGCACAGGTGCGTCGCGGACGCGATCGCGATGCCGAGGGCGCGTCCGGCGCGGCGCATCGCGGCGACCGCGACCGGGTCGCCGCCGCGCGCGTCCGCGGCCAGTTCGACCCCGGTCGTGGCGCCGTCGCCGCGCCGCCAGCCCTGCTCGCGCGCCCACGCGACCAGCCCGGGGCCGCGCGCGACCGCCTCCAGGCAGCCGCGCCCGCCGCACGCGCACGGCGGCCCGCCCGGGTCGACGATCACGTGCCCGATGTGCCCGGCGTTGCCGCTCGCCCCGTTCACCAGCCGCCCGCCGAGGATCAGCCCGCCGCCGACGCCGGTGGACACGACCATCCCGAGGACGTCGTCGTGCCCGCGCCCGGCGCCCCGCCAGTGCTCGCCGACCGCGACGCAGATCGCGTCGTTGTGGATGCGGACCGGCAGCCCCGGATACCGCGCGCGGAGCCGGGCGCGCAGCGGGAACCCGCGCCAGGCCGGGATGTTCAGCGGCGACACCTCGGCGGCGGGCCAGGTCATCGGCCCGCCGCAGCCGACGCCGACGCCCGCGAGTGGCGGGTCGCCCGCGTCCGCGACGAGCTTGCCGAGCAGCGCCTCCAGCGTCCGCCACAGCTCCTCGCCGTCGACGCCGGGCTCGTTCGGGGTCGGGACGCGGCCGGACGCCGTGACGCGCCCGTCCGGCCCGACGAGGGCGGCGGCGAGCTTCGTCCCGCCGATGTCCACCGCGAGGACGGGCGCCTCGGCCGACCCGGGCGCGTCGGACGGCGGCGTCACGCGGGCTCCGCCGCCCGGCCGAACGCCAGGATGGACGCGGTGAAGCCGTGCACGTGGTTGCGTCCCGCGACCGGGCCGATCTCACCGGCGGCGAAGAAGCCGCCGACCCCGGCCGGGCCGAACGCGCGGTCGAGCACCTTCGCGTCGTGGTCGGAGTCGGGGAACATCGCCTGCCCGCGCCCGTTGCACGAGAACAGCAGCGCGCCCTCGACCGGCGCCATATCGAACCGTTCCAGCAGGGCGGCGAGGTCCTTCTCGGCGGCCCCGGCGTCGCGGACCTGGAACCGGACGGTGCGCCCGACGTCCACGACGTCCCCGATCGCGATCGCGCCGCTGTCGGTGTCGGCGCCGACGACGCCCCGGACGAGGAAGTCGCCGTGCTCGTGCTCGTCGGCGTACTCGTCCATCGCCACGCCGATCAGCAGGCCGTGCCCGGCGAGCTCCTGCTCCTCCTCGGGCAGCCCCACGACGATCTGCTCCAGCTTCTCCAGCGCGGGAACGCCCGCCAGCTCGTACAGGACGTTCTCCTCCGCCCGCGTCACCACCATGTCGGGCCCGATCGGGCGGGCGCCCTGGCTGACCACGGTCGCGGCGGTCACGGCCCCGCCGATGACGACGCCGACCGCGCCGTCCCGGTACACCTCGCCGCCGACGAACAGCCGCGCGTCGCCGCGCTCGCTGCCCTCGGCGAGCCCGCCGACGAGCGGCAGGCCGGGGAGCGCGTCGTCGGAGCGCTCGACGAAGGCGTCCACCGGGAAGCTGTACGGGTCGGTCAGCAGGACGCCGACGACGTCGTCGTCCTGGCCCTCCGGCATGCCGACCACGATCAGCCGGTCGTCGGCCTTCAGCGTCTCCAGCCGGAACGGGTCGAGACGCGCGCCGGGCAGCACCGCCGCCCACGCGCTGACCGCGCCCGCGTCCTCCACGCCGCGCCCGGCGCCGATCACCCCGGACGCGCTGCAGCCGAGCAGCACCGCCGGCCCCGCCGCCCGCGCCGCGGCCGCCGCCGCCTCCTCGATCGCGTCCGGATCGTCCCCGGTCATGAAGACGCAGACCAGGTCGGGCGCCGCGCTGAGCGGCGCGAGCGCCTGCTCGACCGCGGACGCGGCGGCCTTGGCCAGGTCGGGTCCGAGGGCCAGGCCATCACCGAATCGCGCCATCGGCACCGCCTCCCAAGTCAATGCCTTCATCTCGATGCCCGAAGAAAGTATTCACTCCGTTCACCGGTTCGCTTCACACCTCCAGTGTCCCCCGCCACGCCATATCCACCCAAACAAGACGCGACTCCGAACAAACAACGGGCCGCGCCGCGAAACGCCGTCAAGGCAGGGCATAGCGGACGAATCCTAGGGTCAAGGGTGCGATTCCGCTGACCCGCGACGTAGTGTCGGTCGCGTGCGTTCTTCCAACCCGAGTGAATCCACACCATGTGAATCCGCATCCCGCCCGTCCACTCTGGGCGAGCTGCGCACCAGCGGTCACGTCCAGCGGTCGGTGAAGGCCGAGATCCGCGGCAACCTGCTGCACCGGCTGCGAACCGGTGAGCCGCGCTTCCCCGGCATCCTCGGGTTCGACGACACCGTCCTCCCCCACCTGGAGCGCGCCCTCCTCGCCGGGCACGACCTCGTCCTGCTGGGCGAGCGCGGGCAGGGCAAGACGCGGCTCATCCGCACCCTCGCCGGGCTCCTCGACGAGTGGACGCCCGTCGTCGCGGGCTGCGAGATCAACGACCACCCGTACGCGCCGGTGTGCGTGCGCTGCCGCCGCCTCGCCGCCGCGAAGGGCGACGAGCTGCCCGTCGACTGGAAGCACCGCGACGAGCGGTACGGCGAGAAGCTCGCCACGCCCGACACCAGCGTCGGCGACCTCATCGGCGACGTCGACCCCATCAGGGTCGCCGAGGGCCGTACCCTCGGCGACCCCGAGACGGTGCACTTCGGGCTCGTCCCGCGCACCAACCGCGGCGTGTTCTCCATCAACGAGCTGCCCGACCTCGCCGAGCGCATCCAGGTCGCGCTGCTGAACGTGCTGGAGGAGCGCGACGTCCAGATCCGCGGCTACGCGCTGCGGCTGCCGCTGGACGTGCTGCTCGTCGCGTCCGCCAACCCCGAGGACTACACCAACCGCGGCCGCATCATCACCCCGCTGAAGGACCGCTTCGGCGCCGAGATCCGCACCCACTACCCGCTCGCCCTTGAGGCCGAGCTGGCGCTGATCCGCCAGGAGTCCGACTTCGCCGACCTCTCGGGCCTGCCCGCCGAGGTGCCCGACCACCTGATCGAGGTGATCGGACGGTTCACCCGGCTCGTCCGCGAGTCCACGGCGGTCGACGCCCGCTCCGGCGTGTCCGCCCGGTTCGCGCTCGCGGGCGCGGAGACCGTCGCGGCGGGCGCGGTGCGCCGCGCGGCCCTCACCGGCGAGGACCACGCCGTCGCCCGCGTCTGCGACCTGCCCGCGATCGTCCCGTCGCTGATGGGCAAGGTCGAGTTCGAGGTCAGCGAGGAGGGGCGCGAGCAGGAGGTCCTCGAACACCTGCTGCGCCGCGCCGTCGCCGAGACCTACCGGCGGACGCTCGGCGCCGCCGACCTGAACGGCCTGCTCGACAAGTTCGACGCCGGCGAGACCGTCGAGTCCGGCGAGCTGGTGACGGCGACGGAGCTGCTGCGCCGCCTCGGCCCGGTGCCCGGCCTCGCGAAGATGATGGAGCGGCTCGGCATGAGCGGGGAGTCCCCCGGCCAGGCCGCGGCCGCGCTGGAGTTCGCCCTGGAGGGGCTGTTCCTGACCCGGCGGCTGTCCAAGGACGCCGGCGCGGGCGGCTCCGAGGGCACGGCCACCTACCGAACCTGACACCGACGCGCTGAAACCCACGACACCGCCGCGTACGACACGCCGCACCCGACCCGGCCGCAGGCCGGGCCCCTGACCCTAGGTCTCCACCGCAAGGGGATTCGATGAGCCGATACCGCTACGGCGCATACGAGGACGGGCCCGACCCGCTCGCCCCGCCCTACGACGTCCGCGACGCCCTCGACGCGATGGGCGACTCGGTGCTCGACGGCACCCGTCCGGACGACGCGCTGCGCGAGCTGCTGCGCCGCGGCCTGCCCGGCGCGCGGGACCGCCGCGGGCTCGACGACATGCTCCGCCAGGTGCGGGAGCGGCGCCGCGCCCTGCGCGACCGGGGCCGCCTCGACGGCACGCTCGAAGAGGCCCGCGCGCTCCTCGACACGGCGATCGGGCAGGAGCGGGCCGAGCTATTCCCCGATCCGAGCGACGACGCGCGGCTGCGGGAGGCGGAGCTCGACACGCTGCCGTCCGACACGTCCCAGGCGATCCGGCGGCTGTCCGGGTACGACTGGCGCTCGGACGCCGCCCGCGCCACCTTCGAGCGGCTCAAGGACCTGCTGCGGCGCGAGGTCCTCGACTCGCAGTTCCAGGGCATGAAGCAGGCGCTGGAGAACAGCGACCCGGCCGCCATGGAACGCGTCAAGGACATGATGGCCGCGCTCAACGAGATGCTCGACCGCGACGCCCGCGGCGAGCACACCCAGGACGACTTCGACCGCTTCATGGACGAGTACGGGGACATGTTCCCCGACGCCCCCGCCGACCTCGAAGAGCTGGTCGACTCGCTCGCCCGCCGCGCCGCCGCGATGGACCGGCTGCTCGCCTCGCTGTCCCCCGAGCAGCGCGCCGAGCTGGCCGGGCTGATGGACCAGGTCATGCAGGACGCGGGCCTCGCCATGGAGATGTCCAGGCTCGGCGACGCGCTGCGGGGAAGGCGGCCCGACCTCGGCTGGGGGCAGCCGGAGCAGATGACCGGCGAGAACCCGCTCGGCATGGGCGACGCGACGACCGCGCTGGCCGAGCTCGCCGACCTCAGCGAGCTGGAGGCCGCCCTCGGGCAGGACTACCCCGGCGCGCGGCTCGACGACATCGACGAGGAGGCCGTCCGGCGGGCGCTCGGCCGCCAGGCCGTGGACGACCTCGCCGAGCTTCGCCGCATCGAGGCGGAGCTGGAGCGGCAGGGCTACCTGCGGCGCAACCGCGGCAAGCTGGAGCTGACCCCGAAGGCCGTCCGGCGGCTCGGCGAGACGGCGCTGCGCCGGGTGTTCGCGCAGCTCACGACCGGGCGGCAGGGCGACCACGAGCAGCGCGACGCGGGCCAGGCGGGCGAGCTGACCGGCGCGAGCCGGGAGTGGCGGTTCGGCGACGAGCAGCCGCTCGACGTCGTCCGGACGGTGAGCAACGCCATCCGCCGCAGCGCGATGGAGGGCGCGGCGGGGCCCGCGTCCCCGGCGGTCGTGATCGAGCCGGAGCCGAACGAACCGGGCATGATCGAGCAGGGCGTGATCGAGCAGGGCGTGCTGGAGCCGGGCCCGCCGTCCGGACGCGCGAACGGCGTCCGGCTCGGCGTGGACGACTTCGAGGTCCACGAGACGGAGCGGCGCACCGGCGCGGCCGTCTGCCTGCTGGTCGACCTGTCCTACTCGATGGTGCTGCGCGGCACCTGGGCGGTCGCCAAGCAGACGACGCTCGCCCTGCACACGCTCGTGACCAGCAAGTTCCCGCAGGACGCGATCCAGATCATCGGGTTCTCCAACTACGCGCGGGTGCTGCACCCGACGGAGATGGCGGGCCTCGACTGGGACATGGTCCAGGGCACGAACCTGCACCACGCGCTCATGATCGCGGGACGGCATCTGGACCAGCACCCCGACTTCGAGCCGATCGTCCTCGTCGTCACCGACGGGGAGCCGACCGCGCACCTGCGCCCGGACGGCCGCTCGCTGTTCGACTACCCGCCGTCCACGGACACGCTCGTCCTCACCCTCGCCGAGGTCGACAAGATGACCCGGCGCGGGGCCTGCATGAACTTCTTCATGCTCGCCGAGGACCGGCGGCTCGTCTCGTTCGTGGAGGAGGTCGCCCGCCGCAACGGCGGACGGGTCTTCGCGCCGGACGCCGAGCGCCTCGGCGAGTACGTCGTCAGCGACTACCTGCGGGTGCGGCGCGGACGCCGCTGAGCCGCCGCCAGGGGGGCTAAGGTCTGCGTCATGTCGACTTCCGACCGCCTGCTGCTCATCCTGCACATCGGTTTCGCGATCTTCACGCTGGGGCCGCTGACCGCCGCGACGATGTCCACGCCGCGCTACATCCGCAAGCGCAACGTGACCGTGGTCCGCTACCTGCACCGGACCACCCAGATCTACGGCCTCGGCACGTTGGCGATCTTCGTGTTCGGGATGGCGCTCGCCGGTGACGAGCTGGCCGAGGCGTGGCTGTCGGTGTCGATGACGCTGTTCATCGTCGCGCTCGTCCTGCTGCTGATCGTCGAGCGGGACCAGCGCAAGGCCGCGCACCTCCTGGAGACCGCGGCGGCCTCCGCCACGGCCCCCGCCGCCGCGAAGGACGAGGAGGCGGCCGAGGGCGAGGAGAAGCCCCGGGAGAAGCCGACCGGGGACGTCGCCCAGGTGGAGCGCGGGCGGATCGCCGCCATCTCCGGCGTCGTCGCGCTGATCTGGCTGGTGATCCTCGTCCTGATGGTCTGGAACGCCTGACCGCGCCGCCCGGGGCGGCCCAGGTCAGCGGCCGGGGTCAGCGGCCCGGCCGCAGCCGGTTCTTCAGCCAGGCCAGCACCGTCGGGTAGGTGTGCTCGTCCTCGAACAGCTGCGAGGCGTGCATCTTGCCCTCGACGGTCTTCACCGTCACCGGCACGCCCGCCTCGCGCAGCGCCCCCGCGAGCCCGTTGCTCTGCGCGACCGGGACGAAGTCGCCCGTCGCGTGCATGAGCAGCATCGGCGCGTCGCCCGCCGACACGTGCGTCGTGGTGTTGGCGTCGTCGAGGCGCTGCCAGCAGTCCGGGGCGGCGAGCAGGCCGGTGACCGCGCCGGGCACGCAGTGGACGAGGTCGACCACGGCCCGGCGCAGCTTGCGCTGGCTGGGCGTCGCGCCGGCCAGGGCGCCGTCCTGGTAGGCGAGGTACGGGTCGTTCGGCGGGGACAGCGCGATCACGCCGCGGACCTGGGCGCCGCCCGTCCCGAACGTGCCGACCTGGGTGGCGAGCTGCCCGCCGGACGAGGCGCCGAGCACGACGACGCGGCTCGGGTCGGCGTTCCAGTGCCGGGCGTACTTCTTGACGAACGCGAGGGCCGACAGCGCGTCGTCGCGCTGCGCGGGCCACTGCGCCTTCGGCGCGAGCCGGTAGTTCGCGGACATGACGACGAAGCCGTCCTCGGTCAGCCGCCGCGCGAAGTACTTCCAGGAGCCCTTGTCGCCCTGCATCCAGTACCCGCCGTGCAGGATCAGGACGACCGGGCGCGGCTTCGCCTTCGGGCCCTCCTTGCGCCAGTAGGCGTCGATCCGCTGGTTCGGGTCCTTGCCGTAGGCGTAGCTGCGCGCACGCGGTAGCCGCGGCGTGACCATGACGGCCTCGGCGGAGACGGTGGCGTCCGGCTCCCCGTCGCGCGGCGTCCGCCCCTGCGGGGGCGTCTCCGTCCACGTCGACGGCGACTCCACGCCGGGCGGCGGCGACGGGGACGCGGACGTCTCCTCGCTCGGCGCGATGGACGCGGCGGGCGGCGAGGGCGTCGGGGTCGCCTCCGCCCCGCCCGGGACGGCCACGGCGGCGACGCACGTCGCGGCGAACGCCGCACCACAGACCAGTATCTTTCGCACCCCGGGCCCCTTCTTCGCGAACCTGGCGCGCCAATAATAGATGTTTGATCAGGTTCGTGGCGGGAAGACTAGGCCGTTCGCCTTCGCCCGGCACCCCGATAACACGGCATCGTCGCTGGTCAGAACGGCTCCAGCGCCACCTCAAGATCACGGATGAGATCGTCCGCGTCCTCGATCCCGACCGACAGCCGGACGAGGTCGCCGGGCACCTCCAGCGGCGACCCGGCGGCCGAGGCGTGCGTCATCCGCCCCGGGTGCTCGATCAGCGACTCGACGCCGCCGAGCGACTCCCCGAGGGTGAACAGCCGCGTCCGCTCGCACACGCCGACGGCGTCCTCCTCCGATTCCATCCGGAACGAGACCATGCCGCCGAACGCCCGCATCTGCTTGGCCGCGATCTCGTGGCCCGGGTGGTCGGGCAGCCCCGGATAGAGGACCTGCCGGACGGCGCGGTGCCGTCCCAGCATCTCCGCGACCTTCTCCGCGTTCGCGCAGTGCCGGTCCATCCGGACGCCGAGCGTCTTGATCCCGCGCAGGGTGAGCCAGGCGTCGAACGGTCCAGCGACGGCGCCCATGGCGTTCTGGTGGAAGGCCAGCCGGTCGCCGAGCCCGCCGTCCGCGACGATCAGCGCGCCGCCGACCACGTCGGAGTGCCCGCCGATGTACTTGGTCGTGGAGTGGACGACCACGTCCGCGCCGAGGTCGAGCGGCCGCTGCAGGTACGGCGAGGCGAACGTGTTGTCGACGACGAGCAGCGCGCCCGCGTCGTGCGCGACCGCCGCGAGCGCCGCGATGTCGGCGATGGCGAGCAGCGGGTTCGTCGGCGTCTCCACCCAGACGATCCTGGTGTCCGGGCGCATCGCCGCCCGGACGGCCGCCACGTCCGCGAGCGGGACGGGGTCGAACGAGAGCCCCCACGGCTCGCCGACCTTCGCGAAGAGCCGGTAGGTGCCGCCGTAGGCGTCGTTCGGGATCACGACGTGGTCGCCGGGGCGGCACACCGTGCGCAGCAGCGCGTCCTCGGCGGCGAGCCCGGACGCGAACGCCAGCCCCCGCGCGCCGCCCTCGGTCTCGGCGAGGCATACCTCCAGAGACGTACGCGTCGGATTGGCCGAGCGTGAGTACTCGTAGCCGCCGCGCAGCCCGCCCACGCCGTCCTGCTTGTAGGTGGAGACCTGGTAGATCGGCGGTACGACCGCCCCCGTCGCGGGATCCGGCTCCTGCCCGGCGTGGATGGCCACGGTGTCGAAGCCGTGCCGGGAACCGGATCCGCGGTGAACGTCGTTGTCCATGGGTACGAGGCTATCCAGCGCCCTGCCCTCCCTGAGGATGAGGGGCTCCCCCGCAGGTATCACACCTCAATTCGGCGTGCAGGTTGACCACAGCACCCCATAACGTTCTCTACCGTTTTACGAGTATCCGAACGACCGTTGCACTCATATCCATCACGAGTACGCATCCTGAGTGCTTGCTCTGAGCCTGATATCCGAACACCCTGAGTTAAGGAAGAAGCATGTTCGCTGGACTCGCGCGCTTCGTCGTGAGACATCCATGGTGGACGATCGTGTCCTGGGTCGCGGCCGCGGCCCTCATCATCGTCTTGTCCCCCAAGCTCACCACCGAGTCCGACCAGGGCGACTTCCTGCCCTCGAAGTACGAGTCGGTGCAGGCACTCAACATCGCTGAGAAGGCGTTCCCGCAGCAGGAGGACACCTCCTCCCTGATCGTGGTGAAGCGGACCGACGGCCAGCCGCTGACCGCGCAGGACACCGCCAAGGTCAACCAGGCCGCGGCGTCCCTGAACTCGCACAAGCCTCCGACGGTGCAGAACTTCGCCACCGGCGCGGAGGCCGTCGCGCCCAACAAGGCCGTCCAGGTGATCATGGTGCCGATGAAGGGCACCAGCCAGGCCGAGAGCGAGAAGCAGGGCGACGCGGTCAAGCAGATCCGCAAGGATCTCCCGACCCTGTTGAAGGGCAGCGGGATGGAGGCCAAGGTCGGCGGTGACGTCGCCGGCTTCGTCGACAACGAGGACTCGTTCAACAAGTCCTTCGAGATCGTCGGCATCGCCACCTTCGTGCTGATCGTCGGGCTGATCCTGCTGATCTTCCGGGCGCCGCTCGCCGCGGTGCTGCCGATCATCGTGATCATGGTGACCATGCAGGTCGCGATGGGGCTGATCGGGGTCGCGTCGAAGATCTTCGGCTTCTCCGGTGACGACAGTCTCAGTACGATCATCCTGATCGTGCTCTTCGGCATCGGCGCGGACTACTACCTGTTCCTGATGTTCAGGTTCCGCGAACGGCTGCGGGCCGGGGACGACAAGAAGACCGCGATGATCACCGCGGTGGAGCGGGTCGGCGAGGTCATCTCCTCGGCCGCCGCCGCGATCGCCGTGACGTTCCTCGTCCTGCTCCTCGCGACGTTCGGCGTGTTCAGCGCCTGGGGCCCGTCCCTCGCCATCGCCGTCGTCGTGATGGGGATCACGGCCCTGACCCTGTTCCCGGCGCTCGTGTCGCTGCTCGGCACGGCCGTGTTCTGGCCGTCCAAGGCGTGGAAGAAGGAGCCGAAGGGCACCATCTCCGGCGCGATCGGGCGCGGCGTCGGCCGCCGTCCGGCGGTCGCCGCGGCCGCGGCCGGGCTCGTCATGGTCGTGCTCGCGCTCGGCTCCCTCGGGTTCAAGGCGGACTACGACTTCGCCGCCGGTTTCCCGCAGGACACCGAGTCCGCGCAGGCGACCAAGGACATGGAGAAGGGCTTCCCGCCCGGCCTGACGACGCCCGTCCAGGTGTTCATCAAGAACCAGAACGGGCAGCCGCTCACGCAGCAGCAGCTCGCGACGTTCAGCCAGACCGCGCAGACCGCGCCGGGCGTGGGCAAGGTCCAGCCGCCCGTCCCGGCGCAGGACAAGTCGGTCGCCCGGGTCGACCTCGTGCTGAAGACGAACCCGGCGTCCAACAAGTCGATCAGCCTGGTCAAGGACGAGCTGACGCCCGCCGTGCACAAGGCGGCGCCGGAGGGCACCCGCGCCTACGTCGGCGGCCAGACGGCGATCTTCGCCGACATCAACACGGTCAACAACCGCGACCTGTCGGTCATCCTGCCGGTGGCGGCGGTGCTGATCGCGCTGATCCTGGCGCTGCTGCTGAGGTCGGTGGTCGCACCGATCTACCTGGTCATCGCGGTGCTGCTCGGCTTCGCGGCGACGCTCGGGTCCGCGGTGTACGTCTTCCAGGGCGCGCAGGGAGAAGCCGGGGTGACGTTCCAGCTGCCCATTGTGCTCTACCTGTTCGTGCTGGCCATCGGGACGGACTACAACATCCTGATGACCGCGCGGCTGCGGGAGGAGGCCAAGGAGGGCCACGACCCGCGCAAGGCCGCGGCGCTGGCCGTCCAGCACGGCGGCCCGACGGTCGCCGCGGCGGGCCTCATCCTCGCCGGAACCTTCTCGGTGATGATGCTCGCGCCGGTGTCCATGCTCAAGCAGATGGGCTTCTCCGTCGCGATCGGCATCGCGCTGTCCGCGTTCGTCATGTCGACGTTCCTGGTGCCGGGCATCACCGCCCTGCTCGGGCACCGGGCATGGTGGCCGGGGCACGGCGACGAGCCGAAGAAGCAGCCGCGGCAGGCCGACACGCGGGAGGACTACCTCCCGTCCGGGTACCGGTGACGGCCGCCCCCTAGACGTCGGGTTGCGGGGCCGGCCTGAAACGCCGCCCACCGGCCGGGCCCGCAACCCGACACCTGCCGATACCGGCAGAACGAAGCGCCGGAGACCGTCGAGGTCTCCGGCGCTTCGCCGTTTCCGCGGTTCGGAGCCTGTCAGCTACCGGACGTCGACCCGGCCAGGAACGCGATGAGGTCCTGCCGGGTGACGAGGCCCTTGGGCTTGCCGTCCACGAGGACGACCGCCGCGCCGGACTTCTCCAGCACGCCGACCGCCTTGCTCACCGGCTCCCCCGACCCGAGCGTCGGCAGCGGCGCCGACATGTGCAGCTCGACCGGCTCGGACAGCTTCGCGCGCTCCTTCACGAGGATGTCGAGCAGGTCGCCCTCCACCACGGAGCCGACCACCTCGGCCGCCATGACCGGCGGCTCCTCCTTCATGACGGGGAGCTGCGACACCTCGTACTCGCGCATGATCGCGATCGCGGTCTGCACGCTCTCGTGCGGGTGGACGTGCACGAACTCCGGCAGCGTCCGGCCCTTGCGGGTGAGCACCTCGCCCACCCTGGCCTCCTCGGTGGTCGGGATGAGGAAGCCGTAGTCCGCCATCCACTCGTCGTTGAAGATCTTGCTGAGGTAGCCGCGGCCGCCGTCCGGGAGCAGGACGACGATCACGTCGTCCGGCCCGGCCGCGGCGGCGACGCGCAGCGCGGCGACGACCGCCATCCCGCAGGATCCGCCGACGAGCAGCGCCTCCTCGCGGGCGAGCCGCCGCGTCATGTTGAACGAGTCCTTGTCGGAGACGGCGATGACGTCGTCGCAGATGTCGCGGTCGTAGGTCTCGGGCCAGATGTCCTCGCCGACGCCCTCGGTGAGGTAGGGGCGCCCGCTGCCGCCGGAGTACACCGAGCCCTCCGGGTCGGCGCCGATGATCTTCACTCGGCCGCCGGAGACCTCCTTGAGGTACCTGCCGGTGCCGCTGATCGTCCCGCCGGTCCCGATGCCCGCGACGAAGTGCGTGACGCGCCCCTCGGTCTGCTCCCAGATCTCGGGACCGGTCGTCTCGTAGTGCGAGACGGGGTTCTGCGGGTTCGTGTACTGGTTCGGCTTCCACGCGCCCGGGATCTCCGCCGCCAGCCGGTCGGACACGGAGTAGTAGGAGTCGGGGTGCTCCGGCGACACCGCCGTCGGGCAGATCACGACCTCCGCGCCGTACGCGCGCAGCACGTCGATCTTGTCCTTGGCGACCTTGTCCGGGCAGACGAAGACGCACCGGTAGCCGCGTTCCTGCGCGACGATGGCGAGCCCGACCCCGGTGTTCCCGGACGTGGGCTCGACGATCGTCCCGCCGGGGCGCAGCTCGCCGGAGCGCTCCGCGGCGTCGATCATGCGGACGGCGATGCGGTCCTTCACCGAGCCGCCCGGGTTGAAGTACTCCACCTTGGCGAGCACCTGCGCGCCCCGGCCGCCGTCCGCGCCGTCGCCGGTCACCTTGCGCAGCCGGACGAGCGGGGTGTTGCCCATCAGCTCGACGAGCGAGTCGTGTACCTGCACCGCGACATCCTTGTCGTTCAGTGTGTTGCGCAGTGTGTGTGCGCTCAGCCTTGCGCCCCTGGTCGCCCCGCCTGAAGGGCGGGCCGCCTGGACGCGGGTCCGGAAAGGTCCCCGTCTTCGACGGTAGCCGAGACCGGGAGCGCCGGACATCACCAGCGCCGGACATCAACATGGGTGGGCATCAACACGGGAGGCCAGGGGTACAACCTCCTCACGGAGGGTCAACTGAGCATGTTGAGGGCATTCACCGCGCGCCGCATCGCGGCGGCCGCGGCCTACGGGGGCGGGGGCATCACCGCCCTCGGCGGCTTCACGTTCGGGCTCCTCGTGGTGGAGGCCAAGCTCGCCCGCCGGATCATCGCGGCGACGCCGAACGGCGACCCGCCGGTCGCGGACGGTCTCTACGGCGGCGGGCAGCGCGGCGCGGCCCTGTCCCTCGTCATGATCGGCGACTCGACGGCGGCCGGGCTCGGCGTCCACACCGCCGACGAGACCCCCGCCGCGCTCCTCGCCACCGGGCTGTCCGCGATCGCGGACCGGCCCGTCCGGCTGACGAACGTCGCCCTCCCCGGTTCGCGCTCGCAGGCGCTGCCGGGTCAGGTCGACCGCGCGCTGGAGGTCGCGCCGGACGTCGCCGTCGTCATGATCGGCGCGAACGACGTGACCGGGCGGATCCCGCCCGCCGAGTCCGTCCGGCACCTCGCGGACGCGGTCGAGCGGCTCCGCGCGGCGGGCGCGCACGTCGTCGTCGGCACCTGTCCAGACCTCGGCTCCGTCAAGCCGCTGATGCAGCCGCTCCGGTGGATCGCGCGGCGCGCCAGCCGCCAGCTCGCCGCCGCGCAGACGATCGCGGCGGTGGAGCGCGGCGCCCGCTCGGTGTCGCTCGGCGACCTGCTCGGCCGCGAGTTCGCCGCCGACCCGCTCTCGATGTTCAGCGAGGACCGGTACCACCCGTCCGCCCGCGGCTACGCCGCCGCGTGCGCGGCCGTGCTGCCGTCGATCGCGTCCGCGCTGGGGCTGGAGCCCGACGTCGCCGACCGGCTCGGGCAGGGCGTGCTGCCCGTCTACCTGGCGGCGGCCGAGGCGGCGGAGGTGTCCGGCACCGAGGTCCGCGGCGTGACGGGCCGCGAGCGCGGACGCTGGGCCGCGCTGCTGCGCCGCCGGGCCCGTCCCGCGAACGATCCGGGACGCCCCGCCGACGTCGCTCCCGACCCGGCCTGACAGCCCCGGCCCGGCCGGTCCTGACAGGACCGGGGCCCGTCCGGTCACCATTGACGAGCCCCGGCCGGTCAGTCGACTCCCCGGCGTCCGGCCGCCACCCGCGCTAGCGGCGGCGGGATCCGGCGGGCCGCGTCCAAGCGTCCGGCCCGCGCGGTCCCGCCCACACGGGACATCAGTCATCACCGGGCCGGGAATCGTGTCCCGGTGAGTAACTTGAAGCTCGTTGGACTCTCTGTCAACAAATGGGGGAGCCCGCGTTGCGGCTGTCCAGGACGCAACAGTTAGATTGCTGATGACCGTCCGGTAACACGCTCGCCACCACGACCGGCGCCGCCAGACAGGAGTTCCCGACATGCCCGAGGCAGTCATCGTCGCAACCGCCCGCTCCCCGATCGGCCGCGCGTTCAAGGGATCGCTCAAGGAGATCCGGCCGGACGACCTCACCGCCCAGATGGTCACCGCCGCGATGGCGAAGGTCCCCGAGCTCGACCCGGGCCAGATCGACGACCTCCTCCTCGGCTGCGGGCTCCCCGGCGGCGAGCAGGGCTACAACATGGCGCGCGTGGTGTCGGTACTGCTGGGCTGGGACGACGTGCCCGGCGCGACCATCACCCGGTACTGCTCGTCGTCCCTGCAGACGACCCGGATGGCGTTCCACGCGATCAAGGCGGGCGAGGCCGACGTGATCGTCTCCGCGGGCGTCGAGACGGTCAGCCGGTTCGCGAAGGGCAGCAGCGACGGCCTGCCCGACACGCAGAACCCGGTGTTCGCCGAGGCGCAGGCCCGCACGGTCAAGGCGGGCGAGGGCGGCGGGTCCACCTGGCACGACCCGCGCGAGGACGGCGCCCTCCCCGACATCTACATCGCGATGGGCCAGACCGCCGAGAACGTGGCGGGCCTGCGCGGCGTGACCCGGCAGGAGCAGGACGAGTTCGGCGTCCGCTCGCAGAACCTCGCGGAGAAGGCCCTCACCAACGGCTTCTGGGAGACCGACATCACCCCGGTGACGCTCCCGGACGGCACCGTCGTCGCCAAGGACGACGGCCCGCGCCCCGGCACCACCTACGAGAAGGTGTCGCAGCTCCAGCCGGTGTTCCGGCCGGACGGGACGGTCACCGCCGGCAACTGCTGCCCGCTGAACGACGGCGCCGCCGCCGTCGTGATCATGAGTGACGTGAAGGCCGCCGAGCTCGGCGTCACACCGCTGGCGCGGATCGTGTCGACCGGCGTGACCGGGCTGTCGCCGGAGATCATGGGGCTCGGGCCGGTCGGGGCGTCCAGCGCGGCGCTCGCGAAGGCGGGCATGACGATCGGCGACATCGACCTGGTCGAGATCAACGAGGCGTTCGCGGCGCAGGTGCTGCCGTCCGCGGCGGACCTCGGCATCGACATCGACAAGCTGAACGTGAACGGCGGCGCGATCGCGGTCGGTCACCCCTTCGGCATGACCGGGGCGCGGATCACGTCCACGCTGCTGAACAGCCTCAGGTTCCACGACAGGCAGTTCGGGCTGGAGACGATGTGCGTCGGCGGCGGCCAGGGCATGGCGATGGTCGTGGAGCGGCTCTCGTAGCCGCCGTCCGGACCGCTCGCACCCGGGTGGCCCGCCATGAGGCGCGCGTGGGCCTCATGGCGGGCCACCTGCGCGTTTCCGGAGGACATCCCCGTTACAAAAGATCAACGTAACGTCCCGGATAGGTCCGCGTTAGGGGGTTGTCACATCCGGGCTCCTGTTGCAGAGTCAGCAGGAAGAGCCCCGCGACCTGGAGGTGCCAATTGTCACTGAACCACTCGCCGGAGACGCACAGCAAGCTGATCGCCCGCATTCCGCAAGTCACTGGACGTGACATCCCCGAGTGGTTCTCCGCCATCGAGAACGGCCCGTCGTTCACCCGCTGCGAGGAACGCAGCTCCTGGCTGGCCGAAGAGCACAACCTCTCCCACGGCTACGCCGCGGCGCTGGTGCGCGAGCACGAGCGCGCCCGCCGTGCGAGGCACTACTGAGACTGGGCCGGGCGCGACGGTACTGAGCGCGGAGCGCCGGTGCCGACCCGAGAGCACAGCACCACGACCTGAACTTCACCTGTGACCTGGTGGGATCCCGCCAGCGGATGCCCCCGCAGTCGTGCCGCCCGAGCCGCGCACGACCTCGGCGCGGAGATCCCACGTTGATCAGCCCCACGCCGGACGGCGTGGGGCTGATCAGTGTCCGGGGCCTCGCGGCGCTAGTCGCGTCCGCCGTAGAAGTAGCTGAGCAGGCGCAGCATCTCCAGGTAGATCCACACGAGGCTCAGCACCAGGCCGAACGCGCAGTACCAGGCGAAGTTCTCCGGCGCCCCGCCGCGCACGCCCTGCTCGATCGAGTCGAAGTCGAGCAGCAGGAAGAAGCAGCCGACGAGGATCGCCGCGACGCTGAACACGTAGGCGAGCGGGCTGCCGGGGTCGCGGATGCCGATCCCCTGGTCCGCGCCGAACAGGTGCGCCAGCAGGTTGACGAGCATCAGCCCGATCAGCGCCGCGCCCGCCGCGAGGACGAACTTGGCGAACTTCGGCGTCACCCGGACGATCCGCAGCGAGTACGCGGCGAGCGTCGCCGCGAAGGCCAGCGCGGTGCCGATCACCGCCTGGAACACCACGCCGTGGAACACGTCGTTGTAGGAATGGCTCACGATCCCCACGAGCACGCCGTATACCGCGGCGAACGCCAGCACCAATGGCGCGTTGGCCTTACGGCCGAACGTGATGAATGCCCAGATGCCGATCTCCAGGATCAGCGCGACCACCAGCACCGGAACGGCGAGGCGGGTCGGCACGACCGCCCAAGCCAGCGCCGCGGTGATCACCAGAGTGGCCAGCGTGAGGAATCCGCGGACGACGACGTCGTCCATGGTCATCGGACGCGCGGCGCCGGGCGGCGCATATCCGGGAGGCGCGCTCTGACCCTGATATTGGACGCCGTACCCGGGCGCCCCGTGCATGCCGTAACCCCCGGCGCCGTAGCCCGGAGCCCCGTGCCCCGGGGCCCCGCGGGCCGGCGCGCCGTACGCGGCGCCGCTGGTCGACCGCCCGAAGGCATTCCCCCGGAAGGCCGGGTTTCTACTCTGCATCAGTGCCTCCATTCGGCTGACCCGGACTTCCAGTGTAAGCGCCGTAATGTCATCGACGATCAGCCGATCACCACCGGATCGACACCTGGGGAGGCGCCGATCCGGTTATTGTGCCCCTGGTCGGACTCGAACCGACACAATGGCTCTTTTAGGGAGCCCGCCTCTGCCATTGGGCTACAGGGGCGGCGCAATCATATCGAGCCGACGCGACATCTCGATGCGTCCTTTTACCGCTTACGGGCGGGGACGACCCTCGCGATCCAGGCGAATCGCACTGATCTCGTGACCGCCGAGCCGACCGCTTTCGCAGGCCAGGGCGGACGCGGCGAGGTACAGCAGCCAGACGCGGGACCGTCCGGCTCCGGCCAGGGTCTCGCACTCGTCCCAATGCTCCTGTAAGCCCGCCGCCCAGGCGCGCGAGGTCCGCGCGCAGTGGTCGCGGAGCGACACGACGGACCGCACGTCGAGGCCCGCTTCGTCCAGGTCGTCGACGAGCGCGCCGAGCGTCGGGGGCTCGCCGCCGTCCGGGACGAGGTAGCCGGTGGTGAACGTCCGCCGGACCGGGTGCGGGCCGGGGCGGCGCACCGGCTGCCGCAGCACGAGCCGCCCGCCCGGCGCGAGCAGCTCCCGCAGCCGCGCCGCCGGACGGTGCGCGGGCGCGATGCCCGCGAGCCCGACGATCGCGTCGTAGGGACCGTCGCCCGCGTCGTCGAGGTCGAAGCCGCGGGCCTCGACGTTCGGCAGCGCGAGGGCGGCGACGTGCGCGGCCTGCTCGGACGTGCGCGCCAGCCCCACGACGCGGGCGCCGTGCTCGGCGGCCGCGTACCGCGCGAACGCGCCCCAGCCGCAGTCGAGGTCGAGCAGCCGGGCGCCGGGGACCAGGCCGAGCCGTTCGGCCACGGCGGCGTGCGCGGCGGCCTGGGCCGCGCCCAGACCGGCGGCGTCCAGGTCGGCGGCGTCCAGGTCGGCGGCGCCGTCCCACTGCGCGATGCCGTGCGGGAGGCCGTCCCCGAGGATCCGGGCGAAGAACGCGGTGGGCTCGCGCATCGGACCGGCGAGCGCGGCGTCGCGGTCGCCGGGCGCGAACTCCTCCGGCGGCGGCTTCGGCTCGGGCCCGACCGCGCCGAGCGTCACGGCGGTGCGGACGATGTCGCGCTTGTCGTCGCCGCTGAGCCGGATCGGCCCCGCGCCGTCCCGCATCACCCGCGCGACGGCGCCGAGCGCGGCGAACACGTCGCCGTCGATGTCCAGCTCACCGGCCACGTAGGCGCGGACGAGGCCCATCTCCCCCGGCTTCCAGAGCAGCCGCCGCAGCGCCCGCCGGTGCCGGACGACGAACCCGGGCGCGCCGACCGGCCCGACCGCGCTGCCGTCCCAGGCGCGGACGCGGATCGGCAGCGCCCCCGGCCCGGCCCCGGCGTCCCCGAGCATGATCTTGGCGAGCAACGGCGCCAGCCGCCCCGCGACGCCGCCCAGGGGGGCGACCCCCTGGAACCCCCGTTGCCCGTGGCTGGGCTCGTTGGTCTTGATGATCAGCGGTCTTCCTGGCGGCCCGCCGCGAGTTCGAATTCCTGGCGGGGCCATTCCATTTCTCCCAGGGAGACGATCTCGCGTCTGAAGAAGATCGCGAGCGTCCAGTCCATGGTGATCCGGAACTTGCGGTTGACGGTCGGCATCCGGGACAGGTGGTACGTGCGGTGCATGAGCCAGGCCGGGAGGCCGCGCAGCTTCACGCCGTACACGTTCGCGACGCCCTTGTGCAGGCCGAGGCTCGCCACGGAGCCGACGTAGGCGTGCACGTAGGGCTTTCGGGCCCGTCCGCGCAGGTCAGCCACGATGTTGTCACCCAGCCGCCTGGCCTGCCTGACCGCGTGCTGCGCGTTGGGAGCGGTGAACTCGCCCGTCCCGGACAGGTCGGGGACGGCCGCGTTGTCGCCCGCCGCGTAGACGCCGTCCGCCCCCTCGACGGTCAGCTCGGCGGTCGTCCTGATGCGGCCCTTGTCGTCCAGCGGGAGGTCGGTCTCCCTGAGGACGGGGTGCGGCTTCACCCCGGCCGTCCACACGAGCGTGCCCGCGTCGAACTCCTCGCCGTCGCTGAGCACGATGTGCCGTCCCTCGGCGGACTTCAGCAGCGTCTCCAGCCTGACCTCGATGCCGCGGGCGCGCAGGGCCTCGGCCGTCCAGCGGCCCATCTCCGGCCCGACCTCGGGCAGGATCCGGTCGGTCGCCTCGACCATCAGCCAGCGCATCTCGCGCTCGTCGATGGTCGGGTACCAGCGGCAGGCGTCGCGGGCCATGTCCTCCAGCTCCGCCATCGCCTCGATGCCCGCGAACCCGGCGCCGACGAACACGAACGTCAGCGCCCGCCTGCGGACCTCCTCGTCGCCCGCGTTGGACGCGGCGATGTCGAGCTGGTGCAGGACGTGGTTGCGCAGGAAGATCGCCTCCTCGACGGTCTTGAACCCGATCCCGCAGGTGGCGAGCCCGGGGATCGGCAGCGTCCGGGAGATGGACCCGAGCGCGACGACGAGGAGGTCGTAGGGGACGTCCCGCTCCGGCACGCCGACGCTCTGCGCCCCCGCCGGGCGGACCCTGATCGTCCGGGAGGCGTGGTCGATGCCCGTGACGTAGCCGTTCAGGATCCGGCAGCGCCGCAGCACCCGCCGCAGCGGCGCGACGACGTGCCGGGGCTCCAGGTTCCCGGCCGCCGCCTCCGGCAGGAACGGCTGGTAGGTCATGTACGACTGGGGGTCGACGACGGTCACGACGATCTCGCCGCGCCGCAGCTCGCGGCGCAGCTTGCGTTGCAGGCGGAGGGCCGTGTACATGCCGACGTACCCGCCGCCGACGATCAGGACGTGCTTCGCTCGCGCGGGGTCGGAGGGCGGCGTGCGATCGGTCGGCGGCGTGCGATCGGAAGGCATGTCCGGAGCGGTACCCGCATACCGGGCGCGTGCACCCTTTCGGGTGTCCCCCTACTGGTGGTCGCGGGCGCGGACGAAGACGGCGTCGAGCATCTCCTCGGTGACGCGCCCGGTGAACGTGTTCTGCTGGCTCGGGTGGTAGCAGCCGAGCAGGAGCACGGGATCGGGACGGGACGCCGACGGCGGCGCCGCCAGCTCCACCTCGACGGCGTGGCCGAACTTCGGCCGGGGGCGCGGCAGCCCGTAGCCCGCCTGCCGGAGCGCGGGCCACACGCCCTGCCAGGCGAACCCGCCCAGGCACACGACGCAGCGGACGCTCGGCGCGACCGTCTCCACCTCGCGCGCGAGCCACGGCAGGCAGGTCGCCCGCTCGACCGGGGTCGGCTTGTTGTCGGGCGGCGCGCAGCGGACGGTCGCCGCCATCCGCGCGCCGATCAGCCGCTGCCCGTCGCCCGCGTGGACGCTCGTCGGCAGCGCAGCGAGCCCCACCCGGTGCAGGGACGCGAACAGCCAGTCGCCGGACCGGTCGCCGGTGAAGATGCGCCCGGTGCGGTTGCCGCCGTGCGCGGCGGGCGCGAGCCCGACGATCAGGATGCGGGGTTCCGGGTCGCCCCAACCGGCGATCGGACGTCCCCAGTACTCCTCGTCCGCGAAGGCGCGCCGACGCTGCACGGCGACTTTCTCCCGCCATTCGACGAGCCGGTCGCAGGCCCGGCACACCGACTGGCGGGCGCACAGCTCGCCGAGATCCGGGGCCTCCGCGGCCAGCTCGATCACGTCGGCAGGGCCGTGCGCGACGGGGGTTGCGGGACTCGCGGGGTCTTCCGGCCACCCGGAACCGGGCGGCGCGAAGGGGGCGTTGGCGGACGGCATACCACCGATCGTCGCACGCCACAGGCGGTGGCCGGGTTCCGCCCATCTTCCAACTGAGCGCTGCTCGGTCGGTACGATGCGTTCGCCGGTCGGGGAGGCGGGTGTCCGGCACGCCATGGGCGAAGCGGGAGGCAGGCAGTGTCGCAACCGGGCTGGTATCCAGACCCCTACGGCACGGGAAGCCTGCGCTGGTGGGACGGCCAGACCTGGACCGAGCGCCTGAACCCCGAGCCCGACCGCCCGCCGCGCCTGCGCCTGCCGCCCGCCGAGCAGGACCGTCCGCCGGAGGACGAGGAGCACGACGAGGAGCCCGCGTACGGGACGCACTACGCGGCGCCGCATTTCCAGCAGCCGACGTGGGACGCGCGTCCCGCCATCCAGCCGCTCGACCGGAACGTCCGCGGCCTGCCCCTGTACGCCGACGACCGGTTCGTCGCGTACGGGACCGCGTCGCTCGCGTGGCCGCACGTCGAATGGGTGGCCTACTGGGCGGCGGAGCGGCCGCCCGCCTACGGGCGGCCCGGCTGCACGCAGTGGATCTTCCAGGCGGGACGGTACCCGTTCCGCGGCGGGCCCCGCGTCGAGGTCGTCATCGAGCAGGACGCGCTGACCTCCGGGGCGGACGGCGAGCCCGAGTACGTGTGGGGCCGCCTCATCCAGCTCTGCCAGGAGTACGCCGAGCAGCGGCTCGTGGGCGAGATGGCGCGGCGCGTCCGCGCGGGCGAGTCCATCGACGTGGCGCAGGGGCTGACCGTGCACCCGGGCGGCGTCCGCGGGAACCGGGTGTCGCTGAGCTGGTCGTCGATCTCCGGCGCGACCGTGGACGGCGGCCGCGTCTGGATCCAGCAGACCAGCAGCGCGGCGCCGGTGCTGTACGTCCCGCAGCAGAACCCGAACGCGGTGCTGATCCCGGCCCTGCTCGCCCAGCTCAGGCTCTGAACCCCGAGCCGAACCGCGGGTCAGTGTCAGGCGGGCGCGCGGGTCAGGCCAGGGACCAGGCGATGCCGTCGAGGATGTCGTGCTCACTGACCACGACGGCGCCGAACCCGTACTCCCGCATGATCCGGTCGAGGATCAGCGCGCCCGCGCCGATCACGTCGACCCGCCCCGGGTGCATCACGCCGAACTCGGCGCGCTCGGCGCGGGTGGCGTGCAGCAGCCGCCGCGTCACGTCGTGCACCTGCAACGCGGTGATGCGGGACAGGTGGATCCGGGCCGGGTCGTACTCCGGCAGGTCGAGCGCGATCCCGGCGACCGTGGTGACGGACCCGGCGAGGCCGACGAGGGTGCGGGCGTCGTCCACCGGGACCGTCTCGCGGACGGTGGCGAGCGCGGCGTCGATGTCGGCCGCCGCGCCGGAGATCTGCAGCGGGGTCGGCGGGTCGTCGCGCAGGTGCCGCTCGGTCATCCGCACGCAGCCGATGTCGATCGAGCGCGCGACGTCGGCGGTCGAGCTGCCGACGACGAACTCGGTCGAGCCGCCGCCGATGTCGACGACCAGGTACGGGCGGGCCGGGCGCAGCTCCGCCAGCTCGCGGGTCGCGCCCGTGAACGAGAGCCCGGCCTCCTCGTCCCCGCTGATCACCTCGGGGACGACGCCGAAGATGTCCACGACGCCCTTGACGAAGTCGGCCCGGTTCTCGGCGTCGCGGGTGGCGCTCGTCGCGACCACCCGCGTCTTGATCGCGCCGCGCCGTCCCCGGCCGGCGTGCCGCTCGATGAGGTCGGCGTAGCCGCGCATGGCGGTGAAGGTACGGTCCAGCGCGGCGGGCGACAGCCGCCCGGTCCGGTCGACGCCCTCCCCCAGCCGGACGATCTCCATCCGCCGCTCGACGTCGGTCAGCGTCCCGCCGCCCTCGCCCGGCGCGATGTCGGCGATGAGGAGGCGGACGGAGTTCGTGCCGCAGTCGACGGCCGCGACCCGCGTCACCGCTCCCCCTCTTCTTCCCGGTCCTGGTCTGCCTCGGCGTCTGCCTCGGCGTCGGCCTCGACGTCGGTCTCGACGCAGGGGCCGGAGCGCCACCAGTCGGGCAGGGCGTCGAGCGCCTCGCGTCCGAACGGGTTCGCGCCGGGGACGGCCAGCTCGTGCGCGACGAGCGCGTGCAGGCACTTGACGCGCTCCGGCATGCCGCCCGCGCTCTGCGTGCCCGGCGGGAGCGGCTCGACGCCGTCCTCCCGGGCGGCCTCGCCGCGGCGGCGCAGGTAGTCGTCGTGGGCGGCGGTGTAGGCGGCCTTGAGCTCCGGGTCGGCGGCGAGCCGCTCCTGCATCTCGCGCATGGCCCCGCCGCCCTCCAGCGTGCCGATGGCGGAGGCGGCCTTGGGGCACGTCAGGTAGAAGAGCGTGGGGAACGGCGTCCCGTCGGGAAGGCGCGGGGCCGTCTCGATCACGACCGGGTTGCCGCACGGGCAGCGGCTCGCCACCCGGCGGACGCCGCGCGGCTCCCGGCCGAGCTGCGCCGCCACCGCGGCCCGATCACGCTCGGCGAGTCCTCGCCCGGCCCCGTTCCGCCCGGTCCCGTTCCGCCCGGTCACGTCGCGCTCGGCCGTGTCACGTCCGGCCGTGTCACGTCCGGCTGCGTCACGCGCGTCGATCATGTGCGTCCCCACCCGCGGATCTCGCGATCCGTCCTCGACATCGCCCCTCCGACAGCTCCGCCCCACCGTCGACGCGCCTCCACCACCGCCCCGCCGCCCCGGCGCCCGCCCGGCGTGTCCGGCGCCGTCCCGCCGGCGCGCGGGTCAGCGGGGACGGTCCGCGGCCTCGACCGATCGCCACAGCGTTTCGTACCACGGCGGCGTGCGCGTCGGCCCGTCCTTGCGGGCCTGCCGCTCGTCGTCCCCGCGGCCGCGCAGCACGATGTAGCACTTTACGTCAGGGCGGCAGTAATGGAGCCTTCGCGTCGCCTCACGCTCAATGTACGACTTATCCCCTAGTTGTTGCTTGCGTTGGGCCAGGATCTCCACCTGCCGCCGGGACGCCGCCTCCTGCCGCTGGAGGTCGGCGATCTCCTTGCGCTGGGCGATGTACTCCCGGACGGGGTAGGCGAGGCTCAGCGCGATCGCGCACATGACCACCGCCAGGATGGCGGCGCGGCTGGTCAGCGCCGGGTTGGCCCGGCGCTGACCGGCCTCGGGCTCGGACTCGTCGCCGAACTCCTCGCGGTCGTCGGCGTGCTCGTCGGCACGGCCCCGCGCGGGGCCCGTCCGGTCGTCGGCCATCGTGTCCCCTGCCTGTGGCTCCGCCCCTGCCCGTCCTGCCCCTGCCCGTCCTGCGCGTGCTCGCCCGTCCCGGTCAGCCCTGCGGGTCGAAGCGCGGGAACGCGGCGGCTCCGGCGTAGCGGGCGGCGTCGTCCAGCAGCTCCTCGATGCGCAGGAGCTGGTTGTACTTGGCGACGCGGTCGCTGCGCGCCGGGGCGCCGGTCTTGATCTGGCCGCAGTTCGTCGCGACCGCGAGGTCGGCGATCGTCGTGTCCTCGGTCTCGCCGGACCGGTGGCTCATCATGCAGCGGTAGCCGCTGGACTGGGCGAGGGCCACGGCGTCGAGGGTCTCGCTGAGCGTCCCGATCTGGTTGACCTTGACGAGCAGCGCGTTCGCGGCGCGGGCCTTGATGCCGCGCTCGAGGCGCTCGGGGTTGGTGACGAACAGGTCGTCCCCGACGATCTGGACGCGGTCCCCCACGGCGGCGGTGAGGCCCTCCCAGCCCGTCCAGTCCTCCTCGTCGAGCGGGTCCTCGATGGAGACGAGCGGGTACTCGCTGATCAGCTCGCCGTAGTAGGCGGCCATGTCGTCCGCGGACCGCTTGACGCCCTCGAACGTGTACTGGCCGTCGGCGTGGAACTCGGTGGCGGCGACGTCGAGGGCGAGCGCGATGTCGCGGCCGGGCGCGAAGCCCGCCTTGCGGATCGCCTCCAGGATGAGGTCGAGCGCGTCCCGGTTGCTCGGCAGGTCGGGCGCGAAGCCGCCCTCGTCGCCGAGCCCGGTGTTGAAGCCCTTGGACTTCAGCACCGACTTCAGCGCGTGGTAGGTCTCGGCGCCCCAGCGCAGCGCCTCGGCGAAGGTCGCCGCGCCGATCGGCGCGATCATGAACTCCTGGACGTCGACGTTGGTGTCGGCGTGCGCGCCGCCGTTCAGGATGTTCAGCATCGGGACGGGCAGCAGGTGCGCGTTCGACCCGCCGACGTAGCGGAAGAGGGGAAGGTCGGCCGAGTCGGCGGCGGCCTTCGCGACCGCGAGGCTGACGCCGAGGATCGCGTTCGCGCCGAGCGCGGACTTCGCCGGGGTCCCGTCGAGGTCGGTGAGCAACTGGTCGATCAGGCGCTGATCGGACGCCGGGTACCCGACGAGCTTCTCGTCGATGGTCTCGTTGACGGCCTTGACGGCGTTACGGACGCCCTTGCCCCCATACCGTTCCCCGCCGTCCCTTAGTTCCACAGCCTCGAACTGGCCGGTTGAGGCCCCGCTCGGCACGGCCGCGCGCGCCTCGGTCCCATCGGCGAGCAGCACCTCGACCTCGACGGTGGGGTTGCCGCGGGAGTCCAGGATCTCCCGGGCGAGTACGGCCTCGATCGACGACACGGGGAACCCCCTGCTGGTAGAGCGGCTGATCACGCTGCGGCGGCGTCCGGCGCAGCGGTCTCGGGTGCGGCCACGAGCCTAGCCGCGCCGCCCTGCCGCCGCCCAACTGGCTCGCCGTTCACACCCGGATGACTCACAAAGGGGGGCGAGCGCCTACGAAACCGTGTGTAGCAGGTCACTTGACGTGGGCATTACCTACCTTATCTACTGTTCAAGCCAATCCGACCTGCTTAGTAGGGAAAATGACCATGCTTCGTGGACTTCGCGGGCGGTTCGCCGCCGTGTCACTGACCGTCCTGGTCGCGGCGGGGACGCTCGGCGCCTGTGGAGGCGACGACGACGGAAAGTCCGCCGCGGACGCTCCCCTCCGCCTCGGCTACTTCCCGAATATCACGCACGCGACCGCGCTCGTCGGAGTGGAAAAGGGAATCTTCGCCAAACACCTCGGAACCGCGCCCAAGACGGCGACGTTCAACGCGGGCCCGGCCGCCGTCGAGGCCCTCTTCTCCGGCGCGATCGACGCGACGTTCGTCGGTCCGAACCCGTCCATCAACGCCTGGTCGAAGTCGCACGGCAAGGCGATCCACATCATCTCCGGCGCGGCCTCGGGCGGCGTCTCGCTCGTCGTCAAGTCCGGGATCAAGAGCCCCAAGGACCTGCGCGGCAAGAAGATCGCGACGCCGCAGCTCGGCAACACGCAGGACGTCGCCATCCGCTACTGGCTCAAGCAGAACGGGCTGACCGCGAACAAGGACGGCAGCGGCGACGTCAAGATCGTCCCGCAGGAGAACGCGCAGACGCTCCAGACGTACGCGCAGGGCGAGATCGACGGCGCCTGGGTGCCGGAGCCGTACGCGTCCCGGCTGATCCTGGAGAACAAGGCCGTGAAGCTGGTCGACGAGAAGACCCTCTGGCCCAACGGCAAGTTCGTGATCACCAACCTGATCGTCAGCCAGTCGTATGAGAAGAAGCACCCGGAGCAGGTGAAGAAGCTCATCCAGGGCGTGGTCGAGGCGACCGACTACATCAACCAGAACAAGGCCGACGCCGAGAAGATCTCGAACGACGCGCTGGCGAAGCTGAGCGGCAAGCCGCTGAAGCAGAACGTCCTCGACGCCGCGTTCAAGGAGATCGACTTCACCACGGACCCGGTCGCGTCCTCGCTGGTCACCGGGGCCCAGCACGCCGAGGAGATCGGCCTGCTCGAAAAGACCGACCTCGCTGGCATCTACAACCTGAAGGCCCTCAACGACGTGCTCAAGGCGAGCGGGAAGGCACAGGTCAGCGACAAATGACCGCGGACGTTCAGGTGAGCGCCGAGCCGGCCGTACGGCTCAGCGAGGTATCGAAGGCGTTCGGGACCGGCCGGTCCGCGCTCCTCGCGCTGGACCGGGTCTCCCTGGACGTCGCGCCCGGAGAGTTCGTCTGCCTGGTCGGAGCGTCCGGCTGCGGGAAGAGCACGCTGCTCAACCTCGTGGCCGGACTGGACCGGCCGAGCGGCGGAACGATCCAGCAGCACGCCGCCGGGAAGGACGGCAAGGACGGGCAGGGCTCCAGGGTCGCGCTGATGTTCCAGGAGCCCGCCCTGTTCCCGTGGCTGACCGTGACGGGGAACCTCGAACTCGCCCTCAAGATGCGCGGCGTCCCCCGCGCCGAGCGGCGGGAGCGGGCGGGCGCGCTGCTCGACACGGTGCACCTGCGCGCGTTCGCGAAGAAACGCCCGCACCAGTTGTCCGGCGGGATGCGGCAGCGCATCGCGCTCGCCCGCGCCCTCGCGCTGACCGAGCAGGAGCACGCCTCGGGCACGGTCGACGCGCAGGAGGAGGCGGCGGCGCGCAGCACCGTCCTGCTGATGGACGAGCCGTTCGGCGCGCTCGACGCCATGACCCGCGACCTGCTGCACGACGAGATCGAGCGGATCTGGCGGGAGCGCCGCCTGACCGTGCTGTTCGTCACGCACAACGTGCGTGAGGCGGTGCGGCTCGGCGACCGGGTCGTGCTGCTCAGCAGCCGTCCCGGCCGGGTCGTGGAGGAGTTCCCCGTCCCGCTGGAGCGGCCGCGCCGCATCGACGCCCCCGAGGTCGCCGCGCTCGCGGGGACCATCACCGACAGGCTGCGCGAGGAGGTAGGCCGCCATGGCGCATGACACGACGACCCGCGACAAGCGGCGCGACGACGCCCCCGACCGGACCGGCGGGGCCGCCGCCGAGACCGCGGCGGGACGGCTCGACCGGGAGATCGCGGGCCTCGACGCCCTGGAACTCGGCGGCGGGACGCGCGTCCGGCTGCTCCAGCGGACGTGGTCGGCGCTGTGGCCGATACTCACGGCCGTCCTGATCGCGATCGCCGCCTGGCAGGCGGTGGTGTGGAGCGGGTGGAAGGAGCCGTGGGTCCTGCCCGGCCCGCGCGACACCTTCCCGGTGTTCTGGGACCAGATCACCTCGTCCCGGTTCTGGAACTCGGTCGCGCTCACCATGCAGCGCGCCGTCATCGGGTTCGTGTTCGCCGTCGTCGTCGGCTTGGTGATCGGCGCCCTGGTGTCGCAGTTCCGGGTGCTGCGCCGCGCGTTCGGGTCGCTGATCACCGGGCTGCAGACGATGCCGTCGATCGCCTGGTTCCCGCTCGCGATCCTGCTGTTCAAGCTGAGCGAGAGCGCGATCCTGTTCGTGGTGATCCTCGGCGCGGCGCCGTCGATCGCGAACGGGCTGATCGCGGGCGTCGACTACACGCCGCCGATCCTGCTCCGCGCGGGCAAGGTCATGGGGCTGCGCGGCATCGGGCTGTACCGGCACCTGATCATGCCCGCGTCGCTGCCGTCGTTCGTCGCGGGCCTCAAGCAGGGCTGGGCGTTCGCGTGGCGCAGCCTGATGGCGGGCGAGCTGCTCGTCGTCATCGGCGACACGACCTCGCTCGGCGTGCTGCTGTCGCAGGCCAGGGAGCTGAACAACACCGCCGACATGATCTCCTACATGCTGGTGATCCTCATCATCGGCATCGTGATCGACCGGCTGTTCGGCCTGGCGGACGCCTCCATCCGGCGCCGCTGGGGCGTGGCCGAGAACTGACGATCTCTTATCCGGCGAACGCGGTCGAGTTTGCCCTGCTCAGGCAAGAAACCCCGGGTACTGGCAGGAACGTACCCGGGAGGTCGCCATACGAGTCAGGCCGCTCGGCCCGGAGATCCGGGCGCGGGTGACGCTGACCTCGACGCTGGTCGCGTTCTTCCTGTCCACGGCGATGGCCGTACTGGTGCTGGCGGGCAGCAGGGCACAGACGAACGTCGACGTCACCCTGGAGGCCGCGCGGAACGGGGGCCGCGTGGTCTCCGAGATCAACGCGGGCACACTGCGCCCCGAGATCCGCGGCACCGGCCACGAGCTGATCCAGGTGGTGGACGCGCAGGGCCGGGTCGTCGCGGCGTCCGCGCGGATGCGCGGCCGTGCGCCGGTGCGGTTCCCGCCGCCCGTCCCGCCGAGCGGCCGCCGGGACGGCCGGAGCTGCGACGTCGACGCCCCCGGCGGGGGCTGCTTCATCATCGTCGAGTTCCGCGTGGGGACCGGATCGTCCACCGAGTACGTCTTCTCGCTGGCGCCCGCGCCCGGACTGGTGCCGCAGCCGAAGCTCTTCCTGCTGCTGCTGATCGGCGTCCTGACCGGCACCGTCATCGTCGGCTACGGGACGTGGCGGTCGGTCGGCCGCACCCTGCGCCCGGTGGACGAGATCCGCCGCGAGCTGGACGAGATCACCGCCACCGACCTCGAACGCCGGGTGCCGGAGCCGCCCCGCCGGGACGAGGTCGGGAAGCTCGCCACCAGCGTCAACGCGACCCTCGAACGGCTGGAGCAGGCGGTGGCCCGGCA
Organism: Actinomadura syzygii; assembly: GCF_008085905.1. GTDB lineage: Bacteria > Actinomycetota > Actinomycetes > Streptosporangiales > Streptosporangiaceae > Spirillospora > Spirillospora syzygii. The sequence continues at coordinate 18,083 of NZ_VSFF01000007.1, read as the reverse complement.
GCGCGCGTTCGTCGTGGACGTCTCGCACGAGCTGCGCAGCCCGCTCACCGCGGTCCGGATGGAGCTGGAGCTCGCGCTGTCCGGCCCGCAGGACCCCGAGGTCGCCGAGACGCTCCGGGCCGTCCTGACCAACACCGACCGGCTGGCCGCGGTGGTGGACGACCTGCTCGCCCTGTCCCGGCTGGAGGCCGACCGCAACTTCCGCCGCGAGCCGGTGGACCTCACCGCGCTGACGGACGAGGAGGTGCTCCGCCGCCCGCGCCGCACCCAGGTGACGGTCCTGTCGGAGGGCCCGGTGACGGTGAACGGCGGGCGCGCCGAGCTGGCGCGGCTGCTCACCAACCTGATCGACAACGCCGACCGGCACGCGGCGGCGGAGGTGACGGTGATCCTGCGCACCGAGCCGCCGGGCACCGCCGTGGTCGAGATCGTCGACGACGGCGTCGGCGTCGCGCCCGAGGACCGGGAGCGGGTGTTCGAGCGGTTCGCGCGGCTCGCCGAGGGACGGCACCGCGACGCGGGCGGCACCGGTCTCGGGCTCGCCATCGCCCGCGACATCGCCGTCGCGCACCAGGGGACGCTGATCATCACCGACCGCGCGGACGACAAGCCGGGGGCCCGGTTCGTCCTGCGGCTGCCGCGCTGACCCGCGCCCGGTCCAGCCGGGTCAGGTCAGGCCGGGTCAGGTCAGGCCGAGCGCGGTGCGGAGCCGCTCGCGCTCGTACTCCAGCAGCTCGATCTGGCCCGCGATCTCCTCGCGGGCGGTGAGGTTCTGCGCGGAGTCGATGTTGTCCCCGGCGTCCTCGCGCGGCGGGACGAGGTCCGCCCGGAGCCGGTCGAGGGACTGCTCGATCTCGCGGAGGCGTCCGCGCCGGTCGTCATCGTCGTCCGGACGGCCCGCGCCCTTCTCGGTCATGGGTTCCTGCCTTTCCGGGGGGCGACCCCCAGACCCCCGAGGGGGAGACGCAGTGATCCTCGCTTCGCTGCGGTCATGCGTTCTCCCTGCATCGCCGGGGTCAGATGCGGATCACGGTCTTGCCGCGGGCGCCGCCCGCGCGGTTGTCGGCGAGCGCCTCCGCGGCGTCCTCAAGGGGCACCTCGCGCTCGACCCGCACGCGCAGCTCGCTCGCGTCGATGAGGTCGGACAGCCGGTCCAGGAGCGCCGCCGAAGGGTGCCCCTGGAAGTTGACGCCGCGCACCTCGCGGGCGGCCATCGCGTCCGGGCTGACCGACCAGGTCGTGCTGACGAACGTCCCGCCGGGGCGCAGGAGCTGGGCCAGGTGCTCGGCGCCTGCGGTGTCGGCGGCCGTGTCCATGATGACGTCGATCCCGTCGCTGTGGACGGCGAGCACCTGCCGGTTGAGGTCGCCCTTGGAGTGGTCGACGGTCTCGGCCGCGCCGAGCCGCCGCATCGTCCCCGCCATGTCGGCGCGGGCGGTGGCGACGACCTTCGCGCCGGCGCGGGCGGCGAGCTGCACGAGGCCCTGCCCGACGCCGCCGGTCGCGCCGATGACGAGGACGGTCTGCCCCTCGTCCACGCGGGCCTCCTCGACCATGCTCAGCGCGGTCATGCTCGCGGTCGGCACCGCCGCGGCCTGCGTGTAGATCATGCCCTCCGGCATCCGGGCGACCGGGCCGTCGTCGCGGGCGAGGGCGTACTCGCAGTAGCTGCCGAGGCCGCGGGCCACCGAGCCGAACGAGCCGTAGACCTGCTCGCCGGGACGCAGCCGGGTCACGCCCTCCCCGGCCTCCTCCACGACGCCCGCGCCGTCCTGGCCGAGGATCAGCGGGAACGTCGCGTCGACGGAGTCCTTGAGCATCCCGTCGGCGATCTTCCAGTCGACCGGGTTCAGCCCGGCCGCGATCATCCGGACCAGGATCTCCCCCGGCCCCGGCCGCGGGCGCGGCAACTGCATGGGCGCCGGTGTGGCGCCGTACTCGGACACGGCGATGGCTCGCATGACGATCGTCCCCCCGAACGGAATCACTGCGTTGGTGATCTACCCGCCGATGGGACGATCACACAGCACGATCACCGGGCGGGACCGGACGGTCAGGCGGGCGCCTGCCGGCCGGGGTCGGCCGGCGGCGGGAAGGTCGGCGGGAACGTGGGCGGGACCGGCGGCTGCCCGTCCCCACCGGGACCGGGCCCCTTGCTGACGCGCAGCTCGACGGTGTCGCCGGGCTCGACCGAGCCGGGGTCGGGCGACATCTCGGCGACCGTCCCCTTCGGGTACTCGCGGGACTCCACCGGCTGCCGCACCTGCACCTTGAGCCCGGCCTCGCGCAGCTTCGCTACCGCCTCGCGGAGCTTCAGGCCGCGCACGTCGGGCAGCTTCACCTTGTCCTCGCCGGTCCCCTTGCTGAAGTACTCCGACGGGGGCCGGTGGAAGGAGCCAGGGCCCGTCCCGGAAAGGGCGCCGAGCATGCTCTGCTGCCAGATCGGCGCGGGGATCGTCGCCCCGAACACCGAGCCGTAGCAGCGGCCGTCCATGCACAGGCCGTCCATCGGGTACCGGTAGCCGCCGCGCGGGTCGCCGACCCACACCGCGGCGGCGAGGTCCGGGGTGTAGCCCGCGAACCAGGCGGCGGAGAAGTCGTCGACGGTGCCGGTCTTGCCCGCGGCGTCGCGGCCGAGGCCCATGCCCTGCGCCGTGCCCTTGGTGAGGACGCCGCTCAGCACGTAGTTCACGGCGTCCGCGACGCCCCGGTCGACGGCCTGGCGGCACTTGCGCGGCGGGACCTTGAGCTTGCGGCCGGAGGCGTCCCGGATCTCCCGGATCGCGACCGGCTCGCAGTAGCGGCCGCGCGCGCCGAACGCCGCGTACGCCGCCGCGAGCCGCAGTGGCGAGACCGGGTTGAAGCCGAGCGTGAACGACGGGTACTGCTCCAGCGGCTTGCCGCTCGCCTGCCGCATCCCGAGCTTCTCGGCCATCTTCACCGTCTCGCAGAGGCCGACCTCCTTCTCCAGCGCGAGGAAGAAGGTGTTCACGGAGTGGTGGGTGCCGGTGACGAGGCTGAACCGCTTGCCGCCCTCGCCGTCCGCCGAGTTGCGCAGCGGCTTGGACGCGTCGCCGACCCGCTGGCCCTTGCAGTTGCGGTACCCGACGGCGGTGAACTCGCGGGGGGCCATCAGCCGCGTCCCGAACGGCATGCCCTGGTCGAGCGCGGCGGCCAGGGTGAACACCTTGAACGTGGACCCGGCCTGCATGCCGATGCTGGAGCCGTGGCTCGCGTCGGCGGCGAAGTTGATCCAGGTCTTGCCGCGCTCCTTGTCCGGGCCGAGCGCGCGGTCGACGACCATGGCCTTGATCTCGCCGGTGCCCGGCTGGACCATCGCCTCGGCCGCGGCCTTGTGCGCCGAGTTCCTCGGCGGGACGTGCCCGTCCACGGCGCGCTGCGCGGCCCGCTGCGCCACCGGGTCCATGGTGGTGCGGATCGTGAGGCCGCCCCGCTTGAGGAGCTTCTCGCGCGCGGCGGGCGTCGGCCCGAACACCGGGTTGGTCTGGATCTCCCGCTGGACGTAGTCGCAGAAGAACGGCGCCGCGCTGGTCACGCAGCCGCTCTTGACGTCGTCCACGTTCAGCCTGATCGGGAGCCGCGCGGTCGCGTCCGCCGCCGCGTGGTCGATCCAGCCGAGCTCCGCCATCCGGTGCAGGACGACGTTGCGCCGCTCGCGGGCCGCGCCCGGATGCCGCGTCGGGTCGTAGGCGTAGGGGTAGCGGATGATGCCCGCGAGCAGCGCCGCCTCGGACAGGCTCAGCTCGGCGGCGTGCTTGGAGAAGTAGTGCCGGGACGCCGCCTCGATGCCGTACGCGCCGTCGCCGTAGTAGGCGATGTTGAGGTAGCGGCGCAGGATCTCGTCCTTGGTGTAGCGCTTCTCGATCGCGACCGCGTACCGCAGCTCGCGGATCTTGCGCGCCGCGGAGATCTCCTTGGCCGCCGCCCGCTCGGCCGCCGTGTCGGCCTGGGTGAGCAGCAGGTTCTTCACGTACTGCTGGGTGATGCCGGACCCGCCCTGCGTCACCTGGCCGCTGCCGAGGTTGCTCGCGAGCGCCCGCAGCGTGCCCTGCGCGTCGATGGCGCCGTGGTTGTAGAAGCGGCTGTCCTCGATGGCGAGCACGGCGATCCGGAGGACCGGCGCGATCTTCGACATCGGGACGTCCACGCGGTTCTGGTAGAAGAACGTGGCGATCGTCCGGCCGTCGGCGGCGAGGATCCGGGAGCGCTGCGGGACGCCGGAGGTCGTCAGCCCGTCCGGCTCGGCCCGGAACCAGTCGGAGGCGTCGCGGGCGCCGACCCCGGCCGCGCACGCGGTGGGCAGCACCAGCAGCGCGACGAGCAGCCCGGAGAGACCGCCTAACACGCCGAGGCCGCGGAGCGCGCGGGCCTTCTCGGCGCGAGACGTCGACGGGGTCAGCCACCGCCGGTTCCGCCGCTTGCCATTGCGCCCGTCACGGCGCCCGTCACGGCGCGCCGGCACGAGATCTCTGACTACGTCAGGATCTCCGGTATCACCCTCAGCCTCAGCCGGCACGCGATCAGAGTAGACGGGTGTCCCCGGCCGGACTACCCCATCGGCCATGTTCGGGGCGAAACCCGACGATTCACTCTGGGCCCCGGCTTCGCTCCCACTGTCGGACACGATCGCGGAATACCCGCGATACCGTGCGCAACTCCGACTCGGCGTCCAGCCCGCGCGCGGCCGCGTCCCGGACGAGCGCGAACAGCCGCGCGCCCAGGTCGTTTCGGACGTCCGGAAGATCGCCCGGCTGGCCGTCCGGAAGAGCGTCGGCGAGGTCGTCGGGCGCTCCGAGGCGGGCGGCGCGCCGCTGGAGCTGCGCGGCGAGCGACAGCGCGGGCTGGCCCATCGGGACGCCGTCCAGCGCCGACGCCTCCGCGCCGCTCTTCTCCGCCCGCTCCGCCGCCTTGATCTGCTCCCAGTTCGCGTTGACCTCGTCGGCGCCGGAGACGGTCACGTCCCCGAACACGTGCGGGTGGCGGCGGACGAGCTTGTCGACGATCGCGCCGGCCACGTCGTCGATGGTGAACGCGGTCTCGTCCTCGCGCTCGGCGGCCACCACCGAGTGGAACGCGACCTGCATCAGCACGTCGCCCAGTTCCTCGCGCAGCGCGCCGTAGTCGCCCGACTCGATCGTGTCGAGGACCTCGTAGGACTCCTCAAGCAGGTACGGGACGAGCGTCGCGTGCGTCTGCTTGCGGTCCCACGGGCATTCGCGGCGCAGCGTGTCCATCACCGAGACGAGGTCGAGCAGCCGCGCCCCCGGCAGGTCGTAGGAGCCGTGCAGGACCTCGACGTCCAGGGGGTCGTCGACGACGAGCGCCCCTATCTCGCGCATCAGCGCCTCGTCGCCCTCGGGCGCGGCCACCCACAGCACGTCGCCGGAGCGCGCGTCGGCGACCAGGCGGGCGGCGTCGGGGTCGGGCACCTCGTCGGCGGCGATCCCGGCGTCGCGCAGGGACGGCAGCAGCGGATGCCCCGGCCGCGTCCGGACCGCGGACGCGGAGCGCAGCGCGTCCCACGCGCGCCAGGTCAGCAGGCCGGGCGCCACGCGGTGCGTGGTCGCGAGGAGTGTCAGGCCCATGCGCCTCAGATACCCGAGTCGGGAGTGGACAGCTTGTACTGGACCGGGCCGATCGCGAACTCGCCCGGGTCGTAGCCGCCGTAGCGCGGGCTGACCTCGATGTCCATCCCGTCGGCGGTGCTGCGGAACAGCTGGTTCCAGCGCTGCCCCGCCTGCTGCGTCTGCGGGGTCGGCATGTTGCCGGGGCTGGCGCCGAGCCGCTGCATCACCGCGAACTGCGTGGCGACCAGCCGCGCGAGGTCGCGGGTGTAGGCGCGGGGCAGCCCGCTCGCCAGCGTGATCGACTCGGCCCCGCCCTTGCCGTTCAGCCCCTCGACGGCCGCGTCGACCTCGCCGCCGGTGACGGTCACGCCCGCCTTGTCGGCCACCTTCCGGGCGACCCGGAAGTTGATCAGCAGGGTGAGCGCGCCGCGCAGGTCGGAGTCGGACTCGCCGCCGAGCTGCGCGCCCGGGTTCGCCGAGTTGGACCGCAGGTCGTTGGCCGCCGGGTCGGCGCGGAACTGCCGCCGCCAGTCGCGGACGGTCTGGTCGAGCTTCGTGACGGTGATGCGGTCGCCGCCGACGAGCGCCGCGGTGCCCGCCTTCTGGGTGCTGCCGCAGCCGGCCAGCGCGCCGGCCGCCAGCACGGCGGCCGCGGCCGCCGTCACGGCCCTCGCGGACACGGACCTACCAGGCACGGTTTCCTCGTCTCATCGTGTTCAGGGAGCGTTGATCGCCGGGATCCGCGCCAGACTACCGGCTGCCGGACGCGGGCGGACCGTCCAGGAACAGCGCCTCCACCAGGTCCGTCGCCCAGGTGAGCAGCTCCTGGTCGCGCAGCGGACGGCCGCCTATCTGCGCCGTCTTCGGCGCGGGCACGAGCAGCGTGTCGGTCGACGGCTTCAGGATGCTCTTCGGGTACAGCCGCTGGAGCCTGACCTGCTTGGAGTCGGGCAGCCGCGCGGGCGTGAACTTGACGAAGTTGCCCTGGAGGGTGACGTCGCCGAGCCCCGCGCGGCGCGCCTTCGTCCGGAACCGGGCGACCTCCAGGAGGTTCAGCACCGGGACGGGCAGCGGCCCGAACCGGTCCTTGAGCTCCTCGTGGACGGCGCCGATCTCGTCCTCGGACGTGATCGCGGCGATGCGCCGGTAGGCGTCCAGCCGGAGCCGCTCGCCCGGCACGTACTCGTGCGGCAGGTGCGCGTCGACCGGCAGCTCGACCTTCGTCTCGACGGCCTCCGGTTCGCGGCCGCCCTCCTTCAGGTCGCGGACCGCCTCCCCGACCATCCGCACGTACAGGTCGAACCCGACGCCCGCCACGTGCCCGGACTGCTCCGCGCCGAGGATGTTGCCCGCGCCGCGGATCTCCAGGTCCTTCATGGCGACGTACATGCCCGCGCCGACCTCGGTGTGCTGCGCGAGCGTCGCGAGCCGCTCGTGCGCGGTCTCGGTCAGCGGCTGCTCCGGCTGGTACAGGAAGTAGGCGTAGGCGCGCTCGCGTCCGCGCCCGACGCGGCCGCGCAACTGGTGGAGCTGCGACAGCCCGTACATGTCGGCGCGGTCGACGATCAGGGTGTTGGCGTTCGGCACGTCGAGGCCGGACTCCACGATCGTGGTCGCGACGAGGACGTCGTAGTTCTTCTCCCAGAAGTCGACCATGACCTTTTCGAGCTCGTTCTCGTTCATCTGGCCGTGCGCGATCCCGACCCGCGCCTCCGGGACGAGGTTCGCCAGGTTCGCCGCCACCTTGTTGATCGACCGGACCCGGTTGTGCACGAAGAACACCTGGCCCTCGCGCAGCAGCTCGCGGCGGATCGCGGCGGCGATCTGCTTCTCCTCGTACGGCCCGACGAACGTCAGGACGGGGTGCCGCTCCTCCGGCGGCGTCAGGATCGTCGACATCTCGCGGATGCCGGTGAGGCCCATCTCCAGCGTCCGCGGGATCGGCGTCGCGGACATGGCGAGCACGTCCACCTGCGTGCGGAGCCGCTTCAGCTCCTCCTTGTGCTCGACGCCGAACCGCTGCTCCTCGTCGATGACGACCAGGCCGAGGTTCTTGAACCGCGTCTGCGACGACAGGATCCGGTGCGTGCCGACGACCACGTCCACGGTGCCGTTCGCGAGGCCGTCCAGCGTCGCCTCGATCTCCTTGTCGGACTGGAACCGGGAGATCGGCTTCACCACGACCGGGAACGCCGCGAACCGCTCGGAGAACGTCGACAGGTGCTGCTGCACCAGCAGCGTCGTCGGGACGAGCACCGCGACCTGGCGGCCGTCCTGGACGGCCTTGAACGCCGCCCGCACCGCGATCTCGGTCTTGCCGTAGCCGACGTCGCCGCAGATCAGCCGGTCCATCGGGACGGGCTTCTCCATGTCGCCCTTCACCTCGTCGATCGCGGCGAGCTGGTCGGGCGTCTCGACGTAGGGGAACGCGTCCTCCAGCTCGCGCTGCCACGGGGTGTCCGGGGCGAACGGGTGGCCGGGGCTCGCCATCCGCGCCGAGTACAGCCGGATCAGCTCCCCGGCGATCTGCTTGACCGCCTTGCGGGCGCGGGACTTCGCCTTCTGCCAGTCGGCGCCGCCGAGCCGGTGCAGGCTCGGCGCCTCCCCGCCGACGTACCGGGTCAGCTCTTCGAGCTGGTCGGTCGGGACGAACAGCCGGTCGCTCTTCGCGTACTCCAGGATCAGGTACTCGCGGGTGGCGCCCTGGACCGTCCGGCTGACCATCTCCACGTACCGGCCGACGCCGTGCTGCTCGTGGACGACGTAGTCGCCCGGCTTGAGCTGCAGCGGGTCGATGCCGCCGCGCCGCCTGGACGGCATGCGCCGCGCGTCCCGGGTGGACGACTTCTGCCCCGACAGGTCGGTCTCGGTCAGCACGGCGAGCTTGACCGACTCCCAGGTGAACCCGTTGTCGAGCAGCCCGGTCGTGACGGTGACGAGCGCCGGGTCGGGCGGCCCGGCGAGGTCGGCGAGCCGCGCGCCGAGGCCCTCCTCCCCGACGAGCTGGACGAACCGCTCCGCGGGCCCGTGCCCGGCGGTGACCATCACCACGCGCCAGCCCGCGTCCGTCCAGCCCTTGAGGTCGGCGACGACGCGCGAGGTGTCGCCCCGATAAGCCTCCGCGGGCTGGACGCCCAGGTTGAGCGCATCGCCCTCGGGGTTCAGCGCTGTAACGCTCCAGCGCGGCAGCCCCAGCTCGGTGCTGTGCGCGCGGACGTCGTCGAGCGAGCGGAACGCGGCGGCGCCGAGGTCGATCGGCGCCTCTCCCCCGGCGGCGGCGTTGACCCAGCTCGCCTCCAGGAACTCCTGGCTCGTCCGGACCAGCTCGGCGGACCGGGTGCGGATCCGCTCCGGCTCGCACACGAGCAGCGCGGAGCCGTCCGGGAGCAGGTCGGTGAGCAGCTCCATCCCGTCGGCGAGGACGGGCGAGAACGCCTCCATGCCCTCGACGGTGTCGCCGTCCGCGATCCGGCCGAGGATCTCCTCCAGCGCCGGGTGCTCCGCGGCGAGCGACCTCGCGCGCTCGCGGACCGTCTCCGTCAGCGGCAGCTCGCGGCACGGCGGCGCCCACAGCCCGCCCCCCGCCACCTCAAGGGACCGCTGGTCGGCGGCCTTGAAGTAGCGGATCTCCTCGACGGTGTCGCCCCAGAACTCCACCCGGAGCGGGTGCTCCTCGGTGGGCGGGAACACGTCCAGGATGCCGCCGCGCACCGCGATCTCGCCGCGCTTCTCCACCAGGTCGACGCGGTGGTACCCGGCCTCGACCAGGCGGCGGACGACGTCGTCCATGTCGGTGTCGTCGCCGGTGCCGAGGCGCACCGGCTCCAGGTCGGCGAGGCCGGACACGATCGGCTGGAGCACCGCGCGGATCGGCGTGACGACCACGTCCAGCGCGCCGCCCTTGCCTACTTCCGTGCCCGTTTCCGCCGCGTCGTCGGCGGTCGGCGGGCCGCCCGCGTCCGGGTGGACGAGCCGGCGCAGCACCGCGAGCCGCTGCCCGACCGTGTCCGAGCGCGGCGACAGCTTCTCGTGCGGCAGCGTCTCCCACGCCGGGAAGTGCGCCACCCGGCCGGGGGCGAGGAGGCTGGTCAGCGCGGCGGTGAGGTCCTCGGCCTCGCGGCCGGTCGCGGTCACCGCGAGGACCACGCCCGCTCCGCCGTCCCGGTCGCCCAGCGCGCGGCTCAGCGCGGCGGCGAGGATCGGCCACAGCGCGGCGGGCGCGACCACCTCCTGGTCGGCCCGCGCCGCGCGGAGGGCGCGTTCCAAGCCGGGGTCGGTGCGTGCAAGGTCAACAAGTCCGGAAAGCGTCATCTTCGCCCGTTCGCCCGCGATTTCAGCGATGCACCCCGTGCCAGGGCAGCCCGAAAACCCGGAATCCCAGCGGATCCCGGTGTCGGCTACCAGGGTACGCGCCCGCGCCGACCGCCCGTCCGCCCGCACGGGAGCCCAGGTCGCGGCACTCGCGGACCCGGAGCGCCCGGAACGGAGCGGCCGGAACGGAGCGCGACACGACCGTTACCAAGAAAGGGCAAATAGCGGACGGAGCGCAGTCGTGCGATTACGCTGCGAGATTGTGACCGATCTGCGTACGCCGCCGACCAGCGACGGCGATCTCTTCTCAGAACGCGCCCGCCAGTACGCCCTAGAGAAGCCCCTGCAGCGGATCCACGTCCTGGAAGCGGGCTGCGGCTGGGGGACGGGCCTCGACCTCGGCGACCGCGACCACCACGCCACCGGAGTCGACCAGGACTCCCCCGCGCTGCGCGCCCACACCATCGAGCGGACCGACCTCGACACCTGGCACCTCGGCGACCTGCGCACCGTGCCGCTGCCGCCGCGCGCGTTCGACATCGTCCACGCGACGTACCTGATCGAGCGGGTGCCGCACGCCGAGCTGGTGCTCGACCGGTTCGTCGCGGCGCTGAAGCCGGGCGGGCTGCTGCTCGTCCACCTGCGCGACCGCAACACCGCGTACGCGTTCCTCGACCGGACGCTGCCGCGCCGGCTGCACACGTCCGGGCGCCGCGGGCGGCGGCGGGCGCGGCAGGGGCGCGGCGCGCACGCCCGCGTCCCGCAGCCCGCGGGCGCGCAGCTCACGGGCGATGCCATGGTGCCCGAGAGCGGCCTGCGGCGGCCCCCGGAGCGGGCCGCCGAACGCGCCCTGGAGCGGGCGGTGCGGCCCGCGGGCCGGACGGCCCCGCCGACCGCGCTCTACGAGCGGGTCGCGTCCCGGTCCGGGATGCAGTGGTACTGCGTGATGCGCGGGCTCGTGGTGTGCGAGGAGTACGCGTCCCGGCGGTCGATCGAGGCGCTCGGGGCCGGAACCGGCCCCGCCGACCTGCTGTGCCGGCTGGTCGCGCTGCTGAGCAGGGGACGCCTCACCGCAGACCACAGCGAGGTCACGTTCGTCATCCGCAAGCCCGAGAACCGTTTCGCCCGGGTCATCTGAGCCTGTCCGGGGGTGCGTGCGTCCGCCCCGACGCAGTATTTTTCCTGCGGAAACTCCCATTCGCACGCACCCGCCCGGCCGCGCGCCGGGCCAGATCGGAGACCGCGGTGACCGACGGCGTACCCGACACGCTGCGCGACCTGCCCGCCTGGACGCCCGGTCCGGTGGAGCTCGCCGACCTCGAGCTGATCCTGGCCGGGGCGTACCGCCCGCTGACCGGGTTCCTCGGCTCGTTCGACGCGGCCATGGTGATCGCGGGCGGCCGGCTCGCCGACGGCACGCCGTGGCCGGTGCCGGTCACGCTGTCGGTGCCGAAGGAGCTGACGGAGCACGGGCGGATCGTCCTCCAGGACCCGGAGGGCGTGCCGGTCGCGCTGCTGGACGTCACCGAGGCGTGGCAGGACCCGACCGGCCGGGGCTGGCGGCTCGCCGGACCGTTGGAGGCGCTGCGCGCCCCGGCGCACGGAGCGTTCCACGCCCTGCGCCGCCGCCCCGACGAACTGGACCCGGTGGGCGGCCCCCTCCCCGCCGAGGCCCCCGAGGGGGGACGGCCTCCCGCGCCCCCCGCCAACAGGCTCGCGGTGGCCACTCGCGAACCGCTGCACCGCAAGCAGCTCGGCCAGCTCAGGCAGGTCGCGGAGCGGCTCGGCGCGGAGGTGCTGGTGCTGCCGCTGCTCGGCGGCGAGCACGACGACTCGCTCGTCCGGGCGCTGCTCGGCGTGCGCCGGGAACTGCCGGACGGCGCCCGGATCGTCCCCGTCCCGCTGCCCGAGCGCGAGGGCGTCGAGCCCGAGCGCGACCTCCTGCTGCGGGCGCGGGTCGCCGCCGCCTACGGCGCGACGCACCTGCTCGCGGACGCGGAGGTCGATGGCGCCGCCGTCCCGATCGTCGTGCCGGAGCCGTGGGCCTACGACGCCGACGTCGAGGTGTGGCGGCCGGTCGCGCGGATCGAGCCGGACCACGTCCAGGCCGAGCTGACCGCCGAGCGGCTGGGCGAGCTGCTCGACGCGGGCGAGCCCGTCCCCGACTGGTTCACCCCGCCCGCGGTGGCGGCCGAGCTGGCGATCGCCCGCCCGCCGAAGGTGCGGCGCGGCATCACGGTGTTCTTCACCGGCCTGTCCGGGTCGGGGAAGTCGACGGTCGCGCGCGGCCTCGCCGACGCGCTGGTCGAGCGCGGCGGCCGGACGGTCACGCTGCTCGACGGCGACGTCGTCCGGACGATGCTGTCGTCCGGCCTGACGTTCTCGCGCGCCGACCGCGACCTGAACATCCGCCGCATCGGGTTCGTCGCCGCCGAGATCACCCGGCACGGCGGCACCGCGATCTGCGCGCCGATCGCGCCGTACGCGGCGACCCGCGCGGAGGTGCGCCGGATGGTGTCCGCCGTGGGCGACTTCATCCTCGTGCACGTCGCGACGCCGCTGGAGGAGTGCGAGCGCCGCGACCGCAAGGGCCTGTACGCGAAGGCGCGGGCGGGCCTCATCCCCGAGTTCACCGGGATCTCCGACCCCTACGAGGAGCCGGACGACGCCGACCTCGTGCTCGACACGTCCAAGATGGCGCCGGACGAGGCGGTCGGACTCGTCCTCGATCTGCTCGTGGACGGCGGCTGGGTGCGATCCGCCTGACTCTTGGCGCCTGATCAGTCACTGTCGGTCGACCGCAACCCGGGTTAACAGGTGCGCCCTGTATGTCCTAGTCTGACTGACGAGTTTTCCTATATGCCTGGTAGGTCATGCCAATGGACTTCGATTGGACGATGGCGTTCGGCTCGTTCCTCGTCGCCATCATCGTCGGGCTGACCGGCATGGGCGGCGGCGCGCTGATGACGCCGATGCTGGTGACGTTCTTCGGCGTCAGCCCGCTCGCCGCCGTGTCCAGCGACCTCGTCGCCGCCGCCGTGATGAAGCCGGTCGGCAGCGCCGTCCACTACCGGCAGGGCACGATCGACCTGCGGCTCGTCGGCTGGCTGTGCGCGGGCTCGGTGCCCGCCGCGTTCTCCGGCGTGCTGCTGGCGAAGGCGCTCGGCGACGGCGCGTCCGTCGAGGACCTGATCGGCAAGGCGATGGGCGTCGCGCTGATGATCGCGGCGGCCGGGCTCGTCGCGCGCGGGCTGCTCGGCCGCCGGTTCCGCGGGGAGCCCGCCGACGAGGCCGAGGGCGGCTCCCGGGTGAAGGTGCGGCCGGTGCCGACCGTCCTGGTCGGCGTGGTCGGCGGGCTCATCGTCGGGATCACCTCCGTCGGCTCCGGCTCGCTGATCATCGTCGCGCTGCTGGCGCTCTACCCGTCCCTCAAGGCGAACCAGCTCGTCGGCACCGACCTGCTCCAGGCCGTCCCGCTGGTGTTCGCGGCCGCCATCGGCCACATCCTGTTCGGCGACTTCCGGATGGAGGTCACCGCCGCGCTGCTCGTCGGGTCCATTCCCGGCGTGTACCTCGGCTCGAAGATCTCCTCGCGGGCGCCCGGCGGGCTCATCCGGCGCGTGCTGGCGCTCGTGCTCGTCGCGTCCTCGCTGAAGATGTTCGGGGTGGGCGCCGTCCCGCTCGCGTGGACGATGGTCGTCCTGACCTCCGGCACCGTCGCGGTGGCGCTCGTGCTGCGGAACCGCGCCGCCCGGAACCGGGATACGCTGCACTCTCCGGTCGTACCGCCCGGCCTCGCGGGCACGTCAGGAGAGCAGGGCGAGCGTGGACCAACGATGGCCGCATGACACCGTCGACGTCCTCGGCGTCCGGGTCAGCCGCACCGATGTCGCGCAGTTCCGGGCGTTCGTCGAAACGGCGGTCAAAGAGCGGACGAAGCTGACCGTCACCTTCGCCAATCCGGACTACGTGCTCAAAGCGCAGAAAGACCACGCGCTGCGCGACCTCATGAACGGCTTCGACCTGAACCTCCCGGACGGCTGGGGCGTGGTGCTCGCCGCCCGGATCTTCGGCCGCCCGGTGCCGGAGCGAATGGCGAACGACGACCTCACCGACCACCTGTTCGGCCAGCCCGCCGAACAGGGCTGGCGCGTCTTCCTGTTCGGGAACGCTCCCGGCGTCGCGGAGGCGGCGGCGGAGAACGTCCGGAACTGGTACCCGGGCCTGGAGATCGCCGGCACGCAGCACGGCCACTGGGCCGCCGAGAACGGCCGCATCCCGGACGCGACGGCGGCGCGGCTCGTCGCCGAGATCAACGAGTCGGCCCCGGACATCCTGCACGTCGGGCTCGGCACGCCGCTGCAGCAGCGGTTCGTCACCGAATACCGGGACGAGCTGACCGCGCCCGTCGTGATCACCTGCGGCGCCTACTTCGAGCACCTCGCGGAACGGCGCGACTACTATCCGGCCTGGGTGCTGAAATTGCGGATCGGCTTCCTGTACCGGCTCGCCAGGGAACCGCGCCGGCTCTGGCGCCGTTACACCATCGAACTGGGCGCATATCTGACCCGGGTTCTGGTCCACCGAATCCGGAACGGCAAGAGCCGGGACACGTGATCGCGGTCTCCGTCCCGTAGCGCTTTCCCGGAACGGCCGCCGGCTTTCCCGCTTTGTGGTAGTACAGGATGTCATCACTATTCCCGGCCGCACCCCGGAGCACATTCATGCGCCGTTCAATCGCCTGCATCACGGCCACCGCTCTCGCCGCGTCCGCCCTGACCGCCGCGGCGGGCACGGCGTCCGCCGACCTCGCCCAGGGGTCCGTGGTCTCGGCGAACCCGGTGAACAACACCCCGCACGTGCTTGACGGAACCGTCCGCGCCGTCGCCGTCGTGGGCGGCCTCGTCGTCGTCGGCGGCAACTTCGAGGAGGTGCGCGAGGCGGGCAGCGGCAAGCCCACGCTCAAGCGCCACAACCTCTTCGCCTACGACATGAGCACCGGAAAGGTCAGCACGGCCTTCGTCCCGAAGGTGAACGGCACCGTCCACGCCCTCCAGGCGGGCACGAGCGGCTGGGTCTACCTCGCCGGGACGTTCACGACCGTCAACGGCACAAAGACCGGCACGGTCGCCTCGCTCAACACCACCACCAACAAGCTGCACACCGGCTTCAAGCCGAACGTGAACTACCGGGTCACGACCATGGTGCGACGCGGCGCCCGGATCTACATCGGCGGGACGTTCACGCAGGCGGGCGGCAAGGCCCGCACCGCCGTGGCCCGCGTGGACGCCCTCACCGGCGCCGCCGACGCCGGCTTCAACTTCAGCGTCACCACGCCGCGTTCGGGCGCGCTCAAGGTCTACAAGCTGGCGGTCGACCCAGCCGACACCCGGCTGGTCATCAACGGGACGTTCACCAAGGTCAACGGCCAGAGCCGCCCGCAGATCGCGGTGATCAACACGGGCAAGGGCACGGCCGCGCTGTCGACCTGGGCGACGACCGAGTACGCCGACGCCTGCAACCTCGGCGCGTTCGACACCTACATGCGCGGGATGGACTTCTCCCCGGACGGCAAGTACTTCGTCGTCGTCACCACCGGCGGCCCCTACGGCACCAGCACGCTGTGCGACTCGGCCGCGCGCTGGGAGTCGTCCGCCACCGGCTCCGGCAGGAAGCCGACCTGGGTGAACTGGACGGGCGGCGACACGCTGCTGTCCACGTCCATCACCGGCGCGGCCGTGTACGTCGGCGGGCACCAGCGCTGGCTCGACAACCCGCAGGGCCACGACTCCGCCGGTCCCGGCGCGGTGTCGCGTCCCGGCATCGGCGCGCTGAACCCGGCGACCGGCAAGGCGCTGTCGTGGAACCCGACCCGGACGCTCGGGCACGGCGTCGAGACCCTCGTCGCCGACCCCAAGGGCCTCCTCGTCGGCAGCGACACCGACCAGCTCGGCCACGAGTACCACGGCCGGGTGGGGATGTTCCCGCTGGGCTGAGCCCGGCCGCCTCCGGACGTAACGGATGTGAAAATTGCGGCCTTGTGGGATAAAGGGCGGTAACAAAACGGGCCCTATGCGGTGAACAGAGGGCAAAGACCATTGAACTGAAGGGGGCGGCAGTGGCCGAACACGACCCGTTCCCCGGTGGACATCACCGGCCCGACCCGCGCCGCTCACAGCCCGTCCCGCCCGCCCGGGCGCGGCGCGCCCGGCGGCGCGGGCCGCGGCCCGCGTTCTACTTCACGACCGCGGGCACCCTCATCGTCGTCGGCTGCTCCGCCGGTGCGATCGCGCTCGGCGGCGGCGCGCTGGACCGCGACGCCCGCACCACGTCCGCCGGGTCCGGGACCGTCGTGCCCGCCGCCGCGGACACCTACGTCGTCCGCGAGATGCCCGGCAAGGGGTTCGGCACCGCGAAGAAGATCACCGCCTCGCTGTGGCCGTCCTGGCACACCGAGGCGTACGTCGCGTTCGACGTCCCCCCGGGAACCCCCCGCGTCACCAAGGCCCGCGTGGAGGTCGTCTTCGACCGGCCCGAGAACCGGCCGCGCGACGTGGAGCTGCGCAGCCTTCCCGGTTCCTGGACGGAGAGCGACACGTCCTGGACGAACCGCCCCGTCGCGGGCCCGGTCGTCGCCACCGCCGTCACCCGCGGCGACCGGATCCTGTTCGACGTCGGCTCGGTCGTGACCGGCCCCGGCCGCTACGCGTTCGCGATCACCAACAGCAGCCCCGGCTCGGCGGCGTCCCTGCACTCGCGGGAGACCGGCGAGGGTCCGCGCCTCGTGCTGAGGACCCGGCGCGGCGACCGGCCGTCGCCGACCCCGTCCACCTCCGGCGGGACGCCCGAGCAGACCGCGACGTCGCTGCCGACGCCCGGCCCCGAGCCCACCTGGGAGGTGCCCTCGCCGACCACGCCGCCGTCCGGCGGCACCCCCGGCGGCGGCCGGACGCTCTGCGGCGTCTCCCTCAACCTCAAGTCGGGCGAGACGTTCCAGCGCGCCCTGACCCGCATGGACGGCGAGTACGGCGGGCTTGAGACCGTCCGGCTGTTCTACCGCGGCGTCCCGCCGGCGTGGCCCGGCAACCCGAACACCGGGCACCGGCCGCCGATCATCTCGTTCAAGCTCGCGCCGAAGGACGTCCTGTCCGGCAAGTACGACAAGGCGTTCACCAACTGGTTCGCGACCGCGCCGAGCGACCGCGACGTCTACTGGGTCTACTACCACGAGCCCGAGGACAACATCGCCTCCGGCGAGTTCACCGCCGCCGACTACCGCGCCGCCTGGCGCCGCCTGCGGACCCTCGCCGACAAGGCCGGCAACCCGAAGCTGCACGCCACGCTCGTCCTCATGGGCTGGAGCCTCGACCCGCTGTCCAAGCGCGACTGGCGCGACTACTACCCGGGCCGCGACGTCATCCAGGTCCTCGGCTGGGACGTGTACAACCTCGGCTGGAAGAAGGGCCGCTACGACGACCCGTCCCTCATGTACGACCGGGTCATCGCCACCAGCAGGGCCGAGAAACTCCCCTTCGGCGTGGCCGAGACGGGCAGCTTCCTGGTCAAGGGCGACAACGGCGACCGCCGCGCCGCCTGGCTGAGAGCCACCAACGCCTACCTGGCCAAGAACCAGGCCCTCTGGGTCGCCTACTTCGACCTCGACTGGAGCACCGGAGACTTCCGCCTCCTGGACCCCCAGAGCAAGACGGCCTGGAAAGAGTTCTGCTAGAGCACCAAGAACCCAAACAAGCAGTGGGTCCCCGGCCGTTTCGGCCGGGGACCACTGCTTTCCCCCGACGCCGACCTACACCACCGCTCCCCCGAACCCGCCTGCCCAGTCACACTGCCAGACGAGCCTCCACCACCACAGCGCCCACCGGGCCTCCACCACCACAGTGCCGGACCCGCCTGCGTCCGTCACGGTGCCCGTCTGGGCACGAGACTCGGCGCTCTTGAAGGAGCCCAGTTCCAACCCTCTTGGACTCGACCTGAGCCGGGGCCACGTGTTGCGTGGCCTTCGGCGCCCCAGCGCCGAAGGCCGCGCAACACGCCGAACGGCGGGGCGGTTCCCCCCCCCCCCACCCCGCCCCCGCCCCCCCCCCCCCCCGCCCCCCCCCGGCCCCCCCGGGGGCCGCCCCCCGGCCAACCCGGCCCTCCTTCCCGCGCGGCGGACTCTGTCCCACC
>NZ_VSFF01000006.1 GCF_008085905.1 Actinomadura syzygii | reverse complement strand
CACGAGGTCTCCGGGACACTGGTCTTCTTGGTCGAAGAACCATCTACCGGAGACCTCGCTGCTTATCGGTCAGCGACACACCGGCAACCGACCGCACCAGCACCCCTTTTGAAACACGCCCTAGGCGTCGATCCGATGTGCGGGATCGGCACGACCCTGGTCGAAGCGATTCACCTCGGCCGAAACGCCGTCGGCGTGGAGTACGAACCAGACTTCGTCCACCTCACGCTGGGCAACCTGCGGCACGCCCACGCGCAGGGAGCGAGCGGGCGATACCAGGTTGCCTGCGGTGACGCCCGCAACATCGCCACCATCTACCGGGACCTGCACGGCGAGGCCGCGCTGGTCCTTACCTCGCCGCCGTACGGGGCGCGCACTCACGGGCACATACGGTCCGGACGCGACAACGGCGGCGGCAAGGTCACCAAACACCATCACCGGTACTCCACCGACCGGAGCAACCTTGCCCACCAGCCCCTGCCCGGCCTCTTGGACGGCTTTGGTCGCATTCTGGTCGGCAGTGCCACCCTGCTGCAGCCCGGCGGTGTCATCGGCGTCACTGTCCGCCCCATCCGGGTCAAAGGTGAGCTGATCGACCTGCCTGGCCAGGTCATTCGCACCGCGCAGTGTCATGGCCTGAACCTCACCGGCCGTTACGCCGCCTTGCTAGCCGGCCTGCGCGACGGGGGGCTTGTTAACCGGGCCTCCTTCTTCCAGATGCTCGAAACGCGCCGCGCCCGTGATCGCGGCATTCCAGCCTGCGCCAGCGCTCACGAGGATCTCCTGCTCTTCCAGTCCGTTGCCGACCTGGTGGAGGAAGGCCGATGAGCCGACAGCCGCATAGCTCTCAGCCACTGCGCCACCGCGTTCTTGAAATCCTGACCATCCTCCAACTCGGTATGTGTGGACGATGCGGACGCGCGGGCTACGACAGCCGCCGCCAGGCACGCCGAGCCGCCCGGATCGGCGCACCCGGCATCCGACTGCGCGTGTACCGGTGCGGCGACGCCTGGCACCTGACAACTCCGCCCGGAAGGCCGCAGTTCATCGCTCCGCCCGTCACCGTCTCGGCTGAACATCCGAGATTCAGCCTTGACCTGCGGATAAGAGGCGAGCGTCGATACCCCGACCGCCGCATGCGCGGCGACGGCGACCGCGTTCCGGGGGTCGAGCGGCGAGTGGTCTTCAAGTCGCCCAGGGGACGGCGGTGACCGAGACCGGCGGGCAACTGCGCCTGGTTGCGCCGGACGAGCCACCACGGCTCACGCCCGGCGCAGCCAGGGCGCTGCTGGAAATCCTGCTCAAGGCGGCCAAGAACTCCTCCATGCCGGAGAAGAAGAAGGAGAGGCGATGGCAGTGATCAGGTTCGCGTTCTACGGGCGGGTGTCGACGGAGGACAAGCAGGATCCGGCGGCATCGAAGGCGTGGCAGTTGCGCCGTGCGCAAGGGCTGATCGAAAGCTGCGGCGGACGCATCGTGGCCGAGTTCTTTGACGTCGACAGATCCAGATCGATCCCGTGGGTACGGCGTCCCCGGGCCAGCGACCTGTTGAAGGCGCTGAGGGATCCGCGCCGGGGCTTCGAGGCGGTGGTGGTGGGCGAACCGCACCGCGCCTTCTACGGTGGACAGTACGGCCTGACCTTCCCGGTGTTCGACCATTACGGTGTGCCGTTGTGGGTTCCCGAAGTCGGCGGCCCGGTCGACCCGGAGAACGAAGCCCACGACATGATCATGTCGGTATTCGGTGGACTGTCCAAAGGCGAACGCAACCGAATCAGAACCCGGGTCCGCAGCAGCATGGCCGCCATCGCCGCGACCGAGGGCCGCTATCTGGGAGGACGGCCTCCCTACGGCTACACCCTCGTGGACGCCGGACCTCATCCGCATCCGGGGAAGGCGGCCGACGGGAAACGCCTGTACAGGCTCGCGATCGACCCCGAGGCGGCGCCCGTCGTGCAGAGGATCTACCGCGAGTTCCTCGGCCACAACGGATCGATCGAGAAAGGGCTGTTCGCCATCGCCGAGGGACTCACCCGCGACGACATCCCGTGCCCGTCCGCGCACGATCGGGCGCGGAATCCGCACCGGGAAGGGCTGGCCTGGTCCAAGGTATCGGTCAGAGCGATACTGACCAACCCCAGATACACCGGCTATCAGGTCTGGAATCGACAGCGCAAGGACGAAGTGCTCTTCGACGTCAACGACGTCTCCCTCGGCCACATCACCAAGCTCCGCTGGAACGACCGGGACCAATGGGTGTTCTCCAAGGAACCCGTCCACCCCGCCATCATCGGCAAGGAGATCTTCGACCAGATCGAAGGCAAGCTCGTCGGACGCCGATGCCAGCGAGGAGGCACCAAGGCACGCGAGAAGACCAAACACCACTACGCACTGCGCGGCGTCATCTACTGCGGACTGTGCGACCGCAAAATGCAGGCCCACACCTACAAGGACTACGTCTACTTCCGTTGCCGGTACCCGCAGGAGTATGCGCTGGCCAACAAGGTTAGCCATCCCCGCAACATCTTCGTCCGCGAACACCGGGTCACCGCGCTCGTGGACGGTTGGCTCGCCAAGGTCCTGGCTCCGCACCGCATCAAGCAGACCATCACCGACCTCCACCAGGCCCAAGCACAGCCGACCGCCTCCGACACGACCAGGGCCCGCGCGAAGATCGCGGCCTGCGACGCCAAGCTGGGCCGCCACCGGGCCGCGCTGGAAGCAGGAGCCGACCCGGCCACCATCACCAAGTGGATCGCTGAGACCAACGCTGAACGGGCCGCCGCCGAGGCGCGGTTGCAGGCGACTGAAGACGAGCAGCCGCACATCATGACGCCCGACGACATAGAAGAGCTCATCACGGCTCTCGGTGGGCTGGTGAACATCCTGGCCGATGCCAAGCCCGAGGACCGGCAGGAGGTCTACCGGCGGCTCGGGATGCGGCTCACCTATCGTCCGGAAAAACAAGAAATCCGAGCCGAGGTGAACCTCGACCCGGACCGGATCGTAACTCCAGAACGTTACTTTGGGGTAACCAGTGGTGTCCGAGGTCGAACACGAACCTTCTGCCTATATCGTCCTTCCCCTGGGCGAGGTACCCCTAAACACCGCAGCCCTGGTCGACGAAGCAGAGGACTGATCGCCGTGGCCAGGGCAGAGCTTTCCCTCGCAGACCGGGTGATCCGGTGGGCCTCCACGGCCAGCGTCCTTGTGTTGGCCGGCATCGCTGCAGTGATCAGCTATAAGCACATGTACTACTTGGTGCTGCGGTACGGAGAAACGTCCTGGACGGCGGCACTGTTGCCGGTGAGTGTGGACGGGATGATCGCGGTGGCCTCGATGTCGCTGCTGGTCGACTCCCGGCAAGGCCGCCGCAGCGGACTGTTGCCGTGGGCGCTGCTGGTGCTTGGCAGCGCCGCCAGCCTGGCCGCCAACGTTGCCGTCGCCGAGCCATCGGTGGTCGGCCGTCTCATAGCCGCCTGGCCTAGCTGCGCCCTGATCGGCGCCTATGAACTGCTGATGCGGCAAATCAGGCACACCTCCGTCAGGAAAATAGAGAGCGATAACGCTGAGATCGGCGTTACCTCCGAAGCGACACATATGACCTCTGAGAACGCTCGTAGAATCTCTGTGGCGACACATGGCCCTTCTGAGAAGACTCTCAGGGGACCACGGCCCGCTCCGGCGACCTCTGAGGAGACTCTGAGGAGTCCACCCTCCCGGCCCGCGACCTCGGAGAAGGCTCCTACCGATCAGATCTTGGACCTCAGACACTCTTCAGCGCGGCTCCAACAACGTGACGCGGTCGATGGCGCGGGGTCACAGCGATCCTCATCTCATTTGGACGGGACTGGCGATGCGGACATCCAGCGGCGGGCGTGGCGGTGGGCGGTGGCTCACCGTACGCCTGCGGGTGATCTACCGCCGGGGAAGGCGATCGGCAGCCAGTTCGGGCGTAGCGAGCGCTGGGGACGGCTCGTCAAGCAAGCTGGCCGTACGGGACGCCTCGACGCCGTCGCCTCGTAGTGAGCCGCATATATCAGGGGTAGTGCCCACGCGGGGAGCCGCGAAGAGCCGTTTGTCCGCAGGAGCGCCGGCCAGCATGGCCGTGTGCGAAGGCAAAAATGGCTGGGGATGGCTGCCCGTCCGTTTGTCACATGCCTCGTGTTCTACTGCTTGAGCAACTACTGCTTTGTGGTGATCTCGGCGGACCGTGAGGTCAGCCTGTCCGGGGTCCTTCATCTCTTTGCCGGTCGCCATGCCGTCCATGCCGCTTGGCCCCGGTACGGCCCATGCCGCTCACTACGGGCGGCCGAGACTCCTCAGCCTCAACTGCTTGATCTCCGGGCCTGTGCCTTTGGACGTCTGCGGCGAAGCGTTGCGCGGGGCTTTGACCGTGCGGTGATGATGGGGGATGGGAACTGCGCGTCCTACCTGGATCCTGGCGATCCGGTCGCGGTGGCCGTAACGGAGGCGATCCGGGAGGGCGACGTTGACGGTCTGCTGGTGCTCTTGGCCGAGCATCCTGGCTTAGCGGCTGTGCGGCTGTGCGGCTGGGGATCTCGGCGGGGATGTCGCGGACGCTGCTGCACGTGGCCACTGACTGGCCGGGGCACTATCCGAACGGTCCGCAGAGCCCCGGCGTGCTGGTGGCCGCGGGCACGCCGGTCAACGGTCGCTTCGCCGGGCCGCACAGCGAAACGGCGCTGCATTGGGCTGCCAGCAGTGACGACGTCCCGGTGCTGGACGCGCTCTTGGACGCGGGCGCCGACAACGAGGCGGACGGGGCGGTGATCGGAGGGCGGGACGCCGCTGGCCGATGCGGTGGCGTTCCGGAACTGGAACGCCGCCCGCCGCCTGGTGGAACGCGGTGCCACCGCGACACTGTGGCAGGCCGCCGCGCTCGGTGACCTGACCCGGGTCCGTGAGCTCGCCGAGACCGAGCCTGCGCCCGGACCGGGCGAGGTCACGAACGCGCTGTGGCACGCCTGCCACGGCGGGCAGCGTCCGGTCGTCGCGTACCTGCTGGAGTCGGGTGCGAACATCAACTGGGTCGGCCACGAGGGCCTGACCCCTCTGGAGGCCGCGCGGCGCGGCGCCGCCGATGAGCTGGCGGACTGGCTGAGCGCCCGGGGTGCCGTGTCGGCGGACCGCCGGGGCTGACCGCTCCCGGGCCGGGACGGGCGGCTAGCCTGCGGCCGGGCCGTCGAGCTCAAATGGAGCATCGCGTGCCGGACGCTGGTGAACTCCGCGGCGACCGGGACGACCTCGCCGTTGGGGTGGGTGGTCGCCATTCGCCAGCGACCTCGTGGTCGCCTTGGAAGTTGCCCAGGTTGCCACAGCTGTCGTACGTCGGCCACGGCCACGCTGGGTCGCATCCGGGACACCACGGCCGTAGGCGGGGCGGGGGAGGTGATGCCGTCGGCGGTCAGCTCGATGCGGATGGGCCGTCCGGTGGCCGCGCAGGTCGAGGTCACCACGCCGACGTGGCCGAGCACCCTGGGGAAGTCGAGTGTGTCGCTGGCGCAGCCGAAGACGGTGCGGTCGTCGAAGGTGAAGGTGTGCGGCGTTGGCGCCAGAATGAGCCCGAATCCGGCGGTCCGGTCGTCGCCGCCCCAGTCGGTGCCGGGCTGGCGGGTGAAACTCCTCGCGGACCTGGCGTTCTTCCCCTGCGCCGGCTGGTGCGTGCGTGCTAGGAGCGGTGCGCGCCGCTGATCGGGTACGTGCCGCCGTCGATTGCGGTGCAGCAGACCCTGCTGTGAACCCGGGTCCGGGGATCCGGTAGGTGGCGCATTAGCCACTCCCTAGAAAGGAGTCTTTTAAGGACTCTGGTAAGGGAACTCTTGCAGGAGGAGGCATGAGTGATTCCTTGTGTCCGCCCATTAGAAGGAGGCCTCAAGGAGCCGCTTAAAGCATTCCCTGAAAGAGGTGTTCTAAGGGGCTTTGAATGGATTATTTATTAAGTTCATTAGGGAATTCATTTGGGTGAGTCTTTAACTGGGCCTTCTAAGTATTCCGTCTTGGGTACTTCCTGAGGGGCCCTAGGTCTAAGATGTGGGTGCGGTTAACATCACCCGCCACGTACCGGACCGAGGCAGGACCCATGAGCGCGTACCCCGTGCACCAGGACCCGGACCCCCGGGATCCGCAGGTCATCCATGACTGGCTCCCTGCCGCCGAACGCCCAGAGTTCCTCCGCGAGTACCGGGATGCACTCGAAGCCGCCAGTGAGGACATTGCCAAGTACAAGGATCTTCAAGACGTCCTCACCCACTGGCTCGTCATTGCCGATGCGCTCAACGATCCGCGCTACCGCGAGGCGCTTGAGCGAGCGCGGACCGCGGAAACGCCTGGCATCTCTTTGGATGAGGTTGCAGCAATGCGCCGCGACGGCTGACCTTTTTCCCGTACTGTTTCCCGGGTGGGTTACGAGGTCGAGTTCTGGGACGCAGAGACCGCGCAGCAGACAATCCCGCTCTCGACTGAGGACTATGAGTCGCTGAACACAGCGCTCCGGGCTGCTGCCCGAGATCCTTTTGACCCTGCTCACAGCAAGGGGACGCCGGACGTACACGTACGGCGGGTCAGATTCGGTGTGCATGTGCGGGGCGCGGCGTCGGTGTTCGTGGATCCGCAGGCGAAGAAGCTGCGGGTGTTCGATGTCCGGTGGAAGGGCTAAGCGACTGAGGTCCGGAACCACGGAGGCTTGACGTACCAGGGATCGCCCTTCACTCCCTCGGCGTCACGGAACAGCCACAGGGCGTTGGCGTAGAACCCCTCCTGCCGGTCCGGCTCGGCGAGGTCTAGGAACTGCATCCCGCCGTTGCAATCGGCACATAGCCAGCCGCGCATCTTCCGGCGCCGATGGTCGTGATCCAAACCCACAGGTCGTTTCTGTGCCGGATACTCCTTCGTTGCCGACCGCCCGCACACTTGGCACGCGTCGCCCGCAACCACGCGGAAGGCGGCCACCTCCAAGGCCGTGACCTGGACCCCGTCACTGCGGAGACGGGCTGCAGTCCGCTTGTCGTAGTCGGAGGCCACGGTGTTGGGGGTTACCTCGAACGGTGTCGGGTTGTCGCGGTAGGCCTTGAGTTGTTCGAGCCGCCGCGCCGACCCGTACCGGGTTCCTCTCGCGACGCGCATGAGTTCGCGCCGACATCCCCCTACGCCTCTGCCGGAGGGTTCCTCGACGAGGCATATCGCGCCGAGCCAGTGGGTCTCGTCCGCGTGGCAGAACAACTTCGCTGTCCTGATCGTCGGTATCCCGTAGCGTTCGCCGCTATCGTGCCCCTTGCTTTCACCGCAGATCACGCACACCCACGAGCCGACCTGCTCCACCTGCTCGGCGGTGGGCGAGTTCCGGCGTTTCGTGTGGAGCTTCGATCCGCCGAGGAAGTCGATGGCTCTCTTGTGGCTCATGCAGGCTGAGCAGAGGTTGTGGGTGCCGATGCGGTCCCATGGGTCGCGGCGGCATCCGCCTGGGCAAGGTCGGTCGGGCATGCATCCGCAGACGCGGCAAGGCTGCAGGTTGGTGGCACGGATTCGGCGGTGCATAGGGGAACCGTAACGGCGGGCACCGACGGTTTCGTTCGCCCCGGCCGAGGGCCAGGGCTCAACTCATCCCGGTGCGGGCGGAATACTCAGCAAGGACGGCCGCACCCAGACACCCGCGTCAACCAAGCCACGAGATCGCCCGACTCCAGGCGTCGAGACGGCAGGATCGCGTCAGCCAATTTCGATCTTGACTGAACCCAGATCCCTAGCCGCACGTTTTCGCAGGTCAGGAAGCCTCAAGCGTGGGGTATTGATCCAATCATAAAGGTATTGATCCAATCCCAACGAGACCTGAACCTGCCACTACACTTGAGCCCGTGAGCGCGTAGCCCGTTCACGGAGGAGCCTGATCCGGGGGATCCGTAGGTCCTCCACAACTGGCTCCCCAAGTAGGTGTGCACGAGGTTCCTTGCCGAGTACCACCGGCTGTGGACGGCGCCCACGATTTCGCCGGTATAGGGAGCTCCTGAAGACCTGGAGCATCCTGGCTGTCGCCTACGCCAAGCCCGACTTTCATCAGCGTTACGAAGAAGTCCGCGATGGCGTTGGCCAGTACGTCCCATGGATGAGGTCTTCTCCCGCCGCACCAGGTGAACCCCTACGAGGCGGTTTTCCAGCCAAAGGTCACGACGAGGTTCGTGGGCTTCCCTCACGACCGAGCAAAGCGCTGTTCGACACTTTGGTCGCAATCTGCTGAGCTCCATGGAGCTAGGCCGAAGAGGACCCTGCCGAGGGCGACCGTTCGTTCCGCCCCGCCTTGTTTGACGACGGCGACGGCATCCTCCACGTTCGAGTCGACGAACAGACCCGCACCATCACCGTCCACGGCGTCACCTGGATCGTCTGACTACCCGCGACGCTCAGTCTCGCCCGGGTCCTTCTCCTTCTTCTCCGTCTGTGGTTGCGGTGGGTCAGGCAGCTTCGGAGGCGGATCCTGTTGCGGCTGCGAAGAGTTACCCATCAAAGACTCTCCAATGTGGTCGTGACGACGACGCCAAGGATAAGAAGCAGAGCCGTCAGGTTCAGCCATACGCCTCGAAGGAACCAGCGTCCGCGGACGTCGGCGTCGTCGCACAAAGACTGAATGGGGCTCGTCTCTTCGGTCGCGCCGTGTAGCAGTTTTTCCACCAGATTGCGCTGCAGGCCAGCGGCCTCCCATGCGTCTGTACCGCCTCCGCCGTGCTCAGCACGATGGAGATACTCCCGCCACAACTCCCGAACCTCACGAACGTTGACGCTCTTACTGCTCCTCGCCCACAGGGCACCAGCTGAAGAGACCGCGCTGCCGGCCAACATCGTGATCGCCGCAGCGCCCAGGGCAAGTGCGGTGGTCCGGTAGTGACCATGCAGGTCGAGAACCGTCTTGAGGCTCGGCGTCAGCAGCGCGACGATCACGCCCGTGAACGCCAGGACACCGAGCGCCTTGCGCTCGAAAGCGTCTGCGCGCCGCCAGTGATAGTCCAGGAGCCTCCGTGCCTCAGCGAGGAAAACCGCGACCTCCTGCTCCTGAGGAGGTGGCGGGTCCCTGCGGGGAAAGATCCTCATGCGACCAGCCAAGCAGGTGGACTGGCCTAAAGTCTCGCCCCGGGCTGCAGCTCGGCGGCCGCAAGGGGGTTGTCGCAGCCCAGGCTCGCCCGCAGCGCGGCCTCGGGAACCTCTCCTCGGCGCCGTAGGCGGCGGCACCGGCGCTGGAGTTGCCGCGTCCCTCACCGTCGTGCGGGGTGTCACCGGCCAGTGCCAGGCGCACGAGCCCGGAGTAGTGCTTCACGATGGGTTCGGTGCTGCAGTCGCGCGTGCCGTTGGTGGTGTTCGGGTCGGACATTAGCGGCCTCCCTCGGGTGGGGAGGTGGCGCGCGGCAACGGTGGGCAGTCCCATGACTAGGCCTGCGGCGGTGGGATGCACTCCACGCAGGCGTCGTTGATCCGGTAGAAGCGGGCGGCGCTGCGCTGGTCGGCGAGCGCACTGTCTGATAAGGCATCCTGTGTCAGGCGGGATCGCCAACCTCGCCAAACGAATTCTACGCGGATTCGCTGGCCTGGCGACGCTGATGGTTGCCGTTGCACGGCATGTCGAGGAACGGAAGCAAGTTTCCGTTCTCGTCGATGCAGCCGAGTAGGTCACGGTGCGGGATGTCATCGACGGCGTACTGGTATCGGCGGGTTAGCAGGTCCCGCATCGTGTTCTCACCGGGTGCCTTCGGCCGTCCGCGTAGGTTCCAGCGGCGGGCTACCGCGACCGTCTGAGCAAAGGCGTGCATGTCGATGCGATCATCTGCAAACTCGGACAACGGCATTTTCGGAGATGCTGCTGTTTCTGGTTCGCGAGCAAGCTCGACCGCCTGCCGGGGGTCCCTGACACCTGGTTGTATTCCTGCCTGCTGCATGCGCCAATTCATTGCGACGTTTACCAGCGTGACCAGAATCTGCCAGTCGAGCCACCCCTCCTTTCGTAGCCTCACGATGGTCGCGCGGCCGTCTCGATCGGACAGGAGCCGCGGGAGGGTGTACCGCAGGGCGTCGTTCGCGACCTCATACCGTTCGCGGATGGCCTGGAGCGATTCGTCATGGTTGTAGCCCGGACCGAGGACTGTTGAGGGTGAGAGATGCTCACATTCGACAGGGTGGAAGGAGCCGGACGACGGTGGCCTGCTGGCGTTGGCGCACCGAGCGTAGTGTTCCTCATGCAGCAGCGCGGCCGTCTCCCCGTAAGGTCGGCCAATCGACACCTTGTGGATGAGGCCACCCTTGAAGAGCAGCTCCAGCAGTTCTTGAAGGTCGCCGGGTGGGCGAACGTGGACAGCGTGCAGGAGCTGGCAGCACATGGAGAGAATCGTCCTGTCCCGCGCTTCGGGCTCGGTCAGCGAGTTCGAGAGGATGACGCGGGCCACGATCTCGGGCCGTGAGTCGTCGATGTCGATCCGGTCGCATTCTCGGCTCGCATCGGGTTTCACGTCCACGTTGACGCGGACGGTGCCGCTAATCAGGACCGGGTTCATCAGCGCGATGTCGACCAAGAGGACCTGCAGCGCGGCGACGAACCCCTCAGCCGTCAGCACCGTATCCCGGTTGTTGTCGAACTCGAACATCCAGCGGACGCCGAGAGCCTGGAAGTCGATAACTCTTCTGCGGCCGATATCACCAAGGAGCGGGCCGGCGAGCTGGTCGGCGGCCCGAGCCTGGAACTCGTGTTCTGTCAGGCCGAATCGGGAGCCGTCGTGCTCGATCACCTCGATCAGTTGCTCGTGCCACTTCGTCGCGCTGTGGGCTGCTTCAATGAGCGGCTCAAGCTCGGGCCAGAATGTGCGGATACCGGCCAGTTCCAAGGTGGCGTTGGTCTCGTGTACCGCGAGCTCGGAGTACTTGTCGTAGTCGAACGGGTCGGTCAGCAGCTGGGCTCGGGCAAGGAGCGCGACTTCGGTCAATGCGGCCGCATCAATCCAGGTGCCGGCCTGCTGGGCATACTTGGCTGTCTCCAGTAGCGCCTTTGGCACGTGCCGATTCACATCGGTGTCATCGCTCATCAGGCCCAAGGTCGCAGCGGTGCAGGCGTACATCTTCGCCGCGTACGTCAGCCCGAGCTCGGCGTACAACGAACCTAGGTATCGCATCGTGAGGACGGCGCCGTAGATGGTGTCGCCGTTGAACCATTTCACCTTTGCGTTGTGGAGCTCGGCGAGAGCTTTGAGTGGCTGACCGGCCCGCACGAACGCCATCCCGCGGTCGCGGGATCGCTCCGCGATCGCGGCGTCACCCTGCACTTCGGCTAGCGCGGTATCGAGACCGTCACGAACCTTCTCGTAGTTCGGGTACTGGGACGCGACGGTCGCGAACATCGTGAACATGCGTGCAAGTTGGCTGGAGGAGTACGCGCGGGCCCGTGGCAGCAGGTCCACCAACTGCTCCAGATACGTCATTGCAGAGTCGAGGTCGAACAGGTGCAATCTCAGCAGTGCGGTGGTGTCGACCTCGAACTCGTCCAGTCGCACGCCGGCTCCTGGAGCGACATCGGCTGGTTGCGGCTTGCCTTCGGTCGTCTCGATGCGCTCCCAGTCCGGCATCAAGCAGGCGAACGCGAGCGTCCCGGTCAAGGTCGCCGAGCGCACCGGATGAGTAGTCGAATCGGTCGCTCCAAGCAGGTCGACGAGGTGGCCTCGCAACCGCGCCATCGCGGCGCCGATCTCGGAGGCTTCTGCCTTCGCGACACCGGTCATCCACATCGACCCCCAGTACCAGCCGAGCGTTACGGCGTCGTCGACGATGTTCGGCTGGCTGCTGGTGCACGCATAGTCCACAGCTCGACGGACCAGGTCTTCGACGCCTGCCGCGACTCCCATGCCCCGGAACCGTGCAACAGCCATCTCGTAGCAGGCCCGGAAAACCAGTTCAGTGTCAGCACCGCCTTTGGAATCGGCCAGGAACGCTCCCATGAAGTGCAACCATTCCGGCAAGTCAGCGTTCGCGTGCTCGTCCCACGTCGCATGCCGAAGTCCGTGGGTGACTTCTCCCTGCACTGCTGGCGTCAGGGCGACTGGTCCGTTGTTCTGCCGCAAGGCCTCGATGAGATCGGTGTACCACTGCGGCGCCGGTTCGCCCTCAGGCGGCGGAACCAAGTGTGAGGGAAGCTCCAGATAGTGCCTTGCGACCCACACCAGATCCTGCTGGGCCAGGAACGTCGCGATGTCGCCACCGCAGAAGACGTCTAGTATCACCCGGTACGACTCCCGCGCGACCCGCTGGAGGTCGTGGGTGATGCCCTCGGATATGGAGTGCACGCTGAAGTACGCTACGTGCTCCACCGGAGCGGCACCTTCGGCACAGATGCCCGCAAGGTCGTCGAGAACCTTCTGTCTCAGGCCTCCGCTCTGGACAGTGCAGGCCACCACCACGGGCAAGGTCGAGGCCGCAGCCACGAAGCCCGCCGCGTGCGGCAACTCATGCGGGAGCCGGGTCGTGAACGACTCTGCGTCTCGCTGCTGATCCCCGCCCGAACTGACCGGCCCCGTCGCAATCATGATGTTCGAACTGATGCGCTTCTGAGCAACCCGAGTCGCGATCTCCTCGAACCGATGATGCTCGTTCCGCGACGACATCTCGACCAGGCGAAACCGGATGAAGGCCTCTGCCTCCGGGATGTGCTCAGTCACAGGTCCATTCCCCATCGACAACCTCACCCTGTTGACGCACGGCCGCCACCCTCATCCTGGACGAAGCCGTCTCCAACTTCGATGCTGAAAGCGGAGCCGACGTCCAGGACGCCATGTGCACCGCCCGCGCCAGCAGAATCACTCTCATCGTCGCCCACCGTTCCTCAACGCTCCGCACCGCCAATGAAGTTGTCCTCCTTCAGACGGCAGTAGGTGTCAGAGCATCCCGGTCGTCGCGGTCCGAGAGATGGAAACAACCTCTACGTGCGCGCCCATCCCCTCCAGCGCGGTTGCCGTGTTCAGCAGCGAGACCTTGGCGAAGGCGAACAGGGACTCCGAGGTCACCGGCACCCCGCCCTTGAGCAGGATGGCGTACACGACGGTCGGTGAGCTGAACGACGTGTCCAGATTGTGTTCGGGTGCAAGTTTGTCGAGCTTGGCGAGGAACTTCTTGCGGGCTTCGAGGTCGTAGCGCAACGTCTCGATGGCGACGCGCCCCTGCGCGAAGAGATGGTTCAGCGGTGCGGTGCTCTTGTCGGCCTTCTTGACGCAGATGAATTGGCCGCCCGGACCGAGGACGTCGCTGAGTTCGAGGCCGCCGCCGCGCAGGCGCTTGGTGCGCACGGTGTTCTTGTCGAGCAGCACGTACCCGTCCTGGGCGGCGATCTGCGCGTTGTACCAGCCTTCGTCGTGGTCCTCCTCGTCGTGTTCTGTGCCTTTGGTCCAGGGCGGCATCGTGACGGTGGTCGGGCGAGCCAGGAGCTCAGCGACTCTGCGGTCGATGACGGTGAGGTATTCGGCACCGATCTCGTACCACCGTCCCTGCCAGTAGAAGTAGTGGACGACTCCGCCAGGTACTTCAGCGGTGAACCAGTGGTCGGCAGGGACCTTGCCGCTGATCGGCTCGGCATCGTCGGTGTCGGCGAACATCTGAACGCGGCCCTTACGTAGAGCCACCAGGCGACTCCCTTGGGGTCGATGCTGGACTGCCGCGACGAGTTGGTCGATATCGAGCTCGGAGTAGGACTGCGTGTGGCCCGCGAGCGCTACTTTGAAGGACTCGGCGAATTCAAACCTGTCCCGGCACACGCTTGGCACCGCCAACGCCATGCGGTTCGCTCCACCTTCGCCGAGCATGATGTCCAGGCGCTCATCAAGGAGTCGCACCTGCTCGGACTTCGGGTTGAGCGGCCGGACCTGGGCGATGAACTCAAACTCGGGCAGCGGGTTGGGGCGGGCACAGACTTCCTCGATCTGCTGGAGGTCGTGCAGCAGGGCGGCGGGGGCGCCGCCGAGGTGCAGCTTGATCGAACGGTCGTTGCCGGTGACGTGCGCAGGCCGGGTGTCGTCCCGGGTGAAGGTGAGTGGGACGCCGACGATCTGCCCGGAGATCTGGCTGACGATCTCTCCGAACTGCTCGATGCCGAAGCCGCGGATGTTCTCCCCGCTAATGGCGGAGTTCTCGTCGGTGCGGCCGCGCGCGTCCATGATCTGGCGGCGGACCTTGGTGATGCGGTCCTCGTTCAGGCAGCGGACGGCGAACTCGATGCCGAAGCCGGGATCGATCCGAATTGGATCGATCATCAGGTGGCCCATGCCGTAGGTTAGGCCGTAGATCGCCTTCTCGGTGCGGACTAGGAGGAGGGCAAGAGCCGTCCGATTCTCCTCGGCGACGGACCCTCCGGTCAGGAAACTGAGCAGTTCGCACCAGTCGGCCGGGCCAGGCGCGATTGTGCCGGAGACGAGCAGGCCGGAGATGCCGTTGTGGTCGACCTCGCGAGCCTCGAAGCCGTCGCGCTTCAGATAGCGCGGCAGGACAAAAGAGCGCAGGTCCTCCTCCTCGGTCGGTCCGGTGCCGCGCAGCCGGTAGAGCGAGGTCTTGCGTGTGGCCAGCGGGTTCATGACCAGGGCAGCGGTTGGAGTGCGGGGATTCTCGTTGGTCACTTCGGTCCTTGTAGAGGCGGAGGGCCGGGCGGCCCTGGGTTCGACGGGGAGGCGGGTTCGGCCCTTGCCCGGGATCAGCGCGGCTCCGTACTCCGTGGCAGCAGTCGGCAGTGGATGTTCACATCCATGGCTCACCGGTGGCCTCGACCGCGGTCCAAGAGGGACCATGGCACTCAGCGCGCGTGTAATCCATGACTCACGGTGATTGAGTGGGTGATTCCCGCGTTGGCCACTGACTGTATCGAGCTTTGTGAACATAGGCAACGACGTTCACATGTGCTTGCAGGGTGGACAGACGGCGCGGTACGGTTCCCTGCGTGAATCCCGATGAGCACGACGAACTGACGGCAGCCGCGATCGCGCGGCTGGCCGGCGTCGGTCGTGCGGCCGTAGCCAACTGGCGCCGCCGCTACCCGGAGTTTCCAAAGCCGATCGGCGGCACCCCGCACAGCCCTACGTTCTCCCGCGCTGAAGTGGAGGCGTGGCTGAAGGAGACCGGCAAGGGTGACCAACTAGCGACGGCCGGCCGTACGGACACCGGCACGCAGCGAGTTGAGGACGACTCGTCGTCCGGGGAGGACCTCCGTGACGAGTGGACGCGGCGTGCCCTGGATCTGACACCGGAGCGCGGCATTGCCGACCTGCTTCCCGCCCAGTTGCTGGCTAGGGTGATGGTGTCGCTGCTGCCGCCGTCTACGGCCGCCGCGCGGCTGCCGGATGCCGACACGGTTGACGTACCTGCAGTGCTCGATCCGGCGTGCTTCAACGCCACGTTGCTGATGGCCGTCGCCGACCGCTTTGGCGACGGCGTCACGCTCGTCGGACAGGAGATTCAGGAGTCAGCCGCCGCGGTCGCCGCGTTCAACCTGCGCAGCAACTACGACGTGACCTACGAGATCCATACCGGCGACTCCCTCCTGGACGACCGTCTCGACGCATACCTGGGCGCGGCCTCGGCCGTCGTCTGCGAGCCGCCCTTCGACAAGCCGCAGTGGCCGTCGGCCGAACTGGCCACCGACCCGCGCTGGCAGTTCGGTATCCCGGCCCCCCGCGACGGCGAGCTTGCCTGGGTCCAGCACTGTTACGCGCATCTGCGACTGCACGGCGTGGCGGTCGTCGCCGTAACGCCACGCACGTGCGTCCAGCCGTCTGGGCAGTCCGTCCGTTCGGCGCTAGTGCGCTCCGGTGTGCTGCGTGACGTGATTGCGTTGCCCAAAGGGATGGGGTCGGTGCCCGACACCAACCTCCATCTCTGGATTATGCAACGGCCCCAAAGCGCCCCCGACCATCGGGCGGTGTGGATGGTCGACCTGTCGGGACTGGGCGACGCGGCCGATGTCCCGCACGAGTTCGCCGCCTGGCAGCGGCTATTCGACGACGCTGACCCGACGATCTTTCGGGCCGTTCCGCGGTTGGAGCTCCTCGACGGAGACGCCGACCTGCGACCGTCCCGCCATGTCACCGCGAACGTCCGGGCGAGTGCCGACGATTTCGCTCGCGTCACCGACCGGCTGGCAAACCTTTACGCCTACGTCGGACGGGGCTTGCCGCGCTTCGCCGCTCCATCGGGGCCGACCCGCCACTCGTACGTGACCTTCGGTGAGCTAGAGCGCGCCGGTGCGCTGGTGATTCGCTCCCGTGAAGACACCCCGCGGGCGGGTGACCTGCTGGTGCGTACGCTCGGCCGAGTCCCGGTCGTCGCGACCGGTACCGCCGACGACGACACGGGTATCGCGCAATTGGTCGAAATCGACTCCGCCCGCTTGGATGCGCACTTCCTGGCGGCCTTCCTGGGAACGGACGCCAACGCACTGCCCGTCGCCAACACCCTCGGTGCCCTCAACCGAGAGGATCTGCGCCGCTGCCGTGTTCCCCGGCTCCCGCTGGCCGAACAGCGACGCTACGGCGATGCGTTCCGCCACCTGCAGGAAGTGGAGGACGCGCTCACGAAACTGGGGAAGGTGAGCGGGCACGTGATCGACCAGACCGTCAACGGGCTGACAACTGGCGTTTTGGCACCGGACTTCACCGTGATGAACAAGACTGATGTCGCTGATGCGGCCGACGAGGAGACGACAGAGTGAGCTCAGGACCCACCCACGCCAGGATGGCCAGCGACATCTGGTCGGTCGCCGACCTGCTGCGTGGCGACTACAAACGCCACGAATACGGTCAGGTGATCTTGCCGCTCACGCTGCTGCGCCGACTCGACGCAGTGATGGCGCCGACGCGGGCGACGGTGCGCGACCGCAACGCCTCACTCGACATCCAGAACAAGGACCGGCTGCTGGAGATCGCGGCGAAGCTGCCCTTCTACAACGTCTCCGAGCAAGACTTCACCACGATCGCCGGCGACGCTCCGAACGTCGCCAAGAATCTCCGTGACTACATCAACGGATTCTCCCCGAACGTCCGGCAGATCCTTGCCCGCTTCGACCTGGACAATCAAATCACTCGGCTAGCGGGCGCGAAAATCCTCTACCAAGTCGTCGGCCGATTCGCCGCCATGCGCGATCTCGACAAGCTCACAAACCACGATATGGGCTACGTCTTCGAGCATCTGATCCGCAAGTTCGCCGAAGACTCCAACGAGACCGCCGGTGAGCACTTCACCCCGCGCGAAGTCATCAAGCTGATGGTCAACCTGCTGATCGCCCCGGACGCCGATACAGTGGCTGGCGAGGGCCAGGTCATCAACATCCTCGACCCGGCCTGCGGCACCGGTGGCATGCTGACCGC
The DNA here is from genome assembly GCF_008085905.1 of Actinomadura syzygii. Classification (GTDB taxonomy): domain Bacteria; phylum Actinomycetota; class Actinomycetes; order Streptosporangiales; family Streptosporangiaceae; genus Spirillospora; species Spirillospora syzygii. Next base: position 571,620 of record NZ_VSFF01000006.1, on the reverse strand, counting down.
GGCCGAAGACCACATCAAGTCGATCAACCCGAAGGCTGAGGTCTATGTCTTCGGCCAGGAGATTAACGCCGAGTCGTGGGCGATCTGCCAGTCGGACATGCTGATGCGCAACCAGCGCGGCCACATCTACTTCGGCAACTGCTTCAGCGACGACGGCTACCCGGATAAGACCTTCGACTACATGCTGGTTAACCCGCCCTTCGGCGTAGAGTGGAAGAAGGTCAGGGACGCGGTGGAGGGCGAGGCTGAGCTCGGTCACGCCGGCCGTTTCGGAGCTGGTACGCCGCGTATCAACGACGGGTCGCTACTGTTCCTGCAGCACATCCTCGACAAGATGGAGTCGGTCGAGGGCAAGGGCGCCCGGCTGGCGATCGTCTTCAACGGTTCCCCGCTGTTCACTGGCGCGGCCGAGTCCGGCGAGTCCAAGATCCGTCACTGGATTCTTGAGAATGACTGGTTGGAGGGCATTGTCGCTCTGCCTGACCAGCTGTTCTACAACACCGGCATCTCCACTTACTTCTGGATCCTCTCCAACCGCAAGGCCGCCGAACTACGCCAAAAAGTGATCCTGCTCGACGCCCGCGACCAATGGGAGAAGATGCGCAAGTCCCTCGGCGACAAGCGCAAGCAGATCAGCAGCGACCAGATCGAGCACATCACTAAGCTGTACGTGGACGCGCTGAAGATCGCGGCCGACCCCGGGCGCCCGGACCACAGCAAAGTAAAGATCTTCGGCACCCGCGACTTCGGCTACCACCGCATCACCGTCGAACGCCCACTCAAGCTTCGCTTCGAAATCACCGAGGATGCACTGGCCGCACTGGAGAATTCGAAGGCACTTGCTAAGTGGGGTGAACAAGAGGCACTGATCACGGCGCTGCGACCGCTGCTCGGCTCGGTGTGGTGGACCAAGAAGGAAGCAGCCGACGCCCTGCACGCGGCCGTTGTGGCAGGCGGCGGACTATGGCCGGGCACGGCGGCTCCGCTCAAGGCATTCTGGAACGCGGTGTCAGTGTCCGACGCCCAAGGCGAGTTGCAGAAAGCCAAGGACGGGACGGTGTTGCCAGACCCAGGCTTGCGCGACTTCGAAAACGTCCCCCTAGTCGAGGACATCGACGCCTACTTCGCCCGCGAGGTCACCCCGCACTTCCCAGACGCGTGGATCGACTATGATAAGACAAAGGTTGGCTACGAGATTCCGTTCACACGCCATTTCTACGCATATACGCCGCCGCGTCCACTGGCGGAGATCGACGCGGAACTCCGCGATCTGGAGACCCAGATCCGGAAGCTCCTTGGCGAGGTGACGACATGAGTGCACCTTCCATGTGGAGGCGAACTCGGGTCGATCGGGTAGCGACCGTTAACGCGCGGATCGGCTGGAAAGCGCTAACAGCTAGCGAATATCAGCCTGAAGGCTACGCGTTCCTCGCGACGCCCAACATCAAGTTGGAAGTGATCGACTTCGAGAATGTTAACTATATTAGTAGATATAGATACGATGAGTCGCCAGAGCTGAAGCTGCAAGTCAACGATGTGCTCCTAGCGAAGGACGGCAACACGCTTGGGATCACCAACATAATTCGCCAACTCCCAAAGCCGGCCACGGTGAATGGATCGATCGCAGTCCTTCGAGCGTTTGATATTGAGCCGCGATTTCTGCGCTACTGTCTTGCGAGCAGCTCGACGCAAGACCTAATCAATGCAATTAAAGATGGGATGGGAGTTCCCCACCTTTTTCAATGGGACATTAAGCGGCTACCGATCACTATACCGCCCCTCGACGAGCAGCGCCGCATCGCCGACTTCCTCGATGTCGAGACAGCTCAGATCGATGAACTAGTCTCACTTAGGAATAAGCAGGTAAATGCGCTCTCTGAGGCTCTGCTGAGCGAGGCTACACGGTGTACCGGGCGCCACCGGCTGTCCCTAGAAGAGCAACAAATGGAGTGGCGGAGAGTGCAACTCCGCCGTGTCGTAGACGCGGTTCGGACCGGAATGACTCCATCAGAGTTTCTCCAGGTGAACGCCAATTATGATCACATTCCCTGGTATACGCCCGCAGCCCTCGATAATGCCCTCAACCTCGGCAAAGCCGACAAGGGTGTACACGTGGCTGACGTGCGTCACGTCCCACGATTTCCAGCTGGAAGCATCTTGATTGTGGGAATCGGTGAGTCTCTTGGAAAGGTTGCCGCTCTCGACCATGAGGCCACCGGAAACCAGCAGCTGACAGCCATCACCACATCTAATGCAGTAGATCGCAGGTTTCTTCTATGGCAGCTTTTCGCGGCACATGAAGAACTTCGAAACTGGGCACAGTATTCCCGAGTTAGGATTCTAAACAATGATGTATTGAAATCCTTCACGATCTCAATTCCGGCTGTCGCTCAGCAGCTGGTATTGCGGAAAGAGCTTGACTGTCGCCTAGCTGAATTTAGGGCATTTCGTGTAGCTGCAGAAAGGTTTTCACGCCTCGCTTCCGAAAGACGGGGGTCTTTGATCACTGCCGCTGTCACTGGGCAGATCGATGTCACGAGCGCACGTCGCCTATCCTCGTCAGGAGGTGCGACCTCATGACCCCCCAATTCCTCAGCGAACTAGCCTTCGAGGCCCGCGTTGAGTCCGATCTGGTTGAGCGTGGCTGGTCGTGTGCGGCCAACACGTTCAATGTCGAGCTGGGCATCGACACCGGTGAGATGTACCGGTTCATCGGCGCAACACAGATGGAGCGCTGGGAAAAACTCATCGAGCTGTACGGCAGTTTTCAAGCGACCGCGCAGCGGCAGTTCGCGCAGCGTGTCGCCGCTGAAATCGACGCGCGTGGTGTGCTGGACGTGCTGCGCCGAGGCGTGCGCGACCGAGGCGTGCATATTGACCTGGCCTACTTCCGTCCTGGCCACACTCTGGCCGTCGATGCCCTCGCCGAATACCGCGAGAATGTGCTGACGGTCGCGCGCCAGCTGCACTACAGCACGCGCCACCCGCACCGGTCTCTAGACATGACGCTTTTCGTCAACGGACTGCCCGTCGCCACAGTCGAGCTGAAGAACCCGAACACTGGGCAAAACGCCGATCATGCCATTGCGCAGTACCGGTTCGACCGCGACCCGAATGACGTGTTTTTCGCAAAGCGGACGCTGGTGCACTTCGCCGTCGACCCCGACCGTGCCTTCGTTGCCACACGGCTCTGCGGTGCTGATACCGAGTTCCTGCCGTTCAACGTCGGCTCCAACGGGCCCGGGAGGTCTGGCGAGGCCGGTAACCCGCCCGCCGCCCAAGGCTCCTACAGCGTCGCCTACCTGTGGGAGGAGATCTGGCAACCCGACAACTGGCTGGAGATCCTGCACCGGTTTGTCCACGTCAAGGCGCCCGACAAGAAGGGCATGAAGGAGAATCCGCACACGTCGCCGCGCATCTTTCCGCGCTATCATCAGTGGGACGCGGTACAGAAGATGATCGCCCACGCGCAGACGCACGGAGCCGGGCGCAACTACCTAGTCCAGCACTCGGCAGGATCGGGCAAGTCGAACACCATCGCCTGGCTGTCGCATCGCCTCTCGAACCTTTTCGATGCCGACAACCAGCAGATCTTCCACAAGATCATCGTGATCAGCGACCGGCGCGTACTCGACCGCCAGCTGCAGAGAACCATCTTCCAGTTCGACCACACGCCCGGCGTCGTCAAGAAGATCGACGAGGACTCCAGGCAGCTTGCCGAGGCACTCGACGACGCCACCTCGAAGATCATCATCAGCACGCTCCAGCTGTATCCCTACGTGCTTGAGAAGGTCGCCGACATGGGGCTGGCCGGCAAGCGGTATGCGGTCATCATCGACGAGGCGCACTCCTCGCAGGGCGGTGAGTCGGCGACACGGCTCAAACAGATACTCGGCGTGAATGCGATACCGCGCGAAGAGGGTGAGGACGACGCGGAATACATGACGCGGGTGCGTGGTCGTCAGCCGAACCTGTCGTACTTCGCGTTCACCGCCACGCCAAAGTCGTCGACGCTAAAGCTGTTCGGCCGCTTCAACCCAGACAAGCTGAACCCGCGCACCGGCGAGCGCGGCATGTATGAGCCATTCCACATCTACTCGATGCGGCAGGCGATCGATGAAGGTTACATCCTCGATGTGCTGGCCAACTACATCACCTATGACACCAAGTGGCGGCTGCGTAACGCCGCCGTCGAGCAGGCCGAATCGCGCATCGCTAACCCGGAGGTCGACGCTGGCAAGGCCAAGAAGGAACTGGTCCGCCTCGCCAAGCTGCACCCCACATCGCTGGAACAGCGGGCGAGACTGATCGTCGACGACTTCCGGGAAAACATCGCCGAACGGCTCGGCGGCCGCGCCAAGGCCATGGTCGTCACCGGCAGCCGGCTGCACGCGCTCGACCTGTACCAGGCGATCCGCCGTTATGTCGACGACCGCGGTTACACCGACTGCGGGACGCTCATCGCGTTCTCCGGCACGCTGAAGGACGACGCTGACCTGGAGTTCACCGAAGCCCAGCTCAACGGTTTTCCGGAGAGGCAGCTGCCGGACCGGTTCAGCTACACCAAGGCCGACGATCCACAGGCGGAGGCGCGCGACCAGGACCAGTACCGGCTGCTGGTCGTCGCAGAGAAGTACCAGACCGGTTTCGACGAGCCGCTGCTGTGCGGCATGTACGTCGACAAACCGCTGACCGGCGTTGCGGCGGTGCAAACCCTGTCGCGGCTCAACCGCATTCATCCGCTGAAGACGCAGGACGACGTCCGCATCCTCGACTTCGCCAACCAGGCCGCCGACATCCAGGCCGCGTTCGCGGACTGGTTCGAGACAACGATCACCGAGCCGGGAGACCCGAACCTCCTCTACACCAAGCAGCGCGAGGTGATGGACTACGGGCTCCTGGTCGCCTCAGAGATGGAGGCGTTTATCCGGATCCTGGCCGAGGCAGGGCCAGAGCGGATGCCCGATGCCGCCGAACGCAGGCTCCACGCCCACCTGCACGAATACCTCAAGCCAGCGCTTGACCGCTTCGCCGCACTCGAAACCGATGACGAGCGTGAGGGTTTTCGGAGCGCGCTGCAGGGTTACGTGCGCGCCTACAGCCTCATCGCTCAGATCGTCGACTGGGGAGACCGGGATCTCGAACGCCTCTACCAGTACGGGAGGATTCTGCTGATCCGTCTGCCGGGCCAGCCTTCGGCGTCCATTGACATCGGGGACGCGGATCTGAGCCACTTTCGACTGGAGTTCACCGGGCGGCACAACGTGTCCCTGTCGCCCGGCGGTGACCGCGCTGTGCGGGGCCACGCCGCGGATGGTGCCGGCCCCCGAGAGCCGGAGGTGAAACCGCTATCGGAAGTAATCGAGGAACTCAACGAACGGTTTGGGCTGGACCTGGGCTCGTCCGACCAGATCCTGGTTTACCAGCAGGTCGCCAATCTGGTTGAGGACACGACCATGCAGCAAATCGCGTTGATGAACGACGAGGCCCGCTTCGGGCAGGTCGCCGACGACAGGCTCGACGACATCGTCGCCGAGAACGCCGAGCGCAACACTGATTTCATGAAGCTGTACTTCGATAACGGTGAGTTCCAGAGGGCGATCAAGGAGGCGGCGCGCAAGCGCGCATACAAGATCATCACAGAGCCTGCCAGGGACGAGGCGCTAGCGCGGTTGCGTGCGGAGATGCGTCGGGAATCAGGCGGCCGGGCCGGACTGTAGTCGCGTGGTCTGGTGGTTCGCGGTAGGGGCCTGTTAACTATTTCATCTGCGGATAGAGGTGGTGGGCCTTGGAGGATAGGGCAGGGCAGCCGGAGCCGGACGAGAGACCGGTGTTGGCGGGGCGCTATCGCATTGACGGGTCGCTCGGCCGCGGCGGCATGAGTGAGGTCTTCTACGGCTACGACGAGCGGCTGGACCGGCGCATTGCGATCAAGCTTCTGCGGCCGTCGTCGGCGAGGGCGGTCCCGGCCGCGCCGGACAGTCCCGAGGCGGCGGAGATCCTCGACGCTCTGGAGCGCGATCGCAAGCGGTTCCTGCGTGAAATCCGTACTACCGCTCAGCTAGAGCATCCTGGCACGCCAGCGGTTTACGACACGGGCGTCGACACGGCCTCCGACGGCAGCACGCAACTCTGGCTCGTCATGCAGCTGCTACGCGGCTCGACGCTGGAATCGATGCTCGACCGCATGGATTTCACCACTACACCGCCGAGCGTGGCGTGGGCAGCGTCAATCGCTGCGCAGATCGCGGCGGTCCTCACCGACGTACACCGGGTCGACATCGTCCACCGCGACATCAAGCCCGCCAACGTGATGATCGTCGACGGCGGCCTAGCGAAGGTGCTGGACTTCGGCATCGCGATCCTCCGCGGCGCGGGGGCACTACCGCGGCTTACACAAGTCGACCGGACCGTCGGCACACCGCCCTACATGTCACCAGAGCAGTGCCTTGGGCAGGCGGTGACCCCCGCATCGGACATCTACTCGCTCGGCTGCCTGCTGTGTGAACTTCTGACCGGTGATGTGCCGTTCCACGGAACGACCGACATGCCATTGCGCGCCCACCACCTTCAGACGCCCGCGCCATCGGTGAGGGCACGACGCCAGCACGTACCAACGGCACTCGACGCACTCGTCTCGTCGATGCTGGTGAAGCACCCGCCTGCGCGACCGTCGGCAGAGGCCGTCTACGACGCACTCCTGCCGTTCGTGATGGCGCCAGGTGAGTCATCGGGAGGCGATGAGAACCGCGACCCGACACGCCCCTTCCGCCGACCGCTACTGGCCCCGGCCAAACGGCGCGGACAGAGCATCAGCCGTGGCGAACTTACCGAGGCCGAAGCCGAAGAGTTGAAGGCCAACGTCCAGGTACTCCTCGACAACGACCGGCCATCGGAGGCGATCAGACTCCTGGGGGACGGCGTCGCACGTTCTGGCCATGACCCCTTCCTCGAACTGCGCCTGCGTCATTTCCTAGCAGCAGCGTTGTTCTACGCTGGCGAATACACTCGTGCCGCGTCGCTGTTCGAAGTCGTTGGCCGTGACTACGGCAGGCATTTACCCCCAACCGACTCGTACGTACTCGACTGTGCCTACCACGCAGGCCACGCCTATGCCGAGATCGGCAAGCCAGACAAGGCACTACCACAGCTGCGGTTCTACGTGCACAACGCCGCCACCTCCGCGAACGACGACACGGCAGAACAGATCCGCGAGTCACGCTTCGTCATTGCCCAGATGCTCGCGAGCTCCGGACAGCCCGACGAAGCACTGAGAGAGCTCAAGTCTATCCGCCCCCTTCTGGTCGATACTTTCGGCACTAGCTCAATGCAGGTACGAAATCTCGACAAACAGATCGACCGGTTGAGGTCCGCCTGGGAAAGCGACTCTTCCCCGTCTCTTCCGTGAACCCAGAGTCACATCTACATTGGCTGGTCTCCTCGCTGCAGTAGCACGACGCCGTTCCCAGGGGAACCGAAGATAATAACGTCGGCGCCATAGCGATCTGAGAGGTCGCACATGGGCTACCTGTGTCGATCCATAGGAGTTCTGAGGACTCTCGTAGTCCTTTGCGTTCGGCTTCGACGTCCTCAGAGAAACTCCTGAAAGATGCTTGTTTCCAGGCCCACGACATCAGGGACGGCACATGCCGATCGAATCTTCGGCCTCACGCCTCTTCAACGCTTCCGCAGCAAGGGTGACGCAATCGGTAGTCCGCGGGCACAGCGGGCTTCATCTCAGATGGGGATGAGCCGGGAGATGCGGATATCCAGCGACGGGCGTGGCAATGAGTGGTGGCCCACCGCCCACCTGCGGGGACCTGTCGCCGGGGAAAGCGATCGGTAGCCAGTTCGGGCGCAACGAGCGATGGGGGAGGCTTGTCAAGCGGGCTGGACGCGCTGGGCGGCTCGATGTCGTCGCATCGTAGCGGCTGCGCGCTGCATGACCCTTGTCACTCGTCGCCGTAGTTGGGGGCACCAGCGGTAGTAGCTGGTATCGCGGTTGCTGCTCGGTGCGGGCTGATTCGGTGGCCTCTTGGTGTAGATCGGTCAGTGAGGCACTGCGGGCCGCATCGAGGTCGAGCAAGCGTGCGAGGGCATCGATGATGTCGGACCGCCCCGCGTGCGGGACCCCGGAGAGGACCACGTGACCGTTGGGACGGAGATCCAGCTGCTTCCAGCCACGGAAGCCTGAGATCTGCAAGGGGAGCGACGCGTACGGTGTCCATCATCTCGGAGAGGCTTGGTTCAACATGGTGATTGGCACGTTGTTCCGGGCTGCGGTTGGCGAATGACGTTCGGACCAACGCGAACGCCTCGCGGGTGGCGTCGTCGAGGCCAGCTATGAGGGAGTGGTCTTATGCCTTAGGGAGCGAAGCAATCGTACGGCATCCATGAGGGCTTGCTGCTGGATATACAGATCGCGCATGAGATCTGACTCGTCCAAGTCGTCATCCCCCAACAGGGAAATCACAGGAACCCATTCGCCGCCACCTGTTGCATATTTCATATAGGAGTGACCGACCGTGATCCGTGCATAACCGCGCGATTACGTAGTCGGATTGCCTCCCGTATGAGTTCGAGACTGCTCGTCCATTTAGTTACTTCAGCCGGTGACAGCTTTGTCTTCACGATATTTAGCAACTGGCCTGCGGTCTGTTTGTTGGCGCATATCTTCGATTCGAGGTTTCGGACGATTAGGCCTAGTACAGCCTCCAGTTCAGCGCACTGGGTCATGATGAGCCCACGCATCCTGTTCATCTTTGTTGCGAAGCCGTAGTCATCGCCGATCGGCTCGTCGATCGACTCTTCGGGGAAGAGCCTCTCCCACACCCTCTCCCAGGAGACCGACCTCTCCCCAAAAATAAGATCCTCTGGAATGATCCGCGTGTCCATGGCGCCTGATTATTCATCAATATCTGATCGCATGCCACTACTTATCAGTAGCCCACAGCTACTACTGCTCTCCAGTCGAAGCCTTCTCCTGTTCAAGGGCTTCGGTGATGGTGGTGAACTTGGTCAGGGGTGCGGACTGGTTTTGACGATCTCACGGGCGATGATTGTCGCGGTGATCCGCGACGGGCAGACCGGAGACCATGACGGCGGGACCGCGGGCTGGGCGACATCGTCACCATTCCACCTGTATGGGACGCACGCGACGGGGGCGCTCTCCAAGCGCGGCTTGTGTTCAGCCACCTCACCGAAACCGGAGCTAGCTGGCCGGATGGACTGCGACACTGTCATCTGGCGCATCGGGTTCCGTCCCGCCCTGCGCCACCTGGCTCCGCTCCGTCTGCGCGACCGGACGGACGCATCCCACTCACGGGCACTCAGACCGCAGCCGAACTCCGGCTCCATCTGGTCAGCCACGGCGACTGGACCGGGCCCGCCTCGGCCACCTTCGTCGGCGCCGGCGTTAACGCTTTCCTGCACCAGTTGGTGCGGCTAGGCCAGCAGCCGGTCACGCCCATCGGGTCATGGTGGCAGGATCACGATGAAGCCGAGTGGGTTCGATGAAGTTAATGCACCCGGCTCTTGCGGGATCGCGTTCCTGAGACCCTGCGCCTTCGAACATTTGTCGGACCTGCTGGGGCGTTCGGTCTGCTGTGTGGTCGGGCTCAGGCTGGTCTCGTGCACAGGTCTGGTGGATAGGGCTGGCGCCATCGATAACCGTCTGGGGGGACGAGTTCTCTGAGGTGATCGCCGGTGTGGGGCACCATGCTCTTGAAGCAGCGGGCTGGCGCCGCGCGCGGGTTGGTGCGCGCCAGGTATTCAAGTGCGTCGCGTCCGGTGAGGTTGGCGTATCCGCGCTGGCCGCGCCCGTGGAACACGTAGGCAGCTCTGCCCCCTCGGCCATGAAGCCCTCCTTCGCGCCCGGCATAGGACCAGCTTCCGTGCAGTCTGCCCGATCCCACCGACATCGAGTGCTGACAGCGAAGGTGAGCACCAGCCTCGGCCAGGCCCGGGGCGAGTGGGGCTTGAGCGACGTCGGCGCGGTCTTGGCCAATGCAGCACTTGCCCGCTTCGAAGAAGCGCGCGATCTGATCGGGACTGCGCAGGTGATAGGAACTGGCGGAGTTGGCGTTGTAGGTCTTGGGCCGTGTTGTTCAGCATTGGATCGCTCCTACCCCGACTCCTCCGCCTCCCCGACGGCCACCCCGGCGGGCCCGTCCGTACCAGCGCGCCGCTCTTCCTCGCCGAGCGGCGCCCGGTCCCTGCCCGGCGCCCCGGACCCGAGCACATCTGCCCTCACACCGGCCGGCCCCGCCCGGGATACGACCGCGTCCGCGTCCTCATGTACACCCACCTCGGCCTGGACCCACCATCCCCGCCACTCCGCCGCCACCCCCCTGGACGAACAGAAGGTCCCGCTCCAGCTCATCATGACCAAGACCCGCCACCGCAACCCGCGCACCGCCATGCGCTACACCTCGCCCCGGCAGCGAGGCCGTCGCCGAGATCACCAGCATCCTCGCCCCGCCCCGCCGCACCTACTGACCAGCGCTGTCCCGCAATGGATCTTCTAATAGAAGTTCGCACGACCAGGCTGGCCACCGGCAGGCGGGTCAAGTTCCCCAATCTGCTGATGCCATAGGCGAAGATGCGAAATCCTTGCTTTCGAGGTGGGGAGGATGGGTTGGGCAAACGCGAGCGTCGGCGAAAGCGGGAGCGAGCACGGGCGGCCAAAGAGCGCCGGGCCGCATCGGCACCCAAGATCGCCGAGTTTCCGGTTCATGCACCTCGTATCCGCGTGGTGCTGACAGCCGGGCAGCCCCAAGAAGTCCAGGACCTGGCTCTGCTGTACTGGGAATTCACAGAAGCCGGCAAGTGGGCGCGCACGGTCGAAAGTATCGGCGATCCCCAGTGGGTCGTTGCGACAGTGACATCGGCGTCCCATGCCACGTTGCTGAATTCCCTATGCACGCAGTGCGAGGAACCGATCCGCGTCCCCAACCGATCATGGGCTGCCAGGGTCGCCGGCTCCCGACTCGACCGCCCCAACAGCACCTACACCTGCCCCGACTGCTCCGCCGTCCGCGAGCAGGAACAACAGCAGGAGCGTAAGCGCCGGGCGGAGGCCGCCCGCGCCGAGCAAGAACGCCAACGCGAACAAGCCGAGGAACGCGCCCGCAAGATCTCCAAGGCCTTCGACGATGAAGAGGTCAAGGACGGAACCGACCGTGCGCTCCCTCCTCCCTCCTCTCCCGGATTCGCCCTCTACATCGCCCTGGCCAACCATGCCGCGTATCGACCGAACAAACCGCTTCCCAGCATGGACGACCTGCGGCCCCTCGGTTGGACCGGTGATGCGGACAGCGATGTTACGGCTCTGCGTGACCTATACCACGGCGGCCTGATCGCCCTCTCCCGCAAGTCTCCCGAAGACTGCCTGGAGATCTCCGACGAGGACGACAGCGTCAGTTTCTTCGTCTCTCCCGCCAGGTGGCGTTTGACCGGGGAGGCCGCAACCAGGGCGTCAACAGTGCGAGAAATCACTCAGTACCTCATGACCGGGGGCGGTCAGGCCGCACACGAAGCCCGCCGCATCCTTGCCGACCGCATCGAACACATGGAGATCATCGATGTGATGGCCTATCTCGACGAGCTCCTGGAGGACAGGTACGGCTACCCGGCCGTCCCGGAGACGCGTCGACAAGAACTCGCCGAGAATATCGCACTGGGCTTCATATCGGGCTACACCCCTGGACAGATGATCTGTTTCGCCTGGCGCGCTGCCGACACCGCAGCGGGCTGGAAAGAACGCAATGCCCTCATGGGGCCACCCGAGGCGTCCTCGGCTGCCGTCACCATCCTCCGCGGCAAGATCGAAAAAGCAGTCGAGGTACGTCACGCCATCCCCGAGTACGACTCACCGCGCTGGCATCAGCAGCCGGTTGCGCTCTTGACCCTCCGCAAACTCAACGCTGATGTGAAACGCGTGTTTGACCGCTCGGTGATCGATGCCTGCCCCGACTGCGACCATCAGGGATGGCGCGATGCCGATGCCGAGACCCTGACTCGATGCGTCCACTTGCCCGCCTCCACAAGCGGCGAGCCAACGGTCACCTCTGATGTCGACGACACCCCGGTGCCCCCAGACTTCTAGTCAACCCACTGTTCGCGCTTCAGTGACCGGTTGTGGACTCTGAGTGATATCTGGTACCCCGGACGTTCTCTAATGAACGGGTGCCGTCAGCCAAGCGTTTTCGAGCAGAGTCACTCCTCCGAGAAGCCGAACGCGACTTCGCGGTCGCCCGGACCTCGGTCAAGGCAGCCGCCGCGAGCTATGAGCGCTGCCGCGACCTATCCCCAGGCAGCGACTGGGCGGGCAAAGCCCATCGAGCCTGGTTCCTGGGCGTCTCCGATTGGATCTACAAGGCATTAGCCCTGGAGGAGGCACTGGAGGCCGTCATGCTCTTGGACCGCGAAGGCGATACCGGAATGCTTCCGCCTGGCCCGACATCCGCAGAGCAGGTCAACCTGGCCGCTGTCGATGCCCTGCCTGGCTTTGATCCCAAAGACCAGCTGCGTGCGCCTGCGTCCGACGCCCCCGAGCCTGAGCCCGCGCTGCAAAAACGCCTGAAGCGAACCAATGACAACTTCACCACCGCAACCGAAGCCCTCAAGCAAGCCCGGCAGCTGGCCGACGCCGCCTACCGCACCTACCGCGGCAATCGCACGACGGCTTCCGCCGACGACCTCGGCCAGATGCGCGAGGCTTGGAGGAAAACGCTGGTGGTGTGGTCATTCGCCCTACGCGACCGTGAAGTGGCTCGCGACAAGGCGTTGGCGACGATGAAGCGGGCAGGTCAGCTCTCCACTGACCCCACACAGGTCGGCACCATCTTCAGCTCCAACATCAGCGATCCCCCGCCTGATCCAGAAGAACTGCTCTGACCCCTCACGCTCTGTTGGGCACCAGGCATCATGGGATGCAGCCCTTTAACAGTAGCCGAGGTCACGTTTTCGTCACAGATGCGACTGTGTGGCCACCTTATCGGCCGGACAGCCATGGATGCCACCGGATCCCCCTGCACGCCCATGGACTCCGCCGGACGGTCGATCGTGCTCAAGCGCCGAAATCGACCGTCGAAACGATCGGGCACACTGACCCTCACCGGCACAGTCGCAACGGATCAGGCGCTGCCTACTACCTCGTCAGCTCTGCACTGGACCGACGCTTCGACGACATCTTCGGCCCTGGTCCCCGCCTCGGCGAGCGAGCCGCCCGGTCACTTCTCACTACCCGCTGGTCCTGAAACACGCTCCTGCGGCGCACAAGGCCCCGTCGGCACCCGCAGAATGTCAGTGCCCGTGCGTAGCGTCGGCTCACCCCCTGGATACCAACGACGACGGGGGCCGGATGTCTTTCACTGCGCTTCATCCCGAGCTGGGCCGGATCGACGCCACGCTCATCGACCTAGGGCAGGGCTTGGAGTGGGAGGGCATCTACCGGACGCGCCCCCGGATCAGGCTTACCTGCCCCGAGTGCGGCCATGGCGTCCACGCCAAGCTGTCACCCCGGCGGCGAACACGGTACTTCGCGCACGACCCCGGCCGCTCGCCGCACTGCCACCTGTCAGTCGAATCAGCCGATCACCACCTGCTCAAGCGCGTGCTGGCCGAGGCGATCCGCCGCGCGGGCTGGTCGGCCGAACTAGAATTGCCGGCACCCGACGGATCCTGGCGGGCTGATGTGATGGCCATCTCCGCAGACGGCGAACAGATGGCGTGGGAGGCGCAACTCTCTCCGATCACCGACGGCGATATCCAGATGCGCACCAACCGCTACTACGACGACGACATCGACGTCTGCTGGGTCAGCTCCCGTGATCGCGTGCCGTGGCTGTGCACAGTTCCCGCGATCGCCGTGGCCCCGGCAGACCCGCCAACGGCCGCCGAACGATGGATGGTGCACGACGGGCTGACCAGGTTCGACTACAAATGCGGCAGTTGGATCCAGGTCGACGACGTCACCCTGCCCACCTTCGTGCGATGGGTGCTCGACCGCAGCCTGACCATCCACCCTATCGGCCGCCGTTACCGGCGAATCCGCCTGCCGGGTAGCAACGCCATCATCCGCCGTTCGGTGTCGTGGAGCACCCAGCGCTCCATCGATGCCGAAGCCAAGCACGAGGCGATGCGCCAACGCCAGGAAGCCGCAAAGGCCGCGCGGGAGAAGCGTGCACGCGAGGCCGAGGAACACCGCAAGCAAGTAGAGCGCGAGCGTCAGCGCCAGGAAGACGAACGCCGTCGCGTCGAGTCCGAGAAACGGCACCGCGAGTTCATGATCGAATCGAAGCGCCGGCAGGCAGCCTGGGAGGCGCAACGCCGCGAACAGGAGCGTAAGCGGCAGGAACAGGAACGGCAGGAGGAGCTGGCGCGCCGCGAACGTGACCACCGGGAGCAGACCGCCGCACAGCAGTGGTGGGAAGGGGTCTCCGCCGCCCAGCTCGCCGAACTCATGGGTCACGTCACGGCACTGTCCATAAGCGAGCACGCATCACGAGCCCTTCCACGATCCGACGAAAGAGAGCGCGAGTACGCATACGGCCTTGCCCTCTACACCGGCCGACGCTTGTTCGGGGTGGTCATGCCGTGCCCGCACTCGCTGGATCGGCTCCCCAACTCAACACGGATCTTCGTACGCAACGCCCGCGAAAAGGCATGCATCACGGCAACAGGCCTCGTCAACGCCGACCTGGTCACCCACTTCGACCTGCCTGACCACGAGCAAACCTCCTTGCTCTGATCAGAGCGACTAGTACGCGGCAGCTCCAAAAATTGCCTGATGTGCAGAGGACTTCGGGAATCTGTGCACACGACTTCGGAAACCGACACCAGCGATGCCACCGCGTCCGGTTCGGCCGTTCATCTTTCGCTAGGGTTCATTTACTTCACGCACCGTGTTTGATGAACGGAAGGCGGTTCGCTGTGGCGCTCATCGGCCTGGCCCAGGTCAGCGCCGACAAGTAGGACGCTGCTGGTTGGGACGTTGAGAATGTCTCCCGCTCGGCAAATGCTCAAGGTCTTTGTCATGTATGATGTGCAGCGCCATTTCAATGATAGGAGCAGGCTCATCGAGTTTGTCGGGAGGCAGACGGAGTCGAGCGGCATGTTGCTCATGTCCCTTTTTGGAGGCGTGAGTGGGAGGACATCAGGCATCGCGAATCCCTCGTTTTAGATATGTGGACTCGACACCATCACCCCCGCTGGCGACGGCAGCAGCCGCTCCGGCGCCGGTTCGACCGTCGGCTTGGCGGCCACGTCCCGAACACCGCGCAATCTCACGATCCTGCTGGGTCCCATCCATCCAGATCCCAGGGCGGGATCAAAATTGCTGGCCCACGACCAGCGCCTGCGGCGATCTGGGCGGCGCCGTCCCCGGGCAGGTCGCCCAAGTCTTGCGCGAACCCGCCGTCTGGGTGGTTGCGGATGGCGTCACGGATTTCGTCACGGGCGAGGCCGCTCAAAATGTGGATCAGGCCGTAGGAAGCCGTCTACCGCAGATGCTGCGCCAGCAGATAGGCGCACTGGACGGGCCACCCCTCGGGAGGCATACGGTCGGCGCGAGCCTCGACCAGGTCAGCCAACTCGAACACTAAGTCCGCCCAGCACCGCAGCAGGCTCACCCTACGGCCATCGGTACCACAGAGCAGGTGCCCGGCGGCGCCGCTGAAGGACCCTGGGTGCCGCACCCACGCCACGCTCAAGTCGCGGCCGCTCGTCTCGGTGAGAAGGACCTCGTCCGAAGGCACGACTCCGGGCTCGGAAGCAGCGCTGGCGTACGCCCACACCTTCGCGTTGTTCCGCATCATTGGGGCCAGCAGTCGCCGGACGCCTTCGTCGTCCAGGACCGCGACGTCGGGACCCAGGAACCGCGCTTCTAGCATGGCGTGCACCAGCCCGGTGCCGGCTCGTCCAGTTGCCGTGCTGTCCGAGGTCGATGTCTGTTCAGATGTGGACGTCACCGCATGCCCTCTCGCTGTGAGGAAGGAATTGTTGTGTTCGGGGCACCCGGCTTACCCGCCTATCTGGCGCAGGTCCAGCCGGACCGACACCATCCGATGGTTGCTGAATTGGTCGCCGATGTCGTTTGTCCACACCCGGTAGGAACCGGGCACGATCGCGGTCGCTAGGGCGGGGCTGAACAGGATGAAATCAATTCGGGCGCCTTGCCCTTGATCGATGTGAGCGTTGACGGTGGGCGTCATGTCGTCAGCGACGCATCCGGCGTTGACGAACCCGGCCTCGGCGAGCAGCTGCGTCGCGCGCCGGTCTGAGACCAAGCGCTCATGGCCCCATCGGCGGGGGCGTGCCCCCGGCGGCAGTGACTTGTGCTGGCGTTTGTGCGGTGGACGCTTGCCCCAGTCGGGCTCGAACTCACGGTGCACGCGTCCTGGCCACGGGCGCCACCAGCGGCGGGGGCGGCGGCAATCAGGCCAGATGCAGTTGGCGTCCCCGCCCAGCAGCGCTAGTTCGTTTGGCCCGGCGAATTTCGTGAGTTTCTGTGCCGCTTCCAGCCGGGCGCCGCCGTCCCAGTGCGGCCACTGGAACGGGCGCACCGCGATCGGCCGTTCCAGTCCCTCCACCGTGAACCGCAGCCAGCCGACCTCGTCGTGGAAGACGTCGGCCAGGTCGGGTTTGAAGTGCTCGTATGGCCGGAACCGCGGCCAGCGGACGAACACGAGATCGTGAAGTTCGCCGATCGTGCTCGGCGTCATGAACGACCGGAGACCGAAATCGCTCAACAGGTTTTCGGCGCGATATCGGATCCGCTGCCCATTGAGCCCAAAGTGTTTACCTTCCAAGAGCAGCAGGACGTCGACCTGGCCTGCCTGGCTGATCATTTCCGGCAGGAGGTCCAAGCAGCGGCCGTCTTCGGTGGTCAAGACGACGATCGTCACATCGTCGGCGCTCGCCGTCGCCTCGGTATCGGCCGACTCAACGAGGGTGCGCACGGCTTGCTCCCTTCAGGATGTCTGGCAGGTCACCAATGGTGGTGATCAAGGTTGCTCGTGTGGGCAGTTGGGCGCGGGTCTCGGTGGGCCCGAGTAGTACGGCGCGGATACCCATCGCCGCCGGTACGCGGACGTCGGCGTCGATGCGGTTGCCGCAGACCATCAGTTCGCCGGGATTGAGCCCAAGATCGTTCAGGATGTGCCGGTAGAAGAGTGAGTTGCGCTTGTTGAGGCCCAGCTCGTGGGAGAGATAAACCCGGTTTTCGAAGAGGCTCGCCACGCCAGCGGCTTGAAGGGCGCGGCGCCGGTCCTGGCCTTCCGTGGTGTTGGACACTAACCCCAGGACTACGCCGGCGGCGTGCAGCTCCCAGATGGTGGCCAGCGTGGCAGCGTGGATCGGGCGCATGCCCAGCTGGGGGTCTACGTCGTCGTGATTGCTGGTGAGCGTGCCGCTGTAGTCGGGGAAGCAGTGGGTGATGGGGCCGCCGTGCTGGTGGGACCGCCACAGGGCTTGGTTGGTGGTCATCCGCCGTACCCGCCGTCCCTCGCTCGGTGGCGCCGGCGCCAGCGGCGAGTCCGTCCGGTGGTGACGGTGGGCCACAGCGGGATGAACCAGGTCGGCATAAGCCAGGACGGGTAGTAGACGAGGTACACGCGCCATTGCTCCTTGCCCGAGGGCGGGCGGTCGTGGGGGCCGGGATGCAGGTTGGTACGCATGGCGATCAGAGGTCGATCGTCAGGCTGACGCGCTTGTGGTCGGACTCGGGCTCGTCTGGTTCCCGGTAGTCGTAGCGCCGTCGGCTGGGGTAGGCAGAGCACACGGCAGTGGTGTCCCGGCCGTCGTGCTCGGCGTTGACATAGCTGAGCCGGAGCTTGGGCATGCGCAATGCCTTCCAACTGGGGAACCGGCCGCCTGGGCTCGCTGGCGACCGGATGGTGGTCGGTCGTGCTCGCCCGGCCGCGGACCAGTAGGGAATCGGAGCGCGTGAGGAGGGCCAGCGGACTCGACACGGTCCGGGGCCCGCGGCCGGGCGAGGGTTCAAATGGGGATAGGTCGGGCTGGGCTACAGGCCACCAGGGCCTGCTGGCGGCTAGGTTCTTTTCTCAGCGGGAGGCGCTGGCGCGTCGGCTAGCGATCGCTAGCGCGGGAACCAGCAATCTGGCGTCAGCCACGGTGCCGATGCCGGAGACCCGGTCCCAGGAGGGGTTGGCGCACCATCCCCGGTTGCCCGGCACGCTGTTGCAGCCGGTGGTGACGTCGAGAATCCCGGACATCTGGGCGCGGCGGGGGGGGCGGCGAGCTGGTACAGGGCGGGGTTGAGCGCGCCGAGGGGCCGGTGGGCTGCTTGGCGTGCCAGCGCGGTGATCCCTGCGATCAGGGGCGTGACTACCGAGGTTCCGGCCGCGCGCCACCATCCGCCGTCCCGGCTGAGCTGGCCGCCTAGCGCGTTATAGGTTGAGTAGAACACCACCCTGGACCTGCCGCTGCCGTTGGCGGCGATGTCGGCGACGCCACGGTTGTTGCCGACCAGGTTCCGGTAGGGGTTCTGGTAGCGCGGGCGGGTGAACACCTGCGACAGGCCGCCGCCGGTAGCCCTCCCGATACCGTTCGGGTCGGCACGATCGTGAACCGTTGCCGCTCCCACCTGCCGGCGACGTCTGGTCGTTGCCGCCACGCCCACAGCGGCACACCTTGCCGATCGAGGTGCCGCTCGCCTGTATTGCCACCGGATGCCAGCCCGGCGGCACCGTGCTGGACATGTTTGCCGCGGACGCCACCACTGGTCTCGCCGCCCGGCGCCTCGACCGATCCTTCATCGGCGTGGAGCAGAACCCGGATCTATGCCGCATCGCCGAGCAGCGACTCCGGGAGGACAACCGCCACGGGGACGGGGATGCGTGATGGGCCACGGGACACATAACACTCACCACCAGGTAAGGCGCGCGGCGCTGAGCAGCCAATACGCTGCCGAAGCAGAGCCAGATGAGCCACGCGGCGACGTGACTCGCGATGCAGTTGATGGCGCTGTGTCCGTCCAATTGCCCGCTGAGCCGCCCCCCTTGACGCCCGACGCGGCACGCGCCCTGCTCCGGCTCCTGATCAGCATCCAGCAGCGGCGCACGAACTGAACTCACCCAGTTCATCCCAAGGGGAAGAGCAATGATCAAACTAGCGTTCTGGGGACGCTGTTCCACCGAAGACCGCCAAGACCCCGAAGCCTCCCGCGCCTGGCAGTACTCCCGTGCCGAGCAACTCGTCACCCCTCGCGGTGGCGTGATCGTCGCCGAGTTCTTCGACGTCGACAAGTCCCGGTCCATCCCACCGGCCCGGCGCCCCGAATCCGGCCGCCTGCTGGAGGAACTGGCCAACCCAAACCGAGGGTTTGACGCGGTGGTCGTCGGTGAGCCACAGCGGGCGTTCTACGGTAACCAGTTCGGCAACACCTTCCCGCTGTTCGAGCATTACGGCGTGCCGTTGTGGGTGCCGGAGATCGGCGGGCCGATCGACCCGGCCAACGAGGCCCACGACATGATCATGTCGACGTTCGGGTCCATCAGCAAGGGCGAGCGGTCCCGGATCAAGACCCGGGTCCGCTCCACCATGGCCGCGATGGCCCAGACCACCAACCGGCACATCGGCGGACGCCCCCCGTACGGGTACCGGCTGGTCGACGCCGGCCCGCACCCCAACCCCAGCAAAGCCGCCGACGCCCTGATCGACGATCTCGGTGACCACGCGCAAGCACTCCAAGGCGCTGACCGCGATCACAAAGCTAGCGTGTACCAGCACCTCGGCTTGCGGCTGACCTACCACCCGACAAAGCAAACGGTGCGGGCAGAGGCTCGCCTCGACTCGCACCGTATAGGCAGAAGGTCAGTGTCCGAGGGGGGACTTGAACCCCCATGCCCCGTAAAGGGCACTAGCACCTCAAGCTAGCGCGTCTGCCTATTCCGCCACCCGGACCGGTTGCAGGCCGCAGTGTGGCTGCGGCGGGGTTCACCATACCAAAGGTGGCGAGTCGCGGCGAAGTCGATCGCCGGGGCACCATGGAACGGTACGCGACTACACGAGGTGATGACTGTGGCCCAGGGGCCGACCGCTGAGGACGAGGTCGTCCGGCTCTGCCAGGAGCTGATCCGGATCGACACGAGCAATCCCGGGGATCATTCGGGACCGGGGGAACGGGCGGCGGCGGAGTACGTCGCGGAGAGGTTGGACGAGGTCGGGCTGGAGTCGCGGATCTTCGAGTCGCATCCGGGGCGGGCCAGTCTCGTCGCGCGGATCGAGGGGGAGGATCCGGGGCGGGACGCGCTGCTTCTGCACGGGCATCTCGACGTCGTGCCGGCGCGCAGGGAGGACTGGTCGCGCGACCCGTTCGGGGGCGAGATCGCCGACGGCTGCGTCTGGGGACGCGGGGCCGTGGACATGAAGGACATGGACGCGATGATCCTCGCGGTCGTCCGGCAGCGGCTGCGGGAGGGGCGCAAGCCGCCGCGGGACGTGGTGCTCGCCTTCCTGGCGGACGAGGAGGCCGGGGGCAAGTGGGGCTCGGGGTGGCTGGTCAAGGAGCATCCGGAGCTGTTCGAGGGGTGCACGGAGGCGGTGGGCGAGGTCGGCGGGTTCAGCCTGACGGTGCCCGGCGACCGGCGGATGTACCTGATCGAGACGGCGGAGAAGGGCATCGCGTGGATGAACCTGACCGCCAAGGGGACGGCCGGGCACGGGTCGATGGTGCATCCGGACAACGCGGTGACGGCCGTGGCGGCGGCGGTCGCGCGGCTCGGGTCGCACGAGTTCCCGCTGCGGTTGACGAAGACGGTGCGGGCGTTCCTGGAGCGGGCGTGCCTGGCGTACGGAGTGGAATTCGACCCGGATAATCCGGAAAAGTGCCTTTCGGAGATCGGTCCGCTGGCGCGGATGATCGGCGCGACGCTCCGGAACACGCTCAATCCGACGCGGCTGGACGCCGGGTACAAGACGAACGTCATTCCGCAGTCGGCGACGGCGCAGGTGGACGGACGCTTTCTTCCCGGTCATGAGACGGAATTCTTCGCGACCGTGGACGAACTTCTCGGCCCGGACGTCGAGCGCGATTTCGTCCATCACGACCACGCGCTGGAGGCGGAGTACGAGGGCGCGCTCGTCGCCGCCATGGAGGCCGCTCTGATCTCGGAGGACGCGGGCGCGCTGCCGGTGCCGTACTGCCTGAGCGGCGGGACGGACGCCAAGGCGTTCGCGCGGCTCGGAATGCGCTGCTACGGCTTCGCGCCGCTGAGGCTTCCCCCAGAACTGGACTTTTCCGGAATGTTCCACGGAATCGACGAGCGCGTTCCGGTGGACGGGCTGCACTTCGGCGTCCGGGTCCTTGACGCATTTCTTGATCGGTCTTGAATCTGGCGCGGCATTGCGCTCCGTAGTGCTATCGTCACACTGAACGCTTTTCGTCCTGGGTGGTCCCACACGCACGGCCCAGGCGAAAAGTGTTCATTTCTTGCGGACGATCTGGTCGCGACGGGGGTTCTTCGGTGGCAGGCGGCGCGGTGTTGTCGGGGGCGGTCTCCGTCCTCGCGCGCCGCGCCGTCCGCCGGGTCCTCGTCCTGGCCGGGTTGGCGGTCGCCGGCTGGCTGCTCGGCTGCGCCGCGCAGTCGGCGGCCGCCCACGCCGACGAGCTGCCCGCGGTCCCGACGCGGGTCGTCGCGGGTACGCCCGTCCTGGGCTCCGCGATGGAGACCGCGCCGCGCCCGGTGGGGCACGTCGTGCGGGAGGTGTCGGAGAAGGCGCCGGTCGAGCAACGGGAACCGGTGACGCTCGCGCCGCCTCCGTCCCCCTTGGAAATTCCAGCAATTTCGGGGGCCCCGGAAACTCCGCGTTTCGCAGCGAACGCGCATGAGAGCAAGGCCGTGCCCGCGGGCCATCTCGCCCCGGCACCGCCGCTGACTCAGCGTCGCGTCGCGAAGGTCGTCCAGGCGGCTCCGGCCGTTGGGGGACACGCGGCGAACCAGGTCGTCCGGCATCGCCCGGCGCCGATGCGGGCGCCCGTCGCGCCCACCCCGCCCGACGACCACTCCGCGATCGGCAACTCCGCCGCGTCCGGTGCGATCGCGGGCTTCCCGGACGTCCTCGCATGGACGCCGGCCCCGCCGCGGGTCTCGGTCCCGCGTGCGCTCAGCGCGCTTCCCCCGGCCGTCCGCACCGCCGCGGACGAGCCGACCTTCGCGCCCGACTGATCACCGGTCACAGTCTCCGGACCCGCCCCCGCGTGCCTTGAGGGGCCAGGTCCGGGACGTGCCGTGCGCTCTTCGCGGCACGTCACCCCCTCACGAATCACGAGACCTCGTCTCAAACACCCAACCAATGAACGGAGCATCATGCGAACGTGGGCCAAAAGCACGTCCCGGGCCGCCGTGGTCGCCGCGGGCGTCGTCGTCCTCGGCGTCAGCGCCCTCCCGGCGAACGCCTTCGCCGACACCACCGACGGCACCGGGAGCGTCCTCGGCGGCAACCAGGTGAACGCTCCGATCTCCGCGCCGGTCGACGTCAGCGGCAACGGCGTCGCCGTCCTTGGAAAGTCGATCGCAGGGTCCGGTGGCGGCGCGAAGGTCCGCCAGAACGGCGGCGGCGGAGGCGCCGGGCAGCAGACGGCCGGCACCTTCGGCGTCGGCTCCGGAAACCAGGTCAACGCGCCCGTCGCCGCGCCGGTGAACGTCTGCGGCAACGGCGTCGCCGTGATCGGCATCGCGGTCGCGGGCTGCCAGGGCGGGTCCACCGTCAAGGGCGGCGGCGGTGCTGGCGGCGGCCAGAAGACCGACGGGACGGGCGGTGTCGCCTCGGGCAACCAGGTGAACGCGCCGGTGTCCGTCCCCGTCGACGTGTGCGGCAACGCGGCGGCGGTCGTCGGCGTGGCGGGTGCGGGCTGCCAGGGCGGGTCGACCGTCAAGGGCGGCGGCGCCGGGTCGGGGCAGTCGACGTCCGGGGTGTTCGGCGTCGGGTCCGGCAACCAGGTCGACGCGCCGATCAGCGTGCCCGCGGACGTGTGCGGCAACGCGGTCGGCAACGCGGTCGCGGCCTGCCAGGGCGGGTCGTCCACCAGCGGCGGGACCGGAGGGTCCGGCGGATCCGGCGGGCAGACCACCGACGGCACCTTCGGCGTCCTCTCCGGAAACCAGGGAAACACGCCGGTCAACGCCCCGGCCGAGGTGTGCGGCAACGCCGCCGCGATCGTCGGGCAGGCCGTCGCGCTCTGCAAGGGCGGCACCCACGTCCACGGCGGGCACGGCGGCGACCAGCACACCTCCGGGGTGGGCGGCGTCGGGTCTGGAAACCAGGGCGGCGCGCCGACCACGGCCCCCGCCGACGTGTGCGGGAACGCGGCGGCGGTCGTCGGCGTGGCGGCCCCGCTGTGCGCGGACGACCCGTACCAGGACCCGTACGACAACCCGTACCGCCGGACGTCCGGCGCCCTGGACGGTTCGCTGCAGAACGCCGCCCTGATCAACGCCGTCTCCCTGGTCGGCACCCAGTCGCCGGAGGGCGCCACGGGCCTGCTGCCGAAGAACGGCGCCCTGCCCGCGAACGGCGTCCTGCCGAAGAAGGACGCGCTGGCGCAGGCGGTGGGCGGTCTCTCGAAGGCGGGCGAGGGCAAGCAGGCGCGGCTGGCCGGCGGCACGCCCGGGGCGAGCGGCCTGCCGAAGCCGGGCGCGGTGATCGTCAACGGCATCCTGCCGAGGGGGCTGTCCAACGTGGGCGGCACCGGCGCTCGGCAGGCGACGGGCGGCGTGTCCACGACCAGCGGCCTGCCGAAGCTGGACACGCTGGCCAAGAACGGCGGGCTGAACCAGGCGGGTCTGCCCAAGGGGCACGTCCAGGACGGCGCGCAGCCCAAGGGGACGAACCCCGGGGCCCTGCTGTCCGCGACGCGCCACGTCCCCGGCGCGCCGAGCGCTGAGACGCTGCCCGCGACGTCCGTCGTCCCGGGCACGACCGAGATCGGGCCGATCAAGAAGGTCGCGACGGTGCGGCCGGCCAAGGAGCGGCACGGGTCGAGCTGGACGGTGGCCGCGGCCGGGATGGTGTCGTTCGTGGCCGGTGCGCTGATGCTGGTCCGGCGGGCTCCGGCGCACCGCTCGGCGTCCGCCCACCGGTAGGACGGAACCGCGGCGCGGTCCACGCGCCGCGGTACCGGGGCCGCCGGGAGGCGGGCGGCCGCCGGAAGGTCGAGGCCCATCGCCACCCCCTCCCGGCGGCGCCTCCCTTCCGAGCGGCCCACCCACCCTCCCGGCGGCCACCTCACCCCCAGCCCCCTAACCCCCCACCACAAGCGCTCTGTGACAAGCGGCCCGGCGTAGCCGCTCCGCAATAAGCACCCCGCCGCAAGGTCACAACCACGCTCCGTTGGCGTACACCTTGCGCTCCCCGGGTGCGTACCTCTCGGTGGAGCGAGCCCGGTTACCTTCCGGTGGCTCGCTTCTTCCCGCTCCATCACACGTCACGGTAGGTAGCGGCGTGACCTCGTTAGGAGATTCGTGCTACCGCGGCGGCGCGCCCTCGGAGCCGGTGCCCCGGCCCGACACCCCGGCGCTCACCCACCGTCACGATCACTGGTGGTTACGGAGGGGAGCCGCGCGACGCCCGGGTCAAGACCGTCCGGAATGCGGCTCGCCCCTCCGGCGTTGACGTTTACGAGGGTCGGGACGTCCACCCGCACGGCTGCGTCGAAGTGACCGTACGTAGTGCTACACTCCCGGCGGACTGCCGGGAACGGTCAGAACGTGCGGACGACGCGGATGACCTTGCGGCGGAGTTGAATACGGCGGCGGCCGTCCGGGTAGAGGCGCAAACGGTCGATTTCCCAGCCGCCGCGCTCTGCGTGCTCGGTCAGGATCTGCCGGGCGGTGTCACGCGAGGTGCCGCGGGGCAGGGACAGGACGAGGTAGGTGTACTCCGCCATTGCGACCATTATTACTGGTCTACCGCGTGTCCGGCACCGTACGGTGGCGACCCGGTCCGCGCGGCCTCCGGCGGCATGTCATCCTGTCTGAGGCGCGCGGCGGTGAGAATCCCGTCCGCCTCCTGGGGCGGTGAGGTGGACGGAGACGCCCGGCGGGCATGAACGCGCCGTCCCGGGACGTTGTACGAAGCCGGTAAGAAAGAGCCTGTTCAAAGAGGACCGAGACAGCGAGGTTGGAGCGACTGTGCCAGCCAAGAACGGCACCGCGGATCGTGGCCGGGGCAACGGCGCCGGTACCCGTCTGGTGATCGTCGAGTCGCCCGCGAAGGCGAAGACGATCGCGGGGTACCTGGGCCGTGGCTACATCGTGGAGTCCAGTATCGGCCATATCCGGGATCTCCCGGGGAGCGCCTCGGAGGTGCCGGCCAAGTACAAGGGCGAGTCGTGGGCGAAGCTGGGCGTCAACGTGGAGCGTGAGTTCGAGCCGCTCTACGTCGTCAACTCCGACAAGCGTCAGCAGGTCCAGAAGCTCAAGAAGCTGCTCGCCGAGGCCGACGAACTCTACCTCGCGACGGACGAGGACCGGGAGGGCGAGGCGATCGCCTGGCACCTCCAGGAGGTGCTGAAGCCGAAGGTCCCGGTGCACCGGATGGTCTTCAACGAGATCACCAAGGACGCGATCCAGCGCGCCGCCGCGAACCCGCGCGAGCTGAACATGCCGCTCGTCGACGCGCAGGAGACGCGCCGCGTCCTGGACCGCCTCTACGGGTACGAGGTCAGCCCCGTCCTGTGGAAGAAGGTCATGCCGAAGCTGTCGGCGGGCCGGGTGCAGTCGGTGGCGACGCGGCTGGTGGTCGAGCGGGAGCGGGAGCGGATCGCGTTCGTCCCGGCCCACTACTGGGACATCGCGGCCCAGTTCGACACCGGCAGGGACGACGAGCCCAAGGTCTTCAAGGCCGGGCTGGTCTCGGTCGACGGCAAGCGCGTCGCGCAGGGCCGCGACTTCGCCTCCGACGGGACGCTCAAGACCCGCGACATCCTCCACCTGGACGAGCCCGCCGCGCGTGCCCTGGCCGAGCGGCTGCGCGACCGTCCGTACGAGGTCACGTCCGTCGAGCAGAAGCCGTACACGCGGCGCCCGTACCCCCCGTTCCGGACGACGACCCTCCAGCAGGAGGCGTCCCGCAAGCTGAACTACTCCGCGAAGTACACGATGTCGGTGGCGCAGAAGCTGTACGAGAACGGCTTCATCACCTACATGCGAACCGACTCGATCACGCTGTCGGAGACGGCGATCACGGCGGCGCGGCGGCAGGCGGCGGCGCTGTTCGGCGGCGAGTACGTCCCGGACAAGCCGCGCGTGTACGCGTCGAAGGTGAAGAACGCGCAGGAGGCGCACGAGGCGATCCGGCCGGCGGGCGACACGTTCCGCACGCCGGGGGAGACGGGCCTGTCCGGCGACCAGTTCCGGCTGTACGAGCTGATCTGGAAGCGGACGATCGCGTCCCAGATGAAGGACGCGCTGGGCCAGTCGGTGTCGATCCGCGTCGTCGGGAACTCCACCCAGAACGAGCGCGCGGAGTTCGGCGCGACCGGAAAGACGATCACCTTCTACGGCTTCCTGAAGGCGTACGTCGAGAGCGCGGACGACCCGTCCACCGACCGGGACGACCAGGAGCGCCGCCTCCCGAACCTGGCCGAGGGCGACCCGCTGACCGCGAACGCCGTGGACGCCGAGGGCCACTCGACCCGTCCGCCCGCCCGCTACACCGAGGCCAGCCTGGTCAAGGAGCTGGAGGAGCGGGAGATCGGGCGGCCGTCCACCTACGCCTCGATCATCGGGACGATCATCGCCCGCGAGTACGTGTTCAAGAAGGGCACGGCGCTCGTCCCGTCGTTCCTGGCGTTCGCCGTGGTGAACCTGCTGGAGCAGCACTTCGGCAACCTGGTCGACTACGACTT
The DNA here is from genome assembly GCF_008085905.1 of Actinomadura syzygii. Taxonomy (GTDB): domain Bacteria; phylum Actinomycetota; class Actinomycetes; order Streptosporangiales; family Streptosporangiaceae; genus Spirillospora; species Spirillospora syzygii. Next base: position 544,748 of record NZ_VSFF01000006.1, on the reverse strand, counting down.
CACCGCCCACATGGAGGACGGTCTCGACGAGATCGCCCGCGGCGAGGCCGAGCGCGTCCGCTGGCTGACCCGGTTCTACTTCGGCGACAACGGCGAAGAGGGCCTCAAGGAGCTGGTCGGCGACATCGGCGACATCGACGCCAAGGGCGTCAGCTCGTTCCCGATCAAGGGCTCCGACATCGTGGTCCGGGTCGGCCGGTACGGGTCCTACCTCGACCGCGACGGCGAGCGCGTCAACATCCCGGACGACATCGCGCCCGACGAGCTGACGGCCGAGAAGGCCGAGGAGCTGCTGGCGCAGCCGTCCGGCGACCGGGAGCTCGGCGCCGACCCGGAGACCGGGCACACGATCGTCGCGAAGTCGGGGCGGTTCGGCCCGTACGTCACCGAGATCCTGCCCGAGCAGGCGCCTCCGGCGGAGGGCGAGAAGAAGCGGCGCACGAAGAAGGCCGACGCGCCGAAGCCGCGCACCGGTTCGCTGTTCAAGTCGATGTCGCTCGACACGATCACGCTGGACGACGCGCTCAAGCTGCTGTCGCTGCCGCGCACGCTCGGCGAGCTGGACGGCGAGCCGGTCACCGCCCAGAACGGGCGCTTCGGCCCGTACATCAAGCGGGGCACCGACAGCCGTTCGCTCGCGTCCGAGGACGACCTGTTCACGGTCACGCTGGAGCAGGCGAAGGAGCTGCTGGCGCAGCCGAAGCAGCGCGGCCGCCGGGCCGCCGCCGCGGCGCCGCTGCGCGAGCTCGGCAACGACCCGGCGAGCGAGAAGCCGGTGGTGGTGAAGGAGGGACGGTTCGGCCCCTACGTGACGGACGGGGAGACCAACGCCTCCCTGCGCAAGGGCGACGAGGTCGAGTCGATCACCATCCAGCGCGCCGCGGAACTGCTCGCGGAACGGCGCGAGAAGGTGGCCGCGGGCGGCACCAAGAAGAAGACGACAACCCGCCGTCGAACCTCCGCAAAGTCCGGCTCCTAGGGACATCCACGCCGATACCCTGACCGACATGACCAGAACGGGCGCATCCCGGCCGCACCCCGCAGCGTCGCCGCCGCCGGGTGTCTCGCCGCTTTCCTCGATCGGGCCGTTCCGGCGGCTGCGGTCGGCGCTGGCGCTGTCCGGGCTCGGGCTGTGGCTCGCCGTTCCGGCGCTGACCGCGATGGCCGCGCTGCTGACCCGCGACGACGCGGCCGCCGTGCAGGTCCGGGCGGTCGGCGGCGTGCTCGTGCTGCTGGTGCTGCCCGCGGTGCTGCTCGCCCCGGTCGGCGGCGCGCTCGCCGCCCGCGTCGACCGGCGGCTGATGCTGATCGTCGCGGACGTGGTGCGGTTCGTGGTCGTGCTGACCGTCCCGCTGGTGGGGACGCTGCCGTGGACGTTCGCCGCCGCCTTCCTGGTCTCCTGCGCGGGCCTGCTGTGGACGCCCGCCGCCCGCGCGTCCCTGCCCGCCCTGGTCCCGAACGACGAGCTGCGCCCCGGCGCGCACCGCACGGCGAACCGCGTCCTCGTCGCCCCGGCCCCGGTCGCGGCGCTGCTGTTCGCCGTCCTCGCGCTGATCGCGAACGGGACGCTCGGCCGCGGCTCGCGCGCCGACCTCGCCCTCTACGTCACCGCCGCCGTGTTCGTCGCGTCGGCCGCCGCCGTCGCGCTGGTCCGCGAGATCCCGGCGTCCGAGCAGGTCCGCGTGGCCGCGCCGGTGAAGGCGATCTTCCAGGGCCCGGGGACGGCCGCCGCGCGCGGCGTCGGGCTCGCGGTGACCGCCGCGTCCCTCACGGCGGGCGCGGTCGTCGGGGTCGCCCGCGTGCACACCGGCGAGCTGGGCGGCGGCGACGCCGGGTACGGCAGCATCCTCGCCGGGCTGGCGATCGGGCTCGGGTTCGGGCTGTTCCTCGGGCCGCGCGTGCTCGTCCCGTTCAGCCGCCGGCGTCTGCTCGGCCTCGCGGTGATCGCCGCCGCGCTCGCGCTGGTCGTGATCGCGCTCGTGCAGAACCTCGTCGTCGCCGTGTTCACGACCGGGTTCCTCGGCGTGTTCGCGGGGGCCGCGTGGGCGACCGGGAGCATCGCGCTCACCGACCCCGACGCGCCCGAGGACACCCGTCCGGCCGGCTACCTGCGGTCCGTCGCCGTCGTGACCGCGACGGTCGCGTTCGCGGCCGTCTCGCTGGTCGCGGGCGCGGTCGGGTCGCACCGGCTCGACGTCGGCGACTCGGTGTACGACTTCGACGGGACGGGCGCCGCGATGCTGATCGCGGCCGTGCTCGCCCTGCTGGCCGGGCTCGTCGGGTTCCGGCGGCTGGACGACCGGCGCGGCATCCCGCTCGTCCCCGACCTGCGCGCCGCGCTGCGCGGCGAGATCTACACGCCGCCGGAGCAGGCCCCGGCGGCGGAGCGGCCGGTCCGGCGGGAGCGCGGCGTGTTCATCGCGTTCGAGGGCGGCGAGGGCGCGGGCAAGACCACGCAGGCGCGGCTCGCCGCGATCTGGCTGCGCGACCACGGCTACGACGTCGTCACGACGCACGAGCCCGGCGCCACCAAGATCGGGATGCGGCTGCGCGCGATGCTGCTCGACCGCGACACGACCGGGCTGTCCGACCGCGCCGAGAGCCTGCTCTACGCGGCCGACCGCGCCGACCACGTCGCGAACGTGATCCGGCCCGCGATGGACCGCGGCGCGATCGTGGTGAGCGACCGGTACGTCGACTCGTCCCTCGCCTACCAGGGCTTCGGGCGCCAGCAGCGCGTCGAGGACATCGCCCGCGTGAACGCCTGGGCGACGGGCGGGCTCGTCCCGGACCTGACCGTCCTGCTGGAGATCCCGCCGCAGGCGGGCCTCGGACGGCTGTCCGCGCCCGCCGACCGGATCGAGTCCGAGTCGCAGGACTTCCACGAGCGCGTCCGCGCCGGGTTTCACGCGCTCGCCGAGGCCGACCCGGACCGCTACCTGATCCTGGACGCGAGCCGCCCGCAGAACGAGCTGAGCCGCGAGATCCAGTACCGCATCCGGGAGATCCTCCCCGACCCGGTGCCCGCGGGCGCCGAGGACGCCACCGGCAGCTTCCCGGTCATCACCGACTACTGAACGGCCGCGCCTCGTGCCCGGCTAGCCTTTGAACCATGAGCGTGTGGGACGACCTCGTGGGCCAGGAGCCGGTCATCGCGCAGTTGTCGGCGGCCGCGGGAGGCGGGGGCGGTCTCGCGCATGCCTGGCTGTTCACCGGCCCGCCCGGGGTGGGACGCTCCACCGCCGCCCGCGCGTTCGCGGCGGCCCTCCAGTGCGAGGAGACGCCGCGCGGCTGCGGGCACTGCCCGTCCTGCCACCAGGTCCTCCAGGGGACGCACGCGGACGTCGAGCTGATCCGTCCGGCCGGGCTGTCGTACGGCGCGGCGCAGGCGCGGAAGCTGGTGCTGCGCGCGTCGACGGCGCCGAGCGGCGGACGCTGGCAGATCGCCCTGTTCGAGGACGCCCACCGCGCGACGGAACCGGCCGCGAACGTCCTGCTGAAGGCGATCGAGGAGCCCCCGCCGCGGACGCTCTGGCTGCTCTGCACCCCGTCCCCGGACGACCTGCTCGTGACGATCAAGTCGCGCTGCCGGGTGGTGACGCTGCGGACGCCGCCGGTCCGGGCGGTCGCGGACATGCTGGTCCAGCGGGTGGGCGTCGCCCCGGGCGCGGCGGAGTCGGCGGCGCGGATGGCGCAGGGCGACGTCGGGCAGGCGCGCCGCCTCGCGACGGACCCGGAGGCGCGCGGCCGGTACGAGGCCGTCATGGCGGTGCCGCGCCGGCTGACGTCGGTGGGCCCGGCGGTCGCGGCGGCGGAGGCGATCGTGAAGGCGGCCGAGGCGGAGGCGGCGGCGCAGACCGCGGAGCTGGACGACGGGGAGACGACGGCGCTGCGCAAGGCGCTCGGCGAGAGCGAGAAGGGCCGCATGCCGCGCGGGACGGCGGGCGCCCTGAAGGAGCTCGCCGACCGGCAGAAATCGCGGGCGACGCGGCTGAAGCGCGACTCGCTCGACCGGACGCTGCTCGACCTCGCGTCCTATTACCGGGACGTCCTGACGTTGCAGCTCGGCGCGGGCAGCGAGCTGGTGAACGTCGACCTCGGTCCCGAGCTGCGGACGGCGGCGCGGAACGGGCGTCCGGAGGACACGCTGCGCCGCCTCGACGCGATCATGGCGTGCCGGGAGCGGCTGGAGGCGAACGTCAACCCGCTGCTGGCGGTCGAGGCGCTCACGCTCGCCCTCCGCACCGGCTGAACCGCGGCCCGCACCGCGCGCCCGGGGTTGGAGCGCTGCCGGGCGGCCCTTCGGGTGTCGGACGGACGTCCGGAACCCCGGCTTACATGAGATCTCCCTTTTCGTTACATAACCGTTCGCATCTCTCAACGGGAACTCGCGTACCTTCGCCTGGCTTGGTCCCCATTTCTCGGGTCTGCTCCCCAACGGCCAGGAGGTCTGCTTTGCGGCGAGCCTTGATTTCCGCGGCGTGCGCCGTCACGACGGTGACGGCGCTCGCGTTCCCAGCGTCAGCGGCTCCGAACCCAACGCAGGCGAAGGGTGAGGTGTCGGAGTACGTCGTCCTCTACAAGGAGGGCGTCTCCCCGGACTCGGCGCACCGCGCGGTGCGGTCGGCCGGGGGTTCGATCGTCCGCGAGAACACCGACGTGGGCGTCGCCACCGTCCGTTCCGACAACCCCGGGTTCCTCCACGCCGCGATGCGCGAGCGGGCGTTGGACGGCGCCGCGCGCAACCGCGTCATCGGCGAGGCCCCGAAGACGCCGAAGAAGAAGGCCGCGAACGTCGAGCGGACGGTCGGCACCAAGTCCAGGGCGGCCCTCGCCGGAAAGCCGTCCAAGAACAAGGAGCCGCTCGCCGATCTGCAGTGGGACATGAAGCAGATCCACGCGACGGCTGACGGCTCGTACAAGAAGGAGCCCGGCGACAAGCGCGTGCTCGTCGGCGTCCTCGACACCGGCGTGGACGGCGACCACCCCGACATCGCGCCGAACTTCAACCGCAAACTCAGCCGCAATTTCACGACCGACATCCCGACCGACGCGAACGGCGCGGAGGTCGACGGGCCGTGCGAGTTCAAGTCGTGCGTCGACCCCAACGACTGGGACGACAACGACCACGGCACGCACGTCGCGTCCACGATCGCCTCGCCGCGCAACGGGCTCGGCATGGCGGGCGTCGCGCCGAACGTCTCGATCGTCAACATCCGCGTCGGGCAGGACTCCGGCTACTTCTTCCTCCAGCCGACCGTTGACGGCCTGACGTATGCGGCGAAGAACGGCATCGACGTCGTCAACATGTCGTACTACGTGGACCCCTGGCTCTACAACTGCGCGAACAACCCCGCGGACAAGCCCGAGGACCAGCTCGAACAGCGCACCATCATCACGGCCGTGCAGCGGGCGCTGGACTTCGCGCACGAGCGGAACGTCACGCTGATCTCCGCCGCGGGCAACGAGCAGGTCGACTACACGAAGACCAACGTGGACACCACGAGCCCCGACTTCGCGTCCGAGCCGGGGGAGACGCCGTACGAGCGGACCGTCCCGGCGAGCTGCGTGTCGATGCCGACCGAGGGCGAGCACGTCATCCCGATCTCGGCGACCGGCCCGAGCACCCGCAAGTCGTACTACAGCAGCTACGGCAACGGGTACGTGGCGGTGGCCGCGCCCGGCGGCGACAAGGTCGACACGACCGACCAGCGTCCGGACGACCGCGCCGGGATCTGGGCCGCCTACCCCGAGCGGCTGGCGAAGGCCCGCGGCGAGCTGAACGCCGACGGGACGCCGAAGACGCCGAACATCATCCGCAGCTGCAAGGGCGACAAGTGCGCCTACTACCAGTCGATCCAGGGGACGTCGATGGCGTCGCCGCACGCGGTCGGCGTCGCGGCCCTCATCGTCAGCCGGTACGGGCACCGGGACCGCGACGGCGGCCTCACCCTCGACCCGCGCGTCGTCGAGGGCATCCTGCGCGGCACCGCGACCGTCAAGGACTGCCCGGACCCGCGGTCGTTCGAGTACGTCTGGTACACCCAGCAGGACGGCAAGTGGGTCAAGCACACGTCGACCCAGACCTGTGAAGGCTCGAAGGGCCAGAACGGGTTCTTCGGCAGCGGCATCGTGGACGCGCTGAACGCCGTCCGACGCTGACCGTCCTTTTCGCAACGGCCCCCGGCTTCCCCGCCGGGGGCCGTTCGTTTCGGGGCCTCGGGCATGATGGAGGCATGCCGTACCGAGTCACGTTCGTCTGCACGGGCAACATCTGCCGCTCCCCGATGGCCGAGTGGGTCCTGCGCCACCACGTGGCGGAGGAGGGTCTGGACGCCGAGGTCGACAGCTCGGGCACCGGCTCCTGGCACGTCGGCGACGGCGCCGACGAGCGGACGGTCGAGACGCTGCGCCGGGCGGGCTACCGGTCGGCGCACCTCGCCCGGCAGTTCGAGCCCGGCTGGTTCGACCGGTACGACCTGATCGTCGCCCTGGACGAGGGGCACCTCAACGCCCTGCGCGCCATGGCCCCGGGCGAGGAGGCGCGCGGCAGGATCCGGCTGCTGCGCGAGTTCGACCCGGACGCGGGCGCCGACCTCGACGTCCCCGACCCGTACTACGGCGACGACGCGGGCTTCGACCTCGTCCTGGAGCAGGTGGAGGCGGCGATGCCGGGCCTCCTTGAGGAGATCCGCGCGGCGCTCAAGGAGGGCTGAGTGCGCGCCCGGCTCGCGCGGCTCCTCGGCCTCGGCGTCGAGGACGTGCGCGGCCTCGGCTCCAGCCACGCGTGGACGCTGCACCGCGCGTCCCTCGCCGACGGGCGCGAGGTGTTCGTGAAGGCCGCGTCCGACCAGGCGGGAGTGTTCGCGGCGGAGGCCGCCGGGCTGCGCTGGCTGGGGGAGGCGGGGCCGGACGCGCCCGTCCCGGACGTGGTCGCCGCCGGCGAGCACATGCTCGTGCTGCCGTGGTTGGAGCCCGCGTCGCCGACGCCGTCCGCCGCGGAGCGGTTCGGACGCGAGCTGGCCGCCCTGCACACCGGCCGCCGTCCCGCCGAGTACGGCGCGCCGTGGGACGGCTTCATCGCCGACCTGCCCCTCGACAACACCCTCTCCGAAGGCCGTGACTGGCCCGCCTGGTACGCGGAGCGGCGGCTCGAACCGTACCTGCGGGACGGCGCCCGGCACCTGTCGTCCGGCGAGATCCGGCTCGTCGAGCGGGTCATCGAGGACATCGGGACGCTCGCCGGTCCGCCCGAGCCGCCGAGCCGCATCCACGGCGACCTGTGGTCGGGGAACGTCCAGTGGACCGGCGACCGCGCGCTCCTCATCGACCCGGCGGCGCACGGCGGCCACCGCGAGACCGACCTTGCGATGATGGCGCTGTTCGGCACGCCGCAGCTCGACCGAGTCCTCGCCGCCTACGACGAGGCCGCCCCGCTCGCCGACGGGTGGCGCGCACGTATCCCGTTGCACCAGCTGCATCCGCTGCTTGTGCATGTGGTGCTGTTCGGTACGACGTATGGTGCCACTCTGGCCGAGGCCGCCCGCGCGGCGCTCGGCTGACGGGCGGCGCGCGGGCGGCACGCGGGCGGCGCGGCTTCGTTGCGACGCGATAACTCCGCATTGATGGCTGTTTGTCGCGAGGTAGATGAGATAGAAACGACGGGCGAACTTTCGAGAGAGGCAGGTGCGGGGCGACCCCATGGAAGGCAAGCACGATGACCCATCCCCCGGGACGCGTCTCGGTGTCGGCTCGCTGCGGGGCGCCGTCCCGCTCAGTGCCGCGGCGGCGCTGGCGCTCTTCGTCGCGGGCGGCCTCGACGTGGTGCACCGCCACCAGCGCTCCGCCGAGGAGGAGCACGAGGCGAAGCCCGCCGCCGAGGCGCGCAAGACCGAGCCGCGGTTCGTGGTCGGGGTCGCCGCGACCGGGACGGCGCTGATCGTCCGGGACGTCCGCACCGGCGCCGACGTCGGGCTCCCCGTCGCCGCGCCGCAGGGCCGCCGCTTCCACCGCGTCGCCGCCGCGAAGGACGGCTCGTACGTCGTGGCGTCCTACGCCGCGGGCAGGGTCGCGTTCCACCGCCTCCACCTCGACGCGGACGGACGTCCGAAAGACCTCCAGGACCTTTCCAAGGCCGCCGTCGCGGGCGCGTCCACCTCCTGGTCGGACCTCGCCGTCAGCCCGGACGGCGACCGCGTCGCCTACGTCACCTACCGAGGGGCGCGCGGCAGCGTGACCGTCGTGTCCGCCGAGTCCGGCGCCCGCAAGGCGTGGACGACCCGCGCGCCGGGACGGCTCAGCGCCCTGTCCTGGGCCGGGACGACGCTCTCGTTCGTGTGGAGCCCCGTCGGCGGTCCGGGTGAGGCCGGACATCAGGTGCGGGCGCTCGACCTGCGCGGCGCCGGGGGCGACCTCAAGGTCAGCAAGGTCGTCCTGACCCTCCCGAAGGGCGCGTCCACGGCGGTTCTCAGCCGGGACGGACGGGGCTTCGTCGCGGGCTTCGTCCAGAACTCGCAGCTCTCCGTGCAGACGTACAGCCTGACCGGCCGGCCCGGCAAGGTGCTGTGGCGGCAGAAGGTGGACGGCGCCCTGACCGGCCTGCATCCCGCCCACACCGGGAAGGGCGTGCTGGCCTCGGCGGGCGACCTCTACGTCCAGGACGCGCGACCCGTCCCCGGCAGGGACCTGGCCGACGCCGCCTGGTGACGGCCGGCTGGCGCATGCTCGCCTGGTGATCGTCTTTTTTCAGTCCGGATGCCCCGTTTAGGGACGGGTGCGGACGTCCTAAAGTGGGACGCACGGAACCGGGCGAACGGAGCGAAACCGTGGGCATGGTGATGGCAGTGAGCTTCACCCGTTACGGCCGGCTCTACTACCTCGACCCCGGTCCGCACAGCCCGAGCGTCGGCGACAAGGTCCTCGTCCCCACCGACTCCGGGCCGGAGGTCGCCGAATGCGTGTGGGCGCCGCAGTGGGTGTCCGACGACATCGGCGACCTGCCGGAATGCGCCGGACCCGCCGCCGACGAGCACCTCGCCCGCGACGAGGCCAACCGCCGCCGCCGCGCCGAGGGGCGCTCCATCGCCAAGCGCCTGATCCGCAAGCACGACCTGCCGATGAAGGTCATCGGCGTCGACTTCCTGGACGCCGACAACGTCTTCAAGATCTACTTCACGGCGCCGCACCGGGTGGACTTCCGCGCCCTCGTCCGCGACCTCGCCCGGGGGATCAAGGCGCGGGTCGAACTGCGCCAGGTCGGCCCGCGCGACGAGGCCCGCCTCCAGGGCGGTATCGGCCCGTGCGGACGCGACCTCTGCTGCGCCACCTTCCTCAAGGATTTCGAGCCCGTCTCCGTCCGAATGGCGAAAGACCAGGATCTGCCCGTCAATCCACTGCGGATCGCCGGGGCCTGCGGGCGGCTGATGTGCTGCCTGAAATATGAGCACCCGCTATACGTGAAGGCGCACGAGAAGATGCCGTCGCTCGGCTCCCGCGTGGACACGCCGAACGGCTCGGGCCAGGTGATCGGACGGAACGTCCCGGCGGACACGGTGACCGTCCGGCTGAACGGCGGCGGACGCTGCTCCTGCCCGTCCGCGTCGGTCTGCTCGCCGCGCAAGCAGCACGACGCGCAGTACAACTCGGACGAGGGCTGACCGGGCTTTTCGCGATCGTGGTCGTGAACTTGATATACGGCCGCGGCTGATCTTGGCACTTTCGTCCCCTTGCCGGGACGGCCGGAATTCCGCAGCATTCCGGATAACCCGTGTCCTGGGCGCCTAATCCCCCGCAGGAGGCCCCGTGAGATTCCGTATCGCCGCGCTTACCACCGGCGTCACCGCCGTTATCGTCACCCTCGCCCCGGCCGCGTCCGCCGCGTCCGGGACCGCTCCCGCTCCGTCCGGGCCCGAGGGCGGTGACGCGATCTTCGCGCCCGGCGGCGTCCGCTGCACGCTGGCCTTCAACGTGCGCAGGGGCGGCGCCTACTCCTTCCTGACCGCGGGCGGCTGCGCGAAGCAGGGGCTGAACCTCTACGGCGACCCGGGCCTGACCATCGAGCTCGGCACGGTCGTCGCCGTGAACGGCCTCGTCGGACTCGCCCGCTACACCGACCCGCACGTGGAAAGGCCGGGCAGCGTCCACCTTTTCCCCGGGTCGCAGGACATCACCAGGTCGGGCCGCGCCACCGTCGGGCAGACGGTCTGCACCAGCGGTTCCACCACCGGCAGGCGCTGCGGCACCGTGAAGGCGCTCAACATCGCCGTGAACACGCCCGAGGGGACGATCACGGGATTGGCGATGACGTCCATCTGCGCCGAACCCGGCGACAATCCGGGTGCGCCCTACTTCAGCGGCGACATGGCCCTCGGCGTCGGAATCGGCGGCCAGGGCGGCTGCGCTTCGGGCGGATCGTCCTTCTACAAGCCGGTCACCGATGTGCTGAATGCCTTCGGCGCCGAGGTCTACTGAATTTCAGTTGTGCGCCGGGACGCGGGTGACCTAGCGTCCCGGGCATGATCTCACCGGTGTCGAACCGGCCCGTGCGGCTGCTGGGAATCGACGATCTGGCCGCCTGCCAGCGGCTCGCCATCGGCCGGAACTGGGGGCCCGAGGACCGCAAATGGCGGTTCCTGTTCTCCGTGGGCGACGTCTACGGCGTGGATGGCTCTGGCGGTGAGCTCGCGGGGACGGTCGTGTCCACGCCGTACGGCAAGGACGTCGCCGCCATAAGCATGGTGCTGGTCGCCGAACGCCATGAACGGCAGGGCTTGGGCGGTCGGATGATGCGCCACGCCATGGACAATGCCGGGACGGCGAGCCTCTGCCTGACCGCCACCGACTACGGACGTCCTCTCTACGAACGCCTCGGATTCCGCACGGTCGGCCTTTGCACCACTTATACGGGAGAGGCCGGGAGCCTGGCCGGACGCGGAGTGTCCGTCCCTGTGGAGGACGCCGACATGCCCGCCATCCATGCCCTGGACGCGGAAGTCTTCGGCGCCGACCGTTCGCTGATGCTCAACGGCCTTCCGGCGTTCTGCGAATCATTCCGCGTCGTCCGGGACGGCTCCGGGATCAAGGGTTTCGGAGGCGTATGGCGGAACGGCGACCAGGCCGTCATCGGCCCGGTCATCGCTTTGGACGCCGAAACCGCGATCGCCCTCATCGAGGAGGTCGTCCCGCCGGACGGCCTGACCCGGCTCGACATCGACCACCGCCATCCGGAACTGGTCGACTGGGCCGAAGCACACGGCCTGCGTCCCGCATTCACGACCACGGTGATGGAATACGGGGAGCCCATCTCCGGAGATCCGTCCCGCCTTTACCTGCCGGTCGCCCAGGCCCTCGGCTGAGGCAGCGCCTTTCCTTTACGCCCGCGCGCCCGCGCGGCCCGGGGAGGCACCGAGTACTGGAAGATCTTCTTCCACGTGCTCGCGACCTGCTTCGACAGCGACCCCGTGTGGTACGGCAGGTCGTACTTCGCGCACAGCGCCCGGACGCGCGGCGCGATCTCGGCGTAGCGGTTGCTCGGGATGTCCGGGAACAGATGGTGCTCGATCTGGTGGCTGAGATTGCCGGTCATCAGATGGAACAGGCTCCCGCCCGAGATGTTCCCCGAGCCGAGGAGTTGCCGGACGTACCATTCGCCCTTCGTCTCGCCCTCCAGCCGCTCTTCCTCGAACAACTCGATGTCGCCGGGGAAATGCCCGCAGAAGATGACCGTGTGGGCCCAGACGTTCCGGGCGACGTTCGCGGTGAAGTTCGCCGCCAGCGTCGAGAAGAACTGCGGACCGCTCAGCAGCGGGAACGCCAGATAGTCCTTGCCCCATTGGCGGCGTATCTTGCGTCCGATCGCGCGGACCTTCTCCTTCGTCACCTTGGGGTCGTGCGTGCCGTCCTGGACCTCCTCGACCTCCATGTCGTGCATCGCGACGCCGTACTCGAAGAACATCGCCAGCAGCACGTTCAGGACCGGCTGGGCGAGGTGGATGCGCCGCCATTCCTGCTCAGGCGCGATGCGCAGCAGCCCGTAGCCGATGTCCCGGTCCTTGCCGAGGATGTTGGTGAACGTGTGGTGGACGAAATTGTGCGTGTGCTTCCACTGCGCGGAGGGGGACACGTTGTCCCACTCCCAGGTCGTGGAATGGATTTTCGGGTCACGCATCCAGTCCCACTGGCCGTGCATGACGTTGTGTCCTATCTCCATGTTCTCCAGGACCTTCGCGAGGGTCAGCGCGGTCGTCCCGGCGACCCAGGCGGGCGGCACCGACGACGCCATCAGCAGCGCCCGGCCGCCCGCCTCCAGCCCGCGCTGCCAGCGGATCACCCGGTGGATGTAGGCGGAGTCGCGCTCGCCGAGGTCGGCGGCGATCTCGTCGCGGAGGGCGTCCAGTTCGCGGGCGATGGCGTCGTAGTCGGCGGCCGTGAGATGGGCCGTGGTGGTCGTCATGTCCGTCCTCCTTCAGAGTTCGATTTCCACAGGACCGGCGGCGGCCGAGACGCACGTCTGCACGATCTCGCCCTCCTCGCCGTGCACCTCGCCGGTGCGCAGGTCGCGGACCTTGCCCGAGCACAGCCGCCCGACGCAGGAGTGGCAGATGCCCATCCGGCAGCCGCTCGGCAGCAGCGCCCCGGCCTCCTCCCCGGCGACCAGCAGCGGGGTCTTTCCGTCGGCCTCGACCTCGACGCCGCTCCGGGCGAAACGGACGAGCCCGCCCTCGCCGCCGTCCCCGCCGTCCAGGACGGTCCGGAACCGCTCGACGCGCAGCTTCTCCTCGACTCCCGCGGCCCGCCAGTGGGCGGTGAGATCGTCCAGCATGTCGCCGGGACCGCACGCCCACGCCTCCCGCTCGGCCCAGTCCGGGCAGATCAGCCCCAGGTCGGACGGCTTGATCCGCCCGTCCGCCTCCGTGTGCCGCTCGTGCAGGCGCAGCCCGTCCATCCCACGAAGCTCGGCCCCGAAGATGACATCGCCCGAGGTGTGGTCCGAATGAACAAGCACCGCGTCCTTCGTCCCGCGAAGGTGCCGCAGAATGGCCATGACCGGCGTGATCCCGCTGCCCGCCGTCACGAACAGCAGCTTTCGCGGGACGGACGCGGGCAGCACGAAGTCCCCGTCCGCCGCCGCGAGTCGCAGGATCGTCCCCGGCCGGACATTCCGGACGAGATGCGCGGAGACCACCCCGTCCGGCGCCGCCTTGACCGTGATCGTGATGCGCCCGTCCCGGCGCGGCGGGGACGACAGCGAGAACGTCCGCCAGTGCCGCACGCCGCCGACGTCCACGCCGACCTTGACCCACTGCCCCGGACGATGCCCCCGCCAGGCCCGTCCCGGCCTGATCATCAGCGTGGCCGCACCGGGCGCCTCATGCCGGACGGCTTCGACCCGTCCGCGCAACTCGTCCGCCGACCACAGCGGGTTGACCAGCCCGAGATAGTCCTCCGGCAGGAGCGGCGTGGTGAGCCGCCGCGCGACCCCCGCGACCCGCCGCGACCCGCCGCCGAACCGCCCCGCACGCCGCGATGCCGCACCCACGATGCCTCCCGGGATGGAGCCCAACCTACGTTTGCGTAACTTACGGAACCGTAGGAACCCGCTCAACCCCCGACCACCAAAAAGCGACCGGCATCACAACACCGCAAAGAACACAGTGTTCAGAGCTTCCCGGCCAGACGATCACCGCCAACGGCGCGCGCGTTCCGAAGGACTACCGCTCATGCTCGCCCCGCCAGCCGAAGGTGCCTACCCGCCAGCAGTGAGCAGAACATTCGGCCGAACGACCACCGCCACCGACGCACGTCATGAAGAGCCACCGGTCACACCCGCCCGCCAGTCGCGGACGCTCACCGATCACCTTGATCGGAGCACCTGGCTGGACGAGGCGGCGTTCCGAAGGGCTACCGTCAGCGCTCAATCCGCCGCTCACGCGTGCCTCTCGATCAGCGGCTGGCAACACCATCCATAGCTGGACGATCGTCGGCGGGGGTGCGCATCTGGAGAGCCCCGGCCGCGCTGGTCCCGCCGGTCGCGAGCGTTCTACCGACCAGCGGTCAGCAGAACGCGAGGCTGGATGGCCCTCCGCTAGCGGAGCACCATTAGACGGCTACAGACAGCCACCCCTAGCGGGTCGCGGACGCCCGCTGACCGACGATCAGACTGCCCAGGCGGTCGGCCGCTGTCACCCCGGGCGAGTTTTGGCTCCACTTCTGGTTCGGAATGCCGCGGCCGCCGGAGAGTCTTGTCGCTGGAGCCAGTCGTCGAAGTCCTCGCGGCGATGGCCGGGGTCGGCGGGCATCAGCCGTATCTGGGGCCGTTCGTCGATCGACCAGATCGTGAAGTCGCAGGTGGTGCCTTCAACGGGCCAGCGCGTGAAGTCATCGGGAAGGTGCAGGACGTCGACGAAGCCGCCGACGGGGAGGCCGAGTTCGACGCCGATGCCCGCGTACGCGCGCCGGGGAACCCAGACGACGGTGCCGGTCAAGAGTTGTCCGAGGTGAAGCTGGGGCCTGAGTAGAGTCCATGCCTCGGGGCCAAGCGGATAGAGCCCGCTACGCCAGGGCTTAAGGCTGTCACTGTCGTCGATGGAGACACCCCCAGAGAGGATTTCGACGGTTAGTGCATGTCGGCTCGGTTGGACGAAGCGGCCTGTCACTTCCACGTTCGACTCGTCCAAGGTCAGAGCGCAAATGGAACCGCGACGCAGTTAGGGCGTGCGCGGGGAGCGCGGCTTAGGCGAATGGACTGGTCGGACGCGGTTGCAGGACTCCGTCGACGAAAATGTCGACCTTCTCGCTGTAGAAGCAGACCAGCCCGGCAACCTTTCGACTCTCCTCCAGAGGAGTCGGATACGACCACGCCAGATCCTCGTGGACCTTGCCGCCCGCGCGCACGGACCAGTACTCAGCCGTGCCCTTGTACGGGCAGCGCGTCACCGTGTCGGTGTGTTCGAGCAGGTCCATCCGGACGTGCGTCTTCGGCAGGTAGTAGCGCACAGGCAGCCCCGTCTCGAACAGCAGCCGCGGGCTGGACGACTCCGCGGCCGTCACCCCGTCCACCTCGACCCGGACGTTCCGTGACGCAGCCAATACGTTCACTCGCGTATAGGGATCACGTGGGTGGACGAAGACCTCCTCGTCCTCCTCGAACCAGGCGTCCATCGCGTCCCACTCCAGGCGGACGAGCCCGCGGAGCTCCTCGATGGGCGAGTCGTTGTACCGAAGCGCGGCGCCCGGCCTCTCCGTGCCGTCCACTTTCACCGTGTAGGCGGTAGCGTCACCGCGGCTCGGCGAATGCTTGCCCGGCCCGTCCTCGACGAGCTCGGCCCGCACATCATCGACTGGAACGTAGTACGCCGGGTAGTAGGGGATCTCCCAGACGAGAACCGGCCTAACGGTGTCGGCCACCAGGTGACCGCCTAGATAAGCGCGGACACGCTTACCGCTCTCCTCGATCCGAACACTGGTCTTCCGCGATGTGCTCATGCCACCGCAACCGTTCCGGCGCTCGCCCTATTTCGACTCCGCGCCCTCGTGCAGCCTGGACCGTCGGCAATCAGCGAACCCCAGTCCGTCAAAGCCTCACCGACCAATTCGTCGCCATCAGGGTGCACGCGCTTCGGCAAGGCGCTGGTGTGCTGGGTTCTGCGGCATGTCCGCTCCATTCGTAGGTGGCGTGCCCGCTGTCAGATCAGGTGGACGTAACCGGAACCTCCTTCGGCCTGCGGGGAATGGCGAAGATCGGGAGGAGGGAGAGGAGCATGACGCCCGCCACCCACCAGAACGTCTCGGTGAAGGCGTTGGTCAGCAGCGTCGGCGTCTCGGCGGTGTGCTGGGCGGCGGCCTCGGCCAGGTTCCCGGACGCGCCCGGGATCTCGCCGCGGATCGCGATCTGCAGGATGATCGCCGCCACCGCGGTGCCCAGCGAGCTGCCCACCCGAACCAGGATGTTCGCCCCCGTCGTCGCGGCGGGCACGGCCTCCCGCGGCAGCCCCTGATAGCACAGGGCCATCAGGCAGGGAGTGATCAAGCCGTGGCCGAGTCCGACGAGGAGCATGCACGCCATGATCAGCTTGCTGCCGGTGTCGGGGTCGAGCGTGGTGAGCCCCATGATGCCGATGAGGACGAGCAGAACGCCGCCGATCGCGAACGAGCGTCCGCCGAACTTGTCGGCCAGCCGTCCCGACACCGCCATCGTGATCATCGCGCCGAGGCCGAGCGGGGCCAGCAGCCAGCCCGCGTCCAGGGCCGACTCCCCGCGGACGATTCCAGCGAACAGCGGGATGAGGATCATCACGCCGAAGATCGCCCCGCTGTAGAGGAAGAACCCGCCCGTGGCGCCGGCGAAGGCGCGGGTGCTCACGCGGCGCAGATCGATGAGCGCGCGGTCGCCGCTGCGCAGCGCGTGCACGAAGAACGCGACCACCAGAAGGCCCCCGCCGACGACGCCGCAGAGGAAGCGCGGCCCGGACAGGCTCGCCCCGTTCCCCGCCTCGGACAGCCCGTACACCAGGGCCGCCAGGCCGGGGGACAGCAGGAGCATCCCGAGGACGTCCAGCCGGGCGTCCTTGCTGCGTTCGGTGTCGCGCGGCAGCATCCGCAGTGCGGCGAGCAGCGCGACGGCACAGAACGGGATGTTGACGAAGAACATCCACCGCCAGCTCAGGTTGTCGACGATCACGCCGCCGAGCAGCGGCCCCAGCACCGGCCCGAGCATCGCGGGCACCGAGACGATGCTCATCACCCGTCCCATGCGGCTCGGGCCGGCCTCCCGGACGAGCATCATCTGCCCGACGGGCATCAGCATCCCGCCGCCGAGGCCCTGCAACACGCGAAACGCGACCAGCGAGGGCAGTGACCACGCGAGCCCGCACAGCAGGGACCCGGTGATGAACAGCAGGAGCGAGAACACCCACATCGTCCGAGTGCCGAACCGCTGAACCGACCAGCCGGTCATCGGAATCGCCATCGACAGCGCGAGCGTGTAGCCGGTCACCACCCACTGGATGGTCGACAGCGAAGTGTCGAAATCCTTGCCCAGCGTCGTCACCGCGACGTTCACGATCGTGCTGTCGAGGACGGTCATGATCGCGCCGAGCAGTACGACGATCGCGAGATTGCGCAGGTGAGGGTCGATGTTCTCCTTGGTCGCCGGCGCCTCGTCCTCGGTGGTGGTCATCCGGTCGCCTCTCGTCCGTACGCCGTATCGGTTCAACCGTACACCGTATCGAGCGGTCCGTACACCGTATCCATACGGCGTATCGGTTACGATCTCTGATATGGCAGATGTTTCGAGGTCAGGCGACGTGTGGACACGTCCGCGCGGCGGTCGTCGCCCGAAGCTGACGCGCGAGGCGATCATCGAAACCGCGGTCAACATCGCCGATGCCGAGGGTCTGGAGGCCGTGTCGATCCGCCGCATCGCGAACGAGTTGGGCGTCCGCGCGATGAGCCTTTACACCCACATCGCGGCCAAGCAGGACATTCTCGACCTCATGTACGACCAGGTCGCCGAAGAGGTCCTCCTCGAAGGCGAACTGCCGGACGACTGGCGCGAAGCGATGCTTCGCATAACGCGCAGGGAACGCGAGGTCGGTCTCAAGCATCCATGGATGTTCGAGTTGAGCCGTCTTTCGCCCCGCGTAGGACCGAACGGTCTGCGCCACGCGGAGCAGTCCCTCGCGGCCGCCTCCCGGCTCGCCGACGATCCGGAGAGCATGCTCGCCATCATCACAACGGTCGACTACTACATGTTGGGGTACACCCTCCGGGAACAGCACGTCCGCGAAGCCGGGATGGACGGTCTGCAACGCGCGCAGACCAGCCTGGTAGAGCAGGAGTACGTCCGCATCCTCATGGAAACCGGCGAGTTCCCTCACCTCAAGCCGCTCTTCGACGCGGGCATCGTCATCCAGGACGACTTCGAGCAGGGCCTCAACTGGCTGCTCGACGGCATTGAACACAAGTACGGAAGGAAGTAGTCTCTGCCGCCATGCCGACTTAGCGTAGGCGGCAGCACACGTTCCGCTACGACGAGACGGGGTCCAGGTGCGAGCAGCCAAGTTCATTGGTGTGACGACCATGCTCGCTCTGGTGACCGCCACCGGATGCAACGACGGCGAAGCGGACGAGACCGCGACCCCAGCGAGTGCCCCCGCGGGGCTCGGTTCGTTCTACGCACAGAAGCCGTCCTGGAAGAGCTGCGGTAGCGGTTTCGAGTGCGCCACCGTCCAAGTCCCCCTGGACTACGCCAAACCGACCGGCGAGAAGGTCGGTCTCTCCGTCATCAGGCTCCCGGCTGAGGACAAGTCCAACCGGATCGGCTCGCTGCTCACCAATCCTGGCGGCCCCGGTGGTACCGGCGTCGGCTTCGTCCGTCAGGCGGCGCGAGCATTCGGAAACGACCTCCGCCGCCGTTTCGACATCGTCGGCTTCGACCCGCGTGGTGTCGCCGCAAGCGCCCCCGTCCGCTGCAACACCGGACCCCAGCTCGACAGGTTCTTCGCCACCGACGTGTCCCCGGACAACCGCAACGAGACGAAAGTGCTCGCAGACGAAGGCAAGGAGTTCGCCGACAACTGCATGGCACGGGCCGCTGCCGAACTCCCTCACGTGGGCACGGTCAACGCCGCCCGCGACATGGACGTCATACGCGCCGCCTTGGGCGACACAAAGCTCACCTACTACGGCGCCTCCTACGGCACTTACCTCGGGGCGTACTACGCCGAACAGTTCCCTAAGAACGTCCGCGCCCTCGTCCTGGACGGAGCGGTCGACCCCACACTGTCCTCAACCGAGATGCTGGTCGAACAAGCCAAGGGCTTCGAGACCGCCCTCCGTGCCTTCGCCCAGGACTGCGTCAAGGCGGGCTTCTGCCGGTTCGGCGACACTGTCGACGCCGTCCTGGCCACGGTCTCGTCCCTCCTCGCCAAGACAGACAAGACACCCCTCAAGAACACCCGAGACCCACGTAAGGTCACCGAATCCCTCGCCGTCATGGGCATAGCGAGGGCCCTCTATGTCAAGGAGTACTGGCCCGTCCTACGCCAGGCCCTCACCAAGGCCACCCAAGAATCCGACGGCACCATGCTCCTGACCCTCGCGGACGAGATGGTCGAACGCAAGTCCGATGGCAGCTACAGCAACCAGACCGACGCCAACATGGCCATCAACTGCGTCGACAAGCCCAACCCACCGGACATCACCACCTACGGCAAGTCCGCCACCGAAGCCCAGGAGGTCGCGCCCCGCTTCGGCTCCTTCGTCGTCTGGGGCGGCCTACCGTGCGTCTACTGGCCCGTCCAGACCAAACAGGAGCCGAAGCCCATCGCCGCTAAGGGCGCCGCTCCCATCGTCGTCATCGGAACCATCCGCGACCCAGCAACCCCGTACAAGTGGGCTCAGAACCTCGCCGGCCAGCTCTCCAGCGGCGTCCTCCTCACCTTCGACGGCGACGGCCACACCGCCTACCTGCAGGGCAACCGGTGCATCACCGAAGCCACCAACAAGTACCTCCTGGACGCGGACCCGCCCAAGGACGGCACCACCTGCCGCTGAACAACTGGTGCGCACTCACCCCCGCGGACCCGGTAGACTTCCCTCAGCCGTGTCCGCACGGCGCGCCGCCTTAGCTCAGTCGGCAGAGCGATTCACTCGTAATGAATAGGTCATCGGTTCGATTCCGATAGGCGGCTCCACCTCAAAGGCCCACCGCGATCATCCGCGATGGGCCTTTCGCATGACTGACTGACCACCTGGGCTGACTATCGGTCCTCGATTGTGGAGGGGAACAGGTCGTCCATCGCCTCGGCGCCAGCCAGGAGTGCGCAGGCGGATCTGGTGCCGGTACACCGTCTCGGTGACTCCGTGCTCTTGTGAGCGGCCAGCCGTGAGATGTCCCTCGATGGACTCCGGCGTCGGACAGCACTGACACGAAGCTGTGCCGTAGCTCCCGCGGTGTCCACTGGTCCGGGCCCAGGTCGTCTTGGCCAGGACGGCCCGAAAGGAGCGCAGGACGTTGTTGCGTTCCGTTCGGTGCCCGCGGTGGACGCGAAGACCAGCCGTGCGGATGCCGGTATCGGGTGGTGGGTCAGGGGAGGATTCTTGAGGTGCAGTGGGGGAGGTCCGCGGTCATGTCCGCGGTTATCGCCCAGCGTTCGTGGTCGCGCCAGATTCCGCCGATGTTGATGAAGTCGGGGGAGAAGCCCTCGCGCCGGAATCCGAGGCGTTGGACGAGTCGCCGGGACGGCTCGTTGCCTGGCTGAATGTCCGCCTCGACGCGGTGCAGGCCCAACTGGTCGAAGGCGTATACAACAGTCAGTCCGACTCCCTCTGTCATGAAGCCCTGTCCCGCACTCGGGGCGAATGCCGCGAAACCGAGAACCGCTCGTTCGTACGGCCCCCGGACGATGCCGGTGAGTGTGGCGTGACCGGCGATCGCTCCGGTGTCGCGCCGCTTGATCAACAGTGCTTCGCCGACCATGGGATCCGCGAACCGTCCCAGATAGTCGCGGAAGCCCTCCGCATCGGTGGGCGTCCTGACCCATCTCCCGTGTAGTTTCGCGCTCTGCTGGGCGAGATGGACGAACTCCTCCTCGTCTGCCGCCCGCAAACGGCGGAGCAACACGCGAGAACCCACAAACGCCTCCGCTCTGGCTCCCTTGGCCGGGGATCTTGTCTTGGACCGACCGTTGGCGACACGGCTTCGGGGCAGGTTGCACCATGTTCCTTGCGCGACGGACGCGCCGCAGGGTCGCGCCTGGCGGCTGGTCCGGAGCGTCTGCCTTCGCCGCAACGGCATTCGTCCATGAACCACGCAAAGACCCGATGACGCAACTCACGAAATCAGATCACGCGCTGCTGTGTGCCCGAAACGTCGCGTCGCAGCCACACGACAACCCGGGGCTTCTGACTCGGAACGCGTCCATGGTGCGGTACGCCGGAACACGCTTCCATCAGGTGCCGGGGCGAGGTGTGACGCATAACGCGCACATCCAAGGTGCTTGCTAGCCGTCGCGTGGTGATCGTGGCCCCCGCACCGCCGGAGGCGACGAAACCTGGCGCGCTGGCGCTCACGGGCACGGTCCTAACGACCCCTTGCACGAGCCACCGGGATGCTCATTCCGGACTCGCGCGCCACCCACGGAGTTCAAGAGCCAGCATGTCTGGACGCTTGGGCACGGCGCTTACGGGGTGGGCGAGGTCAAAGGACCAGCGTCAGTGCTGAGGCTTCCGCCGGATTATGTGTGCGCCAGCGTTGACGGGCTGGGTGTGAGGTGCTCGGCGAGGATCTTCAGGTGGGTGTCGCGGGCCTCGGCGTGGCAGCGGCGGCCAGCCTCGGTGATCTCGACGATGACTCCGCGGCGGTCGTTCTCGCAGAGGCCGCGCTGCACGTAGCCGTGCTTTTCAAGGCGGGCGACCGTGCGGGAGAGGGCGCTCTGGCTGAGGTACATGGCCGCGGCGATCTCCTGCATGCGGCGCTTCTCACAGTCGCCGTCGACGAGGCGGTCGAGCGTCTCGTACTCGCTCATGCTGAGCCCATGGGCGTCCTGGAGGGCGCGGTCGAGGGCGCACGCGACCGTGTTGTAGCAGGTCGCCAGCTCGCGCCACCGGCCGACCAGTGCAGCCTCCGCCTTCATGCGGCGCATCCTACCATGCACGCACATTAGATGCACCTGAATTAGATTCCAGAGAATTTAGTGCGTAGACATTTGATGCATGTGCATGTACTGTCCTGCGACGTGACTATGACTGACACCTCACCTGCCTCCGCCGTCCGTGCGCCGGCCGCCGACGGCGCGTCGGCCGAACAGACCTGGACTCCCCGGCTGTGGGGGGTCCTCGCCGTCCTTTGCGCAGTGCTGTTCCTCGACGGACTCGACGTCTCGATGGTGGGCGTCGCGCTTCCGTCGATCGGTACCGAGCTCGGTCTCTCCACGACGTCGCTGCAGTGGATTGTCAACGGCTACGTCCTCGGTTACGGGGGCCTCCTGCTGCTCGGTGGGCGTACCGCCGACCTGCTCGGGCGCCGCAGGGTCTTCCTCACCGCGTTGGCCGTGTTCGCCGTCGCGTCACTCATCGGCGGACTCGTGAACGACGGCACGTTGCTGATCGCCACCCGTTTCGTCAAGGGGCTCGCCGCCGCGTTCACCGCGCCGACCGCGCTCTCCATCCTGACCACCACCTTCCATGAGGGACCGGCGCGCAACCGCGCGTTGTCCGTCTTCTCGGTCTTCGGCGCGAGCGGCTACTCGTCCGGACTGATCCTCGGCGGGCTGCTGACCAGCTTCGGCTGGCGTTGGACGTTTCTGACGCCCGTGCCTCTTGCCGTCATTGCCCTGGTCGCGGGCATCGCATTGATCCCGCGGGACAAGCCCGCCGCGGACGGTGGTCATGACCTCGTCGGCGCGGTCACGCTCACCGGCGGGATGCTGCTCGCCGTCTACACCGTCGTGTCGGCTCCCGACCGGGGCTGGCTCGACCCGGTCACGGTCGGCTCGGCCCTGCTCGCGGTCGTGCTGCTGGCCGCGTTCCTCGTCACCGAGAACAAGGTGCGGCACCCGCTGATCCGGCTCGGCATCCTGCGGGCGGGCTCGATCGTCCGCGCGAACCTGAGCATCGTCGCGCTGTTCGGGTCGTACCTGAGCTTCCAGTTCATGATGACGCTCTACCTGCAGGACGTGCTCCACTGGTCGCCGCTGAAGATGGCCATGGGCCTGCTCCCGGCGGGACTTCTCGTGGCCTTCGGCTCCCCGTTCGTCGGCCGTCTGATCGACCGGTACGGCACCGCCCCGCTGATCATCAGTTCCATGACGTCGTTGACCCTCGGCTACGTCTGGTTCCTGGCCACGGCAGGCGACGCTCCGCACTATGTGTTCACGATCCTGCCGACGATGCTGCTGCTGGGCGGCGGGTTCGCGTTCGGTTTCAGCTCGATCATGGGACAGGCGACCGACGGGATCGACGACTCCGAGCAGGGCCTCGCGTCCGGGCTCGTCCAGACGTCGGGCCAGGTCGGCGCCGCCCTGGTGCTGGCGCTGGTCACCGCCCTGGTCGCGGGCGGGACGGCCAGTGGTGGTGACGGCTTCGGCGAGTTCCACCCGGGCGTCAACCTGGTCAGCGCCGTCGCCGTTGTCGGCCTCGTCCTGAACCTGGTGCCGCTGCTGCGCCACTACCGTCCGAAGCACGCCTGACCGATCCGACCCAGCGGGGACGCACTGTTCGCAGTGCGTCCCCGCACTTCTTTTCGCCCTGTCCCCACCGACGACCTCCAACTGGATGGGTTGCGGAGCCGCCGCAACTTCGACCGCGGTTAGGAACCTCGTTTCCAGAAGGGGCGGCGGGGTTTCTGTTCTTGGGTGAAGTCGCTCAGGACCTGGAGTGCCCGGGCCCATTGGGCGTCGACGGTTGGCTGGTCGGATGCTGACGTCAGATGGCGCAACTCGTCCCGGAGGTCGGCGAGGGTTCTGGTGTCGAGCTGTTCCGCCTCCATCCGTTGGACGATCGACTCCAGAGTGGGGAGGAGTTCGCTCATCAACTGGTGGATGCGTTGGTCGTGTGCGTCCGGGACCTGGCGGAGGCGGTCGAGGACGGTAGCCAGCTCCTGCTGAAAGCCCTTTTCGGCAGGCACGGTGCGAGTGCGGTGCAATGGAGCCGACCCGGTGGGTTGTTTGGCGAGCGGACGGGCGGATCCTCGCCGGGGCCGGGCAGTGTCCGGCGCGAAGCCATATCCGGTCGGGGGCGGGCCGGCGGGCGCCGGAGGCATGGCGGGCGGTGGGGCTGCGCTCGGCGGCATGGCCGCTTCCGGGGCGGCGGAGAACGCGGCGTACGTCATCCTCGGCGCGGCGGGTGTCGGCGCCGTCCAACCGCTCGGTGTCTCGACCGGTTGGACGACCTGGTGCGGGGTTTCGCCCTCGGCGACCACACGGCTATCCACCGCTACGAATGCGGTGAAGCGGCACAGCACGCCGAACCTGAGAGACGTATCGATGATGCGCTGCTCCAGGTCATCGGGACCGCCGATGGTGTAGCGGTCCTCTAGGTCGCGCAGATGCGCGCGAGCCCAGATGGACGTGGCGGCCGAGCCGTCACCGACGGCTCCGGCAGCGTGCTGTTCCCAGGCCGTCCCGTCGGACGCGGTGCCACGGACCGACAGCGAGCCGGACGCGGTGCCCCGGAAACGTCCCGTGATCACCAGCGGCACGCCAGGGAAGAGCGCGCCGAGGCGGGCGGGCGCCACGGAGTCGGGAATGGTCTCCAACCCGTCGGGGTGCAGAGATAGGCCGGTCGCCAGTGGTGCGGCGATGCGATGGTGGATGTGCTCCATCGCCTCGTCGAGGCGGTCTTCGGATTCGACCAGTTCGCAGTGTCCGTGGCCGATGGCGGCGAGGCGGTTCAGGAAGCCCGCGTTGACCGCCCGGTCGATCCCAACGGTGTGGACGCGCACGCCGTGCAGATGCGGTTCCAGCCGGGCCAGGAGTTGGTCTTCGTTGCCGACCTGCCCATCGGTGATGAGGACGAGCACGCGGTCGCGCGCGGGGTCCGCGAGCAGGCGGCATGCCTCGTCGAGCGGGGCGAGCATCTCGGTGCCGCCCCGCGCGCTCACCGCCGCCAGGTGCTCGACCGCGCGGAACCGGTTGCGGTCGCTGCCCTCGGCCAGCCCGGTTCCGAGGTCGCGCGGCCTTTCGATGCTGTTGTCGAAGGACAGGACGGCGAACCGGTCTTCGGCGCGGAGCGTGTCGACGATGCGGGCGGCGGCGCGGCGGGCGGCGATCATCTTCCAGCCGTGCATGCTGCCGGACCGGTCGAGTATGAGCACCACGTCACGGGGATTCGGCCGCACGTCCCCGGAGGGCAGAACGGTCAGGCTGAACGTCCCTTCTTCGCCGGACTCGTCCGGAACCAGGGAGAGTGCCGCGCTCTCCTGCGGAGCGAAGTCGAGGCGGAGGATGAAGTCGCGGTCGAGGCGTTCCCCCGGCCGCAGCCGCACGGTTGTCCTCTCGTCGTCGCGCTCCTCGGCCACGACGTGCAGCGCGGAGCGGATCTGCGTCAGGGGCAACCCCGCCGGGTCGATGTCGACAGTGACGGCCAGCCGCACCGGGTTGGGGAAGCCGGGCAGCAGGACCGGCGGGCTGATCCGGGAGGCGTCCGGGACGGCGTCGGTGTCGTCGGCGATGCCGGAACCGGCGCGCTCGCCGTCCAGTGGTGCGCCGGGGATGTAGCGCGGCGCGACGACCAACGGGAAACGGAACGTCGCGCTGGAGGCCGACTCGTGCGGCAGCGGCTGGTCGAGCGTCAGCCTGATCGTCACGCGTTCGCCCGGCAGGATGTTGCCCACCCGCATGGTGAAGACGTCCGGACGGTCCTCTTCCGCGATCGCGGCACGCTGACCCGCGGCGACAGCGGCGTCGTAGTCCTGACGGGCCTGGCCGCGCTCCTTCAGCGTCCCCTCGATGACACGGTCGGCGGCCTCCATGCGCAGCCCGGTCACGGCGGCGCGGTCGGGCAGCGGGAAGACGTAGGTGGCCTCCAACGGCACGTCGAACGGGTTGCGGAATCCTTGGACGACTTCGATTCCGGCGGCCAGCCCGGTGATGGAGGCGTGTACGTCGACGGAGTCGAGCGGCAGGTTGCCCCTGTCGGTGGTGAGCGCGCCCAGACCGCGATCGGGCTCCGGCGACGCGGTGTCGGGCAGCGGCAGTATGCGCACGGTCACGTGGACCTCCGGGAGGGATCGACGGGCATGGACGCGGGGCTTGGGGCGAGGCTCTCCTCGTCGGTGAGGAGGCCCCGTCGGTGTAGTTCGTCGAGCAGCGGGCGAGCGGCGTGCTCGATGGCAGCGAGGTCTCCGCCGCTCAGTGAGGGGACGTCCAGGAGAAGGGTGAGACCGGACGCGAGCCGGACACCCTGGACGACCGGGGGGCGTGGCCTGTCGAAGTCGTCGGCCGCGATGGCCCGTTCATACGCCAGGTCGGGACGGTTCTTCCAGAAGCCGCTCCGAGCCGCTCTGCTCGCTGCGCTGGCTGTGGGATGCGTCGGGACGGGCGTCTCTGGGGCGTGTGAATCGGTCGGCGGAATGTTCGCGGGATCGTCGGGTGGCGGTTCGCTGCCGTCGGAAAGAGGGGGCGCCGGGGTGTCGGTGTGAGTCGCGCGCTCTCGTTGTCCGTCCGGTAGCTCCGAGTTGGGCGGGAGTGCGTCGGGTCGGCCTTCGGCGGGGGCGAGACCGGCGATGCGTTCGAGGGTCGCGTCGGTGGCGGCGGCGAGTTCGAGCTGGATCTCGGCGATCGAGCGGCCGGCGGCCTGGCGGCGCTTCACCGCGACGAGCTGCAGGAGGTGGCGTGGGCCGTACAGGGCGGTGCGTCCGCGACGGCCGAACGGCGGGTCGACCAGGCCGATCGTGGTGTACCAGCGGATCAGCCGCTCGTTGGGCACGTCGCGCACCCGGCCGCTGACCTGCGCTGACCCGTCCGCGGCGAGGGCCGCGGCGGCGCTCTCGGCCAGCTCGGTGATCGTCCAGACGACATCCATGCAGCAATGATGACACTGTCACGATGACAGTGTCAACTTTGATTCAAGATCGAGTCGAGCCTTCGCCGCGGAGCATCGATGGGAGCGACGCGTCATGCAGAGGGCGATCCCGCGCCCTCGCCCTGTCGGCCGGTCAATCAGACCACCGCAGAGGTCGCGGCCATAGCGGCGGCCGTTGAACGAATCCTCCCTCCGATGAGGGAATCGAATTGGTCTTCCTCGAACGATCCATCTAGTAGATATGCGGCAAACCCCAATGAACTCCTCATCTGTGATTACCTGGATAAGTATCGGCGAAGTATGAGAATGGCACCCGACACCTGAGATTGATGTGTCGGATTGGCCACTAGACAACGCTCGTAACCTTTACCTTCGGTGACATGAACGACCATGACCTGGTAGAGGCGCTGCTTGGGAGTGAGCCCAACGCCGCTGCCGCCGTGTACGACGCGCATGCCGACCGGCTCTACGCATACTGCTGGTTCCAGTTGCGTTCCAGGGACGCGGCCCAGGATGCGTTGCGTGATGCGTTCATCCTCGCCGAGGCGCATATCGGCGAGTTGCGGGACCCTGATCGCTTTGGGCCGTGGCTCTACGCGATCGCAAGACTGGAATGTGTACGCAGGCCGCCGTCCAGGGACCAGGCGCCGGACATGTCGGTCGCGAGCCACGACCAGGACGACGTCGACCAGCGCATCATGGCGTGGCAGGCGGTGCTGGCCCTGGGTCCGCTCTCCAGGGAGATTCTGGAGTTGCGCGTAAGGCATCAGTTGTCCGTCCCAGATCTGGCAGCGGTTTTCGGTGTGCCGCTCGCAGACGCGCAATCAGCGCTCGACCTCGCGCACAACGAACTGGAAAGCGCGTTGACCGCCGAGATACTCGCGCATCACGGCCCCTACGGTTGCGCCGAACGGGCCCGGATGCTCCGAGAGCGGCATGGCGAATTTATCCATGAAGTGAACGGTCGGTTGTTGGAGCACGCCGAAGGTTGTGCCGTCTGTGGGACGTTGCGCCCCCGCTCTGTTTCAGCCACCAAGGTGTATGGGTTGCTGCCCGATCCCGAACTCCCGCCAGAATTGCGGCCACGGGTGACGGGCTGCCTTCTGGACCCTGAACTCGTCGACTACAGGCTCCTCGTCTCCACGAGGGTCACCGAGTTCACCTCGGATGGGTTCCCCGTCCAATCCACCGAGACGCCTGAGCCACTGCCAGCACCTCATCCCGAGCGACGGGTCTGGTTTCCCCGTTTGCGTAGGGCGAATTCCCGCCCGGCAGTGCAGGCACAGGCCAAGGCCGTAGAGGACGTTCCCAAGGCGGCAGGGCTTCGAACCCAGGCAACGCGCGTCGCTCTGGTATTGGCGGTGGTGGCGCTCCTGTTCGGTGGTGGTCTCGCCTCCATGCACGGGTTCTTCGACCCAGGACGACAGAGCTCGGACACCGTCGTCGAGCCACGTCTTAGTGGAGACTCTGATCCCTCCCAGCACTTCAGTTCAGGACAGGGGGAGCCTGGAGAACCCCCGGTCGGAATCGATGCTGCTTCCGTGACCGCGACGCTCCCGTTGGGAGCGCAGGAAACGGCCGCACCCCCGACCGTATTGCAGCCACCCTCGAATGAACCGATCCTGGTGAACGCACCCTCCGGCTCTCCCGCCAAGGGTCAGCTTGTGGTGTCGCGACTCTTCCTGGACTTGGCGGGCAGCACGTCAGGCTCGATAGAACTCCAGGCTCATCGCGGACCGCTGGCATGGCATGCGACCAGCCGTGGACCCATTCGCGTATATCCATCCTCAGGAAGGCTTGGGGCGGGACAGAGCACGACGGTGCGCGTGTACGTCGAGCGAAGGTCGAAGTCCCACGGGACTGGCACCGTTACGTTCCGGCCAGGCGGCAGCGGGGTGAACGTCACCTGGCGACCCGATTCTCCAGGCTCGAAACCCACGCCCGCACCGAAGCCAACGCAAACTGGACCAGGTAACCCGACCACGCCGCCGGTTACCAAGCGCCCAAGCAAAACGCCTGCACCGTCCAGGCCACCGTCGTCTTCTGGTGGTCAGTCGCCTGAACCGCAACCGTCGAGTGACAAATCAGGTCCGTCGCCGTCTACCGGGTCATCACCCACGACCATTCCTCCCACTACGGGCCCCACGTCCAGCCCCTGACGGAGGGGCGGAAGTATCTGCCCTTGCCAGAGATAACTACTCTTCGTAGGTGATCATTTGCGCTAAGCAGTGCATGGCGAGGGGAGGACGTGATCATGGCATCAGGCACAGCCGAGACCCGTCATGCGTCCCGATCCCCCTCCCGCGGTGCGGTGCTGCGGTTGGTCGCCTTCACCACCGGCCTGACGATGGGCATGAGCCTCCTGTGCCCGGCCGCAACCGCGCGTCCCACCGCCACGCCCGGCCCAAGTGCGCGCGACGTTAAACGAAGCGAACGCGAGGTCAGAGAAAAAGCCGCAGAAGTCGGCCGGACCAAGGTCGAGCTTGCGCGGGCGGACGGCGAACTCGACCGGCTCGCCGTCGCCGCTGAGGTCGCCATAGAGCGATACCACGGGGAACAACTCAAACTGCAGCGTTCCCGACAGGTCTACGGGGAGACGCTGGCGCGATCGGCCGAGGCGGACAGGAGGCTAGAGGAGACCCAAGCCGAACTGGCATCTTTCGCCGCACAGATCTACCGCGACAACACTGGATACGATCAGATGTCGTCGGCGCTCGTGGGCCATGGCGGTCCCCAAGGCTTCATGGACCGCGCGGGAATGGTCGAGATGCTCACCAAGAGGCGTACGGCTATGGTCGAACGCGTCGAGGCGGCAAAGACCGTCGCTGATCTGTTCCGGCACCAGGCGCAGACGGCTTCTCAAGAGCAGACGGTGGCGACGAGTCGCGCCGACGAGGCCAAACGTGTCGCGCAGGACGCAGTGGCCAGGCAACAGGCTTCCGTACACCGAATCGAAGCGGAGAAGCGCCGGCTGGAGCGTCGTCTTGGCAGGGCCCAGGAGCATGCGGCACGGGTCAAGCGCGCGCGGGAACGGGCGCTGGAGAAGGCAGAGGCACGTAAGGCTCGGGCCACTCTTACCAATTCAGTACGTCCCGTGCTGGCCGTATCTGCCGTGCGCGGGGCCATTGCTGCGCGGGCCGCGTTGAAGTGGCTCGGAACTCCGTACTCGTGGGGTGGAGGCACCGTGGCTGGGCCAAGTTACGGTGTGGCACAGGGGGCCGAAACACAGGGCTTCGACTGTTCCGGTCTGGCGATGTATGCATGGGGCAAGGCCGGGGTGTACCTGGACCACTGGACCGGTACGCAATGGACATCGGGGCCGCACATCCCTATCGATGCGTTGCGTCCAGGAGATCTCGTCTTTTTCGCCAGGGACCCGTCCGACCTCAACACCATCCACCATGTGGGCATTTACGTCGGTGACGGCCGTATGGTCGAAGCGCCTTACACAGGCGCGCGGGTGCGTGTCTCCAGCATCCACCGAAGCGACTTGATCGGTGCGACCCGTCCTTCTGGTTGAAGGCAAGGCCGACCTGGCGTCCCCCTAGCTCCCCGCTCTGGCTCGCTCCAGGCGGCCCGTGACTGCCGCTGAAGACGAGAACCCTTCCGCAGGGCGTCTCCCGCGGAAGGGTTCTTCACGAGCTGTGTCGCTGGACGGGGGAGCGGATCAGCGCCGTCCGCGACTCCCGGCTCTGGTCTTCATACGGCCTCGCGATGGGTCAGGATGTGGAACCGGTCGGCCTGCCCGGCCGATGCTCAGTGGCCGCCCTGGTCCGCCGCGCGCTTGTGGGAACGTTCGATCTCCACCTCAGCCTCGACCCGTCCCACCCAGCTGGCTCCTTCGACCGACTTGCCGGGCTCGAGGTCCTTGTAGACCTCGAAGAAGTGCTGGATCTCCAGCCTGTCGAACTCGGCGACGTGATGGATGTCGCGGAGGTGCTCCATCCGGGGGTCGGTCGCGGGGACGCACAGGACCTTGTCGTCACCACCGGCCTCGTCGGTCATCCGGAACATGCCGACCGCGCGGCAGCGGATGAGGCAGCCCGGGAACGTCGGCTCCTGCAGCAGGACCAGTGCGTCCAGGGGGTCGCCGTCCTCGCCGAGGGTGTTCTCGATGAACCCGTAGTCGGCCGGATACTGCGTCGAGGTGAACAGCATGCGGTCGAGCCTGATGCGACCGGTCTCGTGGTCCACCTCGTACTTGTTCCGCTGGCCCTTCGGGATCTCAATGGTGACGTCGAAATCCAAGATGTCCTCCGCTCCCTGCGCGCGTGCAGTACATAGTCTTTCGGGAGCCCGTGGGCGAGGCCGACCCCACAGGCGAGTGTTTCCCTTATATAAGGATGTCGCACGTTGGTGAGTGCTGAGTGGGAGAGGGACGGTCACGTGCCTGGACGGGCCCCCGCCCTCGTGGTGCTGTCGCTGTCCCTCCTTAACGTTTTCGCCGTCGCCGCTGGGCTCGCAGTGGTAAAACTCACACCTGAACGGCACTTGTCCCCGCAGCCGCCCGGTGTGGCGGTGCGTGACATCGTGCGGGCCCCTGCCTCGACGTCGATCGCCGCAGCCGATCTGACGTCCGGGCGTCTGCCCAACGCTTCCGTCCTGGGCGGACGGCTCTCCACGCTGATCGGGGGGCCTGAGACGAAGATCAATGCGGTGGTCATCGACGCGGCGACCCGGCGTCCCCTGTTCGAGCGCCATGCCGACAGTCCCGCGACCCCCGCCTCTACTACGAAATTGGTGACATCGGTGGCGGCGCTTGCCTCGGTGGGTCCCGAGCACCGGATCACCACGCAGGTCGTACGCGGCAACGGTGGCGGGATCGTACTCGTCGGAGGCGGAGATCCTACCTTGACGGCCCTCCCCACACGGCCTGATGCAGGCCATCCGCCGTACGCCTCGCTTCTAGACCTGGCCCGGCAGACGGCCTCAGCGTTGAAGGCGGCCGGTGTCCGGCGTGTGCGCGTGGACTATGACGTGTCCGCGTACCAAGGTCCTCGCACCGCTGCTGGGTGGAAGCCGAATTACATGCCGGACGGTGAGGTCGCACCTGTCACGGCCCTGACGGTCGATGAGGGACGTGTGGCTCCGGCGGATCCGTCCAAGAAGACGCGGGTTTCCGACCCACCTGCTGTTGCCGCGGGGGAGTTCGCGCGGCTGCTGTCCATGAACGGGGTGGGCGCGAAGGCAGGGCGGAGGACGTTCGCGCAGAAGGGCGCCGTTCGGCTCGGTGCCGTCCAATCACCGCCGATGTCCGCTCTGGTGGAACATTTGCTGACCGACAGTGACAACGATGTGGCCGAGGCGGTGGCGAGGCAGGTGGCGATGAAGCTGGGCCGTCCGGCGTCGTTCGCGGACGCGGCGCAGGCCGTCGAACAGGTTCTCGCCAAGCTGGGTGTGGAAGCGGGGGTCCTGGTCAACGACGGCAGTGGGTTGTCCACGCGCAACCGCATTTCGCCGGTTGCTCTTGCTCGAATCGTTTCGCTCGCTGCGGGCGAGGACCATCCGGAGCTTCGATCGGTCATCACCGGCCTGCCCATCGCAGGGTTCTCCGGGACGTTGAGCCCTCCGCGCTACACGGTGCCGTCCAGCCGGGCGGGTGCGGGGATGGTGCGCGCCAAGACGGGGACGCTCGCGGGGGTCAGCACGTTGGCGGGGCTCGCGTACGACGCGGACGGGCGGCTGCTCGCGTTCGCGTTCATGGCGGGGGACGGTAAGGGGCCGGTGGATCCCGGCAGGCTCGACCAGTTGGCGGCTGCGGTGGCCGCGTGCGGGTGCGGCTGACGTCGGGTTATCCACAAGTTCGCGTTGGGGTTCCGCGTGGTGGCGGGGGCGGCGAGGGTGGAGGGGTACGGTCCGCCCCCGGGTGGGTGGGGCCTGCGGTTGGGCCTGCGGTTGGGCCTGCGGTTCGGGGTGGGGTGTCCGGCTGGGGTTCCAGGTAATGGGGGTTTGGGGTGGAGTGTGGGGCGAGCCGTACGGGAGATAACCAGAACAGTTGTTCGTTGAACGACTGTGCAGGGCGCTCCGGCGCCACGTCCCAAACGTACGGTGGAGTACATGAGCGCCTCAATGATCGACTGGAACGTGGCGGTCCAGGCCGGTACTCGGCTCGTCAGGCCGGGGCCGCAGGTCAGCCACGCCGAGGCCCGTGCGGTCGTGGCGGAGCTGCGGGAACTGTCGAAGCTCGCCCACGGGCACGTGCGCGACTTCACCGGCATGGCCTCGGAGCTCGATCCCGACCCGGCGACCGTCGTTGACCGGCCCGGCTGGATCCGCGCCAACGTGGACGGTTTCCGGGTGGTGCTCGAACCGCTCATGGAGCAGATGACCGAAGGACGCAGCCCCGGGCCGCTCGGTGGCGCAGGCAACGTCGTCGTCCAGGCCGTCGGGTCACGAGTCACCGGCATGCAGGTCGGCGCGATCCTCGCCTACATGGCCAGTCGCGTCCTGGGCCAGTACGAGCTTTTCCTGCCGCCGGACCCGTCCGGACGGGCGCCTACAGGACGACTGACCCTGGTCGCACCCAACATCGTCCACGTCGAGCAAGAACTCGGTGTGGACCCACATGACTTCCGCCTGTGGGTTTGTCTGCACGAGGAGACGCATCGCGCTCAGTTCACCGGCGTTCCGTGGTTGCGGGAGTACGTGCAAGACCAGATGACCCAATTCCTGCTCGCTTCCGACCTCGACCCAGGCGTGATGCTCGACCGCATCAAGGACGCAGCGGAAGCGGTCGCGGACGCCGTGCGTGGTGGCGACGCCAACCTCATCGACGCGATCCAGACCCCGGAGCAGCGCGAGATCCTCGACCGCCTCACCGCGGTCATGACACTGGTCGAAGGGCACGGCGACTATGTGATGGACGCCGTCGGACCAGAGGTCGTGCCATCGGTGCAGCAGATCCGGTCACGCTTCCAGGGGCGGCGTGACGGCGGCTCCAGGCTCGACAGGTCGATCCGCCGGCTGCTCGGCATCGACCTGAAGATGAAGCAGTACGCGGAGGGGTCGCGGTTCGTCCGCAGGGTCGTCGCCGAGGTCGGCATGAGCGGCTTCAACCAGGTGTGGCAGTCGCCCGAGGCTCTGCCCACGCATGACGAGATCAAGGAACCGATCCTGTGGATCGACAGGGTCATCGGTCCGCGGGCCATCGACGCGCCGCCCGAGGCCAATCAGGCATGAGAACCACCAGGCGTAGGAGCCAGGCATAGGGCGCGTGGTATCCACCGTGGGCGTCTAGCGTCGCGCGGTGGTAGAGGTTTCCCATGGGGCCTGATCCGGCAGTGGCGACGGTACGTCTCGCGGTAAGGCGTGCTCTGGCCGACCTCCCGCCGGGTGGGATGGTGCTCGCCGCGTGCAGCGGGGGCGTCGATTCCTTGGCGCTTGCGGGTGCGCTGGCCTTTGAGGCGCCCAGGCAGGGGCGCCCTGCCGGTGGGATCACCATCGACCACGGCCTCCAGGACGGCTCTGCCGAACGTGCCGACGCCGTTGTCCGGACGATGGCGGATCTTGGGCTTGACCCGTCCGGGTCGGTCGCCGTCACTGTCGACGGCACGGGCGGCCCGGAGAACGCCGCCCGCGATGCCCGCTACACCGCGCTCGACCAGACCGCAGACCGGTTGGGGGCCGCGGCCGTCCTCCTGGGGCACACCCTGGACGACCAAGCCGAAACCGTCCTGTTGGGGTTGGCGCGAGGTTCTGGAGCACGGTCGCTTTCAGGCATGCCAACCGCGTTCCTCCGTAGAACCGCCTTGGGGGAAGGGCGAGATGGGCGACGCGAGCAAGGCGTGCTCTATCTGAGGCCCCTGTTGGGGCTCGATCGTGCGACCATGCGCCGGGCATGCAAGGCGATGGGGCTGGACCCTTGGGACGACCCTCACAACATTGATCCGACCTACGCGCGCGTGCGCGTCCGGCATGAGGCTCTGCCCGCGTTGGAAAAGACTCTGGGCCCAGGGGTGGCCCAAGCCCTGGCACGTACGGCGAGGATGCTGCGGGACGATGCCGACGCCCTGGACGAACTCGCCGTCCAGGCTTACAGCGACCTCAAGGACGCCCAGGACGGGTACACCGTCGCCCTCCGCCTGGAGGGGCTCTCTGAACTGCCAAGAGCCGTCCGGACCCGCGTACTGCGGACGGCGGCGATCGACGCGGGCAGCCCACCCGGTACGCTCGCGGCCGTCCATGTCGATGCAGTGGATCGGCTGGTCACGGCCTGGCACGGCCAGCGGCACGTGGACCTGCCGGGGGGCCTTCGAGCCGTCCGGCGGTATGCGAAGCTGCTGTTCGGCCCGGTTTGACCTCGCACCGTGTGCGAACCGTCACACGTACTGCTGCACGGCGTCGCCGCGCGAACGGCGAAAACGTCGCGCGGCGGGTGTCCGTCCCACCGGACGGGCGAGGTCTGAGCGATGAGGGTGGGATTGTGGACGAGAAGGACCTGGGCACCGACCTGGCGAAGGTGCTGATCCCGGAGGCGGATCTGCAGGCCAAGGTGCGGGAGCTCGCCGGGCAGATCGACGCCGACTACGCGGGCAAGGACCTGCTGCTGGTCGGTGTCCTCAAGGGCGCCGTCATGATCATGGCGGATCTGGCGCGCGCGCTGCACTCGCCCGCCTCGATGGACTGGATGGCGGTCTCGTCCTACGGGTCGGGGACGAAGTCGTCCGGTGTCGTCCGCATCCTGAAGGACCTCGACACCGACATCCTCGACCGGCACGTCCTGATCGTGGAGGACATCGTCGACTCGGGTCTGACCCTGTCGTGGCTGGTGAGCAATCTGCTCTCGCGTAACCCCGCCTCGCTGGAGATCTGTGCGCTCCTGCGCAAGCCGGAGGCCGTGAAGGCCGACGTGGACGTGAGGTACGTCGGGTTCGACATCCCCAACGAGTTCGTCATCGGCTATGGGCTCGACTATGCGGAGCGGTACCGGAATCTGCCGTTCGTCGGCACGCTGGCCCCGCATGTGTACGGCGGCGGTGGGGCCTAACCTGGTCTGCGGGGACGTGGTTCCGTCCGAGAGCGACCCTCAAGGACGCTCAGAGCGCGCTGACGGTGCGTGAACGCCTGGGGCGGACCGCGGAGGGCACCCGAACCGGAATCGGGCGCTAAGGCCCCGGTCAGGGGCTCTGAGGACGTCCTCAGGGAACAAGGGACCGTGACGAATCGTTGCAAAGGTCGTTGACGGGTATATGGAAGGGATGCAGGAGAACAGCGTCGGCTGCGTCTTCTGCATCCTGCGGTGTACCGTCGATGTCCCGGGCCCTAGGGTCGGGGAGCCATACGAGGGAAGCCGCCGCGGCGGGACCGGAGCCCCAGGGCG
Source organism: Actinomadura syzygii (assembly GCF_008085905.1). Taxonomy (GTDB): domain Bacteria; phylum Actinomycetota; class Actinomycetes; order Streptosporangiales; family Streptosporangiaceae; genus Spirillospora; species Spirillospora syzygii. Next base: position 508,906 of record NZ_VSFF01000006.1, on the reverse strand, counting down.
TCGGCCTTCCGCGGGACGCATTGTAGGTCGCCCCGGCATCCGTCCCCCGGGACGGACGAGGATCGTACACAGACGTTGGTCAGGAGGGACGGGCCCCGGAGGGGTAACCGGATAAATGGACGTGAAGCGCTATTTTCGCGGGCCGCTGCTGTGGATCCTGCTGTTCGGCCTCTTGGTCGCCCTGGTGATGTGGGGCGTCAACCCCGGTCGTTCGTTTGAGAAGGTCGACACCTCCAAGGTCGTTCAGGAGATCAACGCTGGGCAGGTCAAGTCCGCCAAGATCATTGATAAGGACCAGCGGATCGAGCTGACGCTCACCAACGGCAAGCAGCAGCAGGCGTCCTGGGTCGACGGGCAGGGCCTCCAGTTGCAGCAGCAACTGCAGCGGCAGGCCGACTCGGGCAAGCTGTCCGGCGGCTACAACGTCGACGTGCCGAAGCAGAGCTTCTTCCTGAACCTGCTGTTCAGCCTGCTGCCCATCGTCGTCATCGTGCTGATCTTCCTGTTCATCATGAACCAGATGCAGGGCGGCGGCTCGCGGGTGATGAACTTCGGCAAGTCCAAGGCCAAGCTCATCACCAAGGACACTCCGAAGACCACCTTCGCCGACGTGGCCGGGGCCGACGAGGCCCTGGAGGAACTCGAAGAGATCAAGGACTTCCTGCAGAACCCGGCGAAGTTCCAGTCGATCGGCGCCAAGATTCCGAAGGGCGTGCTGCTGTACGGTCCGCCCGGCACCGGTAAGACCCTGCTGGCGCGTGCCGTCGCGGGTGAGGCGGGCGTCCCGTTCTACTCGATCTCCGGTTCGGACTTCGTCGAGATGTTCGTCGGTGTGGGCGCGTCCCGTGTCCGCGACCTTTTCGAGCAGGCGAAGACCAACGCCCCTTCGATCATCTTCATCGACGAGATCGACGCAGTGGGCCGGCACCGCGGCGCGGGTCTCGGCGGTGGGCACGACGAGCGCGAGCAGACGCTGAACCAGCTGCTGGTCGAGATGGACGGTTTCGACGTCAAGGGCGGCGTGATCCTGATCGCGGCGACCAACCGTCCCGACATCCTCGACCCGGCGCTGCTCCGTCCGGGACGGTTCGACCGTCAGGTCACCGTGGACCGTCCCGATCTGGAGGGCCGCAAGGGCATCCTGCGCGTGCACGGTCGTGGCAAGCCCTTCGCGCCGGACGTCGACCTCGACGTCATCGCCCGCCGTACCCCGGGCTTCACCGGTGCGGACCTCGCGAACGTCATCAACGAGGCCGCGCTGCTCACCGCCCGCTTCGACCGCAAGCTGATCGACATGGACACCCTTGAGGAGTCCATCGACCGTGTCATGGCGGGGCCGGAGCGCAAGACCCGGGTGATGTCGGAGAAGGAAAAGAAGATCATCGCCTACCACGAGGGCGGGCACGCCCTGGTGGCGCACGCTCTTCCGAACTCCGACCCGGTGCACAAGGTGACGATCCTGCCGCGTGGACGGGCCCTGGGTTACACCATGACCCTCCCCATGGAGGACAAGTTCCTCACGACCCGTTCGGAGATGACCGACCAGCTCGCCATGCTGCTCGGTGGGCGCACCGCGGAGGAGCTCGTGTTCCACGAGCCGACCACGGGCGCCTCGAACGACATCGAGAAGGCCAGTTCGATCGCCCGCAACATGGTGACCGAGTACGGCATGAGCGAACGTCTCGGCGCTCGTAAGTTCGGCACCGGTCAGGGCGAGGTGTTCCTCGGCCGCGACATGGGCCACGAACGTGACTACTCCGAGGACATCGCGTCCGCGATCGACGATGAGGTCCGCCGGTACATCGAGGCCGCGCACGACACGGCCTGGGAGATCCTGGTGGAGTACCGGGACGTCCTGGACGAGCTCGTCGTCAACCTGATGGAGAAGGAGACCCTCTCCAAGGAGCAGGTCCTCCGGATTTTTGCACCGATCCAGAAGCGGCCGCACCAGAACTCCTACACGGGTTACGGCAAGCGCCTGCCGTCCGACCGTCCGCCGGTACTGACGCCCAAGGAGCTGGCCCTGCTCGGCCCGCAGGACGTCACCGACCTGACCAAGAACAACGGTCAGGGCGGGGTCACCTCAGAGGCGGCCGATCCGGCCCAGGGCGAAAGCTGACCGCGTTGGCAGATCAGCAGGACGAGGCGTCGGCGCACGAGCGGTCCGAGGACGAGGGTTCGTCCTCGGGCGGCTCGTCCGGCGCCGCGCAGGAGAGGTGGACGGCGGAGCAGGCCGCGCAGGACGCGGGCCGTGCGTTCGTCGAGGGCGAGGCACGGATCCTGGAGGAGCCGCCCGGGTTCGACCACGCCCGCATCGAGAAGGCGGTGCGCGAGATCCTGATCGGCATCGGGGAGGACCCCGACCGTAACGGTCTCCGTGACACACCCGCCAGGGTCGCGCGTGCCTACGCCGAACAGTTCGCCGGGCTGCGGCAGACGCCGGAGGACGCGCTCACGACGGTGTTCGACGCCGACCATGAGGAAATGGTCCTGGTGAAGGACATCGAGGTGTACTCCGTCTGCGAGCACCACCTGGTGCCCTTCCACGGGGTGGCCCACGTCGGCTACACCCCGAACAAGAAGGGGCAGATCACCGGCCTTTCCAAGCTGGCCCGGCTGGTGGACGTGTACGCGCGTCGCCCGCAGGTCCAGGAGCGGCTGACGAGCCAGGTGGCCGACGCGATGATGAGCGTGCTGGAACCGCGCGGCGCGATCGTGGTGATCGAGGCCGAGCATCTGTGCATGACCATGCGCGGCGTGCGGAAGCCGGGCGCGAAGACCGTGACGTCCGCGGTGCGCGGCGACTTCCGCGATCATGCCGAGACGCGGTCCGAGGCGATGAGCTTGATTCTGGGCCGTTACTGAGCGTTGACCCTGACTCGGGATCGCTGGCTACGCGAACGGGCCTCAGCGTTGAGCTGAGGCCCGTTCCGCTGTTGTGGAGCCGGGTCGGCAGGGGCCGCCGGGAGGCGGGTGGCGGGTGGGGCGGGCCTCGGAGGCCGCCGCCGCGCCGGGATCGGTTCAAGGCTTAGGGTTGAGTCATGACCGGTGCCATCGTTCCGGGGCTGCCCGCGCCAGGGCGTTGCCTCGTCATGGGCGTGGTCAACGTGACCCCCGATTCCTTCTCGGACGGCGGGGCCTGGTTCGACCCGGAGAAGGCCATCCGCCATGGGCTCGACCTCGTCGCGGAGGGCGCCGACATCGTCGACGTGGGCGGCGAGTCCACGCGGCCTGGGGCACAGCGTGTGACCCAGGACGAAGAACTCCGCCGGGTCGTCCCGGTCATAGAGGCGCTCACTGCCGAGAACGTTCCGGTCAGCGTCGACACCATGCGCGCCGACGTGGCCGAAGCCGCCCTTAGCGCAGGGGCCAGGCTGGTAAACGACGTCAGCGGCGGGCTGGCCGACCCCGAAATGCCGCGGGTCGTCGCTGCCGCGGGCGTTCCGTACGTCGTGATGCACTGGCGCGGTCACAGCCATGACATGCAGACCCGCACCGTCTACGCGGACGTGGTGGTCGAGGTACGTGACGAACTGCTCCGCAGGGTCGACGCGGTAGTGCGCGAGGGCGTCGACCCCTCGATGATCGTGCTCGACCCAGGGCTGGGCTTCGCCAAGAGTCCCACGGCGGGGCACAACTGGTCGCTGCTGGCCCATCTGGATGCGTTCACCGGTGCCGGGTATCCCGTCCTGGTGGGGGCCTCCCGCAAGAACTTCCTCACGAGGTTGCTCGCCGAGCCGGATGGTACGCGGCGACCCTTCCTCGAATGCGATGACGCCACCGTGGCGGTCACGTCCCTGATCGCGGCGGCGGGGGCGTGGTGCGTGCGGGTCCACCGCGTCCGACCCAACGCGGACGCCGTTCGGGTGGCGGCCGCGTTCCGTGCGGCGCGTCCCTCACTTGAGGATGCTCCTCCCGCCGACGAACAGAGCCCAGGACAGACCGCGGCCGGCGGCCGCGCCGACGACGGGAGCCGCCGTCCATGAGCCGTGCCGTGAACCGTGCTGACGTGGACGAAGTCCACGCCGAGTTCTATGCCGCGTTCGAGGCCGGTGACTTCGACCGCATGTCCGACGTGTGGGCCGACGGCGAGTACGCGCGAGGCGTCTCCTGCGTGCACCCAGGCTGGACGATGCTGCGCGGACGCGAAGAGGTGCTCCGTTCCTGGGCCCTCATCATGGCCAACACGACGTACATCCAGTTCGTACTGACCGACATCGAGACAGACGTCTACGGCGATCACGCCGTGGTCACCTGCAAGGAGAACATCCTCACCGCGGACGAGGACACCGAGGCCGGATTTCTCGCAGGAGGAAGCATCGTGGCCACGAACGTGTTCGTACGGGCGGACGGGGAATGGCGGCTGCTGCTCCACCACGGATCCCCCGTCCTCAACGTCGTGGATGCAGAGGAAGAATGACTCTCGACCACATCGAACTGCGCGGTCTGCGCGCGCGCGGACGCCATGGCGTCCTGCCCGCCGAACGTGAGCTGGGGCAGGAGTTCGTCGTTGACGCCGTCCTCGGACTCGACACCCGCCCCGCCGCCGCCGCGGACGACCTGTCCCGTACCGTCGACTACGGAACGCTCGCCAGTCGACTGGTCGCCGTCGTGGAGGGGGAGCCCGTCGACCTCCTCGAAACGCTGGCCGACCGGCTGGCGAAGATATGTCTGGAAGACAGGGCGGTGACGGAGGTCGAGATCACCGTCCACAAGCCGAGCGCCCCGGTCCCGCACCCCTTCACGGACGTGGCCGTGAAGATCAGGAGGAGTCGCCCATGACAGCTTCCGACCGCATGCCCGACCGCACCGCCACCGGCGGCCACATGCTGGTCGAGCACCGGGTCGTGTTCTCGATCGGCAGCAACCTAGGAGACCGCCTGGACAACATCCAGGAGGCGGTGGACGCGCTGTTCGACGCCCCCGGGCTGAACTACGTGGCGTTCTCCCCGGTGTACGAAACCGCCCCCTACGCGCCGCCCGGCGAGACGATCCCCGAGCAGGGCGACTTCCTCAACATCGTGCTCGTCGCGGACACCCGGCTCCCACCGGAGAACCTCCTGGAGCGAGTACTGAACATCGAGACGTCGATGCGGCGGGAACGCAAGGTCCGCTGGGGGCCGCGCACGCTCGACATCGACATCGTCGTGTTCGGTGACATCACGTCCGACGACCCCGATCTGACGCTCCCGCACCCGCGCGCGCACGAGCGTGCGTTCGTTCTCGTGCCGTGGGCCGACATCGAGCCGGACGTGCTCCTCCCCGGACACGGCCGCGTCGGCGACCTCGCCCAGGCCAAGCAGGCCGAGGGCGGTCCTTCGACCTGCCGTCGCCGGGAAGACCTGGCCCTGCAGCAGCCTGCATGAAACCGTCCCGCCCGCTCTTCCTCATCGCCCTCGTGGTCGTCATCACGGTGATCACCTGGGCGGTGATGCGTTCTGCGTACGTGTCGCTGCCGCCGCTCCCGTGGACGGCCGTCCCGACGCTGCTGCTGCTGGCCCTCGGCGAGGGTTTCACCGGGTTGAACGTCCTGCGCCGTATCCGCCGCAAGCCCGACAGGGGGCGCGGCCGGGACGCGAACCGCAAGTCGGCGCCCAAGCCCCTGGATCCGATGGCGGTCGCGAGGCTCGCCGCCCTCGGCAAGGCCAGCGCCCACGCCGCCGCGGTCATCGCCGGTGTGTTCGCGGGGTTCGCCGCCAGCCTGGTCGCGTCGCTCGACAAGCCCACCCCGCGCCACGACTTCTTCGTCAGCGGCGGCACGTTCCTCGCCGCCGTCGTCCTGGTCGGGGCCGCGTTCTTCCTGGAGTACGCCTGCCGCGTGCCCAAGGACCCGGACGAGGAACGGCGCGACCACGGCGTCTCGCGCGCCTGAATCTCCATCACTCGGACGGTTACTTGTCGATGTCGCCCACGACGAAGAACATCGAGCCGAGGATCGCGATCATGTCGGCGACCAGGTTGCCCGGCAGCAGTTCCGTCAGGACCTGGATGTTGTTGAACGACGCGGACCGCAGTTTCATGCGCCACGGCGTCTTCTCACCGTGCGATACGAGGTAGTAGCCGTTGATGCCCAGGGGGTTCTCCGTCCAGGCATAGGTGTGGCCCTCCGGGACCTTCAGAACCTTCGGAAGACGTTGGTTGATGGGGCCCGGGGGGAGTTCGGCCAGCCGGTCGAGGCAGGCGTCGGCGAGGTCCAGTGAGGCGTGCACCTGGTCGAGGAGGCACTCGAATCGGGCCAGGCAGTCGCCTTCCGTCCGGGTGACCACACGGACGTCGAGGTCGCCGTAGGCGAGGTACGGCTCGTCCCGGCGGAGGTCGAAGTCGACGCCGGACGCGCGTGCGATGGGCCCGGACACGCCGTACTGAAGAATTTGCTCTCGTGTGAGGACACCGACGCCTCTCGTCCGGGCACGGAAGATTTCGTTGCCCATGATGAGGTCGTCGATGTCGCCCATGCGGGCACGCACCTCGGAGACCGTGCTCCGCGCGCGCGCCGTCCAACCGGCGGGAAGCTCCTCTTTCAGCCCGCCGACCCGGTTGAACATGTAATGCATCCGTCCGCCGGAGACCTCCTCCATCACACGCTGCAACGCCTCCCGCTCACGGAAGGCGTAGAAGATGGGTGTGATGGCCCCGACCTCCAGTGGGTACGAGCCGAGGAACATCAGGTGGTTGAGGACGCGGTTCAGCTCTGCCAAGAGCGTCCTCGTCCATACGGCGCGCACGGGGACTTCCATGCCTAGCATCCGTTCGACGGCGAGAACGACGCCGAGCTCACTGGAGAACGCCGACAGCCAGTCGTGCCGGTTCGCCAGCACGATGATCTGCCGGAAGTCACGGACTTCAAAAAGCTTCTCCGCGCCCCTATGCATGTAGCCGATGATGGGTTCGGCCGCCGAGATGCGTTCGCCGTCCAGGGTCAGCCTCAACCGGAGCACGCCGTGCGTGGACGGATGCTGGGGGCCGATGTTCAGTGTCATGTCCTCGGTGGCGAGCTCCTTGGCGCCCGCACCGATACCGACGATGCGTTCGGTCGTCATGGTCGCGTCTTCGCCACTCGGGTCACCGCCTCATCGTCGCATGGCGAGCGGTACTCGTTTTCCGGTTGACTATGGCCCGATGAATCCGAGCCACGGCGAACCGCCCTACGAGCCCGCCGCCGATCCTGGAGCCCAGGATGCGGCGTATCCGCCCCTGCCATCCGGGCAGCCGGGCCAGGGCGGTCGACCTCCGGGTCCGTCCGGTCAGGGCGTGTCTGGACAAGGAGCGGCTGGGCAGGGCCAGGTACCGGCGAATTATCCGCCGAACCCGCATCCATCCGGGAGCCCCGCCTACCAGGCGGACCAGGCGTTCGCGGCAGGGGGCGGCCTGCAATGGTCGCGCATCTCCAGTCGGCATGCCTGGCACAGGCTGCTCACTGCCGTGCTGTGGGCGGTGCCGATCGGGGGTGTGGGCGGGTTCATCGTGTGGCGGAACGGCGGTGTGGTTCCAGCCGCCATGTGGGTCGCTGCCGTCGTGCTGGGCGCCGTTCTCACATGGGTGATGGCCGAGCTTGACCGCCGTGCCTACGGATACGCCGAGCGTGCGGACGACCTCATCGTGACTCATGGGGTCCTGGTGAAGCGGCTCATCGTCGTCCCCTACGGGCGGATGCAGTTCGTGGACGTCACAGCGGGGCTGCTGGAGCGTTGGATGGGTGTCGCCACCGTCCGGATGCACACGGCGGCCGCGGCGACGGACGCCACCATTCCCGGCCTACGGGCCTGGGAGGCTGCCCAGTTGCGCGACCGCCTCGCCCAGAAGGGCGAGGAGCGGAGCATGGGGCTATGAACGGCCCCTACGGCCCGCCTGGCCCGCCCGGTCCGTATGGGCCGTCCGGTCCGTATGGACGGCCAGGACCGCCCGGCCCTTATGGTCCTCCTGTGCCGCCCTATGGTCCGCGCCCTCCTTATGGACCTCAGCATGGACCTCAGCCCGGCCCGCATCCGGGTCCGCCCTACGGGCCGCCTCAGCCTCCGTATGCGGGTTACCGTCCGCCGGTCCGGTTCTCCGAGGGCACGCACAGGCTGCACTGGGCGACGGCTCCACTGCGCGCGTTCATTTTTCTCATCGTCTACTTCGTCCTGCTCGGCTTCCCTTTGCTGCTCACCCAGACAGGGGACGGCATCACCCTGGCGCTCACTCCAGAGGTGATTGGACGATTTGTCATCGTGACCGTCCCGGTGGGGTTCGTTGCAGTGGGGACGGGTCTTTGGACGTGGCTCGCTCTACGTTTCCGTATCGACGGTGACGATCTCGTTGTCGAGACCGGTCTGCTCCGCAAGAACAAGCGCCGGATCCCGTTGTCGCGCATGCAGGCCATCGACCTCGTCCGTCCGCTCGTGACGCGCGTCTTCGCCCTGGCAGAGGTGCGAGTGGAGTTGGCGGGCGGTGAACGTAGCGAGATCGCGCTCCGCTATCTGGGACGTAACTCCGCCCAACAACTGCGCGCCGAACTTCTGGCTCGTGCCGCCGGGCTCCCCGGTCACACGCCCGAGGCGCCTGAACGGCTTATTTGGCATGTCTCGTTCGGAAGCTTGCTCGCGTCCCTCATCCTGCGCCTGCCCGTCCTCGGCACGGTTCTGCTCTTCTTCGCCTCCGTGCTGTTCCTGGTGATGTACGCAGAGGGCGGCATCCTGGCCGTCACCATTCCTGTTCTGCTCGGGCTCATCCGCGCTGTGATCGCCCCCCTGGTGATGTACGCCAACTTCACGGTCGCCATGTCACCGGACGGGATACGCCTGCGGTACGGCCTCCTGGAGACCCGGATGCAGACCCTGCCCCCGGGGCGCGTCCAGGCCGTCAGCATCATCGAGCCTTCGGTCTGGCGGAGCCTGGGCTGGGCTCGGGTCGAGGTCACGGTCGCTGGCTACGCGGGTGAGCGGCAGGCCCTGTCGTCGACTTTGCTGCCCGTCGCGCCTCGTCACGTCGCGATGCACCTTGTCTCGCAGGTGTTTCCCGGGACGCAGGTCGACGCCGTCCCTCTGGTGGCTGCTTCGTCCAGGGCCGTGGCGATCGACCGTGCGGACGGCGCCGGCACCGACGATGTCGTGTTCGTGACCCGCCACGGCTGGCCGTGCCGCCGCACCGACGTGATCGCCCACGCGCGCGCACAGAGCGTCCGCCTCACCGCGAACCCTCTCCAGCGCCTCGTCGGGCTGGCCACCGTCCATGTCGACGCGCCTCCCGGACCCGTACAGGTCGCGGCCACCGACCGCGAGCTGGGCGAGGCGCGCGCCATCGTCGAGTCGACGGCCCGCCGCGCCCAGGCCGCCCGCCGAGCCGGAGGCGGAGACCCGACCCGCTGGGCCCGCTGACGGGTTATCCACAGAACCACGTTCTACTTCCGGACTGCCCCGCGCCCCATCACCATGGATTCAGGTCGGCCCGCCGCTGGGGGGAGGCGGGCCGACCGCCCAAACGACACGGAGCCTAAAAGGGGGCATCTGTGCGATTCGTTGCTGCTCGCGACTAATGAGTGGGGGGCCGACGGCGGTGTGGCCCACAGCTCATCCAGGCACGTCATTGTTGTGGATTGTCCACCGGGGATGGTTGGGAGGCGTTGGACGGTGGGCTGATTCGCCGAATGCGAATATCGTCGAGACATGAGCGAGTTGGTCTATGACCCCTGGTCTCCTGACTTCGTCGCAGATCCGTATCCGGTGTTCGAGCGGCTCCGTGCCGAGCGGCCCGTGTTCTTCGACGAGGCCACCGGGCAATGGGTGATCAGCCGGTACGAGGACGTGAACGCGCTGCTGCGGGACCGGCGCCTCGGACGGACGTATCTCCACATCGCGAGCCATGAGGAGTTCGGCCAGGCGCCGGAGGCGGACTTCCTCAAGCCGTTCTGGGACCTGGTCCGCGCCGGGATGCTGGACCTCGAGCCGCCCGACCACACGCGCTTGCGACGCCTGGTGTCCAAGGCGTTCACGACACGCATGGTGGAGGAGCTGCGGCCGACGATCCAGCGGCTCGCCGGGGAGTTGGCCGGGGCGCTGGCGGACAAGGGCGGCGGCGACCTGCTCGCCGAGGTCGCCGAGCCGCTGCCGGTGAACGTGATCGCCGAAATGCTCGGCGTGCCGGTGGAGGAGCGGCATCTGCTGCGCCCGTGGTCCGCCGACATCTGCGGCATGTACGAGCTCAACCCGCCAGAGGAGGTGCAGCACACCGCCGTCCGCGCCGCCCTGGAGTTCTCCGACTACCTGCGCGACCTCGCCCGCACGCGGCGGAACGAGCCGCGCGACGACCTCATCAGTGCTCTGGCCCAGGTGATGGACGATGGCGACCGGCTCACCGAGGACGAGCTGATCGGGACCTGCGTCCTGCTCCTGAACGCGGGCCACGAGGCCACCGTCAACGCGACCGGCAACAGCTGGTGGGCCCTGTTCCGCAATCCGGAGGAGCTCGCGCGCCTCCGGGCCGATGCTTCACTCGTCCCGACGGCCGTTGAGGAACTGCTCCGCTACGACACCCCAGCGCCGATGTTCGAGCGATGGGTGTTGGAGGACATCACTGTCGGCGGGGTCGACATTCCCCGTGGGGCTGAGGTGGCTTTGCAGTTCGCGTCTGCCAACCGCGATCCGGAGGTGTTCGCCGAGCCCGACCGTCTCGACCTGTCACGCGAGCCGAACCCGCACATCACGTTCGGCCTCGGCATCCACTACTGCCTGGGCGCACCGCTGGCCCGCATCGAACTCGCGGAGTCGTTCGCGGCCGTCCTACGCGCAGCACCCGACCTACGCCTCTCCACCGAACCGAAATGGAAGCCCGGCTTCGTCCTACGCGGCCTGGAGGCCCTCTACGTAGAACGCTGACCCCGCACCCCACTCGGGCCTCCTGCGCGCGTCCCTAGCGTGCACGTCCCGTCGCGTGTTGCGCGCGCCCGCGCGCGAGCGGTCCCTCCCTGTGCGCGGAGGCGGGAGCGGGGGTGTGTGCGTGGGTGGGAGTTAGGTGGTTAGGGCGGTGGGGATTGGGACGTTCACTGTCTGTGCCAGCCAGCCGAAGCTGCCTAGGCCTGAGGGGTCGGTTAGTTCGGCGTCCTCACCTGCGTGGCAGAGGGCGGAGACGTAGGCGCGGGGGTTCTGGTGGGCCAGGGACAGGGCCGGGCGGACGCCGGTGAGGCCGAGGGCGCGCAGGGCCTTCCGTTGGGTGGTCAGGAGGGTGGACGTGGCCCCGGCTCGTTCTCCGGCGGTTGTGCAGGCGTCCAGGGCCACGTGGGCGGTCACGTCGCAGGAGCCGTCCGGGACGGCGGGGACGGTGAGTCCGTCCCGGTAACCGGTCAGCGTTCCGTACACGGGGCGGGAGTCGGCTGAGTGGGAGTAGTCGACAGCAAGGGCGAGACCGCCGGAGAGGCGTCCGATCACGGATGCCCAGGCAGCGCAGCGCGGGTGGCCGATCTCGGCGCGGTCGCCGGGCTCGTGCAGGGGCCACCAGCGGTCCAGCCAGGCGCGGTCCTCGTCCGTCGGGGCCGGGCCGGGCCGCTCGACGCCCGTCGATGGTTGGACGAGCACCGTCCGCATGCCGTCGGGAGTGTGCTCGACGACGTCAAGCGGCACGTTGTCGAGCCATTCGTTCGCGACGGCGAGGCCGGTGATGCGGTCCGGCAGGTCGGTGCGCCAGATGATCTCCAGTGGGGTGTCGGCGGGGCGGGGCGCGATCTCGACGGCGGTCGGGGCCAGCCGCGGCGCAAGGTCGGACGGGACGCACCCCAGGATGTTGCTCAACAACCGTCCGGACCCAGCGCCGATGTCGACGATGTCCAGCCGGTCTGGACGTCCGAGGAGAGCGTCGACCTCGACCAGGAGGCGGGCGATGGCGGCAGCGAACCGGGGGGAGGCGTGCACCGACGTACGGAAATGCTCGGCGGGACGTTCGCCGCGACGGTAGAAGCCCCCGTCCCCGTACAACGCGCGCTCCATCGCGGTGCGCCATGGCAGCCACTCGGTAACCAACGCGTCCACGAGGGTGACGTTACCGTGGGTGGGTCGTCCGTTCGGTCCGTCCTGTGGCCGACGGGCGTACTACTTGTGGCTGATCCAGGGCTGAGCTGCGGCTACGTACCCTGTCGGCATGGTGGTGCGCGCATGGGACTGGCTGCGGGGTGAGAAGCCGCTGGTCGATGCGTTCTTCGCGGCTCCGCTGGTGCTCCTCTCCCTGCCCGATCTGCTGAGGGAGCCCTTTGGGGTTTCCAAGGGGACGTACGCGCTGTTGATGGTCGCGTTGACCGCACCGCTCGTACTGCGCCGGACGTACCCGCGTGCCGTGTTCGTGGTGGTCGCGCTGATTTCTGGCGTCCAATGCCTGGCGGGCGTCAATCCCGTGCCCGCGAACGTCGCCGTCCTGATGGGGTTGTACACGGTGACTGCCAGTTACGCATTCCGCTGGGGTATCGCGGCGGCATTGGTCGGCGAAGTGGGGGCGGCCATGGCGACTTTCCGTTACCCGACCGGCGCGAACGCCAGGAAATCCACGTTCACCATCCTCGCGGTGGTGGTCGCAGGGGTGTGGGTCCTGGGTCTGCATATGCGGACACGTCGCGCGTACCTGCGTTCGGTAGAGGAACGAGCGGCTCGCCTGGAGCAGGAGCGCGACAACGAGGTGAAGATGGCGATGGCCGCAGAGCGCGCGCGCATCGCCCGTGAGTTGCACGATGTCGTGGCCCACAACGTCAGCGTCATCGTGGTGCAGGCGGACGGCGCGTCCTACGCGATCGACACCGACATAAGACGGGCCAGGCAAGCGCTGGAGACCATCTCGAACACGGGACGGCTGGCCTTGGCGGAAATGCGTCGCCTCCTGGGCGTCCTGCGGGAGAACGACGACGTGGGTGCGTACGCCCCTCAGCCTGGGGTCGCACAACTGGACGATTTGATCGAGCAAGTACGCGCATCCGGATTGCCCGTCATTTACGAGGTGGAAGGGGTGCCGGTGCCCATGTCGGAGGGACGCCAGTTGACCGTTTATCGGATCGTCCAAGAGGCGCTGACCAATACGCTCAAGCACGGAGGTCCGCGCGTAGCGGTGTCCGTGCGGATGCGGTATTCGGGCGAGGCCCTGGAAATCCAGGTGGACGACGACGGGCGGGGTGCCGCCGCACCCGACGACGGACGTGGGCATGGTCTCGCCGGGATGCGCGAGCGCGTCGCCGTGTACGGGGGCCGAGTCCGTGCCGCACCCCGTTCCGGAGGAGGCTTCGAGGTGGTGGCGTGGATACCGGTACGGGAGGAAGTGGGGGCCACATGACGGATGCGGACGAGTTGGCGCCGCCGATCCGGGTCGCGCTGGTCGACGACCAGGAGCTCGTGCGGGCCGGATTCCGCATGGTGCTGGACGCGCAACCCGACATCGAGGTCGTCGGCGAGGCCGGAGACGGGGTGCAGGCCCTGGAACTGCTACGCGGCACTCGGGCGGACGTAGTTCTCATGGACGTCCGGATGCCGCGGATGGACGGTATCGAAGCGACCCGCAATGTCGTCGCCGGTTCCGGCCCGAAAGTCGTCATCCTGACCACGTTCGACCTGGACGAGTACGCCTTCGCGGCCATCAAGGCGGGTGCCGGCGGGTTCTTGCTGAAGGACGCGGGCCCGGCGCAGTTGATCGAGGCGATCAAGTCGGTGCACTCCGGGGACGCCGTGGTCGCGCCCAGCACGACGAAGCGGTTGCTGGACCGGTTCGCCGTCCATCTGCCGGACGCGGAGGCCAAGGCGAACGGTGCGCTGGAGAGCCTCACCGACCGTGAGGGCGAGGTGTTGCGGCTCGTCGCGCGCGGGATGTCGAACGCGGAGATCGCGGCGCGGCTGTACGTCTCGGAGGCCACCGTGAAGACGCACATGGGGCGGATCCTGATGAAGCTGGGGCTTCGCGATCGGGTGCAGGCCGTCGTGTTCGCTTACGAGACAGGGCTGGTCAAAAGCGGCCAAGGCGACAACTCCGCGTAGCGGCTTGTCGTCTGCTGGTGGTCATTTGCCTTCGCCATGAACCACGCAAATGTCCTGCCAGAGAGTAGCGGGGTAACTACCGTACGCGACGTCGCCTTTGGGGGCGACGTCGGCACTTGTCAGAACGGGCCTGCTAAGCCCACGTACGGGAGGACCTCTTCGTGCTCAAGAAGCTTGCCGCCACCGGCATCCTCGGCTTTGCCCTCGCCGGCTCCGCCCTGGTCGCGACGCCCGCCTACGCGTCGGTCTACGGCGGCGGCCACGGCCACTGCCACCACAAGTGCCATCCGAAGGGCCATCACCACGGCCAGTTCAACGGCAACCACACCAGCGGGAACTTTTCGATCCTGGGCGGGAACCAGGTGAACGCGCCGATCTCCATCCCGATCAACGTGTGCGGCAACGCCATCGCGGTGATCGGCATCGCGTCGGCCCACTGCAAGGGCGGTGCGTCGGTCGAGAACGGCTGACGCGCGTCACCGGCGGGCGCGGATGCCCGGCGACCGGGCGCCGGAGATCGTTCAGATCTCCGGCGCCTCGGTGTTTCCGCAGGCCGGACGAAAGGCGTCCCCGCAGGTCGGACGGGGGCTGTAGCCCGAAGGCGTAATCCTCAGGTCGTATGCGCGGACGCCGTGTAGCCCAGTGGATTACGCCCGGTAGCCGCGAGGCTGACGCGGGATGTAGCCGCCAGACCGATGCCGGGGCACGGCGCGGATTCCTAACGTGGTCATCGTTCGTCCGAGACCCGAGGAGCAGCCGTGACCAGCACGTTCACCGACCCGCCAGGACGCGCCGGGGGAGCCGTCGCGGCCACGCCGGCCGTCACCGCCGAGGGTGTGTCGAAGGTCTACGGGGCGGGGGACGCGGCGGTCCACGCGCTCCGCGGGGTCGGCGTCGCGTTCGCGCGGGGCGCGTTCACCGCGATCATGGGGCCGTCCGGGTCGGGGAAGTCGACGCTGATGCACTGCCTGGCGGGGCTCGACACGGTGACGTCGGGACGGATCCTCCTCGGCGACGCCGAGATCACCGGGATGGGCGACCGGCAACTCACGATGCTGCGCCGCGACCGGGTCGGGTTCGTGTTCCAGGCGTTCAACCTGCTGCCGACGCTCACCGCCGAGCAGAACATCCTGCTGCCCCTGGATCTCGCCGGGCGCAAGCCGGACCGCGCATGGTTCGAGCAGGTCGTGGACGTGCTGGGGCTGCGCGACCGGCTGCGGCACCGGCCGAGCGAGCTGTCCGGCGGCCAGCAGCAGCGGGTCGCATGCGCCCGCGCGATCGTCGCCCGCCCCGAGGTGATCTTCGCGGACGAGCCGACCGGCAACCTTGACTCCCGCGCGGGCGCGGAGGTCCTCGGGTTCCTGCGCGCGTCCGTCCGCGAGATGGGCCAGACGATCGTGATGGTCACCCATGACCCGGTGGCCGCCTCGTACGCCGACCGGGTGGTGTTCCTGCGCGACGGCGAGATCGTGTCGGAGATCGTCGGACCGACTCCGGGTGCGGTGCTCGACCGGCTCAAGAGCCTGGAGGCGTGATGCTGCGCACGACCCTCGCGGGCCTGCGCGCCCACAAGCTGCGGCTGGTGCTGACCGCCGTGGCCATCACCCTCGGCGTCGGCTTCATCTCCGGGACGTTCGTCCTGACCGACACGATGAATAAGGGCGTCGCCAAGACCTTCGCCCGCTCGGCCGACAAGGTCGACGTCGCGGTGCAGCCCGGCGTCGGCAGGGCCGACGATGGCATTCCGGCCGCTGTGTTCCAGAAAGTGCGTGCGCTGCCCGGCGTCACCGACGTGCAGGGGCTGGTCAAGGGCGATGCCGCGTTGGTCGGCAAGGACGGTAAGGCGGTGGGCGATTCCCCCACCGTCGGCATGTCCGTGCCGTCCGGACGGCTGTTGCGCTACGAGATGGACAAGGGACGGTCTCCCTCCGGGGGCGGGGAGACCGTCCTCGACACGGCGGTGGCCAAGCGCGAGGGCTACACGGTCGGCGACACGGTCACGATTCTCGACAAGCAGCACCGCCCGCACGGTTTCAAGGTGGTCGGCCTGGTCGACTTCGGCATCGACCAGGACGCGAGCTTCCGTGGAGCCGTGGGTTTCGACGCCGCCACGACCATGCTGATGACCGGTGAGAAGACGTACCGGGAACTCGACATCGCGGGCGGCGGCAAGACCCTTGTGAAGGGTGCCGTGGGTTCGTCCTACGACGTCTACACCGGGGCAGAGCTCGGTGCGAGGCTGGCCAAGGCGGCGGGCGCGGACACGAAGATCATCCGTACCGGGCTGCTGATCTTCGGGCTCGTGGCGATGCTGGTGTCCGCGCTGGTCATCTACAACACGTTCTCGATCCTGATCGCGCAGCGGATGCGCGAGATGGCGCTGCTGCGCTGCGTCGGCGCCACCCGCCGCCAGGTCTTCGGCGGCGTGTTGGTGGAGTCCGCGGTGGTCGGCCTGGTCGGCTCGCTGCTGGGCATCGGCGCCGGTGTCGGCCTCGGCGAGGGCGCGCTGTTCGGCGTGAACAGGCTCAACGCGAACGTGGCCATGGCCGCGCCGTCCCTCGCCGTGCGGACGATCATCGCCGGGCTCCTGGTCGGCGTCACCGTGACCGTCCTGTCGGCGTTCCTGCCCGCCCGCGCCGCGACCCGCGTCGCGCCCGTCGCGGCGCTGCGCTCCGACCTGGAGCCGGGCAGCGGACGGTTCCGCCTCGGCGTGCCGCGCACCGTGATCGCCGTGCTGCTCGGCGGCATCGGCCTCGCCGTCGGCGCCCTCGGCTCGGTCGCCATGGAGAAGGGCGAGGCCGCGATGTACGTGGTGGCGCTCGCCGGCGGCGTGTTCTTCCTCGCGGTGATCGCGGCGATGCCGGCGCTGGTCCGGCCGCTCGGCCGGCTCGCCGGGGCCGTCCCGGCGCGGCTCGGCGGGGTGCCCGGACGGCTCGCCGTCGCGAACGCGCAGCGCGCCCCGCGCCGCACCGCGACCACGACGATCGCGCTGACCGTCGGGGTCGGGCTGATGAGCCTGTTCGCGGTGATCGCGGCGAGCGGGAAGGCGACGGCGGTGCACAAACTGGAGGAGCAGTTCCCCGTCGAGTTCCAGATCGAGACCCAGGACGGGGACGGGACCCTCCCGCAGGCGCTCGCCGGGACGCTGCGGCAGCGTCCCGAAGTCGCCCAGGTCATCGAGGCGCGCGAGAAGGACGCCCGGGTCGGGGGCCGGGAGGAGACCGTCTCCACCATGACCACGGCCGCGCTCGGCTCGGTCGTGAAACCCGAGATGAAGGACGGGACGCTGGCCGCCGCGCTCAAGCCGGGCACGGGGATGGCCGACTCCGAGACCGCCAAGAAGCCCGGCCGCGGCATGGGCGACACCGTTCAGGTGAGGACCGCGCACGGCGTCGTCCCCGTCAAGATCACCGCCGTGTACGCGCCGGGTGCCGGGCTGGACGGGATCGCCGTGCCCGAGTCCGACTTCACCCGGTATTTCGGTGTGGTCGACCCGTCCGCGATCTACGTCAAGACCCGTGACGGCGTGCCCGCGTCCCAGGCCCGCAAGGCCGTGGACGACGCGGCGCACCCCTATCCGGCCGCGAAGGTCGTCTCCGGCGCCGAGTTCAAGGAGACGATGACGAAGGCCGTGGACATGATCCTGATGATCTTCGGGGGGCTGCTCGGCCTGGCGATCGTCATCGCGCTGTTCGGCATCGCCAACACGCTGACCCTCTCCGTCGTGGAGCGGACGCGGGAGTCCGCGCTGCTGCGCGCCCTCGGCCTCACCAAGCGGCAGCTCCGCCGGATGCTGTCCGTGGAGGCCCTGGTCATGGCGGTGATCGGTGCGTTCACCGGGGTCGTCCTCGGGATCGGGTTCGGCTGGGCCGCGACGAACGCGATGGCCACCGACTCGATCTTCTCCCTGCCCTATCTGCAGGTCATCGGGTTCGTCGCCCTCGCCGGCCTCGCCGGGACGGGCGCCGCCGTGATGCCCGCGCGGCGCGCCGCGAAGACGTCCATCGTCGAGTCCCTCGCCCATGACTGAATGGAGGGTGCGGGGTGGCCGCCGCCACCCACCGGACGGCGTGGCCGGGGCCCGCGGGTACTCTGGTGCGCGCACGTCCGGTACCTACCTGAGGACTGGAACGAACCGATGGACCCTGTCACGCCGTCCTCCGCCACGCCCGGAAACGGGTCGGACGCCCCCTGGGACGCACCGGGACCCGGGCCGGAGTCCCCCGAGGACAGGCCCGCGCGCCTCGCGGTCGGCGTCGTCGGCGCGGGCCGGGTCGGCACCGCGCTCGGCGCGGCGCTGTCCCGCGCGGGGCACCGCGTCGTCGCCGCGACCGCCGTGTCGGAGCGGTCCCGCTCCCGTGTCGAGGAACGCCTCCCCGGCGCGGAGATCGCACCGCCGCCCGAGGTCGTCACGGCCGCCGACCTTGTGCTCCTGACCGTCCCGGACGACGACCTGCCCGAACTGGCGTCCGGACTCGTCTCGGCGGGCGTCCCGGTCACCGGCAAGCTGGTCATGCACACCAGCGGACGGTACGGGGCCGCCGTCCTGGACCCGCTCACCCGTGCCGGAGCCCTGCCGCTCGCCCTCCACCCGGTCATGACGTTCACCGGACGTCCCGACGACGTGAACCGCCTCACCGGCATCTCGTTCGGCGTCACGTCGCCGGAGCCGCTGCGTCCGGTCGCGGAGGCGCTCGTCGTCGAGATGGGCGGCGAACCGGTGTGGATCACCGAGGAGCGGCGTCCGCTCTACCACGCGGCGCTCGCCGGAGGCGCGAACCACCTCGTCACTCTGGTCGTCGAGGCGATGGACCTGCTGCACGCCGCGGGCATCGCCGAGCCCGGCCGGATGCTCGGCCCGCTGCTCGGCGCCGCCCTCGACAATGGGCTCCGCCTGGGCATCAACGGCCTCACCGGCCCGGTCGCCCGCGGCGACGCCGGAACGGTCTCCGACCACGTCGCCGAACTGTCCCGGGTGTCACCGGAGAGCCGCCGCGCCTACATCGCCCTGGCCCGCCTCACCGCCGACCGCGCACTCGCCGCCGGAATGCTCAAACCCGAGGACGCCGAACGCCTCCTCGAAGCCCTGGCCGACTGACCGGACGAGACCGTGTCCCCTCCTATCTCTGCGGCGCCCACCCGATCCTCTGCGGTGCCCGTCCGACGGGCTCGCGACATGGCTCCCTCGCGGACTCGCCCATCAGGACGGCCTAGCGTCAGGTCGTCCAGTGGGCGACCGTGCACAAAGCCGTCGGATGACAGACGACCCGTGGGTTCGCGAAATGGTTTCTTCGCGGCCTCGCCATCAGGACGGTCGAGCGTCAGGTCGTCCAGTGGGCGGCGGTGGACACAGCCGCCGGGTGATAGACGACCTGACCGTGGTGCGCTGGCGGTGAGCGAGTCGCGTGGGCTGCGGCTGGGCGGATTGGTTGTTGTGGTGGGTGGAGGCGTTTGTGAGTGGGAGGAAATGACGTGACGCCGGTTATCGCGCGGACGCGGGAGGAACTCGCGGATGTTCGTTCGCAGGTCACGGGAACGTTGGCGCTCGTTCCGACCATGGGTGCCCTGCACGAGGGGCATCGTTCTCTGATCCGGCAGGCGCGGAACAGTGCGGACGCCGTGGCGGTGAGCATTTTCGTCAATCCGCTCCAGTTCGCTCCCGGTGAGGACTTCGACCGGTATCCGCGCACGTTTCCCGCCGACGTCGAGATGTGCGCCGCCGAGGGCGCCGATCTCGTCTTCGCGCCGTCCCCTGACGTCATGTATCCGGACGAGCCACAGGTCACGATCAAGTCGGGGCCGATGGGCGAGGTCGTGGAGGGCGCCGCCCGTCCAGGACACTTCGACGGGATGCTCACGGTCGTCCTGAAGCTGCTCAACCTCGTCCGGCCGGACGTGGCGATCTTCGGCCAGAAGGACGCGCAGCAGCTCGCGATGATCCGCCGGATGGTCGCCGACCTGAACGTGCCCGTCACGATCGCCGCCGGGCCGACCGTCCGGGAGCCGGACGGGCTGGCCCTGTCGAGCCGCAACCGGTACTTGTCCGTTGAGGAGAGGCGCACGGCCCTCGCCCTCTCCCGTGCCCTGCACGCGGGTGCGGACGCCGCCGCCGAAGGCCGGGACGCGGTGATCGCCGCGGCGACCGCCGTCCTCGACCCGGCCAAGGCCGCCGACCCCCCGCTCGACCTGGACTACCTCGTGCTCGTCGATCCCTCGACCTTCGCCGCGTCCACGGGCGACGGCCCGGCTGTCCTCGCCGTCGCGGGCCGCGTCGGCGCCACCCACCTCATCGACAACGTTCCCCTCCATCTCGGCAAGGAGCACTGATGTTCCGGACGATGTTCAAGTCGAAGATCCACCGCGCCACCGTGACCCAGGCGGACCTTCACTACGTCGGCTCCCTCACCATCGACCAGGACCTCATGGACGCCGCCGACCTGCTGCCCGGGGAGCAGGTGTCGGTGGTCGACATCGACAATGGCGCTCGCCTGGAGACCTATCTGATCGCCGGTGAACGCGGCACTGGGGTGATCGGCATTAACGGGGCCGCCGCCCGCCTCGTCCAGCCGGGGGATATGGTGATCATCATTAGCTATGCTCAGATGGCGGACGCCGAGGCTCGTGAATTCGTCCCTGCCGTCGTTCACGTCGATCGGTACAACCGAATCATCTCGTTGGGCTCCGACCCGGCCGAACCTGTCCCCGGAACGCGAACCACCCGAGGGGATCTGGTTCGCGACTGACGTTTACGAGGTTCTTTCGAGACTGCTCAGATCGCCTTCCCTGACGCTTCGACTGCCATTTATGAAGATCCGCGTCTGCGTGAATGCGACTACGGGGACCTGAACGGCTCCCCGGTCAGTGTCGTGGCCGCCGAACGTGCGCACCGCATCGCCCCCCCTCGACCCGGGCGGCCAGAGCTACCACCAGGTGATCCAAGCCACCAGCGACTTCCTTTGTGACCTCTCCGCTGCCTGGGCGGTCAGCGTGTTCTGGTCATCTCCCACTCGGGGAACAAGTGGCCTTTGGACTGCCTTCTGACCGGCGCATCCATTGAGGAATTGATCGACGCTACTTGCAACTTGCAGGAAGGTCGGCACTACACCCTGCCCGCGAAGAGCCTTCCGACCTTGGATGCTCGCTGCTCCGCGAACTGGTCGGCGCGGCGGCCGATAGGAAGCCTTCGTTCTAGGTTACTGAAGACGTTCGTGAAGTTTGGTGCTAGAGCGGTGCTGCGCAGCGCGGCCCGCGTAGGCGTGGCCACCCCTCGATACTGAGATTGGCCATATTTAAGGGCTCGGAAGGGCCATTTCGTACGCTTGGAACGGCCACACCATGCGCGGGCCTTGTTTGTTATTCGACGTTGTTAGCGCTGTGCGCCGTTAGGGCTGTGCGCCGCCATGCCCTGCCGCGTGTGGTCGTGCCCCGCCGCGCCCTGCAGGAGTGGTCTGGCGCCGTCTTGGGCCGTTGTGTGGCCGTGGGCCGTCGTGTGCCGCTGGCGTGGTCTGGGGACCGCCCTGCGTCCGGTGGGCTCGCGCTGCCGTATGCCGTCTGGTGTCGCCGCGCGGCCGTGGGTGGTGCACCGCTGTGGGCGCGTGGTTGGGGGCGTTGTGGGGGTGAGGTCATGGGCGATGCGGGCGGGGGATTGCTGGGTGGGATGGGGGTTGATGCGGGAATTGGGGGGCGGGGGGTGGAGTTGGGCGGGGTTAGGGTCATAATGACGAGAACCGATCCCGAGGAGGGTTCATGATCCCTTCCGTTCTCAGTGCCCCCGAGCCCGGTTGGACCACCGATACCGACGTGGTGGTCATCGGTTCCGGTATCGCTGGGCTGGTGGCAGCGTTGCGCTGTCGGACGCATGGGCGGGTGCTGCTGGTCACCAAGGCTCTCCTCGACGCGGGGTCGACGCGCTGGGCGCAGGGCGGGATCGCCGCGGCGCTTGCGCCCGACGACACGCCAGATGAGCACCTGGCCGACACCCTCACCGCCGGAGTCGGGCTCTGTGACGAGGACGCCGTCCGAGCACTCGTCACCGAAGGGCCGGACGCCGTACGCGGACTCATCGAGCTCGGCACGGCATTCGACCGTTCCAAAGACGGCGAGATCGCGCTGACCCGCGAGGGTGGACACCACCGGCGTCGCATCGCCCACGCGGGCGGGGATGCCACTGGGGCCGAGGTCAGTCGTGCCCTGCTTGCCGCCCTCAAAGACTCTGATGTCGAGGTCATTGAGCACGCGCTCGTCCTCGACCTGCTGAAGGACGCCACCGGACGAGCAGCCGGAATCACCCTGCATGTCATGGGCGAAGGGCAGCCGGGTGGCGTCGGAGCCGTCCGGGCCCGCGCCGTCGTGCTCGCGACCGGCGGGCTCGGACAGGTGTTCTCCGCGACCACCAACCCCGAGGTCTCCACGGGTGACGGTGTCGCGCTCGCACTGCGGGCCGGGGCCGAGGTCGCCGATCTGGAGTTCGTCCAGTTCCATCCGACCGTGCTGTGGCTCGGTGAGGGCGCGACCGGGCAGCAGCCGCTGATCTCCGAGGCCGTCCGGGGAGAGGGCGCCCACCTGATCGACCACGCTGGTGAGCGCTTCATGCTCGGACGTCACGAGCTCGCCGAACTCGCCCCACGGGACGTCGTCGCCAAAGGGATCATGAACCGGATACACGAGACCGGCGCGTCCCACATGCTCCTGGACGGCCGCCACCTGGGTGCGGCGATGTGGGAGAACCGATTCCCGACGATCCTGGCCGCCTGCCGCCATCACGGCATCGACCCCATCAGCGAGCCGATCCCCATCGTTCCTGCCGCGCATCATGCGAGCGGTGGTGTTCGCACGGATCTACACGGCCGCACGTCGGTTTCCGGCCTCTACGCCTGCGGCGAGGTCGCCTGCACCGGTGTTCACGGCGCGAACCGTCTGGCGTCCAATTCCCTCCTGGAGGGCCTGGTCTTCGCCAATCGCATCACCACCGTCCTTCAAGATGAACTCTCCCGACCCCCCACCCCAACCCCGCCTCCGCCTTCGTCCCCCGGGGAGCTGCTCGCCCAAGAGGCGCTCGCCCAAGAGGCGCTCGTCCAGGAGACGCTGGCCCAGGAGGCGCCTGCCCAAGGGGCGCCTGCCCAAGGACTGCCTGCTCACGAGGTGTCCGCCCAACGGGCGCCTGCCCAGGAGGTGGCGGCTCGGGGCGTGCGGCTTGGGGGTGGGGCTCGGGAGACTGCAGGGGAACTGGCTGGCGGGGGCGAGGCCCTTGATGGACTGGTCGATGCCGGGATGCGGGGGGAGATTCAGCGGATCATGACCTCCTATGCCGGGGTGTTGCGCAGGGCGGACGGGCTGGAGGCCGCGGCCAGGGAACTGGACGGGGTGAAGCGCGGCCAGGCGGAGCCCGGGGTCGAGGCGTGGGAGGTCACCAACCTGTTCACCGTCGCGTCCGCGATCGTGGCGGCGGCGCGGCGGCGGGAGGAGACCCGGGGCAGCCACTGGCGGGAGGACTTCCCCGAGCGCGCGGACGGCGCGTGGCGCGGGCATCTGGTGACGCGGCTGACAGGGAACGCCCTGACCACCGCCTACGAACCTCTGAAAGGAAAGCGTTCATGACACCTGAACTCTCGCAAACGCTCGCCGACGCCGGGCTCGATCCGCAACATGTGGATAACCTCGTCCGCGCCGCGCTCACCGAGGACGGTGAGGTCGACGTCACCAGCATGCCGATCTTCGCGCCCGACGACACCGCCGCAGGCGATCTCAGGGCCCGCGAGCACGGTGTCGTGGCCGGTATCCCGGTCGCTTCAGTGGTGTTCGACGTGCTCGACATCGCCTACGAGACGAAAGTGCAAGACGGAGACCGGGTCGTCCCAGGGCAGGTGCTCATTTCGGTCAGTGGCCCTACCCGCGCAGTCCTGCGCGCGGAGAGAACGGCTCTGAACCTGCTCACTCACCTGTCCGGAATCGCGACGGCGACGCGGCAGTGGATGGACGCCATGTCCGGCACGAAAGCCAAGGTTCGCGACACACGCAAGACGCTGCCCGGACTCCGCGTCCTGCAGAAGTACGCCGTCCAGTGCGGCGGTGGGGTCAACCACAGGATGGGTCTCTACGACGCCGCGCTCATCAAGGACAACCATGTCGCGGCGGCTGGAAGCGTCACCAAGGCATACGAGGCCATTCGCGCGGTGTACCCGTCCCTGCACATCCAGGTGGAGTGCGACACCCTGGCGCAGGTGGAGGAGGCCGTCGCGGTGGGTGCGAAGAGCATCCTGCTCGACAACATGACCGACGACGAGATGGTCGAGGCAGTCCGATTGGTCGCAGGGCGGGCGGAACTGGAAGCCAGCGGTGGGCTTAATCTGGAGCGGGCCCGAGACGTCGCCGTGACCGGGGTGGACTACCTTGCAGTCGGCGCGCTGACGCACTCGGCGCGCGTGTTCGACATCGGCCTTGACTTCACCTGATCAGCGGGGACCTGATGCTGCTCACCATCGACGTCGGCAACACCAACACCGTCCTCGGCCTGTTCGAGGGGGACGAGGTGATCGAGCACTGGAGGATCAACACCGATCCGCGGCGCACCGCCGACGAGATCGCAGTGGTCCTGCAGGGGCTCGTCCAGCAGAGTCCGCTGCTGGCCGACACCGACATCAGTGGCATCGCGCTGTGCTCGACCGTCCCGTCCGTCCTGCATGAGATGCGCGAGATGTGCCGCCGCTACTACGGCGACGTCTCCGCGGTCATCGTGGAACCAGGTGTGAAGACCGGGGTGCCCGTCCGCATGGACAACCCCAAGGAAGTCGGCGCGGACCGCATCGTCAACGCACTCGCGGCCGTCCACACCCATGGCGGCCCAGCGATCGTGGTCGACTTCGGTACGGCGACCACGTTCGATGCCGTCTCCGCTAGGGGCGAGTACGTGGGCGGTGCGATCGCGCCCGGAATCGAGATCTCGATCGACGCGCTGTCGTCGCGCGGTGCCCAGCTTCACAAAATCGAGCTGGTCCGCCCGCGCAGCGTGATCGCGAAGAACACCGTCGAGGCGTTGCAGTCCGGGATAATTTTCGGGTTCGCGGGACAGGTCGACGGCATCGTCGAGCGCATGTCCGAGGAACTGGCGTCGGACCCCGCCGAGGTCACGGTGATCGCCACTGGCGGCCTCGCGCCGCTCGTCCTGGAAGAGTCGCGCAGCATCGACGAGTTCGAGCCCTGGCTGACCCTCATCGGTCTCCGCCTGATCTACGAGCGCAACACGCCCTGACCCCGCACCTGGCTGTAAGCCCGCTACGCCACAGGGAACGAGTTCGCGGCGCGCTCGGCGGGCTGGATAGCCTTTGGGGCGTGAGTGACGAGACCTTCGACGAGCTCCCGGAGCAGATGCGCGTGCGCCGGGAGAAGCTCGACCGGCTCCGTGCGAGCGGGATCGACCCCTACCCGGTGACCTTTCCGCGGACGGCGACCATCGCCGACGTCCGCGCGAAACACCCGGACCTGGAACCGGGCTCTGAGACGGGCGAGAAGGTCGGCGTCACCGGCCGCGTCATGCTGATCCGCAACACGGGCAAGCTGTGCTTCGCCACGGTCCGGGACGGCACCGGCGACATCCAGATCATGCTCTCCCTGGCCAAGGTGGGGGAGGAGCAGCTCGAATTCTGGAAGCGGGAGGTCGACCTCGGCGACCACATCGGGGTCGAAGGCGAGGTCATCACGTCCCGCCGCGGCGAGCTGTCCATCATGGCCGACCGGTTCGCGATCACGTCGAAGTGCCTGCGTCCGCTGCCGGAGAAGCACGCCGGGCTTACCGACCCTGAGGCGAGGGTCAGGCAGCGCTACGTCGACCTCATCGTGAACGACGAAGCCCGGAAAATGGCGCGGGTGCGTAGCGCGACCGTGCGCGCCGTGCGGGACTTCTGGCACGACGAGGGTTACCTAGAGGTCGAGACGCCGATGCTGCAGCCGATCCACGGCGGTGCGGCGGCGCGTCCTTTCCAGACGCACATCAACGCCTACGACATGGACCTCTACCTGCGCATCGCGATCGAGTTGTATTTGAAGCGGCTCGTCGTGGGCGGCATCGAGAAGGTCTTCGAAATCAACCGCAACTTCAGGAACGAGGGTGCGGACTCCACGCACAACCCCGAGTTCACCATGCTGGAGGCCTACGGGACGTATCTCGACTACAACGACATGGCCGACCTCACCCAGCGGATGTACCAGAACGCGGTCGTGGCCGCTCTCGGTACGACCGTGGTCGTCCATGACGGTGTCGAGATCGACCTCGGCCTTGCGCGGTGGCCGCGGATCACTTTGTACGGGGCCGTGTCGGAGGCGCTCGGCGAAGAAGTGACCCCGCACACGCCGATCGAGGACGTCCGTAAGCTCGCCGACGCCCGCGACATCTCCTGGGACCCGAAGTGGGGTCAGGGCAAGCTCGTCCAGGAACTCTTCGAGGAACTGGTGGAGCACACCCTCGTCCAGCCCACGTTCGTCATGGATTACCCGGTCGAGACGTCGCCGCTGACCCGTCAGCACCGTGAAGAGCCCCTTCTCACCGAGAAATGGGACCTCATCGGCTTCGGGACGGAACTCGGCACCGCCTACTCGGAACTCGTCGACCCGATCGAGCAGCGCCGCCGGCTCACCGAGCAGTCACTGCTCGCCGCGGGCGGCGACCTCGAGGCCATGCAACTGGACGAGGACTTCCTGCGCGCCCTGGAATACGCGATGCCGCCGACGGGCGGAATGGGCGCCGGAATCGACCGGATGATCATGGCGTTCACCGGCAAGGGAATCCGCGAGACGATCCTGTTCCCGCTGGTCAAGCCCGAGTAGCGACGGACCGCCCACGAAGCACGCGGTCAGACGACGCGCCCCACGTCACGGCCCGCGGGCTCTGGCATGTCCGCAACCCGGCCGATGCGGCATGGCCCGCCAACAACGCGGAGGCTCCTGCGCCGCCCACAACGGGCGCAGGAGCCGCTACGGCGACGGCCGGGGTGGAAAGTGCGTCGGCGGGTTGAAACGGCGTCCAGAGCGCCGTGGGGAGCGTGAAAGGGGAGCTGGGCCACCGCGGGTGCAGTGGGGCGGAACAGGGTCGTGCCGGCGGGTCAGGCGCTTTCGCGGATGACGAGATCGGGTCTGAGAACCACCTGTCGGTGTTGGTGAGACTTCCCTTCCCCCAACTCGGCCAGGGCGAGTTCGGCGGCCTCCCAGCCGAGCTCGCGCCGGGGCTGGCGGATCGTGGTGAGCGGGACGGCGGCGCTCGCCGCCAGCTCGATGTCGTCGTAGCCGATGACCGCGATGTCCTCGGGCACCCGCGCGCCGACCCTGATCAGCTCGTTGATCAGCCCGATGGCGAGCAGGTCGTTGGCGCAGAACACGCCGTCCGGCCGCGGCGACATCGCCAGGACCTCGTGGGCGGCGGCCTGTCCCTCGGTGGGGCTGAGCGCGTCCTGCACCAATGTCGCGGGCTTGCCGAAACCTGCCTCGACGATCGTCCGGGCCGCGCCGTCGCGGCGTTCGACGCAGGGCTGCGGCTCCGGCACGCCCGTCACGAACGCGATCCGCTCCCGGCCGATGCCGAGCAGGTGCGCGGCCGCGATCTCACCGCCCGCGACGTGGTCGACCTGGGCCGAGCAGACCTCGGCGGCGTCGCGGTCGATCAGCACCACGGTCATCCCGGCCGCGCGCAGCCGGGAGATGTCGCGGGAGCCGAGCCCGACGGGGATGATCAGCACCCCCGCCGCGTTCTGCTCCTCCAGCAGCGTCACCGAGCGCCGTTCCTTGGCGGCGGAGTGGTCGCTCGACAGCCACAGGGCGTCATGGCCCGCGGCGTTCAACGCGGCCTCGGCCCCCCGGGCGACGTCGCTCGCGTACGGGTTGGTGAGGTCTTCGACGACGACGCCGAACGCGCGGCGCGGCTGGTCGCCGAACTCGCCCGCGGTGTGTTCGGGGCGCCGCCGGAGCCGGCGGGCGGACTCGTTCCGGACGAATCCGAGCTCCTCGATCGCGGCCCGAACACGGTCACGGGTAGCTTCGGCCACGAGGTCTGGCCGGTTTAGGACATTCGAAACGGTCCCAACTGAGACCCCAGCTCGCCTCGCGACTTCACGAATACTGGTCTGCGGCAACTCGCTCCTCGTCCCGTCCAGGGCGTGTTTTCCCAGGTAGTGGAGTTTTGCATAGCGTGCGGACGAATACGCGACCACGCATAGTGACGATTCGCGCACACAGTGCACTGAACCAGCGCTTGACGGGCCGGATCCGGCCGCCTAGCGTTCCGAGCCGAAGCGTAGCTTGAAACGATTCATGATCTTCGTCCGCGGCGAGATCAGGCGAGTCCGACGAGAAAGGACGGGTGCGGATGGCTGGCGATCTCATCCCGTCTCCCTCAGACGACCAACGAGTGAATCGTCACCCGGAGTTCCCCCGAACGACCCCGCAATCGGCCATGCGGCCACCTCCGGCCAAGCGCGTGAGACAGCTAAGGAACCCGATGATCTGAGTCCGGAGGGCTCCGGACCCGGCAACCCAACGCGCGTACAGAGATCGAGACCAACCCGTGCCTGTGCAGCGGACGGCTGCATCCCCGCGGTCATCACCACGGACGAGGGAGGACGGAGTGGAACAGGCCACACTCGCACGTCGTGGCACCGACGATTTCGGGCTGAACGAGGAGGAGATCCGGCTTCTCGCCCAGATCGCCAGCGGTGTCACCGCCGATGTGGCGGCACGCAAGCTGGAATTGAGCGCACGGACCTTGCGGCGCCGGTTGCGGACGATCTGCGACCGCCTGGAGGTCAACACCCCTATCGAGGCCGTTGTGTGGGCGGCCCGGAGGCAGCTCATCTAGCGGCGGCCCATGACGCCCGCCTGGGGACGGCGGGCGTCGGCAGGAACCAAGGCGGCGAGCACAGACGAATTCCGTCCGACCCCGCAGCGGCGGCGTCGACGTCCTGACAGGTAGGTCCCTGCAGGAGACGTCGCCGCGGACGGTGTTCAATTGCCCGCCCGCGGAGTTCACCGGCGTGCCCATCCCGCTCATGTGGGCATGCCTTCCCCCACAGGCAAGCCGAACCCTTCAAGCATGCTTTGGGCGCACGTCCATCGGCCCACGCGGAAACGCACTCGCGACGTGTGTCCTCAGAGCCCGAGACGAATCAGGCCACTCGGACGCCGCCGGCGAAGGGGCGTCCCGACATCGAGGCTATTTTCACGACGTCGCCGGTGTGCGGCGCGTGCAGCATCTTGCCTCCCCCGACATAGATCCCCATGTGGTGGAGGTCGGCGTAGAAGAAGACGAGGTCGCCCGGCTGCAGTTCACTGCGCGACACACGGGTGCCCGCGTTCCACTGGCTGCCGGTGTAGTGCGGCAGGTTGATGCCGACCTGCTTGTAGGCCCACATCGTCAGCCCGGAGCAGTCGAAGGACGTCGGACCCGCGGCGCCCCACACGTACGGGCGGCCTATCTTGCCCATCGCGTAGCGCAGCGCCTGGGCGGCCTTCCCCGTACCGATGACGGGAAGGCTGGCGAGCTGGGACGGATCCCGGTCGACGAGCTTCCCGCGCACCTTCTCGTAGGTGTCGGTGACCTTCTTGCGCTGCGAGTCGAGTTCCGTGCGCAGTTGCTTCACCTGCTGGGCGCGTGCCTCGGCGGCCTTGCGCGCGCGCTGGGCGGCCTGCATCGCCTGCATCAGACCCAGCACTTTCGTACTGTCCTGCTTGGCGAAGTAGTTCAGGGTGGCGGCCTGGTCGAGGACGGCCTGCGGGTCCTGGGAGGCGACGAACGAAACGGCGGGGTCGGAACCGCCCTGCATGTAGCTGGTCGCGGCCAGCGTGCCGACCTTCTCGCGGATGCCCTGGAGCGACTTCTCCTGCCGCTCCGCGTTCTCCGTGGCGACCTTGGCGGCGCGCTGCGACTGGGCCAGCTTTACTTTGAGCCCGTTGTACTGCTCGGTGAGCTGCTCCAGGTCGTCGGCGAGTTTGAGCGCTTTGGCCCGGAGCTCCTTCGTGGACGGCTCAGGGTCGGCGTGGGCGACGGCGATCGTGTGCGGGCTGATCGCGTGCGGTGCCGCCGAGAGGGCGACCAGCGCTCCGGCCAGCACGGCCGCCCGGCCGCGGAACCGGCCCGCGCGGCGGGACTGCGGCGGCACGGCGCCGGGAGGCGTCACGGGGCGGGAACCCGCAGATCGTTGAAAGGAAGCAGGGCGCGATGGCTCCACTGAGATCTCCTCTCCTCGTCCGCCTACCGAGTTAGCTGACGGGTTAGGGCCGGAGCAGCCCGTCCGCGGGCACGCGCGGATCGGACCACGCGGCTTGCGGATTCACCCCTCACGGGCCGAGGGTGCTCCCCCGAACACTCCGAAAGTGGGTCCCCGGCTCCTCGGGGCGCTGGTTGCGTCCCGGGGACTCGGCGGTTCGGCCTTCGTCCTGCGGACGGCCGACATCAGCGATGGACACTAACGGAACACGCTTCGGATGCCAACCAGAACCCGCGAAATCGCAGGTCGCGACGCCGTTTCGCGACGGAGTCCGGCGTGTGCGAACCGGGTGGGCGCGCACGGAGCACACGCGGAGCACACACGGCGCGCAGGTCAGGGGACCGGTGAAGTGCCCGCATTCGATAATCTCGCCTGATTGTGGAGGTCGTGATCCGGCGTGCCCGTACCGCCGATGTCCAGGAGATACGCAGGCTCGTCGATCTGTACGCCGGGTCGGGACGGCGCATGCTGAAGAAGTCCACCGTGAAGCTGTACGAGGACGTCCAGGAATTCTGGGTGGCGGAGGACGTCCAGGGCGGCGCGCCGGGACGGGTGATCGGCTGCGGAGCCCTGCACGTCATGTGGGAGGACCTCGCCGAGGTCCGCTCGGTCGCCGTCGACGGCGGCTATGGCGGACGCGGCATCGGCCACCGAATCGTCACCCGTCTTCTGGAGACGGCACGGGAACTAGGCGTGCGGAGGCTGTTCTGTCTTACCTTCGAGGTGGACTTCTTCGCCCGCCACGGTTTCGAGAAACTCCTGGGGACCCCGGTGTCGCCAGAGGTGTACGAAGAGCTTCTCCGTTCCTACGACGAAGGCGTTGCGGAGTTCTTGGACCTCGATCGGGTCAAGCCCAATACGTTGGGCAACACCCGGATGTTGCTTCGCCTGGAGGATTGACCCGATGAGCGATTCCCGCGACCGTGGCGGGCCGTACCAGCCGCCGCAGGGGCAGGGGTCCTATGGCCCCCCGCCTCCGTACCAAGGTCCTCAAGGGCAACAGCCTCAGCAACAGCGGCAACCCCAGCAGCCACCTCAGCAGCAATGGCAGCAACCTCCGCAGACCCAGCAGCAATGGCAACAGCCCCAGCAACAGGATTGGGGACAGCAGCCTTCGTACGACGAGTCGTACGGTGCGCCCCAAGACCAATACGGGGGCGGCTCCTACGGAGACGGCCCGGCGCTCGCTCCGATCCTGCGGCGCGCGGGTGCCCGGATCATCGACAACACTCTCGTCGCGGTCTTCGGGTTCGCCCTCATCCTCCCCGTCACGATCGGTGCGTTCGGACTGGACAAGCCAGGCAGCAAGACCGAGGACGACGGGGGTGTGTGGAACTGGCCCATCATCTTCACCCTCTTCTGTGTCCTGTCGGTGCTGCCGTTCCTCTATGAGGCCGTCCAGTTGTCCATGTCTGGGCGGACGTTGGGGAAGCGGGTGATGGGGCTCGGGATCGTCCAGTCCCCTGGGGGGCAGCCGCTCACCACCACCCAGGCCGTCTGGCGCGCTGGGATCGTGCACGTGGGCTATCAGCTCGGTGTCTTCTTCTTCCTCGTCGTAGCGGTGATGGTGTGGGACTACGCCGCCTACGGGATGCTCCTGGTCTGGGCGGGCGCGCTGATGGCCTACCTGTGGGCGATCTGGGACCAGCCCCTGCACCAGTCCCTCCATGACCGCTTCGCCGGCACTCTCGTCATAGACGAGCGGGCCGGATACGACGAATACGACGAGTACACGGAATAGGGCCGCATGGAGGCACCCCTCGCCGAACCGGGGCAGCGCCTCCTGGCGCGCGTCATCGACACGCTCGTCGTCGGCCTGCCCGTCATCATCGTCGTCCGCGAACTGGTGTCCGAGCACACCGTGGAGGTCGTCGCCCCGCCCGTCGTGGCGGGATGCATGCTCCTCTACGAGGCGATCCAGTTGGCCTTGTGGGGGCGGACGATCGGCAAGCGCCTCGCCGGTATAGAAGTCGTCATCGCCCCAATGGGCCCTTCCCTGTCCGGAAGGACGCCTGGAGGCGAGGCAGGCGTGCCGGGAGACCGTCCTACGCCCACGGAGACGCCCGCAGGCGCGGACGTGGCAGCGCGCGCGGGAGGCGATGGGGCGGCGTCCGCGGAGACGGTCACGGAAGCGGCCGCGGAGCCCGTCGCCGAGTTCGATACCGCGTCCGATAGCGAGTCGGCGGCGCGGAACCCGGTAAACGTGCCGATCGGCGACGGAGCTCGTCCGGACGTACTCCGCGCCGTTCTCCGCGCGGCGATCTATTCGCTGCCGATCGCGGCCCGCCCGATTCCCGTTCTCGGCCTACTCGCCGGTGTCTTCTGGGTCGCGAACGCGGGCGCGCTGTACGAGGGGACGCGGCGTCAGGCCGTCCATGACAGGCTCAGCGGGACGCTCGTGGTAAAAAGCGCGCCGAGCGATTCAACGGCCTTCTGAGATCCTCTCCGGCGCTCTCGGCCGGGCTCGCCGGAGAACGATCCCGGCATCGCGCCCCGGTCGGTTCGCGGGACCCGAGAGGGCATGCCGAGCGGGCCCCTGCTTTCGCCCTAGATCGCCGCTCTGTTTCGGACGCCGCGCGTTGCCGGGCCGAATGCCAGCTCGTTCCGGTTACGGCCCCGAATCGCCAAGGGATCTGTCACGTCCCGGACGGGCCCTCCGGTTTGGGGCGCGCTTCATAGGCGTTGCAGTTGCGTCCGTCGGGCCCGCCGCATAGCGCGGGCGACTCAGTTCGGACCGCACGCGGTCTCGCTTGGACCGCTACCTTTCGCGCCACATGTCGCCGGGCTCGGATGAACCGTGTACCGTTCACACGTTGCGCTCCGCCCGGCTCGAAGAAGTGGGATGCGCGGTGGGATTGTGGCGCAATCTCCCGATTTCGGGATGGTCGACTACCGGCGGCTTCCCGGTAGGACCGAGCTCCGCCGACTTCCCGTCGCCCTCGCGGCGGCAAGAGATTTCGGCATCGCCCGACCGGCGGTTATCCGTCCACATCCGCCGGTGGCGGCGTTGATCGCTCGGCGCGCCCCCGCTTGTTACGGGCGGCCGGGCGCATTCCGTCCCCGGCCTGCGGTTTGTTCCGATGCCCTGGAGTTAATCCCGGTCCGCGGTGCCGGGGCCTCCACCCTGTTAAGGTCGCCCGCGGACCTTTTCGTCGGACGGTCATACGTTGACTTCCCGGCGACCCGTCCCAGAGAAAGCCCAGGCCGTCCGCAAACGCCGGTCAATGCGCGCGTGCCCGCCCAGGTCAGCGTGGTACGCCCGTGACGCCGGTCACGCCGATATCCGCGCCGCGGCCCACGGTGCGGTGGAGAAATTCAGGCGCCGTGCGTCGTGTCCTCCGCACGCCCTCCGAACATGCCGGAAACGATGAAGCCGATTACGGGCCGTCACCGTGGAAGGAACTTCGTCCAGAGTGCCGGTACTAGGCCGGACGTTGGAATTGTCATCGACCGACTCTGCGGTATATCTTTGGCAACCGAATGCAGTTTGCTCAAGCCGAAAGGGTCTGTCCCCATGGCACAGAAGGTTCAGGTGCTTCTCGTCGACGACCTCGACGGTGGCGAGGCGGACGAGACCGTAGCGTTCTCGATCGACGGCGCCTCCTACGAGATCGACCTGAGTGGCGCCAACGCAACGAAGCTGCGGGATTCTCTTAAGCCGTTCGTGGAGAAGTCGCGGAAGGCGGGCACGGCCACGCGCCGCCGCCGGCAACGCGGCGCGTCCTCCCGCGAGCGCAGCGCCGAGATCCGCGCCTGGGCCAAGAACAATGGCATCAAGGTCAATGAGCGCGGCCGGATCCCGGCCCATGTGATCGAACAGTACGAGGCGGCGAACTGACGGCTGAGCCACCGGCGGCCCGTCCCGTTCGCGGGGCGGGCCGCTCGCCGTTTGCGGATGGCGGCCGCACCGCCGTTTGCGATAGCCGGCCGGATGGCGACCGGGTCGCCCTTCGCGGGACGGAGGCGAGCCGTTCGGGCCGCGTTCCTTTGGCGTCCGCGCGCGTCATTCACCGGTCCGCGGGCTCATTCGTCGCATCGCGGCGACCGTTCGCCGGACGTTCATGGTTCGCGAGCTCCGCCCCGCCGCCGGTATGGACCGCCCGGGCTTCGTCCGGACCGTTCGCCGCGGATGGCGGACGGGCGTTCGCTTGTGGCGTAGAGAAAGATCGGTTTGCGCGCGCACGCGGCGCGGTAGAGAGGCGGCGCGGGCGCAACTCCACCCCCAATCGGCACTTCTGGCTCTCGCCCTGGCCCACCTGCGGAAAGCGCCCGTTCGCTTGGGGCGTAGCGGGAACATGACGCACCGATGCGGTAGTTGGATGAGACTGAACAGCGCTTAGCTGGGGAACGTCTTCTGGTGGGAGTGCACCGGGCGGCCTCCTCGGGGCGGGCTAGCATGCGGAAGGACAGTGCCGGACGTTCCGGACTCTGCCCAACCGCTCTGTGAGGAGCGACGAGATGTTCGAGAGGTTCACCGACCGCGCGCGGCGGGTTGTCGTCCTGGCTCAGGAAGAGGCCAGGATGCTCAACCACAACTACATCGGCACCGAGCACATCCTCCTGGGTCTGATCCACGAGGGTGAAGGTGTGGCTGCCAAGGCTCTTGAGAGCCTCGGGATCAGCCTTGAGGCGGTGCGCCAGCAGGTCGAAGAGATCATTGGCCAGGGCCAGCAGGCGCCGTCGGGCCACATCCCGTTCACTCCGCGTGCCAAGAAGGTTCTTGAGCTGTCGCTGCGTGAGGCGTTGCAGCTCGGCCACAACTACATCGGCACCGAGCACATCCTCCTTGGGTTGATCCGTGAGGGCGAGGGTGTCGCGGCACAGGTGCTGGTGAAGCTCGGCGCCGATTTGAACAGGGTGCGCCAGCAGGTCATCCAGTTGCTGCACGGTTACCAGGGCAAGGAGCCGGCCGCCTCCGGCGGTCCTTCCGAGTCCGCTCCCTCCACCTCCCTGGTGCTCGACCAGTTCGGCCGCAACCTGACCCAGGCCGCGCGTGAGGGCAAGCTCGACCCGGTCATCGGCCGTGGTAAAGAGATCGAGCGGGTCATGCAGGTGCTGTCCCGCCGGACCAAGAACAACCCTGTGCTGATCGGCGAGCCCGGCGTCGGCAAGACCGCCGTGGTGGAGGGCCTGGCACAGAAGATCGTCAAGGGCGAGGTGCCCGAGACGCTCAAGGACAAGCAGCTTTACACCCTCGACCTCGGCGCGCTGGTCGCCGGCTCCCGGTACCGCGGTGACTTCGAGGAGCGCCTGAAGAAGGTCCTCAAGGAGATCCGCACCCGCGGCGACATCATCCTGTTCATCGACGAGCTGCACACGCTGGTCGGTGCGGGTGCCGCCGAGGGCGCGATCGACGCCGCGTCCATCCTGAAGCCCATGCTGGCCAGGGGCGAGCTCCAGACGATCGGCGCGACGACCCTCGACGAGTACCGCAAGTACCTGGAGAAGGACGCCGCGCTGGAGCGCCGCTTCCAGCCGATCCAGGTCGCCGAGCCGTCGCTGTCGCACACGATCGAGATCCTCAAGGGCCTGCGGGACCGCTACGAGGCGCACCACCGCGTGTCGATCACCGACAGCGCGCTGGTCGCGGCGGCGCAGCTCGCCGACCGCTACATCTCCGACCGGTTCCTGCCCGACAAGGCGATCGACCTGATCGACGAGGCGGGCTCGCGGATGCGGATCCGCCGCATGACCGCGCCGCCGGACCTGCGCGAGTACGACGAGAAGATCGCCGACGTCCGGCGCGACAAGGAGTCCGCGATCGACGCGCAGGACTTCGAGAAGGCCGCCGCGCTGCGCGACTCGGAGAAGCAGCTGCTCGGCCAGAAGGCGCAGCGGGAGAAGGAGTGGAAGGCCGGCGACATGGACGTCGTCGCCGAGGTCACCGATGAGCTGATCGCCGAGGTCCTCGCGACCGCCACCGGCATCCCGGTCTTCAAGCTGACCGAGGAGGAGTCCACGCGACTGCTCCGCATGGAGGACGAGCTCCACAAGCGGGTCATCGGCCAGGAGGACGCCATCAGGGCGCTGTCCCAGTCGATCCGGCGTACCCGCGCCGGTCTGAAGGACCCGAAGCGTCCTGGCGGCTCGTTCATCTTCGCCGGCCCGTCCGGTGTCGGTAAGACCGAGCTGTCCAAGACGCTGGCGGAGTTCCTGTTCGGCGACGAGGACGCGCTGATCCAGCTCGACATGTCCGAGTTCATGGAGAAGCACACCGTCTCGCGGCTGTTCGGCTCCCCGCCCGGCTACGTCGGGTACGAGGAGGGCGGCCAGCTCACCGAGAAGGTGCGGCGCAAGCCGTTCTCGGTGGTGCTGTTCGACGAGATCGAGAAGGCGCACCAGGACATCTTCAACAGCCTGTTGCAGATCCTGGAGGACGGCCGCCTCACCGACGCCCAGGGCCGCGTCGTGGACTTCAAGAACACCGTCATCATCATGACGACGAACCTGGGGTCCAAGGACATCTCCAAGGGCGTCTCCATGGGGTTCGCCCGGCAGAACGACGAGCAGGGCTCGTACGAGCGGATGAAGGCGAAGGTGTCGGAGGAGCTCAAGCAGCACTTCCGTCCCGAGTTCCTGAACCGCGTCGACGACACGGTCGTGTTCCACCAGCTCACCCCGAAGGAGATCATCCAGATCGTGGATCTGATGATCGCCAAGGTGGACGAGCGGCTCCGCGACCGCGACATGGGCATCGAGCTGCGGCAGGAGGCCAAGGACCTGCTGGCGCTGCGCGGCTACGACCCGGTGCTCGGCGCCCGGCCGCTGCGCCGCACGATCCAGCGGGAGATCGAAGACAACCTGTCCGAGAAGATCCTGTACAGCGAGCTCAAGCCGGGCCAGATCGTGATCGTCGGCACGGAG
This sequence comes from Actinomadura syzygii, assembly GCF_008085905.1. GTDB lineage: Bacteria > Actinomycetota > Actinomycetes > Streptosporangiales > Streptosporangiaceae > Spirillospora > Spirillospora syzygii. The sequence continues at coordinate 471,819 of NZ_VSFF01000006.1, read as the reverse complement.
GGCTTCGACCCCGAGAACCCGGACTCGGCCGAGAACGCCAAGTTCACTTTCAAGGGCGTGCCCAAGCCGGACACGGTCCCGGACAGCCCGCCGCCCATCGAGGGCGCGGTCAACTTCAACAAGGACTGAGCTTCGTCCAGAGGGGCCCGCATCGGATTCGTCCGATGCGGGCCCTTCCGCATGCGCGGGCCCCTCTGCGGTCACCATGAGGGGCCGGACGAATCGCCGGAGCCACGCGTAGGCGGACGGGCTAGAGCGCGTCCTCGCGCGGTCCGTCGATCAGGGACCGGCCTCCGCGCGAGGACGCACGATCACGTGCAGCAGGGTCGAGTCCCAGGCGTCAGCGCGTGAACCTCACGCTGCGGGCGGTGAGATTGGGGTTCTGCTCGTTTGGGTGGACCGTGACCGATCCTCCTTCGCAGTTCTGGCCGGTGTAGGCGACGGTGTCGCGGTTGGTCCTGTTGGTCGCGGGTCCGCTGGCGTCGATGTTGTAGCAGGCGTGGTCGGTGGGGTTGAGGAGGGTTTCCGCGACGCCGTCGGGAGTGGAGTATTCGAAGATCCCGGCGGCGGCGACGGCTGGGGCGGCCGTGGCCAGCAGGGCGGCGGCAAGTCCGATACCGACCAGGGAGACACGCTTGATCATGAGGTCGCCTTTACATAGATGGCTGGACGTCAAACATCTATCACTCTTAGTAGTCTCCTGACTACGTTCCGGATGTGTAAAGAGTTGGCGTCGCCTGCGGGCGTCAGCCCGGATCAAAGCCCGGCGCACCCGGCCGAGCTGAGGACGCTCTCGGATTGTCGGACGCGCGGCATAGGGTTCGAACAAATGATCGAGAGTGCCGGGCTCTACGGCGGTGATGAGGAGGGGGTGCGTTGCTGTGGCGTCGCGGGGCGGGCGTGGCGAGGAAGGGCAGGGTGGGGTGGCTCAGGTCGCGGAGGGGTACGTCGCGGAGGCGTTTCTGCGTGATGTCCGGGCGCGGGCGCCCGCCCAGTTGCCGATCTTCCGGTCGCGGCTGCAGGGCGAGTTGTTAGCGCGCCTGCTGCTCGGCCCGGTGCGCGAGCTGGCGATGCTCGATCTCGCCGTGATGCTCCGCACCGACTTGGGCAGCGTGATGCGCGAGGTGGATCGTCAGTCCCGGGCGGGCATCCTCGTCCTGCGCCGCACCTTGGCCGGACGGCTGGTTCAGCGGAACACCGAGAGCCCGCTGTACGAGCCGCTCGCCCATCTCCTGATGCTGACGTTCGGCCCCGCCGCGGTGGTGGCGGAGGAGTTCGGACGGCTGCCTTCCGTCCGCGAGGTCCATCTCTTCGGCGCCTGGGCCGAACGGTATGAGCACGTTCCCGGCGACCAGCCGACCGACGTGGAGGTTCTGGTCGTCGGTGACCTTGCTCCGGACGTCGCGTTCGACACCGCTCAGGAGGCCGCCGCACGTCTCGCGCTTCCCGTACATCCGGTCGTCCGCACTGCCTCCCAATGGAAAGACGACGCCGACCCATTCCTCCGCGAAATCCGCACCGGCCCGCTGATACGAGTTCACCCACCATGAGCCCCTAATCGACCCTCTTCTACGGGGTGGGGACGGTTAGCCAGGTGTCTAGGGCTTGGTGGAGTGCGACCTTGATGGGGGTGGGGGCGAAAGAGGCGTCTACGCCGGCGCGGGCCAGGGCGGCCATGGTGCGGTCGTCGTAGGCGAAGGTGTCGCGGACGCGGGCGTACTCGGTGGCTAGCGGGGTGTCGATCAAGGCGGGGATGTCGGTGTTCAGGGTTACGACAAGGCCCGCATCCAGGAGTCGGGGGAGAGGGTGATCTTTGAGGGTTGGGGCGAAGCCCAGGGCGACGTTGGAGGTGGGGCATACCTCAAGGGGGATTCGGCGGTCGCGGACCTCGGCCACCAGGTCTGGGTCGTCGAGGATGCGGATGCCGTGGCCTAGGCGCTCTGTGCGGCCGGGGCCGAGTGCTTGGCGGATGCTGGCGGGGCCCTCGCCCTCGCCCGCGTGGTGGACGACGTGGAGGCCCTCGTCGTGGGCGGCGGCGAAGACGTTGTCGAACGGGTCGCCTGGGTGCGACTCGTCGCCTGCCAGGCCGACGGCGACCACCGCGTCGTGACGGCGCGCTAGGTCGAGCGTCCGCCAGGCGCGTTCCACGGAGCGGCGCCGGGAGTGGTCGAGGATGAGACGGCATTCGATCCCGAACGCCTCGCGTCCTGCCTCGAGTCCTTCCAGGACGGCTGTCAGGGGCATGTCGAGGTCGCCGAGCCTTTCGCCGTGGGCGGCGGCCGTGAAGGAGACTTCGGCGTAGCGGGTGCCTTGTGTGGTCTCGTCCTCGCAGAACTCGTAGGCGATCCGCCGGAAGTCGGCGGGCCGTTGCAGGCACGCCCGGACGAGGTCGTTCTGCGCGAAGAAGGCGGCGAAACTGCCGAACGCGCCCATGTCTCCGGGGACCTGCACCCCGTTCGCCGCACCGATCTCACGGAGCGTGGCCCGCCGGACGGTGCTCTCCAGATGGACGTGAAGATGGGTCTTGGGCAGGCTCAGCAGATTACGCACCACGGCACCGTACCGACCGGTTCGGTCCTGGTGCCTCAGGTTTTTCGTTGAGGGTGGAGACGGCCTGCCGTGTGCTGCACAAGCTTCGGCGGGTAAGTGAGTCTGTCCTTTTCCGGTCGCTGTGTCCGCGTGAATTGATCAAGAAGTGGATCTGTGGGATGAGGTGCTTGTCCGATAAGATCTTCTGGCTTCAGTGGATGGAAATGAAGGCGGGTGGCGGGTGGAGTCCCTACGGCCGAGCGATCCACGCCAGGTGGGAAGATACCGTTTGTCGGGCAGGCTCGGCGCAGGTGGAATGGGTGAAGTCTTCTTCGGCTTGACGCCCGGCGGGCGGCCGGTGGCGGTAAAACTCATTCATCAGGTCCACGCTACAAACCCTGAGTTTCGGCGCCGATTCCAGTCGGAGATCGAGGCGGCTCGCAAGGTCAACGGGTTGCATACGGCTGGTGTCGTCGATGCCGATCCCGCCGCCGAACCACCTTGGATGGTCACGGCATTTATCGCGGGGCCGTCACTGGAGCGGGCTCTCGCTGAACATGGTCCATTTCCGGACGCTACTCTGCGTGTTCTCGGTGCGGGTATTGCCGAGGCGCTGGAGGCCATCCACGAAGCCGGGCTCATTCATCGGGACCTTAAACCGTCCAATATTCTTCTCGGTGCTGACGGGCCGCGCGTGATCGACTTCGGTATCGCCCGTGCCACGGACGCATCCCAGGCGACCGCGATGGCGGGCACCCCCGGCTTCATGTCTCCCGAGATACTCACCGGGGAATCGCTGACCCCTGCGGCCGACATCTTCGCCTTCGGTCTGGTCCTCGCTCACGCCGCTGGAGTGCGGCCTTTCGGTGAGGGGCCGCAGCCTGCATTGAGCTATCGGATCGTCCATCAAGAGCCCAGCCTTACAGGGTTGGAGCACGGTCTCGGGGAAATCATCGGGCGGTGCTTGGCGAAAGATCCGGCGGAGCGGCCGACGCCCGCGGAGCTTCTGCAGGAGCTCGCCCCGCCGATGTTGGGCGGTTCTTGGCTCCCGGCCCCGGTTCAGACCATGATCGACCAGCAAGCGCCAAGGATGCCGTCCGCGACGCCGCAGAATGCAGCCGATGTCGATTCCGAGGGTCCTGGTCTCGGGACTCCCGCGCCTGCGGTTCCGGAGAGAGTCGCCGATGTGGGCCCGCCGAATCCTGGCCAGGACGGGCCGCGGAATTCACCTCCTGCCCGCCCGCGGAAACCCGCCCCTGCGAATCCGCAGAGGCCCCGGGAAATGGCGGGGCCGCCCGCGACGCAGCGTTCGCGATCCGGCGGGCTTCAGGGGAGGGAATGGCAGTTTCGCGTCCTTTCCCTGCTCGCGATCGTGGTCCTCGTCCCGAGCCTGGCCATGCTCATCACCGGGGCCGCGGAGGGAGTGCAGCGAGTGCAGGGAGGGTGCAGTCTCTTCGCGGCCAGAGCGAACGCCGCCGAGGCGGCCGGACCGACGGCTCCGGTCCGCGCAGCCTGTGGCGAGAGCAACTCCGCAGCGGAAATCCTGCTGGGCGTGCTCGGCCTGGGCATCGGCGTCTCCCTGGCCGTCGGCGCCAGAAACCGCCGCCGACCCTGACCCTCACCCCAGCCGGCGGAAGGTCGGTCAGGTGGGGAGGGTGTAGTGGTCGTCGTCCAAGGGGGCTACTAGGCCGTCGGCTATCAGGGTGTCCAGTGCGCGTTCGCGTTGGGTCGGGTTTGACCAGACCACGTCTATGGCGGGTTTGGGGACGGGGCCCTCGGCGGCGCGGAGGACGGCGAGGATTCGGCCCCGGCATTGGCGGTCGGTGCCCGCGTAGGTCTGGCCGCGGCGCGGCGGGCCCGTGTAGGCGGGGCGTCCGTTCCGCTGCCAGGCGCATCGGTCGAAGACCGGGCAGTCGGCGCAGCGGGGTGTCCGGGCGGTGCAGACCAGGGCGCCCAGTTCCATGGCGGCGACCGCCCAGCGCGCGGCGGTCGGGGGATCGATGGGGAGGAGGCTCTCGGCCAGCGCGACCTCGGCCTTCGTCTGCGACTTCGGCGGGTATTCGTCGCCGGAGAGGAGCCGGGCCAGGACGCGGCGGACGTTGGTGTCCAGGACGGCGTGCCGCTGCTTGAACGCGAAGCTCGCGACGGCGGCGGCGGTGTAGGCGCCGATTCCGGGGAGGGCCAGGAGGTCCTCGTGCGCGGAGGGGACCTCGCCGCCGTGCCGTTCCGTGATGGCGCGGGCGCTCTCGTGCAGGCGGAGCGCGCGGCGCGGGTAGCCGAGGCGTCCCCAGGCGCGGACGGCCTCGCCGGACGGTTCGGCGGCCAGCGCGGCGGGCTCAGGCCAGCGGGCCGTCCAGGCGTCCCAAACGGGGAGGACGCGGGCGACCGGGGTCTGCTGGAGCATGATCTCGCTGACGAGGATGCCCCAGGGCGTCGCGTCCGGCGCCCGCCAGGGGAGATCCCGGGCATTGGCGTCGTACCAGTCGAGGATCGGCGCGGTGTAAGCGGAGTTCAGGACGGTGGAGTTCATGGCGAGCCGCCATTGTGGCACGCGGCGGGTCGTCCCCTCTTTCCGGATCGCTGAATGCATACTGACCGTATGGGGGCGCATACTGGGCGTAACGAGAACGGTTCCGGGAGTGATCAGTACTGGCGGCGCCGCGCGGTCGCGCTGGCCTCCGTCCTCGCCGCCACCGGGCTGCTCGCCTGGGCCTGCACCGGCGCCTCGGGAGACGACTCCCCGGCGCCGAACGCGGGCGCCGCCGGGGCGTCGAGCCCGCCCGCCGCGCCGACCGCGATGCCCACGGTCACCGTCACCGCGACGACCACGCCGCGCGCCACGGCGGCCGCCGGAGGCGCGTGCCGGGACCGCGACCTGGTGTTCAGCATCGCGACGTCCCGGACGACCTACGCGGGGACGGCCACTCCCGAGTTCCGGATCACGGTCGTGAACATGGGCGGCGGCTCCTGCACCCTGGACACGGGATCACTGGACGTCCGCGTCACGTCCGGTGCCGATCGCCTCTGGTCGTCCGCCGAATGCCGACGCGGCGGCGCGTCCAAGAAAACCGTCAAGCGGGGCGTCCCCTACGTCGACACCGTCGTCTGGGACCGGAAACGCGGCTGTGCGGGCGGCGCCATTGCCCGTCCAGGCACCTACGTGGCCGCACTCAAAGACGAAAAGGCCAAGAAAAAGGTCTTTTACCTGCGCTGATCCTGACAAGCATTGCTTTTTGTTTGCGTGGGCGTCGGTAGCGTGGTTGCGGACGAGGCCGGAGTTCGGGGGGAGGCGTGATGTTCGTCCAGATCGTCCAAGGACGGACGACTGATCCGGCTGCCGTGCGGGACGCGTGCGAGGACTGGGTCCGGCAGGTGGCGCCCGGGGCGCGCGGGTGGCTGGGAAGCACGGCGGGCGTCACCGACGACGGGATGTTCGTCGGACTCGTCCGGTTCGAGTCCGGTGAGGCGGCTCACGCGAACGAGGTCCGTCCGGAGCAGGAGCAGTGGTGGGACGGGGCGTCCCGGCTGTTCGCGGACGGGGTCGTCGTCCACGAATGCGCGGACGTGGAGGTCTTCGGGCAGGGGCCCTCCGACACGGCGGGCTTCGTGCAGATCATCCAGACGAGGGTCCGCGACCGGGAGGCGCTGCGGCCGTTCTGGAGCGAGGAGGAGGGGCGGGCCATGGGCGAGTTCCGTCCCGACACGCTCGGCGGGCTGTTCTGCGTCCACCCGGACGGCGGGTGCACGGTCGCGGTCTACTTCACGTCCGAGGAGGAGGCGCGTGCGGGGGAGCGCAAGGAGATGCCGCCGGAGTTGAAGTCGTGGCGGGACGAGGAGATGTCCCACTACGAGGGGGACGCGGAGTTCTTCGACCTGCGGCGCCCATGGACGTGGACGGCCGACCGCCGCGCCAGACGCTGGCCCATCCCCGGCCTGCGAAAGCGTTTGGGAGCCCACCACACCTAGCCCTCGCCGCACGCCGAGCCTTCACGCGAGCGCTCGCGCCGAGCGTTCGCGTCGTGTCAGGCGTTCGCGTCGTGTCAGACGTAGCGTTCTAGGATCGAGGATTCGGCCAGGCGGGAGAGGCCCTCGCGGACGCTGCGGGCGCGCGACTCGCCGACGCCGCCCACCGCCTGGAGGTCGTCGATGCTGGCGGCGAGGAGTTTCTGCAACCCCCCGAAGTGCTCGACGAGGCGTTCCACGACCATGCTCGGCAGCCGCGGGACCTTGGCGAGGAGCCGGAAGCCCTTCGGGCTGACGGGCAGGTCGAGGGCGTCCGGGCCGGAGAAGCCCATCACCTCGGCGACCGTGGACAGGTCGAGCAGCTCGGTCGCGGAGAGCGTGTCGAGCGCCGTGAGGATGGCGGCGACGCCGCGGGCGCGGGTGTCGTCGGACGGGTAGTCGCGGACGATCAGCTCGCGGTCGACGTCCACGCCGGAGACCAGCTCGTCGAGCTGCAGGGACAGCAGGCGGCCGTCCGTGCCGAGCTCGACGACGTAGCCCTCGATCTCGTCGGCGATGCGGCGGACCATCTCCAGGCGCTGGACGACGGCGCTGACGTCCCGGACGGTGACGAGGTCCTCGATCTCCAGCGCCGACAGCGTGCCGGACACCTCGTCCAGCCGCAGTTTGTAGCGTTCGAGCGTGGCGAGGGCCTGGTTGGCCTTGGACAGGATCGCCGCCGAGTCTTCGAGGACGTAGCGGATGCCGTCGAGGTACAGCGCGATGATGTGCATCGACTGGCTCACCGAGATGACCGGGAACCCGGTCTGCCGGGCGACGCGCTCGGCGGTGCGGTGGCGCGTCCCGGACTCCTCGGTGGGGATGGTGGAGTCGGGCACGAGGTGGACGGCGGCGCGGACGATCCGGTTGCGGGCGTCGTCGAGGACGATCGCGCCGTCCATCTTGGCGAGCTCGCGCAGCCGGGTGGCGGAGAACTCGACGTCGAGTTCGAAGCCGCCCGTGCAGAGTTCCTCGACGGGTGCGTCCCAGCCGAGGACGATCAAGCCGCCGGTGTGGCCCCGCAGGATCCGCTCGAGCCCGTCGCGGATCTGGGTGCCCGGGGCCACCGCTGCCAACGTGGCGCGGCGGCGTTCGTCATGACCCTTGTCGTGTGATGGCACCTGACCCCCGGAGGTCGCTGGACGGCGTCAGTTTACCGAGACGGGCCGCCGGCCGGTTCCTCCCCTGGTCGCAAGCGCGGGCAGCGCGGGGTAATACTCTGCCGGGCGCCGCGTCACGGGGCCGTAAAGGCGACCTGGAGCGCTTGCTGCAGGCTGTCCACCTCCATCACCTTCATGCCCTCGAAGCTGCTGAGCTGCGGGTCGGCGCGGCGCAGCGGCCCGTCGGCGAGTTCGAGGGACCCGCGCGGGACGACGGCGTGCTTGAACCCGAGCCGTGCCGCCTCGGCGAGCCGCCGCTGCACGCCGGGCACGACGCGGACCTCCCCGGCGAGCCCGACCTCGCCGAGCGCGATCAGACTGCTCGACAGCGACTGCTCGACGGTGGAGCCCGCGACGGCGAGCGCGAGCGCGAGGTCGACGGACGTCTCGTTGAGCCGCACCCCGCCGACCGTGGACACGTAGACGTCCTGCTCGTGCATGGAGATCTTGCAGCGCTGCGCGAGGACGGCCAGCACCATCGCGACCCGCGACGTGTCGAGCCCGGACGTCGCGCGGCGCGGCGACGGCAGATGCGACTTCGCGACGAGCGACTGGACCTCGGCGACGAGCGGGCGGCGTCCCTCCAGGGTGACGGTGACGCAGGTGCCGGGGACGGGCTCGTCCCGCCGGGTGAGGAACAGGCCGCTCGGGTCGGGCAGGCCGACGATGCCGACGTCGGACAGGTCGAAGCAGCCCAGTTCGTCGGTCGGCCCGTAGCGGTTCTTGACGGCGCGGATCATGCGGAGCCGGGAGTGCCGGTCGCCCTCGAAGTACAGGACGACGTCGACGAGGTGCTCCAGCAGGCGCGGCCCGGCGATCGCGCCGTCCTTGGTGACGTGGCCGACGAGCACGACGGTGACGCCGCGCTCCTTCGCGACGCGGATGAGGTTGGCGGCGACCTCGCGCACCTGGGTGACGCCGCCGGGCGCGCCGTCGACCTCGGACGTCCCGATCGTCTGGATGGAGTCGACGACCAGCAGCGACGGCTCGACCTTGTCGACGTGCCCGAGGATCGCGGACAGCTCCGTCTCGGCCGCGAGGTACAGGTCGTCGGTGATGGCGCCCACGCGGTCGGCGCGCAGCCGCACCTGCTCGGCCGACTCCTCACCCGTCACATAAAGGACGTTCCGCCCCGACGAGGCGCCGTTCGCAGTGCCGTTCGCAGAGGCGTCGCCCTGCTTGGACGCCAGCGCGGCGACCTCCAGCAGCAGCGTCGACTTGCCGATGCCCGGCTCGCCCGCGAGCAGCAGGACGGCGCCCGGCACGATCCCGCCGCCGAGGACGCGGTCGAGCTCGTCCAGGCCGGTGGGCCGGGTCTGCGCGGACCGCACGTCCACCTGCCCGATCGGCCGGGCCGGAGAGCTGACCGGCCCGGCCGACACGACGCGGGCGGGCGTGGCGGACGCGGCCTCGGCGACCGTCCCCCAGGTCTGGCACTCGGAGCAGCGCCCGACCCACTTGGACGTCTGCCAGCCGCACTCCGAGCACCGGTAGGCGGCCTTCGCCGTCTTCGCCTTCGCCATGCGCCGAAGCGTAGAGCCTCCGTCCGACAACCCTCCGTCCGACGACCAGGCGCGGGTCAGGTGGGGAGGGTCTTGCGGGCTCGTTCGATCAGGTCGCCGAGGTGGTCGTTGACGACGCTCGGACGTTCCATCATCGCCATGTGCCCGGCGGACGGGACGACCTCCAGCCGCGCGTCCGGCACGCAGGAGGCGATCCTGAGGCTGTGTTCGACCGGCGTGAGCAGGTCGTGCTCCGCCCCGATGACGAGGTTCTCCGCCCCGGCGAGCGCCGCGCAGTCGCTGATCAGAGAGGTGGAGACCATCGAGCCGAGGAATCCGGCGAAGGCGTCCATCCGGGTCTCGGCCATCATCTGCTCGGCGAACGCGACGGCGGCGGGGCCGCCCTCGGGGCCGAAGGCGATCAGGTCCTCGATGAGGACGGCGGCGCCGCGGCCGAGGTGCCGGACCCGCTCGACCGCGCCGGACCCGGCGCCGAGCGCGCCGAGCGCGCGGGGCAGCACGCGGTGCGTGGCGCGCGCGATCAGGGCGGGCGCGCCGAGCGTGATGTCGCCGAGCCCGCCGGACGAGGTGCACAGCAGCCCCGTCCCGACGATCTTGTGTCCGACCAGGTCGGGATGCGCGTCGATGTACCGCAGGATCGTCATGCCGCCCATCGAGTGCCCGACGAGGACGACCGGCGTGTCCGCCGGGACGGTCGCGTCGATCACGGCGGCGAGGTCGCCCGCGAGCCGGGACAGCGAATAGCCGTCGCGGGCGCCGCCGTCGGAGCGGCCGTGGCCGCGGTGGTCCCAGAAGACGAGCCGGGCGAGGCCGCGCAGGGCCTTGCGCTGGAAGTGCCAGGCGTCCTGGGTGAGGGTCCAGCCGTGGCAGAACACGACGGCGAGGTCGGTGCGGTCGTCGCCGTCGACCTCGGCGTAGAGCCGCGTGCCGTCGCCCGCGCGGACCGGGACGGGACGGCCCCGCAGCGACCCGAACGGCTCGCCCGCGAACGGGTCGGGGCGCAGTTGCAGCCGCCGCAGGGCGCGCCGCTGGACGGCCAGCCCGGCGCCCGCCCCGGCCGCGCCGAGCACGGTGGCGGCGACGGCGCCGCCGAGCATCAGCCCCCAGCGGAACCCGGAGTCCGCGGTGGCGCTCGTCGTGGCGGCACGGCCCATGGCCGGTTCCTCCCGTTCGTCAAGGTCGCGACACGCCGTCGGGTGACCGACTCGTCAGTAACTCAAGGGCAACGCCACCACAAATTCACGGCATAGTCCACCTCCAGGCCCGGGTGCTCGCGCAGGCACGCGTCGGCGAGGTCGGGCGGGAACTCGATGCGCAGGACGGCGGCGAGATCGTCGCGGTTCTCGAACGCCCAGCGGATCAGCAGCGGCTCGCGGTCGAAGCCGCGCCGCGTCCAGAACCGCTCGACGGCGTCCGGGTCGTATTTCGGCAGGCTGCGGCGGAACCAGCCGCCGAACGTCGACCGGGTCGCGTCGTTGTCGATGATGAAGACGGCGCCCCCGCGCCGCACGACCCGGTCCAGTTCGGCGAGCCCCGGTTCGCAACCCGGCCCGAAGAAGTACGCCCACCGGACGTGGACGACGTCGACCGACGCGTCCGGAAGCGGAAGAGCCTGCGCCGCGCCGACCCGGACCGTGACGTTCGCCAGGTCGCGGGTGCGGCGCGCCGCGGCGGACGCGAGGCCCGCGTGCGGCTCGACGCCGATCACGCGGCGCGCGTCCGCGGCGAAGAACGGCAGGTGGAAGCCGGTGCCGCAGCCGAGATCGAGGACGTCGGCCCCGTCCCAGGGGCGGATCGCGCGCATCGCGTCCGGCAGCACGCCGTCCGGGTCGACGGCACGGTTCTCCAGCTCGTAGACCTGCGGAGAGTTCCAGATGTTGGGGCTCGGCACGGCGCCCGGCGCTATCTCGGCCACGGGGACAGAGGGTAGTCATCCGCGGCCGGGGGATAATCAGGATCACGCGGGGCGAGGGTTTCATCACCGCCGTGGCCGCATAGGCTTTCCTTTGCGTACCGCCGCGAACACCGCAGCCCCTACGAAACCGTCGAGCGACCATTCCTGGCGAGGAAGCCTTGACCCCGCAACACAACGGCGTCAGTTCTGCACCGGCTCTGCGTGTCCCGGACGCGCCGATCACGCTCTCCACGGCGTCGGTCTACCCGGAGAAGGTGCCGAGCGCCTTCGAGATCGCGGCGCTGCTGGGCTACGACGGCATCGAGGTCATGGTGTCCACGGACGCCTCCTCGCAGGACCTCAACGTCCTGCGCCGCCTGTCCGACTACCACCAGGTGCCGATCAAGTCGATCCACGCGCCGTGCCTGCTGCTCACCCAGCGGGTGTGGGGACGCGAACCCTGGGGCAAGCTGGTGCGCTCCAAGGAGGTCGCGGAGGAACTGGGCGCGGAGGTCGTGGTCGTCCATCCGCCGTTCCGCTGGCAGCGCGACTACGCCAAGGAGTTCGTCGACGGCATCGCCCGCATGCAGGACGAGACCGACGTCCTCTTCGCCGTGGAGAACATGTTCCCGCTCAAGGCGCGCGGCGCAGAGGCGGGCATGTACCTGCCCGACTGGAACCCCGTCGACCAGGACTACCCGCACGTGACCCTCGACCTGTCCCACACCGCCGTGTCCGGGTCGGACGCCCTCGACATGGCGGGCACCCTGGGCGACCGGCTCCGCCACATCCACCTCGCGGACGGCGTAGGCATCACGAACAAGGACGAGCACCTCGTCCCCGGCCGGGGCAACCAGCCGTGCGGGGCGATGCTGGAGAACCTCGCCGAGGGCGGCTTCCGGGGACACGTCGTCCTTGAGATCAACACACGGCGGGCGTCCAGCCGCGTCGAGCGGATGGAGGACCTCGCCGAGGCGCTGGCCTTCGCGCGCCTGCACCTCGCCGCCGCCGACCGCACCTGGGAGGTCACCTCCGCCGGCGAGGTCAGCCGCCGGGGCGGACGGTGACCGACGCCCGTCCGGACTCGAACGGGGCCGGGGCCGCCCGCGGTCCCGGACGGCGCCCCGGCCCGACCGAGACCCGCGAGAAGATCCTCGCCGCGGCCCGCGACCTGTTCGCCGAGAAGGGCTACGACGGGACGTCCCTGCGCGCCATCGCCCGGACGGCGGGCGTCGACCCGGCCCTCGTCCACCACTTCTACGGGACGAAGGACGGCGTCTTCATCGAGGCGATCCGCTTCCCCGTCGACCCGGCCGCGCTGCTCGGCCGCGCCGCGTCGTTCCCGAAGGAGCGGTTCGGCGAGCTGATGGTCCGCACCTTCCTCGAGGTGTGGGGCGACGACGAGCGCCGCCGTCCGCTGCTCGGCATGCTGCGGTCGGCGATGACGAACGAGCAGGCGGCCGCGCTGCTGCGCGAGTTCGTCACGTCCGCGCTGTTCAGCCGCGCGGGCAAGGCGACGGGCGCGCCGCAGCTCCCGCTCCAGGCCGCCGCCGGGCAGATGATCGGACTGATGATCCTGCGCTACGTGGTGCGGGTCGAGCCGATCGCGTCCGCGTCCGAGGACGAGCTGGTCGAACTGGTCGCGCCGACCATCCAGCGGTACCTCACGTCCTCCTGAGCGCCCGCCTCTGAGCGCCCGCCTCCTGAGCGACCGGGCCCGAGTCTGCTCCGTCACAGGCATCCGGAACACCTTGACCGTGCCCCCGTGCGCGACATAAATTCAACACATGATGAGTTCTAGTCCGGCGGTCCGCGTCCAGGACCTCCACGTCGTGCGCGGCGGCCGCGAGGTGCTGCACGGCGTCACCTTCGACGTGCCGCGCGGGTCGATCCTCGGGCTGCTCGGCCCGAGCGGCTGCGGGAAGACGACGCTGCTGCGGGCGATCGTCGGCGTCCAGCACGTGGCGGGCGGCGCGGTCGACGTCCTCGGCGAGCCCGCCGGGTCGCCCGGCCTGCGGCGGCGCGTCGGGTACGCGACGCAGACGCCCGCCGTGTACGCCGACCTGACGGTCGCCGAGAACCTGCGCTACTTCGCGTCCGTGCTGCGGGCGCCGCGCGACGACCCCGCCCGCGTCATCGACGAGGTCGGCCTCGGCAGGCACCGCGACCAGACCACCGGGACGCTCTCCGGCGGACAGCTCAGCCGCGTCAACCTCGCCGTCGCGCTGCTCGGCGCGCCGGAGCTGCTCGTCCTGGACGAGCCGACCGTCGGGCTCGACCCCGTCCTCCGCCAGGAGCTGTGGGAGCTGTTCCGGGCGCTGGCCGAGGGCGGCGCCACCCTCATCGTGTCCAGCCACGTCATGGACGAGGCCGGGCGCACCGACCGCCTGCTCCTCATGCGCGAGGGCGGGATCCTCGCCGACGGCACCCCCGAGGGCCTGCGCGAGCGCACCGGGACGTCCGACCTCGAAGCCGCGTTCCTCCAGCTCATCACCGAGAAGGCCGGGAGCCTCACATGAGCTTCGCCGTCACGTTCGCCACGACGCGCCGCATCCTGGCGCAGCTCAGGCACGACCACCGGACGCTCGCCCTGCTCATCGCGGTGCCGACGCTGCTGATGATCCTGCTGCGCTACGTCTTCGACCAGGGGCCGATGTTCGACCGGATCGGGCCCATGCTGCTCGGCCTGTTCCCGTTCACCGTCATGTTCGTCGTGGCCAGCGTCGCCACCCTGCGCGAACGCACCACGGGCACCCTCGAACGGCTGATGACGATGCCGCTCGCCAAGCTCGACCTGCTCCTCGGCTACGCGCTCGCGTTCGGGGTGTTCGCGCTCGTCCAGGTGGGCGTGGTCCTCGCCATCTCGCTGACGTGGCTCGGGCTCGACCTGAACGGCTCGCTCGGGTCGCTCGTCCTCGTCTCCCTGCTGGACGCGGTGCTCGGCATGGCCCTCGGCCTGTTCTCCAGCGCGTTCGCGCGCAGCGAGTTCCAGGCCGTGCAGTTCCTGCCCGCGTTCGTCCTGCCGCAGCTCCTGCTCTGCGGGCTGATCGTCCCGCGCGACTCGATGGCGTCCTGGCTCCAGGCGATCTCGGACGTCCTGCCGCTCACCTACGCCGTCGAGGCCATGCGGGAGATCAGCGACAGCGCAGAATTCACCGGCACCCTCACGCTCGACGTCGCCGTGATGGCCGCGTTCACCGTCGCCGCCCTCCTCCTGGGCGCCGCCACCCTCCGCAGAAAGACCCCCTGACCGACCCTCCGGGACGGGGTTGGGTTTACCTGCGGCTACGTAATCGCCCTGAAATGGACAAGTGGGGTTATTGCGGCCGTAGGGGTTTGATCAGGCTGGTAGCTTCGGCGCCATGAGTGGGCCAGATCTTCCCGGAACGTCGGCATCGCAGCAGGCGGGCGAGGCGCCCGCCTCGCCCGCGCCGCCGCCTCCGCCGCCCGCGTCGGGCGCGGACGCCGGGAAGACGGACGCCGGGAAGACGGAGGACGCGGGCGACGCCGCGTTCTGGGGCGGCGCCGAGGACGGCGAGCGGCGGCGCAAGCGGCGCTGGCCGCGGGTGCTGATCGCCGTCGGAGTCTTCGTGGCGCTGGTCGTGGCCGGGCTGGGCGGCCTCGTGTGGCAGCGGCAGTCGTCCTACAACGGCAACATCGACCGCATCAAGGGCGTCATGCCCGACGACAACTCGCGGCGTCCCGGACCGAACGTGGAGGGCACCGAGAACTGGCTGCTCGTCGGGTCGGACTCGCGCGCCGACGAGCAGACGACCGGCGAGGGCAACCAGGTCTGGAAGCCGGGCCAGCAGCGCACCGACACGATCATGTTGCTGCACCTGCCCGCCGATCGGAAGAAGGCGTACGTCATCTCGTTCCCGCGCGACTCGTGGGTGGAGATCCCCGGCTACGGCAACCAGAAGATCAACGCGGCGTTCTCGTTCGGCGGGCCGAAGCTGCTGATCGAGACGATGGAGAACCTCACCGGCATCCGCGTCGACCACTACGGCGCGATCGACTTCGAGGGGTTCAAGTCGATGACGGACGCGCTCGGCGGCGTCACCGTCAACGTCAAGCAGTCCGTGTACGACCCGGCGCGCAAGAAGCAGTGGACGGCGGGCAAGCAGAAGCTCAACGGCGAGGACGCGCTCCTGTTCGTCCGGCAGCGGTACAACCTGCCGAACGGCGACTTCGACCGGATCAAGCGGCAGCAGGCGTTCCTCGGCGCGCTCGCGAAGCAGGCCGCCGACCGCGGGACGCTCACGAACCCGCTGAAGCTCGACCGCTTCCTGTCCGCGCTGACGAAGTCGATCAGCGTGGACGACGGCGTGTCCGGCGGGAACATGCGTTCGCTGGCGCTGAGCATGCGCGGCGTGCGCGCGTCGGACGTGATGTTCATGACCGCCCCGCACAAGGGCACCGGCATGCGCGGCAAGCAGAGCGTCGTGTTCCTGGACGGGACGAAGGCGAAGGGCCTGTTCGAGGCCGTGAAGACGGCGCGCATGGCGGAGTGGGTGCAGCAGAACGGCCCCGGCAACACCCTGGGCACGGTGTCGTAGGGGCAGGGTCGTAAGGGCGGGCCGTGATGGCGGGTGTCGTCCGGGCATAACCTGGAAAGCCCCCGCACCGAACACATCCCGTATCGACAAGAGGTCAGCAGAGTGCTTCGTCAGGCGTTGCTCGTCGCGTCGCGCAGCGGCGGCGCGCGCAGGGTCGTGCGGACCGCGCCGTTCACCGGCGACGTCGTCCGCCGGTTCGTCGCCGGGGAGACGATCGACGACGCCGCCCGCGTCACCGGCGACCTGACCGGCGAGGGCCTGCTCGTCTCCCTGGACGTCCTCGGCGAGGACACCCCGGACAAGGGGCACGCGGAGGCGAACGTCCGGCATTACGTCGAGTTGCTCGAAAGGCTCGGTGCGGCGGCGCTCGGGACGCGCGCCGAGGTGTCGGTGAAGCTGTCGGCCATCGGGCGGACGCTCGGCGACGACTACGCCCTGGAGAACGCGCGGCGTATCTGCGAGGCGGCCCGTTCCGCCGGGACGACGGTCACGTTCGACATGGAGGAGCACACCACGGTCGACTCGACCCTGGGGATCGTCCATGAACTGCGGCGTGACTTCCCCGACGTGGGGGCCGTCATCCAGTCGTACCTGCGCCGGGCCGAGGAGCACTGCGCGGAACTCGCCTACGAGGGTTCGCGCGTGAGGTTGTGCAAGGGCGCCTATGGCGCGCCCACGGCCGTCGCCTTCACCGACAAGGAGGAGATCGACCGGTCGTACGTGCGGTGCATGAAGGTGCTGATGGCAGGCAAGGGCTATCCGATGATCGCCACGCACGATCCTCGGCTCATCGAGATCGCGGGCGCGCTCGCCACCCTGAACGACCGCGACGCCGACTCGTTCGAGTACCAGATGCTCTACGGGATCCGTCCGCAGGAGCAGCGCAGGCTCGCCGCGCAGGGCGCGCAGGTCAGGGTGTACGTGGCGTACGGGCGCGAGTGGTACGAGTTCTTCATGCGGCGGATGGCCGAGCGCCCCGCGAACCTGCGCTTCTTCATGCGCTCACTGGTCGGGCGGTCCTGACCCGCGGGGCGCGCGGGCCCCGCTATAGGCTGGACCGATCGAGGAACTCCCACGTCAAGGTATGTCGATGATCGCGATTCTGGGTGCCGGGAAGATGGGCGAGGCGCTGCTGTCCGGGGTGCTCCGGGCCGGGCTGCGTCCGTCCGAGCTGGTGGCGACCGCGCGCCGCGAGGAGCGCCGCGCGCTGCTGCGGGAGCGCTACGGCGTCGAGATCGTGCCGAACGCGGAGGCCGCGGCGACCGCCGGCACGCTGGTCCTCGCGGTGAAGCCGCAGGACATGGGCGCCCTGCTGGACGAGGTCGGCCCGCACGTCCCGGCCGGCCGGCTGGTGATCTCGATGGCGGCGGGCATCACGACCGGGTTCATCGAGGCGCGGCTGCCGGACGGCGTGCCCGTCGTCCGGGTCATGTCGAACACGCCCGTCCACGTGGACGAGGCGATGAGCGTGATCTCGCCCGGCTCGCACGCGGGGGAGGAGCACCTGAAGCTGGCCGAGGAGCTGCTGTCCCCGGTCGGGAAGGTGCTGCGCATCCCCGAGTCGCTGCAGGACGGCGCGACCGCCCTGTCCGGCAGCGGTCCCGCCTACTTCTACTACCTGGTCGAGGCCATGGTGGACGCGGGCATCCTGCTCGGCATGCCGCGCGCCGCCGCGCTGGAGATGGTGGTCCAGTCGGCGGTCGGCGCGGCCGTCATGCTCCGCGACTCCGGCGAGCACCCGGTGCTGCTGCGCGAGGCCGTCACGTCCCCCGGCGGGACGACGATCTCCGCGATCCGCGAGCTGGAGCGGCACGGGGTGCGCGCCGCCGTGCTGGAGGCGATCGAGGCGGCCCGCAACCGGGGCCGGGAGCTCGCGGGCGGCTGACCCGCCCGCACATCCGGCAAAGTTCATCTTTCAACTTTTGAGCCGGGCCGGGGGTTCATGCGTGTAGGTGGTATGGGACTCATTCTCCGCCTGCTCGTCGCCGCCGGTCTGGCGGTGGACGCGATCGTGCACTGGAGGTTCGCCCACGAGATGGCCTTCGTCCAGGGCGGGTCCATCGACGGCGACCTGCTCTTCCGGATCCAGGCCGGGGTCGCGGGCGTCGTCGCGGTCGTGATCCTCACCTACGCGACGCGCTGGTCGTACGCACTGGCCTTCCTCGTGGCGGGCAGCGCGGTCGGCGCGCTGCTCCTCTACTACTTCGTGGACGTGGGCGCGCTCGGTCCGCTGCCCGACATGCACGAGCCCGTCTGGTACACCGAGAAGACGATCAGCCTCGTCGGCGAGGGCGTCGCCGCGCTGGCCGCGCTCGGCGGGTTCGCCCTGGCCGGACGCTCGAAGCGGGAGCGCGCGGACGTCGCCGAACGCGAGCCCGCGGGCCGCGTCTGACCGTCAGGCGGCCTCCGTCCGGACGGAGACCGCGGTGACCGTCCGGACGAACCCCGCCGCCGCCCGCATCGCCGCGGACGCCTCCGGCAGGACGCGGTTCAGGATCTGGAAGACGTGCATCTGCCCGTCCCAGACCTGGAGGTCGCAGTCGGTTCCGGCGCGGCGGAGGGCGTCCGCGAACGCCTCCGCCTCCGGGCGCAGGACCTCGTCGCCGCCGACCTGGATGAGGACGGGCGGCACGTCCGTCCAGGCGCAGGTCAGCAGGGCGATGCGCGGGTCCTCGAACCCGGCCGGGCCGACCACCAGGCGGGCGACGCGGTGCGCCGTGGCCGCGCTGATGTAGGGGTCGCGGGCGAGCCGCTGCGCCTGCAAGGACAGCTCGCAGGTCAGGTCGACCCACGGCGAGAACAGCACCAGCCCGGCCGGGGCGGCGAGCCCGAGGCGGACGATCTCGCCGGTCAGCGCGGCGGCGAGATGCCCGCCCGCCGAGTCGCCCGCGAGCACGATCCCGGACGCCGGGACGCCCCGCGCGAGCAGCCACCGGTAGGCGGCGACGGCGTCGTCCAGCGGGGCGGGGAACGGGTGCTCGGGCGCCAGCCGGTAGCGCGGGACGAGCACCGGCAGCCCCGTGTCCAGCGCGAGCCGCGCCGTGATCGGACGGTGCGTGCGCGGCGAGAAGGCCACGTATCCGCCGCCGTGCAGGTACAGGATCGCCCCCTGGGCGGGGGCGGCGTCGCGGGCGACGACCCATTCCCCGGTCACCGGACGTCCGCCGCACTCCAGCTGCGGGTCGTTCAACGGCAGCACGCGCACCCGCGCGCTGGCCCTGACCAGCAGCGACGCGGCGGCAACCGTCGAACGCGCGGCGCGCACGCCGCCCGCGCCGCCGGGCAGCCGGTGGACGAACGGCCGGATGCCCAGCCGGAGCACACCCCCGATCGCGCGGCTGCGAACGCTCGGCTCGATCACCCGGCCCGGCCCGATCACCCGGCCCGGCCCGATCAACGTGGACGGCTCGCTCGATGCGGACGGCTCCATCGGCAACCTCATATGTCGTTAACGTCGTCCCAGAGTTATGCCCAAATGCAGAACGTGTTCCACATCACGGGACCGCAGTGCTCGCGGGGCTTCGCGCCCGCGCAGGTGGGCCAGGTCACAGGACGGCCGCGATACCGTGAGGGCATGAGTCACGCGTCCGACCCGGAGTCCCGTCCGGAGAGCTGCGGGCTGGAGGTCTTCTGGGACGACCGGCTCATCGCCTACGACTTCGGCGCCGGGCATCCGATGAACCCGGTGCGCGTCGAGCTGACGATGGCGCTGGCCCGGGAGCTGGGCGTACTCGACCGTCCGAACGTGCGGGTCTCGGGGTTCGAGGCGGCCGACGACAAGCTGCTGCGGCTCGTCCACGAGGAGCCCTACATCGCGGCCGTCAAGCACGCGGGCGCGACCGGCCAGCCTGACCCGAGGCACGGGCTCGGCACCCCCGACAACCCCGTGTTCCCCGGCATGCACGAGGCGTCCGCCCTGGTCGCGGGCGCGTCGGCGGCCGCCGCCGAGGCGGTCTGGACGGGCCGCGCCGAGCACGCCGCCAACATCTCCGGCGGCCTGCACCACGCGCTAAGCGGCGGCGCCAGCGGGTTCTGCGTCTACAACGACCCGGCCATCGCGATCGCCTGGCTGCTGGAGAACGGCGCCGAACGGGTCGCCTATGTGGACATCGACGTCCACCACGGTGACGGCGTGCAAGCCGCGTTCTACGACGACCCGCGCGTCCTCACGATCAGCCTTCACGAGTCGCCCCGCACCCTGTTCCCCGGCACCGGCTTCCCGAACGAGACGGGCGCGGAGGGCACGTCGGTCAACATCTCGCTCCCGCCCGGCACCGGCGACCGGCCGTGGCTGCGGGCGTTCGACGCGATCGTCCCGCCGCTGCTGCGCCGGTTCCGGCCGGACGTCCTGCTCACCCAGCACGGCGCGGACGGCCACGCCCTCGACCCGCTCGCCCACCTCACCCTCAGCGTCGACGGCCAGCGCACCGCCTACGCCCTGCTGCACGCGCTCGCGCACGAGACCGCGAACGGCCGCTGGGTCGTCACGGGCGGCGGCGGATACGAGCTGGTCCAGGTCGTCCCCAGGGTGTGGACGCACCTGCTCGCCGAGGCGGCGGGCGGGCCCGTCCCGCCCGCGACGCAGACCCCGCACGGCTGGCGCGAGTTCGTCCAGCAGCGCACCGGAGAGGTCGCCCCGCGTCGCATGACGGACGGCACGGACGTGGTCGCCTTCACCCGATGGGGCGACGGCTACGACCCGGCGAGCCCCGTCGACCAGGCGATCCTCGCGACCCGCCGCGCCGTGTTCCCCGAGCACGGCCTCGATCCCATGACGGACGAATGAGCACCCTGTGACCGATGCCCCCACCCGGGACGAGCTGCGCGCCCACCTCGTCCTCACCATGATCGCCGGCGACGTGGCGACGCCGCGGCAGAACAACCTGCTGCACTACCGGCGGATGGCCGACGGCCACCCCTACTACCAGTTCGGGCTCGAACTGAAGCCGTCGTGGACGGAGCGGACCGTCCTGGAGATGATGGTCGAGCGCTGCGGCGTCGACCCCGACCCCGCGCACCTCTACGGCGACGACACCATCGACCCCGACATCACGATCGACACGCTGGAGGCGATGGGCGACCGCATCGGCCTCGCCGCCCGCCGCCGGGAGAACGTGGTCCTCGCGACCGGCCACCCGTCGACGCTGTCGCCGCTGTACCAGGACGTCGCGCGGGCCCTCGCCGCCGCCGGATGCCGCCTGCTGACCCCCGCCGCCACATGGACGTACGAGATCGAGACCGGCTACGGCGGCGCCGACCTGCGCCGCATCGTCTACGCCGAGCCGGGCGTCGCGATGCTGGAGGACACGCGCGGCAGGACGCACCACACGCACGACTCGAAGCCGATGGAGGCCATGCTCCGCGCGCTGACCGATAGCGCCTCCACGGACTCCCCGGAAGCTAAACCTGATATTTGGCCGGATCTGGCCATCGCCGATCACGGCTGGGCCGGAGCGGCCGGTCAGGCGGGCATCGACACCGTCGGGTTCGCTGACTGTAACGATCCGGCGCTGTTCGCGGGGGCCGCCGAAGGCAAGATCGACGTCGCCGTCCCGCTCGACGACGGCGTGGCGCCGCACCACTACGCGCCGCTGACCGCGTACATCCTCGCGCGCGCGGGGCTGCGGCCGGGCGGCTGAGCGGGGCGCGCGGCGGGTGCGGCGGGACGGCTCGGCAGCCCGTTCCTGTCACTCCGTGTGACAGTACGCGGGTTACGGGACGGATGGGATCGCGCGATGCTGCCGGTGACACCGGAACCGCAGGTCAGCGCGGGGTATCGGTTGACAACCGTTCGCCGGGCCACCCATTGTGCCGTCAGGTCCACCCTCCGTGTGGCATTAGGACTGTGTCCTCGGGGTCAGGTCGGATACGGAAATGTGCGGAACTCCCCTCTTGCGACAGCCGATACGCGATTTACGCTGGAGAAGTACACGTGCGTGATCAAAGTCACCCGAAGGACCGGTGCGCGGCACGTGTGGAAGAGGGCGTCCGATGACCTCAGGCGAGCGACCTCTGAGCGAGGTCAGGTTCCTGACCGTTGCCGAAGTGGCGGCGGTGATGCGGGTGTCCAAGATGACCGTCTACCGTCTCGTCCACTCGGGCGAGCTTCCCGCGATCCGCGTGGGACGTTCGTTCCGGGTCCCCGAGCAGGCCGTACACGACTACCTGCGCGACGCGTACATCGAAGCCGGATAACGGGTAGGGGCGGGGCATGAGACAGGCCCCGCCGCGAACTCCATACCCGGCCGCGCAGGGGGCGTCGGGACGATCCCCGTGATCGCCCCGAAGCTGGGGAACAGGGACGAGGGCCGCGACGACGGTCCGGACACCGGGCGGGCGAGGCGCGCCCCCCGAAAGGGGCGGGGGGCCTCGGCCCGCGCGGAACGGTGCCCGGCACCGCGCCACACGCGGTGCCGGCGCCCGTACGCGCCCGCACATCCCACGGCAGGCGTGCCACCGGGGCCGAGGCGTGCACTTCTCCGGTACAGCGGTACCCTTGGGCGGCGGACCGTGTGCGCGTATCGAGTGAAGCTCGCCTGCGGCACGCCCGCCTCCTGAACACCACCCGATACGCCGAGCGAGGTCCCGTGGGCTCTGTCATCAAGAAGCGTCGCAAGAGGATGGCCAAGAAGAAGCACCGCAAGCTTCTGAAGAAGACGCGCATCCAGCGCCGAAACAAGAAGTAACCACGCCGGCCATTCGCTTGAGGGGGTGGGGCGCACGGTGACCTCCATGCCCGCCGCCGCGGCCCGTGTCGTCCTCGTCACGGGCGTCTCCCGTTTCCTGGGGGCGCGGGTCGCGAACACCCTTCAGGCAGACCCGGGCATCGAGCGCGTCATCGGCGTCGACACCGTCGCGCCGGACGTGCCGCTCGGGCGCACCGAGTTCGTCCGCGTCGACATCCGCACCCCGGGCATCGCGAAGATCATCGAGTCCGCCGGGGTGGACACGGTGGTGCACCTCAACCTCGTCACGTCCGCGTCCGCGTCGCGGGCGAAGGCGAAGGAGCTCAACGTCATCGGGACGATGCAGCTCCTCGCCGCGTGCCAGCGCTCGCCCGACACGCGCAAACTGGTCGTGCGGTCCTCGGCCGCCGTGTACGGGTCGTCCCCGATGGACCCGGCCGTCTTCGGCGAGTGGGACGAGCCCGTCGACCCGCCGAAGTCCGGGTACGCGAAGGACGCGGTCGAGGTGGAGGGCTACGTCCGCGGGCTGACGCGGCGCCGCTCCGACCTCACGGTGTCCGTGCTGCGCTTCGCGAACTTCCTCGGCCCCGGCGTCGACTCGCCGCTGACCCGCTACATGCACCTGCCGGTCGTGCCGACCGTGCTGGGCTTCGACCCGCGGCTCCAGTTCGTCCACGAGGACGACGGCGTCGAGGTGCTGCGCCGGATAACCGTCGAGGACCATCCCGGCTGCTACAACGTCGCGGGCGACGGCGTCCTGCTGCTGTCGCAGGCGCTGCGCCGCGCCGGGCGGCCGTACCTGCCGGTCCCGTCCCCGTCCCTGTCGGTGCTCGGCGACATGGGACGGCGCTTCGCGGGCCTGACCGGCTTCTCGCCGGAGCTGCTGCGCTGGCTGACGTACGGCCGCGTCATCGACACCGCGGCGCTGGAGGACGAGCTGTCGTGGCGTCCGAAGTACAGCTCCGAGGCCGCGTTCGCCGACTTCGCCGCGGCCCAGGGGTTCGGCCACGGACCGCTGACCACGCTGCTCGGACGCGGCTGACGGAAGGCGACGACGACGATGAACAACGCCCGCCACCGGCACGACCCGCACGACTCGGACGACGCGGAGACGGGCGCGCGGGTCATCCGGCTGGCCTCCGTCCGCGACAACGGCGGGGCGGAGGACGACACGTCCCGTGAGGCGCCCGAGCGAGGCTCGTTGGAACGTGGCATCGCGTCCGGCCTGGCCTTCCTGCGGCGCAGGCTGTCCGGCGACTACGCCGTGGACGAGTTCGGCTTCGACCCCGAGTTCAACTCGGCCGTCCTGCTGCCGCTCGCCCGCGCCCTCTACGAGCACTGGTTCCGCGTCGACCTCGAAGGGGTGGAGAACATCCCGGACGGCGGCGCCCTCCTCGTCGCGAACCATTCCGGCACCATCCCGATCGACGCGCTGATGCTGTCGGTCGCGCTGCACGACCACGCCGACCGGCGGGTCCGGCTGCTCGGCGCCGACCTCATCTACCAGGTCCCGCTGCTCGGGCACCTGTCCCGCAAGGCGGGGCACACGCTCGCGTGCCAGGCCGACGCCGCGCGGCTGCTCGCCAAGGGCGAATTGGTCGGCGTGTTCCCGGAGGGCTTCAAGGGCGTCGGAAAGCCGTTCTCGGAGCGGTACAAGCTCCAGCGGTTCGGACGCGGCGGGTTCGTCGGCACCGCGCTGCGCGCCGGGGTCCCGATCGTGCCGTGCGCGATCGTCGGCGCGGAGGAGATCTACCCCAAGATCGCCGACCTGCGGCCGCTGGCCCGGTTGCTCGGCCTGCCGTACTTCCCGATCACGCCGACGTTCCCGCTGCTCGGACCGGCGGGTCTCGTCCCGCTGCCGTCCAAGTGGCTGATCCGGTTCGGCGAGCCGATGACGCTGGACGAGTACGACGCCGACACCGCCGACGACCCGATGACGCTCTTCGACATCACCGACCACGTGCGGGAGAACGTCCAGCACATGCTGGACGACGCGCTCCTGCGCCGCGGCCCCGCCTTCCTCTGACCGGAGGCCGCGTCCGTAAGGTGAACGCATGCAGCCGTTCCGTAGCCGGATGGTCGCGCGCGACCTGGGCGAGCCCCACCGCGTCTCCAGCCCGCTGGAACTGCTCTTCGACCTGACGTTCGTCGCCGCCGTCTCGCAGGTGGCCGGACGCCTCGCGCACACCGTCGAGGAAGGGCACGCCGGCGACGGGTTGCAGCCGTTCCTCATGGTGTTCTTCGCGATCTGGTGGGCGTGGATGAACTTCACGTGGTTCGCGTCCGCCTACGAGACCGACGACGTCCTGTACAGGGTCATGACGTTCGTGCAGATGGCGGGCGTGCTGCTCCTGGCGGCCGGGGTGTCGGCCGCGTTCGGCGGCGACTTCACCACGGTGACGTTCGGCTACCTCGTGATGCGCGTCGGCCTGGTCGGCATGTGGGTGCGCGCCGCGATCGAGCATCCGGACGGCCGCCAGACCGCGCTCCGCTACGCGGTCGGGGTGTCGATCGTCCAGGTGTTCTGGGTGTCCCGGCTGGCGCTGCCCGGCGGCGGCCCGACGTGGCTGTTCTTCGTGCTGGCGCTGATGGACGTGTCCGTCCCGCTGATCGCGGAGCGTCCCGGCATGACGACCTGGCACCCGCACCACATCGCCGAACGGTACGGCCTGTTCACGATCATCCTGCTGGGGGAGAGCGTGCTGGCCGCGACGAACGCCGTCCAGGACGCGGTCGAGCACGGCCTCAGCGGCGAACTCGTCACCATCGCGATGGCGGGTCTGGCCATCCTGTTCACGCTCTGGTGGATCTACTTCTCCGAACCCGCGGGAGAACTGCTCGCCGAGAATCGCGAGTGGTCGTTCGTCTGGGGCTACGGTCACTACGTCGTCTTCGCCGCGCTGGCCGCGCTCGGCGCTGGCCTGGAGGTCGCGGTCGTGTCGGCGGGCCCGCACATCCCGGCGGGCGACCGGACCGTGGTCGCGGCGGTCGCGATGCCGCTCGCCGTGGTGCTCGTGATGCTCGCGGTCCTGCACGCGCCGCTGGGACGGCAGGCCGTCCGCCCCGAACTGATCGTCGGGACGGCCGTCCTCGCCCTCCTCGCGACCTTCACGGCCCCCGCCGTGGGAGTGGCGGGGACCCTGGTCGTCATCGCGGTACTGCTGGCCTTGCTGCTGGCCGCGATCCTGACGCGCGGCCCGTCGTCCGCCTCGCGTGAGAGTCAGCCCGCCTGAACGGGGACGCTCCTGGACGACCGAACGCGGTTGTTGAACGGGTCGATCGCGCGAACGGAATAGCTGTGCGTGCTGCCGGGGACCAGACCGGTGTCGGTGAAGGTGTGGGTCTTCAAGTCCCAGAAGACGGACGTGGATTCCAAGGTGTCGATGACGGTGTTGTCGTCGCGGATCAGTTCGTAGACGAGCTTCTGGTTGTCGCGATCCCAGGTCTCCGTCCAGGTGACGGTGAGCTGGCCGGTCGTCCCGTCGGGCTTCGCGGCGACGGGCTTGCGGATGAGCTCGGCCGGGTCGGCGTCGCGGGTGACGGCGAGGGAGCCGAAGCGGGTGAGCCCCTGCTGGGCTGAGCCGTTGACGGTGGTGAAGTCGCCGCCGACCCACAGGTAGCGGCCGTCGTTGGCCAGCGCGCGCGGGCCCTGGCTCTCAGTGGTCGGGCCGCCGTTGGTGTTGGGGAACCAGTACAGGATCGGCGGGGTGTCGTACTCCGCCGCCGGATGGGTCGGCTCGGCGAGGAGCCGCTGATAGGGCAGGCCGGGCGTGAGCTCGGGGAACCCGTTCGGCTGGGTGGCGCAGTTGTGTGCGTGCGAGCCGCTGTAGAGCAGGCCGTCCAGGACGGTGATCGCCTGCGTCGCGCCCTGGCAATTGTCGATCCAGCGGGTGGTGCCGTCGTCGGGGTTGAGGGCGAGCCGTCCGTCGAAGGTGCTCTCGCCGTTCGCGGACGCGTAGACCGCCTCGCCGTCCGTGACCAGGTCGGTGACCCAGGACCGGCGCGTGTCGGACACGTAGTCGACGCCCGTGGCCCACGGGGCGCTCGCCCCGGTGGACGCGAGGACGGACCCGAGCCCGTGCGGCGGGTTCCCGTTGAGCCGGTTGAAGTCGCCGCCGACGATCACCCGGGTGCCGTCCGGCGAGAGGATCATCGCGTGCACGCCGCGGTCGGCGGTGGGCGCCCACGCGGTCAGCGCGCCCCCGGCGGCGGCGAAGGCGGCGAGGCGCTGGCGGGGCGTGCCGTCCACGCTGGTGAAGAAGCCGCCCGCGTAGACGGTCGTGGCGCTGGCGGTGAGGGCCTGCACCCGGCTGTTGACCTCGTGCTGGAAGCCGTTCAGGGCGCCGCCCGGCAGGTCGAACGAGGCGATCTTGCCGCGCCGCAGCCCGTCGACCTTGGTGAAGTCGCCGCCGACGTAGAGCCGGGAGCCGTCCGGCGAGGGCCGGACCTCCCAGACCGCGTCGCAGCGCCAGCGGTTGCCGCCGAGATCGTCGCAGTCGTGCTGGGGAGTCGTGCTGGTGAACTCGGTGCCGTCGACATTCGGCGCCCACGGCAGCGGCTCGCCGGTGGCGACGTCGAAGGCGGCCAGGTTGTGGCGCGTCTGCTCGCGCGCGTCGCCGGGCGCCGCCCCGGGCGGGCGGACATGGTCGAAGTTCCCGCCGACGTAGGCGGTGCTCCCGACGACGGCGACCGACCAGACCACGCCGTCGGTCTGCCAGGTCGGCAGCGGGTCGGCGGTGATGGTGGCGGGCTGGCCGGGCGGCGGCGCGGTGTCGGCCGCCGCCGGGGCGGCGGCGACGAGGGCGCCCGCGAGCGCGGCGACCGTAAGGGCCGCGCTGGGACGGGCACGGAGTCGGCGGAGGTGACGGAGTCGTGGCGGACGTTCCGGTGCGAGTCGGCGTGCCGGGCTCATCAAGTCCATCCAGGAAATGTCGCGATCCGGGGTCGTCATGATCATCACATTTCGCCGGGCCCGCGACAACATCGAGCCCGACCGTTTTCGTCATTTAGGGTCCGCATATCTGTTCGACGGTTGGACATTATAAATTTCGGGCGCGCGGACGCCTTTCCCGGCCGATTGGTTGCCATGGTGTCCGACAACGGACTTGATCTTGTCGATGGCCTGCGGTTCCGCGTTCCGGACCCGGCCCGCGACCGTTCCGGGTCTTGATCATCCGCGCTGGCGGACGCATCGTCATGGACGTCCGACCGCCGACACGCGCCCTAACCCCGCGGGGCGCACCGCCGGCGTCCGCTCCCGGCCGTCGAGGCCGCCCGTGTCGTGGAGGAACTGGTGACGGGGACCGGCAGACGGCAACTGCTGCGCATGGGACGCTCGCTCCGCTCGGCCGCCGCCGGGACGGCGGTGATCATGGCGGCGGGGCTGGTCGCGGCTCCGGCCGCGCAGGCCGATCCGCCGCATTCGGAGCGCCCGAAGGTCGCCGACCATGAGCGGACGGTCGATGGCAGGGCGTTGAAGGTCCGCCCTCGGGAGCCCGATCCGGCGGGCAAGCCGGTACCCGCCGCCAAGGCGGCGTGGCCCAGACCCGGAACGGCCGAGCTGACCGTCTCGGGCCGGGAGGCCGGACGTTCTGGCTCGTCACAGGGGCTCGTGCGCGCGGAAGGTCTGCCGATCGCGCTGGCGGCGCCGGGACCCGGAACGGCGCCCGCGTTGAAGGGCGCGGTGAAGGTCGCCGTCCTGGACCGCGAGACCGCCCGGCGGAGCGGGGTCGGTGGCCCGCTGTTCACCCTGTCCGCCGCCGAGCCGGGACGTGTCGGGGTGCGCATGGACTACGCCGCGTTCGCGCAGGCGTTCGGCGGCTCCTACGGCGCGCGGCTGCGCCTGGCCCAACTCCCGGCGTGCGCCCTGACCACTCCGGCCAAGCCGGAATGCCGTTCCTCGTCTCCGATTCCCACCGTCAACAACGGCGAGACCCGCACGCTGGCCGCCGATGTGACCACGGCATCCGGCAGCCCGACCGTTCTGGCGGCGGTGGCGGCTCCGGCGGGTTCGCAGGGCGACTATTCGGCGACGAAACTGGTGCCGTCCGCGACATGGAAGGCGTCGGGGAACACCGGCGATTTCACCTGGTCGTATCCGATGAAGGGCGCGCCCGTGCCGGGCGGGTTGGAGCCCTCGATCGCGCTCGGGTATTCCGCGCAGAGCGTGGACGGCCGGACGACCAACACCAATAGCCAGCCGTCCTGGATCGGCGAGGGATTCGATTTCTGGCCGGGTTTCATCGAGCAGGAATACAAGCCCTGTGCCGAGGACGGCGCGCCCAAGGACCCGCAGGGCAGGTCCCCGGGCGACCTGTGCTGGGGCTATGAGAACGCGACCGTCACCTGGAACGGCAAGGGCGGCGAGCTGGTCAAGGCCGCCGACGGCACGTGGCGGCTGAAGAACGACGACGGCACCAAGTTCGAGAAGCTCACCTCGCTCGACACCGGCAACGGCGACAAGGAGGGCGAGTACTGGAAGGTCACCACGACCGACGGCACTCGCTACTACTTCGGGCTGAACCGGCTGCCGGGCTTCGGCTCGGGCGGCCCGGAGACCAACTCGGCCTGGACGGTGCCGGTGTTCGGCGACGACGCCGGAGAACCCTGCCACAAGGATTCCGGCTTCGCCGACTCCTGGTGCCAGCAGGCATGGCGCTGGAACCTGGACATGGTCGTCGACCCGCACGACAACGCCGCCATCTACCTGTACGAGAAAGAGACCAACTACTACGGCCGCAACCTCAAACCGGCCGACGCCACCCCCTACACCCGCGGCGGCTACCTCACCTCCATCGAATACGGCCTACGCGGCGACAACGTGTTCGCTGGCGCGCCGCCCGCCTACGTCCTGTTCGACAAGGCCGAACGCTGCATCCCCACCGCCTCCTTCGACTGCGCCCCCGCCAAGATCGACACCAGTCCGGACCAGTGGTGGGACGTCCCGTGGGACATGAACTGCAAGGCCGGCACCGAATGCAAGGACGGCCACGGCTCCACCACGCCCACCTTCTGGTCCCGGTACCGGCTCAAGAAGATCACCGCCAGGATCAACCGCGGCGCGGGCTGGCCCGCCCGCGACATCGACTCCTGGACTTTCGACCACGAATGGGGCGCGGTCAACGACGAGCGTGACCTTCTGCTCAAGGAGATCCAGCACACCGGCCTGGCCGGGCCCACCACCGCCGACGACATCGCGCTCCCCAAGGTCACCTTCAAACACGACCCCAAGGCCAACCGCCTCGACCAAGCCGGGGACGGCCTGCCCGCCTACACCCGCTACCGGCTCAGCAAGGTCTTCGACGAGTCCGGCGGCGAACTCGACGTCACCTACTCCGACCAGGAGTGCTCGCGCGCCTCACCGCCCACCCCGGAGACCAACACCAAACGCTGCTACCCGCTGCTGTACCGGGTGCCCGGCTCGCCCACCCCGATCCCCGACTGGTTCAACAAGTACGTCGTCACCGCGGTCGTGCAGAAAGACCGCACCGGCGGCGCGCCCGACATGGCCACCCGCTACCAGTACCTCGGCGGCGCCGCGTGGCACTTCGACGATGACGACGGGCTGACCCGGGAGAGCAACAAGACCTGGTCGCAGTGGCGCGGCTACGGGCAGGTCCGGGTCACCACCGGCAGCCCGACCACGCCATCTGCCCAGACCGATACCTACTACCTGCGCGGCATGCACGGCGACCGCGCCACCTCCGACGGCGGCACCAAGACCGTCACCGTCCCCGACGGCGAAGGCGGCACCCACACCGACGCCGAAGGGCTCGACGGGTTCGAGCTCAAGACCGTCCACTACACCGCCCCCGGCGGCACCGTCCACGACAAGACCGTCAACACCCCCTGGCGCAAGCAGACCGCCACCCGCACCCGCTCCTGGAGCACCGTCACCGCCAACGCCGTCAAGGTCGGCGACGCCCAGACCTGGACCGCCATGGACGGCGGCGGCTGGCGGCAGACCAAGATCGCCAACACCTACGAGACCGACTTCGCCACGGTCGGACGGCTCAAGGCCGCCGGCGACCTCGGCGACGTGTCCACGGCCGCCGACGACAAATGCACCACCACCGAGTACGCGGACAACGTCGGCGCGTGGATGGTGTCGTTCCCGTCCCGCACGGAGACGGTATCGGTGGCCTGCGACAAAACCCCGAAGCGTCCCGGCGACGTCGTCTCCGACAAGCGGACGTTCTACGACGGCGGAGGTCTGGGCGCCGCGCCGACCAAGGGCGAGATCAGCAAGACCGACAGGATCGCCGAGCACGACGGGTCGACGGCGACCTACGTGCTGGAGAAGAAGACCACCTACGACAAGTTCGGCCGCCCGCTGACCGTCACCGACGCCGCCGACCGCACCACCACGACCCGCTACACCGACACGGTCGGCCTGACCACGAAGACAACGCAGATCACGCCGCCCGCGAAGCAGGGCGACGCGACCACGGCGCAGACCACCGTCCAGGAGATCGACCCCGCCCGGGGCCAGGCCACCGCGAAGATCGACGCCAACTCGCTGCGCACGGACCTGCTGTACGACTCGCTCGGACGCCTCCAGAAGGTGTGGCTGCCCGACCGGTCCAAGAGCAAGGGCGACGTCCCGAACCTGGAGTACGCGTACCAGGTCGCGGATGGGAAGATCGTCGCGGTCACGGCGAAGACGCTCGCCAACGACGGGAAGCAGCGGCCGTCCGTCGAGCTGTTCGACGGGCTGCTCCGTTCCCGGCAGAAGCAGTCGCCCGGCCCCGAGGGCCGGCTGATCACCGACACGTTCTACGACGCGCGGGGCCAGGTCGCCTCGACGTACGCCACGTACTCGGCCGCGGGCGCGCCGTCCGCGACCCTGTTCGGCGTCGACACGCCGGGCGCGGTCGAGACGCAGACGGCCTACTCCTACGACGGCCTCGGCCGCAAGACGGCCGAGCGCACGCTCGCCGGGGCCGGGACGGGCGCCACCGAGAAGTGGCGCACGACGATGGCCTACGGCGGGAACTGGTCGACGATCGACCCGCCGCGCGGCGGCATCCCGTCCGCCTCCGTCTACGATGCGCGCGGCCAGGTCGTCGAACGCCGCCAGTTCTCGGGCGACGGGCCGACCGGGGCGTACGAGGCGACCACCTACGCCTACGACGCGGCAGGACGTCTCGTCCGCGCGACCGACCCGACCGGAAGCACCTGGACGACCCGCTACGACCTGCGCGGCCGCAAGGTCGCGACGACGGACCCGGACAAGGGCGACGCCACCTACACCTACGACGACCTCGACCGGGAGACGAGCAGCACCGACGCGCGCGGCAAGAAGGTCTTCACCGTCTACGACGGTCTCGGCCGCAAGACGGAGACGCGGGCGGACTCGCCGTCCGGCCCGCTGCTGACCTCGCTCACCTACGACACGGCGCCGCGCGGCAAGGGGCTGCTCGCGACGTCCGTCCGGCACGGGACGAACGGCGACTACGTCAGCCAGGTCACCGGCTACGACGTGCTCGGACGCACCGAGGCGACCACCGTCGCCGTTCCGGCGTCGGAGGGGGACCTCGCGGGTTCCTACACCTTCGGCCAGACCTACAACCTCGACGGCACGGTCAAGACCCAGACGCTGCCCGCCGCGGGCGACCTCCCGGCCGAGACGGTCACCCACACCTACGACG
Organism: Actinomadura syzygii; assembly: GCF_008085905.1. GTDB lineage: Bacteria > Actinomycetota > Actinomycetes > Streptosporangiales > Streptosporangiaceae > Spirillospora > Spirillospora syzygii. Next base: position 439,816 of record NZ_VSFF01000006.1, on the reverse strand, counting down.
ATTTCCAGCGTCCCATCGGCCTGACCAGCCCACTGGGCACGTACGTCGGCACCACGCAGTACACGCCGACCGGCAAGCCCAAGCTCGTCGAGCTGGGCACGACCGGCAAGCGCCAATGGCAGACGTTCGCCTACGAGCCCGGGACGCAGCGGCTCCAGACGTCCCGCGCCTACCGCGAGACCGTCGCGGGCGACGACCGCAACGCCACCTACCGGTACGACGACGCGGGCAACATCCTGTCGATCGACGACGCGTCCCGCGACGGCCGCGACGACCAGTGCTTCGGCTACGACGGTCTGCGCAGGCTGACCGAGGCGTGGACGGAGTCCGACGGCACCTGCTCGGCCGCCCCGTCCGCGGGCGTCATCGGCGGGCCCGCGCCCTACTGGCAGACGTTCGCCTACGACAAGGTGGGCAACCGCAAGACCGAGACCAGGCACGGGATCGGCGGCAGGGCGGACACCGTCCGCACCTACTCCTACGCCGACCCGGGGCACGGCAGCAGGCTGAACCAGGTCGCGCAGACCGGCGACGCCGGAGCCCGCACCGACACCTACGGCTACGACGCCATCGGGAACATGACGTCGCGGGGCGCCGCCCCCGGCGGGCAGACGTTCGACTGGGACGGCCAGGGGCTCCTCACCAAGGCGTCCCAGGGCGGGAACGACACGTCGTTCGTCTATGACGCCGAGGGCAACCGCCTGATCCGCAGGGACTCGTCCGGCACGACCCTCTACCTGCCCGGCACCGAGATCCACGTCGCGCCCGGGGCGGTGAAGACGGGCACCCGCTACTACACGCACAACGGGCAGACGGTCGCGCTGCGCAAGGCGTCCGGCGTCGTCCACCTCGCGGGCGACCACCAGGGCACCGCGCAGATCGCCACGAACGCCGCCGACCTGACGACGACCGTCCGGCGGTTCGACCCGTTCGGGCAGGCGCGCGGGAACCCGGCGGACGCCTGGCCCGGCGAGCGCGGGTTCGTGGGCGGCACGAACGACGCGTCGACGGGACTCGTCCATCTCGGGGCCCGCGAGTACGACGCCGGGACCGGCCGCTTCATCTCGGTGGACCCGGTCATGGACCTGACCGACCCGCAGCAGATGAACGGCTACGCCTACGCCGGGAACTCGCCGGTCACGTCCAGCGACCCGGACGGGAAGACGCAGTGCGACGTCGGCGTGTGCCCGACGCCCGAGCAGGCGCGCTGCGCGCCCGGCCTCGGCGGCTGCACCGACACCGACAACGACGGCATCCCCAACGGGATGGGCTCGGACGGCGTCACGCCCGGCCGCAACGAGTACGGGCCCGGCAGCCAGCGCGACCTCGAAGTGAAGACGGCGCTCATCCTGACCGTGTGCCGCATGCAGGGAGGGTGCGGAGGCAGCAAGAACGTCCTCAAGGGCCGCGGGATGAACGACCCGCTGTTCAAGGCGTTCGCCGACCAGGGACCGTCCGGGATCTGCGGTCCGGACGACGTCATCTGCCAGGTCCAGCGGGAGCTGATCAAGCAGGGGTTCGGCGTCGACATCGCCGAGGCGCTCGGCAAGGACTACTGCCGCTATCTGCACTGCAACTCGCCCCTTGAGGCTCTGGCTAGCGGACGGAGCATCGAATGGCCGTGGCCGCAGGGACCGAGCTTCGGCGAGATGCTCCAGAACGGCATGGCGGCGGGCATCGGCGCCAAGTTCGGGCAGCGCACGAGGCTCTGCAACAGCTTCACCACCGGGACTCTCGTCCTACTGGCGAACGGCGCCTACAAGCGCATCGAGGATGTGCGGCCGGGCGATGAGGTCGTCTCCACCGATCCGCGAACGGGGAAGACCGAACGCAAGGAGGTCACGGCCTCCTACAACGGCTTCGAATACAGCCGGATCGTCGTCATCACTATCGACACGGACGGGAGGCGCGGCGACGCGACCGGGGTGGTCACGGCGACCGAGCATCATCCGTTCTGGGACCCGTCCGGGGAACGGTGGGTGCGCGCCGACCAGCTCAAGCGCGGTTCCACGGTCAGGACGGCCGAGGGGCGGACGCTCCACGTCGTCCGCATGGAGCGCGGTGCCGGACATCCGCAGGTCCATGACCTGACCGTCGCCGGTTTCCACACCTTCTACGTCCGGGTCGGGTCCGTCACGGTACTCGTCCACAATGTGCCCTGCCGCACCTTCAACCGATACCTTTCGAGTGCGCCGGAGTACCCCGGAATCTACGAGATCGTATTTAACAACGGCGAGATCTATGTCGGCTCAAGCTCGACCAACGTGCACAGTCGGCTGCACGCGGCCTTCACCGATCCAAAGTCGGCCGTGAACGCCGCGGGCCTGACGAAACGGGACGTCCGCGATATCAAGGTCACCTCGCTGAAGGGACTTAACTGGGAGGATATCCAATACGTCGAGCAGCAGTTCATCGAGGCATATGGCGGAGTCGGCGGCGGTACACTGATCAACCGCAGAAACGAGGTCCCCTGAGAGCCTGGCGGTGGCATGAGAGGCGACTATGACGTGCTGTCACGGGGGCCGGGAGACGGCCCCTGGGACCTCGCACGCCTGACCGAGCAGTACCTCCAGGGCGGGCATGACGGCCTGAACATGCGGTTCACGCATCCGGCGGCGTTCAAGAGCCTCGACTTCCTGGAAGACTGCACCGGCCTTCGCTACCTGGAGGTCAACGGGCGCATCCGCGACGATCTGGCGTCGTTCCGGTTGCCGGATCTGCGGGAACTGGTTCTGCTGACGCGCAGCCCGCGGGCGATCCCCGGTTTCGCGGCGGCCGGTTTGACCCGGCTCGGAATCGACGACCGTCCGGGCAAGGAGCACATCGCGGAACTGCGACAGCTGCGTGAGTTGCTCATCTGGTACTGGAAGGGAACGGATCTGTCCTTTCTCGGCGATGCTCCGCCGCCGTTGCGGTCGTTGCGCCTGGAAGGCAGGAAACAACTGGCGACGTTGGACGGTATTGAAGGCTGTCGTGACCTGAGCGAATTGTGGGTCCGCGATGCTCAGGTCGAGAGTCTTGAGCCGCTGCGTGAACTGACGGGCCTGCGGGTGCTGCGCCTTATGCCCGGTTACCAGCCGAAGGTGCGGACGCGCCTCGACCTTTCCGTGCTCACCGGCATGAAGGGCCTTGAGACGATCGCCTTGGTGTACACGGGGGAGATCGTCTCCCTTCGGCCGCTCCGTGAACTCCCGGCCCTGCGCGAGGTGCGCATCCGCGCCGACATCCTGGACGGTGACCTGTCCCCGCTCGACGACCTGCCCGCCGACGCGGTGGTGGTCCGCCCGGACGAGTGACCGGACGAGTGGGCGGCGTCCCCGGCGGGAGGGGCGCGCGGTTCCCCTTGCGGGGGGACGACGTCCGCCGGTCGTCTCCGTAGCGTTCCGGGGATGAGGCGGAGCCATTATGTGTGGGGAATCGGAATGGTCGCCGTTCTGCTCGCCGTGGCGGGTGCGTTCAGCGGGTGCGGCGACCACGAGCGGGCGGCGCTTCGGGCTGATGAACGTCCGGCCGAACCCGTGGACTCGTCCATTCAGGAGTTTCTGCGGGCGAAGATTCCGAGCGGCCCCGGCGGGACGGTCGCCGCCGCCCATGACGGCGGGCTCGTGCACTGCCGAGGCTTCGGCTTCGCGGACCGCGAGCTGCGAATCCCGGCGCGGTGCGACACCGTCTACGACGTCATGTCGATGACGAAGCAGTTCACCGCCGCCGCCATCGTGAAGCTTGAAATGCAGGGGCGGTTGCGGGTCAGCGACCCGATCTCCGAATACCTTGGGCCCGTGCCCGCCGACAAGCGGGGAATCACGCTGCACCACCTGCTGACGCACACGTCCGGGCTGGACGACGAGCAGGGCGGCGACGACTACGAGCCGGTCTCGCGCGACGGGATGCTGAAAGTGGCGCTCCGGTCGAAGCTCCAGTCGGCGCCAGGCTCCGAATTCCATTACTCCAACCTGGGATTCAGTGTTCTGGCCGCGATCGTGGAGAAGGTCTCGGGCGTCGGCTACGAGCGCTACTTGGCGACGAACCTGTTCGCGCCTGCCGGGATGACGCGAACCGGATACGTCCTGCCGCGCTGGAAGCGCGACGACATCGCGGTCGAATACGACGAGCACGGACGGTCGCAGGGACGGCCGAACGAGCACCCGTGGGCGTCCGACGGGCCCTACTGGTACCTGCGCGGGAATGGTGGTGTGCTGTCGACGCCGCGCGACATGTTCCTCTGGCATCGGGCCCTCGAAGGCACCGGCGTCCTTTCGGACGGCGCCAAGCGCAAGATGTTCAAGCCGCATGTCTACGTCGGAGAACGCGACGGCCTCAAGGCGTACTACGGATATGGCTGGGGCGTCGTCCACGCTCGTGATCGGTGGCTCGTGGAGCACGACGGCGGGAACGACTGGTCGTTCGGCGAGTTCGCGCGGTTCCCCGACCAGCGCGTCATGGTGTTCTGGATCAGCAACCAGGCGTACAGCGAAGGCCGGTGGAACCTGGACGAGCAGAACGTCGAACTGACCTTCGGCATCGAGTCCCGCGCCCGCGACTGAACGGCGGGGACGCTCACCGCCAAAGCACGCGGCCGCGGACTCGGGGTTCTTGCATAACGGAGATGTATGGGGCGGCGTATGACCGCCGGGAGGACGGGGCGCTCACACTGCGGGCGCAGAGATCGCCTAGACCGTCGGGAGTTGGAGGCCGGCGGCGCCTTTTCGTCCACGAGCCATCGGAATCCCATCCCGGCCTCGCCGGGATGCCCCGGAGGAACCCCCCGTGAGAAAAAGACATACCTCGATCAGATGCCTGCGGGCGTCGCTGGTCCTTGTGCTTGGGATCAGCTTCATGGTCTCGCCCGCCAACCCCGCCAACGCGGCTCCCACGCCCCGCCCGCACCCCGTCACGGCCCGCACCGGAGACGACGCGAGCGGGCACCTGCGGAAGTCGCCGCTCCCGGTCAAGGACCGGCCGCCGCTCCCCGCCACGGACGACGCGCTGAAGAGCCGTCCGGACAAGCCGCGGAAATCCGCGGAACGGCAGCGGCCTTCCATGAAGCAGGCCCCGAAGGGCGCGCCGAAGGCGAAAGCGGCGGCGGCGTGCAGTCCGAGCGACTTCACCAGCCGTTCCGGAAGCGCGCTCGTGCAGCAGATCAAAAGCAGCACGACGGACTGCGTCAACACGCTGTTCAGCCTGACCGGAGGCGACGCCTACTACGCCTTCCGCGAATCCCAGATGTCGACGGTCGCGTACGCGCTGCGCGACAACGGCCTCTACTACCCGGGCGACAACACCACGGGTACCGCTCAGCTCGTCCTTTACCTGCGCGCCGGGTATTACGTGCAGTGGTACTACCCGACCGACGTGGGCGCTTATGGCGCGTCGTTGAAGACGGCGATCCAGTCGGGGCTGGACGCCTACTTCGGAAACTCCAGGTCGTCGACGGTCAGCGACGCCAACGGCGAGGTGCTCGCCGAGGCGGTCACGCTGGTCGACAGCGCCCAGGAGAACGCCCGGTACATCTACGTCATCAAGCGGATGCTGACCGGATACAACAGCTCCTACGACGCCTACTGGTGGATGCTCAACGCGGTCAACAACGTATACACGATCCTGTTCCGCGGCCACCAGGTGCCGGAGTTCGTGTCCGCTGTGCAGTCCGATCCGAGTCTCCTGGACACGCTCAACTCGTTCGCGTCCGGACACCTCTCCCTGCTCGGAACGGACCGCAGCTACCTCGTCTCCAACGCCGGCCGCGAAATGGCCCGCTTCCTCCAGCACTCGCCGCTCCAGGCGAAGGTGAGGCCGCAGGCCAAGGGCCTTCTCGGGCAGAGCGCCATGACCGGGAAGACGGCTCCGCTGTGGGTCGGCATCGCTGAGATGACCGACTTCTACGACAAGGCGAACTGCACCTACTACGACACGTGCAACCTCCAGCAGCGGTTGGCGCAGAACGTGCTGACCATCAACCACACGTGCAGTTCCAGCATCCGGATCCGGGCGCAGGACATGACGGCGGCGCAGTTGTCCGACTCGTGCGCGAGCCTGCTGAACCAGGACGCCTACTTCCACGGCCTGGTGAAGGACGGCAACCGGCCGGTCGCGAACGACAACAACACCACGATCGAGGTCTGCGTCTTCGATTCCAGTACGGACTACCAGACGTACGCCGGTGCGATGTTCGGCATCGACACCAACAACGGCGGAATGTACCTGGAGGGCGACCCGGCCGCGTCGGGGAACCAGCCGAGGTTCATCGCCTACGAGGCCGAATGGGTGCGTCCGACGTTCCAGATCTGGAACCTCAACCACGAGTACACCCACTACCTCGACGGCCGGTTCGACATGTACGGCGACTTCAACGCCAATGTCACCACGCCGACCATCTGGTGGATCGAGGGCTTCGCCGAGTACGTCTCCTACTCCTACCGGAAGGTCAACAACGACTCGGCCATCGCCGAGGCCGCCCGGCGGACGTACGCGCTAAGCACCCTTTTCAACACGACGTACAGCCATGACACGACGCGCATCTACTACTGGGGATACCTCGCCGTCCGGTACATGTTCGAGAAGCACCCCGGCGACATCTCCACCGTTCTCGGCTACTACCGGACCGGCAACTGGAACGCCGCCCGGACGTACCTGACCAGCACCATCGGCAGCCGCTACGACAGCGACTGGTGGACGTGGCTCGCCGCCTGCGCCGCCGGCGCCTGCGCGGGCGGCGGCGGTGGCGGCAACCAGGCGCCCGTCGCCCGGTTCGGCTACCAGGCGAACGGCCTGGCGGTCGCGTTCACCGACCAGTCCACCGACTCCGACGGGACGATCGCGTCCCGCCGCTGGGACTTCGGCGACGGCACCACGTCGACGTCGGCCAACCCGTCCCACACCTATGGCGCGGACGGCAACTACACCGTGTCCCTCACCGTCACCGACAACGCCGGTGGCACCGACACCGTGACGCAGCAGGTCTCGGTGTCCGCCGGAGGCGGCGGCGGGACGAAGGAGTGCACCGGCTCCGACACCAGGCAGCTCGACCGGAACTGCCAGCGGAGCAACCTCTCCGCCGCGAAGGGCGGCACGTACTACCTGTACATCTACATCCCGTCCGGGACGCGGTCGATCACCATCACCTCGTCCGGCGGAACCGGCGACGCCGACCTCTACTACAACGGCAGCACGTGGGCGACGCCGACGTCCTACGGCCAGCGATCCATGAACGCGGGCAACGCGGAGACCCTGACGGTCAGCAGCCCGCCGGCCGGTTACAACTACATCAGCATGTACGGAAAGGAGGCTTTCAACGGAGCTTCGGTAAAGGTCGAGTACTGATTCCGGCCTTGTGTGACCCTGCGTGAAAGAAAGCCGGGATCGGGCCCCGCAGCCCGATCCCGGCCCTTTCTCGTCCGGAACTCAGGAGGTTTCAGGGAAATGGCAGGCGACTTCGCGTCCGGCGACCCGCGAAAGGACGGGACGCTCCACCCGGCACCGCGACTCCGCCTTGTGGCAGCGCGGATGGAACGGGCAGCCGGACGGCGGCGACGCCGGGCTCGGCGGGTCGCCGCGCAGCACGATCCGCTCCCGCGCCCGCTCGGCCACCGGGTCGGGCAGCGGGATCGCGGACAGCAGCGCCCGCGTGTACGGGTGCGCGGGCGCGTCGTAGATCGCGTCCCGGTCGCCGATCTCGACGATCCGGCCGAGGTACATCACCGCGACCCGCGCGCACACGTGCCGGACGACGGCCAGGTCGTGCGCGATCAGCACGAGCGCCAGGTCCAGTTCCCGGCGCAGCCCGGACAGCAGGTTGACGATCTGGGCCTGGATCGAGACGTCGAGCGCCGACACCGGCTCGTCCGCGACGACGAGGCGCGGCCGGGTCACGAGCGCGCGGGCGATCCCGATGCGCTGCGCCTGCCCGCCGGAGAACTCGTGCGGGTAGCGTCCGGCGTGCTCGGCGTCCAGGCCGACGAGGCCCAGCATCTCCCGCACGCGGGCGTGCGCCTCCGCCACCGGGACGCCCTGCACCCGCAGCGGCGCCCCGACGATCGACGCGACCGTCTGCCGCGGGTTCAGTGACGAGTACGGGTCCTGGAACACGATCTGCAATTCGCTGCGGAGCGGGCGCATGCGCCGCTGGGGGAGCGCGGTGATGTCCGTGCCGTCGAAGGTGATGCGGCCGGACGTCGGGTCGAGCAGCCGGACGAGCATCCGTCCGGTCGTCGACTTCCCGCAGCCCGACTCGCCGACGAGCCCGAGGGTCTCGCCGGAGCGCACCTCCAGGTCGAGCCCGTCCACCGCACGGACACTCCCGCGCCGAGTCTGAAACGTCTTCGTCAGCCCTTCCAAGGAGAGCAACGCGGTCATCGGGGCTCCTTTGCGGCGGTCAGGTGGCAGGCCGCCTGGTGGGTCGCGCCCTCCAGTTCAGGGCGCGCGATCTCGCAAGCCGCGATCCGGTCGGGGCAGCGGGGATGGAACGGGCAGCCGGACGGCGGGGCCAGCAGCGACGGCGGGCTCCCCGGGATCGGGCTCAGCTCCCCGGCCGGGCCGGTCAGCCGCGGCAGCGAGCCGAGCAGCCCGCGCGTGTAGGGATGCCGCGGCGCGGCGAACAGGGTCTCCGCGTCGGCGTGCTCGACGACCCGTCCCGCGTACATCACGAGGACGTCGTCGGCGACCCGCGCGACCACCCCGAGATCGTGCGTGATCATCAGGACGGCGAGCCCGCGCTCCCGCTGCGCGCCCGCGATCAGCTCCAGGATCTGCGCCTGGACGGTCACGTCCAGCGCGGTCGTCGGCTCGTCCGCGATCAGCAGGTCCGGCTCGCAGGCCAGCGCCATGGCGATCATGACGCGCTGGCGCATCCCGCCGGAGAACCGGTGCGGATGGTCGCGGGCCCGCTCGTCCGGGTCGGGGATGCCGACGTCCGCGAGCAGCCGCACCGCCTGCGCGTGCGCGGCCCGGCGCGACTCCCCGAAGTGCAGCCGCCGCGCCTCCGCGATCTGCTCGCCGACGCGGAAGTGCGGGTGCAGCGACGACAGCGGGTCCTGGAAGATCATCGCGACCCGGCGGCCGCGCACCGCGCGGATCTTCTCGCGGCCCGCGCCGACCAGCTGGACGCCGTCCAGCTCGATCGACCCGCCGATCCGCGCCGCCGCGTGCAGCCCCATGATCGCGAGGCTGGTCGCGGACTTCCCGGATCCGGACTCCCCGACGATCCCGACCGTGCGCCCCGGCTCGACGGCGAACGAAACCCCGTCCACGGCCCGCAACGGCCCCTTCCGATGCGGGAACTCGACGGTCAGGTCCCGGACGTCCAACAAGCTCATGAGAACCTCACCTGCGGGTCGACGACGGCGTAGGCGAGGTCCACGACCAGATTGGCGAACGTGATGAAGAAGGCGGCGAGCAGCGCGACGCCCATCACGACCGGCTGGTCGGACGTCTCGATGGAGTCGATGGTGAGCCGTCCGAGGCCGGGCAGCCCGAACACGCTCTCGGTGATCACGGCGCCGCCGAGCAGCGCGCCGAGGTCCATCCCGAACACGGTGAGGACGGGCGTCAGCCCGGCACGCAGCCCGTGCTTCGCGACGACCGTCCGCTCCGGGAGGCCCTTCGCGCGGGCGGTGCGGATGAACGGCTCGGCCATCGTCTCGACCATCGACGCTCGCGTCATACGCGCGTACATCGCGGCGTACAGCAAGGCGAGCGCGACCCAAGGCAAGACGAGGTTCTTAGCCCACCCCGCAGGGTCCTGCCCGACCGGGACGTAGCTGGAGTAAGGCAGCAGCCCACCGACCTGGACGACGAGCACCGTCAACGTCATCGCCGTGAAGTAAATAGGCAGGGACGCGGAGGTGAGCGTGCCGACCATCATCGTCCGGTCCAGCAGCGTGTCCTTGCGCAGCGCGGACATCACGCCGACCGCGACGCCGCCCGCCAGCCACAGCACGGCCGCGCCCGCCGCGATCGACAGCGTCGTCGGCAGCCGCCGCATCATCAGGTCCCAGACGGGCGTGTTGTTCTGGTACGAGAAGCCGAGGCAGGGGAAATGGCACTGCACGGCGAGCGGGCCCTCGCCGTACGACCGTCCGGCGAAGATGCCGGTCAGGTAGCCGGTGAACTGCCTCCACAGCGGACGATCGAGGCCCATCTGGTGGTGCAGCATCGCGAGCCGTTCCGGCGTGCACGACTTGCCGCACGCCTGGAGGGCCGGGTCGGCGGGGAAGACGTAGAAGATCGTGAAGGTGACCGCGCAGATGACGAGCAGGACGCCCGCCATCCCGGCCAGCCGCAGCGCGACGTAGCGGATCATCGGGTGGCGCTCCGCGGGTCGAGGGCGTCCCGGAAGGCGTCGCCGAGCAGCGTGAACGCGAGGACGGTCAGCAGCAGGCACACGCCCGGCACGACGAAGAACATCGGGTCGACCTGGTACCAGGTCATCGCGGTCGCCATCATCTGCCCCCAGGACGAGTCCGGCGGGCGCACGCCGATGCCGAGGAACGACAGGGCCGCCTCCGTCCCGATGTTGATCGGGACGGTCAGCGTCGCGTACACGAGGATCGGCGCCAGCAGGTTCGGCAGCACCTCGCGGAACAGGATGCGGGCGCGCGTCATGCCCGCCGCCCGCGCAGCCTCCACGAACTCGCGGCTGCGCAGGACGAGCGCCTGCCCGCGCACGATCCGCCCGACGTACGGCCAGCCGAAGAAGCCCATGACGAAGACGAGCTCCAGCGTCCGGTTCCCCTCCGGCAGCACCGACACCAGCGCGATCATGAAGATGAGCTGCGGGAACGACAGGACGAGGTCCATGACGCGGCTGATCAGGGCGTCCAGCCGTCCGCCGGAGAAGCCCGCGAGGAGGCCGAGCGCGGTCCCGGCGGCGGTCGCGACGCCGGTCGCGAGGACGGAGATCAGCAGCGAGATCCGCGCGCCGTGCACCATGCGGCTGAACACGTCCCGTCCGGTGCCCGGCTCGACGCCCAGCCAGAAGTCGCCGTCCACGCCGCCGAGCGCGCCCTTCGGCGCGCCCGCCAGCGCCTTGTCGATCTTCTCCGGGTGGAACTCGTTCGGGCCGTGCCCGTTGAGCGCGGTCAGCACCGGCGCGGTCAGCGCCATCAGGACGAACAGCAGCACGATCCCGAGCCCGATCAGGGCCGCGGGATCGCGCCGCAGGCGCCGGGCGGCGGTCCGCCACGGGGAGCGGCCGAGGGGCGGCGGGGTCGCCGCCCGCCCCTCGGCCAGGGAGGGTGCGCTCACTCCGACACCCCGAGCGTGGCGAAGTCGAACTCGCCCTCCCAGATCGGGTGGCCGAAGGCGCCGGTGACCTTCGAGCCGCGCAGCAGCGGCAGCTTGTCGTGGATCAGCGGGACCATCGGCGACGCCTGCATGATCCGCTGGTCGACGGCCTGCCAGGCGGCCGTGTCGCCGCCCTTCACCGCCGCGCCGATCGCGTCGTTCAGCGCGCGGTCGTCGTACTGCGAGACGACCGTGTTGCCCTTCGGCGTGATGTTGCGCCCGTCGAAGACCGGCGGGATGAACGACGACGCGGACGGGAAGTCGGCGCACCAGCCGTAGAAGACCAGCTCGTCCTCCTTCTTGATGTCGCCGATGGCGTCGTAGTAGACGCTCTTCGCGACCGGGTTCAGCCGGACCTTCACGCCGACGCGGGCGAGGCCCTGCTGCACCGCCTCGCCCTCCGCCTTGCCCTGCTCGGTACTGGTCGTCGTCAGCGTGATCGAGAACCCGCCGCCCTTGCCCGCCGCCGTGAGCAGCTGCTTGGCCCGCGCCGGGTCGCCGTTCGGCGGCGCGTGGTAGACGTCGAGCGCCTTGCCGCCGGTCATCGTCGGCGGGAGGTAGGAGCCCGCCAGTTCGCCGACGCCGCTGCCGCCGTGCGCGGTGCGGTACGCCTCCTTGTCCACCGCGTACTGCATCGCCTGCCGGACGCGCGGGTCGTCGAACGGCGGCTTGGACGTGTTCATCGCGAGGAACCGGGTGCACAGGCTCGTCGCGCTGATGAACCGCTTCTTGACGTCCGCCCTGGTCAGGATGCGCGGCATGCTCGCCGCCGCGACGCTGTAGAGGGTGACCGCGCGCTTGTCCGCGCCCTGGTCGGCGATGAGGCGCTGGTCGATGGCCGTCTGCGCGAGGCCCTCCTCCAGGACGATCCTGTCCGGCTTCCCCTGCCTGACGGTGTCGGTGGCCTTGTCCCAGTGCGGGTTCCGGACGAGGACGAGCCGCCGTCCCCGGTCGTACGACTCCACCTTGTACGGGCCGGAGGAGAAGGGGCGCTTGTCGTAGTTGACCCCGGTGTCCTTCGCCTTCGGGACGGGCGCGAACGTCGGCAGCGTCGCGATCTTCGGCCAGTCCATGGACGGTTCCTTCAGGTGGAACACGACCGTGCGGGCGTCCGGCGTCTCGATCGACGCGAGGCTCCCACCTTTGTACGGACCCTTGTACTTGTCGCCGCCCGCGAGCATCGTCCGGGCGTAGCCGGGGCCTTCGGGGAGGTCGGGGGCGAAGGAGCGCTCCACGCCGTACTTCACGTCCTGGCTGGTGATCGGCGTGCCGTCCTCGTACTTGAGGCCCTGCTTGAGACGGAACGTCCAGGTCTGGCCGCCGTCGGAGGTCTTCCCGGCGTCCTCGGCCAGGTCCGGGACGATCTCGGTGCCCGGCTGGCCGGGCTTCGCGGCGTAGGTGGTGAGGGTCCGGTAGAGCAGCCGGACGCCGAAGTCCATCGCGAACATCACGTAGTTGCGCTGCGGGTCGAGGTGGGCGACGTCCTGCGTGTACAGGACGGTGAGCGTGCCGCCGGCCGCCCCGGAGGAGGACCCGTCGCCGTCCGACCCGCAGGACGCGAGCCCGCCGGCGAGGACGAGGGAGAGCGAGAGGGCGGCCGTGGTGCGCAGCGGACCGCGCGCGCGGCCCAGAGGACGTGTCATGACACTCCGAACATCGGTGGGCGAAGTGTCATATAAAATAGTACAGTAAAATTGTACGTCTAGAAGCGTTACCGAATCTCCACCCCGCCCGACTCCGCCTGCCCCGTCCGACTCCCCGACCTCGCCTGACTCTCCGACCCCGTCTGACTCCGACCCCCGGGACCGCACATGGACCGTCTCGCCACCGGCAGCCACGACCTGCCGGTCTCGCCGGCCCTCGCCGCCTTCATGCGGACGCAATGGGCCACGCCCCCCGCCACGCCTCCCACCACGTTCCCCGCCGTCGCCGACCCCGTCGCGGCCTACGCCGCCCTCCGCCGCGCCGCGCTGGCGGAGCGGTTCCCGGGCGAGCGGCTCGTCGTCCCCGCCGGGCCGCCGAAGGTGCGGAGCAACGACTGCGACCACCGCTACCGGCCGCACACCGCGTACGCGCACCTCACCGGGGACACGACGGCCGACACCGGGCCGGGCGCCGTCCTGGTCCTGGAGCCGGCCGGCGGCGGGCACGAGGCGGTCGTGTACCGGCGGCCGCCGTCCGGCCGCCACGGCGACGCCTTCTACCGGGACCGCCGCGACGGCGAGTTCTGGGTCGGGCCGCGCGAGACGCTCGGCGAGACGGAGCGGCGGCTCGGGGTCGTCTGCCGCCCGCTGGACGCGCTGCCCGGCGCGCTGCGGCTCGCCGTCCCCGCGCGGGCGCTGCGCGGCGTCGCCGCGGACGTCGACACCGCCGTCCCCGTCAAGGACCCCGCGCTCGACCGGGAGCTCGCCGCCGCCGTCGCCGAACTGCGGCTCGTCAAGGACGACTGGGAGATCGCCCAGCTCCAGGCCGCCGTCGGCCACACCGTCGACGGGTTCTGCGACGCCGTCGCCGCCATCCCGTGCGCGCTCGGCCGCCCGCGCGGCGAGCGCTGGATCGAGGGGACGTTCGAGCGCTCCGCCCGCGCGTCCGGCAACGGCGTCGGCTACGACACGATCGCCGCCGCCGGGGCGCACGGCTGCGTCCTGCACTGGACGCGCAACGACGGCCCGCTCCGCAAGGGCGACACCCTCCTCCTCGACGCGGGCGTCGAGACCGACACGCTCTACACGGCCGACATCACCCGCACCATCCCGGTCAACGGCTGGTTCACGCCGCGCCAGCGGCAGGTGTACGACCTCGTCTACCACGCGCAGGAGGCGGCGCTCGCCGCCGTCCGGCCGGGGGCGCGGTTCCGCGACTTCCACCAGGCCGCGATGCGCGTCATCGCCGAAGGGCTCGCGGAGTGGGGCGTGCTGCCCGACGCGGACGCGGCGCTCGACCCGGCGTCCGGGGTGTACCGCCGCTACACGCTGTGCAGCAGCGGGCACATGCTCGGGATGGACGTCCACGACTGCGCGCAGGCCCGAGCGTCCCAGTACCTCGACGGCGTGCTGGAACCGGGACACGTCCTGACCGTCGAACCGGGGCTCTATTTCCAGCCCGACGACCTGACCGTCCCGGAGGAGCTGCGGGGCATCGCCGTCCGGATCGAGGACGACGTCGTCGTCACCGAGACCGGCGCCCGCCTGATGTCCGCCGGGCTGCCCCGCCATCCGGAAGAGGTCGAGCACTGGGTGCAGTCGCTCGCCTGAGCCGGAGAAGCGGGGACGCGGACGGTGCCGCGCCGGGTCGGGGGCCCGCGCGCGGCACCGTTCGCGTTCAGCGGCTCAGCCGGTGAGCAGTGAGACGCCCCAGGCCGACAGGGCCCGGCCGATCGGTTCGTGGATCATGCCGCAGCCGGAGAACGGGCCGCCGCTCAGGATGCCGTGGGCGTAGTTGCCCGCGAACACGCCGCTGCCGCTGTCGCCGGGACCGTCGCACGCGGTGCTCCAGGTCATGCCGGAGAGCGTCCGGTCCGGGTAGGAGACGGTGGCGTCGACCTCGGTGACCGTCCCGCAGGTGTAGCCGGTCGTCGAGCCCTGCTTGCAGACGTAGCCGCCGACGTAGTCGGCCTCACTGCCGGAGACCGGCGACTCGTACAGCACCCAGCCGCGCGGCTGCCACCAGCCGGGATCGCCGACGGAGACGATCGCCGAGTCGCCGTACCAGCTGAACTCGTAGCCGGCGACGCCCCCGACGTTCTGGTAGCCGTAGCTGTAGGTGGAGACGTCCCACCAGTAGCCGATCTCGGCGCAGTGCCCGGCGGTCATCATGTAGTAGCTGCCGCCGGAGTACGCCGTGAACGCCGACGTGCAGCGCGCGCCGCCGGTGAAGATCGCGAGCCCGGAGCGCAGCGGCGGGTCGCAGGCGTAGTCGTCCTGGCAGTAGCGCGGCACCGACTTCTGCGCGTGGGTCGAGACCTCGACCGCGTCGCCGAACTCGCGCTTCGCCCAGCGCAGGACGTCCCGCTGCGCGGCGGTGACCGGCGCGCCGCGCAGGCTGGTCAGCCGCACCCTGTTCCCGGACGTGACGATCCCCGTCTGGAGGCCGTCCTTCGCGCCCTTGTTGGCTTTGGCGACCCGCTTGGCGAGCGCGTCCGACACCTGCTGGAGGTGCCGGTACCCGTACCGGACGCGGGCCGTCGCGGTGTCTGCGATCCCGGCCGTCGCGGCCGCCTCGGTCACGGCGGGCGCGGCCTTGCCCGTCGTCACGCCGACGGTGAGCCTGCCGCCGTGCTTCTGGTCGATCCAGGCGCCGCCGTACCGGGCGCCGAGCGTCCGGCCGACCGACGCGGCCAGCTTGAGCTGCGCGGGCTGCCGGTCGGCGCGGCGCGCGGCCTCGGCCGCCGGGACGCCCTGGTCGTTGACGATCTGCTGGACGAGTGCCTGCCTCGCCTCCTTCTGCGGGTGCACGGGGGGCGCGCCACGGCCTGCGGGCGTACCGGCGTACGCCGGTACGGCCGTGAAGACCGAGGTCAGCGCGGCGGCCGAGGCGATCGCCAGGGCCGCGCTACTGCGTTTCGGGCGGACCATCGGGGGGTTCCTCCTTCGCGGACGGGGGCTGCCACCGGAGGCGGTGGCGTCCGCTCTACAATGTGAAATTGCACTGTAAAATGTAAAACCCTACTTGCCAAGACCCGAAGTTCCGGGGCCCCTCAGCGTGGGGAGCGTCAGCTCCAGGCGTTCCGCACGTGGTCCAGGTGGCGGAGCATGATCTCGCGTGCCTTCGCGGTGTCGCCGTCGGCCAGCGCGTCCACCAGCTCGGCGTGCTCGGCCGCCGCCGTCTCCATGGTGTCCTTCGCCGCGGGCTTCACCAGCCCGTACATGCGGGACCGGCTCCGCAGATCGAGGACGGTCCGCGCGAGCGTCCTGTTCTGCGTCAGCGCGAGCAGCTCGGCGTGGAAGCGGCTGTCGGCGTCCAGGAAGCGGAGGAGATCGCCCGTGCCCGCCTCGGTCGCGGTCTCGGCGGCCAGGGCGCGGAGCCTCGGCGGCGCGTCGTCCGGGAGGGCGCCGGCGAGCCGCGCCACCGCGGGCACCTCGACCATCTCCCGGAGCTCGGTCAGCTCCGCGAGGTCGCGCGCCGACAGCGGAACCACCCGGAACCCGCGGTTGCGCACGGCCTCGAACAGTCCGTCCCGGACCAGATCGATCATCGCCTCGCGGACCGGCGTCGCCGACACACCGAACTCCTCGGCCAGCGCGGGGGCGGAGTACACCACGCCGGGGCGCAGCTTTCCGCCGATCAGCGCGTTCCGCAACGCTTCGGCGACCTGCCCGCGCAGGCTGTCGCGCCCGCCGAGCTCCGGCAGCCCTACCAGGGCATCGGCCACCGGATCCATATGCCCCCTCCTCACCAACGATCAGAATATAGGTTCGCTGGTTCGGATCTGTTCTTGGCGGCCTGCCGTCCTGGCTAGACGATCGGGTGGACTTCCGGGTGGGACCGCCACCAGTCGCCGAAGGACGGGTTGTTGCCCACGTGTTCCACGAAGGCGGCGGCCAGGCCGCGGTAGAGGGCGGTGGCGCTCTCCGGGCTCAGGCGGTCCCGGCGCCAGGCCACCAGGAGCTTCGCCACCTGCGGTTCGCCCGCCAGCGGGCGGACGACCGTGCCGGGGTTCGGCGGCCAGGACGGGTCCACCAAGCGGATCGCCTGCCCCGCCGCGACCAGCGGGATCGCCGCGCCGCTCGGCGCCTCGTACTGGACGGTCGGCTCGAAGCCCGCCTTCCGGCAGGACGCCCGCAGCGAGGCGAGCGAGCCGTCGTCCGCGCCCGGCGGACCGATCCAGTGCTCGTCCCTCAGATCGGAGAGGCTGATCTCGTCCTGGCCCGCCAGCGGGTGCGCCGCGGTGAGCGTCACGTAGATCGGGTAGCGCGGCACCAGCGTGCGGGTCACGACCGGCGCGCTGAGCGGGACGTCGAAGCCCTCCATGACCCCGATCAGCGCCGCGTCCAGATGGCCGCGCGCCAGGGCGTCGCCGAGCAGGATCGACGACGGCTCGATGCGGAGCGACACCTTGCGCCCGGGAAGCGCCTCGCTCACCCGCGCGACGATGCTCGCGACGCAGGCCAGGTGCACGCAGCCGAGGCCGAGCGTGCCGGCCGGGCCGTCGCCGCCGTGCAGGTCGCCGAACAGCGTGTCCAGCTCGGACAGGACGGTCCGCGCCCGCGAGATGACCTGGCCGCCCAGCGCCGTCGGCTCCAGACCGGTGCGGCTGCGGACGAACAGCTGCCCGCCGACGATCTCCTCCACGCGGCGCAGCTGGTTCGACATGGCGGGCTGCGACATGCCCATCCGGGCCGCCGCCTGGGTGATGCTCCCGGTCTCCGCCATCGCGCACACCATGCGCAGATGGCTGATATCGAGATCCATAGCCGGAAATTATGCACTAACGGATGACGTGCGGCCCGGGAGTGCGGACAGAATGCCGGTACTCCTCCCGCCGGGAGAGGGCCTCCTCACCGCCTCCCTCTCCCGGCGGCTTCCCGGCCGGTCCGTCCCGTCCGTCTCATGGAAAGTGATCGTCATGGCGGAAAAGCCGCGACTGGCCGAGCTGGACATGACCGACGTGGGCGGCGGCGCCTTCCCGGCCTGGGCGCTGCCGCCCGGACCCCGCGCGGCGGGGGCCGCGCGGGGCATCGCCCGCACCGTCCTCGCCCAATTCGAGTTGCCGCCGGAAACCGCCGCCGACGCGGAATTGATCATTTCGGAGTTGGCCGCGAACGCCATTCTGCACGGCGGCCGGGAACGTTCCGAGGTTTGGGCCTACCTGCGCGGCCGGACGAATCCAGAGATCGTTTTCAAGGTGTTCGACGCGGCGCCCTGGCGGCGCCCGGTGCCGCGGCCGATCGACGCCGCGGGCGGCCGCGGGCTGACGCTGGTCGGCGCGCTGACCGCGGACGCGGGCGGCCGGTGGGGCGTCCATCCGACGCGGGGACGGCTCGGGGCGCGGCCCGTCCCCGGCAAGGCCGTGTACTTCACCGTCCCCGTGCCGGGGCACGCCGCGCCGCAGTCGCGGTGGCCGTCGCACGAGCGCATCTGCGCGCTCGCGGCCGCGCGGGGCCTCCAGCCGCGCGTCTTCGCCGACCACGAGCTGACCGTGGTGCACCTCGGGGCGGGACGGTGCGTCTGGGTGAGCCGGGACGCGCTGCACCTCGACGGTCCCGGCCGGGTCGCCGTCCGGTACCCGCCGTCGGACGAGGTGGAGGTCGTCGAGCAGGTCGTCCGGCACTGCGAGGACCTGGCGTGACGCGCCGGTCAGCGCTGTTGGGGACGGTGCCGTTCGGGTCGGTCCGCCCAGATGCCGCGGATGTGGCGGAGGTGGTGGCGCATCAGGGTGCGGGCGCCATCGCCGTCGCCCGCCGCGACGGCGTCGAGCAGGTCCTCGTGCTCGCGGGCGGACGGCTCCAGCTCGCCGCGCTCGGCGAGCCGCGGCACCCCGTACAGGCGCGCTTTGTACCGCAGTTCGCTCACCAGCCGGACGAGGTGCTCGTTGCCGCACAACCCGAGCAGTTCGAGGTGGAAGCGGTGGTCGGCGTCGATGTAGGCGAGGACGTCGCGGCGCTCCGCGGCGGCCACGATCTCCCCGGCGAGCGGGCGCAGCGCGCGGACCCGGGCGGCCTGCCCGCGCTCGGCGGCGCGCACCACGGCGGGCACCTCGATCAGCTCCCGCACCTCGGTGATCTCGTCCAGCTCGCGGTCGGACAGCTCGGTGACCTTGAACCCCTTGTTGCGGACGACGGCGACGAGCCCCTCCCGCGCGAGGTCGATCATCGCCTCGCGGACCGGCGTCGGCGACACCCCGAACCGGACGGCGATCGCCGGCGCCGAGTACACGACGCCCGGCCGCATCTCCCCGGACACGAGCGCCGCCCGCAGCGCGTGCGCGACCTGCTCACGGACCTTCTGCCGGGGTCCCAGGGACGGCAGATCCAACTTCATGCTCAACAACATATGACATTGCACCCTTACTCCGGCAGGTGTTCCGGGCGGGTGGCACGATCGGGTCAGGGTGCGGTGGGCTCGCCGGTCATGAGGTGCTGGACCAGTGGGGCCAGGTGAGCGACCACGTCCTCGCGGGCGGCGGAGGCGAGGGGCTCCGTCGGGATCACGTAGCGGGCCGTCGCGACGCCGAGGAGTTGGGCGCCGACGAGGTTCGCGCGCAGCTCCGCGTCCGCCCCGCCGACGCGGCGGGCGAGGACGGCCATGACCTCGTCGGCGACGAGGGACGCGAGCGCCGCCGCCGCGTTCGGCGACGCGGACGCCGCCCGGACGACGACCCGCAGCCAGGGCCCGGCGTCCGGGTCCTCCCAGAGGGCGAGGTAGCCGCGGACGAACCGCTCGCCGAGGCCGTCCGGACCGCCCTCGTCCACTTCGCGGACGAGGCCCGAGAGCAGCGGGACGGACCGCAGCACGACGCCGAACAGCGCGTCCTTCGTGCCGAAGAAGTGGAGGACGAGCGCGTGGTCGACGTCCGCGTCGCGGGCGATCCGCCGGATGGAGGTTCCGGCGTAGCCGTCCTCCGCGAAGCACCGCCGGGCCGCGTCGAGGATCGTCTCGCGGGTCCGCGCGGCGCCGGGCCGCCTTCCGGGCGTCCGCCCGCTCGCTGCCATGCCTCACCCGAAGGTCGCTGGTACCGAAATCCGTACTCGCCCGCCGAATCGTACCGGGACGGGCGAACCTGGAGGGGCCCGTCAGCGGTTCAGGGACCGGCCGTACGCGCGGGCGGCGAGGGCCAGGCAGCACACGCCGAACAGGGCGGATCCGGCGAGGCGGAGCGCGATGCCAGGCCAGTCGGGGTGCGAGGTGAGCGCGGACGCGAACGCGTCCACGTCGTAGGCGAGCGGTGTCGCGGCGCGGGCCGCCGCGACCCAGCCGGGCAGCGGTCCGGGCGGGATCAGCCCGGCGAACATCACGGCGGTTAGGCCGAGTTGCCCGGCGAGCGTCGCGGTCTCCGGGCGGGCCGGGCCGAGCCCGCTCAGCGCGCCGAGCCCGCCGAACGCGACGGCCCCCGTGACCGCCGCCGGGATCAGCACCCAGACCTGCGCGAACGGCAGCCCGAACAGCGCCATCCCCGCGACCGCCGTCAGCACGACGCCGGGGACGGCGAACACCGCGTAACTGGAGCAGAACCCGAGCACGACGGCGGCCGGGCGGACGGGGAGCGTCCCGTAGTAGTCCAGCCCGCCGCCCGCCTTGAGCGCGGCGAGCCGCTGCGCGAGCAGGTTCCAGGCGATGAACGCGACGACCGTGAGGACGGCGCCGGAGACGACGGCGGCCCGCGCGCCCGCGTCGGCCGTCCCGCCGACGCCGCGCAGCAGCGCGAGGATCGCGAGGGACTGGACGGTCGCGACGACCACCACCGCGCCGCCGCCCGCACGGGCCCGGCCGAGTTGCGCGGAGTGCACGGCGGCGATGCTCGTGATCATCGGTATCATGCGCTCTCCTCCCGGCCGGAGTCGGCGTCGCAGGCGAGCAGGACGTCCTCCAGGCTGGGCGGTGCGAGGCCGAAGTCGTCGAGCGCCGCGTAGGCGGCCCCGGTCAGGACGGCGTCGAGCGCCCGCCGCGCGTCCTCCACCGGCAGCCGCACCGACCAGCGGTTCCCCGTCGCGCGGACGTCGCCGCCGAGATCGGCGGGGCTGAGCGGCGGCGCGTCCCGCCAGGACAGGTCGAGCCGGACGAGCCCGCCGAACCGCTCCTTCAACCGCCCCGGAGTGTCGCAGGCGACCGTCCGGCCCCGGTGCAGCACCAGCACGCGGTCGAGGACGGTCTCCGCCTCCAGCACGTTGTGCGTGACGAGGACGACGGCCGCGCCGCCGGCCCGCCGCCGGTCGAGCGCCCGCCACACGGCGCGGCGGGCGTCGAGGTCGAGGCCGGTGGTCGGCTCGTCCAGCACCAGGAGGCGGCGGCCGCCGGCGAGCGCCGCCGCGACCCCGGCGAGCCTGCGCTGCCCGCCGGACAGCTTCCCGACCCGCGTGCCCGCGAGGCCGGTCAGCTCCAGCTCGGCGAGCAGGTCGGCGGTCTCGGCGCGGGCGCCCGCGCGGGGAAGGCCGCGCAGCCGGGCCGTCGTCTCGACCGCCGTCCGCACGCTCATGTCGGTCAGCGCGGACTCGGCCTGCGGCAGGTAGGCGACGTGCGCGGCGGCGTCGGCGGCTCGTCCGGTCACGTCGGCTCCGGCGACGCGCACCGTCCCGTCGTCGGGGCGCAGCAGGCCGACCAGCATGCGGACCAGCGTCGTCTTTCCCGCGCCGTTCCGGCCGAGCACGCCGAACACCTCGCCGGGGCGGACGTCGAACGAGACGTCGTCGACCGCGCGGCGGTCCGCGCCTCGGTAGGCGCGGACCAGGCCGTTCACCGCGCAGGCAGCGCTGACGTCGACGTCGGTGTCGCTGTCGGCGTCGGGGGTCGTTGTGCCCGTGTCGGATTTCACGCGGGCAACGATACAGACAGTTTGCTACTACGTCTCGTAGTATTGTGGCCTTCTAGCATGCGGGCGTGCCCCGCATCACCGGATCCCTCGACGAGCACCGCGCCGCGACGCGCGAGCGCGTCCTCGTGGCCGTTCGCGAGATCATGGCGAAGGACGGCGTCGACCGGCTGTCCATGGCCGAGGTCGCGAGCCGGTCGGGGCTGAACCGCAGCGTCGTCTACAACTACTTCCCCGACGTCCGCGCGCTGATCATCGCGCACGCCGAGCACGAGACGACCCGCTTCACCGACGAGCTGCACCGCGCGCTGGCGGACGCCGCCGGGCCGACCGAGCGCATCACCGTGTACGTCCGGGAGCAGCTCGCCGACTTCGTCGCCTACCCGCAGCCCGCCGGGCCGGAGCTCGCGACGCTCCTCGGGCCGGACGGCTACCGGGAGATGCACGCCCACGTCCGCCCGCTGGGGCAGCTGCTCACGGAGATGATCGAGGACGGCGTCGAGGCCGGGGAGTTCGCGCCGTGCGACCCCGCCGGGACCGCGCACCTCGTCCTCGCCTGCCTCGGCGCCGAGCGCTACCCGCTCGGCCAGGGGACCCGCGACCTGGCCGAGACCGTCGCGCGGGTGACGACCTTCGTCCTGCGCAGCCTCGGCGCGGTCACGTCTGACTGACCCCGCGCCGGACGACGGTAAATCGCCGTTCAAGAAATGGACAAGCGGCCATTGATCAGGGTTTGCGGGGGTCGATCTGTGGCATTTCTCCCTGCACCCCGGTACCACGTGATTAGCACCCCGGTACCTGATTCAGGGAGGTTCGATGACGAGCAGGATGACCCATGGCGCCGGCTCCGTCCCGGAGCGGCGGTACCGGACGTCCGGCTGGCTGACCTTCGCCGGGACCCTTTCGCTGGTGGTCGGCGCGTTCAACATCATCGACGGGCTGGTCGCCCTTTTCCGGGACAACTACTACCTCGTCGGCGAGAACAGGATCCTCGTCTTCGACTACACCGCGTGGGGCTGGATCTGGCTGATCCTCGGGATCGTCCAGATAGCGGTCGGCGCGGGAATCCTGTCCGGGAAGCTGTGGGCCCGCGCGGTGGGCGTCTTCTTCGCCGTCGTCGCCGCGATCGGGCACCTGGCGTTCCTCCAGGCGTTCCCGCTGTGGTCGGTGCTGACGATCGCGATGTGCGTCCTGCTGATCTACGCGCTCACCGCCCCGCCCGCCGGCTCCACCGGCCGCTGACCGCGGCCGCCGGGCCGCCCTTTTCCGTCGAAAAGAAAATGCCGCGACATTGGATCGCACGATCCGACCGTTAGAAATGAAGTGTCCAAATGTGGCCTTCATTCAAGATCGAAACGGGACGCCTTTCCATTCCGCGTTACACTCCCGGCGGCGTTGATTTCGGCGGTAATTCCGCGACCGTCCCCCGGCGGTCGCGGGAGGGGTGGTCTCGTGGACGTACCGATCGGCCCGCTCGCGGCGGCGGTGGTGAAACCGCTGATCGGCAAGCTCATGCCGGCTCCGCTGCCCGGCGCGGGGCTGGCCGACCAGATCGGCTTCAAGGGGCGGGGCGTCCTCAGCCGGGGCGACGCGCGGACGATCGTCGCGCGGGAGGTCCGGAGGCTGGCCGGGAAGATGGCGCGGGTCGTCACCGAGGAGCACCCCGACCTGCGGTTGCAGGACGACGGCGACGCCGTCGTGGAGGCCGTCGCGCAGACGCTGATGGCGCTCGGCGACGTCACCTGGGAGACCCTGCACGACGTCTACGCCGACCCGGACCGGCTCGCCGCCGCGATGACCGAGGCCGCGAACGACCCGGCGCGGGGGCTGAGCGAGCGCGGCCTGCGGCTCTACGAGCTGATGGTCGGGCCCTGCGCCACGCAGATCGTCGAGTACTTCACCCGCAACCCCGAGTTCACCGCGCGGACGCTCCTGGAGATCTTCCGCAAGCTGGGCGAGCTGGACGAGCGCCTCCCCGGCGGCGACCGCGTCACGCTGCCGTTCGAGGAGCGCTACCGCGCGCTGCTCTCCCGGCGGTACCGCAACACCAGGCTGTTCGGCCTGGCGCTGCCCGAGGAGGACGTGGAGTACCCGCTCGACACCGCGTACGTGGAACTGTCGACACGGGTGCGGACCGACCGCGGGACGGAGTCGGCGGACGGCGGCGAGGGGCGGACCACGGCGCGCGGCCGTCCGTTCGAGAGCCTGCTCGCCACCAGTTCCCGGGTGCTGCTGATCGGGTCGGCGGGCGCGGGCAAGTCGACGCTGCTGAAGATGCTCACGCTCAACCTGTGCCGCGACCGGCTCCCCGAACAGCTCCAGTCCTGGCGCGACGTCGTGCCGTTCCCGCTCCGGCTGCGCCAGTTCCTGCGCAACGGGGACCTCGACCTGCCCGTCCCGGAGACCTTCCCGGAGCAGGCCCTGCGGACGCTCCAGGGGACGATCCCGGAGGGCTGGGCCTCGGAACTGCTGCTCAGCGGGCGCGCCGCCGTCCTGCTGGACGGCCTGGACGAGGTGCCGTCCCGGTGCAGGCGCGGGGTGCTCGACTGGCTGCGCGAGCTGGAGGAGGCGTTCCCGGACGCGCGGTTCGTCGTTACCTCCCGTCCGGCCGGTGAGCTGGACGAGGAGCAGCGCGTCCTGCGCCGCCGCGGCTACGTGACCACCACGCTCGACCCGATGACCCCGCTCCAGGTGGACCGGTTCATCGACCGCTGGTACGGGAGCGCGCGGGTCGTCTCGGCCGACGCCGACGCCCGTCCCGACCCGAAGGAGGCGCTCAAGAAGGCGCTCTTCAAGCGGCGCGACCTGTCCAGGCTGGCGACCAACCCGCTGCTGTGCAGCGTGCTGTGCGCGCTGAACCGGGTGCGCAGCGCCGAGCTTCCGCGCGGGCGCATCGCGCTGTACCGCGCCGCGCTGGAGATGCTGCTGGAGAACCTCGACCGGGAGCGCGGGGTGCCGGAGGACACGGTCAGCCTCACCTACGTCCAGAGCGAGGCGTTCCTCGCCAACATGGCGATGTGGATGACCCACAACTTCCGCCGGACGATCCCGGAGCGCGACGCCCTCAACCTCATCGAGGACCTGCTGCCCAGCGTCCGCGTCCACTTCCCGGACGCGGGCGGGCATCCGGGCGTACACACAGGCGTACACACAGGCGGGCACACGGGCGGGCAGAGCGCGGCGGCGCTCGTGCTGCGCCGCCTCGTGGAGCGGTCGGGGGTCCTCCAGTTCGACGGCGACCTGATGGAGTTCTGCCATCCGAGCTTCCAGGACTACCTCGCCGGGATCGAGGTGTTCCGCAAGAACTACGTCGACGAGTTGCTCCGCAACGCCGACGACCCGCTCTTCCAGGACGTCCTCATCATGGTCGTCGGGCAGCAGCAGCGCGAGGACCAGCGGCAGCGGCTCATCCTCCAAGGGCTCGTGTCGCGGGCCGAGAAGCGCGGCGGGTCCACCGAGGCGCGGCGGCTGTGGCTGCTCGCGGCGGCCTGCATCGCCGACGTCGACATCGTCGACCCCGAGCTGTCGGAGCGCATCCGCAGCAAGACGCGCGGCCTGCTGCCGCCGCGCAACGCCGACGAGGCGGCGAGCCTCGCGGCGGCCGGGGAGTTCGTGCTCGACCTGCTCGCGGAGGCGATCGACGGGCGGCCGCCGCGCGGCGAGCAGGCCGCCGCGACGGTGCTGACGATCCGGCTGGTCGGCGGGCCGCAGACGCTCGGGATGCTGAAGCGCTTCCAGGGGCACCACAACGAGGCCGTCCGGGCCGAGGTGCTGCGGGCCTGGTTCGACTCGCAGACGCCCGAGGCGTTCGCCACCGAGGTCCTCGCCGGGATGGACCTCACCGGCATCCCGGTCGTCGTCCAGGACCCGGCCTACCTTCCGTACCTGGCTTCGGTGCCGCGGCTGAGGCACCTTGAGGTGTCGTGCGCGCTGACCGACGCCGAGGAGCTGGCGCCGCTGCGGATGCTGCGCGTCCTCGACCTGAGCGGGACGTCCGTCCGCGACCTCGGCCCGCTCGCCGGGCTGACCCGGCTGGAGGAGCTGTCGCTCGTGGACGCGCCCGTCGTGGACGTGTCGCCGCTCGCCAACCTGACCAAACTGCGGTCCATCGACCTGGAGGGCACCCGGGTACGGGACGTGTCGCCGCTGGCGAAGCTGACCGCGCTCGAAGACCTCAACATCGCGCGTACCCACGTGGAGAGCACGCACATGCTGAAAAGCCTGCCCCGCCTGCTCATCCGCGGCCGCTCCGGGACGTCGGAATGACCGCGGACGCCGAGACGACCGCCCCGGCGGCAGGACCGGCGACCTCGGGACCGGCGGCCTCGGGACCGGCGGCCTCGGGACCGGCGACCGCCGAGGAGGCCGCGACCGCGCTGGACGCCGCGCTCGACCGCCTCGCGGCGCTGGCCGCCGCGAGCAGCGCCACCGGCTACGAGGGACGGGTCGTCCGCGCGACCGGCGAGCTGGTCGCGTGCGCGGCGGAACTCGTCCTGTCCACGGCGGTCCGGGAACCGGACGGCGAGGGCACTGCGCTGCGCTCGGCCGTCGACGACATCGAACACGTCCTGCGCCGACTGCGCTGGATCAGGTCAGTGCATTTCGGCGGGCCCCAGCAGGACGTCCAGGGAAAGGAGCGGGAAGTGCCATGAACGTCCCAGAGGGAGTGGTGATGACGGCCAGGACGGACGGACCCGGGCGCGGACTGCCGCGCACCGGCGGCGCCGGAGTCGATGTCGGCGGCACGAAGGCGCACATGCGCTTCCCCGATCCGCGCACCGGCGAGGTCCGGTCCGTGGAGACGCGGTGCGAGCGGTACGACTCGCTGGACGACCTGCTGAGCGACTGCTTCCGGCTGGCCGGGTGCGTTCCGCGCGCGCTCGTCGCGGGCGTCGCGGGCCGGGTGCTGCCGGACGGCGACGTGCACGTGACGAACCGGCCCGCCTGGCCGGTGTTCCGCCGGGCGGTGTTCGGCGCCGCGCACGGCGTGGACGTCGTGGTCGTCAACGACCTGGTCGCGACCGCGATGGGCGCGGGGGAGCTCGGCGGGGACGGCTACCGCGCGCTGCTGCCCGACGTCCCGAGGCTCGGCGGCGCGGCCCGCGCGGTCGTCGCGATCGGCACCGGCGTCGGCGCGGCCGTCGTGGACGCGGACGGCGCCGTCCGGTCCAGCGAGGCGGGCCACATGTCGTGGCAGCCGGTGACGGACGACGAGGAGGAACTGCTGCGGTTCGTCCGCGCGTCGGCGGGCGGGCCGGTCGTCACGGTCGAGGAGGTGCTCGGCGGCCTGGCCGGGTTCCGGCACCTGTACGACTTCCTCGGCACGCGCCGGGACGCGGGCCCCGACCTGCGGGAACGGGTCGCGGAGCGGATCGCGGGCGGCGGGGAGCTCGGCCCGGTGCTCACGGCGGCGGCCGGTGCGGGCGACGGCTTCGCGCGCGAACTGCTCGCGCTGTACGGCGGGATCCTCGGCCAGTTCCTCCGCGACCTGCTGCTCGTTTCGCACCCGGAGGGCGCGGAGGTGTGGCTCGGCGGGAGCGTTCTGCAGGCCCCCGGGATAGGCGAGCTGCTGGTGTCCGACACCCCGTTCCGGGAACGGATGATCTGCCGCGGCGCGCAGCACGCCGACATGCTCGGCCGAATACCCGTGCTGCTCATCACCGACCGCCACGTCGCCGCCAAGGGCGCCTTCGCGCGCAGCCGGTCAGGCACGTGATCCACCACCGCTGATCCGCCGCCGCTGGTCCGGCATCGCCGATCCAGCTCTGTCGGACGGCGCACAATTCTGTTTGCGGCGCGCCGTAATACCGGAGAATCCGGCGCGTCTTGGGCTTCGCATAACGGCTTAATCAAGCCGAACGTCAGTTCACTTCGAGCGATGTCCGCCTCATTTATGTTGAAAAGGCCGAGAAATGAGGCGGGGTCGACTCGACGGTAGGGGGACGGGCGTGCGGCTGCGTGAGCTGTTGAGCGGGGCCAGGGGTGCGAAGCAGGAGAACCGGCAGAAGATCATCCGGGCCGTGCTGAGCCGTGCGGGCAACCAGACCGACCTCGTCCGGCGCAGCGGCATGTCGTCCGCCACGGTCTCGGAGGCGGTCCGCGAGCTGGAGCGCAACGGGATCGTGCGGACGGAGAAGCAGGGCCGGGACACGCTCGTCCGGCTCGCCCCGGTGGAGGGCGTCGCGGTCGGGGTCGAGCTCGGCTACCAGAAGACGGTGATCGTCGGCCGGCTCGCCCACCAGGAGCGGCACGAGTGCGTGAGCCGCACCCTGCAGGTCGGGGCGTCCAGCGGCGAGACGCACTGGGTGCGCGCGGTGGCGGTGGCGGTGCAGGAGCTCGTCTCGGAGTTCGGCGAGCCGCACGACCTCGCCACCCTCGGGCTCGCCGTGCCGCGGATGATCTCCCCGCGGACCGGCAGGTTCGCGCCCCCGACGCTGCCGCCCTGGGAGAAGGAGAGCGTCCCGGACGTCTCGCTCGCCGAGGAGCTCGCCGACCTGCGGGCCGCCGCCGGGGGCGGCGGGCGGCCGTCGCTGCCGCGGCCCCTCCTCGACAACGACGCCAACCTCGGCGCGCTGGCCGAGAGCGTCTACGCCCACTCCGGCCGGGAGATCCTGCTCTATGTGAAGGCGTCGACCGGCGTCGGCGCCGGTCTGTTCGTGGGCGGGCGGCTGTTCCGCGGGGCGAACGGGGTGGCGGGCGAGCTCGGGCACGTCATGGTCGACCCCAACGGCCGGTTCTGCCTGTGCGGCGGGCGCGGCTGCCTGGAGACCCTGATCGGCGCGGACCGGCTGGTCGACCGGGCCCGGCTGGTGCTCGGCGACAAGATCACCGCCTATCGCGGGCTGGCCGACATGATCGACAAGGCCCGCACCGGGGACGCGCTCGCGGGCCGCATGCTCCGCGAGGCCGGGACGCAACTCGGGTACGCCATCGGGAACGTCTGCAACATCATCAACCCCAACGTCGTGGTGGTGGGCGGGAGCCTCGCGCAGGCCGGGTCGCTGGTGCTCGGCCCGTGCCGGGACGCGATCGAGGCCACCGCGATGACCGCCGCCTACGAGGCCGACACCGGGTTCGTGGTGGAGGCCAGCACCGTCGAGCACGCGTCCGCGCAGGGCGCGCTGCTGCTCGGCCTGGAGGGCACCACCTACCGGGATTGATTCGGTACTCGATTTCCGGTCGGCTGATTCTAACGGTGCCGCAATGGCGCGTCCGGCGCACCGTTAGATTCAAAGTCTCCAATTCTCTGAATCTATCCTCCATTTTTGCCACCCAGAGTTTGCCTGCGTTCGGCTTTACAGAGCCGCGTTCGGTGTTACGCTTTTTCAAGAAACCCGAGGTTGTGCTCGGCGGTGGCGGCGCGCATGAGCAGGCCATGTCCGCGAACGCGAGGAACGCCATGACCATTCCCAGCCTTTCCGGAGACATCCTCCCCGGCCGCACCGACCAAGGCGCCGACCACCTTGCCGGCCCGCTCTCCAAGATCACCGAATCGAATTACGAGGCGCCCGCCGTCCTGGACGTCGGCACGGTCCGCGACCTCGTCAAGGGCAGCTCCGCGAGCGGCAGTTCCGACGCCAATTCCCAGTACTACTGGTAATGCCATGGCCCGCGGCACACCGCCCGGCGTGATCGCCGTGGCGTCCGCGTCCGGGATCCTGCCGCCCCTCGCCGGGAGCCCGGTGTGGGACGACGTCCCCGGCGTCCGCCTCTACGGCGGATGGCGCCCGGAAGAGGTGATCCGGGTCCGGCATCCGTCCGCGCGGCTCCTCGTCGCCGGGCACCGCCTCGCCGACGCCGGGACGGTCGCCGCCGACTTCCGGGCCGCCATGGAATCCGGCGACCCGGACCGGCTCACCGGGCGCTTCGGCGCCTGCCTCATCCTGATCGTCCGGCTTCCGCGTCCCGGCGGGCCGCCGTACGCCTGCGAGTTCCAGGCGCGCACCGACCTGGCGGGGCAGTTCCCGCTGTACTCGTCCGGGCGGGCCAGGGAGACGGTCGTCGGCACCCATCCGAATCTCGTGGCAGAGGCGCACGGCCGCGCGTTCGACCCGCTGTCGTTCGCGGGGCGCATCGCCTGCCCGCACGTCATGCCCCTGTGGGGCGACCGCTCCCCGTACGAGGACGTCACGCGGCTCCCGTCCGGCACCTGGATGCACATCGCCGCGTCCGGCCGACAGGCCACGTCGAGCGGCTCCGCCCATGAACTGGTGTCCCTGGACGAAGGGGCCCGCGAACTGCGCGCCGCACTGGACGAGGCCGTCCGGCTGCGCTGCGCGGGCGCGACCGAGTCCGAGCCGGTGTCCGCCGATCTGAGCGGCGGGCTCGACTCGACGTCCGTCGCGTTCCTCGCGGCCCGGCACGCCGCCGCGCCGGTCGAGGCCGTCACCTACCACCATCCCGCCGTCCCGGCGGCCGACCTCGCGGAGGCGTCGCGGAGCGCCGCGCTCGACTCCCGGCTGCGTCCGGCGGTCGTGCACGGCACCGACGACACCCTGCCCTACCAGGCACTCGGGGAGCCCGCCGTCTTCGGTGAGCCCGCGCCGGGCGCGCTCGCCTGGCGGCGCTCCGCGCTGCGGCTCCAGCACGCCGCGACCGTGCGGGCGCGGCTGCACCTGACCGGGGAGGGCGCCGACGCGCTGCTCGGAGCCGCCCCGTCCTACCTGGCCGAACTCGCCCGTCCCGGGTCCGCGCGGCGGTTCGCCGCGCACTGCGCGCGGCAGGCGAGGCTCCGGCACACGTCGGCGTTCGGGCTCGCCGTCCGGGCCCGGCGGACGGCTGCGTCCAGCCCGGCTGAAGCGCTGTCCGCGCTGGCCGCGACCCTGACCCGGCCCCCGGAGCCGGGCGCCTTCGGCTGGCCGGACGGCGTCGCCTGGTGGCCCGTCGCACCCGAGGCCCTCCGCTGGCTGACCCCGCGCGCCCGCGCCGACCTCGCCGACCTCGCCGGAGGAAGCGCCGTGCCCGGCGTCCGCTCGGCGGCGGACATGGCGGCGCGGACCGAGTTGAGGCACTCCGCCGACACGCAACGGCACCTGCGCGAACTCGGCGCGGGGCTCGGCGTCGCCGTGCACGCGCCGTTCCTGGACGACGCGGTCGTGGCGGCGTGCCTGCGCGTCCCGGCGTCCGCGAAGGTCGCGCCGGACGCCTTCAAACCGCTGCTCGCCCGCGCCGTGCACGGCCTCGTGCCCGGCGAGGTGCTGAGCCGCCGCACCAAGGGCGACTACACCGGCGAGGACTACCGCGGCGCCCGCCGCGCCGCCGCCGCGATCCGCGGGCTGCTCACCGGCTCCCGGCTCGCCGACCTCGGCATCGTCGACCCCGCCGCGGTCGGGCGCACCGTCGACCGCCTGCTGGCGGGCGTGGAGGTTCCGCTGGGGTCGCTGAACGCGCTGCTCGCGACCGAGGCGTGGCTGCGCTCGCCCGCGCCGCCGGTGCCGAGCCTGCCCGCGCCGCCGGGCCCGGAGCCCGCCGCGCGCCCCTGACTCCGTTTCCGCAGTCCCATCAGACCGAGAAGGTTCGCCATGCTCGCCATCGAAGTGCCCGCCCATCTCGACCACCGGTCCAACGCGCACGGCGGGGTGGTCGTGCTCAACCGCAAGACCGGCCAATGGCACGCGCTCAACACGACCGCCGGGCTGCTGTGGCGACACTGGAGCGAGGGCTCCGGGTTCGAGCAGTCCGTCGCCGCCGTCGCGGGACGGCACCCGGACGTCCCGGCCGACCAACTGCGCGAGGACGCGGCGCGCCTGCTCGGCGACCTCGTCCAACGCGGGCTCGTCAAGGCCGACCCGGCGTCATGCACGGCGGGCGAGGCGGCCACCATGGTCGAGGCCCCCGTGCCCGCCCGGTCCGCGTCCGGCCGCTTCCTCGCGGTGGCGGCGTTCCCGTTCCTGGTGACGGCCGTGCTGCTGACGAAGGCGCCGTTCCGCGCCGCCTGCGCGGCCGTGTCGCTGACCCGGCTGTGGTGCCGCGCGGACGTCCCGGTAGAACGTGCCACCCGGATCGTCGCGGCCGTCGAGCGCGCGGCCCGCCGGTACCCGTTCCGCGCCGCGTGCATGGAGCAGTCCCTCGCGGCCGTCCTCATGACGGCCTTGACCGGACGCCGCCTGAACTGGTGCCTCGGAGCCGTCCCCGACCCGTACCGGTTCCACGCCTGGGTCGAGGCGGCGGACGCGCCCGTCGTCGCTCCCGGCGACGCCGCCCAGCCGCACCGCTTCCTCCGCGTCCTCGCCCTTTAGAAGGGGAACCGCAGGCCGGTGGGGGTGGGCCATCCCCACCGGCCAGCGGTGCTCAGTGACGTGAGCAGAGGCGTCAGCGGACGCGGATCACCCCCCACAGCCCCTCGGTCAGCGCCCAGCGGAACGCGCCCGTCCGGTAGGCGTAGTCACCGGGCGGACCGGCCCTGAAGGTCAGCGTGCGCAGCGACCCGTTGGCCAGCCCGCCGATCGCGCCGACGCGCGGCGCTTCGAGGTGCTCCTCCATGGGCCACGTCTGGCCGTGGACCTGGAAGGTGTGGTTGCGCGGCCGGTCCGCCGCCATCACCAGGTGCACCCGGACGAGGTCGCCCGGACGGCACTGGAGCAGCGGCGTCCCCGGCTCGTCGACCGCCAGCGACGGGCGCGAGGGGAGCAGGTGGGCGCTGCGGTAGTTGAACGCCTTCTGCCCCGAGTCCTCGGGCTCGTCCTCCAGGTCGGTCACCGGCTGGGTCGGGTCGCCGTGGTGGTACTGGCGGACGCCGTCCTGGAGCACGAGCACCAGTTCGTGGACGTCGTCGCCCTGCGGGCGGCGGATCGTCGCCTGGTGGCCCGTCCACGCGCCGCCCCTCGGCGTCGCGTCGGCCGCCTCCACCACCAGCGCGCCGACCAGCCCGCGGTGCCGGTGGGTGCGGAGGTCGGCGCGGTCCTCCAGGAGGACGACGCCGGGGGTGTCCGCGAACCAGCGGTAGGTGACGGCCGCGCCCGGCTTGACGGTGCCGTCGCCGTTGTGCCCGGCGTACGCGCCGTCGCTGTCGCGGACGTCGTACCGCAGCGGCCCCACCGGGTGCAGCGACACGCGCGCCGACACCTCGCGCTCGGCGGGCTCGTCGAGCGCCGGGAGCCGCGGGTCGTAGGGGGTCGGCTCGGGCGGGACGTCCACCTCGTTGGTGAGCGTCACCTCGACCCATTCCCCGGCGCGGCAGCGCAGCACAAGCGGCCCGTCGTCGTCCGTCCCGTCGACGGTGTAGACGAGGCCGAACGGGTCGCTGCGCCGGTCGCTGTAGGCGATCTCGCGGGCGACCGCCCGGACGTCGTACCGGCGCGCCGTGGCCGGGTCGAACGGCGGGAGGCCGTCGCCCGCGAACGCGCCGGGCAGCGGCGGGAGGTCGGCCTGCGCCTCCTCGTGGAAGCGGAACAGCCCCCAGCAGCCGAGCCAGGTGTCGTCGATGGCCGAGAACGACCACATGTAGTCACCGGGCACCGGCGCCTCGCCGAGGCGCAGGCTGAACGCCTCGGAGATCCCGATCGTCTGCTGGGTGCGCAGCGGCGAGCGCGGGTCGTCCCGCCAGGCGTGCCAGCGCAGCCCGCTGGTCGTGAACCCGTGCTGCTCCTCGTGCGAGCCCTGGTAGAGCCGGACGCGCACCTTCTCGCCCGGGTAGCCGCGCAGCATCGGGGTCTGCGGGTCGCCGTGCACGGCGCTGGAGAACCAGTCGGCCGGGTCGCCGGGACGCTCGTGCAGCGGCTCGCACCGGTAGCCGACGGCCATGGAGCCCTGGTCGTCCATGGCGCCGGGGAAGGACGGCGGGTTGATCGGGTTGCCGGTCTCCCCGGCGCCGTGCTCGAACAGCGGGACGAAGTCCGCCACCGGGATCACCCGCTCGCGGAAGGCCGTCCCGTCCGGGAGCTTCACCACGGCGGTCGCCGCGTTGCGGACCTCCCGGTCGAGGTCGTGCGGGTCGACCCAGACGGCGCCCTCCGGCTCGGCCGTCATGGAGCCGAACAGGCCGTGCCGCTGCCGCTCGTTGGCCAGCAGGTGGTCGTGGAAGAAGACGACGCCGAACTCCTCGTCGCAGTACCAGCGGTAGATCCACGAGCGGTAGCGCTCGTGGTCCCGCTCGCCCGCGTCGGCGGTGGTCGTCCCGGACAGGTAGTTCCAGCCGACGCTCGCGCCGTCCGCCACCAGCGGGTCGAACTTCACCAGGTGGACGTGCAGCCCGCCCTCCGGCTGGAACGGCAGGACGGTGTCGAACGCCGTCGCCTCGTGGCAGCCGGGCGGCAGCGCGTTGGTGAGCGTGAGTTCGAGGACCTCGCCTTTCCGGGCGCGGATCGCGATGGGCTCGATCCGCCGTTTCCCCTCCTCTAGTTCGCGCTGGAATTTCTCGATGCCGCCCGCCGCGTCGATTTCCTCTTGGAGGACGAAGAACACCCCGCGATGGTCATGCCAGGTGTTGTGGTGCCCGCCACTTTCCTTGCCCTGGAAATAGTGCAGCGTGCCCTGCATGACCACTAAGTGATAGCGACGCACCGGGGCGTCCGGATTGAGCGTGACCTTGGTGAAAGCCTCGCCGGGCTGCGGGTCGGGAACGAACGCGTTCCGCTCCAGCGCGGACGGCTCGCGTCCCATTCCGGCAGGCATTCCCGGAGTGCGCGGCGGGCGCGGCGACTTCTGCGGGTACGAGCCGTCCATGAATGCCGGGAATCCCGGCAGTTCCGCCGTAGGCGCGGGTGGCGCCGGACGGGTCGGCAGCGGGCGGAGCGGCGCGATGGGCGTGCCGTCCGGGTAGTGCCCGTCGCCGTTCTGGAGGACGTCGAACACCCGCCACATCCCCCACATCCCGGAATGGAAATGCGGATACAGGTGGCAGTGGAAGATGATGTCGCCGGTCGCCTCCTGCACCGAGCCCGCCCCGTGGACGGGCTCGATCGTGAACGCCTGCTGCGGGCCGAGCGTGATCGAGTCGATGATCGGCGACTCGTCGTGCTCCGGCGCCGCCCGCCACTGGTGCAGGTGGAGGTGGAAGACGTGGGTCTCCTTCACCCCGGCGTGCACCAGCCTGATCTTGGCCGGGTCGCCGCCGTAGGCGCGGAAGATCGGCGTCTCCGGATCGCCGAACAGCCAGGAGCTGTGGTGCTGCTCCTCGCCGACGATCGCGTCCCGCGCCGGGTCGATCTCGCCGCGTTCGAGCAGCCGCTCGTAGGCGAGCGAGCGCCAGCCCATCGGCTCGGTGCGGTAGCTCATCAGCATCATCGACATGGCGTGCTCGTCCTGCCCGCCCCCGTGCCCGTCCCCGTGCCCGTCCCCGTGGCCGCCGCCGTCGTGGTCGCCGCCGTGCTCCGGGAACAGGACGGGCGCGAGCCGCTCCCCGCCCGCCGCCGGGGAGTGCGTGTGCGGCCGGGGCCGCTCGCACTCGTAGGTCGGGTGCGGCGGCGGGACGGGGTTGTCGTTCGGCGTCTCGTCCTGCATGAACAGCGTGTACTCGCGGAAGCTCGGCCGTCCCGGGACGTGGACGTCGGCGTACAGCCCGTCGACCAGCGGGTCGCCGGTGACCGGGTCGGTCCAGGCGGCGTCCTCCGGCTCGACGACGAGGGCGCCGAACAGGCCGTGCGCCTGCGAGCCGTCCTCGCGTCCGCGCAGGTCGGCGAGGTCGCCGAAGTGGAAGACGCCCTCGTGCCAGGCGTCCCATTCGTAGGTGGCGGTACCGCCCGGCTCGACGGACGAGTCGGGGTTGCGCCCGACCGCGCCGCCGTCGGCGTTCCGCACCCGGTATCCGACGCCCTGGGCGTGGATTCCGGCGCGCCGCCGCAACTCGTTGCGGAACCGGACGACGACCCGCTCCCCGGCCCGCGCCCGCAGCACGAGCGGCCGGACCAGCGGATGGGGTTTCGGGAGCCGCTCCGGCTCCTTCAGCGGGTCGGGAAAAGGAGTGGGAAAGGTCTCTCGGAGTTCGGTCAGCGTCCCCTCGTGCTCCGCGAGGGTGAAGATCATTCCGTTGCGGTCATGGTCCCCGTGTGCGTCGTAGACGATCGGCACGTGCATCGCCACGACGTCGTACACCCTTTTCACTGGCATGTGCGAAATTCCCCTGGAACTCCCGTTCGGTGCGGAGGCCGCCGGCCCGTTTCCTGGCGGCCCTCGTGCTGCGCGGGGTACGCGGGGTGTTGCGCTTTGTTGACAGTTTGACGACTCGGAAAGTCAGGAAGTTCCAGGGAGATCAGATCAGCTTTGAAAAACTCTGTTATCGCAGTTCAGTGGACGGATTCGAGACCCGCGTCGGGAGTCGCGCCGAGTTCGGCCGCATCGTCCGGTGCGGCCGTTTCCACAACGGGCTTCGGGCGTTTCGGCAGCAGGACCGCGACCCCGACCATCACCGCCGACAGCACGGCGCTGATGACGAACGCCAGCCGCATCCCGTCGAGCTGGGCGGCGGCCTGCCCGACGCCCTCGGCGACGCGGCTCTCGGCGCGTCCGGCCATGACCGTGACGACCAGTGCCGTGCCGAACGCGGCGGCGACCTGCTGGAGCGTGCCGAGCATCGAGCTGCCGTGCGAGTACAGCCGCATCGGCAGCGCGCCGAGCCCGAGCGTGAACACCGGCGTGAACGTGGTCGCCAGCGAGATCATGAGCAGCGCGTGCAGGCCGAGCACCTGCCAGTACGGCATCGTCAGCGAGATCTGGGTGAAGCCCGCGAGCGCGAGGCCGATCCCCACCGAACCGGGGACGATCAGGACCCGCGCGCCGAAGCGGTCGAAGAGGCGTCCGATGGTCGGGCCGATCAGTCCCATCGCGAGGCCGCCCGGCATCACCAGCAGCCCGGTCTGCAAGGGCGAGAGGCCGCGCAGGTTCTGCAGGTAGATCGGCAGCAGGATCATCGAGCCGAGCATCGCCATGAACCCGAGCGACATCAGCAGCAGCGACAGCGCGTACGTCGGGTGGCGCAGGACGCGCAGGTCCAGCAGGGGAGCGCCGCGCCGCTGGAGCCGGAGCTGGCGCGCCGCGAACACCGCGATCAGGACGAGCCCGGTCACGACGATCGCCGCGGGCAGCGCCTTCCCGCCCTCCCCGAACCGGCTCAGCCCGTACACGAGGGAGCCGAACCCGCCCGCCGCCGCGACGACGCTGAACCAGTCGATGGTGCTGAGCTGCGGCTCCCCGACGTTCTCCAGCTTCCCGAGCCCGCGCCAGGTGATCAGCGCCGCGATCGGCAGCACCGCCGCGAACAGCAGCCGCCACGAGCCGAGCTGCAGGATCAGCCCGGACACCGTCGGCCCCATCGCGGGCGCGACCGAGATCGCCATCGTCACGTTGCCCATCACGCGGCCCCGGTCCTTCTCCGGGACGACCGTCATCAGCGTCGTCATCAGCAGCGGCATCATCACCGCCGTCCCCGACGCCTGGACGATCCGCGCCATCAGCAGCACCTCGAACACCGGCGCGACCGCGGCCAGCGCCGTCCCGGCGAGGAACACGCCCATCGCGGTGGCGTAGGCGCGCCGGGTGCTGACCCGCTGCAGGAACCACCCGGTCACCGGGATCACCGCGGCCATCGTCAGCATGAACGCGGTCGACAGCCACTGCGCCGCCTGCTCGCCGACCCGCAGATCCGTCATCAACCGCGGAATCGCGTTGATCATGATCGTCTCATTGAGGATCACGACGAACGTCGCGAGCACCAGCAACCGCACCACGGCAGGCGTCCGCCCCGCGGGCTCATAGGAAGTCGTCATGCCAGAACAGACCCCGAACATCCCGAAAACTCATCGGCCTTCCGTGATGTGTGACTGATCACGTCCACGTGGGGGGATGTCCACCGATCGGTGGACGGGAGGTTCAGTCGGTTGAGGCTCATGCCGGGTGGGGGTCGGGGACGAGCATTTTCGGCATGACGCAACCCCCACTTCGCAACTTCACTACACGGGCGGCAAGCTGGAGCGCCAGGCATCCCTGGCGGGCGATCGCCGGATGGTTCCTGTTCGTCGCGCTGTGCCTCGGCGCCGGGATCGCTATCGGCGGGAACGCCGCGTCCACTGAGGACTTCCGGATCGGCGAGGCCGGGCGCGCGGAGGCGATCGCCGCCGAGGGCGGCCTCCAGCAGCGGCCCGTCGAGCAGATCCTGATCACCGCCGGGCCGGGCGCGGCCCTCGACGCCGCCGCCCGGGACGCCGCGTCCAGGATGCGCCTCCTGCCGGAGGTCGAGTCGGTGTCCCGGCCGATCCGGTCGGACGACGGGACGGCCGTCCGGGTCGAAATCACCATGAGGGGCCCCGAACTCGACGGGAAGAAGCACGTCGCGCCGTTGCAGGCGGAGACGGCGAAGGTGCAGGCCGCGCATCCCGGCGTGAAGGTCGAGGAGACCGGTGGGCCGTCCATCGGCAAGGGCGTGGACAAGCTGCGCGGTGCGGACCTGTCCCGTACCGAGGTCATCGCCCTGCCGGTCACGCTGCTCACCCTGCTGGTCGTGTTCGGGTCGGTGTCGCTGGCCGTCGTGCCGGTGCTGCTGGCGCTGTCCTCGATCGCGGCGGCGGTCGGGCTGTCGATGCTCGCCTCGCACGTCTTCCCGGACGCGGGCGTCGGCGTCAGCGTCATCCTGCTCATCGGCATGGCGGTCGGCGTCGACTACACGCTGTTCTATCTGAAGCGCGAACGGGAGGAGCGGGCCCGTTCCGGCGGACGGCTCTCCCCGGAAGCCGTTGTGGAGCTGGCCGCCGCGACGTCCGGACGGGCCGTCGTGCTGTCCGGGCTGGCGGTCGCCGTGTCCAGCGCGACGCTCTACCTCGCCGACGACGTCATCTTCTCGTCCATCGCCACGGCCGCGATCGTCGTCACGCTCGTCGCGGTCGTCAGCTCGCTCACCGTCCTGCCTGCGCTGCTCGCGAAGCTCGGCCGGCGGGCGGAGCGGCGCGCCGCGCGCAGGCCCGGCCGGATCCGCAACCGGCGGGGCGGCGGACGGATCACCGCCGCCATGCTGCGTCCCGTCGAACGCCGTCCCGCCGCGACGCTCGCCGCCGGGGTGCTCGTCATGCTCGCGCTCGCCGCGCCGCTGCTGAGCCTGAACCTCACCGACATGGGACGCGAGACCCACCCGCGCGCCATTCCCGCGATGCGCGTGTTCGACCGGCTCAACGCGGCGTTCCCCGAGTTGAAGGCCACGCACCGGGTCGTCGTCCGCGCCGACCGGGAACGCACGGCGGCCGCGCTCGGCGCGCTGGCCGCCCGCGTCCAGGCCGATCCCCGGTTCGCCGGGACGTCCGCGCCGCGCACCTCCCCGGACGGGCGGATCGGCGTGCTGGAGATCTCCGTCCCGCGCGACGCCGGGTCGGAGGCCGCGCGCGCGACGCTGACCGCGCTCCGCGGGGACCTCGTGCCCGCGTCCACCGGACGGTTCGGCGTCGAGACCGCCGTCACCGGCGACGTCGCCCGCTACGCCGACTATCCCGAGCATCAGAAGCGCAAGCTCCCGCTCGTCATCGGGGCGCTGCTGCTGGCGACGTTCGCGATGACGGCGTGGGCGTTCAGGTCGGTCGTCCTGGGCCTGGTCGGGGTGGTGCTGAACCTGCTGTCCGCGGGCGCGTCGCTCGGCATGCTGACCCTCGTCTTCCAGCGGACGTGGGCGGAGGGCCTGCTCGGCTTCACCTCGACGGGCTCGATCGGCTCCCGCGTCCCGCTGTTCCTGTTCGTGATCCTGTTCGGCCTGTCGATGGACTACCAGGTCTTCGTGCTCAGCCGGATCAGGGAGGCGGCGCTGCGCGGCGTCCCGACCCGCACCGCCGTGCTGGACGGGATCCGCGGCTCGGCGGGCGTCGTCACCAGCGCCGCGTTCGTCATGGTCACGGTGTTCGCGAGTTTCGTCTCCCTGCACATCATGGAGATGAAGCAGATGGGGTTCGCGCTGGCGGTCGCCGTTCTGCTGGACGCCGTCGTCATCCGGATCGTGGTCCTGCCGTCGCTCCTGCTGCTGCTCGGCGAGCGGACCTGGTGGCCGGGCCGCGCCCGGACGGCGGCGGCCCCCGGCCCGGACGTGACCGGGCGGTCGCTCCGAAAAGTAGGCTGACGCGCATGGAGCGAGCGCGCCAGAACGCGGCCCTGCGCAGGTGGTACGCCGCCGCGTGGGTGCTGCTGGGGCTGGTCCCGAACGCGATCGCCGTGGGGGACCGGCCCGACTCGACCCGCTCGACGACGCTGGCGCTGCTCGTCGTGCTCGGCCTCGCCTACCCGCTCACCGAGATCCTCTCCGGCGCGATCGTGGTCCGCCGGTACGCGTTCCTCGGCCTGCTGATCGCCGGGCTCGGCGGTGTCTCCTACCTGATGGACGGCGCCGCCTCGCTCCTCATCGTGTCGCTGCCGCACTTCTGGATCCTCGGCGGCGGGCCGCGGCGGGCGGTCGCCCTCAGCGGGGCGGCCACCGCGGCGGCCGTCGCCGGGAACGCCGTCCAGCAGGGGACGGACGGCGAACTGCTCACCGGCAACTCCGTCGCGGCCCTCGTCGGCTACGCCGCCGGGGTGCTGTTCGGCCTCTGGATGCACCGGGTCGTCGGGCAGCGCGACGAGCGCGCCCGCGTCCTCACCGCCGACCTCGCGGACGCGCGGGAGCGGCTCGCCGAGGCGCAGCGCCGCCAGGGCGCGGCCGACGAGCGGGAACGGCTCGCCCGCGAGATCCACGACACGCTCGCGCAGGGGTTCGCGTCCATCGTCGTGCTGGCGGAGGCGGCCCGCGACGGCCTCGCCGCCGACCCGGGCCGGAGCGCGGAGCAGCTCACGTCGATCGAGCGGACCGCCCGGGAGAACCTCGCCGAGGCGCGCGTGCTGGTCGCGTCGGGCGCGGCGGGCGGCACGGCGGGCGGCACGGCGGGCGGCGCGGGCCCGGAGAGCGTCGCGGCCGCGTCGGTCGCGCCGACGCTGCGCCGCACCCTCGACCGGTTCGCGCAGGACACCGGCCTCACCGTCACCGCCGACCTGCCCGACGTCGCCTGTGACCGGACGACCCGGATCGCGCTGCTGCGCTGCACGCAGGAGTCGCTCGCCAACGTCCGCAAGCACGCCGCCGCCGGGACGGTCGGCGTCGTCCTCGGCCGACGTCCGGGCGGCGTCGAACTGGAGATCACCGACGACGGGCGCGGCTTCACCGTCGCGGACTCGCGCGGCTTCGGCCTGGACGGCATGCGCCGCCGCCTCGCCGAGCTCGGCGGCGAGCTGACCGTGACCAGCTCGCCCGGCGAGGGAACCCGGATCCTCGCCGTCGTCCCCGTCCGTGATTTCCCCGAGGAGGGCACGGCATGACCGGCCGCACCATTCGGATCATCGTCGTGGACGACCACACCGTCATGCGCGCGGGCGTCGTCGCGCTCCTCGCCGCCGAGCCGTCCATCGAGATCGTCGGGGAGGCGGGCGACGGGCGCGCCGCCGTCGAGCTGGCCGGACGGCTCCGGCCCGACGTCGCGCTGCTCGACCTGCGCATGCCCGTCCTGGACGGCGTCGCCGCCACCACCGAGATCGTCGCCGCCGGGACGCGGGTCCTCGTCCTCACCACCTACGACACCGACGCCGACATCGAGCACGCCATCGAGGCCGGGGCGATCGGCTACCTGCTCAAGGACACGACCCGCGCGCAGCTCGTGGACGCGATCCACGCCGCGTCGCGCGGGGAGACGGTCCTCGCGCCGCGCGTCGCGGAGCGGCTCGTCGCGCGGATGCGGGCGCCCGCCCCGGTCGCGCTGACGCCGCGCGAGGTCGACGTGCTGAACGCCGTCGCGGACGGCCTGTCCAACGCCGAGATCGGGCGCCGCCTCGTCATCGCGGAGGCGACCGTCAAGACGCACCTCCTGCGCGTGTTCGCGAAACTCGACGTCAGCGACCGCACCCACGCGGTCATCGTCGCCCTCGACCGCGGCCTCATCGCCCGGCCTTGATCGTCGACTACCCTGGCCCCGGAAACGGACGGCTCGGGAGTGGCGGGTGCGACGGCTGAAGGGCGCGGATCGGCGCCGTGACGGGCGGGCCTTCCTGCTGCCCGTCGGGCTGTTCCTCCTGTTCTGCGTGCTGGCGATGCACGGGTTCCAGGCGTCGCCGAACCAGATGGAGATGTCCGGTGTTCCGCTGACGTCGATGAGCGCCGGGCAGCACGGCGTCGATCAGGCTCCGGCGGCCCCCGACGACTCGGGCGATCACCATCCGGGCGGCCAGGTGTGCCTGGCCATGTTGACGATGCTCGTGCTCGTCGCCGCCGCCGTGCTGCTGGCTCTGCGGTCGCGCGAACGGGTCGTCCCGGCCCCGCGGACGTCGGCTCTCGTCCGGACCTTGCGGGGTGGACGGCCTCCGCCGACACCGTCCCTGCATTTGTTGAGCGTGTTGCGGCTGTGACGGGGCCGTGGCGCACGCGCCCTTTGGCGTGCGCCGGACGGTCCGTCACAGAACTCGACACGGAAGGTTTCACGATGAAGCGCGTGTTCGCGCTCGCCGTCGTCCCCGTGCTCGCCGTCACGCTGACGGCCTGCGGCGACGACGGTTCCGGCTCGATGCCGGAGCATTCGATGCGGGCCGGTTCGTCCTCCAGCGCGGGGACGCAGCCGGGGACGCGGCCAGAGACGCAGCCCGGGGCGCACAACGACCAGGACGTCATGTTCGCCCAGATGATGATCCCGCATCACCGGCAGGCGATCGAGATGGCGGATCTCGCCGCGTCCCGGGCGTCCTCGCCCGAGGTCGGCACGCTCGCCGCCGCGATCAAGAAGGCGCAGGACCCGGAGATCACCCAGCTCACCGGCTGGCTGACGTCCTGGGGCGTTGCCGTGCCGTCGTCCGGGATGGGCTCCATGCACCACGGCGGCATGGACGGCATGATGTCCGCGAAGGACATGAAGGACCTGGAGGCCGCGAAGGGCCGGGCCTTCGACACGTCCTTCCTGGAAATGATGATCAAGCATCATCAGGGCGCCGTGGAGATGGCGAAGGCCGAGCAGGCGTCGGGACGCTTCCCGGCGGCGAAGCGGATGGCGGGGGACATCGTCTCGTCGCAGTCCGCTGAGATCGAGAAGATGCGGTCCCTGCTCAAGCGGTAAGAGGTGGGGAGCGGGCGGGGGCCCTGCGCCCCGCCCGCTCCGACCCGCGTGTCAGCGCAGGTAGACCAGGCCGTCGATGCCGACCGTCGGGCGTCCCTTCGTGCCCGCGACGACGATCTTGATGGTGTGCTTGCCGCCGCTGCTCCAGGTGCGCGTCCACAGGAGCTGGCGGTAGGCGGTGGACGACGCCCGCGTGTCCAGCGTGCCGATCTTGGCGCCGTCCACGTAGACGACCACGGCGCCGACGTTGGTCGCCCGCTTGAAGATCAGCCCGGCGGTGC
Organism: Actinomadura syzygii; assembly: GCF_008085905.1. Taxonomy (GTDB): domain Bacteria; phylum Actinomycetota; class Actinomycetes; order Streptosporangiales; family Streptosporangiaceae; genus Spirillospora; species Spirillospora syzygii. Next base: position 396,761 of record NZ_VSFF01000006.1, on the reverse strand, counting down.
GGCCGGTGAACGTCCAGCTCGCGGTGGCGCCCTTCGCGCTGCTGTAGAGGCCGCGTCCGCCCAGGTAGGACTTGGTGGTCGTGACCTTCCAGGTGCCGGTCCGGCGCGCCGAGCCCTCGCTGATCCCGCCCGCGTAGCGGCTGATGGCGGCCGTTCCGGTGTTGCCCGCGGCGTCCGCGGCGGCCAGCGCCCACGACTGCGTGGCACCCGGCTTCGCGCTCGCCGCCCAGGTCGTCGTGGTCGGCGTGAACGTCTTCGCGGCCGGGGACGTCGCCTTCAGCGCGGCGAGCAGCGTGTTGTCGGTCGCCTTCCAACCGAACGTGACCGGGATCGCGGTGCTGTTCACGGTCGACTTGCGCAGCGCGAGCGCCAGGGACGAGACGGCCGGTCGCGTCGTGTCCGCGACCACCGTGAACTGCGGGGACGCGGACGTCGTGCCGTCCGCGAAGGTCGCGTTCAACTGCACCGCGTGCGTGCCGGGCGCGAGATCGACCGTCGCGGACTTGTCTCCGGCGGCGGGCGACGCGGCGGTCGCGCCGTCCACGCTCACGGTGTAGGACGCGCCGTCGGCGGGCGTCCAGTTCAGCGTGGCGGGGCCGGTCGTGTAGTAGCGGCCTCCGGTGGCCTTCGCGCCGGTCAGCGTCGTGGCCAGCGCCGGGACGGTGATCTGCTTCGCCGCCGTCCGGACGGCGGGAAGCGCGGCGTAGAGCTGCGCCCCCGGGCACGCGGTCGCGAACCCGTCGCGGTGGCCCGAGATCGTGTAGAAGTCGACCTTCTGGCCGAGCGGGTACTTGCCGTCCGGCACGTTCGAGGTCAGCGTCGTCTTCGCGGTCGGGTCGACGCCGGTCAGCCCGAGCTTCCACGCCGCGATCTTCGCGACGCCGTCGAGCGACGCCTTGGTCGGCGTGACGCCGGGCACCTGCGGGTCGTTGGCGGCGGTGTAGGTGCCGAGGACGGCGATCCCCGTGCTGTCGGTGTTGAACCCGTACGTGTGCGCGCCGTGGACGGGACGTTCGACGCCTCCGGCCCGTCCCTCGAACACGGTGCCGCACTTGTCGACGAGGAAGTTGTAGCCGATGTCGTCCCAGCCCTGGCTCTGCACGTGGTACAGGAACACCGACTTGATGACGGACGCGGACTGCGCGCACGTGTAGTCGTTGCCCGTGTCCGTGTGGTGGACGAACGCCGCCTGCACCGAGGTGTCGTAGGTCGGCGGGTTCCGGACGATCGACTCGTCCGCGCCCCACCCGGAGCGCGGCACGATCGTCGGCTTCGGAGCGGTGACCGGCCCGGCCAGCGGAGTGGTCGCGGCGACGAGCTTCATCCCCGTGCCGGGTGCGGCGGCGCGCGGCTTGGGCGCGACCGTCCGGCCGGTCTCGGGGTCGACCAGGTCGACGCGCAGGCCGTCCGGGAGGGTGCGGCCCTGCCCGGTGACGCGCACCTCGACGCCGTTGGACGGCCCGACCCACAGCCCGCTCGTGCCGCCGCGGCCGCCCCGGTCGGGGGCGTCGGCGGACGCGGGCTCGACGGAACGCCAGCCGGACCAGGCGCCGGTGCGGGCGTCGCGGGTGCGGAGGCGGACCGTCCCGCGCAGTTCGTCCCTCGGCTTGTCCCAGGTGACGCCGACCAGGCTGAACGGCTCCGTCCGCGCGGCGGGCAGGCCCACGACCTTGCGTCCGGCGGGCTTGGCCGTGGAACCGGAGTCGGGGAGGTCGGCGAGCGCCCGTGCCTGCACCCGGCCGCGGCCCGGCTTCTCCTCGGACGCCCGGGTGGCCGTCGAGTGGGCGGAGACCGTCCAGGTCACGGTTCCGGCCACCGCCACGGCGGCGGCGGCCGACACCCCGATCAACGTACGCTTCAGCATGCTTCTCCGTTCACGGCCGAGCTCATGATCAGGGGAGCGCCACGGCTGCCCCAATTGTCACACATGTCCGGGATGTCGGATGGCGTTTCCGATCATCCGGCCCCGGCCGGGTCTACGTGGGACCGCCGATTCGGCGCGCTATCAAAGCGGCGTGGGAAAGGGGCTTGGAAAGGTCGCTCACGTCGCCATTCGTCGTGTAATCGAGAAGGACGACGGTTCTGGCGCGGCTCAGCTCGCGGAGTTCGGCGACCAGGTCCGCGGCGCGATTGTCGAGCATCCATGAATAGGTCGGCAGGTAGATCAGACGCCTCGCCTCCTCATAGCCGAGAAGGCGGTCGCCCAGGCGATGGCCGAGTGGTGGCCCGAGACGCCGAACCGTGCGCTTGATGCCTTTCATGGTCGTGACGTTCAGCTTGCCGAAGTCCTCCGCTTCGGAGGCGAAGACCTTCAGCGCCTGCCAGACGCCCTCCACGGATTGCGAGGTCAGGTCCGGACGGCCGGGAACCGGGATTCCGCCGTGCGGATAGAAGGGGCTGAGCCGCGTCCAGGGTTCAGGGGCGCGGGACGTCACGTCCAGGATCAGGGCGTCGGGGAAGTCGCGCTGGAGCGTCGTGCGGCGGCGGCCGGCCACATGGATGGACATGGCGGCCAGCCTCCCGCACGGGTACGACAGTTCTACTCAAGGCGAGAATGACCAGGGCGGGCGAATGGGATGACAACGGCGGGCCGGGCTGCCAGGCTTTCGTCGCACCTGGTCCGCCTTTCCGGGGACCGGGTCGCCGTTCAGGGGACATGAGGAGGCGACGGCTGTGACCGTCTCTATGACGAAGGGCCAGCGGATCTCGCTGGAGAAGCCGGGCGGGGCGCTGCGCATGGTCCGGATGGGTCTGGGCTGGGACGCCGTGAAGAAGAAGGGCTTCTTCGGCTCCCGGGAGCGCGAGATCGACCTCGACGCGTCCTGCGTGCTCTTCGCCGACGGCCGCATCGCGGACGTGGTGTACTTCGGCAAGCTGACCAGCGACGACGGGTCCGTCCGGCACACCGGCGACAACCTGACCGGGGCGGGCGACGGGGACGACGAGTCCGTGATCGTCGACCTGACGCGGCTGCCCGTGCACGTCACGTCGCTGGTGTTCACGGTCAGCTCGTTCAACGGGCAGACCTTCAACGAGGTCGAGAACGCGTTCTGCCGCCTCGTCAACGAGACCGACGGCGGCGAGCTGGCCCGCTACACGCTGACCGGCGGCGGGCCGCACACCGCCATGGTGATGGTCCGCCTCTACCGGCACGGCGAGGCGTGGAAGATGAACGCGATCGGCGAGCCGTGCCACGGCCGCACCTTCGAGGACATGCTGCCGACCATCGCCGGCCTGGCCTGACCGCCGATGCTCGAACTCTCGTCCGGCGCCAACGCGCCGCTGCCCGCGCGCCGGGTGGCGGTCACGGTGTCCTGCGCCGTGCCCGTGGACGTCAGCGCGCTGCTGGTCGGGCCGGACATGCGCGTCCGGTCCGACGACGACCTCGTGTTCTTCAACGCGCCCGAGGTTCCCGGCGTGCGGTGGGTCGACGGCGCCGGACGGCAGCGCGTCGAGCTCGACCTCGACGCGGTCCCGGCGGGCGTCCACGCGGTGCTGGTGGCGGCCAGCCTGACCGGCGGCGGCGTCTCGTTTGGGACGGTCCCGCCCCCGCAGGTCCAGGTCGCCGTCGCGGGCGGCGAGGCGGTGGCGGGGTTCACCGTCGCGGGCCTCGGCGCGGAGAAGGCGATCATCGGGCTTGAGGTCTACCGGCGCGCCGACCAGTGGAAGGTGCGCGCGGTCGGGCAGGGCTACGCGGGCGGGCTGGCCGAGCTGGTCGAGGCGCACGGCGTTGAGGTGGACGACCCGGGCGAGGCGGCCGACGCCGGTCTCCGCTCCGCGCCGCCCGGCCCGTCGCTCGGCGCGCCGCCCAGCACTCCCACCGGGCCCCCGCCGACGCCGGGGCCGTCCTCGCCGGGGCCGTCCTCCTCGGAGGTCGGGTATCTCGAACGGTGCTGGCTGGTCTGGGAGGACGCGAGCCGTTCGGTGGCGGCGTTCCGCGCGTCCACCGAGCACGCGCTCAACGTCCGCAACGACGAGGTGACCGGACGCACGCCGCGCGGACGGTTCGACGAGCTCATGGCGGCGGCCGACCGGCGGCTACGCGACGACGCCGCGCAGCTCCGCGACGAGCTCGCGCACGTGGAGCCGCACGTCACGGCCGAGGCGGCGCCGTTCGACGCGCCGTCCTGGCTGACCTGGCGGCCCCGCGCCGACCTGGCCGAGGGGATGCTGCTCGGCCGCCTGTCCACCGCCGAGCTGCCCGACCTGCGGGTGCCGCTCGTGCTGCGCGTCCCGTGGCGGGGCGGCGTGTGGATCTCCAGCGGGACGGCGCCCGGCGACGCGGCGGCCTACGCCTGGTCGCTGGTGGCGCGGTTCCTCGCCGCCGTCCCTCCCGGGCTGGTCGGGCTCGAGGTGATCGACCCGACCGGGCTGTCCGGCGCGGGCATGCTGAACACGCTCGACCCGGCCGGGACGCGCCTGCTCGGCGGCGGCGTGGCGACCGGACCGGCCGCGGCCGACCGGGTCCGGCGGCTGCTCGACCTCGTCGACCTGCGCCGGATCGGCGGCTCCGACGACGACCCGGCCGCCGCCGGGCCGCCGGTCCGGCTCGTGGTGATCATGGACGCGGGCGCCGCCCTGGACGGCGAGGACGCCCACCACCTGCTCCGCCTCGTGGAGGACGGGCCGCTGGTCGGCGTCCCCGTGCTGCTGGTCGAGTCCGACACCCCGGCCGCCGAGTCGGTGCGCGCGATCCGGCTCCGGCAGACGTGCAACAACCTGCCGTCCAGCGAGGGCACGATCGGCGACTCGTGGGTCGGCATCGACTGGACGCTCACCCCCGAGGTGCTGCCGGACGCGGGCGACGGCACCCGGATTCCGGCGCTGCTCGCGCACGTCCTCGGCGAGCACGCCCGCGCCATCGCCTCCTTCGACTAGCCCGCTTACTCCGCCGGGGTCTCGTCGTCGTAGAGGCGCGTGACGATCTCGCCGTCCTTCGTCACGTAGCCGTTGATGATCCCCTTGGTGCTGTGCGGGGTGGCGAGGGTGCCGCGGCCGTCCAGCGCGATGACGCCGCCGGTCGCGCCCAGCGCGGTGATCTTCTGGTTGACGACCGTCGCGGCGGCCTTGGTCACGGGCAGGTGCGCGTACTCCATCAGCGCGGACACGTCGTGCGCGGCGACGCCCCGGATGAAGACCTCCCCGGTGCCGGTGCACGAGATGGCGAGGGTGCGGTTGTTCGCGTACGTCCCGGCGCCGATGACGGGGGAGTCGCCGACCCGTCCGACCTCCTTGTTCGTGAGGCCGCCGGTGGACGTCGCGGCCGCCACGTTCCGGGAGCCGTCCAGGGCGATCGCGCCGACCGTCCCACCCACCTCGGACTGCCGCGCGGACGGGTTCCCCTTGGCCGCCATGAGCTGGTCCCAGCGGCGCTGCGTCCAGAAATAGTCCTGCGTGGTGTACGGGACGCCGTTGCGGAGCGCGAATTCGTCCGCGCCCTTCCCGGCGAGGAAGACGTGCGGCGACTTCTCCATCACCAGCCGGGCGAGCGAGATCGGGTTCTTCGTGTGGTGGACGCCCGCCACCGCGCCCGACCGCTGGTCCTTCCCGTTCATGATCGAGGCGTCCAGTTCCTGCTCGGCGTCGGTGTTGAACACCGCGCCCTTGCCCGCGTTGAAGAGCGGGTCGTCCTCCAGGACGTTGACCGCCTTCTCGACCGCGTCGAGCGCGGGCCTACCATCCTTGATCAGGCCGTAGCCGGTGCGCAGGGCCTTGGCGAGCCCGTCCCGGTACGCCTTCTCCTGCTCGGGTGTGAGGCTGCCGCGCGGCAGCGAGCCCGCGCCGCCGTGGACGGCGAACACGACGTCCCGCACACCGCCCCCGGGAGCGGCGGCCGGGGCTCGCGCGGGTAAGGCCGCCGCGGCCGGGAGTTGGGAGCCCGACAGCCCGATGACCAGCGCGGCAAGTCCTGCGGAGACCAGCAACGGGCGCTTGGAAGACGACATCACAACCTCCTCGGTGGATGATCATGATCGTCCCCGGGGCGGGTCCCGCCGACACGCTCAATCCCTGCCGAACCGCTAGTGCGGGGTGAACGTCCCGTAGGCGCCGCGGTGGAACAGCAGCGGGGTGTCGTCGTCGCCGAGCTGGAGGTGCTCGACCCGGCCGACGACGATCTGGTGGTCGCCCGCGTCGTGGAGCTGCTCGGTGACGCAGTCGATCCAGGCGACCGCGCCGTCGATGATCGGGTTCCCGGCGGGGGACGGCCGCCAGCCGATGTCGTGGAACTTGTCGGTCTTGCGCATCGCGACGGCGCGGCAGACGTCCTCCTGCGCGGCCGCCAGGACGTTCACGCAGAACCGCTCGCCCGACTCGCGCAGCGCCCGCCACGAGCTGGAGCTCTTGTCCGGCAGGAACGCCACGAGCGGCGGGTCGAGCGAGACGGAGGTGAACGAGCCGACGGTCATGCCGAGGGCCGTGCCGGTCGCGTCGAGCGCGGTCACGACGACGACGCCGGTCGGGTAGCGGCCGAGCACGTGGCGGAAGCGCGCCTGATCGATGACCGGCGCGCCGTCCCCGTTGGCGGTCAGCGGCATGACGGAACTCCTCCCTGTAGCGATCGCTACAGAGATTGCCATGAGAGACCCCGGCGTGACAACCGTCTCGTTCGCGCCGGGGCCTCCGGCTCGGCCCTCGACGAGCCTCCGGCTCAGCCCGCGACGGCCCGCTGGACGATGGCGACGATGACCTCGATGAAGTCGTCCGGGTCCCAGTCGTCGTGGATCTGGTGGGCGAGGAACAGCCCGTCCGTCGAGGCCAGGACGATCCGCGCCAGGTCCATCGCCAGCTCGGGCCGCCGGGCCTGCAGCTCGGCGTCGAAGTAGGAGGTGAACCAGGCCGCGATGCTGTTGGCGACGGCGTCCCGGGTGGCGAGGAAGTACTGCCGCGCCTCCGCCTCGACCTCGCGCGACTCCAGCAGCAGCATGTGCCCGATGCGGAGGAAGTCGGGCGCGTCGGGCAGCGTGCGCACCGACCGGGACAGGATCGCGCGCAGGCCGTCGGCGAGCGAGCGCTCGTCGCGCGGGTCGCGCTCCCAGCGCGGCTGCGCGGCGATCCACTGCTCGAAGCTGTGCCGGACGACCTCCGCGATCAGGTGGTCCTTGTCGCGGAAGAACCAGTACACCGAGCTCGCCGGAAGGCCGGAGCGCTTGGTGACGCGGGAGATCGTCGTGCCCTCGTAGCCGAGCTCCGAGGCGATCTCGGCCGCCGCCCGCAGGATGCGCACCCGGGAGATCTCCTGCTCCTCGGGGGAGTTCGAGGTGGTGGGCATCGTGCTCACGCCGCCTCGTCCAGCCAGGTCAGGGCCTGCGCGTGCACGCCCGCGGCGATCAGGTCGACGATCCGCTCCAGGTTCCAGCCGCGGCCCGAGTGGACGCCGATGTACAGCCCGTCCATGACGGCGAGGTGGAACCGGGACATCCGGTCGGCGACCTCGCGCGCGCGCTCCGGGTCGCCGTCCGGGAGGACCTGCTCCCACCAGTCGCGGATGGCGACGCGGGTCTCGCCGCGCACCTCGATGTAGCGGCGCCGCGCGGCGGGCTCCTTCGGCCGGTTCGCGAGCCCGAGCATCAGCCCGAGCCGCCAGAACTCGGGCTGGTCGGCGATCGCGTGCGAGGCGCGCTGCAACCGGTCCCGGATCTCCTCGGCCGGGTCGGAGATGCCGACCCGGTCCTGCCAGGTCGGGGCGGTCTCGCGCCAGCGCCGGTAGCTGAACTCCAGGGTTTCGGCCAGCAGTTCGTCCTTGTTGCGGAAGTGCCAGTAGACGGAGCTCGCCGGCAGTCCGGTCGCCTCCGTGACCAAGGCGATCGAGGTGCCGTCATAGCCGCGCTCGGCGGCGATCGCGAGCGTCGCCTCCAGGATCCGCGACCTCGACTCCTCGCCCCGTTGATGGCGACGCGCCGTCTTCCGCATCCGCTTCTACTCCTCTGGCCTTTGGAAACTCGGCCCCGGCAGGGGGTTGTGCCGCCCATCACATCATGGGTACGGTCGCCTTGCGTCCCTGTAGTGATCACTCCAGTCAGTGTAGTGATCAGTACGGATTTTCCCGGACGCATGTGCTTCCTGGCAACGCCGCGGCGTTGGTCAGCGAAACGGAGAACACGATGCCCACCCGGATGCCCATCCCTCGCACCAGCCACCGCGGCACGACCGCCCGGCGTCGGCGGCGGCTGATCGCCCCCGTCGTCGCCGCGCTCACCGCGGCGACCCTCGCGGCCTGCGGCTCCGGCGATGCCGGAGTCAGCGCCGAGGACGCCCAGAGCCAGGCCACCGACCTGGTCAAACTCCTGAACATCAAGGACGGGACCGACCTCGGCGGCAAGGTCGAGTTCAAGCTCGGCGCCGCGCTGACGCTGTCGGGGCCGTCCGCCAGCAACGGCGCGTCGATGAAGAACGCCATCGAGCTCGCCACCAAGCAGATCAAGGCGGCCGGCGGCCCGACGATCACGCTGAGCGTCAAGGACATCAAGGGACCCGACCCGGTCGCCGCCAAGCAGGCCGCGTCCGAGCTGGCGTCCGAGCGCGTCCCGGCCAAGATCACCTCGATGGGCGACGGGCTCGGCGCGATGCTCGCCGACACCGACAAGAACAAGATCCTCAGCCTGGACGGCGTGGGCGGCGCCCAGGTCTTCACCAAGGGCACCCAGTACTTCTACGGGACGCGCGAGGTCGCGCCGTCCGACGCCGTGCCCGGCGCGCTGGAGTGGTTCAAGCGCGCCAACCCCAAGGGGAGGACGGTCGGCCTCGTCGGCGTGGACCTCGGTCCGCTGAACGCGGCGATCCAGGCCGACATGAAGGCGAAGATCGAGGCCGCGGGCCTCACCTTCAACGGCCTGTGGGAGACCGTCTCGCCCAGCTCGCAGGACTACGCGAGCATGATCTCCAAGGTCAAGAAGAACGAGCCCGACCTGCTCTGGGTCGCCTTCGGCGGCGCCGCGCCCGGCGCGTTCGTCGCCCAGGCCAAGAGCGCCGGAATCGGCAGCGAGCTGCTCGGCATCGAGTTCACGCAGGAGGCCGTCAAGGCGTCCAAGGGCGTGCTCGACAAGGACGGCTTCAAGTTCGCGATGGACTACTTCGACGCGGCCAAGCCGTCCAACCCGCTGGCCAAGCTGTTCGCCGAAGCCTACGAGAAGGCGTACGGGGAGCCCGCCGACTTCTACGCCGCGAACGCCTACGAGGAGACCCTGATGGTCTGGGACCTCGTCCGCCGCGTCGTGGCCGCCGGGGGAGACCCGTCAGACAGCACCCAGCTCAAGGCCGCGCTGGAGAAGGACCCGAAGTTCGCCTCGGTCTACGGCGGTGACGGCGGGACGGTCGGCACCCTCCAGATCGACCTCGCCACGCACGGCGTCGCGAAGCGTCCGATGGGCGTCTTCGAGTACAAGGACGGCAAGGTCAAGCCGCTCGCCACCTACGACGTCAAGGGTCAGGACTTCCGCCTCGCGGACTGATCGGTTCGTAGGGGGACGGCCCGCCGGGGCCGTCCCCCGTGCCTCGACTCCGGAGGAGCCATGCATGACCTGCTGGACGCCGAACTCTGGCAGCTGACCGCGAACGGCCTGGTCAGAGGCGCGTTCTACGCGGCGCTCGGAGCCGGGCTGGCGCTCGTCATCGGGGTCACCACCCGCTTCCACTTCGCCTACGCGCTGACCTACACCGTCGCGCCCTACATCGCCTTCTGGGTGATGGACGCTCTCGGCGTGCCGTTCTGGCCGTCCGCGCTGATCGGGCTGGGCGCGGCGGTCGTGGTGAGCGTCCTGCTGGAGGCCGGGGTGTACGAGCCGGTCGCGCGCCGCGCCGCCGACCGCGCCATGCTCGCCGTGCTGGTGACGTCGATCGGCGTCAGCACGGCGGGCATCGCCCTGCTCCAGCTCAAGTTCGGGACCAGCAGCCTGCCGTTCTACGGTCCGGACCAGGTGCGGCACGACATCGGCCCGGTCCGGATCTCCAACTTCGAGATCGACCAGGTCGCGACGTGCCTCGTCCTTGTCGCCGGGCTGGCCGCGTTCCTCGCCTTCACGCCGATCGGACGTTCGATCAAGGCAGTGCGCAGCAACCCGGGACTGGCGTCCGTGCTGGGTATCAGCGTCCGGCGGGTCAACCTCGTCTGCTTCGCGATCGCCGGGCTGATCTCCGGCGCGTGCGCGCTCTGGTACGGCCTGCTCTACACGGTGCAGCCGACCATGGGCGACACGACGGTCATCTATGGATTCGTGGTCGCTTTCCTGGCCGGGACGCGCTCGTCCCCGCTGCGCGCGCTGCCGGTCGGCATCGGGCTCGGGCTGCTGGAGCAGTGGGCGTCGATCTGGCTGTCGCTGCAATGGACACAGACCGCCGTGTTCACCGTCCTCGCCGGGTACCTCGCGTTCCTCGCGGTTCGCGGACGGCTGCCACGAATTCGCTCTGTGTCGCTGCGGAGGGCCTGACGCCATGTGGATCAACTATCTGGACCAGGCGCTGCTGCTCGCGGCGCTCGCCGTCAGCGTCAACCTGCTCGTCGGCTACGCCGGGCAGGTGTCGGTCGCGCACGCCGCGTTCGCGGGTGTCGGCGGGTACGCCGTCTGTTTCCTGGCGGGCGTGCACGGCTGGCCCTACCTCGCGTCGCTGGTCGTGGCCGTGCTGGTCGCGACGGCGTTCGGGGTCTTGATCGGGCTCATCGCGCTCGGGCTCGCGCAGGAATTCCTCATCCTGATGACGCTCGCGTTCTCGCTGGGGATCATCGGCGTCTTCGCCACGTTCGACTCGCTCGGCGGCGTCATGGGGCTTACGGGCGTCGACGGCCTTCGGTTGTTCGGTTTCGAGTTGGACGGGCCGTCCGACTGGCTCATTCCGTCTGCTTTGGTGCTCGTGCTGGTGTTCGCGGTGTGCCACCGCCTGGGTGAATCGCCTTATGGGCGCGTCCTCAAGGGCATCCGCGAGGACACCGTCGCGACCCGCGCGCTCGGCAAGAACACCTTCGGCCGCAAGGTCGGCATCTTCGCGATCACGAGCGGACTGAGCGGGCTCGTCGGTGGCGTGTACTCGGGCTGGCTCGGGCAGGCGACGCCGTCCGCGTTCGGGTTCCCGCTCGCCATGGCGGTCTTCGCGATGGTGATCGTCGGCGGCAACGCCAACCTGGTCGGCTCGATCGTGGCCGGTGTCGTGCTGACGATGATCGAGCCGGTGTTGCGCGAGGTGCTCGGCGTGCAGAGCACGCAGGCCGCGCTGTGGCAGGTCGTGCTGTACGGGGCGCTGCTGGTGCTCGTGATGATCGTCCGGCCGCAGGGCTTGTTCCCGGAACGGTCGAAGCGCGTGGCAGCGCCTGGCACGGCGCGTTCGGACGTTTCGCCGCGTTCGCCGTCCGGCGGGGTCGCCTACGCGGACGCGGAGGTCGTGCTGCGGGCGGACGGCCTGTCCAAGCGCTTCGGCGGGATCACCGCCGCCAAGGACATCGCCCTCGAACTGCGGCGCGGCACCATCACGGCGCTCGTGGGCCCGAACGGCGCGGGGAAGACGACGGCGTTCAACCTGCTCACCGGCACCGTCGTCCCGGACACGGGATCGGTGCGGCTGAACGGCGCGGAGCTGGTCGGGATGCGTCCCGACCTGATCGTCCGGGCCGGGCTGGTGCGCACGTTCCAGGACGTCCGGCTGCTCGACCGGCTGACCTGCCTGGAGAACGTCATGCTCGCCGTGCCCGACCAGCCGGGCGAACGCCTCGGCCGTTTGTTCGTGCCCGGCCGCGGCGTCTCCCGCGCGGACCGCGCCGTCGCCGCGCAGGCGATGGAATGGCTCGACTTCGTCGGCATGGCCGACCACGCCGGAACGCCCGCCGACGCCCTCTCCTACGGGCAGTCGAAACTCGTCTCGCTGGCACGGGCTCTCGCCACCCGCGCGGACGTCCTGCTGCTGGACGAACCCGCGTCCGGAGTAGACGCGACCTGGGTCGAGACCATGCTCAGCATGGTCGCCGCCGTCCGAGACGAGGGCCGCACCGTCTGCCTGGTGGAACACAACCTCGACGTGGTGCGCGAACTGTCCGACCACACCTACTTCATGGAACTGGGCGAGATCACCGCATCGGGCACGCTCGCGGAACTGACCGGCTCGGCCCGGCTCGCCGAAGCCTATTTCGGCGCACAGTAAGGGGGACGCGATGAACGAGCCACTGCTCGACGTAAACGACCTCGTAGCAGGCTACGGCCGCAAGGAAGTACTGCACGGCGTCGCCCTCCGAGTGGACGCGGGCGAGATCGTCACGCTGATGGGCCACAACGGCGCCGGAAAGACGACCACGATCAGGTCGGTGCTAGGGGCCGTCCGCCCCCGCTCCGGGACGGTCCGGATCGCCGGACATGAGACGACCCGCCGTCCAGTCCGCCGTGCCGTGGCGGCGGGCGCCGCGATGATCCCGTCCGAGCGCTTCGTCTTCCCCGACCTCTCAGTACACGACAACCTCCTGCTCGGGGCCGCGAACGCCCCGTCCGGCTCGAACACTGCCGAACGCCTCGCAGTCGTCAAGGAACTGTTCCCGATCCTGGACGAACGCGAAAAGCAACCGGCCGGATCAATGTCGGGCGGCCAGCAACGAATGGTGAGCCTGGGAATGGCCCTAATGGCCCGCCCACGCCTCCTGCTCCTGGACGAACCGTCCCTGGGCCTGGCGCCGTCCGTCGTGGAGGCGATCTTCGGACGCCTCCGCTCCCTGGCCGACGACGAACAAATCGGCATCCTGCTCCTGGAGCAGAACGTCAAACAGGCCCTCCAGGTCACCGACCGCGCCTACGTAATGCGCTCAGGCCAGATCATCCTTGAGGAGACGGCCGAACAAATGAAGCAGCGCACCGATTTCTGGGACCTCTTCTAAGCCAAGTCATCAAGCCACGGCCGAGTTCCCGCTCGACCGTGGCTTGATCACTATGTGAACGCCAGATCGCAAAACGTACGACGCTTGCGCGCGGTGTGGCCTAGATCAACACTCTCCCCGAAGGCTGGATCCCGCGGGGACGCCACTCGCCACGCCCTCGTTCGACCTCGGTCGTCGGGCCATCCAGCAAGCTCGTCGCGGCCGGGCCAAGACGACGGCCAACGCCTCTTGACGCTCGCTCGACAGAGGTGAGATCGTGCCTCATCCAGTATACGAACTATGGTTCGCATCGTGAGCAGCACCCCCACCTCTGGAGGCGAAGTGCCTGAACAGATCGACGTTCCCGCCGGATACGGGCGCGCGTTCCGGGTGCGCGCCGGTCAGCAGTTCGAGATCATCGACGTGGAGGGCGAGCAGGTCGCCGACCTGTGCGCGGTGGCGGCGGAGAGCCACGACGAGCACATCTTCCTGCCCGTGACGCGGCTGGCGCTCGGCCGGGCCGAGTTCCGGCACGGCGACGTCCTCCTCACGGACCGCCGCCGCGGCATCGTGCGGCTCGACGACGATCCCGTCGGCACACACGACACGCTCTTCGGCATTTGCGATCGCTACCGCTACGAGGTGGATTTCGCACTCCCGCCCGGCCATCGCAACTGCCGAGACAACTTCGTCGAGGCGCTGAGCGCCGAAGGCGTGTCACCGGCCCACGCGGATCTCGCCGCCGACAACGGCGTCAACATCTTCATCAACCAGCGGCGGGACGAGCAGGGTGAATTCCACCTTGAGGCGCCGCTCACCCGTCCGGGCGACGCCGCTCGGTTCACGGCCCTGATCGACGCCGTCGTCGCCGTCTCGGCCTGCCCGGAGTCACAGAGCGCATGCAACGGCGGACGCCCGACGCCGATGCGCATCCGCCTGCTCTGAGCGACCGGTCGCCCCCGACCACGGATCGTGCGTTCCTCAATGACACGAAAGGGCCACGCACAATGTCGCATCCGCAAAATCGTGACGCCGACGACCTCCAGGCGTTCGGCTACCGGCAGCGGCTGAGCCGCCGTCTCGGCGCCTTCTCCGCATTCGCCATCTCCTACGGCTGTGTCGCGATCTTTGCGGGTGCGTCCGGCCTCTTCTACTTCGGTTACGGTTTCGGCGGTCCGGCCTTCGCCTGGAGTTATCCGATCGTCGGCGTCCTGACGATCCTCGTCGGCCTGTGCCTCGCCGAGGCGGCCGGACACATACCGCTCACCGGCTCGCTGTACCAATGGTCGCGCCATCTGTCGTCGAGCAAATTCCTGCCCTGGATGGCGGGCTGGCTGTTCATCGCCACTCAGATGATCGTCCCGAGCGTGATCGGGCCGACGCTGCAGGTGGTGCTCACACCCGTCTCGGACTTCTTCCAGTTCGTCGGGGACGGCAGCGCCGTCGGCACCGCCACGACGAAGGACGGCGCGATCAACGCGGTGATCCTCGGCTGCGCCGCACTCGCGATCATCACGTTCATCAACATCGTCGGCGTGAAGTGGACCGGCCGTGCCACCGAGATCGCGGTGATCATCGAACTCGTCGCCACCGTGGTGGTAATCGTAGGACTGGCGACACACGCCCGACGAGGACCCGACGTAGTGTTCCAAACAAATGGCACTGGCGCCGGCCACGGAACGGGTTACTTCGGCGCGATGCTGGTCGCCTCACTCAGCGCCGCCTACGTGTTCTACGCCTTCGAGAGCGCCGCGACACTCGCGGAGGAGACCACCAATCCGCGACGGTTCGGACCTCGTGCGATGATGCGGGCGCTGCTGCTCAGCATCCTCGTCATCTCGCTGCTCGTTCTCGTCGCGCTGATGGCGACGAAGAACCTGGCGGCGGAGGAACTGAGCACGAGCGGCCTGCCCTACATCGTCAAGTCGACCCTCGGTTCCACCTTCGGTGACATATTGCTGGTCTGCGTCGCGATCGCCGTCATAGGCGCGATCGTGGCCGCCCAGGCGACCGCCGTGCGTGTGGTCTTCTCAATGGCGCGCGACCACCAACTGCCGCTCAGCCGCCAGCTCTCCTCCATTTCGACTCGCTGGAACACGCCGGTGATCCCCACGCTGCTCGTCGCGGTGGTCGCAACCAGCCTGCTCTTGCTCAACTACGGCAACTCGCGCATCTTCTCCACGATCACGGGCGTCGTGATCGTCCTCTACTACATCTGCTACCTGCTCGTCATCGGCCCAATGCTGATCGCGCGCCTTCGCGGCACATGGCCACCAAAGGACGACCAAGCCGGTTTCTCGCTCGGCCGCTGGGGCCTGCCGGTGAACATCGGAGCGGTCCTCGGCGCGCTGCTGATCGTCATCAACATCGCTTGGCCGAGAGCAGCGGTCTACGGCGACGACCACTGGTACCTCCAGTGGGGCGCCTTCACCGTCCCCGGCGTGCTTTTCCTCGTAGGACTCGCGTACTACCTACTCGTACAACGCCGCCGCGACCCAGGCCCCCGAGCCGAACACGCAGCCCAACCCGCACCCACCAACGACGTGCAGACTTCCACATAAGAACGAGTTCCAGATCGCGAAAGGCGCTCGGCCGGGAGCCTCGGCCGAGCGCCTCGGCATGTACCCGAGAACTCCGCCCAGTGATCACTTGATCACACCTAGATGCAACCGGTGGTTGCGCATCAGGGGCCCGTGATCTAAAGTGCAACCAATGGTTGCTGGTTGTGGGGAGGGGTCATGGAGTACGGCTCCATAGTGCGTGAGATCCACATCGAGGCCCCTCCCGACGTGGTCTATGAGGTCATCACGAAGCCCGAGCACGTTGCGCAATGGTGGGGCTTTGAGGCGTCGTTCCCGGCCGTGCCGGGCGGCGACGGGCGGATGGCCAGGCAACGGCGGGACGGTGCTGGAACGCTCGTCGTGCCGATCCATGTCGTCGAGGCAGACGCGCCGCGGCGGTTCGTCTTCCGCTGGGTTCACCCGGAGGGTCAGCAGTCGACGCCGCAGAACTCGCTCCTCGTGACGTTCGAGCTGATGCCCGCCAACGGCGGGACGCTGTTGCGCCTGACCGAGGTCGGCTTCCGGGAGATCGGCTGGGAGGCCGCACAGCTTGAGGCGCACTACCGCAGCCACCGCGTCGGCTGGGATGAGCACCTCTCGAACCTGACGGCGTATACGGCGGGCCTGGTGCGGTCATGACCTCGACGATCGACGACGAGCTGTGGGCGGCTATCGGCGACCCGACCCGGCGTCGCCTGCTGGACGTGCTGCTCGCCGACGGCTCCGGCACGGCGACGAGCCTGAGCGGCCATCTGCCAGTGACGCGCCAGGCCGTTGCGAAGCATCTGGGTGTCCTGGAGCGCGCCGAACTGGTCGTGTCACGCAAGGACGGTCGCGAGGTGCGTTACGTCGTCAACGAAGCGCAGTTCTCCCGCGCCGTCGAGCAACTGGCCTCGGTCGGCGCGGCGTGGGACGCGCGCCTACGCCGCATCAAGACGATCGCCGAGTCGATCCAGGAGCTGCGCTCGAAAGTCGAGTAGGCCCGCCGCATACAGGAGATCGGAAGGTCATGACAAAGGTAATCTTCGGGAACCATTCAGCGCTTCGAGTGCGCCGCACGGAACGGGACAGAATCCGGAAGTTCTACCGCGACGTCCTGGGCTGCGAACTCACCAGGGAGTTCGACGACAAGGACGACTTTCGACTGGGAGACGATTTCTATATCGCGTTCCTCTACGGGAGCGGCGACGGACGGGAGGTGGACGAGGGCGTGGCCTACGCCGCGGAGGATGCCCTGAGCGATGACGACTTCCTGAAGGCGATCTTCCTGGAGTTGAAGGCGGCGGACGTGGAGAAAACGCGGCAGAAAATCGTCGACTTCGGCGTCAAAGTACTCGACGTCCCGGACCCGCACCTGTACTTCCAAGCCCCAGGAGGCCAAGTGTTCCGCCTGGTCGGCACCAACGAAGACCTCTCCAGATACGAGGGCAACTGACAGGACCCGCTGGGCCCCAGACCTCACAGGTCGATCGCGGTACCCAGTACGACGACCCCAGTGGTCACGCAGTGTCGACTTCAGAACGTAATCTGAGTACGATGGCGGCATGAGCTCTCCCGCGGACGCAGTGACGTTCTCCGACTTGTCTCGTAATCCCAAGTCCGTAGCCGAGCGCGCCGCACGTCTCGGCCGACTGCGTGTCACACACCGCGACGCTCCCGACTTCTACCTCACGGCCGCCGACCGGGAAGAGCAGCGCGACGAGAGTCTGACTACCGCGTCACGGATCTTCCTGGCGCTGATGAAGCATGATCCGAGCGCTCGGGCATTGCTCCTCGCCATGCCCGACGTGTTCCCCTGGATCCGTCACCTGAGCACCGAAGAGGTCCGCGCCTTCACCGTGGAACTGGTCGAGGCGCTGTCCGACGCCGCCGAACTCGATCTCGACAGCAGCGCTCAAGAGGTCATCACCGGCTGGCGCGCCACGGCACGGATCAAGGCAGACCGCACACAGCACGAGGAAGCCTCGCGGCCGACCTCTGGCGACTTCGGCCCGGTCGAGGTGACGCCTTGAGTCCCAAGCGAGGAGACAGGGTCACCGTCCCTCCGCCGGACGGCGAATGGGACGTCAGGTTCGGCACCAGCGAGGCGGTACGAGGTTGGGAAGAACTGTGCCGCCTCGCTGTGTCGAATACCCGCCGTTGCCTGGAGACCTTACGTTCCGAGCCGCGATCCCGCGCGAACCACGAGCGACAGCACCGACTCCGCGGAGATCTCGCAACGCACCGACACAACGGTCGGGACCTTGAGCAGTGGGAGTACGAAGTCACAAGCGGCGGGCGCGTCCGCTATGTGATCAACGATGACGACCGAACCCTCTGGATCGTCTACGCATCCCCTCGCCACCCAAAGGACACCGACCACTGATGGCAGCGTTAGATCTGGTTGTTGAGGAGGTTTAGTAGGAGGTTCTCGAATTTTTCGGGGTGTTCTATTTGGGTCCAGTGGCCGCATTGGGCGATCACGTAGAGGTTCGCCTTTGGGAGTGCGGCGGCGAGGTAGCGGCTTGCGTCTACTGGGATGATGCGGTCGTCTCGGCCGTGGACGCATAGGACGTCGTGGGTGATGGTCGCCAGTTCTTCGCGGGTGAAGAAGCGGCGGGTGCCGTTCGGGTCGAAGGATGCCTCGTGCGACCGGCGGACGTCGTCGCGGTTCACGTAGGACATTCGCTCGGCCACCACGCGGTCGACGGTGTCGAGCATCGGGTCCAGGTCGTACACGAACTCGCTTAGCAGGCCCTTTAGGGATTCCGCGCTCGGTGAGGCGTAGAACTCGCGGAGGTGTGTCAGGCCGGGGCTGACCGGCATGTTCGGTGCGCCTCCGCTGCCCATGAGCAGCACCTTGCCGACCAGGTCGGGGCGGGCCAGCGTCATCAGGATGGCCAACTGGCCGCCCATGGAATTGCCGACCAGGTGGACCTTTTTCAGGCCGAGGACGTCCACTAGGGCCAGTAGGGCTTCGGCTCGGAGTTCGTTGAACGGGCCCATTCCGCGGGGTGGGTCGAGCGGGTGGGAGGAGTCGCCGAAGCCGATCTGGTCCGGTGCGAGGCACCAGAAGCGGTCGCCGAGGTCGGCGATTATGCGTTCCCAGTTCGACAGGCCCGTCGCGCCGGGGCCGGAGCCGTGCAGGAAAAGCACGGCTTCCGTGGCGCGGGTGCCGGACTCGTGGAGGCGGAACGTCAGTTTGTCTCCGCCGACGCTGACCGCGATATCGGAGGAGGTGATCGGGGAGGTCACAGGTGCACCTCTGCGGGCTTCTCGGCGCCCAGGTGGCGTCCGCCCCACGCCTTGGCGAGGGGGTCGCCGAAGAGGAAGGCGTGGCTTCCGGCGGCGACCGCGTCCTGGAACTTCGCCTGGAGCGGGTGGTCGATGAAGGCCGAACGCCCAGACGACACCCGCATCAGCGCTTGGACGGTGTCGAGCGCGGCGTTCGCTGAGCGGGCCACGTCCCAGCGCCAGAAGGCGCGCTGCTCCAACGATGGGATTTCGTGGCGTTCGGCGTGTTCCATCAGTTCGTCGGCGGTGCGTCGCACCTTGAGGACGGCCGCGTCCAACTGCCAGGCCGCCTCCGCGACCTGGTTCTGGACGGTGACCTCCTCGCGGAGAAGCTGCCCGTAATTGGTCCGGCGGCCGCGCGTCTCGCTGACCCACTGGTCGTAGAAGCCGAGGCACGCGCCCAGCGCGCCCGCCGCGATGATCAGGTTGAACGTGACGGCCCAGGGCGTCCGGTACAGCGGGCCGTCGTTCAACTCCTGGCCGGGCAGGGGCGTGCCGAGCCCGTGCGTGTAGAACACGTGCGACTGGCCGCGGTGCTCGGGGACGAACACGCCGTCCACAACGATGTCGTTGGAGCCGGTGCCGCGCAGGCCCGCGACGTTCCAGGTCTCCTCGATGCGGTAGTCGCCCTCGTCGAGGATCACGGACGTGAAGTCCGGGTACTCGACGCCGTTCAGGTCGCGCCGTCCGGCGATGCCGCCGAGGATGACGCCGGAGCAGATCCCGCTGCCGGACGAGAACGACCAGCGGCCCGACACCTGGTACCCGCCGGGGACTTTCTCGATTTTCCCGGTCGGCGTGTAGGACGAGGCGATCCGCCGTGCCGGGTCCGCGCCCCAGATCTCCTTCTGCGTCTCCTCCGGAAACAACGCGATCTGCCACGGGTGGACGCCCACGACGGACGCCACCCACCCGGCGGACGCCGACGCCCGTCCGATCTCGATCACCGTCTCGGCGTACTCGGCGAGATGGACCTCCCGGCCGCCCCACCGGGCGGGCTGGAGCGCGCGGAGCACGCCCGTCGAGTCGAGCGCCTCGACCGCCTCCACGGTGAGTTTTCCCTGCTCAGCGCTTGCGGCGTCGGCCGCCGCGAGCGCCGGCGCGGCCGTCCGCGCCTTGTCGATCATGCTCATTCGTCCCGTCCTCCGAGGAAGGTCCGCACGATCGCCTGGAAGCGCGCGGCCTGCTCGATCTGCGTCCAGTGCCCGCACTCGTTGATCACGTAGAGATCCGCCTGCGGCAGGTGTTCGGCCAGGTAGTAGCTGCACTCCAGCGGGACGATCACGTCCTGGCGGCCGTGCACCACGAGTGTTGGAAAGTCGATCTTCGCTAGGTCGTCCGGCGTGAAGCTGAGCATCTCGGGGCCGAACATCGCCCGGTGCCCCGCCTCGATCCACGGCCGCCGGACGATCGGCATCCGCTCGGCGGCGACCTTTTCCACCGTGTCGCCGAACGCGCCCTTGTCATGGACGAACTGGATCAGCAGATCCGCCATCGCTTCGACGGTCGGGTCGTCGAAGTACGTGATCAGCTTGATCAGTTCGGGGGTCGGCTCCAGGCCGGGCATGCCGCCCGAGCCCATCAGGATGATCCCCTCGATCAGTTCGGGACGGAGCTGCGCCATGCGCAGCGAGTACATCCCGCCCATCGAGTTTCCGACGAGGACGACCTTCTCCAGGCCCAGCGCGTCCACGAGCTGGAAAAGCGCGTCGATGCGGACCTCGGCCTGCGCCTTGAAGCCCTTCGGCTGCGGGTCCGGATAACTGGAGTCGCCGAAGCCGAGGATGTCGGGCGCGATGCAGTGGAAAGTGTCGCCGAGCCCCTCGATGACCTCCCGCCAGTTCGACGCGGCCGTCACACCCGGCCCGGAACCGTGCAGGAAGAGCAGCGCGGGCGCGCCCGGCGTGCCCGTCTGGTTGACGCGCAGGTGGCGGCCGCCGCCGATCGCGACGTCCTCGGCCCGGATCGCGGCGCTCATTCGCCCGCCTCGGGGATAGTCCGGAAAATTCCGGGCGGGCCGTCCAGGTACGCCTGGGAGCGGTGGTGGCCCCAGATGGACGGCAGGTCGTGCGTGCCCGCGACCCAGGTCAGGTCGTCCACCGTGATCCCGCCGTGCCCGTACTCGATCTGCATCGAGGACGGCGTCTGCACGTAGATCGACGTCATCAGGTCGTTGGTGTGCCGGCCGAGGGACAGCAGGATCTCCCGCTCCGGGTCGGCCGTGAACAGGTCGATCGCCGCGCCGAGGTCGTCGAACGACTCGACCTCCAGCATCAGGTGGTTGATCCCGGTCATGCCGGGGATCTCCGCGACGGCCAGCGAGTGGTGGCGGCCGTTGCAGTGGTAGAAGCGCAGGTTGAAGATGTCGCTCTTCACCCGGTCGGACAGGCGGAAGCCCAGCGTGTCCGCGTAGAAGGCGTTGGCCTCGTCCAGATTCGGGACGATGAGGACGATATGCCCGAGCCCGAGGTCGCCGGTGACGAAGCGGCCCCGCATGGGACGTCCCGGAAAGAACGAGTTCGGGTTCGAGTACTGGCCCCAGACCAGCTCATGCCGGTTTCCGAACGGGTCGGTGAACCAGTACAGCTCCGCGACTTGCCGTTCTTTCAGCTCGTCCGCGGCGCCGTCGCGCACGTCCACGCCCTTGCCGCGCAGCTCCGCGACGTACGACCGCAGGACGGTCTCGTTGCCGCAGTCCCAGCCGACGTAGCGAAGCTCGTCCCGCTCCGCCGGGTGGACGGCGATGCGGTAGCCCCGGTCGTCGACCTTGACCCGGACGGCGCCGTCCGACCCGTCCTCGGCGAGGACCGCGCCGAGCAGCCGGGTGGCGTAGTCGCGCCACTCCTCGGCCTTCGGGGACGCGATCCCCAGGTAAGCGAGTTGCGAAATCACAGCATGACCTCCGGAGCGGACGAGTCGAGAAGCGCGGCGCCGTAGTACCGGCCGACGCCGTCGGAGACGAGGAACGCGTGCCCGAGCTCGGCGATCACGTCCTGGTAGACGCGGTGGAGGGGGTGGTCCACGAAGACCGTCCGGCCGGACGCGACCCGCATCAGCTTGTTGATCGCGAACCCGACCTCCTGGCAGCTCTTGGTGACGTTCCAGCGCAGCCGCGCCCGCTGCCGCTTGTCGAGGTGCACGCCCGCCTCGGCGGCCTCGGTGATCGTGTCGATCGCGTCGTACATCTTCATGACGGCCGCGTCGTGCACCCACTCGGCCTCGGCCAGGTGCATCTGCATCAGCGGGTCGTCGGCGTAGGTGCCGCCCCAGTTCGCCTTGCGGACGCTGGTGTCGGACGTCCAGTCGTCCAGGACGCGGCGTCCGAGCCCGAGCATCGGCGCGACGAGGACGAGGTTGAACATCACCGCCCACGGCAACTTGTAGAGCGCGGACGGGTTCGTCTCCATGCCGGGCGCGGGACGGTCCGGGTTGTACTCGTACAGCGGGCTGGACAGGAAGCGCCGCGCCGGGATGAACGCGTCCGCGACGACGATGTCCTTGCTGCCCGTGCCGCGCGAGCCGCGGACGTGCCAGGTGTCCTCGATCTCGTACTGGTCGCGGTGCAGCAGCGCGGACCCGTAGTTCGGCACCTCAACGCCCGGCGCCGCCTCGATCTTCCCGGCGAAGCCGCCGAGGATCACGCCCTGCGCGTGGTCGCAGCCGGACGAGAACGACCAGCGTCCCGACACCCGGTAGCCGCCGTCGACCGGCTCGATCTTCCCGGTCGGGGCGTAGGACGAGGAGGCGTTCCAGTCCGGGTCGGACTCCCAGATCTCGGCCTGCGTCTCCGCGGGGAACAGCGCGAGCTGCCACGGGTGCGAGCCCATGACCCCGGCCACCCAGCCCGCCGACGGCGCGATCCGGCCGAGCTCGTAGACGGCGGTGAGGTGCTCGCGCAGCGACAGCTCGGCGCCGCCCCAGCGCTTCGGCTGGAGGCCGCGCATCAGGCCGGACTCCTGCATGAACGTGAAGGCCCGGCCGGTCAGCGAGCGCTGCTCGGCCGACAGGTCCTCCTCGGCGCGAAACTCCGGCTCCAACCGGCGGATCTCGTCCAGGACGGTCATCGGCGTCAGTTCCTTCGGTGGTCGGGGTGGTCGGCGTGGTCGGCATGGTCAGGGCGGACGGTCACCAGGTGACCGGCATCTCTGTAATAGTCACTACATGGACCGTAGAGCGATCGCTCCAGGGAAGGCAAGAGGCTCCGACGTAAATTGTGAGCTGAAGACGGACGCTCTCCTCCGGGGTTGCGTTGCGGCGGTGACTGCTGTCACGGTTAAGCTCTGTAGTAATCACTACATGGAGGAGTCGTCGTGCCGCACACCCCGCCCTGGGAGCCGGGCCTGCTCGCGTCGCTGACCGGCGTCGGGCCCGGTCCGAGCGCCCACGACAAGCGGGTCGCGCTGCGCTCCGCGCTCACCTCCGGCGGGGCTCCGCTGGTGCTGCCGGGCGTGACCGACGCGCTCGGCGCCCGGCTCGTGGAGGAGGCGGGCTTCGCCGCCGCGTACGCGACCGGCGCCGGGCTCGTCAACGCGGGCTACGGCCTGCCCGACATCGGGCTGATCTCCCAGGCCGAGGTGGTCGAGCACGCCGGACGGCTCGCCGAGGCGACCCGCGTCCCGCTGGTCTGCGACGCCGACACCGGCTACGGCGGGCCGCTCGCCGCGATGCGGACCGTCCGGCTGTTGGAGCGCGCCGGTGTCGCGGGCCTCCAGCTCGAGGACCAGGAGATGCCGAAGCGGTGCGGGCATTTCGACTCGCACGCGCTGATCCCGGCGGGGCACATGCAGACCAAGATCGCAGCGGCCTGCGAGGCGCGGACCGACGACCAGCTCGTGATCATCGCCCGCACCGACGCCCGCTCCGTCCACGGGATCGACGAGGCGATCGAGCGGGGCCGGGCCTACGCCGAGGCCGGGGCCGACGTGCTGTTCGTCGAGGCGCCGCGGACGGTGGACGAGCTGGCCCTCGTCGGACGCGAGCTGGCCGGGATCCCGCTGGTCGTCAACGTCGTCGAGGGCGGCAAGACCCCGCAGCTCACGGTCCCGGAATACGCGGAACTCGGCTTCGGGATCGTGCTCTTCGCCAACTACCTGATGCGCTCGATGCACTTCGCGGGCCGTGAGGCGCTCGCGCACCTGCGGGAACACGGGGAGACCGCGTCCCGCGCCGGACGGATGGCCGACTGGACGCAACGGCAGAACCTCTTCAACCTGCCGAGATTCAGCGCCGCCGAGAGCGCGCTCGACCGCGAGTTCGGGAGCTTCGGGTGAGTTCCGCCCCCGGCGGCCTGCCGGTCGAGACCGAGCTGCCCGAGCGCGTGGGCGTCCTGGTGCTGGGCGCCGGGCTCGCGGGATGCGCCGCGCTGCTCGCCGCCGCCGAGGCCGGGCAATATGCCCTGCTGCTGGAGAAGACCGGCGAGATCGGCGGCTCCACCGTGAAGTCCGCCGGGCTTTCCGCCTTTTCCGGGACGGACGAGCAGGTCGAGCAGGGCATCGCCGATTCCGTCGACCTGCTCCGCAAGGATCTGCTCGACGTCGGCAAGAACCGCAACGACCCGGCGCTGGTCGACCTGTACTGCGAGCATCAGCTCGCGACGTACCGCTGGTTGAAGGGGCACGGCGTCCGGTACGGCGAGATCCACGCCGCGTCCGGGCAGTCGGCGCCGCGCAGCCACCCCACCGACACCACCCGAATGCTGGAACTGCTGCTCAGGGCAGCCGGTGAGCGCGGCGCGCGGATCATGTTCGACGCTCCGGCGGACCGGCTGCTGCGCGACGGCTCGCGGGTGACCGGCGTCCGTTTGGCGGACGGACGCGAGGTGCGCGCGGACGCCGTCGTCCTCGCCACCGGCGGCTTCTCCATGAACCCGGAACTGCTCGCCACCTTCGCGCCGCAGATGGAGCACGCGCTCCGCCAAGGCGGCGCGGGCAATCAGGGCGATGGCCTGAAAATGGCCATGGCCCTGGGCGCGGGCCTGCGCGACACCCCCTATATCAAGGGCACTTACGGCCATTTCCACGTCGAGCATCCGGACGAGGACGGCACCGGAATCCTCGCCGTCTACAAGGGCGCCATCGCGGTCAACCGCGAAGGCCGCCGGTTCGTGGACGAGTCGAGGAACTACAAGGAGATCGGGGACGCCGCGCTCGTCCAGCCCGGCGTGACGACCTGGCAGGTCTTCGACGCCCAGGCGATGGCCCAGGCCAACGACGAGGTCCCGATCTACGAGTTCGCCGGACGGGAACGCGCCGGAATGCTCGCCAAGGCCGGCACGATCGCCGCGCTCGAAGCCGAGATCGGCCTCCCCGAAGGCTCTTTGCAGCGGACGGTCGCCGAATACAACATGGCGATAGAGCGAGGCGAACCCGATCCGCTCGGACGGGCACACCTGTCCGGGGGAGTCGGGAATCCGACGCCGATCGACCGTCCGCCCTTTTACGCGCACCCGTCGGGAACGGTCATGCTCGCCACCTATTGCGGGCTCACGGTCGACACGCGGATGCGCGTCCTCGACTGGTGGGGCGCGCCGATCGAGCGCCTCTACGCGGCCGGTGAGATCACCGGCGGATTGCACGGCGCGGGCTACATGACCGGCACGTCCATCGGAAAGTCGGGCGTCTTCGGCCGCCTCGCCGGACGCAACGCGGCACATGAGGAAAGCGAGCTCGAATGGTGAGGTCAGCGGAACTGTTCGACCTGTCCGGGCAGGTGGCGCTGGTGGTCGGCGCGGCGTCCGGCGGTCTCGGGGAGCGCGCGGCGCGGGCCCTCGCGGACGCGGGCGCGACGGTCGCCGCCGCCGACCTGCCGTCCCGCGCCGCCGACCTCGCCGCCACCGCGCGGGACCGCGACGTGAGCACGCACGAGATCGACGTCACCGACGAAACATCCGTAACAGCCGCCGTCGACGGTGTGGTCGCCGCGCACGGACGGCTCGACATCGTCGTCAACGCGGCGGGCGTCATGCTGCGCAAGCCCTACGACGAGACGACGGTGGACGAGTTCGAGCACGTCGTCCGGGTCAACCTCACCGGAACCTGGCTGGTCGGGCGCGAGGCGGGCAAGGCACTCACCCGGCAGGGAAGCGGCGGACGCATCGTCAACCTCACCACCGTCTACGCCGAACGGGTCGGACCGGTGCCGGAGTCGGCGTACTACTCGTCCAAGGCCGGGGTTGTGAACGTTACGCGGGCGCTCGCCGCCGAACTCGGCCCGCACGGCGTCAACGTCAACTGCCTGGCCCCCGGCGTCTTCTACCCGACGCAGATGACGGCCGCACTGGGCGCGCAGCCCGACCGGCTGAAGTGGTTCGGCGAACGCACCATGCTCGGCCGCCTCGGCGACCCGGACGCCGACTTCGCCGGGCCCCTGCTCCTGCTCGCGAGCCCCGCCGCCGCGTACATGACCGGGCAGGTCGTGTACGTGGACGGCGGCTGGTCCGCGTGGTGACCGACCCGACCGACCCGACCGACCCGACCGACCCGACCGACCCGACCGAGGAGACTTCAATGACCGCCGCCGCCAAGAAGGCCCTGCTCATGCTCGACTACCAGGTCGCGCTGTGTGAGGAGGGCCCGCACCTGCGGATGCCGCCGCTCGCCGCGCAGATCGCCGAACGCGGCGTCCTCGCGACGGCGGAGCGGGTGCTGACCGCCGCCCGCGCCGCCGGGACTCTCGTCGTGCACGTCCGGCTGGCGTTCGACCCGTCCTACAAGCTGCGCACGAACCGGCTGCCGCGCTTCGACCCGTACGAGGGGCAGCGCGCGATGCTCGCCGACTCGCCGGAGGCGCAGATCGTGAAGGCGCTCGCGCCGCAGCCGGGTGAGCCGGTGATCGACAAGGGCTGCGTCGACCCGTTCGTCGGGACGCCGCTGCGCGAGATGCTCGCCGCCGAAGGCGTGACGGAGGTCGTACTCGGCGGCGTCGCGACGAACCTGGTGGTCGAGTCGGCGGCGCGGCACGCCTCCGACTCCGGACTCCAGGTGACGGTGGTCGAGGACATGTGCGCCTCCTTCCGCCCCGATTTCCACGAGTTCTCCGTGACGAACATGCTGCCGCTCTTCGGTTCCGTGGCCGGTTCCGCAGAGCTGGAATTCTGAGAGGAGACGGCTTTGCAGAGTCACCGTTATGACGTCGTCGTTGTCGGCGGCGGCGTCGCGGGCCTTTCGGCCGCCGTCTCCGCCGCCGAGAACGGCGCCCGCGTCGCGGTCCTGGAACGCTCGCCGGAGGCCGAGACCGGCGGCAACACCCGCTACACCGAGGCGTTCCTGCGCATGAAGTCGCTGGACGAGGTAGCGGACGGCTTCGCCGACGCCCTCGTGGACGACTTCATGGGGCACCCGGATCCGTCCATCGTCAATGACGCCGCCCTTCCGCCGCGTCGGCAGAGCGCGCTTTATCGCGCCACCCACACCGTCGACCCGGAATACGTCGCGGCGCTGGCGGAGAAGGCGCCGCCGACGCTGCGCTGGATGTCCGGGCACGGTGTGCGGTTCGATTTCATGCCGACCCCGTTCCTCACCCAGTCGACCACGCGAATGGCGCCGGTCGGCGGCGGGCTCGCCATCGTGGAGACGATGGGCAAGGCCGCTCGCGGCCTCGGCGTGGAGTTCCATTTCGAGACGACCGCACGGCGGCTCACCTTCTCCGAAGAGGGCATCAACGGCGTCGTCGCGCACACGCCGGACGGGCCCGTCACGTTCGAAGGCGCGGTCGTGTTGGCCAGCGGCGGCTACCAGGGGAATTTCGAACTGATGGCCCGCTATCACGGCGACCGGGCGCTGACCTGCCGCCCGGTCGCGAAGGGCGGGAACTACAACAAGGGCGAGGGGCTGGAAATGGCGCTCGCGCTCGGCGCCGCCACCGCCGGGAACTTCGCCCTCTTCCACGCCGAGCCGGTCGACCCGCGCAGCGGCGAGCCCGAGGCCGCCGTCTTCTGCTTCCCCTACGGCGTGCTGGTCAACAAGGACGGGCGCCGTTTCGTGGACGAGGCGCGCGGCACCGTCGACGCCTGGTACGAGCGGACGACCCGCGCCATCCAGGCCCAGCCCGAAGGGATCGCCTGGGTCATTCTCGACCGGCGGGGAACGGCGGTCCCGAACCTGATGGCGGGCGTCCGCACCGACATCGCGCCCGTCACCGCCGACACCATCGGCGAACTGGCCCTACGGCTCGAACTGCCCGTCGAGGCAGTCGAGTCGACCATTTCCGAGTACAACGCGGCCTGCCCGCCGCCGGACGGGTTCGACCACACTCGTCCGGACGGGCTCGCGACCAGTGGGCTCACTCCCGCGAAGTCGAACTGGAGCCGTCCCATCGCGGACGGGCCTTTCACGGCCTACCCGATAATGGCGGCGAACGTGTTCAGCTTCGGCGGTCTCAAGACGACGGCCGAGGCCGAGGTCGTCGACCGCGACGGCCGCCCGATGACCGGCCTCTACGCGGCCGGGGAACTGACCGGGCTGTACTACTCCAACTACACCGGTTCGACGTCCGTGCTGCGCGGCGCGACGTTCGGACGCATCGCGGGCGCGAACGCCGCCGCCCTCGCGCCGGGAGCGTGAGCATGCGCATCTGGCACCAGTCGTTCACTGTTCTGGACGACGTCCCGCATTACCGCGACGCGCTGGCCCGGCACCTGCGTTCGCAGGCCCGTCCCGACACCGAGATCGAATTCCACGGGATGAAGCCGGGCACGTATCCGTCCGACTATCCGGGGACGCACATCGGCTACGCCTACCTCTCCGGGCTGCACAAGGAGCAGTTCGCGCACGCCGCGCTCCAGGCCGAGGACGAAGGCTACGACGCCTTCCTCATCGCCACCATTCCCGACACCGCGTACGAGGAGGTCCGGACGCTGGTCGACATCCCCGTCGTCGCGTTCGGCCAGACCTCCGTGCTCATGGCCGCGCAGCTCGGCGACCGCATCGGGATCGTCAATTTCATCGGCGCCCTCGAACCGCAGCTCCGCCGGAACATGCGCGACTACCGGCTCGACTCGCTGGTCGGCCCCATCGTCCAGGTGGACGCCGAATTCTCCGACGTCATGGCCGCCTACGCCGATCCGCAACCGCTGCTGAACGCGTTCGCGTGGGCGGCGCGAAAGGCGATCGAGGCGGGCGCGAACGTCATCGTCCCCGGCGAGGGTCCGCTGAACGTGTTCCTCGCCGACCAGGGCGTCTCCCGGGTCGACGACGTGCCCGTGCTCGACTCCCTCGGCACGTGCGTCCGGGTCGCGGAACTGCGCGCCGCGCAATTCCGGGGCACCGGTCTGATCCCGGCGCGCCGGGGCTTCTACGGCGCGCGCCCGCCGCGCCCGCTCGTCGACGCCGCCCGCGATTTCTACGGGACGAACAGGACCCTGACGTGACCGCCTGGGACACCGAGGTCGATGTCGCCGTAGTCGGCGGCGGGGCCTGCGGGGTGATGACCGCGCTTCGCGCCGCGCGCGATCCCGGCCGTCTCGTCGCCGTATTCGAGAAGTCCACGCGCGAGGGCTGCAACGCCGCCATCTCCTCGGGTTCGCTCGCAGCCGGAGGCACCCGCTGGCAGGCGGCGGCGGGCATCGAGGATTCCCCGAAGCAGCACGCCGACGACATTCTGCGCGCGAGCGGCGACGAGGAATGGCGTCCGGTGGTGGAAGCGCTCTGCGCCGCCGCCGCGGACCTCGTGGAATGGATCGCCGACACCGGATACCCCATCGAACTCGGCACCGACATGCCCCGCGCCGGAATGACCGCGCGGCGGCTGCACACCGACACCGGACGGCTCGGCGGCGCCCGGCTCATGCGCCACCTGCGCGCCGTTCTCGAAACCCACGACAATGTCGCCTTCGTCGACGAGGCGCCCGTCGTGAACCTCGTGTCGCACGAGGGCCGGGCGGTCGGCGTCGTCGTCTCGCAGAACGGCTCTCTCCAGCGCGTCAAGGCCGACGCGGTAGTCCTCGCGTCCGACGGTTTCGCGAACGCCCCGGCGTTGGTCGAAGAACACCTCCCGCACCTTGGGACGCCTTTCTACGGCGGAGTGTCCACGTCCACCGGAGACGCGCTCGCCTGGGCGCTGCGCCTCGGCGGGCAACTGCGGAACATGGGAGCCGGACTGCGTTCCGGACTGGTCGTCGTCGGCCACGGGACCCGCGTGTCCCCGGCGCTGCCGTTCAACGGCGCCGTCCTGGTCAACCGCGACGGCGAGCGTTTCGTGGACGAGGAGTCGAAGGGCTATTCGTCCATGGCGGGAGTGCTGCGGCACCAGCCGGGCGAGCGCGCCGCGATGGTCTGGGACGCCACCGCCATGGCCGCCACCCGCGAATCCGAGATGATGCGCGAATGCCTCGCCGCGGGGGCCATTCAGGACCGTCCGACCATTGAGGCACTCGCCGGTTCCCTAAGCCTGACGACGGCGGCGACCGAGCGCGCCCTGACGCCGCTTCCGGGCCGCCGCTCCCTCACCGCGCCCTACCATTTCGCCTGGGTCACCCACGGCCTCCTCACCACCCAGGGCGGACTGGTGATCGACCCGTCCGGGCGCGTGCTGAACGCCGAAGGCGAGCCGATCCCCGGCCTTTACGCGGGCGGCGGGACCGCCTGCGGCCTCGCCGGGCCCCATTCGGACGGCTACCTTTCCGGCAACGGCCTCCTGTCCGCCTTCGGAATGGGCTGGATCATCGGCGACGCCCTCGCAGCCGTCCCCGCGTAGCCGCGCCGGTTTGCCTGCCATGGAGACACGCCGGGCCTATGGGCGCAACCCTGTCGACGACCTACGGTCCCTTGGTGGTCTTTTCCTAAATCGCTTTGTTTGACTGGAGGAAATGCGCGAGAGAGGAGATCACCATGCCGGCCCCACCGTTCCAGCCCCCGGAGATGAAGTACCCGCCGATCACGAGCGGCGCGACCGTCCGGCAGTGGCAGCAGCAGCTGAAGAACCGCGGCTGGAACCTCGTCCCGGACGGGAAGTACGGCCCGATCAGCGAGCGGATCTGCGTGAACTTCCAGCGCGAGCACCGGCTTGAGCCGGACGGCATCGTCGGCCCGATCACCTGGCGCGCCGCCTGGGAGGCCCCGAGCACGCTCGCCCCGCAGGCCCCGGCCGAGGTCCTGCACGTCGGCTCCTACGGCGACGCCGTCGCCGTCTGGGAGGAGCAGGCGGACAACCGCGGCTGGCCGATCAAGCACGTCGACAGCTCCTTCGACGAGGAGTCCGCCGCCGCCTGCAAGGCGCTCCAGGCCGCCTACGGCCTGCCGGTGACGGGCAACGTCGACTACCAGACCTGGGACGCCGCCTGGCGCGAAGAGGCCCCCGCCTAGCCCCGACGGCCGGGAGGCCGGATGAGCCGCTGGACCGACTGGATCCCCGGCGCCGCGCGGCTCCGGGAGCGGCTGCGCGAGCGGGGCTCCTGGGTGCTCTGCGAGGAGGTGCGCGCGGGCATCCGCGAGATGGACGTCCTCGTCGCCGCCCGCAAGAACAACGGCAAGGTGTCCGGACAGGACGCCGAGCTGCTGCGCGGCGCCGACGAGGCCCTCGACGAGGCGTCGCAGATCATCGCGTTCGACGGGCACCGCAGATGCCACACGGCGTCGCACGTGACGAGCGCCCAGCTCCACCTGAACTCCGGGCGCTCCCTGTGGATGCGGACGCTGTCGCCGAGGGAGCTCCAGTGCTACCTGCCCGCCATGATCGCCACGGTCAAGCAGTACCTGGTGCCGACCGACGAGAACCGGGCCGTGGTCGAGCAGATCGCCGTCCGGGTGCGGAAGGCGCAGGTCACCGGGCGTCCCGCGCGGCTGTCCGCGGACCAGCTCGTCACCCTGGTCGCGTCGGTGTCGGCGGCGCGGCAGGCCGCGCTCCGGGAGAAGCTGCGCGCCAACAGCTTCGTGCGGATCGTCCACTGGATCACGGTCTTCCTGTTCCTGCTCGTGGTCGTCATCGGGGTACTCACGGCGTGGCGGGACTCGGCCGTCCCGCTGTGCTTCTTCCCCGTGTCGGCGCCCGGCTCGAAGGGCGAGGTCAGCGTCGTCTGCCCGGTGGGCTCCCGGATGGACGTCCCGCAGGCCGACGTCGCGGCGGCCACCCGGCAGACCGCCGGGTGGGCCGACTACGTCGTGGTCGAGATCGTCGGGATCGTCGCGGCCGGGATCGCGGCGGCGACCGCGCTGCGCAAGATCCGCGGGACGTCCACCGCGTTCGGCATCCCGGTCGCGCTCGCCATGCTCAAGCTCCCGACCGGGGCCCTCACCGCCGTGCTCGGGCTGCTGCTGATGCGCGGCTCGTTCGTGCCGGGGCTCAGCGCGCTCGACTCGTCGGCGCAGATCATCGCCTGGGCGGTCGTCCTCGGATACTCGCAGGAACTGTTCACCCGGTGGGTCGACCGGCAGGGGCAGGCCGTGCTGGACAGCGTGCGCGAGCCCGTGCCCGCCACGCTGTCGCCGCCGCGGCCCGCGCCGGCCGCGCCCGCGTCCGCGACGGGCCGGGCCCCGCCGCCCTGACCCTCAGCCGCCCTGACCGTCTCCTAGAAGACCTGACCGTCTCCTAGAACACCAGGGTCCAGCCTTCGCGGGACGCCTGCTCCCGCGTGTAGGCGACGCCGTCCACCTTGAGGCCGTCCGCGTTCAGCAGCGTGATCGCGCCGCCGCCGTTGCCCAGCTGGACGGGAGGCGCGAGCGGCACGGCGAGCGCCGCGCCCGGCTCGACCGTCCCGGACAGCGGCAGCCGGTTCTTCAACCGGTCGGCGATCGACCAGCCGTCGAGGACGATCCGTCCCGGCGACGCGTTCAGCAGCGTGACGGTCTCGTGCTCGGGCGCGGGGCCGACCGGGTTCACCAGCGCGCCGACGATCCGCACCAGGCTGTCGGGCGAGCCCGGGCCGGGGGCCGGGCCGGGCTCGCCGGTGTCGGGGATCGTGTGCCCGGTGGTGTCGTCGGTGTGCCACGACTGCGACCCGAACGCCAGGAACAGCGCGATCCAGCGTCCCGACGACAGCCGGATGAGGAGGCCGCCGTCCTGCCAGACGCCGTCGTCGGCTGTGAACCGTCCGGTGTTGCCCTGGTTCATGTGGATGTCGTGGACGCCGTTCCCCGGCGCGAACCCGAAGATCTTGTCGCGCTTGTCCTCCGGGCCCCAGCGCTGCCCGAACGCGAACACGCGGGCGTCCGGGTCGCTCAGGGCCTTCTGGACGTGGTGGTCGAGGAACTCCCCGAGATCGTTGTCGGGGCCGGGCAGGCTCGTCGGCGCGGGACGCATCGCCGCCCGGTCGAACAGGTTCGCCCGGACGAAGTCGAGCGCCGCCCCGCCCGGCTTGCTGTCGAGCGCGGTGAAGCCGTCCGCCAGCCCGGCGACGGCATCGGTGACCGGATGCCTGAAGTCGTCGACGGCCAGGTAGAGGAGGTCGGGCGGGGAGGTCTGCGAGCGGATGTTCACCGCGCAGCGGAAATCGGTTTCCCCGGCCTTCAGATGAATCTGATAATGCGGCGTATCGGTCGTTTCGATACGCCGGTCGGCGACCGCCCCTTTGAGCACGCCATAACCGTCTATCGGCATCGCAGCCACCCTCGCGTTCGTCGGGGCGGCGGCCCCGAACGCGCCGCCCTCGCACATCTCGACGGTCGCAGTAACACCGCGACCCGTACAGCCACTTTCCCGTAGTTGGCCATAACCGGTAATGGTCCGCCGCCGTTCGGTCACCCGGCGGGCTTGGCGATCACGAGCCGGTCGGCCGTCCTGGACAGGACGGTGATGCCGTACGGCGCGCCCCGTCCGGCCGGGAACGCGACGGCGATCCGGTCGGGGCCGTGCCGCTCCCAGCGGCCCCGCACCTCGCGCGGACGGTCGTCCGGACCGGGACGGTACTCGGCGAACGTGCCGTCCGCGTGGAACTCGATGCGGCGCCGGGGCCGCCGCGCCGGACGGAACGGGTGGTCGGCGGGCCGGTACACGGCGGCCTCCTCGGTGTCCTCCTCGAAGGCGTGGATCCAGGCGCCGGTCACGTCCGGCGGCGCCCCGTTCACGAGCCGGAGCCGTTCACGAGCCGGAGCCGTTCACGAGCCGGAGCCGTGGCCGACGAGCCCCAGCATGTTCTGGATGTCGGTGAGGACCTCCCTGGTCAGGCGCTCGGAGTCGTACAGGAGCTTCTCGACGTCGCCGTTCTGCCCGGGAACCCCGGCGGGCTCCTTCGCGCCGGGCGCGGACGCGGCGGCGGGCGCGGGCGTGGCCGCGGCCTGGTGCGCGACGACGAACGAGGCGCGCGGACCGTCCAGGCACGCGTTGATCCGCTCGCCCTGCCCCTTGGTGAACATGAACATGGTGTCGTCGTCGACGTAGTCCATGTAGTTCACGAACATGTCGCCGTTCGGCCCGTTGTCGCAGGTGACGTGCGGGAACTTCGGCTTGCCGGTGTTGGAGTCCGCCTGGTTCGGCGTGTCGGCGACGCGGTCGTCGTTGGTGCACGCGCCGTCGTCGTCGCCCCAGATGTGGAAGAGGTCGAGCCAGTGGCCGATCTCGTGGGTGGCGGTGCGTCCCCCGTCGTAGGGGGGCGCGGCGGTGCCGGTCGTCCCGAAAGCCGTGTCCAGGATGACGACGCCGTCCGTCTGCGGCGGTCCGCCCGGGAACTGCGCGTAGCCGAGCAGGCCGCCGCCCAACCGGCACACCCAGATGTTGAGGTACTGGTCGGTCGGCCATGGGTCGGACCCACCGGTCGCAGCGGCCTTCACCCCGTCGTTGGCGTCGAAGCTCGTCTGGTCGGTCTTGACCCGGACGATCCCGTCCGTGGGCTTGCCGAGCGGGTCGGTCGTGGCGAGGGCGAACTGGCATTCGTTGTCGACGACGAGCGAGCGCCACACGTCCGGCACCTTCGACACGTCGGGGTTGGCCGCCCGGTAGTCGCGGTTGAGGACGTCGATCTGGCTGGCGATCTGCGCGCCGTCGATGTTCTGGCCCGCGTCGTTGTAGACGACGTGGACGACGACGGGGAACGTCACCACCCCGCGGCGCGCGGCGCTGCGCCGTCCGGTCTCGTACATGAGCGCCCGGTTTTCGATCCGCTGCCGCTGCGCCCGGTAGGTCATGCTCTCGTTCAGGAGCCTGCGGTGCACCTGCATGGCCCCGCACAGGTCGCGTCTCGGCGGCGGGAATGGGCTGGTCTCGGTCATGGCGGGGTCCGTCCTTTCGCGTCTCGGTTGAAAACCGCCTCGTCGCCAGACCTATCAGCCGCCGTTTCTGAGGCGCGTCGTAATAACCTCAAAACCTGCCAAAAGCTCTATTTCATTGGCGCTTCAATACTTCGGTCCGATAATGAATTGTGCGGGGGGCCGCCCGATCGCGGCCCCCCGCACAATCTCCTGGGACGGTCAACGCCCCGCGGACTTCTCGTGCTCCGCCCCGGAGACGGGCGCGGGGACCGGACGGTCCGGCCGCGGCGTCCGCAGCGTGGCGGCCACGAGGCCCGCCCCGACGAGGGCGATCAGCCCGGCGCCGACGAACGCGGCGGAGAACCCGTCGGTGAGCGCGGGCAGGTTCCCGACCTGGTCCGCGCCGGCCGACGCGGCGATCGCGGTCATCGCCGCCAGGCCCAGCGCCGATCCCACCTGGTAGCTCGTGTTGACGATGCCGGACGCGAGCCCGCCCTCCTCCGGCCGCG
Source organism: Actinomadura syzygii (assembly GCF_008085905.1). Taxonomy (GTDB): domain Bacteria; phylum Actinomycetota; class Actinomycetes; order Streptosporangiales; family Streptosporangiaceae; genus Spirillospora; species Spirillospora syzygii. The sequence goes on along the minus strand of NZ_VSFF01000006.1, from coordinate 361,480 downwards.
CCGCCGAGATCGCGGTGCCGAGCGACGGGATGAACGCGAGCGACATGCCGAGCGCGGCGAGCAGCGAGGCGGGCAGGACGTCCACCCAGTACGAGCCGTCCGAGCGGACGAGCGACAGCCAGCCCATTCCGGCGGCGAGCACCAGCAGTCCCGCGACGGTGACGGCCTTCGGCCCGAACCGGCCGATCGCGCGCGGCGCCAGGACGATCATCCCGAGCATGATCAGCACCGTCATCGGGACGAGCGCGGCCCCCGACGGGAAGGCGCTGTAGCCGAGGACCTGCTGCAGGTAGAGGTTCAGGAAGAACCACATCGGGATCCACGCGCCGCCGAGCAGGAGTTGCGCGAGGTTCGCGGCGCCCAGGTTCGGCGCGCGGAAGATCGACAGCGGCATCAGCGGGGCGCGCCTGGACGCCTGGACGCCGAGGAACGCGCCGAGCAGCGCCAGCCCGGCGGCCAGCACCAGCCAGGTCTCGCCCGCGTCCCAGCCGACCTCGGGGGCGCGGACGACGGCGAACACGATCGCGCCGAGCCCGGCGGTGGAGGTCAGCGCGCCGACCACGTCCACCGAGCCGCGGGCGCGGCCGCTGCCGCCGGGCATCAGCGCGGGCGCGGCGGCCAGCGCCAGGACGGCGATCGGGATGTTCACGTAGAACACCCACGGCCACGACACGTACTCGGTGATGACGCCGCCGAGGAACACCCCGGCCGTGCCGCCCGCCGGGGCCGCGGCCCCGTACAGCGACAGCGCCTGGGTGAGCTCGCGCGGCTCGGAGCCGAACAACATCATCAACAGCGTGAGCGCGGCGGGCGCGATGAGCGCGGCGCCGACGCCCTGGAGCGCGCGTCCGGTCAGCTCGACCTGGACGTTCCCGGCGGCGCCCGCCACGGCGGACCCGGCGAGCAGGACGACCCAACCGGCGGAGAACAGCCGCCGGGCGCCGAACAGGTCGGACAATCGGCCGCCGAGCAGCAGCAGGCCGCCGAACGCGACGACGTAGGCGTTGAAGACCCAGGACAGGTTCTCCTGTGAGAAGCCCAGGTCGTCCTGGATGCGCGGCAGGGCCACCCCGATGATCGAGGTGTCCATGATCACCATGAACTGGGCCAGCGCGATCAGCGCGAGCGCCCACCAGCGGCGGCTCGCGGGCGGTGCGGAACGAGCGGACATGACCTTCTCCTTCTCCTACCCCCAGGGGGTATATATCCGGAAAACGGGGCTTACCCTAGGGGGGTATATCCGAAACGTCAAGCCCAGGTCGGGGTGCGGCGGGTCGGCCGATCGTCGTAGGCCGTCGGTCCGAAAGTCGTCGTCGTCCGGTACCTGAGGACGAGGGCCCGATCGACGTTCAGCCGACGCGCGGGCCGCCCGCCTCCGGAGAGGGTCGAGGGGAGGCTCATCGATCCGTTTCGGGAGGCGGAATGGGAATCAAGCGGACGGCCGCGGCTTCGGTCGCGGCGATGCTGGTGATCGGCGTGCCGCTGGCGACGCTGCCGCGGTCGGCGTCGGCGGGGCCGGGCCTGCGGTTGTTCGTCGCGCCGTGGGGCAACGACGCCTGGCCGGGCACCATCGAGCGCCCCTTCGCGACGCCGGAACGCGCGCAGCGGGCCGTTCGGAAGAAGACGGCGACAATGGCGTCGGACGTCGTGGTGGATTTCCGGTCGGGCTTGTACCGGCTGGCGGAGCCGCTCACGCTGAGGGATGACGCGGGCGACTCCGGCCGCAACGGCCACCGCGTCATCTACCAGGCGCACGGCTACGGGACGCCGCACCAGGAGAAGGTGACGCTCAGCGGCGGACGCGAGGTCACCGGCTGGCGGCCCGCCGAGAACTTAAAAGGGTTCTGGCAGGCCGACGTCAGGGGAATGGACGTTCGCCAGCTCTACGTCAACGACCGGCGGGCGCCGCGCCTCAGCCGTGGGAGTTCGGGCTTGGACGGTGGCGTGCTGAAACTGACGAAGACCGGTTACACCACCACGAGCCGCGTCCCGAAGACGTGGCGCAATCCCGGTGACATCGAGTTCGTCTACCGGTACTCGTATGTCGAAGGCCGGTGCGGAGTGGCGGGGATCTCCGGCGGCGCCGGTAAGACCACGATCACCATGGACCAGCCGTGCTGGGACATGGCCCGCAACCTGTACGGTGCCGAAGCCCTCAAGGAATGGTTCGCGGTCGAGAACTCGCCTAGCTTTCCGAGCAAGCCCGGCAGTTGGTATCTCGACCGATCCCGGCCTGGACGGCACGTGCTGCTCTACCGTCCGCTGCCGGGGGAGGACATGGGCCGCGTGCGGGTGACGGCCCCTGTTCTGCAATCTCTCGTGAATGGGGCGGGACGGCCCGGACGCCCATTGCATGACGTCGCGTTCAAGGGCCTGACGTTCGCCCACGCGACGTGGCTCGCGCCGAATGAGCCGGGCGGATTCGCCGCCGCGTGGAGCATGTACATGCGTCCGGCGAAGGACGGCATGACGGCGTTGACGGTGCCGGGGAACGTCGCCTTCCGCAGGTCCGAGCGCATCACCGTGGAGGGCAACCGCTTCGCTCACCTGGGCGCCCAGGCACTGGAGTTCTCCAAGAACAGCTCGTACAACGTCGTCGACGGGAACGTCATCACGGACGTCTCGGACGGGGGAATCCTGCTGGGTGTCGTCCCGCCCGACATGAAGGGCACGAATCGCGGCAACCGCGTTACCAACAACTGGATTCACGGGACGGGGGCCGAGTACAGCGCGTCGTCCGCCATCTGGGACACCGCGACGCAGCACACGACCATCGCGCATAACCAGGTCAACGACGTCCCGTACGGCGGAATCCTGTCCGGGCCCAGCGAGGACCTGCGGGGAATCATGCGCGGCAACCGGATTCTCGATAACCGGGTGTTCCGCACCAACCGGCTCCTGGCCGACGGCGGCGGCATCTATCTGCGCGGCGAACAGGGGACGGGTTTCGCGGACGGCGCCGTCATCAGCGGCAACGTCGTCACCGAGAGCAAGTTCAACCCTGAATGGAACGTCGGGATCTACACCGACGACAGCACCAATTGGGTCACCGTCGACCGCAACGTCGTCTACGACTACGTGGCCTCGATCGGCGGGTGCAGCGAGGAGTGGGGGAACCGTCCCGTCCAGAACGTGCGGTATCGCGGGAACTTCTGGGACGACGCCGTTCCTAGTTGGCTGAAACGCCGCGAGTTCCCCGGAGCCTGGCCGCCGGCCGACGAGCAGAACCCGGAAGAAGGGTGCGGCGAGCCGCGGAAACTGCAATTCGCGGGCAACACGAAACTGACCCCTGCCAATCCAGGGCGGGCGTGCGACGGCGATCCGCGGTGCGTGGCGATCGTCCGGAACGCCGGACTGCTCCCGCCCTACCGCCACCTCCTCCTAACGCCGTGACACTCGGGTGATCCACTGGGCGGGGCCGCGGGCGCGGCGCTGGACGTCCCCGGCGCCCTGACCTCTGCGCGGCCGTCTGTTCCAGACGCCGGACGTTCGCTCACCCGCGAAGAATGGGCGCGGTACGTCCTTGGGCAGAGGTTCCGCACCATCTGCTAATCCCGGCCCTCCGATTCGATGCCAAGCGCGGCGCTCCAGCTTTCTTATTAGAGGGCGAGCAAGATCATGTGATGGGGCTCGTCATAAATAGGGGGAGCCGCTTCGGGGTGGTGCGGAGAACGGCTATTAAGGGGTGAGTGGTACTCTCGCCGAGGGCGGGAAAACCATAGTTTTAAATGGAGTGTGCATGGAAAGCGGCTCAGGTAGGGCTGTCGCTCCCGCGTCCCGCGTCACCGGTGATGACCGGCGGCGAATCGGGGAAGTCCGTGACTATCTGCGGTCCCGGAGTGACTCCGATGCCGTGGCCGATGCCCTGCCCGTGAACGCTCCACTTGAGATGGTCGAGGCCGTGACCGCGAACTGCGCGGTCGATCACGTCGGCTGTCTCGTCTTCTGCCCCGATATTCAGGCTGTGCGGTCCCATCTGCGGGATCTCGGGTTTCGGTTGGCGAGGCCGAGTTCCGGGGGGCTGGTGCGCGACCGGCTCGCCGCCCGGTATGGCGTACCGGAAACGCGGTTGAAGTCCGGGTGCCTTGACGTCAAGGCTATTCAGGCGCAATTCCCCGACGATATGTCCCGTGGCGTCGAACTCTTCTGCGTCGATCCGGGCGATGAACTCGACGCGCTCGCGTTGCGCGACGAGCGCGTGGCGCAACACGAGAACCATCTCGCCGTGCGGCTCACCGACCCCGCCCTTCTGGAGGAAGTGCGGGTCGCTCTCGGACGTCCCGGCGGCCCACGCGCCGATGGCGGCGGCTACGACCCGGGCCACGGCGAGATCGGCGCCACCGTGCTGCACTTTCGCGCGGACGGCCGCACCGAGCTGGGCTGGCCGCGCCGCCTCGGAGTCATCGCCTCGGGACGGCACACCGAGACACTGCTGCGCCATTTCGCCGCCGAGACCGCCCCCCGTGAAGCCGAGGAAGAGGACCGGCGGCTGATGCGCCGCCTGACCGGCGCCTGGGCGACCCAGGCGCTCCGCGCGATGGCCGAGCTCGACCTCTCAGACCACCTCGCCGAACGTCCCCTGACGTGCGCGGAACTCGCGAACCTCACCGGCGTCGACGCCGACCGGCTCCACCGGCTGTTGCGCGCGTTGTGCCACCCGTGGATCGGCGCGCTGACACCGTCCGGGCGGGCGGCCTTCGCGCTGACCGACCTGGGACGCCGCCTGTCGCGCGACGCACCGAACTCGATGCACCACCTCGCGCGGGTGTACGGAGACCTCTTCTACACGAGCTTCGAAGCGCTGACCGAGGGGATCAGGGACGGCGCGCAGCCTTTCACGAGCGTGTACGGGCAAGCGCCGTTCGACTACCTCACCGACCATTCGCACCAGCGGCACCTTTTCACCCGGGCGATGGCCGAGGGATCGGCCTTCTTCGCGGACGTCGCGACCGTCGTCGACCTCTCGGACGCCGCGATCGTCGCCGACATAGGCGGCGGGAACGGCGAACTGCTCGCCCAGTTGTGCGACACCCACCCGCACCTGAAATGCGCGCTGCTGGAGCGGCCGGAGGTCATCGGCGCGGCCCGGGACAACCTGGACGCCCGAGGTCACCTGGACCGCTGTACCTTCTTCCCCGGTTCCTTCACCGACAGCGCGCACATGCCGGTCGGCGCCGACGTCTACATCCTCGCCCGGATCCTGCACGACTGGGACGACGAGAAGTGCCTTTCGATCCTGCGCGCCATCCGCGCCGCGGCGACCACCGAAAGCACGCTGCTCGTCATCGAGCGTCCCCTCTCCGACGATCCCAGCGCCCCTTGCGTGTCCGCGCTGTGGGACCTCAACATGCTGGTGAACAACGTCGGCGGACGAGAACGAACCCGCGACGAATACCGCGGCCTCCTCGGCAAGGCGGGATTCACGGTCATCGGCGAACGCCCACTCCGCCTCGACATCTCGGTCACCGTCGCCCGCGTCCACGAAACACCGGAAAGCGAGATCCTCCCGGGCTGATCCGCTACGAGCAGCCGCGCGGTGTCACATCCGCGACCTCGACCTCCTCCATATCGGCCATTGTCGCGAGAACGCCGTCGCGGGTGGTCGTCCGAGACCCTTCGCCGGGTGGCCGAAATCGTCGGCTCGTCGCTCTCCGTTCACGGCCGCGTCGACTGCGTCGTGGCCGCACGGCGGCGCCCCACCAGAGCGCGCCACCACCTCGCTGCCCACGACCAGGCGTCTCACGCTCCGCCGCTCGATTTCGTCTGACGAAGTCCGAACGCGAACAGAAGGGGACCGCGAACGCGCCCCGACTTGATCGCGACACCGACCCATCACCGTCCACGACGAGGACCGCAGCCCCGGCCAGCGGGACTACGCCGTTCCATACCCCGCCAAGCGGGTTTTATCGGTAATTCCCGGCAAGACGAGTTCGTCCCCGCATCGGCGCAGGTCAGCGGACGCACCCGATCACACACCATCGTTGTCAGACAAAGTGAGAATGGTGATGACCGAAACTTGCTATGTGGATACAGAGGCTCTTCATCCGCTCTGGCATTCCCATTGCCGGTGTGGATACTTGATCATGTGCGTACCTCAACTGCGGCAATGGGAAGCTCGGTGTTCCTCGCTCTCGCCCCGGGCACGGTGGCCGGACTCGTCCCCTGGTTACTGACGAAATGGAATACGAACTCGTGGTGGCTCCCGGCGCGGGCGCTGGGCGCGGTCCTGGTCGTGGCGGGCGGGGCGGTGCTCCTGCACAGTTTCGCCAAGTTCGTGTTCGAGGGCCGGGGCACACCCGCACCGGTCGGCATGCCCGAGCGCCTCGTGGTCGGCGGAATGTACCGCCACGTGCGCAACCCGATGTACATCGCGCTGGTCGTCGCCGTCATCGGGCAGGCGCTGCTGCTCGGACGCCCGGTCCTCCTCGGCTACTCGGTCGTCGTCGCCGCGCTGATGTGGGTGTTCGCGACCTTCCACGAAGCGCCGCTGCTGATCGAGCAGTACGGCGAGGAATACGAGCGCTACCGGTCGGCCGTCCCCGGCTGGGTGCCCCGGCTGCGCCCCTGGCACGGGTGACCCGACACCGAACGAATAACCCAACACCGAACGAATAACCCAACACTGAACGAATGACCCGACATCGAAAAGGAGGAGAGTTCGCCGTGATTCTGGTCACCGGCGGCACCGGAAATGTGGGCGGTCATGTCGTCCGCCAATTGGTCGAGGCGGGGGAGAAGGTGCGGGTTCTCACCCGCGACCCTGACGCGCATTCGTTTCCGGACGAGATCGAGGTCGTCCCCGGCGACCTGAGGCGTCCGGAGACACTGTCGGAAGCGTTGTCCGGCGCTCCCCGAGTGTTCCTGTTCCCCGTCATGAGCGGACTCGACGGCTTTCTGCACGCGGCGCGCCGCGCCGACACCCGCCACCTCGTCATGCTGTCGTCGGCGGCCGTCACCTTTCCCCGGCTCGGCTGGATAGGCGAGAAGCATCTGCAACTGGAGAACGAGGTCAGCGCGTCCGGAATCCCCTCCACGTTCGTCAGGCCGGGCGCGTTCATGACCAATGACCTGGCCTGGAAGCGGGAGATCCAGGAGGCCGGGGTCGTCCGCGCGGCCTACGGGAACGCCGCGACGGCGCCCGTCGACTCGCGCGACATCGCGGCCGTCTCCGTCCGGGCCCTGCTCGATGAACGCACCGGAGAATCGTTCACCCTCACCGGCCCGGAATCGCTCACCCAGATCGAGCGGGTGCGGATCATCGCGGAGACGGTCGGATGGCCGGTGCGTTTCGAGGAACTGTCCCGGGACGAACACCGGCAACTGATCCTCCGGCGGCTCGCCGGACTGCCCGAAGCGGGCGTCGACGAACTCCTCGACCTGCTCGCCGAGAACGTCGGAAAGAGCGCCGACGTCCTCCCAACGGTCGAAGAAGTCACCGGACGCCCAGCCTTCACCTACGCGGAATGGGCCGCCACAGCGGGATTCGCCCCCACCCGGCCCTGAACCGGAGAAGCACATGGACGCGCCGCCGGGCAGCGAATGCGGCCCGGCGGCGCGTCCTAAATGCGACTAGCCGCTACGCAACGGTTCAGTGGCTCGCCTTGCAGTACTGGTCCTGCTTTCCGATGGCCCGGTACGGGCAGTCGGCGAACTCCGCGAGGATCAGCAGCGGGTCCCGGTTGATCTGGGTCAGCGACTCGATCTGCGACGGCGCCGGGTAGAAGCTGCCGCCGCCGAGCTCGAACGTGTAGGAGAAGATGCGCTGGTCTCCCCACGTCCAGTCGTCGGAACTGCCGTCGTTGATGTAGAGGTCGCTCGACTGTTCAGGCGTGTACCCGTTGATCCGGGCGACCTGCGTGCCGATGGTGCGGTGCGCGGCCTCCTCGTCCGCCGACATCGAGCCGGGGACGGTGTTGGCCGTCGTGTACCCGAACGGCCACAGCACGAGGTTCGCGACGGAGTGGATGTCGAGGAACATCTTGATCTGCTGCTTGCCGCCGATGTTCCGGCTCCGGATGAAGTTCGTGACGGCCTTCAGCTCGGGCGCCGACTCCGGCGACGTACCGCGGTAGGTCTCGCTCGCCGTGTCGCCGGACGACCCGCCGCAGCAGCCCCACTTGAAGGCGTAGTTGCGGTTGAGGTCGGTGCCCGGCCCCTGCCGGTTCTTGCGCCACATCCGCCCGGCCTGGGTGTCGCTGGTCATGTCGTAGATCTGGCCGTCCACGTTCAGGATCGGGATGATCCAGAACTCGCGGCTGTTGACCAGGTCGGTGATCCGCTTGGTGGAGCCGTACTCCTTGGTGAGGATGTTGATGAAGTAGAGCGCCTGCTCGTTCGTGAGGCGCTCGCGGGCGTGGATGTTCGCCTGGTAGAAGACCTCGGGCTCGTCCTCGTCCGTCGCGACGTTGTCGCTGATCTTGACGCCGACGATGTCGCGGCCCTCGTAGGTCTTGCCGATCGTGAACTTCTTCGCGATCTGCGGGTAGTTCGCGACGACCTGGTCCAGCTCGGCCATCGTCTCCGCGTGGGTGTGGTACGACGCGGCGCTCGCCGGGTAGCGGGGGAACGCGCCGAGCGGCTGCACCTTGAAGCCGAGCTTCTTGATCGCGGCGGTCTCGGCCGGGATCGCGCTGACCTCGATCCCGCCGTCCGGACGTTGCAGGTCGATCGCGGCGCCGGTGCGGGCGAGTTGCGTCCGTTGCTCGGACGTCTTCGGCCCCGTCACCAGATACCGGGCGGAACCGGACGGCGCGGGTGGCGCGGCGGCCTGTGCCTGTCCGGCGGGCAGGACCGTCGCGCACAGACAGGCCGCGGCGAGGACCGCCTTGAGGCTTCGTGATCTCATCCCGGGCCCCTACGCGGCCGGGCGGTACGGGACGGCCGGCGTGGCGGGGATGCCCGCGAGCTTCCACACCGCGTACGCGGCGGCGTTCGTGGCCGTGCCGAGCACGGCGGAGTCGATGTTGTTGATGTCGTCGCAGCGGGTGTGGTAGCAGGGGTCGTCGCCGCTGCTGATGCCGCTGACCTGGATGCCCGCGCTCTTGAACGAGGCGTGGTCGGACCGCGCGCCCACGTTGATGCCGTTCGTCGCGAGGCCCTTGCTGCGGAAGTACTCGGTGAACGTCGCGCCGAGGGTGGAGGAGTCGGTGTAGACGCCCCAGGTGCGGGTGTTCTTCGCGCCGACCATGTCGAAGTTGAGGTAGGAGCTGATCTTCGACCGCTCGGCGGCGGGGAGCTGCTGCACGTAGTACTTCGAGCCGATCATGCCGAGCTCTTCGGCGCCCCACCAGCCGAACCGCAGCCGCTTGGTCGGACGGGCGTTGGCGCGGGAGACGGCGAGCGCGGTCTCCAGGACGGCGCTGGTCCCCGACCCGTTGTCGTTGATGCCGGGCCCGGCGGGGACGCTGTCGAGGTGCGAGCCGAGGAACACGATCTGGTTGGCGTCGCCGTAGGGCCAGTCGGCGATCACGTTGTAGCCGGTGGAGCCGTTGTAGGAGAACGACTGCAGCGTGGTCTGGAATCCGGCGGCGTCCAGCTTGGACTTCACGTAGTCGGCGGAGGCCTTGAATCCGGCCTTGCCGTGCGCGCGGTTGCCGCCGTTCGCGGTGGCGATGGACTGGAGCTGCTGGGCGTGCGCCAACGAGTTGGCCGCCGGAATGTCCGGCGACTGGACGGCGACGAGCGCCGGACGCGGGGCGGGTTGTGCCAGCGCGCCGCCGGGGACTCCCAGCAGCGCGGCGAGGAGCCCGGCGCCGATCGCGGCCGAGCCGAGCAGGCTTCTGCGTTTCAGGAGCCTGGCAGGTGTCGTGTCGCGCATTTCGCAATTCCTCCTGGCGGGGGGCTCTGGCGCATGCCGCGCCAGAGGGGGGATTTCGGTGGATGCTATACGCGGTCATTGGCGGGGTAAACGGCAACGCCCGACGAATTTTCTACAACGCATCGAAAATGCCGGTCAACGGCCTTGAATTAAGGAAACGTATTCAACTTCGGGCGCCGGGCGCGGCACTCCGGTTCTGTGATCTAGAAACCCGGAGGTCGGACGGGGCGGCCGGGAGGACGTTCGGCGGCGCGGCAAGGGTACGCCTGCTTGACCAAAGGTTCACCCCGGTATTTCCTCGCGGAGCGGTTGCGCCGAGCGCGATCCGGTTAGAGGGCCATGGGGGTGCGACGCGCGTCAGGACGTTGGGAAAGGCGGGGTATGCGATGGCCATACTGGTCGACACGATCTCGGCGCAGCTCACCGTGCCCGAGGACGATCGGGACATCACCTGGTTGCGTGAGAGTTTGCAGGCGGCCATCGCCGTGGAACTGGCGACAATTCCGCCCTATCTCTACGGAATGTGGTCGATCAAGGACAAATCCCAGGAAGTCTACCGGCATATCCACGCCATCGTGATGCAGGAGATGCTGCACATGGGCCTGGCGTGCAATCTGCTCTCGGCCGTCGGCGGCCACCCCCGGATCTCGGCGGCGGCGCTGCACTATCCCGCGAAGCTGCCCGGCGGCGTGCGGGAGAACTTCCCCGTCTATCTCGAAGGTCTGGCCGCCGCGCCGAACAAGCCGGGCGACGTGGTGAAGAAGGTCTACATGGAGATCGAGATGCCGGAGCACCCGGTGGCGTTCGCGCCTACGGACGGCTCCGGGGGCCGGGAGACGTTCCCCACCATCGGCGCCTTCTACCAGGCGGTCAAGAAATGCGTCAACAAGCTTTCCCCGCAGTTCGGCGGGACGCAGCAGACGGCGCGGGCGATCGGCCTGTTCAAAATCGCCAAACTGGCCGACGCGAACAAGGCCATCGACCTCATCATCGACCAAGGCGAAGGCAGGCCCGAGACCGGGCCCGGCACGCTCGAAGTACTCCCGGCCGACCAGAGCCCCGCGAAAGTCGCCCACTACTACCGCTTCAAAGAGATCTGGACCGGCCACCACCTGAAATACAACACGGCGCAGCATAAATGGAAGTTCGACGGCCCGGTGATGAAACGTCCCGCCGTGTATCCGCTGGAGAAACTCGGGGCGTCGGGCGTCCCGTCCCCGAGCGCTGAGTTGAAGAAGAAGCTCAAGGAATGCAACGACACTTACCACCTCGTCCTGAGCGACCTCGAAACCGCCTGGAAGACGGGCCGGGAGGACGACATGGACCAGGCCGTCGACCGGATGCGCAACCTTGAGGACGGCGCCGCCGAACTCATTAAGTACCAGGTCGGCAAGGGGCTCCCGAAGATCTACGGCCCGGAGTTCACACCCCCGCCCGTTCCGCGAGCCGACACCCGCGCATCGGCGGGCCGCGCCGCCGCGCTCACCGACTGAGGGGCTGGCAATGGCCGAGATCAGCATCGCCGACGTCACGAAGGTCGAGATCCATCCCGCCATCGGAATCGCCAGGGTCGGCGACAGCGACGAGTACTTCATCGGTCCGGAGGTGCCGGGCGCCGTGCCCGAGCCGCCCGGGAACACGCTGGAGACCAAGTTCAAGGACGCGCAGGGCCGCGTCAAACGGCAGGCGGCGCGGTTCCGCTGCTTCGGCTACGACGACCACGGGAAATACGTCGAGCTGACCGGCAAGGCCGAGGTGACCATCAAATGGGAGGTCACCCTCGCCAACAAGAAGGCGGCGGCGCCCGTGTTCCCGGACGGCGAGGAGCGGCGCAACAAGGGCCAGCAGGAAAAGGACCTGATCATCGCCCCCGGTTCGCGCGGCATCGTCGGAACGAAGACGACGACGCCGCCCGCGCCGGTCGCCTTCGACAACGGCCGGGTGAAGTTCACCATCGGCACCGTCGCGAAGGTGATCGACAAGATCTATCTCGGCGAGTTGCGCACCGACGAGAACGGTTGCCTCCTGGTGCTCGGCGGCCGGGGCCTTTCGCAACGCCATCCGGGCGCGAAGCTGGAGGAGACGTTCAACAACGCGAACTGGTGCGACGACGTCTCCGACGGCCCCGTGCGGGCGGAGGCCACGATCAAGGTCGGCGGCGCGGAGCGGAAGTTCACCGCGGAGCCCGCCTGGGTGCTCGCCGCCCCGCCGAAGTTCGCGCCCGAGGCCGAGAGCCCGACCTCGCTGTGGGACCAGATCATGCACGCCTTCGGCGTCAAGGCCCCGGCGCGGCCGTCCTATGTGCACGACGTCTTTCCCATCCTGCAGAGCCCGCGGACGATGAAGGGGGTGAGCCAGGCGTCGGCCGGTCATCACGGCTGGCGGCATCCCGTCACCGACGAGCCCACCCGCCGGCGCGTCTTCAAACGGATCGGGGACCCCACGAAGAACGGCACCGGCGGCACCGACTCCCTCATGCCGCAGCTGACCGAGCTCACCAAGGAGTACCCGAGCCTCACACCGCGCCAGTACGAGATCATGAAGAAATGGCACGCGGGGACCTTCGACAACGACTGGAAGGCGGAATGGGGATATGACAGGCCGCCGTTCGCGTCCTTCCCGATCACTCCGGACGGCCTGGACCGGGCGGCGCTGCACGCCTGCGTCGGGGCCGCGTTCTTCCCCGGCATCGAAGGCGGCCGGTTCCTGATCGAGAAGAAGGACGGGAAGCCCAAGAACTGGAAGACGCCCTATCCGCGGCTCCGGTTCGCGTCCCATGTGAAGCCGGGCGACGTCACCGCGCGGATGGCGATCCCCTGGCAGGCCGACTTCTACGCCTGCGGCCCCGTATGGTGGCCCGCGCCGCGTCCGAACGAGGTCGTCCCCCGGAACAAGACCAATTACGTCGCGTGGGACAGGAATGTCAGCGTCGACGAAGGAATGATCAATAAATGGTCGCAACTGGGTTATGTGCTGCGCGACGCCGACGGCCGCTGGGTGGAGGTCGCGCGGAGCCTGCCGAGTCCGACCGCGCGGGAGCTGACCCGCGTCGTCCACGAGGTCGGCGCCGCCGTCTCCGGCCCGGAGCCGCTGTGGCCGGACGTGGGCCGCCTCGCCGCCGACCTCGCCGGAGCCGCCGTGCTCTCCTTCGGCCAGGCGACGACCGAGAAGGAACGTCCCCACACCTGGCCGCTCTGGCTGACCGAACTCGACGGGGAGCTGACCGTCGAGATCCGCTGCGCGGACCTCGACCGGCTGGAGGTCAGGCTCGCGCCGCCGATGGGCCCGGCCCTCGCACCCGGCGACTTCGGCCTCGTCACGTCCCGCGCGGACGGGCGCCTGGAACTGCGGGTCGAGCTGCCGTTCCACGTCCAGGCGGGCCGCTACGCGCGGGCGGGCCTGTGGCGGGTGGACGTGAGCGCCGACCGCGAGGTGGTGTACCAGTTCGCCGCCACGGCCGATTCGCTGATCACGTTCCCGGCCGTGACGACCGCCGGGCAGGACGGCTCCATCAGCGCCCGCGTCGACTTCACCGGGGCGCCGATCAGCGACGGCACGGCCGTCGTCCAGCCGCTGTCGCCGGAACTGGAGTTGGAGGAGGTCGCGCTGCGGTCGGAGGGCGCTACCGGCGCGGCGGCCGACCGGGTCGCGGGTCAGGTCGCCATCCAGAAGGCCGAGCACCTGCGGATTCAGGTGACGGGGACGTCGCCGATGGGGCATCCCTTCGTCCGGGAGCGCCTCCTGCGGACGGACGAACTGCCGTGACCCGACCGCCCGACGTCGCCGTGATCGGCGGCGGACCGGCGGGCGCGGCCGTCGCGTGGCGGCTGGCCGTCGCGGGGGCGGCGGTGACGCTCGTCCACGACGGGCGGGAGCGGTGGCGGCCGGTGGGCCAGGAGTTGGCAGCGCCTGCCCGTCCGATATTGGAGGAGATGGGGGTGCTGGACGCGGTGACCGCCGTGTCCACACCCGTCCATGAGGCGCGCAGCGCGTGGCCGGGCCCGGAGGTCGTCTGCCGCCCGGCCATCCTGAGCCCGTTCGGCCCGCCGCTCGCCGTCGACCGGCTTCGCCTGGACGCTTTGCTCCGCGATGCCGCCTTAAAGGCGGGTGCCCGCCTCGTCCAAGAAGCCGTCGTAGGCCGGATCGTGATCGACGCGACAGGCGCAACTCGCGCCGCGTCCCGAACCCGCCTCCCCTGGACGCGCATAGACCGCCTGCGCTGCACCCTGTGGAAAACGGCCGCCCCAACGCCGCAACCGTGGTCATTGGTAGAGGCAGCTCCGGACGGCTGGTGGTACACGGCTCCCGACGCCGCCGACGGACAATTGACCGTAATGCGAGTAGGTGACCACCTGGCAACGGACACCGCGCCCCCACCGCACACGGCGCACCGCATCGGCCGCCCACTCCCCGCCTCGTCCGAATACCGCGTAGCGACGATCGGCCACGCGAATCCACCCTGGTCGGACGCACTAATCGCAATAGGCGACGCGGCCATGGCGGTGGACCCGCTGTCATCGTCCGGCCTGTACAACGCACTCAGCCTGGCCGCCCCAGCGGCCGACGCCGCACTCGGCCTCCTGGACGGCGACACGGCCCCCGCCCGCCATTACGCGCAAACCGTCCAAACAATGGTCGACGAGCATCTGAAAAACCGCCACCACTATCTGACTCTCCCCGGCCACACCACCCCCTTCTGGACGACTCGCCATAAACAAACCGAGGTTACTTTCTGATCTTGTGAGGGAACAGAGAGTCATGATGAGTTGATCTAGCCGCCCGAGGTCCGTGGGGCGAGACCGTCGCGCTGAATACCGCGGACGGCTTCTCAGACCGGTGAGCGGCAATCTCGGGGGGATACGCGATGACCATGTCTCGGGTCGGCATGAGGAAAGACCGAAGACGGCGATGGGGCCGGGTATGGCTGACCGGCCTGATGGCCCTGGTGATGGCGGCCATGTGTCTGATCGCCGATCCGGCGGCGGCCCGCCGTCCGGCCGCGGCGGCCCCGCCCACCGATCTCGCTCTCGCGACCGGCTACAACGAATCCGGGCAGTTGGGCGACGGCACCACCACCGAGCGAACCGTGCCGGTAGAGGTGGCGCTGCCCGAGGGCGTCACCCTCACCGAGGTCTCCGGCGGAGGTAATCACAGTCTGGCGGTCACGTCCGACGGCCGGGTGTTGGCCTGGGGCCAAAACCTCTCCGGGCAACTGGGGGACGGCACCAACATCCAGCGCACCACCCCGGTGTACGTGAATCTGCCCGCGGGTGTGACCATCACCCACGTCTCCGCCGGTTGGAGCGACAGCCTGGCGGTGACGTCCGACGGCCGAGTGCTGGCCTGGGGCGGCAACCTCCACGGGCAGTTGGGCGACGGCACCACCACCCCGCGCAACACCCCGGTGTTCGTCGATCTGCCCGCGGGCGTCAGCGTGACCCAGGTCGCCGCCGCCGAGTACCACAGCCTGGCGGTGGCTTCGGACGGGCGCGGCCTGGCCTGGGGCTGGAACCAGTACGGCGAACTGGGGGACGGCACCACCACGGAGCGCCACACGCCGGTCTTCGTGCTGCTGCCCGCGGGCGCCGCCATCACCCAGGTCGATACGTATGAGCAGACCAGTATGGCGGTGACCTCGGACGGGCGGGGTCTGGCCTGGGGTCGGAACCAGTACGGGCAGGTGGGCGACGGCACCCTCACCGACCGCCACACGCCGGTGTATGTGGCGCTGCCTTCAGGGACCACCATCACCCAGATCGCCGCGGGCTACTACCACAGCCTGGCGGTGACGTCCGATGGCAGGGAACTGGCGTGGGGCCGGAACCTCGACGGACAGTTGGGAGATGGCACCACCGTCAACCGCAGCACTCCGGTGGAGGTGGCTCTGCCTGAGGGCGTCACCGTCACCGACACCGACGCCGGGCAGTTCCACAGTCTCGCGTTGGCCTCAGACGGACGGGTCCTGGCCTGGGGCTCCAACTCCTTCGGGCAGTTGGGGGACGGCTCCACCACCAGACGCACCACACCGGTCTTCATGATTCTCCCGGAGGGAGAGGTGGTGACCGCGCTCTCCGGCGGCGCCTACCACTCCCTCCTTTTGGCCGAACCGGCGAGGAGCGCCACGTCGCTGACCGCCGTGCCCACCGAAGCGGCCCCGGGCCAAGAGGTGGGCCTGACCGCGAACGTGACCTGCAACGCGGGCGCCCCGACCGGCACCGTCACCTTCCTGGACGGTGACACCGTCATCGGCACCGCCGAACTGGGCGCCGACGGCACCGCCACCCTGACCACCAGCAGCCTGGAACCGGGCCGGCGTCAGATCATCGCCCGATACGAGGGGAACGGCAGATGCCCGCCCTCCACGTCCGAGCCGGTGACGGTCACCATCACCGAGGAGCCCACGCCGCCGGGGCCGTGCGGTTGGGACAAGCTCAAGGTGGAGAAGACCGTCGACCGGACCAAGGTCAAGGTCGGCGAGCACGTGACCTACCGCGTCCGCGTCACCAACACCTGTGACACCGTCTTCCGCGACGCCGCCTTCACCGACGACCTGTCCGGCGTGCTGGACGACGCCCAACTCGTCGGATCCCCGCACGCCAGCACCGGGCACGTCACCTACACGCCGCCCAGGCTGCACTGGGTGGGCGACCTGGAACCCGGCGCGACAGCCGAGATCACCTACACGTTCGTCGCACGCAAGCCCGGCAAGCTGCACAACCACGTCACCTGGCACTGCCGCGCACCCGAGACGAACAAGGTCCGCTGGGACTGCACCATCACCACCACAACCAAGGTCACAGGCACCAAACACCACTGACCGACACCAACCCAACCGGGGCCCGCTCAGCCACCCAGCCTGAGCGGCCCCGGTTCCACCATCTCCATCAGCCACCGACCCAACAGAAGAACCCCGATCTACCGAAGTGAGCCGGGGTCCATCGTGGTGTGCGGGGCTGCCTCAGGTGGCGGGGCTGCCTGTGCCTGGGCACGTCTCCCGGCTGCCCGGCTTCTGGTGCGCCGGGGTCGGGCTGCCCGATCCCGCCGACGTGCTCTGGCCGCAACTTGGGCAGCTGGCCATGGTCACACCTCCTCTCGCTGTTGGTACTCGCCCCCGGAGTTGAAGCTCGCACCGGCGGGTGCGGTGTAAAGGAAAACGCCGTATACGTTGGCACCAGAGTGCATGCGCACATTGACGCCGCACTTCTTGGAATCCGGGCGCTGCGACGTCCTCTCTACGGAGGAGACCTCGTCGCTGCCGCCGTTGGCGATCAGTGCGGCCACGTGTGCCTCGATGAGCGATAGTTGGATACGTCCCGAGGCAGGCAGGTCGGGCAATTCCACGGGTGCGGATGGTTTTCCGGTGACCGGCTCCTCCGGTTGAGATTGATCCTCGCCGCCGGTCGCTGCGGTCCGCACCCACTGGAGGGCAACTGTCGCGCCGGTCCGGAGTGTGATGACGTGGCCACAGGGCTTGTCCTTGATCCCTGCGGCCGCGAACGTCTGTACTCCGGTGACGGATGGACTTCCGTTCAGTACGTCCTCGATCCACGGCGCCCACCTGGGCAGTCGCATATGTCCTCCGCTAGTCCTGGCCTTTGGTCGGTGCGGTGGCAACGGTACCTGCGCGCCAGGTGGCCGGGCCCCTGAACTCATGGGTGCCCACGTTCTGGGACGACGGCCGGATGTCCAAGTCGCTCATATCGCCCGTGCCGTCGATGACCTGAGGTCGGGCTCGGCCGACGCTCCAGGCACCGACCGTGATCGCGGCGATTGCAGTGCTGGGTGACCGGGGGCTCAGGATTGGACGAGTTGTTCGGCGTGGGCGGCTTCGTCGCGCCGGATGTGGCCGGGGTGTGCGCTGCGGAGTTGCCAGTGTGTGGTGACGCCGTCTGGGCCGTCGAGGCTGGCTCGGGAGAGGCCCGCTTCGATTCGGCTGCGAACTTCGGCCTCGTCTGCGGGGTCGGCGGCGAAGAGCACCCGTAGCCGTACCTCGTCGCCGGACCGCTCCGCAGCGGTGTGGTGGGGCGCGAGCGGGCACGGCGGTTCATGCTCCCAATGCCCGCAGAGCGCGACGGTGATGGCGGCTCCCGGCGCCCGCACATCCCCGCCCGCCGCCAAGCTCACCACCGCGTCATGAACGAACGCCTGCCGCACCAGCCCAGTATCCGTCGCGTCAACGCCAGGCGGAAAGCCTCGTACGAGAAGATCGGGCGGTGACCACGACCATCGACAAGATCGCCTGGATCCACCTGGAGAACGGCAAGATCCTCAGCACCCGCTCGCACGGTAAGGACGTCTACTACCTCCCGGGCGGCAAACGCGAAGAAGGCGAGAGCGACCTCGACACCCTGGTCAGAGAAATCGACGAAGAACTCGCCATCACCCTCGTCCCGGCCACCGCCGCACACGTGGGCACCTTCCGGGCGCAAGCCCACGGCCATACCGTCGGCATCACCGTGCAGATGACCTGCTACACCGCCGACCACCAGGGTCAGCCGACTCCCAGCAACGAAATCGCGGAACTGGTCTGGCTCGCCTACGCCGACCGCGACCAGGTATCCCCGGTCGACCAGATCATCTTCGACCACCTCCACCAAACCGGCCAACTCCACTGACACGAAAACCCGATCCCCAGGCACCGACCATTCATCCTGAGCCAGGCCGTGCTACGAGGAGTCCAGGTGTCCGGCCTCTATTGAGTGTGAGACGAGAGAACCCCGGTCCACCGAGGTGGCCGGGGTTCGTTGTCGTTGGGGGGTGGCGGGGGCTAGGGGAGGTCGAGGTGTCCGGCCTTGGCGTTGTGGAGGAGGGCGCGGAAGGAGTCCGGGGTGAGGGCGAGAGCGGGGGCGGTGGGGGCCTTGCTGTCGCGGATGCCGACCCGTCCGGGAAGGCTCGCGAGTTCGACGCACGCGCCGTTGCCCGTATTGCTCCGGCTCGATTTGCGCCACTTGATCGTCATGAGTACTTCTCCAGTGCTTCCATCAGTAGGGCCTTGGACGGGCCCACCGGAGCGGCCAGTTCGCCTATCCGGTCATACCGAAGTGCGTAGCGCTGCACGTCCGGTGGGCTGATGATGAGCCGCCCCTCCTCGGGGTCGTCGGTGTAAGCCACGTCGCGAGCGTCCACGGTCAGGAGCTCGAAGGCTCCGTCCAGCCCTGGGTGCGCGCTCGCCTCCGGTTGGACGAGTCGGATGCTCACGTGCGGGAGGTCCGCCAGTCGGGCGAGGTGCTCGATCTGTTCCCGCATCACGTCCTTGTCGCCGATGGGCTGCGCGAGGCACGCCCAGTTGATCAGGGCGGAGACCTGCGGGGGTTCGTCGCGCTCGAACACGGCCTTCTGTCTGTCCAACCTCCGCTCCAGTCGCTCCTCAAGGTCGGCGAACACTCCGGAGGAGAGGAGGGCCCGCGCGTATGCCTCGGTCTGGAAGAGCCCCGGGATGAGGGCGAGTTCCCACAGCCGTAGCCGTGTTGCGCGTCGCTCCCAGTCCGTGAGGCCCACCAGCCAGTCTCCATCTTGCGCCGCGTTGGCGAATCCGACAAGACGGGTGAACAGCAGATTTGTGTCCCAAGCCTCGTCAATCACCTTGGCGAGCTTGGCGGGAAGGTGAATCGCCCCCGATTCATAGCGCGAAACCACCGAACGAGTTCGGTCTATCTGGTCCGCCAGGCGCGTGCCTGACCAGCCTCGTTGCTCGCGGTGGAAGCGCAGTTGGACCGCGATTAAGTGCCAGAGCGAGCGGTCGGGGTCTAGATCGAGTCGTTCTACCACAGCTTCACCTCCCTGTTGCAATCGATTCGCGAACGTAGCGAATTTACCTCGCGCGGGCGCATCATTGGGCCCGAAGAAACAAACATCTGGCCTGGGAGTCGGTGTCGGGCATGGGTTTACATGAAAGGAAATCTGGTCGAACTCGGGCAAATGATCGGACGGCGCGGACTTCTCCGGATGTCCAGGCTCGCCGCATTCCGGACGTTCCGGATGTGCCGGACGCATCCGCGATGTTGGACGTGCTGCACGTGCTTTCGCCCGTGCATTCCGAGCGGCTGACGATTCTCCGGACGATGCAGGAACTCCTGACGCCCGACAGGCGACTGGCGGCCGTCATCACCGAAGATCGCGGATATCCGGCCCTGCGGGTCGCGCGGCTGGACGGCGGCGGATCTTTGTTGGTCGGTTGCGCTTACCACCGGGAGCGCGGCGCGTGGTGGATCGTGACGGGTTGGGGTGGTGAGACGCGGTGGCTGGCTGATGCCGGGCGGCTTCATGTCGGGGTTCGCGTGGTGATGGAGATCTTGGCGGGAGGCTCCGGGCGCGGGCGGTGAACTCTCATGCGGGAGGCGTGGCCCCCGTGCTTCCCGCGTGAGCGCCCCCGGGACCTGGACCCCCCACTCGGGGTCCCGGGGGCTTTCTATTCGTCCGGCCTATTCCCTTGGCGGCGAATGCTGCCCTGTCGGCCAGAGTTGTCTGCCCGAATGGTCGGTGCGCAAGGGCAGTATTTTGTCTTGTTCTTCCTTTTGTGCTCCGAGCGTGTACATGATCAAGGCGACTCGGCCATGAAGGGAAGGGCAGGAGTTTTGATTCTCGCAGGCAGGACAACATTGTTGAGAACGGGCGCCGCGCTGGTCGTGCTGGCCGCGTCGGCATTGCCCGTCGGGCGTGCGGACGCCGCCGCCGCGCTCACCGACGTCGGCGTCTACGAAGGGTTCGGCGAGGGTTTCGCGATGGCGATGGTCCCGCTGGGCGGCACGGGCGATCAGGTCGTTCTCGGCGGGCGGGGGCTCGCCGTCCTGGACGACAACTCGCTCAAGACGCACAAGCCGCGCTGGTCCTACCACTGGGGGGACTTCGCCGTGCGCGGCCAGGGCGGCGACAACCAGTGGATCACCGCCGTGGAGCCGCTCCGCGACCCCGCCACCGGACGCACCGACCTGATCACGTCCACCTCGGAGAACGAGCTGATCAGGTTCGACGGCCGGACCGGACGGATCGTCTGGCGCCGCAACGACGCGTTCCTCTACACGTTCGGCGACCGCCTGAGCCTCGTCTCGCAGGGCGAGGGCAAGCCCCCGGCCATCGTCGGCGAATACGGGACGACCGCCTATTCCACCGCCGACGGCAGTCCGCTCTGGACGGCCACCGTCCCGGACGGCGATTTCGCGCCCGGCTGGGTGACCGCCGCGCAATTGAGCCGGGGCACGAACCCGGGCGTGGTGTTCGCCGCGGAGTCCGACTGCGGGCCCGGCGGCGGCCCCGATTGCACCGGTCACCTTTTCGCCTACAGCGGTGACGGAAAGCGGCTGTGGGAGGTGAAACCCGGAGGGCAGACCACGTTCATGGTCACGGGCGACGTCACTGGAGACGGGCTCGCCGAAACCGTGGCGGGTGACAACCAAGGCCATGTTGCGGCCTATTCGCCGACCGGTGAACTGCTGTGGCGCGTCCAGGCGGGAGAAGGGTCCGTGGGCGCCGTCGCCGTCCAGGGCGGCCGGGTCTACGCCGCCGCCGACGACAACGTCGTCGCCTTCGACGCGGCGGGCAAGCGGCTCTGGTCGCAGCCCATGGAAGGGCAGGTCACCAAGCTGGAGCCCGCCGACCTCGGCAAGGGCGGGAAACTCCTGGCGGCGGTCTCGATCGCCAACCGCGTGTCGCGGCTCGTCGCCGTCGACCCGGAGCGAACCGACGACCGCCGGACCTGGCAGTCCACCGTCTACGGCCGCATCAATGACTTCACGGTCGGGACCTGGCACGGACGCCGCGTCGCCACCGCCGGGGCGGACGACGCCGTCGTCCACGCCGTCTGGGCCGACAGCGGCGAGACCGCCTTCGACTACCTCGGCCACAGCTGGGTCACCGGCGTCGCGTCCGCGCGCATCGGCCGGACGGACGCCATCGCCCACACCGACGTCCAGGGCCACGTCGTCCTCTCCGACGAACGGGGAACGGAACTGTGGCGGCGCTGGCTGGGCGGCGACGACGAGGCCGCCGCCCGTGACGTCGCGATCGCCGACGTCGGACGGGACGAACCGGCCGTCGTCGCGGCCGGGGCGGGCGGGCAGGGCGGCGGCGTCGTCCGCGCCTACGACGGGCGCGGCGCCGAGCTGTGGACGGGCCGCGCGGACGGCGATATCCTCGAGCTCACCACGGCGAAGCTCACCGCCTCGGGGCCGAAGGCGATCATCGGGGTCTTCCAGCGGGGCGGGTCGTCGGGGGTGGCCGCGTTCGACGCCCGCACCGGCGCGACGCTCTGGGAGCACCTGATCGGCTCGGCCGGCGGGGCGCTGGCCGCCGCCGACGCCGACGGGGACGGCCTCGACGAGATCGCCTTCGCCAGCAAGCCGTACCCGCCCGACACGCCGGGGACGTTCGCGCTGCTGTCCCCGTCCGGCGACGTCCGGTGGAAGAAGGAGGACGGCGAGATCCGCGACTGGCTCACCGTCTCCGGCGGCGCCGTCATCTACGGGTCCAGGTCGAACAGCGGCTCGGTGGCCGCCGTGTCCGCCGCGGACGGAGCGCCGCGCTGGCGGACGGGCCTCGGCTCGAAGGTCGGGTTCGGCGTGCTCGTCCCGCAGCGGTCGGGCGTGGCCGTCTCCACCGACGCGGGCGAGGTCGCGCTCCTCGACGCCGCCACCGGTCGGATCTCGTTCCGCACGCGGATCGTCTCCGAGGCCGCGATCGCCGGGCCGTTGACCGTGTTGCCCCAGGCCGGGGGAGACCCGGTCATCGCGGTCAGCGAGAGCGGCGGACGCAACCGCACCAAGGTCCACGTGCTGTCGCTGGACGGCCGCGTCCTCGCCACGAGCCCGCGCTTCCAGCAGGGCCACGGCATCGACGTCGCGCCGACCGGAGGCGGCGCCGGGGTCGCCGTGGGCGCGGGCCTGTCGGTCTACTCCTACCGCTACCGGTAGGTGGCTGCCCGCCGGGCGGACCGTTCGCGGACGGTCCGCCCGGCGGGGCGCTCAGGGGGAGCCGTCCAGCCTGTCGAGCTCTTCGAGGAGGATCGGGACGCCGACGTCCCACGTCTGGACGCCGATCGCGCTGGCGATCTCCAGCACCGCGACGATCTCGTCGGGCGTCGCGCCGAGCCGGGCCGCGTTCCCGATGTGGACCCGCAGCCCCTCGGTGAACAGGTGCGTCGCCGATACGTCGATCGCGACGTAGATCAGCTCCTTCACCTTCGGCTCCAGCGCGCCGCGCCGCCACGGGACGGACGAGAAGTCCAGGTAGGCGGCGAAGAAGCCGGGCGCGCGGCGCAGCACCTCGTCCCAGCCGGTGTCCCAGTAGCCGCGCCGCCGGACGAACTCCGCCCGGATCTCGTCCAGGTCCACGTCGGCCGGCGGGAGCGGCAGGTCATGCAACAGCGGGAAACCGACGCTCGCCGCGTGAATTCCGAGGACCGACACGAGCTGGAACGTCTCCAGGATCTCCGCCCGCGTCGCGCCGTTCTCCAGCGCCCCGCGCACATGCCGCCGGATTCCCGGCTCGTGCAGATGCGTCACCGCCGCGTTCACGGCGAGCGCGACCAGTTCCCGGATCTTCGGGTCGAAGGACGGGTGCCGCGACGCGACGTCCGCCAGTCTCGCGGCCGCGGCCTCGAATTCGGGGTCGACCTCCGGGTTGACGTCCATCAGGTCAGCGCCGCTCCACGAAGCCGACGAAGGGGAGCGCCTTCGTCAGCAGGTAGTACTCGCCGTGCGGCTTCGGCCATTGGGTGACGTTCCGCCCCGACTCCGACCGGTAGTAGTTCGTGCAGTTCGCGCCCATCGCGGAGGCGTGTTTCACGAGCTGGCCGTCCACCCAGCGCACCCAGCGGTCGGCCGCCTCCGGACGGGTGTCGACCGCGCGCACCCCGCGGCGCCGCATTCGCGCCACCGTCCGCGCCGCGACCTCGGCCTGCCGTTCGAGCTGGGCGATGATGGAGAAACCGCCGTTGGTGTTCGGGCCGTACAGCATGAAGAAGTTCGGGTATCCGGGAACGGTGATGCCCATGAACGCCTTCGGGTCGTCCTTCCATGTGTCGTGGATGGAGATTCCGCCGACGCCGCGCACGTCCATGGAGGCGAGAAATTTCGTCGCGTGGAATCCGGTGGCCATGACCAGGACGTCTATCTCGCGTTCGGTGCCGGTCTCGTCCACGATGCCTTTCGGCGTCATCCGCGTCACCGCGTGCGGGACGAGTTCCACGTTCGGCCGGTTCAGCGCCGGATAGAAACCGCTCGCCAGCACGGGCCGCTTGCATCCCCAAGGATAGTCAGGGGTGAGCCGCTCGCGGAGCGCCGGGTCGTTGATCGTTTCCCGAATGTACTCGCGGCATTTACGGAGATTCTCCTGCTGCCGCTTGCCGTGCAGGTCATAGCCCTTGTACATCACCCTGAACTGGTAGAACAGGCGCAGCCTCCGCAACTTCTGGAGGATCGGGAACCGCTGGTACATGGCCCGTTCCCGCGCGGTGAAGTCGCGTTCGCCCTTCGCCAGGATCCACCCAGGCTGCCGCTGGAAGACGTACAACTGCGAAACCTTGCCCGCGATCGCCGGGACGATCTGCGTCGCGGTGGAGCCGGTGCCGACGACCGCGACCCGCTTCCCGGCCAGGTCGTGCTCGCTCTCCCAGCGGGCCGTGTGGAATTTCGGGCCCTCGAACTCGTCCAGGCCAGGCCATTCGGGATAGCGGGGACGGCTCAGCAGCCCCAGGCAACTGATCACGACGTCGAACCGCTCGACCGTTCCGTCCCCGAGCCGCACGTCGTAGCGTGACGCCGACTCGTCCCACGTCGCCGACTCGACGCGGACGCCGAACCGGCAGTGCCGCCGCACGTCGAACCGGTCGAGGACGTGCTCCGCGTACTCCTGCAATTCCTCCTGCCCGGCGTGGGTGCGGCTCCAGTCGTAGGTGAGGAACGAGAACGAATAGGCGTGCGAGGCGATGTCGACCTCGCAGCCGGGATAGCGGTTGTCCCACCAGGTGCCGCCCGGACCGTCCGACTGCTCGAACACGGTGAAGCGGGTGACGCCCTTCTTCTTCAGTTTCACCGCGGCGGCGATACCGCCGAAACCGCAGCCCACGATCGCGACCCGGGGCCCGATGCTCCGGCTCCCTGTCCGACTCATAGGGACATCAGACTTTCCATCACTCGCACCCCGAAACGCAGCGCGTCCACCGGGCAGCGCTCGTCCACCCCGTGGAACATCGCCGGATAGTCATAGCCGGGCGGGAACAGCATCGGCGTGAAGCCGTACGTCTCCATGCCCAGCGTCCGGAACCATTTGTTGTCGGTGCCGCCGCTGAACACGAACGGCGCCACCGCGCATCCCGGGCTCACCGTTTCGAGCGCTTCGCCGAGCCGTCCGAACCATTCGCTCTCGTGGTCGGAGAGGACCGGCGGGCTGCGCCGCAGCAGCGACACCTCGGCCCGCTCACCGGCGCTCGACGTGATGTGCTCGTGCAGGTCGTCCTCGTGCCCGGGGACGAACCGGCAGTCGAACCGCGCCCACGCCTCGCCCGGGATCACGTTCTCCTTGTAGCCCGCGCCGACCCGCGTGACGTTGACCGTGGTGCGGACGCCGGCGGCGAACATCCGCCCGAACGGGCCGGTCCGCGTCGCGAGCACGTCCGCGACCTCGGCCGGGTCGGTGACCTCGCGCCCGGCGATCCGGGCCGCGAGGACGCGCATCGGCTCGGTCACCGTGAACGGCTGCTCGGACGACAGCAGCCGCAGCGTCGTCTCCGCCAGCCGGGGGATCGGGTTGTCCTGCGGCAGCATGCTGCCGTGCCCGGCGACGCCCTCCTCCCGCACCTCGTACCAGCGCAGGCCCTTGTCCGCGACCGACACCACGAACAGGGGCGAGCCCGAAGGGACCGGGACGTTGAAGCCGCCGACCTCGCCGATCGCCGCGCCGCAGCCCTCGAACAGGTCGGCGTGCTCGGCCACCAGGTGGCCCGCCCCGAGTTTTCCGCCGGTCTCCTCGTCCGCGAGGAACGCGAGGACGAGGTCCCGGCGCGGTCGGCGGCCCCGGGCGAACGTGCCGCCGACCGCGGCCAGTGTCATGGCCACCGCGTTCTTCATGTCGACGGCGCCGCGTCCCCAGACGTAACCGTCCGCGATGTCGCCGCCGTGCGGGTCGCGCGTCCAGGCGGAGGCGTCGGCCGGCACGGTGTCCAGGTGGCCTTGAATGAGCAGCGCGGGCAGGCTCGGATCGGTGCCCGCAACACGCGCAACGACGTTGCCGCGTCCCGGCTCCGCCTCGATGATCTGCGGTTCCAGCCCCGTTTCAGAAAGGAGCGCGGCCACGTACTCGGCCGCCTTCCGCTCGGACGAGCCCGGGTTGCTCGTGTCGAACCTGATCAGGTCCGAGCAGATCTCCTCGACCGGCGGCGGGAGGGTGGGCTCAGCCATCGCCGTTCCCCACGGTGAGCGCGGCGACCGCGTACGTCCGGACGGCGGTGAGGTAGTCCGCGACGGGCACGGACTCGTCGTCCCAGTAGCAGTCCATCGAGCCGGGCCCGTAGGTGACGGCCCTGATGCCCGACTCCCAGAAGATCGGGGTGTCCGGCCACGCCTGGTGGAAGCCGTGCCGCGCGTCCTGCCCGGTGGTGCGGCGGTGCGCGGCGGCGACGTCGGCGAGGAGCCGCTCGCCGTCCGGGACCCGCAGCGAGCTGCGCGGGTTCTTCAGGCAGGTCGCCTCCAGCGACACGTCCACCGGGAACTCCGCGAGCCGGTCGACGGCGCGCTCGACGGCGGCGCGAACGTCGCGCAACACGTCGTCCTGCGTCTGCTCGGCCGGGAACCGGAAGTCGAACGTGATCTCGCACTTCTCCGGGACGAGGTTGTGCGCGACCCCGCCGGAGATCTGCGCGACGTTGCAGATCTTCACCTCGTCGAGGACGTCGCCGCGCGCGTCGGTGATCGGCATCGCCAGCACCTCGCGGATCACCTCGGCCGCCCGCGCGACCGCGTTCACGCCGATGTCCAGCGCGGTCGTGTGCGCGGCCCGGCCCGTCACGGTCACCGTGACGTAGGCGATGCCGCGCTGACCGGTGAGGACGCGCAGCTCGCTCGGCTCGCAGTTGATCGCGTACGCGCCGCGCAGGCCGTCCCGGATCGCCTGCCGCGTCCCCTCGCCGCCCTCGAAGTGGTTCGGGACGGCGAGCACCACGACGTCCCTCGGCAGCGGCACGCCGGACCTCGCCAGCATGACCGTGGCCATGGTCATGGCGGCGGTCCCGGCCTTCATGTCCGCGACGCCGACGCCGTAGATCTGCCCGTCGTCGACGTCGCCGCCGAACGGGTCGCGCCGCCACGACTCCGACGGCGGGTAGACCTCCATGTGGCCGTTGAAGATGAGCGCCTCGCCCGGCGCCGCCGCTCCGGCCGCGCGGGCGAGGACGTTCGGCATGCCGTCCGTGCCGGAGCCGGGCAGCTCCGCGGCGACGCCCGCGTCGGTGAGCGCGGCGGCGAGGTGCTCGGCGGCGGCGGTCAGGTTCGGGCCGTCGCCCCACACGCTGGGAATGCGGATGAAATCGCGCAGAAAGGCGATGATCTCCGACTCGTTCCGGTCGATGATGTCGATCACGTGTGCCGCGTGATCGTCCGTCACTACGGGTGCCATGGCGTTCGTTCTCCGGTCGAGGCGCGGCTGGATTGGTGCGTTCCAGGCGATTCTTGTCGAGCCTAGGATTGTTTCTCTCGGACGTCTTCGGGGCGCCGCACCAAAGAATTCCGGGTGCGGCTATGGGGCGCGCACAGGCGCCTATCGCGGGTTCTTGAACACCAGGTCGTGAAAGCGTTCGCCGAGGCGGCGGTATCCGGCCGCGTTCGGATGGAGGCCGTCGTAGAGGTCGGCCGCGTCGTCCGGGCCGAGCAGTGATCGTCCGTCGAGGTAGGTCAGGTTCGGGTCGGCGCGGACGGCGACGACCTCTTCGAGCAGCGTCCGGATCCGGTGCAGGCTGAGGCCCCCGGACGTGGCGCCGGTCGCGACGTAGCGGCCGGTCCCGTTCTGGACGCACGGCCCGGCCCGGTCCTCGGCGGTCGGGCAGACGATCGGCGAGACGACGAGCAGCCGCGTGTCGGGATGGCCGTCCCGGACGGTGTCGAGAAACCCGTGCAACACCGGGAGGAAAGTGCGCTCCTTCAGCGAATCGAGGTTCTGCACGTTGATGCCGAGTTTCAGGGTGATGACGTCGGCGGGCAGGTCGCGGATCGTCCGGGCGACGAACGGGTCGAGATGGCAGTTCCCGGCGAACGCGAGGCAGGTCAGGTCGAGCCCGGCGCGCCGTGCCACCCATGCGGGCCAGGCATCGGTCGGGCCGCCCGCCTCCGCGCAATGGCTGATCGAACTTCCGTAGTGAATCCATTTGCGGGACGGGAGTTCACCAGGTGCGACGTCCCCATCGGCGCGCAGTTCCCGCAATTCCACGAGGGCGGCCTGCGGTAGCCAGATCTCGATGTCCTTCCAGGACGGGCCGAGCCCGTCGAACCGGATCGTCTCCGCTTCGCCCGGCACCGTCTCCACGACCTGGCCCGCGCGGACGACGCCGAGGTCGCCGCGCGTGACCGGGACCGACAGGATCCGGTTCCCGCCGATCACCGCGTCGAACGTGACCGGGAAGAGCTGGTGGTAGGCATTGCGGTAGCGCGTGACGAAGACGTCCAGCTCCACGACCTCCGCGTCCGTGCGGAACACGAGCCGGACCCCGGCCGGGCGCGGCACCATCAGCCGCATGTAGGAGTCGGTGAGCTGCGGCCGCGTCCACGCGGGAAGCCGCCGGGGGATCAGGCCCGTGTCGGTGTGCTCGACATCGAGCGCGCCAGCGATCGTGACCGGGCCGTCCAGGAGGTCGATCTTGTGCGGTACGGACATCACGGCGACCCCTCCCGGACGGCGGCGCGCGGCTCCTCCGCGAGCCAGCGCGCCAGCAGATGGTCGTGTTCGCCGGGCGCGGGCGCGGGCCGGAACTCACCCACGGTCCCCGTTGTGCGGACGCCGCCCGCGAGCGTGCGGAAGCCGTCCGGCTCGTCCACGACCAGGCCGCGGGCCAGCGTGTGCGGATGCGACAACGCCTCCCGGACGCCGAGGACCGGCCCGCACGGCACGCCCGCCGCGGCGAGCCTTTCGAGCGCCTCCTCGTGGGTCACGTCGGCGAGCGCCGCCTCGATCTCGTGCTGGAGCGCGACCCGGTTCCGGCCGCGCTCGGCGTCGCTGGCGTAGCGGTCGTCCGCGAGCCAGCCGGGCCGGTCGAGGACGTCCGCGAGCCGCGCGAACAGCGCGTCGCTGGCGACGGCGATGGTGATCGTGCCGTCCTTGACGGCGAACGTCCCGTACGGGGCGCTGATCGCGTGGTGCCCGCCGCTCGGGCTGATCTCCTCGTCGGTGTGCAGCGCCCGCATCGCGACCGACTCCAGGACGGAGACGAGCCCGTCGAACATGGACACGTCGATGTGCTGCCCGCCTCCGCTCTCCCCGCGCTGGTGCAACGCGGACAACACGGCGACCGCCGCGTACAGGGCCGGGACGACGTCGCCGACGCTGATCCCGACGCGCACGCCCGGCCCGCCGTCCGGCCCGGTCACCGACATCAGCCCGGACATCGCCTGCACGATCAGGTCGTAGGCGGGACGGTCCGCGAGCGGCCCCGTCCGGCCGAAACCGCTGATGGCGACGGCGACCAGGCGCGGGTTGAGGCGGAGCAGCTCGTCGGGCGGGAAGCCGAGCCGGTCGAGGACGCCGGGCCGGAAGTTCTCGATGAGGACGTCCGAGCGGGCCACGAGTTGGGCGAACCGCTCCCGGTCGGCCGGGTCCTTGAGGTCGAGCGTGATGCCGAACTTGCCGCGGTTCAGCAGGCGGTGGAACGTACTGTCGCCCGCGTCCGTGAACGGGCCGAACAGGCGCGCGTCGTCGCCCGCCGGGGACTCGACCTTGATGACCTCCGCGCCGAGGTCGGCGAGGATCCGTCCGCACAGCGGCCCCGCGAGGACGCGGCTCATGTCGAGGACGCGGACACCGTCCAGCGCGGTCATCCGAACCACCGGAGGCCGCTGGCGTGGACGGCGTCGGCCGCCGTCTCGTAGCCCGCGTCGGCGTACCGCATGATCCCGATGCCGGTGTCGGCGGTGAGCGCGGCGGTGATCCGGTCGTCGGCGGCGGTGGTGCCGTCCGCGATCAGCGTCACGCCTGCGCTCTGCATGTAGCCCGCGTACCCGCCGCCGCCCGCGTGGATCGCCACGAGGTCGGCGCCCGAACCGGCGTTGAGCAGCGCGTTCAGCAGCGGCCAGTCGGACACGGCGTCGGAGCCGTCCGGCATGTTCTCGGTCTCGCGGAGCGGCTGCGACACCCCGCCCGGGTCGAGGTGGTCGCGGGTGAAGGCGACCGGGCCGCGCAGCTCGCCGCTCCGCACCGCCTCGTTGACCAGCAGCGCGAGCTTCGCCCGCTCGCCGTGCGCCAGCCACGAGATCCGCGACGGCAGCCCCGCCTGCCGGACGAACTCGCGCGCGATCGGGATCCACCGCTGGGCGAGCGGGTTGTCCGGGAACTCCCGCATGACCAGGTCGTCGATGAAGTCGATGTCGGCCTGCTCGCCGGACGTCGCGACCCACCGGAACGGGCCGAGCCCGCGGCAGAACAGCGGCCGGATGTAGCGTTCCACGAAGATCGGGATGCGGAACGCGTCGACGCCGTTCTCGGCGGCCTGCGCCCGCAGGTTGTTGCCGTACTCGAAGACCACCGAGCCCGCGTCCTGCCAGGCGAGCATGCACTCCACGTGCGTCGCGATGGACGCGCGGGCGCGGCGGGCCAGCTCCTCCGGGTCGCCGTCGCGCAGGTCGACCGCCTCGGACGGCGACATCCCGACCGGCACGTACCCGTACCGCAGGTCGTGCGCGGCGGTCTGGTCGGTGACGATGTCCGGGACGAGGCCGCGCTCGCGCAGCGCGGGCAGCACCTCGGCCGCGTTGCCGAGCAGCCCGATCGAGGCGGGCCGCTTCGCGTCCATCGCCTCCCGCGTCCAGGTCAGGGCCTCGTCGAGGGACTCGGTGCCGCGCTCCAGGTAGCCGCTGTCGACGCGGCGCTTGATCCGGTCGGCGTCGACCTCGACGCACAGCGCGACGCCGCCCGCCATCACGGTCGCGAGCGGCTGCGCGCCGCCCATCCCGCCGAGCCCGGCGGTCACCATAAGGCGTCCGGCGAGGTCGCCGTCGAAGTGCTCGTCGGCGACGGCTACGAGCGTCTGGTACGTGCCCTGGACGATGCCCTGCGACCCGATGTACTGCCAGTCGCCCGCCGTGTAGCCGCCCCACGCGATGAGGCCGCGCTTCTCCAGCTCGTAGAAGTGCTCGCTGGTGGCCCAGCGGCCGACGAGGTTGCTGTTCGCCATCAGGACGAGCGGCGCCCGCGTCCCGGTCGGGAACACGCCGATCGGCTTGCCGGACTGGATGACGAGCGTCTCGTGCTCCTCCATCTCGGTCAGCGCCCGGACGATCTTCTCCAGCGCGGCGTGGTCGCGCGCCGCCTTCGCGAGCCCGGCGTAGACGATCAGGTCGTCCGGCCGCTCGGCGTGGCTCAGCGTGTTCTCCAGCATCCGCAGCAGCGTCTCCTGCCGCGGCCCCCGGCAGCGCAGCCCCTGGCTCCCGATCTCGGAGGTGGTGATGGCCATTGAAGTCCCCTTCCCGTCCGCTATGCGGACCGCCGTTCACGGGGTGGCTGACTCAGCCCGGGTGACGCCCCGCACGGCCACCGGGTGGTTCGGACGTTTCGTCGGGGAGCTGTTCGTTGCCGGGCCGTGTCACTCCGGCGCGGGCGAGGACATCGCGCACGCCGTTGTCGCGGACGTCCCGCCAGAAGGACAGGCACGCCTCCTCGATCCGCACGCCGAGGACCAGCGGGACGACCCGCTTCTCCAGGTCGGGGACGTCCGACAGCCGTTCCAGCGTCTTGTGGAACTCGGCCAGCCGGTCGCGGTGGCTGCGGATCTGCGACTCGGCCAGCCGCTCCACGGTCCCCTCGTCGCCCAGCTCGCTGAAGAACAGCTTCAGCTCGGCCTCGTTGCGGACCTGGAAGACCTCGGTGTCGGGGTCGTTCAGCCACTCGCGCAGCGCCTCGCGCCCGCGCTCGGTCAGCGAGTACGTGCGGCGGCGGCGCCCCTCGGTCTCGGCGGACTCGTCCAGCAGCCCGGCCTCCGCGAGCCGCCGCGGCTCGACGTAGAGCTGGCTGTGCGGGAAGGGCCAGAAGTGCCCGATCGAGCGTTCGACCGCGCGTTCGAGCTGGTAGGACGAGCTCGGACCGCGCAGTCCGATCAACCCCAGCACGAGATAGGAGCTGGACGAGAGGCGAACCATAGTGCAAACCGTACCATCTATTCTGGACGGTTGACGAGCCCGCCCCGCTCCCGAGTCGCGACACGGAGTCTCTCAGCTCAGCAGGCGCTGGCGGCCCGCGCGCCGCTTCATCGGCGCGAGCGCGGTCAGGTCGACCTCGATCAGGTACGGCCCGGAGCCCTCGGCGGAACGGGCGAACGCGCGGTCGAAGCCGTCCGCCGACGCGACCTTCTCGCCGGGCACGCCCATCGCCGCCGCGAGCGCGACGAAGTCGGGGGTGTGCAGGTCGACGTCGTGCCGGTCGCCGCCGAAGGTGGCCTCCTGGACGTCGCGCAGCACCCCGTAACCGCGGTCGTTGAACACGCAGACGGTGACGGGCGCGTCCTCCTGCGCGAGGGTCGCCAGCTCGCCGATCGACAGCATGATGCCGCCGTCCCCGTGGATGACCACGGCGCGCTCCCCGGTCCCGACCGCCGCGCCGAGCGCGAGCGGCAGGCCCGGACCGATCGCGGCGGACGCCGGGTGCAGCGACGTGCGCGGCGCGAGGACCGGCAGCAGCCGGTCGCCCCAGGCGTAGGCGGGGACCGTCGAGTCGCGGACGACCGCGCCCGCGCGCGGCAGATGCCGCCGTATCGAGGCCATCACCGCCCGGTGGTCGGGGCCGAGCGTCTCCAGGGCCGCGTCCCGCGCGGCGGCCGCGGCCCGCCGGGCGGACGGGCCCCAGTCCGCGTCGGCGGCGCTCGTCGCGACGAGTCCGTCCAGGGCGCGGAGTGTTTCGCGGGCGTCGCCGTGCAGCGCGACGGCGGGCGGGTAGGTGCGGCCGAACACGCTCGCGTCGGCGTCGGCGTGGATCAGCCGGTCGGTGAGGCGCAGTGTCCAGGCGTCGGTCGTGTACATCTGGAACCGCGCGCCGACCGCGAGGACGACGTCGGCGCTCTCGACCGTCCCGCGCAGCGGCGGCGTCGTGACCAGCGCGCCGAGGCAGAGCGGATGGTCCTCGGGCAGCGCGCCGCGTCCCTGGACGGACGTCACCACCGGGATCTCCAGCCGTTCGACCAGGCGGCGCAGCTCCGGCCAGGCGCCCGCGCTCAGCACGCCGCCGCCCGCCCAGATGAGCGGGCGGCGCGCGTCCGCCAGCAGGTCCGCCGCCGCGCGCAGCCGGTCCCCGGGCGGCACGCCCGGCACTGGCGGCGCGGGCTCCGGGACGGTCAGCGCCTCCGGCACCTCCGCGTACTGGAGGTTCACCGGGATCTCCACGGCGGTCGGACGCGGCCATCCGGCGCCCGCCGCGCGTCCGGCCGCGACGACCGCGTCGCCGACGTCCTCGGCGCGGCGCACCGACCACGTCTCCCGGGTCAACGTCCGCAACATCGCCTGCTGCTGGTCGGCCTCGTGCAGGTAGC
The DNA here is from genome assembly GCF_008085905.1 of Actinomadura syzygii. Taxonomy (GTDB): domain Bacteria; phylum Actinomycetota; class Actinomycetes; order Streptosporangiales; family Streptosporangiaceae; genus Spirillospora; species Spirillospora syzygii. Next base: position 327,956 of record NZ_VSFF01000006.1, on the reverse strand, counting down.
CCTTGGAGCGCCCCAGGTAGCCGGACTCGATCTGACCGGTGATCAGCAGCACGCGGGAGCCCGCGAACTGCGCCTCGAACAGGCCGCCCATCGTGTTGGCCGTGCCGGGGCCGGTCGAGGCGAGCGCGACGCCGAGCCGTCCGGTGACGCGGGAGAACCCGTCGGCCGCGTGCACCGCCGCCTGCTCGTGCCGGACGGCCACGAACCGCGCCCCGCCCCGCCGCCGGACCGCGTCCAGGATCGGCAGGTTGTGGACGCTCGCCACCCCGAACACGACCTCCGCGTCCAGCGCCGCCAGCGCCTCCGCGACCAGGTCTCCGCCATTGCGTGTCGGCTTCTCGGGGCTGGTCATCGTCCGCTCCCCGCCGGGCGCTGGATCGCCTTCAGCTCGGTGAACTGCGCGATCCCGTACGCGCCCAGTTCCCGGCCGTACCCGGACTGCTTGTAGCCGCCGAACGGCGCGAGGCCGTCGAACGGGGCGCCGTTGATCTGGATGCTGCCCGCCTCCATCCGCGCCGCGAACCGGAGGGCGTGCTCGTCGTCCACGCCCCACACCGCCCCGGCCAGGCCGTACTGGGTGCCGTTGGCGATCGCGACGGCCTCGTCCTCGTCCACGTAGGGGATCACGGCCAGGATCGGGCCGAACACCTCCTGCTGGGCGAGCGCGATGCGCGGGTCCGTGACGGTGAACGCGGCGGGGGACGCGAAGTACCCGCCCTGGGGGAGGTCGGAGTCGGGGTGGGACCAGATCGTCCGGGCGCCGTCGACGAGGGCGCGCTCGACGTGGTCGGTCACCCGGTGCCGCTGGTTCGCGCTGGCCAGCGGGCCGACGTCGGCGTCCGGGTCGTCGGAGAGCCCCACCCGGTACTTCGCCATCGCCGCCGCGACCAGCTCCTCGGCCTCCGGCAGCGACTGGAACGGGACGAGCAGCCGGGACAGCGCCGTGCACGTCTGACCACTGTTGATCAGGACGGTCCGCACACTCTTCTCGACCGCCCCGGCGAGGTCCCCGCCGGGCAGCGCCACGGCGGCGGACTTGCCGCCGAGCTCCAGCGTCACCCGCTTGACGGACTCGGCCGCGACCTCGGCGACCCGGCGTCCCGCGCGGGTCGAGCCGGTCAGCGACACCATCGACGTGCCGGGGTGCCGGGCGAGGTACTCGCCGACGTGCATCCCGTTGCCGAAGACCAGGTTGAACGCGCCGGGCGGGGCGCCCGCCGCCGCCATCGCCTCGGCGAGGACGAACGCGTCCAGCGGCGCGACCTCGCTCGGCTTCAGCACCACCGGGCAGCCCGCGGCGAGCGCCGGGCCGATCTTCGCGGCGGTCTGGAGCAGCGGGAAGTTCCACGGCGTCATCGCCGCGACCACGCCGACCGGCTCGCGCAGCACCGTCGAGCCCGCCGTCTCGGCCGTGAACGCCACGTCCGCGACGGCCCGCGCGGTGTTGCGGAACGTTCCGATCGCGGTCCGCACCTGGTAGTCGGGGGCGTGCTTGCGCGGCATCCCCATCTCGCTGGAGATCAGCTCCGCGAGGCCGCCGAGCCGGGCCTCGATCTCGTCGGCGACCCGCTCCAGCAGCGCGGCCCGCTCGCCGGGCGGCATCCCGCGCAGCACCGTCCGGGCCCGGGACGCCGCCGCCACCGCCCGGTCCATGTCCGCGGTCGACGACTCGCGGACCGTGGCGACGCACTGCCCGGTGGAGGGATCGATGACGGCGATGACGTCCTCGCCATTGCTCTCGACCCATTCTCCGTCGATGTATGTGTCCGCACGGTGGTCCATGTCGCTCCGCTCACCAGTCCTGCGCGATCGAGTTCTGCGCGATCGGCTCGAAGCCTAGAATCATCCACCGCGAAACTGTTCAGGCCGGACCACCAAAGAAATCCACCGGGCATTATGTTCGGGACACAGCGCCCCGAACCGTCAGGCGAACAGCCGGGCGCGCAGATCGGTGCGCGCCTCTTCCCGGTCGCGCCGCATCTGGACGGCGTCGAACGCCATCAGCGCGACATTGAGATCCCCGATGTCGGTGATGCGGCGCATATCCCGTCCGGTCAGCGTGGCGATCTGGCGCAGCCGATAGGCGACCGTGTTCGGATGGACGACGAGTTCTTCCGCCGTCCGCTGCAACGCCATATCGCAGGCGATGTAGACGCGGAGCGTGTCGAGCAGGTGCGGTTTCTCGACGAGCTGCCCGATGCGCGTCTCGATGAGCCGCTTGGACACCCACCGGTTGTGCGCGAGCAGGACTTCGAGGATCACGTCGGTGCACTGCGTGACCTGGCCGCGCTGGTCGCGGTAGATGCTGATCTCCAGCGCGGACAGCGCCTGCCGGCAGCTGTGCCCGGCGGCCGACAGCGTCGCGCCCGGCTCGCCCGCCGACACGAACAGCGACCGGCCCGGCTCGCCGTCGAGCATCTCGCCCAGCAGGGGCACCAGGCCGGGGCCCGGACGGTCGGTCGGCACCAGTGCCAGCAGCACGCCGCGCCGCTCGCGGATCAGGATCTCGCGGCGCGGGTCGTGCTTCCACAGCGCCTCCATGACCCGGCGGCGGACCCGCATCCACTGCTGCGCCGTCGGCGCCGGATCGTGGTAGGCGGCGACCGCGCGGAACGGCTGGTGCGGGTTGATGTTGAGCATCCTGGCCTGGTCGTTGACCGTGCTCGCGTCGACCGCCGGGCCCGCGATCAGGCAGCTCAGCAGGTCGGTGCTGACCCGCGCCTGCCAGCCCGCCAGCTCGTTGTAGGTGCTGGTGAACGCCTCCAGCTCGTGCGTGCACAGCACGTCGAACAGCTCGCCGAGGCGTCCGAGGACGATGCGGATCTCGTCCATGCCGGACTCGGTGTGCGCCAGCACGTGGTCGGTGAGGACGCGCTCCAGCAGCCGCAGCCACTCGACCGCCTCGGCCACGGACCTGCCCTGCAACGCGACCCGCGCGCCGCGGCCGGTCGGCAGTTCGGGCACCGCGCCGCCGCCGGCGAGCCCGTCGCCGCACAGCTCGATCACGCGCACCGCCATCTCGAACGCCTCGACGGGCGCCTGGCGGTCCACGGTGCCGGTTTCGGTCGTGCTCACGTACTGCCGGACGAACTCGTTCGCGATGGCGGTGGACGCCGACCTCAGATCGCGGGCAACGGCCGACAGGTGGCCGGCGAGCGCCGCGGACGTGTCGGATGATGCCATGATCACCTTCCCCGGACCGGGGTCAGGGAGACACGCGTCACGGTCCTGACCCAGGTCCGTGGAGGTGTATCACGCTATTTCGGCCCACGTCAACGGTGTTGCGCCGGGCCCCGCGCGCCGCTCCGGCCAGGCAAGCGGTAGTTCGGCGGGCCCTTCGGAGGCGTCCGATTCCTGGGCAACTGTGTGCCCCACACAGGCACCCCCAGGGACTTTTGTGACCCTGCCCCCATGACATATGGCAGACCGTAAACGTTCACTGTGTCGACAACGGCACGGGCCGCGACGGCCCGGCACGGCAACCCGCCCTTCGAGGGCGCCCCGGAACGGAGGGACGGTGAATCGTGACGGCGCAGACCTCGGCGAAGCGTCCGCCACCCGCCGCTGACATCCGCCCGCCGGCGGCGCGGCGGCGGGCCCGGCGGCCGGGATTCGTCACCGCGGCGCTCGGCCTGCCGGTCGCGTTCATGGCGATCGTCTACGCCTATCCGGTCGGCGCGATGCTGCTGAAAAGCGTCACCGAGCCGACGGCCGGATTCGGGAATTTCACCGAGGCGGCGACCGACCGCACGATGTGGCACGTCCTCTGGATCACCGTCCGGATGTCCGCCGAAGTCGCGGTGCTGACCGTTCTGCTCGGATTCCCGGTGGCGTATTTCCTCGCCCGGACGTCGAAACGAAAAGCGCGATTCCTCGTGCTTCTCGTCGTCATTCCGTTCTGGACGAGCATTCTCGTGCGCTCGTTCGCGTGGATCGTCCTGCTCGGCGACAACGGCCTGGTGACGAAGATCCTGGAACCGCTGACCGGTGACGGGCAGGGCATGCTCTACAGCGAGAGCGCCGTGATCATCGCGATGACGCACATTCTGCTGCCGTTCCCCATTCTCATCATCAAGGGGACGCTGGACCAGATCGACGCCTCGCTGCCGCGCGCCGCGCGGTCCCTCGGCGCCGGGCCGGTCCGCGCGTTCGCGCACGTGTACCTGCCGCTGGCCGTCCCGGCGATCGTGAGCAGCGGGATGCTGGTGTTCGTCATCGCGCTCGGCTTCTACGTGACGCCCGCGCTGGTCGGCGGGCCGAAGCAGAGCACGATCGCGGTGGTGATCGCGGAGGCCGTCCAGGTGAACTTCGACTGGGGGATGGCCGCGACGCTCGCCACCCTGCTGTTGATCCTGGCCACCGCACTGACCATGATCGTGCGGCGGCTCACCAAGGTGAAGGGGCTGGTGACGCTGTGACCGCCGACCTGATCACCCCGGCGCCAGCGCGCCCGAAGCCTCCGCCGGGGAGGCGGCGCGGGAAGCGGAGCCCCGCGACCAGGGCGGAACGCGCGCTCGGCTGGGCGCTGCGCGGCCTCGTCGCGCTGATCCTCGCGTTCCTGGTGATCCCGATCCTGATCGTCGTCCTGGAGTCCTTCAACAGCGTCGACTACCTGTCGTTCCCGCTGGAGGGCTGGTCGCTGACCCACTACCGGGAGTTCTTCGCCGACTCCGCGTGGGTGGACGCGACGCTGCTCAGCGCGCGGATCGCGCTGCTGGCGGCGGCGATCGCGACCGTCGTCGGGACGGCGGCGGCCTGGGGCCTCGCCCGCAGCCCGGCGCGCGGCAAGGGCCTCGTGTTCGCGCTGATGTACTCGCCGCTGGTCATCCCGATCATCGTGCTGGCGATGAGCTACTACTTCACGTTCGCCGACTTCCGCGTGATCGGGCACTGGCAGGTGATCGCGGTCGCGTACTCGGTGATGGGCGTCCCGTACGTCCTCGTGGCGGTGTCGAGCGCGCTCCAGCAGTTCGACTCCGAGTTGGAGAACGCGGCGCGGACGCTCGGCGCCTCGCTGCCGAAGACCCTGCTGCGGATCACGCTGCCGTCGCTGACGTCGGCCATCTCCGCGGGCGCGCTGTTCGCGTTCGTCATCGCCTTCGACGAGGCGGTCATCATCCTCTTCGTGTCCGGCACCGGTTCGGTCACGCTGCCGCGCAAGCTGTGGGACAGCGTGCGCTACGACCTCACGCCCACGCTCGCGGTCGCCGGGACGATCCTCATCGCCGTCTGCGTCGGGCTGTTCCTCCTGTCCGAGTTGATCAAGATCCTCCGTGAACGGCGGGAGCGCCGATGAGCGAGCAAGCAAGCGCCGGCGTCGGCGCGCCGGTGACCGACGAGCGCCCGGCGAGGCCGGACCCGCCCGCCGCCGCCGAAGACCAGGTGGTGTTCTCCGGGATCCACAAGTGGTACGGGGACGCGCTGGCCGTCCACGACTTCAACCTCGCGATCCGCAAGGGCGAGTTCGTGACGCTGCTCGGGCCGTCCGGGTCGGGCAAGACGACGAGCCTGCGCATCCTCGCGGGCCTGGAGTCGGCCACCGCCGGAGAGGTCTACCTCGCCGGACGGGCCGTCACCGACGACGTCCCCGAGAAGCGCAACATCGGCCTCGTCTTCCAGAACTACGCGCTGTTCCCGCACATGACCGTCGCGCAGAACATCGCGTTCCCGCTGAAGATGCGGCGGATGAAGAAGGCGGACGCGGCCCGCGAGATCGACCGCGTCCTCACGATGACGCAGCTCACCGAGTTCCGGGACCGCTACCCGCGGCAGCTCTCCGGCGGGCAGCAGCAGCGCGTCGCGCTCGCCCGCGCGTTCGTGTTCGACCCGAGCGTCCTGCTGATGGACGAGCCGCTCGGCGCCCTCGACCGCAACCTCCGCGACCACATGCGGCTCGAGTTGAAGGCGCTCCAGCAGCGGATCGGCGCGACCGTCCTGTACGTCACCCACGACCAGGACGAGGCGCTCGCCCTCTCCGACCGGATCGGCGTCATGCACCGGGGCGTCCTCCAGCAGACCGCGCCGCCGCACGAGCTGTACGAGGCGCCGGTCAACTCGTTCGTCGCGAAGTTCCTCGGCAAGTCGATCTGCCTGCCCGCGCGGCGGGTGGAGAAGGGGGCGCGCACCGTCCTGGAGGTGTCCGGGGTGGACGGGCGGGTCCTGGTCGAGGCGGGCAACGACTGCTCGACCGCCGACGACGCCGAGTTCATGATCCGTCCGGAGCGGCTGCGGATCTCCGCGGAGCGCCCGGACGCGGCCGACCGCAACGCGGCGCGCTGCACGGTCGCGGCGCACGTCTACCTCGGCCCGCAGATCGAGGTGCACCTGCGCACCGCCGAGGGCGCCGAACTGGAGGCGATGGTGCCCGCGGAACTGCGCGCCGACTTCGAGGTCGGCTCGCCGCACTGGCTGAGCTGGGGCCCGGACGACTGCCGCTTCCTCCCCCGCGTCGACTGACGACACCTCTCGATCTCTCTCGATACCGCCTCCCGCCACGACCTCTCTTCGGCATGCCTGCTAGCACGGAAGGGCGACCAATGGATTCACCGGCACTCACGTGCTGTACGTGGCACATGGACGGCGACGTCGGTGTGCTGACGCTGAACCGTCCGGACCGGCTCAACGCGATCTCCAACCGGGACATCGACGAGCTGGACCGGGTGATCATGCGGGCGGGCAAGGACCCGGCCGTCCGGGCCGTGGTGGTCACCGGGGCGGGACGGGGCTTCTGCTCCGGCGCGGACGTCAAGGAGTGGGCGGCCCGCGCCGACGCCGACGAGGAGTCCTGGCCCGCGAAGATGCACCGGACGATCGCGCGCCTCTACTGGCTGCCGAAGCCGGTGGTCGCGGCGGTGAACGGCGTCGCCGCCGGGTCCGGGTTCGACATCGCGCTCACCGCCGACATGCGGATCGCGTCGGCGGCGGCCCGGTTCGGCCAGGTCTACGCGCAGCGCGGCATCTGCCCGGACGCGGGCGGCTCCTACCTGCTGCCGCGCGTCGTCGGGGAGGCCCGCGCCGCCGAGCTGATCTACACCGGCCGCATCATCGACGCGGACGAGGCGCTGCGGATCGGCGTGGTGAGCGAGGTCGTCCCGCCGGAGAAGCTGATGGACCGCGCGCTGGAGCAGGCGGCGGTGTTCGCCGCCGGTCCGACCGTGGCGATCGGCATCGCGAAGCAGAACATCCGGATGGGGCACACCATCGGGATCGAGGAGGCGCTCCGCAACGAGCAGCGCGGCGGCCACGCCTGCGTCCACACCGAGGACATGGCCGAGGGCCTCCGCGCCGCCGTCGAGAAGCGCCGTCCCGTCTTCAAGGGCCGCTGATGAACGGGCATCCGCTCGACCGCCTGTTCCGGCCCCAGAGTGTGGTGGTGGTCGGGGCGTCGCCCAAGGGCGGGTACGGGCTGCGGATCCTGCGGAACATGCGCGGGGTCGGGTTCGAGGGACGGCTCTACGTCGTCAACCCCGGCCGGACGGAGGTCGGCGGCGTCCGCGCGTACCCGTCGCTGGGCGACCTGCCGGAGGCTCCGGACGCGGTGGCGGCGGCGATCCCGGCGGCGGGCGTCCCGGCGCTCGCGGCGGAGGCCGCGCGGGTCGGCGCGGGCTCGATGGTCGTCTACGGCGCCGGGTTCGCCGAGCGCGACGACGCGGGCCGCGCCCTCCAGGCCGAGTTGGTCGCCGCCGCCGAGGGACGCCTCCCGCTGATCGGCCCGAACTGCCTGGGGACCGTCAGCTACCGGGGACGCGCCGCGCTGTGGGGCATCGAGATGCCCTACGTCCACGCGGGCGCGGACGGGACGGTGGCGCTCGCGGCGCAGAGCGGGAACATGGCGCTGACGACGATGCTGTCCGGACGCCTCCCCGCCGTCGGCTACGCGGTGTCAGCGGGGAACCAGGCGGTGCTGGACCTGGCGGACTGCCTGGAGTACTTCCTCACCGACCCCGGCGTCCGCGTCGTCTGCCTCGTCATGGAGGGGCTCGCGGACCTCACCCGGTTCCGCGCCCTCGCGGAGCGGGCGGCGGAACGAGACGTCGCGGTGATCGTCCTGAAGGTGGGCCGGTCGGCGGGCGGCGAGGCCGCGACCGTCGCGCACACCGGGACGCTCGCCGGTCGGGACGCCTCCTACGAGGCCCTGTTCCGGCAGACCGGCGTGTACCGCGTCGACGACCTGGACGAGATGGTCGCGCTGTGCTCGCTGCTCGCCGTCCCGAACCGGCCGCGCGGAAACGCGATCGGGTTCTTCGCCAGCTCCGGCGGCGAGTGCGGGCTGACCGCCGACGTCGCGGACGCGGCGGGCGTCCGGCTCGCCGACCTGGACGAGGCCGCCGAGTCCGCGCTGGCCGCCGCCGTGCCGCCGTACCAGCGGCCGCGCAACCCGATGGACCTCGGCGCGTCCGCGTGGGGCGACCGGGACTCCTACTACGCCGCCGCCCGCGCGATGGGCGAGTGCCCGGCGGTCGACGTCGTCGCGTTCTCCGGCGACGCCCCGACGCACTCCGACCCCCTCGACGAGTTCGGCTGGCCCGAGATGATGGGCGGCGCGGGCGACGCGGCGGCGGAGCTGGACGTCCCGGTCGTGCTGCTGACGATGACCACCGACGTCACCCCTGAGCTGGGTGAGCTGGCGCGCCGGAACGGGGTGGTGCTGCTCGCGGGGGCGCGCCCCGCGCTGCGCGCGATCGCGCTCGCCGGAATGCCGCGCCCGTCCGTCCGCGCGGAGGAGGCGGACCCGACCGATTCGGCCACGCGGCGGAGCGCCGCCGAGCTGCTGGACGGACGGACGGGCGCTCTGACCGAGACCGAGTCGAAGCGGCTGCTGACCCTGTACGGGGTGGCGTCGCCGGGCGGCGAGGTCGCGTCCGACGCCGATTCGGCCGTGGCGATCGCGGACCGGCTCGGCTACCCGGTGGTCGGCAAGCTCCACGCCCCGGGCGTCGCGCACAAGTCCGACATCGGCGGCGTGGAGGTCGGGCTCGCCGACGCCGCGGCGGTGCGGGAGGCGTTCCACAAGATCATGCGCCGCGCCGCCGCCGCGCTCGACGGCCGCGACGGCGGCCCGCCGCCCGGCATGCTCGTGGAGCGGATGGCGGGGCCGGGCGTCGAGCTGATCGTCGGCGGCCGCAACGACGCGGCCGGGTCGCTGGTCGTGCTCGGCGCGGGCGGCGTCCTGACCGAGCTGCTGGACGACGCGGCGGGCCTGCTCTGGCCGTTCGGCCGCGACGACGTCCACGCCGCCCTGTCGCGGCTCCGCGTGAACGCCCTGCTCGGCGGCCACCGGGGCAGCCCGCCCGCCGACGTGGAGGCGCTCGCGGACGCGGCCCTCCGCGTCGGACGCCTGCTCTCCGACCATCCCGAGATCGCCGAGATCGACGTCAACCCGCTGCTGTGCCGTCCGAAGGGCGAGGGCTGCCTCGCGCTGGACGCGCTCATCGTCGCGGACCCGGCAAGGAAAGGAGGAGCGGACTGATGGACTTCGCGATTCCGGACCATCTCGTCGAGTTCCGCGAGACGGTCCGCAGGTTCACCGAGACCGAGCTCATCCCGCACGAGGACTACGTGGAGGAGCACGACGCGCTCCCGGAGGACGTCGAACGGCGCATCCGGGAACGCGCGCTCGCCATCGGGCTGAACTCGATGGGCATGCCCGAGGACGTCGGCGGGGGAGGGATGGACGTCCTCGGCCAGGTCCTCGTGACGGAGGAGCTGTTCCGCGCGCTCGGCGGCGTCGCCGAATGCGTGCCGACGACGCCGAGCGTCATGCTGGCGTGCGACGAGGAGCAGCGCGAGCGGTTCCTGATCCCGTGTGTGCGCGGCGACATCCAGTGGTGCTTCGCGCTGACCGAGCCGGACACCGGGTCGGACGCCGCCGCGATCCGCACCCGGGCCGCGCTCCGCGACGACGGCTCGTGGGTGATCAACGGGCGGAAGCGGTTCATCAGCCACGGCGACACGGCCGACTTCGCGATCGTCTTCGCGCTCACCCACCCCGACCGCGAGCAGGACCGCATCACCGCGTTCCTGGTCGAGAAGGGCACGCCCGGGTTCGGCGTCGGGCAGCTTCACAAGACGATGGGACACCGCGGCTACCGGCAGGCGGAGCTGGTCTTCGACGACTGCGCCGTCCCGGCCGCGAACGTGCTCGGCGAGCCGGGACGCGGGTTCAGCCTCGGCCACGGCGCGCTCAGCGCCGGACGGATCATGACCGCCGCGCGCTGCCTCGGCCCGATGGCCCGGCTGATCGACGACGGGCTGGAGTGGTCGAAGCAGCGCGTCCAGTTCGGCCGGCCCATCGCGGACTACCAGGCGATCCAGTTCATGCTGGCCGACTGCGCGACGGACCTGCACGCCTCCCGGCTCATGACGTACGAGGCGGCGTGGGCGGCCGACCAGGGGCAGCCGCCGAAGACGGTGCACGCCAAGGCGTCCACGGCGAAGCTCTTCGCCAGCGAGGCGCTCGGCCGGGTCGCGGACCGCGTCCTGCAGATCTTCGGCGGCACCGGCTACATGAACGAGACGTACGTCGAGCGCGCCTACCGCAACGCCAGGATCGAGCGGATCTGGGAGGGCACCTCCGAGATCCAGCGCATCATCATCGCCCGCAACCTGCTCAAACGAGGAATGTTCCGCTGACTCCCGCCTCGGCCAGGTCACCACCCACCCCTGATTCCGCGCCCCAACGAAGGAACGAATCATGAACATTCCCGGCACCTCGCACAGTCCCGCACTGTCCCGCAGGAACCTGCTGCGCGGCGGCGCCCTGCTCGCCGGCGGCATCGCCGCCGCGCCGCTGCTGTCCGCCTGCGGCGGCTCCGGCGGCGGGGGCGGCGGCAGCAAGAAGGTCGTCGTCGCCGACTGGGGCGGCGCGCTCGTCGAGGCGGAGAAGAAGTACATCTTCGAACCGTTCAGCAAGGAGACCGGCATCGAGGTCGTCGTCGCCGGGCCGCCGACGCCCGCCAAGATCAAGGCGATGGTCGAGACCGGCAACATCGAATGGGACCTCATCGCGGGCGGCCCGAGCACCGTCCTGCCGATCGGGCGCAAGTACTTCGAGACGCTGCCCGACAAACTGCTCAACATCCCGGGCGTCGACAAGTCCTACGTCGACCCGAACTGGCTCACCTACTACCTCTTCTCGATCGTCCTGGCGTGGAACACGTCGGTGGTCGGCAGCGGGAAGAAGCTGGAGAGCTGGGCCGACTTCTGGGACACCGAGAAGTTCCCGGGTCGGCGTTCGCTGCGCGGCGCCGACAACGGCGTCCCGCCGGACATGGAGTTCGCGGTCCTCGCGGACGGCGTCGACATGAAGTCGGTCTACCCGATCGACGTCGACCGCGCGTTCCGCAGTTTCGACAAGCTCAAGTCGCACGTCCCGCAGTGGTGGACGTCCGGCGCCCAGCCGGGCCAGATGCTGGTCAGCAAGCAGGTCGGCGCGTCGAGCATCTTCTCCGGCCGCATCGGCGAGCTGAAGCAGAAGGGCGCGCCGCTCGACTTCACGTGGAACGGCGGCATGTTCCAGTTGGCCGCCTGGTCGGTCGTGAAGGGCGCGCCGAACAAGGAGAACGCCTTCAAGCTGATGGAGTTCTCCGTCCGTCCGGACATCCAGGCGAGCGTCTGGAGCAAGTACCCGAACGGCCCGTCGAACGCCAAGGCGCTCGACCTGATGGACAAGGAATTCGCGAAGACGCTGCCCTCCCACCCGCAGAACGTGGAGGTGCAGTTCCTCCAGGACGCCGAATGGTGGGGCAAGAACCGCGACACCGTGCTCAAGCGCTTCCAGGAGTTCTCGAAGTCCTGACCGGCGCCGCACGAACCGGCCGCCCGTACGCGCACCAAGGGAGAACGCAGTGGAATCATTGGCAGGCCGCGCCTACCTCATCACCGGAGGCGGCACCGGCATCGGCGCGGCCACCGCCCGCCGCCTCGCCGCGCTCGGCGCGTCGGTGACCGTGGTCGGGCGCCGCAGCGAACCCTTGGACGCGGTCGTCGCGGACGTGGAGCGCCAGGGCGGGCACGCCCTGGCGCACCCCGCCGACGTCCGCGACCCGGCCGCCGTCGAGGCGGCGGCCGACGCCGCGCTCGCCCGGTTCGGACGGCTCGACGGCCTCGTCAACAACGCGGCCGGGAACTTCGTCGCGCCCGCTGAGCGGCTGTCCGCGAACGGCTGGCGGGCGGTCGTCGACATCGTCCTCAACGGGACGTGGAACTGCACGTCCGCCGTGGCCCGCCGGATGATCGAGGCGGGCACCCCCGGCTCGATCGTCAGCGTGATCGCCACCTACGCCTGGACCGGTCACCCCGGCACCGTGCACAGCGCGGCGGCGAAGGCGGGCGTCGTCGCCATGACCCGGACGCTCGCCGTCGAATGGGCCCGCTACGGGATCCGGCTGAACTGCATCGCGCCGGGCCCGACCGAGACGGAGGGCGCGGGCGCGGCGCTGTGGGCGGACGACGCCGACCGCGAGCGCGTCCTCGCGTCCGTCCCGCTGAACCGGTTCGCGAGCGCCCCCGAGGTCGGGGACCTCGTCGGGCTGCTGCTGAGCGACCGCGCCGGGTACGTCACCGGCTCGATCCTCACCGCGGACGGCGGGCAGTCGCTCGGCACGCAGATCTACGGCCCGCCGATCGCGGACGCCGCCGCCCCGGCGGCGTCCGCGCGATAGCCGCTACGCGGGGAAGCCGGGGAGGCCGGGCTCGGGCGGGACGCCGAGCGTGTTCAGCGTGGTGGCGACCGTCCAGTACCGGCCGACGACGGCGATCAGGTCGATGAGCTGCGCGCGGTCGTAGGTCTCGGCGAGTTCCGCCCAGGTGGCGTCTGCCATGTTGCCGTCGTCGTGCAGTTCGTCCACGGCGCGGAGGAGGGCCGCCTCGAAAGGCGTCCAGCCCTCCGCGCCGGGGCCGCGGGTGACGCGCTCGATCTCGTCCGGAGTTACCCCGGCGTCGGCGCTCATCCTGACGTGCTGCCCGAAGGCGTACTCGCAGCGGCGGCGCCAGACGACCCGCAGAATGGCGAGTTCGCGTTCGCGGGCGGGGAGCGGCGATTCGTCGAGCAGGTAATGCTGGAGCGGACGCTGCGCCTTCATCAGGCCGGGGCTGTGCGCCCACATGCGGGAGACGTGCGCGGTTCCCGTCCATCCTTCCGCGCCGAACGCCTCGCGTTCCAGGCGGTGGTAGGCGTCGATGTCCAGTGGTGCTATGCGCGGCTCGGTCATTCCTTTTCCTGAAGGTCGTCGCGGGCAACGGTCTTGATCTTGCCGCCGGGGTCGCGGCCGACCTGGACGGCGGTCGGAATGGGGAAGTGCGGCGCGAGGACGATCGCCTCGGTGTCGGCGGCGAGCGCCGCGATCTTCTCCCGGCTGCGCACCGACTCGGACGGCTCCTCGTCGACGGACGGCAGCCAGCAATGGTGCTCGACATGCGCCGGATGGTGCGCCAGGTCCCCGGCGAGGATCGCGGTGTCGGGGCCGTCCGTGACGACGACCGACACGTGTCCGGGCGTATGGCCGTGGGTGCGCACGATCCGCATTTCCTCGGAGAGGGCGAGGTCGCCGTCGAAGAGGCGGAGCCGTCCGGCGTTCTCGACGGCGCGCAGGCGGGCGCGCACCTTGTCGGCCATTCCGTGGTTGAAGGGGATGGCCTTCACGTCGTCGCCCGTCCAGTAGGCGGCCTCGCGCTCATGGACGTGGACGGTCGCGTTCGGGAATGTCAGCGAGCCTTCGTCGTCCCGGATCAGCCAGCCGCAATGGTCGGCGTGCAGATGGGTCTGCACTATCTGGTCGACGTCGGCGGGGGCTATGCCGAGGGCGGCGAGGCCGTCCAGGAGTCTCCCGGCGCCCGCGAGGCCCGGGATCTCGTGCGCGCGGTGGCCCCAGCCCCCGTCGACCAGCGTGACGTGGCCGTCGCCGGTGACGACGAACCCGCCGAACGTCACGGGGAACGGGGTGTCCGGGTCGTCGACGCCGACGACCGGCATCCATTCGGACGGCTCGGCCCCGGTGAACCAGAAGCGGCGCGGCCCGGTGGCCACGCCGTCGCTGAGATGCGATATCCGGGTCCGGCCAATAGCGAAGGTCGCCGAAGGGACTGCCATTTCGCGCTCCATTTCAGGACGCCCGCCGGAACTTGACCCGCCACCGCACCTGGCGTTCCTCCCAGGCGCGCGGTCCGGGGGTCAGCGGTTCTCCGGACGGCGGTTTCGGCTCGGGATCGTCCGCCTCGTAGATGGCGTTGTACCGAGGAGCGCCGGGCGCAGGGTGGATGAACTCGTGCCAGAGCCGGAAACGCGACCCCCGGTCATAGCCGAATCGCGGAAGGATTTCGGGGAGATGGACGCCGGTATAGAAGTCGTCGAACTCCGCGATCTCGGCGGCGGTCGCGTCAGTGGCGGGATCCATCCCGATCATGGACATCCGGCCGGGATCGACATCGGCCGCCCCGACCGAACCGGTGTTCTCCCAGACCATCCGCCATACCGCGGTGGCCCGCTGCCAGGCGCCCGGCCCCGCCATGTAAACGGGACGCTCGCGCTTCAGGAAGTCGCGGGCGGACTGCTCGTCGCCGATCCCGTAGACGGCCAGCCAATGGGGGACGCCTTCGTCGTCCACCGGATCGATGACCTCATATCGCGCGGCGCTCACGAAGCCCTCGTTGAGACGGACCACCTCGTCGAGATGGACCGAGTCGTAGAAGTCGGCGAGCGCGCGGAGTTCGGCCTCCGGCTCGCCCGGTTCGGCCCGCAGTCCCACGGCCAGGAAGAACGGGCAACTGAACGGCTGCCTCCCCATGAAGCGCTTACCTCCGCGTCCGGGACCATCCGAAATGAATCATGCACTCCGTAGCATGTCAGATCGGTGATCGACCCCGCGCGGCCGGGGTCGCCGAGAGCGCCCCGGCAAGATCCTCCGGAAATGCCGAAGCCCCACCGCGGACACGGCGATGACGGTGTGTCCGCGGTGGGGCCCGGGAAGTGCGACCGCTTAGAAGACGAAGCAGTCCGCGTACTGGGCCTGCTTGGCGGCGAGCGCGGCCGGGAGGCGGCCGCCCGCGTTCCGCCGGACCTGGTCGGCCTCGGTCTGGTGCGGGGCGGTGACCTGGCAGGACGTCGGCGAGCTGTGGCCCGACATCAGGTAGTCACAGCGGCCGTTGCGGTTGTCCGGCAGGCCGAGGGCGTGCCCCAGCTCGTGCGCGGCGATCCGCGGCGGGTAGAAACCGTCCTGGACGGCCTGGCGGCCCATGACGATGTCGGCGCGGCCGAAGCCCTGCATGTAGGTGCGGGGCCAGCCGTCGTCGGCGGTGATCCGGATGGTGGCCTGCCCGGCGGTCGCGGGCTTGAGCTCGATGATCGGCACGGCCTTGTTCCAGGCGGCGGCGCCCTCGTCGACGGCGGCCTTGAACTCCTGGGACATGCTGGCGTCGTAGTAGATCGTGCGGACCGCGACGGGAGCGGCGGCCGACGCCGGAGCGGTGGTGACGGTGGGGACCAGGAAGGCCACACCGAAGGCGACGGACAGCGCCGCCATGATCTTGCGGAAGGACATTCGGTAACTCCTCTGGTGCGAGGACGCGGGGGGTCAGGCGCCGATCTGCTGGTTGATCCAGGTCAGGTACGGCGCGATACCGGTGTAGAGGGTGCTGGTGGCGCACTCGCCGCGGTTGTCGCCGGGGCCGTGGGTCTCGCCCACGAGCGTCCAGTTGCCGCTGCTGCCGGTGACCGCGGGGCCGCCGGAGTCGCCGTGGCAGGCGGACCGGCCCTGGCCGCCGGAGACGCACACGTCGTTCGCCGTGCCGCCGCCCGCGGAGCAGCTGCTGCTCGGCAGGATCGTGAGGTCGATCTCCTGGAGGTAGCTGGCCTGCTGGCAGCTCGGCCAGCTCATGCAGCCGAAGCCGAGGAGCCGCACCGGGGTGTTCGCGGCGGGGTTGGACTGCGCCATCTTCACCGGGGTGGACTTGGCCGGGGAGCTGAGGTGCATCATCGTGAGGTCGGTGCCCGGGTTGGTGACGCGCCGGTCGATCTGCGCGACCTCGCCGCCGGAGCTCTTGTTGTTCGAGCCGATGCGGCCCGACGACGCGGAGCCGCAGTGGTTGGCGGTGATGAGCCACTGGGGCGAGACGAGGCTGCCGCCGCAGCCGTTGCTCAGGGCGATCATCCAGGGGTAGGTCTCGGTGGCGTTGTGGCCACCGATGATCGGCTGGCCGCCCCCGCTGTCGGGGCCGGCCGCGTTCGCGGCGGACGCGCCGCTCAGCGCGAGGGCGACCGCACAGGCGGCCACCGTCGCTCGCATCAGCTTGCGCATGGTGATTCTCCAATCGGCGGTTCGTTCCGGGGAGGTGCTCCCGCTACGCGATCGGAGCGGGGTGGCGCGGTCCCGGAACGGCGGGTTCGCTCGGGACATCGGAGCCTGTCTCCGTGTCCCGGACGTGGCCTGGATTCCTCGCGACCGCCGACGGCGCGAATGGTCGGGCATGGCGTTGCCGGGCCATGCGAGTCCGGTTTGGCGAGGGGACTGTAACTCTCAATGGCGATTTCGTCGCGGCGTGTCGACCCGGGAGCTGGGAGCCGGTCGCGAAGTGCCCACCAGAGAACCTGGGAGTAGCCCACCTGGGCCTTCGTCGACGATGCGGTGTCGATCTCCGCCGGCGAGACGTGCTCGCCCTGACAATTTCCCGGCAGACGGCACGGGAATCCGGTTGCGAGAATGGCGCCAGGGAACGGCATAATGGAGCAACGCTTGCACAGGGCGCTGCGCTGCTCCATTAATTCTCTCGCGGTTGCCACAACTACGGGAGGGTAGTCGAGCTATACGGGCCTTTACCACCGGGTGAAACGACTAGATGTTCAATGTTGATTTCAATCAGCACTGAAACCGTTACGGTGTGTGATAAAGGCCCGTTGACGTGGGGTTTCGTCAGGCGTTCCGGACGAAGTCGGCCACCAGCCGGTTGAACTCGTCGGCGTGCTCGATCATCGCCCAGTGCCCGCACCGGTTGAGCAGGACCAGGCGGCTGTCGGGGATGGTGGCGAGCAGCCGGAGCGAGTTCTCGAACGGCACGACCCGGTCGTCCCGGCCGTGGATCAGCAGCGTCGGGACGGCGATCCCGGGCAGCAGCTCGGGCCTCACCCAGACCGGCAGCGGCGCGCCCCCGGGGAGCCCGTCGACGTAGTTGCGCAGGTGCTCGGGACGGGCCAGCGCCGCGTCCGACCTGGCCTGGCACAGCTCCGGGGTGGCGAAGCGGGCCTTGTCGAAGCACATGATCTCGACGAGCCGCCGCATGTTCTCCGGGCTCGCGTCGCGGTACGCCTCGATGAGCACCTTGAGTCCCTCGGACGGCCCGTCGCCCGGGGCGAACAGCGACGGCGCCCGGCCGACGGGCGGGCCCATCGTGACGAGGTGCGTGATCCGGTCGGGGTGCTCGGTGGCGAGGCGGAGCGAGGTCTGCCCGCCCATCGAGTTCCCGACGAACGCGGCCTTGTCGATGCCGAGCGCGTCCAGGAACTGGACGGCGGCTTCGACGTGGTCGAGCCGGTCGACGGTCACGGCGTCCGAGTCGCCCCAGCCGGGCATGTCCACCGCGTAGACGTGGAAGTGCTCGGCGAGCGCCTCGATGTTCCCGGCGAAATTGCTCCAGCCGGTCGCGCCCGGACCGCTTCCGTGGAGAAGGACGACGGGATGCCCATCGCCCGCCTCGTAGTAGCGGAGGTTCCAGTCCTTGGTCTGGACGGTCCGCGCCGCCTCGGCCTGGGTGAGCGTCATCAGCGGGCGTCCTCTCCGGGAGCGGGGGCGGGCGTGGCCTTGGCGAGCAGCGAGGCGACGGCCCCGGGCGGGCGGTGGCCCCAGCTGTGCAGCCGGTCCAGGGTCTTGACCTCCCACGTCTCGTCGTCGACGAGCAGGCCGCCCCAGCCGTACTCCACGCTGAACCCGGACGGCGTCTGCACGTAGAAGCTGAACATGTGGTCGTTCGGGTGCATGCCGAGGGTCATCTCGAACGGCTGCCCGGCGTCCATGCAGCGGTCGTAGGCGGTGCCCACGTCGCGGATGTCGGTGACCTCGACCATGAAGTGGTGCGTCCGCTTCGGGTGCGGCATGTCGCCGAACGCCACGGAATGGTGGCGCGGGTTGCAGCGCAGGAAGATGAGGTCCGCGAAGACGCCGGGCGCCAGCTCCTCCACGATGATGTCGGAGATGCGGAATCCGAGGAGCCCCTCGTAGAACTCCAGATAGGTCTCGCGCGCGACGCCCTTGGACAGCAGCACCTGGTGTCCGGCGCCGCCGGAGCCGGTGACGAACTCGCCGAGCAGCACGTCGGAATGGAACGGGCTCTCGGCGTCGGCGAATCCGGTGACCAGTTCGATCCGGTTGCCCATCGGGTCGGCGGTCAGCAGGATCCGGTCGACCTTGCGGGACGCGGCGAGCGCCGCGTCGCCCTCGGTCGCCTCGACGCCCGCCGCCGCCAGCCGGGCCGCGATCGCGTCGAGGGCGGCGCCGTCCGCCACCTCGTAGCCGCTCGCCACCAGGTCGTCGGCGGGGCCGCGCCGGACGAGCCAGCGGTACGCCTTCTCATCGGTGCGAAGGGTGAGCGTGTCGGCGTCCTTACTCGCGAGCTGCATGCCCAGCAGGTCGACCGCGAAGTGCTCCCAGTCGGCGAGGTCGCTCGCCTCGTACACGACGTAGGCCAGCTCGTTGACTCCGGTCATCACGTTCCTTCCCTCGTAGGTGCGGCTCTCGGGTGGGGCGGGTTCAGGCGGGCAGGTCGGGGACGGCGAGGCCGGACACGTCCGCCGCCGCGACGAACCGGTCCGGGCGCACGGCGACCGCGCGGGCCCCGTACCGCGCGAGCCACGGCAGCAGCGTCTCGGCGAGGTCGACCAGCTCGTCCGGGCCGCGCGTGTAGGCGGCGCGCGGGCGGACCGCCACGTAGCGGGCGCCGAGCGCGTCCCAGCCCGCCTTCTCCTCGGGGGTGAGCAGCTCGGCCGGGTTCACGTCCGCGCCGAGCAGGACGAAGCCGTCCCCGAGGAGGTCGTCGAGCCGCGCCATGCGGCCCGCGACGTCCCCGGCGATGGGCTGCGGGACCATGCGGCCGACGACGCTCGCGTCCCCGACCGGGCCGCGGATCCAGCCCGCGTCGAGCACCGGCGGCGCGGTCAGCGGCGGCTCGAACGGCGTGACGGTGTTCTCCGGCACGCGGTTCATCCGCTCGATCTCGGCGGGCGTCGCCTCCTGCTTGATGACGCGGCCGAGCTGGACGGCGAGCCCGGTGTAGAACGCGGCGTTCGGACGACGCTCGGCCTCGTAGGTGTCGAGCCAGCCCTCGTCCAGCTCGCCCTTGAGGACGCGGGCGAGCTTCCAGCCGAGGTTGTGGACGTCCCGCATGCCCGTCTGCATCCCGGCCCCGGCCCACGGCGGCATGAGGTGCGCGGCGTCCCCGGCGAGGAACACGCGCCCGGCGCGCCAGGTGTCGGCCACCCGGGTGTGGTGGCGGTAGAACGCCCACTGGTGGATGGAGACGTCGTCCGGCGTGACGCCGAGCGCCTTGAGCAGCGGCCAGACGTCGTTCTCGGCGGCGAAGTCGGCCTCGGTCTCGCCGGGCTTGAGCGGGATCTCCCAGCGGTGGTTCCCGGCGGACAGCGCGATGTCGACGACCGGGCGCTCCCGGTCGGACCAGAAGGTGAGGACGTCCCGGTCCGGCCACCAGCGCTTGACCCGGCAGTCGATGACGATCCACTGCACGTCGATCGTGTCGCCGAGGAGCTTCGCGCCGATCATGCTCCGGGTGGCGGAGCCGCCGCCGTCCGCGCCGATCAGGTAGCGGGCGCGGGTGGCGCGCGTCTCGCCGGTCACGGCGTCGGTCGTCGTGACGGTGACGCCGTCGGCGTCCTGGTCGAGGCCGCTGACCTCGACGCCCGTGCGCACCTGGATCAGGTCGCCGTGGTCGGCGGCGCAGGCGCGCAGCTCCGCCTCCATCACCGGCTGGTAGATGTTGTAGAAGCGGGGCTCGCGGCCGAGCGAGGACGGCGGGTGCTCGACCCGCATGATCTCGGCGCCGTCGTAGGTCACCCAGCGCAGCGCCCGCTGCGGCTCGATCACCTTCTCGACGCGCTCGTCGACGCCGAGGCTCTGGAAGATCCGCATCGTCCAGTCGTTGACGGTGACGGCGCGGGCGCGCGGGTAGATCGCCGCGTCCCGCTCGAACGCGACGACCCGCAGGCCGTGCCGGGCGAGGGTGAGCGCGGCGGTCACGCCGGTGGGGCCGTAGCCGGCGATCGCGACGTCGGCGTCGAACTGCTGGGTCATGCGGACTCCGGAATGACGTGCCGGTTCGGAACAAGTATTGTACCGATCGTTCGGTACGATCGTGACCACCCTCACATGACCATCGGGTGGCCGTCCATGGAATTCCGCTGTGCAGAACGGCAGGTGGGGCGGGGGGCGACCGAGCCGGGACGGAGCCGGGACGGGGCGGGCCGGAGGGTGCCTATGCTTCATCGCGTGGACAGCGAGAAGACCGGCAACCGCCGTGGCCGCAGGTCCCGGGACGAGATCCTGGACGTCGCCGCGCGGGTCATGGCGGAGCGCGGATACGCCGCGACGTCCCTGTCCGTGCTGAGCCGGGAGAGCGGGCTCCCGAAGAGCGTCGTCTACCACCATTTCCAGTCGAAGGCCGGGCTGCTCTCGGCGGTCATGGCGCGCGGCGCGTACGAGTTCTACGCGGCGATGCGCGACACGCAGGCGGACGGCCCGGAGGGCGACACCCCGCTGGAGCGGCTGACCTGGTACCTCCTGCGCACCGGGGAGGTCTTCCAGGCGCGCACCGACTTCCTGCGCCTGCACCTGCTGCTGGTGATGAGCGCCGAGGCGGCCGAGGCCGAAGTGGACGCCCTGATCGAGCAGGTCAGGCGGGACGGCCGCGCGCACATGAACACGATGATCGCCGCGTCCTTCGCGGCCGCGGGCACAGAGATCGCCCAGGCCGTCGCGGACGAGCTGGACTACTTCGCCATCGCCGGGTTCGACGGCGCCTTCGTCGCGATGCAGGCCGAGCCGGAGCGCGGCATCGCCGCCCCGATGCGGCTGCTCGCCGAGGCCGTGGCCGCGCTCGGCGAGGCGCGCGTGGCCAGGCTGCGCGCGGCCGCGAAGATCGGTTAACCCGGCTGGAGGCCGCGTTCGAGCGCGGCCGCCGCCGTCCGGAGCGTCGCGACCAGCTTGGGCAGCCGCTCCTTCTCGTACCGGATGCTCGGCATGGACACCGACAGGCCCGCGACCGCCGTGCCGTCCGGGTCGCGCACCGGGACGCCGACCGCGACGAGGCCGCGCTCGGAGCGCCCGTCGTTGACCGCGAACCCGTTGCGCCGGATGCGCGCCAGCTCCGCCCTGAGGTCGGCGAGGGCGAGACGGTCGCCCGCCGCCGCGTCCCGCCGGGTGTCGCGGTAGAGGTCGTCCAGCTCGTCCGGCGGCAGTTCGGCGAGCAGGAGGAGGCCGCCGGTCGTGCGGTGCGCGTGGAACACCATGCCCTCGCGCGACCCGACCCGCACCGCCTGCCCCGACTCGACGCTCGCGATGAAGCGGACGGTGTCGCCGGTGCGGACGGCGAGGTTCGCGGACTCGTCCAGCAGGTCGACCAGCCGCCGCAGGTGCGGCAGCGCCGCCGCCCGCAGCCGGGACGCCGCCGACTGCGAGTGCGCCGCCAGTTCGAGGACGGGCCCGACCCGGTAGGAGCGGTCCTGCTGCTGGACGGCGAAGTCGCGGTAGACGAGCATCGCCAGCAGCCGGTGCGCGGTGGACCCGGCGACGCCGAGCCGTCCGGCCACCTCGGTGACCGTCATCGGTCCCTCCAGCTGGAGCATCGCGGCGATGCGGAGGGCGTTGTCGACGCTCGCCACCGCGTACGGCGGCGGGGTCTTCAGCGGCTTGTCCACGCGGCTCCTCTCCGCAGGGCGGTTCTGTAAGACAGAATGTCCTTTTCCGTCTTGCGTAATCCAGGCCATGGTAAGGGTATGGCCACCATCCCCGACGAAACCCCGGTCCGGCTCCGGGCCGCCGACGCGCCGGACCAGCCGGCCGTCACGCCCGCCCTGGAGGACCTCTACCGGGGCTTCGAGCGCGAGCTGCTCGTCCCGCTGTGGACGGAGATCGGCGACCTGATGCCGCGGCGGCCGCGGTCGCGGGCCGTCCCGCACCTGTGGAGGTGGCGGAACCTGCTGGAGCTGGCCGCGCGGGCGGGCGAGCTGGTGCCGGTCGGGCGCGGCGGGGAGCGCCGCGCGATCGCGCTCGCCAACCCGGGCCTCGGCGGGCGGCCGTTCGCGACGCCGACGCTGTGGGCGGCGATCCAGTACCTGATGCCGGGCGAGGACGCGCCCGAGCACCGCCACACCCAGCACGCCTTCCGCTTCGTCGTCGAGGGCTCCGGCGTGTGGACGGTCGTGAACGGCGACCCCGTCCCGATGAACCGGGGCGACTTCCTGCCCCAGGCGGGCTGGAACTGGCACGCCCACCACAACGCCGCCGCCGAGCCGATGGCCTGGATCGACGGGCTCGACATCCCGTTCCAGTACGCGACCGACGCGCAGTTCTTCGAGTTCGGCCGCGACCAGATCTCCGCGGACGAGCACGCCACGCCGGAGCGCTCCCGGTCCGAGCGGCTGTGGGGGCACGCCGGGCTGCGCCCGATCGGGGCGCCCGCCGGGACCGGAACCCCGCTGCTGCGCTACCCGTGGGAGGTCACCGACCGCGCCCTCGCCGACCAGCTCGACTCGGGCGGGACGGTCGAGCCCGGCCACGCGGCGGTGCGCTGCACCGACCCCGCGACGGGCGGGGACGTCCTGCCGACCGTCCGCGCCGAGTTCCACCGCGTGGTGCGGGGCGCGGAGACCGCGCCCGTCCGCGAGACCGGCTCGTCGGTCTACACGGTGTTCGACGGGTCGGGCACCGTGACGGTCGGCGACACGACCTGGACGGTCACCCGAGGCGACCTCTTCGTCGTGCCGTCCTGGGAGCCGTTCTCCGCCAAGTCCGAGGCGGGGCCGTCCGACTCCGACTCCGGATCCCTCGACCTGTTCCGTTTCAGCGACGCGCCCATCTTCGAGGCGCTTCGCCTCAATCGTCGAGAGCCCCGATGACCGCAGCGAAGCGAGGATCGTCGGGGCTCCGCCCCGGGGGTCTGGGGGTCGCCCCCCAGAAAGGAAGGAACCGATGAAGCTGGCCACCGTTCGCACGTCCGAGGGCACCCGCGCCGTGAAGGCGGAGGGCGACGGGCTGATCGACCTCGGCTCGACCGACGTGGGCGCGTTCCTCGCGCACGCCGACTGGCGGGACCGGGCGGCGGACGCGACCGGCCCCGTCCGTCCGGCCGAGGGCGCGGACTTCGCGCCCGTCGTTCCGCGTCCGTCCAAGGTGGTGTGCGTCGGCCTCAACTACCGCAACCACATCCTGGAGATGGGACGCGACCTGCCGAGCCACCCGACCCTCTTCGCCAAGTTCGCGGACAGCCTCATCGGCGCGGGCGACGACATTGTCCGTCCGGGCGAGACGGCGGAGTTCGACTGGGAGGCGGAGCTGACGGTCGTGATCGGCGCGCAGGTCCGGCGGGCCAGCACGGCGGAGGCCGAGCGGGCGATCGCCGGGTTCACCGTCCTCAACGACGTCACCTGCCGCGACTGGCAGTTCCGCACCCGCGAATGGCTCCAGGGCAAGGCATGGGACTCGACGACGCCCGTGGGCCCGTACGTCGTGACGCCGGACGAGCTGCCCGGCGGCGTCCGTCCCGCGCTGGACGTGAAGCTGACGGTGGACGGCGAGCAGATGCAGTCCGACACGACCGGCGACCTGCTCTTCGACCCGGTCGCGCTGGTGGAGTACGTCTCGACGATCGTCCGGCTGAACCCCGGCGACCTGATCGCCACCGGCACGCCGGGCGGCGTCGGGCACGCCCGCGACCCGAAGCGCTACCTGCTCGGCGGCGAGACGGTCGTGACCGAGATCCAGGGCATCGGCCGCCTGGTCAACCGCGTGGTCAAGGACGCCTGATGGACGGCAGGACGCTCGCCGACGCCCGCCGCTGGACGTCCCTCGGCACCCGCCTGTTCCTCAACGCCGCCACGGGCCTGGACGAGTCCGCGTTCGCGGCGCCGAGCCCGCTGCCCGGCTGGACGCGCAAGCACGTCGCCGCCCATGTCGCCGCCAACGCCGAGGGGCTCGGCAACCTCCTCCACTGGGCGGCCACGGGCGAGCCGACGCCGATGTACGCCTCGCTGGAGGAGCGGAAGGCCGGGATCGAGCGCGGCGCGGTCCTCGGCCGCACGGAACTGGTCGGCTGGCTGCGGAACTCGGCCATGGAGCTGGACGCGGCGATGTCCGCGCTCACCCCCGAGCAGTGGGCGCACGAGGTCGTCACCGCGCAGGGCCGCACCATCCCCGCGACGGAGGTGCCGTGGATGCGCGCCCGCGAGGTCTGCGTCCACGCCGTGGACCTGGACGCCGGGGTCGGGTTCGGCGATCTTCCGGCGGCCTTCCTCAGCGCGCTGTGCGAGGACGCGGCCGGCAAGCGCCGCACCCGTCCCGGGCCCTGGGTCGTCCTGACGGCGACCGACTCCGGCGACCGCTGGGAGCTGCCCGGCGACGGCGCCCCCGCGCACGTCTCCGCCCGGCTCGCCGACGTCGCCGCCTATCTCACCGGACGCGCCGCCGCTCTCCCGGACGCGCCCACGCTCCCCGACTGGCTGTAGAAACGGAAACCTCGATGTCCCAGAGCGACCCCGACGCGATCATCGTCGGCGGCGGAATCGGCGGCCTCGGCGCCGCCCTCGCGCTCGCCCGGAAGGGGCTGCGCGCCCGGGTGCTGGAGCAGGCGTCCACGTTCGGGGAGGTCGGGGCCGGGCTCCAGATCGCTCCGAACGGCACGCGCGTGCTCGCCGAGTACGGCCTCCTGGACGAGGCCCGCGAACTCGGCGTCGCCCCCGCCGACATGATCATGTTCGACGCGCTGGACGCGTCCGAGCTGACCCGGCTCGACCTCCGCGACCTCGAACGCCGCTACGGCTTCCCCTACCTCGTCATGCACCGCAGCGACCTGCACGCGCTGCTGCTCCGGGGCTGCGAGCGGGCGGGCGTCGAGCTGGTCACCGACGGCCGCGTCGACGGGCTCGCCCCGGACGGGACGGGCGTCATCCGCGCGGACGGCCAGATTGAGCGCGCGGACGTGGTGATCGCCGCCGACGGCCTGCACTCGGTCGCGCGGGCGTCGTTCGTCGCGGACGCGCCGGTCAGCTCGTCCTACGTCGCCTACCGGGGCGCGATGCCGATCGAGGACGTGCGCGGCAACGACGTCCACGAGGACGCCGTCGTCGTGTACGTCGGGCCGCGCTGCCACTTCGTCCAGTACGCGCTGCGCGGCGGCTCGATGTTCAACCAGGTCGCCGTGTTCGAGTCGCCCCGCGCCAAGGCGGGGCAGGCCGACTGGGGCCTCCCCGACGAGCTGGACCAGGCGTTCGAGGGCGCGTGCGACCAGGTCCAGCGCGGCATCCCGCTGATGTGGCGGGACCGCTTCTGGCGGATGTTCGACCGCGACCCGGTCGACCGCTGGGTGTTCGGCCGCGTCGCGCTGCTCGGCGACGCCGCGCACCCGCCGCTCCAGTACCTCGCGCAGGGCGCGGTCATGGCGATCGAGGACGGCTGGGTGCTCGCCGAGCACGCCGCCCGACGGCGGTCCGCGTCCGGGGACGTCGACTGGGACGCCGCCCTCGCGGCCTACCAGGCGGTCCGTCCCGAGCACTGCCGCCGCGTGCAGTCCACCGCCCGCGACTGGGGCGGCCTCTGGCACCTCGACGGGCCGCGCCGCGACCGGCGCAACGCGCTGCTCCGCGACCGCGACGTCCGCGACTACTCGTTCGTCGACTGGCTCTACGGCCCGACCGCTCTGGAGCCGGGCCAGGAACCGGAGATGTTCAAGCCGATCCCGCTCTAGAGGGGGCCGCGTGGCGGCTCGTCGCCTGCGCAACCCATATTTCCTATTGACTTGATAGGAAATCTTCAGCAGAGTGTCTGGTGTGTACCACCACGTCCTTGCTGTCGTGATCCTGCTCGTCGCGCGGCTGCACGTCGACCTTCGGTTGCAGGCCAGCGCCCTCTGTCCACGCTGAGAACCCGGTGACCTCGCCGCCCGCGCCGGGAGCGGCGCGCGGCGCAGCAGCAGCACGACGGAAGGGACGCCATGACGCTGCGATTCCACTGGTTCCTGCCCACCAACGGAGACGGCCGGACGCTGATCGGCGGCGGCCACAACGTGCCCCGCGGGGTCGGCCTCCCGGCCGCCCGGCGGGGCGCCGCGGACCGGTTCCGCGACCCCGACATCGACTACCTCGCCCAGATCGCGCGGACCGCCGAGCACCTCGGCTTCGAGGCCGTGCTGACCCCGACCGGCACGTGGTGCGAGGACGCCTGGCTGGTGACCGCCGCGCTGATCCGCGAGACGAGCCGGTTGAAGTTCCTGGTGGCGTTCCGCCCCGGGCTCGTCTCGCCGACGCTCGCCGCGCAGATGGCCGCGACGTACCAGCGGATCTCCGGCGGACGCCTCGCGCTCAACGTCGTCACCGGCGGCGAGAGCACCGAGCAGCGCCGGTTCGGCGACCACCTCGACCACGACGAGCGCTACGCCCGCACCGACGAGTTCCTGTCGGTCGTGCGCGGCGCCTGGGGCGCCGAGCCGTTCGACTTCACCGGCAAGCACTACCGGGTGGAGGGCGCGACGGTGCGGCGGCGGCCGGAGCCCGTCCCGGAGGTGTACTTCGGCGGCTCGTCCGACGCGGCGGGGCCCGTCGCGGCCCGGCACGTGGACGTCTACCTGACCTGGGGCGAGCCGCCGGACCAGGTCGCCGCCAAGATCGCCCTGCTGCGCCGGCTCGCGGCCGCGGAGGGCCGCACGCTGCGCTTCGGCATCCGGCTGCACACCCTCAGCCGCGACACCTCCGCGCAGGCGTGGCGCGAGGCCGGACGCCTGCTCGACAGCCTCGACCGGGACTCCGTCGGGCAGGCGCAGAAGGCGCTCGCCGCCAGCGAGTCGGTCGGCCAGCGGCGGATGCGCGCCCTGCACGAGCGGTACCGCGCGAACGGGAAGGTCGCCCACGGCACGGACGCCCGCGAGCTGGAGATCTACCCCAACCTGTGGGCGGGCGTCGGGCTCGTGCGCGGCGGCGCGGGCACCGCGCTGGTCGGCAGCCACACCGAGGTCGCCGACCGGATCCAGGAGTACGCGGAGCTGGGCATCGAGGAGTTCATCCTGTCCGGCTACCCGCACCTTGAGGAGGCGTACTGGTTCGGCGAGGGCGTCCTGCCCGAGCTGCGCCGTCGCGGCGAGACCCGGCCCGCCCCCGCCCCCGGCGCGGCGTCCGGCGCGGTGGGGGCCCCGGCGTGAGCGCCACCGGCACCGCGCCCGGCGGGCCGCCGGGCGCGGCGTTGACGGAGCTCGACCTGCGCCGCGTCTACGGCACGTACCCGACCGGCGTCGCGGCGGTCGCGGGCCTCGTCGGCGGCCGGCCGGTCGGCCTCGCCGCCAGCTCGTTCGTGCCCGTGTCGCTGGACCCGCCGCTCGTGTCGGTCTGCATGGCGCACACGTCCACGACCTGGCCGCTGCTGCGCGACCTCCCGCACATCGGGATCAGCGTGCTCGGCGCCCACCAGGAGGAGACGGGACGGCGGCTCGGCGCGCGCGGCGGCGACCGCTTCGCGGGCATCGCGTGGCGCGCCACCGCGACCGGCTGCGTGCTGATCGAGGACGCGGCCGCCTGGTACGACTGCGCCGTCGAGCAGCAGGTCAGGTCCGGCGACCACGACATCGTGGTGCTGCGCGTCCACGACCTGGACGCCGCCGCCGGAATCTCCCCGCTCGTCTTCCACGCCAGCCGCTTCCACCGACTGCCCTGACGAAGGTCTTCCGACGGAGGGAGTTCTCGCGATGCCCGTAAGGCAGGTCCATCTCGCGGCGCATTTCCCGGGCGTCAACAACACCACGGTCTGGTCGGACCCGGCGTCCGGGAGCCAGATCGACTTCGCCTCGTTCGTCCACCTGGCGCGGACGGCCGAGCGCGGCAAGTTCGACTTCTTCTTCCTGGCCGAGGGGCTGCGGCTGCGGGAGATGAAGGGCCGGATCCACGATCTCGACGTGGCGGGGCGTCCCGAGTCGCTGACGGTGCTGTCCGCGCTCGCCGCCGTCACGACGCGCCTCGGGCTGGCCGCGACCGTCAACTCCACCTTCAACGAGCCCTACGAGGTGGCCGGACGGCTCGCGACGCTCGACCACCTCAGCGCAGGACGCGCCGCCTGGAACGTCGTGACCAGCTACGACGCCTTCACCGGCGAGAACTTCCGGCGCGGCGGGTTCCTCGCGGAGGCCGACCGGTACACCCGCGCCGCCGAGTTCCTCCAGACCGCCCGCGAACTGTGGGACTCGTGGTCGGACGACGGCGGGGCGGAGGGCGAGTTCGCCCACAGCGGGCGCCACTTCGACATCGCCGGACGGTTCGGCACGCCGCGCGGGCCGCAGGGCCATCCGGTGATCATCCAGGCGGGGGACTCGGCGGAGGGCCGCGAGTTCGCCGCCTCCGACGCCGACGTGATCTTCAGCAGGCACGGCGCGCCGGCCGCCGGACGCGCGTTCTACGCGGACGTGAAACGCCGCCTGCCCCGGTACGGGCGGCACCCCGACGAGTTGAAGATCTTCCCCGCCGTGACCTACGTCCTCGGCGACACCGAGGAGGACGCGGCCGAGCGCGCCGCCGACATCCGCCGCGCGCAGGTGGGCCCGGAGACCGCGATCGCCTACCTGGAGGGCGTGTGGGGACGCGACCTCTCCGCCTACGACCCGGACGGCCCCCTCCCCGACGTCGAACCCGACCTGGACGAGGGCGTCTCGAAGGGGCGGGCGCAGTTCCGCGGCGACCGGGGCGAGACCGTCCGCAGGTGGCGGACGCTCGCCGCCGACCGCGGCCTCAGCATCCGCGAACTGGTGATCGAGGCGACCGGGCGGCAGACGTTCGTCGGCACGCCCCGATCCGTCGCCGACCGGATCGACGAGTTCGTGCAGACGGGCGTCGCGGACGGGTTCATCTTCGTCCCGCACCTGACCCCCGGCGGGCTGGACGACCTGGTCGACCACGTCGTCCCGCTGCTCCAGGAGAAGGGCGTCTTCCGGTCCGACTACACCGGGACGACGCTGCGCGACCATCTCGGCCTGGGCCCGCCGCGCGGTGCGGTGCGGCGCGCACATGCCGAGGCCGTGTCATGACCGGCCTCTACGGCGGGACCGGGCTGCACCTGGCCGTGGCGCTGGAAGGCGTCGGCTGGCATCCGGCCGCGTGGCGCGCCCCGGACGCCCGTCCGGCCGACCTGTTCACCGCCCGCTACTGGGCCGACCTCGCGAGGGAGGCGGAGCGCGGCCTGCTCGACTTCGTCACGATCGAGGACGCACTGACCCCGCGACCGTCCGGGCGGTTGCAGGGCGGGCTGGACGCGGTCCTGGTCGCGGCCCGGCTCGCGCCGGTCACTGGGCACATCGGGCTGGTGCCGACCACGGACGTCACGCACACCGAGCCGTTCCACGTCTCGATCGGCGTCGCGTCGCTCGACTTCGCGTCCTACGGGCGCGCGGGCTGGCGTCCGCGCGTCTCGGCCGGGGTGCGGGAGGCCGGGCACTTCGGCCGCCGCCGGGCGTCCGCCGCCGCGCCGCCGGGGCGGATCGCCTCCGACGCCGACCTGAACGCGGAGGCCGCCGACGCGGTCGAGGTCGTCCGGCGGCTCTGGGACAGCTGGCAGGACGACGCCGAGATCCGCGACGCCTCCACCGGACGGTTCCTGGACCGTGACAGGCTCCACTACATCGACTTCGAGGGCCCTTACTTCGACGTGCGCGGGCCGTCGATCACGCCGCGTCCGCCGCAGGGGCAGCCGGTCGTCACCGTCCTCGCGGACAGCCCGCCCGCCTACGAGTTCGCCGCCCGCGGCGCCGACGTCGTCTACCTGACCCCGGACTCGCGCGCCGGGACCGGGGCCGCCGTCTCCCGCGTCCGCGCCGCCGAGGCGGCGGCCGGGCGCGGCGGCGAGCCGCTCCGGGTGTTCGCCGACCTGCTGGTCTTCATCGACGACCGGCCGGGCGCGGCGGCCGTCCGCAAGGCCCGGCTGGACGAGCTGGACGGCGCCGGACCCGCGTCGGCGGTCGAGGTCTTCACCGGCACCGCCGCCGAACTGGCCGACCTGCTGGAGGAGCGGCTCGACGCCGGCCTCACCGGGTTCCGGCTGCGGCCCGGCGTCCTGCCGCACGACCTGACCGGGATCACCCGGCGGCTCGTGCCGGAGCTCCAGCGCCGGGGCGCGTTCCGGACCGCGTACCGGGAGACGACGCTGCGCGCCCGGCTCGGCCTTTCCCGCCCGGAGGGCCGATACAGCGCGCCCGCCGCCGCGACCACCGGAGGAGGATCATGAGCGCCGTCCCGCTGTCCATCCTGGACCTCGCGCCGATCCCGGCCGGGGGCACGCCGCGCGAGGCGCTGCGCGGCACGCTCGACCTCGCCCGCCGCGCGGAGGAGTTCGGCTACCACCGCTACTGGCTCGCCGAGCACCACTTCGCGCCCGGCGTGGCCAGCTCCGCGCCGCAGGTCCTGATCGGCGCGGTGGCCGCCGCGACCGAGCGGATCCGGGTCGGCTCGGGCGCGGTGCAGACCGGGCACTGGACGCCGCTCTCCATCGTCGAGCAGTTCGGCACCCTCGACGCGCTCCACCCCGGACGCATCGACCTCGGCCTCGGCCGCTCCGGGCAGCGGCGGCGGGCCGATGCCGCGCGCCGCGCGAAGAACGGCGACGAAGAACCGCCGCCGCCCGAGGCGCGCGTGGTCGACGGGCTGCTCATCCCGAAGCCGTTCGACCCGGCCCGGCTCGCCGAGTCCGCGACGGTCGCGCTCATGAACGAGCTGCTCCAGCAGCCCGGCGCCGAACCGCCCGACTATCCCGACCAGGTCGACGCCATCATCGCCCTCCTGGAGGGCGCCTACCGTTCCGCGCGCGGGCACCCGGCCCACGTCATACCGGGCGAGGGGGCCGACCTGCGGCTGTGGATCCTCGGCAGCAGCGGCGGCGAGAGCGCGCGGGTCGCGGGGGAGCGCGGGCTGCCGTTCGCGGCGAACTACCACGTCGCGCCCGCCAAGGTGCTGGAGGCGGTCACCGCCTACCGGGAGGCGTTCAAGCCGTCCGCCGAGCTGGACGAGCCGTACGTCATGGTGTCCGCCGACGTCGTCGTGGCGCGGACCGACGAGCACGCCCGCGAGCTGGCGTCCCCGTACGGGGTGTGGGTGCACAGCATCCGCTCGCGGCTCGCCGCCGTGCCGTTCCCGTCCCCGGCGGACGCCGCGTCCCACCGCTGGACGGACGCCGACCGCGCCCTCGTCGCCGACCGCGTCGACACCCAGTTCACCGGCGCGCCCGGCGCCGTCGTGGAACGCCTGGAGACGCTCCGCCGCGTCACCGGCGCGGACGAGCTGCTCATCACCACGATCACCCACGACCACGCCGACCGCGTCCGCTCCTACGAGATGCTCGCCGCCGAATGGGCCCTCACGTAAACCGCTCCACCGGATTCAGACCGAAAGGAAGGGCCGATGGCCACGCGCCTCGTCTCGTTGATCGGCAATCCCCGGCCGGGGTCGCGCACCCGGGCCGCCGCCGTCCAGGCCGCCGAGCTGGTCGGCGGCCGGATAGGGCCGGTCGAGCAGGAGATCCTCGACCTGTCGGCGCTGGCGCCCGCGCTCGGCTCGCCGTCCGCGTCGGCGGCGGTGGAGGCGGCGGTGCAGACCGTCCTCGACGCGGACGTGCTCGTCGTCGCGAGCCCGACCTACAAGGGCGCCTACACGGGCCTGCTGAAGACGTTCCTGGACCGCCTGTCCAGCGGGGCGCTCGCCTCGACCGTGGCGCTGCCGCTGATGGTGATGGGCGACGCGCGGCACGCGCTCGCCGTGGAGGTCCACCTGCGTCCGGTGCTGGTCGAGCTGGGCGCGTTCGTCCCCACTCCGGGCGGCGTGCTGCTGGAGAGCCAGTTCGAGCAGGCGGACAAGGTCCTGGACGACTGGGCCCGCCGCGTCGCCCCCCAGGTCGAGGCCGCCGTTTCATGTATTTCCTATTGACTTGGTAGGAAATGTCGTTCATCGTGGTTCCCGTGAGTGCCCTGATCACCCTCGTCGCGCGGCTGCACGTGGATCTGCGGCTGCAGGCGAGCGCCCTGTGTCCGCGCTGACGAACGCGACTCCGGACGCCGCGGCGACCGCCGACCGGCCGTCCAGCCGACCGGTTCTCACGAAGGGACTCGCAGGTCCATGTCCACATCGTCCGTCGATATCGCGCGCCCGGCGACCCGGGCGCGTCCCCGACTCCCCGCGCTTCCGCGGCCGCGCCTCGGGCTCCGCGCGGTCAGCCCGCCCGCCCTGCTGATCCTCTGGCAGGTCGCGAGCAGCACGGGCCTCCTGTCCGACCGGCTGCTGCCGGCGCCCGCGACCGTCGCCCGCACCGCCGCCACGCTGACCGCCGACGGGACGCTCGGCGACGCCGTCGCCGTGTCGCTCCAGCGGGCCCTCATCGGCTTCGCGCTCGGCGCCGCCGCCGGGCTCGCGCTGGCGCTGGCCGCCGGGCTCAGCCGCGCGGGCGAGGGGCTCCTCGACCCGCCGCTCCAGATGCTGCGGGCGCTGCCGCTGTTCGGGCTGATCCCGCTGTTCATCCTCTGGTTCGGGATCGGGGAGACCCCGAAGGTCATCCTCGTCGCCTTCGGCGTGCTCTTCCCGATCTACCTCAACACCTACGCCGGGATCCGCGGCGTGGACGCCAAGCTCGCCGAGGTCGGGCGCGTTCTCCAGCTCGGCCGGATAGCGCTGATCAGGCACATCGTGCTGCCCGGCGCGCTGCCGCAGGCGCTGGTCGGGCTCCGGCAGAGCCTCGGCGTCGCCTGGCTCGCGCTGATCGTGGCGGAGCAGATCAACGCGAGCAAGGGCCTCGGCTTCATGATCAACGACGCCCGCGAGTTCCTGCGGGTGGACATCGTCGTCCTCGGGCTGCTCGTGTACGCGGTCCTCGGGCTCGCGACGGACGCGCTCGTCCGGCTGGCCGAGAGGAGGGCCCTGTCATGGCGACGCGGACTGCTCGGGACGTGACCTCCACGACCGCCGCCCAGGTGAAGGGGCTGACCAAGCGGTTCGGGTCGCGGGTCGTCCTCGACGGGCTGGACCTGGACATCGCGCGCGGCGAGTTCGTCGCCCTGCTCGGCCGCAGCGGCTCGGGCAAGTCCACGCTGCTGCGCGTGCTCGCCGGGCTGGACCGCGACACCTCCGGCGACCTCCGCGTCGACGGCACGGTCGCGGTCGCGTTCCAGGAGCCGAGGCTCGTCCCCTGGAAGCGGGTGCTCGGCAACGTCACGCTCGGGCTGCGCGTCCCGGCCCCGGTGGCCGCCGCCGACACGGCGCTCGCCGAGGTCGGGCTGACCGAGCGGCGGGACGTGTGGCCGCTCACCCTGTCCGGCGGGGAGGCGCAGCGCGTGTCCCTCGCCCGCGCCCTCGTCCGCGACCCGGACCTGCTGCTGCTCGACGAGCCGTTCAGCGCGCTCGACGCGCTGACGCGCATCAACGTCCACCGGCTGGTGCTCGACCTGTGGGAGCGGCACCGCCCCGGCGTGCTGCTGGTGACGCACGACGTGGACGAGGCGCTGCTGCTCGCGGACCGCGTCCTGGTCCTGGACGACGGCCGCATCGCCCACCAGTCCGAGGTCGCCCTGCCCCGGCCGCGCGAGCGCGACCACCCGGAGCTGGTCGAGCTGCGCTCGGTTCTTCTCACTCGGCTGGGTGTGGCTCTGGAGGGATCCAAGTGAGCGGGACGCGGAGTGCGGCGCTCGTGCTGGTCGCGTTGGGCGCGCTGGTCGCGGCGTTGGGCGGGTGCTCGTCCGGCGACGGGGCGGAGGAGAACGGGCAGGTCGTCCTCCGGGTCGGGGACCAGAAGGGCGCCAGCCTCCAGGACATGCTGGCCGCCGCCGGTCAGCTCGACGGCCTCACCTACAAGGTCAAGTGGTCGCTGTTCACGTCCGGGCCGCCGATCCTGGAGGGGATCAACGCCGGGTCGGTCGACTTCGGGGTGGTCGGGAACACGCCGCCGGTGTTCGCGGCGGCGTCCGGGGCGCGGATCGTGCTCGTCGGCGCGACCACGTCCCGGCTGACCGGGCAGGCGATCGTGGTGCCCAAGGACTCGCCGCTCCGCACCCCGGCCGACCTCAAGGGGAAGAAGGTGGCGGTCGCCAAGGGCAGCTCCGCCAACTACCACCTGCTGTCGGTGCTGACGAAGAACGGGTTGAAGTTCGGCGACGTCCAGCCGCAGTACCTCCAGCCCGCCGACGCCCTCACCGCCCTCACCGGCGGACGAGTCGACGCCTGGGCCACCTGGGAGCCGTACACCGCCCAGGCCGAACTGCAGAACGGCGCCCGGATCCTGGCGGACGGCACCGGCTACACCAATGGCTACGGATTCCAGGTCACGTCCAAGGGCACCCTCAAGAACAAGGCCCGGAGCGCCGCGCTCAAGGACTTCCTGTCCCGGTACCAGCGGGCGGTGCAGTGGTCCAGCTCGCATCCGGACCAGTGGGCGGCCATCTGGGCGAAGCAGACCCGGCTCCCCGGGCCCGTCGCCCAGCGCGCCGTGCAGCGGCGGCTCACCACGACCATCCCGATCGACGACTCCGTGATCGCCTCGGAGCAGCAGATCGCCGACTCCTTCGCCGGGGTCGGGCTGGTCCCGCGCAAGGTCTCGATCGCCGGGTTCTTCGACCGGCGCTTCAACGACCTGGCCGTGACGGCGCGGCCCCAGCAAGGAACGTGACCCTTCACCATCCCCAGGGCGGCGGGTCACCCGCCCGCCGCCCTCCGCTCCCGGACGGACGGTCTCCCATGATCCCCCTCTCCGTTCTCGATCTCGCGCCGGTCCCGGCGGGCGGCGGCCCGGCGGACGCGGTGCGCAACTCCCTCGACCTGGCCCGGCACGCGGAACGGGCGGGCTACCGCCGGTACTGGATCGCCGAGCACCACCTCGCGCCCGGACTCGCGGCGGCGGCCCCGCCCGTCCTCATCGCGGCGGTCGCGGCGGCGACGTCCCGGATCCGCGTCGGGTCGGGCGCCTTACAGACCAGGCACCGGACGGCGCTCTCGATCGTCGAGCAGTTCGGCACGCTCGACGCCCTCTACCCCGGACGCATCGACCTCGGCCTCGGCCGCTCCGACCGGGAACGCGACCGGGCCACCGTCCGGGCGGCGGGCGGGAGGCGGCGCCCGCCGCGCCGGGCGGTGGAGTTCGTGGACGGGCTCCTCATCCCCGTCGCGTCGGACCCGCCGGGGCTCGCGCGGTCCGCCGCGCTCAAGCTCCAGGAGACGCTGCTCGTCCAGCTCGGCGCGATGCCGGCCGAGTTCGCCGACGTCGTCGCCGCCGTGCTCGCCCTGCTGGACGGCTCCTACGTCCAGGACGGGCAGCGCGTCCGCGCGAACCCGGGCGAGGGCGCCGACCTGGAACCGTGGATCCTCGGCGACGACCACCGGACCGCCAGGATCGCCGGGCGGCACGGCCTGCCGTTCGCGGCGAACTACCATTCCAGCCCCGCGACCGTCCTCCAGGCGGTGGACGCCTACCGGGCGGCGTTCCGTCCGTCGGCCGTCCTGGACGCGCCGTACGTCATCGTGTCCGCCGACGTCGTGACGGCGCCGACCGACGACGAGGCGGAGGTGCTCGCGTCCCCGTACTCGCTGTGGGTGCACCGGATCAGGACGGGGCTCGGCGCCGTCCCGTTCCCGACGGCGGACGACGCCGCCGCGCACCAGTGGAAACCGGACGAGCTGGACCTCGTCGCCGACCGGGTCGAGACGCAGTTCTTCGGCTCGCCCCGGACCGTCGCCGCCGGGCTGGACGTCCTCCAGCGCGTCACCGGCGCGGACGAGCTGCTCATCACCACGGTCACGCACGGCCACGCGGACCGCGTCCGCTCCTACGAGCTGCTCGCCGCCGAATGGCGGGAGGCGGCGGCCGTGTCCGAGGCCCGGCTGCGCCGCAGCTCCGCGTGAGCACCCAGTGAGCACCGAGTGAGCACCGCGTGAGCACCGAGTAGACCCCCGGAGGCCCTGCGCAGGCCCGGGAGGGTGGAGGGCGCCCGGCGGCACTGGGGCCGCCGGACGCCCGTCCGGTCAGCCGCAGCGCGGCGGCGGCGGGTCGAGCTTGACCGAGCCGTCGATGGTCTCGATCACGTTGCCGGCCGCGTCCTTGCGCTCGGCGTGCGCGGCCATCACGTTCGGCAGCCCCCGCGGCACCGGGTTCGGGTGGACCTCCCGGATCCCGGTCGCGATGGAGACGTCGTCGTTGTTGCGGAAGAACTCCGTGCCGTTGTCGGTGAACACGACCGACCAGTGCTGCCCGGCGACGCCGGTGTCGATCTCGAACTCCTCCCCGGCGACGAGCCGGTTCGGCGGCGTGCCGTCGTCGTCGTACTGCGACTTGAGCGTCCACGGCGTGCCCGCCGTGCCGTGCCCCGAAGTCGACACGGGACGGCCGCACGGGCGTTCCTTCGCCTGAGCGGCGCCCCCCGCGGCGACGGCCGTGGACAGCGCGAGCGCCCCCACGACCAGCAGCCCGGCCCCTGCTCGAATTCGCATCGTCGTTCTCCTCCCCCTGAGCGGTGGTTCGTCTCGGTGAATGGATAGGCGCGGGGGTTACACGGCTCGGGAATCCGGCTTGGGAATCGGCTCGGGGATCGAGGTCGTGTAACCCGCCCGCCTACTTCTTCTCGACCGTTGTCGACGAAGGGACGGGGAGATGAGGAGAACGCTGGCCGTCACGGGCCTCGCGGTAGGGACGGTGTTCGCGGTGGCCGCGACGTCGGGAGCCCAGGCAGTCGGGGCGCAGCCGGACGGGATCCAGGGCAGCGGGCGCGCGCGTGCCGCGCAGGGCCGGGAGGTGGTGATCGACTGGAACCGGGCCCTGCTGGAGATCGTGCGGACGCCCGGCGCGCAGCCCGCGACCGTCCATCCGACGCGGAGCTTCGCGATCCTGCACACGGCGATCGCGGGCGGCGTCGCCGCCACCGGGCGCGGCGCGGCGGGATCGGGCTCCGCGTCGGGCTCCGTGTCGGGTTCGGCGTCGGGTTCGGCGTCGGGGGAGGCCGCGGCGGCGCAGGCCGGGCACGACAGCCTGGCCGCCCTCTACCCGGCGCGCCGCGCGGACCTGGACCGCAGGCTGACCGACGAGCTGGCCGACATCCCGGACGGCCCGGCCAAGGCCGCCGGGATCCGTGCCGGGCAGCGCGCCGCCGCGGCCGTCCTCGCCGACCGCGCGCACGACGGGTCGGACGCGACGCCGCCGCCGTACGTGCCGACTGGCAGTCCCGGCGACTACCGGCCGACGCCGCCGTCGTTCCCCGCCCCGGTGTTCACGCACTGGGCGGCCGTGCGGCCGTTCGCGCTCGGACGCGGCGACAGGTTCCGGCCCGTCCCGCCCCCGGCGCTGACCACCCGCGCCTACGCCAGGGGAATCAACGAGGTGCAGTCGCTGGGCCAGGACACCAGCACCACCCGGACGGCGGACCAGACCACGCAGGCCCGCTTCTGGGCCGCGCCGATCTGGAACTACTGGAACGAGATCGCGCAGAACGCCGCCCGCCGCCACGGGATCGGCCTCGCCGCCACCGCCGCGCTGTTCGCCGCGCTCGACCGGACGTTCGCCGACTCGGTCATCGCGTTCTACGACGGCAAGTACCACTACCGGGTGTGGCGTCCGATCACGGCGATCCGCGAGGCCGACACCGACGGCAACCCCGACACGCACGCCGACTCGGGCTGGAACCCGCTCGCGACGACGCCCGCCGACCCGTCCTATCCGGGCGCGCACAGCGTCGTCGCCGAAGCGGGGGCGATCGTGCTGGGGTCCTTCTTCGGGCCGGACGACACGTTCACGGTCAGCTCGGAGTCGCTGCCGGGGGTCACCCGGTCGTTCACGTCCTACCAGGACGCGGCGGACGAGGCCGGGATCAGCCGCATCTACGCGGGCGTCCACACCCGTCCCGACCACTTCGCGGGCGCGCTGCTCGGCGTGCGGGTCGCCCGGTTCGACCTGGCCCACGGCGCGACCCGCTGAGGGCCGGAGTGAGGAGTCCGATGAGCGAGATCGCCGTCCGGACGCGATGGCCGGGAGCGGTCGCGATGGCGGGCGGGCTCATGCTGCTGCTCGCGGCCTGCGGCGGCGGGACGAGCCACGCGGCCGGGAAGTCGCCGTCCGGTGCGGCGTCGTCGAAGACGGCGCCGATGCCTGGGATGACGATGCCGTCCGGGTCGTCGGCCCCGGCGACGCAGGCGGCCCCGGTCGCGGGGAACGCGGTGTCCATCAAGGGCTTCGCGTTCGTGCCCGCGACCCTGACCGTCCACGCGGGCGCGACCGTCACCTGGACGAACGACGACGAGGAACCGCACACCGTCACGTCCGGGAAGGGGCCGCTCCGCTCCCCGGCGATGGACGCCAAGGCGACCTACCGCCACCGCTTCGCCCGTCCGGGAACCTACGACTACATCTGCACCATCCACCCGTTCATGCACGGCACGGTGGTGGTGAAGCCGTGAGCGGAGAGCACGCCGCCGAGGGGATGTCGCGGCGCGGGCTGCTGCGGCACGGCGCGTGGTTCGGCGGCGCGGTCGTCCTCGCGGTGGCCGGCGGCGAGGTGGTCAGCAAGGTCGTCGGCGACGCCGACGACGGCGGCGGGGGGATCCCGGACGACGCGTCCCCCCGCTTCGTGCAGGTCAGCGACAGCCACCTCGGCTTCAAGGGGCCCGCCAACACCGACGTCACCGGCTCGTTCTCGCGGGCGATCGCGCAGATCAACGCACTGGACGAGCGGCCGGACTTCGTCATCCACACCGGCGACCTGACCCATCTCGCGACACCGGCCCAGTTCGACCAGGTGAAGCAGATGATGGGGACGTTGAAGACCGGCCACGTGTGGACGGTCCCCGGCGAGCACGACTCCGTCGACGACGCGGGCCAGAAGTACCGGACGGCGTTCGGCGCGGGCTCGCGCGGCGACGGCTGGTACAGCTTCGACGTGCGCGGCGTGCACTTCATCGCGCTCGTCAACACGCTGCACCTGAAGAAGCTCGGGCATCTCGGCGCCGACCAGGTCGACTTCGTCCGCAAGGACGTGGCCGGGCTGTCGTCCGACACTCCGGTCGTCGTGTTCAGCCACATCCCGCTGTTCGCCATGTACCCGAACTGGGGCTGGGGGACGGACGACGCCGCGCAGGTCCTGTCGCTCCTGCGCCGGTTCTCGTCCGTGACCTGCCTGAACGGGCACGTCCACCAGCTCTTCACGAAGACGGAGGGAAACGTGACGTTCCACAGCGCCACGACCACCGCGTACCCGCTGCCGCACCCGGGCGACGGGCCCGCGCCCGCCCCGGTCACGCTCCCGGCGGGACGGCTCCGCGACGCGCTCGGCGTCCGCGAGGTCGGCTACGTGAAGGGGCGCAGGGCGCTGGCCGTGAAGGACCGGCGGCTGGCCTAGCGGCTGGTCTGGCGACTGGCCTGGCGGCTGGCCTGGCGACGCCGCCGGACATGGCTCCCGGGACCGGATCACCCGTCCTCTCGGCCGGGCGGGTGATCCTCCGGGGTCCGGCGGACGTGTTCCAGGCAGACGCTCCGGCACGGCGGCAGGAGGCAGAGGGAACCGTCATGCGCTACTGGAAGTCAGCCCGGCGCGGCACCGCCGAACCGGCGGGGGACGAGCCCGAGCCGCGGGCGCGGCTGCACCTCGTCCACGGCGAGACGTACGCGAACTGGGAGGCGATCTACCTGCACAATGTGGACCGGATCTACCGGCTGATGTTCAGCAAGGTCGGCAACCGGCCGGACGCCGAGGACCTCACGGCCGAGGTGTTCCTCACCGCGCTGCGGCCGCTGCGGGTGTCGGCGACGGTCGGCGAGGTCCGCGCGTACCTGCTCGCCACCGCCCGCACGGTGCTGGCCGCGCACTGGCGGCGCACCCTCGGAAGGGAGATCACCAGCATCGACCTGGAACTGCTGGCCGACAACGACCCGGCGCCGGGCGCCGAGTCCGGTGTCGCGCCCGGGACGGGCGGCTCCGAGCGGCGGGCGGAACGGCTCCTCGCCGCGCTGCCCGAGCGCTACCGGCGCGTCCTGGAGTTACGGTTCCTGCACTCGTACACGATCAAGCAGACCGCGGCGGAGCTCGGGCTCAGCGTGGGCAACGTCAAGGTGCTGCAGCACCGCGCGCTCCGCCGCGCGGCCGAACTGGACCGCGACGACCCGCCCGCCCAGGCTCCCCAGGGATGAGCAGGTGACCATGAGACGACTGCACCGCTTCGTCGAGAAGCTGCTGAACGGCGGCCGGCCGCGCCCGTTCCCGGCGGACGACGCCGACGCGGACGCGCTGCGGGTGGCCATCGAGCTGCGCGCGGCCCGTCCCGGCTCCGGCGCGCCCCGCGAGGAGTTCATCGCCGGGCTGCACCGCCGCCTCGCCCGCGACCAGGCCGACGCCGCGCCCGTGCCGGTACGCCGCCGCATCCTCGTCGGCGGCGCGGTGGGCGCGGCCGGGGCCGCCGCCGGGGTCTTCGCCGACCGGATGATCGTCGGCCCGCCGGCCGCCGTGCCCGCCGCCGAGCGCCTGACCCCCGACATCGGCGCCTGGCATCCCGTCGTGAACGCCGCGGACGTGGCCGAGGGCGCCGTGCACGGGTTCTCCGCGGGCGGCGTCGACGGCTTCCTGACCCGCGACGGCGGACGGCTGCGCGCGGTGTCCGGCACCTGCACGCACCAGGGCTGCCGCCTCGGCGTCCATGAGCGGACCAAGCTGCGCTGCCCCTGCCACGGCGCCCTCTTCGCCCTCGACGGCGAAGTCCTGTACCACCGCCTCAAGGCCCCGATCCCGGCCCTGCCGCGCCTCGCGATCCGGCAGCGGAACGGGGTCGTGGAGGTCTTCGTCCCGCAGGGCCCCGCCTGACGGGCCAGGGGGACGACCAGGCCGGGGGCGCCGTTGACCGCGGCGGGGCGGACGTCCAGGGGGCCGGAGCCCTGCGCGCGGGCGAGCGGCATCGGCGCCACCCGCGCCGCCTCCCGCAACTCGTACGGCAGCGTGCCGCGGCCGGTGCTCCTCGAAGGACCTGGCGAGCGGGTCTTCGGCGTTCGATCCCGTCCGTCCCATGTCCCGGTGACGGCTCGGCCCGCCCGGATGTGACATCGCCGGTATCGGCGTCACAGCTCGGCGGGCCGCTTCGTCAAGTACCGAACGGGGTCCACCCGCGGACGACCCTTCGGGGGGAGAACATGACGCTGACCGAGACGAACCGAGAAGAGGGCACCCGGCCGCCCGAGCCGCGCGGGGTGTTCGTGCGCGTCGCGGGCTTCGCGCACCGCCGGAAATGGCTCGC
Organism: Actinomadura syzygii; assembly: GCF_008085905.1. Lineage (GTDB taxonomy): Bacteria > Actinomycetota > Actinomycetes > Streptosporangiales > Streptosporangiaceae > Spirillospora > Spirillospora syzygii. Next base: position 286,489 of record NZ_VSFF01000006.1, on the reverse strand, counting down.
CCTGATCCTGTGGGTCGGGGTGCTCGCCGGAACCTGGGCGGTCGCGTCCGTCGCGGGCGACGACTACCGCAACGACTTCTCGCTGCCCGGCACCGAGTCGCAGCAGGCCGCCGACGTGCTGGCCGGGCACGGCGCGGCGCGGGCGGGGGACACGGTGCAGATCGTCCTGCACGACGACGGCGGCCTCGGCGAGCCCGACGTGCGACGGCGCGTGACGGCCATGCTGGGCGACGTCGCCAAGCTGCCCGAGGTCGGCCAGGTCCGCGGCCCGTACCAGGACAAGGCCGCCGTCAGCGCGGACAGGAGGATCGGGTACGCCACCGTCATGCTCGACGTCCCGGCGCGGGAGATGCCGAAGGCCAACACGCAGCGGATCTTCGACACCGCGCGGAAGGCGGCGGGCGGCGGGCTCCAGGTCGAGCTGGGCGGCGACGCGGCCCGGCTGCTCGGCGCGGGCGGGACCGGCGCGGCGGAGGGCGCGGGCCTGCTCGCCGCGCTGGTCGTCCTGGTGCTGATGTTCGGCACGGTCATCGCGGCCGGGCTGCCGATCGTCATCGCGCTGTTCGCCGTCGGGTCCACGGTCGCCGTCATCGTCGCGGCGTCGCACGTCTTCACGATCGCCGACTGGACGCCGCCGGTGATGATCCTCGTCGGCCTCGGCGTCGGCATCGACTACGCGCTGCTGATCTTCGCCCGCTACCGGGCCGAACTGGTGCGCGGCGCGGATCCGGAACGCGCCACCGTGAACGCGCTCGACGCCGCCGGGCGCTCGGTGTTCTTCGCCGCCTGCACCGTCATCCTCGCGCTGCTCGGCCTCGTCGCGTTCGGGCTCGGCTCGCTGCAGGGCATGGCGCTGTCGGTCGCGCTGACCGTGCTGGTCACGATGGTCGCCGCGCTGACGCTGCTGCCCGCGCTGCTCGGCGTCTTCGGCCGCCGCTTCGCCCGCCGGTTCACCCGCCGCGCCGAGCGCCGCGAGGCCAAGGGCAAGGCCGCGCCGGGCACCGCTTGGCGGCGGCTCGCGGGCGTGGTGCAGCGGCGTCCGCTGGCCGCGCTGCTCGCGGCGGGCGTGCTGCTCGGCGCGCTCGCCGTCCCGGCGCTCGGGATGCGGCTCGGCTTCTCGGACGCGGGCAGCGACCCGTCCGGCACCACCAGCCGGAAGGCGTACGACCTGCTGTCCACGGGCTTCGGTCCCGGGTTCAACGGCCCGCTGCTGGTCGTGACCGACGGCGGCCGGGAGGGCGCTCAGAAGGCCGCCGCGGCGGCGGTCCTCGCGCTGTACGACACGCCCGGTGTGAAGGCCGCCGCCGACCCGGTGCCCACCCCGGACGGACGGGCCGCGACCGTCCTCGCGTTCCCGTCCTCCGCGCCGCAGGACGAGGCGACCACCGACCTCGTCGGCACGCTGCGCGACGACGTCCTGCCGGGACTGTCCGCGAAGAACGGCGCGCGGTACCTGGTCGGCGGGGCGACGGCCGCGTCCGAGGACTACTCGGACAAGGTCGCCGAACGGCTGCCGCTGTTCATGGCGATCGTCGTCGGGCTGTCGGTGCTGCTGCTGATGGCGGTGTTCCGGTCGGTGCTCGTCCCGCTGAAGGCCGCGCTGCTGAACCTGCTCAGCATCGGCGCGGCGCTCGGCGCGATGACGCTCGTCTTCCAGCACGGACTGTTCGGCGTGGAGCCGGGACCGATCGAGGCGTACCTGCCAGTGATGGTGTTCGCCATCGTCTTCGGGCTGTCCATGGACTACGAGATCTTCCTGATCTCCCGCATCCACGAGGAGTGGACGCGGTCGGACGACCCGTCGCACGCCGTCCGGGAGGGCCTCGCGCACACCGGCTCGGTGATCACGGCGGCGGGCGCGATCATGGTGGTGATCTTCGGCGCGTTCATGCTCAGCCCGGACCGGCTGCTCCAGCAGACCGGGTTCGGCATGGCCGTGGCGATCTTCACGGACGCGGTGGTCATCCGCTGCCTGATCGTCCCGGCGGCGATGGAGCTGATGGGCCGCCGCGCCTGGTGGCTCCCCGCGCCGCTGGCCCGGCTCCTCCCGAGGGTCGAGCTGGAACGCCATTAGGGAAGGGCCGTTAAAGGGGCGAGCGGCGGTTTCGGGATTCTCGGGCAATTCCCAGGGTCCTCCCCGTTGATCTTCCGGGGGCGCCGGAAGTGTCATGGGGTCCCCGCCCCGGGACGCGGCAGGCGTCCCCGCACCCGGTGCGGCGGGCGCTCCCCGCTCCCTGCCCTCCGAGGTCTCCATGACGCCCGCTCCCAGCGAGCTGGGCCCGGCCGCGCACAGCGCGACCGGGCCCTACCAGCCCCCCGCCGTCCCGGACGTGTCCGTGCCGGGGACATCGACCGTCGAGATCGTCCTGCCCGTCCACAACGAGGAGCGGGCACTGCCCGGCTGCGTGCGCACGCTGCACGTCTACCTGCTCGAACGGCTGCCGTTCCCGTGGCGCATCACCGTCGTCGACAACGCCAGCACCGACCGCACCCTCCGGGTCGCGCAGTGGCTGGCGTCCGACCTGCCCGGGGTCGACGTGGTGCACCTGCACCGCAAGGGACGCGGCCTGGCCCTCCGCACCGCCTGGGCGACCAGCGACGCCGACATCGTCGCCTACATGGACGTCGACCTTTCCACCGGCCTGGACGGCCTGCTGCCGCTCATCGCCCCGCTCGCCAGCGGGCATTCCGACATCGCGATCGGCAGCCGCCTCGCGCCCGGCGCCCGCACCGTCCGCGGCCCGCGCCGCGAGCTGATCTCGCGCTGCTACAACGCGCTGCTCCGCTACGGGCTCGGCGCCCGGTTCAGCGACGCCCAGTGCGGCTTCAAGGCCGCGCGGACGCGGGTCGTCCGGCCGCTGCTCGCGGCGACCGAGGACGACGCGTGGTTCTTCGACACCGAACTGCTCGTCTTAGCGGAGCACAACGGGCTGCGCATCCACGAGGTGCCGGTCGACTGGGTGGAGGACGTCGACACCCGCGTCAACGTCGTCCGGACCGCGCTCGACGACCTCAAGGGGATGTGGCGGATGGCGAGGCGGAAGGCGTCCGGGGCCGCGGACGTGGCGGTGCCGCGCCGGGCCGATCCGTGCGCGGAGCACCCGGACGCGGTGCTCGCGCCCGCGCGGAGGCGGGCGGCGCTCACCTGGGAGCTGGTCTGCTTCGTCGCGATCGGCGTCGTCTCGACGGCCGGGCAGGCGCTGCTCTACTGGCTGCTGCGCTCGTGGTGGCCCGCGGCGCTGGCCAACCTGGTCTCCCTGGTGGTGCTGACGGTGCTCAACACCGAGGCCAACCGGCGGCTGACGTTCCGCGGGTCGGCGGTCGGCGCGAGGCGCGCGCATCTGGGCGCCGGAGCCCTGTTCGCCCTCGGGTACACGGTGACGTCCGCGGCGGTGCTGCTGTTCCAGCGGGCCGATCCCGGCGCTTCGCACGGCGCCGAGACGCTCGTTCTGGCGATCACGTCGGTGCTGGTCACCGCGATCCGTTTCGTCGTGTTGCGCACGGCGGTGTTCCGCCGCCGTCCGGCCTCCGCTCCCGCCTCCGATGAAAGCGACCCCTCATGAGCTCCTCCTCCGACGTCGTCGCCTCGGAAGGGTCCCGGACGGGGCCGTCCGAAGCCCGCCCGCGCGTCCTGCCGGGCTGGGCGCCGACCGCCGCGCTCGGCGCGATCCTCGTCCTGGCCGGCGTCCTGTACGGGTGGGCGCTGGGATCGCTCGGGTGGAGCAACACCTACTACTCCGCCGCCGTGAAGTCGATGGGCGAGGGCTTCACCAACTTCATGTTCGGCTCCTACGACCCGGCGGGCGTCGTCACCGTGGACAAGCCGCCCGCCGGACTGTGGCCGCAGGTGCTCAGCGCGAAAGTCTTCGGGCCGCACGGGTGGGCGCTGGTCCTGCCGCAGGTGGTCGAGGGCGTCCTCGCCGTGCTGGTCCTGCACCGGACGGTGCGCCGCTGGGCGGGCGAGGGCGCCGGGCTCGCCGCCGCGCTCGTCCTGACGCTGACGCCGATCACCGTCGCGATCACCCGCAGCAACAACCTCGACACCCCGCTGCTCCTGCTGCTGGTGTGCGCGGCCTACGCGCTGACGAGGGCCCTCGAAGCGCGGGCGGGACGGGCCGCGACGTGGTGGCTGTGCGGGGCCGCGTTCCTCGTCGGCTGCGGGTTCGTCACCAAGATGCTGGCGGCGTGGATGGTCCTGCCCGCCTTCACGGCCGCGTGGCTCGTCGGCGCGGGCGGCCCGTGGCTCGGCAGGCTGGGGCGGCTCGCGGCGTCCGGTGTGGTCCTCGCGGTCTCGTCGCTGTGGTGGGTCGCGATGGTGGCGCTGTGGCCGGGCGACCGGCCGTACATCGGCGGCAGCGAGGACGGTTCAGCCTGGGACCTGGTCGTCGGATACAACGGCCTCGGCCGTGTCTTCGGCCAGGGACCCGGCCCCGGCGGCGGTCCCGGCCCTGGGGGGCCGCCGCCGTGGGGCGGGCCCGGAGGCGGGTCGGGGGCGCCGCGCGGACCGGGCGCGATGTTCGGCGGCGGCACCGGCCCGCTGCGGATGTTCGGGGACGCGGTCGGCGGCCAGATCAGCTGGCTGCTGCCGGTGTGCGCGGCGGCGATCGCGACCGCGCTGGCGGTGGCCGTGCTGCGCCGCCGCGGACGGCTGGCCGACGTGGTTCTGCCCCCCGCTTCGGGATGGGTCCTGTGGAGCCTCTGGCTGCTGGTGTGCGCCGGCGTGTTCTCCATGCAGGAAGGGATCTTCCACCCGTACTACACGACGCAGCTCGCCCCGGCGGTCGGCGCTCTGTGCGGAGGGCTGGTAACCGTGCTGGTCCGCGCGCATCGGGCGGGCGCCCGGTGGCCCGCCCCGGTCGCGGCGGTCATCGTCGCGGTCACGGTGGCGTGGGCCGTCGTCGTCATCCGCCGGACGCCGGAGTGGCACGGCTGGCTGGTGTGGCCGGTGGCCGCGACCGGCGCGGTCGGCGTGGTCCTGCTGTGCGCGGCGGCGTGGCGTCCAGCGCGGTTGCTGCCCGTCGCGCTCGCGGTCGGTGCGGCGGCGGTTCTCGTCGCGCCGGGCGCGTGGGCGGTGGCCGTCCCGGCGGACGGGTCCGGGTCGATGGGCGGCGTCATCCCGGCGGCGGGCCCGATGATGACGCCCTTCGGCGGGAGCGGACGAAGCAGGCCGCGCGGCTTCCCGCCCGGCCCGCCGATGCCCGGAGGCATGCCCGGAGCCGTGCCGCGCGGCGGGGCCCTTCCGCCGGGGCCGTTCCCACCCGGGCCGGGGCCGCGGGACGGGGCCGGGCTCAGCGGCGACCAGCGGAAGATCCTCGACTACGCGCGCCGCGAGTCGGGCCGCGCGCGGATCACCCTCGCCGTCGAGGGCGGGGCGATGGCGGCGTCGCCGTACATCCTGCACAGCGACTCGCGCGTCATCGGCATGGGCGGCTTCATGTCGGCGGACGACGCCCCGTCCGTCCGGCAGTTGGAGCGCTGGACGCGGCGCGGTGAGCTCCGCTTCGTCCTCGGCTCCGCGATGCCCGGCGGCGGCCCCTTCCCCGGACGCGGCGGCGCGCCCGCACGGCGGACGGCGTGGGTGTCCGGGCACTGCCGGGCCGTCCCGCCGTCCGCCTACGGCGGCGCGGCCGCGCCGACCAGCGGCGGCCCGATGGGCTTCGGGCGCGGCGCTACCCTCTACGACTGCGCGGCTCGCTGACCCCGTGGGCGAGGTGATCGATCGTGGCTGCGACGGACGCCGAGCACACCCCCCGGCGCGTGCTGGTCGTGGAGGACGACGACGGCATCCGCGTCCTGCTGGAGTCGACGCTGCGGCTGTCCGGGTACGAGGTGGACAGCCGCGGCACCGGCCAGGGCGCGCTGCTCGCCGTCGAGCGGTTCCACCCGGACCTGATCCTCCTCGACGTGATGCTCCCGGACGTCGACGGCCTGACCGTCACCGCGAGCCTGCGGGCCGTGGGCGTCGACACCCCGATCCTGTTCCTGACCGCCCTCGGCGACGTCCAGGACCGCGTCGCCGGGCTGGCCGCGGGGGCGGACGACTACGTCACGAAGCCGTTCAGCCTGGAGGAGGTGCTGCTGCGCGTCCAGGCGATCCTGCGGCGGTCCGGCGCGACCGGCAACGGGGCGGCGGCGCGCGACGACGTCCTGCGCTACGCCGACCTCGTCCTGGACGAGTCGGCCCACGAGGTGCACCGGGCGGGCGAGTACATCCGGCTGTCGCCCACCGAGTTCAGCCTGCTCGCGTACCTGATGGCGAACCCGCGCCGGGTGCTGAGCAAGGCGCAGATCCTCGACCACGTCTGGCGGTACGACTTCAACGGGGACGGCCGCATCGTCGAGACCTACGTGAAGTACCTGCGCCGCAAGATCGACCGCTTCGACCCGCCGCTCATCCACACCGTCCGCGGGGTGGGCTACTGCCTGCGCCTGCCCCGCGAGGGCGCCGAGACGGCGGGGCGCGCGGAGACGGCGGAGCCGTGATCCGCGCGCTGCCCGGCGGGCCGGGGTCGCTGCGCCGCCGCCTGGTGCTCGGCGCGACGGCGCTCGCGGCGGCGGCGGTGCTGGCCTCGCAGGCGATCGGGTACGTCGTCATGCGGTCCTGGCTGCTCGGCCAGGTCGACGAGCAGCTCCGCGGCTTCCCTCCGGCGCCGCGCCATCTCGACGCGTCGTCCGGACGGCGGGAGCCGCCGCACCCGCCGCCCGACGGCGCGGAGCTGCCGTCCGAGTTCCGCCTCTACTTCTACGACGCCTCCGGACGCCTCTCCCCGCACACCCTCGGCCGCGGCCCGAAGTCGGCGCCCCGCCTTCCGCGCACCCTGGCGGAGCTGGACGTCCGTCCGGGCGGGCTGGGGACGCTGCCCGCGTCCGCCGGCGACGGCCGCTGGCGGGTGCGGCGCGGGACGGGGCCCGACGGCCACGCCTTCATCGTCGCCCTCCCCATGGACACCGTCGACGGCGCGCTGTCCAGGCTGCTGTGGCTGAACGCGGTCGTCCTGGCGCTGACGCTCGCCGCCCTCGTCGTCGCCGGACGCTGGGTGGTGCGCCTCGGCCTGCTCCCGCTGACCCGGATGGAGCGGACCGCCGAGGAGATCACCGCCGGACGGCTGGACGAGCGCGTCGCCGACGCCGACCCCCGCACCGAGATCGGACGCCTCGGCGGCGTCCTGAACGCCATGCTCGAACAGCTCCAGGGCGCGCTGCGCGAGCACGAGTCGTCGGAGGCGCGGCTCCGCCGCTTCGTCGCCGACGCCGGGCACGAGCTGCGCACCCCGCTGACGTCGATCCAGGGCTTCGCCGAGCTGTCGCTGCGGCACGCCGAGCTCCCGGAGCGGCAGCGGCGCGCCGCCGACCGGCTGATCCGGCAGAACGCCGAGCGGATGAGCGTCCTGGTCGACGACCTCCTGCTGCTGGCCAAGCTGGACCAGGAGCCGATCTACCGCAGCGAGACGGTCGACCTGCTCGCCATCGCGGCGGACGCGATCGGCACCGCCGCCGTCCGGCACCCCGGCCGCCCGATCGGCCTGAAACCGCTGTACGACGACACGGGTGAACTGGAGCTGGTCGAGACGACCGGGGACCCGCACCGGCTCCGGCAGGTGCTGACGAACCTGGTGTCCAACGCGCTGGCGCACACGCCGTCCGGCACGCCGATCCACGTCCGCGTCGGCACCGCGTACGCGGGCCCGGCCTGCGGCGCCGACCGCGACGGGCGGGTCAGCCCGTCCCCGCCGATCGAGGACGGGACGCGCGTCCGCGTCATCGAGGTCGCCGACGAGGGCCCCGGACTCGCCCCGGACAAGGCCGCCCACCTCTTCGAGCGCTTCTACCGCGTCGACCCGTCCCGGTCCCGCGACCACGGCGGCAGCGGACTCGGCCTGGCCATCGCCGCCGCCATCGCCGAGAACCACGGCGGCCGCCTCGAACTCGACACCGCCCCCGGCCAGGGCTGCACGTTCCGCTTGGTTCTCCCGCCCACCACGACCTGAGTCGCCGCTGCTCGCGGTTATCGCAGGAGCACCGTCACGCCGCTTTCCGTGAGGATTTCGTTGACCTTTTGGAAATGGTCGATCCCGCTGGGGAGCCTGCCCATTCCGGCCCGCGCGACGTCGGCGTCCGGCCATTCCAGGGTGAATGGCGTCTCGGCGCCGAAATCCCCGGCGAGGCAGTCGTTGAGCCCGTCGGCCCCGGCGCCGAAATACCCGCCGGGCCCGTTGATCGCCTCGCCGATCGCGAGGTAGAACGATGTGCCGTCCGTGATGTTTCGCCCGTTGAGGGTGTAGGTCTCATTCGGGGGCTTGTCGCGGTACCGGCCGTAGAAGCGGGAGTGATGCAGCCGGACTGCTTCCAGCCAAGCCTCCCGGCGCGACCGCGAAAGCGGAACCCACTGACCCCTCTCATTCGGCTGCCGCTGTTGCCAGAGTTTCCAGACCTCGCCCGCCTCCGGGTGCGGTGGATTCATCGGCGCGGCGACGAGCCTCAACTCCCCGGCGTCCAGAAGCGCCGCGTCCGCTTCGACGACCGCGGACGCGAGCGCGTACTCGCCGATGACGTCGCCTTCGCCGTTCAGGACGTAGATGTCGAGGGTGCCCGCATCGACCCGGCGCTTCTCCCGATCGAGGATCTCCTCGCGCAGCCACCCACGCAGCGAAACGCCGCGCAACGTCATATGCCTGGCCTCGTCGTCGGCGTCGGGAACGAAGAACCCTTCGAGTTCGGTGAACACGCAGAACAGCTCGTCGTCCTCGACACCGCCGATGAGTGCGAACCGGGCCTCGCCCGCGTCCTCCAAAGAGACCTTGTCTATGCGCATCCGTCCCGCCGCATCTCCTAGTGCCTGCCCCTCTCCGAGAACTTCGGAGTCTGCCCGATTCCGCGGACATCAGGCCCGCCCAGGCGGAAAGTCCGGGCGGGCGGTGGGATCAGCCGGAGATGTCGACGGGCTTGGGGCCGGGGGTCGAGGCGCGGCGCGAGCGGAGCCACGCGCCCAGGGTCACGAGACCGAGCCCGGCGGCGTAGATGGCGACGTTGACGGCGGCGTAGCTCCACGGGACGGAGTCCGGGTCCTTCGCGAAGGCGCGGGTCTCGCCGCCGACCCACGCCCTGGTCAGCGTCATCGTCTGGAAGGTGAAGGCGAACGAGTGGACGCCGACGTACGTCAGGTAGGCGGCCGTCCGGTTGCGGACGAGGTAGCCCAGCGGGAGGGGCAGCAGCACCATGAGGATGAGTTCCATGCCGCCAAGCGTCGTGAAACGGGGGTGAGCGGCACATCCGGGCCAGTGCCGGAGTGCGGGCACGTGCTGGCACGGATGTGCAGGTGACCTGCGAAGGCGCATGATGTCGGGATGGGCATCGGTCTCGCGTCGCGCCCGCGTGCGGCGGTTCCGGCGGGCGTGTTCGCGGTGGGGGCCGGGTTGCAGGTCGCGTTGACGGCGCGTCCGGGGCAGGGGGACCCGGCGCCGGTGCTGGCGGTCACGCTCGCGGTCCTCGCGATCCCCGTCGTGCTGGGCTGCCTGGTCGGCACGCGGGTACCCGACGGCCAGGTCGGCGCGGCGCTCGCCTGGGTCGGGGCGGCGCCCGCGGCCGTGTTCGCGGTCGAGATGTGGGGCGAGACCGACCTGACGTCCAGCCCGTGGCCGGGTGCGCACGCCGTCTACCTGGTGAAACTCGGCGCGTGGGTGTGGAACCTCGCCGGGTTCGCGGCGCTGTGCCTGGTGTTCCCGTCCGGGCTGCTGCCGGGGCCGCGGTGGCGGGCCGTCGCGTGGACGGTCGCGGCGGCGGGCGTCGCGGTCAACGCGACGGTGTCCTGGACGGCGGCGAACCTGCGGGACGGCCCCGCCGAGACCCCCGCCGTGCTGACCGCGTTCGGCGTGCTGCTCGCGGCGCTCGGCGCGTCCGTGCTGAGCCTCGTCGTCCGGTACCGGCGCGGGACGCGGACGACCCGGACGCAGCTCCGCTGGCTGATCCTCGGCGCGGGCTCGGTGCCGGTGCTGCTGGCCTGCGGATGGGCGGCGCAGACCTGGTGGGACGCCGGCGACACCGTCGCCTACACCGGTTTCCTGCTGGCGATGCTGGTCGCGGTGCCCGCCGCCGTCGTCGTGGCCGTCCTGCGCCACGACCTGTTCGACGTGGACCGGCTGCTGGGCTCGTCCCTGGCCTGGCTTCTCACCTCGCTCGCCTCCGCCGCCGTGTTCGCGTGCGTCGGATACGCGGCCGGGAGCCTGCTCGGCGCGGACGCCCGGCTCGGCGTGAGCGGCGCCGCGTTCGTCGCCGCGCTGGCGCTGCCCGTCCTGCACCGCCACGTCAACGACCGGGTCGGGCGGCTCGTGGACCGGGAGCGGTTCGTCCTGGACGCCCGCGTGCGCGACTTCGTCCGCGACGTCCGGGACGGCACGGCCCAGCCGGAGACGGTCGAAGCCGTGCTCCGCGACGTCCTCGGCGACCCGGAGCTGCGGCTCCTGGTGCGGCTGCCGGACGGGCCGCCCGGCGAGTACGTCGGCCTGTCCGGCGAGGCGGCCGTCCCGGCGGAGGGACGGACGCGCATCCCGCTCCGCACCGGCGAGATCGAGGTCGGCGTGGTCGTGCTCGGCGCGGCGTCCGCCCGGCGGCTGCGCCGCGCCCGGCACGCGGCGGTGCAGGCCCGCCTCCCGATCGAGGTGACCCGGCTGCGGCTGGAGCTGCGCGCCGCGCTGGACGAGGTCCGCACCAGCCGCGCCCGCCTGCTGTCGGCGTCCGCGCGGGAGCGCCGCCAGCTTGAACGGGACCTGCACGACGGCGCGCAGCAGCAGATCGTCGCGGCGGGCATGCGGCTGCGGTCCGTGCAGCGCGGGCTCCGTCCCGGCACGGCTGAGCACCGCGACCTCGACGCCGTGGTGGAGACGCTGGAGGCGACCGTCGTCGAGCTGCGGCGGCTCGCGCACGGCGTCCGCCCGGCCCGGCTGGACGACGGGCTCGCCGCCGCGCTCGGCGCGCTGGTCGCGGCGAGCCCGGTCGAGGTGCGGCTGTCGGTCCCCGGCGACGTCCGGGTGGACGAGGTCGCGGCGACGACCGCGTACTACGTCGTCGCGGAGGCGTACGCGAACGCGCTCAAGCACGCCGACGCCGCAACGGTCACCATCCGGGTGGACGACGACGGCGGCGTCCTGCGCATCATGGTCGCGGACGACGGGGTCGGCGGGGCGCGCGGCGCGCTCGGGTCCGTCCGGGACCGGGTCGCCTCCGCCGGGGGCGGCCTCGCGGTGTCCAGCCCGCCGGGCGGCGGCACGCTGGTGGAGGTGAGCATCCCGCATGCGGATCGTGGTGGCCGATGACTCGGTGCTGTTCCGGGAGGGGATCGTCCGGCTGCTGACCGAGGCGGGCCACGACGTGGTCGCCGCCGTCGGGGACGCGGACGCGCTGGAGGCGGCCGTCGCCGTCCACCGCCCCGACCTCGCCGTGATCGACGTGCGGATGCCCCCGGCGATGACCGACGACGGCGCCCGCGCCGCGCTGCGGCTCCGCGCGGCGACGCCCGGCCTGCCGATGGTCCTGCTGTCGCAGCACGTGGAGACGCGGCACTCGGTGTCGCTGGTGGCGTCCGGCGGCTTCGGCTACCTGCTGAAGGACCGGGTGCTCCGCGTCGACGACTTCCTGGACGCGCTGAACCGCGTCGCCTCCGGCGGCTCCGCGCTCGACCCGGAGGTGGTCGGCGCCCTCCTCGCCCCGGCCGGACGCCCGGACCCGCTGGCCGCGCTCACCGAGCGGGAGCACGACGTCCTCGCCCTGGTCGCCGAAGGCCACACCAACGCGGGCGTGGCCGCGCGGCTGTGCCTGGCCGAACGGACGGTCGAGACGCACATGCGCAGCATCTTCCAGAAACTGCGCATCACCGACGACGGGGACCGGCACCGCCGCGTCCTCGCCGTCCTCGCCTACGTGACCCGCTAGCGGATCCCGGTGAAAAGTCGGCTCGACGCCGATGAGTTCGGCGCGCGGCCCTGGTCGTACTTGGTGACACGAGGAACCGATCGGAAGGAACCGCACCATGCGGAAGATCTCGGCAGGGCTGTTCATCTCGCTCGACGGCGTCATCGACGACCCGCAGGACTGGCACTTCCCGTACTTCAACGAGGAGATGGGGCAGGCCGTCGACGGCCAGCTCGGCGCCGCCGACACCCTGCTGTTCGGGCGGAAGACCTACGACAGCTTCGCCGGCGCGTGGCCGGAGCGGGAGCAGGCCGGGGGCGAGGACGCGCCGTTCGCGAAGAAGCTCGGCGAGGCGCGCAAGATCGTGGCGTCCGGGCAGCGGCTCGACTTCACCTGGCGCAACTCCGAGCAGCTCCAGGGCGACCTCATCGAGACCGTGGCCGCGTTGAAGGAGGAGGGGCCGGCCACGTCGCAGATCGGGATCAGCGGGTCGGTCTCGATCGTCCGGCAACTGCTGGAGGCGGGGCTGCTCGACGAGCTGCACCTGCTCGTCCACCCGATCGTGGTAGGCAAGGGGACGCGGCTGTTCGAGGACCGCGACGCGCCGCTGCCGCTGGAGCTCGTGTCGTCCAAGACGTTCGAGACGGGCGTTCTCCACCTGGTCTACCGTCGCGACCAGAACGCGCCGACCGGCGACTACGGCACGGCCAAGACGAGCCTTCCGCAAGACGAGGAGTAACCGTTTCGCTTTCCCGACCGGCGGGGTCGGGCGGCGAAACACGAGAGGTGTGGCGGGGGCGCCGCTGAACTGCGGGATCGTTCGGCGGGTACAGCAGCCTGTACCGGCGATTGGGTAGCCTCCGGGGATTCCGGGGAGGGCGGCCTTCGCGAGGCTTGTCGACATGAGTCGACATGTGATCGCGGGGGCCCGCGGGCCCGCCGCGAAGGGGGACATGGTCGCGGCCGCCGCCTTCGGGCGGGGCGTCGCATGAGGCAAGGGCCGCCGGTGTCTTTCCTGAGAGCCGGTGCGGTGTCCGGGGCGCTGCTCGTGGCCGCCGCGATGACGGGCTCTCCGGCACGTGCGCGGGACGCCGTCCCGTGCCGCGACCAGGAGGGGTTCTGGTGCCTTTACGGAAAGCCCGACCTTCAGGACGGCGGCGGGCTCATCGGCACCAACAATGGCGACACCGACCTGAAAATGGACGGTGATTGGACGTTCTTCAACGACCGGACACGTTCGGTCAGCAATCGGAGCGGGAGCTACCTGGGTCTTTACGACGACATCGATTTCAAGGGCCTGATGGCGTGCCTCCCGCCCAGTTCGACGCTGAACGGGATCGGCGCGGGCGTCAGTTCCCTGCGCATCCATCCGACCAGCTCGGCGGCGTGCGGCAAACCCGCGTCCGCCGGACGGCCGAAGCCGAAGCCGAAGAAGACCAGGCCGGTGGAGGCGCCGTCCGCGCAGAACACCGACATTCCGGCGGACCGTCCGAAGAAGTCCGAAGAGCCGGTCGACCCTTCTCCGAGCCTGGCGCTGCCGTCCCTGGACGCGATGCCGAAGCTGCCCAAGGCGCCGCCGGTCAACGCGTCGGCGGACGAGCCCGCCGACGGTTCCGGCGGCGTTCCGTGGGGGGTGGTCGGCGCCGTCGGCGGCACGGTGGCGACGCTCCTCGCGTTAGGCGCGGGCGGCTGGGCCTGGGGCCGCCGCCGCACCACCGCCGTCCCGGCGCCCCGCACCAGCACCGACCCCGGGGCGGCCGGGCGCGTCCACAGCGCGCTCCTGCTGCTGGCGGTCGACTGCGAGCAGGCGGGCCGCGACGTGCCGAAGGTCCGCGCGGTCACCATCGACGACACCGAGGTCACGCTGCACCTGGCCGGCGCCGACGAGGCCGCGCCGCAGCCGTGGCGGGTCGCCCCCGGCGGGCGGCGCTGGCGCCTGCTCGTCAGCGACATCGACGAGCTGACCGACGACGTCCAACCGGACGCGCCCTACCCGCTGCTCGCGGGGCTGCGCCCCGGCATGTGGGTGAACCTGGCCGCGTATCCGGGGCCGATCGCGCTGGTCGGCGGCCGGAAGGCCGCGCGCAGAGCCGCGCTCGGGATGGCGCGGCGGCTGCGGGACGACCCGTGGCACTGGACGGTCCGCGTCCGGACGGTGGGCTTCCCGCCGGAGGCGTCGATCGAGCCCGAGGCGGGGGCCGAGCTCGGCCGGGTCGTGTTCATCGACGACGGCATGGAGGTGCCGGGGAAGATCCCGCCGGGTTCGGCGGTCGTGTCGGTCGGGCGTCCGGAACGCGCGGGGACGATCTGGCCCGTCCGCCGCGACGGAACGGTCGTCCCGCCTGCCGACCTGCTGGCGAAGGACGCCGAGCCGCCGGACGCCGAAGCGCCCGGCCCGGCCCCGGCGGGGAGGCGGTGACGCCGTGCAGACGATTCCCGTGGCGGTGCACGCTCCGGACCCCATCACGCACGAGGGAGTGGTCGGCGGGCTGCGCCGCCGTCCCGAGCTGCACCTGGTCGGCGAGGCCGAGGCGGTCGTCGTGGTGGTCGTCGCCGAGGTCGTGGACGAGCAGGTCAAGACGGTCCTGCGGCGGTTCTCCCGGACCGTCGGGGCCCGCCCCGTCCTGATCGTGAGCGACCTCAAGGAGGCGCACCTGCTGGAGGCCGTCGAATGCGGCGTCGTCGCGATGCTGTGGCGCCGCGAGGCCACCCCGGACGGGATCGTCCGGGCCGTCGTCGCGGCCGCGGGCGGCGGCGGCAGCCTGCCCCCCGACCTGCAAGGGCGCCTGCTCAAGCAGGTCGGCCGCATGCAGCGCGGCGCGCAGGCCCAGGGCCTCGCCGCCGCCGGCCTCGCCGACCGCGAGCGCGAGGTGCTGTGCCTCGTCGCGGACGGGCTCGACACCTCCGAGATCGCCGGGAAGCTCGCCTACTCCGAGCGGACGGTGAAGAACGTCCTGCACGGCCTGATGACCCGTCTCCACCTGCGCAACCGTGCCCACGCCGTCGCCTACGCCCTCAAGGAGGGCTACATCTGATGCTCCACGAAGTGGACGCCGCGCTCCGCGCCCTGCTGAGCGCCCGCGCGCTCGCGGGCGGGGACGTGCAACTCGTGTTCGACGCGCCGACCCGCGACTGGGCGGCGCGCCGCAACACCCCGACCGTGAACGCCTACCTGTACGACGTCCGCGAGGACATGGCGCGACGGGAGCTCGGCCCGGTCCGCGTGCACGGCGGGGACGGGCGGGTGACCGGCTACCGGCGGCCGCCCCGCCACTACCGCCTCTCCTACCTGATCAGCGCGTGGACGAAGCGGCCCGAGGACGAGCACCGCCTCCTCTCGGCGGTGCTCGGCTGCCTCCTGCGCTACGAGACCCTCCCCGCGGAGACGCTGCCGGACGGGGGCGTGCTCGCCGCTACCGGGATGGCGATCCCGGTGACGGTCGCCGTCCCGCCGGCGGAGCCGCGGTCGATCACCGACCTGTGGTCGGCGCTCGGCGGCGAGCTGAAACCGTCGCTGGACGTCGTCGTCCTCGCGCCGTTCCCGCTCGCGCCCGACGTCGGCGCCGCGCCGCCGGTCACCGAGGTGGAGGTGACGGTGCGCGAGAGCGTGTCCGCGCTGGTGGACGTCCGGCGGAAGCGGCTGACGTGACCGACCCGGCCGGATACCTGCTGGCCCGGATCGAACTGCTGCGCACCCGGGTGCGGCGGCTGGTCGAGGAGCGGTCGGGCGCGGACCCGTCCGCCGGGGACGAGTACCGGGGCCTGTACGTCCCGCCGGAGACGGCGAAGTGGCTGGCCGGGGGGCCGGGGCCGGAGCCCGTCCCCGACCCCCGCTACGACCGGGCCGCGCGGGAGCTGGCGGAGGCGGCGGGCTCGGAGGCGCGCGTGCACCGGCTCGCCGCCGCGTTCGGGCTCACCGCCCTCGACCTGGAGGTCCTGCTCATCGCGGTCGCGCCCGACCTGGACCGCTCGTTCGAGGCGCTGTACGGCTACCTCAACGACGACGTGAGCCGCCGCCGCGCGTCGGTGGGGCTCGCGCTCGACCTGTGCGGGACGCCCGTGTCCTCGGCGGCGGGCCGCGCTCGCTTCGCGGCCGGGGCTCCGCTGATCGCCGGGCGCCTGATCGTCACGCAGGACGCGGACCGCCCGTTCCTGAGCCGGGCGCTGCTCGTCCCCGACCGGGTCGCCGCGTTCCTGCTCGGCGACGACGCGCCCGACGGCGAGCTGACCGGCGTGGTCCGCCTCGACGGCGAGGCCGAAGACGAGGCCGAGGCCGAGGACGAGGCCGCGCCCGGCGGGCCGCTGCCCGGGCTCGCGGAGCGGCTGCGCTCCGCCGACCCGCCGCTCGTCTACCTGCACGAACCGCGGCCCGGCGCGGGAGTCGCGGCGGCCCGATCCGCCGCGGCGTCCGCCGGGCTGCCCGTGCTCGCCGCCGACCCGGACCGGCTGGACGCCGCGCTCGTCCCGGTCGTCGTGCGGGAGGCGGCGATGCGCGGCGCGGCCGTCGTGGCGGGCCCGCTCCCGGACGGCGGCGCCCTGCTGCGCGCGTTCGCCGAAGCGTCCGCGAAGGTCCCGGTGCTGCTGACCGGCCCGCAGCCGTTCGACCCGGGGTGGAGCGAGGCGCAGCCGCTCGTCCTGGACGTCCCCGCGCGGGAGAACGCCGCCGGGGCCTGGCGCGCGGAACTGCCGGACGAACCCGGCTTCGACCTGGACGCCGCCACCGCCACCTACCGCTTCACCCCGGACCAGGTCCGGCGGGCGGTGCGGGCGGCGCTCGACCACGCGGCGCTCGACGGCGTCCCGCTGTCGGCCGCGCACCTGCACCGGGGAGCGCGCCTGCAGAACGCCGGCGGCCTGCACAAACACGCGCGGCGGATCGTCCCGGCGGTCGGCTGGGACGATCTCGTCCTGCCGGCCGAACCGGCCGGGCGGCTGCGCGAGCTGATCCAGCGGGCCCGGCACCGCGACCGGGTGCTCGGCGAATGGCGGCTGCGCAGCGGCGGCGGCCGGGGCCGGGGCGTGGTGGCGATGTTCGCCGGGGACTCCGGCACCGGCAAGACCATGTCGGCGGAGGTGCTCGCCGCCGAACTCGGCCTCGACCTGTACGTCGTGGAGCTGTCCGCCGTCGTCGACAAGTACGTCGGCGAGACCGAGAAGAACCTTGAGCGGATCTTCGCCGAGGCCGACCGGATGGACGCGGTGCTCCTGTTCGACGAGGCCGACGCCGTGTTCGGCAAGCGCTCCGACGTCCGGGACGCCCGCGACAGGTACGCCAACCTGGAGAGCGCCTACCTGCTGCAGCGGCTGGAGTCGTTCGGCGGGATCGCCGTCCTCACCACCAACCTGCGCGCCAACATCGACGACGCCTTCACCCGCCGCCTGGACATCGTCATCGACTTCCCGTTCCCGGACGCGGCGCAGCGCCGCGCGCTGTGGGAGCAGTGCCTCGCCCCGCCCGTCCCGGTGGACGGCGCCGTCGACCTCGACCGGTGCGCCCGGGAGTTCGAGCTGGCGGGCGGCGCGATCCGCGGCGCGGCCGTCACCGCCGGGTACCTGGCGGCGGCGGCCGGACGTCCCGTCGCGATGGCCGACCTGCTCGCCGGGGCGCGCCGCGAGTACCGCAAGCTGGGCCGCCTGCTGCCGGGCGACATCCCGGCGGCGGACCTCTGACCCGCCGTCTCCGTCTGCTGGGCCCGGCTCATCGCGGGTCGTAGGGGATGCGCATCGCGGAGATCTGGTCCTGGTCGAGCGGGACGTTCGAGCGGACCTCGATCGGGGAGTCGCCCGACCGCACCCAGAAGCCGACGCTCAGCTTTCCTCCGTTGATGTCGCGGAAGTCCTGGCCCTCGGCAAATTGGAGGCCGACCTCCTCGGTGTACTTCTGCCATTCCTGGTTCGGTTCGAGCTTGAACGGCTTGAAGACCTCGCGGCGCTGGAGCACCTCCTTGTCCCCGTCGAAGTTCCAGTCGAAGATGACGGAAATGCTGGCGTTGGGGTCGCCGTTCGACTTGACCCAGAAGTCGAACGTCGTCTCGCTGCCCGGGACGTAGGCGTACTTCATGCCGCAGAGCGTGTACCGGACGGAGCTCCACGTGCACTTCCACTCGTCGTTCAGCCGCTCGAACCCCGGGCTCTGCACGGGGAACGGCCAGGTGGCGGGCTGCTCCTCGGGCTTCGGCGGGTCCGGCCACGGGGCGGCCCTGCTCAGGTAGAGGAGCCGGCGGCCGGGGCCGCCGAGCTGCCGCTCCCCGCCGTCGCCGCCCTGCGGTTCCTCTTCGCCGCCGCCGGGCGGCGGCGCGGGCGGCGCCTTCCGCGGCTCCTGGTCGGGCTCCGGCGCCTTGGACGGCTTTCCGTCCGGCATGCTCAGCGGATTCCCCACCGGGACCATTCCGCCGTCGCGCGCCCGCGAGCCGAATTTCGGGTCGAAGACGAACCAGGCGATGGTGAAAGCGACGGCTGCCGAGACGAGCACGCCCATGAAGCCGAGCAGCCAGCGCGGCATCACCGCCCGCTGGACGAACACGCCCCCCACCTCGACCGGCTCCACCCCGGAGCGCAGCACGTTCACCGTGTAGGGGTGCGACTCGCGCTGCCCGAACCAGGTGATGGAGCCGGGCCTGATCCGTCCCTGCACCCACGCGGCCCGGCCCGGATCGACCTGCACGTTCGCGGGATGCAGCTCGAAGCCGAGCTGCCCCGTGTTGTCCTTGCCGGTGAGCGACGCGGTCAGCCGGGTGTTGCCGAGGTTGTCCAGGGCGAACTTGGGCTTGGCGCGGAACCGTCCGGCCACGGTGTGCGGGAGCAGCTCCGCCCGCACCTCGGTGAACGGCGTGACGGTGAGGTGGCCCTCGACGACGGTCTTGTCCCCGGGCTGCTCGGTCGGGACCACCTCGACGGCGAACGGGTGCCCGCCGGCGGGGGCGTCCGGGGTGCGCGGCGGCCGGAACGTGATCTCGGCGGTGCCGGTCGTCCCCGGGTAGAGGCGCAGCGACCGCGGCTCGACCGCGGCCCACACCGCGGGCCCGCCCGCGACCGAGACGCGGTACTCCTCCACCAGGTCGGTCGTGTTGCGCAGCCGCAGCGTGACGGTCGCGGCGGCACCGGGGTCCACGGTGGCGGACGCCGGATCAAGAGAACTCCAGATGCTCACCGACCGGACACTAGGCGCGCCCGCACGCGGCGGGCATGGCCCCGCGTGCACCCTCGGGTGCACGCTTCCCTGCCCCCGCTGACACTGGCGCTCGCTACGTGTGGTCGTGCTCGGGTTCGGCCGGGACGGGACGCCGGAGCGCGGCGTCCGCGTCGGCGTCGGCGGCCTTCTCCAGGGCGTCGGACGGGTCCGACACCGAGAGGCCGTTGCCGTTGTCCGTGCCGGGGACCGTCCCGGAACGCTGCTGGTTGTAGTGCGACAGTTCGTGCCCGAGAAGCCGGTTGCCGCCCGGCGAGCCGGGAGCGTACTGGCCTTGCTGGAACGCGATGTGCGAACCGGACGTGAACGCCACAGCCTGGACGGAGACGGCGGCCTGATGCGCCGTCGAATCGGTGTGCACGCGGACGCCGGACAGGTCCGTGCCGTACCGGGCCTCCCATTCCGCGCGGACGGGCGCCTCCAGCGGACGTCCCGGCGACCGGAGCACCTGTTCGACGTGTTCGCGCTGGACGGCCGCCGCCTGCTCGCCGTCCTCGCCCTGGGACCGGGCGGAGAGCATGCGGGCCACGGCGGCGTTCCCCACCAGCCGTTGCAGCGCGACCACCGACCGAGCGGACGGCGTGACCCCGGCCGTGGCGGCGTCGCCGGCGCGGGCCTTCCCGGCGCTCGGCGTCCGCCGCGCCCCGTCGTCGTCCCGCTGATTCCTCAGCTCACGCACAGCACGCACCTCCACGACGAGTCCGTTCCTCGCGCCAAGGGTGGTTCGTGCCATCGCCGCCTGTGAAGGGACGCGCGGGCACCGAAGGCGGCACGGGGAGATGCCCGAACGGACACCCGGACCAAGCGGCGCCCGACGCTGTCGAGGGCGGGCGGGCGGTCCGGGTGGTCCGGGCGGGCAGTCGAGGGTGCCCCCGGGACGGGACGAACGGACGTTCCGGGCAAAGCGGCGGGACGGCAAGGTTTCGGTAGACCAAGCCGTCCCGAACCGGGGGAGTAGCTGCCAATGCCCACGTACCTGTCGCCCGGCGTCTACGTCGAGGAGGTGGCCAGCGGGTCCCGCCCGATCGAGGGGGTGGGCACGTCCGTGGCGGCCTTCGTCGGATTCGCTCCCGAAGGCCCGCTGAACGAGCCCGTGCTGGTCACGAACTGGTCGCAGTACGTCGCCTCGTTCGGGGACTTCGCCGACGGCTACTACCTCGCGCACGCCGTGTACGGGTTCTTCAACAACGGCGGCGCCACCTGCTACGTGATCCGCGTCGGCGGGACGGCCCAGAACGGGAACGCGAACGGGAACGGGGCGGGCGGCGCGCCGAAGCAGCTCCCCGCGGCGGAGCCCGCCCGGCTCGGCGGGTTCGACGTGGCGGCCGTCGCGGGGGCGGAGGCCGCGAGCGTCACGGTTGAGGTCGCCGACGCCGACGGCGGCGACAAGGGCGGCGAGAAGTCCGACGACCGGTTCAAGCTGGTCGTCAAGGTCGACGGCTCGGTCGTGGAGAGCTTCAACGTCTCGACGAAGAAGAACACCCGCAACTACGTCGTCACGCAGGTGCGTGAGCGGTCGAAGCTCATCACGGTGTCGGAGGCCGCGGCGGGGCAGCTCGTCCGGCCGGACAACCAGAGCGTGACGCTGACCGTCCCGGCCGCGCCCGCCGCGCCGACCGCCGACGGGCAGGCGATCACGCCCGAGCACTACCTCGGCGACACCGCCGACCGGACCGGCTTCGGCGGCCTGGAGGCCATCGACGCGGTCACGATGGTCGCCGCGCCGGACCTGATGAGCGCCTACGAGCGCGGCGTCCTCGACCTGGAGAGCGTCAAGGCCGTCCAGCTCGGGATGATCGCGCACTGCGAGCTGATGGGCGACCGGGTGGCGATCATCGACCCGCCGCCGGGGCTGAACGTCCGGCAGGTGCACGAGTGGCGGCAGGAGACCGCCGGGTACGACTCGCGCTTCGCCGCCCTCTACTACCCGTGGATCAAGGTCTTCGATCCGTCGTCCGGGCAGACCGGGCTGGTGCCGCCGAGCGGCCACATGGCGGGGATCTGGGCGCGCAGCGACGTCGAGCGCGGCGTGCACAAGGCGCCCGCGAACGAGATCGTCCGCGGCGCCGTGGACCTCGGGCTCCAGGTCACGAAGGGTGAGCAGGACCTGCTCAACCCGATCGGCGTGAACTGCATCCGCGCCTTTCCGGGACGGGGCGTCCGGGTGTGGGGCGCGCGGACGCTGGCGTCCGACCCGGCCTGGCGGTACCTGAACGTCCGGCGCTACTTCAACTACCTGGAGGAGTCGATCCTCATCGGCACCCAATGGGTGGTCTTCGAGCCGAACGACCAGGAACTGTGGGCGCGGATCCGCCGCAACATCTCCGCCTTCCTGGTCACCGAATGGCGGGACGGCGCGCTCTTCGGCGCCACCGCCGACCAGGCGTTCTACGTGAAGTGCGACGAGGAGACCAACCCGCCGGAGTCGGTCGACCTGGGACGTGTGGTCTGCGAGATCGGCGTCGCCCCGGTGAAGCCCGCCGAGTTCGTCGTCTTCCGGCTGGCGCAGATCTCCGGCGGCGGCGAGCTGGAGGAGTAGGGCGCCCCGCCGCTCAATACGTGACGGTCTTCAAGGACAGGGAGAACCATGGCATTCAACAAAGCCGACTCGGCGGCCGCGCACAATTTCGGCCTCCAGATCGACGGCACCACCGTCGAGTATCTGCAGCGGGTGAGCGGGCTCGGCCAGGAGCAGGACGTCATCGAGTTCAAGCAGAACTCGGCGAAGGGCCAGCCGGCGACCGCGAAGATGCCCGGCGTCGCCAAGGCCGGGGAGATCCAGGTCGTCCGCGCCACGACGCAGAGCCAGGCGTTCTCCGACTGGATCAAGAAGTCGTTCGAGGGCGACATGAGCTCCGCCCGCAAGAACGCCACGATCATCCAGATGGACTACCAGAACAACCCGGTGCGGCGGTTCAACCTCCGCAACGCCTGGTGCAGCAGCCAGAAGTTCGACGACCTGGAGGCGGGCAGCACCTCGCCCGTCACCGAGACGGTCACCATCACCTACGAAGAGATGAAGGTCGAAGGCGGCTGATGCGCCGGTCAGCGCCCGCCGTGGACTCGGTCCGGATGCGGACCGAGTTCACCTTCGAACTCCCGCGCGGCTACGTGGACAAGAGCGGGACCGTCCACCGCGAGGGCGCGATGCGCCTGGCCACGGCCAAGGACGAGCTCATCCCCCTCCAGGACGTGCGCGTCCGGGAGAACCCGCCGTACCTCTCGGTGGTGCTGCTCGCCCGGGTGATCACCCGGCTGGGCTCGCTGACGGAGGTCCACGACGGCGTCGTGGAGGGGATGTTCGCCTCCGACCTGGCGTTCCTCCAGGACTTCTACCGCCAGATCAACGCCGAGGGCCACACCCTGGCCAGCGTGGAATGCCCGTCCTGCGCGGAGTCCTTCCAGGTGGACCTCGCCGGGAGCCGCCTGGGGGAATCGTGACGTACCCGCCGGACCGCCTGCACCGGGAGATCGCCTACATCGCCTACCACTTCCACTGGTCCCTTGAGGAGATCATGAACCTGGAGCATCCCGACCGGCGCCGGTACGTCACCCAGATCGCCTCCCTGGTGAGCGACTGACCGATGGGCCTCCGCGACCTGTTCACCCGCCGCCCGCGCCCGGCCTCGGCCGCGGCCGCGGCTCCGTCCGGCACGCCCGGATGGCGCTCGCTGCCGGAGCCGCGCACGGCGCCGCCGATCGGGACGATCTCCAGCACGTCGTTCAGTTCGGCGCTGGCCACGTGGCGGTCGCCGTCGCTCTCGGGGGAGATCGCGCGCCAGGTCCGGTCGGACGCGCCGAGCAGCATGGAGTGGGACCCGCCCCGTCCCGCGCACGAGGGCACGTCTCCGCCGATGCCGCTGGCGGCTCCGGAGCCCGACCCGGCGCCGCGCCCGGCGACGCCCTTGACGGCCGCGCGGGCGGTACCTCGCCCGGTGCGCCCGCTCAAGTCGCGCCCCGCCGAACCACCGGTGCAGCGAAAGGAGACGCCCACGCCTGCGGCCCCTCCGGCCGACGCCGGCGGCGACCTCCCGGCCGACGCCGAGCCTGCCGCACCGGCTGACGCTCCGCCGCCGAGTTCCGGTTCGGTGGGCCCGGTGTCCGCGTCGCGGCCTGGCGGACGTGCGGTTCAGCGCAAGGCGGCGGCTCCAGGGACGACACCGACCGCGCGGCGGGCGGCTCCGAGCACTCCTCCGTCGCCAACTGAGGAGAGCACGCCGATGCGCTCGGTCGCGGAACCGAGCGGGGGGACAACGGCGAAGCCGCCCGCCGCGCCCGCGCGGTCGCGGTCACGCGGAGGACGAGTCGCACGCTCGATCTCCGAACCCAGACGCCAGGTACAGCGCTCAACGAAGCCACCGGTCTCGGAGCCGCCGCCGAGCCCTGCCAAGCCTTCGGCACGTCCGGCACCCGAACCCGAGCCACCGGCCCAACTCTCGGCGGGGCCACCGATGTCGGCCCCGCCGCCGAACGCCGTTGCCCCCTCCGAACCTTCAACGCCCGACCCCGACCTCCCGGTTCAGCGCTCGGCGAAGGCACCGGTTTCAGAGCGGCCACCTTCGAGCCCTCCCGCGCCTCCCGTCCGCGCAGCATCTAAGGCTGAGCCGCCGGTGCGGCGCTCGGCGGAGGCACGGATCTCGCCGTCTTCGAGTGCTCCCACACCTGCCGAGCCCACCGCGCCTGCCGCGCCCAAGTCCGAATCGCCGGTTGAGCGTTCGGTGGAGGCACCGGTTTCGGAGCGGCCCTCGAATGCTTCCGCGCCGCCCGCGCGTGCGGCGTCCAAGCCTGAGTTGCGGGTCCAGCGTTCGGTGAGGGCCCCGAATCCGGGGCCGCCGTCGACCGCTCCCACGCCCGTCGAGGGCTCGGCGCCCGAGCCTGAACTGCCGGTGCAGCGCTCGGCGAAGGGGCCGGTTGCGGAGTCGCCGCCAAGCGCTCCCGCGCCTGCCGTACCCAAGGAGGCTGAGCCGCCGGTTCGGCGCTCGGCGGGGACGCCGGTGTCGGAGCCGCCGTCGACCGCGCCCACGCCTGCCGCGTCCAAGCCCGAACGACCTGTTGAGCGCTCGACGGAGAGCCCGGTTTCGAGGCCGCCGTCGGCCGCTCCCACATCTTTTGAGCGTTCGGAGCCCGAGCCTGAACTGCCGGTGCAGCGCTCGGTGAAGGGGCCCGTTTCGGGGCCGCCGCCGAACGCTGCCGCACCTGCCGCACCTGCCGCGCCTAAGTCCGATTCGCCGGTTCGGCCTTCGGCGGAGGTGCCGGTTTCGGAGCGGCCGTCGAGTGCCTCCGCGCCTGCCGCGCGCGATGTGGTGGACGTGGCGCGGGCTGGGAGGCGCGCGGGGTTGGGAGCGCCGTTGTCCGTGCCGCCGACCATCGGGAGTCCGGTCCAGCGCAAGGCGGCGGCAGCCCCATCGCAAGTGACTCCGGAAACTCCGGAGGCTTCGAGCGTGGAACCGCCTGTGAAAGGACCGGGCGGGGAAGCGAACGCCCCCTCACCGGAAGCTCGAGTTGATCGTCCTGGATCCCGTCCCACCTCGATGGGACGGGCGGCCGCGGAACCGGCGGGAGAAGAGAGCGCGCTCCGTGCCGTGCGCGTCTCCGCTCAGGTTCCCGGTCCCTCACCCGTCGTTCCGCCCACCGCACGGGCGGGACGGCGGGTGGGGCTCGGCCCACCCGTCCAACGCTCGACGGCGGATCCGCACCCGACCCCGCCCCAACGCTCTCCGATGCCGCGCGCTGTGCCAGACGCACCGAAGCCCGATAGGGGAGGCGGTGCTTCGGCGCCACAGCCACCTTCGGTCGTTCGTCCAATCCAACGTTCGTCGGCGCCGGGTGTCGCGGCGACCGGCGTTGCTCCGGTTTCTGAGGGTGCGGATGGCGGGACGGCTTCGCCGCCTGCTGATTCGCATGGCGATGCCTCCGTGCCTCGGCCGCCCGTGGTCGTTCGCCCGATTCAGCGTTCGGCGGTGCCGGGTGCCGCGTTGGCCGGTGTTGCTCCGGTTTCGGCGGGCGGTGATGAGGGGGCGGGTTCTTCGCGTCCCGTCGGAGTTGTTCGGCCGGTTCGGCGGGCGGCTCGGACGGGGAGCACGATTACCGCACCTGCTCGTAGGGATGTCCCCCAGGCGGCGGGGGCTCCTGTTGTAATGCGGCGGGTCGAGCGCGCTGGTGCGGCTCGACCGGTCGCTCTTTCGCGGCCATCGGTTCAGCGCGGCGTGGTTGCCCCATCCTCCACTGCGTCGCGTGTTCCGATGGGCCGGGCACCCGGATTTCAATCGGCTCCGGGTATGCCCGTTGCGCGCCCGGCGGCCTCCTTCGACACCGCCCTTGCCTGGGAGGTCGCCGGGCCCGCATCCCGTCCCCCGTCCGCGGCCCTGCCCGTTCAGCGGAAAATGGCGCCGCCGACGCCGCCGCCGCCTCCTCAGAAACAGCAGGCCACGGAACCGGCGGCGGCGCCGCCCAAGCGGTCCCCGCCCGCGCCGGTGGCCAGAACGGCCGCGTCCGCGCCGATTCAGCGGCGGACGCAGACCGCGGGGACTTCGGGGACGCAGCGCAAGGCCGAACGGCAACCGGAGATCGACCTGGACGAACTCGCCCGCCGCCTCATCGGGCCGCTGACGCGGCTCCTGCGGGCGGAACTGCGACTGGACCGGGAAAGGGTCGGGCGGCTGCGCGACCCGCGGACCTACTGAACGGAATGCGATGCCGAAGAAGAACGATCCCGGCTCGACGACGTTCTTCAGGCTCCTCATCGACGGGGAGAGCCTGGGGAACTTCAACGGGTGCGAGGGGCTCGACGCCCAGGTGGACATCGAGCAGCGTGAAGAAGGCGGCAACAACGGGCACGTGTGGCAGTTGCCCACGCGGGTGCGGCACTCGAACATCCGGCTGACCCGTCCGATCAACGAGGAGACGGCCAAGGTGATGGCCTGGATCTCCTCCGTGGCGACGGGCATCGAGCGTCCGACCGCGCAGATCGAGGCGCTGCGGGCCAACGGGTCGCTGGTCGCGCGCTGGTCGCTGCTCGAAGTGGTGCCGGTGAGCTGGACGGGCCCGACGCTCGACCCCGACACCTCGTCCGTCGCGACCGAGGTCCTGGAGATCGCGCATCACGGGTTCATGGGCTGGTGACTCCTCCGCTCCCCGAAGGAAGCGGCTTCTCGCTAAGCCGCTTCCGAGGCGTCGCGAAGGGCAAGCCCTGCCCTCAAGATGTTGATAGCCGCGTTTACGTCGGCGTGTGCGGTGTGCCCGCACGCCGTGCATGCGAACTCGGCCTGGGTGACACGGTTCTCCTTCGCGCAGTGCCCGCAATGCGAGCAGGTGCGGGAGGTGTTGGCGGGGTTGACTGCGATCAGCTCTCGACCGGCGCTTTCAGCCTTGTGCGCGAGCACACGCAGGAATACCCCCCAACCCGCGTCCAGGATGCTGCGGTTCAGGCCGGACTTCTGCGCGACGTTGCGTCCCGGCTCCTCAGCGGTGCCGGACGCCGAGCGGGTCATGTTGGTGATCCGCAGGTCTTCGTGCGCGATCACGTCGTAGGCGCGGACCAGAGTGAGCGCGGCCTTGTGCGCACCGTCCAACCGCTGACGGCGGACCTTGGCATGCAGCGCGGCCACCCGCGCCACCGCCTTACGACGACGAGCGGACCCGCGCCTCTTCCTAGCCAGGTCGCGTTGGGCGCGGGCGAGGCGTTCGGCGGAGGTTCGCAGGTGGCGGGGGTTGGACAGGTGCTCCCCGTCACTGGTGGTGGCAAGCGACGCCACACCCATGTCGATCCCGGCTGCCGCACCGGTCTCGGGCAAGGGCTGAGCGGGCACGTCATCGCACGACAGGATCACGAACCAGCGGCGTCCTTCCCGCTTCACACTGATGGTCTTCACCACGCCGTGGACGGGACGGTGCCGGTGGACGCGGACGTGCCCGACCCCCTGAAGCCGGACGAAGGCGGTGGCCGGGTGCTGGGGTTGGGAGTTCCAGCGGCACCCGTCACCGTCCCGGGGCCAGGTCACCGAGTCGAACCAGCCCCGCCCCTTGAAGCGGGGGAACCCGGTCCGTTGTCCGGCTTTGAGGCGGCGGAAGAATGCCGCGAACGCCTTGTCCAACCGGCGGAGTGTGGCCTGCTGGGAAGAGAACGACCAGCGGCCCTGCCCACCCGCGTCATCGGCACGGATGTGCTTCAGGTCGGCGGACTGGTCGCCGTACCGGATCGTCACCCCGGCTTTGCGGTAGGCGGTGCGGCGGTGCTCAAGGGCGGCGTTGTACAACTGCCGGTGGTCCTCCAGACACGCCGCCAAAGACCCGGCCTGCCGCGCGGTAAGGCGCAGCGGGAACTTCAACGACCTGCGCACACTCACCCCCACACCAGAACCAGACCCGGCCGACGGTACCGACCGGCACCGACAAAATCCGAAGGGAGGGAGCGCGGATTCCCCCGTCTGCTGAAGCAGGCGGTCCCTCCGCGCAAACCTGATGGCAGGGAACGCGAGCCATGTCCGGGCGACGCTCGCCCTCCACAACCCGCCGGCGGGGACCGGGACGCAGCCGGGCGCGCAGATGAAGGAGATCAAGTTCCAGTTCAACCCGGCGCAGCTGGAGCTGAGCAAGTCGGCGAACTGGAAGTACACGCCGGCGGTCGCGACCAGGGACGGGGCCAAGGTGGAGTTCCTCGGCTCCGAGCAGCAGAGCCTCGACCTGGAGATCTTCCTCGACTCGTCGAACCGCCCCGACGGCACGCGGGTGCGGGAGGACGTCGAGACGCTGTTCTCCTGCCTGCGGCCCGCGCCGTCCAGCCTGCCGGACCGGTCGTCCCCGCCGTGGGTGATCTTCGAGTGGGGCAAGTTCGCGACCGTGAAGTTCGTCGCCTACGTGCGGCGGGTCAGCGCGACGTACACGCTGTTCAGCCCGACCGGGTCGCCGGTCCGGGCGACGTGCCGGGTGTCGCTTGAGGAGATCCCGCAGGACACGCCGAACCAGAACCCGACGTCGGGCGCGCTGACGGCGCGGAGCGTGCACCGGCTGGTGGCGGGCGACACGCTCCAGTCGCTGGCCTGGCGGGAGTACGGCGACGCGACCGCGTGGCGGGTGATCGCCGAGGCCAACGAGATCGACGACCCGACGCGGCTGGAGCCGGGACGGGAGCTGCTGCTGCCCGCCGCCGAGGACGTCCGGGCCTAGGAAGCCCAGGAGAAGAGGAAACGTGTCGAAGGGCGCATACACCAACCAGCTCTCGGTGACCGTCGACGGCCGTCCACTGACGCGCGAGCAGCGGCGGAGCCTGGTCCAGGCATGGGTGGACTCCAGCGTGAACGTCCCCGCGTCCTTCCAGCTGACCTTCCGGGACCAGTACCGGCGGCTGCTCGGCGAACTGGGCGTGAAGATCGGCTCGAAGGTGGTGCTGCGGGCCCTCTCCGTCGGCCGGGACGGCGGCAGGCCGCTGTTCACCGGGGAGGTCACCGCGCTGGAGGCCGACTTCGACGACACCGGCAAGTTCAGCGTGGTCCGCGGCCACGACCCGGGGCACCGGCTGCTGCGGAACCGGCGCGTCGAGGGCTACCAGAACATGACCGCGTCCGACATCGCGCGGAAGATCGCGTCGCGGAACCGGCTGCGGATCGGCCGGATCGACCCGACCCGGACGCTGTACGAGACGATCACCCAGCCGAACGTCACCGACTGGGAGTTCCTGATCAGGCTGGCGCACGAGAACGGCGTCGACGCCTACTTCTCGGACGAGGGCGAGTTCCGGTTCGTCGAGCCGAAGCCCGCGTCGGGCGCGCCCGGCAAGGCGGCGAAGGCCGCGTCCAGCCCGTACGTGCTGGAGTTCGGCGCGAACCTGCGCCGCTGCCGCACCGGCGTCACCGCCGCCGACCAGGTCGGCACGGTGCGGGTGCGGGGCTGGGACGTCCGCCGCAAACGCGAGGTGATCGGACGCGCCGACGCCACCCGCAACCCCGAGCTGGACATCGGGCTGACCGGCGTCGACGCCGTCCGGCCGTTCGGGAAGGCGGAGCTGGTCGAGACCGGCGTCCCCTACGACACGCACGCGCAGGTGAAGGAGGCCGCGAAGGCGCTCGCGGGCGACGTCAGCGGCGCGTTCGCCGAGCTTGAGCTCGCCGCGGACGGCGACCCGAAGCTGCGCCCCGGGCTGCCGGTCGCGGTGAACCGGATCGGCCGCCCCTTCGAGGGCCGGTACACGGTCACCACCGCGCGGCACGTGTTCGGGATCGGGGACTCCTACGAGACGTGGCTGACGGTGTCCGGCCGCCAGCACCGGTCGCTGTTCGGGCTGGCGTCGGGCGGCGCCGCGCCCGCCGCGCCGAGGGTGCCGGGCGTCGCGTCCGCGATCGTCACCGACATCCAGGACCCGCGCAACCAGGGACGTGTCAAGCTGCGCTTCCCCTGGCTGAGCGACGACTACGTCAGCGACTGGGCCCGGGTGGTGCAGTACGGCGGGGTGCGCGGCGGCGGGCTCCTCATGCCGGACGTGAACGACGAGGTCCTCGTCGCGTTCGACCGGGGCGCCCTCGACCATCCCTACGTCATCGGCGGGCTCTACAACGGCGTCGACCGGCTGCCGAAGTACCGGCGGATGCCGGTGGTCGGGACGTCCGGCCGGGTGAACTGGCGCAGCGTCGCGTCCCGCACCGGGAACCGGATCGAGCTGGTGGACGCGCCCGGCCAGCAGGGCGTGAAGGTGTCCAGCGGCGACGACCGGATGACGGTCGAGATGCGGGAGACGGGGACGCGGCTGACCGTCCACAGCGACGGCAGCGTGGAGATATCCGGCAACCGGACGGTGACGGTCAGCGGCCCGGTCATCCGGGTCAGCGCGACCACGCGGCTCGACCTCCAGGCGGCGAGCATCGGGCTCCGCGCGGCGAACCTCATGGTCCACGGCATCGTCGAGGTGCAGGGCAAGGTCAACGTCACCGGGCTGCTCACCCAGAACCACGCGCCGGTCATGATCATTCCAGCGGGCTGAACGGGGGGATTTCGATGGGGGAGCAGTTCGTCGGCGCGGGCTGGGGGTTCCCGATGCGGGTCAGCGCGTCCGGCGGGATCGTGCTGGTCACCGGGGAGCGGGAGATCGAGGAGGCGATCCGGCTGGTGCTCGCGACGGCGCCGGGCGAGCGCCCGTCCCGGCCCGAGTTCGGCTGCGCGATCCACGACCTCGTGTTCGCGCCCGTCAACGAGGAGACCGCCGGGCGCATCGCCTACGAGGTGCGCGGCAGCCTGGACCGCTGGGAGCCGCGCATCGAGGTCGCCGACGTCCGGGTGAGCGTGGCGCCGGACGACGCGGCGGTGCTGTTCATCGACGTCCGGTACGAGGTCCGCGGCACGAACAACCCGCGCAACCTGGTCTTCCCGTTCTATGTGATCCCGTCCCACGACGACCCGGCGGATGAGGCGGACGCAACAGACGCGACATCCCTGCCGGGCCGCCGACCGTCCTTCGAGAGCGGAACCTGATGCCCCTGCCCGCGCCCAACCTCGACGACCGGCGCTTCCAGCAGTTCGTGGACGACGCCAAGCGCTACATCCAGCAGCGCTGCCCGGAATGGACCGACCACAACGTCTCCGACCCGGGCGTGACGCTGATCGAGACCGTCGCGCACATGGTCGACCAGCTCGTGTACCGGCTCAACCGCGTGCCGGAGAAGAACTACGCGGCGTTCCTCGACCTGCTCGGCGTCACGCTGCTGCCGCCCGCCGCCGCCCGCACGGACGTGACGTTCTGGCTGTCCGCGCCGCAGGAGGAGGACGTCGTGCTGCCCGCCGGGGCGGAGATCGCGACGCTGCGCACCGAGCACGAGGAGGCCGTCGTGTTCACCACCGAGCGCGACCTGCGCGTCGTGCCGTGCGAGCTGTCCGCCGTGATCGCGCAGCCGGACGGCGGGACCGTCGCCGACCACACCGCCGACGTCCGCTCCGGAGAGGATTTCGCGTGTTTCTCCGCCGTGCCCCGGCCCGGTGACGTGCTGGCGCTCGGGCTGTCGGCGGCCGTCCCGTCCTGCGCGGTGATGATCAGGCTGGACAGCCGCGTCGACGGCGTCGGCGTCGACCCGCGGCAGCCGCCGCTGCGCTGGGAGGCGTGGACCGGCGAGGGCTGGCGGGAGTGCGAGGTCGCCTCCGACGGGACCGGCGGGCTCAACCGGGCCGGGGAGGTCGTGCTGCACGTCCCGGACGGGCACGTCATGTCGCGGCTCGGCGTCCACGAGGCGGGATGGCTGCGCTGCCGGGTCACCGAGCCGCTGCCCGGCCAGCCGTTCTACTCGGTGTCGCCGACCGTCCGCGACGCGGAGGCCGCCACGGTCGGCGGGACGACCGGCGCCGTCCACGCGGAGACGGTCCGGGACGAGACGCTCGGCGAGTCCGCGGGCGTCCCCGGCGAGCGGTTCCGGACCGAGAACGCGCCCGTCGTGGCGGGCGACCCGCCGCTCGTCCTGGAGCTGTCGGACGGCGACGGCTGGCAGGAATGGGAGGTGGTCGACCATTTCTCCGCGTCCGGGCCGGACGACCGGCACTTCCGGTTGGACGCGGCGACCGGCGAGGTCTCGTTCGGCCCGGCCGTCCGCGCCCCGGACGGGCTGCTCCGGCAGTACGGGGCCGTCCCGGACAAGGGCGCGGTGCTACGCGCCCGCCGCTACCGGACCGGCGGCGGCCGCGCCGGGAACGTGGCGCGCGGCGCGCTGAGCGTGCTCCGCACGTCGATCCCGTACGTCGCGCAGGTCGAGAACCGGGAGGCGGCGCGCGGCGGCGTCGACGCCGAGACCCTCGACGAGGCCAAGCGCCGCACCCCCGTCGCGCTCCGCGCCCAGGACCGCGCCGTCACCGCCCGCGACTACGAGGAACTGGCCCGCCGCGCCGCGCCCGAGACGGCCCGGATCCGCTGCCTGCCCGTGGACGACGCGGGCGCGGGCGCGGTCCGGGTCCTGGTGGTGCCGCAGGCCGTGGCCGACACGGACGGACGGCTCCGGTTCGAGCAGCTCGTCCCCGGCGACGACCTGCTCCGCCGCGTCACCCGCTACCTGGACGACCGCCGCCCCATCGGGGTCAGGCTCGCCGTGGGCCCGCCGTTCTACCAGGGCGTCACGGTCGTCGCGACGGTGCACGCCTTCGGGACCCTTGAGGCCGAGTCCGTCCGCCGCGCCTCGCTCGACGCCCTCTACGCCCACCTCGACCCGCTGACCGGCGGCGCGGACGGCCAGGGCTGGCAGTTCGGCCGCCCCCTCCAGGCGGGCGAGATCTTCGCCGTCCTGCAGCGGGTGCCGGGCGTGGAACTCGTGGACGAGGTCCGCCTGCACGCCGCCGACCCTCTGACCGGCAAACGCGGCGACGCCGTAGACCGCATCGACCTGGACCCCTCCGCCCTGGTCTTCTCCTACGACCACAAAATTCGGGTGAGGGGAGGAGCGTCGTGACCGGAGCGAAGCGAGGATCACGGCGCTCCCCCTTCGGGGGTCTGGGGGGCGCCCCCCAGGAAGGCAGGGCGTCTTGAGGGGTGGGGTTGATGGGGTGCGGTCGGCTTATCCGTTGGGGGAGCGGTTGCCGTCGGTGTTCGCGGAGGACGAGCTCGCCCAGCGGTTCGTGGCCGGGCTCGACGATCTGTTCGCGCCGCTGCTCGCCGTCCTCGACAACATGGAGGCGTACTTCTCGCCCGCGCTCGCCCCGGCCGACTTCGTCGGCTGGCTCGCCGGGTGGGTCGGCGCCGAGCTGCGGGGCGACGAGCCCGAGGAGCAGGCCCGGGACGCGGTCGCGAAGGCGACGGGCCTGCACCGTCTGCGCGGCACCCGGCACGGTGTCGCGGCGGCCGTCCTGATGGCGTTCGGCGTGGCGCCGGAGATCGTCGAGAGCGGCGGCGCGACCTGGTCGGAACGGCCGCTCGGCGCGTTCCCGGGCGAGGCGGCGCCGCGCCTTGAGGTGATCCTGCGCGTCCCCGACCCGTCCCGGGTGGACGCGCGGCGGCTGGACGCGCTGGTCGGCGCGGTCCGTCCCGCCCACGTCCCCTATGCCGTGCACGTCCTGGAGAAAGGAGCGGCCCAATGACGTCCCCCGGAGGAGTCTGCCCGGACTGCGGGGCCACCGGTCAGGGCGGCTCGTTCTGCGACCGCTGCGGCGCGGTGCTGAACTGGACGCCCGCCCACGGCGTCCCCCTGCCCGCCCCCGACGAGCCGCCGCCCGCGGAACCGCCGCCCCCGCCGCCCGACACGCGGATCGAACGGCCCCTCCCACCGGCCCCGCCGCGCGGCGCCCCCGGTCAACGGCCCGCCAGCCTGCCGCGCCCGCCCGCGGGGCCGCCGGAGGCGGCTCCGCCAGACCGGCGGGTCGCACCGCTGCCGGGGCGGCCGCCCGCGCGGGACGACCGGGCCCGGCGCCTGCTGATCCCGGTGACTCCGGAGACCCCGGCGCAACCCCCTCCCGCGGGCCCGGCGCCCGTGCTGCCGGGACGTCCGGAGGCGGCCCGCCCGCGGATGCGGGCG
Organism: Actinomadura syzygii; assembly: GCF_008085905.1. Classification (GTDB taxonomy): domain Bacteria; phylum Actinomycetota; class Actinomycetes; order Streptosporangiales; family Streptosporangiaceae; genus Spirillospora; species Spirillospora syzygii. The sequence continues at coordinate 252,925 of NZ_VSFF01000006.1, read as the reverse complement.
CGGGGCCCGGAGATGACGGGCGGCGTCCCGTGCCCCTGGTGCGACACGCTGAACCCGCCCGACCGGCACTTCTGCCGCCAGTGCGCGATGCCGCTCGCGGCGGCGGACAAGGACGGGTTCCGCACCCGCACCTGGTGGCAGCGGCTCGTCCACGGCGACCGGAACCGGGAGGTGCCGTGGGCGGGGGAGCGGCCGCGGATAAGGCGCGGGCCCGGCAACCTGCTGACCGCCGCCGTGCTGGTCCTCGCGGGCGTGGCCGTCGTCGGGACGGCGGTCGTGAAGGCCGACGACGTGGCCAACGGCGTCGTGGACCACTTCGTCAAGCGGGCGCCCGCCCCGCCGAACGCGGCGAAGGCGTCGCACACCGACCCGAAGCACGGTCCGCAGCTCGCGGTCGACGGCCTCAGCAACACCTTCTGGGGGACCGGCTTCGGCGGCGGCAGCCAGGGCGTCTTCCTGGAGGCGTCGTTCGTCCAGCCCCGCCGCCTGCTCAACGTGATCATTACCCCGGGTGTCTCGAAGCAGCCGGACCAGTACGCCACCCAGGCCCGCCCGCAGATCCTGGACGCGACGGTCTTCTCGTCCGACGGCATGAGCAGGACGACCGAGCTGCGCCTCGACGACGCTCCCGGCCCGCAGAAGCTCAAGCTGCGCGGGGAGAACGTCGTCCGCGTCCGGCTCACCATCCGTTCCGCCTACGGCGCCGCGCCCAACCGGCAGGTCTGCATAGCGGAGGTCGAGTTCTTCACGCGATCGACCGTCAGGAACCTCTGACAAGGCGAAGCTCCCGGCCGCCGGGGCGCCGGGAGCTTCGCCTTGCGGGAGGGTCAGGAGCAGAGCGCGGTGTCCAGCGTGTCCAGGACGTGCTGGTGCACCTTCATCATCTCGTCCTCCGTCGTCCTGATCGCGCTCGGCAGCGCGGTGACCGCGACTGTGGCGGCCCGCCCGTCCGTGGTGACGCCGTTGCGCGTCTCGTAGCCGTTGATGTCGCCGCCGTGGCCCCACAGGTAGCCGCCGCAGGACAGTGGCGCCTTCATGAGGCCGAGGCCGTACGACGCGCCCGGCGTCTCGCCCGGCGCCGGGACGGTCCGCTTCATCTCCGTCAGCTCCGCCGGGCGGAGCAACCGGCCGCCGAGCAGCGCGCCGAAGAAGCGGTTCAGATCGCGCGGGGTGCTGACGAGCTGCCCCGCCGCCCAGGCCGCGGACGGGTCGAGCCTCGTGATGTCGCGCAGCGGACCGCCGGGCTTGGCCGCGTCGTAGCCCTTCGGGTGCGGTCCGCGGATGCCGCGCTCCCCGACCTGCGGCCAGTACGTGTCGCGCAGCCCGAGCGGCCGGACGATCCGATTGGTGATCTCCTCGCCGATCGGACGTCCCGTCACCTTCTGGACGAGCAGCCCCGCGATCACATAGTTGGTGTTGCTGTACTCCCATTTGGCGCCGGGCGGGAAATCGGCGGGGTGCTGGAGCCCCATGTCGAGCAGTTCGCGCGGTTCCCGGTAGACGTCGCGCGTGTTGAAGGCGTTCGGGTCGAGGTCCTGGGAGTAGTTGGGAATGCCGCTCGTGTGCTGGAGCAGGTTCCGCACTGTGATCTTGTTCGGGTCGATTCCCTTGCCGCGGACGAGGCCCGGCAGGTACTTCTCGATCGGGGCGTCCAGCCCGACCTTCCCTTCGCCCACCAGTTGCAGGACGACCGTCGCCGTGAACGTCTTGGTGTTGCTGGCGATCCGGACATGGCCGTTCACCGGTGGTTTCGCGCCCGTGGCGCGGTCGCCGACGCCCGCGACGTAGTCGGCGGCGCGCCCGTCCCGCCCCCGGACGGCGGCGAGCACGCCAGGGAACCCGTCGCGCACCAGAGCGTCCATCTTCGCCCGAACAGCGGAATTGCCAGGCGCCCCGCCGCCCTTTTCCGTACGGGCCAGAGCGGGCGCGCCCACCGCGACGGTTCCGCCGAACACGGTGAGCGCGGCGAGCAAAACGGGAATCTTCGACTTGATGGGAGAAACCATCGGGAGCTCCTTGCGAGTGGCGTTTTCTCGGATGCACAAAGCATCTCCACTCGCCGCCGCCGGAACGAGACAGCGCGGCCCCAGAAATGGGGTGTAGCCAGCCCCACCATCCGCCCGGTTCAGCTCCGGGAATTGGCCTCCAGATAGCGCAGGACGGCGGTGACGCGCCGGTCCGCGCCACTGGTGGGCTCCAAGCCGAGCTTGGCGAAGATGTTCCGGATGTGCTTGTGCACGGCCCCCTCGGTGACGACGAGGCCCTCCGCGATCGCGGTGTTGCCGAGGCCCTCCGCCATCAGGGCGAGCACGTCCAGCTCGCGCGGCGTCAGCCGCTCCAGCGCGCAGTCGGAGCGGGTGCGGGTGAGCAACTGCGCGACGACCTCGGGGTCGATGGCGGTGCCGCCGCCCGCGACGCGGTACAGCGCGTCCAGGAACTGCTCGACGCGGCCGACGCGCTCCTTGAGCAGGTAGCCGACCCGGCGGGCGCCGCCGTGCAGCAGCTCCGTCGCGAACGCCTGCTCGACGTACGCCGACAGGACGAGCACGGCGAGGTCCGGACGCCGCCGCCGCGCCTCGACCGCCGCCCGGATCCCCTCGTCGGTGTGGGTCGGCGGCATCCGGACGTCGACGATCGCGGTGTCCGGCTCGTGGTCGTCGACGGCCGTGAGGAACGCGTCGGCGGAGTCGGTGGTGGCGACCACGTCCAAGGACTCGGCGCGCAGCAGTAACGCCAGCCCTTCGCGCAGCAGCGGGTCGTCCTCGGCGATCACGATCCGCATGGGAGCTCCACCTCTAAGATCGTCGGCCCACCGGGTGGGCTGGTCAGGACGAGTCGCCCGTCGTGCGCCTCGATCCGGCTGCGGATCCCGGCGATGCCGGAGCCGCGGCGCGCGTCCGCGCCGCCGACGCCGTCGTCCTCGATCCGCAGCCGCAGGCGCGGGCCGTCGCGGCGGACGGTCACCAGCGCGTGCCGCGCCCGGCTGTGCCGGGACACGTTGGTCAGCGCCTCCGCCGTGACGAAGTACGCGGTCGCCTCGACCGACGCCGCGCACCGGCCCGGCATGTCGACGTCCACCTCGCAGGGCACGCCGCAGTTCGCCGCGAGCCCGGTCAGCGCGCCGGTCAGGCCCCGGTCGTCCAGGACGGGCGGCAGGATGCCGCGCACCACCGCGCGCAGCTCGGCCAGCGCCTCCTCGGCCGCCACCTGCGCGCGTTCCAGGATCGCGGGCGCGCTCGCCGGGTCGCGCGCCAGGGCGCGCCGGGTCGCGCCGAGCAGCACGGTCACGCCGACGAGGCGGTTCTGCGCGCCGTCGTGCAGCGAGCGCTCGATCCGCCGCAGCTCCGTCGCGTGCGCGTCCAGCGCGGCGGCCCGGGTCGCCGACAGCTGCGCGACCCGCAGGGACAGGTCGGTGTCGTCGGTGGGCGCGAGGAGCCGCCGTCCCGGCCACGCCTGCAACCGGGCCATCCCCGGGCCGAGCAGGACGAACGCCAGCGCCAGCCCGATCCCGAGGAGGGTGACCGGCAGGGCGTCGGAGAAGTCGCGGACCGTCCAGAACACGCCGGTGGGCTCGCGGTTCTGCGCGGGCAGGAACCGCCACCACAGCGGGTAGGTGATGTCCTGCGCGGACGCGACCGGCATCGTGATGGCGGCCGCGCTGAACAGCAGGCCCGCCGTCCCGTGCCCGAGCACCCAGCACAGCTCGCGGGGGACGGCCGGGTCCGCGAGGGCGGCGCTGAGCCGGGACGGCACCGGCCCCGGCCCGATGATCTCCGGGCCCCAGCGGGACAGCCGGGCCCGCTCCCGGGACGCCACCGCGCGGACGCCGCGCAGCGCGCTCGGCGCGAGCAGCAGCCCGACCCCGGCGAGGCACAGCACCGCGACCGAGGTGACCCACGCCATCGCGACGAACGCCAGCAGCGCGGTGCCGAGCCCGCCGACGAGATGCTCCAGCGCGTCGAGGACGGCGCGGGCGCGGCGCATGACGAGACCATGCCCGGCATACCGGGGAACCGCCGGCTCCGGCCTGCCCGCCACCATCCGCACCCTCCTCGCGCCCCCTGACTTTAAGACGACAAGTCGGAAATCGCCCGAAGGGCGGGGCAGGAGTACAGCCTGCTATACCAACGTGGACGGGAAGGCTGGATCGTTCGCCGCGTTCGTAGTTCCTAGAGTGATTCGCGGCGATCGTCACCCCGTACTCGGAGAAAAAAGATGAATGATCCTCACGGTCGGTCGGAGGCGACCACCCCGGCCGCCGGCGGGGCGTCCCCGAGCGCGCGGAGCAGGGCCGTGCGGCCGGTGCTGTGGGTGCTCCTCGTGTTCTTCGCCGCGGCCGACATGGTCCTGTCGAGGCTCGACGCGAACATGGTCGTCGACACGGCGTTCGGGCTGGCCACGATGGCCTGCGCGACGTGCCTCATCGTCCACCACTACCGGAACCGCCGCGGCTGACCGGGAACGTGCCGGTCAGCCGATGAGGCCGGAGAGGCCCTTCCCGACCAGGACGACCCCGATCACCAGCAGCAGGACGAACATCACCGTGCCGTTGTTCTGCTCCAGCCACGCTCTCAGCGAGTCCAGAGGCCCGCGCATCCGTTCGGCGTCGGTGACGTAGACGGCCACGGGAATCGCGACCGTGCACGCCGCGATGACGGTGAAGACGGCGACCGCGACGACCTCGCCGCCGATGCTCAGCTCGCCCTGCGCGATGGCTATTCCGGCGGCGGCGCACATGACCAGGTTCTTCGGGTTCACCGCCGACAGCAGAACCCCCAGCGACGCGGATCTCACGGGGGTCAGCCTGTCGATCGCCTTCATCCAGGCGGGCAGCTCGGCGGGCGCGCCCGGTCCGGGACGCGCGGTCCACTGCTTGGCGGCCAGCGTCAGCACGAGCACGCCCAGCAGCAGCTTGATCCACGACACCGGCGTCTTGGGCTGCCCGGACGTGTCCGTCATGCCGATCGCGTTCGCGATCACCACCAGCACCGTCGTGGCGACCACGATCCCGGCCACCCACCCGCCGAGGAACCCGAGGCCCGCGTCGCGGGCCCGGGGCGCCAGCAGCATCAGGATCACCGCGATGATCGGGATCGGGCTGATCGCCACCCCGACGGCGAGGGGGAGCAGGTCTCCGATGACCTCGCCCACGGTCAGGGGGTGACGATCGGGAAGTCGGGCTCGGGCGCGTCCATGACGGCCAGCAGCCTGCGCAGCGCCCCCGCGTCACCGGAACTGGTGATGCCTTCCGAGCCTTTCCCCGCTATCAGCGCGAACAACTGCGGACGGGCGAGCGTGAGCGTCAGATCGGCGCCGTCGGGTTCGCCGGTCACCCGCCGATGGATGAGGACGCCGTTGGACAGCATCATCCGGTACCGCTCGCGGGTGTCGCTGAAGTCCCAGTCGATGGTGACGCGCTCGTCCCACGCCTTGGGGCCGTTCACGCGGATCGCCATCGAGTCGAAGACCTGCTCGACCGTCAGCCCGGCGGTCATCCCGCCGGAGATGCTCATCGGGACCGGCTTGATTCCCTCGCGCAGTTCCATCGCCCCGGTCATATAGAAATTGCGCCACGTCCCGTTCTCCGCGCCCCGGCCGAGCCGCTGGTAGACGTCGGCGAGCCCGGACTTGGCGTCGGCGTTGTCCGGGTCGGCGAAAACGACATGGTTGTAAAGGGTCGCGGCGAACCGCAGATCGCCCTGGCCGGCGTAGTCGCGGGCCATCGACATCACCTTGGACGCCCCGCCCATGCATTCCACGTACCGCTTCGCGTTCTCGACCGGCGGATGCTCCCAGAGGTGCGCGGGATTGCCGTCGAACCAGCCCATGTAGCGCTGGTAGATCGCCTTCACGTTGTGGCTCACCGAGCCGTAGTAGCCGCGGGCGTGCCAGGCGTTGGACAGCGCGGGCGGCAGCTCCATCATCTCCGCGACCTCGATGCCGGTGTGGCCCTGGTTGAGCAGGCGGAGCGTCTGATCGTGCAGGTAGGCGTAGAGGTCCCGCTGCTGCGACAGGAAGGCGACGATGGCGTCGCGTCCCCAGATCGGCCAATGGTGGGACGCGAACGCCACATCGCTGGAGTCGGCGAACAGCGTGATCGCCTCGTCCAGGTAGCGCGCCCACACCCGCGCGTCGCGGACGAGCGCACCGCGCAGAGTCAGGATGTTGTGGAGGTTGTGCGTGGCGTTCTCCGCCATGCACAGGGCGCGCCGTTCCGGGAAATGGAAGTTCATCTCCGCCGGGGCTTCGGTTCCCGGCGTCAACTGGAACACGATTCGCACGCCGTCCAGGACTTCCTCCTGCCCGGTGCGGGTGATGTGCGTGTTCGGCGGGATGAGCGAGACGCGCCCCGACGACGCGGTCTGGCCGAGACCGGTGCCGACCATTCCGTCCGGGCCCCGATCCAGCAGGACGCCCGTGTGGTACATGCCCCGGCGGGCCATGGCCGTCCCGGCGTACACGTTCTCCGCGACGGCGTTCTCCACGAATCCGGCGGGCGCGACGATCGGCACCCCGTCGGGATTCCCGGCCTCGATGACGCCTTCCGCGCCGCCGAAATGGTCGACGTGCGAATGGGTGTAGACAAGCCCGGTCACCGGCCGGTCGCCCCGATGCTCCCGGTACAGCCCGAGCGCGGCGGCGGCGGTCTCCACCGACACGAGCGGGTCGATCACGATCACCCCGCGCTCGCCCTCGACCAGCGTCATGTTCGACAGGTCCAGGCCCCGCACCTGGTAGATGCCGTCCGTCACCTCGAAGAGGCCCTGCTTGGCGCACAACTGCGACTGCCGCCAGAGGGACGGGTTCGCCGTGTCGGGGCAGGGGGCGTCGAGGAAGGCGAAGACGTCGTTGTCCCACACGACCCGTCCGCCCGCGTCCCTGACCACCCCCGGCGACAGCGACCCGAGCAGGCCGCGCTCCGCGTTCTCGAAATCCGTCCGGTCCGTGAAGGCGAGATCTCCCATGACGTCCATTTGTCCAGCCCCATACCAACCCAAAGCCCCCTGCTGGCAAAGGCTCTTCGCGCGGACGCAGCGTCACGCCCGCCTGGCGTAGAGGTGGAGGGCGACCGGGGCGAACACGAGCGTGATGGCCGCCGTCGCGGCGAGGGACCACGCGACGGGCGCCGCGCCGCCGGTGCCGTTCATCAGGCCCCGCGCCGCGTCGGCGACATGGCTGATCGGGTTGACCTCGACGAACGCGCGGAGCCAGCCGGGCATTGTCCGGGGCTGGACGAAGATGTTGCTGGCGAACGTCGGCGGCATCAGCACGGCGAGGCCGAGGCTCATGACGGTGGCCGGGTCGCGGACGAGCAGCGCCACCGCGGCCCACAGCCAGGAGAGCGCGAGCCCGAACGCGATGACGAGCGCCACGCCGGCGACCACGCCCGGCACGCCGCCGTCCGGCCGGTACCCGATGGCGACGCCGAGGGCCACCGAGATGGACGCGGCGATCAGGTAGCGCCCGGCGTCCCCGAGCAGGCCGCCGAGGACGAGCGCCCCGCGCCACACGGGCAGCGCGCGGAACCGGTCGAACACGCCGGTGGTCACGTCCTGCGCGAGGCGCGCGCCGCCGTACATGGTGCAGGACACGACGCCCATGACCAGCGTCCCGGGCAGCAGGGTCCGCAGGTACTCGCCCGGCGTCCCGCCGAGCGCGCCGCCGAAGACGTAGGTGAACAGGACCGTGAACACCACCGGGATGGCGACGACGTCCACGAGCTGCTTGGGCTCGTGCTTGATCTTGAGCATGGCCCGCCAGCCGAAGGTCGCCGTCGCGGCGAGCGCTCCGGCGCGGCGGGGCGGCCCGGCGGGGGCGAGCAGGCCGCCGAGCCGGTCGGCCTCCGGCACGTCGCGGGAGTCGGTGACGCTCACGACGCCGCCTCCGCGCGGTCGGCGCCGGCCGGATCGCCGGTGAGGGCGAAGAACACCTCGTGCAGGGTGCCCGCGCCGACCTGGGCCTTGAGCTGGGCGCTCGTCCCCTCGGCCGCGATCCGGCCGTGGTCGACGACCGCGATCCGGTCGGCGAGCCGGTCGGCCTCCTCCAGGTACTGGGTGGTGAGCAGCACCGTGGTCCCGGCCGCCGCGATCCGGCGGACCAGCTCCCACACCTGGATCTGGCTGCGCGGGTCCATGCCGGTGGTGGGCTCGTCCAGGAAGAGGAGGTCGGGGGTGACGATGAGGCTGGCCCCGATGTCGAGGCGGCGGCGCATCCCGCCCGAATAGCCGCGCACCGGACGTCCGGCTGAGCCGGTCAGGTCGAACGCCGTGAGCAACTCGTCCGCCCTCCGCCTGCTCGCGGCCCGCGACAGGCCGCGCAGGCGGCCGAACACCACGAGGTTCTCGTAGCCGGTCAGGTCGTCGTCGAGCGACGCGAACTGGCCCGTCACCGCCACCCTGGACCGGATCTCCCGCCGCCCGTGCAGCACGTCGAACCCCAGGACGCGGGCGGTGCCGCCGTCCGGCCGGACCAGGGTCGCCAGGATCTGGATCGTGGTCGTCTTCCCCGCCCCGTTCGGGCCCAGGAAGCCGAAGACCTGGCCGCGCCGGACGGCGAGGTCGATCCCGTCCAGCGCCCGGGTGTCGCCGTAGACCTTGACCAGGCCGTGTGCCTCGACCGCGAGGCCGTCCCCGTTCTTTGACATGCTGTCAACATTAACAAGCTCTTACATGCTGTCAAGTTTTCACCGCCGGGTATCTTTGCTCCGATGGCCGAGACCCTGGACCCCTCCACGCCCGCGCGCCGCCGCAGGTCCGACGCCCGGCGCAACATCGACGCCATCCTCGACGCGGCCCGCGCCGTGCTCGGGGAGCGTCCGGACGCGAGCATGGTGGAGATCGCGACCGCGGCCGGGGTCACCCGGCAGACCGTCTACGCGCACTTCCCGTCGCGGGACGCGCTCGTCGCGACGCTCGTCGGCAACGCGGCGGCCGAGACCATCGCCGCCTTCGACGCCACGCACCTGGACGCCGTCCCGCCCGCCGACGCGCTCCGCCAGGTCCTCGACATCTGCTGGGAGCTGGTCCGGCGGTACCCGCTGCTGCTCGAACCGGCCCTCACCCGGAACCACCGCGCGGAGGGCGACGCCGTCCACCGCGCCGCCACGGCCCGCCTCGAACGCGTCGTCCTGCGGGGCCAGCGCACCGGTGACTTCGACCGCGGGCTCACCGCGTCCTGGCTCGCCGACGCCGTCCTCGGCCTCACCCACACCGCCGCCGAACAGGTCGCCACCGGCCGCCTGACCACCTCCAGGGCCTCGGCCCTCCTCCTGGAAAGCGCCCTCCGCGTATGCGGCGCGGGTCCGGCCGAGTAAGGCGGGAATGCGGTAATGCCACGCCGAACAAGGGCCGGTCGTGCAATTCTTCCGGCCCTTGTTCGGCGTGGTCAATGATCTTCAGTAGGCAGTGGGATCAGTCCCAGTTGATGGCTTCCTGGGTCAGGAGTTCGCGGCCCTCGTAGACGGAGACGACGGCGTTCGTGCCGCGGCCGTCGGGGGACGGCGTGAGGTCGAGGCCCTGCCACTGGTCGCCGGCGGCGACGTTCGCCGCCGAGGTGACATGGCGTCCCGTGACGTAGTCGATGACCACCCTCACCTGGCTGTCGGCCGAGCAGCGGACGGACCAGCCGTCCGCGGCGATGCCGTCCGGGCCCAGGTCGCGGACGGTCACCTCGTCCGCGAACAGCCTGGCCTCGCACGACGCGTTGGCCTTGGCGGGAGCGGGCTTGCCGGGAGCGGCCAGGGCGGGGGCGGCCACCGGTCCCGTCGCCAGGGCGGCGACGACCAGGGAAGCTCCCGCCAGGATTGCTTTGCGCATCACACTCTCCTTTTGCGCAGGATGTTCTTGCATATTCACCATTCCATCCCGGTGGTGGGGAGGTAAGCCTCGGAAAGGCAGCCCGAAGGGCAACGATCAGTGCCCGCGGAGCGCCGGGTGCCTTGATATTCGGGCTTGTCGGCCGAATGGCTGAATTGTCAAGCCCGGTGAGGGGTGGATATGCCCACCCACTGGCGATAAGCGTCCATGTCCACGTTGCCGCCGCACACGATGGCGGCCACGTGCCGTCCGGCGAAGCGGTCGCGGTCTTCGAGGACCGCCGCGACGCCGAGCGCGGCGGACGGCTCGACCACGAGCCCCGCGTGGTCGAGGAGCAGCCGCATGCCGGCGACGATCGACGCCTCCTCGACCAGGACGGCGTCGTCGGCGACGAGGAGGAGATCGTCCAGGACGGCGGCGATGGGGCGACGACCGGCGACGCCGTCCGCGATCGTGTCGGTCGAGTCGGTGGTGACGACGCGCCGCCCGCGCCACGACAGCGTCATCGCGGGCGCCCCCGCCGGCTGGACGCAGATCACCTCGACGTCCGGCGCCAGCGCCTTCAGCACGTGGCCGACGCCGGTGGCCATCGCCCCGCCGCCGAGCGCGATCAGGACGGCGTCGAACCGCGGGACGGCGTCCACCAGCTCAAGGCCGATGGTCGCCGCGCCCTCGCAGGTCTCGATGTCCAGGCTGTCCTCGACCAGCCGGACGCCGTCGTGCCGCGCGATGGCCGCCGCCCGCTCGCGGGCGAGGTCGAAGTCGCCGTCCACCAGCTCCAGCGTCGCGTCCAGCGCGCGGATGCGGTCGAGCTTGGCGGCGGGCGCGAACCGGGATGCGACGACGGTGACGTCCAGCCCGCGCTTGCGTCCCGACCAGGCGAGGGCCTGGCCGAGGTTGCCCGCGCTGGCGCACACCGCCGCCTGTCGATCGCCCTCGGCGAGCAGGCTTGAGACGAGCTCGGTGCCGCGGCCCTTGAAGCTCCGGACCGGGTTCGCCGTTTCGAGCTTGACGCTCACCGCGCAGCCGAGGACGGGCTCCAGCGCCTCGCAGCGGTAGAGCGGGGAGTCGAGGAAGAGCGGGTCGATCATCCGGCGGGCCGCCCGGATCCGGGCGAGGTCGAGGCGCGTCTGCGGCACGGTACGGCAGCGTAGCGACGATTCCTTGACACGCTCCAACCGTAAGCCGTAGCTTACGGTTCGTGGATGCTTACCGAAGCGGTTCCGGCTGGGCGGCGCTGGGCGATCCCACCCGGCGTGCCATCGTGGTCTGCCTGGCCGAGCGGCCGCAGGCCGTCGGCCAGCTGGCGGAGCGGTTGCCGATCAGCAGGCCGGCGGTGTCCCAGCATCTGAAGGTCCTGAAGGACGCCGGGCTGGTCACCGACCGCGCCGAGGGGACGCGGCGGGTGTACCGGCTGAACCCGGCGGGCCTCGCGGCGCTGCGCGACCAGCTCGAGACGTTCTGGGACCGCGCGCTGACCGGCTACCAGGACGTCGTCGACCGACCCACCGAGGAGTGATCATGACTCAGGCAGCGGACGTGGTGGTCCGCCGGAAGATCGTCGTGGACGCGACGATCGAGCGGGCCTTCGAGATATTCACCGCGCGCTTCGGCGACTTCAAGCCGCCCGAGCACAACCTGCTCGGCGCGCCGATCGCCGAGACCGTGTTCGAGCCGAAGGTCGGCGGACACATCTACGACCGGGGCGAGGACGGGGCCGAGTGCCGGTGGGCGCGCGTCCTCGCCTACGACCCGCCGGACCGCGTGGTGTTCAGCTGGGACATCAGCCCGCAGTGGCAGGTCGAGACAGAGCCGGACAACACGAGCGAGGTCGAGGTCCGGTTCGTCGCCGAGACCCCCGAGCGCACCCGCGTGGAGCTGGAGCACCGCCACCTCGACCGGCACGGGCCCGGCTGGGAGTCGGTTCGCGACGGCGTCGAGAACGACGGGGGCTGGCCGCTCTACCTGGACCGGTACGCCGCCCTCGTCGCCAAGTCCGGCTGAGCCGGAGGCTACGGCCTTCCGTTGTTCGCGGGGAGGCCGGGCTCGTCCGGGCGGGGAGGCGGCTCCTCTGCCGGGACGAGCCCGGCCTCGTGGGCGAAGATCGCCGCCTGCACGCGGTTGGCCAGGCCGAGCTTGGTCAGCACGCGGTTGACGCGGCTCTTCACGTTGGCCTCCGTCAGGCCGAGTTCCACGGCGATCTGCGCGTTCGACAGACCCCGCGCCACCTGGACGAGTACCTGGATCTCCCGCTCGCTGAGCCTGCCGAGCGGGCGGTTCGGCGTGAGGCGGGAGCGTCCGTCCGCGATGCCGGGAGGCAGTGCCGAGAAGGTGTCGATGAGCCGCCTCGTGACGCTCGGGGCGAGCATCGACTCGCCGTCCGCGATGACGCGGATGGCGTGGGCGAGCTGGTCCGGCGGGCTGTTCTTCAGCAGGAAGCCCGCCGCGCCCGCGCGAAGCGCCGCGTGCACGTACTCGTCCAGGTCGAACGTCGTGAGGATCAGGACGCGCGGCGGTGGCTCCGGATGCTGCCAGTCGGCGAGGATCTGACGTGTCGCTTCGACGCCGGTCATGCCAGGCATGCGGACGTCCATGACCACGACGTCGGGGCGCAGCCTCCGCGCCTCCGCGATGCCCCTTTCCCCGTCGGCCGCGTCGCCTACGACGTGCAGGCCGTCCCGCCGGTCGATGACGGCGCGCAACGCGGCCCGGACCATGTCCTGGTCGTCGACGACGAGGACGCGGACGGTCACGGCCGCCCGCCGATCGGGAGCGTGGCCCGGACGCTCCATCCGCCGTCCGGGATCGGCCCGGCCTCCAGCGTGCCGCCGAACGCGGCGGCGCGCTCCCGGACGCCGATCAGCCCGAGGCCGGAGCCGGGGACGGGCCGGTGCCCGTCCGGCGGCGGCCCGTTCTCGACCTGGACGACCAGCGCCCCCGCCTCGACCCGCATCTCGATCCGGACGTCGGTCGGCCCGGCGTGTTTCATCGCGTTCGTCACGCATTCCCGGACGATCCGGTACGCCGACAGTTGGACGGCGGCCGGTGCGCCGCCGACCGCCGCCTCGTCCAGGACCGCCTTCACACGGCAGCCCGCCGCCTCCGCCGTCCGGACGAGGTCGTCCAGCACGCGCGGGGACGGCTCGGGCCGGAGTTCCTCCTCCCGCGCGGAGAGCAGGCCGAGGATGCGGCGCATCTCCTCCAGCGCGACGTCGGCCGTGTCCGCGATCAGCGCGACGCCCCGGCGGGCGACGCGCGGGTCGTCCTGGATCACCTCCTCGGTGGAGCGGGCCTGCACGGCGATGGCGCACACGTGGTGCGCGACGACGTCGTGCAGGTCGCGGGCGATGCGCGCCCGCTCGGTGAGCACCGCGCGTTCGGCGTTCTCCGCCCGCTCGGCGCGCAGGAGGTCGTTGAGCCGCGTGAGCCGGGCGGTGTCGGCGTCGATCCGGCGGCGGCCCGCGCCGACGAGCCAGGCGACGGCGAAGAACACGGCGAACGTCGTCGCGTTGACCGGTTCCAGCGACCACAGGCGCGGCGCCGCGTCCTGCCGGGTGAGCAGCTCAGTCGCGATGACGACGGTCGCTGCTAGCACCGTCCAACCCAGGCTGGACGAATACCGGACGCAGCGGGCCACCGTGTATACGGCGAACACGAGGAAATAGGGGCCCGGCGTGGTGTGCGGAATGGCGTGCGCCGCCTCGAACGCGACGAACGCGGCGGTCATCGCCGCCAGCACCGCCAGTGGACGGGTGCGTCGCCAGACGAGCGGAAGGCTCTGCGCTCCCCACAGCGCGACGGCCGCCGCGCCCGGCGGCGGCTCCCGGACCAGGATCGCCGCGACGTCGAACGCGGTCAGGCCGCCGCCGAGCAGGGCGTCGGCGAGCCTCGGCCGGTCCGCGAGGCGCCGCCGCGCGTCCCGCAGGACGGCCGCCGTCCGGGCTGTCGTCATTGCCGCAGGCTATTCGGCGAAAGGGCGCCGATGATCCTCCTCGGGGACGCATCGAAGGTTGCCCCGGCCATTTCAGAACCGTCTTCCGGGCCGACGCCGTGTCCCATCACGCTCTCTTAGCGTCTCCATCTGACCGATGCGAGAACCAGGACCCGAAGGGTTTGGACAGCGAATGAGAACGATGACCGGGGCCCGAATGCGACTTTTCGCGCTGGCCGCCGCGGCCTTGACAGCCGCCGCGGCGCCCGTGACCTGGGCCGTGAAAGCCCAGGCGGAGACACCTGAACGTGTAGTCGTCACGGCGTCGGACGCGCGTGCGGCGCGGGGGACGATCGTCTCAGCCGAGGCCGTCGCCGGTATGACGCGGGACGAGGTCGTCCAATACCTGGCGCAGGCGGGCGCGGACACCGCCGGAGCGCGCCACGGCCTGGACGCCTACCGGATCGTCTACCGCACCATCGCGCCCGACAAGCGGCCGACCACCGCCGGCGGACTGGTGGTGCTGCCCCGCGACGGCAGCCGCGACCTGCGGGTCGTCGCGTACGAGCACGGGACGATGATCTCCAAGGCGCAGGCGCCGTCCGTCCAGCCGCAGCAGCGGGCGGACGCGTTCCTCTTCGGGTCGGCCGGTTACGCCGCCGTGGCGCCCGACTACCTCGGTCTCGGGCTCGGGCCCGGCCGCCATCCGTACGGGGACGTGTCGTCCGAGGTCACCGCGTCGGCGGACCTGCTTCGGGCTGCCCGGACGTTCGCCGCGAAGCAGCAGCGGCGCCTTCGCTCCCGCGTGCTGGTCTCAGGGTTCTCGCAGGGTGGCGCGGCGGCGATGGGGCTGGCGCGGGCGCTCCAGCGCGGGCAGGTTCCGTACTACCGGCTGGCGGCCGTCGCGCCGATCAGTGGCGCGTACGACGTGCAGAACGCGGAAATTCCGGCGGCACTGTCAGGCGATTCGCTGGATCCGAGGCGGGCCACGCTCTATTTCGCCTATTCGCTGACCGCGCTGAACCGGATCCACCACTTCTACGAGCAGCCGTCCGAGGTGTTCAACGAGCCGTACGCCGGGATCGTGGAGGACCTGTTCGACGGCGAGCACACCGACCGCGACGTGGCGATGGCACTTCCGGCGACGCCGCAGGAACTGCTCACTCCGCGGTTCATCGCGTGGGCGTCCGAGCCGACGGGGAATCTGCTGAACGCCCTTCGCTCCAATGACACCACCTGCACCGATTGGAAGCCGCGGGTGCCCGTCCGGCTTTACGCCGCGACCGGTGACAAGGACGTGAGCATCCTCAACGCCAAGCACTGCGTCGCGGCTCTTCGCGCCAACGGCGTTGAGGCGCCGCTGACCGACTTCGGGGACGTGCCGCATGGGGCGTCCAAGCGCGCCGCGCTTCCCGAGATCCTGACCTGGTTCGACGGCCTCAAGCCCTGACGAATTCCGGGCAAATTCAGGGTGTTCAGGCTTCGCGGGCGAAGGACGCGCAGTCCGGGCACTCGTCGAGATACCGATGCCGGCATTCGACGGTGTGCCGCAGAAATGAAATCGCCCGCCGCCGATGGACGACCTCCGTTTCGAGCGCCTCGATCTTCGCCTTCACGACCGCCTGCGCCGTGGCCTTCTTCGGCGACATGGCGGCCGTGATCTCGGGCAGCGAGAGCCCCACCCGCCGCAGTTTCAGGACGGTGCGCGCCTGCTCCAGCGCATGGTCGTCGTAACTGCGGTATCCGCTGGCGTCGCGGGGCACGGCGAGCGCGCCCACGTCCTCCCAGTGCCGGAGGACGTGGGCTTCGACGCCGAGCTCCGCGGCGGCCTGTCCGATCGTCCTGCCGATCGTTCTCGTCACGCGCGCCTTGCCTTCATGTCGACCTGAACCCCTACCGTTCCGATCATGCCCGACACTCACCTCACCGGCACCCGTCGCCGTCCATCGATCCTGGTCACGGGCGCGAGCGGCAACCTCGGCCGCGAAGTCGCCGCCCGGCTCCTCGGCCGCGGCGCGCAGGTCCGGACGCTGGAGCGGCGGCGGAGCAGCCCTCGTCCCGGAGCCGAGCCGGTGGTGGGCGACCTCACGGATCCGGCCGTTCTCCGCGAGGCGCTCATCGGGATCGACGCCGTCTTCCTCATCTGGCCGCTGCTCGACTCCGCTCCGGCGCGTCCGCTGGTCGCGGAACTGCGAACGGCGCGCGTCGTCTACGTGTCCTCGGCCGCCGTCGACGATCTCGCCGATCGCCAGAGCGACCCCATCGTCCAGGTGCACGCGGACATGGAGGCCCTGCTCCGCGACGGCGGCGTCCGTCCCGTGGTGCTGCGCAGCGACACGCTGGCCTCCAACACCCGTGGCTGGACGGCGCAGTTGCGGGCGGGCGACGTCGTGTCGGGCCCGGACATGGCGCCCACGCCGGTCGTGGACGAGCGCGACGTCGCCGACGCCGCCGTGTCCGTGCTGCTCGCGCCGCATGGCGAACCAGACCAAGGCCCGTACGTGCTGACCGGGCCCGAGGCGCTGAGCCGCGCCGACATGGTCGCCCGCCTCGGTGCCGCCCTCGGCCGCCCGCTGAGATTCGAGCCGGTCCCCGCCGACCTCGCGCGAGCGCGGATGCTCGCGGACGGCCGTCCGGAACCCTTGGTCGAGGCGCTGATCGCCGCCGCCGTGTCGCGGCCGCCGTCGTCCCGCGTCAGCGGCGACGTCGAACGCCTCACCGGCCGTTCGCCCGGCACGTTCGCCGGATGGGCCGCCGACCACGCCGCCGAATTCAACCGGCCGGACGAAACCTGAATCAACGTCCCGCGTGGAATCGAATTTCCAAGACCCGCACGCTCTGACGAGCCGGGATTGAGCTGCGGTTTCAGAGCCTACTTGACCGCGATTCACGGCAATCGACAGAGGCGGAGAAGGACGACGCAAAATACCATCGCCGGGCAGACATGCGTCGCGCCCTTACGGAGCCCCTAGCGGAGCAGGGCGCGGCCGACACGGCTCTGCCGAAGCGAGGTCTCCCGTGAAACGTACCGGCCGTCGTTTGACCCTCCTGTCCGCCACCGTCGCGCTGTCGCTGGCAACCGGCCCGCTGGCCGCCGCCTCGTCCAGTGCCTCGTCGTCCAGTGCCTCGTCGTCCAGTGCCGCCTCCCCGCCGGGCCGTCCCGCCGCGGCCGAGCCGTTCTGCTACGGGGAGCCCTCGACCCCGACCGCCGACGTCAGCGACCTCAAGGGCCGTTTCGGGCCGTCGAACTGGATGCCGGTCCTTCAGGAGATGTACCGGCGGCGCTGGCCCAGCGGGGAGAAACTCGCCGTCGCGCAGGCGGGCGACAAGTACTGGAGCCAGTTCGTGAACACGAAGAGCTTCGAGTCTTTCGCGGAGTCGATGATGGTGGCGATCCACGAGGAGACCCATATGTGGGATCTGGATCCGTCCCGGACGCAGTGGGACGTGCGAATAGCGTCCTGGATCAACGCCTCGCAGCAGACGACGGCCGTCCCGCTGCACGGCGGCTTCCCCCGCAAGGAGATCCTGCCGCTGATCACCGACAAGCTCAGCGACAGCATGGACGGCATCTACCTGCGGGACTCCCAGCAGGGCGAGTACAAACTGCAGGGCGTCCTCGCGGAACTGAACGCCGGGCTGATGGGGCTGCCCGCCGTCACCGTCGTGCAGGAGTACATCAAGGGCGTCGGGGCCAGCAACGCCCGCGACATCGCCGCCACCAACCTCCGCTACCTGCTCCTCTACCTGCGGGTCGCCAAGGACAAGCACCCCGACTACTGGTCCCAGATCAAGAACGAGCCGAAACTCCGCGAACTCGTCCTGATCCAGTTCCTGCGCACCGCGTACTGGCTCGACAGGTCCGCGCCCTACACGGGCAAGCTCGGCAGCCCCGACGCCGACAAGATCACCGCGACGAACTACTCCCCGGCGAACCTCGCCATCGTCGAGGAGTTCACCGGCGCCACCGTACGCCGCGACACCGACAAACACTGCACCACTTGACACCCATCGCCCCGCCTCGGACGGGGATAGTAAGAATGTGGGCGATGCGGGGAGAGACAACTGGCCGATCGGCACGTTCATGGCGGGGCTCAAGGCGTCCCTCCAGAGCGAGCTGCTGGCGATCGCGCCCGAGCAGAGCGTACGCGCCGGACAGCGGTTGATGGCGCAGGGGGCGTCCACCGACCAGGTGCTGGTGCTGCGGGCGCGGGGCAGCAAGTCCCCGGCGTGCGTGAAGGTCGTCGGCGGCCTGGACAACGGCGCGGAGGTCCTCTTCGGCGTCAGGGTCAGCGGCGACCTGGTCGGGGAGCTCGCGGCGATCCGTGACACCGACCGGTCCGCGACCGTGATCGCGTGCACGGACGGGGCCGTCCACCGGCTGCCGAAGGAGCGGTTCCTGGGCTTCCTGCACCGCAATCCGGAAGCGTGGCGGCTGCTCGCGACCATGATCGGCGACCGGCTCGACTGGGCCAACCAGCGGCGGCTGGACTTCGCGGGATACCCCGTCGACCAGCGGCTCGCGCGGGTGCTCGTCCAGCTCGCCGAACGGCACGGCCACCCGGTCGCGGGCGGCGTCAACCTCGGGATCGAGCTCACCCAGGAGGAGCTCGGGAAGCTGGTCGGCGCCGCGCGGGAGTCGGCGGTCAAGGCCGTCAAGCAACTGCGCGGCGCCGGGCTGATCAGTACGGGCTACCGCTGCGTCGTGGTGTCCGACCTCGAGGGGCTGCGGGAGTTCGCCATGGTCAGCCGCTGACCGCGCCCCAGAGGACCTGGACGAGGGCGAGCACCACGGACGCCGCCGTCCAGGGGATCGCCCGGACGACGTGGTGGTGCTTCAGCGCGGCCGCCTCGGCGAGCGCCCGCGCCATCGCCCACGCCTCGTCCCGCTGGGACACGGCGTCGGCGGGCAGCCGCTCGGTGATCCCCAGGATGCCGAACGCGCTGGTCGTGGGCTCGCCGTTGAGACGCGGCCGGATCGCCTGGGTGAGGTGGACGCCCGCGCCGAGGAACACCGCCAGGTAGACGAGGGCGAACACCGCGGACGTGTCGCCCGCCGCGCTCAGCATCGCCGCCGCCGAACTCGCGAGCACCGCGTAGAGGACGGAGACCTTCGCGTCGGCGTGCTGCAGATAGTTCTGGAAGGTTCCCATGGCGTTCAGGGCGACCATCGCGTCGTGTGCGGGGTCATGAGCGATGGATTCGGAATCCACGTTCTCTCCTCAGCGGCGGGGGCCTCGCGTCTGTTCAGCGAACCAGCCCGGCACCCCCGAGAATGGGTACTAATGCCAAATGCCGGAGTGACGTAGACGACCTCACGGCAACGGCTCGCGGCGAACCGGTGATCCGCTCTCGGCGTCGGTCACTACGAAACGATCGGCGAACACGAGATCACGGGGAGTGCTCCCATGAGCGATGCCGGACACCCGGCAGAGGCGACCGCCCTGTTCGAGAAGGGCCTCCGCGCCCTACGCGAGGACGACCCCGCAGAGGCGGAACGCTGTTTCCGAGAGGCGTCCGAGAAGGGCCACGCGGGCGCCTGCCTCAACCTCGGAGTCCTGCTGGGCGAGCGCGGGGACGTGGACGAGGCGAAGCGGTGCTACCTGCGTGCGTGGGAACTGGAAGCCAACGACAAGGCAGCCTCCAACCTCGGGGCGATTTACGACGACGAAGGGAAGGGCGACCTGATCGCCGCCGCCGAATGGTATGGCCGGGCGGCCGACCTCGGTAACGCCATCGCCGCGTACAACCTGGGGTTCGTCTGGCAGGACCGGGGCGAACCCGAAAAGCGCCTTGACGCTTGGCGGCGCGCCGCCGACCTCAAGCACCCCGACGCCGCCTACGCGCTAGCGGACATCCATCTCTCACGGCAGGACGTGAACGAGGGGGTCGCGTGGCTGCGCAGGGCGGTGCTGGACGTCGGAAACGAGAAGGCCGCGCGCAGGCTCGGCGACATCTACGCGAATGCGGGACGGCACCGCATGGCCCGGTTCTGGAGCGGATTCCCGGACGGCCCGACCTTCTACAGCCCGGAATTCCAGGCGTTCGCGAGCGAGATCTCCGCCGTCGGAATCCAGCAGCAGGACGTCTTCAACGACGCCTTCGCGCAGAACCACATCGAATGGGACCCGGAGGCCGCGACCGTGACACTGGACGGTCGCACCCTGCGCGGACTCACCGTCCTCGGCAGCTTCTCCAACCTCTCCCAAAGCTGGCTGTGGGCATGGGACAACCCGAGCTGGGACCAGGACCTGCCCGCGTTGGCGGAACTGCGCACCATTCGCGGATTCGGTGAACGGCACCAGCTCCCCGAACTGGTCAAGGGCCACCTGGACTTCTCGCGGTTCAACCATCCGGCCGAGGGCGCGTCCACGATGGCCCTTTCCGCCGCCGCGCTGATCGGCGCCAAGGGAGTCAGCCTCGTCACCGTGAACGGCGGGAAGGGGCGTCTCGTCCTGGCCGTCGACGACCCGGGCATCCCGACCGCGACGTTCGATCCGCTAGCCGTTCCCCGGCTTCTCACGCACGCCGCCGAAGTCTGGCCGGAGGAGCAGCACCGGGTGGTTCGCGGCTTCATGGAACGCCACGGGTTCGAGGTCTCCGAGTCGCCTGCCGTCATCGTCGTCGAATCGGCGGACGGGCACCGCGTCACCGTCCGCTGCCCGTTCGCGAACGCCAAGGAGCACCCGGAGGTCGCCGCCGTCCTCGGGCGCGACAACGCCAGGATCGTCGCGAACACGCCCGCCCGCATCCAGGGCGAGCGGCGGGGGGACCCGTACCGGCTGACCGTGCTCTTCGACCTCGATGACCGCGTCATCACCATCAGCGGTGACCACAACCCCGGGTGAGGCGCCGCGTTCAAAAGCCCGCACATTGCGTTTGATCGGAACGATCAAACGCATAACCGCCGCCAGTGGCCCGGCGAAGGGCATAATAGGGGCGCGAAGTGCGATGCATCGCCCGTTAGATTCTCTCGACCGGTCAATCCCCTTCGAGGAGCCGATGATGTCTCCTGCCGAAAATTCTTCCGGCGACCCCACCGCTGAATTTCCTCCCCACCTGCCTCAGTACGCTCACGAACGGCTCAGGACCGACATTCCGTCCCCGGCGCGGACGTGGAACTACTGGATGGGCGGCAAGGACAACTACGCGGCCGACCGGCTGGTCGGCGACTCCACCGCCGCGATCAACCCCGAGGTCATCACGCTGGCCCGGGCGTCACGCCCGTTCCTGATCCGCGTCGTGCGGCACCTGGCGGCCGAGGAGAACATCCGCAACTTCCTCGACATCGGCTCCGGTCTGCCCGCAGAGACCAACACCCACGAGGTCGCCCAAAGTGTCGCACCCGAGGCGCGCATCGTCTACACGGACAACGACCCGATGGTCCTGGCCCACGCACGCGCGTTAATGCGCGGAACCACCCCGGAGGGCGTCACCGACTATCTCGACGCCGACTACCACGACCCCAAGCAGATCCTCGAACAGGCCGCGAACGTCCTGAACTTCGGCCAGCCGATCGCGGTGATGTTCATGGGCGTCCTCGGGTTCTGCCAGGAATACGAGACCGCGAAGCAGATCGTCGCCGACACCATGGCGGGCGTCCCCTCGGGCAGCCTGCTGGCATTGTGGGACTGCACCGACACTTCCGAGGCAGCCAAGCAGAGCACCGACCAATACGCCGATTCCGGAACCCTGCCCTACATCCTGCGCAGCGTCGAACAACTCGACGGCTTCTTCGACGGCCTGGAAAAGGTGGACCCGGGCCTCGTCCCCATCACCCAATGGCGCCCGGACAACCCCGAAAACGGCCTACCCGCCCACGTCAACGGCTACGGCGCCATAGCCCGAAAGCCCTAAAAGAATCTCCCTGGCCCTAGAGCGCCGCCCCGCGGATGCGGGGCGGCGCTTTCGCGTGAGTGGTCGTGGGAGCGCGGCCAGGGGGTGTCCCTGGCGGGCGGGGCCCGTGCCCGTGACCGGGGGTGGGGGCCGGGGGGTGGGCTAGGGAGCTCACTGGTGCCCTTTCGTCCCTGGTCCGGTGATCGTGATCGGTATCGGCAACCGCACCGGGCAGCCGGACGGAAGGGACGACCGTTCATGACCAACCACGCGCCAGAGCCGGTGGACGGCTCCCTCGATCAGGCCGCGTCCGTCTTCACCCGGGAGCGCCCGCGCCTCTTCGGCATCGCCTACCGGATGCTCGGCAGCGCCGCCGAGGCCGAGGACGTCGTGCAGGACGCCTGGCTGCGGTGGCAGCGCGCCGACCGTCCGGCCGTCGCGAACCCGTCGGCGTTCCTGGCGCTGGTCACCACGCGCCTCGCCATCAACAGCGCGACCTCCGCCCGGTCGCAGCGCGAGACCTACATCGGGCCCTGGCTGCCCGAACCCGTCGACACCGGCGCCGACCCCGCGCTCGAAGCCGAGCGGGGAGAGGCCCTCGAACTCGCGCTCCTGCTGCTGCTCCAGCGGCTCTCCCCGACCGAGCGGGCCGCCTACGTCCTGCGCGAGGCGTTCGACTACCCGTATCCGCAGATCGCGGAGATCCTCCAGCTCGGCCAGGCCAACACCCGCCAGCTCGTGAGCCGGGCCCGCAAGCGCCTGACCGCGCGGCGGCGCGGGCCGATCGACCGGGCCGAGCACCGCCGCCTCCTGACGGTCTTCGTCAACGCCGCCCAGACCGGGGACACCGCCCCCCTCGAAGACCTCTTCGCCGCGGACGCGGCACGGCCCGCCGCCCCGCACGGCTGCCGAGTCGCGTGATCCCCGGGCCCGGGGCACCGGGCCAGGGACCTGCCCAGTGACTCACCCGGGTCCCGGGCGCGCCCATTCCGACGACATTTGTTGATGACGCTCCAAAACGAACCTGAAAGAAGCAGTGGAGGAACAGTGACCACCGACGCGGCCATGACCAGAACCGTCCACCGCAGTACCTGGGAGGCGTCGGCGGACGAATTGCAGCTCGTTCACCGTGTCCTGCTGAACCGGGTCACCTTGATCGCCGTCGCCGGTGAGGTCGACCTCGCCACCGCGCCGCAATTGCGTGCCTACTGCGAACGGCACGCGCCACCCGAAAGTGCGCGGCACGTGGTGTTCGACCTGTCCGAGGTGACCTTCATGGACTCCAGCGGATTCCAAATCCTGCTGGACGCGCACCTGGCCGCCGCCCGGAACGGCGCCACCGTGCGGGTCGCCGCCCTTCCTCCGCTGGTCAGGCGCGTCTTCGGGGTGCTGCGGCTCGGCGAGCACATTCCCGTCCACGACACGGTGCGGCAGGCCCTGGCCGCCGTATTGACCGCGCCGGGACGGGCACGAACCCCGCACCGGCCCACGGCTCAGGTCGAGAAGACCGGAGCGTAATGAGAAACCGACAGTTTCCGAAAGGGGAACACAGATGAGTCACCACATTCTCGAAACGGCGGCGCAGGAACTCGCGGACGCCACGTCCAAGCCGCCGTTCCTGTACGAGTTGGGGACGGAGGGCGCCCGCAAGGTCCTGGACGATCTGCAGGCCGCCCCGGTCGACCTGCCCGAGATCGACGAGAAGTGGATCACCGTGCCCGCCGAGGTCGGCGACGTGCGCGTCCGCGTCGTCAAGCCGGTCGGCGCGGAGAACGGGCTGCCGGTCGTGCTGTACATGCACGGCGGTGGGTGGGTGCTCGGTAACGCGGGCACGCACGACCGGCTGGTGCGTGAGTTGGCGGTGGGCGTCCATGCGGCGGTGGCGTTCGTGGAGTACGACCGTTCGCCCGAGGCCCGCTACCCGGTGGCGATCGAGCAGGGCTACGCCGCCGCCCGGTGGATCACCGAGCACGGCGCCGCCGGGGGCCTGGACGTCACCCGCATGGCCGTCGCCGGGGACTCGGTAGGCGGGAACATGACCGCCGCGCTGGCGATCATGGCCAAGCGGCGCGGTGACGTGCGGTTCGTCCACCAGTCGATGTACTACCCGGTCACCGACGCGGGGCAGGACACCGCCAGCTACCGCGAGTTCGCCGACGGCCCGTACCTGACGGCCAAGGCGATGGCGTGGTTCTGGGACGCCTACACCACCGACCCCGCCCAGCGCGCCGAGATCACCGCCTCACCGCTGCGCGCCAGCCTGGAGGATCTGGCCGACCTCCCGCCCGCCTTCGTCATCGTCGACGAGAACGATGTGCTGCGCGACGAAGGCGAGGAGTACGCCCGCCGTCTCACCGAGGCCGGGGTGCCCACCACCAGCGTCCGCTACAACAACACCCTGCACGACTTCATGATGCTCAACCCCCTCCGCGAGACCCGCGCAGTCCGGGCCGCGACCGCGCAGGCCGTCATGGCGCTCAAGATCGGCCTGGGCGCCGGGAAGGGGAGCCGATGACCGTCCGGCACGCGCCGTGATCGTCCGCTGAACCGGTCCGCCCGGCGGTGCGCACCGCCGGGCGGACCCAGGGCCCGTGTCACAGAATGTCCGCCTACCCTGTCCTAGCTGGGCGACGGGACAGAATGGGCACGTGCGGCGGGAGCGGGCGCGGCGGAGGCGGTTGCGGTGGCGGAGCGTAGACAGGGCGCGGGGCACGGCGAGCACGTCGCGCTGCTCGGGCGGGGACCGGAGTGCGCCGAGATCGACCGGATGCTCGCGGCGGTCGACACGGGGGAGAGCCGTGTCCTCGTCGTGCACGGCATCGCGGGAGTGGGAAAGTCGGCGCTGATCGAATACGCCGAGAACGCGGCGGAGAACATGCACGTGCTCCGCGCGGTCGGCGTCGAGTCGGAGATGGAGCTGCCGTTCGCGACGCTGCACCAGCTGTGCGCGCCGCTGCTGGACCGCCTCGAACGGCTCCCCGACCCGCAGCGCGCCGCGCTGGAGACGGTGTTCGGCCTGCGGTCGGGAGCGCCCCCGGAGCGGTTCCTGGTCGGGCTCGCGGTGCTCAGCCTCCTGTCGGACGCGTCCGAGCGGCGTCCGCTGCTCTGCGCCGTCGACGACGCGCAATGGGTGGACCAGGCGTCGTTGCAGGTCCTCGGCTTCGTGGCACGGCGGCTGCTCGCCGAGTCGGTCGTGCTGATCTTCGGCGCCCGAGAACGCTCGCGGGACCTGCTCGGCCTCCCCGAACTGGAACTGACCGGCCTCCGGGACGCCGACGCGCACACCCTGCTGGACTCGGTCACCTACGGCCGTCTCGACCAGCACGTCCGCGACCGGATCGTCAGCGAGACCAAGGGCAACCCCCTCGCCCTCCTGGAACTGCCGCGCGGGCTGACCGTGACCCAGATGGCGGGCGGCTTCGGGCTCCTGCGCGCGGACGCGCTCCCGGGACGCATCGAGCAGAGCTTCCTCGCCCGGATCGCCGCCCTCCCCGAGCAGACGAGGACGCTGCTGCTGATCGCCGCCGCCGAACCCGTCGGCGACCCGGCCCTCGTGTGGGCCGCCGCCGCGCGGCTCGGCGTGACCCCGGCGGAGGCCCTCGCGGACGGCACGCGCGAATGGCTGTCGCTCGGCGCCCGCGTGACGTTCCGGCATCCCCTCGTCCGGTCGGCGGTGTACCGGTCGGCGGCGGAGGAGGACCGCCGGACGGTTCACCTGGCGCTCGCGGAGGTGACCGACCCGGACGTCGACCCGGACCGGCGCGCCTGGCACCTCGCGTCCGCGGCACCCGCCCCGGACGAGTCCGTCGCGGCGGAGCTGGAGAAGTCCGCCGACCGGGCGCGGGCGCGCGGCGGGCTGGCCGCGGCGGCGGCGTTCCGGCAGCGCTGCGTGGCCCTGACCGTCGACGCGTCGCGGCGCGCCGACCGGGCCGTCGCGGCGGCCGACGCCACCCTCCAGGCCGGTGACCTCGAAGCCGCCGGCCGGTACGCCGACATCGCGGCGCGGGCCGCGCGGAACGAGTTCCAGCGCGTCCGGGCGCGGCTCGTCCGGAGCCGCGTCACGTTCGCGGGCGGCCTCAACCAGGAGGCGCCGCCGCTGCTGCTGGACGCCGCGCGGCGGCTGGAGCCCTTCGACATGGACCTGGCCCGCGAGACCTACCTGATCGCCTGGGGGACGGCCGCGCTGATCGCCGCGCACTCCGACAGCCTGATGGCGATCTCCACCGCGGTGCGGGAGCTGCCCCCTCCGGACCGGACCCCGCACGCCCTCGACCTCGTCCTGGACGGCTACGCGCTGCTCGTCACCGAGAGCCGCGCCGCCGCCGTCCCGGTGCTGCGGCGGGCGCTGGCCGCGCTCGCCGGCCTCCCGGTGGGCGAGGTCTCGAAATGGGGCTGGGTGGCCAACGCCGTCAGCGCCGCCGTCTGGGACGACGAGGCCATGCGCGTCCTGGTCGGCCGGGTCGTCGAGGGCGCGCGTGCCGCCGGCGCCCTGACCGAGCTCCCGTTCTCCCTGACCTCGCTCGGCATCGCGGTCTCCTGGACGGGCGACTTCGCCGCCGCCGACTCGATCGTCGCGGAGATCGAGGACGTGTCGGCCGCGACCGGCGTGCCCATCGCCCCGCACGTCGAGCTGCGGCTGAGCGCCCTGCGCGGCCGGACGGACGAGGCCGAGGCGCTGATCGCCGCCACCATCGAGGAGGCGGGCGCGGGCGGCCAGCTCATGGGCGTCACGGTCGCGCAGTGGGCGGCCGCCGTCCTCTACAACGGGCTCGGCCGCTACGAGCAGGCGCTCGCCGCCGCCAAGGTCTGCACCCGGATGGCGGAGCTGTGGGTGTCGGTCTGGGCGCTGCCCGAACTGGTCGAGGCGGCGGTGCGGGCCGGGGACGACGCCGCCGCGCGCTCCGCGCTCGACGATCTCGCCGACGCGGCGCTGCCGTCCGGCACCGACTGGGCGCTCGGCGTGCTCGCCCGTTCCCGGGCCCTGCTGAGCGACGAGGCCAAGGCCGAGGACCTCTACCGCGAGGCGATCGAGCGGCTCGGCCGCACGGAACTGCGCCCGGAGCTCGCGCGGGCCCATCTGCTGTACGGCGAGTGGCTGCGCCGCGACCGCCAGCGGGTCGAGGCCCGGACCCAGCTCAAGACCGCCTACGAGATGTTCGCGTCGATCGGGATGGAGGCGTTCGCCGAGCGCGCCCACCGCGAGCTGCTCGCGACAGGCGAGAGCATCCGCAAGCGCACGGTCGAGGCCGAGTCCGGCGAGGAGCTGACGCCGCAGGAGCGGCAGATCGCGCTGCTCGTCCGTGACGGTCTGTCGAACCCGGAGGTCGGCACCCGCCTCTTCCTCAGCCCGCGGACGGTCGAATGGCATCTGCGCAAGGTCTTCGCGAAGCTGTCGATCACGTCCCGCAAGCAGCTGCGGGACGCCCTCCCGCCCAGCGACCACGCCCTCACCGCGCGGTGACCGGTGGCCGAACGCGCACTTCGGAGCCGTTCCCGGCATAATTACCCCCCGTAACGGCAATCGTCCGCGGTAAGGCGGGTTTCGGTGGACCGACGTACGGGCGGGGCTGGGCACGGAGAGAACGTCGGGCTGCTCGGACGAGGGCCGGAGTGCGCCGCCTTCGACCGGATGATCGCGGCCGTCCGGACGGGGCAGAGCCGCGTGCTCGTCGTCCACGGCGAGCCGGGCGTCGGGAAGTCGGCGCTGCTGGCCTACGCGGAGCGCGCCGCGACGGGCGTGCAGGGGCTGCGCGCGGTCGGGGTCGAGTCCGAGGTGGAGCTGGCCTTCGCCACCCTCCACCAGTTGTGCGCGCCGCTGCTCGACCGGCTGGGCGACCTTCCCGCGCCGCAGCGCGACGCGCTCGAAACGGTGTTCGGCACGCGGGCCGGGCCCCCGCCGGAACGGTTCCTCGTCGGGCTGGCGGTGCTGAGCCTGCTGTCGGCGGCGTCCGAGAAGAGCCCGCTGCTGTGCGTGGTCGACGACGCGCAGTGGATGGACCGGGCCTCGGCGCAGGTCCTCGGGTTCGTCGCCCGCCGGCTGCTGGCCGAGTCGGTCGCGCTCGTGTTCGGGACCCGGCAGCGGCCCCGCGACCTGCTCGGACTCCCGGAACTCGAGGTCACCGGGCTGAGCGACGCGGACGCCTACGCCCTCCTCGACTCCGTGACGCACGCCCTGCTCGACCGGCACGTCCGCGAGCGGTTCGTCTCCGAGGCGCAGGGCAACCCGCTCGCGCTGCTGGAACTGCCGCGCGGGCTGACCGTGACGCAGATGGCGGGCGGGTTCGGCCTCCTGCACGACGAGACGCTGCCCGGACGGATCGAGCAGTCCTTCCTCGCCCGGATCGAGGGGCTGCCCGAGGAGACCCGGCTGCTGCTGCTGATCGCCGCCGCCGAGCCGACCGGCGACCCCGCCCTGGTGTGGGGCGCCGCCGAGCGGCTCGGGATCGTCCCGGCGACGGCGCTGGCCAGCGGGACGGACGGCCTCGCCGAGTTCGACGCGCGGGTCGTCTTCCGGCACCCGCTCGTCCGGTCCGCCGTGTACGGGGCGGCGCGGCCGAAGGACCGCAGGGCGGTGCACCTGGCGCTGGCGGAGGTGACCGACCCGCAGGCCGACCCGGACCGCCGGGCCTGGCACCTGGCGTCCGCGGTGACCATGCCCGACGAGATCGTCGCCACCGAGTTGGAACGGTCCGCTGAGCGGGCGCGGGCGCGCGGCGGCCTCGCCACCGCCGCGGCGTTCCTGCAGCGGTCCGTGGCGCTGACCGCCGACGCCGGACGGCGCGCCGAACGCGCCCTGGGCGGCGCCGACGCCGCCCTCTGGGCGGGCGACCTCGACGCCGCGAGGGAACTCGCCGACATCGCCGACCGGGACGCCCAGGCCGAGTTCCAGCGGGTGCGGGCGCACCTCGTCCGCAGCCACGTGACCTTCGCGTCCGGCTTCAACAACGAGGCGCCGCCGATGCTGCTCGCGGCCGCGCGGCGGCTGGAGCCCTTCGATCCCGGCCTGGCGCGGGAGACCTACCTCGTCGCCTGGGGGAGCGCGTCGTTCGGCGCCGCGAACCGGGACAGCCTCGTCGCCATCTCCCGGGCGATGCGGGACCTCCCCGTGCCGGCGGGCGCGCCGAGCACCCTCGACCTCGTGATCCGCGGCTACGCGCTGCTCATCACCGACGGGCGCGCCGCCGCGCTGCCCACGCTGCGCGAGGCGCTGGCCGCCCTCACCGACCTTCCGCTGCGGGACGTCCTGAAATGGGGCTGGGCGGCGTGCGGCCTGACCGGGCTCCTCTGGGAGGACCGGATCATGCCCGAGGTGCCCGCGCGGGCCGTCGAGGAGGTGCGCGCGGCGGGCGCGCTGTCCGAGCTTCCGATCTACCTGCACGCCTGGGGGATCCCGGTGGTGCTGACCGGCGACTTCGCCACGGCGGAGGCGATCGTCGCCCAGGCCGACGCCGCCACGGCCGCGACCGGCGTGCCGATGACGCAGCACACGCGGCTGCTGCTGACGGCGATGCGGGGCAGGCAGTCCGAGGCCGTGCCGCTGATCGCCGCGACGACCGAGGAGGCGAGCGCGAGCGGCCAGCTGAACGGCGTCGCGTCCGCGCAGCGGGCGGCGGCGCTCCTCTACAACGGCCTCGCCGACCATGAGCGGGCGTTCTCGGCGGCCCAGGCCAACTTCCAGAGCGCCAACGTCCTCTCCTCCCAGTGGGCGCTGCCCGAACTCGTCGAGGCGGCGGCGCGGGTCGGGGACGTCGCGGCCGCCCTCGCCGCGCTCGACGAGCTGACGGACGCGGCGGAGCCCTGCGACACCGACTGGGCCCAGGGGATCCTGACCCGCTGCCGCGCCCTGCTGAGCGACGACGACACGGCCGACGCCCTGTACCGCGAGGCGATCGAGCGGCTCGGCCGGACGCTGCTGCGTCCCGAACTGGCGCGGGCCCACCTCCTGTACGGCGAGTGGCTGCGCCGCAGCGGCCGCCGGGTCGAGGCGCGCACCCACCTCCGCACCGCCTACGAGGCGTTCACCTCGATCGGGATGGAGGCGTTCGCCGAGCGCGCCCGGCGGGAGCTGCTCGCCACCGGCGAGACCGTCCGCAAGCGCCGGAACGAGACCGCGGTGAGCGAGGAGCTGACCGCGCAGGAGCGGCAGATCGCCCTGCTGGTGCGGGACGGCCTGTCCAACCCGGAGGTCGGGGCCCGGCTGTTCATCAGCCCCCGCACCGTCGAATGGCACCTCCGGAAGATCTTCGTCAAGCTCGGGATCAGCTCGCGCAGGCAGCTCCCGGACGCCCTGCCGCGCGGCGAGTCCGACGCCGCGCCCGGCTGACGTCCGGGGCGGGCCGCCCGGGGCGTCCCTGGTCCCGGGTCGACCAGGGTGACTCCCTGGTGCGACCCGGTGACCGTCCGGGCCACTCTTACTGTGTCGGCATTTCGTCCAGCGCAGGAGGCACAGGTCATGGAATCGAGGCACGCCGTCGCGGCGCCGGGCACCTCCCGGCGAAGGGGATGACCGCCCATGGCCGATCAGCCGCTGGACGGGGCCGTCGCCCTCGTCACCGGCGCCAGCAGCGGGATAGGGGCCGCGACGGCGCGGCGCCTGGCCCGGGACGGCGCGGCCGTGGCCCTGGTCGCCCGCCGCCGTGACCGCCTGCACAGGGTCGCGAACGACATCACCGAGTCGGGGGGCCACTCCGTCGCGGTGGAGGCCGACATCACCGAGCCCGAACGCGCCGAGGAGGTCGTGCAGGAGACCCTCGACCGGCTCGGACGGCTGGACGTCCTCGTCAACGGCGCGGGTCTCATGCTGCTCGGCTCGGCGCTGCACACGACCGTCGAGGAGTGGGACCGGATGGTGTCCCTCAACGTCGCGGCCCTGCTGCACATCACGCACGCCGCCGTCCCGCACCTGATCTACGCGGCGTCGACCTCGCCCCGGCAGGTCGCGGACCTCGTGAACGTCGGCTCGGCGGCCGGACGGGTCGCCCGGCCGGGAGGCAGCGTCTACGGGCTGACGAAGTCCGGACTGGGCGCGTTCACCGAGTCGCTCCGCCAGGAGTTGGCCGGTGAGCGGGTCCGGGTCAGCGTGGTGGAGCCCGGCAGCGTCGACACCGAGCTGGTGAACCACCTCAACGAGGTCACCCGGGACGCGGCCCGCAGGCGGATCGCCCGCATCGAGGCGCTCCGCGCGGAGGACGTCGCGGACGCCATCGGCTACATCGTCACCCGCGAACGGCGGGTCGCCGTCAACCAGATGCTCGTCCGCCCCACCGACCAGACCTGGTGACCGCCCGCTTTTCCGCGGCGCGGCGATGAGTCCGGCCGCCCCGGGAAGTCCATCTCTCGACAGGGAAGAAATGCATCGGGAGTGGATATGGGACAGATACAGATCGAGATGTTCGCGACGCTCGACCTCGTCGGGCAGGCGCCCGGCGGGCCCGACGAGGACCCGATCGGGTTCCCGTTCGGCGGCTGGCAGGCGCCCCTGATCGACGAGGTCACGGGCGCGCAGGTCGGCGCCGCCTACGAGGGCACCGACGCCCTCCTGCTGGGACGGCGGACGTACGACATCTTCGCCGCCTACTGGCCGCACCAGGAGGGCGGGCCGGCCGACTCCATCGCGACGCTGTTCAACCGCGTCCCCAAGTACGTCGCCTCGCACGGCAAGCCCGACCTCTCGTGGGCCGGGTCCAGCCAGCTCGGCCCTGACCTGCCCGCCGCCGTCCGGGAGATCCGCGACCGGCACGAGCGGGTGAAGGTCGTCGGCAGCCTCAACCTGGTGCAGACGCTCCTCCACGAGAAGCTCTTCGACGTTCTCGACCTCTGGCTGCACCCCATCGTGCTCGGCGTCGGCAAGAAGGTGTTCGACGGCGGCGAGGTGCCGACCAGCCTCACGCTCGTCCAGCCGCCGGAGGCCAGCCCGAACGGCATCGTGCACCTGCGCTACGGGCTCGCCGAAGGCACCCCCGAGACGGGCGACATGACCGTCGAGAACTAGAGCGTCCGTTCAGGTGCGTGGCCGGGCGTTGAGGCGGGCCGCCTGCCGGGTCAGGTGGTCGCGTTCGGGGAGGTTGGGCGCCGCGCGGGCGGCCTCGGCGTACAGGCGTGCCGCCGTCGCCGGGTCGCCGTCGCGTTCGTGCAGGTAGGCCGAGGCGGCGGTGTGGCGGGGGAGCGCGGGGTCCAGCTCCGCCAGGGCGGCGAGGCCCGCGCGCGGGCCGTCCGCCTCGCCGACCGCGACGGCCCGGTTGAGGCGGGCCACCGGGTTGTCGGTGAGGCGCAGCAGCTCGTCGTACCACTCGACGATCTGCACCCAGTCCGTCTCCTCGGCCGTCCGGGCGTCGGCGTGGAGCGCGGCGACGGCGGCCTGGGCCTGGAACTCGCCCAGGCGGTCGCGGGCCAGGGCCGCCTGGAGGATGCCGACGCCCTCGGCGATCAGGCGGGTGTCCCACCGGCAGCGGTCCTGCTCGGCGAGCGGGACGAGCCTGCCGTCCGGCCCCGTGCGCGCCGCGCGCCGGGCGTGGTGGAGCAGCATGAGCGCGAGCAGGCCCGCGACCTCCTCGTGGTCGATCCGGGTCGCCAGCCGGCGGGTCAGCCGGATCGCCTCGGCGGCGAGGTCGACGTCCCCCGAGTAGCCCTCGTTGAAGATCAGGTAGAGCACGCGCAGGACGGTCGCGATGTCCCCGGGACGGTTGAGCCGAACGCCGGAGATCGACCGCTTCGCCCGGCTGATCCGCTGGGCCATGGTCGCTTCCGGGACGAGGTACGCCTGCGCGATCTGCCGCGTGGTCAGCCCGCCGACCGCGCGCAGCGTCAGCGCGACCGCCGAGGACGGCGTCAGCGACGGGTGCGCGCACAGGAAGTACAGCTGGAGCGTGTCGTCGGCGGGGTCGCTCGGGCCGGGCGGGGGCTCGGCGTCGGCGCGCTCCTCGCGCCGCCGCCGCGCCGCGTCGGCGCGGGCGGCGTCGAGGAACTTGCGCCAGGCCACGGTGATCAGCCAGCCCTTGGGGTCCTGCGGCGGGTCGTCCGGCCACACGCGCACGGCCTCGACCAGGGCCTCCTGCACGGCGTCCTCGGCCGCCGCGAAGTCCGCTCCGCGGCGGCCGAGGACACCGATCACGGTCGGGGTGAGAGCCCGCAGCCGTGTCTCGTCCACGCTCGCTACTCCGTGGTCTCGGGGTGGGCGCCGAGGAACGGGCGCACTTCGAGCCACTCGTGGATCGGCTTGCCGCCCGCGCCGGGCGCCGCGGACAGCTCCCCGGCCAGCTCGACCGCCCGCTCCTGCGACTCGACGTCGATGATCATCCAACCCGCGATCAGGTCCTTGGTCTCCGGGAACGGGCCGTCGGTGAGCGGCGGCCGCCCCTCGCCGTCGTAGCGGACGAACATGCCGTCCGGGGAGAGCGCCTGGCCGTCGACGAACTCGCCGGTCGTTTCGAGCCGGGCCGCGAAGTCGTTCATGTACTGGATGTGGGCCGAGATCTCCTCCGGCGTCCACCGCTCCATCGGCACGTCGTTGACCGCCTCCGGGGCGCCCCGGTAGTGCTTGAGCAGCAGGTACTTGGCCATCAGTTCCTCCTCTGTGCGGACGGCCCCTCGGGGCCGTGTTCGCTGCGGGGACGGAGCCGGGCACCGGTTCTCGACATCCCACCACGATTTTTTTTCCGGGGGATTTCGGAGTTCCTCAGCTCACCCTATCGAGGACGTCCGGCGGACATCGCCCGCGCGGACGGTGGCCACCGGAGTGAGCCTGCGGCGGGCGGTCCGCCGGTCGCCGACCGCGTCGCCGTAGTCGAAGCGGCCCTCGTCCCAGGCCAGCACCGCCAGGTCGGCCTCCGCGCCCGGCCGCAGCGCGCCGACGCGACCGGCCAGACCGAGCGCGGCCGCCGGGGACGCGGTGGCCGCCCGGATGACGTCGGCCAGCGGCATGCCGAGGGCCAGCCACTTGTTCATGACCGTGAGAAGGCCGGGTTTCAGATCGGGGAAGGAGCGGCGGCTGAGGTCGCTGCCGATCGTGTCCGGCGGGAAGCCCTGGACGAGCAGGGCCTCCGCGATGGCGAAGCTGAAATGGCTCATCCCGTGGCCGCAGTCGAAGAGCACGCCGCGTTCCCGCGCCTCCCTCGCCGCGCGCAGGAGGACCCCGTCCTCGTCCAGGAGGCCGTTGGGGTGCGGTGTCTGGTAGTGCGTCACCATGTCCCCGGACGACAGCAGCGGGAGAAGCTCCGCCAGGCTCTCGACCGTCCCGCCGATGTGGACGTGCAGCGGCTTCCCCGTCTCGGCCGAGACGCGCCGCCCGAGCTTCAGCATCGGACGGCACGGCCCGCCGGTGATCCGCTTGGAGAGGCGGAGCTTGATCCCGACGATGACGTCCGGGTGGTCGCGGATGAGGCGGGCGACGCCGTCCGGGTCGACGAAGGCGGGACGAAGCTCGCCCACCAGCCCGGTCAGCCCGACGCGGGCCAGGTTGAGGTGGCACAGCACGCGGGTGCGGGAGCCGCCGACGATCCAGCGGTGGAACCCGGCGAACGCGTCGGTTCCGCTGCTGCCGCCGTCCGCGACGGTGGTGACGCCGCCGTCCGCGCACACGTCGTCCGGCCAGGCGCCGATCGACGTCGCGCCCCAGTAGACGTGCGCGTGGACGTCGACCAGGCCGGGGCACACCAGCGCGCCCGAGGCGTCGAGCACGGTCGCCGCCCGCGCCGGGTCGAGGCCGGGTGCCACGGCGACGATGGTCCCGTTCCGGACGCCGACGTCGAAGCGTCCGTCCAAGCCGTCCCCCGGCGACAGGGCCCTGCCGCCCTTGACCAGCAGGTCGTAGTCCGCCGTCATCGGGACGACTCGAAGAACCGCTCCGTGCCCGCCCGCAGCACCCCGAAGAGGATCTTGTTCTGCGCGACGCCGAGCAGCATCAGCACGACCAGCACCGAGAACTCGGCGGCCACGTTGATCGACTCGCTGTAGCTGAGCAGGAGCTGGCCGAGGCCGCCCGCCGACGGCGCGACGAACTCGCCGACGATCGCGCCGATCAGCGCGAACGCCATGCTGATCTCCAGCCCGGACACGATGCCCGGCACCGCCGACGGCAGCGAGATCCGCAGCAGCCGCTGGCGGCGGCTCGCGTGGAACGCCGCCGCCATCTCCAGCCGCGTCTCCGGCACCGCCGCGAGCGCGGCCAGCGTCGCGACCACGGCCGGGAAGAACGCGAGCATGGCCGCGAAGCTGAACTTCATCGTCAGCCCGAACCCGAGCCACAGCGCGCACACCGGCGCGAGCGCGATCTTGGGCAGCGACTGGAACGCGACGACGTACGGGTAGAGGACGAACCGCACGATCCGCGACTCCGCCATCAGCAGCCCGAGCAGCACGCCCGTCCCGGCGCCCAGCGCGAACCCGATCAGCGTCGCCTTCCACGTCTCCCAGGTGCTCTGCCCGACCTGCTCCAGGAAGATGTCCGAGCGCATCACCGCGAACACGTCGGTCGGCTTCGGGATCACCACGCCGCTGATCTCGAAGCGGGAGATCACGAGCTGGATCAGCAGCACCCCGGCCAGCCCGACCGCCACCGGGGGCAGCAGGAGGAACGCCGCCCGCGCCGGAAGCCCGGCACGCCACGTCCCGCGGCTCAGGGCGGGCCCTCGCGGCTCGACGCGCTCCGCAGTCGCTCTATTCATCGGGCATGCGCTCCATCACGAAGTGCCGGGCGACGCGCACCAGCGACGCGAGCGCCAGCCCGACCGCGACCAGGATCAGCAGGACGGCGAACTCCTCGGCCAGCCGGAAGTCCCGCTGGTACACCTGCAAGATCACGCCGACCCCGGCGTTCGCGCTGATCAGCTCGCCGGCGATGGCGGCGAGGAAGGACAGCACCACCGAGATCTCCAGCCCGGAGAAGATCGGCGCCACCAGCCCCGGGAACACGACCCTCATCCGGATCTGGGCCCTGGACGCGCCGAACGCCGTGGCCATCTCGATCCGGTTCCGGTCGGTCTCGGCCACCCCCGCCATCGTGCTGACCAGGATCGGGAACAGGGTCGCCGCGCCGACCAGCCCGATCTTGGACGTCATGCCGAACCCGAACCAGATCACGAAGATCGGGGCCAGCGCGATCGGCGGCAGCGCCTGCAGCGCCACCGCGTACGGGTAGACGCCCTGCCGCAGGATCTTGGACTCGCCGAGCAGCACGCCGAGCACCACCCCGGCCACGAGCCCGATGAGCAGCCCGAGGAACGCCTCCCCGAGCGTGACGCGCAGCGCCTTCAGGTATTCGCCCCATTCGCCGGACGGCCCGAGGGCCTTCAGCGTCGCGTCCAGCTTCGGCACCGAGGAGCCGTCGCCCTGCACGCCGGACGGGACGATCTGCCAGGCCGCGAGCAGCACGGCGGTGACCACGACGAGGCCGCCCCAGCCCGCCGCCGTCCCGGCCCTCGCGCGGGCGGGCGGGACGGTCATCCGCCGACCCCCACGTCCGCGGCGAACAGCCGGTCCCGGACCCGGCCGCACACCTCGGCGAACTCGGGCGTCGCCATCAGCTCCTTCGTCCGCTCCCTGGGGAACGGCGGCGTGACGACCTCCACCACCGTCCCCGGACGCTCGGACAGGATCACCACGCGGGTGGACAGCAGCACCGCCTCCTCGATCCCGTGCGTGATGAGGACGGCGGTCTTCCCCGTCTCCCGCCAGACGCGGTTCAGGTCGATGTTCATCTGCTCCCTGGTCAGCGCGTCCAGGGCGCCGAACGGCTCGTCGAGCAGCAGCAGCCGGGGGTCGTCGGCGAGCGCCCGGCAGATCGCCACCCGCTGCCGCATCCCGCCGGACAGCTCCTTCGGCCGCCGCGACTCGAAGCCCGCGAGCCCGGCCCGCTCCAGCAGCCCGGACACCCGCTCGCGGTCCTCGTCGGCGACCTTGCCGTGCAGCTCGACCGGGAACAGGCAGTTGAACATCACGTCCCGCCAGGGGAGCAGCGTCGCGTCCTGGAGCGCGATGCCGATGTCGCGGCGCGGCCCGGTCACCGGCTCGCCCCAGACCCGCACGGTCCCGGCGGTGGGACGCAGCAGGCCCGCGATCGCCTTCAGGACGGTGCTCTTGCCGCAGCCGCTCGGGCCGACGATGCTCACGAACTCCCCGGGCCGGACGGTCAGGTCCACGTTCGCGACCGCCTCGACGTCCCGCACGGCCCGGCGTCCGCGGCCCCGCCCGGCGAACACGTGCCGCAGTCCGGCGAGTTCGACCGCGTGCTCCGTCGTCGTCATGTCATCCCTCGAACTTGTAGTTCTTCGCCGAGCTCTTGATCTGCTGACTGTCGAAGTTGTTGAACGCCTGGACGAACTCGTTGGTCACGAACTGCTCGGGCTTGAACG
The DNA here is from genome assembly GCF_008085905.1 of Actinomadura syzygii. GTDB lineage: Bacteria > Actinomycetota > Actinomycetes > Streptosporangiales > Streptosporangiaceae > Spirillospora > Spirillospora syzygii. The sequence goes on along the minus strand of NZ_VSFF01000006.1, from coordinate 215,996 downwards.
GCGTGGGCGTCAGTTTCGTCGCGACGGAGAAGTCGCTCCACGCCTTCACGCCCGACTCGGGGAAGGAGCCCCAGTTCTTGTGGCCGTCCGGGTCGCCGCTCGTGAGGTGCGTGGTGCGCAGCGCGAGGATCCGCTTGTTGTCCTTCATCTTCTTGTCGTCGGACACGCCCGGGACGTTCGTCTTCGGATAGATCGCGTACATCATCTTGATGGCCGCCTCCGGATTGGCGGTGGCGAAGACGTCGGCCTTCGCCATCGCCCTTCCGAAGCCCTCGATCACCTTCGGGTTGGCCTTCATGAACGACTGCTTGGCGGAGAACCCGGTAGAGAAGAGCTGCTCGGAGAGCGAAGAATTGAAATAACGGAGCTTGGCGCCGAGGTTCTCCATCGCCGCGTACTGCGAGTCGAACAGCATCAGGGCGTCCACCTGCTTGCTCGTCAGCGCGTGGTAGGCCCCGGCCTCCAACCCGACCGAAACGAACTGGACGTCGGTGTCCGGGTTCAGCCCCTGCTCGCGCAGGAGGGCCTTGGCCAGCGGGATCGTCCCGCTGCCCAGGCTCTGCGCGCCGATCTTCTTGCCCTTGAAGTCGGCCCAGCTCTGGATGGGGCTGTCGGACTGGACGGCGAAGCTCGCCACCTGCGACCGCGCCCAGTTGAAGAACATCCGCTGGTCGGACCTGTTGTTCACCGCGTCGGGGATGAGCGACTGCGGCACCGGCGCGGCCATGTCCATCTGCCCGGCCGCCACCGCCTGGATCGCCTGGGTCGAGCCGGGCGTGAACGTGGTCTCGACCTTGAGGCCCTCGTCCTTGAAGTAGCCGAGGTAGCGGGCCACCGGGATGGCGGCGAAGCTGGAGTTCATCGCCTTGATGGCCAGGGCAACCTTCACCGTCCGCAGGTTCTTGCCGTTCTCTTTTGAATTGCCGCTGCCGCCGCCGCACCCGGCCGCCGTCATCAAGACGCACATCAGTATTACGCGGAATGCCAGAGAGACCGGTCTACGAGGTCCCATCTCCGTTTCCTTCCCAGTTCAATCCGGGCCCTAGTTCATCCAGCACTTGTTCATCCGGCACTTGTTCATCCGGCGCTGTCGGGAATGAGGAGAATGCGGCCGGTCGCCGAGCCGCTTTCGAGGATCTCGTGGGCTCTCGGCGCCTCCGACATCGGCAGCGTCTCCGTCACCACCGGGGTCACGAGGCCCCTTTCCAGCAGCGTCAGGACGTCCTCAAGCTGCCGCTTGGTGGTGCTCGCCGCCGACCTGATCGAGATGTCGCGGTTGCGCCAGCCCACGAGGTTCGCCTCCACCGGCGGCGGCGACTGCTGCACCTCGCCGACCAGCACGAGGCGCCCGTGCAGGGCGAGGGTCTTGACGCTCGACAGGAAGGACACGGCGCCCACGTTCTCCAGGACGATGTCGCAGCCCCGGCCGTCCGTGACGTCCAGGACCTCCTTGCTGTAGTCGGCGCCGCGCTCGACGAGGACGATCTCGTCCGCGCCCGCCTCCCGGACCGCCTCGACCTTGCCGGGCGACGTCGTCTGCGCGACCACCCGCGCGCCGGACGCCTTCGCGAGCTGGATCGCGTGCAGCCCCACGCCGCCGCCCGCCCCGGTGACCAGCACCGTCTCGCCCAGCTCAAGGTGCGCGACGTCGCGCAGCGCGTTGAGCTGGGTGCCGATGGCGCAGGACGCGACCGCGACGTCCGGCGACGTGACGCCCGGCGGCACCTTCACCAGGCTCCCGTCCGACACCGCGACCAGCTCGGCGTAACCGCCGTTCATCCCGATGTCGCCGAGGAAAACCTTGCGCGGGCACCGCGTCTCCCGGCCCGACCGGCATTCACGGCATTTCCCGCAGACTCGCTGCCGCTGGTTGGAGACCACCCGGTCGCCGACCGCGAAGTCCACGACGGCGGCGCCGATCTCGACCACCTCGCCGACGACCTCGTGCCCGGGAATGATCGGGAATCCGGTGCCCTGGATCCGGTCGCCCCGCCTCACGAGCACTTCGTGCATGCAGGCCCCGCACGCCTCGACCTTCACCACGCATTCGTCGGGGGCGGGGGACGGGGGCTCGGCGTCCGTCCACTTCATGACACTTGGCGGACCGGTTCTCTCGGCGACGACGGCCTTCATCACTCTCCGTTCGTTCGGTCTTGATCGGCGTCGTGGTCCCATTCGGCGTCGACGAAGCGGCCGCCGTCCGCCGGGAAGTTCCCGGCCCAGTCGCGCACCGCGAACAGCGACTCGCCCGCGCGCACGCGGGGCGTCAGCGTCGTCGTCTCCCGCAGGTCACGGGCCGCCGCGGTGCCCGCGACCCGCGCGGCGTCCTCCAGCGGGACGACCGCCACGCCGTCCCCGTCCGCGACGATGAGATCGCCCGGCCGCACGTACGCGCCGCAGCAGACGACGGGGACGTTGCCCCACCCGGCACGGGTCTTGCCGGTCGCCGCCGGGGTCACGCCCAGCGCCCACAGCGGGAACCCGACTCGCTCGACGTCCGCGATGTCGCGGGCATGGCCCTCGATCACCGCGCCCGCCAGCCCGCGCGCGGCGGCCGACTCGCTGACGTTCGCGCCCCACACGGCCGAGTCGACCGGCCCGTGCTGCGACGTCCACACGAGGAAGTCGCCGGGGCCCGCCACTTCGAGCATCGCGTGCAGGGTGAGGTTGCTGCCGGACAGGTCGAGCGCCGTGACGGCCCGGCCGACCGCGCGCGTGCCGGGCGCCAGCGGCCGGACGCCGCGCAGCAGGTTCCGCTGCCCCATCGCCTCGTGGACGGACGCCGCCGCCAGCCCGTCGTACGCGCGCAGCACCTCGTCCGACGGGCGCGGGGCGCGGGTGAAGACCGTCCCGCGCGGCGGCAGCCTGCTCATCGCGTCGTACCTTTCTGGAGGGCGGCCCCCAGGCCCCCGCAGTGGTGGCGCCGTGATCCTCGCTTCGCCGCGGTCATGGCGCCCCACCGAAATCGGCCAGTTCCGCCGGGTTGGTGACGAGGATGCGGTGCCGCGCCTTCTCGTCCGGGACGATCCGCTCGATCAGGTCGACCAGCACACCGTCGTCGGGCATCTCGCGGACGTTCGGATGCGGGAAGTCGGTGCCCCACAGGCAGCGCTCGGGCGCCTGCGCGGCGAGCAGCCGGGCCAGCTCCACCGCGTCGGCATAGGGCGGGCCCTCCCCGGACAGCCGGTCGACCGCGCTGAGCTTCACCCACACCCCGGCGTCGAGCAGGCCGCGGAGGGCGCGCACCTGCTCGCCGTCCAGGCCCGTCGCGAGATCGACCCGCGCCATGTGGTCGATCACCGTGGGCAGGCCGGTGGACCGGAGCGTGTCGGACATCTCGACCACCGCGTCGCCCGCGATGTGGAACGCCACGTGCCAGCCGTACGGGCGGACGAGGTCAAGGATCGTCCGCAGCTCGTCGGGCGTCGGCGGAGGCCCGAGCTGCGGCATGAACTGCACGCGCACGCCGCGCACACCCGCCTGATGCAGCGCCGCGACCTCGCCGGGCTTTGTCCGGGGCGTCAGCAGCGCCACGCCCCGGTACCGGTCGGGGAAGGCGCTCAGTGCGTCGAGCAGGGCCGAGTGATCGGTGCCGTGCGCGGCGGACTGGACGACGATGGCACGCTCCAAACCCAGCAGGTCGTGCCGTCGCCGCAGATCCTCCTTGGAGACGTCGGGCGGGTCGTAGGCGCGGTCGTCCGGAAAGGGGAAGACGTCGCCGGGGCCGAAGATGTGGCAGTGCGCGTCGCAACTGCGCGGCGGAAGCCGCAGATCGGGGATTTTCGGATCGGGGTCCGGCGGCGCGGCGACCCTCCGGGGGGAGGCGGGTTCGGACGGGGGAGGCGGCATTGTTCGGGACCTTCCTCAACGGACGCCCGTGGCGGGTGGGAGTAGTCTCGAACGCGGTGTTGACGAAGTCAACAGTTGCATTTCGCGACAGCCGGACGACCGGCCGAAGATCAGTTCTCGCGACCGTGCTGAAATGATCGCTCTAACCTGCTGAAATGCTTCCCGTGATCCTGTTCGCGGACGACTTCGCTTGCGCGGCGGGAGATGCGTCATCGCGACGTGTTGTCGTTATCATCACCGGAGCCGGAGCAAGATTCTGCCTGGCCGCTCAGGTGGCCGCGGTCGTCCGCAGCGTCTCGCGGTGCGCCAGCGCGACGGCCACCAGCTCGTCGAGCGCGTCACGGGTGCGGATCAGGTCTTCGATGTGCTCGGAGAGCCGGTCGCGCTCCTGCGCCATCCGCTCCAGCGCGCTGTCGGAGTTCTCCCGGCTGGGAGCCTCGACGCAGGGCAGTAGTTCGGCGATCGTCCGGCTGGACAGGCCCGCCGTGAACAACCGCTGGACGAACCGGACCCGCTCGACGTCGTCCTCTCCGTAGTGGCGCTGCCCGCTCGGACTCCGGGTGCTGGCCAGCAACCCCTGCTCTTCGTAGTAGCGCAGGGACCGGACGCTGGCTCCGGTCCGGGACGCGAGTTCCCCGATGCGCACGTCGTCCTCCCGGCATGTGATCCGCGGCACACCGCTTGCCTCTGACATTGATGTGAGGTTTTAGCGTAACCCCGTGCCCGAGATCCGGGCGCCACGCGAACCGGGGGTGCCGACCCGATGTCCCTTTTCACTCGCTACCAGCTCGGTGACCTGACGCTGCCCAACCGGGTGGTGATGGCCCCGATGACCCGGGTCCGCGCCGCCGCGAGCGGGCTCGCGACGTCCGCCATGGCGACCTACTACGCCCAGCGCGCGACGGCCGGGCTGATCGTGTCCGAGGGCGTGCAGCCGAGCCTCATCGGACAGTCCAACCCGGGAACCCCGGGGCTCCACACCGACGAGCAGGTCGCCGCCTGGCGTCCGGTGACCTCCGCCGTCCACGCCAACGGCGGCCGGATCTTCGCCCAGCTCATGCACGGCGGACGGGTCTCCCACCCCGACACCACCGGCTTCCAGCCCGTCGGGCCCTCGGCCGTCCCCGCCGTCGGCGACGTCTTCACCCCGACCGGGCCGCAGCCCGCACCGATGCCGCGCGCCCTGGACACCGCCGAGGTCCCGGAGCACTCCGCGTCCTACGCCGAGGCCGCCCGCCGCGCGATCGGCGCGGGCTTCGACGGCGTCGAGCTGCACGGCGCCAACGGCTACCTGATCTCGCAGTTCCTCTCGTCCAACGCCAACCTGCGTACGGACCGATACGGAGGCTCGGTGGCGGGCCGGATCCGCTTCGCCGTCGAGGCGACGGCCGCGACCGTCGAGGCGGTCGGGGCCGCGCGGACCGGCATCCGCCTGTCTCCCGGCGCGACGTTCTGGGGCGTGCGGGAGACCGACACCCTTGAGCTCTACACCGCGCTGCTGACCGAACTGGCCCGCCTCCAGGTGGCCTACGTCCACCTCGAAGCCACCGTCGACGAAGACGTAGTGGTCGAACTGCGCCGAGCGTGGCCCGGCACCCTCATCATGAACCCGTCGCTGCCCATGGGCGCCAAGCAGGCCGGACGGACCGAAGCCGACCATTGGCTCGACCTGGGCGCCGACCTCATCAGCTTCGGCCGAGCCTTCCTGGCCAACCCCGACCTGGTCGAACGCCTGCGCAACGCCCTCCCGATAGCTCCCGTGGACGAGGCGACCTTCTACCAAGGCGGCGACGAGGGCTACCTGACCTACCCCGCATATCAGTACACGTCCTGACGAGTCCCGCCTGCGGCTCGTGCCGATCGGGTCGGCACGAGCCGCAGGGACACGGTCAGGCGACGGCGGTGCCCTCCAACTCCACCATCAGATCGGGGATGGCGAGCCGCGTCACCCCGAGCATCGTGGTGGTCGGCGTCACGCCCACCGCGCCCAACCGCCCCGCGAGCACGCCGTAGTGCTCGAAGAGCCGGTCGACGTCCGTCGTGTAGACGTTGAGCCGGACGAGGTTCGCGAGCGACATGCCCGCCTCGCCGAGTACGGCCTCCAGGTTGTCGAGGCTCAGCGCCAACTGCGCCGCCATGTCACCGGCGTGCTCGGGCTTGCCGTCACCGCTCATCGCGGTCTGCCCGGAGCAGTACAGCGTCCGGGCCTGCCCGGAGACGATCTCGCCCTGGTTGTATCCCATCTCCACCGACCACGCCCACGGGTTGACCGCCGTCCGCTCCATGACCACACCATCCCCATTCGATTCGTATCGTCGAAGTGCGAAACGCCAGGTCGGTGAGGTAGCCGCCGGTCCCTGACCGTCCGCGGCTCCACCCTCCCGAAGAATCACGACACCCTCTGTCGTGTATTTCGTAGAGTCTTCGTATGCGCGCTGACCGGCTGGTCTCACTCGTGCTGCTGCTGCGCCGGCACGGTCGGCTGTCCGCGGCCGCGCTCGCCCGCGAGCTGGAGGTGTCCACCCGCACGGTGCTGCGCGACATCGAGGCGCTGTCGGCGGCGGGCGTCCCCGTCTACGCCGAACGCGGACGGCACGGCGGCTTCGCGCTGCTCCCCGGATTCCGGACGGAGCTCACCGGCTTGAACCACGACGAGGCGCTCGCCCTGCTGATCGCCGGATCACGGCGCGGCGCGCAGGCGTTCGGACTCGGCTCGGCGCTCGCCTCCGCCATGCTCAAGGTCGTGGACGCGCTCCCCGAAACCCACCGCGACACAGCGGCCGACGCGGCCCAACGCCTGCTCATCGACCCGGACATCGACCTCCTCTCCCGCCGCGAGCCCACCGAGGAGGTACTCGACGCCGTCGTGTCCGAAGTCCGGCGCGCGGTGTTCGACGGCCACAAACTGCGTATCCACTACGCGGCCTTCGGCCAGACCCCGAAGTGGCGCACAATCGACCCGATCGGCCTGGTCACGGTACGAGGCCAGGGCTACCTACTGGCCACGAGATCCGGCGAGGACCGCACCTACCGGCTGTCCCGCATATCGGCCGCCGAGGAACTGGACGAACCGGCCCAACGCCCAGACCAGGTCGACCTGGACAGGGCCTGGCAGGAACGCAGCACCCGCTTCCGCGCCGGCGGCGACCAGGTAGCCGTCCTCCTGCGCCTGAACCCGGCCCGCCGGCAAGACCTGCTGGACACCGCCCTGTCCGTCCACGCCGAAGAAACCGACCCCGACGGCTGGATACGCCTCCAAGTGACCTTCCAAGACGCGAGACACGCCGAATGGGCCCTATGGCACCTAGCCACAAACGCCGAAGCCCTAACCCCAGAGTGGCTACGCACCACCCTCCACACCCGCGCCAAGACCCTGACCACCCACTACGACCCGCCCCCATGAACCACCAGCTCCATTTCCCGTGCATAGAAACCGGATTTACGGGCCTCCGATTCTCGGTGCACCGACCGGTATGGGGTTGCCGAGAATCTCCCCTTACCGGGGCGAATGCCCACCATTTACTGCGAATATTGGCGAAGTGTCCCTAGTTTCGTTCCGTCGTCACTAGAGTGCGGGCTGAATCCCGCTGAGCGACAGGAATCGGGGGCACCGTGGAACCTGTCTTCGCGCATGCCGACCGGCTTTTCGTCCTGTTGGGCGCGCTCGTGCGCCGTCCGAGAAAACGCGAGTTGCCGGGCGAGTTACCTGGCCGGGACGGCATTCCGATTCTGAGCCTGATCGGCGACGCACAGGGCGAACTGGCCGAGCAGATCGGCCGCGCCCTGGGTAATGCGCAACCGCGGCACGTCCCGCACCGGATCATCGATATGGACGAGACATGGGCGCAGGTCGCGGCCGAGCGCGCCGACCTCTCCCCGGACTGGCGGCGGGCCGAGATGTGCCGCCGCGTCCTCGTCGCCCTGGCCGAGGAGTTCTCCTCCGCCCGATACGGCCGCGAACAGCCGGTCCGTTTCCGGCGCTTCGGCCTGGTCAACTGGCTGCTGGAAATGACCCGCACGGACGAGGCCCCCAATTCCCAGCACGCCCGCGACATGCTGCGGTGGGTGCGGAACCGCGAGATCCAACGCAGGCCATTGTTCGGATTCCTGCGGAGCCCGAACACCGAGGTGACTCTGCAGCAGCAGGTGCCCTGGTGGGCCTACCTGCTCGGCTTGTACGTGCTTCCGCTCATGTTGTTCCGGGCGTGGCGCGTGCTCGGGAGCGAGTACAGATGGCTGTTACGCCAGCCCTACATGGCTCCCGCGGATCCGGGCACCTTCGAGGGCTTCGCGCTGAGGCTCACCCAACCCCGTTGGGGACGTGAAGACCCGGCGCAGGTCAGCAAATTGATGATCAACGCCTTTTTGGAGGACCTGCGGACCGCCTACCGGCGCCGTCCCTGGCGTCGCCGCGCCTACCGGCGCACCGCCTACTGTGCGGCGTTCCTGAAAGGCGTGAGCGCCGACAACAACGGACGGGCGCTGGTCCGCGCCTTCGTCGAAGTGCGCAACGAGACCGGCGCCTTCGACCCGCTGTTGGTCGTGACGAGCAGCACGGAGGCCGAGCCCGAACACGGGCGGGTGCGGAGTCTGAACGATGACCTCGACCACTACGCCGCGTGGAGCGAGCGGCTGCGCAGCGCGGGCCACAGCCGGGACCCCGGCTTCTGGTACGTACCGCTGCGGGTGGACGCGCCGCTTCCCGCGGCGCACCCGGATCACGAGATCCAGGAGATGCGCAACGCGGTCGCCGGACGCTTCACGAACGAGCCCGCCCCGGTTCTGGCCGCCCGCTCCGCCACGGCGGTCCTCGTCGCCCTCGCGGCCCTGCTGCTCGTCGCGGGCGTCGGCTTCGCGTTCGACACCCGGCAGAACTGGGAGGAACGGCACTGCGGCCTGAGCCGGTCCGATCCCGACGCGGCGACGTTGGAGCGGGAACCGACCGGGGAGTGCATAGGCGTCGCGCCGCACGGGTACGCCTTCGGCTCAGCCGACAAGCGGATCAAGACGGCGATCAGCACCATCGCCGAGCAGAACGCCGAGGCCGACCGGATCCACCGCGAGACTCCGAGCCGGCGCGTCATCACCCTGGTGCATTTATCGGCACTGCTCAGCACACCGGCGGGCGGCGCGTCCAACGCGCTGTCCTATGTGGGGGAGCAGTTCCAGGGCGCGGCCAGCGCCCAGCGGCGGCAGCTCGACCGGCGCGGAGAGAACGATCCGGTGCTGCGCATCTTCCCGGCCAGCGCCGGTTCCGGCATGCGTTTCGGGGAGGTGGTCGCGCGCGGGATCGAGGCGATGAGGCGCGACGATCCCACGATCGTCGGCGTCACCGGCCTCGACCAGAGCCGGAAGGCGACGATCGACACGATCAACGAACTGACCCGGGTCGGGCTTCCCATGGTGGCCACGACCATGTCGGCCGACACGCTCGACGACCACTCGCCCCTCTACTACCAGGTCTCCCCGCAGAACCGGCGCGAGGCCGCCGTCGCCGCCGCGTACGCGAAGCGCCTCGCCGACAAGGGCGATCTGCGAGAGCGGAAAGTCCAGATCGTGTACTCCGCCGACCCGACCGACGAATACAGCAACAACCTGCGCGATGACGCCGCCGGGGCCTTCACGGGCGTGGGGTTCGACGTTGAGAAACGGGCGTACGCGCCTTCTACGGCTTCGACGGGCACGCCGAGCCGGCCCGGCGCGCAGACGGTCGGCGAGCGGGTCTGCGGCTACCGCGGCCTGGTCTTCTTCACCGGACGTCCCGAGGACTTCGAGAGGATCCTCAGCGGTGCCAACGGCGCCTGCGGATCCAGCCCGCCGACTCTTCTCGGTGGCGACGACGTGGCCCGACTCGCCGCCGACCCGTCCCGCCGCGGCGCCTTTCCCAGGATTCCCTACGACTTCTTGGACTTCACGCTCGGCTCGGCGTCATGCAACAGTTCAAGTGACCTCTACAGCACGATGAAGAAACTCTTCCCGGAAGAATGCAAGCAGGTCGAGACCACCTCGCTCGACGGGCACGCCGCCCTCGCCTTCGACGCGGTGAACCTGTACCTCAAGGCGGTCGGCCGCCTCCAGGACACGGCGCCTCGGTTGCAGCCCAGCGCGCTTGCCGTGTGGCAGGCGCTTAGCCGGATCCACGGCAGCTCCGCACTCGACGGGGAAAGCGGCCGCGTCGACTTCGGCGGTGTCGTGGACCAGCAGACTCCGCTCGACAAGCTCATCTCCGTCCAGCGCGTTCACGGAGCCGAACGGCCAGCGCAAGTGGGCTACTGCGGCCGTATGGGAGAACTCCGCCAAAGCGACTGGTGCCCGCCTAAGGAAGCGCTCGAACCCGTCCGGCAATGACGTCCGCGCCGATGGGCGGTCAGGAGCGGGTGCCTGCCTTTTCGCGGGTTGGGGTCAGGTGTTTCAGGGCCTGGAGGATGTCGGTTACTCGTTCCTTGGCGTCGCCGAAGAGCATTTGGGTGTTGTCGCGGAAGAAGAGCGGGTTCTGGACGCCCGCGTAGCCGGTGGCCATCGAGCGTTTGAAGACGACGACCTGCTGGGCGTTCCAGACCTCAAGGACGGGCATTCCGGCGATCGGGCTCGTCGGGTCCTCTTCGGCGGCGGGGTTGACGATGTCGTTGGCGCCGATGACCAGGACCACGTCGGCGGTGCCGAAGTCGTCGTTGATCTCGTCCATTTCGAGGACGAGGTCGTAGGGCACCTTGGCCTCGGCGAGCAGGACGTTCATGTGGCCGGGGAGGCGTCCGGCGACCGGGTGGATGCCGAACCTGACCTGGACGCCGTGGTCGCGCAGCCGCGCGGTCAGGTCCGCGACCGGGCCCTGCGCCTGGGCGACGGCCATGCCGTAGCCGGGCGTGATGATCACCGAGGAGGCTCCGGCGAGCGCCTCGGCGGTCTCCTCGGCGGTGATCTCCCGGTGCCGGCCCTGCTCGCCGCCGGACGCGGCGGGCGCTTCGAGGCCGAAGCCGCCCGCGATGACCGACAGGAACGACCGGTTCATCGCCTTGCACATGATGGCCGACAGGTAGGCGCCCGAGGAGCCGACCAGCGCCCCGACGATGATCAGCAGGTCGTTGCCGAGCAGGAACCCGGACGCGGCCGCCGCCCAGCCGGAGTAGCTGTTCAGCATGGAGACGACCACCGGCATGTCGCCGCCGCCGATGGAGGCGACCAGGTGCCAGCCGAGCAGCAGCGCGACCGCGGTGACCGCGACGAGCGCCCACGCCTGGGGCTCGACGACGAAGACGACCGTGAGCGCGGCGAACACGACGAGCGCGCCGACGTTGAGGAGGTTCTTGCCCGGCAGCATCAGCGGCGCGGACTTCATCTTGCCCGACAGCTTGCCGAACGCCACGACCGAGCCGGTGAGGGTGACGGCGCCGATGAAGACGCCGATGAAGACCTCGGCGCTGTGGATGCCGAGCATGTCCTCGCGGGCGAGCGCCGCCGCCTCCGTCCCGCCGGGGTGGCGCTCGACGTGCAGGTAGCCGCTCCAGCCGACGAGGACGGCGGCCAGCCCGACGAAGCTGTGCAGCAGCGCGATGAGCTCCGGCATCGCGGTCATCTCGACCGCCCGCGCCCGGTTCAGGCCGATCAGCGCGCCGACCGCGATCGCGGCCACGAGCAGCGCGAACGCGGGCACGTCGATGCCGTCGTCGATGGTGAGGGCGATGGTGGCGACCAGCGCCACGGCCATGCCGAGCATGCCGTAGGTGTTGCCCAGGCGGGCGGATTCGTGCCGGGAGAGCCCGGCCAGCGCGCGGATGAAGAACAGTGCCGCGACGATGTACGCGGCGGTGGCCGCGGTTGCGATCGTCATTGCCTAGCTCCTGATGAACATGGCGAGCATGCGGCGGGTGACCGCGAATCCGCCGAAGACGTTGATGCTCGCGAGCAGGATCGCCGCGAGTGACAGGACGGTGATCGCCGCGTTCCCCGAGCTGATCTGCACGAGCGCGCCGACGACGATGATCCCGGAGATCGCGTTCGTCACCGACATCAGCGGGGTGTGCAGCGCGTGGTGGACGTTCCCGATGACGTAGTAGCCGATCACGATGGCCAGCGCGAACACGGTCAGGTGCACCTGGAGCGCGGCGGGCGAGAGCGCGATCAGGCCGAACATCGCGGCGGCCGCGACGGCGACGCCGACCCGGCGCACCACCGGGTTCGCCGTGCGGGACGGGGTGTCCGCCACGACTTCCGGCGCGGGCTGGACGGCGGCCGGCGCCGCCGACACCGCCACCGGGGGCGGCGGCCAGGCCAGCTCGCCCTCGCGGACGACGGTCATCGAGCGCTGCACGACGTCGTCGAAGTCGAGGACGAGCACGCCGTTCCGCTCCGGGGTCATCAGCCGGATCAGGTTGACGAGGTTGGTGCCGTACAGCTGCGACGCCTGCGCGGGCAGCCGTCCGGCCAGGTCGGTGTAGCCGAGGATGACCACGCCGTTCGGGGTGACGACCCGCTCGCCGGGGACCGTGCCCTCGACGTTGCCGCCGTTGGCGGCGGCCATGTCGACGATCACCGAGCCCGGCCGCATCGTCGCGACCATCTCGGCGGTGATCAGCGTCGGCGCGGGCCGGCCCGGGATGAGCGCGGTGGTGACGATGATGTCGACGTCGCGGCACTGGTCGGCGTAGAGCGCGGCGGCGCGGACGTTGTAGTCGTCCGACATCTCCTTGGCGTAGCCGGTGTCCGGGGCGTCGTCCGCCTCGGGCTCGGCGACGGCGAGGTAGTCGCCGCCGAGCGAGCGCACCTGGTCGGCGACCTCCGGCCGCGGGTCGGTGGCGCGGACGATCGCGCCCAGGCTGCTCGCCGCGCCGATCGCCGCGAGCCCCGCGACACCGGCGCCCGCGACCAGCACCTTCGCCGGCGGCACCTTGCCCGCCGCGGTCACCTGGCCGGTGAAGAACCGTCCGAACTCGTGCGCGGCCTCGATCACCGCCCGGTATCCGGCGATGTTCGCCATCGAGGACAGGACGTCCATCGACTGCGCCCGGGAGATCCGCGGCACCGCGTCCAGGGACAGCGCCGTGATGGGACGCTTCGCGAGCTCCTCCACCAGTTCCGGCTTGAACCGGGGGCTCAGCAGGCCGATCAACGTGGCGCCCGGCCGCAGCGCGTCCAGCCGCTCCGGCGGGCCGACGCACAGCACCACGTCCGCGGCGTCCGCGTCGCCGATGGCGGCGCCCGCGGCCTCGTACCGGTCGTCGGTGAAGCCCGACCCGGCTCCCGCATCGGACTCAACGACCACCTCGTATCCGAGTTTCTGCAGCTGGGTAACGGTGTCCGGCGTCGCCGCCACCCTCCGCTCGCCAGGCGGATCCTCCTTGCGCACACCAATGATCATGGCAATCACCTCACAGCGGCCGGCGTCTGATATCTCGGTATCAAGCTAATTCTGCCGTGCTGGGGTCCGCATCCGCTTTGCGCTGTCTGCCAGTCTTGGCCACGACTCTTTGGGCACTTGGAACAGTCTTGATACAGACGGTGACGGTGAGGCTCCGTCAGGCTCCTCCGAGGGCGTCGGCGCCGAGCAGGGCTTTGACGTCGCCGTAGAAGGCCGGGCCCGGCGAGACCCGGAAGGGGCGGAGGTCGAACAGCACGCTCTTGGCGGCCGGACGGTGGACCAGCAGGTGGACGGGCGCCGGGCCGGGGTGGGCGGTCAGGACGTGCTTGAACTCCCGGACGAGCCGCGGGTTCAGCCGCGACTCCCGGACCGAGATCACCACGGGCGGCGCGGTACCGGCCTGGGTGAGGTCGAGGGGAGCGATCTCCTCGCCGTAGACGCTCACGGTCTCGTCCCGGACGTTGATCCGCCCCCGCAGGGAGATCACCCGGTCCTGCGCGAGTGACTCTCCGTAGAGCGTGTAGGTCTTGGGGAAGATCAGGCATTCGACGGCGCCGTCGTGATCCTCGACGGTGACGATCGCCCACGGGCTGCCCTGCTTGGTGACCTTGCGCTGCAGACCGGAAATGATCCCGGCGATCCGGACGGGTCCGTCGGCGCGGCCGGAGGCGAGCAGGTCGGCGATCGCGGTGTCGCGGTTGGCCTCCAGGACCGGCTCGGCGCCGTCCAGCGGGTGGGACGAGACGTACAGGCCGAGCATCTCCCGCTCGAAGGCCAGCAGCGTGCCCTTGTCCCATTCCGTTGCGGGGATCGCGACCGAGAACGTGTCACCTGAGTCTGTTTCGGCGAGTGCGCCGAAAAGGGAGTCCTGGCCCCGCGCCTGATTGCGTTTGACGTCGATGACCGCGTCTACCGCCTGCTCGTGGACCATGACGAGCGCCTTGCGCCGGTGGCCGACGCCGTCGTACGCGCCCGCCTTGGCCAGCGACTCGATGACGCGCTTGTTGCAGACGATCGGAGGGACCTTGGCCAGGAAATCGTTGAAATCGGTGTAGGCGCCCTTTTCGCGGCGGGTGCTCACGATCGCGTCGACGACCGACGCGCCGACGTTGCGGATCGCGCCGAGACCGAACCGGATGTCCTTTCCGACGGCGGTGAAGTTCAGCTCGCTTTCGTTGACGTCGGGCGGCAGCACCTTGATGCCGAGTCGGCGGCAGTCCGACAGGTAGACGGCCATCTTGTCCTTGTCGTCGCCGACGGAGGTGAGCAGCGCCGCGAGGTATTCGGCCGGATGGTTCGCCTTGAGGTAGGCCGTCCAGTAGGAGACGACGCCGTATCCGGCGGTGTGGGATTTGTTGAATCCGTAGCCGGAGAAGGGGACGAGAACGTCCCACACGGCCTTGACGGCTTCGTCGGAGAAGCCCCGCTCTTTCATTCCGGCGGAGAATCTGCCCCACTCGGAGTCCAGGACGTCCTTCTTCTTCTTGCCCATCGCGCGGCGCAGCATGTCGGCGCCGCCGAGGGAGTACCCGGCGAGCCGCTGGGCGATCGCCATCACCTGTTCCTGGAAGACGACCAGGTGATAGGTGTCGCCGAGGATCGGTTCGAGCGCGTCCTCAAGCTCCGGGTGGATCGGCTCGACCTTCTGCTTTCCGGTCTTGCGAAGCGCATAGTTGGTGTGGGCGTTCATCTCCATCGGCCCCGGCCGGTAAAGGGCGCTGACGGCGGCGATGTCGGTGAACACCGTCGGCTGCATCAACCGCAGCAGGACCCGCATTCCGGCGCTGTCGAGCTGGAACACCCCGAGCGTGTCGCCGCGCGCCAGCAGCTCGTAGGTCACCGGGTCGTCGAGGGGGACGTCGCGGATGTCGATCTCGACGCCCCGGTTCGCCTTGATGTTGGCGATCGCGTCGTTGACGACGGTGAGGTTCCGCAGCCCGAGGAAGTCCATCTTGAGCAGGCCCATGTCCTCGGCCTGGGTGAACGGGAACCCGGTGAGGACGGGGCCGTCCTGCTTCGGCTTCACGAGGGGGAGCACGTCGATCAGCGGCTCGGCGGAGAGGATCACGCCCGCCGCGTGGATCCCGGTGCCGCGGGCCAGCCCCTCGACGCCCCTGGCGGTGTCGAGGACGCGCTTGACGTCGGGCTCGTCCTCGTACAGCCTCCGCAGCTCGGCGGCCTCGCCGTGGCGGGGGTGCCGTTCGTCGTGGACGGCCGACAGCGGGATCTCCTTGCCGCCCGCCGCGGCCGGGAACGCCTTGGTGATCCGGTCCCCGAGCGCGTAGGGGTGGCCGAGCACGCGGCAGGCGTCCTTCACGGCGGCCTTCGCCTTGATCGTGCCGAAGGTGACGATCTGGCACACCCGGTCGGCGCCGTACGTGGCGGTGACGTAGTCGATCATCTCGTCCCGGCGGCGGTCGTCGAAGTCCAGGTCGACGTCCGGCATCGTGACGCGCTCGGGGTTGAGGAACCGCTCGAAGATCAGCTTGTGCTCGATCGGGTCGAGTTCGGTGATGCCGGTGCAGTAGGCGACCAGCGACCCGGTCGCCGACCCGCGTCCCGGGCCGAGCCCGATGCCCTGCGCGCGGGCGTACCGGCAGATGTCGGCGACGACGAGGAAATAGCCGGGGAAGCCCATGTCGTCGATCACCGACAGCTCGTAGTCCACCCGGTCGAGGACGTCTCGCGGCGGGTCGCCGCCGTAGCGGTTCCGCGCCCCCGCCAGGGTCTCCTTCCGGAGCCAGGACGACTCGGTCTCGCCCTCCGGCACGGGGAACATCGGCATCAGGTCCCGGTGCGCGAACACCTCGCTGTAGTCGCCCACGCGCTCCGCGATCAGGAGGGTGTTGTCGCACGCGCCGGGGACTTCGGCGTCCCACAACGCCCGCATTTCCTCGGCGGACTTGACGTAGTAGCCGCTCCCCGAGAACCTGAACCGCTTGGCGTCGGCGAGTTGCTTTCCCGTGCCGATGCAGAGGAGCGCGTCGTGCGCGTCCGCCTGGTTCTCGGTCACGTAATGAGAGTCGTTGGTGGCCAGCGGTGGCAGCCCCAACTCCTTTCCCAATCTCATCAGGTCGTCACGGACGCGGCGTTCGATGGCCAATCCGTGGTCCATCAGTTCCAGGTAGTAGTTCTCCTTCCCGAAGATGTCCTGGTACTTGGCGGCGGTTTCCACGGCCTCGTTGTATTGGCCCAGGCGGAGGCGGGTCTGCACCGCGCCGGACGGGCAGCCGGTCGTGGCGATGATGCCCATGCCGTGCTCGGCGAGCAGTTCGTCGTCCATTCGCGGGTACTTCTGGACGTGGCCTTCGAGCCAGGCCCGCGACTGGAGCCGGAACAGGTTGCGCAGGCCGTCCGCGTCGGCCGCCCACATCGTCATGTGCGTGTACAGGCCACGACCGGAGACGTCGCCGCCCGCGCCGGTGACCTCGTCCGACCGGCGCAGCGCGGGGTCGTCGCTGTAGAACACCGGCTTGCGATGATGTCGTGAAGCCGGGGCCAGATAGCTCTCGATGCCGATTATCGGCTTGATCGCCGCCTTGCCCGCCGCCCGGTAGAACTCGTACGCGCCGTGCACGTTGCCGTGGTCGCTCATCGCCACGGCGGGCATCCGCAGCCGGGCCACCTCGTCCATCAGCGGGCCGACCTTGGCGGCGCCGTCGAGCATGCTGTACTCCGTATGCACATGGAGGTGCACAAAGGACCGCGTCGGCAACCACGCCTCCCGGTTGTAGGCTCGTCCGCGACGAAGAGCATTCGAACCGGGGAACAGCAGCATTGTCCAACAACCAACACGCCGATGAACCACAACCATCGGTTGTGAGCAAAGGTGAAGCGGACCTGGATCTGGCGGCGGTGCGCGCCTTCGTCGCCATCACCGAGGACCGCTATTTCAGCGAAGCCGCGGCCAGGCTGGGAATCAGTCAGCAGGCCATTTCGAAGCGCATCGCCAAACTCGAATCCGTCCTCGGCGTGCCCCTTTTCGCCCGCTCACGAGGCGGCGCCGACCTCACCGACGACGGCGCCGCGTTCCTGCCCCACGCGCGTGTGCTCGTCGGCACCGCCGACCAGGCCCTGGAGCTGCTGCGCAACCGGCGCCGCGCCCTGCGGGTGGACGTGCTGGACACCCGGGTGGCGCCGATCGACCTGGTCCGGGCCTTCCACGGGACCGTCCCGGACGTGGACATCGAGATCATCACCTCGGACGGCCTCCGGTCCGCCCGCGACGCGCTGGCCCGCGGCTCCGTGGACGCCGCCTTCTGCAGGGTCGGCGGGACGCCGGGGGAGGACCTGGTGTGCCTACCCGCGCACCTCGAACCGGCGCATCTGCTGGTCGGCCGCGACCATCCCTTCGCCGGTCTGCGGCAGGTGGAGATCGCGCGGCTGGCGGGTTTCACCGTGTGGATGCCCGGCAACGCCGCCGGAAGCGAATGGGCCGAATACCACGAGCTTCTCAGCGCCGAATTCGGCTTCCGGATCGACACCACCGGGCCGAACTTCGGCTATGAGCATTTCGTGGCCGAGGTCGCATCCGGCGAACGCGCGACAAGCATCGTCGGGGAGGACGTCCGGATTCCCTGGCATCCGGACACCGTCCGAATTCCCTTGGTCGACCCCGTCCCCCTCTACCCGTGGTCGATGCTCTACCACCGCCGCAACCACCACCCCGCCCTCGCCCTGCTCGCCCATCACATCACCCGCAATTACCGCCCGTTCGACCCAAGACACAAATGGCTCCCGGCCACCGATCGCGCCGCGTTCACGGCTGTTCAGGGGGCACGGCGGTAATGAGCGGAGCGGGGCGGAAACCCTTGGTCGTGAGCCAGATCGCCAGGGACGCTTCCCAGATGATTTCTGGTGTCGTGAACAGGAAATTCAGCGCGGATTCCTGCTCGTAGGCGCCCAGGATGTAGTTCGTATTATTGAGGACAGGGTCGTACGGCAGCACGGCTAGAATTGAGAATACGAAGGTGAGGATAAAGCAGATTCCGGCAATTCTGGCGGTCCGCTGAGCGGCTTCCGGCGTCCGGGATTCGGTCGTGTCCGCGCGGCTCCCAAGGCTTGGGGCGGCCCGCTGGCGCGGCCGTGATCGTAGAGAACCACGCTGCACGGACGCTGTCTCCACCCGGCGATGGCCGGTTCGAGCCGCGCGTGATGTCCGGCACGCGCGACGCGCGGTGCCCGCGGGAGCCCCGGCCTGGCACGTTCATCCTCTCCGGGGCCTATTCGCTTGGTGTGGAAATTGATATGATATTGGCGTCTAGGAAAGGATGCTCATGTCATTTACCGCGTCTTCGGCTGCCGAGTCCTTCGCGTCCTGGATCGACGGATCATGGCGCGAAAGCGACACGCGGTACCCGGCGCTGAATCCGGCCACGGGGCAGCCGTTCACCAATTTGGCGGCGGCGTCGACACAGGACGTCGATATCGCCGTCGCGAGTGCCGGGGCGGCCTTCCGCAAAACCCGCGGCGCACGGCCCGCCACCCGCGCGGGATGGTGCCGTTCGGCCGCGCAGGCGCTACTCGCCTCGCACGAGGAACTCGCCGAGGTCCTGTCCACCGAACACGGGAAGCCGGTCGCCGAGGCGCGCGGCGAGATCCTGTTCGCGGTCCGCGGGCTGGAGATGGCCGCGGAGTCGGTGCTCGCCCTGGGCGGCGAGTTGCCGCAGGTGGACGACCCGAACAAGCGGGTGATCGTGCGCCGCGAAGGGCTCGGCGTGTGGGCGGTCGTCACCCCGTGGAACTTCCCGGTGAACATCCCGGTCGAGTACATCGGCCCGGCCCTCGCGTCCGGCAACGCCGTCGTGTGGAAGCCCGCTCCCACCACGGCCGTCGTCGCGGCGAAGTTCCGGGAGATCCTCCTCACGGCGGATTTCCCGCAGGAACTGCTGCAGTTGGTGATCACGAATGAGGTCGAGGTCGCCAGCCATCTGGTGACGCACCCGGAAATCGTCGCGGTCGGATTCACCGGCGGCAGCGGCACCGGCCAGTCCATCGCCAAATCGGCCTGGGACAAGAAACTCCTCCTGGAGTTGGGGGGAAATTCGCCCGTCGTCGTTCTCGGCGACGCCGACCTCGAAACAGCGGCGGCGGCGATCTCCAACGCGGCGTTCTGGAATGCCGGGCAAGTGTGCAGCGCCGCCGGAAAAGTGCTCGTGGCGGCGTCGTGCGCGGACGAACTCGCGCAACTGCTCGCGAAGCGCGCCGACGACACAGTCGTCGGGTCCCCCCTCGACCCCGACGTCACGATGGGACCGGTCCACCTGGAGTCGGGCATCGTCCGATACGAACGGCTGATCGCGGACGCCCGGGAACGCGGCGCGACCGTCGTCACCGGTGGCGAGCGGATCGCGGAGAAGGGCGGCTTCTTCTTCCGGCCCACCGTCCTCACCTCGGTCGGCCGTGACGCCGCCGTCTTCTCAGAGGAGACCTTCGGCCCGGTCGCCTCGCTGACGGTCTTCGACGACGAGGAAGACATGATCGTCGCAGCGAACGCCGGTGATTTCGGGCTCGTCGGCTCGCTGTTCACGACCGACCTGTCCAAGGGATTCCAGCTCGGCGAGCGCATCGAC
Organism: Actinomadura syzygii; assembly: GCF_008085905.1. Lineage (GTDB taxonomy): Bacteria > Actinomycetota > Actinomycetes > Streptosporangiales > Streptosporangiaceae > Spirillospora > Spirillospora syzygii. The sequence continues at coordinate 196,220 of NZ_VSFF01000006.1, read as the reverse complement.
TGCGGGTTGGTGGTGGTCAACGACACCACCAACTACTGGGAGTACAGCCTTCCGTTCGGCGGAGCGGCCGGACGGCACTCCGGCCGGGGCCGACTCGGCGGACGCTGGGTCATCGACGAGTTCAGCCAGGTCAAGACCCTCGCGATCGACGTCCGGTGAAACCCCGTCGGCGCCCGCATGAGTGATCATGCGGGCGCCGGCGAGGTTCGCGGTCAGGCCGAGGTCTCCGCCCGGCCGGTGAGACTCGAGTCCGCGAGCACCGCGTCCTGGTCCTGGCCGAGGGTCGGGGCCGGAGCCGGGTCCGGGGGAGTGTGGTCGCGCATCGTGAACGGGAATCCCTTGCGGCGCGACTCGCCGTCGCCCAAGAAGACCCGCCGGTCACGGAACCGCGGTTCGCGGCCGCGTTCGGTCGCCGAGAGCACCGGCGCGTTGGCCACGCCCGCCTCGGTCAGGGCGTCGACGCACTCCGTCCGGGAACGGGCGCGAGTCCATGCCGTGACCAGCTCGTCCACGAGACTCTCGTGCTGCCACCACCACTCTTCGGATCTCCCCGCCAGCTCGCCGGGTGCGACGAGTTCCGCGAGTGCGTCGCGTCCGGCCTGGTGGTGGCACGCGATCGCGACCCATTCGCCGTCGCCCGCGCAGGGGTAGACGTCGTGCGGGGTGGCGCCGGGACGCCGGTTGCCGGTGGGCCCGGGGAGCGCGCCCGTCGCCGTGTGCTCGGCGATCCGGTCGGCGAGCGTCCAGGTGATGAGCTCGCGCTGCGCGACGTCCAGGTGGACGCCGCGGACGTCACGTTCCAGGCAGTACGCGACGATCGCCGCGCCGAACAGGGACGCCGCCTGGTCGGGGTAGTTGACCTCGGCGGACGACCACATCGGCCCGCCGTCCAGGTATCCCGTCACCGAGGCCAGCCCCGACAGCAGGTCGAGCGTCGACCCGTACGACCTGCGGCCCGCCTCGGGACCGTCCTGCCCCTGGCTCGACAGGGAGAGGTAGACGAGCCGCGGGTTGACCGCGCGCAGCGTCTCGAAGTCGGCGCCGAGCCGCTCGGTCACGCCCACCGTGAAGTTCTCGATCACGACGTCCGCGCGGGCGGCCAGCCGGTGCAGCGCCGCGCGCCCGGCCTCGGTCTTGAGCTCCAGCACCACGGCCAGCTTGCCCGCGTTGTTGGACTCGAACATGGGGGAGACGCCCCGGCCGTCCGCGTCCGGGGCGCGGCCCGCCACCGGCCACTGCCGGAACGGGTCCGGGCGGCCCGCCGACTCGACCTTGATCACGGTGGCGCCGTAGTCGGCGAGGAGCCGGCCGGTGGCCGCGCCCGCCGTGATCGTCCCGAGGTCCAGCACGGTCACGCCCGCGAGCGGCGCCTCCCGCCCGTTCCGGGACGTCCCCCCGCAGGGGTGGGACGGTGACGGCGCCTCGGCTGTTACGGCGCCGTCACCGAGCTTGGGCGGCGGACCCGAGCGCCACGGCAGGCCCGTGGCACGCACTGGGGGTCCGACCTGGGCGGACGTCCGGTCTCCCGGCCGCGTACGGAAGAAGTCGCGCGAGCCGTACTGCCGGTCTTCGAGCAGGTCGCCCAGGCCGGCGCTGAAACCGATGGCGAGTCCGAGCGCCTGGGCACGCTCGTAGACCGTCCGCTTGGGCAGGCCCGCCGCCCACCGCTCGATCTCCCACCACCCTTCGGGGGACGGCCCCGGCGCCGACCCTCCGACAAGGTCCATCAGCAGATCCCACTGCTCGGGCTGGAAGATGACGCCGACCCAGCCGTCCGCCGCGCGGACGATGCGCCACTGCCCCGACGCGGCCCCGGTGCGCGTCGGCGAGGTACCGGCGAAAGCCGCCTCGATGTCGCTCTTCCAGTCGATGTACGCCGCGACGTCGCACAAGGCCACATCGACGACGTCGCCTGAACCGATGACGTCGCCCGAACCGATGACGTCGCCCGAACGGCGGCGGAGCGCGAGCATGCCGCCGAGAAGGCCCGCGAAGGCGGCGGCGTGCGCCGCCTGCTCGCCGCCGAGGCTCAGCGGGGAGCGGTCCGGCTCGCCGATCATCGAGGCGAGGCCGCCGTAGCACTCGGCGAGCAGGCTGTCGGCGGGGTGGTCGGAGCGCGGGTCGGCGAGGCCCGCCGCCGTGATGCTCACGGCGACGAGGCCCGGCCAGGCGGCGCGGATCTCCGGCGCGGTCAGGCCGGCCGCCCGCGCCCGCGCCGGGCCGAGGTCGGTGAGCAGGAGGTCGGCACGGTCCAGCAGGCGGCCCAGCGTCGTCCGGCCGTCCGGCGTGTCCAGGTCGACGACGACGCTGCGCTTGTCGGCGTCGAGGCTGGCGAACGCGAAGCCGACGCCCTGCTCGTCCAGCGGGGGCCGCGTGCGCAGCGGGTCCCCGCCGGGCGGCTCGCACAGGACCACGTCGTGCCCGAGCCCGGCCAGGATCCGGCCGCAGACCCGCGTGGCCACGCCGCCCGCCAACTCGACGACCCGGAGCGCCGTCCCGGTATCGCCGTCCCGCTGCTCGTCGGATGGAGTCATCGGCTAGCGCGCAGTCTCGGCGGCGCCCGGCCCGGTGCGCTCCCACTCCCAGCCGCCCTCGGGACGGGGCCAGTTCAGCACCGTGGCGGCCGTCCGGCCGAGCATCCAGACCTTGTCCTCCTCGCTGAGGAAGTCGAGCGTGTACCGGACGTGGTCGAGGTTCTCCCGCCACGTCGCGCCGCGGACCCGCGTCGTGTCCGAGGCCCACATGAGCCGCTGCGGCCCGTACGCCTCGTAGACGCGGCGCAGGGTCGGGGTCAGCGACGGGTAGGGGTACGGCTCGTTCGTGTAGTCGGGGATCGCGGAGTACTTCATGTAGACGTTCGGGTACTTCACGAGCGGGAAGATGTCGTCGATGTGCGCCCACAGGTCTTGGGTGTCCGGGTCGCCGATGATCAGGCCCATGTGGTCGACGATCAGCCGCAGGTCGGGGTGCCGCTCCGCGATCGCCGCGACCTTGCGGACCTCCGGCCCGTAGATCAGCAGCATCAGCGGGATGCCGAGCCGCTCCGCCGCCTCCCAGAACCACGGGAACGTGTCGACGTCGATCCAGTCGCGTCCGCGGAAGTCCGGGTAGCTCATCCGGATGCCGCGCATGAACGGGTCGTCGAACCAGCGCTCGATGCGCTCGCGGTCCGGGTCCCAGAGGTTGAACCGGCCCATCACGCCGAACCGGCCCGGGTGCTGCGCGGCCCAGCCGAGCGCGGGCCCGTTGTCGTCACCCGCCCAGATCGCCGGGACGATCGCCACGGCGTCGATCCCGAGTTCGTCCATCCGGGGCAGGATCTGCTCAGGAGTGGACTCCGGTTTCCCGTTGTAGGACTCCCCGATGTCCGGCCAGGGCCGCTCGGGGGTGTTGGGCAGGAACATGTGGATCTGGGTGTCGAGAATGAACACGCTTCTCCCTCACCGAGGTTGCGGAACGGACGCCTGAGCCGGTGTCGTCGGCCGTGGAGTGAACGCGATGCTGCGGTACCACAGCCGCCACGGCGTCTTGTGCCTGGACCAGGAGGCGGGGCCCGGGGACCAGACCTCCTCCGCTCTCAAAGTGCGCAGCGTCTCCAGGACCTGCTCCCTGGTGGCGCTCGCCAGTTCGTAGACGGCCAGGTAGCGCGGGCAGCCGGGGTCCGGGTGCTCCAGCGCGTGCCGGAGCTTGTAGACGCTCCCGCGGCTGAAGCCGCCCTTGTCCGTCGCCTCGGGCACGTGGACGCCGGTGTAGAACTCGTCGAACTCGGCCAGCCCGTCGCCGATGTCGTCGGGCGGGTCGATCCCGATGATGTAGATCGCGTCCGGCGTGCCCGTCGCGGGCGACGTCTCCATGGCCTTCTCGTAGATCACCCGCCAGCGGTGGGTGAGCAGGTCCGGCCAGAGCGGCGGGTCGTCGCTGTAGCTGGGATGGGTACCGGCGGGCGCGGTCGTCGAGGCGAGGTAGGCGTCGGCGCCCTCCGCGCTCGCCACCTCGTAGGCGGCGAGGTACTTCGCGCCGTAGTCGCCTCGCGCGTCCTGCACCTGGAGTTCGTACCGGTGCGAGGACGTGAAGCCCGGATGCCTAGCAAAGACCTCCGGGACGTGGGTCCCGTCGTAGAAGCGGTTGAAGCGCGCGATGTCAGCCGGGTCCGAGCTGTCGAAGTCGAGGGCGATCCAGTACAGGAAGTCGCTGGAGAAGGGCGTCGCGGTCATCGCCCGCCGTCCTTGCCCGCCCCGTTCTCGCTCGCCTCGTTCTTGCCCGCCTCGTTCTTGCCGACCGCGCGGCGGTAGGTCGTCGCGCCGTCGGACAGGACGTCGCTGCGGGTCAGGATCTGCGCGCGGACGTCCTCGCCGTAGCGCAGCGCCGTGGTCCAGTCCGTGATGTGCTGCGGGATCTCGTGCAGCGCCCGCTTCGACCAGTCGAGGCTGACCGGGTCGAACTCCGCGATCTCGCGGGCGAGCGCGACGGCGGCGTCGGCGAGCTCGGCCAGCGGGACCGCCTCGTTGACGAGCCCCCACTCGGCGGCCCTGGTGCCGCTGATGCGCTTGGTGGTCAGCACCATCCAGGCCGCGCGCTTCGGCGAGAGCCGCAGCTGCGTCGACGGCCCGGCGAGCCCCGGATACAGGCCGAACCCGAGTTCCGGCATGCCGAGCTGGGCCTCGTGCGCCGCGATCGCCAGGTCGGACGAGTTGACCAGCGTGACGCCCCCGCCGAGCGCGAACCCGTTGACCGCCGCGATGACGACCGCCGGATGCCGCCGGATCTTCTCCTGGACGGTGTGCCAGCTCGTCCGCCGCCCCTCGACGGTGTCGTCGGCTCCGGGACCCTCCTCGCCCGACTCCTTGAGGTCGACGCCGGAGCAGAAGGCGGTGCCCGCGCCGGTCAGGACGATGACCCGGGCCGTCCCGTGGCAGGCGTCCAGGGCGTCCAGCAGCGCCGACCGCGCGGCGCGGCTCATCGCGTTGCGCTTCTCCGGCCGGTTGAGGGTGATCCGGGCGACGCCGCCGCCGAGGTCCTCGTGCAGGACGAGCCGCTCGTCCGGTCCCGCGCTCATTCGGAGTCCTCCGGACGCTCGACGGCGAACTTCAGGATCGTCCGCTCGCTGAAACCGGGCTCGAACACGGCCCGGACGGGCAGGTCGAAGGCGAGATCGTCCGGCGCCTCCACCAGGGTGCTGATGATGGGCGGGCCCTCGTCGAGCTTGATGTAGGCCACCAGGTACGGCCTGACGTCGTCGAACGCGCTGAGGTACCGCTGGTGCATCCGGATCCAGGACCACAGCCGTCCCCTGCCGCTGACCGCGCGCCAGGTGAAGGAGCCCGAAAGGCAGCGCGGGCACACCTCGCTGTCGGGGAAGCGGTACTCGCCGCACGCGTCGCAGTTCTGCAACCGCAGCTCGCTCTCGGCGAGGCCGTCCCAGTACGGCTGGTTCTCCGGCGTGATCTCCGGCAGCAGCGCCTCGTAGCTCTCGGCCCTGCTCTGGGTGCTCTGGGTGCTCATCGCGCGACCGCCCCGTCGTTGGTGAGGATGTGCGAGGTGACGATCGGCGACGCGCACATGTACTGCACCGTCGAGCATCCCGGCACCTGCCTGGCGCCCGCCTCGCCGCGCAGCTGGCGCACCGACTCGACGTGGTGCGCCCAGCCCTGCATGTAGCTCTCGCTGGTGTGCCCGCCCGCCGTGTTCAGCGGACGCGGCCCGTCGTGGCGGATCTTCTCCTCGTCCACCCACTGCCACGCCTCGCCGCGCGGCGCGTGGTTGAAGCCTTCGAGGGTGAAGAGGATGGTGGGCGTGAAGTTGTCGTAGATCTGCAAGCAGTCGACCTCCTCCGGCGTGATCCCGGACTGCTCGTAGAGCCGGCTGGCCACGTCCTGGCTGGCGGAGTAGAAGAAGTCCTCCGCCGTGTAGTAGTTGGTGACGTGCCCCATCCCCGCCGTCGCGGCGACGCGCACCGGCGGCTTGCGCAGCGACCTGGCGCGCTCCATCGAGGTGACGATGAACGCGACGGCGCCGTCGTTGATGAGGCAGTAGTCGAGCAGCCGCAGCGGCTCGGCGATGTACCGGGAGTTCAGGTACTCCTCGCGGGTGAACTCCTTCTGCAGGACGGCGACCGGGTTCAGCGCGGCGTGCCGCCGGTTGTTGATCGCCAGCGGCGCCAGCGCGTCCTCGCCCGCCCCGTACATGCCCCGGTACCGCTGGTACATCAGGGCGACGTAGGCGCCCGGCGAGGTCATGCCGTACATCTCGTCGTAGGCGGCGGTCGGGCCGCCGCCGTCGCCGCCGTACTTGACCTTCGCCGACCGCCCGTTGTTGCCGTAGACGCACGCGACCACGTCGGCCATGCCGCTGGAGATCAGCGCGACGGCCTCCTGGAGCGCGATGCCGCTCATCCGCCCCGTCCCCTCAAGGTCGTGGACGAAGCGCGGGTGCGGCAGCCCGGCGACGGTGGCGAGCCGGTCGTAGGGGATGCGGCAGGTGAGCAGGCCGTCGATCTCGTCCTTGTCGATCCCGCAGTCCTCGATCGCCTCGCGGAGCGCGCCCGCCGCCAGGGCGAAGGCGTCGCGGGGCCGGTCCGAGGCGGCGTAGAGCGAGCGGAAGTCCGACTGCCCTACGCCGACGATCGCGATATCGGTTGGCTCGTGCTGCATGCGTCTCTCCGGTCGGTTGGCGTTGCTTGCCCGCCCGAGTCGGGAGCGGCTCTCGGGGGTGTGCCGCCGCGGGGGTGCCGCGCGGTCGGGCCGGGCGCGCGGCGCAGCGGCGCCCGGCCGGGGAGGTCAGGATCCCGAGGCCCGTTCCTCTTCGAGCTTCGCGATGGCCGCGAGCGCGGCCTCCTTGGCGGCGCCCACGTGCAGCCGGGCGAGCTGCGCGGCGCGGTCGGCGTCGCGGTCGGTGATCGCCGCGACGAGGTCGCGGTACTCCTGCGCGGATCTCTCCCGGCGGCCGGGGATGCTGAGCGACAGCCGGCGCAGCGCGTGGATGCGCGCGTGCAGCGGCGCGAGGGTGGACGCCAGCAGGGCGTTTCGCGCCCCGGCCAGCAGCAGCTCGTCGAAGTGGTAGATCGAGGCGAGCTGGTCGTTGTCGGTCTCGGCCGGTCGCATGAGCTTGACCAGCTCCAGGACCTCGGTGTCGGTGGCGCGCTTGACGAACAGGGACGCGGCCTCGGACTCCAGCGCCGCCCGCACCTCGTAGAGCTGCCGGACGTCGTCGCTGCCCAGTACCGCGACCCGCACGCCCCGCCGGCCCGACGTCTCGACGAGCCCGAGGGTCTGGAGGTGGAGGACCGCCTCGCGGATGGAGGTGCGGCTCACGCCGGTGAGCTCCATCAGCTCGCGCTCGGTGAGCCGCCGTCCCGGCGACAGCGTGCCTTCGAGGATGGCCTGCCGGACCCTGCGCACGACGAGCTGCGGAACGGTCTCCGCGGGGCGTTCGATCCGCAGGTCCGGTCCGGTCTCAGGCATGCCGTCTCCTCACACTTTGTATGACGTAATATAGTCATACGCTCAGGATGGGGTCAACCACCCCCACAGCGGGCGTACGGGCACGGTAGCCGTGCACCGCGACCGCCTGTCAACAGCGACAACGTGGCGATCTCAGCTGATTTTGTCCGCTTTTCATGGTTGACGCGGCTTAGTACGTCTGATTTGGTACGTCATACAAACAGCCGGAATCGATCGGACAGGGAGATCTCCTGTTCGCGCTACGTTCACGGAGCACGGCACCCCAAGGACACCCACCGACCTTGTTCCGGGCAAGAGCTCCCATCCACCCCCACCAGCGTCTTTTCAAGGAGGAAGGATGTTGAGTCGATTGGTCGGCAAGGAGCACGGGAGACGTCCCCGGGTGCTCGCGCCCGTGGCCTTCGCCATGGCCGTCAGCCTCGCCGCGGCAGGATGTTCCTCGTCGAGTTCGTCGGAGGGATCGGGGGGTGCGTCCGGGGGCATGCTCCGCGTAGGCGTGGTCGCCAGCACGATCTCCACCATCGACGCCTACTCCAACGTGCGGTCGCAGGACTTCTACGTCCGCAACGCCGCATTGTTCGAGCCGCTCGCCCACCGCACCAAGGACGGCGGCTACCAGTGGGCGCTCGCCACGGGCATCACCCACAACAAGGACAACACCGAGTGGACGGTCAAGCTCCGTCCGAACGTCAAGTTCCATGACGGGAGCCCGTTCAGCGCGGACGACGTCATCGCGGTGTTCAACCGGATCCTCGACAAGAAGAACGCGCTCATCGAGCGCAACTACGTCGACTTCATGGACCCCAAGGGCATCGAGAAGGTCGACGACCTGACGGTGAAGTTCAAGCTGGACAAGCCGTACGGGCCGTTCGAGTTCGCCGTCACCAACAGCAACATCATCTTCTACAAGAAGGGGTCCACGCCCGAGCAGGCGATGGGGACGGGCCCGTTCAGCCTCGTCGCGTTCTCACCCGGCCGCGAGACGACCGTCAAGCGGTTCGACGGCTACTGGGGGACGAAGCCGAAGGTCGACAAGGTCAAGGTCATCAGCTTCAAGACCGCGGAGGCGTCGACCAACGCGATCATCGGCGGCCAGATCGACGCCAGCTCGAACATCCTGCAGACCTCGCTTCCGACGATCGAGAAGACGCCGGGTCTGAAGGTCATGAAGAGCGACGTCAACCTGAAGGTCAGCATCGGCATGCGGGCCGACGTGGCGCCGTTCAACGACGTGCGCGTCCGGCAGGCGATGCGGCTGATCCTCGACCGCAAGCTCGCGCTGTCCAACGCCTTCGACGGCCTCGGGGAGCTGGCGAACGACCACTCCGGCTTCGACCAGTGCGTTCCGGACGTCCCGCAGCGGCAGCAGGACCTTCCGCAGGCCAAGAAGCTGCTCGCGGACGCGGGCAAGTCGAACCTCAGCATCAGCCTGGAGACCGCGGCGAACAAGCCGGGCATGCTCCAGCTCGTCCAGATCCTGGCCGAGGACGCCAAGAAGATCGGCGTGAACATCAAGGTCCAGAAGATGGAGCTGGGCGCCTACCTCGAGAAGTGGGGTGAGCGGACCTTCTACACCGGCTACGACACCCGCCCCTACCTTGAGGGCGTGCCGGAGATCATCAGCAAGGACAACGCGCTCAACCACACGCACTGGCACGACCCCGAGTTCGAGTCGCTGGCGAAGAAGCTCTACGCGACCTCCGACGCGACGGAGCAGTGCGACATCGAGAAGCAGATGAAGAAGATCGAGTACGAGCGGGGCGCGAGTATCCTCGCCGCCACGAACCCCACGGTGAGCGTGTACTCGTCCAAGGTGAAGGGCCTCGTCCCCGAGTTCCCCTCGGGGAACCTGTACGACTTCACCAAGGTCACCATCGACTGATCAGGTAGGCCGTGTCCGCGAACCGGAGATCGCCCTCCCTGGCCTGGACGGGCCAGGAGCGGTCTCCGGTTCCGGCGGCGGCCGCCCCCGGGCGTCGCTCGGACCGGACGGTCACAAGCGGCAGTCACAAGCGGACACCCTCCAACCAAACGGCGACCGGACACGTTGAACGGGATTGTTGCCAATGGCCACTGAGATGACGACCAAACAGGCGATCGACGCGGTCGAGCCTGTCAAGGCCCCGAGCCGCCGCCGAAACCGGCGGGCCACCATCGCGTGGCTCATCGTCCAGCGCGGGCTGATGGGCGTGGTGACCCTGTGGTGCATCTCCGTGATCGTCTTCGTGGCGACGCAGGCGATGCCCGGCGACGTCGCGCACATCATCCTCGGCGCCGGGGCGACCGCCGACCAGATCGCCCAGCTCAACAAGAACATGGGGCTCGACGAGCCGCTGCTCACCCAGTACTGGGACTGGCTGGGCAACGTCCTCACCGGGAACATGGGCAACTCGCTGGTCAGCGGGCAGCCCGTGTCCGAGCTCCTGTCCGAGCGGATCTTCAACTCCGCGACGCTGACCGTCATCGCGATGATCCTCATCCTGCCGCTGTCCCTCCTGGTCGGCCTGCTCGCGGCCGTCTTCCGGGACAGGTTCTTCGACCGGTCCTACCTCGGCACCTCGCTCGTCGTGACGGCGACGCCGGACTTCGTCCTCGGCAGCCTCGTGATCGCCGTGTTCGGCACCGTCGTCTTCAAGGTCCTGCCGCCGGTCTCGCTGATCCCGCCGGGGGACGCGCCCTGGCAGCATCCGAAGCAGCTCATCATGCCCCTCGCGGTCATGACGCTCGTCGGGGTCACCTACCTCTCGCGCCTCGTGCGGGTCTCCTTCATCGACGTGCTGGAGAGCGAGTACGTCCAGCTCGCGACCATCAAGGGCCTGTCGACGCGGCGGATCCTGTTCCGGCACGCGCTGCCGAACGCGCTCGCGCCGAGCATCCCGGCGGCGAGCATCATGGCCGCCTACACGATCGCGGGCTCGGTCGTGATCGAGTACCTGTTCGGCTATCCCGGCATCGGCTCGGCGCTCGTGGACGCCGTCGCCGGCCACGACCTGCCGATGGTCCAGGCGATCATCATGCTCATGGCGGCCGCGTTCTTCTGCTTCAACCAGCTCGCCGACGTGCTCGGAACCCTGAACAAGTCCCGATGACAGACGAAGGAGCGTCGGCCATGATCCGAACGCGACCCAGGGAGCAAGGGGAGCAGGAGGTGCAGGCTCCGCCGAAGAACCTCACCCGCCGCGTCCTGACCTCCCGGCAGACCAGGCTCGGCCTGATCATGCTGCTGACGATGATCGTCTTCGCGATCGTCGGCCCCTTCCTCGCGCCGCACTCGCCGACCGCCGTGATGGCGAAGCCGTACGCGCCGCCCGGCGACGGGCTGCTGCTCGGCGCGGACTCGCTGGGCCGGGACATCGTCTCGCGCATCCTCAGCGGCGGAGCCAACCTGACCTGGATGGCCATCGCCGCCACGGCCCTCGGCGTCGCGCTCGGCACCACGATCGGGCTGGTCGCGGCCTTCGCGGGCGGGATCGTCGACATGCTCCTCATGCGGGTCGTCGACGTGCTGCTGACGTTCCCGACGATCATCATGGCGATCCTGTTCATCTCGATGGTCGGGCCGAGCCGGTGGATCCTGGTGGTCCTCGTGGCGATCGGCCTCACACCCGGGATGGCGCGCGTGATGCGCGGCTCGGCGCGTCCGGTGATGCGGCGCGAGCACGTCATGTGGGCGCGGACGGTCGGGCTCTCGTCCCGGCACATCCTCATGCGGGAGGTGCTGCCGAGCGTGACCTCCCCGCTCATGGTGGAGATCGGGCTGCGGCTCATGTGGTCGGTCGTCGGCCTCGCCTCGCTGAGCTTCCTCGGCTTCGGCGTCCAGCCGCCCGCCTCCGACTGGGGGCTCATGGTCAGCGAGAACAAGGACGGCCTCGCGATCCAGCCGCTCGCCGTCTTCATCCCCGCCGTCTGCGTCGCCCTGTTCACGATCGGCGGCAACCTCTTCGCCGAAGGCGCCGCGCGGGTGATCGGCCGCACCGAAGGGACTCGTTCATGAACGCGGTCGAAGTCACCGGGCTCACCGTCGCGCTCGACGACGGCAGCGTGATCGTCGACGACGTGTCGTTCGCCCTGGAGAGCGGGCAGGTCATGGGCCTCGTCGGCGAGTCGGGCTCGGGGAAGAGCACGGTCGCGCTCGCCCTGCTCGGCTTCGCCAAGCGCGGCGCGAACATCGTCGGCGGCAAGGTCGTGGTCGGCGGCGTCGACCTCCTCGCGCTCGGCCGGAACGAGCTGCGCGAGGCGCGCAAGAAGCTCATCGGCTTCGTCCCGCAGGACCCCGCGACGGCGCTCAACCCGGCGATGCGGATCGGGACCCAGCTCACCGAGGGGATGCTCGGCGGCAGGAAGGAGAACCTGCCGCGGATCCGCGAGGTCCTCAAGGCCGTCGGCCTGCCCTCGGACGACGCGTTCCTGCGCCGCCACCCGCAGGAGCTGTCGGGCGGGCAGCAGCAGCGGGTGGCGATCGCCATGGCCGTGTCGAAGGGCCCGAAGCTGATCGTCTTCGACGAGCCCACGACCGGGCTGGACGTCTCCACCCAGGCGCGCGTCCTGGAGATGGTCGGCCGCCTCTGCTCGGACAACGGCATGGCCGCCGTCTTCGTCTCGCACGACCTCGCGGTCGTCGGCGCGGTCGGCGACCTGGTGACCGTGATGTACGCGGGGCAGGTGCTGGAGACCGGGACGCGCGACGAGGTCCTGCTCACCGCCGCGCACCCCTACTCCATCGCGCTGCTCGAATCGGTGCCGTCGACGCGGCAGCGGCTGCCGCTCGTCCCGATCCCCGGCCGGTCGCCGGCGGCGGGGGCCAAGTTCGAGGGGTGCGTGTTCGCGGACCGCTGCGCGTACGCCGAGGACCGCTGCCGGGAGGCCGTGCCCGCGCTGGTCACCGCGCCCACCGGCGGCGCGGCGCGCTGCGTGCGCGTCGAGCACGTCCGGCAGAACCAGACGTGCCAGGTCAAGGAGCCGCTGCGGCGGATCGAGAGCCGCGAGGAGGGCAGGGCGTCCGTGCTGAGCGTGCGGAACCTGAACGCCTCCTACGACCGGACGCAGGTCCTGTTCGACCTCTCCTTCGACGTGGCTCCGGGCGAGTGCGTCGGGATCGTGGGCGAGTCGGGCAGCGGCAAGACGACCATGTCCCGCTGTCTGATCGGCCTGCACGAATCCCAGACCGGCGTGATGGAGATGGACGGGAAGCCGCTTCCGCTGCGGCTGCGGGACCGGTCCAAGGCCATCAAGCAGCAGATGCAGTACGTCTTCCAGAACCCCTACGGCTCGCTGAACCCCCGCGAGACGGTCGCGACCTCGGTGATGGTGCCGCTGAAGCACTTCTACGGAGATCGCGGCAAGGCCGCCCGCGCCAAGGCCCAGGAGGCCCTTGAGCGCGTGGAGATCCCGTGGCGGCTCGCGGACCGCTACCCCGCCGAGCTGTCCGGCGGCCAGCGCCAGCGGGTGGCCATCGCCCGCGCGCTCGCCTGCGACCCCAAGCTGCTGATCTGCGACGAGGTCACGTCGGGGCTCGACGTCTCCGTTCAGGCGTCCGTCGTCGAACTGCTTCGCTCGCTGCAGAACGACGGGCTGAGCATGGTGTTCATCACCCACGACCTCGCCGTCGTGCGCAGCATCGGCGACCGCGTCGTCGTCCTCAGCCAGGGGCGCGTCGTGGAGTCGGGAGAGGTCGAGTCGGTGCTCAGCGCGCCGGAGCACGCCTACACCCGAGGGCTTCTGGCCGACACCCTTGAGGTCGACCGTCCCGACGCCGAGACGAGCGAAGTCCCCGGATAAGACCGGCCCCAACCCGACCCCCCGAGATCAGGAGGCATTCCAAGTGACGGTGACCGTGGCCGCCGCGACCCCCGAGCACGTCCCCGCCGTCCGCGCGCTGCTGGAGGAGATGTACCTCTTCTACGGCGCCACCCTCCAAGGGACGCTCGAAGAACGCACCGAGCAGGTGCGGCAGGCGCTGTTCGGGGAAACGCCCGCGGCCCGCGTGCTCCTCGCCTTCGACGGCGACGACGCGGTGGGGCTCGCGTCCTGGTCCTTCCATTGGCCCGCCGTCGGATTCACCAGCAGCCTGTATCTCAAAGAGCTGTACGTGACCGGCTCGCGCAGGGGGGCCGGCATCGGCGTCATTCTCATGCAGGCCGTTTTCGAGAAGGCGGCCGAGCACGGGTGCAGCCGTGTCGAATGGACGACCGACACCGTCAACACCCATGCCCAGCGGTTCTACTCCGACCTCGGATATCAGGAGGTCACGACCAAGATCCTCTACCGGGGGGAGAACCCTCCGGCGGCGAGGAACGGGAAGCGTTCTGCGGTCGCGGTGTCCTGCGAGGGTCCCGCCGAGCCGTGAGCGCGTCTTCGGGCGCCGCGCTCACGGCCGCCGGGGAAGGCGTCAGCTGTTCAGGAGGCCGAGCAGCTTACTGACCATGTCGCTCGTGCGTTTCACGACGTCATCGGCGAACGCTCGCGTGGTGGGATTGACTCCCTTCTTCAATTCCACCTGTGACATCTCGGTCGCGTTCCCCTGATGGCCGAGGAGCAGGTTGAGGAACGTGCTGTCGAAAGTGCGGCCCTTGCCTTCTTGCAGGGACTCCATCTCCACCGGGCCGATGGCGGGCATGCCGCCGTGGGCGGCGTGGGAGTTCGCCGGACCTTGCATCGTGGTCGGCTTCTGCCACGCGGTGAGCCACGAGGTCATCTTCTGCACCTCGCCGGTGCTGTCCTTTTCGAGGGTCGCGGCCAGTTTCCTGACTTCGCCGCGCTTGGCGCGGTCGGGGACCAGCCGGACCATGTCGAGCATCTGCCGACGATGCGCGATCATCATCTGCAGGTACATGACGTCGTCGGCGTTGTGATCGGCCGACGCGGTCTGCTTCGGCTTTCCCTCCGCCGGATCACCGGCCTTCGATGAGCCGCCGCACGCTGTGAGCAGCACGGCGAAGGCGAAGAGTGTCGCGGCGAGCACTAGGCGGGATGGCGGGGTGCCGCGGGCGGCGGCGCCGACGGGCGCGGTTGCGCGACCGTCGCGTGGGGGGAGCTTGGCGGTCATGCGGGGGTCTCGATCCCTTCGGGGTGGGGTCGAACGCCGGAGTCTCGTCCGACACCTGGTCGCCTGATCGCCACCAGGCGTCGGCCACGCTATCCGCAAACCCGCCTTTCAGCCATGATCGCGCGGTTCCCGAGTTCTTCGGCGGGCGGTCGTGATGGTCTTTCGGACGGTGTCGAGCGGAACTGGGGCGCGCAGCGCCTTTCTGCAGGCTATGGCGGCGCGGGGCCAGTTGACCGTGACCGCCCCGGCGAAATCACCCGTGGAATGGGCGTACAGGACCGCGAAACTGTGGTCCGGATCGGCGCCGGAAAGGGTGACGTGATCGAGGCTCCCCCCGGTGCGTCCGACCAGTTGGACCTGCCAGTCGTACTGGTCGGTCCATATGTACTCGGTCGGTTCGTGTACCCGGAGATCGTCCGGATGTGTGATGTTGTGCGCGACGCATTCGGCCTGCTCGACGGCGTTGGTCCAGTGCTCGGCGCGGACGAGTCCGCGGCGGCGGGGATCCCACCAGCGGGCGACGTCGCCTACGGCGTGGATGTTCGATGTGCCGCGCGCCCGGCAGTAGCGGTCGCAGACGACGCCGTCCGCGACGGTCAAGCCGGAGCCGTTAAGCCAGTCGTCGTTCGGCACCGCTCCGATGCCCACGACCACCGTTGCCGCCGGGAGTTCGGTCTCGTCCTCCAGCCGGACGACGAGGCCATTGTTGCGGGTCTCGACGCCAGTGACGGCGACTCCGAACCGGGTGGTCACGCCACGTGCGGTGTGCAGGTCGCCGAAGCGTTGGGCGACGGCGGGGTTCAGCACGCGGCTGAGCGGGACGCGCATCGGGTCGACGAGCGTCACGTCCGCGATCCCGGCGGCAGTGGCGGCGACCTCGGCGCCGATGAAACCGGCGCCGATGACGACCAGCGGCCCGCCCCGTCCGAGGTCTTCGCGCAGCGCGAGGGCGTCGTCCAGCGTCCGCAGGACGTGCAGGCCGCGCGGGGCGCCCCACGGTGATGGACGCGGCCGGGCGCCGGTGGCGATGACCAGTTCGTCGAAGCCCAGGCGGCGGCCGTCGGCCAGTTCGACCGCGCGGCCCGCCACGTCCACGCCGGTCGCGGGGGTTCCGAGCTCCAGACGGATTCCGGCGGCGGCCGCCGCATCCTCGCCGAGCAGCGTCAGGTCCCCGTGCGCGACCGTCCCGGCGAGGAAGCCCTTGGACAGCGGCGGCCTGTCGTAGGGCAGGTGGTCCTCGGCGCCCACGAGGACGATCTCGCCCGCGTACCCGGCCGAGCGCAGCGCCCTGGCGGTCCGGACGCCGCCGACCGAGGCGCCGACGATCACGGCGGTCGGACGCCCGGACGCGGTCATGCGAGAGCCCCGGCGTCGATCGACGCGTACTTGGTCTCCAGGTATTCCTGGATGCCGACCTCGCTGCCCTCGCGTCCCAGGCCGGACTGCTTCACACCGCCGAACGGCGCCGAGGCGTCGGAGACGTATCCCCGGTTCACCCCGACCATTCCGCATTCCATCGCCTCGACGGCTCGGAGGGCGCGGTTCAGATCCCGGGTATAGACGTAGCCGACCAATCCGGATTCGGTGGCATTGGCCAGCGCGAGACCCTCCTGCTCGGTCGAGAAACGGTAGACCGTGGCGACGGGTCCGAAGATCTCCTCCCGCGCGATCCGCGCGGAGGACGGGACCCGGTCGAGCAGGACCGGGTTGAGGAAGGCGTCTCCGCGGCCCGCCGTCCGGTAGTGGACGGCGGGGACGGCCCCATGCGACACGGCGTCGTCCACCAGCCCGACCGCGCGATTCCGCTGCTTCTCGTTGATCATCGGGCCGAGCGTCGAGCGGGGGTCGGTCCCCGGGCCGACGACCTGGCCGCGCAGCCGCTCGGCCAGCCCGTCGACGAACCGCGACGCGACCGGGTCGGCGACGACGAAGCGGTTGGCCGCGACGCAGGACTGCCCGCCATTGCGGAGTTTCGCCGCGACCGCGCCCTCGACGGCGGCGTCGACGTCGGCGTCGTCGAAGACGATGAACGGCGCGTTGCCGCCCAGTTCCATGGAGGTCCGGAGCACGCCGGGCGCGGCCTGTTCCAGCAGTTTGCGCCCCACTTCGGTGGAACCCGTAAAGGACAGCTTGCGAATCCGCCCGTCACGCAGAATCGTCTCCACGAGCGGGCCCGGACGGCTCGTGTTCAGGACGTTGACCACCCCGGCGGGCACCCCTACGTCGGTGAGGATGTGCGCGAACTGGAGTGCCGAGAGCGGCGTCTCCTCAGCCGGTTTGAGGATGACCGTGCAGCCCGCCGCGAGCGCGGGTGCGACCTTCCGGGTGATCATCGCGAGGGGGAAGTTCCACGGTGTCACCAGCAGGCACGGCCCGACCGGCTGCCGCAGGGTGAGATGG
This sequence comes from Actinomadura syzygii, assembly GCF_008085905.1. Taxonomy (GTDB): domain Bacteria; phylum Actinomycetota; class Actinomycetes; order Streptosporangiales; family Streptosporangiaceae; genus Spirillospora; species Spirillospora syzygii. The sequence goes on along the minus strand of NZ_VSFF01000006.1, from coordinate 179,315 downwards.
CGGGCCGTGCCGTCCGGGGCGGTGCGGAACGTCCCGGTGATACGGACGGCCTCCTCCGCGTACCACCGCAGGAAGTCGGCGGCGTAGGCGACCTCGGCCCGCGACTCGGCCAGCGGCTTGCCCATCTCCAGGGTGATGAGCCGGGCGAATTCCTCGGCCCTTTCCTGGAGGGCCAGAAAGGCGTTGTGCAGCAGCGCGGCCCGCTGTTTCGGCGGTGTCGCCGACCAGCGGGGGAATGCCGCCGCCGCCGCGTCCATGGCGTCCGCCGCGTCCTCGGGGTCGGCGTCGGCGACGGTCGCGATGACCTCTCCGGTCGCGGGGTCGTGGACGGGGAAGGTCGCGCCGGAGCGGGCCTTCCGCCATTCCCCGCCGACCAGCGTCCCGGTCGGCGGATAGACGGTGTCGATAGTGCTCTGCTGCATCGGACGTCCTTCACTAGCCCTGTGTGGAAATCGATGACCGTTCGCGGACGTGCGGTTCCGCACGTCCGCGAACGCCCGGTCAGTCGGTGGCGACCAGATCCGCGTCGGGGCGGCCGACCGCGCCGGAGCGGGCCTCGGCGTAGGAGGCGCGCAGATAGGCGAGGTCGTCGCTGCCGCATTCGGCGCAGATGGGCGCGTGGTCGTGCGTCGCGGGATTCCGGTCCATTTCCTGCGCGATGTAGTGCCGGTCGCACGAGGCGCACAGGACGCGGGCCTCCCAGGGGTCCTCGACCTCGGCGCGCGGGTCGAACGGGCGGCGCAGCACGACGTGGCGCTCCCCGGTGGCGAAGCGTCCGGCCGCGTACATGGCCGCCGCCAGCACGAACGTGATCGGCGCGGACCAGGTCGCCCCGAATGAGCCGCCCGCCTGGGCCAGCGTGACGCCCACCGCCGACGCGACCAGCCAGGACACGAGCCCGACGGCGTTGAAGGCGGGAATGCGGCCGGGCCTGAACTCGAAGTCCTCGGCGGCGCGTCCGTCCCGCCGCGCGAACGCCAGGTACACCAGCGCGATCGCGATCCACGCCACCACGAAGACGCCCTGCCATTGCAGCGCCTTGAGCAGATACGAGATCGGGTTGGTGAGCATGAGCCCGAACGCGCCGACGCCGATCACGACGACCCAGACGCGCCGCGAAAGGTGGATCCTCAGCAGCCGGGCGAAGAAACTCTCGGCGTTGATGCTCGCGAGGTAGTAATTGGCCGTGTTGATTCTGGTCTGGCTGATCCACACCAGCGCGACCCCGAAAATGCCCGCGAGTTTCACGATGCCGTCGACCGCCGAGAGTTCGCTGAGCGGGCCGTTCGTCACGAGGGTGTTGGCCAGGAAGATCCCGACGACCGCGTTGACCACCAGGGTGAGGATGTAGAAGAGCGGTCCGAAGGTCAGCCACCGGTGGTAGCGGGCGTCGCCGGTCTTGGCCAGCCGCGCGTAGTCCCAGGTGAACGGGATCATGATCCAGACGCCCATGTAGGTCGTGAAGGCGAAGAACCAGCCGGGCGCGTGCAGGTTCGTGTCGGCCACCGGACCGGCGGTGAGCCAGTCATTGGAGTAGCCGTGCCGGGCGATCGCCCAGACGATGACGACGATGAGCCCGATGTAGTAGAACGGCAGCAGAATGCCGTTGATCTTGTCGAGCCATTTCCGCACCCCGCCGACGACGAGGGGGATGCTGTAGGCGGCGACGATGAAGTACCACAGCTCGATGGATCCCGTCCCGGTGTACTGGTGCAGGACGGACGCGATGACCGAGCCCTCGAACACGCCGTAGTAGAGCGCGGTCGCGCCGATGACGAGCGGCGCGATCACCGATCCGAGATAGCCGAAGAGGCAGCGCGAGAACAGCGCGCTCGAAACGCCGGTCCGCGCCGCGTAGCGGCTGATCAGCCCGCCGATGACGCTGTAGGCGAGCACCGAGAGGCCGAGCCCGACCAGGGTGTCCCGGGTGCCCACGACGAGGGCGACGGTGGCGCCGACGATGAGCCAGAACATCGCGCTGGCGAACGCGTACCAGGCCATCAGCAGCGACACCCGGCCGGAACGCCAGGTGAAGGGCGCGACGTGCAGCGCGTAGTCCTCGGTCGCGGCGCTGCGCACGACCTCCGGGTCGTCGTGGTCGATGATCTGGAGCGGTCTGTTTCCCGGTGTCAGGCGTTCGCTCATTGCCATCTCCTTGGGGGGATGTGATCAGGGGGTAGGGACAAGGCGGGATCGCCTCGTCGTTCACACCACTGGTGAGTCAGCGGCGGCGGAACGGGCGCGAGGCCGTCGGAAACACGAATGACGGCATGGGAAAGGCATTCCTCGCGGCTTCCGCCAACGGGGAGCGGATCGTGTTCGTCGTTAAGCCCGGCGGTTCCCGTCCTCGACCGCGATGCTCACGTGACCGGACTGGAGAGTGAGCTGGAACTCCCGAGCGCCCTCCGCCGCGTCCCCCTCGGCGGCGGTGACCAGCTCGGACGCGAGGTGAAGCGCGTCGTCGATCAGTTCGGGGGCGAGGCCCCAGCGGAGCAGGGTGTCACGGGTGTGCCGCCGGGCGGCGGCCACCGGACGGTTCGTCCCGGTGAGGTCGAGTCGACTGGTCCGTGCCCCGGTGACACAGCTCGTGTACGTCTGCCCGGCGGGCCGGCCCGCGGCGTTGTATTGGCTCATGATGGGTTCCTCGAATCGCCGGCTGGACACGTTCCCGCGGCCGCGGTTCCTGCCAACACGCCTCTCAGTGACGGTCGCGATCGGGGCGTAATCCCTGGTCGCTGGACTAGATACTCGTCCGGGCCCCTGGGGCGGGCAATAGTGAGGATTGAGAGAACGCGGTGATCGGATTGTGCGTGTCTCCGACCGGCGCCTCCCGTCGCCGCGGCCTCTCCGGCGGGCGGCCCGCCCCGCGCGGCGTCCGAGCCCTTACGCAAGCGGGCGATCGCGAATCAGCGGCCGGTCGGTGGGAGACCTGAACAATCCGGTCGCTCCGTTCTCTCACTCTTCACTATTGCTTGCCCTGAGAGCCCAGGCGAGTATCTAGTCCAACGACCAGGGCAAACGCCCCCACAGCGAGCCGAGGAGGGATCGGATGGCATTGCGTGTCGCGGTCGATGTCGGCGGTACCTTCACCGACGTCTGCGTGCTGGGGGAGAACGGCGAGGCGCCCCGCGTGGCCAAGGTGCCGACGACGGCCGAGTCCCCGATCGACGGGGTGATGCGCGGCATCGCCCAGGCGGGTGCGGACCTGGCCGACACCCGGTTCTTCTGCCACGGCACCACCGTCGCCACGAACGCGCTGCTCAACCGGGCCTTTCCGCGGGCGGCCCTCGTCACGACCCGCGGGTTCCGCGACGTGATCGAGATCAGGCGGGGGACGAAGGAAGACCTTTGGGACGCCTACAAGGACGTCGCCCCTCCCTACATCGCGCGCCGCGACCGGCTGGTCGTCACCGAACGGGTCGACGCGACCGGCCGGGTGATCGAGCCGCTGGACATGGCCGAGGCCAAGGAACTGGTCGACACGCTCCGGCGCAGGCAGGTGCGGACGGTCGCCGTCTGCTTCGTCAACTCCTACGTGAACCCCGTGCATGAGATCGCGATGCTGGAGTTCCTGCGCGCCGAACTGCCCGACGTCGCGGTCTCGATCTCCAGCGCCGTCCTGGACGAGATCCTCGAACACGAACGCTTCTCGACCACCGTCGCGAACGCCCTTCTGTCGCCGCTGATCGGCCATTACGCCGGCAGCCTCGAAAAGCGGCTCGCGGAATCCGGATACAACGGCCGGCTTCATCTGATGCACGGCGGCGGGGGCGTGATGACGACGCAGGCCGCGCAGAAGCATGCCGCGCGGCTCGCGTCCTCCGGCCTCGCGGCGGGCGCGGTGGCGAGCAAGCACATCGCGCTGGCCTGCGGCTATGAGAACTCACTCGCCCTGGACGTGGGCGGGACGAGCGCCGACATCTCCATCGTGTGCGGCGGGGAATTGAAGGTCGTGCGGAATTGGTCGGTGGACTTCGGACATCCGATCTGCTTCCCGAACCTTGAGGTCCTGACGATCGGAGCCGGTGGCGGCTCGATCGCGTGGGTGGACGACGGCGGCGCGCTGCGCGTCGGCCCGCAGTCGGCGGGCGCGGCGCCCGGCCCCGCCTGCTATGGGCTCGGCGGGACGGCCGCGACGACCACCGACGCGCAACTCGTCCTGGGGCAGATCGACACGTCATTGGCGGCGGGATCGCAGCTTCTCGACGTCGCGCTCGCCAAGCGGGCGGTGAGCAAGATCGCCAGGGAGCTGAACTGCTCCCTTGAGGACGCCGCCGTCGGCATACTGCGCGTCGCGTCGGCGAACCTGGCCGACGCTTTGAAGATCCTGTCGATTCGCCGCGGCCAGGATCCGCGCGATTTCGCGCTCGTCGCCTTCGGCGGCGCCGGTCCGATGCACGCGGTTCATTTGGCTCGCGAGTTGTCTCTCTCGGCCGTTGTCGTTCCACCGCATCCGGGTGTCACTTCGGCATTCGGCTGCCTGCTCGTCGACATCAGGCACGACTTCAGCGCCATGTTCATCCGGAACGCGCAGGCGGCCGATCCGTACGAGATCGAGTCGACCTTCCTACGGCTGGAGTCGCACGCACGCAAGAGCCTCCTTGAGGACGGAGTCGAGCCCGAACGCATCAGCATGCAGCGATTCATCGAGATGCGGTACCACGGGCAGTCGCGCTCGATGCCCATCGCCGTGGACCAGCCGGTCCGGGCGATCGGCGGCTTGGTCGAGAAGTTCCACGTCCAGCACCGCGAGGAATTCGGGTTCAACCACGAGCACGGCGACGTCGACCTTTACCAGCTGTCGGTCTCGGCTCTCGGAATCATCGAGAAGCCGCGGTTCGGCGCGCTGAGTTCCGGGACCGGAAAGCCGATCGAACCCGTGGGGCGGCGAATGGTCAGGTTCATCGAGCCGAAGGGCTGGCTGGAGACGCCGGTGTACAGCCGGTCGGACCTCTGCCCAGACGCGAAGGTCACGGGTCCGGCGGTCATCGCCCAACCCGATTCGACGACGCTGATCCCGCCGGATTGGACGGCGACCGTCGACCAGATGGGCAACCTCCGCATTTCCATGGACGTGGAGAGGCAGGCGCGATGACCACCCAGCGTGTACCGCTCCGGATGATCGAGGACGAGCAGGCGGACGCCCTCGACCCGGTGACCGCCGAAGTCCTCCGGAACGCCTTCATGACGGCCGTCGACCTGATGGCCGAGCAGCTGCTGCGCACCTGCCATTCCTTCGTGATCCACGCGCGGGACTTCTCCGGCGGGCTGTGCGACGCCAACGGCGACACCGTCGCCCAGGGCAGCTCGGACGTCGCCGTGCAGGTGGGAACGCTGCACTTCTCGGCCAAGGCGGTGCTGGACGCCTTCCGCGGCGACATCTGCGAGGGCGACGTGTTCATCCTCAACGACCCGTACTCCGGCGGCACGCACTTCAACGACGTCAGGGTCCTGAGGCCGATATTCAGCGACGGCGCGCTGATAGCCGTCGCCCAAAGCAACGGCCACTGGGCCGATGTCGGCGGAGCCGCGACCGGTTCCTTCGATCCCAGCGCAACGGAACATTTCGGCGAGGGCCTCCGCATCACCCCGGTGCGTATCTGGTCGCGCGGCCGCTACCTGGCGGACGTCGGACGGCTCATCGCGTCGAACACGCGCTCGCCCGAGGACGCGGAAGGGGACCTGCGCGCCCAGGCCGAGGCGACCCGGGTCTGCGAACGCGAAGTCCACCGGCTCATCGAACGCTACGGCCAGGGGACGGTCATCGCGGCCTTCGGCGAATCCCAGGCTTATGTCGAAAGGGTCGTGCGCCGCCGTGTGTCGGCGCTGCCCGACGGCTCGTGGGAGGCCGAGGACTACATCGACAACGACCCGAGCGGCGGCGAGGGCCTCGTCCCGATCAAAGTGCGGATGCGCATTTCGGGGAACGGCGTTCACTACGACCTCAGCGGGTCGCATCCCGCCATCGGGAGCTTCCTCAACTCGGCGTTCGGCGGCAGCTACTCGGCCGTGATCGCCGGAACCAAGACGTTCTTTCCCGACGTGCCGCTCAACTCCGGTTTCTACCGGGCCCTCACCGTGGACTTCGGCCCGCGCGGGACGGTGGTGAACGCGTCCTGGCCCAGGGCCGTCACCGGGTTCTACGCGGGACCGTACGAGAAGATCGTGAACGCCATCTTCCAGATCTGGTCGCAGATCATGCCCGAGCGGGCGATCGCCACGTCGTTCAACCTCGAATACGTCCTGCTGGGCGGACGGGACGCGCGCCCGCACGGCCAGGAGCAGTTCATGTACTACGACTGGATGGCCGGGGGCTGGGGCGGGCGCAACGGAAAGGACGGCTCGAACGCCACGGCCTCGATATTCGGAGTCGGGCACGCCCTCCAGTCGACCGAGATGCAGGAACTCACCTCTCCCATCATGACCCGCGTCTGCGAACTGAAGACCGACTCGGGCGGGCCGGGCGAATTCCGGGGCGGGCTCGGAATGGTGAAGGAGGTGATGCTCACCGACTGCGAGGGGGCGGTCCTGTCGTACTGCTCCGACCGCGCCAAATCGGTGATCGTCGGCAGCCTCGGCGGATCGTCCAGCTGCCCGCACGGCCTGTGGATCAACCCGGCCTCCACCGACGAGCGCTACCTCGGGGCCCTGGCGTCCCGGGTGCCGGTCGTCCCCGGCGACTCGCTGGAGCGGCCGTCGGCGGGCGGCGGCGGATACGGCGATCCGCTCCGCCGGGCCCCGCGCTCGGTCCGCGAGGACGTCGTCGACGGCTACGTCTCGATCGACCGGGCCCGCAAGGACTACGGCGTGGTGGTGGTCCGCGACGCGGGCGACCCGGACCTCTACATGGTCGACGACGTCGCGACCGCCGCCGAACGCCGGAGACTGCGCGCGACCCGTGCCGGCCTCCTGGAGACCGACCCCGAGCACGTCGCCCAGCGGTACAAGGACGGGGAGCTCACGGCCTATGACCTCGTCCGGCAGTACGGCGTGATCGTCGACTGGGGCTCAGGAGAGCTCCTTCCCGAAACCACCAGGAAATACCGCGCGATTCTGCACGAGCGCTGCCGCTCGCACTGGGCCGGCGAGTAGCGCAACCAATACCGACAATTCACGGTCGTCGCCGACCGGCGTGTTCGGCACGCCGAAAAACGAGAGAGGAACGATCTCACATGGCGCTATTGGAACGATCGAGCTGGTACGACATCGCCCGCGACACGAACTGGACGCCGCGGTACGTCGAGATCGACGAGCTGTTCCCGCCGGACCAGAGCGACCCCTACGGCATCCCGATCGAGGAATGGGAATCTTTCGACGAGCCCTACAAGGTCTCCTACCGCGAATACGTGAGCGTGCAGCGGGAGAAGGACGCGGGCGCCTACTCGGTGAAGGCCGCCCTCGCCCGGTCCCGCTACTACGAGGACGCCGACCCCGCGTACCTCAGCATGCTCAAGCTGCATTACGGCGCGATCGCCCTGTCCGAGTACGCCGCGTGCCAGTCCGACGCCCGGATGACCCGCTTCTCGAAGGCGCCGGGAATGCGGAACATGGCGACGTTCGGGATGCTCGACGAGATGCGGCACGGGCAGATCCAGCTCTACTTCCCGCACCAGCTCGTGACCCTCGACCGCCAGTTCGACTGGGCCCACCAGGCGCACCACAGCAAGAACTGGGCCGCGATCGCCGGCCGGCACGCGCTCGACGACGTGATGATGACCCGGGACGCCGTGACGACCTCGGTCATGCTCAACTTCGCGTTCGAGACCGGGCTGACGAACATCCAGATGATCGGCCTTTCCGCGGACGCCGCCAACATGGGCGACTTCACGTTCTCCAACCTGATCACGAGCATCCAGTCGGACGAGGCGCGGCACGCGCAGATCGGCACGCCCGTCCTCAAGATCCTCATCAGGAACGGGCGGAAGGCCGAGGCGCAGCAGGCGGTCGACATCGCCTTCTGGCGCATCCACCGGCTCTTCGCGATCCTCACCGGAATTCCGATGGACTACTGGATCCCGCTCGACAAGCGCGACCGCTCCTTCAAGGAGTACATGACCGAGTTCGTCGGCGAGCAGTTCGAGCGGCAGCTGCTCGACCTCGGGCTGGAGCGCCCCTGGTACTGGGACATCTTCCTCGAAGACGTCGAGACCCACCACCACTGCCAGGCGGCGGCGACGTGGGCGTGGCGGAACACGCTGTGGTGGAACCCCACCGGCAACGTCGGCCCCCGCGAGCGGGCCTGGCTGGAGCACAAGTACCCCGGCTGGAACGACACGTTCGGCCAGTACTGGGACGTGATCATCGAGAACATCCGCGCGGGGCACCCCGAGAAGTCCCAGGCGATCGGCATGCCGGCCATTTGCAACATGTGCCAGATCCCGATCTCCAACAAGGGCGGAACGGTCTGGAAGGCCCGCGCCCACCAGCTCGACCACGAAGGCCGGCTGTACAGCTTCTGCAGTTCCGTGTGCAAGTGGATCTTCGAGCTGGAGCCCGACCGGTACAAGACGTTCAACAGCATCGCCGACCGGATGTACAACGGCGAGATCTCCCCGAACACGCCGGAGAACATCCTCAAGTACATGGGCGCCGGCGTCATCAGCCCGGTCGGGACCGACGCGCACGACCTCGCGTGGGCATTCGCCTGAGATCGCGCCTGACAACGCGCGTTCCCATCACCTCAAAGAACGAGAGGAGTCCGAGATGTCGAAGCCCCTTGCGGTGATCGGACGGCTTCAGTACGACGCGCACACCCGGATCATCGACGTCGAGACCGGCTTCACGATGGACCAGGTCGTGGAGGCGTGCCTCGCCCCAGCGGTGGGTTACCAGGCCCGCCACCCGAAGCCGGGCGCGACGCTGCTCGTCCGCCCGACGACCGACACCGACGACGCGGAGCCGTTCCCCCGGACGATGACGGTCGAGGAGGCCGGGCTCCGGCACTTCCAGCAGATCGACGTCTTCGTGCCGCAGGACCAATGAGACGCGCCGGGTCCGCCGGCACTTTCCGCGAAAGGCCGGCGGACCGGCGCTCGGAAGGTGGTGGGCGCGGATGACATCGGCGCCGGAAGCTGAATTCCATGAGGTTTGCGCGGAGGACGACCTGTGGGCAGGGGAGATGCGGCTCTGCTCGGTGGCCGGAGTCGAGGTGCTGCTGCTGCGCACCGACGACGGTGACATCTGCGCCCTGCAGAAGAACTGCCCGCATCAGGAGCATCCGCTCGAAAAAGGCGAGTTCGACGGCACGATCCTGACCTGCGGCGCCCATCTCTGGGAGTTCGACGCCTTCTCGGGACGCAGCGTGAATCCCGACGACGCGGAACTGGCCCGGTATCCGGTCAAGGTCGACGGCGGCGCCGTGCTCGTCTCGGTCGAGGGGATCGAACCGAAGCATTCCCACGCCTGAAACAGGAGAAATGATGACCACCACCACGGTGCAGGACAGATCGAATTTCGCGGGCCCGCTGCTGCGCGGCGGCGAGATCTCGGTCGTGGCCGTCGAGGCGATCGAACTCGACAACCCGGAGAAGGAGATCGTCGTCGACGATCACCGGACCTATGTGCGCGTCGAGGCGGACGGCGGCCTCGTGATCCGCCGCCAGACGATGGAAACGCTGCTCGGCCGGGCGTTCTCCATGCAGGAGCTGGAGATCAATCTGACCGGCTACTCGGGTCAGATCGAGACGCACGACGAGTACATGCGTTGGTACTTCATGACGAAGTCCTGACGGCACTCACAATTAGGAGAGAATCATGAGCGATGCCAACGATGTCGCCAAGCCGTTGAAGACGTGGAGCCATCTCGCGAAGAACCGGCGCCGTCCGACCGAGTACGAGATCGTCTCCACCAAGCTCCTCTGGAGCACCGACGACGACGCCCCCTGGGCCATGGGGCCGGACGTCCCGCTGAGCAAGTGGTACGTCAAATACCGCAACGAATCACCGCTCAGGCACGCCGACTGGGACGGTTTCCGGGACCCCGACCAGCTCGTCTACCGGACCTACAACATGATCCAGGACGGGCAGGAGTCGCACGTCGACGGCCTGCTCGACGACCACAGCAAGAACGAGCACGACAGTGGGCTGTCCGACGAATGGGTCGCGCAACTGGCGCGCCTTTACACGCCGAGCCGCTACCTGCTGCACACGGTGCAGATGTCGACCGCCTATCTCGCTGCGCTCGCCCCGTCCAGCACGATCGAGAACTGCTTCATCTTCGAGTCGGGCGACCATCTGCGCTGGGTCTCCCGCGTCGCCTACCGGACGGCTGAACTCGCCGCCGCCCACCCCTCGGCCGGTTTCGGCAGCGGTGAACGCGCCCGCTGGGAGGACGACGAGGCGTGGCAGGGATTCCGGGAGCTGATGGAGCGCGCCCTCGTCGCCTGGGACTGGGCCGAGCAGTTCGTCGCGGTGAATCTCGTGGCCCGGCCCGCGATCGACGCGGCGATGCTGCGGGCCCTTTCCGCCGTCGCGCAGGAGAACGGCGACACGCTGCTCGCACTGCTGTGCCGCGCCCAGCTCGTCGACAGCGACCGCACCCAGAAATGGTCGCACGCGCTCGTCGAGTACGCCTTGCAGTCGGACGGCCATGGAAAGGCGAACCGCGATCTGATCCGCGGTTGGCTCGACAAGTGGAGCGCGCTCGGCGACAAGGCCATCGACGCCTACTGCCAGGCACTGGTGCCCGGCAGCGATCTCGGTGCGGAGGTGAAGAGGACGGTCGCGAGCGCCCGCGCCTCTCTCGTCGAGGAGCCAGCCGCCGTCGGATGAGCGGACGCGCCGGACCGGCCCGCGTCGCCGGGGCCGGTCCGGTCGCCCCTCGCACATCAGGCTTCTGACCAGCGATTTCGGGATGGAACAAACCGGCTGCGACGCCGTAGAGTGTCGGATGCGCTCCCGTCAACGTGTCGTTTAGGACGAGTGCGATGTTCACAATCGGAGACCTGCAACGCAACGTCGATCTCGGCCTCGAACTGAAGGCCGGGGGCAACCGCGCCACGTCCGCGGAGATAGCCCGCGCCGAGGTGCTGCAACTGGGGCAACTTCCCGCGGCCGAGCATCGCGCGGTGCTGCTGCTCACCAGCGGGCTGCCCGCGGGCGCGAGTCCGGGCGGTGCGGAGGCGCTCGTCGCCGCCGCGAAGACGGCGGGCGCGGTCGGCATCGTCCACACGCTGGCGGCGGACGCCGCCCGGCTGCCCGCGGCCATCGTGGAGGCCGCCTCGGCCCACGACCTGCCGCTGCTCTCGGCCCCGGCCAACGCGTCGCTGCGCTCCATCAAGGACGCCGTCAACGAGCGCGTCGCGCGCAGTGAACTCGTCCTCTACCAGCAGTTGCTCACGTTGCAGTCGAGCCTCATCGCCGCCGTGTCGACGCCCGACCCGACGGACTCGCTGCTGCGCCGCCTCGGCGCGCTCGTCAACAGCACGGTGATCCTCTACTACCCCGACGGGCGGCTCCTCGCGGCCACGGGCGACGGGCCGACGAACGTCATCTGGCAGCGCATCGACAAGTCGTCGCAGGAACGGCAGCAGTTCACCGTCGGGCAGTGGTACGTCGTGGCCTCCCTGATCAGCGGGCCGGAGGAGGCGCACCGCTGGATCGTGCTGGCGCGGCGCGGCCACCCGACGTCGCAGGAGATCGTGTCCCAGTTGATCACCACCGTCGAGCAGCTGCTCGACGTGATCGCGCTCAGCCGCCGCGCCGCCGCGACCGAGGAGGCGCTGCAGCGGGCCGACGTCCTGCAACGGCTGGTGTCGAACAACGGCTACGAGAAGTTCGGCTGGGACCATGTTCGCCGGTTCGGATTCGAGCCGCACGGCCCCTGCTTCGTCGCCGCCGTCGCCCTGCCGAACTGGAGCCAGCGCCGGCTCGACCCCGAACTGCATTCGCAGCAGTTGAGGGACGTCACGCAGATCCTGCGCGGACTCGTCTCCAATTCCTCGTCACCGCACCTCGTCGGCTCGCACGAGGGCGTTGCCGTCGTGCTCCTGCAATGCTCCGACACCCGTCTCGTCGACGAGGCCGTCAGCGTCCTCAGCGCTCGCGGCCTCCAGGCGTCGGCGGGGATCGGCCGGAAAGTGGCGTCGCTGGATCTGATCGGCAACAGCTACCGGGACGCGCGCCTGGCCCTGACCCGCGCGACCGACGTCCCCGCCGTGCAGCGCTTCGAGGACTTCGCCGTCGCCGACATCGCGATCAGCACCGCCGACGAAGACCAGTTGATAAGGCGCTCGCACGACCTGCTCTCCAAATTGGAGGGCAGCGACCATCTCCTCGAAACGCTGATCGTCTACCTGCGGAACAATCTCAGCATCAACGACACCGCGAACGAGTTGACCATCCACCCCAACTCGGTGCGGTACCGGATCAGCCGGGCCGAAGAACTGATCGGCGGATCGCTGCGCTCACTGCCGACCATCGTGGACGTCTTCCTCGCCGTCCAGGTCATCGCCCGCAACAGGGCGGGCTCCGTCTTCACCCTCAACGAACCCCGGACCACCACTCACATCGACGCCGCCCTGGGGTAGCCCGGGAAGTTGAATAAAGGCCGTTGATAGTGATCGGCGCCGAAGTTAGCCTCCGGTTGAGGTCGGCGTTGGGCTGCCTTTTCGGGCGCCGTCTGGTGCCTCCATTTCACGTGAAGAGGAATCGCATGCGCAGAAGGAATTCCGTTTCCGTCTTAGCCGCCGTGGCGCTCGCCGTCACCGCGGTGCCGGTCGCCCCGGCCGCCGCCGGATCACGGGACGCTCACGACCCGATCAAGTTCAAAGTCGAGGTCGCGACGGTCAACGGTGCGGGGTGCCCGGTCGGCACCGTCTGGGCGGATGCGCGGGACGATGGAAAGCTCTCGGTGAACTACGGCGATTACCTCGCGCAGGCGGGCGGTTCGTCGAGACCGGTCGACGCCCGCAAGAACTGCCAAGTCTCCCTGCAGTTGACCGCGCCGCAAGACGTCACCTACGCCATCTCGTCGTCGTACCATCCGATCTGGGCCACGCTGGAGAGCGGTGCGAACGCCACCCTGAAATTCGGCCATTACTTCCAGGGTCTGCCTGGGAACGGGATGGTCGCGCAGACTTTGAACGGTCCCCACGACGACGACTGGATAGTCTCCTACCAGGAGCCGGCGGACAAACTCCTCTTCCAGCCCTGCGGCGAGCAGCGCAAGCTTGTTCTCACCACCGAACTGCGTGTCGACAAGGGAACTTCGGACCCGTCCAAGACCAGCTTCGTCTCGATGGACTCCCTCAGCGACGGCCCCCGGATCCTCTACGAGCTCACCTGGAAGAACTGCCCGCGCTGAGTCTGCCTAACGATTGCCGCCTACTCTCACCGCAGTACGCGAACTCAGGGTGACTGCGCGCGGAGCAGGGGAAATACACGCCCTGTGCGCGACGACCGATTAGTCATGCGGTCGGCACCATCGCCCCATGACACAGATTTCAAGCAGTGAACGTCCGTCCGTAACGCTCGACACGGCCGCCGAGGTGCTGGCGCCGGGCGACGACGGCTACGCCGAGTCCGCGACGACCCTGTTCGCGAAGGGCACGCCCGACCTGGTGGTCCGTCCGCGCGACGCGGCCGGGGTCGCGGCGGCGCTGCGTTACGCGGCCGACGCCGGGCTCGCCGTGACGGTGCGGTCCGGCGGGCACAGCATGGCGGGGCTGAGCGCGAGCAGCGACGGCCTGGTCATCGACACGCGGCGGATCAGCGACGTGCGCCTGCTGGACCCGTCCTCCGGGCGGGTGCGCGTCGGCGCGGGCGCGACCTGGGGCGCGGTGGCCGACGCCCTGCGCCCGCACGGGCTGGGGCTGACCGCCGGAGACACCAGGCAGGTCGGCGTCGGCGGCCTGACGCTCGGCGGCGGCATCGGCTGGATGGTGCGCAGGCACGGGCTGGCCATCGACAGCCTGGCGGCGGTCCAGGTCGTCACCGCCGACGGCCGGCTGATCGGCGCGGACGCCGTCGAGCACGCCGACCTGTTCTGGGCGCTGCGCGGCGGCGGCGGCAACTTCGGCGTCGCGGTCGGCTTCGACTTCATCGCCCACCCGGTCACCTCCGTGCACTTCGGAATGATCACCTATCGGGCCGGTGACCTGCCGGAACTCATCGCGGGTTGGCGCGACCTGATGCGCGCGAGCGACGAGAGGCTGACCACGGCGCTCAGCTTCATGCCCGCGATGCCGGGCCATGCCGGAACCGTCACGCTGGCGTGCTGCTACGCCGGTCCGGACGGCGACGAGGCGGAGGAGGCGCTGCGTCCGTTCAGGGCACTCGCCCCGGTCACCTCCGACGGCATCAAGGCCATGCCCTACGCCGACATTCTCGAAGACGTCACGTCGATGCCCCCCGGACTGCGCATGGAGGTGCGCAACACCTTCTTCACCACGTTCGACGACGCGCGCATCGCCGCCGTCGACGAGCTGTTCGACGGCGGCGGAGCGGCGGTCTCGCTGCGCGCCATGGGCGGCGCGGTCGCGCGCGTCGGCCAGGACGCGACGGCCTTCGCCCACCGGGACGCCGAGGTCATGGCCGCGGCCGCCTTCGTGATCCCGGACGCGGCGCCGCCCGGCCTGCGGGAGCAGGCGCTGCGCCGCTGGTCGCGGGTGAACGCGCTGGGCTCGGGCGCCTATGTCGGATTCCTGGGCTCGGCCGAGCCCGCGGACGTCACCGCCGTCTACCCGCCGGACACCTACCGGCGCCTTGCCGCGGTCAAGGGCCGTTACGACCCCGCCAACGTTTTCCGACGTACGCACAACGTCATCCCCTCCTGAAGGAGAACACCGAGGTCGCCGCCGCCCGCCCGGCCCTGGCCGCAGATGGACTACGGAGAGGCCGAGTCCGGCCACGATCTGTCACCCGAATGCTTTCTGTGGCACCTTTCGAGCGGGGCGCGGGCGAAGGGGGCCGGCATGGCGGTTGGCGGCGGATCCGGCAATATTGATCGTTTAGCGGCGATTACCTCGACGTCGACTCCGACGGCGGGTCCGAACTGCGACGCGGAGGTGCTTCGCGCCCTTCTCGACTGGGAGGAGAACGGCGCCGACCCCGACGATCGAATCGACGTGTTCGTCACTTTCGACGGAGATCCCAAGGCGTTGGCCGAAGCCGGTCTCGACACGGGGCACGTCCACGGCGACCTCGTCACCGGGTCGATCGCCCTCGCCTACGTCGGCGGGCTCGCCGCGACGGCCGGCGTCCGCTGGGTCGCCGCGTCGGCGCGCACGCGGCTGCACATCGACCGCAGCATGGGCGAGATCAAGGCCACCACGCTCCGCGCGAGTTCGCCGCCGTACAATGCGGGCGGCGTGCCCGGCCTTACCGGGAAAGGCGTCCTCGTCGGCGTCATCGACAATCGCCTTACCGTTGTCCATCCCACTTTCAACGTTCCGAACATAACCCCGCCGAAGTCGCGCCTCATCGGTTACTGGGACCAGTTCTCCACTCCCAGTGCCGGGCAGAAGCCGCCGAGCGGATTCGGATATCCCGCCGGGTTCAACTACGGAGTCTGGTGGGACGAGGCCGCCGTCGCAGACGTCGTCGCCAACAACCGCATCGGCGCGATCTGGACGAGCGCCGAGTTCGACCACGGCACGCACGTCGCCGGTATCGCCGCGGGCAACGGGTCGGGAAGGGACGGCCTCTTCGCGCCGTTCACTTTCGTAGGCGTCGCACCCGAGGCGGACATCGTCTTCGCCAATTCGGCCACGCTCGTCTCCAGCAGGGCCGTCAGCGAAGCGGTCGCGCTGTTCCACCAGATCGCGTCGCAGCGCGGGCCCGGAGGCGTCCCCTGCGTCATCAACATGAGCTTCGGCACGCACGAGGGGGCGCGCGACGGATCGTCCGCGCTTGAGCTGGCGATCGACAAGCTCATGCACGACGCGAACGGCAATCCCATTCCCGGGCGCGCGATCGTGGTCTCCGCCGGGAACGAGGGCGACGCCCGCCGCCACGGCCGCAAGAACATCAACGCCTTCGCCAACGTGTCGTTCCGCTTGGAAGTCGAAGAGATCGTCTTTCCCAACGGCACCAAGCTGTCCGACGACCGCGTCGACGACCAGCTCTACTTCTGGTACGACGGCGCGGCGCGGATCGAGTTGCGTGTCACGCCGCCGCGGTCGACCCCGAGCGCGTGGACGCAGCCCGGCCAGCAGAGCGTGATCTCCATCGGCGGGACGCCGGTCGCGACCGTGGTGTCCCCGCCGCAGCCCGACCCGAACAACGGCAAACGCAAGATCGACGTCACGCTCAAGGGCCCCGTCCGCAAGGGGACGTGGACGATCGAGCTGCACGAGATCGGCGGCGCGGCGGCGACGGTCGACGTGTGGGTCGAGCGGGAGAACCTCGACCTCTGGCCGCAGCTCGCGTTCGGCGACAACATCACCGACAACACCGTGACCTCGCCGTCCACGGCCCGCAGCGTCGTCGCGGTCGGCGCGTACGTGTCCGAGCCGGGGGCCAACTTCAGCGCCTACGGCTCGATCGCGGAGGGTTCGAGCCGCGGCCTGGACAGCGCGTCCGGGGTGCCGCCCGATCGCGTCCGGCCCCACCTCGTCGCGCCCGGCCGCCGGATCATCTCGTCCGCGACCTCGCAGGAGACGCACCCGGACGACATCAAGGCCCGCTTCGGCGGCTGGCTGCTCGGCCGCCACGTCATCTTCTCCGGGACGAGCCAGGCCGCACCGCACGTGACGGGAGTCATCGCGCTGATGTTCCAGAAGAACCCGACGCTCACCTACCGCGACGTGCAGCGGATCCTCGCCGCGACGACGAAGAAGGACCACATCCCGCCCGACCTCGTCCTGCCCAACGCGGTGTGGGGCGCGGGCAAGCTCGACGCGGCCGCCGCGCTGGCGGCGACCCCGTGAGCGCGTCATGAGCGAGGCGGGAACGTTCGAACGGCTGGCGGCGCTGATCGGCGACGCCCTGCTGCCGCTTGCCGAGGCCCTCGCCGATCCGGGCGAACTGCTCGCCGAGTTCGGGGTCGCGATCAACGACGACGCGCTCGCCGGGCTCGCGGGCGCCGCCGCCGACACGGCCCGCGCGGTCGAGGACCTCGGCAACTTCGTCATCGCGCTGAACGTGGCGATCAAGGTCGACGACTCGATCGGGATCACGGCCAACGGGGCGTCGGTCGCACAGCGGATCGACGCCGTCCTGACCGGGCTGGCGAGCGTGCAGACCGGCGTGACGGCGGCGCTGAACTCGCCCTCGGTCACGCCCGCGCAGCGCGTCCGAGCCCAGGCGCTGCTGAACGGTCTGCCCGGCCGGATCGTCACCCGTCTGATCGTCGACCGGTTACGGGTGCGGCTGCCCAAGTTCACGATGCTGCTCACCGTGTCCGGGCTGCTCGAAGGGCTCGACGTCCCGGGCGACCCGGTCGACCCCATGTTCCCGCCGCACTTCTCGTGGACGATCCGCTGGGACCGGATCGGACGCTTCCTCGGCCAGCCGCTGACGCTGCTCCGCGACGCCTACGGCCTCGGCACACCCGGCTTCGACGGGAAGGTGCTGCTCCAACTCCTCGCCCAACTGCTCGACACCGGGGACGACCGCCTCGACCGTTCCTACATCGCCACCGGCGCGGGCGGCGTGGGCGCCGTCCTGATCGGGCCGGGCCTCATCGTCGGCGTGCGCGACGGCGGCCTCGCCTTCCCGACCCGGATCGGCATCACCGGCAAGGCGACGCAGAAGTTCCCGCTCGGCGAACGCACCGTGTTCAGCGTCGGCGTCGACGGCACGGTCACCGCGGGCTCGGAGGTGCGCCTTTCACCCGCGCTGGACGTGACGATCGTGCCCCCGCAGGGCGCGCCCTCGGCCGCGCTCAACGCCACTGCCGCGTTCACCGTGGGCAAGGCCGGTGAGCCGATCACCGTCCTCGGCGACACGCGGCTCGGCGGCCTGACCGTCGAGACGGCGAGCCTCGCGCTGTCGCTCAACGCCAAGGCGAGCGCGGACGGCACCGCGACGGCCGAGCCGTCCGCCCAGGTGGAGGTCACCGGCGGTCACCTGGTCATCGACCTGTCCGGCGCGGACGGCTTCATCGGCAAGCTCGTCGGCGCGAGGTTCGAGACCGGGGTCGACCTGCGGCTGCTGTGGACGCCGTCGGCCGGTGTCCGGCTGGAGGGCAGCGAGACGCTCGAACTCGCGCTGCCCCTGCACCTGAGACTCGGCCCGCTGGAGATCACCACACTGCACCTGAGCGTCGGCCTGCCCGCCGACGGCTCCCTGCCGATCGAGGTGTCCACCGACTTCAAGGGCGCGCTCGGGCCGATCCAGGCGTCGGTCGAGCGCATCGGGATCGTCGCCGAGCCGCGCTTCCCCGCCGGGGGCGGCAACCTCGGCCCGGTCGACTTCGCGCTCGGCTTCAAGCCGCCGAAGGGCGTCGGCCTGGAGATCGACACCGGGATCGTGGTGGGCGGCGGCTACCTGTCCTTCGACCCGGACCGGGGTGAGTACTCCGGGGCGCTGGAGCTCGAATTCGCCGGCTTCATCGAGGTCAAGGCGATCGGGCTGATCAGCACGCGGATGCCCGACGGCAGGCCCGGGTTCTCGCTGCTGATCGTCCTCACCGCCGAGTTCGGCGGGGGCGGGATCCAGCTCGGGTTCGGGTTCACCCTGCTCGCCGTCGGCGGCATCCTCGGCCTGAACCGCCGGATGGACCTCGCGGCGCTCGTCGAAGGGGTGGCGAGCGGGGCGATCGAGTCCGTGATGTTCCCGCGCGACGTGGTCGCGAACGCGCCGCGCATCATCAGCGACCTGCGGAGGTTCTTCCCGCCGGAGGACGGCCGGTTCCTCGTCGGGCCCATGGCGAAGATCGGCTGGGGCACGCCGACGCTGGTCAGCGTCTCGCTCGGGGTGATCGTCGAGATCCCGCCGGGCAACATCGCCATTCTCGGCGTGCTGAAATGCATACTGCCGAGCCAGGACGTGCCGCTGCTCAAGCTCCAGGTCAACTTCATCGGCGCGTTCGAGGTCGACAAGTCGCGGCTGTGGTTCTACGCGCAGCTGGTCGACTCCCGCGTCCTGACCATCACCATCGACGGCGGGATGGGCCTGCTCATCAACATGGGCGACAACCCCGACTTCGTCCTCTCGGTCGGCGGGTTCCACCCGTCGTTCAAGCCGCCGCCGCTGCCGTTCCCGATCCCGCCGCGCGTGTCGCTGGACATCCTGAACGCGCCGGGACGCCTCATCCGGGTGTCCGGCTATTTCGCCGTCACGAGCAACACGGCCCAGTTCGGCGCGAAGGCGGAACTGCGGCTCGGCTTCGACGACTTCGGTCTGGAAGGGCACCTCGCCTTCGACGCGCTCTTCCGGTTCTCGCCGTTCGCGTTCGTCATCGAGATATCCGCGGGCATCTCGCTGAAGGCGTTCGGGGTCGGCCTGTTCAGCATCGACCTGCGCTTCCAGTTGGAGGGCCCGTCGCCGTGGCGGGCGCACGGCCGCGGCTCGATCTCCCTGCTGTTCTTCGAGATCTCCGCCGACTTCGACATCTCGTGGGGCGAGGAGCGCACCACCACGCTGCCGCCGGTCGCGGTGCTCGAACTGCTGGAGCGCGAGGTCCGCAAGCCCGAGGGCTGGCAGACCAGGCTCCCGGCGGGCGGCACCAACCCGCTGGTCACGCTGCGCCAGTTGCCCGAGGGCGACGAGCTGGTGCTGCATCCGCTGGGCACGCTGTTCATCCATCAGCGGGCCGTCCCGCTCGACGTCCGGATCGACCGGGTCGGCGCGCAGCGTCCGAGCGACGGCAAGCGGTTCAGCGTCGCGCCGGTCGCGGGCAGCGGACTGGAGCGGGCGTCGGTCACCGACGACCAGTTCGCCATGGCCCAGTTCCAGGACATGGACGACGCGGCGAAGCTGTCCCGTCCCGCTTACGAGAAGCAGGACGCCGGGATCGAGCTGACCGCCGAGAAGGGCGCGATCGCCTCGCCGCGTGTGGTCCGGCGCAGCGCCCGCTACGAGATGCACATCATCGACAGCAGGCCGCCGAGACCGGCCGCGGCACGCATGGCCGCGGAAGCCCCCTCTGCCCGCCGCGCGCCGAAGCTCTACAGCCCGCCTCCGGCGGTGTTCGGTCAACTGCTGGAGGGCAGCAGCACCGCCCGTTCGCCGCTCTCGCAGCGGGAGGCGCGGCTGCGGCAGCCCTTCCCGGTGGACGAGACCGTGCGCGTCACCGGCGACCGCTTCGTCGTCGCCTACCGGCGCAACAACCGGCAGGCGTTCCCGCCCGTCGCGACGGGCTCCACCACGTCGAGCTTCCGCAGCGCGGCGACCGCCGCCGACGTCATGGCCGACTGGATCCGCGCGGACGCGAGCCTCGCCGGGCAGGTGCACGTCCTGCCGCAGGCCGAGGTCGGCGGGGGCGCGGCGGCCCAGCCGGGGACGTGGACCGCGGCGAGCCCGCCGCCGTCCGCAGTCTCGGGCGCCGACGCGGTCCGGCTGACCGGCGGCAAGGTGCTCGTCGCGGGCGGCGCCGACGCCACCGGGAAGGCCGTGGCGAGCGCCGCGCTGTACGACCCGGTCGCGGCCGCCTGGGCGGACGCGATCCCGCCGCTGGCGACGGCCAGGCGGCGGCACACGACGACGAAACTCGCGGACGGCCGGGTCGTGGTCGCGGGCGGGCTCGGCGCCGACGGCGCGCCGCTGGCCTCGGCCGAGGTGTTCGAGCCGGTGGCCGCCGCCTGGAGCACTCCGCAGGGCCTGCACACCGCCAGGCACGGCCATTCCGCCACGGCGACGGGTGACGGGCTGCTCGTCGCGGGCGGCACCGGCGCCCGTGGCGCAGCGCTCGCGTCGGCCGAGCTGTACGACCCCGACACCGCGACCTGGGCCGAGGTCGCGCCGATGGGCTGCGCCCGCACCGGCCACCAGGCGGTGTCGATCGGCGGCAAGGTGCTCGTCATCGGCGGCGCCCTGCCGACCGGGGAGGGCGAGCGCGCCCTCGCGTTCTGCGAGATCTACGACCCGGCCGCCAGGACGTGGACGCCTACCGGCAGCCTGATCACGCCACGGAAGGGCCACCGGGCGACCGTGCTGAGCGACGGCCGGGTGCTGGTGACCGGGGGAGACGCGGTGCCCACCGTGCCGTACCGCGTGGACGGCCTGGCGTCCGCCGAACTGTACGACCCGGACACCGGCGCCTGGACGCGCGTAGCCGACCTCCCCGGCGGCGGACGCAGCGGGCACCGCAGCGTCCTGACACCGGCCGGTGTCGTCGTGATCGGCGGGACCGGACGGCCCCGCGCGACCGCCGGTTACCGCGTCGTCGTCGTCTTCGACCCCGGCTCCGGCGCCTGGACGTCCACCGGCCCCCTGGCCACCGGCCGCTGGGACTTCCCGGCCGTCGACCTGGCGGACGGCCGGGTGCTCGTGGCGGGCGGCCTGGCCCTGGCCGGGGCCGCCGCGCCCGGCCCCGATCCCGCCGAACTCGCCGCCACCGCCGAGATCTACCTCCCCTGAGGAAGGGTGTGACGAGATGACCGCTGCCACGCTGGCGGCCGCCGACGCCTGGTCGTCCGCTCCGGACTACGTCGCGGCGGTGAGCTGGTCCGGCCAGCACGACACCGCCGTGGTCCTCAAGGACGGCAAGAAGGTGCTGGTCGCGGGCGGTGCCGATGCCGCGTCCGCCGCCGTGCGGCAGAGCGCGGTGTTCGACCTGGAGCAGGGCACGTGGTCGGCGCCCGTCCTGCTCGGCTCGGCCAGGCAACTGCACGCCCTGACCCTGCTGCCCAGCGGGAAGGTGCTGGTCACGGGCGGCCGGGGCGGTCCCGGCGCGCCCGCGCTGGCCACCGCCGAGCTTTACGACCCGGCGCAGGGCGCCTGGACGGCGACCGCGCATCCGATGGCCGCCGCCCGCTGGGGGCACAGCGCGGTGCTGCTGTCGAACGGCCAGGTCCTCGTCGCGGGCGGGAGCACGGTCAGGTCGGGCGGCACCGTGATGGCGGTGCGATCGGCGGAGCTGTTCGACCCGGCGGACGAGACGTGGACCGCCGCGAAGGACATGACCGACGCCCGCACCGGGCACACCGCCGTCGTCCTCCAGGACGGCAAGAAGGTGCTGGTCTGCGGCGGCAGCGTACCGGTGGGGACGGGCGACGATCCGGCGCTGGCGTTCTGCGAGCTCTACGACACCGACGCCAAGACCTGGACGCCGACCGGCAGCCTGCACCATCCGCGCAGCGCGCACACCGCGACGGCGCTGTCCGCGACCAGCGTGCTGGTCGCCGGTGGCAGCGCGCCCGGAGCGCCCGGCGACGGGAGCTTCGACCCGTTCGCCCGCGCCACCGCCGAGGTGTACGACCTGACCCAGGGGAGCTGGCAGGAGACCGCGCCGATGCCCGCCGGGAGGTCGTCGCACCGCGCGGTCCCGCTCGGCTCGGGGAAGGTCCTGGTGGTCGGCGGCGCGGACGACCTCCACGACGAGGCGGGCTACCGCAGCGCCCTGGAGTACTCCGCCGGAGCGTGGACGAAGGTGGCGGGCCTCGCCGCGGGACGGTGGGGCTTCGCCGCCGCGGCCTCCGGCGCGAAGGTGCTCGTCGCGGGCGGCGTGGCCCGTACCGGGCTGGCGGCCGCCGCCGGGCAGGGCGCCGAGCTGACCAAGACGTCCGAGCGGCGCGGGAGCGGTTCGTGAGCGCGAACGCCTACTCCTTCCTGCCCTGGCTGCGGACCGGCCTGACGACGCGGATCACCCAGCCGCCGGGCACCGCGCCCCGGGCCACGATCAACGTCAGGCTGAAGCTGACCGGGGACGCGCTCAAGGACGGCGACGACCCGCCCAACCGCCTCGTCGAGCAGCCGTTGCAGATCTACGGCCCCGGCGACGTGATCGGCGTCGACCCGCGGGCGATCTCGCGGGTCGAGCCGCTGCCGTCCATCGCCACCTTCGAGCCCAACTACCTCGCGCACATCGAGTTCTACGACGAGGTCTTCCCGTGGCGGTACAGCCCCGCCCCGCCGGACGGCGGCACGAAGCGGCTGGCGCCGTGGCTCGCCTTGATCGTGCTGGCCGGGACCGAGTTCAAGGAGCAGCCCGGCGGCGGCCCCCTGCCGTCCATCACCGTCACCGACCCGCGCGCCCTGCAACCGGCCGCCGAGTTGGGGGCGTGGGCGCACGTCCACGTCAACGGCGAACTCGACATCCCGCTGGCGATCGACGATCCGAACAACATGGGCGCGGCGCTAACGAACCTCGGCCGCGTCCTGCGCGACGCGCCGGACAGCGCATGCTCACGAGTAGTCTGCCCGCGCCACCTCTCGCCCAAGACGACGTACGACGCGTTCCTGGTCCCCGCGTTCGAGACGGGACGGCGCGCCGGGCTCGGCCTCGCGCCGGGCGCGATCCCGGCGATGACGCCGAGCTGGGGCGTTCCGCAGACCGTGGCCACCGGCCAGTTGCCCTACTACCACCGCTGGTCGTTCACCACGGGCGAGGTGGGCGACTTCGAGTACCTCGTCCGGCTGCTGAAACCGCTGGAGGCCAAGGAGCCGGTCGGCCGCCGGGACATGGACGCGCACCGCAGTCCCGGCTTCGGCCTGCCCGGCGTCACCACGCCGACCCAGCCGGACGGCGTGCTGAAGCTCGGCGGCGCGCTGCAACTGCCCGACTCCGACGAGAACCCCGACGACTGGGAGAACTGGGACAACTACTACAGGCTGCGGCCTCCGCCCGCGCCGCAGTACCCGAACCAGTGGCAGCGGGCGATGGCCGGGCTGATCAACCTGGCCGAGGCGTACCAGCACCAGCCGCCGACGATGGCGAACGCCGCGCTCGCGCCGCACGTCTCCGACCTCGCGGCGCAGCCCGACCCGGTGATCACGCCGCCGCTGTACGGGCGCTGGCACGCGCTCATGCCGCAACTCCTCGTCGACGCCGACGGCCAACCGGTGAGCGACGACGTCCTGCGCGACTGGGTGCATCGGCTCAACCTCGACCCGCGCTTCCGGGTCGCCGCGCAGTTCGGGGCGCAGGTCGTCCAGAAGCGGCAGGACGAGCTGATGGACGCCGCCTGGAACCAGCTCGGCGAGGCCCAGCGGGCGAACGAGAAGATCCGGGCGGCGCAGCTCGCGCGCGAGGTCGGGAACCGCCTGCACGACAAGCACTTCGAGCCGCCGGCCGTCCCCGTGGCGCCGCTCGCCGCCGACGCCGATCCGCCGCCGCTGCCCTCGGCCAGGACGCTGACGCTGACCGCCCCCGCGCACGGACGAGTGGTCGAACGCGCCCCCGAGTCAGGTTTCGCCGCCCTCGGCGAAGGTCTCGTGGGTCTCGGCGAGCAACTGGCGGTCGGGTTCAAGGTCGCGCGCAGCCGGGTCGCGGCGGCCCCTGTCTCCCCGGCGATGCGCCGGATCACCCGGCCGGGCTCGCGGCTGATGAGGACGCTCCAATTCCCGGAGGTCAGGCCCGCCGAGACGCTCGTCTCCCGCATCGACGAACTGGAGGTCACGGCCGCGTCCCCGAAGGGCACCCCGGCGGCCGTCGTCACGCCAACGGAGCTGGACGCGCGGCTCCCGCCGAAGCCGCCCGGCGACCCGGTCGACGTCCTCGCCCGCAACCCGCTGTTCGAGCTGCGCGAGTACGGCGAGACCGCCACCACGCCGGTCGGGGACCACGACAGCGCGGAGGCCGCCGCGTACAAGGACGCGCTGCGGGAGCTGTACGCGGGCTGGGGCGACGCCGAGACGGGCGGCCACGTCGAGGACCCGCCGAAGCTGGGCGTGGTCGACGCGACCGCCGACATGATGACCGGCCTGCGCTCGGACAAGACCGTCGTGGACAACCTGATCGCCTCGATGAACCTCCCGGAGCGCCTCAGACCCGTGAGCGGCGAGCTGGCCGAGCTGACCGAGGTGATGGCCTACCCGGTGTTCGACATGCCGATGTACGAAGACCTGCTGAAGATGTCGGTCGACACGTTCGTGCCGAACCTCGGGCTGATCCCGGCGAACTCGATCACCCTCCTGGAGAACAACCGCCGGTTCATCGAGTCGTACCTCGTCGGGCTCAACCACGAGATGGCGCGGGAAATGCTCTGGCGCGAATTCCCGACCGACATGCGCGGCACGCCGTTCCGCCAGTTCTGGGACCCGAGGGCGGCGATGCCGCAGCCGGGCGAGTCCGCGGCGAAGCGGCGCGAACGGCTGTACGACATCCCGCCGATCCACAAATGGAGCACCACCACTCCGTTGGGCGGGAACAGCCGCCGGAAGAACGACCTCGTGTTGCTGATTCGCGGCGAGCTTCTGAAGAAGTATCCGAACGCGGCGATCTACGCGCACAAGGCCGCCTGGCCCGTCGTGCGGGGCGTGCCCGACACCAGCGGCGAGCGCGAACTGGCGCCCCTCCCGGAGAACCTGCCCCCGCCGTCGGACCTGGTCAAGCTGCCGATCTACGAGGCCAAGGTCGAGCCCGACGTCTACCTGCTCGGCTTCGACCTCGACGCCGACGAGGCGCGCGGCCGGGGCGGCGACCTCGGCTGGTTCTTCGTGATCAAGGAGCGTCCGGGCGAGCCGCGGTTCGGCGTGGACGAGGAGCAGCCCGGCGACCCGGTCCCCGTCGAGGTGTGGAACGACCTGACGTGGGACCGCGTGGACCCGCACGACCGGCACCGCTTCATCCAGTTCGACGCCGACATCAAGGTCGAGCTCGCCGAGTTCAACGGCGACGAGGACGACCAGGAGAAGGCGGAGCAGCGCCGGGACGACGAAAAGATCCTCGTGGGCTGGCGGTCCGACATCAGCTCGGCGGACGTCGCCTACATCCTCTTCCAGGCACCGGTCCTGGTGGCCGTACACGCGCAGGAGATGCTGCCGGATGCCCGTCCTAAGCCTTGACTTCCCGGTGCTGCTCGGGCCGGTCCGCGTGGAGACGCGGTTCACCCGGACCGAGCTGCTCGTCCGGGTCTTCCCCGACGAGTGGGCGATCGACAAGTTCGAGCCCCGTCCCACCCGCGCCGAACTCGCCGCGCTCGACGCCTACTGGACGGGGTTATGGGCGTCCGGCGGGGCGGCGGTGGGGGAGCGGGCCGCCTGGCACGAACTGGTCGCCCGCGTCCCGGCCGGGCGTGCGGGGTGGCTGCTGCAAGGCCGCCGTCCGTCCAACCCGGCGGACCGTCCGACCGGGGTGCCGCTGACGACGACCGTCCTGGTGATCGTCAGCGCCGCGGCGCCCGCGGCGAACGACCGCCAGCCCGCCGTCACGTACTGGACGGCCGTCTGGCGCGCGCACGGCGACCGCGCCAAGCTGCGCGACGCCGACATCGCGCTGCTCGCGGCGGTCGGGAAGACCCGGGCCGACGCGATCCGGGCCCGCCGTCCACAGGGTGTGGACAGCGCGCCCGTCACCAGCGGCAACGACGTCGTGGTGTCGTTCCTCGTCCTGCCGCCGCCCGCCGCCGACCAGATCGCGCCGCAGTCCTGGACGGTCGCCGCGAAGGCCACGCTGCTGCCCGACCGGTTCGTCGCGTTCGGGTACGTGAACGGCGCGCAGGTGTTCTCCAAGCCCGGCGGCCCGGTGCGTGCGGAGCTCGCGGTCAGCCCGGACCCGGGCGAGGCGAAGGCGAACCAGCTCAAGATCGACGAGACCACGGGCGCGTTGACCGTCCCGCCCGCGCTGCGCTGGCTGACCGACTTCAACGAGGCCGTCAACGCCGGGATGGGGATCCGGATCCCCCTCGAAGCCGCGTTCCGGAACGGCGTCGACCGGCTCGTCGTGCTGGGGCTGCGGGAGCAGGCCACGCCGGAGCAGTCCGCGACGGCGCTCGGCGGGCTGCTCACCCGCCAGCTCCGCAGCCCGGCCGGGTTCAGCCTGCTGCCGCAGGGCACGCCGACGAACAACACCGAGCAGGCCCCGGCCGGTCAGGACGCCGCGGCCGAGGCCGAGGCGGGGCTCGCGACGGCGGCCGGGTTCGCCGCCACCGCCGCCGACTGGACGACGAAGACCGACGGCGAGTGGTTCGCCGAGCTGCTCGGCCTCGACCCGGCGGTGCTCGCCGGGGTGCCGAACGCCGAGGGCACCGACCGCCGCGACGCACGCGCCGCGCACACCGCGCTGTGGCCCGCGACCTGGGGCTACTACCTGCGGTCGCTGCTCAATGGTGTGCTCGGCGACGAGCAGATCGCGCAGACCAGGTCGTTCTTCGTCGCGCACGTGTCCGGACGCGGCCCGCTCTCCGCCGTGAAGATCGGCCGCCAGCCGTACGGGATCCTGCCGACGACCGTCTTCTCCCGGCTGGCCTGGCCGGACGCGGCGAAGCACCGCAAGGCGCTGAACGTCGTCCTCACGGAGGCGGCGAAGGACTGGCACAACGCGCTCGCACACGTCACCCACCTGGACGGCACGGCCGACGACCCGCACCAAGCCCTCCTGGACATTCTCGCGCTGCACCCGACCTCGGCCGAGTTCCACCAGCGCTACGCGCAGAGCGTCGAGGACGTCTTCAACCGGGAGAACCTCCGCGCGCTCGGCCCCCAGGTGAAGGACGCCCTGGAGCGGCAGCTGACCATGCCGCAGCCGATCCGCGCGCTGCTCGCCCGGTTCGGCCGTCCGACGAGCGACCCGGCGGCCGACCCCGACCTGCTGCGGCGGCTGTTCACCGACGTCCACCATCCGCTGCTGGCGCCGCTGGTGGACGACCGTCCGCTGTCGGAGACCGATCCGATCCGCGCGTACACCGGCGACGGCCGCAACTACCTGAGCTGGCTCGCCGACAACGCCCGCGCCGACCTGGACAAGGTGCGCGAGGAGAAGGGCTTCCTCGACAACCTGCCGCCTTCGGCCCTGCTGTACCTGCTGGCGCGGCACGCGATGCTGCTCGGCTGGGCGGAGGCCGCGCGACGGCTCGCCCTGGCCACTCCGGGCACCGTGGCGCCCGACGCGCGGGACGCGCCGTTCGTCCACATCAAGATCCCGAGGCCGGGCCAGACGATCTTGAGCGAGAGCCGGTACCGCACGCTCTACTCGACGAACCCGGCGATGACCGGCGGCCAGTCCGTGCTGGTGCACGAGTTCCTCCGCACGGTGCTCGGCACCCACCCGGCCACGGCGGATCTCGACGAGCAGATCAAGGCGCTCGGCCTGCTCGCCGGGCTGCCCACGGCGCGGCTGGAGCGGGTGCTCGCCGAGCA
Source organism: Actinomadura syzygii (assembly GCF_008085905.1). Taxonomy (GTDB): domain Bacteria; phylum Actinomycetota; class Actinomycetes; order Streptosporangiales; family Streptosporangiaceae; genus Spirillospora; species Spirillospora syzygii. The sequence continues at coordinate 151,193 of NZ_VSFF01000006.1, read as the reverse complement.
CGTCGACTGCGCCACGTACCGGCTCGACGCCTGGCGGCTCGGGCTGGCGAACGAGCGGCTGGCCGAACTCCGGTACGGCCCCGGCGGCACGGACGCCCCGAAGCGCGGCGTCCATCTCGGCGCGTACGGCTGGCTGGAGAACGTCGCCCGGCGGACGAGCGACGAGGCCGGCCACGTCACGCCGCCCGCCGACCTCGCGATCGTGTTCGGGACCGCGCCGATCCCGCTCGACCCGGACAACGGCGGCTACGTCCACACGCCGTCGCCCGCCCACGCCCGCACGGCCGCCGTGCTGCGCGCCGGGTACATGGCCAACAAGACGCCGGACACCAGCGCGTTCGCGGTGAACCTCAGCTCCGAGCGCGTCCGGCTCGCCCTCACGATCCTGGACGGGATGCGCCAGGGCCAGTCGCTGGGCGCGCTGCTCGGCTACCGCTTCGAGCGCGGCCTGCACGACCGCCGCGCCGGGCTGGATCGCTACATCGCCGGGCTCCGGCTGAAGTTCCCGCTCCGCGCCAACAAGATCGACGAGACCGTCCCGGCCTCGGACGATCCGGCCCGGCCGCGCCGCATCGAAGAGGTCGAGGCCCGCAACGTGATCGACGGGCTGGCACTGCTCCGGCACGTCAACGCGCTGCCGGCGGCCGACCAGCACTACCCGTTCGGCTTCACGGACCTGCAACAGGCGGACGCGGGCGTCGTCGGCGACATCGGCAAGGAGATCGACGCGCTCCGCGACGTGCACGACGCGCTCGCCGACCTCGCCGTGGCCGAAGGCACCCACCAGGCGTTGCAGGGCCACCCCGAACGAGCCTCAGCGACGCTGGACGCCTACGCGAAGGAGGGCGTCGCGCCCGCACCGTCCGTCGTGGAGACCCCGCGCAGCGGCACCACTCTGACGCACCGCCTCGGGCTCCAGCTCATGGCGGGCCGTCCGCCCGGCAACGGGGCGCCGCGCGGCATGGCCGAACCGGGAGTGAACGCCTGGCTGCCCGCCGTCCTGCCGAACCCCACGACGGTCGCCGCGCTGGTGACCTGGCGGGATCCGGACGACGGCACGAAGAAGCAGCGGCTCGTGACCCAGCAGGAGACCGGGCTCGAACCGATCGACCTGCTCTGGGCGCTGCGCCCGGCGGACGAGGCCGCGATGACCGACCTGGACGACCGGATCCTCGGCGTCGTGATCGACCAGGCGAAGCCGCGCCCGGACGTCGAGCTGTCGATCGAGTACACCACCCGCATCTCCGACCAGAACGGCCCCGGATTCGCCGGGAAGATCGGCTTCTTCGAGCTGTCCCCGCTGGTCGCGGCCCTGCGGACGCTGCTGACGACCGCGCGGCCGCTGCGTCCGCGCGACCTGGTCCCGGCCGCCGGGAGCGCGCCGCTCGACCGGTCCGCGGACGACGCCGTGGCGCTGCCGCGCGAACGTCCGGCGAAGGTCCTGGACGCCCTGACCGACCTGCGCGACGACGTCACCGACCTCATCGCCGACCTCGGGCCGCTGTACCCCGACGGCGCGGACCCTGCCCGCGCCGCGCTGGTCAGCGGGATCGACACGTTCCTCGCCCGCTACGCGAAGCTGACCGTCGCGGCGGGCGGGTTCGGCCTGGTGCGCAGCGGATGGGGCGAGCTGGCGCTGTGGCGGCGCGGGGTGTTCGCCGCCGTCCTGGCCGCCGTCGCCGAGGTCGCCGCGCGGATGACCCGCGCGCTCGCCGCCGCCGACGCGCTGCTCGACCAGTACGACCACCTGCCGGCGTCCACGCCCGCCGCGGAGCGGTTCAAGATCCTGCAGCAGGCCGAGGGGCTGCTCACCACCAAGCCGGGCCCGCGCCCGTCGACCGCGCGCGAACTGCGCGACCGGGTCGGCCGCCTGCGCTCCCGCTTCGCCGACCGCCTCAAAGCCCTGAACCAGATCGCCAAGACCAGGAAGACGACGTTGAGCGGCCTGCTCGCCGACGTCGCGGCGCTGCTGCCGCTGACCGACGTCGATCCGGCCGGGCTGGACCTCGCGCCGTTCCAGGACCAGGTCGTCGTGTTCGGCAGGGACCTGCTCACCCGCGCGGGGCGGTTGATGGACGAGCTGTCCGCGCGCGGCGACGCCGCGACCAAGGCGCTGGCCGTCTACGACAAGGCGATCCCCGGGCCGGACCGGGTGGGCGCCGCGATCGACGCGCTCAAGGCGCTGCTCGGCGAGGACGTGCTGGCCGTGCCCCAGTTCACCGCGCCCGGCCCGCTCCTCCAGCAGTGGAGCAAGGCGCGCAACGACGGCGACAAGCTCGTCGCGCACCTCTCGCCCGCCCGCGACTTCCCGGTCGACGACTGGCTGCACGGGATGGCCCGCATCAGGGAGAAGCCGCGCTTGTGGGAGAAGACCCTGATGCTCGCGAGCGGGCTGCTCGGGCCCGGCGGGCTGCTCGGCGTCCTCGGCTGGAAGGAGCCGCCGCTGACGCCCGTCCAGTTCCCGTACGTCGCGGGCGACCACTGGCTGGCCATGGAGTTCGCGAAGGACCCGAACCTGCCCGACCAGCTCGCCGAGGACCGGCTGCTGTTCACCGCGCACTACACCGCCCCGCTGAACGGCGACCAGTGCGGGCTGGTGTTCGACGAGTGGACCGAGGTGATCCCGGCCGAGCGCGAGACCACCGGCATCGCGGTGCACTACGACGGCCCGGACGCCGAACCGCCGCAGGCGATGCTCCTCGTCGTCCCGCCGGTGCGCGACCCCGCCGGGCGCTGGACGCCCGCCGACCTCGTCGACGCGGTCACCGAGACGTTCGACCTGGCGAAGACCCGGGCCGTCGAGCCGGGGCACCTCGACGGGACGGCGTACGCGCACATGCTCCCCGCCACGGTGATGTCGGCGACCCGGCGGCAGATCACCGTCAGCACCGACCTCGCGATCGCCAACCTGCGCTGGAAGGCCGCCCATGAGTGAGCCGAACCCCGTCCCCTCGACGTTCGCCGACGAACTGGCCCGGCGCCTCCACCCGACCGTGGGCGTGTGGAACCGGCTGGAGGGACGTCCGCGCACCGCCGACTTCGAGCGGGCGCTGCGCGTCGAGGTCCGCGACCCGCTGTGGATGCTCACCCGGCAGTGGCAGCTCGGCGAGTTCCGCGGGACGGACGGCGGCTCGCCCGTCACCGCCACCTACTCGGTCGGCCCGTCCCGGCCCACGCGCTTCCGGCCCGCCGGCGGCCCGGTCGAGGACCTGCCCACCGACAGGCCGCTGGAGACGATGGCCGAGCGGCGGCCGCTGCCGTTCGCGTTCGGCGCCGAGGAGATCGCCTTCGACCTGCGCCTGATGATCGGCCACCGGTGGCTGAAGCTGCTCGGCAAGAACAACCTGCTCGGGCTCGACCTCTTCCGCTTCGAGAAGCAGTACCTCGACAAGTACCCGATCGAGCTGCCGGACGCCGAGCATCCCCGGGAAGAGGACACCGCCCGGCTCGCGCACCCCGAGGTGTGGGCGACGATGCAGACGATCGCCGGCCGCCGGATGGACGGCTACCTGCTCTACCGGCACGTCAAGGACGGCGGGAACGCCGCCGACGGCATCAACGGGCTGCTGCACCGCACCACGCTCAACAATCTCGGCAAGCGGCTCGTCGCCTGGTTCGACGCCTTGATCGACCAGCCCACCGGCGTCACCGCCGACCGTCCGGACGGGGACGCCACCTGGGACCCGCGCCGTCTCGAACACCGCTTCTCCGTCTCCGCCTCGGTGCCCGGCGGCGCCGAGAAGGTCGTCAAGGCCCAGGAGTACCCCGGCGGCGAACTCGACTGGCACGCCTTCTCCGTCGACCCCGGAGCCCCGCTCGGCGGGACGAAGCCGCCCGAGAAGACGCTCAGCCGCACGGTCTTCCCGGCCCCGGTGCGCTACTCGGGCATGCCGCTGCCGCGCTGGTGGGCGATCGAGGACGGGCGCACCAACTTCGCCGCCGTCCGTCCCGACAGCACCGACCTGGCGCGGCTGATCTTCCTCGAATTCGCGCTGGTGTTCAGCAACGACTGGTACCAGTTGCCCTGCGACCTGCCCGCGGGCACCGTGAACAAGATCCGCGGCCTGGTCGTCACGGACGTCTTCGGCGAGAAGCTCTGGATCACCCCCGCCGGTGCGGGCGACGACGAGGACCAGCGGCGCTGGTCGATGTTCACCCTGGACACCATCGGTTCCGCGCACGTCCCCGCCGACACCGACCTCCTGCTGCCGCCGAGCGTCCCGAAGGTCGCCGAGGGCCCGGCGCTGGAGGAGGTCCTGCTGATCCGGGACGAGAACGCCAACCTGGTCTGGGGGATCGAGCAGACCGTCCGGATGCCGACCGGCGAACCACGCCGCGGCAGCGAGGCCGCCGCCGAGGCCCTCCGCTTCCGCCAACGCCACGCGCCACCCGCGTCCCCCGCCGACCCGCCCCGCGCCCCGATCTCCTACCAGGCGATGAACACGATCCCCGAGCACTGGATCCCGTTCATCCCGGTGCACGTCCCGGGCGACAACCGGGAGATCCAGCTCCAGCGCGCGGCGATGCCCGGCGTCGTGGACGGCAAGCCCGTCCCGGCCCGCACCACCCTGCTGCGCTACGGCTTCGACGCGGCAAAGCAGTACTTCGTGAACGAGGAGGAGGTCCCACAGGCGGGCACCCGCCTGTCCGTCGCCTTCAACCGCACCCGCTGGCGCGACGGCCGCGTCGTCCTGTGGCTCAGCGCCCAACGCGGCGTAGGCCGAGGCGAAGGCTCCAGCGGCCTCCGCTTCGACACCCTGACCGACACCCCAGCCCCACCCGCATAGGCGGTGCTGGCGATTGCGGCCTCGTTGGTGTTCGGTCGGTCGCGTTAGGGATGCCGGAGGCCGCAGCTTCGAAGCCTTAGCCGCTCGTTGGCCGGATCCTGCCGCTGGAACGCTTGAACCGGGCGGAGGCGGCGCGCGTGCCCACTCCAGAGATGGCGATCAGCCACTTCCGGAAGGGAATCGCATGATGACCAAGCATTGGACACGTTGGCTCGGCGGCGTTGTCGCCGCCGCCACCCTCGTCCTGTCTGCGGGGGCCGCCCAGGCCGCCGGCGGATGGACCGCGTCGCCCGCCACAGGGGTCAGCGGCCCCATCAGCAGTTCCAGCGATACGGACGCGTGGGCATTAGGCACCTCGGGATTCGCGCACTGGAATGGGAGCACCTGGCAGCAGATCGCGGCGCCCAACGGGATTGGACGGGTGAACGCCTTCGCCACCCGTGGACCGGCGGACGCCTGGGCCGTGGGGCGCGTGAGCGCCACCGGATATCGGATCTCGAACCCGCAGATCAGCCACTGGAACGGCAGCGAGTGGAGCATCTCGACCAGCCCCGCCATTTCAGGACGGCGGGCCGGGCTGAACAGCGCGGCCGCCGTCGGTGCCTCTGACGCCTGGGCCGTGGGTTCCGACGGACGGTTCGCGCTCGTCGAGCACTGGGACGGCACGTCCTGGAACCGCATCACCGTGCCCGCCCCAGCCACCGACGACTTCTTCAGTTCCACGCTCGGCGCCGTCAGCGCACGGTCTGCCAGCGATATCTGGGCAGTCGGAACGTGGGGGCATCTGTCGTCGGCTCCTGACAGCCTGTATGCCCTGCATTACGACGGCACTTCCTGGAGCGTCGTCCCAATGGCGCAGACGGGGAGTCTCTCCAACAGCAACGCGCCCGTCGCGAACGGCGTGGTCGCCATTGCTGCCAATGACGTGTGGATGGTTGGTAACCAGGGCAATTTCGGCACCCCCCTCACGCTTACCGAGCACTGGGACGGCAGCAAGTGGGCCATCGTGCCGAGCCCGTTCGACCACGGGTCCAATTCGTCCAACAGCATCAGCAGTGGCGCGCTTGCCGCGGTGACGGCGCGGGGCTCGAACGACGTCTGGGCCGGCGGCAACTCCTTCACTTTCACCGACGGCGACCCGGCGGGCGTCTACAGCGCCCTGCTCATCCATTGGGACGGCACCCGCTGGACGCAGGCGCCCGCACCGACCACCGGCACCAACAACTCGATTCAGGGTCTCGCCACGACACCCGGCGCCCACATCATCTGGGCGACCAACGCCGGCAGTCCCAACCTGCTCACCCACCCGTGATCCGATGAACCGACGCCGTCCGGTGGCCCTCGGCCACCGGACGGCGCTGCATGGCCATGGTTCGATCATCCAGGTGCGCCTCGGCGGCGAATAAGAGTCACTTCCGATGTGATGAGGGGACTCTTGATGCAACGTTCCTCCTGGCTCCGCAGAGCCGTCCGGGCAGGCGTCGCACTGGTGGCCGTGACCAGTGCGCTGCCTCTCGCCCTGTCCGCGGCCGGTCCCGCGACCGCGGCGGCGCCTCCTGCTTACGCCGCCGACCTCCCCAACCTCAGCACGCCGCAGGTGGCCTACGACCGGCTCGCCAATCAGACGGCGCAGGGAGTGGCGGTGCGCGGCTCCGACGGCGCGCTGCTCTACGCCGCACGTTCGGGCAGCGGCTTCGCCGCCCTGCAGTCGCTCGGCGGGTTCATCGTCGGTGACCCGTCCGCCGTGGCGACGTCCAACGGCACGGACCTGTTCGTGCGCGGCGGCGACAACCAGGTCTACGCCAACCATGTCGCACCGTCCGGTGCGGTCTCCGGCTACTCGGTGGTGTCCGGCCTGACGGTCACCGGGGAGATCGAGTCGATCGTCCCGGCGGACGAACCGACCGGGACCGTGCGGATCTTCGCCCGCGGCCCGGAAGGCGCAGTGTGGACCAACGTCCGCCGCGGCGGCTCCTGGGTCGGCTGGAGCAGCCTCGGCGGATTCATCACCAGCGACATCACCGCGGGCCGGCTGATCGGCCCGATCGGCGGCAACGTCCGCATCTTCGTCCGCGGCAGCGACAACCGCGTCTACCTCAACCAGATCAGCCCGACCGGCGCCTCCGGTTTCCAGGCGATCGACAACATGCGCGTCACCAGCAACATCGCGATCAGGGACAGCGACCCGATCAACGCCCTGGCGATCTTCGCCCGCGGAGAGGACAACCGGGTCTACACCCGCGACCTGTTCAGCGGAACGCCCTGGAAGCCGTTGGACGGCGTGACGGCCACAAGCGACATCGCCGTGACCTCCCGGGCGCTCTACGTCCGAGGCGGCGACAACGCCGTCTACGTCAACCCCCAGAACTCCGGAAACGGCGCCTACATGGGCTTCCAGCGCGTCGACGGATCGGTCACCGGCAACCCGGCGGCCTTCACCCTCCAGCCCAACGGAGGCCCGACGACCCAGTACCTGCTGGCCCGCCAGCCCAACAACACGCTCGCCTTCACCACGGGCGGCCCGCCGTTCGCCGGTTACAGCCCGGTCTCCGGCCCGACCATCGACTAGAACACTCCCCGGCCCCGCCGTCGTAACGACGGCGGGGCCCACCCTTTCCAACGCCGCCATCTCCTACCGGTTGGACAAGCGGCGAACAGGCGCCCGTGACGCTCCCCGCGGCGCCGTGACGGCGGTGCCGCACCCGGCTGGACGCGGCGCATTCCGGCGGCGATCGGCGGGGGTTCCGGGGGACCCTTCTAAACCGCTGGGGCTACTGAGGCTGGTGGGACGCATGTGACCGCCAGATCAGAAGCATTTCGACGCAGTTGTCAAAGCGTGGGCAAGACAGAAAACCCGTTGAAAAAGACGAAGTTGATCCGCTTCTGAGCGGGGCATACCGTCGCAAATGGCCGGAGCGACCGACAAGGTCGCGACGGAAACCCCCGATTCAATGGGAAACACTTCCATGATGAATGCAAAGCGAACGGCGATCGTGCTGGCGGGCGCTCTCGGCCTGCCCTTCCTGACGGCCCTCTCCGCGGCCGCGGCCCCCGATGCGCCGGAAGGCGTCAGCGTCGACGTGGTCACCGTCAACGGCTCCGGCTGCCGGGCCGGAACGTGGTCGGTGGACGTCAGCGACGACCGGACCGCCTTCACCGTCTCCTACAGCGACTTCGTCGCCACCGCCGGCGGTGACACGTCGCCGACGGAGATGCGGAAGAACTGCCAGATCAACCTGCGGGTCAACGCCCCGAGCGACTACACCTACGGCATCACCGGCCTCGACCACGAGGGCTACGCCAGGCTGCGGGAAGGGGCGACCGCCACACAGCTGACGAACGTCTACTTCCAGGGCTCCCCGGAGACCCAGCAACTCGGCAACCACCAGCTCCGGGGCCGGTATCGCGGCGGATGGGCGTTCCAGGACAGGGTCAGTCCTCAACAGACGGTCTACAAGCCCTGCGGCGAAGAGCGCAACCTCAACATCAACACCGAACTGCGGGTGGACGCGGGAAGCTCCGACGCCTGGACGAGCTACATCTCGACGGACTCCACCCACGGCAGCGCGAAATACCTCTTCGCCTGGAAGCGCTGCTAAAAGCCCTTTCACAAACCTCTCTTCGCACCCTGACTGAGCAGAGGCCGATCAAGGCAGCCGCCTTGATCGGCCTCTGCTCTGCATGGGTGCCGCGCCTTTCCGCCAAGCGCGTAGCAGCGCGGTCCGTATAACCCGGATATGTGCCGCCCCGCGTCCGCCGCGCACGTTGTTTCGACGGCGCTCGCGCGGGAGGGCGTCCCAAGGGCCTTCGAGGACAGTCCGGGCTCACGGCGGTGTTGTGGCGATCCACCCCGCGTCCGCCGCCCTGACCTGCGCATCCGGCGGGTCGACGCGATGCCGTCGTCCGGCCCCGCCCGTGCCCGGCGCAGAGCCGCGCATCGATTCGATCGAGGATCGAGATCAAGTACTCGATGGACGGTTGAGTGTTGACATTCGAACCTCTGCGTCCCACTATGGGTCGAAATCGAGCAGAGGAGTGGTTTGTGTCACAGGCGGAGGTCCTGCGGGACCAGTTGATCGAGCAGGGCGTCAAGTACGTGTTCGGCTTCTACGTCGACGTCCACGGGGTGCCCAAGAGCAAGTGCGTCCCGGTGGAGTCGCTGCCCTCGATGGCGAAGGGCTCGGAGCTGTACACCGTGGGCGCGCTGGAGGGCATGGGCGACCTCGGTCCGCATGAGGACGAGTGCGCGGGCATCCCCGATCTCGACCGGCTGGTGGTCCTGCCCTGGAAGCCGGAGTTCGCGGTGGTGCCGACGAGCCTGCACCTCGACGGCGAGCTCTACCCGCAGGAGGCGCGCAACTTCCTCCTCCGCCAGGTCGAGGCCGCCGCCGAGATGGGCTTCGTCGCCAACGTGGGGATCGAGCCCGAGTTCTACGTGGTGCGCGAGACCGCCCAGGGGTGGGAGCCGCTGGTGCCGCAGGACCGGCTGGACGCGCCGACGCGGGGCTACGACCTGGAGACCACGGTGCTGGCCGAGCCCTTCCTCGGGCCGATGGTCGAGTACATGAACGGCCTTGGCTACGGCGTCTACTCCTTCGACCACGAGGGAGGCGACGGGCAGTACGAGTTCAACTTCGACTACACCGACGCGCTCACCATGGCCGACCGAATGGTGATCTTCCGGCTGATGGCGAAGCACGTCGCCCGCGAGCTGGGCTGCATCGCGACGTTCATGGCCAAGCCGTTCCAGGACGACTTCGGCTCCGCGTCGCACGTGAACATCAGCCTCGCCGACCAGGAGACCGGCCGGAACGTCTTCGAGGCCGCGTCCGGCGGGGGCTACAGCGACACCGCCCGCCACTTCGTCGCCGGTGTGCTCGCCCACGCGGGCGCCATCTGCGCCGTGACGTCGCCGACGGTCAACTCCTACAAGCGCTTCACCAGCAAGGGCTTCATGGACGAGATCTCCTGGGCCCCCGTCCACCGGAGCTGGGGCGAGAACAACCGCACCCTGATGTGCCGGATGCCGGTGAACCGGCACTGCCTCGAAGTGCGCACCGTGGACGCCTCGGTCAACTACCACCTCGGCATCGGGCTCATCCTCGCCGCCGGGCTGGACGGCGTCGCCAAGAAGCTCGACCCGGGCGAACCACTCAACCGCGACACCTACCGTATGACCACGGAGGAGCTCGCCCCGTACGGCGACCTCGCCCTGCCGCGCTCCCTGGAGCAGGCGCTGGACCAGTTCGAGGCGGACGACCTCGCGGAAACGGTCATGGGCAAGGAGTTCCACCGCACCTTCCTGGACTACAAGCGGGCCGAGTGCCGCGAGTACGGATCAGTGGTCACCGACTGGGAGACCCGGAACTACATGCAGAGGCTTTGAGATGACCACCGTGAACGAGACGATCTCGGCTGAGGCGGACGCGCGGCGCACGAAGGCCAACGTCGAGGCGTTGGAGCGGATGGTCGGCGCCGAGCCCGTGCTGGTGGGCGTGGCCGCGGCCGGTGACGTCGTCCCCGGGATGACGCCCACCACGATCCTGACGTCCGGGGCGCCGCTGGAATGGCCCGAGTACACCGGCGGCCAGCGTCGCGCCATCCTCTACGGCGCGGTCTACGAGGGCCTGGCCGGGAGCGTCGAGGACGCCGAGGCCAAGATCGACGCCGGCGAGATCCAGGTGCGCTCCACCCAGCAGCACGCCTGCATCGGCTCGGTGGCGGGCATCTACACCGCCTCGATGCCGGTGTTCGTCGTCCGCGACGAGGCCCACGGCAACACCGCCTTCTGCAACTTCTACGAGGGCAAGAGCCGCTACCGCCTCAACTACGGCTCCTACGACCAGGAGGTCGCGGACGGCCTGCGGTGGCTGGAGACGACCATGGCGCCGGTGCTGGCCGAGAGCCTCGCGGGCGCCCCGATCCCGCTCAAGCCGATGATGGCCCGCGCGCTGCGGCTCGGCGACGAGCTGCACAGCCGCAACACGGCGGCCACCCTGCTGCTCCAGCGGGAGCTGACCCCGCGGCTGTTCGCCCTGGCCACGACACCCGAGTGGCGGACGCGCGTCGAGGAGGTCATGGACTTCTTCCTCGCGAACGACTACACGTTCCTCCGGCTGAGCATGGCCGCGGCCAAGGCCACCGCGGACGCCGCCCACGGCGTCGAGCACAGCAGCCTGCTCACCGGAATGGCGATCAACTGCCGCGAGTTCGCGGTCCGCGTCAGCGGCCTCGGCGACGAATGGTTCCGGGGCGGCCACCCCGAGCTGCAGGGCCGCTTCTTCGACGGCTTCACCGAGGCGGACGCCGAATGGATCGGCGGGGAAAGCTGCGTCACCGAGACCGTCGGCCTCGGCGGAATGGCTCAGGCGTGCGCCCCGTCGCTGATGGATTACCAAGGCGGAACGTTCCAAGCAATGCTGGAGAACAACGAGGCGATGTACGAGATCACCTCGGCGGAGCACCCCGACTACAAGATCCCGGCGTTCGGCTTCCGCGGCACGCCCGTGGGCGTCGACCTGCACGCCGTGATCGCCACCGGCCGCACCCCCCTGATCGACGGCGGCCTGGCCGGACGCTCCGGAGGCCAGATCGGCGCGGGCCTCCTGCGTCCCCGCATCGAGGCGTTCACCGCAGCGGCCGCCGCCTACGCCGAGCGCTACCCCACCTCCCCAGCCTCCTGACCCGATGACACCCCTGGAGTGAGCCATGACGAACTCGGAGCAGGTGACCCCCACCGGTCGCGGAGCGGCGAAGGACGAGTCCCATATCCAGGGCCGGATGGGGCCCTTCGAGCTGGCCTTCTTCGTCGTGGCCGCGGCCGGACCGCTGCTGGTGGTCGCCGGGTTCGCCCCGCTGGCCTTCATGATCGGCGGGATCGGCGCCCCCGGCGCGCAGCTCGTCGCGGGCATCGTCCTGCTGCTGTTCGCGGTCGGCCTGACCCGGATGGCGCTGCGCATCAAGAACGCGGGCGCCTTCTACTCCTACATCGGGCAGGGGCTCGGCCGGCCGGTCGGCGGCGGGGCGGCCACCCTGGCGACGGCGGCGTACTCGGTGATCGCCATCGGCCAGCTCGGCGCGGTCGGCGCCTTCGCGAAGGCGCCGGTCAAGGACGCCTTCGGCGTCGACGTGCCGTGGCCGGTGTTCTCGCTGACCGCGCTGGCCATCGTCGTCTACCTGGGGCACCGGCAGATCTCCCTCAGCGCGAAGGTGCTCGGCGTCGCCCTGCTGTCGGAGGCGGTGGTCCTGCTCGTCCTCGCCGCGCCGGTGCTCTGGCAGGGCGGCGCGGAGGGCCTCGACCTGGACTCCTTCTCCCCGTCGTCGGTCTTCGCGGGCGGCAGCACGGGCGCGATGTTCGCCATCGTGTTCGGCGCGTTCATCGGGTTCGAGTCGACCGCGATCTACTCGGAGGAGGCCCGCGACCCCAAGCGGACCGTCCCCCGGGCCGTATACCTGGCCGTGGGATTCCTGGCCCTCTTCTACACGTTCATGGCCTGGATCGTGTACGTCGCCTACGGCAAGGCGTCGATCGTGGACGCCGCCACCGCCGACCCGGTCGGACTGGTGTTCGCCGCGACGGAGAAGTACGTCGGGCACGGTGCGGTGGTCGTGATGGAGGTCCTGCTGGTGACCAGCGCGTTCGCGTCCACGCTGGCCTTCCACAACACGGCGTCGCGGTACCTGTTCACGCTCGGCCGCGAGAAGATGCTGCCGAGCGCGCTCGCCCGCGTGCACCCCGGCCACCGTTCGCCGTACGTGGCGAGCGCCGTCCAGGGGATCATCGGCCTGGTGGCGATCATCGCCTTCGCGATCGCCGGAGCCGACCCGTACCTCCAGGTCTTCCTGCTGATGGTGGCGCCGGGCGTGCTGGCCGTGATCGTCCTGCAAGCGGTGTGCTCGCTGGCGATCGCGGTCTACTTCAACCGGAGGGACACCGCGCACGGGCTCACCGTGTGGAGCACGACGGTCGCGCCGGTGCTCAGCCTCGTCGGACTCGGCGTCGCGTCGTGGCTGGTGGCGCGCAACTTCGAGTTGCTCTCCGGCCGGACCGACTGGGTGAACGTCCTGCTCCTCAGCTTCATCCCGCTGGCGTTCCTCATCGGAACCATTCGGTCGCTGAGGCTCAAGCGGAACCAGCCCGAGGTCTACGAGCGGCTGACCAAGACCGAGGTCTTCTGATTGCCCAGCCTGAACGCCCACCGTGAGGCGGACGTGACGGACCGGCCAATGATCGGCATCAGCGCCGACCTGGTCGAAGCCGCATGGGACGTCTGGCGACGGCGAGCGGTCGTCCTGCCGGTGGCCTACCACGAGCAAGTCCAGGCCGCCGGCGGGACCGCCGTCGTCCTCCCTCCCCAGCCGGACGCGGCGCCCGCCGTGGTCGCGAGGCTCGACGGCCTGGTGCTGGCGGGGGGAGCGGACATCGACCCCCGCCGGTACGGGGCGCGGCCGCACCCGTCCGTGCGCCCGGCGGACGCCCTGCGGGACGAGTGGGAACTCCGGCTCGCCGGGGCCGCCCTGGCCGCCGACCTGCCCGTCCTCGGCATCTGCCGGGGGATGCAGCTGCTCAACGTGGTGCGCGCCGGGACCCTCGTCCAGCACCTACCCGACGTCGTCGGCACCGACGCGCACCTGCCGGACCGCTCAGGGTTCGGAAAGCACTCGATCATCATCCTGCCCGGCAGCAGGCTGTACGCCGCGCTCGGCGACCGCGCCGACATCGCCACCCACCACCACCAGGCCGTCGGCAACCTCGGCCGCGGCGTGGTGGAGACGGCCTGGGCCGAGGACGGTGTCGTCGAGGGCATCGAGATCCGCGACCGGACCTTCGCCTGCGGCGTCCAGGGCCACGCGGAGGAGAGCGGCATGACCGGGCTGTTCGCCCAGCTCGTCGCCGCGGCGGCGGCGCGCCGGACCGCTCAGCCGAGCTCCCACTCGTAGGAGAACTTCTCGATCTTGAGGATGAGCGAGGTCTCCACGGCGGTGATGCCCGGCAGCGCCCCGAGCACGTCGGTGGTGAACCGGAGCAGGTGCTCCTTGTCGTAGAAGAACGCCTCGATCATCACGTCGAAACGCCCCGTGGACAGCCCGCAGTAGCGGACCTCCGGCGCCCCGACCAGCGCCTGGCTCACCTCGCGCAGGTACGGCAGGCTCACCGAGAGCCCGATGATCGCCGAGATGTTGTACCCGGCCAGCCGCGGCGTCGGCACCGCGACAATCTCCATGAGGTCCCGCTCGCGCATCGCCGCGATGCGCTTCCGCACGGTCGTCTCCGTGATCCCCAGCGTCCGCGCGATCGCGGAGTTGGACGTGCGCCCGTCCTTCTGCAGAATCCGGAGGATCTCCCGATCCGTACTGTCCAGCGCCGCCATCGATGGGGTGGCCTGCCCCGCCCGCGCGCCATCACCGGCTCTCTCCTTGCCACCCACCCGCTCAGCGTATCGCCCCCCTGTAGCGTCAGGAGAATGCGAGGCGACGTCGTGATCTTGACCGGACCGCCGGGTGCGGGCAAGTCCACCACCGCCGCGGCGCTGGCGGCGGGGTTCGAGAAGTCGGTTCACCTCCACACCGACGACTTCTGGCATTTCATCGCCGCCGGTGCGGTCCCGCCCTACCTGCCCGAGTCCGACCGGCAGAACCAGACCGTCCTGCGGGTGATCGCTCTGGCCGCCCTGGCCTACGCCGAGGGCGGCTACACCGTGGTGGTGGACGGGATCATCGGGCCCTGGATGCTGCACCACTTCCAACGCGCCCAGCGGGACGACCCCGCCACGTCGACGCATTACGTCGTCCTCCGTCCGGCTCGGGAAACGACCCTGGCACGCGCCCAGGCCCGCACCGGCCCGGACGCCCTGACCGCGGCGGAACCGGTCTTGGCGATGTGGGACCAGTTCGCCGACCTGGCGGACCTGGAACGCCACGTCCTGGACACCGGCGACCAATCCCCGGAGCAGACCCTTGAGGCGGTACGCGAGGCGCTCAAGAGCGAGAGCTTTCGCTTCCCACAGAACCGCGACATGTCCAATAAATCCGTGACCACATGAGATCACGGCGCGGACGGATCGTCCTCCTCGCGCCGGATGGGGTTTGGTCTGGCGGTGGGGTGGAGTTCGAGGATGGTCAGTTCTCCGGCGGGGTGGGTGTTGTGGATTTGCAGGCCGGTGGTCGTCGCGAGGTGGGCCATCTCTGGGAGGCCGCGTTGGCTTCCGCCGTATAGGAGCAGCATGCGTAGGTCTAGGGCGGCTTTGGGGGCGCTGCCTTCTGTGCGGAGGTGCTCGATTATGAGGACCCGGCCCGAGTCATCGGACGCTTCGCGGCAGCGGTGCAGGATCGTCAGGCAGGACTGGTCGTCCCAGTTGTGTAGGACGTTCGCCAGTATGTAGGCCCCTGCCTTGGGCGGTAGGGGGCCGAAGAAGTCGCCTTCTGCTACTTGAGACCGGTCAGCTACGCCGGTTTTGGCCAGGAAGGCTCGGGCGGTAGTCGCGGGTCCGGGTTGCTCGATGAGGGTGCCGCGTAGGAGTGGGAACTCTGTCAGCAGGGTGGCTAGGAGGCGGCCATTGCCGCCGCCTACGTCGACTATGTGGCCTAGGGATTCCCATTCGAACGCCTGGGTGATCGCGGGCAGGCATGCGGTCATGCGGGTGGACATCAAGGTGTCGAAATCGGCTGCCAGGTGAGGGTTTTCGTCCATGTCCTGCCAGTGGGGGCTGCCGTAACGGGTGGCGTAGGCGGGCTGGCCGGTGCGGACGGTGTGCAGCAGTTCGACGAAGGTGAGTTCCGCCCTCCCTAGGGCGCCTTCTGTGTCCAGAACCTTGCGCACGCTCTGCGGGTGATTTTCGCGCAGAGGCTTTCCAAGGGGGGTGAGGCGGTAGCGTCCGGTTGTGTCGTTGGCGAGGATGCCCTCGGTTGCCAGGTATCGCAGAAGTCGATTGAGCGCATCAGGGTTGACCCGCAGGTGGGCGGCTAGTTCTTCCGGTGAGCTTCCGTCGTCGGAGATGTGGTCCGCCAGGCGGAGGGTTGCTGCCACGCGGATGGCCATCGGGAGTGCCAGGTCCGCTCGGCGCCTCAGTTCGGTGTCTCCCCACGCGCCATTGGGGGTGACGGACTGGTGGAGTGTCTCACGCATCAGTCGGCTCCTTCGGAGTTGGACGCAGGGCTCTCCTGAATGTCATTGGCGCGTGCCCGCTGGAGTTCGGTTGGCTCTTCTGCGGGCGCTGATGCGGGAGTGCGAGATGACCTGGCCCAGCATCACCTTGAGTTGGGCGCGGGTGCGTTCGACCCGGGGGACGCCGCCGCTGTCGGTGTGCGCCTGTTCGTTGGAGAGGGCGACGCCGAGCGGGGTGGGCCAGCCGCGGAGCGCGTGGCCGATCGTCCGCAGCATCGCGAGGGTACTCGCCGCGCCCTGCTCTCCGCGTGCCACGGCGACGCAGCCGATCGCCCGGCCGTCCAGGAGCGGTCGGCTGGCCTCTCCCAGTTCGTTGATGTAGTCGATCGCGTTTTTCAGCAGGCCGGATACGCCGCCGTGGTAGGCGGGCGATACCAGAACGACCGCGTCCGCCTTTTCCATCGCCCGAAGGTAGTTCTTTATTTCAGGCCGATCCCGTGCCTTGGTGCCGGGACGATAGAACGGGAATTCCAGATCGGCGCCGCGGAAGACTTGAGTCAGGGCTCCACGCTCCACGCACAGGCCGGCGCACCAGTCGGCGATAAGGCGGGTCTTCGAGTCCTCGCTGAGGGATCCGCTGAGGAAGATGATTTCCGGTGCCACGTTCATGCGGGCTCCTCTGTCTCGGTCATGGCAGTCTCAAGGTCGCCTCGCCGCCGCGGTCTTCGCCGTCGCGGACGGTGAACGCGACCTCGCGCACGCCGTCCGGTGCGGCCCGGTCGACCACGACGGGAAGGTCGGCGTCGCCGAGCCAGTCGGACAGGTCGTCGGAACCGCCCACGGTGATCGAGGTGAACGCCGTGGGGGTGCGCCGGTGGGCGGCGGCGGACAGTTCGCGGGGAATCCGGGCGCGGCGCTCCGGCCAGGCGCCCCACTCCAGGAAGAAGGGGCGGGACGGCTGCCGCCACGCGGCGGCGAAGCCGGTCTCCGCCCAGGGGAGACGCTGCCCGTCGGCTCGGACGGACTCCCCGTGGCGCAGCCCGGCGTCCCCGCCGAGGACCTTGCTGATCCGCTCCACCGTCTGCTGGATGTCGTCGACCTGGACGACCCACGACAGGAAGGCGGGACCGGCGGCGGTGCGCTCCATGAACGCGGCGCGGCGTCCCGTGCGTTCCATGGCGGCTTCGTCGTGCGGGACGACCACCTCGATGTACTGCACGTCGGGTGTGTCGAACGGGACGATCCAGCAGGTGGTGCCGTTGTGCAGTCGTCCGCCCAGCACGAGGCCGAGACCGTGGCGCTCGCGCAGGAGGTCCCGCACGGGTTCGACGCGGCGTGCGCCGATCATCACGTGATCGATGCGCATGTTCATCCCTCCAGCGCCCGGGTCGGGCACATCATGCGCGGGACGGTGTCCCACTGTCCTTTGGTGAGCGCGGTGGTCAGACCCCGTGCGGTGTGCCGGGCGGTCAGGAGGCCGTGCCCGGCGTGCCCGGTCGCGAGCCAGAGGCGCTGGTGCCCGGGCACGCGGCCGATCAGGGGGCGGCCGCTCGCCGGGACGGGGCACAGCCCGCATCGGAGGTCGGCCGGGGCGGCACGGGCGAGGGCGGGCAGGGCGGTGGCGGCGAAATGCAGCAGTTCGGTGATCCCGGCGACGTCGCAGCGGTCGTCGAAGCCGGGGGCCTGTGCGGCGATGTCGTCTTCGTCGGTCCCGATGATCACGTCTCCGGCGACTCCGGGGACGAGGTGGCGGGTCGAGGAGAGGATCAGCGGCGGTACCGATTCGGCGGCGAGCGTGACGAGTTGCCTGCGCGCTGGTCGCACGTGAACGGGGGCGCCGGTCAGCTCCGCCGTCCCGGACCACGCCCCTGCGGTGATGATCGCGATGTCGGTGTGGACGGGGCCGCCGGTGGTCGCCAGTTCGACGCCGTCGTCGGTGACCAGGACGTCCTGGACGGTGGTGTCCTGCCGCCAGACCACGTCGAGTCGGGCGCACCGTGCCTGGACGGCTGATAGATAGCGCGCGCCGTCCACTGCCAGGGCCGTCTGCTCCAGTAGGTAGCGCCGGTCGTCGGGCAGGCGGAAACCGGTCGCCAGTTCCGCGGCCTGGGTGGACGAGATCCAATGGGCCGAGGAAGCCGTCGCGGGCAGATGCGGGGCCACCCGGTCGGCTTCCTCGGCCCGAAGTACATGCAGGATCGGCTGGGGAGCGCTGAACCGGCCATGGACGGGTTCCAGCCGATCGACGTCCTCGCGGAGGCTCGCGGCGGCCTGCTGCAACCAGCCGTAGAAGACGTGGTCGGCGACGTGCCGCAGCGCGGGCGCGGCCGGTCCGGCGGCGCGGGAGGTGGCGTGGCCGGGTGTCGGGCCCGCGTCGAGGACGCTCACCGCCGCGCCGGTCGCGGCGAGTTCCTCCGCCAGGCAGGCGCCGATGATGCCGCCTCCCACCAGCGCGAAGTCAGAGCGTGTCAACGGCGCACCTTCCTTTCGCCTCGAGGTCGCGGGCGTTGGGCAGCAGCAGCGGCGGGGTCGTGACGTGGGCGTCCGCGCAGGCGACCGCCGAGGTGTCCGCGACCGCGCCCCGGACCGCCCGCAGGATGGTCTGCGGACGGCCGCGGAGCCGTACGGCGAAGCACCGGTCCGGCTGGTCGGAGGCGTGCGCGACGCAGATCAGCGAGAGGAGGCCGTCGGGGTCGTAGCGCCGCAGGCTCTCGATCGGCCACTGGAGTTCGAGCGAGGCGCCGGGCGCGGGAGCGCGGACGGCGGACAGCCGGAGACGGGCCTGCGGGGCCGGGTAGAGGGCCTGCCGGTCGTGGTCCCACACGGCACGCCCGCGCGGGGCGCCGGACGTCGCCTCGATCCGGAGCGGTATGAGGACGCCCGCCTCGACCAGCCGTATCGCGTCGGCCGGGTGGCCTGCGTCGTCGGAGGTCGCCGGGGGATGCGCCGTGGGCAGGTCGGTCAGGGACAGCGTCCCGAGGAGACGTTGGCCGTTGAGGCGGTCCGTCCGGGCTCGCGCCGTGCGGGAGGCGAGCAGCAGGGCGGTGCCCGCGGCCGGGATCGCCGCCACGGCGGGACGCATCACCACCGGGAGCGCCTGCCATCCGTGCGGCGGCTTGCCGGGGCGCAGGTCGTACGGCGGGACGTCCAGGCCGCTCGACACGTCAGGCGCACGACTCGCGTCAGGCACGCCGGAAGGAGCGGCGAGCCCGGTGAACAGGGGCCCGAGGGAGGTCTCGACGCGCGCGAGGACGCGGAGCTGCCGCCACCCGCGCCCCGGCAGTTCCCGCACCTCGGCGAGCACGCTCTGGACCGGTGCCCGACCGAGTGCGGACGCGGCGGCCGCGAGCAGGCCGCGCACCGTGTCCACGGCCGAATCCCCGCCGACCTCGGACGAACGCCGTGACGCCCGAACCGCGCCCGCGTCGTCACGGCTCATCGACACGTGGTCGGAGGAGAGCCGCAGGTTGGGCCCGTCGGGACCCGGGGTCATGGTGCCCCGCGCGAGGACGACGAGTTCGTCGCTCATGGCCCGGCCACCTCGATCGAGACCGTCCCGGCGGGCAGCACCATGCCGGCGTTGGCGAAGGTCACCGGCAGGGGGAACTGGCCGAGCTTGCCGCAGCCGCGCCGGGCCCGGCCGTCCTCCCCGACCGTGGGATCGGCTGGACGCAGGGCGGCGAGCGCGGTACGGGCGTTGCCCGCGAGCCGGAGCCGGGGCAGCCGCAGCGGCGGCTCGTCCAGGCGATGGAGCATCGGCGCGAGGGCCAGGAAGGAGAAGTCGCCGGTCGACGGGTTCACCGTTTCCGGACGGAGGCCGTACGGCTCGATCCAGTCGCGCTCCGGCGGTTCGGGCGGCGCCTCCGCGAGGGCGCAGGTGTGGGTCATGCGCGGGATCGCCGGGTGCCGGTAGTCGAGGCGGCGTCCGTGCCCGGTCGGTTCGAGACGCGCGTCGAACCCCGCCGTGGCGCGGTCGGTCATGGGCGTGGCGACGACTCCGCGGCGGACGAGGACGGCCTCGGTGCAGGCGCTTCCCTCGTCGTCGATCCGCGCGCGGAAGCCCGCCGCCGCCCGCACCGCGCCGTCGCCGACGGTCAGCCATTCCGGCGCAAGCCGGACGCCGGGCCGCAGGTAGACGACGCCCGACCGCAGCACGTCGGCCTCCATCGGATGCCCGACCAGCTCGTGGAAGAAGGCCCCGGCGCGGCCCGGCGCCAGCAGCACGTCGGCGCGCACCGGGACGGTGTCGGCGCGGCGGCGGGCGGCGCGGTCGCGGAGCCGGTCCACGATGCGCTCGGCGGCGGCCAGGGCGGAGGTCAGCGAGCCGGTGAGGTCCCAGGGCACCGCTTCGGCGAGTCCCTGCTCCAGGATCGCCTCCACCGCGCACATGCCGCGCTCGTCGGTGTTCACGCGGTCGTCGGCACCGGCGGCGACATGCTGGTGCAGGCCGCTCAGGACGAGCGTGACCCGCGCGTCCCGGCTCAGCTCGCCCAGGGCCGCCTCCGCTCGCGGACCGACCCGGACCAGCGGGCGCTCCAGCACCCGCGCGGCGGTGTCGGCGGTGTCGGCGCTGATCAGCCGGTGCGGCGCGCGCAGCAGTCCGTCGCCGTCGGCGAAGCGGTGGCGCACCTCGCCGGGGCCGCGATGCTCGTCGAAGCAGGCGCCGCGCCGCGTCACCGACCTGCGCCGCACCTGCCCGTCCGGCCGGAAGCGCAGGCTGAACCGCAGCGAGTGCTCCGCGAAGGTCACGATCACGGTGCGTCCCGCCCGATCACCTGGACGCGCAGTTCGCAGACGTAGCGCCGGCCCAGGTCGTCGCGCAGCCACAGCTCGTCCGGGCCGGGGACCATGGCCTCGGCGGTCAGCGTCTCGCCCGCCGGGGCCACGTGCCCGAGCAGGTCGGCGGCGAGCGGCGACTCCAGGTCGATCAGATACGGCTTGCGCTCGCGTCGGCTCCGGACGAACACGTACCGGCATCCGGTCCGGCGGGCCAGCCGCCGCAGCGTCAGGAAGCGCGCCTCCGCGGTGGCCCCGGCCGCCTCGGAGGCTTCGACGTGCCAGCGCGCCCGCTGGACGACGACGTCCGCGACGCGCACCTCCTCGTCCCGGCCGCGGGAGCCGGACGCGAACACCGGGTGCTGCACCTGCGGGTGGGACAGCGCCGCGTACGGCGGATACTTCGCGAAATCGCTGAGCGGGAGGTAGGCGAGCAGTTCCCGGTCGTCCGGGCCGGTCAGCCGGACGCGGTCGTGCTCGACCCGGACGGTCAGCTCCTCGGCGTGCAGGAGGTCGTCCCGGTCGGCGTCGGTCCAGGACGGCGCGCGCAGGGCGACCTCGCGTCCGGGGAACCGGTAGTAGCCCTTGTTGCGGCGCCCGAAGTCGAAGCCCACGAGCCGGTCGCCGTGCTCGGCGAGCCAGGCCGCGGCCTCGGCGGCGAAGCTCGCCGGGTCGGGGTGCATCACGTCCAGCCAGCCCGGGATCTGGAGGTGGTGGTGGATCCGCGCGACGACCAGCCCGGCCGACCGGAGGTCCGCGACGTCCTCGGCACGCGGACACAGGTCGATCAGCGCGTACCGGTCGCCGTCGAGCGTCGCCGCCTCCCGCAGCAGATCGTGCAGGTCCTCGGCCCCTCGGTAGCGCGGGGCGTGGTCGGTCTGGAAGGCGCTGCCCTGCGGCTGGAACAGTTCGGTGGTGCGGTGCGCGTAGGCCGCGAGGGTCATCTCCCGGGTGGCCGCCGGGTGTGCGTCCGGCCGTCCCGGCTGGGGGTCTTCGGCGCGGATCGCGGTGGCGACCCGATGCGCCGCCTGACGCTGCGCGGCATGGCCGTGGACGGTGCAGACCTCCAGAATCGGACCCAGCCGCCGTTCCCAGTCGTGCAGGAGGTCTTCGCCCACCTCAAGGGAGAAGTTGGAGGAGCATTCCTCGTACACGATCGCCCGGTCGGCGTAGGTGCGGCCAGCGCCGCGCCTGGCGGGAACGCCGGTGCATGTCTCGAACAGATCCTCCAATTCCTGGAGGATTTCGACCTTGTCGGGGAACGATCCGGTTTCCAGCGCGGCACGGAGCCGCTCCAGTTCGTGAAGGCGCTGGAGCCACAGGTCACGGGCCGGTGTTGCGGGTAGTTCGTCGAGCTGGCGACGGAATGCGCCGAGCGGGTCGAGGTCGTAGGGGCCCGCGCCGAGCGCCACGTCCAGGACACCGGCCGCGACGAGTTCGCGCAGGGTGTGGGCGGCTTTCCGGGCGGGCAGTCCTGTTTCCCGGCAGATGGCGCGGAGCGTCTGCCCGTCCCGTCCGATGGTTGCCAGGACGGCGGTCGCGGTGTCGGCCGGTTCGGTGGCGGCGGCGCGCCCGTTATCGGGACGAGTGAGGTGGAACCGCAGGTCGGGCAGCAGTCTGGCGTCGCGGGCCAGCGCCCGCGCCAGTTCCCTGGCCGCCCAGGCGGCGAGGAACACCCGCCGGACGCGCGGCCGGTCGGTCCGCAGGACGGCGTCGGCGCCCGCTCGCGTCTCGCCGTAGGCGATCGGCCCGAAGAAGCTCACGGTCTCGCTCTTGCCGCAGAAGCGCTGAAGGTAGGTGTAGAGCTGCCGCCGAGCGCGACGCCTGCGCCCGTTGAGCGGACCGGCGGCACCCACCAAGGGGAGCAGCATGTTCCGGTAGACGGCCGGGTTCGACAGGAACACCGCTTCGCCCACGAGTTGACGTTTCAGCACCGGCCGCAGTTGCTCGGTCGCGTGTTCGTCGGCCTCTTTGTAGAGCTCGCGGAAGCGGTGGGCGCTGTCGCGCCAAGCCGCCAGGTCGGTCCTCTTCGAGGGGAGTCGTTCGGGCGCGCAGGCCGCGATGGCGTCGCGCACGGGCGCGGGCAGGTCTTGGACGGCAAGGGACTGCTCGATGTCCAGCAGTTCGTCGGCCGCCCGGAGCAGGTCGCGTGACGCGCCCAGACCTTCCAGCCAGTCGAACGGCATGCCGCTGTGCCGGAGCACGAATATCCGGCCCAGACGCCATCGTCGTCTCATCGTCATCCCCCGACCGCTCCGGCTTGCCGCAGGTGCTTCACCAGCCGGGCGCGGGACTCGCCGGACAGCGCGTCCAGCGCGCCCGGTTCGCGCGCGGCCAGTCGGCGCACCACGGGCACGAGGCGGGGGTGCAGCCGGAAGGCGCGGCCCCAGCGCAGGTTCACCAGGTGGGCGCCGTCCGGGCCGGTGACGATCTCCGCGGAGTCGTCCCACCGCAGGTCGGCTTTCGGGCTTCTCGGCGCGGGCTTGGTGAGGGTGCAGGCGGCCAGTCGTCCGGGGTGCAGGTCGGAGTGCGGGGCGAGCCGGTCGAGCCAGGCGGCCACCAGATCGCGCGCCCGCGTCGGCGGGAGTGTTCGCGGCGCCTCGAAACGGGACCACCGGGCGAGGTCGTGGGACGGGTCGGGCCCCAGGCACAGCGCCTCGCCCTCCCAGGTGGACCCGCACTCCATGCGATAGGGGCGCAGCCCTGCAAGGCGATGGGCGTGGTTGGTGAGCGCCTCCACGGACTCGTTGACGACCGACTCGTCCATTCCCGGCGCGCCCACCACCAGCTCGAACGACACCGGCGCGGAAGGGGGAAGGCCGTCCAGGAGAGGACGCAGGTCAACCTGCGTCCCGTCCATCCCCGTGGCGGACATCGGGGAGGCGAACCGGGCCACGGTGATCGTCAGGCCCCGGCACCGGTCGAGGACGTCCCGGGGCAGCGCCGCCGCCCGATCGGCGTCCAGCCAGCCCGCCCACGGCCCGGCGGGTCGCCACGCGCAGGCCCCCGTCACCCAGACCACCGGTTCCCGCATGCCTGGCGGTTCGGGCCATACCACCCGGTTCGGGGACCATGCCAGCAGTTCGACGCCCGCCAGCTCCGGGATACGGCGCAGCGCCTCGGCGTGCGCGGCCACGAACGCGCCGCACAGGGTCGAGCGGTCTGGCCCGAGCCGCTCTACGAGTTGGAACGCGGCGGGCAGGGCCTGGTCGGCGTCCACCAGAATCCAGACGCGACGCGCCTCGGCCGCCCGCTCGGCCTCCTCCAGTTCAGGTTCGAACAGTTGGCAGGTACTTGCGGCGCGTAGCACGTCCCGGCTGCTCTGGGTCGTGCCCTCGGACAGTTCCAGGTCGTCCAGCGTCAGCCGGACGGCGGGGTCGTCGGCCAGCCGGAGCGCGATCCCCACCGCGCGCAGACGACCGGCGTCGGCGTCCCCGCCGCGCTCCAGCCGGGCCGCGGCCGCCCGCGCGAACAGCGCCTCGGCCGCGGCGAGCCGTCCCGCCCGGTCCCGGAGCCGGACGGGGTCGGCGAGGCGAGCCGTCATCCGCGCGTTGAGGTCGAGTACCTCGGTCCCCGGCGGCGCCGCGACCTCGGTCGTGAAGTCGGTGAGCGCGGGCACGATGAGCAGCCCCATCACGCGGCTCCCCGCAGGTAGACGCAGCGCAGCTCGGCGGCGAACCGGTGCGGGCCGTCGCGCAGCCAGCATTCCTCCGGGCCCGGCAGCGCCTCCGACACCGTGATCCGCTCCGCCGTTCGGGCCAGCCGGACCAACCCGTCGAGCAAGGACGGAGAGTGGGCATCGACGTAGACCGGTTTGCGTTCGGCGGGGGAGGAGGCGAAGAAGCGGGCGGGCAGGCCGCGGTCGGCGCGCAAGCGCGCCATGCCGGTCAGGCGATCCTCGACCGTCGCCTTGGCCAGCGGGGCCGTCTCGGCTTCTGCCAAGCGCCAGCGCCGACGTGAGAGCACCACGTTTCCCCACGTCAACCTTGGGACGTGGGGTAGGTCGGGCAGGCGTGGACGCCGCACCCGGGGCAACGCCAGCGCGGTATGGACGGCGCTCTCCAACTCCCCGTTGTGAAACAGGAGCGGCCCAGTGATTCCCTTCGCGTGGAGGGTGACCTGCTCGCCGTCGCTGTGGACGGTGAGCCGGTCCAGGCCGACTCGGCGTCGAGCCGGTTGGGCGGATGTTCCTCCCAGTTCGAGGACGAGTCCGGGAAACTCCAGCGGCGGTAGACCGGTCCGGCGACGGGCGACGACGTTCAGCGCCGTCCAACCGGTCAGGGCACGCTCGATCGCGGCGTCGCGGTCGCGGATCGCCTGGTGCGCGCCGGGGTGGAATTGCAGTGCCCACGGGGTGAGCAACGCGGCGTCGTGAATGTCGCCCAGGACGAGCGGAGTCAGACCCGACCGGTACTCCGCCAGGTCCGGCGCGGCGACCATCACGTCCACCGAGCAGAGCACGGGCTCGGTCGGGGGAGCGGGTTCGTCCAGGAGCCCCGCTTCGGCCAGGTCCACCGAGGCGGTGTTGGCGGGCACGGTTTCGAGGATCTCGGTGATGCGCCTGGTCAGACGGGTGCTGTACTGGACGTGCAGCCCGGCGTCGGCGTTCAGCACGTCGCGCAGGCCGAAGACGCCCCGCCCGAGTCGGCGGGCCAGGTGCGCCCCGGTCAGCCGCCGGGTCCGCTCGGCCTCCGCCGCCAGGTGGGCCAGCGCGCGCGGGACGAGACCGGCCAGGTCGTCGGCGACCGCGCCGCCGACGGTGACCTGGAGCGTGCCCACGGCCGCCTCGTGCACGACGACGCGATCGTTGTAGAAGCGCGCTCCGGTGCCCTCCCCCGCGTCGCCGCCCGCGATCTCGGACACCCGTGCCTGGAGTTCGAGTTTCTCGTCCGGCGACGCCGCCGGATACCGGCCGAGCAGGACGGCGATCTCGTCCGAAGCCCGAGTCAGCGGCGCGGCGGGATCACCGCGCTCGTGGAGGCGCTCGCGGAGCCAGCCGAGCGCGTCGGGAACCGTCGCGGGCGGATACAGGTCGTGGGTCAGAAGGCCGCGCCGGACCGCTACGGCGACATCGGCGGCCGCCCGCTCCACCCCGGTCTCCAGTGCGCCGCCGATTTCGGCGACCGTTCTTACGCCGTCGCATTGGCCGACGACGTTCGCCGCGTCCTTGACCGGAGCCGTCCACGTCTTCCGCCGCGGGACCAGCCCGGCGACCAGGGCGGGATCCCCGAGAATCCGGTCCACCAGCCCGTCGATCACGCGGGCCGCGGGGAAAGCTCTCCGAAGGCATTCGAGATGGCTTGACCAGGCGAAACCGTTCGCCTCGGAGGGATCGACCCGTCCGTAGTTGATCGGCCCGAAGAAGCTCATCGTCTCGCACTTGGCGCAGAGCCGCTGGACGTAGGAGGCCACCTGGCGTCGCAGTCGGGCTCCCGTCTTGCCGCGATGCAGGTCCCGGTAGACGCCGGGGGAGGAGCAGACGACCGCGTCCAGGAAGCGTTGGTCCGAGACGACGCGGTCGAACGCGTCGCCGACGAGAGCCCCTTCCGTCTTGATGGCCTCGGCCAGTCGTTGGCGGGACTGCTCCAGGCGGGACGTCGTCCGGTTCCACGCCGCCAGCCAGTCGTCCGGCACCGGCGCGTCCGGCGGCAGCGGCCGCAGGTTGCGCAGCCTGCTCAGGGTGCTCCGGTTCGGCCGTCCCGCGTTGGAGGGCGGCGCGGTCAGCAGGTCCCGCGCCGCTTGCTCCAGCCCGACGACCTCCTCCGCCAGCGCCCCCGCCTTCGGATAGGAGATCTCCGCGGCCATCTCCCAAGGGAAGGCCGCGCTGCGCACCACCAGCGTCGGCAGCAACTCCCAACCGGCCACATCGCGGGATTCGTGCGCCTTCTCGGCCACGAGCCCGATTCGCGGACGACCGGTGGCCGACGCGGACTCCCCGCCCATCACGACCGCTCCTGGAAGTTGACCAGGTCGAAGGGCCGGTTCAGCTTCGTGCGCGGAGTGGGCAGCAGCGCCCGGACGTCCTGGTCGGACGACGAAACGCTCTGGCTCAGGCGCCGCGCCTTCCCCGGATTGGCCAGGCTGAGGACGGCAAGGCGCGCCACCTCCTCACCCGGCGGAGAGTTCACGCAGACGGCCTGACCGGCCTTCGCCAGCGCCATCCGGTACGGATCTCCAAGCCGTGCCGCGGCCGCCGCGGCAGCGGTGAACTGGGCGAGGCCCGACCCGCTCTCGCCCGCGCCGACATGCAGCCCGCCGAGCTCCAACCGGATCTCGCACTCGTGGAAGTCGTCGCCGAACTCCTGCGCGCAGACCAGCGACCGATCGAGCTCCTCCAGCGCGGTTCCGCGATCGCCGCACAGCAGGGCGAGTCCGGCGGCACGGTAGGCGTGGTGCTTGACGAAGGCCGTGTTGGACGAACCCGCCGCCCGGTTGAACCGATCCCACGTCCGCGCGGCCTGTTGAAGCCGTCCGGCCTTCTCCTGGAGCACGCTCACGTTGGACAGCAGGTTGATGCGCAGATGCACCGAACTCGGATCGGCGAGCCCCTCGACACAGGCGAGCGCGAGCTTCTCCTGGTCGAGCGCCGCGCGCAGTTCGCCTCGCGCGAAGTGCGTCAGGCCGCGCAGGTTGTGCAGCCAGCCGCGCTCCCGGCGCACGCTGTCAGGCTCGCCGTCCCTGGACGGGACGACGGCGAACCCGTCCCTGAGCTCCCCGATCGCGGCGTCGACGCGATCCAGCCGCTTGGAGAAGGTGAGCGCGCAATAGAGATGGGACTGCGCGCGCAACTCCGGTAGAAGCCGCCCTTTCCCTTCGCGCATGGCGCGGAAGTACGTCAGGGCCTCGTCCTGCCGTCCCCGGAAGGTCGCCTGGACGCCGAGCACCTTGTACAGGAAGGCGCGCAGGTCGGCGGCCGTCTCCAGGGAGCCGGGCTCGAACTCGATGGCCTCCGGCTGCTCGTCGGCGTTGCGGGCCTGCTCCAACAGGCCCGGCACCCCGGCGTCGGGGAAGCCTTCCGCCAGCGTCAGGGCGGCGGAGGCGACCACGGCCGAGCCCTCCCAGTTCGCCGAGAAGAAGGTCGCCCGGCAGTACGCGAGCGCCGCGGCGAGCCGATCCGTTGAGTTCCCCTCCGAATCCACAGCCCGCGCGTACAGCTCACCCTCGCGGCTCGTCGGGACGTCGGCGGACGTGGGAAGTACGGCGCGCAGATCCGCCTCGTCCACCGGCAGGCCCATGCCCCGCAGGCACCGTGCCCGCTCCGCACGCAGATCGGCGGCGGGACCGAGCGGAGCGCGCACCTGCTCGGGCGCGTGCGCCACGACGTCGATCTCTCCCGGCACCGTCCGGGCGTGCTCGGCCGCGCGCATGAACCCGCGCAGCGAAGGAAGGTCGGCGCCGCCGACGCCGTGCAGCACCAGCGGCCGTCCCACCTGGGAGCATCCGCCGCACAACGCCGCGGCCGCCGTGGAGAGGACCCGGAACACCTGCTCGGACTCCCGATGCAGCCTCCGCTCCGACGGAGCCAGCGCGATCTCGGTGAGCGAGGGACGGTCCGTGCCGCCTGCCGCCCCGGGGAACAGCTCGGCCCACTCCGGGCCCCGCACGGCCTCGATGTGGTCGAAGGTCGCGCCTGCCTCCCTCAGCGCGTCCAACGCCCTGCGCAGCCCCTCGTACGCCGCGGCGGGCCCGACGTTGACGTCGACCTCGACTCCGACCGAACGCGAGATCCCATATCCGGCACGGACCATCTCCGCCGCCTCTCAGGCCAGCGCCAGCGGAGCGATCTTGTCCTCGACCTCTTCGAGATCGAAGTCGAGATCATCCAGATCGTCCAGGTCGTCGGCATCCGCGTCGATGCCGTCGTCCACGGCCGCCTCCCCGGCGGACGCCTCCGGATCCGAACGGGCAAGGCCCTCGGCGTTCTCTGTGTTGTCGCTCCGCATTTCATCCTCCCGAGAGAGAGTCG
This sequence comes from Actinomadura syzygii, assembly GCF_008085905.1. Classification (GTDB taxonomy): domain Bacteria; phylum Actinomycetota; class Actinomycetes; order Streptosporangiales; family Streptosporangiaceae; genus Spirillospora; species Spirillospora syzygii. The sequence continues at coordinate 122,560 of NZ_VSFF01000006.1, read as the reverse complement.
ACGATGAATCGAATGAATATGTTTCGCGTCTAGAACGAAGTCCGGCTGGCTACTCGTCGCCCTCAACGACCATGAACCCCCGAGAGCGGTCTGATCTTCTGCGTTCCGTGCACCTCCAATGCTGGCCCATCGTAAATATGTCACTACCGTGCGTGACATAGCGCTGGAGTTATAGTGGCCTGGCCAGGCGCGTAACACGCCACTCTGTCCCGCAGGTGAGCCCTACCGCGCCCCTGCGGCCGGGCTCGAATCGCGCCCACTCCAACGCGCATCGGCTACGACCGAAGCAGCGATAGCTCGCCAATAAGGTCACTCGAAAGATCGAGCGCTGACTCTGTACCGTGCGAGACTCGGGGAGATCAGAGCCGAACCCGGCGACGCGACTTTCGCAATTTTCCAGCCCAGCTTTTGCGAAGCACCCGCCTCCGGATTTCGTCGATCACATCCGGTCTCCACCGGTGGGTCCCATGAACGGCTACGCCAGAGGAGTGCCTGTGCTTGGCACGTCTCTGGAAGTGCAACCGGGAGGGACGGTTCCGGCGAAGATTGGGGGATCGTACGCTGTGCGGTCGGGACGGCGGCGCGGAGAGCGGAACGCAGGAGCAGGCAATGGATCGGGAGCCGGGGCTGGGTGTGGGCGCGGTGGCGCGGCGCCTGGGCGTGGCGGCCGCCACGCTGCGCACCTGGGACCGCCGGTACGGCATCGGCCCCAGCGGGCGCAGCCCCGGTGGCCACCGCCGGTACACGCCCGCCGACCTCGCGCGGCTGGAGGCGATGCAGCGGTCGATCATCGCGGGCGCTCCTCCGGCGGAGGCTGCGCGGGCCGCGTTGAACGAGCCGCCCGGCGCACCGCCGTCTCCCCGCGGGCATGGCGCCGGAGGCAACCGGATCCCACTGGATGAACCGTCCACCGGGTCGGATCCGGCGGAAGCGCGAGGTCTCGCCCGGGCGGCGATGGCCCTGGACGCGCCGGCGATGGCCCGGCTGATCCGGACGGCGATCGCGCGAGCCGGGGTCGCGGAGGCGTGGGACGGTCTGATCGTCCCGGTCCTGACGGGGATAGGTCGCAAGTACGCGGCGTCCGGGGACTGCGTGGAGGTCGAGCACCTGCTGTCGACGGTCCTGCTCGGCTGCCTGGCGGAGGTCGCGCCGCCCGCGGAGCCGTTGAACCCGCGTCCGGTGCTGCTGGCCTGCGCGCCGGAGGAACAGCACAGCCTGCCGGTGTACGCGCTGGCCGCCGCGCTGGCGGAGACCGGTGTCGCGGCCGTCCTGCTCGGCGCGCGAGTCCCGGCGCCAGCGCTGGCAGCCGCGATCCGGCGGACCGGGCCGAACGCCGTCCTCGTCTGGTCGCAGACCGCCCGGACCGGCGACCCCGGCTGGCTGGACGGGCTGCCGGGCTCTCGACCGGTGGTGCGCCTGCTGGTCGGCGGACCGGGGTGGAACCGTGACCGGCTTCCGTCCACCGCCCGGCTCGTGACCGCCCTCCCCGAGGCGGTCACCGAGATCAGATCCGCGCTCACGCGACCCTGACCTGCGGAAAGAAATCCTCTGTCGGTGCGGTGCCGAGGCCGCCTCGAACCACCGAATCGACTATGAACAAGTTTTGAAGCGCTTTTCGCGGGGCAGATGTGCCTCATGACGCTCGGACAGCGACTCAGCCAAGGCGACGAGACGGCACTGGAGGAGTGCTACGCCGTTCTCGGTCCCCTGGTCCGCCGCCATGTCGTCCGGCTGGTGCCCGGGCACGCCGTGGACGACGTCGTCCAGCTCGTCTTCCTGGAGGTCTGGCGGTCGCGGCGACGCTTCGACCCGGCACGCGGGCTGGAGCCCTGGGTCCTGGCCATCGCCCGGAAACGCGCCATCGACCAGCTGCGCGCCGAGACGCGCCACTCCCGCAGAGCCGTGCCGTTGGAGGACGCCGCCAGGGTGCCCGACAACACCACAGCCGTGGACACCGCGTGCGACGTCCGAAAGGCGCTGGCCGGTTTGCCCGCCCCGCAGCGGCAGGCCATCATGCTGGCCCACTACGGGCAGCTGACCCAGCGGGAGATCGCCGATCGGCTGGCCGTCCCGCTCGGCACCGTCAAGGCGCGCACCGCCCGCGGGCTGCACCGGATGAGGGACCTGCTGTGACCACCGAGCATCCGCGTCCCCGGCTCGCGGTGTCGAGCTGCCTGCTCGGCGCGCCCGTCCGGTACAACGGCGGGCACAGCCGCGACCGGTTCCTCACCGACCTGCTCGCGCCGCACGTCGACTGGGTGCCGGTCTGCCCGGAGATGGAGATTGGACTGGGCACGCCCCGACCCACGCTGAGACTGCACACCGGCGGACGCATCATCACCAAGGACGGCGCCGCCGACCACACCGAGGCGATGACGGCCCTGGCCGAAACTCGCATCCCCGATCTCACCGACCTCGACGGATACGTGCTCAAGTCACGCTCGCCGAGCTGCGGTCTGACGAGCCTGCCGCGCTACGCCTCCGGACTTCCCGGTGAACGCACCGACGGCCAGCCGGTGGACCGGCGTGGTCGCGGCGTGTTCGCCGACCTCGTCACCCGGGCCCTCCCGGACCTGCCCACCGAAGAGGACGGACGGCTCCACGATCCCGTCCTCCGGGAGAACTTCATCGAACGCGTCTTCGCTCACGCCCGGCTCCGCACCCTCTTCTCCGCCGACTGGCGGCCCAGCGATCTCGTCGCCTTCCACAGCCGCCACAAACAGCAGCTATTGGCGCACGACCCGTCCATTTATCGGGTGCTGGGACGGATCGTCGCCGAAGCGGGCACCCGTCCGCGCGACGTCCTGGAAACCGACTACCGTCGCTATTTCAACGAAGCGTTCGCCATCCGTCCGAAGCGTGGTCGGCATGTCAACGCGCTCCAGCACATCCTCGGAATTCTGAGCGAGCACCTGAACGACAGCCGTCGGCACGACATTCTGAACGCCATCGAAACCTACCGGCAGGGACGGGCGCCCCTCAGCATCCCCATCACCCTCCTACGCCACCACGCCGAAGGCGAAGATCTCGACTATCTGGCCCAGCAGACCTACCTTGACCCTTATCCCGCCGACCTCGTCCTCCGCCACCACCTGTAGACCGGGGTATCAAGAGAGCTCTATCGGCAGGTCGTGCGGGTTGACTTTGGCGACGATCAGAGCAGGGGCGTTCGATGTCTTCGCGGCGGCGAGCGCGTCGTCGAACGCCCGCGCCGTATCGACCGACGTGGCGGACCGGACGCCGAGACTGTTCGCGAGCTTGGTGAAGTCCCAATGGTTGAGGACGACGTAGGGCTTCGGTTGCGCGCCCGCGTTGGAGAAGTACGCGGGGTCGATCAGGAATTGTTCGTAGGCGTAGATGCCGTTATCGATCAGGACGACGACCGGGTCGCGTCCGTATCGCGCCATCGTGGAGAGCGCCTGCGCCGTCATCTGGAAACCACCGTCACCGCAGATGACCAGCGGGCGTCGGCCAGAACCGAACGATATGCCGACAGCGGCGGCGACCGAGTGCCCGATCGAGGCCCACACGGCGCCGCAAATGAAAGCGTCGCGGCCTTTCACCGGCAGGTCTGCCGCGGCGAAATCGCCGAGGAACGTGTCGGGGACGACGATCCAGGAATCGTCCAATGCGGCGCCGACGCGCTGGAAAACCTGCCGATAGGTCAGTGCGCCCGTGGCCGGCGGGGGCGGGGCCGGAATTACGCCAGCGGGTGCGGATCCGGGCGGCGCCGTCGCGGCCGCGGCGACGAGCTCCGTCACAAGAGCGCCGATCTCGGCGTTCTGCTTGGGCCCGCCCTTGATCTTCACCTTGCCGTCGTAGGCCGAGACGATGCGACCGTTGTTCCCGGTCACCAGCCGCGCGTAGCCGTTGGGGAAGACGCAGCCGAGCATCACGAGCAGATCCGCCTGCTCGACGGCCTCCTTGGCGACGGGCGTCGAATGCGGCGGATGGTAGACCCCGACCCACCCCTTGCCCTTTTCGGCGAGCGTCGACTTGGCGAGCAAGGTGGACGACCAGCGCACACCGAGCTTGCTGATCAGGTCGGCGACCTTGTCGGCGAGCCCATACCGCTGGATCTCGGTACCGACCAGAATGAGCGGCTTGTTCGCGGCGCGGATCAGCCCGACGATCTTGGTCGCGAGTTCCTTTTCCGTGCCCGCAGGTGGATTGGTTGGTGACAGCCGTCCGGTCGGCATCGGGCAGCCCTGGTTCCAGACGCTCTTACTGATCTCGACATAGACCGGCCGCTTCCTTTTGATCGCCGTTGTGATCGCCCGGTCGACCGCGGCCGGCACGTCGGCGGCCCGGTCGACGCGGACGGCGCTCTCGGTGATGAGTTCGTAGGCGTTCAGGTCCGTGTCGGGTCGGCCGGTCGAGTGCGAGAACAGAACGTCGAAGTTCTTCAGGTTGTTGAGGTTCTCGACGGTCGGACCGCCGTTGAGGACGATGACCGGACTGCGCTCGACATGGGCGCCCGCGATCGCGTTGATCATGCTCAGCGTGCCCACGCCGTAGCCGACCGCGACCGCGGCGAGGCCCTTCGCCCGCGCGTACCCGTCGGCGGCGTAACCGGCTTCGAGGTCGCTCGCCGTCACGACGGGATCGACGCCGTGGGAGGACGCCTTGTCGAACAGCTCCGCGCACGTGGCGGCCGGAACGCCGAACAGCGTGTCGACATGCTGTTCACGCAGCCGCGTCATGATGTAGTCGACGACGGTGAAGGCCATGGTCGCGCTCCAGTGCAGAATTAGGTATTGCTCGATATCTCCGGATCGACCATGGGCATGTTTCCCGGATGGTGGATGTGGAAGTCGGGCTTCGGCCTCAGCGGCGCATGGCCGAACAGTGAAGCGATGTGAGTGACGAGGCTCTTGACCTTCGCCTTGTCCGGCGTCTCGTTGTTCACGCAGCTCTCGAAGGTGCCGCCGATGACGACATGGTCGGAGCGTGGGAACATGTAGCCGTTCTGGCCGTAGAGATACTTCAGCTGTGGCTGCGGAGGAAGCATGGCGAGCTGACCCTTGATGGGAACCAGTTTCGCGTCGTTCCAGAGTTTTCTTGAGCCGAACCCGGTGCAGTTGATGATGATCTTCTGTGTCAGTGTCGTGAGGATCTGCGAACTACTGGTGAACTCCCGGTGAGTGACCGTGACACCGCGGTTGTTCAGATCTTTTTCTAGTTTGCTCAGGAAGGCCGGCGGCTCGACCAGCAGCGTCTGGTACAGGTATCCGGGCTGGGTGTGCCCCTCGAACGGCAGGCGGCACAACCGGACGCGGTCAGGCAGGAGATTGGGCACGAGCGTCATCACCGCCTCGAGGTTCTCCGAGAGGGACGATGTGTAGTTGGGCCGTTCGACGACGCCGAAACCCATTCCGATTTCGCTTGTGAAGGTCCTATAGGAGTTTTTGAGAATATCCTTGAGTTCGTTCTCTTTTCCGGCGAACGCGACGACGGACACAGCCCACTGGCCGCCCGCCTTGTACGACGTCGTCTCCTTGACGGCACGATCCGAATAGATCTTGACCCGGAGGCCGAGGTCGAGGAGCAGCGTCGCCGCGGTCAGCCCCATGACACCGGCGCCGAGCACCGCGACCTCCGCCCCGTGAGACGCGCCGATATGGCTCTGGACGATCTCCTTCACCCTATTGGCACAGCCCCAGCTCAATGTGATTCCGGCGCCGCCATGGCCGTAGTTGTGGACGATGAACTTGCCGGATTCCTGCTCCGCTTCCAGCCGATAGGAGCCGATCCGATACGGTCTCACCCCGGCGATGCACGCACCTGGGGCATCGGGGTTGAAGGTGAAGTTCGGCGTTGGGAGGTTGGAATCCACCGGTACGCAGTCGGGTGACATCTCTTAACCTCTCAATGCGGTCGTCCTCGGTGGCGGATCGCATGCCGTCAGACTCTGGTGAGTCCTTGCGCGAAATCGAAAACCTTGTCCGGGTCGTAGGTATGTGCGACCGTGCGGAGCTTGTTCAGGTTCGACCCGTAGTAGGCGTTCGGCCAGTCGGGCAGGGCGGGATCGATGTAGTTCACGTGTCCCTTGCCGATGCCCTGAGCACCCATCTTGGCCACGACCTCGGCGACATTGCGACGCGCCTTGGCCTGGTTGCTGGCCGTGGTGCCGGCGTAGATCTGTGCGGTGGCGAACGCCTTACGGTAGGGGAACGCGGTGTCATGGACGCCCAGGTCGGCTACCGCGCCCCCGAGCGGGTCGAGGATGAGGGCGATTCCTTTGCGACCGGTGAGCAACGCCACGAGAGCCTTCGGATCGGCGACGGGAGCGTCCAGAATTCGCGACGATGCCACGAAGGTCTCCCGGCCCGTCCCACCGGCCAGGAATTTCATCGCCTGGAAATAGTCCCGTTCCAGTACCTTTCGGGTGTCCGGGGTGACGCCGGAACGGCTCACCAGATCGTCCAGCAGCGGGTTGCACGCGCTACCGCGCCCGACGAAGCAGCCGGCCACCCGGCATTTCGGCGTATCGCCGGAGTCGATGATGAGGCTCGCCCACATCTTCCTCGACGCCGCCGAGATCCACTGCTGCCACGCGGTCAAGACCTTGCGTGTCCGTACCTCTCCCGCGGGGAACTTGAGGACGAACACCGTCAGCGCCGGAGCCGGCACGGTCGAGAACGTGAACTTCGTGACCACGCCGAGGTTTCCTCCGCCGCCTCCGCGAAGGGCCCAGAACAAGTCCGGGTCCTGATCGGCCGTAGCCGTGCGGACCGCCGCGTCCGCGGTGACGATTTCAGCGGCGACCAGGCGGTCGCAGGTCAGACCGAGACTGCGCTGCAGCACTCCAAGCCCGCCGCCCAGAGCGAGCCCGGCGATGCCAACGCTGAAACAGGACCCCGCCGGAAGACAGCGTTTCGCCGCGGCGAGCTTACGGTAGACATCTTCCAATACCGCGCCGGAGCCGATGCTTGCGGTGCCGTCTTTATGGACGTCCACAGTCGACAGGCGGCGCATGTCGATGACAAGACCCCCAGGTGGAGCCGAGTATCCGACGTAGCTGTGCCCGCCGCCACGGGCGGCCACCGGGATCCGTGTCCGAGCCGCTGAGACCGCCTCGCGAACGTCATTCACCGTCGCGCACTGTGCCACCGCGGCGGGTATGTGGTCATCCGTCAGCGTGTTGAACAGTTTTCGGGCGTCGTCAAATCCAGGATCCCCCGGCCGCAGCAGCTTTCCGCGCATTCGCCGCCGCAGCGCGTCCCAGTCCACCCCGGTCCCGGAAAACGCCTTGTCCTGCGTACGCAACGACGAATCTCGCATCGTGGTCACCGTCTCCTTGTTCCGCATGGGAGATCATGAGAACGACTAAATAAATACTGCAATCTCCATCAGCGCGTACTGTGTCCACGGCGACATCGGGGCTAACATACCTTTGGCCAATGATTGCCAGGAAGTAGATATCTCCTCAGTCGATCTCGGGAGCTTCGGCCGTAATTCCCACCAATCGTACGGAGGAATCCGTGGCCGGGACCGGCACCACCGATGGGTACGGCCCGGCACAGGCAGGTGTTCTCGTCGTTCGCTTCTCGCGTGCTCGGTGTTTCGCGCAGGAGAAACGCCCGCCGCGCCGCTGGGCGACGGCGCGGCGGGGAGCGGGGCTCGTCAGCCGTCGACGGCCGGGCCGGGAACCGCGTTGTAGCCGGCGAACGGGCCGGTCGGTATGCCGTTAAAGGGACGGATATTGAAGGCCAGGAAGCCGTTGGGTTGGCGGGCCAACAGGTACTGGGTCAGCGGGCCGCCGTTGGGCTGGAGGGTGAAGGCCGCCGGGTTGGCGGTCACCTGTCCCTCGACGCGCTCGAATGGGGAGTAGGTACCGCTGCCGTCGGTCTGTCGGCTCGTCTGGATGGTGTTGTCACTGGTCCGGACGTACACGCTCTCGGTCGATGCGCCGATGTCGCTTGTGGCCGTGACGGCGGGCAGCGGCCGCCAGGTCGCTCCTCCGACGGACAGGCTGAACGCGTACACCCGATTGTCCTCGCCGCGGGCGAAGAGCGTCCGCTGAGCGCTGAACGGCGAGTCGCGTTCGACCGTGAGATTGCTGGTGACGCGCAGGTCGCCGAGCACCTGGTAGCCGGAGGCACCGGCCGGGCCCACCCGGTTGGCGTAGACGCGATTGTCGGTGCCCCGGACGAAGATGCGGGTGTTGCCGCCGACGGTGAGGAGTTGGAGTCCTGCGGTGATGTCGCTGGTGATCACCCCGCCGAGGCTGCTCCAGCCCGTCCAGGCGCCGTTGCGGCGGACGTTGGTCCACACCGCGCCGTCCTGTCCTCGGGCGAAGAGCCGAACGCTGCCGGTCGGCTCGTCCCGCGGGACGATCGACTCGATCTCACCGGTGACCGTGAGGCCGGACAGCACGGAGTACCCGGTGACGCCACCGGACGGCGTGACGGTGTTGGTGTAGACCCGGTTGTCGGTGCCCCGGACGAACAGATCAGTGCCGTTGGCCGTGACCACCGCGGACGGGTCGCCCACAATGACGCCCCCGAGAGACTGGAACGGAGCGAACCCGCTGCCCGAGCGCGCGCTGTAAAGCAACGCGCCATCGGTGCCGCGTGCGGCCACTCCTCTCGCCGGTTGATTGGCGGTCAGGTCGAAGGCGACACGTGGAGTGCTGAGGTTCGGTAGGTCGGCGGCATATGGCTCCGGCGGCTGAGTAGCCGCCGAGGCAGGCGAGGCAAGCCCCAGCAAGCCTGCCACGACGGCCGACCCGACGGCCGCCGTGAACACCTTGCGGAACCGGACGAGATGCATCATTAGGCGTCCCTTCATCGCATGAACGACACCTATTCGCCGCCGGACACGCGCCGGATGAACGATGTAGCCCCGAATGCACGCGATGAGAGCTGCCGCTGCGTGGCTTCGCGGGCCGTCCTCGCCATCGGGGAGAATGCTGGCATGACCATGCTGGACGGACGGCGCGTATACACCCGCGGCGACCTGATGGAGCGCTACGGGCTGGGTCGTAGCACGCTGGAAAAGTTGTATCGGGAGAAAGAGGCCAACGGTCATCCCGAAGCAGTGGGATCGGTCGGCTCGCAGCTTGCTTGGGACTCCGAGGAGTGGGACCGCTGGTATGCGGCACGTCAGGCGAGCCCGAAGGTCCCGGCCGGTCTGGTCACACGGGACGAGTTGAGCGCCCGATACGGCCTAAGCCGCCATGCGCTCAAGAAGCTGTGGAGCGAACGTGAGAGCAATGGCCACCCGGACGTCGCCCTCCAAGTGGGCAAAGCCCTCTACTGGGACGAGAAGCAGTGGTCGGCCTGGTACGCAGGCCGCGAGGAACATTCCGCCACCGACGATGACCCCGATGCTCTGGTGACGTTGGCCGAGGCGGGCCGAATCCTGGGCCTCGCCCAAAGCAGCGTCACCGTCTACGCAAAGCGTCCACCCGCCGGATGGCCCGAACCCGTCCGCCAGGAGGCGCTGGGCGGCGGCCGAGTCCGTCGCCTCTACCGCCGAGGAGACATAATCGCCTACGGCAAAGCCAAGCCTCCTCAGCGGAATTGATGTTTGTGGGCTTTGTATCTCCGTCGATCCGGTACTGCTCAGGGATGTCGCTCCATAGAAGCTGTGCGAGGGCCCCTACGGCGGCGGGTTCCACAGCCGCGAGCATCACCTGAATCGAGTTCTCTCGAGTAAGCCCTCGAGATGGCCATCGCCACCCATGCCTGCGTGTGCGGGTCGGCGGCAGAGCGGGGCGACCTGCTCTGCCGCCCGGACCAGCTCCGCAGCGCGCTCCGCCTCACCGATTTCGCTCAGCGCCCTCGCCGCCGAGACCAGCGCCTCGGCCTGCGCGGACTCGTCGGCGATGGACAGAGCGATCCTCTCAGCACGTCCCGTCTCACCCATGTCGGCCAGCGCCCTCACGAGATCAAGCAGCACTTTCGAGCACACGTCTGGACGTTCGATGGAACGGGCGGTCCTTTCGGCGTGTTCCAGCGCGCCTGCCCGGACGAAAACACCCGCTGCCTGTGCGAGTGCCTTTGCCTTGGCAGGTACTACTCCGGCGTCTTGGGCGGCCACCCCCCCGCTGCCGGTATCCGTCGGCCCACTGGTGCAGGCGCTCCTGCAAACCGGTGAGTTCCGTGACACCGAGGTTGCGCACGGCGGTCTGCTGCAACTCTTCGTGAGCGAGCATGAATGCCTGAGCGCCCGCGCGGTGCCAGCGGCTGTCATGTGTGCTGAACGTCAGGCCTGACACGGCTTGGAGCATCCGCTCCACCGTCCGCGGCGACTCGCCGGTCAAGTCTGCTAGGTCGCCACTGGACAGACCGCCCCCGGTGGCCGTCACCAGCCCTAGAAGCCGTCGTCCCCAGACCGCCCTCGTCCAGGAGGCGCGTTAGCTCGCATTCGGGGTCCGCCCGAACCATCTCGGCGTGTGCCGACGGCCGGAGCGGGCGGACGATCGAGAGGTTGCTCAGCGGGTGGCCGCCCGGGGACATCGGTGGGGACCGGCGGATGAGGGCAACCGGCGACGATCACCAGCGTGCCTTCGGGGGCACGGCGGGTAACAACGCCGCGATGCTGTGCGCGTCCGGCGCCCGGTTGTCACACCTCGGTCCTCGTCCAGACCGTCGACGACCAGAACCAGCCGCGTACCGTGGCGCCGGGCGGCCACGGCCGCCTCGTGGAGCAGCCGGTTGAACCAGGCCTGGCGATTGGAGTTGGTGAGCACATCGGGAAGCGGCTGCCCGGAGATCTCCGCGAGCTGCTCCAGCACGACCTCAAGAAACGCGGACCGATCACTTTGCCCGCGTACCGAGCGGTGATGAAGAAAGACATGATTCGTACGCCGGGGGCGGGTGGAGGACGAACCACGCCATCAGCGCCGAATTGCCCGTCCACGCCAGCCCCTGCCACCACACGTAGGACGCGCCTTGTGGACGGGTGCAGAACCTCGTCAGCTCCACCAGTTCCGTGTCCCGGTCCAGCAGCTCCCACGGGAAGATCTGCTCCACCTGCTGCAGGTAGGCCGACCGCGCCACGCGACTGGTCGGCTGCCCTGTGAAGATCTGGACACCGTTGACGTTGCTGCCGTCACCGCCGATCGCCATCCCGGTGCGCCGGACACTGAATCTGTACCAGGGCCTGTCACCCAACGCGGACCACCCGTCCACGAAGAGTCCTGTACGAGTCAGGACAATTGAACGCCGGTGTTGGCATCGCCGTCGTCCGACTCGGCGTCTCCAGTGCGGTTCACCCGAACGTCCTCGGGGAGGGAGCCCGTCGATCCCGACAGGCCGGCGTTCGCCAGGCCCGGTCTGTCGTGGCCAGGCCGGTCTTCGCCAAACGCAACCGACCGTTCCCTGATATTGCGGGGAGCGCCGACCAGACAGCGACGCCCACTGTGGCGACCGCCGCCAGCGCCGACACCACGACAGCAACCTTGTTCGCCTGGTCCCACCGCACCACAGCCAACACCGCGGCCAGGAGGGCGACGACGCTAGCCGTCACGAGGATGACCGTCGGCCGCGCATTCATAGGACCATCTTCTATGTGTATGGCCTCAGAGCGAGACGAAGCACGTCGGAGTAGTCCCACCCAGAGGGCCGAGGGGTGTCGTCGCGACGCCCAGTTGGAACCGGCCCCAGTGCCGGACCGGCTGTGTCCAACGTAGCGCCGCCATCCACCGAGTTGCCGGTTGCCTCTAGTTAAGGTGAGTATTACACTCACTAACATGGACGGCCAACTTGATGAAGAGCCTCTGCCTCTCCTCACGAGTGAAGAGCTGGCAGCCCTGGAAGGAATCGGGCACACGATCCACCGTTCGGCAGGCCATCCCTTCTTCCTGGAGGGCGAGCAGGGTGATTTCGCCTTGTTGATCAGGAAGGGGCATGTCAAGGCCATACGAGGCAAGCCGCCGCGCACCATCGATGTCCGTGGGCCGGGAGAGATCGTTGGCGAGATGGCCGTGATCCGCGGGAAACCGCGAATGGCAGGCATCATCGCCTTTGATGACGTGGAAGCTCTCTACCTTCCCGGGCGCAGGTGGTTGCGGTTCCTCTACGATCACCCACGCGCCATGCATGCTCTACTGGCTATGACGGACGACATGGCCGATCGGGCAACCATGAAGAATGTCGAATCCGAACTGGCCATCGAGCAACAGATCGCCAAGAGAATCATCGAGCTCACAGACTCCGGGCTCGGTGAGATGGCTGATGATGGAGCTGTGCTGTTGCGGCTGAGTCAGCAGGACTTGGCAGCTCTAATCGGCGCGAGAAAGCTTGACTCCGTCAAGAAGGTCATCCGGCAGCTCAAGGCTTCAGGGATCATCAACACCGGCAGGCAAACGATCAGGATCCTTCAGCCCGCCGCCCTGCGCGAAATCGCAGACGGCAACCTGACGGTCTCGTGATCGGCCTGGGAACGCAGATGTCGTCGCAACTGCTCGAGACTATGGGACGCATCGCTATGCTTGTCGCCGCTCTCGCCATCGCTATCCACGTGAAGGCGGTGGCGTGGGTGCTGCAGACGTGGATCGAACAGGCATCTCGCACACGTCGACTTAGCAAAGCGCTGGAGGGTTCCAGGCCCACACAGCGGCCGGGGATCATCATTGCGTGCAGTCAGCTAGAGGGAAGGCTCGAAGGGAAGCCAGCCAACGACTTGACCGACGGAGCAAGCCCGGTTCAGGAGCATCTTCGACTGCCGGTCTCAACCTCCCCGAGAAAGCGCAGCCACAAACGTCGTGGGGACTGACGTGCACGAGGCAGCACGCTCTGTGGCCCTTCATGAGGACACGCTGATCTGCCGCCTAGTCAAGCTTGTGACCGAGCTTGACCTGGACCGTCGCGATTTCGTGGTCTTTGGCAGCGGCCCACTGCTAGCACACGGATTGCGCAACAGCATTCATGATCTGGACGTTGTGGCGCGCGACAAGGCGTGGCGACGTGTTTCCCAGTACGGTCTGCCAACAACCGGCACTATCAATGGCGCTCCGATCGCAATGTTCTGGGGTGGGCTAATACAATTCTCTCCGGGATGGATATCGGGAGACTGGGACACGGATGACCTGATCGACAGAGCCGAGATCGTCCAGGGACTGCCTTTCGCCCCGCTAGCCGATGTCCTAGCGTACAAGTTGGTGCTACGTAGACCTAAAGACTGCCCTGACATTAAAATACTATGCGCCTTGCTGGGTCAGCCGGACGGGATCTGCAGTAGTGCCCTTCCTGCACCGCCAAGCGACGCACATGCGCGCGGGGACGACCACCGCGGTCGCTTCTGAGGTGCGCGCGCCAGCCGAGGCCTTGCATACGGCTGCGATTTTCGACGACCTTCCAACTTGCTCTATGAAAAATACGCTCGACCGCTCATCGTGCGCAGCGCACCACCTTTTACTGGGCTCGTCTTGATTAAATTGCTTGCCGCGCCGTCTATCCCCGTCAACGGCGCTCTTCTGCGGTCCTGTCCTAGTTCGATGGTCGATACGTGGGCTTCGGCGGGTCTTCAGACCGCAGCAGTGCGTGGAGCCGGTTGAGACGTTGCTGGGCACTTACGAGGCAGGGAGGACAGTGTGGTGAGACGCGCAGTGGTCAGAATGCGTTGTTCTCCTGACCGGGATAAGTAGGTCTCGGCCGCGGCGCGTCAGCTTTTACCCTCATCCTCGCTGGCCGGGTCGGCCCTGCGTTCAGTCGGATCGGGTTTCTTTCTGCGGCATCACGAGTCCTCGTCTGTGAGGGGCTCGGCTTGCAGAGCCGAGGGGCGGTTGGGAGATTTTGGAGCTCGAACGAGGCCCGGCGGTGGTGGGAGCCCGGCGGTGCGAATCAGGCGTTTGCCACAGGCGGGAGCAAATTGTTCGTGTGCGGCGCGGCGAGACGGCAGCGGCGCATCACCCAACGCGCCTAGGACGCCATAACCTACACTTGCCACGGGGCCGGGCGCACGGCTGGCATCAGCGACCCTCCCGGCAACAGGTGCGACGTTCGCGGCCGCGAAATCTAGACCACCGACCCGGAGAAGGGAACGACCACTCTCACCTGCGGCGGCCTAGACTGGATTCCCTCCGTCATCGATGCATGCGCAAGCAGCTCTTTGCCGCCTACGACGGGCTGGACCGCAAGGGCGATCTGCGGGGGCGTGGGGTTACTACACAGCACCGCACGGCAAGGGCATGTTGACTTCGGCCACCGGCTACCGTGGTGCAACTCGCAGTCGAGATTGACCGAGCGTAATGGAGACAGTGGATGACCCGGGCCAGTTTAGTGGCTCAGCGTCACTTGGCGCTGTTCAACGAATGTGTGAGCAATGGGGATTTCTCCGCTCTCCTCGCGGAGTTCGCCCCCGATGCCGTGGTCAAGTTCGAGAACGTGCCCGGAGCGGGAACTCTGGAGTTCCGGGGGCTTCAAGCCATCATCGCGGCCTATGAACGGCAGCCGCCGGACGACCAGATCGACGTCACCACCGAGGCGTTCGAAGACGGCGAGAGCATCGTGGTGCCGTTTGCATGGCGCGCAGACGGCAGCAAGGGGGTCATGCGGTTGACGTACGCCGACGGTCGCCTAGCCCAGATGGTCGTGACCTTCGGCTAGGTTGCGGGTTCGGCCGCCGGTCTACTGGGCCCGCGCGTCGCCTAGGCCGGTGTGGTCAGGCCCATGAACTTGCTGCAACGCCGGATCGCGCCTTCGTCTCCCTCGATCGTCAGGCGCCCGGTCGCCACCGCGTCGAACGGCGACAGCAACTCGGCGCCGATCCGGACGAAGGTCCGCGCATCCGTTGACACCACAATGGCGGGCGCGTTCGCTGGTCCTTGATGGGCAGTGGCCCTTTCATCCTGGACGTGAATGTGGAAGACCTCGTCGTCGACCCGGAATTCGTACGACTCGTTGATGGACGGAGCAGGCCGGCCGTGGATCATGGCCTGTACGGCCAGAAAGCCCCAAGCGCTTCGGGCGGCGCCGGTCTCCGCGTCGTCCTCGCTCAGGAAGTTCATGCCCCAGCGGGAGAGCATCAGGAGCGGAGCGTGGAGATGCTGACCGGTGGCCGTCAACCGGTACTGCTTCCCCCGGCCGTCTCCCTCCACGGGAAGCGCTTCGATGATCCCCTGCTCGGTGAGGACGCGAAGACGCTCCGACAGGAGGTTGGTGCCCAGGCCGGGCAGGTTCTCCTGGATCTCCGAGAACCTCGCTGGTGCGAGGAGGAGTTCCCGAACGATCAGCAGGGTCCAGCGCTCGCCGATGACGTCCAGAGCGGAGGCCAGGCCGCAGAACTGTCTGTAATGTCGCTTGTCCGCCACGCACACCCCAGGACGACGATCGCTACACGGGACAGCAGTAACGTAGCCGACTTCTCGTGCACTCCTTGACAGTCACTTCAGAGAGGCATAGCTATCTGGAGAGTCGCAGGGAGGCTCTCATGGCACGTGTCCCGGAGTTCATGCGTTCGCTCGTTCGGCCCCTCCGAGGCCCGCGCGACTCGACGAGCGCGGCTGAGGCAGAGGCGGGAGCCCTGCCCATGACGCCCCCGCAGGAAGCGGCGCCCAGAACACTGCTCGGCAATTCGACCTCCGGGGTCAAGATTTCTGGACAACTCCCTCCGCTTCCAGCCCTGGAGGATCTCGGCTACAACGGTCGGCCACCGTTAGATGACGCGTCGCGGGGACAGGGGACGAGATCGCCCTACGAGCTGCTTGACCTGCATGTTGCGTACCTGAATCACGGGATCCAAACCCGCGACTGGGGACCGCTGCTCGACCTTTTCGCTGACGGAGCAGTGGTCACCTTCGTTGGTCTCCAGGGCGGACCCTACGAGGGGCGGGACGGCATCAGGGACGCCTATGACCAGCATCCTCCCGAGGTCCCCGTGCACATCGTGGGAACGAGGTTCGTGGAGGGCATGCTCGTCGCCGCCTACGCGTGGGACTCCGTCCCGCATGAGCAGGGAGGCGACATGGTGCTTGAGGTGGGTGGCGGTCAGATCGTCCGGCTCACGATGACCTTCGCGTCTCGGCGCCCCGGCCCTTCGGAGGCTCGGCAGTGAGGTGACCTATCCGATCACTTCACTTGTTGCTAGTAGTTGCTACATCCTCGAACATACTGTCGGCCAATGTAGCTAGATCACCGTGCGTACATGGCTCTGCTCTTGCCGAACTAAGGGAAAAGTGACTATCAATAACAGAAGTCATCTACAGAAAGATGAAGGGGGTTCACGATGGTCGCCGATCCACATGAGGGCCTCGACCCGTCCGAGGAGACGCCGGACACCGGGGAGAGCCCGGACGGAGACGGCATCAAACGTCGCACGTTCGTCACGGGCACCGCCGCCGCCGGTGCGGTGGCCGCGGCCGCGGCCGTGCTGCCGGCGGTGGCGGCGGATCCGGTCGCGGCCGCGGAGAAGCGGGCCGACACGGCTGCCATCCCGGGCAGCAAGCATTTCGCCACGATGCTCGCCTTCGGCGACTTCGAACTCAGCGAGGAAGGCAAGCTCCTTTTCACCAAGCCCGCGGTCGTGGAGGCCCCGAAGGGGCCCGACGACCCCGTGGTCATCGCCTGCGCGGGAATCCAGGGGCTCAGCGGGGTCACCACCGAGCGGCAGATTCTCGCGACCAAGAACGGCAAGCCGCGGGTCGGCCTCACCCGCATCCTCACCCACTTCCAGTGGGAGAACCCCAAGGTTCTCATCGAGCAGAACCCCTACAAGAACAGCTGGGGAGAACTGGTCGGCCACGGCACGGGAGGCATCGGCAAGCTGCTGCCGGGCAGGGCGACCTTCCACCAGTACCTCATCCTCACGGCCTTCGACAGGCCGCTGATCAACGCCAAGCCCATGGTCATGACGGCTGAGGACGTCAAGCAATGGCCGCCCATCGGCTCCCACTTCAAGACCGAGGGGCCGACCGACTTCTACGACCTGTCATCACTGACCCGTCCGGGAGACATGGCCTCCGAGGTCGCACCGAACTCACCGGTGATCGCCACTCTCGCGGCGTGCCAGACCATCGTCATGACCCAGGTGTTCATGCCGTCCATTCCTGGGTGACCGCCAACGACGATCCCACCTCCGGTCTGGTGACCCGTGCGCGACTTCACCAGACCGGAGTTCTGGCTCCTTCTCCAAAGGCAGGCAGTTGCATGAGTTCTGGAACCTTCAAGAGGTACGTCCACCGCGCCGGGACCCTAGCGACTGCGGTGCTCATGACCGTGACCAGCGTGATCGGCACATCAGCCGCCCGAGAGCAGCCTCTTCGGGGCGACGCGCAGGCTGAACATCTCGCGGGCATGGTCAATTTCAGGAGAGCCCAGAACCACCTCGCCGCACTTGAAGCCGCTGCCGACCGAGGGGGAGGCAGCCGGGCACCGGGTACGCGCGGATTCGAGCTGAGTCAAGCGTACGTGCGCAAGCAACTCAGGAACGCCGGCTACGAGGTACAGGAGCAGAGCTTCAGCTTCCTGTTCACACAGGATCTCGACGCTAGATATCAGTACCCGGGCACTGGCGAAGAAGTAAAGATCAAGACCATCAACTTCACGCCCTCCACACCAACCGAAGGTCTTGAAGGGACAGTCGTCCCGGTACCAGTGAACGGGGCACCCGGCTGCGCCCCCAGCGACTACTCGAACCTGCCCATCAAAGGCGCGATAGCGCTCGTCAGGCGAGGCGGCTGCAGATTCACCGACAAGCAGAAGATCGCTGCCGGAGCAGGAGCATCGGCCGTGCTCTTCTACAACGACCAGCCCGGCCTTCTGTACGCCTCACTAGCCACCCCGGAAGATGGCCTCATCCCTTCCGGTGCAATGACAGCGGCTCAAGGTGAGGAACTCGCACGTCGTGCAGGCGAGGGCACACTACAGATCCGTCTTTTCCTCAGACAACTCGTAGAAAATCGCACGACCAGCAACCTGATCGCGGAGACCCGCGCTGGGGATCCGTCACACGTGCTCATGGTGGGAGCCCACCTGGATTCCGTCCCAGAAGGTCCAGGAATCAACGACAACGGCTCAGGCGCAGCCGGGACCTTGGAACTCGCACTCGCAATGGCGAGATCCCACAACCCGCCGTCTGAAAAAGTCAGGTTCGCTTGGTGGTCGGCAGAGGAGTGGGGCCAGATCGGCTCCGAGAGCTACCTCAAGACAATACCCGCTGAACAGAAGGCAAAGATCAGCGGCTACATCGACCTTTCCAAACTGGGGTCCCCGAACTACATTCGCGGCTACCTCGACCCAACTGACGAGGATCACAGCGGCGGCCCAGTGGGCGCACCGGGTTCGGCAGAACTCCAGACAGCGCTCAAGCGAGGACTAACTCGCTCCGGAAAGCCAGCCATACCGCTGGACCTGAACGGCTCAAGGCAAGCCGACTGGGTCTCGTTCTTCGATCAGTCAATCCCGGTAGCCGGTCTGTTCTCCGGCTCAGAGGGCGACAAAACCGCTCACGAGGCAGACCTGTTCGGCGGCGAGCCAGGAAAGCCCTACGACCCCTGCCAACACACCCCCTGCGACCGCACAACCAACATCAATCAGCAGATTTTCGGCCAAAACATCAGGGCAGCAGCCTACGCACTTGGCCTCCTCACCAGCTCAGGAGCACATAAATAAAGAGTGTCCGCCTTCACCCGCCCCTGCGGTGATCCCCTCAGCCCCGACCGGCTTAGTCGTGCCTATCGTCATATGGTGAGGGTCGCGGGGTGTTGTCGGTGAGTGCGACTCTCGTTATCTCCGGCGGCGCTTCTGAGGCCGGTGTTTGGAGGCGGGGCGCTGTTTCGGTGGCTTTTTACGGGTGGGCTGTTGCTGGGGATTGCGGCCACGGGAGCTGTTGGGGGTGCGGCCGCGGACGATGCCGATCAGTTCCTCCATGAGGTCGGTCGTCACGGCCTCGAGCCAGGCCAGGCCGATCTGGGACTGAGGAGCGTCGGTCACGGTTCGGTAGGTGAGGTCCTTGCGGTGGTGGAGGCGGGCCAGAGACTGCGGGAGCAGCAGGACACCGGCTCCCGACGCCACCAACTCGATCGCGCCGGCGGTGCTCTCAGGGCGGGTGAAGGCGGGTTTCCCGGGACGGTCGTCCCAGGTCAAGACCTCGTCGAGTGGCTCGAACACGTCCTCGTCGGCGAGGTCGGCGAGCTCGACCTCCTCCGCTGCGGCCACCGCGTGATCCTTTGGCACCACGACCACGGTCGTCTCCAGGTACAGCGGGATCACATGGAGGGCCTCGCGGTCGACCGGCAGGCGTACGAACGCCGCGTCCACGCCACCGTTCCGCAGCAGGGGGACGACCTCGGTCGCCGGGATCTGCAGCAGGCGAAGCGGCACTTCCCGGACCCGCTCGGCCCACACCCCGGCCCACTTCCCGGGCGTCACGCCCGGCACGTAGGCCAGCCGGAACTCACCATCGGTCACTCGACCAGCCTAGTCACGTCCAGACAGTTCCCTCCCGCTGGCTACCCTTGAGGCATGGGCACGTCCAAAGCAAAGACCCCGCAGACCATGAAGTCCGCGACCGCGGCCAAGAAGCTGGGGATCCTGCTGTCGGCAGCACCCGCCGAGTTCCAGGAAGGTCCTGTCTCCCGGGACGAATTGAACGCGCTCCAAGCCGACCCTCCCTCATGGCTGGCCAACCTGCGCCGTGAGGGCCCCCATCCCCGCCAGGTCGTCGCCGCCAGGCTCCGCGTTTCCATCTCAGGCCTGGCCCGCGCCGGCATCACGGGCCCCCTCACAACAGCCGAGATCGAGAACCTGAAGGCCGAAAGGCCCGACTGGCTGGAACGCGAGCAGGCCGTCCAAGCCGAAGTCCGCAAGGAGGAACTCCGCCTCAAGCAGCAGCGCACCAAGGCCTGACTCACGGGTGTCCCCGGCCGCGCGCCCCGCCGCCTCGCTGCTCGCGCCGTCGGTCGCATTGCTCCGGGTGTCCTGCAAGGACGTGTTTCTCAGAAAGCGCAGCGCCTGAGGTCGCGTACACCTAAGACAGCGGGCGGTCGCGCTCGGGCGGACGACCTTACGGCCCGGGTTTCGCCTAGCTCATGGTGCTGCTCACGGTCATAACTCGTCCGCTGTGTGACGCGCGTCTGATCGGCGTCAACGCGAAGCGGGCCGTGGGTGGGCTTTATTGGCCAGCGTTCCGGGCCGCGGTCCAGGCGGTGGGTGGGCGAGGGCAGGACAACGACCCGGTGCGGGACCGGGTATTGGTGATCGACGTCGCCGTTCCGGGGACTGCTTCAAGCCGTCCTGTCCGAGAATTCGACGTCCACCGGCCTGGGTTCTCCGCCACCGCCGCCCCGGTCACGACGCTGCCCGTTTCGGGCAGAGACCGCATCGGTGCAAGTTCTGAGCGGCGGCGGGGAGGGTAAGGCCGAACGGCGGACGCTGCGGTCGTTGGACCCTGCTTGGCGTTTCTCCGTGCCTGGGCCGCTACTTCACGACGCGGAACCGAAGGTGCGTGACCGCGTCGGAGGCGATCACCTGTGTGCGCTCCAGCTCGATGATGAAGGCGAACGAAGCGTTCTTCAAGCCGCCCGTCAGCCGAGCGCCGACCGGTGGAGGACGCGCGCGAGCGGTGGTCAGAAGGACGTGCGGTCGCCGGTGGGGACGATCTGGTGGCCGAGCGGTGTCAGCGAGATCGGGATCAGCTTGAAGTTGGCGATGCCGAACGGGATGCCGATGATCGAGATGCAGAGCAGCACCCCGGTGGTCAGGTGCCCGAGAGCCAGCCACCATCCGGCGACGATGATCCAGATGACGTTGCCCAGGACGGAGGCGGCGCCCGCGTCCCGTCTGGGCACGACCGTCCGTCCAAACGGCCAGAGCGCGTATCCGGCGATCCGGAAGGACGCGATCCCGAACGGGATGGTGATGATGAGGATGCAGCAGATCACCCCGGCGAGCACATATCCCAGGGCCATCCAGAATCCGGCCAGCACCAACCACAGAACGTTCATCAGCGTTCGCACGGAAACCTCCTACAGCAGTGCCACGCCACGATCGTAGTGGGACCGGGGCATCGGCCCTTCCAGACTGTAAAGGAGTCGTGCCGACAAACGCACTTCCCCGTGACCATTCACCCCATGTCGGGTCAACGGCACAACAAAAGCGTCCAAGAATGTGGCAGCTTCTTCTGGCCTCGGCCACCAGTGACCATATCTGTCTTTACTGTGGCATGCCGGTGATGACGAAATGAGTGTGGTGTGTCATCCGGGCGCCGCTTGGCTGGTCTGGGTGCCGTGGCACGGCGTTTGACTGGGCGCGGGTGAGGGAGGCGGTCTTGCGGCTTCTCTGCATCGTCGTTGTCGCCACCCTCGGGCCCATATCCAGGCCCGTGCGCATCAGTCGAAGGTGGTGGAGATTTCGTGCCAGCCGCCGGGAACGAAGGTGGTGGCTTCGTCCGGCCCCCAGGTTCCTTTGGCGTAGGGGAGGGGCTGGCTGGGGAGGTCGAGGACGGACTGGATGATGCGCCAGGATTCTTCGGCCAGGTCGAAGCGGACGAAGCGGCGGGGGTCGCCGGTCATCGCGTCGGTGAGGATGCGCTGGTAGGCCGCTTCCATCGGGCCCAGGACCTTGGTGAAGTCCACGCTGAGCGGGACTCGCCGAGTGCTGTCGCGCCCGGGGACCTTGGCGAGCAGGTCGAAGGTGACCCCCGCATCGGGCTGGATGCGGAAGCGGATCAGATTGGGCTCTGGGGCGCCGTCGAAGAAGCCGATGGGCGGGGTGCGGAGTTGTGCGACCACTTCCAGGTCGGTGGTGCCCAGTGCCTTACCGGAGCGGATGTAGAACGGGACGTCGGCCCAGCGCCAGTTGTTGATGCGCAGGCGCAGCGCAGCGTAGGTCTCGGTGGTCGAACCCTCACGGACGCCTTCGGTGGCGAGGTAGCCGTCGTACTGGCCGCGGACGACATCACCGGGCGCAACGGCCTCGACGGCGCGCAGCACCCGCCACTTCTCATCGATGAAGGCGCGTGCGTCGGTCGACGGCGGCGTATCCATGGCCAGGAGCGCGAGGATCTGCAGAAGGTGGTTCTGGACGACATCGCGGATCGTGCCGTTGGCGTCGTAGAACGAGCCACGGTCGGCGACGTCGAAGTCCTCGGCCATCGTGATCTGCACGTTGTCGACGTAGTGACGGTTCCAGATCGGCTCCAGGAGCATGTTCTCGAACCGGAACATCAGCAGGTCCTCGATCGGCTCCTTGCCGAGGAAGTGGTCGACGCGCCTGAGATGGTCCTCGTCGAAGAACTTCAGCAACTCGGCGTTCAACGCCCGCGCCGACTCCAGGTCGTTGCCGAACGGCTTTTCGACGACCATGCGGGCGTTCTTGTTCAGGCCGACCTTGGCCAGGCCCGCGGCGACCGTCGCGAACAGCGAAGGAGGAACCGCGAGATAGTGGGTGAGGAATCCCGCGTCGCCGACCTCGCCGCGGATCGCGTCGAAGGTGGCGCCGTCGGTGTAGTCGCCCGCGACGAGCCGGAGGTTCCCGGCGAACTTCTCGAACGCCGCGTCGTCCACCTTGTCGTGTTTGGCCTTGCAGGCCTCACGGGCCCGGCTTCGCAGCCCGGCCAGGTCGAGGTCGGTCTTGGCGACCCCCACGATCGGCTGGTCCAGCACCCCGTCCGCCGTCAGCTGGTACAACGCCGGCAGCAGCATCTTGTACGCCAGATTCCCGGTGATCCCGAACAGCACCATCGCGTCGGCTCGCTCCATCGCAGGCCCCCTTCTCCTCGGCTCACAGCCTGCCGCCTCGGCCATCCGGAGAACAAGCGTCCCGCGGGACGCATAGCGCTCGGTCATGGTCAGAACACGTCGCCCCCGTCTCCAGCGATCCCGCTTCGCGTGTCGTCCCGCGCCGATCCCTGCCACTCGCCACGACCGAGCGCCTCGCCCATTAACGATCACGGTGCACGGAGGTTTGGTGTCGGCGGTCCGACACGCCCAATAACCCCACACCACATCACCGTCACCGGCGCGCTATCGGTGCGTCCAGGGTGAAGTCGGTTGTGCTGCAGACTGCCGCCCGTGAGGGCCTCTCAAGGGCGCAGCTCTTTTGGCGGTGCGCTTCGCTGGGCGCCCCTCGGCAGCGATCCACAAGGCCATCACCTCGATGGCCTCGAACCTCCTTTGGGGGCACCGCCTCTCTCAGCAGCTCGATCGCCCGGCGGGTGATGGTCAGCTCGGTCTCCAACTCGGCGATGCGGCGGCGAGCCGCGACCAGTTCCGCGTGGTCGGACGAGGTCAGGCCGGGCTCCAGACCGGCGTTGATGCGCGGTCTTCGCGCAGCCAGACGTAGATGGTCTGGCTGGGCATGTCCAGCTCGGCCGCGACCTGCCTGACCGGCCGACCGGACTTCACCAGCTCCAACACCCTGTGGCGGAACTCGGGGGGATAACTACGGGGCATCCGCTGCCTCTCCTCGTGATCAACAGGACGAGGATTCCAGCAACCCAACACCACCAAAACCGGGGCACATCACGGACGTCACCAAACCCGGTGGGCTTCAGTTCGTTCGCGTCGACCACCATGCCCGGCGCGAGGACCAGCTCCACGTTGCCGCCGTTGACCCGTAGTTCGATGAACAGGTCGGGTGCGGTGCGTACGGCGTCGGTCAGGTCGAGCATGACGTCGCACCATGCGGTACGGACGGCCAGTCGGTGCGGGAGTGTCCAGCGGCCTTCGCGGCGTACCGTGCCGTGCCTTGATGGTGACCAGCTCGGCTGGTTTCCCGTTGAACGGGAGTGCGAGTGCACCGTGGGTCAGGTCGGTGGTGAGCGGGGTCAAGCGCGTCGAGGGTGCGGGCGGTCAGGGCCGCGTCGAGGCGTTCGTCGAACTCGACCGGGTCGAGACGGCCGTCGGCCACGGCGGTGCGCAGGCGTTCGATGACCTGGTCGCGGTCCGCGTCGGACGCGCGTAGCGCGGGTGAGCTGGACGGATCTGCCGGCATCCGGTCTCCTCCGGGTGCGAGGTGGTGGCACCGCGCCACCGACGATGCTGCCTAAGGAGACAGTACCTAGGCGATTTTGCGGTGGTAAGTGGTCATGGATTTCAGTTGCGGACCAGGAGAAGGGCTTCATTGGTAGGGGCACCGGATTCTCGTGTGTAGAGGGTGATGACGGTGCCCAAGACGGAGCTGAGGCGAGGGAGCGCTTCGATCTGTTCGTCCGAAGTACCGAGATGGGCGATCGCCGCCATCAGGGCCGCCCCCGCAATGGCCAGGACGCCCGGAGAGGCGGGGGCGGTTCGGTTCAGGACGGGGACCAGAAGGTCCTGTGCATGATTGACGTATGCCTTCAATTCCGGCCGCAACCACAGCATCGCCTGACTGAGAGTGTGCGCGGGGTCGTCGGTGGCGTGAGACATATACGGGACGCTGATTTCCAGGGTCTCGGCGAGGAACCGCTCGAACCCTTCACGCTCCCAGATTTCGGCGTATTGGGGAAAGGACTCCCAGCGGAGAAGGCCCTTGCAGGCCATGAGGGTGGCTGTGAGGATCTCCCGGTAACGTGTTCCGAGGTCGGTGGTGATTCGCCTGGCGACGTCGCGGGCTACGTCACGGGTAAGGGCGCGCGCGATGTCACTCGACATCACAGCGGCCCGTCTCAGAGTTTTCGTACGGCTGATGTCGTCGGCGTGCGGCTTCGTATAGGCGAGGCGGGGGGCGATGGCGCGAGCGTACTCGACGGCGCCGACCAGGGCGTCGTTCCGGGCGAAGAGGGGTGTGGGGGCGAGGTCGCGTGCCCCATGACTACCGATTTCGAGGGCCTCACTCATCACCCACACGCCCTCGTGACCCCTGCCGTAGGACGCGGCGTACTGGCGGGCGATATCACGGCGGATCTCGGAGCCGCGCGGTGCGGACAGGCGAGTGCCCAGGTCGCGGATTCGCTTGTGCGCGAGGTGGAGAGTATCTGGTCGGCTCAGCTCTCGGATGAAGCTGCCGTCATTGTCGAAGTCGATTTCCCGCGTGAAGCACGCCAGATCCAGCGCCAGCGCATGTGCCATGGCGATCGCCATGCTGAGGCCCATACCGAGATACTCGGGTGAGGCCGCCTTCAAATCGGCCGCCAGCATTATTGCGAGATCAAGGGTGCGGGTCAGGTCGTAGGCGCGGCTCTGCGCGGCAGAGGTCTCCTCTTGGTGGGGGTCGTCGCAAGCCTGTACACGCATATGGGCTAGCAGGTAGCGGGGTTCAGGACGGGTGGACGCAATCCGGCCCAGGTAGAGAAGCGGACGTATGTGCTCGATGATCGCTGCCGGAAAAACGGCGAGTTGATTACGACTCGGGGTATAGGGCCATGCCACACCGGGCGGTCGGTAAAGGGCCGGGTGGCCGTTGCTGGTCGTCCAGACCGTGTATCTGGACATGGCCGAAAGGAGGGGACCTTCGGGATGGGCCAATTCGGCGCTCGTCGGGAGCCGGTAGGCGGTGCCGTCCTCGAAAAGCGTGTTGAGCCAGGAGACGAAGCGCATGGCGTCGTCGGCCAGCAGGCTGGTCGCATTGTTCAGGGGCGGGGTGTGGCGTCCGATGGCCCGCTCCTGGAGTGCGAAGAGGTTGTAAAGGTCCTGAGAGACCGGCTGGGCGCTGACCGCGGTCGTGCCCAACCAGACCACCTCGCGCAGATTGCGGGACGCGATGACCGCGGCGATGATCTTCTGGCGCTCCCCCCGGTGCGTTTCCGGGGACGTGGTGAGCAGGTCGTTCAACCTGGCACGCGCCCCATGGCTCACTTCGAGCGCTTCTTCGGCGCAGTCGAATGCCAGGGTAAGGGCGTGCAGCGTGCCTGAAGCGAGGCATGCGTCGATGACGGGAGTCGCGTCACTGGCGGCGGCCCAGAGGAGAGTGGTCTCGCGCCACCACGGGTCGTCCACTCCCTCGGTGAGGAATTGCAAATGCCGGCTCGGCTGGTGCCGGATGTGCGCTGAGGCTAAGTACTCCTGGAGCGTCAGGTGGGCGAAACCGTATGTTCCGTGCTCCCCCATCAGGAGGCCGCTCTTGCGCACCTCCGAGAGGAAGAGTTCCGGAGTGAGGTCGGTTCCGCCGGTGACCTGCCGCAGTGGGTGACGGATCGCCTCCTGGGCGTCCGCGATCGAGATGTCCCGTGCCTGTCTCCGCATCATGTGCAGGGCCAGGTGCCGGATCACACGCTCCTTCTTCGGGCCGTCCAAACCCGTGGCGTCGGTGAGGTATTTCGCTTCCTGGCGACGGTGGATGAGGACATCGCACATTTCGGCGTACAGCGCGGCTCGGCTCCGTGGCAGCGCGCTCCGGTACCGGTGCACGTTAGCGATCATGGTCAGCAGCAGCGGATTGGCCGCCAACTCATAAACGGCCGGTGTCGAGCGGAGTTTCTCCAGCAGGTCGTCCGCCTGCCGACTGGCCATCGCGGAGACCTCCTTGCCCGAACGGCCTCGCGCACGGCATTCGGTCGCGTAATACCAATGGTGCAGGAACTCGGAGATCTGTTCGCTGTCGAAACGCTGGATCTGGAGCACATCCGCGTTCGGTATCGGACTGGGCAGATAGCCGTGCGGACGCGATGTGATGACGAAGGTGACGGCCGGGAAGCGCTCGATCTGGCGGCGTATCCAGACCACCGTCCGCCTCCGGTCGCGCTCGTCGGCGATCTCGTCCAAGCCGTCGAGCAGGACCAGGCACCGCCCCTTGTCCAGGCGTTTCTCCAGCCAGCCGGCGCTGATCTTGCCGTCCAGCCAGCCCACGCTGGTCGCCACCTTGGCGAGGCCGGGCGGCACCTCATCGAGGATCATGTTGACGTGGTCGCGGAGGTAGAGCAGCACGGGCAACTGCCCACGGCGCCAGCTGAGGCCCTGCCAACTGCACATCGCCAGCGCGGTGTACCGGGCGAGCGTGGTCTTTCCCGAGCCGGAGGCGCCGATCACGGCCAAGACCCGGCTCTGGCCGTTCAGGAAGGATCGCAGCGGCCGTTCTACGGCCAGTTCCTGGGCCGTGAGTCCGACGCCCGGATTGCTGCCGCCCTGCACTGGACGGTGCCTCAGGCTGAGCTGCACATAGACCTGACGCATCCGCAGGACGAACTCACTCTGCGTGACTATCCCGATCGTTTCCATATCCAGCACGGACGCTCGCAACTGGCGCAGATAGACGCTGCGCTTTCCGCCCAGCGGGGCGGTGGCATCGGACCCGGCGGACTGCGACGCGTGCACCGTGAACACCGATGCCAGCACCGTGAACCCGAATGCCAGGTAGGCCCAGTTCCAGCTCAGCCTTCCGTCGTCCAGTACCTGATTGGTGGCGACACCGCCGACGACTACGGCTGCCGCGGCGGCCACCCCCAGCGCGATCGCCTGTGCACGCCGCATAAGGCCCCTCGATGATCCGCACCGCCCCGATCGTCCTTGGCTGGTGCCCCGTTTGCTTGCGCTCCACCCAACACCGATTCATTACCGGAAACGACGGAATTAGCCAACTTGAGACACTCTCTTCCCGTTCGCCTCCCGGGATCACCCAGATGATCTTTGGGGGGATGATCGCGTCTCCGCGCCGTGCGGCAGCCGAAACGGTCAGGCCGTTTCGTGTCGGCATGCTGTCACTTATCTGCTCCGGTCAAGACGCGGCCTCCTGTCGCTTGACACGGCGAACTCCAGTTTCGGGTCGGCCAGTGCGAAAGACGCCCGAGCCTGGGCTCGGGCGTCTGTTGCGATCGGCTCGGTTGGTTTCAGTCGGCGCTTTCTCGCAGCCCGCGCAGTGTGGGCCGAGGCGCACGTCGATCCCGCACCATATGGGGAAAAGGTTCGTGTCCGAGGTCGGAAAGAGACCGAAAACCCAAACTTGATTCCACTGTACGCTGCCCTGTCATTCGACGCGGTCCCGTAGCGCCGTTCGCGTGCATGTGCTGTCGGTGCGTCTCCCCTGGGGCGACACGCTCCGACAGCACATGGCCTGTCCATTCACTGCTCGGTGCACCCTCCTGTATTCCGGTAGGCGCATAGTCGGGTGCTGGCCCACACCGCTTCCAGCGGGCTGCTATGAGTCATCGACAGCAAATGCAGGTCTTCGGTTGACAGGTCGTTGAATCCGTCAACTCGCATGTAGGACATGAAGGCGACGATTTTGTCGGACCAGTCCTCGCCGTCCGCGAGATGGTACGGCGTGCGCAGGACGAGGCACGGCATCGCTAAGCCGCCTCCAGGGTCGGTGGGCCAATTGGGTGCCGTTGAGAGCCAGGGCGAGCCGACGATAAGTCCATCCGCGCATGACCAGCACGCGGTGCGCCCGCAGCGGCGACCAGGAGTAACTATCACGACAGTCCGACCCAGAGTGCCGACCAGGTCCGCTAGCAGGCTCGGTGCCTTGCGGGCGGTGTGCAGATCGAATGCGCCTGTCGGTGAACTCGATGGCTGGGTTGGGGCCCAGCGCGCGGGCGATTAGGCCCGCTGCTACGGGCTGCCGGGCAGTTCGGCGGGACGATGTGACAGCCGTTCGGCCAAGCCGACCCGTCCGACCAGCGTGCGCAGCCAGGCAGGGGCCGCTGCCCTGCCGCCGGTCGCAGCGGCAGCGCGATGTTGTCGGCGATGCTCAGCAACGGGACGAGGTTGTAGGGCTGTAACGCGAACCCGCGCGCTCGCTGCGCAACTCGGTGCGGCTCGTATCGTTTAGCCCGCCGATCGCGGCCAGCCGTGCCAAGGCGGTGGTGGCCCATGAGACCGGCCTGGTGTCCCATCCCAACCGGCCGCCCCGGACCGGACGATCGAGTCCACCACTGACCCACAACCAAGTCCGTTTTGTTCTATTTACACCGAACCTGACATCAAATCCATTTTTGTCTGGGTAAAAATGCGCACAACGGAGCGATTTGCCTAGATCGGGCATGATCATAATTTTCGCCAGGCTAGCATCGGTCCGTCGTAGGCGATGAGCCAGGTCGGAGGTGGCCAAGATCGACGACGAGCCGAGTGGAATCGATCCGCAGGAAATTGACCGGCTGGTCATGCACTTCTTTGGCGCGGCCACCGTCGGCCGGGAAAGCTACCGTCCGGCCGGTGGGAAACCCATCGAAGCCGCCCGTGAAGAGATCATCAAAGGCACCCTCTACCGTTACGGGCTCGTCGATGGCAGCAGCCGACCGGTCATCCTGCAGATCTATTGCGGAGTTTCCAAGATCGGCGGGGATTTCTGGAATCAGGAAGTCCGGGTGCTGATGCGGGCGGCCGCCCTCCGGCACCCGGCGCTGCCGACGATCCTCGGCGGTGGCTACAAGGAACCGGAGGCCACCACGCCGATCGCACCGGGCGTCGACGGGTTCGCCTATGTCGTGACCAAGGGAGCAATCCACAACCTCGCCATGCCGGAGTTGCGCAAGGCGCTGCGCGTGGAACGGATGCTCGCGGTCAGGCAGTTCTACATACTCGCGGATGGGCTGGCCCAGCTGCACAGTCTCGGGATCGTGCACCGCAATCTCTGGGCAGGCACCGTCGAGGTGGACCATGATCCGGAGACCAACACGCCGCGGTTCCGGCTGTCTCGGTTCGAGATGAGCCGCATGGTTGCCGACATGCTGCGGGCCACCCCGTCGAACCAGAGTGCGGCCGAGGAACGGACCAGGCGCATCATCAAGCTCCAGGATCCCCGGGCGCTGACCTACTGCCCGCCGGAACGGCTGCGCTACCTGTTCGCGGGCGAGAACGCCGGGAACGCCGACGTCGGGGACACCCGGTCCGACGTGTTCGGGCTCGGCATGCTGGTCTACGAATGGTTCGCCGACGACCTGCCGAGCGCGATCACTGGCCCGCCCGGCGACGCCGCTCCCGAAGAGATCATCAAGGCCGTGACGGAGATCCACGACGGGCTACGCGGGCGGCTGGCCAGCGGTGGGGATCTTGCCAAGACGCTACCGGACCAGCTGCGCGAGCTGCTCGGCGACATGCTCAACCCGCTTCCCCATCTGCGGCCCGAGGCCGGTGAGGTGGTGACCAAGCTCAACGAGTGTTTCGAGCAGCTCACCAACTCCCTCGCCGGGCCCCAGTCCGACAAGCCGTACCTGATCGCGTTCATCCCCCACGAATACCAGAGACCGATGTGGAGCGGCTGGCTCGGCGAGAATCCCAACAGCGCGGAGGGTCGGGAGAAGCTGGCCGCGTTCATCGAGAGGGACCTGCGCGGGGCCACCCTGATCTACGCCCCGCACGGCGCCGAGCCGTACATCCGGGCGGGTCAGGCCAAGGCCCAACGCGAGTCACGCCAGATGCTGAAGGGGCAGACGCACGCCTGGTTCTGCAGGCCGTTCAAGGCCTGGAACCCGATCGGCTCGGCGCACGGGCCTGGCCTCGACGACGTCCTGATCATCACCTTCGCCGTGCCGCTGGAGAGCCTGCACGGCAAAAGCGCCGACCGGGCGGTCGCGCGGGCTCACGCTGACCGTGCGATCCCACAGGTGAAGGCCGTTGCCTACGACATCGACCCGCAGGAGCTAGCAGAGTGCCGAACGGGCCGTCCGAAGTGGTCGACGCTCATCGACGCCCTCACCCCGCCGCTTGCCGGCGAACCCGAGGAGCTGCTGTTCGAGCAGGCCCTCGACTGGTTGCTCCGTTATCAAGGCATCGAGTTGCGCGCGCGGGAATACCCCTACGAGGTGGCGGAGCAGGGCGCGACGACCGCCACGCTCCGCCTGGACCACGCCCGGGACGACCGCCGCAGGCATTCCGACGGGTTGACCCGCCGTTTCTACGGCCAGCTGCGCCCCAGCTTCGGGGACTTCTTCGCGCGAATGGTCAACGACGAGGCCGCCAATGAGATCGATGTCATCGCCGACAACGATGGCCAGCCCGATCACGGGCATCGGCTCGGTAAGGTCTCCGTCACCGAACAACACGGCGACGACGCCATCATTGTGCGGCACGCCTCCAGCGGATTGGAGCTGCCTGCGAAGGGGTGGCTGCGGCCTGCCGGTGACGGGGGCAGCCATGTGTCGTTGCGGCGGCAGACGGACGCGCGCTGGGAACTGCTGGACAACAAGGTCCTGCTGAGCCAGCTTCGCCGGCCGTCCACAATCCGAGGCCTCCCCGGTCGCTGGAAGGATGCGGTGGCCGACATCGAGCCCACCACTTTCGACGCCGATGACGTCGTCCTCGACCTGCTGGTCTGCGAACCGTTCTCAGCCGTGCAGGGGCCGCCGGGCACGGGCAAGACCGAGGTGGCGGCCCGCGCGCTCACCGCGTTCCTCAGAATGGAGGAGGGCGCGCGGGTGCTGGTGTCGGCTCAGTCGAACTACGCGCTGGACAACCTGGCGTTGCGTATCCTCCAGCGGATGGGCGTGATCGACAAGCGGCACCGTCCGACAGGCACGGACCGTGTGGTCGCACTCCGGGTGACCACCAACGCGGGCGAGGCCCGGGTGGACGAGCGGATGAAGCCGTTCACGCTCGGAAAACTCACTGAACGGATCCGCGATGCCCTCTACGACCACGCGTCCACCGATTCCGAGGTGGACGACGATAACGAATGGCGCGCCTTTCTGAAGCAGCGGTGGCTTCCCGTCGTCGAGGAGTGTGGGCCCGAACTCGCCGACCGACTGCTGCGCGGTGCCGGCATGGTCTTCGCCACGTGCGCGGCCGCCGTCCCGCAGTTCGTCGCCTCCGACGAGTCCTCTGCGATGTTCGACTGGGTGCTGGTGGAGGAGGCCGCCAAAGCCTGGCCCACCGAACTGGCGATTCCGCTGTCCTGCGGGCTGCGCTGGACTCTGATCGGGGACCACCACCAGTTGCCCGCGCACCGTCGGCGGGAGGTGCTGCGCTTCATCGACGACAGTCACACCGACGAGGACGACGACGTTGCGATCCACGGCGCCCGCAGCGCGGAGTACCGCAGGGTCTTCGACCTCTTTGGGTCGCTGTTCGACACCGATACGACCACGGGGGATGTGGACGATGCACACCTGGAACGTCCGCTGCAGGTGCTATCCCGGCAGTTCCGCATGAACGAGCCCATCAAGGAGGTCGTCAGCCGGGTTTTCTACCCCAGGGGGGAGGCCAGGGACTCCGGCGGGCTTCGCGAAGGGTTGCTTGTGACTGGGAAGCGGTACGAGCCGCACGGGCTCACCGCACCCGAGCCGCTCGCCGGGCAATCACTGGTGTGGCTGGATACCCACGGGCTGCCGCAGTGCGCCGACGAGTTGGCCTGGGCCAATCCGGGTGAGGTGGACGTGGTGGCGAGTCTGGTGGGCCAGTTGCGTCCCAAACCCGCGGTCGGCAAGCACGGCTTTGGAGAGGAACCCATGGCGATCCTCACCCCGTACCGGCGCCAGGCCGACCTGCTTCGTGGACGAACCGACCTGACCAAGCACGTGTACACCATCCACTCGTTCCAGGGTAAGGAGGCCGACATCGTCGTCGTTTCCCTCGTCCGGGACACGCAGCGCGGCGACGGGGCGCACCCGTGGCGGAGCATCGGCCATCTGGATCAGCGTGAGCTGGTCAACGTCATGTTCTCGCGGGCCCGCAGGCTGCTCGTCGTCGTGGGGAACTTCGGGCACTTCCGCGACAGCGGGTCGCCCTTTTGGAAGGACGTCTGCATCGGGGTCGAGCGCTTCGGCACCGTCCTGCCGGCGAAGGCAGTGGTGGCGCCGTGAGTACCGCCGTCGTCAGCGTCCCGTGCGAACTGGTCCCGGTACGGGTGCGGCTCGGATACGGCCGCCTCCTCTCCCCGATGGAACTCGGCGTGCTGGAGGCGATCGCGCTAGTCCAGAAGCAGCGGAAGGCGCGGGGAGAAAGCGATCGTGTCCCGATCGAGCAGCTCATCGACCGGCTGGGGGTCAACCGGCGCATCGCTGTCGATCTCATCGCCGACCTGTGGCGCAAGAACTACGTGGCGCTAAACCTGGCCAACGCCGAGGCGAGCGTCACCCCGGACGTGGCACAGCGCTACGCGGACGGAAAGCTGTATGAGCTGCCCGGCGCGGAGATCTCCGCGCAAGAGAAGATGCTCATGATCGACAAGCTTAGTGGCCGGGTGATGCCGGTCGGTGGGAGACACAAACCCCGCAACGGTCATATCCGGATTCCGGTCGAGAACAGCGAAGTCTCCATCGACGACGTGCCCGTCCCCCAGCTCGTGGCCGCGATCGAGCAGGCCCTCGGCAGCGAGGCGCAGGTCGAGCGGCGGCCCGGCCGGGAGAAACAGGTTCTCGCCGCGCACGTGGTGCCGAGGGATCTGCGCACCGAGCACGAGACGCGCTGGGTGCAGCTCGATGTCCAGATCGGCGCGGACGACATGACCAGCAGGCTCCGCTTCCGGGTGCTGAACGACTCCTACCCCTTGGCGTACCGGGAACGGGCCGCGACCAGGCTCGCCGACCTCGTGGAGCAGTACCCAGAAGCGGACTTCGCCCGCGCTCTGCGGGCCCAGGCCGACCGCGTGTGGGAGGAGGCGCTCTCGCTGGAGGCGGCGATAGGCCGTGTGCAGAACGCGGTGCGCAAGATGGACGGCATCCGCGCCGGGAAGCGCCGCGACTACCACCTGGATCTGTGTGACCAGGCCCGGCGGCTGGACTCCCTCTACGACCTCCGCATGAAACATCAGGTGCGCTGCAGGGTGGTCAGAGACGCCGCGGGACACACCGAGTGTGTACGGGAGCTCATCCGCGCGGCGAAACGGCAGATCGTCTTCGTGTCCCCGATCGTGGAGTACGGGCAGTTGCACTCCCTGCTGGGCTCGCTCCGCAGGAAGCTGGCGGAGGGAGTCCATCTGGTGCTCGTCTGGGGGGCGGGCCGGGGCCCCGAACTCGACCCCCGCGTCGGACAGCTGCTCGCCGAGCTGACCGAGGACTTCCCGAACCGGGTTGTGTACTCTTCCGGCCCGAGCCGGACCAACGCCTGCTTGGTGATCGCGGACGATCGGATGGCACTGGTCAGCGGCCGTGCGCCGCTGCGTGCGCCCCGTCAGGCGGACAAGGCATCCGATTCCGGGAGCGACGCGGTTCAGGAGCTGGGTGTGCGGATAGCGGCGGAATCGGATGATGCCTGTACGCCGCTGGAGGATCTGCTGCAGTGGACACGTAAGGCCATCCCTGACTACGGCGTCGGCGCGATGGTCCAGGTGCGGCACGGCGACTTCCTGGAGGTGCGCGATCCAGTGGCCCCGCGTCCCCTGGAGCTGCCGAAGACCCCGCCCGACACCGACACCGAACCGAACGCCGCCACCGCCGTCGCGTTTTGGGTGGACGCCTGGCGCAAGTACGTCGACGGGGTCAGCCAGAAGGCCCAGGCCTTCGAACGCCCGTGGGCGGAGGTCGTCTACGACGAGGCGCACCGCCACCTGCTCTCGGATGCGTTGCGGTCGGCCGAGCGCCGCATCCTGATCAGTTCGCGCCGGGTCGGGTTTGAGATGGGCGGCACCAGGATGGATAGCGCGTTGCGGGCGCCGCTCACCCGTGGGATCGACGTCACTGTCACGCATGGCGACGACGTTGCCGCCGACGGGTCCACGCCTGCTGCGCTGCGGTCGTTGCGGGCCGAGTTCCCCGGGTTCCTGACGACCGATCACCATGAGACGAACGCGCGCGTTCTCGTGTCCGACGATGTGGTGGTGGCCGGCAGCTTTGACCCGCTGTCGGGCGCGGCGGTCTCCTCGCACAAGCGGCGCTCGGAGATCGGCATCAAGATCGTTGGAGCGCCGATTGCCGAGCGGGTGCTGGCGGCGCTGCGGGCTGACCCCGCGTCGCCGCCGCCAACGGCGCCCGCGCCCGCGCCCGCGCCGGACACTCAGGTGAGCACGGCGATCTCCGCGCAGGTGCTGCTTAACGACCTGCGCGAAGTCTCTGCAGAGGACGGGCCGGCCCGGGCCGAAGTGATCCGCGCGCATATCGACGCGCTCGGTACCGCAACGGCCTGGTCGCTGCTCGATGAGCTGGAGCGCAAGGAGGTGGACGCGGGCGTCCTCCGGGTTTCGGCCGCCCACGTGCTACGGCAGGCGACCGACGAGCGGGCCACCGACGACGAGCGGGCCACCGACGACGAGCGGGCCAGGCCCGCCGACCGGTGGTGGCGGTGGTTGCTGCTGGACCGCTGGGTGTCAGGGGCGTTCATCGAGGCGGCGTTGCTTCGGGGCGTCATCGCCGACCCGGCCATGCGGCCGCGCCAGACCCTCACCACGGTGGCCGCCGCCCTTGGCCGGGAAGCGTTTCCCAACGCGATCGTCGACGCCGTCCTGGAAAACCCCACTGCGGCCGAACAGGTAGCGCTCGCCGCAGTCGGCGCCGCCGAGCTGCTGCTCACCCCGCTCAGCGCGCACGCCGACGCAGCCGAGCAGACGCTGGACGTGCTGCTAGGCGACGCGCTGCCCGAGCCCTGGCGCGAGCTGGCGGCGATCGCCCGGGACACCTGGGCGGTGACGGGCCGGCCGCTGCCGATCGAGCGCATCCGCGCCGACTCCCACACCGAGCACGAACGCGCCGACCTTGCCGGAGCCTGGGACGACCTCGCGGTCCGGCTGGAGCGGGTCGAAC
Organism: Actinomadura syzygii; assembly: GCF_008085905.1. Taxonomy (GTDB): domain Bacteria; phylum Actinomycetota; class Actinomycetes; order Streptosporangiales; family Streptosporangiaceae; genus Spirillospora; species Spirillospora syzygii. The sequence goes on along the minus strand of NZ_VSFF01000006.1, from coordinate 87,145 downwards.
GGACGTCCTTCCGGTTCGCGTCCAGCATCAAGGCCCACGCGCGCCTGTTCCGCGACGATGGCCCGTTCGGCGTGTTGCGCACCATCGTCGATGGCCGCGACATCAGGGCGCTGCAACGATGGCTGGCCACACAGCCCGTCGACGATGTCCGCTCACTCGTCCACACGATCGGGGCCGACGTCCAGCAGCAGGGTGAGCTGATGCACGACTATCAGCGGCTGCCCCGTTATCTCGAGCGGTTGGAGGCGGTGCTCAAGGCGGCCCGGCAGATCGCGGCGGCCGTACGCGATCCTGCTGCCGACGGTGGCTACGAGCTCAAGGAGGCCCGGACGGCGGCCCGGAGGCTGGCGGCGTGGCGGTCCAAGGCCATCGCGGCGCTTCCCTTCGTCCCCGAGCCGGAACGCCGCCTGGTCCAGTGGGCGCTGGCGGATCTGGAGGTCGTCACAAGGTGGGGAGCGGCATGAACTGGAACGCCACGCTGGCCGACTGGGACGAACGGTGGCGGTACCCCTCGCTGCTTATCGAACTCGCCTACCCCGGAGGGACAGCGGACGACCGGCGCTACGCCGACCGGCTGCTGGACGGCATTGCCGTGCCGGTCACCGACCCCGGGCAGGCCGTCGCCGTCCTGTTGGAGCGCGGCGAGTTCGGCGTGGCACAGCGGCTTGCGGAGGCCAAGGTGCTCCAGGACGATGCCGCCAGCGACCTGATCGAGCAGGTCCGCGCCGCCGAGCAGGCGACAGTCGGCGAGCTGGCCAGGCGCCGTGACGGGCTGGTCCAGCGGATGCGGCGGGCCGGGTTCAGCGAGAGTCCCCCGCCCATGTCCGCGCTGCCGCGCGAGCGCCGGGCGGCGGCGGTCAACGCCCTCGACGAATGGGAGAGGGAGCACCTGCTGGCCGCCGAGGCGGAGCTCAAGGCCCGGTTGGAGCGTTCGCTGGCTGCCCGGGATCCGGATTCGCACGGCGAGTGGGCCGCAGCGGTACGGGGCTGCCTTGACGCTGGCGAGTTCCCCGCCGCCGAGAGGTTGCTCGAGGACGGGCCCTCCGCGGACGTCCCCGGCGGCCCGGCCTCGGTGCCCCGATGGACGCGGTGGCCGTGGTCGGACCGCAACCTTCCGGAGATTCTCCGCTGGTATCACGACGGCGCGGCACCGCCCGGATTCCCCGACCGCTGGCGCCCGCCGGAGCAGGACCGCACCGCGCCGGAGATGCTCCGAGCGCTGGAGGAAGTACACAGGCAATGCGATCTCGACAGCGTGCGCGAATTCGCCACCGCGCTCGATGACGCCCTGGGGGCCGGGCGCCTGCCGCACCCGGTCACGCCGGTCGGAGAGGGCTTTCGCACCCACCTCGTCGCCGTCTCCGACTATCGGTTGCCGTGGATCGCCCTGCCCAAGAAGGTGCCGCTGTATGTGGGCCCGCCGGGCTGGGCGCCGCCGGAAGGCCCGGCGGCTGTATGGTTCGTGCCCGCCGTCGGCGTGCCCGGTGCACTGCCGGGTGTGGCGGCGCTCGACGCCACCGCCATCTTCCGGCTGATCGCGCCTGCCGGGGCCGGTCGCCCGGCGAGCCCGGCGGCCCGGCGGGCCAATCTGCTCCGGGAGGTCTGCCGCCGACTTCGGGTGGCCGACGTGCTCGGCGAAGACACCGCGACGGCACAGTTCCCCACGTCAGCTCACGAGACGCGGGACGCTATCACGTGGTGTCTCGATCTGCTCGGCGTGCACCCCGGCCTGGGCGTGACGGACGCGCTGTTGTACGACACGGGCGCGTATCCGCGGGCGCTGCGGGTCGCATTGGAGCAGCTGGCACCCGACGGCCACAGACCACTGGAGCTCACCGCCGGGGACCTCGCGCTGTGGCGTCAGGACCGGGCCGCGATGGAGAAGTTCCATCGGCGGGTGCTCGCGCCGATTTTCGCCGACCGGGAGGTCGCGGTGCTGCTGCACATCGCACTGATGACCTACGGTGAGCAACCGGATGCGCGGTTCACGGTTGACGACCTCAGTCAATACCTGGCCGTCGTCCGGTCCTCCGACGACCTGATCTCCCTGCCGGCCGCCGCGCACCGCGCCATCACGGGCGTTCTGCTGGAGGAGCGCGGGTTGGACGGTTACGGCTGGTCGCGGCCAGGCCTGGCGGCGCTGCTGGGTGCCGTGGACGTGGAGGCGTTGCTCAACGACGACTTCGACGAGCTGGTCCAACGGCGCTCGCGCACCATCAAGAGCGCCGACCTGCAACTGCAGAACCTCGGGCTGACATCCGCCATGCACCAGGTGAAGACGGGCGTGTTCGCCGTCAAGAACATCCTGGTGGAACTGGCCGGGTGTCGCGGCGAGCACCAGGATCAGCTGGACCGGGCCGTGGCCCTGATAGCGGACTTGGACGATGTCTGGGTCCTGTCGGAGCCGGAGGGCGCCACCAACCTGCTGCGGCGGAAGGTCTTCGATCTGCGCGACCTGCTGCGGGGCCGGCGGCACCAGTTTGACCTCGCGCACCGGGACATCGAGATCGCCTTTCACGCGGACGGCGTCGGCGCGCCGCTGGTCTGGGGCAGCAGGCCACTTTTCAGGCTGGCGCTGGACAACCTGATCAACAACGCGGCGCGGGCGGCGAAGCCCACCCGCGACGGGGAGCGCGGACAGGTCCGCCTTAGCTGTGGTATCGAACCGCCCGAGCCCGGCCGGCCTCCAGCGTGGGCCCGCATCGACATCGAGGACTCCGGCCCCGGAATTCCTCCGGAGATACGGCGAGAATTGCTGAACCCCAACGGCGAGCGGGTGTCCGAACACGGCGGCGGGGTGGGCTTCCGGCATGCCATGGACCACATCGCCTACAACGGCGGGGTACTGGACATCCTGGATCGGCCGAGTGACCTCGGGGGTACGCACCTTGCGATAAGGCTGCCGCTAACTGGGACGCACAACGGCGAGAACGGCTGAGCCTCAGTGGAGGCGGAGCAACCGCGAGACCGCTTCCCGCACGTCGGCCACGGAGCCGCTGGGATCTTTGTGGACGATCAGGTCGATCCGGTACTTCTCCTTCATGTCATCCACGATGCCTGGCGTGGTGTAAGCCGTAAGCAGCACAGTGGGAATGCGTGGGACATGGTCGCGCATATAAGCGAGCACGTCGAGGCCGCCGTAATCGTCGCTCTCCTCGTTCAAGTGCAGATCGACGAGTGCCACGGCGAAGTCGAATTTTCCGCCAGTGGTGGCGAGGAAATCATGCCAGCATTTCGGCGAAGTGATCACGGTGCAGTCATAGGGTGTCAGCCGGTCGCGGAGATGCTCACCGATGTGGTCCTCCACGATCAGCAGTCGCGGGACCGGATCGGCCGTCCGGTCCTTTGCCGGAGCGAGCAGGCCGGTGACCTGGTCGACCTTCTCGTCCGCGGGGAACAGGTCGGCGAAGCGCCACCATTGCCCGAGAGCCAGCCGGGTGACGGCCGGCCCCGCCACGACGCTCAGCAGCCGATCGCGCGCGTCGAACACACTCCGCCAAAGCCGAGATGGGACGTTCGGATGCACCGCGCGCGGGTCGCCGCGCCAGAGCTTGAGCAGGGCGTCGATCTCGTCCCCCGCAGGCGGGTCGGCCAGCCCGGCCACCCCGTCCCTGAACTGGAAGGCGTCCACGACGATTCCGTCCAGGGGTAAATGGTAGGTCCCGGCGTACCTTTTCATCGGCGGCACCTGAACTCCGTAGCGCTTGAGCTGCGCGCGCAGATCGCTCACGTGCTTCTGGACCGCCTGTTCGCCTCCGTCATGGGGGAGCAGCTGCTGAAGCCGCTGCTGCGGCACCTCTTGCGCCTCCGCGAGGAGCAACCGGATGAGCACGGCGGCGCGTGCGGGCGGTAATTCGATCGGGTCTCCACCGGGCGGGCGGATGCGCGCGACACCGAGAATGTCGATGCACGCTCTGGCTCCACTCGTCCCCATGAGCCGACTTTAGCGCAAGAGCCGGGCGACGGCCCAGAAAATCAGCTGAATGGACGGCTGAAGATCCGCTGAACTCCCCATCGGCGCGCTCAGTGGAAGTTCAACGAGGATCCCATTGGGTGGTTCAGCGTCGCACAGTTTACTGAAGACGTGTATGGGAAAAGCGCCACCGTCCTGGCGACCATCACTTTGATCGGTACAAGGAGATTCAATATGCCCGACGGTACGGCCATGGCGCCTCGCGTCAACATCGTGATCATCATCCTGGAAACCAGCGCGCTTCTCGGTGTCCTGATCGGTTGGCTGGTCACGCTGCTTCTGGACGTCCCCGGCGCTCAGGGCGCCCTGATCGGGATCCCGGCATTCTGGGGAATCGGCGGCCTGTTCTGCGGCATCGTCGGTCTGCTGCGTTCATCCGCCGAGGCGAAGCGGTCGCACGGCGACTACGGTCGTCCGCCGACGAGATATCATTGCGGTTTCGAATTCCGCGCACGCTGCCCGTGTCGGGCGCAACCGCCATGGCAATACAGGGAATGGCCCGTACGGGATCAGACGGAGCTCGTGCCGAAATCTCAATTCAACAAGGCGTGGTGGCACGGTGGTTAGACGGCATCTGATGGGTCGGTGTGGGAACTTCGCACCGACCCATCAGATGCCGGTCGCTACTTGATCTCCGCCGCGCCGTGCCCGATTGTGATGCCCAGATCAAAGGTGAGCTCGGCGTGCATGCTACTGTCCGCCCTAAGGTGCCGCAGGAGTCACATGCTCCTGTGGATCTGCTCGGTCAGCCGCAGGCGGGATTGCCCGGCGTGACAGCGTGCCCTGTCGCCATGCGCGGAACACCGACTCCGACATGCCCAGCACACGGCAGCAGACCATGATGGTCAGGCCGTCCCCGACCAAGATCGTGATGACCTCAAAGGCGCCCGGCCGGTGCCGGGGCGTCCGACCCTGGAGACGCTGGAAACCAGAGAGCAGACGCAGCGCACGGGACCGGTTCAAGGGTCTTTTCGGTGATGACGAGACCAAGTCGCGCAAGCTGGCGGGCGAAGGCGTGCCGCGTGATGACCCGATGCCACCCAGTGCGAAGGCGGCACCGGCGAATCGGGTCAAGGAGCTGACGGGCCGCCGGACGGCGAACGCCAAGGTGTTCGAGCTGTCGGATGAGCTGTTGCAGAAGAAACTGTCGGCGGCCGCGTTGCACTTGCGCGGCCGGGACGGTGACTGGCACGACATCGACCCGCCGGTCAAAGCGCCCGACCGCAAGGGTTTCGTCTACGGCACTAGACCAACACCTTGCGCAGCTTCTTCGTCACCCGCCTCGATGAGCCGCTCACCTTGACGCCAGCGCGGCGAGCCTGCCGCATGGCACGCTACTGACCGAACTGACCAAACGGGAGACCAGTGGCAACGGCGTCACCTACCCGGATCTGCTCGGCGACGCGGACCTGCCGCCCCACCTGGCAACGGCAGCAACGCCTTCAAGGTAGAGCCCGTCGGGTGCGGGCGTGGCAGAGTCCGGACGGGGCGATCGCGTTCTACAAAAGAGATTTCGACGGCCGGCCGGTCTTTGTGATGCCCAAGCCGTTCATGTACGACTCGGCGCCGGACGCCTCGTCCCCGTACGGGACGGCGTGGTCCCCGAAGGTCACCAAGTCGATGCGCTGGGACCACCCAGGTGCCCACAACCAAGAAGAGTCCGAGCCCCGGCTCCCCTCTGGGACGGCGAATGCGACGTCGTTCGCCACCGGACGGTTGCCGCCACGGGGCGATACGCCAAACGTGCACAAGTCGGTAGAACCCGGGCCTGAACCCCGATGGTGCCGACCTGCGGGTTCGTAGGTCAGTGCGTCCCACCCATATCACGAAATGGCAAAGCGCCAGATCAGAGACCTAGCGCCTAAAGATGGAGATGTGTCCGAGGGGCGACCCGGCCAATAATCCACACACGATCACGGCTGCAGGCATTCTGCCGATGTGACCTGAGTCATGTCTCCATGCGTGGTCAAGGTCTCGGGTCGACCGTACGCAGCAGGGTCAGCAGACCATTGACCGAGTCGTATTTCTCGGCGGAGAGTTCGTCGGGCGTGAAGTGCATGATTTCGTTGCGCACCTGCCGGACCTCTTCCAATAGCCCGAGAAAGAGTTCATGATCGACGTTCCAGCCGAGCGCGGACCAGCGCTGCGGCTCCTTCAATAGATGACCGTAACCGCCGAAGGTGAGATCGGTGGCTTGGTGAACCCTGCTCCTCCGGTTCGCAGGCGCGGCCGCGCGTAGCTCGTCCACGTTGAAGACCTCTTCAGCGGCGCGTCGCAGCCTGTTCTCCGCCTCCTCGATGAGGACGAATGGACGCGCGAGCTTTCCGAATTGGCGGGTGAGGTCGGCGGCGGTCAAGATCCCGGTGATCCGGTTCCGATCGGCGTTCTGGACGAAAATGAAGCCCCGGTCGTAGATCACCTCGATCTGGTGCAGGAGAAGAGCGTCGTGATCTACCACCGGGGCCGGGACGATCGCGTTCGCAAGCGAGGGATCGGGGAAGGCGACGTGAGCCTTGCCGATCGACTCCCAGCTCACCGCGCCACGGTAGGTGCCGTCGTCATCGATCACGGCGAGTTGGGAGAACTGGTGCTTCAGCATCAGAGTCTTGGCGTGGGTCAGCGTCGCCGTGCTCGGGACCGAGACCAGCCGTGCCGGCAGGTTCCCTAGTCGCAGAGTCATGTGCTGCGGCTCGGAGACGTCCTCGGTATCCGCCACGTTGTCGGCGGTCTCGACACCTGAGCCCGGCTCGGCACCCTGGGGTACCAGCGTCACCTCATCGCTGAGGGATCCTTCGGTGAAGGGCGGACGGGTCGTCAACCCCTCATCCGCCAGAGCCGCCTTGATGACTGTGACGACCGCGCTGGTACGACGCTCGAATCCCCAGTGCTCGAGCAGATTCCGGATCGTCAGTGTCCGAAGGTTGGCTGGTTCCCGCGCGACCGCGTCCGCAAGGAGTTCGTCTGAACTCGTAACCACCTCTTCGCCATCCAGCCCGGGGTCGGTCCCGGTCTCGATGATGGAGGCGATCCGGCGTGCCGCATCGTTGCGCGTCAATCTGCAGACGGTGAGCAAGGAACCCAAGCTGGCCCGCAGGTCGGGCCTGATCGCCTTACCAGGAACACCGGGACGAACCCATTCGACCTTGCGAACCTGCCGGAACCCTTCGGGCCTGTCGCCCAAGTACTCATACGGCCCGGTAACGCGCCCGAGGGCGAAGTGCTTCGGATCGGTCTTCAGTGGCATGACCACAAGGTCTCCCTCGTGAATCTCGGTGGTGAACTTCCACAACTGCCCCGTCCAGTTACCGATCACGTTGCGGGCCGCATCTGGGTAGATACGCTGAAGCTCCTTGGACAACTCATCCCAAGTCCGGATCGCGCTGAGATCATCCATCTCGTTCCACCCGGCGATGGCGAGACCATCCTGTAAAGCGGTGGCCTCGCGTTCTCCCGCCCATCCGCCACGGATCATCCACGCCAGTGGTTCACCTTCACGCCGCAGTGCCCTGGTCATGACCGGCCTCCCCTGCGCCTCGACCACAATAAAGCCTTTCAGGGCCTTAGTCGCACATGCAAGGGGATTGACCGGTTGCTCAGGTAACGGATGCGAACCCGGTCGCCGCCACTTGGCTCGAAGAGTTGTCGTTACGTGGTCACCTTCTATCTGATGAGGCAGGGAGGTTCTATCGCCAGTACGGACACCATCCTGATCGCCCGAAGCCGGGGTGATGAGATCATCAAGGTGTCGAAGCGCACACGGCTCGTGCCGACTGATGATCGGTTGATGGGGGGAGTGAGTGGACGGAACACCCCCGGTCCCGCACCAGATACCAGCGCCGCCGCCACGCAGTTCCGGTGCCGTCCGCAGCTGCGAGGTCCGATCGGCTGTACCTCTCGACAGAGAGGCGCTACGCCAAGACGTGCGCAAATAGGGAGAACCCGGGGACATGAACCCCATGTTGCTGACCTGCGCTCTTGTCGGTCCGTGGGTCTGGCTCCATGCCACGAAAAGGTGAAAATGCCAGGTCAGAGGCCTGGCACCTGAACATGAGATGTGTCCGAGGTCGGAGTAACCCCCGAGTTCCGGCGCAAGGTGCTGGATCTGGTGAAGGCTGGGCGGCCGGTCCGGCAGGTCGCCGCCGATCTGGACCTACCCAGCCAGTCTCTCTACGTGTGGCTGCGCCAAGACCGCATCGGACTCCGGCCTGGAGCCCGGGTTAACCGCGACCGACCGGGCCGAGTTGGTCGCGGCGCGGTGCCGGATCGCTGAACTGGAGACTGAGTTGGCCATCGCCCGTCGGCCATCGAGCTGCTTAGTGCGCAGATTTTCGTCGTTCACACGACGAAACCGCAGCTCAACAGCCAGCACCCTAAAGTCAGGTAAGGTGACGGAGTGGTCATGCGGGTGGCGGTTCCCGTGCTGCCGTGCCGAGATGTGCAGGCAGCGCGGTCGTACTTCACGGACGTGCTCGGATTCGACACCATATTCACCTGGGAGACCCCACCTAGCTACGCGGCCGTGATCCGCGACACCGCCGAGTTCCACCTGTACGCCGAAAGCAGCGTCGGCCCGGCCAGGGTGACGGTTGTCGTCGACGACGTCGATTCCTGCCACGACGAGCTGCGCGCCCGCGGCGCCGACATCGTCGAGCCACTGGCTGACCGGCCCTACGGGATGCGCGACTTCAACGTACGGACACCCGATGGGCACTTGTTGATCTTTAGCCAGCCGCTTACCGAGTACGGGTGACCATCAGCGGACCAGCCGGAAGAATGACCGGACCTCGTCGACGAACAACGCCGGCCGCTCGAACGCCGCGAAGTGGCCGCCCTTGCCGGGCTCGTTCCAGTACCGGATGTTCGGGAACCGGCGCTCCGCCCACCGCCGAGACGGGCGCTGCAGCTCCTTGGGGAAGACCGAACAGCCGGTGGGTACGGTCACCGGCGCGCCGGCCGACCCGGAGATCTATTCGTTGACCTGCCGGAGGCTTTCCCAGTACAGCCGGGCGGATGAGGCACCGGTGCCGGGCAGCCAGTAGAGCATCAGGTTGTCGAGCAGCTCATCCCGGGTAATATCCCGATGCAGGTCGCCACCGGAGTCGGTCCACGACCAGAACTTCTCGACGATCCAGGCGCAGAGGGCGGCCGGCGAGTCGACCAGCCCGTAGCCGACCGTCTGCGGCCGGGTCGACTGCTGCGCCGAGTATCCGGAGCCCCATTCGTCCGCCTCCCGCAGTGTCGCGAGCGCCGCCCGCTCGGCACCGGTGAGGTCGTCCAACGTGGCCGGATCGGGCGGTGCGAGCGGCGGCATGAGATGGATGCCGGCGACCCGATCGGGTTGCCGTTGACCGACGCTCGTGGCGATGCTGGTGCCCCAGTCGCTGCCCTGGGCGCCGAACCGCCGGTAGCCCAGCCGGGCCATCAGCTCGCACCACGCGTCGGATATCCGCTCGATCCCCCACCCCGGCGCGGCCGGCTTGTCGCTGAAGCCGTAACCGGGAAGCGATGGGCAGACCCCTAGAACCGGCCGCTTAGTGCGCAGATTTTCGCCGTTCACACGACGAAACCGCAGCTCAACAGCCAGCACCCTACCCAAGATCAGCGATCTTGAGCCAAGTCAGGTGCCGTCTGCGAGTAAGGCACCGCCCTTTTCAAGGGTCGATGTCCGCAACACGACAGGGCGGATGGCGAAATCTATGCGCCTCTCCCCGGCCCTCCATGCACGCTAAGACGCTCGCCTGTGCCGCGATACTGGGGCTTCGCCGATGGTGGGCTGACCGTCTTCGGACCTGGCGGACCTTGCTGGAAAAAGGTGCCCAGCCTCGGAGCGCCGCGCCTAGTTTTCGGGGATCTCACGTCGGCGCATGGAATCGTCCGATGCTCTAGTACGGTGCCGCCTGCCAATTCCTCATCATCCTGCTGCAGGAACACGGTGGCCCCGGGCAGCCATTATGGCGAAATGGCGCGCTGCGTAGCGGAATACCGGTTGGCTGGGTCAGCCCCAATGGTTACTGTCGTCGTGGCTAGCGGTGATGTAGGAGGCGGCGGAGACCACGGCGAGGATGGTGGCGGCGCACCACAGCGGGGCCGCCACGGCGACCTCGCGGATGAGGACGGCGCCGATCGCCGCGCCCAGCAGGAGGGTGGCGACCGACAGGGTCCGGCGCACGATGCGTTCCTTGGGCTCGTCGCGGTCGGCGACCAGTGCGGTGATCGTGGTGGTGACCACGACGGTCCGGAAGTCGGGCACCTCCAGCCGCCGGATGATCGCGTACTGCCAGCCCATCGAGGAGGCCAGGATGGCGATCGTCACCAGCCTGCCGGGCTTGTCGGTGTGCCCCAGTGCCGACACCAGCAGGGCGGCGACGAGGATGGCGAAGGTCTGGACGGCGGTGGCCGCGCCGAGCAGCCGCCCGCGGTGGGTGATCTTGTTGAAGGCCAGATGCCCGCCGACGGCGGCGCCGGCGCAGAAGCAGAGGGTCGACAGGGTGGTCGGCTGGATCTCGCCCGTCTGCCCTTTGGTGGCCAACCCCAGGCCGAGAAAGATGATATTTCCCGTCATATTGGCGACGAAGACATTGCCGAGTTCCAGATAGCTGACCGAGTCCACCAATCCGGTCATGACCGTGAGGAGGACGAGCAAGGGCGGCAGTGGTCCATGATCGCGCGGTTCGGGCACCCGCGCATTCTCGCAGGTGGGCGGGCGCGGGGCTGCGAAGCAGTGCGGTGCGCGCGGCGCGGATAGCGGCTATGGGGATAGGGCGGTGATGAAGGAGGCGGGTCTTGCGTCGAGTTCCGGTAATTGACGCGACCCGCCTGCCTCGAAGAAAACGCTGAATCGGCTATCCGGTCATGTATTGGTCATGGCGGGAAGCTCGTTCGAACGGACGGACTCCCTGTCCAGGACCCGGGCCGCGAGCGCGCCGAAGACGAGGCCGAGGACCGTCCAGACGACCGCCTGCGTACCGAGTGAGGCGAGCCTGAACCTCCACAGCACGGCGGCCGGGAAGTCGGCGGGTACCTCGTTGACGGTGGGCAGTGCCAGATAGGCGACGCCGACCAGGACGGCGAAGACCGCCCCACCGGTCACGACGGCGTTCCACCCGCCGAGCCGGGCGGCCAGCCGGCGGCCGGTCTGCGCCGCGACGACCGCCGCGACGACGCTGATGGCGATCATCGCCAGATACAGGGCCGTCCGGTCGCCGACGGTATCCTCCTCGCCGACCGCCGGGGGGTTCGCCGGGTACTTCAGGAAGGGCGCGAGGCCCACGACGACGAAGCCGCCCCCCGCGACCAGGGCCGCGGTCGGGCGGGCGGTGAGGGCGCCGAGGCGTCCGTGGAACCCGGCGAAGACCAGCGCGAAGATGCCGCCGATCGCGACGCCGAAGAGGGTGAGCGCGACCGACAGCCCGAGCGTCTCCTGCACGCCGCGGGAGACGACCACCTCGGCCGCGTCATGGACGTGCCCGCCCGTGACGGCCGCGTGTTCGTGCCCGCCCTCGGCGGCGTGCCCCTCTTCGAAGCCGATGGCGTCGCGGATCTGCGGTTCGCCGATGAACCAGGCGAACACGGTGGCGACGATCCCGCCGGCGAGCCCGGCCAGCATGCCGCGGACAAGCAGTGCGCGGATCATGGTGCGCCTCTCCGGGACGTCAGTGGCAGGGCGATCCGAGCAGGTGCCGGCCGTCGTGCATGAACTCATGGATCCCGGTCCCCCCGAACAGCGACACCGCGCCCTGCTCGGCTCCGACGAAGTAGAGGATCACGAGCCCGAGGACCGCGGCGAAGACCGCCCACGGCACGATCTCCCGCAGCGGCAGGCGCGCGGGGACGGGACGGCTCGGGGCGACGGGCGCTGCGGGGTTGGCCATGGATTTCCCTCCTTCATGTGTCGGGCCGTGATCCCGGAATATCCGATCACTGCCATTCCGGGGCGGCCGACCTCTCTCCAAAGGGAAAGGTAACACGGTGCCAAGATGAAGTCACCGGCCAACGATGTTTCGGTCAAGTTGCTCCATGGATCGATGTGCTGCTGGAATGCAATTTCCCGATCTTGACTTGTGATCAGGATGTTCCGCCATGTCTATTGATCGCGGAAGCAGGCGATGTGAAAGGAGCGCGGGGCCGGAGATCCGTCCGGGGCGAACGTGCGCACCCGGAGCTCGTTCTGCTGGTCGCCCAGGCCCACCGTGATCAGGCCAGGTTCCACGGGTTCGCTCTCGGCGCTGCCGATCGTGCCGGCGAAGTTCGTCTTGGCGTCACCGCCGAAAAGCGGCACTCCCCAGGTGACGATGTACTCGTTGGTGCCGTCGAAGGCGCAGCCTTCGACCAGATATCCGCGCACGACGCCGCCCTTCGCGTCGATGACACAGGCCAGCCTCTTCTCGAAATCAGCCACGGTTCACTCCCTTTCGCGGGCGTGGCGCCCTCGTGCGCCACGCCCGCGTCGTGCCCTCCGGTTACGCCCATAACCACCATCGGGGCTTTACCGAATTCACCTCCGCGTGACCCTCGCGGAAGCGGACGCCCCTTCCCCGGGGCGAAGCGGCACCGGCGTGTCAGTGGCCGTGCCTCGGCGGTTTGAAGGCGTACAGATCGATCGTGGCGGGCGGTTCGGCCATGCCGGGCCCGCCGGCGTTCGCCCACGCGGTGATGTCGTCCACGGCCCCCGTGTCGAGGACGTGGCCGATCCAGGTCGTCCGTCCGCCGGCGGCCCGCCCCGCGGCGGAGGGGTTGATCACGATGATGTTGGCGTGGGTGCACGGCCCGAGGCAGTCGGTGTAGCGGACGCGGACGTCATGGGCCAGCTGGCGGCGGAGCCGCCGTTCCAGGACGTCGTGGTCGATGCCGGGGTTCCGCCGGTCGGTGCCGCAGCAGCAGCCGCGGCACACGGTGACCGTGCACCTGGGCTGGGGCGCCCGCGCGGCCGGCGGACCGCCGGTCCGCGCGCTCACCTCGCCGCCCGTGCCGGCGGCCGCCGCGTGTCGCCCTTCTGGCACATGCGTCTGCAATTGCAACCCCCGGGAAAGTGTCGTTGCTCCAGAAATGCCGTTTCGGTGGTCGACTCGCCGCGGTCCCGCCGCGACCGCGAACCGTCCCGGGCGAGACGTACCTCGTTCCCGACAATGATCACTCAGAGGGATGTTATTGCAGGTCAAACTTGCTTTGCCGAAAGTTGCGATGGTCCTCCGGTTTCGGTGGGCCCCCCGGGTTAGAACCTCGGGCGTCCGGTGTTCTCCACCCGAAAGGAGACTCACGACGATGCAGTACGCCACGCTGATGGAGCGAGTTCGGCACCTGGCGCCGGAAGAGCGGAATGTGCTGGACTCGCCGTACCAGATACCGAACGAGTTGTACGCGGCCCTCCGCTCGGTGCTGCACGATGTCGGTGGTCAGCCCGACGCTCCCACTCCCTACCTCGAAAAGGGTGAGGAGGACTGGGAGATGAACACTTATCTCACCTGCGAATGCCTCGGCTGGCGCGGGGCCTGGAACTCCGAGATGCGGCGGCGCGCGGAGAACGACCTGGGGGCCACGATGTACTTCGGGCTTCCCTATTACGCGCGGTGGATCACCGTCGCCGCCAAGACGCTGGTGGACAAGGGCCTCATCACCACCGACGAACTCGGCCAGAAGATCGATGAGATCCGGGCCCGACTGGAGGCGAGGGACTGATGGCCAATCCCAGGTTCTCGATCGGCGACGAGGTCACGGTCCGCGACGAGACCACGCTCTTCCACACCCGGACTCAGAAGTTCGCCCGCGGGCGTACCGGGGTCGTCGTCGAGCACCGTCCCGAGTGGGTGATCCCCGAGGACGAGGCGTTCGATCGCATGGAGACCGGCCGCAAGGAGCCGTTCTACGTCGTCCGGTTCAAGCAGACCGAACTCTGGCCGGGCTACACCGGCCAGTCCATCGACACGCTCGAATCCGAGTTCTCGGAGCGCTGGCTGGTCCCGGCGTAGCGGAGGGGAAGAAATGACTTCGATGCACGACGGACACGACGGGCACAACACGTTCCCGGTGTCCTCGAAGGTCAGCGAGTTCGAGATCCTCGAGCTCGCGGTCCGCGAGCTGGCCATCGAGAAGGGCATCTTCTCGGCCGAGGACCACCGCCGGTTCGCCGAGTGGGCGGACGGCGTCGGTCCGCACGGCGGGTCCAAGCTCGTGGCCAAGGCGTGGTCGGACCCGGCCTTCAAGGAGAAGCTCCTCACCAAGGGGACCGAGGCGTGCAAGGAGGTGGGCATCGACTGGCTGCAGCCGACCGGGACCGGGACGCCCAGCGACTACACGTTCTTCTACGTCCTGGAGAACACGCCGAAGGTGCACAACGTGATCGTGTGCACGCTGTGCTCCTGCTACCCGCGTCCTGTCCTCGGCATGTCGCCGGACTGGTACCGGACGCCCGCCTACCGCCGCCGCATGGTGAACCGGCCTCGCGAGGTGCTCGCGGAGTTCGGCCTGCACCTGCCCGACGACGTCGAGGTCCGGGTGCACGACTCCAACCAGAAGTCGCGGTTCATGGTCATGCCGATGCGGCCGGACGGCACCGAGGGGTGGAGCGAGCAGGAGCTCGCGGAGATCGTCACCCGGGACACCATGATCGGTGTCGCGCTGCCCGATCCGAAGGTCCGGGTTCCGGTGCCCGCGGGGGAGGTGCACCAGTGACGGAGGCGCGGAGGTACGGAGTGCTCCACGAGACGCTCGACGACATCGGGGAACGCACCGACGTCTCGCTCCGCTGCATCGAGCACGAGCCCGAGGTCTGGGAGTCGCGGATGCAGGTGACGTGCGAGTGCCTGTCCGAAGGCGGTGCGCTGGACAACCTGGAGCGCCGTCATCTGGAGGACCGGCTCGGGGAGACCGTTTATGCGCGTTTTCCCGTCCAGACGCGGTCGGCGCTGACGGTCGCGCACACGCTCATGGACCGGGGTTTCTTCGACGAGGAGGAACTGCGCTCCAAGATGGACCAGGTCCGCGAGAAGATGACGGTGGACTGACGGCCCGAACCGCTCCCGCACGGTCCCAGGCAAGGCGATCATGAGGCCTCGACGCTCATGACGATGGATCGCCTTGCCTGGGCGTGTCTCGGCGCGGAGACCGGAGCGGCCCGCCTTCGGCGGCGAAGAACGCTCGCAGATCGGCGCTCTTCAGCCGGTACCGCGGCAGTGCCGGGAGTTCGCGGCGAACCGAGCGGGACACCTCTGGACCCGCCGCCTCACCGCACAGGTCGACGAAGGCTCGCAGGGTCCGCTCGCCGAACCAGCGGCCCGCTAACGCGGCTTCGACCTCCCGTGCCGGGTCGGGCGGGAGGATTCGCGCGTCGACGAGGTGGTCGAGGAACGCCCTGAGATCGACGAGGGCCTCGCTGAGCGGCCGGTAGTCGGGGCCGGGGCCGTGCAGCACCGCCACTTCGTCGTCGGGGGGCATGTCCTCGACGAATCGGCGGTAGACCGTCCCGAATCCCTTCATCCCGTGGTCGCGCAGTTCCGCCGCGCGGATCGCGCCCATGGACGCAAGGCCCCATACCGTCCAGCCGGCGGCGAGGGCGGCGAGGATCTCGCGGTGGCCGACGGCGAGGACGTCGCCGAAACGGCCGTCCACGACGACGATCTCCCCGGGCGGGCCGGACGACGCCGCCAGCAGGGCGGCCACGTCGCCGCGCCGGGCGGGAGGACGGATCGTCGTCTCCGGCGGATCGAGGAGGCTCCGCGGGACGCCGTGCCCGGTCGGCCCCAGGAACACGTACGTACTCACGAGGCCGCCACCCGTCCGGCGGCCGCGGCGAGGCGGGGGCCGACGCGGCGGGTCGCCTGCGTGAAATGCTCGGCGAACGGGACGCTCACGCGCACCACCGCGAAGGGCCGAGCCAGCGGCGGATAGCGGTACAGCCCGACGCGCTCGAAGCCATGGCTCCGGCAGCGGGCGAGCAGATCGTCGAGCATGGCGCGCGGGGCGGCCGGTTCGGAGGTGGGAATGTCATCGAAGAGCGCCGTCTCGTCGGCTCGCGCGAATCCGGAGACCAGTTCGGTGCGGTAGCGCTCCCTCCCGCCCACGCTGAGAGAGCTGATGAACGCGGCCGTCTCGTCCAGGTCGTCCCGGGCGCCCTGGATGAAGGTCAGACGCGACTGGGCGGCCTCGCTCAGCGCGCGGACGGCGGCGATCACCGCCACCGGGTGGAATCCGTACCCGCCGTTGCAGGCCAGCGGAGACGCCAGGTCGTCGTCGGCGATCAGGCACGAGAAGCAGGCGCCGAGCGGGCTCGGGATCCAGCGCAGCCAGACCCGCAGGCCCGCCGCGCGGATCCGCCCGGCCATCTCCGCCGGGCCGGGCGGCAGCTTCTCCTCCTTCACCAGGACCGACGACGGGCGCAATGTCTCGAACGAGAGCGCGTCGCGTTCCAGAACCTCGCACAGCCCATGCAGGGCCGCCTCGTCGACGTCGTTTCCGGACGCCAATCCGGTCGTGGTGGACCCCCAGAATCCGGCGTACAAATCGTCCGGGCAGGGGAGGAATGCCAATTCCGCCGGAACCGGTATTTCGGTCCCGGAATTCAGCTCCTCGGACCTGACCCACGCGATCTCGTGATCGACGTCGAGTTCCCGCCCCAGTACCGGGCACAGGCTTCCCAGAGTGGGACCGCCCTCCGCCACGACAGCGCGCGGGGTCGCCCATCGGAGATCGCCCCGCTCGGCCGCCGCCGACGCCGACCTCTCCGCGACCGCCTGCTCGACGGCCTCCATCAGCGCGCCCGCGCGAGATTCGTCGGCCGTGCCGCCCTTGCCCGCGGTGACGATGACCGCGGCGGCGTCCGGCCTGGTCGCCGCATGGACCGGGATGCCGATCCGGTCAAGCCAGGTGGTCTCGGCGCAGCGCGTGACACCCAGCCTCCGGGCCACCGGCCACGCGCGGCGCGCTGTCACCGCGGCCAGGACCGTGCGAACGCTACTACCGTGCACGCGCACCGGCACCGCCCTTCACCCTCGTCCCAGCGAACCATTCATTCGGTCCCGCACAAAGGGCCGGGGAATTCATTGCCGCCGGACGCCCGCACGGGAGTGCCGTCGATCTTGAGGATGCTTCGGAGTCTCTAGCGAAACATGCGCACACCCTCATCACAAGACCGTCTCGTTGATCGACTTAGGTGCCTTCTCCTAACCTGTGCCATCTGATAAGGAAATGTTACCCTGCATACGCGTACCAACAGCCGTGCCCGCTCTTGCACATATAGGCGTAGGTGATCGCGGACGCGGAAGACCACTGTGGAACAGGAGTGTCATGCACGGTTCACAGGAAACCCGCCTCACCGCCAGTTCCGAGGCACGGCCCGGCGCACGGCCCGGCGACGTCTCCGGTATCGCGCTCAGCGAGAGCACCGTGTCCTACCTCGACACGCGTCTCGCCCAAGGGCTCGTCACGCCTGCGGCGGCCCACGACCACTCCACCGTGAACGACCCCGGCGCGGCGAAGTAGCGACCCCTCCGCCCCACGATGTCCCGCCCCGGTGTCGGGATGGCTTGGGGCGGGCTCACCTTTCGGTGAAGTGGGCGTCCGTCCCGTGAGCCTTGTCCTCGTCGGTCACGCGCATCCGGGTGAAACGGCGGACGACGGTGCCGATGATCTAGATGGCGGTGAATCCGTAGGCGCCGACGGCCGGGACGCCGACGGCCTGCTCGCCGAGGACGGCGGCCGAGCCGCCGTAGAAGAGGTCCGGAGCGGATTCTCATCGGACTGCCTTGGAGGATGTCTCGGTGGGAGCCCGGTTAGCGGTGGTATCCACTTTCCCTTGGCCACCCTCGCGGCGGGCGCTGCCTGATTCGGCGTCATCCGGCTGGCACGGTCGCGGGCCCGGAACGGGCCGCCGAGCCAACATCGAGCCAACACGGGAACGAACCGGGGCAGATCCAGCGGTGGGCATACCGGGCATCATCCCTGTTTGCCCTGGTCAGGGGTGGTGGGTTGCGTGGGACTCGAACCCACAACCTACGGATTAAAAGTCCGGAGCTCTGCCAATTGAGCTAGCAACCCTCAAACTCGTGGATCTACCTGCGGCTTCTTGGTCCGATCTTGATCGTACCCGGCGTGCGTGGGTGCCACAGCTTAGGATTCCGGCCCCTTGGGGCTGCCACGAGTGTAGAGGGCGGTCCTGGCTTACCGCATCCCTGTATCTGGGCGGGGTTGTCGGCTGTGGGAGCGCCGCCATGACGGCTGGGGCGGGGCTGGTGGTTGGTGGGGCGTCGGTGGGGTGGGTCGTGGCTGGTGCGCTTGGGGTCAGGGGGCTTCGGTCAGGTGGATGGGGAGGTGTTTTAGGCCGTTTTGGAAGTTGGAGGCCAGGCGGACGGGTGGGGCGGTGCGGGTGATGTCGTGGGGGAGGAGTTCGGTGAAGATGGCGCGCATCTGGGTGCGGGCCAGGTGGGCGCCCAGGCAGAAGTGGGGGCCGAAGCCGAAGCTGACGTGGTCGTTGGGGGTGCGGGTGATGTCGAAGCGGTCGGGGTCGGGGAAGACCGTCTCGTCGCGGTTGGCGGAGGCGTGGTAGACGACGACCTTGTCTCCGGCGCGGATGTCGTGGCCGCCGAGGGTGAGGTCGGTGGTGGCGGTGCGGCGGAAGTCCATGACGGGCGGCCAGTAGCGGAGCATCTCCTCGACCGCGGATGGGAGCAGGGACGGGTCGGCGCGGAGCCGGGCGAGTTCGGACGGGTGGTCGAGGAGCGTGAGGAGCCCGCCGGGGATGCCGTTGCGGAGGGTCTCGTTCCCGGCGACGGCGAAGAGGAAGAACATGTTCTCGAACTCGTGCGTGGTCAGGCCGCCGTCCAGCATCCGGGACATGATGTCGCCGGACGGGTACTTCCGTTTCTCGGCGGCCAGCGCGTGGGCGTAGGCGAACATGTCGGCGAGGGCGGTGTAGGAGCGCGGGTTGATGGGGCGTCCGTCCGGGTGGGTGGACGTGGTTGGACGGTGGAGGGTCGCCTCGCGCGCGATGGGGCTCATGGACGCGGTGTCGGCGGTGGAGAGTCCGGCGTGTTCGTCGTCCTGGTAGCCGATGACGCGGGACGCCCAGTCGTACAGCAGGCGGCGGTCGGAGTCGGGGACGCCCATGATGTGGGCCAGCGTCCAGACGGGGAGGTCGGCGGCGAGTTCGACGAAGTCGGTGTCCTCGCCGAGGGCGGACGCGATCAGGGAGCGGGCCCGGTCCTTGATGGTGTCTTCCAGGGCGCGGACGGCGCGCGGGGTGAACGCGGCGGCGACGATGCGGCGCAGGCGGGAATGGTCGGGCGGGTCCTGGTTGAGCATCATCGCGCGGACGAACGCCAGGTCCTCGGGCGTGTCGGGGTCGCGGATCTGGGTGGCGCCGAGGTTGGAGGAGAAGAGGTCGGGGGAGCGCAGCACGTGCTTGACGTCGGCGTGCCGGAACACCGCCCAGTAGCCGGGTCCGGCGGGCCACGGGCCGACGGCCGGTTCGGGCACCCGGGCGACCGGGGACTCGGCGCGCAGCTTCCGGAACGTTCCGTACGGGACGCCGGAGGCGTAGGTCGTCGGCAGGAAGATCTCCTCGTGCATGCCCTCAGCGTGCATCATGTCGGGTGTGACGGTGAAGCCCGAAGAAATCCTGCGTGCCAACTTCGCGCCCTGGGTCCTGGACCTGGGCCTGGTCGTCGAGGAGGTGGGGGACGGGACGGCGGTCCTGCGGCTGCCGTGGTCGGACCGGCTCGCCAGGGAGGGCGGCGCGATGTCCGGACAGGCGCTGATGGCGGCGGCGGACACCGCCGTCGTGATCGCCGTGTCGGGGGCGAAGGGCGGGTTCGTGCCGATGACGACCGTCCAGCTCAACACCTCGTTCCAGCGGCCGGTGGTCGGCCGCGACGTGATGGTGAACGTCGAGGTCACGAAGCTCGGCCGGACGCTGGCGTTCGCGGAGATCGACCTGACCGTGGACGGCGTGACGACGGTCGCGCACGCCAGCGCCGTCTACGCGATCATCGGTTGACATGAGGCGCACCGAGAGGGTCGCCGTCCAGGACGGCGAGTTCAGTCTGTACGTGTGGAGTTCCGGGGCGGGCGGGCCGGGGATCCTGCTCGTCCAGGAGATCTTCGGGGTCGGCGACTACATGGAGGCCGTCGCGGAGGACCTGGTCGCGCTCGGATACGTCGTGGGCGCGCCCGACATGTTCTGGCGGATCGAGCCGGAATGGTCGACCGCGCACACCGAGGAGGCGCTCCCGAAGGGGGTGTCGATGGCCTCCCAGTTCGACTGGGAGAAAGGCGTCCAGGACGCGGCGGCCGCGCTTGCGGTCCTGAAGGGGCTGCCAGAGGTCGGCAAGGTCGGTGTGCTCGGCTTCTGCTTCGGCGGGACGCTCGCGTATCTGCTGGCCGCCGATGCCGACATCGATTCCCTGGTGTCGTTCTACGGGTCGGGGGTGCCGGGCGCGCTCGACCGGCTGGACGACATCCGGGCTCCGGCGCAATTCCATTTCGGCGGCGACGACGCCTATATCCCGCGCGAGGACGTCGCGGCGGTGGAACGCGCGGTCGCCGGACGGGACGGCATGGAGATCCACGTCCAGGAGGACGGCGGGCACGCCTTCCACAACCGCAAGGGGCCGATGTTCTACCAGCCGGGCCCTGCCGAACGCGCGTGGCGGCTCACCGAGGAATTCCTCGCCCGAACACTCTCGTAGCCTCCGTAAGGGGGCACAGACAGTAGACCCGGCAGTGCTCTGACCAGGGCGTGGGTGAACGCTATTGGGGTGGGGCGGTGTCCAGGGTGAGCTGGGCGAGTTCCTTGCGCGACGAAATGCCGAGCTTCGGATACGCCTTGTAGAGGTGGTATTCGACCGTCCGGGGACTGAGGAAGAGTTGCGCGGCTATCTCGCGGCTGTTTGTGCCCGTGGCGGCGAGCCGGACGACCTGGAGTTCCTGCGGGGTGAGGCGGGCGAGGAGGTCGGGGGCCGTCGGCACGGAAGGGCCCGACTCGCCGGTGGCGCGCAGTTCGGCGCGTGCGCGTTCCAGCCAGGGGGCGGCCCGGAGCCGCTCGAAGGTCTCCTTCGCCGAACGGAGCGGGACGCGCGCCTCCGACCGCCGCCGCGCCCGGCGCAGCCATTCGCCATAAAGCAGCTCGGTGCGGGCTTTCTCGAACGGCCGCGTCGACTCCTCATGCAGGCGGACGGCCCGTTCGTAGAGTTCCCCGCTGTCGGAGAGCAGGGCCTCGCAATGCAGTGCGACGGCGAGCGCCCACGGCTGACGTGCCGCCTCGGCCCACGCGCGGAACCGTTCATGGGCTTCGTGCGCGCGGTCGTCCTGCCCGAGGCGCACCGCCGCCTCGACCTGGTCGGCGGCGGCCATCATGCTGCCGGTGCCGTGCCTGCGAGGGCCGGACGCCATTCTTTCGAGCCGCCGTAGCGCGTCGTCGAAGCGGCCGAGGCCGAGGTCGAGGAGCGCCAGCGAGCACTCCGCGAGCTCACCTCGCGGCGCCCCGGCCAGCAGCTCGCGCAGCCGTGACTCGTCGCCCTCGATCGCTGCGACGCGCGCGAGGACGGCGCCGAGCCCTGCCGCGCGGTGCGGCAGGCCGGTGTCGCGGGCGAGCGCGACCGCCTCGGCGACCGTGGCCTCCGCGTCGGCGTGCAGGCCCATCGCGATCTGCGCCTCGGCCAGCGTCCGCAGGACGTTCGGGAGCGCGCCGACGAGGCCGTGCCGCCGATGGTGCGCGACCTCGGCCGCCGCCAGTTCCAGCGCCGCCTCGTCCGCCCCGATGACGAGCGCGAGTTGCGCCCCGCGAAGCCGCCCCCCGCCATCGAACCCGGCCTCCTTCTCATCCGCGACGGGTTCTCCCGCGCCCGGCGGCTCGTCGTTGACGCATTCGGCGGGTGGCGGGGTGTTGGGTGCGTGCAGGGGGCCCTCCGGGGTGGTGGTGCGGGTCTCGGTCACCAGTTGGGCCAGGAGAGGGATTCCGGTGGCGTGGTCGCCGGAGGCCAAGAGGGACAGGCCGCGGATGGTGCGGTCGTCCGGGAGCAGTTCGGCGGCGCGCAGGACGGCGGGCAGCTCGCCGGACGTCCAGCCGTAGACGGCGCCGGTGCGCAGCATCGCGGCGCGTTCGGCGGGGGACGCGTTCGCCGCGTGGTCGACCATCATGCGGGACGCGGCGCGCGGGTCGCCGCGCTCGTGCTCGACCGTGGCGTGGACGCGGGCCAGCCGCGCCCACGCGGCCGGGTCGTCGGTGAGCTTCTCCGCCTGGGCGGCGAGCTCCTCGGCCTCGTCGAGGCGTCCCGCGCGCAGGATCAGGGCGGCGGCGGCGCTGAGGCGTCCGGCGCGGGCGTGCGGGGCGGGCGTGAGGTCGGCGGCCTGCCGGTAGAGCGCCGCCGCCGTCGCGTAGCCCATGCGCGTGCGGGCGCGCTCCGCCGCGCGCTGGACGTCGGCGGCGGCGTCCTCGTCCGGGGCGAGGACGGCCGCCGCGCGGTGCCGGGCCCGGCAGTTGTCGTCGTCGGCGGTGTCGGCCAGCGCCTCGTGCACGGCGATGCGGCGCGCCGCCACGGCGCCGTGGTAGGCGGCCGCTCTGATCAGCGGGTGGCGGAACGCGATGCTGCGCCCGCTGATCTCCACCAGCCTTGCGCGTTCGGCGGCCTCCAGGTCGGCGAGGCCGACCCCGAGGGCGCGCGCCGCGTTCAGCAGCGTCGGCATGTGCCCGCGTCCCTCCGCCGCCGCGATCAGCAGCATCAGCCGGGCGTTCTCCGGCAGCCCGGCGATCTGGGCGCGGAACGAGGCGAGCACCCGGTCGGCGACGGGGAGCGGGTTCGGGCCGAGCGGCGCGAGCGGGTTCGGGTCGAACGGCGCGCCGGATCCGGCGGAGCCCAGCTCCTCCAGGGCGAGCGGGTTGCCGTCCGCCTCCTGGAGCACCCGGGCGCGGACGTCCGGGGCCAGCTCGCGCGCCGCCAGGACCCGTTCGGCGTCGTCGCGGTCGAGCCGGTCGAGTCGCAGCTCGGGCAGGCCGGTGCCGGTGAACGCGTCGTCCCGCGTGGCGAACAGCATCACGACGCCCTCGGCCGCCAGCCGCCGGGCCGCGAAGAGCAGAGCCTCGGCGGTCGGGGCGTCGAGCCACTGCGCGTCGTCCACGAGGCAGAGGACGGGGCCGCCGTCTTCGGCGAGGTCGGCGAGCAGGGTCAGCACGGCGAGGCCGGTCATGAACCGGTCCCGGACGGGCGCATCGTCCGCCGCGCCGCCGAACGCCAGGCGGAGGGCCGCGGCCTGCGGGGACGGGAGCGCGTCCAGCCGGTCCCGGACGGGCCACAGCAACTGGTTGAGCCCGGCGAACGCGATCCCCGACTCGGCTTCGTTGCCGGTGACCCGCATGACGTGCGGAGGGCCGTCCGCCGGGAGGAGCGCGGCCGCCTCGGCGAGGACGGCCGACTTGCCGATGCCCGCCTCGCCGCGCAGGACGAGCGCCGCGCTGCGCCGGCGGTCGCGTGCCTCGGCGAGCAGTCGGGAGATGCGCGCCTGTTCGTCGTTCCGCCCGTAAAGCACGAATCCAAACTACGGGCCCGATTACTGAAACCGCACGGATTCGCTCCGTAGCGGACGGCTCGTACGTTCTTGACCGGCGGAAACCATTGAGGAGGACGTTATGGAAGAACTGTTCGAGCCGCTGTCGACCAGAAAGTTGGAACTGCCCAACCGGTTGGTGATGGCGCCGATGACGCGCAGCCGGGCCGACGACGGCGGAAAGGTGACCGGACTGACCGTCGAGTACTACCGGCAGCGCGCGTCCGCCGGACTGATCGTCTCGGAGGCCACGCAGCCGAGCGTCCGGGGCCAGGGCTACGTCTGGACGCCGGGCCTGCACACCGACGACCAGGTGAAGGCGTGGCGCTCGGTGACCGACGCCGTGCACGCCGAAGGCGGACGGATCTTCGTCCAGCTGATGCACGCCGGACGGGTCGGGCATCCCGTCCTGTACCCGGACGGCGGGCTGCCGGTCGCGCCGTCGCCGATCGCGTCGGGCGGCCGGATCTCCACCCCGGACGGCATGCTCGACCACCCCGTGCCGCGCGAGCTGACGCCGGACGAGATCGCGGAGACCGTCCAGGACTTCGCGGACGCGGCGCGCAACGCGATCGAGGCGGGATTCGACGGAGTGGAACTGCACGGCGCGAACGGCTACCTGATCCAGCAGTTCCTCGCCGACGGCAGCAACCACCGGAGCGACGCCTACGGCGGGACGATCGAGAACCGCATCCGGTTCGCCGTCGAGACCGCCCGCGCGGTCGCCGACGCGATCGGCGGGGCCCGCCTCGGCTTCCGCGTGTCGCCCGGCGGCGGCAACGAGAACGGCGTCTTCGAGAGCGACACCAACGAGCTGTACTCGGCGCTGCTCGCGTCGCTGGCCCCGCTCGATCTCGCCTATCTGCACGTTCTGGAGGTCGGAGATCGGGCGACGATCCGCCACGTCCGCGCCGAGTGGCCGGGCACGCTGATCCTCAACCCGCATCCGACGCGCGAGGCGTTCCCGTCGAGGCCGGAGCACGGAGCCGAGGCGCTGCGCGAGGGCGTGGCCGACGCGGTCGCGTTCGGCGAACTGTGGCTCGCCAACCCGGACCTGCCCGCCCGCATCCGCGCCGGAGGCCCCTACAACAAGGCCGACTCCGCGACGTTCTACGGCGGCGACCACAACGGCTACACCGATTACCCCGTACTCAAGTAAGCCGTTCGAGACCCATACAGCCCGAATCCGAACACGAGGACGGGGGTGGCGAGGCCCCGCGGGGTGCGGGGGTGGCGGGGCCTCGCCGGGTCGAGCGGGCCCGGTTACAGTCCGGGACGGACACCGCCGTTGAAGTTGCGCTTGTAGTAGCTGGTCAGCTTGATCTTCTTGACCCGCTTGCCCGAACTCGGGGCGTGGATCATGTAGCCGTGGCCGGCGTAGATGCCGACGTGCGTCCGGCCGCTGTAGAAGAACAGCAGGTCGCCCTTGACCGCGCCCTTCCAGGAGACCTTCTTCTTGACCGACCGGTACATCTGCTGGCTGGTGCGGGGCAGTTTCACCCCGGCCTTGCGCCAGGAGGCGCCGACGAGACCCGAGCAGTCCCACGAGCCGGGACCCGAGCCGCCGTAGCGGTAGGGGTCGCCGATCTGCTTCGCGGCGTAGTTCACCGCGTAGGTCGCCTTCTTCTTCTGCTTGGCGGCCTTGGACGTGGAGGTCGTCGCCGCGACCGGTGCGGTCGCGATGGTGGCCCGCTGCGGCGGGGCCGCCTGGGCCGGGCTCGCCGGACCGGCGGCGAGGAGCGACGCTCCGAGCGCGGCGGTCGCGGTGAGCGCGAGGCCACCGGTGGTGATTCCGGTCTTCAGGGGAATTCGAGGGGTATGCAGAATGACTCCAGACCTCGCGGGCGATGCCAACCGGGCAGCCGTCACCCCCGAGGACTTCGTCAAGGGGGGATAGTGCCGCGACCGCGCGATTCCACAGCGTTATGAGGAATCCGGCGGCGCTTCCGGCTCCGCGCCTCTCGGCGGCACGGATTCGGCGTCCGACGGCGGCGTCCGGGGGGACTGCTCGCGGGGTTCGCGCCGGCCGATCGAGGATGGCCGTGCGCGCCTCAGCCGCACGTCGGGATGCGTGTTCTGTTATCTGGGCGGCCTGCTGAGCCGCTTGAACCGAGCAGGAACGTACGCAGAACGCGACGAGCATGGCAAATCCCCCAGGCCATTTCGGCAGCGGCGGGCGGCGGCGCCGGGCCGGCCGCCCCCACCGCTGCCTGCGCGGATTCCGATCCAATTCCGGGAAATGTGAACTAAGTCACGAATCCAGAAAGAAGATCGGTTCCATCGTCGGCCGCGCCGTCCGGGCGCGGAAGTGGAACGGCGTTCTGTGGAAAACTCGAACCGCGCCCACAAGTGTTGTGGGGTACATCACAGATAGAGAAATATGGCCAATATCGGCATTCTTGCCACTGTTAGTGCCGCGTCGGCGACAGTGAGTGGAGCGGTCCCGCCTCGGCGCGTCGGCCGTCCGGCCCGCATTGGCCACATGGGGCCGCGCCGCCCGCGCCGGGGTGTGCGCGGGGCGGCGGACGGCGGCTGGGTAGCATCTCCCCCGAACCACATTCGGTCTCTCACGTAAGGTGCTGCCATGGACTTGAACGGAGTTTCCGCCGTCGTATCCGGCGGCGCGAGCGGCCTCGGTGAGGCCACCGTCCGCGCGCTCGCCGCCGAAGGCGCCAAGGTCGTCGTCGCCGACCTCAACGAGGACAAGGGCAAGGCCGTCGCCGACGAGGTCGGCGGCGTCTTCGTCAAGACGGACGTCTCGAACGAGGAGCAGGTGCAGGCCGCCGTGCAGGCCGCCGTCGACACCGGCGCACCGCTGCGCGTCGTCGTCAACAGCGCCGGCATCGGCTGGGCGTCCCGCACCGTGAACCGCGACGGCTCCCCGCACGACCTCGCCTCGTACGAGACCGTCATCCGGATCAACCTGATCGGCACCTTCAACCTGATGCGGATCGGCGCCGCCGCCATCGCGAAGACCGAGCCCGCGGACGCCGACGGCGCCCGCGGCGTCGTGATCAACACCGCGTCCGTCGCCGGGATCGAGGGCCAGACCGGGCAGATCGCCTACTCCGCGTCCAAGGGCGGGATCATCGGCATGACGCTGCCCGCCGCGCGCGACCTCGCGGCCATCGGCGTCCGGGTGAACACGATCTGCCCCGGCATCATCGACACCCCGATCTACGGCCAGGGCGAGGCGGCCGAGGAGTTCAAGGCGAAGCTCGCCGCGCCCGTCCCCTTCCCGAAGCGGATGGGGCGCGCGTCGGAGTTCGCGCACCTCGTCAAGTCCCTGATCGAGAACGACTACATGAACGGCGAGACCATCCGCTTCGACGGCGGTATCCGCTTCCAGCCGAAGTGAGGCCCTGAATGTCCGACGCTGTTCTGACCGAGGAACGCGATGGCGTCCTCATCATCACCATCAACCGTCCAGAGTCGCGCAACGCGATCAACGGCGCGGCCGGGCACGGCATCGCCGCCGCCGTCGACGAACTGGACGCCCGAAAGGACCTCTCCGTCGGCATCCTGACCGGCGCGGGCGGCACGTTCAGCTCCGGCATGGACCTCAAGGCGTTCCTCGCGGGGGAGAGCCCCGTCGTCGAGGGACGCGGGCTCGGCGGCATCACCGAGCGCGCCCCGGCCAAGCCGCTGATCGCCGCGATCGAGGGCTACGCGCTCGCGGGCGGCTGCGAGCTGGCGCTCGCCTGCGACATGATCGTCGCGTCCCGGGACGCGCAGTTCGGCCTGCCCGAGCCGAAGCGCGGACTGGTCGCGGCGGGCGGCGGCCTGCTGCGGCTGCCGCGCCGCATCCCGTTCCACATCGCCATGGAGATCGCCCTCACCGGCGACCGGTACCCGGCGGAGCGGATGGCCGAGCTCGGCTTCGTCAACCGGGTGACCGAGCCGGGCGGCGCGCTCGACGCCGCGCGGGAGCTGGCCGCGCGGATGGCCGAGAACGCCCCCCTGGCGCTCGCGGCGACCAAGCGGGTCATCCTGGAGTCCGCGGACTGGACCGCCGACGAGATGTGGCAGAAGCAGCAGGAGATCACGCTGCCCGTCTTCACGTCCAAGGACGCGCAGGAGGGCCCGGCCGCCTTCGCCCAGAAGCGCAAGCCGAACTGGTCGGGCGAGTAACCGCCCCGCCAACGCCACGAGGACGCCCGGAACGAACCCGTTCCGGGCGTCCTGCCGTTACAGGGGACGCCGGGTGGTCTGTTGGGGGCGGTCCTTGGGAGCGGTGTGGCTTGGACCGATCGCGTTGGTCCGGGGGCCGTGCGGCGGGCGTACCACTGCCCGGAACTGGGATCGTTGTGAGCGCCCCCGCGCGTGGTTATTGTCGGAGCGGCGTCCGATCCTCCGGAGGGGAGCGAGTTATGGACGTCGGTGCCGCGCCGCCCGCGGTCAGGACCGGTGCATCGCCGACGCTGGTAGGTCGTGCAGCCCTGCTCACGGCCTTAGAGTCCCGCCTCGCCGCGAACGGCGGCGTCGTCCTCACGGGACCGAGCGGCATAGGCAAGACCGCGCTGCTCGAAGCCGTGGGGGCGGCAGCCGCGACCCGCGGCGAGCTGGTGCTGCGCGTCGCCGGTACCGAGACGGAGCGGTGGGTCCCGTGCTCGGGGCTGGCCGAGCTGCTCGACCAGTTGCCCGGCGCGCTGACCGCCGAGCTGCCACGCGAGCGGCTCACGGGGCTGCCCGCGCCGCACCCGGCGCCGCCCTCCGAGAGGTCGCTCGAACGGTCTGCCGAAGGGCCCGCCGAGCGGACGGCCACCGACCGGTCGAGCATGGACCACGTCGCGTGCAGGCTGGCCTTCCGCGGGCTGGTCGCGCGCTGCGCCGGCGAACGTCCCGTGCTGCTGCTCGTCGACGACGCGCAGTGGCTGGACGCCGAGACCGTGCACGCCGTCCGGTACGCCGTGGGCAGGCTCGCGTCCCGGGGCGTCCGCGCGGTCGTCGCCGGACGCTGGCCGGACGGCTTCGCCGCCGGCGACGGAGGCAGCGCGCCGTGGGCGCCCGCGCCCGACGCGCTGCACCTGCCCGTCCCGCCGCTGACGCAGGACGAGCTGGCCGAGATGTTCGAGAGCTACGGCCTGCCGGTGCGCGTCGTGAACACGCTGCACTCCGACTCCGGCGGCAACCCCTACCTC
Organism: Actinomadura syzygii; assembly: GCF_008085905.1. GTDB lineage: Bacteria > Actinomycetota > Actinomycetes > Streptosporangiales > Streptosporangiaceae > Spirillospora > Spirillospora syzygii. The sequence goes on along the minus strand of NZ_VSFF01000006.1, from coordinate 58,501 downwards.
GCGCTGGCGCTCGGCGGCGCGTTCACCGACCGGATCCCGCGGCACTGGCGGCCCGCGCCGCTGCCGCAGCGCGTCCAGGCGGTGATCGCGGAGCGGCTGGCCCGGCTCCCGGCGCAGGCGCACGAGACGCTGCTGATGGCCGCGCTCGCGATCCGTCCGACCACGGACCTGCTGCGCCGCGCGGGACGCGCCGAGGCGGCCCGCGACATCCGCACCGCCGCCGTGCTGGGCCTGCTGATCACCGAGGGCGGCGGGATCCGGTTCACGCCGCCCGCGGTCGGCACGGTCCTCGCCGAGTCCGCCGACGCGCGGCACCTCGCGCGGGTGCACCGGGCGCTCGCCGCCGTCGTCCCGGACGCGGCCGGACGCGCCAGGCACCGCGCCCTCGCCGACCCCGGCCCGAACGCCGAGCTGGCGCACTCGCTGGTGACGGCGGCGGAGCAGGCCGTCCGGCTGGGCTCGCACCGGATGGCGGCCGAGCTGTACCGGCTGGCCGCCGACCGGTCCCCGGCCGAGCCCGCGGCGGAGCGGCTGGAATGGCTGGTCGCGGCGGCCGAGGCGGGCGCGAACGGCGGCCTGCCCGACCTCGTGCACCGGGCGGCGGAGGCGGTCCTCGCGGCGGACGCGACGCGCGGCCAGCGCGTCCGGGTCCGGCTCGCGCTGCTGGACCTGTCCGGGCAGGGGCTCGCGGAGATGGGCGAGGTGTTCGCGGCGGCGCTCGTCGACGCGGACGGCGATCCCGCACTCCTCGGCCCGCTCCGGCTGCGGATGGCGATCGGCCTGCTCGTGAACGGCGCGTCCGAGCGCGCGGAGCACGAGGCCAACGGCGCGCTCGCGCACGCCCGCGCGATCGGTGACACGGCACTGGAGGCCAAGGCGCTCGCCCTCCGCGCGAACATCTCCCTCTTGGAAGGGCGCGGAGACTACGCCAGCGACCTGAAACGCGCCCGCCGCCTGCCCGAACCACCTCTCGACGGCCAACTTCATACAACGCCCCGATATCTGGCCGCCTACTGCGCCATTTTTGAAGACCGTCTTACCGAGGCCCGTACGGAACTACTGCGGATGCTGGCGCTAGTGGAGCGCGGGTCAGGCGAAGAGGTCGTGCACGTCCTGCGCAACCTGTCGGAGGTGTCCGTCCGGACGGGACGCTGTCGCGAGGCGCTCGACTTCGCGGACCGTGCCATGCGCATCACCGAGCAGGCCGCGCTCAGCCCCGGACCCGCCTGGTACCACGGCGCCTTGGCCGAACTCGCCGGAGGCAGTGTGGACCGTGCCGCCGCGTTGGCCGAGCAAGGGCTGCGCGCGTCCGAGCAGGAGAACGACGTCATCTTCCAGGGCCGCCTGCTCCACGTGCTGGGTGTCGCGTACATGCGCGCGGGCGACGTGCGTACAGGAGTCGACACCCTTCTGCGTATCGACGCACTGGGTTCGTCCACCGACGAAAACGAACACAGACGCGGACCGCTGTCCCCGATGGTGCTGCGCTGGCAGGGCGACCTCGCACAGGGGCTCGCGTCCCTCGGGGACACCGAGCGGGCCGAGCGGGTGATCCGCGCGACCCGCGCCGCCGTCGGCGACCGGACGCGCGGCGTCGGCGTCACCGGCCAGCTCGACCGGGCCGAGGCGTGCGTGCTCGCGGCGCGCGGCGAGCACGACCAGGCCGTCGCTCTCCTGCGCCGCGCCGCCGCGCTCTTCGAACGGCTCGGCCAGCCGCTCGAAGCCGGGCAGTGCCTGCTGGAGGAGGCCCGGATCGAACGGCGGCGGCGGCGCGGCGGCCCGGCCCGGCGGACGGCCGCGGAGGCCCTGGAGATCTTCCTGCGCTGCGGCGCGCGGCCGTGGGCCGAGCAGGCGCGGCACCGGCTCGCGCGGCCCGACGCGGGCGTCCCGGACGGCCCCGGCGTGGCCGCCCCCGCGGCGCAGGTCGCGCTGACCGAGGGCGAACGGCGGATCGCGCTGCTCGTCGGCCAGGGCGCGACGAACCAGCAGGTGGCGCACCGGTTGTTCCTGAGCGTGAAGACCGTCGAGGCGTCCCTCACGCGGATCTACCGCAAGCTCGGGATCCGCTCCCGGTCGCAGCTCGGCTCGCTCCTCGGCGGAGGGCTGGACGGGCCGGGCGCCACCCTGTCCCGATAACGCACCCTCGTCAACCCCTGGGGTGTGTAGGGGTTTCCCTTGCGTCCCCTCCGATGTCCCTACGGATGGCGGCGAGCCGCGAACTTTGCGGTGACATGCACACAAATGCATGCGATCGTTCCCGGGTCAACCGCCTCCCAGCACTCCGGAGCTCCGTGGGCGCGACCGCGTCCGCCCGGAGAGCAACCCCCCTCGGCCGTCACCCCGAGACGGCCGGCAGACAAGGAGCACCGCGTGAGATCCACACCCCGAGGACGTGCCCACAGGCGCGTCGCCACCGGAACCGCGCTGGTCACCGTCGCCGCCATGGCGGCGATCGGCCTCCAGACGGGACCGGCGTCCGCCGCCCCGGCGGCGCCCGCCCAGGGCGACCCCGGACAGCTCCCCGCCAAGGTCAGCGCCCAGGAGTACAAGGCGCTGGTCGGCAAGGCCAAGGCCCAGGAGGACACGACCGCGTCCGAGCTGAAGTTCAGCGACAAGGTCGAGCTCAAGGCCAAGAGCGTCGTCAAGAACCAGGACGGCACCACCCACACCCGCTACCTGCGCACCTACGAGGGCCTGCCCGTCATCGGCGGCGACCTCATCGTGCACCGGGCGCCGTCCGGCGAGATCGAGGGCGTCACCCAGGGGCTCACCAGTGAGCTGAAGGTGAACACGGCGCCGCGGACGCTCGCGTCCACCAAGCCCGCCACGCCCAAGGCCAAGGGCAGCGTCGCCCCGCAGAAGGTCGTCTGGATGCAGGGCGCCAACCCCGTCCTGGCCTGGGAGACCGTCGTCGGCGGGACGCAGAAGGACGGCACCCCGAGCCGCCTGCACGTGATCACCGACGCCGCCACCGGCAAGACGATCACGCAGTGGCAGGGCGTCCAGACCGGCACCGGCAACAGCCAGTACTCCGGCACCGTCCAGCTCGGCACCAGCCAGTCCGGCGGGCAGTACGTGCTGCGCGACACCGGCCGCGGCAACCACGACACGACGAACCTGAACCGGGCCACGTCGGGTCGCGGGACCCTGTTCTCCAACTCCAGCGACACCTGGGGCAACGGCTCGCCGAGCAACAGCCAGACCGCCGCCGTGGACGCGGCGTACGGCGCGGGCGAGACGTGGGACTTCTACAAGACCGTCTTCGGCCGGTCCGGCATCCGCGGCGACGGCGTCGGCGCGTACTCCCGCGTCCACTACGGCAGCAGCTACGTCAACGCCTTCTGGGACGACAGCTGCTTCTGCATGACGTACGGCGACGGCTCCGGCAACAACGCGCCGCTGACCGAGCTGGACGTCGCGGGCCACGAGATGAGCCACGGCGTCACGTCCAACACCGCGGGCCTCATCTACGAGGGCGAGTCCGGCGGCCTGAACGAGGCGACGTCCGACATCATGGCGACCGCCATGGAGTTCTGGGCGAACAACTCCAGCGACGTCGGCGACTACCTCATCGGCGAGAAGCTGAACATCTTCGGCAACGGCCAGCCGCTCCGGTACATGGACAAGCCGAGCAAGGACGGCAACTCGCTCGACAACTGGTCGACGAACGCCGGAAACGTGGACGTGCACTACTCGTCCGGCATCGCGAACCACTTCTTCTACCTGCTGTCCGAGGGCAGCGGCGCGAAGACCATCAACGGCGTGTCGTACAACTCGCCGACGGGCGACGGCAAGCCGGTCACCGGCATCGGGCGCGAGAAGGCCGCCGCGATCTGGTTCAAGGCGCTGACCGAGCAGATGCGCTCGAACACCAACTACGCCGACGCCCGCCGCGCGACGCTCGCCGCCGCGTCCGCCCTGTACGGGGCGACCAGCCCCGAGTACACGGCGACCGCGAACGCCTGGGCGGGCGTGAAGGTCGGCAGCCGGGCCAGCGACCCGGGTGACCCCGGCGACCCGGGCGACCCGGGCGGGTCCACCACCTGGGCCGCGACCGGCTCCTACAAGGTCGGTGACCTCGTCACCTACGACGGCGTGCAGTACCGCTGCCTCCAGGCGCACACCGCGGCGCCCGGCTGGACGCCGCCGAACGTTCCGGCCCTCTGGGAGAAGGTCTGACTCCCTCGCTTCTGATTCACCCGCGCGCCGCGGTGCTCAACGGGTTCGCCCGAGCACCGCGGCGCGCGGCCGTCTTTGCCGCCGGTGTGGCCGCACGGCCGTTGTCGGCCATTTACCGGTGACAAAACATGATCTTCCATTCGTTGTCAGGGCTAGGCTGGATCGCATGGTCGGCGAGGACGAGACCGCACCGGCGGGCATCGACATCACCACCCCCCATATCGCCCGAATTTACGATTACTGGTTAGGCGGCAAGGACAATTACGAGTCCGACCGGAACGCCGCCGAGCAGGTCATGGCGGCCACCCCGACCATCAAGCCCGGAGTCACCGCGAACCGGGCGTTCCTGAGCCGCGCCGTCCGCTTCATGGCCGGACGGGGAATCACCCAGTTCCTCGACATCGGCACCGGCATTCCGACCGCCGACAACACGCACCTCGTCGCGCAGGCCGTCAATCCCAACTGCCGGGTGGTCTATGTCGACAATGACCCGATCGTGCTCGTCCACGCGCGGGCACTGCTGTCCGGCGTCAGCGCGCCCACCGCGTTCATCGACGCCGACCTGCGCGACACCGGCCTGATCCTGAAAGGCGCGTCCGGGCTGCTCGACCTCAACCGCCCGGTGGGACTGCTGCTGATCGCGATACTGCACTGCGTTCCGGACGAGGACGAGCCGGGCGAAATCGTCCGCGATCTCATGGACGCCTTTCCGCCCGGCAGCTTCCTCGCCATCACCCATCCGGGCATCGACCAATTGCCGGAGCAGATGGAGGCCGCCGAAAAGGCCCTCACCAAGGCGATGGGATACCGCGTCACCTTCCGCACGCACGAGGGCGTCAGCCGGTTCTTCGACGGGCTCGACCTGCTCGATCCCGGCGTCGTCCCGGTTCAGGACTGGCACCCCGAGCCGGGCGCGCCCCCGTCCCTCACGACCGGCATGTGGGGCGGCGTAGCCGGGAAGCCCTCACTTCGGCGGGGGTAGCAGATCGGCGTGCCGCACCTGGTAACCGCCCTTGGTGACCGGCGCGAAAGCCGCGGGACCCATGCACGTCCCGACCTTTCCCTGTTCCCACTCGCCCTTGTCGTTCTGAACGCCGTTCACGACCGCCCAGGAGAATCCCACCCGGTCCGGCTCACCGTGACGGCCGTCTTGGACGCTGAAGCCCATGCGCTTGCCGATCCAGTCTTCGACCGGCTCGTCCGCCTCGTAGACGATCGCCGTGAGCGTCGCGTTTCCGGGACTCGTCGCCAGGCAGTCGACCTTGGCCTTCGCCCTCACCGTCCACCCTTCCTGCGGCGAGTGGTGAGAGATCTGCACCGTTCCGCGCGCGTCGGTCGGCAGCCCCTGCGGAGCGCCCTGCTTCGGCTCCGAATACGGGACGCCCGTCACGTCGAACGCGAATGCGCGGACCTCCTGATCGGGCGAGAAAGTCAACTTGATCTGCGCGGCCCCTGAAACCCGCGCGCCTTTCGCGGCCTTTCCCGCCTTGTTCCCCGTCTCCTGCGCCGCCACGGGAGCGGCCACCAGCGCGACCCCCGCCATTGCCAGCACGCCCAACTTGATCGCCTTGCCGAACATCGAGACTCCCGTCCGTTCCAGCCGGACCCCGAATGGCCCGACCCCTCGATGCTCCGTCCGACGCCCCGCCCCCTCCCTCCCCAACGCGACCGATCCCTTTCCCCCGCCGGTATGAGGCCCCAAGGAAAAGCCCCCGGGAATTACCTCCCAGGGACCAAAGACCGCGAACGCGAACTAGCGCGTCACACCCTCGGACTCGGCGACTAGACGGACGACGTGCCCGGCCACCTCCTCGAACCGCGCCGTCCCGACCGAATTTCGTTGAGTCACGAGCCGTCTTCGTAGGGGAGGAACGCGTCGCTGTCGATGATGTAGCCTCCGGCCTCGACCTGGTCGCCGAACACATAGTCGCGCCTGGTGCGGTACCGGGTTCCTTCGGGAGTCGATCCGGGCTCGCTGAGCACCGTCACCGTCGACTTGCGCGGGTCGATGATCAGGTACGTCGGGATTCCCATGGCGGGATAGTCGGCGGCCTTGTGCTCGTAGTCGTTCTCGGGGTTCGGAGCCGAGACCACCTCGGCCACGAGCTCCACGTCCTCGGGGCGGAGGTAGCTCTGGCCGGGACGCTCCAGCGCGGCTTCGGGGACGACCACGAGGTCGGGTCGCCGCAGCCTGCCCGTCCCCGGATCGTCGATCTCGGGCGTACCGGCGTGGGCCAGCATGTCCGGGCCGAGCTGGGGGAGCAGCTGCCGCAGCAGTCGTGAGATCGCGAGTTCGTGCCGGTTGACCGGACTCATCATCACGTGGACACCTTGGTCGTCCAGCTCGACGCCGTACGCGTCCAGTTGCTCCATGATGGCGATCGCCGTCGGGCGCAGCCGGTCATAGGTTCTCATGCTCCGTCCTCGGTGGTCGGTGAACCGGCGGATTCCCGGCGTTGACGAGCCGCTCTGTGACTTCGCCACCAGCCTAGGCCATGCGAATTCGCGCGGCGGGCTGCTGGGGTCAGTCCCAGCGGGTGGTGCGTTGGCGTTTTACGGCGGAGCGGCGTTTCTTGTTCTCCAGGCGGCGTTCGTTGATGCCGCGGGGGATCTTCTTCGGGACGCGCTTCTTCGGGGGCGGGGCCGTGGCGTCGGCGAGGAGGGTGGCGAGGCGGGTGCGGGCGGCGTCGCGGTTGCGCTGCTGGGAGCGGTACTCCTCGGCGCGGATCGTGAGGACGCCGCGGACCAGGCGGGACGCGAGCCGCTCCAGGGCGCGGGAGCGCATCGGCTCGGGCAGGGACGGCGAGTTCGCGACGTCGAAGGAGAGTTCGGCGGCGGTGGCGCTCGTGTTGACGTGCTGCCCGCCCGGACCCGAGGAACGCGAGAAACGCCAGCTCAGCTCGGACTCCGGGATGGAGATCGAGCCGCGTACGTGGATCTGGTCGGGCATGTCTCCATTGTCGCAGGGTAGATGTGATCTTGTCGTCTCGTTAACCCCCGGCCCTCGACATCTGAAAGTACTTACTTACACTGATCGCCATGACCGATGGACTGTTCTCGGACGACGACCTCATCCGCGTCGTCTCGCGGGAGGGCGCGCTCATCGCGGCGGGCGGCGCGGCGTCGCTGCTCCAGACCGCGCACCCGCTGGTGGCGCAGGGCGTGTACGACCACAGCTACACCGCGGACGACCCGCTCCGCCGCCTGCGCAACACGATGGGCTGGCTGTACGCGGTGCAGTTCGGGACGCGGGAGGAGGCCGAGGCGTTCAGCGCCCTGGTCAGGAAGGGCCACGAGAGCGTCACCGGACCCGGCTACGAGGCGAACGACCCGGAGTTGCAGGTGTGGGTGGCGTCCACCCTGTTCGCGGTGGCGGTGCAGTTCTACCAGCTCCTGTTCCGGCGGACGTTCGACGCGGCGGAGTTGGAGGAGTTCTACCGGCAGGCCAAGATCTACGCGACGATCCTCGGCTGCCCGGAGGAGCGGATGCCCGCCACCTATCCGCTGTTCCGCGAGTACTACGCGGACATGGTCCGGAGCCTGGAGATCACCGACGCCTCGCGGGCGATCGCGGCGCAGGTGCTGCGGCCGCGGCTGCCGGGCGGGCCGCTGAACGCGCCGGGGCTCATGGCGATCAGGCTGCTGACGGCGGGGCTGATGCCCGCGCCGATCCGCGAGCAGTACGGGTGGAAGTGGGACGCCGGGCGGGAGCGCCGGTTCCGGTTGTTGGTCGGGACGCTCGCCGTCGTGTATCCGCGGCTTCCGCTGGCCGTCCGGACGCTGCCGAGGCGGTACTACCTGCACACGACCCGCCGGACGCTGGCGAAGCTGAACCGCCGTCCGGCCGCCTCGGTCAGGACGGGCTGACCGGGGGAGGAGTGCGGCCGCGCGACCCGTGCGGGGGCCGCGCGGCCCTCCCCCTCCCCCCGGTGGGTCAGACCGACGCCCCCGCGATGATCGTGTCGGCGGCCTTCTTCGCCGTGTCCATCGGGATCGCGAACCCGACGCCGATGTTGCCGGAGCTGCTGCCCGAGGTGGCGATGGCGGTGTTCACGCCGATCACCTGCCCGGCGGCGTTCACCAGCGCGCCGCCCGAGTTCCCCGGGTTGATGGCGGCGTCGGTCTGGATCGCGTTGCTGATCACGGTCTGCTGCTGCTCGGAGAGCTGCCCCTGCAGCCCGGGCGGGAGCTGCTGCTGTTCGCCGCCCTCGCGCACCTCGCGGCCGAGGCCGCTGACGATGCCGGACGTCACCGAGCCGTCCAGGCCGAGCGGGCTGCCCACGGCGAGGACCGTGTCGCCGATCGCGAGGGCCCGGCTGTCGCCGAGCGTCGCGGCCTTCAGCCCGGACACGCCCTGCGCCTTCAGCACCGCGACGTCCCCGGTCCGGTCGGCGCCGAGCACCTCGGCGGGCGCCGTCTTGCCGTTGCTGAACTTCACCGACACGGAGCGGGCGCCGGAGACGACGTGCGCGTTGGTGAGGATCACGCCGTCCGAGCGGAGGACGATGCCGGAGCCGCCGCTCGTCCCGCCGGACAGCCGCGCCTCGATCGACACCACGCTCGGCTGGACGGCGGCGGCGACCTGCGCGGTCGTGCCGCCGTTCGTGGGCACCCCGGACACGGCGGCCGGTCTCGCGTAGCCGGTCCCGTCGCCGCTCAGGGCGGACGTGATCGCCGCGCCCGCGCCGCCCGCCGCGATGGCCAGCGCCGTCGCGGCGGCCACCGCCGCGAGCTTCTGCCGGACCGTGCCGAACGTCCGAGGACGCTCCACCGGCGGCGAAGCCATCGGATGTCCCGGCGGCGGCATTGCAGCCCCATACGGTGCGAAGGGTCCGGGCGGTCCGGGAGGCCCAGGCGGCATCGCGGAGCCGAAAGGCATCGAGGAGCCGGGGGGCGGCGTTGAGGAGCCGGAGGCCATCGAGGAGCCGGAAGCCATCGAGGGGCCGGGAGGTATCGAAGGCCCAGGGTGTGTTGAGGAGCTGGGGGGCGTCGACGGCCCGGACGGGATCTGGGAGCCCGGGGGTGTCGGTGGGGCGGGGGGCGGGGTGTGGTCGGGGTCCTGCCAGGCGGGGTTCGCCCACTGGCCGGGCTCCGGTCGTCCGGGCTCCCCCGGTTGCTGTGGTCGGTCGGCGTTCATCTGCATCCCCTGTCGTCTGGTCACTTTGGAGGATGCGTCTGGGGGCTCCAGCCTCCCTGGACCCCACCTGAAAGTGTGCTGAACGCCCCGCAGCGCGAAAGAACCGCGGCCGGGAGACGAGTCGGACTCGTCCCCGGCCGCGGTTCCGTTGTCGTGGCTGGCCAGGGCGCGGCCTCCCGCTCCCCGTCGAGATCGGGGCGCGCCCTGTACGTCCTACCTAAGCGCAATTTCCTGAACGTTGCCTGAACGTCCCGAACCCCGCGCGGGGCGGCGGTCAGCCTTCGTCCAGGGGCAGGACGACCCGGAACGTCGCGCCCTCGCCCGGCGTCGAGTCGGCCTCCACGAGCCCCTCGTGCGCGGCGACGAGGGCGGCGACGATGGACAGGCCGAGGCCCGCGCCGCCGTCCTGCCGGGACCGCGCCTCGTCGGCGCGGTAGAACCGCTCGAAGACCCGTTCCGCCTGGTCGGGCTGGAGTCCGAGGCCCTCGTCCGCGACCTCGACGACGGCGGCGGGGGCGTCGCGCAGCGTGCCGGGGGCGAGCCGCACCGAGACCGGAGTCCCGTCGGGCGTGTGCTTGACGGCGTTGTTCAGCAGGTTGCCGAACACCTGGCGCAGGCGTGGCTCGTCGCCCCGCACCTGGTACGCGACACCGCCCTCCACAGACAGGTCGATGGCTCGCTCAGGTGCCAAGATCCTGGCCTCCTGGACACAGTCGGCGGCGACCGCGAGCAGGTCCACCGGACGCCGCTCGATCGGCCGCTGCCCGTCGAGGCGGGCGAGCAGGAGCAGGTCCTCGACGAGCAGGCCCATCCGGGACGCCATCTCCTCGATCCGCCCCACGAGCCGGTCGGTCTCCTCCGGGGTGCGCGCAGCGCCCTGCCGGTAGAACTCGGCGAACCCGCGGATCGCGGTGAGCGGGGTGCGCAGCTCGTGGCTGGCGTCGGCGACGAACCGGCGCATCCGCTCCTCGGAGTACAGCGCCGTCCGCTCGGAGTGGCGGGCCGCCGCCTCCGACTCGGCGCGGGCCCGGAACGCGGTCTCGATCTGGGCGAGCATCACGTTCAGCGACCGGCCGAGGCGTCCCATCTCGGTCCGCGGATCGCCCTGCGGGACGCGCCGCGACAGGTCGCCCGCCGCGATCGCGCCCGCCGTCTCCTCCACCGCCGCGAGCGGCCGCAGGCTCGCCCGGACGACCCACACCCCGAGCCCGACCAGCACCGACAGCACCAGCAGCCCGACGATCGCGTCGATCATGACCAGCCGTCCGACGGTGCGGTCGACCTCGTCCAGGCTGAACGCGAGGACGATGATCGTCCCGTCGGTGCCGGGGATCGGCTCGGCCAGGATCCGCCACGCCGCGTCCGAGCCGCCCGCGCCGCGCACCGTGAACGGGCGGTCGATCCGGCCGGACATGTCGGTCGGGAGGTGCGGCGTGCCCGGCTCGCTCCAGGCGTCGCTCCACCCCACGGCGCGGCCGTCGTTGGTGCGGATCTGCCCGTACATCTCGCTCGGGATCCGCACCGTGATCCGGCCGTCGCCGCTGCGCAGCTGCGGGACGACCTGCTCGATCGTCCGCCCGACGGAGCCGCGCAGCTGGTCGTCGGCCCGCCCGACCAGGTAGTGGCGCAGGACGGACGCGCCCGCCGCGCTCATCACCAGCATCCCGAGCGTGACGAGGACGAGCATCCCGGCGATCAGCTTGACGCGCAGCGGCGTCCGCCCCCACAGCCGCGCGAGGCCGCGCGGCGACCACCCGGGGCGCCCGCCCGCCGCGGACCCCGGGGCGAGCGTCGCCATCAGCCCGGTTTCGCGGGCTCGCGCAGCACGTAGCCGACGCCGCGCAGGGTGTGGATCAGCCGCGGCTCGGCGTTGTCGACCTTGCGGCGCAGCGCCGACACGTACGACTCGACGATGCCCGCGTCGCCGCGGAAGTCGTAGTTCCAGACGTGGTCGAGGATCTGCGCCTTCGACACGACGCGCCCCGCGTTCGCCATGAAGTAGCGCAGCAGCTTGAACTCGGTCGGGGAGAGCTGGATCGCGCGCCCGCCGCGCCACACCTCGTGGCTGTCCTCGTCGAGCTCGACGTCCGCGAACACCAGGCGCGGCGGCGGCTCGCTCACCCCGCCCCGGAACCGCCGCAGCACCGCCCGGATGCGGGCGATGACCTCCTCCAGGCTGAACGGCTTGGTGACGTAGTCGTCGCCGCCGATCGTCAGCCCCTTGATGCGGTCCTGGACGGCGTCCCGCGCGGTCAGGAACAGCACGGGCGTGTGGTCGCCGCCGGACCGCAGCCGCCGCGCGACGTCGAACCCGTCGATGTCGGGGAGCATCACGTCCAGCACGATGAGGTCCGGCCGGTGCCGCCGCGCGGACTGCACCGCGTCCGCCCCGTTGGTGGCGGTGACCACGTCGAACCCGGTGAAGCGCAGGCTTCCGGCGAGGAGCTCCAGGATGTTGGGCTCGTCCTCGACGACCAGCAGGGTCGCCTCCGCCGGTCTGCCGCCGTTCGCCGTTCGATCAACCAATGGCACAGTCCCCCTCACAAGTCAGGGCGCAGGTTCGCACGTGAAGCTGAATGTCCCCTGAATGCGAGCAAAGGAACGGTTGAGTGCGCGCTGATACGGAACCGGTGGCCAAGTCCGAGGTCAGCGCCGGAAAACGGGAAAAACCGGCCGCGGGCGTCAGCGGTCGAGGGCGCGGATGGCGCGCATCGCCTCCCGGCGCGCGTCGCCGGACAGGACGTCGATGTACACGTTCCCGTCCAGGTGGCCGCACTCGTGCTGGAGGCAGCGCGCGAAATAGCCCGTCCCTTCGACGCGGACGGGCTTGCCCTTCACGTCGACGCCCTCGACGACGGCGTACGCGTGCCGGGCCGTCTTGAAGTGCATTCCGGGGACGGAGAGGCAGCCCTCCGGCTCGACCAGAAGCTCCCCGTCGGCGGCGACGAGCCGCGGGTTGACGACGTGGCCGACGTGCCTGCGCCCCTTGTCGTCCTTGCAGTCGTACACGAACGCGCGCAGGCCGACGCCCACCTGGTTGGCGGCGACGCCCGCGCCGTCCTCCTCGTACATGGTGACGAACATGTCGTCGACCAGCCGCTCCAGCGAAGCGTCGAACGTCCGGACCGGGTCGCATTCGGTGCGCAGGACCGGATCGCCGAGACGCCTGATGGGACGGGCCGTGCCCTGCCGCGCGTGGGTCCTCTTGCTCACGCGAAGATCCTATAGAAGACGCGGCGGTGCGCACCGGCCCGTGAAGGCCGATGCGCACCGCCGCGCGCTGTCCGTCCCGCCTGACGTTTCCGGTGCCGGGGCGGGCTACAACTCGATCGGCCCCCGCGGCTGCTGCGGCGGGACGACCGGAGCCGCCTGGCCCACCGCGTCCTCGGCCGGACGCGGGGACTTCGGCGGCTGCGGGGCCGCGGGCGGCGTCGCGGCGGACGGCGCCGACGCGGCCGGGGCCTCGGCGGCCGGCTCGGGCTTCTTCATGGACGGCGCGCTCTGCGGCGCGGGCGCGGCCGCCGCGGGCTTGGCCGCCGCCGGGGCGGGCTTGGCGGGCGGCGGGGACGCGGGCTGCTTGCGCGGCGCGCTCTGCCGGACGGCGTCCTCGACCATCTTCTCCAGCGGCCCGGCCTCGTTCTCCGCGGTGAGGAGGCGGTGCAGGGTGTCGCTGATCTCGGTGAGCCGCTGCAGGGCCTGCGTGTGGTTCTTGGTGAGCGCGGTGAGCCGGTTCGTCGCGCCCTCGTTGATGACGCTGGCCCGCCGCTCGGACGCGGTGAGGGTGCGCTCGGCCTCCAGCCGCGCGCTCGTCACCGTCTGCTCGGCCTCCTGCTTCGCGGACCCGAGGACGCTCTCCGACTCCTTCTTGGCGGACGCGAGAACGTGCTCGGCCTTCTCCTGCGCCTGGGCGAGGTTCTTCTCGGCGTGCGAGCGCGCGTCGTCGATGATGCGCTTGGACTCGTGCTCGGCGTCCTTGCGGATCTCCGTCCCCTTGGCCTCGGCCTCGGCGACCTTGTCCTGGGCCTCGTCCTCGGCGAGGTTGATGATCTGGCGGAGCCGGTCGCTCAGGTCGTCGCCGGTCGGCTTGCGGGCCTCCCGGAGCTCGGCCATCTCGCGGCGGAGCCGCTCGGAGTCGTCCTGCGCGCGGGCGAGGCGGGCCTCCAGCTCACGGTGCTTCTGCTGGGCGCGGGCGATGTAGTCGTCGACCTGGCGGCGGTTGTAGCCGCGCATGACGATCTCGAAGGACTCTTCTTGGAGGAGGTTAGGCAGGATTTCGGCTTCGTTGCTCATGATGCCTTGGGGGGTCGTTGGCGGGGGTCGTCGCCCCGTCAGGGTCGGTTGCGATCCTCACCCGCCGGTTGAGCGGGTCCACATGTGGAAACGTCAGGACGACTCTTGTCCGGTCCACCCCATTCGCGCAACCGGAACGCGCCTCTCGCTGCCGTTTCTTCACCTGGTAGAAGCGACAAACTATCCAATCTCTGGAGAATTCGCGCGATGAGCGGGCGTGTCGTCGAAGCGGATTCGGCCGACCTCTCACCGGGCGCTCTCACCGGGCGCTCTGCCGGGGGCCGTGTGCGGGGACGCGGCCGGGGCCGTCCTAGCATCGGCGGCATGAGCGGCGACACGAGGTACGTGGGAGCGTTGGGCGAGGGTCGGCCGAAGATCGACCCGGACGCGTGGGTCGCGCCGGGCGCGGTCCTCGTCGGACGGGTGACGCTGGGCCGGGCGTCCAGCGTCTGGTACGGCTCGGTGCTGCGCGGCGACGACGAGGAGATCGTCGTCGGCGAGGAGTGCAACATCCAGGACCTGAGCTGCCTGCACGCCGACCCCGGGACGCCCGCCGTCCTGGAGGACCGGGTCAGCCTCGGGCACAAGGCGATGGTGCACGGCGCGCACGTCGAGACGGGCTCGCTCATCGGGATCGGCGCGATCGTCCTGAACGGCGCGCGGATCGGGGCCGGGACGCTGATCGCCGCCGGGGCGCTCGTCCCGCCGGGCCGGACGATCCCGTCCGGGGTGCTCGTCGCCGGGATGCCCGGGAAGATCGTCCGGGAGCTGACCGACGACGACCGGCTCGTCCTGCGGCACACCTCCGAGGTGTACGTGGCGAAGGCGCGGCAGCACCGCGACGCCGTCTGGCAGTGATCCCGGCCGTATCGGTCGATCCCGATGCTGGCGCGCTGACCTGCGCGGATGCGACGAATGCCCAGATGCGCGGCACCCCGCCCGCGTTCTGCTGACTACCATGACCAGCGTGGTGTGGGGACCGGGCTATGGCAGTGCTCCGCCGCCCAGCCCCCAGGCGGGGCAGGATCCGTTCGCGGAGGCAGAGCGGGACACGCGGGCGATGGTGGCGGCCGCGTGGTGGCCGTCGGCGCCGCCGCAGCAGCGCCAGCACGCGATCGGCGGCCGCATGCTCGTCCTCCCGGACGGGACGTGGTGGCTGTTCGGCGCGTGGGCGCGCTGGTACCGGCTGCACCCGTCGGACGGCCAGTGGTACCTGTGCCCGCCGCCGCGCACGCCCGCCGTCCGGATGGCGGCGCGGCCCGCGCAGCACGGCGCCGGGCAGGTGCCGATGCTGCCGCCGCACGTGGTCCCCGCCGGGCCCGACTTCTCCTACGACCCGCCCGCCGGGCTGCCGTTCGTCGCGCACGGGTTCGCGACCGAGCTGACCGCGCGGGTCCGCGCGACGGTCGACTCGGCCGCCGCGCTGACCGCGCCCGACTACCCGCACGGCTGGCCCGAGTTCACCGCCGAGACGCCGTCCACGGTCGCGGTGGCCTGGGGCGTGATGCTGTGGTGCTCGTCCGCGCCCGCGTTCGACTCGCGGCTGGACGCGCAGATGCTCGACCTGTGGAAGCCGTACCGCGCGCGCCCGCTCCCCGAGGTGGACGGCCCGCGCTGGCTCACCCCGCCGCCGCTGGAGACGCTGGTCGGGCTGTACGCCGAGCGGCTGCGCGCCAGCCGGGTGGACGCGGCGGTCGTCGTGCTGCGGACGATGTGGGCCGTCGCCAGCGCGCTGCGCGACGACGTCCGGTTCCAGATCAGGGCGGACGCGCTGCTCGCCGTCCTCGGCACCACGCTCGCCAACCCGACCGTCGACTACGGGGCCCTGCCTTACGGGGACCAGGCGATCGTCCAGCAGTGGCTGACCCGGTGCCCGCCCAACCTGGTGCCCGCGCTGCGCAACGAGAGCTCGCCCGGGGACAACTTCCGGCACGCCTTCTACACGCTCAGCGAGCTGATCGCCGGCCTGTCGGGAGACCCCGCCGAGCCCGCCTACGTCGAGCCGCGGCTCGTGGCCGCCGCATTGCTCGCCGCTGACCTCGACGTCGTCCGCAAGGACATGGTGGGCACCATCGTCCCCTGGCTCGACCCCGAGATCCGCTACACGGTGCAGGCGGTGTCGGAGCAGAAGGGGCATCCGCTGCGTCGGCTTTGGCCCCAAGACATGCGCCTCCCCGAGCCGCTGCGGTCTGCCGCCGGGTCGGGGCCGGGCGCGGAGTCGCTGCTCGCCGCGATGTACGAGGTCGACCTGGCCTGGTGCAGGCTCGGCGGGATGCCCGCGCGGCCGCGCGGGTTCCCCGTCCCGACCTCGGTCATCGCCGGGATGATCGGACGCGGGCGGGCCCGCGCGACGGGCGCCGTCCCGACCGCGACGCCGCCGCCCGTCCCGGCGCCGCCGCAGCCGAACCCCTTCGTGATGCAGAGCCAGCCGGGGCTCGCGCCGGGCGCGTCGCCGCAGCCCGGCACGCCGCCCGCCGGGCCGGACCGCCCGTTCGTGCAGCCGCCCGCCCAGCCCGGCTGGGAGAACGCGCCGGGTCCGGGCGGGCAGGCGGCCGCGCAGCAGGGGCCGGTCCCCGGGCCGGGGCAGCAGGCCGCGTTCGCCTCCCCGGACCCGCTGATCAGCGGGGCGTCGCCCATCGAGGACGACGGGGGCGACGCTCCCGCCGCGCCGCCCTACACCGAGCTCGGCTTCCAACGTCCGGGCGCGGCTCCGCCCGCTCCGATGCAGAGTCCCGCTCCGATGCAGAGCCCTGCCCCCATGCAGAGTCCCGCGCCAATGCAGAGCACGCCTCCGCCGCCGGTGCCGAATCCGGGGGCGATGCAGGGCGGGCCGCCCGCGCCGCCTCCGCAGGTTCCGCCGCCCGCGGCCGCCGTGTCCGAGCAGCCGCCCGGCTTCTCCGCGCCGGAAGGGGAGCAGCAGGACGAGCCCTTCGCGCCGCCGTACACGCAGCTCGGCTACCAGCCCGCGGGCGCCGTCCCACCGCAGCAGGTGCCGCCCCAGCAGTCACCGCCCCAGCAAGCGCCTCAGCAGCAGGTGCCGCAGCAGAGTCCCGTCCCACCGCCGCCGCAGCCGAGGCGGCAGGCGCAGCAGCAGCGGCCGTCCGCGCAGACCGCGTTCGACCCGTACTCCACCCGCATGGACGACGGCGCGCACCCCACGAACCCGGAGGTCCAGCCCGCCCCGGCGAGCCCGCCCGGCACGCGCATCCTCGGGCCCGGCGACCTGGAGGACGATCCCGCCGCGCCCCCGCCGCCGCCCGTCCCGGCGGCCGGGCCGGGGACGAAGGTCATGTCCAAGACGATGGTCGGCGACTTCGACTTCCTCGACGACACCCCGTCGCCCGACCAGCCCGTCCACGAGATCCCGCCGCCGCGCGACCGCAGCGAGCGGCGCGTGCTGGAACGCTTCGGGTTCGGCTTCGTCTACGGCGACCACGACGCGAGCGACCTGCTCGCCGGGTTGAAGCAGCAGGTCCAGGAGTGGGACGCGCAGGTCGGCGAGAGCCCCGAGGACACGCGGGTGGACGGCGCGCCCAGCTCGATGAGGCCCGGCGTGCCGGGCGTCCTGCTGGTCGGCGCGCCGCACTCGGGGCAGCGCAGGCTGTCCAGGATGATCGCGCTGACGCTGGCGAACGCGGGCCTCGGGGACGGCTCGATCCGCGCGCACGACGCCGAGGACGTCCGGGACGCCCCCGCCGACAAGATCGGCCGGATCCTCGCCCAGCCCGGCCCGGTGATCCTGTTCGAGCGGCTGGACGTCGCCGTCGCCTCGGCGCCCGACCCGGGGGCGGTCGTCGGCGCGGTGCGCCGGGCCCGCCGCGACCCGGTGAACGCGACGCCGGTGATCGCGACCTGCGAGCCGCACGCCTACAAGCGGATGCTGCGCGAGCACCCGAAGCTCGTCCAGGCGTTCCGGGTGCACCGGCTGCCCGACTTCACCGACCTCGACAACCGGATGATCCTGCTGCACCTGCTCGCCGAGGAACGGCGCGTCACCATAGGGGCCGCCGCGCTGGAGGTCGCCCGCGAGGACCTGAACCGCCTGCGCGGCCCCGGCGACCTGGTCGGCGCGCGGCTCGTGGAGGCGTACCTGGACCAGGCCGCCCAGCGGAACATGGAGCGCGCCGGGGCGTCCCACGACCGGCTCGTGCTCACCCCCGACGACCTCACCGGCGTCGCCGAGGGCATCGAGCCCGCGCTGCGCCCGCCCGGCGACATCGACGGCTACCTGCGGCGACTCGACCAGCTCACCGGCCTGGACGAGGTGAAGAGCGCGGTGCGCGAGCTGGTCGAGGAGGCCGGGCTCGCCGCCGACCGGGCGCGCTACGGGGTGGCGAGCGACGGCGCCCGCCACCTGGTGTTCGTCGGCCCGCCCGGCACCGGGAAGACGACGGTCGCGGGGCTCGTCGGCGGGATCTACGCGGCGCTCGGGCTGCTGGATTCGGGGCACGTGGTCGCGTGCCGTCCCGTCCACCTGGCCGGACGCGACCGGGCCGACACCGAGCACCGGGTCGCGAGCATGGTCGAGCAGGCGCTCGGCGGCGTCCTGCTGATCCAGGAGGCGCACCGGCTCGACCGCAACCCGGACGTCGTGGCGGAACTCCTCGCCCGCATGAACGCGGGCCGCGCCAGGCTCCTCGTGATCTGCACGAGCCCGGCGGCGGAGATGGAGGGCTTCCTCGCGGGCGACCCGCGCTTCCAGGCGGAGGTCGGGCGCGTCCTGGAGTTCACCGGGATGGGCGACCGCGACATGGTGCGCCTCTTCCAGAGCTACGCCGAGCGCGACCTCTACATGCTGGACGAGGAGCTCCGCGTCGAGCTGCTGAGCCGCTTCGAGCGGCTCCGCGAGGACCCGAGGTTCGCCTACGCGCGGACGGTCCGCGCCCTGTTCGAACAGACGGTGGCGCGGCAGGCGGCCCGGCTCGCGGGCGCCGACGTGAACGCGGCGACCGTCGCCCGGCTCACCGCCCGCGACCTGCCCGAGACGGCGCTTGAGCAGCTGCTCGGCGACTTCCGTCCGGGCGGCTGAGGCACCGCGGGCGAGTCCCGGCGTCCCAGGACGAACGGGACATAGGTATCAGACCGTCGTCTTCGGGGAAGGCTACGACCATCGGGGCCATGGTGGGCCACATGGCGACCCACCTGGAGTGGCCCTTGAATGGCCCTCTTGGGTCATGTGCCGCCGAGGGGCGGAAGCGTAGCCTCGACCTTGGGTGTGGGGGAGACGAACGGAGGTGGACGCGGTGCGCCAGAACCTCGATCTGCGCGTCCACGACCGTGTTGCGCTGGACGAGATCGAACTCTATGCCGAAATGCTCAGCGCGGTGGCGGCGGCAGAGCGGCCGCTGACCGTCGCGGAAATCGACATGGTGCTCGGGGTACGGTCCGACGGAGCCGGTCGTCGCGAGCTGACGCAGATCGACTGAGCCGAAGCACGCAGCAACCGGGGACGCGATCCTGGCGTCCCCGGTTTTTTGTGCACGGAGAGTGGCGAAGACCATCGTGCCGTCACTGTAAGCAATCTCACTTCGGCCCTCGCCGGACATTCCGCGACCGGGACCGGACGCGCGCCCTCCCGACGCCCCGGAACCGCGCGCATCCCCGCAGATAGGGGCCCTCGCGAGAGGTATGTTCCCGGTGATCTAGGGCAATCTTGAAGATGAGAGGATGGAGGACACCAGCCGAAGCTGGGGCAAAGGTTCTTTTTACGGCCGGTTGCGCCTACGATCCTCTGCGGACTGTTCCGGCACATCAGGAGAACGACGTGCGCTTGCGTCTCACGCCGCGTGAGGACAGCTTCTACGACATGTTCGCCGACTCGGCGAACAACCTGGTCACCGGCGCCAGGCTGCTCGTAGAGCTCATCAGCGAGGGTGCCGACCGGCCGGCGATCGCGGAGAAGATGCGCGCCTGCGAGCACGCCGGCGACGAATGCACCCACGCCATCATGCGCCGGCTCAACGAAACGTTCATCACCCCGTTCGACCGGGAGGACATCTACCGGCTGGCCTCCACGATCGACGACGTGATGGACGAGATGGAGGAGGCCGCCGACCTCGTCGTCCTCTACAAGATCGACGAGTTCCCCAAGGGCATCGTCAACATGGTCGAGGTGCTGGAGCGCGCGGCGGAGCTGACCGCCGAGGCGATGCCGAAGCTCCGCTCCATGAAGGAGCTCAACGAGTACTGGATCGAGATCAACCGGCTCGAGAACCAGGGCGACCAGGTGTACCGCAAGCTGCTGGCGCACCTGTTCAGCGGCGAGTACGACACCCTCACGGTGCTGAAGATGAAGCAGGTCATCGACCGGCTGGAGGAGGCGGCGGACGCCTTCGAGCACGTCGCCAACACGGTCGAGACCATAGCGGTCAAGGAATCATGAGCGACGTCGGCTCGACGACCGTCCGGGAGCCGGTGCCGGAGGACGATCCTGCCTCCCTTGGCGAACAGGCCACGCGCCGTGTGTCCGGCCGCGCGTGGCTGCTGCTCCTCGCCGGGATCGCGCTGGTCATGGTGGCCGGCGCGCTCGGCCTCCGGGCGGACGCGCAGGCGGCCGTCCTCGTCCTGGTCATCGTCGTGGCGCTGGTCTTCGACTACACCAACGGGTTCCACGACGCGGCCAACGCGATCGCGACGGCGGTGTCCACGCGGGCGCTGACGCCGCGGGTCGCGCTCGGCATGGCGGCCGCGATGAACATGATCGGCGCCCTGCTCGGCGTCGGCGTCGCGAAGACCGTCAGCGAGGTGATCAGCCCGCCGGACGGGCTGCACGGCCTCACCGTGGTCGCCGCCGGGGTGCTCGGCGCGATCACCTGGAACCTGATCACCTGGTACTTCGGGCTGCCGTCGTCGTCCTCGCACGCGCTGATCGGCGGGGTCGTCGGCGCGGGGCTCGCGTCGGCGTCGTCGGTGAACTGGAGCAGCGTCCTCGACAAGGTCGCGATCCCGATGGTGCTGTCCCCGGTCGTCGGGTTCGCGCTGGCCTACCTGGTGATGGTGGCCATCCTGTGGACGTTCCGGCACGCGCAGCCGAGCCGGGTCGGACGGCGGTTCCGCATCGCGCAGACGCTGTCGGCCGCGTCCCTCGCCCTCGGGCACGGCCTCCAGGACGCGCAGAAGACCATGGGGATCATCGTCCTCGCCCTGGTCACGACCGGGCACTCGGACGGCGAGACGGTCCCCTGGTGGGTGATCGTCTCGTGCGCGGGCGCGCTGTCGGCGGGCACCTACGCGGGCGGCTGGCGCATCATGCGGACGCTCGGCCGCAAGGTCATCGAGGTCGATCCGCCGAAGGGCTTCGCCGCGGAAGCGACGGCCTCCGTCGTCCTGTACGCCACCGCTTTCGTGTGGCACGCTCCAATCTCCACGACCCACACGATCACCTCGGCCATCATGGGCGCGGGCGCGACCAAGCGGCTGTCCGCCGTCCGCTGGGGCGTCGCCGGGAACATCATCCTCGCCTGGGTCCTCACCATGCCGATGGCCGCCGCCGTCGCGGCGGCCGTCTACTTCATCGTTCACTTCTTCGGAGCGTGATCTTCCAGGGGGGCGACCCCCTGGAACCCCCGTTGCGCACGGCGGACCGTTTCCCGAATCGCGGTCGCTCTCGGGAAACGGCCCGCCGTGCGGCGGTTCGTGCGGCCTCCGGCCTTGGCGGCCTCCGGCCGCACGAACCGTGGCCCCGGCTCAGGTCTCTTCCAAGAGCCTTGGGCGCGTGGGCCCGGCTCAGCTTTGGGCTAATGGGTGGTGATGCGGGTCAGTGGTGGGGGTGTGATGGTGCCTTGGCCCTGGAAGTAGGCGACGAGAGTGTCTAGGTCTATCTGGCCTAGGACCTGGTCTTTGCCTTCGGTGAAGACTGAGAAGCCGTCGCCGCCGCCGAGTAGGAAGTTGTTCGCCGCGACCTTGTAGACGGCGGCCGGGTCGACCGGCGTCCCGTCCACGGTGATCGCGGAGACGCGGTCGCCGACCGGCTTCGCGCGGTCGATGGTGAAGCGCAGGTTCGCCGACGGCTGGAGGATCTTCTCGCCCGCCGCCGTCCACTCCTGTTCGAGCAGGGCGTCGAGTTGCGCGCCGGTCAGGGACGTCACGCCCATCACGTTGCTGAACGGCTGGACGGCGAACGCCTCGCCGTAGGTGACGACGCCGTCGCCCTCCGAGCCGCTCGCCCTGAACGTGAGGTCGGTGCGGACGCCGCCCGGGTTCATCAGCGCGACCTGGCCGCCGAGGTCCTTCGTCCCGGCGAGCTGCGCGTCGGCGATGACGTCGCCGAGCGCGGTCTCCCCGGCCGGGGACTGCGCGCGGGTCAGATCGGCGGTGATCTTGCCGATGGGCTTGTTGGCGATCGCCGCGACGCGGTCCTGCCAGGTCTTCACGAACGCCTGCGTCGACGGGTCCGGCGGGACGTCCCGCGTGACGACGTGGTTGTCGCCCTGGAGGGACGACCGGACGACGTCCCCGGTGCGCCGGTCCACCTTGAGGTTCACCTCGGTGATCACACGGCCGAAGGACGAGCCGGACGAGAACAGCCGGGGCCGTCCCGCCGGGTCCTGGACGGAGCAGACGTACTGCTGGTGCGTGTGCCCGGACAGCACGACGTCGATCTCCGGGTCGGCGTCCTTCGCGATGCGCGACCCGGCGCCGGGGACGATCCCGCACTCGTCCGGCCGCGACCCGGACTTCACCTGGTCGCCCTCGTGGACGAGCAGCACGATCGCGCGGACGCCGCGCCGCTTCAGCTCGCGCGCGGAGCGGTTCGCGGCGGCGACCTCGTCGTCGAACGTCAGGCCCTTGATGCCGGCGGCGGTGACGATGGTCGGCGTGGTCTTGGTGACGACGCCGATGAAGCCGACGCGGACGCCGTTGACGCGGCGGATCGTCCACGGCTTGAGGATCGGCCGGTTCTTCTTGAGCACGTTCGCGGCGAGGTAGTCGTACTTCGCGCCGCGCCATCTCCCGTCCGGCGTGCAGCCGTCGACGGGGTGGCAGCCGCCGTTCTGGATGCGCAGCAGCTCCTGGTAGCCCTCGTCGAACTCGTGGTTGCCGACCGCCGAGGCGGTGACGCCGATGTCGCCGAGGAACCGGACGGACGGCTCGTCGTGGTAGGCGGCCGAGATCAGCGGCGAGGCGCCGATCAGGTCGCCCTGCGCGACCGTGAGGGTGTCGCGGTTCTGGAGCCGCTTGATGTGGGCCGCGACGTAGGCGGCGCCGCCCGCGTCGACGGTGTTGCCGTTCTCGTCCACGGCCCGTCCGGAACTTCCGGTCGGCGGTTCGAGGTTGCCGTGGAAGTCGTTCAGGGCGAGAAGGCGTACAGACGCGGTGGGGGCCGGGCGTGCGGCGGCGGGCTGCGCGGTGAGGCCCGCGACCGTCAGCGCCGCCGTGGCGCAGGCCAGGATGGTGCGTCGTCGAGTCATGCTGCGGACGGTAAGTGCGTCCGGCATACGCTTCCCGGCGGCGCGATGACGTTTTAATGACGACTTGATCAGGGCCTATGCGCCCGCGCGGGCGCATAGGGTGGCGATCATGAGCGAGTTGCGTGCGGTGGGTGACGGAGAGGTCGGCGACGTGCTGACTCTGGTCGAGGCGGCGGCGTCCGCCGACTCGGTGGGCCCGCTGTCCGAGCACGCACTCCTCGCCCTGCGCGGCGGCCGCGCCGGGACGGTCGTCGCCGACGGCCCGGCCGTCGTCGCGTACGCGCATCTCGATCCGGCGACCGACGGGGAGCCCGCGGCGGGGGAGTTGGTCGTCCATCCCGGGCACCGGCGGCGGGGCCACGGGCGGGCGCTGCTCCGCGCGCTGCGGGAGCGGGCGGACGGTCCGCTCCGCGTCTGGGCGCACGGCGACCTGCCGTCCGCCGCCGCGCTCGCGAAGGCCGAGGGGATGTCCCGCGACCGCGCGCTGCTCCAGCTGCGGCGTCCGGCGTCCGGTCCGCTGCCGGAGCCGAGCCTCGCCGAGGGCGTCGCGGTCCGCGCCTTCGAGCCGGGCAAGGACGAGCGGGCCTGGCTGGACGTGAACGCCCGCGCCTTCGCCGGCCACCCCGAGCAGGGCTCCTGGACGATCGAGGACGTCCGCGACCGCGAGGCCGAGGACTGGTTCGACCCGGCCGGGTTCTTCCTCGCCGAGCGCGACGGCCGTCTCGTCGGCTTCCACTGGACGAAGGTCCACCCCGGCGGCGTGGGCGAGGTCTACGTCGTCGGCGTCGACCCCGACGCGCAGGGACTCGGCCTCGGCCGCGCCCTCACCCTGACGGGCCTGCGGCACCTCCGCGACGCGGGCGTCGAGCAGATCATGCTTTACGTCGACGAATCCAACGCCGCGGCCGTCCGCCTGTACGAAAAACTGGGCTTCACCAGGCACGCAGTGGACGTCATGTACGCCACGGAAACCACCCGGTAGAGCGGACCGTTCTAAACCTCCTTGACCCGATCCGGGAGGGGTTTTTGGCTTTGTGAGCTGCGGTGTTAACCCCGCGGCCACTGCAAATCGGGACATTCTTCGCAACCAGGCTCTACCCCGTTCATCTGTCGTTCATCGGGATCAGGGCGGCTGGTCACCTCGCCTGCCTAGCGTCGCTCTCGACGGCGACCCCGGCGCCTGGCGGAGCGGACCAGGACCGGCCAGGGGCTTCGCCCAACCAAACCAAGGAGACCCTCCGGTGAAGAACGGTTCCCGACTCGCCGCCCTCGGCGGCGTGGTCGTCGCGGGGGCGCTGGCCCTCACCGCATGCGGGAGCGACAACAACACGACGGCCAGTTCGAGCAGCGCCCCCAAGGGCGACATCGACTGCGCCAAGGCCAGCGTCAACGCGGCCGGGTCGAGCGCCCAGAAGAACGCCGTCGAGGAGTGGACGAAGCTCTACGCGAGCAAGTGCGCGGGCGCCAACCTCAACTACAACCCGAACGGCTCGGGCGCGGGCATCCAGGCGTTCACGAGCGGCCAGGTGGCTTTCGCCGGGTCGGACTCCTCGCTGAAGCCCGAGGAGGCCACCGCCGCGCAGAAGCGCTGCCAGGGGAGCAACGCGCTGAACCTGCCGATGGTCGTCGGCCCGATCGCCGTCGTGTACAACCTCAAGGGCACCGACGGCCTCAAGGTGTCGTCCGAGACACTCGCGAGCATCTTCTCGGGCAAGATCAAGAAGTGGAACGATCCGGCCATCGCGAAGGAGAACGAGGGCGCGAAACTCCCCTCCTCCGACATCAAGCCGATCTACCGCTCGGACGAGTCCGGCACGACGGACAACTTCACGAACTACCTGCACACCACCGCGCCGAAGATCTGGACGTGGGAGAAGGCCAAGAAGTGGCCGAACTCCACCGGTGAGGGCGCCCCCAAGTCGGACGGCGTGAGCAGCCAGGTGAAGAGCACCGACGGCTCGATCTCCTACGTGGAGATGTCGTTCGCGAAGAACAACGGCCTCCAGACCGCGCAGGTCAAGAACGGTGCCGGCGAGTACGCCGAGCTGTCCCCGGACAGCGCGTCCAAGGCCATCGCGGGGGCGCAGGTCGCCGGCACCGGCAACGACGTCGCGCTGAAGATCGACTACGCCACCAAGGAGGCGGGCGCGTACCCGATCGTGCTCGTGACGTACGAGATCGCCTGTGAGAAGGGGCTGCCCGCGGAGCAGTCGAAGTTCGTGAAGTCCTTCCTCACCTACACGTCCAGCGCGGACGGCCAGAAGATCCTCACCAACCTCGGCTACGCACCGCTCCCGCAGAGCGTGCTGACCAAGGTCCAGACGTCCGTGAAGGCGCTGTCCTGACCGCTGACGACGACACCCGCAGCCCCGCCGCCGGCGAACCCGGCGGCGGGGCAGGCGTGGGTTCGGGCGACGTGATCGAAGGAGGACCCCCCATGACCAGCGAGACCGGCGTCGAGGCGGGCGCGGAGGCGCGGGTCGGCGCGCGGCACCGCGCCACCGGCGCGCGGATGAGCACCGGACGGGCCGGCGACCGGATCTTCGCGGGGGCGGCCCGCGGCTCGGGCATCACGGTGCTCGCGATCGTGGTCGCGATCGGCGCCTTCCTCGTCTGGAAGGCCATCCCCGCCCTCCAGGACAACCAGGCGAACTTCCTGACCACCGAGGAGTGGAACCCGAACGCGGCGGAGCCGCGGTTCGGGATCGCCCAACTCGCGTTCGGGACGGTGATGTCCTCCCTGCTGGCGATGCTGATCGCGACCCCGGTGGCGATCGGCATCGCCCTCTTCATCTCGTTCTACTCGCCGCGCCGGCTGGCGTCCGGCCTCGGCTACGTCGTCGACCTGCTCGCCGCCGTGCCGAGCATCGTGTACGGGCTGTGGGGCCTCGCCTTCCTGTCCAAGCACATGGAGGGCATCAGCGACTTCCTGAACGGCGTGCTCGGCTGGATCCCGCTGTTCGGCGGCGACAGCCCCGGCAAGAACTCGATCTTCACCGCCGCGGTGGTGCTGGCGATCATGATCCTGCCGATCATCTCGTCGATCTCGCGGGAGGTGTTCCTCCAGGTCCCGCAGTCGCACGTGGAGGCGTCGCTGGCGCTCGGCGCGACCCGCTGGGAGATGATCCGGATGTCGGTGCTGCCGTACGGGCGGTCCGGCATGATCGGCGCCTCGATGCTCGGCCTCGGCCGCGCGATGGGCGAGACGATCGCCGTCGCGATGGTGCTGACCTTCGTGCCCGGGATCAACTGGCACATCCTGGAGAACGGCGGCAGCACGTTCGCGGCGAACATCGCGAACAGCTTCGACGAGGCGTCCACCACCGGCCGCGGCGCGCTGATCGCCTCCGGCCTCGTCCTCTTCGTCATCACCCTCGTCGTGAACATGGCCGCCCGCGCGGTCGTCGCGCGCCGGAAGGAGTTCGCGTGACCACGGTCTCCACTCGCAAGGATCGTCCGGGGGCCTCGCTCTCCTCGATCTCCGCCGGGCGGCGGATCAAGGACCGGACCGTCCAGGCCCTCGTCTACCTCGCGTTCGGGCTGGCGCTCGTCCCGCTGCTGTCGGTGCTGTGGACCGTCGTCGTGAACGGCGCGAAGCGGTTCGACCTGACGTTCTTCCAGTACTCGATGAACGCCGTCAGCGGCAACGACGCGGGCGGCGGCGCCTACCACGCCATCATCGGGACGCTCGAACAGGTCGTGATCACGAGCCTGATCGCCGTCCCGATCGCCGTGCTCACCGCGATCTACCTGGTGGAGTACGCCGGGAACGGGCGGCTCGGCAAGGTGATCAGCTTCACCGTGGACGTCATGACCGGCATCCCGTCCATCGTCGCGGGCCTGTTCGTGCTCGCGCTGTGGCTGCTGACGTTCGGGTTCGACTTCTCCGGCTTCGCCGGGGCGCTCGCGCTGACCATCCTGATGATCCCCACCGTCGTGCGGGCCAGCGAGGAGATGCTGAAGCTCGTCCCGAACGAGCTGCGCGAAGCGGCCTACGCGCTCGGCGTGCCGCGCTGGCGGACGGTCCTGCTCGTGGTGCTGCCGACCGCCCTCACCGGCATGATCACCGGGATCATGCTGGCGGTGGCGCGGGTGATGGGCGAGACGGCCCCGCTGCTGCTCACGATCTTCTTCACCAAGGCGATCAACGAGAACGCCTTCAGCGGGCCGCAGGGCTCGCTGCCCACATTCATCTGGGAGCAGGCGAAGGACCCGAACCAGAACTCGATCGACCGCGCCTGGACGGGCGCGCTCGTGCTGATTCTGATCATCATGCTGCTCAACCTCGCCGCCCGTTTCGTGGCGGGACGGCGCAGGCCCGCGGGCCGCTGACATCCGGACAAAGGAGCAACCACCCCATGGCCAAGCGGATCGAAGTGTCCGGGCTGCACGCCTACTACGGTGCCGTCCACGCCATCGAGGACATCTCGATGACGGTCGAGCCGCGCTCGGTGACGGCGTTCATCGGGCCGTCGGGCTGCGGCAAGTCCACGTTCCTGCGCACGCTCAACCGGATGCACGAGGTCATTCCGGGCGCCCGCGTCCAGGGCAAGGTCATGCTCGACGACGAGGACCTGTACGAGTCGTCCGTCGACCCGGTCGCGGTGCGCCGCGTCGTCGGCATGGTGTTCCAGCGGCCGAACCCGTTCCCCACCATGTCGATCTACGACAACGTGGCGGCCGGGCTGAAGCTGAACGGGGTGCGCCGCAAGGCCCGGCTCGACGAGATCGTCGAGGAGTCGCTGCGCGGCGCCAACCTGTGGAACGAGGTCAAGGACCGGCTGAGCCGGCCCGGCGCGGGCCTGTCCGGCGGGCAGCAGCAGCGGCTCTGCATCGCCCGCGCGATCGCCGTCCAGCCGCAGGTCCTGCTGATGGACGAGCCGTGCTCCGCCCTCGACCCGATCTCCACCCTCGCCATCGAGGACCTGATCGAGAAGCTGAAGGCGCAGTACACGATCGTGATCGTCACGCACAACATGCAGCAGGCCGCGCGGGTCAGCGACCGCACGGCGTTCTTCAACATCGCCGGGACGGGCAAGCCGGGCAAGCTCATCGAGATCGACGACACCAGCAAGATCTTCACGAACCCCGAGCAGAAGGCGACCGAGGACTACATCACCGGCCGCTTCGGCTGAGTCGTCCGGTCCCCGGGGCCGAGGCTCCGGGGACTTCTTCCCGCGGCCGCGCGGCTTCGGTGTGTTCGCGGACGTGACGTGGTAGCACGGTCGTATGGACCGTGTGCACCGGGTCCTCCTGCCCGCGATCGCAGGCGCCGCCTGCGCGCTCGCGGCCTGCTCGGGCGACGCGGGCGGCGGGCTCGCCGTCCAGGTCGGGCGGGCGCGCTGCGGTGAGGGCTGGGGATCGGCGCGGGCCGGGGCGCGGACGCTGCTCGTCCACAACGGCGACTCCGCGCCGGTCGACGTCACCGTCGTCGACCCGTCGCGCGGGACGGTCTTCGCCGAGTTGGAGGGCGTCGGGCCGGGGACGACCCGGCCGCTGCGCGTCGGGCTCGGCGCGGGCACGTACGCGATCGGGTGCCGTCCGGCGGACGGCGCGGCCGTCACCGGGCCGCGCGTCCGGGTGTCCGGACCGGGCGGGGGAGCGCGGGGCGTCCGACCGCTGACGCGGAACGATCTGGATCCGGCGGTGCGCGTGTACCGGGCCCGGATCGTCGCGGGGCTCGGCACGCTGGTGCGGCGCACGGACGCCCTGCGGGACGCCGTCCGCTCCGGTGACCTGGACGCGGCGCGCGACGCATGGCTCCCGGCCCATCTCGCCTATGCGCGGCTGGGCGCGGCGTACGGCGCGTTCGGCGACCGCGGGGACGCGATCGACGGGCGCCCGGCGGGGCTGCCGGACGGCGTCCGTGACCCGGGTTTCCGAGGTTTCCACCGGGTGGAGCGGGGGCTGTGGCACGGCGCGTCCGCGGCGTCGCTGCGCGGGCCCGCCGACCGGCTCGCGGCCGACGTCCGGGCGCTGCGGGACGGCTTCCCGCGCGCGCAGATCGACGCCGGCGACCTGGGGCTGCGGGCGCACGAGATCCTTGAGGACGCGCTCCGCTTCGAGCTGACCGGCGCGACCGACCAGGGCAGCGGCACGACCCTCGCGACGGTCGCCGCGAACGTCGACGGGACGCGGATGGTGCTCGCCCCGCTGCGTCCGCTGCTGGCCGACCGGCTGCCGGAGCTGCCATCGATCGACGCCGGGCTCGCCTGCGCGTCGCGGCTGCTCCGGGCCCAGTACCGGCACGGGCGGTGGACGCCGCTCGACCGGCTCGGCACGGTCGAGCGCGAGCGCCTCAACGGGGCGATCGGGGAACTCGTGGAACGCCTGGCCTCGGTCGCGACCGTGGCGACCGTGCGGAGGACGCCGTGACCGCCGCCGCAGGGCCGGGACGGCGGACGTTCCTGCGCGGCGCCCTCGCCGCCGGCGTGGCAGGCACGGTCGGTCGCGCCACCCCCGCGCCCGCGTCCCGGTTCCACGGCGTCCATCAGGCCGGGATCCTGGACGCCCCGCGCCCTCGCGCCATGCTCGCCGCGTTCGACGTGATCGCCGCGACGCGGGCCGAGCTGACCGACCTGTTCCGCGCCGTGACGGGCCGGGCCAGGGCGCTGACCGGCGGCGGAGCGCCGCCCGAGGTCGGCGTCGCGGGCCCGCCGCCCGACTCGGGCGTCCTCGGCCCGGACGTCCCGGCGGGCGGCCTCACCGTCACCGCCGCCGTCGGCGCGTCGCTGTTCGACGACCGGTTCGGGCTGGCGTCCCTGCGTCCGGCCCGGCTGACGCGGATGCGGACGTTCCCGAACGACGACCTCGACCCGTCCTGGTGCCACGGCGACCTGCTGCTCGGGTTCGCCGCGCCCGACGAGGACACCGTGCTGCACGCGCTGCGCGACGTCTGCCGCCACACGCGCGGCGCGATGCAGGTCAGGTGGCGGATCGGCGGATTCACGAGCAGGCCGAGGCCGGCCGGGGCGTCCCGGAACCTGATGGGTTTCAAGGACGGCGTCGCGAACCCCGACGTCACCCGCGCCGCCGTCCGCGACCGGCTCGTCTGGGCCGCCCGGGACGGCTCCGAGCCAGGCTGGACGGCGGGCGGGACGTACCAGGTCGTCCGGCTGATCCGGATGCTCGTCGAGTTCTGGGACCGGATCGCGCTGACCGAGCAGGAGCGGATCTTCGGCCGCGCCCGGGACACCGGCGCGCCCCTCGACGGCACGCACGAGACGGACGTCCCGCGCTATTCGGCCGACCCGATAGGCGAGGTCATTCCGCTGACAAGCCATATCCGGCTCGCGAACCCGCGCGTCCCCGAGACCGAGGACAGCCGCGTCCTGCGCCGCGCCTGGAACTACGACCGAGGCACGGACGGCGCGGGGAACCTCGACATGGGGCTCCTCTTCACCTGTTTCCAGCAGGACCCGAAGCGCCAGTTCGAGGCCGTGCAGGAACGGCTCAAGGACGAGCCGCTCACCGACTACATCTCCCCGTTTGGCGGCGGCTACTTCTTCGCACTTCCGGGCGTCGTGAACGCCTCCGACCATCTGGGCCGCGCGTTGCTGGCCTGAGCCCGCCGAGGAAGAGGAGGAGGAAATGCGACGCAGGACCACGGCGTGGACGGCGCTCGCGGTGGCCGCCGGAATGGCGGCCGCGCTGAGCGCCGCCTGCGACTCCGCCGGAGACGGGAACGAGGCGAGCGCGACGCCGCCGCTCGGAGGCCGTTCCGGGGTGGCGAGCACGCCCATCAAGCACGTCGTCGTCATCTACGGCGAGAACGTCTCGTTCGACCATTACTTCGGGACGTATCCCCGGGCGGCGAACACCGACGGCGTCCCCTTCCACGCGGCCAAGGGAACCGCGAAGGTCAACGGCCTCACCAAGAGGCTCCTGACCAAGAACCCCAACCGCTACAACCCGAAGCGGCTGCAACGGTCCCAGGCCCTGACCTGCGACCAGAACCACGGCTACGCCGCCGAGCAGAAGGCCGTGAACGGCGGGCGCATGAACAAGTTCGTCGAGTTCACCGAGCACGGGAAATGCACCGGCCAGCCCATCCTCTTCGGCGAACCGGGCCTGGTCATGGACTACTTCGACGGCAACACCGTCACCGCCATGTGGAACTACGCGCAGCGGTACGCGATGAGCGACAACTCCTGGGACTCGGTCTTCGGGCCGTCCACGCCCGGGGCCCTGAACCTCATCTCGGGGCAGACATACGGCGGTTACGCGGCCGACCCGAAGTCGCACAAGAAGGTCGATGACCCGTCCGTGGTGGCGTCCGCGAACGCGAAGGGGATCGGGACGGTCATCTCCGATCCCGACCCGGCGTTCGACGACTGCTCGAACCGCGACCACACGTCCGACAACAATCTCGCCGTCATGACCGGACGCAACATCGGCGACCTCCTCAACGCCAAGAACGTCACCTGGGGCTGGTTCCAGGGCGGTTTCCGGCCGACCGGGACGAAGAACGGGTACAAGGCGTGCGGGTCGTCCCACGCCAATATCGGCAAGAACCTCGTCATCGACTACAGCCCGCATCACGAGCCGTTCCAGTACTACAAGTCGACGGCGAACGAGAGGCATCTGCCGCCGTCCGCGACCGCCGCGATCGGCCGCGCCGACCAGGCCAACCACCAATACGACCTGGCCGATTTCGACGCCGCGCTCACCGCGCACAACCTGCCCGCCGTGAGCTTCCTCAAGGCCGCGCAATACCAGGACGGGCACGCGGGCTATTCCGATCCGCTGGACGAGCAGACGTTCGTCGCGTCCACTGTGAACAGGATCCAGCGGTCGCCGGAATGGGCGTCCACCGCGATCATCCTCGCCTACGACGACTCGGACGGCTGGTACGACCACGTCGCCCCGCGCATCACGAACGGCTCGAACGACCCCGCGCAGGACCAGTCGGCCTGCCAGAAGGTCCCCGCCACCGCCGGGCAGCAGGACCGGTGCGGGCCGAGCCAGCGGCTCCCGATGCTCGTGATCTCCCCGTACGCGCGGCCGGGGCACGTCGACCACCGTCCGCTCGAACAGGCGTCCGTGCTGCGGTTCATCGAGGACAACTGGGCGACCGGCCGGATCGGCGGCGGCTCCTTCGACGCCCGTGCGGGCACGCTGGCCGGCATGTTCGACTTCGCCCGCCCGCGCGCCGGGCGGCTGATCCTCGACCCGGCGACCGGAAAGGTCGCGCGGTGACGGTCAGGTCCGCGCCGGGGCCTTCTCCTCGGCGTCGCCCGGACGGTGGTCGGGCACGAACCGGTACCCCACGTTCCGCACCGTGCCGATCAGCGACTCGTACTCGGCGCCGAGCTTCGCGCGCAGCCGCCGCACGTGGACGTCCACGGTCCGGGTGCCGCCGAAGTAGTCGTAGCCCCAGACCTCCTGGAGGAGCTGCGCCCGGGTGAAGACGCGGCCCGGATGCTGCGCGAGGTACTTCAGCAGCTCGAACTCCTTGAACGTGAGGTCGAGGACGCGGCCGCGCAGCCGTGCCGTGTAGGTCGCCTCGTCGATCGTGAGGTCGCCGCTGCGGATCTCGCCGGGCGCGTCGTCGTCCTCGTCGGCGGCGGCGCGTCCGGCGGCGAGCCGCAGCCGCGCCTCGACCTCGGCGGGGCCCGCCGTCTGGAGCAGGACGTCGTCCAGGCCCCATTCCGGGCTGAGCGCGGCGAGGCCGCCCTCGGTCACGATGGCGAGGAGCGGGCAGTCGAGCCCGGTGGTGCGCAGCAGCCGGCACAGGCTCTTGGCCTGGACGAGGTCGCGGCGGGCGTCCACCAGCACGACCTCGCCGGGCGGCGTGTCGATGAGGGCGGACGCCTCCGCGGGCGCGACGCGCACCGAGTGCAGCAGGAGCCCCAGCGCGGGGAGCACCTCGTCGGAGGGCTCCAGCGCGTTGGTCAGCAGGAGCAAGCTGCTCAAATGCCGCCTCCCGTCCAAAAAAGACGTAGGACCCAGGCGGCTCATCCTTCAGCCCCGGCCACGGTCGGCGACTCAAGGACGAGGTGACCATGAAGGGTCTGTCGGATGAACTCCATGGCCTCGTCGCCCGGATCCCTCACCCATGAGCATAACCGAGCCGCCTCCGCCGACGCGGGGGCGACCACCCGCGGACGTCCATCCCGCCAGGGTGGAGACTTGGGACATGGGCAAAGGAACCATGCGCTACTGGGCGGCGGCCAAGGCGGCGGCGGGGACGCACGAGGAGCCGTACGACGCCGCCACGCTGGCCGACGCGGTCGCCGCCGCGCTCGCCGCGAGGGCGGGACGGGACGGCGGCGGCGAGTTCGAGCGCGTCGTCCGGCGCAGCTCGTTCCTCGTGGACGGCGACCCGGTCGGGAGCCGTCCGCACACCTCGGTGGCCCTGCCGGACGGCGGCGTCGTCGAGGTGCTCCCGCCCTTCGCGGGCGGCTGATCCCGCTCGGGTTCGGCGTTCCCGGGGTGATTTTCCTGGTAGCGAGGTCATTCTCCGGTCTGACTCGTTCGCCACGGTTCGCCCACTATCGTGTGGCGACGCGGACGCCGGAGCCGAAGGAGAATGATGCGGAAAGTACTGCTCGTCCTGCTGATCCTCGTCGCCGTGGGTCTGGTCGTCGCCGACCGGCTCGGCGTCCGGATGGCGGAGGACAAGATCGGTGAGCAGGTCGCCGCGCAGTACGACCTGCAACAGCAGCCGGACGTCACCATCCACGGCATCCCCTTCCTCACGCAGGCGATCGGCGGCGACTACGACCACATCGAGGTCGAGATCGGCGACTGGACGGAGCGCGGCGTCACCGTCAGCGGCGTCAAGGTCGACATGCGCGGCGTGAACGCGCCCGTCTCGGAGGTCACGAAGGGCGGCGCCGCGAACGTCACGGCCAGGACCGCGACCGCGTCCGCCGTCGTCCCCTACGCCGTGATCAAGAAGGAGGCGCCGCGGGAGGTGAAGGGGATCAGGCCGAAGGGCGACAACCTGGAGGTCGACCTGCAGACCGTGTTCCTCGGCCGCCCGTTCACCGGCACGGCGGTCGTCCAGGTCAAGCC
Source organism: Actinomadura syzygii (assembly GCF_008085905.1). Lineage (GTDB taxonomy): Bacteria > Actinomycetota > Actinomycetes > Streptosporangiales > Streptosporangiaceae > Spirillospora > Spirillospora syzygii. Next base: position 24,466 of record NZ_VSFF01000006.1, on the reverse strand, counting down.
GACCGCGCGCGGCATCGCCGTGTCGCCCCTGTCGGTGGGCTCGCCGGGCGGCCCGCAGATGCCGCTCGCGCTGGTCAGGCAGCAGCTCACCTGGATCGTCCCGGTCGCGAGCCTGCCGCTCGGGTCGCGGATCAGCGAGATCCAGCCGACCCCGGACGGGCTGCGCGTCGCCGCGACCGCCGAGAACGTCCACCTGAACGACCTGCGCCAGCAGACCAAGCAGTGACGGCGGCCGGAGTGACGGGCCGCCGAAATGATCCGGCGGGTGTGAACCGGCACGGGAAGGCGTACGTGTCCTAGGTGTGGGTCCCACCGCGGATGAGGGTTTGCTGCGCGCCCTGTACAGCGAGCACGGCGGTCCCCTCCTCGGTTACGTCCTGCGGCTGACCGGCGGGGACCGCCCCCAGGCCGAGGACGTCGTCCAAGAGACGCTGGTGCGCGCCTGGAAGCACCCGGAGGCGCTGGCGGGACGTCCAGTCCGGCCGTGGCTGTTCACGGTCGCCCGCAACCTGGTCGTCGACGCGCACCGTGCGAAACGGGCCCGCCCGCCGGAGACGGGCATCGACGAGCACGTCATGATGACGGCGTCGGGCTCGGACGACATCGACCGCGCCCTGGAGTCCTGGACGGTCGCGGAGGCGCTCGCCGGGCTCAGCCCGCCGCACCGCGCGGTCCTCGTGGAGACCTACTACAAGGGCCGGTCGGTCGCGGAGGCGGCGAAGACGCTGGGCGTCCCGCCCGGCACGGTGAAGTCCCGCACCTACTACGCACTGCGGGCGCTCAAACTCGCATTGGAGGAGCGGGGGTTGGCGCCATGAACGGCTGCACGGACGTGCGCACCTCCCTCGGCGGCTACGTGCTCGGCGCGCTCGACCCCGCCGAGCGGACCGAGCTGGAGGGCCACCTGGCGGGCTGCCCGGCCTGCCGGGACGAGCTCGCCGGGCTCGCGGGCCTGCCCGCCATGCTCGGCCGGGTCGACGAGGCCCAGCTCGCCGAACTCGCCGGACCGCCGCCCGAGCTCCTGGACGGCCTGCTCGCGCGGGCGGCCGACCGGAGGAGGGGATGGCTCGGACGGCGGCCCGGCGGCCGGTGGGCCCCGCTCGCCGTCGCGGCGTGCCTGCTGCTGGTGGTCGGGGCCATGTTCGGCGGTCTCGTGCGCCCGTCCGGGTCGGACGACACGGCGGACCCGCCCATCCGGCCGCCGTTCGTGGGCGCCGAGCGGATCACCGCCGCGAACCCCGCGAGCAACGTCAAGGGCTACGTCCTGCTCAAGAAGAGGCAGTGGGGGACGGAGGTCGAACTGCACCTCGCGGGCGTCCCGAAGGGGTCGCACTGCAAGCTGCTCGTGATCGCGCGGGACGGCCGCCGGGACGCGCTCGGGAGCTGGTATGTCCCCTACGACGAGGGCTACGGCGAGTACCGCGGCTCCACGATGTTCCCGCGCGGGCAGCTCTACTCCTTCGAGATCGTCGGCCTGGACGGCAGGCCCCTGCTCTCCATCCCCGCCTGACCGGACGTCCGTAATCCGGACATGTTCGGGAAAGAAACGGAAGCGGATGCGGAAGAAGCCGCGCCCTGCGACGGTTGTCGATTGCGATGACAGGTCTATGGATCGCGGTGGCCGTGCTCGCCGCCGCCACGGTGTTCGGGCTGGTGCGGCGGCGCCGTGACGGCGTGCTGCGCGCGCAGCGGGGGAGCGGGGACGCGGTGGCCGACACCCTCGGGCCGGACGAGCTCGGCGCCGAACTCGGCGAGAAGGCGACCCTGCTCCAGTTCTCCAGCGCGTTCTGCGCGCCGTGCCGCGCGACCCGCCGCGTCCTCGGCGAGGTCGCCGAGATGGTGGACGGCGTCGCGCACGTCGAGCTGGACGCCGAGTCGCACCTGGACCTCGTGCGCAGGCTGAACGTGATCCGGACGCCGACGGTGCTCGTCCTGGACGGCGCCGGACGGGTCGTCCGGCGCGCCGCCGGGGCGCCGCGCAAGCCCGAGGTGATCGCCGCCCTGGGCGAGGCCATCCGGTGAGCCATCCGGTGAGCCAGCCCGTGAGCCGTCCCCCGAGCCACCTCGGGGGCCACACTTCGTTGACCTGGGTTAAGGTCACTGTAACTGTCTCGCAAGGCGAGACGGATGTGACAGCTTGTGGATTGTCGGCTTAACATCGTGGTCGTGCGTTACTGGACAGAGCAGATGCTCACGAAGCGTCGCGCGGTCGACTTCTGCCGCGTGGCCGCCTCGCTCTGTCGCATGGCCTGAGGCATCGAGCCCTACCGCCCCCGAGCACTACCGACTTTCCCGCTCGTACGCACGTTTCCTCCGCCATGGAGCACCCCGATGCAGGTTGACCCACGTGGGCCGCGCTTCGCGGCACTCGTCACCACGGTCGTCCTCGTCGCGGTCCTGGTGACCGGAAGCTGGGCACTGCTCGCCGCTCAGGCCGTCGTGTTCGCCATCGCGACCTTCCTCGGCCTTCGGTACGCCCCGTACGGGCTGGTCTTCAAAGTGCTGGTCCGACCCCGGCTCGCGCCGCCGGGCGAACTGGAGGACGCGGCCCCGCCCCGCTTCGCGCAGGGCGTCGGCCTCGTGTTCGCCCTCGTCGGAACGGCCGGTTACGCCACGGGGACCACCTGGCTCGGCATCGGTGCCACCGCCCTCGCCCTGGCGGCGGCGTTCCTGAACGCGGTGTTCGGGTTCTGCCTCGGGTGCGAGATGTATCTGCTCATCCGTCGTTTCACCGCGAAGAAAGATCGCTCCGAGAGGAAGGTTCCCGCATGAGCCGCTCCGACGTCCTGGTGGACACCGACTGGGTGGAGTCCCACCTGGACGACCCCGGTCTGGTTCTCGTCGAGGTCGACGAGGACGTCTCCGCCTACGACAAGGGCCACATCCGTGGCGCCGTGAAGATCGACTGGAAGACCGAGCTGCAGGACCCGGTCCGCCGCGACTTCGTCGACAAGACCGGTTTCGAGCAGCTGCTGTCGGCCAAGGGCATCGCCAACGACGACCTGGTGATCCTCTACGGCGGCAACAACAACTGGTTCGCCGCGTACGCCTACTGGTACTTCAAGCTGTACGGGCACGACAAGGTGCAGCTGCTCGACGGCGGCCGGAAGAAGTGGGAGCTCGACTCGCGCGAGCTCGTCACGGACGTCCCGTCCCGGCCGACGACCGAGTACACCGCCAAGGACCAGGACCTCTCGATCCGCGCGTTCCGCGACGAGGTCGTCGACGCGATCGGCACGAAGAACCTCATCGACGTCCGCTCGCCGGACGAGTTCAGCGGCAAGCTGCTCGCCCCGGCGCACCTGCCGCAGGAGCAGTCGCAGCGGGCCGGGCACGTCCCGACCGCGCGCAGCATCCCGTGGTCGAAGGCGGCCAACGACGACGGCACGTTCCGGTCCGACGACGAGCTCCGCGAGCTCTACAGCGAGGCGGGCGTCGACCTGAACAAGTCGACCATCGCCTACTGCCGGATCGGCGAGCGCTCCTCGCACACCTGGTTCGCGCTCCGCGAGCTGCTCGGCCTCTCGGACGTCAAGAACTACGACGGCTCCTGGACCGAGTACGGCTCGCTCGTCGGCGTCCCGATCGAGCTGGGCGCCCCCAAGTAAGACCGACTCACCGCCACGCCAAGATGTGCTCCGAGATGGAGGAGAAATGACCACCCAGGGATGCGCAGCGCCCGAACAGACGGCGCACTTGCCGGCGACCGTCGACCTCACCAACGAGGCCGTGATCCAGGGCACCGTCACCCGTGACGGGGCGCCCGTGCCGAGCGCCTACGCCCGCCTGCTCGACTCGACGGGCGAGTTCACCGCCGAGGTCGTCACCGGCGAGGAGGGCGTGTTCCGGTTCTTCGCCGCCGACGGCGACTGGACGGTCCGCGTCCTCGCGGCGGGCGGCGTCAGCGTCGACAACGCCGTCACGGCCAAGACCGGAGAGGTCGCCGGCCTCCAGGTCGCGATCTGACGCGCCGAGAAGCGTAGCCGGACCCCGCCGCCCGCCTCGCGCGGACGGCGGGGTCCGCTCTTTCTCAGCACGCTCGGATCGGCTGCCCGCCCCGATACGATCGGGCGCGATGTTCGGAATGTCCGCGCGGTCGCCGCTGATCCTTCCGTGGGCGACGCTGAAGCTCGCGGGACGGTTCGTCCTGCCGCTCGCCCTCTGGTTCACGGTCGGCGAGCTGCTCCGCTACGGCGCGATGTACGCGGGCTACGAGCTCGGCACGAAGAAGGGCGCGATCGGGACCGTCGCCCCCATCACGACGATCGGGCTGCTGGTCGTCATCACGCTGACCGTCGTCGTGCTGATGGTGCACAGCGTCCGCGAGGGCCTCGACGTCGTCCACGCCCGCGAGGCGGGCGGCGACCTGACGCCCTGGGCGGTCGGCAACGAGGAGTCGGTGATCGGCGCGACCGGCCGCGCCGCCCTCCCGTTCGTCATCTTCTACCTGGCCTGGGGCCTCCAGGGGGAGGACGCCCGGGAGTTCGCGAACATGGCGACGAGCCGCGGCTTCGCCGAGAACGGCGTCCAGGGGCAGATCGACGGCCTCGGCATGCTGCTGTCGCTGGAGAAGCACGTCGGCCTCGCGATCGGCCTCACCGCCGGGCTGTTCGTCGTGAAGGTCGCGGCGGAATGGCGGCTGGAGGAGCGGCTGCCCCGCGCGATCGGCGCGCTCATCGCGTTCCTCGAAGTCAACTTCGCGCTGTTCGGCATCTTCACGATCGACCACCTGCGCGGCGAGGGCGTCGACTGGCTTTCCGCCCGGCAGGGGTGGACGTGGGTGACCGACACCGCCGGGCCCGTCCTCGACCTGTGGCCGCCGTTCAAGGACGCGGTGCTCGGCGCGCTGATCTGGCTGGTGATCGCCGGGGTGATCCTCGGCCTGGACGCGGGCGACGAGGACGTCGTGCTCGGCCGCGGGCGGGCGGGACGGCGGCTCGCCCGCGCGGGCGGCGTCGGCCGGACGAACAGCGTCCGCGAGCTGCTCACCCGCGGTTTCCGCGAGATGTGGCTGCCCGCCTGGTACGGACTGCGGCTCGTCCGCCGGTCCGGGATGATGCCGTTCGCGACGTTCTGCGCGCTGTTCGCCGGGCTGGACGTCGCGGAGGACGCGTCCCGCCGCGTCGTCTACGAGCTGATCGGGCCGCACGAGGTGACCTGGTGGATCCAGGCGCTGCCGTTCGTCGGATACGGGACGGAGCTCGTCTTCGAGATCCTGCGGATCTGCCTGCTCGCCGCCGCGTTCAACCTCGTGATGGCGCGGGTCAGCGCTCGAACCGCAGCGAAACCAGTGGTGCCCCCTGCTTCCGCTCCAGTTTCGGCGCCCGGACCTGCAACTCCAGTGAATCAGCCTTGGTCCGGGGCACCGTCCCCCTGACCGTGACGCGCATCGGGACGCCTGGGCGCGGTGCGCCGTCCTTCATGCCGAGGGCCGACCATTCGTGCCCGTCGTCGTCGAGGAACCGGTAAGTGAGTCCGTAGGAGTCGACCGATTTAGCGCTGGCCGCGTCTCCCGGACGGACGGCGATCGCTATGCGCAACTCGACCACGTCGTTACTGCCGCTTGTCAGCGGGCGGGCCGTCTGGCGTCCCATGACCTTCCATTGCGCGCCGGCGAGTTCGCCGATCTGCCCCTCCTGGACGCTCGTCGCCTTCTCCGGCGGCTTGAGGTTCTTCTGGACGTTGTTCCTCTCGTCCTTCCATTGGATGACGAGAATGGCGGACACGGCGCAGACGAGCGCGATCGCCTGGAGAATTCGCCGGTCGAGCGGGCGCAGCCGTCCTGTGTCTTCATCTGCCTCCGGCCGGATGATCGGCTGGGGCCGGGTCTCCGCCGCCGTCATGGCGAGCCCTTCTCGACGTCGTACCGTTCGGCCGCCGAGCGGACCAGTTCGGCCGCGCGGCCTGCGGTGATGCCGAGGTCGACGTCGGCGGCGGCGGACAGTTGCGGCAGCAGGCCGCCCGTCCCCACGACCAGATGTGCGCCTTCGAGGCGGTTCTTCGGAAGCTCGAACAAGAATGCCGTGGCCGTCCAGATCATCGGCTGGAACGTCGGCTGCGAATTGGACGCGGAGCCGGTGCGCGGGTCCTGCCGGTACGTGTATCCGCCGGGGGTCTGCAGTTCCGCCGTCCGCAGTTCGAGGGGCTCGCGTTCGCTCTTCGCCTTCGCCCGGACGATGAGGTAGACGCCGTCCGTCCCGATCGCGGGCGGATTACCGAAACTCAACCCGGGCGCGAGCGACTTGGCCGCGTCCACTCTCTCGACCCGGACGGTGAATTCGCGGTTGTGCACGTCCTCGCCGATCCGGCCGCCATTCCGGATCGGCTCCAGCGCCTCCGCCTTGACCTCCGGGCGGACGGAATGGAACCACATCGCGGCGGCGAGCAGCACCGTCCCGCCGATCCCCGCGCCGCAGTTCAGCAGCACTTTCCGCGCGTTCACCGCCGACTCCCGGGAGGCCGCGGCGTCCGGGCGGCGGATGGCCGAACGGCGGGCGTCCGGGTCACGGGCGTCTGAGTCACGGGCGGCTGAGGCTGGACCGGCAGGGCGGCGACGTCGAGGGTGAGGCGGCCGACGAGCGTTTTGTCCTCGCGGTCGACCGTCCAATTGAAGGTGCTGTCGGTGAACCCGTGGCCGTACTTCCATTCGCGCAGGCCGACGGTCAGCTTGCGGGGCGAGTCCGCCGGGCCCATCTTCCACATTGCCGACGCCTCAACCGGCAGCCCCGGTTGGACGACGTCGGTCTTAGACCCGGCCGCCAAACCCTCGATCCGCTCGGGCCGCAGCCATTTCCCGGCCTTGGTCAGCGCGGACACGCCGTCCGACAGCCCGCCCAGGCCGAGCGACTCGGTCTCCTTGCCTTTGTTGACGACCCTCATCCGGACGATGAGAAAGCGTTCCTTGGCGCTCCCGAACGTGGCCGTCGCGAGCCCTATCCGCGCGTCGCGGACCGTGACGTCGAACAACCCGAGGTCGAGTGGATGCCCCGGCTGCTTCACCGGCTCCTTCGGCGTCTCCTTGAACCCGCCCGTCACCCACAGCACCGGCACGAGGACCGCCACCGCGCACCCCACGGCAAGCGGCACCGCCCAGCGCCGCGTCCGCCTCCCGGCGGGCGGCGCAGGAGAAGGCGGGGGGACGGGCCCGTACGACTGCACCCGCCCGATGGTAATGGCCACATTCCCCCCACGCCGGAAACGTCCCCCGGTCGTCGGGCGTTCTAGTCCTCTGGTCGGTCGGCGGAGACTCGGACGTAGCCGGGGCGCCAGCCGCGCCGCCTGCCGGCCGGGATCAGCATCCCGGCCGCCACCACCAGCGCCGCCGCGCCGAGGGCGCCGCCCGTGATGCCGAGCGCCACCTTGCGCGTCGTCGGGTCGGTCCGGTCGGCCATCGCGATCCGCACGGGCTGCGCGGCGCCGCCCGGCCGCCCGGCGCCGCCGACGTTCACCGCGGTCAGCGCCTCGAACGGGTTGATCATGCCCTGCCCGCTGCCCGCGCCCTTGCTGCCGTCCGCCGTCCCCTCGATCCGCTGCTTGACCTGCGCGGGCGTGATGTTCGGGTACACCTGCTTGATCAGCGCGGCGAGCCCGGCGACGAACGGGGTCGCGAAGCTCGTGCCCTGCTCGGCGACCGCGTAGGTGCCGTCCGGGGCAGTGGTGACGATGTCCTTGCCGGGGGCGATGACCGAGACCGGGGTCGCCGGGTTGGAGAACGTCGTGACCTGGCCGTCGTGCCCGACGGCGCCCACCGAGATCACGCCCCGGTACGCGCCCGGGTACATGAGGCCCGGCACGGTGCCCTTCTTCGGGTCGATGTTCCCGGCCGCCGCGACCACGACGACGCCCTTCGCGATCGCGTTCTCGACGGACGCGCGCAGCCGCGGGTCGTCGCCGAGCGACTGGGTCGAGACGTTGATGACGTCCGCGCCGAGCCGCACCGCCGCGTCGATGCCCTTCGCGGCGAGCCCGCTGTCGACGCCGCTCGACTTGCCCGCGAACTTGATCGGGATGATCTTCGCGTCCGGCGCGACGCCGTAGAACGGGGTGACGCCCTGCTTCGCGGCGATGATCCCGGCGACCCAGGTGCCGTGGCCGATGCAGTCGTCCGGGCCGGTGCCGGAGACGTCGGCGCCCTTGAGAACCTGCCCGGCGAGCTGCGGGTTCGCCGCGGACACGCCGCTGTCGACGACCGCGACCTTCACGCCGCGCCCGGTGGCGTGCTCGTGCGCGGCGCCGAAGTTGAGGATCTGCTGCGCCCAGGGCGGCCCGTTCTCGTTGATCTGCTGCGCGGTCATGACCCCCCGCGGCGCGGCGCACCCCTGCGGAGCCCGCTGCGCCGTCGGCGTTGCCGGTGTCGTCCGTGCGGTCGGCGTCGTGCGCGCGGTCGGCGTGGTCCGGGCGGCGGGCGTCGTCGGCGCGGCCGGTGTCGTGGGCGCGGCCGGCGCCGCCGGTGCGAGGGGCGCCGCCTGGGCGACGGGCGCCGTGAGGAGGGCCGCCGTGGGCGCGAGACATCCGGCCAGGACGGCGATGGCGGTCCATCGCATGGGGGAGCTCCTTTCGCCGGACATGACTTTAGAGGACGTCCCCGACAACACGCCGCCCGGCGAGGCGAGGCGACATGGTGACTTCGTCCGATGGACGTGGACAGATGACCATGATGTCCTATCCTTCGGTACCGACGGGGATACGGTGTGCTATTCCGGGACGTCCCGCCGGGCGAAATTCCACCGGCGGACGAACCGATCGCGAACAATCCGTGTGCCGGACGACATCCAACACGTCCAAGGGGCGCCTTCGGCCGGAGGGCGCCGGGCGGGACGAGGCGAAGGGCGGCTGTGTGGGCGGCGAACTCAAGGTCAACCCAGCGCGGATCGACCAGCACGGCAAGGAGATCAAGAGCGAGATCCGCCCCGCCCTGGAGAAGGCGCGGAAGACCCTCAACGACAACGGGACGATCGAGGGCGGCGACTTCAGCATCACCGGCACGATGGCGTCCATGGCCTATCCGATGGGTCTCCAGTTCGTCTACGAGGACCTGAACACCCATCTGGAGATGCTCGACGGATTCTCCAAGAACCTGGCCACCGCCGCGAAGAACTACGGCGGCGCGGAAACGTCCAGCACGATCAAGTACGTCTGAGCGAGGGGGACGCGGCGATGGGCGCCTTCAATTCCTACGACACACTCATGGGCACCGCCGACATCGAGGTCGGCGTCGCGCAGTTCATCCTGCCTCCGGCCGTGATGATCGGGTTCCAGTTCAAGCTGGCGAAGGGCAACCCGACGAACCTGGAGAAGGCGAGCCAGTCGTGGGACGAGGCCGCGAAGGCCATCGAGCAGACGAAGACGCTGATGCAGCAGCGCCTGTCCGCCATCTCCGCGCAGGACTGGACGGCCGACGACCGTCCGGCCTATGAGAAGAAGGTCCAGGAGTTCATCGCCCAGCTCGACGTCCTGCAGATCTACTGCCAGGCCGTCAGCATCGCGCTGATCGCGTTCGCGTGGGTCCTGATGGTCTACGCGATCTTCGCGATCGGGATGGGCACCTTCCTCGCCGCGCTCGCCGCCGTCGCCGCCGCGGCGCTCGCCGGGATCATCACCGCGGAGATCACCGCGGCCTGCGAGGCGATCGCCGCGACCTGCCTGACCATCACGATCGTCGCGACCGGCGTGCTCGCCGCGGCGGCGCAGATGGCGGCCGTGGTGTTCCAGGGCGGCTCGATGATCGCCGCGGCCGCCGAGGCGTTCAAGGGCAACGACAAGGCGCTGTCGGACTTCATGACGGCGCAGGCCACCGGCTCCGCCGCCGCCCTCGCGAACCTCGGCCAGAACGCCGCCAACGCCGGCCTAGCGTTCGCCGGTTCGCGCGGCCCCGGCACCAAGGGCTCGCCGATCTCCAACGTCGACCTCGACGCCGACCGCAACGCCGACCACACGTGGAACGTCGGCGGCGGCGTGACCGCGAAGACGCCCGGCGGCTACGAGGTCACGGGCGGCGGCCACGTCAAGTACGGCGACCACGGGTTCGCGGGCGGCGACGTGTCCGGCGGCGTCAAGACGCCGGTGGGCCTCGGCGTCAACGGCAACGTCGAGTACACCGACGAGGACGGCATCGGCCAGGGCGACCACGGCAGCGTCAAGTACGGCGCCGGGGCCGAGTACTCGACGCCCGGCTCGGTGAAGTCGGGCAACCAGGAGGTGCCGATCCCCACGGCCGGGGGCAAGGTCGGCATCGAGGGCGAGCACAACTTCGAGACGGGCCAGGGCAAGGTGTCGAGTTCCGGCAGCGCCACGGTCAACGGCGGCGACGTCGTGAAGGGCACCTCGGGCATCAACTACGACGGCAAGGGGCACACGTCCACGTCCGGCTCGGTCGACACCCCCGGCGGGACGAAGAAGTACGGCGACGAGACCCCGCCGTGGGACAAGTGACCCTCTTCTGAGGTCGGCCTCTCACTCCTCCGGAGGACGACTCCGGAAGATCGTCCGTGCCCTAGTATGTCCCGGACCAGCGAGCACGACGCAGCCCCCCGATACGAGAGGCACCCGTGGCTCCCAGCAAGTCGGCCGACCCGCAGCGCATCGCCCTGCACGGCAAGGACATCACCGACGTCGTCGTCCCCCGTCTCACCAACGCCGGAAACGCGCTCAACAGCGACGGCACGTACAACCTGGAGGGCGGCGACTTCAGCATCGCCTGCACCGGGGCCTCCACCGCCTACCCGATCGCGATCCAGTTCGCCTTCGAGGACACCAAGCTCCTGATCGACACCGCCCAGGACTTCGCGAAGAAGATCGGCGCCGCTGCGGAGAACTACGCCAAGGCGGAGCAGTCCAGCACGCTGGTCTGAGCCTTTCCGAAATCCCCGACGAGAGCGACGCGACGAGGAGCGGACGGACATGACCCAGCACGGAGGCGGCCCCGGCGGCAGCACCGGCGGTGGAGGCGGCGGCAGCACGGGCGGCGGGAGCACCGGCGGCGGGGGCGGGAGCACGTCGTCCGGCGGCGGAAGCACAGGGTCCGGCGGGAGCACGGGCTCCGGCGGCGGGCGGACGGCGCCGTCCACCCCCGGGAGCCAGGCACGCGGCAAGGGCATGGGCGCGGGCGGTGCCGCGGCGGGCGGCGCGCTGATCGCGGCCGCGACCGGCGGCTCCGCGACGGCCGTCGCCGAACCCCTGATGGACGCGGCGATCGCCATGGTCAGCGCCGCCGTCCTGCTGCCCCCGGCGCTCATGATCTCGTTCGAGTTCCGGCTGGCGAAGGGCAAGCCGCAGAGCCTGGAGAAGGCGGCGGCGCAGTGGAGCAAGGCGGCCGAGGAGATCCAGCAGGCGGCGAACGACCTGCAGAGCCTGGCCCAGGGCGTCCCCGAGCAGGCGTGGAACATGGACGACCGCCAGGGCTACGAGGGCAAGGTCGACGAGTTCCGGGCCCAGGTCGACGCGCTCAGCACCTACCTCCAGGCGGTCTCGATCGCGCTGACCGTCCTCGCCTACGCGCTGCTCGCCTACGCGATCTTCGCCATGGGCATGGCGGTGTACATCGACGTCCTCCTCGCGCTGGCGGTGGCCGCGCTGGCGAGCATCGTCGGCGCCCCCTCATACGCCGCGATCCTCTCGGCCGCCGCGACCGGCCTGACCGTCACCCACGTCGCGACCGCGATCCTCGCCGCCGCGGGGACGATGGCGGGCGCCGTCATGGGCGGCGGCGCCGGGCTCACCGCCGCCTACCAGGCCGGACACGGCAACGACGGCGCGGGCGCCGCGTTCAGGGAGGCCGTGGTCAACGGCTCCGCGGGCGCCGCCGCGAACCTGCTGCAGAACGCCGCGAACGCAGGACTGTCGTGGGTCAACCGCTCGGACGGTACCACGATCAACGGCGGCCTCCCCGGCGGCAAGTCCGCGGGCGGCAAGGGCTTCCCGATCAGCGAGGTCGACCTCGATGCCGACCGCAACATCAACGAGACGTGGACTTACGGCGGCGGAGTGAAGGTCAACACCCCCGCGGGCGAAACCGAGATCGCCGGAAACATCAAGAAGAACGAAGAGGGCTGGGCGGGCGGCGAGGTCGGCGTCAACCAGAAGGTGAACGACCCCACCGGCACTTACAACGGCACCGCCGGCGGCAAGGTCACCTGGGACGAGAACGAGAACGTCGGCGGCGGCTTCAAGGGCGGCGTCGGCGACAACAAGAGCGGCAGCAAGGCCGAATACGAAGGCGGCTGGGACGGCAAGGGCGACTACACGGACAAGTACAACGTGAACAGCCCGGTCTTCAACCGCGAGGGTTCCTTCGACCAGCCGAAGGACGAGACGCCTCCCTGGGACAAATGATGACCGCCGCCCTGTTCACCAGCACCGCCCTCCGCCTGAACCCCACCGACCTCTACGAGTTCCAGGACGCCGAAACAGGCGCAACACAAGCCCGCCTAATCGAGGTGGCCCGCGTCCGTTCCCCACGCGGCAGTTTCCTGACTCCCGACCAGGTTCAAACACCCCGCCTAACTTTCGCCATCCGCTCGCCCGACGGCTCGACCCTGATGTACGCCGACCGAGCCGAGCACCTGAAACTCAACCCCATCGCTCCGCAGATGGCGTTCATCGGACCTGACGGAACGATTCTCGGCAGGCTGGAATACGACAGCCATTCCACATTCCAAGGCGGCGGCCGCATCCTGGGAACAACCGAACAGGGCCTGAACCTAAGCCCCGGTGCCCGCCTAGTGGACGCAAACGCGCAACCACTAGCCGACCTGGTATTCGAGCAACAGCCGAACCTGGACCGCCCGACCCTGCCCGACGGACGTGACGCCCGCACCGTCCGCTGGATAGCCCCCAACGGCGCCCACCTGGCCGAACGCCGCAACGGCGACCTCCACATCGACAACCGCGTAACGGGAGTCTGGCGCGCCCTGATAATAGGCTCGTACTTGGCAGCCGCCTTCGAGTTCCATCTCCCCATAGCCAACGGCGACCCCACCGAAACACCCCCAGAAATCTACCCGGGCTTCGCGAACGTCCACACGGCCTACGACGACTTCCAACACGGTTTCGTAGAGGAATACAGCGCCCCAACCCGCACCCGCGCATCCTCAGCCGTATTCCGCCCAGGCGTCCAAAGAGCCCACCTAGAACACCTCTACAAACTAATCTTCCCCATAGCCGTAGCGATAGCGGCAATAGTCCTAATAATCCGCTTCATCACCTGACGCCCGCTTTTCGAGATGATCTACGGAAGGCGCTCGTCGTTGATCACGGACGTGCGGCTCGCCTCTGGAAAGAGTGCTTGAATCTCTGCGTCGTTGAAATCGGACAGGCGGTTACGGTCGATCCTGGGACCGGAACGTGCTGAACGTGACCTCCCTGGGACCTCGTCAGGCTTCCGGCCGCCACGATACGCAGCACATACACGCGGGCGGATGCACCTGACCGGCGAATTGCCCTGTTTAGCCGTAAGGGATAAAACGAAGCGGCGTCGTTACTCTCGGTAGAATCGCCGTTACGGTATGCCCTAACATGCATGACCGATTGCCTTCAGGTGAGTTTCGGTCACCCTGACAGAGGATGTGCATGGGGCAGAAGGACGCCGATCCGGCGCGGATCGGCAAACACGGACAGGATCTCCAAGAGATCGTCGTCCCGTTGGTGGATCGGGCCGGTCAAACGCTTTCCCAGGACGGCGCCTACAACCTCGAAGGCGGCGACTTCAGCGTCGTCTGCTTCACGGCGTCCGCGGCCTACCCCATCGCGGTCCAGTTTGCCTTCGAGGACCTCAAAGCGCAGAAAAAGGTCGCCGAAACCTATGCCGAGCGGCTGGCGAAGACGGCAGAGAACTACGCGAGAGCCGACCGGCAAAGCAATATCGAGCACTGACCGTACTCGGTAATGGGAGCGGAGGATACTCGGATATGACCCCTCCTGGCGGTACGCGGGGAGCGCCGAGAGGCAGGGCCCTCGCCGGTGGCGGCGCCGCGGCGGGCGGTGCGGGCGCGGCCGCGGTCGCGGGCTCGTTCATCCCGGGGAACTCCGTGACAGGGGCGGCGGAGTCCCTGATGAGCGCGGCTTCCACCATGGCGGCTTCGGCGGGTGTCCTGCCACCCGCGCTCCTGATCGCCTTCCAGTTCAAGCTGGCCACCGGCAAGCCGCAGAACCTTGAGAAGGCGGCGGGATTCTGGGAGAGCGCCGCGAACGATCTGGAACGGGCGTCGCAGGAACTGAAGTCGCTGGTCGAGGGGATTCCCCGGCCCGCGTGGAACATGGACGATCGCGAAAAGTATGAGGAGACGGTCGAGGAGTACCGCCTCCAGTTGGATTACCTGCACAACTACTGCATGGCCGTCCACTACGCGCTCGTCGCGCTGGCCTGGGCGCTCTTCGCCTACGCCATGTTCGCCATTGCCATCGCAGGCTTCCTCGCGGCCCTGGTCGCCGCAGCCGGTGCCAGCCTCGGCACCATGTACGGAGCGTGCGTCTCGTTGGCGGAGACGGCCCTCAGCGTGACGTACGTCGTCACAGGGGCTCTCGGGATGGCTGGTCACGCCTGCGCGGCGGTCCTCGCCGGCGGGACCGCGGTGACGGCGAAGTACCAGTCGGACCACGGCAGCACCGAGGCTTGGGCAGCGCTAAAGAAGGCCGCCGTTACCGGCTCGGCCGGAGCGGCCGCGAACCTCCTGCAGAGCGCCGCCAACGCCGGCCTCGCCTACATGAACCGCTCGAACGGCGAGAAGATCCCGATCCCAGGCCGCCGTAACGAGTTCTCGGGCACGAAAGGTTTTCCGCTCCAAGAAATCGATCTCGACGCCGACCGAAAATACGACACCACATGGAATGTGGGAGGCGGAGCCAAAGTTCAGATTCCGGGAAAGAACGGCCCCGAACTCGAAGTATCAGGTCACCGGCAGCGCGGACCCGGAGGTTACGCAGGCAGCGACTTCGAACTCAAGGGAAAAGAGGCTGGTCCCGGAGTCGACCTGACCGGTGGCATCAAGAAAGAGTGGGACGCCCAAGGAAACGCTAAGACCACCTATGGTGTCGGCGCTGAACAGCCGGACACAGGCGCCAAAGTCGGATACGAGGGCACGGTCGGGACCGACGGGGAGGGCGAGAACAAGGTAACCTCCGTGACGCCATGGGGAAGTCAGGAAAAGAATTTCGACCCACCGTGGAAATAGAGCCGGTGGCCATCGGGAAACATGGGATGGAAAGTCTTCTTAGTTCGCCACGCTTGCGTTTCAAGATGCTGGGGCGTCGTCAGTACGAGTACTTCGACGCCGACTCTGGTCTCGTGGCCTCCGTCAGGCAATTGGAAGGTGGGCGTCCGCGCGGGAGGTTGGGGCGCATGTTCGCGGTCGAGCGTGACTACTCTCGTACTGCGCTTCAGGCCATTTCGCCGGAAGGTGAGCCGCTCTTCATCATTGAGCGTCCGGATAGGGAGGTAGAGGAATCGGTAGCGCCAATCGTGTATATGGCGAATGGGAAACGCGTCGGCCGAATCCATAGCGATCCGCTCCTTGACGGTCGAGGAATCGACAGGTGGCGGGTTATGCAGGATAGGTGGCAACTGTGTGATGCGGACGGCTCCCTTCATTGCAGCGCGGAGCAGCGGGTCCACCCGGGGCTGTTCAAGGCGCCGTCGGAAAGCAAGAAGGTCGACTATGCCAATCCGGCCGGTATGCGGATCGCCCACTTCAACGGTAGGTGGTTGGACGTGGAGTTCCCGCTCCCCGATCCGCTCCAGTTGCTCGTCATCGCCTCGCCCATCGCCTTCGACCTCCTCGACGGCGCCTGACGAGACGCCGCCTTGGCCGAACTGCGGATGCTCGGTATCGCTACCCTGATCGTTCTTGGGAGTGAGCGCCGGAAAGAGGTGCTGCCGCCTGATCCGGCGGCACCTGAGCCGTATCCCGGGTTCGGGGATGTGCATCAGGCCCATTACCGGAGGTTGCGGGGCTTTATGGATTCGCTCATGGCGGAGCGTCAGCGGTAGCGAAGAACGCGGCGGCCCCGGGAACGATTGCATCGTTCCCGGGGCGCCGTGTGGAAGGGTTAGCGGGGGCCGGGGTTGCCGGGGCCCTTGTAGTTTTCCATTGCCTGTTGGGCTCGTTGTTGTTGGACGCCCAGTTCGCGGGCCAGGTCTCTGAGTTGGCCTGCGAAGCCGTTGGCGATTTTGTCCAGGGAGGCCAGGGCCTTGGCGGGGTCCATGGTCTTCTGCGGGTCGTCCGGGAGGTCGAACATCGAGGAGCTGGCCTCGCGGACCTTCGTCTGGAAGTCCTGCGCGGCGGCGTTCACCGCGGCGCGGATCTCGTCGCTGAGTTCCATGGCGGGAAGCCGCAGCGCGCGGGGGTCGAGGTCCAGTTTGGTCAGGCCGCCCTCCGACCTGTATTCGGCCACGATCCGGCCGTCGGCCGCCTCGCCCCGGCCGACGGCGGCCTTGATGGACTCCTGCATCTTCGTCAGGTCGCCCATCTGCTGCTGCATGTCGCGCTGGTAGCGCTCGAAGTCCGGCCCGAGGCTGAACTCGGCCATAAGGGGGTGCTCCTGTTCCTATTCCTGGTGTGCGGTCTGGATGAGGCGGGTGCCGTTCCGGCGGTTGATGAAGTAGCCGCGGCCGGGCGGCAGCGAGTGCCCCTTGACGTTGCCGAGCACGACGCCCTCGTCCTTGTTGCCGGACATGAGCAGGCCGGGTGAGCCCATCTCCTTGATGCGCTGGAGGACCGGGTCGTACATGGCGCGGCCCGCGCCGCCGAACGCGCGGGACACGATGACGTGCAGGCCGATGTCGCGCGCCTGCGGGAGCAGTTCCGCCAACTGGACGACCGGGTTGCTGGACGTCGCGACGAGGTCGTAGTCGTCGATGATGAGGTACAGGTCGGCGCCGCTCCACCAGGACCGGTCGCGGAGCTGCTCCGGGGTGAGGTCGGCGGGCGGGAGCCGCTGCTGGAGGGCGCCCACGATGTCCTTGACCAGGCCCTGCGCGGCGGCCGAGGACGCGGCGTACCCGATCCGGTGCTCGGTCTCGGCGGCGTCCAGCAGCGACCGGCGGTAGTCGATGAAGATCATCCGCGCCTGCGCGGGGGTGTACCGCTCGATCAGCCCGCTGGTGATCATGCGCATCAGGTTCGACTTGCCGCACTCGGTGTCGCCGATCACCAGGAAGTGGGACTCGGACGTGAAGTCCAGGAAGACCGGCGACAGGCTCTCCTCGTCGATGCCGATCGGGATCCGCGAGCCGCTCTCCGCCGCGGCGGGCAGCGACGACACCGGCAGGACGGCCGGCAGCATCCGCACCTTCGGCGCGCCCGGCCCGTCCCAGTTCTGGGCGACGGCGGCCACCAGCTTCCGGACGCCGTCCGCGAGCGTCGAGTCGTCCGGGTCGCCGTCCAGGCGGGGGAGCGCGGTGAGGCAGTGGTGGCCGTCGCGGGTCAGGCCGCGTCCCGGCTTGCCCTCCGGGACGTTGTCGGCGAGCTTCCGGTCGATCTCCGACTCGTACGGGTCGCCGAGCTTCAACTCCAGCTTCGTCCCGAACAGGTCGCGGACGTTCATCCGGAACTCCGACCACTTGTTCACCGTCGCGACCACGTGGATGCCGTAGCCGAGGCCGCGGGCGACGAGGTCGGTGATGACGGGTTCGAGGTTCTCGAAGTCCTGCCGGAGGGTCATCCAGCCGTCCACGACGAGGAACACGTCGCCGTAACCGTCGCCGGTGATCTCGCCGGACGCGCGCATCCGCCGGTAGGTGGGCATCGAGTCGACGCCGCGCTCGGCGAACTCGCGTTCGCGCTGCTCCAGCAGGGCGGTGACCTCGGCGACCGTGCGGCGGACGCGGTCGCCGTCCAGCCGGTTGGCGACGCCGCCGACGTGCGGGAGGTCGGCCAGCCCGGCGAGGGTGCCGCCGCCGAAGTCGAGGCAGTAGAACTGCACCTGCTGCGGCGAGTGCGTCATCGCGAGGGACGCCATCAGCGTCCGCAGCATCGTGGACTTGCCGGTCTGCGGCGACCCGGCGATGCCCGCGTTGCCCGCCGCGCTGGAAAGGTCGACGTACATCGGGTCGCGGCGCTGGTCGAACGGCTTGTCCGCGATGCCGACGATGGCGTGCAGCCGGTTCCGCCAGCCCTCGTGCTGCGTGGTCAGGCCGAGGCCGGGGACGACGGCGAGCGTCGGGAGCAGCTCGTCCAGCGTGGGCGGCGCCTCCAGCGGCGGGAGCCAGATCGCGTGCGCGGGCGGGCCGTGGTTCTCCAGCTGCTTGACGACCACGTCGAACAGCGACGCCTGCGACTCCTCCTCGGCGCTCTGCTGCTCCTGCCCGTTCTCGATGACGTGCGGGCGGATGTAGTCCGGGATGTAGGGGACGATCTGCCGCATGACCTGCGGCCCCGCCTTCTCCTTGGGCTGCAGGTCCTCGCTGGCCGGGCCGGACACGTACGCGGCGCGGAACCGCGACATCGACTCGGTGCCGAACTTCATGTAGCCGTGGCCCGGCGCGGACGGCAGCTCGTAGGCGTCGGGGACGCCGAGCACGACGCGCGACTCCTGCGCGGAGAACGTCCGCAGGCCGATCCGGTAGGAGAGGTGCGTGTCGAGGCCGCGGAGCTTGCCCTCCTCCAGGCGCTGCGACGCCAGCAGGATGTGGACGCCGAGCGACCGGCCGAGCCGTCCGATCATGACGAACAGGTCGGCGAACTCGGGCTTGGCGGACAGCAGCTCGGAGAACTCGTCCAGCACCAGGAACAGCGTCGGCATCGGCTGCAGGTCGGCGCCCTGCTCGCGGGCCTTCTCGTAGTCGCGGAGCGAGGCGTAGTTGCCCTGCGCGCGCAGGTACTCCTGGCGGCGGACCATCTCGCCGTGCAGCGCGTCGTACATGCGGTCGACGAGGGGGAGCTCGTCCTCGAGGTTCGTGATGATGGCGGAGACGTGCCGCAGGTTCTCCATCCCGAGGAACGTCGCGCCGCCCTTGAAGTCGACGAGGACGAAGTTCAACACCTCGGACGAATGCGTCAGCGCCAATCCGAGCACCAGCGTGCGCAGCGCCTCCGACTTTCCGGACCCGGTCGCGCCGATGCACAGGCCGTGCGGCCCCATGCCGCCCTGCGCCGACTCCTTGATGTCGAGGTGGACGGGACGTCCCTCGGTGTCGACGCCGATCGGGACGCGCAGCCGGTTGCGCGGCGCCCGGGGACGCCACGTCTCGTTCGGGTCGACGTTGAACGGGTTCTCGATGCCGAGCAGCGACGTGACCGTGGTGGCGCCGGACAGCGCGTCCTCCATCGGGCCGGACGCGGCGCTCGCGCGCAGCGGCGCCAGCTGCCGGGCCAGCGCCTCGGCCTGCTGCAGGGTGATCGAGTCGGGCTTGCCGATGCGGGTCGCGACGTCCTTGCCGGTGCGGTCCTTGGTGAGGCGCGCGACCTGCTCCTTGGCGACGCGCAGCCGCAGCATCGTCGGCTCCGGCGTCGGCGCGACGGACCCGGTCAGGTCGATGATGCACACGCCCTCGACGCCGTCGGCCGCGAGCTGCGAGTCGTAGGACGCCTGGCCGCCGTCCATGATCACGATGTGGTACGGCAGATCGTCCTGGGAGAGGCCGGGCTGGAAGCGCGGACGGTCCTTCACGTCCTGGCCGAACATCGCCTCCAGCGTCGTCATGCTCTCGGCCATCAGCCGCATCGCGCCCGCCGCGTCGTGCTCGCTCGGGTGCAGGCTGTGCGGCAGCCACTTGACCCACTGCCACCACGGCATCCGCTCCCGCGACGCGCACACGGTGACGCGCACGTCGTCGGGGGAGTGGAACGTCGCGATCTGCGCGATCAGCGCGCGGACCATCCCGTACACGGCCTCCGGGTCGCCCGACGGGACGATCCGCGAGAACGACCGCAGCGACAGCGAGATCGGCAGGCCCGGAACGTTCGCGTGCGTCCGCATGAACCGGCGCAGCGCGCCAGCCGTCATCGGCTCCAGGTCCTCGATCGGCTTGGTCTCCGGCGCGATCAGCTGCACGGCGAGCTTCTGCGCGCCGCTCGCCAGCCGCACCTGGATGAAGTCATCGTCGGACGGCCGCCGCTCCCACAGCCGCGCGCTCATCACCAGCGACCACAGCGAGGCGGGGTCGGGGCTCGCCCACTCCAGCGCCTCGCGCTGCTGCTTGGCCGCCCGGCGGACCTTCTTGCGCACCTGCCCGAGGTAGCGGAGGTAGTCGCGCCGGTCGTTGTTCAGCTTGACCTTGCGCTCGCCGCTGCCGCGGCCGACCTGGCCGAGCATCATGCCGAACATGGAGACGGCGAACATGCCGCCCGCCACGTACTGGAGCGTGCCGCCGCCGCGTCCCGCCATCATGAAGACCATGGCGCCGGACCCGGCCAGCATCGGCAGGTAGGTCAGCACCGCCTGCATGCCCTGCGGGATCAGCTCGGGCAGCTCGGGCGGCGATTCGAGCAGGATCTCCCCACGGGGCATGGGCGGGGGGTCACGTCTCTCCCTGCGCCGGACGATGTCCGTGCTCACGCTAGCCGTCCTTCCGTCGCACCCCTGCGTCCGCAGCGGGGGGTCCAGGGAACACTTCATCCGCGGTCGCCCACGCGGTGTGGCCGCGGGCAGGCCGGGATCGGGAGCGTTCAAATGCAGCGGGCGGGGTGCGCCGTCGGCCTGCCGGCATCCTGCTGCATACCGTGTCGCGTCGTCGTGCCGTTACTCGATCGGTACGAATCGTAGAGGCATCGGTTCCGGCGTGCGAGCCGTCCGGGGCCCGCCGGCGACGGGACGGGTACACGGCGGACGCATCCAGACATTATGGTTGGCCCGGTTCACATCACACCGAGGCCCCGCAGCCGAGGCACCCCGCATGGCACCATGCTGATGCCCCGCCCCCCGTCCGCACCGGAAGATTTGCGAGGAAGAAGTCGTGAGTGCGCTCCCTGGAGCTGACCTCTGCCGCATCACGGTCGTCGGACCGAGCCGCCGGGTCGACATCGCACTGCCCTCCGACGCCACCTTCGCCGAGCTCTACCCCACGATGCTGCGCTACGCCGGCCAGAACCTCGCCGACGCCGGGCTGGCGCACGGCGGGTGGGTGCTGCAGAAGCTCGACGAGGCCCCGTTCGACCCGTCCAGCACCCCGGCGCAGGCCGGGCTGCGCGACGGCGACCTCATCTACCTGCGCCCCCGGATGGCGCAGATCCCCGACCTCGTGTTCGACGACGTCCCGGACGTCGTCGCGACCGCCGTCAAGGACCGTCCCGGCCGCTGGCGGAACGACTCCACCCGCAAGTTCGCCCTCG
The DNA here is from genome assembly GCF_008085905.1 of Actinomadura syzygii. Taxonomy (GTDB): domain Bacteria; phylum Actinomycetota; class Actinomycetes; order Streptosporangiales; family Streptosporangiaceae; genus Spirillospora; species Spirillospora syzygii. Next base: position 3,203 of record NZ_VSFF01000006.1, on the reverse strand, counting down.
GCTGGGGCGTGGCCGGGCTGGTCGTCGGGTCGCTGACGCTGCTGCTCGCGGGGCCGTCCTGGTACGCCGCGACCGCGGCCGCGGGCGGCGTCGCGCTGCTGCTGCTGATCGCCGCGATCGCGCTGTCCCGCGCGCTCGGCGACGCGGGCGCGGGCGCCGCGCTCGGCTACGCCGCGCTCCCGTACGCCTTCCTCGCCGGGGTGCTCGGCCCGGCGGGCGACGACAAGCTCGGCGACATCGGCTCGCTGAACCTCGCGGCCGGCTTCGGCGCGGTGGTGCTGGCCGCGACGATCGCCGGGTTCGCGATCGCGGACGGCCTCCCCGTCTTCTACGGCGCCGCCATCGCCGCCTTGCTCGGGACGGCGAACTGCGCCATCTCGCTCGGCTTCGACATGGACGCCGCGGGCATCGCCGCCATCACCGTCACCGTCGCGCTCGCGCTCACTCCGCTGCTTCCCGGCGTCGCCTTCAAGATGGCGCGGGTGCAGTTGCCGCCCGTCCCGGGCAGCGCCGAGGACCTGCGCCGCGACACCCTGATGGTGGACGGCCAAGCCCTCCTCGACCGGACGGCCGTCGCCGACCGGTTCGTGACCGGCGGAGTGTCGGCGATCGGGCTGACCGCGCTGGGGGCCGTCGTCCCGCTGTCGCTGGACGGCGGCTGGGTGAGCCCGACGATGTGCGTCGTCCTCTCCTTCGCGCTGCTGCTGCGGGCCCGGATCCTGCGGGGACGGGCGCAGAAGCTCTGGCTCCTCGTCCCGGGCGTCGCCGGGCTCGGGACGCTCGCCCTCGCGACCGCCCTCGACACCGACTCGCAGATGATGCTGATGCTCGGCGTCCTGCTGCCCACGCTGATCGTCTCCGGTATCGCGACCGGGGTCGGAATGTGGCTGCCCGGCAACCGGCTGACTCCGTTCTGGGGTCGCGCCGGGGACATCCTGGAGATCATCCTGGTGGTCGCGCTCGTCCCGCTCGCGCTCGGCGTCGCGGGGGTCTTCGAGTACGTCCGCTCCGTGGTGGGCTGACGAGGAGGAGGCTCGATGCAGACCAAGAGGGATCTGCTCCAGGCGCACCGCCTGATGACCCACCGCGCCTCGCAGGCGCTGATCCTCGCCGAACCCGACTACCCCGAGCAGCCGCTCCGCAAGCTGAACGTCGGCACGTTCGCCGGCATCATGGTCGGCATCCTCGTCGCCGCCGGGTTCGGCATCGTCGGCCTGCTCATCGGCGGCGGGGGCAGCGGCCTGGACAGGCCCGGCGTCGTCCTCATCGAGAAGGAGACCGGCGCCGCGTTCGTGTGGTGCAAGCCGCGCGGCGCGCAGAAGGACGTGCTGTGCCCGGTCGCGAACTACGCGTCCGCGAAGCTCGCCGCGTCCCTCGCGAGCGGCGGCAGCGGCGGGCCCGCCGAGCAGAAGTCGGTGTCGGCGAAGGCGCTGTCGAAGTTCACCCGCGGCCCGATGATCGGCATCCCCGGCGCGCCCGACTCGGTGCCCGCGGCGAAGCGGCTGGTCGGCGGGCCGTGGTCGGTGTGCGTGCGGCAGGGCGCGGGCGGCGGCCCCGGGCAGTCGGTCGTCTCGCTGGTCGGCGGACGCGACGTCGGCGGCGAGCCGCTCGACCCGGCGACCGGCGTCGTCGTCAGCACGGGCGCGAACACCAACTGGCTGATCTGGAAGAACCAGCGGATGCGGCTGTCCCCGGCCGGGCTCACCGTGCTCAGCGCGTCGGCGCCCGCCGCGGTGTCGCCCGGGTTCGTCAACGCGCTCCCGCCCGGCCCCGACTTCGCCCCGCCGCGGATCCCCGGCGCGGGCGGCAAGCCGCAGTTCGCCGGGGCCGCGGGCGTGATCGGGCAGGTCTTCGTGGTGAAGGGCGTCGGATCGGGCGACCAGCCGTACGTCCTGATGGCGGACGGCTACGCGCCGATCAGCCAGCTGCAGGCGGCGCTCATCCAGAACTCGGCCGAGTACAACAAGCCGAAGGACACCCCGCTCGACGGCGCGGCCGTCACGAACCACCGGTCGGCGCAGCCCGTCCTGGACGAGCGCCTCCCGCAGACGGCCATCAAGGTGCGTCCGTACGACGCGAAGGACTCCCTCTGCGTCGTCTACCCCGACACCAGGAAGAGCTCCACGGCGGCCAAGCTCACCATCGGCGGCGGCGCCGACCTGCCCATGCCCACGCAGGCGACCGGGACCGGCGTCGACAACGTGGTGCTCCCGCCGGGAAGCGCCGTCCTCGCGGGGGTGCTGCCCGCGTCCGGGTCGATCGAGGCGATCAACACCTACGCGCTCGTGGCGGACGACGGCAAGCGCTACTCGCTGAAGTCCCCGGAGACCGCGAAGGCCCTCGGCTACACCATCTCCGCGGAGCAGAACGACGCCGTTCCGGTGCCCGCGAACCTGCTCAATCTCGTCCCGCAGGGACCGGCGCTGGACCCGCAGAAGGCACTTGAACCCATTCAACCGGGCAGCACAGGCACATGATCAGAAAAAATGGCGAGTTTCCCAACGAACCGGCGAATCTTGATACGATCGCCCGGCGTTGCGGTTCATGACGGAGGGTTGCCGTGAGTCAAGCGTTCAGCACCGAGTACGCCACGATGCAGCACGCCCAGGCGATGTTCCAGTCCAAGCATCAGGAAATGGTCCAGTTGCTGGACGCGCTCGAGGCCGATCTGCAGAGCCAGCTCGGCCGCTGGGAGGACGACGCGCGCGACGCCTACTTCGAGGCCAAGGGGAAGTGGGACAAGGTCGCGCGTGAGCAGGCCGACACGGTGAAGGAGTTCGGTGAGTCGGTGGGCGCCGCCCACCACAACTACAAGTCCGCCGAGGGGACCAACACCCAGATGTGGGCCTGACACCCGCCGGTCGTCCGTCCGCGCCCCCCGCCGTTTGACGACGACCCTTTTGGTGTCATGTGGTCTTCCGTAAGCTGAATCGGCGATCATCTGCCGTACTGCGTCCGTAACGTGCTTTACGAGGATGTGCGTTGTGCCTGACGATGGAGTTCAAAGTCGACCGGGTCGGCAGTGAACCAACGGGGGCTCGCGCCGCGTCGAACACGAGTGGTACCAAGTCAGGAAGGGTGACGGATGAGCCAGAAGTCTGCGGTCGACAGAGGGGAAATGGCCCAGGCGGCCCAGCGGGTCGAGGAGGCTGCGCAGGACCTGCGTAAGATTCAGGCCGATCTCGGTCATGAGCAGGCGGCTC
>NZ_VSFF01000005.1 GCF_008085905.1 Actinomadura syzygii | reverse complement strand
CCGAGTGATCTACCGCTGCTGGCTCGACGGCGTCCCCTACGACCCCACCAGACACGGCGCCGCAGCGGCCCGAACCAAGCAAGCGATCACTCCATCTGCCGCTTGAGGTTGACACAGGGGGTGTCATCGGCGCTCGGCCCCCTTGAGTCCGAAGTACGCCTCGATGAGCAGCTCGTCGGCCTTCATCTCCGCGGCGTCGCCGTCGAGGACCTTCTCGCCGAGCTTCAGGCAGCAGGCGCGGTCGACGAAGTCGAGGGCCCGCCTGGACGACTCCTCCACCACGATCAGGCTCTGCCCCGCCTCGCGGAGGCTTCGGAGCACGGTGTACACCTCGTTTCCCATCTTCGGCGCGAGGCCCAGGCAGGGCTCGTCCAGGACGAGCAGCTTCGGCGCGGCCATCAGCGCCCGCCCGATCGCCAGCATCTGCTGCTGGCCGCCGGACAGGTCGCATCCCCTGGACGTCCGCCGCTTGGCGAGGACGGGGAACGTCGTGTACACCCGGTCGAGCACCTCGCGCTCGTGGCCGCGCCGCTCGGCGGTCGACATCCGCCGCCGCAGGCAGGTGGCGCCGATCAGAAGGTTCTCCTCGATCGACAGGGTCGCGAAGATGCCGCGTCCCTCGGGGGCGAGCGCGATCCCGAGGGCGGCGCGCTCCTCGGCGGGCAGGCCCGTCACGTCCTCGCCGCCGAACCGGACGGTGCCCTCCCACGGGGCGAGCAGGCCGGAGATCACCTTCATCAGCGTCGACTTGCCCGCGCCGTTCGCGCCGAGCACGGCGACGGCCTCGCCCGGGGCGACGGTGAGGGAGACGCCCTTGAGCACCTTGGTGGCGCCGTAGCCGACCACGACGTCCGAGACCTCGAGCAGTGGTCGCGTGCTCATTCGGCCCCCAGGTACGCCGTCACGACGCGCTGCTGCTTGAACGCCCCCTGCGGCTCGCCTTCGTAGATGACGGTGCCCTCGTCGAGGACCTGGACCCGGTCGCTGATGCCGAGGACGAGGTTCATGTCGTGGTCGATGACCAGGACGCCGCACCCCCGCTCGCTCCGGATCTCGTCGATCAGCTCCCGCAGCTCGGCGGTCTCGCCGTCGTTCAGCCCGGCGGCGGGCTCGTCGAGCAGCAGCACCCGCGGGTTCCCGGCGAGCGCCCGCGCGATCTCCACCCGGCGCTGCGTGCCGTACGAAAGGTTGGAGACGACCTCGCGGGCGACCTCTTCCAGGCGCAGGCTCCGCAGCAGGCCCTCCACGTCCTTCAGGGACGTCGCCCCCGAGGAGGCGTTGAGGCCCACGAGCACGTTCTCCCGCACGGACAGTTCGCCGAACAGCTTGAGGTTCTGGAACGTCCTGGCGACGCCGCTCTTGGCGCGGCTGGCCCGGGACGCGCGGGTGATGTCGCGTCCGTCCAGCCGGATCTCGCCCTGGTCGATGCGGAGCGCGCCCGAGACGCAGTTGACGAGCGTGGTCTTGCCCGAGCCGTTCGGCCCGATCAGGCCCAGCACCTCGCCCGCCGCCAGCGCCAGGTCGACGCCGTCCAGCGCGGTGAGCCCGGAGAACCGCTTGACCGCACCGGTCACCCGCAGGAGCGGCGCCCCCGCCTCGCGCCCCGAACTCCGGGTCCGCGAGGCGGGCGCGGGCGCCGAACTCACGCCGCCTCGTTTCTCATCGCCGTCGCGTTGTAGCCGGTGACGGACTTGAGCTTGCCGCCTTCGAGGCCGACGATCGTCGGGCTCCAGACGGCGTAGCCGTCCTTCCAGTGGTCGAGGGTGCCGCCGGGGACCTTGAGGCCGCGCTGCTCGCGGATCGCCTTGGCGGCCGACGCGGCGTCGGTGACGTCCTTGCGCTGGAGCGCGGTGTCGACGGCCAGGAAGGTCTGGTAGGCGCCCGGGGCGTTGGCCTGCTCGGGGAAGTGCCCGAACATCTTCTGGTACGCCTCGGCGAACCTGGTGATGGCCGGGTCGGTCTTCGGGTCGACGCCCGCCCCGTCGAAGTAGACCTGGGCGGCGTAGTAGATCTTGTCGGCCCGGCCGGTCCCGACGAGCTTCGGCAGCTCCCGGGTCTGGAGGGTGATGTTGCCGAGCACCGGCGTGTCCACTCCGGCGGCCCGGAGCTGCTTGACGAAGGTGCCGACCGCCGGGAAGACCGCCAGGGCCTGGACGACGTCGGGCTTCGCGGCCTTGATCTTGGAGATCGTGGAGCTGAAGTCGGACTGCCCGCCGAGCGAGTCGACCCGGTCGACCCCGCTCACCTTGCCGCCGCCGCCCTCGTACAGCTTCCGGTAGGCGGTGTCCTGCTCGGTGAAGTAGGCGAGGCCGGGGTCGAGCACCTGGAAGGTGGTCCGCCACTTGCGGTCCTGGGAGAACTTGGCCTGCGCGAGGCCGAGTTCGGTGGTGGTGATCCCGCCGGTGAAGAACCGGTCGCCGACGGCCTTGCCGAAGACGGTGGACGAGGCCGCGAGCGACAGGGTCAGCAGTCCCTCCCGCTGACCGATGCGGGCGGCGGCGACACCAGTGTCGAAGTCGTCGGCGACGACCAGGATCTGCGCGCCCTTGGCGATGAGCGACCGCGCGACCTGCGCGGCGACCGCGGGGTCGGACTTGGTGTCGCCGCTGACGGTCTCGATCTTGCAGCCCTTGATGCCGCCGCGGGCGTTGATCTCCTGGATGGCGACCTGGAGCCCGCGCTTCCCGGCGACGTCGAAGAACGAGGCGAACCCGCTGTCGGCCTTGGCGACGCCGACCAGGATCTTCCCGTCCTTGCAGGCGAGGGAGCCCGCGCCGCCCTCCTTGCGGTCGGACGCGGTCGAGCACGCCACCGCCCCGACCAGCGTCGCTCCGGCGGCGACCACTGCCGGCCACCGGCGCCTCATGAGGTGTGGATGCGCCATGTCTCCTCCAGGTTCGATCGACATGCGTGCGCATGTTCGCGAAGTGAAATCACGCTAACGCGCGGGTTTTCCGCGGTCAAGGTTGTCGAGTCTCTGACATCAGTGCAGGAAGAGGCGTCAATACGGGTGATCCGTAGTCGCCTTGGGGCGGCAGAGGATTCACCATACGATCGCCTATTCATTTTCATTGCCCGTCGAGGTGCAGGGCGGCGCGGAGTTCGGCCACCCGCCGCCGGGCGCCGTCGGCGTCCCCGGGAGGCAGCCAGAAGACGCACCGGTGCGCTCCCGCCTCCGCGTAGCGGTCGACGTCGGCGGGGTCGCAGCCGTAGACGGTCACCGGCGCGCCGGCCCACCCCGCCTCGCGCGCCCGCTCGCGGTACTCCGCGATGCGATCGGGCAGGTCGGGGGCCGGTTCGGGCAGCCACTCGGTCCCGTAGGACAGGACGCGGTCCAGAACGGTCGGGCCGTTGCCGCCGATGAGGATCGGCACCGGGGACTGGACGGGCTTGGGCCACGCCTGGATGCGGTCGAACGACACGTACGGGCCCTCGTAGGTGGCGACGTCCTCGGACCAGATCGTCCGCATCGCCTTGATGCGGTCGGCCATCACCGACAGGCGGCGTTTGGGGTCGGTGCCGTGGTTCTCCAACTCCTCGCGGTTCCAGCCCGCCGCGACGCCGAACAGGAACCGCCCGCCGGACAGCAGGTCCAGCGTCGCGACCTCCTTCGCCGTGGTGATCGGGTCCCGCTGGGAGACCAGGCAGATGCCGGTGCCGACCCGCAGCGTGGTGGTCGCGCACGCCGCGGCCGTGAGCGCGACGAACGGGTCGAGGGTCCGCGCGTACTCGGGGGGCACGTCACCGCCCTCCGGCTTGAAATGCGCCGTGCGCTCGACGGGCATGTGCGTGTGCTCCGGAAAGAACAGCGACTCGAACCCGCCGTCCTCGGCGAGCCGGGCGAGATCCGCGGGCGTCAGGCCCTGATCCGTCGCGAAGACGGCGAGACCGAACTTCATCGGGAAACTCCTGGTGGAAGGGTCGTCCAGTGGTCGCAGGGCGCCTGTGGTGCGCCATGCGAGCATGGATGCGTGATGTGAGCGGGGCCGCCGCCGGGTGCGGTGGGTGCGCCCGGCGGGGCGGTGTGCGGCGCGGTGTGCGGCGCGTGTGTGGCGCGGCCTCCCGGGGCCGCCCGGGAGGCCGCCGTTCAGATGCCGGGGCCGGTGGTGGGCCCGCCGTCCGCCAGGCGCTCCGCCACCGCCGTCAGGAAGCGCGCCGCGTCGGCGCCGTCGATCAACCGGTGGTCGTAGGTGAGCGCGAGGTAGAGCATCGACCGCACCGCGACGACCTCGCCCAGCTCCGGGTGCGCCACCGCCACGGGCCGCCTCGTGACCGCGCCCGCGCCGAGCACCGCGACCTGGGGCTGCGCGATGACCGCCGTGCCGAACAGGGCCCCCTCCGCGCTCCGGTCGTCAAGCGTGAACGTGGCGCCGCCCAGGTCATCGGGGACGAGGCGGCCGGTTCGCGCCCGTTCGCCGAGATCGTCCAGCGCGCGGGCCAGCCCGGCCAGGTTGAGGTGCCCGGCGTCCCGGACGACCGGCGCCACCGGCCCTCCCGGCATGTCGACCGTGACCGCGAGGTGCGTCCCGTCCGGGTGGACGATCACCTTTCGGTCCAGGTCGACGCGCGCTCCGAGGAGCGGGTGCGCCTTGAGCGCGCTCAGCGCGGCGAGGGCGAGGAAGGGCCGCAGGGTCAGCTCGACGCCCTCGCGCGCCCGGAAGGACGCCGCGGCCGCCTCGCACGCCCGCACGGTCTCGGTGACGTCGACCTCCACGACGGTGGTCAGGTGCGCGCTGGTGCGCAGCGACTCCAGCGCGCCCGCGGCGAAGGCCCGCCGCGCCGCCCCCATCTCCGCAACCGCCCCTGCCCGCGCCCCCTGCGAAACGGGCTGGGTGACCGCCACCTGCGGGATGGGCGGGGCGACCGCCACCTGCGGGACGGGCGAGCCGACCGCCGTCTGCGGGACGGGCGGGGTGGCCGCCGTCTGCGGGACGGGTGCGAGCGGTGCCTGCGGGGCGGGCCGTGCGGCTGCGAGGACGTCGTTCCGGCGGATGCGGTCACCGGTTCTGGACGGGCGCAGTGACGCCAGGTCGACTCCGTGCTCACGTGCGAGCGTGCGGACGAAGGGCGTCACGTACCCCCCGGAGCCCGTCCGCCCCCGATGCGCGACGCCCGCGTGGGTCCGAGCGGGTGCCACCGGGTGCGGAACGGACGCCACGGGTTGCGGAGTCGCCGCGATCGGTTGTGCGACCGGAGCGAGCGGAGGCGGTGCGGCGGGTGGTGCGGCCGCCGGGGCGGATTCGGTGATGGTTGCGAGCTGGGTGCCCGTGTCGACCGTCTCGTCCTCCTGGACCAGGATCGACTGGAGGATTCCCGAGGCGGGCGAGGGGATCTCCGTGTCCACCTTGTCGGTCGACACCTCCAGGAGGGGTTCGTCGGCCTCGACGGACTCGCCCACGCCTTTCAGCCAGCGGGTGACGGTGCCCTCGGTGACGCTTTCACCGAGTTGCGGCATGGTGACGGGGACGTCCATGCGCGGAGCCCTCTTTCAAAGAAAGCCTTGGAAGGCGGTCAACTGGACGCTTGCTCCGCGCGCAACCGCGCTGTGGCAGCTTCATCGATCGACAGGTCCGCGCTCAGGGAGACGCGGTAGACGTCCCGCGCGCGCTCTGGGCTGATCCAGCCCTCGCGCACGTCCGCCCGGACGTGTTCGGGGTCGCGGTCCGCCGCGGGCCCGTACCCGCCTCCACCAGCGGTGATGGACACGATGCGCTCGCCGTCCGCGAGTTCGACCAGGCCCTGCGAGGACAGTTCGGTGAGCTCGCCCGCGCGGTCGCGGCGCAGGTGCCGGGTGAGGCCGCCCGCGCCTCCGCCGCGCACGCCGAGCGCCGGGAAGACCGCGCCGTCCGATCCGTAGACCACGGTCATGGACGTGCCCACCGGCCCGTACTCGACCTCCGCCGACGGGGCGCCGCGGAACCGTCCCGCGCCCTCGGTGTCCTGGACGAGCCGCTGCCTGCTCACCCGGATGGGGTGCGTCATCTCCGCGATCTCGACGCTGTCGCGGCGGAGCATGCCCGCGCAGCCCACGTGGAAGATCGTCAGCCAGGCGTCCGACCACGGGGTGGCGGCCCCGCCGGTCACCGCGAGGAAGATCTGGTTGACGAACGGCCGCCCGCCCGACCTCGGGTCGACGCCCGACACGACCGCCGCCGCCGCCGGGATGACGGCGCCGCACTCGGCCAGCCCGATGCCCTCGGCCAGTTCCGCCATGCCGCGCTGGACGGCGTTGGTCACCCGGTCGGCCAGATTGGTGGTCGCCGCCGAGCAGCTGTGCGGGTGGACGGGGACGCCCACGGCGCTGCCGTCCCGCAACCGGACCTTCACCCGGCGCAGGCTCCCGGCGTTCGGCGGCACGCCCTCGCCGATGGAGTTGAAGACGCCGATCAGGGCCGCCGTCGCGGCCGTCGACTCGGTGAGGTTCAGGCCGTTCGGCAGGCAGTCGACGTTGTCGGTGAGATCGACGTGGATCTCCTCGTCCGCCGACCGGATGTCGATGCCGATCTTGATGTCCAGGCCCTCGGGGATGCCCGGGAACGGGTCGTGCCTGGTGTGCAGGTCCAGCCGTCCGGCGGGGAGTCCGGCGATGGCGTCGCGCATCCGGCCCTCGCTGTAGGAGAGCCACTCGTCGACGAACTCCTGGAGCACGTCCCAGCCGAGCTCGTTGCCCAGTTCGAGGATGCGGCGCTCCCCGAGGCGGACCGCGCCGATCAGCGCGAGGTAGTCGCCCCACCACTGGTCCGGCACCCGGACGCGGAGCCGCAGCATGCGGAGGATGTCGTCGTTGTCCTGGTAGTCGGCCTGGACGCGGCAGGCGTCGAACAGGAGGGTGCCCTCCTCGTAGACGTCGCGGGCGTCCGTCATGTAGGTCGTCGGCTTGGAGTTGCCGCAGTCGGCCTGGTGGGCCTTCGCGAGGACCGAGAAGCGGTGCACGCCCTCGTCGTCGACGACCGGCACCAGCATCGCGTGGTCGGCGGCGTGCGAGTTGCCGTTGTACGGCGAGTTGTGCAGGTACGCGTCGCCGCGCCGCATCTCGGGATGGAAGCGCAGCACCGCCTTCGAGATCAGGTCGGGCCCGCTCATCATGTGGATGGGCAGGCTCTCCGCCCCCATCACCAGCTCGTGGTCGGCGCTGACGATGCAGCAGGAGAAGTCGTGGGCGCTGTTGAGGACCCCCGACCGGCTGGACCGGAAGACCGTGTTCATCATGGCTTCCACGACCACGTTCAGGCGGTTGCTGATCACCGCCATGCGCACGCCGTCCATCGTCACTTGCCCCCTCGTCCGCTGGTGCCCGCGTCCATGTTCGAGACGTCTGCCGGGGCGGCGGCCGCCCCCGTCCCGGGGACGACGTGGATGGTGCCGCTGGCGCGGCGGCTGAACGTCGCGCCGTCGTCGACGACGATCGTCGTGGTCGCCGACTCGACGATCGCCGGTCCGCGCAGCTCGGCGCCGACCGGCACCGACTCCAGCCGCCAGACCTCCGCGCTCACCGGGCCGACGCCCGGCAGGTAGATGTCACGTTCCAGGCGGGCGCCGTCGCCGGTCCCGGCCTCGGGCAGGACGGGGTCGGTGATGCGGCACCGCGCCCTGACGTGCCAGCTCTCGAACTCGATGGGCGAGCCGGGGTCGTCGACGGCGAAGGCGTCGCGGTGCACCTCGTGGAACGCCTTCTTCAGCCGTTCGAGCCCTTCGGCGTCCAGCGACCCCTCCGAGCCGAGCTGCACTTCCAGCTCCCAGACCTGGCTCGGATAGCGCGCCTCGACGGAGAACTCGACGGACGTCTCGACGGCGCCCGCGCCCGGCCCGGCGATGAAGTCCCGGGCCCGGACCGCGAGGTCGGAGAGAACCGCGTTGACGCCCGCGAAGTCGAACGCCTCGCTGGTGGTCCGGAACGTCGTCTCGAAGCCGCGCGACAGGTCGGAGATCAGCGCGCCCGCCGCGCTCAGCGCCGGGCCCATGATCGGGACGATGACCTCCCGGCAGCCGAGCCGCCGCGCGATGGCCACGGTGTTGAACCCGGCCGCGCCGCCGCCCCCGACGAGGACGGCCTGCGCGACGTCGATGCCCTTCTGCCCGCTGATCTCCTCGATGGCGCCGACCATGCGCTCGGTCGCGAGCCGGTAGACGGCGCCCGCCGCCTCCATCACGTCCAGTCCGAGGGGCTCCGCGATCTGGGTCCTGATCGCCTCGCGGGCGGCGTCCAGGTCGAGCGCCGAGCGCCCGCCGAGGAAGTAGGCGGGGTCCAGGTAGCCGAGGACGAGGCACGCGTCGGTCATCGTGGGGCTGGTGCCGCCCCGCCCGTAGCAGACCGGGCCGGGGTCGGCGCCCGCGCTCTGCGGCCCGACGTGCAGGAGCCCGCCCGCGTCCACCCACGCGATGCTGCCGCCGCCCGCGCCGACGCTGCGCACGTCGACGGACGGGAACCCGGTCATGTGGCCGCGGAACGGCTCGCCGATCCAGGACTCGCGCGTCCACGGGATCCGGCCGTTCCTGACGACGCTGACGTCGTAGCTGGTCCCGCCGGTGTCGGCGACGATCGCCATGGACGCGGTCGTGTCCAGGTCGGCGAAGAACCGTCCGGCGACGGGGGCCATCGCGGGGCCGGAGTTCAGCGAGTGGATCGGGGACGCCGCCACGTCCTCGGCGTCGAGCGCCCCGCCCGCGGAGGTGACCATGAGCACCCGGCCGGCGAAGCCCGCGTCCCGCAGCCGCCCCTGGAGTCCGCTGATGTACGCGGTCATCAGCGGCTTGAGCGAGGCGTCGATCGCGGTCGCCGAGGCGCGGCGGTACTCCCGGACGCAGGGGTTGAGCTGGTGCGACAGCGTCACCGGGACGTCCGGCAGCAGCTCCCGCAGCAGCTCGCCCACCCGCAGCTCGTGGACGGGGTTGGCGATGGACCACAGCAGGCAGACGGCGACGGCCTCGACCCGCTCCCGGCGCAGCCTGCCCGCCAGGTCGGCCACGGCCGCCTCGTCCAGCTCCCTGACGACCTCGCCCTGGGCGCCGACGCGCTCGGGGATCTCGAAGGTGAGCGAACGCGGGACGTACGGCTCCGGGTACGGCTGCCGCTGGTTGAAGATGTCGCGCCTGCCGCCCTCGCGGAGCAGGAGGATGTCCGGATGGCCCTCGGTCGTGAGGAACGCCGTCCGCGCCACCTTCTTCGTCAGGACGGCGTTCAGCCCGCGCGTGGTGCCGTGGACGAGCATGGAGCCCCGCTCCAGCAGCTCTTGCCGCGTGCAACCCCGGTCGGCGGCGGCGACCTCGAAGGCGTTGAGAATGCCCTGGATCGGGTCCGAGGGCACGGTGGAGCTCTTGTGGACGCTCAGTCGGCCCTCGTCCTCGATGACCAGGTCGGTGAAAGTGCCACCGGTGTCTACTGCAAACCTCATGGAGACGTTCCTGCTCTCAGGTCGCCGCGGCGACGGTCAGTAGATCGCGAGCTTGCGCAGTTCGCCGGCGATGCGTTCGGTGGTGGGCACGATCTCGTCCTCAAGGGCGTGCCCGTACGGGATGGGGACGCGTTCGGAGCCGACGCGCACGACCGGCCCGTCAAGGCTTTCGAAGCAGTGCTCGCTCGCCCACGCGGCGACCTCGCCGCCCCACCCGCAGAACTCGACGGCCTCGGACACGACGGCGAGCTTGCCCGTCCGCCTCAGCGACGCCTCGATCGAGGCGGTGTCCAGGGGCCACAGGTAGCGGAGGTCGATAACCTCGCACGCGACGCCCTCGGCGGCGAGCTCCTCGGCCGCCAGCTCGCAGCGCTCGACCATCCGCCCGGCCGACACGACGGTGAGGTCCTCCCCGGCGCGCGCGACCCGGGCGCCGAAACCGTCCGGTCCGGTGCGCGCATCGATGTCCCCTGAAGTGCGGAAATACAGGTTCTTGCTCTCCAAGAAAATCACGGGATCGTCGGAACGTATAGCGTGCCGGAGCATCCAGTAGGCGTCCGAGACGTTGCCGGGCATCGCGACGACCAGCCCCGGGACGTGCGCGAACAGCGTTTCCAGGCTCTGCGAGTGCTGCGGGCCGTGGTTGGTGCCCCCGCCGCCCGGCATCCGGATGGTCAGCGGCACGCTGAACTGGCCGTTGCTCATGTAGCGGATCTTCGCCCCGAGGTTGATGATCTGGTCGAGGGCCAGCAGGACGAAGTCCGAGAACATGATCTCGACGACCGGGCGCATGCCCTCGGCGGCGGCGCCGATCGCGAACCCCACCACGCCCGCCTCGGCGATCGGCGAGTCCAGCACGCGGTCCTCGCCGAACCTGTCGGCCAGGCCCTGCGTGACGGTGAAGACCCCGCCGAGCGCCGCGACCTCCTCGCCCATGACGACGACGCTCTCGTCGGCCGCCATCTCGGCCTCCAGGGCGGCGCGCACCGCCTCGGCGTATTTGACCTCACGCATGGTTCTGCAGCTCCGGGGAGGTGTAGACGAATGATTTCGCCGCGGCCGTCGGCGGCCGCTCTGCGGCCTCGGCGCGGTCGCGCGCGGCCTCGATCTCGGCGGCCACCTCGGCGTCGATCCGGGCGACCCAGTTGGCGGGGTGCACCTCCAGTCGGGTGCGGAGGTTGGCGATCGGGTCGTTGAGCGCCATCCAGTCGCGCCCGGCCGACTTCGGCCGGTACCGGTAGTCGGGGTCGGAGAGGCTGTGCGGCCGGACGCGGAACACGCCGCATTCGAGGAAGGCCGGAGTTCCCGCGCGCACCCGCGCGACCATCTCCTTGGCGGTCTCCGCGACGGCGACCACGTCCCGTCCGTCCACGTAGCGGGCGTGCATGCCGGTGCCCTCGACGATGCGCGCGATGCTGCCCGGCGCCCCGAAGAGGCGGTCGGACGGCATCGAGTGCGCTAGGCCGTTGTTCTCGCAGACGATCAGGCACGGGCTGCCCCAGAACCGCGAGAGCAGCAGGGTCTCGTGGGTGACGCCCTGCGCGAACCCGCCGTCGCCGATGAAGGCCACCGCGATGTCGTCGCCGCCGCTCCGGCGCCTGCGCGCCCACGCCGCGCCGGCCGCCCAGGGCAGGCCGCCCGCGACGATGGCGTTCTCACCGAGGAACCCGCTCCGCCTGTCGTGCAGGTGCATCGAGCCGCCGCGCCCGCCGCTGACGCCGGACGTCCGGCCGAACAGCTCGGCGAAGACGCCTTCCATCGGCACGCCCTTGGCGAGCGCGTGCCCGTGCCCGCGATGGGTGCTGGTGACCATGTCGCCGCCGCGCAGCGCCGCGCAGACGCCGACCGCCGCGGCCTCCTGGCCGAGCGAGGAGTGGAACGACCCGGACATGCGTCCGAGCCGGTGCATCTTCTCGATCTCCAGCTCGACGGCGCGCACGACGGTCATGCCGCGGTAGAGCTCGTGCGCCTCGTCCAGGCCGGCCGCACTGACCGGGATGCCGGTGAACGCGCCCGCCGGCGTGTGCGGGTTTGCTGCTGTCTGGGTCATGGGGGGCTCACTTCACCGGAAGGAATGGGACTGCAGGTCGTGCCAGGCGCCGGCGGCGGGCAGGTCCTTCACGGTCCTGAGGCCGGGCGCCGCCTGGAGGACTCCCGGGATGCTGTTCACGAGCTGCGCCGACGTCGCCGGGATCGCGTCCATTCCGGGCGACAGCGTGAGGTTGACCGGATGCAGGCCCTCGACGGTGATCGAGTCTTCGGTCTTGAACCCGGCGCTCTCCGGGCGCAGGTGCAGGACCAGCTCCATCTCGACGAACGGGACTCCGCCGACGGATCCGGTGGCCTTCTGCACGAAGCCCTCGGTGTGCCCGGCGGGCACGTGCCCGTACCGGGTCGGGGCGGGGGTCTCGGCGATGAACGGGACGAACCGCTCGGTGACCGGGCCGTCGAGGAGCAGTCCGAGCCGCTCGCAGACGAGCTCGATCGACTCGGGGAACCCGACGTGCCCGGCGATGGCGCCGGCCTCGTGGCCCTTCTCGAACTCCTCGGGCGTGTACCCGATTCCCAGGCGGCGGTGGATGTTCTCCCCGAAGCCGGACACGTCCACGGCGCGCTGGCCGCGGATCGTGCGGACGTCCCAGGACACGCCCGTCGCGGCGACGAGGAGCGCGTCGAAGAGGAAGCCGGGGTTGACGCCGGTGCCGAGGACGGTCGCGCCGCCCGCCCGCGCCGCCGCGTCGATCCGCGCCGCCGCCGGGGCGTGCCGGGTGAACGGGAAGGCCAGCTCCTCGCAGGGCGAGACGACGTCCACGCCGGCCTGGGCGCAGGCGACGACGTCGTCCTCGGTGTCGCGCAGGAACGAGCCCGTCGCGTAGACCATGATCTGCGGGTCGGCCGCCAGGACCTCTTCCAGCCCGTCCACGACGACGGGTCCGCCCGGCGTGGCCGCGCCCACCACCTCGTGCAGGGGACGGCCCACCGCGTCGGGTTCCTTGGTCGCCGCGCCGACGATGTCGAACCCCGTCCGGTGGTCCAGCAGGAGACGGGCGGCCGCGCTGCCGATGCTGCCGAGGCCGCACAGGCCGATCCGGATCGGACGAGGGGTCATCACGTCTCCTCGAATGCACGATTAGCGAACATGAGTACGTATTATGAGCGCCCTGACGAAGGTGTCAAGAGGGTGAAGGCGGCGTCTCTCCTGTTGAGAAGAGCTACTACCTCCACCGTTGCCTGCCGACGATGGGCTGCCCGGTGACCCGGGCCTACCTCTAAGCTATGTTCATCATCCGTGCATCTGACCGCATATGGCTAGATGTTGGGACCCATGAGATGACCAGGGAGCCGGAATGGCAGAACCACGCGCTGTGACCGTGCCCAGCGATGGCGACGAGCTGAGCGGACTGCTCTACGTGCCGGACGGACCCGGGCCCCATCCCGCCGTCGTGCTCGCCGGAGGGTGGTGCTACGTCAAGGAGGTGGCCCAGCCGCTGTTCGCGGAGGTCTTCGCGGAGGCCGGCATCGCCGCGCTCCTCGTCGACTACCGCCACTTCGGCGAGAGCACGGGAGAACCGCGGCGGCACATCGACCCCTGGCGGCAGATCGAGGACTACCGGAACGCGGTCTCCTACCTACAGGCGCTCGACGAGATCGACGGCGCCCGGATCGGGGCCTGGGGCATCTCCTACAGCGGCGGGCACGTCCTCATCCTCGGCGCCGTGGACCCGCGCGTCCGCGCCGTCTGCTCGGTCGTCCCCGTCATCGACGGCTGGGACAACCTCCGCCTCTCGCACGGCACGGTGAGCTTCCGCGCCCTGCGGGCCGCCCTGGAGGAGGCGCGCGCCCGGCTGTTCGAGACGGGCGAGCACACCTACATCGACCACCAGCCCGTCGAGCTCGGAGCCGTCGGAACGTTCCCCTTCCCGGCGAGCCGCGACACCTTCGCCCGCATCAAGGGGACGGAGGCGCCCGGCTACGTGGGCAACGCCACGGCCCAGTCGACCGAGATGCTGCTCGCCTACAGCGTCCGCCCGTTCCTCTCGCGCCTCGTCGCCACGCCCACCCTCATGTGCGTCGCCGAGGGCGACGACCACACGCACTGGGACCTCGCGGCCGAGGCGTTCGACGCGATCCCCGGCCCGCGCAAGAAGTTCCACGTCGTCCCCCGCTCCACCCACCTGACCCTCTACGAGAACGTCGAGGTCCGCCGCGAGACGGCCAAGGTGGCAGCCGACTGGTTCACCGAGCACCTCTAAACCACGGTTCCGGCTTCCGGAGGGGCTATCTCTCGCTGTTCGGATTCTCGGTGTCCGGACGGAAGACGCGGCGCACGGTGTCGCGCAGCCACCGGTGAGGAACGTCGGCGGTGTGGCGCGGATGCCAGGCCATCGCGATCGTCAGCGGGGGCAGCGGCAGCGGGATCTCCAGCAGGCGCAGTCCCAGCGCGTCCGCCGTGGCGCTGAGGGGGGACGGGGCCTCGCCCGCGGGCGCGGCCGGCACCAGGCAGACCACGTCGCTGGTCGCGGCCAGCGCCATCGCCGCCAGGTGTCCCGGCAGGACGGCGCCGACCCGGCGGCTGAGCCCCCGCTCGGCGAGGGCCGCGTCCAGCGGGCCGGTGAAGCGGCCCCGGCGGCTGACCGAGACGTGCTCGGCCGCGGCGAGCCGGGCGGGCGTCAGGGCTCCCTCGGCGAGCGGGTGCCCGGCCCGGACGCCGGCCGCCATCCGCAGCGCGGCCAGCTCCTCGACGCGGGTCTCCGGGTCGACGTGGTCGATGGCCCCGATCTCCAGGTCGACCCGGCCCTCGCGCAGCGCGGGGCCCGCCTCCGCGTCCTCGGCCAGCACCCGCAGCGAGACGCCGGGCGCCCGGCGCCGGGCCTGTTCGAGCAGGCCCGGCGCCAGCGCCGCGCCGACCACGTCCGACGCCTGGACGGTGAAGGTGCGCCGCAGCGCGGCGGGGTCGCTCTCGCCGCTCGGGGTGAGCAGCGCCTCCAGCCGGCGCACCACCGCGGCGGCCTCGCCGCGCAGCGCCTCGGCGCGGGGCGTCGGCACCATCGCCTGCCCCGCCCGGACCAGCAGCGGGTCCTGCAGGACGCGGCGCAGCCGGGCCAGGGTGCGGCTCATCGCCGCCGGGGAGGTGTGCAGCCGCGCGGCGGCGCGGGTGACGCTCCGCTCGGCCAGCAGGGCGTCGAGGGCCACCGCGAGGTTGGCGTCGAGGTTCGGGAACGGGCTGCTCACCGGCATCATTCCGATCCGAGCAATGATTGCTTGCTGATGTTCCCATTGTGGCAACGCGGTCCGGGTCCGCACGCTGGTCGTACCGATCCGACACGAGACCGCGAGGTTTTCATGATCGTCATTACCGCGCCCACCGGGAACATCGGCGGGCGGCTGCTGTCCCTGCTGGTCGAGGCCGCGCCCGCGCACGGGGAGGAGGTGCGGGTCGTCGTCCGCGATCCCGCCCGGCTCCCCGCCGCCGTTCGCGGACGGGTCGAGGTGGTCACCGGCTCGCACGGCGACGCCGCGACCGCCGACCGCGCCTTCGCCGGGGCCGACGCCGTCTTCTGGCTGGTGCCGCCGGACGCCTCGGCCCCGCCCGACGAGGCGTTCGGCGGGTTCACCCGGCCGGCCGCGCGGGCGTTCGCGGCCCACGGCGTCGGCCATGTCGTCGGCGTCTCGGCGCTCGGGCGCGGCACCCCTCTGGCCGCGCGGGCCGGGCTGGTCACCGCGTCCCTGGCGATGGACGACCTGATCGCCGGTTCCGGCGTCGCCTACCGCGCCCTGGCCTGCCCGTCCTTCTTCGAGAACCTGCTGGAGGAGGCCGACTCGATCCGCGCGGACGGCGTCTTCACCGACACCGCCGCCGCGGACCGCCCGGCCCCGATGGTGGCCGCCGCCGACGTCGCCGCGGCGGCGGCCGGGCTGCTGCTGGACCGGTCGTGGACCGGCGTCGGCGGCGTCCCGGTGCTCGGCCCGCGGGACCTGTCGCCCAACGACCTGGCCCGCATCATGACCGAGGTGCTGGGCCGTCCCGTCCGGTACCGGCGGCTGCCGCTCGGCGAGCTGCGGTCCGCGCTGCTCGGCCACGGCCTCGACGAGGCGTTCGTCGAGGGCGTCGTCGCGATGAAGCGCGCCAAGGACGAGGGCCTGGACTCGGGTGCCGTCCGCTCGCCGCAGGCGGGTCCGGCCACCGGGTTCGCGCAGTGGTGCGCGCGGACCCTCAAGCCCGCCGTCCTTACCGCGCCGGAGGTGGCCGATGCCCGCTGACCGCACGCCCGTCACCGCGTTCATACTGGTCAAGACCACACCCGATACGCCCGCACCTACGGCCTGGGCCCGGTCGCCACGCTCGCCGCCTGACGGCGGGGCGCTACGAGACGGCGGCGCTCGCCAGTAGGTGCAGGGCGTCGGAGGAGGCGGCGTCGGCCGGGGTGTAGACCTCCAGGCGGTGGTCGGGGCTGTCGGGCTGGAGCCACACCTGGTAGTCGACGTCTACCCGGCCGACGGTGGGGTGGCTCAGCAGCATCGGGCCAGTGGTGCAGTCGGCGACGTCGCCCTGCGCCCACAGGCGGGAGAAGTCGCGGCTGCCCATGGCCAGTTCGCCGATCAGCTCGGCCAGGGCGGCGTCGTCGGGGTAGCGGCCCGCGGTGAGGCGGAGGTAGCCGACGTGGATGCGGGCCAGCTCGTCCCAGTTGCGCAGCGAGTCGCGGGAGAGCGGGTCCAGGAAGAACATCCGGGGGATCGACGGCCGCCGGTCCGGATTGTCGGGCGCGTCGAAGTCGACGTGGGCGGCGTGCAGGGCGTGGCCGGTGCGGTTCCAGGCCAGCACGTCGCCGCGGCGGCCGAGGACGACGGCGGGCATCGACTCGCCCAGTGACGACAGCAGCGCCAGGACGCGCGGGTGCGGGTGCTCGGGCTCGGGGCGGACGAGGCGCGGCGCGGACGTCCGGCGGGCGAGGTTGCGCAGGTGGGCGTTCTCGGCCGGGCTCAGGCGCAGGACGCCCGCCAGCGCGTCGAGGACCTGGTCCGAGGCGAGCCCGGCCTGGTCCTGCTCCAGCCGCGTGTAGTACCCGGCGCTCACCCCGGCGAGGTGCGCCAGCTCCTCGCGGCGCAGGCCCGGCACGCGGCGGGTGGCGCCGTAGGTGCGCAGGCCGACGTCGGACGGGGTGACG
The DNA here is from genome assembly GCF_008085905.1 of Actinomadura syzygii. Taxonomy (GTDB): domain Bacteria; phylum Actinomycetota; class Actinomycetes; order Streptosporangiales; family Streptosporangiaceae; genus Spirillospora; species Spirillospora syzygii. Next base: position 578,292 of record NZ_VSFF01000005.1, on the reverse strand, counting down.
CGGTCGCGGCGGGACCTGAGATAGGCGCCGAGGCTTTCGAGCTGCATGACATCGAGCGTAAGCGGCGTGGACCTCGCGCGAGCAGGCCGAAGGTATCCCTGCCAGGTGTACCCCCGGCGGAGATCTGGCTGGTCGGCGGGCTTCGGCGGAGGGTCGTGGCCATGGACGGAACACACACTCCCGGAAGGCGGGCCTGGCTCGGCCTGCTGGTGATCCTCGGCCCCGTGCTGCTGGTGGCCATGGACGGCTCGGTGCTGTTCCTGGCCATGCCGCGGATCTCCGAGGCGCTCTCGCCGTCCGCCGACCAGTCCCTGTGGATCTTGGACGTGTACGGCTTCGCGGTCGGGTCGCTGCTCATCGCCTTCGGCAACCTCGGCGACCGGTACGGCAGGTTGCGGCTGCTGCTGATCGGCACGGCCGCGTTCGGGATCGGCTCGCTGGGCGCCGCGTTCGCGCCCGGCCCCGAGCTGCTGATCGCCTTTCGCGCGCTGATGGGCATCGCGGGTGCGACGCTGCTGCCGTCCGCGCTGGCCGTGCTCAGCGAGCTGTTCACCGACCCTCGGCGGCGGGCGCGTGCGATCGGTATCTTCGCGGCCGCCTTCGCCGCCGGGTTCGCCATCGGGCCGATCGTCGGCGGGCAGTTGCTCAGCCACTTCTGGTGGGGCTCGGTCTTCCTGATCAACCTTCCCGTCGTGGTCTTCTTCCTGGTGGTGGCTCCGGTGCTGCTCGGCGAGGTGCGCTCCGGCGGGACGGGCCGCGTCGACGTGCCGAGCGTGCTGCTGTCGGCCGCCGGGATCATGCTCGGCGTCTACGCGGTCAAGCGTCTGGCGGCGGAGGGCCCGGATCTGGCCGTGGTGCTGACCGGTCCCGCCGGGGTCGTCCTGGTGACGGCGTTCGTGCGGCGGCAGTTTCGGCTGCCGCGGCCGCTGGTCGACGTCCAGCTCTTCCACGACCGGGTGTTCTCGATCGCGGTCGTCACCGGGCTGCTGCCGCTGGCGGCGTGGTCGGCGACGGCGTACCTCGGCGGGCTCTACCTGCAGTCCGTGCTCGGGCTCAGCGCGTTCGAGGCGGCGTTGACCGCCGTCCCGGGCGCGGTCATGCTGACCGTCACGTCCATCGCGACCCCGGCGGCGGTCGCCAGGACCGGCACCCGGACGGCGCTGCTGACCAGCCACTTCACGATCGCCGGTGGGCTGCTCCTGCTGCTGCCCACGGGCGTCTCCGGCGGGATCGGCTGGTATGCGGCGTCCACCGCCGTCGCGGGCGTGGGCTACGGGATCTCCTTCGCCGTCGTCGCCGACACGGCCGTCGCCGCCGCGCCGCCGGAACGGGCCGGGGCCGCCGGGGCGATCGCCGAGACCAGCAACGAGATCGGCAACGCCCTGGGCATCGCGCTGCTCGGCTCGCTGGCCACGCTCGTCTTCCGCCTCCAGGGCCCGGACCTGGCCGCCACCCTCCCGGAGACCCTGCACCTGCCCGGCCTCAGCCCGACGGCCGAGGCCGACGCGAAGCGCGCCTTCACCACCGGCCTGCACGTCACCGCCATCGTCGCCGCCCTGCTGCACGCCGCCCTGGGCGCCGTCACCCTGCGCCGCGTCCCCCGCCCGGCGACCGACCCGGCCGCGCAGCCCGTCCCGGCGGACATGAAGCCAGCCGGTTAATGGACCATCCTGGACCGACTGGTTTGGACCTGTTGGACGGGCCATTGCGGCGGGCAAGGTGGCGTCCATGGACACGACGACCTCACCCGCCGCTCCCGAGAGCGGATACGTGCACGGATACTCCGGACGAGAGGCGCGACGGCTCGGCGACCAGGCCGACGCGCTGGCCGCGCTGCTGCACGACGGCACGTCCTTCCCGGCGGGAAGCCGGGTGCTGGAGGTCGGATGCGGGGTGGGCGCGCAGACGGTGCACCTGGTGTCCCGCTCCCCCGGCGCGCGGCTGACCTCCGTGGACGTGTCCGCCGCGTCGCTCGACCAGGCCCGCGCCCGCGTCGCCGAGACCCACCCGGGCGCGTCCGTGGACTTCGTCCGCGCCGACCTCCACGACCTGCCTTTCGCCGACGAGACGTTCGACCACCTGTTCGTGTGTTTCGTCCTGGAACACCTGCCCGACCCGCGGGCGGCGCTCGCCGGGCTGCGGCGCGTGCTGCGCCCCGGCGGGACCCTCACCGTGATCGAGGGCGATCACGGGTCGGCGTTCCTGCATCCCGACAGCGCCCACGCCCGCGCCGCGATCGGCCACCTGGTCACGTTGCAGGCGGCGGCGGGCGGGGACTCGCTGATCGGACGGCGGCTGCGGCCGCTGCTGGTCGCCGCCGGATACGACGGGGTGCGCGCCGCGCCGCGCACGGTGTACGCCGACGGCTCCCGTCCGGCGCTCGCGCGGGCCTTCACCCTGGACACCTTCACCGCGATGGTCGAGGCCGTCCGCGGCGACGCCGTCGCCGCGGGCCTGTCCACACCCGCCGACTTCGACCGCGGCGTCGCCGACCTCCGCCGCGCCGCCGCCGAAGACGGCACCTTCCACTACGCCTTCTTCAAGGCCATCGCGGTCAACCAAGCCCCTTGACCTGCCGCTCCTCCTGCCGCAGATCTTGAGGGGGTTGAAACACGGGCAGATGCTATGACCTGCGGAAACATGGTCGGCGCGGAGGTTATCCACATTGTCCGGCACTGCTTCCGCGCCGCCTCGCCTCTCCCTACGGTCGAGGCATGGACCTAACGCCCTGGCTCGTCCCCTCGATCACCTCGCGCAGATCGCCGCTGCCGTGGCCATCACGATCGGCGCGATCGCCGAGCGGCGTCGACGAGGAGGAGCCCGCCCCCGGCCCGTCTGCGGACCTCCGGCATGGAGCCGCCTCGCTCGCCTCGAAAGCGAGCGGGGCGGTCCGTGCCCGCAGCCCAGGTGCGCGCCAGTTGACCCAGGCCGCGGAGTTCCTGGGGGATTACTGGGTGGCGATCCGGATCCGGGCGCCGAGCATCTCGGCGGCGCGGCGGGCGGCGTCCTCGGGGTCGGACGGGAGGAGCGCGCCGTAGCCGTCGTCGGGCGTCCAGCGCCGGTAGGTCTGCCCGTCCCAGCCGAGGATCAGCGGCCCCCGGTTGCGGTAGGTGATCTGCACACGGGTCAGCCCGGCGTCCTCGTCGCGGACGAGGGAGACCGAGACCTGCGGGGCGATGCGCCGGACGGCCGCGTCGAGCCGCTCGGCAGGGCCGAACACCATGCTCACACCTCCAGCGAGGGCGAGCCGGGCGACGTGTTCACCGTCGCAGCAGCAGGCGTCGCAGGTGCACTTGCAGCCCGCCGCGCATAAGCACTCGGGGTAGCTCGGGGTCGAGTCGCAGCACCCGGCCATGGGTGAGGCGTCCTTTCTCTCGGGGGTTGGGGTGGGGCGGTACCGCCCCGGTTCACTCCGCGGCCGGAGCCGGATCGACCGGCGCGCCGAGCGTCCGGGCGATGCGGTCGGCGGCCTGTTCGGGGTCGCTGCCGAGCCGGGCTCCGGCGTCCGGGCCGGTAGCCCACAGGTACGCGCCGAGGTCGTCGTCCCAGATGACGCGGCGGGGAGCGATAGGCCCGAAGCCGACGCGCATGTACGGCGTCGGCACGGCGTCCTCCGGTTCGCCCTTCATCTCCGGCTGCGTCTGCGGGGTGGGGTGGACGCAGGCGGCGTCCACCTTCGGCGCGCGGGCGCGGACGGCGTCGTACAGCGGGTCCAACCGCCCGTAGGGCTGGGTCATCGGTCGTCCTTGTCTCGTCCGGCTGTCGGGAGGGGTGGGAAGGGCGGCGCGGCCGGGACAGGGGGGCGTTGTCGGCCGACGGCGCCGCCCTGGCTCAGCGGCGCGGTTGCCGCGCGGTGTCGTGCGGTTGGGTGTCGGCCTTCATGCCGGGGTCGTTGCGCCAGGCGCGGCCGGGCTCGGCCATGCGCGCGACCAGCTCCGCGCCCGCGACGCGCAGGTCTTCGGCGATCCGGGTGCTTATGCACGCCCAGGCCAGCTCGCCCCACCGCTCGTGCTCGACCACCCGGCCGTCGTCCTGCTGGGAGACGGCGCGCCACGAGCCGTCCGGCAGCTCGTACACCGCGAACCCGGCGATCGCGCGCTCGGCCTCGCGAGCGTGGCGCGGGCCGGTCACCGCTCGTCCTCCCGGTCCTCCCCGACCCCGGCCTCGGCGCGCGGGAGGCGTAAGAGCAGCAGCGCCAGCTCGTTCGGGTCGTTGCCGTACGCCTCGGTGAACACGGCGGCCCGCTCGGCGTAGTCGACGTAGCTGCGCTGCCCGTGCCAGACCGGCCGGCTCTCGCGCACCTCGAACGCCCACTCGGGGAACCACCTGCGCAGGTTGGTCAACTGCTCCAGGCGCTCGGCGTAGGGCAGCGCGTGCTTGGTCGGCGCGAGCGCCGCCAGGTCGATGGCCTGGGCCATGAGGCGGCCCAGGTACCCGGGGAGCTTGGCCTCGACCATCGAGTGCCCGCCCGTCCACTTCTTCGACGGCTCGCGGACGCCCAGCCACGGGACCGGCCGGGTCCCGTCGTACTCGATCTGCCAGCCCGGATTCTCCTCGCGGAGCCGGGTCGCCCTCTCGGATATCGTCATCGTCAGCCGGACCTCGATTCCGGTCAGGCCCCGGAACACCTGGCGTTCGAGCGCCAGCCGGGGCCGCCTTCGTGTGTGACACAAAGGCTGGTGACGACAACCCCCCGTAGTGTTTCAATCAGAAACATCGGGGCGTTGTGTTTTGCGAGACCGACCGTTATGTGCGGATACGCCGATCCAGCCTGCGCAGCGGCTCCGGCAGCGCCCGCCGCACGTCGACCAGATGGGCGACGACGACATGCGCCGAGGGGTGCGCCCGGGTGAACTGGGGCGCGATATGGTCCGCGCTGGTGAGCCGATCGAGCGCCCGATCGTAGGCGCCCGCCTCCGTCAGCGCACGGGACATGTCGATCGCATGATGCGCGACGCGCTCCTCGGACAAGGCATCAAGGGTGCGGTCTCCGATCTCGGCGTCACGGCGGATGGCCTCGTCGACGTCGCCCAACTCGACGGCAACCGCGGCGCCATGGATGGCGGCGTTCGCCGTGTTGGTCTGCTGGCCGTGGATCTCCGCGACCGTGCCTGCGGACCGGATCCGCTCGACGGCGCGGCCGTGGTGATCCCACGCGGCGGCAGCGCCCTCCTCACCGAGCCGCGCGGCCAGGATCGCGGCGCGCAGTTCCAGTGCGCCCGCCACCTCGGGGCCGTCCGGCCGGGACAGGTCAACACGGCCGATCGCCCGATTCAGGAGCTTGAGACCCTGCCGGGTGTCATCCATGCCCATCAGGACGAGCGCCTTGAGCAGCGGGATCAGCAGGGGGAGGTTCGGGTCGTCGGCGCGGGCCGCCGTCGCCGTCTCAGCCTGGAGAAGCGCGAGCGCGTCGCCCGTGCAGCCGAGTCGACGCGCGAACGACGCACCGAGGTACAGGCCGCGTGACAGCAGGGCCCATGCGCGCGGGTCGTCGGTCTGATGCGCGTGCGCGGCCAGCTCGTCGAGCGCGGGCGGGAGGGAGTTTCCCGCCTTGGTCATCTGCGCTTCGTTCAGCAGCCGCCGCACGGTCGCGACCTCCGCGGCCAGGGTGTCCAGGGGGCGGGGCGGCGCGTCCAGGTCGGGGCCGATCTCTGCGGCGACGAGCGCGCGGCGCAGTGCCGGGATAGCGGCGTGCAGGCTGTAGTCGTCGTGGACGTCGTACGGCTGGCCGTAGAGCGCCGCCGGGTCGACTCCGAGTGCGCGGGCGACTGCCGACACAAAGGACGGTGACGGCATGCGGTGTCCGGCCTCCACTCCTGCGAGGAAGCTGCGCGAGTAGCTGATGCGCTGCGCGAGACCGGTCTGCGTCAGCCCGCGCCGCTTCCGCTCCCGGGCGAGCCGGACACCTACGGTCTCTTCGGTATCGTTGCTGTTGGACACGGCGCTGCACCTTTCCTGGAGCATCGACACCTTCAGGCTACGGTGCGGGGCCCTTTTAGGGTCAGGGCTACAGCGAACCGCCCGTCGGCCGATAGACGCGGCGGGCCGTCTTTACCGAAGATGTGCACCGCGTTCTGGACGCCGAGGTTCAGCAGTTGGACGAGGCCGTCGCCGCCGGGCACGACGCGCTGAGCGGCAGCCGTCCGGCCTGGCCGACAATGGTGCTGGCCGGGAGGCTCGACAGGGTCCTGGCCCAGAATTTCGCAGGCGCCCGCCAAGCTGAGGACTACCACGCCCGCCACGTGGAGACGTCGAGGCTCTCTGCCGAGGGCGGCCCGCGACCGTTCGCCACCGACGGGACTCCTGGATGATCGACACCGTCACAGCCGAGCAGCTTCCCGAGATCACCCGGTTCGTGGACGTCCATGCGCCGCCGCCGGACGGGGAGCCGAGCGCGTGTTTCCTGTTCGGGACCAACCAACTCCCGCCGGTGGACATCGCCGCCGATCGGTATCACCGGGGGCTCGCGCCGCTGATCATCGCGACCGGCGGCGTCAACCGGCACAACGGGATCGTCGAGGGCCGGATGTTCCGTGAGCTTCTGATCGAGCGGGGCGTGCCCGCCGACGTCATCCGTGTCGAGGACCGGTCGGCCAACACCTGGCAGAACGTGGAGCTGGCGCTGCCGTTCCTGCGCGAGGTCCTCGCGTCCGGCCTGGCGGTCACGGCCGTGTGCAAGTGGTACCACCGCCGGGCGATCCACGTCATGAAGACCGTCGTCCCGGCGACCGGGCCGCTCCACGCGATCGGGTGGGATCCCGTCTACTCCGGCAGGCGGGTCACCCGACAGGACTGGCCCGACATCCCGGCCGGTCGGCGCCGCGTGATCCGCGAATGGGGCGAGGTCGTCCGCCGTGTCGCCGAGAGCAGTTTCGCCGCTGCCGATTTGTCCGGCGGAGCATGGCACTGAAGTCAGCGCATTTGCTCCCACATGGTGCGGGTCATTTCGTATTCGACTTCGCCCAGGTGCGCATCTGGCAGCGGCTCGTCGAACTCCGGGTGATACGTGCGCACGTAGCGCATGCCGATGGCGCGCATCACGCCAATGGATCCGGTGTTGGCGGTCATGGTCTGGGCGATCACGCGGCTCTGGCCGACCGTGTCGAAGGCGTGCCGCAGGAGGACGCGGGACGCCTCGCTCGCGAAGCCCTGCCGCCAGTATTGGCGAAGGATGCGGTATCCCAGATCTGAGACGGTGGGGTCGTCGGGCTGATCGGGGCCATGCGCCGGAGGCAGCATCATGAGCCCGATGAACTCACCGTCCTCCTCGCGTTCCGGTGGCGGTGCGCCTGGCTCGCCGCCACCGGAGGCGAAGGCCATCCAGAGGCCTAGGCCGTCCACCTTGCCCGCTAGAGCCATCCGCCGCGCGTGGGCGGCGATCACCTCGTCCCTGGTCGACGCCTGGCTGGAGAGGTAGCGAAGCACCTCGGGATCGGAGTCGAGGCGAACCTCCAGGTCGAGATGCCGGTCGGCGAGCGGGACCAGGAGCAGGCGGTCGGTGCGCAAGATCGGTTGTGGCACGCGGCAACCGTCGCACACCGATAACGACGAAGCGATCCGATTTTTCGCCGGATCTGGCCCGGTGCACCTCACTCGTAGTCGGCCAGGCCGTCCGCGAGTTCTTCTTCGTCGTCGTCGCGGAGCGCGTAGACGGCTTGCTGCAAGGCGAATGTGCCGCGGATCGCGGCGATGCGGTTAAGGAGTCCGTCGTTTGGCCAGTCGCCCAGGGCGAGCACCCTCTCCAGGAGTTCGGGGCCGTGACCGGCACCGATCGCTGCTAGGTCTTCGGCCGGGTCGCCGATTGTGACATCGTCCCAGTCGAGCACTCCAGAAAGGCGCGGCAGCCCGTTCGTCCATTCCCAAAGGACGTTTTCGGCGCCGAGGTCGCCATGCACCACTGCTCGATTGACGTGGGAAAGGCCGTCGAGTGCCGTGAGTTCCCGTTCGGCCCGTAGTCGCCCGCTGTCGGACATGAGTTGGAACAAGTCCGCGCGCACGTCCTTCGCGAACAGGTGCCACCGGTCCTCTGCTTCCCAAGGGAGAACGGCCCGTGCCCTTTCGTCGGTGCCAGCCCGGGCCAGGCCGGACAGCAGCGTGGCGTACTGCTCCGCGACGGTGTCGAATACTCGGGCATTGTTGAGAGCGTCGCTCTCCAGTGGTTCCCCGGGAATGCGGGTGAGTACCAGGAACGGTTCCTCATCGGTGCCCTGGAGCAGTAGCTCGGGTGTGCGGAAGTCGAGGCCGAGACCGGCGAGTGCGTGCAGTGCAGCCGCCCGCTGGGGAAGGCGGGCGGCCGCCGCCTTGGTGCGAGGCAAGCACACGACGCGGTCTGAGCCGATGACCACGATGTGGAACTGCCCCTCGCGCACCGCGAGGTCGTCCGGTTCGTCGTCGGGCAGCAGACGGCTCAGCAGAGCGCGATGCGTCGCACGGATGCTCACGAGAGTGTCCCCGGTTCCTTCGGGGAGTAGCAGCCGTTCTATCGGCCCGGGTGGGTGCCTACTCCCAGTTGCATGAGGTCCTGGCCGACGATGAGTTTGCCCGAGTAGCCGCGTTGTGCGGCGCGCCAGCGGTTCACGGGGTTGTTCATCGGGACGAGGTGGGTCAGGACGAGGTTACGCGCTCTGGCCTTCTGGGCCACGTCCCGTCCTACCTGCTCGATGGTGGTGTGCGAGGCGAGCAGGTGCTGGCGTGCGGGTTCCCGGATCTCGGGCGGGAGGGTGGCCGCCAGTTCGTCGACGTACTTCGGGTCGATCACTTCGTGCACCAGGTAGTCGGCGCCCTGGGCCAGGTCGATCAGGTTCTCCGAGGGGGCGGTGTCACCGGAGATGACGACCGATCCGTCCGGGGTGTCGAACCGGTACGCGAACGCCGGGGCGGTCGGACGGTGGTCGACGAGCGTCGCGGTCACCGTGACGTCGCCGTCCCGCCAGACGGGGATGCGGGTCCCGGCGGGAAGCCGCGGCGGGATTCCGGCCGCGTCCACGGTCCAGTACTTCGAGATGTCGATGTCGTGGGTCTCGAAGAGCTTGTTGGGGTCGGTCATGTTCGCGTCGCGGATGCGGTCCTCGAAGTCCGCGGCGTACGCCTGCCGGAGGTAGCCCGTCATGGCCGAGATTCCGGAGATCGGGCCGCCCGGGTTCACCGGTCCCGGAGCGGGGCGCTCGGGCGGGAACGTCCGGGGCGGGACGGGCCGGTCGCCCGGTCCGAAGACGCGGAACGGATCGCCTGGGCGTCCCTGCCGGAGGTTGACGTGGGCGGTGGCGTACAGCGCCGGCCACTCGACCGTATGGTCGGAGTGCATGTGGGTGAAGAAGATCCCGCGCACGTTGGCGCGTCCCGCGGGGCCGTCGAGCAGGCCGGAGCGGTAGAGCTGGACGGCCGCTCCGTGGCCGAGGTCGACGACGTAGATGTCGTCCCCGTAGACGACGGCGGTGGAGATGCCCATCCGGTCACCGCTGAGCACGATCGGTCCGCCGCCGGTGCCGAGGAGGACCAGGCGCGTTCGGTTTCGTGGCTTGGGACGTGGCGCCGCCTCCGCGCTGGGCATGCCCGCCGCCATCGCGAGCCCGCCGCCGAGCAGGGCGGTCCCGATTCCGCCGAGCACACCTCGCCGCGACGGCCCGGCCGCCGGTGCGCTCGACGCGACGGCCTGGTTGAGAAGCTCGCACATGGGTTCTCCTTCTGGAGCGGCACCGGCCCGGCGACGGTCGCGGGAATGTACCGATCGTTCGGTACGAACGTGACCACCCTCATATGGCCGTCCGGCGAGCGTCCAAGACATTCCGCAGTGCAGAAGAACGGTGAAAGGGGCCCGCCCCCGGGAGGCGGTGCGGTCGGCCCGTGTCCCTGGGGCCCCGCCTAGGGACCGGGGCCAGGGGGCTCCCTGATGCGATCGCGGCACCTGCCCGGCGACCGTTGCCGTATCGGCGGCGGGCGTCCGCCTGCGAGTCGGACGGAGGGGCCATGACGGTCGACAGAACGATACGGAGGCGGCGCCGCGGCGCGGGACACGCTCCGGAGCCGCCGCCCGGCACGGTCGGCGATCCCCCGCTGCGCGGGCGCGACGCCGAGGTGGCCGACCTGACCGGAGCGATCGCGCGGCTGCGCGATGGACGCGGCGGGATCCGCCTCGTCGAAGGCGACCCCGGGAGCGGCAGGACCCGCCTCGTGCGGGAGGCGCGGGCCGTCGCGGAAAGCCTCCCGGTCCGCGTCCTCAGCGGGACGGGCAGGCCGGACCAGCAGGTCGTCCCGTTCGGCGCACTGCTGGAAGTGCTGCTCTCCGACGGGCGGCCGGTCGTCGACGAGGGCCTGCTCCGGACGCTGTCCGACTCCGCCGAGCAGAGGTTCTGGCTGTTCCGGACGATGCGCTGCCAGTTGGAGCAGGCGGCGCTCGACCGGCCGCTGCTCCTCGTCCTCGACGACCTCCACTGGTGCGACGCCGGGACGCTCACGGCGCTGCGCACCCTCCCGGCGCGGCTGTCCTCGCACGCGCTCCTCTGGCTGGTGACCGTCCGGACCGGGGCGCTCGACACGGACGTGCGGGCCGCCGTGTCCGGACTCTCCGACGCCGGGGCCCGCACGATCCGCCTCGGCCCGCTACCCCCGGACGGTGGAGGCAGAGACCGACGAGGCCGTGGACGAGGCCGAGCTCTACGGCCCCTCGCCTGAAAGCACACCTGCCCTGCGGAAAGAAGGAGAGATCGCATGAGTATCCGAGTCGACGTCGTGGTGGTCGGGTTGGGGCCGGGCGGCGAGTACGCCGCCGGCGCCCTCGCCGACGCCGGACTGGACGTGATCGGGATCGAGGCCGAGCTCGTCGGCGGCGAGTGCCCGTACTGGGGGTGCGTCCCGAGCAAGATGATGATCCGCGCCGGGAACGTGCTCGCGGAGGCGGGCCGCGTCCCGTCCCTGGCCGGTGAGGCGAAGGTGGCCGCCGACTGGGACCGGGTCGCCGAGCGCGTCCGGTCGGAGGCCACCGGCGGGTGGAACGACGAGGCCGCCGCCGACCGGCTGACGGCCAAGGGCGTGCGGCTGTTCCGGGAACGGGGACGCCTCGCGGGCCCGCGCCGGGTCGTCGCGGGCGACCACACGATCGAGGCGGCACGCGGCGTCGTCCTCGCCACCGGCTCGCGTCCCCGGATCCCTCCGATCCCGGGCCTGGAGGGGACGCCGTACTGGACCAACCGGGACGCCATCGCGGCCGGGGAGGCGCCCGCGTCCCTGCTGGTGCTCGGCGGCGGCGCGATCGGCGTCGAGCTGGCCCAGGTCTTCGCCCGCTTCGGCACCGCGGTCACCGTCCTGGAGGGACGGGACCGGCTGATCGCCCAGGAGGAACCCGAATCCGGGGACCTCGCCGCGAAGGCGCTGCGGGCGGACGGCGTCACCGTCCGCACCGGCGCGCGGGCCGTCGACATCGAGTACGACGGCGAGACCTTCGAGGCCCTCCTCGAAGGCGGCCTGGAACCGCTGCGCGCCGAGCGCGTCCTCGTCGCCACCGGCCGGGCCACGGACCTGGCCTCGCTCGCGGTCGACACCGCGGGCCTCGACCCGGCCGCGCCGGCGCTGCGCACGGACGGGCAGATGCGGGCCGGGGACGGGCTCTGGGCGGTCGGCGACATCACCGGCCACGGCGCCTTCACCCACGTCTCGCTCTACCAGGCGCGGATCGCCGTCCGCGACATCCTCGGAGAGCCCGGACCCGACGCCGACTACCGGGCGCTGCCCCGCGTCACCTTCACCGACCCGGAGATCGGGGCCGTGGGGATGACCGAGCAGCAGGCCCGCGACCAGGGCATACGGGTCCGCACGAGCGTGGTGCCGATCCCGGAGTCCACGCGCGGCCGGATCCACGGCCCCGGCAACGAGGGGTTCGTCAAGCTCGTCGAGGACGCCGACCGCGGCGTCCTGGTCGGCGCGACCTCGGCCGGTCCCGCGGGCGGCGAGGTGCTGTACGGGCTGAACATCGCCGTCCACACCGAGACGCCGACCGGCCGCCTCAAGCACATGATCTACACCTACCCGACCTTCCACCGGGCCGTCGAAACCGCCCTGCAAGCCCTCCACTAAGGAGTGGCTCTGTGACAATTCCGCAGCACCCTTTTTCTGTGCGGAAAGTGTCACAGGGCGGACCAGCACCCGGTCTTTATATATGAGTCGGGCGGAACGCGCGTTCGGCTCCGAATCAGACTTCGCACAGGCCCATCTCACGGAAAAGGAAAGAATCATGAAAAGACCCTCGATTCGCGCGGCCGGACGAGCCCGGAGGCGGCCGACGGCGGCGGCGATCGTCCTCTCCGCGGTCGCCCTCATCCTGGCGAGCCTCAGCCAGACGTCGAGCGCCTTCTCCCAGGAGAAGCCATCGAAGACGACGAAGCCGACGATCGTGTTGGTGCACGGCGCCTGGGCCGACGCCTCGAACTGGAGCGGTGTCGTCGCCAGGCTCCAGGACGACGGTTACCAGGTCGCCGCGATCGCCAATCCGCTGCGGTCGCTGTCCGGCGACGCCGCGTCCGTGCGGGCGTACCTGGAGACGGTCCGAGGGCCCGTCGTCCTCGTCGGCCACTCCTACGGCGGAGCCGTGATCACCAACGCGGCGACCGGGAACCCGAACATCAAGGCGCTCGTCTACGTCAACGCCTTCGCGCCGGACGAGGGCGAGAGCGGCACGCAGCTCGCGGGCCCCGACTCGGCGCTCTCGGTCGACCCGACCACCGTCTTCGACTTCGTCCCGGCCACCCTTCCGCCCACCCCGACGACCGACCTCTACCTCAAGAAGTCGACCGTCTTCGCGTCGTTCGCGACCGGGTTGAGCGCGCGGGACAAGGCGATCGTGGCGGCCTCCCAGCGGGCGGCGACGCTCGGCGCGCTGAGCGAGCCGTCCGGGGCCCCGGCCTGGCGGACGATCCCGTCCTGGTACCTCATCGGGAAGAAGGACGCGATCATCCCGCCCAGCGCCGAACGCGCCATGGCGAAGAGGGCCCACTCCACGGTCATCGAATACAACGGCGGCCACCTCGGGCTCATCTCGGACCCCGGGACCGTCACGCGAGGAATCGAGCTGGCCGCACGGACCACCGTCCGTTAGCCGCGCGGCGCCGATTCCATGAACCCGGGCCCGTACCCGGCACGGACCGTGCCGGGTACGGGCTGACCCTGGTTGACAGCCACATTGGGGCGCTGTTCTACTATCCAGAGGATGGCTCTGTAGTACAGAGAAACTGGGTTGGCTGGCCGGGTGGGAGACGAGGCTCGTGGGGAGACGTCGCGGATGATCGATCAAGCGGGTGTCCTGGGTAGCGTGCGGCGGGGCATGATCCCGGCGCACATCTACAACGATGAGCACGTCTTCGCGCTGGAGAAGGAACGCGTGTTCGGCAGGGCGTGGACGTTCGTCGCCCACGAGTCGGAGATCCCGAGCGCCGGGGACTACGTCGTCCGCCGCGTCCTGGACGACTCGTTCATCGTCGTCCGGGACGAGAAGGGCGAGATCCACGCGCACTTCAACATGTGCCTGCACCGGGGCATGCAGGTCTGCCGGGCCGAGATGGGCAACGCCTCGCATTTCCGCTGCCCGTACCACGGATGGTCCTACCGGAACGACGGGCGGATCGTCGGCCTGCCGTTCCACCAGGACGCCTACGGCGGCGAGGCGGGGTTCAAGCGCAAGAGCCAGCGGCTGCTGCGCGCCCCGAACATCGGCTCCCACAACGGCATGATCTTCATCAGCCTGGCCGACGACGCGCCGCCGCTGCGCGATTATCTCGGCGATTTCGCGTTCTACCTCGACTACTACACCAAGCAGAGTCCGAGCGGCATCGAGATGCGCGGTCCGCAGCGCTGGCGGGTCAAGGCGAACTGGAAGATCGGCGCGGAGAACTTCGCGGGCGACATGTACCACACGCCGCAGACCCACACGAGCGTGGTGGAGATCGGCCTTTTCCGGGAGCCGAAGGCGGAGAAGCGCAGGGACGGCGCCACCTACTGGGCCGGGAACGGCGGCGGCACGACGTACAAACTGCCGCCCGGCGACCTGGACGAGCGGCTCCGGTACGTCGGCTATCCCGACGAGATGATCACGCGGATGAAGCGGGAATGGTCGCGGGAGCAGTGCGACGTCATCGGCCGAGACGGGTTCATGATCTCGGCGGCCACGGTGTTCCCGAACCTGAGCTTCGTGCACAACTGGCCGCGGGTCGAGGACTCCGAGGACGTCGTCCCGTTCATCTCCGTCCGGCAGTGGCAGCCGATCAGCCACGACGAGACCGAGATCCTGTCCTGGTTCGCCGTGGACGCCGAAGCGCCCGAGGAGTTCAAGCGCCTCTCCTACAAGGCATACCTGATGTGCTTCGGCAGCACGGGCATGTTCGAGCAGGACGACGTCGAGAACTGGGTCTCCCTGACCAACACGGCCGCCGGATCAATGGCCCGGCGACTGATGCTGAACAGCCGGATGGGCCTGCTGGAGGACGGCACCGAGGTCTCCCCGTCCCTGCCTCCCGAGCGGTTCAGCGGGCCCGGCATCGCGCGTACGGGATACAGCGAGCACAATCAGCGGGAACTGCTCCTCCGCTGGGCGGACCACATGGAACGCCCCATGCCGAAGGCGGCCGGTGTCGAGGTCGGCGTCAACGGGCAGCGGGCGGAGGCCGGGAAGTGACCGGCGACCAGAGCACCCATTCATCACGGTCGATCCTCGGCGGCCACGCTCCACGGGAACAGCGCGTCGGCTCCACCCTGCCATTCGGCGACGAACGGCATCTCCTCGCGCACCAATGGCTTGTCGACGAGGCGTACCTGCTGGACGAGCAGGCGTACACGCAATGGCTCGAATTGCTCACCGAGGACATCCACTATCTGATGCCCGTAAGGGTCACGACCGCCGTGGGAACGGGATTCGACACCGCGCCCGGCGCCGCCCATTTCGATGAGAACAAGTACTCCCTTTCGCGGCGCGTCGCCCGTTTCCTGACCGAGCACGCCTGGACCGAGGACCCGCCGTCCAGGCTGCGCCACCACGTCACCAACGTGCGCACGTTCGCGACCGGCGACGACGACCACCTCGTCGTCGACTCCGGCGTGCTGCTGTTCCGCAGCCGCGGCGACGTCCGCGAACCGGCCCTGGTCTCGGCCGGGCGCGAGGACCTGCTGCGCCGCGAGGCGGGCGGCTGGCGGCTCGCGCGGCGCACCATCCTGGTGGACGAGTCGGTGATCCGCATGCAGAACCTTGCGATCTTCCTATGACGATCGGCTGGGAGGGCGAGCGGGAGGACGCCGACGGCGCCGCACGGGCCGAGCGGGAGCGGCTGCGGTTCCTGGAGCACGCCCGGGGCGAGACGCTCGTCCTCGGCAACGAGTTCTCCGAGATCAGGATCACCAAGGTCGAGACGCGGAACGGCGCCCGGCTGCTGGTGGAGTCCCCGCGCTCGGGCCAGTGGATCGCGCTGTGCCCGCTGGAGCTGGAGGCGCTGACCTGGCAGCAGACCGCGACGTTCTCCGAGATGATCGGCCACCCGTTCGGTTCGCTCGTCCAAGACGAATCCCCCGCGGAGGACGCATGACCGGGTGGCTGGACGGGCGGCGGGCGCTCATCGTCGGGGCGGGCTCGGGCATCGGGCGCGCGGTGCTCGACGCGTTCCGCGCGGAGGGCGCGTCCGTCGCCGTCCTGGAACGGGACGCGGCCAAGGCCGAGGCGATCGCCGAGGCGCTCCCCGGCGTGCCGGTCACGGTCGGCGACGCGACGACGCGGGCGGCGAACGACGAGGCCGTCGCGACGGCGGTCGCCGCGTTCGGCGGCCTGGACGTGCTGGTCAACTGCGTCGGCGTGTTCGACTTCTACCGCGGCCTTGAGGAACTGGACGCCGACGTGCTCGACGAGGCGTTCGCGGAGATGTTCTCGACCAACGTCAAGAGCCACCTGCACTCGGTGAAGGCGGCGCTGCCCGCGCTCCGCCGGTCGCGCGGCTCGATCGTGCTCACCGAGTCGACGTCCGCGTACTACCCGGGACGGGGCGGCGTGCTCTACGTGTCGTCCAAGTTCGCGGTGCGCGGGCTGGTGACGGCGCTGGCGCACGAGCTGGCGCCGGACGTCCGCGTCAACGGCGTCGCGCCCGGCGGCACCCTCAACACCGACCTGCGGGGAATCCCCAGCCTCGGGCAGCAGGCCCGGCGGCTCGACGACACCCCGGGCCGGGCGGCGGAGCTGGCCGCGCGCACCCCGCTGGGCGTCGCGCTGAGGGGCGAGGACCATGCCTGGAGCTACGTGTTCCTCGCGTCGTCCCGGTCCCGGGGGATCACCGGCGACGTCGTGCATCCGGACGGCGGCATCGCCGCCAAATCCTGATGCCGCCAAGTCCTGATGACGCCAAGTCCTGATGCCGCCCAAACGCAATCACGAAGAGGAGTCGCCATGCCCATCCTGCGGGCTGACAAGGGCGCCTGCCAGGGTTACGCGAACTGCGTCGTGGCCGCCCCGGACGTCTACGACATCGACGACGACGGCGTCGTCGTCCTGCTGAAGGAAAGCGTCCCCGAGGAAGACCGTCAGCGGGTCGAAGAGGCCGCCCGGAGCTGCCCGGTCTCAGCACTCGCCGTCGAGGACGAATGAGCCGCACCGCCGTCGTGGTCGGCTCGTCGGTGGCGGGCGTCCGCACCGCCCAAGCGCTGACAGCGGGCGGGTTCGAGGGCCGCGTCCTCGTCATCGGCGCCGAGGACGCCGAGCCCTACGACAAGCCGCCGCTCTCGAAGCACTTCCTCACCGGCGCATGGGCGGCCGGGAGGCTGTCCCTCCTGAACGGCGGGCCCTCGGACGAGCGGATCGAACTGCGTCTCGGAGCCGCCGCCGAACACCTCGACGTCGCGGACAAGCAGGTCAGGCTCGCCGACGGCACCCGCATCCCCTACGACGTGTGCGTGATCGCGACCGGGGCGTCCGCCCGGCCCTCGCCGTGGGCGGCGCGCGACGGCGTCCATGTGCTGCGGACCCTCGGGGACGGCGCGGCGCTGCGCCGGGACCTGCTGCGCGGCGGCGAGGTCGTCGTGGTCGGCGGCGGGTTCGTCGGCGCCGAGGTGGCCGCCGCCGCACGCGGTCTCGCTTGCCGGGTCACGATCGTCGATCCGCTCCTCGATCCGATGGCGCGGGTCCTCGGCCCGGCGGTCGGGCCGCTGCTGACCGGCATCCACGAACGCCACGGCGTGCGGACCCGCTTCGGCACCGGAGTCGTCGCGATCGAGGGGACGAGCGGCGATCTCCGCGTGTGCCTCGACGACGGCGCCGTTCTGCCCGCCGCGACCGTCGTGGTCGGCATCGGCGCCGTCCCCAACGACGGCTGGCTGCGCTCGTCCGGACTGGACGTCGCGAACGGCGTGCTCTGCGACGAATACTGCCGCGCGCAAGGAACGCAGGACGTGTTCGCCGCCGGTGACGTGGCCCGCTGGCCGCACCCGCGCCACGGCGACCACGTCCGCGTGGAGCACTGGACGAACGCCGTCGAGCAGGCCGCGTGCGTGGCCCGCAACATCGTCCGACCCGACGAGCCGGTCCCCTACCGGCCGGTGGAGTACGTGTGGAGCGACCAGTACGACTGGAAGATCCAGATCGCCGGGAGCCCGGCGCGGGCGACCGACCACACCGTGATCGGGGACCTCACGGGCGACAGGCCGCGCGCCGCCGTCGCCTACACCGACGCCGCCGGGCGCCTCGCCGCCGCCGTCACCCTCAACTGGCCGCGAGCGCTGGTCACGTGCCGGCGCCTCCTGGCCGCCGAAGCCGGCTTCACCGAGGCGCTCGCCGAACTGGACCGACCGGCCCGCGCCCGACCCGCAGGAAGGCGACCATGACCGAAGACCCCTTCGCCGAACTCCGCCGCCAGATCGCGGACGCCTGCCGGGTGCTGGCCGTCCGGGGCCTGTCCGACGGGATCCTCGGCCACATCAGCCTGCGCACCGGCCCCGACCGGCTCCTCGTCCGCTGCCGCGGGCCGCACGAGCGCGGCCTCGCGCACACCACCCCCGCCGACATCCGCCTGGTTGACCTCGACGGCGCGCCAGGTGCGGAAGGCGAACTCGACGGAGGCTGGGCCCCGCCGAACGAACTGCCCCTCCACACCGAGGTGCTGCGACAGCGACCGGACGTCCAGGCGGTCGTCCACGCGCACCCGCCCGCCGTCGTGGCCGCCGACCTGGCCGGGCTCGCGATCCGTCCCATCGTCGGCGCGTTCGACATTCCCGGCGCGCGGCTCGCGCGGGCCGGGGTGCCCGTGTATCCGCGCGGCGTGCTGGTCCGCGACCGGCGGCTCGCCGGGGAGATGGTCGACGCGCTCGGCGACAGGCCCGTGGTCCTGCTGCGCGGGCACGGGATCACCAGCACCGGCGCGACGGTGCCCGAGGCCGTGCTGCGCGCGATCTCGGTCGACACCATCGCGCGGATGTCGCTCACGGTCGCGAGCGCGGGCGGGACGCTGCGCGACCTGCCGGACCGCGACCTCGCCGAACTGCCCGACCTCGGCGGGGCGTTCAACGAGGCCACGGCCTGGCGGCACGAGCTCAGCCGCCTTCGGTGAGCGCGTCGCGGAGGCCGTGGAAGACCGCGAGCACCTCCCGGCCGTCCAGCGTCTCCTCATGCCCGGACGCCTTCAGCCGCACCTGCTCGCCGAGGTCGTGGACGATGAACCCGCCGTCGAACTCGTTGTGCCCGAGGTGCATCTCGTAGGCGCACAGGGCACGCACCCCGCGCATGAACGAGTCGCGCGGAGTGCGCAGCGAGCCGCCGCCGGGCCAGGAGATCTCGACCTCCGTGTCGTGGATCTCGAAGGCGAAGCCGCCGGCCTTCCGGCTCGTGTCCGGCGTGACCGGGTTCTTGCCCAGGTCGTCCCAGAACGGGTTGTGCGGCATGAGCTCCAGGGTGATGCGGCGCTTGCCGTCGCCGGAGTACGTCCGGTGCGCGACCTCCTGGGGCAGCCGCAGCAGGTCACCGGCCCTGCCCACGTAGTGGCCGTACCGCTGGTAGCCCTCGGTGTCCTTGAACTCGACCCGGACGCTGCCGTACGCGATGTAGAGGTACTGCGCGCCGTCGAGGTTGGTGTTCCAGAACGGCAGGAAGTCGGCGGCCCCGGTCGACTCCCAGATCCGGACGGGCCCCATCGCGCCCAGCTCGGCGGGCACATGCGTCGGACGGTCCGCCGCCCCGCCGAACGTCAACACGTTGACGATGTCGAACAGCTCGTGCCTGCCGCTTATGTGCGACTCGCCGGGCTCGACCTTGAGGTCGGCGAAATCCGGGTGCAGTTCGGTCATGCGCGTAGCCCCTTAGCTTCAATCCACCCGACGAGCGTGTCGGCGACGTGCGCGATCAGGTCCGGCTGTCCTTGCAGGTAGTGGTTGCCGCCCTCCACCGGCACGAGCTTCCGGTCGTCGTGCGGGATCGCGTCGTACATCGACCGGGCGTGGCTCGGGAAGCACACCTGGTCGGCGGTGCCGTACATGACGAGCGTCGGGACGTTCGTCCGCGCGATGTGCCGGGGGCCGTCGCAGTTGGAGTCGTCCACGCTCCACTGGCTGAGCCACGAGCGGAGGCTCGTGTGGTGGCCGAGCGTCGCGGGCAGCAGGTTGGACGTCACCGCCGGACCCCACAGCGTGCCCGGCGTGCGGTCGGACGCGTCGAGCGCCGTGTCCAGGAACCGAGGGTCGGCGACGGTGCCGTGCACCAGGAACGGCAGGTCGCGCAGGCCGTCGTCGCGCTTGTCCAGCGCGGCGAGCTGCTCGCGCACCCAGGCCGTGATCCGCCGGCTCCGGGCGAGCTGCGCGGCCCGGTACCGCTCCACGAACTCCGGGCTGTACGGAGGGCCGTTGCGCGGATCGAACATGTCCAGTTCGGCGTCGCGCCTGAGCGGGTCGTGCTCGTCGACGATCGCCGGGTCCAGCCATTCGGTGTAGACGATGGCGCGGCCCGGGTGGGCCATCAGCGAGACGAGGCCGTCCACCGGCGGCAGCGCGGCCTTCGTCAGGTCGGGCGGGTCCCCGGCGGGCGTCGCGCGCACGGTCGGGGACTCGGCCTGGCTCTGGTAGAAGGCGGTGAGCCCGCCGCCGCCGGAGTTCCCGATCAGGACGACCTTCTCGTAGCCGCGCTCGCGCAGGAACCCGATCGCGGCCCCGACGTCGAGCACGCAGTTCTCCATGATGAGCGCGCTGTCGTTGCCGATGTAGCGGGTGTTCAGGCCGACCGCGTCCACGCCGCGCTCGGCCAGCGGGCCCAGCAGGTAGTGGCCGAGGAAGTTCGAGCTGGGGTGCACCACGACGACGGCCGTCCGGGACGGCTCCGCCGCGCGGTGCAGCGACCCCCACACCTTCCCGGCCATCCGGGCCACCCCGGAGTAGATGTCGATGCCGGCGCCCGCCGCCATCGGGATCCCGAGCAGCTCGATCACCGCTCACGCACCTTTCGTGTCATGTAAGCCGTCATGCGATGAGGCGGCCGCCGTCGACCACGATCGTCTGGCCGGTCATGAAGCGGGACTCGTCCCCGGCCAGGTAGAGGGCGGCCTCCGCGATGTCCTTCGGCTCGCCCGCGTAACCGAGGAGCAGCCTGTCGGTGAGGAAGTCGAGCCGTTCCTGGTCGCGGAAGACCGGGTCGGTGGCGGGCGTCCTGGTCAGCCCGGGGGCCACCGCGTTGCATCGGATGCCCTCCTTGCCGTAGTCGAACGCGATCGACCTGGTCAGCGCGATGACGCCGCCCTTGGCCGCCATGTAGGCGGCGAAGCTCGGGGTGGCCACGAGACCGGCCGTCGACGCCGTGTTGACGATCACGCCGCCGCCCGCGGCGACCATGTGCGGGATCGCGTACTTGCAGCCGAGGAAGACGCTCTTCAACGTGGTGTCGATCGTCCGGTCCCACTCGGGGAGGGTCGTGTCGGCGACCGTGCGGCCGAGCGGCGCCCAGTAGGCGTTGTTGTGCAGGACGTGCAATCCGCCGTACGCCTCGGCGGCGCCGTCCACCATGGCCTGGACGGCGTCCGGGTCCGTCACGTCGGTCCGGCAGGCGCGGGCGACGCCGCCGTCCGCCGTGATCGCCTCGACGGTCTGCCGCGCGCCCTCCTCGTCGATGTCGGCGACGGTCACCAGCGCGCCCTCGCGCGCGAACCGGACGGCCGTCTCCCGGCCGATGCCGGACGCGGCCCCGGTGACGATGACGGACCTCTCCTCGAAACGACGGCGAGACGCCACGGTGGTTCTCCCTTTCTATTCGGCGGAGCCGAGGTAGCCCCGGAGCAGCGACGGGTCCTCGGCGAGGTCGGCGGCCGGGCCGGACGCGGTGACGCGCCCGGCGGTGAGCACGTAGCCGCGGTCGGCCACGGCGAGCCCTTGGGCGACGTTCTGCTCGACCAGCAGCACGGTCTGGCCGTCGGCGGCGAGCGCGCGGATCATCGCGAACACCTCCCGGACGAGCAGCGGCGACAGGCCGAGGGACGGCTCGTCCAGCAGGAGGAGCTTCGGCTTCGCCATCAGCGCCCGGCCGATCACGAGCATCTGCTGCTCGCCGCCGGAGAGGGTGCCCGCCTTCTGCGCGCGGCGGTCCTTCAGGCGGGGGAAGCGGTCGAAGACCTCGTCCAGCGACGCCCGGACCTCCGCGCGGTCGCGGCGGGTGAACGCGCCGACCCGGAGGTTCTCCTCCACGGTCAGGCGGGGCAGGGCGCGCCGCCCCTCGGGGACGTGCGCCATGCCCGCCCGCACCAGCAGGTCGCTCCGCAGGCCGGTGACGTCCCGCCCGTCGAGGACGACGCTGCCGGACCACGGCCGGATCATCCCGGAGACGGCGCGCAGCACCGTGCTCTTGCCCGCGCCGTTCGGCCCGAGCACCGCGACCAGCTCGCCGCGCCGCACCTCGACGCTCACGTCCGCGACCCCGGTGACGCGGCCGTACCCGGCCCGCAACCCGGTGATCTTGAGCAGCTCTTCCGGTTCAGGTGCCGTTTCAGGTGCCAAGGTAGGCCGTCCTTACCTCATCGCTGGCCAGGACCTGTCCGGGCGGTCCGTCGGTCAGCCTGCGGCCGAAGTTGAGCACGGTGACGTGGTCGCAGATGTTGGAGATCACGTCCATGTCGTGCTCGACCACGACGACGGTCAGCCCCTCGTCCCGCAGCTCCCGGATACGCGGGACGAGGGACCGCCGGTCCTCGGCGGTCATGCCGCTCGCGGGCTCGTCGAGCAGCAGCACCTTCGGCCGGGCCGCGAGGGCCCGCGCCATTTCGAGTTGTTTCTGCAGGCCGTAGGGCAACTCGGCGGCCCGGCGGCCCCGGTAGTCGGTCAGCCCGAACAGCTCCAGGGACCGTTCGGCCTCGGCGCGCAGCCGCCGGTCCCCGCCGGTCCGCAGCGGCCACAGCGACCGCGCCCCGGTGACGGCCCGGCTGTGCTGCCCGAGCAGCACGTTCTCCAGGACGGTCAGCCCGCCGAACAGCCGGATGTTCTGGAACGTCCGGACGATCCCAAGCGGCACCCGCCGCTGCGGGGTGAGGCGGGTGACGTCCCGCCCGCCGAGCACGACCCGTCCCTCGTCCGGCGGCACGTAGCCGGAGACGACGTTGAGCAGGGTCGTCTTGCCCGCGCCGTTCGGTCCGACGACGCCGTGCACGGACCCTCCGGCCACCTCCAGGTCGACCGCGCCGAGCGCCTCGACGCCCTGGAAGTGCTTGGTCACCGCGGACACCCGCAGCAGCGGCTCAGCCAACGGACTCACGCTCCCGTCGCGGGATGAGCCGCGGCAGCCGGACCCCGCCGGCGCCGCCGCGGCCGATCAGACCCTGCGGGCGCACGATCATCAGCGCCACGAACAGCAGGCCGTAGACGATCTCGTACCACTCGTTCAGCCAGTCGAAGTAGATCGGCAGCAGGCTCAGCGCGATGGCGCCGATGGCCGCGCCCCAGAAGTACTCGACCCCGCCGAGCACGCAGTAGAGGATGATCAGCAGCGCCTGGTGCGGGCCGAACAGCTCCGGGGTGATGACCATGAGCTGGTGCGCGGACAGCGCCCCGGCGACGCCCGTCACCGCGGCGGACGTGGCGAACGCGCCCACCGCGATGCGCGTGATGCGCAGCCCGGACGCCATCGCGGCCCGCTCGTCCTCCCGGATCGCCTTGTGCGCGAGGCCGAGCCGGGACCGGCTCAGCAGCACGAGGTAGCCGACCGCGAGCAGCACGCAGCCGACCACGAGCGGCACCGTCGTCCCGGTCATGCCGAGCATGCCGCTGGCGCCGCCGACGTAGTCCCACTGCGAGATCAGCAGGTTGACCAGCTGGGAGAACACGAACGTGATGATGGCGAGGTAGAGCAGCGAGAGCCGCAGCGCCATCCAGCCGATCAGCCCGCCCGCGACGGCCGCCGTGACGCCCGCCGCGACCATCGCGACCGGGAGCGGCCAGGAGAAGTTCACCGTCAGGATCGACGCGGTGTACGCGCCGATCGCCATGAAGGCCGTGTGGCCGAACGAGTACTTGCCGGTCGAGACCGCGATCCAGTAGCCGAGGGCCAGCAGGACGTTGATGCCGACCGTGAGGATGACCGCCTCGTTGAAGCTGGACATCAGACCCTCTCCAACACGCCGGCGTTGCGTCCGAACAGCCCCTGCGGCCGGACCAGCAGCACGATGCCGACGAGGACGAACACGATCAGGTCGCGGAGCGTCGCCGACAGGTAGGCGACGGTCAGCGTCTGGATCAGCCCGATGAGCAGGGCCGCGAGCACGCCGCCCGAGACGCTGCCGAGCCCGCCCACCACGATGATCATCAGTGCGGTGAGCGTGGTGGTGAACCCGTCGAACGGGCTGACCGAGTGGTAGGCGAGCCCGGTGAGCAGGCCCGCCGCCCCGGCGAGGACGCCGGACAGCGCGAACGTCAGCAGGATGACCCGCTGCACGGGGACGCCGAGCAGGCCCGCGGCGGTCGCGTCGTCCGACACCGCGCGGATCGCCGTCCCCCACGGGGTGCGTTCGAGGAACACGTAGAGCCCGACCGTCAGCAGCGTGGCGAGCAGCAGGATCACGAGCTGCGCGCCGGACACCGTGAAGGCGCCGAGGTCGAGCCGGACGCCGGACAGCACGTCCGGGACCGTCCGCTGGTGGCTGCCGAACGCCTTGGTGACGACGGCGGTCAGCACCAGCCCGCAGCCGAGGCTGCTGAGGATCGACGCCGTCGGGAAGTCGGCGGACACGAACCGGAACGACAGGTAGTAGACCGCCACCGCCACGCCCCCGCCGACCAGGGTGGCGGCGGCGAAGCTCACCAGGAAGGGAACCGGCGTCTCGGTCATGATGAGCGCGCCGAGGACGGCGCTCAGCATCGCCGTCTCGCCGAGGGCGAAGTTCAGCCGGTCCATCGCGCCGACGACGAGGTTGAAGCCCAGGGCGACCAGGCAGAAGGTCGCCCCGAGCAACAGACCGTTGAACAGCTGCTGTGCGAGCATGCGGTCAGCCGGCGCTCTTGTCGATCACGAACTTGCCGTCCTTGACGACCGCCTGGAGCTGCGGGCGCTGCGCGATGCCGTCCTTGAACGTGGTGGCGTCGGCCATGCCCTGGTAGTTCTGCATGGCGTTGAGCGCCTCCTGGATCGCGACCCGGCCCTTCTCGGTGTCGCCGGCCTTCACGCCCTTCTCCTCGATCGCCTTGGCGATCATGTGGACGGCGTCGAAGGCGTAGGCGAAGTTGAGCGGGATGTCGGCCTGGCCGGTGGCCGTCTGCGCCGCCTCCAGCAGCGGCTTCGCCGCGGGCGTCTCGCTGTGCGGGTCGAACTGCGCGGCGGCGAGCGTGCCCTCGGTGTCCTTCCCGCCCGCCGCGACGTAGGCCGCGCCGCCGGACTGGAGCGAGCCGGTGCCGAGCAGCGTGAAGTCCTGGCGCTGGCTGCGCGCCTCCCGGGCGATGCGGCCCGCGTCGTCCGGACCGGCGGCGAGGGCCAGCACGTCCGGCTTCGCGGCGGCGATCGAGGTCACCTGCGAGGCGAAGCTGGAGTCGCCGCTCTTGAACGTCACGCTCTTGACGATCTCGACGCCGTTGCTGCCGAAGACCTTGCGGAACAGGTCCGCCTGGGCCTTCGTGGTGGCGTTGGCCTCGTCGCTGATGATCGCGGCGCGCTTCAGCTTCCTGCTCTGAATGATCTTGGCGAGCACGGGGGTGCTGTTGTCGGCGTCCGGCTGGGCGATGGTGAAGCCGTACGGGCGGGAGTTCTGCAGCACGCCGGGACGCGCCGCGCCGGGGCTCACGATCGGCACCTTGAGCTTGTTGGCGGCCGAGCAGGCGACCTCGCAGCCCGCGCTGTCGACCGGGCCGACGATCGCGAGGACCTTCTGCTTCGCGGCCAGCTCGGGGATGAGCGTCGCGGTTGCGGTCGGCTTGTTCTGGCTGTCGACCTTGACCAGCTCCAGCTTGACGCCGCCGACGCCGCCCGCGTCGTTCAGCAGCTTCACGGCGTACTCGGCGCCCGCCACCATCGTCTTCGCGTTGCTGGCGAACGGTCCGGCGGAACTGGTGACGAGGCCGATCTTGAGGGTCTTGGACCCGCCGCCCGAGTCGGAGCCCTCGCCGCCGCAGGCCGCCAGGGCCAGCGCGGCGACGGTCAGCCCGACCGCGACGCGACCGGCGGTGCCGGTTGTGATCATCGTGGATCCCTTCATCTGGCGAGCGTGCGAAGCGCCTGCTGAGCACGGTCTCGGCGACCAGATTCTCTTTTCTCCAGAATTAGTTTCTGGAGAATAGCGATTGCGGGTGCGTCCGTAAAGACCTTCGCGGGGCCTTCCTGGCGGATGTTCGCGCTGGTCGGACCACATGTGGACGGCATGCGGGCGCGCCGGGGCCGCGGCGCCGCGCGGACGCCGCGAGAGGGAGCGGGGGCGGGCGGGGCCGCCGTCAGCCGTGGGCCCAGCCGCCGTCGACGTTCACGACCTGCCCGGTGATGAAGTCCGAGGCCGGGGAGCACAGGAACTCCACCGCGCCGCAGAGGTCGTCCGGGACGCCGACCACGGGCAGGCACTGCTCGCTCTTCATGCGCTCCAGCAGTGCCGTCGCCGCCTGCGGGGTGTGCACCGTCTTCCTCGTCTCGACGGGGATGTAGCCGGGCGCGATGGCGTTCACGCGGATCCCGTCCGGGCCCAGCTCGCGCGCGAGCGCCCGCGTCAGGCCGACCACCCCTGCTTTCGCCGCGACGTAGGGCGCGAGCCCGACCGGCAGGCCCTTCGACACCATGGTCGAGCTGACGTTCACGATCTTGCCGTGCCCGGCGGCGCGCATGTGCGGGACGACCGCCCGCGCGCACAGCCACTGCCCGGTCAGGTTCACGTCGAGGACGCGCGTCCAGTCGGCGCGGGCGAACGAGTCGAACGGCGCGGACGGCAGCAGCGCGCCGCCCGCGTTGTTGACCAGGGCGTCTATCCGTCCCCAGCGTTCGACCACCGCGGCGACGAACGCGCCTACCTGGTCCTCGTCGGTGACGTCGGCCTCGTGCGCGCTCACCCGGTCCGCGCCGGCGTCGGCGGCGATGGCCTCGGCGGCGGCGCGGGCCGCGTCGCCCGCTACGTCCACGACGGCGACGCGGTTCCCCGCCAGCGCCAGCCGGGCCGCGTACGCGCGGCCGAGTCCCTGCCCGCCGCCGGTGACGATCGCGACCCGCTCGGCCGCCGTCACCGGTCCGCCCGCCCGCGGATCTGGCCGAGCGCGACGTCCGCACGCACGGCGAGCAGGTCGTCGGTCAGCGAGCCGAGCGGATGGTCGATGACGGTCAGCGGCAGCTCGGGGACGCCCGCCGCCCGCGCCGCGATCTTCGCCGTGGTGACCATCTCCGTGGTGCACACGACGTAGGTCGGGACGCCTCGGCGTTCGAGCGCGATCGCGTCCCGCACCGTGCACGAGCAGCAACCGGCGCAGTCGCCGACCCCCGTCACCACGACGTCGCACTGCGCGGCGAGGTCGTCGAGCATCTCGTCGGACGCGACGCGCCCGATGCTGGGCTTGCGCGCCCACGCCGCGTCGAGGGCGCCGTCCTCGCGCAGCCGCGCGGACAGCAGGGTGAGGAAGCGGTCGCTGTTCGGCTTGCCGTTGTCGAGGTACCCGACCGCGAGCCCGGCCAGCGTCGCCGGACGGGGCAACGCCCCGGACGTCTCACGCGGAACGTCAGCGGTCGGATCAAGGACGACGAGCCCCTCTGTCATGACGTCTCCCTCCGGGGTATTTGGCAACGCTCCGCCTCCTGCGGGGAAAGCCCTTCGGTGACGGGTGCGGACTCGTGGCCGCCGACCCAGTACGGGACGACCGCCGAGTATCCGTAGGCGTCGCCCCCGGCGACGGTGATCAGGATGTCCTCGGGGCGGCGGACGACGGTGCGCTCCTCGCCCTCGTCCTCGGGCGTCGCGGTGTCCGGCAGGCGGCCCGCGCGGCGGAGCGCTCCGACGCTGCGCCTCGCCAGTCGGAACAGCTCTTCGCGCACGTCCGCCTTCGTCATCCCGGCTCGTTGGATGATCTCGGCGTGCCGGGGGCCGATCACCACGACGAAGCTCCCGCCGGTGTAGTGGCACGGCAGCATCGCGTCGGCGATCGTCGCGAGGATGGGGCCGGGCTCGCTCGCCCAGTCGTTGCGCGCGTTGACCGGCGCCTCACCGGCGAACACCGTCACGGCGCTCTGGTCGGCGGGCACGCCCCGGTCGGCGTGCAGCGGCGGCCATCCGGCCGCGTGCGGGAACGTCGTGCTCTCGCCGATGCAGTAGGCGTACTTGCCCGGATGCCCGAAGGTGGACTTGTCCAGGACGCCCGGCACGCCGCCGCACAGGTTCTGCAGGATGAGCCGGACCGCCCGGCCGATCGTGGCGTTCGCGTGGTGGCCGGGCCCGAACAGGCTGAACGAGGTGTTGACGTTCAGCTGGTCCACCACCGGCCCGCTGATGATCAGGAGCGGCGCGGTGGCGCCGCTGACCGTGGTGCTGTGCAGGTTGAACGGCTCGCGGGTGAGGGCGCGGACGGTCGCGACCAGCACCGACATGGACTCCTCGCGGCAGCCCGCGGCGACCGCGTTGACCGCGATCTTCTCCAGGGTGAGCGCGGCGCCCTGCTCGGGCAGCCGTCCGATCACCCGGTCGGCCGGGATGCCGGACGCCTCGACGAAGCGCTCGACCCGCTCCGGCGTCGGCGGGACGACGGGCAGCCCGTCGCCCCAGCCGTTCCGGATGAACAGGTCCTGCGCCGCGTCGGCGTCGGCCACCGCGTGCCGGGTGGACGCGAGCGTCATGCGCGGGCCGCGCCGTGCTCGTCCTGCCAGGCGCGCACGGCCTTCTCCGCGGCCGCCGCGTCGTCGTCGTTCAGCGGACGGTTCTGGTACGTCAGCTCCAGGCGCACGCCGTTGGGGTCGAAGAAGTAGATCGACGACCAGATGCCCTCGTGGTCGACGACGCCCTTGACCTCGATACCGGCCTCGACCAGGCGGTCGCGGGCGGCCTCCACCTCCTCCAGGCTGTCCAGCGAGAGCGCGATGTGCGGCGCCCAGCGCGGCAGCGGGGAGTCGTGGTGGTCGGCGTCGAGCCCCTCGATCTCGAAGAACGCGATGCACGAGCCGTCGCCCATCTCGAAGAACGTGTGCAGGAAGGTCATCGGCTCGCCGGTGCTGCCCACGCTGTCGTCCATGGCGTAGCCGACCAGCCGGAAGCCGAGCAGCTCGGTGTAGAAGCGCTTGGTCGCCGCGGTGTCACGGGTCACGTACGCGACGTGGTTGAGGCCCCGAGGTCGGTCGAATCCAGTCATGGCTGGCCTCTCTGATCAGCGAGGGTATCGGTTGATTTCTTCAATGCAGAATGCTTTTCTGGTCATCGGATGTCAACCCCCGACCTGCCAGAAGGAGACCGCGTGGGCATCGAGCTGGACCCGCTGGGCACGCTGACGATCACGATCGAGCGGCACACGAAGCTCCCGTCGACCCCGGCGGGCGGGCGGCTGATCGGCGAGGCCGCCGACTGCCGGTGGGAGGGGGACCGGGTCCGGGCGAGCCAGCTCGGACGCAGCGCCAGCGACTGGGTGCGCGTCCACGCGGACGACTCGGTCAGCGTGGACGCCCGGATCCTGCTGCGCACCGACGACGGCGCCGTCATCGCCATGACCTACCAGGGGAAGGCCGACAAGCCGCCCGCGGACGGCGGCGTCATCTTCACCGCGCCGACCTTCGAGACCGACGACGAGCGGTACGGGTGGCTGAACAGGGTCCAAGCGGTGGGCCTCGGCCGCCGGACCGGCAGCACGCTCGTCTACGAGCTCTACGCGCTGACCGCCGCGACCTGACCCGCCCGGCGCGGTATTCGCGCGGTGGTCGCGGCACTCCGCGTCGCCCATGTCGGAGCGATAATGGAGAGTCCCGATCGGGACCGTCGGACGTCGCCCGACGCGCACACGACCCGCGCCCCAAGACAACCGCCAGAAAGGCACCAATGCCCGATCACGCCGCCGGTCCGGACGCGGATCCGCCCGCCGAGCCGGAGCACTCCGCTCCCCCGCAGTACCCGATCGAGTCGGTCGACAACGCCCTCCGGCTGCTCTGGCTGATCGGCGAGCGCGGCTCCCTGCGCCTGACCGACGCCGGGGACTACCTCGGCGTCGCCTCGTCCACCGCGCACCGGCTCCTCGCGATGCTCCAGTACCGCGGCTTCGTCCGGCAGAACCGCCAGTCCCGGATGTACGAGCCGGGGCCGACCCTCGACAAGATCGCCTTCTCCCTGCTGGGCCGCCTCGACGTGCGCGAACGCGCGCGTCCGGTGCTGGAGCGGCTCAACGCCGAACTCCAGGAGACCGTCCACCTCGGGACCCTCGAAGGGCAGATGGTCCGCTTCATCGACTCGATCGAGAGCCCGCGGGCCGTCCGCGTGGGGTCCCGTCTCGGCCGGTCGATGCTCGCGCACTGCACGTCGACCGGGAAGGCCATGCTCGCCCAGCTGTCGGACGACGACCTGGTCGCGCTGTACCCCGAGGCCAAGCTCGAACAGACGACCGCCGCGTCGATCGACTCCCGCGACGCCCTCCTCGACGCGCTCAGGGACGTCCGCCGCAAGGGCTACGCGACCAGCAAGGAGGAGAGCGAGGAGGGCGTGATGTCGGTGGCCGTGGCCCTGCCGCGCTCCAACCACTCCCCGCTTGCGCTCAACATCTCCGTTCCCGCCAGCCGTATGAACGTCCCCACCCGCCGCAAGATCGTCGCCGCCCTCGCGGACGCGGTGCGGGAGATCGACGAACTGATCATCTAGACCGAGAGGGGCGGCCGGATGAGCCTCGGCCTGTCCATCGCGTCCAACAGCGCGCTGCCGCACGCGGAGCTGAGCGGGCTGGCCCGCGCCGCCGAGGACGCCGGATACGACGCCGTGTTCGTCGCCGAGGTGAACGGCGACGCCCTGGCGCTCTGCCAGCCGCTGATCGCGGCGACCCGGACGGTGACCGTGGGCACCGCGATCGCCAACGCCGCGCTGCGCCCGCCCGTGCTCATGGCCAGGACCGCCGTCCACCTGGACGACATGTCCGGCGGCCGTTTCCGGCTCGGCCTCGGCCTCGCGAACGCGGCCCGGAACGCCCAGCTCGGCCTGCCGCCGCTGCCGCCGCTCCAGATGATCGAGGAGTACGTGGCGGTGCTCCGCGCGGCGCTGGCCGGCGGGCCGGGCTTCGACGGCGCCGTCTTCCGGACCGGGCGGGTGCTGTTCGACCGTCCGCCGCACCGCGCCGACCTGCCCGTCCACCTGGCCGCGCTCGGCCCCCGCATGCTGCGGCTGGCGGGCCGCGTGGCGGACGGCGTGATCCTCAACCTCATGTCACCGGACCGGGCCGCCGAGGCTGTGGCGATCGTCCGAGAGTCCGCCATGGAGGCGGGACGCGACCCGGCGGACGTCGAGATCTCCTGCGTCGTGCACACCAGCCTGTCGGACGACGCGGAGGCCGCGGCACGCGGGGCGCGGGCCGTCGTCCCGCGCTACGCGCTGCATCCCGCCGCGCCGAGCCTGTTCGGGGATCCGCTCGACGCCGTCCGCGAGCTGGTCGGCGCGGGCGACCTGGCCGGGGCGGTGCGGCACGTCCCGCAGCAGGTCGCGGACTCGTTCGTCGCCCACGGCGACCCGGCCGCCTGCCGCGCCCGGATCGAGGAGTACCGGAAGGCCGGGGTCGACATGCCCGTCGTGTACCCGATCCCGGTCGACGGCGTGTGGCCCTACGCAGACGTGATCACCCGCCTGGCTCCGGCTCCGGGTTTCCCGCGCCAGTCACCTCGAAACGACCAGTGACCGATTCGTGATCTTAAATTTGTGATCTTGGCGGCTGGGTGCGGCGTCCTCCTGGGTGAAGAGCAGCCCTAGGAGGCATTCCGTGCATCGCCGTTTTCGTGCTCTGTTCTCCGCCGCCGTGTTGGCGGCGCCTCTTGTCGTGGTCGCCGCGCCCGCCGCGTCCGCGTACGCGGCCCCCTACGTGTTCGTGAGTCCGACCTTGGACCGCGACAACCCCGCGCACCCCGTGACCGTCACGGTGGACGTCAAGGGCGAGGGCGTCGCGCGGGTGCGGGCGTGGCTCGCCGACTCGCAGTTCGGCGGGAGCTGGGCGGCGCTGGGAGACCTCCGGCTGATCAAGGGGACCGCGCAGGACGGCACCTGGCAGGGCTCCGTGCCGGTCTCCGTCGAGGAGCACCCGGGCGAGCACTGGGCCGTCGCCTACGCGGAGGACGCGAACGGCCGCCTGCTCGCCCAGAACTCCAACACCTTCCAGGCGTGCTACCTGCCGGTGTACTCCGGCGTCAAAGCGGCACCGGCGGTGGCCGACGCCGACCACCGGACGGTGACCGCGTCCGGCGCCATCTCCTACCGGACGTCCAAGGGCGCCGCCCCCAGGCCGGCGAGCGGCCTGCCCGTCAGCCTCCTCGGGACGCCGGGGACCACCGAGACCGGCGCCGACGGACGGTTCACGGTGGGGGGCGACGCCGACCGGCGGCCCGTGCTCGCCAACGCCGCGAAGGGCGTGGTGTGCGAGGGCCGGGAGACGGTTCCGGTCACGTTCAAGCAGACCGCCACGGCGATCTCGGCGCGGCTCAGCGCGCCCGACCCCGTCCCGGCGGGCAGCACGGTCACCGTCCGGGGAGAGCTGGTGCGCGCCGGGACCGGCGGGCCGGTGTTCCTCGGCATCGGCGAGGAGGTCCAGGCGTGGATCCTCCCGTTCGACGGCGGCGACTCCCGGTACATCGGGAGGGTCGAGAAGCTCGGCGCGGGCGGATCGTTCGAGTTCTCGTTCGCGGCGACCCCGGGCGAGCTGGTCGTCCACTACACGCCCAACTCGACCGGCTTCTTCACGCAGAGCGAGGTCCGGCAGCCGCTGGAGGTCGGGACGGCGCGGGCCGTCACCGCGTTCAGCGGGGCGAACGCCGGGCCGGAGCCCGTCGCCCTCAACGGGACGGTCACGACGTCGGGACGGCTCCTGTCGAACGGCGCGGCCGTGAAGGACGCCACCGTGGACGTCGAGTTCTCCGCGAACGGCACGTCCGGGTGGACGCGCGTCGGCCGGGGGACGACCGACTCCGCCGGGGCGTTCTCGGTCGGTGCGCCCGCCGCGCGCGACGGGTACTGGCGGGTGCGCTACGCGGGGTCGTCCGCGTACCGCCCGGTCGTGAGCGGGACCGACTTCGTCGACGCCCGGTACGCGACCGCCATCAGCTCGTTCAACGCCGCTCCGGAGCCCGTCCGCAAGGGCAAGGCGCTGACGGTGCAGGGCAAGCTGAGCCGGAACGTGGGCGGGTGGAAGCCCGGGTCGGGCGCGACGGTGAAGATCTACTTCCGGCGGGCCGGGGCGTCGTCGTGGACGCTCGCCGGGACGACGCGCAGCGCGTCCGACGGGGTGTTCCGCAAGTCCTTCACCGCCAAGCAGGACGGCACCTGGCGCGCCGTCTACGCGGGCAGCGCCACCTACATGCCCGTCACCGGCGCCGACGACTACGTGGACGTCCGCTGACGCTCGCCGGGAATCACTGAAGAGGAATGTCGTGGCCGGGGCCGCGCTCGTCGTCGGGGCGCGGCCCGAACCAGCGGCGGTCGGCCTCGGATATCCGCACGTCGTTGATGCTGGCTTCGCGGCGGCTCATGAGCCCGTTGTCGGCGAACTGCCACAATTCATTGCCGTAGCTGCGCCACCACTGGCCGTCCGAGTCGTGCCACTCGTACTGGAAGCGGACGGCCATTCGGTGGCCGCGGAAACCCCACAGGCTCTTGCGTAGGACGTAGTCCTGCTCGCGCTCCCATTTCGCCGTGAGGAATTCCACGATCTCGTCCCGTCCCGTGACGAAGGTGTCGCGGTTCCGCCAAACGGAGTCGGGGGTGTAGGCGAGGCTGACCCGGTGCGGGTCGCGCGTGTTCCAGGCGTCCTCGGCGGCCTGCACCTTCTGCGGGGCCGACTCCTCGTCGAACGGCGGGAACGGCGGACGTGACTCGGTCATGGACGGACCCTTCTAACGGACGAGATGCGCTACATCCGTTAGAACGGTAGGTGTGCGGCCCGCCTGCTGTCAAACGGATAAATCACGAAGTATCCGTTAGAACGCCGTAGACTGGCGGGATGCCCACCTCGCCCCCGCTGCTGGGACAGGCGCTGCCGGTCGAGCTGATGAACACGGTCTTCGCCGACCGGCACGGCGTCCACGACGCGCTGACCAGCGCGGAGAGCGCCCGCCGCTGGCTCGGCGCGGTGGCCCCGCGGCTGGACGCGCCCCTGGCCGGCAGCGCCGACCGGCTGACCGAGGACGGGCTGGCCCGCCTCCGCGGCCTGCGCGACGCGCTGCGCCGACTCGCGGCGGAGCTGACGGGCGACCCCCGCGAGTCGGCCGCGTCCGCGATCGCGGAACTGGAGGCGGCCGTCCGGACGGTCAACGAGCACGCGGGCTCGGCGCGGGCCACGCCGATCCTCGAACTGACCGAGGGCGGCGACGTCATCGAGGAGTTCCGGGTGACCGGCCCGCCGGGCGAGCTGTTCGTCAGCGCGATGGCCGCCGAAGCCGTCCATTTCTTCGGCCGGTGGCGGGACCTCGAACTGCGCGCCTGCCTCGCCCCGGGTTGCGTGCTGTACTTCATCAAGAACCATCCGCGCCGGGAATGGTGCTCGACGGCCTGCGGCAACCGCGCCCGCGCCGCGCGCCATTACGCCCGCCACGGAAAACCGCCCAGCACGGGATAGGCCGCGTCCCGTGCTGGGCGGCCACTCTCGTAGCTATTCGGTGGGAGTGAGCAGGACGGGGTAGCGCGTGCCCGTGCCGTTCGCGGTCTTGGTGGCCAGACCGACGATGTCGCCGTGGTTGTTGATTCCGGTGGCCGTGAGGATATGGAAGCCGGAGCCCGCCGGGATGAGCGTGCTGAGGTCGGTGGCGACGCCGTTCTGGTAGACGAATCCGGTGGCGACGGCTTGGCCGACTATCGTGCCGTCGTCGTTGACGGCGTGGGCCACGGTGTCCCCGCGTCCGGTGCCGGGGACGTTGAGGTCGGTCACGTTACCGCCGCTGAATACGACGGCATGGGAAAGGCCGAGTTCCTTGCCGGTCGTGACGGTGGACTGGCCGACCGCCACACCGGAGGAATTGACGGCCCTGGCCTCGGCATAGGTGCCGCCGGGCAGGATTCCCAGGCTCCGGATCTTGCCGCCCACCCACTCGACGGCGGGAACGGTGGCCTTGTCGGCGGCGATGGCCGACCCCACGATCACGCCGTCGTTGTTGACCCCGTTCGCGCGGGCCTCCGTACCGCCGGGCAATGGCGGAAGCTGGGTGATCGTCGTTCCGTTCACCGTCCAGGCGTGGGTGTGGTCGTCCGCCTGGAGGGTCTTGCCGACGATCAGGCCGCTGTCGTTGATGCCGGTGGCCCTGACGTCGAAGAACGACTTGTTCGGATCGACGCCGAGGTCCACGCCGGTCGCGCCGGGCCCGTCCCACCGGGTCGGGCGGTGGACGTTCAAGACCGGCCCGGTGGTCGGGGTCAGGTAGGTGTCCCCGACGGTGACGCCATTGTTGTTGACCGCGAGTGGTTCGGTGTATTGCTGGGTGTTTCCCGGGTCGCTCGGCGTGGACAGGAATTGCGGCGTGCTCGTCCCGGCCTTGATGATGAACGCCTGCCCGTTCTGCGCGCCCGGCTGCTGCCCGATGCCGATGATGTCGCCCCGGTCGTTGATGTCGGTGTAGCGCTGCGCCGCCGCCGGGCCGACCGTCAGCGTGTAATGCGGCGCCGCCGCACGCGCGGGGGCCGCCAGGCCCGTCCCGGCAATGCCGAGCGCGGCCGTTCCGGCAATGGCGACCGCCCGGGACCTGAACGTCTTGCGAGTCATCAGCCCACCTCTTGATCACGGCCGTCAGCCCGACCGTCCAATGAAATGGGAGGACGTCAACGCCTCCCCCATTGAGATAGGCGCCCGGGTTTCACCGGGCCGTCAGGGCTGGTTCAGCCGCGCGGGGTGTACATGATGACCGCGACGCCGACGAGGCAGATCAGGGCGCCCGTGACGTCCCAGCGGTCGGGACGGAACCCGTCCGCGACCATGCCCCAGGCCAGCGAACCCGCGACGAAGACGCCGCCGTAGGCGGCCAGGATCCGCCCGAAGTTGGCGTCGGGCTGAAGGGTGGCCACGAACCCGTAGAGCCC
This sequence comes from Actinomadura syzygii, assembly GCF_008085905.1. GTDB lineage: Bacteria > Actinomycetota > Actinomycetes > Streptosporangiales > Streptosporangiaceae > Spirillospora > Spirillospora syzygii. The sequence goes on along the minus strand of NZ_VSFF01000005.1, from coordinate 542,647 downwards.
GAGCGCGATGATGCCCGCCCCGATCCAGATCCACCCGCGATGCTCGCGGACGCCCTGCCACACCAGCCAGGCGCCCCCGATCTCAGCGAACGCGGCCAGAACGAACAGGGCGATGGACCTGGCGACGTCCGTCATGAGCGCGCCCCCTTCACGGTCAGCATCGGCATCCCGGTCCCGCGTTGGTGGTCGCCAGATCGGCGAAGGGCAGGGGGCAACTCTCCTCGGCGGCGCAGGCGACCAGGTCGTCGCATCCGGCGTCCAGTGCCTGGCGGAGTGTGTCCGCGATGACCTGGAGGTCGGTGATCTTGGCTTCCACCTCGGCGAGCTTGGCACGGGCGCTCTCCCGCAGCCCGGCGTCCGCACGCCGGTGCCTGTGGCGGTGGGTTCCGGCCTCCAGCAGGTCGGCGACCTCCTCCAAGGTGAAGCCCAGGCGCTGCGCGGTCTTGATCACGCGCAGCAGCGTCACGGCCTCGGCCGGGTACAGGCGGTGGCCGCCCGGTGTCCGCTCCGGCTCGTGCAGTAGGCCGCGCCGCTCGTAGTAGCGGAGCGTCTGCTGGTTCACCCCGGCGGCGGCGGCGACCTGGCCGCTGCGCAACCGGCCGTCCGCGCCGCCGTCGACGGTGGTCACGGCCGCGTCCCGGAGGCTCCGCCGGACGCGCTCAACTCGCTCGCGCGGGCGGCCAGCGCGTCCAGCACCTCGGTGTGTCGCTCGTCGACACCGGCCTGGAGGGCCAGCGCGCCTCCGGTGGCGGTCAGGGTGAAGGTGAAGAACGAGCAGCATCCGGTCTCGCGGGCCGCCAGCTCGGCGGCCCGTCCGGCCACCTCCGGGTCGGGACGCAGCACCAGCCGCACCCGGCCCGGCCCGGCGGGCTCGACGGCGGTCACCGCCTCGGCGAACAGCGCGTCGAACTCGGCCACCCGCAGCGGCCGCTCCACGGTCGGCAGCGTGCACGCCCGCGGCGCCCACCCGTGATCGTCCGGTACTTGCCGTGGTTCCATGTCTCGAAGGTAAGCCTGTACCCCGGTACCGGATGCAACCCCCTCCGCGAAAAGGCCCTGGCAGTCGCGTCAGGTATCACGACGGGACGCGAGGACGGCGACCGCCGCGAGGGCCAGCGCGGTGAGCGCGAACGCCCGGCCGTACCCGTCGGCGAGGCCCTGCCGGGTGTAGGCGTACTCCCCAGTGAGGACGATCAGGACGGCCAGCCCGAGCGCGCCGCCGATCTACTTCGCCGTGTTCACGAGCCCGGACGCGGCCCCCGCGTCGGCCGGGGCGACACCGGAGGTGACGATGCCGGTCAGCGGCGTGGTGAACAGTCCGCCGCCGACCGAGGGCAGGGTTCAGAGGTGGGTGCGTAGGTCGCGTTTTGAGGTGATTCCGAGCTTGGCGTAGGTGTTGCGCAGGTGGTATTCGACGGCCTTTTCGCTGACGAAGAGTTCGGCGGCGATCTCCTTGTTGGAGCGGCCGCGGACGGCGAGTGTGACGACGTCCTGTTCGCGAGGGGTGAGGTCCAGCGGCGAGCGGCGGCGGGTCGGGCGGGACAGGCCCGCGTCGGTCAGTTCGGCGTCGACGCGGTCGAGGTAGGGGCGGGCGCCGAGGCTCTCGTAGATCGTGCGGGCCTCGGCCAGCGCGGCGATCGCGTCGTGGCGGCGGGCCCGTGCCCGCAGCAGCCGCCCGCGGGCCAGGTGGATGCCCGCGGCGATGAGGACGGGCGTGTCGGCGGTGATCGCGGCGGCGGCTTCGGCGAGGTGCCGGTCGGCGGCCGCCGGGTCGCCGCGCCTGGCGGCGGCGCGGCCGCGCAGGTCGGCCACCTGCGCGGACACGTCGACGCGGCGGCGCTCGGCGTCGGCGGCGAGGCGGTCGGCGAGCCGGACGGCGATGTCGAGGTCGCCCGCCTCGATGTGCGCGGACGCGCCCGGGTGGTACACCGACAGCGTCGACAGGACGGGCGGCGTCGCGGCGTCGGCCGTCGAGACCAGCCCCGCGATCTCGGCGTGCGCTCCGCGGGCCTGGGCGACGGCGAAGCCGGCGAGGCGGGCGGCGAGGGCGAGTTCGGGGGTGCCGAACGTCGCGGCGAGCCGCCGTGCCGCGTCGAAGTGGACGACCGCCGCGTGCCAGTCGCCCCGTCCCCCGGCGATCCCGGCCAGCACCTGGTGGGCGATCCCCGCGTCCCGCTCGCGCTCGCCGTCGGACAGCTCCAGGACGAGCCGGGCGTGCACCGTCGCCTCGTCCCAGCGGCCGATCACGTACTGGCACTGCGCCACGTCGAGCTGCGCGCGGCGGCGCCGTTCCAGCGTGACCGCGGGCCGCGCCAGGACGGCGGTGAGGTCGTCGAGGGCGGCCGTGGGACGGAGGGCGAACCAGCCGAGGAGTCCGCGGAGTGCGAGGAGTCCGTTCTCCGCCGGGGCGCATTCGTCCGGGCGGGACGGCAGAAGGTCGCGCAGCACCGCCAGTCCGGCGATCGCTCCGTCGCGCGAGGCGACGCCGAGGGCGCGGCTCGCCCATGCCGCCAGCCGGGTCCGCTCGTCGGACGGCTCGCGGTCCAGCGCTTCGGCCGCCGCGTCGATCGCCGCCTGCCCGTGGCCGAGGACGACGAACACGTCCGCCAACCGGACCAGCGCCTCGACCGCCACGTCGGCGCCGGACGCGGCACGCCGCAGCCGGTGGATCGCCTCGCCCGAGTCGCCCGCCCGCCAGGCGGCCGTGCCGAGGACGAGGTCGCGCTCCGGGCCGTCCGCGCAGGCGGCGACGGCCGGGACCAGCTCGTCCAGCGCCGGGTCGGCGGCGTCGACGGCGAGCCGGGCGGCGCCGAGGAGCCGCCGCTCGCGGGCCGCGCGCTCCGGTGTGAGGTCGGCGGCCCAGCGCAGCATCCGCGCGGCGGTTCCGGCGTCGTCGGGCGCGGACGCCGACCGGGCCTCCGCTTCGAGTTCGGCGGCCAGCGCCTCGTCGACCCGGTCGGCCGCGGCGACGCGGTGGGCGAGTGCGCCGCGCCGGTCGCCGACGCGCGCCGCGGCGAGGTGCAGGCGGCGGCGGTCGTCCAGCGGCAGCGTGTCGTAGACGGCCTGCCGCATCAGCGGGTGGACGAAGGCGAGCCGGGCTAGGCCCGCCCCGCCGGGGCGCCGCTCCACCCAGCGCGTCGAGAGCAGGCCGTCGCAGTCCGCTGCCGGGTCCGCGCTGTCGGCCACCTCCGCGACCTGCGGCAACGGTGCCGGACGGGCGAGCACGGCGAGCGCGCCCAGCAGCGCCGCCGGACCGGCGTCCAGCCCCGCGAACCTCGCGGCGACCAGCGCCGACAGGTCCGCCGGGACCGGCAGCGCCTCGCCCGTGCGGTTGAGCACCTCCGGTGGGACGTCGTCCAGCAGCGTCGTGACGTACAGGGCGTTTCCGCCGGTGTGGTCGGTGAGCCGCCGCGCCGCCGCCGAGGTCAGCGGCATGCCGCGCTGGGCGGCGAGCGCGGCGACGTCGTCCGCGCCGAGCCCGCCGACGCGGACCCGGACGCAGCGGCCCGCGTCGTTGCGCAGCCTGGCCCAGCCGTCGTCGGCGCCGCCGTGTTCCGGACGCGCCGTGACGACGATCGCCACCGGCTCGTGTTCGAGACGTCCGGCGGCGATGGCCAGCGACTGGCGAGACGCCAGGTCAACCCAGTGAAGGTCGTCGACGAGCACGACCAAGAGCCCGGCGGCGTCGGCCAGTTCCGCCAGGCGGCCGATCACCAGCCGGGCCGCCTCGACCACCGTCGTCCCGGACGGGACGTCGACCAGCGGCCCGAGCGCGGCGAACGGAACCGAAGCGGTCAGCTCGTCCCCGGTCACGACGACGGCGCGGTGTTCCACGGCGAGATCGGCGATCGACCGCCTGGCCAGGGCCGTCTTGCCCGCGCCGCCGTCGCCCTCGATCGACACGACCCGTGGACGGCCGTCGGCCGCGTCCGCGAACGCCGCAGCGACGGCGCCCAGTTGGCGCCGCCGACCGACCAACCCGGCGTCCACCCCGACTCGCTCCCCCGACCGCGTGCGCTGCCGCCGATCCTACGAGGGGCACCGCCCGGCGGGAGGTCAGGAGCCGGTGAGTCCGACCTGCCCGTCGAGGAAGTCGAAGAAGCGCTGCGCGGCGAGGGCCCGCGCCATCGGCTCGCAGTGCCCGGCCGCCCCCTCGGCCTCGGTGAAGCGGACGAGCGTCTTCTCACCGCGGAGCATCTCGTACAGGCGCTCGGGCTGACCGGTGAAGTACCGCTCGTCGTCGGGGTCGGCGATCAGCACCGGCGTGGTGATCCGCGCGGCGAGCTCCGGCGTGATCCGGTAGCGCTCGACCTCGCGGTAGGTGTCGTAGACGGTCGGGCAGCCGTACGGCTTGGCGCGCCAGGTGATGACCCGCTTGAGGTCGGCCGGGATGGTGTCGATCGCCGCGTTGAACTTTTCGCGCTCCCCGGCGTCGAGCATCGCCTTCAGCTCGGGCGACAGGAGGGCGCCCCACGCCTCGGACACGTCGACCACCCCGCCGTCGATGACCGCCGCCGCGAACCGGTGCTCGAACGCCAGCGCGCGCGGGCCCCAGTAGCCGCCCTGGCTGACGGCGTAGAGGACGAGCCGGTTTGGGTCGACGTCATCCCGGCCTAGCACCTCATCTACGACCGGCCGGACGACGTGCTCCCAGTCGGGCCGGAACGGAATGCCCCGCTCGAACAGCATGCGCTGCTGTCCCGGACCGTCGAACAGCACCACGTTGTAACCGCGCGCCGCCGCCTGGGAGGCGTGGCCGGGCCACAGGAAGCTGAGCGCGCCGTCCGCGCCGTTGACCGCCACCAGCGTCGGCTTCGGCCCGTCGCCTGGCGCGGCGAGGAACCAGCCGGGCATCGTCGTGCCCTCGTACGGGACGTCGAGGCGCTCGGGCGGGTCGTCCAGCAGGTCGAGGTACCGCTCCCAGCACCTGCGGTAGGCGGCGAACGTCCGCGCCCTGACGGTCTCGGGCTCCGCGCACCCGTCGGCCATCACCACGCACGCCGTGTAGTACGTCGCGGCGCGGAGCAGGGCGTCGCGCCCGCTGACCGGGTGGCCCCGGCGCAGGCAGTCGGCGCCGATCGCGGCGACGCGGTCGGCCGTCGCCTCCCATTCACGTGCCCACGAGGCGGCGTCGCCGTCGATGACGCGGTCGAACGTCGCCAGCGCCTCACCGGCGTCGGCCGCACCGGTGTAGACGCGGCCGAGCATCGCCCGCGCCATCGAGTTCATCCCCGGATCGACGAAGAAGTCGGAACGCCTGCCCATCACGGTATTCATGGGATTCCTTTCGCTCGAAGGACTCCCATCGTCAGCGCGATCCCTTGGCCATGTCCCTAGGGCCAACCCCCAGGCGAACCCCCAAGTACCGTTCCGCGCATGGCATTGTGCTGTTCATGTCGTTCCCCTGGACGAACTTCATCACGGCCGGGTCGACGCTTCTCGGCGCGTTCGGGGGTGCGTCGCTCACCGCGCTCACGGCCAGCCGGGCGGATGGACGGAGGCACGTTCACGAGCGTCATCTGAGCCGGATGCGAGAGCGCACGGACGCCTACTCCCATTTCCTGGATATCGCCTATACCGACGCCCGCTTCCTAGCATTATCGGCCATCCGATTCTCGCGCGGCATTCCGGCGGGAGACGAGGCGACCAGGATGATCAACGAGGCCGACGAGCTGGTCACGGCGTTCAACCAGGCGCACGCGCGGGTTGAGATCGTCGGCTCGGAGGAGGCCATTCTGGCCGCGAACAAGGTTTCCGAGTTGTGCCGGAGCATCAGCGACCAACTGCGGGACACGTTCCTCGCGGGTGTCCCCATGAGCCCCGCCCCGGCGGCGGAACAGGAGCCGCTGAATCGCGCCATCGACGCCTTCGCCGCCCACTGCCGCCGTGAACTCCGTCCGGACTGATCGAGCGATTCGACGCGATCATTACGTCCGTCAGAGGACGCGCTCTAGCCAGTCGCCTATGTCGTGGTGGACGACTGACAGCGCGTCTACCTGGCAATGCGTGCAGCCGGGTTGACCTGCGGGGTAGATGATTAGCTGCTTGTAGTCGTGGGAGACCTCGCGGTGTAGGCGGCGGGCGTCTTCCAGCGGGATTAGCGTGTCGGACTCGCCGTGCAGGATGAGGATCGGGCAGGCGATGCGTTCGGCCACCCCCTCCAGCGTGAACGGCGCGACCCGTTCCTTGACCTCTTCCAAGGTCTCGCCGCCGAAGATGGCCTTTTCGTGTTCGAGGCGGTGGGTGAAGGTCGGGTCGTCCGGCGGGACCGCGTCCGGCATCGGGACGGCGTAGCAGGCGCCCCAGACCACGCACGCCTTCAGCCGGGGGTCGAAGGCGGCGGCGCGCGGCGCGTAGTAGCCGCCGAGGCTCTGCCCGACCACGCCGATCCGCTCCGGATCCACGTCGGGACGGGCCCGCAACCAGTCCACGGCCGCGCCCACCGGGACCTCGGTGTCGTGCCGGGCGAGCATGCCGCGCCGCAGTGCCTCGCCCTGCCCGGGGCCGTCGATCGCGAGGACGGTGAACCCCCGCTCGGTCAGCGCCCTGCCGAGGAAGATGTACATCTCCTCGGCCACCGCGTCCGCGCCGCCGAAGATGACCAGCGCGGGGGTCGGACGCTGCACGTCGGCGGACGGCGAGAACCGGTATCCCGGCAGGGTCTCGTCGCCGTAGGGCACCTCGACCCGCTCGATCTCGTGGTCGGCGTGTTCGGCGTAGGCAAGGAAACAGCGCCGCCGGGCCTCGATCGCCGCCGCGTGGCGCGGGTCGGGGACGGGGTAGAAGAACGCGCCCGCGCGGTAGTAGTTGCTCGCCCGCAGCCAACTGTCCCTGGCCGACACCGTGTGGCCTCCGGCCGCCTCCCGCTCCGCCCGCCGCTCGAGATCGCCGGCCAGGGTGGTGAAGCGGTCGTGCCAGGTGTCCACGTCACCGGCCTGGACGTCCCGGACGGCGAGATAGCACTCGGTGAAATCCGCGCCACCGGCGTACGCCTGGCCGACCAGCCTCAGAAATTGGAAAGACCAGAAAACGTTATCCGGCCACAGAGCGAATCCGCCCAGGTCCTTCGACAGGTCGGCGGTCGTCGGCTTTCCCATGGACCCTCCCTTTTAGGCGGAGTCTAGGGCTTGCGGGCTTCCACGTAAGCGTCGGTGAGCAGGGCAAGAACGTCCTGGGTCAACGCGCTGGTGATGTAGTTGTTCTGCCGGATCTCACCGGGAAGGCGTTGATCCAGGCGGGCCAGCGTCAACGGCGCTTCGGCCTCGATGACCGAACGCTGCGGGCTGACATAGGCACCACCGTCGTTCCAGATGGTGACCAGTCCGCGATTCTGGCCCGGAAGCCGCGGATTGAGCACCCAGCGTCCCTTGCCGACCGTGGTGTAAAGGACGGCCAGGCCCTCGCTCTCAAGGTGTTTCGCCCAGTCGAGCAGCCGCCGCAGCAGTTCCCGGTGCGCGGGATCGGCTTCGGCGACGCTTTCGGCGAACGCCTGCGCGCCCGGTTCCGGTTTGGCCTCCTTGCGGGCGGACGTCACCTCCGGCAGCGCCGTCACACGCTGCGGCTCGACCAATTGCGGCACCAATACCCGAGCGCCCTGGATCGTGTACGCGGCGACGGTCACCACGTCGATGTCGAGACGGTCATTGGTGACGGCCTGCAAATAGCCGGTGAGTTCGATGAGGTCGGCGGGCGCGGCGTCCAGGACGACCACGCAACGGAACCGCCCGTCGTCCAACGCCTGGCCCATACGGGCATTGAACGACTCGGTGTCGATCGACCCGTCACCGACCTCGGCGGCGACGGCCTCGGCCACCGAGGCGTAACCGCGTCCGGCTAGATGCGAGCGCAGGAGCTGGTCGAAATCCGCGGCGGACAGGCCGAACAGATAGGACGCATATCCGAGCGTCTGCGTGAACACCTGCCTACGGTCGGTGTTGGACGCGAGTTTCACCTCGATGACCACGGGACGCGCGGTCTCGGCCTCCACTGCGATGAGGTCGGCGTAGCCGGTGCCCAATTGCACTTCCCGTCCCAGCATGACGAGGGTCGGCTGGCCGGGAAGCGGGAGCATCGCCGCGCCTCGTTCGATGCTGTCGTGCAGGATCTGCTCCCGCTTGAACGGCTCGGGCCGCAGGGCCACCAGGCCGTCGTCCGTCTCCTGCCAGATCCCCGCCATCGATGCCCTTCCCGTGGTCCGCGACGCTCAATGTGCATCAAAGCAGTGGGTGCGGTGTTTTCGCTGGTGTCCGCGGGTTTTGTGAACATTCACGGTGGGATCACGCAGCGTCAACTATGGGCCGCGGTGATCGTTCTAGCGTCGTGGGGCTGATCAGGAGATATGGAGGTTCCGATGTCCGTGCGCCATGCGCTGACGAGACTGACCTGTGTGTCCGCTCTGGCCCTCGCGGCGACGGTGGCCGCGCCGGTCGCCGCCTATGCGGCGGCGGGGCCCGGGGGTTCCGGGGTGCCGCCTCAGAAGACCCATTTCGACCTGCAAGCCCACCGTGGCGGGCTCGGGCTGACCACCGAGGAATCGCTGGAGGGTTTCGGGAAGGCGATGCGCCTGGGCGTCACCACCCTGGAGTTGGACACGCACGTCACCAAGGACAGGAAGGTGGTCGTCAACCACGACCGCCAGATAAGCGCGCAGAAATGCCGCGACACCGGGCCGGTCACGCCTGGTGACCCGATGTATCCGTATGTCGGGAAGTACATCAAGGATCTGACGCTGGCGCAGATCAAGACCATGGACTGCGGTTACCAGCAACTGCCCGGTTTCCCCGAGCAGGAGGTCGTCCGCGGTTTCCGGATGATCGAGCTCAAGGACGTCCTGAACCTCGTCAAGCGCTACAACGCGAAGCAGGTCAAGCTCAATATCGAGACCAAGGTGGAGGCGGGCGCGCCCGAGCAGACCGCGCCGCGCGAACTGTTCGTCCGCCGGGTGTTCGAGGAGATCCGCGCGTCCGGCATCGAACGCCAGGTCACCATCCAGTCGTTCGACTGGGGCGCGTTGAAGTACATGCACCGGCTCGCGCCGCGATGGCCGCTGGTGGCGCTGACGAACTACGACTTCCTCCAGGTCGGAAAGCCCGGCGCCTCGCCGTGGCTCGGCGGTCTCGACGCCGACGACTTCGGCGGCGACTTCGTGCGGACGGCCGCCGAGATTCCGGGTGTCACGGCGCTCTCTCCCAATTACGGCTTCCCGCAGAACGGGAAGATCGGCGACCCGGGATTCCGCTTCTACCCCGACCGGACCATGGTGTCCGAGGCGCACCGGAGGGGCTTGAAGGTCATTCCCTGGACGTGCGACGACCCCGCCACCGTCAAGGCCCTCATGGACCTCGGCGTGGACGGCATCATCACCGACTACCCGGACCGCGTCCGCCAGATCATGGCCGAGCGCGGGATGCGGCTGCCGAAGTCGTACAAGCCCCGATCGAGGTGAGGGCGGGGTGTCGCCGGGCAGACTGGCACGCATGGATCTGACTGTGAACCTGCCCGGCGGCACCGCGCTGCCGTCGATCGGTTTCGGGACGTGGCAACTGAGCTCCAAGGCGGCGTACGAATCGGTGCGCGCGGCGCTGGAAATCGGCTACCGGCATATCGACACGGCGACGCTCTACAAGAACGAGGCGGACGTCGGCAAAGCCGTGAAGGACAGCGGCCTCGACCGGGAGCAGGTCTTCGTCACCACGAAACTGCGCCCGCAGGACGCGCGGCACGCCCGCCGCACCCTGGAGTCGAGCCTGCGCCTGCTCGACACCGAATACGTCGACCTCTGGCTGATCCACTGGCCGACCGCGCAGGACGAACTCGTCCCGACCTGGCGGGAACTGCTGGCGGCGAAGGACGCGGGCCTGGTCCGCAACGTGGGAGTGAGCAACTACAGCCCCGCGCTCATCGACCGGCTGACCGAGGAGACCGGACGGCAACCGGCGGTCAACCAGATCCCGTGGAGCCCGGCGCAGCACGATCCGGCGCTGCTGGACGAGCACCGCCGCCGGGGAATCGCCGTTGAGGGCTACAGCGGCCTGAAGAACACCGATCTGCGCGATCCGGCCATCGCCGGAGTCGCCCAACGGTACGGGGTCTCTCCCGCGCAGGTCGTCCTTCGTTGGCATCTCGAACACGACATCGTGATCCTGCCCCGGTCGTCGCGCCGGGAGCACATCGCCAGCAATTTCGACCTCGGAGGGTTCAGCCTCGCGAAGGAGGACGTCGCCGCGATCGACTCCCTGTCCCGAACCGGCTGACGTCGTTCGGCGCGTTAACGCGCCTACCGGCCTTCGCCCTTCCCGCCCGCACCCGGCCCGCCCGCCCCGTGGCCCTTCTCGGAGGCGGGGCTGTTCTCGGCAGCGGGGGCCTTCTTGTCAGCGGGGGCGTTTTCGTCGGACGGGGCGAGGAGGGCCCAGATCTCGGCCAGGCAGCGGAGATGGTCGTCGTCGAGCCGGTCGAAGAAGAGTTCCCGCAAATCGTTGTGGTGTCGGCGGCGGGCCCGGCGGATCAGCGTCCGGCCGTCGGCGGTCAGGGTCGCGTCGAAGCCGCGGCCGTCGACGGCCGACCGCCGCCGCTCGATCAGCCCGCGGTTCTGGAGGCGGTCGGCGAGGCGGGTGAACCCGCCGGTCGACATGAGGCGGCGCTGCGCGAGGTCGGACATGCGCATGCCGTCCGGGCCCGCCTCGTAGAGCAGGGACAGCACGCTGTACTCGGCCATGCTCACGTTCAGCGGCGCGAGCCCCGCCTCCAGCGTGCGCCACAGCCGATCGTGCGCCAGCAGGAATCCGCCCCATGCGTCCTGCTCGAGGTCCCGCAGCCTGTCGCTCGCCATGGCGGCACGGTATCCGGACGCGACCTCGCCGAACAACCCGGAATATCTGCCTGCGCAGGCAAGTTGTTCGGACCGTGACGGTGGCAGCCGCCCCCGACCGGCCGGGCCGGGGACACCGGGCGCCACCGACGGCCGAGAGGACCGGAAATGGCATTCGAGATCGGCGTCATGACGTTCGGCGAGATCACCGAGGATCCCCTCGGCGGAGCGACGCCGTCGCCGCGGCGGCGCGTCCGCGAAACCATCGAACAGGCGAAGGCCGCGGACGAAGTGGGGCTCGACGTGTTCGGCGTCGGCGAGCACCATCGCAGCGATTTCGTCGGATCGGCGCCGTCCATTCTGCTGGCGGCGGCGGCCGAGCACACCGAGCGCATTCGGCTGACGAGTTCCGTCACCGTCCTCAGCTCGGAGGACCCGGTGCGCGTCTGGGAGCAGTTCGCGACGATCGACCTGCTGTCGGGCGGCCGGGCCGAGATCATCGCGGGACGCGGCTCCTACACCGAGTCGTTCCCGCTTTTCGGCTACGACCTGCGCGACTACGGCGACCTTTTCCGCGAGAAGCTCGACCTGCTGCTCAGAATCCGCGAGCGGAACCCGGTCACCTGGCAGGGACGTTTCCGCGCGCCCCTGATCGACGCCGATGTCGCGCCCCGCCCGAATGGCGGAACGCTTCCGATCTGGGTCGGGGTCGGCGGGTCGCCCGCGTCCGCCATCAGCACCGGACGGCTCGGGCTGCCCATGGCGCTCGCCCTGCTGCTCGGGCCGTTGACGTCGCACGAGCAGACCGTCGAGCTCTACCGGCAGTCCGCCGCGGCGGCCGGACACGACGTCGGCGCACTGCCGATCAGCATCAACACGCACGGGTACGTCGGACGCACCAGCCAGGAGGCGAGAGACGTCATGTATCCGTATTTCGCGAAAGGCATGGCTGAGAACAACCACCAGCGCGGAAAGGGTCTTCTCCTGCCACGGGCGGCTTTCAACGCGCAGTCTTCGCCGCGTTCGGGACTTCTGGTGGGAAGTTCGCAGGAGATCATCGACAAGCTGCTCGCCTACCACGAGTTGTACGGGTTGAACCGCGCCATCATCCAGATGGGATTCGGCGGGATGCCGCAGAAGGAGCACCTTGAGGCGATCGAGCGGCTCGGCACGGAGGTGGCTCCGGTCGTGCGCCGCGAGGTCACCGCGCTTGAGGGGAGGGCGGCATGACCAGCGTTCCGTCCGCTCTCCGGGTCGTGGTCGTCAATGGGAGCCCGAGTCAGCCGTCCAAGACGATGGGGCTCGTGGACGTCGTGCTCGACACGTTGAAAGAAATGCTGCCCATTGAAACGTCACGGATAGACGTGTACCGGCTCGGGCCGGGATTCACCGGGGCGATCGAACGCGACGGCGTCCCGCCCGAAGTCGAAGCCGCCCTGCGACTAGCCGAGCAGGCCGATTTGCTGATCCCCGCGGTTCCCGTGTTTCGCGGCTCCTATCCCGGAATGTTCAAGCATTTCTTCGACCTGATCGACCAGTACGCGCTCGCGAACAAGCCCGTCCTGCTCGCCGCGACGGGCGGGGGCGACCATCACGCGCTCGTCCTGGAGCACGCGCTGCGGCCGCTCTTCGGTTTCTTCCAGGCGCTGACCGTGCCCGTCGCGGTGTTCGCGTCCGCCGGAGACTTCGACGGCTCCGTGCTGCTCAACCCCCGCGTCTACGGGCGCATCGAGACGGGCCTCACTGACGTGGCCGACCTGCTCCGGGCCCGCGCGACCGGCGCGCCCGCGCCCGCCGCCCCGGCCGCGTGAACGCCCACCGGCCGGTCGCGGGTCCCAGCGTCCGCGGCCGGTCGGCGTGGGAGGGCACCCTGGCGAATTTCTCACAATCCTACATGTAATAATCGTGCTTCACTGAGAGGAGAGCACCATGGCGGCTTCGGAGATCTTCATCGCCTCGACCGGCACCGATCCGGCGGTCCAGGCGCAGGCGGCGCTCGCGGGCACCCAGCAGCGACTGCTCGACCGGCTGGCCGAACTGGCCGCGCCCCGCCCCGACGCGCGGGGTGAGCTGATCGACTTCTGCACCGGGGAGGTGCGCGGCTATCTGGCCGCCTCCTACCAGACCCTGTACGCGGCGGCGTCGGGCGCGGCCGAGACCCGGCTGCTCGTCCGCGCGCTGCGGCAGACCGCCAGCGCGATCACCGCGCGCATCGACGCGCTGACCACGGCCGACGACACGTCGACGGCGGCCGTCGAGGCGCTGTTCGCCGCCCATGTCGGGGTGGAGCAGACCGTCCTGCTGCCCGCGCTCGGCGGGCTGCCCGGCGCCGACCTGCCCACCCTCGTCGCCGACTTCGAGACGCTGCTCGGCGGCGGCCGGGTGGACGCGCCCGACGTCATCGACGTCCGCGAGATCCCGCACGGCCGGCGGCACCCGCGGATCTTCACCCGCTTCTCCCGGCTCGCCCCCGGCGAGGCGTTCGTCCTGGTCAACAACCACGACCCGAAGCCGCTGCGCCGCGAGTTCCAGGCCACCCACCCCGACGCCTTCACCTGGGATTACGTGGAGTCGGGGCCCGAGCAGTGGCAGGTCCGCATCGGACGGCCGGACCGCGCCGATGGCTGAGGCGGTGCTCCCGCGCATCCTGTGCGACGTCCGGGAGCTGATCGAGTCGGCGCCCGAACCCGCGCGGGTGTCGTGGAAATTGGCGGAGGCCGGACGCCAGCTCGACGCGAATCTGGTGCAACTGCCGCCGGACGAGCGCATCAACCCGCACGCCGAAGCCAATCTCGACGTCATGCTGCTGGTCGTCGCCGGAAACGGCACGGCCGGTCTCGGAGTCGCGGACGAACCCGAACCCCTGACCCAAGGGACGCTTCTCTGGCTGCCGTACGGCTCGACCCGAAGCATCACCGCCGGGCCGAAGGGCCTGTCCTATCTGACCGTCCACCGCCGCCGCCCCGGAATGCAGATCCGCGGGACGAGCCGCCCCTCAGAGGGAGGCCCGGTCGAATAGGCGTATTGGCTGGTTAGGGGCGTACCAGGACTTTGAGGGCGGTGCGGTCGTTCATTGCGCGGAAACCTTCCGAGATGTCGTCCAGGGGGACGGTCAGGTCGAATACGTCGCCCGGTGTGATCGTCCCGTCCAGCACTTCGGACAGCAGTTCCGGAATGTACTGGCGGGCCGGTGCCACGCCGCCGGTAATGGTGATGTTGCGCATGAAGACGTCGAAGTCGAGGCGCGCCTGCGCGTACTGCGGGACGCCGACGCGGCTGATCGTCCCGCCGTCGCGGACGCCGCCGAGCGCCGTCTCGAACGCCTCACTGTTACCGACGCATTCCAGCACGTGGGGCGCTCCGTCGCCGCCGGTCAGTTCGCGGACGGCGGCGACCGCCTCCGCGCCTCGGGCGGGCACGACGTCGGTCGCGCCGAAGCGGCGGCCGAGGTCGGTGCGGGCCCGGTGGCGGCCGAGCAGCACGATCCGCTCCGCGCCGAGCCGCGCCGCCGACAGCACCGCGCACAGCCCGACCGCGCCGTCCCCGATCACGGCCACGGTGGAGCCCTTGCCGACCCCGGCGGTGAACGCGGCGTGGTGGCCGGTCGGCAGCACGTCCGACAGGGACATGATGGAGGGGACGAGCGCGTCGTCGGCGCCGACCGGCAGCTTGATCAGGGTGCCGTCGGCCTGCGGGACGCGGGCCGCCTCGCCCTGGCCGCCGTCCAGGCCGCCCACCGCCCAGCGGCCGCCGTTGCGGCAGGAGCCGTGCAGGCCGTCCCGGCAGAACTCGCAGGTGTTGTCCGCCCAGAGGAACGGGACGAGCACGACGTCGCCGCGCTTCACCCCCCGGACGTCGGCGCCGGTGTCCTCGACGACGCCCATGAACTCGTGGCCGATGCGCAGGCCCTCCTCGACCGGGTCCATGCCGCGGTATCGGTGCAGGTCGCTGCCGCAGACGCAGGCGCGGGTCACCCGGACGACCGCGTCCGTCGGCTCCACGATGGCGGGATCGGGGACGTCCTCCACGCGGACGTCGCCCCGGCCGTAGATGAGGGTGGCTCGCATGTGGTGATCACTCCTTCGGACCGACGATCGTGGCGTCGATCAGTTCGCGTACCGGACGGCGGTCGAGGTCGAGCACGACCGCGATGAACCGCTCCAGCCGTCCGGCCGGGAGCGGCAGTTCGGCGGACATGGCGCGCAGCCGGCCCGCGGCCTCCTCGCGGTCCCAGTTGAAGGTGCGCGCGTCGGGGGCGAACTCGCTGGTCAGCGTCCCGTTCGAGCGGGTGCGGACGGTGATGCGGCAGGCGCCGGGCAGGCGCGCGTCGGGGGCGACCGTGATGCGCCGGGTGAGGTCCGCCAGGGCGGGGTCGTCGAAGGCGTACAGGTCGTCCAGGTCGATCCCGCCTTTCCGGAGTGCGACCGCGAGGCAGTACGGCAGGCTCATCAGCGTCCCGCCGACGTCGTGGAACGGGCCGTGGGCGTCGATGCCAGGGTAGGCGGCGTCGTCCGGCGGCAGTTCCACGGTGATGCTCTCCACATCGTCCGCGCTGATGCCCTTCATTCCGGTCAGGACAGTGACCGGAATCTGGTTGATCGCGCAGACCGGATACGGCTTGTAGGTGACGCGGCGGATCCGCCATTCACCGTCCATTTCCGGGAGTTCCCCGCCGGGTTCGGCCCCGGCGAAGGCGCGGAAATGGCCGGCGGCGCCGTCGAGCGCGTTCGGCGCCCCGGTCGCGCCGCGCGCCGCGAGCAGCGCGGCGACCATTCCGTTCCGGCTCGCCGCGCCCACCTGGTAACGCCATTCCTGGGTGCCCGCGACCCAGGTCTGATTGGTGCCGCCGCCGAACGCGGCGGCGAGGCCCAGCGCGGACACGGTCTGCCCGGCCGTCAGCCCGAGTAGCCGGGCGGAGGCGGCGGCCGCGGCGAACGGCCCATAAATGCTGGACGCGCGGAATCCGCGCGCCGTGGAGCGCGCCGCGTGGCGCTCGGCGATCGCGGACGCCGCCTCGTACCCGGCGATCATCGCGGTGAGGACGTCGCGGCCGGACGCGTCCGCCCGGTCGGCGAGGGCGAGCAGCGCGGGCAGCGTCGTCGCGCCCAGGTGGGTGGACACGGCGATCTGCGTGTCGTCCTGCGTCCGCGCGTGGACGAGCGCGCCCGTGGCCAGTGCGAACGACTCGACCGTCACCGGCGTCCCGTCGATCAGGAGGCGGGCGCCGCGCGCCGGGTCGCAGCCGCCGTGCTCCTTCGCGAAGGCGTAGCCGGTCGCGGCGAGGCGGTGCCCGGCGAGCCCGACGCCGAGGTCGTGCAGCAGCGTGACCTTGGCCTTCTCCACGACGTCGGGCGGGACGGCGGCGAGGTCGAGCCCGGCGGTGAACCCGGCGACCCGCTCGGTGAGCGTGCCGACTCCGGCGGTCGTCACGACGCGCCACCGCCGTCCGGATCGATCCGGGCGATGACCTGGCCGACGGCGACGTCGGCGTCCTGCGGGACGAGGACCTCGACGACCGTCCCGCCGACCGGGGAGACGATCTCGGCGGTCGCCTTGTCGGTCTCCATCTCGGCTATCGGCTCGTCCTCGGCGACGCGGTCGCCGACGCCTTTCAGCCATTGGACGATCGTCGCCTCGTCCATTGTCGCGCCCCATTTCGGCACCACGACGTCCGTCATGCACGGGTCCTTTCGATCGTGTCGAGCGCCGCCGCCACCGCGTCCGCGGCCTGCGGATAGTAGGCGCGCTCCAGGTCGGGCGCGAACGGCACGGGCGCGAACGGCGGGCGGACCTGCGCGGCCGGGGCGCGCAGGTCGGCGAAGCCGTCGGTGGCCGCGATCCGGACGACCTCCGAGCCGACGCTGCACGGGCCCTGCGCGTCCTGGACGACGACGATCCGCCCCGTCTTGTGCAGCGAGCGCAGGATCAGCGCCTCGTCGAGCGGGCTCAGCGTTCGCAGGTCGAGCACCTCGGCGTCGACGCCCCGTTCGGCGAGCGCCTCGGCGGCGTCGAGGGCGGCGGGGACGGTGTCGCCCCAGCACACGAGGGTCACGTCCGTGCCGGGACGGCGGATCAGCCCGGCGCCGATCGGCACCGTGTGGTCGGCGTCGTCGGGGACGTCGCCGCGCCGCGTCCACAGGCTCAGGCTCTCGATCACGACGACCGGGTCGTCGTCCCTGATCGCGGCCTTGAGAAGGCCCTTCGCGTCGGACGGCGTGCCGCCCCACACGACCTTCAGGCCGGGGACGGCGGCGAGCCAGCCCTCCAGGCTCTGCGAGTGCTGCGGGCCCGAGCCGCGGTGGCCGCCGCAGAGCGTCCGGATCGTGAGCGGCACCGCGAAGGCGCCGTCCGACATGTAGGACATCTTGGCGGCCTGGTTGACGAGCTGGTCCATGGCGAGGGTGATGAAGTCGAAGTACATGACCTCCGCGACGGGACGCAGCCCGGCCATCGCGGCGCCGACCGCCATTCCGGTGAACGTCGACTCGCTGATCGGGGTGTCGCGGACGCGCCATTCCCCGAACCGTTCGCGCAACCCGCGCGTCGCGGCGAACGGGCCGCCGGGGGCGCCGACGTCCTCGCCGAAGAGGTGGACGTTCTCGTCCCGCTCCAGTTCCTCGTGCAGCGCCGAATTGACCGCCTGCCAGTACTTCACCGTGCTCATTCCGGGACACCTCCGCGCACCGGGCGGACCGGACGCCGATAGACGTGCGCGGTGACCGAATCGGCCGCCGCGAGGGGTTCCGCCTCGGCGGCGGCGACGGCGTCCGCCATCTCCTTACGGGCCTCGCCGTCAATGGCCGTGGCCGTCTCCACGGATTCCGCGAGCCGTTTCAGCGGGTCGGCCGCCTTCCATTCGGCGACCTCGGCGGCGTCACGGTAGCGCTGCGGGTCGCCCTCGAAATGGCCGTGCCAGCGGTAGGTCTCGCATTCCAGCAGGGTCGGCCCACCGCCCTGACGTGCCCGCTCGACGGCCTCACCTGCGGCGTCGCGGACGGCGAACACATCATTGCCGTCCACCCGCGCGCTCGGAATTCCGTAGGGGGCGGCATGGTCGGCCACGTGTTTCGCGGCAAGGTGCATCGACACCGGAGTCAACTCGACATAGCGGTTGTTCTCGCAGACGAAGACCATCGGCAGCTGCCACAGAGCCGCCAGGTTCAGCGACTCGTGGAAGACGCCCTGGGCGACCGCGCCCTCGCCGAAGAACGCGACGGCGACGCCGTTCCGTCCCTGCCGGGCGGCGGCGAACGCGCCGCCGAGCGCGATCGGAATGCCCGCCCCGACGATCGCGTTCGCGCCCAGGATTCCGGCGGACGGGTCGGCGATGTGCATCGAGCCCGACCGTCCGCCGCAGTATCCGGACGCGCGGCCGAGCAGTTCCGCCATCATCGCCTTCGGCTCGCCGCCTTTGGCGAGGCAATGGCCATGGCCGCGATGGGTGGTGGTGATGTGGTCGGCACGGCGGAGGACGTCGCAAACGCCCGCCGCCACCGCCTCCTGGCCAATGGAAACGTGGAGTGTGCCGGGCAGTTTCCCGGTCGCCATGAGTTTGGACGCGGCGATCTCGAACTGCCGGATTCGCGCCATCGTGCGGTAGAGCCGCTGCGCCGTGTCCGGCGCCCGTGTGGTCACGGTCATCGTCGGCCGTCCTCTCCGTCGCTCTCGGGCGACCGTCTCGGGAGCTCCAGCACGGCGGTGCCCGGGGCGCACAGCACACCGTCCGCGTTGTGTTCCTCCAGGGCGCATTCGACGATTCCTGCGCCGGAGCCGTCCACGCGGCAGTCGGTCACCACGCCGGTGCAGGTCAGCGTGTCGCCGGGGACGGCGATGCCGCGGTTGCGCCAGCCGAAGCGGCGGAGCCGCGCCCCTGGCCCCGCCCAGTCGAGCGCCGCCCGCAACAGGAAGCAGCCGTGCAAATGGGACTGGACGAGGACGTCTGGATATCCCTCGTGCTCGGCATAGCGGACGTCGTAATGGATGCGGTGCGCGTTCCAGGTCGCCGCGCTGAAACGGAACAACTGCGTCGGCGTGGGCCGGACGGTCAGCGGCTCCAGTTTCGTGCCCGGGGACACGTCCTCGAAGAACCTCATGTGCCCGCCTCCGGCCGTGCGATGAAGTTCTCCCGGCTGGTCAGGAGGGGCGTTCCCGACTCGTCCCGGAATTCGCGCAGGATGGTGACGATGAGGAATGGCCCCGAACGGCCCTCCTTGAGGGTCACGTCCTCGACCGACGTCTCGCGCACGAGCCGGACGCCGTCGTGGACGGGAGCGTGCACCTCGATGTCCTGACCTGCGCCCATGAGCCGGAGCCCGCCCAGCGGGAGCCCGGCCGCGTCGCCGGTCGCGGCGCCGTCCGGGCGCAGGTCGGCGTCGGAGTCCCCGGCGCCCCAGCCGAGGACGCTGCTCAGGAACAATGGCGGCGCGATGGCCCCGGGATATCCGGCTGCCCGCGCCGCGTCGTCGTCGAAGTACACCGGGTCGGTCTCTCCGGCCGCGACCGCGAAACGCTGGAACTCCGTCGCCGAGATCCGGCCGAGGCTTTCGCGGGAGACCGTCCCGACCCTTTCGCGGACGCGCTCGCACACGTCGTCGAGTGCGCTCATCCCGCGTCCTCCTGAGAGAGTCGCCGCCTGAGCAGTTTCTTCTCCACCTTCCCGATCGACGTCTTGGGCAGTTCCGGGACGACGTGGATGCGCGTCGGAACCTTGAAGCCCGCGAGCCGCGCCCGGCAATGCCCGGCGATGTCGTCGGGCGACGGCGGCGAACCCGGAACCGGGACGACGAACGCCACGACCTCCTCGTCCCGCACCGGATCGCGTCCGGCGACGACCGCCGCCTCCGCGATTCCCGGATGCCCGAGCAGGGCGAACTCCACCTCGCTCGCGGAGACGTTCTCGCCCGCGCGCTTGATGACGTCCTTCTTCCGGTCGAAGAAATAGACGTAGCCCTTTTCGTCGAGGTAGCCGTTGTCGCCGGTGTGGAGCCAGCCGTCCCGCATGACGGCGGCGGTGGCATCCGGGTCTTTGAAATAGCCCTTCATCAGCGTCCGGCCGGGGACGCCCGACACGAGGATCTCGCCGACCTCGCCCTGCGGGACGTCGCGCCCGTCCTCGTCCACGATCCGGATCCGGCGGTCGTAGTTGGGCAGCCCGATCGACGGCCAGCGGCGGTCGCCGAACACCGGGGACATCGTGACGACCGTCCCGCCCTCCGACAGCCCGTAGCCGTTGATCAGCTCGACGCCGAACCGGCGCTCGAACTCGTCCTTCTCCCGGTCGGTGACGTTGATCGCGTAGATGACCCGGCGCAGGTTGTGGGCGGTGTCGTCCGGCGAGGGCGGCTGCGCGAGCAGGGTCCTGACCTGCATGGCGACCAGGCTGACGGAGGTCGCCCGGTGGTGCCGCAGCCGCGCCCAGAACCCGCTCGCGTGGTACTCCTCCAGCAGGACGGCCGCGCCGCCCACGGTCAGCGCCGCGAGGACGGTGATCTCCTGAGCGTTGATGTGGAACAGCGGCAGCGCGGTCAGCAGCCGGTCGCCGCCGTCGAGCGCGGCGCCGCGCGACACCCGCTCACCGCCCCACAGGCAGTTCGCATGCGTGATCATCACGGCCTTCGGGCGGGCCGTGGTGCCCGAGGTGAACAGCATTTCGACGACGTCCTCGGAATGGACGTCGACGGGCCCCGCCGACGCCCCGCCCGCCACGTCTTCAAAAGAAACGAACCCTTCCAGGACCTCGTCGCCACCCCGCGCCAGAATCCGGTGGACGACCTTCCCGGCGTCCTTCAACACGTCCGCGAACAATGGAAGATGCTCGGGCTCGGTGAGAACCCCCACCGCCTCTGAATGCTCGATGAGGTAACGAACCTCGGCCGCCGAATTCGCGACGTTGGACGGCACCATCACCGCCCCGAGCCAGGCCAGCCCGAACCACGCGAACACGAATTCGGCGCAGTTGCGGAGCTGGAACACGACGGCGTCGCCCCGGCCGATCCCGAGGGCGGCGAAGCCACCGGCCGTGCGGCGGACGGCGTCGAGCGTCTCCCGGTAGCTGTACTCGGTGACGGCGCCCGTCCGGTCCTCGACGACGAGGCACGGCCGGTCCGGATGCCTCTCGCTCCGCTCGACCAGCAGGTCGGCGAGGGTGCGGTTCCCGATCAGGTCCACGACGGCTCCCCCGCGCTCAGTCCCGCGAGGACAGGCCGAGCATGTTCCGGGCGATCATCCAGCGGTGGATCTCGGACGACCCGTGCCCGATCCGCCACACCCGCACCTGCCGGAAGAAGCTCTGGATCGGCAGCTCCTTGCTGTACCCGAGGCCGCCGAAGATCTGGAGGCAGCGGTCGGTGACGCGCTGCGCCATCTCCGTCGCGTACAGCTTGGCCATGAACGCCTCGTTGCGGATCGGCCGCCCCTCGTCCGCCATCCACGCGGCCCGGTAGACGAGGAAGCGCGCCGCGTCCAGCTCGACCGCCGAGTCCGCGAGCATCCACTGCACCGCCTGCCGCGTCGCGATCGGCTTGCCCCAGGTCACGCGCTGCTTCGCCCACTCGACGGCCATGTCCAGGCAGCGCTGGGCGATGCCGAGCTGGTAGGCGGCGATCCGCAGCCGGCCGTGCGTGAGCTGGTCGGACGCCAGCTCCCAGCCGCCGCCGACCGGGCCGAGCCGCGCGGAGTCCGGGACGACGCAGTCGGTGAACGACAGCTCGTACGGCTCCCAGTCGTCCCCCATGGTCGGGATCGGCCGGGACGCCTCGAACCCCGGCGTGCCCATGTCGACGAGGAAGCAGGTGATGCCGCGTCCGCCCGCGCCGGGGTCGGTGCTGGCGAACAGGATGCAGAAGTCGGCCCGGTCCACCTCGGAGATGAAGATCTTCGTGCCGTTGATCACCCAGTCGGCGCCGCTGCGCACCGCCGTCGTGGTGATCCGCGCGAAGTCGGAGCCGGTGCCGGGCTCGGTGAAGGCGTAGCAGCTCCGCCGCTCGCCGGCGATCACCGGGTACAGGTAGCGCTTCTTCTGCTCGTCGTCCCCCCGGTAGAGGACGGGCTCAGGGCTGCCGCCGAAGTCGAACATCGCCGGATGCTTGTACAGCTCCTCGGCGACCAGGCAGGCGGCGAGCGTGCCCATGCCCTGCCCGCCGTACTCCTCGGGGACGTCCAGGGCCCAGAGCCCCTGGTCCCTCGCCTTCTCCTGGAGATCGCGGCGTTCCCGCGGGGAGAGCCTCCCCTCGGCGAGGAACCGCTGCTCAAGCGGCATGAGCTCGCGCTCGCGGAACCGGCGTACCGAGTCGATGAACATCTCCAGCTCGGCCGGGATGCTGAAGTCCATTCGCCGTCACACCCTTCATTCGACCGACCAGTCGGTCGGCTTCGACTTTCGCACGCTCCCGGTCGAGCGTCAAGGGGCGGCCCCTACGCGATCAATGCGCGCGGAGCGCTCCCCGCGCGTTATGCCAAGGCGGTATTGAAATGAGTTCGACCGCTCGCTCTTTTGCATGGAACAACGGCGCGCGAAGGGTTGTCAATCCCCGCCGGGACGGGGTTGACGGTCCTGCGGTGCGGTGTTACTTTGAGGCTCCCGACCGGTCGGTCGGGAGTCGATCGCACCAGCTCTGAGCAGCTCATTCATCCGGTCCGTGATCGCGAAACACGCCCCTCCGAGTCCGGCGAGAAACCTGGTTGAACCATTTCTCGCTGCCGTCCATGACGGAATAGATATCCCACCGCTGATTCTCAGGAGGACGGATGTCCGGCGATCTCAACAATGCGCCGACGGCGGGCGAACTCGGCACCGCGTACGCCGCCGGGACCCTTTCCCCGGTGGAGGCGACGGCCACGGCACTCGCCGCGATCCAGGACCGCGACGCGGACTACAACGCCTTCGTCCTGGTCGATCCGGAGCGCGCCCTCGCCGACGCGCGGGCGGCCGAGAGCCGCTGGCGCGCGGGGACGCCCGCCGGCCCGCTCGACGGCGTGCCGATGTCGATCAAGGACCTGTTCCTCACCCGCGGCTGGCCGACGCTGCGCGGCTCCGGCCGCGTCGACCCCGCGCAGCCCTGGGACGTCGACAGCCCCGTCGCCGCCCGGCTCCGCGAGGGCGGCCTCGTGCCGGTCGGGAAGACGAGCACGCCCGAGATGGGGTGGAAGGGCGTGTGCGACAACCCGCTGACCGGGGTGACGCGCAACCCGTGGGACACGTCCCGCACGTCCGGCGGGTCGAGCGGCGGCAGCGCGGTCGCCGTCGCGGCGGGCATGGGCCCGCTGTCGGTCGGCACGGACGGCGGCGGATCGATCCGCATCCCGGCCGCGTTCTGCGGCGTCGTCGGGTTCAAGCCGACGCACGGCCGCGTCTCGCAGTACCCGCTCAGCGCGCTCGCGGTGCTGGCGCACGCGGGGCCGATGGCGCGGACCGTCCAGGACGTGGCGCTCCTGCTGGACGCCCTCGCGCCGCCCGACCACCGCGACCCGTACGCGCTCGCCCCGCACGGCGGCCCCTACGCGCAGGCGCTCGACCTGGACGTTCGCGGTGTGACCGCCGCCTTCTCCGCCGACTTCGGGTACGTGGACGTCCACCCCGAGATCGCCGCCGCCGTCGCATCCGCCGTGGCCGCCTTGGAAGGCGAGGGCGTGCGCGTCGAGGCCGCCGACCCCGGCTTCCCCGACCCGCTGCCCGCGTTCAACGTGCTGTGGTGCACCGGCGCGGCGAAGTGGCGGGACGCGCTCGGCACGCTCGACGGCGTCGATCCCGGCCTGCGCGCCGTGATCGAGCGGGGCCTCGGCTTCTCGGCGGGCGACTACCTGGCGGCGGAGGCGGAACGGCTCGCGCTGAGCGTCCGGATGGGCGAGTTCCACACCCGGCACGACGTGCTGATCACGCCGACCGTCCCGATCCCGGCGTTCGAGGCGGGGCACGACGTGCCGCCGGGCAGCGGCCTGTCCGACTGGGCCGAGTGGACGCCGTTCACGTACCCGTTCAACATGACGCACCAGCCGGCGATCAGCGTCCCGGTCGGCTTCACCTCGGACGGCCTGCCGATCGGCCTCCAGATCGTGGGGCCGCGCCATTCCGAGCCGCTCGTCCTGTCCATGGCCCACGCGGTCGAGCGGACCCGTGCGTCTGGGGCGCGGGTCTCCGTCCTGCCGAAGCCGACCGCCGCGGCGCAGTGACCGGAGGCGCTAGCGCAGGGGCTCGATGAAGACGGCGAGGTCGTCGAGGGCGCGGAGCGCGTCCGGCTCCGGGACGGTCGGCAGCGCCAGCCCGATGCGCTCCACGCCCGCGCCGGCCAGCGCCGCGACCGCCCCGGCGTCGGCCTCCAGGCCGCAGAGCGTGATCGGGACGTCCGGGCGCCCCCGGTCGGCGAGCAGCGCGGACACGCGGCGGATCTCCTCCGGCGGCGTCGCGGCGCGCGGCAGCCAGCCGTCCCCGTACCGGACGAGACGGTCCAGCGCGGCGGGGCTCTCGCCGCCGATGTAGATCGGCGGATGCGGCTCGCGCACCGGCTTCGGCCACAGGTGGATCGGGTCGAAGTCGACGTGGTCGCCGTGGAACTCCGGCTCGTCCCCGGTCCAGATGGCCTTGATCGCGGCGAGCTGCTCGTTGAGGCGGGCGCCGCGCGTTCGTGGGTCGATGCCGTGGTTGCGCATCTCCTCCCGGTTCCAGCCGACGCCGACGCCGAGGAGGGCGCGCCCGCCGGAGATCACGTCGAGGGTCGCGACCTCCTTGGCGGTGTGGATCACGTCGCGCTGCGGGATCAGCGCGACCGCCGTGCCGAGCAGCAGGGTGGAGCTCGCCACGGCCGCCGCGGCGAGCGCGGGGAACGGGGCGAGGGTGCGGTAATAGGCGTCCGGCAGTTCGGCGCGGCCCTGCCAGAGGGTCTCGCGCTTCACCGGAATATGCGAGTGCTCGGCGATGAAGAGGGAGTCGAAACCGCGTTCCTCGGCCGCTCGGGCCAATACGTCAGGTCGGATGCTGGTCGCGGTCAATAGCGTGTAGATGCCGAACTTCATGCGGTCACCGGCCTTCTCGTCGTCATCTCCGAATTCCCCGGAACCGAACCGGATTCGCTCCGGCGCGAGATCACCGATTTCGTCCGATCGGCTCCTGTGAGCCTAGGCGGACGAACCTCGCGCGGCAACATTGGAAAGGGCCGGGAATCGGGCGATGAAGGGTTGACACCTCCCCGCTGAGCTGGGATCGTACTCTCACGACCGACCGGTCGGTCGTGAGAGAGAAGAGGGGACGTCCGCCCCGCTCACAAGGCGGGTGCCGACCGCGCGTCCGGAACGGCGGCCGCGCTCACGGCACCGGTGGACCGGTCCCCGCGAAGGACGCGAGCCGAAGTCGAGGTCGCCGCCGCCGATGCCGTCGCGGACGAACCTCAAAGCGCTGCCCGGGGGCGTCAGCGCGGACCTGAGCCGAGGCGGGAAATCATTCGGCCGGGCCTTTCCAAGTCCCGGAAGACGACGTTTTCCACGCCATGCGGCAAGTGGTCGAACGACCGTCGAAACGACGGTCCGCCACGTCGTGGGAAAGGAAACGCGGATGGTCTCCGAAAAGGCAGCCGCGAAGGGCGGGCTCAGCAAGGGCACCGCGAAGATCGCCGCCGCAGCGCTGGCGGCGTCCAGCATCGAGAACTACGACTTCTTCATCTACGGGACGGCCGCCGCGCTGGTCTTCCCCGACCTGTTCTTCCCCGGGCAGAGCCCGCTCGCCGGGGCGCTGCTGTCCTTCTCGACGTTCGCGGTCGGGTTCGTCGCGCGGCCGCTCGGCGCGGTGATCTTCGGGCATCTCGGGGACGTCCACGGGCGCAAGCGCTCCCTCGTCATGGTGCTGCTGACGATGGGCCTCGGCACGACGCTCATCGGCGTCCTGCCCACCTACGACGACATCGGCCCGGCCGCGCCGCTCCTGCTGGTGCTGCTGCGGCTCGTCCAGGGGATCGCGCTCGGCGGCCAGACCGGCGGGGTGATCCTGCTCGCGATGGAGAACGCGCCGCCGCACCGGCGCGGGTTCATGTCCAGCTTCGCGCTCGCGGGCGGGCCCGCCGGGATCCTCGTCGGCAACCTCGCCTTCCTGCTCACCGACCTCGTCACCACGTCGGACGGGTTCGACTCGTGGGGCTGGCGGCTGCCGTTCCTCGCGAGCATCGCCCTCCTCGGGCTGACCGTCTACATCCAGTTGCGGATCGAGGAGACGAAGGCGTTCAAGCGCCTCCAGGCGGACGCCGCGCCCGCGGACCAGCCGGCGAAGGCCGCTCCGAAGCCGGAGCGTTCGCCCGTGCTGGAGGCGCTGAGCCGGTACCCGCGGAAGATCGTCCTCATCGGCGGCGCCTACGTCGGCATCAACGTCACCTACTACCTCTTCATGACGTTCGCCGTCGCCTACGGGACGAACGACGACATCCTCGACATGCCGAAGAGCCGGATCCTGCTGGGCGTGCTGGTCGGGGCCGCCGTCCAGCTCGTGATGCTGCCCGTCGCGGGCGCGCTGTCGGACCGCATCGGCCGCCGGACGATGATGATCACCGGTTCGCTGCTGCTGGGCGTGTGGGCGTTCGCGTTCTGGCCGCTGCTGAACACCGAGTCGCCCGTCGTCATCGCGTTCGCGTTCGTCGTCGGGCTGGGGCTGGTGCACACCACGATGTACGCGCCGCAGGGCGCGTTCTTCGCCGAGACGTTCCCGACCGCGACGCGCTACTCGGCGATGTCGCTCAGCATCCAGGTGGCGTCGGTGGTCGGCGGGGCGCTCGCGCCGCTCATCGCGACGTCCCTGTACGCCTGGACGGGAACGTGGCTGGCCATCGCCGCCTACATGGCCGGGGTGTGCCTGATCACCGTCGTGTCGGTGCTGCTCCTGCCGGAGACCTACCGGAACGACACCGAGTCACCGGCGCTGGAGCCGGCCCAGAAGGACACACCGCCGCCGCCCGGAACGGGCGACGCGGTGCCCACCGCCTGAACCGGGCCGCGGCCTGGTGCCCTTCCGCCCGCGTCAGGGCATCAGGCCGCGGTAGGCGTAATCCCAGAAGGCGTCGGCGATCTCGTCGTGGGTGAATCGCCCGTCCGAGTGGTACCACTGGTAGGCCCAGTTGCTCATGCCGAATATCGCGAGGCTGAACAGCTTGGTGTCGACCTGCCGGAACACGCCGGTGGCGATGCCGTCGCGGATGACCTCCTGGATCATCGCCTCGTACCGGACGCGCTTCTCGGTCGCGACGGCGAGATCGGCGTCGGGCAGCTCGCGATGGTTCTCGAAGAAGACCCGGCACTGCCCGCGCCGGGTGGCGATGTTGAGCAGAAAGTCGTGGATCACGCCGCGCAGCAGCTCTTCCGGCGCCACACCCTGCGCGAGCCGGGCGCGATGCGAATCGATCAGACCGTCGATCAGCTCTTCGTGCATGTACCACAGCAGTTCCGACTTGCTGCGGAAGTAGTGGTACAGAGTCGGCTTGCCGATTCCGACCGCGGCGGCGATGTCGTCCATGGAGGCGCCGGAGTACCCCAATTTCTCGAACAGGTCGGCGGCGGTCTGGATGATCTCCGCCCGCCGCTCGTCCTTTGACATCTGCCGCCGCCTCGACCGGCGCGCCGATTCAGCTTCCGACATCCGCGTACACTCCGCTCACTGGAAAGTATCAAGGGGGTCGGCCGACTTCGTGAGCCGGAGCGGAACTCCCCCATGATCGCTTAGCTCCTGGAGTATACCAGGATGCCCACAATTACCCCCGCCCGACACTCCCACCCCAACCGAAAAAGACATCCCGGAGGGTCAGCCGAATACGAAGCGACCTAAGGACCCGCCGGACGATTCCGCAGCGCACTTTCAGGCTTTACACGGGGGCTCGGATCGGGCACATATTCGGGCGTCCACTCCTGCCTTTCCCACGGCGCGAGCATCGGAATGGCCGTCGACGCCGTCGAGGAAGCCATCGTGTGGATTCGCTTTCGTGTCGTGCATTCGGACGACGGTCTCCGTCTTGGCGACGCGGCGGCCGACGTCCCGGTCTACGGGTCGTCGCTCGCGTTGTTGCTCGATGCCGCGCCCGATTCCGGAGGGTGACGGGATTCGGTGTCTCCGCTGTCGGGACGACCATGGAAGGGCGTCCCGCCGCATCTGGCGTTGTGGCCCGTCGCCGGCGCGAGTTGCGGGGAGATGGCGGCTCGTGGGCGGATCGCCGGGATTGGTCGCATCGCCGCCGACCGGGCTGACGGGTGCCCCCGGGCGGTGACATACCTGGTCAGGGGGTGGGCAGAAGTGATCGGTGACGTCGGCGCGAGCCCCGAGGCCCTGGCGGCGTGCGCTGACCGGCCGGTCCGGCGGGGACGGCCGGTCCCGCGTCGTCGTGCTCCTCGCCTGCGTGCTCGCGCTCAACGCGGCCGACACCGGGGTGATCGGCGCGATCGTCCACGAACTGCGGCACTCGCTGCACATCGGCAACACGAAGGTGGGGGTGCTCACCGCGGCTCCGGCGGCGGTCGGCGCGGTCGCGACGCTCCCGGTCGGGTACCTGACGGACCGGGTGCCGCGGGTGCCGCTGCTCGCCGGGAGCGTGCTGCTGTGGAGCCTCGCGATGATCGTCGGCGGGGTGGCCACCTCGTTCGAGTGGCTGCTGTGCTCCAGGATCGCGCTCGGCGCGGTCACCGCCACCGCCGGTCCGACGGTGGCGTCGCTGATCGGCGACTTCTTCCCGACCGCGGAGCGGGCCGGGATGTACGGGCGCGTCCTCGCGGGCGAGCTGGTCGGGGTCGGGTTCGGGCTGCTCGTCGGCGGCAACATCGCCGCCCTGGTGAGCTGGCGGGTCTCGTTCTGGTTCGTCGCGCTGCTCGGGCTCGCCCTGGCGGCGGCGCTGTGGTGGGGGCTGACGGAGCCGGCGCGCGGCGCGCAGGGCGGCGGGGGCGGGCGCGGGCCAGCGGCGGAGCCCGCGCAGAGGCAGGTGGCGCGGCGGCGTGTCCGGCCGCGGCCGGAGAACGTCCTGCGCGTCGACCCGGCGCGGATGACGCTCGCCCAGGCCGCCGTGCACGTCCTCCGGATCCGGACGAACGTGATCATCATCGTCGCGTCCGCGTTCGGGTACTTCTTCTTCGCCGGGCTCCGGACGTTCGCGCTGGTGTTCGTCCAGGAGCGGTACGGGATCGGGCGGGGCGAGCTGTCGGCGTTCCTCCCGGTGATCGGCGCGGCGGCGATGGGCGGCGTGCTCGTCGGCGGGCGGCTCGCGGACCGGCTCGTGCGGCGCGGCCGGGTCACCGCGCGGGTGACCGTCCCCGGCGTCGCGTTCACGGCGTCGGCGGCGCTGTTCCTGCCCGCCCTGTTCACCCGCGACGCGCTGGTCGCGCTGCCGCTGTTCACGCTGGCCGCGGCCGCGCTCGCCGCCGCGAACCCGCCGCTCGACGCGGTGCGGCTGGACGTCGTCCACTTCCGGCTGTGGGGGCGCGCGGAGAGCATCCGGACGATCGCCAGGATGACCGCCGAGGCGATCGCGCCGGTCCTGTTCGGCTGGGCGTCCGGCCTGCTCGACACCGGCGGCGGGACGGCGGTCGGCCTGAACCGCGTGTTCCTGCTGGCCCTGCTGCCGCTGCTCGCGAACGGCCTGCTGCTGACGCGGGCGCGGCGCGACTACCCGCGCGACGTGGCGTCCGCGCTGGAGTCCGAACGCCGCTACCCGGCGAGTGCGCGGCCGGCCTCCTAAAGGTCGTCGTCGCCCGGCGGGGCGGGCTCGTTCAGGGTGCGGTACCGGTCGAGGATGCGTTCCAGCTCGCGCCGGTCGCGCTTGGTGGGACGGCCCGCGCCGCGGTCCCGGCGGCCGACCGGGACGAGCGCCTCCGGCGGCGGCGGGGGCGGGCTCTTGTCGATCAGGCATTCCTGCGCGACGGGCGCGCCGACCCGCTTCCGGACGATCTTCTGCACGACGACGATCCGCTCGCGCCCGCCGTGCCGGAGCCTGACCTCGTCGCCCGGCTTCACCGTCGTGGACGGCTTCGCGCGCTCGTCGTTCACCCGCACATGGCCCGCGCGGCACGCGGTCGTCGCCATCGAGCGGGTCTTCAGCAGGCGGACGGACCAGATCCACAGATCGACCCGCACCGACCCCTCGTCGCCCATGCGTCCCATGATGGCACCGGCCGGTGACAACCGAACCCGGACGACTTCGGCTCGGTCGGTGGTTCTGTCCGGTGACCAGCGACCGCCGACGGGCTTCGGCCCGGTCGGCGGCCCCGGGTCGGTGACGACCGGTCCTCGGCTGGCTTCGGCGGGGTCAGCGGCGGGGGTCGGTCGTCAGGCCGTAGCCGTAGCGGAAGAGGGGGCGGTAGTCCCGGTCGCCGACGTTGATCGGCTCTTGGGCCTCGGTGCGCGGCCACGACACCGGCAGGCGGCCGGTGAACGGGCGATCGCCGAACAGGACGTCCGCGACGCCCGCGCCCTCGCTGCCCGGCAGCCAGGACATGACGAACGCGTCGGCCTTCGCGAGCCGGTCGGTGACGATCTGCGGACGTCCCGCCACGTCCAGCACGACGCACGTCCCGATCGCGCCGCAGACCGTGTCGATGTTCGCCTTGTCCGCGTCCGACAGGTTCAGGGTGTGGCCGTTGCCGACGTCGCCGACGCCCTCCGCGTACGGCTTCTCGCCGACCACGACGACGCCTGCGTCACTGCCGGACGTGGGCGCCGACGCGTCCGCGCTGTAGGTGACGTCGGACGAGTGCTGCCTGATGCCGTCCAGGATCGTCGTGCCGGGAATGATCGGGCCGGACGACCCCTGCCAGCTGACCGTCCAGCCGCCCGCCTGGTTGCCGACGTCGTCGGCGTTGACGCCCGCGACGTAGATTCGCACGTTGCGTTTCAGCGGCAGCGCGTTCGCGGAGTTCTTCAGCAGCACCTGCGACTCGGCGACGGCCCGGCGGGCGACCGCGCGGTGCTCGGGCGAGCCGATCGTCCCGGCGAGGCGGCGGTCGGTGTAGGGGTGCTCGAACAGGCCCAGCTCGAACTTCGCCGTGAGAATGCGCGCGACCGCGTCGTCGATGCGGGACGTGGCGACCCGTCCGGCCTTGACCTCGCCCAGCAGCGCCTCCACGAACCGGGGGGCGCTGAACGGCTCCATGAACATGTCCATGCCGGCGTTGACGGCCGTCCGGACCTGGGTGGCGTAGTCGCCGGGGAGCTGGTGGACGGCCTCCCAGTCGCTGATGAGGAAACCGTCGAACCCGATCCTTCCCTTGAGGACGTCGGTCAGCAGCTCCCTGTGCGCGCTCATCTTCACCGGGTTGCCGACGCCGTCCTCCGTCCAGTCGACGCTGGAGAACGACGGCATGATGCTGCCGACCCGGTATTTCCGTACCGCCGTCACGTACGGGGCCAGGTCGATCCGGTCGAACGTGCGGCGGTCGGTGACCGTGACGCCTTGGTCGACCGTGTACGTCCCGGTCCTGGACGACCCGAACTTCGTGTCCCCGTCACCCGCGAAGTGCTTCGCCGTGGCGAGGACGCGCTCCGGCCCCGCCATGTCGCGCCTGTTGCGTCCTTGGAAGCCCTCGATTCTGGTCTCCATGTCGACGACGAGCCGCGGGTCCTCGCCGAAGCTCTCGTAGGCGCGTCCCCAGCGCAGGTCGCGGACGACGCACACGCACGGCGCGAACACCCACTGCGGCCCGGTCGCCCTCGTCTCGATCGCCGTGATCCGCTCCTCCCGGCGGACGAGGTCGGGGTTCCGGGTGGCGCCCATCGCGAGATTGTGCGGGAAGACGGTCGCGCCGACCAGGTTGTTGTGGCCGTGCACCGAGTCCACCCCGTAGAGCAGCGGGATCTTGAGGCGGGTCGCGAGGGCCTTGGACTGGTAGGCGTCCACCATGTCCGCCCAGCCCTTCGCCGTGTTCTCGGCGGGCACGGACCCGCCGCCGGACAGCAGCGAGCCGAGGCCGAGCGTCGTGATCCGGTCGCGGTCGCCGTCGACGGCGGAGCGCTCGGCCTGCGCCATCTGGCCGCCCTTCTCCTCCAGGGTCATGCGGCCGAGGAGGTCCTGAACCCGCTTCGGCACCGGCAGGCGCGCGTCCAGGTACGGAGCCGGGTCGGCCGACGCGGGACGCGCCGCGGCCACCGGCGGGAGCACGGCGACGGCCGCCAGCGCGACCAGCGATCGCCCGATCCGGGTCCGGGTGGCGACGGCACGTGTGCGGGGGTCTCGCAAGTCGTCCCTCCTGGGCGGCGGTTCCGAGCACGCTCGACTTGGAACCTCCCCCGCCCGGGCCGCGCGCATGCGGGACGAATAGGACGGGCGCCCGGCGGGCCGGCGGGTGAGTACGACCGGCCGGGCGCTCCGTCATCCAGGATGGCGCTGGTGCCCTGGATCGGACGGGATCAGCGGTTCGGACCGCCGCGCCCGCCCTCCGGGCCTCGGTCCCGGCCGGGCTCCCGGTCGGGGAAGGCGTCGTCGCGGGTGACCTCGATGCGCTCGCGGCGCAGCTCGCCGCGGACCGTCTGCTCGTCCTGCACCTGCTCGGTGTGCAGCCGGACGCGCTCGACCGGCACCGTCTCCTTCGCGATCACCGGACGCTCCTCGTAGAGGATGAAGTCCAGGTCGTCCGAGGTGATGGACACCTCGGGGGCGGGCCTGCCGTCCCTGATCGGCTCCCGGTCGACCTTCAGCTCGTCGTGCGAGACGGGGACGGTCCGCTCGACCGTCTCGGTCTCGATCCACTTGCGGACGTGCACGTGCCCCGACTCGTGGCGCTCGGTGCCGACGCGCAGCCGCTCCTCCGAGCGGGTGATCTCGGTCATCGGGGTGTCGGTCTCCGCGCCCGTGCGCGGCGACTGCGCGGGCATCCCCCGGCCGCCCCGGTCCCGCTCGGGGTGGACGGCCATCCCGGCGGCGCCCGGCCGCGGGGAGCCGCGCGTCCCGGCGAACTCGTCCGTCCCGGACGTCCGCTCGGTGCCCGTCCCCGTACCGCCCGCGCCCTCGGACTTGCGGCCCTCGGACACCTTGCCCTCGGGCGCGAGGCCCTGGGACGTCCGGCCCTCGGACTCGGCCGTCCGGCGCTCCCCGGTCCGCTCCCCCGTGCCGCCGCCCTCCGCCTCGCCGGACCGCGCGCCGCCCGGCGGGCGGACGCCGTAGTGCCGGTAGAGGTCGACGATCTGGGCGTGCGAAAGGTGCTCGTCCGCGTCGACGTTCGGGGCGCCCTTGATGGTCTCCTTGTCGTAGGGGACCTGCAGCATGTCCTTCGCCTTGCGCGACCCGGACAACGGTACGAAGCTCTCCCGCATCCCGAACCATCCGGTGTGCACGGTGACCCACTCCGGCGAACCGGAGTCGTCGTTCAGGTACACCTGCTTGATCGTGCCGACCTTCGTCCCGTTGGTGTCGGTCACGCCCATGCCCATCAGTTCCCGCACCTGTGTCTGCGTCTGCACGTTGAACACCTCTGCTTCCGTAACGCTGCCGGACTGCGGGGGGTGGGGAGGCGGCGCCCGCTGGTCGGTAGCCGTGTTGATCCCGAGTTGCCGGATTACTCCCTGCTTTTCCTGACCTGCCGGAGATAAACGTGTTTACCAGATTATGGAGAACGATTTGCCAAGGACTTACAGCGCGTCCACCGGGCGACCGCGCGGCGATTCGCCGCGACACATTCCCGGTGCCGCATTTATGCGAATCCCGCCATTCCCAAGATGGTGATCATTTTAGTCGGCGGCGGTTTCCCTTTCCCCGGCGCGACGGAAGAGTCCGAAGGGACGTTCCCACACATCGGAGAACTGCTATGCACGCACTCTCACGCGCGGCCCTGGCGGTGGCCCTGCCGGCCGCCGCCGCCCTCGCCGGTTCGGTGACCGCCGCCGCGCCCGCCGCCGGGGCGGGCCGCGCGCCCGCCTGGTGCAGGCCCGGCGGGACGCTCAACGCCCGCGCGATGCCGCAGCGGGTCCGCATCGCCGACTGCGACCTGCGCGGCCGGACGGTCCGCGGCGCGAACGGGCTCACCGCCGTCGTCCCCGCCGACGGGACCTCGCTCATCGCGCACTCGCTGCGCACCGGCGGCGGCACCGAGCTGCGCGTCGCCGTCGACGACCGGGCCCGCGAGATCACGATCATCAGCCGGGGCGGACGGGTGCCGGAGGGCAGGCCCCGCGCGTCCCGCGCCCCGCTCGACCCGTGCCAGGACACCACCTACCGCACCGAGCCCGCCCGGTGGCCGAAGGGGACGACCGTCGAATGGCGCTACCGCCCGGGGACGAACGGCCGGCGCCGGGACGCCGTCGCGCGGGGCGTCGCCAACATGGCGGGCGCGAACACCGACTGCACAGCCGGACGCCGGTTCGCGCCGCCGCCGGACGTCCGCCAGCGGTATGCCGGGGAGTCGTCCAGCGGGCCGAACATCACCGCCGACGCCACCTGCGGCGTCCGGGACGGGGTGAACACGTTCGGCTGGCGGTCCATGAGGGGCGCTGAAAGCGACGTCCTCGCGGCGACGTGCATCTGGTACAGCGGGCCGTCCACCGTCGAGACGGACATGGCGCTCCAGGAACAGGGCAAGCGCTGGTGGACGGGCGGGCTCTGCGCCCCCGGAAGCTACTCGGTCGAGTCGGTCGTGACGCACGAGTCGGGCCACGTTTTCGGCCTCGCCCACGTCGACGGCCCGGACCACTCCAGGCTGACGATGACGCCCTCGACCGGTTCCTGCGACGACTCCATGTCCACGCTCGGACGGGGCGACTACGAGGGGCTGCTCTCCCTGTACGGCGAACGCTGAGCGCCGCCGCCCTCGTCGCCGCCGCTCAGCGTCCATTTCCCGACATGGCGGGTCAGCGCTTGGGCGAGGTGCGGTAGAGCTTGCCGACGACGACGAGGCGGTGCCGGTCCGACCCCTTCGGGGTGCAGGTGATCAGCGTGATCCATTGGCCGCGCGGGGCGCTGCGCGCCTTGAACGGCACCGGCTCCAGCGCCCGCCGGTCCATCGGGTCGATGACGCGCTTCAGCCGCGCCCGGTAGGTGTAGGTCGTGCGGCCGTACCGCAGGACGATCCGGTCGCCGCCGCGCATCAGGTCGAGCCGGTTGAACGGGTGGCGCCAGGTCGTCCGGTGGCCGAGCAGGACGGTGTTGCCGTCACGTCCGGGCAGGCCCGTCCAGGGGTAGTGCCCGGGACCGAGCTGCAGCACCCGCTGGCTGACGCCCTCCCAGACGCCCGTCTTGAGGCCCATCCGCGGGATCCAGATCTTCCCGATCAGCGCTCCCCGCTTCGGCTGCGCGGCACGCCCCGCCGCGACCGGCCTCGCCGCGGTTGCGGATACGGCCCGCGCCTGCGGGACGGCCATCAGGGACACGCTGCAGCACACGGCGGCACCCGCCGCGAGCAGGGACTTCCGGTCAAGCATGCTTCATCTCCATCGATCAGGGGGTCGGCAGGGTCCGCCCGCGAAGGGAAGGGCGCGAAGCGAAGGGGGCGGCACGTCTGCCGCCCCCTCTCCGCTGTCGCACCGGCGGCGGATCGTCATCCGCCGCCGGTCTGTCTCCCGGTCAGCGCGTCACCGGGGTGCCGAGCTCCACCGGCACGGCGTTCTTCGAGGGCAGCTTCGGGCCGAGTT
Organism: Actinomadura syzygii; assembly: GCF_008085905.1. GTDB lineage: Bacteria > Actinomycetota > Actinomycetes > Streptosporangiales > Streptosporangiaceae > Spirillospora > Spirillospora syzygii. Next base: position 507,278 of record NZ_VSFF01000005.1, on the reverse strand, counting down.
CGCCGGGCTTGACGTCCACGCCCGGGAGCCGGACGGCCCGCTTCAGCGAGTTCACGAACCGCTGCACCCCGCTGAGCTGGTCGGCCGACCGCGGACGGGTCGCGGTCCGCGTGGTGGCCATCCGCGCGTTGGTCGCGGGCCGGGCGTTGCTCGCCGACGGCACGATGGTCGCCGCGCGGTCGTCGCCGGACCCGAGGCTCGCCTTGCTGCGCTGGAGCATCGACTTGCCCCGCTCCATCTCGGCCCTGCCCTTCTCCATCTCGGCCCCGCCGCGCAGGTTCGAGGGCAGCTTCTTGTGCTTGGCCGCGGGACGGTGCTTGGACGGCTTCCACGGCTTCGGCTTGTGCGGCTTGTGGTGGTGCTTCGGCTTCTTGCCGGGCTTCTCGCCGACGCTCGCGCCGCCCTTGCACTGCGCCAGCGCCAGGCCGATGACCGCGACGGCGTTGCCGCACACGTTCACCGGAATGCTGATCGGCGCGTACACCTGGTTGCCGCCCAGCACGCTGAAGTTGCCCGACGTCTTCATCTTCGGGTCGCCGGCCCGGCGCTGGACGGACGCGCCGCCCTTGCACTTCGCCTGCGCCAGCGCGATGACCGCGACGGCGTTGCCGCACACGTTTACCGGGACGCTGATCGGCGCGTACACCTGGTTGCCGCCCAGCACGCTGAAATTGCCGGACGTCTGCAGGCCCTTGCCGCCGCCCTTGCCGCCGCCCCAGCGGGCGGCGTCGTCGGCGCCGGTGGCCGTCCGGTAGCCGGACGCCTCCCGCCAGCCGCGGTGGTGCTTCTTCTTGCCGGACGTGACGCTCGCCCCGCCCTTGCAGTGCGCCTTCGCCAGCCCGATGATCGCGACCGCGTTGCCGCAGACGTCGATCGGGATGCTGATCGGGATCACGACCTGGTTGCCGCCCAGCACGCTGAAGTTGCCGGACGTCTTCAGGCCGCCGCCGCCCCCGCCGCCGTGCCGGGCGTTGGAGACGTGGGCGCCGCCCTTCGACTGGCCCTGGGCCGCGCCGACCGCGCCGACGGCGTTCCCGCTGGCGTCGACGGGGACGGAGATCGGGGCGTGCACCTGGTTGCCGCCCGCGACGCTGAAGTCGCCGGACGTCGTGTCCGCCGTCGCGGGCAGCCCGGAGCCGAACGCGGCTCCGACCGCGACGGCGCCCGCGGCCACGAGTGCGGCGCGGCCGATGTTGCTTGTCCTCATGCGCATTGTTGCTCCTGTCTTGTCGCGCGATTTCGGTGAATCTGTGGTGATCGCTGCGCGGCGACCGTTCGGGTGGACCCCGTCGGGTGGGCGCAGCCGCGCCGGCCGGACACGGCCGTCGCGTCGAGGAAAGATCGTTGGATCGGGACGGAGGGACTGGGACGGAGGGCCGGGGACGCGCGGGCGCGGCGCGGCCGGGCATGGGCGGCCGAACGGGCGCGGAACGTCCGCGAGAAGGGGTGCTAGTCAGGGACGACGGAGGGACCGCCCGGCGCGGACACGTCGGTCAGCGCCGTGCGGTGGAACGTGCTCGGGTCGACGGCGGGCGGCGCGGCCGGGTATCGGGCGCTGCGCAGGTCGGCGACCGGGATGAGCGGGTGGCCGCCGGACGGGGCGTTGCCCGGGTCCTCGGGGCCGGGCGCCGGGACGGGCGCGTGCCCGCCGCCGCCGCAGTCGTGGTGGCGCGCGCAGCCGCCCGCGCGGCGGTCCGGCCGCGCGCCGGACCGCGCTCCGGTCGCGGCGCCGTGCGCGGCCCGCGCGGCGGTGTCACCGGCCCGCGCGCGCTCGGCGTGCTCGTGCGTCACGGCGTCGGCGTCGATCGTGTCGTCGCCGCCGTTCGTCCGCTCGTGGGCGGGGGGCAGGAGCCGCCCGTCCAGGACGGGGTGCGGGTTCGCGACCCCGGCGGCGAGGCCGTTCACGATCGGCGCGTGCCGGACGTCCAGGATTCCCAGCTCGGGGAGGCCCGCCGCCGCGACCAGCCTGCGCAGGTGGCGGACGGCGCGGTCCTTGGCGTCGAAAGCGTCGCGCCCCCACGCCAGGAGGTACTCGATCGGGTGCGCCCCGATCTCCTGGACGTTCCTCGGCACGGCGGGCGCCCCGTCCGCCACGGCCCCTCGCAGCCCCCGGCCCGGACTCCCGAGCCCGCCGAGTGCCCCACCCTGCGCGAACGCCCGCACCACGGGCGTCCGAAGAGCGGGCGCGCGAACACCGTGCGCCCGAACCGCAGGCGCTCGGTGTGCGGGCGTCCGAACCGCGGACCCGCGAAGGGCGGGTGCGCGAACCCCGGCGGCCCGAACCGCGGGCGGCCGAAGCGCGGATGCTTGAAGCCTGGGCGTCCGCACACCCGGCGCGTGGAGCGCGGGTGTCCGAACTCCGGATGCGTGGAGCCTGGGCGTCCCGGCTCCGGGCGTCTCGACTCCGGGTGTCCGGACTCCGGATGCGTGGAGCGCGGGTGTCCCGAGTGCGGGCGTTCGGAGTCCGAGGGTCCGTACTCCGGGTGTCCCCAGTGCGGGGGTGCGGAGTGCGGGGGCCCGTAGGTGTCCGAGCGGGGTGTCGTCGGGGTCGTGCTGGCGTCCGGTGTTCGGGCGGTGCTCGGTCGCGGAGGCGGACGAGCCGTTCAGCGCGGCCAGGGCCATCCAGCCCGCGAAGGCGAGGCCCGCAATGGCGGCGAGCCGGACGAGAACGGTGCCGAGGGCATGCGGAAGCCGACCCTCGGGGCGGTTCGCCCCGCGTTGGATCGGTGCCGGTTCCACGTCCGTTTCTCTCCTTTTCTGCCGCCTTTTCCGCTGGCGGTACCGAGTCAGCGGCACGAAGGTAGCACCGCCCCACGCACGATCAAGGAGCCATTGTTCGGCCGCCCGGCATGTCGCGGGATCATTTACCTCCGCATTAATTTCGCTTTGGCGGAACCCGGTTTTCCGGCGGCATGATGACCGCTTTACAGCAATTCGAGGATTTCGCCATGGAACGTGGGCTCCGGCCGCGCCCGACGCTTCCCCGCCACCCCCGCGCACCACTCGCGCACCCGCTGTTCACGCCGGGTTCAGAGGAAGGATGGCGGACGGTATCGAGTGCGATACATTCGGTGCTCGACCTGCGGCGCCTGCTGCCCCGCCCGAGGAGCCCGCGATGCCCGACCCCGCGTCCGCGATCATGCGTCTGCGCCCGCCGCGGCGCCGTGCCGCGCCCCGCCGCGAGGCCCGCAGGTTCGTCCGCCGCAGCGAGCTCCAGGTGCTCGTGCTGCCGAGCGTCCCCCCAGTTCAGACGCCCCGTTCCGGGCGCGCCCGCACCACCGCCTGGACGCTCTACGCGCGCTGGCGCTGGGCCGCCGCCACCGCGGGCGCCGAGCGCGCGAAACGCCGCGCCCGACCGCCCTGGCGCTAGCGCGCCGGAGCACCCGGCGGGCGGCGCCGCGAAGCACCGCCCGCCGGAGGAAGATCCTTCACCTGGTGGAGGCGTCCGTCTCCAGGGACGTGTCCGGCGCCACGACGGCACCGCCCGCGGGCGCCCGCATCGGCGGCGTCCGCCGGACGATGTGGTGCGAGATCCGCCGCGCCGCGAACCCGGACCCGTGCACGAACCGCATCACCGGCCCGAACGTGGGCGCGGCCGCGAGGCCCGCGAAGTACAGCCCCGGCACCGACGACTCGAAGTCGCGGCTGAGCACCGGCGCCCGGAACCGGGTCGTCACCTCGGCGCGCAGCTCCGGCGACAGCAGGTCGAGCCGGTCGACGTCCGGGACGAATCCGGTGGCGGCGATGACGTGCTCGGCCTCAGTGACGGTCCGGGCGCCGGTTCGGTCGATGGTGGTGAGCGCGACGCCGCCGTTGTCCTCGGCGACCTTCGCGAGGTAGCGGCCGGTCGAGACGCGGACGCGGTCGTCCAGTTGGTCGCGCAGCCACCACGCGCCCGCGGGCGGCAGCGTCTCCCGGACGATCTTCTGCCGGGACCGTTCCGGCAGGTACCGGACGAGCCCGGGCCGCTCCGCCCACAGCCACGTCCGGTAGCCGGTGCCGAGCCCGGAGCGGGGGCCGCCGAGCAGCCGCGCCCGCGGGGACCGGTGCTCCTCCGGCACCGTGTTCCAGTCGAGCTCGCGCCGCCGGGTGAGGACGTGCGGGTACGCGCCCGCGTCCGCGAGCAGCACCGCCGTCTCCAGCGCGGACTGCCCGGCGCCGATCACCGCGACCTCCTTCCCGGCGAACAGGCCGAGGTCGCGGTGCCGGCTGCTGTGCGAGACGAGCCAGGACGGCAGGCCCGCCAGCTCGTCCGGTATGTGCGCGAACGGCCCGACCCCGACGGCGACGACGACCGCGCGGGTCGCGATCGTCTCGCCCGTGGACAGCGTCACGACGTACCCGCCGGGGCCGCCGCGCTCGACGTTCACGACCTGCGCGTCCTCGGTGCCGGGGATCGCGACGGAGGCGAACCAGCGCCCGTAGGCCACGAAGGTGTCGAGGGGGATCGGGTGCCCGAGCCGCCAGTCCGGATGGCGGTCGGTGAAGCGCATGCCCGAGTGCGGCGCGCCCAGGCTGGACGCGAACGGCTCGGACTTGAGATGCATGCCCTCCGGCATGTTCTCCGCCCAGAACCGCATCGGCTGCCCGATGATCCGCACGTCGAGCCCGAGGTTCTGCAGGTGGGCCGCCGCCGACAGGCCGTAGGGCCCGGCGCCGGCGATCACGACGTCGCCAACCGAGTCGATCATGTTCGTTCCCCCCGTTGTGTTCGCGGTGTCACCTGGTGCGGAGCCGCCGGGCCGCGCGGAGCACGCTGCGCCCTCCCATGGCGAGGAAGGGCGGCAGGTCGTCCCCGGCGAACCAGGCGAACTCGTCGGCCTCGCGCAACGGGCGGAGGGTCGCCGCGCGCAGCAGGGGCCGTCCGGCGGACCGTCGCAGAAAGTGGTTCTCCACGAGCAGGTTCCGGCCGAAAGCCGGGCGCGCGTCCGGGACGCGCCGACCCGACTGGTCGAGGTGGAGGGCGCGGACGAGGTCGAGCCCGTTCCGGTCGGCGAACAACCGGAACTGGGCCCCGATCCGCGGGTTGAAGTCGAGCAGGTGGTAGCCGCCGTCGCCGGGGTCGAGGCGGAAGTCGAGGTCGACGAGGCCGCGGCAGCCGAGCAGCCGGACGATCCGCACCGCGAGCCGCTCCAGCTCGGGGTTCGCGACCCATTCGCCGTGCACGGTGTGGCCCGCGTGGGCCGGGAGGGCGAGGTGCTTGCGGCCCGTCCCGCCGAAGAGGCAGCCGAGGTCGTCGTCGAAGTAGCCCTGGAAGAACCAGTCGCCGCCGCCGGGCGGGATGCGCCGCTGGAGGACCAGCGGGCCCGCGCCGCCGCCGGGGCCGCCGTCGCGGGACGCGGCGAACAGCCGGTGCGCCTCGTCCCGCGCGTGGACGAGCGTGGTGCTGCGCAGGCCGGGCCCGAGCCGCCACGGCCGCGCGAACTTGACGATCAGCGGCAGCCCGAGGTCGCGGACGGCGGCGTCCACGTCGCGGGCGGACGCGGGCGTGCGGCTCGGCGGGCAGCGCAGGCCGTGCGCCGCGCACGCCTCCAGCAGCAGCGACTTGTCGGCGACGCGGCGCGGGACGTCCGGGTCCTGGACGGGGAAGGCGAAGCGGCGGGCCAGCGCGTCCGCGTGCTCGGCCACGAAGATCGCCCCGGCGTCGTCCATCGGGACGAGCAGCGGCCGACCGCCGATCCGCGCGGCGATCGTGCGCAGGTGGCCGAGCAGCGCGGCCGGGCGCGCGGCGGGCGGCGCCCACGGCTCGCCGCCGCGCAGGTAGCGGGACCGGGACGACGGGTTGCCGCGCCCCTCCAGGATCGCGTGCACGGGCACCCCGGCGCGTCCGAGGCTGCGGATGACGCCGAGCGTCCCGTGGTGGAAGACGTTCGGGTCGGTGCGCAGCAGCAGGACGGGCAGGCCGGGGTCGAGCCGCGGCGCCGCCGGGACCCGCGTGTCGGCGACCATGCGCTCAGCGGACCCGGTCCAGCGGACCATTACCCAAGGCGACCTTCCCAAATTCGTAAAATTTGACCTGTAAGTGAGCGGCCGATTAGTTCGCCGACGAACGTCCAATGGCACACTATACGCATGGCAGCAGCCGATATCCACGCACCAGGGCGGCCTTTCGGACGGCGCCGTGAAATGCCCTTTTCGCACCGTTCACCCCTGCCCATTCTGACCGCGGCGGCGCTGGTGTTCGCGCTTTGCGGAGCGCCGCCGGGGGCGGCCGCCGAAAAGGGTCGTGACCGGGTGGCGGTGGAATCGCCGAAAAACGTTCCGCTGGGCGCGTTCCTCGGTTCCGGCGCGGAGGGCGTCGCGCGGGTCGAGCAGTTCCGGCAATGGCTCGGGGCGCCGGTGACGGTCGGCCGCACGTATCTGCCCGGGAACGACTGGCGGTACATCGAGGGGCCGGAGCAGGTGCTCGCGCCGTGGGCCCGGTGGAAGGCCGCCGACCCGCGGCGGATGCTGGTGGTGAACGTCCCGATGATGGCCCCGAACGAGACCCGCGCGCCCGTCCCGGTGCTGGCCTCGCTGCTGCGGCGCGGCGCGGCGGGCGCCTTCGACGTCCATTACCGGACGCTCGCGCAGCGCCTCGCCGCCTACCGCGCCGGCGACTCGGTCATCGTCCTCGGCTGGGAGATGAACGGGCAGCAGTACGCGGGCCGCTGCGAGCCCGACCCGGCCGCGTGGCGCGCCTATTGGCGGCGCATCGTGACGGTCATGCGCGGTGTGCGCGGCGCGCGTTTCCGTTTCGATTTCGCGCCCGCCAGGGGCCGCGACGTCATCCCGTGGACGAACTGCTATCCGGGCGACGACGTCGTCGACATCATCGGCACCGACACCTACGACCAGCCCACCGGGGGCACGTTCACGGATTTCGTCAACGAGCCGTACGGGCTGCGCGCACAGGCCGATTTCGCCGCCGCACACCGCAAGCCCATCTCGTTCCCCGAATGGGGGCTCTTCCGCAACAACGACAATCCCGCTTTCGTCCGCGGGATGCATAGCTGGATCATGTCGCATGATGTCGCCTATCAGTCGATCAGCGACTACTGCCCGCACGGCGTGTGGGCGTGCCGCCGCAACCCGGCCTCGACGGCCGCCTACCGCGAGCTGTTCGGCACCGGACCGGCCGCCGCCCCGGTCCCCAAGGCGCCCCCGTCCGCGGCGTCCGCGTCCGGGGCGTCCGCGGCCAGCAAGTCGCAGTCCAGCAAGTCGCAGTCCAAGGCGACGCCGTCGAAGAAGCGGTCGTCCAAGCACCGCTCGTCGAAACACCGGTCGTCGAAACAGCGGTCGTCCGGACATCGGCCGCCGGAGCACCGGTGGTCGCGGAGGGCGGCGACCTCGCGGGTGACCGAGGCGAGCAGCGCCAGCGTCCGGCCGAGGTCGTAGCCGGCGGAGGCGGCGGCCGCCGCCCGGCCCTCCCGCTCGGCGACCGCCGGGCGCAGCAGCCGGTGCGCGACCGCCGCCGCGAGCGCGGCCGGATCGTCCGCCGGCACCAGCGCCCCCACCCCCGGACGGACGACCTCCGCGATGCCGGGCACGTCCGACCCGACGAGCGACCGCCCGACCGCGAGGGCCTCCAGCGCGATCAGCGACAGCCCCTCCCACCGGGACGGCAGCACGACGACGTCCGACGCGGACAGCCAGTCGGCGGGCTCCCGCGAGGCCGGGGCGAACAGCACGCCGCCCGCGGTCGGCGCGCGGCGCAGCAGGTCGAGGTCCGCGCCGTCCCCGACGATGGCGAGCCGCGCGGTCGGGCACCGCGCGAGGACGGCGGGCCACGCCGCGACGAGGACGTCCTGCCCCTTCTGCCGGGTGAGGCGGCCGACGCAGACGGCGAGCGGCACGGCGGCGGGCAGCCCGAGCCGGGTCCGCGCGACCAGCCGGGCGGCGGCGTCGGCGGGCCGGAACAGCCGCCGGTCCACGCCGTTGCGGACGATTCGGTACGGCCCGCGCACCCCCGCCCGCACACCGTCGCGCAACTCCCCGAGGCCGACGCACACGAGCGCGTCGCTCCACCGCGCGGCGAGCCGCTCCCACCACCGGCTGAGCGCGTCCTGCGCGCCGGTCGCGGCGAGCCATGACCAGCCGTGCGGCTGGAAGATCGTCGGGGTGCCCCGCGGGCGGCCGGGCAGCCGTCCGGCGAGTCCCGCCTTGGCCGAGTGCAGGTGGACGACGTCCGGCTCGAAGCCCTTCACCAGGCGGCGGAGGCTGAGCGACTCCAGCAGGACGCGCGGCCCGGGGGCGCGTCCGGCCTTCCAGCTGAACCAGGGCACGCCGGCGGCGGCGCAGCGCGCGGGCAGGTCCCCGCCGGGCGGGCAGGCGACGGCGACCTCCCAGCCGCGCGCCCGCTGCTCGCGGACCGCCTGCCCGATGTAGACGGCGACGCCGCCCGCGTTCGGCTGGCTGACGTGCAACACCCGAACCGGCGTGTCCCCGTCCTCAACCACGAGCCCCCCAGGCGAAGCAAGCGAAACAGGCGGACCTGGTCATGACCGCAGCTCCGCGTCGGCCGGGCCCGCGATCAGGACGCGGGGCACGGTCCGGCGCCGGGCCGGCCGGCGGCCGCTCAGCGCGGCGGCGCTCAGCCCGGCGAGCAGCACGCCGGACGCGGTGCCGACGCCGACGCCGAGCACCGGGTTCGGCGAGGCGGGCGCGCCGGGCGGCACCGCGCGGCTCATCGGCGCGACGCGGACGCCCGTCTCGGCGCGGTGCGCCGCCCCGTACCGGACGAGCGCGTCCGCGGCGGCGTTGGCGAACGCGGCGGCGGCGCGGGACGTCGGCGCGCTGCCGGTCAGCTCGATCAGCGGCGTGTCCGGCGAGGTGGACGCCCGGACGTGGTCCCGCGGCGCCCCGCCCGCCCCGGCCGGCAGCGGCAGCGCCGAGTACCCGAGGGTCTCCGGCAGCGGCGCGAGCCGTCCGAACGTCTGGGCGAAGTTCACCGCGGCCGGGCCGTCCGTCCGCGCGTCGTTCACGACCAGCACGTAGGCGTTGGCGGTGTAGGTGGCGGGGACGAGCAGCACGTACCCGAGCCCGCCGAGGAACCCGGCGACGACGAACGCGAGCGACGGCCCGAACCGCCGCAGCACCGCCGCGAGCAGCGCGCGCCCGACGCCGGGCACGGGGACCGCCGCGCGCCCCCGCCTCTTGTTCCCCCGCCGCCGGCTCGCCCGCCTCCGGTAGATGTCATGTGACGGCATCCTGCGCCTCCTCTCGTTTCGGAACGCCCGCGCGGCCGGGGGTCTCCGGGAGGAGGTAGAGCCGGGCGAGCCGCGCGGCCTGCTCGGCGATGTCGTAGCGGGCGACGGCGGGCGGCACCCGCGTACGGTCCCGGGGCGTGCGGGCCTCGCGGTCCAGTTCGGCGGCCCAGCGCGCGGCGTCCGGGGGCAGCCGGCGGGCGGCGGCGGGCGCCTCGCCGGGCGGGAGGTCGTCGAGCGCCGGGCAGGTCGTGTACCGGACGGGCAGCCCGGCGGCGAGCGCCTCCAGCACGCCGAGCCCGAACGTCTCCTGGACGGACGGCGCCGCGAACACGTCCATCGCGGCGAGCGCGCCCGCGACGTCCGAGGTGCCCCCGGCGAAGACGACCCGCCCGGCGGCGCCGAGGTCGCGCGCCCGGCGTTCCAGCGCGGCCCGCTCGGGGCCCGCGCCGACGAGCAGCAGCCGGACGCCGTCCAGCGCCGCGACCGCCTCGATCAGCAGGTCGAACCGCTTGGTGGGGACGAGCCGTCCGACCGCGCCCACGACCGGCTCGGTCAGCCCGATGCCGAGCCGCCGCCGGGTCGCGGTGCGCCGTCCCGGATGGAACGCGAACGCGGCGGCGTCCACCCCGTTCGGGATCACGGTGATCCGGCCGGGCGGCACGCCCCAGCCGCACAGCCGCGCCGCGACCGTCGGCGACACCGCGACCGTCGTCGAGCCGAGCCGCTCCGTCGCCCGGTACAGCGCCCGGACGCCGCGCGTCACGGCGCGTCCCTCGATGTGCTCGTCGCCGAGGGAGTGCTCGGTCGCGATGATCGCGGACGTCCCGGCGAGGCGGGCGGCGACGCGCCCGTACACGCACGCCCGGTACAGGTGGGTGTGGACGACGTCGTACCGTCCCCGCCGGATCAGCCGGACGAGCCGGGGCAGCGCGGCGACGTCCCGGTTGCCGCGCATGCCGATCTCGTGCACGGGGACGCCCGTCCGGCGGATCTCGGCGCCGAGCGTGCCGGTCCGGGTGAGGGTCGCGACCTCGCAGTCCACGGGCAGGTGCCGCAGCAGCAGCGCGAGCTGGCGTTCCGCGCCGCCGTGCTCCAGCCCGGTGATGACGTGCAGGACTCGGGTCACACGCGGCTCCGGCGGCGCAGCTCATGCCGGACGATCTTGGCCCGCAGCCGCACCGGCCCGTCCCGGTCGCCGACGTAGGCGCGGGGCAGCGCGTGCCGTCCCGGCTCGTCCGGGGAGATGTCGCAGGCGTAGTCGTACCCGGCGGCGCGGACCGCCTCGACCTCGCGGGCGCTCGCGTGCCCGTACGGGTAGGCGAAGCCGGTGACCGGGCCTTCGACGAGGTCCTCCAGGACGGCCCGGCTCTCCTCCAGCTCCTCGCGCAGCTCGGTGTCGTCCGCGCCGGGGAGGGAGACGTGGTGGCGGCCGTGCGAGGCGATCTCCATGCCCGCGTCCGCGGCGGTGCGGATCTGGTCGGCGGTCATCAGCGGTTTGCGCGGGCCGTCGTCCCAGGCGTTGTAGGCGCCGATCCGTCCGGACACGACGAACACCGTCGCGCCGAACCCGTACCGCAGCAGCGCCGGGACGGCCCGCGTCACGAAGTCGGCGTAGCCGTCGTCGAAGGTCAGCCCGACGAGGCCGCGGGCGCGTCCGGCGGCGTGCGCGTCGAGCAGCTCGCCCATGCCGACGCCGCGCAGGCCGCGCGCCCGCAGCCACGCCATCTGCCGCGCGAACCGCGCGGGCGAGACGGTGACGAGGTGCGGGTCCTCATCGAAGTGGTCGACCGAGTGGTACATCAGCACCAGCGGCACCGGCCTGATCGGCTCCGCCGGTCGCCCCGGCGCGGTCGCCCGGGTCGGTTCGGTGACTCGGGTCGGTTCGGTCGGACGGCTCACTGGTCTCCCCCGATTCGGTGCGGTTCCTGACGGCGATCCATGAGGCGACGAGGCCGGGCCCCGCGAGGACGAGCAGGACGGCGAACACGGCGGTGGTCACCAGCCCGCCGGCGGCGAGCTGGACGATCCCGGCCGGGACGGTCGCGGCGACGGCGAGCCCCGCCGCGCAGGCCCCGGCGGCGGCGAGCGCGAGCCGGGACACGTCGGAGGCGACCCGGCGCAGCGAGATCGGCGCGACGCGCGCGCGCAGCCCGACCAGCAGCAGGACGGCGGCGAGCGTGATCCCGGCGGCGTTCCCGGCGGCGAGTGCGAGCGTCCCGAAGGACGCGGCGAACGCGGCCCCGATCGCCGCCGTCGCCGCGAGGCCGAGCAGCAGCACGGCGGCGGGCCGCCAGGTCGGCCGCCGTCCCGCGAAGAACGCGCGCGCGGCGAGCCCGACGGCCGTCTGCCCCCACAGGCCGAGCGCGTAGACGCGCATGATCGACGCCGTGCCCCGCGTGTCGGCCGCCGTGAACTCGCCGTGCTCGAACAGCGCCCGCGTCACGGTCGGCGCGAACGCGACGAGGAACGCGGTCGCGACGAGCACCATCGCGCTCGCGATGGCGAGGTCCCGCTGGATGCGGCGGGCGACCTCGGCGACGTTCCCCTCCGCGGAGGCGCGGGCGAGCTTCGGGAACGTCACCGTCACGACCAGCAGCGAGATCACCATCGGGACCTGCGCGACCTTCTGCGCGTAGTTCAGGTGCGAGATCGACCCGGCGGCCAGCTCGGAGCCGAGGAACCGCTCGACGAACACCTGCGCCTGCCGCGTCACCGTGTACACGACGATCGGCGCGACGGCCGCGAGCCCGAGCCGCACTTCGAGATCGCCGGAACGCGGGACCCCGGGCGGCCGCCGGTCGGGCGCGCGGAGGCAGCGGACGAACCCGGGCGCCTGCACCGCCACCATCAGGACGCTCCCGAACGCGATCCCCACCGCCGCGCTCGTCACGCCGATCGTCCCGGACAGCGCGGCGATCAGCAGCAGGATGCCGATGTTGTTGACGATGTAGATCGCGGCGGGCGGCCCGAACCGGTGGTGGGCGCGCAGCGTGGCGCTCATGAACCCGGCGACGCCGAGCGTGACGACGGTGACCGCCGTGAGCCGCACGCACTGGATGCCGGGCCCGTACTCGGTGAGGCCGGGGGCGAGGAGCCTCATCACCAGGGGCGCGCCCACGATCAGCGTGACCGTCACCGCGGACAGGCCCGCGACCAGCCGCGGCAGGGTCGAGACGACGAGCGGGCGCGGGCCCTCCCCGCGCGCGAGGAGCCGGGTCATGACGGGGATCATGAGGAGCGCCATGGCGTCCTCGATGAGCAGCGGCGTGACGGTCTCGGGGATCGTCCAGGCGACGAGGAAGGCGTCGGTCCTGCCGCTCGCGCCGAACAGGTGCGCCATCGTCAGGTCGCGGACGAAGCCGAGCCCGTTCCCGGCGGTGATCAGCGCGCCGGACAGCGCGGCGGCCCGTCCCACCGAGCCCGCGCGCGTCATGACCGCACCTTCTTGGGGTCCCGCGCCTTCCCGAAGTCGCGCACGTTCCCGAGGGAGCGCGACGCGACGACCCCGATCACGACGGCGGTGAGCGCGCAGGTCGGCCCGCCGAGGTCCGCGTACAGGAAGTTGACCAGCAGGAACGCGAGCAGCGCGACGCCCGCGAGCCAGAACGGGTCGCGGACGCGGCGGCGCGCCCACAGCCCGGCGGCGAGCACGGCGCCGAGCGCCGACAGCCCCGCGAACCCGAACACGCCCTGCTCGGACAGGAACAGCAGGTACTCGTTGTGCGGCGACAGCAGCGGCTGCCGCACGTACCCGTGGACGGGGTCGGACGTCTCGCTCCCCGACGACAGCTCGATCCCCGCGTACGTGTCGCGGTAGGCGGGGAAGTTCTTCACGCCGACGCCGGTCCCGGGATGGTCCTCCCAGATGCGCAGGGCGGCCGACCACAGGTGGTAGCGGTCGTCCACGGAGCGGTCGGGGGCGCCGACCGTCCCGGCGAGGGAGCGCGACCGGTCGACGACGGCCTGCGCGCCGCCGCCCGCGCCCGCGCCCGTCACGACGAGCAGCGCCGCGCAGCAGGCCAGCACCTTCACGGCCGTCCACCGGTCGAACACGACGAGGACCAGGACGGCGGCGGCGCCGAGCGCGACCCAGGTGCCCCGGCTGAGCGCGAGGGCGAGCGCGGCGCCGAGGACGCCGAGCCCGGCGAGCGCGCCGAGGACGGCGGCGACGCCGCGTCCCGGCGCGGCCAGCCCGAGCGAGGTCAGCACGAGGAACGCGATCCCGGCGACGACGGACATGGCCATCACGTCGGTCGCGCCGAACGTGCCGACCGCGCGGATGTTCCGTCCGTCCATGGCGGCGCCGTGCTCGGTGAGCGCCTGCCAGATCCCGAACACGGCCTCCGCGAGCCCGAGCCCGAGGACCGACCCGCACACGATCGCGAAGTCGCGGCGGTCCCGGACGAGCACGACCACGGCCAGCGGGACGAGCACGAAGACCTGCGCGTCCCGGACGAACCCCGGCAGGCTGGACGCGGTGTCCGCCGAGCACACGGTGCTGATCCCGAGCCCGGCGACCAGCGGCCCGAACGCGGGCAGCGCCCGGCGCGGCAGCTCCGCCCGCCCGGTGACCAGCAGGAACGCGGCGACCGCGACCAGGCATGCGGTGGCGACGTCGGCGGGGGTGACCTGGGCGCCGGAGCCGACCGTCCGCGTCCCGGCCGGGATCCCGACGCTCGCCACGGTCGCCGCGACGAGCCAGCTCGGCCGCCGCGGCGGCGCCGGGAGCCGGACGGGCAGCGACGCGACGGCGCTCATCCCGCGTCCCGGACGATCAGCGCGCGCACGGTGAGCAGCAGGATCCGCAGGTCCCCGGCGAACGTCCAGTGGTCGATGTAGTGGTTGTCGAGGCGGGCGCGCAGCTCGATCGAGGTGTCCCCGCGGAACCCGTGGACCTGCGCCCAGCCGGTGATCCCCGCCGGGACGCGGTGCCGCAGCACGTAGCCCGGACAGGTGCGGGAGAACTGCTCCACGAAGTGCGGGCGCTCCGGGCGCGGCCCGACCAGGCTCATGTCGCCCCGGACGACGTTCCACAGCTGCGGCAGCTCGTCCAGGGAGCTGGCGCGCAGGAAGCGGCCGACGCGGCCGGTGCGGTCGGCGCCGGTGACCGTCCAGCGGGTGTCGGACTCGCGCTCCTCGACGTGCTTCAACGTCCGGAACTTCAGCAGGACGAACTCCTCCCCGCCGAGGCCGACGCGGCGCTGCCGGAACAGCACGCCGGGCCCGTCCTCCAGCCGCACGGCGGCCGCGCACGCGGCGAGCACCGGCAGCGCGAGGACGAGGAGCGCCAGGCCGACGACGATGTCGAGCAGCCGTTTCGCGCGTCGCGCGGCGGGTTCGCGGAGCCCCCAGGTGACCCGCGCGCACGGCAGCCCGGCGACGTACTCGCGCCGCGCCGCCGCCACCGGGACGACGTCCCACGGCGGCCGGACGAGGAGCGTCTCGCACGGCAGCCCGAACGACACGCGCAGCACGGCGGCCAGGTGCTCGGCGCGCAGGTCCTCGGCGACCACGACCAGTGTGTCGACGCCGTGCCCCTCGACCAGCGCGGGCAGGTCGGACAGCTCGCCGAGCACGGGCGCCGAGGGAGCCGCCTCCTGATGGCCCGTGGGCGCCTCGGTGGCGAGCTGCCCGACCGCCGCGAGGCCGAGCTCGCCGTGGTCGCGCAGCACGGACGCGAGGTGCGCGGCGGTCCGGCCGGTCCCGACGATCAGCGCGGCGCGGGACCGGGTGCGGCGGCACCGGTACGTCCGGACGGAGGCGTTGGCGAACGCGCGGGCGGCGAGCGACGTCGTCCCGGCGAGCGCGGTGATCAGCAGCGCGGCGCCGTACCCGCCGTCCAGCAGGATCGCCGCGAACCCGCCGACGAGCAGGATCCGGGCGAGCAGCGGCGGCGCGTCGGCGAAGAGGGAGGGGCTGCGGCGCGTCCGGTAGAGCCCGCCCGCCGCGTTGCACGCGACGGCCGCGACGCCCGCCGTGCCGGGGACGACGCCGCCCGGCCGCGCGACCGCGACCGCGACGGCCATGGCCCAGCCGTCCGCCACGGCGAGGCACACCGGGACGAGGACGGCGAGGATCCGCGCGCCGCCGACGGCGCGGCGGTACGGGACGACGGGGGCGAGGACGGCCGCGCCCTGGCCGAGGTCCGCCAGGCCCGCATCCGGGTCGACGGACGTACTCAACCCCTGGGCTCTCATCGTGGTCCCCTCACAGACAAGAACTCACCGGAAGGTGACTGTGCGGCGCCGTCACGGGCGGCCAGGATCAGGATCGCAGCGCGCCACGCCCCGGCCCGCCGCTTTTAACCGCCCCCGCCGCATTCTTGAAGAGAAGATCGAAAGTGCTTCTGACCTGCGTTGACATCCCAACGAACCCGCATCGCGACGGCAAAGCGGAAGCCCTGTCACAATGAAGCGCGGAAGATCCTGGAACCGGCCACGAGCGGTGAACCTTCGCGGGACCATGGACGTCACAAGCATCGGAGGCCGTGATCCGACCGTCCCGCCCTCCGCGGTGGGCCGGGCGGCGCCCGGACCGTTCCGTGAGCGATCTTGTAGCCGGTGTGCGGACCGGCGGGCTGATGAGGGAGAGCGGTGCGAGGTAAGGCCATGGTGCTGGCCCTGGTCCTGGGGTTGGCGACGGCATGCGGCGGAGGCTCGGACACCGGCGGCGGCGGGACGACCGCGAAGGGCGGCGAGGACGGCTCCCCCAAAGTGACGATCACCCCCGCGGACGGCAACGGCAAGGCCCGTCCGGACCAGGGCGTCACGGTCACCGCGTCCGGCGGGACGCTCGGCCAGGTGTCGGTGAAGTTGAAGGGCGCCGAAGTGCCGGGTGCCCTGTCCCCCGACAAGACGCGCTGGCGCTCGCAGTGGACGCTGCGGCCCGGGGCGAGCTACCAGGTGTCCGCGACGGCGACGTCCACGAAGGGCAAGTCGACGACGGCGACGAGCGCGTTCCGCGCCTCCCGCGCCACCGCCGCGACCCGCGTCAACAACGTCGTGCCGAGCGAGAACGAGACGGTCGGCACCGGGATGCCGGTGTTCGTCCAGTTCAACAAAGCCGTGCCGGAGAAGGCCAAGGCCGCGATCGAGCGCAGCATCGAGATCTCGTCGTCCACCCCGACCGAGGGCGCGTGGCGCTGGCTGTCCGCCGGGGAGTCGTTCAACGGCCTCCCGTCGATCGTCTTCCGGCCGAAGCACCCGTGGAAGCCGCGGCAGAAGGTCAGCGTGACCGTCCACTACGCCGGGCTCAAGATCGGCGACGACGTCTACGGCGACCGCGACATCACCCGGAGCTTCCGGATCGGCGACTCGCACACCGTCAACATCAACTCGAAGACGCACCGCGCCGTCGTGCGGAAGAACGGCCGCGTCATCCGGACGTGGGGCGTCAGCCTCGGCACCGGCGGCGACGTCCAGGCGGACGGCGTCGACCACCTGCTCACCACCAGCGGCATCCACCTCACGATGGACCACGTCCGCCTGGAGCGGATGCGCCCGCCCGGCAAGAAGAAGGGCGACCCGGGCTGGTACGACGAGAAGGTCCCGTGGGCGACCCGCATCTCCAACAGCGGCGAGTACATCCACCAGAACATGGACGACCCGTCCTGCCTGGGCAACCGCAACTGTAGCCACGGCTGCGCCCGCTCCCCCGCCGCCGACGCCCAGTGGTTCTTCCACTGGTCCTACCGAGGCGACCTCGTCACCATTACGGGCACGAAACGCAACCTCGCCTGGACGAACGGCTGGGGCCTCTGGCAACTCCCCTTCAACACCTGGGCCAAGGGCGGCGCCCTGGGCAAACCGCTGACCACCGCCACCCTCCGCTGACCCTCATCGTCCGGGTGATGGGCTGGAAAGCCGTCACCCGGACGCCCTTCCACTACCAGGTGGACGGGAACATCCGGTGCTTCAATAACAGGTCGATCTGCTCGGCCGCCGCCTTGGCGTCCCCGCACGGAACCAGATAGCCGGAACGCCCCTTCTTCACATCGTGATAGGCCCAAGACCCACCGGGCACGGCGCACACCCCGACGACAACCCCGACGTCCTCCGCGACTCCACTCGCGTAGACCCACAGCATCGGCTTGGGGAATTCGCGCCCGTAAAGCTTCACGCATCGCCATCCGCGCGCCTTGACCGCGAGCGCCAGCACATCGAGATACCGGACGGCCCGCCGCCTGCGCCAGCGCGTCAGCACGAGATCTCCGCCCAGACCCATTTCCCCACCGGCCGCGTCATCGTGACCCCGTAGCCGGACGCCAGCGCCCGCACGATCTGGAGCCCGCGCCCGCCTTCTTCATGGCCCGGCTCCAAAGCGCACGGGTCGGGACGCACGTCATCGACCTCCACGACGGGCCGCAGCACCGGCAGATGCCCCGACGAATCCCACACCGCCACAACGACGCAGGCCCCGTCCCGCCTGAACCGGACCCGGATCTCTTCGCCGGGCGTGCTCTCGACCGCATTGGCGACCAATTCCCCGACGATCAGCAGAACATCATCGAGGATCTTCGAAAGCCCCCATTCAAGAAGCCGCCTCTCCACCAACCCCCGAACCCGCCGCGACACAGCCCGAGCAGCCGAACAAGAAATGTCCAACTCGCCCACGTGCGCAACTTTCGCTCCCATTTCACCCGCCTCTCTATTTCGCCGATCTCCCGGCAAGAGTGCGCCCTGCGGTCGTACGGTGGCTATGGGAGTTCATCAAGCTCAACACGCGAAGGTGAGCGATGCGAACGCGCCCGGGATTCGATCCAGACCGCAATCTATGGGACCTCATAGCCGCTGAGCTGCGAAGACAACGAGTAGAGCGCGGCCTGTCGCTAGCCGCCGTCGGCGACCTGATCGATCGAGATCGCTCGCTGATCGCACGTGTTGAGTCCGGCGAGACCAAACTCCAGGCAGCACACGCAATCAAGATCGACAAAGCTTGGAGCCTCGGCCACTTCTTTCAGCGCTTGGTGAAGTTCGCCAAGGCGGGACATGACGTCGAATGGTTCAAAACCCATTCGGATCTTGAGTCCAGGTCCTCCGAGCTCCGGATATGGGAACTCGGCTGGATCCCCGGACTCCTCCAAACAGAGGGCTACATCCGGGCCATGTTCACGGCCGCCGGTGTCGAGGACCCCGAGGAAGGCGTCAGGGCACGTCTCAAGCGTCAGGACTGCCTCACCCGCAAGCCGCGTCCCCGCGTGTGGGTCATTCTCGACCAAGGCGTCATAGAACAACCCGTCGGTTCGGCCGGGATCATGCGCGAGCAGCTCAACCGGCTCATCGAGTTCGCCGCGCTCCCCAACGCCTCGATCAGGCTCGTCCCAAGGACCGCCGGCGCGCATGTCGGCCGCGACGGGTCTTTCAAAATCATGACTGTGGCCGGGGCGGATACGGTCTACGCGGCTGCTCACGGCGGTGGGCGGCTCGTACAAGATGCGACCGATATAGCCTCGTACAGGGTGTGGTTCGACCTCATTGGGGACGTGGCACTACCCAAAGACGCCTCCCGAAGCATGCTCATCAAGACGATGGAGCGATTTTTATGATCACCTGGCGCAAGAGCAGCTACAGCGGCAGTACTTCGACCCAGTCCGACTGCATCGAGGTCGCTGAACTTGGTGCGGGGATCGGCGTTCGGGACAGCAAGGCTCCAAGCGCAGGGCACCTCGTCCTCACACCACAGGCGTTTGCCGACCTCGTCCAGCAGGTGAAACACCACTGACGCCCTCGTACTAGTGCAGCCCCGCAGAAGTTCCTTGTGGGTCGTGGGCAGTGCTGATGATCACGCGGTGTAATCGGCGAGGTGGATGACGGCGGCGGTGTCGAATGCCTCGGTGGGGTGGCCGGTGTCCCGGCCGGTGGCGAGCTGGCCGGGGACGTAGGTTTCGGTGGCCGGGTCGTATATCGCGAATCCCCATTCTTCATCGTCGCCGAGGTATTCGATCCGGCAGAGTTCGATCTTCTCGTTCATGCCGGGGAGGAAGCCGTCCCAGCCGATCAGGTAGCCGAACGATCCGCGCCAGGTGATGGTCACGTCTTCTAGCCTCGGCCTGTGCCGGGTGCCATGCTGATTGACGATGTATCCGATGCGCTCTTTGAGGCGTTCGGGCGGGACGGGCATGTTCACAGTGTCGCCGACGCCGGTGCCCGGTGGTGCCGGACCTGGGTGCCGCGCTGATCGTCAGCCCGCGCCGTGACCGGCGAAGGATGCCAGGTGCTGGACCTGGCCGTTCCTGATGACCGTGATGCGCCTGCGGCCGGGGAGGTCCACGAACGGGCAGCCGGACGTCCCCGACCGCAGCGAGGTGGCATCGAGCCATAGCAGTTTGCCGGAGTCGAGCCAGGGGGACAGCTCGAAGTCGTAGTCGGCGACTCTCGGTACGGCCCAGTCCCAGCCGCCCCCACCGGACTCCCGGTACTTCGGGTAGGTGTTCGTGCCCCACAGGTTCACCAGCCGGACGCCTTCCGGCCGTGGCCCGAAGTAGCTGACGGCCCACCCGGTGTGCCTGCCGACCGGCACGGCGGCGATCACCGCCCGCACACCGGGGCTACCCAGGACGCGCGGCACAACGAACGGCACCTCCGGGCCCGGGACCACGGCGAACGGCGGGTGCTCCACCGGTTCCGCCAACCGCATCGCACCCGTCATGGCGAGCCAGTCGGGCGGCCGCGTGGACGACGGGCGTCGAACGGGTGACTCGTAGTCCCAGAACATGCCGTCAAGCCCGAACACGTCGATCGGCCAGGTCACCGGCGCGCCGGTGGCGGGAGAGCAGGCCACGGTCACGTCGGGCAGCAGCGCACGGTACCGGCGGTTGACCTCCCGGACGCGGTTGAGGTCCGGCGACTCCTGGTCGGCCAGACGCGCGCTCGCGGCCAGCAGGCGGGCGCGCTCGGCGGGAACCTCGTCCGGTTCCCTTCGCACGCCCGAACCGTGCATCACGCCGGACCCGCCCTCCCTGCCGCCAATTCCCGCAAGCACTCCACGGGTGTCGGGCTGGGCGAGCTACTGCTGCCGGCAGCCGTCCGCGCCCAGGAAGCCGTTCCACACGAACGCCGTACGGCAACGGTAGGTGCCCGCGGCCGAGCCGAACTGGATCAGGACCGTTAATCCCTGGCCGTCGCAGAGGTTCGCGGAGAGATGGTAGCCGTCCTGCGTGGCGGTGCGGTTGCCGGAGAAGCACGTGACGTCCGGCGCGGCGGCCGCACGTGAGGTCGGCACGGAAAGCAGCGGTCCCGTGAGCGTCGCCGCTGCGACAGCGACGGTGAGTCGTCCGGTGAGATGCATGATGCGTCCTTCACACCTAGGGGGTTTCTCACAAGCTAAGCCCCCAATACCCAGCCTTACAGGAAAAATCCTGTCGCCTCCGAGCCGGGCCGATCCGCGGATTGGCGCGGTTCTCCGCAGGCGGCCTTTCTCTGACCGGCCCTGCGGAGAACCGACTAGCTATTCATCGGGTGGCGAATCAGGCGTAGCGCCACTTCTGGTAGCTGCCGCCGTTGCAGGAGTGGGTGTAGACCTTCTGGGCCTTGTTGCTGTCCAGGCAGTAACCGGTCGCAACGTTCTTGAGACGGCCGCCGGAGATGGCCCACTTCTGGTAATTGCCGCCGTTGCAGCCGTGGGTGTAGACCTTCCGAGCGCTGTTGCTGTCCAGGCAGTAACCGGTCGCGACGTCCTTGAGACGGCCGCCGGAGATACTCCACCTCTGATAGTTGCCGCCGTTGCAGCCGTGGGCGTAGACCTTCTGAGCACTGTTGCTGTCCAGGCAGTACCCGGTGGCGACGTTCTTGAGGCGGTGGGTCGCCGCGATAGTGGCATCCCCTTGAGCTTGCGCCGCTAAGCCGCCACGAGTGGCGTCGAACGGCGTCGCGGCGTTGGCGTCCACCGCGCTGATACCGGTCGTGAGAAGTGCGCCGGCGCTCACCGTGGTGAGCATCCTGACTGCGAGAGAAACCCGCACTCATTCCTCCAGTGTTCGAGTTGGACAGGAAGTGCGGGGTGTGATCAGACGGTAGTTAACAACGGATGCGACATGCAAGGCACTAAAACGGTCCATCAGTTAAGTCGTCCGAAACTATCTGTCATGTACCGCGTCTCCGCCCTTCGCCCCACCGCGCCTGACCAGTGATCAGGAAGTCCGGCAGGCCGATTCGACTGCGTTCAAGAGCCTTTTCGGCTGGAGCTATTCGGTGCGGCGAAAGACGCTCCCCGCCGAGACCGAATCCGGGGGGCGATCCGTGAGGCACAGGCAACGGCGAGTGACTGAAAAGCGGACGACCCGACCGTGATCGGACAATGGAACGTGACCTTCGGTTCCGTAAGGACGCACACTCGGACGCATCTAATACGAGTTTGAGTTCTCGCCCGAAGTGGGTGCCCGGCATTGTCGTAGGTAGCCTCGCCAAGGATTGGCGCCGACCGCGTCGCGGAGTTGACCCTTGTGCCTGGACAGGTGATTTTGACTTCTCGTGAAGATGGACGTGATAACGGTCACGCGGCCGATGGTGAGGCCGTTCCCTCAAAAGTTTGGCCGCCCTGGTTACTCGCCGCCGTTTTCGCGGCGTTATACCTGACCGACTCGTTGAATCGGCATGCGAAGATGCGCAGCACCGGCTACGATCTCGGCATCTTCGAGCAGGCCGTGCGCGGCTACTCGCAGTTCCACGCACCCCTGGTGCCCCTCAAAGGGCCGGGCACGAACCTGCTCGGCGACCATTTCCACCCATGGCTCGCGGCGCTTGGGCCGCTCTATCGCCTCTGGCCCGACGCGCGACTTCTGCTGATCACGCAGGCGCTGCTGATCGCCGTATCGGTCGTGCCGATCGGCCGACTCGCCATCGCACGACTGGGCACCGCCGGGGGCCTGGCGGTGATGACGGCCTATGGCCTGTCCTGGGGATTTCAGGGCGCGGTGTCGTTCGACTTCCACGAAGTGGCGCTGGCCGTTCCGTTGCTCGCCTTCGCCCTTGTCGCGCTCCTTGAGGAACGATGGTTCGCGGCCGTCTCCTGGACGCTCCCACTACTCCTGGTCAAGGAGGACCAAGGGCTCACAGTGGCCGCCGTCGGCGGCTATCTCCTGTTGAAGCGGCGATGGCGGACGGGTTCGGCCCTGGTCATAGGCGGCCTGGGCGCCGTCGCGCTCGTCACCATGGTCATCATTCCGTCCTTCTCCTCGTCCGGCTACGGTTACTGGGACAGCCTGTCCGGCGGGACCGGAGAGCACGCCTCCGGAGGAGTCCTCGGGACCGTGGAGGATTTTCCCGGCAGCTTCGCCGAACACCCCGAGAAGCTCAAGTTGCTGCTGCTGATCGGCCTCACCACGGCCTTCGCCGCACTCCGGTCCCCGATCTTCGGTATCGCCCTTCCCACAATCGGCTACCGCCTTCTCTCGACCTCTCCGCTGCACTGGGGCGTCGGGAGAGTGCACTACAACGCGGTTCTGATGCCGATCCTGTTCGTCGCACTCGTGGACGCCGTCTGCAGGTTGCGCGAAAGCCAGCACACGCCGCTCCGCTGGTACGCGCGTGCGGCGGTTCCTTTATCACTGGTGATCGGGCTGGTCTCACTGCCATGGCTGGAATTCCGAGAACTGGTCAACCCGCACTTCTACCGGACGAGCCCGCACATCGCCGCCGCGCGGAAGGTGATCGGAATTATTCCGGACGATGCGTCCGTGGCGGCGTCCAACTTCCTCGTACCCCAACTCACCGGACGATGCGATGTGGTCCTCTTCCCGAACTTCAGGAATGTGCCCGTCGATTGGGTTGTCGTGGACACCAGACGTCCCTCCACCGTCCCAGTCCCGATCGGCCAGATCCCACAAGCGATAGCGGCCTTACCGCAGCAGGGATTCCACCAGGTCACCGACCAGGACGGCGTCATCCTCTGGCGCAGAACATCCCCGTAAACCCTGACCAATGACGTTCATAAGGCGATCGCGGCCCATACCCATTTTCCCGTCGGCTCGGTCCTTCTCACCCCGCAGTCGGACGCCAACGCGCGCACGATGTGAAGCCCGCGGCCCCCGTCCACCTGCCCCGGCTCCAGGGCGCACGGGTCGGGTAGGACGTCGTCCAGCGTCATCTCCACCACCGGCCGCAGCACGGGCATCTCGACGGACGAGTCCCACACCGCGAATTCGACCACCCTGACGTCTCGTCGGAATTGAACGTGGATATCCCGCTCCGGCGTGCTCTGCACCGCATTGGCGACCAATTCGTCCGCGATGAGGAGAACGTCGTCCACGATCTGGCGCATGCCCCATTCGAGAAGGCGGAACCGCAGCAGCGACCGCACCCTGGCCGGGACCGTGAGCGATGCCGGAAATATCGCGTCCAATCCCCCGGCGGTCCCGGCGGGAGAATCCGCCGGGTACCCGGTCATCCCGCCCACCGAAAACGCGCCGAACCGGCTGCGAACGCCCTTTCCCCTCTCGCGCTCAATGGCGTGACCAGTGTGCCCCCGTGCACTTTCGGCATGGGCCGGAACCGCCTTCCGTCAAGGGCTCGTCCGGCGCGGGACCGCCGGAGACCGTACTGCTCCTGAGCCATTGAGCATTCGCTACCCGCCCGGACACGTGAACACCGTTCTCAGGACGTCTGGGACGCACTCGGGATACGGTCGCAGACGTCCCGTCCGTCCCCCGCAAGAGGCGGAGTAGGTATGCCCAACGAGTCGCTTCGGCAGGCGATGGCGAATGCGAGACTGACAGAGAAGGATCTCGCCGAAGCCTGTCAAGTGGACGCGAAGACGGTGGCGCGGTGGATGGCCGACGAAGCTCGCACGCCACACCCGCGGCACCGCTGGGCAGCCTCGGACGCCTTGGGAGTTGATGAGGGCATGTTGTGGCCTGACGCCATCCGCAAGAACGTGAAGACGGGACCCGACCGCGAGGTCATCGCGGTGTATCCGTACCGCTCCGCCTGCCCCAAGACGGTGTGGCGCCGCCTCATCAGCGAGGCGAACAAGGAACTGACCTTCGCGGGCTACACGAACTACTTCCTGTGGCTGGAGAACCCGAACCTCCGGGGCGTCCTGCGCCGGAAGGCCGAGGTGGGCTGCCGGGTCCGCTTCCTGCTCGGCGACCCGGACAGCGACGTCACCCGCCGCCGCGAGTCGGTCGAGGGCGTCCCCCTCACCGTCGGCACCCGCATCCGCATCACCATCGACGAACTGTCCAAAATCGCCGACGTGCCGGGCATCGAGGCCCGCTACGGCGACGACCACATCGCCATGAGCGTCTTCGTCTTCGACGACGAGATGCTCGTGACCCCGCACCTCGCGCACCTCGTCGGCCACGACTCCCCGATGCTCCACATCCAGCGCCAGCAGGAGGACGGCCTCTACGACCGCTTCGCCTACCACGTGACCGAACTCTGGAACGGCGCCCGAACCATCACCGACCTCGTCCCCCGGTAACGACGCTGGCCAGAGGTGGCAGTCTCCGCTGCCCGGTTTGTCTGGCGCCGATGTCCGCTCGCCTGGTCGAATGAGTGGCTCGGACGTGAAGACAAAAGGGGTTCAAGGCATGGCGACGGATGCCCTCGACGGACCGGTTTCGACAGATTCGGGAACACCCGCGCGAGGGCAGCGGGTCCTCGATCTCCTGGACAAGGCGATCGACACCCAGAGCCCGATCGTCCGCAAGAACATCGCGCGGGCCCGCCAGCGGAACCCGGACGCGACGCCGGCGCAGGTCATCCGCAACCTGGAGCGGATGTACGTCAGCGCCCTGACCGGGTCGGGCGCGGTGGTCGGCGGGGCCGCGGCCGCGCCCGGCGTCGGCACTGGAGTCTCGCTGGCGCTGTCGGCGGGCGAGACCTTCTCGTCCCTGGAACTGAGCGCCCTGTTCGCGCTCTCGATCGCGGAGGTCCACGGCGTTCCGATCGACGAGATCGAGCGCCGCCGGACGATCGTCATGGGGGTCATGCTCGGCGGCGGCGCCTCCGGCACCATCACCAAGATCGCTGAACGCACGGGGCAGCACTGGGGACGTCAGGTCGTCGCCAGCGTGCCCGTCCACACCCTGCGCCAGATCAACAAGATCCTGGGCAGGAACTTCATCACCAAGTACGGGACGAAACAGGGGATCATCGTCCTCGGCCGGGTCGCGCCGTTCGGCATCGGCGCCGTGATCGGCGGCGGCGCGAACGCCGCCATGGCCGCCCTGACCGTGAAGGCCGGCCGCCGCGCGTTCGGCCCGCCCCCGAAGTCCTGGCCGGGCGAGACGCCCGACACCGACTGAGAAAGAAGTGGGGCTCCCGGAGCGGGTCGGGAGCCCCACGTGTGGTTTCGCGTGTTACTTGAGGGTCAGGCCCTGGCCCTGGAGGACGACGTCCAGCGGCTGGAAGAACGACTGGAAGTTGCCGCCGCAGCCCCCGGTCGTGCCGCCGGACGTGATGCCGATCGCGGTGCTGCCGCTCTGCAGCGAGCCGCCGCTGTCGCCCGGCTGGACGCAGGCGTTGGTCTCGACCAGGCCGGAGACCGAGCCCTCCTGGTAGTTCACGGTGCGGTCGTAACCGACGATCGTCCCGGACGTCGTGCCGGTCGTGGAGCCCTTCTTGATGATCTGGCTTCCCGCGGCGGGACGGCCGACGTCCGTGAGGTTGTCGTTGGAGACCTGGAGCGAGCTGTTCGTGACCCGGATCGTTCCATAGTCGTTGCCCGGGAACTGGCTCGCCGCGACGGTGCCGACCTGCTCGCCGCCGGACGTCGTCCAGGACGAGCCGATGTTCGTGCAGTGCCCGGCGGTGACGACGTAGTCACCGCTGCCGGTGCCGATCGCCGAGACCGAGCAGCGCGAACCGCTGGTCAGGATCGCCTCGCCGGGGCCGAGCGTCAGCCGCGGCGCCGCCGCGACCTGCTTGATCTGGACGGTGCCGCCCATCGCCCGCGCCTTCTTCACGAACGCGGCGGTCGCGGCGCCGTCCGCGCCCTTCGGGACGTTGACGACGACCGAGTTGGAGTAGACGTCGACGCCCCAGGACAGGCCCTTCGTCCCGGCGCTGCCCGCGAGGCGGTCGAGCTTGGTCTTGGACGCGGCGAGGGGCTTGCTGCCGTGCGCGACGGTCCGCGGCGTGGCGCCCGCGGCCTTGACCTGCTGCGCGGCGGCCGCGCTGGTGACGTTGACGACCAGGTTTCCGGCGCGGTCGATGTACGAGCCGGCCTGCTGCGCGCCGAGCCTGCTCGTGAGCTGGTCGGACAGCGCGGTCAACGCCTTCGGGGACGGCTTGGCGGGCGCCGCGGCGGGTTGCGCGGCGGTGGCTGGAACGGTCCCGAACACGGGCAGCGCAACCAGCGCGGCAGCGGTCAGGATCGGGGGGAGCGCGCGTTTGAGGTGCACACCTCGGTTCACTTCGTCCACCTTTCGCCACCGGCAGTGTGGGAGCGCCGGCGGCATCTCGGGGGGATTGGCGGTGGCACGCGCCTGGTGGTATCGGCGTCGTGCTGAGTAGCCAAGCTAGTGCGAAGAGCTACCTGCAACCAGTTTCAAGTCGTAACTGAAATTTCAGAGTGACCTGAATGCGCCAATGCACGAACCGTCCGGACACGGCGATGTGGGGCTCCCGGTCGAAGGGAGCCCCACACGAATTTCCGCTAGCCCTGCTTGAGGGTGAGGTTCTGCGACTTCAGCGCGTCGTCCAGCGGCTGGAAGTACGACTCGAAACCGGAGCCCGAGCACGAGCTGGTCGCGATGCCCGAGGTGATCCCGATGGCGGTGCTGCCGCCCTGGAGCGAGCCGCCGCTGTCACCCGGCTGGGCGCAGGCGCTGGTCGAGATCAGGCCCGTGACGTCGCCCTCCTGGTAGTTGACCGTCACGTCGTACGCCTTGATGGACCCGGACGTCGTCCCGGTCGTGGAGCCCTTCTTCTGGATCTGGCTGCCGACCGGCGGGCGGCCGACCGTCGTCAGGTTGGCGTTGGTCACCTGCACCTGGCCGGAGCTGCGGATGAACCCGTAGTCGTGGCCGGGGAAGGTGCCCGCGATGGTGCTGCCCACCTGCTGGCCGCCGGACGTCGTCCAGGACCGGCCGATGTTCGTGCAGTGCCCGGCGGTGATGACGACGTCGCCGCTGCCGCTGCCGATCGCCGACACCGAGCAGCGCGAGCCGCCGGTCAGGATCGCGTCGCCGGGGCCGAGCGTCACGCGCGGCGCTCCGTCCACGCGCTTGATCTGGACGGCGTCGCCCAGCGCCCGCGCGCGCTTGATCAGCGCCTTGGTCGCGGCGTCGTCGTCACTCTGCGGGACGCGCACGACGACCGCGTTGGAGACGACGTCCACGTTCCAGACCATGCCGACCGCGCCGGGCGTCCCGGCGAACTTGTCCAGCCTGGTCTTGACGGCGTTGAGCGGCTTGAGGCCGTGCTTGACGACGCGGGCGACGGCGCCGGCGTCGGTGACCTGCTTGGCGGCGGCCTTGCTCGTCACGTTCACGACGAGGTTTCCGGCCGCGTCCACATAGGTGCCTGCCTGCCGGTCGCCGAGCCTGCTCGTGAGCTGGTCCGCGAGGGCGGTCTGCGCGTGCATGTAGGGCGTGGCGGGTTGCGCGGGCTGGACGGCGGCCGTCGCGGGGACGGCGCCGAGCGCGGGAAGCGAGACCAGCGCGGCGCCCAGGAGCGGGACGACGCGTTTGAGGTGCGCACCACGATTCACTTTTGTCCACCTTTCGCCACCGACTACCTGGGAGCGTCGGCGGCAGCTCGGGGGTTGGCGGGGGTTACGGGACCTGGTGGTGGAGGTGCCGTGTGGGAGCAACGTACTTCGATCACCTGTCGGTAACCAGATTTCGGGGTGTGGTCAAAATTTCAGCGTCCGACGAATGCGCGCCTTTGGACGGGTCCCGTCCGCGCCGACGGAGGAAGCCACGACCTGGGCTTTCACAGCGCGGCCGACGTCCCGCCGCGTAGAAACCGCGTTTTTGCGGCCGCGCTTTAAGGCCGCTTACCGTCGCTTGCCGCCGTCGAAGAGCGCGCCGATGCGTGCCATGGGACGGCCGGGCGGCGGCGGGCGGGGCGCGCGAATCCGGTCACCGCGAGTGGCGGCACGAAACGGGGCGTCTCCGGCGAGGGACGCTCCTCACGCCAAACCGGCATGGCTCACGCCATTCCACTTGACGCGCTCCATTCCCGGAACCATGCCGTTTTACTAGGATGCCTCCGTGCATGGAGATCAAGACGGCCTGGAAGGACGGCCCGCCGCCGTCGCGGGGGGCGCCGACATCGT
Source organism: Actinomadura syzygii (assembly GCF_008085905.1). Lineage (GTDB taxonomy): Bacteria > Actinomycetota > Actinomycetes > Streptosporangiales > Streptosporangiaceae > Spirillospora > Spirillospora syzygii. The sequence goes on along the minus strand of NZ_VSFF01000005.1, from coordinate 478,869 downwards.
GACGGCGCCGCTCCAGCCGCCGGCCGACGAGGCCCCTGCCACCGATGACATCGGCGCGGTGATCGCGCCGGGCGCACCGGTCGCGGCGGTCGCGCCGGTCGCGCTGGAGCGGTCCGAGGCGGAGGTCCGCGCGTTCGCCGCCGACGTCACCCGGCTCGCCGGGCTGGTCGGCGAGGTGACCACGGCGGCGAGCGCGCTCGGCAAGCGGCTGGACGACGAGGTCCGCGGCGTCCTGGACAACGCGGAGAAGGCGCTCGCCGACGCGCGCGGCGCGCGGAAGCAGGCCAGCGAGGCCGACGACCGGACGCGCGACGCCGAGGCGCGCGCGGAGGCGGCGCTGCAGGAGGCCGCCGACGCGCGGGAGGAGCTCGCCAAGGGCGTCGCCGCCGCGAAGGCGAGCGTCACGGCCGCGCAGGAGAGCGAGGCCAACGCCTGGAAGGAGGCGGGCGCCCACCAGCAGGCCCGCGCCACGTCCGCGAACGAGGCCGCGCACGCGGACGGGCTCCGCAAGCGCGCCGAGACGGCGTGGAGCACCGAGCACCAGGGCCGCGTGGACGCCGAGCGGGAGCGCGACGAGCTGGCGACGAAGTTCGCGGCCGAGCAGTCCGCGCTCGCCACGGCGCGCACCGAGCTGACCGAGGCGCGTTCCGAGCTGTCGGACGCGCGCGCCAAGCTGGAGGCGGCCGCGGAGAGCGACCGGCAGCTGCGCGCCGAGCTGTCCGCCGCGAGGGGTGAGATCGCCGGGCTGACGGTCGAGCGCGACTCCGTCGCGTCCCGGGCCGCCGAGCTGGCGACCCGCGCCGACCGCGCCGAGGAGCGCGCCGACAGCGCGGAGGCCCGCGCGGACCGTGCCGACCTGCGCACGGACACCGCCGAGATCCGCATCGACCGGGACGCCGCCACCGTCCGCGCCTTGCAGGACACCCTGCGCGCCGCGCTCGACCTGCCCGCCGTCGAAGACCTGGAGGACGGCCGGGGCGTGCGGGTCGGCGACGTCGGCGCGGTCACCGCCAAGCTGGGCGGGCTGATCGGCGTCGACCAGGTCCCCGAGGTCATGGACGGGGAGCTGGCCGGACGGTTCGCGCGCGCGATCCTGGCCGTCCGCGTCCACCAGGCGACCCGCCGCCTCGCGGAGGAGGACGAGGTCGACGAGGCCGAGGCGGAGGCGGAACCCGCGTCCGAGGAGTGAGCCCCGAGGGCCCGGGAATCGGCGCGGAACAAGCAACCCGCGTATTCGACCGCTTCTACCGGGCCGACCGCTCCCGAGACCGCTCCGCCGGAGCCAACGCGGGTCTCGGCCTGGCCATAGCCCGCTCCCTCGCCCGCGCCCACGGCGGCGACATAGAACTAGAAACGACCTTGGGCAAAGGCGCCCGCTTCCGCCTAACCCTCCCCGCCCAAGACCGCTGACCGCCTCCGTCCGCCGTTCCGGGACGACCCGCGCCCGCCCACACTGCAAGACGTCCAGAACCTGGCCGGACGAGGGCGAGTTTCGTAGCGGCGACTGAGCGCCGCGCCCGCCTCGCGACCGTCAGCGATGGTAGAGACCTGCGGAGAGCGGGTCATGCGGCAGAGTGCCGCGAGGAGCGGAGGGGATCGATCATGCGCTGGAAGGTTCATTCCGAGGAGTCGATCTTCAGTGATCCTTGGGTGGAGGTTCGGCTGGCGGAGGTGGAGATCAGCCGGGGGCGGCGGTTGCAGCATCGGGTGATCCGGGCGCGGGGTGCCAGTGCGGGCGCGGTCGTCGTCGATGCGGAACGGCGGGTGCTGTTGGAATGGCGGCATCGGTTCATCACCGACGCCTGGGGTTATGAGATCCCGATCGGTGGCGTTGAGGAGGGCGAGACTCCGGCTGAGGCCGCCGCTCGGGAAGTGGAAGAGGAGACGGGTTGGCGGCCGTGGGCGATGCGGCCGTTCACCGTCGTCCATCCCACGCCCGGCATCAGTGATTCGCGGCATCACATCTTCTGGGCGGACGGCGCGACCCGGATAGGCGCGCCCGCCGACGACTGGGAGTCCGAGCGCATCGAATGGGTGCCGCTCGCGGAAATACCCGGCCTGGTCGAGGCCGGGAAGATCGTCAGTGGCACGAGCATGGCGGCCCTCCTCCTCGCCGCCCGCTGAGGGCCGGAGCGACCCCGGCGATGTGAACGAAACCAATGGCGGCCAGTTCTTTCCCGGACCCGACCGACCGGCCGAGGCGGTCCGTTTCCGGGTTGGTCGCGGTGGTCACGCCGCGACCGCCGTATTGGACGGGGACGAGGGTCGGGCGGTTACTTCTTCCTGAGCGCGGCGAGGCCGCGGCGGACCAGCACTTTCGTCCCGAGTCCGATAGCGGCGCCCGGGCCCGGCAGCACCTTTACGGTGTCGGCGGTCACCGGTTTCCCGCATGATGAGCAGGCGACCTGCGGCGTGAATTCGGCACCGCAGTCGCGGTGCAGCAGGCGCGCCGGCGGGCCGCCTGCCGGCGTCGCCCATTTGTCGCCCCAGGCCATCACCGCCATCAATACCGGCACGAGTTCGCGGCCCGCTTCGGTGAGGTGGTACTCGTGGCGCGGCGGCCGTTCCTGGTAGGCCCGGCGCTCCACGATTCCGTCCGCGACCAGGGTTTCCAGGCGGCGGGTGAGCAGGTTGCGGGAGATGCCGAGGTTCTCCGCGATGTCGTCGAACCGGCGCAGGCCGAGGTAGAGGTCCCGGACGATCAGCGGCGTCCACCACTCGCCGACGCGCTCCAGGGTCTGCCCGATCGAGCAGTGCATCTCGGCGAAGCTGGTCCGTTGCATGCCTCCAGTGTAGTGGGTTGATTGATTGAACTCACTGTTGTACGTTCCAGGGAGGGGAGAGTTCAATGAGAGGACTGACTCGTGCCGTTCGTGGAGCTGTTCGTTCGCAAGGGCTCGCTCGACCAGGCCCGCCGTGAGGAGATCGGGGGACGGCTGGTCTCGGAGGTGATGGTCGCCGAGGGTGCTCCGGACACCGAGGCCGCCAGGGCGATTTCATGGCTCGTGGTGAATGAGGTGGACGCCTGGTTCGTCGGCGGAAAGCAGTTGCCCGCCGACGAGAAGCCGAAATACGTGGTGCGGGTCGGAGTGCCCGCCGGTTCGATGGACGACGAAAAGCGCCGCGACATCGTGCAGCGCGTCACCAAGGTGCTCGCGGACTCCGACGACGATCCGGGACGTTTCGCCGAGGCCACCAGCGCCTGGGTGCACATAAACGAGGTCCCCGAAGGCAATTGGGGCGCCCGCGGGGAGATCGTGCGTTTCGAGGACATCGTCGAATACGTGGTCACCGGTTAGAGCCCGCGCCCGCTCGTCGCTTCCGCCAGGACGGCCGTCGCCATCGCCGCCAGCACGAACGCGGGCAGCGGCGGCGGCCGCCCGGCCCCCGCCCCGGGAAGGGCTGGAACTGCGCGAACACCGACTACGCCCGCGCCGGGATGATCTTCGAGTTACACTCTCGCCAGGATGATCATCGAGAAGGGCACTGGACGTCCCGCCGGAACCGTGTTCCAGTCCCGCCTGTTCACGCCGCCGCGGCTACGGCACCCGTCCCATCCGGGCGGGTCCACCGCGTTCCTTGAGCCCTATGGGCACGGCTGTCGGCAGTACTACGGGGACGTCAGCGCGCTGATCAACTCTGTATCCGTCCCCAAGCGCCGGAGACCACCAATGGAACCCAGCACCAGCGGAAAGCCGCGCGGTCACAAGCACGCCGACTACCGGACCACGCCTTGAGCACTGCCGTGCACTGGGCCGTCAGCCTCTTAGTCGCCGCCGTCCTCGTCGGTCCGGCGTGCCTCATGCTGGGGTCGTTCTGGGAGGCCAGGCGCCCCGGTGGCAGCATCGACCTCCAGGACGAGCTGCTCCGGGAGCAACGCCGCAACCACCACCTCGTGCGTCGTCAGCGCGACCTCGCCGCGCTGATCCTCGCGAAACCGGCCGCCTCGGTCGTCATGGGCGACGGGACGTCCGGCTCCCCGAGCGTGGACTGCCAGGAGCTCCGCGCCGCCGCCGAGGAGATCGAGCGGGACGGCCTCCTGAAGGCCTACGACGCGGAGATCGAGGCATACCTCCGGCACCGCTCCGACTAAGGCGCGGCATTACCAGAGGCGACCGTGCCGCCTCACGGTCCGGGTTCGCGCCTGGCCGGTCGAGCGGCGGTCATCGCGCCCTCGGCCAGGTTGAAGGCGCTGCGGGCGATCAGTCCGAACCCCCTTGATCCCGGGGCGGTGCCTGCACTTTCCCGATTCCGAGGGTGCTCTGCGCGGGGAGCAGCCCGGTCTCCAGAACCTTGACCAGGATCGGCATCATGAGCTCCGCCAGCCGAGCGGTCTTCGCCGGGCCGAGTGCCCGCCACGGCTCGTAGGCGAGGTCGTCGGTGCTCCGCTCGACGGATTCGCGCAGCTCGCGTCCGCGATCGGTCGCGGTCCCATCGGCTCGGACGAGCCCGCGCGACGCGAGCCGGTCGCGGGCGGCGGACCATTCGGCGTCCGTCCAGCCGCGGCTCGCGAAGGTCTCCACGGACGCGGCGCCGATCGCGGCGAACGACACGAGCGCCTCGGCCGGGTCGAGTCCGTGGGCGAGGAGCGCGGCGACGTGCCCGTCCCCGCGCTGCTCGCGCAGGATGCCGATCGCGTGCCAGAGGACGAGGTGCGGCGCGTCCGGCCAGGTCAGGTCGGCGTTCGCGGCGGCGAGCGGACGTCCGGCGATGCTCGCGGCCGCGGCGGCGGCGCGCGCCAGGTCGGCGGCCTCCGCGAGGGCGGGGTCGGCGATGCCGTCGCCGAGGAGCGTCCGGTACATCCGGTCGACGGCGCGGACGCGGGCCTCCAGGACCCGTTCCGGCGCGGCGACCGTCCAGACGGCGGGGACGTGCTCGGCGACCATCCGCGGGCTGAAACTGTAGAAAGCGGCCGTGACCAGCGCGGACCCGGCGGCCCCGAGCGGCGCGGCGCGCCAGGCGAAATAGCTCGGCCAGCGGGTGTCCACCTCGTACCCGAGGGCCTCCGCCTCGGCGAACACGTCGGGCGAGTACCAGAACAGAGCGTGCACGGGTTCGAGCTGATGCCACATCCGCCGCGCCAGCGCGGGATCGTCCACCATGACCGGGCTCCTTCCAATCTTGACAGTGACAAGACTAGCGTGCCGTGACCGGAGGCGCGACGGTCCCGCCGGGTCCCCTGCCGAGGCCCTCGCAGTAGGCTGGGCGATCATGGCGGTGCCCGGAGGTCTGCGCGAACGCAAGAAGGAGGCCACGCGCCGCGCCCTGCACGCCGCCGCGATGCGCCTCACCGCCGAGCACGGCCTGGACGACGTCACCGTCGAGGCGATCGCCGACGCCGCGGGCGTCTCCCGCCGGACGTTCTCCAACTATTTCGGCGGCAAAGAGGAAGCGCTTCTCTACGGCGCGGAACGCCGAATGTCCGCCCTGCTCGCGGCTTTCGAGTCACGCCCCGCCTGCGAATCCTCCTGGACGGCTCTCCGCGCCGCAGTGAGCGCATTGCAAGAACGGCCGGAAGAACCCGACCCGCAATGGGCGGCGCAGGCCCGGCTGGCCCGCGAGCACCCCTCCGTCCTGGCCCGCCTGCTCCGCCAGTACGCCGAATTCGAGCGCCACCTGGCCGACCTCATCGCCGCCCGCTCGAACCTCCCACCAGGCGACGTCCGCTCCCGCGTCATGGCCGGCGCCTTCATGACGGCCCTCCGCATAGCCGCCTCGACCGGCATAGAAGAGCGCCCTCTCCGCCCCCTGACCGAACTGGCCGAAGAAACCCTCACCGAAATGGCCCGCCCCTTCGACTGACCGGCGAAGGGCTGCCATTCCGTCAACCCGCCAACTGATCGCCGAGGGAGGTGCGGTGGTAGAGGACCCGGCGGCCTTGGCGGGTGCGGGTCACCAGGCCCGTGTTGTGCAGGACGCGCAGGTGTTGGGATACGGCGCTTGGCGTCACTCTCAGGTGGTGGGCTAGTTCGACTGTTGCCAGTGGTTCGTCCAGGAGGCGGAGCAGGTTGGCTTTGGGGGCGCCGATCAGGGCGGCGAGGGCCGTCGGGACGGGGGCGGGCGGCGGGGTCCACAAAGTCGCCAGCGCGCGGCAAGGGTAGGCGAGCAGGGGTGGCTCGTCTGGGCTGACCGGTGGCGCGGGGCGGTGCGCGAAGACCGACGGGATCAGGAGCAGGCCCCGGCCGGAGGCCGCGACGCGGTGCTCGGCGATCGTCTTGTCGATCGTGAGCACTCCGTCCCGCCAGCGCAGATCGGGATGCATGTCGGCGAAGAGCAGGCGTGCGCCGCCCAGGGCGAGGCGGCGGGCGCGGTAGGTCATGTCCGCCTCCATGACCAGCCGCATCCGCGGCCAGACCGGTTCGACGGCCAGCCGCCAGTACCGGCGCAGGGCCGCGCGGATCTCGTCGCCGAGGCGGAGCACGGCCGCGTCGTCACCGGCGGCCGCGCGCAGCGGGCCGGGCAGCGGGCCCGGCGCGTGTGCGGCGACCATGTCGCGGCGCATCACCTCGGGGCGGACGCGGCGGACGGCGGCCAACTCGTCCTCGAACGCCGGGGCGAACGCGGTCGGCGGCGGTGTCAGGAAGTCGGGCAGGGCGAGGCGTCGTCCGATCAAGGACATCAGCAGGGTCGTGTCGAGCGCGCCGAGTTGGCCGAGCACCGAGCGGCGCCACGGCAGATGCAGCGCCGACAGGCCGGGGTCACGCAGGACTCGCAGGCTGAGGACGGCCTCCTGCAGCGGCGAGACGGCGAACCGGGCGTCGGCGAGGTCCTCCACGCCGAGCACGAAGCTGATCATTAAGCCGCACGCTACCTTCATCGACAGCGCGCCGCCTCCGCCGTGGACTGTCGGCATGACAGATGAAGCGCCTGGCACGGGCCGTCCTGTGCTGCCGTCCGGGATGCAGGCCCAACTCGATTCGTCCTCGTACATGGGGGTGCCCACGTTCGGGTTGCGCCCGCATCTGACCGAGCCCGCGCAGTTGGACGAGTGGGCGCCCGACGTCGCCGTGATCGGGGCGCCGTGGGACGACAACACCACGAACCGTCCCGGCGCCAGGTTCGGGCCGCGGGCGCTGCGCGCGAACGCCTACGACGCGGGCAGCTACCACCTCGACCTGGAAATCGAGATCTTCGACCACCTGTGGGTGGTCGACTACGGCGACGCGATCGTCTCGCCGGGCATGTGGGAGCCGTCCCGGAAGGCGATCCACCAGCGGGTGCTGGACGTCGCCGGCCGCGGAATCGTCCCCGTGGTGATCGGCGGCGACCACTCGGTGACGTGGCCGAGCGGGATGGCCGTCGCCGACCACCACGGCCACGGCAGGATCGGAATGGTCCATTTCGACGCGCACGCCGACACGGCGGACATCCTGCGCGGCAACCTCGCGAGCCACGGGACGCCGATGCGGCGGCTGATCGAGTCCGGGGCGATCGCGGGGCGGGACTTCGTCCAGGTGGGGCTGCGCGGCTACTGGCCCCCGCCCGACGTGCAGGAATGGATGCGCGGGCAGGGCATGCGGCATCACCCGATGCAGGAGATCTGGGAGCGCGGGATCCAGGACGTGATGGACGACGTCATCGCCGAGGCGAGCGACGGCACCGACGGGATCTACCTGTCGATCGACATCGACGTGCTCGATCCCGGTTTCGCGCCGGGCACCGGGACGCCCGAACCCGGCGGGCTCGCGCCGGTCGACCTGCTCCGGGCCGTCCGCCAGGTCGCGTTGCGGACAAACGTGGTGGCCATGGACGTCACCGAGGTCTGCCCGCCCTACGACCACGCGGACCTGACCGTCAACAACGCCCACCGCCTGATCTGGGAGACCCTCGCCGGGCTCGCCTACAAGAAGCGTTCCGCAATTTGAAAGCGGCTTAGGGGCGGGGGATGTTTCGGAGGTTACTCCGGGCCAGGTCCAGCATTTTCCCCACGCCGCCGGTCAGAACGGTTTTGCCTGCCGCCAGAGCGAAGCCTCGTACCTGTTGCGGGGTGATGTGCGGGGGCATTGAGAGGGCGTTCGGGTCGGTCACGACGTCCAGCAGGTAGGGGCCGGGGGCGGGCGGACAGGGCACGTTCCATCACCGAGCGCACGTCGGACGGGTTCTCCACGCGGGACGACTCGATCCCCATCGCCTGGGCGATCGCGGCGAAGTCGACCGCCTCGTGGTCGGTCTCGTAGGACGGGAACCCGTCCACGAGCATTTCCAGTTTCACCATGCCGAGCGAAGCGTTGTTGAAGACGATGATCTTCACGGGGACGCGGTGCAGTTTCACCGTGAGGAGTTCGCCGAGCAGCATGCCGAGGCCGCCGTCGCCGGAGACGGAGATGACCTGGCGGCCCGGCGCGCCGTACTGGGCGCCGATCGCGTGCGGGAGGGCGTTCGCCATTGAGCCGTGGACGAACGAGCCCATCACGCGGCGGCGTCCGTTCGGCGTGATGTAGCGGGCGATCCAGACGTTGCACATTCCGGTGTCGACGGTGAATATCGCGTCGTCGGCGGCGAGGTCGTCCAGGACGCTCGCGACGTATTCGGGGTGGATGGGGATGTGCTTCTCAATGTCCCGCGTGTAGGCGGAGACGACGTTCTCCAACGCGCGGGCGTGCCGGTGCAGCATCTCGTCCAGGTAGGACTGGTCCTGTTTCTGCTGGACCTTGTCGAGCACCAGCCGCAGTGTTTCGCCGATGTCGCCGTGCACGGCCAGGTCCAGCGGCGTGCGACGGCCCAGCCTCGACGGGTCGTCATCGACCTGAATGGTGTTCTTGCCCGGCAGGAACTGGTCGTACGGGAAATCCGTGCCTAGGAGCAGAACCAGGTCGGCCGCCTGCATGGCCTCGTAGCAGGCGCCGTAGCCGAGCAGTCCGCTCATGCCGACGTCGTACGGGTTGTCGTACTGGATCCATTCTTTGCCGCGCAGCGCGTGCCCTACCGGCGACAGCAGTTTGTGCGCGAGTTCCATCACCGCGGAATGCGCGCCCTGGACACCGGAACCGCAGAACAGCATCACCTTGCGCGCCCGGTTCAGCGCCCCGGCGAGCTGCTCCACCTGGTCGGACGGCGGCCGCACGATCCCCTTCCGGATCAGGAAGTCATGCTCCCCGGTAGGCGCCACGGTGTCCTGGCTGGCCGTGTCGCCGGGCAGCGTCAGGACGGCGACGCCGCCGAGCCCCACCGCGTGCTGGATCGCGGTCCGCAGAATGCGCGGCATCTGCGCCGGGGTGCTGATCGCCTCGCAATAATGGCTGCAATCGACGAAAAGGCGTTCGGGATGCGTCTCCTGGAAATAGCCGCTGCCGATCTGCGTGCTCGGGATCTGCGACGCCAGCGCCAGCACCGGCGCGCCCGACCGGTGCGCGTCGTAGAGGCCCTGGATGAGGTGCGTGTTCCCGGGGCCGCAGCTCCCGGCGCAGACGGCGAGCCGCCCGGTGGTCTGCGCCTCGGCCGCCGCCGCGAACGCGCCCGCCTCCTCGTTGCGGACGTGCACCCAGTCGATGCCGCCGGTCCGGCGGACGGCGTCCACGATCGGGTTGAGGCTGTCGCCCACGACCCCGTAGACGCGCCGGACGCCCGCCTGCCGCAACACCTGGATGAACTGGTCGGCGACGGTCGCCATCGTCCCTCCCGAACCCCCTCGGCTGCCCCGCACCGGGACGATGCCCGATGATCGACCGCTGACACCCGCGTCCCACCCGGGTTAAATAGTCAAATCATGTACCACCCGAGGAGGCCCGCGATGACCGCCCGAACGGACGACGAGCTCGACTTCTGGTCGTTCGTCGACCTGGCCGGACACAGGCTCGCCGGGGAGTTCGGCTTCCCGCACCGGCTCGCGACCCGGCTGCTGCTGACCCTCAACCGGGCCTCGGCGATCGTGACCTACGACCTGGAGTCCACGGTGCACCGGCCGCGCGGGCACTCGTGGTCGGCGTTCCGGCTGCTGTTCGTCACCTGGCTCGCCGGGCCGCTGGAGCCGGGCCGCGCCGCGCCGCTCGCCGGGATGAGCCGCGCCGCCGTCTCGAACCTCACGAAGACGCTGGTCGCGGACGGGATGCTGACCCGCGCCCCGGGCGGGCGCGACGGCCGCTCCGCCCTGCTGTCGCTGACCCCGCGCGGCGAGCGGGCGATGCTCGACATCTTCGCCGACCAGCACGAACGCGAGCGGCAGTGGGCGGACGTACTGACCGAGACCGAGCAGCGGATGCTCATCATGCTGCTGGACAAGCTCATCGAGGGACGGCACGAGTTCGACGTCCGCGAACGGAGCTGACCCGCCCTCACCGCCTAACCAGCCCGAACCGCCCGCTGGTTAGGGCCTTCCCTGGACGGAAGAACAGTCGTAGTGTCGGCATCAAAGTAGTTAATGCGTTAATCATCGGAGGCGATGGACCATGGCCCACTACCGCCGGGTCGGCCACGTGCCGCCGAAACGCCACACCCAGCACAGGGACGGCGAGGGGCGGCTCTACTTCGAGGAACTGATGGGCGAGGAGGGCTTCTCGTCCGATTCGTCGCTGCTCTACCACCGGGAGATCCCGTCCGCGATCGTCGACTCGCAGGCGTGGGACGTCCCGGACGTGACGACGACACCGAATCATCCGCTCCGTCCGCGCCACCTCAAGCTGCACGAACTGTTCCCCAAGGAGACTTGGGACGAGACAGATGTCGTCACCGGCCGCCGGGTCATCCTCGCCAACAACGATGTCCGTATCTCGTACGTGGTGTCCGCCAAGGAGTCTCCGCTCTACCGCAACGCGACCGGCGACGAGATCGTGTACGTCGAGTCAGGCGCCGCCACGGTCGAAACGATTTTCGGCACGGTCGAAGCGAAGCAAGGTGACTACGTCGTCATCCCGACGTCCACCACGCACCGCTGGCTGCCGACCGGTGACGAGCCACTGCGCGCCTATGCGATCGAGGCGACCGGACACATCGCGCCGCCCAAGCGCTACCTGTCCCGCTACGGGCAGCTCCTGGAAAACGCTCCCTACTGTGAGCGCGACCTCCACGGACCGGACGAGCCGCTCCAGTCAGACGAAACCGATGTCGACGTCCTGGTCAAGCACCGTGGTTCACGCGGCGTCACCGGAACCCGGATGACCTACGCGCGGCACCCGTTCGACGTCGTCGGCTGGGACGGCTGCCTGTACCCGTTCACGTTCAGCGTCCACGACTTCGAGCCCATCACCGGCCGCGTGCACCAACCGCCGCCCGTGCACCAGGTGTTCGAGGGGCACAACTTCGTGGTGTGCAACTTCGTCCCGCGCAAGGTGGACTACCACCCGCTGTCCATTCCAGTGCCCTACTACCACTCCAACGTCGACTCCGACGAAATCATGTTCTACTGCGGCGGCAACTACGAGGCGCGAAAAGGCTCCGGCATCGGGCAGGGGTCCGTTTCCGTCCATCCCGGTGGGCTCGCCCACGGGCCGCAGCCCGGCGCGTACGAACGCAGCATCGGCGCCGAGTTCTTCGACGAACTGGCCGTCATGGTCGACACGTTCCATCCGCTCGAACTGGGTGAGGGCGGGCTCGCCTCCGAAGACGACGCGTACGCCTGGACGTGGGCGAGGCGGCAGAAGTGAACGTTCCCGCATTCGCCGTCGCCCTGTGCGACGACGCCGCCGTGTTCCCGCCCGGTCTCGCGCCGCTCGCGGACGCCGTCCCCGCCCACCGCGCGCACCGCGCCGCCCCCTACGCCGCGGTCGTCGGCCCGCTCGTCCTCCCGGCGAGCGCGCTCGACGAGCTGTACCCGCTGCTGCACGGCGACCCGCTGGACGTGTCGATCACCGCGCCCGGCGGCCCGTGCGAGGCGGCGAAGGCCCTCGCGACCGCCGCCGAGCTGCCGGTCGACGTCCGCGGCCTGGAGGTCGCCGTCCCCGCCGGGATGGAGGCGGACGAGTTCTTCCGCCTCCTCGGCGACGTCGGCGCGACGCTCTTCGTCGAGGTGCCGCGGGACGACCGCCGCCCGTCGATCATCGCCGCCGTCGCCGCGCTCGGGCACCGCGCGAAGTTCCGCACCGGCGGCGTGAAGGCCCACCTGTACCCCGGCCCGGACGAGCTGGCCGCCGCGATCAAGGCGGCGGTGGACGCGGGCGTCCCGTTCAAGGCGACGGCCGGGCTGCACCACCCCGTCCGCAACACCGACCCGGAGACCGGCTTCCACCAGCACGGATTCCTCAACCTGCTGCTCGCGACCGACGCGGCGATCATCGGCCGGCCGAGCGGCGACCTCGCCGCGATCCTCGCCGACCGCGACGCGCGGGCCGTGGCGTCCCGCGTCGCCGCGCTCGGCGACGACCGGACGGCCGCCGTCCGCGCCCGCTTCCTGTCGTTCGGCACGTGCAGCATCACCGACCCCCTGACCGAACTCGCGGACCTTGGACTCATCGCGTCCGCGCTCCAGGAGACCGCCTGATGACCCGAATAGCGATCCCGGAGGACTCCCTCTTCGGACTCGCCAACCTGCCCTACGGCGTGTTCTCCGCGCCGGGCGCCGCCGTCCCGCGCGTGGGCGTCCGCGTAGGTGAATCCGTCGTCGACCTCACCGTCCTGGACGACGTGTTCGCCGCGCCGTCCCTGAACCCCTTCATGGAACAGGGGCACACCCGGTGGGTGGAGGTGCGCGAACAGGTAATCGAGCTCGTCTCGGACGACGTACCCGACGCGGCCGTCTACTCGGTGGACGCTGTTGCCCTGCACATGCCGTTCGAGGTCGCCGACTACGTCGACTTCTATGCGTCCGAGCACCACGCATCGAATCTCGGGCGGCTGTTCCGTCCCGACTCCGAGCCGCTGATGCCGAACTGGAAGCACCTCCCGGTGGGCTACCACGGGCGTGCCGGGACGGTCGTTCCGTCCGGGACGGACATCGTCCGGCCGAGTGGGCAGCGCAAGGCGCCGTCCGACACCACGCCCACGTTCGGGCCCAGCCGCCGTCTCGACATCGAGGCGGAGGTCGGTTTCGTCGTCGGCACCGGTTCGTCCTTCGGCACCCCGGTCAGTGCGGACGACTTCGACGAGCGTGTCTTCGGTGTCGTGCTCGTCAACGACTGGTCGGCCCGTGACATTCAGGCGTGGGAGTACGTTCCGCTTGGGCCGTTCCTAGGGAAGAGCTTCGCGACGTCCGTGTCCCCTTGGGTCGTTCCCCTTCTCGCCTTGGAAGCGGCCCGTGTCGCCACGCCGCCGCAGGACCCTGAGCCGCTTCCGTACCTGCTTGAGAAGAACCCGTGGGGGCTCGACCTCGAACTAACGGTCTCCTGGAACGGGCAGGTCGTCTCCCGTCCGCCCTACCGGGAGATGTACTGGTCGCCCGCGCAGATGCTGGCGCACATGACGGTGAACGGCGCCACGTCCCGTACCGGCGACCTTTTCGCGTCCGGGACGGTCTCCGGCCCCGCCAAGGACCAGCGCGGCGCGTTCATCGAACTCACCTGGGGCGGCAAGGAGCCCATCGAGGTCAACGGCCAACCGCGCACGTTCCTGGAGGACGGCGACGAGGTCGTCATCGGCGCGACGGCGCCCGGCCCGTCCGGTTCCCGCATCGGGTTCGGCGAGGTCAGAGGCCGCGTCCTCCCGGCCCGCTGACCGCCGCGGCGGGGTCGAAAGCCGGACCCCGCCGCCCGCCGGGGCTTGATCGGGGCTGCGCTAAGTTCGGGGAAATGGACGCAGTAAAGCCCGCAATCCGGACCGCGGCCGCCTCGGACGTGCCCGCCCTAGTCGCCCTCGTCGAGTCCGCGTACCGGGGCGACTCCAGCCGCACCGGGTGGACCACCGAGGCCGACCTCCTGGACGGCCAGCGCACCGACCCCGAAATGGTCGCGGCCGCCGTCGCCGCCCCGGCGGGCGTGGTGCTCGTCGCCGAGGCGGACGGCGTCCTGAACGCCTGCTGCCAAGTCGAAAGGCGCGAGGACCACGCCTATTTCGGGATGTTCGCCGTCCGCCCCGGTCTGCAGGGCGGCGGCCTCGGCAAATCCCTCCTCACGGAGGCCGAGCGCCTGGCCCGCGACGAATGGGACGCGGCCGAGATGCACATGACGGTGATCAGCGCCCGCACGGAGCTGATCGCCTGGTACGTCCGCCGCGGCTACATCCGAACAGGCCAACTGTCCCCGTTCCCTTACGGCGACGAGCGCTTCGGCCGCCCCAAGCGCGACGACCTGGAATTCGAACTCCTCCTGAAGAAACTGACCTGACCTACCGCCCGTCAAGCACCGAGACGAGCGCGGTAGACACGTCGACATAACCAGCGCCGTGCCCCGCGTCCCCAACCAAAACGAGCTCAGCCTCATCCCACACCCGGGAGAGCCGATAGGGGATGTCCGGCGGGCTACTCACATCAAGCGCCCCATGAATCAGGACGCCGGGAATACCCGTCAGCTTCGTCGCCCCGTCCACCAAAGAGTCGCCCACCCAGGCGGCATGGGCCCAGTAATGGGTGACGAGACGAGCGAACACCATGCGAAAATCGGGGTCGTCGAAACGCTCATCATGTCGATGACCAGGGGCCGTAGCGACATGGGTGTCCTCCCAACGACACCACTCGCGCGCGGCCGCCGCCCGCACATCGGGGTCGGGGTCATGGAGTAGACGGCTATAGGCGGCAGCGAGATCGCCCTGCCGCTCCGCGACGGGCACGTGATCGCGGAACCGTTCCCAAGCCTCCGGGAAAATGCGTCCCATATCCCGGGTGACCCACTCCACCTCGCGCGCACTGGTGGTCACCACACTGAACAACACCAGTTCGCTGACATGAGCGGGATGGGCCTGAGCGTAGGCCAGCGAAAGGGTCGAGCCCCACGATCCGCCGAACAGCAACCACCGATCGATCCCCAGATGCCGCCGGAGCAGCTCCATATCGGCGATCAGGTGCCCGGTGGTGTTCGCCGACAGATCGACCTCGGGCTCCGCGGCACTGGGCAGACTCCGCCCGCAATTCCGCTGGTCGAACAGCACGACCCGATACCGCCCAGGATCAAAGAACCGCCGCCACCCGACCCCACACCCCGACCCGGGCCCACCATGCACGACCAGCACAGGCTCCCCCACAGGATTCCCGCACTGCTCCCAATACACCCGATGCCCGTCCCCAACCTCCAAAACCCCGGCCCCGAAAGGCTCAACCCCCGCATAGAGCACCACACCTCGAACCCTAATCACGCCATCGCAAGGCCACGTCCGCCAGGCATGAGCAGACCGGCAGACGACGCGCTGCCGCATGACCGGATGCGGCCACGATCGATGCGGCCCTCCGCGCCTTGTCCGCAATGTCCCAGCGCATGCGCACAGCCGCCGCGCGCGCAAACGATCATGATTCGACTGTGGCAGAGTTCTTCCCGAACGAGGGTTCAGCGTTTACCTGTTCGGTTAATACTGAGGGAGGGACGCGATTGGAGGTGCGGTATGCGGACCCGGACCTGCGCGACCTCTGTGCGTCCGACCGGGAGCTTCGCAGGAAGTACGGCGCCGTCTGCGCCAGGCGGATCGCCACGCGGCTTCGGGCGATCGACGCGGCCGACTGCCTCGACGACCTCATGCGGGCGCCGGGGCACTGCCATCCGCTCAACGGCGAGTACTACAAGGACTGCTTCGCCTTCCGGCTGGACGGGGGCTACCGACTGATCTTCCGCCTGATGACGGACGAGGAGAGAAAGGCCCAGGAGATCCCGGATGACACGGCCGCACTGGTGGTTGAGATCATCGACTACCACCAAGGCTGATCAGGCGAAACTCGGAAGGGAGTGACGACGATGGCGACGCCCCGAGAGCTGTACCCGCCCACGGAGCCCGACTACGCCGTGCCGCCGGGCGAGACGATCCGCGAGTTCCTGGACGACCTCGGCATGACCCAGCGGCAGTTGGCCACTCGCCTCGCCCTCACCCCCAAGCACGTCAACCAGCTCGTCCAGGGACTGGTTCCGCTGTCGCCGGAGGTGGCGGCGCGCCTCGAACTGGTCACCGGGATGCCCGCGCGGATGTGGAACCGGCTGGAGGCCGACTACCAGACGTCCGTACGACGCCTGCATCAGCGCGATGACTTCGCCGAGCTCGCCCGCTGGGTGAAGGACGAGATCCCCGTGGGCGAACTCGTCAAGCGGGGCGCCCTGCCGGAAGGCCCCAAGGACGAACGCAGCCGCGTCCAGCAGGTGCTGACGTTCTTCGGCGTCGCCCATCTCGAGACCTACCGGGAGCTGTACGAGTCGAACGCCGTCAGCTTCCGGCAGAGCAAGGCGTTCAAGGCGGGGCCCGGCGCCGTCGCGTCCTGGATCCGGCTGGGCGAACTGAAGGCGCAGGACGTGCGCTGCGAGCCGTACACCAAGGCCGGGATCGAGGCCGCCCTCCCCCGGCTCCGGCAACTGACCGTCCAGCCTCCCGAGGTGTTCTTCCGGCTCACGCGCGACATCTGCGCCGCGAACGGCATAGCCGTGGTCGTGGTTCCGGAGATCACCGGCGCGCGCTCCTGCGGAGCCACGAAATGGCTGTCGCCGACCAAGGCGATGGTCATGCTCAGCGGCCGGTACAAGAAGAACGATCAGCTGTGGTTCACGTTCTTCCACGAGTTGTGTCACGTCATCAGGCACGGCAAGCAGGAGGTCCGGGTCGAGGGCGACGTGAGCCGGTCGGATCCGGTCGAGCGGGAGGCCGACGAATTCGCGCGGGACCTCCTCATCCCACCGGCGAAGGCCGAAATGCTACCCCGGCTGAAGACGCTCGACGACGTGAGGCGGTTCGCCGACGAGATCGGTATCGCGCCCGGCATCGTCGTGGGCCGGATGCAGCACGAGGGTTACTTCACGTACAAGGTCGGCAACAAACTCAAGGACGACATCAATTTGGCGAATGCCGACGGCTGACTGAAGTCGGCCGGAGATTATTCGCCGGTTGTGCCGTCGGAGAGTTCTCGGACTATGTCCAGGTGGCCTAGGTGGCGGGCGTATTCCTGGAGGACGTGGAAGAGGATCCAGATCAGGGCCGGGTGGTGGTCGGGCGGGTTGAAGGCACCGCCGGTGCGGGCCGTGTCCTGGAGGTCGGCGGACGCGACGATGGCGCGGGAGCGGGCGCATTCGTCCAGGAAGAGGGCTCGGAGGCTTTCCAGGGTGTCGGAGTCGTCCGCGTGCCAGGTGGGCGAGCCGGGGCGTTGCTCGCCCCAGATCTCGTCCACCTGCTCGGCGGCGAAGCCCCAGCGGAACCAGCGGCGTTCCACGAACGCGAGGTGTTTCAGCAGGGCGAGGGGCGTCCAGCCGGACGGGAGCCTGCTGGTGCGCAGGTCGGCGTCGGGCATTCCGTCGAGCTTGCGCAGCAGGGCCGCGCGGTAGTAGTCGAGGTAGTCGAGCAGTAGTTCGCGCGGTGCGGTCAGCGTGTCCGGCGGTTCGGTCGTCATGGGGCGGACCGTAACCGCCGGACGGCGTGGCGGGCGAGCGGTTATCGCCCCGGCGGGTCAGGCGCGGCGGCCGGAGGCGGCGATGGCGCGGGCGAAGGCCGAGGCGCCGTCCGGGACGGGCGCCGGGTCGGCGAAACCGTCGTACTGGCGGTACATGTCGGCGTATTTCTCGACGATTCCCAGGACGAATTCGCCGGTCTCAGGCGAGAGGCGGTACTCCTCGCCGACGGTGGTCGCGACGTCCCAGCCGTGCAGGGCCAGCTCCATGATCATCATCGCGGCGACGTCGGCGGCCGGAGTGCCGTTGATGTCGCCTTCCCACACGGCCGGGTCGGCCCAGGCCGCCACCGCGCGGTCGAGCTGGGCCGCGTACTCCTGCGGCCAGGCGGCGTCGGCGGTGAAGTCGCGTGAGTTCAGCTCGTCGGGGATCTCGGTGCGCAGCGCGCGGTGCTCCAGCCCGTGCGAGGTGTAGAGAACCAGGTGGTTCACCAGTTCGCGGAGGTCGAACTGGGCGCACGGGGTCGGGTCGTCCAGCCGCTCTCGCGGGACGGCGTGGGCGACGCGAGCGGCCTCGGCGGCGCATTCCTTCAGGTGAGCGTGCTGGTCGTTCATGGGTCTCACGCTACGGACGCCGACGGGACGGCTTCTTGGAGAAACGCGCCAAGTAGCCTGGTCAGATGGACGATTTCGGACGCGGGGTGCTGTATCCGCGCGAGCACGCGACCATCGCGGAGCTCGACCGGCGTTCGCCCGGTCCGGCTCTGGCGGGGTTCGTGGAGTTCTACTGGCATGTTCGGTGGAGCGTCGCGGAGCCGTACGAGACGAAGGTGCTGTCGCACCCGAACGTCCATCTTGTTTTCGAGGAGCCGGGCCCGCTCGTGTACGGAGTGGATCGGAGTTTGTTCGTTCGGCGGCTTGAGGGGCGCGGGCACGTCCTGGGGGTCAAGTTTCGGCCCGGCTGTTTCCGGCCGTTCGCGGCGGGTCCGGTGATCGATCTCGCCGATCGGAGGATTCCCGCCGCCGAGGTCTTCGGCCCGAGGGTGGACGCCGTCTCCCGCGCCGTTCTGCGCGGCGACGACCTCGACGCGATGGTGGGGATGGTCGAGGAGTTCCTGGTGGGCGGCCTTCCCGAGCCCGATCCCGTCGCCGAGCAGGTGGCGGACATGGTCGCGGCCGTCACCGCCGACCCGGCCCTTTTCCGCGTCGACCAGGCGGCGGAGGCGCTGCACGTCTCGGCCAGGACGCTGCAACGGCTGTTCGCCGAATACGTGGGCGCGAGCCCCAAATGGGTGCTGCGCCGGGCCCGCCTGCACGAGGCCGCGGCCCGCGCCGACCAGGGCGTCCGCCTCGACTGGGCGGCGCTGGCGGATGACCTCGGCTATTTCGACCAGGCCCACCTGACCCGCGACTTCACCGCCACGGTCGGCGTATCCCCCACCAGGTACGCCAACCTCTGACAGGGCCTCTGGGCCCTGCCGTGATTGGGGTCCTGGGGCTCTGATTCGAGCGTGTGCTCCGCTCGTAGATTTCCTTTCCCAGTGAATCGCACGGGAAGGAAAGCCCATGCAGGTGTCTCGGAAAGCGGCGCGGACAGCGGTGATCGCGACCGCGGTGACCGCTCTCGGCGGAATCGGCCTGACCGCCGCCGTCCACGATCAGCCCGGCGAGGCCAAGGACGTCGGCACCGTCTCGGCCGCGAAGAGCCTGGGGAAGAAGAAGGGAATCCCCTGTGTCGTGCCCGGCGGCAGGACCGCCAAATACCGGCACTTCGAGCGGACGGAATACGTCTGGAAGAACGAGTGGCCCTGGCGCACCTCCGCCTGGGGCCCGAAGAGCATCGACTTCAAGAAGGGCCACAAGGTCAGCAACACCGTGACCGCCACTCTCGGCGCGCCCATCAAGTCGATCAACGCGACCGTCGGGTTCCAGGTGACGGAGGAGGTCTCGACCGACATCTCCCACAAGTGGCGGCTCAAGAAGAAGCGCCACTACACCCTCCGGATGGGCCAGGGTTTCAAGGTCTACAAGTTCAACGTCTACGACGCCCTGGGCAATATCCAGGCCGGTGGGCCGGGCGGCGGGTACTGCGTGTTCAACGGCAAGTACAGCTACGTCGGGTCCGCGTACGCCAAGAAGTTCTGGACCCTCGACGACAAGTGCACCTGGAACAAGAAGGGCAAGCAGGTCCTCTGCACGGCCGCGGACCTCGCCTACTGACGGACGGCTCCCCCGATGCCCGAGCCACCGGCGGGCGAGGGCCTCGGGACGAGCCGGAACGCGATGAAGGCCGGGAGTTGCTCCAGTTTCGCGTGGTCGTCCGGATAGCGCTCGGCCATTTCGGGGGCGGGCCGGGGCTCCAGCAGTTCGTCGATGACGAACCCGGCCGCGCGGAACTCCGCGCAGATCGCGGTCAGCGGGCGCCGCCACGCCCGGATCGGCCATTCCCGCTCGGGGCTCAGCGACTCCTCGACCGGTTCCTCGGTGAAATAGGAGCCGCCGAGCCGGAGCCAGCCGGTCGTCGGATGCTCGGTCGAAAGGACGACCGCGCCGGACGGCCGCAGAATCCGCCGGAATTCCCGGAGCAGGGCCACCCGGTCGTCGATGTAATGGAGGGCGAGAGCGCACACGACGAGATCGGACGAGCCGTCCGGCACCCAGTCGAGCGGTTCCGAAAGGTCGTGGACGCGCAGGTCGGCGCGGCCGCCGCAGCGGTCGCCGGCCATCCGGACGAACGTGGGGCTCGCGTCGCAGCCGGTGACGCGCGCACCGCGTTCCAGCAGCTCGCGGGCGTACAGGCCGGGGCCGCAGGCCGCGTCGAACACGGCGAGCCCGGCGACGTCCCCGGCCAGGCCGAGCACAGCGGGACGGTCGTAGAGGGCGTTGTAGGAGCTGTCCTCGGCGTGGTCGGCGTACTCGTGGGCGAAGCTCTCATACATGCCTCCGATGCTCTCAGAGGCATCAACTGGTTTTGTCAGAGGACCCGTTCTGGATGCGTCAAAACCCCGGTGGGGATTGGCGTGCCCGGCCCGGGGCGTCAGTCGCCGCGATGCGCTTTTCGGTGCGCGTCGCGCGATTCGTCCGCGAGCTGGTTGAGCTGGGCGACGTGTTCCTCGTCGCGGGTGAGGTTCTCGCCGGTGGCCGGGTCGAAGAGGTGCACCTTCGCAGTGTCGATCCACAGTTCCGACTCGCCGCCCGGCTTGATGGTGCTGGCGGCGTCCAACGCGACGACGGCCTGCGTGCGGAGCTGGTCGCCGTCCAGTTCGCGGGACAGGTCGCGGAGTTGCGCGGCCACATCGGCGGGCGCCTCGTACGGGACGTAGGCGTACTGCTCGTTGCCCAGCCATTCGGTCACGTCCACCCGGGCCTGGACGGTGGCGCCTTTCGCCTTCTTCTCCTCGCCGATGAGCGAAGCGTCCTCGAAATGCTCCGGACGGACGCCGACGAGCACCACCTCACGACCGCCGAGCGCCCCGGCCTTCCGGTCGTCGCGCAATTCGAAGCGTCCGAGCGGGGTGTCGAGGAACGCGCCGTCGACCGACGCGGGCAGGAAGTTCATCGACGGCGAGCCGATGAACCCGGCGACGAACAGGTTCACCGGCTCCTCGTACAGTTCGCGCGGGCTCCCGACCTGTTGCAGGACGCCCTTGCGCAGCACCGCGACCCGGTCGCCCAGCGTCATCGCCTCGGTCTGGTCGTGCGTGACGTAAACGGTCGTGACGCCGAGCCGCCGCTGCAACCGCGAGATCTCGGTGCGCATCTGGCCGCGCAGTTTCGCGTCCAGATTCGACAGCGGCTCGTCGAACAGGAAGGCGTCCGCCTGCCGGACGATCGCGCGCCCCATCGCGACCCGCTGCCGCTGCCCGCCGGAAAGGTTCGCTGGCTTGCGGTCGAGGTGCTCGGTCAGTTCCAGCAGTTCGGCGGTCTCCTTGACGCGGCGCTGCACCTCGTCGTCCGGCGTCTTCGCGAGCCGCAGCGGAAAGGCGATGTTCTCGAACACGGTGAGGTGCGGATACAGCGCGTAATTCTGGAACACCATCGACAGGTTCCGCTGCCGGGGCGCGACCTTGTTGACGACCTTCCCGCCGATGAGCATCTCGCCGGACGTGATGTCCTCCAGCCCGACGATCATGCGCAGCAGCGTCGACTTCCCGCAGCCGGACGGGCCGACCAGGATCATGAACTCGCCGTCCCGCACGTCCAGGGACACCTCGTTCACGGCCGGGAACCCGTCGCCGTACCGCTTGACGATCTTCTTCATGGTGATGGCGGCCATGCCGGGATCCCTTTCAGCCCTTGACGGCGCCGGACGTCAGCCCGGCCACGATGCGGCGCTGGAACGCCAGGACGATGACGACGACCGGAATGGTCACGACGACCGCCGCCGCGCAGATGGCGGTGGTCGGCTGCTCGAACTGCGACGCCCCGGTGAAGAACGCGAGCGCCGCCGGGACGGGACGCGCCGCGTCCGACGAGGTCAGCGAGATCCCGAAGACGAAGTCGTTCCAGCAGAAGAAGAACGTCAGGATCGCGGCGGTGAACACGCCGGGCGCCGCCAGTGGAACGATCACCTTGCGGAACGCCTGCCAGGTCGTCGCGCCGTCCACCTGCGCGGCCTGCTCCATCTCCCACGGGATCTCGCGGAAGAACGCCGAAAGCGTCCAGATCGCGAGCGGCAGCGCGAAGGAGATGTACGGAATGATCAGGCCGGGCCACGTATCGTAAAGCCCGATATCGCGCCACAGATTGAACAGCGGGCCGACGAGCGAGACGACCGGGAACATCGCGATCGCCAGCGCGAACGACAGGATCAGCTTCTTACCGGGGAATTCCAGCCGGGCGATCGCGTACGCGACAAGCGTCGCGAACACGACGCCCACGAACGTCGCTATCACCGAGATGCCGATCGAGTTGATCAGCGCGGACGTGAAGATGTCGGTCTTGAAGACCGTCTCGTAGTTCGTCCAGGTCCAGTCGGCCGGGAGGAAGCCCTTCTTGTTGCCCACCTCGCCCGGCTGCTTGAACGACAGCATCACGATCCAGAGGATCGGGAAGACCGTCCAGACGAGGATGAGCAGGGACGCGACGCCCCACAGCCATTTGGAACGCGCGCTCTCCATCACTTCTCGCCCTTCACCTGAGAAAGGTCCACGCGGAACCCCCGGATGAACACGACCGCGATCAGCACCACGGACAGGAACAGCAGCACCCCGACGGCGTCCCCGAGCCCGATGGCGGTACGGGTGATCGTCTGCCGGTAGGTCAGGAACGACAGCGTCTCGGTCTGGTTCTGCCCGGACGTCATCACGAACACGTTGTCGAAAATGCGCCAGGCGTCCAGCGTGCGGAACAGGACCGCGACGAGAATGGCGGCCTTCATGTTCGGAATGGTGACCCGGCGCAGCCGCTGCCAGGCGGTCGCGCCGTCCACCGTCGCCGCCTCACCGAGGTCGCGCGGCACCTGCGCCAGCCCGGCGAGCAGCAGCAGCGACACGAACGGCGTCGTCTTCCAGATCTCCGACAGGACGATCACGAAGAGCGAGGACCAGCGTCCGGCGAACCAGGCGTAGTCGCCGAGCCCGAACCACGAGTTCACGAACCCGGACTGGAGGTCGAACGCGTACCGCCACGCGAACGCGGAGATGACGGTGACGATCCCGTACGGCAGCAGGATCGCGGTGCGGACGGTGCGCCGCGCGACCAGCGCCCGGTGCATCACCATCGCCAGCGCGAACCCGATCACCAGCTCCACCGCCACGGTGACGAACGTGATCAGGAACGTGGTGAGGACGTCCTGCCAGAACAGCGAGTCGGTCAGCGCGGTCCCGTAGTTGGCGAGGCCGACGAACTCGCGGTCGTCGGGCGCGGTGATCCGGTACCGGAACAGCGACAGGTACAGCGCGTTCACCAGCGGATACGCGGTCACGATCAGCATGACCAGCACCGCCGGCGCGGACAGGATCAGCCCGAGCCTGCGTTCGGCGCGGCTCCGGTCGGACAGCTCGGCGCGGCTCCCGCGCCGCCGCCGACCGGCCGCCGGGGCGGTCTCGACTGCGGTCATCGGACGTCCCTTCAGAGCAGCGCCTGGTCGTGCAGGACCTGGCGGATGAACGTCGCGGACCGGCCCGGCGTCGTCGCCGGGTCCACCGACGCGGGCGGGTGCCACCGGCTCTGCACGGCGCCGGACACGTCCCCGTAGTACGGCGTGATCGGACGCGGCGCCGCAGCGTTGATCGAGTCCCTGATCAGCCCGGCCATCGGGAACTCCTTCTTGATCTCCGGGTCGTCGTAGACGACCGCGCGGGCCGCCGGGTTACCCGAGTCGATCATGTACCGCTTCATGTTCGGGGTGGACGTGAGGCACTTGACGGCGTCCACGGCGAGGGTGTTCTTGTATTTCCCGTACGCGCCGATACCGAGTTCGATGCCGCCGAACGGCGGCTTGCTCGGCTGCCCAGCGCTCACCCGCGGATATCGCGCCCACCCGAGGTCGGACGGAATGGTCTTCGGAATCACCCCGGACTCGGCGTCGCCCTTCTCGGCCCGCCAGACGTAGCCCCAGTTGACCATGAAGCCGCCGCGCGAGCCGTTCAGCAGGAACCGGGCCCGCTCCTCGTCGTCGGTGGACAGGCTCGGGCTCGCGGCCTTCGAGCGCGCCAGCTTCGAGACGATCGTCGCGGCCTGCCTCCCGGCCGGGGAGCCGATCTCGATCGCGGCGTCGTCGCCCTTCTGCGCGGCGCCGATGATCTGCCCGCCCGCGGACTCGACGAGGGCGTTGATCCACACCATGTAGCCCTCGTACTTGTTGCCCTGGACGCCGACCGTGGTGCCCGTCCGGACGGCCGCGTCGATCATCTGGTCCCAGGTGAAGCCGGGCGCGGCCGGGTCGACACCGGCCTTCTTCGCGACGGACTTCCGGTACCAGAGGAGCTGCGTGCCCGCCCAGAACGGTGCCGCGTACAGGCGTCCGTCCCAGGTCGAGTTCTCCACGGCGGCCGGGAAGACGCCTTCGGTGAACTGTTTCGCCTGATTCGCGGGGAACGGGCGCAGGAACCCGGCGTTCGCGGCCTCGGCGACGAACACCGGGTCGAGGCTCATGATGTCGATCCCGGAATCCTTGGCGGCCAGCCGCCGGACGAGCTGCTCCCGCTGCTGCGTCGCGTCCTGCGGCAGCACCGAGGTCGAGATCTTGTACCTGCCGCCGGACGCCTTCGAGCAGGCGGTGGCGAGCTTGGCCTGACCACCGTCGTCCGGATTGACGTACCAGCTCAGCGTGGGGACACCACCCCCACCACCACAAGCCACGAGCCCACTCGCCAACAGGACGAGAGCGGCGGCCACCGGGCCCGGCCCGGCGCGCCGACGTCCGGCTCGCGCGGTTCGCCTGTTCCGCCCGGCCGACTCCACCATCGGACCTCCCGAAAGCGCCACCTCGGGTGCGACGCTCCGGTGGGCCGCGTCCTCAGCGGTTCCGCTCCCCATCAGATCACCGGTTCGAGTGACTGTCGAGTTCCGGAGAGTGATCGGCAACTGTAAACCAACCCGTAGGTGACATCGCTCCCACTGGAACCACCCGACCCATCCGTCCCGGCAAAGCATCACTCGGAAACCATGGAGTATCCCGAATCCGCCCGAGTAAACCGCGATGCTCAGGGTGAGAGCGGCTCCCGCCGCAAGGAGTTCCAATCACCGCACTTTCATCCGGCGGCAATTCAATGCGCAATATTGATCTTAATGGTGGCACGTTCCACGATTGTGCGGGCTCATATACGCAGCCCTAAATGACCTCAAGCGAGCGAAACGAAAATGGCGCGGAAAAATAGAAGAAGGCGCGGAGGGTTCGCGGACCCCGACCGACCCGCGACTCCTCCGCGCCTTCGCCTGTGTGGGCGGTCAAAGCGCGGTCAGTAACCTCCGCCGTACCCGCCGCCGCCTCCGCCGCCCGTGCCCATGGCGCGTTTGCCGGACGGCGTGGTGGCCCACCAGACGCCGCCGACGCCCTGGCCCTTCACGTCGCCGGGCCGGCCGTCCTTCGCGTAGTAGTACATGGGCCAGCCGTTGACGGTGAGCTGGCACTTGCCATCGTCCTTGCGCTCGATGAAGTTGACCAGCCCGCGCGGGACGCCTTCCAGCTTGAGCTTCTTCCAGCCGGTGAAGACGGCCGGGGGCCACGCCTTCTTGCACGCGCCGAAGCAGTTCGTGGTCGGCGGCTTGTCGGTGTCCTTGTCGAAGCGGTAGAGCGTCCGGCCCTGGCCGTCGGTGAGGATCAGGCCGAGCTTCGGGTCTTTGCGGGCCTTGACGATCGTCCAGCCCTTCCAGCGGTTGTCCGTGGCCGGTTTCACGGCGGCGGCCTTCTTGCCGGTGGGGGCGGCGGCGAACCAGGTCCCGCCGACGCCCTGGCCCTTCACGTCGCCGGGCGACTTGTCCTTGGCGAAGCGGTAGAGCGGCCAGCCGCCGAGCGTGACCTGCCACTGGCCGTCCGCCCGCTTCACCTTGCCGACGAGCGACTGCTCGACGCCCTTCACCTGCGTGTCGCCGCCGCCAGCCTCGACCGGCGGCCACGCCTTCGCGCAGGCGTCCGCGCAGGTGGACGCGGGCGGACGGGCCGTGTCGTTGTCGAACCGGTAGAGCGTCATGCCGGTCCCGTCGGTGACGACCTTGCCGAGCCTGGTGATGCTCGCGACCTCAAGCGTCGTGGGTTCGGGCTCGGGAGCGGGCGACTCGGACGGATCGGCCGACGGGTCCGCCTGCGGCTGGGTCTGCGTGGCCGCGGCGTTCTGCCGCTTTCCGGCGTTCTCCTGCCCGCACGCGGTGAGCACCAGCCCCGACGCGGTCAGGGCGGCCGCGGCGGGTATCGCCCAGCGCGGGAATCTCATCGTGGATGTCCTCCATGTCGTCTGCGTCCCAGCTCCGGTTCCAGGTCCCGCACGGCGATCGGGTCGAGCCGCCGCACCGCTCGCCCTGATCGAGGAGCAGTACGGTGATCCCCTCGGAACGGGTTCAACCGCCCGGAACCACCCAGTCGCGGCCGGGGTCAGAGGCATGATCCGTTCCACCGGCGCCGGTGGGGCGGCCTCAGAAAGGCGGGCGCAATGGTGGGCATCGGCGACGAGCCGTCCGCGCAGAATCCGGTCAGGCGGAGCAAGCAGCCACCGGAACGCACGTCGGCCGGGCCCGCGTGGATCGTGGTGCCCGCGCGGATCGTCGCCCTGATCGTGGTGTTGCCGCTACGGGTCGTCTACGACCTGGTGAGGCTGGTCGCGCGGGGCATCCGCACCGGACTGCTCGCCCCGGTCGGACGCCTGCTCGGCGCCGTGCTGCGCGGGATCGGCGCGGTCCTGTCGCTGCTCGTCGTCCGGCCGGTGCGGTGGCTGGCCGTCGTCGTGGTCCTCGGTTTCCTGCGCTGGTTCTACCGCGTGCTGCTCGTCCCGATCGGAACGTTCCTCGCGCTCGTCGGGCGCGGGCTCGGCCGGCTCGCGGGTTTCCTGATTGTCCGGCCGCTCCGGTGGCTGCTGGCCGTTACCGGCCGCGGGCTCGGGTTCCTCTTCGCCGGGATCGCGCTCGTGTTCGGTGTGCTCGTCGTCCTGCCCGCGTCGTTCCTGTGGCGGTACGTCCTGGGGCCGACGCTGCGCGCGCTCGGCGCGTTCGCCCTCGCGCTGGGGGCGGGCATCGGCTGGTCGGGGCGGCAGCTCGGACGGTTCTTCGGCTGGCTGGCCCGCGTCCTTATCGTCATCCCGGCCCGGACGGTCTGGCGGTACCTCCTGTCTCCCGTCCTCGCGGGCGCCCGAGGGACGTGGCGGCTCGCGGCGCGCCTGCTGGGCTGGCTGTGGCGGACGTTCGTCGTCGTCCCCGTGCGGGTCCTGGTCGTCGCACCGGCGCGCTGGGTCGGGACGACCGTGCTCCGTCCCCTCGGATGCGGCGTCCGCGCGACGTGGCGGGTGACCGTGCGCGACCCCGTCCGGGCAGCGAGCCGCACCATGCGGGACGCCGTCCGCGACGTCCGTCTCCAGCTCCGCCGCGCCTTCCGGGGACGCTGACCGCCCGCCCGCGACGGCGGCTGAGATAATCGCGGGGCGATGTATCGACTCCTGTTCTCACTGGTCATCACCCGCGTCCCCGCGGAGACCGCCCATCACCTGACGTTGCGCACGTTGCGCCTGATCCAGTCCGTGCCGGGGGCGGTGCCGCTGCTGCGGCGGCTGTTCGCGCCCCGCGACCCGGGGCTGGCCGTGCACGCGCTCGGGATCGACTTCCCGTCCCCGCTCGGGCTCGCCGCCGGGTTCGACAAGGACGCCGTCGCCTACGAGGCGCTCGGCGCGTTCGGGTTCGGCCACGTCGAGATCGGGACGGTCACCGGGCGCCCGCAGCCCGGCAACCCGCTGCCCCGCCTGTTCCGGCTCGTCCCGGACAGGGCGGTCGTCAACCGGATGGGCTTCAACAACGCCGGATCGGAGGCCGCCGCGCGGCGGCTGCGCGACCGGCGGCCCGGCACGATCGTCGGCGTCAACATCGGAAAGACGAAGGTCGTCCCGGAGGCCGAGGCCGCCGCCGACTACGTCGCGAGCGCCGAGCGCCTCGCCCCGTACGCCGACTACCTGGTCGTCAACGTCAGCTCCCCCAACACCCCCGGCCTGCGAAACCTCCAGGCCGTGGAGCATCTGCGCCCGCTGCTGAGCGCGGTGCGGGAGGCCGCCGACCGGACGTCGGCGCGGCGGGTCCCGCTGCTCGTCAAGATCGCGCCGGACCTCGCGGACGACGACATCGACGCCGTCGCCGACCTCGCCCTCGACCTCGGCCTGGACGGCGTCATCGCCACCAACACCACCATCGGCCGGGACGCCCTGCTCAGCCCGCCCGCCCTGGTCAAGGAGACCGGCGGGCTGTCCGGCGCGCCGCTGAAGGAGCGGTCGCTGGACGTCCTGCGCCGCCTGCGCGCACGCACCGGCGGACGGCTCACGCTGATCTCGGTCGGCGGCGTCGAGACGGCCGACGACGTGTGGGAGCGGGTCCGGGCGGGAGCGACGCTCGTCCAGGGCTACACCGGCATGCTGTACGGCGGGCCGCTGTGGGCGCACCGCGTCAACCGGGGCCTGTCGCGCCGCCTGCGCGCCAGCGCGTTCCGCACCCTGGACGACGCCCGCCGCCGCGTTAGCTGAAGAAGCCGTCCGCGATCAGTTCGGGCAGGACGGTGTCGGCGTGCGCCCTGACCTCGTCCTCGGCCATGCCGGTGAGCTGCGCGATCGCGGCGAGCAGCGGGTCGAGCGGCAGCGCGCCGTCGCAGACGCCCGCGAGCGCGGCCGCGACCGTCCCGACGTCGGCGGCGCGGCGGAGCCGTCCGGTCTGGCGCAGCACGATCCGCTCCGGGTCCTCGGCGCCGGGCGGGCCGATCTGCTCCTGGGCGAGCCCCGGCGCGGCGGCCAACGGCCGTCCACAGCCTGTGGAAAACTCTGCCGCCGAGGCGAAGCCGTCGAGCACGTCGCAGACGTACCCGCCGACGGGTTGCTCGACCGCGTGCCGCAGTTCCTCGACCCGGACGACCGGACTCTCGCTCCGCCGAAGCGTGATCCACCCGAACCCGATCCCCGTGACGCCCTGCCGCTCGAAGTGGTCGAGCCACGCGTCGTACCGGGCGCGGTATTCGGGTGTGCCCGCCTCGCAGGAATCGCGCAGCCACAACTCGGCGTACTCGGCCGGATCCTGGACGTCCCGCTGGACGATCCAGGCGTCGCAGCCGTCTGTCCAGGAGGCGAGCCGCTCGTCCCAGGGGACGCCGTCGACATGCAGCCAATTGGCCAGGAGCTGGCAGTATCCGCCCTCGTTCAGGTGGGCGGGCGCCGCCGCGACGAGGCGGCGGCAGAACTCGTCGCCCGGCAGACCGGACTCCCGGTAGGTGAACCGGCGGCCGTCCGGCGGCGCGACGACGAAGGGCGGATTCGACACGATCAGGTCGAACCGGCGGCCCTGGACGGGCTCCAGCAGCGACCCCTCGATGAACTCCGGAGGCGCCCCCTCGCCGGACAGCGCGAGGCTCATCGCGGCGAGGTCGAGAGCACGCGGATTGACGTCCGTGGCGGTGATCCGCGCGCCGGGATTCCGGGCCGCGAGGTGCACCGCCTGGACGCCGCAGCCCGTCCCGACGTCGAGCACGTTATCCACAGCCCTGTGGATTGCGAGTCGCGCGAGGTTCGCGGACGCGCCGCCCGTCCCCACCACATGATCGCCCGCCGGGACGCGCCCGGACCCCGGCCTGATCTTCAGATCGGACACGGCGTACCCGGCGTGCCCGTCCCCGTCCACCGACTCCAGCGGCTCGACGCGCAGCCGCGCCCGCAGCTCCCCGCCCGCCCCCTCCACCAGGCCCGCGTCCAGGAGCGCGTCCATCTTGAGCGATGCCGCGTCCACCGGGACCTGGAGCCAGAACAGGCGCGTGAGCGCCTCCAGCGGCGAACCGCCGCGCGTCGCCCGCAGGGCCGGGACGATCTCGTCCCGCGCGAGCGCGCCGCCCGCGACGGGCCCGAGCAGCTCCCGCACCCCCGCCACGGTGTATCCGGCGTCGGTCAGCAGCTCGCGAACACGGAGAAGATCGGGCACCCGCCCATCCTGCCCGCTCACCGGGTCCGCCCGCCCGGCGGTCAGCCGAGGTAGGCCGTGAATCCGCCGGCGAGCGACTCGGCGATCCGCTGCCGGAACGGCGCGCTGGCGAGCTTGGCCGCGTCCGCCCTGTTCTGCATGTTGCCGCACTCGATGAAGACCTTCGGGACGGTCGACAGGTTCAGCCCGCCGAGGTCGTCCCGCCGGTCGATGGCGTTCTCGCCCAGGTAGTTCGAGTACGGGATGCCGGTGCCCTGGTGGTAGGCGTCGCGCAGCGCCTTGCCGAGCTTCGCCGAGCCCGCGACCATCCCGCTGTTCTTGCCGACCGCGACCGGCTCGATGATGTGGAAGCCGTGCCCGGACGGCGACGCCCCGTCCGCGTGGATCGACACGGCCGCGTTCGCCTTCAGCCGGTTGCCGACCGCCGCGCGCTCGGTGATGCAGGGGCCGACGCCCTTGTCGTCCGGGCGCGTCAGCGTGACCTTGGCGCCCTGCGCGCGCAGCAGCTTCGCGAGGCGGTTGGACACGTCCCAGGTGAAGGCGTGCTCGGCGTAGCCGTCCCGGGTCTCGGTCCCGGTCGTGTCGCACTCCTTGGTGCCGTTCCCGATCCGGACCTGCTTCCCGATCTCGGACGGATGGGACGCGTTCCCGCCGTTGTGCCCCGGGTCGATGACGATCACCTTCCCGGCCAGCGCGCGGGACCCGCCGGTCCCCTTCTTCCCGTTCCTCCCGCCCGTGCCCGGAGAGCCGGGAGGCGCTGTGGACGCCGCGGGCGGGTCGGCCGCCTCGGCTCCGCCCGCCGGGTCGCCCGACTCGTTGCAGGCGGTCAGGGCGCCGAGGCACAGCGCGAGACAGGCGACCGCGAGGCCGCCTCGATGGATTCGCACCGGCCGCATCCTCCGTGACGTCGCCGTTACCGACCCTGACAGTCTGCACGCCGCCGCAGGTTCGTCAAACGAAGTCCGCGAAACCGGTCCGCCCCGCCCCGCGGGGAAGGAACGCGCTCAGCCGAGCGGGTCGTCCTTGCCGAGCAGCGCGGCGAGGGCGCGCGCCTCGTCGGCGTCCAGGCCGAGGACCACGCGCGGACGCCCCCAGGGATGGTCGATCGAGTGGGCCACATAGCTGGCGACGGACTCGGCGACCTCTTCGGCCAGGCCGCGCGCGTGCCGCCATTCCGACCACGCGCGCTCCAATTCGCTCGCCGCGCGCTGCGCGCACGACACCAGTTCCGGATCACGCACGAGCTGCCCCCTGGTGGTCTCTCCCGGTCTCCGTCCGGCGGGGTCCCCGGCCGGGCGGCCTCCCCCCGAGGCCACCCGGATCCGCCCGCCGGACGGTGGAGTCCCCATTAACCCGCCGGGGGGCCGCCACCGGCCGGGGAATCCGGCAGTCTTGACCGGCCCCTTACCGCGCCCACACCCGTTCGGGGAACTGGCGGGCGCGGACGTCCGGGCACGCCGGAACGGCACCGGTGACGAAAGCACTGAGACGGGAGCGAACATCGAGGCGGGGGGACGTCACGGCGGCCGGGGGCCGCCCGCTCACAACTCGGGAGCCGGGCCCGTCGTCGAACGCACCACCAGGTGCGGGACGACGAGGTTCTGCCGCGCCGCGCGGGCCGGGTCGCCGATGCGCGCGGTCAGCATCTCGGCGGCCACCCGCCCCATGTCGCGGCGGGGCTGGTCGACGCTGGTCAGCGAGATGTGCCGAATGGCGGCGAGATGGGTGTTGTCGTAGCCGACGATCGACAGGTCGACCGGGACGCGCATCTCCAGCTCGTCCGCGGCCGACAGCGCGCCGGTCGCGACCAGGTCGTTCGGCGCGAAGATCGCGGTCGGCCGCCGGTCGCGGCGCAGCAGCGCGCCCGCGGCGCGGTAGCCGCCGTCCTCGGTGAAGTCGCCGGCCTCGACGATGATCTCCTCGGCCAGCCCGTGCCGCCGCATCGCCTTCTCGTATCCGGCGCGGCGGTAACGCGCCGTGGTCGAGCGCGCGCCCTCGATGTGCGCGATGCGGCGATGGCCGAGCTCGACGAGATGGTCGACGGCGAGGCTCGCGCCGAGCTCGTCGTCGTCCACCACGATGTCGACGCCGACCACGTCGCGTTCGCCGACGACCACGACCGGGACGCTCGCCGCCGCCTCCTTCAGCGACTCGGGGACGACGCTCAGCAGCACCAGCCCGTCGACGCGCATCTCCAGGAACGCCTCGACCGCCTCGGCCTCGAACAGCGGGTCCCAGCGGCCGCTGCCGACCAGCATCCGCAGGCCCGCGCCGTGCAGGCTCTCCTGCAACCCGTCGAGGAACTCGGCGAAGAACGGGTTGTGCAGGTCGGCGACGATCGCGCCGATCAGCCGGGTGCGCCCTTCGACGAGGCTCCGCGCCACGGCGTTCGGACGGTAGCCGAGTTCCCTGGCGGCCTGGAGGACGGCCTGCCTTCGGCGTTCGCTCACATGAGGTGACCCCCGCATCACCAGTGAGACGAGCGACTTGGAGACGCCGGCACGCTCCGCGACGTTGCGGATGGTCGGTTTCGGCGCTGGCACGGCCCTCCCCTCGTCGCGTGCGGCGGGAGAGGGCTCGCTGCGCGGCCGGGGGACCGCACCCTCGCCCCGCCTGTCGTGCGGGGGATTCGCTTCATCAGCTGACATGGCACTCCGTCCAGGGGGACCTGCAGGACCTGCCGCGACGACACGCGCGGTGGGAGTCTCGCGCGGACCGTCCTCCGCTCGGGAGGAGATGCCATGATGCCGCGCCTTCCCCCCAAACTGCCGCAACAGCGAGTAACGGGCATCCGACAATGGTGGTTCGGGGCTGTGGTGTTCCGGATCACAGGCCCGCCGAATGTTGATCACGAGCCGGTGAAAAGCCCGGTCCGCACGTTGCCGGAGGGTCTCGGGGTCCCCGGCTCGGATACGCTTCCCGGGTGGGTGATCGAGCGGTGGCCGGCAAGGCGCGAGGCCGGCAGAGCGGCGGACGCGCACGTCGCAGGCTCAGCGTCGACGAACGGCGGGACGAGCTGATCGAGGCGGCGCTGCAGCTGTTCAGCACGCGCTCGCCCGAGGACATCTCGATCGACGACGTCGCCGCGGCGGCCGGGGCGTCCCGCGCGCTGGTCTACCACTACTTCGGCGGCAAGTACGAGCTGTACCTCGCCGCGCTCGGCAGCGCCGCGAAACAGCTGTCCGTGCTGCTGGAGCCGCCGACCGAGGGCAAGCCGCTGGACCGGCTGCGCATCTCGCTGAGCCGCTACTTCGACTTCGTGGAGAGCCACGCCGCCGGCTACACCGCGCTGCTGCGCGGCGGGCCCGCCGACCGCTCGGGCGAGGTCGGCGAGATCGTCGACGGCATCCGCCAGTTGCTGCTCGACCGCATCCTCCACTCGCTGGACGTCGTGACCCCGTCGCCCGTCCTGCGCATCACGCTCCGCTCATGGATGGCCGCCGTCGAGACGGCCGGGCTGGACTGGCTGGACAACCGCGATGTGACCCGTCCGCAGCTGGAGGCCCTGCTCGTCGACCATCTGGTGGTCATGTTCCACGCCGCCGGACGGCACGACCCGGGCACGGGCGAGCTCTTCGACCGCCTCGCCCACGAGGAGATGGGCTGAGCCCGGACCCGCCCGCCGCAGGTCACTGTTTGGACGCTTTATCCAATTTTGGACTCCGCGTCGGCCTGCTCAGGCCCTGTCCTCATGTGGACAAAAAGTCACTCGTGTCCCAAATTCCGTGCATGTCAGCGGGGCCTTCGGACTCCCCGCAGCGGCTCCCTGACGCGCCGCGACGAGCGCGGCGCGATCACGGTGCGTGAACGCTCCCCCCGGGTGAGCGCGGCGAGCGGCGCGCGCGAACGATCGAGTCTGAGCGCGACCAGTGCGAACACGGGCCGCCCTTGGTGCGGAACGCTCTCAGGCCCGCACCAAGGGCGACGCGAACGTGCACGGCTGCAGCAACGCCTGCGGCAGCCGTCCCCCCACGTCATCGCCGGCCCCGGCCGCCGGTCTCAGCCGGCTCCGGCCGCGGCCGCCGCGCAGAGCACGGCAGCGGTCACTCCGAGCGCTGCTGCGGGATTCCCGCTAGCAGGGCCCGGACCTCCGCCTCGCGGTAGCGGCGGTGCCCGCCGAGCGTACGGATGGACGTGAGCTTCCCCGCCTTCGCCCACCGCGTGACGGTCTTGGGGTCGACGCGGAACATCGTCGCCACCTCCGCCGGCGTCAGCAGGGGCTCAGCCTCTGGCGTACGTGCTGACATGTTTGCGGCCTCTCCTCCGTGGACCGATGACAGCGATCCTGCGATTGATCCTCGCGCGGTCACTGATGTCCCCTATGGCCCGAAAGAGCCACTATGACATCACAACGTGTAACCTTGCCACCACTCAGCGCAACAAGCAAGTTCCTGGCGGTAGTTGCGTGCAAACATCCCCCGGTGTGCGGGGAGCGGCGCGTCTCCGGCGGCGAGTGGGTCACGCTGCGTGATTCTAGCGACACGTATAGTCGTATCGCGCGCGGATTCGGGAAATTTGTTTTAGTTCGCGGCCTCCAGCGCCCGTACGGGGCGCCATCGGGCGAGGAGTCGTTTGTACATCGCGACGGTCAGCTCGACCTCACCGCGCTCCATCCCGGTCAGGGCCACGGTCATCTCGGCGACCGACTCGTCCGCGCTGAGGGACCGGTCGTCCAGCAGGTGGACGAGCCCTCCGTAGTCGAGCTCCACGAGCGACCTCGGATGGAACACCTCCAGCCAGCGACCGAGCGTGTCCAGTCGCCCCGCCGACAGGAGGTACACGTCGCCCGTCCCGTCGCCGAGGTGCTCGCGGACCACCGGCAGCGCCGCCGACACCCGCCGCCGCGCCTCGCCCATCGAGGTGACGTAGATGAGGGTACGCGCGGGCGCCGCCGTCGCGGGGCCCTGACCTGGGACGGGCGGTTCGGCGTGTTGCTCGGGCGCCTCGTCCGACCGGCGGTACCCGGTGCCCGGCGTGCCGAGCATCAGGCACCGCTCACCGCGCGTGAACGGGACGAACCAGTCCAGCGGGATGTGCCAGGTGCTCGTCAGGATGTGCGGGCGCAGCGTCCGCCCGGACCGCTTCCACCGCTCGAACTCGGCCGTCGCCCGCTCCGCCGCAGGCGGCGGGACGAACGCGGCCGCGACGTCCGCGGCGTGCATGTCCCGGAACCGCTCGAAGGCCAGCCAGGAGCGGAGCCGCGTCTCCCACGGGCACACGTAGACCATGTCGTCGAGGCGGCGGACGTACGCGTCCCGGCTCTCCCGCTCCGGCACCGCCTCGGCCGGCGAGGCGGTCAGCCTGCGTGCGGCGTCGCGGTGCTCGACCCCGAGCGCGTGGATCCGCCGCGGGCGCCGCCTGGAGTCGGCGTAGACCGTCCACAGGGTCCGCGCGGGCTCCGGGAAGGCGGTCACCGGTTCATAAACCCGTAGGTACGCGGCGTACGGAAGCACCATCGCATCGTGACATGAGATTCACCCAAGCGCGCTGCTATCCCGCGTCCTAGGCTGATCTTAGAGACAGAGAGGAGGGCACTACCGTGCCTAATGTCTTCGGGACGCCCCACAAGGGCGCCGAACACGCCACCCAGGGGGGCGACCCCGCTGAATCCCCCGGGACATCGCGTTTCGGGAACCACGAGCAGGTCGTCTTCTGCCAGGACGAGGCCAGCGGCCTGCGCGCCATCATCGCCATCTACTCCACCGCGCTCGGCCCGTCCCTGGGAGGCACCCGCTTCTTCCCCTACGCCTCGGAGGACGAGGCCCTGACGGACGTGCTGAACCTGTCCAGGGGCATGGCGTACAAGACCGCCCTCGCCGGGCTCGACCTGGGCGGGGGCAAGGCCGTCATCATCGGCGACCCGTCCGTCGACAAGAACGAGGCGATGCTGAGGGCGTACGGACGGTTCGTCCAGTCCCTGAACGGCCGGTACTACACCGCGTGCGACGTCGGCACGTTCAGCGAGGACATGGACGTCATCGCCCGCGAGTCAACGTACGTAACCGGACGGACGGTCGCGCACGGCGGCGCGGGCGACTCGTCCATCCTCACCGCTTTCGGCGTTTTCCAGGGCATGCGCGCGGCGGCCGAGACGGTTTGGGGCCATCCCACGCTCCGTGGTCGGCGGGTAGGGGTAGAGGGCGTCGGGAAGGTCGGCCACCGCCTGGTGGAGCACCTCATCAAGGACGGCGCGGACGTCGTGATCTGCGACGTGAGCGAAGCCGCCGTCGAACGGGTCCGCGCCGCGCACCCCGAGGTCGAGGTCGTCGCGGACACCGACGCGATCGTCCGAACCGACCTCGACGTGTACGCGCCCTGCGCGCTCGGAGGTTCCCTCAACGACGACACGGTGCCCGCCCTCAAGGCGAAGGTGGTCTGCGGAGCAGCCAACAACCAGCTCGCCCACACCGGCGTGGAGAAGAGCCTCGCCGACCGTGACGTGCTGTACGCGCCCGACTACGTCGTCAACTCCGGTGGCGTCATCCAGGTCGCGGACGAGATCGGAGGCTTCAACTTCGACCGTGCCAAGGCGCGCGCGACCGGCATCTACGACACCACGCGGAAGATCTTCGCGCTTGCCGACGACGAGGGCGTCCCCCCGGCGGTCGCCGCCGACCGGCTCGCGGAGCGGCGGATGACCGAAGTCGGAAGGCTCCGAACGATCCTCCTCTAACCCCTGGAATCTGAACATTCGCGTGTTCGGACCGCCGAACGGCCGCCGTGGGAACGTCCCCATGGCGGCCTTTGGCACCTACCCGTGACCACCGGATACACTGTCGCCATCAGCAACAAGGGCGCCGCCACGTTCCGTCTATGTACCGAGCCGGGCGCAAAACGGGTACGGTTGTACTCGTGACTGACGCATGGCTCATCAGGCACCGGTTCGTGTGGTACACGCGCGCGTTGATGGGCCCACGAAAGCCCTGACCATCGAGGGGGTCGAGCCAATGGGTCGCGGCCGAGCCAAGGCCAAGCAGGTAAAGGTTGCCCGACAGCTCAAGTACAACAGCGGCAACACGGACCTCGACCGCCTGAAGAGCGAACTGGGAGTCAGCGAGTCTGGCGACGACTCCTACGACGAGCTCGCCGAGAAGTACGCCGACTACGCCGATGACTACGGCACGGAGGACCGCAAAGACGGGACCTCTTGATCTACCCAGGGGGGCGACCCCCTGGAACCCCCGTTACGGACGGCGGGGCGTTTCCCAAGACCGCGTTCGCGGCTTGGGAAACGCCCCGCCGTCCGGCGTGTTGGGGGCCTCCGGCGCTGGGGCGCCGGAGGCCCCCAACACGTGACCTGTGGCTGAGGTCCCGGAACACGTGAACCGTGGCTGAGGTCTCTGAAACACACGTGAGCCGTGGCTGAGGTGTCTGAAACCTCGCCTGGCGTGGTTGTTGTTCGTGAGTCGTTTTGAGCACCGGCCGGGTTCTTCGCGCCTCGCTGTTGTGATCGTCATTGCTGGTCGGTGGTGTTCGCGGCTGAGGGGCGTTTTCGCTGGGCGTTGGCGCCATGGGTTACACCGTGTGGCCGTTGGGGGCCGTGGGGGGCTCAGCGTGGCTCTGAGGGGCGTTTTCGGGGGGCGTCAGGCGTAGGCCGCCTGTCCTGTGCCGGTCGTGATCTCGCCCAGTGGCCATGCGGGGACGCCTCGGGCCGCCAGGAGGCGGAGGGCCGCGTCGGCGGCTTCGGGGGCCACTACGGCGACCATCCCCACGCCCAGGTTGAAGGTCTTGTCCATCTCGGGCCAGGGGACGTCGCCGTTCGCCTGCAGGACGCGGAACAGCGCCGGGACCTCCCAGGACGAGCGGTTCAGCACCGCGTCCGCGGTGGGCGGCAGGGAACGGGCCAGGTTCGCGGTCAGGCCGCCGCCCGTGATGTGGGCGAAAGCGCGCACTCCGCCCTCGTTCACCAGGGCCAGGCAGTCCTGGGCGTAGATGCGCGTCGGGGTGAGCAGCTCCTCGCCCAGCGTCCGGTCGAGCTCGCTGGGACGTGAGTCGAGGGTGAGGTCCGTGGTGGCGAGGATGTGGCGGACGAGTGAGTACCCGTTGGAGTGGATGCCAGAAGACCCCAGCGCGATGACGGCGTCCCCTGGGCGGACCCGGTCGGGGCCCAGCACGGCGTCCGCTTCGACGACGCCCGTCCCGGCGCCCGCCAGGTCGAACTCGTCGGCCTCCAGCAGGCCGGGGTGCTCGGCGGTCTCGCCGCCGACGAGGGCGCATCCGGCCAGGGCGCAGGCGTCCGCGACGCCGCCGACGATGTCGGCGATCCGTTCCGGGACGACCTTGCCGCAGGCGATGTAGTCGGTCATGAACAGCGGTTCGGCGCCGCACACGGCGAGGTCGTCGACGACCATGCCGACCAGGTCGTGCCCGATCGTGTCGTAGACGCCGAGGCGCCGGGCCAGGTCGACCTTGGTCCCGACCCCGTCGGTGGACGTCGCGAGCAGGGGACGCTTGTAGCGCAGGAAGGCGGAGGCGTCGAAGAGGCCCGCGAAGCCGCTGACGTCGTCCACGACCTCGGGACGGCGTGACCGGGCCACCCGGGACTTCATCAGCTCGACGGCGCGCTCGCCCGCCCCGATGTCGACCCCGGCGTCCTCGTAGGACGTCACCGGCCGACCTCCAGGAGGTGCTTGCCGCGGGCGGCCTCTTCCACCGGGATGGGGTAGACGCCGTCGAAGCAGGCCCGGCAGAGGTTGTCCTTGGCGATGTGCGAGGCGGAGATGAGCTCGTCCAGGGAGATGTAGCCGAGCGAGTCGGCGCCGATGGAGTCGCGGATCTCCTCCACCGAGAGGTTGCCCGCGATCAGCTCGGCGCGGGTGGCGAAGTCGATGCCGTAGAAGCACGGCCAGGAGACGGGCGGGCTGGAGATCCGGACGTGGACCTCGGCGGCGCCCGCGTCCCGCAGCATGCCGACGATGGCGCGCTGGGTGTTGCCGCGGACGATCGAGTCGTCCACGACGACCAGCCGCTTGCCCTCGATCGCCTCGCGCAGCGGGTTGAGCTTGAGGCGGATGCCGAGCTGGCGGATCGTCTGGGACGGCTGGATGAACGTCCGCCCGACGTAGGAGTTCTTGACCAGGCCCTGCCCGTAGGGGATGCCGGACGCCTCGGCGTAGCCGATCGCGGCCGGGGTGCCCGACTCGGGCGTCGGGATGACCATGTCGGCCTCGACCGGGTGCTCGCGGGCGAGGCGGCGGCCGACCTCCACGCGGGTCGCCTGGACGCTGCGTCCGGCGATGGTCGTGTCGGGACGGGCCAGGTAGACGTACTCGAACAGGCAGCCCTTGGGGCGGGCCTCGGCGAACCGCTCGGACCGCACCCCGTCGCCGTCGATCGCGACCATCTCGCCGGGCTCGATCTCGCGGACGAACCGGGCGCCGACGATGTCCAGCCCGGCGGTCTCGGACGCCACGACCCAGCCGCGGTCCTCCAGCGCGCCGAGGACGAGGGGGCGGATGCCCTCCGGGTCGCGGGCGGCGTAGAGCGTTCCCTCGTCCATGAAGACCAGCGAGTACGCGCCGCGGGTGGCGGGCAGGATCTCGCGCGCCGCGGCCAGGGGCCCGCCGTCGCCGCTGGTGGCGAGCAGGGCCGTCAGGACCTCGGTGTCGGTCGTCGCGGTCAGCACGCCGGGCGCCAGCCGCGCGGCCAGCTCCGGGGTGTTGATCAGGTTGCCGTTGTGGACGAGCGCCAGCCCGCCCGCGTCCGACGACCGGAACGTGGGCTGCGCGTTCTCCCACGTGGGCGAGCCCGTCGTGGAGTAGCGGCAGTGGCCCACCGCGATGTGGCCGCGCAGGGTGTTCAGGACGGATTCGTCGAAGACCTGGGCGACGAGGCCCATGTCCTTGAAGACGACGATGCGGGAGCCGTCGCTGACGGCGATGCCCGCCGACTCCTGCCCCCTGTGTTGGAGCGCGTACAGGCCGTAGTAGGTGAGCTTGCTCACCTCGGCCCTGGACGCCTGGTCCGCTGGGACCCAGACGCCGAACACCCCGCACGCGTCCTGCGGGGGGCGGTCGGAGGGATCGATGTCGTGGCTCAGTCGACCGTCACGGAGAGGCACGCCAGCCAGTCTAGTTGCCCGGTTCACCTGCTCCGATCGGTGGCATCTCCTTAACCGACCTTTACGCCTGTGAAGCATGGGCATCACGTAGGGCGGGGGAATCTGGTGACCGACACGTGGAGGACGCATGACCGGAGCGAAGCGAGGATCATGCGTCCTCCGCCTCGGGGGTCTGGGGGGCGTCCCCAGAAAGGTGGGAACCGCATGACGCTGCCGGGGTACCAGACGTACTCGCCGCCCGCACCGCCCCGGCGGAGCGCTCTGGCCAGGACCTCGCAGGTGCTCGGGATCGCCGGTCTGGCCGGGCTCCTGCTCTGTTTCGCGGGCATGGTCCCGGCGCTCGGCGGGCTCGTTCTGGGGACGGTCTGCCTCGTTCGCCGGGACGCTGACCGCCGTCCCGCGCTGGTGGGCGTCGTCTGCTCGTTCCTGGCCCTCGCGATAGGCGCGGGCGTCCTTTTCTGGCTGCTGAGCAAGGCCGCCCAGTGCGGGGACGAGGCGCGCTACCCGGACGACACGTCCCGCCGGGGCTGCGTCGAACGCGAGTTCCCCTTCGCCAAGGCCGACACCCGCCCGTGAGGTCAGGCGAGTGGCTCGCGGTCGAGGGGCAGCGGGAGATGCTCCGATAGGTCCGCGCGGGCGCCGCTGGCGCGGACGCGGCCGTCCGCCACCGCGTCGGCCCAGGCCAGGCGTCCGGTGGCCAGGCCGATCCATGTGACGGCGTCCATCTCCACCACATTCGGTGGGGTACCACGGGTATGGTGCGGGCCGTCGACGCATTGGACGGCGGCGTAGGGAGGCACCCGAACCTCCACCGAACGGCCGGGCGCCAGCTCGGCGAGCCGGTCGAGCAGGAAACGCACCGCTCCCATCACGACCGGCCTGGACGGTTCGGCGCTCCCCGCCTCGGACGCGGCGAGGACGGTGCCGAGCGCCGCGCGGCGCAGCGCGGCGGGCTCGTCGGGTCCGCCGTAGGGCGGCAGGCCGAGCGCGGCGCGCCGCTCGTTCAGCACGTCGCGGGTCAGCGGTTTTCGCGGCATCCCCACCGACGCTACCGTGTCGCGTCCGAGCGGCGGCGGTCGGCGGGCGAACACCCGGCCACCGGTGAACACCTGGCGACCGGTGGCGCCGCGCCGCCGCGCAGGCGATAGAAAGGGACCCCCCGGCGCCAGGCCAGGTGAGGGAAACGGGGAGGCCGGGGACGCCGTCCCCGGCGGACACGGAGGTTTCGTCAGATGCCCGAGGCGCTGCCCCTGCAGCCGGGTGACCCGCGAAGACTCGGCCCGTTCGCGGTCACGGGCCGGCTCGGCGTCGGCGAGCAGGGCGCCGTCTTCCTCGGCCGGGATCCGTCCGGCGCCGACGTCGCCGTCAAGGTCCTGCACGTCCGGCTGAGCGGCGAGCCCGCGGCGCGGACGCGGTTCGCGGGCGCGTTCTCATCCGCCCGCAAGGTGTCCGGCTTCTGTACGGCCGCGATCCTGCACGCCGATGTGGAGGGCGACCGTCCCTACGTGGTCAGCGAGTGGGTGGACGGGCCGTCCCTCCAGCAGCTCGTGGACGAGGAGGGCCCGCGCGGTGTCGCGGTCATCGAACGAGTGGCTGTCGGTACCGCGATCGCTCTGGCGGCAGTCCATCGCGCGGGTGCGGTTCATCACAATCTGAAGCCCGGGAACGTTCTCCTGGGACGGCGCGGGCCGCGCCTCAGCGATTTCGGCATCGCGGGGGCGTTGGAGGCCGTGAACGTCTCTTTCACAGGGCACATCACGGACGACCCCGCCTACAAGGCGCCGGAACAGCTCAGCGGAATGGGCATCGGACCGGCGGCGGACGTGTTCGCCTGGGCCTCCACAATCCTGTTCACCCTCTCTGGCAGACCTCCGTTCGGGGACGGTTCGCCGTCCGAGGTGATGCAGCGGATCGTCTACGACGAGGCAGACCTGTCAGAGGTGCCTGATTCGCTGCGGGACGTCATCACCGACGCCCTCGCCAAGGAACCGGCCAATCGTCCGTCCCCGAAGGATCTGCTCCAGCGTCTCCTGGACGAGGCCAACCCACTCTCTGGGCGCATGCCGTCCTCGATGGTTCAGGAGGGGCGTGCGCTCGCCTACGGCACGGTCGCGGAACCGACCGCGCCACAGCAGGTGCCCCCGCCTCCGCCCGTTGTAGGGCCGCCTCCGCCCGCGCAGATGCCGCCGCCCCGGACGCCCATGGGCGCGCCTACTCCGGGCGGACCGGCGCACGCACAGAAGGTTCCCCTCCTCGGGAAGTTGTCGCGGGCGCGTCGTCCCAAGGCCGCGCCCCAGCCCATGGCGGAGCAACCGGCGGCCGACCTCGATCCCGCCGCCTTCGACGAGACGACGACGTTCAACGCCTTCGGCGCGGACGAACCGCGTCAGCGCGACCAGAGCAGCCAGACCACGCGCTTCGAGCCGGTCAGCGATCCGATCGCGCCCGACCCGACCGCCACGTTCGACGCGGTCGGCATGGACGATCCCCCGAACACCGCCGACTCGTCACCGCATCTCATCCCCGGCCTGGGGCACGGACGCGAGACCGGCGGGGAGCGGCGTCCGTCCCCGATGGCGTCCCTCGCCCGGATGCGGCGGCCCAGCAGCCACGTCCTCGGCGTCGCGCTCTCCCTGGTCATCGGGGTCGGCGTGGGCATCGCCATCATCGCGCTGGTGCTGTGGCCGCAGCTCAAGGACGACGACGGCAGTTCTCCGCCGGAGAGCACGAACGCGTCCAACAACCGTCCGGTGACCACGATCCCGTCCGGGTTCGCGGGCACCTGGAAAGGGACGCTGGTCAACACCACGCGCAACGTCTCGTTCCCCG
Source organism: Actinomadura syzygii (assembly GCF_008085905.1). GTDB lineage: Bacteria > Actinomycetota > Actinomycetes > Streptosporangiales > Streptosporangiaceae > Spirillospora > Spirillospora syzygii. The sequence goes on along the minus strand of NZ_VSFF01000005.1, from coordinate 436,018 downwards.
TCGTGGTCCGTTTCGAGGCGGGCGGGACGACCGGCACGGCCTTCTACCAGCGAGAAGGGTGCACCGGCACCCTGACGCTGACCAGGGGGACCGAGAGCGCGCTGAAGATGTCGCTGTCCATCGCGAAGCCGTGCACGGCGGGCGTCGTCCAGGTCTCGCGGCAGCCGGACGGCACGCTCCAGTACACGTGGAGCAGGCCCGGCACGTCCCTCGGCTACGGCGGTCGTCTGAACCGCGGCTGAATTCCCGATTCGCTCCGGAACGGGTGGGTTCCGGAAGATCCGGGTGTCCACAGGTGGTAATTCGCCCGCTTTAACGTCCTAAATCAGGACAGCTCGGCTAAGGTTCCCTCGATCGAAATCATCGATCATCTAGCGGGCCCTTCGATGCGGCCCACGGGGGAAGGAGAGGCCTTGCGGACTGTCCACCGAAGGCTGTTGCTGATCGGAGCCGTCGCCGCGTGCGTCGGGGGCGCCGCGGCGTTTCCGGTGCTCGCCTCCGACGGCTCGGCCGCCGTCAAGGTCACGGCTGCGACGGGGAAGCCGGTGCCTGGCCAGTACATCGTCACGCTGAAGGCCGGGGCCTCCCCCGACGCCACGGCGAAGAAGGTCAGGGCCGCGGGGGTGCGGCGGTTCGACGGCGTCCTCAACGGGTTCGCCGCCCGGCTGACCGGCGACCAGCTCGGCAAGCTCCAGCACGACAGCCGCGTCGCGGCGATCGAGCAGGACCAGGTCATCTCGGTCAACACCACGCAGAAGGCGCCGCTGTCCTGGGGCCTCGACCGCATCGACCAGCGGTCCCGGACGCTCTCCAAGAGCTACACGTACAAGTCGACCGGGAGCGGGGTCAACGCGTACGTCATCGACACCGGCCTGGACGTGACCCACCCGAACTTCGGCGGGCGCGCGTCCATCGCGTGGTGGGCGTCCAGCTTCAGCGACGGCAACGACTGCAACGGCCACGGGACCCACGTCGCGGGGACGATCGGCTCCAAGACCTACGGCGTCGCCAAGAACGTCAACCTGCGGGCGCTGCGCATCCTGGACTGCGACGGCTACGGCTACATGTCCGACATCGTCGAGGCCGCCAACTGGCTGCGCGGCCACGCCGCCAAGCCGGCCGTGGCGAACCTCTCGGTCGGGGGACCGAGCTCGGCGGCGGTGAACACCGCGGTGGCGAACCTCTCCAAGTCCGGTGTCTTCGTGACCGTCGCCGCGGGCAACGACAACAAGGACGCCTGCAAGTTCTCGCCGTCCGGCGCGAGCTGGGTCATGACGGTCGGGGCGTCGACCGTCTACGACAACCGCGCCGACTTCTCCAACTGGGGCAAGTGCGTGGACATCAGCGCCCCCGGCTACAGCATCCCGTCCACCTGGCCGGGCGGCGGCACGAAGTCGCTTTCCGGGACGTCCATGGCGGCCCCGCACGTGACCGGCGTCGCGGCGCTGTACCTGTCCACCCACAAGACGGCCACGTTCTCGCAAGTGCAGAAATGGCTGAACGACAATTCCACCCACAGCCTCAAGCGGCTGAAGCAGCAGGCGAACCGGCTCGTGTACAAGAGCAGCCTGTGAGACCCGTCACGTAAGATGGCCCGGCTCCCAGCGTGGGGGCCGGGCTTCTCGCGCTTCCCGCCGTCCCGCCGGGCCCATGGGTTTAGATTGGCGAGGCACGGACGGCGCCCCAGACGATCGACCGTCCGCAATTCCCCGGCCATGACGAGAGGAGTACACGTGGAGACCCCCGCCTCCGCCCGTCGGCACGTCCGCCAGCGCGCCGCCGTCGCTCTCGTGGCCTTCGCCGCGGCCCTGCCGCTGATCGGCCATGCCACGCCGTCCGCGGGCGCCGCGCCCGCCGCCCTCGCGGCCTACGCGGCCGACCCGGGCGACAGCAAGAAGTTCGCCCAGCTGAACAGGCAGATCGAGAAGCTGGACAAGGAGTACGGCGGCGACCTCGCCAAGCTCAAGGACTCCCAGTACGCCGCCCAGCAGGCCCTGGAGAAGTCGAGAGACCTCCAGCGCGACCTCGCCGAAGCCCGCGACCTCGTCGCCCAGATGGCCGCCACCCAGTACATGACGAACGGCGAGGACCCCACCGTCACGTTCGTCACCGACTCCAACCCGAACGACCTGCTGAGCAACGCCACGCTCGTCAGCCATCTGGCGCGCAACAAGGCCGCCCGGGTCGCGCAGATCCAGAAGCTCGTTAACGACCAGTTGCAGGCCCGCAAGGAAGCCCAGCAGAAGATGACGGAGCTGCGGAAGGAGATCCGCGACCTCCTCAGCCGCAAGTCCCGGATCACCCAGCTCGTCAAGCAGTACAAGCCCGAGTCGCCGAGCGTCGGGATGGGCGGCGTCACGCCCCGCATGCTGAAGGTCAAGAACACCATCGACCTCGAAGAGGGGCCGTTCCCCACCATCGGCTGCGTGCGCAGCACCGGCGACCCGCAGGACCACGGCACCGGCCACGCCTGCGACTTCATGGTCACCACCGGCGGGACGATGGCCGCCGGCAGCGCCAAGGCCCTCGGCGACCGCACCGCCGACTACGCCATCGCCCACGCCAGCGCGCTCGGCATCAAATACATCATCTGGCGCCAACGCATCTACGACCTCCGCAGCCCCGGCTGGCGCTCCATGGAGAACCGCGGCGGCGTGACCGCCAACCACTACGACCACGTCCACATTTCCGTCTTCTGACCAATACCCGCGCTCTGCGCGGCGACGGATGTGTGGAGTCTCCGCCTGGCCTCGTAGCGCGCGAAAGGGCGCTCCTTTCGGAGCGCCCTTTGCGTTTCGGTAGTCCCCGCGTGGTGCGGGCTTAGTCGGCGTAGGTGGGGAGGGTTCGTTCGTGGGACTCGCGTAGTTCGTGCAAGGGGATGCTGAACAGTTCCTGCTGGTCGCCCTCGGGAGTGCGGCCGGTGACGTTGAGGGCGTCGCCGCCGGCGACGCCGATCTGGGTCACCGGGACGCCCGCCGACTCGCACAGGGCCGCGAGGCGCGCCTCCGCGCCCGGCATGACGGCGACCATGGCGCGGGCCACCGACTCGCTGAACAGCGTGACGAACGGGTCGCCGGGCAGGGTGATGCGGGCGCCGAGCCCGCCGCGCAGGCACGACTCGACGAGCGTCTGCGACAGGCCGCCGTCCGACAGGTCGTGGACGGCCGTGACCAGCCCGTCGCGGGCCGCGTTGACCAGCACGGACGCGAGGGCCGCCTCCGCCTTCAGGTCCACCAGCGGCGGCAGGCCGCCCAGGTGGCCGTAGACGACGTGCGCCCATTCCGAGCCGCCGAACTCCTCGCGGGTCTCGCCGAGCAGCGCGATCGTCGCGCCGTCGGTGGTGAGCGACATGTTCACCCGGCGGCGGACGTCGTCGTGGACGCCGAGCACGCCGATGACCGGCGTCGGGTTGATCGGGGTCTCGCCCGTCTGGTTGTAGAAGCTGACGTTGCCGCCCGTGACGGGGATGCCGAGGTACTGGCAGGCGTCCGCCAGGCCCTCGACCGCGCGGGCGAACTGCCACATGACGCCCGGGTCTTCCGGGGAGCCGAAGTTGAGGCAGTTGGTCACGGCCATGGGGCGCGCGCCGGTGGCGGCCACGTTGCGGTACGACTCGGACAGGGCGAGTTGCGCGCCCGCGTACGGGTCGAGCCTGGTGTAGCGGCCGTTCCCGTCCAGCGAGAGGGCGATGCCCAGGCCGGACTCGTCGTCGACGCGCACCACGCCCGCGTTCTCCGGCATAGCCATCACGGTGTTGCCCAGCACGTAGCGGTCGTACTGGGAGGTCACCCACGTCTTGCTCGCGAGGTTCGGCGACCCCGCCAGCCAGAGGACGGTCCGGCGCAGCTCGTCGCCGGTGGACGGGCGCGTGAGCCGTCCCGGCGTGTCCGACTGGAGGGCGCCGAGGTCGTGCGGCGGGGCCAGCGGACGGTTGTAGACCGGGCCCTCGTCGGCGGCCGTGACCGGCGGGATGTCGACGATCGTCTCGCCCCGCCACGTCATCACGAGGCGGCGGGTGTCGGTCACCGTCCCGATCACGGTGGCCGGGATCTCCCAGCGGGCGCAGATCTCCAGGAAGCGGTCGACCTTGCCCGGCTCGACCACCGCCATCATGCGCTCCTGCGACTCGCTCATGAGGATCTCCTCGGGGAGCAGGGTCGCGTCGCGGAGCGGGACGGTGTCGAGGTCGACGTGCATGCCGCCGGTGCCGGCCGCGGCCAGCTCCGTCGTCGCGCAGGACACGCCGGCCGCACCGAGGTCCTGGATGCCGACGACGAGGTCCTCGCCGAACAGCTCCAGGCAGCACTCGATCAGCAGCTTCTCCATGAACGGGTCGCCCACCTGGACGGACGGCCGCTTCTGGTGCGACTCCTCGTCGAACGTGGCCGACGCCAGGACGGACGCGCCGCCGATGCCGTCCGGCCCGGTCGGGGCGCCGAACAGGATCACCCGGTTGCCGGGGCCGGGGGCCACGGCGCGCTTGATGTCCCCGTGCTTCATCACGCCCACGCACAGCGCGTTCACCAGCGGGTTCTGCGCGTAGCAGGCGTCGAACGCCGTCTCGCCGCCGATGTTGGGCAGGCCGAGCGAGTTGCCGTAGCCGCCCACGCCCGCCACCACGCCGGGCAGGACGCGCTGGGTGTCGGGGGCGTCCGCCGGGCCGAAGCGCAGCGAGTCCATGACCGCGACCGGCCGGGCGCCCATCGAGATGATGTCGCGGACGATCCCGCCGACGCCGGTCGCCGCGCCCTGGTGGGGCTCCACGTAGGAAGGGTGGTTGTGCGACTCGACCTTGAAGGTCACCGCCCAGCCGTGGCCGATGTCCACGACACCGGCGTTCTCCCCCATCCCGACCAGCAGCTTGTCGGTCTTCGGGGCCTTGTCGCCGAACTGGCGGAGGTGGACCTTGGAGCTCTTGTAGGAGCAGTGCTCGCTCCACATCACCGAGTAGATCGCCAGCTCGGCGGACGTGGGACGGCGTCCGAGGATGTTGCGGACGCGCTGGTACTCGTCCTCGTTCATGCCCAGCTCGGCGAACGGCTGCGGCCGCTCGGGCGACGCGGCGGCGATCGCGACCGTGTCCGTCCCCGGGTACACGGCGGGAGCCCGCGTGGGCGTGGGCGCTTCGATCGCGGGCTGCGGGCCGGTGCCGGGGCCACCGCCGATGGCGGGCTGCGGGCCCGTCGCGGTGCGGACGACGTGCTGCGGGCCCGTGCCCTGGCCCAGGGCGGGCTGCGGGCCGGTGCCCTGTCCTTGACCATGGCCTTGCCCCTGGCCGACCGCGGGCTGAGGGCCCGTTCCCGAGTCGACGGCGGGCTGCGGGCCGGTGCCTCGGCCGAGCGCGGGCTGCGGGCCGGTTCCGAGCGCGGGCTGCGGGCCCGTCCCGGTGCCGACCGCGGGCTGCGGGCCGGTGCCCCAGCCGACCGCCGACTGCGGGCCCGTGTTCAGGCCGACCGTCAGTTGAGGTCCGGTGCCGTGGCCGACTGTGGGCTGCGGGCCCGTCCCGGAACCGATGGCGGGCTGCGGACCCGTGCCGGGGCCCTCCTCGCGGACGAGCGGCTGCGGGCCCGTGTTGAGCCCCACGACCGGCTGCGGCCCTGTGTTCGGGCCCACCGCGGGCTGCGGGCCTGTGCCCGTGCCGACGGCGGGCTGCGGGCCCGTGCCGGTGCCGACCGCAGGCTGCGGGCCCGTGCCGGTACTCACTGCGGGCTGCGGGCCCGTGCCCGTGCCGACTGCTGGCTGCGGGCCTGTGCCGGTGCCTACCGCGGGCTGCGGCGCGGTGCCGGCGCCGACGGTGGGCTGGGGGCCGGTCGGGCGCCGGGGCGGGTTGTGTTCGTCCAGGTCAGGCGTGGTGAGCGTCGGGTCGGCCAGGTCGGCGGCGGCGCGTTCCTCGGCCAGCGCCCGCGCGAACTCCTGCTCCGGGCTCTGACCGACACCGGCCGCCGGGGCCGGAGCGGGAGCCGGGACGGCGTTCTGCGCCTGGGCCAGCGCGGCCTGAGCCGCTTCGAGAGCCTCCCGCACGTCCGGGTCGACCGTGATCATCGGCTCCGGGCGGAGCGCCGCCTCCGGGGCGGAGGGGGCCGGGGACGCGGCCGGGGGGACGGCGGGCTCCGGACGCGGCGCGGCCGGGTCGGCGGGCTTCGCCTCCTCCAGCATCGCCTCGAACGCCTGCGTCACCGACGGGTCGACCGGCTGTAGCTCCGGGTCGTCGGCGTCGGACTTGAGCTCGCCGAGCCACTCCATCGAGGGCTCGTCCGAACCGTCCCGGGTGGCTCGCGGGGAGCCGTGGGATTGCTCACTCATGCGTTGACCAGTCTCTTAACGATCGAAGTGAAGAACCCGAGACCGTCCGTGGACGGACCGGTCAGCGACTCCACGGCGTGCTCCGGGTGGGGCATCAGCCCGACCACGTTGCCCGCCTCGTTGCAGATCCCGGCGATGTCGTCGAGGGAGCCGTTGGGGTTCAGGTCGACGTACCGCGCGACGATCCGGCCGGAGTCGGCCAGTTCGGCGAGCGTCTCCCGATCGGCGGTGTAGCGGCCGTCGCGGTTCTTGACGGGAATGACGATCTCCTGGCCCTCCCGGTACTCGGTCGTCCAGGCGGTCTCGGCGTTCTCGACGCGGAGCCGCTGGTCGCGGCACACGAAGTGCAGGCCGGCGTTCGGGAGCAGCGCGCCGGGCAGCAGGTGCGACTCGCACAGCACCTGGAAGCCGTTGCAGATGCCGAGGACGGGCAGGCCCGCGTCCGCCGCGGCGGCCAGCTCGGTCATCAGCGGGGCGAACCGGGCGATGGCCCCGGCGCGCAGGTAGTCGCCGTAGGAGAACCCGCCGGGCAGGACGACGGCGTCCACCCCGCGCAGGTCGTGGTCGCCGTGCCAGAGGGGGACCGGCTCAGCGCCGGCCACCCGCACTGCGCGTGCGGCGTCCTTGTCGTCGAGAGAACCAGGGAAGGTGATGATCCCGACCCGGGCAGCGTCCATCTCTTCTGTTCCTCCGAAATGAAGGGGCGGCCGGGACGGGCGGGTCGTTCCGCCGATCACCCCGATGCGCGTCGCATTTCCCCCCGCGCGCGTACCAATCTACCCGGCGCTGTGCATGAGGCTGCGGTCGAGGCGTCGGACCAGCGCCCCGTCGCGCCAGGTCAGCCGCTTCCGCAGGTGGACGACGGTGCCCCGGTCGGGCGCCGAGTCGATGTCCAGGTCGTCCACCAGCGCCCGCATGATCTTAATGCCGCGGCCGGACTCGCTCAACGGGTCGGGGTCGCGCGGGGCGGGCCGCGGGCCGCGCCCCCAGTCGACGATCTTGAGCGTGCAGACGCCGTCGTCGACCTGTCCCGAGACCTCGTAGTCGCCCGTGAGGCGGGCGTGCTGGACGACGTTCGTACACGCCTCGGAGACGGCGACCAGGACGTCGTCGACGCAGTCGGCGGTGACGCCGAGCCCGCGGAGCGCGTCCCCCACCACCCGCCGGATCACCGGGATGCTCGGCGCCTCGCACGGCAGCGCGAGCGAGAACCTCATTTCCACCCGGACACCTCGTGTCATGCCCCGGAACGACCGTTCCCCCGGTCCCGGAGCGTGCTCGACGACTTCGACGCAGCTAACACTTCCCCGGAGCAATCTTCCGTAATCGTTATACTCGCGGGTCGCTCACGGAGGTCTCGGCGGCACGGACGGTGGCCGGGTGCCGCCTGGAACGCGCCAAAGCCGTCCCGCGACCGAACGGCATTCCGCTCCCGGCCCCGCCCGACGGGCCGGTCCCGCTAGAGAACCCGGACCTCGTAGTTCTCGATCACGGGGTTGGCGAGCAGCGTCTCCGCGATCTTGCGGACGCGCTCCAGGGCGGCCTCGTCGGCCTCGCCCTCCAGTTCCACCTCGAACCGCTTGCCCTGCCGGACGGCGACGACGCCGTCGAATCCCATCTGCGGCAGCTTCCGGGCGATCGCCTGACCTTGCGGATCGAGGATCTCCGGCTTGAGCATGACGTCGACGACGACACGCGCCACGGCCGCCCCCTCACTGATCTGCGCTTTTCGTTACGACTGCTTACGATCCTGAAGCGTACGGCACCATGGCCGGACACGGTCCCACCCGCTCCCGCCGAACACGTCCCGAACACGTCCACCGCACCCCCCGGAGCCGCCCGATGAACATCGAGGACCTGACCCCGTCGGAGCGCCGCCTCTGGGAGGCGTTCCCGAAGGGCGAATCCGTCGACCTGTCGTCCGGCGACCAGACGTTCGACGACGTCGGCCGGTCGGACTCCTGGGGACGCGACCGGGTGATCAGGGCCGAGGTGCTCGTCGCGCTGCTCGTCGGGGCGGTGGAGTCGGAGCCGGGGCAGGTCGCCGCCGTCCGGCTGGTCGGCGCGCGGATCATCGGCTCGCTGAACCTCGGGCACGCGGAGGTGAGCGTCCCGCTGGCGCTCACCGGCTGCTCGTTCGACGAGGCCCCGCACCTGTACTGGGCGAACATGAACAGCGTCCACCTGATGCGGTGCCGGCTGCCGGGGCTGATCGCGTCCGGCACCCGGGTGGACGGCCACCTGTGGCTGGAGGGCAGCCGGATCGCGGGCGGGCTGTGGCTGGACGGCGCGAACATCACCGGCATCCTGAACATGTCGGGCGTCCAGCTGCACAACCCGAGCGGGGACGCGCTGCTCGCCGACCGCCTCACCGTCGAGGCGAACGTCTACTGCGACCAGGGCTTCTCCGCCCAGGGCGAGGTGCGGGTGCCGGGCGCCCGGATCGGCGGCCAGCTCATCCTGCGCGGCGCGCGGCTGCACAACGCGTCCGGTCCCGCGCTGTACGCGAGCCGCCTGGACGTCGCGGCCAACGTGTTCTGCGACGGCGGTTTCTCGGCGGAGGGCGAGGTCCGGCTGCGCGGCGCGCGGGTCGGCGGCTACCTGTCGTTCGTCGGGGCGAAGCTGTCCGCGCCGCAGCGGACGGCGCTGAACGCCGACGACCTCGCCGTCGAGACCGACGTCTACTGCTCGGACGGGTTCAGCGCCGTCGGCGCCGTCAGCTTCTCCGGCGCCCGCATCACCGGCCAGCTCAGCCTGCGCGGCGCCCGGCTCCAGCACGACGACGGGACGGCCCTCAGCCTGCAGCGCGTCCAGGCCGAGGAGCTGCTGCTGCGCACCTCCGAGCCGATCCAGGGCACCGCGGACCTCTCCTACGCCCGCATCGGCCTGCTGCGCGACGACGCCGCGTCCTGGCCCGCGAAGCTCCAGCTCGACGGCCTCCAGTACGAGACGCTCGACCCGCCGCTCACCGCCCGCGAGCGGCTCGCCTGGCTGCGCCGCGACAACGACGGCTACGCTCCGCAGCCGTACGAGCGGCTCGCCCAGACGTACCGGTCCCTCGGGCTGGACGCGGACGGACGCTCCGTCCTGCTCGCGAAGGCCCGCGACCGGCGCGCCACGCAGGGCCCCACCCGCAAGGTCGTCGGCTGGTTCCAGGACGTCCTGGTCGGCTACGGCTACCGTCCGTTCCGGGCGGCGAGCTGGCTGATCGGGCTGCTCGCCTTCGGCACGATCGTGTTCTCCGTCCACAGGCCGGACGTCCTCGACGACGGCCACCACCCGCACTTCAACGCGTTCTTCTACACGCTCGACCTGCTCCTGCCGATCGGCAGCCTGGGGCAGGAGGTCGAGTTCGCGCCCAAGGGCGTCTACCAGTGGATAGCGAACTTCATCGTCGCCGCCGGGCTGGTCCTCGGCCTGACGGTCGCCGCGGGCGCCACCCGCGCCCTCTCCCGCGAATGACCCTGCGAACGATCCTGCGAGCGACTCCCCTCACCGGCGCAAGACCGGCCTAAGACTGCCCCAAGCCAGATGGTTCAGGCTTGTCTGACGAACGGCGCGATTTTGCCCGGAGGTGGCGTGCGTCACGTCCGCGTCAACGGCGTCCGACCGGGGTAGGGACGGTCACAGGTGGGACTTGCATCGCAGGGTGTGATGTCTGCCACGATGGCATTAGCGGCTTTTGTCCCTTACCGGGGCCTCAAGCCGCGGACATCGGCCGATGCGCGGCGATCCCGCGTGCCGGCCCCGAACGAGGAGTGTCATCGATGACGATCGACTCCGTGCGCGGCGCGCCAGACACCCCCGAGCTCGCCGAGCCCGAGCTCGTCCAGTTGCTCACCCCCGAGGGCGAGCGCGTCGAGCATCCCGACTACCCCCTGGACCTCAGCGCCGAGGAAGTCCGCGACCTGTACCGCGACCTGGTGAACGTCCGCCGCCTGGACCTGGAGTCCGTGGCGCTCACCAGGCAGGGAGAGCTGGGGCTCTGGGCGTCCCTGCTGGGACAGGAGGCGGCGCAGATCGGGTCCGGACGGGCCCTGTCCGAGAACGACATGGTCTTCCCGACCTACCGGGAGCACGGCGTCGCCTGGTGTCGCGGCGTCGACCAGCTGAAGCTGCTCAGCATGTTCCGGGGCGTCACCCACGGCGGCTGGGACCCGGCCGAGCACAACTTCCACCTCTACACCGTCGTGATCGGCAGCCAGACCCTGCACGCCACCGGGTACGCGATGGGCGTCCAGCGGGACGGAGTGCTCGGCACCCCGTCCGCCGCCGCGACGATCGCCTACTTCGGGGACGGAGCGACCTCGCAGGGCGACGTCAACGAGTCGTTCGTGTTCGCGTCCGTGTTCAACGCGCCGATCGTGTTCTTCTGCCAGAACAACCAGTGGGCCATCTCCGAGCCCCTCGAACGGCAGTCGCGCATCCCCCTCTACCGCCGCGCCCAGGGATACGGGTTCCCCGGCATCCGCGTGGACGGAAACGACGTGTTCGCCTGTCTCGCCGTCACCCGCAAGGCACTGGAGAACGCCCGGACGGGTCAGGGCCCCACGCTCATCGAAGCGTTCACCTACCGGATGGGCGCTCACACCACCACGGACGACCCCACGCGCTACCGGCTCAAGGCCGAGGAAGAGGCGTGGAAGCTCAAGGACCCGATCGAGCGCGTCAAGGCGTACCTGGTGCGCAACGAGTTCGCCGATGCGGCGTTCTTCCAGAAGATCGAGGACGAGGCCAAGCAGACGGCGCGCGAGCTGCGCGAGGGCTGCCTCTCCATGCCCGACCCGAAGCCGCTGTCGGCGTTCGAGCACGTCTACGCCGAACCGCACCCCCTGATGACCGAGGAGCAGGAGCAGTTCGCCGCCTACCTGGCGTCGTTCGAGGAGGAGGCCCGATGACCGGAGCGAAGCGAGGATCTTCGGGACTCCACCTCGGGGGCCTGGGGGTCGTCCCCCAGAAAGGCAGGGCGAGATGACGACCCTGACCCTCGGCAAGGCGATGAACGAGGGCCTTCGCAAAGCCATGGAGAACGACCCGAAGGTCCTCGTGATGGGCGAGGACGTCGGGAAGCTCGGCGGCGTCTTCCGCATCACGGACGGCCTGCAGAAGGACTTCGGCGAAGAGCGCGTCATCGACACCCCGCTCGCCGAGTCCGGCATCGTCGGGACGGCGATCGGGCTCGCGCTGCGCGGCTACCGGCCGGTCGTGGAGATCCAGTTCGACGGGTTCGTGTTCCCGGCCGCCGACCAGATCATCACGCAGCTCGCGAAGATGCACATGCGGTCGCTCGGCAAGCTGTCGCTGCCGGTGGTCGTCCGCATCCCGTGCGGCGGCGGGATCGGCGCGGTGGAGCACCACTCGGAGTCGCCGGAGGCGTACTTCACGCACACCGCCGGGCTGCGCGTGGTCGCGTGCTCGAACCCGGTGGACGCCTACTCGATGATCCAGCAGGCCATCGCCTCGCCGGACCCGGTGATCTTCTTCGAGCCGAAGCGCCGGTACTGGGAGAAGGCCGAGGTCGACGTCGAGTCCACGGACTGGACGCCGCTGCACAGCGCCACCGTCGTCCGGCCGGGCGAGCACGTGACGCTCCTCGCGTACGGGCCGTCGGTGAAGACGTGCCTTGAGGCGGCCGGCGCCGCCGCCGAGGAGGGACGCTCCCTGGAGGTCATCGACCTGCGCTCGCTCAACCCCCTCGACATCGGCACGGTCGTCGAGTCCGTCGACCGGACGGGACGCTGCGTCGTCGTCCACGAGGCCCCGGTCTACAACGGGTTCGGCGCCGAGCTGGCCGCGCGGATCACCGAGCGGTGCTTCTACCGGCTGGAGTCGCCGGTGCTGCGCGTCGGCGGGTTCTCCACGCCGTACCCGCCGTCCCGCATCGAGGACCAGTACCTGCCCGACCTCGACCGCATCCTCGACGCGGTCGACCGGACCTTCGCGTGGTGACGCCGGTGAGCCAGCCGAAAGTCTTCAACCTGCCGGACGTGGGCGAGGGCCTGACGGAGGCCGAGATCGTCAAGTGGCACGTCCAGGTGGGCGACACGGTGGAGATCAACCAGACGATCGTCGAGATCGAGACGGCCAAGGCGATCGTGGAGCTGCCCTGCCCGTTCGAGGGCGTGGTGACGGCGCTGCACGTCACCGAGGGCCAGACGGTGGACGTCGGCGCGCCGATCATCTCGGTGGACGCGGAGGGCGGTGCGGCACCCGAGCCCGCGCGGCCCGCCGAGTCCGCGCGGGCGCCCGCGCGGGACGCGGAGCGGGTGCCGACCCCGGACGAGCCGGGGATGGTGTCGCCGGAGCAGCCGCCCAAGCGGACGCCCGTGCTCGTCGGGTACGGGGTGAAGGAGGCGGCGACCAAGCGGCGCCCGCGCAAGGCGTCCAACGGAACGGCCCCGCCGCCCGCCCCCGCGGCTCCGGTCGTGAGGCCGCCCGCGCCTCGTCCACAGCCTGTGGACAACGGATTGCCGCTGGCGAAGCCGCCCGTCCGGAAGATGGCGAAGGACCTCGGCGTCGACCTCGCCGCGATCACGGGGTCGGGCCCGCAGGGCTCGATCACGCGGGACGACGTCCAGGCCGCGCTGTCCGCGCCGTCCGCGCCCGCCGTCCAGGCGGGGCCGCGCGAGGAGCGGGTGCCGGTCAAGGGCGTGCGCAAGGCGACGGCGGCGGCGATGACCGGGTCGGCGTTCACCGCGCCGCACGTCACCGAGTTCCTCCAGGTCGACGTGACCCGGACGATGGAGACCGTGCGACGGCTCCGCGAGCTGCCCGAGTTCGCGGACGTGAAGGTGTCCCCGCTGCTGCTGGTGGCGCGGGCCCTGCTCACCGCCGTGGCGCGCAACCCGATGGTCAACTCGTCCTGGGCGGACGGCCCGGACGGCGCGGAGATCGTCGTCAAGCGCTACGTGAACCTGGGGATCGCGGCCGCCACGGAGCGCGGCCTGATCGTCCCGAAGGTGAAGGACGCGCAGGACCTCGACCTCCCCGGCCTCGCCCGCGCGCTGGGCGAGCTGACGGAGAAGGCCCGCGCGGGCAGGGCGACGCCCGCCGACCTGTCCGACGGGACGATCACGATCACCAACGTGGGCGTGTTCGGCGTCGACTCCGGCACCCCGATCCTCACGCCGGGCGAGTCGGCGATCCTGGCGTTCGGCCAGATCAGGGACATGCCGTGGGTGCACGAGGGGGAGCTCGCGATCCGCAAGGTCACCACGCTGTCCCTGTCGTTCGACCACCGCATCGTGGACGGTGAGCTGGGCTCGAAGGTGCTCCGCGACGTCGGCGCCATGCTGGAGGACCCGATCCGGATGCTCGCCTGGTCCTGACGGAGCGCGAACCCGCGGGGCCGCTCACCGGCTCCGCGGGTTCTGCGGTTAAGAGACGGGGACTTTGTCGAAGTTTCCGAAGGGGCCCGCGTTGAAGGTGACGGACGTGGCGTTCCCCGGCGGCGCGGGCAGGTACACGAAGCCGCGGACGGGCTGGTTGACCGCCGTCCGGAAAACGGCGCGCCCCGGGTCGACGTACGCGCCGACGCCGCCCTCCGCCGCGCCCGTCTCCGCGCCGACGCGCACGCCCCGGTACGTCTCCTTCCCGCCCTGTACCTGGACGGAGAACGCCGTGAACGCTCCTCCGGGATAGTCCTTGTTCGGGTAGGACGCGTCCGGCGGAGTGGTGCCGGGGCCCTCGTTCACGATGTCGAACACGGCGACGACGTAGGGGCCGTCGCGGTAGAAGGGCTTGACGTCGATGCGGCGCTTCGCCGAGCCGAACTGGGCGGAGCGGCTCGCGACGGTCTTCCCGTCCTGTGCGTGGAACGCCGCCGGTGTACCAGCCGCAGTGCTGGGCGACGAACCTCCAGGCGAGGACGAACCGCCCGGCGCGCCCGGCAGGGTCGCGCCGACCGGGAAGGAGATCTCGACGCGGCGGTTGCGGGCGCGGGCCGCGGCGTCGTCCGCGCCGCCCTCACGCGCGACCGGCTGCGCCTCGCCCATCCCCCGCGCGGTGTAGGTGAGGCCGCCGCCGAGCCGCGCTTTCAGCTCCTTCATGACGGCTTCCGCCCGGTCCTTGGACAGCTTCAGGTTCTTCGCGTCGTCGCCCTCGCCGTCCGTGTGCCCCTCGAACGTGAGCGTCCGCGCGCCCTTCGCCTTGATCTGCTGCGCGGTCTCGTCCAGGACGGCCTTCGCCCCGCCGGTGAGCGTGGCCTTGCCGCCGTTGAAGAGCGCGTCGGTGTGCAGGGCGAACGTGACCTGCGAGCCGCTGGCCGTGACGTCCTTGGTCTGGCTCTCGGTGATGTCGTACAGGTCGGCGGGGTTGGCGCCGGTCGCGGGCGGCGACGTCCCGGTGCCGGGCGACGGCGTCCCGCCCGACGAGGACGAAGGAGAGGACGAGGGCGACGAGGTCACCGGCGACGGCGCCCCGGCGAACGCCCGCTCGAACGGCTCGGCCCGCAGCGACGGCCCGGACGTCGTCGTCCCGCCGTTCGGAGCCCCGGACGGCGGCGTGAACCCGCTCGGCGGCCCGGACCACGTGGGCACCCCGGTCCCGGTCGGCGGCACGCCCGGCCCGGACGGCAGCCCTCCGGACGGCGGCCCTCCGGACGGCAGGCCCGGCGTCCCCGTCGCGGTGGTCACCGGAATGCCGGTGAACTCCCCCGCCGTCCCCGGCGTGAGGACGGTGACCTTCTGCGTTTCCGTCGGCAAAGGGGGAAACTCGGCCGCCATGTCCCGCGCCGTCCCCGGCGTGAAGTTCTCGCCGCTGGTCGAGCCGGTCGGCCGGTAGAGCCTGCGTCCGACCGGGTCGAGGAGCTGGACGCCGAACGAGACCGACTTCACCGCCGAGTCCAGGGACGTGACGCCGTACCGCAGCACGGTCTTCGTCCCCTGCCG
This sequence comes from Actinomadura syzygii, assembly GCF_008085905.1. Taxonomy (GTDB): domain Bacteria; phylum Actinomycetota; class Actinomycetes; order Streptosporangiales; family Streptosporangiaceae; genus Spirillospora; species Spirillospora syzygii. The sequence goes on along the minus strand of NZ_VSFF01000005.1, from coordinate 420,827 downwards.
CTCTACGGCCCTGACCTCGAAGCGGGCGTGCAGGCCGTCCGCCGTCCCGAACCAGCCCTCCTTCGCGTAACCGGGGCCGGTGCGCGGGACGGGCGAGCCGTTCGGCCCGGCCGTCGGCGGATCGCTCGACACCGCCCGGTCGGTGTCGGCGCACCCGGCGAGCAGCAGAAGCCCGCTGAGAAAGATGGCGAGGGGCAGGACACGTCGCATCGTTGTTCCGGTCGGGGGAGGAGGACGAGCGAGGGGACGCGCCCACAGTAGCCACATGCGAGACCCCTTGCCATCGGGGGTCTTGCGCACTCGTCGATCTTCCAGGCGGAACCGCCTGGAAGATCGACCGACCGCGCTAGAAGGACGCCTCGGGCAGGTCCATGACGTCCAGCGTGGTGCCCTCGGTGATGGCCCGCTCGGAGGCGAGACGCGGCAGGACGGTCTGGCAGAAGAACTGCGCCGCCGCGACCTTGCCCGTGTAGAACGACTTGTCGGCGTCCGAGATGTCGCCGCCGCCGAGCCGGTCCAGCGCGATCTCGGCCTGGCGGCAGAGCAGCCAGGCGACGATCAGGTCGCCGAGCGCGAGCAGCAGCCGGGACGAGTTGAGCCCGATCCGGTACAGCTCCCTCGGGTCCTCCATCGAGCCGAGCGCCCAGCCGACCATCGGGTCGATGATGCCCTGGACGTCGTCCAGCGCCCGGCCGAGCAGGGCCCGCTCGTTCTTCAGCCGCCCGTTCCCGGCGCCCGAGTCGGCGAACGCCCTGATCTCCCCGGAGAGCACCTTCAGCGCCTCTCCGTTGTCCCGGAGGATCTTGCGGAAGAACAGGTCCTGCCCCTGGATCGCGGTCGTCCCCTCGTACAGGGTGTCGATCTTGGAGTCGCGGATGTACTGCTCGATCGGGTAGTCCTGCAAGAAGCCGGAGCCGCCGAGAGTCTGGAGCGACTCGGCGCCGAGCAGCGCGTAGGCCCGCTCCGAGCCGAACCCCTTGACGATCGGCAGCAGCAGGTCGTTGACCTTCTCGGCCGTCTCGTCCTTGCGGCCCTCGAACTCGGCGACCTGCACGGCGTCCTGGTAGGACGAGGCGAGCAGCACCAGCGCCCGCATGCCCTCGGCGTACGCCTTCTGCGTCATGAGGCTGCGCCGGACGTCCGGGTGGTGCGTGATCGTCACGCGCGGCGCGGTCTTGTCGGTCATCTTCGTCATGTCGGCGCCCTGCACGCGCTCCTTCGCGTACTCCAGCGCGTTCAGGTAGCCGGTGGACAGGGTCGCGATCGCCTTGGTGCCCACCATCATCCGCGCGTACTCGATGACGAGGAACATCTGCCTGATGCCCTGGTGGACGTCCCCGACCAGGTATCCGACGGCCGGGTGCCTCTCGCCGAAGGTCAGCTCGCAGGTCGTGGAGACCTTGAGCCCCATCTTCTTCTCGACGTTCGTCACGTACGCGCCGTTGCGCTCGCCCAGCTCGCCGGTCTCCAGGTCGACCAGGTACTTCGGGACGAGGAACATCGACAGCCCCTTCGTCCCCGGGCCGGCGCCCTCGGGACGGGCCAGCACCAGGTGGAAGATGTTCTCCGCCATGTCGTGCTCGGCCGACGTGATGAACCGCTTGACGCCCTCGATGTGCCACGTTCCATCGGGCTGCTGGACGGCCTTGGCCCGTCCCGCGCCGACGTCGGAGCCCGCGTCCGGCTCGGTCAGCACCATCGTGGCGCCCCACTGCCGCTCCAGGGCCAGCTCGGCGAACCGCTTCTGCTCCGGCGTCCCGATGCGCCACAGGATCTGAGCGAAGCCGGGACCGGACGCGAACATGTACACCGCCGGGTTCGCGCCGAGGATCTGCTCGGCGACAGCCCAGGTCAGCGAGCGCGGGGCGCGGCTGCCGCCGAACTCGGGGGCGAGGTCGAGCCGGTACCACTCGGCGTCCATCCACGCCTTGAACGACTTCTTGAAGCCCTCCGGCATCGCCACCTCGCCGGTGGCGGGGTCGTAGACCGGCGGGTGCCGGTCGGCGTCCTCGAAGGAGTCGGCGATGGGGCCCTCGGCCAGCCGGTTCACCTCGTCGAGGACGCTGCGCGCGGTGTCCTCGTCGACCTCCTCGTAGGGGCCCTTGCCCAGGAGGTCCTGGCGCCGGAACACCTCGAAGAGGTTGAACTCGAGGTCTCGGAGGTTGCTCTTGTAGTGCCCCATCGAGACTCCGTTTCGGTCCTGCGGCGACCGGCGGTCCCGCTGCGTACTGGTCGGTAACTCGCCTTCATGCTACCCGCTGGTAACCGGTGGTGGCACCCCCGGACCGAGTTACCGGGTAGTTCACACACTGTTCACGCATCGTCGCCAGCACCGCACCCGCCGCGGCTTGGCACCCTTCCGGTGGGAAGATCGGACGTGCCATTCACCGCGCGACACCCGCGACGCGAAAGGGAGGTGCGCATGGATCAGAGGACGGCCGAGGTCCCGCGACTGACCGTCATCGGGACCGGCTACCTCGGCGCCACACATGCCATCTGCATGGCTGTGCTCGGCTTCGAGGTCCTCGGTTTGGACGTCGACCGGGAGAGGATCGCCCGGCTCGCGTCCGGCGAGGTGCCCTTTTTCGAACCCGGTCTGCCCGAGCTGCTCACCAAGGCGCTCGACTCGGGCAGGCTGCGATTCACCACCTCCTACGAGGAGGTCGGTGAGTTCGGCGACGTCCATTTCGTGTGCGTGGGCACACCGCAGCTCCCCGGCTCGGACGCCGCCGACCTGACCTACGTCGAGGCGGCGATCGACTCCCTCGCCCCGCACCTGGGCCGCCGCGCGCTCGTCGTCGGCAAGTCGACCGTCCCGGTCGGGACGGCGCAGCGGCTGACCGGCGTCCTGCGCGACCTCGCTCCCGCGGGCACGGACGTCGAGCTGGCCTGGAACCCCGAGTTCCTGCGCGAGGGCTTCGCGGTCGACGACACGATGCGTCCCGACCGGCTCGTGTTCGGCGTCGCCTCCGACTGGGCGGAGGAGCGGCTGCGGGCCGCGTTCAGGCCCGTCCTTGACCTCGGCACCCCCGTGATCAGGACCGACCTCGCCACCGCCGAGCTGGTCAAGGTCGCCGCGAACTCCTTCCTCGCCACCAAGATCTCCTACATCAACGCGATGGCGGAGGTCTGCGAGGCGGTCGGCGCGGACGTGAAGGACCTCGCCGACTCCCTCGCCCTGGACGACCGCATCGGCGGCAAGTTCCTGAAACCGGGCCTCGGCTTCGGCGGCGGCTGCCTGCCGAAGGACATCCGCGCGTTCGCGCACCGCGCCGAGGAGATCGGCGTCGGCCAGGCCGTGTCGTTCCTGCGCCAGGTGGACGACATCAACCGGCGCCGCCGCGCCCGCACCGTCGACCTCGTCCGCGAGGTGCTCGGCGGCGACATCGCGGGCCGCCGGATCGCCGTGTGGGGCGCCGCGTTCAAGCCGAACTCCGACGACATCCGCGACGCGCCCGCGCTGGACGTCGCCCGCACCATGCACGGCCTCGGCGGCGACGTCCGCGTGCACGACCCGGCCGCGCTGGACAACGCGCGCCGCGCCGCGCCCGAACTCCGCTACGGCGACAGCGCGTTCGACGTGGCGCGGGACGCCGACGTCGTCGTCCTGCTGACCGAGTGGTCGGAGTTCCGCGAGGTGCGGCCGGAGGCGCTGGCGGAGGTCGTCAAGCACAAACGGATCGTGGACGGCCGGCACGCCCTCGACGCCGCGCAGTGGCGCGGCGCGGGCTGGGAGTACCGCGCCCTCGGCCGCTCCTGACGGAACATCCGGCGGCACAGGGCCGTTGGACCAGGTGAGGACCGAGGCGTCCTCCCGGACGAGGTGCGACGTACCCGGCAGGCGAAGACGGCGCGCGACCTGACCTTCTCGCCTTCCGGGAGTACATGATGGCCTGGATCCTCGTCATCGTCGCCGGCCTCTTCGAGGTCGCGATGGCCCTGTGCCTGAAGGGCAGCAAGGGCTTCACCGAGCCGCTGCCGTCCGTCGGCTTCGCGGTGTTCGCCGTGACCAGCTTCGGCCTGCTCAGCCTGGCCCTGAAGAACCTCGACGTCGGCACCGCCTACGCCGTGTGGGTCGGGATCGGCGCGGTCGGGACGGCGGCGCTCGGCATGCTCGTCATGGGCGACCAGGTGTCCGCGTTGAAGATCGCGGCGCTGGCGTTCATCGTGCTCGGCGTCGTCGGCCTGAACCTCGCGGGCGGCGGCCACTGAGACCGGGCGCTGAATCCGCCGCCGAAACCCTTCCGCGCGGCCGTCACCGGACGTGGCCATTCGCAGGTCACGCCGGTACTCCGGAACGTACTCTCCCCTAACAGCGTCTATGGGACGAGAGCGCCCCCAATCAGGCAACCGGGGGCGCTCGTACACGGGAGGGACGGACCTTGGTCTTCAAGAAGCTGCGCCAGGCGATGGGCATCGGCGGCCCGTCGATCGAAACGACCCTGCACGACCCCAACACCGCCCCCGGACGTGTGGTGACAGGTGAGATCACCATCATCGGCGGGCAGTTCAACTCCGACATCAAGGCGGTGAACCTCGCCCTCCGGACCAAGGTCGAGGTCGAGTCGGGCGACAACGAGTACACGTCCAACCTGGAGTACTCGAAGATGCCCGTCGCCGGCGGGTTCAGCCTCCAGGAGGGGGCGCGGCACAGCATCCCGTTCCAGTTCCCCATCCCGTGGGAAGCGCCGCTCACGCACATGTACGGGCATCCGCTGCACGGCACGACGGTCGGGCTCGCCACCGAGCTGGAGGTCGCGGGCGCGCTCGACCCGGGCGACCTCGACCCGATCGCCGTCCACCCGCTGCCCGCGCAGGAGCGCATCCTCGCGGCGTTCTCCAACCTCGGGTTCCAGTTCCGCAACGCCGACTGCGAGAAGGGGCGGATCTGGGGCGTCCACCAGGAGCTGCCCTTCTACCAGGAGATCGAGTTCTACCCGCCGGGCCAGTACGCGCGCGGCATCAAGCAGCTCGAAGTGACGTTCGTGTCCTACCCGCAGTCGATGGAGGTCGTGCTGGAGCTCGACAAGCGCGGCGGCGTGTTCACCGAGGGGCACGACGCGTTCAGCCGCTTCACGGTCGACTACGGCACCGTCGACCACACCGACTGGGAGCGGCAGCTCGACGGCCTCCTCCAGGACGCCGGGCGCCGCCGGGGCTTCTTCTAGCCTTCGGGATCCCCTCCGCGAGCTTGATCGCGGAGGGGATCGCCGCGTAGAAAGGGTGTCGGTGTAGAAAGGGTGCCCGTGCCCCAGCCCCCCGGACTGAACCACGCCGAACGGCGGCTCTGGGCCGCCTTCCCGACCGGCGCGAAGATCGTGCTCGGCGACGACCTGCCCGCCGGGCCGCTCCCCGACCGCATCGTCCGCGCGGAGATCATCACGCAGCTGCTGCTCGGCGCGGGCGAGTCGCGGCCGGGCGCGGTCGCGGCCGTCCGGCTGCGCGGCGCGTACATCACCGGGACGCTGGACGTCTCCGGCGGGACGGTCGAGCACGAACTGCGCCTTGAGCGGTGCAGGCTCGTCGAGCCCCCCGACTTCTCCAACGCCGAGACCAGGCAGCTCCGGTTCGCCGACTGCCGGATGCCCGGCTTCGACGGCGGCGGCCTGCGCGCGGACGGCTACGTCAGCCTGTCCGGGTCGCGGATCGACGGCACCGTCAAGCTGACCCGGGCGATGATCGGCGGCGGCCTGCGGATGAACCGGACGACGATCACCGCGCCCGACGAGCAGGCGTGGGCGGTGTTCACCGGCGGGCTCGTCGTCGAGGCGGGCATGTTCGTCCAGGAGGCGACGATCACCGGCGGCATGCGGCTCGTCGGCGGCCGGATGAACGGCGGCCTGTTCATGCAGGGCACGAGCCTGGTCAACCCGGGCCGCATCGCGCTCGACGCGCAGAACCTGGTGGTCGAGGACGCCGCCGAGTTCAGCCGCGGCTTCTCCGCGCTCGGCACCGTCCGGCTGCGCAGCGCCCGCTTCAACGGGATCCTGTCGTTCTCCCGGGGACGCCTCGACTCCGGCGACCCGGACCGGATGGCGCTGCACGCGAGCCACATCGTCGCCGACGAGCTGCTGCTGCTGCCGGAGGGGAAGATCGAGGGCCGGGTGTCGCTGTCCTACTCCCGGATCAAACTGATCATGGACATCGACACCGCCTGGCCGGACGAGCTGTTCCTGAACGGCCTGACGTACGAGACGCTGCGCAGCGTCGAGGGCGGCGACCGGCTCGACTGGGTGTCCCGCGACCCCGACTTCCACCTCCAGCCGTACGAGCAGCTCGCCGCCTGGTTCCACGGCGCCGGGCACGACGACATGGCCCGCAAGGTGCAGCTCGCGAAACTTCGCGCCCGCCGCCGCAACCTGAACACGGTCGGCAAGGCGTGGAACCACGTCCTGGACTGGACGGTCGGGTTCGGCTACCGGCCGTGGCTCGCGTTCGCCTGGTTCGCCGCACTGGTCGCGCTCGGGACGACGGTGTTCTCCATCGAGCGGCCGCGCGCGGTGAAGCCGCCGGACGAGCTGCCCGCCTTCCACGCCCTGATCTACACGCTCGACCTGCTGATCCCGCTGGACACGTTCGGGCAGCAGCTGTCCTACGACGCGGTCGGCTGGTCGCGCTGGATCGGCTACGGGCTGGTCGCGATCGGCTGGGTGCTCGCCACGGCGCTGATCGCGGGGGCGACGCGGGTGCTGCGCCCGTCGTCCACCGCGGGCTGATCTTCCGGTGGCCGCGAACCCGGGGACCGCCCCCCGCGTCCACACGTATGGCGGACCCGACGAGAATGGACGGTCATGGGCACGTATCTGATCACGGGGGCGACGGGCGGGATCGGGACGGCCGTCGCCGAGCTGCTGCGCGAGCGGGGACACGACCTCGTCCTCACGGCGCGTTCGGCCGAGCGCCTCGACGCGCTGGCCGCGCGGCTGCGCACCGGGGCGGCGCACGCCGCCACGCAGGTCTTCAACCCGGGGGCCGCCACGGCTCCGCGTCCGACGCCGCGCATCACGACGATCCCGGTCGACCTGACGGAGCCGCTGCGGATCGAGGCGTCCCTCGGGATGGCGGACGTCCCCGCGCGACTGGACGGCGTCGTCCACGCGGCGGGCATGGTGCACCTCGCGCCCGTCTCCGACCTCGGCGCGGACGAGTGGATCGAGCACCTCTCGGTGAACCTCGTCTCCGTGGCCGAGCTGACCCGGCTCCTGTTGCCCGCGTTGCGCGCCGCCGAGGGGCACGTCGTGTTCGTGAACTCGACGGCCGGGCTGCGCGCCAACCCCGAATGGTCGGCGTACGCGGCGTCGAAGTTCGGGCTGCGCGCGCTGGCCGACTCGCTGCGGGCCGAGGAGCGCTCCCTGCGCGTCACGACCGTCTACCCGGGTCGGACGGCCACCGAGATGCAGCGGAAGGTGCGCGCCGAGGAGGGCCACCCCTACGCCGAGGACGACTTCGCCGCGCCCGCGACGGTGGCGCGCGTGCTGGTGTCCGCGCTGGAGACGCCGCGCGACGCGGTCGTCTCCGAGGTGACGGTCAGGCCGAACTAGGCGCGCCCCGGCTCGGGGAGCGGCGCAGGAACCACGCGCCGAGGACGCCGCCGAGCAGCCCGAACAGGTGTCCCTGCCAGGAGATGCCGGGGTCGCCGGGGATGACGCCGAGCAGCATCGTCCCGTACACGGCGACCACGGCCACGGCGATCGCGATGTCGGCGAGGCGGCGCTCGAAGATCCCGCGTCCGACCAGGTAGCCGAAGAACCCGAAGATCAGGATGCTGGACCCGAGCGTGTTCGCGCTGCTCGTGAACCACACCCCGAGCCCGCCGACGACGATCACGATCAGGCTGGCGACGAGGAACTTGGCGATGCCGCGCGCCGCCGCGATGAACCCCAGCACCAGGAACGGGACGGTGTTCGCCATCAGGTGCCCGAACCCGGCGTGCATGAACGGCGCGGTGAAGATGTCGGGCAGGTCGTTGACGTCGCGCGGCTGGATGCCGAACCGGTCGAGCCAGCCGTCGGTCGTGTAGTCGAACGCCTCCAGGACCCACATCAGCGCGGTCACGGCCCCGACCAGCACGGCCGCGGACAGCGCCCGCGTCCCGTGCATGGCCAGCGATTCGGAGCGCCGCCGTTCGGGGGTATAGCTCATGTCAGCCACCGTAAGTCTGGACGACCCTGCCCAGTCAACGCGCGGCACGTCCGGAACGTGCCACGGCCTCCCGTTACGCGGCGGAGGCGTGCTCCGACTCCGAGGCGTCGCCGCGCACCACGATGACCGGCAGCGGCTTGCGGACGGGCGCGTCCGACGTGCGGCGGAGGTAGCGGCGCTCCTCCGGGGTCGTCCCGCCCCAGACGCCGTCGGGTTCACCGACCTGGAGGGCCCAGGAGAGGCATTCGGCCTTCACCGGGCAGTTCGCGCAGATCGCCTTGGCGGCGTCCTCCTGCGCCTTGAGCACCGGCGCGGAGTACCCGATCGGGAAGAACAGGTCGGGATCGGCGCCACGGCAGATGGCGTGGTCGCTCCAGTGTTCCTCGTTCTCGTTGTGGTACATCGACATCTCCCTGCGCGGCGACGTGACCACCGGCAGTCGGGTGCGTTGGAAGGTGGTCTCCACTCAGTGTAGTACTACAACCCGTAGTACTACAGGACGTTCGTAAACGTTGCAACTTAGCGTGCGGATAACCTGTCGGGTGTGCAGCGTGATCAAGAAGTGACCTTCCGCGAGGCTACGGTCGCCGACCTGCCGGGGATCGTCCGGCTACTGGCCGACGATCCCCTCGGATCGACCCGCGAAACGCCGGGCGACACGATTCCGGATGAGTACTTCACCGCGTTCACCGCCATCCAGAACGACCCGAACAACACCGTCCTGGTCGCCGAGGTCGCCGGAGAGGTCGCGGGCACCCTCCAGTTGACCTTCATCCCCGGCCTGACCTACACGGGCGGCGAACGAGCCCAGATCGAGGGCGTCCGCGTGGCCGCCTCCCAACGCGGAGCCGGCATCGGCCAAGACATGATCAACTTCGCCATCGCCCAGGCCCGCGCCCGCGGCTGCCGCCTCGTCCAACTGACCACCGACCGCCAACGCCCCGCCGCCATCCGCTTCTACCAAAAACTCGGCTTCCACCCCTCCCACATGGGCATGAAGTACCACCTCACCGACTCCTAGCCCACGCCGATGTGCGGATGCCGCTCCACGCCGATTGCGGCCGCTTGACAGAGGTCTTCATTGATCACTAGGGGACCGTTTCCAAGCCTGGCGACCGATGCGCCGAAACACCGTGGCATTTCAACCCGACGGTCCGTGACCGTGTTTCGTGTAACCCGGACGCGTACTTCTGGAAGAGGTCTTCTCGTCAGTCAAGGGAGGCACGAAGTGAGGCGGAAACTCATCGGCGTTGGCGTGGCGCTTGCCGTGGCTGTCACGGCCACGGCCGGTCCGGCCGGGGCAGCCACTTTCAAAGAAGCGAACTCCAAGGTCCAACCCAGTGTCGATCCCGCCACGGTCGCCGCGGCGATCAAGGCCGCGTACGACGCGTACAAGACCTTCGCCGGTGGCGGCTCATCGGCGGCCGCCACCGCACAGATCATCTCCGCGATCCAGTCCGCCCAACGCGACATCATCAACCACATTGACGCCGTCGCCGCCGCCGACGCGCGCGCCTGCGCGCACAGCGCCGTCATCAACTTCCCCGACTTCGACAATCTGACCACGGACAACAAGCAGAACTTCGCGCTGAACGCGACCTCCTGTATCACCCAGATCAACAGCCTGATGTCCGCGGTCACCAGCGGGGCCGCCCTGGATCAACTCGGCTTCTCGGTCAACGCCGTCGGCCCCATCGCGCTCATGGCACGCAGCAAGGCCGGCCTGCACAACGACACTCTCATCCCGGTTCTCCGCGAGTCCAACCAGAAGATCCGCACCAGCCTGACGCCCAGGTGCTCCCAGCTCTACGACGCCGACTCCCACAAAAAGCTGTGGTTCTGCACGGCCTACAACGGCAATCGAGGCGACAGCATCATTCAGGCCCGCGCACAAGAGGACGCGATGGTGAACACAAGTTGGGAGGTCGCCCAGACCACCCTGACCCAGCTCACGGGCCTGTGAGAGCCGTCTGACCGGCGGTCGGGGCCGGTCGAGGACACGCGGTCCGGCCCCGACCGTCCTATGCAAAGCCCCCGGCGGTCGTTCGGCCGAGGGCTCAGGGTGAGCGGGGGACGTCAGGACGGGTCGTGTGCGCCTGACTTGATTTCGGCAGTGAAGGCACTCCACGCGGACGTGGAGAGGGCCAACTTCGGACCGTTCGGATCCTTGGAGTCACGCACGCCGATCACACGGGCAAGGTCCGCCACCTCAACGCAGTTGCCACCGCTGTGGTCGCTGTGGCTGCTCTTGCGCCAGAGGACGCTGGGCACGTCTTTCATAGACTCTCCATTACCGTCCTAATCAGGGCTCGCGACTCCTCAACGGGGAGTGCGTAACCTCGGAGCAGGTCCCAGCGTACGACTTTGTCTCTGACCCTGGCAGCCCTCTCGATCAAGAGACCTTCGCCCGCCGACTCGGTGTAGGCCAGATCCACTCTGTCCTCGAATCCCAGGATGGTGAATTCTCCCCCGAGCCCTGCGTGATAGCCCGATCCGTTCGGAACTACCTGGATCATCGTGTTGATTCGCTCCGATGCCGTGAGCAAGTAATTGAGCTGCTCTCGCATGATGGCCGGGCTGCCTACAATGCGACGCAATACCGTCTCGTCCAAAACGAGCCACGTGTGTGGCGGGTTCTCGCGCGTGAGGACCGCCTGCCTCTCCATGCGTTTCGCGGTCAGCTCCGCGACGTTGCTCCCGTCACTGGCAAGGAGGATGGAGCGCGTGTAGTCCTCGGTCTGGAAGAGGCCGTTGATGAGGAGTGCGGAGAAGATGCGGTAGGACGTCGCCTCCTTCTCGTACTCCAAGTACTCGGGGAAGCCGGGCGGCAGGATGAACTGGACCTCGATCTCGCTGGCGAGCTTCCAGTGACGGTGGAACGTCCCGTCGGTCTGGAAGAACGTGTCGAGGTCGTGGGCGCTCTGTTCGGAGAGCTTGCGGCCGCTTTCCATCATGCTGATCCATTGAGGCGTGCAGCCCAGGGCGTCGGCCAGTTGTTTGCCCGTCAGGCCGGCCTTGTCACGCATGCGGCGGAGTTCTCCGCCGAAGAAGACGCGGGCTCGATTCTCAGTCATCGGGAGCCTCCGGGGAGTTCACCAGGGCACTGGTTGATGCGATCTTCGCTCGACTTGACCGGAAGTGTGGAACGGTCGCTAGCTGATTTTTACCTTGGCTGTGAGTGTGATTGCAAGCTTTTCGACGGCGGCAATCGAAAATGGGGCTTCTACATGACGGTATCGGCCAATTTCAGGAGAGTGAGGGGAATGCCCTTCATGTCTGGATGGTTCGGCGAGCGGAGGGACGGCGGGTTCGTCGCGCGCCGGGTCGGCGAGCTGAGCGAGTACCAGCGCTCCAACGGCTGCCTGGCCAGCGTGCGGGCTCGGGACGAGGGCGAGCTGTGGCTGCTGTGCGACGCGCAGAACCGGCTGTCCGAGCGGGTCGCGCTCGCCGAGGCACTGGGGAGGCGGCAGTGAGCGTCCCCGAGCACAAGGCCCCGGCCGTCGAGTCGTACGTCCGGCTGCGGGCGCTCGAAATGCACCTCCGGGCGCACGGCTTCGCGACGCAGATGGTGGCGGGCTCGCTGGTCGTCCGCAACATGACCGCGCGGAGCCTGTGCGGGTCGGCCGGGGTCGCGGGCGACGTGATCGCCTGCCGCCCGCACGAGGACGACGAGGGACGCTACTGGTTCTTCACCTCCTGGCAGCAGCCGATCGCGGAGTCCGACCGCATCACCGACGCGCTGGTGATGATCAAGGGCTATCTGGGGGCGCCCGCGTGACGTGTGGCGACGACGGGACGTGGCGCACCGACCCGGCCGCCTACCTCGCCGAACTGCGGCGTGAATTCCCGGGGTTCGGGATCGTCGCCGATCCGTGGCGTCCCATATGGATGGCGGTTCGAGGCGATGTGTTCATCAAGGCGACGGACGGTGTCGTGCTCCGGCAGCGGCTAATGGAATTGTCCGGCGAGTGAGCATCGGGCTTTGGCCAGGTGTTGTAGTTCGGCGGTGCACATCATCAGGTTGCGGGTCGGGATGTGCTGGACGTAGTGGTTCAGGTCGGCGCCTAGGGCGAATACGTGGACCGGGACTCCGGCGGCGCGGCCGGAGTCTACGGCTTGGCGCAATGCCGCCAGGACGGCTGGGTGGCGGGTCTGATAGGTGGCTGATACGAGGTGGTTTCCTCGGTCGGCGGCCAGGTAGAACTGGATCAGGTCTTTGGTGCCGACGAACAACTCGCTTGCTCCGGAGGCACAGAATTCGGCGGCTGAATGGACGGCGGCCGGGGTCTCGATGAAGACGCCCAGCGGTGTGTTGTATCGCAGGCCGAGGCGGCGGCGGAGGAGCAGGAATTCGTCGCGGTCGTTGATGAAGGGGACGGCGAATCGCACCCGGTCCGCGTCGGCGCCGAGGTGTTTGCCGATGTGGGCGCGGAGCGCGCGGAAAGCGTGCGGGTAATGGCGTTCGTGCAGGAGCCATCGGGCGCCGTGGCGGCCTAGCTCCGGGTTCGGTTCGTCGTCCACGTGGTCACCGGTCGTGATCTTGGCGGCGTCGTCCGAGCGGAGGTCCAGGAGTCTCATGATGAGGCGTTGGCCGGGGAGCAGTTCGTCCACCATCGAGCAGATCTCGGAGGCCACGGCGGCGCCGTAGTGCTCGGCCTCGCGGGTGCCTGCGCGTAGGGCGTCGATGGGGCTCAGACCGGCGGCGAAACAGACGAACTCCTCGCGGACGAAGAACGAACTCGCCTGGTGGACGCGGGGTTCCAGAGCGTTCGTCGATCGGATGTCGGTGGCGTCGGCGATGACCACGCAGATCGATTCGGTGCGGTCCAGGGCGCCGGGCGGGAGTGTTGAGGGGTGGGGCGATGGTCCGGCCTGACCCAGGACTACTGATTCACGGTCGAGCTGGACGGTGACCTCGGCGGGAAGGGCGTCCAGATCGGACGGCTCGATCCGGAGGACGGGGATGCCGCGCGAGCGGCAGAGGGACTGCATGTGCCCGGTCCGGCCGCCCCTCGCGCAGATCACGGCGGAACTGGCGACGATCGCGTCATAGAGTTCGGGGCCGAGCGAGTCGACCACCAGAATGGCACCTTGAACCGGCTTTCCGGTGCGATTGCAGGGTCCGTGAACGCTTCGCTTGTGCGAATCGACGAGCAATACCCCGGGTACTTCACGAGGGCTGGCGGATGTCCTCATAGGGGAAGACTCGCAGCGGCGGCGACGGGTGCGCACCTTCCCGAATGCCGAGGTGCTTTCCGGCTAATCAGCCTCGGACGGCTCATCCAGCCCGAGCAGGGAACGGAGGTCTCGGGGCGTCACGGAAAGGTCGTTGAGCCTCGTCGTCGCGGCCGTGTTCACAGCGAACCGCAACGCACGGTCCGTAACGCGCCCATCGCGAACGGATTGGAGGCATTCCTCGAACCGCGCCGTCCAGGCTTCGCGGTCGCAGCGGCGCCGGGCAGCCATTCGGCGCACATCGAGGCTGATCAGGCGGGGGAATGCACCGGCATCGATGGAGGAAGTGTCGTCGAAGCAGGATTCGAGGCTTCGCAGGACGGCGGCGGCGACGCCCACCGAATGGTTCTTGATGGCGGCGAGGTTGAACGCGAACGCGCCCATCCGGCCGTAGCGGACGATCTCGTCGCCTTCACGAGGGCACCCGACCACGGAGATGGGGGCGACCGGGACGCCGCACGGTCCGAGGAGGCCGCCGGAGGCGTCCACCTCGATGCCGCGTCCGGTGCGCCGGTGCCGCATGGCGATCCCCTTCCGCAGCAGGTTCTTCCACAAAGGCGAGCCCACCTGCGCGTAGTCGGTCTCGCGGCCGAAGTTCGAGATCACGAGATCCGCCTCGATGGTCCGCGACGCCCCGGGCCCGGACACCGTCAGTCGCAGGGCCCCGGACGCCGTGCCGACGATTTCGTCGACCTTCCCGGTGGTGCGCACGATCGGTCTTCCAGACTCCAGCGCGGCGTCCACGAAATGGGTGATGTACGCGACGGCGTTCACGCGCAGCGTGGCGAGGAGGCTCCCGTACCCGTCGAGCAGCGCCCGGAGGTCGGACGACGGAACGCGCGCCAACGCCTCAGGCAGAAACGGCTCCCAGGATTTGGCGACCCGTTCGGTCACCACAGCGCGCGGCACGGCGGGATGTTCGCGGGCGACGATGTCGCAAGCCCGCTGCCATTCGCTTTTTACGCGCCGGACGAGTTCGTCGCGTCCCTCATAGGCGTCCGCGTGCAGCCGCGGCGCGGGCAGGTCGAGCACATGGTGCCGGTGGTCCGTGGGGTAGGTGCGGAGTCTCAGGCCGGACCGCGAGATCATGTGGATCGGCCCGGTGTGGCCGCGGCGGAGGAGCAGCGAGGCCGAGTCGTACGCGCTCAGCAATGTGCCGACGATGGCGACGACGGCGTCCCGCCGAACACTGATGATTCGCTCGATTCCGTCCTTGGAATACGGGTGCCGCACGAACGCGGGATGGTCTTTCACCCCGGCCGCGAACGGCAGGTCACGCTCCTCCAGGCCCGTCGCCAGGACGACATGGTCGGCTTGGAGCACCGTCCGCCCCGAAGAACCCGGTAAGGACGAGTTCTCCACGACGACGCCCACGCGGCCGCCGCCGATTTCCAAGTCGACCACTTCCCCGTCGGCTTCGAGCAGCGTCACACCCTTCGCGGCTTCGCGTGCGGCCCCGGCGAGGCGGGCGGCCAGGTAGTCGGCGTAGATCCGGCGCGGCGCGGGCCCCGACTCAACGAACATGAACCCGCTCCATTCCGGCGGCCAGCCCGCGCGGTCGGCCTCGTTGTTGGCCCAGTCGAGGAAATCGTCGACGTCCTCGCGGAACATCGACATGCGTCCGGCCTGGATGTTGAAGACGTGGTGCCAGTGGTTGCCCGTCCGGTGGTAGGCGACTCCGGCGCTCCGGTATTCGGGCCGCCGCTCCACCACCACCACCCGCAAGGGTTCGCGGGCGAACTGTAAGAGGCGGACAGCGGTGGCGGTACCGCCAAGCCCCGCTCCGACGATGACTACGCTCCGTGGTTCCGAGAAGCCCACCGTGGCCACTCCCGCACACGCCGAACGGTCCGCGACAAAGGATTTTGCCGGTTGAGCGTATCTCGCATCGCCCTGCCCGCCCAGCGTCATCGGCATGGCGCGCGGGTCAGGGGCCGGAGAACTCGTCCGCCAGGTCGCGGTGTTTCGCCGCGGCCTGCCTCGCCTGCGCGGGGCTGATGACGGAGCCGGGCATGGTCCCGAGGCGTTCGACCTCGTCCGCGAAACGGAGGTGCTCGCGCCGCGCGTGCGCCGCCACATGAATGTGCGGATCGTCCCCACTCGTGGTCATGTGTTCTCCTCACGACCCCGAAGCCGATTCTGCCAGCCGTCCAGAGAACGGTCCGGGTGGGTATGAAGATCCGGACTACCCCCGTTCGGGGGTGGCGTGGGTCACTCGGGGTGGCCACGATCCTGCTACCGGGTGTCCGTGCGGCTACGAGGAGAGAACATGCCCGCAGTCGAGTTCCGGGCGGCGCGCGACTTCCTGCTCGCGCATCGCGACGACTACGCGACCGCGTACGAGAAGTTCCGCTGGCCCGTGCTCACCGGCTTCAACTGGGCGCTGGACTGGTTCGACAAGATCGCCGAGAGCAACGACTCGCCCGCGCTGTGGATCGTCGAGGAGGACGGCTCGGAGGAGCGGTACTCGTTCTCCCAGCTCGCGCGGCGGTCGAACCAGGTGGCGAACCTGCTGCGGCGGTCCGGCGTGCGGCGCGGCGACCGGATCATCCTCATGCTCGGCAACCAGGTCGAGCTGTGGGAGACGGTGCTCGCCGCGATGAAGCTCGGCGCGGTCCTGATCCCGTGCACGCCGCTGCTCGGCCCCGCCGACCTACGTGACCGGCTAAAACGCGGGAACGCCAAGCACGTGGTGGTCGCGGCGGCGGACGCGGCCAAGTTCGACGGCGTCGAGGGCGACTACACGAAGATCGCGGCGGGCGACCCGGTGGACGACTGGATCCGCTACTCCGACGCCTACGAGGAGGCCGAGAACTTCACGCCCTACGGCCTCACCATGTCGCGGGACACGCTGCTCCTCTACTTCACGTCCGGGACGACCGCGCAGCCGAAACTCGTCGAGCACACGCACGCGTCCTATCCGGCAGGGCATCTGTCGACCATGTACTGGATCGGCCTAAGACCAGGCGACGTCCACCTCAACATTTCTTCGCCGGGCTGGGCCAAGCACGCCTGGAGCAACATCTTCGCCCCGTGGGACGCCGAAGCCTGCGTGTTCATCTTCAACTACACGCGCTTCGATCCCGACCGCCTGCTGGACACCCTCGAACGCTGCGGAGTGTCGAGTTTCTGCGCCCCGCCGACCGTCTGGCGAATGCTCATCCAGGCCGATCTGGGACGCCTCGCCAACCCGCCCCGCGAGGTCGTCGCCGCCGGTGAGCCGCTCAACCCGGAAGTGATCGAGCGCGTCAAGGCCGCCTGGGGCCGGACGATCCGCGACGGCTTCGGCCAGACCGAGACGACCGTGCAGATCGCGAACACGCCCGGCCAGCCGGTGAAGCCCGGATCGATGGGACGTCCCGTCCCCGGCTACAAGGTGACGCTGATCGACCCGCTGACCGGCGAGCCCGCCGACGAAGGGGAGATCTGCCTCGACCTGGAGGACCGCCCGCTCGGGCTGATGACCGGGTACCACGGCGACGACGACCGCACCGACGAGGCCATGGCGGGCGGCGTCTACCACACCGGCGACATCGGCTCCCGCGACGCCGACGGCTACATCACCTACGTCGGACGCTCCGACGACGTGTTCAAGGCGTCCGACTACAAGATCTCCCCGTTCGAGCTGGAGAGCGTCCTGATCGAGCACGAGGCGGTCGCGGAGGCGGCCGTGGTGCCGTCGCCCGACCCGGTGCGCGGCGCGATGCCGAAGGCGTACGTGACGCTCGCCGCCGGGTGGGCGCCCGACGCCGCGACCGCCAGGGCGATCTTCGAGCACAGCCGGGCGCAGCTCTCCCCGTACAAGCGGATCAGGCTGCTGGAGTTCGGCGAGCTGCCGAAGACCATCTCCGGGAAGATCCGCCGGGTGGAGCTGCGGACGAGCGAGATCGGCAAGCATCCCGCCGGGGACGCCCGTCCGGGCGGCGAGTACCGCGAGGAGGACCTGCGATGACGGCGCTCGCCTACGCGTCCGCCACGGCGACCACGCCGCTGCTCGGCGACACGATCGGCGCGAACCTGGACCGGATCGTCGCCGCCCACTCCGAGCGGGACGCGCTGGTCGAGCGGGCCACCGGCCGCCGCTGGACGTACGAGCAGTTCGCCGACGACGTCGAGGCGGTGGCGCTCGGCCTGCGCGACCTCGGCGTCATCAAGGGCGACCGGGTCGGGATCTGGTCGCCGAACTGCGCGGAATGGATGCTCGTCCAGTACGCGACGGCGAAGCTCGGCGCGATCCTCGTCAACATCAACCCGGCCTACCGGGTGCACGAGCTGGAGTTCGTGCTGAACCAGGCGGGCGTCCGGACGCTGGTGTCGGCGTCCGCGTTCAAGACGTCCGACTACGCGGCGATGATCGCGGAGGTGCGGCCGAAGTGCGCCGCGCTACGGGACGTCCTGCTCCTCGGCACCCCGGACTGGGACGCGCTCCTCGAATCCGGCCGGGAGAGCGACCCGGGCGTCCTCGCCGAGATCGGCCGGACGCTCACCGCCGACGACCCGATCAACATCCAGTACACGTCCGGGACGACGGGCTTCCCCAAGGGCGCGACGCTCTCGCACCACAACATCCTGAACAACGGCTACTTCGTCGGCGAACTGTGCGGCTACGACGAAGAGGACCGCATCTGCGTGCCCGTGCCGTTCTACCACTGCTTCGGGATGGTGATGGGGAACCTCGCGTCCACGAGCCACGGCGCGTGCGTCGTGATCCCGGCCCCGGCGTTCGACCCGAAGGCGACGCTGGAGGCGGTCGCGGCCGAGCAGTGCACGTCGCTGTACGGGGTGCCGACGATGTTCATCGCCGTCCTGAACGAGCCGTCGCTGGACGGCCTCGACCTGTCCTGCCTCCGCACCGGGATCATGGCCGGGTCGCCGTGCCCGGTCGAGGTGATGAAGCAGGTCATCGACCGGCTCGGGATGAGCGAGGTCGCGATCTGCTACGGCATGACGGAGACGTCCCCAGTGTCGACGCAGACGCGCGCGGGCGACTCGCTCGACCGGCGCGTGTCCACGGTCGGACGGGTGCTGCCGCACCTGGAGGTGAAGGTGATCGACCCGGAGACGGGCGTCACCGTTCCGCGCGGCGTGCCCGGCGAGTTCTGCACGCGCGGCTACTCGGTGATGCTCGGCTACTGGGACGAGCCGGGGAAGACCGCCGAGGCGATCGACGCGGCCCGCTGGATGCACACCGGCGACCTCGCCGTGATGGACGACGAGGGCTACGTCAACATCACCGGCCGCATCAAGGACATGGTGATCCGGGGCGGCGAGAACGTCTATCCGCGCGAGATCGAGGAGTTCCTCTACACCCATCCGGACATCGTGGACGCGCAGGTCATCGGCGTCCCGGACGAGAAGTACGGCGAGGAGCTGATGGCCTGGGTGCGGCTCCGCGAGGGCGTGCCCGGCATGACGGCCGGTGAGCTGCGCTCGTTCTGCGAGGGCAGGCTCGCGCACTTCAAGATCCCGCGCTACGTGCACGTCGTGGACGAGTTCCCGATGACCGTCACCGGGAAGATCCGCAAGGTGCAGATGCGCGCCGAGGCCGTCGACATCCTCGGCCTCCCCGACATGTAGACCGACAGGCGCGGTCACCAGCGCACGGCGGAGATGTCCACGGGTCGGGGACGCAGGGCCCGGGTGCGCTCGGCCAGCCCGTGCAGCCGCCGGCGCATCTCCTGTACTGGGAGGCGCTTGCGGTCTCCGTGTCCTGGCAGCAGCCACTCGAAGCGGAGCCGGTCGACCGTCCGGGTCAGCGAGGCGGCCAGTTCCTCGATGGAGTACCAGGTGACGGTCTCGGCGACCTCGATGTCCGCCGTGGTCCGCGACCAGTAGAAGCTGTCGCCGCTGAAGCAGAACCGGTCGTCCACCAGGTAGAGGACGCTGCCCTCGGTGTGCCCGGGAAGCGGATGGACGATCACCCCTTCGGCGATCTCCATCGGTTCGACGCCGCGGATGACCTGGTCGGCGTCCGGGGCCGCGTCGAGGTCGCCCTCGTGTATCCAGAGCCGGGCGCCGAACCGGTCGGCGAAGCGGCGGCCGTGGGCGGCGTGGTCCCGGTGGCTGAGCAGGACGTCGCCGACCTGGCCCAGTTCCGCGAGCCGGGCCGCCACCGGCTCCGCCCAGCGCGGCGTGTCGATCAGCAGGTTGCCGGTCGGGCGGCGCACCAGGTACGAGTTGGCGCCCGCGGTCTGCCGGGAGTTGTGCCCGCACAGGTAGACGTCGTCGTCCAGCCGCAGGGGGAACGGGTCGAGCGCCGGATCCAGCGGCCGTGCGGAGTGGCGGATGGAGCGGGTGTGGCAGGCGAACGCCGCGGCGTGCAGCGCGGCGCGCTCGGTCTCGTCGCGCGGCTGCCGCAGTAACACCGAACGACCGTCGCGCTCGCCGATCAACTCGGGAGCGAGTTGCCGGGCCACGTCACAGTTGGTGCAGCGTGCGTCGACGAACCATCCGTCGTCCATCAAGGCTCCTTCGTCGCGTGCCGCCCAGGGTGTCCGTACCCTGACGCACGCGTCGCCACCCGATGGACGCCGACTGATCATCCGGCGCCCTTTTCGCCTGCACGACTTTCCGGACGCGCCTCCGGCGGGGCATGCTCTGACCATGGCTGCGCAACCGGGGGACCTGGGAAATTCTCTGTCGGGACGAATACCCGACGACGCGGGCGCCGTCCGGTCGGCGGTGCTGACGCTGCACCGGACGACCGGCCTTCCCGTCGTGTTCGGCGGCGCCGTGTCGTCCGCCGCGCGGGACCGCCTGCGCATCACCGAGCTGGTCGGCAACACCACCGACTCGCTGGACGGGCTCGTCGTCCACAACGGCAACGGGCTCGGCGGCAAGGCGATGGCGATGGGACGCCCGCTCTGGGTGAGCAACTATCCGTGCTCGGCGTCGATCAGCCACGACTACGACAAGCCGGTCGGACGCGAGGGGCTGCTGTCGATCCTCGCGGTGCCGATCGTCGTCCGCCGCCGGGTGCGCGGCGTCCTGTACGGGGCCCTGCGGGAGCCGTTGTCGCTGGCCGACCGGGTGGTGGGCGCGGCCGTCCAGGCGGCCCGCGACCTCGAACAGGACCTCGCCGTCCGCGACCGCGCCGACGAGACGCTCGCCCGCGCCCGTCCCGCCACGTCGTCCGCCCGCTGGGAGGAGGTGCGCGCCGTCCACGCCGAACTGCGCGCTTTGGCCGACGAGGTCACCGACGAGCCGACCCGCGACCGCCTCCGCCAGGCGTCTCTGCGGCTGGCCGCCGCCGGACTGAACGACGCGCCCGACACGTCCCGTCGCCCCGCCCTCTCCCCCCGCGAACTGGACGTCCTCTCCTACGTGGCGATCGGCTGCACCAACGCCGAAGCCGCCGCCCACCTGGGTCTCCTCCCAGAAACAGTGAAGAGCTACCTCCGCTCCGCGATGCGCAAGCTGGACAGTCACACCCGCCTGGAAGCAGTGACCACGGCCCGCCGAACGGGGCTGCTCCCCTGACCGTCGCGGCGCGCGGCGCGGTGACCGGCGTAGGCGGCGCAGGCGGCGGTCAGGGCTGTGGCGGTGAAGGCGAGCATGACCACGGTGAACGCGTGGGCGTGACCGCCGGGGACGCCCAGGTAGAGGGCGCCGAAGGCGGCTACGCCGGTGACTCCGGCCAGCTGGAAATTGGTGTTGATCAGCCCGCTGAGGTCTGCCGCTTGGTGTGACGGGACGGCGGACGTGAGGCGGACCAACTGGGGGGCGAAGCCCAGGCCGAGGCCGAGGCCGCCGAAGCCGAGTAGGGCTACCAGCGCCGCTCCGTCTGGGTGCGTCAGGCCGATCGTCAGGTAGACGGACGCCAGTAGGACATATCCGGCGACCGGCGCCCACGCGGGAAGGCGCGGTGTTAGCGGGCCTGCGATACCGAACGCGGAGACCCATGACACGAGTACCAGGCCGGAGAACAGGGCGCTTCTGCCTAGGCCCTGTTGGAGGTAGAGGGCCAAGACGAACAGCATCGCGAAGTAGGTTCCGGTCGCCGCGGCCAGGGCGGCGAGCGTCCACGAGACGACCGGGCGCGCGAGGACGGTCAGGTCGAGGAGGGGCGCGGCTACGCGGCGCTGGCGGCGGACGAAGAGAGCGAACACGGGCGGGCAGGACGCGAGGGACGCCCACGTCCACGCGGGCCAGCCTTCCTCGCGTCCGAACACCAGAGGAACGACTGCGAGCAGCACGGCCAACGACAGCAACACCACGCCGCCTACGTCCAGCTTCGGCTTCGCGCCGCGTGGGTCCACTGGCAGCAGGCGTATACCGGCAATGAACAGGACGAGCCCCACCGGCACGTTGACCAGGAAGATCGGGCGCCAGCCGAGCCCGGCCAGGTCAGCCGAGACCAGGACGCCGCCGAGCACCTGGCCTGCCACCGCGCCGCCCGACAGGGCGACCGCGAACAAGCCCTGCGCCCGTGCGCGCGCCCGTCCGGTGAAGTGGAGCTGGATGCCGGACAGCACCTGCGGCACCATCACCGCCCCGGCCGCGCCCTGCGCGAGTCGCGCGGCGATCAGCACGCCGGTGGTCGGGGCCAACCCGCAGGCGAGGGAAGCGAGGGTGAAACCGGCCAGGCCGAGCAGGAACATCCGCCGGTGACCGCGTGCGGCGCCGAGGCGCGCGCCGGTGACCAGCAGGACGGCGTACGCCAGCGGATACCCGGACACGACAAGTTCGAGCGCGCCGCCGGACGGGCGCAGCCCGTCCTGGACGGCGGGCGCCGCGACGTTCACGATCGCGACGTCCACGTTGACCATGAACTGGCCGGCGAGCAGCACCGCCAGCATCCCGGCGGCGGCGGGGGTCTTGGTGATCACGGACGCTGGAACACCGTCCGCCCCCGCCGCGTTGCACGGCGGCGCGCCGGGAAGGTACCGCGGGGCCGCGCGGTGTTCCCGGGGATCGGGCCCGGCGACGGGGTCAGCGCGTACGTGCGGCGGCGCGCGTCGTCCAGAACAGATCGGCCCCCGTGGCGCACTGCCTGGACGGAACGCTCACCCCACGCCGGCTGCGCCGGGCCGTGATCGTTCGGCCGTCCCGCCTCGTCCGGGCGTGGACGTCCGTCCCCCGATATACGCAGAAAACCGTAACATCTCGGCGAACAACATTGTTCATGGACAGCTCCGTAAATGGGTTACCTCGGGGGGCCGCGTCCCGTTGGTAGCTTGTGCCGGTGGACTCCGACGGCTACACCTCGCTGCCGCGCGGGCGTCATCACCTCACGCGCGAACAGGTCTCGGCCTCCCAGCGGGACCGCATGCTCCAGGGCATGACGGACGCGGTCGGGGAGAAGGGATACGCCCGCACCTCGGTCGCCGACGTGCTGAAACGCGCGCACGTGTCCCGCGAGACGTTCTACGAGCACTTCAACGACAAGCAGGCGTGCTTCCTCGCCGCCTACCAGTCCGCCGCCGACCGCATCATCGGCGTCGTGAACGAGGCGCTCGCCGACACCGGTGAGCCCGTCATGGGACGGCTCGAGGCCGCGCTGCGCGGGTACCTGCGCGAACTCGCCGCCGACGGGGGCGCGGCCCGCACGTTCCTGCTGGAGGTGTACGCGGCCGGGCCCGCCGCGGCGGCGCTCCGGTTCCGGGTGCAGCGCGACTTCGTCGAGCTGATCGCCGGACTGCTGATCGAGGACGAGCGGTTCCGCGCCCAGCCCGACCCCGAGTTCGCCTGCGGCATGCTGATCGGCGGGATCGCCTCGATGGTGACCGCGAAGGTCGCGCTGGGCGAGCACGCGACGCTGCCGAAGCTGTGCGCGCCGATCCTCGCCCACGTCGGCGCCCTCCTCGACCACTAGCCGTCAGATGAAGGTGCTGAGCAGCGCCGCCATCGCGAAGCCGACGACGGAGAGGATCGTCTCCAGCACCGTCCACGTCTTCAGGGTGTCGCGCACCGACATGTTGAAGTAGCGGGAGATGATCCAGAACCCGCCGTCGTTGACGTGCGACGCGATGATCGACCCGGCCGAGATGGCGATGGCGATCAGCGCGATGTGCGGGTCGGAGTAGTCGTGCGCCTTGACGAGCGGCGCGACGATCCCGCCGGTCGTCACGATCGCGACGGTCGCCGAGCCCTGCGCGAGCCGCAGCCCGCAGGCGATCAGGTAGGCGAGGACGATGACGGGCAGCCCGGCGTCCGACAGCGTGGTGGCGAGCGCCTTGCCCACGCCGGTCGCGGACACGACCGCGCCGAAGAACGCGCCGCCGCCGATGACCAGCAGGATCATGCCGATCGGACGGAGCGACCGCGTGGCCAGCTCGGACAGCTCCGCCGCCGGGATGCCGCGCCGGATGCCGAGCAGGTACATGGCGAGCAGCACCGCGATCGTGAGCGCCACGACCGGGTTGCCGAGGAAGGTGAGGGTGGGCAGCGCCGGGCTGTCCTCCCACCAGACGGTCCCGAAGGTGGCGAGCAGGATCAGCACGAGCGGGATCGCGATGATCAGCCCGACGAGGGCTAGGGACGGCTCGGGTTCCGGCTCGTGCTTCTCCTGCGAAGCCTTGCCCTTCTCCTGCGCAGCCTCGTCGTCCTCCGCGGCCTCGTGCTTCTCCTTCTCGGTCTCGGCGGTGACGTACTCCTCCGGCACCTCGACGTAGACGCGCTTGCCGATCCACGCGCCCCACGCGACGCCGGAGACGAGGAAGGCCGGGATGCCGCAGATCAGGCCGAACACGATCAGCCAGCCGAGCGGGACTTCGAGCAGCCCGGCGGCGGCGACCGGCCCTGGGTGCGGCGGCAGGAACGCGTGCGTCATCGACAGCCCGGCGAGCAGCGGCAGCGCGTAGAGGACGAGCGACCGTCCGCCCCGCCGCGCGGTGATGTAGACGAGCGGCGCCAGGACGAAGATGCCTACGTCGAAAAAGACCGGGATGCCGAAGATGAGCCCGGCGAGGCCCATCGCGAGGGGTGCGCCGCGTTCGCCCGCGACGCTCAGCAGGCGGCGGGTCAGGACGTCCGCGCCGCCGGACCGCTCCAGGATCGCCCCGAGGATGGTGCCGAGCCCGACGATCGGGGCGATGTGCCCGAGCAGCCCGCCGAAGCCCTTCTCCAGCACCGACTCCTTGGAGCTGAGCGCGGTGCCGACGATCTCCTCGACGCTCAGCCCGGCGGCCAGCGCGAGGGCGAGGCCGGAGACGAGCAGCGCGATGAACGGCTCCAGCTTGACCTTGATGATGAGGAACAGCAGGACCGCGATGGACACGGCGCAGAGCAGCAGCAGGCCGCCCGTCTCGTGTTGCAGCCAATGGACCATGGGGGTGGGCCCTCTCGGTGATGGCGGGGGTGGGGGGAGTCGAGGGTGGGCGGGGGTCAGCGGGTGGTGCCGTCCGGGGAGCGGCGGAGGGAGCGGCCGGGGAGCGCGCCGGTGCGGCGCCCGTCGGAGACGACGGCGGTTCCGGCGACGAACACGTGCGGGACGCCCTCGGCCTGCCGCTTCGGGTCGTCGAACGTGGCGGCGTCGCGGACGGCCGCCGGGTCGAACAGGACGAGGTCGGCGTGGTACCCGGGCCGGATCAGCCCGCGCCGGTCGAGGCGGAGCCGCCGCGCGGCCCGCCCGGTGAGATGGGAGACGCATTCTTCGAGCGAGAGGACGCCCAGCTCGCGGACGTAGTGCCCGAGGTAGCGCGGGAACGTCCCCCATGCGCGGGGGTGCGGTTTCGCGGCGGCGAGGAGCCCGTCGCTGCCGCCGGTGTGGCACGGATGCCGCATGATCGCGCGGACGTTCTCCTCGTGCCCGACGTGCTGGAGGATCGTGGTGGCGAGGTCGTCCGCGATGAGGCGCTCGCGGTAGACGTCGAACGGCGGGCGGCCGGACTCCCGCGCTAGCTGGGCGATCGTCCGTCCGACGACGGCGGGGTCCGGGGAGCCGGAGATCTCGATCGTCTCCCATTCGGCGGGGACGCCGTGGCAGCCGTCCGAGCCTTCGACCTCCATCGCGTGCTGGATCTCGGCTCGCCCGGCGGGGTCGGCGAGGCGGGCGAGCAGCGCCTCGGGGCCGCCCGCCGACGCCCAGCTCGGCAGCAGCGCGGCGAGCGTCGTGGAACCGGGCAGGTACGGGTAGGTGTCGAGGGTGATGTCGCAGCCCGCCGCGACGGCGTCGTCCAGGAGGCGGAGCAGGTCGGGGGCGCGGCCGCGGTTGACGCCGAAGTTCATGGTGGCGTGCGCGAGGTGCAGCGGGCAGCCGGAGCGCCGCGACAGCTCGACCATCTCGGCGTACGCCTCCAGCGCGCCCGCCCCGTAGGAGCGGTGGTGGGGCGCGTAGAAGCCGCCGAGGGACGCGACGACGCGGCACAGCTCGGTTAACTCGTCGTCGTCCGCGTACATGCCGGGCACGTAGGTGAGCCCGCTCGACATTCCGACCGCGCCGTCGCGCATTCCGTCCGCGACGAGTTCGCGTTGCCGGTCGAGTTCGGCAGGGGTGGGCGGACGGTCGTCCCATCCCATGGCGAGCATCCGAACCGTGCCCTGCGGGACGAGATAGCAGGCGTTGACGGGGATGCCTTCGTCCAGGCGGTCGAGGTATTCGCCGACCGTCCGCCAGTTCCAGTCGAAGCCGGGCGGGTCGCCGTTCCATCCGGCGATGGTGCGGCGGATCTCGGCGAGGGTCTTGTCGTCGGCGGGCGCGTAGGAAAGGCCGTCCTGTCCGATGACCTCCGTCGTCACGCCTTGGCCGACCTTGGCGAGGTGGTCGGGGTCGGTGAGGAGTGCCAGGTCGGAATGGGCGTGCATGTCGATGAAGCCGGGCGCGAGGACGAGCCCGTCCGCGTCGAGCGTCGTCGCGCCGCTCAGTCCGGGGCCGATCTCGGTGATGCGGCCTTCGTCGATCGCGACGTCGGTCACCTGGCCGGGGGCGCCGGTGCCGTCCACGACGATGGCGCCTCGGATCACCGTGCCGGGCATTTCAGAACCACGTCCTGATGAGGTCGACCACGACCGGGTTTTCCGCGTCGGCGTCGTCCACGACCGGAATGAGCGTCCATTTGTCCATCGCGGTGCACGGATGCGAGAGACCGAGCCTGACCACGTCTCCGATTTCGACCGACGAGTCGACGAGGAATGTGTGCTGGTCGTTCATCGCCGTGGCCCGCGCGTTCTCCACCGGCCCGGTGCCCTTTCCCTTGACGAACTGCGGCTCGGGCAGGCCCTCGTCGAACGGCAGGTCGCGTTTGCCCGCGTCCAGGAGGGCGAGCGCGGGCTCCGGCTTCGACACGACGCGCGCCCAGCCGTGCATGGCGGACCGCAGCGGCGCGTCGCCCGTCCCGCGTGAGAAGGGCGAGATCTCCCGGTAGAAGCCGTCGTCGTGGACGATGTACGCCCCCGACCGCAGCACCACCTGTCCGCCCGTTCCGCCGAGGACGTCCACGACCTGGTCGAAGAAGGCGCTGCCGCCCGCCGTCACGAACGGCTCGTCCGTCTCGTAGTCGAGGCCGCCGAACAGGTTCGCCATCCGGCGCAGGTAGGCGTCGACGGTGTGGCGTCCGTCGTCGGACGCGTCGTGCGCGAGCGCGCCCTCGTAGCCCGCGAGCCCAGCGAGGCGCAGCGTCTGCGCCTTGCGCACCGCGTCGGCGAGGGCGCGGGCGTCGGCGTCGTCCCTGATGCCGGTCCGGCCGTGCGGCCCGCCCAGCTCGACGCACACGTCCACCGGACGCTGCGCGCGGGCGGCGCGGAGCGCGTCGTCCATCAGCTCGACCGAGCGCGGCGAGTCGACCCACGACACGAACTCGAACTCCGGATGCTCGTCCAGCTCGGCGCCCAGCCAGGCGAGGCCCGCCGGGTCGAGCAGCGCGTTCGCGAGCATCACCCGGCGGACGCCGAACGCGCGCGCGACACGGATCTGCGGCAGGTTCGCGACCGTGATCCCCCACGCGCCCGCGTCGAGCTGCCGCCGCCAGAGCTGCGGGGCCATCGTCGTCTTGCCGTGCGGGGCGAGCGCGACCCCGGCCTCGTCCGTCCAGCGGGCCAGCGCGCCGACGTTGTGGTCGAGCGCGCCCGCGTCGAGCGTCATCAGCGGGGTGCCGAAGTCGGAGAGCGGGACGCGGGCGGCGCGCAGCTCCGCGACCGTCGTCCCGTGCGCGGACGCCGGGACCGCCTTGAAGCGCCAGTCGAGCCGCTCGTCGCCGAGCGCGTCGACCGCCGCCCCGTCGATCGCTTCACCGGAACTGGTCGCGACCATCATGACCTCCGTTGTTGCACAATGTGCAACGTTAATTGCGCCTTGCGCCGATGTGGTTGTAGCATCGCGGCCGGTGATCGGTCAACGATCCGGCCCCTCCGAAAAGGAGTTGGGGAACGGTGAGCCAGAGCCTCGGCCGCGCCCTCGCCATCCTCGGTGAACTGGGCGAGGGGCCGCGCCGACTCGACGAGCTGGCCGCGAAGATCGGCGTCCACAAGACGACGGTGCTGCGGCTGCTGCGCACCATGCAGGACGAGGGTTTCGTGCACGGCGACGCGAACCACCGCTACCACCTCGGGTCCCGGCTGTTCGCCCTCGCCGGGGCGGCGCTGGAGCAGCGCGGCGTCCGCGACATCGCCGCCCCGCACCTCGCGCGGCTGAACGACGACACGGGCGAGACCGTCCACCTCGGCGTGTACGAGGGCGGCAACGTCGTCTACCTCGACAAGTACGACTCGCGGCACGCGATCCGCATGTACTCGCGGGTCGGGCTGAGCATGCCGCTGCACGCCACCGCGATCGCCAAGGTCCTGCTCGCCGACCTTCCCGAGCCGCGCCGCCGCCGCGTCGCCGACGGGATCGAGTACACCGCGTTCACCGAGCACACCGTCGCCGGCCCGGCCGAGCTGCTGGACGAGCTGTCCCGCGTCGCCGCCCAGGGCTACGCGCTCGACGACGCCGAGCACGAGACGTTCATCCGCTGCGTCGCCGCGCCCGTCCGCGACGCGACCGGACGGGTCGTCGCCGCCGTCTCCATCTCCGTGCCCGCCGTCGTGCTCGACCGGGACGGCGTGCTCGCCCTCCTCCCCCGCCTGCTGGAGACCGTCCGCGCCGTCTCCGCCGACTGCGGCCACGCGGAGGGTTAGCGCGACCGCGGCGGCTTACGGACAAGCCGTTCGGTCGCGACCAGCTCCAGCGTGATGAGCACCGCGACCGACTCGACGGCGAGCAGCCCGACCAACACGAGGAGCTGGATCGCGCCCGCCTCCACCGGGTCCGCGCCGCCGAGCAGGACGCCGACGAACGCGCCCGGCAGCGTGACGAGCCCGACCGTCCGGGTCTGGTCGAGGACGGGGAACAGCGCCAGCGCCGCCGCCGGACGGCACAGTTCGAGGGCCGCGTCCCGGGGTTGGAGGCCGAGCGCGAGCCCGCCCTCGTACTCGCCGCGCCGCAGTTCCAGCTCGTCGAGCGCGCGGCGCCCGGTGAGCCCGGTCGCGGACATCGCGCCGCCGATGAAGATGCCCGCGATCGGCAGCACGGACACCGTCCGGTGCGGCACCAGCGTCGTCGCCAGCAGCAGGCCGAGGACGGGTCCGACGCCCGCGACGATCGGCAGCGCCGTCCACCACGCCCGCCCGCGGAACGAGCCGGTGACGCGGCGCCCGGACGTGGCCGCCGCGATCACGACCATGCCCGCGATGAACGCGGCCGTCAGGCCCGCGCTGCGCAGCACCGCGGCGATGAGCAGCGAGACCGCGGTGAGCTGCACGGCCGCCCGCAGCGCCACGACCAGCATGTCCCGGCCGAGGCCGAGCGCGCCGACCCGGACGAGCAGCGCGGCGGCCGAAGCGAGCGCCACGAGCACGATCGCGAGCGCCGGTCCGACCGCCGGACCCGCGCTCACCTGCGCACCTGTCCGCCCAATCGCGCCGAAGATCCCATTGCGTGCTCCTACCCCGGAAAACCTCGATACCGTGGGACTTGTGGAGGTTGACCCGGCCGCCTTGGCGACTCATCTGACCCGCCGCAGGGCGCTCTGGCTGATGGGAGCCACGGGCCTCACCGCGCTCGGTTCGGACAGCGTCCATCCGCACGGCCCCCGGCACGCGCCGCCCACCGCGGCGACGCCACGAGCCCGTCCGGTGATCCATCCGTCTCCCACTCCGACACCCACTCCGACGCCGACCGCGCGGCCCGCCACCTGGACGCCGGTCAAGCTCACCGCGTCCGAGGCGCCGGTGCGCGAGCTGACCGAACTGTCGCCCCCGCCACCGCCGAAGTCGATCGCGCTGACCATCGACGACGGCCCGAACCCGACGTGGACGCCGCGCATCCTCGACCTCCTCGCCGAACACGGCGTGCACGCCACGTTCTTCGTCATCGGCGAACAGGTGGAGGAGTACCCGAAGCTCACCCGCCGCATCACCGACGCGGGCCACCAGATCTGCAACCACACCGAGACCCATCCGATCACCATCGCGGGGCTGCCGCGCAAGCGCGTCCGCAAGGAGATCCTCGACGCGCAGAGCCGGATCTCGGACGTGACCGGCGTCGTCCCGCAGTTCTTCCGGTCGCCCGGCGGGGCGTGGTCGAAGACCGTCCTCGAACTGACCGCCGAACACGGCATGATCCCGATCGACTGGGCCGTCGACCCGCGCGACTGGGCCCGGCCCGGCGTCGCCCACATCCGCCGCGAACTGCTGAAGGGCAAGGACGGCGACATCCTGCTCTGCCACGACGGCGGCGGCGACCGGTCGCAGACCCACCGGGCGCTGAAGGCCGTCATCCCGAAGCTCAAGAAGCGCGGCCTGACCTTCGTAGCGCTGTAATCCCCCAGGGGGGCTGTGTTTTCCCAGGGGGGCGACCCCCTGGAACCCCCGTTGCTCGCGACGGGCCGTTTCCCGAATCGCGGTCGCTCTCGGGAAACGGCCCCTCGCTCGGCGGGTCGGGCGACCTCCGGCCTTGGCGGCCTACGGCCGCCCGACCCGTGGCCCCGGTGCCGCTGGTCGCGCGGGGTAGGTCTGCGGGACCAGCGGGCGCGCTGGCTCCGGGGGCTCGCCGTGGGAGATGCGGGGCAGCCAGGCCAGCCAGCGTGGCAGGTACCAGTTCGCGCGTCCGAACAGGGACATCACGGCCGGGAGCAGCACCACGCGGACGATCGTCGCGTCGATGAGCACCGCCACCGCCAGGCCGACGCCCAGCTGCTTGAAGTCCTGCATGGACAGCGTCCCGAAGATCCCGAACGTGGCGATCATGATGACGGCGGCGCTGGTCACGACCCCGGCCGTCGCGCCGACGCCCTCCCGGACGGCGGCCGCCGTGTCGAGCCCGCGGTCGTGGGCCTCGCGGATCCGCGAGACGACGAACACGTGGTAGTCCATCGACAGCCCGAACAGGACGACGAACACGAACAGCGGGATCCACGACTCCAGCGCCCCGGCGGCGGTCGTCCCGACCAGGAAGTCGCCCCAGCCGTGCTGGAACACCGCGACCATCACGCCGTAGGCCGCGCCGACCGACAGCAGGTTCAGCACGATCGCGCTCAACGCGATGAGCGGCGACCGGAAGAAGACCAGCATCAGCAGGAAGGTGATCCCCATGACGAACAGGAACACCGGCACGATGCTGCTCTTCAACTGCGCGTTGTAGTCGGTCGACCAGGCGAGCTGCCCGGTGACGGGCGCGTCCGCGACCTTCCCGACCGTCTGTGGGACGATCCGCTCCCGCAGCGTCTCCAGCGCGTGCTTCGAGACGGCGTCGGAGCCCGTCCCGGCGAGCGGCACCTCGATCTCCGCGACGTTCGCCTTCCGGTGGACGGTCACGTCGATCGGCTCGTTCATTTCCCCCGACGCGACGGCCCGCCGCTTGAGCTCGGCGATCGCGGCCGTGACCGCGGGCGCGCCGATGTCGGGCGCCTTCACCACGACCTGCGCGGGCTCCGGGTTGCCGGGGAACGCGGCGTTCAGCCGCGTGTAGGTCTGCGCGATCTCCTCGCCGGGCGGGACCTGCTGGTCGAGGCGGAGCTTCTCGGTCTTCATGCCGAGCGCGGGCGCGGCCAGCGCGAGCAGCAGCCCCGCCGCGAGCACCGCCGCGATCCCCGGCCGCGCGAGGACCGGCCTGAGCAGCGTCCCCACCACTCCGGCGCGCCCCTCGCGGCGCCGGCGGGGCAGGCGGACGCGGCCGAAGTCGACCTTGTCGCCGAGCATGGACAGCAGCGCGGGCAGCACGGTCACCGACCCGAGCATCGCGATCAGCACGACGAGGATCGTCGCGAGCGCGAAGCCCTTGAACAGCAGCAGCCCGGACAGGAACATCCCGGACATCGCGACCAGCACGGTGAGGCCGGAGACGAGCACGGACCGTCCGGACGTGGCGGCGGCGATCGCGAGGGCCGTCTCCCGGTCCCGCCCGCGCCGCCGCTCCTCGCGCTCGCGCTGCAGGTAGAAGAGGCAGTAGTCGACGCCGACCGCGAGGCCCATCAGCAGCATCACCGAGTTGGTCGTCTGGTCGACGTGCAGCGCGTGGCTCGCGACCGCGAGCAGCCCGCCCGCCGCGAGGAACGCGGTGAACGCCAGCACGACCGGCAGGACGGCGGCGAGCAGCGCGCCGAACGCGACGAGCAGGATGCCGATGGCGAGCGGCACGGCCGTCATCTCGGCCCGCTTGAAGTCGTCGCCGAGGGCGTTCTCGAACCAGGCGTCCGCGGTCGCGCCGCCGAACTCCCCGATCTTGACGGACGGATTACCGCGCTGCGTCTGCTTCACGGCGTCCTGGATGGCGGGCAGCGGGTCGGGCGCGTCGTCCGCGACCTCCTTGACCGTGAACTGGACGATCACGTGCCGCCGGTCCTTCGACACGACGTCCGGCCGCAGGTCGGTGACCTTGCCGGTGGCCTTGACGTTCGCCCGGACGTCCGCCGCCGCGCGGGCCAGCTCGGGCGCGCCCGCCGTGGACCCGGAGATCAGCACGGTCTCCTGGTCGGGGTCGTCGACGCCGGCCTCGTCGAGGATCCGCACGGCCTGCGCCGACTGCCCGCTGCCCTGCTCGTGGTCCGCCATCGTGACCTGGCCGGACATCCCGCCGATCAGGGAGGCGAGGACGACGAGCAGCAGCCAGCCGAGCACTGCCGTCTTCCGGTGCCGCGCGCTCCATCCTCCGAGCGCGGCGGCGAGATTGCGTTTCATGGGGGTCCCCTGGAGTCATCGGTGCGAGGTGACACCAATGGACGCTAGAAACGCGGGGACCGCCACGACATGGCTCTAGACGGCGTCCGGCGGTGTACCTGAGTACACCCCCACTCCGGGACACGGGCACACCGAGCCTGGACGCCGTCCAGAGACCACGCTCGGTCGCGGGTCGGAGCCCGCGACCGAACGAATCCGGGAGCGGTCGGCGGGGACGCTCCCGTGGGTCCGCCCGGTCCGGGCCGCCGATGACCGGCGCGGTCGCATTTCCGGGCGTGCGGACCACTCCAAAAATAAGGCAGCGGCCGCCCGGCGCGACGTTTTCAGCGCGCCTCGGCTTTTCGATGTTGATACTTGTCCGCCAGAAGGATGCCGGTGAATCGCCTTTACGGACGGGAGTGCCGCCCGGCCGGACGATCGAGGCGTTCGGCCGGACGGCACCCGTCATGCGAACCGGTTCAGAGCGGTTGCCTTTCATCCCCCGGCGGGGCGGGGAACGAAATGCGTCAGGCGATCTCCTGCAGCGGGACGAGGGTCTCGCCCGGCTTGTGCGTGCTCATGTCGAACATCGTGAGCGAGGCGAGCGTCGGGCCCTTGGCGCAACGGTTGTCGAGCACGGTCGAGCGGCCCATGAACATGTTGATGGTGCCGTCCATGGTCTTCTCGGCCGGGCAGACGACGGTGAGCTGCACCGCGCCCTCGCCCATGCAGGACGCCGCCACGAACGGGCCGGCGTCGGCCTTGAGACTGCAGGTGACGGGGGGCTTCGGCTTCTCGTCGCCGTTGGTGCCGGCGAAGGCGGAGCCGGCGCCGCCGTACAGGGCGAGCGCGGCGGCGCTGACGCCGACCAGGGCGAGGGTGTGCTTGCGAATCCTCATGATCGCACTTCCTTGGGAGCGTGGTGGATCACGTACTGCATCGCCGGCGGGCAATACGCGGACGAGGCACAGCGGAGCCGCGCCTCGAATGCAGCAACCATCATTGATCGGCGCGGCGGATCTTGGCAATGTCATTAGGTCATAGAACTAAGCTATATCCCGCGACACCATGGAATATGTGCCGGATTTGCCGGGCAGGCCAGCCTTCGAGGCCGAATTGGTCATGATCGAATCCCTTGCCGGGGGAGCCCGTAACGGGAGGTGACGCCACGTCCGCCGGGCACTATTCTCGGGAATCTCTCAGGAAGAAGTCTCGCGCCCCGGCGGACTTTCCGTCAATGATCAACAACAACTCGGCATGGATTTCCCTTGCGTCGCGCGATGCCGGGAAAAGGGCGCGGATCGGGTAAACCCCGCAATAGTTCTCCGCGTCCGCGGGCGCGGTTCCCCCTCTTTACGGGCCGCCGGGGTGTAGCTGAGTACACCCCATGTCCGGGTTGCGGGCACACTGTGCCCGTGGCCGCCGGCCGGAAGACTCGTCTTCAGGACGGCACCCGACCTGCGGAGGAACCCGGTGAACGGCGTAACGGTGAGAGAGACCAGGCTGCAGCGGCACGCCAGGGCGCCCTGGCGCGGCCTCGCGCTGTACCTGCTGAGCGTGCCCGCGACGCTCGTGGGCCTGTGGTTCATCACGGTCGTCTCGATGATCACGAGTTTCGTCGGGGTGCTGCTGTTCCCGTCGGCGGCGATGCTGCTGCGCACCCAGCTCGACGCCTACCGCTCCCGGATCAACAAGTGGACGGGCGTCCGCGTCCAGCGCCCCTACCTGCCGGAGCAGGAGACCGAGCCCGGCGTGCTGGGGATGATCAAGCGGTTCGTCGGGCTGGCGTCCGACCCGGCGACCTGGCGCGACTACCTGTGGGTGGTCGCGGACCCGATCGTGGCGCTGTTCACGGCGGCGCTGCCGGGGATGCTCATCCTGTACGGGGTGTGGGGGTACGCGCTCGCCACGTTCGCGGGCGGGCTGATCGGCCACTACGGCGGCAGCGACTGGTACACGTGGATCCACGTCGACTCCGGCTACGACCGGAGCGCCGAGCGCATCGTGTCCACGGTTGTCGTCGCGACCGTCTGCATCGTCGTCGGCTACCTCATCGGCCCGAAGATGCTGACGGTGTACGGCCACTGGGGACGCCTCCTCCTCGGCCCGACGCGGAAGTCGGAGCTGGCGCTGCGCGTCCGGCACCTCCAGGAGTCCCGCTCGGAGGCCGTGGACGCCTCCGCCGCCGAGCTGCGCCGCATCGAGCGCGACCTGCACGACGGCGCGCAGGCCCGGCTCGTCGCGATGGGCATGAGCCTCGGCGCGATCGAGCACCTGCTCGACCGGGACCCGGAGAAGGCGCGGATCCTGCTCGCCGAGACGCGGGCGTCGTCGGCGAAGGCGCTGAGCGAGCTGCGCGACCTCGTCCGCGGCATCCACCCGCCGGTGCTCGCCGACCGCGGCGTCGGCGACGCGGTCAAGGCGCTCGCGCTGGACCACCCGCTGCGTCCCGAGGTGAACGTCGAGCTGCCCGGCCGGCCCGAGCCGCCGGTCGAGTCGGCCGCCTACTTCGCGGTGTCGGAGATCCTCACGAACGCGGCCAAGCACTCCGGCGCGTCCCGCGTCTGGATCGACGTGCGGTACGAGCGCGGCATGCTGCGGATCACCGTCACCGACGACGGGCGCGGCGGCGCGCGGATGGAGGACGGCACCGGCCTGCGCGGAATCGAACGGCGGATCGGTACATTCGACGGCGTCCTCGCCCTCAGCTCGCCGGTGGGCGGCCCGACGATCGTGACGCTGGAGCTGCCGTGCGCGTTGTCCTCGCCGAAGACCTCGCCCTCCTGAGGGAGGGCCTGGTCAGCCTCCTGGAGTCGCACGACTTCGAGATCGCGGCCGCCGTCGACAACGGCCCCTCGCTGCTCAAGGCGCTGGTCGACCACCGTCCGGACGTGGCGGTGGTCGACGTGCGCCTGCCGCCGTCCTTCACCGACGAGGGGCTCCAGGCCGCGCTGGAGGCGCGCCGCCGCGTCCCCGGCCTGCCCGTGCTGGTGCTGTCGCAGTACGTCGAGCAGCTCTACGCGCGGGAGCTGCTCGCGGACGGCAGCGGCGGCATCGGCTACCTGCTGAAGGACCGGGTGTTCGACGCCGCCCAGTTCGTGGACGCGGTCC
This sequence comes from Actinomadura syzygii, assembly GCF_008085905.1. Lineage (GTDB taxonomy): Bacteria > Actinomycetota > Actinomycetes > Streptosporangiales > Streptosporangiaceae > Spirillospora > Spirillospora syzygii. The sequence continues at coordinate 385,268 of NZ_VSFF01000005.1, read as the reverse complement.
GCCGGGTCGCCGCGGGCGGCACCGCGATGGACCCGGAGGTCATCTCCCGGCTCGTCGCGAGCAGCACCCGCGACACGCCGCTCGCCCGGCTCACCCCGCGCGAGTCGGAGGTGCTGGAGCTGATGGCGCAGGGCCGCTCGAACGCCGCGATCGCGGAGAAGCTCGTCATCACCGAGCGCGCCGTGACCAAGCACACCGCGAACATCTTCGCCAAGCTCGACCTGCCGGTCACGGGCGACGACAACCGCCGCGTCCTCGCGGTCCTGGCCTACCTGAACCGCTGACCCGCCGCTCGCCCGGATCTGGCCGGGGCGCGCCGGGTGAACTAGGTTGCTCGGGCGAGACGGCCCTCCCGACCCGGCGTCCGGGGGCTTCCCTCAGAAAGGCGGGGCTCGATGGAAGTGGTCCTGGTCCTGCTCTGCCTGGCCATCGCGGGCCGGGAGCTGTATCTGGCGTTCGAGCGCCGGCGGTCGCCGGGCGCGCCGGAGATCGCCGACATCCGCACCCAGCTCCGCGCGCTGAAGAGCACGCGCGAGGAGCTGGACGGCGTCCGCGCCGCGCAGCTCGAGGGCCTCGACCGGCTGTCCCGCGAGCAGGACCGCGACCGCGAGACGCTCGGCGCCGCCGACGCCCGGATCCGGTCCCTGATCGCGCAGATCAACGACCGGATGGTCCCGGACGTCAACGCCCGCCTGACCCGGCAGCGCGAGACGGTGGAGGCGCTGTCCGCCGAGGTCGCCGGGCTGCGCGCGCACCTCGCCCGGCGGCTGGACGACGCGGTCGCCGCGTCCCTCGGCGCCGAGCCCGCCGACCTCGTCGGCGGGACGCTGACCGTCCGGCCCGAGTCCGCCCGGGACGCGCTGACCGGCCCCTACGAGCGGTTCGCGACGCACCACGGGCTGCGCGTCGAACTGGCCGACGGGGACCGCCTCTACCTGTCGGGACGCAGCCCGCGCGCCCTGGAACGCGACTTCATCGAGCTGGTGCGGGCGCTGCGCGGCGAGTTCGCGGAGGACACGTCCGAGGCCCGCACGCTGCTCGACGGCCTGCGGGACGCCGACCACGGCGGCGCCGCGCTCGGGCCGCTGCTCGTCGTCCGGACGCCGGAGTCGCTGGTCTGCGGGGTGCTGCCGCTCGCCGAACTGCTGCGGCCCGAGGGCGCCCGGCTGCTCGACGACCCGCCCGCCGCCGCGCGGCGGCTGCGGCGCCTCGACGAGCGCCGCTTCTACGACGTGCCCGCCCGGTCCGCGCTCAACGGCTAGCTCAACGGGTGGGGGACGTCCATCTGAAGGCGGGCGCGCGGCGTTCGAGGAACGCGGCGGCGCCCTCCTCGGCCTCGCCGCTCGCGGCCATCTCCGCCAGCCAGCGCTTCGCCGCGTCCCCGACCGGGGCGCCGGCGGCGGCCGCGTCCACGATCTCCTTCGTCGCGCGCTGCGTGAGCAGCGAGCGGGACGCGAGCGTCGCGGTGAACTCGGCGACCCTCGCGCGCAGCCCCTCGGCGGGGACGACCTCGTCCAGCAGGCCGATGCGCAGCGCGTGCGCGGCGTCGATCAGGTCCGCCGAGTACAGCAGGTACTTCGCCGCGGACGGCCCGAGCAGCCGGACGAGCCGCTCCGTCGCCGCCGCCGGGTACACGATGCCGAGCCGCGCCGGGGTGACGCCGAACCGGGCGCCGTCCGCCGCGAACCGCAGGTCGCAGGCCGCGGCGAGCTGGCAGCCGCCGCCGACGCAGTAGCCCTCGATCGCCGCGAGCGTCGGCTTCGGGAACGCCGCGAGCGCCCGCTCCGCGACCGTCGCTAGATGGGACTCGTCGTCGCGGTGGATGTCGGCCAGCTCGGAGATGTCGGCCCCGGCGCAGAAGTCGCCGCCCGCGCCGGTCAGCACCACCGCCCGTACGCCGGGATCGGCGGCGAGATCGTCCAGGAGGGGCGGCAGCGCCCGCCACATCGCCGCCGACATCGCGTTGCGCTTCGCGGGCCGGTCGATCGTGATCGTGCCGACGCCGTCGGCGGCGTCCACGCGGATGTCCACGCGGCCGATCGTACGGAGCCCTCCTCCCTCTAGGAACCTCGGGGGCCTCCTGGCAGTCTTAAGGAGTCGAGGCACGGAAACGATCAGTGGCACGGGCGGACGCGAGCCGGGGGGCACGGCGTCCGCCGACACCGGCCACAGGGGGACCAGCTACATGAAAACAGTCATCGACCTCCGGGAATGCGAAACCGCCCTGGAGTGCTGTACTGTCGAGGCAACGTCTTCGGACTTCCGCGATTCGCGGCGAAGGCGTTTCTTCCCCGCCCCGGGCCATCTGAGCGCCCGGTGACTTCTCCGGTTCGAGACGCGCACGGCGTTTCGGGCCGCCGTCCAAAGGGAGCAGACGTCAGCCCGGTGAACCGAGCTGCATACCTCTCATCCCCCTCGCGTACGCGCCGCGGGAGCAGCCGCCGTACGCAGGACTCGACCCCTGGCCGCGCGGAGCGTTTCGCGGCCTGAGAAGGGACCCGCATGTCCACTTCCACAATCACCACCGAACGCCCGCCCTCGGGCCGTTCCACCACGAACCGTAAGACCCAGGCGCCGCACGGCGTGGCCGCGCAGAACGCGCAGAACGCCGCGCAGAACGCCGGAAAGAGCACCGCGCAGAGCGCCCGCAAGAACAACAACGACCGCCGTCCGGCCGCCGAGGCCCCGGTCGTCCCCTTCCACGGCATCCTCGACGTCCAGGAGAAGCACGCCTTCATCCGCACGTCCGGCTACCACCCGGGGCCGGACGACGTGCACGTCGCCCTCGCCCAGGTGAAGGCCGACGGCCTGCGTCCCGGCGACGCCGTCGCGGGGTTCGCGCGGCCGCCGCGGTCCGCGCGGGAGAAGTTCGGCTCGCTCGCCCGCGTCGAGACCGTGAACGGCCTCCCGCTGGAGGAGGCGGGCGGCCGCCCCGAGTTCGCGAAGCTGACGCCGCTCTTCCCGAACGAGCGGCTGCGCCTCGACACCGGCCCGCTCGCGACCCGCGTCATCGACCTCGTCGCGCCGGTCGGCAAGGGCCAGCGCGGGCTCATCGTGTCGCCGCCGAAGGTCGGCAAGACGATGGTGCTGCAGGCCCTCGCGAACGCGATCGCGGAGAACAACCCCGAGGTGCACCTCATGGTCGTCCTCGTCGACGAGCGCCCCGAGGAGGTCACCGACCTCCAGCGTTCGGTGCGCGGCGAAGTGATCCACTCGACGTTCGACCGTCCCGCGCAGGACCACACGGCCCTCGCCGAGCTCGCCGTGGAGCGGGCCAAGCGGCTCGTCGAGCAGGGCCACGACGTGGTCATGCTGCTCGACTCGATCACCCGGCTCGGCCGCGCCTACAACCTCGCCGCGCCGTCCAGCAGCCGCATCCTCGCGGGCGGCGTCGCGACGACCGCGATCTACCCGCCGAAGAAGTTCTTCGGCGCCGCCCGCAACATCGAGGACGGCGGCTCGCTGACCATCCTCGCCACCGCCCTCGTGGAGACCGGGTCCCGCATGGACGACGTCTTCTTCGAGGAGTACAAGGGCACCGGCAACATGGAGCTGAAGCTCGACCGCGGCCTCGCCGACCGCCGCGTCTTCCCCGCCGTCGACATCGAGGCGTCCGGCACCCGCCGCGACGAGCTGCTCATGTCGCCCGAGGAGCTCGCCCTCTCCTGGCGCCTCCGCCGCGCTCTCCAGGGACTGGAGAAGCAGCAGGCCGTCGAGCAGCTCCTGGAGAAGATGAAGGGCACCTCGTCGAACGCGGAGTTCCTCCTCCGCCTCCAGCAGTCGACCTGACCCGTCCCGCCTTACGGGGTCACGGCCTGTCAGGGTCGAAGGACTTGAGGATTTCGTCGTAGAGACGCTGGCCGGGCGTCCAGCGCCGATCGGGCGCGGAGAAACAGAACTCGTACCCCGCCGCCCGGCCGCACAGCACGTGCCGCGTGTCGTCCCCGTGGCGGCGAGCCCCGCCGCCGCGCCAGGTGAACTCCCATTCCGCGCCGCCCGCGACGACGCCCGGGACGGCTTCGAGCCGCAGCCTGCGGTACCCGGGGAAGCGGTGCTCCGCCGCCGCCTTCCGCTCCTGCGCGCGCAGGCCGGTCAACGGGTCGCCCGGGGCGGGCGAGATGCGCAGCGCGCGTCCCGTCCCCGCGTCCTTCCACAGGACGTCCGATCCGTACCGTTCCGCCCGCCACCCCGCCGGGACGCGCACCGTGTACGCGCCCGCCTCCCGGTACCGGGCGGTCTTGGCCGTGTCGCCCGCCGCCGGGCGCAGCGCGACCGCGTCGCTCTTGCCGATGGACGTCCAGCGCGCGGCCCACGTCCCGGCGCCCGCCGCGAACGCGGCGAGGACGGCGACGCCCGCCACCGCTCCGGGCCGCAGGCTCCGCGGACGCCACCGGGTGCGGGCCCGCCGCGATCCGCACGGCGCGGGCCGGGTCCCGGACGGACGTCCGCCGCGCAGCGTCCACGGCACGCGCGGGCCCCGGACGACGCGGGAGCGCGCCGCGTCCCGCGACACCCACGAGCCGTGCCGCGCCCACGGCACCCTTCGCAGCAGCGGGCGGCGGCGGGCGGGCGGGACGGCGAGCGTGATGCCCGGCTGCGGGAGTTCGCCGACGATTTCACGCAGGAGGTCGGCGGTGGCCTCGGCGGTCAGCCGGTCCTCCGGCCGCTGCCGCAGCAGTCCCTCTATGACGGGCGTCAGCGGCCCTGCCCGGACGGGACGCGCGTAGTCGCCCAGCAGCACCGCCACCATCGACGCGAGGGCGTGGCAACGCAGGAACGGCGAGAACCCTTCGACCGCCGTGTAGAGGGTCGCGCCCAGTGACCATAGGTCGGACGCCTCCAGCCCTGGCATTCCGTTCACGCGCTCTGGCGAGAGATAGGCGGGTGAGCCTTCGATGCCCGCCGGCATGGTGTCGACCGTCTCTCGTCCGCCAGATGCGTAGACGGCGAGCCCGAAGTCGGTGAGCAGGACCCGGCCGTCGTCGCAGACGAGGACGTTGCTGGGCTTGACGTCCCGGTGCACGATCCCGGCGGCGTGCGACGCGCGCAGCACCGACAGCACGGCCGCGCCGATCTCGGCCGTCCGGCGCGGGCCGAGCGGACCGTCCTCGGTGACGAGCCTGTTCAGGGAGCAGGACTTGAGGAACTCCATGACGATCCACGGGCGTCCGCCCTCGATGAGGAGGTCGTGGACGGCGACCACGCCCGGATGCTTCAGCGCTGCGGTCGCCCGCGCCTCGGACAGCAGCCGCCTGCACATCGCCTTGCGCTCGGCCTCGGTGATGCGCTTCGGGAGGTGGACCTCCTTGACGGCGACGTCCCGGTCGAGCGTCTCGTCGTAGGCGCGCCAGACGGTCCCCATGCCGCCCCGGCCGACGACGGTGAGAAGGCGATAGCGGCGCGCGAGCGGTACCGGCCGATCCCCGTCCATGCGGAGTCAATCGCCCGGACGCGGTCAGCGCACGCCCCGTCCGCATCCATCATTTCTTGACCGGTGCGGCCGGGGAAAAAGTGGCGGGACGTGGTATAAGCCGCGTCTGGGGGAGATGCGCCCGTTTTACAGGACGCTTCGGGCCCACTTGTAGTCGGACTTCCCGACGGCGGTGCGGCGGACCTCGTCCACCACCGTGATCTGGCGCGGCAGCTTGTATCCGGCGAGGCGATCGCGGCAGAACTCGGTCAGCGCGTCCAGGGTGACCGTCGTGCCGGGACGCGGTGCGACGACGGCGGCGACGCGCTGCCCGAACCGCTCGTCCTGGACACCTACGACTACCGCGTCGTACACGTCGGGATGGTCCTTCAACGCGACCTCGACCTCCTCCGGGTACACCTTCTCCCCGCCCGTGTTGATGACGAGGGAGCCTCGGCCCAGGAGGACGATCGTCCCGTCCTCCTCCAGGCTGGCGAAGTCGCCGGGAACCGACCAGCGGGTGCCATCGCTTGCGGTGAAGAAGGTCGACACGGTTTTCTCTGGGTCGTTGTAGTAGCCGATCGGGATGTGTCCCTTGCGCGCGAGCCGACCGATCTGGCCGGGCGCGACGGGGTTGAGGTCGTCGTCCAAGACGGCGACGTCCGGGTTCATGTCGAACCGGGCCGTCCCTTCCTTGCCGCCCACGGAAGGCCCGCACGCGCCCGTCTCCGAGGCACCGTAGTTGTCGAGGAACACCACATTCGGGAGCCGCTCGCTAAGCGCCCGCTTCGCACCGTCCGTCAGCGGCGCTCCACCGGACGCGATCCCCATGAGCGACGACGTGTCGTACTCGCCCTCGGCCAGCGCCCGCGCGACGGGCCACGCCATCGCGTCCCCGACCAGCATCAGCACGTTCGCCTTCTCCTCGGCGACGAGCCGGAGCGCCTCCCCCGCGTCGAAGGCGTGGTCGGTGTAGAGGACGACCTTCGACCCGCCGAACAGCCCCATGAACGCGACCCACTGACCGGCGCCGTGCATGACGGGCGCGCAGTCGAGCACGGCCGTCGCGGGCTGCTCGGCGTTGGCGGCGATCTCCTCCGGGCTGCCGATCGGGTCGCCGAGGACGTTCCCGCCGCCGAGCGCGCCGAAGAAGATGTCCTCGACGCGCCATTCGACGCCCTTGGGATATCCCGTCGTCCCGCCCGTGTACATGATGTAGCGGTCGTCGTTGGAGCGTTCCGGGAAGTCGTCGCCGGGGTCGGCGTCCGCGAGCGCCTTCTCGTACTCGACCGCGTCCGGAATCTCGCCATCGGACCCGTCCTCCAGGACGACCACATGCCGCAGCTTCGCCAGACCACCCCGAATCTCCTGCGTCTTCGCCAAGAGCGAACGCTCCCCGATCAGCGCGACGGAGTCGGAGTCGGCCAGCACGTGCCGCAGCTCCGCCGCCACATACCGGTAGTTCACCGGAATCGGCACGGCCCGGATCTTGAACGCGCCGAGCATCGACTCGATCCACTCGGCCCGGTTGTGAGCGAGGATCGCGACGTGCTCTCCGGGCCGCACCCCGGCCGCCGCGAGATGGTGCCCGACCCGGCTCGCACGCTCGTTGAGCTGCCGATACGTCCGGCGGACGTCCCCCGCGACGAGCGCGGAACGGTCCGGCCCCGCAGCGGCCAGGAGCTCCAGCAGGTCGGCCGGGTTGTAGCTACGAGCCATGCCACGTCCTCGCGTCTCGGGGGTGGGACTGCCCCGATCCTCGCCCCGGACGGACGGCGACTCAATCCTTGTTGGCATTCCGTCCAATGAGATGGGTCACACCGGTACCGAATCGAGATGCGCCTCATCCGGCCACGCGCCCGGTTCTTACACGGCTCTTATCCGGGTACCGGCATGCTTGGCCGTAACGATTCAGTATCAGACGGGGGTAGTGGTGAGCGCAGGCGCTATGGCGTGGACCCCGCCGACGTGGGAGGAGATCGTCAGCCAACACTCGACCAGGGTGTTCCGGCTGGCGTACCGGCTGACCGGCAACCGGCACGACGCCGAGGACCTGACCCAGGACGTCTTCATCCGGGTCTTCCGTTCTCTGTCGTCCTACAGTCCCGGCACGTTCGAAGGCTGGCTCCACCGCATCACCACCAACCTGTTCCTGGACCGGGCCCGGCGCAAGCAGCGGATCCGCTTCGACGCCCTGGGCGACGACGCCGCCGAGCGCCTCCAAGGTCGTGAGCCGACCCCGGCCCAGGCGTACGACGACCGGCACCTCGACGCCGACATCCAGCGCGCCCTGGACGACCTCGCCCCCGAATACCGCGCGGCCGTCGTCCTCTGCGACATCGAGGGCCTCTCCTACGAGGAGATCGCCGCCACCCTGAACGTCAAGCTCGGCACCGTCCGCTCCCGCATCCACCGAGGCCGAGCCCACCTACGCGACGCCCTCGAACACCGCCGCCCCACCGAAGTCCCCGCCTGCACCGACCACTGACCCACCGCCAGCGCGGGCGATCACATCAGCCAGCCTCGAACAGGTCTTCCAAGATCAGCCGTGCTCGGTCAGGTACCGGCTCTTCTGGGAAGACGTCGGCGCACAAGGACAGGACGTCCTTCGCGGAACCGAGGTGAAGGTGACGGACCAGGAGACGGATGTCTTCTGCGTCGCGGCGGCCGGCCGCGAGCACCTTCATCGCGAGAAGGTGTTCGGGCGACGCGGCTGAGACTCGCAGCCCCGGGTGGTTGAAGACGCGCGTGGCAGCGGGATCCCCACCTGGAGCAACGTAGACGCTTGCCTGTTCGTTCAGCCACCACTGCGGCAAGTCGAGTTCTCGGGCGAGCGCGCGGACTTCGTCCGGCACGATGCCGTGCGGCTCGAAGACCGCATCGATGTCACGGGTGGAGCGGCGAGCGTCGTAGGCCAGCGCCATCGCCGCGCCGCCGACGACGTAGATGTCGGCGACCACGCCTCGACGCGCCAGGCGATCGCCGAGCGAACGGAGGACGTTCTCAATGGCGGCGCGGTCGAGGAGCGGTTCGGAGTCGCTCACGCGACCTCCAGTTCCTGCGGTGCGATGAACACACCCCGCCGACGGAACGCGGCCGGAGCGTGCACGATGGCGTCAACCCTGGCGGCACGGGTGTTGAAGGGGAACCAGAACCGGTACAGATGGCGGGACTCGGCCCAGGAGGCGGCACCCCGCCCGTCCCGGGACGCCAGATGTTCGGCCAGTGCCGCCAGAAACACGTCCCAGTGTTGATCGCCGGTCGTCGCGGGCTCTTCCGCGAGAAGCCTCAGACGCTCGATCGGCGGCTCATGCTTGAACTCTTCGAGGAACTCGGCGATCAGCCGCCACCGCGTCTCGTCATCTCGACTACCCGCCAGATGAAGAGCCAGGTCGACCAAGGTCATCGGCTGGTATCCCTGGTCAATCCGCATGAGCTGCACCTCCACCCCGAGTGTACGGCCGGGCCGCGACACTGGCCGGTGGTGCGGCTGGAGGCTGCCCCCAGGTCGGACAGCCTCCAAGGGTCGCGAAGCGGCGGTTACGGCAGGTCGTAGCGTCCGGCCAAGATCTCGGCGTGGAAGGTGCGCCAGGACGCGACGCTGAACGCCAACCTCGGACCTCCCGGATCCTTACTGTCCCGAACGGCCGTCCCACAGCAATCGCACGTTCCGACCTCGACACATCCTCCGTTGTTCATACTGTGAGCACTCTTCCGCCACGAGCTCACCTGTACACAGTGGACGTCGCTGCTCAATTCCATGCTTGGCACCTCGTCAGAATGGGTCCTTGGCTGCGTCCTTGATCAGCGAACGTGATTCCTCCGGACCCAGGGCCCGCGCACGTAGCTGATCGAACAACATGGCGTACGCAGCAATCTCGTCTGGCTGTTCCAGGTACAGCCCGTTCGGCCGCAGTTCAAGGTAGACAACGTCCGGGTCGATCGGCTCCGGGAAGCCGAAGATGTTGAAACCACCGGTAGCGATGGCCGGGTGGGCGCCCGCCGCGAAGGGAAGAACCTGAAGATCCACGCTGTCGCGCCGAGAGATGGTCAGTAGGTGCTGAAGCTGTTCGCGCATCACAGCAGGACCTCCGACACTTCGCTTGAGCGCGTCCTCGTTGAGGACGAACCAGCTCTTCAACGGGTCCTCTCCAGCGAGGCGCTCCTGTCGCTTCATGCGAACGGCGACCATTCGATCGATCTCCTCTTCAGAGTAGGCCCGCAACTCCGCCGCGAGTAGAGCCCGAACATAGGCGTCCGTCTGAAGGAGGCCGGGAATCACGTCCAAGCTGTACTGCTGGAGGGCGTTGGCCTCTTCCTCCAAGCCGGTGTAGACACTGACGACCTCCGGCGGCTCGTACTTCTGCCACCAGCCCTTGATCCGGCATTGGCGAGCCAGCGTCACGAGCTCATCAGTTTGGTTCTCGTCCAGGGCGTAGAACCTGCACAGCATGGCGATGTCGGCGGGCTTCGGGTTGTGCGTCGCTGCCTCGATGCGGCTGATCGTCACTGGGCTGATGCCAGCGAACGTCGCCGCCTCCTCACGGGTCTTCTTCGACTGCTTGCGGAGCTGACGCATGATCGCGGCCAAGCGTCGACGGCGGACCGTGGGGCTCGTCCGTCTTGTCGCCATCGTTGCCTCCCGAGAAGTTCGACCGTCGAGTGACCGCAGATTTTTTGAACTAGGTCACACAAAGTGCTTGCCAGCCCACAGACGGTCACGCAGACTCGGAGCGTAGCGACTCATGACGCGGCGTGTTCGGATCTTCTGTGTATTCGGCTGAATACGTCTGCCTTGGACGAGGGGACGCCTGATGGGAATCGTTGGACGGGTGGGCTGGCGTCTCGTGGTCCGGGACCGGTCGTCTGTGCGGCCGCGCCGGATGCACCAGGCCAGGCGTACGTTCGATCTCCCCGTCGATCACGGGGGTTCGGTTTCGCGGTTGGGGCTGGCCAAGGGGTCTCTGCGGCTGCCGACCGAGGTGGGCAGCGTGCCGGTCGGGCGTCAATGGCTGCGGGACGTCCTCGGACGGGAGTGCGGTGCCGGGCATCCGGTCATCGACGACGCTCTCCAGGCTCTGTCGGAGATCCTCACGAACGCCGTCCTCCACGGGACGGGCCCGCAGGTCCGGGTGGCGTACACGCTGGTCGGCGAGTGGGCGGAGGTCGCCGTTCACAACCGCGTCCGGCCCGGTGAGGTCCAGCCGCGGAGGCGGAAGCCCGCCCCGCCCAGCGCCGAGAGCGGGCGCGGGCTGGACCTGGTCGAGGCGTTCAGCGACCAGTGGGGCATCACGGTGCTGCCCGAGGACGAGATCAAGGTCTGGTTCAGGGTGAGGCTGGCATGAACGGCTACCCGCAGCGGGCGCACGCGCGGCACCGGGGCGCGTCCGACCGCTACGCCCTGGGGATCGTGCACGGCGCGCTTGTTGGGATGGGCATTGGGTTCGCCTTGGTGGCCGTGGCCGCGTTTCTGTTGTGACCACGCAGAGGGCCCGCGCGTCCGGACGCGCGGGCCCTCTTGGCGAGCGGGTCAGCCGGTGACCGGGAGGTCGCCGGTGATGGGGGTCGGGATCGGGGCCGCGCTGGGCGGGGTGGTCGGCGTGGACGGGGCGCCCGGGTCGGACGGGTCCGACGGGCCGGACGGCGGCTGGCCCGGCTCACCTGGCTGGGCTCCCTTGCCGCAGGTCGCGGAGGCGATGCTGATCGTCTGGGTCTGGCCCGCGACGGTCGCGCTGACCTCGATGGCGGTGACGGTCAGGTTCCCGTCCTTGTCGCGGACGTGCCGGTTCAGCGTGACCGTCGCCGCGCCGACGCCGGTCAGGTTCACGGTGACGGCCGTGTTGGGCGCAGCGTCCGCCTTCAGGGTGCGGCCGTTCAAGGTCGCCTTGACCAAGTGCGAGACGCCGTTCCCGTTCTCGCACTTGGCGGTGACCAGGCTCGCGCGCAGGCCCAGCTTCAACAGGCGAAGGTCGGCGACGGAGGCGCGGGCGTGGCCCGACCAGGCGGCGGCGTTCAGCAGCCGCGCCTCGACGATCGGGTTCGGCGGCAGCTCGACGACGCTCTTGCGGACGGGCCGCTGGGCGTCCGACGTCACGGCCGGGGTCGGCGGGACGGCGACGGGCCCGCCCGCCGAGATCGCGACGGCCGACCCGGCGCCGCCGGTGGTCGCGGCCGCGCCGGGGACGACGGCGGCGAAGGGCAGCGCGAGCGCGCCGGCGACGGCCGCGCACTTCGTGAGTGCCTGCAAACGCACGGTGATTTCTCCTCTGTGTCGGGGTGGAAATAGGGGTTTCAGGGACCTCAGGCCGTGATGACGACGGGTGTGCCTAGCGGCACCTTGGCGAGGCGTTTCAGGGCGTCGGCGGGGACGCGCACGCAGCCGTGCGTGACGGCCTTTCCGAAGACGGACGTGCTGGGCCAACCGTGGAACGCGACCGTCCCGGGGCCGCCGCCGAAGGTGTCGAGGGTCGCGGAGTGCGCGCCGACCGGCAGGATCAGCGGGCTGAACGTCGGCTTGGCCGGGGCCAGCGACGCGAGCAGGAACGTCCGTCCGACGGGGGTGGGCGTCTTGGGCGCGCCGACGGCGACGGGCCAGGTCCCGGCGGGGCGGCCCGCGTTCAGCAGGGTGAGCTTCCGGTCGCCGACGTCGACCTTGATCGCCTGGCCGCTGCGCGCGGTCTTCAGGCCGGAGTCGGGGATCCAGCCGGTGACGCCGTTCGGACGGCTCGGCAGCAGCACCCGCTTCCAGCCCGGACGGCTCTCCACGACGGGCACCCACGTGTCGCCCTTGAGCTGGGCGGCGGGCAGTTCGGCGACGGCGGGCGCGCCGGGCTGCGCGGACACCGGGGCCGTCTCGGCGGGGTGGACGACCGTGCCGTCCAGCGCGGCGGACGGCGAAGGGTCGGCGGGCAGGTCCTTGAGGGTCGTGTAGGTGGTGGCCTGGGGCAGCGCCCCGCCCGCCGCCGGGGACACACTGCCGTTGCCCGCGGTCCCGCCCCCGCCGCCACATCCGGACACGAGCACGGCCGCGACCGCCAGCACGACCGGTACCGCGACCGGTGGTCCGGGCACGCCGCGCGCCGTGGTTTCGTCGCTCACGAAGACTCCCGATGGTCGTGGACGCCGGACGGACGGCCTCCTCGCCGTCCACGCCCGCCCGTCCGTGCGCCTCTGTGCCCGCTGTCTACGCACGAGCCGCGAATCGGGTTGCACGCCCCGGGAACAATCACGGGTTTGACTTGTGTTTGAACCCTCAACTAACCTTCGACGAGTCGTTGAAGATTCAAGCACTGGTTCACACACTCGTCGTCCGGTCAGTGCCGTCGACCACCCAGAGGAGTTCACATGAGCATCGCCGCTGTCGCGCCCGAACTGACCACCGGCACCTGGAACATCGACCCCGCGCACTCCGAGGTCACCTTCGTCATCCGGCACCTGATGACCAAGGTCCGGGGCACGTTCACCGAGTTCAGCGGGACGGTCCAGATCGCCGACGAGCTGGCCGCCTCCACCGCCACGGCGGAGATCAAGGTCGCCTCGATCGACACCCGCAACTCCGACCGCGACGCGCACATCCGCACCGCCGACGTGCTGGACGTCGAGAACCACCCGAACATGACCTTCGCCGCCACGGGCGTCCGCGCCGAGGACGGCGAGTACTACCTCGACGGCGAGCTGACGATCAAGGGCGTCACCCGTCCGGTCTCCCTCGCGGTCGAGTACAACGGCGTCGCCGAGGACCCGTGGGGCGGCACGCGCGCCGGGTTCTCCGCGACCACGACCATCAACCGCAAGGACTGGGGCGTCGAGTTCAACGTCCCGCTCAAGGGCGACAAGGCCCTGCTGGGCGACAAGGTCGAGCTGAACCTTGAGGTCCAGGCCGTCCGCGCCTGAGTCCCGCGCCGAGCGCGCTTCGAAAAGGGCCGTCCACACCCTGTGGACGGCCCTTTCGCGTGCCGTCGTCAGCCGCGGCAGGGGCGGCGTTCGAGGGGCTCCGCGGCAAGCGGCAGGCGCAGGGCCAGGCGGGCGCCGCCGCAGGGGGCGTCCTCGATCCGGAGCGTCCCGCCGTGCGCCTGGGCGATCTCGCGGGCGATGGCGAGGCCGAGCCCGGCCCCGCCGGCGCCCCGGCTGCGCGCGGCGTCGAGGCGGGTGAAGCGCTCGAACACGCGCTCCCGGTCGGCGGGCGCGATGCCCGCGCCGTCGTCGGTGACGGTCAGCAGCGCCCGGCCGTCCTGCCTGGTCAGCCGGATGGTGATGCGCGAGTCGGCGTAGCGCTCGGCGTTGTCGAGCAGGTTGCCGAGCAGCCGGGCGAACTGCATGCGGACGCCGCGCACCCGCACGTCCCGCGTCAGGTCCGTGACGATCTTCAAGCCGAAGGCGCGGCGGCGGATCTCCGCGTCGGCCAGCGCGGACAGGTCGATCGGCTCCTGCACGCTCGTCCCGCCGGTGCCGATGCGGGCGAGCAGCAGCAGGTCCGTGACGATCGACTCCAGCCGGTCGGTGTCGCGCAGGGCCGACTCGACGACGGCGCGCAGGTCGTTGTCGTCCGGGTGCATGGAGGCGTCTTCGAGGTTCGCGCGCAGCCCCGCGATCGGGGTGCGCAGCTCGTGGGAGGCGTCCGAGGCGAACTGCCGCTGCCGTCCGACGGCCCGTTCCAGCCGGTCCAGCGTCGCGTTGGCGGTGCGGGCCAGCTCGGCGATCTCGTCCTGGCCGGGCGGCTCGGGGACGCGCCGGCTGAGGTCGGTCGCGCTGATCTCGGCGAGCTGCGCGCGGATCGCCTCGACCGGGCCGAGGGTGCGGCCGACGATCCGCCAGGTGATCCACGCGGCGAGCCCGGCGAGCAGCAGCACGGCCGCCCCGAGCACGCCCTCCAACAGCCCGTTCACCAGGTAGGACGGCATCCGCTCGGACGCGTACACGACGACGGAGTCGGGCGCGGTGGAGACCCTGATCGCCTCGGTGACAAAGCAGTCACGGCCCGGCCACGTTCCGCTGCATTCGGTGTAGTCCCGGATCCGCAGGTTGCTCGACGGCCAGAGTCTGCTCACCGGGGGTCTGTCCGTTGCGGCGGGTGTCGCGTTCGCCACACGTCCGCCGCGTTCCACGACCTGCACCAGGACGCGGCCGCGCGTGTCGTCCGGGATCTGGCCGTCCAGCGACCCGTCGCGGACGCCGCCGCTGGCCCGCCGTCCCTCGACCTGCGTGCCGCGCAGGAGATCCGCCTTGACGGCGCCGCGCACGGCGATGTCCGCCCCGGCCGCGGTGACGCCGAGCACGAGCGCCGCGATCACCGCGGCGACGAGCGTGTCCCTGGCCCTGATGGACCGGGGGCGCATGCGCATTTGGCCCCTCCCCGCTGGAGTTGCCGCTTCCCGGACGGAGCACACACGCTACCGGCCGGTCACAAATCGGGGAGCCGAAAATCAAGCGCCTGGTTTTCGCCTCCCCCCGCTGGGACATCCCGTTTGTGACGGTTCCTCCGAAGCACAGGGACGGACACATGGGCAGGGACGTGGCTTCGGTCACCATCAGCGGCGAGGACCGGCGGCGGTACCGCGACAAGGTGCGCAGGTGCCTCGACGTGCTGGCCCGCATGCTGGGCGAATCCCAGTTCGACTTTGAGCGCCCCCATATCGGCCTTGAGATCGAACTCAACCTGATCGACGAGCTCGGCGACCCGCTGATGCGGAACGCCGACGTGCTCAAGGCGATCGCCGACCCGGCCTGGGCAACGGAGCTCGGCCAGTTCAACCTGGAGATCAACATCCCCCCGCGCGAGCTGGGCGGGGAGGGCACGGGCGAGTTGGAGGCGGAGGTCCGCGACCACCTCGAACACGCCGACGACCGCGCGCGGGAGGTGGGCGGCAGGCTCGCCATGATCGGCGTCCTGCCGACGCTGCGCCGCGCCGACATCGGAGAGGAGGCGCTCTCCGCCAACGCGCGCTACAAGATGCTCAACGACCAGATCTTCGCGGCACGCGGCGAGGAGATGCACATCGCGATCGACGGCCCAGAGCCGTTGCAACTGCACACGGACACCATCATTCCCGAGGCCGCCTGTACGAGCGTCCAGTTCCACCTACAGGTGAGCCCTGAGCAGTTCGGCGCCTACTGGAACGCGGCCCAGGCCATCGCCGGCGCGCAGGTCGCGATGGGCGCGAATTCCCCGTTCCTGTTCGGGCACCAGCTCTGGCAGGAAACGCGCATCACGTTGTTCGAACAGGCCACCGACACCCGTCCGGAGGAGTTGAAGGCCCAGGGCGTCCGGCCGCGAGTGTGGTTCGGTGAACGCTGGATCACGTCGGTCTTCGACTTGTTCGAGGAGAACACGCGCTACTTCCCCGCGCTCCTGCCTCTGTGCGACGAAGAGGACCCGCGGGCCGTCCTGGACGAGGGCGGCATCCCCGAACTGGGCGAACTGACCCTGCACAACGGCACCATCTACCGCTGGAACCGTCCTATCTACGCCGTCGTCAAGGGTCGTCCCCATCTTCGCGTCGAGAACCGCGTCCTGCCTGCGGGACCCACCGTCGCGGACGTCGTCGCCAACGGCGCCTTCTACTACGGCGTCGTCCGCATGCTGGCCGAGGACGACCGTCCCGTCTGGTCGCGCATGTCCTTCGCCACCGCCGAGGAGAACCTGCACCGCGCCGCCCGCGACGGGCTCGACGCCACCCTGTACTGGCCCGGCGTGGGCGAGGTCCCGGCCGCCGAACTGATCCTCCGCAAGCTGCTCCCCCTGGCCCACGAGGGCCTGGAGCTGTGGGGCGTCGACCCGGCCCGCCGCGACCGGCTGCTCGGCATCGTCGAACGCCGCTGCGTCACCGGCCAGACCGGCGCCGCCTGGCAGATCCGCGCCGTCGAGAACATCGAGAAGTCCCACGGCCTCCCACGCCACGACGCCCTCCGCACGATGACCCGCGCCTACGCGGACCAGATGCGGGACAACGCCCCCGTCCATACCTGGAGCTTCTAGCCGCCTAGGGAGATCTTCACGAGTCACGCACAAGTCAGGCTCTACACGTCCATGACCTGCTTCTAGCATTTGGACGTGACCGGGAACGAAACGCGCATTCTCGTCGTCGAGGACGAGCCGACGATCGCGCGGGCCGTCGCCGACCGGCTGGCGGCGGAGGGTTTCGCCGTCGAGGTGGCCGGGGACGGCCCCGCGGCCGTCCGGCGCGCCCGCGAGTTCGCGCCCCATCTCATCGTGCTGGACGTGATGCTGCCCGGCTTCGACGGCCTGGAGGTCTGCCGCCGCGTGCAGGCGGAACGTCCGGTGCCGGTGCTGATGCTGACCGCGCGGGACGACGAGACCGACGTCCTGGTCGGCCTCGGCGTCGGCGCCGACGACTACGTGACCAAGCCGTTCAGCATGCGCGAGCTCGTGGCGCGGGTGCGGGCCGTGCTGCGGCGGGTCGAGCGCCCCGCGCCGGAGACCGACGGCGCGCTGGTGCGGATGGGCGCGCTGGAGGTCGACCGGCGCGCCCGGCGCGTGGTCATGGACGGCCGCGAGGTGCACCTCACGCCCACGGAGTTCGACCTGCTCGCCTGCCTGCTGCGCAACCGGGGCGCGGTGCTGACGCGGGCCGTCCTGCTCGAACAGGTCTGGGACTGGGCGGACGCCTCCGGAACCCGCGTCGTCGACAGCCACGTGAAGGCCCTGCGCCGCAAACTCGGCCAGCAACTGATCCGCACGGTGCACGGGGTCGGATACAGCTTGGAGGTCGCGTCGTGACCGCAGCGGAGCGAGGATCACGACGCGACCAGCGGGGGCCTGGGGGTCGTCCCCCAGAAAGGTGGGCGTCGTGACGGCTGTTGTGTATCGGGCTTGGGCGCGGTTGCCTCGGCCGTTGGATCCGTTGCGGTCCATCAAGGTGAAGTTCGGCGTCGTGGTCATGGTGACGGCGTGCGTCGCGGTGCTGATCGTGCTCTGGGGATATCCACTGGGGTTCCGGGCGCGGCAGACGATGCCCGTCGGCGTGCTCATCTCGCTGGTCGTGACGCAGCTCCTCGCGCACGGGATGACGGCGCCGCTGCGGGAGATGACGGCGGCGGCGCGGACGATGGCGCGCGGCGACTACAGCCGCCGGGTGCGCGCCACGTCCCGGGACGAGGTCGGGGAACTGGCGCAGGCGTTCAACCGGATGGCCGCCGACCTCGCCGAGGTCGACCGGCAGCGCCGCGAGTTCGTCGCGAACGTGTCGCACGAGCTGCGCACTCCGATCAGCGCGCTGCGGGCCGTGCTGGAGAACGTCGCGGACGGCGTCACGCCCGCGACGCCGGACGTCCTCGCCTCCGCGCTGGAGCAGACCGAGCGGCTCGGACGGCTCGTCACGCAGCTCCTCGACCTGTCGCGGGTCGAGGCGGGCGCGGCGGTCCTGGACGTGACCGACGTCGACGTCGCCGCGTTCGTCGCGGACGTCACCGCCGAGGCCGCCGCCGGGCACCCGGACGCCCTGTTCGCGTCCGACGTCCCGGCCGGGCTGAGCGCCCGCGCCGACCGCGACCGGCTGCACCAGGTCGTCGCGAACCTGCTGGACAACGCGGCGCGGCACGGCCCGGCGGGACGTCCCGTCACCGTCACCGCGCGGCCGCTCGCCGGGACGGGCGGCCTCGTCATCGACGTCGCCGACGAAGGCCCCGGAATTCCGCCCGAGGAGAGGACGCGCGTGTTCGAGCGGTTCTCGCGGGGGTCGGCGTCCGGTCCGCGGGCCGGGACGCCGGGCGGTGGCACGGGCCTCGGCCTCGCCATCGCGAGCTGGGCGACGGAGCTGCACGGCGGCGACATCACCGTCATGGACACACCGAGCGGATGCCGAATTCGCGTCGTCATCCCAGCGGGGCTTGGCGAACCCGTGTGAAGCTGGCTATTTCGCCTCGTGCATGAGGAGAAGCGCGTAAGCGGCCAGGGTCGAGTCGTCGGTGATGCGGCCGTCCCGTACGAGGGTCGTGAACTCGTCCCTGGACATCCACCTCTGGCGCATGTCCTGTTCCTCGTGCTCACGGTCGGTCTCGCCCGCCCTCAGGTCGGACGCTACGAAGACGTTGAAGCCTTGGCCGCTCGTCCCGTGTGAGCAGTTCAGATAGCCGAGGTGGGTCAGGTCGCCCGCGCGGAGACCGGTCTCCTGTGCCAGTTCCAGATGGGCGAGTTCCTCTGGGTCGGCGTCACGCCGGCCTGGCAGCGACCCCTGCGGGAAACTCCATGTGCGTTTCCCAATGGGGTAGCGGTATTCCTCCACTAGGTGGAACCCGTCGTTCTCGACGGGAATGACGAGAACGAAGTCGGGCTTGTCGACGACCCCATAGATGCCGCGTGAACCGTCCAGGCGCTCGACCTCGTCCTCTCGGACGACCATCCACGGGTTCTCGTAGACGACCCTGGTATCGACCTGGCGGACGGCGGGTTTTCCGTCGTCCGTGCTTAGGGGTTCGTTCATTTCTCAGACTCCCGACCCGTAGCGGTAGACGAGTTCGTGCCGGTCGCCGACCACCACCCGGTGGGTGACCTCGACGACGCGGCCGTCCTGGTCGCACGCGCGGCGCCACAGCGTCAGGACGGGCCGGTCGGGGCCGATGTCCAGCGTGCTCTGCTCGTCCGTGCGCGGGAGTCGGCACGTCACCGACTCCTCGAACGTGATCCGGCGCCCTGCCTCCTCAAGGCGGGAGTAGATCCCACCCGGGCCCGTGTCCACCTGGCGCAGGACGGGGATCTGCTCCACCACGTCCAGGATCACCCAGGTTGTCGCCAGCTGAATGGGCGGATCGCCCTCCACGCCCTGCACGCGCGCCCTTTCCAGTACGCGCGTGCGCGGGGGGACGTCCAGTCGCTGGGCGAGCCGCTCGTCCGCCTCTATCTCGGTGACGGTCGTACGGGTGAACGGGACGCGGCCGTCCCGCCGGGCCGACACGTGGAACCCGCGCCAGCCGCCGACCTGGCGGGTTATGTCGGCCGCCGCGCGCCGCACCCGCCGCGCCGTCCGCACCTGGGCGCCCGCGCCGTGCCGCAGCTGGACGAGTCCCTGCTCGGCCAGCATCCGCAGCGCCCGCCGGACGGTCGACCGGTCGGCCCCGTACTCGCGGGCCAGCTCCCGCTCGGACGGCAGCCACGCTCCGGGGTCGAGATCGCCCTCGACGATGCGTGCCGCCAACGCGTTCGTGATCGCCTGTGCCTTCGTGGGGGGTCGCGGCATTTCGGAACCTGCTCCGGATAGTCCGTTGACCTCACACCGTACAGATCCCACCATTCCTGAAGCCCTCTTGGGTATCTCGTGAGGGCATTGTGGGCGATGCTTGGTCGGCTTATGGTAGTCCCACCATAGACCCACCAAGGGAGCCCGCGCGATGTCGGTGATCATGTGCATGCCCGGCTGGCACAACGAGCGCTCGGACGACGGCCTGCGGGCCACCCGGATCACTCCTTTGTCGGATTACCAGCGGTCGAACGGCTGCCTCCAGCAGATAGTCGCGCTTGACGAGGGCGAACTTTGGCTCCTCTGCGACGCCCAGACGCGCCTCGCCGAACGCGTCGCCACCGCCGAACGCCTCCGTCCCCGCCAGCCGTTCCTCCCCCACGCCACAACATGACGACGAGATCGGGGCCGAGTTTGACGATGGAACCGGGCCGAATTCGTGCCGGGTCCAGGTCGGACGGGGTCGGGCTGGTGGGTTGGCCGGGGTCAGGTGCGGTGGAAGGTGACGACCTCGCCTGAGTCGCCGACCGCGGCGTGCGGTGACGGGACGATGCGCTCCCCCGCGTTCTCCGCGAGCAGCGCGCGGGCGCGCAGCACGATCTCCAGGTCGAAGCGCAGGTCGGGGTCGAGGAGCTGGTCGCCGAACAGCTCCTCCAGCTGACGCAGGCGGTACCGGACGGTCTGCGGGTGGACGTGCAACCGCATCGCGACCTCGTTGGCGTTGCGTCCCGACTGGAGCCAGGCGAGCAGGGTCTCGGCCAGGCGGTCCTGCTGGCTCGGGCGCAGGTGCGACAGCGGGGCGAGGCGCAGGTCGGCGAGCGAGGTGATGAGCCCCTCGTCCTGGAAGAGGATCAGCGTCGACATGTGCTCGACGCAGCGGATCACGCCGCTCTGGCCGGTCGGGCCGCTCGGGTCGCCGTCCGCCTCGATGACGCCGCGCTGGACGAGGCCCAGCGTCTTGCGGGCCCACTGGATGGACCGCGCCGCCTCCATCAGCGGGACGGTCGGGCCGATGACGGCGAGCGTCCCGGCCAGGGCGCGGTCGATGAGCTTCGCCCGGCCGGGCCCGTCCGGATCGGGGACGATCAGGCTGGGGGTGCGGCGGGTCAGGTCGGCGAGGACGTCCGGCGGGAACGCGGGCCGGCGGGCGTCCCGGGGCCGGCCGAGCGCGACCGCGGCGACCGTCCGCGGGACGGGCCAGTGCGCGGCGGCGGCGAGGTCGGCGATCGCCTCCCGCGCGGCGGGCGGGTCGGCGAACAGCAGGTCGAGCAGGCGCTTGCGGCGGCGCTGCATCTCGCCCGCGACGGCGGCCCTGGCCTGCGAGTATCCCTCGGCGGCTGCGTGGGCCAGCTCGTCCTGGAACTCCATCAGCACCTCGCCGACGGCGCCGAGCGTCCGCGGGGACACGTGCAGCACGTCCGCGCCCTCGGTGAGCCGCCGCCACGCGACCATGCCGCCGACCCGCATCGCGGTCTGCATGGCGTCGAGGCTGCGCCCCTCACCGGCCTCGCCGCGGCCGATGGCGCGGAAGAAGTCGGCCACCGGGGCCGAGTCGTGGCCGGGGTCGGCCACCCGGTCGACGAAGAAGTGGAGCACGCGCTCGACCGCGAGCCGGAGCGTCCCGGAGTAGGAGCCGTCGCCCGGACGGTCGTACTCGCTGACGCGCGTCTGGATCTCCTGGATCATGTCGTCGGCCACCTCGTCGAGGTGCGGCCGCATGTGGTCCGCCAGGTCTCTCGGCAGATCCGCCCAGGGGCGCCCGTCGGTGGTCGAACTCGCGTCCGCCACAGAACCTCCCAGCTCTCGGTCCCGCTGCGTCGCGCGCCACTCACAGGGGGTAAATGCTTACTTATGTGGTCTGTGTGGGGCAAATCATGACCCGTGACGTGCCCAGGCGCAAAGTTTAGGTCGCCCCGCGACCGACTCCGGCCGGACGACTCCCCTTGCGACGCCCCGCTTCCGACGGATGCGAGGGTCCGGCACCACAGGGCTCGCCGGTGTGAGGGCTGGACTTGGCTCGGGGATGTCTGTCTGTTGAGCAGGATTTTGGGGTGTCGGGGGTTTGTTCGGTCGGGGTGGGGTGGGCGGGCATATATAGCGTGAGCTGGGTAGATGTCTTGTAGCAGGGGGTTGGTACCCGAGGGCTGGACATGACATGTGCGAGATCGAGGACATCCGGCAGTGGCGTGGGCGTGACGTGGTCGACGAGTCCGGAAGCAAGATCGGTCAGTTGGAGGCCGTCTACGTCGACACCGGGACGGATCGGCCGTCGTTCGTGACCGTTCGGATGGGCCTGCTGACCCGGCAGCGGCTTGTGTTCGTGCCGCTGGGCGGGGCGAGGGTGGGGCCGGAGCACGTCCGGGTGGCGTACGGCAAGAAACAGATCAAGAGTTCGCCGTCGATCGGCACTGACGGAGAACTCCTCGCCGGTGACGAGCAGGCGGTCTTCGACCACTACAAGCTGCCCTACCAGGCCGCCCCGGACGAACGTCGCCTCGCCCGCCGCTGAGGCGGCCACCGGCCACCGGACGTCGCGGCGCCAGCGCTCTCTAGGCGGCGACGGGTGACGCGCGGCGCTCGGAAGGCGCGACTACGAGGAGGGATCCCACGTGGCCTTGTTCCTGTTCATCCTGTTGGTGGCGGTCGCCCTCGGAATCGTCGGCGTCGTGGTGAAGGGGATGTTCTACCTGCTCATCATCGGGATCATCGTGTTCCTGATCAACCTGGTCCTGAGCGGCATCCGGATGGGGCACAGGCGCAGCTCCCGCCCGGCACGCTGACGGTCTCCCATCTGGACGACCCCGTTCCAGGCGACCTGCGAGGGCCCTCATCCAATCCGCGTGTCAGCGGTCCTCTAGGAGGGGGAGGGTCGGGTCCCAGGTGGTGCCGTCGCGGGTGTCTCGGCGGCGGCGGGCTATGCCGGACAGGGCCTCCAGGACTACCCGGTTCGCCAGCAGGGATGTGATGTCCGCGTGGTCGTAGGGCGGGGAGACTTCGACCACGTCTACGCCTACTACTGGGAGTTCGTAGGTTACGCGGCGGACTGCGTCCAGGAGCTGGCGTGCGGTCAGGCCGCCGGGCTCGGGGGTGCCGGTGCCGGGGGCGTGGCCCGGGTCGCACACGTCGATGTCTACCGAGAGGAACACGCCGTCGCAGTCGTCTACGGCGATCTCGAATGCCTCGGTCAGGCATTCGTCCAGGCCGCGAGCGACGATCTCGGTCATCTCGTATGAGCGCATGCCCTGCTCGGCCATCCAGGACAGTGTTTCCGGGCCCGGCCAGTAGCCGCGCAGGCCGATCTGGAGGAAACGGTCGCCGCGTAGCGCACCGGATTCGATCAGGCGGCGCATGGGCTGTCCGTGTCCGACCAGGGATCCGAAGGCGGTGTCTCCGGTGTCGGCGTGGGCGTCGAAGTGGACCATCGAGACGCGGCCCTGGCCGATGTGCTGCGCCACCCCGGCGGCGTCCGGCCAGGCGATGGTGTGGTCGCCGCCCAGGATGAGCGGGATCGTGCCGGTTCGGGCGACCGCGTACACCGCCGCCTGGAGATCGCGGACGGAGCGTTCCGCGTCGCCGGAGTACATCATCACGTCCCCGGCGTCGTAGACCATGAGGTCGGCTTGCAGGCCGTCCACGCGGAGGGCGAGGGACGGGCGCGAGCCGTCGTGCGGCAGGTAGCAGCTCTGCCGGATGTACTGCGGGCCGAACCGGGTCCCCGGCCGGTGGGACGTGCCGCCGTCGAACGGGGCGCCCAGGATGACCACGTCGGCGTCCGCGTAGGTGGACGGGTCGGACCAGGTGCAGTGCGGCACCCCGAGGAAGGTGATGGCCGGGCCGTGCTGCGGCACGTACGTCATGTCTGCTCCCCCGCTCCGATGGCCGCCGCCAGGCGTGCTACCTCGATCTATAACACGAGCCCGGGCGGGCAAGCCGGTGCCACGGCGGCCCGATCGCGCGGCGGGGTGCGCGATCGTCCGCCGTGGCGCGGCGTCCCGCGTTCAGCGGCGTCCAGATTCAGCGGGACGATCTCTTAAGCGGCACCGGCGTCATTGGCGAACGATCCAATGGTCGTTCGCGCCGGTCCGCTCGAATTTCAGCGACGGGCAGAGGTAGTCGCTCGGGTTCGGGCTGGCGGTGGGCTGCCACGGCGAGTCGGACGGGCTCGCCGGCCGCCAGGCGTTGTTCTGCCTGAGCTGGATGGAACTGCTCTCGAACACGACGTTCTTCGCGTCCTTGCAGTAGTAGGCGTTGCCGGTGCTGGTGTCGCGGGTCGCGTAGAACTCGAAGATGTCCCAGCCGTACTTGAGCTCGCTCGTGTCGGTGCCCGACTTGCTGTAGAAGAGCTCCCACGCCTTGGTGGTCTGGTTGTAGAGGTAGGCCGACCAGGCGTTGCTGCCGCCCGTCTTGACGAGCTGAATGCTGTAAGCGGGATGTCCGTTCACGTTGGTGGTATAGGTCGACATGAAGGAAGCGTCCATTTTCACTTCCTTCTTGGGACCGTTGCCGCCGCACCAGTCCCAGGCCCATATCTCGTTTCCGACGGTCACGGAGTAGACGGTCGTGATCTCCATGCAGGAACCGGCCGCCTTGATGGTCGGCGTATAGGTGAAGTCCCCGTTGAAGGACACCTTGTAACTGGTGTCGACGCTCTGCGTGGCCTGCATTCCGTCGTGGCTTCCGGCGGCTGGTTCGACGCCCCAGAAATGGTGGAGTTGCTCGCGGCGCTGGTGGTCCCCCTGCACGCGGGAACGATGCAGTTCGCGGAAACGCTGAACGGCCGGGGCGTTCTTCGTGTTCGGCGTGAAGGCGTGGGCGCCGGCGACGGTGCCCCGCTTCGGGGCGTTCGGGCTCGGTGCGTTCGGGTTCGGTGCGTTCGGGTTCGGTGCGGCGGACGACGGCACGGGCGCGGCGGGGGACACGGGCGAGGCGGACGCTCCGGCGGCGGGGGCGAGGATGCCCGCGCCGATAATGGCGCAGGCGAGCAGGGTTCGGCGCTTCATTACGCGACTCCTTGCGGCATGGACGGGAGCTGTCGGCATGCGCACTGGCCAAAGCCCGGGACGGGGACCCCTCATGCCGCCCCAAGAATCGCGATTTGTTCGTCCTACAGTCAATCAGTCGTTTTTCAATCCACCTTCTATGCACATCGAAAGGAACCATATGGCCTGGGCAGGGGAATCCCCGGCGACCCGAACCGCATCGAACGAGCCGGGGTCCCAAGCTGAATCAACTCGAACGCACCGACTGAAACCATGCGAACACATCAGCTAAGGCCGGGCGCGCGGAGGCCACCAGGCGAAACACCGCGAACATGCTGGTCGAGGCCGGGCGGGTACGCCGAATGCGACCACGCGAACACGCCACCCCGAACGGCGGCGGGCGCGTCCGCCGAAACGAGCCGGTCTTTCAGCGGCGGTAGAGGTTGAGTTTCCCCTCGCCGATGCGCTCCCGGAGGGCGGGGTCGTCCACGCCCTGCCCCTCCGCCGTCGCCCCGCACAGGACGGCGACCTTCCCGACGTGCTGGTTCGTCTGGACGGCCCGGGTCGCGTCGCCCGCCTCGTCCAGCGGGAAGACCTTCGAGAGCGTCGGGTGGACCATGCCGAGGCCGATCAGCCGGTTGACCTCGACGGCCTCGTGGTAGTTGAAGCCGTGCGAGCCGATGATGCTCTTCAGCCGCATCCACAGGAACCGGTTGTCGTACTCGTGCCGGTACCCGGTGGACGATCCGCAGGTCACGACCTTGCCGCCGCGCTTGGCGACGTACACCGACGCGCCGAACGTCTCGCGTCCGAGGTACTCGAAGACGATGCCCGGGTCCTCGCCGACGAGGCGTCGGATCTCCTCGCCGAGCCTCCGCCCGGCCTTCGGGTGGCGCAGGCCCTGGTCGCCGAGGTCCAGGTCGTTGCGGTTGATGACGTGCTCGCAGCCCTGCGACCGGACGATCTCCGCCTTCTCGTCCGACGACACGACGCCGACCGGGATGCCGCCGCCGTTCTTCACGAGCTGCGTCGCGAACGAGCCGAGCCCGCCGGTCGCGCCCCAGATCAGCACGACGTCGCCCTGCTTCATGCGGGCGCCGTGCGTACCGACCAGCATCCGGTAGGCGGTGCCGGCGCACAGCGTGTTCGAGCCCGCCTCCTCCCAGGTCAGGTGCGCGGGCTTGCGGATGAGCTGGTTCGCCTTGACGATGCAGTACTCGCCGAGCGAGCCGAAGTTCGTCTCGAAGCCCCAGGCGAGCTGCGTCTCGCTCATCATGCCGTCGTCGTAGGAGCCGTGGTCCTCCTCGTCGACGTAGGACGGGGACAGCACGACCCTGTCGCCGGGCTTCCAGCTCTTCACGCCGCCGCCGGTACGGACGACGACGCCCGCGCCGTCCGACCCGAGGACGTGGAAGGGCAGGTCGTGCCGCGCGCCGTACCAGCCCTGCCGTCCGAACTTCTCCAGGAACGCGAACGTGGGGACCGGCTCGAAGATCGCCGACCAGACCGTGTTGAAGTTGATCGCGGCGGACATGACCGCGACGACGCACTCGTCCGGCGCGAGCTCCGGCATCTCGACGTCGCCGACGTGCAGCGAGCGGCGGACGTCCTTGTCGTCGTGGCCCTCGAAGATCCCGACCTCGTCCTTGCGGGTGAACGCGGCGCGGAACCGGGTCGGCAGCTCGATGTCCCGCAGCTCGGGGCCGGTCGCGCCGTTCCGGACGGCGTCGAGCAGCGCGTCCGAGCAGGTGCCCCGGGGAGTCCCGCTACCAAGCCCCGAGGCGCCGCGGGGGGTCGTCGCCCCGTGTCGATCCGAGGTGTTGCGGGAGGTTCGGGGCTCCGCGGCCTCGCATCGGTCCGAGCCGTTCTGGGCCATGGCGTGTCCTCCGTGGATCGCGGGGTTCGTGGGACGGGCCCTCAGCGGGCCGGGGTGCGGACGGCGGCGCTCTCCCGCCGTCCGGCGAGCCGGGCCTCCAGGTGCGCGGCGAGCGCGCCGACGCCCGGCGGGTCGAGCAGGTTGAGGTGGTGCGCGCCGGGGATCGGGACGATCTCCAGGTCCGCGCAGAACTCGCCGAAACCGTTGGTCCCGTCGAGTACATAGCGGGCGTCACGGACGGCCCAGGGGGTCTCCTCGGGCGCGTGGTAGAGGATGACGCGGCCGTCGTACGGGCCGGGCCGGTATGCCTCCAGCGATCGGGTGTCCTGGTGGGACGTGAGCTGGTGGGTGAGGGCGGCCGGCGGGATGTGGTCGACCAGGGGGGCGGCGCGCTCCATGACCAGCGCGAACTGCGCCTCCTCCGACAGCCCGGACAGCTCCTCGTACGTCAGCGAGACGGCGAGGCCGTACGTCTCGTTGACGTAGTCGGCGAACGCGGCGAACCGGCGGGCGAGGGTGTCGGACTCGTCCGCGACCGGCAGCGGCAGGCCCGCGTCGAACAGCGCGACGAACTCGACCTCGCGCCCCCGCGCCCGCAGCTGCCGGGCCGCCTCGTAGGCGAGGACGCCGCCGAACGACCAGCCGCCGAGCCGGAACGCGCCCGCCGGCTGCGCTTCCAGGAGATGCCGGACGTACCGGGCGGCGCGCTCCTCGACGGGCGGCGCGTCCTCGAACCGTTCCAGGCCGTAGACGGGCTGGTCGGCGCCGAGCAGGTCGACGAGCTGCCGGTAGCAGGCCGTGGTGCCGCCCGCCGGGTGCGCGACGAAGATCGGACGGCGCGTCCCGGACGGTCTCAGCGGACGGACCGTCTGCCGCGCCGCCTCCTCGTCCGCGGCCCTGATGTATTCGGCGACGTTCTCCGCGGTCGGCGCCCCGAACAGCTCGCCCCGGGTGACCTCGCCGCCGATCTCGGCCGTGACCAGCGCGACGACCCGGTCGGCCTGGTGGTCGCCGCCGCCGAGATCGGCGAAGAAGTCGGCGGTGACGCTGACGCGGTCGAGCCCGAGCACGTCCTCGAACACGCGGACCGCGAGCCGTTCGGCCGCGTCGCGCGGCATGACGTATCCGCTCTCGGCGTTCGCCGCGGCCACCGGCGTGGACGCTTCGGCGAGGCCCAGTTCACCGGCCGCCCATTCCTCGAAGGCGTTGACGCTCGCGCCCTGGAGCAGCACGGACGCGGGAACCGTCAGCCCGAGGTCGTGCTCGACGCCGCTCTTGATCCGGACGGCGACCAGCGAGTCGAGCCCGAGGTCGGTGAGCGGGACGGCGGGGTCGAGCCGCTCCGGATCGAACCCGAGGACGGCCGCGATCCGCCGCCTGACCTGCGCGGCGATCATCGCGCGGGCGGTGGCGGGGTCGGCGTCCCCGAGCGCGTCGACGCCGGGCCAGTCGTCGGCGGCGAGCCCGTCGGCCGCCTCGGTCAGTGCGGCGAAGTACGGCATGGCGCGGATCTCGGGGAACAGTTCGACCGCCGTCCGCGGGTCGAAGCGCAGCACGCCGGTCGCGGGCCCGCCGTGCGCGAGCAGCGCCTCCAGCGCCTCGGCGCCCTCGTCCGGGCTGATCGGGTCGATGACCGCGACCGGCGTCTCCGCCGCCCCGCCGACCCGCGACCAGGTCCCCCAGTTGATCGTGGTCCCGGGACGTCCCGAGGCGCGGCGGAACGCCGTCAGCGCGTCGAGCGCGGCGTTCGCGGCCGCGTAGGCGGCCTGGCCGGGCGAGCCGAGCAGCGCCGCGGCGGACGAATGCGTGACGAACCAGTCGAGATCGGCGTCCCAGACGGCCTCGCTGAGCCGCCGCGCGCCCTCGACCTTCGCCGTCCACACCCTGTGGAGATCGTCGCGGCCGAGGTCGGCGATCAACCGGTCGTCGATCGCTCCGGCGCCGTGCAGGACCCCGCACAGCCGCGCGCCGCCCTCCCGCGCGGCCTCGACCAGCCGCTCCGCCGTGCCGGGACGCGCGATGTCCCCGAGGACGACGGCGACGTCCACGCCGTCGCCGCGCAGCCCGGCGATCACCTTCTCGGCGTCGGCGCCGGGCCCGCTCCGCCCGGACAGGACGATGCGCCCCGCGCCGCGCTCCGCGAGCAGCCGCGCCGTGACCAGCCCGATCCCGCCGTACCCGCCGGTGATCACATACGCGCCGCCCCGCCGGACGATCCGCCTCTTCCCGCGCTTCGCGGGCTGTTCGGCTGGGACGCTTCGTGCGAGACGGGCCACGTGGCGGGTGCCGCCGCGCCAGGCGACCTCGCGGGCGGCGTCGTCCCGGACGAGTTCGGCCACCAGATCGCCGGGGCGGTCGACGTCCACATGGGTCGCCCGCTGGACGCTCCGTTCAAACGCGAGCACGCGGGTCAGCGCGCTGATGAAGCCCTGGCCCGGCTCCCCCGGCTCGCCGTCGCGCACGGCGACGGCGGCGCGGGTCGCGACGTAGAGGCGCGGACCGTCCGGGAGTGAACGGCTCACCTCCGCGACGGTCAGCACCAGGTCCTCATCGACCAGATCAGCCGCCGGAACGACGAGCACACCCTCGACCGGGTGTTCGCCGTCCACGCTCGGGTGCGCGTCAGGGGTGAGCCGGTGCCGGACGACGCTCTTCCCGCGCCCCTCCAGCCCGGCCGCGACCGCAGCGGCCAGCGCGTCATCGTCGTCGGACAGCACCAGCCAGAGCCCGCCCTCATCGACCGCGCCATCCGGCGGGAGAGGGGTTTCGTCCCAGACGAGTTCGACCAGTTTGTCGGCGAACGGCACGGGGATGTCGTGGCGCTCAACACGACGCAACACGATCCCGGACGCTTCGGCGAGGGCCTGGCCGTCCGCCGCCACCAGCAGCACCGAGCCCGTCATCCCGTCATCGCCCTCGACCACGGTCGCGTGGACGTGCCCGCCGCGATGCGTCGGCCCGTAGACGCGCAGAGTGCCGATGCTCTCGGCCAGCCACACCCCACCCGCGACGGCCGCCGCCTCGTCCGCCAGGACGGACAGGCACCGGTCGAACACCTCGGGATGCAGCCGGTAATGGCGGCTCCCCCGGCCGGCACCCGCGACCTCGGTGGCCGCGCCGCTCCCAGAAAGGGACGAAGCGTCGCGGTGGTCTTCGCCGACGTCGGCGCTCGCGAGGCGCGTCCAACTACCCGCCGGGGTCAGCGCGTGGACCTCCAGCCGCTGCTCCGCTTCGGCGAACGTCGTCGTCACGGTGGTGTGTTCGGCGAGCGCGAGCGGACGCTCCATCCACAGGCCGTTGACGCGGACGTCCTCGGTGCCGAGCGCGACGGCTGCGGCGGTGAGCGCCAGCTCCGCGAACGCGGCGACGGGCAACACATGCAACCCGTGGACGGTCACGTCGTTCAGCCACGGCTGGACGGCGAGCCCGGCGTCCGCGCGCCAGGCGTGCCGGTCCTCGCCGGGGAGTTCGACGTGCGCGCCGAGCAGCGGATGCTCGTCCTTGGCACGGCCCCCGCGCGCGGGCAGGTCGACCCAGTGCCGCTCGTGCCGCCACGGCGACGGCGGGACGTCGACGATCCGTCCGTCGAAAGGCCCGGCGACCGCGTGGCCGTGCGCGGCCAGGGTGGCGAGCTGCGCGTGGAAGGCCAGCGTGTCGTCGGTCTCCTGGCCCTTGGGGGCGCGTTTGAGCGTGTAGGTGACGAGCGCCCCCGTCCCCTCCAGGGTCTCCGCGATCGCGGGGGCCAGGATGGGATGCGCGTTGACCTCGATGAACGTCCGGAACCCGTCGTCAGCGGCAGCCGCCACCGCGTCCGCCAACCGGACGGGATTCCGCAGGTTCGCCACCCAGTACTCGGCGTCCAGCCTCCCGGAAGAGGCGCGGGGATCGTCCAGCGCGGTCGTGTACAACGTGATGTCGTCGGCGAGCGGGTCGCCAGGCTCAACGCCGACACCGGAGAGAAGGTCGCGCAGCTCAGGGAGGAGCGGGTCGACCTGGGGCGAATGCCCGGCACCCTCGGCCTGGACCAGGCGGGCGAGCCGCCCCTCGCTTTCGGCGCGTTCCACGATCTCCGCGATCTGGCCCGCATCCCCGGTGACGACGGTCTGCCTCGGTGACGAGTGGACGGCCGCATGCACCTCGGGCAGCCCGGCCGCGAGGCGCGCGACCTCGTCCGCCGACCCGCCGAGGACGGCCATCGCGCCGCCGCCGACCAGCCGCGTCAGCAGCTCCGACCGCCGGCAGATGACGCGGACGCCGTCCTCCAGGGTGATCGCTCCCGCCACGACGGCCGCCGCGACCTCGCCCATCGAATGCCCGATGACCGCGCCCGGCGTCACGCCGTAGGACGTCCACATGCGGGCGAGGCCGATCTGGATCGCGAACAGCACCGGCATCGTGCCGGCCGGTCCGTCCGGCTTGCGGCCCTCTTCGATCAGCGCCCACAGGTCGGGGCCGCCCTCCGCGGCGAACAGCGGGTCCAGGTCGTCGATGGCCTCGGCGAACGCGGGCTCCTCCTCCAGCAGCCGCCGCGCCATGCCCGCGCGCTGCGCCCCGTACCCGGAGAACACCCACACCGGACGACCCGGAGCACCCAGCGCCGTACCGCTCACCACACCGGGATGGGGTCGCCCCTCCGCCAATGCGGTCAGTCCGTCGATAAGCCCTGCCTCGTCCCTGGCCGCGATGGCGGCGCGGGCCCGTCCACGGCCACCGCGCCGGTGCAGGGTGAGGGCGAGGTCAGCAAGCTCGACTTCTTTACCCGGTAGCCAGCCGGCGAGCAGGGCCGCGTGGTCGCGAACACGGTCGTCGCTCGCATCGGCCAGAGGGAACGTCCGCACGACCGCAGGTTGAACGGCCCGATCCAGCGCGGGCGCCTTCTCCAGAAGGACGTGCGCGTTCGTCCCGCCGAACCCGAACCCGGACACCCCAGCGCGCGCGGGACGACCCCGCTCAGGCCACGGCGTCTCGTCCGCGACGACCGCGAGCCCAAGTTCCTCGAACGGAATGTGCGGGTTGGGCTCCTTGTAATGCGCGCTAGGCGGGATCACCCCGTGGTGCAGCGCGAGGACGGTCTTGATGAGCCCCGCCATCCCCGCCGCCGACTCCAGGTGCCCCAGGTTCGACTTGACGGAGCCGAGCAGCAGCGGCTCGCCGGGATCGCGTCCCATGCCGAGGACGTCGCCGACCGCCTTCGCCTCGATCGGGTCGCCGAGCAGCGTGCCCGTCCCGTGCGCCTCGACGTAGTCGACCTCGCGCGGGTCGACGCCCGCGCCCGCGTACACGTCCCGGAGCAGAGCGCGCTGCGCGTCGGAGTTCGGCGCGACGAGCCCGTTGGAGCGCCCGTCGGAGTTGACGCCGGAACCGCGGATGACGGCGAGGACGCGGTCGCCGTCGCGCAGCGCGTCCGGCAGCCGCTTCAACACGACCGCGCCGCAGCCCTCCGCGCGGACCATCCCGTCGGCGGCCGCGTCGAACGCCTTGCAGCGGCCGTCGGACGCCGTCCCGCCCGCGAGGTCGAACGTCATCGTGACGGTCGGCGAGAGCAGGACGTTCACGCCGCCCGCGAGCGCCACGTCGGCCTCGCCGCCGCGCAGCGCCTGGACGGCGAGGTGCGTGGAGACCAGCGACGACGAGCACGCCGTGTCGACGATCATGCTGGGGCCGCGCAGGTCGAGCAGGTACGACAGCCGGTTCGCGACGATGCCAAGCGCCGCGCCGGTCGCCGTGAACGGTTCGAGGGACGCGAGGTCGGACGCGGTGAGCGCGGCGTACTCCGGCGCGGACACGCCGACGAACACGCCGGTGCGGGTGCCGCGCAGCGACGCGGGCGCGATCCCGGCGTGCTCGAACGCCTCCCACGCGACCTCCAGGACGAGCCGCTGCTGCGGGTCCATGACCGCCGCCTCGCGCGGCGTGACGCCGAAGAACCGGGCGTCGAACCCGGCGACGTCGTCGAGGAACCCGCCGAGCCGCGTCGTGTCCGCGAGCAGGTCGCCGACCTCGGGCGAGCCGTCGTCGAACGGGTCCCAGCGGCCGTCCGGCACCTCGCGGACCGCGTCGCCGCGACCGGTGAGGAAGCGCCAGAACTCGCCGGGGCCGGTCAGGTCGCGGTCGCCGCCGGGGAAACGGAGCCCGACCCCGACGACGGCGATCGGCTCGTCGCCCGCCGTCTCCCGGCGCGGCTCAGGGGCCGCGGCGGGGCCGCCGGCCAGCGCCGCCGACAGCTTGTTGATCGTGGGGTGCTCCCAGACGAGGGTGGCCGGGAGGGCACGGCCGAGCAACTGCTCCAACTCGCCCGCGATCGCGACCGCGTCCCGGGAGGCCAGCCCGAACTCCTCCAGCGGACGGTCGGCGTCGACCTCGGCGGCGGGCGTCCCGGAGCGGCGCGCGATCTGCTCGATCAGGTGCCGCCGAACCGCTTCCGCACCGATCCGGGGGTCGTCGCGGACGTTCTCCCGCGCCGCTCCGGAACGATCATTGCTCTGCATGCGGTGGGCTCCCCCAAATGAACCGGGATCGTTCAGCGAAGCGGAGGGACCACTTTGTCCTACGGCGCCGCGCCCACGATGCGCATCCAGCCCACTTTTCTCCCCGGTTCCTTGTCACGGTGATGACAAGACTCCGGCGTGTCCATTGTGGCCTGATGGGACAGTTGAGCCGCTGCGGCCCGGGAGTCAGGGCCGAGTAACGAGATACCAACCAATAGTAACAATAGCGACGACAGGGTATAGGGAGAAGCGGCGGATTTCCCGGCGCCGGCGGGACGCACGCCGCACGCAGAGGTGACCCGGGGCCGATACCGATGGGCGCTGACGGTGGTGGCCGTCAGCGCATTCATGATCACCATGGACAACACGGTGGTCGCGAACGCCATGCCCACGATCATGAGCGACCTGGACATGTCCAACTCCGCCAAGGACTGGGTCGCCACCGGCTACATCCTCACCTTCTCCTGCCTGATGATCGCGGGCGGACGGCTCACCGACGTGTACGGCTGCCGCGCCGCCTTCGTCTCCGGAATGGTCGTCTTCACGGCCGCGTCCGCCGTCTGCGGCCTGGCCCCCGACGCCACGACGCTGATCCTCGCGCGGGTCGTCCAGGGCGCGGGCGCGGCGCTCGCCCTGCCCGCCACGCAGGTCATGGTCACCGTCGGACGCACCGACGGGCAGCGCTCGCTCGGCACGATCGTCTGGGTCGGCGCGGCGTCCAGCGCCATCGCGCTCGGCCCCGCGATCGGCGGGCTCATCGTCCAGCAGTGGAGCTGGGGCTGGATCTTCCTGATCAACATCGTGCCGGGCGCGCTGGTCGTGCTGCTCGGCCTCGCCGTCCTCACCGGGAAGGGCGAGAACCGGGACGCCCGCGTCGACCTGCCCGGCGTGCTGATCTCCGCGACGATGCTGTTCGCGTTCACCTACGGGCTGGAGTCGGCGAACCGGTACGGCTGGGGCGACCCGTCCGTGCTGAGCGTGTTCGCCCTCGCCGGCATCGCGCTGGCGTGCTTCGCCTTGGTGGAGGGCTGGGCGGTCGATCCGATGATCGACCTGCGGTTCTTCCGGAACCGGGTGTTCACCGGCGGGCTGGTCTCGCAGATGCTGTACGGCATCGGCTTCAACGGGATGATCTTCTATTCGGCGACGTTCCTGCAGCGTTTCCTCGGTTTCTCGCCGCCCAGGGCGGGGCTGGTCATGCTGCCGCCGTCCATCGCGATCATGGTGATGACGCCCGTCGCGTTCTGGCTGGCGGCGAAGCTCGGGCCGCGTCCGGCCATCGGCGGCGGCCTCGCGCTGATGGCGTTCGGCATGTTCCTGTTCTCCACGATCCAGCGCGGCGACGGGTACGCCGACCTCATGCCCGGCGTCATGATCGTCGGGGTGGGCGCGGCGATGGGCATGCCACTCGTGATGTACGTGCTCAAGGCCGTCCCGGAGCACCAGGCCGGGGTGGCGAGCGGCATCATCAACGTGGTCCGCGAGGCGTCGGGCGCGTTCGGCATCGCGATCGTCGGGCTGCTCATCCACCACGTCCCCGAGCGGGGCGCGTCGCCCGCCGAACTGGAGACGTTCCGGGACGGGACGGCGGCCGGGCTCGTCCTCGGCGCCGCGCTGGTCCTGATCGGCGGGCTGGTCAGCGGCCTGACCCTGCCGAGCCGCCGCGGCTGGGCCGGACCCAGGCACGGCAGGAACGCCCCGATCGCCGCCGAGCGTCCGGCACGGCACGGGCGCCCGGCGCGGCACGGGCGTCCGGCGCCGCCGGAGGGGTGGTACGAGCCGTATGTCCCGGACGATGTGCCGGTGGACGTGCCGCGGGTCGAGCCGCGTAGTGATGCCTGGTAGGAGGTCGTGTGAGCAGAGTCGTGATCTTCGCGGCGGGGTCGCGGGGGGACCTCCAGCCCTGCGTCGCGCTCGGCCGCGCCCTGCGGCGGCGCGGGGACGAGGTGCGGCTCGTGGCGAGCGCGCGGTACGCGCCCATGGTGCTCGCGGCGGGATTGGAATTGGCCGCCTTGACTGCCGATCCGATGGAGATCCTCGAATCGGACGCCGGTCAGGAGTTGCTCGCGGGCGGCCGCAACCCGGTGAAGTTCCTGGGGGGATTCCGGCGGATTCTAGGGCCTATGGCCGAACGACTGCTGGCCGAGTGTTCGGACGCCTGTAAGGGCGCGGATCTGATTCTCGGGCCCACGCTCGGTTTCCTTCCTCGGCATATCGGGGAACATCTCGGGATTCCATGGGCGCTGATTCACTTTCAGCCGAGTCGGCCCACGGCGGCGTTTCCGCACCCGTTCGTGCCACAGGCCCGGATGTTTGGGCCTTGGGCCAATCGGGGCAGTTTCCTGTTGGTCGATCAAATCGCGTGGCAGCTGTCGCGGCCGTTCATCAATCCGTGGCGGGACGAGTCGCTGGGGCTGCGGCGGCTGCCCCTCTGGGGCGGCCGGACGGGCGGCGCGCCGGTGCTGGCGTGCTACAGCCCGTCCGTGGTTCCGAGGCCGAAGGACTGGCCACCCGAGGTGAGCCTGACCGGGTACTGGTTCCTCGATGAGCCCGAGTGGGAACCCCCGGTCGAGCTGACGGAGTTCCTGGAGGCCGGGCCCGCGCCGGTGTACGTCGGGTTCGGGAGCATGGTGCCCGAGGACGCCGAGATGACCCGGCTGGTCGTCCGGACGGCGCTGCGGCTGGCCGGGGTGCGCGGCATCGTGCACGGCGATCCGGCCACGTCGGACGAGCACGTGCTGGCCGTCCGCGACCTTCCGCATTCGTGGCTGTTCCCGAGGACGGCGGCCGTCGTGCACCACGGCGGCGCCGGGACGACGGCGGCCGGGCTGCGGGCCGGGACACCGACGGTGGTGTGCCCGTTCTTCGGCGACCAGCCGTACTGGGGCGAGCGGGTCGCGTCGCTTGGGGTCGGTCCGGCGCCGCTGCCGTTCCGGTCGATGACGGTGCCTCGGCTCGCGGCCGGGATCCGGCGGGCCGTCCGGGACGAGGAGACGGCCGAGCGTGCGGACGACCTCGGACGCCGCATCCGGGACGAGGACGGCGTCGGCCGGGCGTTGGAGATCATCGATTCGCTCCTCCGCTGACCTACGGTTCGTCCGTTTCCTCGCCCCAGCGCCAGCCCGAGCCGTCCGGGTTCGGGACGATCGCCCGCCTGACCGCGTCCTGTGCCGGCGGGGGCTCCGGCGGGCCGTCCGCCCAAGGAGTCCATGGGACGTCGCCGCCGTTGGACTGCTCAGGTGTGGTCGGAGCTTTTTCCCAGTTCAGGGCGTATGAGAAGGGCGGTTCGTCCGGCGACGGCGGAGGGACGGCCGGGGTGGGTGGCGCGCTGCGTTCGCGCAGGTCCATCCGGGCGTGCAGACCGGCGAGGAACCCCGGCAGCCACCAGTTCGCGGCGCCCATGAACCGCATGGTGGCCGGGACGAGCAGCGAGCGGACGAGCGCGGCGTCCACCACGACGGCGACGAACATGCCGACGCCGATGAGCTTCACGACGGTGATGCCCGCCATGCTGAACGCCGCGATGACGACGAGGAAGAGCAGGGCGGCACTGGTGATGATGCTGCCGGTGTGCTGCATGCCGGACGCGACCGCGGCACGGTTGTCATGCGTGCGGTCCCATTCCTCACGGATGCGGCTTAGCAGGAAGACCTCGTAGTCCATGGACAGGCCGAACACCACGGCGAGGATCAGAATCATGCTGGTCGCCTCGACCCCACCCGTGGGGGTGAAGTCGAGGATTCCCGCCAGGTGCCCGTACTGGAACCCCCAGACGATCGCGCCGAACGAGGCGCCGATCGACAGGATGTTCATGGCAATCGCCTTCAGCGGTAGGAAAAGCGACCCGAAGAACATGAAGAGCAAGACGAAGGTGGCCACGCCCACGACGAGCGCCATCTTCGGCAGGGTGCGCATCAGGCTGGACATCAGGTCCATCTGCGCGGCGGTACTGCCGCCGACGTCGACGTGCATGGGGTAGCCGTCCTTGGACAGGCTCATCCCTCTGATCCGGGTGACGAGGTCCTGGGCGCGCTGGTCCATCGGCTCGTATTTGTGCGTGACGGAGATGCGCACCCCGCCGTACGTACCGGAATAGCCCGTGAACTGGGCCTCGGTCACACCGGGCAGGGCGGCCAACTGCTTCCTGAACTGCTCCAGGTAGGGCGGGATGGGGTCGCCCTTACCGGTCGGCATCCAGTTGCGCGGGATGAGGTCCCCCGACACGACGACGTCGATGGGTTCCGCGGATCCGTTGGGGAAGTCACGCTTGACCGTCTCCACCACGGCCCGGGTCGGACTGTCCTTGGGGAGGACGCGCGCGTCCACACTCCCGAACTGGACGTTGAGGAACGGCCCGAACATCACGGCGAGGATGACGAGCACAACAGCGAAGTAGGGCAGCGGATGCTTCATCACGCTGTGCCCGAGGCGGTACCAGAAGCCGCTGTCGGGGTCGCGCCGCGCGCGCTTGGCCGAAGGCCGCCGCCAGGGCATGCGGCCGAATTCCACGCGCGGGCCTAGGAGCGCCAGCAGCGTGGGTAGAAGAACGGTCGCTCCGAACACGGCGACCATGACGGTGGCGATGCCCGCGAGGCCGATCGTCCTGAGGAACATCTGCGGGAAGAGCAGCAGCCCGCCGAGGGCGGCCGACACGGTGATTCCACTGACGAGGATGGTGCGTCCCGCAGTGGCCATGGTGGCGGAGAGAGCGTCCTCCGCGGTGGCACCGCGACCCAGTTCTTCACGGAAACGGCTGATGATGAACAACGAGTAGTCGATGGCGAGGCCGACACCCATCATCGTGACGACTTCCAAGGCGAAGGACGTCACGTCCGCGGCGTAGGTGACGACGTGCAGGACCGCGAGCCCGCCGACCATCGAGAACAACGCCACCACCATGGGCAACAGCGAGGCGGTCAGCGCACCGAACAGGACGACGAGCAGGATGAGCAGCGGCAGGGCGGTGATGGCTTCGGCGCGCACGATGTCGGTGACGACCTGCTGCCCGAACTCCTCACCCAGCGGGACGTTGCCGCCGTACTGGACGTGGAGCCCCGGCGCGGCCAGCCGCTCCTTGATGGCGTGGTAGTTCTTGATCTTGGTCGCGCCGTCCTCGCCCCGCAGCTTCACCGCGACGAACGTCGAACGCCGGTCGTGGGACGCGAACGAATGTGCTTCCTTGCCGTCGAACGACCAGTACGAGATGACTTCCTCGACA
Organism: Actinomadura syzygii; assembly: GCF_008085905.1. GTDB lineage: Bacteria > Actinomycetota > Actinomycetes > Streptosporangiales > Streptosporangiaceae > Spirillospora > Spirillospora syzygii. Next base: position 347,105 of record NZ_VSFF01000005.1, on the reverse strand, counting down.
TCGGTCTTCGGCAGGCGCCCGATGGCGCTGGTGACGCTGGCCTTGTAGCGCTTGTCGTCCACCGTCGTGGTGTCGCTTCTGTAGAGCACCAGGACGTCGGGGTTCGTACTGCCGAAGTAGGTGGCGCCGAGCTTGGCGACGAGGGTGGACGAGGCGTCCGGGTCCTCGAAGCCGCCCTCCTTGAACTTGGCGAACACGCCGAGGCCCCACGCCCCGGCGAGCGCCGTCGTGACCAGGATCAGGACGAGGACGGCCCAGCGTCGCCGGTGGATGAGACGCCCCAGCCCCGAAAGCATGTTCCTCCTGTGTCGGCCCGTCCTGCGTCGTTACCGGCGGGATGCGAGACGAGCCTCGGTCGTGGCCAGGCGGCCGTCAAGGTAGCGCCGCCTGGTGGCCGCGCGTGCGATCTTTCCGCTGGACGTCCGGGACACGCCGCCCGGTTCGATCAGCACGAACTCGTGCACGCTCATCTCGTGCTCGACGTTGATGGCGCCCCGCACCGACGTCTCCACCTCGTGCACGTCCACACGTCCGAGGGGGACGCGACGGTTCCGCTCTGCGACGACCACCAGTTGCTCTGTCTCGGCCCCAGGGAGCGCGAACGCGGCGACGTGATCGGACCGGATCGCCGGGTGGGCCTCCTGCACGGTGACTTCGATGTCCTGCGGATAGTGGTTGCGACCGTCCACGATGATGAGGTCCTTGATGCGGCCGGTCACGTACAGGTCGCCCTCGAAGACGACCCCGTAGTCGCCGGTTTTCATCCAAGGCCCGGACGGCAGTTCCCCAGGCTCGGACAGTTCGCCGCCGAAGGTGTCCTGGCTGCGTTCTGAGTTGCGCCAGTAGCCGTGCGCGGTGTTCGGGCCGTGTACCCAGATCTCGCCTACGCCGCCGTCCGGTTGCTCGGTGCGGGTCTCCGGATCGACTATCGCGACGATCTGCCCGGACGGCCGTCCGCACGACACCAGCGTGGTGGCCCGCTCCGCGTTCTCGTCGCACAAGTGCAGTTCGCCTTGGGTGAGGGCGTCCCGATCTACCGAAATGGCCCTCGGCGGGACGTCCTCCGCAGCGGCGGTGACGAAAACGGTCGCCTCCGCCAGCCCGTACCCAGGCGCCTGTGCGCCCGGACGCAGCCCGACCGACGCGAACGCGTCCGCGAACATCGAAAGCGTGGACGTGCGGATCGGTTCGGCACCGTTCAGGCACGTCGTCAACCCGGACAGGTCGAGTTCCGCGATCCGCTCCGGCTTGGCCTGCGACGCGACGTACTCGTACGCGAAGTTCGGCCCCGCCGTGTAGACGTTCTTGCCCGGACGCCCGGCGATGAGCTCCAGCCACCGCATCGGGTTCATGATGAACGAAACGGGGTCGGTGAAGATGGCGTGGTCACCGTGCACCAGCGGCAACGCCATGGTCGCAATGAGCCCCATGTCATGGAAGAGGGGCAGCCAGCTCACCAACTCGGGGTTCGGCTTCTCCGGAGCCCACCCCGACCAGAGCTGCATGGCGTTCGCCGTCACGTTCCCATGGGTGATCTCCACCCCGGCGGGACGGCGCGTAGAGCCCGACGTGTACTGCAAGTACGCCAGGTCGTCGAAAGCGACGGGTTCGCTCTCCCAGCGTCCGGCCAGGGTGAGGTCGACCTCCTCCGCGAACAGGATTTCCTTCGGCTGCGGGACGTCGTGGTCGGCCAGGAACTTCTCGACGTGGGGCAGTGCGTTCCGTGTCGTGACGATGACGGCGGGCTCCGCGTCGGTGTATGCGCCGATGAGCCGGTCGGCATGTCCGGGCAGGTCGGGAGAGAACAGCGGGACGGCGACGACGTGGGCGTGCATGGCGCCGAGCATCGCCATCATGTATTCGAGGGTCTGCGGCAGGAGCAGCGCGGCCCGTTCGCCCGGCCCGGTGACCTGCCGCAGGGCGACGGCCGTCGCCCGCGCACGCCGGTCCGTCTCGGCCCACGACAACGTGACATGGACGCCGGACGGGTTCACCGAATAGTCGACGAAGGTGTAGGCCGGGTCGTCAGGCCTCTCCCGTGACCACCGCGCGACCCGTTCGATCAGCGGGGTGCGGCCGGAGGCTCCGGGGAGGAGGTCGGGAAGCAGCGAGCCCAGTGCCATTGATCATTCTCCCGAGGGGACGGGCCGGCCGGGGAGCGGGCGGGCGCCGGACGGCGAGCGCGGCGCGTCCGCCGGGCGCCCCGGACCGGCGCCCCCGGCGACCGGCGACGCCCGTCAAGCTACCGGATGGTAGTCAGGACGCGGTATCGGCCGCCGGTCACATTCGGCAATGCCCGGTTTGTCACCCCCGTGACAAGAGAATTGCCGTTCGACACCGGTTTAACGCCGGGGCGCACCGGCCGTCACCGACCGTGCCCGGAACCGTCGTCAGAGGGAGAAGATCTGCTGCATGATCCCCCTGCGGTGCCGCCCCTGGTACGACGTCTCCGGGTTGACCTCGACCGGAAGCTCGGCGAGGTAGCGGCTTTCCGCGTCGATCAACTGCTCCAGCTCGCCACGGTCGAGAAAGACGCCCTTGCATCCCGGGCATTCCTCGATCACGACCCCGTGCCGTTCATGGGTGTCGAACTTTGATTCGCACTTCGGACACTGCAGCGTCGTGTTTGACATACCGGATCCCCTGTCCGTCACGGCAGCGTTTACCGTCAGCGGGTCAGCTTACTGACAGGAGGGCCGATTCGGGGACAATCGTCATCGGATTTCGGGCTGCCCCGAACCCGCGCGCCGCCGTTCCGATCGTCGTCCGATCAGGTGCGGAGCGCGGCCGTCAGCCCGCCGCCGGGCCGTCCCCGCCGCCCGTGCGGGGCGCAGCGCCCATGCGTTCGAGCGCGATCCTGCGTCGCCAGAGCGCCACACAGGCCGCACCCCAGAGCAACGCGACCTCGGCCACGAGCGCTATGCCGATGACGACGGCCCAGTCGGTCTCGTCGTCCTCGTTCGCGCCCACCGGGGACATCAGCGTCATCCGGCTCTCCCCGGCCCCCTCCGCCTGACGCGGATCGGTCCCCGCCAGCGACGGCAGGACGATGCCGTTCGGCGGCGGCGGCAGCGACGGCGCGGCGGGCATCGCGGGCGCGGTCGGGAAGGGAGGCGCCTCCGGCATCGACGGCGCGGGCGCCCCATGGGCGGTCTCGTTCCCGTCCGTCCCAGCCGCTCCGTAGGGCCACGGGTTGTCGACGCACCCAGTGTGCTTCTTGCACACCTTCACCGTGGGCGTCCCGGAGTTCTTCTCGCCGTGGGGCGCGCGGGTCTTCCGAGGCGACGGCTTCGCGCCTTCGACCACGGGGGGCTCGGGCTGCGTTTCGTCGCCCCAACCTGGGTCGTGGGTGGGCTGCCCATCAGAACCGGCCTGACCGCGCGGTTTCGGCACACCTGCACTGGGTGTGCCCTCGTGGCAGGGTCTCTTTGTCACGCCGCTCTTGCACGACTTGCCGGAGGACGACGGCTGATCCAACGAGGGCTTCAGCGAGAGTGAGGGCTGGTCTGGAGTGTTCAACGAGCCGCGTGGGCTTGGCGTAGCGCCATTCGACGTCCCGGCCGAACACGGCGTCTTGCACGGCTTGGCATGCGGGAAGGAACCGCGCGGCCTCGGCTTGCCGCCGCTCGGTGTTTCAGTGGCGCAGGACCTCTCACAAGAAGCGGTCGGGCTCGGACCGGGTGCACTCGCTGTTGAACAGGCTTTGTCTCTTGCGCATGCAGGCGAAGACGTGCCGTTCCTCGGGCTCGGCCTGACGCTGCCGGACTTACTCGTCTGGCAAGGAGAGTCGTCGACCGGACTGTTCCGGCAGGGCCCGCGCTTCGGGCTCTTGTGGCCCATCGGGCCCGTGCTCTTCGGGCTCGTGCTCTTCGGGCTCGTGCTCTTCGGGCTCTTCGGGCCCGGACGGGCGTTCACCGCACCGGACCCCGTGCCAGGGAAACCGACCACCGCGCGGATCGTCCGGCGCGGTGTGTTGGCGGCGCTCCCGATCGCGTAGACGTTGAGCGGCCGCGCCGACGGTCCGGTGATGGCGGAGCTCGGAACCCGGACGGTCCCCGCCCGCGTGACCTGCGTCCTGCCGAGAGCCCCCAGTTCGCATCGCACTTGCTGTCCGTACTGGGCGCATCCAGACGAGTACGCGGCCCACTCCATCGGACGGTCGGCCATCAACTGCAGCACCACGCCGCGCGCCGTCCCACCGTCGGCACGCAGCCGGACGGTGTACGTCAACGGGTAGGACGCCCCGGACCCGCTGCCACCGGCGGTCGTGATGTCCATGACCAGCCGCACGTCCTGCGGACGGTTCGCCGCGGCCCCGGCGGCGGGACCGGCGAGCGCGAGCGACGGCACCGTGATGGCGCCACCGGCCGCGATCGCACACCAGCGTGTTCTTCGGCGCGACGTTCGCACCCCGTCCCCCTAGCGTCTCTGCTCTGTCGTTGTTCCTGCCGGGGGGCGGCGGAAGTGCGCCGTCTACCGACAGTTATAGCCCCGTCACGGCCGCGAGTAACGTCCATCACCCCGTGGAGGCGATTTCTTTCGCACAGCGAAATCGATCCTCCGTAGAATCGGGTGGATCGGGGGGATCTTGAGGAGAGGAGACGCCGGTGGCGGAGGCCGTGCGGTCGCTGGAGCGGGCGTTCGAGCTGCTGGAGCATCTGGCGGACGCGGGCGGCGAGATGGCGCTGTCGGAGCTGACGGAGGTCTCCGGCCTGCCGATGCCGACGATCTACCGGCTGATGCGGACGCTGGTGAACCAGGGCTACGTGCGCCAGGAGCCGTCCAAGCGGTACGCGCTCGGGCCGCGGCTCGTCCGGCTCGGCGAGGGCGCGGGGCGGCTGCTCGGCACGTGGGCGCGTCCGGTGCTGGCCCGGCTCGTGGACGAGGTCGGCGAGACGGCGAACATGGCCGTCCTGGAGGGCGACCGTGCCGTGTACGTGGCGCAGGCGCCGTCCAAGCACTCCATGCGGATGTTCACCGAAGTGGGACGGCGCGTCCAGCCGCACTGCACGGGTGTCGGCAAGGCGCTGCTGTCGCAACTGCCAGACCAGAAGGTCCGCGAGATCCTCGACCGTACGGGCATGGACGCGCACACCCCGAAAACCCTCACCGACCCGGACGCGCTGCTCAAGGAACTGGAACTCATCCGGGAGCAGGGCTACGCGCTGGACGACGAGGAACAAGAAATCGGTGTCCGCTGCGTGGCCGTACCTCTGCACGGTGCACCGGCGCTTACCGCGATATCCGTGTCGGGACCGTCCGGGCGGATGACGCGGGAGGCCGTCCCCAACGTCGTGCCCATCATGCGGGACGCCGCCGCCCGCTTCGCCAAGGAACTGAGCCCGCCCACCTAGACACCGCGGGCCAAAGCGAAAGGCGAGACCAGTACGCCTACTGGTCTCGCCTTCGCTTCAACGAGGATGGGGTCAGTCGATCGGTTCGCCTACGACGACCCTGGGACGTCCACCGCGCTCCCAGGTGACGAAGTCACCGGCGGACTTCACCAACACGGCGAGCATCCAGAGCGCGAGACCCGTGTCGTCGGCGATGCCCGCGATGGGGATCACGTCGGGGATGGCGTCGATCGGGGAGATGATGTAGACGAGGCCCAGGGCGAGCAGTCCGAGCGTCCCGTGGGACATGCCCTTGTACCGCCCGCGTAGGACCGACTTCACCATGCGGGGCACCGCCCGCACGCGCTCCCAGAGACCGGGAGCGTCCGGTTGCAGGGTCTCGGCGTAGATCTGCCAGGCCTGTCCGGCAGCCGCCGCGCTTCGCTTCCTGTTCACGAGCACTCCTCAACGGAACGTTCATGAGGGCGCGCCCCCGCGGCGCCCACGACTTCTTACGACGCGGCAAGTGCCGGATTTGTTCCGTCGCATCCGGCATGCGGTTGATGTCACAGGTCACCCGCACGACCCGGCACCGGAAAGATCGCCAACACGCCCGAACGGCATGCACACGAGCATGCGATCTGCGTCACCTGAGGTGAGTTCTTCATCACTCTTCCGGGGGACTGACGGCGATTCACGGCGTGTTGCCTGGCGTCCACTGCCAGCATGGGGCAACGCGGGGCCGCGGGGGAGCGCCGCCTCTCCCGGCACGACCGGCATCGCCCGTCGAGCATCGCAGGAGCTGAAGTACCGAATGAGCGGCGACGATCACAACCATCCCGTCCACGGAACCGCCGCGGGCGACGCCTACGTCGCGCTGCCGCCGACCGCCGTCGACGCGGCGCCGTCCGGCCCGGTCCGGCTGCTCGTGGCCTGGCCCGGATTCGACCCGCCCCGCACGGCGAGCGCGCTGGCCGCGGCGATGCCGATGACCGGCGTGCCGGTGTGGCGCGTCTACCTCGACCTGCCCGGACGGGCTTCCGGGCAGCCGTCCGCCGGGCTCGGCTCCGGCGCGATCCTGGAGACGGCGACGATCGAGGCGTACTGCGCGGCGGTCGAGGGCGCCGCCGAGCGCCTTCCGGACATTCTCGCGGACGTCCGCCAGCGGCTCGGGATCCCGGACGGCCCCGTCGCGCTGGCGGGGTTCAGCGCGGGCGGCGCCGCCGCGCTGCTGGCCGCGGCCCGCGGCGCCGTCCCGGTGACCTCGCTCGCGCTCGTCGCGCCCGTCGTCGCGCCGGCGCGGGCCGCGCGGGCGGTGGAGAAGCGGTCCGGCCGCGACCGGTCCTGGACGGAGCAGGCCGCCGCCCTCGCCGACCGCCTCGACCTCGGCGCCGCGGCCGCCGCCCTCGCCGGACGCGAGATCGCGACCCTCCTCATCGGCGGCGCCAAGGACAGGGTCGTCCCCGCGCGGGAGATCACGTCCCTGCGCGACGTGCTGCGCCGCCACGAGACGGGGCCGGTCGAGTCCGCCACGTTCCGCATGGGGCACGCGCTGGCGGCCGAGCCGGGCACGGAGGCCCGCCCGCCGATCACCGAGGCGGTCCGGGTGGACGGCGTCCTCACCGACTGGTTCCGCGACCGCCTCGCGCTGCCCGAGGCGGGCGCCGAGCCGGGCGCGGAGGCGCGTCCGGCGCAGGACGGGCACGGCGCCTGGTCAAGCGCCACTTCGGCCGACCCGCCGACCGGCGAGGTCCCGGCGGTCGGATCGGATTCCACGGCGGCGATCAGCGGCGCCGGTCACCCGCACTGATCCCCTCCCCACCCGGTGGGCATGCTCGGACACCCGCCGGGCGGGGAGGTGACAATATTCGGTCAGTCGCGCGACAGAACCTGGTACCGGACGGGGATCACGCCCGATCCGGTGCCGCCGACCTTCTGCATCGCGGCCTTGGACAGGTCCAGGCAGCGTCCGCCCGCGTACGGGCCGCGATCGTTGATCCGGACGATGACCGACCGCCCGTTGTTCTTGTTGGTCACGCGCACTTTGGTGCCCATCGGCAGCGTCTTGTGCGCGGCGGTCAGCTCGCTGGGGTCGAATGACTCGCCGCTGGCGGTCATCTGCCCCTCCCAGTAATAGGACGCCTGGCACGTGCCGGACCGGACGACCTTGTATTGCTGCTTCTTCTTGGGTGCGGCCAATTCGGCGGCCGTGCTGTCGGGCTCGGACTTGGCTGGCTTCGTCTTCTTCGGAGCCGGAGACGACGATGACGGTTCCGGTTCCGGAGACCGCGGCCCGCCCCGGCTCGCCCGGGAAGGCTCGGCCCGCGGCTCGTCTCCCAGCGATGTCGGCGGCACCGCCTGCGCGGCGGCGGCGGAGTTCGCCGGACGGTCGGTCTTGACCAGGACGAACGCCCCCACCGCGAGAACGGCGGCGGCTGCGCCCGAGACGATCAGTACGGCGCGCAGGCGCGCGCGAAGAAGACGTCGAACAGGGCTACCCACAGAGGAGTCCTTTGTTAGGGGACAGGACCCCGGACGCCCGGCATGTTCGCGGCGTGTTCAGGCGACCTTTCGCGTCCCCGAATCCCCCACCGCCCGCGGGTTCGTCGACCCGCCTCCGCGCCGATCATCAAGGCGCTCCGCTTCATCGCGGTTCAGGCGTCCGGCAGGTGCGGCGGAAGGCATCTTCTGTTAGGCATCTTCACTTCGGTCACTGACGACGCCGCACAAGTCCATGACCGTACGTTGCGTCCCGCGTGAATCAAGCCGCAGGGCCCTGGTTTGTGGGGTTTGTCACCTCACCTTTTGCCCTGCGAAGCTGATCCACTTCGGACAGTGACCATTTTAGTAGATCAACTTTACTGGCCGTATAGGCGCGATCACGGGCATATAACAAGCACCTTGCGGCAAGCGAAAGGGGCGTTCCCGGCGACCGTGAAGGCCGGGAACGCCCCGTTTCGGGTGATCGGGTGGAGTCCGGTCAGCGGACCCCGGGAAGGCCGCGCACCGTGATCCCGGTGGCGGCGTCCGTCAGGGACAGCGGGCCGCCGTCCGACTTCCCGGCGCGGCCGTGCGGCCGCAGCACCCCGCCCACGCCGGCGCCGCCGGCGGACTGGGTGACGGCGTTGCCGACCCCGTTGACCACGCCGTTCGCCTGGCCGAGGACGTCGCCGTGCCGCGGCTTGCGGCGGGGCCGGGGCCGCGGGTGCGGCCGCGCGATCCGGTTCGTGGACGGGGACAGCGCCGAGCCGAGCCGCAGCCCGCCGGGGTTCACGCCGCCGAGCGCGGACACGGCGTTCGGCACCGGCACGGGCAGGCTCAGCGGCGACCCGGCGCGGCGCTCGCTTCGGGACGTCCCGGCGCCGCGCCGGCCCGGCAGCGACTTCACGCCCGGGAGCCCGCCGAGGCGGCTGGCGTTCAGCTTGCCGCCGACCTTGCCCGCGTCCTTGAGCAACGCGTTCGAGACGCGGGTGACCGGGTCGGCCGGGGCGGGCTTGCGGGGCGTCGCCGCGCGGCGGCCCGCGGCGATGCAGTGGCCCTGCGGAACCCCCTTCAACGACCCCTTCGCGGCGGACGGCAGCGAGGTACGCGGGAGCTGCGCTCCCGTGCGCTTCTTGACGACCTTGCGCGGGCTCAGCATGCACGGCCGACCGGACACCGAGCCCAGCCCCGGCGCACTCGACGTCGAACGCAGGCCCGGCGCGTTGGACGCGGACCGGCGACCTGGCGTGGCGGACCCGGAACCCGGGCTCGGCGTCCTGGACGCGGCGCGGAGGGCGCGGTCGACTGCGCCGGTGACCTGCTGGGCGGTGCGTCCGGCGGGGCCGGTCACCTGGGCGGGGAGCGGAGCGGTGGCGGGCGCGGCGGCGGGCGCGGCGGCCTGGAGCAGCGTGGTGGACGGTCCGGCCGGCGCGGGCGGCGCGGCCTCCGCGACGGCGGCGACCGGGGCGGCGGCGATCGCGGCGACCGCGACGGCGGGTGCGAGGACGGGTGCGAGGACGGAGACGCTGAGCAGGCTTCTGGCGGGTCGCTTCATTCTTTTTCCCCCGGGGTTCGGATTGGTGCGGCACGTGCGGTGCGCGCCTGCGCGGCTCTCATTTCCGGCGCACCGTCGACGGGGGACGCTAGTACAGACCGAAGGCCCGCACCGTCGATTGAAGAAGCGATTGGCAAACGCGGGATAGATCTACTTCAAGACAGGCGGCAATTACCCCGAGACGCGAAGCGGGGCACCCCGGAAGGGCGCCCCGGTTTCGGACGTCGACCGCTCCGAACGGGCCGGGCGGGACGGGTCGGGCGGGACGGGTCGGTCGGGACCGGCTATTCGCCCGTCCCGAGGGTGATGGCCTCGCCGACCTCGTCCTTGCGCGCGGCGAGCTCGGCCGCGTAGCGCTCCTCGTCGACCTTTTCGGCGATCTCCTCGTCCTGCTTCATGAGCACTTCGAGATCGGCCTTGGCGTTGCCGAGGACGCCCATGTCCGCGTACGCGGCCTGCACCTTGTCGCCCCAGAGTCCCACGTCCCGGACGCACGGGACGATCCGGCTGAACAGCAGCGACTGGTACAGCGAATACATTTCCGAGTTGTCGACGAATTCCATGCACTTCTCGACGGGCAGGTCGAGCTGTTCGAAGACCTCGCGCCCCTTGAAACGGTCGCGCATCAGATAGCAGCCCTCGACGACGAACTCCTCGCGCTCGCCGCGCTCCTTTTCGGTGAGCTCGGCGTAGTAGTCCTTGAGCGCCAGCCGTCCGAACGCGACGTGCCGCGCCTCGTCCTGCATGACATACGCGAGCAACTGCTTGACCAGCGGGTTCGTCGACATGTCGCGGTACAGGCCGAACGCGGCGAGGGCGAGGCCCTCGATCAGCACCTGCATGCCGAGGTAGGGCAGGTCCCAGCGGCTGTCCTCGAGCGACTCGGCGAGCAGCTTCGCGAGGTCCTGGTTGATGGGGTAGTACATGCCGATCTTCTCGTGCACGAACTTCGTGTAGAGCTCGACATGCCGCGCCTCGTCCATCGTCTGGGTGGCGGCGTAGAACTTGGAGTCGAGGTCCGGGACGGTCTGGACGATGCGCGCCGACACGTTCAGCGCGCCCTGCTCACCGTGCAGGAACTGGCTGAACAGCCACGAGCCCTGGTGTCGTCCGAACTCGTCGCGCTCCTTCTGCGACATCTTCTCCCAGATGTCGGAGCCGAAGAGGGGGTTGAAGTTCTCCGGCAGGCCCGCGATGTTGACCGGGTCGACCTCGAGACTCCAGTCGATGCGCTTCTGCGCGTCCCACTGCTTGTCCTTGCCCTTCTGGTACAGGTTCAGCAGCCGGTCGCGTCCGTCGTCGTACTCCCAGGTGAAGCGGGTGTCCCCCGCCATGGGGACGTTCCACGTGTCCGTCGGGACAGGCGTGGAGTAGAGGTCGAAGGAACTCACGGATGACCCTCCTCCGGGCGTGCCGCCGCACGAACGCGACGCGGACGTGCACCGCCCAACGGCTTTACATACCTTCGTAACATGTAAACCCGCGTGAGGCCAGGCCCATAGCCGCAAGCACGGCGGAACGCCCCGGCCCGCGAACAGGCCGCGAACGGGCCGGGGACGGGTCAGCGGGACTGGAGGGCGTCCAGGGCGACGGCCTGCGCGATGACGAGGCGCCGGTCCACGCGCGGGTCGTTGATCTCGACGACGTAGCGGTCGCGGAAGCCGAACTTCTTGTCGACGGAGAAGGCGACCTGGTCGCCCGCGTAGAAGTCGAAGTGGTACGGCCAGGCGAAGGGGAGCGAGTCCACGTACGGGATGAACTGCCAGACGCGGCGCAGCATCGCGACGAACTTGTTGCGCTCGCTGCCGGTCGTCACGCCCAGGCCGGGCTGCTCCAGGTGCCAGGTGGAGGCGAGCAGGGACTTCTTGAAGTCCTTGCGGAAGACGCCGATGGGCTTCCCGTCCCCGTCGGTGACGTCGTACGCGGACGCGAGGTCGATGCGCTTGCGCGCCTTGAACCCGAGGATCGGAAGGGTCTTGGTGTCGTCCGCGTACAGGGTCACCTGCTCCTTGAACGCGAGGCGCTTCTGCTGCGCGAACGCGAGCAGTTCGCCCTCGCCCCCGCCGGGGGTCTCGGCATGCACCTCGTACTGGTTCACCATCAGGCGCAACCGCTGACGGATCAGCAGCCTGTTCTGCGTCTGGAGCCGTGCGTCGTCCAGCGAACTCACCCGTTCTGTAGCGTTTCGCGGAGTCTGCCACAGAAGGCGAGCGGTGGGTCAGGACTCCTCGATATGCGCGGCGAGGTAGCCGTGGATCAGGCGCTCCGCCTCGGAGACGATCAGCGGATCGCCGTCCGGGTCGCGGCGGAAGGCCATCTTGAGCACGGCGTCGCCCGCCTCCACCGCGATGGCGAGCGCGATGGCGAGACCGGGGGTGTCCTGGATGTCGAACGTCTCGACGATCATCCGGCGGAGCCGGCCGGCGACCACCGCGTTGTTGTCGGCGTCGGAGTCGAGCAGGTGGATATCGGCGACGTCGCCGAACCGCAGCACGCGGAACCCAGGGACCGTGCGGTGCATCGCGACGAAGATCTCGATGATCGCGCCGACCGTGTCGGACCAGTCGTCGAAGTCGCCGTCGGCCAGCCGCGTCGAGATCCGCTCGCCGAACTCCTCCAGGTTGCGCAGCGCGAGGGCCTGCGCGACGGCGCGCTTGTCGGGGAAGAACTGGTACACCGAGCCGATGGCCACGTCGGCGCGCTGGGCGATGCGCGTCGTGGTGAGGCCGTCGTAGCCGTCCTCGTCGAGGATGTCGGCGCAGGCGTCGAGCATCCGCTGGACGCGTTCGGCACTGCGGCGCTGGGCGGGACGGCGGCGGAGCGGGGTCCGGATCTCGGTCACCCGACCATTGTCACCCGAACGCGACGCCGCCGGGCATGGACGGCGTCACCGCCGCCACCCCGAGGCCACGGGAGTCTTCCGTGCGCACCACCCGAACACCTAATATCCGAAAGTAATTCGCATTTCCGAAGGCTCCGGGGAGGGGACGGCGATGGGTCTGCCGCAGGGGTTCCGCTGGGGCGTCGCGACGGCCGCCTACCAGATCGAGGGCGCGGCCGACGAGGACGGGCGGGGACCGTCCACCTGGGACACCTTCGCCCGGACGCCGGGGCGCACCCGCGACGGCCACACCGGCGACGTCGCCTGCGACCACTACCACCGCTGGCCGGAGGACGTCGCGCTCATGGCGGGCCTCGGCGTGGACTCCTACCGGTTCTCGATCGCGTGGCCGCGCGTCCAGCCGCGCGGCAGCGGCCCGGTGAACCCGAAGGGCCTCGACTTCTACGACCGGCTCGTGGACGGCCTGCTCGCGGCGGGGATCTCGCCCGCCGCCACCCTCTACCACTGGGACCTCCCGCAGCCGCTCGAAGACGCGGGCGGCTGGATGGAGCGCGACACCGCCTACCGGTTCGCTGAATTCTCCTACCTCGCGGCCGAGCGCCTCGCGGACCGCGTCGACATGTGGATAACTCTGAACGAGCCCGTGGTCGTCATGGCCTACGGCTACGCGTTCGGCGTCTACGCCCCCGGCCGGACGCTCATGCTCGACGCGCTCCCGAGCGCGCACCACCAGCTCCTCGGCCACGGCCTCGCGGTCACCGCGCTGCGCGGCCGGGGCGCCCGCGAGGTCGGCCTGACGAACCACTACTCCCCGGCCTGGGCCGCGTCGCCCGCCGACCGCCCGGCGGCGGACGCGTTCGACGTGTTCATGAACCGGCTGTTCACCGATCCCGTGCTGCTCGGGCGGTATCCGGACATCATGGGCGACGCGCCGTTCGTCCGGTCGGAGGACCTGGCCGTCATCGCGTCGCCGATCGATTTCCTGGGCGTGAACTACTACCAGCCGACGCGGCTCAAGAATCCGGCGGAGGGGCCGCTCCCCTTCGACATCGTGGACATCTCCGAATATCCGGTGACCGGGATGGGGTGGCCGATCGTCCCCGACGCTTTCCTGTCACTGCTGCGCACCCTCGATTCCCGGTACGACCTGCCGCCGCTCTACATCACGGAGAACGGCTGCTCGTTTTCGGACGAGATCGGCCCGGACGGCGCGGTGGACGACTCGTCCCGCATCGCCTTCCTGGACGCCCACATCAACGCCATGCGCAAGGCCATCGGCGAGGGAATCGACATCCGCGGCTATTACACGTGGTCGCTTCTCGACAATTTCGAGTGGTCGGAGGGCTACCATCCACGGTTCGGGCTCGTCCACGTCGACTACGAGACGCAGAAGCGGACGCCGAAGAAGTCCTACGACTGGTACCGCGACCTGATCGCCGCTTCCTAGGGCCCTCCGGAGTTCGCGGCGTCCTGGACGAGACGCCCCTGCAACCGCGCGTGCCGGAACTGGTAGATGGAGCCGATCCTGCGGAGAACGCCCCGTGCGTGCGCTTCCTCAAGGAACCCCATGAGCCGCCACGGAAGGCGCCCGCGCAGCGCGTACCAAAGGCGGCTCAGTGTGTAGGACGGCCACGCGCAGGCGAAAGCCGACATCGCGAGGCCGAACACGAGACCCGAACCCAGCGCGGAGGTCAGTCTCCACGCCACGCCCGCCGCACTGGTCTCGGACCCGAGGCCCGCCAGGGCGACGAGGAATGTCAGAAGGGTGGTGAGACCGGAGATGAAGAAGGCGAGCGCCCGGTCGTCCTTGAGAGAGGAGCCGGGGCTGGACGCGGAACTGTGCGGCTCCAGCTTGAAAATCCACCCCGCCACCCATCCGACCGTTCCCAAGGTCAGCACCAAGGCCGAAATGATCAGTGCGCTCGCGACGACCGACCCGATGGCCACGCCCAGCAGATAGGGCGCGGAGAAATCCGCCGAGAACCCGGATTTGGCGATATCGCCCGCCTCCACCAAGGCGAAGAAGGGCAGGGCGAGCATGAGGACGACCCAAACGAACAAGCGGAGGTCGCTCCAACCCAGATTGCCGAACCCCGGCTTGGTGACCTTGAACCGGAGGTTCAGCCTCGCGGGCTCATGCGGATTGAGCGCGATGTGCACCAGAAAGCCGACCAGCAGAATGGTGAAGAGGTATCCGCACACGGTCGCCAGTACCGCACGGTCGCCGAGCAGTCGGGAACGTGCCATCGAGTCCACGAAGTCGGTGAGCGACGATCTGCCGGCACCGGTGGGCGCTTCGAGGAGCGCGCCGCCGACCGTGCCCGCGAGGATGGTCGCGCGCCATCGCGGGGTCCGGCGGGCGATGGCCCACCAGCGCAGATCGCGGGAGCCGAGGTCGTCCATGTGGCGGGCGAGGAAGGCCAGTCGTTCGCGGGCGCGCTCCGCCCGCGCGGTCCGCGCCGGGTCGCCCGCCGTTCCGCCGAACGCGGCGGTCACGAACTTCTCCAGGAGGTGCTCTTCGACGGCCTCCTTGTCCGGGAAGCGCTGCCGATCGGTCAGGTCGGCGGGATCAGACGAAGGCGAGTCGTAGACCGTCCGGGCGAGGCTCACCATCAATGGCACCGAGAGCGCCTGCGACAAAGGCTGGTCCGCGCCGCCTTCGAGGGCGGCGAGAAGCGGTTCCCAGCGCTGCGCGTGAGAACCGTGCGGGACCTTCTTCCGCAGGAAGTCCACGACCTCGCGCGGGCGCAGCGGCTCCAGTTCCACGACCGCCGCTCCGGTGAGGACGTCGCCGGATTCCACCACCGCGCGGAACTCCTCCATCCGGCAGGTGAGCACGACGCCGCCGTCCAGGACCGACGACCGGTTCAGCGCCGTCATCGCGAGCGGGCTCGACGACGACTCGATCTCGTCGAGGCCGTCGAGGATCGGTGTGATCCGGCCCTCCTCCAGAAGGCGGCGCGCGGCGTCCTTCCCGTATTTGGACGAGCGCTGCAGAAACCCGTAGTCCTCTTCCAGCCGCCGGACGAGCCAGGTCTTCAATTCCTCCGCCGGGTCCCACGAGGCGAGCGAGAAGATGACGGGCACCGGATCGCCCTCTTCATGCTTTTCCAGCAGCCCGAGGGTGAGCAGAACCGCGAGCGCCGTCTTCCCGGCGCCGGGCGCGCCGAGAATGACCAGCCGCCGCGTCGGGACCCGTTCCAGCGCCTCCACGACGCGAAGGGCGTCGCCGTCCATCCGGAAACGCCTGGACCGGCGTCCGAACACCACTTCGCGATGGTCCGCGAGATCGGCGGGCGCCGCCGACCAGCGCACGGACAGCACCGGTTCCGGGCCGAGAAGTTCGCGGTTCGCGGCCTCCGCCCGCCAATCCCTGCGGACCACGGCCACCAGGTCGGCCGCCGCCGCGTCGACGCCTTCCGTCGAATCGGGCGCGTCCCCCTGGCGGCCGATCCAGCCGACGGTCGTCACGACGAGCGGCGCCAGCGCCAGAATGGCGGCGAGCCAACCGGCCTGCTCCAGTCCGCGGATCCGCCAGACGGCGAAAAGGGGGACGCAGAGAACGAGCAATGCCGCGGCGCCGACCGCGAGACGCCACCGACTCATGCGGACATCATCCTCGTCGGCGCGACCGCCGGAGAAGGCCCGGCCGGAGAAGGCCATTCGGGAATCCGCGGAATGGCGTCCGCCCAGATGGGCACCCCGCTCCCCGGCTCCCGGCCCGGATAGGCTGCTCTCCTCTCGCCGCCGCCGTGGAGGTCCCGGATGCCCGAACCGCGCCCGCTGCGCCCGACCGATCCGCGCGAGCTCGGCGGGTTCCGGCTGACGGCCCGGATCGGGGAGGGCGCGCAGGGCACCGTGTTCCTCGGCGAGTCGGACGACGGGCAACGCGTCGCGGCGAAACTCCTGCACGCCGACATCGGCCGGGACGAGCGCGCCCGCACCCTGTTCGACCGCGAGCTGGCGGCGGTCCGCCGGGTCGCGCCGTTCTGCACCGCGCGGGTCCTCGCCGCGGAGGCGGACGGCGACCTCCCCTACATCGTCAGCGAGTACATCGAGGGGCCGTCGCTGCGCGAGCTGGTCGCCGAGCGCGGCGCGGCGTCCGGCGAGGACCTGGTCAGGCTCGCCATCGGCACCGCGACCGCGCTGGCCGCGATCCACGAGGCGGGCGTCGTCCACCGCGACCTCAAACCGGCGAACGTGCTGCTCGGCGCGGACGGCCCGAAGGTGATCGACTTCGGGATCGCGCGGCCGCTGGACGCGACGTCCGCGACCATGACCGGCGCGGTCGGGACGCCCGCGTACATGGCGCCCGAGCAGTTCGCCGGGTCGGCGGGCGGCGCGCCGCTGGACATGTTCGCGTGGGGCTGCACGATGGCGTTCGCCGCGAACGGCGTGCCGCCGTTCGGCGCCGACACCGTCCCGGCGATCATGCAGCGGGTGCTGACCGGCGAGCCGGACCTCGGCGCGCTCACCGGCGACCTGCGCGGGCTGGTCGCGTCCTGCCTGGCCAAGGACCCGGCGAGCCGTCCGACCGCGGTCCGGGTCCTGCGCGGGCTGCTCGGCGACCGGCTGGACGCCGCCGCGGCCGGGTCGGAGCGGAACCTGCTCGCGGAGGGCACGTCGGTCGCCGGGCACCGGCCGTCCGCGCCGCCTCCCCCGGCGTTCCCGGTCGGCCCGCCGCCGGTGTACCAGTACCCGACGAACCCCGCGGGTGCGCCGAGACCGGGGCGGGGGCGGCGTGCGCTGCTGATCGCCGTCGGCGCGTGGGTGGGTGTGCTGGCGGTCGCCGGTGGGGCCGTCGGCGTCTTCCTCTGGAACGACCGGGAGAAGCCCGCGGCACCGACCACCCAGTCGAGTCCGGGCAGCAGGACCGCTCTGGCAGGTCAGTCCAGTCGCAACTGCGTCTACACACGGGAAAGCGTCGGCGGCGTCAAGGACGTGGGAACGCCTTCATCGCAAGTACCCGCGACCCTGCCGACACGGGCCACCATCAAGACCAACCGGGGCACGTTGCAAGTACGGCTGGACGCGGCCAAGGCGCCCTGCACCGTGAACTCGCTCGCCTTTCTGGCGGGCAAGAAGTACTACGACAACACGCCCTGTCACAGGCTCACGACCAGTGCCGGTCTGAAAGTGCTCCAGTGCGGTGACCCGTCGGGTAAGGGCTCCGGAGGTCCCGGCTACAAGTTCGCCAACGAGAACACCACGGGAGCGCGCTACACCCGGGGAGTGGTCGCCATGGCCAACGCGGGCCCCGGCACCAACGGAAGCCAGTTCTTCATCCTGTACGCGGACGCGACCCTGTCCCCCGACTACACGCCCTTCGGCGAGGTCACGTCCGGCCTGGAGACGGTGGACGAGATCGCCAAGGCCGGGGCGGGCGACGAGAACGGCCCCGGCGACGGCAAGCCCAAGCGCCCCGTGACCATCACAGAGTTCCGAACGGCCTGACGCCCCGCCCCCTCCAGCCCGCACCGGTCGCCGTGGATCATGGACTTATGGACGGGACGACCTTCGAGGAACTGGTGGCGGAGGCCGAGGCGGCTCCGGTGGCGGGCTGGGACTTCTCCTGGCTGGACGGCCGCGCGACGGAAGAGCGTCCGTCCTGGGGATACCAGCGCCTGATGTGCGAGCGGCTCGCCGACGCCCAGGCCGCGCTGGACGTGGAGACCGGCGGCGGCGAGGTGCTCGCCGGGGCGGAGACGTTCCCGCCGACGATGGCGGCGACGGAGTCCTGGCCCGCGAACGTCGCGCGGGCGACCCGGCTGCTGCACCCGCGCGGCGCGGTGGTGGTCGCCGACCCGGGCGGACCGGCGCTGCCGTTCGGCGACGCGGCGTTCGACCTGGTCGTGAGCCGTCACCCGGCCGTCGTCCGGTGGGCGGAGATCGCCCGCGTGCTGGCCCCCGGCGGCACGTACCTCGCCCAGCACGTCGGCCCGGCCAGCGTGTTCGAGCTGACCGAGTACTTCCTCGGCCCGCAGCCGGAGGCGCGCCGGAAACGCCACCCGGACGTGGAGAGCGCCGACGCCCGCGCCGCCGGGCTGGACATCGTCGACCTGCGCTCGGAACGGCTGCGGATGGAGTTCTCCGACATCGGCGCGGTCGTCTACTTCCTGCGCAAGGTCATCTGGATCGTCCCCGGGTTCACCGTCGAGGCGCACCGCGAGCGGCTCCGCGAACTGCACGAGCGGATCCGGCGGGACGGCCCGTTCGTCGCGCATTCGTCGCGCGTCCTGATCGAGGCGCGCAAACCCGCCGACTAAGCGGTGCCGACCGTCAAGGTGGCGTCGATTCCGAAATGGTCGGAGAGCTGGACGGCGCCGCCGTCGGCGAGGCGGACGTCGTCCTTGAAGACCAGCCGGGTCGTCGCCTCGATCCCCGGCCGGACGAGGATCTGGTCGATGGGCTCGAACTCCGCGATCTCGGGACGGAACGTCGGCTCCGCGTCGCCCGCCAGGGCGTTCGCCAGCCCGGTCGCGTCCGTGAACGCCCGCAGGAATGGCGATTCGCGGGGGACGTTGAAGTCGCCCATGACCGCCATCGGTTCGGTCCGGGGAATGCGGCCGATCGCGGCGGCCAGTTCGCGAAGCTCGGATTCCTCGACCTTCGTATAGACGTTGGACGGGGACCAGTCAACGTCCAGATTCGCCGAAAGGTGCGTGTTCACAACGGTCAGATATCCGTCCGGAAGGCGGACGCGGGTGAACAGCGCCCCTTTGCGCAGTATCCATTCGGGACGCGCTGGAAGGGACCGGGTGTACGTCAGGAAATGGCTCCGCGTGATCGGCCAGCGCGAAAGCGTGACCAACCCTCCGCGGACGAGCGGAAACCCGCGGACGTGCGCCCGATGCGGGTAGGACGGCGTCCCGCCGCGCAGCCGGGCGAGGATGCGCGGGGAAATGACCTCTTGAAGGCAGACGACGTCGTAGTCGGCGCGCTCGACGATTTCGGCCAGCGCCCCGATCCGCGCGCGGACCTGCCCGCGGAACAACGTGTTGAAGGTGAGGACGCGGACCTTCATCGCGCGACCCCCGCCCCGGCGAGGCGACATAGCTCGACAGGGCGTCGGAGGTCGTCCCAGGTGACCATGCCCGCCACTCTACGTGCGCCCCGTACCGACCAGGAGGCGCGACGAGAGGGGCGGTCGGGCGGCGCGGCCGGATCCGGCCATCGCCTCCGTGGGTCGGCGAACCGGGAACCCGTGCCTCCGGACGGCCGGAGCACCCGCCGCCACCGCCTCGACCGGTACGCCCGCCCAGGTGAGCGCGATCTTCGCGCGCCACCGGCTTCCCCCACCGCGCCGGGCCTCCCGCCTGGCGCTCGGCCCTCCCGGAGCCTCTCCACCGGACGCCGAACGGGTTGCGAACCGCCCCATTCCCGCGTTTCGGCTAAATCAGAAAAAGGGGTCGAAGCTCCCTAGCTGCCCGGCGAGATCCGCTATCTGTTTCGCGTTGATGCGCGCGGTCGGCTGATGCATGATTGGAGCTTCAGCGGCTCCGCCCCCGGGAGGCGAATCAGTTCCGAATCCCGCCCCCCGGGGTCAGCGAATTCAACGCCCCGAAGGCGGCCCCCCACTCTTCGCGACGCCGGAAGTGCAGACGATGCGCAGCGACCCCGCATATCCCTTACTCGACGGCGGCCCGGCCTGCTCGATGCCGAACTGCGGGCGTTCTTCCCGCTTTCACGTGCGTTTGGAGACGGTCCCGGCGCCCGGAGCCCGGACGCCGGGAGCCCGGACGCCGGGACGCGATTCCTGCGGCGCCCATCTCGCGGAGATCGTCCACGAGACGGCGCTCTGGGCCAGGGCGCGGCGACGGCGGCCCGCGACGGTCGTCGTCTACGCGACCACGCACGTCCGGCGTCCGAACGAGCCGGGGCCCTTCGACCGGGTCGCCCTCGGGACCATTCCCATCTAAGAGGGTTTGTTCAACCGCGAGGGCCCGGTACCGTCCCACACCACCATGACTGCTCCTACCGCTTCCCAACCCCTGTCGGCGTACCGGCGGGTCGCCAGCACGGAACTCGACGTCCTGCACGACGCGGTCGAACCGTTCGCCGTCGGGCACGACCTCCAGGCCCGCAGGCCCGGCGCCCCGCTGGACGGGGTCGTCAACGCCGTCACCCTCGGTTCGGTCAGCCTCGTCTGGGTCCGGTACGGGGGCGGCGGCGTCATCGTGGACACGCCGCCCACCGAGGGGCACTTCGCCATGTGCGCTCCGATGGCGCCCATGGACGTCGAGTACCGCTCCACCCGGAAGCGCTCCACGACCGGCGGCGGGCACGTCCTGTCGCACGACGAGCCGATGCGGCTGGTGCCGCCGCCGCGGCGCGGCTGCCTGGTCGTGTCGACGACCACCGGGCGGCTCGCCGACCACCTCGCCCGCCAGCTCGGACGCGAGCACGGCCCGCCGCCCCGCTTCCTCAACTCCGGCGGGAAGGCCGTGCTGCCGTCCTCGATCGTGGACCGGACGTGGCGGCACGTCTGCGACGTGCTCGACCACGCCACCGCGCACGGCGGCCTGCACCCGCTGGCGGAGCGGAACCTGGAGGAGTCGCTGCTCACCGCCATCCTGCTCGGCCTCCCGCACACCGCGGCCGACAGCCTCGCCGAGCCGCCGCCGCGCCCGCCGCACCGCCTCGCGGGCATCGTCCGGGACTGGGTGGAGGCGCACCACCGGCGTCCGATCGGCGTCGCCGACATGGCCTCGGCGGCCGGGATCGGCGTCCGGCAGCTCCAGGCCATCTGCCACGCCGAGTGGGGCATGACGCCGACGCAGCTCCTGCGCGGCGTCCGGCTCGACCACGCGCGCACCGCGCTGCTCGCGGCGACCCCCGGGCCGCGGACGATCACCGAGGTCGCCGGGGCGGCGGGCTACGTCCACATGAGCCGGTTCGCCGCCCACTACCGGCAGCGCTTCGGCGAGACGCCGTCCCAGACCCTCAGACGCACCGCCCCCGACCCGCGCTAGCACGCGGCCGACCCAAGAGCGGAGGCGTGGTTTCCCGTGAAACCACGCCTCCGCGACGGGCCGTCCTACAAGGGCTACCGGACGGGCTGCCTCAGGATCGTGCGCATCTTCGCAGGGTCGGTCTCCCGCGTATCGGACAGGTAGATCTCGTGGTGGAGTCCGTTGGGCACGACCCCCTCGGCCTCCATCAGCGCGCCCATCTTCGCCAGGGACGCGGGCTCGTCCGCGTACGCGCCGCGATGAAGCACCTGCACGCACCGTCCACCGCCGTACCGGACGTGCTGGACGCGCGCCGCCGCCGGAACCTTCGCCCGCACGTCCTCCCGCGCCCGGTCGATCGTCCCGAGGTCGTCCGGGAGGCGGAGGAACAGGTGCCACCGCCACTCCTCGCGCGGGACGTCGAACGGCGACCGCTCGTCCTCGACCCACCAGCGCCCCTCCAGCGGGGCCATCGGCGCGCCGAGCGCGCCCATCACCGCGTACAGCGCGCCCACGCTCGCGCCGTAGGCGGCGCCTCCCGGCTCGCCGCGACCGGTCACCGCCAGGCCGGACACCGGCCCGTGCTCCACGATCTCCGGTTCGCCGGACGCCTCGTACCAGCCGTTCATGGAGAGTCCTCCACTCTGATCATCACCCGGGTCTCCAGGCGTTCGGGCGGCGTGGTCGCGGGATCGTCGAGGTACACCTCGCGGACGGGACCGGCGGGCGTGTGCCCGTGGTCGCCGATCCACGCGAGCACGCCATGGACCGTGAGCGGGATCTCCTCGTACGGGCCGACGTGGACCGCCGCGGCGAACGGGCCGCCGGGCAGGACGCCGTCGCCGTCCGCCGCCTCGATCACGACGCGGACGTCGAACTCGTCCGCCATGTCTAGCGGGAACAGGCCGACGAGCAGGCCGCCCGGCGCCATCCGCGGCAGCAGCCGCGCGACGCACGCCCCGGTGGCGACCGGAATGGTCGCGGGCGTCGCGGGTTCGCTCGCGGTGAACACCCGGCGGGCCGGCTCCCGGACGATCGACACCGCGACGTCCGGCAGGCCCTCGGCGACGACGCGGTCGAGCAGGCGCAGGCCGCGCAGCCGCCGGTCGACGTCGGCCTCGATCCGGTCCCGCGCCTCGCGGAGCGCGCCGCCCCCGTCCCCGGACAGGACGCGGGCGACCACCGGCAGCGGGACGTCCATCGCCCGCAGCAGGCCGACGAGCAGCGCGTCCCGCGCCTGGCCCGGCCGGTAGTAGCGGTACCCGGACGACGGGTCGGTCCACGCCGGGGCGAGCAGGCCCAGGTCGTCGTAGTGCCGGAGTTGCTTGACGCTCAACCGGCACAGCCGGGCGAACCGTCCGATCGGCAGGAGATCGTCGCTCACGGGCACCACCCTGGGCCCTCCCACGAGGGGAGGGTCCAGCCGGTCAGGACGGGCGCGCCTGGAGGCCGGTGCATCCCCGCAGCCCGTTCCACCTCTTGACGCCGGCCACCGCCGACGCGCCCTTCAGCGGGATCGGGAGGCCGCCGGAGATCCGGGCGGGCGCCCATTTGTCCTTGACGACCTTGCCGTTCTCGACGCGCAGGAACAGCACGCCCGACTCGGCCGTCTGGCCGCTCGCGGACGAGAACACGAAGTTGCCCATCCCGTAGTGGACGTACGAGCCGTTCATGTACCCGCCGCCCAGCGGGACGTGGGCGTGGCCGCCGACGACGATGTCCGCGCCCGCCGCGACGAGCTGCTGGGCGAGCTCCTGCTGGCGGGGCAGCGGGCACGACCTGAGCTCCTGGCCCCAGTGCAGGTGGACGATGACGACGTCCGATCCCTTGCGCGCCTCCTTGACCGCCTGCACCATTCGCGGGATGTCCTTGGCCGACGCCAGGCCGCCCTTGGCGTCGGTGGCCGTCCACCTCTCGATGAGGTTGTCGTCCAGTACCTGGGTCGCGCCGATGATGGCGAGCTTGTTGCCCTTCACGGTGACGCGGTAGGGGCGGTATGCCTCGTCCGCGTTCTTGCCTATGCCGACCACCGGGAACCGGCTGCGTTTGATGGCGGCGAGGGAGTCGCGCAGCCCTTCCTCCATGTAGTCCATGCCGTGGTTGTTGGCCATGGACGTGACGTCCACTCCGGCGGCCTTGAGCGCGGTCAGCGCGGTCGCCGGGGCGCGGAAGGTGAACTGCTTGCCGGGCGCGGGCGTCCCGCCGGTCGTGATCGCGGTCTCCAGGTTGACCATGGCGAGGTCGGCGGCGCGGAGCTGGCGCGCGACCGGGCCGAGCGCGGTCGCCGGGTTCGCGAGCCGGGACCGCAGCGACCCCTCGAAGTGCGTGTCGCCGCCGAACGCCAGGACGATCGACTGCCGCGCGGCCGGCTCCCGGCCCGCCGGGGCCTGCGTGCCGCCGGACGTCCCGGGCGGCGGCGTCGCGCCCTTGGCGTCCGAGTCGCCCGAACCGCCGCCGCACCCGGTGGCGGCCAGCGCGACCGCCCCGGCCATGACCGCCGCCGCTGCCGCCTTCCCCCGCATGCCCATCCCCATACCTCCGCACGCCCCCTGCGGAGCTCCCGGATCAGACGCCCCAGCATGCCACGGGCGCCACATAGCGCGGGAGAACGCCCCCTGACCTGCTTGGACGGCGACGATCCTCACACGCGGACGACACAGCGGGTCACCCACCGTGGCCAGGCCCGCGGAGCCGGGGAATGATGGGGACGGTCACGTTCACAAGGAGTGCTCGATGGGCGACCGCACGGCGTTCCGCACCTGTCCCCTCTGCGAGGCGATGTGCGGGCTGGAGCTGACACTCGACGACGCGGACGCGGTCACGCGGGTGCGCGGCGACCGGGACGATCCGTTCAGCCGCGGGTTCATCTGCCCCAAGGGCGCCACGCTCGGCACTCTCGACGGCGACCCGGACCGGCTCACCGAACCCCTCGTCCGCGCGCCTGGAGCGGACGACCGGACGGCGGCCGGGTGGGACGCGGCGTTCGAGACCGTCCGGGACGCGCTGTCCGGGATCGTCGCGCGGCACGGCGCGGACGCGGTCGCCGTCTACATCGGGAACCCGGCCGCGCACTCGATCGCCGGTCCGCTGTACGCGGGCGCGATCGTGAAGGCGCTCGGCACCCGCAACCTGTTCACCGCGAGCACCGCCGACCAGATGCCGAAGCACGTCGCGTGCGGGCACATGTTCGGCGACCCGCTCGCGATCCCCGTGCCCGACCTCGACCGCACCGGCCACCTGCTGATGCTCGGCGCGAACCCGCTGGAGTCGAACGGCAGCCTCGCGTCCGCGCCCGACTTCCCCGGACGGCTCAAGGCGATCCAGGCGCGCGGCGGGAAGGTCGTGGTCGTCGACCCGCGCCGGACGCGGACGGCCGCGCTCGCCGACGAGCACCTGTTCATCCGTCCGGGGACGGACGCGTTCTTCCTGATGGCGCTGGTCCGCACCCTGTTCGCCGAGGATCTGGTCGTCTCGGCGGAGCATCTCGACGGGCGCGTCAACGGCCTGGACGACCTGCGCGCCCTGACCGTCGACTTCGCGCCGGAGCGCGTCACGTCCATGACGGGCGTCCCGGCGGAGACGATCCGGCGGACGGCGCGCGAGCTGGCCGCCGCGCCCCGCGCCGCCGTGTACGGGCGCGTCGGCACCTGCACGCAGCCGTACGGGACGCTGAACAGCTGGCTGGTGGACGTCCTCAACGTCCTGACGGGGAACCTCGACCGCCCCGGCGGGGCGATGTTCCCGCGTCCCGCGCACGCGCCCGTGTACCGGCGCAAGCGGCCGTTCACCACCGGGCGGTGGCGCAGCCGCGTCCGCGGGCTCCCCGAGGTCAACGGCGAACTGCCGGTCGCGACCCTCGCCGACGAGCTGGACACGCCCGGCGAGGGCCAGGTCAGGGCGCTGATCACGATCGGCGGGAACCCGGCGCTGTCGGCGCCGAACTCGGTCCGGCTGGACCGGGCGCTCGGCGGCCTGGAGTTCATGGTCAGCGTCGACCCGTACCTGAACGAGACGACCCGGCACGCGCACGTGATCCTGCCGCCGCCGCGCCCCGCGCAGACGCCGCACTACGACGTCGCGCTGACCGGGCTCGCCGTCCGCGACTACGCGCGCTACTCGCCGCCCGCCGTCCCGCTCCCGGACGGCCGCCCGGACGAGGCCGCCATCCTCGCCCGGCTCGCCGTGCTCGCCTCCGGCGCGGACGCCGACCCCGCCGTGCTCGACGACATGATCATCACGTCGGCGCTGGCCCGGGCCGCCGCGCTCGACGGTTCCCCGGTGCACGGCCGCGAGCCCGGCGAGCTGCGCGAACTGCTCGACGCCGACGCGCCGCCCGCCGAGCGGCGGCTCGACATGATGCTGCGGCTCGGCCCGTACGGGGACGGCTTCGGCGCCGACCCGGACGGGCTCACGCTCACCCGGCTCCGCACCGAGCACCCGCACGGCCTCGACCTCGGCGCCCTCAAACCGCGCCTGGACGAGGTGCTCTGCACCACGTCCGGACGGGTCGAGCTGTGCCCGTCCACGTTCGCCGCCGACGTCGACCGCCTGCACCGCGCCCTCCGCGAGCCCGTCCCGTCCGGGCTGGTCCTGATCGGACGCCGCCACCTGCGCTCCAACAACAGCTGGCTGCACAACGTCCCCGAGCTGGTCGGCGGCTCCAACACGTGCACGCTGCTGCTCAACCCCGCCGACGCGGCCCGGCTCGGCGTCGCCGCGGGGGACGCGGTGCGCGTCTCGTCCCGGACGGGCGCCGTCGAGGCCGTCGCCGAGCCCACCGACGCCCTCATGCCCGGCGTCGTCAGCCTCCCGCACGGGTGGGGGCACGACCGCTCCGGGACGCGGACCGGGGTCGCGCGGCGGCACGCGGGCGTCAACGTCAACGCGATCACGGACGAGCGGGAGATCGACCCGCTGTCGGGCAACGCCGTCCTGAACGGCGTCCCGGTCACCGTCACCGCCGTCACCACCGGTTAGCGGACGCCCTCGCAGCTCACGCGCCTAGCACACGTCGGCCCCGTGGTTTAGCCCCTGCCGCCTACAGGTACGTATGACTGGCCGCAGGTGAACGCGGACGACTAGTGTCCGACAGGGGGCTCGGACGAATGCGAGGTCTCAAGCACAAGCCGCGGAGGAGGGGCATGAACCGCAGGACGAACATCTTCCGGCGAATGTCCCGGCCGGAGGGGCCGGCGCGGCTCGCCGACGTCACCGACCGGTTGGAGCAGGCCCAGGGCCTCGACGGGGTCGTCCGCGGGCTGTCCCTGGCCGTGCGGCGGGTGCTGCGCCCGGGGCCGGTCAAGGACGCCCTGCACGGCGTCCCGGCCGGGCATCCCGCGCATCCGCCGCTGACCGACGGGCCGATGGGCTTCTGGATGTCCGCCGCCGTCCTGGACCTGATGCCGGGCGCGCGGCGCGCCGCCGGGACCCTGGTCGCGGCCGGGCTGGCGAGCGCCGTCCCGACCGTGCTGACCGGCGTCGCCGACTGGGCGTCGCTGCACCGCGAGCAGCAGCGCGTGGGGCTCGTCCACGCCGCCGGGATGGCGACGGCGAGCACGCTGTACTCGGCGTCCCTGGTGGCCCGCTACCAGGGCCGGGACGCCGCCGGGCGCGCGTTCGGCTACGCCGGGCTGTCCGCCCTCCTCGTCGGCGGCTACCTCGGCGGGCACCTCGCGTTCCGGCAGGCCGCGGGCGCGAGCCACGCCGACCAGATCGGCCACCTCGTCACGCTCGGCTGGCACGACCTCTGCGCGGCCGACGAACTCCCCGACGGCTGGCCCGTGCACCGCCGCCTCGGCTACATCGGCCTGTTCGTGCTGCGTACCGGCGACGAGATCCACGTCCTCGCCGACCGCTGCAGCCACCTCGCCGGGCCCCTCCACCAGGGGCGCATCGTCACCGACGACAACGCCGACGTCTGCGTCGTCTGCCCGTGGCACGGGAGCACGTTCCGCGTCCAGGACGGGGCCGTCGTGCACGGGCCCGCGACCGCCCGGCAGCCCGCCTTCGAGACTCGCGTCACGGAGGAGGGCACGGTCCAGGTCCGTCCTTTCTAGGGGTTCGGGGGCTGGTCCACAGGTCCATTGCGGTCAGCAGAACATCCCGCAAGAGTGACTGATGGTAGTTGAATACTGACTCTGTGCATATGTCGCTCGTAGTGTGGCGGCCATGACGTCCATCGCCCTCCCGCCGCTCCCGATGCCGTACCCGGCGCGCCTCAACCCGCACCACGCCCGGGCCCGGTCCGCCGCGAAGCGGTGGGCCCTCGACATCGGGATCCTCGGCTCCGACGAGTCCCGCTGGGACGAGGCGGACTACGAGGCCATCGACTTCGCCAGATTCGCCGCCTACGGCTTCCCGGACGCCCCCGCGGACGAACTGGAGCTCCTCACCGAGTGGTACGTCCTCGGCTGGTTCATCGAAGACCACACGGACCGACTCACCACGGCCAAGGGCGCCCCGACCTTCCACCCCACCCGCCTACGCGCCTTGACCCCGCTCAACCCCGAGGCGGAGGGTGTCGGGGTCGAGGTGGGGGTGGTGGAGCGGGGGCTCGCTGATCTGTGGGTGCGGACCGTGCCGGGGACGTCGGCCGGGTGGCGGCGGCGGTTCGCGGACGCCTTCCACGGCGCGGTCGAGTCCTCGGCCGGGATGCTGGAGTTCCCGGAGCCCGCCGTCCTCGACCCGATGGAGTACCTCGGCCTGCGGCGCGAGCACGGCGGCCCGTTCTGGACGGCGCGGCTCGTCGAGCACTCCGTGCGCGCCGAGGTCCCCGAACGGCTCGCCGGGACGCGGCCGCTCCGCGTGATCGAGACGAGCTTCGCCGACGTCGTCGGCCTGCGCGACGACCTGTTCCGGCACGCCCGCGACGCGCGGAGGGGGTCGTCGTTCAACGTCGTCCCCGTCCTCGCCGAGTGGCTCGGCTACACCCGCCAGCAGGCGGCCGACCTCGTCGGGGACCTGCTCACCGGGCGGATGGGCCAGCTCGAGGACACCGTCCGCGACGAGCTCCCCGGCCTCGCCGCGCGGGAGGGCATGACGTGCGCCGAGGTCGCCTCGGTCGGCGCCTACGTGCAGGCGCTGCGCGACCACATCGCGGGCGACCTGCGCTGGCACCGCTCGACGTCCCGGTACGGGGCCGCGGAACCGCCGCGCGTGGACTGGACGCGCCGGGCCCACCGTCCGTCCACCGCACGCGCCGGGCACTTCGCCGGACGGCCCCTGGCGATGCCGTACCGGATCCGGCGCAACCCGCACGTCGAGGTGTGCGGGCTCAAATCGACCGACTGGGCCCGGCGGATGGGCCTGCTGCGCACGAACGGCGTCCCCGGCTCCGGAGCCTGGACGGAGCGGCAGTTCGCGGCCGAGGACCTGGCCTACATCCCCGCCACCGCCTTCCCGGACGCGCCGCCGCCCCGGCTGGAGCTGGTCGGCCAGTGGCTGATCTTCGCCCTCTACATGGACGACCTGGTCGTCGAGCTGTTCAAGCGGGGCCGCCCGCTGGGCCCGGGCGACCTCGCCGCCGCCGAGACGCTGTTCGCCCGGCTCCCCGCGTTCATGCCCGCCGACCGCGCCGCCCCCGCGCCCCCGCCGCTCAACATCCTGGAGCGGTGCCTGACCGACCTGTGGCCGCGCAGCGCCGAACTGTTCCCGGACCGCGTCGACGGCCTGGCCGACTACTGCTCAGGCCACCTGTGGGAGCTGTTCAACCTGCACCAGCGCCGCGTCCCCGAGCCGCTGGACTACTTCGACTGGCGGCGGCGCTCGTTCGCGTACACCCTCAACCTCACCTTCATCAGGGCGGCCGCCGACATCCGGCTGCACCCGGCGCTGTCGGCCAGCCGCCAACTCCGCGCCCTCGACAACGCGGCCATGGACGCCATGCTCCTGTTCAACGACGTGTTCTCCGCCCGCAAGGAGGTGGAGCTCGAACGCTGCCTGAGCACCGCGACCCTCCCGCTGGAACGCCTCCTCGGCCAGACGCGCGCCGAGTCGCTCCGCACGCTGAACGACCTGGCGGGCGTCCGGCTGCGCCGCTTCGACCACATCGCCACCGAGCGGTTGCCCGCCCTCACCGCCAAACTCGGCCTGGACGCGGACTCCCGCGGAGACCTCGACCGCTACGTGGACGCCCTGCGGTCGTGGCTCGCCGCCGTCCACCACTGGCACCACGCGGGCGACCGCTTCTCCACCCGGACGACCCCGCGCCCCACGCTGGGCACGTCCGCCAGCCGTCCCACGGCGGTGCAGGCCGCCCGCGCCCTCCGCAACACGCTGGCCGTCGCCGCGCCCGACCCCTGGCTAGCGAGCCTCACCGAACGCCCGCCGCCGCCCGACGACGCCCCGAGTCAACTGAACGATGGGCGCCTCCGGAGGACGGTGCCCACGAGGACCTCTTCGTCGGGCTGGGCGGAGTCGGCGTAGGGAGCGGTGCCTCGTTCGGCGATCCGCGCCGAGGTGATGGTCAGTTCGTAGTGGGCCCACACCATGGCGGCGTCGGCCAGGCGGCGGGGCGTCGCGTGGATCAGGTGGACGTCCGGCGAGTCGGCAACGACCAGCAGGACCGGCTCGCCGCGATCCAACTGGACGGCGGTCGGGTCGTCCGGCCAGACCGCCACGCGCAGCCGCAGGCCGTCGAGCACGCGCAGCTCGCCCCAGTCGGGGACGCACACCCGCGGACGGCCGTCCGCGCCGCCGGTCAGCATGAGGACGGGGCGCCGCCGCGCCTGCGCGCTTCTGATCACGTCAAGGGAGGTCGAAAGGACGTCGGGCGAGGCTGTCATCGGCATCTCCGCCTTACGTCGAAGGTCCGCGGCCGCCCCGGAGTACCCCCTCCGAGCCGACCCCATCGTTCGAATACATGTTCGATATTACTCGATGGGTACGACCTTTCGCCCCCGCCGATCCGCCACGATCCCCTGACCCGCCGGCCACCCGACCCCACCAGCCCGCCGGGCAGGCCGACCGGCGGGCACGTCGGCTAGTCGGGCACGTCGGCTAGTCGGGCACGTCGGTCAGTCGGGCACGTCGGTCAGTCGGGTGTGTCGGCGGAGCGGTCGGAGACCGGGTACTCGACCAGGGCCAGGACCCGGCTGGCCATGAAGCGGGCCGTGCGGACCGCGGTGCCGGTGCGGGTCACCTCGCTGACCTCGACGACGCCGCGGCGGGTGGCGATGTCGACGCGGCGGCCGGCGCGGCTCGCCACGACCTCGTACGTCCGCGTCCCCTCGCCGCCGGCGTCGATGACGATTTCGACCCTGTCGCCCTTCATCGGCGCGAACCTCCGATAGTCGAACGTATATTCGACCTATACCCGGAACGTCCGCCCGCGAACCCTGACTGGGGCGCCGAAACCGCTGGTCACAGCAGGAGATTCACGATGGCGACGAGGCCGACCACCACGATCACGCCGCGCAGCACCAGCGGCGGGATCCGGCGTCCGACCCGGGCGCCGAGGAACCCGCCGACCGTCGCGCCGGACGCGATCATCAGCACCGCCCACCAGTCGACGCGCGTGTCCGAGAACAGCCACATGAGCGTGAACAGGATCCCGGCCGTCCCGTTCACGAGGGCCGCGAGGACGTTCTTCGCCGCGTTCAGCCGCTGGAGGTCGTCGTCCAGCATGATGCCGAGCAGGGCGATGAGGATGATCCCCTGCGCGGCCCCGAAGTAGCCGCCATACACGCCCGTGAGCAGCACGCCGATCCACAGCGCGGCGCCGCCGTGCGGGCGGTGCTCGCCCTCGCGCCGCCGCAGCATCCACCGCTGCAGCCGGGGCTGCGCCACCACCAGCACCAGCGCGATCACGATCAGCGCGATCACGATGACGTCGAACGCCCCGGCCGGGAGGCCGAGCAGCAGCAGCCCGCCGATCACCGCGCCGATGAGGGACGCGCTGACCAGCCGCATCAGCCGTCCGCGCTGCCCCTTCAGTTCCTCCCGGTACCCGTAGGCGCCGGTCGCGCTGCCGGGCACGAGCCCGATCGTGTTCGACACGTTCGCCACCACGGGCGGGAACCCGAGCGCCACCATGGTCGGGAAGGTGATCAGCGAACCCGAGCCGACGATCGTGTTGATGCCGCCCGCGGCGATCCCGGCGGCGAAGATGATCGCCGCGTCCAGCACGTCGATCGAGCTCAGCGGACGGACCTCGCGTACCAGCGCCCGTTCTGCCGGTCCACCGCGAGCGGGAGGCCGAACGTGCCGGACAGGTGCTCGGCGGTGAACACCTCGTCCACCTTGCCCTGCGCGACGATCTCCCCGCCGCGCAGCAGCAGCGCGTGGGTGAAGCCCTCGGGGACCTCCTCGACGTGGTGCGTGACCATCGCCATCGTCGGCGCGGTCGGGTCGTCGGCGAGGGCGGCGAGGCGGGCGACGAGGTCCTCGCGGCCGCCGAGGTCGAGGCCCGCGGCGGGCTCGTCCAGCAGCAGCAGCTCCGGGTCGGGCATCAGCGCGCGGGCGATCTGGACGCGCTTGCGCTCCCCCTCGGAGAGCGTGCTGAACGTCCGGCGGATCAGGTCGGCGCAGCCGAGTGCGTCGAGCAGCGCGACGGCGCGGCCGACGTCCGTGGAGTCGTACTCCTCCTGCCAGCGGCCGAGGATCGCGTACGAGGCGGTCAGCACCAGGTCGATGACCGTCTCCCCGGTCGGCACCTTCTCCGCGAGGGACGAGCTGGCGAGGCCGATGCGCGGACGCAGCTCGAACACGTCCGTCCGGCCGAGCTCCTCCTCCAGGATCCGGACGGAGCCCTCGGTGGGGTGCATCATCGCGGCGGCGATCTGGAGCAGGGTCGTCTTGCCCGCCCCGTTGGGTCCGACGATGACCCAGCGGTCGCCCTCGTTCACCGTCCACGTCACGTCGCGCAGCAGGTTGGCCCCGCCGCGCCTGACCCCGACTCCGCGGAGTTGAAGCACCTCGCCGGTCATCGCGCGCCTTCGTCCCTCCGTGGTCCCGGATCCTCAGAAGAGAACTTATGCGATGGGGGACGGCCGCGGATCCCCGGCTCCCCACCGAGAAACCACCGCCCCTGGACCCCTCCGCGCGGCCCGCTCCGGCGCGAGAGGTTCGTTACGCGCTGCTGCGAGGGCGATCGGAGCGCTTATGGTGGATCGCATGCCCATCAGGGAGTGTTGGGGACGGCAATGAGCAAGGACGCTGCGACCGCGCTGGCCGCCTGGGGCAATGCCTGGCTGACCGGACACGTCGGCCTGGACGAGGCGGTCGACGCGGTCGAGAAGACCGCGGGCCCGCAGATCCTGCGCGGCGCCTCATCGAACGGACACGGACCGGCCGAGGCGCCGCTCCGCGGCGCGCTCGGCGACCTGCGGGTCGCCGGGATGACCGCGCTGCGGCTGGCCCTGCCGGAGCCGGGCGACCCGCTCGGGCTCACCGGCCCGGCCGCGTTCAACCGCGCCGCGATCGACGCGGGCACCGCCGTCGTCGCGGTGTTCGGCGACCGGGCGGTCGGCCTCGTCCCGGCCGACGACCTGCGCGGATCGTCCTACGTCGGGATCTGCTGGACGGCCTGCGAGGCGGCCCGGGCCGAGCCGGACGTGCCGTCCCTCGCCGACGCCGACCGGCAGCTCGCCCTCGCCATGCGGGACGCGACCGAGGCGCTCCTCACGGTCGACGACTTCGCGGGCGTCCCGCCCGAGATCGCGGACGCGCTCGCCGCGCTGCGCGACCCGGACCGCGGCGACCATCCGCTCGCCCCCGGCTACCCGCCCCGCGCGCACCGCGTGGCGGCGCTCGCCGTCCGGCTGTCCCTCGTCGTCGACCTCGCCCGCCGGATGGACGACCGCGGGCTCGGCGCCGACCAGATGCGGCGCCGCGGCGAGGCGCTCCGGCTGCTCGACCGGGCCGTCCGCCGGGCGCTCGTGGCGGCCTGCAACAGCGCCTTCGACCCCGTCCCGTAGCACCCGTCCCATAGAACTCGTCCCGTAGAACGAGAACGGGGCGCCCCCGAAGGGGACGCCCCGCGCTGCCGCGAGCCCGGTGATCAGGTGCGGACGACGATGGTGCTGCAGATCTTGTCGGCGAAGGTCTGCTTGCGCTCGTCCCACAGCGGCCAGAGGAAGCCGATGTAGCACAGGAAGCTGTCGGCGATGTGCGCGAACTTGCGGGCGATCGCCATGCCGAACCCGATCGGCTGCCCGGTCTGCGCGCTGACGAGCCGGATGCCCAGCTGCCGCTTGCCGATGGACTGCCCGGTGGTGCCCTCCTGGTAGCAGATCCACAGGCCGGCGCCGATCATCAGGGCGAAGCCGATGAGGTAGAACAGGATGCCGATCGCCGCCGCGCCGCCGCTGCCGGAGCTCGCGAGCAGGCCGCCGATGAAGTACAGCACCCAGAACGGCGCCATGAAGATGAGGTAGTCGATGATGTAGCCGCCGGCGCGCGACCCCCACTCGGCGAGCTGCCCGCCGCCGCCGTAGTGGTGGTGGTGCACCTCCTGGTACCCGGGCGCGGCCGGGGGCGGCGCGCCGTAGCCGGGCTGGGCGGAGGGCGGCTGCTGCCCGTAGCCGGGCTGGGCCGGGGGCTGTCCGTAGCCCGGCTGCGCCGGGGGCTGTCCGTACCCGGGCTGCGCCGGGGGCTGCTGCCCGTACCCGGGCTGCTGGCCCGGCTGCTGGCCGTAACCGGGCTGGCCCGGCTGCTGGCCGTACCCGGGCTGCTGCTGCCCGTAGCCCGGCTGCTGGCCGTACGGGTCGTAGGGGTTACCCACACTTGCTCCTTATTGATTGACCCTGTGGTTATGTGACGCCCGCCGGACCCGGAGGGCTCCGCAAGTCTGTCGGAGGATCGTCCTCCGGCTCAAACCCGCAGAACGCCGAACCGGGCGAGCTGCCACAGCTCCGACCCCACGAGGGCGGTGCCGAGCATCCAGGCACGGGTCTTCGGCTGGAGTGCCCACCACCGTCGTCCCAGCCCGAGGGGCGCGACCGCGACCGCGACCGCGCCGGCGAGGACCACGGGGTTCGCGAGCGCCGCCTGGGCCGGACGGCCCCCGCCGAACTCGATGAACACGGTGGTGCCCCCGCACACGGGACAGGGGACTCCGGTGAGCGCCCGTAGGGGACAGAGCACGCCGGGGTCGTCGAGTCGGTGGACCAGCGCGGCGCCGACGGCCGCGGCCGCCATCGCCGCGACGCGCAGCACCACACCCAGGGGTCCGTGCCGCGCCGCGGTGAGGGTCCGGCTGACGAGCCCGCCGAGCACACCTTCCGGTGCACCGGTGGCCGCCGCCCCGGGCGCTCCCCCCAACGGATCCTCCGCCTCGAAAGAAATAAAGCTGAGTGACCCGTATACCGGGTCCACCCCAAGGCGGGTCAAGTCCGGGCAACGATCCGCGATCGGACCGTTACCCCGCACGCATCGACACCGCCTCGAAGGTAAGAGTAGGACAAACCGCCAGCTACATGGGCACTCTTTCGCCCGGCGATTGTCACGAAATGGACGACGCGCTCCCGGAACGGAACACGGGATCGCGGGCGGGACGGGACGCGCCGAAGTCACACGGGGGCATGCGCGCGCAACACGTGAAGGAGGGTCCGGCCGGGACGCGGACGGCCGGACTCGTGCGGTGCCCGGTCAGGCTTGGGCGGCGGCGCCGACCACGACGGGGGGCTCCGCGCCGCGGGCGTGCTCGGCCTCGACGACGTCGGCGATGACGGCGGTGATGTTGTCCGGCCCGCCGTTGTCGCGGGCCTGCGCGATCAGCCGGTCGACGGCGCGCCGCGGGTCCGCCTCGGCGGACAGGATCTCGTAGATGCGCTGGGCGTCGACGGGACCGGACAGGCCGTCCGAGCAGAGCAGGTAGCGGTCGCCGAGGCGGGCCTCGCGCAGCCGCAGGTCGGGCTCGCGGTCCTCGCGCCCGTCCAGCACCCGGTACAGGACGTGCGACAGCCGGGACGTCTCGGCGGGGTCGGCCTGCTGGCCCGCCTGTTCGGCCTCCGCCTTGAGCAGCTCGTCCATCGTGTGGTCCTGCGTCATCTGGAACAGCTCGCCGTCGCGCAGCAGGTAGCCGCGCGAGTCGCCGACGTGCGCGAGCGCGACGGACTCGCCGGACCACAGCATGGCGGTCAGCGTCGTGCCCATCCTGCTCAGGTCGGGACGTTCCTCCCGGACGATGCGCAGCTTCTCGTTGGCCTCGGCGACGGCGCGGCCCAGCATGTCGACGAGGTCGTCGCCCTGGCGGGCGTCGGCGTCGAGCGAGCGGAGGGACCCGATGACCGTCGAGCTCGCGACCTCGCCGCCCGCGTAGCCGCCCATGCCGTCGGCGACCGCGATCAGCCGCGCGCCGGCGTATCCCGAGTCCTCGTTGTTCTCTCGGTTGCAGCCGATGTCGCTTCCGGCCGCGTATCTGATTGCTACGTTCATACCAATTTCGATGACGATCCTGTCAGAGGAGTTTTGTTTCAGTCGCGGACGTCGGCCCTGCCGATTTCCCCGGCGAACCCGGCCGTGCCGTCGTCGCCGGAGGAGTCGACGCCGTGCCGGACGGCGTACAGGGCCGCCTGCGTCCGATCCTGGACTCCCAGTTTCATGAGCAGATTACTGACGTGCGTCTTGACCGTCTTCTCGGACACCACGAGCGCGCGTGCGATCTCCCGGTTGGACCTGCCCCGCGCTATGTGCACGAGCACCTCCCGTTCCCGTTCGGTCAGCGCGGCGAGGCCGCGGTCGTCACCCTGGCCGGGGCCGCCGGCCGTCCCGGACCGCACCATCGCCTCGGCCGCGTCGGGCGCGAACAGGACGTGCCCGTCGTGCACGGCGCGGATCGCCTGGACGAGCGCCTGCGGGTCGACGTCCTTGTACAGGTACCCGGCGGCGCCCGCCCGCACCGCCGGGAGCACGTGCCCGCGCTCCGTGACGCTGGTCAGGACGAGGACCCGTGCCGCCACCCCACGAGCCCGCAGCTCCGTCAGCGCGGTCAGGCCGTCGGCGCCGGGCATCTTGAGGTCCATGAGCACGATATCGGGCTCCAGGGATTCGGCCAGTGTCACGGCCGATGTGCCGTCCGCTGCCTCCCCGACGACGTCGATGTCGTCCTGGATGCCGAGGAACGTGCGCAGCCCCTGCCGGACGACCGGATGGTCGTCGGCGATGAGCACCCTGATCGGCGCCTTCCCTCTGAGGTGCGGGGGAACGTCCCCGCCCGCGGGGGCGCGGCCGTCGGCGGTCACAGCGGCACCTCCAGCCGGACGGTCGTGCCGCGTCCGGGCGCGGCGTCGATGGTGAGGTCGCCGCCGATCGAGTACGCCCGGTCGCGCATGGACGCGAGGCCGAGCCCGTTCTGCGGCTCCGCCGTGTCGGCCGGGTCGAAGCCCGTGCCGTCGTCGGCGACCTCCAGCACGGCCTGCCCGTCCGCGGTGCCGAGGCGGACCTCGACCGTCCGGGCCTTGGCGTGCCGGAGCGCGTTGTAGAGGGCCTCCTGCGTGATGCGGAACGCGACGGCCTCGTGCTCCTCCGGCAGGACGACGGCCTCGTCGGCCGCGATCCGCACCTCGGCCTCGTGCGCCCGGTCGAGCACCTCGACGTGCTTGCGCAGCGAGGACACCAGCCCGTCGGCGAGGTCGGCCGGGCGCAGCTCGAAGATCACGGCGCGCAGCTCCGCGAGCGCCTCCGCCGCGAGCCGCTCCACCTGCTCCAGCTCGCGGATGGTCCGCGCCGGGTCGCGTTCGGCCAGCGCGGACGCGGTCCGCGCGGTCAGCCGCAGCGAGAACAGCTTCTGCGCGACGGCGTCGTGCAGCTCGCGCGCCATCCGGTTGCGCTCCGCGACGACGGTCAGCTCCCGGTTGTGCTCGTACAGGCGAGCGTTCGTCACGGCGATCGCGGCGTGCGCGGCGAACAGGGTGAGGACGTCCTCGTCGTCCTGGGTGAAGCCGCCCGGGGTCCGCTTGTTGGCGAGGAAGACGATGCCGAGGACGTCCTCCGCGTCGCGGATCGGGACGCCGATGAAGTCCTTCAGGACGGGATGCGCGACCGGCCACCCCTCGAACTCGGGCTCCCGGCGGATGTCGGCGAGCCGCTTCGGCGTGTCGCCCTTGAGCATCGCGGCGAGCATCCCGTGCTGGCGGGGCAGTGGACCGATCCGCTCCCACTCCTCGTCGGAGACGCCCTCGACGACGAACTCGGCGAAGGAGCCCTCGTCGTCGGGCACGCCGAGCGCGGCGTAGCGGGCGTCCAGCAGCTGCGCCGCCGCCCGGACGATCACCTGCAGCACCTCGTGCACGGACAGGTGGCGGGTGACCGCGAGCACGGCCGAACTGACGGCGTGCAGGGTCGCGCCCTGCTCACCGCCGCCGCAGCCGTCGCCCGTCTCCATCCGGCCTCTCGTCTCCGCTGGCCGCGCGCCCTTCCGGCGCCCGCATGTGAAGACCGTACTCTCTGTAGGGGCCTTCTCGAATCAGCCCCGGGGAGGACGCGCGCGGACGGGACCGTCCGCTCGTCCGGGACGCGGGTCCTAGGACCATCTGACCACCGCCGCCGGGGCCCGTCGGCCGATGCCGCGGACGCCTCCGTTTCCTAGCGTCGAGGGCATGAACACCGCCCTCTCCGACACCCCGTCCGCCAGGACGGCCCTGATCACCGGGGCGTCCCGCGGGCTCGGCCTGGCGCTCGCCCGGACGCTGGCCCGGGACGGCTGGCGCGTCGTCGCCGACGCCCGCGACGCGGACGCGCTCAAGGCCGCCCTCGGCGAGATCGAAGGCGACGTCACCGCGATCCCCGGGGACGTCACCGATCCGGCCCACCGCGCCGCGCTCGTCCAGGCGGCCGGAAGCGGGATCGACCTGCTCGTCAACAACGCGAGCACGCTCGGCCCGACGCCGCTGCCCCGGCTCGCGGACCTGCCCGTCGCCGACCTCGCGGCCACGTTCGCCACGAACGTCCTCGCACCGCTGGCGCTGATCCAGGACGTGCTGCCGCGCCTGCGGGGGCGGCGCGGCGCGGTCCTCAACATCAGCTCGGACGCGGCCGTCGAGGACTACGCGACGTGGGGCGGCTACGGAGCGTCGAAGGCCGCGCTGGAGCAGCTCTCGAACGTCCTCGCCGCGGAGGAGCCGGACGTCGCCGTCTGGTGGGCCGATCCGGGCGAGATGAACACCGCGATGCTCCGCGCCGCCGGGGAGGACGCCGACGCCGCGCCGCCGCCCAAGGAGGCCGCCGCCGCGCTGCTCCGCCTCGTCGCCGAGCACCTTCCCAGTGGCCGGTACCGGGTCGTTCCGGGGGGCGTGGGGGGTCGTCCCCCCACCATGATTCGGGCCGCTGACCTGGCCGGTGCAAGATGACCACCGTGCTGGAGCATGAGCGGAAGACGATCCCCGCGGGCGGCGTGCTGCGGGCCGGGTACCGGGGCGCGACGTTCGGGATCGTCCTGGTCGTCACGCTGCTGGCCTTCGAGAGCATGGCGGTCGGAACGGTCATGCCGGTCGTCACCGACGACCTGAACGGCCTTTCCCTCTACGCGTGGGGTTTCAGCGCCACACTGATCATGAGCCTGCTGTCGACGGTGCTCGCGGGCGGCTGGGTGGACCGGTCCGGGCCCGTGCAGCCGCTGCTCGCCGGGCTCGGGACGTTCGTCGTCGGGCTGATCGTCGCGGGCGCGGCGCCGTCCATGTGGCTGTTCGTCGCCGGGCGCGCCGTGCAGGGCCTCGGGACGGGCGTCTCGCTCGTCGCGCTGTACGTCGTGATCGCCCGCGTGTACCCGGAGGAGATGCGCTCCCGCGTTTTCGCGGCGCTGTCGGCGGCGTGGGTGCTGCCGTCGCTGATCGGGCCGGCGGTCGGCGGCGTCGTCGCCGAGCACGTCGGGTGGCGGTGGGTGTTCCTCGGGCTGGTGCCGCTGGTCGTCCCGCCGACCGTGCTGCTCGTCCCGGCGCTGCGCGAGATCAGGACCGTGGACGTCGCCCCGACCCCCGGCCGGGGCCGGTACGTGGCCGCCGTGTCGGTCGCGGCGGGCGCGGGCGTCCTGCTCTACGGCCTCGACCGCCCCGGCTGGACGCTGGCGGTCGCCGCCGTCGCCGGGCTCGCGGGCCTCGCGTTCGGACTGCCCCGGCTGCTGCCCGCCGGGACGATGCGGCTCCGCCGGGGCCTGCCGAGCGTCGTGCTCGTCCGGGGGCTGCTGTCCGGTTCGTTCTTCGGCATGGACGTCTTCATCCCGCTCGCGCTGACCCGGCTGCACGGGTTCAGCGCGGCGCAGGCAGGGATCGTGCTGACGGTCGGCGCGCTCGGCTGGTCGGCGGCGTCCCAGATCCAGGGCCGTTCGCAGCGGCCCCGCGAGTTCTACGCGCTGCTCGGCGCCGTCCTCGTCACCGCCGGGATCGCCGCCGCGGCCGTCATGCTCCAGATCTCCGGCTGGCTCGCCGCGCCCGCGTGGATCATCGGCGGCGCGGGGATGGGCTTCGCGATCGGGAGCCTGTCGGTCCTGCTGCTCGACCTGTCCCCGGAGGAGGAGCAGGGCGTCAACTCGTCCGCGCTGCAGATCGGCGACACGCTCGGCTCGTCCCTCGTGGTGGGCGCGGCGGGCGCGCTGGTCGCCGGGTTCGGGACCGCGCGGCTCGGCACGGGCCTCGCCGTCGCCGGGACGCTGTTCGCCGCGATCGCCCTGCTCGGCGTGTTCGCGGCCCTCCGGCTGGAGGTGCGGGAATGACCGTCGAGTTCACCCTGCCGCCCGCGCTGGAGGCGCACGAGCCGCCGGAGTCGCGCGGCCGGAGCCGGGACGGCGTCCGCCTCCTCGTGTCCCGCCGCGCCACCGGCGAGGTCTCCCACTACGGGTTCCGCGACCTGCCCGCGCTGCTCGACCCGGGCGACCTGCTCGTGGTCAACACGTCCGCGACGCTGCCCGCCGCCGTCCGGCTGGACCGGATCGGCGTCCACTTCTCGACGCCCGTCCCCTCGGCGGACGACGACCGGCTGTGGCTGGTGGAGCTGCGGCGCCTCACCGGCAAGGCCAGCGCGCCCTATTCGGGCGGTTCGCCGGGCGAATGGATCCCGCTGCCCGGCGGCGCGACCCTCACCCTGGTCGGACGGCGCACCCGGCGGCTCTGGGAGGCGCGGCTGAGCACGGAGGTCGTCCCCTACCTGCGGCGGCACGGCGTGCCGATCCGGTATGGGTACGTACGGCGCGACTGGCCCACGGCCGCCTACCAGACGGCGTTCGCCTACGACCGGTCGTCCGGCGGGGCGGAGATGCCGAGCGCCGCCCGCCCGTTCACGCCCGAACTGGTGACGCGGCTGGTGTCGGGCGGCGTCCACATCGCGCCGATCACGCTGCACACCGGGGTCGCGTCACCGGAGGCGGGCGAGCCGCCGTACGCGGAGCGCTACGAGGTGCCGGAGGCGACGGCCGCGCTGGTCGGACATGTCCGGAAGCGGGGCGGACGGGTGATCGCGGTCGGCACCACCGCCGTCCGCGCCCTGGAAACATCCGTCGACGGCTCCGGGAACGTTCGAGCCGCCAAAGGGTGGACGGAACATGTCGTGACGCCCAAGAGCGGCGTCCGAGCCGTGGACGGCCTCCTCACCGGTCTGCACGAGCCGAAGTCGTCGCATCTGCTGATGCTCACGGCCATTGCTGGCCAAGATCTGCTCGCCGCCACGTACGCCGCCGCGCTATCGGAAGGCTATCTCTGGCACGAATTCGGGGACGTGAACCTGATCGTCGCGAGGTGAACGGGGTGCCCCTGCCGGAAGAGCAGTGATCCACGGCCGGTACCGTGGAAAGCAGTCATGGACGTGTCAGCGCAGCGCACGCTGCTCATCACACTCACCGGACGCGACCGCCCCGGAGTGACGTCGCGCCTCTTCAGGACACTCGCCGAGTTCCCGCTCACCGTCGCCGACGTCGAGCAGGTCGTCATCCGCGGACGGCTCGTCCTCGGCGTGCTCCTCTCCTACAGCGAGGGCGCCGACATAGGCCGCGTGTGGAACACGGCCGAGCGTGTCGCGAACGACCTCGACATGGAGATCGAGCTGTCCACCGGACGCAGCACGCGGATGCCGAAGCGGCGCGGGCGGCTGCACGTGACCGTGCTCGGAGCGCCGCTGCGGCCCGCCGCGATGGCCGGGATCGCCGGGCGGATCTCCGCGCACGGCGCCAACATCGACCGGATCGAGCGCCTCGCGTCGAACCCCGTCACCTGCATCGAGCTGGACGTCTCCGGCGCCGACCCGGACGCCCTCCGCGCCGCCCTCACCGCCGAGGCCGCGGAGCAGCAGGTGGACGTCGCCGTCCAGCAGAGCGGGCTGCACCGGCGCGCCAAGCGGCTGATCGTCATGGACGTCGACTCCACCCTCATCCAGGGCGAGGTCATCGAGCTGCTCGCCCGGCACGCCGGGTGCCTCGACGAGGTCGCCAAGGTCACCGAGGCCGCGATGCGCGGCGAACTCGACTTCGAGGGCTCGCTCCGCGAGCGCGTCGCCCTGCTCGCCGGGCTGGACGCCGCCGCCGTCGACGCGGTCCGCGGCGAGGTGAAGCTCGCCGCCGGGGCCCGGACGCTCGTCCGGACGCTGAAGCGCCTCGACTACAAGTTCGCGGTCGTCTCCGGCGGGTTCACCCAGGTCACCGACGGCATCGTCGACGACCTGGGGATCGACTACTCGGCCGCGAACACGCTGGAGATCGCGGACGGGAAGCTCACCGGCCGCGTCACCGGCCCGGTGATCGACCGCGCCGGGAAGGCCGCCGCGCTCGAACGCTTCGCCCGCGAGGCGGGCATCCCGATCAGCCAGACCGTCGCCATCGGCGACGGCGCCAACGACCTCGACATGCTCCAGGCGGCCGGGCTCGGCATCGCCTACAACGCCAAACCGGTCGTCCGGCAGGCCGCCGACACCGCGGTCAACGTCCCCTACCTGGACACGATCCTCTTCCTCCTCGGCATCTCCCGCGAGGAAGTAGAGGCGGCGGATGCCCAGGACCCGCATGGGGGCACCGTCTCTCCTGGGTAGACCCCCCTTGTGATCAAGCGGGTGCGGGAGGCGTACGCGCTCGCCGGCGGGGGGTCGGCGGCGCCGTTCTACGGGCTCGCCGCCGCGCTCGCGATGGCCGTCCCGCTGTTCGCCGGGGCGCTCACCGGGCACGGCCCGCAGGGTTCGATGATCGCGCTGGGCGCGTACCTGGTCGCGCTGCGGACGCCGGAGGGCCCGTACGGGGCGCGGGCCAGGGACCTCGCGGTCGGCGTGCTCGTGGTCGCGATCGGGTCGACGACGGGCGGGCTGCTGAGCGGGCACACGTGGCTCGCGGTCGCGGCCGTCCCGCCGCTGATCGCGCTCGGCGTCGCCGTCCCGCGGATCGGGTCGACGGCGGGGCTCGCGGTGCTGCTCAGCGCGGTCCGGCCGCCGTCCGCCGACGTGATCGGGATCGGGCTGCTGGAGCTGATCGGCGGGCTGCTCACCGCCGGGCTGCTGCTCGCGCCGTGGCCCGCGCGGCGGCTGCGCCCGCTGCGCGCCGCGCTCAGCGAGGCCGCCGACGCCGTCGCGGAGGCGCTGGACGCGGTCGCGCAGGACGTCGTGGTCGCAGACGCCGCCCCCCTCG
The DNA here is from genome assembly GCF_008085905.1 of Actinomadura syzygii. GTDB lineage: Bacteria > Actinomycetota > Actinomycetes > Streptosporangiales > Streptosporangiaceae > Spirillospora > Spirillospora syzygii. The sequence continues at coordinate 304,411 of NZ_VSFF01000005.1, read as the reverse complement.
ACTCCGTCGAGCTGACGAACCCCGACCTGCTGGACGTGGCCCGCATCCCCGACTGGGAGGCCAAGCGGCGGGCGGCGTCCGAGGCGCTGACCACGGTCCGCGCCACGTACGCGCTGTACCGGTCGGGGCACGGCGGCGGCGACCCGACCCGTCCGGAACGGCTGATCGACGCGCTCGGCCGCGTCCTGCACGAGACGGTGACGCTCCAGGCCGTCATCGAGGCGGCGAAGAACTACCCGCCGGACCGCGACTGGGCCCTGGAGACGCAGACCGCGATCTGGGCGCTGGCGGCGCGGCTGCGGCTGCTCGCCGGGGCGGTCGGCACGGCGGGCGAGGCGCCGCTCGGCGGGGAGGAGTCCGCGGCCGTCCGGCGGCTCGGCCGCGCCGCCGAGCAGATCAGGCGCGCCGGGCTGGCCGGGGACGAGGACCTCGTCGCGGTGTCGCTGATCGGGCAGGTGAACCGGTCGATCGTCCGGATCGCGGGCGAGATCGCGTCCACCCGGCGGATCGTCGCGGGCGGGTTGCGGTTCGGCGTCGGGCCGCCGCGGCTGCCGGGGACGCTCGACCCGATGCCCGTGTGGACCGAGGCGCGGCGCGCCGTACGGACCCGCTCGCCGATGTTCCGGCAGGTGGCGCGGGTGTTCGTGACGGCCGTCGCGTCGATGTCGATCGCCGCCGCGCTGCACCTGTCGCACGGCCACTGGATGACGGTCACCGCGATGCTGAGCCTGCGCGCCACCTACGGCGAGACGGTCGAACGCCTCGTGCAGCGCGTCGGCGGCACCGCGGCCGGGGCCGTGGTCGCCGCGCTCATCCTGACGCTGGCCGCCGACCAGCCCACCACCGCGCTGATCGTGTTCGGCTTCGCGCTGGCCGGGTTCGCGATGCGGTCGGTCAGCTTCGCCTACTGGGCGCTGTTCGGGACGCCGCTGGCGATGATGCTGCTCGACTTCTCCACGCCGGCCGGGTGGGCGACGGCCGGGGAGCGGATCGTGCTGACCTTCGCGGGGACACTGATGTCGTTCCTCGCCGTCCGGCTGCTGTGGCCCGCAGGGCATCTTGAGCGGCTGCCGGTTCGGCTGGAACGGCTGCTGGACACGCACGCGGACCTCGTCCGGACGACGGCGGACGTGCTGTCCGGGGAACGGGTGCGGCTGCCTTACGACCGGATCGTCGGCGCGGAACGGGCTGCTGAGGCGGTCGCGGACACGGGGAGGCGGCTGGGGCAGGAGCGGGTCCCGGACGAGGGGCTGATCGCGATGCTGGAGACGGCCGTCGAGGCCGCGCACCGGACCCGCGACCACCTGATCGCGGTGGCCCGGTTGTCGCGGGAGGAGGCCGTGGACACGGGGCCGATGCCCGAGATCCTGGACCGCCTCGCCGACCAGTTGGAGGAGACGGCGGACCTGGTGGAGGAACCTGCGGACCGCGCTCCTGGGGAGCCGTCGCCGGTGGAGGAGCTGAGCGAGGAGCTCGCGGATCTCGACTCGCATTTGTCGACGCTGACGCGGAGGCGGCGGGCGGAGATCGCGTCGGGGGGTGGCGGGGAGGACATGACGCCTGTGCAGCACGCATTGCTGCAGGTGTCCGGGACGCGGCACACGATCGGGGCGCTACGCCGCGACACCGGGACGGTCATCGAGTCGTCCCTGGACGCGGTAGACCGCCTCCGGGAACGAGACCGGGGGACATCGCTACGACTGCGCCCCTGAACGGGTCTTGTCGGCTGGCCTGGCCTGATCTCATCGGGTCCCGCCACGGGGGGCGCGTGGAGTTATCCACAATCTGCGGCCCATCTTCCGGGGACGTGCGCCGGGTGTTGACATGGGAGGTAAGCGGCCCGCCCCCGGGTGGGAGGGGCCTGCTCTTCAACCTGTGTAAGACGGGGCTCTTCAATCCCGGCGGGACGAGCTTGCTCTTCAACCCTGTGCGGGAGGGGGCGGTCGGGTCAGTCCTTCGGGGTGCGGACGGTGCGGAGCGTGCCGATGCCGGGGCGAGCCTCAGCCCATGTGCCGGGCAGGTCGATCACGGCGAGCGCGCAGGTCGGGAAGGCGTCCGGGGACTGTCCAGTCAGGTCGTGGACGAGCTGGTGCACCGACGGGTTGTGGCCGACGAGCAGCGCGCGTTCCGCGTCGTCCGCGACGCGGTTCACGAGGGCGAGCAGGGTCTCCGGGTCGTTGTCGTAGATCCCGGACTCGAAGCTCACCTCGGCCTCGATCCGCAGCAGCGAGAGCGTCTCGCGCGTCCGCGCCGCCGGGGAGCACAGCACCGCGCCGGGGACGAGGTCGTTCGCACGCAGCCAGTCGCCGGTCGCCGTGGCGTCCGCGCGGCCGCGATCGTTCAGGACGCGGTCGATGTCCGGTGTCCCGAGGCCCGCGACGGCCTTCGCGTGGCGGAGCACAATGAGCGTCGGCATGATCGCCACCCTACTCAGCGGGGCCGTCCGCGCACTACATGGACTGCGCGGACGTGGGGCACACGGCGACCACGGGCACGCTGGTACGCGGGTACGGGACGGGGTGGATACAGGGAGGGTGAAGCGGGCGGCTACGGTGCGACGAGCGCGGCGATGACCCAGAGGACGAGCATGATGCCGAGCATCCCGCCCAACATGATCGCGAAGCCCTTGGGCCCCGAGATGGTCGACTTGCCGCCGTCGCCAGCCACAACGCCTCCAGCTTCCCTGCTTCTAGTAGCCACTGGTTACCAGCTTCCAACTTCAATGATTGGACGCCGCGTTCCCGTGAGGCTTTGCATTGCTCCCCATGAGACTCCGCGTTCCCGGGAGGTTGTGCGTTGCTCTCGTGGAGAGTCCGCGTTGCAGGACCGCCGCGTTCCTTAGCAAGCGTACGTCCGCCCCCCACCATGTCGAAAAGCAGGCCCCTCCAACCTGGCTTGAAGCAGGCCCCGCCCCACCCGGGTTGGAGGGACAGCCCGGTCCCGCCCAGGTCGACGGGCAAGCCCGTCCCGCCTAGGTTGCAAGCCAGGCCCCTCCCCCAGATCGACGAGCAGACCCGTTCCATCCGATGGAACAGCAGGCCCCTCCCACCCGGAGTTGAAACAAGTCCGTCCCCGCCCAGGTTCGAGAGCAGGCGCGTTCCGGCCCAGGTCGACGGGCAAGCCCGTCCCGCCCGAGTTGAGGAGCGGGCCCCTCCCACACAGGGTTGAAGAGCAGGCCCCTCCCACACGGGTTGAAGAGCAGGCCCCTCCCGCCCGGGGGCGGGCCGCTTACCTCCTATGTCAACACCCGGCGCACGTCCCCGGAAGATGGGCCGCAGATTGTGGATAACTCGGCGGACGCCTGGACGTTCGAAGGCGTGGCTGGGCGTGCGAAGGGCCGGTGGCGTGTTCTGCCACCGGCCCTCGCCTGACGGATTGTCAGCCCTTGTTCGCGGGTTCCTCCTCGTTGCCCGCCTCGGCCTTGGTGCCCTCGGCACCCACCGCGGCCTCCTCGGGCGCGCTCCCCTCGACCGCGCCGCCCTTCGCCTCGCCGCTCGCCGCGGCGGGCGGAACGGCGCCGCCCGCGGGCTCGGCGATCGGGTCGGCGCGCCGCTTGGACACGACGATCGCGGCCACCACGACCGCGACGGCGAAGATGGTCACCCCGGCGCGCAGGGCCGTGTTGTCCGCGTACCGGACGACGGCGTCCGCGATCAGCAGCGCGACCAGGTTCATCACCTTGATCAGCGGGTTGATGGCCGGGCCCGCGGTGTCCTTGAACGGGTCGCCGACCGTGTCGCCGATCACCGTCGCCTCGTGCGCCTGGCTGCCCTTGCCGCCGAGGTAGCCCTCCTCGACGAGTTTCTTCGCGTTGTCCCAGGCGCCGCCGGAGTTCGCGAGGAACACCGCCATCAGCACCCCGGCCGCGATCGCGCCACCGAGGTAGGCGCCGAGCGGCGCGTACCCGAGCGCGAAGCCGACCGCGATCGGAGTCATGATCGCCAGCAGTCCGGGGGTCGCGAGCTCGCGCTGCGCGTCCGCCGTGCAGATGGAGACGACCCGGTCGTAGTCGGGCTTCTCGGTGTAGTCCATGATCCCGGGCTTGGTGCGGAACTGGTCGCGCACCTCGACCACGACACGTCCGGCCGCGCGGCCGACCGCCATGATCGCCAGGCCGGAGAACAGGAACACGACGGCCGCGCCGATGATCAGCCCGATCAGCACGTTCGGACTGTCGATCGAGATGTTGAACACGGCGAAGTCGCCGAGCGCCTTCTTCGCGTCCCCGGACGCGTCGTTGATCGCGGAGATCACCGTCGTCCGGAACGAGCCGAACAGCGCGGTCGCGGCGAGCACCGCCGTCGCGATCGCGATGCCCTTGGTGATCGCCTTGGTGGTGTTGCCGACCGCGTCCAGCCGCTCCAGCACCTTCGCGGCCTCGCCCTGGACGTCCCCGGACATCTCGGCGATGCCCTGGGCGTTGTCGGAGACGGGGCCGAAGGTGTCCATCGAGACGATGACGCCGACCGTGGTCAGCAGCCCGGTGCCCGCCATCGCCACCGCGAACAGCGCGACGGTGGTGTTGCCGAAGCCGAGCAGGAACGCGCCGTACACCGCCGCGCCGATCACCAGCGCGGTGTAGACGGCCGACTCCAGGCCGAGCGAGATACCGGACAGGATGACGGTCGCCGGGCCCGTCCGGGCGCTGTCGGTGACCTCCTTGACCGGCTTGCGGTTCGTCTCGGTGAAGTAGCCGGTGAGCAGCTGGATCGCGCTCGCCAGCACGATGCCGATGATCACGGCGCCGAGCGCGACGAGGCGCGGGTCGTGGTCGAGGCCGCTGATCTCCTTGTCGGTGACGCCCTTCAGGTCGGCGAACGACGAGGGCAGGTAGGCGAACGCGGCGATCGCCACCAGCACCGCGGAGATGATCGCGGAGATGAAGAAGCCCCGGTTGATCGCCGACATCCCGGAGCGGTCGCCCGCCCGGGGCGCCACGGCGAAGATGCCGATCACCGCGGTGATGACGCCGATCATCGGGACGACCAGCGGGAACACGAGTCCCTGGGTGCCGAACGCCGCGGTGCCGAGGATCAGCGCCGCGACCAGCGTGACCGCGTACGACTCGAACAGGTCGGCGGCCATCCCGGCGCAGTCGCCGACGTTGTCGCCCACGTTGTCCGCGATGGTCGCGGCGTTGCGCGGGTCGTCCTCCGGGATGCCCTGCTCGACCTTGCCGACCAGGTCGGCGCCGACGTCGGCGGCCTTCGTGAAGATGCCGCCGCCGACTCGCATGAACATGGCCAGCAGCGCGGCGCCGAAGCCGAAGCCCTCCAGCACCTTCGGTGCGTCGCCCTGGTACGCGAGGACGACGACCGCGGCGCCGAACAGCCCGAGGCCAACGGTGAACATGCCCGCGACGCCGCCGGTGCGGAACGCGATGCGCATCGCGGTCCGCTCGCCGCCCTCCTCGCGGGCGGCCGCGGCGACCCGGACGTTCCCCCGGACCGCCAGCCACATGCCGGTGAACCCGGTGACCGCCGAGAAGATCGCGCCGATGACGAAGAAGACCGACCGTCCGATCCGCTCACCGGTCGAGTCGGCGGGGAGCAGCAGCAGGACGAGCGGGATCAGCACCACGAAGACCGCGACCGTGCGGAACTGGCGTTTCAGATAGGCGCTCGCGCCCACCTGAACGGCTCGCGCGATCTCCTGCATCTTGTCGGTGCCCTGGCCCGCGGCCAGGACATCGCGCACGAGACCCGCGGCGACGGCCAGTGCCAGCAGTGCGATCACAGCGACGACGACGACCAATGACAGGTCGCCGCCGCCGAGATCTACTTCTGCGCTGGCCGGGCTTGACAGGGAAAGCCCAGACATTCGTCCTCCTCGACAGGGGTGTTGCGATCTCGATCGCAAAAAGACGATCTTTACCGCGTACCCCGCGAGTCATGATTTCGAACGCCTCGCACGGCAGCGCGGGTCCCGGGAGTCTACGCAGGCGGCACTCGAATGTTAAGGCCGCAGGGCCCTTGAGAAGGATGTCGCCGAAATGCAACGAAGGATACGCCGAATTTTGACCTCAAAGCCGACTCATGCGGCATCTTCCCAGGTCAACGGGGGTTAGGCCGTTATTACCCCACAGCCACCCTGCCGCGCTCAAGCGGCAGCGGGCGCATCAGCGGAGTCGCTGGCGTCTCCATTAAAGCTAGGCTTTAACACGAAATATGTCTAGACCCAAATCGACGAAACTTAGATCAACTACACGAGATTCTCACACCTGGCCCCTCACCCGCCCCACCGGCCCCGCACCGGACGCCCGTCCGACACGCCGAAACGACCTGCTACCGGGCGGTCATCAGGCCGTGAGCACGAGGGCGGGCGAGCGGCGCGAGACGCCATCTGACGGACGGTCGCCTCGCGACGAGAGCAAGCACGAGGCAGACGATCAGCCCGCAGCGGGAGCTTGCGTGTGCCGGGCGACCAACTCGCGACACACCATCGCCATGCTGCGGGCCGTCAGCTTTGGCGGGAGCAGGCATGTGGCGTGGGGGCGGCGAAGGCCCAGTCTGGGCAGGAGGCCCGCTGGGACGAGTGAAGGCCCCGCCAAGGCGGGGCCTTCGGGTGGTGCGGTGAGCGCGCGTCAGATGGTCGCCTCGGCCTCGGCCGGCCAGCTCATCCGTATCTGGACCCCCTTGGGCGTGGCGGCGATCTCGACATCGTCCGCCAGGCCGGCGATGACGGCCAGTCCCAGTTCGGCGGTGCCCTCGCCGCCGAGGCCGAAATCGAACTCGTCCGCGTCCGGGGCCGTCGGCAGGCCCCCCGCCGCGTCGTCCCCGGGGACGGTGTCGCTGACGGTCACCTCGAAGCGGCGGTCGGCGCCGCTCAGCTCAAGGCGGACGGGCTCGTCCGGGCAGTGCCTGCGGTGCGCTTCCACGGCGCGCGAGCACGCCTCGCCGACCGCGAGCCTGACCTCGTCCAGCAGGGCCTCGGCGACACCGCTGCGGCGGGCCACGGCGGTCACGATCAGCCTGGCGGTCCGGACGTGGACGGGCAGCGCGCTGAAGGACAGTTCAACGATCGCCATCTCAGCTACAAGCCGCCCCTACTTGGCGCCCTTGCGCTTCTCCTCGGCTTCGGCGATCGAGTCGTGGATGCCGAAGACCTTGGTCAACCCGGTGATCCGGAAGATCTTGAGGATGCGCTCCTGGGTGCACACCAGTTCCAGCGACCCGTCGTGGGCGCGCACCCGCTTCAACCCGCCGACGAGGACGCCGAGACCGGTCGAGTCCAGGAACTCGACCTTCTCCATGTCCACGAGCAGGTGGAATTTGCCCTTGTTGACCAGGTCGATGAGCTTCTCGCGTAGCTTCGGCGCCGTGTAGACGTCGATCTCGCCTTCCACGTTGATGACGGTGAGGCCATCGTCGGTGGTGTAGTCGTTCACCTTCAGGTCCACAGATCCTCCAGCGCGCCGTGCAGCACAATCTGATCTCGCCTTCCGAGCCTCCGGGAGGTGGTCCGGACGGCGAGACTTCGCCGTGATTCAACCACGCTCCGGCACCGTCCACGTGGGTATTCGTCCACACGGGCGAAAGTTCGCGCCGTCCCATCTGACCTGCTGCTCCAGGGGTCAGGGCAGGGGGAACGGGCCCTCCGGCGCCGGGGCGTTCCCGTTGTTTTGCCCCGGCTGGCAAACTGAAAACCTCATGGGCGCCCAAAGATCCTCAACCCCTCTCGACCGCCTCCTCGCCGACCCCACGCGGCGCGAACGCATCACTCATATCGAGCGCGTTCCCGCACGTCAGGGCCGTCGCGCGGAGTGGCCCGCCTGGTCACCGCCGGTCCTGCTGGAACGGCTGGCCGCGGCCGGCATCGAGGCCCCCTGGGAACACCAGGCCGCCGCGGCCGAACACGCCCATGCGGGACGCTCTGTGATCATCGCCACAGGCACCGCGTCCGGGAAATCGCTCGCCTACCTGCTGCCCGGCATCGCGGCGATCTATGCGGGGGAGGAGAATCCTCGCCACGAGGGAACGATTCTCTACCTCTCCCCGACCAAGGCCCTGGCGGCGGACCAGCTCCGCGCGCTCCGCTCCCTGCACCTCACGCGCCTGCGCGCCGCGACCTACGACGGTGACACGCCCCAGGACGAACGGACATGGGTCAGGCAGCACGCCAACTACGTCCTGACCAACCCGGACATGCTCCACCGTTCGATCCTGCCGAGCCACTCACGCTGGTCGTCTTTCCTACGCCGACTTCGCTATGTGGTCGTGGACGAGGCCCATGGCTACCGCGGTGTGTTCGGATCGCATGTCGCGCACGTCCTGCGCCGGTTGCGCCGCATCTGCGCCCGCTACCACGCGAACCCGACCTTTGTACTCGCGTCTGCGACGACATCAGAGCCCGCTAGCGCCGCGTCCCGTCTCACTGGGCTGGACGTCGTAGCGGTGGACGACGATGCCTCACCGCGTGGGCCCGCGACGTTCGCGCTCTGGGAGCCACCTCTTACGGAGTTGCGCGGAGAACATGGTGCGCCCGTGCGACGCACCGCCACGGCGGAAGCCGGTGACCTCCTGGCCGACCTCGTCGTAGAGGGCGTTCAGACGCTCGCGTTCGTCCGCTCTAGGCGCGGGGCAGAGTCGGTGGCACTCGGGGCCAAGCGTGCGCTGCACGAGGTCGTTCCCGCTCTGGCGGAACAGGTCGCCGCCTATCGCGCCGGTTACCTCCCCGAGGAGCGACGCGAGTTGGAGGCCGCGCTGCGCGATCGCTCGATCGTCGGCCTGGCGACCACGAACGCCCTCGAACTGGGTGTGGACGTCTCCGGGCTCGACGCCGTCCTCGTCTGCGGCTGGCCCGGCACGCGCGCGTCGCTCTGGCAGCAGGCCGGACGCGCCGGACGTTCCGGACAGGCGTCCCTCTCCGTGCTGCTCGCCCGCGACGACCCGCTCGACACGTTCCTCGTCCACCACCCGGACGCGATCTTCGGTACGCCGGTCGAGGCCACCGTCCTCGACCCGGACAACCCGTACGTCCTGGAACCTCACCTTTGCTCTGCCGCGTCCGAGCTGCCGCTCACCGAGGACGACCTCCCGCTGTTCGGCCCGGCCACCGAGGACCTCCTGCCCGACCTCGTCCGGCGCGGGTTCCTGCGCCGCCGTCCCGCCGGCTGGTACTGGACGCGCCGCGAACGGGCCGCCGACCTCGCCGACATCCGGGGCGCGGGCGGCGCGCCGATCCAGGTCGTCGAGATGGGCACCGGACGGTTGCTCGGCACGGTCGACGAGGCGTCGGCGCACACGACCGTCCACGAAGGCGCGGTCTACATCCACCAGGGCAACTCCTTCATCGTCCAGACCCTGGACTTGGACGACTCCGTCGCCCTGGTCGAATCGGCCGACCCGGACTACTCGACCACAGCCCGCGACGTCACCGACATCAGCATCGTGGAACGGTTGCGCACCGCGTCCTGGGGCGAGGCCACGCTCTGCTACGGCACGGTCGAAGTGACCCGCCAGGTCGTCGCCTACCAGATGCGCCGCCTGCAAACGGGCGAGATGCTCGGCGAGAAGCCCCTGGACCTCCCCGCCCGCACCCTCCGCACCCGCGCCGTCTGGTGGACGCTCTCCGACGCGCAGATCTCCGGCCTGGACGACGACGACCTCGACCTGGCCGGTGCCGCTCACGCCGCCGAGCACGCCTCAATCGGGCTGCTCCCCCTGTTCGCGACGTGCGACCGGTGGGACATCGGGGGCGTGTCCACGGCCGTCCACCCGGACACCGGGCTCCTCACCGTCTTCGTGTACGACGGGCACGAGGGCGGGGCCGGTTTCGCCGAGCGCGGTTACGCGGACGCGGCCTCCTGGCTGGACGCGACCCGCGACGCGATCGCATCCTGCGAATGCGAGTCCGGCTGCCCGTCCTGCATCCAGTCACCAAAGTGCGGAAACGGCAACGACCCACTGGACAAACAAGGAGCCCTAACCCTCCTCGCCGTCCTCCTGGCAGACGCCCCCAACTAAACGCAACATCCCGCTGGAGCCGCGCTCGCCTAGACGCAACGTTCTGCTGTTAGACGCCTTAGCCAGGCGCGAGGTCCTGTTGGCGGACGGGCCTAGCTGGGCGCGACTCGCTGTGCCGGGACGGGGGCGGGCTGGTCGTCCCGGCCGCGCCGGGCCTGGGCGAGCGCCTGCTGCAGCCTCCGCCGCTCCATCTCCAGCGTCTGCAGGGACTCGGCGTGCTCGTCCCGCAGGTCCCGCAGCTCCCGCCGCATGCCCATGGACCGCCTGAACCCGAGTGCCACGACCATCAGGCCCGCCATGAACACGATCGCGATGATCGCGCCGGCCATGAAGACGTGCCACTGTTCGGTGATCCCCGGAACCTCGTCCCCGAACACGGTCACGTGGGCTTGGCCTGTGTTGTCCAGCACCACCACGACACCGGCCGCGGCGGCCGCGAACAGGACGAACAGTCCCAAGAAGATCATGCGGAGGGTCTCCTCTCCAACGGGCCCACACTTCCCGGGACAGGACGGGACCGAAGCTTCGGACGAAGGACGCGCAACGCCGGACCAACCGGGGCGATCCGACTGGCAAGGCAGCCTAGACCCCCGCCCAACCCCTCGCCAGCCCTCACCGTCCAGTACCGGATCGCCCACCACACCCCGAAAACACGCCCAACCCCGCAGACAGAATCCCTGGCCTGCAACAACAAACTCAGACCCACCCGCCACACCGCTCAACAAGACGCAACGGGCGGGTGGCCGGGGTAGAGGCGGCACACCGGATTGGGGCGATGCCCCCGCCCCCTTCTGCACGCGAACCGGATGCCACGACACCAGAGGGCATGCGGCAGATAGACCGTTCTGGGACGTCGTCGCCTGTGTAATTCGGTGTGGGTTACTTGCGGCGGTGGGCTCGTTTGGATCTTGTGCTGGGGCCGGACTTGGCTAGGCGAACGTTCACGCCGCCGGAGCGCTTGCCCAGTGTCGCGGGACGGCGAGCAGCGCCCGCTACCTTGCCGGCCGCTGCGGCGTCGACGAGAGTCGCGGTGCCGGAGGCCGGAGTGCTTTCGTTCTCACGGCGCTTCTCGGGCTTCTCGGGCTCGTCAGCCTTCTCGGACTCGCCGGACTCGCTGGGCCTGTCGGACTTGTCGGGCTTGTCGATGAGGGGCATGACGGGGGCCGTCTTGGCGCGGGCTTCGGCACGGGCGATCTGCTCGCGTGCCCGTCGGACGCGCTTGCGGCCGGTTCCGCCGCGCGCGAGGCGGGCGGCGGTGCCCTTGCTGCTCGTCCCGGCCTGGGCCACGCGCAGCCGCCGCGTCCAGGTTCCGAGGTGGGCGGCGGCGATCAGCAGGACCAGCGCGATGCCGACGCTCTTGCCCCATTGCAGGCGGTCGGTGGCAGCGACGTTCTGCGTCCTCGGCGATTCGGTGGCGATCTCGGGCGCGGGGTAGGCGATGCCGGGCGTCGCCCCGTTCGGCCGGACGGACGGCAGGGTCACCGGCGAGTCGCCATTGAACGGCGTCAGCGGTGCTCCGGTGCCCGGCACCCCCGAACCCGAGGGCAGGGACGGCGCGCTGCCTTCGGGCAGGCTCGCGGGTCCGCCGCCGACCAGGGCACTCGCGCTGGCGGCGCCGGAGTACAGCGAGCCGCCCGTACCGGTGGAGCGCCGTGCCCGGACGCCGACGGAGACCGGTCCGCTCGACCTGGTCACCGACAGGCTGGCGGAGCAACTCGTCCCCTTGCAGAGCGAGCCGATCGAACCGGACGTGGACTTCACCCCGGAGCCTGAAAGCGCGTAGCCGGTGAGGTCGTCCTCCAGGCCGCGGTTCCAGCTCACGACGAGTTTGCTGCCGGACGCCTGCGCGGACACTCCGGCGGGTGCGGCCGGTGCGATGCGCACGGTGAACGTGTTGGAGTCGTAGATGTGGCTGGTCTGCTTGCCCTTCAGGTAGACCCTGTAGGTGCCGTTGCGGCTGATCGGGAACGTCCCGGACAGGTCGCCGACAAGGCCCTTCTCCTGCAAGACCGTGCTGCCGATTCCAGGACCGTCGACCCACAGCTGCATCGTGAGCGCGAAGTCGAAGTGCGCCTTGGCGGTCAGCTCTGACCCGCTGGTGATGACCGAGCCGCTCGCCGGGGTGATGACGCTCGTCGAGGCCGCCTGCGCGGGCATGGCGAGCAGGGGGAGGCTCATCGCAAGGGGTGCGGCGATTGCTACTGCACCGATCCTGCGAATGGTGGTCACGGCCTCACTCCTTCGACAGCGTCCTGCTCGTCTCATCCCGCCGGGGACCTCGCGGGACACAGCGTGCCGAGTGATGACTACGGGCTCACGGCAGCGTAACGTACTGCCGAGTAGCAAAAGTCACAGGACGATGACAAAGATGCGGGTGTCCTCATCCTCCGCACCCCCTCCCGTCCTATTGACACTCAGTGCAACGAGCTTCGTCGCGCCAGGCTACGCCGTTCGGACCCCGTAGGACCAGCCCTCGCGCGCGATACGACACTCACCCCTCCGATCCCCATGGGCACCCGCATGTCCGCCGTCACCGAGACCTCCACGATTTCTCCTCTCACCTGACACCGCGTCAACCGCGTCCGGTACTCGGCCGCGATGCTCTTCGCCCTGCCGCACGCGACGCCCGTGCCTTCTACCGCCTTGGCTGCTCCGGCCAGCGCGGCCAGGTCGGCCGCCGCGTCCGCGCGATGCCGGACGCCACGCACCCCGCCGACCGCCACCGCCGCCACTCCGCAGACCCAGATGACGGCCGCGAACGCGAGCACCCAGACCGTCCCTGATCCTCGGTCCGACCGAAGCGCGACCCGCCGAACACCCCGTCTCACCACCCGCCTCCTTCCCCTCACTCCGTCCACCCCCTTCGCTCCGCTTACTCCGTCCACCCCCTTCACTCCGCACGCTCAGCCCGCTCCCTTCATCCGTACACATCCCTCACTCCGCTCGCTCCGCCCGCTCCTCTCACTCGGCCCGCTCCCCTTATCCGCACACTCCGCCTGGTCCCCTCATCCGCCCGATCCCCTCACTCCACTCGCTCCGGCTATCGGATGGACGGGATTGGTTGGGGCTTCGGATGGACGGGGTTGGTTGGGGTTGTGGGCAGAGGGGCCTCGTTCGCGTTGGGTTCGGTAACTGGTTCTGTGGCGGCGACGGCGTGCGCGTGGACGGTCAATGTCGCCAGCCCAGCCGCCGCAGGCGGCTTGACGGACGCGGAGACGTCCACCCGGACAGTGGCCTGATCGCGGCTTACGTGCACAGTCGCTCCCTCCGGGACGGCCTTCACCACGAGTTCGCGCACCGCGTCCAGGGACTCGCCTCTCGCCGCGGCGCGGGCGCCGGTTCGCGCGGCGTCCGTGCAGGTGAGCTGGACGGAGGCGAGCGCCAAGCCCCACAGCGCGATCGCCGTGATCAGGACCAGGCTGGGGAGGGCCACGGCGACCTCCGCCGTGACCATTCCGCGGTCCCTCAGCCGTCGATCCGCAGGGCCCTCTCGACGACATGTAAGAGCAGGCCCTTCACCTTGGTGCTGGTCACGATCTCGAACAGCCCGCCAGCGAGCGCTGTGGCCGCGAGCGTGCCGACCGCGTATTCGGCGGTGGTCATCCCCCGGTCTTTGCACGTCCCGATCCATCGCCGCACCGCCATCCATTTGGCCCTCATGCGGGCTCCTTTCGCTCGTCGTTCTCTTCCAGGCTGCTGCGCGGACGACCCGGGCGACCGGAGAACGTCCGCCTGTGGATAACTCGGGACTCGTCATGGCGCGAGGATCGTCAGGGCGATCCCGGCGACGGCCGGGACGACGCTGAGCAGGACGAAGGCGGGCAGGAAGCACAGGCCCAGTGGCGCGAGCGAATGGATGCCCGCCGCCCGGGCCCTGGCCGCAGCCGCCGAGCGCGCCGTACGCCGTTGGTCCTGCGCAAGGCGGCTCAGCGTCGGCGCGAGCGCCGCACCGGTCGACGACGCTCGGACCGCAGCTCGGGCGAGGGGCGCGAGCATCGGTTCCTTCGCGAGGGCCAGCCACGCGGCGGCGGGATCGGCTCCCAGTTGGATCTGGACGGAGACGGTTCGCAGCTCGTCCCCGAGCGGGCCGCCCACCGCGTCCGCGACCGCGGCGACCGCCTCGTGCCAGGGGGCGCCGCCGCGCAGGCATGCGGCGAGAAGGTCCACCACCACGGGGAGGTCGGCGACGAGACGCGCCTGCCTGCGTTTCCGCTCGGCGTTTCCCAGGCGATTGAACGAGAGCCACACGGCGACCGCGGCCAGGACTCCGAGCACCACACCCGCCGTGCCGCCGAAGGTCAGCAGACAGAACGCCCCTGCCGCTCCCGCTGCGGCGCGCCGTAGAAGGATGTCGCGCCGTCGCGTCGCGTCCGACCGCCTGTCGGCCGCACGATGCCGCCCCTCGCCCGCCTGTTCGGGGTGATGCCCGGCCTCGCCCGGTTCGGTTGCCGGTCCCAACGCAGGCCGATGTGTGTCCGTCTGGCTAGGACGGGGCACTCGGCCGCGACTGTGAAGTCCTCGGGTGCGTGGGCCGGGCTCGTTCGGTCGTCGATTCGTGGGCTCGTCGGCACGGTTGCGGCTTCGGCGCTTCACAGGGGCGTGAAGCCACGTTGTGAGGCCCGGACTCTTGCGCGACCGGCCACCCCCGGGACCCTGGTCAGGCCACCAGATCACGTGTGCTCCCCCGGCAGCCGGACTATCCGTTGCTCGTCCGTCCCCGATCCAGATGAATAGGTAGGTCCGGGGCGATTGGCTGATCGGAGGACCGATCTCCTGTGTTGTGGGACAGGGCGCCAGGGAGATCGGGTGGGTTCGCTTTCATGGTCAGGTGGCGATGCATGTTGAAGGGGTGCCAGCCATGCGTCATCACGAGGGTGGTCGGGTGCCTTCGGGCTGAGGGAGTGGGGCGGTCCGTTCTGCTCATGGTTGGCGGGGGCGCGGGGCGGGCCTGGTCTGCGGAGCTTTGTGAGGCGTTGATCGGCGGGGTTGGTGCCTCTGGCCAGGAAGTAGGCCGAGGCCGCTGCGCAGAGGACAGCCATCAATGTCGTCATCTCTTCACCTCGTCTTGTGCGGACGGTCAGTGCGGGAACTCTGCTGATCTGGCCAGGTGGCGCGTCCAGTAGAGGCCGGTCAGGTTGAGGGCGGCGCCTGTGACCAGGCAGGCGAGGCCGGGGAGCGTCCCGCAGAGGAAGGACAGCGGGTGTGCGCCGAGGGCGGCGGCCATCGCCCCGCCGAGTAGAGGGAGCGTCGCAAGCAGGCGGGCTGTCGCACGTGGGGCCGCCAGCTGGACTGCGACGTCCTGCCGTTGGGACTCCTCGTCGCGCAGGGCGATGGCCAGGCCGTCCAGGACGGTGGCCAGTGCCCCGCCGCGTTCGGCGCCCACCCGCCAGCAGGCGGCCAGGAGGCGTAGGCCCTCGGCTCCTGGCCGGTTCGCCAGTTCCGCCAGGTGGTCGAAGGGCGGAGGAGGAAGGTTGAGGAGTTCTTTCGAGACGTCCGGGTCGAGGACGGTGACGGCCGCCGCGAACGCCTCGTCGGGTGTGCGGCCAGCGGCCAGCTCGGCGGCCATCGCGTCGCAGAGTTCGATGACGGACATGCGTCGGCGATGAGGGAGCGTCCTACGGGCCCGAAGCGCCTCGACCCTGGTCTTTACGGAGCTGAACGGCTTGGCGGTTTGGGGCGGGACGAGGCGGTCTAGACGGATGGCGGCCGGGGACGGGGTCAGCAGCATCCAGACCGCGGCGGCCGCGCAGAGCGACGCGAGCGTGGTGCTCATGGTGTGAGCCGGGCGGACAGCAGCTCAGCACCCGGCCCCGAGACCATCTCGCCGGATGGCGTGAACGACACCGCCGGGACGACGCCCACCAGCCCATCGGGCGCCCGGCGCAGGAGACAGATCTCCGCCACCCGGCGGCGGCCACCGGCCGGTTCCCTGACCAGGTGAACCACGACGTCCAGGGCGGCGGACAGCTGGCTGTGCACCGCCTCGCGGGACAGCCCGGCCGCACAGGCCAGCGCTTCCAGGCGGGCCGGAACGTCCGCCGCCTTGTTCGCATGGAGGGTCCCGCATCCACCCTCATGGCCCGTGTTCAAAGCCTGGAGGAGATATACGACTTCCGGGCCTCGGACTTCGCCCACCACCAGGCGGTCGGGGCGCATGCGCAGGGCTTGGCGGACGAGGTCGTTCAAGGTCACACCTCCCGCGCCCTCCATGTTGGGCGGACGTGCCTCCAACCGGACGACATGGGGATGGGACGGTCTCAGCTCCGCCGAGTCTTCGACCAGGACCAGGCGTTCGGCGGAGTTCGCCAGCCCGAGCAAGGAACTCAACATGGTCGTCTTGCCGGTGCCGGTACCACCGGTGATCAAGAAGGCGGCTCTGGACTCGATCAGCGCGGCGAGAAGATCCGCGCCTTCGGGCGGGACGGTGTGGGCCGCGACCAATTCGTCCAGGGTGAAGGCGCGGCGGCGTGGGAGGCGCAGGGAGAGGCACGTGCCGGTCGGGGCGATCGGTGGGAGGACGGCGTGCAGCCGCACCCCGCCCGGGAGGCGGGCGTCGGCGTAGGGGGACGCGTCGTCGAGGCGGCGTCCCGCGGCGGCGGTGAGGCGCTGGGCCAGGCGGCGGACGGACGCCTCGTCCGGAAATCGGAGGGCGGTGCGGACGAGGCCGGAGCCCGCGTCGATCCAGACCTCGTCGGGGCCGTTCACGAGGACGTCGGTGATGTCAGGGGAGCGCAGCAGTGGATCGAGCGGTCCCGCGCCCACGAACTCGGCGCGTAACTCGTCGGCCAGCGCCAGTACCTCGCGGTCGCCGAGGAGCCGTTCCTCCGCCCGGAGCGCGGCGGCGACCAGGCCGGAGGTCGGCTCGCCGCCGAGGTCGGCGAGACGGCCCCGGACCGCGTTGGACAGGCTGCTCACGCGCCCCCGCCTTTCTGGAGGACGAACCCGAGGCCCGTGAAGGGCGGGCGTCCGGAGGCTCGCTTCGCAGCCCAGGGACCGGAGGCGGCGTGTTGGGGCGGGCGGTTCGTAGCGGTCATGCGGCGATCTCCTCTCGGTAGGCGTAGGGCTGGAGGGCCAGGTCGGCGAGGACGCTTGAGCAGAACTCGGCGAGGGGGCCGCGGCGGCAGGCTCGTTCGAGGGCGCCCTCGTCGACGGCGGCGGGCAGGCGGCGGTCGCGTTCGTAGGCGCCCGCGGACGGGATGTCGAGCGCGTGCGCGACCGCGTCGGCCGTAAGCCCGCCCGGCGCCGGGCCCTGGACGACGAGCCGCAGTTCGTCGGTGTCGCGGCGGAGCGAGGCGGCCAGGCCGTCGGCGGCGACGGTCGCGCGGACCTCCGCCGGGACGAGCACGAACGTCAGGTCGGCGGAGCGCAGGGCGGCGCGGCCGACGTCGTCCGGGTAGCGGGGGACGTCCGCGATGACCAGGTCGAAGCCGCGGACGGCCGCGTCCAGCAGCGAACGGGCCGACTCGCCGGAGACCGGGACGGGCGCGCCCCGCCGCCACGACAGCACGGAGAGGTCGCCGGACGACGGCAGCGTCTCGCGGAGCGTCGCGGTGTTGAGGCGGCCGCGCCGGTCGGCGAGGTCGTGCCAGCGGACGCCCTCCTGCTCCTCCAGCCCGAGCATGAGGTCGACGCCGCCGCCAAGCGGGTCGGCGTCCACCAGCAGGGTGCGCAGGCCCTGGCCCGCTGCGGTGAGGCCGAGCGCGGCGGCGAGGACGCTGGCCCCGGCGCCGCCGCGCGAGCCGACGACGCAGAGCGTCGTCGCCCAGCCGCCTTCGGGTTCGCTTGCGGCGGCGAAGGCGTCGACCAGCCAGTCTTCGTGGTCGGGCAGAGCGGCGACGTCCTGCGCGCCCACCTCGACGGCCAGCCGGTACGTCTCGGACGTGGCGGAAGCGGGGGTGACCAGGACGACGCCGGGGCGCCGCTGTAAACCGGCGGACGCCACGGCGCCCGCGATGTCGGCGCCTACAAGTACGAGGGCGGGCCACGTCCAGGCGGCTCTGGCCTCGTCTGCATCGTGGGCGACCTCGGCGTGGGCGTCGGCGGCGGCCGCTAGGCGGAGCAGGCCGTCGGCGAGGGCGGCGTCGCCCGTGACGATCAGTGCCGCGAGGTTCATCGGATGCTCCTTCGACGTTCGGAGACATCCACCTTGCGGCGCGCCGCGTCGGCGATGAAGACGTTGCGCGAACTGTGGATAACTTCGCCGCCCCCCGGCGAACGCCGCCCCCGAACGACCGACCGCGACCGACCGACCGGCGCGGACGACCGGCCGGCGCGGACGACCGGCCGCGACCATCCGCCGCGGCGGCTGCGGGGAGACCGGCCGCGAAGACCGCACGAAAACCCTGGGGAGCGTGCGGAAAGACGGCGGGGGAATCAGCGAGCGACCGGGAGACGGCGGGGCGGTGGCGCCGGAGAGGTCTGCGCCGCCGCCCCGCGTCCCACGATTGGGCGACCCCCGCCGGGGGGGATAGCGGGGGTCGCCATGCGGTCCGGCTCCGGGGGGGTAGAGCCGGGCCGCTTTCCCGAGAAAGACCTGGGGAGTTCGGCTAAGCCGACGCAAGTTCGCTCTATAGCAGAGGCAAACTCACTGACTCCAGTCTAAGCAGATACAACATATGCTGCGCGACCGTTGAGAGTTCGATCGAGTCACAAACTCGCCTAGCAGGTGACGATTTTTCTCACCCACTTGGGACGATCCCCTCAACGCGTACCGGATCGGTGCCGCAAGTTGCCGTCCCGTAACCGACAGGACGCCGCGAACCCATGCACAGTACGTGCATCGGCACGGGCATGCGAGCGTACAGGAGAACTAAAGATCTTTCCTACCCCGGGCGCCGGGATCGGTCCGCGCAAATGAAAACGATCACGGTGCGTGATCGTTTTTGCGACCATTGCCCGGGTTCCGGTTAGTCCGGAATGGCGTAATCCATCCCGCATTGGCCACATTGGACACCCGCGCCCCGCGCGGCGCGGCACTCGCCGACCGGGCCCGCTTTCCGGACAGGGCCTTGTCAACTGGGCAAATAAGGCGTAGGAAGGTCATACGGACCACGTGTCCGAGCACGGCAGCCGGGCACCCACGCGCGACCAGCCGCGGGAGGCGCGTCGAGACGGGCTTGACCCGATCCGACGGATATGAGGTGCACGCTTGGTAACCCGGTGTGACGTGACTGGCGGCGGCGTCCCGGAGGCGGGGCGCCGTTCGCTTTGTGCCGAGCCGAACGTCCCGGGGTTTTCGCGCGGCGGATCCGCCTTCGGCTTGACAGGCGGCTTTGCTCCTGACGAAAGATCGGTTACCGTTCGCGCACGTCCAGTCCCAGAGCGGTCGCGAGCACGACCGCCTGAAACGGATCGATCACGGCGCGCCGCAGTTCCACGGTGCGCGGATCCATCGACGAGATGTCGCTTCCGCGTAGATCACAGCCCGAAAAGTCGGCCTTGTGAAGTGACGCACCCGACAGGTCGACGGAGCGGATCTCGGCTCCGTCGCATCGCGCGCCCGTGAGGTCCGCCTCGCGCATGCGCAGGTCCGTGAACGAGGCCCGGCGCAGGTCGGCCCCCGGCAGACCGGTGAACGACCAATCGCCGCCCTTGACCTTCAACAGGTCGTACGTACAGCGGTCGAACATGCTGCCCAGCAGCTTGCATCCGCTGAAGGTCGCGTCGAAGAAGCCGCAGGCGACGAACGTACAGTTCACGAACGCGGCGTCGGTGTGGGTGGACGCGTTGAACCGCACCCCGCGAAACGTGCAGTCGGTGAAGACCGCGCCGATGCCATGGGCCTCGGTCATGTCGACGTCCATGAACAGGACGGCTTCGTGGTTCTCGCCCGTCAGGTCACGCGAATCCCAGTCGGCGGACGAGATGGTCGTCTTCGTGGGCGCGGCGGGACGTCCGTGCATGCGATCGGCCATTCCCCCAGCATGGACCCCGCCACCGACAAACCCCGCCACCCGCGAACCAGGCCACCCGCGAACCAGGCCACCGGCCAGGACTTAGCCGCGCATGAAGGCTTCGCAGATCGCCTGGGAGTCGCGTGCGGCGGCGGCCACAGCCGCGGAGCAGTGCGCGATCCACTGCGCGACGCCCTCCGACGTGCCCGTCCCGTACGCACGGAGCGCTTCGCCGTAACCCTCGGAGAGTTCCAGGTGCCCGACCTCTGGCGCGACCAGTGACTTGGGGTCGAGCCCACGGGCGACAAGGGTGAGGCGCTCGGCGGCACGGGCGATGAGCCCATCTCCCCATCCGAACGGACGCAACGTCGACAACTCGCCGTGCACAATGGCCGCGACCACCAAAGCGGGCGCTTTCGTTCCACCGGTCAGGAGCCCGCTAAGGGCGTCCAACCGCGCCGCCACCTCGGACGGCGACGGCGGCTCGCCAAGACCCAGCACGTCCTGAACAGGACCGTCGTCCAAGCGCGGACGTCCAAGAGAGGCGGCATCGACCGCGTCCGCCGCCGCGAGGACGTGCATCCGCGCAAGAGCCTGCCGAGGAGCCCTACGCCATGTCTCGGCCAAAGACCCCAACTCGGCGGACACGCGCAAAGAACCCTGAACTACAGGATCAGCAGGGTTATCCGTAGTGCGCAGTTCCTCCAGCGTGACGAAAGAACCTTCCAGGACCGCCGAGGCCCGCGCCCCACGCAGAGCCGACTCCGTCGACACCTCGGCGCTGCGCCGCCGCAGGACGCGGTGGCCGAGCAGCCGGTCCACCGCGGAGCGCGCCTCGTCCACCGCACCGGACACTCCGGGCAGGTTCGCCACATCGGCAAGGGGATCGGTCACGGCCCGACCTTATGCGGTACGCCCGTCCACCCGGACAGCACCCCACACCATCCGGACACCTCCCCACGTGCCCGGACGCATCCCCCGGACAGCAGCCCGGCGCGCTAACCGGAGGCACCGTTCGCATAGACGCGAGACCCTTCGGGCACGTAGAACGTAAGCGGTCCCCCAAGCGGCGGTACACCGGAATCCGCCGTGTCGGGAACATCACACAACACCATCCCGAGCCGTGAGCGCCGGTCGCGTTCGTCATCCACGACACCCCCTGGCCGCGGCCTTGTGGTGACCGGGACCTTCCTGGTGGAGTGGGAATACCGGGCGACCCCACGCTTCAGCTAGCAAGGAGTGAGCGTTGAGCCAGAGCCAAGAGACACTGTCGAACCTTCTGCAGGAGACGCGCCGCTTCCCCCCGCCCGCGGACATCGCCGAGTCGGCCAACGTCAAGGCCGAGGCGTACGAGCAGGCGGCCGCGGACAGTCTCGCCTTCTGGGCGGAGCAGGCGGATCGGCTCTCCTGGACCAAGCGGTGGGATGAAGTCCTGGACTGGAGCAATCCGCCGTTCGCCAAATGGTTCGTCGGCGGTGAGTTGAACGTCGCCTACAACTGCGTCGACCGGCACGTCGAGGCAGGACGCGGAGACAAGGTCGCGTTCCATTGGGAGGGTGAGCCGGGCGACTCCCGTACGCTCACCTACTCCGACCTCCAGCACGAGGTGAACAAGGCTGCGAACGCGCTGCTCGAACTGGGTGTCCGCAAGGGCGACCGGGTCGCGATCTACCTGCCGATGATTCCGGAACTGCCGATCTCGATGCTGGCGTGCGCGCGCATAGGCGCGACCCACTCGGTCGTGTTCGGCGGTTTCTCCGCGGAGGCACTGCGCACCCGCATCGACGACGCGCAGGCCAGGCTCGTCATCACCTCGGACGGCGGGTTCCGGCGCGGCAAGCCGTCCGACCTCAAGGGCATCGTGGACGAGGCCGTCGCGCAGACGCCGTCCATCGAGCACGTCCTCGTCGTACGCCGCACTGGGGAGCAGGTCGCCGAGAACGAACGCGACCTGTGGTGGCACGACGTCGTCGACAGGCAGAGCGACCAGCACACCGCCGAGCCCATGGACTCCGAGCACCCGCTGTACATCCTGTACACCTCCGGGACGACGGGTAAGCCGAAGGGCATCCTGCACACCACCGGCGGCTACCTGACCCAGTGCGCCTACACGCACTGGTCGGTGTTCGACCTGAAGCCCGAGTCGGACGTCTACTGGTGTTCCGCCGACATCGGCTGGGTGACGGGCCACTCCTACATCGTGTACGGGCCGCTCGCCAACGGCGCGACCAGCGTCATCTACGAGGGCACCCCCGACACCCCCGACCGGGGACGCTGGTGGGACGTCATCCAGAAGTACAAGGTGTCCATCTTCTACACCGCGCCCACCGCGATCCGGACGTTCATGAAGTGGGGCGACGACATCCCCGCCCAGTACGACCTGTCGTCCCTGCGCGTGCTCGGGTCGGTCGGCGAGCCGATCAACCCGGAGGCGTACGTCTGGTACCGCAAGCACATCGGCGGCGACCGGACCCCCGTGGTCGACACCTGGTGGCAGACCGAGACCGGCGCGATCATGATCAGCCCGCTGCCGGGCGTCACGGCCGGGAAGCCGGGCGCGGCGATGCGCCCGCTGCCGGGCATCGCGGCGGACGTCGTGGACGACCAGGGCCGGTCCGTCCCGAACGGCGGCGGCGGGTTCATGGTGGTCAGGGAGCCGTGGCCGAGCATGCTCCGGACGATCTGGGGCGACGACGAGCGCTACGTCAAGACGTACTGGTCGCGCTTCGACGGCCTGTACTTCGCGGGCGACGGCGCCAAGCGCGACGAGGACGGCGACATGTGGCTCCTCGGCCGCGTCGACGACGTCATGCTCGTGTCCGGCCACAACATCTCCACGACGGAGGTCGAGTCGGCGCTGGTCTCGCACCCGAAGGTCGCCGAGTCGGCGGTCGTCGGCGCGACGGACCCGGTGACCGGGCAGGCGATCGTCGCGTTCGTCATCCCGCGCGGCGACGCGGGCGGCGACGTCGACGGCGAGGAGTTCCTGCGGGAGCTGCGCGAACACGTCTCGAAGACGCTCGGCCCGATCGCCAAGCCCCGGCAGATCATGATCGTCCCGGAGCTGCCGAAGACCCGCTCCGGCAAGATCATGCGGCGGCTGCTGCGGGACGTGGCGGAGAACCGCAGCATCGGCGACGTCACCACGCTGGCCGACAGCACGGTGATGGACCTGATCTCGGAGAAGCTCCCGAGCGCCAAGTCCGAGGACTGACGACGCGGGTCCCCCCGAAACGGACCCATCGGCCCGCGCCCGGCGCACCCCGCCGGGCGCGGGCCGCGCCGTCCCGGCAGCCAGTCGTTTGGGTAAGGTCTGAGGAGGTGCGCCGGGAAGTCTGGTCGGCAAATGGCCGCTCGCTCGTCTAGAGCGAGCGGGCTTCGACCAGATCGTCCACGGCCTTCCGGGGGTTCTCTGCATGGCGCGCCCACCTGTGCGGCGCCGCGTCGCCGCGACGTGGCCCTTCCGTCCGACCGTCCGCTACGGGACGCAGGTCGCCTCGGCCCTGCGCACCGAGACGATCGGCGGGGTCATCATGCTGCTCGCGGCGGTGGCCGCGCTGGTGTGGGCCAACACGCCCTGGGCGGACGCCTACGAAGACCTCCAGAAATACGAGATCAGCCCGGACTGGCTCAACCTCGGGCACATGGACGTTCAGCACTGGGCGTCCAGCGCGCTGCTCGCCGTGTTCTTCTTCATCGCCGGACTGGAGCTGCGCGAGGAGCTGACGCACGGCGAGCTGCGCAACCCGCGGGACGCGGCGCTGCCCGTGATCGCGGCCGCCGCCGGGGTGGCGGTCCCGGCGCTGGTCTTCCTCGCGGTGAGCGCGGGCGAGCCGGGCGCGGCGCGCGGCTGGGCGGTGCCGACGGCGACGGACATAGCGTTCGCCCTGGCCGTCCTCGCCGTGACGTTCACCTCATGCCCGGCCCCACTGCGAGCGTTCCTGCTGACCCTCGCCGTGGTGGACGACCTCATAGCCATCTCCATCATCGCGCTCTTCTACACGAACGGGCTCACCTATGTGCCGCTCCTCCTGGCAGTGGCGCTGATAGCCCTTTACGGGTGGCTCCAGTACAAGAACGTGAGGTCGCCCTGGATATACGTACCGATCGCGGTACTCGCCTGGTACTTCCTCCAGCGGAGCGGCATCCACGCGACCGTCGCAGGGGTCGCGATGGGAATGCTCACCAGTTCCAAAGAGGCCCCGGACGGACGTCCGACCAACGCCGAACGCGCCGACCACGCCCTGCGACCGTTCTCCGCGGGGGTGGCCGTGCCGGTCTTCGCGTTCCTGTCGGCGGGCGTCGGGCTCGGAGCGTCCCAGCTCGGGGGCGTGCTCGGCGATCGGGTGGCCCTCGGCGTGATCGCCGGGCTCGTGATCGGTAAGTTCGTGGGAGTCCTCGGCGGTGCCTGGGCGGCCGTCCGGCTGGGCCTCGCGACCCTCGGGGAGGATCTGCACTGGCAGGAGATCGCGGGCGTCGCGCTGCTGGCCGGGGTGGGTTTCACCGTTTCGCTGCTGATCGGCGGTTTGGCCTATACCGACCCGTCACAATTCGAGAGAGTGACGACTGCGGTCCTGATCGCGAGCGTTCTCGCCTCGGCGGCCGCCGCCGTCGTCTTCCGGAGAAGGACGCGTCTGCGCGCGTCCGGACTGAAGGAGAGTTAGCGATATGTCCGAGCAACTGCCGGGCGAGGGCGCCGGGGACGACAGGTCCATCGGCGAGCTGGTCGCGCTGGCGTCCAGCAACGTCTCCAACCTGGTCAGGGCGGAGATGGACCTGGCCAAGCTGGAGCTCAAGGCCGACGCCAAGAAGGCGGCGCTCGGCGGCGTGATGTTCACGATCGCCGCGCTGATCGGCGGGCTGATCGTCATCCTGCTGTCGATCTCCCTCGCGTACGGGCTGGTGGCGCTCGGCATCTGGCACTGGGCCGCGTTCCTCATCGTGGCCGGCGTGTACCTGGTGCTCGCCGGGCTGCTGATCCTCATCGGCTATCTCCGGATCCGGAAGATCGACGGGGCGAAGCGGACCCGGCGGACGCTGAAGGACGACCTGTCCGCGCTCCGCCACCGCGGCGACCCGGGCGCCCCCGAGCTGACGGGCTGACCGGCGGCATGTCCGGGCACGACGCGTCCCTCGTCGAGGTGGACGGACCGTGGACCCACCGCCAGATCAGCGCGGGCGGGACGCGGTTCCACGTCGCCGAGGCCGGTGAGGGCCCGCTCGTGCTGCTGCTGCACGGCTTCCCCGAGTTCTGGTGGTCGTGGCACAACCAGCTCGTGTCGCTGCCCGCGGCGGGCTACCGCGCCGCCGCCGTCGACCTGCGCGGCTACGGCGGCAGCGACAAGCCGCCGCGCGGCTACGACCTGATCACCCTCGCCGGGGACGCGGCCGGGCTCGTCCGGGCGCTCGGCGAGGCCAACGCCGTCGTCGCCGGGCACGACTGGGGCGGCCTCCTCGCCTGGACGATGGCCGTCTACCACCCGAAGGTCGTCCAGCGGCTGGCGGTCGTGAGCGCCCCGCACCCGCTGCGGCTGCGGCAGTCGGTCGCGGGCGACCCGCGCGGGCAGGGCTGGGCGGCGCGGCACACGTTCGGGTTCCAGGTGCCGATGTGGCCGGAGCGGCGGCTCGTCCGCGACGACGCGGCGCTCGCCGGGAAGCTCCTGCACGACTGGTCGGCGCCGGGCTGGCCGGACGAGCGCACGGAGCGGCTCGTCCGCCGGGCGGTGCAGATCCCCGGGGCGGCGCACAGCGCGCTCGAATACCACCGCTGGCTGATCAGGTCGCAGGCCCGTCCGGACGGCATCCGCTACGCGCACCGCATGCGCGCACCCATCCGCGTGCCGACGCTCCAGTTGCACGGCGCGCTCGACACGTGCACCCTCCCCGGCAGCGCGCAGGGCTCGGGCCGCTACGTCAGCGCGCCCTACCGCTGGAAGCTGATCGAGGGGGCGGGGCATTTCCCGCACCAGGAACGTCCGGACGTGTTCGACGCGCAGCTCCTCGGCTGGCTGACCGACCCGGAGCCGGAGCACTGAGCCCGACCGCTGAACCTGGGCGTAACGTGGAGGCATGCGGGACCGGGACGAGTCTGGACGCCCACGCAACGCACGGCCGCGCGACGCCTACGGCCGTCCGCTTCCGCATGGCGCGACCGGGATACCGACCATGCCGGACGACATCGACCTCCCTCCAGAGGAAGCCTTGGCCGAAGCCCAGGCCCTCTTGGACGCAGACCGCCCGTTCCACGCGCACGAGGTACTGGAAGCGGCCTGGAAAGCGTCACCGGATGGGGAACGGGAGCTGTGGAGGGGTCTCGCGCAGGTCGCCGTAGGGCTGACCCATCTGCGCCGTGGAAACGCGCGAGGCGCCGAGGCGCTGCTAAGCAGGGCGGCGGAAAGGCTCGTCCCGTACGAGGACGCTCCCCCGCACGGCATCGACGTCCAGGGAATCGTGAAGCAAACCCGCGAACTGGCCGCGAACCCCCACGACGACCCGGTCGAACTCCGCCTGACCAAGCCTTAGCTCAGTCGGAGCATTTCTGCGTCGACACGGGCTCCGTCGCGTTCAGGCCCGCGCGCATGTCAGGGGCGACCTCAGCCGCCGTCAGCGCGTAGCCGGTCGACGGCGAGTCGAGCGCGGCCGCGAAGATGACCCCGTAGACACGGCCGTCCGTGGACAGCAGCGGCCCGCCCGAGTTGCCCGGCTCGACTTTGCCGCGGATGGCGTAGATCTCGCGGTTGACCTGGCCGGAGTGGTAGATGTCCGGGCCGCGGGCCGTCTGCCGGGCGCGGATCCGGGCGGCCTCGGGCCGGAACGGCTGGTTGCGCGGGAACCCGGCGATGATCGCGCTGTCCCGGACGCGGGCCTCCCCGGCGAACTTCAGCGGCGGCACGTCCAGGCCGGGCGCGTACAGGACGGCGACGTCGCGCTTCGGGTCGTACAGGACGACCCGTCCCCGCGCGGTCCGGCCCTTCGCGGACGTGACCAGCGACGCCCCGCGCACCCCGGCGACGACGTGCGCGTTCGTCATGATGCGGTCGGGGGCGAACATGAACCCGGTGCCCTCGATGTGCCGCTGGCACTGCGGCGCGGTGCTGACGATCTTGACGATGCTGGCCTTGGCGGCGCGCAGCCCCCGGGTGTTCAGCACGGACTCGTCCGGCGGCGGGACCTGCACCACCGACTCGCCGCCGAGCCCGTTGAAGACCTGCGGGAACTCGCTGCTCTTCACGAACCCCTGGAACGAGGTGAACCACGTCTGCGCCTGCGGCGGCATCACGTCGTTGATGCCGCCGATGATCGAGGAGCCCTTGACCTGCGTCCGGACCGGCTGGAACTCGGAGTTCGCGACCAGGTTCCCGAAGAACCAGGCGACGACCAGCAGCGACATCGCGCTGACGAAGGTGCCGCCGACCGCGTCGGCGTTGCGGGCGTTCATGCCGGTCACCCGGTTGCGCAGCACCGCGCCGAGGGACGAGGCGACGAGCTGGCCGAGGGTGGCGGTGAGGAACGCGATCACGATGGCGAGGAGGGCCTGCTGCGCGGCGCCGTCGACCACCGCCTCGGCGATCGGCGGCGCGATCAGCACCCCGGCGACGCCGCCGCCGACGAAGCCGACGAAGCTGAGCAGGCTCACGATGAAGCCCTGCCGGTACCCCGAGACCCCGAACAGCACGACGAGCACGAGCAGGATCAGGTCGAGAACGTGGTCGTGCAGCACCGCTTCACCGTATAGGGCCGCGCACCCCGTTAACGTCCCCTCTCTGTACCAGATTCAGGCGCGATGGGTAGCCGCCGAGGATGACGTGCACGCCCTCGCGCGACCGCCCCGCCGGACAATGGCGGGCTGACCTGCGAAGGCGTCGTTCCGGGCTGGCCCTGGCCGGTTCGGGAGGGCGTCAGCGCACCGGCGGCAGGTCTTCGACGCGGTCCTCGTCCCAGGGGCGGTTCCAGCCGCCCGCGTCCAGCACCGTGGTCAGCAGCGCCGCCGTGAACCCCCACACGAGCATGTCGCGGACGCGGAACGCGGGCCCGAGCCGGAGCCCGGACGGGTGCCGGACCATCAGCCGGTTCGCCGGGTCGACCAGCTCCCCGATCGGGACGCGCGCGACCATCGCGACCTCACCCGGATGGCCGGGCGCGATCTCCGACGGCTCCCGCCACCATCCGGCGACCGGCGTGACCAGGTGCTCGCTGTGCCGCAGGTACAGCTCCGGCAGCGTGCACAGGACGTCCACGCCGGCGGGTTCGACGCCCGCCTCCTCCCACGCCTCGCGCAGCGCCGCCGCGACCGGGCCGTCGTCCTCGGGGTCGATCCGGCCGCCGGGGAACGCGGGCTGCCCGGCGTGCTTGTTGAGGGTCGCGGCGCGCTCGGTGAGGAGCACGTCCGGGCCGTCCGGGCCCTCGCCGAAGAGGATCAGGACGGCGGCCGCGCGGGCGCCGTCGACGGGCCGGAACATCGGCGGCACCGGCACCCGGGGGCCTTCGGCTCGGAACCGTTCGAGCCACTGAGGAGAGGTGGGGGCGGTGTGGGTCACGTCCGTCCCAACTCTGGGAGGCTCTCGTTCCTTCCCCCGCCGCGTACAGAGGTCATGAGAAGGGCCCTGGCTTGACGAGCTTCCGCGCCGTCTCCTCGTCGGTCGGGCCCTCGCCGAAGGACGGGCAGAGCCGCGCGACGGGGCACGCCCCGCACGCGGGACGGCGCGCGTGGCAGATCCGGCGTCCGTGCCAGATCAACCTGTGGGAGAGCATCGTCCAGTCTTTGCGTGGGATCAGTTCGCCGATCTCCTGTTCGACCTTCACTGGGTCGTCCTCGGTCGTCCAGCCGAAACGGCGGGCGAGACGGCCGAAGTGGGTGTCGACGGTGATTCCTGGGACGTCGAACGCGTTCCCCAGGACGACGTTGGCCGTCTTACGCCCGACCCCAGGAAGGGTGACGAGGTCTTCCAGCTTCCCTGGGACCTCGCCGTCGAACCGGTCGCGCAGCGCGACGGACAGCCCCATCACCGACTTCGTCTTGGCTCGGAAGAACCCGGTGGGCTTCAGGATCGCCTCGACGTCCTCGGGGTTGGCCGCGGCGAGGTCCTCCGGGGTCGGGTACTTGGCGAACAGCGCGGGCGTGGTCAGGTTCACCCGCATGTCGGTCGTCTGCGCGGACAGCACGGTCGCGACGAGCAATTGGAACGGGGTCGCGAAGTTCAACTCGCAGTGCGCGTCGGGATAGGTCTCGGCGAGCATCCGGTCGATCCGGCGGGCCCGCCGCACCAGCGAGAGCCGGGACTCGTTCTTCCACTTTCCCGCCCGCGCCTTCTTGGACGCCTCCGTCACCATGACGGCCAGCCTAAAGCCTCATCCCGCCCGCCGGTCCCCGCTCGGCGTCGGCGCGTCCGCCTTAAAAAGACGATGGTGTTTGTTTATGTTAGGGTCGCGCGCATGATCCTGGACTCGTCCCGCTGGACGGCGACGCTGACCGGCCGCCGGGTGCTGATCACGGGCGCGGCGCGCGGCATCGGCGCGGCCCTCGCCGCCCGGCTGCACGGGCGCGGCGCGAAGGTGGCGCTCACCGGCCTGGAGCCGGAGCTGCTGGCGCCGGTCGCGGCGCGCTGCGGCCCCGCCCCCTGGTGGACGTGCGACGTCACCGACCGGGACGGCGTCGCCGAGGTCGTCGAGTCCGCCGTCCGGGCGCTGGGCGGCGGGCTGGACGTCGTCGTCGCGAACGCGGGCGTGGCGGCGCAGATGCCGGTCGTCGGCGGCGACCCGTCCGTGCTGGAGCAGAGCCTGCGGGTGAACGTGCTGGGCGTCCACAACACCCTGCGCGCGGCCGGGCCGCACATCAGTCATGAACGGGGGTACGCGCTGGCCGTGGCGTCGCTGGCCGCCGCCGTCCACGCTCCGCTGCTCGGGGCCTATAGCGCGTCCAAGGCGGCGGTGGAGGCGCTGGGCGACACGCTGCGCGCCGAGCTGCGCCCCTACGGGGCCAAGGCGGGCGTCGCGTACTTCGCCGAGCTCGACACGGACATGACGCGGCGCGGGTTCGGGACGGAGGCCGCGTCCGCGCTGACCGGGTCCCAGCGCCTGAGCGGGCTCGTCTCGGCGGTCACCCCGCTGGACGTGGGCATCGACGCGCTGGAACGCGGCATCGCCCGGCGCTCCAAGCGCGTCGTCGCGCCGTGGTGGGTCGGCGGGGTGCTGCCGTTCCGGATGATCGCGCAGCCGGTCGTGGACCGGGTCGTCCAGCGCGATCTGCGCCGGATCCTGGAGATCGCCCGCGCGGAGCAGGTCGAGCTGACCACGCCGCAACCGGAATCTCACCTGTGACGGCGGCGTCCGGCGTCCCCCGGGTGGCCCCCGGCGGCATCCGCGAGATCGGGGCGGTGAACTGGCTCGTCTGCCGGGTCGCGGGACGCGCCGCCGGGACGGGCCCGCCCAACCTGTTCCGCACCCTCGCCCGCCGCCGCGGCCTGTTCCGCGGCTGGCTCTGGTTCGCCGGACGCCTCATGCCCGGCGGCTCGCTGCCTCGCCGGGAGACCGAGCTGGTCATCCTCCGCGTCGCCCACCTGCGCGGATGCCGCTACGAGTTCGACCACCACGTCCGCCTCGGGCGCCGCGCGGGCGTCCGCGAACGGGACGTCGAGCGCCTCAAGGAAGGCCCGCACGCCGCCGGCTGGACCCCGCGCGAGCAGGCGATCCTCGCCGCCGTCGACGGACTCCACGCCGACCGCGACCTGGCCGACGGCGCCTGGACGCGGCTGCGCGCCCACCTGTCCGAGGGCGAGTGCGTCGAACTGGCCGTGCTCGCCGGACACTACGAGATGCTCGCCACGGTGATCACCGCGCTGCGCGTCCAGCCGGACCGTGTAAGAGGGCGCTGACCAGCGGTTTCGGAGTGAGGATCACCACACGCGCTAGGCGTCCAGGACGCCCGAGCGGAGCAGCAGCCGGACGTGCTCGACGACCGGCGGACCGACCGCCCGCACCGCGTCCATGTCGCCCGCCGCGACCGCCGGAGTCACCATCGCGCCGACCGCCGACGTGACGATCTCGCAGGCGAACCGGGACGCCTCCCCGGTCACCCCCATCAGGCCCGCGAGGTCCTCGGCCAGGCCGTGCTGGATCTCCGACCGCCGCCGCACCGCCTCCGGCCCCGCCGCGTACACCTCGACCAGGAACAGTCGCGCGTAGCCCGGCTCCGACGCGAGCGCCTCCAGGTAGGCGCCGAACGCCCGCTCGAACCGCGCCATCGGGTCTCCGCCGCCCCCGGCCGCGTCCGCGAGACGGCGTCTGAGCAGCTCACTGGCCTTGTCGAACGCCGCCATGAAGCAGTCGAGCTTGGACGAGAACACCCCGTAGAAGCTCTGCCTGGACACCCTGGCCCGCTTCAGCACGTCCTCGACGGACGTCCCCACGTAGCCCTTCTCGGCCATCGCCGCCGCCATCGCCGCGCACAGGCGGTCGCGGTGCACCCGCTCCACCTCCGACCGGGACAGCGCGTGCCGCCCCCTCGGAAGCCGGCGCGGCGCGGGCTCGGGCATCCGATCAGCCTATGGCACCCCGCGGACCCGGTTGATCGTCCGGTAACGGGCGAAGAGACCGGTGTGACGGCATTCACCCGATGGTCCGTACACTGGGCGAACGGGACCACGGCGGCCCTGGCCGGGACGTTCGCACCGGTCCCGCGTTGTCGGCGCGCCGTGACCCTGCCTTCAACCACACGGTGGGACGTACGTCACACTAGGCATGTCGGGTGTTCGAGGAGGAGAAGCGTGACCGATCGCGACGTGGACGTTCTGAGCAGAGCCCCGCTCTTCGAGGCCCTCGACGAGCAGGGCGCCAAGGCGCTGCGCGCCAACGTGACCGAGGTGCGCCTCGCCCGCGGGCAGACGCTGTTCAACGAGGGCGAGACCGGCGACCGGCTGTACGTCGTCCTGGAAGGCAAGATCAAGCTGACCCGGACGGCGCCGGACGGCCGGGAGAACCTGCTGAGCGTCCTCGGCCCGAGCGAGATGTTCGGCGAGCTGTCGCTGTTCGACCCGCGGCCGCGCACCGCGAGCGCCATCGCGGTGACCGAGTGCCGCCTCGCCGGGCTCGGCCACGACGACCTGCGGCCCTGGCTGACCGGGCACCCCGAGGTGGCCGTCCAGCTGCTGCGGGCGCTGGCGCAGCGGTTGCGCAAGACCAACGACGTGATGGCCGACCTCGTGTTCACCGACGTCCCCGGGCGCGTCGCGAAGGCGCTGCTCGACCTCGCCGAGCGGTTCGGCCAGCCGTCGGAGGCGGGGCTGCACGTCCACCACGACCTCACCCAGGAGGAGCTGGCGCAGCTCGTCGGCGCGTCCCGGGAGACGGTCAACAAGGCGCTCGCCGACTTCGCCCAGCGGAACTGGCTGCGCATCGAGGCCCGCGCCGTCGTCATCCTCGACATCGAGCGCCTCCGCAAGCGCTCCAAGTGACCCTCCGACCCGACTGCCCCACCCCTTGATCAACAGGCCCGTGCGGCGTGGTGCGGGCCGCCCCGCTCACCGCTCGTTCAGATAGTCGAGCTGGGACTGCACGGACCACTCGGCGGCCGGCCACAGGGCCTTGTCGACGTCCGCGTATACACGTTCCACGACCTCGCGGGCGGTCCGCGCCCCCGCCTGCACGGCCGCCTCGACCTGGGCGAGCCGCTCGCGGCGATGGTCGATGTAGTGGTCCAGGACGGCGATCGGATCGTCCAGCCTGGGCCCGTGACCGGGCAGGATCGTCGCCGCCTCGACGCTCGCGGAGAACTTCCGGAGCCGGTCGAGCGAGCTCAGGTAGTCGCCCAGCTTCCCTTCCAGGACGGTCGTCCCGTATCCGAGGACGGTGTCGCCGGTCAGCACGGCGCCGTCCGCCGGGAGCCAGAACGTCAGCGAGTCGTCGCTGTGGCCGGGCGTCTCCATGACCCGCAGCTCCACACCGCCCGTGGTGATCACATCGCCCTCGCCGAGGCCCTCGTCGCCGAGCCGGTGCTTCGGGTCGAGCGCCCGCACCTTGACTGAGCCGCCCGCCATCCCCGCGAACTTCCCGGCGCCCGCCGAGTGGTCGGGGTGGCCGTGCGTCAGCAGGACGAGCCCCACCCGCCGTCCCTGCTCCTCGACGGTCCGCAGCACGCGCTTGAGGTGCTTGCCGTCCTTCGGCCCCGGGTCGACGACGACGGCCGCGTCGGATCCGGGCTCGGCGATGATCCAGGTGTTGGTGCCGTCCAGGGTCATGGCGGACGGGTTCTGCGCGAGCACGCAGGTGGCGCGTTCGGTGCCCATCCCGTCGATCTCCGTCATATCTCCCATCCTGCCCGAGGCGCGATCGGGATGATCGACCGGGTTCCAGCCCAGCCGGTCGAGGCGGCGCAGCGCGGACGTCCCCGCGAGCCGCCACATCACGGCCCGGCTCAGCGGCGTCCGGCGGGCCCCCATCCGGCTACTCGGGGAGCGCTTCGGGCAGGGCTTCGGGCAGGGCCTCGGGGAGGACGAGGTACACGTCGCCGTCGATGATCTTCGCGGTCGGCTCCACCGGAGTGATCCGCCGCCGCGCCGCCAGCACGTCCGCGACCGTGCCGAACTCGGCCAGCTCGGCGAGCGTCGTGATCGTCGGCGGCAGCATCGGCCAGTCGCCGGACGCGCCCCGCTCCGCGGCCTCCGCCGGGCGCACCCACGCCACCCGGTCGGCCTCGGTGCTGACGTCCCTGGCGCGCTGGCCGTCCGGCATCGCGGCCACGAAGAACCGGGTGTCGTAGCGCTTCGGCTCGATCCGCGGGGTGACCCAGTGCGCCCACGGGCGGAGCAGGTCAGCGCGCAGGACGAGGCCGCGCCGGTCGAGGAACTCGCCGAACGAGAGGGAGCGGTCCAGCAGGGCCAGCCGGTCGGCCTCCCAGGCGCCGCCGCGGGTGTCGTCCACGACGGTGCCGGCGGTCGGCCCGGCGAGCAGGACGAGCGTCTCCTCGAACGTCTCCCGGACCGCCGCGCAGACCAGCTCGCGGGCCAGCGTCTCGTCCGCGTCGAACGCCGTCCCCCACTCGGCGGGCGGCGGGCCCGACCAGGCGAGCGCCGCGTCCCCGTCGCGCGGGTCGACCGCGCCGCCCGGGAACACGTACGCGCCGGGCGCGAACGCCATCGACCGGACGCGGCGCATCAGGAACACCTGCAGCCCGTGCCGGTCGTGGTCGCGCAGGACGGCGACCGTGGCCGCGTGCCGCGCGGGGGCGATCTCGGCACGGCCGGACCGCAGCTCCTCGAAGCGGGCGCGGAACGACGCGGGGAGCTTGAAGCCGGTCACCGGCGGCTCGACGGGCTCGTGGTTCTCATGGCGGGCCCATTCGGACATACCGAATGCCATTCCGTCAAGTTCACCGAGTCCGCCGAGACCATCCGGCCCGACCTGCCGGGGCTCAGTCGACCTCCGCGATCAGCTCGACCTCGACGGGCACGTTCAGCGGCAGGGCCGCGACGCCGACCGCGCTGCGCGCGTGCCTGCCCGCGTCCCCGAACACCTCGACGAGCAGGTCGCTCGCCCCGTTGACGACCTGGGGCTGGCCGGAGAAGTCCGGCGCGCTGGCGACGAACCCGACGACCTTGACGATCCGCCGCACCCGGGACAGCTCGCCAACCTCCGCCTTCAGCGCCGCGATCGCGTTCAGCGCGCAGATCCGGGCCTGCCCGGCGGCCTCGTCGGCGGCCACCTCGGCGCCGACCTTGCCGGTGACGTGCACCTCGCCCTTCACCACCGGGACCTGCCCCGACGTGTAGACGAGCGAGCCCGTCCGGGCCGTCGGGACGTACGACGCGACCGGCGGGACGACGTCCGGCAGCTCGATTCCCAGCTCCCGCAGGCGCTCCTCTGGCGTGCTCATGACCACTCCTCCTCGATGCGGCTCAACGACCCCGATGCGGCTTTACAACATCGGTGCGGCTCTACGACTGGACTTCGCGCTTGAAGTAGGCCACGAGGTTCTCCGGGTTCGGCCCCGGCAGGACGGTCACGAGCTCCCACCCGTCCTGGCCCCAGTTGTCGAGGATCTGCTTGGTCGCGTGCACCAGCAGCGGCACGGTCGCGTACTCCCACTTGGTCATGCGGCGAGCTTATGGCAGGGGCCCTCCGCATCGAGTTAGGGGGCGGCGCGTGGCCCTAGGAGGCGGTGGTCGCCGCGTCGTACCGCGCGCGGGCCGCGTGGATCTCGTCGATGTTGTGGTCGGCCCACCGGTGCATGGCGGTGACGAGCGGGATGATCCGCTCGCCGAGCAGCGTGAGCGTGTACTCGACCTGCACCGGGACGGACGGCGTGACCGAGCGGGAGACGAGGCCGTCCCGCTCCAGGGAGCGGAGGGTCTGCGTGAGCATCTTGGCGCTGACGCCCGGCATCGTCCGGGCGAGCTCGGCGTACCGGCGGGCGCCGCCCGCCAGGCGGCCGAGGATCATCGCGCTCCACTTGTTGCCGAGGATGCCGACGAGCTGGTGCGTGGGGCACGCCTCCATGTAGGCGTCGAAATCCGCCTTGTCCCGCTCGCGGCGCTGCGCCGCCGTCATCGTCGTCACGGGCTCACCTCCTGGTGCCGAACGCACTCGGAAGTAACTCCTTCCGGCCCGCCGCTGTTCCGGCGAAGGTGGGCGATGCGGGGGTTCTCCCCGCGAAATCCCCTTTGAGGCAAGGAGTCTCGGCATGCGCGCGATCATCGTCAGGGCACCCGGCGGGCCGGCGGCGCTTGAGGTCGCCGACGTCCCGCTACCGATCCCCGGGCCTGGTCAGGTGCGGATCAAGGTGGCCGCCGCCGCGGTCAACCCCGTGGACGCCGCCACCCGCTCGGGCGTCCTGGCCGACGCGGGGCTGATGCCGCCCATCGGCGAGCGGGAGCACACCGGAATCGGCTGGGACGTCGCCGGAACCGTCGACGCGGTCGGCGGGGGAGTGACCGGTTTCGCGGAGGGCGACCAGGTCATCGGCGTCCGGGACCG
The DNA here is from genome assembly GCF_008085905.1 of Actinomadura syzygii. Taxonomy (GTDB): domain Bacteria; phylum Actinomycetota; class Actinomycetes; order Streptosporangiales; family Streptosporangiaceae; genus Spirillospora; species Spirillospora syzygii. The sequence goes on along the minus strand of NZ_VSFF01000005.1, from coordinate 268,587 downwards.
GCTCGACGTGCCGGTCGGGACGTACGCGGAGGCGGTCGTCCTGGACGCGGCCTCCATCGCCCGCGCGCCCCGGTCGGTCCCGGCGGTCGAGGCGGCGACGATCCCGCTGAACGGCCTGACCGCGCTCCAGGCGCTCGACCTCCTCGACCTCCCGGCGGACGGGACGCTGCTGGTCACCGGCGCCGCGGGGGCGGTCGGCGGCTACGCGGTCGAACTCGCCGCGCGGCGCGGGCTGCGGGTCGTCGGGGCGGCCTCGGCGGCGGACGAGGCGCTCGTCCAGAAGCTCGGCGCGGAGCTGTTCGTGCCGCGCGACGCGCATCTCGGGGACGCGGTCCGGGCGCTCGTCCCCGGCGGCGCGGACGCAGCGCTCGACGCGGCGCTGCTCGGCGTCCGAGCGCTGGACGCCGTCCGCAGCGGCGGGACGTTCGCCGCGGTCAACGGGGGCCCGGTCACGCCGCTGCCGCTGCGCGGCATCACCGTCCGCAACGTGTGGATCCGCGCCGACGGCGCCCGGCTGGCGCAGCTCTCCGACCTCGCGGACGCCGGGCGCCTGACCCTCCGCGTGGCGGGCACGCTCTCCCTGGACGAGGCCGCCAAGGCGCACGAGCGCCTGGCGGCGGGCGGTCTACGCGGCCGCCTGGTCCTCGTCCCCTGAACCCTGAGACCGGGGGACGGTCAGGTCTGCGGCGGGCGCTCCGATTCGTCGCCGCCGGTGATCCCGCGCGGCTCGCCGGAGTCGTGGCGCGGCTTCGGCTCGTCCAGTCCGATGACCGGCGGGACGTCCTCGGCCGACTCCAGCGTCGAGGGCGTCTCGGCGGCGCGGGCCAGCTCCTGCTCGGCCCTGGCGAGCCGCTCCCCGAGGTCCGGGGCGCCCTCGCCGCCGCCGGAGCCGCTCGCCGGGGAACCGCCCGCGACCTTGTCGAAGAACCGCAGGATCTCGACCGGCAGCGGCATGACCAGCGTGCTGTTCTTCTCCGCGGACACCTCGACGACCGTCTGGAGCAGCCGCAACTGCAGGGCCGCCGGGTCCTGCGACATGATCTCCGCCGCCGCGGCGAGCCGCTTGGACGCCTGGAACTCGCCGTCCGCGGTGATGATCCGCGCGCGGCGCTCCCGCTCGGCCTCCGCCTGCCGGGCCATCGACCGCTTCATGCCCTCCGGCAGCGACACGTCCTTGATCTCGACGCGCTCGATCAGGATGCCCCACGGCTCCTCGGTGATCGCGTCGATGATCCCGCGGAGCCGCGTGTTGATCTTCTCGCGCTCGCCGAGCAGCTCCTGCATGTCGGCCTGGCCGATGACCGACCGCAGCGACGTCTGCGCCACCTGGGACACCGCGTACCCGTAGTTCTGGACGTTCACGATCGCCTTCACCGGGTCGATCACGCGGAAGTACACGACGGCGTCGACGCGGACGCTCACGTTGTCCTGGGTGATGCCGTCCTGGCCGGGGACGCCCATCGTGACCGTCTGCCGGCTGACCTTCTGCATCCGCTCGACGACCGGGACGATCGCCGTGATGCCGGGCATGCGGACCGCGCCCCGGCGGAGCTCGCCGCCCCGCTGCACCTGGCCGAACCGGAACACGATGCCGTGCTCGAACTGCTGCACGACGCGGACCGACGACGTCAGGACGATCAGCGCTCCGACGACGACGACCAGCAAAATGACTAGAGCCACCGCTTCCATCACGGGCACCTTTCTCGCGTGGACGGCGGGCCGGGGAGCGTCCCCCGCCCCGACTCTGCCTGGACCCGTGGAATCCAGTCGGAACCTCCCGCAGGGCGGTTCACGTTTTCCAGCTAACCGCGCGGGCAAGCCGAAGTACAACGTCCAAGCGAACGATCTTGAACGAACCGTGTCAGGGATCACTTGCAGAGGGGCGGGCGCGGTCTGAAGTGTCCGTCGGGTGAGCGATATGGTCGATCGGGTGAGCGCGAGAGACACCGACTGGGACGGCGTACGCCTCCATGTGGTGACCGGGAAGGGCGGGACGGGCAAGACCACCGTCGCGGCCGCGCTGGCGCTCGCCCTGGCGGCCGGAGGACGCAAGGTCCTGCTCGTCGAGGTCGAGGGGCGGCAGGGCATCGCCCAGCTCTTCGACTGCCCGCCGCTGCCCTACGGCGAGCGCCGCGTCGCGGTCGCCCCGGACGGCGGCGACGTCTACGCCCTCGCGGTCGACACCGAAGAGGCGCTCATCGAGTACCTCGAGATGTTCTACAACCTGAAGCGTGCCGGGAAGGCGATGACCAAGCTCGGCATCGTCGACTTCGTCACCACCATCGCGCCCGGCCTGCGCGACGTGATCCTCACCGGCAAGACCAGCGAGTCCGTGCGCCGCAAGAGACGGGACGGCTCGTTCATCTACGACGCCGTCGTCATGGACGCCCCGCCCACCGGCCGGATCACGAAGTTCCTCAACGTGAACGACGAGGTGTCCGGGCTGGCGAAGATGGGGCCCGTCCGCAACCACGCCGACACCGTGATGAAGGTCCTGCGCAGCCCTGAAACGGCCGTTCACTTCGTCACGCTGCTGGAGGAGATGCCCGTCCAGGAGACCATGGACGGGATCCACGACCTCACCGAGGTCGGCCTCCCCATCGGCGGCGTCATCGTGAACATGGAGCACCCGCCCGTCCTCACCGAGGACGACCTCGCCGCCGCTGCCGCCGGAGCCCTCGACCTGGACGAGATCGTCCGCGGCGTGAAGGCCGCCGGGCTGGAGCACGACGCCGAGTCGATCGCCGCCGTGCTCGCCGCCGAGGCCGCCGACCACGCCCGCCGCACCGCCCTCCAGCGCCGCGAGAAGGAGCGCCTGGAGGCGATCGACCGCCCCCGCTACACGCTCCCCCTGCTCTCGGACGGCATGGACCTCGCGGGCCTCTACGACCTGGCCGCCGCCCTGCGCGCCCAGGGCGCCGCGTGATCGGGGGCCTCTCATGAACCGGCAGAGGTGAACGGATGAGCCCGACCGGCAAGACCCCGCCCGCGCTCGACGTGGACGCGCTGCTCGACGACCCCCGCACGAAGATCATCGTGTGCTGCGGGTCCGGCGGCGTCGGCAAGACGACGACGGCCGCCGCGCTCGGCCTGCGCGCCGCCGAGCGGGGCCGCGACGTGGTCGTCCTCACCGTCGACCCGGCCCGCCGCCTCGCCCAGTCGATGGGCCTGTCCGAGCTGGACAACAACCCGCGCGAGATCGAGGTCGAGGGCGACGGCGAGCTGCACGCCATGATGCTCGACATGAAGCGGACGTTCGACGAGATCGTCGAGGCGCACGCCGACCCCGACCGGGCGAAGCAGATCCTGGCGAACCCCTTCTACCAGTCGCTGTCGTCCAGCCTTTCGGGGACGCAGGAGTACATGGCGATGGAGAAGCTCGGCCAGCTGCACCGCTCCGGCGCCTGGGACCTGATCGTCGTGGACACCCCGCCGTCCCGGAACGCGCTCGACTTCCTGGACGCCCCCGAGCGCATGGGCCGCTTCCTCGACGGCCGCTTCATGAAGATCCTCGCGGCCCCGGCCAAGACCGGCGGCCGGTTCGGCGTCAAGGTGATCAGCGCCGGGTTCGGCATGTTCACCGGCGTGATCAACAAGGTGCTCGGCGTCCAGCTCCTGCGGGACGTGCAGACGTTCGTCGCCGCGTTCGACACGATGTTCGGCGGGTTCCGGGAGCGGGCGGAGAAGACGTTCCGGCTCCTGCAGACCCCCGGCACGGCGTTCCTCGTCGTCGCCGCGCCCGAGCCGGACGCGCTGCGCGAGGCGTCCTACTTCGTCGAACGGCTCGCGGAGGAGCGCATGCCGCTCGCCGGGCTGGTCGTGAACCGGGTGCACGAACCGGGGGCGGACGTCCTGTCCGCGGCCCGCAGCCAGGCCGCGGCCGAGACGCTGGAAGAGCGCGGCGAGCACAAGCTGACCGCCGCGCTGCTCCGCATGCACACCGACCGCATGCAGCTCGCCGCCCGCGAGGAGCGGCTCCGCGACCACTTCGCGTCCACGCACCCGACGGTGCCGGTCACGGCCGTCCCGGCGCAGCCCGAGGACGTCCACGACCTGGAGGGCCTGCGCTGGGTGGGCGAAGACCTGGCCGCCGCTCCCACGACCCCGCCGTCCGCCGTCGCCTGACCAGCCGCCGCCCGGCTCGGCGTCGGGTGAACGTCACGCACGCCGCCGCCCAGCCTGCGCAAGGCGTCGCCGTGCCCATTTCACTGGCCGGAACAGCACGCGGCGCAGCCCCAACGAACTGGCACGGGTTCGATCACCGAAAAGCACAAACCCGGCAAGTCGGCCTGCCAAAGCGAGGATTTTTCATCAATCCTCGTCCGGGCACCGAAAATCGTCGGCTGGACGGTGACCCGCGTCCACCCGTAATGAGCCACCGGGATGGACGCGGCTGTGGGCCCGCACCAAAACGGTGCGGGCCCGAAGCCACGCTTTATTGGACGAGCCGCAGCCTCAACTGGCGACGAGTTCCTGCTCTTCGACCTCGACCGACCGCTCGTACTCCTCCTTGGCGGTCTCCAGCAGGTCGCGCCACGATCGCACGTCCGGCCGCCGACGCAACAACGCGCGCCTCTCCCGCTCCGTCATGCCGCCCCAGACACCGAATTCGATCCGGTTGTCGAGGGCGTCGGCGAGGCACTCCGTGCGCACCGGACAACCGCGGCAGATCATCTTGGCCCGGTTCTGCGCCGCACCCTGCACGAACAGGGCGTCCGGATCCGCGTTACGGCAGGCGGCGCGGGCGGTCCAATCCGTGATCCACATCTTGGCCCCACTCCCCTAGGGTCTGTGTCGATTTGCGCTCCTTGGCCGGACGGGCGCGGACGTCAGGCCGCCAAACGAAAGCCGTGGGGAAGAACTTACGGAAGCGAGGGACGATTCAACAGCCCCCGATGGGCCCATTCTCGATATAGCCCACCAGGGCCATACCGCCGGAACGGACTAGTTACCTGTAGTTGACGCGCCAGACACGGCTCGGGTTGTCATCATGAGGGCATAACGGACGTACGTCCCGGCCAACCGGAGGGCGGTACGTTCGACCTCGGGAGACCTGTCCCGAATGCACAGCTCGTCCCGCGTACTCTAGACCCCGTGCGGGTTGCGAACACTGATCGGGTCAAAGCTGCGTCCACGCTCTTCAGGCTGCTTGGAGCGGGGGTACTGGCGGGTGTCCTTGTCGCTTTCATCGCGTTGCCGAGCGTCGGCAGCGCCGGCCTCACGGCCCGCGACGCCGCGAACAACTTCGAGGACATGGACAGCCGCCTCAAGACGACGCCGCCGTCCGAGAAGACGGTGATGTACGACGCGACCGGCAAGCAGATCGCCACGTTCTTCGACAAGTACCGGGAGTCCGTCCGGCTCGACCAGGTCGCGCCCATCATGCGCACCGCGATGATCGACATCGAGGACTCGCGCTTCTACCAGCACGGCGCCCTCGACCTGAAGGGCACGATCCGCGCGCTGGCCTCCAACGTCGAGTCGGAGCAGACGCAGGGCGGGTCCACGCTCACGCAGCAGTACGTCAAGAACCTGCTCGTCGACGCGGCCCGGACGCAGGAGGAGTACCGCGACGCCACCGCGACCACGGTCGGCCGCAAGCTCCGCGAGCTGCGCTACGCGCTCGACCTCGAGCAGCGCTACAGCAAGGACCAGATCCTTGAGGGCTACCTGAACATCGCCTACTTCGGCGCGGGCGCGTACGGCGTGCAGGCGGCGGCCAAGCGGTACTTCAGCGTCCCGGCGTCCCAGCTCAGCCTGGGGCAGGCGGCGCTGCTCGCGGGCATCACGCAGAACCCGACGGCCTACGACCCCATCCGCAACCCCAACGACGCGCGGAAGCGGCGCGACATCGTCCTGTACCGGATGGCGCAGCTCCGCCACATCACCAAGCAGCAGGCCGACGCGGAGGCCGCGAAGCCGATCCAGCTCAACCGCACCGACCCGGTCGGCGGCTGCGAGTCCAGCAAGGTGCCGTACTTCTGCGAGTACGTGAAGTACGACATGCTCAACATCCTGTCGGACGGCAAGTACTGGCAGCTCAAGCCGAAGCAGCAGCAGAGGTACGTCAACGACCTCAACCGCGGCGGCTACACGATCCGCACCACGCTCGACATGCAGGACCAGCGGGCCGTCGACCGGTCGCTCCGCCAGACGGTGGCCCCCGGCGGCAGCCGCGTCGGCGTCGAGGCGATGGTCGAGCCCGGCAGCGGCGGCATCCGGGCGATGGGCGTGAGCAAGCGGTTCGGCCCCGGCAAGGGCCGGACGACCATCAACCTGCCGGCCGACGCCGCGCACGGCGGAGGCAGCGGGGTGTCGGCGGGCTCGACCTTCAAGGTCTTCACGCTCGCCGCCGCGCTGAGCCAGGGCATCCCGGTCAGCACGTCGATCAACTCGGGCAACAGGACGACGGTGGCCGGGCTCAGCACCTGCAAGGGCGACGGGACGGCTCCCTGGAGCCCGACGAACGCCGACCCGGCCGAGGCGGGCGGCTACAACCTCAAGACCGGCACCTGGGCCTCGGTCAACACGTTCTACGCCCAGCTCGAGAAGCGGGTCGGGCTGTGCAACGCGGTGAAGATGGCCGAGAAGTTCGGCATGAAGCGGGCGGACGGCCGTCCGCTGTTCCAGGTGCCCTCCCAGGTCCTCGGCACCAACGAGATCGACATGGTGCACCTCGCCGCCGCGTACGCCGGTTTCGCCGCGCGCGGGAAGTACTGCGAGCCCATCTCGGTCACCGAGGTCATCGACGCCCAGGGCAAGAAGCTCAAGCTTCCCAAGCAGGAGTGCCGCCAGGCGCTGAACCCCGACGTCGCCGACAAGGTGAACTCGATCCTCCAGGGCGTCCTCACCAAGGGCACCGCGCGGCGGATCGGCGGCATCGGCAGGCCCGCCGCGGGCAAGACCGGCACCTGTGAGGAGCACTCCTGCGCGGTCTTCGCCGGGCACACCCCGAACCTCGCCGCGGCCGCCGCCTACTGGGACTTCCGCGGCCCCTACCGCTACAAGGTGTACGGCGTGTTCGGCGCCGACCAGCCGTTGACGATCTGGTCGCAGAGCATGCGCGGCGCCCTCTCCGGCAAGCCCGCGCCGAACTTCAACACCCCGTCCCAGAGCTTCGGCGACACCGTCCGCGTCCCGAAGGTGGAGGGCGCGACGATCGCCGCCGCCAAGGCCGCGATCACCGGCGCCGGCCTGGAGGTGCGGGTGGCGTCGGGCTCCGTCCCCTCGGACAAGCCGCGGGGAACGGTCGTGTCCACATCTCCGGACGCCGGCACCGAAATCCCGTCGGGCGCCACCGTCATCCTTTATGTGAGCAGCGGTAAGAAGGGCCACGGCAACGGCCCGCCCGGGACGGGTTGGCCACGCTGAGGTAACGGCTGACCATTTCCGGACAGCCGCCGCCTCCATAGCGGCTCCACAGCGGCTCCAGCCCCCGCCACCGCTCCGCGGTGCGCGGGGGCTTCGGCTTTTCAGCAGGTCGCGGCCGCGATTTCCGGGCGCGTTCGAGCTACCACACATTCCAGCACCGCGGAAGATCAGCGAAGTGTCTCCGAAATAGTCGCTTGACCAACCGGAACACGGTTAGTCATGATCACCCCCGAGATGATCTCTTAGCGAGGAGGGGCCTCGTGTTCTCATTGAGCAGCGTGAATTCGCGGAGGATCGCCGCCGCGGTGGTGGCGGTCGGTACGGTCGCGGGTGGAATGACCGCACTGGCCGCGCCCGCTTCCGCCGCGCCGCTGTGGTGCGGTTCGTGGCTGAAGAATCCCGGAAGCGGAAGCCATCTGGTGTCCGGCACCCGCGCCAAGATCAACAACACCGCTTACATGCAGGTGAACGACAAGAAGGTCAACGGCGTCTGGTACGCCTGGGCCAAGCTCTACAAGTCGGGATCGGCCACTTCAGGGGTCGCTCTGATTTGGCGGAACGCGAGCAACGGAACCCTGTACCAGTGCGGTGGACGTGACGGAAAGTCCGCCTACCAGTACACGGGTTGCAGCAATACGCTCTGCGACGCCTACACGCCCGGTGTCGACAACCCGCACGCCAACCGGGTCCAGGCCAAGGTCGTCCGGAACAGCGAGGTCTTCTACGGCCCTGCGGTCGCCTACTGATGGACCGCGGTCCCGTCCGGACGGCCGCCACCTCGGCCTTCATCGCGCGGGCCTTCATCGCGCGGGCCATCGTCGCGGGGGCCATCGTCGCGGGGACCGTCATGGCGGGGCTGACAGCGTGTTCGTCCGGCTCCGGCCCCGGCGGAGAGCCTCCGCTGGGGCCGGTCCCGACGCCGCGGACCGGCTCCCAACTGTCACTGCCTTTGGACGCTTACAAACCCTCAATGGAGGAATCCGTCCGAATCGAGCGGGCTTCCGGTCTTTTTCTCCGCGCCTGCATGAAACGGTATGGATTCACCTTCCCGGTGCCGAGCGCGCACGTCCCGAAGTACCCGAGAAACGCGACGCTCCTGTCCTGGATTCCGATCCAGGAGGTCGGACGGTACGGGTACCAGGGGCCGCCCGGCTTCAACGCCGACCTTGCCGCCGCTTCCCGGAACGGAAGGCGGGGTTTCATCGTTCCACCGGACCAGATGCCGGTTTTCGAGGGGAGCGTCAAGAGCATCAACGGGGTTTCCGTTCCGCCCGGCGGATGCTACGCGGCCCTCAAACAGAAGATCAACGCGGGCGGGCCTCGTGTCCAGGTAGACCCCAAAGACCCGAGCGTTCAGCCGGAACAGGGAATCGAGTACTTCCAGATCCAAGCCAACTTCCAGGCACGCTCCGACCGCAGATTCCGCACACTGCTCGGAAAATGGAGCGCCTGTATGGCGAGGTCAGGTCTGAACTACGCCTCCCCGGACTCGGCCGAGGGGGATCCCCGCTGGGCGGACGCGACCGAGAACGGAGAACGCCACAAGCCCGGCGCCGCCGAGTTGAAGACGGCGACCACCGATGAGCGCTGCCGCGCCGAAGTGAACTTCTCCGGGGTGTTGCAGGCGCTGATCTCCGCTTACGAGCGTCGCCAGATCAAAGCCCACGGCGAGGTGATCCGCGACATCCAGAAGCTCCTCCGCGTCCAGGTCGGAAACGCCCCGGCTCTGACGGAGCCGCCGACCGACACCGTCCCTTAGATCACCGTCCCTTAGATCACCGTCGAGACCACCGTCGTGGCCGCCGCCGCGCCAGAGAAGAGGCGGCCGCGCCGGAGCCGGCGTCGGGCGCCCGTCCCCTCGTCGGCGAAACACCCGCCTGACTTTTAGGTGTGCACCCCGCTAGGCGCGCAGTACCAGTCAGTTCCCCGGAAGCCCTCGGCAATATTCCAGGAGGAGTATCGAGATGGCCGATGACATGGTCCGCAGAGCCCAGCGCTTCATCAACACCGTCTACAACGGCGTGCCGGGTATCCCACACGTCGACGAGGACGGCGTCACCGGCTGGTCGACGATGTACGCCCTCACGCGGTGCCTTCAGCACGAATTGGGCCTCACCTCCCTCTCCGACAGTTTCGGACCCACCACGCTGAGCACCCTCCAGTCGAAATGGCCCACCATCAGCCGCAGTTCGGTCCCACCCGCGAACATCATCCGGATCCTGCAGTCGGGCCTGTACTGCAAGGGGTACGACGGCGGTGAGATCGACGGCATCTACAACGACCGCGTGGCGGCGGCCGTCACCAAACTCAAGACCGACATGGGGGTCTCGGACGCCTTCCCCGGCGACGCGACCACGCCCAAGGTCTTCAAAGGCGTGCTCAACATGGACGCCTATGTCGTCATCAGCGGCGGATCCGGCACGGTGCGTACCATCCAGCGCTGGATGAACGCCCGCTACATCAACCGCCGAAACTACTTCGTCATCCCGTGTGACGGACACTTCTCGCGGGACGTCCAAAAGGCCCTGATGTTCGTCATCCAGTACGAGCTGGGGATGAGCGACGACGTCGCCAACGGGGTCTTCGGCCCGGCGACGAAGGACGGTCTGAAGCAGAACACCCTTTCCACCGGCTCAACCGGGGTATGGGTGAACCTCTTCAGCGCAGCGATGATCTTCAACCGCCGGGACGGCGTGACGTTCACCGATTCCTTCGGCAGCGCACTCGCCAGCGCGGCATCGGCGTTCCAGCAGTTCGTCAAACTCCCGGTCACCGGCAAGGGCGACTTCCAGACCTGGGCGTCGCTGCTGGTCTCCACCGGCGACTCGACCCGGAAGGGAACGGCGTTCGACTGCGTCACCGAGGTCAACACTCCGCGCGCTCTCGCCTTGAAGGACGCGGGTTACCAGATCGTCGGCCGTTACCTGTGCAATGTCGCGGGCACCACGCTGAACAAGATGATCCAGCCGTTCGAGTTGACCACGATCCTCGGCCACGGGCTCCGGGTCTTCCCGATCTACCAGACCTACGGCGGCGCGGTCTCCTACTTCAACTTCAAGCAGGGCGCCGCGGACGGTTTCGACGCCATCGTGTGGGCCCGGCACCACGGGTTCAAGCCGGGAACGCGCATCTATTTCGCCGTGGACTACGACGCGATCGACGCCGATGTCACCAGCAACATCATCCCGCACTTCCGGGGGATCAAGCAGTCCATCGACGAGTACGGCGGCGGTTACACGATGGGGATCTACGGGCCCCGGAACGTGTGCAGCCGGGTCGGCGGCCAGGGTCTGACCTCGGCCAGCTTCGTCTCGGACATGTCGACCGGGTTCAGCGGCAACCTCGGCTACCCCATGCCCGAGGACTGGGCCTTCGACCAGATCGCCACGATCACCGTCGGCTCCGGCGACCGGCGCATCGAGATCGACAACGACATCGCCTCCGGACGCGACCAGGGGCAGAACAGCGTCGTCCCGCCCGGAATATCCGAGGAACTCGACGTTCCCTTCGACTCCCAGTACCTCGGCACGCTGCTCTCCGACATCCGGCACTACTTCTCGACGATCGGGATCGAGGAATCCGGGATCGGCCAGCCGTACTCCACCGAGGAGTCGTTCCGGATACTCATGGCCTACGACCGGCTCATCACCAACCTGGCCCGCGCACTGAGAATGCGCAAGTCGCTGATCCAGGTACCGCTCCTCTGGGAGATCAGGCACTATTCGGATCTCGACATCGCGTCCGACGAACTGGTCCGCCAGCACTACAACAACGGCATCGGCGGCAAGATCGACGGAAGCACCGGGCTGGGCCAGATCTTCGCGGCGACCGCCATCGCCGCGCGGAACCACTCCGTCGACCTCGGCATCCTGAACGTGCCGAAACTGAACCCCGCCAAGGAGGCCGACCTTTGGCCGATTTGGCAGAAGCTCAACACCGAGCCCGATTTCAATATCGGCGTCGTCCCGCACGTGCACATCTGGGGCGCCAACGACGTCGGCGCGCCACGTCCGAGCCTTGATTACAGTGATGCCAACACACTCCGGGTTCTGGTCCGCTACCAGGGATCAGGTCCGGACGCCGAAGCGGACGGGCAGAAGCGGCTCGGGCTCTACCGGGTGTTCGAGAGCTTCAACAAGCCCTTGCGGGAAAAATGATCCGAGAGGGGACGTTCACCTTGCGTCCTGGCCGCCGCCCGTCCCACTACGCCGTTGTGCTCACGGCGGTCCTGGGCGTGAATCTCCTTCTCGGATACATCGGCATATATCCGATCGGCATCACGTGGTACGTGCTGAAGAACACGGTCGTCGCGGACCTCGGCTACGGACACCGCGACACCACCTTCGACGAGGGACTCCTGCTCCCCTTCACGTACGCGGGCCTGTTCCTGCTCGCATTCGCGGCGATCTCCGGCGTCGCCAACTACTTCCTCGTGCGGATATGGCCATTCGGCGGGAAGTGGCTCTGGCCGATCGCCGCCGCCCTACTCGTCCTGCCCGGCCTCCTGGTCATCGCCGACCCTCGCCTCGGGTGGCGCTAACCGTCGGAAGGCGCTAACCGTCGAAAGGACCGTCCTGCAATGAATAGTGACGACAGCCCCACAAGACGCGCAGTACTCCAAGGAGCGGCCGGCGCCGCCGTCGTCGCCGGTATCGCCGGATCGAGCATCGGCGCGCTCGCGGCCCCCGCCGCCGCGGCCCCTGGCCCCGGTCCGAAGAAGGAAGCCGCCCTCAAGAAGTCCATCAAGAAGGCCAGGGCCCGAGTGGAAACGGGCAGGCGCAGCGCCAACGGCTGGTCGATGGAGAAGAGGGCCGACGCCGGGGGCTCCATCTGGACCAAGAAAGTGCCCGGCAGCGACGTCTCGGTCGCGCTGCGCATCGGCGACGCCGCGATCGTGCTCACCCACGTGATCCGCCGTTTCCACTACGAGATCGGCACACTGGAGAACGGCGACGTCATCGGGTTCAAGCCCCCGCGCCTGCTGTTCGAGCATGGCTGGGAGAGCAACCACTCGTCCGGCACCGCGATCGACATCCGCCCCGGCTGGTACCCGGACGGGGCGAAGGGCGGCTTCTTCCCGCACGAACTGGTCACGATCCGCGACATCCTCGCGGACTGCGAGGGGGCCGTGAAATGGGGCGGCGACTTCGCCGCCCCCGCCGAATCGCATTTCCAGATCGACGTCCGCCCCGACGCCGCGCTTCTGAGAAAGGTGGCGGACAAGCTTCGCGGATGGAACGCAGCCCCGGGCGAAGGCGCGGGAGTCCTGGTCGACGTCCTGGCGCCGTCGCGCCGGTCCCGCGCCGACGCGCTTGAGCGGCGCCAGCGACACCGCTGAACGCAACGGGGAGGGCCCGGCGTTCGCGCCGGGCCCCTCTCACACGGTGAGCTGGCGTTTCACCTCGGCGGCGACGCGGCCGCCCTCGGCGCGTCCGGCCACCTTCGGGTTCACGGCCTTCATGACCTGCCCCATCGCCCGCGGACCGGCCGCGCCCGTCGCGGCGATCGCGTCCGCCACCAGCGCCGTCAGCTCCTCGTCGGCGAGCTGCGCGGGCAGGTACTCGTCCAGGACCACGCCCTCGTCCCGCTCCGCCTGCGCCTGCGCGTCGCGCCCCGCGTCGCCGAACGCGGCCGCCGCCTCGCGCCGCTTCTTCGCCTCCCGGGTCAGCACCCTGACGACGTCCTCGTCGGACAGCTCGCGCGCCTGCTTACCGGCGACCTCCTCGTTCTTCACCGCGGTCAGCGCGCTGCGCAGGGTGCGGACGCGCACCTCGTCCCGCGCCTTCATCGCCGCCGAGAGGTCGGTCTCCAGCTTCTCCTTCAAGGTCATGCACCACATGATGCCCGTCCCCGGCGGGGTCCCCCCACATCCGGCCGCACTGGAAGCCGCATCGGGATTACCGAGAGGTGCACATCTCTGGAAGCATGGAGGCGTGCGAAAGTTTCACGCCGTCCCCCTCGCCCTGCTGGGCGCGGGCGCCGCGACCTTCGGGTACGCCTCGGTGATCGAGCGGAACTGGTTCCGCCTCCGCCGGGTGGACGTTCCGGTGCTGCCGCCCGGCCGCCCGCCCGTGAAGATCCTGCACATCTCCGACGCGCACCTCACGCCGGGACGGTCCCGCCTCATCCACTGGGTCCGCTCCCTGAACGCGCTCGAGCCCGACCTCGTCGTCAACACCGGCGACACCCTCTCGCACCGCGACGCCATCGGCCCCTTCCTGGACGCCCTCGGCCCCCTCCTCGACCGTCCGGGCGTCTTCGTCTACGGCTCGAACGACCTCTACTCCCCGCGCTTCAAGAACCCCCTCCGCTACATCTGGCGGACGAGCAAGTCCGACTACTCCCGCCGCCGCCGCGAACCCGACCTCCCCTACCGCGAGCTCGGCTCGTCCCTCCAGGCCGCGGGCTGGCTCGACCTCAACAACCGCATCGGCCGCCTCAAGGTCGGCGACCTGGACGTCGAGTTCGGCGGCATCGACGACTCCCACATCGACCGCGACCGCTACGACAAGATCGCCGGCCCGGTCGACCCGCGGGCGGACGTCCACCTCGGCGTCATGCACGCCCCCGAGCCCCGCAACCTCGACCGCTTCACCGCCGACGGCTACGACCTCCTCCTCGCCGGGCACACCCACGGCGGACAGGTCTGCGTCCCCTTCTACGGCGCCCTCGCCACCAACTGCGGCATCGACCGCCCCCGCGTGAAGGGCCTGCACCGCCACCGCGGCTCCTGGCTGCACGTCTCCGCCGGCCTCGGGACGTCCCCGACCGCCCCCTTCCGCTTCTGCTGCCCGCCCGAGGCGACGCTCCTCACCCTCGTCCCCCGCTGATGCCCTCCCGCTGGAGGACCGACCGCCGCTCCGCCACGGGCTACGACCGCGTCGTCCAGAACCCCCTCCTCGCCCGCCTCGGAGCGCGCCTCCTCTGGAACTACGACATCCGCCACCTCCACCAGGCGATCGCCGCCCAAGACCCGGCCGCCCTCACCCTCGACATCCCCTGCGGCGGCGGCGTGGCCGTCCGCGACAACCCCCGCCACATCGCCGCCGACCTCTCCCGCACGATGCTCGACCGCGCCCGCCGCAAGACGTCCGCCCTCGTCCAGGCCGACATCTACGCCCTCCCCTTCCCCTCCGAAACCTTCGACGCCTGCGTCACCTACAACGGCCTGCACTGCCTCCCCGACCCAGCCGCCGCTGTGCTTGAACTAACCCGCGTCCTCCGCCCCGGAGGCACCCTCCAAGGCACAACCCTCATCCTCGGCACGAGCCGCCGCACAGACGCCCTCTACGCCCTCCTCCGCCGCCGGGGCTACTTCGGCCCGTCCGGCACCCTCACCGACCTCCGCACCTGGCTGACGACGGCCGGCCTGACCGACGTCCACCTGGCCCCCAACGGCGCCGTGGCCGGCTTCACCGCCCGCCGCCCAGCTAATTAGGGACGCACCACCCCCCGCCATCCGCTAAGGTGTACTAGGCGCCGGGAGAACGTACGACTCCCGGGCAGCCACCACCGGGGTGTAGCGCAGCTTGGCAGCGCGCTTCGTTCGGGACGAAGAGGTCGTGGGTTCAAATCCCGCCACCCCGACAGAGAAGTCCCAGCTCAAGGGCCGGTTCCCAGCACAAGGGAACCGGCCTTTTGATCGTTTGACCTCCATCCGCCCCCACGTAGGACCCGATCAAGCACGCCCGAGGGTCGGGCCCCGTCATCCCAAGGTCAGAATCGCCCTCTGCCGCCAATCTGACGCAACGTCACCCGCATACTCCCGGAGTCAGAACGGTGGTTGGCACCTGGCTTTAAGCCAGGGTGTTCGGATGGAAAGACATGATGGCCGCAAGGTCCGCCTCTCCTCGCTGTTCGTTCAGAGCGGTCACGCGGGCAACCTCATCTGCCATTGGGATGGCCGGGAACACCACTTCTTACAGCTTGCACCCTTTCGGTCAAGTGCACTCATATGAGATCATCCTGGCTGTTGGTAGGCGAAGTCCGAAGGAGCCGTTGATACACGTGCGTGAGAAACTGCAAGGCGGCCGCCTCACACCGTCCCGGCACGTCGTACCGCTAGGGGCCACCTGATGGCTCTAGGGTTCCGAGGTAACGACACGTGGCGTGACATGTCGGAGTACCTCGTTCATCTCACGAGCAGGGTTGCCTTTGGGCGGATTCTCGCGGACGGCGAACTCCAAGCCTCACGCAGGTTCGGCGCCGCCCGCCACGTCAAAGACCTCGACGTGCCCCAGCAATCAGTATGCCTTAGCGAGATTCCTCTCGACTACCTCTCCCGTCTCGTCGAACGGCGCGGCGAATTCGGAGTCGGTTATGACAAACGCGCCGTGGCGATGGCCGGGGGCGCGCCAGTGTGGTACCTGCGCAAGGATTCGCCCGTGGTGAAAGAGCTCAAGAGTTTGGTAGAAAAAGCAAGTCGGGAAGATGGGCGACCCGAAAGCCAAGACGATCCTGTCTGGAATCTCACCCCCTACATCGACTTCCCTGGCCCCTACAGGGACACCGAGTACGAGTTCGAGTGGGAGCAAGAGTGGAGGATCGAAAGGCTGAAGGTGCACGGAGGAGAAGTGCGGTTCCTGTTTGCACCTGAACGGCATCACCCTGAGACGACTCGCCTATGGACCTCGGGACCGCCTCCCCCAATCATCGACACCACATGGCCAATGAGTCAAATCCAGGAAGTACTAGCCGACCAAGATCTTTAGCCGAGGCCCTCGATCCTTCGAGCGGTCTTCGGCAACCTTGTCGTCGCCCAGCGGACCTGCAGCGCGACCTCTTCGAGGATGGGCCTAGACGGCGAAGATGGTCTTGTTCGTTTCCTTGGCCGCAGGAGAGAGTGCGCCTTCGATGCTGTTGGGAAACGGGCGCTACCGGGGTTTCCCCTTATTCGCGAGTACTAGTGCAGCTCGCCAGATTCCGGACATATCATGTATGGGTGGATCTGTCGGTTGTTACGCGGGAGGCTGTGCTTGAGGCCGTCGCGGAGTGTGATCGGGTTGGGCGGGGGCGGTTTCTTGAGGAGTACGGGTTTGATCCCGCTCGTCGGTACTTCCTCGTTCACGAGGGCGTCTACTACGACTCCAAGGCGATCGTGGGGGTGGCGCATCGGTATGTGACGGGTCGGGCGCTGTCTGCGGATGAGTTCTCTGGTGGTCGGCTGACCGTTGGGCGGCTTCTTGAGCGGCTGGGGTTCGAAGTGGTCGTCGATGAGCCGGCTTCGCCTCGGCGGCGGATGGTGGAGCTGCTCGGGGCGTTGCGCACTGCTGGTAGCGCTGACAGGCCCGTTCGGCATCAGCCGATAACGCTTCTCTGGGCGATGGGGAGGGCCGCGAACCGGCGGCCGCGTCTGGTGCCGTGGCAGGACGCGCGATTCGAGCTGAGCGACCTCATGCGCGAGTACGGGCAGCCTGATTCACGGTTGACTCCCGAATTTCCCGTTCTGGCGTTGGCTCGTACGGAACTGTGGGAATTGCAGGGGCATGTGGGGGACGTTCCGGCGGCGCACGGGAATCCGGTTCCATGGCTTGATGAGCAGAATCCCAATTGTGGGCTTGCGGTCTGGGCTTATGAGCTCTTCGCGTCGAGCGAAGCCGCGCGGGTGGAGGCTGTTGCCGCGCTTGGTGGGCGGTTCTTTGGCGGGAGCGTTCCCGAAGGGTTGCTGGCGAGGGTAGGGGTGCGGCCTGGCAGGGGCGGCGCGGTGGCTCGGGGTTCTGAGTCGGTTGAGCTTTATTGGAGTCTTTGCTTGACGGTTGAGGCCGCTGAAGCCCGTGGGGATCATGACCGTACGACGCGCAGTGCGCGGGAGCAGCCTGTGCGGTCCGCGGCTGCTGTTCGGGCCGTGCTGATTCGCAGTGGGGGGCGTTGTGAGAATCCGTTGTGTAGTGGGCAGCCCGATGATGTCAATCAGAACGGTGATCCCATTCTTGAGGTTGATCACGTCCAGGATCGGGGGCAGTGGGGGCGTGACCATCCGATTCAAATGATCGCGCTCTGTCCCAACTGCCATGCCGTGAAGACGAGGGGGCGGACGCGGGAGCAGCTTCGTGCGCTCCTCCTCCTGGAGGCTCGGGCTCGGCATAGTGCTTGGGCGCGGCAAGCCTGACGTTCGCCAGAACGTGGGAGCGCGGTGGGGTTAGTTCGGGGGTGTTCGGCTACAGGGGGTGAGTGGGCGGCGGGGGAAGGGGAGCGGAATGGTTCATCGGGGGCGGCGGGGGCGGGTGTCGGTCAACTGGGAGTTGTTGTTGGGGCTCGTGGCGGCCGGGTTCATCGTTTACGTGTGGGTTTGGGCGGCTACTCAGGGTGGGCCTCCCTGGTAGGCAAGGCGGGTGTGTAAGGCCGGGATTGGTGGGAAGCATGTGTCGCGGCCTGCGGGTGGGGCTTGAATTCGGGGGGTGAGGTCGGGCGCCGGTCGAGTGGGCCTACGCTTTTCGGGCGTAACCGGGAGCTAGGTGGAGGATCGACCGTGGACATCATCAGCCGGGCGGAGTGGGGAGCGCGTGCTCCTCGGGCCCGCAGCACGGTGACCTGGGCGGAACGCTCCGAGTTCGTCGTGCATTACTCCGAGGGGCCGACGACGCAGTCCGTCCGGTCCATTCAGGACTTTCACATGGACGACCGGAACTGGGCCGACATCGGCTACAACTTCCTCGTCGACGTCGACGGCCGGGTCTATGAGGGGCGCGGCTGGCTGGTCGTCGGGGCGCACGCGCCCGGGCACAACACGTCCGGGATCGGCGTGTGCATGATCGGGCGGGACGGGGACGCGACCCCGGCCGCGAAGCGGGCCATCCGGGCGGTGTACGACGAGGCCGTGCGGCGGGCCGGGCGGTCGCTCCGCAAGCTCGGGCACCGCGACGTGTACTCGACGAACTGCCCCGGCGACCAGTTGTACGCCTGGGTGCGGGACGGGATGCCCGCCGACGACATCGAGGAGGACGACATGCCGGACTACGTGTCCGTCGGAATGGACCAGGTGCAGGAGCTCCCGGCCGGTCAGTGGGTCACCGTCAACTGGGGTAGGGAGTATGGCGACTCGGCGCACCATCATTGGGACAAGGGCGGGCCGTCCCTCATCATCGGGCCCGCTCGGTATGCGCTGACCGCCAATGTCCGGGTGGAGGGGCTCCAGCCGGGGACGGAATTGCAGGCGCGGGCGATCGAGCACGCCGAGTCGGGCGGGGACGTGTCGGCGGGGCCGATCGCCGAGTACGTGGCGAGCGAGGGTGCGACGTTCGTCCATTACAGCCTTACCGCCGACATGGTGGGCAACGGCTACCGGGTGCGTTTCCAGGTCGTCCATTTCGGTGTCGAGGCGGGCCGTATCGCGTCCGGCAGCGCGAAGTGCCTGGTCTGGCCGACCTAGCGGGCCAGGAGGTCGCGGAGGGCCTTGGTGATCTCGGACGGCGCCTCCTCCGCCATGAAATGGCCGCAGGTGACCGTCGAGTGGTGCAGGTCGGGGGCCCAGGCGCGCCATACCGCCGCCGCGTCGTAGCCGAGGGCGGCGCCCCAGTCCTGCTGGAGGACGGCGACCGGCATCCGCAGCGTGTTGCCCGCTGAACGGTCGGCCTGGTCGTGCTCGACGTCGATTCCGGCGGTCGCGCGGTAGTCGGCGACGATCGACGGGATCGCGGCGCGGGAGGCGGCCAGGTAGGCGGCGCGGACGTCGTCGGGAATGGCGGACGGGTCGTTCGTCCACAGGTCGAGGAAATGGCCGAAGAAGGCGTCCGGTGCTCCGGCGATGAGTTGCTCGGGGAGTCCCGGCGGCTGGGCCATGAGGTAGAGGTGGAAGCCGACCGCCGCGCTGGCGCCGTGCATGACGTCCCACATGTCCAGGGTCGGGAGGATGTCCAGGCAGGCCAGGTGCGTGATCGTCGACGGGTGGTCGAGGCCGGCGCGGAAGGCGACGTGGGCGCCGCGATCGTGTCCGGCCAGGGCGAAGCGGTCGTGGCCGAGGGCGCGGGCCAGGGCGACGATGTCCTCGGCCATGGTGCGCTTGGCGTAGCCGTCAAGGGGCTTGTCGCTCGCGCCGTACCCACGGAGGTCGGGGCAGATGACGGTGTGGTCGGCAGCCAGGTCCGTGGCTACGTGGCGCCACATCAGGTGGGTCTGCGGGAAGCCGTGCAGCAGGACGATGGGGCTTCCGCTACCGCCAACCGCGACGTTCAAGGACACATCGTCCGCGACGCGGACGCGCTTGTAGTCGAATCCAGTGATGTTCTCCATGTCCCCCAGGCTGCACCCCGTGAATGAGCATCGGATGAGTAGCGTTGCCTGGGTGGACGTCCTGTTCGGGGTGCTGGGGCCCGTCGCGGCGTGGGACGGCGACGGGCGCGCGGTCGCGTTGAAGGGCCCGCGGCACCGGGCGGTGCTGGCGCGGCTGATCGTGGCGCGCGGACGGGTCGTCCCGGTGTCGCGGCTGGTCGACGACCTGTGGGTCGCGCCGCCGCCGGACGCCGTCGGCGCGGTGCGGACGTTCGTCGCGGCGCTGCGGCGGGCGCTGGAGCCGGACCGGCCGCCGCGCGCGCCGTCCCGGACGCTGGTCACCGAGGGTCCCGGGTATGCGCTGCGGGCCGGAGATGACGACGTGGACGCCTGGCGTTTCGAGCGCGCGGTGGCGACGGACCGTCCGTCCGGGGAGGCGTTCGGGATCTTGGACGAGGCGCTCGGCTGGTGGCGCGGCCCCGCCTATGCCGACTTCGCCGACGAGAGTTGGGCGCGGGCCGAGCGCGCGCGGCTGACGGAGCTGCGGCTGCACGCGGTCGAGCGGCGGGCGGAGGCGATGCTGGCGGTCGGGCGCGCCGCCGAGGCGGTTCCCGACCTGGACGCGCACGCCGCCGAGCATCCCTGGCGCGAGGACGCCTGGCGGCTGCTGGCGCTCGCGCTGTACCGGACGGGACGCCAGGCAGACGCCCTCACCGTCCTCCGAAGGGCACGGGGGCTGCTGGTAGAGCAACTGGGCATCGACCCGGGGCCAGCGTTGCGAAAACTGGAGGAGGACGTCCTCCGCCAGGCCGACCATCTCCAGGGGCAGGACGCGGCGGCGCGGGTCTGGGCGGACACCGCGGCCGTCTATGACCGGACGGTCGGGTCAGGTGCTTCTGGCGCGCGGGCCAGGCTGGAGTCGACGGTCGGTATCTTGCGGGACCTCGCGGTGACGGGCGGCGGCGGGCTCGAAGCGGCGCGCGAGCGGCGCCTGGCGGCGGTCGCGGCGGCGGAGGAGCTCGGGGACGCGGAGCTGACCGCGCGGGTGATCGGCGCGTACGACGTCCCGGCGGTCTGGACGCGGTCGGACGATCCGCGCCAGGCCGCCGAGCTGGTCGCGGCGGCCGAGCGCACCCTCGCGGCCCTCCCGTCCGGCGGGACGGACGCGACGCGCGCCCGCCTGCTGGCGACGGTCGCGCTGGAGTCGCGAGGCACCGGTTCGCGGCGCGCGCGTGAGGCGGCGCGCGAGGCGGAGCGCATCGCCCGCCGCCTGGACGATCCCGTCCTGCTGGCCTTCGCGCTGAACGGCGTGTGGATGCAGGCGTTCGAGCGGGCGGGGCTCGCGGCGCGGCGGGACGAGATCGGCGCCGAGCTGGTCGCGCTGTCGGAACGGCACGAGCTGGCGAACCACCAGGTACTCGGACATCTCATCCGGATGCAGGCGCGGAGCGCACTCGGCGACTTCGGGGCGGCGGACGGGCACGCGGCGGCGGTGGAACGGCTGGCCGAGCGGCATGAGCGTCCGCTGGTGGGAGTGTTCACGGCCTGGTATCGGGCGTTGCGTCTGGCCGCGTCGGGGGATGGCGCGGAGGCCGCCTACCGGGCGGCCGTCGATCGGCTGGACGGCTCTGGGATGCCCGGGTTTCAGGACGGTCTGCCGTCGCTTGCCCTGCTTTGCCGGTGCGTGCGCGAGGGGCGTCCCGCGCCGACCGGCCCGGCCGACTGGGGGCCGTACGAGCCGTGGGCGCGGCCGCTGGTCCTGCTGGCGCGGGGCGATCGCGACGCGGCCGCCGAGGCGCTGCGCGAAACACCCGAACCTCCCGCCGACCTGCTGCTCGAAGCGCTCTGGGCGCTCACCGCCCGCGCCGCGGTCAAGCTGGACGATCGCGCGACGATGCGACGCGCGCACGAGCGGCTCCGCCCGGCCGCCGGGGAACTGGCGGGCGCGGGCAGCGGACTCGTCACCCTGGGCCCGGTCTCCCATTTCCTGGACGAGTTGAACGCCGCCCTCTCCCGGTAAGCCCCGCGCCCGGGGGACAGCCGTTACCTGACGACGACGTTGGCTTGCCCCTTCTCGGGTAGGGCCGCATCGAAGCGGTGAAAGGAGAGCCCGTCGTGACGGACGTTTCGAGCATGGGGGCAGAGCCGGGGGACGAGCGTCCGGTACTGACGAACCGGCAGGGCCACCCGGTGTACGACAACCAGAACCAGCGCACGGTCGGTGCGCGCGGCCCGGCGACGCTGGAGAACTACCAGTTCCTGGAGAAGATCAGCCATTTCGACAGGGAGCGGATTCCGGAGCGGGTCGTCCACGCGCGGGGCGCGACGGCCTACGGGTTCTTCGAGGCGTACGGGAAATGGGGCGACGAGCCGGTCGCCACGTACACGAGGGCGAAACTGTTCCAGGAGCGGGGCGCGCGGACGCCGGTCGCGCTGCGGTTCTCCACGGTCATCGGCGGGCGCGACTCGGCCGAGACGGCCCGCGACCCGCGCGGCTTCGCCATCAAGTTCTACACCGAGGACGGCAACTGGGACCTCGTCGGGAACAACCTCGCGGTCTTCTTCATCCGCGACGCCATCAAGTTCCCGGACGTCATCCACGCCCTCAAGCCCGACCCGGTGACGTTCCGGCAGGAACCGGCGCGCATCTTCGACTTCATGTCGCAGACGCCCGAGTCGATGCACATGCTCGTCAACCTTTTCAGCCCGCGCGGAATCCCGGCCGACTACCGGCACATGCAGGGCTTCGGCGTGAACACCTACAAATGGGTGAACGGCGCGGGCGAGACGAAGCTCGTCAAATATCACTGGATGCCGAAGCAGGGCGTGCGGAGCATGACGGAGGAGGACGCGGCGGCCGTCCAGGCCCGTGACCTCGGGCATGCGACGCGGGATCTGCACGAGGCCATCGACCGAGGCGACTTCCCGGAATGGGAGCTGCTCGTCCAGTTGATGGACGACCACGACCATCCCGAGCTGGATTTCGACCCGCTCGACGACACCAAGGTCTGGCCGGAGGACCAGTTCCCGGCGTTGCCGGTGGGGCGGATCGTCCTCGACCGGAACGTCGACAACAACTTCGCCGAGAACGAGCAGATCTCGTTCGGGACGGGCGTCCTCGTCGACGGCCTCGACTTCTCCGACGACAAGATGCTCGTCGGGCGGACGTTCTCCTACAGCGACACGCAGCGCCACCGCGTCGGGCCGAACTATCTGCAACTGCCCGTCAACCAGGCGAAGCGGGCTCAGGTCCGGACGAACCAGCGGGACGGGCAAATGGCGTTCCTCATCGACGACGGCGGCGAGAACCCGCATGTGAACTACGAGCCGTCCATTACGGGCGGGCTGCGGGAAGGGCAGTATCCGACGCACGACGAGCAGGGGCCGGAGATCCGGGGACGGCTGACGCGCAAGCGCATTCCGCGGGCAGCCGACTATCTGCAGGCCGGGCAGCGGTACCTGCTGATGGAGGAATGGGAGCGGGACGACCTCGTCCGCAACTTCGTCGAGCTGATCTCGCAGTGCGCGCGTCCCGTCCAGGAACGGATGGTCTGGCATTTCCTGCTGGTGGAGGACGACCTCGGACTGCGCGTCGGGAAAGGGCTCGGAATCGGTCCGGACGCCGTCGCGCACCTCAAGCCGCTCCCCGGCCAGGACCTCACGGACGAGGATCAGCGGCGGCTCGACAACCTCGGCAAGAACGGCTCCCGGGACGTCGCCGGACTGAAGATGACGCACTGCGTCCCGAACGAGAGGGCCGTGCACACCTTCTAGCCGTTCGGCGGTCGGCCGATCAGGACGCGGGCGCCGGGACGCGCGCCGCGGTGGTGCGGAAGGTCTGGCGGTAGGTGGACGGCGGGACGCCGATCGTCGCGACGAGGTGCTGCCGCAGCGACGCCGCCGTCCCGAACCCGGCCTCGGCGGCGATGCGGTCCACCGCCAGGTCGGTCGTCTCCAGCAGGCGGCGGGCGCGCTCGACGCGCTGCTGCGTCAGCCACTGTCCGGGCGTCATGCCGACCTCGTCCCGGAACCGGCGGGAGAACGTCCGGACGCTCATCCGCGCGTGCTTCGCCAGTTCGCCCAACGCGAGCGGCCGGTGCAGCTGCTCCAGCGCCCACGCCCGGGTCGCCGACGTCGTCGCCGCCTCCGGTCCGGGGACGGGACGTTCGATGAACTGCGCCTGCCCGCCCTCCCGCCACGGCGGCACGATGCAGCGCCTGGCCACGCCGTTCGCGACCTCGCTGCCCTGGTCGCGCCGGACGATGTGCATGCACAGGTCGATCCCGGCGGCGACGCCGGCCGCGGTGAGGACGTCGCCGTCGTCCACGAACAGGACGTCCGGGTCCACCCTGACCTTGGGGAACTCGCGCTGGAAGCGGGCGGCGTCGCGCCAGTGCGTGGTGGCGGGACGCCCGTCGAGCAGGCCCGCGGCGGCCAGCACATAGGACGCCGTGCAGATCGACACGAGGCGCGTGCCGGGACGCAGCGCGCCGAGCGTCCCGGCGAGCGGTCCGGGGAGGCGGGCCGGGCCGTTGAGGTCGTAGGCGCAGGGCGGGATGACCAGCGTGTCCGCCGTCCGGACGAGTTCGGGCCCGTGCCGGACTGCGAGGTCGAAGTCGGCGTTCGTCCTGACCGGTCCGCCGTCGACGCTGCAGGTCATGACCTCGTAGAGCGGCTCGCCGTCCGCCGACACGGCGGCCCCGAACAAGCGGACCGGGATGCTCAGCTCGAACGGGTACACGCCGTCCAGCGCCAGTACGACCACACGATGCATGGCCAGATTCTCCCACACATCATGATCTGGCCACAAAGACGGCACGGGACGAGGGACGTCCAACTTCCTGTCTCCGGACGAATGAGCTACAGAACGCTGTCCGGATCGGGGGTCGGGATCATGGCGAACAGGGCTGCCCTAGGCGGCTTTACCAGGCCCGGCCTGCCGGAACATCCGGGCGTGCGCCCCCGCGACCCTGGCCCCCTCCCGCACGGACTAAGGGTCTCCCGGGGGGATTACTCCACCCCGGATGGGGGTTTTCCCCTATGGCGATGATTCTGCCGGAGCGGCAGAGTCGTATTCGGCAGCAGGGGGACGAGGCCCCCTCCGCAGGAAGAAGGCAGACGATGTCGAACACGCCGACCCTCACCTCGCTCACAACCTCCGACCTGGCCGAGATCCTGTTCTGCTGCGAGCTGCAGGAGTCCGACCACCCTTCCACCGAGCAGGTCCGCGCGGCGATCGACGACCGGCTCGGCGCCTACTCCACGTGCGTCGCCACCGTCGCCCAGGAGGCCGGCGACCATCCCGAGACGTACCTGGCGCGGATGCGCTGGGCGCTCAGCACCGTGTCGCGGGCGTACCGCGCGCCGGTCACCGCGGCCTGATCCCCGAACACCGATCCCATCTCGATCCCGAAGGAAGGAATCCGATGCCTTCAGCTTTCGCCGACCGTCCTCAGGACATCGTCCCCCGCACCCTCCGCGACCTGCTCGCCATCCAGGCGTCCCAGGCCGAGAACGGAAAGCGGCGGCGCCGACAACGCAGGATCAAGACCGCCCGGCGCGTCACCTAGCGCCCCGGCACCAGTGCCGCTGCGAGTTCAGCGGTGCGACTTGGTCTTCGTCTTCTTGTGCTTCGGCTTCTTGTGCCCGCCCCCGCCCGACTCCCACTCGTAGCCGGGCGTGTTGCTCTTGCAGTACCGGTCGCTGACCTTCGTGTCGGTGGCGTCGTGCTCGCACCACCGCTTGTCACCGCACGCGGTGAGCCCCAGGGCGGCGACCATGACGGTGACCGCGAGGGCGGCGGACGGGGTCTTGCGCATTCTCGTCTCTCCTCTGCCGTGGGACGTCCCGGCCGGGACGTCGCCGACCCGGATCTGACGGCGGCGGGCAAGATCGCGTTCCCGGCGCCCGCCGGACGGGACGTGTCCGGCTCCGGCCGCGAACTATGCTGGCGCGCGTGAACGAAGACCCGACCGCACCCGATGATCACGCGGCCGGACGCACGAGCCTGGAAAGCACGGGCGGGCGCGAGTACCGCATCGGCGAGCTGGCCGCGGCCGCCGGCATCCCGATCCGCACGTTGCGCTACTACCAGGAGCGCAAGCTGCTCCCGCCGCCGCGGCGCACCGGCCGGATCGGCCTCTACTCCGAGGCGCACCTCACCCGCCTCCGTGTGATCGCGAAGCTGCTCGACCGCGGCCACACCATCGAAGGCGTCCGCGAACTGCTGTCGGCGTGGGAGCAGGGCCGCGACATCGCGGCCGTCCTCGGCGTCGAGGGGACGGCGGCCGCCGCGCCGGCCGAAGTCCCGGTGACCATGACGCTGGACGAGCTGGCGGCCCTGTTCCCCGGCGAGCGCGCCGCGGAGACGGTGGCGCGGGCGGTCGAGCTCGGGCACCTGGACGCGGACGGCGACCGCGTCACCCACCGAAGCCGCCGCCGGCTCGACGCGACGGTGGCGCTCGTCCGCGCCGGGGTGCCGCTGGCGGAGATCCTCTCGGTCGGACGTGACCTCCAGCGCAGCATGGACGACCTGGCCGAGACGTTCGTCCGGCTGATCGTCGACCATGTCGTCGCCTTCGCCGGCGACCAGGACGCGCACGACCTCCGCGAGACGCTCGCGCAACTCCGCCCGGACGCGCAGGCATCGGTCGAGGCGGGCTTCGCCTCCGCCATGGACGAGCAGATCAACGCCGCGATCGACCAAGCGCTCGACGACCGCTGATCGAGTCCCGGAGAACTCCATCAAGGACGCCCCCGGTTCGGCGCCGCCCGGTGTGTGATCAGCGAGCGGCGATACTGGTGGGCATGGTCGATGACGAGCGCTGGAAGGCGCGTTTCCGAGCCGCCCGGATCACCCTGCCGCGATGGGCGCGGGACGTCCCGAGCCGCAGCGTCCACCGGTCGAACGCCACGGGGACCTGGGAGATCTACTCCTGGGACCGTGACACCGGCGCGCAGCGGCAGGTGACGGACCGTCCTAACGGCACGTGGGCGGGCACGATCGACCCGTCCGGCGAATGGGTGTGGTGGTTCGCGGACACCGACGGCGACGAGTTCGGCGTGTGGAAACGCGCTCCCTTCCACGCCCCGGACGAGAATGTCCCACCGGAGAGCGTCCCGGCCGTCCCCGAACTGGAACCGTCGTATCCGTCTGGGCTGAGCCTGGGACGCTCTGGCCTAGCCGTCATCGGACGGACGACCGACGCAGGAAACACCATCCATTTGTGCCGTCCGGCGGCATCGCCCGAGGTGCTCTACCACCACGCCGAGGACGCACACGTCGCGGGCCTCTCCCGGGACGAATCGCTGATCGCAATCGGGCACAGCGAACACGGCGACAGCCGCCACATGGCGCTGCGCGTCCTACGCGCGGACGGTTCCACGGTCGCCGACCTATGGGACGGCCCAGGCAAAGGCGTCTACGGCGCGGGTTTCGCTCCGGTCGACGGGGACGCGCGGCTCCTCGTCAACCACGAGCGCCGCGGCCGGGACGAGATCCTCATCTGGGACCCGGTCGCCGGGACCGAACGCGAGATCGTCCTCGACCTGCCCGGCGACTTCGGCGCCTCCTGGTACCCGGACGGGACGGCGCTGCTCGTCTCCCACAACCACGAGGCGCGCGACGAGCTGTACCGCTACGACCTGTCCGACGGCACCCTGACCAGGGTGGACACGCCGCGCGGCGTGATCGGCGGGGCGGATGTCCGGCCGGACGGGACGGTCGAGTTCTCCTGGTCGTCCGCCGCCGAACCGCCCGTCATACGTAGCACTTCCGGCGCGGTGGTGCTGACGCCGCCGGGTCCGGGCGCGCCGCCGTCCGTCCCGGTCGAGGACGTCTGGGTGGACGGCCGCGCCGGACGCATCCACGCCCTGGTCAGCAAACCTGACGGCGACGCCCCCTACCCCACCGTTTTCGACATTCACGGTGGGCCGACCGCTCAGGACGACGATTCGTTCGTCCCGTCCGCCGCCGCTTGGGTCGACCATGGGTTCGCGGTCGTCCGCGTCAACTATCGGGGATCGACCGGGTACGGGTCGGAATGGCGCGACGCCATCGAGGGACGGGTCGGGCTCACCGAACTGGAGGACATCAAGGCCGTCCGCGACTGGGCCGTGTCCAGCGGGCTGGCCGATCCGGCGCGGCTCGTCCTGACCGGCGGCTCGTGGGGCGGTTTCCTCACTCTGCTCGGCATCGGCACTCAGCCGGACGACTGGAGCGTCGCGGTCGCCGCGGTCCCCGTGGCCGACTACGTCGCCGCCTACGCGGACGAGATGGAGGGCCTCCAGGCGTTCGACCGTTCCCTGTTCGGCGGGTCGCCGTCCGAGGTCCCGGAGCGGTACCGGGAGTCGTCCCCGATCACCTACGTGGAGGCGGTCAGGGCGCCGGTGCTGGTCCTCGCCGGGGAGAACGACCCGCGCTGCCCCATCCGGCAGATCGACAACTACCTCGCCCGGCTCGCCGAGCTGGGACATCCGCACGAGATGTACCGGTACGACGCCGGGCACGGCTCCCTCGTCGTCGAGGAGCGCATCACCCAGATGGCCGCCGAGATCGGCTTCGCCCGGAAACATCTAGGCATGTCGTGAAGGTCCCGGGGGACGGGCCGCCCGCCCCGTCCCCCGGGGTTTACAAGATCAAAGACCCGGGCATCCCTCCGAGCGGCCGCACCGCACGGCCGGTCCACGGCGGACCGGCCCCGCCCCCCGGACATCACCGATCGGGGGGATCACATGAACCGGCCACACCGCACGCGCACCCATGCCCGCGTCCGCCGCGCACCCCGCCTCAGACGGCACCGAGCGCCCAACCCGTCCGGAGACGGCGGGCCCCATCCGTGTCACCGCCTGACCGCGCTGGTCACAGTCCTATCCGTCCCCATCACACTGCTGGTCATCACGGCCCCACCCGCCAGCGCGTCCCAACCACCCGCCTGGTCACGCACTGCCCCGCCAGCCTCAGCTGAACCGTCCACACCCGGCGAGGCCCCAGCGCTCACGGCTCTTTCTCCCGCCAACCGGATCGCGTCGCCTCCAAGCAGGCTGGACGCGATCGCCAACGCCGCCAACGCCCGGAAGGGACGGGTTTCGGGTGCTCAGCGGCTGCGCGGGATTTCGCCGCGGGACGTCGTCCGGCGGCTGCCGGATTCGGCGCGGCTCGGGCAGGGGCTCGCCGAAAGCCTGCTGCGCGCGAACGGCATCGACTGGCAGTCGACCGGCGGGTGCTCCGACCAGGCGGTCCGGAGCTGCACGTCGTTCGAGAACGTCCGGCTCGGGACGGTCAGAGGCGTGATCGGCTTCGCGGCGTCCAGCGGCTGCGAGGTCACCGTGACGGGCGGGACGGAGCACGGCCACGCGGGCGGCCGGTTCAGCCACTCGAACGGCTACAAACTCGACATCGCCCCCAGCTCGTGCGTCGACCGGGCGGTCAGGGAGTACGAGCCGCAAGGCGTCAGAAGCGACGGCGCGCGCCTCTACCGCTCACCTGACGGCGCACTCTTCGCCCGAGAGAAAGACCACTGGGACATCACATTCCGCTGAGGCGCGCCCGAGCGCCCTTACGCGCGGACCTCGCGGATGATGCCGACCAGCTCCCGCGTCACCGACTTGAAGCCCGGCATCCGCGACATGGCGACCATGCGGTTGACCAGCGGGACCGTCCGCTCCACGAGCAGGTACGTCTTGCGGCAGCCGGGCGAGCTGTCGTGCACCCAGTACAGGACGATGCCCATGGAGTAGATCCACAGCAGCTCCGGCAGCTCCGCCCGGAACTCCTTGTCGATCTTCAGGTCGGAGCCCTCGACGACCTCGCGGTAGATCGCGACGGCCGACTCGCGGGCCGGGCCCGACTCGGCGCTGAACGGGTTGAGCGGGCTGGTCGGCTCGGCGGCGAACTTGAAGAACTTCCCCGCGAACTCGTGGTAGGGGACCATCGTGTCGACGCGGGCCTTGAGAACGCCGAGCAGCCGGGGCGCGAACCGGGTCTCCGCGTCCAGGACGGCCCGGCAGGCGGCGAGGTGCTCGTCCTGCAGCTCGTCGTAGTACGCCTGGATCAGTTCTTCCTTGGACCCGAAGTAGTAGTAGGCGTTGCCGACCGAGACGCCCGCCTCCTTGGCGATCGCGCGCATCGTCGTCGCCTCGTACCCGCGCTCCCTGAACAGCCGCAGCGCCGTTTCGACGATCACGGCCCGCGTCTGCTCGGACTTCACGGCCTTCGTCTCGGTCACGCATGCCACCATACGGCCCCGCCACGACGTCCGGCCCGTCCGGAACACGGCCGTCACCGTGACGCGCCGTAGCCGGGCGCGGTCAGTCGGTGCGGCCCGCGGCGATCAGCTCGGCGATCTGCGCGGTGTTCAGCGCGGCTCCCTTGCGCAGGTTGTCGCAGCAGAGGAACAGGTCGAGCGCGTGCGGGTCGTCGAGCGAGCGGCGGACACGTCCGGCCCAGGCCGGGTCGGTCCCGACGACGTCGGACGGCGTCGGGAACTCGTGCGTCTCCGGGTTGTCGCACAGCACGACGCCCGGCGAGCACGCGAGGATCGCCTGCGCCTCCCGCTGGTCGGTCCGCTCCTCGAACACGGCGTGGACGGCCACCGAATGCGCCGTCACCACCGGCACGCGCACGCAGGTCGCCGACACCTTGAGCCCCGGCAGCCCGAGGACCTTGCGGGTCTCGGCGCGGACGGCGACCTCGTCGGACGTCCAGCCGCCGTCCTCGCGCGTGCCCGTCCAAGGGACGACGTTCAGCGCGAGCGGCGCCGGGAACGGGCCGAGCTCGCCGACCACCCCGCGGATGTCGCCCGCGCGGTTGCCGAGCGCGCGGTCGCCGCCGACCTTCTCCAGCTGCGCGTACAGGGTGTCGACGCCGTCCCGGCCGGCCGACGACGCCGCCTGGTAGGACGCGACGACCAGCTCCCGCAGCCCGTACCTGCGGTGCAGCGCGCCCAGCGCGACGATCATCGACAGGGTGGTGCAGCCGGGGCCCGCGACGATGCCGCGCGGACGGTCCCGGACCCGCTCGGGGTTCAGTTCGGGGACGACGAGCGGGACGTCCGCGCACATCCGGAACGCGCCGGACCCGTCCACCGCCACCGCGCCGCGCTCCGCCGCGACCGGCGCCCATTCCGCGGCGACCGGCGCGGGCACCGCGAACGTCGCGATGTCGACGCCGTCGAACACCCCGGGTGCGAGCGCCACGGCCTCGGCCCGCTCGCCGCGCACCCGGAGCGTCCGCCCGGCGGACCGTTCCGAGCCGACGAGCCTTATCTCCCCGTACACATCGCGGCGGACGGACAGCAGGTCGAGCATCACGGCACCGACCGCCCCGGTCGCGCCGACGACCGCGAGGGTCGGCAGCCCGGAAGACGAGTCCATCGTCGCACTCACATCCTCTGAACTACCGCCGTCCGCGACCGGTTCCCGCAGGGGATGCTGCCACCGTCCCGGCCCGCCCACTGCGTCACGTGACGCGCGAACCCCGCGCTATAGGACCCCGCTCAGGGAAGGGCACCGCCCAAGCGGGCCGGTCGGCGGCCTGCCTGGGCGGCGGAGGACGAGTCCCGAAAGTCAGCGGCCGGTGCCGCCGTAGACGACCGCTTCGACCTGCTCGGCGTCCAGGTCGAAGGCGTGGTGGGCGGCGGCCACGGCGGTGTCGATGTCGTCCTGGGCGACGACGACCGAGATCCGGATCTCCGAGGTGGAGATCATCTCGATGTTGACGCCGGCCTCGGCGATGGCGCTGAACAGGGTGGCGGTGACGCCGGGGTGCGAGCGCATGCCCGCGCCGATCAGCGAGACCTTGCCGATCCGGTCGTCGTAGCGGAGCGACTCGAACCCGATCCGCTCCTTGACCTTGTTCAGCGCGGTCAGCGCGCTCTGCCCGTCGGTGGCGGGCAGCGTGAACGAGATGTCCGTGCGGCCGGTGGACGCCGCCGACACGTTCTGCACGATCATGTCGATGTTGATCTCGGCCTCGGACAGCACGGTGAAGATCGTGGCGGCCTCGCCGACCTTGTCCGGCACCCCGACCACCGTGATCTTGGCCTCGCTCCGGTCGTGCGCGACGCCGGAGATGATCGCCTGCTCCATGTCGTGTCCTTCGATCTCGCTGCTGTCGACGACCCAGGTGCCCACCTTCTGGCTGAACGAGGACCGTACGTGGATCGGGATGTTGTAGCGGCGCGCGTACTCCAC
The DNA here is from genome assembly GCF_008085905.1 of Actinomadura syzygii. GTDB lineage: Bacteria > Actinomycetota > Actinomycetes > Streptosporangiales > Streptosporangiaceae > Spirillospora > Spirillospora syzygii. The sequence goes on along the minus strand of NZ_VSFF01000005.1, from coordinate 236,817 downwards.
GCAGCGCAGATGCAGGATCTTCGCGCCGGACGCCGCCATCTCCAGCATCTCCTCGTAGGAGATCTTCGGGATCTTGCGGGCGGCGGGCACGATGCGCGGGTCGGCGGTGAAGACCCCGTCGACGTCGGAGTAGATCTCGCAGACGTCGGCGTCCAGCGCGGCGGCGAGCGCCACCGCGGTGGTGTCGGAGCCGCCGCGGCCGAGGGTGGTGATGTCCTTGGTGCCCTGCGAGACGCCCTGGAACCCGGCGACGATGCAGATCGAGCCCTCGTCCAGCGCGAGGCGGATCCGTCCCGGCGTCACGTCGATGATCTTGGCTTTGCCATGCGAGCCGTCGGTGATCACGCCCGCCTGGGAGCCGGTGAACGAGCGGGCCTCGTGGCCCAGGTTCGCGATGGCCATGGCGAGCAGGGCCATCGAGATCCGCTCGCCGGCGGTGAGCAGCATGTCCAGCTCGCGGCCGGGGGGCAGCGGGCTGACCTGCTTGGCCATGTCGATGAGATCATCCGTCGTGTCGCCCATCGCGGACACCACGACGACGACGTCGTTGCCCGCCTTCTTCGTCGCGACGATGCGCTGGGCGACCCGCTTGACGCCGTCGGCGTCGGCGACGGAGGAGCCACCGTACTTTTGCACGACTAGGGCCACGGATGGCGCTCCTCGGTTCGGGGTCAGGCGTACCGGACGTCGAGTCTACAGAGCCCGGCCGCATGGATTACAAACAGGTAACTCCGTACCCCGTTTACGCCCGCTCAGCCCCCGGTCCGCGTAGGGCGCGCGGGGGGCGCTCTTCGCTCGCGCCCGGTCAGATGTTCGGCGGGCCCTGTTCTATGCGGCGCATGACGGGGTCGTATTTGTCGATGTCGTCGCTGTCCAGCCACTGCCGCTCGTCCCACCAGGTGGCGCCCGCGTCGGACAGGGGGCCGATCAGGTCGCGGGCGTCGGCCGGGCTGGTGCCGCCGACGACGATCTCGAACGGGCCGTCGCCTTCGCGGTGCCGGTGGACGTAGTCGGTCAACTCCCGGACGTCCTCGGGTGCGGGCGAATACCCGTGCGAACCGGGGCCGAACAGGGGGACCGCGCCGTCCCACCGGGCGGCGCGCCGCATCGGACGGCGGTTCGGCCAGAACCCGGCGACCCAGACCGGCGGGCGCGGACGCTGCACGGTCGCGGGCAGCAGCGCCACGTCGTCGACCTGGTAGTGGGGCCCGTGGTGGGTGACGGGTTCGCCGGTCCAGTAGCGGGCGAGGAGGTCGAGTCCCTCGTCCAGCCGTTCGGCCAGGACGGTCTTGTCGGTCGTCTCGCCGAAGGCGCCGAACTCGTCGGCGACCGGCCCGCCGAGCCCGGCGCCGAAGATCACGCGCCCGCCGCTGAGGGCGTCCAGCGTCGCGACCTGCCGGGCGAGCTGCTGCGGCCGCCGCCGCGCCACCGGGGTGACGAGGGTGCCGAGCTTGATCCGGCTGGTCGCGAGGGCCGCCGCGGTCAGCAGCATCCACGGATCGGCGAAGGTCTTGCGCTCGCTCTTGACGTGGACGACGTGGTCCCAGACGAACAGGGCGTCCCAGCCTGCTTCCTCGGCCGCGGACGCGACCCGCGCCAGCGCTCGGACGTCCGCGAAGTCGCCGAAGTTCGGCACGTTGATCGAAAAGCGCACAGGCCCATGCTGCGCGGCGGTCCGGGGGGTCGCAAGCGGATTTCACCGTGGGTCTGAGGAGGGCGCCGGACGTATTGCGACTTCGCTGGGCCGTTGGGGTGGGTGTGCAGTGCCGTGGCGGGTGGATATCCGGGCGCTGGGTCCCGGAGATCTATCTCCGCGGAGCCACAGAAAACCTGGGCCTTCATGAACCGTCCGAATAGTCTCGGTTACCGGACGTGCGCGGGCCCTGTGTCGGCGCGGATCTTCCGGGGCGGCCGCCTGTGAGCGAGGCGGGCGCGTCCGGGCGGCGGCAGGGGCGGCGGGGGCGCCGTGGTCCATCTCGTCCACCGGCGGTGAGGGAGGCGGGAAGGGCGATGGGAGAGCCGATGGCCCCGTTCGAGGAGTTGCCGCGCGTCCGGAGGGGTCCGCTGGACTCGCTGTACGCGGCGCTGCGGCGGAGGGCACCGCAGATGTCCACGGCGCGTCCCGGTGAGGACGGCGTCCTGCGCGTCTCGTACCGGGCGCGGTCCACCACGGTCACCTGGGACGGCGAGCTCAAGCAGTACGCGGCGGGCCTGGAACGGTACGGCCCGGACGCCGAGAAGGCCGCCGAGATGGTCGCGTGGAGCTTAGGCGCCCCCGGCGCCCCGACCCCCGGCGAAGGCTAGGCCCCCGGGCTGGGTGGGAGCCGGGCTGGAGCGAGGTCGGGCCGAACGGAGCTGGGGGAGCTCGGCGGGAGGTCTGGCCGAGTAGAGCCGGGTGGGAGCTTCCTCGGGGCTAGGCGGTGGTGGCGGCTTCGGTGGCGACGTTCAGGCGGGCGTCGGCGACGAAGGCGTGCAGGGCGCGGAGGGCGGCGCCGGCGTGGTTGCCCCAGTGGTTGAAGTACGAGTACTGCCACCACCAGAGCGCTTCGAGGGGGCGTTCCTGCTGGTAGTGGCGCAGTCCGTGGACGAGGTCGCTGGCGACGTCCACCAGGTCGTCCGACAGGCGGTAGGACGTGGGCTCGGTGTCCTTGTACGGGTCGAACACCTCGACGTAGTCGTCCAGGGCGTCGAGGCGTTCGGACAGGCCCTGCCGGATGGCGTCGAGGTCGGGGTCGGGGCCGACCTCGGGCTCCCAGTTGTCCGGGAGGATGACGTCGGCGCTGGCGCCGAGCTGCGCCCCCGCCAGGATGACCTGCGACACCTCAAGAAGGAGCAGGGGGACGGTATGGACGCCGCCGTCGCCGCGCGCGACCGCCTCCAGGCCGTTCAGGTAGTTGTCGACGTGGCGCGCCACGCGCTCGGCGAGGGCGTTCCAGTCCTTCTGGCTGTTGGGCTGGCTGGTGGGGTCAGACATCGAGCAGCCTCCGTCCTTCGAATGCGCGGCCGAGCGTGACCTCGTCGGCGTACTCCAGATCGCCACCCACCGGCAGGCCGCTGGCCAGACGGGTGACGGTGAGGCCCATCGGCTTGACGAGCCGGGCCAGGTAGGTCGCGGTCGCCTCGCCCTCCAGGTTGGGATCGGTGGCGAGGATGAGCTCGGTCACCGCGCCGTCCGCGAGGCGCTGCATCAGCTCGCGGATGCGCAGGTCGTCGGGGCCGACGCCCTCGATCGGGCTGATCGCGCCGCCGAGGACGTGGTAGCGGCCGCGGAACTCGCGGGTCTTCTCGATCGCGACGACGTCCTTGGACTCCTCCACGACGCAGATGACGTGGGGGTCGCGGCGCGCGTCCCGGCAGATCCGGCATTCCTCTTCTTCTGCGACGTTCCCGCACGTCTTGCAGAAGCGGACCTTGTCCTTGACCTCTTTGAGCGCCTTGCCGAGCCGCTCGACGTCGGCCGGATCGGCCGCGAGGAGGTGGAAGGCGATCCGCTGCGCGCTCTTGGGGCCGACGCCGGGCAGCCTGCCCAGCTCGTCGATGAGGTTCTGAACCACCCCTTCGTACAACGGACCCCTCCTTTCCTAGGCTTTCTGGCGCTTCTGGCTTTTATGGGCGTTCGTTGTCAGGCGCCCGAGCCCGGACCGCCGCCGAGCCCTGGGAAGCCGCCGGGCAGCCCGCCTCCGCCTCCGCCGCCGCCGCCGAGGCCGGGGATGCCGCCGCCTCCGCCGAGGCCCTGGGCGAGCGGGCCCATCTTCTCCTGCTGCAGCTCCTGCACCTCGCGCCCGGCGTCGCGGATCGCGGCGAGGACGAGGTCGGCGATCGTCTCCGCCGTGTCGGCCGGGTCGTCGGGGTCGATGGCCTTCGGGTCGATCGACAGGCCCGTGACCTCGCCCTGCCCGTTGACCGTCGCGGTGACGAGACCGCCGCCCGCGGTCCCCCGCACCTCGGCCTCCGCGAGCTCGCGCTGGGCGCTGAAGAGCTGCTCCTGCATGGCCTGCGCCTGCTGGAGCAGTTCCTGCATGTTCAACTGACCACCGGGTTCCACGGTGCACTCCCTCTTCCGGCCCCCCGAGAGGGCCTTCTCCCTGGCGCTCCGCCAGCCACCGGACGTCCGTCCCCCGAGACTACGGGTTCGCGGGGCCAAGCGGTAAGAGCACCACCGGTGCGCCGACTCACCCTGATCTCGGCATGTCCTCCACCCCCGGCCATGTCCGTGCAGACCCTCCCGCACCATCCCAGACCACCGCCCGGACCAGCGGGAATCGGGGGCCGGTCGGTTTGGGGGACGTTCAGCCCGCGGCCAGGTCACGGGGCGGGCCCGGGTCGTTCTTCGGGACGAGGGGGCGCACCAGCGCGTCCGAGAACGGCGGTTCCTCGCGGAACTCCGCGGCCTTCTCCCAGCCCCAGCGCACGTACATGGCGTAGGCGTCCGCGTCGATGACGGCGGGGAGGGTGGCGTACCGCTCCTTCCGTTCGCGGAGCAGCTCGTCCAGGAGGCCGCGGCCGAGGCCCTGTCCGCGTTCGGCGACGGCGACGACCAGCTCGACCACGGCGAACTTGTCGGCCGCGAGCACGTCGTCGGACGGTGCGGACGCGTTCGCCCACCAGGCGCCCGGCGCCATCGTGAAGCCGAACGTGAACCCGCGCAGGCGTTCGCCGCGGCGGGCGACGACCGAGGCGAAGCCGGAGGTGAGGATCTGCTCGCGGGTGCGGGCGAGGAAGCGGTCCCCGGAGAACTTGGGGGCCGAGTTGTAGGGGGGCTCGGCGTAGATCTCCTCGTAGAGGGTGGCCAGCTCGTCCAGGGCGTCGAGGGCCGCGGTCTGGTCCAAGGCGGTCAATGTGACGTCTTCGGACATGATCCCGCCTGTTCACGGTCGGGGAGGGGGTGGAGTGTACGCCGGTGGCGTCGTCGACGCCATCAGCCGTGGTCACCGTCCGCCGCCTGGTTCGCGTGGGGCCGCGGCGGGGGTGATCGGACCGCGGCGGGGGCCGCGTCGCGGGTGGCGTCGGGGGGCGTCGCGGCTGGTTCCCTGCGTGGCGGTCGTCGGCGTGCGGGTGTCCCGCTAGGACTGGGACGAGTTGTCGATCTCGCGGATGATCTGGCCGCCCAGTTCGCGCTGGATGAGGGCCATTCCGGTCATTTCAGCCTCGTTGCCGTCGACGTCGGCGTCGCCTTCCGGGTCGACCTCGTCGCTCTCGTCCATGGGTTCCGGGGGCGGTGGAGGCTCGTCCGGCGGGGGCGGCGGTTCCGGCATGCTCTCGGTGCGCGGGACCGGTGGCCGGGCCTGCGAGTGGGCCTGGGCGTTCGGCTGCGGCCGGGGCTGCGGTGCCGGGTTCGGTGTGGCCGCCCCACCGAACCCGGTGTTAGGGCCCGGCCTGCCCGGCGGGGGAGCCGCGGGTGGTCCGCCGCCGACGACGGTGTCGATCCGCCAGTCGACGCCCATCCGCTCCTTGAGGACCTCGCGGAGGACGGCGTCCCGGCCTCCGTTGACGAAGCCGAGACGGCGCCCTTCGGCGTCGAAGCCGAGGGTAAGGACCTTGCCGTCCAGCGAGACCGGCTGGACCCCGGACATGATGACCATCCACGTGGCGCGGCTCTTCTGCTTGACGGCCTCGACGACGTCCGGCCAAAGCTGCTGAACAGTGGAGAAGTCCGCCCCTGCGGAGCCAGCCGAAGACGCCCCGCCTGCTGCGGGTGCAGCCGCGGGTGCGGGTGCGGCCGGGCTGGTGTAGGCGTTGGACCGGGCTTCGGGAGAGCCGCCGCCCGCGCTGGGACGGCGGTTATCCACAGAACCCCGTTCCACTTCCGGAGGCCCCTGCGCGGGGTTGACACTAGAAGTGGGCTCGGCCCCCTGGGAGGGCGGGGACTGTTCTTCCCGGGGACTCGCGTTTTCCCAGGCGGCCGCAGGCTCACGTGTCCGAGACTCGCGCGTCTGGGGCTCGTGCGCTTGGGACTCGCGAGCCTGGGAAACGTCGGCTCCTCCAGCGTCTCCCTCCCGCGACCCGCCCCGTGGGAAGCCGCCGCCCTGGGAGCCACCCTGCGGGGAGCCACCCTGCTGCGCCCCGCCCTGCGGGAAGCCACCCTGCGGAGAGCCGCCTTGTGAGGATCCGCCCTGCGGTGGCCCGCCCTGCGGGGAGCTGGCCTGCTGCGGCCCGCCTTGCGGGAAACCGGCCTGAGAGGAGCCGCTCTGCGCGCCACCCCCCTGCGGGACGGACGAGAAGGCCGGAGCCGGCCCACCACCTACCGCCCCGCCCCCGAAACCGCCCTGTCCGCCCTGTCCGCCTTGAGTGACCTGACGCTCCAGCCGATCCAGGCGAGCAAGCAGAGAAGCCTCATCGTCATAAGCGGCCGGAAGCAGAATGCGAGCGCAGATCAGCTCCAACAGCAACCGCGGCGAAGTCGCCCCGCGCATCTCCGTCAGTCCGGTGTGCAGCAGATCGGCCGCCCGCGTCAGCTCCCCCGCCCCCATGGACGAAGCCTGCCGCCGCATCTGCTCCAACTCGTCCGGCGGGACGTTCAGCAACCCCGTCCCCCCGGCCTCCGGAACGTTCGACAGGATCACCAGATCCCGAACGCGCTCCAGCAGATCAGCCGTGAACCGCCGCGGATCCTGCCCGCTCTCCACGACCCGGTCGACGGCGGCGAACACAGCCGCGCCGTCCCGTCCCGCGAAAGCGGCGATGACCTCGTCCAGCAACGCCGAGTCGGTGTAGCCGAGCAGCGAGACGGCCCGCGCGTACGTGATGCCCTTCTCGTCCGACCCGGCCAGCAGCTGATCGAGGATCGACAAGGTGTCCCGAGCCGACCCGGCCCCGGCCCGCACCGCCAACGGCAGCGCGGACGTCTCGTATGGCACGTCCTCCGACCGCAGGATCTCCTCGACCAGCTCCTGAAGCACACCCGGCGGGATCAGCCTGAACGGGTAGTGATGCGTACGCGACCGGATCGTCCCGATGACCTTTTCCGGCTCGGTGGTCGCGAACACGAACTTGAGGTGCGGCGGCGGTTCCTCGACGAGCTTCAGCAGCGCGTTGAAGCCCTCCCGGGTGACCATGTGCGCCTCGTCGATGATGTACACCTTGAAGCGCGCCGAAACGGGTGCGAAGAACGCACGTTCACGCAGGTCGCGGGCATCGTCGACACCTCCGTGCGAGGCGGCGTCGATCTCGATCACGTCGATGTGCCCGGTCCCGGACGGCCCGAGCGCGACGCACGAGTCGCACACCCCGCACGGATCGGGCGTCGGCCCCTTCTCGCAGTTCAGCGACCGTGCGAGGATCCGCGCGCTGGACGTCTTGCCGCACCCGCGCGGACCGCTGAACAGGTAGGCGTGGTTGATCCGGCCGTTGCGCAGCGCCTGCTGGAGGGGCTCGGCGACATGTTCCTGCCCCTTCAGCTCCGCGAACGTCGCTGGCCGGTACTTGCGGTACAGAGCCAGACTCATCGGGGGCCCGCCCTCCTCGGGAAGCAGAGCGTCACAAGCGAAAGGACCCCCCGCACACCCGCCAGAGCCTGCTTATCCTTGCTGCCTTCCGGCCCTGGGGAGGTTCACAGGGTGACGCCGTGCGAGGGGTCTTCCCAGAGTCTATGGCATCCCCCACCCTGGAACGCCACGCTTCCCGCGTAGTCTCCGGCGCATGTCCGTCCAGACTCTCCTGCACATCGCCGAGCGAACCCACTGGCAGAACGCCGTCGACTCGGACACGCCCTACACCATGTCCACCTTGGGCCGGACGCTCGACGACGAAGGCTTCATCCACTGCTCCTCCGACCTGGCCCAGGTGGACGGCGTCCTCGGCCGCTTCTACACCGCCGTCGCCCGCTCCGACCTGGTCCTGCTGGTGATCGACGTGTCCCGGCTGGACGCCCCCGTCCGCTACGAACCGGCTGGTGACGAGGTGTTCCCGCACGTCTACGGCCCGATCCCGCCGTCCGCCGTAATTGAGACCAAGTCACTGCCCGAGAACCGGTAGGCTCTCCCGTGGAGGATTCGCCTAGTGGCCTAGGGCGCACGCTTGGAAAGCGTGTTGGTGGCAACGCCTCGCGAGTTCGAATCTCGCATCCTCCGCCGCTACCGGGCCGGTGCCTACGATGGGCACCGGCCTTCGCTTGTCCGGAGGGCATCGGCCTCGCTTGCCCTGGGGGTGCCGTGAGCGGTTCCGAGTACCCGGTCGTCGACTTCGATCCCGGTGTGGCGAACCGTCCCGCCGGGTCGGCGCACGCGCTGTTCGACGAGTTGCGCGAGTTGCATCCGGCGGCCCGCTCCGACCGGGGGTTCTGGTTGCTCACCCGCCATGACGCGATCATGGACGCCTGCCGCTCCCCCGGCCTGTTCTCGAACCGCGCGATCAGCGCGCTGGACGCCGACCCCGCCTACCGGTGGATCCCCGAGATGCTCGACCCGCCCGAGCACACGGTGTGGCGGCGGCTGCTGCGCCCGCTGTTCGGCCCGGCGCGGGCGCGGGCCATGCGGGACGACGCCGTCCGCCGCTGCGCCGACCTCGTCGACGGGCTGGCCGCTCAAGGGACGTGCGACTTCGTCGCCGACTTCGCCCGCGTCTTCCCGACGTCGATCTTCCTGGAGCTGATGGGGCTGCCGACCGAGCGGCTCCCGGAGTTCCTGGCCTGGGCGAACGCGATCCTGCACACGCCGTCGTCCGAGGGCCGTCGGGCGCGCCGCGCGGCCATGGCGGACGTCGCGGCCTGCTTCACCGAGCTGATCGCCGCCAGGCGACGCGACCCGCGCGACGACATCGTCACGGCCGCGCTGTCGTTCCGCGTCGGCGACCGTCCGGTCGCGGACGGGGAGCTGCTGTCGCTGTTCGTCCTGCTGTTCCTGGCCGGTCTGGACACCGTGTCGGCCGCGTTGTCGTACGCCTTCTGGCACCTGGCCCGCCACGACGCCGACCGGACGCGCGTCGCGAGCGACCCCGGCGTCGTCTCGTCCGCCGTCGAGGAGCTGTTGCGCGCCTACGCGATCGTCGCCGTCGGACGGAAGGTCACCCGCGACGCCGACGTCCAAGGCTGCCCGATGAAGGCGGGCGACATGGTGCTGCTCCCGCTCGCCGCCGCGACCCGCGACCCGCGCGCGCTCCCGGACGCGCACGTCGTGGACCTCGACCGGCACCCGAACCGCCACATCGCGTTCGGCGCGGGCCCGCATCACTGCCTCGGCGCCCACCTCGCCCGGATGGAGCTCCAGATCGCCCTCCGCGAGTGGCATGCCCGCATCCCGGACTACCGCGTCCCGGACGGCGCGCGGGTGACGGAGCACGCGGGGCAGGTGCTGGGGCTGGAGTCGTTGCCGTTGGAATGGTCCACCTGACGGCAGGTGGGGGCCGACCGGACGAGCGCCATGGCCCGCCTCCCCGCGGCCGCCGCAATTGACAAGCGTCCCAACAGCGCCGCCCCACGGCCCGTAGGTAAATTGCGCTCCGCGGGTTCGGTACTTACTAACGAAGCCCGTGAGCTGGGAGAAAATGCCTTACCGAACCTGGCAAGCGGAGTGACTCATGTTGTTGAGTCGCCTTCTCGGGGTCATGCCGACACCGTAGACTCGGAGGGTGATCTTCAAGGCGGTGGGTGACGGAAGGCCCTATCCGGACCATGGGCTCTCGTCCAGGGACTGGGCCAAGATCCCGCCTCGCCAGGTCCGCCTCGACCAACTCGTGAGCACCAAGCGGGAGATGGACCTCCAGTCCCTCCTCGCCAAGGACTCCACCTTCTACGGCGACCTGTTCCCCCACGTCGTCCAGTGGAAGGGCGAGCTCTACCTGGAGGACGGCCTGCACCGGGCGCTGCGCGCCGCGCTGCACCAGCGGCTCGTCCTGCACGCCCGGGTGCTCGACCTCGACGCCGTCGACTTCTCCTAAGACCCCGTCAGCGGACGGGTTCCGGGGCGGGCAAGGCGCGCGGCGCGGGCTTCGCCTCCCGCAGCCGGATGAGGCCGGGACGTGCGGCGAGCAGCCCGAACACCGCCTCCGGCACGACGAGCACCAGCAGCAGCACGAGCGGGACGTTCCACCCGCCCGTCGCCCCGTGCAGGACGCCGACCGCGAACGGTCCCGTCCCGGCGAGCAGGTACCCGCCGGTCTGCGCCATCCCGGACAGCCCGGCCGCGATCGACGGGTTCGGCGAGCGCAGGCTGAGCAGCGTGTAGGCCAGCGGGAACGCGCTGCCGGTGCCGAGGCCGAGCACGACGACCCACACCCATCCGGCGGACGGCACGGCCATCATCCCGACGAGCCCCGCGACCATGACGGCCGCGACCGCGAAGACGACCGGGCGCTGGTCGCGCAGCCGCGCCGCGAACACCGGCACGGCGAAGCCCAGCGGGATGCCGACGATCATCATCGTGGACATCATCATCCCGGCCGTCGCGGGAGCGTATCCGGCGTCCCGCATGATCTCCGGCAGCCACGACATCAGCACGTAGAACATCAGCGACGCGAGGCCCATGAACGCCGCGACGAACCAGGCGACGGGCGAGCGGAGCAGCGAGTGGTCCGCGTCGCGCGCCGGGGTCTCGGCGGGGCGGGACGACCGCCCGCGCAGCGCGAGCGGCCCCCACACGAGCAGCGCGAACGCCGACGGCACGGCCCAGATCGCGAGTGCCAGCCGCCAGCCGCCCGCCTCGTCCAGCGGGACGGCGAGCGCGGCGGCGACGGCCCCGCTCGCGGCCATCAGCATCATCGCGAGCCCGGTCAGCGAGCCGACCCGGGCGGGGAACACGCGCTTGATCACGGCGGGCATGAGGACGTTGCCCATCGCGATCCCGGCACCCGCCAGGACCGTTCCAACGAACAGCGACAGCGGCGACTCCACCACCCGCACCACGATCCCGGCCGTGATCAGCACGAGCGACCCGGCGATCGCGACGTCCGTGCCGAGCCGCCGCGCGACCAGCGGCGCGACGGACGCGAACACGCCGAGGCACACCACCGGCAGCGTGGTGAGGACGCCGACCGCCGCGCCGGACAGCCCGAACGCCTCGCGCAGCTCGCCGAGCACCGGCGCGATCCCGGTGATGGCGGCGCGCAGGTTGATCGTCAGCAGGACCAGCCCGACGAGCGACCAGACGGCCGTCGCACGGGAGACTCTGCTCGTCACAGGGGAGTTCATCTCGTCCTTCGTCGTGAGCTTCGAACGCCCGGGACGCGGGCCGCCGGACCTGGGCCCAAACGATTGGGCGCGGGCGCCGGACGGCAGCTGCCGGGCAGCGGCTTGGAGGGTCAGGAGGTCGTCGCCGGCCGGCCGGACTTGGCGGAGGCGAGGATCTGGTCCAGACACGCGTGCGCGGCCCGGGTGGCGGCGTCCGCGTCGCCTGCCTCGACGGCCGCGGCGATGGGGCCGTGCGGGACGTCCGCGTGCTCCAGCAGCGACCCGGCCGCGCCGATGCTGGCGCGGAGCGCGGCGCTGAAGTCGCGGTACAGGTCGGTCAGGACGCGGTTGTGCGTGGCCTCGACGACGGAGGTGTGGAAGGCGAGGTCGGCCTCGACGAACGCGTCGTGGTCGCCCGCCGCCCAGGCCGCGTCGCGGCGGGCGAGGGCGAGCGCGATCGCGGCGACGTCGGCCTCGGTGCGGCGCGCGGCGGCGAGCCGCGCGGCCTCCACCTCGAACCCGCGCCGAACCTCGAGGATCTCGACCAACTCGGCCGTCTCAAGCCGACGCCGGACGGCCCCGGACAGCTCGCTCGTCGCCCGCACGTACGTACCGTCGCCCTGCCGGCTCTCCAGGAGCCCGGCGTGGGTCAGCGCGCGGACGGCCTCCCGGACGGTGTTGCGCCCGACGCCGAGGGCCTCCGCGAGCGCCGGCTCGGGCGGGATCTTCGCGCCGACCGGCCAGCCGCCGCCCGTGATCTCGCTCCTGAGCTGCTCGATCACCTGGTCGACGAGCGAGGAGCGGCGGGCCGTGCGCAAGGTCACGATTACCTCCGGTCAGCGAATCATCCTACGTCTGGATGATAAGACGCTGATCGGTCCGGGTTTATTCCGCCCCCACCGCAACGGACTTAGAAGGAGGAAAAGGTCAGACTCGTCCGAGATCGCGGCTTGCGGCCTGCGGGCGCGCGGCCCGCAGCCCGGCCGCCTCCAGCGCCCGCCGGTAGGAGAACGCGGCGCTCTCCGCGTCCTGGACCAGCTCGAACAGCTCCCCCAGCTCCCTGAACAGGTGCGCCGCGGGACGCCCCGGGTGCAGCGTGCCCAGTTGCTCGGACGCGGCGTGCAGCACGAGCAGCGCCGCCGCCGGGTCGCCCTGGGCGACGCGCGCCCGTGCGAGGACGAGCCGTGCCAGCACGGTCTTCTGCGTCCGCGCGGCGACGTCACCGCTGGGCTCGGGCGCCACCGGCGTCGTGCCCTTCGGCGCGGCCAGCACCAGGCCGGTGTCGAGGAACTGCACCAGCGTACGGATGGCCTCGTCCAGTTCGCCGACGAGGACCAGCGCGCGCGCTCTGGCGATGGTGCTCTCGGTGGTCTCGGCCTCGTCCAGACCGGTCGCGTCGTCCAAGAGGGCGAGGGCTTCCCGGGCGGCCTCGCGCGAACCCTCGGGACGGGGACGCTCGAACCCGTTCGGACCATCCGGCACCGTCCCGGACGGAGCCGGGGCCGAGAACGGCGTGACGCCCCTCAGCAGCGCCTTCGCCGCGGCCAGGGACAGCCGGGCGCGGGCGTGCGCCGGGGCCGCGTCGTTGCGCACGGCGAGGGCCTGGTCGGCGAGGTACAGGGCGTCGCCGATCGTCCCCTCGTCGAGGGCGCGCTTGCTGGCCTGCTGGTAGTGGACGCTGGTCGGCACGTCCGGCACGTCCCGCGGGTGCAGGAGGCGGCGGCCGAGTTCGTGTGCGCGCGCGGGCTCGGACCGGTCCACATAGGCGAGCAGCAGAATTCGTCCCGCCTCGGTGTACTCCTCGCCGACGCTCAGCTTGAGCAGGCCCAGCCGCTCGATGGCGCGCTCACCGAGCGCGATGGCCTGGCCGAGGTCGCCGACGGCGTGGTAGCAGCGCGCCAGCGCGATCACCGGCGGCAGCCAGCTCGCCCGTCCCGGATCGCGTTCGGCCTGCTCGCGCAGCTCCTCGAAGAGCGCGATCGCCTGGTCGGTGCGGCCGAGCGCCTCCAGGGCGCGGGCGCGGCCCCAGCGGGCGCGGGACGTCAGATCGGGGTCGTCGCTGCGCGCGATCACCTCGTCGAAGCCGGACTCGGCGGTGACCGGGTCGCCGCGCAGCAGTGCCAGGTGCGCGTGCCGCTCCCGTACCTCCAGGTGGGCGCGCTGCTCCGGCTCGACGCCCTCGGCGAGGTACTCCGGGGTGCAGCCGAGGCGCTCGGCCAGCATGCGCAGCACGGTCGGCGTCGGAGTGCGCTTGCCCGACTCGATCAAAGAGATGTAGCTGTCGGAAAGGTCGTGACCGGCGAGCTGTGCCTGCGACAAGCGTCTGGTCAGCCGCAGGTTGCGGACACGTTCGCCGACGTTGCCTGGACCCGGCATGTGGACTCACTTAGCGGAAGTAAACAGGCGGCTGGGGTGCCGACATGATTGCACATTGCGGGTTATCGCACATCGAGAGTAATGAAGCGGCGGGACAACGGCGCTTCCGGGCGGGCTCTGCGAGCCCCCGCGCGCCCGCCGCTCCGCCCTGGCGCGCCGGGCCGGACGGGACGAACCGCCCGCGCTCGCGACGCATGTCACACCCCTGGACGTTATCGGACCCTACCCGCAAGATCGTCAATCCGCCGAAATTGACCAGAAAGCCGCGCCGTCGGGCTAGCCCTGCTCGTCCGGTCCGGACGCGCTCGGGACGTCCCCCTCGACCGGTTCCACGGGCTCCCGGGGGCGGCGCGGCGGCGGGGGCGGGGGCAGCGGCTCCTCGGGCGCGGGATTCTTGTTCGGGAAGATCATCTCGCAGACCTCGAGATAGAGCTGCTCCGGGTAGGGGAGGTAGTCGACGTTGGTGAGCGCCTGGTCCTGTCCGGCGGACTCCAGGACGAACTCGCCGTAGCCGAGCATGCGGCCCGCGATCGTCCGCTTGAAGCTCATGTCGGTGACCTTGGCCAGCGGCATCATCGCGACCTTGCGGGTGATCAGGCCGGTGGTCAACAGCATCCGCTGGTTGGTGATCACGAAGTAGTCGACGGACCACTCCGCGACCCGCCAGACGAACCAGCCGAGCAGGATCAGCCAGCCCCACCACACCCAGGACATGGCCTCCTTGACCGTGTTGCTCAGCACGCCCGCGACGATCAGGCCGCCGAGCACGAGGCCGACCGGCACCATCAGGGTCGCCGGATGCCGGCGGACCGTGATGACCTGGTTCTCGTGCGGGAGCAGGTACTTGTTCACCGACGCCGGCGCGGAGTCGCCGGGGGTTACGAGCCTCATCCGAACCTCAGGCGATGCCGTTGACGAAGGTGGCCAGGGAGTCCGCGGCGAACGCGAGACCGTTCGCGGCGTTCTCCATGGACCGAGCCGCGCCGTCCGGCTGGCTGATCACATAGAACGCCACGAAGGCCACAGCGACCCACGTGATGTACTTCTTGGCGGGCACTGCTGCCTCCCGGAGCATCGTCCCACGGACCCCGAATCAGTCTCGCACAGCGCCCACGACCGGCAAAGCACGCGCAGTCCCGCGTTCCCGCGGCCACACACCTGTCGCCTCCGCGATCGGTCGCCCCTCGCGGAGGCGGCGGCGAGGCGCGTCATCGGGGGGTCAGTGCGCGTCGTCCAGCGGAGATCAGGGCGCGTTGTCGAGGGACGAGCGGCGCGTCCTGCGCCGTTTCTCGGCCGCGACCGTGGCGAGCACCTCCAGATGCCGCCGCGCGATCCGCTCCACGAGGTCGGCGGGCGCCGCCCCCATCACTTCCTCGGCCCCGTACCGGGCGGCGGAGACGCAGCGGTCCACCGTCTCGGCGGCGTGCACCCCGTCGAACTCCTCGGTCAGCCGTTCCCCGATCTCCGCGTAGCGCGGCAGGTCGCCTTCCCCTTGGTGAGCCATCACGTGTCCTCGATCGAGCTCGCTCGCGCCGCCCGGTCCTGACGGTCCCCTGTGCCGGGACGGCGGAGGGGAACGCGCAGTGGCGTTCCGTAGGCCCTACGTACCCCTTGCCATCGGGAACGAACATCGCCGGAGACGACCGCGTCCCGATCGTGATCAGCCCCGAGAACCCGCTGCGGGACGGGCCTCAGACCTCGCTCAGACCTCGCTCGGACCTCGCTCAGAGCTTGCTCAGACGACGCCGTACAGGCGGTCTCCGGCGTCCCCGAGACCGGGCATGATGAAGCCCTGCTCGTTGAGGTGGGAGTCGATCGCGGCCGTCACCACCCGGACCGGAGCGTCGAGGTCGGCGAACGTCTGCTCCAGGTACTTGAGCCCCTCCGGGGCGGCGAGCAGGCAGATGGCGGTGACGTCATCGGCGCCGCGGTCGAACAGCAGCCGGATCGCGGCCGCGAGCGTCCCGCCGGTGGCGAGCATCGGGTCGAGGACGTAGCACTGCCGTCCGGACAGGTCGTCCGGGAGCCGGGTCGCGTACGTCTCGGCCTGCAGCGTGCCCTCGTCCCGGACCATGCCGAGGAAGCCGACCTCGGCGGTGGGCAGCAGGCGCGTCATGCCGTCCAGCATCCCGAGCCCGGCGCGCAGGATCGGCACCACGAGCGGCTTCGGGCTCGCCAGCTGGACGCCCGCCGTCTCGACGAGCGGCGTCCGGACGGTGACCCCGGTGACCCGGACGTCCCGGGTCGCCTCGTAGGCGAGGAGGGCGACGAGTTCGTCCGCCAGCCGCCGGAACGTGGGGGAGTCGGTGCGGACGTCCCGCAGCGTGGTGAGCTTGTGCGCGACGAGGGGGTGGTCGACGGCGAGGGTCTGCATCCGCTCACCGTAGCCCACCTCGGAAGATCGGCCAGAGCCCGGTGAAATAGGATAGGACACCGCTGAGCTGGGCAGTATGGCGGTATGAACAGCGAAAGCGATCAGCAGCCGGGAGGGGCTGCGCGGGCCCGCGAGTCCGCGCCGGACCCGCCCGCGGCCGCGACGCGCACGCCCGCCCCCGACGACGACCCCGCACTCCCCGACGACTCCGCTCCCGCTCCCGCCGTCTCGACGCGACCAGGCCCGCAGGGCGGCATCGCCCCGGAGGAGGTCCGCGAGATCACTCCCGAGGAGGTCCGCGAGCGGCTGCGCCGCCGCGCGATCTTCCTGCGCGAGCTGGCCGAGGCCCGCGAACTGCGCCGCCGGGTGACCCCGCACCGGTCGCGCCGCGCGCGGATCCACGCCGCGCTCCGCCGCCGCACGTTCCGCATCAACTGAGCCCGGTGACGCGGGTTCCGGGAACGGTGGATTCGTGGCGTTGGGCCCCGGTTCGTGGCGCTGACTCCCCGCCTCACGCGCCGGTGCGGCGCCCAGTTTGACGGTGGGGCGTACGAGCACGCGCCGCATCTGGGACCATGCCGTGGCAGGAAACGTGCCGGTGGGGTGGAGATGACGGATGTCGACGCGACGGACTTCGCCGTCGTGGTGTATCGGGAAGACGAGGGCTGGGAGGCCGAGATCCTCCCGGTGGCGCTGACCGAGGACCTCGCGGGGCTGATCCATGCCCTGCGCCAGCAGCCGAGCCTCGGCGGGACGGTCGGGCTGGTCTCGGTCGGCGACGACTTCTTCGTCGCGATCCGCCTACTGGGCGACGAGGTGATGGTGTTCCTCTCGGACGTCACGGCCTCCGTCGACTGGCCGCTCGCCGGGCAGGTCCTCGACTATCTGGACATCCCGATCCCGGAGGACGAGGAGCTCGACCAGGTCCTCCCGGTCGGCGACATGTCCATCTTCGCGGACCTGGGCCTGGACGAGATGGAGCTCGGCGCCATCTCCGGCGACCTGGAGCTGTATCCGGACGAGATGCTCCTCAGCATCGCGGGCCGCATCGGCTTCGCCCCCGCCTTCGAGCGCGCCATGGACGCCATCGCCTGACACGTCCCGGCGGGGGTGCGTCCCCGAAATCCGGACGCGAGGACCGTTTCCCGGCGGCAGCGCGCCGGGTCGCGGGGGTCAGGGGTGTGTCTCCGGTACCCGTTGGGTCACAATTGGCACGTGTCCTATTTCGCCGCCGTGTTTGCGCGGACCCCGCAGGGCTGGGTCGGCGCCGAGGCCGTGCTCGCCGAGGCCGAGCACGTCGACGACGTCGCCGACCTGATGCGGGAGGCGGCCGTCGAGTCCTACGGCGACCCGGTGGTGCTGCTCGCGGAGGCCGACGACGACTGGTTCGCGATCGTCCGGCTGGACGGCCAGGACGAACCGCGCGCCTACGTCTCCACCGTCCGCGAGGACGGGCTCGGCGCCCTGTTCCAGCAGCTCGTCGGCGAGATCCCGGACGGCGACCCGGGCGGCGACCCGGGCCTCCTCCACGACCTCGGCCTGGCCGCCGAGCGCGTCAGCGACCTCGGCGAACGCGCCCTCCCCGGCGACGCGCTGCTCGCCGTGGCCGAACAGGCGGGCTTCGGCGAAGAATTCGACCGCCTCCGTGACTGACCCCGCCCCCGCCCCCGCCTCCGCCCCGCACCAGACCTGCCCGACGGCGGCGGGCCGGGGCCGGACGCCGTGATGGCGGGCGCGGACGCCGTGGTCGCGGGGCTCGCGGGCGTGATGCGGTCGGCGCTCGGGGAGGCGCGGAAGGCGCTGGACGCCGGGGAGGTGCCGGTGGGGGCCGTCGTCCTGGACCCGTCCGGCACGATCGTCGGCGCCGGGCACAACGACCGGGAGCGCGGCGGCGACCCGACCGCGCACGCGGAGATCATCGCGATGCGGGCGGCCGCGGAGGCCCTCGGAACGTGGCGCCTGTCCGGATGCACGCTGGTCGTCACGCTGGAGCCGTGCACGATGTGCGCCGGGGCGTGCGTCCAGGCGCGGATCGACCGCCTCGTCTACGGCGCGGTCGACCCGAAGGCGGGCGCGGTGGGATCGCTGTGGGACGTCGTCCGCGACCGGCGGCTCAACCACCGTCCCGAAGTCGTCGCCGAAGTGCTGGCGGACGAGTGCGGCGCGCTCCTAACCGAGTTCTTCGCGCGCCGCCGCGTCCGGTAGGCTCTCCCGCGGTGGTGTCGCCTAGTGGACGAGGGCGCACGCCTCGAAAGCGTGTGAAGGGCAACCTTCCGTGGGTTCGAATCCCACCACCACCGCCCAGCCCGAAAGGCCGCACCCCCGCACAGGGGTTGCGGCCTTCGTCGTCTTGGGGGTCAGCCGACCGTTACGAGGGCGACGCCCGCGACGGCGACGGCCATCCCCACCCGCTGGACGACGCGCAGCCGTTCGCTGTAGGCGATCCGGGCCAGCAGCACGGTGATCGCCGGGTAGAGCGACGTCAGGACGGCGGCGAGGCTGAGCATCCCCCGGTGCGCGGCGAGGAAGTAGAGCGCGTTCGCGCCCGCGTCGAGGACGCCGGAGAGCAGCGCGAGCGCGATCATCGTGCGGCCGGGCATGCGCGGGCCGAGGCCGGAGCCGCGCAGGACGACGGCCAGCAGCGCCACCGCCACGATGGACAGCGTGCCCACGCGGGCGCCGACGATCGGCCAGAGCCCGGCGTCGTCCCCGGCGGTCTTCAGCAGCACGTAGAAGATCCCGAAGCACGCGCCGGACACGGCCGCCATCAGCGGCCCGGAGTCGAGCAGCCGCCGCCAGCAGGGCACCGCCGCCACGGCGACATCCCCGTCCTCCGGTTCGCCTTTCCCTACCTCCATGCTGACCAGCCCGATAGCCACGAGGCACAGCAACACTCCGAGCAGGACGGACATGTCCAGTCGCTCGCCCCGCATGATCCCGACGCCCACCGGCAGGACGGCGGCGGCCAGCGCGGACACCGGGGCCACCACGCTCATCGGCCCCCGGGCGAGGGCGCGGTAGAAGGCGATCAGACCCGTCCCGCCGAAGAGACCGCCCGCGAAGCCGCAGACCATCGGGCCGAGCGCGGGGTTGCCAGGGGCGAGCAACGCGACCACGAGCACGACCACGAGCCCGCCCGGGACGCACCAGACCAGCGCCTTCAACACGGTCGACTTCCGGGCGACGGC
Source organism: Actinomadura syzygii (assembly GCF_008085905.1). Taxonomy (GTDB): domain Bacteria; phylum Actinomycetota; class Actinomycetes; order Streptosporangiales; family Streptosporangiaceae; genus Spirillospora; species Spirillospora syzygii. The sequence continues at coordinate 217,778 of NZ_VSFF01000005.1, read as the reverse complement.
GCCGCCGAGGAAGTCGGCCACCCCGTAGGCGAGCGCGGCGCTGAGCGCGAGGACGGTGACCATCACCGCCCGCCGATCAGCCGGGACTCGACCCGGACGTCCGGCGCGATGGCGCGGAGCCTTTCCGCGAGCTTGTCGCCCGCCTCAAGGAGCCTGTCGACCGGGTACGGCTCAAGGCGTTCCAGCAGGAAGAACCCGTTCTTCGTGGTCTCGGTTAGGCGCGTCCTGACGCACTGCCGCCAGTTCCAGCGGCGGCAGGTGACGCCCGCGTCGTCGCGCCAGACGACCTCGCCCGGGTCCGGGTGCTCCACCGCGGGCTCGCCGCCCGCGATCACGTCGAACGGCTCCTCGCCGGTGGCCCTGACCAGGCGGGCCGCGCCGCGGTAGGCGTCGAGGTCCTCGCCGCCGATCGGCAGGGCGTACTCGACGCTGACGGCGTTGTAGGCGTCCACGACCCTGTTGACGGACGGGAGCGCGTCGGCGCGGCGGAGCAGCGCCTCCACCGAGGGACGGGTCCGCTTCGGCTTCGCGCCGAACGCCCGGTACGCCGCGCGCCACGCCTCGACGTGCGGATCGTCCGGGACGGCCCGCCCGGCGGCGTCCGCCAGCCAGCGCTCCGACTCCTCGTCGCCCGGCCCGTTCACGAGCCCCTCGGCGACGACGACGAGCACGGCGAAGTCGGGCCGCATCTCCCGTACGGCCTCGTCCACCACGACCCGGTCCAGCATCCCTGCACCCTCCGCCACGGTCACTTTAATGAAACCCAAATACCATCATACCGACCGCCGCAGGCCGCCGCTTCCCAACGCAACGAGCCGCCGCACCCGAGCGCGTGAAGCCAGGGCGGGTGAGGTTGGGGTTGAGGTCTGGGTAGACGGTGGGGGTGTGGGGCGGGGATGCGTAAGACTGGGAGCGGCGGGTGGGGTTCGGGTGGAGTTGGAGGCTCGGGTGGGTGGGCAGGGGGCGACCGGGGAGGCCGTGGCGCGGACCGTTCGGGCGTTGCGGGCCGGGCACGGGTGGAGCCTGGACGAGCTCGCCGGGCGCGCCGGGGTCAGCAAGGGCGTGCTGGTCGGGCTTGAGCAGGGGCGCGGGAACCCGAACCTCGGCACGCTCATCCGGATCTCGGACGCGCTGGGCGTCCCGCTGACGCGGCTCGTGCAGGTGGAGGAGGAGCCGCCGGTGCGGATGTTCCGGCCGGAGCGGCACGTCGTCCTGTGGGAGGGCGAGCGGGGCGGGACGGGGACGCTGCTCGCCGGGTCGGATCCGCGGCCGTCGCTGGAGTTGTGGCGGTGGGTGCTGCGGCCGGGGGAGACGCGGGAGAGCGACGCGCACGTCCCCGGCACCAAGGAGATCGTGTTCGTGCAGGAGGGCACGCTGACGCTCGGCGTCGACGGGCGGACGGACCTGGTCGAGGAGGGGGCGGCGGCCGTGTTCGTCGGCGACCGTCCCCATTCGTACGGCAACGCGGGTAAGGGCGAGGTGCGGTTCATCCTGGCCGTCCTCGACCTGTGAGCGAGGGTCAGGACGTCAGCCGGACGGGCATGGCGAGGTAGCGGAACCCCGTGTCGCTTTCGGATGGGGCGTCTTCGTCGTCCTTCTTGTCGGGGATGCCGGTGAGGAGCGCGGCCTTCGTGGGGCTCGCGCATTCGAGGCGGGCGTACTCGGTGTCGATTCCGGCGAGGCCGTCCAGCAGGTACTGGGGCGCGAAGGCGATGTCGATGTCGTCGCCGCTGAGCTGCGCCGGAAGGCTCTCGTTGGCGCGGGCGGAGTCGCCGGTCGCGGCGCTGACGCGCAGCTCGTCGGCGGTGAAGGCGAGCCGGACGGGCGTGCCGCGCTCGGTGACGAGCGCCGCGCGCTTGATCGTCTCGACGAACGGCGCGACCTGCACCTCGGCCACCGACGTCCACGTGCCGGTGAGCCGCGACCGGTAGTTGATGTACTGGTCGTCGAGGAGGCGGCTGGTCATGCTGCGTCCGCCGCCGGACACGCCGATCAGGGTGTCGCCCGCGCCGCCGAGGGAGATCGTGACCGCGGAGTCGCGCCGGATCGCCTTGGCGGTGTCGGCGAGGGTGCGGGCCGGGACGACGACGCCCGCGGTGAAGCCCTCCTCGGCGGGCGACCAGGTCAGCTCGCGGGCGGCGATGCGGTAGCGGTCGGTGCAGGCGAGCCACATCGTGTCGCCGTCGATGTCGATCCGGACGCCGGTGAGCATCGGGAGGGTGTCGTCGCGCCCGGCGGCGGGGGTGACCTGGGCGATGGCGGTGGCGAACAGGTCGCCTGGGATCGTCCCGGCGACGGCGGGCGGCTCGGGGAGGGTGGGGTAGTCCTCGACGGGGAGGGTGAGCAGGCCGAACTCGGCCGGGCCGCACCGGACGACGACCTCCGAGCCCTTCGTGACGACCTCGACCGGGTGCGGCGGGAGGTTCCGCACGATGTCGGCGAGCAGCCGCCCGGGGACGAGGGCGCGCCCCGGCTCGGCGACGTCGGCGTCCTCCCTGGCGCGGGCGGACACCTCGTAGTCGAACCCGGCGAGGGTCAGCTCGCCCTGGTCGGTGACCTCGATGAGCATGCCCGCGAGGACGGGCAGCGCGGGGCGGGCCGGGAGCGTCCGCGCAGCCCACGCGACGGCGTCGGCGAGCGTCTGCCGGTCGACTCGGAACTCCACTTGATCAGCCTCTCCGCGACGGTGGTGCCGGCCGGGGTACCGGCCATGACACGCACGGTATCCCCGGCCTCCGACATTTCCCGAACACCCAGCTCAGACGTGCCGCGGACGCCTGCCGACGCGCCTCAGAAGAGGGCGTCGACGGTGGTCCTGGTCTTGCGCTCGAAGTCGAGGAGGTAGCGCTTGCGGTCGAGGCCGCCGCCGTATCCGGTGAGGGCGCCGTTCGCCCCGACCACCCGGTGGCACGGGACGATCAAGCTGATCGGGTTGCGCCCGTTGGCGAGCCCGACCGCCCGCGACGCGGACGGCTTCCCCAGGTCGACGGCGATCTGACCATAAGTCGTGGTCTCGCCATAAGGAATCTCCTGGAGCGCAGTCCACACCTGCTGCTGGAAAGGCGTCCCCAGAAGGTTCAGCGGTAGGTCGAACTCGGTCAGGTCACCGGCGAAGTAGGCGGAGAGCTGTTCGGCGGCGGACGCGAAGGGCTCATCCTTCGGATCCCCCGGCACACCCAACATCTCCTCGGACGGACGGTGCCGCTGCATCTCCATGTACAGCCCGGCCAGACCACCGTCGACGGCGACCAAGGTGAGGTCTCCTACGGGACTGTCCAGGACGACGCGCGTCGATCCCATGAACGGAAATCCTCCTGATTCAGGATGCGGGAAGCAGGTTGATGGCATGGTCACCGGTCGCCCACAGGTATTGGACGGCATAGGCGCGCCAGGGTCGCCATTGAGCAGCATGACGGGTGAGGGCGGCCGGTGTGGCGGGAAGGTCGAGCGACTTGGCGGCGGCCCTGATTCCGAGGTCTGTGGGCGTGAATGCGTCGGGGTCCCCCAGGGCGCGCATCGCGATCGTCTCGATCGTCCAAGGGCCTATGCCTGGGAGGACGGAAAGGCGTGCGCGGGCTTCGTCCCAGTCGCTCCCCACGCCGAGGTCGATTTCGCCGCTCGCGAGTGCGTCGACAAGGGTCATGAGGGTGTTGCGCCTTGTCTGCGGGAACGCGAGGTCCTCTGGATTGAGTTCCGCCAGGGCGGACGGGGTCGGGAACAGGTGCGTCAGTCCTCCGCCCGCGTCGGTGATGGGGTCGCCGTAGGCGGTGACGAGTCGTCCCGCGTGGGTGCGGGCGGCGGCTGTCGAGACCTGCTGGCCCAATACCGCGCGGACGGCGAATTCGGGTGCGTCGACGGTTCGCGGGACACGTCGTCCAGGGGCCTTGTCCACCAGAGCGGCGAGAACCGGGTCCGTGCGGAGCAGATCGTCCACGGCGATGGGGTCGGCGTCCAGGTCGAGCATCCAGCGGCAGCGGCTGATGGCGATGGTGAGGTCGCGGAGGTCGCTCAACGTCAGGGTGCAGGCGACGTGGTCCGGGTGGGGCCGGAGGGTGGCGATCCCATGCCCGTGGGGTAGGCGCATAGCGCGCCTGTAGGCGCCGTCCCGCCATTCCTCGACACCCGGTACGGCGGTGGCGGCGAGGTGTCCGAAGAGGTTGTCGGGGCAGAGCGGCGCCCGGAAAGGGAGCCGCAACGAAAGCGCGCCAGATCCGGCGGGTGGGTGCCCCTTGGCTACGCGGTCGCGCAACCCACTCGGCGTTAGGGCGAACACTTCCCGGACGGTCTCGTTGAAGGCCCGGATACTGGCGAACCCCGCCGCGAACGCGACGTCCCCCATGGGAAGGGTCGTCGTTTCGATGAGAAGACGCGCCGTCTGAGCACGCTGGGCCCGAGCCAGGGCGAGTGGCCCCGCGCCCAGTTCGGCGTTGAGTTGCCGTTCGATCTGGCGGGTGCTGTACCCGAGTCGTCCGGCAAGGCCGGGGACACCCTCACGGTCGACCACACCGTCGGATATCAGCCGCATGGCGCGGGCGACGACATCCGCGCGATGGTTCCATTCCGGTGAGCCGGGCGTGGTGTCGGGTCGGCACCGCTTGCAGGCGCGGAAACCCGCCTGCTGCGCGGCGGCCGCACTCGGGTAGAACCGCATGTTCTCCGGCTTGGGGGCGACGACCGGGCAGCTAGGGCGGCAGTAGATCCCCGTGGTGACGACGCCGGTGAAGAACCATCCGTCGAACCGGGCGTCCTTCGCCTGGACGGCCCGCACGCACCTTTCCGCGTCCTCATGCATGTCTTCCAGCATCGACGATGGTCAGGCACGTTCACTAGCCGGAATCCGACATCATCGTCCGGCGCCGCACGATCATCGGCGTGATGACCTCCCAGGTAATCGATCTTCCGCCGCCGGGTTGGCAACGTAGGGATCACCGGGGGACGAACCGACCGACCCGGACGATCGGATGAGGAGTCATCAGATGAGCGACGTTCAGCAGCGAGTGGAACGCTACCTGGCGATCTGGAACGAGAAGGACCCGGCTGCCCGCCGCGCCGCGATCGACGAACTGTGGACGGACGGCGCCGTCTACGTCGACCCGCTCGGCGTCGCCGAGGGACGCGACGCGATCGACGCCTTCGTCAGTGCCGCGCAGCAGCAGTTCCCGGGCCTCGTGTTCCGTCCGGCGGGCGCCGTGGACGCCCACCACAATGTGGCCCGTTTTACCTGGGAACTCGCCCCGAAGGGCGGGGAGGCGATCGCGGTCGGCTTCGACGTGGCGGTGTTCGACGACGAGGGCCGCTTCGACCGCGTGCACGGTTTTCTCGACAAGGTCCCCGCGTAGAGCAGACGGGGTCCGCTTAACGTTCGGTGCGTTCGGCGCGTTCGGCGCGGAAATGAGCCTCCCGGTCGGCGGTCGCCAAAGCGGTGTTAACGAAAGCAACCACCGCGAAGGCGATCGCCCATCCGGGGCGGTCAACCCCGTACAGCGCAAGGGCTCCCGCACCGAACACCACGGCCTTGACCATAAGCACGAACGGCAACGCGACCTTGTACCGGGCCTTGGGTGCGGCGAACGTACCCCACAGCAGAATCGCCGCGAGCGGTGCCCCAACCCCCAGGACGACGTTGACCAACACGTTCCCGCCAGTGGAGAACCCCCACCAGGCAAGGGCGACGATGGCCACGACCTCCAGGAGGAAGGCGAGACCCTCGTTCGCGGCATGCAATGGCCCAGGTAGACGCACGCGGATACGGTACTCGGTGTGGACGAGATCTCCTGGCGGGAGGGCGGCCGGGACCTGAGCGTCCGCTGGCGGTCGGAAGGCGGCGCCCCACCGCCCCGCCGCGTCGTGGTCGCCGACGACGAGACGCGCGCGGACGACGCCTACCGGCTGGCCTGTGAGGGCACGGCCCTGCTGTGGCGGGGCGACTTCCAGAACGCGCGCCAGCTCCTCACCGCGTTGGCTCGCCGGATCGACCGTCCACCGAAACGCAAGAAGCAAGAACCCACCGGCGCGCAGGCATTTCATCTGTTCCGGCAAGCACGAGCCCAGCGCGCGCGGACGCTGGGCATGCTGCTCATCCCGTTCGACCCGGGCCACACCATTCCCCTGCGCCGAGCCCCGGACGTACAGGAAGCCTGCACCGAGGTGTACGGCCCGGACGACCGCCCCTACGTGACGTCCCTCCGCGAACTGCTCGGTCTCATCGGCGCGCACGAATGGCGTAGGAAAGGGGTGCCGATCCCCGCCCTAGACGGCGACCGGATCCACCCGCACCATGGCGTCTTCTCCCCGGTCAGGGGCGAATACGTAGACCTGGTGAACGAAGCACCGATCCCGTCCACCGACACGGCCTTCGACATTGGGACGGGCACAGGGGTACTCGCGGCAGTCCTGGCCCGTCGCGGTATCGACCGAGTGGTCGCCACCGACAACGACCCGCGCGCGCTTGCCTGCGCCCAAGAGAACATCGAGCGCCTGCAAGTGCGGGTCGATGTCGTCCGAGCAGACCTGTTCCCCGAGGGGAAAGCGGGGCTCATCGTCTGCAATCCGCCGTGGCTCCCAGGCAAACCGGCCTCGCCCCTAGAGCACGCCGTCTACGACGCGAAAGAACGCATGCTCCGAGGTTTCCTGTCCGGCCTCCCGCAGCGCCTCGAACCGGACGGCGAAGGTTGGCTCATCATGTCCGACCTGGCCGAGCACCTGGGTCTACGCACCCGGGACGACCTTCTCGCCCTGTTCCATGAGTCCGGCCTAAAGGTCGCGGGCACGCTCGACGCCAAGCCGCGCCACCCCCGCGCGACCGACCCCGACGACCCGCTCCACTCGGCACGCGCCGCCGAAACCACAACCCTCTGGCGGCTGGTCCCCTAGACGTGGCTCCGGTGGACGGTCTCCGCACCGATCACGCCGAGCAGTTCGAGCGCTTCAACAGTGGGACTGCCCGGCGGCGGCGTGAAGACGACCAACCGCTGATCCTCAGCCGGGGTCAGCAGGATCTCCGCGTCGAACTCCATCGCGCCGATCTCCGGGTGCAGCACCTTCATGCGACTGCTGCGCCGCACCGCGACCTCGTGCCGCTCCCACAGCCGCGTGAACTCGTCGCTCGCCTCGTGCAGCCGTCCGACCAGGGCGGACGCGACCGCGTCGTTCCCCCGCCGCGCCACCGCCGCGCGTAGATCGGCGACATGCAGACGGCTGTAGCGCTCGTGCTCCGCCTCCGGGTACGCCTCCCTGACGAACGGGTCGGTGAACCATCGCCACACGATGTTCCGGTCGACGGGCTCGACGGTGCAGACGCAGCCGAAAAGGAATTCGGACATCGAGTTCTGCGCCAGCACGTCCCCGAGGTCCCCGATGATCGTCGCCGGGGTGTCGTCCAGCCGGTCGAGCAGGTAGAGCAGGCCCGGCCGGACGTGCTCCCCCGCGAACGGCCCGGCGGGCGGACGGTGCCCGGCGAGGACGTAGAGGTGGTCGCGCTCGTCCTCCGTCAGCCGCAGCGCGCGGGCCAGCGAACGCAGCAACTGCGTCGAGGGCTGTGGGCTCCGTGCCTGCTCAAGGCGCATGTAGTAGTCCGCCGACATGCCCGCGAGCTGCGACACCTCCTCCCGGCGCAGCCCCGGGGTGCGCCGCCGGGGCCCCTCCGTCAGGCCGACCTCCCGCGGACGCAGCCGCTCCCGGGAACGGCGGAGGAAGTCGGCCAGTTCGCGGCGGTCCATGTCCATACGTCCAATCATCGGTGATCCACCGCGGCCCGGACCGGCCTCAGGCTGGGACCGTCTGTCCTAGCCAAGGCGGTCCGCTCCTCATCGGCGTCCGGCGCGGGCAGCGTTGGGGGCATGGCAGAAATCACCGTTGGCAAGGCCCGTATCTCCTACCGCACCGAGGGCTCCGGCCCGCCGGTCGTGCTCGTCCACGGCGTGGGCCCCGGCTCGTTCATGTGGGACGGGATCCTCGACCGCTTCACCAGCCGCAACACCGTGTACCTTCCTGACCTTTCCGGCAGCGACTCCGCCTCCGACGACGGCGCACCGCTCACGATCGAGACGCTCGCCGAGCAGGTCAGCGCCGTGATCGAGGACGCCGGGACGGGCCCGGCCGACGTCGTCGGCTTCTCGCTCGGCGCGCCCACGGCCGCCGCCGCTGCTGCGCTGCGCCCGGATCTGGTCCGCCGCCTCGTCGTCGCCGCCGGGTGGGCCCACACGGAGGACGTGTACATCCAGCAGTTGATAGCCCTGTGGCTGAGCATCGCGAACTCCCCCGAAGGGTTCGGACGCCTAGGGACGCTCACCTCCTTCGCCCGCCCCCACCTGAACGAGATCGGCTACGAGGCGGCAGAAGGTGCGCACGGCTTCATGCAGCCCAACGACGGACGCCTTCGCCAACTCGACCTGGTTCGGCGGGTCGACGTCCGTCCGCTGCTGTCGCGCATAGAGGCGCCCACGCTCGCCATCGGTTGCACGCGCGACCTGACGATCCCCGTCGAGAACCACCGCGACCTGTCCAACCGCATTGCGGGCAGCGACTACGCCGAACTCGACACCGGACATGTCGCGCTGATGGAACGACCCGACGAATTCGCGAAACTCATCCAGGACTTCTTGGCCCGCCCCTAGCCGGACGAACCGGGTAGTCGGGATACCAGGGTGGATGAACCCTGGTTACCGTTCGCGCGCGCCGAGCACGATGGACCATATGCGTCCCATCGAAGAGCAGACCATTCTCATCACCGGCGCGACGGACGGACTGGGCCGCGCACTGGCCGCCGAACTCGCCGCCGAAGGCGCGACGGTCCTCGTTCACGGACGGGACGACCAGCGCGGCAAGGCGACCTTGCAGGAGATCGGCGGCCGGGCGTCCTGGTACCGCGCGGACCTGTCGTCCCTGGACGAGACACGCGCGTTGGCAGAGGCGGTCAGGACCGACCACCCGCGACTGGACGTCCTGGTCAACAACGCTGGCATCGGTGCAGACGGACCACGACGAGAAAGCGCGGATGGGCACGAACTGACGTTCCAGGTGAACTACCTGTCCGGGTATCTGCTCACCCGGCTTCTCCTACCGACCCTCATCAGCTCGGCCCCAGCGCGCATCGTCAACGTGAGCAGTCTGGGTCAGCAGGCCATCGACTTTGACGACGTCATGCTCCACCACGGCTTCAGCGGGATACGCGCCTACTGCCAGAGCAAACTCGCACAGGTCCTTTTCACCATCGACTTGGCGGACGAACTGGCCGGGACGGGCGTCACAGCTAACGCACTACACCCGGCCACCTACATGCCGACGAAAATGGTGTCGTCACCTATAAGCACGCTAGAGGAGGGGGTCCGCGCGACCCACCGTCTTGTGACCGACCCAGCGCTGGACGACGTGTCAGGACGCTTCTTCAACGGTCTCAGGGAGTCCCGCGCCGACGACCAGGCATACGACCGGGCCGCCCGCGCGCAACTCCACGCCATCTCCGAGAAACTCACCACCGCTTAGGCGGCGTTGGCGACCTCCCACACCGGACGGATCTGGACGCGCGAGATCCGCCACCCGTCCGCCGCCCGGACCGCACCTATCTCGTAACGCTCGCCCAGCAGGCGCGGCCCGCCTTCGTTGGCGAAGACGACGAGCAGGTTCGCCCGGACGACGGCCCGATCGCCGTCCAGTTCTACGAGCTTGTTCGTGATGAAGTGCTGCGTCGACACCGTGTGGTTCTTCTGGGCCTGCGCGATAAGCGCGTCGACGCCCTTCGCGACCCCGCCCGCGGTGTGCGCCTCCGCGTCCGCGCTGAAGAGGGCGCGTCCGGTGTCGGGCGCGTGCTCGTCCAGCCACAGTCCCAGACGGCTGACCAGCGCGGAGAGCTCTTCACGGTCGTTCATCACAACTCCATTGGTTAAGCCAACATTGGTGTCACCAACAATACATACCGTTGGTTCAACCAACAACCCCGTACACTGATCCGCATGATGTCGGTCGACGCCCAGCCGCCCGCGCGCGTCAGGAACGCCGCCAGCTGGCTGATCAACATGGTGTCCGCGCACAGCCACCGCCTGGTCGGGGACGGTTTCGCCGCCGCGGGCGCGCGCGGCTACCACTACCGGCTGCTCGCGGCGCTGGACGAGTACGGGCCGTCCAGCCAGGCCACGCTGGGCCGCCACACCGGCATCGACCGCAGCGACGTCGTCGCCGCGCTGAACGAGCTCGCCGAGAAGAAGCTGGTCGAGCGGGCGCCCGACCCGTCCGACCGGCGGCGCAACATCATCACCCTCACCCCGGACGGCGCCCGCCACCTCGCAAAATTGGATGACGTGCTCGCCGGGATCCAGGACGATCTTCTAGAGCCGCTCGACCCGTCCGAACGCGCCCAACTCACGGCCCTGCTGACCAAGCTGGCAGACCACCACGCGAAAAGGAGTCGCCTATGACGTCCACCGGCCTGCGATTCGTGGAAATCCCCGCGGCCGCGATGACCGCCCTGCTGGAGGGTGACCTCGCCGCCGCGAGCACCGCCGCAGGAGTCACGCTCACCGACTATTTCATCACCGACGAGGCCATATTCCTTTGGCGGCTCCGCCTTGAGCAGCTCGCTCACGACCCGGAAATCGCCTCCTGGATCGTCCGCGCCGCCGTTTCGGAGAGCGACGGGGCCGTCGTCGGATACGCGGGATTCCAATCCCCTCCCGACCCTGATGGGACGGTCGAGATCTCCTATTCCGTCGATCCCGCGCACCGCCGCCGCGGCCACGCCCGCGCGATGCTCGCCGCGATGCTGGAAAGGGCGGCGTCCGAGCCGTCCGTGAAGACCGTCCGCGCGACGATAAGCCCGGACAACGAGGCGTCCCTCGCCACGATCGCGGGCCACGGCTTCACCCACGTCGGCGAGCAATGGGACGAGATCGACGGCCGCGAACTCATCTACGAGCGCCCCGCCCGCTGATCTAAGTTTATGGTTAGCTAGCCGGGTGATTCCGATCTACACGACCGACGGCGTCCCGACCGCGGGCGCCGGACCCATCGAACAGGCATGGCCGGTGTGGTGTGAGAACTCCGATGTCGGCAACGGCCTCGACGAGCTGGCGAAGTCCGCGGTGCAACGCGGCGCGCACGCGATCATCGCCCTGCGGATCAACAGCTACTTCAACAGTCATTACATACGGACCAAATACGTGCTGGTCGGCACCGCCGTCATCCTGGCCCCGTCCGACTGACCCGCCCGCTCTCGCTCAGCAAGCAGGCGGCTCGCCGCGCCGCGTCCGGATCGGCGGCGGCGAGCCGCGTCATCAGCCCGTCGAGATCGCCAGAGGAAATGGCGGCCTGCCAGTTCCCGTGCGCGTCCCGAGTGATCACCCACTCGGGAAAGAGCCGCTGGACCAGCAGCAGCGCGACGGCCTCGTTCATCGGGTGGACGACCGCTCCCGGAGGAATTCGTCCACGGTCTCCGCCGCCCATTCGGCGTCCCCGCACGGGCAGAACCACGCGTCCCGCCCGCGCGCCGCCTCGTAGTAGCTCCAGAGGCCGTACGGAACCGCGAGCACGCACAACGTCATGGCGATATCGGCGCCGTAAATCCGCAGCAGCGGAACCCGGACCGGGACCACGTCCGGCTCATAGGTCTTCACGCACCGCCATCCGCGCCGCTCAAGCGGCGGGACGAGCGCGTCCAGATGGGCCATGACGATGTCCCGGTTCCGCAGCGCGCGCCATTCCAGATACCGATGCTGGACGGCCCGGCGCACCCGGTAGCGGATCAGTGAAGTTTGGCCCACGTGACCTTCCCTCCTTCGTCCAGAGGACGGACGCCCCACTCCCGCACCAGTTCCGCCACCAGCAGCAGCCCCCGGCCGCACGTCGCGGTGCAGTCCAGCGCCGGGATGAAGGGCAATTTCGCGCCGCCGTCCCACACCTCCACCACCGGGAGGCGGTCGTGCTTGTCCACGAACACGCGCACGACGATCCGCCCCTCCCCGTGCACATAGGCGTTGGTGACCAGCTCGCTCACCACGAGCCGGCCGATGTCGTCGTCCGCGATCCCCCACTCCGCGAACCGCGCCGCCACAAACCGCCGCGCCCTCCCCGCCGCTTTCTCATTGGGCTCCAGGATGAGCCTGGGAATCTCAGGTGCCATCGCCGCAGTGGACATCGCTCCGACCTTCGTCGAGTTGTGTGAACCACGACACACCGTCACACCCTCGGGTTATGTTGGCGCGAGTACTCTCCGTACCCGAAACAACACGAGACGCGAGGGCCCCCGCCCATGGCGACCAACCCGCCCCCCGACCCCAAGCAAGGCTTGTGGGCGTTCATCGCCTACTACCTACGCTTCTGCCGAAACCAGCGTGAGCTGTCCGGCGAAGCCGTAGGACGAATCATCAACGCCAGCAAGGCCACCGTTTCGCGCATCGAGAACAACGTCGAGCGGCTCGACGCGACCCGCGCGATCCTCCTCGACAAGGCGTGGGACACCGGCGGCGCGTTCGCGATCCTGGTCTGGTACGCCAGCATCGGCCACGACCCGCAATGGCTCGCCCGGTACAAGACGTTCGAGCAGCGGGCCCGAATCATCCGGATCTTCGAGCCGCTCCTGATCTCCGGCGTGCTCCAGACCGAGAACTACGCCCGCGCACTGCTGACCGGCGGAGGTGTCCCCGACCCCGAGCCGGACGTCACCGAGCGACTCGAACGACAGGGCGTCCTCGACCGGGCATTCGTCATGGTGATGCTGAGCGAGGCCACCTTGCGCTGGCCGGTGGGCAGCCCCCAGATCATGCGAGAGCAGCTCGCCCACCTCCTCAAGGTGGCGGAACGCCCGAACGTCGTCCTCCACGTGATCCCGCAAAGCTTCGAGACCGGTGCTTACCCAGGCTTGGACGGCGGTCTCAAGCTCGTCACCGGCGACGACTTCGGAGAGGTCGCCTACACCGAGTCGATCGGCGGCGGTCGGCTTGTATCGTCTCCCACAGAGGTCGCCGAATACGCGATCCTGTTCGCGCGCATCAGCGCGAAGGCTCTCCCCGAACACAGGTCCAAAGACTTGATCACGAAGGCTATGGAGGCGTTCAGTGACGACGACGTGGCGCAAAAGCAGTCACAGCGGAACCCAGTCCGGGAGTGAGTGCGTGGAGGTCGGCCGCCACCCCGAGACCATCGCCTTCCGCGACTCCAAAGACCCCCACGGCCCCCACCTCCACATCGCCCCCGCCACTTTCCAGACTCTGATCAAAAACCTGAAACGCTAACCGCCACCCACTCTGGCCCAACTGGCCAGAGCTAAGGGCCTGATCACCAAGCCAGTGGAGGCGTTCAGTGACGACGACGTGGCGCAAGAGCAGTCACAGCGGAACCCAGGCCGGGAGTGACTGCGTGGAGGTCGGCCACCTCCCCGAGGCCATCGCCCTCCGCGACTCCAAAGACCCCCACGGCCCGCGCCTCCTGATCACTCGCGACGCACTCCGGGCCTTGGTCTCCGACCTCAAGCACTAGGTCGGGTCGATGGTCGGGGGCGGTTTCGGTGTTGTTCGTGCGTTATTTGGCGATCACGGCGGTCCAGTGCCCTCGGTGGAGGGTGATCGTTCCTTCGGGGTTGATCGTGACCTTGGCTCCGCGTACCGGGAGGTCGCCGCTCATGTTGAGGCGGTGGCGGATCGTCTCCAGGATGTCCCAGAGGCGGCGGGGGCCGGATTGGTGGACAGTCGGAGGGTTGCCTCGGTGACCGGTCGCTCGTGCCCATGACCCGTCGGCGTGGAGCATCCAGGCGGTTCGCTGCCCGTCTGGACGCTGCTCGAAGTGGTGCTGGATGTCCGGTGCGGTGAGTTCGAGCATTGATTGCAGGTCCCACGCCTCGGTGACGTCGAGGACGGGATACCGGCCGGTGGTGACGGTGTCGCCGTCCAACTCCCTCACGGCGTCGAAGGTGCTGGCGGGTGGCGGGTAGTCGCCGCCCGATCGGGTCGCCATGAATCCGGCGCGGTCGCGCTCGACCCGCCCGACCGCGCCGCCGTCGGTGGTTTTGTCCGCCGTGATGATCAGGGTTGTGTTGGTGACGGTCGTTACCAGTCGTCCTCCGGGGTTGAGCGCGGCGAGCCAGCTCGGTGGGATCGGTCGGACGGAGACCATCGACACGATCCGGTCGTAGGCGCCGGGCAACGGCCCGGTCGCGTCGAGGGTCACGATGTCGGGGTGCCGGTCGATCCCGGCGAGCCGTTGGGCGGCGATCTGTGTCAGGTACGGGTCGATGTCGACGCTGGTGACGTGTTCGTCACCGAGGTATGCCGACATGACGCCGGCCGAGTAGCCCGACCCGGTACCGACGTCCAGCACGTGGGAGTCTGCGGCGATGCGGGCGTGCCGGAGCATTGCCACGACCAGGCCGGGCAGCGTCGACGACGAGGTCGGACGGCCGGTCGCCCGGCTGCCTTCCGGGGCGTGGTCGGCGTGGGTCGTCCCGATACGGGTCACCAGTGTGCGGTCGCTGTAGGCGGCGCGGAACCACGCGGGTTCGTCGGTCGTTCCGTCGCGCAGGGTCCAGGCGCCGCCGTCGGCCTGCCACCAGCGGGGGACGAATCGATGCCGGGGTGTGGTGGCGATCGGCGCGTACCACCGCGACCCTCGGTGCGCGGCGGTGTCCGCGAGGCGTGCGGCGTGGTCTTTCCAGGCGTGGCTAGTCATCGTCGTAGGCAGGGTTGCACGCCTCGGTCTCGGCGGGGGAGCAATCGTTACCGTCGCTGTCGGGGTTGCAGGCGTGGACGGCTCCGGTGCGGCGGGGAATCGCCCCGAGGACCCGGTGCCACGCTTCGCCGTTGAGTAGTTCCGCGAGCGGCGTCTGGGTCACGTTTCCGGCGTCGAAGCCGCGTCCAAGGACACACGGCATGAGGCGCCCATCGGTGTCGATCGCGGCGCGGCCGTCGCCGCACCGGCCGCACAGGTCACCGCCGGTCGGCGGGCTTGCCCGGCGCGCGGCGCGGCCGACCGGGCGGGCGTGGTCGCGGGTGATGTCGGTGATGCCCAGCATGGTGAGCATCTCGGCGCCGCCGGTGAGGTCCTGGTCGGCCAGGACCTCGACCATGCCGACCTTCACCTTGAGCCCGAGCCGCCGGGCGGTGGCGATGTTGGCCCAGGTGGCGTCCCAGGATCCGGGCTGCCCGGTGATCTGGTCGTGCTGGGCGCGGTCGGCGGTGTACCAGGACGTCGACAGCTTCACGCCGTCGCGGCCGAACAGCTCCCAGAGCGGTTCGTCAACGTGGAGGAGGTTGGTGAACACCGCGACCTGGAGGCCGTGCAGGAGTGCGTATTCGGCGAGTTCGACGAACGCGGGATGGTCGGTGGGTTCACCGCCGATGAACTGCACCGTGGTGATCGTGGGGTGGGCCGCGGCCTGCTCGATGACGCTCATCCAGTCGGCCGTGGTCATCTCGCCGGTCCCGGCGGCCGGGCCCGAGTTGCTGTAGCAGTGCCTGCACCGCAGCGCGCATTGCCGGGTGATCTCCAGCTCTAAGAACCGAACCGGATCGAGAACCGGCGGCGCGGGCGTGGCCGGGACGGCGATGGTCATGTCTACCTCCAGCGCGCTCGGTGGGGTTCGTGCGGCGAGGTCACGGCTTACCTTTCCTTCCTGTCCAACCGTTCGATGGAGTGGGCGTCAACTGCCTTGGCGGCCAGAGTCACCCGGCCGGGAGGTGGTGTTCACACCGCGTCCTGGCTGTCGAGGGCGGTCGCGGATGTCGTCTACTGCGAGGCTGTGCAGGGCGACGGTCGAGCCGTAACAGGCCGTCCACCGCACATGGGCTGCCTGGTTCGGGCGGTCCGAGGTGGCACGATGGAACGTTCCTAGCCTGGTTGGAAGGGAGCGTCCATGAGTAGTGCCGTCACGTTGATCCGGTCGTCCTCGCTGTCGGACGTCGCCGAGTACGCCTACGCCGCGTCGGCGGCCGTTGGGTCCCGCCTGATCTTCCTCGCCGGGGCCTGTCCGCTGAACGAGGACGGAACCACGGCGGCGGTCGGCGACTACGCAGGTCAGGCGGCGAAGGCCGTCGAGAATATGCGGATCGCCCTGGCAGACGCCGGAGCGTCCATCAACGACGTCATCTCCACCCGGGTCCTCGTCGCGTCCAGCAAGCAGAAGGATCTGGGGACCGCCTGGGAAGTCGTGCGCGCCGCGTTCGGTGATCACGACGTCCCCAGCACGCTGATGGGCGTCACCGTCCTCGGCTACCACGATCAGCTCGTGGAGATCGAAGCCGTCGCCGCCGTCCTCGACTCCTAGGGCCCGCCGGGCAGCGCGTCGAGTTCCTCGGAACGTGCAACAGTTCGGGCGGTCCAGGCGTCCTGGGGTCGATGGAAGGGACGGCCTTGGATCACGACGGCGTGACCTACGAGGAATTCGTGACGACGCGCGCGCAGGCGCTGCTCCGTTACGGCTATGTGCTCACCGGCAATCCCGACGACGCGGCGGACCTGCTCCAGGAGGGCCTGATCAGGCTGAGCAGCGCCTGGAGCCGGGTCGTCAACAAGAACGACCCCGAGGGGTACGTCCGGACGATCATGGCCCGCCAGCACATCAGCATGTGGCGTCGGCGGAAACGTGAGCACCTGGTCGGCAGCGTCCCGGAAGGACGCTACGACGACCGCGGCCTGGAACGGGCCGAGCACGACCCGCGGCTCTGGGAGGCGCTGACCTCGCTGCCGCGGCGGCAGCGTGCGGTCCTGGTCCTGCGCTACTACGAGGACCTGTCCGACGAGGAGATCGCCGGGATGCTCGGCATCTCGCGCGGGACGGTCCGCAGCCAGGCCGCCCGCGCGCTCGGCAAGCTACGCGCGGACTGGCGTCCGGCCGCCGCGTCCACGGCGGGAGGGCACCATGACCGATGACCTGGACCGGGCGTTGCGCGCCACGCTCACGACCGCGGCGCGACAGGCCCCGGAGGTCAGGACGGGCCTGATCAAGCGGGTGGAGAAGGCGCGTCGCAGGCGACGCCGCGTCCGGACGTCGGCCGCCGTGGTCGCGGTCGCCGTCGCCGTCGGCGGGACCGGCGCGGTCGGCGGGCTGCTGCGGTCCGATCAGGACAGGCCGCCCGTCGCCGCCAAGGCCGGTGGCCTCAAACCGGTGTCGCGCGCCCAGCTCGGCACGCCGGTGAAACTGCGCGAACGGTGGCCGGACGCCGTCCGGAGCCTCCCCAGCAGGTTGCCCAACGGGCGCGTTCTGGAACCGTTCGCACTGCTGGACGGCGGAACACTGGTGGGGGCGACCACGTCGTCCTTGCAGAAACCGGACAAGGTGTGGGCCTACGACCTCGGCGCCCACAAGGCCCGGGTGATCACCGACATCGTCGTCCCGGGCGGATCGAAGATCTTCGCGTCCGACTTCGCCATCGGGCAGGGCCAGGTGGTCTGGTGGCTGTCGTACCGTGTGAACGGCCGCGACACGGTCGAGATCTGGGGGGCGCCGCTCGCCGGCGGCGCCCCGCACAAGATCATCGGAATGCGCGGCGACTCGATCACCACGCTGCTCATCGACGGCGACACCATCGTCTGGGGCATGAACGACGGCATCCACAAAGTCCCCCTGGCAGGCGGCGCGTCCACCGTTGTCCCCGGCAGCGACGGCTACGAGATCGTCAGCTGGCCCTGGATCGGCTCGCCCGTGTACGACGGGAAGAAGTGGCCGGACGTCGTGTACCGGTCACTTTGGAACGTGCGGACGGGGGAGCGACGCAAGGCGGTCCTCGCACCGCTCAAGGAGCCATGGTCATGCGCGGTGACCTGGTGCGTCGGCTCCAACCCCTGGAACAGGACCATTGTCATGCAACGCAGGAGCGGAAAGGACGGGAGGACTCTGCCGTCCGACATCCCCGGCTCTCCGATGATGGGCGTCATCTATGACCGCTTCGTCCCCTACTTCCCTGACGGGGCCAGGACGAGGACTCACGTCCTGTACGACCTGCGGAGCGGCAAGCTGATCGACACCGGGATACCGCGATTCAACGAGGTCCTCGGGCGAGGGAAGGACGAGCCGAGCCCGCAACGCTTCATCCAGAACGACGCCGGAACCGCGCTGATCGACTTCTCGAAGATCCCCTGAAGGCGGGCCCGCGGGGGCGGCCACGACCCCGCGGGTCGCACGGCGTTCGCGAGGACGGCATCATGCCGCTCAGGGGCGGTGGGCGGTGACGATCCAGGCGCGGGAATCGAACCAGACGCCGTCATCCGTGGAATGAGCGGCGAGCATTTCGCGTAGCCGCCCGATCGCCCGCGTCGCGGCGGTGGCGTCCAATCGCCTGAGTGTCTCGCTGGTGCAGGTGAAGCCGCTGATCCAGGCGAGCGCGGCGTCCACATCGTGGCCGTAGTAGACCGGCTCGTGGACGTCGGTGAAATTGACGTCGGTGAACCCCGCGTCCGTCAGAATCTGCTTCACGGACGCGGGATCGGCGAGGGAGAACGGATCCGGCCCCTGTTTCTCGTCGACGGTTTCGAGTGCGTGATGAATGGCCACGTCCCATTCGTTACGTTCGTGGGACTGCCAGACCATCATCACCAGGCGTCCGGACGGGCGCAGCGCTCGCCCGATGTTGGTGAACGCGGCGACGGGGTCGGCGAAGAACATCGTCCCGAACCTGCTGGTCACGAGGTCGAAGCGCTCCTGCGGAAAGCTGTGGACCTGCGCGTCGGCGCACTCGAAGGCGACATTGCCCAGCCCTTCCGCCTGGGCGAGTTCGCGGGCGCGCTCAATGGCGCGAGCGGAGACGTCCACCCCGAGGGCACTGCCGCTCCGCGCGATACGCGCGGCCTCCCGGGTCGTCTCCCCGGCCCCACAACCGATGTCGAGGACGTGTTCATCGACCTGAACACCGCAGGCCCGGCGCAGCACCTCATTGTGCCGCCGCAGTTCGGCTTCATAGCTCGTAGGGCCGGGGTCGTTTGCTGGATTTCGCACCGAGGTCCCTTCGCATCGCTCGCCCGACCACGATGCCACTCCGCCGTGGATCAGTCAGCGCAGACGAGGCCACTAAGCAGGTAATACTGGGAGCGATCCGGATCGGTCCCGGTGAATTTCCAATCGCTGCCGCCGGTCGCTCGGGGCCTGCTGCCGGTTACATGGCTGGTGGTGATCCCCAGGTTGAACCCGGCGCTGACGGCCCTGCTGCCGTTCGGGCACGCCAATGTGGGTCCGTCGCCGTTGTCGAAGTCGCCCTCGCTTAGCCTCGTGCTCCAGACGGTGAGGTCGTGGTCGGTGCAGACGGCGTAGACGTCCAGGTCGACGGTGTCGGCTTCGTGGCTGGTGCCGCTGGCGACGGAGTAATAGACCTGGGCCGAGGCCGCCAAGAAGATGTAGCTGGCGTTCAGTTCGGCGCCGGGCCCCTTGGCTTCTGCCCCGGTGGCCACCATGTCCTTACCGGACGGGCAGGTAACAGAGCGGGCTTCGCCGTTGGGGACTGCCGTCTCCGTCCTCTTGACGATCTCGTAACCGGGCGGCGGAGTGGCGCACATGGCGTACCAGGTCATGTCGAAGGCTTCCGTCGCCCCGGCGTCGGAACGGGCCTTGACCTGCCACCCTGCCCCGGCGACGGGCACGGTGGCGGCCACGCTGTGTCCCTCGGGGAGATCGAATCCGCCGCCTACGGGCTGCATGCCGTCTGGGCAGCGTCCTGTTCGGGCTTCGTAGGGCGAGACCATCCCGGCGGCCTGCACCATGCGCAGATCAGGAAACCCGCGCTCGGCGGCCGTGGCGGGAGGGGCGCTTGCGACGGCCGCGACGAGCGCGGCGGTAACGAGGGAGCGTCGAGGCAGCAAACCGGTCTCCTCTTCGGAGGGCGTTCTCGGAATCCGATCGCCGGTGAGCGTCTCACCGCCCGGCAGAAGCGCCAAGGTCCCAATTTCCGGGCTCCCCCGATTCACAGCCCCCGCGCCGCCCGGAGTGATAAGACCACACCAACCTCCCGAAGGGACGCGGCCGCATGGACGAGAACGACGGCATCAGACGCGACCTCGTACTCAGGGTGTTGGTCTGGGGAACCGTCGTCTATTTCCTGCTCATAGGTTTCGCGCTCGACCAGCACGCGCTCTTCGAGTTGAAAGCGCCGCCGGGCGCCGCCCGCCTGCACCAGGCCAAGACGGCCCACGCCGACGCCCTCGACACCAAGGCGCAAAGCCTCGCCCAGACCGATCCGGTCGCCGCGACCGATCTCAGAGCACAGGCCGCGCAGATCAGGTTCGAGATCGACACGGCCGTCAAAGACCAATCCGATAGCCGCTACCGCGCCATCGGCCTCATCGCCGGAACACTCGCCTTCGCGCTTCTCTACCCGTTCCTGATTTACGCCACCTACCGCCGAACCGAACCTCGCGGTTCGTCCGACCTCATCCCGCTCAAGGCGGCCCTCGCCTACGGCGTAACGATGAGCGTCCTCACCACAACAGCCGCCATTACGACGTCCTACCAATAACGGGGGGTTGTGGGGCCCCGCCCTCCACGGCGGCGGGAGGACGGGGCCGGGCCATGGGATGCCGCAGTCCGTGGGCCGCCCATGGCGCGGGTCACGGCGGGGTATCCGTGACCTACATATAAGCCAGCGCCAGAGGCCACCGAATTGTCACACTGTGCCGCTGACCTCGGTATTCACCCAGGACGGGGATGGGGTTCGGCGGGGCGGTGTCACGTTCCGCGGGCGGCTGACCGTCCTATACCTGGGTATCCAGTCGGCGAGGAGGGCGCTATGCCGGAGGACGAGAAATGGGCGACGCACCAGGCGCTGGTGAACCGTGTGCTGGACGGCGAAGGCCGGGCATCCGCGCGGCAGCGGGCGCGTGCGTTCAGCAATGACGGGCTTTCCCCGCCCTTGGACGCGCTGATCGGCAAAGTCGTCGACCGGCCCGCAGAGGTCACCGAGGCGGATCTCGCGGCGGCGAAGGCGTCGGGATGCACCGAGGATCAGATTTTCGAGCTGGTTGTCTGCGCTGCGGTCGGTCATTCCGCGCGGTTGTATGACGCCGGGTTGGTCGCCCTGGCCGAAGCTACCGCCGCCGAGAGGCCGGGTCATGCGACTTGACATTCTCAACCACGGCTACCGTCCCGGGACCAAGGTGTTGTTCGCGGCCGTCCGGCTGTTCTCCGGGCAGCCCATGCCGGACGCCGCCAAGCTCGTCTTCTACCGGCCCGACTTCTACGGGGCACGGGCCAAGGAATTCACGCACCGGGCGATACGTGGTCCGTCCGAGTGGTCGGTGGGCGACCGGGAACTGATGGCGGCCTATGTGTCCAAGGTGAACGAGTCCGCGTTCTGCGTCGGCGCGCACACCGCGACCGCGACGCGCGCCTACCAGGACGAGTCTCTGGTCACGGCAGTTCTGGCCGATCTGGAAACGGCGCCCGTTTCGGAACCGCTGCGGGCGACGTTGCGAATGCTGGGTGAGCTGACGCGGGAGGGGGATATCGGCGCTGAGGACATGCGCCGAGTGCTCGCCGCCGGTGTCACGCCTCAGCAGGTCAAGGACGCGCTGGCGGTCTGCGCCGCGTTCAACACCACCGACCGGCTCGCCGACGTCTTCGGGTTCGAACTGCTCAGCCCCGAAGGTTTCGCGGCGGGAGCGAAGTATCTGCTCAAGCGCGGCTACCGCTGACCTGCGGCGCGGGGGGCGCAACTCGGGGCCGTGCGGGTTCGTTGGAGCGGCATGGCCGTCATCGTCTTCATGACCATTCCCGGGCTCGTGATCGGGCTGGTCGCGTTCGCCGTTCTCGACCGCGCGGGCCTGTGGGCGCACCGCCGTTTCCGGCTGCCCTGGCGGCGGGACGACGGGGGCCGTCCCCTCTCGGCGGTCGCGGTCGGCGAATTGGACGCCTTCTTCCAAGGCACGCACCGCCACCAGCAGGATCAGCGCAATTCCTCGCTCATGATGAGGGACGACGAAGACGACAGCGCGCCTCCACGCCGCAAAATCGACCTGGACAGCGGAACGGCGATCGTCCACCGTCCCTCGGCCTCGTCCAGCTGAGAAGGCATTCGTCCGACGCCTAAGTCGGCTGACCCGCTGCGCGTTGTCCGTAGATGTGGACGCGCCGGCCGCGGTATTCGGAGTCGCGCAGGTGCGTGTGTCCGATGCGTTCGGCCACGCTGATGGAACGGCTGTTGCCCGGCAGGATCAGTGAGATGACCTCGTCCGCCCCGAGTTCGGCGAAACAGTGGGCGACGGCGGCGCGCCCGGCCTCCGCTGCGTAGCCCTTTCCCCAATGGCGGCGGGACAGGCACCATCCCACTCCGAGACCCGGGAAACCGTGCGGCCGCCACGGGCCGGCGCGTCCCACGAAAGCGCCCGTCGCCTTCTCCACCAGCGCCCAGTGCGAATATCCCCGGATCTCGCGGTGGCCGATGAACATGGCGAGGCTGCGCCAGGCGTCCGCCCGGCCGGTGCTCACGGTTTCCGCCAATCCCGAGGCCACCTCCGGATCGGCCAGCATCTCCGCGTAATCCTCGAAATCCGCACCGGTCAAAGGCCGCAGGAGCAGCCGTTCCGTTTCGAGCACCGTCATGACCAGAGTGTGCGGCCTGGCGGCCCGTCCGTGGAAGGGTCGCGAAGCGCTGCGTTCAGCGGCGTGCGTGGCGGATTTTCAAGCGGCCGAAACCCATGGCCCCCGAGATGCGGATCGTCGGCCCGGCGCCGGGACGGGCCCGCCGCGCGGCCTTGTAAAGCGTCGGCTTCCACGAGGACTTCAGATCCTCGATGTCGACGACCGCGTCGCGCGGCACCGTTATCGTGGCGCTGCCGGTGCCGAGCCGCATCTCGATATCGACCACCGGATGCTCGATGACCGCGCGGGACAGGTCCAACCGCACCCGTCCGAACGCCGACTCGACCTTGAGGTTTCGCGGCACCCGCCATGCGCCGCGCCGCTTGATCCGTCCGTTGAACGCGCCGATCGTGGACGTCGCGGGCGCCTTTTCCGCCGGGAGCGAGGTCAGCGCTTTCGCGAGTTCGTCCCGCGTTCTGGCGGAGAGCACCCGATCGAGACGTTCGGTCATGTCCTCGTGCGAGACGCGCCCTTCCGCGTACGCGTCCTGAACGCGCCGCACGGCATTCTCGCGGTCTTCGTCGCCGATCAGCGTCGACGGGTCTTCCGGCACATCGGGCACCACCGCACTCTAATACCGTCAGGTACGGAGCAGTGGCCGCAGATGGGCGTACGCCCAGGCCGCCAGCGTGGTCGGCGTCGTGGTCACGACGTCGCGCGGCTGCTCGGGGACCAGGTCGCGCGTCCCGGCCGCCATGCCGACGATGCCCTCCACCGCGCCGGGCGGCAGCCCGGCCGACCGGAGAGCGGCGCGGACGTCGTCGTCACCGACCGCGTCCAGCCGGATCTTCCGCCCGACCGCGTCGGACACGATCTCCGCGACCTGCGCGAAGCTCAGGTGCTCGGGCCCGTGGACGCCCTGCACGACGCGGCCCGTCCACGCCTCGTTGAGCAGGCGCGCGGCGGCGACGTCGCCGATGTCGCGTGGATCGACCCAAGCCATGGGCGCATCCGGATGGAACGACGTGGTCAGGACGCCGCGGGCCAGGCCGTCCAGGTCCATCAGCAGGTTCGTGAAGAAGTAGCCGCAGCGCAGGTGAAGTATGTCGGCGCCGGTCGCGTCGAGCCGCTCCTCGATCCGCGCCAGGGCGTCGATGTGCCCGGCCCCGTGCCGCAGCTCCGCGCCGACGCTGCTCAGCAGGACGACCCGCCCGACCTCCCCCGCGCGGACGACGTCGATCAGCCCGGACGCCGTCCGCTCCGAGGTCTCGTTCGGGTTCTCGGACGTGGGCGGAGTCGGGTCGACCCAGAAGACCGTCCGCGCACCGGACGTCGCCTCCCGGACGAACCCGGCGTCGGTCAGGTCACCGCGCCGGACGTCGACACGTTCGCGGGTCGCGCCGTCCAGCCGGGCCGGGTCGCGGACCAGCACGCGCGGCCGGACCCCGGCCTGCAACAGCAGTCGGACCACCCGGGATCCGACATGTCCGGTCGGAGTGGTGACGACGATCGTCATCGTGAAGCCCCCTCGTAGGTCGTGTCGTCCAGGCACGGTACGAACCAATGCGGTCAGGAGCTGGCCGCGTTCGCCCCTATTCAGAACCCATGCTCGGCGAGGGACGCAGACCGTCGAGGATGATGCCGAGATTTCGCCGCCATTGGTCCGGCTTGGCGCTGAGCCCGATCGTGTGGTCGGACGGGATCGCCGTGGCCAGCACGAACGGGACGTCGCTCCAGTCGAGATCGTCGCGGATCGCCCCGGCGTCCTGCGCCCGCGCGACCAGGTGCCGCACCTCCTGGCGGAGGCGATCGATATGCGGGTCGAGATCCAGGTCGCATGCCCCGGACAGCGCGTCGTGCAGGCCGCAACTCGACGCGCGCAGCCGCACGTACGACTCGGCGAAATCGACGAAGGCGGTCCAGGGGTCGTCGGCGGCGCGTGCCCGGAGGGCCAGCTCGGTCATCTCGGTGATCGTGTCGATCAGGATCGCGGACAGCAGCGCGTCCAGCGACGGCACGCGCCGGTAGAGCGTGCCGAGGCCGACCCCGGCGCGCTGGGCGACGTCGCGCGTGGTGATCTCCAGGCCCTGTTCGTCCAGGGCGGCGCGGGCGGCGGCCACCAGGCGCTCGGCGTTGCGGCGCGCGTCGGCGCGCAGCCTCGTGCCGCCGGGGGCGAGCAGGGCGTCGACCGCGGTCATGCCCGCCAGGCTAGCCGAACCGGGTCATGATGTTCCAGTTATGCTATAAACGGAACATCATGACCCAGTTAGGAGAACGTCGATGACCCGTCCGATCAACGTCGGCATCGTGGGAGCCAGTCCTGGCCAGGGGTGGGCGTCGCGCGCCCACATACCGGCAATCGACTCCATTCCGGACGTGGCGCTCACCGCGGTCGCGACCACCCGGGCCGAGACGGCGCGGTCTGCCCGCGACCGGTTCGGTGCCCGCTACGCCTTCACCGACGCCGCCGACCTCGCCGGGCACCCTGACGTGGACCTCGTCGTCGTCACCGTCAAGGTCCCCGCGCACGTCGAACTCGTCACGGCGGCGCTGGACGCGGGCAAGCACGTGTACTGCGAATGGCCGCTGACCCGCACGTCCGCCGAGGCCCGCGCCCTGAGCACGGCCGCGGACGCGGCCGGAGTCCGCACTGCGGTCGGCCTCCAGGCGCGCTTCGCCCCCGCCGCGGTCCGCATGCGCGAACTGCTCGGCGAGGGCGCGATCGGCAACGTCCTGTCAGCGACGCTCTACAGCGCGCGGACCAGGGGCGCGGACGTCGACGTCCCCGCCCGGTCGGCCTACACCTTCGACGCCGCCAACGGGGCCGGGCTCCTCGACGTACTCGGCGGACACGCCCTCGACCTGGTGCAACACGTGCTCGGGCCGATCACCGACCTCACCGCACGGACCGCCCTCCGCAGCCCGGACCACCGCGTCGCCGAAACCGGGGAACCCATCAAGGTCACCGCCCCCGACCAGCTCCTCGCCATCGCGGGCCTCGGCTCCGGCGCCGTCATGTCGATCCACCTGCACGACGCCGAATCCGGGCCGCCGCGCACCCGGCTGGAGATCACCGGGACGGACGGGAGCCTCGCCCTGGTGTCCGCGCCCGAAAAGGAACCGTTGGCCGTGCAACTCCAGATCGGACGCCTGGAGCTGTTCATTTCGCGCTCGGGGCGTGCCTGGGAACCAGTCGCGCTCGACGCCGACGACGCCTCGGGCCTGCCTGCGCAGGCGTCCAACGTCGCCCGCCTCTACCGGCACCTGATCGCCGACCTGCGCGACGGCGGCCACCGCGTTCCCGATTTCCGGGAGGCTCACGCACTCCACGAACTGCTCGAACGAATTCCCCGAAGCTAGGTCTCAGGGCGCTCGCGAAGCCAAGTCTCAGGGTGCTCGCGAAGCTAGGGCTCGGGGTGCTCGCGAAGCCAGGTCTCCGCGCGCCGCCGCGATGCCCGCGACAGCCAGGCGTCCTGGACGACCTCCCTGACCTCCCGCAACGTGAGCTCACCGACCCGGCTCCCGCGCAGCAGCACCGACGAATGCCCGTTGAAGTGGGGAGTGGTGAAGAACGGCGAGCTCTCGTCCTGGACCATGGCCTGCTTGTCGGACTCGGACGGCACCCACAACACGATCACGTCCGTGTAGCGCTCGCCCGTCTCCGGGTCGAAGGCGTCAGGACGGGCCGTGCGGAAGAACACGAACGACTTGCCGCCGACCTGGTAGATCGGGTTGCCGCCCTTGCCGTGTTCGACCGTGACGTGGGGCATGCCGAGCGCCAGGTCGTGCACGTCCTCGACCCGGGCCCGCCGTTCCTCACCGGCCGCCATGCCCGCCTGCCTACTGAGCCATGTCGACGAAACGGCTGTAATGCCCCTGGAACGCGACCGTGACGGTGGCGGTCGGCCCGTTACGGTGCTTGGCCACGATCAGGTCTGCCTCCCCCGCACGAGGCGACTCCTTCTCATAGGCGTCCTCCCGATGCAGAAGAATCACCATGTCCGCATCCTGCTCGATACTGCCCGATTCGCGAAGGTCGGACACCATGGGCTTTTTGTCGGTTCTCTGTTCGGGGCCTCGGTTGAGCTGCGACAACGCGATGACCGGGACGCCCAGTTCCTTGGCGAGGAGCTTCAGCGAACGGGAGAACTCCGACACCTCGACCTGGCGGCTCTCGACCCGTTTCCCCGACGACATCAGCTGCAGATAGTCGATGATGACCAGGCGCAGATCGTGCTGCTGTTTGAGCCTCCGGCACTTGGCCCGGATCTCCATCATCGACATGTTGGGCGAGTCGTCGATGAACAGGGGGGCCTCGGCGACCTCGCTCATCCGGCGGGCGAGGCGCGTCCAGTCCTCGTCCTGCATGGTGCCGGACCGCATCGCGTGCAGCGCCACCCGCGCCTCGGCGGACAGCAGCCGCATCGTGATCTCGTTGCGCCCCATCTCCAGGCTGAAGAACACCGACGTCAGCCCATGCTTGATCGACGCCGCCCGCGCGAAGTCGAGCGCCAGGGTCGAATTGTGCGTCGGGATGCAGGATCGCCCCGCCAGATACATGTGGTCGGCGTTGTCGACCTGGACGCACCGGACCGGCACGCTCTCAACGCGCCGCACGTCAACGATGTACCGCACCCGCGTCTTCGGATGGACGTTCCCGCGCTGCCGCGCCGCCTTACGCGGCAACCGGAACACGGCCTCGGCGGGAGTGAAGTTGATCCGGTAGTACGTCGAGGTCTCGGCGGAACGGCCCTTGACCGGCTTGGTCGTCATCGTCGCGCGGTAGCCGAGGCTCAGGATCAGCTCGTGCGCGTCATCGGCCAGCCGCTCGTTAACGAAGCCGAGTTGCACCTGCCCGATCTCCGACACGTACCCGTCGGTGTCGAGCATCCCGGCCAGCAACGCCCGCCGCTGCGCCTCGGACGCCCGCAGGTACGGGGCCGGGACGTGCTTGTTCCCCCACAGGCCCAGGTCTTTGATCTTGCGAGCGAGGCCGGGGAGGCCGAATCGCCCCGGGGTGAGGCGCCGCTCGATCGGCTGTCCGGCCGCTTCGATTTCTTCCAGGATCTCGTCATCGAAGCAGGTGATGCTGCCGTCCCGGCTGCACCCATCGCCGAGCCACGCTCCGAGCACATAGGGGTCGATGGGGAGATCCGCATCCGGCAGCTTGAACGGAGCGGCTACCTCGACGGCATGGTTGGGCCGGTTGTCGCCGTCGCAACGCAGTGTCGCGGCGATCTCTGCGGTCGTCTTGATGGGCCGGTGCGACGCCGTGGTCGCGGCATTCTTCGGTCGCGCGGCTCGGTACAGTAGCCCCTGGTAGAGACTCGTGCATTCGTAGCGGACTCGACGCTTCGAGATGCTCGTGTCGACTTCGCCTCGGTGACCCAATTGCCTGGTGACCGCGTGCAGGGCGTGTCTGAACTCCGCTCCGACTTCGGCCACGGCCTGGCGATGCGAGAGGAGCCGGGGAGGCTGTTCGTTGGCGTCGGCGGTCGCCCATCGGACACGGTTGATCGCCTCATCGGGCCGGTAGTAGGCCGTCTTCTTCTGGCTCCGGTGACGGCGGGCGGCACGGGTCGTCGTACGCCATTGGTGTTCGGCATCGGCGATGATGACCTCGCCGTCCGAGAACTCGATCTCGTAGCAGGGACGGCCGTGCATGACCTCGGTCGCGGCGACGACGCGGGTCGGTTCGCCGTCGGCTCCGATCAGGCGGTCACCGACTCGGACGTCCCCCATCGTCGTCCAGCCTGTCGGGGTTGGGAGGACTGTGCCGAGTTCTAGCGCCTTCCCCATGGCGGGGCGGGCTGCGACCACGATCATTTGGCCCGCATGGAGGCCGTTGGTGAGGGCGTCGAGGTCGGCGAAGCCGGTGGGGCAGCCGACCATCTGGCCGCCGCGGCTGCCGATCGCCTCGATCTCGTCCAGGGCGCCGGGCATGATCTCGCTGAGGGAGATGTAGTCCTCGCCGGATCGTTTCTCCGCGATCGCGAAGACCTCGGCCTGGGCGCGGTCGAGCACCTCGTCGGCGTCCGCCCCGTCGGCGGCGTAGCCCATCTGAACGATGCGGGTGCCGGTCTCGACCAGCCGCCGCAGGATCGCCCGCTCGTGGACGATCTTCGCGTAGTACCCGGCGTTGGCGGCGGTCGGCACCAGCGAGATGAGGGTGTGCAGGTAGGGGGCGCCGCCGATGCGTCCGATCTCGCCGTTCTTGGTCAGCTCGCCCGCGACCGTGACCGCGTCGGCGGGGTCGCCGCGGCCGTAGAGGTTGAGGATGGTGTCGTAGACGATCTGGTGCGCCGGACGGTAGAAGTCGGGCGTGCGCAGCATCTCGACGACCTCGGCGATGGCGTCCTGGGAGAGGAGCATGCCGCCGAGCACGCCCTGCTCGGCCGAGATGTCATGCGGCGGGGTGCGTTCGAACTCGGGTTCGGGCGGTCCAATCTCGGCCACGCTCACCGTCGCACCCCCTTCATCA
This sequence comes from Actinomadura syzygii, assembly GCF_008085905.1. Classification (GTDB taxonomy): domain Bacteria; phylum Actinomycetota; class Actinomycetes; order Streptosporangiales; family Streptosporangiaceae; genus Spirillospora; species Spirillospora syzygii. Next base: position 188,814 of record NZ_VSFF01000005.1, on the reverse strand, counting down.
CCGGTCGTCGGCGGCCCCGTCCGCCTCATCGCCGACCGTTCATCCCACGTCTATCCGAAGCGTCTGACATTCTCCCGAGCCCACGCGGCCGGGAGCAACGCGGCCTGTGGACGAGCCTGTGGAGTCCCTGTGCAGACACGCCGCTCCAGTTGTGCACGACTTGTGGATAACTCTGTGGACGGCCAGCGAAAGTTTTCCACTCCTACCGCGTTGACCTGCATGGACGTCGTCCACCGGCGGTGCGGGAAAATTAGTTCGCCGTCCAGGCCGATGTAAGGCTTGAAGTTTTTTCGAAAGTTACGGCCTGGTACCCTCGACGCGGTGACCATCCCCCGGCGAACGCTCGCGCGCGCGCACGACCGCGAGATCCTGCGCCTCGCCGTGCCCGCCTTCGGCGCGCTCGTCGCCGAACCCCTGTTCCTGCTGTCCGACTCGGCGATCGTCGGGCACCTCGGCACGGCGCCGCTCGGCGGGCTCGGAGTCGCCGGGCAGGCCCTGAACACCCTGGTCTACCTGTGCGTCTTCCTCGCCTACGGGACGACCGCCGGGGTGGCGCGGCAGGTCGGCGCCGGTGATCTGCGGGCCGCCGTCCGGCAGGGGATCGACGGGATGTGGCTCGCGCTCGCCATCGGCGTCGGGCTGATCGTGGTCGGCTGGCCGCTGATTCCGTTGATCGTGGATGCTTTCGGCGCGTCGCCAGCCGTCGCGCCGTTCGCCGAAACCTACCTCCGGGTGAGCCTGTTCGGGATCCCGTCGATGCTGATCGTCCTCGCCGGGACGGGCGTGCTGCGCGGCCTCCAGGACACCCGCACGCCCCTCCTCGTGGCGGTCGGCGGATTCTCGGTGAACCTGCTGCTCAACGTGGTGTTCGTGATCGTCCTGGACTGGGGGATCGCCGGGTCCGCGTGGGGCACCGTGCTCGCCCAGACGGGCAGCGCCGTTGTCTACGTGGTGGTCGTGCTGCGGGCGGCGCTGCGGCACGGCGCTCCCGTCCGGCCCGACCTGGACGGGTTGAGGACGTCCGCCACTGCGGGTTTCGGCCTGCTCGTGCGGACGGCGGCGCTGCGCGTCGTCCTCATCATCGGGACGTCCGTCGCGGCGCGGATGGGCGACCAGGAGATCGCCGCCTACCAGGTCGGATTCCAGGTCTGGACACTCCTCGCGTTCGCCCTCGACGCCATCGCGATCGCCGGGCAGGCGATCACCGGACGGTACCTGGGCGCGTCCGACATCGGCGCCACGCGGGCCGTCACGCGGCGGATGGTGGCGTGGGGCGTCGGCTGCGGCGTCGCGTTCGGGCTGATGATCGTCGCCGTCCGGCCGTGGCTGCCCGACCTGTTCACCTCGGACGGCGGCGTCCGCGACCTGCTGCTCGCGTCGCTGCTGGTGGTGGCGGTGCTGCAACCGGTGGCGGGCGTGGTCTTCGTCCTCGACGGGATCCTGATCGGAGCCGGGGACGGCGCCTACCTCGCCCTGACGACGCTGATCGCGACGGCCGTGTTCCTGCCCGCGGCGCTCGTCCTCTACCGGGCGGACGCGGGCCTCATCGGGCTCTGGACGGCGATCGGCCTGTGGATGCTCACCCGCATGATCACCCTCGGCCTCCGCGCCCGCGGCGACCGCTGGCTGGTGACCGGCGCCGTCCGCTGACCAGCGCGTTCACCCGGCGCGGCCGGCTCGTCCGGCGCGTCCGCCCGGGGTGGTCCGCAGCCGAATTTCCGCGAACCGCATCCGCACCGGCCGCCACACTCGCTACTATTCGAACATGTGTTCCACACACGGCGAGCGGATGGCCCGGCTGACGCAGGCGATCGACGACCTGGCGGCGGAGGGCCTGGCCGGGCTGCCCCCCGAGACCCTGGTGGAACGGGTGGCGGGCATCTGGTCGCTGGTCGAGGGCATCGACCCGGAGATCGCCCGCCGCCGAACCCGCTACACGACCCCGGAGACCTGATGCCCGGCGGCCGCTCAGGTCAGGTCGTCGATCGACGGCAGGACGGGGAACCCGGAATCGTCCGTGGAGTGCTCCGGTCCCTGCTGAGACTCATCCGCGGGCTCCTGATCGGGCGAGCCGCCGAGACGCGCCGACACGGACCTGCGCAACGCCGGCAACCTCGCGTACAGGGCGTCCCCCGGGCAGGCCGTCTGGTTGAGGTCGCGATGCCCGACGATCGCCTTGCGCGGTTCCAGGTCGTACGTGCGGCAGAGCCACACGCACACTTCCACCAGCGAGTGCCACAGGCGTCGCGGGACGGCCCTGCTGGAGTACGTGCCCTCGTTCTCGATCCCGATCGTGTGCGAGTTGTGGTGCAGCACCTGCGCGCCGACCGCGAGGTCCCGCGCCCGGACGGCCTTCAGGCTGCGGTTGCGGCCCTCCATCACGATGCCGCCCCGGCTGATGGTGAGCTGCTGCCCGGAGTCGTCCCACCCGTTCCTGTTCATGTGGAACGACTGGATGAACCGCGACAGCGCGAAAGCGTGCGCGAGGGAGGTGTCCCTCGAATTCGCCGTGGCCGTGTGGTGGATGATGATGTGGTCCGGCCGCCGGTTCAGCACCTTCGCCGGACGCCGCGCCGGACGCGCCTTCCACTGCGCGCGGGTGTAGACGCGCGGGGCGTCCGCCGTGAAGCGGTCGCCGTCCGCGGGCCCCCAGAGCGGAGGATCGTCGGCCAAGGCCGCGTTCTGGACGGGCAGCCCCAGCGACAGCACCTCCAGCAGCCCGGCGCCCACCACGCCCCCGATGACCGACCGGCGCGTCACCGGCCAGTCATCCGCGGAATTGCCCGAACAGGCGACCACAGCCACTCCCCTCGCCCCGCGCTTCCATGATCACGGAACGTGATGACCGGTCTGTCGCCCCCCGAAACACCGGGCGGTTCACGGACGTTTCACATGAAACCCCAAGCCTGAAACCCCAGCGTGGCCCGCCAATGCCCCACCCTTGCCCAAGAAATTCCATCCCCCTACCGGCCCGCGCCGACCCCCGTCGCCAAGAGGGCCGAGTCCCATCCGGCGCCCGCTTCCCGTCCCGGCCGCGCGGGGCACCAGCGCCCTTCCCGAAGAGGGCCGCGTCCCATCCGGCCCCCGCTTCCCGTCCCGGCCGCGCGGCACCAGCGCCCCTCTCACAGGACGGCACCAGCGCCCGTCCCGCAGGTCGGCATCAGCGCCCTCCCCGCAGCTTGGCAACAGCGCCCTTCCCGCACGTCGGCATCAGCGCCCTCCCCGCAGGTTGGGCGACAGCGCCCTTCCCGCAGGTTCTCGGTGGGAAGCGAGCGGCCCCCGTCGCCCTGGGGCGGCGGGGGCCGGTCGGTGGTGGTGCCGGTCAGGCTTCGATGACGTTCACGTCGATCGAGGCGCTGACGTCGGAGTGCAGCCGGACGCTGACCCGGTGGGTGCCGACGGTCTTGATCGGGTTGCCGATCTCGATGCGGCGGCGGTCCAGGTCGGGACCGTGCGCGTCGCGGACCGCGGTGGCGATGTCGGCGGCGGTCACGGCGCCGAACAGGCGGCCGCCGCTGCCGGCGCGGGTGCGCAGCGTCACGCGGAGCGACTTGAGCTGGTCGGCGACTTCCTTGGCGTGCTCGACGGTCGCGATCTCGCGGGCCGAACGCGCCTTCTTGATGGAGTCGATCTGGCGCTCGGCGCCGCGCGTCCACCGGATGGCGAACCCGCGGGGAACGAGGTAGTTGCGGCCGTAGCCGTCGCGGACGTCGATGACGTCACCGGGCTCGCCGAGCCCGGAGACCTGCTGGGTCAGGATGAGCTTCATGATCGTTCCTCCTGCCTCAGCGCGCGGTGCTGGTGTACGGCAGCAGCGCCATCTCGCGGGCGTTCTTGATCGCCGTGGCGACGTCCCGCTGGTGCTGGGTGCAGTTACCGGTCACCCGACGGGCACGGATCTTGCCGCGGTCGGAGATGAACTTCCGCAGCAGACCGGTGTCCTTGTAGTCGACGTAGGAGATCTTCTCCTGGCAGAAAACGCAAACCTTCTTCTTCGGCTTGCGGGGAGGTGGCTTCGCCATCGTGGTGCTCCTTTGGGAGAGCCCCGCTCACGCGGGAATGGACGTGTACTCGTTTCTTACTGGTCATCGCCGGAGCGACGGACCGCCCTCGGCGGACGGACCGTCCAGCACGGGAACCCGGCTGGAGGCGCGAGGCCCGGTGAGAGGCCGGTTAGAAGGGCGGGTCGTCGGAGAAGCCCCCGCCGCCACCGCCGCTGGTGGCCCAGGGGTCGTCGGCCGGGGCGCCGCCGCCCTGCTGCTGGCCGCCTCCGAAACCGCCGCCCTGCTGCTGGCCGCCGCCTCCGAAACCGCCACCGCCGCCGCCCTGCTGGCCGCCGCCGCCGAAGCCTCCGCCGCCGCCCTGGCCGCCGCCGCCCTGGCCGCCGCCGCCGAACCCGCCGCCGCCACCCTGCCGCTGGGTCTTGTTGACCTTGGCGGTGGCGTTGCGGAGCGACGGGCCGACCTCGTCGACCTCGACCTCGAAGACGGTGCGCTTCTCACCCTCGCGGGTCTCGTACGACCGCTGCTTGAGGCGTCCCTGCACGATCACCCGCATGCCGCGCTGCAGGGTCTCGGCCACGTTCTCGGCGGCCTGCCGCCAGACGTTGCAGGTCAGGAACAGGGCCTCGCCGTCCTTCCAGTCGCCGGCCTGGCGGTCGAAGAACCGCGGGGTCGACGCGAGGCGGAAGGACGCGACCGCCTGGCCGCTCGGGGTGAAACGGAGATTCGGGTCCTCGACGAGGTTCCCGACGATCGTGATTACGGTGTCGCCTGCCATGGGGCTCGCTCCGGCTGGTGTGAGGACTGAGCCGGGCTCAGTGGACCTCGGGGCGGATGACCTTGGTGCGGAGGATCGACTCGCTCAGGTTGAGCTGCCGGTCGAGCTCCTTGACCGTGGCAGGCTCGGCCGAAAGGTCGATAACCGCGTAGATGCCTTCGGACTTCTTCTGGATGTCGTACGCCAGGCGCCGGCGGCCCCAGACGTCGACCTTCTCCACGCTGCCGCCGCCGTCCTTGACGACCTTCAGGAACGGGTCGAGCGCGGTGTTGGCGGTGCGCTCGTCGATGGCGGGGTCGAGAATGGCCATGAGTTCGTAACGACGCATGCTGTGTCCCTACCTCCTCTGGACTGATGCGGTCACGGTCTCTCCGTGACAGGAGGGCTTACTGCGTCCCCCGCGGCGGCGCCGGACCCCGGATCGCCGGGCGCGCCAGCCGCGAGACCGATACAGGTTACCAACGATGGGGCATGTACGAGCCGCTTGCCGGAACGAACCCCCAGCCCAGCGGACACAACCGCCCCACCCCCACATCGAGGACGCCGGTTGGTGGCCGGGAGCTCACCTGGTCGCTCTCGGGCGGGCCGGACGGGCCGGCCGGGCGCAGCGCCGCCGTTCCAGTTCGGCCATGATGTCGGCCATGCGGGCGCGCATGCGGGCGGTCTGGGTCGTCAGCAGCGACAGCTCCTCGACGAGCTCCGCGTCGCCGATGAGCCCCAACTCCGCTTTCGTCACCACGGTGCACCTCCTGCCTCCTCCCTCCGCTTCCCCTCGGAGGGCCGGACCGAGCCGGTGTTCGAATCCTTGTTCGACCGTACCGCGTCCCGCCGACATTTTCCGCCCGCCCCCGCCGGTTGATCAGCGGGCTCGTTGGGAACCCCTTTAAGGGCATGGTCCGTCCGGTCCCGTGCGTGGCATATGCCCTTTCACGCGCGGGCGCCATGACCCGAGGAGGGTTCCGATGCCGCAGGAGGCAGCGGGCGCGGAGCGGCACGCGACGGGCGCGGAACGGCGGCCGGCGACCGGCACGGAGGTCGAGCCGCACCGGCTCCAGGCCGTCCTCGCCGTGGTCGCCGTCACGGTCGGCATCGCCGCGCTCATCATGGGCTGGATCCCCCAGACACATCTCCCCGGCGCCATCGCGGGAGTGATCGGCCTTCCCATCGCGCTGTATTCCCAACTCATCTCCGCCACGACGAACGAACGCTGGCTGAACGTCATCGGCATGGTCACCTCGTTCCTCGGCGTCGCGTTCGCACTGAGCCACGGCGGCTTCACGGTCTGACGACCGCACCCCCGCCGCCGATCCGACACCTGGTGTGACCCGACGCGCTCGACAGGCGGCAGGCGGCAGGCGGCAGGCGGGAGTTGGTTTGGTGGGGTGGGTTGTCGGGGGCGCGGATAGGCTCGGGGCATGCGTATCGGAGCCCACGTCGACCAGACCGACCCGCTCGACAACGCCCGCGCGGTGGGCGCCGACGTCGTCCAGTTCTTCCTGGGCGACCCGCAGGGGTGGAAGAAGCCCGTCCTGCCGGAAGGCGTCGAGGCGCTGGCGGGTTCCGGCGTGGACGTGTACGTGCACGCTCCGTACACGATCAACGTGGCGACGTCCAACAACCGGATCCGCATCCCGAGCCGGAAGAACCTGACGCAGCAGCTGGAGGCGGCCGCGTCCATCGGCGCCAAGGCGCTGATCGTGCACGGCGGGCACGTGCTGAAGGACGACGACCCCGAGATGGGCTTCGAGAACTGGCGCAAGGTGTTCGAGCGGGTCGAGTGTCCGATTCCGGTCTACATCGAGAACACCGCCGGCGGCGGCAACGCGATGGCGCGCAAGTTCGACCGGATCGCGCGGTTGTGGGACGTGCTGTCCGGCGTCCCCGGGCTCGAGTCCAAGCTCGGCTTCTGCCTCGACACCTGCCACGCGCACGCGGCGGGGGAGGCGCTCGTCGACGCCGTCGACCGGATCAAGGCCATCACCGGCAGCATCGACCTCGTGCACTGCAACGACAGCCGCGACGACTTCGGCTCGGGCGCCGACCGGCACGCCAACCTCGGCAACGGCAAGATCGATCCGGAGCTGATCCTCGCGGTGGTGCGGGCGGCGGGCGCGCCCGTCGTGGTGGAGACCCCGGCCACGGGCCAGGCCGAGGACATCTCCTGGCTTCGTTCCAAACTCTGACGCGCACGGGCCAAGATCGCTCCCGGAGGCAGGAACCCGCCGGACGCTCCCGACATCTAACACCGCGACGACCAGCATGACGACAAAGTCCGAAGGGCGCGTCACACTGGCATAATCCGGAATCCAGCCCCTCAGCGCACGCGCGATTCTCCGGCGGCGGGCGCGCGAACCGATCGGGAAGCACATGGCACAGCCTCCGTACGACCCCTACGGCTACGGCTCGCAGGACCCGTACGCTCAGCACTACTCCCAGCAGCCCCCTCCCGTGCAGCACCACTACTACGGAGCGTCGCCGGTTCCGGTCGTGCGTCCGACCAACGGCATGGCGACCGCGTCGCTGGTGTGCGGGCTCATCGGCTTCTTCGCCTGCGGCCTGACGTCCATCCTCGCGATCATCTTCGGGCACGTCGCGCAGAGCCAGATGAAGCGGACCGGTGAGGGCGGCCACGGAATGGCCGTCACCGGGCTCATCCTCGGCTACCTCGTCTCCGCGGGCTGGATCATCTTCTGGGTGCTGTACATCCTCGGTGTGGCCTGGTTCGCCTCACAGCCGACCACGTACTAACGGCGTACGCCGACGCCGCACGGCGTCGACCGGAACCCGCGGCGGGGGCGCGGGGAGACCCGCCGCCGGGTTCCTTTTCGGGTCTTCCTCTGGTCCGCGCGCTCTTTTCATCGCGTCGGCTTCGCGCGCGAGGCCACTCTTCAAAGGCCGCTCATCATGCGCGCACCGCGCGTTTTCACACGAGGCGGGGGACGCCCGCCGCTTCTACGCCGACGCTGGACATGAGCACGACCATCGGGGTGGACGAGTCGCGCCACACCCGGACGGCTCGCGCGAACACGTCGAGCACTGTCCGGAAGGCGGGCTGGTCGGCGTCCGCCAGTTCGGACCACGACTCGTACAGGACGACATAGCCGTTCTTCGTCGGCGTCCAGGACAGGTCGGCGAGGGTGGCGCCGAGTGCGTCCCAGCCGTCCGGGGCCTCCTCCGGGGGAAGTTCGAAGGCGTCCGCGCACAGCCGTAGGAATGAATCCGCGTCGCGGACGTGGCGGCCGTCTAGGTGGAAGCCGCGCCAGCCCGCGTCCTCCGCGCGCTCGGTCCAGGCGGTGTCGCCGATCGCGCCCGGCACCGGGGGCATTCGCCACTGGTAGACGCCCGGCTTCACGCGTCCCGCGAGCAGCTCGGTCAGTGCTTGGTTCGCGTCCACGTCCTCTCCCGGGAGTTCTGGCGTCCGTTCCGCGAGCTGGGGCGTTCACCCCGTGCCGCCGGGCGCGATCATCCCCCACCATCGGCCGGGCTATCCCCCGAGACGGGAGATTTCGGTTGGCGTTCGGGGGAGCGGAGACCGTTCCCGTCCGCGACGGTCGAGCAGCATCGTGACCGGGCCTTCATTGATGTGCTGACCTGCGGCGATACGGAGACGTCGCAGCCGCGCTTGACAGTGGGGCATGCCGTTGCCTAATCTCTCGTTTAACGAGAAGCTCATGGAGAGAGTGACTCTTCGAGCGAGGCAGTTGCCCGATTCCGAGAGGAACACCGAGATGAACGCCACGCACACCGCCGAAACCACCCCGACGACCGACGACGTCGCCCGCGTCCACGCCCACTACCGGACGATCAAGAAGCTCGGCCACTGGACGACCGGACGCCGCTTCGAGGTCCGCGCCCGCCGCGGCATGGTCGTCCTCGATCTACGCTCGCCGCAGATCCCGGACGGCGACATCGAGGTGGAGGTCAACCTCGACCACTCGATGGTCAAGCTGCTCGTCCCGCAGGACGCCGACATCGACCACTGGGACCTGAGCTACCCCGGCCGCGGCCGGGTCAAGGACTGGACGGGCGAGAACGGCGCGGGACGCCGCGTCCGGATCACCGGCGAGATCAGGCACGGCGAGATCCGCGTCCACCGGGGCGGGATCGCGACCCTGTCCGCGATGTTCTCCCGCGAGTTCGTCCAGGACGCGCGCCGCGCCCGCCGCGAGGGCACGGAGCCGACCGTCGCCGACCCCGCCCGGGGCGCCAACTAGCAATCCGGACCCACGGTCGTGCACGGCGCTGCCCAGCGCCGTGCACGACCGTGTTTTACGCGAGAAGCGTGTTGAGCAGGCGCAGGCCCTCGTCGCGGACATCTGGCAAATCGTTCTCTTTTCCGTGCAGGACGTCCGTCGCCGGGTCGGCCAGCGTCCAGAAGCGCAGTTTGGCCTCCAGACGCGCGTCGAGCGGACGTCCGCGATGGTCCTGCAATCGCCGGACGAATTCGCGGTTCGTCTCCGGCCACAGGAAGCACAGGTCGTAGTCGGGGTCGCCGATGCACACGTCCCCGAAATCGATCAGGCCCGTGACGCGCGTCCCGGTGATGAGGAAATGGTCCAGGCTGATGTCGGCGTGGGTCAGCGTGGGAGGGGCGTCGAAATTGGCGTCCTCGGCCAGGTAGTCCTCGTATGCGGAGAGCAGCGCGCCTGCCTGCGCGGACGGCAGCAGAGACGCCACGTCGGCGCGCACCAGCTCAAGGTCTCCGGCGAATTCTGAGCGGAGGTCCACCTCCGGGACGCCGAGCTGTCGCGCACGCTCCACCGGAAAGGAATGGATCGCCTCGATCGCGTCCGCGATCTGGCGGACGGGGTCCGGCTCGTCCAGGAGGCCGCGCGCGTGCCATTCGTCCTCCGGCAGCGACTCGCCTGGCACGACCGGATAGCAGCAGAACGTCCCGGGCCCCATCGGGTTCGGAGCGGTGAACGCGAACCGGGGAATGGGCAGGTCCAGCCATTCGGCCAGTTCGGGGAGCAGCCTGGTCTCGCACGCGATTCCCTCGGCCCCGTCATCGTTGCGCGGGAAACGGAGCACATACGCACCCCCACCCGCGTCCAAGAGGAGCGCGACGCTCTCGAAACCGGCGCCCAGCGGATGCATCGGACGTTCCGCGAGGTCCGGCCTGACCTCGGCGACCGCCGCGCGGACCGCCGGTTCCCACCCGTCCGGCAGGGCGACGCTTCTCGACACCGCGAACTCCTCGATGATTGTCCGGTTGAGTCTCCACTGACTGGAGCCCCGAAAGTGGACCGCATGGACGACGGCGCCCTCTACACGATCGGCGAACTGGCCCGCCGCACCGGCCTTCCGGTGCGGACGATCCGGTTCTACTCCGACGCGGGCGTGGTGCCGCCGTCCGGTCGTACCGAGGCCGGTTACCGGCTGTACGACGGCGCGGCCGCCGCGCGCCTCGACCTGGTGCGGACGCTCCGCGACCTCGGCGTCGACCTCGGCACGATCCGGCGGGTGCTGGATCGGGAGGTCGGCGTGCCGGAGGTCGCGGCGGCGCACGCGGAGGCGCTGGACGTGCAGATCCGCACGCTCCGGCTCCGCCGGGCCGTACTGCGCGCGGTCGCGAAACGTGGATCCAGTCCAGAGGAGGTCGAACTCATGCACAAGCTCGCCCGGCTGTCCGACGAGGAGCGGCGCCGGATCATCACCGACTTCGTCGACGAGGCGTTCGCCGGACTCGACCTGAACCCCGACTTCGCGGCGAAGATGCGGGCCGCGCTGCCGGAACTGCCCGACGACCCGGAGCCCGAGCAGGTGGACGCCTGGGTCGAGCTGGCCGAACTGGTCGGCGACCCGGGCTTCCGCACGGCGGTCAGGCGGATGGCGGAGTTCCAGGCGGACGACGTCGCGAACGGCGCCGTCCCGGAGAATCCGCAGCGGCTCGCCAAGCTGACCGGGGAGAAGGCGAACGCCGCCATCGCGGACGGGATCGCGCCCGGCTCCGACGCCGCCCGTCCCATCGTGGACGAGTTGGCCGGAGCCTTCGCCGCCGCGTCCGGCCAGGAGGACGGCGCGGGATTCCGGCGCGGCCTGCTCACGCGGTTGGCGGCGGGCAACGACCGGCGCACGGAGCGGTACTGGCAGCTCCTCGCCACGATCAACGGCTGGCCCGTCCCGCCGACGCTGACGCCCGCGTTCGAGTGGTTCGCCGAGGCGCTCAGCCAGCGCGAATAGCGGAGAGGTCAAGGAGTCACGGGGACGCGGGCGTGATGCGCGCCGCGCCTGCGTCCCAGTGCGAACACGTCCGGGGCGCCGTCGAGGACGCCGCCCGCCGGGTCGTCCGAGCCGTCCGACCGGACGAGGTCGCCGGACGGGCGCAGCACGTCCAGCACCACCAGCGCCGCCAGCGCGAGGACGGTCGCGAACCGGGCGAGCAGCGCCAGGTGGTAGACGTCCTGGCTGATCCCGCCCGCCGGGGCGTCGAAGCTCAGCACCGCCGAGAGCGTGCCGGACAGGTCGGCGCCGGGCGTCTGCGCGGACACCGACAGCAGGAACCACCAGATCCCGAAGAAGTAGGCGATCTCCCCCAGCTGCCAGACGACGAACGCGGGCAGCTTCGGACGCGCCAGCACCGCGAGCGGCAGCAGCCACAGCACGTACTGCGGCGACCAGACCTTGTTCGGCAGCATGAACGCGACCAGGACGAGGAACATCAACTGCGGCAGGCGCGGACGGCGCGGCGCGGCGAACGCGAGCACCGCGATGCCGAGGGCGAGGACGAGGAACGTCCCGGTGCCGAGCAGGTTGAGCCGGTCGGTGTCGGACGTGACGCCGTCCAGCCCGTGCGACTGGAGGTAGAAGAAGATCGAGCCCCAGTCGACGCCGCGCTTCTGGCTGAAGGTGTAGAACTCCTTCCAGCCGTCCCACGCGAAGATCATGACGGGCAGGTTCACGGCCAGCCACCCGGCGGCGGTACCGGCCAGCATCCGTCCCATGGCGCGCCACTGACCGGCGCGGACGCACAGCAGGACGAGCGGCCCGAGGAACAGCAGCGGGTAGAACTTCGCGGCGATCGCGAGGCCCAGCAGCGTCCCGGCGAGCGCGGGGCGGCGCGCAGACCAGGCGGCCACGGCCAGCGCGGACAGCGCCACGGCGAGCAGGTCCCAGTTGATGTAGGCCGTGAGCAGCAGGGCGGGGGACAGCGCGACCATCAGCCCGGTCCGCAGCGAGCGGCGCCCGGCGACGTACGCGGTGGCGAGGACGGCGACGACGGCGAGGACCGCGAGCAGCAGGACGGTGACGTTGTAGAACGCCATCCCGCGCCCGTCCCCGCCGAACGGCCGGACCAGCCACGCGACGACCTGCATGAACCCGCCGCTCAGCACCGGGTATTCGACGTGGTGGATGTCGGAGCCGGCGAACGAGTCGAAATAGGGGACCTTGCCGTCGTTCAGCCCGCGCACGTAGTACAGCGGGTAGACGTCGGTGTAGCAGGCGTTCGTCGTCGTCTTGATGAAGTCGAACCGCGCGGACGCGCACGGCTGCTTCTGCAGCCAGCCGAGCAGGCAGGTCAGCGCGGTGACGCCGGTCAGCACCGGCGCGAGGCGGGCGAGCCGGCCGGGCTCGTCCGGCATGTCGCTGCCCGTGTCGGCGGCGGCCATCCCGACCCTCTCAGAAGACGACGACATGGACAGTAAGACTATTGGTCATCACGACTCCCGGACACAGCACGGCCCTTGGACGCGAGGACGGCCCGGAGCCGTCGCGGGCTCCGGGCCGTCCTGGCGCGACCGTCGTGGTCAGTTGCCGTTCGGGTTCGGCGGATCCTCCTTGCGGCACGCCTGGTCCTGCCGGTGCTCGGGTTTCGCGCACCACCAGGACTTGTCGCCGGGCGGCGGGATGTTCGGGTTGCAGCCGATGTGCAGGTCGTAGTTGTACTCGTTGCAGGGCACGTCGTCCGAGCCGGGGCTGGTCGGCGTCCCGGTCGGGTCCGGGGTCTGCGGCTCGCAGCCCTGCGGCGGGTTCGGCTGGCCCGGACGGCACTTCGGCGTCGTCGTCGGGGTCGGCGTGGTCGACGTGGTCGGCGTCGGCAGCGGCTTCGCCCACGGGGCGACCTGCCCGCCGTTCACCGGCGGCTGGAAGGGGCTGATCTCCTGGCCCTCCAGCGCCTTCGTCATGAACACCTTGAACAGGTCGGCGGGGACGGTACCACCGTAGACCTGGCTGTAGTTCCCGACGCCCACCAGCGACTCGCGCTTGTTCTTGACCTGCCGCCACATCGCCGACGACGTCACGAGCTCCGGCGTGTAGCCGACGAACCACGCGGACTTGTTCTCGTCCGTGGTGCCGGTCTTGCCCGCGACCGGACGGGCGCCGAGGCGCGCCCGCGTACCGGTGCCGTCCGTGACGACCGCCTGCATCGCGGACGTGGCGTCCCGCGCGACCCCCTCGGAGAACACCCGCTCGGGCTTCTGCCACGGGAGCTTCTCCAGGGACTTGCCGAACCTGTTCTTGACGGGGTGGCCGCGGTTGTCGGTGATCTTCGTGATGACGTGCGCGGCGCGGTGCTCGCCGTTCGCGGCGAACGTCGAGTACACCGACGCCATCGTCACCGGCGTCGTGTCGATGACGCCGAGCGGGAGGGAGGTGTAGGTCGGGTTGAGGCCCTCGGTGTCCTTCGGGACGCCCATCTTCTTGGCCATGTCGATGACGTTCGTCAACTGGACCTTCTGCCCCAGCTCCACGTACGCCGTGTTGATCGACATCGCCGTCATCTGCTTGAGGTTGTAGACGCCGTTCTCAGACCGGCTGTCGTTGGTGAACGTCGCGCCGTTGATCGTCCGCTTGTAGCCGCCGTCCATCGTCGTCTTCAGACTGACGCCCTGGTCCAGCGCCGTCGCGAGCACGATCGGCTTGAACGACGACCCCGGCTGCACCTTGCCCTGGAACGAGTTGTCGAACTGCTGCACGGCGTAGTTCGGACCGCCGTAGGCGGCGACCACGCCGCCCGTCTTCGGGTCGATGGACGCGAGCCCGAACTGGATGTCCTTGCCGAGCCCGTTCTGCCTCTTGATCTGCGCGACGGCCTTGTTCGTGTAGTCCTGCAGACCCTTGTCGAACGTCGTCGTGATCTTCAGGCCGCCGGTCTCAAGCGCCGGCTTGTCGATGCCGAGCTGCTCCAGCTCGCGGAGGACGCGGTCCTGGAGGTAGCCGGCGTTCGGGTCGTTCGGGGCGTCGCTCCACCGCTTCTGGGTCTGCGGGAACTTCGCCGCCGCGCGCTTGCCCGGGTCGAGCCACTTCTTCTCGACCATCCCGTTCAGGACGTAGTTCCAGCGGGCGATCAGCGCCTGCTTCGCCGGGTCGGACTCCGAGCCGAACGTCTTGAAGTACTCCGGACGCTGGATCATCGCGGCGAGCATCGCCGCCTCGGACTCGTTGATCTTGTCGACCGGCTTGTGGAAGTAGGCGCGGGACGCCGCCTGGATGCCGTACGAGCCGCGGCCGAACGCGACCGTGTTCAGGTACAGCTCGAGGATCTTCTCCTTCTTCATCTCCTTGCCCATGCGGACCGAGATGAGGATCTCCTTGAACTTCCGGCTGACCGTGCGCTCCTGGCTGAGGCCCGCCCAGTAGTTGCGCGCGAGCTGCTGCGTGAGGGTGGACGCGCCCGCGACCTCGCCGCCCGTCGCCGCCCGGAACATCGCGCCGGCGATGCCCGTCGGCGAGATGCCCGGCTCGTGCCAGAAGTTGCGGTCCTCGGCGGCGAGCACCGCGTCCTGGACGTGCTTCGGCACCTTGCTGAGCGGGATCTCCTCGCGGTGCGTGCCGATCCGGGCGAGCGTGGAGCCGTCCTTGTAGGTGATCACCGACTCCTGGCGGGTCGCGGCCTGCTGCGCCTCCGTCGGCATCGGGGTGTTCTGGTAGGCGACGATGACGAGCGCCGCCAGCCCGAGGATCGTCACCGCGGCGACCGCGACCACGATCTTCCAGGACGGGACGTACCGCCGCCAGCCCGTCTTCTTCTCCTGGCCGTCCGTCGGCTTCGCGCGGCGGCCTCCCCGGCCGCGCAGCCCGCTCAGGCCGCGGCCGCCGCCACCGCTGTCGTCGCCCCAGAAGCCGTCGTCGCCGCCGCCTCCCGGACCGCCTGGACCACCGGGACCGCCAGGGCCGCCGGGTCCGCCTGGACCGCCGCCGGGACGTCCGTATCCGCCGCCGCCTCCCGGGCCGCCGGGACCGCCGGGGCCGCCCGGACCACCGGGGCCGCCCGGGGCGCCGGGACGTCCGCCCGGACCGGAGCGCATCGGCGCGGGCGCGCCGCGTCTGCGGCCGCCGCCGCCGACCCGCGCGGGGCCGCCGCCTCGTCCGCCCGGTCTGCCGCCCGTGCGCGGGCCGCGGCCCGGCATGCCGGACGACCCGCCGCGCGGCGCACCGGCGGGCGCGCCCGAACCGCCGGTACGGGGGGCGCCCCGCCGGCCAGGCTCGTCTCCGTACTCCGGTCCGTATCGGCTTCGGTTACTCACGCGACCTCATCAACTGGGATACGGCTGTGCGTCGTCAGGCTGTGCCTCGTCAGGCTTTGCGTCGTCCGAGAGTACTGCGCACCCGGAGGCGCGGGGGCCGACGTGTCAAGGCTCGTCGGGCCCCGGCGCTCCGTAGGCGCCCGGTCACACCCGCCGACGTGCGGCGACTCGTGAAGATGCGTCATGTCACACACCGCCTCCACGAGACGGTTCGGACGGGACGCCGACACGGTTCACCATCATTCGGGCGGCCTCGCCAGGGGCAGCAGCGGCACGACGACCGTCGAGTTCGGCTGCGCGCCGCGTCCGCGCATGCGGCAGACGGGGTCGCCCTGGTGGAACTGGCACCACCAGCGGGGCGGCGGAATGCTCGGCGGCTTGTTCGGATCGCAGTTTCCGTCCGGGAACGGCGACTGGCAGGGCGGCTTGTCGCCCTCGCCGTCGCCGCCCTCACCGTCGCCCTGGCAGCGCGGGTCGTACTTGCCGATCGGGCTGTTGCACCACGGCGGACGGTCGTCCTTCTTCTTCTCCGGCGGCTTCGCCCACTTCTGCACGATCCCGCCCCACGCCGGCTGCGGGAACGCCTCCTGCGGCACGCCCTGCAGCGCGTTCGACATGTAGGACCGCCAGATGCGGGCGGGGATCGTGCCGCCCTGCACCTCGCCGATCCCCGGCAGGATCACCGACCGTTTCTGCTTGTCCGGACCGATCGAGTCGTTGTAGAGGGTGACGGCCGTGGAGACCTGCGGTACGTACCCGACGAACCAGGACGAGACGTTCCGGTCGGTCGTGCCGGTCTTGCCCGCGGCCTGGCGTCCGTCCGGAAGCGCGGCGGCGGTCGCCGTACCGCCGCGGATGACCTGCTGCATCGCGTAGGTGGCGTCCGCGGCGACCTTCGGGGTGAAGACGCGGTGCCGCTCGTACTTCGGCTGCAGCCGGGTCGTCTTGTTGTCCTGCTCCTTCACGACACGGATCACGTGCGGCTGGTAGTAGGTGCCGCCGTTGGCGAACACCGCGTAGCCCGCGGCCTGCTCGATCGGCCGGATGTTGTTGACGCCGAGCGCGAGGTTCAGGCAGCACTTGTGCGGCTTGAGCAGGTCGGGCGAGATCCCGGCGTCGGTCTCGGTCTTGATGACCTCCTCGATCCCGACCTTGCCCATGAGCTGGATGAACGCGGTGTTCACCGAGTCCTTGGTGGCCGTGATGAGGTTGACCGCGGGGCCCACGTTGTGGCTGTTCGGGACCTTCGTGCCGGTCGGGTCGTTCTCCGGCACGACGTTGCCGTTCGGGTCAATCGGGATCTTCGAGCGTCCCTCGACCAGGCTCTTGAGGCTGTAGTTCTGTTTCAGCGCGGTCGCGAGCACGTACGGCTTCATCGCCGACCCCGCCTGCGCCGACCCCTGCCACACGTTGTCGAACGCCTGGGAGAGGTAGTTGGGCCCGCCGTAGAAGGCGATGACCTCACCGTTCGCCGAGTTCACCGACACAAGCCCGACGCGGATCTTCTTCCTGGCGAGCTTGCCCGGATTCACCTGCGGGACGGTGTGCTCCGCCGCCTGCTTCGCCATCGCCATCCGCCTGCGGTCGAACGTCGTGTAGACGCGCAGGCCCTTGGTCGTCAGCTCCTTGTTGTCGATGCCCATCCGGCGGAGCTCTTCCTTGGCGCGCATCAGCATGTAGCCGCGCTGTCCGCCGTAGAGCTGGTCGCTCGTACCCGCCTTGTTGATTTTGGGCAGCTTCTGCAGGTACTTGTCCGCGTCGGCCTGGCTGAGCTTGCCCATCGAGACCATGCCCTTGAGCGTGTACTGGTAGCGCCCGGTCACCCAGGCCAGGTTTCCCTTGTCGCCCGGGTCGCGGTTGGGGTTCTGGATGATGCCGCCGAGGACCGCCGCCTGGTCTGGACGCAGCTTCCACACGTCCGTCCCGAAGTACTCGCGGGACGCCGCCTGGATGCCGTACGTGTCGCGACCGAAGTAGATGGTGTTGAGGTAGAGCTTGAGGATGTCGTCCTTGGAGTGCTTGTCCTCAAGCTTCAGCGAGATGAACAGCTCCTTGAACTTCCGGGTCATCGTGCGGTTGTTCGGGTCGGAGTAGTAGTTCTTCGCCAACTGCTGCGTGATCGTGGACCCGCCGCCCGATCCGCCGGTCAGGTTGTCCCACACGGCGCGGGTCGTGCCCTTGACCGAGAAACCCGGGTCGGTGCGGAAGTTACGGTTCTCCGCCGCCAGCACCGCGTTCTGGACGTGCGGCGGGATCTGCTTCAGCTCGACGCTCTGCCGCTTCTTGCCGATCCGGCCGATCTCGGTGCGATCGGTGTAGTAGAAGATCGACGCCTGGTCCTCGACGCCCGCGACGGTGGGCTCGGCCGGGGTCGGCGTGTTCGCGTACGCCACCCAGATCAGCGTGATGAACCCCGCGATGCCGAGACCGCAGACACCGGCGACGAGCTTCCAGGACGGAATGAAACGACGCCAGCCTGTGCCACGGGAGCGCAGGTGGTCGAAGAACGACATCTTCTTGTTGGGCGTCGGGGGTCGTCCAGGCCCGCCCGGTCCACCGGGTCCGCCCGGACCGCCTGGGCCTGGGCCGCCTGGTCCATTCGGGCCGCCTGGACGTCCGGGGCCGCCTGGTCCGCCGGAGCGGGGCGCCGCGCGCGTGCCCGTGCTGCGGAACCTCGCGGTGACCTTCGTCCCGAGTTCCTGCCCGCGCTTGCCGAGCTCGGTCAGCTTCTCCCGGACGCCGTTGCCGGTCGTTCCGAACGCCGCGCCACCGGCCCCGGCCATTCCGGGGCCCATGCCCATTCCGGCACCCGCACTGTGCCTGCCCGGGACGCGCGGCCCACCCGGCGGCGGCCCCATAGGCACCCCTGGACCAAGCCCACCGGGACCACCGGGACCACCGGGACCACCGGGACCACCGGGCGCTCCCATGGGAACACCGCCGGGACCACCGGGAGAGCTGCCGGGGCCACCAAACGACCCCATCCCAAGAGGATTGCCCGGGCCAGCCGGTCCCTCCAACGGACGAGGTCCACCCGTCCGGAAAGCATTGCCCGCACCAGGACCAGCAGGCCCGTCCGGCAACAAAGGCCCGTTAGGCCCCTGCGGACCAGCCCCACCGGGACCGCTCGGCATGCCGGGCCCACCGGGAGCACTCGGACCACTCTGGGCACCAAACCCAGCCGGGCCGCTCAGCGGGCCCGGTCCGACCAAGCCGCCCATGCCAGGAGAGGCGCCTGGTCCGCTCGGTGTGCTCGGTGAGCTCGCGCTCGGCCCGCCGCCGAGGATGCTCGGGCCGTCCAGCGGGCCCGGTGAACCCATCGGGGACGCGGCGCCCGGGACGCCGGGGGGCGTCGGGGACCAACTGCTCGCGGGGCCGCCCGGCGTGGCTTCCGGGGGGACGGCGGGGCCGGGCGCGGTCGGGGCGGGGTCGGTGGGGACGGCGTGGCCCCCCATGAAGCCCGGGCTGTCCTGCCCGGACGGCGTGCCCGGCGCGGGGTTCTCGTCGGCCCCCGGCTGTCCAGGGTCGCCGGATTCGCCGGGACGGGGACTGTGCTGCCCGCCCGGCCACTGCGACCCGGGTTCCGGTCGGGGCTGGCTTGGATTACTCACGCGACCTCATCAACAGGGGGACAACGATTGCTGCCATAGGGCCGGGGCGATCCCACGGCGATGGTGCGGCTCGTGCGCCGTCCGAGAGTACTGCGCGGGCTGGTGAGCGGGGGGAGCGCGTGCACGGCGAAGGTGCGTCCTGGCTGGTCAGCGCCCTTGCCGTAGGGGGTCCGGCCGGGCTGTTCCTCCTTCTTGTCCGGCACCGTTCGGGGCGGCGCCCCGCGGCCGGGACCGGCGGCGGGGCCAGGGTTTCACGCGCAACTTTGACACACTTCCGCCACATACACCCTGAATTCGCCGTATTCGCTCTGCGCCGTGAGGTATGCCGACGGCCTCGAACGTTCACCGGACGGACCGCCGTCGGTTCCCCACTTGCCAGGACGGCCATCGCTACGTATCTTGTCGATGTATCGAGTCGATACATTCACTCGATACATCGGTTCGAGATATCGGTACGAGACGGTCGGTCTCCGCGGGAGGTGGACGATGGCGGCGAGGAAGGGCGCGGGCGTGCTGGAACTCGCCGTGCTCGGCCTGCTGCACGAGTCCCCCATGCACGGCTACGAGTTGCGCAAGCGGCTCAACGTCCTGCTCGGCATGTTCCGGGCCTTCTCGTACGGATCTCTCTATCCGTGTCTCAAGCAGCTCCTCGCGGACGGGCTGATCGTCGAGGACCGGCCGGAGGAGCCCGGCACGCCGCTGGCGCTGCAGAGCCGCCGGTCGAAGATCGTCTACAAGCTCACCGCGGACGGCAAGGAGCGCCTCCAGCGGCTCCTGACCGAG
Source organism: Actinomadura syzygii (assembly GCF_008085905.1). Taxonomy (GTDB): domain Bacteria; phylum Actinomycetota; class Actinomycetes; order Streptosporangiales; family Streptosporangiaceae; genus Spirillospora; species Spirillospora syzygii. The sequence continues at coordinate 169,172 of NZ_VSFF01000005.1, read as the reverse complement.
GCCGGTCCGGCGTCGTGGGAGGACGAGGGGTTCGGCGTGCACTTCGCCTTCTTCTCGCACACCCGCGCCGACGTCCGGCTGCGGATCCTCGAAGGCCGGCGCAGCCGGCTGGAGGAGCGCCTGGAGAGCGTCCGCGCCGCCCTCGCCCGGACCCGCGAGCGGGTCGACTCCTACACCCTGGAGCTGCAGCACCACGGGCTGGAGTCGGTCGAACGCGAGGTCAGGTGGCTCAACGAGCTCATCGGGCGGGAGCGGGCCGAGCAGGAACAGCAAGCCAGACGTTACGAAAACAAACAGGACAAGCCTCGGGACAGGGGCCGCTGACGAAGGCCCCGCCTGGGGGACGGGTGAACCCCACCTCAGGCCCCCCGCACAGAGGTGGCGTTCGCCCTATCGGGGCGGGCGAGGATCGCAACCGCAAAAGAGAAGGAGCAACCGGATGGGTTCGGTGCGCGTGGCCATCGTGGGTGTGGGCAACTGCGCCTCTTCGCTCGTCCAGGGTGTCGAGTTCTACAAGGACGCGGCCCCCGACACGCGAGTGCCCGGCCTGATGCACGTCCAGTTCGGCGAATACCACGTCGGCGACGTGGAGTTCGTCGCGGCGTTCGACGTGGACGCCAAGAAGGTCGGGATGGACCTGTCCGAGGCCATCCACGCCAGCGAGAACAACACCATCAAGTTCGCCGACGTCCCGCCGACCGGGGTGACCGTCCAGCGCGGGCACACCTTCGACGGTCTCGGCGAGTACTACCTCGACATGGTCGAGGAGTCCGACGCCGAGCCGGTCGACGTCGTCCAGGCCCTCAAGGACGCCGAGGTCGACGTGCTGGTCTCGTACCTGCCCGTCGGGTCCGAGGACGCCGACCGCTTCTACGCCCAGTGCGCGATCGACGCCAAGGTCGCGTTCGTGAACGCGCTGCCGGTGTTCATCGCGAGCGACCCGGAGTGGGCGCAGAAGTTCACCGACGCGGGCGTCCCGATCGTGGGCGACGACATCAAGTCCCAGGTCGGCGCGACCATCACGCACCGCGTGATGGCCCGCCTCTTCGAGGACCGCGGGGTCGAGCTGCTGCGCACGTACCAGCTCAACTTCGGCGGCAACATGGACTTCATGAACATGCTGGAGCGCAAGCGCCTCCAGTCCAAGAAGATCTCCAAGACGCAGTCGGTCACGTCCCAGATCCCGCACGAGATGGCGAAGGCGGACGTGCACATCGGCCCGTCCGACCACGTGCCGTGGCTGGACGACCGCAAGTGGGCCTACGTCCGGCTGGAGGGCAGGTCGTTCGGCGACACGCCCCTCAACCTGGAGTACAAGCTGGAGGTCTGGGACTCCCCCAACTCCGCCGGTGTGATCATCGACGCGGTGCGCGCCGCGAAGATCGCGAAGGACCGGGGGATCGGCGGACCGATCCTGTCGGCGTCCTCCTACTTCATGAAGTCGCCGCCGGAGCAGTACAACGACGACCAGGCGCACGACGCGGTGGAGAAGTTCATCCGCGGCGAGGTCGAGCGCTAAACGCCGCCAACTACGGCGAAGCACCTCAAAGCACGGGGAGACGGGGCCGCGCGGCTCGTCACAACTCTCCCAAGGGGCGCCCTGACAGTGGACATCCGCTGTCAGGGCGTCCTTACTTCTGGAGAGAAAACGGTGATGTACCGGCCCTTTGTCACGCTCTGGCCCTACTGTGACACCGCCGGTTACTGCGCGCCAAGCTCCGAGTCTTGAGGTGAGAACGTGACGGCACGCGAGATGATCAAGGTGTCGGCGGGCCTGGCGGGGCTCGTCCTCGGGCTGGCCGGGTGCACCGGCGGCGGCGAGGGCGCCGCCGCCACCGGGCGGCCCCGCGACGGCGGCACGCTGAAGATCGTCGGCTCGTCGGACGTCGAGCACCTCGACCCCGCCGCCGTCGCCAGCGTCGGCGCGTACGGGCTCGCCCGCGTGTTCGCGCGGACGCTGTTCGGGACGCGCGCCTCCAACGACTTCCGGGAGACGATCCCCGTCCGGCCGGACGTCGCCCAGCGCGTCCCCACCCGCGAGAACGGCGACCTCGGCAAGGACCGGCGCACCTACACGGTCCGGCTGCGGACGGGCGTGCGGTGGAACACGCGGCCGGCGCGGGCGGTGACCGCGCACGACTTCGTCCGCGGGTTCGAGCGGCTGTGCAACCCGGCGTCGCCGTCCGCGGGCACGGGGTACTTCGTCTCCACGATCAAGGGCATGGCCGGGTACTGCCGCGGCTTCTCCGCCGTCGACCCGAAGGCCCCCGGCGCGATGGCCGCCTACCAGCGCGACCACGACATCGAGGGCGTCCGCGCGAAGGACGACCGGACGCTCGTGTTCCGGCTGAACCGTCCGGCGAGCGACTTCCTCAACCTGCTCGCGCTCCCGTACACCGCCGCCGCGCCGCAGGAGTACGACCGGTACGTCCCGGACGGCCCGGATCTGCGGCGCAACACGATCTCGGACGGCCCGTACCAGATCGCCGAGTACCGGCCCGGATTGTCGTACCTGCTCACCCGGAACCCGGCGTGGCGGGCCGCGGCCGACCCGCTGCGCGAACGGCATGTCGCGAAGATCCAGATCACCCTCGGGCAGGACTCGGCGGAGACCGTCCAGCAGCAGATCGAGCAGGGGGTCTCCGACCTCGCCTGGGACCAGCCCGTGCCGACGTCGGCGATCCCCCGGCTCCGCAACGACACCCGCTTCGCGATCATGGAGACGCCGAGCAACAGCCCCTACCTGGTGTTCAACACGCACAGCCCCAACAACCGCGGCGCGCTCGGCGACCGCGCGGTCCGGCGCGCCCTGGAGTTCGCGGTCGACCGGAGCGCGCTCATCAAGATCGTCGGCGGTCCGTCGGTGGCGCGGCCGCTGCACACGGTGATCCCGCCGGGCAACTCGGGGTACGCGGCCGTCGACCACTATCCGACGCCCAACGAATCCGGTGATCCGGCGAAATGCCGCCAGTTGCTCGGCCAGGCCGGACGTACCGGCTTGACGCTGAAATTCCCGTATCGGACGAACAGCGTCCACAAGCTCATCGCCCAGTCGATCGCGGAGAACCTCGACTCCTGCGGGGTGAAGACCGAACTCACCCCCGACACGGGCGGCTCCTTCTACGCCGGGACGATCGCCACCCCCGCCAAGGCGCGCGCGGGCGAATGGGACATCGCCGCCCCCGGCTGGACGCCCGACTGGTACGGCAACAACGGCCGCTCGATCATCCAGCCGCTGTTCGACGGGCGCGCCTACGGGCAGAACTCCACCAACTACGGCGGCTACGACAATCCGCAGGTCAACGCCCTCATCGACGCCGCGCTGACCGCTCCGGACACGGCGGTGGCGGCGGGCCGCTGGCAGCAGGCCGACCAGCAGATCATGGAGGACGCGGCGATCGTCCCGCTGCTCGATCGTTCGCAGACCCTTTTCCGATCGTCCCGCGTCCACGGGGCGCTCTTCCTCCCCACCACCGCGACCTACGACTACACACGCCTCTGGCTCACGTCCTGACCTCCGCGTTTACGGGTTTTCACCGGCGACCGATGGACGCGGGACCACTGGGTACAGTGATCAGGTGAAGGCTGGGGATCTGCCGGGAATTCTGCGCGGGCGGGACTTCCGGCGGCTGTACGCGACGCGACTCGCCTCGCAGTTGACGGACGGCCTCTTCCAGGTTTCGCTCGCGGGCTACGTGTTCTTCTCGCCGGAGCGGCAGACGACGGCGGCGAAGGCGGCGGCCGCGTTCGCCGTGACGCTGCTGCCCTACTCGGCGCTCGGCCCGTTCGCGGGCGTGTTCATCGACCGGTGGCGGCGGCGACAGATCCTCGTATGGGCGCCGATACTGCGGGCTGTCCTCGTCCTGCTCGTCGCGGCGCTCGCCGCCGCCGGGCGGGAGGGCCTCGGCTTCTTCGCCGGGGTCCTCGTGGTGCTGGGCGTGAACCGGTTCTTCCTGTCCGCGCTGTCGGCGGCGCTGCCGCACGTGGTGCGGCGCGACCATCTGGTCACGGCGAACGCGTTCTCGGTGACGTCCGGGACGATCATCGCGTTCGTCGGCGGCGGCATCGGCTACCTGCTGCGCCGGTCCTTCGGCTCCGAGGACGGCGGGACGGCGCTGATCCTCGTCGCGGCGGCGGCGCTGTTCCTCGCCGCCGGGCTGATGGCGACGACCCTGCCGCGGGCGCTGCTCGGCCCGCACCCGGCCGAGGACGCGCCGCCGGGCACGCCGCGCGGCGAGGCGCCGCGGACGGTCGAGGCGCTCGGCACCGTCGTGGACGGCCTAGTCGACGGCGCCCGGCACATCGCCCGGCGTCCGCAGGCGGCGCTGGCGCTCGGCGCGATCTCCTTCCACCGGTTCCTGTACGGGATCGTCCTGATCATGACGCTGCTGCTGTGCCGGAACAGCTTCGCCGACGACCCGGACGAGGGGCTCGCGAAGTTCGCGGTGATGCTCGGCGTGTCCGGCGCCGGATACTTCGCGGCGGCGCTGATCACCCCGCCGGTGGTGCGGCGGATCAGCAAGCAGGCGTGGGTGGCGTGGCTGCTCGGACTGGCCGCGCTGAGCCTGCTCGCGCTGGGCATGCCGTTCGCGGAGCGCTCGTGGGCGGCCGCGTCGTTCGTGCTGGGCGTCGTGTCCCAGGGCGTGAAGCTGTGCGTCGACACGACGCTCCAGGAGACGATCGACGACGCCTACCGGGGGCGCGTGTTCGCCCTCTACGACATGCTGTTCAACGCCATGTTCGCGGCGGCGGCAGCGGCGGCGGCGATCTGGCTGCCCTCGGACGGCAGCGCCGGGCTCACCCTCCTCGCCGTGATCGCCGCGTACGCGGCGGGCGCGGTCGTCTACCGAACGGCGGCCGCCCGCAGCCCGGCCCACGCACTCCGTTAGCCAGTTCTGTCGGAGGCACGTGGTGTAGTCGCTCTATGACTCTTAGTCGTGCAGCGCTCAGAGCGACTCGGCGATGGCGGAGAGAGCGGCGGCGATGTGGTGAACCTCGTCGTCCGTGCAGACGTAGGGCGGCATCGTGTAGATCAGCTTGCCGAACGGGCGAAGCCATACCCCGTGCGCCATGGCGATCTCCTGGACGGCCGGGACGTCCACCGGCTCGCGCGCCTCCACCACCCCGATCGCGCCGAGCACCCGGACGTCGGCGACGCCGGGGAACTTGGCGGCCTCCTCCAGTTCGCTGGTGAGGATCGCTTCGATGGCGTCCACCTCGTCCCGCCAGTCGCGGGAGAGGAGCAGGTCGATGGACGCGGACGCGACGGCCGCGGCCAGCGGGTTCGCCATGTAGGTGGGGCCGTGCATGAGTACGCCCGCCTCGCCCGAGGTGATCCCGTGGGCGACGCGGTCCGTGCACAGGGTGGCGGCCATCGTCATGTATCCACCGGTCAGCGCCTTGCCGAGGCACATGATGTCGGGGACGACCTCGGCGTGGTCGCACCCCCACAGCTCGCCCGTCCGGCCGAACCCGGTGGCGATCTCGTCCAGGATGAGGAGCAGGCCGTGCTCATCGGCGATCTCGCGGAGCGCGCTCAGATACTCGGGGGCGTAGAACCGCATGCCCCCGGCGCCCTGGACGATCGGCTCGACGATGATCCCGGCGAGCTCGTCCGCGTGCTCGGCGGCGAGGCGCGCCAGCTCGTCCAGGTAGTCGGCGTCGGGATCGGCGGCGTACCCGAGCGGGGGCGGCGGCGCGAACACGTGCCGCGCGAGGACGTCGCTGAAGATGTGGTGCATCCCGTTCACCGGGTCGCACACGGCCATGTCGCCGAAGGTGTCGCCGTGGTACCCGCCCCGGACGGTGAGCAGCCGGTGCCGCTCGGGCCGTCCCTGCGACCGCCAGTACTGGAGCGCCATCTTGATCGCGACCTCGACCGCCACCGACCCGGAGTCGGCGAAGAACACCTTGGTCAGCGGCTCAGGCGTGATCTCGACGAGCCGCTCCGCCAGCCGCACCGCGGGCGGATGCGTGAGCCCCCCGAACATCACGTGCGCCATCTTGCCGAGCTGCCCGGTGACGGCCGCGTTCAGCTTCGGGTGGTTGTACCCGTGGATGGCCGCCCACCACGACGACATCCCGTCGATCAGCTCGGTGCCGTCCGCGAGGACCAGCCGCACCCCGTCCGCCGACACGACCGGCTGCACCGGAGCCGACGCGGGCATGGGCGAATACGGGTGCCAAATGTGCTCCCGATCGAACGCCAACATCCGCTCGGCCTCACGCGGACTCATCCGCCCAAGCTGCAACGAAATCACGACCCACCCCCCACCACTCCACCACCGGATCCCGCATCCTCCCCAGGTCCGCCACCCTCAGACGCGCCGTCGGTGAGCGGTGAACTCCCTGGGGCCTCACCTTCGGTGGTGGCGTCGTCCCCGGCGGTCTGGTGTTCGGGCGCTTCGGGCTCAGCCACCGGCGAGGCGGGCGTGCGGGTCTTCGGACGCTTGGCGGTGGTGGCGTCTGAGGAGGTGGCTTCGGTGGTGGCCCAGGTTCGGAGTTCTTGTTCGGCTGCTTCTTTGCCGATCAGGCCGCGGTCGAGGCGAAGGTCGAGGAGGAAGCGGTATGCCTTGCCTACGAGGGGGCCGGGGGGGATGCCGAGGATCTCCTGGATCTCGTTGCCGTCGAGTTCGGGGCGCATCGCGGCCAGTTCCTCTTCCTCCGCGAGGCGTTCGATGCGCAGTTCCAGGTCGTCGTAGGTGCGGCGGAGGCGGTCGGCCTTGCGGCGGTTGCGGGTCGTGCAGTCGGCGCGGGTCAGCTTGTGCAGGCGGGACAGGAGCGGACCGGCGTCCCGGACGTACCGGCGGACGGCCGAGTCGGTCCACTCGCCGGTGCCGTAGCCGTGGAAACGGAGGTGCAGCTCGACCAGACGTGACACGTCGGAGATGACGTCCTTGGGGTAGCGCAGCGCGGTCAGCCGCTTGCGCGTCATCTTCGCGCCGACGACCTCGTGGTGGTGGAAGGACACGCGTCCGCCCGACTCGAAGCGCCGGGTGCGGGGCTTGCCGATGTCGTGGAGCAGCGCGGCCAGGCGCAGGACGAGGTCGGGCCCGTCCTCCTCCTGCGCGATCGCCTGCTCCAGGACGATCAGCGAGTGCTCGTAGACGTCCTTGTGCCGGTGGTGCTCGTCGATCTCCAGCCGCAGCTTCGGCAGCTCCGGCAGGACGTGGTCGGCGAGGCCGGTGTCGACGAGGAGGGCGAGGCCCTGGCGCGGGTACAGGCCGCAGATCAGCTTGGACAGCTCGTCCCGGACGCGCTCGGCCGAGACGATCTCGATGCGGGGCGCCATGTCCGTCATCGCGCGGACGACGTCCGGCGCGACCTCGAAGCCGAGCTGCGACGCGAACCGGGCGGCGCGCATCATGCGCAGCGGGTCGTCGTTGAAGGAGTCCTCGGGACGGCCGGGCGTGCGCAAGATCCTGCGCTGCAGGTCGACCAGGCCGCCGAACGGGTCGACGAACTCGTGTCCGGGGAGCCGGGCCGCCATGGCGTTGACGGCGAAGTCGCGGCGGCGCAGGTCCTCGACGAGGGACGTCCCGTACGACACGTCCGGCTTGCGCGACTTCGGGTCGTAGGACTCGCTGCGGTAGGTGGTGATCTCCAGCTCGACGCCGTTCTTGCGGAGGCCGACGGTGCCGAACTCGATGCCGATCGTCCAGTGCGCGTCCGCCCAGTCGCGGATGATCTCCAGGGTGCGCTCGGGCGGCGCGTCGGTGGTGAGGTCGACGTCCTTGGTCGGGCGGCGCAGCAGCGCGTCCCGGACCGGACCGCCGACCAGTGCCAGCTCGTGACCGGCCGCCGCGAACCTGGCGCCGAGCTCGTCGGCGACGGGCGCGATGCCGCGCAGCAGTTCGGCGATCGCGGTCCGCCGCGAGGCCTCGGGGGTCACGTTCCGGTTGGGCACGGCCATCGAGCGTATTTCCTTGATAGATGGGATGACAAAGGACTTTCCTGCGATCGGTGAGGCCCGCGCCGGAGTCCTTGCGGGGCCGGACGAGGACGGGGCTCTTCACATGCCTCGATCCCCGAGTTACGTTCTGGGCACTCCGATGACGCCGACGCGACCGCCGGTGCGGGTCCCGCACGACAACGGTAGCGGGACCTTACGGCCCACGGTCCGCCGCAGGTGCGGCAGAGGCGCATCGAGAGGGTTTACGTCGCGCGGACGGCGTCAAGCCGGACGTCTCGGGTATGCGGTGATCCCGCGAAGTGCGAAGCACGGGGTGACATCGAACCAGGACCCGGGGGTGAGCGGGGTGCGCCCCCACGGATGGAGCCGATCATGAAGGACGCCCTCGCCATCCACCGCGCGCTGCTCGAATGGGAGACCGTGCACGAGATCGTGCGGCTGCCCAGCGCGCTGGCCAACGCCGACGAACTGCCCGCGGTGCTCGGCCTGCCGGCGGCCCGATGCCTGGTGACGCGCGTCTATGCCTGCGACGACGTCCGTCCGGGACACCGGTTCCTCGCCGGGGTGATCGTCCGCGCGGGCGAGCGGCCGTCGCCGGAGGCGGTACGGCTCGCGGCCGGCGCGCGGGCCGTCCGACCCGCCCACGACGACGTCGTCAACGCGGTCACCGAGTACGCGGCGAACCTCGTCTGCCCCCTCCTCCTGCCCGACGACATGCTCCTCCTCATCGACCAGCACATCGTCGACGCCGTCCCCGAGGACGACGTCGTCTACACCGCGACCGGCGAACCGTCCACGGCCCTCGGGATCCGCGCCCGAACCCTGCACACCCTCTGCCAAGCCAAACCAGCCGACCTCCGCCTCCCGTCCTCCGAAACCCGAGAACCCCACCACCCCGCCGCCTGACCCCCGCACCCCCGCCCCCGAAACCGCCAAACTCCACCATCCCGCCGCCTGACCCCCCGCACCCCCGACCAACGCGCCCCACTCGCTTCGGCTGGCGGGTGAGCGAAACGGGTGAATGGGGGATTCCGGGCTACAGGTGGGCGGGGCGGCCTGACGGGGGTGTGTGGCCGACTAACATCGGGGCCGTGGTGCGGGAAATCTATGCCCGTCGTCCCGAGGGGCCCGGTCGCGCGGTCGGCGCGGCGCCGGGCGGCCCTCGGTCGGGCACGGCGTGAGAATGGTCAGGCGCGCTGTCGCGCTGGCCGCCCTGCTGCCCTGCATCACGATGGCGGCCCCCACCGTCCTGATCCCGCCCGCCCTCGCATCGCCCTCCGGGTCTCCTGATCTGGCCAGTGCTGAGGGGACGCTCGCGGCGACGAGCGCGGGACGGCAGCGGGTTCAGGTGGGGCTCGCGTTCACTCAGGTGGCGCCGAAGACCCTGCATGGGAATTCGCAGATCGAGATATCCGGTATCGCGAAGAACCGGACGGAAGGGCAGCTCGCCGGGCTCACCGTCCGGATGCGGTACAGCGCGCAGCCGATCACCAGCCGAAGCCAGCTCGACCAGTTCTCGGCCGGGCAGACGAACCAGCTGCCGAACGCGACCCAGCCGCAGCCGTTGACGAACGTCGCCGCGCCCGGCTCGACGCAGAACTGGTCGTTCAAGGCGACGCCCAAGTCGCTCCGGCTGAGTGCTCCGAACGGCACGCCGGGCGTGTACCCGGTGGGCGTCGAGGTGCTGAACCCGGCGCAGCAGGTCGTCGGCGGGCTGACGACCTTCCTGACGTTCATGCCGCAGAAGCGGCTGTTCAAGCCCGTCTCGATCAGCTGGGTCTGGCCGCTGATCGACCGCATGCACCGCACCACCGACGGGACGTTCTTCGACGACCAGCTCACCAAGGACATGGCCCCCGGCGGACGCCTCAACAGGCTCGTCAGCGCGGCGGGCACGACCGCCACGCCGGTCACGTGGGCGGTCGACCCGGCGCTCATGGACGACGCGCAGCGCATCGCGTCCGACCGCTACGTCGTCCAGCCGTTCGGCGCGAAGAAGGGCGCCGAGAAGGAGAAGAGCCCGGTCGCGGCGCGGTGGCTGTCCGATCTGAAGACCGCGTCGAAGGGCGACCCCTACTTCACCGTCCCGTACGGCGACCCGGACGTGGTCGCGCTCGTCCGGCACAAGACGCCGCGCGACATCGCCGTCGCCCTCGACGCCCGCAACACCGGTGTCGCGACGCAGGCGCTCGGACGTCCGGCGGACGCGCACGTCGCCTGGCCGCCGTCCGGCGCCGCCGGTCCGGGGACGCTCGAACAGCTCGCCGAGCACCAGCTCAAGCGCGGCGGGTCGTTCCTGATGAGCACTTCGCAGTTCCAGAACCCGGCGTCGGGCACGCCGCCGAACGCGACGACGGCGCTCCAGACGAAGCGGGGCGTCGAGAAGACCGTCCTGTACGACGAGAAGCTCAGCCAGATCGTCAGCCAGGGGTCGCAGTCCGCGGCCGGCGGGGTGCTGACCGAGCAGCGGTTCCTGGCCGAGACGGCGATGATCGCGGCGGAGACGCCGAACCTGCAGCGTTCGGTGGTCGTCGCCCCCGACCGGCGCTGGAACCCGGCGCCCGGCCTCGCCGAACGCCTGCTCACCTACACCAAGGACGCGGCCTGGCTGCGCGAGACGCCGCTGAAGAAGATCCAGGCCGCGCAGCCGCAGGACCGGGTGTTCAACGGCCTCCCCGACTCCAACGTGTGGCACGAGCTGGGCGACGCGCACCTCGCGCAGACGCACGACATCGCCAAGCGCGCCTCGGCGTTCCGGGCCGTGATGACGGGCGACATCAAGATCTCCTACGAGCGCGCCCTGCTCCGCCTGGGCTCCGTCGCCTGGCGGACGATGCCCGCCCGCGCCAAGGCCGCCCGCGACATGCTCGGCAGGCAGGTCGCGGACGACATGGAGAGCGTCCGCATCGTCCCTCCCAAGAACGGACGCGTCCTGATGGGGGGAAGTTCGGGGAGGCTTCCCGTCCTCATCGAGAACAGGCTGAGCCACCAATCGGTGACGGTTCGCCTTGTCGCGACGTCCGAGAACACCGCGAAACTCCGGCTCGGGCAGCTTCCCCCGGAGGAGTCGGTGATCGAGCTGAGGCCCGGGCAGCGGGCCCAGCGCTGGATCCCGGCGAAGGCGGCGGGCAACGGCAACTTCCACGTCTACCTGGAGCTGTGGGTCCCGAGCTCGAACCCGAACTCGGACCGGAACACGAAGGGGCGGAGGTTCGGGGACGTCCAGACCATCACCGTCCGCACCACCGGGTACGGACGGCTGGCGCTGCTCATCACGGGCGGCGGACTTGCCGTACTCTTCGTGGGCGTCGGAGTGCGGGCCATCAGAGCAAGGCGCCGCCGGAAAGCGGAGGCAGCCGGTGACGGGTCGACCGGAATGGGATCGGCAGGGACGGCCGAACAGGGCTACGGATACCCCGGCCCCGGGTTCGCAGGGCCAGGGCTCCCCGGCGTCGAGTTCCCCGCAGCACCCGGGGCAGGGCTACCCGCAACAGGGACAGGGCCCGGGCTACCCGGGTCAGGGCCACAACCCGCCGGGCAACCAGCAGGGGCGCCCTCCGAACCAGGGCCCGCCCCACGTCCAGCCGGGCCAGGTCCCGCCGGGCCAGGTTCCGCCGGGCCAGGTTCCGCCCCCGCAGGGACCGCCGCGCCCGACGTACCCGGCGCCGCAGGGGACCCCGGGTCAGGGGTACCCGAACCGGCCGCCGACGGGAAGGCCGGGCGGCGCGGCAGGCACTCCGCCGCCGATCCCCGCGGCCGAGACGGCGATTGACCTCCCCGCTCCCGGCGGCCCCACCCCCGGCGGCCCGCTGACCCCGGGCGAGACGGTCGTCGACGCCCTACCGCCCCGTCCGCCCGCGCCGGACGGCGGCGAGAAGCCCGCGTCCGGCGGCATCCTGCGCTCCGGCGCGATCATGGCGGTGGGCACCCTCGCGTCCCGCGTCACCGGCTTCCTGCGCACCGCGGTCATCGTCGCCGCGCTCGGCACCGGGCTGCTCGCCAACGCCTACAACACCGCGAACACGATCCCCAACCAGATCTACGACCTGCTGCTCGGCGGGATCCTGACCAGCGTCGTCGTCCCGCTGCTCGTCCGGGCGAAGGAGCGCGACCGCGCGGACGGCGAGCGGTACGAGCAGCGCGTGTTCACCCTCGCCGTGATCGGCCTCGGCGTGCTGACCCTCGTCGCGATGCTGTGCGCGCCGCTGTTCATCGACGTCCTCGCGGGCAGCTACAGCGGCGACCAGCGCAAGGTCGCGATCCTGTTCGCGCAGTTCTTCCTGCCGCAGATCTTCTTCTACGGCGTCGGCGCGTTCGCCGGGGCGATCCTCAACACGCGCGGCAGCTTCGGCGCGCCGATGTGGGCGCCGGTGCTGAACAACCTCGTGGTCATCGCGGTCGGCGGCGCGTTCCTCGCGATCACCTCCGGCCGGATCGACCCGTCCAACATCTCCGACGGCCAGCTCATGCTGCTGTCGGTCGGGACGACCGGCGGGATCGTCCTGCAGACGGTGGCGCTGTGGCCGTCGCTGCGCCGCGTCGGGTTCCGGTGGCGGCCCCGCCTGGACTTCCAGCGCGGCGAGATCGGCGAGGTCGGCCGGATGGCCGGCTGGACGCTGCTCTACGTCGTCGCCACCCAGTCCGGCCTCGCCGTCGTCACCGCCCTCGCGAACCGGGCCGGGACGGTCGCCGACAAGCAGGGCCTCGGCGAGGGCTACGGGTACACGCCGTACTTCAACGGCTACCAGCTCTTCCAGCTGCCCTACGCCATCGTCGGCGTCTCGGTGATCACGGCGCTGCTGCCGCGGATGAGCCGGTTCGCGGCCGAGGGCAAGACCGCCGACGTGCGGGCCGCGTTCTCCAGCGGGCTGCGGCTGTCCTCGGTGATCATCATGCCGGCGGCGGCGCTGATGCTGGTGCTCGGCCCGGAGATCACCACGGTGCTGTTCGCGCACGGCAACACCTCGCCCGCGGACGCGCTGGTCATCGCCCGGGTCATGCAGATGTTCGCGATCGCGCTCGTGCCGTTCTCCACCTACCAGCTCATGCTGCGCGTCTTCTACGCGCACGGCGACACCCGGACGCCCGCGCTGGTCGGGCTCGTGTCCGTCACGTCCAACATCATCGTGGCGTTCACGGCGTACAGCGTCCTCGACGTCAAGTGGATCGTCGTCGGCATCGCGGGCGGGTTCGCCATCACGAACATGGTCGGCACGCTGACCTGCTGGCTGGTGCTGCGCCGCAAGCTCGGCGGCATCGACGGGCGCCGCATCGTCGGCGGGCACCTGAAGCTGCTCGTCGCCATCTGGCCGCTCGTCGGCTTCGCCTACGCGACCCGCACCGTCGCGGACGCGGCGGGCGACACCGCCAACCTGCTGCCCGCGCTCGCCGCGCTCGTCGTCGGCTCGGCGGGCGGCGGCGCCCTCTACGTGCTCTTCGCCAAGCTCATGCGGGTGGACGAGGTCCAGACCGCGATCTCCACGTTCACGAGCCGGTTGCCCGGCCGCTAGCCCGGGACCGATCCCGGTTCGGTCCCGGCCGGAAGCGCGCCGCGAACCGAACGGACGGACGGGCGGGGACGCCGGCACGACGGGATGGCATCTGTAGCGGTAGCGGCAGTGGAAACCGAGGTAAACCCGCGAGACAAAGTAAAAAGGACGCGCCGCGATAAGGAAGCCTCCCGGGCGTGTAGCCACTACCATGTGGGGGACTACGGCTTGCGGGGCGACACCCTGGGGAACGCAAAGAGGAGGGTCGGAGGCGTAAGCTGCCACGCCACGAACATGGGATCTGACCACCTGTGCAGGACGTTGCCGTGAGCACGTCAGTCATCGAGCCCGGCACGCGCCTCGCCGGCCGCTATCGGCTGGAGGAGCGCATCAGCGACTCCGGCGGTTCGGCCCTCTGGAAGGCCATCGACGAGATCCTCGCGCGGGCGGTCGCCGTCCGCACCTTCGACCCCGACTTCCCCCGGATCGCCGAGGCGGTGACGTCCGCCCGCTCCGCGAGCAGGCTCACCGACCCGCGGCTCACCCAGGTGTTCGACGCCGACGACAGCGGCGAGAGCGCGTACGTCGTCAGCGAATGGGTCGCAGGCGAGACGCTGGAGGGCATGCTCGCCAAGGCCCCGCTGGAGCCCGGACGCGCCGCCACCCTGCTCTACGAGGCTGCCGAGGCGATCTCCGCCGCGCACGCCGCCGGGCTGTCGCACCTGTGCCTCACTCCCCGCGACCTCGTCTGGACGACCGGCGGCACCGTCAAGATCCTCGGCATCGCGACCGACGCCGTGCTCGGCGACCGGCAGTCCGACGACCCGGGCGGCGACGACGTCCGCGGCCTCGGCCGGATGCTGTACGCCGCGCTCACCGCGCACTGGCCGGGCGACCCGGTCGGGTCCGAGCTGCCCGCGGCGCCCGCCACGGACGGCGTCCCGCACGCGCCCCGGCAGGTCCAGGCCGGGATCTCGCACGCCATCGACGCGATCGTCTGCCGGTGCCTCGGCCTCGGGGCGGCGGAGGCGCTCGCGTCCCCGTCCGACCTCGCGAAGGCGCTGCGCGGCGTCCCGCGCACGCCGCTGCCGCTGTTCGCCGGGCTCGGGCACGCCCAGCCGCCCACGCGCCCGGCGCCGCAGCGCCGTCCGGGCGCGCCGGGCGCCACGCAACCGCACCGGCCGCCCGCCGAGCAGGAGCAGACGGCGGCGTCGCACGTCCCGCCGCCGCGCGTGCGCGGCCGCCGGGACGCCGCGCCCCCGCCCGGCTCCACCGGCACCCGGGCGGCGCCCGCGCACGGCGCGCCGGGACGGTCCGGCAACCGCGCCCTCCTCGGCGTCGCGGCCGCCGCCCTCACCGTCATCGTCGGGCTCGGCGCGTGGGCGCTGGTCGGCCTGCGCGGCAAGGGCGACCCGAACGACAACGTCACCGACAAGGGCCGCCAGAGCGCCCCGGTGAAGCCCGCCGTCACCGAACTCAAGATCCGGAGCGCGGAGGGCGTCGACCCCGTCGGCCAGGACGGCGGCAAGGGCGCGGAGAAGGGCCGCCTCGCCATCGACGGCAAGGCCGGCACCGCGTGGCGCAGCTCCTACTACACCTCGCCGGACTTCGGCAGGCTCAAGGAGGGGCTCGGGCTCATGCTCGACATGGGCAGGACGGTCAAGGTCAGCGAGATCAAGGCCCAGCTTCCCGCCCAGTCCGCCGGGGCCGTGATCCAGTTGAAGATCGGCGCCACGTCCGACGCGGGCTCGATGCAGAGGGCGGACACGGCCACGGCCGGGTCCGGCAGCGTGACGTTCAAGCTCCAGCAGCCGCGTACCGCGCGGTACGTGCTGCTCTGGTTCACCAGGCTCGGGCACGGGTCGGACGGCCAGATCCGCGCCGAGGTCAACGAGGTCTCCGTCCTCGGCTCGACCGGCTGACCCGGTCGGAACGTCCGCGCACCAGCAGGTCGACCGGCGTCGGCGCCCTCCCTCGGGAGGGCCGCGCCGGTGACATCCCCGCGATCGGCCGGGACGCCGCCGAACGGTCTGTGACGTGGGGCGGCGCATGTCTGTATCGTGCCTGTGAGCAGATTGTCCCTTCGCCCCCAGGAATCCGTGGTGCCAACCCCAGCAGCCGGTCGCGGGCTCCCGGCGCCGGCCCGTGCCCGGCGTCCCGAACGAGAAAGCGGTCGCTCATGACGTCGGTGAGCATGCGTCGCGTCGACGAGGTGCCCGACAAGGAGCTCCTCCACCGCCACGCCCAGGGGGACCCGCACGCGTTCGCCGAACTGGTCCACCGCCACCGGGACCGCATGTGGGCCGTCGCGCTGCGCACCCTCGGCGACCCGGAGGAGGCCGCCGACGCGCTGCAGGACGCCTGCCTGTCGGCGTTCCGCGCGGCCGGACGGTTCCGCGGCGACGCCGCCGTCACCACCTGGCTGCACCGGATCGTGGTGAACGCCTGCCTCGACCGCGTGCGGCGCAAGTCCGTCCGCCCGGCGACGCCGATGGGGGACGACGCCACGTTCGACGCCGTCGCGCCGAAGATGCCCGACCCGACCGACGCGCACGGGGTGTCCCTCGACGTCCGCACCGCGCTGGAGCAGCTGCCGTTCGAGCAGCGCGCGGCCCTCGTCCTCGTCGACATGATGGGCTATTCCGTCGACGACGCGGCTCAGGTCATGGAGGTCCCGCCCGGCACGATCAAGAGCCGGTGCGCGCGGGGACGGGCCCGCCTCGCGCCCCTTCTGGTCCACCACCGGAACCGACGGGAACCGAAAAACGTCGGAGGTGTGGAAGGAGGTGGCATGCCCAAGTGAACCCCGCACACCTTGACTACGACATCCTCGCCGACCTGGCCGAGGGAATGCTCGAAGACGACGAAGCCGCCTCCGTCAACGCGCACCTCGACACCTGCGCCGACTGCCGTGAACGATCCGCCGACCTCGCGGACGTCTCCCGGATCCTGGCGGAGGCACCCGTGCCGTCCATGCCCGCCGAGCTGGCCGAACGCATCGACACCGCCATCGCCGCGGAGTCGCTGAACAGCGCCACGGTCGCGAGCCTTGAGGAGCGGCGCGGAAGGCGGCATTGGCGGATCCTCTCGGCCGCGGCGGCGGCCGTGGTGGTGCTCGGCGGCGGAGCGGCGGTCGGCAGCCTCGCGCTGGACGACGCGGACGGCGGCCACGGCCAGGCGGCGACCCCACCGCAGGACAACGCCCGCCCCCGCACCGCGGAGGGGATGGCGCCGAACGCCGCGCCAGCGCCGGCCTTCGAGGTCGCCCGCAGCGGCACCCACTACCGGGCCGGGACGCTCGCCGCGCAGGTCGGCGCCGTCGCCGCGGACGGCTCGACCAAGCGCGGCCTGGCCGCCTCGCCGGACACGCGGCTCCGCGAGTGCGTGCTCGGCGTGGTCGGGGAGCGCAAGCCCGTCCTCGTCGACCAGGCCGACTACGAGGGCGGCCCGGCGACCGTCATCGCCGTCCGCGGCGACCAGAACGGCAAGCTGACCGTCTGGGTCGTCGGCCCGGACTGCTCCGCCGCCAACCAGCACGTCCTGAAAAAGATCGACAACGCCTGACGCGTGCCACCGAGGCCGTGCCCGTCCCCGGACGGGCACGGCCTCCACGCGTACGGGCGACCTTCGCGTGTCGCCCGCCTAGGGCAACGCAGACTCGCGTCGCAGGGCGGCGGGTCGTGTCCGGTCGGTTCTTCGGGGCCGGGGATGTCGCGTGTCCGGTCGATGTCGCGGTCGGGTGTCCGGGCGGTGTCGCGTGGCGGCGCGGTCGTGGCGGCGCGGTCGTGGGGCGGGCGGAGGGCGGCGGGTCGCGGTCGGGTGAGGGAATCGTGTCGCTTGTCGCGGTTGGGAGGGCGTCAGAGGGTCGCGAGGAAGTCCAGGGCGATCGTCCAGGCGCGGTCGGCGGATTCGGGGTCGTGGTCGGGGAGGTCGGGGTCGGTGAAGAGGTGTCCGGCGCCCCGGTAGCGGAAGACCTCCACGTCCGCGCCCGCCTTGCGCATGCGCAGGTACCAGGTGTTCAGCCAGTCGGCGGGCTCGTAGGTGTCGGGGTCGGCGACGTGGAGCTGCACCGGGATCTCGGTGGAGGCGTCGTCCGCCATGTCGGACGTCCCGTGCATCAGCAGCAGCCCGGCGGCCTTCGCGTCGGCGAGCGCGAGGGTCTGAGCGACGGCGGCGCCGAGCGAGAACCCGGCGTAGACGAGTCCGCCGGCGTCCACGAGCGGGGCGGCGGCCGCGACGCCGCGACGCAGCAGTTCGTCGCGGCCGATGTCGTCCTTGATGGCGAGCCCGTCCTCCGACGTGTCGGCGACACGCCCGTCGTAGAGGTCGGGGACGTGGACCTCGTGTCCGGCCGCGCGGAGCCTGTCGGCCGCCTGGTGCACCGCCGGACGCAGCCCGTACATCGAGTGGAGAAGCAGAATGCGCGCCATCCCCTCACCCTACGACCGCCCGCCGACAGGACGTCCCGCGCCTGACCGGCGCCTCTCCCGGACGGGCCGCCGCCGGACGCGGGAGTCGGGCGGCGTGTCCCGGGAATCCCCGGGGCCTAGGATCGGTTGACGCGATTGGCAGGGCCGGGCCGTGCCGCGCCGACGGCCATGAGGAAAGGCAGATGCAGTGAGCGACGTCCGTAACGTCATCATCATCGGTTCGGGCCCCGCGGGCTACACCGCTGCCGTCTACGCGGCCCGCGGCGACCTCCGCCCGCTGGTCTTCGAGGGCTCGGTGACCGCCGGCGGCGCGCTGATGAACACCACCGACGTGGAGAACTTCCCCGGCTTCCCGGACGGGATCATGGGCCCCGACCTCATGGACAACCTGCGCAAGCAGGCCGAGCGGTTCGGCGCCGAGCTGATCACCGACGACGTCACCGAGGTCGACCTCACCGCCGACCCGAAGGTCGTCAAGGTCGGCGACGACGTCTACCGCGCGCGGACGGTGATCGTCGCGACCGGGTCCGGCTACCGCAACCTCGGCCTGCCCGACGAGCAGCGGCTCTCCGGACGCGGCGTCTCCTGGTGCGCGACCTGCGACGGCTTCTTCTTCCGCGAGCAGGACATCGCCGTCGTCGGCGGCGGCGACACCGCCATGGAAGAGGCGATCTTCCTGACCAAGTTCGCCCGCTCGGTGACGGTGGTCCACCGCCGCGACGAGCTGCGCGCGTCCAAGATCATGCAGGACCGGGCGTTCGCCAACGAGAAGATCCGCTTCCTGTGGGACAGCGAGGTCGCCTCGATCCAGGGCGAGGACAGGGTCACCGGCGTGACCGTCCGGAACACGAAGTCCGGGGAGCAGTCGGCGCTGGAGATCACCGGCCTGTTCATCGCGATCGGGCACGACCCGCGCAGCGAGCTGTTCGCCGGGCAGTTGGAGACCGACACCGACGGGTATCTCCTGGTGGACGCCCCGTCCACGCGGACGAAGATCCCCGGCGTGTTCGCCTGCGGCGACGTCGTCGACCACGTCTACCGGCAGGCCATCACCGCCGCGGGCACCGGCTGCGCCGCCGCCATCGACGCCGAGCGCTGGCTCCAGGACCAGGACTCGGAGAAGAAGGTCTCGGAGGTCGAGGCGTCCTGACCGCGCCGCCGCCCCAACCACGGGGCGGACGTCCAGCGAGCCTTGACCACCGGAACCGTACGAACACCGAAAGGGAACCACCATGAAAGCCGTGACCGACGCCGACTTCGCGTCCGAGGTCCTGGGCAGCGACAAGCCCGTTCTCGTCGACTTCTGGGCCGAGTGGTGCGGCCCGTGCCGGATGGTGGCGCCGATCCTGGAGGAGATCTCCAAGGAGCACGGCGACAAGCTCGACATCGTGAAGCTGAACATCGACGAGAACCCGAAGGTCCCGCAGCAGTACAACGTGCTGCAGATCCCGACGATGAACGTCTACAAGGACGGCGAGGTCGTCAAGCAGATCATGGGCGCGAAGCCGAAGGCCGCCCTGCTGCGCGACCTGGCCGAGTTCATCTGACGGTCCCGTTCGGCTGATCGTCCCGGTTCCTCGTCGTCTCCCGCGGCGAGCGCGAAAGGCGTGTGGCCCGCGCTCTGGCTCAGAGTGCGGGCCACACGCATGCGAAGCCAGGCGACGATCGGGGCGGGAGGGGCTCAGATCGTCCTAGACGGGACGCAGCGCCCCTTCGGGTGTCATGGAGCCCAGGAGCCGTTCCAGCGCCACCTCGACGTCCTCACGCCACGACAGGGCCGACTTGAGCTCCAGCCGCAGCCGCGGGTACCGGTGATGCGGCCGGACGGTCTTGAACCCCACCGAGAGCAGATAGTCGGCGGGGACCATGCACCCGCCCTCCTCGCCCTTCAGGTCGCCGAACGCCTCGATCGCCTTCACCGTGCGGCGGGTGAGGTCCTTGGCGACGCCCTGGACGAGCATCCGGCCGAGCCCGCCGCCCGCGAACTCCGGCAGGATGTGCGCGGTCATCAGCAGCACCGCGTCCGCGCTGACCGGGCTCGTCGGGAACGCGACCGAGCGCGGCACGTACAGCGGCGGCGCGTACATCACGAAGCCCGCCGGGACGTTGTCGACGTACACGATCTTGCCGCAGCTGCCCCACTCCAGCAGCGTCGAGGAGATCCACGCCTCCTTCTCCAGGGCGGGGTCGCCGGTCTCCAGCGCGCGGTCGCGGCCGACCGGGTCCAGCTCCCAGAACACGCAGCCGCGGCAGCGGTGCGGCAGGTCGGCGAGATTGTCCAGCGTGATGTTGACCAGACGACGCGACACCGGGTCGGCACCCCCTGCTGCGATTCTCGCCCGCCGTCCCGGACCGGCGGCCGGGACGGCCGTCGGCTGGTCGGGCGGAACGCCACTCCGCGGAAGTCCCCGGCAACATTCCGGGTCCCGGGGGCATCGTATCGGACAGGGAGCCCCGCGCCCGGACGGCACGCCCGTCCATGATCGAAGCCCGCCGCACGAGCCGGGCGGGCCGGGCTGGTCGGGCTGGCCGGGTTGGCCGGGCGACGCGCCCGGGGTTCGTCGGGATCGGCGCGGGCCGATGCCGTAAGTTGCAGGCAAGCCAGTCCACCGCCTCGGAGGTGCCTCGTGGAACAGCACTCGCGTACGGACGCCTACACCGACCGCTACGCCGCCCGTGCCGCCGGCATGGTGCCCTCGGAGATCCGGGCGCTGTTCGCGATGGTCGCCCGTCCCGAGGTGGTCTCGCTCGCGGGCGGCGCGCCGTACGTGTCGGCGCTCCCCCTCGACGCCGTCGGACGGATGATCGGCGAGCTCGTCGCGGGCAAGGGCGCCGAGGTGCTCCAGTACGGCTCCGCGCAGGGCGACGAGCGGCTCCGCGAGCACATCTGCGAGGTGATGGCGCTCGAGGGCGTCCAGGCGTCCGCGGACGACGTCGTCGTCACCGTCGGCGCGCAGCAGGCGCTCGACCTCATCACCAAGATCTTCGTCGACCCGGGGGACGTCGTCCTCGCCGAGGCCCCGTCCTACGTCGGCGCGCTCGGCACGTTCGCCTCCTACCAGGCCGACGTGGTGCACGTCCCGCTGGACGAGGGCGGGCTGATCCCCGCCGCGCTCCGCGAGACGCTCGCCCGGCTGCGCCGCGAGGGCCGCCGCGTCAAGTTCCTGTACACCGTCCCGACGTTCCAGAACCCGGCGGGCGTCACGCTCACCACCGCGCGGCGCGCCCAGATCCTGGAGATCTGCGCCGAATACGACGTGCTCGTCGTCGAGGACAGCCCGTACGGGCTCCTCGGTTTCGACGGCGACCCCATGCGGGCCCTGCGCGCGGACGACTCCGAGCGCGTCATCTACCTCGGCTCGTTCTCCAAGACGATCGCGTCCGGACTGCGCGTGGGCTGGGTGCTGGCGCCGCACGCGGTGCGGGCGAAGCTCGTCCTCGCCGCCGAGTCGGCGATCCTGTGCCCGTCGAACTTCTCGCAGCTCGCCGTCCGGGAGTACCTCGCGACGCAGCCGTGGCGCGAGCAGATCAAGGGCTTCCGCGAGATCTACCGCGCCCGCCGCGACGCGATGCTCGACGCCCTCGACCAGCTCATGCCGGACGGCTGCACCTGGACCCGGCCCGCCGGCGGCTTCTTCGTCTGGCTGACGCTCCCCGAGGGCCTCGACTCCAAGGCGATGGCGCCACGCGCGATCGCCGACCGGGTCGCCTACGTCCCCGGCACCGGCTTCTACGCGGACGGCACCGGACACCGGCACATGCGGCTGTCGTACTGCTTCCCCGAACCGCACCGGATCCGGGAGGGCGTCCGCCGCCTCGCCGCGGTCATCGAGCACGAGGTCCGCCTCCGCGACACCTTCGGCGGGACGGTCGCGGGCGGCTCCGTCGGCGTGCAGGCCCCCGGGCCGGACGTCGTCTGAGTTGTTTCACGTGAAACACGCCGGCTCTCGGGCCCCTTCGCGGGCGTCCGGGGGTCGGCGCTTTCTTTCGACCACCGTCTAGAGGGGCACCAGCAGTGGAACTCGGGCATGTCGTCGTCCTCGCCGGCGGACTCTCCTACGAGCGCGAGGTGTCGCTCCGGTCCGGCCGCCGCGTCACCGAGGCGCTGCGCGCCCTCGACATCCCCGTCGAACTCCGCGACGCGGACGCGACCCTCCTCGACTCCCTCACCGACGACCCGCCGGACGCGGTGTTCCCCGTCCTGCACGGCGCCGCGGGGGAGGACGGCTCGATCCGGGACGTCCTCGAACTGCTCGACGTCCGCTACGTCGGCGCGCGTCCGGACGCCTGCCGCGTCGCCTGGGACAAGCCGACCGCCAAGTCCGTGGTGCGGCGGGCCGGGCTCCAGACGCCCGAGTCCGTCGCGCTGCCCAAGGAGGTCTTCCACGACCTCGGCGCTTCGTCCGTCCTCGACCAGATCATCCGGAGTCTCGGTCTTCCCCTCTTCGTCAAGCCGACGCGGGGCGGGTCGGCGCTCGGCGCGTCCGTCGTCCAGGAGGCCGCCGACCTCTCCGCCGCGATGGTCGGCTGCTTCGCCTACGGGGACGCCGCGCTCGTCGAGCGCTACGTCCCCGGCACCGAGGTGTCGGTGAGCGTCATCGAACGCGACGGCGAACCGGTGGCGCTCCCCGCCGTCGAGATCGTCGCCCCCGGCGGCCTGTACGACTACACCGCCCGCTACGACGCCGGGGACACCGAGTTCGTCACCCCGGCCCGCCTCGACCCGGACGCCACCGCCCGCGCCACCGCCGCCGCCGTCACCGCCCACCGCGCCCTCGGCCTCCGCGACCTCTCCCGCACCGACCTGATCGTCTCCCCCGACGGCGAGGTCCACTTCCTCGAAGTCAACGTGGCCCCCGGCATGACCGAGACGAGCCTCTTCCCCCGCGCCATCAGCGTCGCGGGCCTGGACCTCGGCGAAGTCTGCCGCTCCCTCATCCTCTCCCGCTTCCCCTAACACCCGGCCAGCTCCGCCGAACGACGGAGCGCACGACCGACCGCGCGGGGGACCGATGTTTCACGAGAAACATCGCCCGCCGCCTACGCGGCTCCCGTGGCGCAAGGCAGATCGGCACGGCAGATCGATGCGTAGCCCGCGCGATCCGTGGCTGATCGGTGCGCGCCCGTCGGCGGTCGACGCGCCCCACCTCTCCGTCGGCGGGGCCCTCATGTTTCACGGGAAACCTCGAACCGCCCAACACCCGAGCCGCCCTCGCGCCCGCGTCAGGGGTGGGGTTGGGGGAGGGATGTTTCACGGGAAACAGGGGCGCCCCGGGAGCTGGGCTTCCGGGGCGCTGGGGTGGGCGGGCGTCAGGTGCCGGTGGATCAGTCGTCGGGGGCCATGGACTTGATGATGCGGTCCAGGTCTTCGAGGGTGGCGAACTCGACCACGATCTTGCCCTTGCTGCGGCCCATGTCGACGCGGACCTTGGTCTCGTAGCGGTCGGAGAGCCGGTCGGCGAGCTCCTGGAGGCCGGGCGCGACCGGCTTCTTGCGGCGGCCCTGGCGCGGCGCCTTCGGCTCGTCGTACTCGCGGAGCGCGATCAGCTCTTCGAGTGCCCGGACGGAGATCCCCTCCTGGACGACGCGCTGCGCCAGATGCTCCTGCGCCTCGACGCTGTCGAGCGAGAGGAGCGCGCGGGCGTGCCCGGCGGACAGGACGCCCGCGGCGACGCGGCTCTGCACGGCGGGCGGCAGGTTCAGCAGGCGCAGCGTGTTGGTGATGTGGGGACGCGACCGTCCGATGCGTCCGGCGAGCTGCTCGTGCGTCGCGCCGAAGTCCTGGAGGAGTTGCTGGTACGCGGCCGCCTCCTCCAGCGGGTTGAGCTGCTGGCGGTGGAGGTTCTCCATGAGCGCGTCACGGAGCAGGTCGTCGTCGCTGGTTTCGCGGACGATCGCCGGGATCACGTCCAGCCCGGCGCGCTCGGACGCCCGCAGCCGCCGCTCGCCCATGATCAGCTCGTAGTCGTGCCCGTCCGACGCGACCTTGCGGACGACGATCGGCTGCAGCAGGCCGACGATGCGGATCGACTCGGCCAGCTCGTTCAGAGCGTCGTCGTCGAAGTAGTCGCGCGGCTGGCGCGGGTTCGGCTTGATGGAGCCGACGGACAGCTCGGCGAAATGGGCCCCCGCGACCGGCTCCAGTCGCAGATGGGACGCCGCCGACGCCATGCCGTTCGCGCCGATCGGCCCCGCCCCGCCGGCGGAGCCCGGCGCGCCGCCGTCGGCGACGGCCGGATCGCCGGGCACGGGCGGGGGCGGACCCGTCGGGATGAGGGCGCCCAGCCCCTTGCCCAGCCCGCGTCGCTGCTGGCTCACTGGACGGCCCCCGCGTGGGCCATCTCGGACGCGGCCTCGCTGTAGGCGAGCGCGCCGCTCGAACCGGGGTCGTAGGTCATGACGGACTGCCCGTAGCTCGGCGCCTCGGAGACCCGGACGCTGCGGGGGATGACCGTGTTGAGGACGACGTCGCCGAAGTGGTTCCGCACGTCCTCCGCCACCTGCGCGGCGAGCCGCGTCCTGGCGTCGTACATCGTGAGCAGGATGGTGGACACCTTCAGCTGTTGGTTGAGGTGCGCCTTGACGAGGTCGACGGTCCGGATGAGCTGCCCGAGGCCCTCCAGCGCGTAGTACTCGCACTGGATCGGGATGAGCAGTTCGTCCCCGCCGACGAGCGCGTTCACGGTGAGCAGCCCGAGGGACGGCGGGCAGTCGATCAGCACGTAGTCGAACTTGTCGGTGTCGTAGGCCTCGAGCGCCCGCCGCAGCCGCGACTCGCGGGCCACCTTGGACACGAGCTCGATCTCCGCGCCGGCGAGGTTGAGCGTCGCGGGCGCGCAGTAGAGGTTCGGGATCTCGGGCGCCGGGACGACGATGTCGGCGAACGACATGTCCTCGATCAGCACGTCGTAGATCGACGGGACCTCGGCGTGGTGGTCGACGCCGAGGGCGGTGGACGCGTTCCCCTGCGGGTCGAGGTCGACCACGAGCACCTGGGCGCCGTGCATGGCGAGGGACGCGGCGAGGTTCACCGAACTGGTGGTCTTCCCCACGCCGCCCTTCTGGTTGGCGATGGTGATGATGCGGCAGTTGTCCGGCCGGGGCCATTCCCTGTCCCGGCGGCCGGTCATCGTCCTGACCGTCGTGGCCGTGGTGGCGGCCGCCGCGGTCGACGTTTCACGTGAAACCTTGGCGTCCCTGAGCGCCTCGCGCACGAGTTCTGACTCCCCCTGAGTTGGTCCCTTGCGCGGCACCGGCGGCGGCGCGCCGGTGTTCGTCGGTACATAGCCGACGTTCTCCGCGGTTCCGGACGTCGTGGTGCCCCACTTCGCGTGCCCGGAGGGCGCGGTCCCCGGCGTGCTGGCCGGTTCCGCGTCCCCCGGCGCCCCGGCGACCGCCGTCCGGTCCGCGGCCGCGCCGGGTCCGCCCGGGCCGGGCGGCTGTTCGTCGGGGGATTCGTCGGCGCGGTCAGGCCTGCCAAGTCCTGGTCCCGTGCTCATGAAGACCTCTTCCTCGACCCTTTGGCACGCCGGGGTGCGCGCCTCCGTCGTCCGCCATCCTCGCCGCCGCCGGCGATCACCCGGACGAGAGTTGTCGGAGGGTCGACCATACCGCGCCCGACTTGAAGCAGTTCGGTGCCGCGCACCCCATGCTGCTTCAGGACGGGCCCGGCCTCGTCCAACTCGGCCGCGGCGCGCTCCCCCTTGAGCGCGAGCAGCTCGCCCCCCGGACGCAGCAGCGGAAGCGCCCACTTGGCGAGGCGTTCGAGCGGTGCGACGGCGCGCGCCGTGGCGACGTCCATCGACAGGCGTCCGGCCACCTCCTCGGCCCGCGCCCGCAGCACCTCGACGTTCCCCAGGTCGAGCATCTCGACGCACTCGGTCAGGAACGTCGTCCGCCGCAGCAGCGGTTCGAGCAGGGTGATCCGCAGATCGGGCCGGACGATCGCGAGCACGATGCCGGGCAGGCCCGCGCCCGAGCCGATGTCGACGACCCGCGCGTCCGGCGGCACCGCGGCCGACACGACCGCGCAGTTGATCAGGTGGCGTTCCCAGAGACGATCGACCTCGCGGGGCCCGATGAGCCCGCGCTCGACGCCGGCCGTCCCGAGGAACGCCGCATAGCGTTCCGCGACCGGAAGCGCGTCACCGAAAACCTCGCTTGCAATCCCCACCAGACGAATCGTTCCACATAACACGGCGGCGGCGCGCACGTGAAACGGCGTGACGGACGTCCGACCGCGAGCGCCCGCCGTGGCGCCGCAGGGTCGGAGGACCCTTCCGTTATGGCGAGAACCACATGACCCCACCGCATATTCGAGGCCCGTGGGGTAGGTGCTTGCGAGGTCGCCCGAATCCCCCTCGGAAGGAGCTCCGACAGATGGGAATCGGAGTCAGTCTCGCATTCATCGCCCTGGGCGCGATCCTGGCGTTCGCGCTGCGCGTCGATCTCACCGGCGTCGACATTCACCTGGTCGGCTGGATCCTCATCCTGGTCGGCCTGATCAGCATGGGCTTCACGCTCAAGTACACCCGGCCGCGGCGCAGCGCGGGCCGCATCACCGGCGCCGACCCCGCCTACGGGGACGAGCCCGGGACGATCGTCCGCGAGGAGCACATCATCGAGGACCCGCCGCCCGTCGGCGGCCGTCCGAGCGAGCGCGTCGAACGTGTGATCGATCACCGGACCTCTGACGCGCCGACCGGCCACAGCGAGATGGACCCGGCCTTCGCTCAGGATCCGGCGCACGCGCAGGACCCGGCGGAGGTGAATCGGACGGCCGTGGTGAACAGCGACACCCAGGTCCCGGAGCGCCGCAGATGGCGCCGCACCACGCGCCGCTGAGGCCGCGCTCGATGGAGCCCGGCCTCACCACACCGTGAAAAGCCGACGGCCCCGACCGCGCGGAGCGGTCGGGGCCGTGGACGGCGAAGATCAGGCGGGATAGACCACCACGTAACGGTCGGGCTCCTCGCCCTCGGACTCGCTGCGCAGCCCGGCGGCGGCCACCGCGTCGTGGACGATCTTGCGCTCGAACGGGGTCATCGGGGCGAGCGGCTTCGACTCGCCCGCCTGCTTGACCTCGTCGGCGACGTCCGTGCCGAGCTTGGTGAGCTCGGCCCGCCGCCGCTCGCGGTACCCGCCGACGTCGAGCATGAGCCGGGTCCGGTTGCCGGTCTGGCGGTGCACGGCCAGCCGGGTCAGCTCC
Organism: Actinomadura syzygii; assembly: GCF_008085905.1. Classification (GTDB taxonomy): domain Bacteria; phylum Actinomycetota; class Actinomycetes; order Streptosporangiales; family Streptosporangiaceae; genus Spirillospora; species Spirillospora syzygii. The sequence continues at coordinate 142,133 of NZ_VSFF01000005.1, read as the reverse complement.
TGCAGCGCCTCCAGGACCTCGCCGCGCTTGCCGACCAGCTCGTCCAGGGAACCGCCGACGACGGCGACCATCGCGCGCTCGCCCTCGACGTCCATGTCGATGTCGCCGTCGTAGTCACCGATGTCCAGGAGGCCCTCGATGTAGTCGGCGGCGATCTCGCCTTCCTGTTCGAGCGCCTGGACGTCGACCTCGGTGGTGTCGGTCTGGCTCAACGGGATCTCCTTCTCCGGCACGTGCTCGGGGTTCAAACTAGCGCTTCGGGGTGCCGCTGCGCTTGCTGCGCGGCTTACGGGTCGGCTGGTTCCGCACGACCTTGGGCTTGGTGTCGGGCTCGTCGTCCACCGGCTCCGGCTCCGGCTCCTTCTTGAGCCTGGCCTTGGCCTTGATCCCGGACGCGGCCTGGCCGTTCTTCGTCCCGGCGGCCTTGGCGCCCGCCTTGGCCCCGGCCTTGCCCGCGCCGGACTTGCCACCCGTCTTGCCGGTGGTGGTGGACGCGGCCTCGCCGTCCGTGCCGGGCGGTGGGTACCGCTTGTAGATGTAGTGCTGCTGGGCCAGCGTCCAACTGTTGGACGTGACCCAGTACATGAGGACACCCAGCGGGAACCCGAGCCCGAACAGACCGAACAGCGGCGCGAGGAAGACCATCATCTTCTGCGCCTGCATCATCGGGTTGGCGTCGTCGGTGACGGGCTGGCGCTTCATGCTGGCCCGGACGGTGAAGAACGTCGTGCAGGAGCTGATCACCACGGCGATGCCGGTGACGATGATGGCGCTCCACACCTTGGGGTTGGCGCCCCAGGCGTTCAGGAACGTGTCCGGGATGTGGGCACCGAAGATGTTCGCGTTCTGGGCGCTCTTGACGAGGTCCCAGTTCATCGCGAAGACGTCGTGGCCTTCCTTGGCGTCCGAGATCCGCTTGAGGGTCTGGAACAGCCCAATGAAGATCGGCATCTGCACCAGGAGGGGGAGACAGCCCGAAAGCGGGTTGGCGCCGTTCTCCTGGTAGAGCTTCATGACCTCCTGGTTGAGGCGCTGCTTGTCGTTCTTGTACTTCTTGCGAAGCGCCTGGACCTTCGGGTTCAGCTCCTGCATCTTCCGCGAAGCGTGGATCTGCTTCACGAACAGAGGGACGAGCAGCAGCCGCAGGAGGACGGTCAGCAGAATGATCGAGCCGCCCCAGGCCCAACCGCTGTCCTTGGGGAGGAAGGTGCTCAGCCCCGTGTGGATCCACACGATGAGCTGAGAGACGATCTCGTACAACCAATCAAGCACCGGGCAGCTCCTTGGGGTCTGCTAGGGCGGGGCCGCTCTCCTCGCGGCCGGAGTTCGAGGGGGCCGCCGTGGACCTCGTCTTCCGCGGCGGCACCGGGTCGTGACCCCCGGGATGGAACGGATGGCACCGCGCGATCCGGCGGGCCGTCAACCAGGTGCCGCGCAGCGCCCCGTGCACCTGGAGCGCCTCCAGGCCGTACGCGCTGCACGTGGGCTGGAACCGGCACTGCTGCCCGAGCAGGGGACTCAAGAAGCGGCGGTAGGCGCGGACGAGAAGGATCAGCAGGCTCGCGACGGGGCCCGGTCGCCCCATCTGATACCGCGCGGGGAGAGCCATCCCCTGCCGAGTCCTCATCTCCGCCCCTTGGACGCGGGCCGCAGGAGCCGGTCCAACGCCGACTCGAGATCCGCGGCCAGTTCGCCAGGACGCGCCTTCCCCGCACGGGGGTTGGCGCGTACTACGAGCAGGCTACCCGCTGGCAGCCGGTCCAGGTGCGGGCGCGCCAGGTGGCGGAGCCGGCGCCGCACGGAGTTGCGGACGACGGCGTTCCCCACCGGGCGCGCGACGATGAACCCGACGAGCGGCGGCGCCGCCGCGCCGGGCTCCTGGTCCGGCTGGAGCAGATGAACCACGACATTCGGCCGTCCGGCGCGGCGTCCGCGCCGGACGGCCAACGTGAAGTCGTCCCGCCGCCGCATCCGGTTTCCGGACGGCAGCACAGTGTGGGTGGGTCAGACCGCGATGCGGGCGCGGCCCTTGCCGCGCCGGTTGGCGAGGACCGCGCGGCCCGCGCGCGTGCGCATGCGCAGCCGGAAGCCGTGCTTCTTGTGGCGGCGACGGTTGTTCGGCTGGAAAGTACGCTTGCTCACTTGAGGCTCCAGTGCTGCGGTCGGTTCGGCGTCATGGTCGGCAAAGGCTCGATAGCTCGCATCGAGGGCCGCGTCCGGTCCCCCGCAGCGGGGGCCCGCCCGAGCCAGCCTGGCGAGGCTGCCGGCGGGCACGCGGCATCTCCGTCGATGCGACTCGACCTCAGAACGTTACGGGCAACCGGCCACGCGGTCAAACGGAGCGGCCGCTCCAGCGCCCCGGACGCGCATGGGAACGGCGTCGGCGGGCATGCCTGGGGATCGGACTCCGATGGACATGTTGGACGGGATGGCGCCTGTTGCGGGTGTGGCTCACAGCGGTTAAGGTCGTCCGGGCGAGCCGACGCTCCTCCGACGAATTTCGCGATCTGATGTCGGTCCTCAGCCCCGCTAACCCCCGTTCAAGAACCACCCCACCACCGGCCCTGCGAAGGCCGGCGCTCTCCCGACCTCGTTCACCGGAACCCGCCTCGTGGGTTTTACACAGGGTGCCCCATGCCTATGCACAGCATGTGGACAACTCTGTGGACAACTCGTGAGAGAGTAAGTCCTTCGCGCCGCGGCGTGCCCCGTGAGGCCGATCGCGTGCCGTGGGGCGGACGGGCAGACAGGTACTCCGTCGGACGGAGGGGGAGGGGACCTTGCGCATGGACGGTCAGGATCTCGGATCGGTCTGGGCCCGCACCCTGACGGCCCTGGCCGAGAGCGATCTGTCGCCGAGCTACCGCGCATGGCTGCCGATGGTCCGCCCGCTGGCGCTGGTCGAGGGCACGGCGCTGCTCGCCGCCCCGAACGAGTTCGCCAAGGACGCCCTCGAAACACGCCTCCGGAACCTCATCACGCAGGCGCTTTCGCGTGAGCTGGGCAGGGAGATCCGCGTCGCGGTGACCGTCCAGCCGGAGCCTCCGGCGGGTGCGCCGGGCCCTCCCGCGGGAGCCTCGCGGCCGGGTGCGGGGGAGCCGCTGTCGGCGCCGGTTCCGGGGCCGGGAACAGGGCTCGGGATGCACGAGCCGACGCCGTCCTACGGCGATTCCTACTCCGAGCGCCCGCCGGACGACCGGGACCGCGAGCGCGACCGTGACCGCGACCGGGAGCGCCCGTTCGGCGACCAGGGGTACGGCGAGCGATCCGACCGCGCGTACCCGGAGCAGCCGTACGGTGACCAGGGGTACCGGTCGGGAATTACCCACGGCCCGGGTGGACGCGGAGGTTATCCACAGGCTGAGGATGACGAGCGCGGCACCTATCCCCCCGCACCCCGTCCTCCTACTTCTTATGGCCCGCCGGGTGGACGTGACCCCGCCCCGTTCGAGAACCGTGGCCCCCAGGCATATCCCGGTTATGGAAACCAGGAAGGTTTCGGTGGGGAACACTCAGGGCGGCCTCCGCATTCTCATCTGAACGACCGGACGTTGGGTCAGCACCGCCCAGGTGGTCGAGCGGCTGAGCCGCAGGGTCGCGAGCCACAGCACGGTGGGAACGAGCCGCCGGTGGGCCGCGCGGAAGACACCTTCCAGGGCGGAGACCCGTTTCCCGGTGTCGAGCAGTCCTACGCACCGCCGGAGCAGTACGGCGGCGGCGGAGGGGGCGGCGAGCAGTATCGCGGCGACGAGCCCCCTTACCGGGAGAGTTCCTTCCGGGACGAGGACAATTTCGACCCGCGCGCTCCCGCACCCGCACCCGCCCCTGGGGCCGGAGCCTCGGAGCACGCCCGGCTGAACCCCAAGTACACGTTCGAGACGTTCGTCATTGGGTCGTCGAACCGGTTCGCGCACGCGGCGGCCGTCGCGGTCGCCGAGCAGCCCGCCAAGGCGTACAACCCTTTGTTCGTCTACGGCGACTCCGGCCTGGGCAAGACGCACCTGCTCCACGCGATCGGCCACTACGCCCAGAGCCTCTTCAACGGAGCGCGCGTTCGCTACGTGAGCTCCGAGGAGTTCACGAACGACTTCATCAACTCGATCCGCGACGGTAAGGCCGACGGGTTCCGCCGCCGTTACCGGGACGTCGACATCCTCCTCGTCGATGACATCCAGTTCCTTGAGGGCAAGGAGCAGACGCAGGAGGAGTTCTTCCACACGTTCAACACGCTCCACAACGCCAGCAAGCAGATCGTCATCTCCAGCGACCGTCCGCCCAAGGAACTGGTCACGCTGGAAGACCGGCTGCGCAACCGGTTCGAATGGGGGCTGACGACGGACGTGCAGCCGCCCGAGTTGGAGACGCGCATCGCGATCCTGCAGAAGAAGGCGCGCCAGGAGGGCCTCGCCGCCCCGCCGGACGTGCTGGAGTTCATCGCCTCGCAGATCGCGACGAACATCCGCGAACTGGAGGGCGCCCTCATCCGGGTCACCGCGTTCGCGAGCCTGAACCGGCAGTCGGTCGACATGAAGCTCGCCGAGATCGTCCTGAAGGACCTCATACCGAACGACTCCGGCCCGGAGATCACCGCCGCGATGATCATGGCGCAGACGGTGGAGTACTTCGGCACCACGATCGAGGACCTGTGCGGGCCGTCCCGGTCCCGGATGCTCGTCACCGCCCGGCAGATCGCGATGTACCTGTGCCGCGAGCTGACCGACCTGTCGCTCCCCAAGATCGGACAGCAGTTCGGGGGACGCGACCACACCACCGTCATGCACGCCGAACGCAAGATCCGGTCGCTGATGGCCGAGCGCCGTGCGATATACAACCAGGTCACGGAGCTGACCGGGCGCATCAAGCACCAGGCGCGCAAGCGCTGACCGGCACGTTCGTGCACAGTGTGGACAACCGGCGTCGACGCCTGTGGACGGGACGCGGGCGCCTCGTCCACAGCCCGTCCGGCGTACGGAACCGACATAGGGCGCGCATCACCAGAGATCCGGAGTCGCTACTCACAAGTTGTGGAAAACTCTGGGGATTTTCGTGGATAACCCGGTGGGCAACCCTTGGAAAAGCTGAGGATGAGGAGTGGACGGATGTGGACCCGCGACGCACGGGCCCCGCACTCCTGGGGAAAACCAGTGGACGGCCTGGGGACGCCTTGGGGACGGACCTGGGGGCGAACGGCCCGATCCGCCGTCCCCCGTACACAGGCGGCCGAAACCCACGGCATACCCGTGGAGAACTCGTGGAAAACCGGGGGATGACATGAGGACGACGTGTGGGGATGATTTCGCCGTCCCCAGGCGGCCGCGCGCCGTCCACCTTCAGTACACAGCCCCGGTGGACAGAAAAACGTGGGCTCACCTGGGAAAACTCGGTCTGTCCACACTATCCACCGCCCCTATTACTAGTACTGCACATGTTCTCTACTCAAAAAAAGATCCACCTCAAGTCAGGGCCTGGGGACAACCCGCTCCGAGCGCCCGGGCCGAGGCCGGATCACCTCACCCTTGTCCGACACCTGCAGGAGGCGGGTCCCCTTGAAGTTCCGCATCGACAGAGACGCCCTCGCCGACGCCGTCGCCTGGACCGCGCGCACGCTCCCGGTCCGGCCCCCGGTGCCGGTCCTCGCGGGCATGCACATCGTCGCCGGGGGTGAGGAGCAGAGCGACCGGTTGAAGCTGTCCGCGTTCGACTACGAGGTCTCCGCCCAGGTGTCCACCGACATCGACGTCGAGGAGGCCGGCACCGCGCTGGTGTCCGGACGTCTCCTCGCCGAGATCTCGCGCAGCCTTCCTCCCCACCCTGTGGAAGTGACGACCGACGGCGCCAAGGTGATGCTCCGCTGCGGCAGCGCGAAGTTCACACTTCTCACGATGCCTGTGGAGGACTACCCCACGCTGCCGGAGATGCCGCCCGCCGCTGGGTCGGTGGGCAGTGACGAGTTCGCCGCCGCGGTCAGCCAGGTGGCCATCGCCGCCGGCAAGGACGACACGATCCCCATGCTGACCGGGGTCCGTGTGGAGATCGAGGGCGAGACCGTCACCCTGGCGTCCACGGACCGGTACAGGCTGGCCGTCCGCGAGCTGCACTGGAAGCCGGAGCGGCCGGACTTCTCCGCCGTCGCGCTCGTCCCGGCCAAGACCCTCGCCGACACGGCCAAGTCGCTGACCGCGGGCGCCGAGGTGTCGATCGCCCTCGGCGGGACGGGCGGCACCGGCGAGGGCATGATCGGCTTCGAGGGCGGCGGGCGCCGGACGACGTCGCGGCTCCTGGACGGCGACTTCGTCAAGTACCGGTCGCTGCTGCCGAGCGAGTACGCCGGTCTCGCCGAGGTGCAGACGGCCGCGTTCATCGAGGCGGTCAAGCGCGTCTCCCTCGTCGCCGAGCGGAACACGCCCGTACGGCTCTCGTTCAGCCAGGGCGAGGTGGTCCTGGAGGCCGGGACGGGGGACGAGGCCCAGGCCGTCGAGGGTCTGGAGGCGACGCTGGAGGGCGAGGACATCGACATCGCGTTCAACCCCGCGTTCCTGCTCGACGGGCTGTCCGCGATCGGCTCGGACGTGGCGCGGCTGTCGTTCACGACGCCGACGAAGCCCGCCGTCCTCACCGGGAAGCCCCCGCAGGACGGCGAGAACCCCAACTACCGTTACCTGATCATGCCCGTCCGGCTGTCCGGGTAAGGGCGGCGGGCGGGACGACGATCCGCGGGGGAGAGCCGCCCTCGCGGCCCCGCACGCGCGGGACCGGCGCGTGCGATGACGCACGGACGCACAGATGACGCACGGACGCACAGGGGAGAGTGAGCTTGCATGGAGCTTGGGATCATCGGCCTGGGCAAGATGGGCGGCAACATGGCCGAGCGGCTGCGCCGCGGCGGTCACACGATCGTCGGCTATGACCGCGATCCGAACGTCAGCGACGTCGGTTCCGTCGAGGAACTGCTGGAGCGGCTGGCCCCGCCGCGCAACGTGTGGGTGATGGTGCCCGCGGGCAAGGCCACCGAGGAGACCATCCACAGCCTGGGGGAAATCCTCCAGCCCGGCGACCTCGTCATCGACGGCGGTAATTCACACTATGTGGACGACCAGAAGCACGGCGAGCAGCTCGCCGCCAAGGGCATCGGCTTCGTCGACTGCGGTGTGAGCGGCGGTGTCTGGGGCCTGGAGAACGGCTACGCGCTCATGGTCGGCGGGGACGACGCCAATGTGAAGCGCCTGATGCCCATCTTCGAGACGCTCAAGCCGGAGGGCGAATACGGATTCGTCCACTCGGGCAAGGTCGGCGCAGGGCACTTCGTGAAGATGGTCCACAACGGCATCGAGTACGCCATGATGCAGGCGTTCGGCGAGGGCTACGAGCTGATCGAGGCGTCCGACCTGGTCACCAGGGTGCCGGAGACGTTCCTGAGCTGGCAGGAGGGCACGGTCATCCGGTCCTGGCTGCTGGACCTGATGAACCGGGCCCTCGCGAACGACCCGGAACTGGACGACCTGCGCGGTTACGCCAACGACTCCGGCGAGGGGCGCTGGACGGTGCAGGCCGCGGTGGAGCACGCCGTCCCCCTGCCCGCCATCACCGCGTCGCTGTTCGCGCGGTTCGCGTCCCGCCAGGACGACTCCCCCGCGATGCGGGTCGTCGCGGCCCTCCGCCAGCAGTTCGGCGGCCACGCCGTCGAGGCCGTCGACGCCGTGGGCGCGGACTCCCCCGGCGCCGACGTCACCCCTCCCCCCGTCTGAGCTCCTCGTCCGGGCGGAACGCCGTCCGAGCGAAGTTATCCACAGTTGCGGCTTGGGCTGTGCGCGGCCGCCGACGTCCCCGATGCTGGGGATCGGACCGGCCGCGAGCTGCCAGAACGCCCCGCGGGCCCGTCCGCCGCGGGGCGTTCGCGCGTCTCGCGGACGTCAGCGGCACCGCGACCGTGGAGGGGACATGGGATGCACGACGACCGTCGAACGCTCGGCGCGCCGTCCGGGGACGACTCAGGCGGCGGACCGATGGCGCTCGCCGACCGGGTGGGTTCTGTGGACGCTGGAGGCTCTACGCTCGTGTCTCGTGCACGTCGCCCACCTCTCCTTGCAGGACTTCCGCTCGTACCCGGCCGCCGAGGTCGCGCTCGGGCCGGGGGTCACCGCGTTCGTGGGCCCGAACGGGCAGGGCAAGACGAACCTGGTCGAGGCCATCGGCTACGTCGCCTCGCACGGCAGCCACCGGGCCGCGACGGACGCGCCGCTCGTCCGGCACGGCGCGCCGCGCGCGATCGTCCGCGCCGGGATCGTCAAGGACGACCGCAAGGCGCTGATCGAGCTGGAGATCAACCCCGGCCGGGCGAACCGGGCCCGGCTCAACCGGTCCCCCGTCCCCCGGCCGCGCGAGATCCTCGGCATGCTGCGGACGGTCCTGTTCGCCCCGGAGGACCTCTCCCTCGTGAAGGGCGACCCGGGGGAGCGGCGCCGCTTCATGGACGAGCTCCTGACCGCCAGGGCCCCCCGGTTCGCGGGCGTCCGCTCCGACTACGACCGCGTCCTCAAGCAGCGCAACGCCCTGCTGAAATCGGCGGCCGCGCACCGGCGGTCCCCCGGCGCGGAGGTGCTCGCGACCCTCGACGTCTGGGACTCCCACCTCGCGCGCACCGGCTCCGAGCTCCTCGCCGCCCGGCTCGACCTCGTCGAGGCGCTCCGCCCGCTCGTCGCCCGCGCCTACGCCGACCTGGCTCCGGCGGGCGACGCGGCCGACCTGACCTACAAGAGCTCGCTGGGGGACGCCGAGTTGTCCACAGACCGTGGAAAACTCGGCGAGCAACTGCTGTCCGCGATGGGCGAGTCCCGAAAACAGGAGCTGGAGCGGGGGGTCAGCCTCGTCGGCCCGCACCGGGACGAGCTGGTCCTGCGGCTGGGGGAGCTTCCGGCGCGCGGCTACGCGAGCCACGGCGAGTCCTGGTCGTTCGCGCTCGGCCTGCGGCTCGCCGCGTTCGACCTGCTGCGCGCGGACGGCGACGACCCCGTCCTGATCCTGGACGACGTGTTCGCCGAACTCGACACCGGGCGCCGCGACCGCCTCGCCGAGATGGTCGTGCCCGCCGAGCAGGTCCTGATCACCGCCGCCGTGCCCGCCGACGTCCCGGCGGAACTGACAGGGGGTTCGTATACCGTCTCCGACGGCCGGATAACCCGCGACTGACCAGGCGATGACGGAGAAGGGGTGAGAGCGTGAACGACGATCCACAGGATGTGCACAACTCCCCCGAGTCCGCACGCGCGCCCGAGCGCCAGTCCGAGTCTGAGCTTGAGGGGCCGTCCGTGCCCGAGGAGCCGCCTGCCAAGTCGGGGATCGAGCTGGCCCGCGAGGCCCTCGCCCAGGCGAAGGCGGACGCCGTGAAGCGCGGCACCGTCCCCGGGCAGAAGTCCAGGCGCAAGGGCGCCGCGCGGGGCGCCCGGGTGCGCGAGCCCGGCCGGGGCGGCGACCCCAAGCAGTTCGGCTCCGCCATCCACGAGCTGCTGGCGTCCCGCGGCTGGGAGCAGCGGGCCGCGGTCGGCGGCGTCTTCGGCAACTGGCCGGGCATCGTCGGCGCCGAACTCGCCGAGCACACCCGTCCGGAGCACTTCGAGGACGGCGAGCTCACCATCGCCGCCGATTCGACCACCTGGGCGACGCAGCTGCGCCTGCTGTCGTCCACCCTCGTCCGCCGTCTGAACGAGGAATTGGGCCACGGCACCGTCCGCCGCGTAAAGGTGGTGGGACCTTCCTCAGGCCCCCGCCGCACCGGTGCCTGGCGAGCCCGCTGACCCCGCCCCACCGGGTGTCCCGGCGGGTCACCCCGGGGGCGGGGCCGGGTGGCGCTGTGGAGGGTGTTCGGTGTCGGCAGGGGGTGGGAGCATCTGGGACAGGGTGTGCGGAGGTGGACGCGCCGGTATGCGGTACGTAGGCGAGCGGCACGTAGACTAGATAAAACCCCCGGTCCTATGGGGGGATGCATCTCTAGGTCCGATCGGCCGCCACACGCGCACACAGCGCTCGACAGTGCCACTTTCCGCCGTGTGACCCGGTAGAATGAAATCGGTTCAGGATGCTGCGCCGCCAACGGGTGCCCAGGGCTCTGACCGATGCGAAGACCAGAGCACGCGGGCGCCTTCTCATGTGTGTTACGGGGCACACCGTGCCCTCCCTCGGGCGCGGAGCGGCAGACATCCCCGGCAGGAGGATCTTCCTTTGGCGTACGACGCTAGTTCGATCACCGTCCTTGAAGGGCTTGAGGCGGTTCGCAAGCGCCCCGGCATGTACATCGGCTCGACCGGTGAGCGCGGCCTGCACCATCTCGTCTACGAGATCGTGGACAACGCCGTCGACGAGGCCCTCGCGGGCTACGCCGACGACATCGTGGTCACGTTGATGGCCGACGGCGGCGTGAGCGTGCTCGACAACGGGCGTGGCATCCCCGTCGGCGAGCATCCCGTGGAGAAACGTCCGGCAATCGAGTTGGTGCTCACCACGCTCCACGCGGGCGGCAAGTTCGACGGCAAGTCCTACGCCGTCTCGGGCGGGCTGCACGGCGTGGGCTCCGCCGTGGTGAACGCGCTGTCCACCCGGATGGACGCCGAGGTCCGCACCGACGGCCACGTATGGCGCCAGTCGTACACGTGGCGCGGGCCGGAGACGGAGCTCCAGAAGGGCGAGCCGACCGACGAGACCGGCACCCTGATCAGTTTCTGGCCGGACGCGGAGATCTTCGAGACCACCGAGTGGAACTTCGAGACCCTGTCCCGCCGCATGCAGGAGTACGCGTTCCTGAACCGCGGCCTCGCGATCACGCTGCGGGACGAGCGCCCCGACCACGTCAACGGCGAGCCCCGCGTCGTCCGCTACCACTACGAGGGCGGCATCGAGGACTTCGTCCGCTACATCAACGCGCGCAAGGACGCCGTCCACGAGTCCGTCGTCTACTTCGAGGACGACACCAAGGGCATGTCGATCGAGATCGCCATGCAGTGGAACTCGTCCTACGCCGAGTCCGTCCACACGTTCGCGAACACGATCAACACGGCGGAGGGCGGCACCCACGAGGAGGGGTTCCGCGCGGCGCTGACCACGATCGTCAACCGGTACGCCCGCGACAAGGGCCTGCTGCGCGAGAAGGACGACAACCTCACGGGTGAGGACGTCCGCGAGGGCCTCACCGCGATCATCTCCATCAAGCTGGCCGACCCGCAGTTCGAGGGCCAGACGAAGACGAAGCTCGGCAACACCGAGGCGAAGTCGTTCGTCCAGAAGGCGTGCAACGAGCACCTGCGCGACTGGTTCGAGGAGAACCCGGGCGAGGCCAAGGAGATCATCAACAAGGCGTCGCAGGCCGCGCGGGCGCGGGTGGCGGCGCGGCAGGCGCGCGACCTGACCCGCCGCAAGAGCCTGCTCGAGTCGACGTCGCTGCCCGGCAAGCTGTCGGACTGCCAGTCCACCGACCCCGGCAAGTCCGAGCTGTACATCGTCGAGGGCGACTCGGCGGGCGGCTCGGCCAAGGGCGGCCGCGACCCGCACTTCCAGGCGATCCTGCCGATCCGCGGCAAGATCCTCAACGTGGAGAAGGCCAGGATCGACAAGATCCTGAAGAACAACGAGGTCCAGGCGATCATCACCGCGCTGGGCACCGGCGTGCACGACGAGTTCGACATCGCCAAGCTCCGCTACCACAAGATCATCTTGATGTCGGACGCCGACGTCGACGGCCACCACATCAACACGCTCCTGCTCACGCTGCTGTTCCGGTTCATGAAGCCGCTGATCGAGGCCGGCCACGTGTACCTGTCTCAGCCGCCGCTCTACAAGATCAAGTGGGATGCCCGGGGCACCGAGGCCGACTACGCCTACTCCGACGCCGAACGGGACGCGATCATCGAGGCCGGCGTCGCCGCCGGCAAGCGCGACCCCCGTCCCCGCGACCTGGTGCAGCGCTTCAAGGGCCTCGGCGAGATGAACGCCAACGAGCTGTGGGACACCACGATGGACCCCGACAACCGGGTCCTGCTGCAGGTCCAGCTCGACGACGCCGCCCAGGCGGACGAGCTGTTCAGCGTGCTCATGGGCGAGGAGGTCGAGCCCCGCCGGGAGTTCATCCAGCGCAACGCCAAGGACGTGCGCTTCCTCGACATCTGACGTGCGGATCCCCGCCTCGGCGGCTCCCAGGCTCCCCGCCCCGGCGGCCTGACTCCCAGAGGCGACCGCACGCGCATCCCACCGAGCAGCAGAAGAGGTCTTCAGAGTGACGGACGTGACCACCGAGGGCGGACACCCGGGCGAACGGATCGAACCGGTCGACATCCAGGTCGAGATGCAGAAGAGCTATCTCGACTACGCGATGTCGGTCATCGTCGCGCGCGCGCTGCCGGAGGTCCGCGACGGCCTCAAGCCCGTCCACCGCCGCGTCCTGTACGCGATGTACGACGGCGGCTACCGGCCCGACCGCGGCTACTTCAAGTGCGCCCGCGTCGTCGGCGACGTCATGGGGAACTACCACCCGCACGGCGACTCCGCCATCTACGACGCCCTGGTCAGGCTCGCGCAGCCCTGGTCGATGCGGTACCCGCTGGTCGACGGCAACGGAAACTTCGGCTCCCGCGGCAACGACCCCGCCGCCGCCATGCGGTACACCGAGTGCCGCATGGCGCCGCTCGCGATGGAGCTGCTCCGCGACATCGACAAGGAGACCGTCGACTTCTCCCCCAACTACGACGGCCGGTCGCAGGAGCCGGACGTCCTGCCGTCGCGGTACCCGAACCTGCTGGTCAACGGGTCCGCCGGCATCGCGGTCGGGATGGCGACGAACATCCCGCCGCACAACCTGCGGGAGGTCGCCGAGGGCGTCCGCTGGTACCTCGACAACTACGGCGCGTCCGACGAGGACCTGCTCGAAGCGCTGATCGAGCGCGTCAAGGGCCCCGACTTCCCGACCGCCGGGCTGATCGTCGGCCGCAAGGGCATCGAGGACGCCTACCGCACCGGCCGCGGCTCGATCACGATGCGCGCCGTCATCGAGGTCGAGGAGATCCAGGGCCGCACCTGCCTCGTCGTCACCGAGCTTCCGTACCAGGTCAACCCGGACAACCTCGCCCTCAAGATCGCCGACGGGGTGAAGGAGGGCAAGCTCGACGGGATCGCCGACGTCCGCGACGAGACGTCCGGCCGGACGGGGCAGCGGCTCGTCATCGTCCTCAAGCGGGACGCGGTCGCCAAGGTCGTCCTGAACAACCTGTACAAGCACACCCAGCTGCAGGAGACGTTCGGCGCGAACATGCTCGCGCTGGTCGACGGCGTGCCGCGCACGCTGCGCATCGACCAGTTCGTCCGGCACTGGGTCGCGCACCAGATCGAAGTCATCGTCCGCCGCACCCGGTTCCTGCTCCGCAAGGCCGAGGAGCGCGCCCACATCCTGCGCGCCCTGCTCAAGGCCCTCGACCGGATCGACGAGGTCATCGCGCTGATCCGGCGGTCGCCGTCCGCGCAGGAGGCGCAGCAGGGCCTGATGAGCCTGCTGGAGATCGACGAGGTCCAGGCGCAGGCCATCCTCGACATGCAGCTCCGCAAGCTCGCCGCCCTGGAGCGCCAGCAGATCACCGACGAGTACGACAAGCTCATGGCGGAGATCGCCGACTACAACGACATCCTGGCCTCGCCCGAGCGGCAGCGGCAGATCGTCGGCGACGAGCTGGCCCCGATCGTCGAGAAGTTCGGCGACGAGCGACGCACCCAGATCATCCCGTTCGACGGTGACGTCTCCTACGAGGACCTCATCGCCGAAGAGGACGTCGTCGTCACGATCACCCGGGGCGGCTACGCCAAGCGCACCCGCACCGACCTGTACCGGGCGCAGCGGCGCGGCGGCAAGGGCGTCCGCGGCGCGCAGCTCAAGCAGGACGACATCGTCGACCAGTTCTTCGTCACGACGACGCACCACTGGATCCTGTTCTTCACGAACAAGGGCCGCGTCTACCGCGCGAAGGCGTACGAGCTGCCCGACTCCGGCCGCGACTCGCGCGGCCAGCACGTCGCGAACCTGCTGGCCTTCCAGCCGGACGAGCACATCGCCCAGGTCATGGACCTGCGCGACTACGACGTCGCGCCCTACCTGGTGATCGGCACGAAGAGGGGCCGGGTCAAGAAGACCGCGCTCCAGGACTTCGACTCGCCGCGCACTGGCGGCATCATCGCGATCAACCTGGTCGACGACGACGAGGTGATCGCGGCCCGGCTCGTGTCCTCCGACGACGACCTGCTGATGGTGTCGACCGGGGCGCAGGCGATCCGGTTCCGCGCCGACGACGAGTCGCTCCGCCCGATGGGGCGCGCCACCTCCGGCGTGATCGGCATGCGCTTCGAGGAGGACCAGGAAGTCCTGAACATGCTGGTCGCGCAGGATTCGTCCCAGGACGTCCTGGTCGCGACCGAGGGAGGCTATGCCAAGCGGACCCCCGTCGACCAGTACCCGCTGCAAGGTCGTGGGGGTAAGGGCGTCCTCACCGCTAAGATCGTGGAATCTCGCGGGATGTTGGTAGGGGCTCTGATGGTGGGTCACGACGACGAGGTCTTCGCGATGACGTCGAACGGCGGAGTGATCCGCACCACAGCGGCGGAGATCAAGCAATCCGGCAGGCAGACCATGGGCGTCCGTCTGATGAACCTCGCGGACGGGGACAGCGTGGTGGCCATCGCGAGGAACGTAGAGTCCATGGAGGACTCGGAAGAAGCCGAAGGGGGCGAAGGTGCGTGATGAGCGCGACGACGTCCCCGATCCGCTAGGCCAGGAGGACACGTGAGCACCGAGCCCGGCAAGAACGAGGACGGGCCCGGTACGGGCGCGCCCGGCGGCGGCTCCGGATCGGGCTCCGGGACGGGCTCGGCCGGGAAGTCCGGGCGCTCCGCCGGGAAGTCCGGGGCGAAGCCGGGCAGGTCCAAGCCGGGCCGGTCGGGGAAGACGGTGTCCGCCGCGTCCTCCTCGTCCGGACGGGACGAGACGACCGTCGACATCGGTTCCTCCGGGACGGACGAGACCCGCAGCGATCTCTCCCAGGTCGCGGACGACCAGGCCAAGCCGTCCGACACTCCGGAGATCGCCCCCATCAAGGACACCGCCGAGCCTGCGAAGGACGATTCGGCGGCGGGCACGCCCTCGAAGACCACGCCGACCCCGCCCGGTCCCCGCTCGTCGGGGCCCGGCTCCGGGTCGTCGGGCTGGAGCAGGCCCACGGAGCCGTCGGGTTCGGTCTCCAGCGGGCGTTCGGAGTCGCCGAGCAAGCCGTTCACCCCGGCGTCCTCGTCCGGCTCGTCTGGCGCTTCCGGCTCTTCCGGTTCGGGCGGTTCCGGTGGCTCCGGGGGGTCGAACCGCAAGGGTTTCGCGGGCACCATCCTCAAGGACCGTCCGTCCTCCACCACGGTCGCGCCGGCCAAGACCTCGTCCAAACCCGCGGTCTCCGGCAAGCCCGCCCGCAAGGCGCAACTGCAGCTCGCCCGGCTCGAACCGTGGTCGGTCATGAAGTTCAGCTTCGTGATGTCGCTGGTCTGCTTCGTCGTGCTGCTGGTCGCGGTGATCGTCCTGTACACGATCCTGTCCGGACTCGGCGTGTTCGACGCCATCAGCGACACCATCAACAGCCTCACCAAGGAGCAGGGCGAGACCACCGGCAGCGTCGACGCGGGCAGCTGGTTCTCCTTCTTCCGCGTCTTCGGCTACACCGTCCTCGTGGGCGCGCTGAACGTCCTTCTCATCACCGCGCTCTCCACGGTCGGCTCGGTCATCTACAACCTCGCCGCCGACCTCGTCGGCGGCGTCGAAGTGACCCTCAAGGAGGCCGAGTAATCGATTTCCGGTTGCCCCGCAGGATGGGGTAACCTCTCGTTGCGCCGCCCAGTACAGCGGCACAACCCGGGCCTATAGCTCAGTCGGTTAGAGCGCATCCCTGATAAGGATGAGGCCGGAGGTTCAAGTCCTCCTAGGCCCACCCAGTCAGCCCCTCTAGGGGCCGAGACCGTAGAACAGACACTTCCCTCTGTGGGATTTCCGCGGGACGATCTTCCGATCGTCCCGCTTCTTTTTTGCCGTTGCCGACCTTGGACCGGGACAGGGGCGGCGTGCGGAGTTGCACCAACAGCGACTCGGCGCTGTGTCACGGCCCATGCGACATCAGGACGGCCTCGACCGACACTCTGGCTGCTCTGGCTCGCCTGGGTGGCACTGGCCGCCGTCACCGTCGCCGTCGTCGCCGCCACCTGGCAGCGGTAGCGGGAGTGGAGGAGCTGTAGAAGGCGGCACCCATCGGAGCCATGTTCCTCATGTGTTTTCCACAGTCTGTGGAAAACACATTCCCGAGTTGAGTGTCCTGTTGCTGGTGGGCGGCCCGCTCGGCATGGTCATGATCATGTGGACGCCGTCATTCTTCCGCTCCACGATCTCCATCGGGCTCAGCGACACGGCCCGCCCATCCGAGAAGTGGGGGCGTGGCGGCGTCCGTGGACCCCGCGTCCGGGCCTCGCTGCATGCCGTAGGGCGTGAGCCGCATGCGGGACGTGCACCGTTGTGGATGAACGTCGCTGGTTGGGGACGTGGCTGGGGATGGTCGGTGGGCAGCGTTATCCACCGGGACGGCCGGGGTGTGGAGGCTGTCCGTCCACAGTGTGTGTACGTGGTGTGGGCAACCGTCCGGCGGAGGTGGTCTTTCGACTGGTCAGCAGGTTTTCCACGACGTGGACAAGTCGTCCCGGGGGTTGGGGGCAACCTGGGGAAGAATGGTGGACGCAGCGGCAGGCGCCCGTACCCAGGGTGTGCACAGAAGTTATCCACAGGTTGTGGAATCTGTGCACGGCGGCGAGTGGGCGCGCATGATGGACGAGATGGCGCGTGATCCGCCGCCCAGACGCTGAAAAGCCCGGCTGTTCTGGGGAATCCACTGTGGACGCGGGCCGCCGGAACGCCGGTCGACAGGGGGAAAGAGGTGTGCGCGAAGGGAATCCCCAACTGTGGATAACTATCGCTAGAGATCCTTCGCCACGGGGTGGCGGGGTTGGTAGATCGGGAGTTCGCCGCCACTCGGCAGTCGGATCGCCGTGAGCAGTCCCCAGCTCTGCTCGGTGATCGGGACGTCGACCTGGACGCCGCGGGCGCCCAGTCCTTCAAGCGTGGTCTGGATGTCGTCGCACATCAGGTAGAACTCGTGCCGCGGTTCGCCCTCGGTCGGATGGGCGGCCACCTCGGCCGGCGGCAGCTTGAAGATCAGCCAGCCCCCGCCCGCGTCGACGTTCGGGAAGCCGAGGACGTCCCGGATGAACGCGCGGTCCGCCTCGGCGTCGCGGCTGTAGATGATGACGTGTGCCCCATTGATCATGTTCCCCCCCCTGGCTCTCGCGCCTGTTCCTTCCCCACGAAAGGGCTGGCTTGCACCGAGAACCGTGGTGGCTCCACGGGATGAGGAAGGAGGTCCCCGCCGTTACCTCTACATGGCGCGTAATGTCCGCATGAAAACGATCGCCGCGCCACGCCCGGCGACGCGGAACGACGGATGCGCGCGAGGCCTTGCGACCAGGGACATGCACGCCTCGAACAGGCCTGTCACCTGCGAACACCAGTTCGAATGCGTGCTACGCTCCCCGCATGGGGCACTTGCTGAACGAGCCGGTGCGCGCCGAGCACGACCAGGCAGGGCGGCTCACCGCGTACGAGTGGCGCGGAGCGCGCTATGCCGTGCAAGAGGTACTGAAGACCTACGGAACGCCCCAGGAGGGCCGGGTCTACCGGGTCCGCGTCACGGGCGCCGAAGGCGTGGCGGTCGCGGAGCTCGGCCGTGACGAAGACCGCTGGCGACTCCGGACCGTCTTCTCCGCCTGACAACCCCATCCGCCCCACGCCCGCCCACACCGACACCGACTCCCCTCCCGGCGCGATGCCCGTCAACACCGGCGCGGTACTCACCGGCCCACCCGGCGTCTCCACCCCCGGTGCCATGCCCGACAATTCCGGGGCGGTGACCGACAGCACCCGGGCCGTGCCCGCCAAGACTGGGTCCGTCTCTGGAAGCAGCGGAAGTGTGCTCGACGGCAACAGTGCGGCCGCCGAGAACGCCTGCACTGTCTCCGCCCTCACTGGCGTCGTCTCAGAGAACAACGGGAGCGTGTCCGGCTGCGGCGGCGTGGTCGGGGAGAGTGCTCGCGCTGTGCCTGGCGGCGGTCGCAGGGTTGGTGGTGGCGTTCGTGTCGGCGCCGGGCGTGACGTTGTGCTCGGACAACGGGGCGAACGGCGAGGAGAGCGGGATCGGGTTGTTTGGACCCGGGTTGGCGGGGTTCAAGGGGGGCCGCTCGATCTGCTGACGGCTCGGATCGGACGGCGGCACTATGCGCCGCATATCCATGATCAGTATGCGATCGGGGTGACGGTCGACGGGCTGGAGACGATGCGCTACCGCGGGGAGCGCGTCTACTCGGGGGCCGGGAGTGTCGTGGTGGTCGAGCCGGGCGAGGCGCATACCGGTGGCCCGGCGAGGGAGGAGGGCTTCGCCTACCTGTGCGTCTATCCCGATCCGGAGTTGCTGGGCGCCGTGCTGGCGGAGGACCCGGGCCCGTCGCCGCTGTGGCCGCACTTCCGGGAGCCGATCATCGGTGACCTCCGGCTCGGTGAGGAGCTGCGGCTCGCCCATCGCGCGCTGCGGCTCGGCGAGGATCCGCTCGAGGGCGAGTCCCGCCTGCTCGGGGTGCTCGGCGCGCTCGTCCGGCGGCACGCGAGGCCGGGGCGTCCGGCGGCGGTCCCGGGGCGGCGCGCCGCCGACGCGCGGCGGATCGCGCGTGCCGTCGCTGAGCGGCTGTCGGTCGAGGTGACCGCCCCGCCGACGCTCGCCGAGGTCGCCGCCGACCTGGAGATGTCCCGCTACCAGTTGTTGCGGACGTTCCGGGACGTCGTGGGCATGCCGCCGTACGCGTGGCTCGCCCAGCACCGGGTGACCCGGGCCCGCGCGTTGCTGGACGCCGGACACCGTCCCGCCGAGGCCGCGTTCCTCGTCGGGTTCGCCGACCAGGCGCATCTGACCCGCTGGTTCCGGCGCGTGGTGGGCGTCACACCGGGCGCGTACCGCAACAGCGTTCAAGACGGCGGCGGGTCGCGGCGCGCATCCTGAATCTGTCCGCGAGGCCACCCGCCGCGGACCGGAACGGGGAAAACGGAGGTCGGTATGAGTCGCCGCGGCTGGGCGCTGTTCGCGCTGATGAGCGTGCTGTGGGGCATCCCCTACCTGATGATCAAAGTGGCCGTCGAGGGCGTCTCGGTGCCCATGGTGGTCTTCGCGCGGACCGCGCTCGGCGCCGCCGTCCTACTGCCGCTGGCGATCCGCGCCGGACGGATGGACGTGGTGCGCCGCCACTGGCGTCCGCTGCTGGCGTTCACGGCGGTGGAGATCCTCGGCCCGTGGGCGCTGCTGTCGGACGCCGAGAACCGGCTGACCAGCTCCATGACCGGATTGCTGATCGCCGCCGTCCCGATCATCGCCGTGGTGCTCGCCAGGCTCACCGGCGACGCGGAGCGGCTCGGCGTGCTGCGCTGGGCCGGGCTGCTGGTCGGCCTGGTCGGCGTCGGCGTCCTCGCCGGGCCGCACCTGGGCGGCGGCAGCGGGTGGGCGATCGGCGAGGTCATGCTGGTCGCGGTCGGCTACGCGGTCGCCCCGATGATCACGACGCGCCGGCTGCGGGACCTCCCGAGCCTGCAACTGGCCGCGTTCGCCCTCGCCATCGCCGCCGTCGTCTACGCCGGTCCCGCGGCCGCCACCTGGCCGGACGAGATGCCGAGCGGCGAAGTCCTCGCCGCGCTCGTCGGCCTCGGCCTGATCTGCACGGCGCTGGCGTTCATCGTCTTCTTCGAGCTGATCCGCGAGGTCGGGACGTCCAGGGGAATGGTGTTCACCTACGTCAACCCGGCCGTCGCCGTTGTTGCGGGCGTTGCGTTCCTGAGCGAACCGCTGACCGGGACGATCATCGCGTCCTTCGCGCTGATCCTCGGCGGCTCCGTGCTGGCCACCGCCCGCGCTCCGCGCTCCTCATCGCCGACCTCGGCCGCGCAGCAGCAGCCGAACCCGCGTCCCGAAGAAGCCCCCACGGCCTAGCCCATGGCACTGGTGGCCCTCCGCGTGTTCGGTCAGCGGAGGGTCACTTTGAATTCGGCGGCGGTCGTCGTGTTGCCCGCCGTGTCCATGGCGCGGTATTCGATGGTGTGGCGGCCCTTGCCGAGTTTGCCGTAGGTGAGGCTGTCGATGACCGTGCCGTTCTCGGTGAAGAGCCAGGGGGCGGACGAGTCGGTCGGCCAGCCGAAATAGTTGAACCAGCCGTCGCCGTCCACGCGGAACTCGGACACGACGACGCCCGCGTGGTCGTCGGCGCCGGTCAGGCGCATGGTGAACGGCCCGTCGAAGACGTACTCGGGCGTGTGTCCGGGACGAACCTGAGCTGCCTTGGAGAGCTCGTATTTCACGGTCGGGGGCTCGGCGTCGATCGTCCAGGCGCGGGACTTGGAGCCGACGCGCGCGACCAGTTTGTGCGTGCCCTTGGACAAGTGGAAACGGCCGAGATAGATGTCCCGGTCGCCGCCTTTCACGCGACGTCCGTCCAGTTCCCAGCGGACGGACGGCACACTCCGCACCGGATGCGACGTCTCGGCGTAGACCACCGAGTCGGCGCCCACCGGCTTGTCCGTCGGCGTGGACGAGCTGAAATCGACCGGTACGTCACCGGGCGGGGTCTTCACGCCCGTGTCGACCGTCCAGGTGCGGACCTGGGTGAGCGCGGCGGACGACCGGACGGCCGGGTCCCGGACGAAGCCGGTCGGGTCGACGACCGTCGCCTGAACGGTGTGCGTGCCCTTCTTCAAGTGCAGCCGCGACAGGTCGAGGTTCGCACCCGCCGCGCCGTTGCCCGCAGGCGTCGTCGCCCGTACGGGCTTCCCATCCACCGTCCATGTGATGGAGAGCTGGTGACCGGTCGGGTGCATCGTCTCCACCCAGAGGACGCGGTCGGCGCCGACCGGTGCGTCGGTCGGCGTGTGGGCCTGGACGAGGTTGACCTTCGCCGATATCCGTTGTGTCATCCGCTCGCGGGCGACCTGGTCGAAGTAGTAGCCCAGCGTCTTCATCATTGAGTGCTGGCTCGGCCTCCACACGCCCTTACTGAAATAGATGCCGCCCTCGTAGCGTCCTATGGTCCCCCCGGATTCGCTCCGTTCACCCAGCCACCGCCACCACTTCTGCTTCTGCGTCTTCATCTCCTCCTCGGTCAGCAGAGTGTGGTGAATGGAGTCGGGCTCAGGACCGGTGTACGTCCCGCCAGGGACACCGCGTTGGTAGTAGTCGTACTCGTCCTGCAACCCGCCCAGTGAGTGGCCCAACTCGTGCGGTGCGATGAGGGCGGACATCGCGTTCCCACCCGATGCCGTCGCGTACGCCCCGCCTGCACCTCCATAGGTGTCGCTGTTGGCGAGCGCGAGAATCTGACGGTTCGCTAGAGAGGCCCCTGGGACGAGGTCCGCGTACGTCTTGGCCGCCGCGGAATCCATGACGAGAAGCCGCTGAATGCCGTCCTCGCGGCAGCCGCTCCAGAACGCCATGCGCAACGGTGTCGTCCGGCGTGGGGACGACAATGACGGGTCACAACTCACCCCAGACTCACCGGACGGAATCTCCACCGCGTACACGTTGATATAGCTGCGGTACGACTTGAACGGCTCGATCGTCCACAGGTCGTTGAGGTGTGCGGCGAGGTTGGTGCGGAACTTCGGCATGTCCGCAGGCGTGTAGCCGTCCCCGAGGACGACGAGGTTGAAGCGCTTGGCGGGGTCGCCGGTGACCTGGACCGGCACCACGGTCGCGTCGGCGGGGTCCGCGGCCCGCGCCGGGACCGCCGCCAGGGCCAGCACGGTCACGGCCGCCGCCCCGGCAGCCGCCGTCCTACCCGTCGTACCGGTCGTCCACATGCGCAGACCTCCTCGGGACGGCGCTGCGCGGCAGGCGAGATGCCGCCCGGGAGGACGCGAGCGCCGCACGCCCCGCCGATCAAGCGGGACTGCCCGGATTATCACCTGGCGACCCGATTTTGTCGCCACCCTGGCGCGTCCCAGCCTCCCGGTCATCTCTTGTCGCGTTGGCCCTGGGCTAGAGCGCGGGTGATGCGCGGGCCGCCCGCGCGGCGCTGCACCGCCGCGGACAAAGCGGGAGCGACCCCGCCCAGCCGGGCGCCGAGCCGCAGGCTGAGCGGTGCGACGTCCACCTCCGCGATGTTCCGTTCGACGGCCCGGACGGTCGCCCGCGCGACGTCGCGCGGTGTCCGCGTGCCGACGCCGCGCGGCAGCGTGACCCCGGCGTCCGCGAACATGCCCGCGTCCCGGATGAAGCCGGGGAACACGGTCGACACGCCGACGCCGTGCGGCCGCAGGTCCTCGCGCAGGGCGAGAGCGAACCCGCGCATGCCGAACTTCGTCGCGTTATAGAGGGAGGCATGCCCGGACGCCGACTTCCCGGACAGCGACGACACGAACACCAGGTGCCCGCGGCCACGATCGGCCATCCGCGCGCTCGCGAGCTTCGCCATCACGATCGGCGCCCGGAGGTTCACGTCCAGCACCCGGTCGATCTCGGTGATCGAGTAGTCGGGGAGCAGGCCGGACGCGGGGAGCGCGGCGTTCGCGACGAGGACGTCCACCTGGCCCGCGTCGTCGAGCAGCCGTTCGGCGGACGCGCGGTCGGCCAGGTCGGCGACGATGGCCCGGCCGCCGAGCCGGTCGGCGAGCGGTTCGAGGACGTCCGCGCGGCGGCCCGTCAGGACCACACGTCCGCCCCGGTCGGCGATCGCCCGCGCGAGCGCCCGTCCGATCCCGCCGGTCGCCCCGGTGACGAGGACGTTCGCTCCGCGCAGGTCCATGCGCAGATGATGGCGGATCGGTCCGCACAAAACCACGGATGCTCACATTCCGATCCGCCAGAGGACCAGGATGAGTGCCGCCAGCACCAGCCCGGCCGCGCCGAGCGGGACGTCCCCCAACGCGATCACCCCCGCGCAGCCGAACGCGATGACGCCCGCGGCCACCACCACGCCGCGTCCCCCGGACGACTCCCGAAACGGCCCCTCCGAGCGTTCCGCAGCCTTCGGCGCGCCCGGCTCGAACTCGTGTTCCCAGCGCCGGAAGTCGTCCTCCGCCATCGAATCTCCCGCAGGGTCGTCCCCGGGATCGCGCGGCCGGACGGGCGTCCCGGCGGGGTGGCGCCGGCCACACCGGATTGGACCGCTGGTCCGATACCGGTGAGGGGGTGCGGATCGGCCGGGAACGATTGCTAGGCTGCGGAGAGCCTGGGGGAGCAGACGTCGAGGTAAGACATTCCCCCGGGTTTGACTGCATAGTCGAGGTGAAGGGGTCCCACCGTGAAGAAGCTGCTCATTTTGGCCGTCGTCGCACTCGGTGGCTTCGCTGTCTGGCGCCGGCTGCAGCAGGACCGCGCCGAGCTGGACCTGTGGACCGAGGCCACGTCGTCCGACAACTGACGTTCTCGTCCGTCTGCCCGCGAGAGCCGGAGCCCGTGCGGGCCGACCGAGGATGGAAGCGCTCACCGAGACGACGGCGATAAAGGCCCCGGCGTGAACGAAGCAGATCCGATCACCGTCGCCTGCCTCGATCTCGCCGGGACCACTGTCGCCGACGGCGACACCGTCCACACCGCCTTCGCCGAGGCGATCGCCGCCCTGGGGATCGTCTCCGGCACGGCGGCGTACGACCGTGCCATCTCCCGCTTCCGTGACTCGCGGGGCGCGTCGAAGCTCGGCGTCTTCCGCTCGCTCTTCGACGAGGCCCGCGCCCAGGCCGCGCACCTGGCCTTCGAGCGCTCCTACGCCGACCTCGTCGACCGCCGCGGCCTGCACCCCGTCCCCGGCGCGGACGAAGCCCTACTGCACCTCCGCGACGCCGGCGTCCGCGTCTGCCTGCTCACCGGCTTCAGCCGCAGCACCCAGGCCCGCGTCATCGACGCCCTCGGCTGGTGGGACCGCGTCGACCTCACCCTCTGCCCAGAGGACGTCCCGCGCGGACGGCCATGGCCCGACCTCGTCCTCTCCGCCGCCCTCCAACTCGGCGTGGACGACGTCCGCAACATCGCCGTCTGCGGCGACACCGCCAACGACATGCTCGCGGGCCGCCGCTCGGGCGCGTCGATCGTCGCCGGAGTCCTGACCGGCGCCCACGACCGCGCCCGCCTCCTCACCGCCGGCGCCACCCACATCCTCCCCACCATCGCAACCTTCCCCACCCTCGTCCTCCCGGCCGCCGCCGGTACCCCACGAACCGCCGACCACGGGTAGGCTTGTGCCGCCGCAAGGGGCCTTAGCTCAGTTGGTAGAGCACCGGCTTTGCAAGCCGGGTGTCAGGGGTTCGAATCCCCTAGGCTCCACCAGCGAAAACGCCCTCATCCCGATCACGGATGAGGGCGTTCGTGCAATTAGCGTGCGATTAGGCCACCGGGACGAGCACCCCACCGAGGCCGCCGTCCCCCTCGTCATCGTCGCCGCCCCGCTCCGTCTTGATCTTGTTGTCGAGCGCGTCAGCGATGGCCCGGCCCGCCTCGGATGTCGCGTGCTGATAGATCATCGCCGCCCGGACGCTGTCATGCCCCATCCGGTCCATGAGGTCACGCAGGCTCGCCCCACTCTGGGCAGCGAGCGTGTTGCCCGTGTGCCGCAGGTCGTGAAAGTGCAGGTTCGGGAGCCCGATCGTTTCGACGGCCAGGGCCCACCGGGACGCCCGCCGGAAGTTGCCTCGCCGCAGTACCCCGCCGTTTGGCCCCGCGAAGACGAGCACGGAAGCGTCGTCGGGGACGTGCGCCCGCAGGTGTTCGCGGATCAACGGAACGATGCCCGCCGGGAAACTCACGGTGCGCTTGCCCGCCCGAGACTTGGGCGGCCCGATCACCAGGTCACCGCTGTCGAGTTCGAGGTACTGCCGCCGGACGGACACCGCACCGGCCCCCAGGTCGATGTCTCGGCGAGTGAGCGCAACGGCCTCTCCCCATCGGAGACTTGCGAAGGTCGCCAGGAGCACGAGGGCCCGGTATCGGTCGTCATGCTCGACGGCCGCGCACCCCTCCACGGCGAGGTTCCACAGCACGCGCTCGGCCGCCTGGCGGTCCGGGAGGTACTGCGGGAACGCCCGCGTCCCACCTTCCACGAGCCGGTATCGGAGCTGGAACTCCCCGGACGGCATCTCGCGGATGTTGCCCACCGGGTGACGCCCGAGCAGTTCAGCCAGTTCGAAGACTTGCGCCAGCGTGAGCACGGGGCGTTCCTCCGGCGTCTCGTCACCGGCGCCTTTGATCCGGCATGGGTTGCGCGCGAGCATGCTGTCTTCCTCGGTCGCGGTCATGAGGACCGCCCGCAGCAGCCGGTACGCCTTTGCGGTCACGCTTGCCGAAACACCGGACTCCAGGAGGGTCATCCGCCATTCCCGGACCATGCTCGTCTTGATGTCGCCGACCGAGACCCCGCCCAGGTGCGGCCCGATGTGTTTGCGCAGGAGCCGCTCGTACAGTTCGACGGTACGAGGCCGCAGGCCCGCCCGCTCTTTGATCCACTTCGCGGCGTAGACGTCGAGCTTCACCTTCGCGCGCTCAGGGTCGATCCACTGCCCTTGGAACATCTGAGCTTCGGTCAGCGAGAGGAACCGTTCGGCGTCGCCCTTGCGTTCGTATGTCTCCGGCGCGTACCGCCGCTTGCCATCGGGCCCCAGGTAGCTCGCCTGAAAGCGCCCCGAGGGCAGCTTGCGGACGTTGCCGAAACGACGGTGGCCGCCCTTGTTTGCCATTAGGCCGCCCTCCAGACGTCGGACGTGGTCATCGGCTCGACCAGCCCCGCCGCGATGAACTCACGAACCGCGGATTCAGGGATGCGGACGAAGCGCCCGACCTTGACGAAGCGGATGCGCCGTTCGGCGATGAGCCGACGCGGGAACCGCTGCGAGGTGTTGAGGTACTCGGCCGTCTCAGCCACCGTCAGCAGCCGATCGGCCGAGGAGAACGACGGACCGTCTATCCGCTTGGTCACGCTGCCTCCGCAGTTGCCGAAAGTTCTGGGGTGGGGTTGTGGGTTGCGGCGTCGAGCTGGCGGCGCCGTTGGATGCGTTCGTTGATCAGCAGGAGGAGCCGTTGTGCGGCCGGTTTCACGTCCGGATCACCGGGGCCGGCTCTTTCCCAGACGTGGACCGCTTGCGGATCAGCCGGGTTGGCGACGGGGATTCCGGCCTCGGCCAGTCGTGCCAGGACCCATGCCTTGCGGTCGGCTTTGTGGTCGGCGAGGGTCTTGCCGGACCATTTGCGAGAGACCAGGACGCGGCGGCCGCCGTAGCCGAGGTGTTCACGTCGGTGGGCTTTGCCCTTGCAGTAGCCCGGCGTCATGCCTTTGCGCGGGTTCTTGGGTTGGACGCCGTAGCGCAGCCAGTTCGCGCACGTGGGCGAGCAGGGTTCGTAGCGGAGCGCTTCGGCCATCCGGTCGACGTGTTCGCGCTGCGCGCTTGTCTGGGCGGTGTGGCATTCGGCGACGCCCTTGACGAGGTACTTCTCTAGTCTCTTACCGCATACTGAACGGCATGAACAGAACCCCCCGGCGCACAGGTGGGCGGACGTTACTCGAAACTGCCCCTGACCAGCTAGTTTGGGCCCTGTACGGGCGCGAGTCCTTCGACGTCACCGGCGACGCGGAGCAGGTAACCGCCCAGCTTGCCGAGATGCGAGAGTACGTCACGGGCATCGGTGGCCGCATCGGACGCGAGTTCCCGGAAAACAACGTCTCGGCATTCCGGCGTGTCCGGGTAATGCTGCCCGATGGCACATACGGTTACCGAGTGGTGCGCCCTGACTGGGACGCCATGATGACCGAACTGAGAAAAGGCACCTACAATTCGCTGTGCCTGCCGAACATCGATCGCGGTATGCGCGATCCCCGCGACCTGGAAGATTTGATTGACCTGGTCGAATACTATGGCGTTCACGTCGTAGGAATGACGGGGAACATCGATCTCACTACCGATACGGGAATTTCCGCCGCGCGTCACGACGTCAACCAGCGCAACCAGGAATCCCGGAACATTGCGCGCCGCATGCAGGGCGGTAACCGGCGCGCGGCCATGAAAGGGCGCAACCACGGGGGCGCTAACCGCCCGTTCGGATGGCGCAAAGACCGTATCAGTGTCAACAAGCGGGAGGCGAAGCACATCCGCCGGGAAATCCCCCGTCTGTTGGCTGGTGTTCGCCCGGCAACAATCGCGATCGAATGGAACGAACGTGGTATCCCCACGGTGACCGGGCGGGGTCAGTGGCGGGCTATGACCATCGTGCAGATCTTCACCAATCCGCGTCTGTGTGGATGGAAGACCTATCGGGACGAGATCCTCACCGACGTCGACGGCAACCCGGTTAAAGGCGTCTGGGAGGCCATCATCACCGATGATGAACACCTAGCGCTTGTGGAGGCAATCCGGCCGTCCAAACCATCCCGGAAGAACCGGGGACGCGGGCACGTGATGAAGTATCTCCTTTCGCCGTTCATACGGTGCGGAAAGTGCAACGCGCGCATGTACGGCGGTGTGCAGTACTACCACAAGAAGACCGGCAAACCCGTCGTCGCCTACCGGTGCCCCACCAAAGGATGGGGAGGATGCGGGGGCATCACCCGAATCGCAGCACCGATCGACGAATACGTGACCGAACTCGTCATCCAGGAACAATCGCGAATCAGGCTCCAGCGGCGTAAAGAACTCCCACCTTGGGACCGGGAGGACGAACTCCGCGACGTTGCCCAGCAGATCCAGGAATCCACCGATGCCTACAAGGCCAAACGGATATCGGGAAGCCGGTATTTCGCGCTGATTGAAGACTTGGAGGCCAGCGAACGGCGACTCAAGGCAGAAAAGCGCAAGTATGAAGCCAAGCGGCAGGCGCGGGCGGTCGAAATCCCTGACCTGCGCGCGGAATGGAATCGGCCGGACTTCACACTGGAACAGAAGCATGCGGCCATCGCCAAAAGCATCACCGCTCTCATTATCCATCCCGCGCCGCGCCAGGGGGCAAAGTTCAGTCCCGACCAGATCACCCCAATCTGGAATGAGGAGGATGAATAAGCCTTTCCGGATTCGACTGTCGGCAGCATAAGGCGACCCTCGCTAGCGCGAGGGTCGCCGCTTCTGTGTTTAGTCGTCACTAATGTTCAGTCCGTAGATTCGCGCGACCGACCGCGCCCAGTTCTCCGAACGCTGCGGTGCGTGCCTGAGTTGTTCTTCAGCCCACTCTTTCGGCGTGGGTATTCTCACCTTCTCTCTTTTGTGGCTTGTGCACTTCTTGCGAGACGTTTTCGCATCACCTCCCCTCCACGGTCGCCGTCACATACTGGTGACGGTACGGGGACGCATCACACCTCCTTCCACATCACGCTGCGTACTCGTCTCAGACTCGTCTCATGGACGTCCACGCCGCCTATACGTGCAGACGCGCGTGAGACGTGGACGAGACAAATCCGTGGACAATCACACAGCGTTACCTCTCGTCGTTCCTGCTCGCCGTGCGAGCAATGCCCATGCTCGCGCACTGATAGACGCAGGTGAAGCCCACGGCGCTCCATGTGCCCTCACGGCCCTCACGGGCATCCCGGGAGGGCTTCTCCTCATCTGCGGCGCTCTCAGACGCTCTGAGAGCCTCTGGAGGCTCTAGGGTCTCCGTGCCCCTTACCGATCTTTTCTGATCAAGACTCGATGGCGGGCTGGGGCGTCCCGGCCGAGAGCATCAAAAGCTCGCGATAAGCCGTAACCGATGCCTGGCCTTCCTGTTCGGCAGGAATGGGTTCAAGCACCCGATTCGCGAGATTCACCACCATCGTTGTCCGATCGGCGAGCGGTACGGCTTCAAATGTCGCTTGAGCGTGACGAATGCCCTCTGTGACATCACCCGAATGCGTGCGGGCAACGGCCCGGAGTAGATTCACCTGCACGGGCGTCCGGCGATTGGTCCCCGGATAGAACTGCGTGGCTCGTTGCGCGGCGGCATCTGCTTTGGCAGTGTCTCCGTCATGCGCATATACCCACGCTTCGACATAGCGAAGCCGACCTTCGCCCATTGCATTCGCTGAGTTGATCTCACTAGAGATACTGGTGGGCAGCCGGTCAAGAACGACTTCCAGGCGTGGCAATTCTGCTTTGGCTGCATCAGGGTTACCCGCTAAGGCCAACGTTTGCGCTCGTCCACCACTTATCTCTGCAAGCCCCGAGCAAGGGCGCCCCCCGGCAAGGTCTATGGCATCATTGGCGTACTTGAGCAACAGCGGTATAGGGCGCTGCTCGTAGATCCCATGAATGAGACGCTGACCCCGTACCCACAAACGGGCCGTGAGGTCCTCGGAGCTATCGCTAGCGCTTTGTGCCGTTTGCCACCAATGACGGGCCTCGCGCGTTCTTCCGAGCTGACTCATGGATTTAGCCATCAGGCAGGAAAGGGTACTCCCGACGCGGCACCACTCTTTATAAACCAGCGTATCCCGATTGACATCCCTGGTAATCAGACGGAGCGCCACCAAATCCGCCGCAAGATCGGCAACGAACTGTTGGGGCGGAGCAGACAGATAACCGTAGCCATACTCGACAGCGGTTTCCTCCCAGTGTTCGATCTGCTGGCGCTCACCGCTTTCGAAGGTGCGATCAATGCCGCTACGGATGCTTTCCAATGCCTGGACAACCGGCGTGACACTCAGGCCGAGAGCGGCGAGATTTTCCAAGAGTTCACGGCGTTCCACGTCTTCCTCCTCTCCGTTAGGAAGAGGGTCCAGCGTTGCCGGACGGCGGCCCGACTGGTAGTCGACATTGCCGAAAAGCTCGTCTTCCTCCAGCCCGAAAGCCACCGCGTAGGTCGTGCGCCAGTCGCGCGGAAAATGAATTCCCTGTTCCCACTGGCGTATCTGACGGCGAAGCGATGTCAGGTTCCCGTTGGAAATACCGTTAGCCGCAAAGAGGCGCTTCGCCAATGCGTACTTACTCCAGCCTCTCGTCTCTCGCTCGACTTGAAGACGAATGGCCCACGCGGGTCGGTCATCTGTGGTGTCCGCAATCAGTTCGTCCAGGACTTGGCGGGAAACCTTGATAGCGTCAGCGATTTTAGGACGCACGTGCGGTTGTGGCTCAGTTGCACCGTTCTCCCAACGGGCAACAGTGGTGCGCTCAACTCCAAGATAGGCGGCAAGCGTCTCTTGCGTATACCCAGATGACCGACGCGCACGAGCGAAACGCCGACGCGCCAATTGTGGCCTCCCTGGAATAGCGGTCATATCGAGCCCTCCCCTGCGGACGGGTTGCCTGCCGTGAGAGCCATAGTTTCAGTATCACCCGAGGTCAGGTGTTTTATGCGACAAACTTGCTACAGAGATGCCACAAGCAGACACACAGACTTCTGACGGGGCGACGCTCACGGAGATCATCACTCACGGTGGCTGTGCACCGTTCGTGCAGTGCGCGCGTTCGCGGCCCTACGCGCGCAGACGCGCACGAGGCTTTGCACATGCACGGCTGCACCGACGATCACAGACGGTGACCATTGCCGCTGGGCGCATCGTGCCGCTTGTGCCAGCTGGCACGTATCGCTCGCGCGTCTGCACGTTGGGGGGCGGATGCGTGGCACATGGCACGACCGGCACAACCGGAGCATGATCACGCAAGACCGTGAATGCTCTCCGTTCGATCTCCTGTGATCATTGGGTATATTCGCAGGTCATAGCCTTACAGATACTGCGGTAAGAGAGTATTCGTTTACTTGGTCAGGTAGCCGATGCAGCGGCGGGAGTCGGCCGAGTCGGCGAGGACGCCTTGCGCGTCGATCTGGCGTCCGAACTTGACCACGTGCAGGGGTTCGGCGTCGGCATCCTCGCCGAGGGCGTCCAGCGCCTCATCCCATGTGGGCAGTACCTCGCCGGTAGTGGGGTCGAGGTAGCCGCCGCCGTTGTCGCCCGCCGCGTCGTCCCAGACCGGCAGGTGTTCACCGTCGAAGACGACGCGATCGGTCGAGGGCCACCACACCTGGTGATAGGTGGCCGCCACCACCTGTCGCAGCTCAGCCCGCGAAATGGTGCCGCGAATGGCCATGTGCAGGTGGGGAGCGAGACGGCGTTGCGGTTCGACGGCGGCGAAGTACTGCACGTCGTAGCCGACGAACCGGCGTAGGTTCTGCACGAACCGGTCCACCAGCTTGGAGAAGTGCAGGGCGTCGCGGGCGGCCCGCGCGTAGTCGTAGGACTCGGGGTCGACCGGCGTACCGTCACCGCGCACCCGCCCGTAGGAGTCGAGTGTCAGCGTGAGGAACAGCGAGGGGCGGAAGGTGTTGCCGTCCTTGCCCCGGAACACCTTGCCGACCGTGCGGGAGTCGACCGGACGCCGAGGAAGGTCGGGCGCGTCCTGCCGCCGCCGCGTCGATCGGGTGCGTCGGCTCTTGCTCTGGTCACCGGCCTTGAGGGAACCGCGGACCCCTGCGCGTTCAAGCTCGTTGTCGAGGTCACGGACCACTGCATCCCAGAACGCAGCGTCTTCCCCGTGCGCCGTACCGTTCTCGGCCGCGAGGTCACGGGCTGCCGCCGCTTGTGCCCGCAGTTCCATCCACGCGCGTTGCTCGGCGTCGGGGTCAGCGCGCGTGATGATCGGTTCCTCGGACAGGTGCCAGCCTTGGCGACACTGGACGGCCCGGAGTTTGCGCTTGCGTTCGGCGCACGAAGGGCAGACCGAGGCCAGGGTGTGACCGCACGGGACATAGACCACTTCGGCCGCGCCCGTGTTCAGGTCAACCCGCCGCATGGGGACGGGACGGATGCAGACGCCGTGTTCGACCGCGACCGCTTCCAGTACCCCGCGCGCCAGCGGAGCCAGCGTCTTGACCACGGGTTCTGGGCCGGGTTCGGTCGACGAGGGCCGGGTGTCCTGGGAGGTGTCGTCGAGGGTGGGTTGCCTCATGCCGCCTCCACACCGGGCAGGCCGAGCGTGACCATGTCGCGGATGTCAGCGTCGGAGACGTAGGCCGCCCGCACCCGCACCGGGTCAGGTGAGGTTTCCAGCCGCACGAAGCCCACGCCCGCGCCGATCTCAGGGATGGACGAGATCTGGTCGGCGAGAGCGCCACGGTCGCGGGCACCGTCGCCGAGGACCATGTCCACCTGTTCGTCTTCGTCCAGGCGCAGGGCGATCCGATCGGGGAACAGGTTGCGCAGGTTGTTGACCTCCTTGCGCGCGTCCTGCTGCGCACCGATCACGCAGTACCCCACCGACCGGCCCTGCGAGGTCAGCACGGCCAGCGCCGACTCAGCCCGCTTACGTAGATCACGCTCAGGGCAGTAGGCGGTCAGGAACGCCAGCTCATCGACCACGATGACCCGGAACGGGTGCTCATGGGTAGGCGTGAACGAGCGGGTCACCCCGGCGAACTGTTCGGCGCGGGCGTTCATGTCCTCGGCCGCCGCTTCGAGAAGCTCGACCATGCCGCCCTTGGGATCGTCGCTGTAGCGCCCGTACCGCTCGAACAGCGCCCGCCCGAACGACAACTCCATGCGCTTGGGGTCGATGGCCCAAACCTCCACCAGCCCGGCGAGCATGAGCGGCAGCACGGCGCGGATGGTGGACCAGATGACCGAACCCTTGCCCGCCCCTGTCGCCCCCGCGATCAGCACATGCGTCCCGAGGAGCCGAAGCCGCCACGGCGACCCGTCCTCCTGCCGTCCGATCACCAGCCCGGACAGGTCGACCGCGGAGCCGTCCGGGACGGGCAGGGCAGGGATGGGGACGGCGAGGGCGTCACGGCGGACGAATTCCAGCCAGATGCGGCCGGGACGGTCCCCGGCGCGGACGCGGACGAGGGTTGCCCCGAAGCCGTGCGCGAGGTTGGCCGCGACCCGTTCCCACGCGTCCGGGGCCTGGCCCTTGAGCATCCGGACGAGGACCCGGTCCGAGGTTGGACCGCAGCGGACGCGGACGAGGGAGGGCAGGTACTCCCGCCCCTTGTGAACCTTGGTCAGCCCGGCCGTGACCAGGACGGGTTGCCAGTCCCGCCGGTACACCGACACCAGCCGCCCGTGCACGAGCCGGACGAGCGACCCAGCGGACGAAGGACGGACGGTCCACCACCGCCCACAGGGCCAGGCCCACGGCGACGAGGGCCAGGACCAAGACGGGGACGAGCCAGCCGAACCGGTAGCCCAGCCAGGCCAGCCCGGACAAGACGGAGACGGGGACTATGTTGCGGACCAGGAAGACGACCGTCCCGACCAGTGCGCGGACGGCGTTGACGATCAGGACCAGGCCCTCGGGCATGTGCCAGACCGGCGGCGCCCATTTCGGCGGCGCGAACGGGTCACGCTGTGCCTCAACGGCGACGTTCTCACCGGGACCGAGCTTGCGGAACTCCCATGCCATGATGGAGACACCTCTTCTTTGTGCTGTTCAGGGGAGAGAAGCGGGGCGGCCGGAGGTAGCAGCTCCAGCCGCCCCACCCAGATCAGGCCGCCGCGTCCTGCATGGAGTCGACCGCAGCGCCGTTGATGGCGTGGAGCCGTTCCACCTCGGCGGTGAACTCGGAGACGACCTCCAGCAGCCGCCGCGCGTTCTCCACGTCGCCCGCCTCCACCGCGCCCCGCGTCCGGTTGCTCAGCATCAGGGACACGCCCGCAGCCTCGATCACCAGAATCGGTCCTGCCTCCGGGTT
The DNA here is from genome assembly GCF_008085905.1 of Actinomadura syzygii. Lineage (GTDB taxonomy): Bacteria > Actinomycetota > Actinomycetes > Streptosporangiales > Streptosporangiaceae > Spirillospora > Spirillospora syzygii. The sequence goes on along the minus strand of NZ_VSFF01000005.1, from coordinate 108,369 downwards.
CTCGGGGTAGGTGTGGCAGTAGAACCGCGTGCCCGCGCCGAGGTGCAGGTCCATCCCGCCATATCCGTCCTTCACGCCGCCCTCCCCTTGCCCGAGGACCGCCCCGACGAGGACCCGCCAGACGAGGGACGACGGCCAGAGCGGTACAGCCGCTCCACCTCCACCGCGTACGCCGCCGCCTGTTCGGCCAGCCGCCGCGCGAACTCCACGTCCCCGGCGCCCAGCCGCTCGGGAAGAGTGAGCGTGACCAGCACCCGACCGGCCGAGACGGTGAACAGCGGCGTACGCGCCCGAAACGTCTTGAACTCGGACGAGGCCGCACCGTCGATCGGCAGCGACAGCGCCGACATGCGCCCGCCCGCCATCACGCCGCATCCTTCGCAGCCGCGTCCTTGCCCGGCCGTCCCGCACCCTTGAAGTTGGCCGGACGCATCGCGCCCGCCTTAAGGGAGTAGGCCAACCGCCCGGTACCGGAGTTGACGTAAGGCGTCACGGTCAGGGCGTCGAACTCCACCGGCACGAACGGAAACCCGGTCGGAGCCTCCGGCATGATCGGCTGAACCGGCGCGGTCAGCTTGACCTTGAACGTGCCCTTGGACTCCGGGTCGGCGTCCAGCACCTCAACCGCCCACACCAGTTCGCCCGACTCCTTGTCACGCGCCTGGACGAAGTTCTCCCGCGTCGACCGGTCGAAGTCCCGCACCGGCTCCACGCCGCCCTTGATGAACGCCCCGAACGGGAACACGTCCCCGAACGCGACCTTGAACGGACCCTGCATCGCCATGGCGATCACTCCTATCCGGTCAACTGTCTGTCAGTTGACCTACCAAGTGTGATCGTAGGTTACCCAGCTTGGTCTATCAAGTAACTAACCGGCGTGTGGCCGGGTGCGGTCACGCCAGCGGGTAGGCGTCTTCCAGCTCATGCAGGTCAGCAGGCAGGACGGTGTCAACCACCATGAGCGGACGACCGGCAGCGTCCCGGGCAGTCGCGTACACCACGAGGACAGGCGTCCCCGTACGCATCGACAACGCGTCGGCCTCCTCACCGGTTGGCATCCTCGCAACGATGTGCTCGACGACGTGATCGAACTTCACGCCCTTGCGGGATTCCAGGTGCTGCCGCACACCTTGTTTCAGGGGTTCGGCGCTGGTCAGGTTCGTTGACTCGGCGAGGTCCAGGGGCAGCCACAGCGAGAGGAGTTCAGACGGCGCACCGTCAGCCGTCAGCAGCCGTCGGCGAAGGAACGCCTTGCCGGACGAGCCGATGCCGAGAAGAGACCGGACACGGTTCGGCGCATCGACAACCCCGGCGGCGAGGACCTCGCCGGGTACGGCAGCCTCCGAGCCAGCGAGCCGAACCTGACCCGCCCGTGCGCTCTCCAGCGAGGCCAAGGCGGGACGGCCGCGGACGAACCGGCCCTTGCCCTGCCGGGAGTCGATCCAGCCTTGATCCCGAAGCACCCGCAGAGCCGCCACCACGGTAGGCCGACTCACATCGAACTCCGCGATCAGCATGTGTTCGCTGGGCATCGCGGAGCCGGGCGGGTACTGGCCAGACTCGATGCGCCGTTGAAGCTCCGTGACGAGCTGGGCGTACTTGGGGGGCACGGATTCAAGGCTCATCTCGTCCGTCCATCATCCGACAGGTTGTCTTACCAGGTCAGCGTTAATGTACGCCCAACCCGTCCCGGATGTCACGACTACCGGACATCAGCAGGCCCTATAACGCCGTGAGGAACGGCGGACCCGCGCGCCTCAGTCATCCGGTCTGCCAGCTCCATCGGCGTCCCCGCTTCGAGGAGCACCCACCACTTCGCCCAGGGCATCAGAGCCCACCAACGGGAGGTGTGTTGCCCGAACCAGACGGCCGAGTCCGGGAACCGGCGTTGCAGGGTGATGATTGCCGCCGCCCGATCGTCCGGTGCATCTCCGGCCCGCATCGTCACGGCCGTCTCGGCAGGTTCGACGCGGTCGGCTCGTGCATGAACGCGGTGATCCGTTCGGCCGCCGCGTCCAGGTCGGCGACCGGGTGGACGTTGTCGACCCGCCACCAAGAGATCTCTCTCTTGTGACGGTTCACCACCACGTACCCGATGATGTCGAGTGCCGTCCCACCCGTTCGCGTGACCGTCAGTCCGGGGACGGCGTCACGCATCTGGACGTACAGACCGCGCTTGACTAGAGCCCGGCACAGCTCACCCAGCACCCGGAGTTCAGCGTCGCGGGACAGAGAAGGACCCATTACCTGTTCTCGCTTTCGTCGGAAGCAGAGCCGGAGGCGCGGGGCCTGGTCCGTCCCTCCCACACGCGTGACCATGGGGGAACTGGGGGGCGATCACGCGACGGACCGTCCTCGCCGCGCCTCCAGCTCTGCCGTTCAACGCGCTCAGGGCCAGCCCGCCAGGCCAGCCGCAGCGCTAGTCGGAGGGGTCGTTCGCCGAGCCGTTGAGCTGCCCGGTCTGCGCTGTCACGAAGCGAGCGACCTGGGCCGCCGCGCCCGACACGTCGTCGACCGGGTGTTTGCTGTCGTCGCGTCGCCAGGTGAACGTCCGGCCCGACGCCCCGACGAAGACCCACACGAACAGCCCCGGATTCGCGGTACTCACCAGCAGCCCCGGCATTCCTTCATCCAGCCGGACAGCCAGGCCCAGAGCCAGAAGGGAGGACCGCAGATCAGCCAGAAGCCGCAACTCGAAATCCCGCGCGTTCACGACTCCGCACCACTCGGCCGCACGGACGCGCGACCCGTCCCCAGACAATCAGGGCAAGAGTCCTGACGGCTGTCAGCCGGAACGCCTGCCACGTGACCCGGCGTCAACGTCCGCCGGGCTACGCGCCGTTTGACTCCGCGTCCCCGGCAAGAGGTGCAATCGCTCACCATGACGCCACCGTGCCAACAAGTCACGTTGCGTCACGACGCCATGATCATCTCATCCCGAACGTCAACGTCGTGCACCTGTCTCGACTTTGTCTCGTCATCGATCTTGCGCCGCATCTAGCCTGAGAAACGCCCAGCAGAGAGGACGGCCGGTGTCTCCCCAACCGATCCTGTTGCAAGTCGTCATCCGTCAGCGCCGCCTACACAGGTACGGCATGTTCCAGGCCGCCTACAACGAGGCTGCCAAGAGGATCTCGCCCGAACTCACCGGCACCGCACCGAGCCGCGCGCAGCTCCACCGCTGGACGTCCGGCGAACTCAAGCGCCTTCCCTACACGGACCACTGCCGCGTCCTGGAGGCGATGTTCCCCGAGTGGACCGCCGACCAACTGTTCGCTCCGTGCCCGCCGCACGTCCTGGCTGACGAGCCCGCCGCCTACGCGCTCAGCGACGAGCGCGCCGACCTTGAGTCGACCGCCGACCGGGTGGGCCCGAACCCCTACGCGGACGTCACCGCCGTATTCGCCACCCGCGCCGAGTTCTCTTACGCCCACCCGCCACACGCCCTACTCGACGGAGCGAGCAGCATCCGAGCCGCTGGCCTCTCCCTCAACATGCTCTGCCAGCAGTATCCGGACCAGCGCCTCTACCGGCTCATCGAGGACGGCGCCACCCTGCAGGCCCTGTTCCTGGACCCCGAAGGCGAAGCCATCCGAGCCCGCGAACATGAGGAGGACTACAGCGACAACCACCTCACCACCCTCACGCGCCTGAACATCGAGGTCCTGACCCGCCTACGCAAGCGCCTGTCGTCCGAGGCCCAAGAACGCCTGACGGTCGCTGTCTACGACGAGACGATCCGGTTCAACATCACGCTCATCAACGACCGGCTCTGTGTTATGCAGCCCTACCTACCGAGCGCCCGCGGACTCGACTCGCCCACGTTCCTCGCCGAACGCAGCGCGACCGGCACCGGCACCGGCCTGTATGAGACGTTCGAAGAGACCTTCAACGCGCTATGGGAACGAGGCCGCACCCTATGACCGACGCACCAGCCGCACTACTACCCGTCGCCCTCAAAGCAGCAGAGATAGCCAGTGACCTAGTGCGCACCCGCGTCCCCGGCCTGCTCACCGCCAAAGGTGACCGCGACATGGCGAGCGAGGTCGATTACGCCGTAGAACGCGCCGTCCGCGACTCCCTCAAGGAGCGAACGCCCGACATCGCGATACTCGGCGAAGAAGAAGGCATCACCGGCGACACCACCGGCGAACTCCTCTGGGCCATCGACCCCGTAGACGGCACCGCAAACTTCATCCGCAACATCCCGCTCTGCGGCTTCTCAATCGGCCTCATCCAACGAGGCCGCCCCGTCGTAGGCGTCATCGACCTACCGTTCCTAGGCACCCGCTACCACGCAGCCCAGCACATCGGCGCCTACCTCGGAGACCGCCGCATCCAAGCCAGCATGACCACCAACCTCAGGGACGCCATCGTTGCCATCGGCGACTACGCCGTAGGCGAGGGCGCCGAAGCCAAGAACCGCCAACGCTTCGCCCTCACCGAACGCCTAGCCGCCAACGTCCAACGCATCCGCATGCTCGGCTCCGCTGCCATAGACCTTGCGTGGGTCGCCGAAGGCAAGCTAGACGCCAGCATCACCCTGTCCAACAAACCCTGGGATATGGCCGCCGGCGTCATCATCGCCCGCGAAGCCGGAGCGGTCGTCACTGACCAGGACGGCACCGATCACGCTTACGACTCTGCGGCCACGATCGGCGCGGCACCAACGGTTTCCCCAGCTATATCCGCTCTACTCTCTGATGCAACCCGACGCGGTTCCAACAACTAGAGCCGAATGCGGCGATACCCTCTTTTGCTGGGCGGAGATCAGCAAGCTAGCTAGCTGTGCTAGTGCTTACGGGGACTTCCAAGCAGGAAGCTGGCCTACTTGCCGGGAAGGCGAGTATTCTCAACCTCAAACGATACAAAGCAGGAGGTATGCGTGACTGGGCGAGTGCCATGGGAGCGCTATGAAGGTGATGACATCGAGGCGGTGATAGCCATTATGTTGCTCCGTGAGATACCGCACGGACAACGTATTCGGCCATCGAAAGGTGATGGCGGAATTGATATTCTGGTGCCTCACGGAGATGGAAGCTGGGAAGTTTATCAAGTTAAGGGTTTCACCGCCTCTCTTAATGCGTCACAGAAACGCCAGATCACTAAATCATGGAATCGTCTTCTAGAATTCACCTCTGCGCGAAATATCTCACTCAGGGCATGGCATGTCGTCAGGCCGCTAGATCCCACACATCCGGATCGTGACTGGCTTGCCGAGCTAACAGAAGGACGTAATTTTCCCTGCGACTGGATCGGCCTTACAGCAATCGACGGTCTGGCTGCAAAATACCCTGAGGTGGTTGATTACTACCTACTAGGAGAAAAAGAGCGCGTTCTTGAGCAGGTAAAAACATTCCTGGCAGCTGCGTCTTTTGATCAAGCGATCCGATCCGGAAGTGTATCTGAGCCAGCCCAAGCAATCCAGGGGCTAATAGACCTTCATAACGCTCTAAATAAAACAGACCCGCATTATCGCTATGAGATTCACGTGGAGCAGGAACCGCAGGATAGTAAGTTTCACCTGCCCCATGACGTTCCGGGTCTGGTGTTCTCCACCATGCTTGGACGTGATGGAACAGTTGCTCGCATAGACGTTATTGCCCGCTACAACGAGGCAACTAAAGATCGGCCAATCTCGGTAAACGTAACCTTGCGCCCGGAAACGGAAGAGCAGCGCGCTGCACTCAAGGACTTCCTAGAATTTGGGACTTCCGTTGATATGATTCCGGCGGAGATGATCGAAAGAAATTTGCCTGGTGGATTCTCTTCGCATCAGGCCACAACTGGGAGCGTGTCGTTTCTGCCAACACTTGATGATCTCCAAACGGAACAATTTGACCTTGTCGTGATGGACAACGATGGTCGTGAGCTAGCGACCACGGTCATGAATATGTCGTCGCCTACCAGCGGATTGAACGGATCGGGCGCGTGGTCGTGGGAAGGTAAGGACGTCAGCGGAGTGCTAGATTTTGGAATACGTCACTCTCCGGCGCTCGGTAAGGTCGACTTCTGGACTAAGTGTAACGACATCACTGGCCTCAAGCCCTCTGCCTGTCTCCCTGCTCTGCAGGTGCTATCCATGATGGTGGCAGGCGTGACGATTGAACTTCGTTTCAAGGATGGCCCTCCAGTTTTGAATGTAAAAGACATTCCTGAGGGTGTGACAGATACTGAAGCTATCAGGTTTCGCGTAAGAGTCTGCACAGATTTGGCGGAACTGCAGAAGCATGTCTCAGCGATTGTGCGAATACCGAATGCCTCCGAAGTCTCGGTTCAGAGCTTGCGCGAATGGGCCGACGCGGCTGACCTACTTCGTGACGGTGTGGCGTGGAGGACTTGGAATTCATTGTGTGGAGTGACTCCGACAGTGCAACTTGAGTTGCCAGCTCGAATAAGAATCACCAAGCCGCTGAAAGTAAAGCTGCTGGGAAGGCAGTGGGAACTGGGCCTCATGGATCAGGAAGTGATCGTTGGGCGGTATGAGGTATCGTCTGAGAATGGAGAAAGCGGCTGTTTCTATCCGTCGGAAGAGAAGCGACTGAAGATCAGTATTCCAGACGATCGCGAGGATGCGCGCCAGCGAGCCAATTCCGGTGTCGTCCAAACAATGCCAGGAGTGAGTTCTTTTCTGGAAGCTGAAACTATTCGAGATTAACCTGCGCATTTTACGCATTGCCTGGTCGCTGCCTCACAGCTACTCGGGGCTGCGTCTAACTGTTTCCTTGCCGAATTAAGCTGTTTGTAATCAAGGGGCGGCGGCGCTCAGGCCGCTGCGCGGCCCCGCGCCTGGCCGCCCGGAGCATGCGGCGTGGGCGCCGGTCACCGGACGGCCGCGCCGGGCCGCGCATCGCGACGCGCCTGCCGGTCCCGCATCATCCGGCCCGTCACGGGGGCCGCGCCGCCGCCATAGACGACCAACGCCGTAGCGTCGAAGCCGTTCGGCGACGAGCACCAGGGCGTGACCGTAGTCGGGCCTTGTCGCGTTGTCACGGTCGGTTCGGGGATCAGTTGAGCGTGCGCGACTGGGGAACCCCGTGGTTCCCCAGACCCCTCCTGGAGCCGGAGGGCACTCCCGCGCGAATCGGTCTGTCACGGGATGCGCGCCGTTCGCGCGGGAGCACCCTCCGGACAGGTCCGTTCGTCTGTTGCGGTCGGCTGTGGCGTCCGCTGCACGTGGTGAGGACTCGCAGGCCAGCGGCGGGGAGCCGTGCAATTAGCGTGCAATTAGGGGCGGTCACCAGGGGTCAAGAGCGGTCGCTTGGAGATCATGGATCGCCCAGGTCAGGGAAGGGATCGGGGTTGATCTCGCAGATTTGCAAGCCGGGTGTCAGGGGTTCGAATCCCCTAGGCTCCACCCAGCCGAAGCCCAGGTCAGAACCGAAGTTCCGGCCTGGCTCTCTGGTCTCAAGATCTCTTCTTCCGCTTCCGTGCCCGTTGCGTGCCCGATCGCTTCTTGCCCTTGAGTTCAGCCTTGCCATCGCGTTGGCGCGTCGCCAGCCCGGTCGCGGGTGAGCGCGCTGCCATACGTGCAGGTCGCGGGGTGGCGCGGCGGGCCATTAGTGGGCCATTAGGCAGGGTGATCAGGAGGCAAGAGTGGTCAGTTGGGGATCATGATCCGTCGAGGTGGGAGGCCCGGCGGGGCGTGATCTCGCCGATTTTCAGCCGAGTGTCAGGGGGCGAATCCCTAGGCTCCACCCAAGCGAAAGCCCAGGTCAGACTCGAAATCCGGCCCGGGCTCTTGGTTCGCGAGCGTGGTCAGTGTCTTGTCTTGTATCTGGTCAAGTGCGCGCCGCCGGGGAACGTCTGTGTTTCCACCAGGTTCAGGTTCACCCAGTTCTCCAGCGGGGTGAAGAACGGTTTGCCGCCGCCGACGATGACCGGATGGGTGACGATCTCGTACTCGTCGATCAGCCCGGCCCGCATGGCCGCGCTGGCGAGCGTTGCGCCGCCGACCCTCATCGGCCCGCCGTCCTCGGCCTTGAGTCGGGTGATCTCGGCGATCGCGTCGCCGGTGAACAGGCGAGCGTTCCAGTCGACCTTGTCGATCGTTGAGGAGAACACCACCTTCGGCGTGTCCCGCCAGTTTCGCGCGAACTCGACCTGCGCCGGGGTGGCGTCCGGCTGCTGGTCGCCGGTCGGCCAGTAGGAGCTCATGGTCTCCCACAGTCGGCGCCCGTAGAGGAAGAGGGTGATCGCCCGCTCCTGGTCGAGCCACCACTGGAACAGTTCGTCGCTCGGCTCGCTCCAGTTGATGTCGCCGCCGGGTGCGGAAACGTAGCCGTCCAGGGACAGGTTCATGCCGTAGATCAGTTTCCGCATAGCGCGATGCCTTCCGTCAGCCGGGTCTCGGAAGAGTAGACCAGTCGAGTGGAGAAAACTGATCGGTGCGCAAGCTGTTCATACGTACGGGCCTTCGCTCAAGGCATGCGGGGCGCTCGTTCCGTCCACCTTGGTTCGTGGTGGCGCCGCCCTCGTGACGGCACAGGGGGAAGGTGTCCGCTGTGCTACAGGCCGAAAGCGCCGCCCTCGAGGAGGATCAGCAGGCCGATGCCGATCAGGACCACGGGAAGAAGGACATGCCCCCACTGGCTGAGGGTGCGGGCGACGACCGGGCGCGTCGCGAAGTAGCGTCCCACTGCGCACCAGACGCCCACCAGGACGAGGAAGACAACGGCGTACACGACCACACCCCCGGCGGCGGCAGTCGCGAAGACCGGGACGTAAACCCCGATGTTGTCACCGCCGTTTGCGAAGGTCACCGCGGCGACTTCGAGGGCGCCGGGGCCGCCTTGCCCTGTCTGCTCCTCGTTCTCGTCCTCGCCGTTTCGGTGGTTCTTCCACGCCTGCCAGGCCGCTTTGAGTCCGAGGGCCAGCGGAAGCAACCCCAGATAGGGGATGACGGACTCCGGCAGGAAGGTCGCGCCGAACGCGGCCGCCACCGCCACAGCCAGAATCGCGGCGAACCCGAGGTATTGCCCGAGGGTGATCCGGATGGCTGAGCGGTGATGCCCGGCGCCCTGGGCGAAGAACAGGGCCAAGATCAGGATGTCGTCGATATTGGTGACGGCGAACAACCCGGTCGCCTGTCCAACCATCTCTAGACCCACGAACGTGAGATCCCTTCGGTGACACGAATCCCCAGGGGCTACCGTCCCCGATCTGCCGGACACGGTGATTTTGGTGTGTCAGGAGGGGGCGGGGTTTTGCGTTGGGCGTTAGGCGGGGTCGGTGGAGTGGGGCCCGTGGCGGCGGGTTAGTGCTCGGCGGGTCAGGGCTGTCAGCCCGGCGAAGGTGATGAGGGCGCCTGGGACTGTCGTTGGTTCCGTCCACCACAGGATTCGGCCGGTGATCAGGGTGATTCCTATTGCGAGGGAGAGGATCGCCACTGTCAGGCCGGTGCGGGTGGTGGGGAATCTTCTGCCGCGGACACGGCCTTCGGAGTCGAAGAGCATGCGGTCTTCAAGGCGCATCAGGGCGTCCCACAGACGTTTCATGCCTGCCTCCTTGGTCGGAGTCCGCAGCCGGGCAGCGTGCCGAAGGTGTCCGATCGGTTTCGCGCCCGTCTGCGGCTCCAGTATGGAGGACGTCGCGTTCCTACGAGTAGTTCAGGCCCTGATGGATTGGGGGAAGGCGAAGGTGTTGTGGGGGTCGTAGGTGGTTTTGACGGTGGTCAGGCGGGTGTGGTTTTCGGCGTAATAGGCGTGGGCCCAGTCGGGTAGGGACGGGTCGATGAAGTTCTGGTAGGTCTCGCCGTTCGAGTGGGGGTCGATGGCGGCGAAGCCCGCGTTTGCCCAACTGGTCGCAGCAGCGCGTGCTTCCGGGGGGACGGGGGTGCGGTAGACCGAGCTGAGGTAGTTCAGGTCGAAAAGGGTGTCGCGGTGGACGTAGGCGGTGTCCGTTCGGGCGGGGTCGTTGTCTGCTCCGCCTAGGGCCAGGACTTCCAGTTTGTTCGCCACGCTTGCGGGACGCGGGAGATCGAATACCGCTAGGGCCTTTTCCCACATGTCGCGGGACGGAGGACGGCTGAACAAACGGCCGCGTACCAGGCCGAATGGCGTCCGGGGAAGGAGGGCGCCTTGGCGCGTGCCGATTCGGTGGCATTGGGTTTGGGTGAGGTCCGTGCAGCCGTAGGTGTAGAGCATGAAGTCCTGGTGCGACATCACGTCGATGCTCTGGGACGACGCCGGGCCCGTCGCGGACAGCAGGGCGTCCACCTGCGGGCGGAGGTCGCCGGGTGAGATCAGGACGACGCCCGACCATGGGGGTTCGCCGTCGCCGAGGGCGACGACCGCGACGGCGCCGACCGTCCGCGGGGCGTCGGCCAGGAAGTGCGCGAAGCCGTCGAGCATGTCGGCGGCTCGGGTGAAGTCCCAGGTCAGCGTGGCCACTGAGAGGGTGCTGAGGCGGGCCGGGACGACGTTGAACGAGGTCACTACCCCGAAGTTTCCGCCGCCCCCGCCGCGGATCGCCCAGTAGAGGTCGGGGTGCTGGTCGCGGGACGCGGTGACGGTCCGTCCGTCCGCGAGGACGACCCGCGCGGAGGTCACCCTGTCGCAGGCCAGGCCGAAGGTCCGGGTGAGGTAGCCGATGCCGCCGCCCTGGATGTAGCCGCCCGCCGCGACCGTGGCGAACGCCCCGCCGGGGACGACGAGCCCGGCGGGGGCGAGGGCGTTGAGGACGTCCACGGCCGCCGCCCCGGTGCCGATCCGGACGGTGCCCTGCCCGAAAGCGGCGTCGCGTCCGATCGCGATCGAGTTCAGCCGGGACACGTCGATCAGGAGGCCCTGGGACGTGGAATAGCCGCCGAAGCTGTGGCCGCCGCTGCGAATGGCGAACGGCAGGCGTTCGTCCTGCGCGAAGGCGAGGCACAACGCCACGTCGGCCTCGTCCGCGCAATAGGCGACCGCCGCCGGGTTGACCCGGTCGTATTGGGCGAGGTCGAGTTGTCTGGCCGTCCGATATCCGGGGTGCCAGGGGAGGACGAGCTGGCCCCGCAGATGCCGGGCGAGACGGGCCCAGGGACGGGCCGACCGTGGATGTGGGGCGAGCAATGCGAGTGCGCCGGCCCCCAGGACTTTCCTTCGGCTCAACATCCACCCATTAAAGGACCGAAACAATCTCGACCAGTACTACGGAAATCCGTAGTACGGTACTCGTGTTGTCGATATTGGCGTGGCTGCACGCGGATTCTATTATCGGTCTCGTGGCTGATTCCGAGCTGATGCGGACGGTGCTGGTCGCCGCTTCGGACGTCGAGGTGCGTTTCGGTGACGCGGGCGGGAAATGCGAGATCGCCGTCGGGCCGCGCGCCTTTTCGCTGGCCGCCGGGGAGGAGTCGCTGGACGCCCTGGCGGAGGTGTTGCTGCGGGTCGTCCCGCGACTGCGGCGTGCCGCAACTGCGGCGGAGCAGTTGTCCGCGGCCGAGGTCGCGACGCTGGAGCCCTATATCGAGCGATTCCGCGAAATGGGTGTCCTGCTCTTTCCCGGCGATGATGTTGTCATCGACGATGAGCCCGGCCGCCGCCTCTATTCGTATGTTGCGCGGCGGGCGGCCGATCCTGATCGGGCGTTCAGGAGTGTGCGAGCGAAACGTATCGTCCTGCGTGGGCCTGAGCATGCCGTCTCGGTTTGGGGTCGACTGCTCGGCGAACAGGGAATCCATGTCGAGCAGGCCAATGAAGAGGCCGACCTGAACATTGTCGTGGCGTCCGACGAAGAGGTGCTCATGGCAGTGAACCGCGCTTTGTGCTCGGCGCGGCGCAATTGGGTTCCCGTCGTGTTCTCGCCGCAGAGCGTTCGGATCGGGCCGTGGGTGAAGGCCGGGGAATCGGGGTGCCTGCGCTGTTTCGTCCCGGCTGACACGGCTGCCGGAAAGGAGCGGAGCGCCCGACCGGGATGGGCGACCATGCAGGCCGGAAGCCTGTACTGGACGGGCGGCCTCCTCTCCCACCTCGCCTTGAACGCGCTGCTGCCGATGGGCGCGGAGCATCCGTGGGGCCGGGTCACGACCGTGGACGTCGTCGCGGGCGAGCAGCGATCGGTCACGACCTGGCGCGACCCGTTCTGCGACGACTGCGGCGAGCGGAACGTCCCGCACCGGGAATGGGTGACGCTCTGATGGCCGAACCAGCCGCAACAACCGGGCTGATCGAGTCGCTGGGGTACGGCGTGCGCGCCGTCCCGCTCCCCGCGTTCGCCGACGGTGCCGCGTTCGCGCTGGTCGCCGCCCGGCACGGGGTCGGGCGGCTGGAGTTGTCCGGCGACCCCGTGCCCATGCTCGCCCTGACCGCGGGCCGCGACGCGGCCGACGCGGCATGGCGCCTCGCGGCCCGCGCCGTCGACCTGCGGCAGGGACGCCCCGGACACGGCGTCGGCGCCGGTCCGTCGCGTGCCGCCGCCGTCCGCGCGGCGGTGTGCGACGCGGTCGCCCGCCGCCCGCCGCCCGCCACGGCGCGCCGCCTGACCGGCTACGAGGACGCGGTGCCGCCGCCCCTTCACCCGTCCTTCGACGGCCGCCTCGACTGCTATCTGTTCGACGCGCCGGACGGGTTGCCGCTGGTGGGCGCGGTTCTCCGCCAAGGCGGCGCGGCGGCGCGCGAGATCCGCGCCCTCGGCTGCGGGCTCACCCCGGCCGAGGCGGTGCGCGCCGCGCTGGACGGCGTCCTCGCCAAGATCGCCTCCGGCGGCTGGACGGCGCCCGCCGAGCCCGTGGAGGCAACCGCCGAAACAGCCCTCGACGGCATCGTCGCCGAAGGCGAACTGGGCGACCGCGTCAAGGCCAAGGTGCGGACGGTCCTCGACGACGAGCGCGGCGCCGTCGTCCAATGCCGCCTGCCGGACGAGCGGCCGAGCGACCTCGGGCCCTGGGCGGAGCACGACGTCGCAGGCCGTGCGGCGCCCGCGGAGGTGCCGCTCGCCTGCCCGCCGTCCCGCGTCCGGCTGTCCCGGATCTTCCACGAGAACTCCAAGATCCGCGCCGGGCACCGGACGCTCCCGCCCGTGGACATCGACCGGCTCGCCCCCACCGTCCGGCAAGCACTGGCGCGCCCTTACCGCGACTACGGCCGGACCAAAACCGAGTACGCCCTCCCTACGGAACAGCAGAAACACACGCTGCTTCCGCTGGACGTGGCGGTCCGGCGACGGCGATCGGCGGCGCCGATGGCCCCGACCGCCCTCCCCGCGGACGATCTCGCCCGCGTCCTCGACCTGTCCGCGGGCATCACCGGCTTCGCGCGCACATCCGGCGGGACCAGGCTGCCCCTCCGCGCCACCCCCACAGCGGGCGGTCTGTGCTCATGCGACCTGTTCGTCCTGACCCGCCGGGTGGACGGCCTGCGGCAGGGCGTCCACTACTTCCATCCCGGCCGCCGCGTGCTGCAACTCGTCCGGTCGGACTTCGCGTTCGCCGAGGTCGCGGCGCATACCGGCTATCCGGGACGGGTCGCCGACGCGGCCGCGATCGCGGTGTTCGCGGGCGCGTTCCGCCGCAACCAGTGGAAGTACTGGGAGCGCGGCTACCGGATGGTCCTCCTCGAATGCGGACATCTCGCGCAGAGCGTGGTGGTCGCCGCGGCGGCGCTCGGGCTCGTCGCGCACCCGCTGATCGGCTTCGTCGACGACTACTTCAACCGCCTGCTGGGCCTGGACGGGACCGACGACGCCGTCCTCTACCTGGTCCTCCTCGGAGAGGCCGCGTCATGACCGGAGCGAAGACGCGCCCCCGGGGCGTCCCCCAGAAAGGCAGGGCCACGTGATCGAACAGGACGGCGCCGTCCGGTTGACGCCCGGTGTACGCGTGCGGGTGCGCGATGACGCGACCGGCTTCGTCGAGTCGGCGGACGGGGTGCGCAGGCTCAGCGGGACGGGCCTGCGCGTCCTCGCCGACCGCGTGCTGCCCCGGCTGGACGTCCCGGCGCGCCCCGCCGAACTGGCCGCCGATCTCGCGGACGTCCTGCCGCGCGACACCGCGCTCAGCCTCCTGGACGGCCTGCTCGACCAGGGCATCATCGAACCCGCCACCATCGAGGCCGCGAAGAACGCACAGGTCACAACCGTCGAGGTGCACGGGCCGACCGACCTCACCGCCGACCTGTTCTCGGTCCTGCGCCGCATGCCCCGCATCGGCGCGACCCGGGCCGGGGACCTGGTCGGCGACCCCGATCTCGTCGTCGTCGCGACCGCGTCGATCTTCGATCCGGGGGCCGGACGGGTCAACGAGCAGTGCGTCCGCGAGGGCAGGGCATGCCTCCACTACGGCGTCGTCCGGGACGGCGCCGCCTTCGTCGGCCCGCTCCCGTCCCCCGACCGGACGTCCGCGCCCTGCTACGAATGCCTGCGCACCCGGATTTTCGCGAATTCCGTCCACGGACCGACATGGCGGGCGTACGCGGATTTCCTGGCCGAGGCGGGGCTGTCCGCACTGCCGCAGCGGACGGCGCCGTGGAACGCCGCGCGGCTCGCCGGAGCGGTCGCGCGCCGGATCGCCGGGTGGCCGGAACGGGCGGCCGCCGACCTGCTGTGGCTGGACGAGAACGGCGAGGAGTCCAGCCGCCGCCTCCTCCCCGTCCCGACCTGCCCGGTCTGCGCCGCGCAACAGCAGCAACACCCCGCGCCGGTGTCGCCGATGACGGCCGCGGTGGACGATCTGGTCGGGGTCGTCCACTCGGTGAACGTGCGGCGCGCGGACGGCGGCCCCCGCATCTACCTGGCGGGCAGCACGACGTCCGACCTGTCGCTGGTGCGGCCGGGGCTCGGCGTGATCCGCAACGGCGGCGCCGGGTTCGCCAAGCGAGATGCCCTGAACGCGACGATCGGGGAGTCCCTCGAACGGTACGCGGCGGGGGTGTCGCGTCCGGGCGGGCTGCGCCTCGCGTCCTGGACGGAGCTGACCGGCTCGGGCGAGCCCGCCGTCCACCCGACGGAGTTCGGGCTGTTCTCCGACGCCCAGTACGAAGAGCCGGGATTCCCGTTCCCGCGGTTCGCCGAGGACACGCGCGTCCGCTGGGTCCGCGCCACCCGCTGGACGGACGGCGACACCGTCTGGGTGCCCGCCTCGCAGGTCTTCCTCTACTACCGCCGCGCACGCGACGAAACACCGGTCGCCCCGTCGATCTCCACCGGGCTGGCCGCCGGGCCGTCCCGCCGCGAGGCGGTCCTCGGCGGGCTGCACGAGATCCTGGAGCGGGACGCGCTGGCGATCTCCTGGCTGCACCGGCTGCCGCCGCGTCCCGTCCCGGAGGACGTGGTCGCGGGGTCGACGCGGGTCCGGTACCACCTGGCGAACGCGACGTCCTGGCGGGTGTCGTTCTACGACCTGTCGCTCGACTTCGCCCCGACCGTCGTGGTCGCGGTCATGGACGGACGGGGCGGCCCCGACCCGGTCCTGTCGTTCGGAAGCGCCTGCCGCGCAACACCCGAACGCGCCGTCGAGAAGGCGTTCCTGGAGGCGGCCCAGGGCCTCACCTACGTGCGCAGGCTGGTCAAGGACTACGGCGACTTCGACCCCGGGCCCGACTTCGGGAACGTCGACGAGTTCAACAAGCACGCCATCCTCTACACGTTGCGCCCGGAATTGCGGCGCCGCGCCGGGTACCTCGTCCACCCCGACGAACCACCCGTCTGCGCACGCCCGGCCCGCACGCCGCCCCCCGGAACCGACCTCGACGCGACGGTCGCCGAACTCGCCGCCGCCGGACACGACACCTATGTCGTCGACCTCAGCACGACCGACACGCGACACGTCGGGGTGGACGTCGTGCGCGTCCTCGTCCCGGGGCTCCAGCACCTTTCCGGGGCGCACCGGTTCCGGCTGCTGGGCAATCCGCGGCTGCGCGGCGCCGTCCGCGCGCTCGGCTTCGACTCCGAACCGGACAACCCGTTCCCCCACCCGCTTCCCTAGGAGGATTCCGATGGTGCCGTCCTTCGTCGCGCGGCCCTCGCTGTCGGTCGTCCGCAAGGAGGACTTCGCGGACACGTCGCTGATCCCGGCCGCCTTCGCCAGGCACGTCACGAGCCGCTGCCTGCCGCCCGACCGGTCGCCCGTGCACTGCTCCTACGCCGCCGACGAGGCCGAGGGCGGCGTGCGGCTGCGCTTCTCCAGCAAGGTCCCCGGCCTGGACGAGCCGACACTGCTCACCCACCGCTTCTTCTTCGTCGACCGCGACGAAACACGCGAACGCCTCCACCTGGTCACCCCCGAGGAGCCGGAGGTGGCTTCCGAGGTCCTCGTCCTGATGGACGGCGCGGAACGCGACTACTGCCACGCCTCCGTGTACGACGGCGAGAACCGGCTGCTCGCCGTCCACGCGATCGTGTTCGACCAGCGGGGGCGTACCGTCCCGTATCCGTTCACCGAACGGTACGTCTCTCCGCACACCCTCGGCCGCGCCGACCTGGACGAAGTCACCGACGACGCCGGACGCCGCGCGCTCCGCTTCACTGTCGGCCTGACCGGGCTCACCGGGCCCGTCCCGATAGCGATCGCGTGGCAGTCCATGGGACGCATCGACCGCAGGGAGCTGACCTGCACCCCCGAGGCGCCCGAGGCCCACCACGAGATCGCGCTCGACGCCAACCCGCTGCTCGCGCCCGGAGACTGGGTGGTCATCGCGGTGGACGAGCACGAAGGTTTCCTCGCCCAATCCCTGGTCAGCGTCCAACCGGCGGGCTGAGATGAGGCGGGTGCGGCTGCCGGGCGGGCTGCGGCTGGTCGAGGCGCCCCGCCCCGGGTCGCCGCTCGCCGCGGTCGTGCTGCGGGTGCGGGTCGGCAGCGGCGACGAGCGTCCGGACGAGCGCGGCACCGCCCACATGCTCGAACACCTCGTCGTCCGGTGCGCGCTCGCGGGCGGACGCGTCGGGGAGGGCGCGCTCGTCTCGGCGCGCACCGGCCGGGAGTCCACGGCGTACAGCGTCGTCGTGCGCGCCTTCGACGCCGTCCGCGCCGTGGTCGCGCTCGGCGCGGTGTTCGACGAGTTGCGCGTGCCGCCGGACGTCCTCGCCGCCGAGCAGGCCGCGATCGTCGAGGAGGCCGCGCGCCGGCACGCCGAGCCCGCGTGGCGGATCCGCGAGTCGCTGCTCGCCGGGCTGTGGGCCGGGACGGCGTTCGAGCATCCCGTGCTCGGGGACGCGCGCGTCGTCGCGGCCCTCACCCCGCGCCGCGTGCTCCGCTTCCACCGCACCTGGTACCACCCGGCGAACGCCACACTGGTGGTCGTGGCCGGGCGTCCGCTGCCGGACGTTGCGGCGGTTGCGTCCAGGTGGACGGGCGCACCCGCGCCGGCGCACCGGACGGACGCGCCGTCCCGCCCCTGGACGGCCACCGCCGGACGCGACCACGCCGGGATCGCGTTCGCCTACCACCGGGTCGATCCGGCCGGGTCGGCGGCGCCGGTCATGCTGGCCCGCGAGGCGGTCGCGGCGGCGAGCGGCGTCCAGGTGCGGACGCTCCCGCTGGGCGAGTGGCTGTGCGTGTGGGCGGCGACGGCCCGGGAGCCGTTCATCGCCGCGCTCACCCGGACCCGCGACCGCCTGACCGGCCCCGACGGCGCGGCGTGGCTGCGCACCGAGGCCCTGATCCCGACCCTCCGCCGGGAGGACGACGTCGAGACGGCGGCCGTCCGCGCCGCCGACCCCCGAACGCTGGTCACCACGGCCGCGCTCCTGTCCTGCACGGCGGACCCGGTGGCGGCCGTGCTGACCCATTGGCGCAACAAAATCACCAGTGGTCAGGAGGGGCGGAGGTGAGCGTGCGGCTGCTGTCGGCGTTTCCGCCCGCCGGACGGTCGCCGGTCGCCGCGGCGGCGCTCGCCGTCCCGCTGACCGCCGTGTCGCGCACCGCCGTGCTGACCGCACCGCTGGTGGCGGCGGTCTGGGCGCGGTCCGTCGCGGACACCGCCGAGGCGACCGGCACCGCCATGCGCGTCGAACCGATCGTCACCGCCGACCTGGCGGGAATCACCGCCGAGGTGGTGCGGGCGGACGAGACCGCCCTGCGCTCCCTCCAATCCTGGTTCCAAAATGTGCCCCCACCAGGGGAGACGGAGTTGGAACGGCTGCGCGACGACTGCGTGGCGCGGCTGCCGACGTCCGAGCGCGGGTCGGAGGACGTGCGGCGCGCCCTGTTCGGCGACCGGCACCGCTACGGCGTCACCCACCGGGAACGCGCCGCCCACCTGCGCGACGCCGACGTCCGCACGGTCGAGGACGCGATGGCGGAGCTGCTCGCGGAACGTCCCGCCGCGTTCGCCCGCGCGGACGACACGGCCCGCCCGCCGGGCCGCCGGACGGCCGTCCGCGTCGACGGCGCCCGCGCCTGCTGCCTGATCGGCGCGCCCGGCGTCGCGCTCGCCTCGCCGCGCAAGTTCCCGCTGCACGTCGCCTGGGCCGCGCTGGGCGGACGCGACGGCCTGCTCGACCGGCGGCTCCGCCAGGAGCGCGCCCTCACCTACTCGGTCGCCGCGTTCAGCAGGGAGCTCGCGGAGGGCGGCTACGGCATGTGCGTCGCGGCGTGCCGTCCGGACGCGCTGGACGAGGTCTCCGCCGTCGTCCGCGACACGTTCGCGGCCCTGGCCAAGGACGGCGTGAGCGGGACGGCGCTGCGCTCGGTCAAGGAACGGCTGATCGTCCGCCAGCACCGCGCCCTGCAGACGGCCCGGGGCCGCGCCGAACGCCTCCTGGGCTACGCCGCCGCCGGTCTCCCGCCCGCCGACCTGGACCGCTACCCCCGCAACATAGCGACGGTGACCTCGGCCGACGTCCGCTCCGCAGCCGCCACGACCCTGACCCCGGAAACCTTCCTAGAACTAAAACTGATCCCCACCCACCCCTGACCGCCCGCGGACGAAGCTCAGCCGGGGCCACGGGTCGGGCGGCCGCAGACCGCCAAGGCCGGAGGCCGCCCGACCCGCCGAGCGAGGGGCCGTTTCCCGAGAGCGACCGCGTTCGGGAAACGGTCCCTCGCGAGCAACGGGGGTTCCAGGGGGTCGCCCCCCTGGGTAAACACAGCCCCCTGGGTTAAGCGAGCCCGAGAGCGGTGGCTCGTTCGACTACCTCCAGGCGGTTGCGGGCGCCGAATTTCGAGAGCAGGTGGCGCATGTGGTACTCGATCGTGTTCTCGGTGACGTGGAGCGCGCCCGCGATGTCGCGGTTGCGTAAGCCGCGGCGGAGCAGGTCGAGGACTTCGTGTTCGCGCTGGGTGAGGTGCGGTGCGGGGCCGAGTGAGCGTTCCTGGAGGATGCGGAAGAAGCACTGGTCGCTGACGTTGATGCGGAGCCGCTCGGCGGCGCGGATGGCCTCGGCCATCCGGTCGACTTCGACGGTGTCCTCCAAGTAGACGTGACAGCCGCGGCGCAGCCAGCGCTCGCAGCGTCGCCAGTCGCGGCGCGGTCCGAGGATGGCGAGGCTCAGGTCCTCCCGGATGGCCTTGGCCCTGCAGAACATGCGGTGGATGTCGCTGTCGTCGAGCTGCTGCCCCGCGAGCATCCAGCCTGCCCGGACCGTGTGGACGAGGGGCGCCAGGACGTCCGGGTCCGCGCACGGGTGGATCTCGACGTTCTGGTCGTGGACGGCGGTCGGCCGAGTCGACGTCAGGGCGCGCCAGGAACCGACCAGAACGACCCGGAAGGCGTTCTCGCCGACGACGAATGCCGCGCCATTACCGGAGATTGCGATTGTCATGTGACCTAGCCCCCGGACGGCCAATTGGAGCCCATTTGAGGTTCCGGTGAAGCCCCGTCGGATGAGTGCCCTGTGATTTATGCAATCACGTTGGACGCGGCCGCTGTCAAGGTGGAGCGGACTCCTGTCGAGCGGCCTGTTTCGGACGGGTCGGCGGTTGACCAGTGCGGTTATTCGGGAGCTCGGAAACCGCTTGTCTCCGACTAAGGAAAACCGTGGGAACTGGAACGTTTCACTCGGCGGCTCCGCTCTGCCCATCGTGCTCGCGGGATTCCAGAATCTTTCTTACTGTGATCAGCTCGTCGCGTATGGCTTCCAATGACTCCGCGATGCGGAGAATCGGATCGGGAGCCGGCGCCGGCGCGGCCTGACTCCCCGTGCCCGCCTCGGCGCCCGCGTCCGGGACGACGTAGCCGGCGAGTTCCATGAGTTGCCAGTAGCCGAGGTCGAGGACGCCCGCGAGCCGGTGCAGCACGCGTGGCGACGGCGTCCCGACGAAGCCGCTCTCCAGCTTGAACAGGTAACCGGTGGAGATGTCGGCCGCCGCGGCGGCGGCCTGGGTGGACAGGCGGCGGGCCTCCCGTGCCGCGCGCAGGGTGTCGCCCATGCGCCGGGTGGGCCGCGGCGTCTGCCGGTTCGATTCTTGCTTGCTCACGTTCACTATGGTAGTCACATTCACTATGGGAATCAATCGTGAGACGTCATCGCGGAGCCGCGCGGCGCTCACCGTCGCGTCCCTCGGACTCGCCACGGACGCCCTGGTGTACGGCATGGCCGTGCCGGTGCTGCCGAAGATCGCGACCGAGCACGGCAGTCGTCCGCTCGGCGTCGGACTCATGTTCGCCGTCTACGCCGCGGCCCTGGTCGCCGCCACTCCGGCGGCCGGGCTGTGGGTCGACCGCCAGGGCAACCGGCGGCCGCTGCTGGCCGGCGTCGCCGGCCTCGCCGCGGCGACGGCGCTGTTCGCGTTCGCCCGGGATCCGTCACTGTTAATCCTGGCCAGAGCCTTGCAAGGCGCCGCGGCCGGCATCGTCTGGACGGCCGGTCTCGCCCTCGTCGCCGCCACCCACGGGCCGACCGAGCGGGGCAAGGCGATGGGCATCGCACTGTCCACGTTCGCGGTCGGCACGCTGCTCGGCCCGCCGCTCGGCGGCCTGCTCGCCGGGTGGTTCGACCCGCGCGTCCCGTTCCTGCTGGCCTGCGCGCTGGCGCTGGCGGACGGGGCGGTCCGCTGGTTCCTCGTCCCGGCCGACACCGGCCCGGCGGTCCGCGGCGGCATTCGCGAGGTGCGCGGCCGTCCCGGACTCGGGCTGATGGCGCTGCTGACCGCGACGGGCGCGGCGCTGATCGCGTTCATGGAGCCGATCCTGCCGTTGCATCTGTTCACTACGGAGAATGCCGGAACCGGCGAGATCGGGCTGGTGTTCGGCGCGGCGGGCGTCGCGGCGGCGATCGCGCCGTCGCTCGCCGGGTACGCGCTGGCGCGGTTCTCGCCCGGCGTCGTCGCCGGGACGGGCTGCGTCATCGCCGCGGTCGCGTTGCTCCTGCTCGGCGGCCCGCTGGACGGCGTCGTCGCGAGCGCCGCGGGCCTCGCCCTGGTCACGGGCGGCGCGTCGCTCGTCCTGACGCCGACCGTCACCGTCATGTCGCAGATCGCCGAGTCGCGGCAGCCGCCGGTCTACGGCGCGGTGTACGCGGTCTACACGCTGGCCTACACCGGTGGCCTCGCGGTCGCGCCCTTCGGGGCGGGCTGGGCCATGCAGGGGTTCGGCTTCGACGGAGCCGCCCGGACCGCCGCCGCCGTCGCGGCGCTCCTGACCGTGCTCGTGGTCGCGTGGGGACGGCGGCGTCCGGCGCGGCCACCGGCCGATCCGGTGGAAACCGCCGCCGGGAAATCCTCCGGCGCCAATCTCAGCTGACCGCCTCCGGGCCGCTCTCAGCTGACCGCCTCCGGGCCGCGCATTCCTGATTGCGGGGTGTATCAACTACGGAAAACCGGGATGGAGAAAAATGCCGTTCCGCTCTTACTGTGACGGAGTTCCTTCGGACGTCGAAAGGAGGGGAAAATGTCCGACATCGAGATCACCGTCATCGAGGAGCCCGTTTCCACCCTCGAAGCGATCGGTATGGACGAGGGCTGCAGCAGCAGCTCGTCCTGCAGCTCGCTCGACATCTCGGACGTGGAAGTCGAGTAACCACGCCCACGCCACCGGAACGAGCGGAGCGGTCCGCGGTGTCGCCGCCGCGGACCGCTTCCCGTCCGGCCGCCGCAGCCCACGGGGGTCCCGCGAAAATGAACACGCCATTCGACGTCGTCGTGCGGAACGGCCGCTGGTTCGACGGCACCGGCGCGTCCTCCGCCGTCCGCGACGTGGGGATCAGGGACGGCAGGGTCGCCGCCGTGTCCGCCCGCCCGCTGCCCGCCGGGCCGCCGCCGTCCACCCGGGTGATCGACGCGACCGGCCGCTGGGTGCTGCCCGGCTTCGTCGACATGCACACGCACTACGACGCGGAGGTCCTGCTCGACCCGGGCCTCGGCGAGTCGGTCCGGCACGGCGTCACCACGGTGGTGATGGGCAACTGCTCGCTGTCGACCGTCCACGCGGGGCCCGTCGACTGCGCCGACCTGTTCGCGCGGGTCGAGGCGGTGCCGCGCGGGCTGATCCTCGACGCGCTCACCGAGAACAAGTCCTGGACGTCCGCCGCCGAGTACGTCGCCGCGCTCGAAACCCGTCCGCTCGGCCCGAACGTCGCCGCCTTCCTCGGACACTCCGACCTGCGCGCCCACGTCATGGGCCTCGGCCGGGCCGTCGACCCGCGCGTCCGCCCGGACGAGGCGGAACTGCGCCGGATGGAGGCGCTGCTCGCGGCGGCCCGCGCCGCCGGACTGGTCGGGCTGTCCACGATGACCAGCCCGTTCTCCCGCCTCGCGGGCGACCGGCACCGGTCGGCGAAGCTGCCGTCCACGTACGCGACGTGGCGCGAGTACCGGCGGCTGCACCGCGTCCTGCGCCGCACGGGCGGGATCCTGCAGAGCGCCCCGAACCCGGCGATGCCGCTGAACACGCTGCTGTTCGTCGCCGCGAGCGCCGCGCCCGCGCCCACGCGACGGGCGCCGCTGAGGACGACGCTGCTCACCGCGATCGACCCGAAGTCCGCGCCGGGGCTCGCGGCCGTCCTCGTCGCGACCTCGCACCTCGCCGGACGCGCGCTCGGCGCCGACCTGCGCTGGCAGCACCTCCCCGTCCCGTTCGAGCTGTACTCCGACGGGATCGACCTGGTCGTGTTCGAGGAGTTCGGCGCGACCGCCGAGGTGCTGCACCTGCGCACCGAGGCGGAGCGGCGCCGGCTGCTCCAGGACACCGGGTTCCGGCGGCGGTTCCGGCGCGAGTACCGGCGGCCGCTGCCGCGCCGCGCCTGGCACCGCGACCTGTACGACGCGGAGATCGTCGCGTGCCCCGAGCCCGGCCTCGCCGGACGCAGTTTCGGCGACGTCGCCGACGCCCGCGGCCGCCACCCGGTGGACGCGTTCCTCGACCTCGTCGCCGAGCACGGGCCGAAGCTGCGCTGGCGCACGACGCTCGCGAACCACCGTCCCGCCGTGCTGGACCGGCTGGCCGCCGAGCCCGCCGTCCAGTTCGGCTTCGCCGACTCGGGCGCGCACCTGCGCAACATGGCGTTCTACAACGCGCCGCTGCGGCTGCTGAAACGGGTCCGGGACGCCGACCGCGCCGGACGTCCGATCCTCACGCTCGAACACGCCGTGCACCGGCTGACCGGCGAACTCGCCGGCTGGCTCGGCCTGGACGCGGGCACCCTGCGCGTCGGCGACCGCGCCGACCTCGTCGTCGTCGACCCGGACGGGCTCGACGGCTCGCTCGCCGCCTACCACGAGGCGCCGATGGCCGGGTTCGGCGGCCTGTCCCGGATGGTCAACCGCAACGACGCGGCCGTCCCCGCGGTGTGCGTCGGCGGCGAGGTCGTCTTCGCCGACGGCGCGTTCGCCCCCGGCTACGGCCGCGTCCGCGCCACCGGACGCTTCCTGCGACATGAGCGAGGTACGCGATGAAAGTGCTGGTCACCGGGGGCGCGGGCTTTCTCGGACGGGCGGTCTGCGCGCGCCTGGTCGAACGCGGGCACGTCGTCCGCGCGTTCCAGCGGCGGCCGCTTCCGGTGCCGGAGGCGCTCGACGTCCGGCAGGTCACCGGCGACCTCCGCGACCCGGACGCCGTGGCCAGGGCCGTGGACGGGCACGACGCCGTGATCAACTGCGCCGCCCTGGCCGGGGTGTGGGGCGCCGCCCGCGACTACTTCGACGTGAACGTGACGGGCACGGCGAACGTGGTGACCGCGTGCCGCCGCGCCGGGACGCGGATCCTCGTGCACACGTCCAGCCCGGCGGTCGTGCACGACCGCGCCGACCTCGACGGCGTGGACGAGTCGGCGCCGTACGCGTCCCGGTTCCTCGCGCCGTACCCGCGCACGAAGGCGATCGCCGAACGGCTGGTCCTGGACGCCGACTCCGCCGACCTCGCTACCGTCGCGCTGCGCCCGCACATCATCTGGGGGCCGGGCGACCCGCATTTCCTGCCCCGCCTCGCCGAGGCCGCGCGCGGCGGACGGCTCCGCCGCGTCGGCCCCGCCACCAAGCTGATCGACACCGTCTACATCGACAACGCCGCGGACGCGCACGTCCTGGCCCTCGAACGGCTGGAACGGCTCGGCCCGGGACATCCTCCGGCGGGCCGCGCCTACTTCATCACGCAGGACGATCCGCGCACCGTCAGCGAGACCATCGACCTCCTCCTCGGCGCGGCGGGCGTGACGCCGCCGACGAAGGCGGTCCCGGTGTGGGCGGCCCGGGGCCTCGCCGCCGCCATGGAGTTCACCGGACGCCTGTTCCGCTTCGACGAGCCGCCCCTCACCCGCTTCCTGGTCAACCAGCTCACCACCGCCCACTGGTTCGACATCACCGCTGCGAAACGCGACCTCGGCTACCACCCCCGAATCGACATGGCGGAGGGCCTACGCCGTCTCGCCGCCGAACACGCACTTGCGAGGACGCCGTGAGGAGCGCGGGGCTCGCTGTTGTCGAGGCGGGGCGGGTTCTGTGGTGGACGGTGGTGCTCGCCGTTCGGTTCGGGCTGGGGCGGCGTGATCGCGTCCGGGCCGCGCGGTTGCTGCGCGCCTACCTGCTGCGGATGGGGCCGCTCTACATCAAGGCGGGCCAGGTGCTCGGCACCCAGTCCGGGCTCCTGCCGCGCGACGCGGTCGAGGAGTTCCGGACGTTCTTCGCCGAACTCCCCCCGATGCGCGACCGCGTCCTGCGCCGGACGCTCCGCCGCGGCCTCGGCCGTTCGCCGGACGAGGTGTTCGCCGCGTTCGACATGCGTCCGGTCGCGGCCGGGTCGGTGGCTCAGGTTCATCGGGCGCGGCTCGACAATGGCGAGACGGTCGCGGTGAAGGTGGTCAGGGCCGGAGTGCGCGGACGCCTAGAGGCCAGTTCCACCGTGCTCGGCGCCCTCCTCTCGATCGTGAACGTCCTCCCGAAGGTGCGCGGCTACGACCTGCCCGGCCATTTCCGGGAACTGCGCCCGCTGCTTACCGGACAGTGCGACATGGCCGGGGAAGGCGCGCGGCAGCAGGAGGTCGCCGCCAATTTCCGCAACCACCCGTTCGTGCGGGTGCCGCGCGTCCACGAGGAGCTTTCGAGCCGGGACGTCCTCGTCATGGATTTCGTCGAAGGCGCCTCCGGCCACCTCCCCGACGAAGCCGGGCTGCCGCCGCACGAACTGGCCGCCCGCATGCAGGACGCCTTCTACTGCATGGTCTATTTCCACGGCGTCTTCCACGTGGACCCGCATCCCGGCAACCTCGTGTTCGCCCCCGGCGGCCTGCTGGTCTTCCTCGACTTCGGCCTGGTCGGACGCCTGTCCGAGGACGACAGGTGGAACCTCGCCTCGTTCTACTACGCCTGCATCCGCAAGGAATGGACGACGGCCGTCCGCCGATTCACCCGTGCGTTCGCGGTGCGTCCCGAAAGGCTCACCGGCTCCGCCTACGAAGAGGAACTCGGCCGGATCCTGCGTCGCCATTTCGAGGAGGAAACGTCCCGCTGGTCGACGCTCGCCTTCCTGGACGACGCGATCCGCATCCTCGGCAGACACGGTTCGCGGATCACGACGGCGTTCTCCGTCCTCGCGCTGTCGCTGCTCACCGGCGAGGGATTCATCGCGAAAGTCGACCCGGACATCGACCTCTGGGCGACGACCCGCCGATTCACCGACCGTTTCGCGCCGTACCTGAACGACGAACTCCGCGACCGTTTGCAGCACCAGATGGCGGACACCGCGCCGCGTTCCCTGGCGCTGCGGAAGCGGGCCGCGCGCCGCCTGGTGGCGCCCACGCACTTCGACCGGTTCGTCCTGCCGAGCGCGTTCCCGCTGGTCGTGGACCGGGCGTACGGGTCGAAGCTCCGCGACGTCGACGGCAACGAGTACATCGACCTCGGCGGCGGGTTCGGCCCGCACATCCTCGGCTACGCGCACCCGGCCGTGGTCGCGGCGATCCAGGACGCGGCGGCGCGCGGCGCCGTCAACGCCGTCGGCCATCCCGGCGAGGTCCGGCTGGCGGAGCTGATCGCGGAGGCGTTCGGCCCCGATCATCGCGTCCTGCTCGCCAACTCCGGCACCGAGGCCGTGCAGGTCGCGCTGCGCATCGCCCGCGCCTTCACCGGACGGCAGCGCGTCGCCAAGTTCGAGGGCCACTACCACGGGTTCTCCGACCAGGGCCTGGTCAGCTCGTGGTTCCGGTACCGCGGCGACCCGCGCGCGCCCGAGCCGGTCGGGAACTCCGCCGGGATGCAGGACGCGGTGGTCGCCGAGACGCTCGTCCTCCAGTACGGCGAGCGCGGCTCGCTCGACCGGATCGCCGCGCACGCGGACGAGCTGGCCTGCGTGATCGTCGAGCCGATGCCGTCCGCCCTGGCCGACTACGACGCGGAGTTCCTGCGCGCGCTGTCCGACGTGTGCGGCAAGGCCGGGATCCTGGTGGTCTACGACGAGGTGGTGACCGGCTTCCGGGTCGCCTACGGCGGGGTGCAGCACATCGTCGGGACCGTCCCGGACCTCACCTGCCTCGGCAAGATCATCGGCGGCGGGCTGCCCGCGGGCGCCGTGACCGGCCGCGCCGACGTCGTCGACACGGCCCGCACCAGCGGCGACCCGTTCCACGACGTGGACGGACGCGCCTTCGCGGGCGGCACCATGAGCGGCAACTCGGTGACGTGCGCGGCGGGGACGGCCGTGCTCGAACAGCTCCGCGCCTGGCCGGACACCTACCCGGGGCTGCGCGAGCGGACGTCCTGGCTCGTCGCCGACCTCGCCGCGCGGGCCGCCGACTGCGGCGTCCCGTGCCAGGTCAGGGGCCGCGACTCGATCTTCTCGATCACGTTCGACCACGCCACGCCGAGCCTTGTCCGGGACCGGTTGGCCGGGCTCGACGTCACCGCGACGCTCGCGCTCGCCTACCACATGCGCGGGCACGGCGTCTTCCTGCCGGAACTACACACGCTGCTGCTGAGCGCCGCCCATTCCGACGCGGACCTGGAACAGGTGTCCGAGGCGTTCGGGAAGAGCGTCCGCGAAATGGCGTCTGCCGGATTCTTCTCCATTTCACGAGAAAGGCTCACGGGGGAACGGTTATGAGATTCCTGGCGATCGAGCATGTATTCCCGTCCCACGTCGTCACCAACGAGGACGTCGTCGACCGGGTGCTCGCGGACAGCTCCGCCCAC
Organism: Actinomadura syzygii; assembly: GCF_008085905.1. Lineage (GTDB taxonomy): Bacteria > Actinomycetota > Actinomycetes > Streptosporangiales > Streptosporangiaceae > Spirillospora > Spirillospora syzygii. Next base: position 80,894 of record NZ_VSFF01000005.1, on the reverse strand, counting down.
CTGCCCGAACACGACCTGCGCACCCTCGAAGAGCTCGTGCGGACCTGTTTCGCGTCGAGCGGCACCGAGGTGCGGCACCACCGCGCCGACGGCGAGACCGCAAGCGAGCTGACCGTCGAGGTGGGCCACCGGGCGCTCGACGCCGCCGGACTGCGCCCGCACGACATCGACCTGCTGATCTACGCCGGGATCGGCCGGGGGATCATCGAGCCCGCGTCCGCGACGATCTACCAGGACCTGCTCGGGCTCGACCGCGCCACCGCCTTCGACGTCCTGGACGCCTGCGCGAGCTGGGTGCGGGCGCTGCACGTCGCGAACGCCTTCCTGCGCGCCGGCGCCTACCGCACCATCATGATCGTCAACGCGGAGTTCGGCGCCGGGGACGTCTACCGCTACGAGCTGACCTCGCTCGACGAGTTCCCGCACTGGCACCCGACCGTGACGATCGGCGAGGCCGCGACCGCGACCATTCTGACCGCGTCACCCGAGGACGGCTCCTACGACGCCGACTTCCGGACATGGGGCGAGAAACGCGACCTCTGCTTCGTCCCCATGCCCAGCTTCACGGGCCATTTCGGCAAGGACGTCGACGTCGCGGGCGGGCTCGCGGACCTGCAATTCGTCTCCTACGGGCTCAGCCTGCTGGAGTTCGGCACCCGCAAACTCGTCGAGCATTACCGGGACCTTCCTCGCTTCGAGGAGTTCAAGGCCGACCGCGTGTTCCTGCATTCGGCGAGCGACGGCGCCGCGCGGCACGTCGTCCACGCCTGCGGAATCGACCCGGCGCGGGCCCGCTTCGACCACCGCAACCACGCCAACACGGCCTCGGCGTCGGTGCCGGTCAGCATGTCCGAGGCCGTGCGGTCCGGTGAGCTGGCAGACGGCGACCGGACCTTGCTGATGGTGGCCTCGTCCGGGGTCACCAGCGCGCTGACCGCATTCGAGTTCCACGGACGGTGAGGAGACCAGATGACCAAGGACGAGATATTCGCGGAAATACTTGAGGCGGTGTCCGCCGTGGACGGCCGCGTCGACATCTCCACGCTCCGGCTGGACGAGACGCCGTTTCGCGCCCACGGCCTGACATCGCTGACCCAGTTGCAGGTGTGCGTGGACGTCTCCGACCGGCTCGGCGTCCCGTTCTCCGACAACGACGTCCTCCTCTCCTCAACCCCGCTCCGCCTCGCCTCCCTGATCGAGCGGCGACTCGCGGAGGCGGCGTGACCGCAGCGAAGCGAGGATCATGCCGCCTCCATCCCCGGGGGTCTGGGGGTCGTCCCCCAGAAAGGAGAACAGCGTGAATTTCTTGGACGTTACGAGGGCCAACGTTGCCCGCGCCGATCCCCGGAACGGTGTGTGTTTCCTGCGCTACGGGAAACCGAACGTGGAGATGCCGTACGACGCGTTCCTGCGGACGTCGGCGTGGCTCGGACGCAAGATCCCCGAGGACGCCACCGTCGTGATCGCCGCGGACGATCCCCTGCCCGCCCTCCTCGCCTTCTTCGGCGCGCTGTGGACGGGCGGCCGCCCGCTGATCCTCCCGTCCCCGCACGCGGCGGGCGGCATGGAGCAGTTCCAGACCCAGGTCCGGCGGACGCTCGGCGTCGTCCAGGGCGAGGTCGTCCTCGCCCTCCAGGACGGCATCGCGGTCGAGTCGCCGGGCGTCCCGGTGGTGCCGCTGCCCGCCGACGCCGACGGCTACGACACCCTCGCCCCCGGTGACCTGCCCGAATCGGCGGGCCCCGGCGGCGACACGGTCGCGTTCCTGCAAGCGACGAGCGCGTCCACCGGAGACCCGAAACTGATCGGCATCACGCACGCGAACGTGTGCGCCAACCTGACCACGATCGAGCGGAAACTCGGCCGGAACGGCGACGAGCGCCTGGTCACGTGGCTGCCGCTCTACCACGACATGGGCCTTGTCGGCATGGCGCTCCTCGGCGCCTTCCGCGGCTGGCCGCTGTACGTCATGAAGCCGATCGAGTTCGTCATGCGCCCGCACACGTGGATCGACGCGCTCAGCCGGTACCGCGGCACGCTGATCGCCGCGCCGACGTTCGGTTACGACCACGTCCGCCGCAAGGTCGCGCCGGAGGACGTGCCGGGTTGCGACCTGTCCGCCCTGCGCACGGCGGTGGTCGGCGCGGAGCCGATCAGGCTCGACACGCTCGACGGGTTCCACCGCCGGTTCGCCCCGGCGGGGCTGCGTGCGGGCGCGCTGGTCTGCGGCTACGGGATGGCCGAGACGACGCTCGCGGCGGCGCTGTCCGAGGTCGACGCGCCGCCGCGCTACGTGCTGGTCGACCCGGCGGGCGTGGAGACGGGCGCGCCGGTGCGGCTGCTCGGCGAGGGCGTCCTCGGCGGCCCGCCGCCGGGCGGCCCCGGCATCCCGGTGTTCTCCTGCGGCCCGCCGCTCGACGGCATGACCGCGGCCCTCATCGACGAGGAAGGACGTCCTGTCGAAGGCGACGCGATACTCGGCGAGATCACGCTCACCGGCCCGAACATCGCCGCCGGATACCTCGACCCGGACACGGGCGCGCCACGGCCGTTCCCGGACGGCGTCCTGCGCACCGGCGACCTCGGCTTCCGGCAGCGCGGCGAGCTGTTCGTCCTCGAACGACGCAAGCACGTGATCATCCGGAACGGCCGCAACCATCTGGCGTCGCTGCTGGAGGAACGCGTGGCCGGGATCCTCGGCCGTCCCGTCCAGGAGGTCATGGTGCTGGACGCCGACATCTACGACCCCGGCAGCGAGATCGTCGCGGTCGTCGAGCACTGCCCGGCCCGGTTCGAGCTGGACGGGGCACGCCGCCGCGCGCTGCGCACCCTCGACCTGCCGGTGGACTCCCTGCACCTCGCCCGTCGCCGCGTCATCCCCCGCACGACCAGCGGTAAGAAGCGCTACCACACGGCGCGGCGGCGGCTCGCGGACGGTACCCTCCGCGCCGACACGACCGTCGCACTGGCGGGGGCGCGATGACGCGGCCCACGACGAAGCGGCCCGCCGCGGAGCGTCCGGCGACGCGACTCCAGCGGTGGGGCGGCTTCGTCGCGCGGCGGCGCGTCCCGGTGCTGGTCGCGTGGCTGGCCGTCCTCGTCGCGGCGGGACTGTTCTACCCGCACGTCGAAGGACGGCTCGGCGCCCCCGACTACTCGGTGCAGGGATCGGAGTCGTCGAAGGCGCAGTCCCTGCTCGCCGAGCGCTTCCCCGCGCTCGGCGCCGAGCAGGGCGTTCTCGTGTTCCGTTCGGCGCGGCTGACGGCCGACGCGCCCGAGTACCGCCGGACGGTCGACCGCGTCATCGCGGCCGTCGCCGCGCACGGCGCCGCCCCGCACAGCCCGTACGCCGGACCCGGCCGGATCTCCGCCGACCGGCATGTCGCGGTGGCGGCGTTCGCGATGTCCGGCAGCCGCGCCGACCGCGCGAAGAAGGCCGACGAGCTGCAACGACGCACCCGCGACGCGGCGGCGGGCGGACCGGTCGAGGCGTATCTGACCGGCGCGTCCGCGATCACCAACGACCTGTCCGACGCGGAGCTGCGCGACCAGGAGGTCGCGGAGAGCATCGGCATCCCGATCGCGTTGATCGCGTTGCTCCTGGCGTTCGGCGCGGTCGTCGCGGCGGTGCTCCCGGTCGTGGTGGCGACGGCGTCCGTCGCGGTCTGCACCGCGCTCCTCGGCCTGCTCGCCGGGGCCCTCAACCTGGACCGGTTCGTCACCGTCGTCGCCACCGTGATCGGCGTCGGCGTCGGCATCGACTACGCCCTCTTCATGATCAGCCGCTTCCGCGAGGAACTCGCCCGGCGGACCCGTCCCGGCGTGGTCCCCTCCCGGGACGACGTGCGCGCGTCGGTCGGCGTCGCCGTCCGCACGTCCGGCCGGACGGTCCTGACCGCCGGGCTCATCGTCATGGTCGCGCTCGGCTCGATGGCGCTGATCCGCGGCCACATCTTCATGGAGATCGCGATCGCGGCGGGCCTCATGGTCGCGTGCTGCCTGGTCGCGTCGCTGACCGTGCTCCCCGCGCTGCTGTCGCTGCTCGGACACCGGGTGAACCTCGGCGCGCTGCCGCACCGGTTCCGCCCCGCCGACCTGACGCCCGGCGGCGCGTCCGGGCCGGGCCGGTGGTCGCGGTGGGCGAGCGTCGTGCTGCGCCACCCGTACCGGCTCGGCATTCCGGCGTTGCTGCTGCTCGGCGCGATGTGCCTGCCGCTGCCGACGATCAAGCTCGGGGTCGACTGGGGCCTCGCGTCGCTGACCGGGACGCCGTCGGGCAAGGGCCAGCAGATCGTCGCGACGGCGTTCAGCCCCGGCGCGGTCGGGCCCGTCCAGGTCGTCGGCTGCGGCGGCGACGCCGCCACCGGGATGGGACGCCTCGCCGCCGCGGCGGGCGGCGACCGGCGCACTGCCCGCGTGCTTCCCGCAGGTCAGTCGGGGGACTGCGCCGCGATGCAGATCGTCCTCAAGGAGCGGGTCGACTCCCCGGCGGCGAGCGCGTTCGTCCGGAACCTGCGGTCTGACCTGGTCCCACGCGCGTTCGCCGGGACGGGCGCGCATGTGAGGGTGGGCGGGCTCACGGCGGAGTACGTCGACCTGTCCGACGAGACGACCGGCAAGCTCCCCCTGGTCGTCGCCGTCATCCTGACGCTTTCGTTCTGCTACCTGCTCGTGGTGTTCCGGAGCGTGCTCGTCCCGGTGAAGGCCGTCCTGCTGAACCTGCTCGCGACGGTCGCCGCGCTCGGCGTCACCACCCAGGTGTTCCAGCACGGCTTAGGCTCCGGCGTCCTCGGCTTCACCAGCTCGGGGACGCTCCAGGCGTACCTGCCGGTTGCGCTGTTCGCGCTGCTCTTCGGCCTGTCCATGGACTACGAGGTCTTCTTGGTCGGACGCATCCAGGAGGAACGGCAGGCTACCCGCGACGACACCCGCGCCATCCCCGCCGCGCTGGACCACACGGCGCGCCAGATCACCGCCGCCGCGTCGATCATGGTGATCGTCTTCGGTGCGCTGCTGTTCGCCCGCGTCCTGGAATTGAAGCAGTTCGGGTTCGGATTGGCGTTCGCGGTGTTTCTCGACGCGACCGTCGTGCGGCTGCTGCTCGTCCCGGCGGTGATGGGGGTCGCGGGACGCGCCAACTGGTGGTTGCCCGGCTGGCTCGACCGGCGGCTCCCCACCGCATGGAAGGAATGACACGAAAGGACGGCACATGCCGAATTCCAAGGGCTACCGGGGGGTCTCGACCCAAGCGGCGGCCAAGCACTACGACGTCTCGGACGAGTTCTTCCGCATCTGGCTGGGCCCGAGTCTCGCCTACGCCTGCGGCTTATGGACGGACGGCGCCGACACCCTGGAAAAAGCACAGCTCCGCAAGGAGGAGTACCTGCTCAGCCAGGCCGGGATCAGGCCCGGAATCCGCGTCCTGGACGTGGGCTGCGGCTACGGCGGCGAAATGCGGCGGATGGTGGAGGAGCACGACGTCGAGTCCGTCACCGGCATCACGCTGAGCCGCGCCGCCGTCGACTGGACGCAGAACCTCGGCATCCCGCGCACCGACGTGCGGCTGGAGAACTGGATCGACCACCGTCCGTCCGCGCCGTACGACGCGATCATCTGCATCGAGGCGATGGAGCATTTCGCACGTCCGGGAATGTCGGGACGGGCGAAGATCCAGGGCTACCGCGAGTTCTTCAAGCGCTGCCGGTCGTGGATGCGGCCGGAGGGACGGCTGGTCGTCCAGACGATCTCGTGGGGCCACCGCTTCCCGCTGGACGTCGACATCCTGCGCGACCTCTATTTGGCGACGACCGTCTACCCGGAGTGCAACCCGTCGTACCTGGGCGAATTGCAGGCGGCGTCCGACGGATTGTTCGACCTGGTCGCGCTCCGCAACGACTTCGACCATTACTCGCGGACGCTGGAGGTGTGGCTCGACAATCTGCGCGCCGACCGCGACCGAGCCGCCGAACTCGTCGGCCCCCGGAAGGCGGAGGACTTCGAACGCTGCATGGCACTGGCCGTGCAGGCGTTCGCGGACGGCTGGTTCTACCTGCACCGCCTGACGTTCCGGCCGGTTCCGAAACCGACGAAACCCGCGCGGCGCTTCCTCATCAACAATGTGCTGGCCCGCGACTCGCTGCCGACCCCGCGCTTCCTCCAGCCGAACCGATGAGATGTGCGCGGCCGCCCCACGCCTCGCGGTGGGGCGGCCGCGTGCCTGCTACCGGCCCCGAGTGCTCCGGGATTCGGCGCCCTTGGCGAAGGCGGCCCGGAAGGTGATCTGTCCGAAGACGCCGTCCGCGCCGATTCCCTTTCGCTGCTGGAACGCCTTGACGGCCTTCGTGGTCGCCGGGCCGTACTGCCCGTCCGGGACGAGCGAGCGGCTCTGCAACACCTTCATCGCGTACTGGATGCCCTTGACCTGGGAGTGCCGTGCGCTGCCCTGGCCGACCACGCCGCCGTCACGCTGGAGCGCGCCCCAGGTCTCGACGTCGAGCCGTCCCGACTTCGGCAGGTGACGCGCGCCCTGGTACTTCTTCAGCGCGGCCCCGAGGTCGGAGGGCCACCCTTCCCCGGCGGACGTCGGAGTGCAGGTGCGGTAGTAGCCGAGCTGCACCAGGAAGCAGCGCGCGGACGCGATCCGGTAGTCGCTGTCGCCGGGACCGAGCTCGACCCACGGCTGCTCTTGGATCGCCCTCGCGACCGCCGGGTCGGTGCCCGGCCCATCGGCGCTGGCGACGCCCATCCCTGCGGTGGTCCCGGCGCCCAGCGCGAGGAGCGTGACGGCGACGCCGAGCCCCGCCCGATTCAAGATCTTCATCTGCGGAATCCCCTATTCCCTCGATCGGATCCTGTACTTCGGTGAGATGCCGGGCGATGGGGAACGGTTCTGGATAATCCGTGGAAAATGATGCCGAGCCACGACGAATGAGGGCTGTAGCGGGTTTACGGCTTGGCCGAGAATTTACCTTCTTAAATGATGGCGGGATGTCGCGGTTGTCCAGCGTGTCCAACCAGACTCGCTGCCCGTCAGGCGTCACCGTGACCCGTGATGGCGGTGTCGGTGGCTGTCAGGTGGCCGAAGCCGACACCAGCGGCTCGTCGCAGCGACTCCGGGATCGGTACCGGCAAGCTTTCGCCACTATTGGTCGACCTGACCGGAAAAGGGGTGATGGCGCGGTCAAGTGTGAGCATTCACCGGGACATTTATCCGCCGAATCCGGCGTCCCGCCCGATATGGCTGGTCCGCTTTCTTGGGATATGCCGTGAATAACCGCAGATCAGCCCCATGATCGACGGTCTCGGCGGAGTTATGATCGCAATCGGGATCCGGGTGAGAAACGGTCCCCGCGATTCAGGGACCGCGCGTCCGGCGCCGTCCGAAGCCCGTCCCCACCCGGCCGGGAAGCGGCGATGGGACGCAAGCGAGGAGGCACCGTGACAGAACATGTCGAGCAGGAACCCGTCCCGCATGCCCCGTCCGCGGTCGCCGACCCGGCCCCGCTCGGGCTGGCGGCGTTCGCGCTGACGACGTTCCTCCTGTCCGCCAAGAACGCGGCGTGGACGGACGGCACCGACGCCTGGCTCGGCTACGCGCTCGCGTACGGCGGCCTCGTCCAGATCCTGGCCGCGATGTGGGAGTTCCGGAACCGGAACGTGTTCTGCGCCACCGCGTTCGGATCCTATGGGGGCTTCTGGCTCGGCCTCGGCCTGTACGTCGCGCTGGTCGCGGGCGGGGCGACCGCCGTGCAGCAGGCCAACGACCTCGGCTGGATCCTGCTCGCCTTCGCGATCTTCAACACGTACATGATGCTGTGGAGCGCACAGGTCAACCAGGCCGTGTTCGCCGTGTTCGTCACGCTTGAGGCGACCGAGATCATCCTCTTCATCGGAAACTTCGCGACCAGCCCCAACACGATCAAGATCGGCGGCTACATCGGCGTGCTGACCGCGGTCTGCGCCTGGTACGCCTCCGCCGCAGAGCTGATCAACAACATGCTCGGCCGGACGTTCCTGCCCGTCGGGAAGCCGCTCCTCCACCAGCTCATCCCTGGCACCACACAGCGCTGACCCCGGGTCCCGGCCGGACGTGGACAGCGTCCCGCGCGCTCCCCGCCGCCTCGCGTACGTTGAGGCGAAACGGGGCGGGGAGGCCGGGGGCACATGCAGCGGTTGGACGACGAACAGGTCGAACGGATCCTCGCCATGGTGGACGCGTCCGCCGCGGCGGTCGCCCCTGACGAACGCGACGACTCGTTCGACGACTACGCCGACCTCATGCGCACCGAGCGCATCCTCCCGGGCACGGAATCGCACCCGGTGGACGACAGTGCCGCCGGACTCGCGGACGCCCTCATCTTCCTTGGAATGGGCCTCACGTTCCTCGGACATGTGGCGTTCACCGTCCTGAACGTCGCCACGAACATGGCCATTGAGCGCGGTGTCGAGAACGCCGTCACCTACCTGCGCAAGAAGTTCCGCAAGGACGAGATCGTCGACCACGTCATGGAGGAGCTGACCCTCCCACCCGAGGTGGACCCGAGCGAAATGCGCACCGTGATAGTCATCCAGGTGACCGTGCTGCTAGACGGCGACGACGCCGAATGACCGAGGCGGCCCAGCTCCGCCACCTCCGCTTCACCGACCGCGCTTTACGCGCCGTCATCGCCGCCCCCTACGCGCTGTTCGTGCCGACGCTCATGACGGTCGATCACTACGGCGACTCGCCCATGCATCTCGCAGGGGAGCTCCTGCTCGCACTCGGCGCCGTCACCGTGATCTGCCTGGCGATCTTCGCTTTCCTGATCAGGGAATGGGCGGCATGGTCGTACGAATACCGCCACGGCCGCCAACTCCGGAGCCCGATCAACTGGGACCACCGCTGGGACGACGTCCGCCAACCGCTGGAGCAATCCGGCCTGGACATCGACACCATCGCCGCCTACTCCGTCTACAGAACCCACTTCAACTTGAAGACGCTGCACCCGCCCGGACGCAGCCTGGGGATGCTCGGCGTAATGTCCGACTGGGGCGAACGACACAACCGGAAACTGATCGTCACAGGCGCCATCTCCGGAGTCGCCATCGCCGTGGCCGGAGAAGTATGGCCGGGCTGGTACGACCGCCCCCAGTTCTGGATCGGGGCAGGCGTGGTGACGGCCGTCCTCATGCCGTTCGCGATATGGAACGGCTGGTCGCAGTACCGTATGAACGCCCACCGCCCCGAAAGCGTCGTCCTGATCCCCAGCCAGTGGCGCTCCCGCCTGCGCGGCGACGCCCCCACCGCCACCGCTGTGTTCCTGCACGAGGTCTCCCACGTCCGCCACCACGACGTTTCCCGCCGCCGCATCGTCGCCATGTACGCGCACTTCGCCCAGTTCGGCGCTTTCCTGGACGCGGGAATGGCTTTCACCGTCCGGGGTTCCGACGGGCTACTCTTCGCCCTCTTCCTCATCATGGCCGTCAGCGGAATCCTCGCCGTCCGCCGAGCCCGCACCGCTCTCCGCCTGGTAGAGGAACTGCGCGCGGACGCGGAAGCCTGCCGCGACGAGCCCACCCGCAAGGCCATGCACCACTTCCTGGACGGCCTAGCAACCCCAACCCCCCAAACCGCCTTGCGAAGCCGAGTCCTAACCACGCCCTGGAAGTTGAGCTTCCTATTCCCCGCCCACAGAGCCATAGCCTTAATGACCGTAGGCAACGCCGTCCCCCTACTAACCCTCTTCACCCTCCTATGGACAGGTGCCGTCTCCCCAGCCCCAGACCTCTAACAACGAGTCACGCCTGCCTAGAATGCGCCCATGCCCGTACCGGACGTGATCCCGATCAAGCATGAGCCCGACTTCCACGCCGACACCATCGGCACCTACCAAGCGGGCCAGTTCTTCGCCTCGGTAACCGGCGCGTACCCCAAGGATCACGTCCCCGGCCCGGACTGGCAGACACAGATGCGCTGGTACGCCGTCCTCCACAGGTTCGACCCCGCAGGCTTCCACGCAGGCTCAGAAATCTGGTCGGCAGGCCGGAACCAGAAAGACCGCCGAGACGCAACCCAACGCGCACAAGCCAAACTAACCGAATGGCTGACCGCCCTCCCCGACCGCACCTACGGCGACATAGCAATCCGACCATTCCAGCTAGTAGTAGACGAAATCACATTCGGCCTACTAATAGAAAAAAGACGCGGCCGACGAACCTGGGCCGAACTTCACCCCCAGGGCCTGGGCTTCGCCTCACCCTGGGACGGCCTCTACAGCACATGACCCGTCCGCCGTCCCGCCAAGACAGCGATCACGACGGCCATAGGCCCCCACAGACCAGCAACACTCAACCGCTGCTGGCTACTGTGCTCCGCATGACGCACGTCGAGATCGAGATCACCGCGGACCTGGTGCGCGATCTTCTGCGAGAGCAGCACCCCGACCTGGCCGACCACCCGGTGACCCTCGGCGCACGCGGCTGGGACAACCAACTGTGGCGACTCGGTGACGAACTCGCCGTCCGGCTGCCCTGGGCAACGGCGTCCGCAGATGAGTTGGTGCGCAAGGAGCACGCCTGGCTGCCCACCCTCGCCCCACGCCTCCCGCTGCCCGTCCCCGTCCCACAACGTCTGGGCGAGCCCTCCGCACACTTCCCGCGCCCCTGGATCGTCACAACGTGGGTTCCAGGCGAACCGGCCGACCGCGCCCCCGCCATCCACGCCCAAGAGGCGGCAACCACCCTGGCCACCTTCCTGACGGCACTCCACCAGCCGGCCCCCGAACGCGCACCCACCGGACGAAACCGCGGAGGACACCTCTCCGACCACTCCGAGGGCTTCGCCAACCAGCTGGCCTCCGCCACCGAACTGGGCCTGATCCCCGACCCGGACGCCGTCCGCGCGATCTGGGAGGACGCCGCCGCAGCACCCCCGTACACCGGTCGGCCACTATGGCTCCACGGTGACCTGCACCCGGCGAACGTCCTCACCACGAACGGCACCATCAGCGGCGTAATCGACTTCGGCGACCTCTTCGCAGGCGACCCGGCCTTCGACCTAGCCGCCGCCTGGATCCTCCTACCGGACAACGCCATCGACCACTTCCACGCCGCCTACGAGCCGACCCCAGACCCCGCGACCCTGCGCCGAGCCCGCGGATGGGCAACAGCCCGAGCCCTGACCGGCATCCTCATAGGCCACGCCGGCACCCAAGGCCACCCCGGCGGCAAACCCACCTGGGCCCCACCCGCCCACGCCTCCCTAAACCGCCTAACCACCACCCCAACGCCTCGCGAACGCTAGCGACCACGCCCTCATCACCCCGCGAAGGTTCGGCAACATCCAGCCCAAGCTGCCCAAGCCCCCCGAGCTCCTTGGCCACACGCCCACCGCGATCACCAAGGACGTGCACGAGCATCTCGACGACAAGCGGACGGCGTCTGAGGCCACGAGCAGCGCCCTCTTCGAGACCTGATCGAATCCCGCGGCTCCCAACGTGGCTCCCATGGCCCACGCAAGAGGCCCCTTCCACGATCGGAAGGGGCCTTTGAGCTGGGCGCACCCGAAGGGATTCGAACCCCTAACCTTCTGATCCGTAGACTTGGGCGGGGGGTTCGCCGAGGTTCGCCTAAGTCTGTGACCTGGGCAGACGTCCTTTGGTGAACCTTGTTGGACCCTAGTGAACCTCGCTCCGTTGCTACATGCGTTGCTACATGGAACGGCCGGAGCGACCTGCGGTTACTCGTCCTTCGCGTACTGCTCCAGGCACTCGCGGATCACGTCGCTGAGAGTGCGCCCCTCCGCGGCGGCCTTCGCCTCAGCCTTGCGGCGAACGTCCTCGGGCACGCGCGCTCCGAGCGTTGGCGTTTTCCCGGTCGCCGGTCGTCCGCGCTTCTTCTTTTCTGTCACACACAAAAGCCTAGCGAGTCGTTGACCGTCCGCTGTGCCGATGCTTTTATGTGTAACAGAAAAGGGAGCGGTCCACGGAGAGGAGACGGAGTCCCCAACAGAAGGCGGGCCCGGACGCGGTGATTCCAGCACCGGCCGAGCCCTTGATCGGAAACGGAGCTTCCGACCCATGGGCAAGCCTAGTGACACCACACCCACCAATGAGCCGGTCATCTCGACCGGCTCCGGCGACTGGCCGGACGGCGAGCCTGAGAGCGTCCGGCTCGCGGCCGACGCTGAGCAGATCATGGCGCGCATCCTCGACTTCGGCCGACGCCGCGGGGAAATGCCGATGTATGCCGTCCTTCGCGTCACCTTCGCGCACGTCGACGACCAGATCGACGAGGACGAGGCCCTACGGCTCGTCGCGGAGGTCAAGGCCGGACGCTGGCGCGAGGTCGTCGACCTGCTCGACGAGATCGGCGGCAGCCGATGACGGACGCAGAGCGCATCGCCGCGCTAGAGCGGGAGGTCCGCGCGCTGGAGTCGATGCTCGTCGACCTCCACGAGCGGCAGGTCAGGACGGCGACGGTCCTGAACGACACGCTTCAAGACCTGCTCGACCAGATGAAGGGGCAGCCGACGCCGCGTAGGCGTCACCTCCACCCCGTCGGGACGGGGCGCTCGTGATCATCCACGGTGGCGCTGAGCCGTACGAGATGCCCGCACCACCCCGACCGGAGCAGCGCGAAGGCCCGACCCTGATCCGGTCCGTACAGCGCGCCCTGTCGCTGCTGAGCGCCATCTCCGACGAGCCGGACGGCGCTCCGGCGAAGCGGCTGGCGCGCGTGACCGGCCTGCCGCTCGCGACGACGTACCACCTGTTGCGCACCCTCGCGTACGAGGGCTACGCGACGTGCGACCGGCAGCTCTGGACGCTCGGCCCGGAGTGCAAGCGGCTGCAGCCGTAGTCCGCTCGACGAGCGCCCCGCACGGTCACCCGACCGGCGGGGCGCTTTCGCTTCCGACCATCTCCGCGCCGCTGCGGACATGGTCCGGACCTGACGTTTCAGGGAGCGCGGCCGGATCGTGACAGCGGGGCGTCCGGCGTGAACCACGCGCAACGGTCGGCGCGTCCCAGCATCGCCCCCCCGCCGCGGACCGAGAGGAATCCCATGAAGCGCATCGCGGTGATCGCTGCCCTCGCCATCGGCCTCGTCCTCACCGGGTGCGCCACCGAGGATGAGCCGCCTGCCAAGGCCGCCGCGCCTTCTGCCGCGCCTTCCGTTGCGTCGTCACGGGCAGCCGGAGTGACGGCCCGGCAGATCGCCGAGCGGCTCGCCAAGCTCTACCCGCTACCGAACCCGACCGACAACACGGGTTCGTGCGCGGCCAAGCCCGGCGACACGGGGAAGGGCTGCAAGCAGCTCATCACCACCGATGCCGTCAGCATCTACGAGTTCGAGGACCCGGCGACGGCGACCCGGTGGGTAAAGGCGATGAAGGCGAACGGCGACTGGCGGCAGGTGGGCAGGTACGCGCTCGCATGGACGGCCCGCGATCAGCGGTTCACCTCCAAGGAGGCGCGCACCAAGATGGCAGCCGAGGTCAGGAAGATGATCGGCGGCTAGGCAGCGTCCGTGCCAGCGGCCTACCCGTCGCTTTGCTGATCTGGGCAAAGTGATGTTCGCCCTGCGTAGCGCCATTAACGAGACTGGCGCCCGCCTCACGGGGAGGACGGGCGCCGGTGCATCGCGCGGTCATTCTAGACCGGCTCGGCCCCGTGCCCGGCTGCGATCGCGTCGATGTGGCGGGCCAGCTCGAAATCCTTCGCGGTGATCCGGCCGCCGGCGTCGTGCGTGGTGATGTCGAACCGGATGCGCTGCCACGTGATGTGGATGTCCGGATGGTGTCCGACCTCGCGGGCCTTGGCTGCGACGTACATCGCCAGGTGCACGGTCTCGTGGTACGTGTGCTTGAACGTCCGGCTGATCGCGTCGCCGTCGCGCTCCCAGCCGGGCAGGGCGGCGAGCTGCTCGGCGATCTGGCCGTCCGTCAGGGGCTCGGGGATGGTCACGGCTACCTCCGGTCAGGTGACGGACGCGATGATCTCAGCGAGGTCCCGGCCGTGCGAACTGTGCGCCCACGCCGACGCATGCTCAGGTAGCGCGGCCAGCTCCGCGCGGAGGCGGTTGGAGCCGGTCTCTGCGCAGACGGTCACGGCACCGGCCGCGATCTCGACGACCTTCTCGGGCTCGGGACGGTCGGCGGCGGCGAGGGCGGCGGCCTGCCGCGCGCGGAAGACGCCGGTGTCCCTCCGGTGGTCGTCCGGCTGGTCGCCGAGGATCTCGTCCCAGAGTCGCGCGGCCTCATCGTGCTCGCCTGCTCGCCCGTAGGCGGTCGCGCGTTGGATGTCCATGTATCGGGGGGTGCGGCGGCATGCGTTGCCCCATGGGTATTCGCCGTCGACCCGGTCGACGAGGGCCTGAGCGCGGCCGAGCGCGCGGTCGACGGCGTCGCGGTCGCCGAGGTAGCCGTGCCCGTGGGCGAGGTGGACGAGCGCCAGGACGCGCACCTTCGGGGACAGGCGGCGCTCCTCGTCGAGGGCGGCCTGTGCGTAGTCGACGATCGCCGCGCCGTCCCCGGTGTCTACGGCGTGCATCGCCTTGTTCGCGAGGGCGTAGGAGACGAGTTGCGGGTCGCCGTGCCGGTGCGCCATGTCGAGGGCTTCGCCGCGCCAGCGCGCCGAGCGATCCAGGTCGGCCGCGTCCTGGTAGAGCCATCCGAGCAGCGCGGCGTAGGCCACTCCCATCTCCAGCAGGCCGCGCCGGACGGGCGAATCGGCGTCCCTGACGAGCCGTTGCAGGAGGCGCGTCTGCGCGTCCACGGTTGGGATCAGCATGTGCGGGCCGAGCCACATGTCGGCGCTGTAGTGGCCGGGGAGCTGCTGGCGGAAGTAGCCGACGAGTTCGGGTGCCACGCCTACCTCCAGCGCCGTGCGGCGGCGACCGGCCGGAGGCGAGACGGGCGCTCGTCCGGCCTCGGTGAACAGTTCGGCCTCGGTCTTGCCGGTCGCGCGGGCCCATAGGAGCTGATAGCGGGGGCCCGGCTTGTTCGTGCCGGCCTCGTGCGCGCGGATGGTGCGCTCAAGGTTCCTGAGGGCGGGGAGCCGTTGCCGGACGCGGGCGGGCGCGAGGTCGCGCCATTGCTCGGCGAGATCGGCAACGGTTAATCCGGCCGCCCTTCGCGCGGCGCGCAGGCGCGCGCCGATGACCCTGCTCCCGGACGACATGGTTGCGATGCACCTCGGCCTGGATGTTCACGGACGCGGGCGCATCCGTGCTCATCCGCGATTATCACGCTGACCTGTGGCGTCCGCCACAGCTTCACTGGACGTGACCGGAACAGTGCAACCGGCAGGACGGTTTCCCGTGAAGACGACGAGCGACGCTGAGCAGGCCGGGGCCCGTCTGGGCGCCCTGCGAGACCGCCTCGACGTGTGCGGTTACGACCTCGATTTGGACGAGACGGGCCTGACCGTGGTCGCCCCCGTGTCCGACGGCCCCCGCATGGCGGACAAGGTGACCTGCCGTCCGCGCGACAGCGACGGCGGCGCGCTGTGGTTCTGGACCTCATGGGGCGAGCCGATCGCCCAGGCCGACCGCATCATCGACGCGCAGGTCGTCATCGGCGGCTACCTGAAGCCGAGCCTGTGAGCCCCGCCGCCCAGCCGCACCCGACGACGCCGGACGGATACGAGGTCTACGGCGGGACGATCGACGGCGTGTACATCATCACCGAGCCAGACGACGGCCCGGTCGTCGGCGCGTTCTACGCCATGGCCGGCTCGCCCGGCTGGTGGCACGGCCACGCCTTCGGCAAGCCGAAGAAGGTCTGGCAGCCCGGCAACGACGACCCCCTCGACCTCGCGCAGCGATTCCTGAGCCGCTGAGCCGGGCCACCCCACCGACCCCCACGAGGACCATCGATGACCATCGGCGAACTCGGCCCGGCAGACCGCCTGTGCGTGGCCATCCTCCACCGCGCCGGACACCTGGCCAGCACCGTCATGCCCAACGAGGAGACCGGCCTGTCGTACGTGCGCGTCCTGAACCGCGGCACCCTGACGTTCCTCGTCACCTGGAACGGCACCCGGTACCAGTGGTGCAAGCCGGACGGCGACCGGTGGGAGGACCTCCCCGCCGACCACTACGAGGCCGCCGCGCGGCTCGTCGAGTTGACCGCCACGGACGCCGATCGCGCGGACCGGTCGTGACCTCACGTCCCGGCGGCCGAGCCGCTCGGCGAGGCAGGGCGGCGGCGCGGTTCCTGAGCCGGTAGACGCCGCGCCTCCGGATGCCTGCGCGGGCGGCCGGGAGCGCGGTCCGAGAGTGGGCGTACGGTCGCGGTCCGGACCATGGGGGCGGGCTCGTCGGCCGGGCGCTCATCAGGGGCGAGCCGGGTTCAGCGCGGGGCCCGGCTCGCCCCGCCTCACGCGGGCCTCAGCGCCTTCCCTGCGCCGCCCTGGCTCCCTAACCGCCTCCTCGGCCGTGCGGTCCGAGGACGACCTGAACGTTCCCGCCGTGGGTCCGGACGGACTTGCGCAGCGACCGCAGTAGGTATGCGTCGTCGCTGTCGATGCGGAGCAGAATCTCTTGCCGACCGCCGCGGCCGAGCGGGGACACCGCCGCGCCCGTCGGCAGGTGCACGACCTCCGGGCCCGCCTCACCGACGACGGCGAAGCCCGCACCGCGGATCACGCCGCCCTTGGCGAGGTAGGGCAGGTTGGGCATCGACCAGCCGGACCCGCCGATCCCCGGCACCCAGCCCGGCACCCGGAAGCTGAGGCGTCCGGCCGTGCCATTCCAGAAGCGGGAGATGGCGTTGAATCCGGCTCGGAACGGCGCCGAGATCCACCCTCCGACTTTCGCGAACCCACTCTTGATCTTGCCCGGCAGGCCCTTCAGCCAGTTCCACACGCTGACGCCAGCGCCCTTGATCCGCCCCCAGTTCTTCACGATCGTGTAGACCGCGATGCCGAAGGGGCCGACCAGGATCGCCACCAGGAGCGGCCAGTTCTTCTTTGTCCAATCCCAGACGAATTTGATCGCCGACCACACGGCGGAGAAAGCGCCCTTTACGATATTGCGAAAGGTCTCCGACTTCTTCCACAGCACGACGAGCCCGACGCCGAGCGCGATCAGTCCGACGATCATCAGTCCGATCGGGTTCGCGAGCATCGCCGCGTTGAACAGCCATTGCGCGGCCGTGCCCGCTGCCGTGACGACGTTCTTGATCGCCATGGCCGCGTTCCATGCCATCGTCCCGGCCTTCACCGCCATGATCAGCCCGGCGATGACGCCCAAGCTGACGATCATCGGCTGTGCGAACTGCTGGTGTTCCATCCCGAACTGGATGAACTTCCCGCCTATCTCGGCGAGCTTCATTTGTGCCGAGCGCTTGAAAGTTTCGAGGGCTGACTTCGGGTTGTCGCCTATGGTCTTGGTCATCCGGTCGGCGGCGCCGCTGACCTTGCCCAGGGACGCAACCGCCTTTGACGGGTCCATTGCGTAGAGCGCGTTCCCGAGGTCTTCGGCCTTCGTGCCAAAGAGCTGCGTTGCCAGGGCGTTGCGCTTGATCGGGTTCTCGATGTTCTTGAGCGAGCCCAGCACCGTCGAGAAAGCCTTGTCCGCGGTCGCGCCGCCCTGGCCGAACGCCTTGAAGATCTGATCGGCGTCCAGGCCGACGCTCTGCAGTCCGGCGCGGGCCTTGCTCGACCCCTGGCCCATCTCCAGGGCGAATTCCTTGATGGCGTCGGCGGCCACGTCGGAGTCACGGGCGCCGGCCTGCAACATCTGGTTGACCAGGCCGAGCGACTTTTGGCCGGTCAGGCCCACCTTGGAGAACTGGACGCTGTACTCCTGCATCGTCTCCAGGAAGTCGCCGCCGGTGTCGCCGAGCTTCTGGAACGCGACGGTCGTCAGGTCCAGGCCCTCGGTGGCGTTCTTGACGAGCCCCGTCTTGATCATGTTGCCGATCGAAGCCGTGGTCTGGCCGAGGTCCACGTCGAACGTCTGGGCCAGCGCCAGCACCTTGGTGGTGATGCCCTCGATCCCGCCTTCGGCGATGCCGGGGTTCCCGATGTTCTGATACACGCCCTTGACCGCCGTGTTCACGGTGTCGATCGAGTCGCCCCAGGCGTTCTTGTAGACGCTCGCGCTCACCTTGGACAGTTCGGCAGCCTTGGCGGGCCCTACGCCCAGTTGCGCGGCCAGCTTGTCGGAGGCGGCTGATAGGTCGAGTGAGGCCGCGATACCCGCGCCGAGCGCGCCGCCCGCCCCGGCCGCGATGCCCGCGGCCGCCGTGCTGATCTTCTCCTTGACCTTCCCGATCGTCTCGGTCGCCTTGTCCTTGGCGATCAGGTTGAAGATCAGGGAAGTGTCCGAGCCCATCTACGGCCCTTCCTTGCGCAACTGCAGCAACCGCAGCGCGCGGCGGACGTGCTCGGCTCCGAGCCTCTGCTCGGCGGCGGCGCGGCGGCGGACGGCCTGCAGCGCCCGGTGCTCGCGGACGCGCTCGGCGACCCACCGGGTGCGCTCCTCACTGAACCGCGCTCCGGCCGGGGTGCCCCACTCCGCGGGGAACGGGCCGAACGCCCGGTTGCTCTCTGAGGTCTCGATGGGTCCGTTCATTGCTGTGCCTTCCCGTCGCTCGGCTTCCTCGATGGCGGCTCGTCCCGGCCGCCCCGCGCGGCGCGGACCAGCCTTCGCGCCTCGCGCACCGTGACCGCCGGACGGCCCGCCCGGTCGTCGCGGACCGACATCCGGCGGGCGCTGCATTCGGCGCGGACCGCGTCGGCCCTGCGCCCCGTGGCCGCGCCGATCTCGGCCAGCGTCACCAGAACCTCGCTCATCCGCTCTCCTCGTTCATCGCCCGCTGCTCGACCAGCGCGCCGAGCAGCAGGCGCCGCGCCATCCGGTCGCGCTCGGCCTGCCTGCGGCACGCGGGTCCGCAGTACCGGCGCGGCCTGCCAGGGCCACGGCGCGGAGGGAGGTCCCGGCCGCACTGCTGGCAGGTGGATTTCGTCACGCGGAAATCCTACTCCGGATGCCGGAGTATGGGCCACTCGGCGCCGAGATGCGCCCGCTAGACGATCAACGCTCTGACCTGCGGTGATGCCCCGGAGGGCGCGGGGAGAGAGGCGGAACAGTGGGCGCGGGGCCTACCGGCGGTCTTGATCAAAAAAGACGCCGCGATTTTTTTGAGGAGGTGCGGCTCATGGCCCCGCGCCCAGTCTCCATTTCTCTCCCTTGCGATCTCGTGTCACGGGACATGGACCTGTGTCCCGCTACGTCGCGTAGTTATCCCAGGTCAGACGGGTGCGCATGTCACGGCAGCGTCCCGCTACCGATCGGCCGAGCGCTCGGCCAGCCAGTCGAGCACCTCGACCAGCGGCGCGTGATACCCGAGCGCGGCCCGCGCCTTCTGCGTGTTGCGCCTGGACCGGCGCGTCCAGGCCCGCGGCATGGTGAACACCGCGTCCGGATCACCACCGGCCTGCCGGTCCCGCTCGGCCTCGACGACGCCGACCGGCAGGCCCACCAGCAGGCCGAGCCCGGCGGCCGTCGGCCGTGGCCCGTCCACGGTGTTCCTGTAGTAGGGGCTCGTCACGTGTCCGCCTGGTCGTCGTCGAGCGCCGGGCCGCGCCGGGCCTGCTCGATGGCGTCGCCCTCGTCGATGCTCTCGGCACGACGCCGGAGGCGGTCGCCGAGCGTGTCCCCGGTCGGCTCTGCCGGTCCGTCCCACGGCGGTTGTCGGTAGGTCTGGACGTCGTCGAGCAGGTCGACGAGACCGGAGCGCACCGCCGCATGCGCCATGAACCCGCGGGTGTTGCGGAGGAACTCCTCGCGCCACGGGCTCGACAGGATGAACAGCGGAAGCCGGTCGGCCGAGATGAGCCAGTTCCCGTAGCTCGACCAGCGGCGGCCGTCCGCGTCGGGCTTGGCCTCGGGGTCGTCGGCGATGAAGTCGAGACGGAGGTCGCAGTAGTCGCGCAGGAGATCCCACCCGAGGCGACCGTCTCCGCGCTCCTCGTCGGCCTCGCGCTGCTCCTCGACCGCCCAGAGCCATTCACGGCGGGCCCACTCGCACGCACGCCACACCGGCACGCCGAGCGCCTCGGCCACCTCGCTCAGCAGGAGGTACCGCTCGTCGCCCGCGGCGAAATGGACGGGCGCGGTCCCGAATCCGGCGAGGTCGATGGCAGTCTCGTGCACCGGCGCGAGGGGCGTCGTCCGGTGGAACCGCTCCAGCTGCTCGACGGCGCGAGCGATCTGGACGTCCGGTCCGTCGTTGAACAGACGGTCCTCGTTGGCGCTGACGAGTCGCAGCGCGAGGTGTCCGAACTCGATCATGTCTGGTCCTCCTGTCGCGCGAGCTTGCGCGCGTGTCGGCTCTTGAGTCCTGCAGCCCGGCGTTCGCCCATCTCCCGCCGCGCCCGCTCCCGCTCGGCGCGGCGGCGCCGAGCGCCCTCGACGCGCTCGGCGAGCCGGTCCTCGACGGCCTGGGCGAGGTCGCGCTTAACGTCCTCGGGGGTCATCGCCGATCACCCTTCGCGCGGTCCCGCTCGCGGGCGCGGGCGTTCCAGTCGGCGATGAAGCTTGCGGAGGGGTCGTCACGCGAGCGACGGCGCTTTTCAGCGTCATCAGCGTCATCAGCGTCATCCGAGGGTTGTCGCCCCTGGTCAGCGTGGGTCCGACCAGGTGACGCTACGGTCTGGCCAGCGTCACCCCTAGCGTCACCAGCGTCACCCGGACCGCTCAGCCCCGGCAGGGGTGACGCTGGGGTGACGCCGCTAGCGTCACCCCTGTTTTCGCTGCTCACTCCGTCTTTTGGCCCCTCGGGGTGACGCTGGTGATGCTGCGACTCAGCTTCTATCCCTGAACCGGCCGCGCGGTCATTCCGTCGTTCCTCCGTTGCGGTCAGCGTGTAGTAGCGGCCTTGCTTGCGGCGCTTCTCCTCGACCTCGATACCGATGGCGCGGAGCGCGGGCGCGAGGCGCTTGAGTTGTCCACCGGCGCGCGTGGCGTCCTTCGGCCACTTCTTCGGCAGTCGGTCCGGGGCGTCGACCCGGTCGAGAACCTCCTGAGCGGTCAGCGTCACCCCGTCCGGCCCGGCGCCGTCGACGAGCTTCACGACGGCCTGGGCGAACGGCTCGCCCTCCAGGACGTCGGCGACCGCGTCGCGGGCGCCCGCCTTGTAGTCCTCCAGGGTCGACCAGCCGCGGACCCGGTCGACTGCGGCCAGCACGCGAGCGAAGTCGGCCATGCGGGGACGCTCGGTCAGGACGACGTCCGGCAGGGCCTTGAGCACCTCGGCCAGCAGGTCGAACAGCGAGGCCAGAATCGCGGCGTGCGCGTCGGCGTACGCCCGGTCAAGGTCGGCTTCCTCGCGCCGGTCGGCGTCCCGGATGAGAGACAGCTCGATGGTGAGCAGTCGCTCGGCGAGGTCGCCAGCCAGCGCCCCGGCGTCGATGGTCGTCAGGGCCAGGACGCGCCGGAACTCCAGGACGACGACGTCGTCGTCGGTGTAGAGCGCCCGGTCGACGATGCCGTCTCCGGTCACGGCGCGGCAGAGGGCGTCCGAGAGCCAGTCGGGGATGTAGGAGACGTTGTCCAAGCACAAGGCCCAGTTGTTGAACGCCTGCGTCGCCCAGGACTTCACGTCCCGCGGCGCGGTCCGCTTCGGAGCGCCGGACGGGTCGATGATCCCGATGACCATCTGGGCGGACTTGGACTTGCCCGTTCCCTGCTCGCCCCGGAACGTCAGGATCGGGTGCGGCAGGTCGGGGATGAACGCAGCCACCAGCCACGCCACCAGCAGCCGGAACCCGGTCGCGTTCATGTTCAGCAACTCGGCCAGGCTCGCCAGGCCGTCGCCGTCGCGGACCGGGTCGGGCAGCGGCTTCATCGCCCCAGAGCGCCGGAACAGCACGGGCGAGCGGGACTCACGCGACCAGCCGTCCGGCCCGACGATCACGCATCGTCCGTCCGCCGTGCCCAGGTCGACCACGATCCGCCCGTCATGCCGGGCGACGCGCAACTGCGGGACGCGCGGCTCGTCGGCCTGCGCCACCCCTTCCAAGACCGTCATCGCGTCGGCCAGCGCCGACTGCGAGGGCACCGCGCCGCCCTGCTCGTCGGCGTACACCTTGGCCAGCAGCGACCGCAGGCCCGCCCGCCCGCGCAGCGGAAGCGCCAGGTTCGCGCCGTCCTGCCGCACCGCGTACGGGCGCCCGTCGTCGGACATGAACAGCTCGAACCGCTCCCGCGCGATCCTCACCAGGATGGACGCCTGCGACGGACCCCTGCCCTTGTCGCCCGGCTCGTCGCCGAGCACCTCCGACGACGGTTCGGCGCCCGACTCGTCCAGGTCGACGGACGCGAACTCGGCGAGTCCGTGACCGGCCCCGAGATGGTCGGCTGCGTCCTTGCCGGACGCGGCGCGCACGACCCGGACGGATGCCGCGCGGCCGTCGAGACTGGCCTTGACCTGCCGGGCATGCGCCATGCCGGGCGCGTCGTTGTCGGCGACGATGACCACGTGCGCACCGGTCAGGGTGTCGGCGTGCCCTCCGCGCCACTTTCCCGCACCTCCGGCGTTGCAGGTGGCGACCGCACCCGCGGCTTCGACCGCATGCGCGTCCTTCTCACCCTCGACGACGTAGACCGGCCGCCCGTCGGCGACCGCGCGCCGAACCTCAGGCAGCCGGTAGAGCACCTGTCGCACGCCCTTGACGCGCCACGTCCACCGGCCCGGCCCGGCCGGGCGCCGCTGCCGGAACGTCTTGGGCACGAACCGGCACACCTGGAACAGCAGTTCGCCGTTCTCGTCGACGTAGTCATACGTGGCGACCGGCTCGCCGAGACCTCGCGCGCCGCTGGTCTTCGGCTGGTCGAACAGGTCCTGCGGGGTGAGGCCGAGCGCCGACACGACCTCGGCCGGGGTGCACGTCTTGAGTGCGTGGCAGTGGACGAGCACGCCGTCACGCCCTGGAGTGATCGACAGGGCGGTCGGGTTCTGGCCGTCGTGCGCAGGGCAGCTCGACCGCCACCCGTCCCCGGACCGGGTGACCGGTCGTCCGGCCTCGCGGAGCGCGTCGAGCACCCTGTCGAGCGCGGTCACGCTGCCTCCCTGGCTCCGTAGGTGCGAGCGACGATGACCCACACGCGCCGCCCGCAGCCGGTCCGCCGCGTGCCCTTGACGCCGTCCTGTGACCTCGCGCGCCCGAAGTGACCGGCCCCGCAGTGCGGGCACCGCATCGCGTACCACCACCAGCGGCGGCGGCCGGCGGGCGCGTAGACGGACACGTGCGCGACGGGGTAGCGGGGTATCGTGCTCTCGACGACCCGGCCGCCCGCCTGCTCGTCCTCAGCGCCCCCGGACTCGTCCCCGGGGGCGTTCTCGTCGGCGCTCATCAGGCGGCCGTCCCTCCGCCGCCGTTCTGCTCGGCGAGCTGCCGCGCCATGAAGTCGACGAGGGCCTGACGCGGGACGAACCTTGCGCGGCCGACCTTGAAGCTCTCGATCTCGCCCGTCCTCAGCAGCTTGAAGAGAGCTGTCCGGCCGATCGGAAAGGCCTGGGGCACTTCCTCGGCGCGATACGCGAGTGGCTCCGCCATGCGGTCCACCTCCAGGGGGTCTAGGTGTGCTCCCTTGTGCATCAACGGACCAAAGGAGTACCACCCGGCAGACAGATGCGCAAGTACGCTCACATATGCGAGTACCCCAGCGAACCTAGATGGATGGACGATTTCGAGATACGGTCACGCCATGTCTAAGGAGCAGCTCCCGGATGACGCGCTCGTGGTGTCGGACGGCTGGGTGTCCCTATCCGGGCCCGACGGCGAGACCGGCGTCCATATGCGCCTTGCCGAGGACGACGCCGGTCGCCTCGTCGTGACCGACGTCTATCTGCACGGTCCGCGGATCACCGCAGCGACTCTGCGGAAGATCCAGCCCGCGCGTGTTGAGGCGATGGTGAATCTGGGCGAGGAGCCCGGCACTGAGGACCACCTCGCGGTCGACACCCTGACGGCGTTCGCGACCTCAGACGAGACGCTCACCGTTGAGGAACTTCGTCAGCGCAAGCCGACACAGGCAACGCCGCGGCGAACCGACCGCGAGCCGCTCGGCCGTCCGGACCGTACCGACCCGGACGGCTTCTATCAGCGCGTCGCTGCGGCATACCGCGACCTGACTCGCCACACGCGGTCGCCAGCCGTCGAGATGGCAGCCGAGGCCGGAGTGCCCGTGACCACAGCGCACCGATGGGTCCGGGAGGCGCGGCGCCGTGGCTTCCTCCCGCCAGCACAGAAGGGCGTAGCAGGATGAGCGAGAAGCCGAGCAGGAAGCCGCGGACGCGCGGCAACCGGGACGGGCGTCCCTATCAGCGCAAGAGCGACGGGAAATGGGTCGCGACCGTCTACCTCCCATCCGGCAAGCGGAAGCCGGTCTACGGCGACAGCCGGACGGAAGCGGACAGCAAGCGGAAGCAGGCCCAACGGGAGATCGACGACAATCAGCCGGTCACGGCCGGGCGCACGGACACCCTTGAGCGCTACCTGACAAAGGTATGGCTGCCGGTGACGCTGCCGCAGCGTGTCCAGGCCGGGAAGCTCGCAGAGAGCACGCTCGACTCCTACCGGGACACCTGCGAGAAGCACATCGTTCCGCACCTCGGCCGGGTGCGCCTGGTCGACCTCAGCACGACGCACATCCGGGCGTGGCTGCTGGAACTGGCCGAGAAGCCGAGCGGTCGACGGCGCAAGAAGCTGCGCCCCGGCGAGAAGAAGCTCCCGCCGCCGGAGAAGCTGTCCACGCGGACGGTCGCCTACTCGCACGCCGTCTTGCGGAAAGCACTGAACGACGCCGTCGACGACGAGTCGGTGAAGCGGAACGTCGTCCTGCTGGTCGACGCGCCGACCGTCGACCGCAAGCCGCCCCGTGAGCTGACGAAGGACGAGGTTCGCGCTCTGCTCGGCGCGGCGGCCGATCACCGCCTGTGGGCCTACTGGCTGGTGCTGCTCGCGCTCGGCCTCCGCCGCGGCGAGGGCCTCGGCATCCGCTGGGAAGACGTCGACCTCGACGCCGGGACGGTACATCTACGGCTGTCCGTCCAGCGGATGCGCGGTGAGGTCGACGAGGAGACCGGCCGCCGCAAGGGCAAGCTCGTCGCGAAGGGACTCAAGACGCAGGCGAGCAAGGCGACCATGAAGCTTCCCGCGTTCGCCGTGGCTGCCCTGCGCGAGCACGGCGCCCGGCAGGACGACGAGCGGGACGCCGCGCGCCTCTGGGCGGATGAGGGCCTCGTCTTCACGACGACGATCGGGACGGCGCTCGAACCGCGGAACGTCAATCGCATGTGGGAGGACATCTGCGCGGCGGCGGGCGTCGTGCGCTGCCGCATTCACGACCTACGGCACGCCTGCGGGTCGTTCCTCTTCGCGGACGGCGTCGACCTCAAGGTGATCCAGGGCGTCCTACGGCACACCCGTCTCTCGACGACGAGCGAGATCTACGTGCACCTGTTGGAGGAGGTCAAGGACGGCGCGGCCGACGCGATGGACGGGATGCTCGTCGACCTCACCGGCGAGCGGGAGAAGCGGCGATCGGCGTCCTGAGCGCGTTGCTACATGCGTTGCTACATAGTAGATCGAAAAGGCCCCTCGCGAAGATCGCAAGGGGCCTTTGACCTGCTGCGCACCCGAAGGGATTCGAACCCCTAACCTTCTGATCCGTAGTCAGATGCTCTATCCGTTGAGCTACGGGTGCCTGCCGGGAGTACTGTACCGGCTCCGCGGGGCGGACTGCGAATCGGTTGCGGTACGGGGCGGCGTGAGAGTGTGACTTGAGTCACGGAACCCTTTGTGGTGGGAGGGTGTCAAAGGGGTCATCGGGACGGGTGTGACATGAGTGGTCTGTCCCGTCCGGAAGATTCCAAACCCCCTGAAGGAGAATCCCTATGCGCATGTCCGCCACCACGCTGGTCGGCGTTCTCGTCGTCGGTGGCCTGTTGCTCGGGTCCACGGGTTGCGGGGCGATCGACGCCGTCGCCGGTGGCAAGAAGAGGACCGCCTGCAAGAACATCGAGACGGAGCTGCGGAGCTTCTCCACCGGTAGCATGTCGATGACGTCCCCCGGCGGCGCGTCGTCCACCGCTCAGAAGTTCACCGACACGGCCGCCAAGGTGCGGTCGGAGGGGCAGGGCGCCGGCGGGGACGTCGAGTCCGCCGCCACCGCGTTCGCCGGGGACCTCGACAACACGGCGCAGATGCTGCGGAAACTGAGCTCCGGCGACACGTCGTCCATCGGACAGCCCGACACCGCGGCCATGCAGCGGCACGGGAACGACCTCGCCAAGGCCTGCGGGTTCAGCTCGTTCCGCCTGGGCTGACGTCCGGCGAACCGCTCCTGCGGCCCCAGGGGCGGGACGTTCGGTAAAGGTCGTCGCGTCGCGGTGGCCACTCGGACTATGCTGCTCGTCGGGCTTTGCCGGTTGGTGTGCTGAACCGGTAGCCTGTCTGGGCCTGAAGGCTCTGGAGGATTCGCCTAGTCCGGTCTATGGCGCCGCACTGCTAATGCGGTTTGGGTGCAAGCCCATCCGGGGTTCAAATCCCCGATCCTCCGCCATCAGAACGGCCCTGTCCAAGATTGCGGTCTGGACAGGGCCGTTGGCGTATCTCACTCAAGCGTGCGCGCATCTGCCACCCGTGCCCGCCGCCTCGTGTTGTCGGGCCTGATGCGTGCGGGTGGTCGCGGTGCTGATTCTCCTGGCTCGAGACCTACTCGGCGACGCCGGTCGCCGCCTCGGAGTCGATCGGTTCGGTAGAGGACGAGGGTTTCCAGGGGCGCTGGTCGCTTTGGTGTCCTGTCGGTTCCTGTGGGGCGGTCGGCGCGTTGTTGTCGGAGATGTCGTCGGCAGTAATCCGTTTTGGTATCACCGCAGCTCGCTGGCAGCATGAGGTCCATGCGTCACCCTCTTGACACGCTGGACTGGCCGATTTCCACCGAGCGACTGCTGCTGCGCCGGGCCGCCCCCGACGACCTGGACGCGACCTGGGCCTTCCGGCAGCTGCCGGAGACCTACGAATGGATCACGGCCGCCACAGTGACCTATGACGATTACCGTGAGCGTTTCCTCCGCGAGGAGCAGCTCGTAGACATGCTCCTCGTCGAGCTGGACGGTCGGGTGATCGGCGACCTGATGCTGAAGGTCCAGGACGCTTGGGCTCAGGAAGAGGTCGCCGACCAGGCGAAAAGCGTCCAAGCAGAGCTCGGGTGGACGATCGATCCCTCCTATGGCGGTAAGGGCTACGCCACCGAAGCGGTACGCGCCCTCATCGACATCTCCTTCACCAGGCTCGGCCTGCGCCGCCTGCACGCGGACTGCTTCTACGACAACGGAGCCTCGTGGCGGCTGATGGAGCGGGTCGGGATGCGCCGCGAACAGCACACGGTGAAAGACTCACTCCACCGCACCAAGGGATGGCTCGACGGTCTCTCATACGCGCTCCTGGCCGAGGAGTGGCCCGCCCACGAGTGACGACGGCGGAGACGCTCGGGAGCCCCCGCCGGGACGGAGATCACGCTGTGCGCGTACCGGCGGCTGCTCGCCGGCGTTCATGACCTGGCCGCAGCCATCATCGGCCGGCGCCACGTCGTCCGCTGATTCTTTTACGCCCTCTTAGAGCGGCATATCGTCCGCGTATCGCGAATCGCATACGTGCTGACAACAAGGCGCTGTCTTGACTTGAGACATGCCCTCCAGCGAATTGGGTTCGAACGGCGAAGCGGCCACGGGCCATCGCGGCCGAACGATGGCAGAGCCATCTTCCCCATCTCTTCCGACGACAGGACTCACGGTCTTCGGGTGCGGCCAGGACGAGGCCGCCTTGTTCCAGGAGATGGGGGCACACCTCGGAGTGTCGCCCACCATCATCGAGGCTGCCGTCTGCGAGACCAACGCTGAACTGGCAATTGGCAACCGATGCGTCAGTGTGAACCACAAGACCCCGGTCACCAATCCCTCGCTTCTGGCGCTCAGCAAAGCCGGCGTGGAATACGTCTCCACCAGAAGCATCGGCTACAACCACATCGACCTGGAGTACGCCGAGCGCGTCGGCATCTCGGTCGGCAACGTCGCCTATTCACCGGACAGCGTGGCCGACTACACGTTGATGCTGATGCTGATGGCCGTGCGCCACGCGAAATCCACCATCCGCCGCACCGACGCTCATGACTATCGGCTGAACGACACCCGCGGCAAGGAACTGCGGGACCTGACCGTCGGGGTGATCGGCACGGGCCGTATCGGCACAGCGGTCATCGACCGCCTGCGAGGCTTCGGCTGCCGCGTGCTGACCCACGACAACCGTTCTCACAGCGATGTGTCGTTCGACGAACTGATCGAACTGAGCGACATCGTGACGCTCCACACTCCGCTCACCGCGGACACCCACCATCTCCTCGATCGCCATCGCATCGAGCGAATGAAGCCCGGCGCGTACATCGTCAACACGGGTCGCGGACCGCTGCTCGATACCGAGGCACTTCTCGCCGCATTGGAGAGCGGCAGGTTGGGCGGCGCGGCACTGGACGTCCTCGAAGGCGAGGAAGGCATCTTCTACGCCGACTGCCGAAACAGGCATTTCGAGAACGAGGCCCTAGTGCGACTGCAGCGCCTGCCGAATGTGCTGATCAGTCCGCACTTCGCCTATGACACCGAACACGCCCTGAAGGACATCGTCGAGAACACCCTCATCAACTGCCTGAACTTCGAGAGCGGGAGAACAGCATGAGCAGATTGAAGGTCGGAGTCATCTTCGGAGGCGCTTGCGAGGAGCATCTCGTCTCCGTCAAGTCGGCGCGCGAGGTGGCGAGGAACCTCGACACCGAGAAGTACGAGCCGCTCTGGATCGGCATCACGGCCGACGGCGTTTGGAAACTGTGCGACGGCCCCGCCGCGGACTGGGAGAACGGCAGCGCTCGTCCCGTCACGCTGTCACCTGACCGAAACGTGCACGGTCTGCTGGTCATGGGGCAGGGAGGCTACGAGACGGTGAGCCTCGACCTCGTCTTCCCCGTACTTCACGGGAAGCTCGGCGAAGACGGCGCGATCCAAGGCTTGTTGGAACTCTCCGGCATCCCCTACATCGGCTGCGACATCCAGGGCTCGGCCGTGTGCATGGACAAGTCCCTGACTTATACCGTCGCCAAGAGCGCGGGGATCGCCACGCCGAACTTCCGGGTCGTCGCGGAGAACGAGAAGGTCGATTCCGACCGTCTTCGGTACCCCGTCTTCGTGAAGCCGGCCCGTTCGGGCTCCTCGTTCGGCGTCAGCAAAGTCGCCGACAAGAACGAATTGGCGAGTGCGCTGAGCGCGGCGCACCAGTACGACTCGAAGGCCCTGATCGAGGACGCCGTAGTCGGCAGCGAGATCGGCTGCGCGGTCCTCGAAGAACGGTTCGGCCTGGTCACCGGCGAGGTGGACCGTGTCGACCTCTCGCACGGATTCTTCAGAATCCACCAGGAGGACTCACCCGAGACGGGATCGGAGAACTCGACGTTCATCGTTCCCGCCGACATCTCCGACGACTCGCGTCGGCTCGTCCAAGAGACCGCCAAGACCATTTATCGCGCCCTGGGCTGCAAGGGCATCGCCCGCGTCGACATGTTCCTCACCGAGGACGGACAGGTGGTGCTCAACGAGGTCAACACCATGCCCGGACTGACGTCCTACAGCCGCTATCCGCGGATGATGGCCGCCGCGGGATTGTCGCTGTCCGACGTGATCGACCGGCTCATCTCGACGGCGCTGCACGGGAAAGAGCGATGAACGACGACTTCGTCTACGTCGACGATCTGGTGCCGGGCGTCCGCTGGGATGCCAAGTACGCCACCTGGGACAACTTCACCGGCAAGCCGGTGGACGGCTATCTCGCGAATCGCGTCGTCGGCACCCGGTCCCTGTGCGCGGCCCTGGAGCAAGCATGCGAGGAGGCGGCCTCTCGTGGTTTCGGGCTGCTTCTCTGGGACGGGTATCGCCCCCAACGCGCCGTCGACTGCTTCCTGCGCTGGGCGGAACAGCCCGAGGACGGCCGGACCAAACCGCGGCACTATCCGAACATCGACCGTCCCCAGATGGTCGAGAACGGATATGTGGTCGCGAAGTCGGGCCACAGCAGGGGCAGTGCCGTCGACCTGACCCTCTATCACCTTGCCACCGGTGAGCTTGTTCCCATGGGGGGCGGCCACGACCTCATGGATCCGATCTCACACCACCAAGCCGCCGAGATTACCCCGGCCGAGGCCGAAAACCGTGAGCATCTCCGTTCCATCATGGAGGGCTGCGGATTCGATCGGTACAACTGCGAATGGTGGCACTACACGCTGAGAAACGAGCCCCATCCTGATGTCTACTTCGACTTTCCCATCACCTGATCGAACTCTCCGTTGCTTTTCGCAGTGGGGACGTTTGGATCGCAACGACGACGTCGTCATGCGGCGCACCGACCTGTCGGGGGTGGAGGTCTTCTTGGGTGGTACCGATCCATCGCGGCTGCACGACTGGGCCTCCGACGGATACCGCTCGAGCGAGGAATACCTGTTCTGGTCCCGCAGGGTCTGCGGCTTGGCGTGCCTACAGTCGCTGCTCCGGGGCTGGACCGACATCCGGTTGTCGATGGGCGAACTCCTCGCGCTGGCCCTCGACTGGAGCTGCTTCGTGGTGGAGCCCTCCGGCAACGTCCAAGGACTCATCTACCGGCCGTTCATGGCCTGGGTCAGTTCACAGTTCGGATTTCACTGCGAGCTGGTCGAGCGCACGCCCATCCACATATCCAGCCGAGAGGTGCGACCCGGGCAGGTCCTGATCGCGTCAGTGTCACCTGAGATTCGCGACCCGAACACTCACGATCCCCGACGAGGAGGCCACCTCGTGCTGGTCTATGCGGCTGATGACGGTGTGGTCCGGTTCCATAACCCGTCGGGCTACTCGCACAATTCAGACTCCGCGTCATTGCCCATGCGGGTATTCGAGCGGTTTCACGCGGACCGCGGAGTCCTGATCAGAGGGGCATCGTGATGCCGGGCGAGCCGCCACCGCGCGTCGTCGTCGCCGGCGGCCATTCGGCCGGGCACATCGAGCCCGCGATGAACTTCGCCGACGCCCTGCGCCGGCTGGAGCCCACGGCCGAGATCACCGCCCTCGGCACCGTCCGCGGCCTGGACACCACGCTCATCCCCGCCCGCGGCTACCCGCTCGAACTCATCCCGCCGGCGCCGCTGCCGCGCAGACTGAACCGGGCCCTGCTGCAAACGCCGGGCAGGCTGCGCGACTCGGTGCGGGCGGCCGAGGCCGTGCTCGACCGTGTCCGGGCCGACGTCGTGGTGGGCTTCGGCGGCTATGTGGCCATGCCGGCCTACTTCGCCGCCCACCGGCAGGGCCTGCCGATCGTCATCCACGAGGCGAACGCCCGGCCCGGAGTGGCCAACCGGCTGGGGGCCCGGATGACGACGCGGGTGTTCACCGCCGCGCCGAGTGTCCGGCTGGCGCACGCCACCGCCATCGGGATTCCGCTGCGGCCGACGATCACCGGGCTCGACCGGCCAGTGCTGCGCGACGCCGCCCGGCGGCGGTTCGGTCTTCGACCCGACGGGCCGGTACTGATGGTCACCGGCGGTTCGCAGGGCGCCCGGTCGATCAACGCCGCGGTGTCCGGCGCGGCCGCGGCGTTGCGAGCGACCGGCGTGCAGGTGCTGCACATCACCGGGCGGCAGCACGTGGTCGAACCTCCGGACCGCGACGCCGCCGACCCTCCCTACGTCATCGTGCCCTACGTGGACGACATGCGGTACGCCTACGCCGCGGCCGACTTCGTGATCTGTCGCTCGGGAGCGATGACGTGCGCCGAACTGGCCGCCGTCGGCCTGCCGGCCGCGTACGTCCCGCTACCGCTGCGCGGCGGTGAGCAGCGGCTGAACGCCGAGCCGGTCATCGCGGCCGGTGGGGCACTGCTCGTCGACGACGCCGACCTCGATCCGACCTGGATCGAGACCACCCTGATCCCAGTGCTCACCGAGCCCGGCCGGATCGCGGCGATGTCGGCCCACGCGTCGGCGGTCGGCGCACCGGACGCGGACGTCGTCCTGGCCCGGCACGTGCTCAACGCGGTCGCGGAGCAACGCGGTATCGCCCCACGAGGTTCGAAATGAACTGTCCTGACACGACCAGCGCGCAGCGCTGACGCCGAAGCAGCCAACGAATCGCTCGGTCAGCCGGGGCCGTCCCGGGCTGACCGAGCAGCGGCAGACGCTCGGCTCCAGTCCTGGTCGACGACCGGCTGGCGCGGCGGTTACGAGACCCGCCGGGTCGTCGCGGGCAGTCGTACCGTGACGCGGAGACCGCCGTCCGCGCGCGGACTGAGCGAGAGCGTTCCGTCGTGCGCTTGGGTGATGCTCTTGGCGATCGCCAGCCCGAGGCCGACGCCCGCGTGGTCGCCGCGGATGCGTTCGGTGCCGCGCTGGAACGG
Organism: Actinomadura syzygii; assembly: GCF_008085905.1. Lineage (GTDB taxonomy): Bacteria > Actinomycetota > Actinomycetes > Streptosporangiales > Streptosporangiaceae > Spirillospora > Spirillospora syzygii. Next base: position 48,438 of record NZ_VSFF01000005.1, on the reverse strand, counting down.
CTCGGTGAGAGTGGACACCGCGTGCGGGTCGAGCGTGTCGCCGGTGTTCTCGACCGTGAGTACGGCGGCCTCGGGAGCGGCGGCGGTGCTGATCCGGACGGTGCCGTGTTCGGGCAGGTTGTGGACGATCGCGTTGTGCAGGAGATTCGTGGTCAACTGCAGCAGGAGCGCATGGGACCCGCTGGTCGGGGTGACGTCCCCGAGGGTCTCGATGACGACGCCGCTCTTCTCGGCAAGCGGGAGGAGCGTTTCGGTGGCTTCTTCCGCGATGAGAGACAGATCGACGTCATCTCGGGCGAAGGAGCGCTGGTCAGTGCGGCTGAGCAGCAGCAATGCCTCGGTGAGGTCGATCGCGCGGGCGTTGACGACGCGGAGGCGTTCATCGAGCTCGCTGCTTTCCCGGCTCGGATCGTTGCGAGCGACGTCCAGCAAGGTCCGCGTGATCGCAAGTGGAGTACGCAGCTCATGGGAAGCGTTGGCTGCGAAGCGCTGCTGTTCGGCGACATGCGCTTCGAGCCGCGCGAGCATGCCGTCGAAGGCGTCGGCGAGCTCTCGGAACTCGTCCTGGCGCCCCTCCAACTCGATCCGGTGAGAGAGCGACCCGCTCGCCGCCGTGCGCGTGGCATCGGTGATGAGGTTCAGCGGGGTCAGCATCCGTCCAGCGAGAATCCATCCTCCGGCGAGACCGAACACCAGCAGGAACGCCAGCGCCAGTATCGCGGCCGGAACGAAGACGACCGGGCCGAAATTGCTTGGGCTGAAGACGCGTAGGAAGTCGGACCGATCCGGGATGTACAGGCGGCCGTTCAAGCTTCCTCGTAGGAGGAACACCCACACGGCGGCGAGCAGCAAGGCCCCCGCGAACATGAGGAATCCGGCATAGCTGAGAGTGAGCTTGAGGCGGACGCTCAACCCCGGTGCCCTGTTCATGTTCGCCTGCCCTCCCTCGCTTCCAGCGCCCGGTCCTGGGTCGAGGCAATGGCCGACGCCAGGCATCGTGCTTCCAGACGCAGTCCCGTGTGGATGGCCTCGGCCATGTAGGGCTCATCCTCGGCAACCAGCACACGCATGCTCTCGATCGTACGAGCGGGGGGATATCGCCGACGTATCGCACACCGCGTGAAGGCTGGCAAGACGCGGTCCGCGGCGCGACAGGTACCTGAGGGCGGCGGCGGGGTGGATCGTTCGTCCTCGGAGCACGCTCGGGGGTTAGCGGCAGGGGCGGGGGCACGGGAGGCCGATGATCAGGGCTGTGCCGACTGTGAGGTGCATGCCGAGTAGCACCAGGCGGCTGGTTAGGTCGGTGCCGCTGCTCAGGGGGCCTATTAGGGAGATCGCCAGGGTGGTCAGGGCGATTATGCGGAACGTTCGGGTGGGATTGCGGACGGTGCGTTCGAGGAGGGCGAGTAGGGCCCAGGCTGCCAGGCCGGCGATTAGGGCGGCGGTCACGATGGCGGCCGGGGCGATCTCGCCGCCTTGGCGGACGGTTAGGTCGGTACCGGCCCAGGGGTCGTTGACGGCCCACAGGAGGAGGGAGCCGGCTGCTCCGGCGGCGACGGTGATCGCGCGGCCTGTGCGGCGGGCGGTGGTTCGGGGCTGGTGCGTTTTGTTCGTCATGGCGAGAAGAATCGCGGTGTGGGTGGGGGTGGCACATCGGTCTGTGGGGTGTGGGGATGCCCGCCTAGGAGGGTGGTGACCACCAACTTTGGAAGGTGTCGGTGTCCGATATCTGCCGGTTAGCCTCGGCGGGTGAACAGGTTCTTCCTTGGGACGCCCGACGGCGACCGCCCCAGCGTGGGTGTTCAGGCGGCGGTTCTGGGTGTGTCCGGCCTGCTGGTGGCGATGACGGTCTTCGCCTGGTGGGGTGGGCGCGCGGCCGGGCCGTTGCTGGTGGTCGATGTCGTGGCGGGGGTGCTGAGTTGGGTGTTGACGCCGTTGACGTTGCGGCGGTCGGTCGTCGTCACGGGGGTGCTCACCGTGCTGGCGGCGGTGTCGCCGGCGGCCACCCCGCCCGCCACGATCGGGGCGCTGCAGGTGGCGTGGCGGCGGCGCTTCCCGGTCGCGATCGCGGTGGCGGCGGCCGGGGTCGTCGCACACGCGGTCCAAGGTCTCTGGCGGCCCGGCGGAGAGATGCCGTACGGCTGGTGGCTGGTTCTCATGACGGTCGGCTACGGTGCGCTGCTCGGGTGGGGCGCGTGGGCGCAGGCTCGCGCCGCGCTGGTCCGGTCGCTGCGGGAGCGGGCCCGGCGAGCTGAGGCGGAGCAGGGGCGCCGGGTGGCCGAGGCGCGCATGCTGGAACGCCGCCGGATCGCGTGGGAGATGCATGACGTCCTCGCGCATCGCCTGTCGCTGCTGGCCACGTTCGCGGGTGCGATGGAGTATCGCCCGGACGCCTCGCCGGAGAAGTTGTCCCACGCCGCGGGGGTCGTCCGGGACGGTGTGCATCAGGCGCTCGAGGAACTGCGGGACGTGATCTCGCTGCTCCGCGACGACGACCCCAAGGACGGGGACGGCGACCGGCCGCAGCCGGTGCTGGCCGACGTCCCGCGCCTGGTCGAGGAGTCGCGCGGCGCCGGTACCGAGGTGCTGCTGCGCGAGGCGGTGGACGTTCCGGCCGAGGCGCCGCCCGCGGTGGCCCGGACGGCGTACCGGGTCGTCCAGGAGGGGCTGACCAACGCGCGCAAGCACGCGGTCGGCCAGCTGGTTCGGGTCGATCTGCGCGGCGGGCCGGGCGCGGGGCTGGAGATCGACGTCCGGAACGCGCTGGCGGCGGAGTTCGCGGCGCCCGGCTGGTCCGGGGGCGCCGGGCTGGTCGGGCTCACCGAGCGGGTGCACCTGGCGGGCGGACGGCTCGACCACGAGACGGTCGACGGTGAGTTCCGGCTGCACGCGTCGATACCATGGCCTGCGTGAATCCCCCGGTGCGCGTCCTCGTCGTCGACGACGACGCGCTCGTCCGCGCCGGGCTGACCATGATGCTCGACGGCGCGGCGGGCATCGCGGTGGTCGGCGAGGCCGACGACGGCGACGGGGCCTCGGCCGCGGTCGACGCGCACGCCCCCGACGTCGTGCTGATGGACTTGCGCATGCCCCGGGTGGACGGCATCACCGCCACCCGCCGCCTGCGGGCGCGCCCGCGGCCGCCCGAGGTCATCGTCCTGACCACGTTCGACACCGACGAGAACATCCTGCACGCGCTGCGCGCCGGGGCCAGCGGCTTCCTGTTGAAGGACACCCCGCCAGCCCGGATCGTCGAGGCGGTCCGGCAGGTCGTGGCGGGCGAACCGATCCTCTCGCCGCAGATCACCCGCCGGTTGATGGACCGAGCCGCCGTTCAAGCCGGGGCGTACGCTCGGGCGAAAGCGACCCTCGCGGTGCTCAGTCCGCGCGAGCACGACGTCGTGGTGGAGATCGGACAGGGCCTCAACAACGCCGAGATCGCCGCCGCACTGGACATGACCCTGGCGACCGTCAAGTCCCATGTGTCGCACATCCTGACCAAGCTCGACCTCGGCAACCGCACCCAGATAGCGCTGCTCGCGCACGACGCCGGGCTCGCCTGACCGCTCCGCGCGACCCGGGCGGCCATGAAAATGGCGAATGCGGCGGCGTCATTAACGCATTCGAGTTTCCCGCTTCGCCGTATGATCATTTTTGGTGGGGAATGTGCCGTCCGGCTCGGCGGGACGGCGGCGGGGACGCGGCTGGGACGGGGCGGGGATGCGCGGAAGACGCGAGGTCGACCGGGTCGCGAAGAAGTACGCCTCCAACGACCTCTCGGGTTGGCCGGTCGCCCAGCTTCTGCTCGGCGTCGGGTTTCTGATGGCTTGGACCTTCGCCTTCGGCTTCGCGGTGGACGAGGGAACGGCCACCAGTCGCGCCGCGAGGAGCGAGGGCGTTCCTGGGACGTTCACCGTGCAATCGAAGTCGTGCCCGAAGGGCAGATGCACCTGGTCCGGCACGTTCACGACCGGCAGCGTCTTCCAGTTGACCCGAGAGGGAGTCGAGTTGAGAGGGGACGGCGGCCATTCCCTCGATTACGGGGACGTGGTCCCCGCACTCGACGTCGGTTCGGGGCGCTTCGTCCATTTGGAAGGCGGGTCGCCCGAGTGGTGGCCGGCGATCGGCGCCGGGATCTGGGCGGCTTTCAGCGGGGGTTTCGGGGCGGCGTTGACCGGCAGCGTGGCGCGGTATGTCATCCGGACATCTTCTCGCGCGTCGCGCGGACGGGAGGCGGCGGTGGGACGCGGGCGTTCCGCATTGGGAGCCCTCGCCGAACGAGACCGGTCGAGCCGGACGGCGCGGCCCAGATCGTCCACGGTCCGGGTGAAGATGGCCAGGTCCATTGGGGGGACCCTGGCCGGGACGGTCGGCCTGCTCTCATTGGTGGCGACGCTGCCGCTGTTCGGTCTGATCTGGGTGAAGTTCAACAAGGAGACCACTCTTGCCGAGTTGGCCGCGGGCTTGTGGGCGCCGCTTTTCGCGGTCGTTCTCGTGGGCGTCGCGATCCAGACGTTCAGGCTGGTGGCGGTACGGCCCCGGCTGCGGGTGACCGATGAGGAAATCGTCATCCGGGACGGGCTGCTGCTCTGGAAACCGCTGAGGATCCCGCGCACCGCGATAGCGGCGATCCACTACGGCGAGGAGTCGGGGCAGGGCCGGATCGAGGAGAGCGTGGCCCATTTGACGCCGTTCCGGGAACAACTCAACCTCACCCTGCGGCTGCGGGATAGCGTTCCTCTTCCCGCGCGTCGGCTGCGGTCGGGGAACTGGTTCTGGTTGGCCTTGGCTTTTCAGGGCCTGGAACTGGGAACGGGTATTCCCCAGCGGGGCCGTCCCGTCCGCTGGTTGCGTATGCGGGTGAAGGAGCCGCGCAGGGTGGCCGCCGACCTCGACCGCTGGCTGGCGGAGGACGAACACCTCGCCCTGAACGAGTCGGCGCCGGTCGATCACGCCCATTACGGCAAGGTCATCACACACCGCGGCGTCGGCGGAACGCGCGTCAAGATCAAGGGACCGCTTCCCCAGCCGGTGCTGGCCGAATTCACGAACGAGGGCCCGGGAGCGCTGCGTGCCTGGCTTCGCCGCACCGAGTTCGGCGAAGGCACGCCGGTCGTGACGGCCGGGCCCGGTGCCCCGCCCGTCATGACCGTCCTGAACGACCGGTCCATTTCCGGGAAGGCGCTCACGAAGAGGTTCCTGTACGTCGAGTCCGAAGGACGCTGGACCGTCAATATCAGCGGGCCGGATCGCGCACGCGGATTCACCGGCTCGGCCACCGGCAGCGGAACCGAAGTGCTCGACTACCAGGGGCCGCCCGGAATCGCCGTCGTGACATGTCCGAGCGGACAAGCCCATCAGGTCCACCTTTATGGGCCTGACCTGGTCGCACGGCATGGCTGCGATCCGGTCGCGTCCACCGGCGCGCACGGCCCGCTTCCGAGCGGCGAGTCCCCGCCCAACCGGAGCACGTTCGCCGTTGCGGCGCACGCGCTAATCCAGGTGAGAACCACGTCCGGAGCGGACTGGCGAATCGACGTGACGCCCCTGGAACGGGCCAACGTGGACGACACCCAAGGCGAAGACCAGGACGACGTGCCGCCCACCGGCCACGTCCGGCCGTTCGAGCACTTCATAGCGGGCGACCGGACCGCGGTGGTGCGTTACCTGGGCCCGCCGGGGCCCGTGCTTTTCCGCAGCGGAGAGGCTTTCGGCCTCGTCCACCTTGACGCCACTCTGACCCCTGTTCAGACGCTCGCGCTTCCGTACGGCGACACCGAAATCCAGCTCCGCTCCCACACCCTCCTCCAGGTCACCGGTGGCAACGGAGACTGGTCCTTGGAAGAGATCCACAGCCTCAACCCGCGGCACTGACAAAGGTGAACCCGCCTGACCACCTGCACTACCGATCACACTGACCGACCGTCACCGGCCGGACACCTGTTAGCGATCATTCTCGCGCAGAGAACCTTGAGTCCGAAACGTCAGAGTCGTAACGTGGCCTAGTGGGCGGATTCGACATTTGTGACGTAGTCAACCGTCAGGATCTACCGTGGCTCCTATGACTCCTGTGACCATTTTCCTTCGGACTGCGACGCCAGCCGCTACCATCTGCGAAGTCATGGCCGCGCGCACCCTGACATGCACGTGATCATTGTTTTTCGCATACCCATTCGTAGGGCGGACCGGGGGGAATTGAATCACAATGCTCAGCATCGGGCATACGCCGGGAGAGGGGCGAAGTAAGAGAATTCGACCTCTCATTGATCTCGTCCTGGGGCGCCGTAGACACGAGGAGGGCGCGCCATCGGCCGGCTCCTTTGGAATGGATATCGGCTGCCTCTTCTGTCAGGCGGGGGACCCATCACTCAACACGATCCTCTGTGAAAACGACTTATTCTACGCGCGATTTGACAACTTTCCCGCCAACCCCGGACATATCGAGATCGTCCCCAGAAGGCACGTCGTCTCATTCTTCGAGCTGGACGATCAGGAGGTCCTCAGCGCCTACACCTTGATGCGCACGGCACGGGATCTCATCAACGAGAAGTACTTTCCCGAGGCGTACACGATCGGCATCAACGACGGCAAGGCGGCCGGACGCAGCATCGACCATTTGCACATCCATCTGATTCCCCGGCACCATGGCGATGTCACCGACCCCCGCGGGGGAATTCGGCGGGCCGCTCCGAACTCCGACCCGGACGCCTGGCAATGAGCTGGCCTATCGCGTTCCGACCGCGATGAACCAGCCCGCACGCCCCGCGAAACGGATCCTGACGCCGGTGAAACCGGCTGCTTCCAAGCGGTTCGTGAACGCGTCCGGATCGACGAACGTGAACCAGCGCCGCCCGTCCAGCGATCCGCCCTTCTTCCAGCCCTCGCCGTCCCCGATCCGCATGCTTATCGCCGCGATCCCCGCCGGAGCCAGCACCCGGTAGATCTCGGCCAGCGCGCGTTCCATTCCGACCGATGGGATGTGGAGCAGGCTTCCCGAGGCCCACACCCCGGCCAATGAGGCGTCCCGGAGTGGAAGCGCCAAGGTGTTCAGCCGCAGGAAACCGAGGGTGCGCCCCTCCTCCCGCCCCCGGGACCGGTCGCGGGCCCATTCGAGCATGGCCGGGGCATAGTCACCCGCGATCACCGTGCGGCCGAGCGATGCCAGCAGCCGGGCGTCCCTGCCGCCGCCGCATCCAAGGTCCAGGACGGGCAATGGGCGAGGGGCGAGCCGCGCGAACTCGACGACCTCTGCGCGCAATCCCGGAAACCTGTCGTAGTCCTCGGAGGCTTCGCCGTAGGAGCTCGCATTGGCGTCATAGCGGCCACAGGTCTCACGGGTGATCTCACCCACCTCAGACATTCTCAAACCCATCCTCCCCGACCACGAAGCTCAATGAATTCAGGATGTGCCAGATACGTTGCACATTGAGGTCATCGTAGCCATGCGAGACATCGAAGCTGACGCAGCCCACGAACTTGGAACGACCGTTCCTGATCGGAGTGGCGAAGACCGCGCCACGATGACGGTAGCGCTGGAATTCCCCCCAACTGAACCCCATCACGGCAGCCGCGCCTTCCCGTGCCCGGAATGAGGTGAATGCGTCCTCGTCGACCAGGTCTCGGGCAAGGCGCGCTACATCGACGCTCACTTCCTGATCGAGCTCCCAACATAGTCCCACAACGCCGACGCCCGGCGTCGGACGAATCTTGCGAGTCACCGGCGAGGCTCCGAGGCGGTAAGTGGCCACCCGTGTGAGCTCGCCGCGCAGCGGATGCCGGTAATTGCGTCCCCTGTGCCAGACGTGCAACCCCAGATCGCTCACCGCAATAGCGGGCGTGACGACCGCACAGACTTCGATCAGTTGCCCGAATGCGGTGAGGACATGTCTCCGCATGACCAGCCGGCGCTCGACGCGCAGCCGCTGATACCACGACTCGGAAGGGGCCGCGACTCCGAAGAAGCCAGCGACAAGAATCAAGGCGACCAAGGTGTACGAGTATTCGTGCTCGACGTCTTTCCACAATTTGTCCGAAGGGAAGCCGTACTGCTTGCTGGCAAGCGTCACGGTCGCTGCCAGCACGATTAAGCGGTCTATGGCACGCGCCGCCGACATCTTCATCTGCCGCTCATCCCCGCTCGGCACATCGCAATCCGGCCCTGGCCTTGCCGAACCATACCCGGGACGAGTAACAATATGGCTGCCGACTTCGCTGGGTCATATTTCGGTCTGTCATGCGAGAGTGAATAAGCCAGTCCAAATTGCGGTCGAGGTGATCCGTGGCCGAACGGGGCTCTTGCGTCGGGTCCGACTTCTGCCAGGAGCTCGCGGGGGTGGAGGACGTCACCTTCCATCGCGTCTACGGTGGCTCTCCAGCAGGGCGGATCATCGGACGCGGCAGCGCCCTCGCGCTGCTCGCGGATATGTCGCCGCTGACGTGGGGACATCTTCTCCTGGTACCCAATGCTCACTATGTCAGCTTCGGCGCCGTGATGTGCGAGCACGCCGAAGAGGTGACAACGGCACTAAAGCAGATAGTTCCACCGTACTGGGCGAGTTTCGGCGAGCCCGTCTTCCTTGAGCACGGCTCCACAATACGGATGGAGGGGTCGGCATGCGTCACCCACGCTCATATCCACCTCCTTCCCCTGCCGTTCAAGGAGGTCAATATGCTGATGGCGCGGGACGGCCTGGTACCGACCGCCTTGGGTGGCATCGCCGATCTAGAACAGTTCGGGCATGACGATCTCCCGTACTTCTATTGCGGAGACGCCACCGAGCACCAGGTGTACGCTGCGGTGCAGGCAAGGCCCCGCCAATATCTCCGATCAGTGGCAGGGAGACTTCTGGGTATCGCAGACCCTGAGTGGGACTACGCGGTCGTCGTCCGGAAAAACGTTCTGCTGGCGACGATGAAAGAAGCTGCGCACTGGAGGCTTTCGCTGCCTTAGTCCACTGACTCCCCGCGGAAAGTTGAGGATGGGATGGGTCCCACGCAGAGCGCCGCCACGGCCTCCGACGAGCCGACACGGCTGGCCGACATCATCGCGCCCATGTTCAGCGGGCAGTCAGGATGGTCGCAGCGGCTGCACGACGGAGTCCAGGCCGAACTCGTCGCGGGCGCCGACGCCCAGGACGACTGCGCGGTCTTCGGAATCGACGGACCCATGGAAATCGTTGTGGGCTCGGACTACGTGCGCGGACCGAAATTCCAGCTATACGAACTCGGCTACCTGTCGAATTACGACATCGGCTACTACCTGGCGATGGCGAATCTCAGCGATATCGCCGCCATGGGTGCGCTTCCGATCGCGCTTCTGACTGTCGTCCGCTATCCGCGGTCCCTGCCGGACGCGGACTTCACGGCCCTCATGGAAGGGATCCGCGACGCCTGCCGACAGGTCGGCGCGCCGAACGTCGGAGGCGATATCGGCAGCGCGGAAAGGATCATCTTGTCCGCGTCCGCCGTGGGCATCGTCGAGCGAGGCGGATCACTGCTGCGGACCGGCGCCCACGCGGGAGACCGCCTCTGTGTCACCGGGCCGACAGGGGTGGCGGCGTCTGCCCAGCGCTACTTCGGCGCTCTCGCCCCCGACTCCTCGAAGCTCCGGCCGGCCGAGGAGGAGGCGCTGATCTCCGCGTGGCGGCGCCCCCAGGCACTCGTACGACAAGGGCGCTGCATGAGCACGAGCCGCGTGGTGACGAGCTGCCAGGACACCTCTGATGGGTTGAAAGCCGGCGTCCAGTCGCTGGCGGCCGCGAGCGGCGTCGGCTTCGTGGTCGAGGAGAGCGCACTCCCCGTCGCCGGCATCGTGGCCGAGGTCGCACAGCTGACCGATGGTGATCTGACCTCGGTCATCCTGGGCGACTCGGTGGACTTCCAACTGGTCTTCACCGTCACTGAAGACGAGGCGTCACGGCTCTCCAAGATCTTCGCGGACGCGGGCCTCCAGTTCTTCGACATCGGCTGCGCCACCGCGGAACGCGAGGTACGGCTGAGGCGCGCGGACGGCCGGGAGGAAGAGCTTCCCGGCGCTCCATGGCGCCACGCCACCTGACCCGGCCGAAGTCCGAGCCGCGCCGACGACCCTGACCGGGCGGGGCTTTCGACCGTGAGGGCGGCTTGCGAAGCCTCTTACTGGGCTTCGGCGCCCTTGAGGACGAAGTCGGCCGTCCTTTCGAGAAAGGCGTCGTCGAGGGGACGGCCGAGCATCAACAGGTGGAAGTAGAGCGGTCCCGAAATCATTTCCAAGAGGAAATGGGCGTCGGTGTCGGCGGGCAACTCGCCGCGCTCGACGGCGCGTTCGATGATGGCGCCGGAGGCGCGGAAACGCGCGGGCCAGAACTTGTCGAGGAGTTCGTACATCTCGGCGCTGTCGGCGGAGCGCGGCCGGGACTCGCGGATCAGCGCGGCGATCCACGGCGTCTGGAAGCTGAGCCTGATCTGCTTGAGCAGTTCGACGACGTCGCCGCGCAGGCGGCCGGTGTCGGCCGCCGGGGCCATCTCGCCGCGGCGCTCGATGATCGCGGTGGACACGAGGCCCGCCTTCGTCCCCCAGCGGCGGTAGATCGTGCTCTTGTTGACGCCCGCGCGCTCGGCGACCGCGTCGATGCGGAGCGCGGTGTAGCCGACCTCGCCGAGTTCGGCGATGGTCGCGTCGATGACCGCCTCGCCGACGCGGGCCGTCCGGCCGCCGGGGCGGGCCGTGGCGGCGTCGACGCGCAGGTGCTCGACCTCGTGGAGCGGATCTCCTGCCATTCCGGCAGGTTAGAGCGCTCCCAGAGCTAGACGCAACCCGTTGGCGCGTTAAGAGCGGGCCTTAATGCATCGGGTTGTTGCTTTTGGCGCGCGGGTCGACCTACAGTGCTTAACGCAACTGCTAGTCGCGTCAAGGACCGAGGAGAGTCGTCGTGATCTACCACCAGATCCGGATCGCCATGAAGCCGGACGTTCCCGCCGACAAGGTCGAGCACGCGCTGGACCTGCTGCGCCAGCTGGGCCGCGAACTGGACGCCGTCGAGTTCTTCCTCGTCGGCCGGGACATCGGCGGCGAGTTCGACTACGGCGCGATGTACGCGCTCAAGGACGTCGACGCCTACCGCACCTACATGTACGCGCCGCTGCACCGCCGGATCGACGCCGTCGGGCTGCCGCTGGTCGCCGACATGATCTCCCAGGACCTCACCGACGACCCGGACCCGGAGATCGGCGCCAAGATCGCCCAGGTGCACGCCGACCGGTTCGCCGACCACCCTGAGCTGCTCGAACTCGTCGAGGATCTCGGCTCGTACCAGGGCAGCGGTGTGCCGGCCAAGGGCGAGTCCGCGTGAGGCGGTCGCGGCCCGCGGCGTCCGGCGGCTAGGGACGTCTCGATGGGATCTCCCCGAGCGACCTTCGCTGTGTTGACGGCCGGCAGCGCGAGCTTCGCCCTCCACCAGTCGCTGGTCACGCCGGTCCTGCCCACCATCCAGACCGAGTTCCACACCTCCCAGAACACTGTGACCTGGGTGCTGACCGCCAACCTGCTGTCGGCGGCGATCTTCACCCCGCTGGCCGGACGGGTCGGCGACGCGGCGGGCAAGCACCGCGCGCTGGTCGCGGTGCTGCTGGCACTGGCGGCGGGCAGCGCGCTGGCCGCCGTCGCGCCGAACATCGGCGTGCTCCTCGCGGCGCGCGCCGTCCAGGGCGCGGCCGGGGCGGTGTTCCCGCTCTCCTACGGGATCATCCGGGACGAGTTCCCGCCGGCGCGGGTCGCGTCGGGCGTGGGCGCGATCTCGGCGGTCATCGCGGCGGGCGGCGGGCTCGGACTCGTGCTGGCCGGGCCGGTCGTCGACGTCCTCGGCTACGCCTGGCTGTTCTGGTTTCCCGCGATCTTCGGCGCGGGGACGGCGGTCGCGGCGTTCCTGGTCGTGGACGTCGTGGCGGCGCGCCCGTTCATCGCCATGCGGATGATGCGGTCGCCCGTCGTCTGGACGACCAACCTCGTCGCGCTCCTGTTCGGCGCCGGGCAGTTCGCCGTGTTCGCGTTCCTGCCGCAGTTCGTCCAGACGTCCCCGGACGCCGGTTACGGCTTCGGCTCGACCGTGACCCAAGCCGGGCTGCTGCTCCTCCCGATGCTGGCCGCGATGTTCGTGTCCGGGCTGGTCAGCGGACGTGTCGAGCGCGTCTTCGGATCTCGCGCCCAGTTGGTCGCCGGGGTCTCCGTTGCGGCTGTCGCGGCGGCGCTCGCCGTGCCGGGGAGGCGGGGCGCCGGGTGCTCTTCGCGGGGCGCGTCCGCTACAGAACTCGTCCCGGACCGCAAGGGGTGAACCGGTGCGCCGCGGCTCGACGAAGGGCGCGATACCGCACCGTTCTCCCTGGTGAGCTGGCGGACGGGAGCCGTCCAGCCTGACGATAGGCCGGTTCCGGACGCGCCGGACGGGCCCGTCCGGGCTCATCATGGAGAGCAGTGGGGCCGGGCCGTCACCCCCGCGGGGTGCCCCGCACGGTCCGGTCTCCCAGCGCGGTTCGTGTGCGCGGACGAAACACGATCAACGTCACCAGAAGTGAGGCTCCGGTCACTCCGGAGCACCTACGATCTCCCGTATCCCCGGATACCGTGCGCGAAGGGGCGCACACAAGGAGACGTTTCCCTGTGAAGTTCAGCTACGCCATGCTCCCCGACTACCCCCTCTCCGAGTCGCTGGCATCCATCGCGCTGGCCGACGAGCTCGGCTTCCACGCGGTCTACGCGGCCGACGAGCCGTGGCACAAGGACCTCTGGCTGCTGTTCGCGGCCGCCGCGGCGAGCACCTCGCGGATCCGGCTCGGCCCGTCGGTGTCGGCGGTGACGCTGCGCGAGCCGTCGCTGATCGCGCAGGCCGCGGCGACGCTCGACGAGCTGACCGGCGGCCGCGCCGAGGTCGTGCTCGGCAGCGGGAACTTCGGCGTGCTCGCCCAGTACAAGATCGACTGGACGACGACCAAGCCGCTCACCAGGGTGAAGGAGGCCGTCGCGGTCGTCCGGACCCTGCTGGACGAGGGCGCCATCACCCGCGACGGGGAGTTCTACTCCTACGACGGGCTGTTCACGTTCGCGCGTCCCGTCCAGGAGCGGCTGCCGGTCAAGATCGGTGCGATGCGCGGGCCGAAGTCGTTCGAGGCGGCCGGTGAGCTGTCCGACGGTGTGCACCACGCGCTCAGCTACTCGCGCCGCGCGTACGAGTACGCGGTCGAGCACGTCAGGAAGGGCGCCGAGCGCGCGGGCAAGGACTGGCGGACGCTCGACATCGGCGCCTGGGTCGTGTTCGCGGTCGGTCCCGACTCGGCCGCCGCGAAGGAGGCGGCCCGCAGCATGGTCGGGCTGTACGCGTCGGCGATGCCCGCCGAGCAGTTGGAGCGCAACGGCGTCGACCCGGCCGACATGATCCCGATCGTCCAGGCCATCACCAACGGCGACCTCGCCAAGGCGATCGAGCTGACGACGCCCGAGATCACCGAGAAGCTGTCGCTGGCGGGCACGCCGGCGGAGGTGCGCGCCAGGATCGAGAGCGACATCGCGCCGACCGGCGTCAACCACATGATCTGCGCGATCACCGACCCCGGGCTGGTGAAGACGTTCACCGGACGCGAGCTCACCGGCGTCCCCGGCGTGGACGGCCAGCTCCGGCTGATCCACGAGCATCTGATGCCCGCGTTCAAGTAGGACTGCCGAGAACGGGCCGGGTGCGTCGAGCGCGCCCGGCCCGTTCCCTCTTTCCGCGCGGCGGTCGAAAAATGGGTGGGCGGCGCGCGGGCGCGCTGGCAGCATGGCGGTGATCACGGCGGAGCCGTGCCGGTCGAGCAGCGGAGGCGAGATGCGCCAGGTCTTCGAAAACTCACAGCGCCCATTCCGGACGAGAGCTTTCGAGGACACCTCCGCCCATGCCCATCCTCAACCTCGGCATCCTCGCGCATGTTGACGCGGGAAAGACCAGCCTGACCGAACGGCTGCTGTACGACACCGGCGCGATAGGCAGGCTCGGCAGCGTCGACGCCGGTGACACCCAGACCGACCGCGGCGAGCTGGAACGCGAGCGCGGCATCACCATCAGGTCCGCCGTCGTGTCGTTCCGGCTGGGGGCGCTGCGGGTCAACCTGATCGACACCCCGGGCCACGCCGACTTCGGCGCCGAGGTCGAACGGGCGCTCGGGGTGCTGGACGGCGCGGTGCTGGTGCTGTCCGCGACCGACGGCGTCCAGGCGCGGACTCGCGTGCTGATGCGCGCCCTCCGCGCGCTGGCGCTGCCCACCCTGATCTTCGTGAACAAGATCGACCTGCCGGGCGCGGACCCGGACGCCGTGCTCGCCGCCATCAAGCGCAGGCTTCCGGCGCGGCCCGTCCCGCTGAACCGCGTGCTGGCCGGACGGGTCGAGCCGCGCGAACCCGCGGCCGAGATCCTGGCGGACGGCGACGAGCGCGTGCTCGCCGACTTCGTCCACGACCGCGCGACGCCGCCGGGCATCCTGGCGGCGTCGCTGCGCGCGCAGACCGCCGCGGGCGCCGTCCAGCCGCTGTACTTCGGCTCGGCGCGGACCGGCGACGGCGTCCCCGACCTGCTGCGCGGGCTCGGCTCGCTGCTGCCCCCGGCCAGGGCGGGCGACGGCGGGACGTGCGGCTCCGTCTTCGCCGTCGAGCGCGCCGCGTCCGGCGAACGGGTCGCCTGGCTGCGGCTGTTCTCCGGCGAACTGCGGCCGCGCGAGCGCGTCGCCTTCGCGGACGGGCGCGGCGGGCGGATCACCGGCCTGGACGTCGCCGGAGCGCCCGGCGACGACGTCCTGACCGCCGGGAACATCGCGCGGGTGCGGGGGCTCGCCGAGGCGCGGGTCGGGGACCGGATCGGGCCGCCCGGCCGGGACGTGCCGCCGTTCCCGCCGCCCTCGCTGGAGACGATCGTGCGCGCCCGCCGTCCGGCCGACGCGGGACGGCTGCGCGCCGCGCTCCTCGACCTCGCCGACGAGGACCCGCTGCTCCGGGCGCGGCCCGCGCCGTCCGGCGCGACGTCCGTCCTGCTGTACGGGGAGGTGCAGAAGGAGGTCGTCGCCGCGCGGCTGCGCGCCGAGTCCGGGATCGAGGCGGTGTTCGAGGAGAGCCGGACCGTCTACATCGAACGTCCCGCCGGGGTGGGCGAGGCCGTGGCGGAGATGAACTGGCGGCGCCGCGTGCCGGACTTCTGGGCGACGATCGGCCTGCGCGTCGAACCGGCGCCGCGCGGCGCCGGGAACACGTTCCGGCGCGAGACCGAGCCGGGCGCGCTGCCGCACGCCCTCGACCGGGCGATCGAGGAGACCGTCCACGGCACTCTCGAAGAGGGGTTGCGGGGGTGGCCGGTCACCGACTGCGCCGTGACGTTGATCCGGTCCGGGTTCGCCGCGCCGATCAGCACGGCCGGTGACTTTCGGGGCCTCACCCCGCTGGTTCTGATGGACGCCTTGGCCCGCGCGGGGACCCGCGTCCACGAGCCGTGCCATGCGTTCGAAGCGGAGGTTCCGGGGGACGCGCTCAGTTCTGTGCTCGGGGCGCTCGGCGCGGTCGGCGCCACGGCGGTCGAGCCCGCGCCCGGCGCGGACGGCTGGACGATCAAGGGCCAGATCCCGGCCGCGCGGGCCGCCGAGGCGGAAGCGGCGCTGCCCGCGCTCACCGGCGGCGAGGGCGCCTGGTGGTCGGGACCGTCCGGGGAGCAGCCCGTCACGGGTTCGCCGCCGTCGCGTCCGCGGCCCTCCCGTCTTCGCGGGCACGGCTGATCGGGCGTTCCGGCTGGTCAGGGCTGTTCGGTCAGCGCGGCTTGGAGGAGGGCGTGCGCTGAGCGGCGCATCAGGGCGACCGCTTCTTCGCGGGAGAGCCCGGCGATGTCGGTGAGCCAGATCAGCGCCTCGATGCCGGTCGCCGAGCGGATCGCCACGGCCAGCCGATGGACGTCCACGTCGGGACGGGACTCGCGGAGCGGGGCGAGGGCGTCCTCGATCCAGGTGACCGCGCGGCCCTGGCGGAGCGGCGGCTGCTCCGCGCCGGGCTCCAGCGAAAGCCGCAGCGAAGCGCGCAGTTGGGGCTCCCACTCGACGGTGAGGTCGGTGAAGGCGCGCATCGCCAGGTCGAGGCGTGCCCGCGGATCGGTCGGCGCGTCGTCGGGGAGCAGCGACGCCTGCCGGGTCTCCGGATGCGCGCCGAGCAGCAGGGCGCGCTGGTTCGGGAAGTACCGGTAGGCCGTCGTCCGGGAGATGCGCGCCGCGGCGGCGGCCTCCTCGACGGTCGGGGTCAGTCCCTGGGCCATGAGGGCGCGGGTGGACGCGACCAGTGCCTCGCGGGTGCGGGACTTCTGCTCGCGGCGTCCGGTCGACTCATATGGTACTGACATTGCCATGATGGTACCGTCGTCCCATGGGGCTTCGGCCCCTCCTGACCGGCGAGCCGAGCGAGGCGGCCATGCACCAGGACACGCACCAGGACATGCAGCGGGACCCCACCGTCACCGATCCCGGGCTCTACACGGTGATCTTCGAGAACGAGCGCGTCCGCGTCCTGGAGTACCGGGACGGGCCGGGCGATCGGACCAGCCCGCACGGTCATCCCGACAGCGTCATGGTCACGTTGAGCTCGTTCAAGCGGCGGCTCACGTCCGGCGGACGTCAGGTGGAGCTCGAACTGCCGGCCGGGCAGGCGCGGTGGCTGGACGCCCAGGAGCACGCCGGGGAGAACATCGGCGACACCGCCACGCACTCGATCTTCGTCGAGCTCAAGGAGCCTCGGCCGGGCGGGTCGGCGGCGGAGGGCTCGCTGGGTCCGCGCTGATCAGCGCGTGGAGGGACGCGGTGAGCCAGCGCTCGTGGGCGGCGGGCGTCCAGCCCATCATGCTGCGGGCCAGCAGGTAGGTCTCGGCGTGGACGAGCAGCGCAGCCGTGTCGGTCAGCCAGTCGAGGTCGAGGTCACGGCCGCCGGGTAGCAGGCCGTCGTCCGCCATCTTGGCCCAGAAGGCGGCGATGTTGGCGCGGGTGGCCTCGCGGCCCGCCTGGGCGGCGGCGGCGAGTTCCGGTTCGGTCGCGGCGGCCTCCAGAGCGACGGCCAGGACGTCCCCGGCGCGGGCCAGCATCCGGCTGCTCCCCGTCGCGAGCGCGGCGAGGCGTTCGGCGGCGCTCGGGGCGGTCTCGGCGCGGGTGAACCAGTCGCGGTGGCGGACGTCGACCGGCGCGGTGTCCCCGGCGAAGGCGACGTCGACGGCGCGTTTGAGCAGGGCCGCCTTGGTGCCGAACCGGACGTAGACCGTGCGCGCCCCGACCCGGGCGCGGTCGGCGACGGCGGCCAGCGTGGTCCCGGCGTAGCCATGTCGGACGAACAGTTCGACGGCGGCGCCGAGGATCTTCTCCTCGGTCTCGGCGACACGGGCGGCCCGCAGATCGGGCTTGACGGGGTCGGACATGCATTGCAGTATAACTGCATCAATGCACTCCTACTGCAAGGAGATCGCGATGGGGGATCGCAGCGCCACCTCTCCGGCGGACGGCTCGGGCCCGCCCCGGCTGGACGGCGTCCACCACCTGAAGCTCCCGGTCGCCGACCTGGCCCGATCCCTGGAGTGGTACCGCTCCAGGCTCGGATACGAGGTCGACATCGAGTTCGTCGAGCAGGGCACGTTGATGGGGTACGCGCTGCGGCATCCGGCGGGTGGGCCGGTGCTGGCCCTTCGCCTCGACCCCGAGCGGGCCGTCGCCGCGGCGGGGTTCGACTACTTCGCCATCGGCGTCCCCGACAAAGCCGCGATCGAGGAACTCGCGGCGCGGCTGACCGCGCTCGGCGAATCCCACGCGGGGGTGCATTTCGCGACCATCGGCTGGATATTGCCGGAGCTGCACGACCCCGACGGGCACGAGGTCCGCTTCTACACCACGGCCCATCACACCGAAACGGGGCCCGATTCGCTGCGTGTCGACGACCCACGCGAAACGGCCGCCCGACGCGCCGCCGCGGCGGGCGAGACCCCATAGGCCGGACGGGGTTCAGGGGCGATAGTGGAGCGGTGAACGGGACACTGCGAGCCGATCTGTTACGCCGGGCCGCCCGCGACCAGAGGGTCCGGACGTCGACGCCCCGCCATTACCGGTCCCCCTTCCGGGCATTGCGTTTCCTCTGGGTGGACGACAGGAACGCGGCCTGGCTGGACCGCGTCGTCCGGCGGCACGGCTGGCCGGGGAACGCGCTGGTCGGGGAGCAGGCCGCCGACGCCGCCTGGCTGCTCGCCCAGCACGCGGACCGGCGGCGCCGCGCGCAACGCCGCTTCCTGCTGGCCCTGCGGGACGCGGTCGCGCGCGGCGACGCCGATCGGAAACGCCTCGCCTATCTGGAGGACCGTGTCCGGGTCAACGCCGGTCGTCCGCAGCGATACGGAACCCAGTACACGGAGACCGAGTCGGGGTTCGGGCCGCAGCCGATCGAAGACCCCGACGGCCTGGACGAGCGGCGCGCCGAAATGGGCCTGCCGCCCATGGACGAATACGACGCGGAAATGCGCGGCCTTCTCGACTCCTGGCCAGGGCGCGGCACATGACGGCGCGCCGGACGGCCTTTCAGCTCACCGCGGCGTCGAACATTCCGGGCTCGTAGGAGCCGCCCTGGTTGCGCACGATGACGTTCATCCGGTTGGCGGCGTTGATCAGGGCGACCAGTGAGACGAGCGCCGAGATCTGGTCGTCGTCGTAGTGCTCGCGCGCCTTTTCCCACGTCGCGTCGGACACGCCGTGGTGGGCGTCCGCGAGGCGCGTGCCCTCCTCGGCGAGCGCCAGCGCGGCGCGCTCCGCCTCGGTGAACACGGTGGTCTCGCGCCACGCGGCGACCAGGCTGAGCCGGACCGCCGTCTCCCCGGCGGCCGCCGCCTCCTTGGTGTGGAGGTCGACGCAGAGGCCGCAGCCGTTGATCTGGCTGGCCCGCAGCATGACCAGGTCCTGCACGGCCTTCGGCAGCGGCGAGCCCTCGATCACCGCGTGCGCGCCCGCCATCCGCCTGGCGATCTTGGCGCCGATCTCGTTCGTCATCATGTCGATCCGCGGTTCCATGACGTCGTCCTCACTTGGGTGGTTCCTGCTGGACGACCACAAGATGCCGCCGGTCTCGTCCTTGTGACGGCCCGGATGTGTGCCGTGTGTCACCGGCCCCTGGCTGTCACAAAACGGGAGGACCGAGCATCTTGTGTGCGGCGTGTTGAATGACGAGTGGGGGGAGCAGGCCATGAGCGAAGGGACAGAGGGGTCCGTCCAGGACGGTCGGATGGACGCCGCCACCGAGGCGTTCGTCGCCCACCGGAATCTGCTCTTCACCGTCGCGTACGAGATGCTCGGGTCGGCCGCCGACGCCGAGGACGTCCTCCAGGAGACCTGGCTGCGCTGGGCGGGCGTCGACCTCGCGACGGTGCGGGACCAGCGCGCCTACCTGGTGCGGATCACCACCCGGCAGGCGCTGTCGCGGCTGCGCACGCTCGGCCGCCGCAAGGAGTCCTATGTCGGGCCGTGGCTGCCGGAGCCGCTGCTGACGACGCCCGACGTGGCGGACGACGTCGAACTGGCCGACAGCGTCTCGATGGCGATGCTGCTCGTCCTGGAGACGTTGAAGCCGACCGAGCGGGCGGTGTTCGTGCTGCGCGAGGTGTTCGACCTCGGATACGACGAGATCGCGGAGGCGGTCGGGAAGAACGCGGCGGCCGTCCGCCAGATCGCGCACCGGGCGCGGGCGCACGTCGCCGAGCGGCGGCCGCGCGGGGACGTGTCGGCGGCCGAGACGCGCGGCGCGCTCGCGGCGTTCCAGGTGGCGATCGAGACGGGCGACCTGCGGGGGCTGCTCGACGTCCTCGCGCCGGACGTCGTCCTCCTCGGGGACGGCGGCGGGGTCGTGCAGGCCGTGCCGCAGCCGGTCGTCGGGGCCGCGAAGGTGGCGCGCCTGCTGTCGGTCGGGCTGCCCAAGCTCGGCGGGATCGCGACGGTCGAGGTGGCGCAGGTCAACGGGTGGCCGGCGCTGATCGTCCGGATCGGCGGGGAGATCGACGACGTCGTGGCGGTCCGGATCGACGACGGGCTGGTGACCGGGCTCTATGTCGTCCGGAACCCGGAGAAGCTGGCGCGGCTGGGGCGGGAGACGCCGGTCAGCCGCTGATCCGGAGGGACGCCGGGCCGGGAACGTCCGAGGCGGGTGGTACGCCTTGGGGCATGAGCGTCGAGGAGTTCCTGGAGCTGGTGCTCGGGCTGCCGGAGGTGACCGAGCGCGAGTCCTTCGGGGAGATGACGGGCTTCCGCGTGCGCGGCAAGGGCTTCTGCTACCTCAGCGAGGCCAAGCAGTCGATCATGGTGAAGGCGACGCGGGAGGAGCAGGCCGCCCTCATCGCGGACGATTCCGACACCTTCTCCCCGTCCTGGACGAGCGGACGCTTCGCCTGGGTGGAGATCAAGCTGCCCAGCGTCGACGCAGGTCAGCTAGCCGAACTGGTCATCGAGGGGTGGCGGCTGTCCGCACCGAAACGCCTCGCCGCGAGCGTGCTCGAAGAAATTTCTGGCGGTGACCGATGAGTCGGGGGTGATCGGGCGGTACATACCGCTGACCGATCAGAAGGAGCGTTTCGATGAACAGCACCGAGTCCGAACTCCGCGCCATGTTCGACAAGATGTACAAGGCTTGGGCGGACGGCGACGCCGCCGCGTTCGCCGACCACTACACCGACGACGCGACCGTCGTGATGCCCGGCGTGTTCCACCAGGGGCGGGACGCGGTCCGCGAGTCCATGGCGGCGGGGTTCGCCGGTCCGCTGAAGGGGTCGAGCGCCGTGGACGAGCCGCAGGACGTGCGCGTCCACGGCGACACGGCGGTGATCGTCAGCCGGGCGGGCATCCTGATGGCGGGGGCGAGCGAGGTTCCGGCCGAGGGGGAACGGCTCGCCACGTGGGTGCTGTCGAAGCGGGACGGGCGGTGGCTCGTGTCCGCCTACTCCAACACGCCCGCGCACTAGGCGGAGGGGGCACGTGATCGACGACGACTTCGAGTCGGCGGCGGGGGCGTACCGGAAGGAGCTTCTGGTGCACTGCTACCGGATGCTCGGTTCGGTGCACGAGGCGGAGGACCTCGTCCAGGAGACGATGCTGCGCGCCTGGCGGGCCTGGGACCGGTACGACGCGCGGCGGGCGTCCGTCCGGACCTGGCTGTACAAGATCGCGACGAACGCGTGCCTGACGGCGTTGCAGGGGAGGGCGCGGCGGCCGCTGCCGTCCATGGTCAGCGGGCCGGAGCCGGGCGAGGCGGAGTTCCCGCTCGCCCCCGCGCTGGACGTGCCGTGGCTGCAGCCCTTCCCGGACGCCATGCTCGACGATCCGGCCTCGCGGGTCGCGCGGCGCGGGAGCCTGCGGCTGGCGCTGATCGCGGCGATGCAGGTGCTGCCGCCGAAGCAGCGGGCGGTGCTGATCCTGCGGGACGTCCTGGAGTTCAGCGCGGCCGAGACGGCGGAGCTGCTGGAGACGTCGACGGCCGCCGTGAACAGCGCGCTGCAGCGGGCGCGGGCCGGGCTGTCCAACGTCGGGGTGACGGAGGACGAGGTCGCCGAGCCGGACGACGCCGCCGTCAACGATCTCCTCGACAGGTACATCCGGTCGTTCGAGACGGCGGACGTCGGCGCCCTGGTGACGCTGCTGACCGACGACGCGGCGCTGGAGATGCCGCCCGTCCCGCATTGGTACAGGGGAAGGCACTCCTACGGGCTCTTCATGGTGCGCCTTTTCGAGTGGCGCGGCACCGGCTGGCGCATGGTCCGGACGACCGCCAACGGCCAGCCCGCACTCGTCGCCTACCTCCTCGACGACGGCGTCTACCGGCTCCACACGCTGCAGGTTCTCACTGTGGAGGGCGACCGGATCACGCGGAACGTCGTCTTCTCCGAGGCGCGGGTCCTCTCGTCGTTCGGCCTCGCCCCGACCCTTCCGGAGCCCTGAGCCGACCATGCGAACGGAGGGATTCGGTTGCGGACAACCGAACGGCGCGCGCCCGTAGGATGGGGGCATGACGGGGACCGCCGACGACGACGCCTTGACGCTGGACGGGCAGGTCTGCTTCGTCCTGCACGCGACCTCACGGGCCTTCGACGCGCTCTACCGGGCGGAGCTCCGCGACCTCGGCCTGACCTACCCGCAGTACCTCGTCATGATCGTCCTCTGGGAGGAGGACGGCCCCACGGTGAAGCGGCTCGGCGAGCGCCTCCGCCTCGACTCGGGCACCCTGTCGCCGCTGCTCACCCGCCTGGAGACGGCCGGACTCGTGGCCCGCCGCCGCGGCCGCGAGGACGAACGCTCGGTGTCGGTGCACCTGACCGGCCGCGGCGCCGCCCTACGCGCACGGGCGGTCGACGTCCCCCGCCGAGTCCTGGCGGCGACCGGCCTCACTCCGGCGGAGTTGGCCGACCTGCACAACGTCCTACGCGACCTGACCCAACGCCTGGACTCCGCCGCCCAAACCCTCGCCTGACCACCCCCGCGCAACGCCGCACGCGGCCGTCGGATCCGCGTTGGGACGGAGGCGGGCCAGGGGCTGAGCGTTAACGGGGGATGCGGTCCAGGACGGGGAGGGGCGCCAAGCCGTATTGGTAGTAGTCGACGGTGTCGGCGCCGGAGGTTCGGGCGGCGGTCGCCTTGGCGGCGAGGTGGGCGGCTGAGGTCGTGTCCGGGATGCCGGGGCGGAGGACGGCTCGCAGGGCCGTGTCCGTGCCCAGCGCGGTGCGGTAGGCGGTGACGTCCTCGGCTACGCGGGCCTCGTCGGAGGCGTAGCAGAGCACCGCGTACGACGGGACGACCTTGCCCACGCCGGACGGGTCGACGCCGATCCGCCAGGCGGACGCGGCGGCCGGGTCGCCGGTGGGGCGTCCGTCCGCGTAGCCCTTAACGGCGCCGGTCAGGTCGAGGAAGGTCAGCCGGGAGCCCTCGTCCGCCACGGCCGCGGCGACGTCGGCGGCGAGCGACGTCACGACCGGGGTGCGGGCGTGCGCGTAGTTGATGAGCACGTCCGGGATCGCGTCGATCGGCGGGCCGCCGTCCAGGACGGACGCGACCAGGCAGGACGCGGCGTCGTGCGCGGCGTCGGCGGCCGGGACGCGCTCGCGGCAGTGCGCGCAGAAGCACAGGCCCAGCGCGAACTCGGCCGCCGGTCCGAGCTCCACGAAGGAGCGCTCGTGGTGGTAGCCGTGCTGGAACGTCCCGAAATGGAGGGACTCGGCGACCACGGAGTCCATGCCCTGCCGGGCGATGGCGCGGCCGAGCGCGACCGCGTACGCGCGCACGTCCGGGTTGGACGGGCACAGGTCGGCGGGTGCGGCGCGGTCGCCGAAACAGTTCTCCTGCGTCACGTCCGGGAAAGCGAGGCCGAGCGTGGTGTTGTGCAGGAAGACGCCCCATCCGTGGAGGGGCACGCCCAGCTCGCGTGTCTGCTCCCGGAGAGCCCGCACGGGTTCGCGTTCCGCGCCCTTCTGCACGGGCGGGGTCAGGCGGAGGCCGTCGAAAGCGTCGTCCAGGGGGAAGTGAACCCCGTCGTGGCGCATGGTCACGCGGGTGCGGCCGTGGGGCGTCACGTCGCGGGCGCGGTGGTAGGCGGCCCCGATCGTGATGGACGTGACACCGTGGGAGAGGACCCGCGCGACGTCGTCACCGTCGCCGCGCAGGTCCTCGACCAGGACGTAGAGGGATGAATCCATCAGCTCTTCTTGTAGGCGACGAAGTCGATCTCGACCAGGATGTTCATCAGGTCGGAGCCCACGGTCGTGCGCACCGGGTACGGCTCGTTGAAGTGCGCCCGGTACACCTCGTCGTAGGCGGCGAAGTCGCGGTGCAGCTCCTGGAGATGGACGGTCGACTTCACGACGTCGTCCAGGCCGAGGCCGTGCTCGGCGAGGACGGCGGTCAGGTTCGCGAGGGTCTGCCGGGTCTGCGCCGCGACGTCGTCCCCGACGACCTCGCCGGTCTTCGGGTCGATCGGACCCATCCCGGACGTGTACACGAAGTCGCCGACCACGAGGGCCTGCGAGTAGGTGCCGAGGGGCGCGGGCGCCGCCGCGCTGCGAAGTTCGCGCTTGCTCATGGCTCTCCTCATCGGGTGACGGTGTCTTCGGTCGATTTCAGCAGTTCGAGATCACGGCGGCTCGGGAGACCCTCCCAGTCGCCGCGGACGGTGACCGCGTACGCGCCCGCGGCCGTCGCGGTGGCGAGCCGCTCGGCGACCGGACGGCCCCGCACGAACTCCGCGAGGTATCCGGCGGCGAACGCGTCCCCCGCCCCGACCGGGTCGATCACCGGGACCCGGTGCGCGGGCTGGACATGCAACGTTCCCGCGCAGGACGCGACCACCCCGGCCGCGCCCCGTTTGACCAGCACGTCGCTCGGGCCGAGCGCGGCGAGCCCGGTGGCGAGCCCCGCCGGGTCGTCGGCGGCCACGACGAGCCGCGCCTCGGCCTCGGTCGCGAACACGAGGTCGGCGCGTTTCACCAGGTCGCGCAGGGATTCACCGGCCTCGTCGGGGGACCACAGGGCGCTGCGGTAGTTCAGGTCGAGGGACACGGGGACGCCCGCGTCCCGGGCCGTCTCGACGGCGTCGTCCAGCGCCGCGCGGGCGGTCCGGCTGATCGCCGCCGTGATCCCGGTGACGTGCAGGACGCGCGCCGACCTGATCAGCGCGTGCGGGACGTCCGCCGGGCCGAGCCGGGAGCCCGCGCTGCCCGTCCGGTAGTACTGGACGCGGGTGAGCGTCCCCGACCGGCGCTCCTTGAACAGGAGCGCGGTCGGGGCCGACGCGTCGGTGACGGCGTGGTCGATGCGGACTCCCTCGCCCGCGAGCGCCGTCGTGATGAGACGGCCGAACTCGTCGTCGCCGACGCGTCCGAACCAGGCGGCGGTGGCGCCGAGGCGGCGCAGGCCGATGGCCGTGTTCGACTCGGCGCCGCCGATCCCGAGGTCGAGCGTCCGGGCGTGCCGCATCGGCCCCACGACCGGGTTCTCCAGCCGCGCCATCGTCTCCCCGAACGTCACAAGATCGACCCTCGTCGCGGGCCGCCCCGGTGATTCTCGCTCCGCTGCGGTCATCGGGCCCTCTTCTCCGGGGGACGACCCCCGGACCCCCGAGGGCAGCCCCGATGATCCTCGCTCCGCTGCGGTCATCGGGCCCTCTTTTCCGGGGGACGACCCCCGGACCCCCGAGGGGCGCCCCGATGATCCTCGCTCCGCTGCGGTCATCGGGGCTGGGCTTCCGGGGGAGGCGGGGCGGCGGCCTGGAGGCGGGCCGTGCGGACGCCGTTCAGGACGCGGTAGGCGCGGTCGGCCATGGCGGTCAGCGAGCCGCCGTCGAGGGCGTCGCCGATCAGGGAGCCGCCGAGCCCGACGCCGATCGCGCCCGCGCGGATGTAGTCGCCCGCGTGACCGGGACGGACGCCGCCGGTCGGCAGGAGCGCGATGTCCCGGAACGGCTCGGCGAGGTCGCGCAGGTAGGTGGGTCCGAACAGGTGCGCGGGGAAGACCTTCACGGCGGTCGCGCCGAGGTCCCACGCACGCGCGACCTCGCCGGGCGTGAGCGCGCCCGGGTAGTAGGGGACGCCCAGTTCGTGGGCCTTCCCGGCGACCGCCGGGTCGGTGTCGGGCGCCACCAGGAAGGACGCGCCCGCGTCGACGGCGGCGGACGCGTCGTCGGCGGACCGGACCGTCCCGGCGCCGAGTTCGACGTCGTCGGGGTACCGGTCGCGGGCGGCGCGCAGCGCGTCCAGCGCGCCCGGAGTGTTGAGGGTGATCTCCAGGCAGCGGATGCCGGCGGCGACCAGGGTGTCCAGGACGCCGGTCACGCGGGCGTGGTCGGTGCCGCGCACGACCGCGACGACGCCGGTGGCCGTCAGCGCGCCTCCCGGCGCCAAGCGGGGGGTCATGGTCGTCCTCTCGAAGGGGGTTTCACTGTGTCAGAAGCCCAACGGGTCAGAAGTAGGTGCGGATCAGGTCGGTCACCGTGTGGTCGTCGTCGACGACCGGGATGACCTGCCATTTGTCGAAGGCCGTGCAGGGGTGGGAGATCCCGAAGCAGATCAGGTCGCCCGGCCGCGGGGACGGCCCCTCCACCGCCACGTAGGCGTGGTGGTCGTTGGTGTCGGTGACGCGCAGGCCGTCCGCGGGCAGCACGGTCCCGTCCCGCCGCCGGACGCGCAGCGGGACGGGCAGCCCCGCGTCGTAGGGCGCCTCCCGCTTGCCCATCCCGACGATCGCGAGCCCGTCCTCCGGGACGGACGTGACCTGCGCCCAGATCTCCAGCGCGGCGTCCAGCGAGCCGGGCAGCCGGGTGAACGGCGTCCGCTCGGTGTAGATGCCGTCGTCGTGCGTCACGTACGCGCCGCTGCGCAGGATCACGGTCAGCTCGTGGCCGGGCAGCCAGTCCCCGGCCAGCCGCTCCGCGACCTGGTCGAAGTAGGCGCTGCCGCCCGCGGTGACGACGACCTCGCGGGGCAGCAGCCCGGTCTCGGACAGGGCGGCGGTCGCGTCGCGGAGCGTCCCGAGGTAGGCGCCCGCGGCCGCGACGTCCGGCAGCCCGCCCTCGTATCCCGCGACGCCCGCGAGCTCGGTGCCGGGGGAGGCGGCGACGGCGCGGGCGACGCTGGTCAGCTCCTCGACGGTGCGGCAGCCGGTGCGCCCGTTCGGGTGGCCGAACTCGACGAGCACCCGGAACGGGCGGGGCCCGGCGGCGGCGGAGAGCGCGGCGACGCCTTCGAGCGAGTCCGCGTACAGCAGGAACTCCATGCCGCGGTCGACCTCGGCGCCGAGCCAGCGCAGCGCGGTCGGGTCGAGCAGCTCGTTGGCCAGCAGGATCCGCGGGACGCCGAACGTCCGGTAGGCGAGCACCTGGTTCGCGGTCGCGGCGGTGATGCCCCAGGCGCCCGCGTCGAGCTGGGTCTGGAACAGCGACGGCGCCATGGTCGTCTTGCCGTGCGGCGCGAAGGTCAGGTCGTGCCGGGCGCAGAACGCGGCCAGCTCGGCGATGTTGTGCTCCAGCGCCGATCTGCGCAGGATCATGAGCGGCCAGGTGAACGGGCCGCCGAACAGCGGGTGCCGGGCGGCGGCGAACTCCGCGAACGGGACGGCCGGGCCGGGCTGCCAGAAGCCCTTCGTCCGCCAGTCGACGTACTCGTCCGGAATCGTGAGGTTCACGGCTGGTTCCCTCCATGCGGATCACGGTCGGTACCGCTGCGCTCGGCGGGACGGTCGAACGCCCGGTCGAGTGCCCGGTCGGGGCGGCGGCGCGGTTGCCGGGACGAGCCCAGCACGCGGGAGATCTCCAGCCCGGTCCGCTCCACCATCGGCCCGACCTCCCGCACCCGCGCCGGCGTCATCCGGGACGTCAGCCCGGACACGCTGAGCGCGCCCACGGCCCGGTCGGTGTGGTCGAAGATCGGCGCGGCGACGCAGCGCACCTCGGGCTCGTTCTCCCGGTCGTCCACGGCGTACCCGGAGAGCCGGACGCGCTCCAGCTCGGTCGCGAGCCGGGCCGGGTCGGTGATCGTCCGCTCGGTGCGCGGGGTGAGCCCGGCGGCGACCACGAGCTGGAAGTCGTCGTCGCCGAGCCAGGCGAGGATGGCCTTGCCGACGGCGGTCCGGTAGGCGGGCATCCGCATCCCGACGCGGGACGCCATCCGGACGTTGTGCTCGTTCTCCACCTTGTCGATGTAGACGACCTCGGGCGCGTCGTAGACGACGAGGTGGCACGTCTCCCCCACGACGTGCTGGAGGCGGCGCAGCGGGTCGGCGGCGACGGACCGCATGTCCAGCGACGACAGGTACGCCTGCCCGAGCCGCAGCGCGCCGTGCCCGAGCCGGAACCAGCCCGTCTCGCGGTCGCGGGTGAGCAGGTCGCCGTCGATCAGCGGGGCGGCGAGCCGCAGCACGGTGCTCTTGCTCAGGCCGAGGTCGTCGGCGATCTGGGTGAGGGACACGCCGCGCGCGTCGGCGTGGTCGCGGACGTGGTCGAGCACCGCGAGCGCCCGGCGCAGCGACGACGACTGGTTCCGCGCGGGCTTCGCCCCCGCCTTGGCACCCGCCTTGGTCGTCGCCTTGGTCGTGGCCTCGGCCGCGGGTTCCGCGGTCTCGTCGATGCTCATGTCGTGCTCCCCGGAAGCAGTCCACGGGTGATAACGTCGCGGGCCGCCGCGAGGTGCCGCCCGGCGCGGGCGAGCGAGATCTCGTGGTGGCCCGGCAGCAGTATGTCGATCTCCAGCGCGGCGAGGCGCGCCAGGCTGGCGGCGTATTCGGGGACGCGCGCGTCGTGCAGGTTCTGCAGCGAGATCCGCCCGGCGGTGAACACGCAGTCGCCGGAGAACAGGGCGCGGCCCTCGGGCGCGTCGAGCAGGTAGCAGATGTGCCCGTCGGCGTGCCCCGGCGTGGCGATCGCGGTGAGGACGACCCCGCCGCCGAGGTCGACCCTCTCCCCGTCCGCGATGGGGCGCACCGCCGGGCACGCCGGGAAGGCGTACTCCGGCGGGTACACCCCGGCCGCCTTGCCCCGGTCGACGCTGAGCTTGTCCTCCGCGCCGGACGCGATCCAGTCGCTCGCCGGTGCCCCCGCGCGAACGGCGATCCCCTCCACGTCCCGCGCGACGGCGGCGGCGCCGCCCGCGTGGTCGGCGTGCCCGTGGGTGAGCAGCAGGTGCCGCTCCCCCGCCGGTCCGGCGGCGGTGCGCAGCCGCCGCGCCAGCAGCCCGGCGGACGTCCCGGCGCCCGCGTCGACCAGCGCCGCGCCCCGCGACCCGCGCACCAGGTAGACGTGGCAGTCCAGCGGGTCGGTGAGGTCGAACCCGGCCGCTCCGCTGCCGACGAGTTCCACGTGTTGCGTCAGCCTCATGCCGTCCCCCCGGCGAGGGAGCGGACGGTGTCGACGACCAACCGGGCGGCGGCGTCCACGTCGGCGAGCGCCACGGACTCGGCCGCCGAGTGCGCGTCGGCGATCGAGCCGGGCCCGAACACGACCGACGGGATGCCCGCGCGGGCGAGCTTGCTCGCGTCCGTCCCGAACGGCATCCCCTGGACGGACGAAGGCCGTCCCGCCGCCTCAAGCACGGCGCGGAGCGCGGCGGGCACCGGGCTCGTCGCCGGGGTGTCGAGCGCGTAGTCGACGGTGAACGGGTCGTCCACCTCGACCTGGCCCGGCAGGACGGCGGTCAGCTCGGCGCGGTCGCGGCGCCACACCTCCAGGGGGTCCTCCCCGGGCAGGGTGCGGCGGTCGACGTCGATCTCGCAGCGGCCCGGGACGGTGTTCGGCCCCTCGCCGCCCCTGATCCGGGTGACGCAGCGGGTCGCCGGGCCGAGCAGCGGATGCGGCCCGGCGTCCGGCGGCGTCCCGGCGATGTGGTCGATCACGCGGGACATGAGGGTGACCGCGTTGACGGCCTCGTCCGGACGCGAGCTGTGCCCGGCCCTCCCCAGCGTCCGGACGGTGTACCGCACGCACCCCTTGTGCGCCGTCGCCGGGACGAGCCCGGTCGGCTCCCCGACGATCGCGCCCACGACGTCCGCGTCGGCGAGGTCGGAGATCAGGCCGAGGACGCCCTGGTAGGCGTGCTCCTCGTCCATCACCCCGGCGACGACGACCCCGAACGGCGGCGGCGGACCGGCCGCCAGCTCGGCCGCCGCCAGCATGAACGCCGCCAGCGGCCCCTTCGCGTCGCACGCGCCGCGCCCGTACAGGCGGCCGTCGCGGACCGTCCCGGCGAACGGGTCGACGGTCATGCCGTCGGTCTCGACGGTGTCGAGATGCGACTCCAGCAGGACGAAGCGCGGGTCGCGCCCCGGCACGGTCGCGACCACGTTGGGACGCCCCGGCGACACCTCCCGAACCTCGGCCTTGATACCGCGCCCGCCGAACCAGTCGCGCACATAAGCGGCGACCGCAGCCTCCCCAGCACCCGACCCGCCCCGCGGGTTAATGCTGGGAATGCCGATCATGTCCCTGAGAAGCTCCCCCGAGTTCGACATCAGGACCGCCGTTCCCGCGCGTAGGCGAGCAGCAGTCCGATGATCAGCAGGCCCAGCACGATCTGCCGCACGCCCTCGGAGATGTTCCACGACGCCAGCAGAGCCGTGAGCAGCGTCAGCATCAGCGCGCCCGCGACCGTGCCGAGCACGTGGCCGCGCCCGCCGAGGATGGACGTCCCGCCGAGCACCACCGACGCGATCGACAGCAACTGGTACGGGTTGCCCATCGTGAGCGAGCTGGTGGACGTGAACCCGAGCAGCACCAGCCCGGCCACCCCGGCGAGCAGCGAGCACGCCCCGTAGGCGACGAACGCGGTCCGCGCGAGCGGCACGCCGGACGCCCGCGACGCCCGCTCCCCGTTGCCGAGCGCGAACACGTACCGGCCGATCCGGGAGGCGTGCAGCAGCCACACGGCGACCGCGGTGATCCCGAGCCAGAGCAGGAACGCGAGCGGGATCCCGACCACGCGGTCGTTGGCGAGCGACGCCAGCAGCGGCACCTTCGCCGACTTCGGCGACCCGTTCGTGTAGACGAGCAGCGCGCCCGCGACGATCGTCCCGGTGGCGAGCGTCATGACCATGGGCGGGACCCGCAGCCAGGTCACCCCGGCCGCGTTCGCGATGCCGACGAGGACGCTCGCGACGAGCGCGACGACGACGCCGGTCGTCCCGCCGGAGCCGGACGCGACCTGCGCGCACACCACCGCCGACAAGGCGACGACGCCGGACACCGACAGGTCGATCCCGCTCATCATGACGACGAGCGTCTGCCCGACGCCGACGATGCCGAGGAACGCGGCCGTCTGCACCAGGTACCGGACGCTCGACACGCTGTCGAAGCCCTTCGCGAACAGGATCGCGCCGATCCACGTCACGAGCAGGACGCCGAACGCCCAGGCGGCCCGGTTGTCGCGGAGCCCCCGCGGCAGGGTGATCGCGGTCATCAGTCCGTCCTCTCCCGCGTCGCGAACGTCTTGACGGCGATCGCCACGATCAGCACCGCCCCTTGCAGGATGAGCTGGTAGAACGGCGACAGGCCGGTGAACAGCAGCAGGTTCGTCAGCAGCCCGATCAGCAGCGCGGCCAGCACGGTCGCGCGCATCTGCCCGACGCCGCCGAAGAAGCTGACCCCGGCGAGCACGGACGCGGCGATCGAGTTGAGCGTGTACGGGGCGCCGATCGTCGCGTCCCCGGACCCGGTCTGGATCGCGAGGCCGATCCCGGCGAGGCCGACGAACACGCCCGCCAGCGCGTAGGCCGCGATCTTCACCTTGCGGGTGCCGATGCCGCTCGCGTACGCGCCGTGCTCGTTGCCGCCGACCGCGTACAGCGAGAGGCCGAACCGGGTCGTCCGGACCGCCTTCCACAGCACCAGGACGGCCACGATCACGAGGACGGGCAGCGCGAGCCCGTTCCACCCGTTGTTGTAGGCGTCGACCAGCCCGGACGGGACGTGCCCGCCCGGCTGCGGCAGGACCACCAGCGTGACCCCGCCCCACAGGAACGACGCCGCCAGCGTCACGATGATCGGCGGCAGCCCGGCATAGGCGACGAGCACGCCGTTCGCGGCGCCCGTCGAGGCGGCGGCTGCCAGCGCGAGCGCACCGGCGACGACGACGCCGTCCTCGGCGCGGACGGCGAACACCGCCATCGCGAGCGCCAGCACCGAGCCGAGCGACAGGTCGATGCCGCCCGCCAGCATGACGGTGCTCTGCCCCATCGCGGCCAGGATCAGCGGCAGGAACTGCGCCGACAGGATCGTGATCGACGCCGGGGTGAACAGCTCCGAGTCGTAGTGGCTGTACGCGGCGAGCAGGACGACCAGCAGCGCGCCGAGGCCCGCCACGTCAAGGTTTCCGCGCAGAGCGCCGGTCAGGCGTTCAGACATTCGTTCCCGCCTCCGTGCCGGTGACGGAGGCGCGGACGAGCCGCTCCTCGGTGAGGTCGGCGCCCGCCAGCCGGTCGACGACGGCGCCCTCGTACATTACGGCGACCTCGTCGCAGAGGCCGACAAGTTCCATGGTGTCTCCCGACGTGACCAGCACCGCGACGCCGCTGTCGGCGAGCCTGCGGAGCAGGTGGTAGATCTCCCGCTTGGTGCCGACGTCGATGCCGCGGGTCGGCTCGGCGAGCAGCAGCACGCGCGGCCTGGACGGCAGCCAGCGGGCCAGCGCGACCTTCTGCTGGTTGCCGCCGGACAGCCGGCGCGCCTCCTGGTCCGGGCCGGTCACCTTGATCCGCATCCGCTCGACGAGGTCGTCGACGAGCCGCGCCTCCGCGCCGCGGTCGACGGTGGTCAGCCGCCTCGCGGGCGTGACGACGTCCAGGTTGGTGAGGGACAGGTTCGCCCGGACGGTCTGCGCCACGTGCAGCCCCTCGACCTTGCGGTCCTCGGGCACGTAGGCGATCTTCGAGCGGATCGCCTCGCGCGGGGACGCCAGGCGCGCGGGACGGCCGTCGAGCTCGATCCGCCCGGTGTGCTTGACCAGGCCGAACAGGGCGCGGAGCACGGCCCGCTGGCCCTGCCCCTGGAGCCCGCCGAGGCCGATGATCCGGCCGGGCTCCAGGTCCAGGTCGACGTCGGCGCAGGCGCCGGGGACGGTCAGCCCCCGCGCGCTCAACACCGGCCTGCCCGCCGGGACGGGCGGCGCCGCGGGGGTCTCCTCGGCGGCGGCCTTGTCGGAGGCGATGGCCTCCTCGGACGGGATGGCGAGCGCGTCCTCGCCCTCCACCGGCGCCGCGACCTCGCCCGCCTTCGGCGGGAACAGGTCGGACAGCTCGCGCCCGATCATCAGGTGGACGATGTCGTCGTGGCCCGTCTCCGCGCGTTCGCGGGTCGCCATGACCTCGCCGTCCTTGAGCACGGTGAGCCGGTCGGAGACGGCGAACAGCTCGCCCATCCGGTGGCTCACGATGATCACGGACGAGCCGGCCGCGCGCAGCTCGTCCACGACCGTGAAGACGCCCTTCACCTGGTCGTCGTCCAGCGCGGACGTCGCCTCGTCCAGGATCAGCAGGCGCGGTTTCGAGGCCAGCGCCTTGGCCAGCTCGACGAGCTGCTGGCGGCCGAGCGGGAGGCGTCCGGCCCGGGTCATCGGGTCGACGTCCAGCCCGACGCGCTCCAGCAGCGGCCGCGCCCGCCGGGCGAGGTCGCGGCGCAGGACGAACCCGCGCCGCGACGGCCACTGGCCGAGGAACACGTTCTCGGCGACGGTCTGGTGCGGGTTGAGGCTGAGCTCCTGGTGCACCGAGCCGATCCCGACCTCGCGGGCGCGGTGCGGCGACCAGGACGTGACGGGGTCTCCGTCATACACGACACGTCCGGAATCGGGCGCCAGCAAACCGGTGATCAGCCCGAGCACCGTGCTCTTGCCCGCGCCGTTCTCCCCGACGAGGGCGAGCACCTCGCCCGCGCGGACGTCGAAGCTCACCTCGTTGAGGACCCGGTTGCCCGCGAAGGACTTCGAGACCCGCTCGACGGCCAGGAGCGTCATCGCTACTTGCCGATCAGCTTGTCGATCTCGGACTGCGGCAGATCCTGGATCGGGTAGGAGTCGTCCGGCTGGTCCGGCTTGACGTACTGGTCCAGGGTGTCGTCCGTGATCTTGGGCAGCGGGACCGTGATCTGGTTCGGCACCGTGTCGCCGCCGGCCTTGGCGACGGCCGCGCGCAGCGCGATCACGCCGAGGTAGTTCGGCTGCGCGGTGGACAGCGACGAGAACCCGCCCGCCTTGTTGTCCTTCCACAGCTTCAGGAACCCGTTGTAGTTCTCGCCGGTGATCGGGACGAGCTTCTTCTTCTGCTTGATCAGCGTCTGCAGCGCGGCGGCCGAGAGGGCGCCGCCCTGCGAGAACACGCCGTCGATGTCGGGGTTCGCGGAGTACGCCGAGGCGAACGCCTGCGCGGCCGGGGCGAGGTTGTACTCGCTGTGCACGTTCGCGGCGACCTTGATGCCCGGGTACTTCTTCAGCCCCTCCTGGGCGCCCTGCCAGCGCTCCTCGCTGACCGCGACGCCGGCCGGGCCGTTGAAGGCGATGATCTTGCCCTTGCCGCCCAGCTTCTCGCCGAGCCACTCGCCCATCATCCGGCCCCACTCCTTCTGGTCGGTGCCGACGCGCACGACCTTCTCGGAGGTGACCAGGCTGTCGAAGTTGGCGACGGTGATGCCCGCGTTGACGGCCTGCTCCAGCGCCGGGTTCAGCGCCGTGGAGGAGCCCGCGTCCACCAGGATCACGTCGTACTTCTGCTGGATCATGGCCCTGATCTGGGCGATCTGCTGGGACGTGTCGCCGTTGGCGTTGAACACCTGGTAGTCGGCGACCTTGCCCTCGCCCTTCAGCTTCGCGACGTCGTCCTTGATCATCTTGTCGGTCTGCTGCATCCAGGACGGGGTCAGGTAGATCGTGGACCAGCCGACCTTGAGCGCCTTGGCCTTGCCGCCCGACTTGTCGTCGGACTTGCCGTCGCCGGAGTCGACGCCGCACGCTGCGGTCGCGGCCAGCGCGCCCACCGCCGTGATGGCCACGACGGCGCGCGTGAACCTACCGTTCATGGGGGTTCTCCTTGTGACTGTCCGGAACCCGGGGCGGGCTCCGGCGAGATGGGCGGGGGGAGTTCGGTGTCCTTCGAGGTCAGGCGGGTTTGAGCGCCCGGCCCGGAGGATGGTGCGTGGCGTCCTCGGTGAGGGCGCCGCCGCTGAGGACGGGCACGCCGTTGACGACGACGTGCCCGACGCCGTCCGCGGGCGTCCGCGGACGTTCGTAGGTGGCCCGGTCGGTGACCGTCTCGGGATCGAGGACGACCAGGTCGGCGGCGCGGCCCGGCTCGACCCGGCCGCGGTCGCGCAGCCGGAACCGGTCGGCGGCGCGGCCGGAGAGGTGGACGGCGGCCTGCTCCCACGTCCAGTCCCCGAGGTCGCGGACGTGCCGGCCGAGCATCCTGGCGAACGCGCCCCAGCCGCGCGGGTGTGGGTGTCCGCCCTGGTAGATGGCGTCGGAGCCGGTCGTCTGCGCGGGGTGCCTGAGCAGCGCCCGGACCGACTCCTCGCTGTTGGTCGGCGGCTGCGCGAACACGCAGCCCGCCTCGAGCCGGGTGGCGACGAGGAGGTCGCAGCAGAACTCGGCGGGATGCTGCCCGGCCCGCTCGGCGGCGGCGGGCAGCGTCAGGCCCTCCGTCCAGCGGTACTCGTCGGCCGGGACGTGCGACAGCGTGATCCGGTGCCAGATCGGCGCCTCGTCCCACTCGCGCTCCAGCCGTCCCCGGATGCCGGGGTCGGCGAGCGCGTCCAGCGTCGCGTCGAGGTCGGCGATCGGCAGCCAGGACGGCAGCGTGACCAGCGTCAGCGTGCTCGATCCGCGCAGGTAGGGGTAGCTGTCGAAGGTCAGGTCGATGCCTTCGGCGCGGGCTCCGTCGACGAGCGCGACCAGCTCCTCGCCGGGGCCGTGGTAGTGCGAGACGTGCGGGGCGACGCCCGCGGCGCGGGCGATCCGCAGAACCTCGGCCATCGCGGTCGCGGCCAGCGACTCGTAGCCGCGCATGTGCGTGACGTAGGGCAGCCCGGCCGCGCCGACCGGCGCGCAGAGCGCCGCGACCTCGTCGGCCTTGGCGTAGGCGCCGGGCACGTACTCCAGGCCGGTCGACAGCCCGGCCGCGCCCTCGGCCAGGCCCCGCTCGACCAGTGCGCGCATCGCGTCGAGCTCGTCCCGCTCGGGCGCGCGGCGGTCGGTGCTCATGACGCCGTGCCGGATCGTCCCGTGGGGGAGCAGGTAGACGGTGTTGAGCGCGGTCCGGCGGTCGTAGGTGCCGAGCAGGTCGGCGACCGACACCGGCCCGCCGTCCAGCCCCGGGTGGGTGCCGTTGACGGGCGCGAAGTACCGGCTGACGTACCGGAGGGTCGCGGGGCTCGCGGGTGCGTAGGAGACGCCGTCCTGCCCGAGGACGAACGTCGTGACGCCCTGCCGCAGGGCCGCGAGCTGCACGTCGGCGTCCAGGACGGCGGCGTCGCCGTGCACGTGGGTGTCGATGAAGCCCGGCATGACGTACCGGCCGGTCGCGTCGATCACCGTGGCCGCCGCCGCGTCCGGCAGGACGTCGACCGCGGCGATCCGGGACCCGGAGACCGCGACGTCCGCACGGCGCGCGGGACCGCCGGCGCCGTCCAGCACCGTCCCCCCGCGAACCAGCAGATCGTACATTGGACCTCATTAACCCCACAGAGCAGGTAACCGGACATCCATGCCGGTTGCCCCGGAGGTTATGCGGACTCCCAAGACCGGCGCCAGTTTTGCAACACATGATTTTGCATTGCACAACCAGCGTATATCCGCAGGTGAGCGCCTTGTCCAAGGGGCGGAGCGGCGCGTGTCCAGGCAGCGCGGAGCCGCCCCGCGAAACGATCAGAGGGTGAGCGGCCGGAGGATCGGGGCGAGCGGCTAGAGGATCGTCGTGCCCCAGACGACGTTCACCGTGTGCCGGGCGCCCTCGGAGTCGGTGAACGTGAGGCTGCCCTTGCCGGGCAGGCCGATGATCGCGGTGCGGAGCGTGAGCGTCAGCGTGGTCGTGCCGTCCGGGCGCATGTCGCCCCGCGTCTCGGACAGGGCGAGCTGGTTCGTCGACGTCACCGCCGTCCACGTCACCGGCCCGCTCTTCGCCGCGAGGGTGACCTGGGCGGTCTTCGTCCCGTACAGCTCGACCTTCGCCGGGTTCACGACGAGCGTGCCCGGCCCCGCCGGGGCCTGCGACGACGGCGGCCGCGGCGAGTGCGACGGGTTCTTCGTGCGGTCGTCCGTCTGCGGGACGACGGGCGGCTGGCCGGGATGTCCCGGCGTGCCTCCGCCGCCGCCGCCCGGCCCGCCGGTCGGGTCGCCGCCGCGGCCCTGCGCGTCCGGCGGCCGCTCGTGCGTGACGTCGGGCTGCGGGGCGGGGCGGAACGGCGTCCAGGCGCCGAGGCCGGGGCTCATCATCAGGACGGCGACGATCGCGGTGGCCAGCGCGGCCGCCATCACGCCGCCGGTGACCAGCCAGCGGCGGGTGAACGCGGACGGCACGTCCGGCTGGCTCGGCAGCCCGGCCGGGGTGAGCGCGCCGCCGCGCGCGGCGATGTCGGCCCGGTAGCCCGCGAGCTCCGGGTCCGTCGCGGTGTGCATGACGCGGTGCCGCAGCGCGGCGGGCAGCATCGGGGCGGGCGCGCGGCCGAGCAGCGCGGCGGCCGTCACCCGGCCGCGCCGGACGCAGGCCGGGCAGCCCGCGGCATGCCGCTCCGTGGCCGGGTCGACCGGCACGGCCTCCGCGCGCCGACGCAGGAGGCGCGGGAGCGTCCGTTCGATGGGCCGCTCCGGCGGGGGCGGGTCGAGCGGCTCCTCCCGGTCGCCGCGCGTCGGGGGACGGGCCGCGAGGACGGCGACCGCCGTGGACCGCGCGTCCTCCCGCTCGCCCGACGACGCGGTCGCCCCCGAGGCGTCGGACGCGCCCGACACCGCGCACGCCCGGTTCGCGCGGTCGACCTCCTTCTGGAGCGCGGTCTCCAGCTCCGTCCGGGCCCGCCGCACCCGCAGCGCGGCCCGCCGGGGGGACAGCCCGAGCGCCGCGCCGAGCCGGGACGGGCGCAGCCCGTGCCGGAACGCCAGCAGCGACACCTCCTGGTCGACCGGCTCCAGCCGGGCCAGGCCCGCGCGCAGCAGGCCGTGCAGCTCGTCGGACGGCGGCCAGTCTCCGACGGGCCCCTCCGGCTCCCCGCGGCTCAGGAACGGGACGTCGGAGAACTCGGCGCTCCGGTCCCAGAAGAGGATCTTGACCCGGCCGCGCCGGACGCAGCGCCGCCGCGCCGCCCCGTACAGCCACGAGCCGAGCTGCAGGTGGTCGCGCATCCGAGGCGCGCGCCGGGCGGCGTCGATGAACGTGTCGTGCACGATGTCCGCGGCGACCTTCTCATCGCCGGACATTGACAGAACGTAGTCGTGAATGCGCTCACCGTACTCGTCATAGAGCGCGGCGAGCGCCGCCTCGTCCCCCTCGTTCAGCCCTTTGACCAGCTTTCGGTCGGCCACGTGTGCGGAGGGCGACAACCTTGGCATCCACGCTCCCGGCACCGGCATGGGGCGTCCGCCACCATGGGATCGTCCGGACATTCAGCCCACCTTGCATACACCCCCGGACCCCGTCCGCACCAGTTGAACGCCCGAATTGGGGGGAGGTGCGGGCATCAGGGGGTGATGGCGAGGAACTCCCGAAGTTTCGTCATCGCCCTGGAGACGGTGGACTTGACCGTGCCGACGCTGACGCCGAGCGTCTCGGCGATCTCGCGCTCGGACATGTCCTCGTAGTAGCGGAGCATGACGGCGAGGCGCTGCCGCTCGGGGAGGCGGCGCAGCGCGCGGGTGAGCACGTCGCGGGTCTCGCTGCGGCCGGCGTGGTCGTCGTCGGCGGGACGGTCGGGCAGCCGGTCGGTCGGGTAGACGTCCAGCTTCTGCCGCCGCCACCAGGAGATCTGCGTGTTGACCATGGCGCGGCGGACATAGCCGTCGACGGCGGCGCGGTCCTCGATGCGGTCCCAGGCGAGGTAGGTCTTGGCCAGCGCGGCCTGGAGCAGGTCCTCGGCCTCCGCCTCGGCCCGGTCGCCGGTCAGCCGCCGCGCGGCGCGCAGCAGCACGGGACGGCGTTCCGCGACGTACGCGTGGAACTCTTCCTGCCGTGTCGCGTTCACCTCACCACCGGAACCAGGGGTCGGGAGCCGCTCCGGACCGGCGAGCCGAGCGCACTCCGATACGTTCGACGATCGCATGCGGATCGTAATTTCGGTCCTACAGATTGAATATTTCCGGGTCAACCAGTTTATAATCCTCAACCGAGGTGCATCGAACTTCCTCCACCGGCTGACTTATCGCGACAAATCCGTCGACAGCTCTGGTCACCGCGCGTGACTCTTGACTCACTGTCCTAACAGCAGTCGCCCTGAGTGATGATCGATCCCCGGAGCCCCCGCGATGCAGCCACCCCACCGCCGTGGAGCGAACCGCCGCAGATACCGGACGGCCGTGCTCGGCGCGTCCGCGGGCGGCGGGATCCCCGACGGCGCCGGACGTCCACTGCGCGTCGTGACAGGAATCGTCCTGGACGCGAGCCCGCATCTGCTCGTCCTGGGCGCCCCCGGCGGCGGCGAGACGCGCGTCGCGATGAGCGACGCGACGGCCGTCTGGCACGGCGGCCGCACCGGTCTGGCCGCCCTCCGGCCGGGGCGCCCGGCGATAGTCCGTCTGAAAGCCACCGGCGACGCCGGGGGTGGTGGGTACGGGGCTGATCGGGTTTGGCTGGGCATCAGCCGCGTGACCGGGACGATCCTGGCGTGCGGGCGAGACTCCGTCGACGTCGACATGGGGCCGCACCGCGGCCGCACCCGGGTCGCGATCCCCCCGAACGCCCTGGAACGGGTTCT
This sequence comes from Actinomadura syzygii, assembly GCF_008085905.1. Lineage (GTDB taxonomy): Bacteria > Actinomycetota > Actinomycetes > Streptosporangiales > Streptosporangiaceae > Spirillospora > Spirillospora syzygii. The sequence goes on along the minus strand of NZ_VSFF01000005.1, from coordinate 8,993 downwards.
CGTTCGGCATCCGCGGTTGGAGCCCGGTTACCTGATCGACGTGATCTGCGTCGGGTCGCCGGACGGGCCGCGGGCGGTGCGTCCCGGCACGTCCCAGCCCGGCTACCGGGCCGACGACCTCGCCGCGCCGGAGGTCACCGCGCCGGTGCCCGAGGTGCTGCGCGGCACGGCGACCTGGTTCGGCGGCGCGGACGAGCGGGGAACGGACGTCCCGGACCCGGCGGACGGCGCGGCCTACCCGGCGGTCGACCCGGAGGGGGACGCCGGGGGCTGCGCGGACGCCCCGTCCGGCTGCGTCGCGTTCCCGTACCTGTCCATCGGCAGCGAGATCGTCGTGCACAACGAGTGCGGCGGGCGCGCCGCCGCGGTGCCGGTCGTCGAGTGCGGCTGCGCGGCGGCCCGCTTCTGCGACCGGTGCGCCGACTGCGACGCCACGCCGCGCGGGCGGATCGTCGAGTTGACCCCCGCCGCGTTCGCGGGGCTCGGCGGCGACCTGGAGTCCGGGTGCTTCAACGCCGCCGTCCGGCCGGTCGGGACGGCTGGGAGGGCCGTGTCATGGTGACCGTGTTCCAGAACACGCAGGTGCTGCTGCTCGCGGCCGTGCTGCTGATCGCGTGCCTCGCGAAGCTGACCGTCCGGGAGGAGGTGCCGGGCGCGCCCGACCACGTGCACGGCGTGCCGGTGCCCGCCGGGCTGGCCCGGCTGACGACGGCGCACGGCGGCCGCCGGATGACGGTCGGGGTCGGGGTCGGCGAGGGGATGCTCGGCCTCGCGCTGCTGCTGACCTCGCACCTGTCGGTGCGGCTGGCGACGACGGTCGTGTTCGCGGCGGCGACGTGGGTGGTCAGCGAGCTGCGGGTGCGTCGCCCCGACGCAGGGTGCGGCTGTTTCGGCGGGCTGAGCGGCAAGAAGGTCGGGCGGCGCAGCGTGCTCCGCGCCCTGCTGTTCACCGCCGCCGCCGTCGGGTCGCTCGGCGCGCCGCTCGCCGGGTTCGACGTGCTGCTTGACGTCCAGGCGCAGGTGGGCCTCGTCCTCGTGGTGGAACTCGGCCTGTTCGCGGCGCTGTCCCCGGAGCTGTCGACGCTGCTGCGGCGGCGCGGGCTGCTCGGCGGGGGCGGCCTGCCGCACGGGCCGGGACGTCCGGCGACGCCGTGCGAGCGGCGGCGCAGCCCCATCCAGGAGACCTACGCGACGCTCTACGACAGCCAGGCGTGGACCGAACACGAGAACCTCATCGCGAGCGCCGTGCCGCTGGACGTGTGGCGCGAAGGCTGCTGGCGCTTCGTGGTCTTCCCGGCCCGCCTGGACGAACGCGACGTAGAGATCGTGTTCGCCGTCTCCACCGCCGACCGCGACAGAACCGTCCGCTCATCCGTCCTCACCGCAGAGACGGCCCTTTCGTCCACCTCGTAGAGGCGGCCCGGTTCACCAGTTGGGTTCGGGGACCAAGACCGTCCGCTTGGCCGTCCTCGCCGCGGAGACGGCCCTTCCTCCGCCTCCTGAGACGGGGCCGGGTCACCAGTCGGAGTCGGGGGGCGTCGTCCTCTGGGAACTGGTCGTCGTAGATGGCGAGTTCGTCCTCGGCATCGAGGTCGGCGTCTTCGGGGTCTTCTTCGGGACGCGGGGGCGGCGCGCCGCCGCCCACGTCGGAGGGGTGGTCCTCCCAGCCGGGGGTGTAGGCGTAGTCGGGGCCGGACTCGCGGTCGGGCACTCGTCCGCCCTGGTCCTGCTGCATCGCGGACAGATCGTCATCGTCGTCGCCGTGCTCGTCGTAGACGTCCTGGCCACGGAAGCGGTCGTCGTCGCTCATCTCTCCCCCGAGAACGGAGTCCGAGTCGGAGTCACGTCCGTCCGGACGCGCCGGACCGGTCATACCCAGATGGCCCCGAGGACACCGGCTTCACCTCTCTACAACTCTCTACCAAAAATCCTAGAGAGAAATAGAAAGCCCCAGAAGACAGGCAAGTGAAATCTACGGCTTTCTAGAATCACGGCTAGAAAGCCGAATACTCGGCGGACATCACGTCCGCATGCGCTTCTCTACGACTCTCTAGCCATCACGCTAGACAGTCCCAGAAAACCAAAGCGCAGCCCGCGCGACGGCCGAACGCGCTGGCCAACGCCCGTCGAACGGACGAGCAGACAGGCGGACGGCAGACAGGTGGACGGCGGACGTTGGGCGGGCATCGGCGGAGAGCCGGGCCCTGGAGTGGGCTGAAATGGGTTAGGCGGGTTGGGAACGAAGGAACTTGCCGAAGTGTGGGACGGTGAAGGCGACCATGCCGCGTTCGGCGCTGTAGATGAGGCCCTTCTTGATGAGGCCGTCGCGGGCGGGCGACAGGCTGGACGGTTTGCGGCCCAACTCGTCCGCGACCGAGGCGGTCGGGACCGGGTCGTCGCCGAGCATGGCCATGGCGCGCATGTAGTCGCGTTCGGCGGGGGTGGCGCGTTCGTAGCGGCTGCCGAAGAAGCCGACCGCTAGCTCGCTCTCCGCCTCGGGGGCGGCGACCTTGATGTCGTCGGCGGTGATCGGGGTGTCGGGCGCGACGTCCCAGACGACCTTGGCGTACGCCTGCACGAAGTACGGATATCCGTCGGCCGCGCCGTACAGCGCGTCGAGGGCCTCCTCGGTGAAGGTGACCTCTTCGCGTTCGGCGGGGGCGAGCAGCGCGTGGTCGGCGGACTCGCGGTCGAGCCGGTCGATGCGGGCGTAGCGGAACAGCCGCTCGGAGTAGGACTTGCTGGCCGACAGGACCGCCGGGAGGTGCGGCAGCCCGGCGCCGACCACGATCAGCGGGCCGCCGACCTGCGACAGCTCGTGGCACGCGGCGCACAGCGCGGACACGTCGTCGGCCGGGACGTCCTGCATCTCGTCGACGAAGAGGGCGATGCCGGCGCCCACGTCGGTGGCGACGGACGCGGCGTCGACGAACAGCTCGGTGAGGTCGATCTCCAGGTCGCCGGAGTCGGCGCGGCCCCGCGAGGCGGGCACGTCGATGCCGGGCTGCCAGCGGTGCGCGCGCGCCTTCGCCTTGCCGGACGGCGGCTCGGGCTCGGACTGCGCGAACGCCTTGAGCACGCCGAGGAACTCCTCGATGCGGTCGGGCGCGCGGTGCCGGGGTGCGAGCTCGCGGACGGCCCGGTGCAGCGCCGACGCGACCGGCCGCCGGATTGACTGGTCGGGCCGGGCCTCAATCTTGCCCGTCCCCCACAGGCGCTGGATCGCCATCGACCGGAACGCGTTGAGCAGCACGGTCTTGCCCACCCCGCGCAGCCCGGTGACGATCATGCTGCGCTCGGGGCGGCCGCGGGCCACCCGTTCGAGCACGACCTCGAACTGCCGCAGCTCACGGTCGCGGCCGGCCAGCTCCGGGGGACGCTGCCCGGCGCCAGGGGCGTAGGGATTGCGCACGGGGTCCACGCTGTCGGACTCTATGAGGCGATATAGCTGCGGCCGTAGATTTGCGTAGAAACCGCTGCGGCGTGTCGCGTGCGGCTCGTGCCGCCGGACGCGGTGCGCGGGGCTCTGCACCCCCCTCGTGGCCATCGTCGCGACCATGTCGCCTCCCCGGGCGAGCGCGTGTTCGAGCGAACGGTCGAACTTCTGTTCGACTATTCGAACACACTAGCGCATGGCTCCGCGCCCGTCATCCGAACCCCGGAACTTCGCGCGACGAACCCGCGACGATCCCGCGACGCGGCGGACCGCGCCCCCGGCAGCCGACCGGGAGCGCGGCTGTCCGCGCACGTCATGACGTGATTCAGAGGCTCTCGTCGGCGGCCGAGCGGTGCGGGACCTGCTCCGCCGGGACGGTCCCCATGCGTCCGGCCTGGAAGTCCTCGAACGCCTGGACGATCTCGTCCCGGGTGTTCATCACGAACGGCCCGTACCGCGCGATCGGCTCCCGGATCGGCAGCCCGCCGAGGACGAGGATCTCCCACCCGTTCGCGCTCGCGACCGGCTGGCGCTCGGCGGCCTGGACGACCAGCCCGTCCGTCTCGCCCCGATGGTGCGAACCGGCGAAGACGGCGAGCTGCCCCTCGTCCAGCCCGGCCTGCTCGACGCCCGCCGTCCCGCGCCCGGACAGGACGTACACCAGCGCGTTGAAGTCGCGCGGCCAGGGCAGCGCGAGCCGCGCGCCCGGCGCGACCGTCGCGTGCAGGTAGTTGATCGGCGTGTAGGTGACGCCCGGCCCGTCGTGTCCGGCCACCGACCCGGCGATGACGCGCACCAGGGACGACCCGTCGTCCGAGGCCAGCAGCGTGACGTCCTGCGCCTTGATGTCCTGGTAGCGCGGCGGCACCCATTTCTGGGAGCGCGGCAGGTTCACCCAGAGCTGGACGCCGTGGAACAGGCCGCCCTTGGCGACCAGCTCCGGCGGCGGCTGCTCGATGTGCTGGATACCGGACGCGGCCGTCATCCACTGGGTCGCGCCGTCGGAGATGAGCCCGCCGCCGCCCGTGGTGTCCTGGTGCTGGAACGCGCCGTCGATGATGTAGGTGACGGTCTCGAACCCGCGGTGCGGGTGCCAGGGGGTGCCGCGCGCCTCGCCGGGCGCGTACTCGACGGCGCCCATGTGGTCGAGGAGCAGGAACGGGTCGGCCAGAGACAGGTCCATCCCGGGGAACGGACGCCTTACCTCGAAGCCCTCGCCCTCGAGCTGGCGGTTCGCGGTCACGACCTTCGCCACCCGGCGCCAGTCGGTGTCCGTGGCGGACGGCACGGGCAGGCGGGGAAGGGTCAGCGGGTCGGCCATCACGGCGGGCATGGGGACCTCCATCTCTCTGGCGCCCGTCCGCGCGTCGGGCGGTGCGCCGTACCCCACAACATAGTTGATGCTTCAACTATTTCCACGAGCGTACGCGACCCCCTGCTACCGTGGAAACAGCGAGAGTTAGTTGAACGTTCAACATACTCTATACTCGTGAGAATGAGTGAACCTCGCTGGCTCGATGCCACCCAGCAGCGCGATTGGCGGGCATACGTCGACGGCAGCGTCCGGCTCACCGAGATCATGGACCGCGACCTCAAGACCAAGCACGGCCTGTCGGTCTCGGAGTACGAGATCCTCGTCCGGCTCTCCGAGGCGCCCGAGCGGCGGCTGCGCATGGCCGAGCTCGCCGAGAACGCCAGCCAGTCGCGCAGCAGGCTGTCCCACACCTGCTCGCGCCTGGAGTCCAAGGGCCTGGTCAAACGGGACAGCTGCCCCAACGACAAGCGCGGCGTCTACGCGCACCTCACCGACGAGGGCTTCGCGGCGCTCGACCGGGCCGCCCGCGACCACGTCGAGACCGTCCGGAACTTCTTCATCGACGTCATCGAGCCCGACGACCTGGCCGCCATCGGACGGGCGTTCAACCTCGTCCTCAAACGGCTCGGCCCGACGAGCTGAGCCCGACTAGCTGAGACCGTAGCGCGCGGCCGACCCTCACAGCGGGACGGTCACCCCCGTCAGGAAGCCCACCGACACCAGGGTCAGGAACACCCAGGCCAGCATCATGCCGTGGCCGAACGTCCGCCAGCGGCCGCCGACCTTCCAGACCAGCAGGCCGCCGAGCCCGAACGCCAGCATGATCAGCGTGATGAACTGCGGCAGCAGGCTCGGGCGGCTGCTCGTCATCAGCGGCCCGTACATCATCACCGCGTCCACCAGCAGGAAGATCCCGAACCCCGCGACCAGCGACCGGACGTCGCGGCCGAGGAACGCGCGGCCGCGCTCGGCGGCGGCCTGCGCCCAGTCCGGGCCCGCCTGCGCGCCCGCCCCCTGCTCGACCTCCACGTTGTGCGCCACGGCGAAGATCTCGTCTTCGAGGCTAGGAAGGTCCCGCTCCTGACGTTCCGCCATGCCGGCTCCCTGGGGCCGGTCACCGCGGGCGACATGCCCGGCGGACGGATGAGTTCACGGCCCGTCCGTCCCGGCCCCTTTCCGGCGGGCGCGCCGTCAAACGCACGGTAGCGAATCCAGGGTCGCACGCGCACGGCGCACGGCATGCCATGCTTGGGAATATGCCAGGTAGAACGCCTGAACGCCGACCCGCGCCCCGTGCGCTGCCGGTAGCGCTCGCCCTCGTCGTGGCGGGTGCGGCAGCCGGTTGCGGCGGCGGGGGCGAGCCCGGCGAGTCGTCGCCGCCCGCGACCCCGTCCGGGACGGCCGCGTCACCGTCCGGCCCGTCCGCGACGCCGACGAAGCAGGAGCTCCAGGCGACGGTCAAGCGCGTCACGGCGGGCGACCTGAAGTACTCGTGGCGGCGCGGCTGCCCGGTCTCGCCGTCCGGGCTGCGGATGATCGAGATGTCCTACTGGGGCATGGACGACAAGACCCACACGGGCGGGCGGCTCGTCGTCAACGCGAAGGCCGCGGACGACCTCGTCTCCGTGTTCCGCAAGCTGTACAAGATGCGCTACCCGATCGAGCGCATGGAGCCGGTCGACAAGTACAAAGGCAGCGACTTCGACTCGATCGAGGCCAACAACACGTCGGCGTTCAACTGCCGTCCCGCGACGGGGTCGACCTCGTTCTCCCAGCACGCCTACGGGCTGGCCATCGACATCAACCCGTGCCAGAACCCGTACGTCTACGCGGACGGACACGTCGCCCACAAGAAATGCGCCAAATACAAGGATCGCAGCAACGACGACCCGGGCGTCATCCATCGCGGCGACAAGGTCGTCAAGGCGTTCGCCTCGATCGGTTGGGGCTGGGGCGGCGTGTGGAGCGGCGCCCGCGACTACCAGCACTTCTCCAGCTCGGGCCGCTAGGGCGGGCGGGAACGCGGGGCCCGTGACGCGGACGGCCCGGGACGCCGGCCGCGTACGAACCGGACGCTAGAGCGCGACCATGGCGACGACGAGGATCACGACGACGGCCACCACGGCGGCGACGCCGACAATGACCGCCATGTTCGGCCCGGACTTCTGCGGCTGGGCCTGGTTGGCGAAGTTCTGGAACTGGTGCGTGGTACCGGCCGGATCTTGGGGCGTCTCTGACATGCGGACGAGGGTAACGGATGGCATTCGTCCGAGACGGGCGGTTTGACGGGTGGACATACCGCCCCCGGCGTTCAAGCGGCGGCGGTCGACCGCGTTCGAGCGGAGAGTGTGGGATTCGAACCCACGAGGACTGTCCCCAGCCCTGGGCGCTTTCAAGGCGCCTGCACTAGTCCACTATGCGAACTCTCCAGGGTGACCATCGCCAACGATAGCGGGCACGGCGCGGTGGGTTCGACCGCATAACGCGGCTCGGTCGGCCCTCGGCCGCCGGAACTCAGGACGATGTAGGACGCTGGTACGCGAATCCGTCACCGACCACGGCGGCCAGGTTCAGGTACGCCTCGCGGGTCGCGAGCGCGAGCTGCTCCAGGTCGACCTCCGCGCCCTCTTCCAGGTGGTCGTCGTAGGGGATGCGGACGACCGCGCGGCAGCGGCTCTCGAAGTGCGCCTGGAGCTTGTCCAGGTCGACCTGGCTGCGGGTGCGGTTGCGGACCATCGACAGCACCACCACGCCGTTGCGGACGAGGTGCCCGTGGTCGTGCGCCTCCAGCCAGTCCAGGGTGGCGCTCGCGGAGCGGGCGCCGTCCACGGACGGGGAGCTGACCAGGACGAGCTGGTCGGCGAGGCTCAGCACGCCCGCCATCGCGGAGTGCAGAAGGCCCGTCCCGCAGTCGGTGATGCAGATCGAGTAGTACTGCTCCAGGACGACGGCCACGGCGGCGTAGTCCTCGGCGCTGAACGCCTCGCTGACCGCCGGGTCGCGGTCGGACGCGAGCACTTCGAGCCGCGCGTTGTTCTGCGACGTGAACGCCCGGACGTCGGCGTACCGGTGGATCTGGTCGCGGTTGTTCAGCAGGTCGCGGACGGTCGCGGCGGTCTCCAGCTTGACCTTGTCGGAGAGCGTCCCGCGGTCGGGGTTCGCGTCGACGGCGATGACGGTGTCGCCGCGCAGCGAGCCCAGCATCGAGCCGAGCCCGGTCGTCGTGGTCGTCTTGCCGACGCCGCCCTTCAGCGACATGACCGCGACGCGGTGGTGGCCGCCCGCCACGGCGGTGCGGGCGCGGGCGATGAGGTCCTTGCGGCGCAGGTCGCCCTGCGACTCGCCGGGGTGGATGTTGCCCGCCGTCGCCTTGTAGACGGCCCGCCGCCAGCCCGAGGACGGCGCGATGCGGCGCTCGCCGAGCAGGTTCTCGGAACTGAGGCTGTCGGCGTTCTGCGGGTCCATCGGCGGCTGCTGCGGCGCCTGGCCGGGGTAGCCCTGCTGCTGCGGGTACCCGTACCCCTGCGCCGGCTGCCCGGTGTTCGGGTCGACGGGCTGGTACGGCTGCCCGGTGTTGGGGTCGACCTGCTGGTACGGCTGGCCCGTGCTCGGGTCGATCGGGGGGCCGTACTGCTGCTGAGGGGCCGCGTTCGGGTCCTGCTGGTACGGCTGACCGGTGTTGGGGTCGATCGGGGTGGCGTACTGCTGCTGCGGAGCGGCGTTGGGGTCCTGCTGGTAGGGCGGGCCCGCGGCCGGGTCCAGCATCGGCGGGAACTGCTGCTGCTGGGCCGCTGTGGAGTTCGGGTGGTGCTGGTAGAGCTGACCCGTGTTGGGGTCGACCGGCGGGTAGGGCTGGCCGGTGTTGGGGTCGGCGAACGGGTACGGCTGCATGCCCGCGTTCGGGTCCTGCGGCTGGTACGCCTGCCCGGCGGCGCTCGGATCACCCTGCGGGAATTGCGGCTGTCCGGCGTTCGGGTCGCCTGGCGAGAACGGCGGCTGGCCCGCGCTCGGGTCCATCGGCGGGAATTGCGGCTGTCCCGCGTTCGGGTCGCCCGGGGAGAACTGCGGCTGTCCGGTGTTCGGGTCGCCGGGCTGGAACGGCGGCTGGCCCGCGTTCGGGTCCATCGGCGGGAATTGCGGCTGTCCCGCGTTCGGGTCGCCCGGGGAGAACTGCGGCTGTCCGGTGTTCGGGTCGCCGGGCTGGAACGGCGGCTGGCCCGCGTTCGGGTCCATCGGCGGGAA
>NZ_VSFF01000004.1 GCF_008085905.1 Actinomadura syzygii | reverse complement strand
GCATCGGGATGCGGATCGCCGCCGTGGCGGGCGCCGCGCTGCTGGTCATGATGTGGTCGGCCGTCCTGCCCCCGGCCAACAACCTGTTCATGGACGACCACCTGATCTACGCGCTGCTGATCGTCGGCCTGGCGCTGGTCGGCGCGGGCGAGACCCTGGGCCTCGGACGCTGGTGGGGCGACACCCGCCTCGTCCAACGCCTCCCGATCCTGAAGTAGGCGACCTCGACGCGAAACTCGACGGGAAAGGCGCCCGCCCTCCGGTGGGCGCCTTTCCCGCAATCGAAAGGGGGACCGGATGAGCATCGTCACCGGTACGGACCTGGCGCGCGAGCCGTTCCTGAGCGGCATGCGGAGCACCGACCTGGCCAGGTTGGCGAAGGCCGCCCGGCACGTCGCGATTCCGGCGGGACGGCGCGTCTTCGGCCAGTCCGACCCCGCGGAGCGGTTCTGGCTCGTCAAGGACGGGACCGTCTCCGTCGACCTGGACACGCCCGGCCGCGGCGCGGTCGTCATCGAGACCTACGGCCCCGGGTCCGTGCTGGGCTGGTCGTGGCTGTTCCGCCCGTACGAATGGCGGTTCGGCGGGGTCGCCGGGACGCCGGTCCGGGCGATCGAGTTCGACGGGCGGCTCGTCCGGACGCTCTGCGCGGTCGACCCGGCCATGGGGTACGAGCTGACGCGCCGCTTCGCCGAGTTGGTAGTGCGAAGGCTTGAGGCGACGCAGGCGAGGCTGCTGGAACTGTCCGCGGCCGGGGCCCCGGCGACGCCCTAGGACGCGAGCGCGCCGTCGCCGATCCGGCGCCCGGTGATCAGCTCGGGGTGGATCCGGATGAAGGTGTCGCGCGTGCCCGGCGCCCAGCTCTCCAGCGGGAGGGCGGCCAGCGCGGCGATCTCGCGGGGGTCGGTGGCGCGGCGGGCGCGGCCGACGACGACCACCGACCAGCCCGTCCGGGCGGCGGTGTCGAAGTCGTCGATCTCGAAGGCGACGATCGTGTCGGCGGCGGCCGTGGCGAGCCGCGACGTCCCGGCCGTCCGGAACACGATGTCGCCCCGGCTGAGGATGAAGTTGACCGGCTGGACGGCGGGCAGCGCCTGGTGGGTGAAGACGATCCGTCCGATCGCGGCGCGGCTGAGGAGAGCGCGGCACTCGTCCCGGTCGAGGATCTCCAGGCCGCTCTGGTCGAGCTTCATGCGTCCAGCGTGCCGCCCCGCCGCGCGGCGCGTTAGGGACCAAGGTCCCGGGAAGGGCCGAAGGTCCCCGCTGATCTGGACCGACGCCTCTCTTCGGACGGCGTCGTCCGGGGCAGGGTGAAAGTGGGCCGCAAGGCCGAGAAACGGGAGGTGCGGGACTGATGATCACCGGTGTCGTGGTCGGCTACGACGGTTCGAAGAAGGGCGTGCAGGCGCTGGACTGGGCGGCCGGGGAGGCGCGGGCGCGGGGCGTCCCGCTGACCGTGCTGCACGCGTGGAACGTCTACGTCGGCGGCCCGGTCGCCGTGCCCGTCGTCGACTTGCAGGCGCTCGGGCAGGAGATCGTGGACGAGGGCGTCGAGCACGTCCGCAGGGCGGCGCCCGAGCTGTCGGTGCGGGGCGTCCTCGCGCGCGGCCCGGCCGCCGCCGAACTGATCGACGTGGGACGGAGCGCCGACCTCATCGTGCTGGGCCCGCGCGGTCTCGGCGGGTTCGCCGGGCTCGTGCTCGGCTCGGTCAGCGCGCAGGTCGCCGCGCACGCCGCGTGCCCGGTCGTGATCGTCCGGGGCGACCTCGACGCCGGGCCGGGGCGCGTCGTGGTCGGCGTGGACGGCTCGGCCGCGTCCCGGTCCGCGCTGGAGCTGGCCTTCGCCGAGGCGGACGCGCGCGGGCACTCCGTCCACGCCGTGACCGCGTGGGAGTCGGTCCCGGTGAAGGACCTCCCGCCGCTCGCGGACGAGGACGGCATGCGCGCGGCGGCGGAGGCGCGGCAGGCCCGGCTGATGATCCCGATGCGCGAGCGCCACCCCGGCGTGGACGTCCGGGCCGAGGTCGTGTCGGGCTCGCCGCGCGAGGTGCTGCTCGCGGCAGCGGCGGACGCGCGGCTGCTCGTCGTCGGGTCGCGGGGCCTCGGCGGCTTCCGCGGGCTGCTGCTCGGCTCGGTGAGCCAGGCGCTGGTCGAGCACGCCTCGTGCCCGGTGGTGGTCGTCCACGAGCCGCGTCCGAACGGGGACGCCTAGCCGTTCTCCGCCTCGGGGAACGTGATCTCGGGCGTCTCACCGGCGGCGAGGAGGAAGTAGCCGAGGAACGTCACGCCCTCGTCCCGCGCGTCGAACCGCGCTATGCGGACGCCCGCGGGCTCGTAGAACACGTCCCCGGGACGGAGCACCGACGCCGCGTCACCATCGATCTGATAGACCGCCGAGCCGGTCTCGACGCTGCCGAACACCGGACCGTTGTGCACATGGAGCCCGCCCGCGTGGCCGGGAGCGATGGTGATGCGGCGGACCTCGACCCGATGCGTGTCCTGAGGTTCCGCCAGAAGCTGGTCAAGGACGACGGTGCGCTTGATCGGGGACGCGGCGCGGACGGCGTGTGCGTCGAGCAGCGCGAGGATGCCCGCGATGGCCTGGTCGAACGGCTCGGTGGAGTCGGCGGCGCGGGCCAGGACGTATCCGCCCTGGAGGCAGGCGACGATCGCGGACGCGGTGGCCACGGCATTCACCGAGGGCTTCAGTTCCCCGCGATCCACTCCCTCCTGGAGGACTTCGGCCAGCCGGGCGCGCAGCCAGGTGAACGTCTCCTCGACCGGCGCGCGGAGGGCGGGCGTGGCCATGACGTCCGGGTCCTGGGTGAGCCGTCCGACGGGGCAGCCGCGCAGGACGTCCCGTTCCCGGCGCAGATACGCGGTGACGCGTTCGGCGGCGGTGCCGGGCGCGGACAGCAGCTCGTCGGCAGCGCAGGGTCACGGCCGATCCCGGAAGGGGAACTGCCGGTCCAGTGCGAGGTTGAGTTCGAGGACGTTCACCGCCGGTTCGCCCATGAAGCCGACCGCCCGCCCGCCGGTGTGCTGTTTGACCAGCTCTGCGACTCGGGCGGACGGGATGCCGCGCGCCGTGGCGACGCGGGCGGTCTGGAGCCGCGCGTAGGCGGGGGAGATGTGCGGATCGAGGCCGCTGCCGCTCGCGGTCACCGCGTCCGGCGGGACGGCCGGGTCGGCGGGCGCGTCCCCTCGGACGGGCACGACCAAGCCCGTCGCGTAGTCCTCGCCGTACCGGGCCAGCTCAACGCGAACGCCCTTGTACGCGGCGACGAACGGCGCTCTGACGACGCCTTCCTGCTCGTTCAGGCTGACGACGCGGGTCGGGTGCGGGACGTCCCCGCCCGTGGTCCGCTCGCCGAACACCGCGAGGACGGCGCCGACCCCGCTCGGCGCGCAGAACGGGCGCGCACCGCTCACCCCGTCGAGTTCCCCGATGGACTTGCTGCGCTCGCAGACCTGCGTGAGCAGGCTCTGCTTCGCGTTCTCGTCCTCCTTGCCCGCCGCGAGGAGTTTCGGGTCGGGCAGCGTGTCGACGATGTCCTCCGGGCCGAGGTTGCTCGCGGACGTGGCGGTCGGGTCGTAGCCGTCCCCGGCGTTGGACGGACGGCTCTGGAAGTACTGCTTGAGCGGATTTCCGTCCTTGTCGGTGAACGACTGCCCGATGAGCGCGCTGCCGACCGTCCGGCCCTCGGACGTGACGAGCGAACCTTCTGCTTTGCCGTGCAGGCCGGGCAGTTGCGCGACGCCGAACACGGCGAGCGGGTACAGGACGCCGAGCACGACGGTGAACACGAGGAGGGCGCGGACGGCCGCCAGGTGCCGCCGGACCCACGAGAGATTGAACATGTCAGGACATCCCCGGAAGGTACCGAACGAACAGGTCGATGAGCGTGATGCCGATGAACGGGGTGACGATCCCGCCGATCCCGTACAGGCAGAGGTTGCGCGACAGCAGCTTGGACGCGCTCCCCGGCGAGTACCGGACGCCGCGCAGCGCGAGCGGGATCAGCGCGACGATGACCAGCGCGTTGAACACGACGGCGGACAGGATCGCCGACTGCGGGCTGTGCAGGCGCATCACGTTCAGCGCGTCCAGGCCCGGGAACAGCGCCATGAACATCGCCGGGATGATGGCGAAGTACTTGGCGATGTCGTTGGCGATGGAGAACGTCGTCAGCGCGCCGCGCGTGATGAGAAGTTGCTTGCCGATCTCGACGATCTCGATGAGCTTGGTCGGGTCGGAGTCCAGGTCGACCATGTTCCCGGCCTCTTTGGCGGCAGAGGTCCCGGTGTTCATGGCGACGCCGACGTCGGCCTGGGCGAGGGCGGGCGCGTCGTTGGTGCCGTCGCCGGTCATCGCGACGAGCCGGCCGCCCTCCTGCTCGCGCTTGATCAGCGCGAGCTTGTCCTCGGGCCTGGCCTCGGCGAGGAAGTCGTCGACCCCGGCCTCGTCGGCGATGGCCTTCGCGGTGAGCGGGTTGTCGCCGGTGATCATCACGGTGCGGATGCCCATCCGGCGCATCTCGTCGAACCGCTCCCGCATGCCCTCCTTCACCATGTCCTTGAGGTGGATCACCCCGAGGACGCGGGCCCGGCCGTGCGCGTGCTCGGCGACGACCAGCGGGGTCCCGCCGGACGCCGAGATCCCCTCGACGATCGCGCCGAGCTCGGACGGGACCGTCCCGCCGTGCCCCCCGACCCAGTCCGCGACGGCCGAGGCGGCGCCCTTGCGGAGCATCCGCGCGGGGGCGTCCCCGGACGCCTCCAGGTCCACCCCCGACATCCGGGTCTGCGCGCTGAACGGGACCCAGGTCGCGTGGCCGAGTTCGCCCGGCGTCCGCTCGCGCAGGCCGTGCCGCTCCTTCGCGAACACGACCACCGAGCGTCCCTCCGGGGTCTCGTCGGCGAGGCTGGAGAGCTGCGCCGCGTCCGCGAGCCGCGCGCCCGTCACGCCCTTCACCGGGACGAGCTCGGCCGCCTGCCGGTTGCCCAGCGTGATCGTGCCGGTCTTGTCGAGCAGGAGGGTGTTGACGTCGCCCGCCGCCTCCACGGCGCGCCCGGACATGGCGAGGACGTTCCGCTGGACGAGCCGGTCCATCCCCGCGATGCCGATCGCCGAGAGCAGCGCGCCGATCGTCGTCGGGATCAGGCAGACCAGCAGCGACACCAGCACGATCCCGGTCACACCGTGCGCGTCCAGCGCCGCCGTGTCCCCGATGCCGGGGTTCCCGGACTTGGCGTAGATGGCGAGGGGCTGGAGCGTCGCCACCGCCAGCAGGAAGATCACCGTGAGCGCGGCGAGCAGGATGTTCAGCGCGATCTCGTTCGGCGTCCGCTGCCGGTTCGCGCCCTCCACCAGCGCGATCATCCGGTCGATGAACGACTCGCCGGGCCTCTGGGTGATCTTGACGACGATCCGGTCGGACAGCACCTTCGTGCCGCCGGTCACCGCGGACCGGTCGCCGCCCGACTCCCGGATCACCGGCGCGGACTCGCCGGTGATCGCGGACTCGTCCACGCTGGCGATGCCCTCGACCACGTCCCCGTCGCCCGGGACGATCTCGCCCGCCTCGACCACCGCGAGGTCGCCCGGCCGCAGCTCGGACGCCCCGACCCGCTCCTCCCGCCGGTCCGGGCCGGTGAGGCGGCGGGCGGTGACGTCGGCCTTCGTCCGGCGCAGCGCCTCGGCCTGCGCCTTGCCGCGTCCCTCCGCGACCGCCTCCGCCAGGTTCGCGAACAGGACGGTCAGCCACAGCCACACCACGATCAGCCAGCCGAACACGGTCGGGTCCAGCGCGGCGAGGACGGTCGTCCACACCGCGCCGACCTCGACGATCAGCATCACGGGCGTGCGCCAGAGGGTGCGCGGGTCGAGCTTGCGGAGCGCGTCCGGCAGCGACGCGACCAGCAGTCTCGGGTCGAGGAGCCCGCCCTGCACACGGCGGCGGTCGCGCTGCGGCGCTGGTGGCCCGGCGGCCTTCTGAACGGCCTGGGTGGTCATCGGTGGATTCCTTCGGCGAGCGGCCCGAGCGCGAGCGCGGGCAGGAACGTGAGGGCGACAAGGACGACGGTCACGCCGGCGACCATGCCGACGAACTGCGCGCGGTGCGTCGGCAGCGTCCCCTTCGACGCCGGGACGCGGCCCTGCCCGGCCAGCGAACCGGCCAGCGCGAGGACGAAGACGATGGGCATGAAGCGGCCGAGCGCCATGCACAGGCCGAGCGCCGTGTCGTAGAAGACGGTGTTGACCGTCAGCCCCGCGAACGCCGAGCCGTTGTTGTTGGACGCCGACGTGAACGCGTAGAGCACCTCGGACAGCCCGTGCGGGCCGGTGTTGAGCATGCCCGCCCGGCCGTCGCGCGTCGCCATCGCCACGGCGGTCCCGGCCAGCACCAGGATCGGTGTGATCAGGAAGTACAGCGCGGCGAACTTGATCTCGCGGGAGCCGATCTTCTTGCCCAGGTACTCCGGCGTCCGGCCGACCATCAGCCCCGCCACGAACACGGTGATCACCGCGAGGACCAGCATCCCGTACAGGCCGGACCCGACGCCGCCGGGCGCGACCTCGCCCAGCATCATGTTGAACATCGTCATCATGCCGCCGAGGCTCGTGTACGAGTCGTGGAAGGAGTCGACGGCGCCGGTCGAGGTCAGCGTCGTCGCGGTGGCGAACACCGCCGAGTTCAGGACGCCGAACCGGGTCTCCGTCCCCTCGGTCGCCGCTCCCGCCGCCGTCGGGACCGTTCCGTGGTGGACGCCCTGGAACACCATCGTCAGGACGACGCTCGCCATCGCGATGACGCCCATCGCCGCGGCGATCGCGTAGCCCTGCCGCTTCTGCCCGACCATCCGGCCGAACGTGCGCGGCAGCGCGAACGGGATCAGCAGGATGAGGAAGATCTCCAGCCAGTTCGTCCAGGCGGTGCCGTTCTCGAACGGGTGCGCGGAATTGGCGTTGTAGAAGCCGCCGCCGTTCGTCCCGAGTTCCTTGATGACCTCCTGGCTCGCGACGGGACCGCCGGTGATGGTCTGGGAGCCGCCGGTCAGCGTGCTGATCGTCGTCCCGTCGTGGAAGTTCTGGACGAGCCCGCCCGCGACCAGCACGACCGCGCCGACGAACGCGATCGGCAGGAGAATACGCAGCGAGCCGCGCGTCAGATCCACCCAGAAATTGCCGAGGTGCGGGCTCTTCTTGCGCGCGAATCCGCGCACCAGCGCGATGGCGACCGCCATTCCCACGGCCGCGGACACGAAGTTCTGCACCGCGAGCCCCGCCATCTGCACCAGATGGCCCATCGTCGACTCGCCCGAGTACGACTGCCAGTTGGTGTTGGTGACGAAGCTGACCGCCGTGTTCCACGCCTGGTCCGGCTTCACCGGGTCCATTCCGAGGCTCAGCAGGAGATGCTGCTGCACCCGCTGGAGCAGATAGAGGAACAGGACTCCGGCCACGGAGAACGCCAGGACGCCGCGCGCGTAGGCGCCCCAGGTCTGCTCCGCGTCCGGGTCGGTGCCGATCAGCCGGTAGACGCCGCGCTCCACCCGGTTGTGGGACCGTCCGGTGTACACGCGGAACATGTAGTCGCCCAGCGGCCGGTGCACCGCGACCACGGCGAGCACCAGGGACCCGAGGAACAGGATCCCCGCCAGTGTCGGGCTCATCAGAACCGCTCCGGGAACAGCAGCGCGGCCACCAGGAAGCCGATCAGCAGCACCGCCAGCACCAGCCCGGTCGCGTTCACGGCGGTCACAGTCTCTCCACGCCCTTCACCAGCAGGCCGAGCGCGGCGAAGACCGCCACGGTCAGCAGGACGAAGGCCAGGTCGCTCATTTCGGGATCGCCACCTCTGTCGAACTCCGGCGCTGGGACGGCTGCTCCGCGCCGTCCCGAACAAGCCCGGCTATTTCGGACTCAGTGGGAGTAAATTCGCCTTTCTGCGGTGAACTGGAGATCTTGACGGGTTCCTGACGCCGAGCCCGCGGATCTTGACGCGCCGCCGACGTGCGCCGCAATTCCGGACGCGCCGTTCTGTCAGTAGGCCGTGACAGCGTGAAGGCATGACGCCGACGATCCCCGGATCCGACGGGCGGACGGTCCGCTTCCGCAGCTCACCGGCCGAGAACGGGAGGTGCTCACACTCATCGCGGGAGGCATGACGAACAAGCAGATCGCGGACCGGCTCTACCCGGCGACGGCCTCGACGAGGTCGTCGGCCAGCAGTGCGGCGTGCTCGTCGCCCAGGTGGTGGACGGTGAGCCGCAGGTGTCCGGCGGCGGCCGGACGGTCGAGCGCGAAGCGGTCGCTGGTCCGGGCGAGCCAGCCCCGGCGCAGCAGCCGCTCGGACACCGTCCCGGCGTTGTTCGCGCCGACCGGTATCCAGAGGCTGAGGCCGTCGCCGGGACGGATGTCGATGCCGCGTGCGTCCAGCAGTTCGGCGAACCGGGTGTTGCGGTCGGCGTAGTGCGCGCGGGCCCGGTCGACGAGGGCTAGCGCGGACGGGTCGGTGAGCAGCGAGGCGGTCAGGCGTTGCAGGAGGTGGCTCGTCCAGGTGCGTCCGGGGCCGATGCGGGTCGCGAGACGGTCCGCCGTGTGCGGGTCGCTGGCGACGAGGGCGAGGCGGAGGTCGGGTCCGAGGAACTTCGACACCGACCGCACCAGCGCCCAGCGCGCATGCCCGGGATCGATGATGCTGCGATAGCGCGCATTGGACAGCATGGAGAAATGGTCGTCCTCGATGACCAGGACGTGAGGGTGCCCGGAAAGAACGGCGCGGAGTTCCTTTGCGCGTGCGGCGGAAAGGCTCACCCCGGTCGGGTTATGCGCACGCGGTGTGCACACCACCGCGCGCACACCCCGTTGCAGCGCGGCATGGAGCCCGTCGGCCGTCATTCCGTCCGCGTCTACGGGGACGGCGACCGGGCGATATCCCGCCAGCCGGACGGTATTGATGCTCGCCAGGAAGCAGGGGTCTTCCAGGGCGACCGAATCACCGTGCGTCAGGGCTTGGGCGAGCAGCCGCTCGACCGCGTCCACGGCACCCGCCGTCACTGTGAGGCGCATTTCGCGGGGCTGGTCGGACTCCAGCCACCGATGCGCCCACCGTGCCAGCCCAGGATCGGTCGTGCGTTCTCCGTACAGCACGGCTTCGCCCCGCGCCGGACGCACGCCGAACGGATCGGGGAGCAGGGCCGGGTCGGGGTTGCCGCTGCCCACGTCGCGGAGCGGGCTCCCGGCGGCGAAGCCCTCCTGCTCGACGGCGGCGGCGGCCGGGTCCGCGATCACGGTTCCGGCGCGCCGCCGCGTTTCGGCCACGCCCGCCTGAACGAGCCGCTGGTACGCGGCCATGACCGTGTTGCGGTTCACGCCGAGCCGTTCGGCGAGCCGCCGCACCGGCGGCAGGGGCGTGCCGGGGACGAGTTCTCCCGCGTCCGCGAGGGCGCGCACGCTCGCCGCGATCTCGCCCGCCGTCCGCCCGGTGATCTCCGTGCCGCTGATCTCCGTGCCGCTGATGTCCACGCCGCTGGTCTCCATGCCGCCTCCTGGTCCTGGCATGGGACATGTTAGCTTTTGTCCTATGCCAGATGAGCCGCAGCGGTATCCGAAGGCCGAGAGCGTCGCCGACTTCGCCCGCAACCTCGACGCGGTCCGCGCGCGTATCGACGCCGCCGCCGGACGGGCCGGGCGTCCGGGCGCGGAGGTGCGGCTGCTGCCGGTCAGCAAGACCGTCCCGGAGGAGCGGATCCGCCTGGCCGTCGAGGCGGGCTGCCGGACGCTCGGCGAGAACAAGGTCCAGGAGGCGAAGCGGAAATGGCAGAACCTGGCCGACCTCGACGTCTCGTGGTCGGTGATCGGCCATTTGCAGACCAACAAGGCCAAGGACGTCGCCGCGTTCGCCGACGAATTCCAGGCACTCGACAATCTGCGAGCCGCCGAGGCGCTGGACCGGCGGCTCCAGGCGGCGGGCCGGAGCCTGGACGTGTTCGTCCAGGTGAACACCTCCGCCGAGGACTCGAAATACGGCCTGCCGCCGGAAGAGCTCATCCCATTCCTGAAAAGGCTTCCGGAATACGCGGCGCTGAACGTCCAGGGCCTGATGACCCTCGCCGTCTTCACCCCGGACACCGAACGGGTCCGCACCTGCTTCCGTCTCCTGCGTACGCTCCGCGACCAGGCACGTGACCTCGACCTGGTCGGGCCGGGGGAGTTGTCGATGGGCATGTCCGGCGACTACGAGACGGCCATCGAGGAGGGCGCCACGGTCGTCCGCGTAGGCCAGGCGATCTTCGGCGCACGGCCCGTCGCGGACGGCCATTACTGGCCCGGCGCCACCAATGGCAGATAGGCGTCTAGGCGAAAGCTAAGCGTTGGTGGCGTGCCAGGTGGCGATATGCGCGCGGTTATTCACGCCTAGCTTCGTGAGGATGTGCGAGACGTGGTTCTCGACCGTCCGTTCCGAGAGGTGGAGGCGCGCGGCGATCTGCCGGTTGGTGAGGCCGTCGGCGACGAGCGCGGCGATCTGCTGCTCCCGTTTCGACAACGGCGTCCCGCCGTCCTTTCCGCGAAGCGCCGCCGCCCGCTCGGCGAGCGGGCGCATGCCGAGCCGCGCCGCCTCGCGATGGCACCGCTCGCGGTGCGCGGCGGCGGAACGCGGGTCGCCGGGCGCCCCGCGGGCGAGGCACAGCCGCGCCAGTTCCAGGTGCGCGAGGGCCTGGTAGGGCGCGGAGTTGATCGCCTGGCTCTGGGCGAGCGCGCTGGTCAGATGGGTCTCGGCGGCCGTCCAGTCGGCGAGCAGGAGCGCGAGCCGTCCGAGCTGGAGGGCGACGGGCGTGCCCCACGGGGTGTGGGCGGCGGCGCCACCGGACTGGACGCCGGCGTAAGGCAGCAGCCTCTCGTACAGCTCCCGCGCCCCGGCCGTCTCGCCGAGCAGGCTCAGCAGGTCGGCGTTGCCGACGGCGATGACGAGCCATTCCGGGCTCCGCTCCGGAACCCGGCCCAGATGCGGGACGAGCCCGTGCCAGATCCGGGACGCGTCGTCCACCCGCCCGAGGCTGGCGAGCAGGAGCGCGTGCCAGGCGCGGGCGAAGAACGGCCCCTGCTCGGTGAAGCGGCGGACCCGCGGCTCCACCTCCGCGAGCCCGGTGCCGGTGAGGACGGCGTCGTGCGCGGTGAAGATCAGGTCCAGGAACTCGGCGCCCTCGTGGCCGCAGCGGCGGCCGATCGTCCGCGCCTCCGCGACCCGGGCGCGGCCGTCGTCGAAGCGGCCCTCAAGGAACGCCAGCGACGCCAGGGACAACGTGTGCCGCCAGCGCCACAGCGGCTCGCCGGACTGGGCGACGAGCCTGCCGAGCGCCGCCAGTTCGGTGTCGAACTCCACCCGCCGTCCCAGTTCGGTGAAGGCGGACAGCCGCCAGAACCGCCCCCACAGCGCGCATTCCGGGCCCTGCCGGACGGCCTGCTCGCACAGCGCGAGCCTCCGCTCGACGTGCCGCGGGTGGACCAGCTCGGTGTGCCGGGCTTCCAACGCCAGCAGCAGCGCGTCCGGGTCGCCGGTGGCCTCGGCGGCGGCGAGCGCGCGTTCACCGAGGCCCGCCACCGCGTCCGCCTGCCACGGGTCGGCGGTGATCGCGAGCTGGGCGAGCAGCCGCGTCTCGCGGACGGGATCCGTGCCCGCGAGCAGCGGGAGCGCCTCCTCGCACAACGCGTGGACCCGCCCGGTCAGCCCCGAGAAGTAGTCGGCGCGCGGCGCGGTCGCGGCGTCCGCGATGATCCGGGCGTCGCCGGACGCGCGCCCGAGGTCGGCGGCCTCGGCGCAGTGCCCCCACGCCTCCTCCATGTCCCCCGACCGGAACTGGCAGCGGGCGAGCGCGATGAGCAGCTCCGCCCGGCGCGGCCCCGCCGCCGGGAGCGCGAGCGCGGCCCGGTACTGCGCCGCCGCCGACTCGTAGGCGGAGCGGGCCTCGGCGTGCCGGGCCGCGGCGAGCGTGGCGTCGAGGGCCCGGTCCCGGTCGCCGGCCTGACGGAGGTGGTGCGCGACCGCCTCGATCATGCCGTCCGGCCGGAGCGCCTCGGCGGCGCGGGCGTGCAGCCGCCGCCGGTCCGCGCCGCCGAGCCGGGCGTAGAGCGTCTCCTGGACGAGCGAGTGGAAGAACCGCGCCGTCCCCTCGTCGAGTTCGACGAGGCCCGCCGCGACGGCCTCGTCCAGGACATCGGGCGGTGAGCCGGTCACGGCGGTGAACACGGCCAGGGCGAACTCCTGGCCGAGCACGGCGGCCTCGCGCAGCACGTCCGCGCAGGCCAGCCGGTCGACGCGCTGCTCGATCACCTCGCGCACGCCGCGCGGCAGCCCCGCGCCGGACCCGGTGACGCGCATCAGCCGCAGCAGTTCGAGGACGTACAGCGGGTTCCCGCCCGACCTGCGGCGCAGCCCGGCGACCTCCGCGCCGCCGAGGTCGTGGCCGAGGGTGCCCGCCGCGAGCCGTCCGACCTCGCCGGGGCTCAGCCCGCCGAGCGCGATGTGCGAGCAGGCCCGCTCCCGCAGCACCGAACGCAGCGCGGGCGACGGGCCCGGCCCCCGGTACGGGCCGGCGAGCAGCAGCGGGACGTCCGCGACCTCCGCCGCCACCTGGAGCAGCGCCAGCGAGGACGGGTCGGCCCAGTGCAGGTCGTCGATCACCAGCAGCAGCCCGGGCGGCGCGGCGTCCCGCAGCACCTGGACGACGTGGTCGAACAGACGCGGCCGGCTCGCACCGGACAGGTCCAGGCCGGGGAGCCGGAGCGCGCGGGAGAGCTGCGCCCACGGCCGGTAGGGCGACGCGCCGTCGCCCTCCAGGCAGCCGCCCCATGCCGTCCGGACGCCGTCCGCCCGCGCCTCCCGGACGAGCGCGTGCACCAGCGCCGTCTTCCCCGCCCCGGCCTCGCCCTCGACGAGGACGACGCCGCCCTCGCCGTCCAGCGCCTCGGCGAGGCGTTCCCGCAGGAAGGCGAGCTCCCGTTCGCGCCCCACGAACATCGGTTGAGTACCTCGCTGAGTGGTTTCCCAGATGTGCGTAGCGTGCCCGATTCCTAGCGTCGTCGCCATGGAAAGGCGGGTGACCGTCCGCAGTCGGCCGTGTTCCGCGAGCACGCCGCACCACATCGAAGGGACGACCCATGAACCGCTATCAGCTCGGGCTCCTGCTCTGCGTCCTGTCCGCCGTCCTCGACCTCGACGGCGTCATCGCGCTCGGCCAGAGTGACCCGCCCCCCGTGGGCGTCGCGATCGGGACCGCCACGGCCGGGTTCCTCACCTGCGTGGGCGCGGTGGCCGCCTGGCGCGGACGCCGGAGCGGCGTCGTGCTGGTCGTCGCGAGCAGGCTGACGTCGGCGCTGGCGTTCGGCGTCCCCGCGTACTTCATCGGCGCGCCCGGCTGGGTCTACGCCGCGGTCGGCACGGGCATCGCGCTGACCGTCGCGGGGCTCGGGCTCACGCTGACGTCGCTCCGGCGGGCGGCGCGGGCATGAGGAGCGGGCCCGCGCTGACCGCCTCCGGCATCGGCAAGCGGTTCCGCCGCCGGGTCGTCCTGGAGCGGGCCGCGCTGACCGTCCGTCCCGGCGAGGTGGTCGCGGTCGTCGGCGAGAACGGGACGGGCAAGACCACCCTGCTGCGCATCTGCGCGGGCCTGCTCCGTCCCGACTCGGGGCGGGTGACGCGGGACGGGCGGGTCGGCTACTGCCCGCAGGAGCCGCAGCTCATGGAGCGGCTCACCGTCCGCGACCACCTCGTCCTGTTCGGCCGGGCGGCGGGCTGGGACGCGGCCCGCGCGGTCGAGGACGGCGCCCGGATCCTCGCCGACTTCGGGCTCACCGAGCAGCGGCGGGTCCCGGTCCGGCGGCTGTCGGGCGGGGGCCGGCAGAAGCTGAACCTGGCGCTCGCCCTGCTCGGCGACCCCGCCGTCCTCCTCCTCGACGAGCCCTACCAGGGCTTCGACCACGGCGCCTACGTCGACTTCTGGGAGTCGGTGAACGCGTGGCGGGACGAGCGCCGCGCCGTGGTCGTCGTCACCCACCTGCTCGCCGAGCTGTGGCGGGTCGACCGGGCGATCGAGCTGCCCGCATGAGCCGCCGGCGCTGGCTGACGATCGCCGAGATGCAGGGCCGCGACCTCGCGCGCCGCTGGGTCACGCTCGGCCTGCTGTTCGGCCTGCCCGCCACCTGGTACCTCGCGGAGCGGGCGTCCGGCGCGCCGTGGGCGATCGGCGCGGGCGCCCTCGCCATGGGCTGGACGAGCGGCGCCGCCGCGCTGTTCGCCGTCCTCGGCGGACGCCGCGTCGACCCGCGGCTCGTCCAGGCCGGATACCGGGCGGTCGACATCCTCGCGGGCCGGTTCGCGGTCATGCTCGGCCTGGCCCTGGCGATCGCCGCCGCGTTCGGCGCGCTCATCCTCGTCTGCTCGCGCCCGGACCGGCCGGGCCGCCTGTTCCTCGGCCTCGCGCTCGGCGGGCTCGTCGCGGTCGCGCTCGGCTGGGCGCTCGCCGCGCTGCTGCCGCACGAGCTCGAAGCGACCCTCGTCCTGATCGGCGTGGCCGGGATCTCGCCGACCGTCCCCGGCGCGCTCGCCCCCTACCTGCCGTTCCACGCGCTGCTGCGCTTCACCGACGTGACCGTGCCGCCGCCCGCCGCGCTTCCGCTGGTAATCCACGGAATCGCCTACGCCTGCGGACTGACCGCCATCGCCTTGGTGACCTGGCATCGCCGGGTGCGCCTCGTCCCACCGGCCGGACGCCCCCGCGCCCAGCCCGAAACCTGAGCGGAGAAACCCATGCCCGTCCTTCGCGGATTACGGTCCGCCTCTCACATCCAGGAGACCCGGTGACGAACACATCCTCGCGCTCCGGAGCGAACGTGGCCGTGGCCATGCTCGCGGCCGTCTGCGGTTCGGTGCTCAGCGCCCTCATCACGATCGCGATCGGCGAGTCGCCGACGACCAGCCTCGTCGCCGCCGCTGGCGGCGCCGCGTTCGGCGCCCTGGTCGGCACGGCCGGACGGTTCCACGGCCTGCGCATCGGCGCGGGCATCGCCGTGACCGTCCTGGCGCTGGGCCTCACCTATGGCGGGTTCACGCTGGTCTACACCGTCAGCGACCGCACCACCCCGTTCATGCCGGTGCCGTCCGTGGGCGGCGGCAACTCGTCCCTCGACAGCTGCCACCGGCTGGTGATCCTGGAGGTGTGCTGGTAGCCGGACGGGCGCCGAGGACGCGCTATCGGCGGGCGGTAACACCGATGGGAGAGGACCAAAAACGAAAGGCTCGGAATGGGTCCGTGATGTGGTCCGTGGTTGTGGGCAATTCGGTTTCGCGGATGCGGTTCTCGGCCCTGGTCAGGATGGTAGGTTCGGTTGCCGTAAGTCCGATGTCGGCCGGGTGACGCGCGCCCCGTGCCACAGGACCGTCGGACGCATTGATTCCGCAGGTCGGTCCGTGTCGGGGGAGCACCCATGACGATCTCGCATGACGGTTCCGTGTCTTTCGAGCGGCTGGAGACGCCCGCCGTCGTCAAGCACATCACGGCGATCAGCCAGTCGCTCGACAACCAGTGGCTCAGCCGGTCGCTCCTCGCCGCGGCGAGAGAGCGCGGACGCATCACGAAGACCATCGAAGAGGAGAACGCCCGCCAGGTCAGGACGGAGTACCTGCGCACACTCCTCAACGCCGAAAAGGCCGTCGTCAACCGCGCCTACTTCTACAACAACCCCCAGGTGTTCCGGGATTTCCTCGACCCGAAGAGCCAGGACTACGAGGCGTTCCGGGGAATGGTGGAGGAAAGGACGATCATCCCGTTCCTCCTCTTCGAGGACTCGCCGGTCGTCCCGCCCGCGTTCGCGCGGCACGAGCGCGGCTGGGAGGCGTGGCTGCGCGTCGCCTCCGACGTCGAGATGGGCTGCCTGCGCCTGTCCTGGGACACGCGGGGCAACGAGCTGGCCGTGCAGCGGATGTTCCGGAAGTTCCACGAGTACTTCCAGAACCTCAACCAGATGGAGCCCTCCGGTCTCAAACGCGACTTCGGCCTCGACGACGACGGCGCGCGCGCTCTTTTCGACCGGCTTGTGGAGGTCGGAAACCTGGCCTTCGAAAAGGGGAACCAGCGCGAGAAGGTGACCCGCGAATTCCTCTATCAGCAGGCCGTCACCCAGGAGGGGACGGACAACAGCAAAAGGCTGTACCGCTGGGACGACCCGCTCGCACTCGCCACCAAGCAGATCGTCGACCTCAAGTACAACACCAATCTCGGAGACACCCTCCAGGCATATACGCTGACTCCGGCCGACTCGCTGCGCCGGTCCGCTCTTCAAGAGGACGTCCGGCTGCTCAAAGAGGACGCCGATGAGGTCGACGCCGCCGAATTGATCCAGCTCGTGCGGAACCTGACCTTCGATTCGGTGAACGACCTTCTGCAGGCCGTCCCCGTCATCGACGAGCTTTCCCTCGATGACGTGTGGAGGGTCCGCCGCACCGGCACCTGGAACAAATACCGGCAGAGCATGGCGGCGCTGCTCGAAGGTCCGTCGCTGGAGACGTTCGTCGACGAGGAGCGCGGCGCGCCCGCCGTGGTCGGCGCCTACCAGCGGATGATCCGGGAGGCGGAGCGCATCTCGCTCGCCCGCCGGAAGCAGGCCCAGCAGAACCGCGTCCAGGGAATCGTGCAGCTTGCCTTCGACATCGGCACGCTGACGGTCAACGTGGTGTTCCTGCCCGACAGTTCGATCGTCCACGCCGTGGTCGGCGACCTGAGCGCCCTCGTCGGTCGCGGTATCGTCAACGTAGCGGTGCGGATCGGCGTCGGGCGGCTCGTCGAGTCCCGTTCCCGGGAGCAGGTCGACAACAGCGTCAAGATCCTCGAACTGCGCCTCGCCAACCCGCACAACGCCGCCCTGGAACTGATCAAGAGCCTCTCCGACCATCCGAAATGGAGTCCTCCCCCCAATGGCAGGGACCTCAGCGGCGCCGACGAGTGACGACGACCCGTACGAGCGGCTCCGCCGGGAGCGGCCCGCCCTGTTCGCCAACCCGCCCGGTGCGGGCTACGAGATCCTGCCGGTGGCGGACGCGTCGCCCGAACGCGGGCCGTACGGCGTCCAGTACCGGGATCCGTTCGTCACGCTGGTCCGCGACCCGGTGCGGTTCCCGGACGGCCAGGTCGGCGGCTACGTCCGGCTGCTGGCGAGGGCGGAGAGCGGCGGCGCGGCGATCCTTCCCATCATCGGGGCGCGGGTCGTCCTGATCCGCCATTTCCGCCACGCCACGCGCGACTGGCACTGGGAGATCCCCCGCGGGTTCTCCGACCCGGGGGAGACGCCGGAGGAGACGGCCCACCGCGAGCTGGTCGAGGAGCTCGGCGTCGCGCCCCAGGGGCTGCGGCGCCTCGGGATGATCCATGTCGACAGCGGGCTCAGCGCCATGGCGACGACCCTGTACGCCACGACGCTCCCGGCCCTCGCGCCGCACGAAACGCGGGACGAGGCCATCACCGAACGCGGCCAGTTCACCGCGGACGAGCTCGACGCCCTGCTGGCGGGCGGCGAACTGACCGACTCGTTCACGATGGGGGCGGTCCTGCACGCCCGGAGGCTCGGCCTGCTGCCCTAGGGGGGCGGGTCGGAACCGTTAGGGGTCGTGGGCCCTTTTCTGGGGTTGCGGGAGAATTCGCGGCGCGTAGCCTGCTGTTCATGAGCGGATCGCTGTGGGCCGTCAGCGATCTCCACGTGGCGTTCGAGGAGAACCGGAGTCTCGTCGAGCGGCTGCGCCCGGAGTCGCCGGACGATTGGCTGCTGGTGGCCGGGGACGTCGGAGAATACGCCGCGGACGTGGAATGGGCGCTGGGCGTCCTGAGCGAACGGTTCGACACGGTGATCTGGACGCCGGGCAACCATGAACTCTGGACACCGCGCGACGACCCGGTACAACTTCGCGGGGAGCGGCGCTACCGGCGTCTGGTGGACATCTGCCGGCGGTTGGGCGTGACGACCCCCGAAGACCCGTATCTCGTCTGGCGGGGTGCGGGCGGGCCGGTGACCATTGTCCCGCTGTTCCTGCTTTACGATTACAGCTTTCGTCCGCGCGGCGCCGCGTCGAAGAGCCAGGCTTTGGCGATCGCGAACGACGCGGGCGTTCTGTGCACCGACGAAGTGCTTCTGCATCCCGAGCCGTACCGGAATGTCGACGATTGGTGCGCGGCGCGGATCGAGTTGACCGAAAGGCGGCTCGCCGTCCGGGATCCCGCTTTCCCCACGGTTCTGGTCAATCATTTTCCGCTCGTCCGCGAGCCGACCAGGATCCTGCGCCATCCGGAGTTCGCGCTGTGGTGCGGAACCGACCGCACGGCCGACTGGCACAGGAAATACAACGCCGCCGCGGTGGTTTACGGGCATCTGCACATCCCGCGCACTCTGTGGCAGGACGGCGTGCGTTTCGAGGAGGTCTCCGTGGGTTATCCGCGTGAATGGCGGCCGCGCGGCGGCCCGGTGGGGTTGAAGCGGGTCTTCCCGGGCGCGCGGACCTGATGGAGAAGCTCCTGCCCCCGGCCGTGGCGGTCGCGGAGGCGTTCGGGGACCCGCCCGAGGCGCGCCCGCTGCCCGCCGAGGAGGCCGTGGTCAGCCAGGCCGTGGACAAGCGTCGCCGGGAGTTCGCCACCGCCCGGTGGTGCGCCCGGCGCGCCATGGCCGAACTCGGCGTCCCGCCCGGCCCGATCCTGCCGGGCGAGCGCGGCGCGCCGCAGTGGCCGGACGGCGTCGTCGGCAGCATGACCCATTGCGACGGTTATCGAGCCGCGGCCGTGGCGAGGGCGGGCGAGGTGCGGAGCATAGGCATCGACGCCGAACCGGACGCGCCGTTGCCGAAGGGCGTATTCGAGACGATCGCGCTGCCCGAAGAGCAACTCCGGACCGTCCCGGGCGTCCACGCGGACAGGCTTCTCTTCAGCGCGAAGGAGAGCGTCTACAAAGCGTGGTTTCCGCTGACCCGGCGCTGGCTCGATTTCGACGAGGCCGACATCGTGCTGCGCCCCGACGGGACCTTTTCCGCGCGCATCCTGGCCGCGACGCGTCCCGGCGAGGGCATCCCGCCGGACGGCTTCGCCGGACGCTGGACGACCGCCTCCGGCCTGCTGATGACCGCCATTGTCGTGATGTGATCCCACCCGCTCCGCGGGCCTCCGGTACCGCGAGCAGGGGTAGGGGTGGGTAAGGGTAGTGACCCCTCACCGCAGTTCGGTAACGTGCGTTTTGATTGCCGAATAGTGGCTTTCTGGCGAACGTTCGCGCCTTTCCAATCCTGAGTGAGGTGGCCGAGATGAGCGATGAGGAAAGACTTCTCGACTATCTCAAGCGCACGACCCTTGATCTGCGTGAGGCGCGCCGCCGCGTCACCGAACTCGAAGCGCGCGACCGGGAGCCGGTCGCGATCGTCGGAATGGCGTGCCGCTTTCCCGGTGACGTCGCCTCGCCCGCGGAACTCTGGGAACTGATCGCCGCCGGGCGGGACGGCATTTCCCGTTTCCCGGGCGACCGCGGCTGGGACGCCGGGCTTTTCGACTCCACGCCGGGCCGTCCCGGCAAGAGCTATGTCGACCAGGGGGGCTTCCTTTACGGCGCGGGCGAGTTCGACCCGGCGTTCTTCGGCGTCGGCCCGAACGAGGCCCTCACGATGGACCCGCAGCAGCGTCTTCTGCTGGAGGTGTCGTGGGAGGCGCTGGAGCGGGCGGGCATCGACCCCTCGTCCCTGCGCGGCAGCCCCACCGGCGTGTTCGCGGGCGTGAACTACCACGACTACGCCTTCAACAGCAGCACGGGCGCGATCGCGTCCGGCCGCATCTCCTACACGCTCGGTTTCGAGGGCCCGGCGGTGACGGTCGACACGGCGTGCTCGTCCGCGCTGGTGGCGCTGCACTGGGCCGTCCAGTCGCTGCGGTCGGGGGAGTGCTCGCTGGCGCTCGCGGGCGGCGTCACGGTGATGGCGACGCCGGACACGTTCGTCGAGTTCAGCAGGCAGCGCGGGCTCGCGGCCGACGGCCGGGTGAAGGCGTTCGCCGCCGGGGCCGACGGCACGGCCTGGGGCGAGGGCGCGGGAATGCTGCTGGTCGAGCGGCTGTCCGACGCCCGCGCGAACGGGCACCCGGTGCTGGCGATCGTGCGCGGCAGCGCGGTCAACCAGGACGGCGCGTCCAACGGCCTGACCGCGCCGAACGGACCGGCGCAGCGCCGCGTGATCCGGCAGGCCCTCGACAACGCGCGCCTGACCTTCGACGAGGTCGACGCGGTGGAGGCGCACGGCACCGGCACGACGCTCGGCGACCCGATCGAGGCGCAGGCGCTCCTCGCGACCTACGGGCAGAACCGTCCCGACGGCCGGCCGCTGTGGCTCGGGTCGGTCAAGTCGAACATCGGGCACACGCAGGCCGCCGCCGGGGTGGCGGGCATCATCAAGATCGTCCAGGCGATGCGGAACGGCGTCCTGCCGAAGACGCTCCACGTGGACGAGCCCACCCCGCACGTCGACTGGACGGCCGGTCGCGTCGAGCTGCTCACCGAGGCGCGCGACTGGACGGCGGACGGGCGGCCGCGCCGCGCGGCCGTGTCGTCCTTCGGGATCAGCGGCACGAACGCGCACGTCATCATCGAGCAGGCGCCCGCCCCCGAACCCGCCGAACCCGCCGAGGCCCCGCCGGTCGTCCCGTGGGTGCTGTCGGCACGCGACGAGACCGCGCTCCAGGAGCAGATCGACGGGCTTCGTGAACACGTCCGGGCACGTCCCGGCCTCGCCCCGCTCGACGTAGGGCACTCGCTGGCGAAGGGCCGCGCGCTGCTGGAGCACCGCGCGGTCGTGGTGGGCCGTGACCGCGACGAACTGCTGTCGGAGCTGGACGCGCTCGCCGAAGGCACGGCGGAGCGGAGCGCGCGAGGCGTCGCCGGAACCGGCCTGACCGCGTTCCTCTTCTCCGGGCAGGGATCGCAGCGTCCCGGGATGGGCCGGGAACTGTACGACGCGTTCCCGGCATTCGCCGAGGCGTTCGACGCGATCTGCGCCGAGCTGGATCGGCATCTCGACCGTCCGCTGAAGGACGTGGTCTGGTCTGAGCCTGAACTACTCGACCAGACGGCGTTCACCCAGACGGGCCTTTTCGCTGTCGAGGTCGCGCTCTTCCGGCTGCTCGAATCGTGGGGCGTCCGACCCGACCTGCTCGCGGGGCATTCGATCGGGGAATTGGCCGCCGCGCACGTGGCCGGTGTCTTCTCCCTGGAGGACGCGGCCAAGCTGGTCGCCGCGCGGGGACGCCTCATGCAGGCGCTCCCGGCGGGCGGGGCGATGGCCGCGGTCCAGGCCGCCGAGGACGACGTCGTCCCGCTGCTGGACCCGGCGCTTACCGCCATCGCCGCGATCAACGGCCCGGACTCGGTGGTCGTGTCCGGCGCGGAGAAGGCCGTGGCCGGAATCGTGGAGCATTTCGCCGCGCTCGGCCGCCGGACGACCCGGTTGCGTGTCTCGCACGCCTTCCATTCCCCGCTGATGGACCCGATCCTCGCCGAATTCGAGGAGGTGGCCGCCGGTATTTCCTATGGCGCTCCCACCATTCCCGTCATCTCGAACGTGACGGGGCGGCAGGCCGAAGGGCTGGGGACGGCGCGGCACTGGACGCGCCACATCCGCGAGGCCGTCCGTTTCCGGGACTGCGTTCGGACGCTCCGCGAGGCCGGTGCGACCCGGTTCGTGGAGGTGGGGCCGGACGGCGTGCTCGCCGCCATGGCCGAGACCTGCCTCGACGACCCAGGCGACGGCGCGCTCGTCGTCCCCGTCCTGCGCCGCGACCGGCCGGAGGCCGCCGAGCTGCTCACCGCGCTCGGACGCCTCCAGGCGCGCGGCGCCGCCGTCGACTGGGAGCCGCTGCTGCGCGGCGGCTCGCACGTGGAGCTCCCCACCTACCCGTTCCAGCGCCGCCGCTACTGGCTGGAGGGCACGGGCGGGTCCGGCGACGTCGCGTCGGCCGGGCTCCGTCCCGCCGACCATCCGCTGCTCGGCGCGCGGTTGACCCTGCCGGAGACGGGCGGCGCCGTCCTGACCGGGCGGCTGTCCCCGGCGACCCGGCCGTGGCTCGCGGACCATGTCGTCGGCGGCGCGGTGCTGCTGCCCGGGACCGCGTTCGTGGAGCTCGCCGTCCAGGCCGGTGACCACGTCGGCTGCGACACGCTGGAGGAGCTGACGCTCCAGGCGCCGCTCGTCCTGCCCGCTCAGGGCGGCGTGACCGTCCAGGTCGTGGTGGACGGCGCCGACGACGCGGGCCGCCGCCGGGTCGGGATCTACTCGCAGGTGGGCGACGACGAGATCTGGGAGCGGCACGCCGACGGCGTCCTCGCCCCGGGCGCGCCGGAACCGGACTTCGACCTGGCCGCGTGGCCGCCGCAGGGCGCGGTCCCCGTCCCGGTGGACGACGCCTACGAGCGCCTGGCGGAGGTCGGCTACGACTACGGCCCCGTGTTCCAGGGACTGCGGGCCGTGTGGCGGCGCGGCGACGAGCTGTTCGCCGAGGTCGCCCTGCCCGAGGACGCCTGGGACGACGCCGCCCGCTTCGGCCTGCACCCGGCCGTGCTGGACGCCGTCCTGCACGCGGGCGCGGTGTCCCGCGACGGAGACGGCGACCTGGTCCTGCCGTTCGCGTGGACCGGCGTCCGCCTCTACGCGTCGGGCGCCCCTGCGCTGCGCGCACGGCTGTCGCCCGCCGGGGACGACGGGGTCGCGCTGCGGCTCGCGGACGACTCCGGGCGTCCCGTGGCGGCGGTGGACTCGCTGATCTCGCGCCCCGTCCCGGCCGGACGTCTCGCCGCCAGCGGGACGGACACGGCGTCCGATTCCCTGTTCGGCTTGGAATGGATTCCCGCGCCGTCGACCGAGGCGCCTGCCGATTCCTCCTGGGCGCTGTGGGACGACCTCGGTGATGCGCTGCCCGAAGTCGTCGTCCTGCCGATCGCGGCGGACGAGCCGCGCGACGCGGCGCAGCACGCCCTGGCGGCCGTGCGTACGTGGCTGACGGACGAGCGGTTCGCGGCGTCTTCGCTGGTCGTCGTCACGTCGGGCGCGGTGTCCGTGGACGGCGAGGACGTCACCGATCTCGGCGCGGCGGCGGTGTGGGGCCTCGTCCGCACGGCCCAGTCCGAGGACCCGGGTCGCATCGTGCTGGTCGACACCGACGACCCGGACGACGTCGCCGCCGCAGTCGCGCACGCGTCCGGCGAGCCGCAGGTCGCGGTGCGGGGAGGGACGGCGTACGTCCCCCGCCTCACCCGGACGTCCGCCGCCCTCGAACCGCTCGACGACGAGCCGTTCGGCACGGGCACCGTGCTGGTCACCGGGGGGACGGGCGGGCTCGGCGCGCTCGTCGCCCGCCATCTCGCCGCCGTGCACGGCGTGCGGCGGCTACTGCTCGCGAGCCGCCGGGGACCGGACGCGCCAGGTGCCGCCGATCTGCTCACCGACCTGACCGAGCTGGGCGTCGAGGCCGAGGCGGTGGCCTGCGACGTCGGTGACCGGGCGGCCCTCGCCGCGCTGCTCGACGGCCGCCGCCTGTCGGCGGTCGTGCACACGGCGGGCGTCCTCGACGACGGCGTCCTCGCGTCGCTGACCCCCGAGCGGCTGGACGTGGTGCTCGCCCCGAAGGCCCTCGGCGCCTGGCACCTGCACGAGCTGACCCGCGACATGGACCTGTCGGCGTTCGTCGTGTTCTCCTCCGCGGCGGGCATCCTCGGCTCCGCCGGGCAGGGCAACTACGCGACCGCGAACGCCTTCCTGGACGGGCTCGTCCAGCATCGGCGCGCGCTCGGCCTGCCGGGCCTGTCGCTGGCGTGGGGCCTGTGGGACTCGGCGGCGGGGATGGGCGGCGCGCTGGACGCGGACGACGTACGCCGCATCGCGCGCTTCGGCGTCCGTCCGCTGACCGTCGAACAGGGCCTGGCGCTGTTCGACGCCGCCACCGGACGGCCGGAGCCGCTGCTCGTGCCGATCGGGCTGGACACGGCCGTCCTCGGCGAGGACCCCGACGAGCTCCCGCCCCTGCTCGGCGGCCTCGCGCGCCGCCGTCGGCGGACCGCGGGCGGTGGTGGGGGAGGCGCGGCCGGGGTGCTGCGCGAACGCCTCGCGGTCCTTCCGGACGACGAGCGCCGCGCGGCGGTGCTGGAGATCGTCCGCGCGCAGGCCGCGTCCGTGCTCGGGTTCGACGGCCCGACCGCGGTGGGCTCGGAGCGCGCGTTCCGCGACCTGGGCTTCGACTCGCTGTCCGCGGTGGAGCTGCGGAGCAGGGTGAGCCGGGTGACGGGGCTGCGGCTGCCCGCGACGCTCGTGTTCGACTACCCGACGCCGGACGTGCTGGCCCGGCATCTCGCGGACGAGATCTCCGGCGCGCGGCAGGCCGTGACGGTCGCGGCGTCCGCCGTCCGCCCGGCGGTGGACGACGACCCGATCGTGATCGTCGGGATGGCGTGCCGCTACCCCGGCGGCGTCGGCACGCCCGAGGCGCTGTGGGAGCTGGTCGCGGCGGGCGCGGACGGCATCACGCGGTTCCCCGCCGACCGGGGCTGGAACATCGAGCGCATCCACGACCCCGAGGGCGTGCGGCCCGGCACCAGTTACGTCGACTCTGGCGGTTTCCTGCACGACGCGGCGGGCTTCGATCCCGGATTCTTCGGAATCGGCCCGAACGAGGCCCGCGTCATGGACCCGCAGCAGCGTTTGTTGCTGGAGGTCTCCTGGGAGGCGCTTGAGCGCGCGGGAATCGACCCTTCGTCGCTGCGCGGAACCTCGACCGGTGTTTTCGCCGGGATGATGTACCACGATTACGCGCACAACAGCAATTCGGGTTCGGTGGCGTCCGGGCGCATTTCCTACACGTTCGGGCTTGAAGGCCCGGCGGTGACCGTGGACACGGCGTGCTCGTCGTCGCTGGTCGCCCTCCACCTGGCGGTGCAGGCGCTGCGGTCGGGGGAGTGCTCGCTGGCGCTGGCCGGGGGCGTCGCGGTCATGGCCGCGCCGGACGTGTTCGTGGAGTTCAGCGAGCAGCGCGGGCTGGCGCGGGACGGCCGGGCGAAGTCGTTCGCCGCCGCCGCGGACGGCACGTCCTGGGGCGAGGGCGCCGGAATGCTGTTGGTGGAGCGCCTTTCCGACGCGCGCGCCAACGGCCATCCGGTGCTGGCGGTCGTGCGCGGTTCGGCGGTCAATCAGGACGGCGCGTCGAATGGCCTGACGGCGCCGAACGGGCCGTCGCAGCAACGGGTGATTTTGCAGGCGCTCGCCAATGCCGGGCTCGGCGCCGGTGACGTGGACGCGGTCGAGGCGCATGGCACGGGAACGACGCTGGGCGACCCGATCGAGGCGCAGGCGCTGCTCGCGACCTATGGCCAGGACCGTCCGGACGACCGGCCGTTGTGGCTCGGGTCGATCAAGTCGAACATCGGGCACACGCAGGCCGCCGCCGGGGTGGCCGGGATCATCAAGATGATCGAGGCGATGCGGCACGGCGTCCTGCCGAAGACGCTGCATGTCGACGAGCCGACCCCGCACGTCGACTGGACGGCGGGGCGTGTCGAACTGCTGACCGAGGCGCGGGACTGGCCGCAGAACGGTCACCCGCGCCGCGCCGGAATCTCGTCGTTCGGGATCAGCGGCACGAATGCGCACGTGGTCATCGAGGCGCCCCCGGTGGACGGCGAGGACGCGCGCCCGGCGGCGGACGCGCCGCCGGTCGTCCCCTGGGTCGTCAGCGGACGCGACGAGGGCGGCCTCCGCGCCCAGTGCGAGCGGCTGCGCGACCACGTCCTGGCGCGTCCGGACGCCGACCCCGCAGAGATCGGCCATGCGCTCGTCGCGTCGCGGGCCCTGCTGGAGCACCGCGCCGTCGCGGTCGGCCGTGACCGTGCCGAGTTGCTCGCGGCTCTGGACACGCTCATCGACGGCGAGCCGGGCCCGGACGCGGCGCGCGGCGCCGTGGCGTCCGGAGCGACGGCGTTCCTTTTCTCTGGGCAGGGCTCGCAGCGCGTCGGGATGGGCCGGGAGTTGTACGAGGCGTTCCCGGTGTTCGCGGGAGCCTTCGATGCGGTCTGCGCCGAATTCGACCAGCACCTCGACCAGCCGCTGCGGGATGCCCTCTGGTCGGACGCGGCGCTTCTCGATCGGACGGAGTTCGCCCAGCCGGGCCTTTTCGCCGTCGAGGTCGCGCTTTTCCGGCTGCTGGAATCGTGGGGTGTGCGGCCGGACTTCCTGGCCGGTCACTCGATCGGCGAACTGGCGGCCGCGCATGTGGCGGGCGTGTTCTCGCTGGGGGACGCGGCCAGGCTGGTCGCGGCGCGCGGCAGGCTGATGCAGGCGCTTCCGGCCGGGGGCGCGATGGCGGCGGTCCAGGCGGCCGAGGACGAGGTCGTCCCGCTGCTCGACGGCCGGGACGTCGGGATCGCGGCGGTGAACGGACCGCAGACCATCGTCGTCTCCGGAGCCGAAAGCGACGTCGCCCACATTCTTGAGCACTTCACGGAACTCGGGCGCAGGACGACGAGGCTGCGAGTGTCGCACGCATTCCATTCCCCGCTCATGGACCCGATGCTCGACGAGTTCCGGGAAGTCGCGGAAAGCGTCCGCTATGCCGAGCCCGCCATTCCGGTGGTCTCGAACGTTCGCGGCGCGGAGGCGGCGGATCTCGGGACGGCCGAGTACTGGGTGCGGCACGTCCGCGACGCTGTCCGCTTCCACGAGGGCGTCCGGACGCTGCGCGCCGCGGGCGTGAATCGGTTCGTGGAACTGGGCCCGGACGGTGTGCTGGCGGGAATGGTCCGGACGATTCTGGACGACTCGACCGAGGGCGTCGTCGTCACGCCCGTTCTGCGCGCCGACCGTCCCGAGCCCGTCACGGTTGTCGCGGCGGCCGGACGCCTGCACACGCATGGCGTCCACGTCGGGTGGCGGATGCTCTTCGGTGAACGTCCGCCCGCCGTCCCGGCGGAACTGCCGACGTACGCGTTCCAGCGGCGGCGCTACTGGGTCGAGGGCCAGGGCGACGAAGCGGACCTGACCGGGACGGGACTCGCGCCCGCCGACCATCCACTGCTCGGCGCCGTGGTCACCCTCCCGGACTCGGGCGGCGCCGTCCTCACCGGGCGGCTGTCGGTCGGCACGCGGCCGTGGCTCGCCGACCATCGGGTGCTCGGACACGTGCTGTTCCCGGGCGCGGGCCTGGTCGAGCTGGCGATCCGGGCCGGGGACCAGCTCGGCTGCGGCACGCTGGACGAGCTGACCCTGCACGCCCCGCTGCCGCTGCCCGCGCACGGCGGCGTCACCGTCCAGGTCGTGGTCGAGGACGCCGACGAGACGGGCCGCCGCGCGGTCGGCGTCCACTCGCGTCCGGCGGAGGGCCCGGACGACCGGCCGTGGACCCGGCACGCCACCGGTGTGCTGGCACCTGACGACCCGGCGCCCGCGTTCGACCTCGCCGTGTGGCCGCCCGAGGGCGCCGACCCGCTTCCGCTGGACGGCGCGTACGAATCGCTGGCCGACGCGGGATACGAATACGGCCCGGTCTTCCAGGGGCTGCGCGCGGTGTGGAGGCGCGGGGACGAGCTGTTCGCCGAGGTGACGCTGCCCGAGGACGCCTGGGGCGAGGCCACCGGGTTCGGGCTGCACCCCGCGCTGCTGGACGCCGTCCTGCACACCGGTCTGGTCGCCGCGCCCGAGGGCGACTCGCGCGGGACTGTGCTGCCGTTCGCGTGGAGCGGGGTGCGGCTGGTGGCGTCCGGGGCGCGCTCTGTCCGGGCTCGGCTGGTCCCTGCTGGGCCGGACGCGGTCGCGCTGCAACTGGCCGACGGAGACGGGCGGCCGGTGATGTCCGTGGAGTCCTTGCAGTCGCGGCCGGTGCCTTCGGAGAGCCTCGCCGGGGCGGCGGCCGGGGCGACGGATTCGCTCTATCGGCTGGAATGGCGCCCCGTCGTCGCGCCTGCTTCTGAGGCGGCCGTGAAATGGGCGCTCTGGGATTCAGAAATTGGCGAGGTGCCGGAACTCTTCGTCCTGCGTAGCGGGGGCGGTGACCCGATCGACGCGGTCGGCCGCGCGCTCGCGGACCTCCAGGCGTGGCTGGCCGACGAGCGGTTCGCGGCGTCGCGGCTGCTGGTCGTCACCTCGGGCGCCATGTCCCTGGACGGGGAGGACGTCGCTGATCTGGCGGGCGCGGCGGTGTGGGGGCTGGTCCGGTCGGCGCAGTCGGAACATCCGGATCGCATCCTTCTCGCCGACGTCGACGACCTCTCTGACCTGGATGGCGCAGTGGCGTCGGCTGTATCCGCCGCCGAGGTCGGGGAGCCGCAACTCGTGATCCGCTCCGGGGCCGGACACGTGCCGCGCCTCGCGCGGGGCGGCGGCGGGCCCGAACGTGCGGCCGAGCTGCACGGACCTGTTCTGATCACCGGCGGGACGGGCGGGCTCGGCGCGCTCGTGGCACGCCATCTGGTGGCGGAGCACGGCGTCCGGAACCTGCTCCTGACGAGCCGAAGGGGCGCATCGGCGCCGGGGGCGGCGGAGCTTTCGGCCGAGCTGGCGGAGCTGGGCGCGGAGGTCGAGATCACGGCCTGCGACGTCGCCGACCGAGACGCCGTCGCGGCCCTGCTGGACGGCCGCGACCTCTCCGCTGTGATCCACGCGGCGGGGCTCTTGGACGACGGCGTGATCTCGTCCCTGACCGCTGAGCGGCTGCGCGCCGTCCTCGCGCCCAAGGCCCTCGGTGCCTGGCACCTGCACGAACTGACCCGCGACATGGACCTGTCGGAGTTCGTCGTCTTCTCGTCGGCGGGCGGCGTGATGGGCGCGCCGGGACAGGGCAACTACGCCGCGGCCAACGCGTTCGTGGACGGGCTCGTCCAGCACCGCCGGGCGCACGGGCTGCCCGGACGGTCGCTGGCGTGGGGGCTGTGGTCGGCCGACACCGGGATGTCCGGACGCCTCGACGAGGGCGAGATCAGGCGGATGGCCCGGTCTGGGGTGCGTCCGCTGAGCGTGGAACAGGGGCTGGGGCTGTTCGACGCCGCGCTGGGTGTCGATGACACCTTGGTCGTCCCGATCGGACTGGAACCGGCGGCGCTGGCTGCTGCTGGTGACGCGCTGCCGCCGATGCTGCGTGGCTTGGCCGGACGTCCGCGCCAGGCCGCGAAGGCGGGCACCGGCGGGGCGGGCACGGCGGGTGCGCTGCGGGCCCGGCTCGCCGCGCTCCCGGAGGCGGAGCGGACCCAGGCGATGCTGGAGATCGTCCGCGCCCACGCGGCCTCGGTGCTGGGACACGACGATCCGCGGACGGTCGAGCCCGAACGGGCCTTCCGCGACCTGGGCTTCGACTCGCTGTCGGCGGTGGAGCAGCGCAACCGGCTGAACCAGGTGACGGGGCTGCGGCTGCCCGCGACGTTGGTCTTCGACTACCCGACGCCGGTCGTGCTGGCGCGGTACCTGGTCGATGAGGTGATGGGCGCCGCATCGTCGGCGTCGGCGGGCGCGGCCGTCGCGGTGCGCGCTCCGGTGGACGACGAGCCGATCGCCATTATCGGAATGGCCTGCCGGTATCCCGGTGATGTCACCACGCCGGATGCGCTGTGGGACCTGGTCTTGGACGGGCGTGACGGGATCTCGGCCTTCCCGTCCGATCGCGGGTGGAATGTCGATCGGCTCTACGACCCCGAGGGGGGACGTCCGCATACCAGTTACGTGAACGTGGGGGGTTTCCTCTACGACGCGGCGGAATTCGATCCGGGTTTCTTCGGCATCAGTCCGAACGAGGCGTGGATCATGGACCCGCAGCAGAGGTTGTTGCTGGAGGTTTCGTGGGAGGCGTTGGAGCGGGCGGGCATCGACCCTTCTTCGCTCCGAGGGAGTTCCACCGGCGTGTTCGCTGGCGTGATGTACCACGACTACGCCCACAACAGTAATTCTGGGGCCGTCGCCTCGGGGCGGATCTCCTACACGTTCGGGTTCGAGGGTCCGGCGGTGACGGTGGACACGGCGTGTTCGTCGTCGTTGGTGGCGTTGCATTGGGCGGCGCAGGCGTTGCGGTCGGGGGAGTGCTCGCTCGCGCTGGCCGGTGGCGTCGCTGTAATGGCGTCGCCGGAGGCGTTCGTCGAATTCAGTCGGCAGCGTGGACTGGCGCCTGACGGCCGCGCCAAGTCGTTCGCCGCTTCGGCGGATGGGACGTCGTGGGGCGAGGGTGCGGGGATGTTGCTGGTCGAGCGTCTTTCTGATGCTCGGCGGCTTGGGCATCCGGTGCTGGCGGTGGTGCGTGGTTCTGCGGTGAATCAGGATGGTGCGTCGAATGGGTTGACGGCGC
This sequence comes from Actinomadura syzygii, assembly GCF_008085905.1. Taxonomy (GTDB): domain Bacteria; phylum Actinomycetota; class Actinomycetes; order Streptosporangiales; family Streptosporangiaceae; genus Spirillospora; species Spirillospora syzygii. The sequence continues at coordinate 592,245 of NZ_VSFF01000004.1, read as the reverse complement.
CGAATGGTCCGTCGCAGCGTCGGGTGATCCGGCAGGCGTTGGCCAATGCCGGGTTGGGTGTCGGTGATGTGGATGTGGTCGAGGCGCATGGCACCGGCACGACGTTGGGTGACCCGATCGAGGCGCAGGCGTTGCTGGCGACCTATGGCCAGGACCGTGCGGATGATCGGCCTTTGTGGTTGGGGTCGATCAAGTCGAACATCGGGCATACGCAGGCGGCGGCTGGGGTGGCCGGGATCATCAAGATGGTCCAGGCGATGCGGCATGGAGTTCTGCCCAAGACACTGCATGTCGATGAGCCGACGCCGCACGTGGACTGGTCGACGGGAGACGTCCGGCTGCTGACCGAGACGCGGGAATGGGGAAAGAACGGCCATCCGCGTCGAGCCGGGATTTCGTCGTTCGGGATCAGCGGGACGAACGCGCACGTCATCCTCGAAGAGCCGACGACCGTCGAAACTGAAGCCGATGTCCCGGCGGCAGACGAGCCGCCGAACGTCCCCTGGGTGATCTCCGCGCGTGACGACGCGGGTCTTCGGGCCCAGGCGGAGAAGCTGCGGACACACTTGGCCGCTCAGCCGGAACTGCGCATCGTGGACGTGGCCTTCTCCTTGGCCACTTCGCGTGCCGTCTTGGATCACCGTGCTGTTGTCGTGGCCGGTGACCGGGACTCCGCCCTGGAAGGACTGGCTGCCCTCTCTTCGGGAGAACCGCATCCTGACGTGGTGCACGGCACGACCGCCTTGGGCGGGACGGCTTTCCTGTTCTCGGGTCAGGGGTCGCAGCGTGTGGGGATGGGCCGGGGGTTGTATGAGGCGTTCCCGGTGTTCGCGGAGTCGTTCGACGCGGTCTGCGCTGAACTGGACGGGCATTTGGACCGGCCTTTGAAGGATGTCGTGTGGTCTGAGCCTGAGCTGCTGAACCAGACGGTGTTCACTCAGACGGGTTTGTTCGCGGTTGAGGTGGCGCTTTATCGGTTGTTGGAGTCGTGGGGTGTCCGTCCAGATTTCTTGGCGGGTCATTCGATCGGTGAGTTGGCGGCTGCGCATGTGGCGGGAATGTTCTCGTTGGGGGATGCCGCGAGGTTGGTGGCGGCTCGGGGTCGGTTGATGCAGGCGCTGCCGCCTGGTGGGGCGATGGCAGCGGTGCAGGCGACCGAGGACGAGATCGTCCCGCTGCTGGATCACCATGTCGGTGTCGCGGCGGTGAATGGGCCGCAGTCGGTCGTGGTGTCGGGTGTCGAAGATGCGGTCTCTAGGATCGTGGAGCACTTCACGGAGCTGGGACGCAAGACGACCCGGCTGCAAGTCTCGCACGCATTCCATTCGCCGCTGATGGACCCGATGCTGGACGACTTCCGCCAGGTCGCCGAAAGCATCACCTTCAACGAACCCGCCATTCCCATCGTGGGTGCCCAGCCGGACGCCGAGTACTGGGTTCGGCACGTCCGCGACGCCGTCCGATTCCATGACGCCGTTATCAATCTCCGCGACCAAGGTGTCACGCAATTCTTGGAGATCGGCCCGGATGGTGCGCTGACCGCGATGGTGCGCGGCAGCGTGGACGACGCGGTCGTCGCACCTGTCCTCCGCCGGGATCGTCCAGAAGCCAAGCAGTTGTTGACGGCTCTGGGCCAAATCCACGCACACGGCACGGACATCGACTGGCACGCGATGTTCGACGACCACGCCGCCCGCCAGGTCGAACTGCCGACCTACGCCTTCCAGCGTGAGCGGTTCTGGCTGGTGGCTCCGCAGGCCGGTGGTGACGCCGAGTCGATGGGCCTGGGATCGGCGGATCACCCATTGCTCAGCGCGGTGGTGACCACGCCCGAGTCCGACGGAGTGGTGCTGTCGGGCCGCCTGTCAGTGCACACGCAACCCTGGTTGGCCGACCACGCCGTTGGCGGCGTGGTCATCTTCCCGGGTACCGGCTTCGTGGAATTGGCCGTCCGTGCGGGAGATCAGGTCGGCTGCGGCCGGATCGACGAACTCACCCTCGAACAACCACTCGTCCTCCCCGCGGACGGTCACACGCTCGTCCAGGCCGTCGTCGGCGCGGCGGACGAAGATGACCGGCGCACGGTCACCGTCTACTCCCGCACCGGCACTGAAATGCCGTGGACACGGCATGCGGCAGGGCAAATGTCCGGCGCCGAAAGCGAGCCGGAATTCGAGTTGCGGCAGTGGCCGCCCGTGGACGCCGTCCCTCTAGAAGCGAACGGCCTCTACGCCGACATGGCGATGGCGGGCTTGGAGTACGGCCCGGTGTTCCAGGGTCTTACAGCGGCTTGGCGGCGCGACGACGAACTGTTCGCCGAAGTGGCTCTGCCCGCAGCGGAGACCACGGACGGATTCGCCCTGCACCCGGCACTCCTCGACGCGGGCCTGCATGCGATCGCGCTGGGCGGAACGGCCGGTGACGGCCCGTCCCTCCCGTTCGCGTGGTCGGGCGTCGAACTGTTCGCGACGGGGGCGGCCTCGTTGCGGGTGCGCATCGTCCGGGCACCTGGCGGGTCCGTGTCGTTGCAGGTCGCGGACGTGTCCGGACGTCCCGTCGCGGCCATCGGGTCACTCGCGCTGCGGGAGGTCTCGGCGGAGCAGATGTCGGCGGCGAGCGGTCCGGGCTTCCACGAATCGCTGTTCCAGCCGGAATGGTCGCCGATCCCGCTCGCACCGCCCGGCGACCCGTCCTGGGCACGGTGGGACGAGTTGAGCGACGTCGACCCGGTTCCAGACATCGTGGTCCTGACCGTGCCAAGTGGGAAGGACGCTGCCGCCGTCCACCACTCCACGCGCGAAGTCCTGGCCGCCCTCCAGGCGTGGCTTGGCGAGGACCGGTTTGCGTCGTCCACGCTGATGGTCGCGACGTCCGGCGCGGTGTCCGTGGACGGCGAAGACGTGACCGACCTAGCGGGCGCGGCGGTATGGGGCCTGGTCAGGTCGGCGCAGTCGGAGGACCCGGGACGGATCGTCCTGGCCGACCTCGACGACCCGCACAACGTGACCGCCGCGATGGGCGCCAAAGAGCCGCAGGTGGCGATCCGCGGAGACACGGCGTTCGCCATGCGGCTTGCGCGCGTGTCCGCGCAACCGACCGAGCCGCAGCCCTTCCCCGCTGACGGCACGGTCCTGGTGACCGGCGCGCTGGGCGCGCTGGGTTCGGTGGTGGCGCGGCATCTGGTGGTCGAGCGTGGCGTGCGGAACCTGTTGCTGACCAGCCGCCGTGGCGCGGACGCGCCGGGTGCGGCGGAGCTGCGCGACGAACTGTCCGAGCTGGGCGCGAAGGTGGAACTGGCGGCTTGCGACATGGCCGACCGCGACGCGGTGGCCGCCCTGCTCGAAGGCCGGTCGCTGTCGGGTGTCGTCCACGTGGCGGGAGTCCTGGACGACGGCGTGATCGCCTCGCTGACGCCCGAGCGGCTCGACCGAGTCCTCCGTCCCAAGGTGGACGCGGCTTGGAACCTGCACGAACTGACCCGCGACATGGACCTGTCGGCGTTCGTGCTCTTCTCGTCGGCGGCCGGTGTGCTCGGCACGCCCGGCCAGGGCAACTACGCCGCAGCCAACGCCTACCTCGACGCGCTGGCGGCGCATCGCCGGGCGAACGGCCTGCCCGCGCAGTCGCTCGCCTGGGGCCCCTGGATCACGGGCGGCACCGGAATGGCGGACGGCGCGGACGGTTCCGGCGCCCAGCGCACGGCCCGCTCCGGAGTCGACGGAATGGACGTCGAAGAAGGATTGGTGCTGCTCGACACGGCGAACGCGCTCGGCGCCCCCGTCCTCGTGCCGATCAACCTCGACCTCAAGGCGCTCGCCGCCGCGGACAGTGAACCGCACCACCTGTTCAGGGGACTCATCGGCAGGACGGTCCGGCGGGTCGTCGACGCCGATGCGGGTGCGGCCGAGGCGCTGGCGCGGCGCCTCGCCGGGCTCGCCCCGCCGGAGCGGGAGGACGCGCTGCTGGAGGTCGTCCGCGGGCACGCCGCGGCGGTCCTCGGACACGGCGGCCACGGCGCGATCGAACCGGAACGGGCCTTCAAGGAACTCGGATTCGACTCCCTCAGCGCGGTCGAACTCCGCAACAGCCTGAATTCGGTGACCGGTCTGCGCCTTCCGGCGACGCTGGTGTTCGACTATCCGAACGCCCGCGTCCTCGCTGCCCACATCGCCGCCGAAATGGTTCCGGAAAAGGACGGCGGCGACTCCGACGACGAGACGGTCCGGAGCCTTCTGCGGGCCATTCCGCTGAGCCGCCTGCGGGACGCGGGCCTGATGGACAGCCTCCTCGAACTCGCCGGCGCGACCGGCCGCGGCGAGCCCGCGGACGGCGGCGCGGAGCGGGACTCGATCGATGCGATGGACGCCGAAAGCCTGATCAGCATGGCGCTCGACGGTGCGACCCTCGACGACACGACGCGGGAAGAGTGAACGACGATGCCCGAAAATGACGAAAAACTCCTCACCGCACTGCGAGCATCGCTCAAGGAGACCGAGCGGTTGCGCGCCCAGCAGCGTAAGATCACCGCCGATCGCCATGAGCCGATCGCGATCGTCGGCATGGCATGCCGGTATCCGGGCGGCGTCACGTCCCCGGAAGACCTTTGGACGCTTGTCGCGGACGGAGCGGAAGGGCTCTCGGACTTCCCCGCCGACCGTGGCTGGGACACCGGCCTTTACGACCCCGAGCCGGGCACACCCGGAAAGAGCTACGTCCGGACCGGCGGCTTCCTCCACGACGCCGCGGAATTCGACCCGGCATTCTTTGGCATCAGCCCGAACGAGGCGTGGGTCATGGACCCGCAGCAACGGCTCCTGCTTGAGGTGTCGTGGGAGGCGCTCGAACGCGCCGGAATCGACCCCTCGTCCCTGCGCGGCAGTTCCACCGGCGTTTTCGCGGGGATGATGTACCACGACTACGCGCACAACAGCAGTACCGGCTCGGTCGCGTCCGGACGCATTTCCTACACGCTGGGCTTCGAGGGCCCGGCCGTGACGGTGGACACGGCGTGCTCGTCGTCGCTGGTCGCCTTGCATCTCGCGGTACAGGCACTCCGATCGGGTGAATGCACGCTGGCGCTGGCCGGTGGCGTGGCCGTCATGGCGTCGCCGGAGGCGTTCGTCGAATTCAGCCGCCAGCGCGGCCTGGCGGCCGATGGCCGAGCCAAGTCGTTCGCCGCGGCGGCGGACGGCACATCGTGGGGCGAAGGCGCGGGAATGCTCTTGGTCGAGCGCCTTTCGGACGCCCGCGCCAACGGACACCCGGTGCTCGCCGTCGTGCGCGGTTCGGCGGTCAACCAGGACGGCGCGTCCAATGGCCTGACGGCCCCGAACGGCCCATCGCAGCGGAGGGTGATCCGGCAGGCTCTCGCCAGCGCCAGACTCTCGGCCGACCAGGTCGACACGGTCGAGGCGCACGGCACGGGAACGACGCTGGGCGACCCGATCGAGGCGCAGGCGTTGCTCGCCACCTACGGTCAGGATCGTCCGGGGGATCGGCCGTTGTGGTTGGGGTCGATTAAATCCAACATCGGTCACACGCAGGCCGCCGCCGGAGTCGCCGGGATTATCAAGGTGGTTCAGGCGATGCGGCATGGGCTGCTGCCGAAGACGTTGCACGTGGACGAGCCGACCCCGCACGTCGACTGGTCATCTGGAAATGTTGAGCTGCTGACCGAAGCGCGGAAATGGCCGCAGAACGGTCACCCGCGCCGCGCCGGGATCTCCTCCTTCGGAATCAGCGGGACGAACGCGCATGTGATCGTCGAGCAGGCTCCGGCCGTTGACGAAGAGCAGGCGCCCGCGGTGGAGTTGCCGGTCGTCCCGTGGGCCGTGTCGGCACGGAGCGAGGCCGCGCTGCGCGCCCAGGCCGCTTCCCTGGCCGCGTTCGTCCGCGCCGACGACCGGCTTTCGTCGCTGGACATTGGCCTCTCCCTGGCCACGACGCGCGCCATGTTCGAGCACCGCGCCGTGGTGATCGGCCAGAACCGCGGCGAACTGCTGTCAGGTTTGGATGAACTCGCGCAAGGCGAATCCGGCCGTGCCGCAGTGAGGGGTGTCGCCGCACCGAGGCCGACCGCGTTCTTGTTCTCGGGCCAGGGTTCGCAGCGTCCGGGGATGGGACGCGACTTGTATGCGGCGTTCCCGGTCTTCGCCGACGCCTTCGAGGCGGCCTGCGCCGAACTGGACCGGCACCTGGACCGCCCGCTGAAAGACGTGATCTGGTCTGAGCCTGAACTGCTCGATCAGACGGTCTTCACTCAGACGGGCTTGTTCGCGGTCGAGGTCGCGCTGTTCCGCCTGCTGGAGTCGTGGGGTGTCCGCCCCGATTTCCTGGCCGGTCATTCGATCGGCGAATTGGCAGCCGCCTACGTCGCCGGGATGTTCTCGCTGGAGGACGCCGCCAAACTGGTGGCGGCTCGGGGACGGTTGATGCAGGCGCTCCCGTCCGGTGGAGCGATGGCGGCGATCCAAGCCACCGAGGACGAGGTCGTCCCGCTGCTGGGCGAACAGGTCGGCATTGCCGCGGTCAACGGTCCTCAAGCCGTTGTCGTCTCCGGGGCCGAGGAGGAAGTCGCCCGCGTCGTCGACCACTTCAAGAGGCTCGAACGCAAGACGACCCGCCTCCGGGTTTCGCACGCCTTCCATTCGCCGCTCATGGATCCGATGCTCGACGACTTCCGCCAGGTCGCCGAATCCATCACCTACACGGCCCCCGCAATTCCCGTCGCGGGCGCGCGGCCCGCAGCCGAGTACTGGGTGCGGCACGTCCGCGACGCAGTCCGGTTCCACGACACGCTCACCGGCCTTCATGAGAACGGCGTCGCCCAATTCTTGGAGATCGGTCCCGATGGCGTCCTGGCGGCGATGACGCAGGCCGCTCTCGAACCGTCCGACCAGATCGTCGCCGTGCCGGTGATGAGCGCCAAGCGACCCGAACCCGCCACGCTCCTCACCGCAATCGCCACGCTCCACGTGAACGGCGCCCGGATCGGATGGGACGCCTTCTTCGGCGGCCGAGGCGCCCAGAAGGTGGATCTGCCCACCTACGCATTCCAGCGCGACCGTTTCTGGCTGCACGGCGCGGCGGGCGCAGAGGACGCCGCGTCCCTCGGTCTCGGACGCGCCGAGCATCCGATGCTCGGCGCGGTGATGGCGCTGCCCGAATCAGGTGGACTGGTGCTGACCGGGCGCCTCTCGTCCGACGCGCAGCCCTGGCTCGCCGATCACCGGATGTTCGGCGGCGTGGTCGTGCCGGGCACGGCGCTGCTGGAGCTGGCGATCCACGCGGGCGACCACGTCGGCTGCCCGGTGGTCGAGGAACTGACGTTGCAGGCTCCGCTGGCACTGCCCGAGCAGGGCGGCGTCGCGGTGCAGGTGGTGGTGGAGCCGGGCGACGAGTCGGGACGCCGCGTGGTCGGCGTCTACTCGCAGCCGGACGTGTCCGACCAGGTCTGGGTCCGGCACGCCACGGGCGTGCTCGCCGAGGAAAGCGGCGAACCCGACTCCGACCTCGCCGCATGGCCGCCGGAGAACGCCGAGCCCGTGCCGCTGGACGGGGCCTACGAGGAACTCGCCGCCGCCGGCTACGACTACGGCCCCCTTTTCCAAGGGCTGCGCGCCGTTTGGCGTCGCGGCGCGGAATTGTTCGCCGAAGTCGCCCTTCCGGACGAGGAGGACTACTCGCGCCACGACGCAGCCGCGTTCGGCCTGCACCCTGCTCTGCTCGACGCGGTTCTGCACACCGCTCTCGTCACCGGGGACGGGCAGAGCGACGACGAACTGGTGCTGCCTTTCGCGTGGAATGGCATCCGTCTTTACGCATCGGGCGCGTCCTCCGTCCGGGCGCGTCTCACACCGACCGGCCAGGGCGGGATGGAACTGCTTTTGGCGGACGGGACGGGCCGTCCCGTGCTGGCCGCCGAATCCCTGGTGTCTCGTCCGGTCGCGGCGGACCGGCTTTCCGTGTCCGCGTTCCACGACTCGCTTTATCGGCTCCAGTGGTCTCCGGCGGCGTCCCATCCGGCCGCCGAGCCGTCGTCCCGGGCGAGTTGGGACGACTTGGACGCGGATGCCGACGCCCCCGAGGTCGTGGCGCTGCCGGTCGCCGGTGGCCGGGCCGAGGACACCGCGTCCATCCTGCACGGCGTGCTAGCGGTCGCGCAGGCGTTCCTCGCCGAGGAGCGGTTCGCCGCGTCCCGCCTGGTGGTGGCGACCAGCGGCGCGGTCGCCGTGGACGGCGAGGACGTGCGCGACCTGCCCGGCGCGGCGGTGTGGGGCCTGATCCGCTCCGCCCAGTCGGAGGACCCGGGACGCATCGTGCTGGTCGACAGCGACGACCCGGCGGATCTGACCGCTGCGGTGGCGGCCGCTGCCCAGTCCGACGAGCCGCAACTCGCCCTTCGCGGCGGGGCCGTATTCGTCCCGAGACTGGCGAAGGTCCCGGCCCGCCCGGACGCGGAGCCGGTGTTCCGCACCGAAGGAACGGTGCTGGTCACCGGTGGTACCGGCGGCCTGGGCGCGCTGGTGGCGCGTCACCTGGTGACCGAGCACGGCGTGCGCGGTCTGCTGCTGGTGAGCCGCCGTGGCGCGGACGCGCCGGGCGCCTCCGACCTGCGGGACGAGTTGGCGGGCTTGGGCGCCGCGGTCGAGCTGGCGGCCTGCGACGTGGCCGACCGCGACGCTCTCGCCGGGCTGCTGGCGGGCCGCGACATCTCGGCCGTCGTCCACGCGGCCGGTGTCCTGGACGACGGCGTGATTTCGTCACTGACCCCCGACCGAATGAACGCGGTATTGCGTCCCAAGGCGGATGCGGCCTGGAACCTGCACGAACTCACCCGCGATCTGAACCTGTCGGCATTCGTGCTGTTCTCGTCAGCGGCAGGTGTCCTGGGCTCGCCCGGCCAAGGCAATTACGCGGCGGCCAACGCCTTCCTGGACGGGCTCGCCGCCCATCGCGCGTCGCTGGGCCTGCCCGTCCATTCTCTGGCCTGGGGCCTGTGGGCAGCGGACGGCGACTCGATGGCCGGGCACCTGGACGACGAAGACGTCCGCAGAATGGCCAAGTCCGGAGTACGGGCCCTGACCACCGAGCAGGGCTTGAACCTGCTCGACGTGGCGACTCCTTTGAGCGAACCTTTCCTGATCCCGATCGGGCTCGACACGAAGGCGCTCACGAGTGCCGAAGACGAACTGCCGCACATTCTCCGGGGCCTCGTCGCCACACGCACCCGCAGGGCAGCCGCATCAGGCGGCGGTGAAGCGGACGCACTGCGGCAACGACTGGTCGCATTGCCCGAGGCGGAACGTCCGCCGGTCCTGCTGGAAATCGTGCGCGGCCGGACGGCGCAGGTCCTCGGATTCGACCGACCGGACGACATCGACACCACCCGCGCGTTCCGCGATTTGGGATTCGACTCGCTGTCGGCGGTGGAACTGCGCAACAGGCTGAACCAAGTGACCGGACTGCGGTTGCCAGCGACGCTGGTGTTCGACTATCCGACATCGGTCGTGCTGGCCCGCTATCTGGCCGACGAGGTGATGGGCGCGGCGTCGTCGGCCGGTCGGACGGTCACGGTGCGCGCTCCGGCGGACGACGAGCCGATCGCCATCGTCGGAATGGCCTGCCGCTATCCGGGAGACGCCACCTCGCCGGACGCCCTCTGGAACCTGGTCGCCGACGGCCGCGACGGAATCTCCGGCCTTCCCACCGACCGAGGCTGGGACCTCCAAGAACTGTTCGACCCGGAGCCGGGCCGTCCCGGCAAGACCTACGTGGACAAGGGCGGCTTCCTTTACTCAGCGGCCGGATTCGACGCGGAATTCTTCGGGATCAGCCCGAACGAGGCATGGGTCATGGACCCGCAGCAGCGGCTGCTGCTTGAGGTGTCGTGGGAGGCACTCGAACGCGCCGGAATCGACCCGTCGTCTCTACGGGGCAGTGCGACGGGTGTATTCGCGGGCGTCATGTATCACGACTACGCGCACAACAGCAGCACCGGCTCGGTCGCGTCCGGCCGAATCTCCTACACGCTGGGATTGGAAGGCCCGGCCGTCACCGTGGACACGGCTTGCTCGTCGTCCCTGGTAGCGCTGCACTGGGCGGCGCAGGCGCTGCGGTCGGGTGAATGCTCGCTGGCGCTGGCCGGCGGCGTGGCCGTCATGGCGACGCCGGAGGCTTTCGTCGAATTCAGCCGCCAGCGCGGCCTGGCTCCGGACGGGAAAGCGAAGTCGTTCGCGGCCTCAGCGGACGGGACGTCGTGGAGCGAAGGCGCGGGAATGCTCCTCGTCGAGCGCCTTTCCGACGCTCGTCGCAACGGACACCCGGTGCTCGCCATCGTGCGCGGCACGGCTACCAACCAGGACGGCGCGTCCAACGGCCTGACGGCCCCGAACGGCCCGTCGCAGCGGAGGGTGATCCGGCAGGCATTGGCCAACGCCGGACTGGACACGGCTGACGTTGACGCGGTCGAAGCCCACGGCACAGGAACGACGCTCGGCGACCCGATCGAAGCGCAGGCGTTGCTTGCGACCTACGGTCAGGATCGTCCGGAGGACCGGCCGCTGTGGCTGGGGTCGATCAAATCCAACATCGGTCACACGCAGGCCGCCGCCGGAGTCGCCGCGATCATTAAAATGGTCCAGGCGATGCGGCATGGCGTCCTGCCCAAGACGCTGCACGTGGACGAGCCGACCCCGCACGTCGACTGGTCATCCGGAAATGTTGAACTGCTGACCGAAGCGCGGGAATGGCCGCAGAACGGGCACCCGCGCCGCGCCGGAATCTCCTCGTTCGGAATCAGCGGCACCAATGCCCACGTCATTCTCGAACAGGCCCCGGCCGACGAGACTCCAGACACCGAAACCGACGCCACCGGGCCCTCGGCATGGATCGTGTCCGGCAGGACGGCCGACGCACTGCAAGCGCAGGCGGAAAAGCTGCACGCCTACCTCGAAGGTCGCCCGGAACTCGATCACGCCGATATCGGGCTGTCCCTGGCGACCGCTCGCGCCAGATGGGATCACCGCGCCGTCGTGATCGCCGGTGACCGGGACACCGGTCTGGACGGCCTGACCGCGCTCGCCGCAGGCCAGCCGCATCCCGACGTGCTACGCGGCGTGGCCAGCTCAGGCGGTACGGCTTTCCTGTTCTCCGGCCAGGGCTCGCAGCGTCTCGGTATGGGCCGGGAGTTGTATGAGACGTTCCCGGTGTTCGCCGACGCTTTCGACACCGTCTGCGCCGAACTGGACCAGCACCTGGGCCGGTCGTTGCGTGAGGTCATCTGGTCCGACCCTGAACTGTTGGACCAGACCGCTTTCACTCAGACCGGTCTGTTCGCCATCGAAATCGCCCTGTTCCGGCTTCTGGAATCGTGGGGTGTCCGCCCGGACTTCGTGGCGGGTCACTCGATTGGTGAGCTTGCGGCCGCGCACGTTGCGGGGATGTTCTCGCTGGAGGACGCGGCGAAGCTGGTCGCGGCGCGAGGCCGGTTGATGCAGGCGCTCCCATCCGGGGGAGCGATGGCGGCGATCCAAGCCACCGAGGACGAGATCACTCCGCTGTTGAGCGACGAGGCCGGGCTCGCTGCTGTCAACGGCCCGCAGGCCATCGTCGTCTCTGGCACGGAGAACGAGGTCGCCCGAATCATCGACCATTTCACCGGCCTCGGGCGCAAGGCGACCCGGCTCCGGGTCTCGCACGCCTTCCACTCTCCGCTGATGGATCCGATGCGGGACGAGTTCCGCCAGATCGCCCAGTCCATCACCTACAACACGCCCACCCTTCCCATCGTGGGTGCGAAACCCGACCCCGAGTACTGGGTGCGGCACGTCCGTGACGCCGTCCGGTTCCACGACACCCTCACCCACCTCCACGACAACGGCGTCACCCGATTCCTCGAAATCGGACCCGACGGCATCCTCACCGCAATGGCGCAGAGCAGCATCGATAATGACGCCATCGCGACCGTCCTGCGCAGGGACCGTCCTGAGGCCAAGCAATTGCTGGCGGCCATCGGCCAATTCCACGCGCACGGCATGGACGTCGACTGGCACGAGGTCTTCGCAGGACGCGCCACCCGCCTGGTCGAACTCCCGACCTATGCCTTCCAGCGCCAGGACTATTGGCTTGAGGGTCCGGTGACGTCCGGAGGGGCATCGGGGCTCGGGCAGCTACCCACCGAGCATCCGCTGCTGGGCGCGGCCGTGATGTCCCCGGACGCGGACGGTGTCGTCCTGACGGGACGCCTCGCCCTCGGATCCCGGACGTGGCTGGCCGACCACGAGATATTCGGCGCAATCCTGCTGCCCGGCACGGCACTCGTCGAACTGGCGATCCGCGCGGGCGACCAGGTCGGCTGCGACGTCCTCGAACAGCTCACCTTGGAGTCGCCGCTCGTCCTGCCCGAGAAGGGCGGTGTCGACGTCCAGGTCGTCGTCGGCGCGGCGGACGAGAACGGCGCCCGCCCCGTGAACGTCTACTCCCACCGCGACGACGCGCCCGTCGACATTCCATGGACCAGGAACGCCAGCGGTCTCTTGGGCACGGGAGGCGCGGCACCCGCCCGTGGCGAGGCGGTCTGGCCGCCGGAGCACGCCACCGCACTGGACACCGAAGACGCCTACGAAGTACTGGCCGACCGAGGCTTCGGCTACGGTCGGGCGTTCCAGGGACTGAGGGCGGCCTGGCGGCGCGGCGCCGAACTGTTCGCCGAGGTCGCGCTCCCCGAACACGACCAAGCGGAGGCCGCGTCCTACGGCATCCACCCCGCCCTCTTGGACGCCGCGATGCACGCGATCCTCCTGTCCGGCGGTGAAGGCGACGACAGCGCGGGAGCGCCGCTGCCGTTCGAGTGGAGCAGCGTTCGCCTCCACGCGGCCGGTGCGTCCACGATCAGGGTCAGGATCGCCCCGGCGGGTCCCGACGCGGTGAGCCTGCTGCTCACCGACGAAACGGGTCAGCCCGTCCTGTCCGTGGGGTCGTTGCTGTCGCGGCAGGTTTCCCCGTCGCAATTGCACGTCCCCGAGGACGGAAACGACGCGCTGTTCACCATCACGTGGACCGCGAAGCCGATCGGCGAAACCCAACCCGACGCGCACGTCGCGGTACTCGGATCCGACCGGCTCGGGCTCCCCACCGACGTCCCGACTTTCGCGGACGTGGCGGCGCTGGCAGCTCAACAGACAGTCCCGGAAACCGTTGTCTGGGCGGCGTCCCAGGCTGCCACGGACGACGTACCCGGCAGCGTCCGCGAGACCGCCCACGAGGGGCTGCGAATCGTCCAGGAATGGCTGGACGAGGTGCGCCTTGAAGCGTCCCGCCTGCTGATAGTGACCCGGAACGCGGCCGTCACCGCGGACAGCGAGTACCCGACCGACCTGGCCGGGGCGGCACTCCGCGGCCTCATTCGCACCGCCCAGAACGAGAACCCCGACCGCTTCGTCCTCGTCGACTTGGACACGGAAAGCACGCCGGAAACACTCTCGGCCCTGGCCCGCTCCGGCGAACCGGAACTGGCCGTACGCGGCAACGAGATCCGCGTCCCACGCCTGACCAGAAAACAGGGCAAAACCGCCCCAGCCCACACCTGGAACCCGGACGGAACCGTTCTGATCACCGGCGGCGTGGGTGGGCTCGGCTCGCTGGTGGCGCGGCACCTGGTGTCCGCGCACGGCGTCCGGCGACTCGTCCTGACCAGCCGCCGCGGCCTGGACGCCCCCGGCGCGCGGGAACTGCGCGCCGACCTGGCGAACCTCGGCGCGGACGTCGAGATCGCGGCCTGCGACGTCGCGGACCGCGACGCGGTCGCCGCGCTCCTCACCCCCGTGCGGCGACCGCTGACCGCCGTGATCCACACGGCGGGCGTCCTGGACGACGGTGTGGTCTCCGCGCTGACCCCGGAGCGGATGGACACCGTCCTCGCGCCGAAGTCCGACGGCTCCTGGCACCTGCACGAGCTGATCCGCGACCTCGGCCTGGACCGGGAGCTGGACGCGTTCGTGCTGTTCTCGTCCGTCGCGGGCATCCTCGGCGGCGCGGGGCAGGGCAACTATGCGCTGGCGAACGCCTTCCAGGACGCCCTCGCCGAGCATCGCCGCGCCCTCGGCCTCCCGGTCGTGTCGTTGGCGTGGGGGCCGTGGGCCGAGGCCGGCGGCATGGCGGACGGTCTAGACGACGCCGGAGTGGAGCGCCTGCGCCGCTCCGGAATGCCGCCCCTGTCCGCCGACGAAGGGCTGGCGCTGCTCGACGACGCGCTGGCGGCCGACGATGCGGTGCTGGCGCCCGTCCGACTCGACATCCCTCTCCTGCGCTCGTTCGCGAGTTCGGGCGGCGTTCCGGCGATCCTGCACGGTCTGACCGGGGCGCCCGCCCGGCAGGCCGCGCGGTCCGGGGGCGCGGCGTCGCTGCGCCGCCGCCTCGCCGGGCTGCCGGAGGCGGAGCGGGACCGGGCCGTCCTCGACCTCGTCCGCACGCACGTCGCCGCCGTCCTCGGCCACGAGGACGCCCGCTCGGTCGACCCGGAGAAGGCGTTCAGCGAGCTCGGGTTCAGCTCGCTGACGGCGGTGGAGCTGCGGAACCTGCTCACCGCCGCGACCGGCCTCCGGCTGCCCGCCACGCTCGTGTTCGACCATCCCAACGCGCAGGCCGTCACGCTGCACGTCCTGGACGAACTGCTCGGCGCGGCCGACGACACCGCCGTCCCGGCCGCCCGGACGGCGGCGCCGTCCGACGACGACCCGATCGTGATCGTCGGGATGGGCTGCCGGTATCCGGGAGGCGTCGCCTCCCCGGACGACCTGTGGCGGATGGTCGCGGGCGGCGTCGACACGGTCGCGGAGTTCCCCCGCGACCGCGGCTGGGACGTGGACGGCATCTACGACCCGGAGCCGGGGAAGCCGGGCCGGTCAATCACCCGCGAGGGCGGGTTCCTCTACGACGCGGGCGACTTCGACGCGGACTTCTTCGGGATCTCGCCGCGCGAGGCCATCGAAACCGACCCGCAGCACCGGCTGCTGCTGGAGACGGCGTGGGAGGCGGTGGAGAGCGCTGGCATCGACCCCATGTCGCTCCGCCGCACGGCGACCGGCGTGTACGCCGGGGTGATGTACAACGACTACGCGGGCGGCGGCAGCGGCGGCAGCATCGCGTCGGGCCGCGTCTCCTACACGCTCGGCCTGGAGGGACCGGCGGTCAGCGTCGACACGGCGTGCTCGTCCTCGCTGGTGGCGCTGCACCTCGCGGCGCAGGCGCTGCGGTCGGGGGAGTGCTCGCTGGCGCTCGCCGGGGGCGTCACCGTGATGTCCACTCCGGTCACGTTCGTCGAGTTCAGCAGGCAGCGGGGCCTCGCCGCGGACGGGCGCAGCAAGTCGTTCGCCGCCGCCGCCGACGGGACCGGCTGGGGCGAGGGCGCGGGCATGATCCTGCTGGAACGGCTGTCGGACGCCCGCCGCAACGGCCATCCGGTGCTCGCCGTGGTGCGCGGCACCGCGACCAACCAGGACGGCGCCTCCAACGGGCTGACCGCGCCGAACGGGCCGTCGCAGCGCCGCGTGATCGGGCAGGCGCTCGCCAACGCGGGCCTGACCACCGCGGACGTGGACGTCGTCGAGGCGCACGGCACCGGCACGAGGCTCGGCGACCCGATCGAGGCGCAGGCGCTCCTCGCGACCTACGGACAGGGCCGTCCGGACGACCGCCCGCTGTGGCTCGGCTCGATCAAGTCGAACATCGGTCACACGCAGGCCGCCGCCGGGGTCGCGGGAATCATCAAGATGGTCCAGGCGATGCGGCACGGACTGATGCCGAAGACCCTGCACGTGGACGAGCCCACCCCGCACGTCGACTGGACGGCTGGTCGCGTCGAACTCCTGACCGAGGCGCGGGAATGGGAGCGGAACGGCCATCCGCGCCGCGCCGGGATCTCGTCCTTCGGGATCAGCGGCACGAACGCGCACATCATCCTCGAACAGCCCGACCACACCGACCACACCGAGCACGCCGAACCCGAAGACACGGAGCCGGACGTCGTCCCGTGGGTGGTGACGGCCCGCACTCCCGAGGCGCTGCGCGCCCAGGCCGGTCGCGTCGCCGAAGCCGTCCGTTCCGGCGAGGATCTGAACGCCGCCGACGTCGGAAACTCCCTGGCGACGTCCCGGACGGTGTTCGACCACCGCGCGGTCGTCCTGGCGGACGACACGGAGTCCGGGCTGCGCGGCCTCGACGCGATCGCCGCGGGCACCGCCGACGCGGCCGTCGTCAGCGGCACCGGACGCGGCGGCGCTCGCCCCGTCCTGGTCTTCCCGGGCCAGGGCTCGCAGTGGACGGGCATGGCGGTCGAACTCCTCGACTCCTCGCCCGCGTTCGCCGACAGGCTCGGCGAATGCGCCCGCGCCCTGGCGCCCTTCGTCGACTTCGACCTGTTCGAGGTCCTGCGCGGCGACGGGACGGCCCTCGAACGGGTCGACGTCGTCCAGCCGGTCCTGTGGGCCGTGATGGTGGCGCTCGCCGAGACGTGGCGCGCGTTCGGCGTCGAGCCGGGCGCCGTGGTCGGCCACTCGCAGGGCGAGATCGCGGCGGCCTGCGTGGCGGGCGCGCTGTCCCTGGACGACGCGGCGCGCGTCGTCGCCGTCCGCAGCCGGATCATCGGCGAGGACCTCGCCGGACAGGGCGGGATGCTGTCGGTCGCGCTGTCCGCCGAGCAGGCCGCCGGGCGGCTCGCCGGATGGGACGGACGCCTCGAACTCGCCGTCGTCAACGGCCCCACCTCGGTCGTCGTCGCCGGAGAGGTCGACGCGCTCGCCGAGTTCAAGGGGGCGCTGGAGGGGGACGGCGTCCGCGTCCGCCTCATCCCGGTCGACTACGCCTCCCACTCGATGTTCGTCGAAGGCGTCCGCGACAGGATCCTCGCGGAACTCGACGGCCTGTCGCCCCGGACGTCCCGGATCGCGTTCTGCTCGACGGTGACCGGCGGGTTCGCCGACACCGCCGTCCTCGACGCGGAGTACTGGTACACGAACCTGCGCCGGACCGTCCGGTTCGAGGAGGCGACCCGCGCGCTGCTCGACGACGGTTTCACCACGTTCATCGAATGCAGCCCCCACCCCGGCCTGCTGGTCGGGCTGGAGGAGACGCTGCAGTCGGCGGGCGTGACCGGCGTGACGGCCGGGTCGCTGCGGCGCGGCGAAGGCGGCCTCGGCCGCTTCACGGCGTCCGTCGCCGAGGTGTTCGCGGGCGGTGCGGACGTCGACTGGTCCGCCGCGTTCGCCGGGCGCCGTCCCCGGCACGTCGACCTGCCGACCTACGCCTTCCAGCGCGCCCGCTACTGGGTCGGCGCGACGGCGGTGGCGGGCGACGCCACGTCCCTCGGCCTGGACCTGCCCGGACACCCGCTGCTCGGCGCGGTCGTCCCCGCCCCCGGATCGGACGGTGTGACGCTCACCGGCCGCCTGTCGGTCAGCGCGCAGCCGTGGCTCGCCGACCACGCCGTGTCCGGGGTGGTGCTCTTCCCCGGGACCGGGTTCGTGGAACTGGCCGTCCGCGCCGGAGACCATGTCGGCTGCGGACACGTCGAGGAACTCACCCTGGAGGCGCCGCTCGTCCTGCCGGAGGACGGCGGGGCGTCCGTGCAGGTAGTTGTCGGCGCGGCCGAGGAGCCGGGCGGCGGCGCTCGGTCCTTGGAGATCTACTCGCGCGCGGGGACTGACGCGCCTTGGGTCCGGCACGCGACCGGCACGCTGGCAGCCGTCGCGACGCCGCAGGGCCCGGGGCTGGAGCAGTGGCCGCCGCCGGGCGCGTCGGAGGTCGACGTCACCGGACTGTACGAGGGGCTGGCGCTGGCGGGGCTGGAGTACGGCCCGGTGTTCCAGGGCCTGACGGCCGCGTGGCGGCGCGACGGCGAGGTCTTCGCCGAGGTCGCGCTCCCGGAGGAGGTGGCGGCGGACGACTTCGGCCTCCACCCCGCGCTGCTGGACGCCGCCCTTCACGCGGTCGCCCTCAGCGACGCCGTGACCAGCGGGAATGGCGTGCTGTTGCCCTTCGCGTGGACGGGCGTGGACCTGTTCGCCTCCGGTGCCGCGAAGCTCCGCGTGCGGGTCACGCCGTCCGGTCCGGGCGTGGTCGCGCTGACGGTGGCCGACGGGACCGGGGAGCCGGTCGCGTCGGTCGCGTCGCTGGCCCTGCGGGAGATCACCGCTGGGCAGCTCTCCGCGGCGGCAGGGTCGCCGTTCCACGAGTCGCTGTTCCAGTTGGAATGGAGCCCAGTGCCGGCGGCGCCGTCCGTCCCCGCCGTGGAATGGACGGACTGGGACGCGCTCGCCCCTGACGGCGACGTCCCCGGCGTGGTCGTCCTGCCCGTGACCGGCGGCGCGGACCCCGGCTCGGTGCGGACGGCCGTGAACCGCGTCCTCGCGGCGGCCCGGTCGTGGTTCGACGATGACCGGTTCCTCGGCGGGCGGCTCGTGGTCGTCACGTCCGGCGCGGTGTCCGTGGACGGCGAGGACGTCACCGACCTCGCGGGCGCGGCCGTGTGGGGGCTGATCAGGTCGGCGCAGTCGGAAGATCCGGGACGGATCGTCCTCGCCGACGTCCCCTACACCGGTGACGTCGAAGCGGTGTTGCCCGCGCTGGCGGCGGCGGGCTGGGAGCCCCAGGTCGCTTTGCGGGACGGCGCGGTCCGCGCGGCCCGCCTCGCCAAGGTCCCCGCCGACCCGGCTGAGCCGGAAGCGGCGGAGTTCCCCGGGACGGTCCTGGTGACCGGCGCGCTGGGTGCGCTGGGTTCGGTGGTAGCGCGGCATCTGGTGGTCGAGCGTGGCGCACGGAGTCTGTTGCTGACCAGCCGCCGTGGTGCGGACGCGCCGGGTGCGGCGGAGTTGCGCGCCGAGCTGTCCGAGTTGGGCGCGGAGGTGGAGCTGGCGGCCTGCGACATGGCTGACCGCGACGCCGTGGCCGCTCTGCTGGAGGGCCGCTCGCTGTCGGGTGTCGTTCACGTGGCCGGTGTCCTGGACGACGGCGTGATCACCTCGCTCACGCCCGAGCGCGTGGACACGGTGCTGCGTCCCAAGGTCGACGCGGCCTGGAACCTGCACGAACTGACCCGCGACATGGACCTGGCGGCGTTCGTCCTGTTCTCGTCGGCGGCCGGTGTGCTCGGCACGCCCGGCCAGGGCAACTACGCCGCAGCCAACGCCTACCTCGACGCGCTGGCGGCGCACCGCCGGGCGAACGGCCTGCCCGCGCAGTCCCTGGCCTGGGGCCTGTGGGGGACGAACGACAGCGGCATGGCCGGACGCCTCGACGAGGGCGGCATGCAGCGCGTCAACCGCTCCGGCGTCGAGGCGCTCCCCACCGAGGACGGCCTCACCCTGTTCGACACCGCGGGCGCGCTGGACGCCGCGGCGCTCGTCCCGATCCGGCTGGACCTGCGGGCCCTCGCCGCCGCGACCGGCGACGAGACGCCCCCGATCCTGCGCGGGCTGGTGCCGAGGACGCGCCGCAGCGCGTCGGCGGCGGGCGGCCGGGCCGACGCCGACGCGCTCCGCCGCCGCCTCGCCGCCCTCCCGGCGGACGAGCGCGAGGGCGAACTGCGGACGCTGGTGCTGACCCACGCCGCCGGGATCCTCGGACACGCCGGCCCGGACGCCGTCGACCCCGAACGCGACTTCCTCGAAGCGGGCTTCGACTCGCTCACCGCGATGGAGTTGCGAAACGGGCTCAACGCCGCCACCGGACTGCGGCTCCCCGCGATGGCCGTGTTCGACTCGAAGAACCCGGGCGAGCTGGCCCGCTACGTCCACTCGCAGCTCGCCGGTCACCTCGACGGCACCGCCGAAACCGGCGGAACACCGGCCGCCGAGTCCGGCGGGGACACGCTCAGCGACCTGTTCCGCTCGGCCGTCCTGGCGGGGAACTCGATGCAGGGGTTCGTCCTGCTCAGCGCGGTCGCGGACATCCGTCCGAGGTTCGGCGGGATCGCCGACCTCCCGGAGGTGCCCGCGCCGGTCGTCCTCGCGGACGGGCCCGAGCGCCCGCGCCTGATCTGCGTGTCCACGCCGATGGTGGTGGGCGGCGTCCACCAGCACGCCCGGCTGGTCTCGCACCTGGGCGGGGACCGGCACGTGTCCGCGCTCCCGCTGCCCGGCTTCGCGCCGGGCGAGAGCCTGGCGAAGTCGCTGGCGGCCCTGACCGAGGTGGTCACGGAGAGCGTGCTGCGCGCCGCGGACGGGGAGCCGTTCGTCCTGCTCGGCTACTCCTCGGGCGGGCTCATCGCACACGCCGTCGCGCGCCGCCTGGAGACGGCCAAGGACGTCGTGCCGGACGGCGTCGTCCTGCTCGACACCTTCCAGCCCCGGGACAAGGCCATGACGGCCGGACGCGAGCCGCTCGCGATGGCGATGCTGGAAATGGAACCGGCGTTCGGACGGTTCGACAGCGCCCGGCTGTCCGCGATGGGCCATTACACGAAGCTGCTCATCCAGTTCACGCCGAAAGCGCTGCGGGCGCCGGTGCTGTTCGTCCAGGCCGCCGAGTCGTTCATCACCGCGGGCGGCGGAGAGGAGCAGCTCGCGAAGCCCTGGGATTCCGCGCACGTCCTCGAAACGGCGCCAGGAAATCACTTCTCGATGGTGCAGGACGAGGCGGAGAGCACCGCCGCGATCGTGAACGAGTGGATCCGCACATTGCACTGAAGCCCGTCCCCGCGCGCCGCGGATAGGGGGTCGGAGGGGTCGGTTCAGGGGGGATTGCCTGGGCCGGCCGCCACTAGTGTCGAGTTGGACTGCCGCCGGTCCGGGGGACCGTCCTGCGGCGGGCAATTCACCGGCCGCACGAGCCGAATTAGGGGGACCAGGTGTCATTGGCGCCCAGTGCCAAGGGAATAGCGCCCTTCGGCGAGCACGGGACCTGGTACCGCGTCACGGGAGACCTCGGGGCCGGCCGCCCGCCGCTCGTGGTCGTCCACGGCGGGCCCGGGAGCACCCACGACTACCTGCTGAACCTCGCCTCGCTCAGCGAGCGCGGACGGCCCGTCGTGCACTACGACCAGCTCGGCAACGGCGGCTCCACGCGGCTGCCCGACCGGGGCCCGGAATTCTGGACCGTGCGGCTGTTCCTCGACGAGCTCGACAACCTGCTGAACGAGCTCGGAATCGCCGACGACTACATCCTCTACGGGCAGTCGTGGGGCGGATTGCTGTCGGCCGAACACGCCGCGACCCGTCCCGCCGGGCTGCGCGCACTCGTCATCGCGAATTCGCCCGCGTCCTATCCGCTGTGGCGGCAGGAAATGACGGTTCTGAGGAATGCGCTCCCGCCCGGAGTGAACGACACCCTCACCGAGCACGAAACCGCCGGAACGACCGACAGCCCGGAATACATGCAAGCCATGCAGATCTTCTATGAGAAACATCTGTGTCGAGTGCAACCGTGGCCGCGCGATCTCATCGCGTCGCTGATGGAGATCCAGAACGACTCCACGGTCTACGGCACGATGAACGGCCCGTCGGAGTTCCACGTGATCGGAACCCTGCGGGACTGGACGGTGGAGGACCGCCTGCCGCGCGTCGCCGTCCCCACGATGCTGCTCTCGGGGCGGCACGACGAGGCGACGCCCGTCACCGTGCGCCCCTACGCGGAACTGATCCCGGACGTCCGGCGGTGGGTGATCTTCGAGGAGTCGAGCCACGTGCCGCACCTGGAGGAGCCCGCGCGCTTCACCGACGTGCTGGCGGAGTTCCTGGACGAGGTCGGAGGCTGACCGTGGACGCGTCCGTCGAAGAGATCATCGAGGCGCTCCGCGACTCGCTGGTGGAGAACGAGCGGCTGCGGCGGCACAGCGCCGCGCTGGAGGCCGCCGCCACCGAACCCGTCGCGATCGTCGGCATGGCGTGCCGGTATCCGGGCGGCGTCGCCTCGCCCGAGGACCTGTGGCGGCTCGTCGCGGGCGGCGTCGACGCGGTGTCGGCGTTCCCGTCCGACCGGGGCTGGGACACCGAGCGCATCTACGACCCGGAGCCCGGCACGCCCGGCAAGAGCTATGTCCGCACCGGCGGTTTCCTGCACGACGCGGCGGAGTTCGACCCGGCCTTCTTCAAGATCAGCCCGCGTGAGGCGCTGGCGATGGACCCGCAGCAGCGGCTCCTGCTTGAGGTGTCGTGGGAGGCGCTCGAACGGGCGGGGATCGACCCGTCGTCCCTGCACGGCGAGCGGACCGGCGTGTTCGCCGGGCTCATGTACCACGACTACGGCAACAGCTCCAGCAACGGCAGCATCGTCTCGGGCCGGATCGCCTACACGCTGGGGCTGGAAGGCCCGGCCGTGACGGTGGACACGGCGTGTTCGTCGTCGTTGGTGGCGTTGCATCTGGCGGTGCAGGCGCTGCGGTCCGGGGAATGCTCCCTGGCGCTCGCCGGAGGTGTGACCGTCATGGCCACGCCGGGGACGTTCATCGAATTCAGCCTGGAAAGGGGCCTCGCCGGCGACGGCCGAGCGAAGTCGTTCGCCGCTTCGGCGGATGGGACGTCGTGGGGCGAGGGCGCGGGGATGTTGTTGGTCGAGCGTCTTTCTGACGCTCGGCGGCTTGGGCATCCGGTGCTGGCTGTGGTGCGTGGCTCTGCGGTCAATCAGGACGGTGCTTCGAATGGGTTGACGGCTCCTAACGGGCCGTCGCAGCAGCGGGTGATCGGCCAGGCATTGGCGAGCGCCGGGCTCAGCGCGGGTGACGTGGACGCGGTCGAGGCGCATGGCACGGGGACGAACCTCGGCGACCCGATCGAAGCGCAGGCATTGCTTGCGACTTATGGCCAGGGGCGTTCGGATGGGCATCCGCTGTGGCTGGGGTCGATCAAGTCGAATATCGGGCACACGCAGGCTGCGGCCGGAGTCGCCGGGATCATCAAGATGGTCCAGGCGATGCGGCATGGAGTGCTGCCGAAGACGCTGCATGTCGATGAGCCGACGCCGCACGTGGATTGGTCGGCGGGACGTGTCGAACTGCTCACCGAGTCGCGTGAATGGCCGGAGGAGGAGCGTCCGCGGCGGGCCGGGATTTCGTCGTTCGGGATCAGTGGGACGAATGCGCACGTCATCGTCGAGCAGGCTCCTTCGGTGGAGGAAGAGCCGCGTTCGGATTCGCCTGACGCGGGCGTGGTTCCGTGGGTGATCTCGGCGCGGAGCCGGGACGCGGTGCCCGCGCAGGCCGCGCGGCTGCTGGATTTCCTTGGGGAGCGGCCTGAGCCGCTTCCTGGGGACGTCGGGTTCTCGCTGGTCACGGCGCGGGCGGCGTTCGAGCATCGTGCGGTCGTGGTGGGCGAGAGCCGCGAGGAACTGCTCGTCGGGCTCGGACGGTTGGCGTCGGGGGAGTCGCGTCGTCCTGTTCGCTCCGACGGCAAGACGGCGTTCTTGTTCTCGGGGCAGGGGTCCCAGCGTGTCGGGATGGGACGGGAGTTGTATGCCGCGTTCCCGGCGTTCGCCGAGTCGTTCGACGCGGTGTGCGCGGAACTGGATAAGCATCTGGATCGGCCGCTGAAGGAAGTGGTCTGGTCCGAGCCTGAGTTGCTGAATCAGACGGCGTTCACTCAGACGGGTTTGTTCGCGGTTGAGGTTGCGCTTTATCGGCTGCTGGAGTCGTGGGGTGTCCGCCCTGATTTTCTGGCGGGTCATTCGATCGGTGAGTTGGCGGCTGCACATGTAGCCGGGATGTTCTCGCTGGAGGACGCGGCCCGGTTGGTGGCTGCTCGGGGTCGGTTGATGCAGGCGCTGCCATCGGGTGGGGCGATGGCGGCGATCCAGGCGACCGAGGATGAGGTCGTCGCGCTGCTGGACTCGACGGTCGTCGGCGTCGCGGCGGTGAACGGTCCTGAGTCGGTCGTGGTGTCGGGCGCCGAGGACGCGGTCACCAAGATCATCGAGCATTTCGCTGGGCTGGGACGCAAGACGACTCGATTGCGGGTGTCGCATGCGTTCCATTCGCCGCTGATGGACCCGATGCTGGACGACTTCCGCCAGGTCGCTGAATCCGTCACGTTCAAGACGCCTTCCATTCCTGTCCTGGGGGCGGAGGCGGATACCGGGTATTGGGTGCGGCATGTTCGTGAGGCTGTCCGGTTCCACGCCTCGGTGACTGATCTGCGTGATCAGGGTGTGTCGCGGTTCTTGGAGATCGGACCTGATGGCGTGCTGTCGGCGATGGTGCGGGGCGACTCGGACGCCGAATTCGTCGCGCCCACGCTGCGCCGGGACCGTCCGGAGGCCAGGGAGCTGCTGACTGCCCTGGGGCAGGCCCACGCGCACGGCCTGGACATCGACTGGCGTGCGATGTTCGCCGGACGCGCGGCCCGTGTGGTCGAGCTGCCGACCTACGCCTTCCAGCGTGAGCGCTACTGGCTCGACTCCTCGGCCCAGGACGGGGACGTCACCTCGGCCGGTCTGGAAGCCGTCGATCACCCGCTACTCGGTGCCGTGGTCGTCGCGCCCGACTCCGGCGGGGCCGTGCTGACCGGACGCCTGTCCGCCGAATCGCAGCCGTGGCTCGCCGACCATGAGGTGCTGGGGACCGTCCTGCTGCCGGGCGCCGCGTTCGTTGAACTGGCGATCCGCGCAGGTGACGAGGTCGGATGCGACGCGCTGCGGGAACTGACGCTCGGGGTGCCGCTGGTGTTGCCGGAGCGTGGCGGTGTCGCCGTCCAGATCGTGGTCGGCGACGCGGATGCCTCCGGCGATCGCCCGGTGGGCATCTACTCCCGGCCCGAGAACGATTCGTCCGACCAGGAATGGAAGCGGCACGCCACCGGGGTGCTGGGAACCGGTGCCGACATCCCGCCGGTCGACCTGACCGCGTGGCCTCCGCCGGGCGCCGTCCCCGTGAACCTGGACAACGCCTATCAGCGCCTGCACGACGGCGGCTACGCCTACGGTCCAGCCTTCCAGGGATTGCAGGCGGCCTGGCGGCGCGGCGACGACCTCTACACCGAAGCCGTCCTCCCCGAACAGGCCCGGGCCGACGCAGAACGGTTCGGTCTTCACCCGGCCCTGCTCGACGCGAGCATGCACGCCGAACTCCTCGACGTCGAACGTCCGGACGGCGCGACCCAACTCCCCTTCGAGTGGAGCGGGGTGAAACTGCACGCCTCCGGCGCGTCGGCGCTGCGCGTTCACACCCTGCTAGGACGGGACGGCGGCCCCACCACCATGACGGTGGCGGACGAGAACGGCCGCGCGGTGCTCAGCGTGGAATCCCTGGCAGCCCGGACGGTGTCACCCGAACAACTCACGGTGGCTGGCGGGGCGAGTGATTCGCTTCTCAAGGTGGAATGGTCGCCCAGGCCGGTGGGCGCGCTGAATGGTGATGTGAGCCTGGCCGTCCTGGGTTCGGATCGATGTGGCCTTTCCACAGACGTTCCAGTGTTCGCGGATCTGGCGGGTATCGCGGATGCCGGTGTGCCGGACGTCGTGGTGTGGTCGCCTCTCGCCGCTGATGGTGACGTTCTGGCGGATGTGCGTGTGACGGCTTGTTCCGCATTGGCTGTCGTGCAGGGGTGGCTGGGGGATGAGCGGTTTGCCGCCTCCCGCTTGGTGGTCGTCCTTCGCGATGCTGGTCTGGTTCTGGCGCCGGTGCGGGGTTTGTTGCGTGCGGCGCAGGCGGAGAATCCGGGTCGTTTCGTTCTGGTGGATCTGGATGACGAGTCCCAGTCGGCTAATGCGCTGGCTGGGGTCGTGGTGTCGGGTGACGAGCCCGAGGTCGCCATTCGTGGTGGCCAGGTAGGCGTCTCCCGCTTGGTGCGAACTCGCCCGAGCGAACCGTTCCGGTGGAACCGGTCTGGGACGGTCCTGGTGACCGGTGGGACGGGCGGCCTAGGTGCGCTGGTCGCGCGTCACCTGGTGTCGGTTCATGGTGTGCGGCATCTGGTTCTGACCAGCCGCCGTGGTCTGGACGCGCCGGGTGCTGCGGAGCTTCGCGCGGAGCTGGCGGACTTGGGCGCCGAGGTTTCGGTGGCCGCGTGTGATGTTTCGGATCGTCAGGCCGTGGCGGATTTGCTCGACGGGATAGCTGCGGAGCATCCGCTGACTGGTGTGGTGCATGCCGCCGGGGTGGTCGACAGCGGCTTGATCGGTTCGCTGTCGCCTGAGCGGGTTGATGCGGTGTTCGGTCCGAAGGTGGACGGTGCGTGGCATCTGCACGAGTTGACCCGTGACCTGGATCTGTCGGCGTTCGTGTTGTTCTCGTCTGCCGGTGGATTGGTTTTGGCGGCGGGGCAGGGCAATTATGCCGCGGCGAATGTGTTCTTGGACGAGTTGGCGGAGCATCGCCGCTCGCGCGGGCTGGCGGCGACGTCAATGGCGTTCGGGCTCTGGGACACCGGCGATTCCGCGGATCCCGACGGCGTGGACGCCGAACGCATGCGACGTCTGGGCCTGCCGCCGTTGTCCACGGACGAGGCCCTGGCATTGTTCGATGCCTCGCTCGCGGCGGATGACGCGGTGGTCGTCCCGCTCCGCGTCGACCGCGCGGTGCTGCGGAGGCGGGGCGATGACGTCCCGGCTCTGCTACGCGACATGTCCGGCGGCGGTTCAACCCGGGTGGTGCGAGGGCGCGCTGACTCGTCGATACAAGACCGCCTGGCGAATATGGATTCGGCCGGCCGCTTGGTCGTCCTCCTGGATTTGGTGCGTGCTCAGGTGGCGTCCGTTCTCGGACACCTGTCAGCGGAAGCGGTGGAGCCCAGCCGTGCATTCCGTGACCTGGGTTTCGATTCCCTCTCGGCGGTGGAGTTGCGGAATGCGCTGCGTGCCGAGACGGGTCTTCGTCTCCCGGCAACGCTGGTCTTCGATTACCCGACCGCACAGGCCGTCGCCGAATATCTGGAGGAGGAACTCTCCGGGACGACGACTGGCGGGCCGATCGTCACCGCCGGTGTTCAGAAGGTCGATGACGATCCGATCGTGATCGTGGGGATGGCGTGCCGTTATCCGGGTGGTGTCGCCTCGCCTGAGGACCTGTGGCGCCTGGTTGACGGCGGTGTGGACGCGGTGTCGGGGTTCCCGGCCGATCGCGGCTGGGATGGGGAGGGTCTGTTCGATCCGGTTCCTGGCCGCCCGGGTAAGAGCATCGCCCGTGAGGGCGGATTCCTTTACGACGCGGCGGATTTTGATGCTGATTTCTTTGGTGTGTCGCCGCGTGAGGCGGCGGATACTGATCCGCAGCAGCGTTTGTTGTTGGAGGCGTCGTGGGAGGCGTTTGAGCGGGCGGGTATTGATCCGTCGTCTCTGCGGGGGAGTGCGACCGGTGTTTTCGCCGGTCTGATGTATCACGACTACGCCCTCGGTGACCTGGACAGCGCAAGCACGAGTGGCGGGAGCCTGGTCTCCGGCCGTGTCGCGTACACGCTGGGCCTTGAAGGCCCGGCGGTCACAGTGGATACGGCGTGCTCTTCGTCCTTGGTGGCTCTGCATTGGGCCGCGCAGGCGTTGCGTTCGGGTGAGTGCTCGCTTGCTCTGGCTGG
Source organism: Actinomadura syzygii (assembly GCF_008085905.1). Lineage (GTDB taxonomy): Bacteria > Actinomycetota > Actinomycetes > Streptosporangiales > Streptosporangiaceae > Spirillospora > Spirillospora syzygii. The sequence continues at coordinate 564,754 of NZ_VSFF01000004.1, read as the reverse complement.
TGGTGTGACGGTGATGTCTACGCCGGGGATGTTTGTGGAGTTCAGTCGTCAGCGTGGTTTGGCTGCGGATGGGCGGTGCAAGTCGTTCTCGGCGTCGGCTGATGGCGCGGGTTGGGCTGAGGGTGTGGGTGTGCTGGTGGTCGAGCGTCTGTCGGACGCTCGCCGTAATGGTCACCCGGTGCTGGCGGTCGTTCGGGGGAGCGCGGTCAATCAGGACGGCGCGTCCAATGGCCTGACCGCTCCGAATGGCCCGTCGCAGCAGCGGGTTATTCGCCAGGCACTGGCCAATGCGGGTTTGGGCGTCGCCGACGTGGATGCGGTGGAAGCGCACGGCACGGGCACGGTCCTGGGTGACCCGATCGAGGCGCAGGCGGTGATTGCGACCTATGGTCAGGATCGCCCGGGGGATCGGCCGTTGTGGTTGGGGTCGATCAAATCCAACATGGGTCATGCGCAGGCCGCTGCCGGTGTCGCGGGGATCATCAAGATGGTTGAGGCGATGCGGCATGGTGTGCTGCCCAAGACGCTGCATGTGGACGAGCCGTCCCCGCACGTCGACTGGTCGGCTGGAGCCGTCGAGCTGCTGTCCGAGGCGCGCGAGTGGCCGCAGAACGGCCATCCCCGCCGGGCTGGGGTCTCCTCGTTCGGCATCAGCGGCACCAACGTTCACGTGATCATCGAGCAGGCCGAGGAAGCCGAAGCGGCGGCGTCGAAGTCCCCCGCTAGTCCGGGTGCGGTGCCGTGGACAGTCTCCGGCAAGTCCGTGGACGGCTTGCAGAATCAGGCGCAGAAACTGCGGTCCCACCTGCTCAACCACCCCGAACTCAACCCCTTGGACGTGGGTTTCTCGTTGGCGAGCGACCGTGCCTTGTTGGAGCGGCGTGCGGTTGTCTTGGCGGGCGATGGCGAATCCGCTTTGGAGGCGTTGGCTGCGTTGGCGGCTGGGAAGCCGCATCCGGACGTGGTCGTCGGCGGCGACTCCGCGAGCCCGGGTTCGACCGCGCTGCTGTTCTCCGGCCAAGGCGCACAACGTCTCGGTATGGGCTGGGAACTGTACGAGACGTTCCCGGTGTTCGCCGACGCTTTCGACACCGTGTGCGCCGAGCTGGAGCGGCACCTAGATCGGTCGTTGAAGGACGTCATCTGGTCTGAACCGGAACTGCTGAACCAGACCGCTTTTACCCAAACCGGTCTGTTCGCCATCGAAGTAGCCCTGTACCGCCTCCTGGAGTCGTGGGGTGTTCGCCCGGACTTCGTGGCGGGTCATTCGATCGGCGAGTTGGCGGCCGCGCATGTCGCGGGGATGTTCTCGCTGGAGGACGCGGCGAAGCTGGTCGCGGCGCGAGGCCGGTTGATGCAGGCGCTCCCGTCCGGGGGAGCGATGGCCGCGATCCAAGCCACCGAAGACGAAATCACTCCGCTTCTGGATCCGGCGGTGGTTGGTGTCGCGGCGGTGAACGGCCCGGATTCGACCGTGATATCCGGTGCCGAAGAGGCCGTCACCGGAATCATCGGCCACTTCACCGACCTCGGGCGCAAGGCGACCCGGCTCCGGGTCTCGCACGCGTTCCATTCCCCGTTGATGGATCCGATGCTGGACGAGTTCCGCCAGATCGCCCAGTCCATCACCTACAACACGCCCACCCTTCCCGTCGTGGGTGCGGAGCCCGACCCTGAGTACTGGGTGCGGCACGTTCGTGATGCCGTCCGGTTCCACGACACCCTCACCCACCTCCACGACAACGGCGTCACCCGATTCCTGGAAATCGGACCCGACGGCGTCCTCACCGCGATGGTCCAGGCCGACGGCACCGTCAGCGTCGCCGCGCTTCGTCGGGACCGTCCCGAAACCACGACCCTCCTCACCGCGCTCGCCCACCTCCACGTCACCGGAACCACCATCGACTGGCCCGCACTGTTCACCCACCACGGCGGACACCGAGTCGAACTCCCCACCTACGCATTCCAACGCACCCGCTACTGGACGAACGCGCCCACCTTCGCCGGGGACGCCTCCAGCCTCGGCCAGGCGTCCGCCGAGCACCCGCTGCTCGCGGCCGTGGTCGCCTCGCCCGACTCTGATGGCGTGGTGCTGACGGGACGGCTGTCCCCGGCCACGCAACCGTGGTTGGCAGACCACGAGATGTTCGGCGCGGCGGTCTTCCCCGCGTCCGGCTTCGTGGAGCTGGCCGTCCGGGCCGGGGACGAGGTCGGCTGCGATGTCGTCGACACCTTGACGGTCGACGCGCCCCTGTCGCTTCCAACAGACGGCGGGATTGACGTCCAAGTCGTCGTCGGTGCCCCGGATGAGTCGGGGAAGCGGACGGTGGCGATCCACTCCCGCCAGGACGGCGGACCCTGGGCCCGGAACGCCTCGGGCACGCTGACGTCCGACGCCGAAACACCTGCGACCGACCCGACCGCCGCTTGGCCACCCGCCGGAGCGACGGAACTCGATCTGGACGACGTCTACGACCAGCTGTTCGGCCGTGGCCACGCTTACGGTCCCTTCTTCCAAGGACTGCGCGCCGCATGGCGCCGAGACGACGAGCTGTTCGCAGAAGTGGCCCTCCAAACAGAGACGGAGACGGAGACCGACCGTTTCGGCATCCACCCGGCCTTGCTCGACGCCGCCACCCAACTCCAGTCGCTCAACCACGACGACGGACCACGGATACCATCCGCGTGGACGCGATTCACCCTCCACGCCACCGGCGCCAAGGCCCTCCGCGTCCGCCTCTCCCCAACCGGGGAAGGGCAGGACGGCATGAGCCTGCTGGCCACCGATGACACGGGAAGCCCGATCCTTTCGGTCCGCGCCGTGGCGTCGAGCCCCATAACGCCCGACCAGCTCGGTGCGGCCCGCGCCGAATACCTGGACTCGCTGTTCCGCGTCGAATGGTCCCCGATCACCCAAGCGACGACACCACACGAAAAGTCCTGGGCCCGCTGGGAGGACCTGGACGACGAAATCCCGGACGTCGTCGTCTTGGAGCCCGAAACCGGCGACGACGCGGAATCCGCTCACGCGACCGCGCACCAGACGCTCGAAGCACTCCAGACCTGGATGACCGACGAGCGGTTCCTGCAAAGCGACCTCCTGGTGCTCACCCGAGGCGCGATCTCCGTGCGTGGCGAGGACGCAACGAACCTCGCGGGCGCCGCGATATGGGGCCTCGTGAGGACGGCCCAACTCGAACACCCGGGCACGATCGTCCTAGCCGACCTGGACGCCGACGCGCACGACGCGACGGACATCGGCGCGCTCATGGCCGCGCAGCAACCAGAACTGGTCGTCCGCGACGACGTCACCTACGTGACGCGCCTGGCCCGAGTCCCACGCCCTCGACCTACCCCCAACGACCCCGCCGCCCCGACGTTCGCCCCGGACGGAACCGTGCTGATCACGGGCGGGACGGGCATGGCGGGACGGCTCGTCGCGACCCACCTGGTGGCCGAGCACGGCGTCCGGCACCTGCTGCTCGCCGGGCGGCGCGGCCTGGCCGCCGAGGGCGCCGCCGAGTTCCGCGACGAGCTGTCCGCGCTCGGCGCGACCGTCACCGTGGCCGCCTGCGACGTCGCCGACCGCGACTCCGCCGCCGCGCTGCTCGCCGGGATCGACCCCGCGCACCCGCTGTCCGGGATCGTCCACGCGGCGGGCGTCGTCGACGACGGCGCGCTCGGCTCGCTGACCCCCGGCCGGCTGGACGCGGTGTTCCGCCCGAAGGTCGACGCGGCCTGGAACCTGCACGAGCTGACCCGCGACCTGGGCCTGGACCTCGACGCCTTCGTGCTGTTCTCGTCCAACTCCGGTGTCTTCGGCAACGGCGGCCAGGGCAACTACGCGGCGGCCAACACGTTCCTGGACGCGCTCGCGGCCCACCGCCGGGCGAACGGGCTCGCCGGGCAGTCGCTCGCGTGGGGACTGTGGGCGGACGCCAGCGAGATGACGTCCGGGCTCGGGGAGGTCGACCGGCGGCGGATGGCCGAGGCCGGGATGATCCCCATGGCCGGGGACGAGGCCATGGGCCTGCTCGACGCGGCGGCGGGCGTGGACGAACCCGTGCTGGTCGCCGTCCCGCTGGACGAGCGGGCCGCCGCGCAGGCCGACCCCGCCCTGCTGCCGTGGAAGCTCCGCACCCTGTTCCGGGGGACGGCGCGCCGGACCGTCCGGGCGGGTCGGGACGCCGCCGCCGACCTCACCCGCCGGCTCGCCGGGCTGCCCGGCCCGGAACGCGAGAAGGAACTCCTCGGCCTGGTCCGCGAGCGAGTGGCGGTGGTGCTGCGGCGCGGGTCCGCGGGCGAAGTGGAGCCGGACCGCGCGTTCCGGGAACTCGGCTTCGACTCCCTCACCGCGCTGGAGCTCCGGAACGCGCTCAGCGCGGCGACCGGACTGCGGCTCCCCGCGACGCTGCTGTTCGACCATCCGACCGCCCGCGCCGTCGCGCAGGAGATCGGGACGTCCATCGCCCCCCGCGAGGACGACCCGTCGCGGCTCGTCCTGGCCGAGGCGGACCGGCTGGAGACGGCGCTGTCCGCACCCGGCCTGACCGCCGCCGACCTGCCGGACGGCGCGCACGCGCGCATCACCGCCCGCCTGGAGGCCCTGCTGCGCGCCTGGCAGGACCGGCACGACGGCGACGGCCCGGAGGACGACGCGGGCCGCGCGCCCGATCTCGACTCGGCCAGCGACAGCGAGCTGTTCGCCGTCCTGGACGAGGAACTCGGAATCTCCTGACCCCCGTACCTGCCTGACCTGTCCACTCCCTCGACTCTGATCTGCGATTCGCCGGAGATTGGTTCATCCGATGTCGAACGACGAGAAGCTCCGCGACTACCTCAAGCTCGCCACGAGCGAGCTCCAGCAGACCCGGCGGCGCCTCCGCGACCTGGAGGCCCGCGACCGCGAACCCATCGCGATCGTCGGGATGGCCTGCCGCTTCCCCGGCGGGGTGTCCTCGCCGGAGGACCTGTGGCGGCTGGTCGAGGACGGTCGGGACGCGGTGTCGCCGTTCCCGTCCGACCGCGGCTGGGACGTCGCCGAACTGTTCGACCCGACCGGTGAGCGGCCGAACACCAGCTACGTGAACACGGGCGGGTTCCTGGACGGCGCCGCGTCGTTCGACGCCGAGTTCTTCGGCATCAGCCCGAACGAGGCGCTCCTGATGGACCCGCAGCAGCGGATCCTCCTGGAGATCTCCTGGGAGGCGCTGGAGCGGGCCGGAATCGACCCGTCGTCGCTCGCGGGGACTTCGACCGGAGTTTTCGCGGGCCTCGTCTACCACGACTATTTCGCCAACAGCAATACGGGCGCCATCGCGTCCGGTCGCGTTTCTTACACGCTCGGGCTTGAGGGCCCGGCCGTGACGGTGGACACGGCGTGCTCGTCGTCCCTCGTGGCGTTGCATCTCGCGGTGCAGGCGCTGCGGTCGGGTGAATGCTCCCTGGCGCTGGCCGGGGGCGTGTCCGTCATGGCCACCCCGGAGACGTTCGTCGACTTCAGCCAGCAGCGCGGGCTGTCGCCGGACGGGCGCTGCAAGGCGTTCGCGGCGTCCGCCGACGGCACCGGCTGGGGCGAGGGCGCCGGGATGCTCCTCGTGGAGCGCCTCTCGGACGCACGCCGCAACGGCCACCCGGTGCTGGCCGTGGTGCGGGGCTCGGCGGTCAACCAGGACGGTGCGTCCAACGGCCTCACCGCGCCGAACGGGCCGTCGCAGCAGCGGGTGATCGCGCAGGCGCTCGCGAGCGCGCAGGTGTCCGCCGCCCAGGTCGACGTGGTGGAGGCGCACGGCACCGGGACGAAGCTCGGCGACCCGATCGAGGCGCAGGCGCTTCTCGCGACCTACGGCCAGGACCGTCCGGACGGGCGTCCGCTGTGGCTCGGGTCGATCAAGTCGAACATCGGTCACGCACAGGCCGCTGCCGGGGTCGCCGGGATCATCAAGATGGTCGAGGCGATGCGGCACGGCGTCCTGCCGAAGACGCTGCACGTTGACGCGCCGTCCCCGAACGTCGACTGGACGGCCGGGCGCGTCGAGCTCCTCACGGAGGCCCGCGAATGGCCGGAGGAGGAGCGTCCGCGCCGCGCTGGGATCTCGTCCTTCGGGATCAGCGGCACGAACGCGCACGTCATCGTTGAGCAGGCTCCTCCAGCCGAGGTGGAGTCGCGTTCGCCCGCGCCGGGCCCCGTGCCGTGGACGATCTCCGCGCGGAGCCGGGACGCGGTGCCCGCCCAGGCCGCCCGCCTGCTCGACTTCCTCGCGCAGCGCCCGGACCTGGACCCGGTGGACGTCGGGTTCTCGCTGGCCACGACGCGCGCCGCGCTGGAGCACCGCGCCGCCGTCGTCGCCCCGGACCGGGCCGCGCTCCTCGACGGCCTCGCCGCGCTCGCCGCCGACGAACCCGACTCGCGGGTGGTGCGCGGCTCGGCACGCCTGGAGGGCGGGACGGCCTTCCTGTTCTCTGGCCAGGGTTCGCAGCGACTCGGAATGGGCCGGGAACTGCACGAGAAGTTCCCTCTCTTCGCCGAGGCTTTCGACGCGGTATGCGCGGAACTGGACCGTCACCTGGACCGGCCCATCCGCGACGTCATCTGGTCTGAGCCTGAACTGCTCGATCAGACGGTCTTCACTCAGACGGCTCTGTTCGCGGTTGAGGTCGCGCTGTTCCGTCTCTTGGAGTCCTGGGGCGTCCGCCCCGATTTCCTGGCCGGTCATTCGATCGGTGAATTGGCGGCCGCGCATGTGGCCGGGATGTTCTCGCTGGAGGACGCCGCCAGGCTCGTCGCGGCTCGGGGCCGGTTGATGCAGGCGCTGCCGCCGGGTGGGGCGATGGCGGCGGTTCAGGCGACCGAGGACGAGGTCGTCCCGCTCCTGAACGACCAGGTCGGAATCGCCGCGGTGAACGGCCCCCAGGCCATTGTCGTCTCCGGCGCCGAAGCCGAAGTCACTCGCGTTCTTGCGCACTTCACGGAGCTGGGACGCAAGACGACCCGCCTCCGGGTTTCGCACGCCTTCCATTCCCCGCTCATGGACCCGATGCTCGACGACTTCCGCCAAGTCGCCGAATCCGTCGCCTACGCCGCCCCCGAAATCCCCATCGTCGGTGTGGAGGGGGAGGGCGAGTACTGGGTGCGGCACGTCCGCGAAGCCGTCCGGTTCCACGACGCCGTCACGCGCCTCCGCGACGAGGGCGTCGTCCGGTTCCTGGAGGTCGGGCCTGACGGCGTCCTCACCGCGATGGTGCGGGGCGGCGTGGACGGCGCGGTCGCCGAGCCCGTCCTGCGCAAGGGCCACGCCGAAGGGACGTCCCTGCTCACGGCCGTCGCGAACCTCCACGTGAACGGTGTCGCGCCCGACTGGCGCGCCGTGTTCGACGGACGCGACGCGGGCCGCGTGGACCTGCCGACGCACGCCTTCCAGCACCGCCGCTACTGGGTGGAGGCGTCGAGCGGCGCCGCGGACGTCGCGTCCGCCGGGCTGGGCAAGACCGGGCATCCGCTGCTCGCCGCGAGCGTGGTCCTGGCTGAGTCCGACGAGGTGATCCTGACCGGTCGGTTGTCCGCCGGGACGCAGCCGTGGCTCGCCGACCACGTCGTCGGCGGCGTCGTGCTGTTCCCCGGCGCCGGCTTCGTTGAACTCGCCGTCCGCGCCGGGGACGAGGTGGGCTGCGCCCGGATCGAGGAGCTGACCCTTCAGGCGCCGCTCGTCCTCCCGGCACAGGGCGGCGGGGTGCAGGTGCAGGTCGTCGTGGGCGTGCCGGACGCGTCCGGTGCGCGCCGCGTCAGCGTCCACTCCCGTGACGAGGGCGTCCCGGTGTGGACGCAGCACGCGGCCGGGACGCTCGCCCCCGCCGCGCGCCAAGACGGCGCCGACCTGACGCGATGGCCGCCGCCGGGCGCGGCCCCCGTCGAACTGGGCCGCTTCTACGAAGAACTCGCGGCGTCCGGGCTGGAGTACGGGCCGACGTTCCAGGGTCTGCAGGCCGTGTGGCGGGACGGCGACGACATCTACGCCGAGGTCGTCCTCCCCGACCAGGTCGCGGACGACGGCTACGGGCTCCACCCCGCGCTGCTCGACGCGGGCCTTCACGCGATCACGCTCCACGAGCCGGGCGGAGACGGCACGGCGCTGCCGTTCGCCTGGTCGGGCGTGGAACTGTACGCCTCGGGAGCCAGGGCGCTGCGGGTGCGGGTGTCTCCGACGACCGGCGACACGGTGTCCCTCCAGGTGGCGGACGGCACCGGACGGGCGGTCGCGGCGGTCGGGTCGCTGGCGCTCCGGCGGATCACCGCCGATCAGCTCTCGGCGGCCCGCTCGGTGTTCCACGAGTCGCTCTACCGCGTCGAATGGGCGCCCGTCCCGGACTCGCCGCCGGACACGCCCGCCTGGATCGGCTGGGACGACCTCGGGGCCGACGACGAAGTCCCGGCGGTCGTGGTCCTGCCGGTGGCGGGGGGCGTGGACGCGGCGTCCGTCCGCCCGGCGGTGGTGCGGGCGCTGGACGCGGTGCGGGCCTGGCTCGTTGAGGAGCGCTTCACCGACTCGACCCTGGTCGTCGCCACGGCGGGCGCCGTGTCGTCGTCCGGCGGTGAGGACGTCACCGACCTGGCGGGCGCGGCGGTGTGGGGGCTCGTCCGGACGGCGCAGTCGGAGAACCCGGGGCGGATCGTCCTGGCCGACCTCTTCCCAGGCGCCGGGCCCGCCGACGCGGCACGGGTGGTCGGTTCCGGTGAGCCGCAGGTGGCGGTGCGCGACGGTGCCGTGCGGGCTCCGAGGCTTGCTCGCGTGTCCGTCGCCACGCCGGACGCGCCGTCGGCGTCGGTCTTCGGCGGCGGCGCCGGGACGGTGCTGATCACCGGTGGCACCGGTGGCCTGGGCGCGCTGGTGGCGCGCCATCTGGTGACCGAGCACGGCGTTGATCGTCTGCTGCTGGTGAGCCGCCGGGGCGCGGATGCGCCGGGCGCGGTCGAGTTGCGGGACGAGCTGGCGGGCTTGGGCGCCGAGGTCGAGTTGGCGGCCTGCGATGCGGCCGACCGCGACGCTCTCGCCGGACTGCTGGCGGGACGCGACATTTCCGGCGTCGTGCACGCGGCCGGTGTCCTGGACGACGGCGTGATCTCGTCGCTGACGGCCGAGCGGGTGGACGCGGTCATGCGTCCCAAGGTGGACGCGGCGTGGAACCTGCACGAACTGACCCGCGACCTGCCGGACCTGTCGGCGTTCGTCCTGTTCTCATCGGCCGCGGGCGTGCTGGGGACTCCCGGCCAGGGCAACTACGCGGCGGCCAACGCCTTCCTGGACGGGCTCGCGGCGCACCGCGCATCGCTGGGCCTGCCCGTCCAGGCGCTGGCCTGGGGACCGTGGACGGCAGGGAGCGGGATGCTCGCCGGGCTCGACGACGGCGAAGTCCAGCGCATGGCCCGCTCCGGAGTGGAAGGGCTTTCCGGGGACGAAGGGCTCGCCCTGCTGGACACCGCCTGTGTGCTCGGCGATGCTTCGCTCGTCCCGATCCGGCTCGATCTGAAGGCGTTGGGCGCGGGCGGCGGCGAGGTCCCGCGGCTGTTCCACGGGCTCGTCCCGCGGGTGCGGCGGACCGCCGCGAGCGTCCAGGCGGACACGGGCGCGCTGCGGCGGCGGCTCGCGTCCCTGCCCGAGCCGGAGTGGTACGACGCGCTGTCGGTGCTGGTGCGCACGCAGGCGGCGATCGTCCTCGGGCACTCGGGGCCGGAGGCCGTGGAGCCCGAGCGCGCGTTCCGCGACCTGGGCTTCGACTCGCTGTCGGCGGTCGAGTTCCGCAACGCGCTGGCGGAGGCGAGCGGGCTTCGCCTGCCCGCGACGCTCGTCTTCGACTACCCGAGCCCGGACGTCCTGGCCCGCTATCTGCTGAGCGAGGTGTCCGGGGCGGGGGAGGCCCGGCTCGTGACGGCCACGTCCGCCGGGTCGGACGACGAGCCGATCGCGATCGTCGGAATGGCGTGCCGGTACCCGGGCGGCGTCGCCTCGCCGGAGGACCTGTGGCGGTTGGTCGCGGGCGGCGTGGACGCAGTGTCGCCGTTCCCGTCCGACCGGGGATGGGACACCTCCGGCCTTTTCGACCCCGCCGGGGAAAAGCCCAACACCAGCTACGTGAACACCGGCGGCTTCCTTCACGAAGCGGCGGAATTCGATCCGGGGTTCTTCGGCATCAGCCCGAACGAGGCGGCCGAGATGGACCCGCAGCAGAGGTTGTTGCTGGAGGTTTCGTGGGAGGCGCTGGAGCGAGCCGGGATCGACCCTTCTTCACTGCGGGGGAGTTCCACCGGTGTGTTCGCCGGGGTCATGTACCACGACTACGCGGACAGCAGTAGTTCCGGGTCTGTGGTCTCCGGCCGGATCTCCTACACGTTCGGGTTCGAGGGTCCGGCGGTGACGGTGGACACGGCGTGTTCGTCGTCGTTGGTGGCGTTGCATTGGGCGGCGCAGGCGTTGCGGTCGGGGGAGTGCTCGCTCGCGCTGGCCGGTGGCGTCGCTGTAATGGCGACCCCGTGGACGTTCGTGGAATTCAGCCGCCAGGGCGGTCTGGCCGCGGATGGACGAGCCAAGTCGTTCGCCGCTTCGGCGGATGGGACGTCGTGGGGTGAGGGTGCGGGGATGTTGCTGGTCGAGCGTCTTTCTGATGCTCGGCGGCTTGGGCATCCGGTGCTGGCTGTGGTGCGTGGTTCGGCGGTGAATCAGGATGGTGCGTCGAATGGGTTGACGGCTCCGAATGGTCCGTCGCAGCGTCGGGTGATCCGGCAGGCGTTGGCCAATGCCGGGTTGGGTGTCGGTGATGTGGATGCGGTTGAGGCGCATGGCACCGGTACGACTTTGGGTGACCCGATCGAGGCGCAGGCGTTGCTGGCGACCTATGGCCAGGACCGTGCGGACGATCGGCCGCTGTGGTTGGGGTCGATCAAGTCGAACATCGGGCATACACAGGCGGCTGCTGGGGTGGCTGGGATCATCAAGATGGTCCAGGCGATGCGGTATGGAGTGCTGCCCAAGACACTGCACGTGGACGAGCCGACGCCGCACGTGGATTGGTCGGTGGGGCAGGTCGAACTGCTGGCGGAGGAGCGGGAATGGCCGCAGAACGGTCATCCGCGCCGGGCCGGGATTTCTTCGTTCGGGATCAGCGGGACGAACGCGCACGTCATCGTCGAGCAGCCCCCGGCGGCTGACAAGGAATGGCCGTCTGCTGCGGAACTGCCGGTCGTTCCCTGGGTGGTGTCGGCACGGAGTGAGGCCGGTCTTCTGGGGCAGGCTGCTCGGCTCGCCGAGTTCGTCCGCGAGGACGAGCGGGTTTCGCCACTGGACGTGGGTTTCTCGCTAGTCGCCACGCGCGGAATGTTCGAGCACCGCGCGGTTGTGGTCGGCCAAGACCGCGATGAACTGCTGGCCGGGCTGGATCGGCTGGCAGCAGGAGAATCGCGCCGCCCTGACCGAAAGGAGGGCGGAACTGCCTTCCTGTTCTCGGGTCAGGGGTCGCAGCGTGTGGGGATGGGCCGGGGGTTGTATGAGGCGTTCCCGGTGTTCGCGGAGTCGTTCGATGCGGTCTGTGTGGAGTTGGACCGGCATCTGGACCGGCCTTTGAAGGATGTCGTGTGGTCTGAGCCTGAGTTGCTTGATCAGACGGTGTTCACTCAGACGGGTTTGTTCGCGGTCGAGGTTGCGCTGTTCCGTCTCTTGGAGTCGTGGGGCGTCCGCCCTGATTTCTTGGCGGGTCATTCGATCGGTGAGTTGGCGGCTGCGCATGTGGCGGGGATGTTCTCGCTGGGGGATGCCGCGAGGTTGGTGGCTGCTCGGGGTCGGTTGATGCAGGCGCTGCCGCCTGGTGGGGCGATGGCAGCGGTGCAGGCGACCGAAGACGAGATTCTCCCGCTGCTGGATCACCATGTCGGCGTCGCGGCGGTGAACGGCCCGGATTCGGTCGTGGTGTCCGGCGCGGAGGATGCGGTTTCCCGGATCGTGGAGCACTTCACGGAGTTGGGACGCAAGTCGACCCGGCTGCGGGTGTCTCATGCTTTCCATTCCCCGCTGATGGACCCGATGCTGGACGACTTCCGCCAGGTCGCCGAATCCATCACCTTTAACGAACCCGCCATTCCCATCGCGGGCGCCCAGCCGGACGCCGAGTACTGGGTTCGGCACGTCCGCGACGCCGTCCGGTTCCACGAGACCGTCGCTGAGCTGGGCAACCAGGGCGTCGGTCGGTTCCTGGAGGTAGGGCCGGACGGTGTGCTGACCGCGATCGTCCAGAGCAACTCTGACGGCGCGGTCGTCGTCCCGGTAATGCGCAGGGAGCACGACGAGACCAAGACCCTGTTCAAAGCTCTGGGCGGGCTGCATGCGTCCGGTGCGTCCATTGACTGGCGCACGGTTTTGGCAGGACGCGGTGCGCGTCAGGTCGAATTGCCGACCTACGCCTTCCAGCGCGAGCATTTCTGGCTGTCGGCTCCGCAGGCCGGTGGTGACGCCGAGTCGATGGGCCTCGGATCGGCCGACCATCCGCTCCTCAGCGCAGTGGTCTCCTCACCAGAGTCCGATGGTGTGGTGCTGTCGGGTCGCCTTTCCGTACACGCGCAGCCCTGGCTCGCCGACCACGCTTTCGGTGGCGTGACGGTCTTCCCGGGCACGGGATTCGTTGAGCTGGCCGTCCGCGCTGGAGATCAGGTCGGCTGCGGCCGGATCGAGGAACTCACCCTCGAACAGCCACTCGTCCTTCCTGGAGACGGCGGCACGTCGGTCCAGATCGTCGTCGGCGCGCCGCGCGAGGACGCCCGGCGGACCGTGAGCATCCATTCGCGCCAGGACGACGATGCGCCCTGGACCTGCCACGCAGTCGGCCTCCTCACCGACACCGGCACCGAAGCCGCCCCCGATTTCGAGATGGAGCAGTGGCCTCCGGCCAGTGCCGTCGAGGTCGAGACCGATGGGCTCTACGACGTCCTGGACTACGGCCCGGCATTCCAAGGCTTGCAGGCGGCCTGGCGGCGCGGCGACGAGGTGTTCGCCGAAATCGCCCTCCCTGAGCAGGTCGCCGAGGACCGCTTCGGCCTCCACCCCGCGCTGCTGGACGCCGCTCTGCACGCGATCGCGCTGAGCGACGTCGCGTCCGGTGACGGGGTGCTGCTGCCGTTCGCGTGGTCGGGCGTGGAACTCTTCGCCACCGGCGCGAGAACGCTCCGGGTGCGAGTGTCCCCGGCGGCGGGCGATGCCGTGTCCTTGCAGGTGGCGGACGGGTCCGGGCGTCCCGTCGCGGCGATCGGCTCGCTGGTGCTCCGGGAGGTCTCCGCCGACCGGTTCTCCGGGGCCGAGGCTCGCGATCCTTCCGGCGACTCCCTCTACCACGTGGAATGGACGCCGATCGGGCTCGAAAGCGACTCGGCGCCGTCCTGGACACGCTGGGAGGAACTCGACCAGAACACCGCCGTCCCCGATGTGGTCGTCCTTGAACCGGACGCGGGCGGCGAGGTGCGGGCGAGTGTCCATCAGGCGCTCGCGGCCGCGCAGGCGTGGTTGGCGGACGAGCGGTTCGCGTCGTCCACCCTGCTGGTCGTGACGTCCGGCGCGGTCTCCGTCGACGGCGAGGACGTCACCGATCTCGGCGGCGCGGCGGCCTGGGGGCTGATCCGCTCGGCGCAGTCGGAGAACCCGGGGCGGATCGTCCTGGCCGACCTCGACACCGGCATGAACACGGCCGATGCCCTGCCGGCGGTCGCGTCCGGGGAACCGCAGGTGGTGTTCCGCGATGGCGGGACGTTCGTGATGCGCCTGGCGCGCGTGCTCGCCCCCCGTCCGTCCGAGGAGACCTTCTCCGGCGACGGGACGGTACTCATCACCGGCGGAACCGGCGGCCTCGGCGCGCTGGTGGCGCGCCACCTGGTGACCGAGCACGGCGTGAGCCGCCTGCTGCTGGTGAGCCGCCGAGGCGCGGACGCGCCGGGCGTGCCCGAGTTGCGCGACGACCTGACCGCCTTGGGCGCCGAGGTCGAATTCGCCGCCTGCGATGTGTCCGACCGTGATGCGGCGGCGCAGCTACTGGCGGGCCGGGAAATAGCGGCCGTCGTGCACGCGGCCGGTGTCCTGGACGATGGCGTCATCTCGTCTTTGACCCCCGAGCGGATCGACGCGGTGCTCCGTCCCAAGGCGGACGCGGCCTGGAACCTGCACGAACTGACCCGCGACCTGAACCTGTCGGCATTCGTGCTGTTCTCGTCTGCGGCGGGCGTCCTGGGTTCGCCCGGTCAGGGCAACTACGCGGCGGCCAACGCGTTCCTGGACGGCCTCGCCGCACACCGCCGCGCCCACGGCATGCCCGCGCAGTCCCTGGCCTGGGGCCTGTGGAGCACCGGCATGGCGGAGCGGGCACAGAGCTTCGACCGGACCGGCCTGGAGGCGCTGCCGGACGACCAGGGCCTGGCGCTGTTCGACGCGGCGAGCCGGGTGGACGAGGCGATGCTCGTCCCCGTCCGCCTGAACCTGCGGACCCTCGCCTCCAACGGTGCCGGCGACGTGCCGCACGTGTTGCGGGGCCTGGTCCGCGGCACGCGCCGCCGTGCCGCCGCCGACAGCGGGGCGGGCGGCGCGGCGGCGCTCGGACGGCGCCTGTCCGGCCTGACCGAGGCCGAGCAGGAGGAGGCGGTGCTCGACATCGTGCGCGGCCGGGCCGCGTCCGTCCTCGGCTACGCGGGTCCGGCGGCCGTCGAGCCCGAGCGCGCGTTCCGCGACCTGGGCTTCGACTCGCTGTCGGCGGTCGAGTTCCGCAACGCCCTCGCGGAGGCGACCGGGCTTCGCCTGCCCGCGACGCTCGTCTTCGACTACCCGGCGCCGGTCGTGCTGGCCCGCCACCTGCTGGACGAGGTGACGGGCGCCGCGTCCGACCGCCCCGTCGTGGCCGCCGCGCGGGCGGACGACGAGCCGATCGCGATCGTCGGCATGGCGTGCCGCTTCCCCGGCGGCGTCACCGCGCCGGAGGACCTGTGGCGGCTCGTCGCGGACGGCGTGGACGCCGTCTCCGAATTCCCCGCCGACCGAGGCTGGGACGTCGACGGCCTATACGATCCCGAACCCGGCACGCCCGGAAAGAGCTACGTCCGGACCGGCGGCTTCCTGCACGACGCGGCGGAATTCGACCCGGGATTCTTCGGGATCAGCCCGCGCGAGGCATTGTCCATGGACCCGCAGCAGAGACTGCTGCTGGAAGTGTCCTGGGAGGCGCTCGAACGCGCTGGAATCGACCCGTCGTCCCTGCGCGGAAGCGCGACCGGCGTATTCGCCGGGGCGATGTACCACGACTACGCGGCGGGAAGTAATACCGGCTCGATCGTCTCGGGCCGGATCTCCTACACGTTCGGCCTCGAAGGCCCGGCGGTGACCGTGGACACGGCGTGCTCGTCGTCCCTGGTGGCGCTTCATCTCGCCGCGCAAGCACTGCGCTCCGGCGAATGCACCCTCGCGCTGGCCGGAGGTGTCGCCGTCATGGCGACGCCGGACACGTTCGTCGACTTCAGCCTGGAAAGGGGCCTTGCCCAGGACGGCCGCGCGAAGTCGTTCGCCGCCGCCGCGGACGGCACGTCCTGGGGCGAAGGCGCGGGAATGCTCCTGGTCGAGCGCCTCTCGGACGCCCGCCGCAACGGCCACCCGGTATTGGCTGTCGTGCGCGGTACGGCGGTCAATCAGGATGGGGCCTCGAATGGCTTGACGGCGCCGAACGGGCCGTCGCAGCAGCGGGTGATCCGGCAGGCATTGGCCAACGCCGGATTGGACGCCGCCGACGTGGACGCGGTCGAAGCGCACGGCACGGGAACGACGCTGGGCGACCCGATCGAGGCGCAGGCATTGCTCGCGACGTACGGACAGGGGCGTTCGGAGGATCGGCCGCTGTGGCTGGGGTCGATCAAATCGAACATCGGTCACACCCAGGCCGCCGCCGGCGTCGCCGGAATCATCAAGACGGTCTACGCGATGCGGCACGGCGTCCTGCCGAAGACGCTGCACGTGGACGAGCCGACCCCGCACGTCGACTGGACGGCGGGGCGCGTCGAACTGCTGGCGGAAGCACGGGAATGGCCGCAGAACGGTCATCCGCGCCGCGCCGGAATCTCCTCGTTCGGAATCAGCGGCACGAACGCGCACGTCATTCTCGAACAGGTTCCCGCGCCGGACGCGCCGGAGCGTCCTTCCGCCGAGGACGGAGTTCTTCCCTGGCTGCTCTCAGCGCGCGATGAGGCGGGTCTTCGCGGTCAGGCCGAAAGGCTCCGCGCGCATCTGCGCACGCACGCAGAGCCGGAACCATTGGACGTGGCGTTCACGCTGGCCACGTCCCGTGCGGTCCTGGAACACCGTGCGGTCGTGGTGGGCCGAGGCAGGGAAGAACTGCTGGCGGGCTTGGACGTCCTCGCCGAAGGACGCGCCGGCGGGCACGGCGTCGTCCGCGGAACCGCCAAGCCGGGCCAGACGGCCTTCCTGTTCTCGGGTCAGGGGTCGCAGCGTGTCGGGATGGGCCGGGAGTTGTATGAGGCGTTCCCGGTGTTCGCGGAGTCGTTCGACGCGGTCTGCGCTGAACTGGATCGGCATCTGGACCGGCCGCTGAAGGAAGTAGCTTGGTCTGAGCTTGAGCTGCTGAACCAGACGGTGTTCACTCAGACGAGTCTGTTCGCGGTTGAGGTTGCGCTTTACCGGTTGCTGGAGTCGTGGGGTGTCCGCCCTGATTTCCTGGCGGGTCATTCAATCGGTGAGCTGGCGGCCGCGCATGTGGCGGGGATGTTCTCGCTGGAGGATGCTGCGAAGCTGGTTGCGGCTCGGGGTCGGTTGATGCAGGCGCTCCCGTCCGGCGGAGCGATGGCGGCCATTCAGGCGACCGAGGATGAGGTCGTCCCGCTGCTGGATTCGGCGGTTGTCAGTGTCGCGGCGGTGAACGGCCCGGATTCGGTCGTGGTCTCCGGCGCCGAAGACGCGGTCTCCCGAATCATCGACCATTTCGCCGAGCTGGGACGCAAGACGACCCGCCTCCGAGTCTCGCACGCCTTCCATTCGCCGCTGATGGACCCGATGCTGGACGACTTCCGCCAGATCGCCGAATCCATCACCTTCAAGGCGCCTTCCATTCCTGTCCTGGGCGCGGAGGCGGACGCCGGGTATTGGGTGCGGCATGTCCGTGACGCCGTCCGATTCCACGACGCGGTTACCGAACTCCGCGATCAGGGCGTCACCCGGTTCTTGGAGATCGGGCCCGATGGCGTACTGACGGCGATGGTGCGGGGCGACTCGGACGGCGAGATCGCCGCGCCCGTCCTCCGCCGGGATCGTCCCGAGGCGCAGGAACTCTTGACCGCGCTGGGAAACGTCCACGCGCACGGCCTGGACGTCGACTGGGACGCCGTCTTCGCCGGGCGCGCCGCCCGCACGGTCGAGCTGCCGACCTACGCCTTCCAGCGCGAACGCTTCTGGCTGCTGGACACCGCGGCGAGCGACGACCCTTCGGCGCTCGGACTCGGCCCGGCCGAACACCCGCTGCTGGGTGCGGTGGTGCCGATCCCCGGATCGGACGGCGTGATGCTGACCGGCCGGCTTTCGGCCGACGCGCAACCGTGGCTGGCCGAGCACGAAGTGCTGGGCAGTGTCCTCCTGCCAGGCGCGGTGTTCGTGGAGTTGGCCGTCCGGGCCGGTGACCAGATCGGCTGCGATGTGCTGGAACAGCTCACGTTGGAGGCGCCGCTCGTCCTGCCCGAGCACGGCGGCGCGGCGATCCACGTGACGGTCGGCGCGGCCGACGAGCGGGGCCGCCGCCCGGTGAGCGTCCATTCGCTCCCCGAGGGCGGGACGGGGGACGGCGAGTGGACGCGGCACGCGGAGGGCGTCCTGGCCACGGGTGCGGCGCGGCCGCCGTCCGATCTCGCGCAATGGCCGCCCGCCGACGCGACCGCGCTCGACGTCGCCGACGCCTACGAGCGCCTCGCCGACCGTGGCTTCGGCTACGGACCCCTGTTCCAGGGGCTGCGGGCCGCCTGGCAACGCGGTGGCGACCTGTTCGCGGAGGTGGCGCTGCCGGACGACGCGCGAGACCAGGCGACCGCCTACGGCATCCACCCGGCGCTGCTCGACGCCGCGATGCACGTGATCCTGCTGGACGGAGGCGACGACGCGCTGCTCCCGTTCGAGTGGAGCGGGGTGAGTCTGCACGCGGCCGGTGCCTCGACGTTGCGGGTACGGGTGTCGCAGTTGGGCGACACGGTGGTGAGCCTGCTCGCGTCCGACGAGACGGGCCGCGCGGTGCTTAGCGTGGAATCGCTGGCGTCGCGGGCGTTGTCGGCTGAGCAACTGAGCACGTCCGGCGGACTGAACGATTCGCTGTTCACGGTCGCCTGGTCGCCCGCCCCGTCGATGGACGGACAGCCGCCCGCGTCGAGCCTGGCGGTGCTGGGTTCGGACCGGTGTGGCCTTTCCTCGGACGTCCCGCTCTTCGCCAATCTGGCGAGTATTGCGGACGCTGGTGTGCCGGACGTCGTCGTTTGGTCGCCTCCTGTGGCTGGTGATGGCGTTCTGGCGGATGTGCGTGCGACGGCCTACTCCGCGTTGGCCGTCGTGCAGGAGTGGCTGGGGGATGAGCGGTTTGCCGCGTCGCGACTTGTAGTCGTCCTTCGCGAGGGTCTGGCGCAGGCTCCGGTGCGGGGTCTGTTGCGTGCGGCGCAGGCGGAGAATCCGGGTCGTTTCGTTCTGGTGGATCTGGATGGTGCGTCCGAGTCGGCTGATGCTCTGGCCGGGGTCGCCGGGTCCGGTGACGAGCCCGAGGTCGCTATTCGTGGTGGCCTGGTTCGCCTGCCTCGTCTGACCGCCGCCCAGTCGGCGTCGTCCTTCGAGTGGGACCCGGACGGCACAGTCCTGGTGACTGGCGGGACGGGCGGCCTGGGCGCGCTGGTGGCGCGTCATCTGGTGTCGGTTCATGGTGTGCGGCATCTGGTTCTGACGAGCCGCCGTGGACTGGAGGCCCCGGGTGCTGCGGAGCTTCGCGCGGAGCTGGCGGGTCTAGGCACCGAGGTTTCGGTGGCCGCGTGTGATGTCTCGGATCGTCAGGCCGTGGCGGATCTGCTCGACGGGATCCCGGCGGAGCATCCGCTGACTGGTGTGGTGCACGCCGCGGGAGTGGCGGACAGCGGCTTGATCGGTTCGCTGTCGCCTGAGCGGGTTGATGCGGTGTTCGGTCCGAAGGTGGACGGTGCGTGGCATCTGCACGAGTTGACCCGTGACCTGGATCTGTCGGCGTTCGTGTTGTTCTCCTCTGCCGGTGGGATGGTCCTGGCGGCGGGGCAGGGCAATTACGCGGCGGCAAATGTCTTCTTGGACGCGCTCGCCGAGCATCGCCGCTCGCTCGGGCTCGCCGCGACATCAATGGCGTTCGGGCTCTGGGACACCACGGAGGGCATGTCCGCCGAACTGGACGCCTCGGACGCGGATCGCTTGCGGCGGCTCGGCATGCCGCCAATGTCCGTGGACGAAGGACTGGCGCTCTTCGACGCATCGTTGGGCGTCGATGAGGCGACGGTCGTCCCGTTGCGCGTGGACCGCGCGGTGTTGCGGGCACGACAGGGCGACGAGATCCCGGCCTTGCTACGCGGCCTCTCCGGCAATGGACGACGGCCCGTGCGCGGTCGGGTGGAAAGCTCACTGAGTGACCGCCTGATCAGAATGCTCCCGGACGAACGCCTCAACGCCCTGTCGGACATCGTCCGGACCCAAGTTGCGGCCGTACTGGGCCACGCCTCGGCAGATGCCGTACAGCCCGACCGTGCGTTCCGTGACCTGGGTTTCGATTCCCTTTCTGCGGTGGAGTTGCGTAATGCGCTGCGTGCCGAGACGGGTCTTCGTCTCCCGGCAACGCTGGTCTTCGATTATCCGAATGCGCACGCTGTGGCCGAATACCTGGAGAGTGAACTCTCCGGCACGGCGGCCGCTGGTGCGGTCATCGCCGCCAGTGTTCAGAAGGTCGATGACGATCCGATCGTGATCGTGGGGATGGCGTGCCGTTATCCCGGTGGTGTCGCCTCGCCCGAGGACTTGTGGCGTCTGGTCGAGGGTGGCGTAGACGCAGTCTCAGGTTTCCCGGTCGATCGGGGCTGGGATGTGGAGGGTCTGTTCGATCCAGTTCCTGGTCGTCCCGGCAAGAGCGTGGCCCGTGAGGGTGGGTTCTTGTATGACGCGGCGGATTTTGACGCTGGCTTCTTTGGTGTGTCGCCGCGTGAGGCGGCGGATACTGATCCGCAGCAGCGTTTGTTGTTGGAGGCGTCGTGGGAGGCGTTTGAGCGGGCGGGTATTGATCCGTCGTCTCTGCGGGGGAGTGCGACCGGTGTTTTCGCCGGTTTGATGTACCACGACTACGCGCTGGACGTCGATGCCGCCAGCACCAGTGCGGGCAGCCTCGCCTCCGGTCGCGTCTCGTATGTGTTCGGCTTGGAAGGACCCTCGGTAACGCTGGACACGGCCTGCTCGTCCTCTCTGGTGGCTTTGCACCTGGCAAGTCAGGCGCTGCGTTCGGGTGAATGCTCGCTCGCGTTGGCTGGTGGTGTGACGGTGATGTCTACGCCGGGGATGTTTGTGGAGTTCAGTCGTCAGCGTGGTTTGGCTGCGGATGGGCGGTGCAAGTCGTTCTCGGCGTCGGCTGATGGTGCGGGTTGGGCTGAGGGTGTGGGTGTTCTGGTGGTTGAGCGGTTGTCGGACGCTCGCCGTAATGGTCACCCGGTGTTGGCGGTCGTTCGGGGCAGTGCGGTCAATCAGGACGGCGCGTCCAATGGCCTGACCGCTCCGAATGGCCCGTCGCAGCAGCGGGTTATTCGCCAGGCACTCGCCAATTCCGGCCTGAACGCAGTGGACGTCGACGCGGTCGAGGCACACGGCACCGGCACTCGGCTGGGTGACCCGATCGAGGCGCAGGCGGTGATTGCGACCTATGGTCAGGATCGTCCTGAGGATCGGCCGTTGTGGTTGGGGTCGATCAAATCCAACATGGGTCACGCGCAGGCTGCTGCCGGTGTCGCGGGGATCATCAAGATGGTTCAGGCGATGCGACACGGCGTGCTGCCCAAGACGCTGCATGTGGACGAACCGTCCCCGCACGTCGACTGGTCGGCCGGAGCCGTCGAGTTGCTGTCCGAGGCGCGCGAGTGGCCGCAGAACGGCCATCCCCGCCGGGCTGGAGTCTCCTCGTTCGGCATCAGCGGCACCAACGTTCACCTCATTCTCGAAGAGCCGCCAGCCGCGAAATCCGAGGAAGTATCGCTCGATCCTCCCGCGAGGATTCCGTGGCTGATCTCCGCGCGTGACGAAGCGGGTCTTCAAGCCCAGGCGGAGCGGCTTCGCGCACATGTCCGTTCGACTCCTGAGCTGCGTCCCCTGGACGCGGGGTTCTCGTTGGCGAGTGACCGTGCGTTGTTGGAGCGGCGTGCGGTTGTCTTGGCGGGCGATGGCGAATCCGCTTTGGAGGCGTTGTCTGCGTTGGCGGCTGGGAAACCGCACCCGGACGTGGTCGTCGGTACCGGCCCGGCGAGCCAGGGTTCGACCGCGCTGCTGTTCTCCGGCCAAGGCGCACAACGCCTGGGCATGGGCCGGGAGTTGTACGAGACGTTCCCGGTGTTCGCCGACGCCTTCGACACCGTCTGCGCCGAACTGGACCAACACCTGGACCAGTCGTTGAAGGACGTCATCTGGTCCGAACCCGACCTACTGGATCAGACCGCTTTCACTCAGACCGGTCTGTTCGCCATCGAAATCGCCCTGTTCCGGCTTCTGGAATCGTGGGGTGTCCGCCCGGACTTCGTGGCGGGTCACTCGATTGGCGAGTTGGCGGCCGCGCACGTTGCGGGGATGTTCTCGCTGGAGGACGCGGCAAAGCTGGTCGCGGCGCGAGGGCGGTTGATGCAGGCGCTCCCGCCTGGCGGAGCGATGGCTGCAATCCAAGCCACCGAAGACGAGATCACTCCGCTGTTGAGCGACGAGGTCGGGCTCGCTGCTGTCAACGGCCCGCAGGCCATCGTCGTCTCTGGCACGGAGAACGAGGTCGCCCGAATCATCGACCATTTCACCGGCCTTGGGCGTAAGACGACCCGGCTCCGGGTCTCGCACGCCTTCCATTCCCCGCTGATGGATCCGATGCGGGACGAGTTCCGCCAGATCGCCGAATCCATCACCTACAACACGCCCACCCTTCCCGTCGTGGGTGCGGAGCCTGACCCTGAGTACTGGGTGCGGCACGTTCGTGATGCCGTCCGGTTCCACGACACCCTCACCCGCCTCCACGACAACGGCGTCACCCGATTCCTGGAAATCGGACCCGACGGCGTCCTCACCGCGATGGTCCCGGCCGACGAGGCCGTCAGCGTCGCCGCGCTCCGCCGCGACCGTCCCGAAACCACGACCCTCCTCACCGCGCTCGCCCACCTCCACGTCACCGGAACCACCGTCGACTGGCCCGCACTTTTCACCCACCACGGCGGACACCGAGTCGAACTCCCCACCTACGCATTCCAACGCACCCGCTACTGGTCGGACCCCGTCAGCACCACCCGCCCGTCCGACCCGGCAGACGCCGCCTTCTGGGACGCCGTGGAGCAGGGAGACCTCTCCTCCCTGGCCCAAAGCCTCGACCTGGCCCCCGAATCGCTCCGCGATGTCGCCCCTGCCCTCTCGGACTGGCGTCGCCGCAGCCGCGAGACCCGGGCCGTCGACTCCTGGCGCTACCGGATCGCGTGGAAGCCCCTGGCCGACCCGCCCCAAAACCCGCCGTCCGGCGAATGGCTGGTCGTAATGCCGTCCGGCCTCGACCTCACGCGGATCACCAAGGCGCTCACCGACAACGGCGTCCACCTCGTCCCAATGGAAGTGGACGACGACGACCGGAAGTCGCTGGCCGACAGGCTCCGTGACACCAAGGCCACGGACGGCGTCCTGTCCCTGCTAGCCCTGGACCCACGCCCCCACCCTCGCCACCCGGCGATCACCCGGGGAGTCGCGGCGACGATCGCCCTCGCACAGGCGCTGGACGACGCCGGGCACGACGCGCCGCTCTGGTGCGTGACGCAGGGCGCGGTCGCCGTGGACGACCCCGCCGAGATCACCGACCTGGCGCAGGCGTCCCTCTGGGGCCTCGGCACGGTCCTCGGCCTGGAACGCCCCCGGACCTGGGGCGGGATGATCGACCTCCCCGCAACCCCGGCCCGGGGCGACCTGGACGAGACGGTCCTCCGCACGCTCGCCACAGCGCTGACGGGCGAGGCCGGAGACCAGGTCGCGATCCGGCCCGGCAAGGTGGCCGTGCGCCGCCTGGTCCGCGCCGGGCTCAACGGCAGGACGCCCGCGCGCACCTGGCGTCCGCGCGGGACGGTCCTCGTCACCGGCGGCACCGGCGGCGTCGGCGCGCAGGTCGCCCGCCGCCTCGCCGCGGACGGCGCCGAGCACCTCGTCCTCACCAGCCGAAGCGGCCCGGCCGCGGAGGGGGCCGCCGAGTTGGAGGCGGAGCTGTCCGCGCTCGGCACCCGCGTGACGGTCGCGGCGTGCGACGTCGCCGACCGCGACGCCCTGCGCCGCCTGCTCGACTCGATCGGCGACGACCTCACGGCGGTCATGCACGCGGCCGGGACGCTCGGCGCGAACGCCCCGCTGTCCGACCTCACCCTGGACGAGCTGGCGGCGGTCATGCCGAAGGCCGTGGGCGCGGCGCACCTGGACGACCTCCTGGCGGACCGTCCGCTGGACGCGTTCGTGCTGTTCTCGTCCGGCGCGGCCGCGTGGGGCGGGGCGGGCCAGTCGGCCTACGCCGCCGCCAACGCCTACCTGGACGCGCTCGCCCACCGCCGCCGGGCGGACGGCCGCACCGCGACAGCGATCGCCTGGGGCACCTGGAACGCCGGGATGGTCGACGCCGACGCGGGCGCGGCGGCGCGCCGCCTCGGGCTCGCGCCGATGGAGCCGCGCCCGGCGATCAACGCGCTGCGGCAGGCGCTCGACCACGACGAGAGCCACCTCGTGGTCGCGGACATCGACTGGTCCCGGTTCACCGCCGCGTACACGCTCGCGCGGCCCCGTCCCCTGCTGGACGAACTGCCCGAAGCCCGCGCCGCCCTCGCCGCGCAGAACGACGACGAGGAAGAGACGAGCAGGCCCGAGTCCGGGTTCGCGGCGCGGCTCGCCGCGATGCCGGAGGCCGAACGCGGACGCGCGCTGCTCGACCTCGTCCGCACGCACGTCGCGGTGATCCTCGGCTACGACGACAGCGCCGCGCTCGACCCCGGCCGCGCCTTCAAGGAACTCGGGTTCGACTCGGTCGCCGCCGTGGAGCTCCGCACCCGGCTGAGCGCGGCGACCGGGCGGAAACTGCCCGCGACGCTGGCGTTCGACCACGCCTCCCCGGCCGCGCTGGCAGCGTTCCTCCAGACGCTCATGCGCCCGGCCGACACGACCGTCCAGGGCGACGTCCCGATCACGACCGAGCTGGACCGGCTCGAGGCGGCCGTGGCGGCGCTCCCCGCCGAGGAGATCGAGCGCTCCGGCGTCACCGCGCGGCTCCAGGCGCTGGTGGCGTCGCTGAACCAGTCCCTCGCCGGACGGGACGGCGGCGCGGACGTCGCAAGCCGCCTGGAGGACGCGACGGCCGACGACCTCTTCGACTTCATCGACAAAGATCTCGGGATGGCCTGAGAGAGGCGGACATGGCGAACGACGAGAAGCTGCTCGGCTACCTCAAACGGGTCACCGCGGAACTGCACCAGACCCGGCGGCGGCTCCAGGACGTCGAGACCAGGGAACGGGAGCCGATCGCGATCGTCGCGATGAGCTGCCGGTACCCGGGCGGCGTCCGGTCCCCGGAGGGGCTGTGGAAGCTGGTCGCGGACGGGACCGACGCCGTCGGCCCGTTCCCCGACGACCGGGGCTGGGACACCGGGCGGCTGTTCGACGCCGACCCCGACCGTCCCGGCGCGAGCTACGTCCGCGAAGGCGGGTTCGTGTACGACGCGGGGGACTTCGACGCCGGGTTCTTCGGCATCTCCCCGCGCGAGGCCCTCAGCATGGACCCGCAGCAGCGGATCGCGCTGGAGCTGTCCTGGGAGGTGTGCGAACGCGCCGGGATCGACCCGCACTCCCTCCGCGAGAAGCAGGTCGGGGTGTTCGTCGGGTCCGGCGGGCAGGACTACGCCTACGTTCTCGACGCCCTGCCCGAGGCCGAGGAGACGTACCTCAGCACCGCCAACGCGGCCTCGGTGATCTCCGGCCGGATCGCCTACACGCTCGGCCTTGAGGGGCCCGCGCTGACCGTCGACACGGCGTGCTCGTCGTCGCTGGTCGCGGTGCACCTCGCGGCGCACGCGCTGCGCCGCCGCGAATGCGACCTGGCGCTCGCGGGCGGCGTCCTCGTGATGTCGCTGCCCGCGCCGTTCATCGCGTTCAGCAGGCAGCGCGGGCTCGCTCCGGACGGCCGCTGCAAGGCGTTCTCCGACGCGGCGGACGGCACCGGCTGGAGCGAGGGCGCCGGGATCCTGCTGCTGGAGCGGCTGTCCGACGCGCGCCGCAACGGCCACCGGGTGCTGGCCGTCGTGCGGGGCAGCGCCGTCAACCAGGACGGCGCGTCCAACGGCCTGACCGCGCCGAACGGGCCGTCGCAGCAGCGGCTGATCCGGCACGCGCTCGCCGAGTCGCGGCTCGCGGCCGGGGACGTCGACGCGGTCGAGGGCCACGGGACGGGCACCACGCTCGGCGACCCGATCGAGGCGCAGGCGCTCCTCGCGACCTACGGGCAGAACCGTCCGGACGACCGTCCGCTGTGGCTCGGGTCGATCAAGTCGAACATCGGCCACGCGCAGGCCGCCGCCGGAGTCGCCGGGATCATCAAGACGGTCATGGCGATGCGGCACGGGCTGCTGCCGAAGACGCTGCACGTGACGGAGCCGTCCACCCACGTCGACTGGGACGAGGGGAACGTGCGCCTTCTCACCGAGGCGCGGGAATGGCCGGAGCACGACGACGACCGGCCGCGCCGCGCCGCCGTCTCCTCCTTCGGCGTCAGCGGCACCAACGCCCACCTGATCATCGAGCAGGCGCCGGGGGAAGACGCCGAGGCCGCGCCGCCGTGGCCGGACGGCGCGCCGGTGCCGTGGCCGGTGTCCGCGCGGGACGCCGCCACGCTCCGCGCCCAGGCAGGACGCGTCGCAGCCCACGTCGACGGCACCGATGCCCTGTCCGTCGGGTACTCGCTCGCGACCGGGCGCGCTGCGCTGGAGCACCGCGCCGTGGTCCTCGCCGCCGACACGGCCGCCGGGTCGAGCGGGCTCGCGGCGGTCGCCGCGGGCGAGCCGCGCCCGGACGTGCTCGGCGGCGTCGCCTCGACCGGGCTGACGGCGTTCCTGTTCTCCGGCCAGGGCGCGCAGCGTCCCGGCATGGGACGCGAGCTGTACCAGGCGTTCCCCGTGTTCGCGGACGCGCTCGACGCCGCGTGCGCCGAACTCGACAAGCACCTGGACGTGCCGCTGAAGACCGTGCTCTGGGACGACGACCGCGAGCGGCTCGACCAGACCGTCCACACCCAGGCCGGGTTGTTCGCCGTGGAGGTCGCGCTCTACCGGCTGCTGGAGTCGTGGGGGCTGCGGCCCGACCTCGTCGCCGGGCACTCCATCGGCGAGCTGGTCGCCGCGCACGTCGCGGGCGTCTGGACGCTGGCGGACGCCGCCGCGCTCGTCGCCGCGCGCGGGCGGCTGATGCAGGCGCTCCCGGCAGGCGGCGCGATGGCGGCCGTGCGGGCGACCGAGGACGAGGCGTCCGCCGTCCTCGGCCCGGACACCCCGAACACCGCGATCGCCGCCGTCAACGGCCCCGACTCGGTCGTCGTCTCCGGCCCGGAGGCCGAGGTCGAGCGCGTCGTCGCGCACTTCGCCGCGCTCGGCCGCAAGACGTCAAGGCTGCGCGTCTCGCACGCCTTCCACTCCCCGCTGCTCGACCCGATGCTCGACGAGTTCGGACGTGTCGCCGCCGGGCTCGACCACGCGGAGCCGTCGATCCCGATCGTCTCGAACGTCACCGGGGACGGCTCCGCCGACCACCGGTCGCCCGAGTACTGGGTGCGGCACGCGCGGGACGCCGTCCGGTTCGCCGACGGCGTCCGCCACCTCGAATCGGAGGGCGTCACCCGGTTCGTGGAGGTCGGGCCGGACGCCGTCCTGACCGCCCTCGTCGAAGACGTCCTCGACGGCGCGCACCGAGTCGTCGTGCCCGTGCTCCGCCGCGACGCAGGTGAAGCAGCCGCGCTCCTCACCGCGATCAGCGCGCTGTACGCGGACGGCGCGGACGTCGACTGGCACGCGGTGTTCGCCGGGCGCGGCGCCCGCGCCGTCGACCTGCCCACCTACCCCTTCCAGCGGAAACGCCACTGGCCCGACACGGCCGCCGGAGCGGCCGGGGACGTCGGCGCGGCCGGGCTCGAACCGGCCGGGCATCCGCTGCTCGGCGCCGTGGTCGCCGCGCCCGGCTCCGGCGGCGTCGTCCTCACCGGACGGCTCGCGGCCGGGGCCCGGCCGTGGCTCACCGAGCACGAGGTGCTCGGCGCGACTCCGCTGCCGGGCGCGGCGTTCGTGGACCTGCTCGTCCGCGCGGCCGACGAGGTCGGCGGCGACCTGGTCGAGGAGCTGACCGTCCACGAGCCGATGGTGCCGCCGGAGAGCGGGCTCGCGCTCCAGGTCGTCGTGGGGGAGCGGGACGAGTCCGGTGGATGGCCGGTGAGCGTCTTCTCCCGTCCCGCCGATGCCTCCTCGGACCTGCCGTGGACGCGCAACGCCACCGGACGCCTCGCCGCGGACGGCGCGCCGTCGCCCGCCGAACCATGGCAGTCGCCGCCGCGGGGTGCCACCGCCATCGACGTCGAGGACGCCTACAAGCGCCTCCTCGCCCGCGGCCACGCCTACGGCCTCCTCTTCCAAGGGCTGCGCGCGGCCTGGCGGCACGGCCGGGACCTCTACGCCGAGATCGCGCTGCCCGAAGGCACGGCCGGAGCGAGCGGATTCGGGATCCACCCCGCGCTGCTGGACGCCGCGACCCATCTCGTCCTGCTGGAGGAGGACGCCGAGCACGTCAGCCTTCCCACCGCGTGGAGCGGAGTGCGGCTGCACGCCGCAGGCGCGGAGGCCGTCCGGGTGCGGATCACGCCCGCCGAAGGCGGCGCGCACGCGCTCGACCTCGTCGACGAGGCCGGACGGCCCGTGCTGTCGGCGGCGTCCGTCACGCTGGAGCCCGTGTCCGCCGAACGGCTGGACGCGGCGGGGAACGCCCGGAACGACGCGCTGTTCCACGTCGAGTGGACCGGGACGCAGCTCGCCGCCACCGCCGTCCCGGACTGCGTCGTCCTCGGCGGCGACCGCTACGGCCTGCCGGGCGTCGCGGACCTGGCGGCACTCGCCGGATCCGCAGTGCCCGAAGTGGTTTTCGCGCCCGCGCCGTCCGGCGCCGGCCCGGCGGAGGTGCGGCGCGCCGGGCACGAGGTGCTCGCGCTCGCGCGGGAGTGGCTCGCCGACGAGCGGTTCGCCGGGTCCCGGCTCGCGGTGGTCACCGAGAACGCCGTCGCCGCCGCGCCGCACGAGAAGCCGGACGACCTCGCCGGGGCCGCGCTGTGGGGGCTGATCAGGTCCGCGCAGGAGGAGAACCCCGGACGGTTCGTCCTGCTCGACACCGACGGCGCCGACGACTCCGCGCGGGCGTTGCCCGCGGCGGCCGCGCTGTCCGAACCGCAGGTCGCGTTGCGCGCGGGCGAGCCGCGCGTGCCCCGGCTCGCGAGGTCGGCCGCGCCGCGCTCGGGCCCCGCGCCCTGGGAAGCCGCCGGGACCGTCCTGATCACCGGCGGGACGGGCGGCATCGGCCCGTTGATCGCCCGGCACCTGGTGTCCGCGCACGGCGTCCGGCGGCTGCTGCTGGTAAGCCGCCGCGGGCCCGACGCGCCAGGTGCGGCTGAGCTGCGCGACGATCTCGCCGCGCTCGGCGCGGACACCGAGATCGCCGCCTGCGACCTCGCCGACCGGGATGCCGTGGCCGAGCTCCTCGACGGCCGTCCGCTGACCGGCGTCGTGCACGCCGCCGGCCTCCTGGACGACGGCGTGATCTCGTCCCTCACCCCCGACCGCATGGACGCGGTACTGCGTCCCAAGGTCGACGCGGCCTGGAACCTCCACGAGCTGACCCGCGACATGGAGCTGACGGCGTTCGTGCTGTTCTCGTCCGTGTCCGGCGTCCTCGGCGGTCCCGGCCAGGGCAACTACGCCATGGCCAACGCCTACCTGGACGCGCTCGCCGTGCACCGCCGCGGCCTCGGCCTGCCCGCCGCGTCGCTCGCGTGGGGCCCGTGGGCGGAGGCGGGCATGGCCCGCCGCCTCGGCGACGCCGACCTGCGCCGCCACGAGCGCTCCGGAATCCCCGCGCTGACCACGGCCGACGCCCTCGGCCTGTTCGACCTCGCGCTGCGGGACGGCGCGCCGGCGCCGCTGCCCGTCCGGCTCGACCTGGCGGCGCTGCGCGCGCACGCCGCGTCGGGCGGGATCCCGGCGATGCTGCACGGCCTGGTCAAGGTTCCCGCACGGCAGTCCGTGCAGGACGGCGGGGCCGCCGTCCTGGCGCGGCGGCTCGCGGAGCTGGCCGGGCCGGAACGCGACCGGTTCCTGCTGGAGCTGGTGCAGTCGCAGGTCGCTGCCGTCCTCGGGCACGACGACCGGGACGCGGTCGAGCCGGAGCGCGCGTTCCGCGAACTCGGGTTCAGCTCGCTCACGGCCGTCCAGCTGCGGAACGCGCTCAACGCCGTCACCGGGCTGAGGCTTCCGTCCACGCTGGTGTTCGACCACCCGAACGCGGCGGCGGTCGCCGCCCTGCTCGACGCGGAACTGGACCCGGCCGAGCCGTCCGCCGCCCCTGCCCTGGACGAGCACCTGCGCGCCCTGGAACTGGCGGTCTCCACCGCTTCGGACCCGGACGCGCGGGCCCGCGTCACCGCCCGGCTCCGCGAGATCACCGCCGCGTGGGCCGCCGCGTCCCGCCCGGACGGCGAAACCGCCGCCGGGTCGGACGACCTGGCGGCGGTTTCGGCGAGCGAGATGTTCGAGATCCTGGACGGCGAGCTGGAGTCGTCCGCCTGACCGGGCCGCGCGGGGGACGCGGCCCGGTCAGGGTCAGCGTCCCCCGGCGGGCTCGGGAGTCTTCTCGACGGCGGCCTCCGGGCCCTCCTCGGGGCCGGTCTGCTTCGCGCCGTGGCCCCGCAGCAGCACCGTCCCGACGACCGCGATGACCGCGACCACGCCCGCGGCGATGCCCGCGTTGACGTTCAGGCCATGGACGAAGGCGTCCCGCGCCGCCTCGAGCAGCCCGGAACGCGCGTCGCCCGGCAGGCCCTTGGCGACCTCGGCGGCGCCGCCGAGCGTCTTCTCCGCGGCCTCGACCGCGTGCGGTGGCAGCCCGGCCGGGACGGCGTCGCCCATCCGGTCCCGGTAGATCGCCGCGCCGATGCTGCCCATGATCGCGACGCCGAGCGCGCCGCCGAGCTGGTTCCCGGTCTCCGACAGCGCCGACGCCGCGCCCGCCCGCTCCGGCGGCGCCGCGGTGAGGATCATGTCGGCGGTCAGCGTCATCGCCACCCCGAGGCCCGCCGCGACCAGCACCACGCCGGTCACCAGCACCGCCAGCGACGAATGGACCCCGACCCGCGTCACCACCAGGAACCCGGCCGCCGTCATCAGCAGGCCCGTCCCGATGATGTAGGCGGGACGGACCGTCTTGGCGAGGCCGCTCGCCACCGTCGTGGCCACCGCGACCGCCGCCGGGGCGGGCAGCGACCACAACGCCGCCTCCATCGGCCCCATCCCCCGGACGAGTTGCAGCCACTGCGTCGAGTACAGCGCGAACCCGACGAGCGCGAAGAACGCCACCAGGTTCACCGCCATCGGCACCGCGAACGTCCGCACCCGGAACAGCGCGAGGTCGATCATCGGGTCGCGCCGGGTCCGCTGCCACACGACGAACAGCGCGCCGAGCACCAGCCCCGCGACGACCGCCGCGACCGGGACGGCGCTCACCCCGTCCTGCGCCAGCTCCTTGATCCCGTAGACGGCGGGCAGCACGGCGGCGAGCGACAGCACCGCGCCTACCAGGTCGAACCGTCCCGGACGCGGGTCGCGGTACTCGGGGATCAGCAGCGGCGCCAGGATCAGCAGCAGGACCATCGGCGGGACGTTCAGCAGGAACACCGAACCCCACCAGAAATGGTCCAGCAGGACCCCGGACACCAGCGGGCCGAGCGCCGCGCCGCCGGAGAACCCGGCAGTCCAGATCGCGATCGCGGTGCGGCGCTGGTCGCCGTCCCGGAACATGCTGCGGATCAGCGCGAGCGTCGACGGCGCGAGCACCGCGCCCGCCACGCCCAGCGCGGCCCGCGCCCCGATCAGCGCCTCCGCGCTGGAGGAGTACGCCGCCGCGACCGACGCCGCGCCGAACAGCGCCGCGCCGAGCAGGAGCATGCGGCGGCGCCCGAACCGGTCGCCGAGGACGCCCATCGTGATGAGCAGACCGGCCAGCAGGAACCCGTAGACGTCGAGGATCCAGAGCTGCTGCGCGCCGCTCGGCTCCAGGTCGGCGGTGATGAACGGGACGGCGAGGTACAGCACCGAGACGTCCATAGCGACGAGCAGGTTCGCGAGGACCAGGACGGCGAGTCCCGCCCACTCCCTCCGGCCGGCGCGCTGCGGTGATGCTGAGGTGGACATGATCCTCCGTAAGACGGCCGCTTTAACCGCGCGCCGCTGGTCCGGCCGCCGCGGTCGCGGCGAGGCCGGCTCTGTCGATCTTCCGGTTGGGATTGAGGGGAAAGGACTCCAGGTGCCGGAACGCCCGCGGCAGCATCCCCTCGGGGAGCACCTGCCGGAGCCGTCCCGCGAGGACGGCGGGGGAGACGGGCGTGCCGGTGTAGAAGACGACGAGCTCCAGGCCCCCGGCGCCCGCCGGGCGGGTCACGGTCACCGCGTCCTCGACGCCGGGGCAGTCGCGGACGGCGTCGTCGATCTCCGCCAGCTCCACCCGCCACCCCTGGATCTGCACCTGGGCGTCCAGGCGGCCGAGGTAGGCGAGCTCGCCGCCGTCGAGACGGCGGACCCGGTCGCCGGTCCGGTACCAGCGGCGCCCGGCGTGGACGAGGAAGCGTCCCTCGTCGTCGCGGGGGTCGAGGTAACCGGGCGTCATCTGCGGTCCCGCGATGCACAGCTCGCCCTCGGCGCTGTCCGTCGCGCCGTCGTCCGGGTCGAGGAGGAGGTGGTCGTGGCCTTCGTGGACCGTCCCGATCGGGACGTGCCCGTTCACGCACAGCGCGGGCGACGTCTCCGGCGACCAGCGGTGCCCGGACACGGTGACGGTCAGCTCGGTCGGCCCGTACAGGTTCTCCACGGCGGACGCGGGCGCCGCGTCCTGCCATTCGGCGGCGTCCGCCTGGCGCAGCGCCTCACCGGCGAAGAAACTCCAGCGCAGCGACGGCATCGCGCCCGGCGCGAGCCCGCCCATCCGCCGGACGAGAGCGATCGCGGACGGCGTCGAGAACCACACCGTCATCGCCCGCTCGGACAGGAACGACGGCAGGTCCGTGTACGCCCGCACCGGGACGGTCCGCACGCTCGCCCCCGCGCCCCACGCGCAGAACAGGTCGAACATCGCGCAGTCGAAGTTGAGGCCGAACGTCTGGGAGAAGACGTCGTCCGGGCCGAAGTCGTACCGCTTGTCCAGCAGCGTGAAGTAGTGGTGCGTGGCGGCGTGCGTGATCTTGACGCCCTTCGGCCGTCCCGTCGAGCCGGACGTGAACAGCAGGTAGGCGACGTCCTCCGGGCGGACGGGGCGCGGCGCGTCCAGGGCGGCGCGTGCGGACGGGATGACCGGCGGCCGACCGGCGTCGTCGCCGTCCGTCAGGACCGGCAGCTCCAGTTCGGCGGCCTCCAGGGCGGCGATCCCGGCGGCGTCGGCGACGGCCGCGGAGACGTTCGCGTCCGCCAGCATCCGCCGCGTCCGGGCGGCGGGGAAGTCGGGGCTCAGCGGGACGACGGTCGCGCCCGTGTACAGCGCCGCGAGCAGCCCCCCGTACGCGACCGGGCCCTTCTCCGCCAGCACGGCGACCGCGGACGGCGGCCCGCCCGGCCCGGCGAGCAGCGCGCCCGCCCACGCCAGCGCCCGCTCGTGCAGCGCCTCGTATGTCATGGACGCCGTGGTCGTGGAACCGGTGTCGACGTGTAACGCGGGGCGCGAAGGCGACAGGGCGAGGCCGCGCAGGAAGCGGCCGTGCAGCGCGTGCTTGGGGATCTCGTTCATCGTGGTGTCTTCCCGGAAGAGGGTCGATTCGGAAGGAACGCCGCCGCCCGGCCCCGCCGCGCCGTCCGCCGTCCTAGCGGCCCGCCCGGGAGGCGCGCGCCGGGGTGCGCCGGGTGCGCGGACGCATCGCCAGCTCGGGACGCAGCGAGACGACGTCGAACCGGTCGGTCGCGCACCGCACGCGCCCCCACAGGTTGTCCGGCCCGCACACGTAGAGGCGTCCGACGCCGAGGCCCCTGAGGGCCTCCATGACGCCCGGCCAGCGGACCGGGCGGACCGCCGCGTCCAGCAGGAGCGTGCGCAGCTCCGCGCCGGACAGCAGCGGCCTCCCGTCGTGGTCGGAGACCACGGGAAGGGACGGATCGCGGAACTCGACGCCCGCGAACACCTCGCGTTCCAGGGAGTCGCGCAGCGACCCGAAGGCGCTGGAATGCATGGGCGGACGCATCACGGCGAGCGGAAGGCCGCCGACGCGGCGCAGCCGCTCGGTCAGCCAGTCGAGCCTGTCCTCGTGCACGGACAGCATGTAGAAGTCGTGGTCGACGTAGCAGGAGACGTCGTACCAGGCGCCCCGCTCGTCGAGGTCGCTCAGCACCTCGGCCAGCGCCTCCGGCGGGGTCCGGGCGAACGACTGGGTGACGATCCCGCGGTGCTCGCGCTGGAAGTACTCCTCGATGTGGCGGCCCGCGGCGGCGGTGAGGCGCACCGCGTCGGCGAAGCCGAGCGCGCCGGAGTGGACGGCCGCGGGCGTCCCGCCGAAGCTCGGCCCCGCGCACGCCACCGGGTCCGCGTCCAGGGCCGTCTCCGCCCACCCGGCCATCGCCAGGCAGTTCACGAGGAACGCGACCCGGGCGGGCTCGGTGTACTCGCCGTCGCTCGCCCGGAACCGGTCGACGAGGGAGTAGCCGAGCGCGTCGTCGGCCTCCGCGACGAGCCGCCGCGCGGCCGGGTGCATCAGCATGAATTTGCCGACGTCGCCGAAACTCGACGGGCTGATGGCGGGAAAGACGAGCGCGGCTTCCGCCCGGGGGCCGGTGTCCATGTCGTTCTTTCCCCCTCGCGTCGCGGCTGCCGCCGATCCATTGATTCCCGAGTTTGGCCGCGCCGCCGGCGGCCCCTGTACCCCTAGCCGCCCCTAACGGATCGGCGGGTCCGGCCCCTAGGGGTGCATAAGGGTTGGGGGGTGTTGGCGGCGCCGATAGCGTCCAGCGGAA
The DNA here is from genome assembly GCF_008085905.1 of Actinomadura syzygii. Lineage (GTDB taxonomy): Bacteria > Actinomycetota > Actinomycetes > Streptosporangiales > Streptosporangiaceae > Spirillospora > Spirillospora syzygii. The sequence goes on along the minus strand of NZ_VSFF01000004.1, from coordinate 530,169 downwards.
AGAGGCGTGAAAACCGTCGGTTCCCGCGATTCCCGAGACGCGGTCGACCACTCCATTCCAGCCGACGGTGCCGCCAGTGGAGGAATTTCGATGAAGGTATTCGTCACCGCCGGGACGGGCGTCGTCGGCACCGCCCTGATCGCCGAGCTGAGGTCGCGCGGAGCCGAGGTCTCGGTGCTCACCCGCAGCGCCGAGAACGCCGAGGCGCTGCCCGACGGGGTGCGCGGCGTCGTCGGCGACCTGCTCGACTTCGAACTGGTCCGCACCGAGTTCGCCGCGGCCGACGCCGTCTTCCTCAACCTGCCCGTCGGCGCGGACGAGCTGTACCAGGGGCTCCTCGCCGTCGACGCCGCGAAGCGCGCCGACGTCCAGCACCTCGTCTACCTCTCCGCGCAGGACGTGGAGACGATGGTCACCGCGCCGTACTGTGCCGGCAAGGCCACGATCGAGCAGGCCGTCAAGAACTCGGGCGTCCCGTACACGATCATCCGCCGGGGCGAGCTGATGCAGAACGACATCGGCGCCAAGCCCATGCTCGACATGGGGATCTACGGCATCCCGTTCGGCGAGATCGGCGTGTCCCGGGTGGACGTGCGCGACGTCGCGGAGGCGGCGGCGATCGTCTTCACAACGCCCGGCCACTTCGGCGAGACCTACACCGTCACCGGCCCCGAGCCCGTGACCGGGCGGTTCGCCGCCGACACCTGGAAGCGCGTGCTCGACAGCGAGGTCGCCTACGTGGGCGACGACCTGGACTCGTGCTGGCAGATCCTCAACCAGATGATGCCGTCGCACATCGCCCGCGACATCTGGCTGATGTACGAGCACTACGACCACCACGGCCACGTCGCCGCCGAGGACGACATCGTCCGCGCGACGAAGCTGCTCGGCCACCCGCCGCGCTCCTTCACCGAATTCGCCGAGGAGACGGCCGCGGCCTGGAAATCCTGATCGGCCGCCGCCCGATCACGACACGCTCAGGAGCCATCATGTGGGATTCGCGCTTCGAGGAGATTCTGCGCGGCAGGCTGCCGTTCCTCGAAGAGGAGGAAAAGGTCGGCGAGGACCTCAGTCTGCGGGACTTCGGACTCGATTCGATGGGCGCCGTCGAATTGCTCGCCTCGTTGGAGCGGGCCTATTCGGTGCGGTTCGTCGACGACGCGCTCGACATGGCGAACTTCGCCACCCCCGGCGTCCTCTGGACGACCCTTTCCAAGATGATCGAGAAGGCGTCCTGAGATGAGCCCCAGCACCATGCTGCCCGCGCGCGTGCGGGACTCGGTCGACAACCTGCACGGCTTCATGCTCCAGACCGCCGGCGACGCCCCCGGCGCGCCGGCGGTCGTGGAGCCCGGCCCCGGCGGCGAGCTGACCGTCGTCACCTACGGCGAGCTGCGCGAACGGGTCGACGAGTACGCGGACGCGCTCGGCGCGCTCGGCCTCGACGTCGGCGACCGGGTGATCCTGGAGTCGCACACCTCGTCGACGGCGATCGCCGTCTACCTGGCGTGCTGCGCGCTCGGGCTGCCGTTCATCCCGGTGAGCCCGGAGACGCCCGCCAAGCGGCTGCTCGCGATCATCGACTCGGCGCGTCCCGCCCTGTACCTGCAGCACGAGGACGGCGGCCGGGACGGCGTCCCGCCCGGCGTCGGCACCGCGCGGTTCGGCCCGGCCGGGCTGCGGGTCGAGCGCGCGCCGGAGCCGCGGGCGCGGCGGCGGCGCGAGGTCGTCGGCACCGACCCGGCCTACATCATCTTCACCTCCGGGACGACGGGCCGCCCGAAGGGCGTCGTGATGAGCCACCGCGCCAGCACGGCCTTCTTCCGCGCGGTGCACGGGCTCGGCATCCTCCGCCCGGGGGACCGGGTCGCGACCGCGTCGCCGCTCCAGTTCGACTTCGCGCTGTTCGACATCGGCATCACGCTCGGCAGCGGCGCGACCCTGCTGCCGATCCCGCGCGAGCGGCTGCGCTGGCCGCGCCGCTTCGTCGGGTTCCTGCGGGACGCGGGCGCCACGCACGTGCACGGCGTCCCGTCCATCTGGCGGCCGCTGCTGCGGAACGAGCCGGACGAGCTGGCGACGCTCGGCCTGCGCGGCGTCCTGTTCTCCGGCGAGCAGTTCCCGATGCACGAGCTGCGCCAGCTGCGGTCGCTCGCGCCCGGCGCGCGGATCATCAACTGCTACGGCCCGACCGAGTCGATGGCGTGCTCGTTCACCGACGTCCCCGACCCCATCCCGGACGACCTGGAACTGCTGTCCATCGGGCACGCCTACCCCGGCGCGGAGATGATGATCGCCGACGAGCGCGGCCGGCCGATCGAGCGGCCCGGCGTCCCCGGCGAGATCTACCTGCGCGCCCCCGCCCTGTTCAGCGGCTACTGGGACGACCCGGAGACGACGGCGCGGGCGCTGGTCCGCGACCCGCTCAACCCGGCGTCGGGGCAGATCGTCCTGCGCACCGGGGACCTCGCGCACCGCGGCCCGGACGGCGAGCTGTACTTCCGCGCCCGCGTCGACTCGCAGGTGCAGATCCGCGGCAACCGGGTCGAGCTGACCGAGGTGGAGCGCAGGATCGCCGAGTTCCCCGGCGTCGGCGCCGCGGCCGTGACGGTCGCGGACGGCGGCTCCGCCGACCCGGTGCTGTGCGCGTTCGTCGTCGGTGCCCCGGGCGAGGGCGACCCGGACCGGATGGCGGTCCGCGCGTTCTGCGCGGAGGCGCTGCCCGACTACATGGTGCCGAGCGAGATCCACGTCGTCGCCGAGCTGCCCCTCACCGAGAACGGCAAGGTCGACCGCGCGCTGCTCGCGTCGACGCGCTAGGGCCCGCCGGCCGCCGGACGGCCCGCGAACGGGACGGCCGGACGGCCGCGGGCCGGAACGAGAGAGATGGTGGAGTGCGCGAATGAGTGAGCCCGGCGCGCCGGCGGGACGTCCGCCGCTGGACGTGGTGATCTCCGAGACCCTCGCCGTGCTGCGGAAGGTCGACCCGGACGGCCGGCACGCCGTCACCGGGGACCGCCCCTTCCTGGAGCTCGGGCTGGACTCCCTCGGCCTGGTGGACCTGCACGCCCGGCTGACGGCGGCGACCGGCCTGACGCTGCCGGTCACGGTCGGGTTCGACTACCCGACGCCGGGACGGCTCGCCGAGTACCTGCGCGCCCTCGCGGGCGGCGAGGAGACGGACCTCCCGGCCGTGCCGGCAGGCGCGGGCGGGGCGGCGGACGATCCGATCGCGGTCGTCGGCATCGGCTGCCGGTTCCCGGGCGGCGTCGCGTCCCCGGACGACCTGTGGCGGCTCGTCGACGGCGGCGTCCACGTCATCTCCGACTTCCCCGCCGACCGGGGCTGGGACCTCGACGCCCTCTTCGACCCGGACCCGGACGCGCCCCGCACCAGCTACGTCCGCGAGGGCGGCTTCCTGGACGACGCCGCCGACTTCGACGCCGCCTTCTTCGGCATCAGCCCGAAGGAGGCCCTGGCGATGGACCCGCAGCAGCGGGTCCTGCTGGAGACCTGCTGGGAGGCGCTGGAGCGGGCCGGCATCGATCCCGCCGACCTGCGCGGCTCCGCGTCCGGCGTGTTCGTCGGGATGGAGCCGCACGAGTACGGCCCGAAGACCCACGAGGCGCCGGACGGGCTCGACGGGCACCTGATGCTCGGCACGCTGCCGAGCGTCGTGTCCGGCCGCGTCGCCTACGTCCTCGGCCTCGAAGGGCCCGCGCTGACCGTGGACACGGCCTGCTCCGGCTCGCTGACCGCGCTGCACCTCGCCGTGCAGTCGCTGCGGCGCGGCGAGTGCTCGCTCGCGCTCGCGGGCGGCGTGACGGTCATGTCCGGACCGGGGACGTTCACGACGTTCAGCCGCCAGCGCGGCCTCGCCCCGGACGGCCGGTGCAAGGCGTTCGCCGCCGCGGCGGACGGCACCGGCTTCTCGGAGGGCGTCGGCGTGTTCGTCCTGGTCCGGCTGTCGGCGGCGCGCCGCGCGGGGTATCCCGTCCTGGCGCTGGTGCGCGGGTCGGCGATCAACCAGGACGGCGCGAGCAACGGCCTCACCGCGCCCAACGGGCCGTCGCAGCAGCGGGTGCTGCGCGCGGCGCTGGCCGACGCCGGGCTCACGGCTGACCAGGTCGACGCGGTCGAGGCGCACGGCACCGGGACCAGGCTGGGCGACCCGATCGAGGCGGGCGCGCTGATCGCGGCGTACGGGCGCGAGCACGCCCCGGACCGGCCGCTATGGCTCGGCTCCGTCAAGTCGAACATCGGGCACTCCGGGGCCGCCGCCGGGGCCGCCGGGATGATCAAGATGATCATGGCGATGCGGCACGGGGTGCTGCCGCGGACCCTGCACGTGGACGAGCCGTCCCCGCACATCGACTGGTCGGCCGGGACGGTCCGGCTGCTGACCGAGGCCGTTCCCTGGACGCGTCCCGACGACGGTGACGATGCCGCCGCCGAGCCGAGGCGGGCCGGGATCTCGTCCTTCGGGGCCAGCGGCACGAACGCGCACGTGATCATCGAGCAGCCGCCGGAGATCGAGGCCGAGGCGGGGCCCGAGCCGTCCAAGGAGCGGATCACGCCGCTGGCGCTGTCGGCGAAGAGCGAGCCCGCGCTGCGCGACCAGGCCCGCCTGCTGCGGGCGGCGCTCGCGGCGGACGAATCGCCGTCCCTGCTCGACGTCGCCTTCTCGGCGGCGACGACGCGGGCGTCCTTCGACCACCGCGCGGTCGTCGTCGCCGGAGACCGCGACGAGGCCCTGCGGGGCCTGGACGCCCTGGCCGACGGCAACGCCGTGGCCGGTGTGCCGCGGGGAGCCGCCGCGTCCCCGTCCGGTGGGACGGCGTTCCTGTTCACCGGGCAGGGCAGCCAGCGTCTCGGCATGGGGCGGCGCCTCTACGAGACCTTCCCCGCCTTCGCCGACGCTCTCGACGACGCCGCCGACCACCTCGACCTCCAGCTCGACGTGCCGCTGCTCGACGTCCTGTTCGGCACCGACCCGGACGCCGACGCCCTGCTCGACCAGACCGCCTACGCGCAGCCCGCGCTGTTCGCGGTCGAGGTCGCGCTGTTCCGCCTGCTGGAGTCGTGGGGCGTGGCCCCGGACCACGTGGCGGGCCACTCGGTCGGCGAACTGGTCGCGGCGCACGTCGCGGGCGTCCTGTCGCTGGAGGACGCGGCGCTGCTGGTCGCCGCGCGCGGACGCCTCATGCAGGAGCTCCCGCCCGGCGGCGCGATGATCGCCGTCGCGGCCGCCGAGGACGAGATCGCCCCCTACCTGGACGAACGGGTCGGCCTCGCCGCCGTCAACGGCCCGTCCGCGCTCGTGCTCTCCGGCGACGACGAGGCCGTGACCCGAGTCGCCGCCCTCTTCGCGGACGGCCGGGTCGGGGAGCCGCGCCGGACTCGTCGCCTCCGCGTGTCGCACGCGTTCCACTCGCCGCTGATGGAGCCGATGCTCGCGGAGTTCCGGCGGATCGCGGACGTGATGGCGTACGCGCCGCCGCGTGTCCCGATCGTGTCGAACGTGACCGGGCGGCCCGTCGAGCCCGACGCCGAGTACTGGGTGCGGCACGTGCGCGAGGCCGTCCGGTTCCGGGACGGCATGCGCTGGCTGCGCTCGGCGGGCGTCACCAGATTCCTGGAGCTGGGCCCGGACGGTGTCCTCTCGGCGATGGGCCGCGACTGCCTCGCCGCCGACGACGAGGACGCGCTCTTCGTGCCGGTCATGCGCGACGGACGCGACGAGGAACGCGAGCTGGTCTCGGCCGTCAGCCTCGCCCACGCGCACGGCGTCCCCGTCGACTGGGACGGCCTCTTCGCCGACAGCGGCGCCCGGCGCGTCGACCTGCCGACCTACCCCTTCCAGCGGCGGCGCTACTGGCTGGACATGGGCTCCGCTCCTGCCGGACGCCGCGACGGGCACCCGCTGCTCGACACCGTCCTCGGGCTGGCCGGGGGCGGCGGGACGGTCCTCGCCGGACGCCTGTCGACCCGCACGCAACCGTGGCTCGCGGATCATGTCGTCGCCGGGACCGTCCTGCTGCCCGCGACCGCGTTCGTCGAGATGGCGGTCCGCGCCGGAGACGAGGCGGGCTGCGGGACCGTCCGCGAACTGACGCTGGAGGCGCCCCTCGCGCTGCCCGCCGACGCCGAGGTCGCGGTGCAGGTCGTGGTCGGGGAGCCCGGCGAGGACGACGGCCGGACGGTGGAGATCTACTCCCGTCCCGGCGACGCCCTCCCGGGCGAGCCGTGGATCCGGCACGCGAGCGGCGCGCTGTCCGCGCATGCGGACGACACAGCCGCACCGGACCTCACGGCCTGGCCGCCGCCCGGCGCCGAGCCGATCGACCCCGCCGACCTCGACACCCCCGGTCTTGAGTTCGGCCCCATGTTCCAGGGCCTGCGCGCCGTCTGGCGCCGGGGCACGGAGATCTTCGCCGAGGCCGCCCTGCCGGAGGACGCGCAGCCCGGCTCGGAGCGGTTCGGGCTGCACCCGGCGCTGCTGGACTCGGCGCTCCGCCCCGCCGACCTCGCCGGAGACTCGGCAGAGGACGAGATCCGGCTCCCCTTCGCCTGGACGGACGTGACCCTCCACGCCACCGGTGCCGCGTCGGTGCGGGTGCGGATCGCGCCCGCCGGTTCCAGCGGCGCCGTGTCGGTCGCGGTGGCCGACGCGGCGGGCGCGCCGGTCGCGTCCATCGGCACGATCGTGACACGCGCCCTCCCCGCCGGACACGTCGAGAGCGGGAACGAGCCGCTGCACGTCGTCCGGTGGGAGCCGGTTCCGGCGCCGGAACCGGCGGCTGCGGACGGCTGGGCCGTCCTCGCGAGCGCGCCCGAACTGGAGAACGCCGGGACGGTCCACTCCGGGATTGAAGACCTTCTGGCGTCCGGTGCAGCAGTACCCGGTGTCGTGGTCGCGCCGTTCCTCCCGGCGGAGGGCACGCCACCCGAAGCCGCGCGGGCTGCCACCGTGCGCCTTCTCGACCTCTTCCAAAGCTGGTTGGCCGAGGAGCGGTTCGCCGCGTCCCGGCTGGTCATGGTGACGCGGCGGGCGGTCGCGGCCGGAGCCGACGAGGCCCCCGATCTCGCCACGGCCCCGCTCTGGGGCCTGGCGCGCGCCGCGCAGGCGGAGCACCCCGGACGCTTCACGCTCGTCGACCTGGACGCCGCCGCCGACGCCGTCCGCGCGCTGCGGACGGCGCTCGCGACCGGCGAACCGCAGGTCGCGGTCCGCGCGGGCGTGCCGCACGTGCCCGTCCTGGCGCGGGTGACCGGGGCCGGACGTCCCGCACCGTGGCGCGCCGACGGAACCGTGCTGATCACCGGCGGCACGGGCGGGCTCGGCGCGCGGGTCGCGCGGCACCTGATGGCCGGGCACGGCGTCCGGCGCCTGATCCTCGCGTCCCGGCGCGGCCCGGACGCCCCCGGCGCCGCCGACCTCCGCGCGGAACTGACCGGCCTCGGGGCAGACGTCACGATGGTCGCCTGCGACGTCGCCGACGCGGGGGCGCTCGCGGCCGTGCTGGCGGCGGTGCCGTCCGAGCATCCGCTGAGCGGCGTCGTCCACACGGCGGGCGTCGTGGACGACGGCCTGGTCGGGTCGCTGACCCACGAGCAGGTGGACGCCGTGCTGCGTCCCAAGGCGGACGCGGCCTGGAACCTCCACGAGCTGACCCGCGAACTCGACCTCTCGGCGTTCGTGCTGTTCTCGTCCGCGGCGGGCGTCATGGACGCCGCCGGGCAGGGCAACTACGCGGCCGCCAACGTGTTCCTCGACGCGCTGGCCCGGCACCGCCGCTCGGCAGGGCTCGCGGCGACGTCCCTGGCCTGGGGCCTGTGGGCGGGCGACGACGGCATGGGCGGACGCCTGGACGAGGTCACCCGCCGCCGCGCCGAACGGTCCGGCCTGGCCGCGCTGGCGGCGGACGAGAACCTCGCCCTCATGGACCTGGCGCTGCAAACGGAGGAGCCCGAGCTGGTCCCGGTCCGCGTGGACACGGCGGCGCTGCGGGCCCGGACGGACGCCGTCCCGGCGGTGCTGCGCGGGCTGGTGCGCGGACCGTCCCGCCGCCGCGCGGGCACGCCCGCCGGAGGGCTGGCGGCCCGCCTCGCGGACCTGCCCGAGTCCGAGCGGGAACGCGTCGTCCTGGACCTGGTGCGCACGCAGGTGGCGACCGTCCTCGGCCACGACGGCGCGGCCGAGATCGACCCCGGGCGCGCCTTCAACGAGATCGGGTTCGACTCGCTCGCGGCGGTCGAGCTGCGCAACGCGCTGAGCACGGCGACGGGACTGCGGCTGTCCACGACCCTGGTCTTCGACCACCCCAACCCGCGCGCCCTGGCCCGGCACATCGCGGACAAGGCGCTCAACACCGCGTCCGGCCCGCGCGCCGTGCGGGTGGCCGCGCCCGCGGACGAGCCGATCGCCATCGTCGGCATGGCCTGCCGCTACCCCGGCGGCGTCGCCGCCCCCGAGGACCTCTGGCGGCTGGTCGCCGCCGGACGCGACGGCATCGCCGAGTTCCCCGATGATCGGGGCTGGAACGTCGCGGACCTGTACGACCCGGAGCCCGGCCTGCCCGGCAAGAGCTACATCCGCGAGGGCGGGTTCCTCTACGACGCGGCCGACTTCGACGCCGACCTGTTCGGCATCAGCCCCCGCGAGGCGCTCGCCATGGATCCGCAGCAGCGCCTCCTGCTGGAGGTCTGCTGGGAGTCGCTGGAACGCGCGGGCGTCGACCCGCTGTCGGTGCGCGGCGCCCCGGTCGGCGTGTTCGCCGGGATCATGTACCACGACTGGGCCACCCGGCTCGCCGAAGTGCCCGAGGACCTCGCCGGATACCTCGGCAACGGCAGCGCGGGCAGCATCGCCACCGGACGCGTCTCCTACGCGCTCGGCCTGGAGGGCCCGGCCGTGACCGTGGACACGGCGTGCTCGTCGTCGCTGGTCGCGCTGCACTGGGCGATGCAGGCGCTCCGGCAGGGCGAGTGCACGCTCGCGCTGGCGGGCGGCGTGACGGTGATGGCCACCCCGGATACCTTCGTCGACTTCAGCCTCCAGCGCGGCCTCGCCAAGGACGGCCGCTGCAAGTCGTTCGCCGCCGCCGCGGACGGCACCGGCTGGGGCGAGGGCGCGGGCATGCTCCTGCTGGAGCGGCTGTCGGACGCCGAGCGCAACGGCCACCGGGTCCTCGCGGTCGTGCGGGGCAGCGCGATCAACCAGGACGGCGCGTCCAACGGCCTGACCGCGCCGAACGGGCCCTCGCAGCAGCGGGTGATCCGGCAGGCGCTCGCCAGCGCCGGGCTCGGCACCGGCGACGTGGACGCGGTCGAGGCACACGGCACGGGCACGACGCTCGGCGACCCGATCGAGGCGCAGGCCCTCCAGGAGACCTACGGTCAGGACCGTCCGGACGGGCGTCCGCTGTGGCTGGGGTCGATCAAGTCGAACATCGGCCACGCACAGGCCGCCGCCGGTGTCGCCGGGATCATCAAGATGGTCGAGGCGATGCGGCACGGCGTCCTGCCGAAGACTCTGCACGTTGACGCGCCGTCCCCGAACGTCGACTGGACGGCCGGGCGCGTCGAACTGCTCACCGAGTCTCGCGACTGGCCGGAGAACGGCCGCCCGCGCCGGGCCGGGATCTCGTCCTTCGGGATCAGCGGCACCAACGCGCACGTCATCATCGAGCAGGCCCCCGCGCACGCCGCGCCCGACGAGCCCCGGCCGGAGACGCCGCGGCTCGTGCCGTGGGTCATCGCCGGGAAGACCGCCGACGCGCTGCGGGCGCAGGCCGAGCGCCTCCACGCACACGTAAATGCCGAGGACGATCCGGCGGCGGTCGGCCGGGCGCTCGCGACGACCCGCGCCGCGCTCGAACACCGCGCGGTGCTGATCGGCGCCGATCACGACGAACTCGTCCGCGGCTTGGACGCCCTGGCCCGGCGGGACGCCTCCGCGGTCGCGGGCCAGGTCACCGGCGGCGGCGTCGCGTTCCTGTTCACCGGACAGGGATCGCAGCGTGTGGGAATGGGCCGCGAGCTGCACGCCCGGTTCCCCGTATTCGCGGACGCGTTCGATGCCGTCTGCGCCCGCCTTGACGAGCACCTAGAGCGTCCCCTCCGCGACGTGGTGTGGGACGACCAGGACCTCCTGAACCAGACCGTCTACACCCAGGCCGGGTTGTTCGCGGTCGAGGTTGCCCTGTTCCGGCTGCTGGAGTCGTGGGGCCTGCGCCCGGACCACCTGGCCGGGCACTCGGTCGGCGAGATCGCCGCCGCGCACGCCGCCGGAGCGCTGTCGCTGGACGCCGCCGCCGCGCTCGTCGCGGCGCGCGGCCGGTTGATGCAGGCGCTCCCGTCCGGCGGGGCGATGGTCGCGGTCCAGGCGGCGGAGGACGAGATCGTCCCGCTGCTGGGCGCCGGGGTGGCGATCGCGGCGGTCAACGGCCCGTCGGCGGTCGTGCTGTCCGGCGAGGCGGACGCGGTGCGCGCCCTCGCCGCCCGCCTGGCCGACGACGGCCGCCGGACCCGCGCCCTCGCCGTCTCGCACGCCTTCCACTCGCCGCTGATGGAGCCGATGCTCGCGGAGTTCCGGCGCGTCGCGGAAGGGCTGGACTACCGGCGTCCGGAGATCCCCGTCGTGTCCAACCTGACCGGCGAACCCGCCGACCAGGGATCGGCCGAGTACTGGGTGCGGCACGTCCGGGAACCGGTGCGGTTCGCGGACGGGATCAGCTTCCTCGAGTCGGTCGGGACGACGACGTTCGTCGAGGTCGGCCCGGACGCCGTCCTGTCCGCGATGGGCCGGGACTGCGCGGGCGGCGACGCGGCGTTCGTTCCGCTGCTGCGCCGCGACCGCCCGGAGGAGCACGAGCTGCTGACCGGGATCGCCGCCGCGTTCACGCGCGGCGCCCGCGTCGACTGGGACGCCTTCTTCGCGGACGTGTCCGGGCGGCCGTCCGTGGAGCTGCCGACGTACGCGTTCCAGCGCCGCCGGTACTGGCTCGACGCGGGAGTGCCCGCTGGCGACCCGGTCCGCGCGGGCCTTGACCCGGTCGGGCATCCGATGCTCGGCGCCGCCGTCGCCGCGCCCGGCTCCGACCAGGTGGTCCTCACCGGCCGCCTGTCCGCCGGGACGCAGCCGTGGCTCGCCGACCACGAGGTGCTCGGCTCGGTGCTGCTGCCCGGCACCGGGCTGGTGGAACTGGCTCTGCGAGCCGGCGACCAGGCCGGCTGCCGCTCGCTCGAAGAACTGACGCTGGAGGCGCCGCTCGTCCTCGACGGCCGCGCCGGGCATGCCGTCCGGGTCGTGGTCGACGGCCCGGACGAGGCGGGCGAGCGCGCCGTCGCCGTGTACTCGCGGCCGGACGGCGAGACGTCGGGCTGGACCCGGCACGCGTCGGGCGTCCTCGCCCCCGACCCCGGCGAACCGGCCTCCGACCTCGCGCACTGGCCCCCGGAAGGCGCGACCGCGCTGGACCTGGACGGCGCCTACGACCGGCTGTCCGGCATGGGCTACGGCTACGGTCCCGTCTTCCAGGGGCTGCGCGCGGCGTGGCGGCGCGGCGACGAGGTCTTCGCCGAGGTCGCCCTCCCGGACGACGCGCGCGGCGACGCTGCGCGCTACGGACTCCATCCGGCCCTGCTCGACGCCGCCCTGCACGCCGACGCCCTGAGCGACGACGCGGGGGAGGAGGACGCCGCTGCGAGCGTCCCGTTCCAATGGACGCGGGTGACGCTGCACGCGGAAGGCGCGTCGGTCGTCCGCGTCCGCACCCGCCGGGCGGACGCCTCCGGAACCCTCGCCATCGACCTCGCCGACACGGCCGGACGCCCGGTCGCCACCGTGGAGTCGCTGGTCACGCGCCCCGTGTCCGCCGACCAGCTGGCGAGCGGACGGCGGCCAACGCTCTACCGGGTCGGGTGGGGCGCGTCCCGCGCGACGTCCCCGGCCGAGGTCGGCGCGGTTATCGGCGTCGACCGGCTCGGCTTGGACGACGGCGTCCCGGCGTTCGGCGCCGTGGCCGCGCTGGCCGCGGCGGTCGGCTCCGGCGCGATGCCCGTGCCCGAACTGGCGGTGTTCGCCTGCCCTGCCGCGACCGCCGATCCTCTGGACGACGCTCGCACCGCGACGACCGCCGTCCTGGAGGCGTTGAGGGCGTGGCTGGCGGACGAGCGCCTCGCCGCGTCGCGTCTCGCCGTCGTCACTCGGAGCGCCGTCGACACCGGCGACGGGCGCGTCGAACCGGGACAGGCGGCGGTGTGGGGCCTGGTCCGCGCAGCGCAGGCGGAGAACCCCGGCCGATTCGCCCTGCTCGACCTTGACGGGCTCGACGCTTCCCTCCGCGCCCTGCCCGCCGCGCTGTCGCCGTCCGAACCGGAGGCGGCGCTGCGGGAAGGCACACCGTACGTCCCCCGCCTCACCGAAGCGCCCGCCCCACCAGGCGGGGCCTCGCCGTGGAACGCCGACGGAACCGTGCTGATCACCGGCGGGACGGGCGGCCTGGGCGCCCTCGTCGCGCGGCACCTCGTCACCGCGCACGGCGTGCGCCGCCTGGTGCTGGCCGGACGGCGCGGACCGTCCGCCGCCGGAGCCGCCGCGCTCGCCGCCGAACTGACCGGCCTCGGCGCCGACGTCGAGCTGGCCGCCTGCGACGTCGCGGACCGCGACGCGCTGTCCGCCCTCCTCGCCGCGATCCCGGCGGACCGTCCGCTGACCGGGGTGGTGCACCTCGCGGGCGTCCTGGACGACGGCGTGATCGGCTCGCTCGACCCCGGCCGCGTGGACGCGGTGCTGCGTCCCAAGGCGGACGCGGCCTGGCACCTGCACGAGCTGACCCGCGGCCTGCCGGACGTGTCGGCGTTCGTCCTGTTCTCGTCCGCCAGCGGCGTGCTGCTCGGCGCGGGCCAGGGCAACTACGCGGCGGCGAACGCGTTCCTCGACGCGCTCGCGTCCCACCGCCGCGCGCTCGGCCTCCCCGCGACGTCGCTCGCCTGGGGACTCTGGGACGAGAAGGACGGCATGGGCGGTCGGCTCGGCGACGCCGACCTGCGCCGCGCCGCCGAGTCCGGCATGCCCGCGCTGTCACCGGACGAGGGCCTCGCCCTGTTCGACGCCGCGCTCGCCGCGGACGCGCCCGCGCTGGTGCCCGTCCGGTTCGACCCGGCGGCGCTGCGCGCACAGGGCGGGGAGCCGCCCGCGATGCTGCGCGGCATCGTCCCGGCGGCGCCGCGCCGACAGGCGTCCGGGCCCGCGTCCGGCGGGCCCGGACTTGGACGTGGACTCGGACTCGCGGAGCGGATCGCCGCGCTGCCCCCGGACGACCGGGAGCGCGCCGCCCTGGACGCGGTGCGCGCCGAGGTCGCCGCCGTCCGGCACGACGAGGACCCGGCGTCCATCGACCCGGGCGCGCAGTTCGGCGACCTCGGGCTCGACTCGCTCGCCGCCGTGGAACTGCGGAACCGGCTCGGCGCGGCGTCCGGGCTGCGGCTCCCGGCGACCCTGATCTTCGACCACCCGACCCCCGCGCTGCTGGCGAAGTTCCTGCTGACCGAGCTGCTCCCGGACGACCCGGCGCCGTCCGGCGGCGAGGCGGCGGTGCGGGCGGCCCTCGCGGGCATCCCGCTGGACCGGCTCCGCGCGGCGGGAATCCTGGACACGCTGCTCGGCCTCGCCGACGCCGCCCCGCCGCCGCCCGCCGCGCCCGGCCCCGAGGACGCCGGGGACCCCGCCGAGGCGATCCGGAGCATGGGCGTCGACGACCTGCTCCGCGCCGCGCGCCGGACGACGCCGGGCTGACCGTCCCCGCGCCGACCAACGGACACCTGCGAACCCGAGGGAGACACCGAGATGGCGGAAGTGATGGAACGGCCGGGCGGCGCGCCGGCCCCGGCCCGCTACCCCGACGACCGGGACCTGCTCACCCAGGTCCTGCGGCCGTACCGGGCGAAGCGCTGCGAGTACCTGACGTCGGCCGAGCTGACCGTCGAGCGCGACCCGGCCGGGCCCGCCGACCAGCTCCGGGTCGGCGCGGCCTGCACGTTCGAGATCCCCGAGTCCTGCTACATCGACGACACCGGCCACTTCAACGCGGTCGAGTTCAACATCTGCTTCAACCAGATGTTCTACTACCTGGTCGCCAAGGCGGTGAAGGAGCGCGTCGTCGCGCCCTTCTCCCGCTGGGACATGGACGACTTCTGGACCCGCCAGCTCGGCGAGATCCTCATCACCGACCTGCGCAGCGCGTTCCGCACGCAGATGCGCGGACGGCTGTTCCAGGGCGAGATCCAGATCGCGGACGTCGCCGAGTGGGACGCCAGCGACATCCGCGACGCCCTGGTCGTGATCCGCACCACCTGCCGCTTCTGGGACGAGCACGGCGGCGACAGCCACGGCGAGGTCACCGCCGCGATCCTGAACCCGCCGCCGTCCGGCGGCTGAGCCGGAGGCAGCGATGGACGAGACGACGCCCGTTACCACCGAGACCGCGGAATGGCCGCCGCCGGACGCGGATCCGGTCGACACCGCCGACCTCTACGCCCGGCTCGCCGAGCGCGGCTTCCGCTACGGTCCCGCGTTCCGGGGGCTGCGGGCCGCGTGGCGGCGCGGCGACGAGCTGTTCGCGGAGATCGCCCTCGACCCGGGCCTGTCCGGCGCCGCGGCCTCCTACCTGCTGCATCCCGCCCTGTTCGACGGGGCGCTGCACACGACGCTGCTGCCCGCCGCGACCGGGCCGGACGCGCCGCGCGTCCCGTTCGTGTGGCGCGGCGTGCGGCTGGGCGGCGCGTCCGGGGCGCGCGAGCTGCGCGTCCGCGTGGCGCCGGACGGCGCGAACGCGGTGTCGCTGACCGTGACCGACGGCGAGGGGCGGCCGGTCGCCTCGGTCGCGTCCCTCGCGCTCCGCGCGCCCGGCGGCGGCCGGTCCGGCGCCGGGGCCGCGCTGCTGCGCCTCGACTGGACGGCCCTGGCCCGGCCGAGCGTCCCCGGCACCGGCGCGCTCGCCTTCCTCGGCACCGACCATCTCGGCGTCACCGGCGCGCTCAAGGCGGCGGGACGGCGGGTCGAGCTGTATCCGTCACTGCGGGCGTTGGACGACGGGCTGCGCGCGGGCGACGCCGTCCCCGAGACCGTCGTCGTGTCCTGCACCGACGAGGCCGCTGAGGTCCGGGCGGCGACGCAGCGGGCGCTCGTGCTGATCCAGGAATGGCTCGCCGACGAGCGGCTCGCCGGATCCCGGCTGGTTTTCGTCACCCAGGGCGCGGTCGCCGTGCGGGACGGGGACGACGTCCCCGACCTCGCGGGCGCCGCCGTGTGGGGCATGGTGCGGTCCGCCCAGTCCGAGCACCCGGGACGGTTCGCGCTCGTCGACCTGGACGACACCGGATCGTCGGGGCCCGCGCTCGCCGCCGCCGTGGACACCGGGGAGGCGCAGCTCGCCGTCCGGGACGGGCGCCCGTCCCGGCCCCGGCTGACCCGCGTGCCGCCCGCCGCGACCTCAGCCGCGTCGCCCCGCTGGGACCCGGCCGGGACCGTCCTCGTGACCGGCGGGCTCGGCGCGCTCGGGGCGCTGGTCGCGCGCCGCCTCGTCCGCGAGCACGGGGTGCGGCGGCTGCTGCTCCTCGGTCGCCGCGGCGACGCCACCCCCGGCGCGGCGGGGCTGGCAGCCGAGCTGAACGGCCTCGGCGCGGACGTCGACATCGCCGCCTGCGACGCGGCGGACCGTCCGGCGCTGGAACGCGTCCTCGCCGCGATCCCGGCGGAGCGTCCGCTCGTGGCAGTGGTGCACGCGGCGGGCGTCGTGGACGACGGGACCGTCACCGCGCTCACCCCCCGCCGGTTCGAGCGGGTGCTGCGTCCCAAGGCGGACGCCGCGCTGAACCTGCACGAGCTGACCGAACACCTGCCGGGCTGCGAGCTGGTCCTGTTCTCCTCCGTCTCCGGCATCGCCGGAGGCGCGGGCCAGGCCAACTACGCGGCGGCCAACGCGTTCCTGGACGCGCTCGCGCACCGCCGCCGCGCGACCGGGCTGCCCGGCCTGTCCCTGGCCTGGGGCCTGTGGGAGGACGGCATGGGCACCGGCCTCGGCGCCGCCGACCTCACCCGCCTCCGCCGCTCCGGCCTGGCACCGCTCACCGCCGACCAAGGCTTGGACCTGCTCGACGCGGCCCTCCGCCAGGACCGGGCCGTGCTGGCGCCCGTCCGGCTCGACGAGTCCGCGCTCCGCGCGGGACCGGGCGCGCTGCCCGAGGTGATGGCCGACCTCGCCGTCTCCGGCCGCACCGTCCGCCCCTCCGATGGCCCTGACCTGCGCGAACGGCTCGCGCACCTGTCCGGCGCCGAACGGGAGGACGTCGTCCTTGAGTTCGTGCGGGCACAGGTCGCCGACGTCCTCGGCCACTCGTCCCCGGACGGCCTCGACCCCGCCCGCGAGTTCGGCGAGCTCGGCATGGACTCCCTCACCACCGTGGAGCTGAACCGGCGGCTCGCCGCCCGGACGGGCCTGCGCCTCCCCGCGACCGTCGCGTTCGACCATCCGAGCGCCGCCCGGCTGGCCGGGCACCTGCACCGGCTGCTCTCCTGACCGAAGGGACCCCTCCATGCACGTGGTGATCGCCGGTGGCGGCGTGGTCGGCCTCGCCACCGCCTGGCGGGCGCTGACCGCCGGGCTGCGGGTGACCGTCGTCGACCCGGCCGAGCCGGGCCGCGCGTCGCACGTCTCCGGCGGCATGCTCCCGCCCCTCACCGAGCAGGTCCACGAGGAGGGCCCGCTGCGCGGGCTCTACCTCGCCTCGCGGGACCGCTACCCGTCCTTCGTCGCGGAGCTTGAGGAGGACGCGGGCCGCGACGCCGGGCACCGCCGCGACGGCGTCCTCGACGCCGCGTTCACCGGCGCCGACCTCGCCGTCCTGGAGCGGCTGCGCGCCCTCCAGGAGTCGCTCGGCATCCGCACGGAGGCGCTCACCGCCGCCGACTGCCGCGCGTACGAGCCGCGGCTCGCGCCGTCCGTCCGCGGCGGGCTGCTCGCCCCGGACGACGGCGCGATCGATCCGCGCCGCATGACGGCCGCGCTGACCGCCGCCATCGAGCGGCGCGGCGGGACGCTGATCGCGGACGCGGTCACCGAGGTCGTGGCGGGAGGCCGCGCGACCGGCGTCCGGCTCCGCTCGGGCGGGACCGTGTCCGGCGACCGCGTCGTCCTCGCGACGGGCTCCTGGACGCGCCGCATCGGTGGGCTGCCGCCGGGCGCCGTCCCGGAGATCCGGCCGGTCAAGGGGCAGATCGTTCGGCTGCGCTCCGCCGAGCCGTTCCTCGCGCGCACCACCCGCGCCGTCGTCGACGGCCGGGCCCTCTACCTCATCCCGCGCCTGGACGGCGAACTGGCCGTCGGCGCCACCTACGAGGACGTCGGCGACGACATGACCGTCACCGCCGGAGGCGTCCGCGACCTCCTGGCGCGGGCCGCAGCCGTCCTGCCGGACGTCACCTCCCTGGAGTTCGCGGAGGCGGGCGTCGGCATGCGTCCGGGCGCACCGGACGACCTTCCCGTGCTCGGCGAGACCATCGTCCCCGGACTGCTGCTGTGCACGGGGCATTTCCGGATCGGCGTCCAGCTCACGCCCGCCACCGCCGACGCCATGGTCCACGCGCTGACGACCGGCGCCCTGCCCGACGTCGCGAAGCCTTTCACCCCCCACCGCTTCGCCTGACCCACGCTCCTCTCAGACGTCTGCCCCGGCCGGATCTCCTTCCGACCGGGGCGGACGCGCGTCACGGTCAGGCGACCGGCTCCCTGACGGACGTCGTGGCGAGGGTCCCCTCGGCGTTCTGCGTCCAGGACGTGTCGTTCTCGCCCCGCGACCGGACGGTGACGGACCTGCGGCCCGTCTCGTCCGCCGGGCCGACCGCGACGTGCAGCAGGACGGCCCCGCGCGCGTCGAACGTGACCAGCGTGTGCAGGACGAACTCCTCGATCTCGTCGCACCCGGTCAGGGACGCGGCGTGCATCGCCAGCTCGACCAGCGCCGTGCCGGGCAGCAGCACCTCGTCCATGATCGTGTGGTCGGCGAGCCAGGGCTGGGCGTCCAGGGAGATCCGCCCGGTGAGGAGGCGGCCGCCGCCCGGCAGCTCGGTGGCCGTGGCGAGCAGCGGATGCCCCGCCGGGTCCAGGCCGAGGCCGGTGGCGCTGCCGGCCGCGGCGGGCGCCTCCAGCCAGTAGCGCCGCCGCTCGAACGGATAGGTCGGCAGGTCCACTCCGCGCCCGCCGGTGGGGAGGGCGGCGGGCCGGTCCGCGTCGGCGCGCACGTGGGCGAGCGCGGCGAGCAGCGTGCCGGGCTCGGACCGTCCCGGCCGCAGCAGCGGCAGCATGACCGCGTCCGTCTCGGGGTCGGCGTCCGCGACGGCTGTCTGCGCGAGCGCGGTCAGCACGGCGTCCGGTCCGAGTTCGAGGTAGGTGGTGACGCCTTCGCGGTGGAGTGTCTGTGCGCCTTGGTGGAATCGGACGGCTTGTCGGACGTGGCGGACCCAGTATTCGGGTGTGGTGATGTCGGGTCCGGCGATGTTTCCGGTGAGGTTGGAGACGATGGGGGTTTCGGGCTGGTGGTACTCCAGGCTTTCCGCGACTTGCCGGAATTCGTCGAGCATCGCGTCCATGTGTGGGGAATGGAATGCGTGGCTGACGCGGAGCTTGTGCGTCTTGACACCGCGTTCCTTCCATTCCGCCGCGATGGCCTGGACGGTATCGGCGTCGCCGGAAATGACGGTCGATCGAGGGCCGTTCACCGCCGCAATCGAGACGTCGCCGCGAAGGGTTTCGGCTACGTCGTCCTCGCCTGCCCGGATCGAGACCATCGCGCCGCCGGAGGGGAGTTGCTGCATGAGTTTGGCGCGGGTCGTGATGAGGACGGCGGCGTCGGGGAGGGTGAGTATCCCGGAGAGGTGGGCCGCGGTGAGTTCACCGAGGGAATGCCCGAGGAGGTAATCAGGGACGATGCCGTAGCTCTGGAGGAGGCGGTGAAGCGCGACTTGGAGAGCGAAGAGTGAGGTCTGCGTGCAGAGGGTTTGGTGGAGGAGGTGGTTTTTGGGGCTGTCGGGTGCGGCGAACAGGATGGGCTTGAGCGGGTGGGGGAGATGTGGGTCGAGATGGCGAATGGTCTCGTCGAGAGCCTCGGCGAACACCGGATAGGTGTCATAAAGCCCCCGTCCCATGCCGGGACGCTGAGAGCCTTGCCCCGTCAGCAGGAAGGCCAGTTTCTCCGAGCCCCCGACATGGCTGACGGGCGCCTGCCCAGTGGCCAGCGCATGCAGCCCGGAGAGGAGATCGTTGCGGGTCTCGCCGCTGACCACCGCCCGGTGGTCGAATTTCGTCCGGGTGTCGGCGAGCGTGTGGGCGACGTCGGCCGCCTCAAGCTCGGGACGAGCGGAAACGTGCTCGTGCAGGCGCGCGGCATGACTCCGCAGCGCCTCCTCCGACTTCGCGGACAGCACCCACGGCAGCGGTTCGTCCGAACCCGCGCCATCCACCCGTGCGGCCTCCACGGGCGGGGCCTGCTCGATGATGACGTGAGCGTTGGTCCCGGAAATCCCGAACGAGGAAACGGCGGCCCGGCGCGGGTGATCGGTGTCAGGCCAGGGCATCGGGTGATTGAGAAGCTGGACGGTCCCGTCGGACCAGTCGATATGGGGCGACGGCTCCTCGGCGTGCAAAGTGCGGGGCAGCAGTCCGTGCTGCATGGCCTGCACCATCTTGATGATTCCGCCCACCCCGGCGGCGGCCTGGGTGTGGCCGATGTTGGATTTCAGCGACCCCAGCCACAACGGGTTCTCGGTGTCGCGCTGCCGCCCGTAGGTGGCGATGAGAGCCTGCGCCTCGATCGGGTCGCCCAAGGTCGTTCCGGTGCCGTGGGCTTCCACGACATCGACGTCGCCACCGGTCAGCCGCGCATTGGCGAGCGCCTGCCGGATGACGCGCTGCTGCGACGGCCCGTTCGGCGCGGTCAGTCCATTGGAGGCGCCGTCCTGGTTGACCGCGCTGCCTCGGACGACGGCCAGAATGCGGTGGCCATTGTTGCGAGCGTCGGAGAGCCGTTCCAAGAGCAGCAGTCCCGCGCCCTCGCCCCATCCTGTGCCGTCGGCTTGGGCCGAGAACGCCTTGCATCGTCCATCGGTCGCCAACGCGCGCTGACGGCTGAATTCCACGAACGTCGTGGGCGTCGCCATGACGGTGACGCCACCGGCCAACGCCAGGTCGCATTCGCCGTTCCGCAGCGCCTGCGCGGCCAAATGCAACGCCACCAGCGAGGACGAGCACGCCGTGTCGACCGACACCGCCGGGCCCTCGAAACCGTACGTGTAGGAGACGCGCCCGGACGCGACGCTCGGCATGCTCCCGCTGCCGACATACCCCTCGAATTCGCCCGGTGCCGGGTTGAGGCGCGAGCCGTAGTCGTCGTACATGATTCCCGTGAAGACGCCGGTGCGGCTGCCGCGCAGCGTGCCGGGCGCGATGCCCGCGCGTTCGAGGGTCTCCCAGGCGACTTCCAGCAGGATCCGCTGCTGCGGGTCGATGGCGAGGGCCTCTCTCGGGCTGATCCCGAAGAAGCCCGGGTCGAAGTCGGCCGCGTCGTACAGGAACCCGCCCTGGCGTGTGTAGGACGTGCCGGTGCGGTCCGGGTCCGGGTCGTACAGCTCGTCGAGGTTCCAGCCGCGGTCGTCCGGGAACCCGGAGATCACGTCGGCGCCGTCCGCCACCAGCCGCCACAGCGCCTCCGGCGACCGGACGTCCCCCGGATAGCGGCAGCCCATCCCGACGATCACGATCGGGTCGCCGTCATCGGCCGCCCGGCCGGACGGCTCGACCTCCCGCGCCTCCGCGTCCTCGCCGCCGGACAACTCGCCGACGATGTGGTCGGCGAGGACGCCGGGCCTCGGATGGTCGAACAGCAGCGTGGTCGGGAGGCTGAGCCCGGTCGCGGCGTTCAGGCTGTTGCGCAGCTCGACGGCGGTCAGCGAGTCGAAACCGAGTTCCTTGAAGGCGCGCTCGGTGTCGATGTCGTCGGCGCGGCCGTGCCCGAGGACGGCGGCGGTGCTCGTCCGGACGAGGTCGAGAACGCGGGCGCGGCGCTCGGCGTCGGTCAGACCGTCCAGCCCGCGTAGGGACGCGCCGCCCTTCGCGCCGCCCTTCGCGCGGCCCCGGACGGGGGAGCGGACCAGGTCGCGCAGCAGCGGACCGGGCGTGCCCGCGCGTCCGAGCGCGGCGAGGTCCAGGCGCGCGGCGACGACCGAGGCACGGTCGCCGCCGAGGACGGCGTCGAGCAGCGCCAGCCCCTCGTCGGCGGGCAGCGGGACGACGCCGCCACGGGACCAGCGCGCCTTCTCCGCGTCGTCCAGGCCGTCCGCCATGCCGCCGTCCCACAGGCCCCAGCCGATGGAGACGGCGGGCAGGCCGAGGTCGCGGCGGTGCTGGGCCAGGGCGTCGAGGGACGCGTTGGCCGCCGCGTAGTTCCCCTGGCCGGGGCTGCCGATCGTCCCGGCGATCGAGGAGAACAGGACGAACGCCGCGAGGTCCAGGTCGCGGGTCAGCGCGTGCAGGTGCCAGGCCGCCGTCGCCTTCGGCCGCAGGACGGCGTCGAGCCGCTCCCCGGTCAGCCCGGTGACCACACCGTCGTCGAGCACGCCCGCCGCGTGCACCACCGCCGTCAGCGGATGCGCGTCGGGAACGGCGGCGACCAGTCCGGCAAGGGCGGCGGGATCGGCGGCGTCGCAGGCGGCGAACGTCACGTCGGCGTCCAGCGCGGACAACTCGGCCGCCAGCTCGGTCGCGCCGTCCGCGTCCGGCCCGCGGCGGCTCGCGAGCAGCAATCGCCGGACGCCGTGCCGCTGGACGAGATGCCGCGCGACCAGGCGTCCGAGGCCCCCGGTGCCGCCGGTGATCAAGACGGTCCCATCCGGGTCCAGCCGCCGACCACCGGCCGCCGCTGTGGTCCGGGCGAGGCGGGGCACGTACGCCCGGCCGTCGCGCAGGGCGACCTGCGGCTCGTCCCCGGCCAGGACGGCGGGCAGCGCCCGGTACGAGGCGGGACGGCCGTCGACGTCCACGAGGACGATCCGGTCCGGGTTCTCCGACTGCGCCGACCGCACCAGCCCCCAGCACGCGGCGGCGGCGGGGTCGGCGGGGCCGCCGTCCCCGGTCGCGACCGCGCCCCGCGTCACGACGGCCAGCCGGGACGACGCGAACCGCTCGTCGCCGAGCCATTCCCGCACCAGGTCGAGCGCCCGGCGCGCGTAAGCGTGGACGGCCTCGGCCGGATCGTCGTCGTCCGACGCCAACGCGACGGCGACGACCCCCGGCACCGAACCGCCGTTCGCGACGGAGGCGAGATCGCCGTGGACGCCGCCGTCCGGGGCGGCTTCGGTCAGGTCGGCGCCGACCGCCGCCCATCCGTCCGCCGGGACGCCGCCGACGTCGATCACCGGCCACCGCACCTCGAACAGCGACGTGCCGTTCGCGCTCGCGGCCGCCGAGATCCGGTCGGCAGAGGCCGCGAGCAGCGTCAACCCGGCGACCGACACGACGGGCGCTCCGGTGTCGTCGGTCATGGTCAGTGCCACCGTGTCCGGTCCGGTGCGGGTGACCTTCGCGCGTGACGCCGAGACGCCCGTGCCGTGCAACTGGACGCCCGTCCAGGAGAAGGGGAGGCGGAGGGAGGACGTTCCGTCCACGCCGAGCGCCGCGTGGAGGACGCCGTCGAACAGGGCCGGGTGGACGTTGAACCGTCCCGCCATCGCCTCCTGCTCCGGGGACAGCGCCACGTCTGCGAACACGTCGTCGCCGTTCCGCCATCCGTCCCGCAGGACGCGGAACGCCGGGCCGTACTCCAGGCCCCGGTCAGCGAGTGTGTCGTAGAGGTCGTCCGGGGCGAGGCGCTCCGTGTGGTTCGGAGGCCAGGGCCCGAGGCCGTCCGGGACGGCGTCCGCGCCGTCGCTGAACGTGCCCGTCGCGTGGCGGGTCCATGG
Organism: Actinomadura syzygii; assembly: GCF_008085905.1. GTDB lineage: Bacteria > Actinomycetota > Actinomycetes > Streptosporangiales > Streptosporangiaceae > Spirillospora > Spirillospora syzygii. The sequence goes on along the minus strand of NZ_VSFF01000004.1, from coordinate 507,155 downwards.
CACGCCATCACCCGGCACCGGCCGCGAATGCACGCTGAACTCCCGCGCGCCGCCGGAGGACGGCGCGGTGACGATGAGCTGCACGTCCACCCCGGCCCCGTCCGGGACGGGTAGCGGGGCGTGCAGCACCAACTCGTCGATCCGGTCGCGGCCCGTCCGCCGTGCCGCTTCGAGGACGATTTCCACGATCGCGGTGCCCGGCAGCAGCACGGTCCCCGCGACGGTGTGGTCGGCGACCCAGCGGTGGGTGCGCCGGGAGATCCGTCCGGTGAAGGCGGTGCGGTCGTCGGCGAGCGCCGTCTCCGCTCCGAGCAGCGGGTGAGCGTCCGCGCCCGCGCCGCCGGAGGACGGCGCGTCGAGCCAGTAACGCTGCCGCTCGAACGGATAGGTCGGCACGTCCGACGGCCGCGCGGACGGGAAATGCGACGTCCAATCGACCCGGGTTCCGGCGACGTGGAGGTGCGCGAGCGCGGAGGTGAGCGTCGCCGCCTCCGGCCGGTCACGTCGCAGGACGGCGACGGCGGCGGCGTCCGGCAGCGCCTCCCGCACGAGCGCGGTCAGCACGGCGTCCGGTCCGAGTTCGAGGTAGGTGGTGACGCCTTCGCGGTGGAGTGTCTGTGCGCCTTGGTGGAATCGGACGGCTTGTCGGACGTGGCGGACCCAGTAGTCGGGTGTGGTGATTTCGGGTCCGGCGATGTTTCCGGTGAGGTTGGAGACGATGGGGGTTTCGGGCAGGCGGTACTCCAGAGTTTCCGCGACTTGCCGGAATTCGTCGAGCATCGCGTCCATGTGCGGGGAATGGAATGCGTGACTGACGCGGAGCTTGTGCGTCTTGAGGCCCCGCTCCGCCAACGCGGCCCCGATCGTCTGAACGGTGTCGGCGTCACCGGAAATGACGGTGGACCGGGGCCCGTTCGCCGCAGCTATCGAAACGCCGTCACCGTCACCGAGAAGCGGCCGGATCTCCTGCTCGCTCGCCTCCACCGCCAGCATCGCGCCGCCGGAGGGAAGTTGTTGCATGAGTTTGGCGCGGGTCGTGATGAGGACGGCGGCGTCGGGGAGGGTGAGTATCCCGGAGAGGTGGGCCGCGGTGAGTTCACCGAGGGAATGCCCGAGGAGGTAATCAGGGACGATGCCGTAGCTCTGGAGGAGGCGGTGAAGCGCGACTTGGAGAGCGAAGAGTGAGGTCTGCGTGTAGAGGGTTTGGTGGAGGAGGTGGATTTGGGGGCTGTCGGGTGCGGCGAACAGGATGGGCTTGAGCGGGTGGGGGAGATGCGGGTCGAGATGACGAATGGTCTCGTCGAGAGCCTCGGCGAAGACCGGATAGGCGTCGTAAAGTCCCCGCCCCATCTGGGCGCGTTGAGAGCCCTGACCGGTCAGCAGATAGGCCAGTTTCCCGGGGCCCGCGACATGGCGGACGGGCGCCTGCCCGGAGGCCAGCGCCCGCAGCCCGTCCAGCAACTCGCCACGGGACTCGCCCGTGACCGCGGCCCGGTGATCGAACGTCGCACGGGCTGTGGCCAGTGCAGACGCGACACCCGAGATATCCGGCTCGACGGCACCCGCGAGAGCGTCGTGCAACCGCTGAGCCTGTGCCCGGACCGCCGTCTCCGTCCTGCCGGACAGCAGCAACGGCGAGGAAGCGCCCGCCCGCGGAACGGCGACGGGCGCGTGCTCGATGATGACGTGCGCATTGGTGCCGGAAATGCCAAACGAGGAGACGGCGGCGCGACGCGGACGCCCGCTCTCGGGCCAGGGCGTCGCATCCGTAAGCAGTTGGACGGCCCCACCAGACCAGTCGATATGGGGCGACGGCTCCTCGGCATGCAAAGTGCGGGGCAGGAGACCATGCTGCATGGCCTCCACCATCTTGATGATCCCGCCCACCCCTGCCGCCGCTTGGGCGTGGCCGATATTGGATTTCAACGACCCCAGCCACAAAGGCCGCTCGGCATCCCGCTGCCCATAAGTGGCGATCAGCGCATGTGCCTCGATCGGATCGCCCAGAGTGGTCCCCGTGCCGTGGGCCTCCACCACATCGACATCGCTACCAGACAGCCGTGCATTGGCGAGCGCCTGCCGGATGACGCGCTGCTGCGACGGCCCGTTCGGTGCGGTCAACCCATTGGAGGCGCCGTCCTGATTGATCGCGCTTCCGCGGATGACCGCCACGACATGATGGCCATTGCGCTGAGCATCGGAGAGCCGCTCCAAGAGGAGCATCCCCGCGCCCTCACTCCATCCGGTGCCGTCCGCCTGGGCCGAGAACGCCTTGCATCGTCCATCCGACGCCAATCCGCGCTGACGGCTGAATTCCACGAACATGCCCGGAGTCGCCATGACCGTGACGCCGCCCGCCAAGGCCAGCGCGCACTCGCCCTGCCGGAGCGCCTGTGCGGCCTGGTGGATCGCGACCAGCGAGGACGAGCACGCCGTGTCGACCGTCACCGCCGGGCCCTCAAGCCCCAGCGTGAACGCGATGCGCCCGGACGCGATGCTCGCCGTGTTGCCGGTGAGCAGGTATCCGCCGACGTCCTCAGGCGACTCGTGCAGGCGCGGCCCGTACTCCTGGGCCGTCGCGCCGACGAACACGCCCGTCGCGGTGCCGTTCAGCGTCAGCGGGTCGATGCCCGCGCGTTCCAGGGTCTCCCAGGCGACCTCCAGCAGGACGCGCTGCTGCGGGTCCATCGCCGCCGCCTCACGCGGGCTGATCCCGAAGAACGCGGCGTCGAACCGGTCGGCGGCGTCCAGGAAACCGCCGTGCCGGGAGTAGGTCTTCCCGGGCAGGCCGGGCTCGGGCGAGTACAGGGCGTCGACGTCCCAGCCCCGGTCGTCGGGGAACCCGGTGATGGCGTCGACGCCGTCCGCGACCAGGCGCCACAGGTCGGCCGGAGAGGACACGCCGCCCGGATACCGGCAGCCCATCCCGACGATGGCGATCGGCTCGTCGGCGGCCGTCGCGGCGGTCACCGCGACGGGTCCGCCGGACGCGAGCGCGTCGCGCAGGTGCCCGGCCAGCTTCGCCGGGGTCGGGTGGTCGTAGACGGCCGTGGCGGGCAGCGGCAGGCCGGTGGCGTCCGCGAGCCGCTCGCTCAGCTCGACGGCGAGCGTCGAGTCGACGCCGAGGTCCTTGAAGGTCCGGCGGGTGTCGACCGTGTCCGCGGTGGCGTGGCCGAGGACGTCGGCCGCGTGCGCGCGCACGAGTCCGAGCAACTCGCCCGGCTCCGCGACCTCCGGGGTCGGCGCGACGGGGGCCGGTGCGGGTTCGCCGTCCGGCCAGTGGCGTTCGCGCTGGAACGCGTACGTGGGCAGGCCGACGCGCCGGGGCCGCCGTCCCGCGAACACGGCGGCCCAGTTCACCGGGACGCCGTGGACGTGCAGCTCCGCCATCGCCTCCAGCAGCGCCGTCCAGGACCCGGTACCGCGCCGGAGCGACCCAACGACGACCGAGGAAGCGGATACCCCCCGCACGATTCCACTGAGGACGGGATGCGGACTGACCTCGACGAACGTCCCATGGCCGTTCTCGACGAGGGCGCGTACGGCGTCCTCGAACGGCACCGGATCGGCGGCGTCCCCGCTACCGGACACCACGAGGCGGGCGGCGTCGTCCAGCGTCAGCGTGCCCGCGACGCAGTCGGCGGCGAGCCGCCCCGATCCCCGGCCGAGGACGGCGTCCGGCCGCACGCCGAGCCGCTCCCACACCCCGGCCAGCGCGACCATGACCGCGAACAGGACGGGCCGCGCGACGGCCGCGTCGTCCGCGTCCGGCGCGCCGGGCTCGCCGGTCAACACGTCCAGCAGCGACCAGCCCGTGAGCGGGTCGAGCACGGCGGCGCACTCGTCGATCCGCTCCCGGAACACGGCGGACGACCCCAGCAGATCGCGCGCCGCGACGTCCCACCGCGCCCCGCCGCTCAACTCGGGGAACACCAGCACGACGCGGCCCGTGCCGTCGCCGGTCTCGCCCCGCACCACCCCCGCGGAGTCCGTGCCTGCGGCGATGGCGTCGAGGCGGGCGAGTAGTTCGTCGCGGTCGGCGCCGAGCGCGACGGCGCGGTGCTCGAAGTGGGTACGGGCGGTGGCGAGCGTCCAGCCGACGTCGGCGGCGTCCTCCGGACGGTCGAGCAACAACTCCCGCAGCCGCTCCGCCTGGGCGCGGAGCGCCGCACCGGTCCGGCCGGACAACGTCCACGGGACGATCGGGACGGCCTCCACCGAAACCGACCCAGAGCCTCCGGTGACCGGGACAGGCGGCGGGTCGGACAGCACGACATGGCAGTTCGTCCCGCCCATCCCGAATGAACTCACCCCCGCGAGCAACCGCTCGCCGGGCCGTGCCCACGGACCGGTCTCGGTCTGGACGCGCAGCCCCAGCGCGTCCAGATCGATGCGCGGGTTCGGGGTCTCGAAGTTCAGGCTGGCGGGGACCTCGCGGTGCCGGATGCTCAGCACCGCCTTGATCAGCCCGGCGATGCCCGCCGCCGCCTCCAGGTGGCCCACGTTGGTCTTCGCCGAGCCGACCGCGACCGGCGGTCGCCGCGCCGCGTCGCCGAGCGCGGTCGCCAGACCCGCCGCCTCCAGCGGGTCGCCGACCGGCGTCCCCGTCCCGTGCAGTTCGACGTACTGCAGCGTTCCCGGGTCGATCCCCGCGCGGCGGCACGCTAGCCGGATCGCGTCGGCCTGCGCCGCCGCGCTCGGAACGGTCAGCCCCTCCGTCGCGCCGTCGTTGTTCACCGCGCTGCCGAGGACCACGGCGCGGACGTCGTCGCCGTCCTCGACCGCCCGGGACAGGAGCTTCAGCGCGACGACCCCGCCGCCCTCGCCCCGGACGTAGCCGTTGGCGCGGGCGTCGAAGGTGTGGCAGCGTCCGTCCGGCGACAGGGCGCCGAACTCGGCCACCGTCACCGCGCCGCCGGGCACGAGGTTCAGGTCGACGCCGCCCGCGAGCGCGAGGTCCGCCTGCCCCGTCCACAGGCTCTCGGCGGCCAGATGCACCGCGACCAGCGCCGACGCCTGCGCGGAGTCGACCGTCAGGCTCGGCCCGCGCAGGCCGAGCGCGTAGGACACGCGGTTCGCGATGATGCCGCGCTGCACGCCGGTCAGCGTGTGCGCGTTGATCGCGTCCGGTTCCTGGACGAGCGACGCGAAGTCGTTCGACATCGCGCCGACGAACACACCGGTCCCGCTGTCCCGCAGCGACGCCGGGACGATGCCCGCGTCCTCCAGCGCCTCCCAGGCCAGCTCCAGCGTCAGCCGCTGCTGCGGGTCCATCGCCGCCGCCTCGCGCGGTGAGATCCCGAAGAAGCCGGGGTCGAACTCGTCCACCCGGTCCAGGAACGCGCCGAACCGGACGCCGGGCCGGTCGAGGCCCGGCGCGTCGGCCGCCCAGCGTCCGGCGGGGACCTCGGTGACGGCGTCCGCCCCCGCGTGAAGCAGCCGCCAGTACGCGGCGGGGCTCGGCGCGCCCGGAAGCCGGCACGCCATACCGATGATCGCGACGGCCTCGCGGTCCGCCGCCGGAACGCCGGACGGGGCACGGCCGGACTGACTGGTCCCGGACTGACTGGGCATGGCGCCGAGCGCCTCCCTCACTGTGAGAGGAACGTGAAAGGAACCGGGCTGGGAGAACTGGGCCGGGCGAACCGGTCTAGGAGAACCGGGACAGCACGTCCGTGAGGCGGGCGAGGGTCTCCTTCGGCCGGGCGGTCAGGTAGAAGTGCCCGCCCTGGAAGACCTGGAGGTCGAACCCCCCGGTCGTGTGGTCGCGCCACGCCCGCGCCTCGTCGAGCGTGACGTGCGGGTCGTCGTCGCCGGTGAACACCGTGATCGGGCAGCTCAGCGGCGGTCCCTCCGGGCATTCGTAGGTCTCGATCGCCTGGTAGTCGCCGCGGACGGCGGGCAGGAACGTGCGGAGCAGCTCCTCGTCGTCCAGCAGGACGCTGCCCGTGCCGTTCAGGCGCTTCAGCTCCCGGACGATGCCGTCGTCGTCCCGCAGGTGCACCGACTCGGCGCGGCGCCGCGACGGGGCCCGGCGCCCGGACGCGACCAGCACGGCGGGGGAGTGGCCGTCCTCCCGCTCCATCCGGCGGGCGACCTCGAACGCGACGATCGCGCCCATGCTGTGCCCGAAGAACGCGGGCCGGTCGGCGAGCCGCGGGCGCAGCGCCTCGAACACCCGGTCGGCGAGCACCTGGATGTCGGTGATCGGAGCCTCGGCGCGGCGGTCCTGGCGGCCCGGGTACTGGACGGCCAGCACCTCGGTCTTCGGCCGCAGCGCCGCCGAGACCGGAAAGTAGAAGCTGGCGGCGCCGCCCGCGTGCGGAAAGCACACGAGCCGCGCGGCGGCGTCCGGCGCCGGGTGAAAGGCCCGCGCCCAGGCGTCGCCCGCCGTGCTGGAACCGGTGGTGGTCGAATGGGCCATCGTCGTCATCTTCCCCGCGAATGAAAGGAGAGTGGCATCGGATCATGATGCCGCCGCGCGGTAATTGGCCCCAACCCCTACGCTCCCCTAAGAGAATCCGCGGGGGTTGAATTCTCCGGCCGCGCCGGGTGACCTTGTCAACGACATGAGATCGCGGAGGAGCGCCGGTATGACGATAATTGCCCGTCCGGACTCGGCGGCCGCGACCGGGGCCGGGGAAGGCGAATCCGCCGGGGAGCCCGCCGGGGAGAGGACCGCCGCGGACCGCCCGGGGTCCGCCGATATGCGATCGAATGTGGCGGAGCTGCGCGAGGCCCGGGCCATGGCGCGGGAGGGTCCGTCGGCGGCGGCGACCGAGCGGCAGCACGCGCGCGGGAAGCTGACCGTCCACGAGCGGATCGACCTGCTGTTCGACCCCGGCACGTTCAGGGAGATCGAGCAGTTGCGGCGGCACCGCGCCAGCGGCTTCGGCCTCGAGGACAAGCGTCCCGCCACCGACGGCGTCGTGACCGGCTGGGGCAAGGTCATGGGCCGCACCGTGTTCGTCTTCGCGCACGACTTCCGCATCTTCGGCGGCTCGCTCGGCGAGGCGCACGCGCAGAAGATCCACAAGGTGATGGACCTCGCCGAGGCGGCCGGAGCGCCGCTGGTCGCGCTGAACGACGGCGCGGGCGCCCGGATCCAGGAGGGCGTCACCGCGCTCGCCGGGTACGGCGGGATCTTCCGCAGGACGGTCCGCGCGTCCGGCGTGATCCCGCGGATCAGCGTCATCCTCGGGCCGTGCGCGGGCGGCGCCGCCTACGCTCCGGCGCTCACCGACTTCGTGTTCATGGTCAGCGACACCGCGCAGATGTACATCACCGGGCCGGACGTCGTGAAGTCCGTGACCGGCGAGTCGATCACCCATGAGCAGCTAGGCGGCGCGGACGTGCACGGCTCGGTGTCCGGCGCCGCGACGATCGTCTGCGCGGACGAGCGGGAGTGCCTGGAGGACGTCCGGCACCTGCTGTCCCTGCTGCCGTCGAACAACCGCGAGCTGCCGCCGGTCGAGCCGTCCGGCGACCCGCCGGACCGGCGCTGCGAGGCGCTGCTCGACCTCGTCCCGCCGGACGCCCGGCAGTCCTACGACATGCGCGCGGTCATCGCGGAGTTCGTCGACGACGGCGATTTCTTCGAGATCCATTCCCGCTGGGCGCCGAATATCGTCTGCGCGTTCGCCCGGCTGGCCGGGCAGGTCGTCGGAATCGTCGGCAACCAGCCCGCCGCGCTCGCCGGCGTACTGGACATCCATGCGTCCGAAAAGGCCGCGAGATTCGTCCAGTTCTGCGACGCGTTCAACATTCCGCTGGTGACGCTGGTCGATGTGCCGGGATTTCTGCCGGGCAAGGACCAGGAATACGACGGCATCATCAGGCACGGCGCGAAACTGCTCTACGCGTACTGCGACGCGACCGTTCCGCGGATCCAGGTGATCCTGCGGAAGGCGTACGGCGGCGCCTACATCGTGATGGACTCCCGCTCGGTCGGCGCCGACCTGTCGTTCGCCTGGCCCGCCAACGAGATCGCGGTCATGGGCGCCGAGGGCGCCGCGAACGTCGTGTTCCGGCGGGAGATCGCCGCCGCGCCCGACCCGGACGAGGCCCGGCGGCAGCGGATCAAGGAGTACCGCCAGGAGCTGATGCATCCCTACTACGCGGCCGAGCGCGGGCTCGTCGACGACGTCATCGACCCCGCCGACACGCGGGCGGTGCTGGTCGACGCCCTCGCGATGCTGGCCGCGAAGGACGCGCCGACGCCGTCCCGCAAGCACGGCAACCAGCCGATGTGACCCCGCCACACGCCACGCCGTCAGGCGCGAGGCCGAGAGAAGGTGCCCGGTGGAGCATGCGACCGCCCCCGTCCTGCGCGTCGTGCGCGGCGCGCCGACCGATGCGGAGCTCGCGGCCGCCACCGCGGTGCTGCTCGCCGTGCTCCGCGGCCGTGCCGCCCGCGCCGACCCGGCGAACGTCGCGGGGCGGCCGCGCCGCCCGCCCCGGCGCCGCGTCCCGCGCCCGTACCGTGCCCCGAGGGCCTGGACTTCGGAGTGACCCCCCGCCCGGCCTCCCCCGAGACCACCGCCGCCGTGGCGGGCTCCATCCCCTGTGAGGATCGCGCCGACATGCCCGGCCCAGCTCCCGCCCGACTCTGGATCCGACAGTTCCGGCCGCTCGCCGGCTGCAAGGTGCTGATGGTGTGCCTGCCGCGCGCGGACGGGCGGCCCGACTCGTTCGCGGCGTTCGCCGACGCCCTCGCGCCGTCGGTCGGCGTCCTCGCCGTGCAGTACCGCGGCCCCCGCGGCGTGCCCCGCCGGTCGCCGCCGGAGAGCGTGGGGGAGCAGGCGGACTGCGTGCTGGAGGGGGTGAGCGAGTACATCGACCGTCCGGTGGCGCTGTTCGGGGACGGCGCGGGCGCCGTCCTCGCGTTCGAGATGGCGCTGCGGCTGGAGGAGGAGTACGGCGTCGACCCGGTCGCGCTGTTCGCGGTCGCGTCGCGGGTGCCGGCCAGGCGGTCGCGGGTGCGGTCCGCCATCGTCGCGCTCGGCGGGGACACCGACCGAGGCGTCCCGGTCAGCGACGTCCTGGACTGGGGCGCGCACACCGACGGCGAGTTCCAGACCAAGATCCTCACCGGTGGGCCGCCGTTCCTGGACGGCCATTTCGCCGAGGTGGTCAACACGGTGACCGACTTCCTGCTGCCCTTCTTCGACCCGGACGTCTCCGGCGCGGACGTCATCGACATCCGCCGCTACACCGACCCCGACGGCCGGATGCGAGCGCGGACGGATGAGGCGGGCGAGTAGATGAGAAGGCCCCCGCCGCGCTCGGGAGGCGCTGGCAGGGGCTGCGATCGGCGGGCTTGGAGGCCGGGGTCGGGAACTGGGGGTTCTGGGTGCCGTCGGACGGTCCGTCAGACGGCCTGGGAGTTGTCGATGTGGATGGCCGCGAGGAGCTGCTCGCGGTTTCTGATCTCCATCTTGCGGTAGACGCGGGTCAGGTGCTGCTCGACGGTGCTGACCGTGATGAACAGCTTGTCGGCGATCTCGCGGTTCGTGTACGCCTGGGCCGCCAGCATCGCGACGCGCCGTTCGGAGTCGCTCAGCCGGGCGAAGGTGTCGTACCCCGCCGCCGCGCCGTCGCCGCCGGCGGCGCTCGTCGCGGCGGGCTGCGGCGACGCGGTCGGCAGCAGCGCCTGGCACATCGCCTCCGCGTTGCAGCTCTTCGCGATCCGCCACGCCCGGCGCGCGGTGCGGCGGGCCTTCGCCTTGTCGCCGAGCTTCTGGTACGCGCCGCTCAGGTCGGCGAGCACCCCGGCCGTCTCGTACCGGGCGCCGCTGGCCTCCAGCAGTTGCAGCGCGTCCTGGAGGATGGTGGGACGCTGCGCCGCCGTCCGCACCGAGGCGAGCGTCTGCAACGCCATCCCGCGCGACCGCCGCAGGCCGGTGTCGGCCCGGGCGAGCTGCTCCTCGACGAGCCGGGTCGCCTGCTCGTGGTCGCCGAGCCGCCGCCACGCCTCCGCCGCGCCGAGCCGCCACGGGACGAGCGCCGGAGTGTCGATGTTCCAGCGCCGCATCAGCTCGCCGCACTTCATGAAGTCCGACAGCGCCATGTAGGTGTTGTCGGTGGCGAGGAGGTGGCGTCCGCGCGCGTACAGGTAGTGGAGACCGGCCCGGGTGAGGAACAGCTCCGGCGGAACCTCTAACGTCAGCTGCCGCGCCGCCGCCTGGTGATCGCCCATCGCGGTGTGCGCCTCGACCAGGATCGCGACCGCCATCGCGCCGCTGACGTTCCACTTCTGCCCGGACAGGACGGCGAGCGCCGTCGTCGCCTCCTCCACCGCGTGCGCGAGGCGGCCGCGGCGCAGCGCGACGAGCGCGCTCACGCAGTCCATCACCGCCCGACCGGCGGGCGCGTCGTGCTCGCCGATCTCGGCGGTGAGCCGCTCGCACCAGTCGCCGGCCGCGTCCAGCCGGTCGGCGTAGATCAGCGACAGCAGCGCGGCGAGGCGGCGTCCCCTGGTCATCGCCGGGGGCCGCTTCTCGGTGCTCTGCAGCACCTGCTCGGCCGTGGCGATCGCGTACTCGTCGGCGCCCCGTTCGAGGATCCGCACCAGGGCGTGCGAGGCGCGCAGCCCGGACGGCGACGTCACCGAGACCTCGACGCCGGGCAGCGGACGGCTCATCCGCTCCAGTACGCCCGGATACTCGGCGGCGAGCAGCAGCCGGGTGCCGTGCAGCTCGATGTCGGACTCCCAGTCGGCCTGCTGCCCGGTGCCGAGATGCTCGATGACCGCCAGGGCGTCGTCGAAGTCGAGATGGAACAGCATCCCCTGCGCGAGTTGCAGCGTGTCGTCGGCGGGGAGCCGCCCGGCGAGCAGCGGGGCCTTCAGCGCGGCGAAGTGCTGCGCCGACGCGGCGGGCCTGAGCTGCCACTGGACGCCCGCGTACTGCACCTTGACCGCCGTGCGCTGCGCCTCGTCCGTGCAGCACTCGTTGGCGAGCTCCAGGTACCGGATGACCCGCGTCACGTCGTTGTCGACGAGCGCCTCGTGCGCGGCCTCCTGCAGCACCGGCAGCACCCAGCCCTCCCGCAGCGGACCCGCGCCGAGCAGGTGCGGCGCGACGACCCGGGCGGGCGCCCCGGCCTCGTGCAGGAGGCGGGCGGCGCGGTGCCGCAGGTCCGCCCCGTCGCCCGGCGGGATCTCGTGCAGCACCGCCTGCCGGACGGCGACGCGGCGGAACCGCGGGCCGTCGAGGACGCCGATCTTGGTGAGCATCCGGATGAGCCGGTCCACCAGGTCCGGGTCGATGCCGCTCAACCGGCTGAGCAGCAGGGTGCTGGCCGAGTCGTCCAGGAGCGCGATGCTGTGCGCGAGCCGGACCGCGCTCGGGCCGAGCCGGTGCACGCACGCGAGCACCGCCTGGTGGAAGACGTGCCCGGTGGGCAGGCCGTGCCCGGCGTCGGGCCCGGTGCCGAGGTCGCGCGGGTCGTCCGCGCCGGGCTCGCCGCAGACCCGGTGCTCTTCGAGCAGGGCCTCGACGAGCAGCGGGTTCCCCGCGGTGAGCGCGTGGATCTCCGCGACGAGGTCGGGCGTGTGGGCGCACGACGTCCGGCCCTCGTCCTCGGCCAGGTGGGCGATGTCGTCCAGGGACAGCGGTTCGAGGTGGAAGCGCCGGACGTTCGGCCGGTAGAGCAGGTCGTGCAGGATGCTCGGCGGCTTCTCCTCGATGGACGCGCCGTGCGTGAACACCAGCGCGAGCGAGAGCGGCGAGAGGCGCTGCGCCACGTACCGCAGGCACCAGAGCGAGGCGGCGTCGGCGTGCTGGACGTCGTCGACGGTGATCAGCAGATGGTGCCGCCGCGTCAGCCGCGTGATGATCTCGTGCGCGGCACGGGCGATCGCGAGCGGCTCCCCGTCGTTCGGCTCCTTGCTCCCGGTGTCCTTGTTCCAGGCGTCCTTGCTCTCGGTGTACCTGCCGTTCCAGATGGTGTTCCCGTCGCCCGTGTCCGAGGCGCCGTCGTTCTGACCGCCGGTGTCGAGGGCGGCCGCGTCGTCGTCGCCCGTGTCCGGCGTGCCCGCCCCCGAGCAGGGCTTCGCCGGACCTCGCGGCTTCGAGCGGCGCAGTTCCATCGACGGGAACAGTTGGCCGAGCACGCCGTAGGGCACGTGGCGCTCGTCCCAGGAGCCGAGCGCGCTGAGCACCAGGCTCCCCGTCCCCGCCGCGCGTTCCGCGACGGCGTTGAGCAGGGCGGTCTTCCCGATCGCGGTCGGGCCGCTGATCGCGGCGACGGCCCCGTCCCCCCGGGCGGAACTGATCAGTAGGTCGTGAAGGTTCTCAAGAGTCTCTGCTCTTCTGACCAACATCCGCTGAGCTTCCCCCTTTGTAAGCTGCGGCGCCGCGAGGCCGGTTCGCCCCGCGGCATGCTGTCGTCCGGCTGTGGCGCGCGCGCCGTGCGTGTCATTCGCGTCGCGCGCGCCGGGTGCCGGCGTGCGGCCCGTCCGTCCCGCCAGAGTCCACATCCCCGTTGCTTTCACTTTCGGTCGGCTGTCGTACGTCTATCCGGATCTCTGGCCGGCGCCCCGGAGCCCTCGGGACATTCCGGGCACGGCATCTCGGCCAGCCTATTGGGACCCCTAATCGGTGGGGACCCCTACACTCCCCCTAGTCCTATTTTCTAGAACGTGATCATGACCGTTGGCAAGTGCGTTTGCTTTGCCGTCGCCCATTGGGTCTGCACGACCTGTGAGCAGGCATTCGCACGGCGTGAAAACCGGCCGGTAGACATTACGTTCGGTATTCGCGCATCTACGAATTAGTGGGTGTACGCGGGGGGTCCGGGCGGGTAGGGAACGGTCAATTTAATAGCAGGTGAAACATTGCGCGCGGCGCTTGCGTGGACGCGCGCGTCTGTTTTATCGCGGAAACACGTAAAAGCGACGCACTATCGCGGTGCATCGCTTGCGCGGAGCTCTTGTGGTCCGCATTTCAACCCCCGTTCACAGACTTCCCAGGATCTGGTGGCGCCGCGCGGGGGTCGGCTGTTTACACGTGTGGTGGGCGGAAGGCTCCGGCTGTCCTGGCGCCGGGACACGCCCTCAAGGGACCGGGCGGGGGCGAGGGACGCGACCGGCGCCTCGCGGGGAACGCGAGCGCATCATGGCGATGACGTCTTTGGCCGGGGAGCATGCGGTCATCGTCTCCGACATTCGCTTACCGGTCGCTAACCTCCCGGCCACGCGCTCTGACCTCGGCAGGCGCGGCCGAGTGCCGCCGCCGACCTAAAAGAGGCCGTGACCAGGGGATTCGTGTTCGCGGACGACGTTCCGGCAGGCTTACCGCGGGCTCGTTTGGCCGGGACCGGCCAGCGCATCGGCGAAGGTCAGCGCGCTTGCGTCTCCCTTGGGGAGGACGTCGGCAAGGCGCGGGCGTCACCGGACGGGAGGTCGGGCCGATGAGCGCAGCTCCGCGCCGCCGATTAGCGGTGAGGACGCTTCCGGGATGGGCAGGCCCCGGCGTCCGACGAAGTCGAGTTCGCGTGGACGCGGGCTACGCGACATTGTCACCGTCATTGGTGCCGCCGCGGTCCCTGGTGCCCGCTGCGCACATTCATGGCGGACGGAGCCGGAGCCGATACGGGTGCCGGGCGACACGGCGACCCATGCCCGACAGTGGCATTCCGGCCGCCGGACGGCGCCGTTTCGCCCTGCCGTTCCCGGTGTGCCGCCGAAGCCGGAATGAGCAGCGGCCATCTCGATCACCCGTCAGCAGGTGTGAACAACGTTCGCGTTTTATCACGTGCTGATCACTACGCCGAGTAAACCCGACAAGATTTCATGATCCCGCCATGCGCAGGCCGAATGGCCGTGCTCGCCGTCCGCCGCTCATCTCACCGTCGCACTGCGGGACACCGTTTTTCGGCGGCGACCCATCTCTCCTGGTCGAGCCGAAATTGGTCACGTTGGGCAATCGCCATTTCACACTTCCGCCGGGCGTCCATTCACTGGAGGCGACGGCAGCGGCGAGCGCCCGGCGGTCTGCGGTCGGCGGCGGGGGACACCCCGGCCTGCTCGCCGGTATGGCCGTGATGTCACTGTAGGTGGCGGGGCTGCGGAGCCGCCGTGGCGGCGGCCGTCACGGCACGCCGACACACCGGACGGCGACCCGGATGGGACGCCGACCCGGACATCATGGGCACAATCGTCCCCGATCCGAACCGAGGAGGTGGGAGGGATGGCCGAGCGCAGGCTGCGTCCGCTGCGTCCGCTCAAACGCGCGCAGGGCCCGGACCGCGGCTCCGCCGCCGACGAGTTCGTCGCGCCGGAGGAGTCGATGGACCCGCGGTCCCGCATCGCCGACGCCGCGATGGACAACCGCGTCATCGACAACGCCCTCTACCGCGGTGGACGGCGCGTCGACTCGCCCGCGACGCTGGCCGACACCATCACGCGGCTCCGCGCCACCAGCGGCGGCCTCGCCTGGATCGGCCTGTACCGGCCGGTCGAGGCGCAGCTGCTCGCGCTCTCGGAGGAGTTCGGGCTGCACGAACTGGCGCTGGAGGACGCCATCGTCGCCCACCAGCGTCCCAAGCTGGAGCGCTACGGCGAGACCCTGTTCGTGGTGCTGCGCTCGGCCCGCTACCTGGACGAGACCGAGGAGGTCGACTTCGGCGAGCTGCACGTGTTCCTCGGACCCGACTTCGTGCTGACCGTCCGGCACAGCGAGGCGCCCGACCTGGCCATCGTGCGCCGCCGCCTGGAGGACGACCCCGACCTGCTCAAACGCGGCACCGAAGCGATCCTTTACGCGATCCTCGACGCCGTCGTGGACGGGTACGCCCCCGTTGTCGCCGGGCTGCAGAACGACATCGACGAGATCGAGACGGAGGTCTTCGGCGGCGACCCGAAGGTGTCCCGGCGCATCTACGAGCTCTCCCGCGAGGTGATCGAGTTCCAGCGCGCCACGATCCCGCTGCTCGCCATGCTCGACCGCCTCATCGCCGGTTTCGACAAGTACGGCACGGACGAGGAGCTGCGCCGCTACCTGCGGGACGTCGCCGACCACGCCACGACCGTCGTCGAGCGGGTGACCGGGTTCCGGCAGATGCTGACCGACATCCTCACCGTCAACGCGACCCTGGTCTCCCAGGCGCAGAACGAGGAGATGAAGAACCTCACCGAGGCCAGCTACGCCCAGAACGAGGAGATCAAGAAGATCTCCGCCTGGGCGGCCATCCTGTTCGCCCCCACCCTGATCGGGACGGTCTACGGGATGAACTTCGACCACATGCCCGAACTCCACTGGATCGCGGGCTACCCCATAGCCCTGACCCTCATGCTGGGCACCTGCCTGACCCTCTACTTGATCTTCAAACGCCGCGACTGGCTCTGACCCGCCCCACCGCACCGAAAGCCGCCCTCACCGCTCAACGAACACCCCCGCTCGGTTCGGGGGCGGGATCGGGCCAGGTACGAGGTGGGGTCAGCAGCAGCGGCCTTCGGGGTTTTGGTCTCGGTGGGCGGTTCGGTGTCGTTCGTATTCGCGGCGGGTGGGCGCGTGGCCGGGGTGCCGTGCGACGTGCCGCTCGTAGGCGGCGTCTCCGGTGATCTCGCGCAGATACCAGCGGACGAACCGGACGACGTGCCGCAGCCACTCGGACGGCATCCCGGTCATGACGCGAGCGGCTCCGCTTCCTCGCTCGGCCCGGCGCCTGCGGCGGCGAGTTCGCGGCGCTCCGCCGGGGTCGTGAACAGCCCGGCTGGCGCGACGATCGTGGACGGCGTGTACGGCGCCTCCGCCGTCGGCAGTGGGCTCCGGGCCCGGATCGCCCGCCACGACACGACGGCCCCGTTGCCGATCACCAGCAGTACCAGGATCGCGAACAGCGCGGCGAGCACCCCGTCCACCGTGGAGTTCAGGACGATCGTGTGCATGTCGTCGAGGTTCTTGGCGGGCGGCAGCACCTTGCCCGCGTCGATCGCGGCGGAGAACTTGTCGCGCTGTGCGAAGAAGCCGATCTTCGGGTCGTCCGCGAAGATCTTCTGCCAGCTCGCGGTGAGCGTGACGGCGGCGTCCCAGGCGAGCGGGATGCCGGTGACCCACGCCCACCGCAGCCGCCCGCTCTTGATGAGCAGCGTGGTGGCGAGGGTCAGGGCGATGGCGGCGAGCAGCTGGTTGGCGATGCCGAACAGCGGGAAGAGCTGGTTGATCCCGCCGAGCGGGTCGGTGACGCCGACGTACAGGAAGTAGCCCCAGGCCAGGACGACGACGGCGCTGGTGCCCCACAGCCCGGGCTTCCAGCCCACCCGGCCGATCGGCTTCCAGACGTTGCCGAGGGCGTCCTGCAGCATGAACCGTCCGACGCGGGTTCCGGCGTCCACCGTGGTCAGGATGAACAGCGCCTCGAACATGATCGCGAAGTGGTACCAGAACGCCTTGAGCGCCGACCCGCCGATGACGCCGGACAGGATCTCCGACATGCCGAGGGCGAGCGTCGGCGCGCCGCCGGTGCGGGCGACGACGCTGTTCTCGTCGACGGCGGACGCCGCGCTCCGCAGGTCGTCCGGGGTGATGGTGAAGCCGAGGTGGGTGACCGCGGCGGCGGCGCTGTCCGGCGTGGCGCCGAGCAGCCCGGCCGGGGCGTTCATCGCGTAGTACAGGCCCGGGTCGAGGACGCACGCCGCGATCAGCGCCATGATCGCCACGAACGACTCCATCAGCATCGCGCCGTACCCGATCAGCCGGACCTGCGACTCCTTCTGGATCAGCTTCGGCGTCGTCCCGGACGAGATCAGCGCGTGGAACCCGGACAGCGCCCCGCAGGCGATCGTGATGAACACGAACGGGAACAGCGACCCGGCGAACACCGGTCCGTCGCCGCTGCCCGCGAACTTCGTGACCGCCTCGGTCTTCATCGTCGGCGCGACGACGAGGACCCCGATCGCGAGCAGCCCGATCGTCCCGACCTTCATGAACGTGGACAGGTAGTCGCGCGGGGTCAGCAGCATCCACACCGGCAGCACCGACGCCAGGAAGCCGTACACGACCAGGCAGATGACGAGCGTCTCCGGGCTGAGCGTGAACGCCCCGGCCAGCGCGGACTCCTGCACCCAGCCGCCGCCGACGATCGCGAGCAGCATCAGCGACACGCCGATCACGGTCGTCTCCATCACCCGTCCGGGCCTGATCGTCCGGAGGTAGAAGCCCATGAACAGGGCGATCGGGATCGTCATCGCGATGGAGAACGTCCCCCACGGCGACTTGGCCAGCGCGTTCACGACCACGAGCGCCAGCACCGCCAGCAGGATGACCATGATGACGAACACCCCGACGAGCGCGGCGACGCCGCCGACCACGCCGATCTCGTCCCGCACCATCTGGCCGAGGCTCTTGCCGTCCCGGCGCATGGACAGGAACAGGACGACCATGTCCTGGACGGCCCCCGCGAAGATGACGCCGACGATGATCCAGACGGTGCCCGGCAGGTAGCCCATCTGCGCGGCGAGCACCGGGCCGACCAACGGGCCCGCGCCCGCGATGGCGGCGAAGTGGTGGCCGAGCAGGACGCGCCGGTCGGTGGGCTGGAAGTCCACCCCGTCGTCGAGCCGCTCGGCGGGGGTGGCGCGGCCGTCGTCCACCTTCAGCACCCGGCGGGCGATGAACCGCGAGTAGAAGCGGTAGCCGATGGCGTATGAGCCGAGCGCGGCCACGACCAGCCAGATCGCGGAGATCCGCTCGCCGCGCGACAGGGCCAGCACGCCCCACGCGACGGCGCCCGCGAGCGAGACGGCGCTCCAGACGAGCACCGATCTGGTGGTCACTCGTGAGGCGAGGGAGCCTGGTCCGGGCATGGGGAACCTCCTGAGTTCCGGGATGAGGGCAGCGCGGAAGCGCGCCCGGTGCTGAACTGCGCGACCCGATGTCCTTCGGGACGGAGGAGAAAGGCGGCGGACGCTACGCGCCCGTCACGGGTCACTCACGGTCGCGGCCTCCTCGCAGCAGATAGGCGGCCACCATGAAGACGACGCTCCCCGGCACCCAGGCGAACTGGTACCAGTAGAAGAGCCGCACGCCCGCGAGATGGACGTCCGTGCCCGCGTACCAGGGCACGCCCAGCAGCGCCACGACCGGCACCGCCAAACAAACCGCCGCCGCCCACCGTCGCCCGGACCGGGGCACCTGGATGGGGTCGGGCGGGTGGTCCGGTGCGGCGCTCGACTCGCTCATCGGGGCCTCCGTGGGGTTGTCGTCGGAGCAGAGTTGCGGGCGCCGCCGGATCGGTTTACACGGACATCGGCCGAGATTCGCGGGCATCCGCTGTCAACCGATGCCGTGATCCGCGCAACATTAGTGAGATCAGGCGATGACTGGCGGTGATCTGATGATCGAGCCGATGGGCGCGGCGACCTTCGTCGCGGTGCTCGGCTGCACCTCCCTGCTGGCGTTCGCCGCGCGCTGGTTCCGGCCGGGGCCCGAGCTGCCGACGCTGGAGGGCTGGGCGCTCGCCGACCGCCGGTTCGGGACGGCCACCGTCTGGTTCCTGCTCGGCGGCACCATCTACACCGCCTACACGTTCGCCGCCCTCCCGGGCCTGGTCTACGGGACGGGCTCGCTCGGCTTCTTCGCGCTGCCCTACACGGTCATCGTCTATCCGCTGGCGTTCGTCCTGCTGCCCAAGCTGTGGACGGAGGCGCGCCGCGGCGGGCACATCACGGTGGCCGACTACGTCCGCGACCGGCACGGCTCGCCCGGCCTCGCGCTGGTGGTGGCGATCACCGGCGTGCTGGCCACCATGCCGTACATCGCGCTCCAACTCCTCGGCATCCGCGCGGTGCTCGCCGCGGGCGGCCTCTACCCGCGCGGCGCCGCCGGCGACCTCGCGCTGATCGGCGTCTTCGCCTTCCTGGCCTTCGCGACCTACCGGCACGGGCTGCGCGCCCCGGCGATCATCTCGCTGGCCAAGGGCACGGCGATCTTCGGCTCGGTGCTCGCCGTGACCGCCGTCGTCCTGCACCGGCTCGGCGGCCCCGGGCCGATGTTCGACGGCGCGGAACGCGAACTCGCCGCCCACGGCGCGCCAGGCGCCTCGCTGACCCTCGGACCGGGCATGTTCACCGTCTACGCCACGCTCGCCCTCGGCTCGGCGATGGCATTGCTGATGTACCCGCACGTGTTGACCGCCGCGTTCTCGGCGAGGAGCCCCGACACGCTGCGCCGCGCGTCCATCGGCCTCCCCGCCTGGACGGGCGTGCTCGGCCTCTTCGCGCTACTCGGGGTCGCCGCACTCGCCGCCGGGGTGCGGGCCCCGCCGGGCGCCGCCGAGGCCGCCGTCCCGCTACTGGTCAGGGAGCTGATGCCGGCGGCGCTCACCGGGCTCGTGTTCGGCGCCCTCGCGGTAGGCGCGCTCGTGCCCGCCGCGATCATGTCGATCGCGGTCGCGACGCTGTTCGTCCGCAACATCTACGCGCCCTACTTCCATCCGGCGTCCACGCCCCGGCACCAGATGCGGATCGCGCGCCTCGTCTCGCTGGTCGCCAAGGTCGGCGCGATCGTCTTCGTCTTCGGCCTGCGCGACCAGGACGCCATCAACCTGCAACTCCTCGGCGGGGTGTGGATCCTGCAGACGTTCCCCGCCGTCGCGATCGGGCTCTACAGCCGCCGCCTCCACCCCCGCGCGCTGCTCACCGGATGGGCCGCGGGCATGGTCACCGGGACGGTCCTGGTCGTCCGCAGCGGGTTCTCCTCGGTCGCGCCCATCGGCGTCGGCGGCTGGGAGGTCAACGCCTACACCGCGCTCATCGCGCTCGCGGCGAACCTCCTGGTGGTCGCGGCGCTCACCCCCGTCCTCGACCGGCTGGGCGTCCCGCGCGGCACCGGCCCCCGGCCGCGGACGGTACCGCCGCCTCTCGGCGGCAGAACGGAGACGATCGCATGAGCGCCCTCCGGCCGGGCGTGCCGCGCCGCACCGGCCCCCGACCGCGGAGACTCCCGCCGCCCCTCGGCGGCAGGACGGAGACGATCGCATGAGCGCCGTCCGGCCGGGCGTCTCCGTTCGCCTCTTCGCCCCCGGCAAGACGGCCGTCCCTGAGTCCCTGCCTGAGTCCCTGCCCAAGTCACCGCCGGGGTCCCTGCCCGAGGCCCCGGCAGCGGCCCCGGCGGTGTCTCCGGCGGAGTCCCCACCCGAGGCCCCGGCGAAGTCCCCGCCCGAATCCCCGGCGAAGTCCCTGCCTGAGGCCCCGACGGAGTCCCCGCCCGGATCCTCGGCGGGGACTTCGGCGGAGGAGATGGCGGACGACCTGCGCGGCGTCGATCGGGAGACCGCTGTCACCCGTCTGTTCGGTGCGCACTACGCCGGGCTGCTCCGCCTCGCGGTGCTGCTGGGCGCCGACGACGGGGAGGACATCGTCGCCGAGGCGTTCTGCCAGCTCCACCGCCGCTGGAACCGGTTGCGCACCGCCGAGTCCGCGCTGCCCTACCTCCGGTCCGTGGTCTGCAACCTCACCCGCATGCGGCTCAGGCATTTGCAGGTCGTCCGGAAGCACACCGACTGGTCCGCCGAGACGGAGGCGTCCGCGGAGAGCGTCGCGCTGCTGCACGACGACCAGCGGGCGCTGATCGAGGCGCTGCGGCGGCTGTCGGCGCGGCAGCGCGAGGCGCTCGTCCTGCGCTACTGGCTCGGGCTCCGCGAGAGCGACATCGCCGACGCGATGGGCATCTCCGCCGGGGCGGTCAAGGCGCACACCTCGCGGGGAATGGCCGCGCTCACCAAGATCCTGCGGGAGCGACGATGAACGACACCGAGGACCGCCTGCGCGACGCGCTGGACGCCCTCGCGGGCGGCGTCACGCCCGACCCGGACGCCTATCCGCGCGTCCGGCGCGAGTGGCGCCGCCGGGAGAGGCGGCGGCGGCTCGTCCTCTACATCCTTATCGCAGTGATCTTCACCGCCGCCGACGCGATCGGCCTGTGGGCGCTCAACCACGCGCACAACCGCCCGCACGTCATCTTCAGCGTCGAGGACTCGGCCACCCCGCGTCCGGCGCCGCCGATCGGGCCGTCCTGAGCGAACCGGGAGGCGGCGGGGCGGGGCGACGTCGGGGCCGTCGGACCGTCCTGGTTCACTTTCGTCCGTGCTGACTATCGGATCTGTCGTGCTCGGCGTGTCGGACGTCCGCCGCGCGGTGACCTTCTGGACGCGGGCCCTCGGGTACGTCCCCCGCGACGACGCGAACGACCGCTGGACCGTCCTGCTCCCCGCCGAAGGGAACGGCGTCCAGGTGGCGCTGGGCCTGAGCGAGTCACCCGTCCAGGAGCATCCGCGCGTGCACCTGGACCTGTACGCGGACAGCGCGGCCGAGCAGGCCGCCGAAGTCGAGCGGCTCGTGTCGCTCGGCGCGGAGCACGTCGACTGGGACCTCTATCCGGACGACCCGGACTTCATCGTCCTCGCCGACCCTGACGGGAACCGGTTCTGCGTCATCGACACCGGCCGAAGTTGACGGCCGGGCAAAAGACGTCCCGCGCCCGTGCTCCGGTGGCGCTCCCCGTGAACGGGCGGGCGGTGTGTGGGTAGCCCTTCACTATGAACCGGACGGACAAAATCGACACTTCCGTCCCGCATTCGGCGCGGGTCTGGAACTTCCTGCTGGGCGGAACCGACAACTTCCCCGTCGACCGGCGGGCGGGGGAGCAGGTCATCGCGGTCTTCCCGGGGATGGTCGACATGGCCCAGCAGTCCCGGCAGATGCTGCGGAGGGTGGTGCGGTACCTGGCGGGCGAGGCGGGCGTCGAGCAGTTCCTGGACATCGGCACCGGCCTCCCCACCATGGACAACACGCACGAGATCGCCCAGCGCCTGGTGCCGCGCTCCCGGATCGTCTACGTCGACAACGACCCGCTCGTCCTGACCCAGGCCAGGGCGCTGCTGACCAGCACGCCGGAGGGAGTCACCGACTACGTCGAGGCGGACGTCCACGACCCCGACGCCGTCCTGACCGAGGCAGCCCGGACGCTCGACTACGCCCGGCCGGTCGCGCTGATGCTGATGGGCATCATGGGGCTGGTCGGTGACGACGACGAGGCGCGCTCGATCGTGGCGCGGCTCATGGCGGCGCTGCCGTCCGGCAGCTACCTGGCCCTTTACGACGGCACGACCGCCGACCCCGCCTACACGCAGGCGATCAGCGCCTACAACGCGGGCAGCGGCGCGGCCCCGTACAAACCGCGCGATCCCGAGCAGCTCGCCCGCTTCTTCGACGGGCTCGACCTCGTCGAACCGGGCGTCGTCCCGGTCACGGACTGGCGCCCCGACCCAGGCCACGAGAACGCCCCCCGCGTCTCCTGCTCAGGCGGCCTAGCCCGCAAGCCCTGACTTCGACGGGTTTGACGTTCGTTGGCCCTGATGCCCGCAACCTGGTGTTCACCGTCCGGCCACGGGGCCCGCCTACCATGATCGTTTCTGTCATCGAGAACGATAGGGCGGAGTAGGCGTGCCCCCTGGGCTGATCGCGGCGTTCCCCGGTTTCGGACGGCGTCTCGTCCCCCTCCTCCGGCACGGCCCCTTCCTGCTGGCGCTGCTCGGCGGCGCACTGCTGCGCTGGACCGCCACACGCGCCTACCCGCAGGGCCTCTGGTTCACCGGCGACTCCTACTTCTACCTCGGATACGCGATGCGTCCCGAGCCGTCGCCGAGCAAGACGATCGGATACTCCTTCCTGCTCCGCCTGCTGGAGCCGCTGCACAGCCTGACCGCCGTCATGGTCGTGCAGCACCTCATGGGCCTGGCGGTCGCGGTGATGCTGTACGCGGTGCTCGTCCGGGCGCGGCTGCCCGGATGGGCGGCGACCATCGTCACGCTGCCGGTCCTGTTCGACGCCTACCAGGTGGAGCTTGAGCACCTGCTGATGTCGGAGGCCCTGTTCACGTTCCTTATCGCCGCCGGGCTGACGCTGCTGCTGTGGCGGAGCGGGGACGACCGTCCGGGCCCGCCGTTCTGGTGGCTCGCCCTGCCCGCGGGCCTGCTGCTCGGCGCCGCGGTCCTCGTCCGGTCGGCGGGGGCTCCGCTGATCCCGCTGATCCTGCTCGTCCTCCTGCTGCGGAGACGCAGGGCGCGGCTGTTCCCCGGACTGCTGCCCAAGGCACGCCCGGACTGGCGTCCGGCGCTGGCGTTCGGCGCGGCGGCGGCGATCCCGCTGGCCGCCTACGCGATGTGGTTCCATTCCGAGCGCGGCACCTACGGCCTCACCACCGCAGACGGCCTCTACCTGTGGGGACGGACGGCCGGCTTCGCCAACTGCGCGAAGATGCACCCCCCGGCGGACGAGCGGGACCTCTGCCTCGACGCGAAGACCAAGGCCGAGCACGACCCGCCGGGCCACCTGATCTGGCGCGCCGACGTCCCGCCGCGGCAGCGTCTCGACAACGTCGTGTCACCGGAGTCCAACGCGACGCTGCGCGACTTCGCGATCCGCGCGATCCTCGCCCAGCCCCGCGCCTACCTCAGCACGGTGGGACACGACCTCCGCCTGGCCTTCAGCCCGCACCGGTACCCGCGTCCGACCGCTTCGACCGAGGCGCTGTACCACTTCCCGGACAGCACGCAGATCTTCCCCGGCGGACGGAGCTGGCGGCGCGGCGGGACGGTCCTGTCGGACGCCATGAGCTACGGCCGCACCGACGAGCCGAGCCAGGTCGTCCAGCCCTACGCGGACAGCATGATCGCCTATCAGAAGCGGTACCACCTGCCGGGACCGGCGCTCGGCGGCGTGTTCGCGCTCGGCCTCCTGGGGCTGGCCGCGGCGCGGCGGCGGCGCAGGGAGGTCCTCCTGGCCTGGGGCGCGGGGACGACCCTCCTGGTGTTCCCCATCGCCAGCGCCGACTTCGACTACCGGTACGTGGTCCCCGCCATGCCGTTCGCCTGCCTGGCGGTCGGGCTCGCGCTGTCCGCCCTCCGCGCCGGGAAACGCGACTCCGAAGAAGCCGAAACGGCGGTTCAGGACGCCGACGACCTCGATCGGCAGCTCACCTGAGGACTTTCGTCGGTTATTGATCATCCTGGTGTTCCGTGATGTTCATGTTTGCTGGTCAAAGTGCTTCGCGGAGCCGGCCGGGGGTCGGCGGCGTCAGCGAGGAGGCGGCATGGGCCATCACCACCATCACCATTCGCACGGGGAGCGTCAGGAACTGCCGCCCGTCCTGGACGCGGCCGTGCCGGACGAGGCGCTGTCGCCCGCCGAGGTGTCGCGCCGCTCGATGCTGCGCGGCAGCGGGCTGCTCGGCGCGGGACTCGCCGCGGGGAGCGTCCTCGGAAGCGGGGGGACGGCCGCGGCGGCGCAGGCCCGGGCGGGCCGCCGGGAGCCGCGCGACGGGTACGTGTGGCTGGCGGGCGACCACCACATCCACACCCAGTTCAGCCCGGACGGCCAGTACCGCGTCATCGACCACGTCCGGCACGCCAACGCCTTCGGGCTGGACTGGATGGTCATCACCGACCACGGCAGCGTCCAGCACGCCAAGATCGGTGTCGAGAAGGTCAACCCCGACATCCGGGCCGCGCGCTCGGAGGTCGAGGACACGCTCGTGTTCCAGGGGCTCGAATGGAACATCCCGGCGGCCGAGCACGGCACCGTGTTCGTCCACCCGGGAAGCAGCGAGGTCGCGGTGCTGAAGGAGTTCGAGAACTCCTTCGACGGCGTGGTCAAGAACGCGACGGCCAGCACGCCCGCCAACGAGGCGCTGGCGATCGCGGGCGTGAACTTCCTCGCGGACGCGGTCCGCCGCCGCAAGGTCACGGACGCGCTGTTCCTCGCCAACCACCCGGCCCGCAAGGGCATCGACTCGCCGCACGAGATCCGCGGCTGGCGCGACGCCCAGCCCCGGATCGCCGTCGGCATGGAGGGCGCGCCCGGCCACCAGGCCGCCGGGATCCCGAAGCCGCACGGCCCCGGCTCGGGACGCGGCTTCTACGACAGCAACCCGAGCGCCGACTCCTTCCCCGGATACCCCGCCGAGAGCTACCGGACGTTCGGCGGCTTCGACTGGATGACCGCGACCGTCGGCGGCCTCTGGGACAGCCTCCTCGCGGAGGGCAAGCCGTGGTGGATCACCGCCAACTCCGACTCGCACACCGTCTACGCCGACAACTCGACGCGGGGCCCGGACAGCGACTTCAACAAGAACGGCTACTACAACGACCCCGTCTACGCGGGGGACGTCAACCTCGCCAACGGCGACTTCTGGCCCGGCTACTACAGCCGCACGCACGTGGGCGCGACGTCGTTCTCCTACGCCGCCGTCATGAACGCCATCCGTGAGGGACGGGTCTGGGTGGACCACGGCGGCCTGATCAGCGGCCTGGACGTCCGGGCCAGGGCGACCGGCGCCGGGCAGCGCGGCGTCCCGCTCGGCGGCGTCCTGCACGTCCGGCGTGGAGGCAAGGTGGAGCTGGTCATCGAGATCGACCTGGCGAACGGCCCGAACTGGGCGCAGTTCGTCCCGACGCTCGCGCGGGTGGACGTCGTCCAGGGCGACGTGACCGGGGCCGTCTCCGACAAGGACGCCTTCACCACGCCGAACACCAAGGTCGTGAAGTCGTTCGAGGTCGGGAGGAACTCGGGCTCGGTCCGGCTGGTCTACTCGCTCGGCGCCGTCGACAAGCCCGTCTACCTGCGGCTGCGCGGGACGGACGGCAACCGGAGCGCCCCGGGACTGCGCGGAAAGGACGTCGACCCGAACGGTCCCGCCATGGACGTCGTCGGCAACGCCGACCCGTGGAAGGACCTCTGGTTCTACAGCAACCCCATCTGGGTGCTCCCCGGCCGATGACGGGTCCGACGCCGAGGACGACCGCGCCGCCGGAGAAGCCCGCGACGCGCGTCCTCGGCGTCGACACCGGCACGAGGACGCTCCTGGAGGCCGAGCACCTGATCCGCGATCTGGTCACCGCGCTCGGCCTCCAGGACGGCGCCACCGCCTGCACCCATTTCATCCGCGACGGGCACCCGCACGTCGCGGTGTCACTGGACGTGCCCGCCGACGCCGATCTCGGCGCTCTCCCGGACGACGCCGGGGTCTCCTTCGACAGCCGCCGGGGCCCGTCCGACCTCGCCGGATCGGCCGCCGTCGCGGCGGGGGAGCACGCCGCCCGCCGGTCGGGACGCGCCGTCCTCTTTCCGGGGGCGGAGCGGCTCACCGGAACGCTCACCGTGGGCGACGTTTTGGAATTGTCGGCCATCGAACGGATTCGGGTACTCGCCACGCCCGAGCCGCCCGCGTCTGAAACGGTGCTCGACACCCGCGGGCACGTCCGTCCCGAATGGGCGGACGGCGTTCTAGTGCTGGCCGCGATGCCCGCCGCGGGCGGTGTGCTCGTGCCCTTCGAGGTACCCAATCCGACACCCTGCTGCGCCGATCATGCCTGACCCGGGAGTTCAGCGGGCGTAGACCTCAAGCGTCCATTTCCCGGCGGGCTTGACGCCTTTCATCAGTTTCGCGAGCGCGGCTTCATCGGTGGCGCGCACCTTGTTCGCCTCCGCCGGGAGGACCGCGATCATCAGGCTCGTGTCCGCCTCGATCCGGACGTCCCGGACGACGCCCTCCGACTCGGCCGCCTCGCAGGCGATGACGCGAGCGTGCGTCCCGTACTGGACGACGGCGGTGGCCGCGCCGTCCAGGCAGGTCACCCGCATGCGCAGCGAGGTGCCCGGCCGCTTGAGCCTGACCGGGCGGACGCGCCCGTCGGCCGTTCCCGTCACCCGCGCCAGCAACGGCAACCCCTCCACCGACGGCTGCCGCCGGGCGTCCCGGGGATTCGCCATCCATGTGCACATCGAACCGCATTTTCCGTTGTAGATCCGAATGCTCCAGTTTCCCGGCGTCGGCGGGTGCGAATTGAGATACCGGTAAAGGCCGGACACGCCGCCTCCGGTGACGAGGGCGTCGCTGAGCCCCCGTCCCGGCTCGACGGGAAGGACGGTCATCTGAACGGTGACGGGCATTCCCGGAGTGGTTCTGAGATACGACGTCGAACCGCAGTCGCCGCTCCCGAACGTCCCGCGCGTCGTTTCGAACGCCCTGCCATCCGCGCATTGTGCCGTGTACATCGTGAACGGCTCGGTCGGGGTGAACGTGACGCGCGCCATTCGTCCGAACTGGGTGAAACGGACCTCTTTCAGCGGGTGGAGTCCCTCGGCCTGGGGGCCGTCCCGGAAGGTCTCGTTCGGCGTGCCTGGCATGGCCGCCGCGAGCGCCCGCTGCTCGTCCCCAGGCGGCGGGCCCCCGCCGTCCGGCCGCGCGATCACCGCGAACGAGCCCGCGGCCGCCAGCGCGACTCCGAGCGCGCCCGCGGCGGCGCGGCGACGGTTGCCGCGCCGGACCCGGCGGCGGACGCCGTCCAGCAGGTCGGCCGGCGGCGTCCCGCGCGCGCTCTCGTCCTCCATGACCTCGACCAGGTCCTGCATCGAGTACGGCATGGTCATTCCCCTTCCCGCGACGCTGAGGCCAGGACGCTCGGATCGACCCGGAGCTTGGCGAGGGCCTTGCTGGTCTGGCTCTTCACGGTCCCGACCGAGCAGCCGAGCGCCGCCGCGACCTGCGACTCGGACAGGTCCTCGAAGTAGCGCAGCACGACGGTCGCGCGCTGCCGGTGGGGGAGCCGTCCGAGCGCGTCCCACAGCACCGCCTTGTCCTCGGCCGCGCCGATCCCGTCCGCCGGGTCGGGCCCGTCCGCCGGACGCTCGGTGGGACGCTCGCCCCGCCAGCGCCGCCGCGTCCAGGACGCGTGCGTGTTGACGAGGATGCGGTAGACGTACGGATCGGGGTCGTCCTCGATCCGCCGCCACGCCCGCCACGCCTTGACCAATGCCGTCTGCAGCAGGTCCTCGGCGAGCGCCCAGTCACGGCACAGCAGATAGGCCGTTCTGAGCAGGCGCGGCGACCGTTCCCTCACGTACGCCACGTAGTCCGGTTGCTCCCGCATCCACCCTCCAAGCAGATCTCCTGCCGACAACTACCGGCTGGACCCCCGGAACGGTTGCCCGGACAGTCGCGGACGCGGGTGCCGCGTCGGCCGATCGTCGCAGACCGGCCCGTGACCGCCACGGGTGATCACATGCGGTTCCGTAATGATCTGTCGCGGAGATCTCCACGAGAGGGGAACCGCGCGTTTCCGGTCGCGGCTTCGGGTTCATATGAGTGCGGTGGAGAGACGGCGGCGGACTCGCGAAGGAAGAGCCAACAACATGAGGCATGGGTTCACTCGAATGGTCGCGTCGATCGGGGTCGGCGCGGCCGTGGTCGCCGCCGCATTGCCCGGGAACGCACTGCCCGGGAACGCTTCGGAGGCGGCAAGGCGTCCGGGTTCTCTGCTGCTGGACGAGTCGTTCACGGGAGCCACCGCGGATTCGCGTTTCATCGGATACGGGTCCGCGTGCCTGACCGGTGCGGCGCGCGGGAAGGCGCCGGCCGATGGCTCGAACCATCCGCTGCGCGGATGCCGCCGGGACCCGGCCGGTCCGGTGCCGCCCGGCGGCGCGGCACGGCACGGATATCTCCAGCTCACCGACGCCCACCCCGAACAGACCGGCGCCGTGCTCTTCGACTCGCCCCTCTCCGCCAGGGACGGGATCGAGGCGACCTTCGAGCAATGGCAGTACGGCAATACGACGCGGTCGCCCGCCGACGGCATCTCGTTCTTCCTCACCGACGGATCGCGGCGCCTCACGACGCCGGGCGCGTTCGGCGGCAGCCTCGGCTACGCCCAGAAACGGCCGGGCGGCAGGTCCGACGCCCAGTTCGTGCCGGGCGTCGACGGCGGATATCTCGGTATCGGGCTCGACGCGCTCGGCGAATACTTCGGCGACGGGGAAGGGCGAGGGAATGGCTGCGACCGCCGTTCCCCGGCCGGGACGTCGTCCCGTCCGCCCGCTCCCGGACCCAATTTCGTGACCGCCCGCGGCCCCGGCAACGGCGTCCAGGGCTACTGCCTGCTCGCCGCCTCGAGCGAGGACAGGTCGGGCAGTGGCCGCTGGTCTTCGGCGCTACCCGGCAAACTCCACGGCGATCTGAGGAAGATGCCCGCCAGGGTGTCGGCGGAACGGGCCGAAGAGCTCCTCGAACCGGTGAAGCGGACCGTCCGCGTCGTGGTGTCGCCCGGCCCCAACCCGGTCGTCACCGTCGACGTCGATTTCGAGGACGACGACGGTTTCCAGGAAGTGCTGAGATTCCGCGCCCCGCGCGCCCTTCCGGCGACCGTGAAATTCGGGTTCGCCGCGTCCACGGGGCCGCTCACCGACGTGCAGCTCATCCGCCGAGTGGTCCTGCGCAGCAAGCGCGCATCCGAATAGGAGCCGTTCCCCGGCGGTGACCATGCGGCTTTCCGAGCGGAGCGCATGGTCACCGCCGGGTGAGGGTCAGCGGCCTTCCAGCGTGCGGGTCTGCCGGATCTCCTTCCAGCTCCGCGGGCTCGACGCCACCGCGACGCGCTGCGGCGGCGAGGCGGGACGGCCCGGCGTGTAAAGCCAGGTCTGGAAGAGGCCGTGCAGATCCTTTCCGGAGATCTTCTCGGAAAGGGCCTCGAACTGGGCCGTGGTGGCATTGCCGTAACGGTGGCGCTTCACCCAGGTGCGGAGAATGGCGAAGAACTTCGCGTCGCCGACCGCCGCGCGCAGCGCTTGGAGGGTCAGGGCCCCTCGGTCGTAGACGGCGTCATGGAACTGGTTCTCGCCGGGACCGGGATCCGCGACCTTGACCTTCCAGAACGGGTCGTCGGCCGGGTAACTGTCATAGGTCTTCTTCGCGACCTCGGCGGCGGTGCCCTGCCCGGTCTTCTCCGACCACAGCCACTCGGCATACGAGGCGAATCCCTCGTTCAGCCAGATGTCGCGCCAGGTCGTGAGCGAAACGCTGTCACCGAACCATTGGTGGGCGTTCTCGTGGACGATCAGATAGGGCCGGACGCCCGAGGCGAACGCGGCGGGACTGTAGAAGACCCGCGTCTGCTCCTCCAGCGAGAAACGCGACTTGACGTTCGGGACGTAGCCGCCGATCGACGTGAAGGGGTAGGGCCCGAACACCGTGCTCGCCCAGTCGACGATCTCCGGGGTGAGTTCGATGCTCGCCTTGGCCGCCTTGAGCAGCGCCGGGGCGACGTCCGGGCTGTAGGCGGTGATGACGGGCAGACCGCTCTCGGTGCGGCCCTGGTGGACCTCGAACTTCCCGACCGCGAGTGTGGCCAGGTAGGTCGCCTGCGGCTTGGCCTCGTGCCAGGCGGTGGTCGTCCAGCCATGGGACGTGCGGCTGCGGCGTGGCTCGCCGTTGCTGATCGTCTGGAGGCCCTCGGGAACCGTGATCCTGATGTCGTAGCTGGCCTTGTCGAGCGGATGGTCATTGCTGGGGAACCACCACCAGGCGCTCTCCGGCTCCTGGGCGGCGACCGCTCCGTCCGGCGTCCTGGCCCATCCGACGTAGTCGTTGTACTTCTTCGTGGACGGCACGTCCGAGTAGGACACCGCTATTTCGATCCGCGAGCCCTTGCGCAGAGCGCGCGCGGGCGTGATCACCAGTTCGTGCGCACCGGACTTGGCGAACACCGCTTTGCGACCGTTGACCGTGACCTTCTGGGTGTCGAGCAGAAAGTCGAGGTTGAAGCGGCTGAGGTCCTGGGTGGCCCGAGCCGTGATCTTGGCGGTGCCCTGGAGCGTGTCGGTGGCGGGCTGGTACTTGAGGTCGAGGTCGTAGTGGCCGACGTCGTACCCGCCGTTCCCGTAGTCCGGGTAGTACGGGTCGCCGATCCCGGGCGCGCCCGGCCCGGGGGCGGCGAGGGCCGAGGTGGCGCACAGCACCACGCCGGTGGCTGCGGCCGTGACGGCAAGGAGGGGGGTTCTTCGCATGGGGAGCACTCCTTCGCAAACTCTACTATTCCTATAGGAATATAGGAGATCCGGCCGGGCCGTGGCGTCGCGCCGACGGCTCGCGGGGATGCCGGGAGTCACCCGATGATTGTCTTGGAGGCCCCCCGGCGCGACTAGGGCCCTCCTCCGTGCCGGGACGCGTGTATCGCGGGCGTATCGAAAACCGCATACGCCGCCGCAACCGCCCACCGTCTTCAATGGGGCGAGACGGAAGCGGGAGGCAGCGTGATCAGGGGATGGCAGAGCTTGGCCGGGACGTTCACCGGCGTCGTGTTCATCACGGTGGCCGTCCTGCCCTTGGCGGCGCTTGCGGTGTGGGTGCTGGCACACCGCCGGAAAGCCGCCGGCGCCACGTCCGCCCGGGCGTGGCGAACGTCACTCGCGGACGTCGGCATCCTCTACGGGACGGCGCCGGGAATCTGGATGATCATGTTGCCGGGCCCGGGGGCGGGCATCGTCCCCGGCCGGGTGAGCCTGGTGCCGCTGCGGGACCTGGCCACGATGCCGACGGGCCAGGTCGTCGGCAACCTGCTGGTGTTCGCGGCGCTCGGATTCCTCGTCCCGCTGCGGTTCCCGGCGCTGGCGTCGGTGACGCGGATCCTGCTGCTCGGGGCGGGCTGCTCGGCCCTGGTCGAGACCGCGCAGTACGTCCTGTGGCTGGACCGCGTGTCCTCGGTGGACGACGTGCTGCTCAACGCCTCCGGAGCCGGGCTGGCCGCACTGGCGTCCCGCTGGTACTGGCGGTCGTCGTCCGGCGCCGACGAACCCGGATCTCACGCCGCGACCGCGACCGGACGCTCCTACGCGGGCTGATCAGAGGCGGCGGTCCGGGTTTGCATATCTCGGCGGCATGTTCCGGCCCTGGAGGCGGTGCTCGCTGGCGCGGGGCTCACCGCAGCCGACCTGGTCGTGGTCCTTCGGCCACGCTGACACGCCCCGCCTTCCCGCGGACATGGCGTCGTCGGCCGCCCGCCGTTCCGGTCCCGCCTGAGTCGGCTACTTGGGGGCGTTCCTATTCGGCGGGGCGGATCGTCTGGGCCGGGGTCACGGCGAGACCGGTGTTGATGGACACGGTTTCCGGCTCGTAGCAGTTACGGGGATCCCAGACCTCCAAGCCACCGCCGATGCCGGTGCTCAACCACATTTCAACCCTCTGGTTCCGGTACAGGACTTCGCTCTTACCCACGCGATCCGTCGGGCTGCCGATCCTGATCGGACACTGTCCGCCAATGTCGATGACGAGGGGGGAGAGCGATGCGGACACCGTGTCGATGGAAGATAGGTACCGGGTGGCCGTCATGGTGATCGGAACTCGGAAGGTGGGGTAGCCCAGGTTGTTTGTGCCGGAGCAGCCGTGAACCGTCACCTTGTCGATCTGGCCCTGCCCGGAACTGTCGAGGAAATCGCCGCTGAAGCGCACGTAGCAGTTCAGTTCGTTGAGCCGGACGTCTCCCTCGGCGGTGAACGTGCCACCTGGGGAAACCGTCCATGTCGTCTGCTGAGCGGACGCACTGGCCGGGACGAGCCAGGTAGCCAGGAGAGCGGCGAAGCCGACGACGAGGCTGGCGGGGGACCTTTGCATTATTCCTCCAAGGTGTGGTTCCCGGGAGGTTACGTCGGCCGATGGTCCGTACCCAGACCCAATTGTGAAGCGGGCGCGGGCTCCCGGCCGACTCAATTGGCATCTGATGACAAGCGGTCCGCTCGATGATCGACAGATGGGAAGAAATTGTGGTGCTGAGGTGATCACTGGGAAGGGCGAAGCGAATCGAGAAGGCGGTCGTCGGGTTGGCCGATTGCGGCCTCAGGAAGGTCCTGCAGAAAGGTGAGTTTTCAGCGGGCCGTTGGGCTTCGGTGACCTTCCTTGAGAAGCGGGTCGCAGGGTGGTCGTTCGTCAACGCGGAGCGAGTTGTCACAGGCAGGCGAGGCGGCCGCCATTGCGGCCCGGGTGCGCTGGGTTTCGGCGCCCTTTGCGAAGGCGCCGCGGAGGGCGCGCAGCACGGCGGTGTACCCGGCGCGGGCGGCCGGGAGCCGATAGGCCGCGAACAGGGCGTTGGCGTCCAGCACGATGAGCCCGCGGGTGAAGCACTCCTTGAGTTCGCCGGGGCCGGCCTGCTGCGGCCCCGTCAGGGGCCTGGTCACGGACAGAGGAGAACGGGGCATCGGTCGGGGCCTCCTGGCGCCGTTGCGCATCTCCTCGTGCCACGGCTGGGGGCTCATACAAGGTGGGGGTCAGCCCAGGGCCTGGAAGCAGCGGAAGGTGCCGATAGCGCTTCTGCCTGGATTGATCACCGTGGGCGGGTAGGTAGTGCCGAGGCAGCGTGGACGCGACAAACGGCCCGCTGTCCTCCAGCGGAGGAGCGGCGGGCCGTCTCTTGGCGGTGCCCCCGGCCAGGGCGAGCGCGTAGTAGTCGGCTACCACGACGGCCGCGGCGCCGACCTTGAGCTTCGTGCTCCCAGTTGCTCCTGTTCTGGGAGCTGGAGCGGCGCTGCCGCTGGTAGCGGCGATGGATCCGTTGCTCATCTGGTCAGACGGCGTCCTGCGGTCTGCCGCCGTGCGCGATGAAGAGGGCGCGGGCGGAGTGGTGGCTGTACACGCCGTCGACGAGGCCGACGACGGCGCGCAGGGTGCACTACAGGTGCATTCTTAAGATCGCTGACCGGCTCGCGTACAGGTAAGGGGGCTGCCGGTCTAACTCGTTTGCATACGTCGGCGATACGCCGTGTTGCCTAGGCTTGAGCCATGCGCGTGCTGATCGTGGAAGACGAGCCCTACCTGGCCGAAGCCGTCCGGGACGGGCTCCGGCTGGAGGCGATCGCCGCCGACATCGCCGGTGACGGGGACTCCGCCCTCGAACTGCTCAGCGTCAACTCCTACGACCTCGCGGTCCTCGACCGCGACATCCCCGGCCCGTCCGGCGACGAGGTCGCCCGGCGGATCGTCGCGTCCGGCAGCGGCATCCCGATCCTCATGCTCACCGCCGCCGACCGCATCGACGACAAGGCGTCGGGGTTCGGGCTCGGCGCCGACGACTACCTCACCAAGCCGTTCGAGCTCCGCGAGCTGGTGCTGCGGCTACGGGCGCTGGACCGCAGACGCGCGTACGCCCGGCCGCCGGTCAGCGAGATCGCGGGCCTGCGGCTGGACCCGTTCCGCCGGGAGGTCTTCCGCGACGGGCACTACGTCGCGCTCACCCGCAAGCAGTTCGCCGTCCTCGAAGTCCTGGTCGCCGCCCAGGGCGGTGTCGTCAGCGCCGAAGAGCTGCTGGAACGGGCCTGGGACGCCAACGCCGACCCCTTCACCAACGCGGTTCGCATCACCGTCTCGGCGCTGCGCAAGCGACTCGGCCAACCATGGCTGATCGCCACGGTCCCCGGCGTCGGCTACCGAATCGACACCCGCACCGAGAAAGACACCGAAACGGACACTGGAACGGACGCAGACACCGACGCCACCTAGCCCGGCACCCGCCCCGGTCGGCGTCTCAGCCCTTGTCGCGCGCCTCCGCGCCAAGCCGAAGGCATAGTCACCGGCCCGAAACGGCCTTCGGCTTGATCGAACCTGGAACGGGGATTCTGTGAAATCCCTACAACTCGTCGATCTTCCTTGCGCTATAGTCCTGCCGTTTTCGGTTATCCATCCCCCGCGCAAGGAAGCAGATGAACTTCGATTTCAGTGCCGAGCCCCTGTTCTCCTGGTACGTCATCGCGCTGATGGCGTCCGGCGTGCTGATGGCCGTCGCGGCGGCACTGCCGGGCTCCAAGGTCACGGAGCGGCTCCTGTACGTCGCGCTGGGCATCGGGATGCTCGGTTACGGCGTCTACCTGGGCTTCATTTTCGACGGCGGCTCGTACGAGATCTTCTTCTACGTGTTCGTGGTGCCGATCGTGGTGCTGGCGCGGGCGATTCGCGCCCTGGTCAGCGGGCCGCAGCGCGCCTGACGGAGTGAACTCGCGCCCTCGTGACGCGGGTTTGTGAAAACTGGTCGCCATCTCGAGAAACGAGATCGGCGACCAGCTTTCACCCCGCCGGAAAACTCTGTTGTGTAATCCGGCCTCGACCTAGTAGCGACCCATACCTATGGCCGTGCCGTCGCCATTGGTGACGACGGAGCCGTGTCCGGCGGCGGGGGCGTCCGAAGCGGACGCGGCTTGGTCATGGCTGACGGCGAGGCCGTATTCGATCGCCGTGGCGAATCCGAGGAGTGCGGCGAGCAGCGCGCCCAGTGCGAGAGCCCGTACCCGGCGCTGCCTACGACTTCTTCCTTGCCGATGACCGGTGGTCAGCGTACTGGCCGACATCGTTTCCTCGGCGACACGTGTCCTCATCGGATCCTCCTCTGTCCGACGTACGAAACGTCCACAACTACATATGCGCCTGGGTTACACGCCCCGGCCCGAGGAGGGGGGCGGCGATCGCGCGGCTCGCCGGTGAGGGTGCGCAGGCCAACTTTCCGGCACTGCGTCGTGCCGACTGTCTCCGCGAGCGCCGCGCACCGGTCAAGGCCGGTAAAGGAGGGGCCGTCTTTGTTAAGGGCCTGCCGCGCCGGGAACGGAGTCGGGAAGATGCGGCTGTTTCGCCTGGTGAGCGCGGGTGGGACGCCGCCATGGCGCGGGCGGGGGAGGTGCGCCTGACGATGCGCGCGGTCCTCGGGCCCAGGGCCCGGTCCGGATGAGCCTCCTGGCGATCGCGCTGGCCCTGGCGGCGGCGGTGTTCTTCGCAGTCGCGGCGGCGTTCCAGCACCACGCGGCGTTCCACGAGGTCCGCCACCGGCTGTTCGACGTGCGGCTGCTGTGGCGGCTGCTGCACCATCCGATCTGGGTCTGCGGGCAACTCGGCGACGTGGCGGGGATCGTCCTGCACACCACGGCGCTGCACGTCGGCACGCTCGTCCTCGTCCAGCCCGTCCTGGTCAGCGGACTGCTGCTGTCGGTGCCGACGGAGGCCGTGCTCGACCGCCGCCGCCCGCACCGGCGCGACCTCATCGGGGTCGCCTTCGCCACGGCGGGGCTGGTCGCCTTCCTCGCCGCCGCCGACCCGAAGGCGGGGACCAACCGTCCGACCGGGGCCGCCTGGCTCGTGTCCGGGGTGCTCATCGGGGTGACGGTGCTGGTCCTGCTCCTGCTGGCGCGGCGCACGGTCAGGGGGGCCCGCTCGGGTGCCTACATCGGCCTGGCCACCGGCGTCCTTTACGGCTTCGGCGCGGCGCTGCTCAAGACCAGCGCGGATCTGCTGACCTCCCATCCGCTCACGCTTCCGCTGCACTGGGAGATGTACGCGCTGATCGGCAGCGGAACCCTGGCGCTCCAGCTCAACCAGAGCGCGTTCCAGCACAGCTCGCTGGCGGCACCGCTGACGACCATGACGCTCGCCGAACCCCTGGTCTCGGTCATCCTCGGCCTCACCGCGTTCCACGAGCAGATCAGGACGTCCCCGGCGCGGCTGGCGATCATCGCCGTCGCCGCGCTCGCCATGGCCTACGGCGTCAGGACGACCAGCACCGGACGGCGGCCTCCGACTCGCGCGCGGGGCGCCGCCGTCCGGCCAGACGATCGCGGCGACCGTTGACGCCGGGGCTGGAACACGGTGCTGAAGGCCCATCGTTTTACAGGTGGGACTCAGGCAGTCTGGCGCTCCTGACGCACCGCCGCCTCCTTGACGATCGCGCGCGGTGGGCGGTGGGCCGCCGGGTGGACGGCGAGCCGGTCGCGTTCCGGCGCTACGTCCCGTGCGCGCGGGGCGCGGCGATATCCCTGGACGCGATGCGACGCCGCCCCGACGCCCCCAACGGCGTGCACGAAAGAATGATCGCCGACATCGTGCCCTGGGGACGCCGGCACGGCGTGGACGAGGTGTCACTGAACTTCGCGACCTCTCGCACTCTCCTCGACACCGCGGACCAGCCGCCGCGGCGGCCTGGCTGCTGCGGCACATCGACGGCGTCCTCAGCCTGTGCCCGGATAACCGTTTGCCCTAGTCACGGGCGCGAATCTAAGCTCGCGACTCATGCGAGCGATTAGCGAACGCGAGCTGCGGTCCTGCTTCGTCAACTGCTCCAAGGGTGACGCCAAGCGTCTCAATCTCCCCAAGGATTTCGCGGAGTCGCCCTGGGACGACCTCGAATTCCTCGGCTGGCGGGACCCCAAGGCCCCCGAGCGCGCCTACCTGGTCACCGAGACGGACGACCGGCTCACCGGGATCGCGCTGCGGTTCGCGTCCACGCCCGGCAAGGCGCGCGGGTTCAACTCGACCAGCCTGTGCTCGTTCTGCCAGACCGTGCACACCGGTGGCGGTGTCGCGCTGATGAGCGCGCGGCGCAGCGGTGAGGCGGGCAAGCAGGGCAACACCGTCGGGCAATACCTGTGCACCGACCTGGCCTGCTCCCTGTACGTGCGGGGCAAGAAGCACACCCTGCTGGGCGACGGCCACGACGACGGCGCCCCGCTCGAGGAGAAGATCGCGCGCATCAGGACGAAGCTCGACGCGTTCGTCGCCTCGGTCGTCGGCTGATCGGCGAGTCCGCGGGAGCGGGCTCGGACGGCACCGGGCGTGCGGGCCCGGTGCCGTCCTGAACCAGCCGGGAACACGTCCTAGCTGGCCAGGCGCGCTCGGCGGTCCTGTCTGTGATGAAGGCCGCGCTGTACGCCGCGCTCGCGCTGGTCCTGATGACCGCCGCGTTCGCGGCCGGGGACGACG
Source organism: Actinomadura syzygii (assembly GCF_008085905.1). GTDB lineage: Bacteria > Actinomycetota > Actinomycetes > Streptosporangiales > Streptosporangiaceae > Spirillospora > Spirillospora syzygii. Next base: position 469,593 of record NZ_VSFF01000004.1, on the reverse strand, counting down.
CCTCGCGTCGTGGTGGCGCTGCCGGTGCTGGCGTTCGCTGCCGTCGCCTCGTCGGCCGAAGCGCTCCCGCCGGAGCGGGGCCGCGCGCGTCCGGGCTCGTCACCGGGCCGCGTCGCCTGCGGGCGAATGAAGAGAAACGCCCGAACGCGACGAACCGGCCCGCCTTCTGGACGTGCTTCGCGCCCCGTCCGACCTGTCCTGACCGCGTGATGGCGTGTGCGGTGCGCGGATCCGGGGCGGCTCGCGAGAGGATGGAGGCGTCCGCGTCGGCTCCCGGGCGCCGGTCGGCCGCTGTCGAAGGACGACCCGGGTAAGGGACGAGCATCTGGAAGGAGGGGTGACGACCGCCATGCCCCTGACGCTGGAACACCGCTGCGACCACGATCTCGCCGTGGTGGTTCTCGCCGGTGAGATCGACGTCGCCACCAGCGCCGGGCTGCGCGAGGACCTGGCCCGGCTGGTCGCGTCCGGCGCCCGGCACCTGATCCTTGACCTCGGCGCGGTCGCCTTCATCGACTCCAGCGGGCTGAGCGTCCTGCTGTCCTTCCACCACCACCTGGGCGGTCGGCACGGATCGATCGTCCTCGCCGCGGTGAACCAGCGCATCCGCGAGGTGCTGCGCGTCACCCAGCTCACCCGCATCTTCCCCATCTACGGCACGGCCGAGGTCGCGATCCAGGCCCACCACGCCACGCGCACGGGGCCCGACACTTCGCGCACGCCGCCGCGGGACCGCGACGCCAACTGACCCGCCCGCCGCGCGCGGGTTTCCGCGGCCGGCCGTGGAACGGTCCTTGTCAAAATTTCAACCGCGCCATTCTATTGGCCGCGACCAGATAGAACCCCGCCCGCGGTTCTGTTGAATTCGCGCAAGTATAGAAGAGTTAAAAACTGGTGATTGACCGTTCCCAGTTCGATAGTTACGCTCCATTCAGCATTCAAACATGCCCCGATGGTGGGCCTCCGATAGAAGCCGAACCGCTGGGGCATCCGCCTCTTCGATCTCCGAAGAAAGGCGTTCAGTCCCAGCGAAGGGTAATCCCATGCGCAAAGGCATCGCATTTACCGCCGCGGCCGTCGCCGCCGTTTCCATGGCCGCCGCGCCGGCCGTCCCCGCGTCCGCGTCGGCGCCGCGGCTCGTCCGCGGCCCGGACGGCGTCACGGTCGAGGTCGTGACCGTCAACGGCTCCGGCTGCCCGATCGGCACGGCCGCCGTGGCCGTGTCGCCCGACAAGGAGGCGTTCACCGTCACCTACAGCGACTACCTGGCGCAGGCGGGCGGGGACTCCAAGGCCACCGACGCCCGCAAGAACTGCCAACTGGCCCTGAAGGTCCACGTGCCGCAGGGCTTCACCTACGCCATCGCGAGCGCGGACTACCGCGGGTTCGGCTATCTGGAGAAGGGCGCCAAGGGGACCCAGAAGGCCAGCTACTACTTCCAGGGGAACGCGCAGACCGCGAGCGCCACGCACTCCCTCCAGAGCCCCCTCAACGACAACTGGCAGTTCAGCGACAGCGTTCCGGTGACCCAGCTGGTGTGGAAGAAGTGCGGCGAGGAGCGCAACTTCAACATCAACACCGAACTGCGCGTCGACAAGGGGACCTCGGACCCCACGAAGGTCAGCTTCGTCTCCATGGACTCCACCGACGGCTCCATCAAGACGATCTACCACTTCGCGTGGAAGACCTGCTCGTAAGACCGCGATAATTCTGAAGGAGAACGATCCATGCGCAAAGGAGCGACCGCCGCGGCGGCCTGTCTTTCCGGCCTGGCGCTGACAACCGGTACGGCCCAGGCCGTGACGGCCGAGCCGCCGCCCCCCGGCAAGATCACCTTGCAGGTCGTCACGGTGAACGGCTCGGGCTGCAAGGCCGGGTCCGCCGCCGTCGCCCCTTCGAAAGACAAGACCGCCTTCACCGTCACCTACAGTGACTACCTGGCACAGGCGGGCGGGAAGTCCAAGCCGACCGATTTCCGCAAGAACTGCCAGCTCAGTCTGGCCGTCCACATCCCGCAAGGATTCACCTACGCGATCGCCAGCGCGGACTACCGCGGCTTCGCGAGCCTGGCCGGCGGCGCCACCGGTCTGGAGCAGGCCAGCTACTACCACCAGGGCCAGTCCCAGACCACGGCCGTCAAGCACACGATCAAGGGCAAGTACTCCAAGAACTGGCAGTTCACCGACCGCACACCGGTGGCCAAGCTGGTCTGGAGGCCGTGTGGCGAGAACCGCAACTTCAACATCAACACCGAGCTTCGCGTGACCGCCGGGACCGACAAGTCGAAGACCAGTTTCATGGCCTTCGACTCCGCCGACGGCAGCGTAAAGACCGTGTACCACTTCGCCTGGAAGAAGTGCGCGAGCGCGCGCTGATCCGGGCTCGTCGGGCCGCGCCTGCGCTCCCCCCGCGCGCGGCGCACGGGTGAGCGTGGACGATCTCGTCCACGCTCACCTGTTCCGTTTTCACCTCCTTGCAGGGTCATTCGGCCATCGGAAAGCGGCCGACAGAAATGATCTTTGTGGTTCGCGCGCAATGTGCGCTCCCGCCGCGCTCGGAACGACGCACAGTGATCTTTCGAGGTGGCGGCCATAAACCTCGCGAATCGGGTCCGCTTTCGGTCAGACGCCCGAATGATCGCGGCTCTGGGATGAGCTCCCATCTTGTTCTACTTTGAAGCAAGTCATGGGTGTGGCAGCGCGCGGTCGGAGCGTCCGGTGGGGCGGCGCGTCGCTCTTGTGCGGCCAGGGCTCGGGACCGACGGAGAGGTGATCGAGTGTTCGCGCGCAGACGCATGGGAACGGCCCTGTTGATCACGTTGTTCGTCGCCGTGGTCGGCGGGTCGGGGCCGCTGGCCACGGACGTCGGGGCCGCGGCGAAATGGCCCATGACCCCGAAGGTCGATCCGCCGCCGCTTCCCGTCGACCCGAGGACGCCCCAGGAGGAACTGGACAGCCTCGGAATCAGCGGATATCCGGACCGGCTGAGCGTCCAGCCGGGCGAGTCCGTGAAGATCATGGCGAGCACGAAGAGCCCGTCGTTCCGGGCGACGATGGTGCGGGTGGTGCACGGAGACGCGGACCCGCGCGGGCCGGGGCTCAAGGAGCAGGTCATCGCGTCCGACGTCAACAAGGAGTACCCGGGCCAGTACCAGACATTACCGCCCGGCTCTTACGTGACCGTCCCCGACAATGACGAGCTGCGGCCGGACGGAAGCTTCACCATCACGGCGTGGATAGCGCCGACCACCGTCCCCGGCTCCAAGCTCAACCCCATCGCCTACCAGCGGACCCCGGTCGCCACCGGAGCGGTGCAGGGCATCGTGACCAAGTGGTCGGACGCGGAGAAGGCCGGATACGGCATGGTCGTCGACCGGGACGGCGGTCTCGGCCTGCGCCTCGCCGACCGGTCCGGGAGCGTCCACACGGTGAGCAGCGGCGTGAAGCTCCAGCCGTGGGCCCCGGCGCTGCGCGGGGTCGAGCCCGGCGGCACCGTCCGGCCGCAGAACGTGAACTCGTCCGGCTGGTACTTCGCCGCCGTCTCCTACGACGCCGGGACCGGGAAGGTGAAGCTGTACCAGCAGCCGCTGAGCGGCCACCCCAACTCCTCCGAGGCCGTCGTGACCCGGTCCATCGGGGCCCACGGGCTGAAGAACGCCGCCTCCCCGCTGCTGATCGCCGCCTACCAGGGCGCCGACCGGCGACCCACCGGGTTCTACAACGGCAAGATCGACGCCCCGCGCGTGTTCGACCGGGCGCTTGACGACCGCGAGATCCGCGCCCTGCGGCTCGGCGGACCGGCCGCCGGAGCGGCGGCGGCCTTCGACTTCTCCAAGAAGATGGACACCGACCAGGTCGTGGACACGTCCGGCAACGGGCTGCGCGGCCGCGCGGTCAACCTGCCGGTCCGGGCCGTCACCGGCCACAACTGGCAGGCCGACGAGCAGAACTTCACCCGCGCGCCCGGGCAGTACGGCGCGATGTACTTCCACGACGACGACGTGAGCGACGCCGTCTGGAAGCCGAGCTTCACGTGGCGGGTGCCCACCGACGCGCGCAGCGGCGTCTACGCGGCGAAGCTGGAGGCGAACGGGCAGGTCTACCACGTGACCTTCGTGGTCCGTCCGAAGCGGGGCAAGCCCACGTCGAAGATCGCCATGCTGGTCCCGACGTTCAGCTACCTGGCCTACGGCTGGACGGGCAGCCTGCAGAGCGGGCTGAGCCAGTACTCGCGGCACTCCGACGGCAGCGGCGTCGTCTACTCGTCGGGGCTGCGTCCGATCACGAACCTTCGTCCGCTCGCCACCGGCCCCAAGGGGCAGGGGAGACCGTGGCAGTTCGAGGCGGACACCCACATCTTCGACTGGCTGGAGTCCACCGGCCACAATGTCGACTACATCACCGACCACGACCTGCATCGCGAAGGCAGGAAGCTGCTGGACGACTACAAGGTCGTCGTCACCGGAAGCCATCCCGAGTACACGTCCGCGCCCATGCTCGACGCCCTGCAAGGCTGGCTGAACGACGGCGGACGACTGATGTACCTGGGCGGCAACGGCTTCTACTGGGTCACCCCGCTCGACCGGACCGGCAACTACACCGAGCTGCGCCGCCACGACGGCACCGAAGCCTGGCAGAGCGCGCCCGGCGAGTACTACCACAGCCTCACCGGCGAGTTCGGCGGGCTGTGGCGCTTCCGCGGACGGCCCCCGCAGCAACTCGTCGGCGTCGGCTTCACCGCGCAGGGCTTCGGCTCCCGCATGGGCACCGGTCTGTACAACCGGCCCCTGGAGCGCTCAGCGGAGAGCCACGATCCGAGAGCGGCCTGGGTCTTCGACGGCGTCAAAGCCACCGGTCCCATCGGCGACTTCGACACCCTGCAAAGCCCGGGCGGTCCCATGGGAGAGGAACTCGACCGCGCCGACTACGCCCTCGGCACCGCCGACAACACGATCGTGCTGGGCTCGGGCACCGGCTTCGGCGACGAGTACATGTTCGTGAAAGAGGAGAACAACACCGCCAACCTCATGGAAGGCGGCACCGTCAACTGGCTCGTCCGCGGAGACGTCGCCCTGACCCAGTACCCGCACGGAGGCGCGGTCTTCTCGGCCAGTTCGATCGCCTGGGCCGGTTGCCTGTTCTTCAACCATTACGACAACGACATCTCCACCATCACCGGGAACGTCCTGAGAGCCTTCGCCACCGACAAGCCGCTTCCGGGTACCAGCTGACGTGTACATATCGGTACGAGGCATTCCGCAAGGGACGAGGTCGGCGGTCCGGGTACCGCGCGTCGTGGTCGTCCTCGGACTGGTGAGCCTGATCACCGACATCTCCACCGAGATGGTGACGGTCGTCCTGCCGCTGTTCGCGACCCTCGCGCTCGGGCTCACGCCCGCGGCGTACGGGCTGCTGGACGGCCTCTACCAGGCCGCGACCGTCCTGATGCGGCTGGTCGGAGGCTTCTTCGCGGACCGGTTGCGCCGTCCCAAGCTCATGGCGGGCACCGGCTACGCCCTCGGCGCCGCCGCCAAGCTGCTGCTGCTCCCGGCGGGGGGCGCGGGGGCGCTGTCGGCGGCGGTGGCCGTCGACCGCATGGGCAAGGGGCTGCGGACCGCGCCGCGTGACCTGCTCATCGCCACGGCGGCCCCGCCGGACCGGCTCGGCAGGTCCTTCGGCGTGCACCGCGCCCTCGACGCGACCGGCGCGCTGCTCGGCCCGGTCGTCGCGTTCGGCCTGCTCGCGCTCGCGCCGGGCGACTTCGACATGGTCTTCGTCGTCTCGTTCTGCGCGGGCGTCCTGGGCGTGCTGCTGTTCGTCAACCGCGTCCCGGAAAGCGAGACGCGGCGCGGTGCGGTCGCCGCCGACGCGCCGGGGGAACGCTCGGACGCGCGGGCGATCTCCGGTCAGGACGTCGCGGCCCTGCTGCGGATCGCCGGGTTCCGGCGGCTGCTCTGCGCGGCGGCGATCCTGTCGGCGGCGACGATCAGCGACAGCTTCCTCTACCTCGTCCTGCTGCGGAACGACTCGGTCGGGACCCGCTGGTTCCCGCTGCTGTTCCTGTGCACCAGCCTCGTCTACCTGGCCCTGGCCGTGCCGTTCGGCCGGGTCTCCGATCGCCTCGGCAGGCACCGCGTCTTCACCTTCGGGTACGGCCTGCTGCTGTGCGCGTACCTCGCCGCGATCCTCACCGGCGGGGCCTCCGGCGCCGTGCTCTGCCTGGTGTTCCTCGGCGCCTACTACGCGGCGACGGACGGCGTCCTGCCCGCGGCCGCCGTGCCGCTGCTCCCCGCCGAACTCACGGCGACCGGGATCTCCATCGTCCAGGCGGCGGTGGCGGCCGGGCGGGCGCTCGGGGCGGTGGCCTTCGGCGTCGTCTGGTCCGCCGCCGACGGCGACGCCGCCGTGTGGGCCTTCGCCGCCGCTCTCACGGCCGCCCTGCTCGCGACGGCGCCGCTGATCGCGCGAGCCCGCGTCCGCCGAACGGAGGTCCGATGATCCGTGTCGATCTGCGCAGACTGAACGACGGCAAGATCATGCTCGGGATCGCCGTCCTCGTCATGGCCGTGGCGGCGAGCTGCGTCGCCTCCTCGGCGCTGCGCGCGAGCACGACGGGCGGAGCGGGCGGCGGCTCGGTGGACCTGCCCGAGGGCCGCCAGATCGTGTTCCGGTCGCTGCGCCCGGGACCGGCGTTCGGGCGCATCGCCGTCCTTCCGGCCGCGGACGTGGGGCGCGAGCGCACCGTCCTTTCGACCCGCTGCGAGCGGACGGCCGCCTCGCCCAAGGGCGGTCTCTGCCTGCGCCAGACGCGCAACCCGATGCACCTCTACTCCGCCGTCCTCCTGGACGGACGGCTCCGGCCCGGCAAGGAGGTCCCCGTCAACGGGATTCCGAGCCGCGCCCGCATCTCCCCGGACGGCCGCTACTACGCCACGACCACCTTCGTGACGGGACATTCCTATCTCTCCGACGGCTTCTCCACTGAAACGGTCATCGGCCGGGTCGGCGGCGACCCGGTCGGCAACGTCGAGGAATTCACGTTCCTGCTGAACGGCCAGCCGAACCAGAACGTGGATCGCAATGTGTGGGGCGTGACGTTCGTCCCAGGCGGAGAGAGGTTCTTCGCCACCGTGGCAACCCAGAACCGCAGATACCTCGTCGAAGGCGACATCGGGCGGCGCACCCTCACCGCCGTGCGGGACAACGTCGAATGCCCGTCGCTGTCCCCGGACGGTCGGCGGCTGGTCTACAAGAAGCGGACCGGGTCCAACTCCGACGTGTGGCGCTTCCACGTCCTCGACCTGGCGAGCGGCGTCGAGACGCCGCTCGCGGAGACCCGCAGCGTGGACGACCAGGCGGCGTGGCTCGACGACGACAACGTGATGTACGCGGTGCCCAAGGGCGGCGCGGGCGGCCGCAACGCCGACGTGTGGGTGACGTCCCTGCGCGGCGCCCCGCCCCGTCTGCTCATCCCGGACGCGGACTCGCCCACCGTCCGATCGAACGGCCACGCCCAGCGCCGCGTGTAGATCAGTGGGCCTTCTCCGGTTGCAGCCGCGAAGCCACCGCACCGATGGTGCATACCACCAGCAGAATGGTCAGCAACGCCAATAGGGGATTGACGAAGCCGGGCACCGAATCGGCCCCGCAGGTCGTATCTGACAGGGGGAGCATGCTCAGGGACCCATCCGGCCGGGTTCCCGTTCCCGTGAACCGGCAGGCGTCTCCGGGATCTTTGCCCCACATGGCTTTGGTGCTCATCACGCCGTAGCCGTACAGCGCCACGAGCGCGAGCAGCCACGTCCACACCAGCCGCGTCCACGTCGCGCGCGCCGCCGCCCGCCCCGGCCGAAGCCCGGACCGGACGGCCATCACCCCCGTCGCCACGGCGCCGAGTGCGACGACGGGCCAGGCGATGATGGTCAAGAACACCATCAGCACCAGCATTTTGAGCATCTCGACCGGGTCGGCGATGAGCGCGGCCAGCAGCCCGCCGCCCATGATGCCCAGCACCCACCACCGCAGCCGTCCGAAGGCGGCGGGCCGCCAGGCTCGCAAGGGCAGCAGCACGGCCAGCGCCACCAGCAGCACCAGGAGGGTGAGAGCGATCGGGCCGCCCCCGAACCCCTCGGAGGCGAAGTCCCCGCTGTGTGCAACCGTCGAAAACGCCATGCGCCAAGCTATCCGGCCGACCCGGCAGCCCTCGCTTCACCCAGAAGCGAGCCGGACGCGCCGGACGGCGGACGTGTGAGCCGGAGCGTCGTGCCCTATTATTCCGACATGGAATTGGGGGAATTTGACCGGCGGGTCGCCGCGCTGCTTCCACGCCCGGACCGTTCCGCGGTCGTCGTCGAACCGCCGGGCGACGGCGACGGGTACTGGGCCGGAGCGCCGAGCGCGGTCGAGAGCGAAGGATGGATCTACCTGGCCTACCGGCTGCGCCGGCCCATCGGGAAGGGACGCGGGTACGCGGTGGTCGTCGCCCGCTCCGCCGACGGGGAGCGCTTCGAGCCGCTGTCGGTCATCAGCAAGGACGCGATGGAGGCCGAGTCGCTGGAGCGGCCCACCCTCGTCCGGACGCCCGAGGGAACGTGGCGGCTCTACCTGAGCTGCGCGACGCCCGGCACCAAGCACTGGCGCGTGGAGGTGCTCCAGTCCGACGCCCCGGACGGGTTCAGCCCCCGCGACCGGCGGGTCGTGCTGCCCGGCGACGAGAAGACGGGCGTCAAGGACCCGGTGATCGTCCGGCACGACGGCCGCTGGCACCTGTGGGCCTCGTGCCATCCGCTGGCCGTCCCCGCCGAGGCCGACCAGATGACCACCGAGTACGCCACCAGCGCGGACGGCCTGGAATGGGTCTGGCACGGGACGGCGCTCAGCCCCCGTCCCGGCCAGTGGGACGCCCGGGGCGTGCGGGTCAGCGCGGTCCGCTTCACGCCCGACGGGATCGTCGCGGCCTACGACGGACGGGCCAACGCGGCGGAGAACTTCGAGGAGCGCACCGGCTTCGCCATCGGCGACGACCCCGCCGCGCTCTCGGCTGTCGGCTCCGCCCCATGGGCCTCCTCGCCCCATCACGGCGGCGGGTTCCGCTACCTGGACTTCCTGCCCACCCAGGACGGTCGCCTCCGCCTGTTCTACGAGGTGACCCGCGCTGACGGAGCACACGAGCTGCGGACCGAGCTGCGCTGACCCGTCCGGTGTCGTCAGCGTGAGCGCGGACGCCCGTTGCGGGCCTGGCGCTGCCCGCTCGGCCTCGCGCCCACCCGTCCGCCGGACGCCGCCTTCGGCTCCAGCCAGTCGCCGAAGTCTTCGCCGGTGACCTCCTCCAGCTTCTTGATGTCGTCCTCGAACAGGGGGATGAGGGCCTGGCGCTGCTCCCAGGTCAGCGGCCGCCGGGACGGGCCGTTGCGCTGCAGCGCGCGTTCCAGCGGAGTGGTGACCCGGGTGGACAGGTCGCCGGGCAGCACCGCGCCCGCCGCCACGCCGGTCCGCAGCAAGCGTGACAGGAAGCGGTGACGGACCGTCCGGCCGGGATGCACCGTGACGTTCTCGCGCGGCACCTCGGTGAGGACGCCCTGCTCGACGTCCAAAAACGAGCAGATTCGGTCCAGCGTCGGCCCCGGACGCTCCAGCAGTTCGCGGTACCGGAAGACCAGGACCTGCTCGCGGGGGAACAGCCCGTACAGGTGCTCCAACTGCTCGCCGTACCGGCCCAGCCGGACGTAGTGCCAGAAGGCCGCCCAGCCCGCGTCGATCCGCCATTCCTCCTCCTCGCAGGCGCGGACCACGTCGTCGATGGGCTCCAGTCCGGCCGACCACAGATGCGTCCAGTTGGAGTGGGCCCGCTCCACCGGATCCCGCAGGACGGCGATCAGCCGGGCCTTGGGGATCAGCTCCCGGATGCGCCGCTGGGCGGCCCGGTCGTACAGGTAGAACGGAGTCGACTCCCCGCGCAGCGCGTCGGGCGGGGCGCCCGTGAACAGCGCCTCGTAGTCCGTCTTGCGCCAGACGTGCTCGCGGTAGGTCTGCGCGTCGCCCGGCCCGCCCCGCGTCGGCGGCGCGCCGTCGGTGAGGAAGAACTTGGGCTCCTTCACCTCCGACAGGTACAGCTCAGGGTGCCCGGTCAGCGCCGCGTGCAGCGCGGTCGTCCCGGCCTTCGGGGCACCGATCACCAGAAAGTCCGGCAGAGCCATCGCGTCCTCCCCGTGGACCTCGGTAGTGATAGAACTATATATACCAATTAAGTAGGAAATGCCTCCTGGGTTCTCGATCCCGGCAGGGCCGGGGTCACAGCGCGATGAGACCCGCCGGTGTCGGGTCGAAGCCGCCCCGCTACTCATAGGTGATCGTCATGGCGTGGGCGTAGAGGTGGCCGACGCCCACGGAGGATGCCGGAAAAAGGGTTGGACGGGACGGCGCCCGGGCTTGTAACTTGCCGTTGGCCGTGACGCCGTCCGAGGAGGTGAGACCCATGAACGCTATCGACGTGGGTGCTCCTCGTTCCCGTCATGGTCGGCGATTGACATAGGTGTCGCCGGGAGCGCCTCGACAACAAGGCACTCCCGAAAGGCAACACCTATGCACTCTCTGCACTACGACGTGATCATCGTCGGCTGCGGGCCGACCGGCGCGATGCTGGCCGCCGAACTGCGGCTGCACGATGTGCGGGTCCTCGTCCTGGAGAAGGACACTGAGCCCGCGTCGTTCGTCCGCATAGTCGGTCTGCACATTCGCAGCCTCGAACTGCTGGCGATGCGCGGCCTGCTGGACCGCGTCCTCCCGCACGGAAGGCGGCGTCCGGCGGGCGGCTTCTTCGCCGCCATCGACAAACCCGCGCCCGAGGGCCTGGACTCCGCGCACGCCTATCTGCTGGGCATCCCGCAGCCGGTCATCGTCCGCCTGCTCGAAGAACACGCGATCGCGCTGGGCGCGGAGGTCAGGCACGGCTGCGCGGTGGCCGGTTTCGAGCAGGACGACGACGGCGTGACCGTCGAACTGGCCGACGGGGAACGGCTGCGCTCGCGCTATCTCGTCGGCTGCGACGGCGCGCGCAGCACGGTGCGGAAACTGCTCGGCGTCGGCTTCCCCGGCGAGCCCTCGCGCAACGAGACGCTCATGGGTGAATTGGAGGTCGGGGCGCCGCGGGAGGAGGTCGCCGCCAAGGTGGCCAAAGTCCGCGAGACCAATAGGACCTTCATCTTCATGCCCTTCGGCGAGGAGGTCTACCGCGTCGTGGTCCCCGGTGCGGGAGTCAGCGGTCGCGCGGAACCGCCCACGCTTGAGGACTTCAAACAGCAACTGCGCGCCATCGCCGGAACCGATTTCGGCGTGCACTCGCCGCGCTGGCTGTCCCGCTTCGGAGACGCCACCCGGCTGGCCGAACGCTATCGGGTGGGACGAGTTCTGCTGGCGGGCGACGCGGCGCACATCCATCCGCCGATCGGTGGCCAGGGCCTCAACCTCGGTGTTCAGGACGCGTTCAACCTCGGCTGGAAACTGGCCGCGCGAATTCGCGGCTGGGCGCCGGAGGAACTGCTGGACACCTACCAGTCCGAACGCCATCCGGTCGCGGAGGAGGTACTGGACAACACCCGCGCACAAGCGGAACTGCTGTCCACCGAACCGGGTCCGCAGGCCGCGCGGAGGCTGCTCACCGAACTGATGGACTTCAACGAGGTGAACCGCCACCTGATCGAGAAGATCACCGCGATCGGCATCCGCTACGACTTCGGCGAAGGCCCCGACCTGCTCGGCCGCCGCCTGCGCGACATCGACCTGAAACAAGGCAGCCTCTACGGCCTGATGCATCGCGGCCGCGGCCTGCTGCTGGACCGCACCGAACGCCTGACCGTCGAAGGCTGGTCGGACCGGGTCGACTACATCGCAGACTCGGCTGCGGCACTCGACGTTCCATGCGTCCTGCTACGCCCCGACGGCCACGTCGCCTGGATCGGAGACGACCAGCAGGACCTGGACGCCCACCTTTCCCGCTGGTTCGGCAAACACGAGAACTGATCTCGGCCCAGCGACCGAAAAGGGCCACGCAGAGAATCAGAATTATGATTCTTTGACCCGTGTGCGGCCCCGGACAGGTAGTCTCACCGCCCGTCCGGGGCTTCCCTTGTCAGCAGCAGGATATGTCCGGCCGGCGGGCGGGGGAGAGCACCAACCGCTAGACCTGCGTTGATGACCATCTGTTTCGTGTGCGTTGGTCGATGCGGTGGCTTTCAGACCGCCGTGGCGGGGAGGATTTCCGCAGGAGTCGATGATCACCGGGGGAGTGGTTGTGGAAAGCCGTGCGCGCGGCGGGATCGGTCCTGGCGGACGCCCGGTCGCGGACAGGGGGCTGCGGTGCCGGGCGCTGCTCGTCCTCGTCCTGGCGTTGTTCCTGGCCGCCGCCTGTTCGTCCGGGACGCACGATCGCGACCCCGGCGGGCAGGGGGCGTTGAAGACGGCGGCCGTCGCGGAGAACGCCAAACACGGGGACGCGGACTGGCGGATCGCCCGCCGGAGCAAGGGAGCCGAGCACGAGATCGAGGGCTACGCCGATCACGTGAGCGTCCTGCCCGGCGGACGGTTCCGGCTGTTCGTGTCGACCACGACACCGGGGTTCAGCGTCCAGGCGTTCCGGATGGGCTGGTACGGCGGGGCGCAGGCCCGGCGGGTGTGGCGGTCCGGGACGTATCCGGGCGTCCGGCAGGGGAGCGCCCGCATTGACCGGGCGTCCCGGACGGTGTCCGCGCCGTGGCGGCCGTCGCTGACCGTGTCCACCGAGGGGTGGCCCGAGGGCAGCTACCTGATGATGCTGACCGCCGCGTCCGGGGCGCAGCGGTACGTGCCCGTGACGGTCCGTTCCCCCAACACGGCGGGACGCCTCGTCGTGCTGAACGGCACCACCACCTGGCAGGCGTACAACATGTGGGGCGGCTACGACCTGTACAAGGGACCGTCCGGCGGGGAGAACGACCGGGCGAGTGCGGTCAGCTTCGACCGTCCCTACGACGGCAACGGCGCGGGCAAGTTCATGCAGTACGAGCAGCCCGCGATCGCGCTCGCCGAGAAGTTGGGCGTGCCGCTGGCGTACGCGACCGACAACGACCTGCACTCCGATCCCGGCCTGCTCAAGGGGGCGCGCGGTCTGCTGTCCCTGGGGCATGACGAGTACTGGTCGTCCGCCATGCGGCAGCGCGCGACGCGGGCCCGCGACCAGGGCGTCAACATCGCGTTCCTCGGCGCGAACGCGGTCAACCGGCACATCCGGTTCGGCGCGACGCCGCTCGGGGCGAACCGGCTCGTGGTCTGCTACAAGGACTCCGGCACCGATCCCGTCGCGCGGACCGACCCGGCCGAGTCGACCCAGGACTGGCGGCTTCCGCCGATGCCGCGTCCGGAGAGCGATCTCATCGGCATCCAGTACATGTGCTTTCCGGCGGAGGGCGCGTTCACCGTCTCGCGGCCCGACTTCTGGCTGTTCCGCGGCACGGGCGTCCGCGCCGGGACGCGGTTCCCCGGCGTCATCGGACCGGAGGCCGACGCGCTCAACCGAGGCGGCCCCACCCCCGGCACGCTGGAGATCGTCGCCAGCTCGCCGATCACCTGCGGGAACCGGTCGGCCGTCGCGCACGCCTCCTACTACACCAACCGCCAGGGGGCGGGCGTGTTCGCGACGGGCACCATGCGCTGGGTCTGCGCCATGCGCGGCCCGGCCTGCGGACACGGGATCACCGAGGCGGGGCGGCGGTTCGTCACCCAGGTCAGCGAGATGCTCGTCCGCGCCATGGCCGAGGGGCCGCTTGGACGCGCGCACCCGTCCCGTCCCAACTACAAGCTCACCGCCAGCGGACGCTGAGCCGGAACGCTCGGGGGCGAACCGTTACCGGGAATCCGTCCCCGAACGGTCGTTCCCATCCCGCTTCCTGTGCAGGTGATCGCGCAGCCGCCAGATGACGACGGCCAGGACGACCACGCCCGCGATCACGATCGCGCTGATGCGTCCCGCGACGTGCTCGATCCGGGCGTAGGCGTGCCCGGCGAAGTAGCCGAGCAGCGTGAAGCTGACGCCCCAGACGAGACCTCCGGCGGCGTTGTAGAGCAGGAACACGCGGCTGGGCATGGCCGAGACCCCGGCCAGCGCGGGCATGATCGCGCGGAAGAACGCGACGAACCGTCCGACGAAGACGGCGACGCCGCCCCTGCGCCGGATCAGGTCGCGGGCCCCGTCCACGCGGTCGTGGTGACGGCGGAGCGGACGGGTCTCCAGGATCGGCTGCCCGGCGTGGCGCCCGATCTGGTACCCGACGAAGTCCCCGGAGATCGCCGCCAGCACCACGATCGCGGCCAGCGGCACGACCGAGACCTTCTGCTGCGCGGCGAGCGCCCCGCCGAGGACGACGGCGGTCTCACCGGGCAGGACGAAGCCGAAGAACAGCGCGTCCTCGCAGAACACGAGCCCGGCGACGACCGCGTAGATGACCGGCCCGGACAACCCGGACACCCACGACATGACCGACTGGAACAAAACCCGCGCGCCTCCATCCCGGCTCCCTCAGCGCCGACAGCGCCCGGAACCCACCCGCTGGTATCTCGCCCACCGAGCCCTGCTCTAACCCACCCCTGGTCGGGGCTGCCAGCCGGGCGCGGCGGCCACCCGGTGGAGCGGAGCCGCTCAGGGTGCGGGCACCACCGCGACCGCCTCGACCTCGACCAGGATCTCCGGAGCGGCCAGCGCGTCGACCACGATCAGGGAGTGGGCGGGCCAGTCGCCGTCCGGGAACCAGTCGGCGAACGTCGCGTCCCTGCCCCGCCGGGAGTCGGCGAGATGCTCACGGCCCGCCACCATGGTGAAGAGCCGCACCAGGTGCGCGGGGCCGGAGCCCGCGGCGGCGAGCAGGGCACCGATGTTGGCATAGATCTGGGCGGCCTGTTCCGCCGCGCCGGGCCCGGCGAGCGAGCCGTCCGGCAGGGCGCCGATCTGCCCGGAGATGAACAGCAGTTCGGCGGACGCCGGCACGGACGCCAGGTGGCTGTACTGCCCGACCGGCGGGCCAATCTCCCCGGGACTCCAGCGGCGGACCATCGCGAGTTCCTCCCATCCTCGTGCGCGACCGGACGGGACGGGCCGCGCGTGGATACGTCACATTCTGATGGGTCGGCCAGGTGTCGCACCGGCCCACCGCTCTCGACGCGCCGCAGCGGACCGGGCACCACTCTGACGGCTGGAGAGCTTCGCCGTCAGAGTGGGCGGCGGCCGGTGACCACGAGGAGGATCTCTTTCGCCGTCATCTTCACGACCGTGGGGCCTTCGCCGACGGAGATGTCGGAGTCGGTGGCGATCAGGCGCTTCCCGTCCAAGTTGACCCCGAAGTACTTCAGTTGGCGGGGGCCGCCCGACGCCAATACGAGCGCGATGCGCTCAGGTGGTGCGGAGGGGAGTCCGAGTGGTTCGGTGACGTCGAGGCCGTGGATGACGTCGTGGCTGAGAGCGCCTGCCTCCCCGCCGCCCGGCGGCCGCCAGGGGTGCTCGATGTTGCGCCGGAGCAGGTCGACGAGTTCGGCCTCGCTCATCGCCCTCGCCGTGGACCGGGCGTCCCGGTCGGCATACCTGTTGAACGAGAACCCGGCCCGGACCAGGCCCGCCATCACCCCGAGCGGCCTGGTCCGGAACGGCATCGTGATGTGGGCGACCACCTCGCGGGTCCGCCAGCCGTCACACAGCGACGGCGCGTCCCATTGCTCCGGCGTGAGGTCGGAGAGGAGACCGGCGAGCCGTTCGCGCTCCGCGTGGATCTCGCTGGTCAGGTCGGTTGAGGCTGTTTCCATCGGGCTGTCCTTCCGCGTCGTGTGGCCTTCATCGGCTTGTACGACGCGTCGCCCGGGAACTCATCGGTCACACGGTGCGCCGCCCGGAGGCTTGGAGCATTTCGGGGAGGCCGAACTCGGTGAACCGGTGCTCTGTGCCGAGGAACGTGACCAGCCGGGCGATCCGACCGTCCCGCAGGTCGACCGAGACGAGGGCGAACGGGCGCAGGACTCCGTCGTCGCCCGGACGGTACTGCCCGAAGCCTGGGCCGCCATTGATGCCGCACGGGACGAGGCGCGCGCCCGCGCAGGAGTCGCTGTCCGCGGTGATCGCGGCGATCTTGGGTCCGCCGTCCAGCCGCCACCGGAACGGCGGCATCGAGGTCACCGCGTCTTCGCGCATCACCGCGGTCAATTCGGCGACGTCATGGGACTCGAAAGCCGCCACATATCGATGCAGTAGATCCCGCTGCGCGGCGTCTTCGGGGTCGTAGACGTCGAATGGGTCGGGCCGGTTGGCGGCCAATGTGGCCCGTGCGCGCTGCAAGGCACTGTTCACGGCGGGCACGGTGGTCTGCAGAATCTCGGCGGTCTCTTGCGCGGAGAACACCAGGACGTCCCGGAGAACCAGGACGGCCCGTTGACGGGGAGCGAGGTGCTGGAGTGCCGCGATGAACGCCAGGCGAACCGACTCACGTCCGACGACGACTTCGCCAGGGTCCTGATCGGCCAGGACACGCGAGTCCGGGATCGGCTCCACCCACATCTCCGGCGGAAGCGGCGCGCCAAGGTCCGGTCCGTAGGATTCCGCGCTCATGACCAATGCCCGCCGTTTGGCCGCGCGGAGCATATCGATGCAGACATTGGTGGCGATCCGATGGACCCACGTGCTCAGTGCAGCTTTGCCCGGGTCGTACTGCTGCCGTTTGGCGGACGCTCGAATCAGCGTCTCCTGAACCGCGTCATCGGTGTCAGCCGACGAACCGAGGAGCCGGTAGCAGTAGCCGGTCAACGGGAGGCGCAGCGCCTCCAGATCCTCGATCGCCAACCTGCTTTCCCGCACCGGCCACCCCTGTCATCCGACTGCCGTGCCCATCCAACAGGCTAGTTTCCACTGGTCGGCTGGCTGCGGCCCAGAGTGGGGAGGAACCGGCCCACCTCGGCGGCGTAGCGGTCGTAGTCCCGGCCGTGGAGGCGTCGCAGGTAGGGCTCCTCGACCGCGCGGATCTGCAGTTCGATGGTCGCGACCGTGAGGACCAGGCCGAACAGCGAGACCACGTTGGGGACCATGGCGGCCAGCCCGGCGCCGGTGACGATCATCGCGGTGAAGATCGGGTTGCGGGCCAGGGAGAACGCGCCGGTGGTCACCAGGGCGGTGGGCTCGTCCTCGTCGACCCCGATGCGCCAGGAGGCGCCCATGGACGTCTGCGCCGCGAGGGTGCCGACCACGCCGAGCACGGCCACGACCAGCCCGGTCACGCGCACGGCCGTCCGGTCGAGGACGTCGAACGGGTCCAGGCCCGCCAGACCGGCGACGGGACCGGCGAGACCGATGAGGAGCGCGGCGAGGAAGGCGATCCGGGCCCACCACTGCACGCTGCCCGGGGCCAGACCGCCGCCGCGGAAACCGGTGTCCCCGGCGCGGCGCCATTGCACCAGGCTGCGCAGGCCGAAAGCGGCAGCGGCCCACACGAGATAGATGATCAGCGCTGTCAGCGCCATGGCGTCCTCCAGGGAGGTTGAGGGGATACGGGTGAGGTCGGAGCGGCGGATGGGCTGTGCGCGGCTCGCCGGATCAGCCCGTCGATCGCCCGGCCGGACGCGAACCGCCCGACCGTTCCGCCGCCGGGGAGCGGATTCCCTCGCCCTCCTCGCAGCCGTCGTGGTCGGGCGGCTCGATCTGCAGCGTGGCGTTGGCGATGCCGTGCCGGTCGCGCAGCAGGTCGCGGGCACGGTCCAGGACGGCGTGCGCGTCGGCCCCGTCCGCGGTGACCAGGTGGGCGGTCGCCACGTGCATGCCGGAGGTCAGCGTCCACATGTGCAGACCGTGCACGTGCCGGACGCCGTCGACGGCGGCCAGCTCGTCGGCGACCGTCCGGGTGTCGAGCCCTTCGGGGACGTGCTGCCCGAGCACCGCCACCACCTGCCGCCCCAGCGCCACGGCGCGGACCACGACGAACAAGCCGATGGCGAGGGCGACGAGGGTGTCGAACAAGGGCCGTCCGGTGGCGGCGACCAATATCCCGGCCACGATCACTCCCACGGATCCGGCGCTCGGCTTGGCCCGCACGTTCCAGCACCCGGCGGTGTTCGCGACGCTCACCGGGTCGAACCGTCGTCCTGCACGAGGGACGCCTACTGGCGGACGCGATCCCCGAAGAGATCCGGAACGACCCCCAGGTAATCGACGCCTACTTCGGCGCCGCGCTCTGACTCCTGACATCATACGGTGAACAGGGCCCTCGGCCTCAAACCGAATGGGTGGATACGGGGAGGTGCTGGTCCTGCGGTGAGCAGGCCAGCACCTCAACCAGGCCGAGAACGGAAAGGCGCCCTCTCGAAACTACTGGCAGACCTTCCAGGCGTAGTGGTAGGTCGTCTTGATGCTGCCGTCGGTGGAGTCCATGCTGATGTAGCTGACCTCCGACGGGGTCGATGTTCCCAAATCCGCTCGCAGTTCGGTGTTGATGTTGAAGTTTCGCTGCTCGCCGCAGGGCGACCATACGAGCTGCGCTACATCCACCGTGTCGGTGTTCTGCCAGTTCTTCTTGAAAGGACCGGCGATGGGGTACGAGTACGCCCTGGTGTCCTTGTTGCCTTGGAAGTAGTAACTGGCGAGCTGGGTGGCGCTCGCGCCGTCGCGCAGTGAGGCGTAGCCGCGGTAGTCGGTCGACGAGACGGCGTACGTGAAGCCCTGGGGGACGTGCACCTTGAGGTTGAGTTGGCAGTTCTTGCGTTCGTCGGTGGGCACCGACGAACCGCCTACCTGTGCGAAGTACTTGCTGTAAGTGATGGTGAACGCGTCGTTGTTCTCCGACAGGGCGATCGCGGCGCTGCCGAGCGGGCATCCGCTGCCGTTGACCGTCGCGACGGTGATGGTGACTCCGTTGGGACCGTGTTCGAGGTACTCGTCGGAGGCGGCCGCAGGGGTGGCGGACGCCGTGATCACCGCGAGCGCGGCGGCGGTCGAAAATGCGATTCCTTTACGCATGCGAAACCCCTGTTCTGGTGTGGTCGGGCGGTTCTTCGTCTTTGGTGAGTAAAGACGCGGTGCTGGATCTCGCGATTGAGAGGGCGCCATCAATGGCGTGTCCAGGATCTTGAAGGAAGGGTAACTTTGATCGTTAAGTAATGTCAACGCATGGGTTTTCAACTCGATGGTCGAACTCTATTGTTAGGTGCGCCGCGCCCTGGTCACCTTGATCATCGATTATCGAACGTCAACAGCTGTTTTTGACAAAGAACCGTTCCAACCGGCCTTCTGGTGTTCTGGAGGGCCGTGACCAGGTGTTACCGGGCCTGGAAATGGCCGGAAACGGTCGTCCCGCCGAGGCTCGGCCCATTTGTCAGGGCTTGTGATCAGGAGATCTGAACTCAGTCGACTTCGAAGACTTCTTCGCGTCAATTGCATTGCTGCTGGACGGGCTCGACGTGCTCGTGTAAGCGGCAGGGCGCGAGGTGGTGTCGTGAATGATGTCCGCCTGGGTGTGGCGGGGGGCGAGAGTGGCGACGCCGAGGAGCGGCGTCTCGTCGGCTCTCTGGAACTCTCGGCGGGTCGCGCGTTCGTCGTGACCACGTGTCGGCGAGGTGCCGGACGCGCGATCGGTGGCGTGGCTCGGGATATCGAGACGTCTCGCGTGTACTTGCGGGATTGACGGTGTCCGCGTCCCGGTCTTCGTGTCGCCCGGATGGATGGGTGACGGTGAGTCGGGACGCGGTGTTCCGTTCGGGTTCGATGAAGAAGAATGCCTCCGGCCGCCTACGCCGTTGTCACGGGCAGTCGGTCACGGGCTGATGTTCCAGCGCTGGCTCCAGGCCGGCTTTCCGTCCGATCCGTAGCAGTCCCAGACGTGGATGGTGGCGCCGTTCTCCCATCTGGGTCCCTCGATGTCGAGACAGCGGCTGCCCGCGACGTTCCTGAGTTGCGTCCAAGGGTCGTCGCCGAACGGGATCTTCTCCCACTTCTGGTTGTTGCCGTCATGGCATGCGTACTGGTAGACCGCGTTCCCGTTGCCGTTGGGAGTGTCTTCGGACTTGTCTAGGCATTTCCCCGAGAGGACGTTCCTGAAGCGGAAGACATCGTGCCCGTTGAGCACTCCGACTTTTTCGACGAACCACCGCTGGTTTCTCACGTCGTCGGTATTGCGGAGATCCCACAGGTGCACCCTGCCCCTGTCTTGCGTGGACCAGCCCTCCACGTCGAGGACCCTGGTGGGGTTCAAGAAACCGCTGATGAACGTGGGGTTCGCCGCATGGGCGGGGGCGGAGGCACCGACGAGCAGCGCGGCGGCCGCGACGGCGGCCATCGATCCGGCCGCGGCCTGTCGCCGCATGGTGAGCGTTCTCATTCCCGACGTTCCTTTCTGGGAGCGAACTCTGTCGTCGGGTAGGACGCTCGGCTCCTTTCTGTGGGCGGCAGTCGCTCTTGACCTTCCCCGGTCAGGCATCGGTCAGGCTCCGTCATTGACACATATTTGCGTTTCGCGTAACTCGCGCAATGGAACGAGTTATGATTCGTTGATGGACGCGAATTCGGGTGCCCATATTCGAAAAAGGCGGCCTGGTGCTCGTCCGAGATGCGCGAAGGCAAAGGTGTGCTGACCCAGAGGCCGCCGCAGAGACGCTCAGGCCGACTGGCCGTCCGAGGCATTAACGACCTCGAGGAGCCGGAGGAGGAAGGGGGTGGCCAGCCGACCGGCACTCGTCCGTCAGACGCAGACGACGCGCGCTGCCACACGGAGCGGGTCGAATGGACTGGCCGCCGGCACCGCGACCGCCGAGGGCGAATCCGATCTCCGTGTTTGCGATGTTCGGCACGAAGTGGATCTTTATGGCGGGTGGGGTGGAACGGTTGCAGCATCAGCAGTATCACTAGGCTTGGACCTTGCCGTGTGTGTATAGGACACTTTGTCCATGGACGGCCTGACTGTCTTCGAGATCGCCTGCCTGTGCGGTGGGGCGGAACGGGTCGCCATGACGGCCCTGGTCGCCCTCCACCAGGATGACCGGATCAAGATCGGGTTCGCTCGGCATCGAGTGGTCGCGGTGGCCGAGACCGCCGACGATCCCATTGAGCGAGACGCACTGGCCGCGATTCCGTCAACTGGACTGCTGCTGCGCCCCGCGCTGGCGGCGATCAAGAATACGGAGCAGGTGCGGCAGGTCACCGAAGCGCTGCGGGCCAAGGGCCTGGACGGTCGGATCCGCGCCCACCGGATGCGCAGGGAACTGGCGGCAGATCCAGGCACCGGGCTGCACCGCATCGCCGTGCTCGGCGTGCCCGGCATTGAGGACGACCGACTCCGCCGAGTGTTCGAGGAGCCCGATCCGAAGCCCGAGAAATTCAAGAGGTCGCGCCACCGGGGCCCCGACCAGCCTTCCAATCTCTCCGACACCACCTACGCGGGTGGCGGCGACGGTGGATTCTGAGGCGGCCGCCATCCGACCATCGGCTGTCCTCCAGCGTAGATGGACGTTCCCGGATAGCGGGTTGTGACTGTTTCGGCAAGGTGAGTCGCCGTGATGGTAGGCCGTCACCGGCTCACCTTCGCGGTGGGAATTCGCAGGGAAAGCGGTCCGATCCTGATCGCGGCCGACGTCGGCTGCGACGTGCCCCGCCTAGCCTTCCTTCCGCAGGATCGGGCTGCGCCGGCGTGTCGGTGCGGTGGACGGTGAGGCCGGTGCGTGCGGGAGCCAGGTGCGGACGCAGGACGAGGTCGGCGTCGTAGTCGCCGCCGAGTTCGGCCCGGTACGGGATGGGCGTCGCGGTGGGCAGAGCCCGCAGGCGGTCGTCCAGGGCAGACTGCGCGGCGGCGTGGTCAGTCGGACGGGCGCGGTCGGCGGAGGCGATGACCAAGGGCGGCAGGACGTCCATGCCGGTATAGAACAAGGTGCCGTGCAGTAGCGGGAAAAGGACGTCCTCGGCCTCACCGTGGACGCCGCGAGGGCCGAGGCCGGTGGGGCGGGCGCCGGCGGTGGTGATGACGAGGGCGCGGCGCCCGGCCAGTCCACCGTCGCCGTAGCGCAGGGTGCGGCCGTGGTCGTCGGTGACGCCGAACGCGAAGCCCTGGACGAAGACACGGTCGAACCAGCCCTTGAGGATGGCGGGCATCCCGAACCACCACAGCGGGAACTGCACGACGAGCGCGTCCGCCCAAGCGATCTTGTCGTGTTCGGCGCGGATGTCGGGGGCGAGCGTCCCCGCAGCGTGGGCGCGTTCGGACGCGGCGCCGACGAGGAGGCGGTCGCGCGGGTCGTGGCCGAAGTCGGCGGGGCCGACGACTGGATTCCAGCGCATCGCGTACAGGTCGGAATGGCGGACGCGGTGCCCGAGGCGCCGCAGCGTGGCGGCGCCGTGGTCGCGCAGCGCGCCGTTGAGGGAGCGGGGCTCGGGGTGCGCGAAGACCCACAGGACGTTCACGACGGTGGCTCCTTCCGGTCGGGCTAGGCGTTCGATGCTGCCGGGCGGACGGGCCGGGCACGAGTGGCCCGCAGGCCGCGATGTGTAAGGATCGGGCCATGAGGGCCATGAACGGCGGGCGCGGCGGGGAGGCCAAGGCGCATCGGGTGGCGGTGCTGGTCCGCGACGGGGTGCTGCCGCTGGAACTGGGGATCGTCCACCAGCTGTTCGGGCAGGCGCGGTCGGCGGACGGCGCGCCGCTGTACGCGGTGGCGTCGTGCGCGGTGCGGCCGGGCGAGGTCGCGGCGGCGGCCGACTTCGCGGTGCGGGTGCCTCGCGGCCTGGACGCGGTGGCCGAGGCGGACACGGTGATCGTCCCGGCCTCGCACCTCTTGGACGAGGAGCGTCCCGGCGAAGGCCCGGTCCCGGCGGCGCTGGCGGCCGCGGCCGGGCGGGGCGCGCGGGTGGCGTCGATCTGCACGGGCGCGTTCGTCCTGGCGGCGGCGGGGCTGCTGGAGGGACGGCGCGCGACGACGCACTGGCTGTCGTGCGACCGGTTCGCCGCGATGTTCCCGGGTGTCCGGGTGGACCCGGACGTCCTGTACGCCGACGAGGGGAACGTGCTGACCTCGGCGGGCGAGGCGGCGGGCATCGACCTGTGCCTGCACATGATCCGCCGGGACCACGGCGCGGTGGTGGCGGGGGACGTGGCGCGCCGCACGGTCGTGCCGCCGCACCGCGACGGCGGGCAGGCGCAGTTCATCGCCCGCCCGGTGCCCGACCCCGCGCCCGGACAGGCGGCGCCGTCTACGGGCGCGGCGCGGGCGTGGGCGCTGAAGCGCCTCGACCGGCCGGTGACGCTGGCGGAGCTGGCGGCGGAGTCGTCGATGAGCGTGCGGACCTTCACCCGCCGGTTCCGGCAGGAGACGGGTGTGTCGCCGCAGGCGTGGCTGAGCGTGCAGCGGGTGGAGCGGGCACGGCGGCTGCTGGAGGAGACCGACCTCCCGGTCGACCGGGTCGCCGAGCGCGCCGGATTCGGGACGGCCGCGTCGCTGCGCCAGCACCTGCACGCCGCGGTGGGCGTGCCGCCGTCGGCCTACCGCGCCACCTTCCGCGGCCCCTGATCCGACGACGGATGAGGGGCCGTGCGGTTCGGGCGGCGCAAGCCCAGACCGGGTCCGCTCGTCGGCGCGCGCTGGGAGGTCCCGCGCACGGCCGTGCGGCTCCGGTCCGGGTCGCGGTCAACGCAGGTCGGCGTTGCCTCGTGCGGTCCACACCGCCAGGGCCGCGACAAGGGCGGCGGCGCCGCCGATCCACAGCAGTCCCGACAGGCCGAGCGTGTCGAGGACGACGCCGCCGACCAGAGCGCCCAATCCGATCGACAGGTTGAACACCGCCACCCACAGCGCGGACGCCGCCTCCACCGCCCGCGGCGCGGCCTTGATCATCCAGGACTGGAGCCCGACCGACACCCCGCCGAAGGCGAGGCCCCACACGATCAGCAGCGCGATGCCGCCGATCATGCCTCGGCCGAGCAGCACGAACAGCGGCATCGCGACGGCCAGGGTCAGAGTGATCATTTGCACGGTGCGGTGCGTCCGGCGGGCCAGCGCCGCACCGGCGGCGAAGTTGCCGACCATGCCCGCGAAGCCGAATGCGAACAGCAGCGGCCCGACCAGCCGCGCGTCGATGCCGGACAGCCGCTGCAGGGCGGGGCTGACGAAGGTGTAGGCCACGAAATGCCCGGTCACCAGGAGGAAGGTGGCCAGGATGCCGATCCGCACGCCGGGGTTGCGCAGTTGCCGGGCCAGCAGGCGCGGGCTCATCACCTGGGACGCGGCCAGCGGCGGCAGCACGGCGAGCAGCGCGGCCAGTGCGAGCAGCGCCAGCACGCTGAGGATGGTGAACGCGGTCCGCCACCCGGTCAGGCCGCCGATCAGCGTGCCGATCGGGACGCCGAACACGTTCGCGGCGCCGACCCCGCCGAAGATGATCGCGGTGGCGCGCGGCACGTGCGCCCCGTTCACCAGCCGGACCGCCAGCCCGCCCGCGACCGCCCAGAACCCGCCGATCGCGACCCCGACCAGCACCCGGGACGCGACCAGCACGGTGAAGTCGGGCGCCAGCGCGGACGCCAGGTTGGCCAGCGTCATCAGCCCCATCAGGCCGAGCAGGAGCAGCCGCCGGTCGAGCCCGCCGACCAGCGCGGGGACCACCGGCGCCGCGACCGCCGCGACGAGGCTGGGCACGGTCACCATCAGTCCGGCGGTGCCCTCGGACACCCGCAGCGCCGAACCCACGTCGGTGAGCAGCCCGATGGGCAGTTGCTCGGCGGTGACCAGCAGGAACGTGCCCAGTGCCACGGCGACCACAGCCGCCCACCGGCTTGGTTCCGGCTCCTGCCGGACGTCCCGGACGGTCTGCTCGGTCGTCGTCACGTCTACCTCCACGGGGAGAACCTCATTTGGGAGCGATCGCTCCCATATGACGCCGGACTCTAGTATGGGAGCGATCGCTCCACAAGTCGGCTAAGGTGAGGGCATGGCACGACCCCGGCAGTTCGACGAGCACGAGGCGGTCGCGCGGGCGACCGACCTGTTCTGGCACCGCGGCTACACCGCCACTTCGGTCCGCGACCTGGGCGCCGAGCTCCACCTCACGCCCAGCAGCCTCTATCGGACGTTCGAGGACAAGCACACCCTGTTCCTGCGCGCCCTCGACCACTACCGCGCGACCGAGTCCCTCCAGGCGAAGGACCGGCTGGCGACCACGGACCGGCCCGTCCGCGAGACGCTCCGCGAATGGCTGCTGTGGCTGGTGGGCTGCACCGCCGACGCCGAGCCCGGCCCCGGCTGCCTGGTGGTGAACACTGCCACCGAACTCGGCACCACCGACGCCGAGATCAGCGCACGGACCGAGGCAGCCTTCGAGGTCACCCGGTCGGCTCTGCGCTCACTGCTGGACGAGGGCCGCCGCTCCGGCGAACTGCCCCCCGACCTCGATCTCGACGCCGCCGTGGAACTGCTGTTCACCACGGTCCTCGGGCTACGGGTCCGGGAACGCGCCGGACACGATGCGGGGCGGCTCGCCGCCGCGATCGATTTCGCCATCCGCGGCCTGGGTCCCGCACCGGCCGAGCCGGACCGTCCAGCGCAGTGAGCATCCGCTACCGGCTCGGCCACCTACCGCCGCTCGGCCAGCACGGGCGGGTCCTATGACGCCTACCCGGAAGCGGTAAGCAGCCATGCCTTCGAGGTCAGGCGGTCACACGCGAACTCTCCTCCGTCCGAGCCGGTGACAGCCGACCGCGCCGACGGGCCGCGATGGTGGTCGCGGTGTGGACGAACGCCGCGAGCGCGGCCGCTCGGTGTCCCTGCGCCCAGGCGAGGACGAGGGTGGTGGGCTGGGCGTCGGTGACGGGTACGCAGGTCAGGTCGTCGCGGAGGTAACCCCGGACGGAGGCGGGCACCACGGCGACCGCGTGGCCGAGCGCGATGAGCTGCATGAGTTGGCCGACGTCCCGCACGGGCGCCCTGTTCGGAGTGTCGCCGGGGTCGGTCGTCCAGTTCGGCATCGTCTCGTCGGCCAGGTCCGCGAGGCTCACGGCTGCCCGGTCGGCGAGGTAGTGGTTGCGGGGGAGGACGACCACCTGGTCTTCGGTCAGGAGTTCCTCGGCGTCGAGACCGGAAAGGTCGGTGTTCGGCCGGTGCAGCAGGCCGACGTCGGCGTGGCCGTCGCGGATCATCCCGGCGCGCTCGTGGGCCGAGCAGAGGACGATGTCGACCGACACCGCGTCCGGCACGGTCTCGTAGGCGGCCAGGATGTCGGGCAGCAGACCGCAGTCACCGCCGGGTTTCATCACCAGGACCAGCCGGGGCGCGACCCGTCCCGCGCGCTGCGCGCGTCGTACGGCCGCGTCGACCGCGTCCAGGGCACGGCGGCTCTCGGTGAGGAAGACCTCTCCGGCCGGGGTGAGCACGACCCTTCGGCTGGTGCGCTCCAGCAACGGCACGCCCATCCGGCGGCGCGCAGCAGAAACCCTTGCCCCGATCGCTTTGTGGAAGACTTGGCCGTTCGTCGGGTGAGAAGCGAGGACTGGAGCGCCGGTGGGGGATGTGCTGCGGATCTCGCGGCCCAACGCGCGGTTTCAGCAGTGGGAGGCGCTGCTGCGGAACCGGAACAAGCGGCAGCGGGCCGGGGAGTTCCTGGTGCAGGGCGTGCGGCCGATCAGCCTGGCGGTGGAGCGCGGCTGGCCCGTGCGGGCGCTGATCCACGACGCCGAGCGGCCGTTGTCGCGGTGGGCGGCGGAGATGCTGGAGCGCGCCGGTGGTGAGCAGGTGGCGATGGTGCCCGAGCTGCTGCGGGAGCTGAGCGGCAAGGAGCAGGACGTACCCGAGCTGGTCGCGGTGGTGGCGCTGCCGGACGATGACCTGTCGCGGATCTCGGTGGGGCCGTCGACGCTGGGCGTGGTGTTCGACCGCCCGACCGGGCCCGGCAACATCGGCACGATGGTGCGTTCGCTGGACGCGTTCGGCGGCGCCGGGCTGATCGTCACTGGGCACGCCGCCGACCCCTACGACCCCAAAGCGGTGCGCGCTTCGACCGGGTCGCTCCTGGCGGTGCCGGTGGTCCGGGTCCGGTCCCACCGCGAGGTGCTGGACTGGGTGCGGCGGGAACGGGCCGCCGGACGGCCGCTCACCGTGGTCGGCACCGACGAGAACGGCACCGACGACATCGCCGACGTGGACCTGACCGGGCCTGTGCTGCTGGTGATCGGCAACGAGACCGCCGGGCTGAGCGCGGGCTGGCGGGAGGGCTGCGACACGATGGCGCGCATCCCGATCGGCGGCGCGGCCAGTTCGCTGAACGCCGCCAGCGCTGCCACGGTCGCGCTGTACGAGGCCGTCCGCCAACGCGGCGGCCGCCCCTAGACGTCCGCGCCCGGCCGTTACGGGGCGGTGAGCGTCACCGTCCGGATACCGCCTGCGGGTCGCGTTCGGTGCCGCCGCGCACCCGGTAGACGCCGGAGGCGATCTCCTCCGAGCGGCTGACGATCCGCTCGCGCAGATCGAACGGCCAGCGGGTGTCCTCGTCCCACACCACCCCGTCCAGCACCGCCAGGTCGGACACTCGCACGATGGTCAGGTCGGCGCCGGAGGCGTCCACCGGCCGTGCCGCCAGGTCGCGGGCAAGGCCACGGGCAAGGTCGAGGGCCTGTTCGAGGACGCGATCCCGTTCGGCGGGACGGGCGAGTGCGAAGGCACGGGAGAGCGCATGGTGGAGTTCCCGGGCGCGGTCGAGCTCGACGAGGGCGCGGACGAGTTGGAGGGCGTGGATGAGGGTGAGGGCGGTGATGCGAGCGCGGGCGAGGATGACGCTGCCGTTGACGGCGGGGTCGCGGCCACAAGCGCGTTCGAGCTGGGTGAAGAGGTCGCGGGCGTGGCTGCGGGCGAGGATTCGCTCGGCTGCCTGCACGGAGTGGGGCGGCGAGGCGGCGGCGCGGCTGGACGGAAAAGCGGCCCGGTCCGACGCGGTGCCAGCGGCACTGTCGTTGAGCAGGGCGCTCAGCACGGACGCCGGGTCGGAATGTGCCTGCACATGGTCGAGCAGCTCGACATCGCCGACGGCAAGGGCGGCGTCCAGTTCGACGTCGGTGAGGTCGGTGCCGGTGGGTTCGTCTCCGAAGTCGTCACGGCCCTGCCCGAAAATGAAGTAGGACGTCATTGCTCGGGCCTTCCCTCGTGGTCGGCCGTTGGGAACCCGTCCGATGACGCCGTCGGCTGTCGCGGTGGCACGGCCAGGTGTTTCCTGAGCGTGCGGCGGGCCCTTTTGAGCAGGTCCCGGACGCGTTGCTCGGAGATGCTCAGGTGTGCGGAGATGGCCCGGGTGGGGATGTCGTCCAGATGCAGAGCCAGCACCATCCGGGTGTCGTGGTCCAACAGGCGCAGTGCGGCCACCAGGTCGCGGGCCTGGCCGGTCAGCTCGTCGTGCCCCGCGCCGGGGACGGCCGTCTCGGGCATTTGCCGGACAAGGACCTCCATCCGATCGCGGGCCCGGTGATGGCGCAGCGCCACCGTGCGGATCCAGGCACGCGGTTGGTCGATCCGATCCCATCGACCGTCACGCGCCATCCGCCAGCCCTGCACGAACGCGTGCTGCGCGCTGTCCTGAGCATCGTGGACGCCGGCGCCGTCGCGCATCACGAACCTGACCACCGACGAGAACTCCGCGTCGAAGAATTCGAGGAAGTCCCGTCGCATCGCCGCCATCCCGGCCCGCACGTCGCCGCCGTCGCTGGCCGGGCCGGGGACGCGGCGGCGCGCGGCCTCCCGGTCGTGCTCATCACTCATCACCGGCCCGCCGGTACCGATCCCGCCGGGCCCGTAACCGGCCGTCGACCACACCGATCACCGCGCCCAGCACCGGCGCCACCGCTGCGACCACCGTCCACACGTCCATCCCTCCACCCGCTCGGTCCCGGCCCGCGCGGGCGCTCGGAATGGCGCGTGCTCGGGCCGTCACCTGTAAGAGGGCCGAACTCAAGATCAACGGGAACCGCGATCGAGGATTTTTCTCGTCGGTCGGCGGCCTCTTCGGCGGCCGCGCGTCAGGAGTTTCACGTTGCGGTGTGTGTGGAGAGCCATTCGACCAAAGGGCGCAGGTCGCGCAAGGTGTCGCGGACGGTGGACAGCACGTCCCTACCGGTGGCCTTGGTCTTGGGGATGCGTTTCTCGGCCCCCAGTGACTTGTACCGGATCAATTCGATCCGTGGATGATCGGCCGAGTAGCCGCGCGGCTGGGTCTTGACCCGTTCGCCGACCAGGGAGAACCCCTTTTCGCGCAGTTGATCCACGATCGCCTGCGCCTCGGGGCCCGCCTTGTCGTCGGCGACGGCGGCTCGATACCCGGCGGTGCTGTCGGGGGTGAAGGCGTGAAAGCCCCCGCCGACGAAAAGACCGTCGGCATCGAGTTGCAGGTAGTAACCGGCGGGGCCCTTGTCGCCCACAGTGGCACCCTGGTTGGTCTTGTAGGGCGACTTGTCGTTGCTGAACCGGGTGTCGCGCTGTGGCCTGAAAAGCTTGGCCGGTCCGAACTCCTCCTCCAGTTCGTCCAGGAGCGTCTGCATCGGTTCGCGAACCGCGCTGTCGTAGTCGGCTTTGTGTGCGTGCCAATGTTCGCGCGTGTTGTCGGCCTCCAGCTCCTTGTAGAAGTCGAACGCCTTGCGCGGGATGCCGTCGAAGCCCATCGGTTCTTCCTTCCTCAGAGGAGGGCGGCGAATCGCTCGACCACCTCGGCGGCCTGCGTCGCGTTCAGCCGGGGGTCGCAGGCCGTGCGGTAGTGCGGCAGTTCGGGCGGTGGCCGGAACGGGGCGGGCGCGGTGGTGCACTCCGTGACGTCCTCGGGGGTCATCTCAAGATGCAGTCCGGCCGGGTGCCTTCGATGGGCTCGCATCACGCGGACGAACGCCACGATCTCGTCCAGGATCGCCTCCATGAGCCGGGTCTTGGGGCCCTTTCCGATTCGCATCGTGTTGCCGTGCATGGGGTCGCACAGCCACACGACCGGCCTACCCCGCCTCTCGACCTCCGCCACCATCTCGGGCAGGAGGCAGCGCACACGAGTGCTGCCGAGCCGGACGATGAAGAGCAGCCGGCCGTCCTCGCCGTGCGGGTTCAGCAGGCGGCTGAGCTGGACGGCCTGCGCCGGGCTGATGACAGGCCCGATCTTGACGCCGACGGTGTTGGCGACGGAGCGCGCGAAGGCGACGTGCTGCCCGTCGGACTGGCGGGTGCGGTCCCCGATCCATACCGAGTGCGCCGAGGCGGCGTAGTCGCCGCGCACCAGCGGACGCTCGTAGTCGAGCAGCAGCGCCTCGTGGGAGACATAGGCCCGCTCCAGCGGCGACCGATCCACCCAGGAGTCGCGTACCACCCGCAACACCCGCTCGGCGCACTGGTGGGCGCGGAGGAGCCGAGTGGGATCGGGGTGCCGGGCATCCGTGGCAGGGCTGTTGACGGCGTCGCCGCGATAGGACGGGACGACGACGCCATCGGCCGTGCGCTCGTAGGGAGCCGAGCGGGGCTTGCCGTACTGGCCGGCCAGGCGTCCAACCGGCACGGCCGCCTCGCCGGAGGCCGAGCGGATCGCCTCCGTAAGGCCGTAGAGCTGGGCGAGTTTGGCGCGCACCTCGGCGGGTCCGGACTCGCGGAAGCGCTCGGCGCAGTCGCCGCCCTGGAGAAGGAAACCCTCGCCTCGGGCGACACGCGCGACGGCCTGGCTGAACCGGTCGCACTCCGCCCGGCTGACCAGCGGCGGCATCAGGCGCAGCTCGTCGGTGACGTGGTCGAGCAGTGCGGGGTCGCCCCAGTCGGGCTGCTGCGCGATTCCGCTGATCACGGCGACGTGTCCTGGAGTCTGGCCTTGTCGACCTTGCCGACCGGTGTGAGCGGCAGCCGGGGGACGATGACCACGCGATCGGGGATCTTGTAGGCGGCCACGCCGCGTTCGCGCATGAACGCGGCGACCGTCTTGAGCGTGGGGGGCTCGTCCCGGGCGACGATGTAGGCGCAGGTGCGTTCGCCGAGGTAGGCGTCGGGCACCGGGACCACGGCGGCGGCCCGCACGTCCGGGTGGGCCAGCAGGTGCTCCTCGACCTCGTCGGCGGGCACCTTGTCGGCGCCGCGGTTGATGACGTCCTTGACGCGGCCGCGGATCTCCAGGTGGCCGGTCTCGGCGCGGCGGGCCAGGTCGCCGGTGCGGAAGAAGCCGTCGGGGGTGAAGGCCCGGCTGTTGTGCTCCTCGGCTCGGAAGTAGCCCCTGATCGTGTACGGCCCGCGGACGAGCAGCTCTCCCGTCTCCCCGGGCGGCACCTCGTCGTCCGCCTCGTCCACGATGCGGACCTCGTCGTGCGCCGACAGCGGTTTCCCCTGGACGCTGGTCAGCAGCTCGGGCGGGTCGTCCGGGGGACTTTGACTGAGCAGCCCTTCGGCCATCCCGAACGACTGCTGCACCGGGCCGAGCCGTCGGCCGACGTCGCGGGCCAGTTCCGGGCTGACGCCCGCGCCGCCGAGCTGGACGAGGCGCAGACTCGAAAGGTCGTGGGGGCTCCATGAGGCGGCGTCCACCCACAGCAGCGCCAGCGACGGAACCAGGCCGGTGACGGTGACGCGCTCGTCCTCGATGAGGGGGAAGGCGTCACCGACACTCGGTGTCGGACTGAGCACGACGCTGCCGCCCGCGTAGAAGGTGCCCAGGACGCCGGGGCACCCGAGGGCGTAGTTGTGCGCGATGGGGAGTGCGGCCAGATAGACATCCTCCGGGCCGAGACGGGCATTGGCGGCGCTCAGCCTGATGTTGCACATGTAGTCGTCGTGGGTGCGCGGGATCAGTTTGGCGCGTCCGGTGGTGCCGCCCGACAGCAGGAAGAAGGCCACGTCGCCCGGCTCGGGCGGTGGCAGCTCGGCGGGTTCGGCGTAGAGCGACGACAGTGATTCGAACTCCGCCGGTTCTCCTGCGACGATCACATGCCGCGGCCCGCTGATCTCCCGGGCGAGTTCGCGGTGGTCGAAACCCTGATGGACGTCGGGGACGACATAGGCGGCTGCCTCGGTGTGGACGGCCAGGTGGCCGATCTCGTCCCGCCGGTGCGGGGGCAGCGCGAGCACCGGGGCGGCGCCGAGCGTCAGCAGGGCGAAGAGCGTGTCGATCAGCTCCGGCGTGTTCGGCATCTGCACGATCACCCTGTCGCCCCGCCGCAGTCCGAGGCCGTGGAACCCCGCGGCCAGGCGGGCGGCGCGCTCGGCGAGTTCCCGGTACGTGCGCCGGGAGGAGCCGGAGACCAGGGCGGTTCGCTCGCCGTGGGCGGACGGCAGGGCGTCGAGGGTCTGGCCGGTCCACAGACCGAGCGCGCGGTAGCGCTCGGCGGTCTCCGCGGGCCAGGGCACGCATCCGGCGATCATCGGTTCCTCCTCACGGCCTGTGCTGCTCACGGCGCCACCCGGACCGCCTGCCAGCCCTCCTCGCGGCGGCGGTAGCGCACCCGGTCCTGGATCTCGTCTGCTCGGCGCTGCCAGAACTCCATCTCCTCCGGGGTGAGCCGGTAGCCGCCCCAGTGGGCGGGACGCGGCACCTCCTGCCCGCTGAACCGGGCCCGTTCGGCGTCGAAGCGCTCCCGCACGACCTGCCGGTCGTCGATCTCGGCGGACTGGTCGCTGCTCCAGGCCAGCAGTTGGAGGGAGCGGGGCAGGGTGGCGAAGTAGGTGTCGGACTCCACCTCGTCCAGCCGGCTGACCGGGCCCTCGGCCCTGACCTGGCGCCCCTTGGCGAGCCAGCCGAAGCAGAGCGCGGCCGTCGGGTTGACGGCCACGTCCGCGGCCTTGCGGCTGGCGTGGTTGGTGAAGTAGACGAAGCCGTGGTCGACGTAGGCCACGTCCACCCAGCGGGCCGAGGGGCGGCCGTGGTGGTCGGCCGTGGCCAGCACGGCGGAGCCGGGCGCCTGCGCGTCGGGCGCCTGCGCGTCGGCGGCGAGCCATTCGTCCCGCCACCGCGTGAACTGCCGCAGCGGATCGGTCGGCAACGGAGTCGGCATTCTTTTCATCTCCTCATTCGGTGGCATTCTGGACACTTTTCCCTATAATCGGCGGCATGCACCAAGTCGCACACGCTCTCATCGCCCGCCACCGAGAAATCGTCACTCCTCGAACATTCCGGCTGCTCGGCATGGAATGGGATCTCCTGCCCGGCGTCTACGCGCCCCATCTGTCGCAGTCGTCGGCGCTGTACGCCGAATGGCTGCCCTACCCCGCGCACGGTTCCTTCTGCGAGGTCGGCAGCGGAACGGGACACGTCTCGGTGCTGGCGGCGCTGCGCGGCTGCGCCTCGGTGACGGCGCTGGACGTCAGCGAGGCCGCCGCCGAGAACACCCGGCTGAACGCCGAGCGGCACGGCGTCGGGCCCGTGGTCCAGGTGGCCTGCGGCGACATGTTCGAGCAGCTGACCAGCGACGACAGGTTCGACGTCATCTACTGGAACTCCAACTTCGTCGAGGGCCGGCCCGCCGACGCCTTGGAGCGGGCCTTCTTCGACCCCGGCTACGCGGCGCACGCCGACTTCTTCCGCGGCGCCGCCGCGCACCTGGAGCCCGGCGGCAGGCTGCTGCTGGGCTTCACCGATCTCGGCGACGAGCGGCGCGTGCGCGCGCTGGCGGCCGAGCACGGCTGGCGGCCCGCACTGCTGCGCGCCGCGAAATGCGCCGCGGAAGAAGGGCATATCGAGTACCGCCTCCTCGAATTCAGGCGACGCGGCTGACCGGATTCGCCGGGCCTGCGCGCAGGCCCGGCGAATTCATTTGTAGAGGCGCACGGCGAGCGGCACCGATATCACCGTCGCGGCCACCGCCCAGGCGACGGTGAAGAGCGTCGGACGCAATATCTCTCCGCCGCTGGAAAGCCCGACCAGCGCGTCGGTCGCGAGCGACAGCGGATTGGCGCGCACCACGGGCCGCAGCCACGCGGCGAACTGGTCCACCGGCACGAAACCCGACGACAGGAACAGCAGCAGCGTGACCGGACTGCTGAGGGCTCCGCTGACCGCCTGCTCGCTCTTGGCCGACATCGCCACCACGACCGCGAGCCACAGGAAGATCCACGCGAAGAGGACGACGACCGCGAAGAAGCCGAGCGCGGCCAGCGGTCCCCGCGTGAAGCGGAACCCGACCGCGTGCGCGACGCCCGTGGTGACCGCCGCCACCAGCAGGACCCGCACCAGGTCGCTGACGATCCGTCCGCCCAGCACGGACAACCGGCTGATGTTCATGGCCCTGAACCGGTCGACGATGCCGCCGCGCAGGTCGGTGAAGAACCCGAGGCCGGTGCCGACCGCGCCGTAGGCGGCGCTGAACAGCACGATGGCCGGGGCGAGCCGGTCGATGTAGCGGCCGCCGGAGGCGTCGTCGACCAGCTCGCCGAAGACCAGCAGCATGAGGAAGAGCAGGATCAGCGGGAACAGCAGCGAGTCGGCCACCAGTTGCGTGCTCTTGGCGAAGCGCCGCAGGTTGCGGCCCGCCAGCAGACCCGTCTCGGTGATGACGCTCATGCCGCCCTCCTGAACGCCTGGACCGCCGCCGCCGAGAAGACCGCCAGCAGCGCCGCCAGCCACGCGATCGCCCTCAGCACCGGCCCGGCCGTCGGGCCGCCGTCCGCGAGCGCCCGCAGGGCGTCGAGGACGACGCTCACCGGCTGGTGCCGCACGAACGGCTCGATCCAGCCGGGGAAGGCGTCGGCGGGCACGAACGCCGAGGACACCATCAGCAGCGGCAGGTAGACGACGTGCAGCGTCGAGGAGACGGACTCGGGGTCGCGGGAGACGAGCCCGAGCGCGCTGGTGCCCGCCGAGACCGTGAGCGCGAAGCCCACCGAAAGCACCACGAACCCCAGGGACGCCACCGGTCCGGCCTGGAACCGGAAGCCCGCCGCGTACCCGGCCGCGATGATCACCGCGATCGCGAGCAGCGCCCGGACGGCGTCGGCGGCGATCCGGCCCACCACCACGGCACCTCGGCTGATGGGCAGCGACCGGTAGCGCGCCAGCATGCCGCTCCGGCGGTCGGACGCGAAGAAGAAGGCGGCGGTGATCGCCACCGAGAACATCCACTGCACGACGATCGCCGGAGGCAGGAACTGGGCGTAGTCGACGCCGCGCGTTTTCAGCAGGTTCTGGAAGAGCGCCAGGAACCCGAAGACGAAGACGATCGGGAACACCACCATCGTGCTGACGGTGTCGGCCGTCGAGTTCAGCCGGAGGTTGCGTCCCGCCAGCAGCAGTCCCTGCCCGAAGAGGTTGACCGGCCCCGCCTCTGTGCCAGTGGCCATCAGCCGACCTCCTCGTGCTCCCGGTCGGCCTTCGCACCGGTCAGCGTGAAGAACACCTCGTCGAGAGTGGGACGCCGCAGACGAATGTCGTCGGCGGTGATCCCCGCCTCGCGCAGCACCGTGACGACGTCCGTGAGCGTGCCGGGGTCGGCGCCGCGGACGGTGACCACGCCGCCGCCGGACTCCGCCACGTCGCCGAACCGCTCCCGCAGCACCCGCAGCGTCCGCTCGCGCGGCTCGGCGCGCACCTCGCACACCTGCCCGCCGACCTGGTTCTTCAGCTCGCCGGGGGTGCCCTGCGCGATCACCCGGCCGTGGTCGATGACCACGATCCGGTCGGCCAGCCGGTCCGCCTCCTCCAGGTACTGGGTGGTCAGGAGCAGCGTGACGCCCTCCGCGCGCAGGCCCTCGACCATGTCCCACATCTCCTGGCGGCCGACCGGGTCGAGCCCGGTCGTCGGCTCGTCGAGGAAGAGGACGGGCCGCTTGACCACCAGGCCCGCCGCCAGGTCCAGGCGCCGCCGCATGCCGCCGGAGTAGGACTTGACGGGCTGGTCGGCCGCATCGCCCAGCCGGAACCCGTCCAGCAGCTCGGCGGCCCGCGCGGCGGCGGCGCGGCGGTCCAGCTTGAGCAGCCGGCCGAACAGGACGAGGTTCTGCCGGCCGGTCAGCATGTCGTCGACGGCGGCGAACTGCCCGGTCAGCGCGATGGAGGCGCGGACGCCCGCCGGATCGCCGGCCACGTCGTGCCCCGCCACCGAGGCCCGGCCGCCGTCCAACGGCAGAAGCGTGCTCAGGCAGTTCACCGTCGTGGTCTTGCCGGCGCCGTTGGGGCCGAGCAGCCCGACCACGGCCCCCGGCTCGACCGTGAACGACACCTCCTCCAAGGCGGTCTTCTTGCCGAAGACCTTGCGGAGGCGCTCGACCTCGACTCCCTCTTCGCGCATGAGCGCTACCTTCCGATGTGGGCGGCCTCTGTGCCGCCTGGAGCCGTCAGCCGTCCTGCTTCACGGGGGTCTGCTGGTGGAAGACGAGTCTCCAGTCGTCGTCGCCGCGCTCGTAGACGCTCGTCATGTAGAGCTCGAAGGAGAAGTCCGCCTCGGTGAGCCGGATCGTGGCCCTGTAGGTGATCAGCGCCGACCCGTCGCCCAGGGGCAGAACCTTCACGTCGTCGAGCGTGTAGTCGTCGAACGGCGACTTGTTGGCCTCGATGTCGTCGGCCAGCTCGTGGCCGGTCTGCAGGCCGTCTGGCTCGACGCAGACGGTGCGGTCGGTGACGAGACCGCGGTAGAAGTCGCCGTCGCCGACCGAGATGGCCGCCCAGCCTTTCTCCTCCAGCTCGCGCAGCTCGTTCTCGATGCTCATCAGGGGCTCCTTTCCGTTGGTGATCGTGATGGGTCAGGGGGTGGACGGCCAGCGGCCGGGCATGCCGCAGAACAGCAGCACCTGCTCGACCAGCTCGTCCTCCTGCGGGATCAGGTAGAAGTGGTCGCCCGCGAACACCCGCAGCCGGAACGGGCCGGTGGTGTGGCGCTCCCAT
Source organism: Actinomadura syzygii (assembly GCF_008085905.1). Taxonomy (GTDB): domain Bacteria; phylum Actinomycetota; class Actinomycetes; order Streptosporangiales; family Streptosporangiaceae; genus Spirillospora; species Spirillospora syzygii. The sequence continues at coordinate 432,765 of NZ_VSFF01000004.1, read as the reverse complement.
CCGGCGGCCTCGTCGCGGTCCACCTCGGGGTCGGTGGTGGAGACGCACGCGCACACCGGCGTGCGGATCGGGGCAGGTTCGGCGGGCCGGTAGGTCTCGATCAGCCGGTAGTCCGCGGCGAGCGTCGGCAGGACCAGCTCGCGCAACGCCGGATCGTCCAGGACCTCGTCGCTGGTGCCGCCCAGCCTGCGGAGGTCCGCGACCAGCGCCGGTTCGCCGCCCAGGTGAACCTCGGTGGGACGGAGCCGGTCGGGAGCCGGACGGCCGGACACGACCAGCCCCGCCAGCGGGCGCCCGAGCGCGCCCTCCAGCCGCCGGGCCGTCTCGTGCGCCACGGCGGCGCCCATGCTGTGCCCGAACAGGACCAGCGGCACCTCGCCCAGCGACGCGAGGGCGTCGGCGGCCGGCTCGACGAGCTCGTCCATGGTCCGTGCGTGCGGTTCGCGCAGCCGGTCCTGGCGGCCCGGGTACTGGACGCCGTACAACTCGACGCCGTCGGGGAGGCGCGCTCCCCACGTCCTGAAGAAGCCTGCGGCGCCACCCGCGTGCGGGAAGCAGACGACGCGCAGGCGGGGCACGTCCTGGACGCGCAGCGGACGCAGCCACCGTTCCCGTTGCCGGACGGTCATGTCGGTGATTCCTCCAACTCCGTTCTCGCGGCGGCGATCAGCTCGTCGGCGGGCATCGGACGGTGCGGCGGTCCGGACAGGCGCTCGGGGTAGCCGAGGCTAGTGGCCATCGCCTGCCATACCGAGCTCACGGTCAGGTAGTACTGACCCTCACGCAATGGATCACTGCCCTCACGCACGGCTGTCCATGTGCGCGTCATCGCGCGGCGGGCGCCCGTCGGCCACATCGACGCGAGGATCTCCCGATACGTCGGGGGAGCGGCGGGGCCGATCGCGCTGGTGGTGGGCAGGTCGAGGCCGGGATCCGCGGCGGCGTCGAGCCGGGTCGTCGTCCTCGCCTCGGCGGGCAGGTGCGGACGGGGCGACCACAGCACCGGGCCGTGGGTCTCGGCCAGGGAGAGCGTGCCGCCCTCGGTGCCGATGGTGACGCGGTGCAGCAGGTGGGCGTGGTTGTCAGGGTCTGCGGGGTGCAACTGGTTCTGGACGCGCAGCGTGAACGGGATGCCCGCCAGCGTTCCGTCGATCGTCCGGAACGGACCGCGTCCCGTCGGGGGCGGCAGGTCGAACGGCCGAAGACCGCCCAGCGCGCGGCCCAGGATGTCGAACAGGTGGTAGGAGACCTGCACGCCGCAGGCGGCCTCGACGTACACCGGTCGCAGCGCGCGGGCGGCGGCGATGAAGCGCCGCACCGGAGGGAGGTGCACGTAGTGGCTGTTCACGTGGTAGACCACCTGGTTGCGGCGGGCGGCGCGCAGAGCCGCGACCAGTTCGTCGCGCAGCAGCGGCCCCTCTTGCAGGACGTGCACGCCGCGATCCATCAGCTCGGTCGCCACCGTGCTGCCGGGTCCCCCGTTGACCTCGCCGAGCAGGACGACGCAGGCCAGGTCGATGTCGTCGGGCACGTCCTCGACCTGGGTGAAGAGGGGGACGCCCGCCTCGTTCGCGCACGCCTTGGAGCGCTCGCCGCCCTTGGCCAGGATTCCGGCGAGCTCGAAGGCCGAGTCGGGCGCGGTGAGAGCGGCCAGGTGCACGCGGCCGAAGCCCGTCCCGCACACCAGTGCGCGCGGGCGCCGACCTCCGTGCGCGCCGGTGGTCATAGCACCCCCTCCTCGACGGGCGCGCGGGACAGTTCGGTGACCTCCACGGCCGGGTCGTCGCGCAGCTCGTTGAGCACGGCGGCCGGGACCAGCACGTCGGAGGCGTCGTGGGCGCCCGGCGGCACCCGGCCCGCCGCCACCGCCCGCGTGGTCGTGGCCGCGAGCGCGGCGGTCAGCTCGTAACTGTCGGCGGCGCGGACGACGAGGACTCGTCCGTCCATGTCGAAGACGAGTTGGAAATACGGGCGGCGGCCGAGCGCGTCGAGGCGGGCGGCCAGTTCGAGGTCCTCGGCGGCCTGCCCGGTCTCCCTGCCCCTGGCTCCGGACAGCGCGCGAAGTGTCCGCTCACCGTCGAAGACGCCCCACCACTCGACCTCGGCGAGCTCCAGCGTGCGAGCCAGCCGCTGCGTCTCCCCGCTCAGGTAGGGGTAGGCGCTGACACGTCCCGGAAAGTGGGGCAGGACGACGTTCTCCGCCGGACGCAGCGCGCCGCGCAGCGGCCGGTGGCCGTGCCAGGCGGCCAGCGGAGCGGCGTCCTCGCCGTGCAGGGAGGCGACGTAGTCGAGCGCGGCGGCCCTGGTGAAGCGGTCCAGGCCGCCGACGTGCGCGACCAGCCGGGAGGGCCGCTCGACCCGCTCCGCCAGCGCGCGGGGCAGCAGCGCGGACAGGCCGGGCATCATCCCCGCGGCCAGCACCGTCGCGCGTCCTCGGGCGAGTGCCGTGAGGCGCGAACGGTCGAGCTGGTCTCCGGCCACGTCCACGTAGTGGGCCCCCGCCCTCAGCGCGGCCTGGGCCACCGTGTCGCCGATGCTCGCCGAAGGGCCCGCGCAGTTCACCACCACGTCGCAGCCGTTGCAGAACTCCGCCAGCCGGGCGTCGTCGTCGATGTCCACCTCGACGGCTTCGACGCCGGGACGGGCCAGCTTCCGCACCTGCGTCAGGTCCCTGCCGCCCAGGCGCAGCCGCCCCCGCAGGCGGCGCACGAGCGCACGGCCCACCGCGCCGTAGCATCCGATCACGCCGACGGTCATGACCGCTCCCACCCCTGGGTCAGCAGGGCGGCGACCTCGTCCACGTGCGGCGGACGGAGGCAGCTGAAGTGGTCGCCGGGGATGTCGGCCACCCTCAGCTCGCCCAGGCACAGCTCGCGCCAGAAGCCGGTCATGTCGTCGCGCAGCCACGGCAGGAAGCGCGTGTCGCCGAGCTGGCGCAGGAACGTGATGTCACCGGCGTACGGCTCCGGCGCGTGGGCGCCGACCGCGCGCAGGCTGTGCCGCACCACCCGGTAGAAGGCGGCGACCTGCCGTTCGACGTCGGCGTCCGAGTCCGCGTGGCGGCTCGCGGCGCGGCCGATGGCGGCCAGCCGTTCGTCCTGCGGACGGCTGGCCTGGGCGCGGAAGACGTCGGCGACGGGCGCCAGCTCGCCGGTGAGCGCGGTGACGCGCCCGGCGGGCACCCTGTCCTGGTCTTCGCGGAGCAGCAGCTCGAAGACCTCGGACATCGTCCGCTCGTCTCCGGGGTAGCCCGCTTCGGCCGGGTCGGCGCCCATGACCTTGGCGAAGACGTACTCCACGACCAGCTCGTCCTCGATGATCCGGGGCAGCGTGTAGCTGCTGATCACGGTGAGGCTCGCGACGTCGGAACCCGCCTCGGTGAGCTGCCTGGCGATCTCGGTGGCCAGCAGGCCGCCCATGCAGTAGCCGACCACGTGGAAGGCGCCGGCGCCGGTGTCGAGCAGCGCCCGGGTGTAGCTCGCCGCCCGGCGTTCGATCAGGCCCTGTGGATCCTCGGCCAGGTAGGACTCGACGTCGGTGATCGCGAGCCCGGCCAGCGCGCCGCCCTTGCCCGCCAGCAGCCGCGACAGCGCCCGGTAGGGGGCGAGCGTGCCGCTGCCCTCGTGGACGAGGACGCGCAGCGGCCCGGCGCGGTCGGGCTCCCCGGCGAACGGGACGAGCGGCGAGGCGTCGACGCGCTTGGCGGCACCGTCGCGGTCGCCTCCCTCGCGCAGCGCTTCGGCGAGCGCGGCCACGGTCGGCCGGTGCAGGATCTGGCGGACCAGGTCGTCCCAGAGCGCCTCCTCCGCGGCGGGCACGCGGGCGCGGAGCGTGGCGGCAAGCTTGGCGACCACGAGGGAGTCCCCACCGAGGTCGAAGAAGTCGTCGTCGCGGTTGGGCTCGGCGACGCCGAGCACCTCGGCCCAGATGGCGGCCAGCTCCCGCTCCAGGTCGTCGCGGGGCGGACCGCCCGCCGAGGCGCGGCTCGCGGCGGCGTGCGGCAGCCAGGAGCGCAGCGCGGCCGTGTCCACCTTGCCGTTGCGGGTCAGCGGCAGCTCGTCGACGATCTGGAGGTGCGCCGGGATCATGTACTCGGGCAGCCGTCCGGCCAGGTGGCCGGCCAGCGCGGTGACGTCCAGGGGCCGCCGGTCCGCCTTGAACCGGGCGGCGAAGACGTGCTGCCCGAGCCTGCCCGTCACGTCCTCCGGGCCGGGGAGGCACACGGTCGTGTCGGCGCCCGCGTCGAGCAGCAGCTCCTGCCACTGCTCGCGGCCGAGGAAGGTCTGGTCGAGGCCCTTGCGCGAGTCCTCGTAGTCCCATTTGCGCGGGTCCTTCTCCGGCATCATGAACTCCATCGAGGTCATGATCTGGTAGCTGTCCTCGGTGGTCTCGACGAACACCAGCCAGCCGCCGGGCCGCAGCATCTGCGTCAGCCGGTCGAGCACCCGGCCCGCGTGGCGGGAGTTGTGCAGGACGTTCACGCAGACGATGACCTCGAAGTCGTTGGGCCTGTACCCCTGCCCGCGGAAGTCCTCGTTGATGTCGAACAGCCCGTAGCGCACCCAGGGCCGGTCGCCGAAGCGCTCGCGGGCCTCGTTGAGGAAGAACGGCGAGACGTCGGTGAACAGGTAGTCGACGTCGTACTCCGCCAGCGCCGGGATCAGCTGCGCGCTGATGCCGCCGACGCCGGCGCCGACCTCCAGCACCCGCAGGCCGCCGTCGTGCCGTCCGGCGATGCGCCGCAGCATCTCGATGGCGGCGTGGTTGACGTAGCGGCTGATGACGTTCTCCCGGTAGGCCGCCTCGGAGATCTCCAGGCGGCCCTCGGGGAAGAGCAGCGGCAGCGGGTCCAGCTCGTCGCGGACCAGCTCGGGCAGGTGATCGGTGCTGGTCCTGAAGTAGTCGATCAGGACGGCGGGGTAGCTGTCCTCGCGTTGCAGTCCGGCGACCGACTCCCAGGCGGCGTCGAGGTCGTGCTCGTCGGCGGTGCGCACCGCGCGGCGGACGTTCCCGTCCCGCTCCAGGAACCCCTCGTTCTCCAGGACGCGCAGCCAGCGGCGCACCAGCCGGTGGTGCCGGGGGGCCGCGCCGATGGTCTCGATGACCTCCTCGGTGGTGGCCGTCTCGCCGGGTGCGCTGAACAGCCCCTGCCGCACAAGGGCGCGCATGATGCCGATGACGGCGGCCCTGTCCAGGCGGGTCATGAACTCCATGAGTTCGTCGCGGTCGAGGTGCGCGGTGTGCGGGTCGGCGGCGCGGGCTCCCGCCGTGCGCAGCTCGTTCGCCAGTTCTTCCGTGGGCCCATCCGACCGGTCGCGGGCGGGCTCGGCGAAGGCGGCGAGGCGGCGCTCCAGGCCGTCGCCGTCGACCAGCACGTGGGCGGCGGCGACCGCCGGGTGCTCCTGGACGGCGGCCTCGACCTCCGCGAGCTCGATCCGGTGCCCGCGGATCTTGACCTGCCGGTCCTCGCGGCCGAGGAACTCGATCACCCCGTCCTCGCGGTAGCGTCCGAGGTCCCCGGTGCGGTAGAGGCGCTCGCCGGTCTCCGGATGCCGGACGAACCGCTGCGCCGTCTTCGCCTCGTCGCCCAGATATCCCAGCGCGACCCCGGCGCCGCCGATGTAGAGCTCGCCGGCCACCCAGTCCGGGCACGGCCGCATCGCCCGGTCCAGGACGTGGAAGGTCTGGTTGGCCAGCGGTTTCCCGTACGGGACGCTCGTCCAGTCAGGTGAGAGGTCGCCGATCGGGTGGTAGATCGACCAGATCGACGCCTCGGTCGCGCCGCCGAGGCTGACCAGCTCGACGCCGGGCAGCCGCGCGCGGACGGCCGAGGGGAGCGTGACCGGGATCCAGTCGCCGCTGAGCAGTGCCAGCCTGAGCGTTCGCAGGTCGGCCTCGGGGTCGGCGTCCAGGTAGTGGGCCAGCATCTGGAGTTGCGCGGGGACGGAGTTCCACAGCGTGACCCCGTGCTCGGCGATGAGCCGCGCCCAGCGGGCCGGGTCGCCGCGCTCCTGCGGGCCGGGCAGCACCAGCGCGCCGCCCACGGCCAAGGGGCCGAAGACGTCGTAGACGGAAAGGTCGAAACCGAGGCTCGCCAGGCCGAGCACCCGGTCGGCCGCGGTGACCGAGAAGCGGCGGTCGATGTCGGCCACCGTGTTGAGCGCCGCCTCATGGGAGATCATCACGCCCTTGGGCTCGCCGGTGGAGCCGGACGTGTAGATGACATAAGCGAGATCGCCGGGGCGGGCACGACTGGTGGGGACGGGGGCGCTGGAGGGCGGCGTCGTGTCGACGTCCACGCAGCGCACCCCGGGCGGGCGCGCTCCGATCCAGGATTGGGTCAGCGCCGTGGTCACCCCGGCGTCGGCCATGATGCGCTCGCGCCGGGCGGGCGGCTGACCGGCGTCCACGGGCAGGTAGGCGGCGCCGGCGAGCATCGTGCCGAGCACGGCGACGACCTGCTCCCAGCCCTTCTCCATGAGCACCGCGACGGGCGCGTCATCCGCTCCCGCCAGGCTCTCGGCCACGGCCGTGGCCCGCGCGAGCAACTCGCCGTAGGTCAGCGTGCGCTCCGCGGTGACGACGGCGGGCGCGTCCGGCGTGGCCGCCGCCTGGGCCATGACGGGCTCGTGGAGCAGTCCTTCGGGACGGGGCGCGGCGGTCGCGTTGGCGCGGTCGCGCCGCTCGGCCTGCGCGTCGGGCAGCCCGACCGGCGCGGGCGACGTCCACGCGGAGTCGGACGCGGCCAGGTCGAGGAGCAGCGTGCGCAGAGCGCCGAACAGGTCCTCGATCAGCCCGGCGGGGAAGACGCCGTCGCGCACGTCGGCCCTGACCTCAAGGACGCCGTTCTCGACGAGGGCCTGGCAGTCGATCCACACCTGGGGTGTCCGGCTCCCGCCGTGCACCACCTCGGCCAGGCCGCGCATGCCCTCGTTCTCGTCGCTGAGCCCGACCGTGCTGGTGAAGACGATCGGGTACAGGGCGGTCCGCCTGCCCTGACGGCGGGCCATCTCGCGCATCAGTTCCACGCCCGAGTAGAGCCGGTGGTCCAGGTCGTCCCAGAGCCGCTGCTGGAGCCCGGCGGCGCGGTCGGCGAAGCCGCCTCCGGCGCCGTCCACCTCAAGGAGGCTGACGGTGGTGAAGTCGCCCACGAGCGAACCCACCTGCGGGTGGAGCGGATGCCGGTTGAGCAGCGTGAGGTTGAGGCAGAACGCCGGCTGGCGGCTCCAGCGGCCGACGACCTCGGCGAAGGCGGCGAGCACGGCGGTCGAGGGGGTGACGCCGTGCGCCGCCGCCCGTCCGCGCAGCCCGCTCCATTCGTCGGGCGAGAAGCGGACCGCGTGGCGGGTGAAGGAGCCGGTCGCCTGGACCTCCCGGTCCTCGCGGAGCGGCAGTTCGGGCGTCCCGGGCAGATCGTCCAGCCGGTCCTCCCAGTAGCGGCGGTCGCGCTCGTAGGCGGCGCCGTCGCGCAGGCCCCGGGCCGCCGCCACGTAGTCGCGGAAGGTGATCTCCAGCGGCGGCAGTTCCGCGCCCGGGTCGAGATAGAGGCGCTTCAACTCGGTGAGCAGGAGCTGGATGCTCAGGTAGTCGGCGATGAGGAAGTCGATGGAGACGTGCAGGAGATCGCGGTCGCCGGTCCGGGTGATCCGCACGTCGAACAGCGGCCAGACCGCGGGGTCGTAGCGGTGGCCGTCCATGGCGCTCCTGGTGGCGGCGACATGGGCCTCGACCTCGGCGGGGGAGCGGCCTCGCAGGTCGGCGACCTCGATGCCGTACCGGGGCGTCTCGGCAGCGGTGACCTGGTAGCCCTCCACGTGGACGGTGCAGCGCAGCATGTCGTGCCGCTCGACGAGGCGGTTCCAGGCGTCCTCCATGCGACGCGCGTCCAGGTCCGCGAAGGCCAGCTCCGCGTAGACCTGGCAGGCGGTGCCGCCGTAGTCGAAGGCGTCGCCCCGGCCGAGCAGGTAGGCGGCCTGGACGTCGGTGAGGGGGAACGGCTCGTGCCGGGCGTCGGGCTCGGGCACCAGCTCCGGCGTGGCCGGGCGGCTCAGGTGGTCCAGCAGTTCGTCCTTGCGGGCGGCGAGCTGCGCGCGCCGCTCCTCGGTGAGGACGCCCTCGGGAGCGCGGAACCGCAGCCGGCCCGCCTCTTCCCACAGGTGCACGCCCTCGCGGGCCAGTTCGGCGATGAGCTGACCAGCCGTCATATCGTCCCCTCCTCGAAGGCTCCGTCGTCGTGGCGCCGCTCGACCAGGGCCGCGTGCTCGGCGATGGTCGGCTCGGCGAACAGCGCTCGCAGGGGGAGCTCGACGCCGAACTCGATCCTGATCTCCTCGGCCAGGCGGGTGGCCAGCACGCTGTCGCCGCCGAGGGTCACGAAGTTCTGATGCCTGCCCACGTCGGGGACGTCGAGCAGCGCCTCCCAGATCCGGGCGAGGGCCTCCTCGACCGGTCCGGTGGGCGGGGCGTTCTCCACGCGGCCGTTGCCGTGCTCCTCGACCAGGCGGCGGAGCGCGTTCCGGTCGATCTTTCCGTTGGGGGTGAGGGGGAGGTCGGGGACCTGGACGACCGGTTCGGGGATCATGTACGGCGGGAGCCGCTCGGCCAGCCGGTCGCGGAGGTCGTCAGCGTCCAGGTCTTCTGCGTCCAGGTCACCGGCCGGGACGACCAGCGCGGCCAGCCCACGGGCGGCTCCGCCGACCGTGGTCGCCACCGCGCGCTTCACGTCCGGGTGGGAGAGCAGTGCCGCCTCGATCTCGCCGAGTTCGATGCGGTGGCCGCGGACCTTGACCTGGTGGTCCACCCGGCCCAGGAACTCCAGGGTTCCGTCCGGCCAGTAGCGGCCCATGTCGCCGGTGCGGTACCACCGCATCCCCTCGTGATCGACGAACTTGGCGCGGGTGGTGTCCGGGTCGCCCCGATACCCTTCAGCCACTCCCGCGCCGCCGATCCACAGCTCTCCAGGAGCCCAGTCGGGGCAGTCGCGGCCGAGCGAGTCGACGACCCGGAAGCACTGGTTGGCCAAGGGACGGCCGTAGGGCACCGACACCCATTCCGGCGGCACCTCGGCGGGCACCGGGCAGTAGTTGGACCAGATCGCGGCCTCGGTCGCGCCGCCGAGTGCGATCAGCCCGCACTCCGGCGCGACCCGTGCGAGCCGGGCCGACATGTCCAGGGGGACCCAGTCGCCCGACACCATCGCCAGCCGCAGCGAGCTCAGTTGCCCGCGTTCGGCCACCAGCAGCATGTCCAGCAGCGCGGGCACCGTGTTCCACACCGTCACGCGATGCTCGGCGACCAGGCGCGCCCATCGGGCGGCGTCGCGGCGGTCGTCCTCTTCCACCATCACCAGCGATCCACCGGCGGACAGCGTCCCGAACACGTCCCATACCGACAGGTCGAAGTCCAGCGCGGACACCGCCAGCACTCGGTCGTCCTCGCTGATGCCGAAGCGGGCGTTGACGTCCAGCACCGTGTTCAGCGCCGCGCGATGGGAGACCTCCACGCCCTTCGGCTCGCCCGTGGAACCGGACGTGAAGATCACATACGCGCTCGCGTCCGGCTTCACTTCCAGCGGGGCGTCCAACGGCTCGCCCGTGGGCAGCTCGGTCAGCAGCAGGCGCGCGTCGGCGCGGCGCATGATCTGCTCGCGCCGGGCCTCGGGCTGGTCGACCCCGATCGGCACGTAGAGCGCCCCGGCCGCCAGAACGCCCAGCACCGCCGCGACCTGGTCGGGGCCCTTCGGCAACGACACCGCCACCGCCTCGCCCGCGTGCACACCGCGCTCGCGCAGGAAGCCCGCCACCCGCAACGCCCGTCCGGCCAACTCGCCGTAGGAGATGCCCGGGTGGATCGCCGCGCGGGACGGATCACGGCGCGCCCGTTCGAAGAAGCGGCCGTGCAGCGTGCCCTCGGGAACCGGCGCCGCCGTGTCGTTGGCCGCCGCCCGCACCGCGAGCTGCGGCGCCGGGACCAGCGACGGCGCGGCCGCGTCCCAGTCGGACTCCAGCAGCCATTCCAGCAGTCGGCCGTATCCGTCGGTCATGGCGTCCAGGACGCCGGGCGGGAACAGGTCCTCGACCGCGTCCCAGTTGACGACCAGCCCGCCGTCGACCTCGACCACCTGGTGGTCGATCCACACCTGCGGCGTCTGCGACACGCCCCAGACCGGGTCGGCGAAGAGCGTGCCGGTCAGGGCGCCGTCCTCGCCCGCCACGCCGAGCGTGCTGGTGAACACCACCGGCATGGCGACGTCGGACGAGCCGGTTCGCCTGGCCAGTTCGCGCATCACCCACAGCGCGGACACGTCGCTGTGGTCAAGGTCGCGCGCCACCCGGCGCTGGAGTCGGCGGGCGCTGTCCAGCCACGTCTCGCCCGGCTCGTAGGCGACGAGCAGCAGCGAAGTGAAGTCGCCCAGGACCGTGTCGATGTCGGGATGTACTTGGCGCCGGTCGAAGAGGGTGAGGTTGATCGTCATGTCGCGGCGGGCGCTCCACGCGCCGAGCGCGTCGGCGAACGCCGTGGCGAGGACGGTCGAGAGGGTGAGGCCGTGCCGCCGGGCGGTGTCCTTGACGGTCCGCCACTGCTCGGCGGGGACGCGGATCTGGCGGCGGGTGAAGCGCGGGCGGCCGAGGCCGGCCGGGTCGTTCGCCAGCGGAAGCTGCGGCGCGGGCGGCAGCTCGGTGACTCTGCTCGACCAGTACTCCTCGGCCTCCCGTCGCGCCTTCGGATCGGGCTCGACCGTGAGCACGTAGTCGCGGAAGGACGGGCCGGTCGGCGGCAGTTCGGCGTCGGGGGCGTGGTAGACGACGTCGAGCTCACGCAGCAGGGTCATGATGCTGAGCGCGTCGAAGACGATGTTGTCGAAACTGACGCCGATCCGGACGCGGCCCTCGCCGTACCGCACGGCGCGCACGTCGAACAACGGCCACCTTGTGACATCGATGAGCTGGTGCGACATCGATTCGCGCAACTCGGCAAGGGCCTGGTCTGTGCCGTCGCCCGCTTCCGTGACCGGGATGGTCAGCTCCGGCGCCGAGGGGAGGATACGCTGCGCGCCGTCGGGCTGGAAGACCGCGCGCAGCATCTCGTGCCGTTCGATCAGCCGGTTCCACGCCGCGGCGAAACGGGACAGGTCGAGTCCGTCGAAGTCGTATTCGGTGTAGAAGTGGCAGCCGACGCCGCCGAGAGCGAAGTCGTCGGTGCGGCCGAACCAGTAGGCGCGCTGCACGTCGGTGGGCGGGAACGGCTCGTGCCGGTGTTCCGGGTCGTCCCGCAGGACGGACGCTCCGGCGGCCTCCTCCTCGCCGAGTCGTGCGGTTTGGGCGAAGGCGGCTAGTTCGGGGTTGTCGAACAGGTTCGTCAGCTCGGCGTCCGCGACTCCGGCGGCGCGCAGGCGGAGGATGAGACGGGTGGCCAGGAGGCTGTCGCCGCCGAGCGCGAAGAAGTTCTGGTCACGGCCCACCGCCGGTACCTTCAGCACCTCGGTCCAGATCGCGGCCATGACGCTTTCGATACCGGGACGAGGAGGCTCGAAACGTTCCGCACGTCCGACGAGGTCTCCGGTGAGAATCGTCCGGACGGCGGCGCGGTCGATCTTGCCGTTGGCGGTGAGGGGGAGGCTGGGGAGTTGCGCGATGTGCTCGGGGACCATGTAGGGCGGCAGGTGTTGGGCGAGGTGCGCGCGTAGGTCGTCCTCGTCGAGTCGGGTCTGATCATCGGTCGGGACGATGACGGCCGCCAATTGATGGGCGGCGCTCTCGACAGTGGTGGCCATTGCCCGTTCGACCTGGGGATGGGAGAGCAGCGCCGCTTCGATTTCTCCGAGTTCGATGCGGTGGCCGCGGATTTTGACCTGATGGTCGATGCGGCCGAGGAACTCCAATGTGCCGTCCGGCCAGTAGCGCCCCATGTCGCCTGTGCGGTACCAGCGCACTCCGTCGTGCTCGACGAACTTGGCGGCGGTGGTGTCGGGGTCGCCCCGGTAGCCCTTGGCGACTCCGGCTCCGCCGATCCACAGTTCTCCGCGTCCCCAGTCCGGGCAGTCGCGGCCTTGCGGGTCCACGACGCGGAAACATTGGTTCGTCAGGGGTCTGCCGTAGGGGACGGAGACCCATTCGGATGGAATTCGGGGTGGCACCGGACAGTAGTTGGACCAGATAGCGGCTTCGGTGGCGCCGCCGAGCGCGATGAGCCGACATCGCGGCGCGGCGGTAGTTAGGCGGGCGGACAGGTCCAAGGGAACCCAGTCGCCGGACACCAGGGCCAGTCGCAGGGAGGGGAGCGGGTCATCGGCGGCGATCAGCAGCATGTCCAGCAGCGCGGGCACGGTGTTCCAGACCGTCACCCGGTGCTCGTTGACCAGCCGCGCCCACTGGGCGGCGTCGCGGCGCTGGTCTTCGTTGATCATTACCAGTGAGGCCCCGGCCGACAGCAGGCCGAAGACGTCCCAGACCGACAGGTCGAAGTCCAGCGCCGACACCGCCAGGACGCGGTCGTCGCCGGTGATGCCGAAGCGGGCGTTGACGTCCAGCACGGTGTTGAGGGCGGCGCGATGGCTGACCTCGACGCCCTTCGGCTCGCCCGTGGATCCCGACGTGAAGATCACATAGGCGCTGCTCTCCGGGTCCACATCGACGGGGGCGTCCAGCGGCGGGACGTCGGGGAGTTCGTCGGGTGTCAGGGTCAGTGTGAAGCGGGCGTCGGCGCGGCGGACGATCTGCTCGCGCCGCGCGGGCGGCTGGTCGACGCCGACCGGGACGTACACCGCCCCTGCGGCCAGTACACCGAGGACCGCGGCGATCTGGCCGGGGCCTTTGGGCAGGCACACCGCCACCGCGTCGTCCGGACGGACGTCGTTCCGATGGAGGAAGCCCGCGACGCGCAGAGCCTGGTCGGCGAGTTCGCCGTAGCTGATGGCGGGCCCGGCGGCGTGGTGCAAGGCGGGACGGGAAGGGGCGCGGTGAGCCAGCTCGAAGAACCGTTCGTGCAGGGTGCCTTGGGGGAGGGGAGCGGCGGTGTCGTTGACCGTGGCGCGGACGGCGAGTTGGGCGGCCGGTACCAGCGGTGGGGCGGCGGCTTCCCAGTCGTGCTCCAGCAGCCAGTCCAGCAGCCGGTCGTGACCGTCGGCCATGCCGTCCAGCACGCCCGGCGGGAACAGCTCCTCGACGGCGTCCCAGTTGATCAGCAGCCCGCCGTCGACCTCGACCACCTGGTGGTCGAGCCACACCTGCGGCGTCTGCGACAGCATCGAACCGAGGCGGCCGAGGCTCCGCTGCACGTCCGCGCCGACGAGGTCGCCCATGCCGAGCGCGCTGGTGAACACCACCGGCGCGGTCACCTGGTCATGGCGGCCGCCCCGGTTGAGGTCGCGGAGAACCTCAACGCCGGAGTAGGCCGAGTGCGCCGCGTCGCGCTGGAAGCGCGCCTGCAGCGTCGCGACGCGCTCCGCGAACGTCTGCGGCCGTGACAGGTCCACCTCCAGCAGGACGAGGTTGGAGAAGTCGGCGACCATGTGCTCCACGTCCGGGTGGATCGCCTGACGGTCGAACAGCGGAACGTTGAGCACGAAGCGCGACGCGCCGCTCCACAGGCCGACGACCTCGGCCAGCGCGGCGGCCATGACCATCGGCAGCGTGACGCCGTGCGCGCGGGCGCGGTCGGCCAGCCGGTCCCGCTCCTCGGCGGTGAGCCTGCGGTCGCGGCGCACCACCCGGACCTGCTCCACCCGCTCCGGATCGACGGCCAGCGGCAGCGGCGGGCCGGAGGGCAGCTCGGGCAGACGGTCGGCCCAGTACCGGCGGTCGGCCTCGTGGTCGTTCGCCCGCAGCGGTTCCCGCTCGGCGAGGTATTCGCGGAAGGAGTAGGTCAGCGGAGGCAGATCGGCGTCCTCGCCGCGATAGAGGGCGCCCAGGTCTTCCAGGACGATCTGGATGCTGCGGACGTCGGCAACGAGGAGGTCGATGTTGACGTGCAGGCGGTAGCCGTCGTCGGGCAGCAGGGAGAGCGTCAGGTCGAGCACCTCGCCGCGATCGACGTCCAGACGCCGGTGCGACAGCTTCTCGCGCGTCTTGAGCAGGGCCTCTTCGGCGTCGTCCGCCGTGGTCAGGTCGTGGACGGTCAGGCCCGGCCAGGGGCTGTGCGGCAGAACCTGCTGGGTGCCGTCGTCGAGGAAGCGGGCGCGCAGCAGGTCGTGCCGCTCGAAAAGGGCACGGCCGGCGCGCTCTAGGGCGTCGCGGTCGATGGCGAGGCCGTCGAACTCGATGTAGAAGTGGCAGCCGACGCCGCCGAGCACCTGGCGGTCGCGGCGGCCGAACCAGTAGGCGTGCTGGAGCGGAGTGAGACCGAAGGGAGCGTCGCGATCGACCGGTTCGGTCTTTGATCGTGGCAGAGGGACGGCGCCGCACGACTGGAGCAATGCGTGCCATGACTCGATCGTCGGCGACTCAACGAGGTCGGTGAACTTGACGTCCAGACCCTGGCGCAGCCAGTCGTTGGCGAGCTGCATGATGCGGACGGAGTCGAGGCCCAGAGCGATGAGGTCTTCGCTGCGTTCGAGGTCCTCCGGGCGGACGCCGAGCAGGTCCGCTGCGGCACCGGCGATCTCCTCCATCGCGGGAGTCTGGGGGGAGAGGGCCTGGGCGTGCGTCCTTTCCGCGATTTGCGAGCCGGGCTGCTCGGTCTCCGAGGCGGTGCTCAGCGGGACGGGCGGGGTGGCCAGTGTGTCGACGTCACGGACCGGCAGCAGCCCGCGGCGGTAACGGGTCACGAGTTCCGCCCGGTCGGCCGTCAGCGATCCCGGGTCGACGAACGCCACCGTCTCCACCACCGCGCCGCAGGCGTCGATGACGGCGCTCCGCACCTGGCGGGCCGAAGGCCCTGCTCCCGGGACGGATTCCACCAATGCCGTCAGATTTCCCCCCTGAACGGTCTGAATTGCGCGGCATGGCGATCCCGTCAGCTCGTTCACGGCCGCTTCGAGGTCGTTCGGGGAAAGTGGCCAGCCTTGCACGGACAGGCAGTACGAACGCATCGCCGTTTCCGTCATGGCGCATAACACTGACATATACCTAAGTGTCTGACCAATCTCGAATTATTGGCATGCGTGCTATAGGTAGCCATCCGACGATTAGGGTTGCCTAACCTAACCGGTCGGCCCGGAAAGGTTGATCAGCGGGAACGTGCCAGCGGTGCCCGATCGATGCACCGTCCCAAGTCGGGAGGTGCTCTTTCGAGGTGCCCATCCGGGCACTTGCCTCCGCTTCGGGCCGCGCTTAGCTTCCGTCGATGATGTCCGGAAGGAGATGGGATGCCGCCCGCACTCACCGAGGAACCCCGGGACGCCGCCGCGGCGCACGCGCTCGGCGGCGAGTACGTCACCGCGCTCGGAAAGATCATCGGAAGTCATGTGCGCAATGAGGCGGCGGGGGCCGCGGTGTTCGATGAGCCGTCCATTTCGCTCGCGCCTACTCCGCGTGACAAATGGCTCGCCTGCAGAATGGCGATGGAGGAGTACGGCCACCATCTGAAGTTCAACAAGCTCGCGAATGAACTGGGCCTTGAGGACGTCCAGGACCGTCCGCCGCTGTCGGTCTTCGACTACCAGGTGGAGTCGTGGACCGGATATGTGATGACCAAGGCGATCGTGGATCTGGCCGAGGTCGTGCTGATGGAAGACCTGTGCGAGTGCTCCTATGTGCCGCTGCGCGAGTTGTGCCGGTCGCTGATGCCGGAGGAGCGTTTCCACGTCGGGTTCGGCACCGCGCGGGCCAAGCGGCTGGCCGCCGATCCGGGCACCCGCGAGGAGGTCCGCTCCTCGGCGCACCGCCTCATCGCGATGACCCTGCCCTTCTTCGGGCGCAGCGACTCAAGGAACAACGAGACCTTTCGCAAGTGGGGCATCAAACGGCAGACCAACGACGAGGCGCGGGCGGAGTTCGTCCGGCGCACCCGGGCGCTGCTGTGCGACGACCTCGAACTGGACTACCCGGAGGTGGCGACGCGTTGGCCCGTTACTACGAGCTGAGCGCCCCGCCGGAGGGACTCGCCCGCGACCTCGGACCCGGCGGAGACCGCGTCGCGGCCCTGCTCCACGGCGTATCCGCGCACGTCCCGGCGGACGGGGCGCGCGGCTGGGCGAGTGAGGGTTTGCCGAAAACGCTCGCGGGCGCGCCGGTGCGGCCGACGCCGCACGTCCCCGCCGCGCTCCTCGACCGCGTCGCTCCCAGCTGGCTGGCCGCGCTGGAGCGCCGCCGTCACGACGCCCGGCGACGGCTCCACGCCACCGGCCGCGCGGACCGGCTGGAACTGGCCGAGCACGTGGCGATGCTGGTCGCCACCCCGCGGCTGCGTCCCGCCGATCCCGAGGACGACGACGCGCTGGCGATGTCGGGGGCGATCCTCTGGCTGCTCGGCACCCTCGTCGCCGACGCGCTGGCCGAGGACCGCGCGGACGCGCTCGCGGAGCTGATCGCGCGTGGCTGGTGGCCGGTGGGCCCCGTGGACGGCGCCTTCCTCACAGCCCCCCTCGACCTGCCGCGCCGTCCCCGTGGCGGCCCGCCGGAAAGGTCCCGTCATGCCTGAGCCTCCGTCCAGCCGTGCCACGGTCCAGACGCCGACCGCGCCACGGCGCGGCGGTGGGAAGGCGGGGAGCCCGTCCGCGAACCTCGCGCTGCGTCTCGCCGCCAAGGCCCGCCGGGAGGGCTGGTGGCAGCGGCCCGCCTTCCACACGGCGGAGCGTTCCTGGATGCACGGCGAGGTGCACGCGATGGCCGCCTCCGCCGCTTCGGTCCTTGTCGGCCAAGGCGTCCGCCCCGGTGACCGGGTGCTCATCTCGATGGGCGACGGCATCGCATGGGTGACGGCGTTCCTCGCGGCCGCACGGATCGGCGCGGTCGCGGTACCGGTCAATCCCGAGATGGTCTCCGACGAGCACGGCTTCCTGGCCGACGACTGCCGGGCCCGCCTCGTGGTCGCCGAGCACCACCTCGTCGGACGCTTCGCCGGTCCTGCCGTCCTGACGGGCGAGCGCCTGATGCGGCTGGCCGCTGACGCCCCCGCCGGACCGGTCGCGGACGTGTCCGGCGACACACCGCTGTATGCGCAGTACACGTCCGGCACGACCGGCGTCCCCAAGGCGGCGCTGCACCGCCACGCCGACCCGGAGCGTTACCAGCGTGCGGCGGGCGACGGCGTGGTGGGCGTGCGGCGCGACGACGTCACGCTGTCGGTCTCTAAGCTGTTCTTCGCCTACGGCCTGGGAAACGCGCTGGTCTTCCCGCTCTTCTCCGGCTCCGCCGCCGTGCTCGTGCCGCACCGGCCGGTGCCGGTGGAGATCGCCGAGATCGTGGCGCGGCACGGCGTGACGCTGCTGTACGGCGTTCCGTCCGCCTACGCCAACCTGGTGGCTGAATGCCCGCCCGAGGCTTTCTCATCTGTTCGGGTGGCCGTCTCGGCCGGGGAGTCCTTGTCTCTCGCCTTGGGTGCCAGGGCCAGTGAGGTTCTCGGCGTTCCGGTCCTGGACCAGCTCGGTTCCACCGAGGTCGGCCACGCCTACTGCTCCAATACTGCCTGGCGGGACGAGCCCGGCACCATCGGCCGTCCGCTGCCCGGATACGAGGTCGTGCTGCGCGGCGAGAACGGCGCGCTCATCACGGAGGGCTCGGGAGAGATCTGGGTGCGAGGCGCCTCGGTCATGGCCGGGTACCTGGACCGTCCCGCCGAGACCGCGCGGGCGCTGCGCGACGGCTGGCTGCGCACCGGGGATCTGGCCGAATACGTCGACGGCGGCGCGCTGAAGCACTGCGGCCGCAACGACGACATGGAAATGGTCGGCGGCATCACCGTCTCCCCCTTGGAGATCGAGCGTGTGCTGGGCGAGCACCCGGCGGTGTCCGAGGTCGCCGTGGCGGTCATCCCCGACGAGCACGGCGCGCGGAAATTGCGCGCCTTCGTGGTGCCCTGTTCCGACGCGGTCCGCGCCGGGCTGGAGAGCGAGCTGATCGCCCTGGCCCGGCTCCGGCTCGCCCCCTACAAAGTGCCGCGCCACGTGGAATTCCGGGCGAGGCTGCCGCGCACCGCGACGGGCAAGCTGCGCCGCTTCGCGGTGCGCACGGGAGAGTGGTGACTATGTCGAGCCTGCGCCTGGTGTGGAACGAACCGTCCGGCCTGACCCCCGTGCCGGACTGGCGTCCCGACGCCCCGGTGGTCGTGGACTCCTGGCTGGTGGCCGAGGGGCGGGTGCGCGACCTGATGCTGCACGGGCGGCGCTTCCTGGGCGCGTGTGCGGAGCTGGTGCCCGAGTTGTCGCCCGCGACCGTCCTGGAATTCCTGGACGCGGTGCGTCACTGGCTGCCGTCCCATGGCCGCTGGTTCCCGAGGATCGAGGCGTACGGCGGGCCCGAGCCCAGGCTGGCTCTCTGGCCCAGACCCGCGCCCGCTCCCGGAGCCGGAGAGGTGACGCTGTGGATCCCGCCGGACGCAGATCCCCGCGTGTGCCCCACCGTCAAGGGCCCTGATCTCCGCGTCCTGGCTGGGTTGCGCGATCGGGCCAAGACCGTCGGCGCCGACGACGCTCTGCTCTACGGCAGCGGCGGCACCGTGCTGGAGACGGCCCACAGCGCGCTGGTGTGGTGGCGCGGCGACGAGTTGTGCGTGCCCGAAGCCGACCTCCCCGTCCTCCCGTCGGTGACCAGGACTCACCTGGAACGGCTGGCCGAGTGCTGGCGATGCGCCGTCCGGCGGGAGAGCGTCGACCTCGCCGAGTTGCCGACGCTGGAGACCTGGACCCTCAACGCTCTGCACGGCCTCCGTCCGGTGCGCGCATGGGTCGGCGCCGACGGCCGTTCGACGGCCACCAGGGTCTCGGCGAGGGCCGCGGACTGGCGGCGGGCCGTACGGCACCGCGCCGTCCTGCCCGCCGCCAACCTCTGGGAACTGCCGTGCGTACACTGATCGTCGACAACCACGACTCCTACACCTACAACCTGTTCCAGCTCGCCGCTCGGGCCTACGGGGTGGAGCCGGTGGTGATGCCCAACGACGATCCGGGCTGGGCCGAGCTGGATCTGAGCCGGTTCGACGCGCTCATCGTCTCTCCCGGGCCCGGACGTCCGCAGCAGCACCGCGACGTCGGCGTCACGCTCGACCTCGTCCGCGACTCGGGGCTGCCCACGCTGGGAGTCTGCCTCGGTCATCAGGCGCTGGCCTGGATGTCGGACGCCGAAGTGGTGCCCGCGCCCGCACCCGTCCACGGTCAGGTGGAAGAGATCAGGCATTGCGGACGCGACCTGTTCCGCGGTCTGCCCCAGGGCTTCCATGCTGTGCGGTACCACTCGTTGTGCGTCGCCACGCCCGTGCCCGACGACCTGGAGGTCACGGCATGGACCGCGGATTCGGTGGTGATGGGCCTGAGACACCGGGGGATGCCCTGGTGGGGCGTTCAGTTCCACCCGGAGTCGATATCGACCGACTTCGGGCCGACGCTGATGAAGAACTTCCGCGACCTCGCGGCGGAGTACAACGCGACGGCCAGGCCGGGCAGGGGTGCCGTGAACGGCTCGGCTGCGCGGGTGGGGACGTCCGATCGCTGGTCCCTGGAGGTCGAGCGAATTTCCAGCGTCCCCGATGCCGAGGACGTCTTCACCGAACTGTTCGCGGACGAGCCCTACTCCTTCTGGCTGGACAGCAGCCGGGTCGAGCCCGGCCTGTCCCGCTTCTCCTTTCTGGGCGACGCGGGCGGGCCGCACGGCGAGATCCTGTGCTGCCGCCCGGGATCCGGCGGTGTGGTGGTGCGAGCGGGCGGCCGGGAGTCCACGGTCTCCGCCTCGATCTTCGACGTGCTCGACGCGCATCTCGCGGCACGGGCCGTCCCGAGCGATCCGGCGCTGCCGTTCGACCTGAACGGCGGCTATGTCGGCTATCTCGGCTACGAGTTGAAGCGCGAGTGCGGTGCCCCCGCGGAATACGTTTCGTCGTCGCCCGACGCCATCTGGATGTCGGCCAGCAGGTTCGTGGCCATCGACCACGAAGCCGGAGAGGCGTGGGCGCTCGCGTTGACCGACCGCAGGGGTGAGAGCCGGGAGGCTGCCCGCGCCTGGGTCTCCAGGGCCGCCGATGTCTGCCGGAGGCGCGGGCTGAGGGCGCGACCGGTGCCTCAGCCGGGTCCGGAATTCGATCCGGAGCCGTGGCTCGTCCGGCCGCGAGAGCGCTACATGGCGGACATCGAGGAGTGCCTGCGGCTGCTGCGGGCCGGGGAGAGCTACGAGATCTGCCTGACCAACAGCGCCGAAATCCCCTTCGACGGCTCGTCCTACGAGCTCTATCTAGCTCAGCGGCGACTCAATCCCGCGCCCTACGCCGCATATCTGCGGTTGGACGAGATGCACGTTCTGTGTTCCTCCCCCGAGCGCTTCTTGAAGGTCGACGGGGAGAGGATGGCCGAGTCCAAGCCGATCAAAGGCACCGCACCGCGTGCTCCTGAACCGGCATTGGACACCGCCCTGCGTGACGAACTCGCCGCCTCGGACAAGACCAGGGCGGAGAACCTCATGATCGTCGACCTGCTCCGCAACGACCTGGGCCGTATCAGCGACATCGGCACGGTCAGCGTGCCGCGCTTCATGGCGGTGGAGTCCTACGAAACGGTGCACCAGCTCGTCTCCACCGTGCGCGGCCACCTGCGGGAGGGCGTGACCGCCGTCCAAGCGGCGAGGACGTGCTTCCCCGGCGGATCGATGACCGGAGCGCCGAAGCTGCGCACCATGGAGATCATCGACAGGCTGGAAGGGCGGGCGCGCGGCGTCTACTCCGGCGCGATCGGCTTCTTCGGCCTGGGCGGAACCGCGGACCTCAACATCGTCATCCGCACCATGGTGGCGCGCCCGGGCCATCTGTCGGTGGGCGCGGGCGGCGCCATCGTGCTGGATTCCGATCCCGCGGCCGAGTACGAAGAGATGCTGCTGAAAGCCCGCGCACCGCTGCGCGCTCTGGCCGCTCTGGATGGCGGTGGGCTGGATCGTGGCGGGCTGGTGTTCAGCGGCGTCGAGCCCGGCGCGAGGTCCCGGGGTCCCGGACCAGTCCGCGGCTGAGGGCGACGGCGGCCGCCAGCGTCCTGTTCGAGCAGTTGAGCTTGGCCAGGATGTTGGCGACGTGCCGTTTGGCGCCATGCTCGGAGATGCCCAGGCGGCGGGCGATCTGCTTGTTGCTGAGCCCTTCCACCATCAGCGACAGCGCTTGTAGCTCGCGATCCGTCAGCGTGGTGGGCTCCGCGCCTTCGCGAACCGGCACCGCCGCGACGGGCCCGGTCGGGTTGACAGGGCTGGACGGTGCGAGGGGGTCGGGCGGGGTGGCGGGGCCGACCTCGGCCAGGAGCCTGCGCGCCACTGGATGGGGGATCGGTACCAACCCGCTGTCCAAGTCGCTCAGTGCGTTCATCAGCACCTCGCGGGTCAACGTCGGCTCCAGCAGATAGCCGTCCGCCGGCACGGCGGCCACCGGCGCGAGCGTCTCTCCGCTGACGGTCCGCAGCATCAACAGCACTTGCACGCCGACGTCGGCGGCCGTGCTCGCGAGCTTCTCCGCCTGCTGAGGCTCGTCGCCGTAGTTCAGAACCAACAGCGTGGGACGACCCGAGTGCAGCAACTCCATGCTGTGGTCGAAGTTGCCGCTGGCGACCACGTCCTCCAGCGCGTTGAGCTCGCACAACATGGTGCGGAGCCCGCACCGGACCACTTCGCTGCCCAGCGAGACCAGGGCGATGTGGGTACCGTCCCGCCCTACCTGTCGATTCGAAGCCATCGGGACCTATCGTCGTTCCAGAGAGTAATGACCGTTACCGTAATAATGGCCCGCCGCAAACTCGGTCCTCTGTCGTAATACCCTCTAGAACGCACCTTATCCCCGCAAATGGACGTGTCCAGGAAGTGGACGTCGCTCACCTGGGTGATTGATCTGCGCACCTGCGTTTGGCCGCGCCCGGCTCAACGCCTGCCGCTTAGCCCTACAGAGGGCCGCGCCTCTGGGGTCGAAGAGTGCGAGCGACTCCATAACGGCAGGTCGTCCGGTTACCCGAATGTTGGGCGAGGCGCCGCCCAAGATGCCGATGCCGCCGACCTGATCCCATTCGTGGCCGTCAAGCGAACACTCGGCCGACGTCCAGCCCGGACCAGGTCGGCCGCCCGCGTGGTGTCGCCGGTCTTCTGGAGCAGGCGGGCGCGGACCACGCGCTCCCGCTGCCTGGTGAGCGGGTGCCGGGCCAGGCGGTGGCGTTGGTCGGCCTCGACCGCATCTGACCGAGGAACCGCTCTCCCGCCCACCCCGAAGTTCAGGATCGCCATTCGCCGAAGCATGCGTGGGGTGCCCAGAGAAACGGGTCGGGCGTGGCGCTGTATAGATCCTGCTGTGCGCTGGCGACTGCTGCCGGAACGTCAAGTCCGGCGGACAGCCTGCGATACATCGACTTGGCGAACTGCCGTGCGGTCCATTCATGGACCTCCCACAAGCCGCCGACGACGTGGCGTGCACCGGCCAAGAGGAAGGCATCGTGCAGCCCGAATGCCCCGTCCGATGTGGTCTCGATACGCTGGACGCTGATCCCCAGGCACGCATTCATGACGACGGTTTGAGGGACTGGTTGGGCCAGCACGTCCCAGGGGTACAGTCGCGCATCTGCCAGTTCCAGGTACCCGGCGGCCAGGCGCGGGTCCAGATCACCGTGGCAGGCGAAATGGACGAGGTCGTGTCGCTGCATTTCTGTGAGGACGGTGGCGAGTGTGGCATCGTCATCAGTCAGAACCGTGACCTCGTCGACGTACTCACGAAGAGATTCCAGGTCCGCGTCAAAACCGATGTCGCCAGCCGGGTCACAGCCAACGAACAATGCGCGCTCAGGGCGGGTCGGGGGACGGTACGGGCGTGTCGCGAACGAGACGGTCGGGAGATAAACGACGCGATCCACTTCGCCCCTGTCCATCGCCGCTCGCACCGTGGGCAGGGCATGAATGGGAAGTTCGCGCAGGTAGCCGTACGGGACCAAGATCACGGTTCGCGGCAGCGGAGACGGGAGCACGAGCGGGTCCTCCACCTGCGAAGGAAATCCGGTCGAGCAAAGGGTCGCAGGTCGGCCCGAGGTGATCATTGCCCTGAGTTCGCCACCGGTGACGTTGACATCCCGCGTCGTGACAGCGGCCTCCGAGGCGGTGATGGCAAGCCGGGACACCGTCTCGCCGAAGATCTCGTAAGTGTAGTAATCAGCGAGGACCGTTTCCGGACCAAGTGCTTCCTGAACTTCGGTGATCGTGATGTCCGTGTCGTATGCCTCGACGATCCGCGCCCGGCACGCCTGCCAAAGCTCGGCCGGGACTTCGGACCACAACTCGGTCGCCGCGACTGCATTGAACTGCCGCGCGTGGCAGAGCGCGGTGAGGCGGGCGTCTGGACGTCCCCCGTAGTCGGCGGCCAATACCCATTCGCGGTAGACCGGCTCGATGAGCAGCCACAATGATTCCGCGCGAAGGGTCGAGCCGAGTCTTACCGGGATTGGAGTATCTTGTTCGATGCGTCCTTCGGTGTCGTCTATGTATTCCGTCAGCAGTTGGTTCATGTCCGCTGGGAAGATCACCGCCTCAGTGTCCGGTCCAGCCAGAGCGAGTGACAGTTCATTAAGCGTGTCCGCAGCAGCGCGAAACTGGCTTAGGGCGTAGTCAGAGACGTTCTTTCCTCCACGCTCTCGGATCCAGTGCTCGACTTTCGCGGCATTCCCTCGGTCGTCGGGATGTATACCGTCGGCGGAGCGGCGTGCGACGGCAAGTCGCAGAACCGGCGACGGCCAGTCGACCGCGCCGTCCATGTGGCACGACAACGCGATAGCACCTGCAACATAATGAACGGCCCAGACGGCCTCGAGCGCCCCCAGCCGTCGCCCCACTCGCAGGGCTTCTTCCAGCCGCTGTAGGTGTCGAACCCGGTCCGGTGCGCTGGGTCGCCCGTCTGGCGAGAGATACCAGAGCTTCTCGTGTAGTTCCGACTCTTCAACAACTTTGACGTTGTACTCCGTGGTGGTACGGCTGAAGAAGAGAAAGCCCGGCGTGAGGGGGCTTTCCCGTCGAATATCCGCCAGTTCCGCGCGAAGAGCCAGTGCGGCCAGTTGGCTTTCCGCGTCTTGTGAGAGGTCGGGCGGCGTGGTCAGGTACCAACCATCGAAATCGCGGGCATCGTCGATGGCTTCCTGTAGTGCTTGGACGATTTTCTGGCGTTGACTCAGTGGCAGCGTAGAATCAGTGATGATCTCGAAAACGGCAGTGAAGCCGCGAACCTTGATGATCCGGCGGGTGATCGCCTTCGCGAAGGATCTCAGGTCGCAGTCCAGCCGAGCGGCTGCCACGAAGTCGGCCACGGCATCGTCGTAGTGCTTCAGTTCGTAGTGCACCCACCCGCGGTTGTACCAGCTATAAGCGTGGTCGGGGTTGCGGTGTAGCGCCTCGTCATAGGCGCTTAGCGCAGCCTCCAGATCCGCCGAATGCACCAGATGGTTTCCGAGGTCGTACCAGATGCTCCAGGCGTCGGGAATCAGGTCGAGATAGCTACGCAGGAGCCGCACGACGAGTTCGGACCGTCGATGATCGGCCGCTAGCCCGCCGAGTTCTCTAAGACCCATCACGGCCAGGTCGGTCATCGGAAGGTCGTTGCGTAACCGGTGCCGCACGGCATCGAAGACCGCGAACTCGTCCGGTGTGAGCACGTCATGCAGTTCTTCCAGGGCAAGGTCATACAGCGACCGAAGCCTGCGCAACTGCGGCCTCGTCAAAGGAGGACCGCTGTACTTCAGACGCGCGTCGGACGGGGGGCCGAGGGCCGGGTCCGCCGTCACCTCGTACAAGACGCGCCGGACCTTGCGCCAAAGGTCCGGCCGCCTGTCGGCGTTCGCCTGCTCGCCGAGAATCCGTAGCCCTCTGACGACAACGTCGTCAGCCACTTGCTGATCGTTGCGCAATTGGTGCCGGGTGAAGCCGAAGAGGGCCTCCTGCTCGGGTGTGAGCGCGGCACTTAGCTCTGTCATCAACAAGTCGTACAGCGACAGGAGTTCCCTTCGCTGCTCTGCATTGAACGACGAGATATCGTCACTCACTCCGGTTCCTCGACGATCTCAAAGGCGAATGCGAGGTCCTTCGCGGTCAGCAAGCCGCTGGCCGGATGGCGGCCGACACCCCACCCGTCCTTGCCGCGCAGCCAGGAATCGCGGTAGACACCGATGGAAGCTCCTGTTTCCCGTCTGAGGGCGTTCAGCATCGAGTCTCCGACGAGCAGCGCCGACTGCCAGGCCATCGCCAGCATCTGAGGATCGGGAACACCGGTGGCGAGCGTGAGCGCCTGGGCCTGAAGCGTTGTGGCAGGCTCGGACGTGACTACGTCCTGGACCAGCTCCGCCAGCGGCGAGGCCTGCGGTTTGTCCCGTGAAACGGCGACGAACATGCTCAGGAACCACTTCGGACGACCGTGGAACAACAACAGTCCGCCGTCACCGATCGGCAGGCGATCACCATCACCCACCCGAGGAAAGCTGAACGTGGTCGGCGCATACTCTGCCGTCGTGTTGCCGCCATGGACGACGAGCACGTCAAGACGCACCGCGGCGTCACCAAACCAACGCCGGTTCTCGTGAATGACCATCTCCAAGAGCCGAACCGCCAACCGATGCCGAGGAGCCCGTCGAACGGCACCGTGCCGTACCGCATCGAGAAGCACCTCGGAAGTCGGAGGCGAGATACCGGCTCCATCAACGATCCACTCAGACATGCTGGTCCCTTCATCGAGATCACTCGCGTCCAGCCTGGGATGATGATCACGAGGTGGTCGAGCAGGGGTGCTGTCGCTGGGCACAGAAATGAGACACAGGCGCAATAACTCCTTAGCTTTTGAAATCCCCCTGCAACCATGACTTTACGCATCATTGGAGGACAGGGACATGCCTTCCGACGAAGGATCACCAATACAAGTTGGCGATCCGCCACCGACCTCACACCAGGTCCACGCCTCGACGCCGGCTTCCAGGGGACCACGAGGGGCGCAACATCAATGTTCGTGACCTACTCCGGCCAACTTGCTGCGATCTTGTGTCCGGTTTGAGGTGCGAATTCACGAGAGTCGGATTATGCACCTCGAAATGACGCCGCAGCACCACGCCGGACCTGCGCCTGGATTCACCGCAGTTCACGATCGCGGCCCGGCGGTTGCCAGCCAACCTCGTCGCGCTTGCGCCGATCCGACCACAGCGCCAGTCAGGCCGTCGTTCAGTCCGCCCTCGCGACTCACGCTACGAGCCAGTCGAATGTCGGCGCTGACCCGCTGCCCGGCGGACGATGGTGGTCGCGTGTACACCATTCCGGGCGCACTCTGAAGACTCTTGGATGCCAGTGCGTCCGCGCGAATGGCGAGACCTTCAAAGCAGGGTTCTGGATGCTTATTCTGGCCGTGCCCCGTCGGCCGAAATGGGCTCTTACCGCACCGGTAGGGACTAAGTTCGCACCGCGGCGACGCCCCGTTCTAGACCTGGTCGCCCGGGAAATCCGAGTCACCCTCGTGGGCGGTCCCACCAGCCGGGCGACTCGGTCGGCAGCGCGGTCAGTTCGCGTCCCGTGTCGTCGAGCGCGGCTTGCATTGCGGCCCTGGAAACTGCCGGCGTGGCCGACTTTGCAATAGAGGTGACCAAGATGTGGCCTTCGCCGCGCAGTTCACGATTTGTTCAGCGGGGGCGGGTGGCAACGGCGGTGACCCATGCTTGGGCGAACATCGAGTTGGGGTCGGCGGCCCAGTTGCGGAGTCGGCGGGCGTGGGTCGTCTGTCCTGCAGTGTCGAGTTGGACGGCGAGGTAGTCGGCGATGCGGGACGGGTCGGCATGGCGTTCGTAGTGGGCGTCCAGGTGGTATTGCTCGAATCCCGCTTCGAGCAGGTACCGGCCGAGTTTGCGGCCGACGAAGGGGTCTCCGCCGTTGGCTTGTTGCAGGCGTGTGTAGGCGCTGATGGCGTCGTCGCAGGGCGGGGCCAGTAGGAAGCCACCCCAGTCGGGGCTGCAGAGGCCGACCGTCCCGCCGGGGCGCAGCACCCGCCGGATCTCGGCCAGCGCCCGAACCGGGTGGGCGAGGTGCTCGATCAGAGCGTGGGAGAAGACGCGGTCCACCGATCGGTCGTCCAGCGGGATGTCATAGCAGGAGCCCTCCCGGAACTCGATGTCGGTCAGGCCCCTGTGCCGGGCGAGGGCGCGTGCGTCGACGAGCTGGGAGGCTTGCCGGTCGAGTCCGAGCACGTGTCCCGGTGCGACGGCGGCGGCCAGGTCGGCGGTGATGGTTCCGGGCCCGCAACCCACGTCCAGCAAGGTCATTCCCGGGGCCAGGTGCGGGAGGAAGAAGCGTGCGTGCGTCGCAGCCGTCCTGGCGGCCATGAAATCGATGGCGGACGTGTCGTGGCCAGGTGTGTAGCGTTCGGTCTCGCCGGTCATCGTGTGATCGCCGCCTCGGTGCGCTTGTCGAGCAGTCCTGAGTAGACGGCCAAGGCGAGCCCGGTGGCTGCCAGCAGCGCGCCGACGGCGTTGGGGGCGGTGTAGCCGAACCCTGCTCTGATCACCGTCCCGCCCAGGAGCGCGCCGAGCGCGTTGGCGATGTTGAACGCCGACATGTTCAGCGCGGAGGCGAGGGCGGGGGCGCCCGCGGCCTTGTCCAGGACGCGCATCTGCAGCGCCGGAACGGTCGCGAACCCGAACAGCCCCAGCATGAACAAGGTGCAGGCCGCCAAGGGCTCGCTGTGCGCGGTCACCACGAACAGGGTCAGCACGACGGTCAGCCCGGCCAGGAACACATACAGGCTGGACATGGGACGCCGTCCGACATAGCGGCCCGACACCAGATTTCCGGTGGCCATGCCCAGCCCGAAGACGACCAGCAGCACCGTCATGCTGGACGGGCCGAACCCGGCGACCGTGGTCATCATCGGCGTGACGTAGGTGAAGGAGGCGAACACGCCGCCGAAGCCCGCCGTCGTCACCGCCATCGCGAGCCAGACCTGGGGCCGCCGCAGCGTCGCCAGTTCCGAACGCAGGCCCGCCTCGTCGTCGGGTCGAAGTCGGCGCGGGACCAGCACGGCGATGCCGGCCATCGACACTGCGCCCAGTGCCGCGATCCCCCAGAAAGCGGCCCGCCAGCCCGCGGCCTGGCCCAGCCATGTCACCAGCGGCACCCCGGCCACGTTCGCCATGGTGAACCCGCCGAACATCACCGACATCGCGCTCGAACGCCGGTCCGGCGGGACGAGTTGCGCCGCGACCACCGACCCGACCCCGAACAGCGCCCCCTGCGGCACGCCCGCGACCACCCTGGCCGCCAGCAGCACGCCGTAGCCGGAGGCGACCGCCGACAGGACGCTGCTCGCCGCCAGCAGCGCCGCGACCACCATCAGGGTGGTGCGGCGCGAAAGCCTGGTCGAGGCGGCGGTGAGCAGCGGCGCCCCGACGATCACACCGGCGGCGTAGCCGGTGATCAGGCCCCCGGCCGCCGGAACGGAAACCCCCACCCCGTGGGCGACCTGCGGCAACAGCCCCATGACGGCGAACTCCGAGGTCCCCACCCCGAACGCCGTGACGGCCAGGGCGAACAAAGCCAAGGGCATGGCGTCGCACTCCTCACCTAGCGGGAAAGATCGGTGTCCAGCCTGGTCGGCGGGCCAACGGCGGCGTGAGTGGCAGAAACGGCAATGTGGGATAGATTCGCGCCATGTTGCGTGTGGGAGTACTGGTCACCGAGCACGTCCGCGTGTTCGACTACGCCGTCGCCGCCGAGGTCTGGGGACTCGATCGCACCGCCCACGGCGTCCCGGCGTTCGAACTGCGCACCTGCGGTCCGGGCGGCACCGCCGTCGCGATGCGGCCGGGAGTGACCTGCGTGCCCGATCACGGTCTGGACGGGTTGGACGAGTGCGACCTGGTCGTCGTCCCCGGGGTCCAGCGCCCGACCGAGCCCGTCCACCCGGACGTGCGGGCCGCGCTGCGCGCCGCGCACGCACGCGGCGCCACCGTGGCGTCCCTGTGCTCGGGCGCGTTCCTGCTGGCCGACGCGGGCCTGCTGGACGGTCGGCGGGCCACCGCCCACTGGCTCGACACCGACGAGCTCGCCCGCCGCCATCCCGGCGTGACCGTGGATCCCCACGTCCTGTTCGTCGGGGATGGCGCCGTCTGGACCTCGGCGGGCGTGGCCGCGGGCATCGACCTGTGCCTGCACCTGGTCCGCCGCGACCACGGCGCCGCGGCCGCGGCCGAGATCGCCCGCACCATGGTCACCGCACCGTTCCGGCCCGGCGGGCAGGCGCAGTTCATCACCCGTCCCGTCCCAGTTGGCGTCGGCCGGGACGACGCCCTTTCGCGGCTACGCGAACGGATCGTCAACGATCTGGCCCACCCGTGGACCGTCGCCGAAATGGCGGGCCTGGCGCGAATGCCGGAGCGCAGTTTCGCCCGCCGCTTCGTCCAGACCACCGGCGACACCCCGCTGCAATGGCTCCTGGCCCAGCGTGTCCTGGCCGCCCAGCACCTCTTGGAGGTCAGCGAACTGCCCATCGCCGCCATCGCCCGCCGCTGCGGCTTCGGCACCCCCCTCACCATGCGCCACCACTTCACCCGCCACGTCGGCCTGCCGCCCCGCGACTACCGCCAAGCCTTCGGTGCCACCACCGACCACCTCCGAGCCGCTGACTCTTCACGCCCATGAACGCGATGGGATCTTTATGGCCAACGTCCGGACCCACCTGACGCGAAATGGCGAGGAGGCGTCAGACCTCATGCGCCGCTACCGCCTGAAACGGTAACCGGATGGGGACAGGCGCGAGTCTCGTCGGCCGCGGTGCCGAGGACCGATCGCTGAGACTGGCCGATGGGACGCGCGTTGGTCAGGGTTCTCGGCAAGAAGAGCGGTGATGAGCGCGTCGATGGCGGGCGGGACGGCGGAGCGTTGGTTGCTGGGCGGTCAGGGATCTTGGCGCTGTGCTGGTCAGGCGGTGGCGCGCCAGGTGGCCAAGGCGGTGGACCAGGCGACGAGCTGGTCCAGGGTGGTGGTGAGTGCGGCGGTCTGATGTTCGGCGGGGGTGAGCTCGGTGAAGCCTGTGAAGTCGTTGTGGAAGCTGAGCGCGACCTGCGCGGACACGTCGGCGACCTGCAGCGCGCCCAGGACGGGGCGCAGCGCCTCCACGGCGCGGACGCCGCCGTCGAAGCCGTAGGAGACGAAAGCGGCGGCCTTGTTGTTCCATTCGGCGTAGACGCGGTCCAGGGCGTTCTTCAACACTCCGGGATAGGAGTGGTTGTACTCCGGGGTGATGAACACGAAGCCGTCGTAGCCGGCCACGGTCTCGGCCCATGATCTGGTGTGCTGGTGGGTGTAGCGGCCGGTGGCGGGTGGCATCGGCTCGTCCAGGTGGGGCAGGTCGACCTCGGCGAGGTCGACCGGTTCGAAGCGGGCGTCGGCGCGCTGGGCGGCGTGCTTGAGGACCCAGTCGGCGACGGTCTCGCCGCGACGGCCGGGGCGGGTGCTTGCCAGGACGACTGCGATCTTGATCATTTCGGAACGCCTTTCGTTTGGAGCCGGGCACGGCCCCTGGGGCGGCGGGCGGGGCGTCAGTGCCGCTCGTGGCCGGTGAACATTTCGACCAGGCGGGCGATGGGGGCGGGGCCGAACAGCAGCTCCAGCGAGGCGGCCGATTCGGCGGCCGAGGTCTCGCTGCGCGGGAACAAGTCCTTCTCATAGGCCGTCAGGGCGGCTTCGGGGTCGCCGGGGTGGCCGGCGATGGCCAGACCGAGTTCGGCGCCGTCCAGCATGGCGAGGTTGGCGCCTTCCCCTGCGAACGGTGAC
This sequence comes from Actinomadura syzygii, assembly GCF_008085905.1. Classification (GTDB taxonomy): domain Bacteria; phylum Actinomycetota; class Actinomycetes; order Streptosporangiales; family Streptosporangiaceae; genus Spirillospora; species Spirillospora syzygii. Next base: position 401,887 of record NZ_VSFF01000004.1, on the reverse strand, counting down.
ATGAGGTGCGCTGCGTCGCCGAGCAGGGTCACGCCGGGGACGCGGTCCCACCGGTGGCCGACCGGCAGGGCGTTGATGCGGCGAGGCTCCAGGGGACCGTCAGCGTCGGTGATCAAGGCGTGGAAGGCGGGGGACCAGTCGGCGAAATGGGACAGCAGCGCGGTCTTGGCGGCCGGGATGTCGGTGAAGGCGATGCCGTCCAACCAGGTCACGGGGGCCCGCAGCGCGGTGTAGACGTGCAGGGTGCCGTCGGTTTCGAGGTGGGCGAGGAACCCGCGTTCGCCGTCCATGGCGATCAAGAAGCCGCTGCCGGCCATGTCGGCGGCTCCGGGGTGGCGGGTGCGGGCGTCCAGAAGGTCGAGTTCGACGAAGGAGATGCCGGTGTAGGACGGGTGCGCGGGGGAGACCAGCGGCCGGATCTTCGACCAGGCGCCGTCGGCGCCAACGAGCAGGTCGGTGGTGATGACGGCGCCGTCGGCGAAGGTCACCTCGTGGCGGCCGCGGTGCGGGGCGTCGTCCAGCGGGCGGACGCCGGTGGCCTTGGCGCCCCATCGGACCGTGCCGTCCGGCAGGGAGTCCAGGAGCAGGTCGCGCAGGTCTCCGCGGTCGACCTCGGGGCGATCACCGGTGCCGTCGTCCTGCTGTTGCAGCGCGACGGTCGCGTCGCGATTGAGCAGCCGCAGTCCCTCCCCGCCCGGATGGATGATCTTTTGGAAGCCGTCGTGGAGGTCGGCGGCGCGCAGCGCGACCTGTCCGGAGTCTTCGTGGATGTCGAGCATGCCGCCCTGGGTGCGCACATGGCGTCCGGCTTCCAGCTCGAACACCGCCGCCTCGATGCCGCGGGTGTGCAGGACCCGGGCCACGGTCAGGCCGCCCAGACCGGCGCCGATGATCGCGATGGGGTGGTGCGTGGTGGTCATGGCGAATGTCTCCTTACGGGGAGCGCGGCCAGCGTCACCGACCCGGGCCGGCCGGTGCCCCAGTGGCGAATGGTGCGGCATGCGGCTCAGGTGATTCCGGGACGTCATGGCCGATCACCTCGGACAGCAACATGAACGAGCCTACTAGTATCGCTGCTCGAAAATCATAACAGCTCTACTTTAGAAGTTGTTCCGCCCATGGCGGCCGGGGAGGGGCGTGACCGAGGCCGCCGCGGGGCGAAGAGAGCGCATGACGGCTCGTAGTCGTCGATGACGCGGCGGGTGACGCCGGGGCTGAGTGCGCCTTCTCCCACGGCGGCGGCGGTCGTCTGGTTGGACGGCCGCACTTGGTGGCCAGTCCGCCGACGCCGCGACCCGTGATCTGCTACAAGTGTAGTTTTAAACGTGCCCGCCGCTCGGACGGGTGCGGTCGGTCGGCGGTGAGAGGAGCCGGGTATGGCGGTTTCGATGGTGAAGGGGCAGCGGGTCTCGCTGGAGAAGGCGGGCGGGACGCTGGCCATGGTCCGGATGGGCCTGGGCTGGGACGCGATCAAGAAGAAGGGCATGTTCGGCAAGCAGCGCGAGCAGGACATCGACCTGGACGCCTCCTGCGTGCTGCTGGCCGACGGCGGCGTCGCCGACGTCGTCTACTTCGGCAAGCTGACCAGTGACGACGGTTCGGTCCGGCACACCGGCGACAACCTCACCGGAGTCGGGGACGGTGACGACGAGTCGGTGCTGGTGGACCTGTCCCGCGTGCCGGTGCACGTGACGTCGCTGGTGTTCACGGTCAGCTCGTTCAGCGGCCAGACCTTCGAGGAGGTCGAGAACGCGTTCTGTCGGCTCGTCGACGAGAGCACCGGCGAGGAGTTGACGCGGTACACCCTCACCGGCGGCGGGCGGCACACCACGATGGTGATGGCCCGCGTCTACCGGCAGGGCTCGGGGTGGAAGATGGCCGCGATCGGCGAACCCGGCCAGGGACGCACCCTTCAGGACATGCTCCCGGCGATCGCCTCCTACGCTTAGCCGGGCGACGAGAGGGATGGTCCTCGTCCGGACCCGTGACAGTCTCATCCGCCGGGGGAGTGCGTGAGCGCCGAAGGAAGCACCAAGGCCGTCCTCACCGCGCTGGGCGCGAACCTGGGGATCGCGGTCACCAAGTTCGTGGCTTTCGCGCTGACCGGGTCGTCGTCGATGCTGGCCGAGGCGATCCACTCGGTGGCCGACTCCAGCAACCAGGCGCTGCTGCTGATCGGCGGGAAGCGCGCCGAGCGCCGTCCGACCGAGGAGCACCCGTTCGGGTACGGGCGCGAACGCTATATCTACGCGTTCCTGGTCGCGATCGTGCTGTTCAGCCTGGGCGGGCTGTTCGCGCTGTACGAGGCGTGGCACAAGATCCGCGATCCGCATTCCATCGACGAGTGGCAGTGGGTGCCGATCGTCGTGCTGCTGGTCGCGATCGCCTTGGAGGGCACCGCGCTGCGCACGGCCGTCAAGGAGTCGAACCGCAGCCGGGGACGGTCGAGCTGGGTGCAGTTCGTCCGGCGGTCGAAGTCGCCCGAGCTGCCGGTGATCCTCCTGGAGGACACCGGTGCGCTCGTCGGCCTGGTCTTCGCGCTGGCCGGGGTGAGCCTGACCTTGATCACCGGCGACGGCGTATGGGACGGCATCGGCACCGCGGCGATCGGCGTGCTGCTCGCGGCCATCGCGATCGTGCTGGCCACCGAGGTCAAGAGCCTGCTCATCGGCGAGTCCGCCGGGCCCGAGCAGGTGCGGCTGATCCGGGCGGCGATCGTGGAGGGCCGCGACGTCCCCTCGGTGATCCACATGCGCACCATGCACCTCGGCCCGGACGAGCTGCTGGTCGCCGCCAAGATCGCCATTGACCTCCAGGACGACGCCCGCGAGGTCGCCGACGCGATCAACGACGCCGAGGCCCGCATCCGCGCGGCCGTGCCGATCGCGCGGCTGATCTACCTGGAACCCGACGTCCTGCGCCCGAAGGGGTGAGGCCGGTGCCACGCGGTCCGTCGCGCAGATCGCAGGGGCAGTTGGAGGCGGAGGTGCTGGCCGCGCTGGCCGCGCTCGGCGGCTCGGCCGGCACGACCGAACTCGTGGCACGGCTGGACGCCGACCCTGCGTATACGACGGTGAACACGATCCTTCTACGGAGCGCGCAGGACGAGGCGCGGCGGTCGCTGGAGACCGACGTCTCCATCACCGTCGCGGTGCCGGGCCGCCGCATTCGGACATGCTCCTGGGCCAACCGTCGGCGGGCATGAGGCGTCTTCTTGATCGATATCGCTTTGCGTGATGGAGGTCCAGTATGCGCAGACTGTTTGGTGGATTGCTGACGTTAGTCGTGTCGGCGGCTCTTCTCGGGGGTCTCGGCACGTCCGCGTCGGCCGCGTGCGACACGGCCTGGGGATCGCTGCCGAAAGGCACCCTGAGCGGTCATGCGGAGGGTCCGCTGGAGCGGGTCCGCACTGGCTCTCAGTCCTGTTATGACCGACTGGTCATCGAGGTGGCCGGATCGGGCTTCGGTTACCGGACCGAGTACGTCGACCAGGTGCTACAGGAGGGTTCGGGCAAGCCGGTTCCGCTGCGCGGCGGCGCCAAGCTGCGGGTCATCGTCCAAGCGGCCGCCGCTACGGGATTCCCCGCCAGCTCGCCCAACCTTGCCGACGTCACCGGTTACACCACGTTCCGGCAAGTGGCCGGAGCGGGCTCCTTCGAGGGCCAGACGACGATCGGCGTGGGCGTGCGGGCGCGCCTGCCGTTCCGGGTCCTCACGCTCCCACGCGACGGCGGCGGCACGCGGCTCATCGTCGACGTGGCCCACACCTGGTAATTCCGAGTCCGTCTCGCAGGGGACCGCGTGCTGGGCGGTCCCCGACGGGTCAGCCAGTCGGTTTCGTCGGAGCTTGGGCTCGGAGATTTCGCTAGCGACACCTTCGTCGGTCTGCGCCGTCGGAGGCTGCGGAGGGTCGCTGTTCGGTACCGCTTCCCCGTGTGCAGAATCAGCCGCTCGGCCACGTCCCGCGGTATCGGGGTTCAGCGGCTGGGGTCGGGTGGTGAGGTGGCCGAGGTTGTGGCAGAGGATGTTCGACGAATTCGCTCATTGAGGAATGTGCGGATCGCGTCGGCGACAGGCTCGGGGGCCTCCTCGGCCATGTGGTGGCCCGAGTCGATGGAATGGCCGCGGACGTCGTCGGCCCAGTTCTCCCAGATTCGCACCGGGTCGCCGTAGAGGTCCTCCAGGTCGTCCTTGGACGACCACAACACCAGCGTCGGGCACCGGACGCGGCGACCGGCGTGGCGGTCGTCCTCGTCATGCCGCCGGTCGATGCCCAGACCGGCCCTGTATTCCTCCAGCATGGCGTGCACGGTGGCCGGATCGTGAATTGCCTCGCGGAAATCGTCCCAGGCTTCGGGTGCCATGTGCTCGTCGGTGGCGGTGTACCAGGCGTCCGGGTCTGCGCTGATAATGCGCTCGGCGGGTTTGTCGGTCTGTCCGAAGAACCACCAGTGCCACCATTCCGCCGCGAATCGAGCGTCGCAGCGCTCCAGATGCTCGACCACCGGGAGCCCGTCCATGGGGATGAGCGCAGTGACCACCTCCGGATGGTCCATTGCAGTCCGGAACGCCACGAGCGACCCGCGGTCATGCCCTGCCACCGCGAACTCCTCGTGCCCGAGCGCCCGCATCAGGTTCACCATGTCCTGGGCCATCGCCCGCTTGGAGTACGGGGTGTGGTCGGCGTCGGTCTGCGGCTTGGACGACTTCCCGTAACCGCGTAGGTCCGGGCACACCACACGAAATTCGTCCGCGAGCACAGGAGCTACCTTGTGCCAGGTGGCGTGTGTCCGAGGGTGACCGTGCAGCAGCAACAGGGGCAATCCCGCCCCACCGTGCCGCACCCGCAACTCGACCTCACCGACATCGATCCGCTCCATCGTGAAGCCGTCAAAGAACATCATTCGGCGCTACCCGCACCACACCCCACCAATCCCATGCCTGCTCGGCGGCGTCCGGTCGCCTTCGCCGACAACCGTGCGCCGGCCGGGCTGGAAGAAGTGGTGGCGCCGCCGGCGTTGTCGTGATGTGGCTACGGTGGAGGAACGGTTGATCGCCGACCGTGCTGGCATGCTGGAGTTGGTCGCGTCGCTGAGCGCCGACTGGGACGGTGTCGTCGAGGCGTCGGCGCAGGCCAACGTGGACGATGAGCACGATCCTGAGGGCGCCACCATCGCCTTCGAGCGCGCTCGGATCGAGGCGTCCTTGATCCGGGCCCGCGAACGTCTGGCCGAAATCGACGACGCGCTGGGCAGGGTCGGCGACGGCACTTATGGCGTCTGCGAGCAGTGCGGCGGTCCCATCGCGGTGGAACGCCTGGAGGCGCGTCCGGCCGCCCGTACCTGCTTCGCCTGCGCCAGCGCTTGACCGCGCTCGGACACCGAACCTGGACCCGCGATTCACCTGGCGCCACTGAGGGCACCCGTCTCAACGTCCGCGCAGGAGGCCGGTGAGGAAGCCGGTCAGGTCGCGGCGTAGTTCGTCCATCGTCGGGTCGGTGCCCGCGCCAGCGAGCGCGTAGAAGATGACGCCCTCGGCGTAGACCACCAGGCGGCGGCCGTCGGCCTCCGGGTCGGTGGATCCGAGTGCCGTCATCAGCGCGACGGCCGGTTCCCGGAAGTGCCGGCCGCTCACGTCGTACAACGACCGCAGTTCCGGGCGTCGGGTGGCCTCCAGCGCCAACTCGTAGCGTGCCAGCGTGCGCCGTCGGCCCTCGGTGATCTGGCCGTGCAGCAGCCGCGCCAGCAATTCGATCGCGGGCTCCAGCCGGTCGGGGACGGACGCGACGCCGAGCGCGGCGAACTGCCGTTCCTCGAGCTCGTTCAGGCGTGCCAGGGCCAACTCCAGCAGGGCCGCGCGAGTGCGCGCGACGTTGGAGGCGGCGCCTGGAGGCAGTGCGGCGGCCGCGTCCACGGCCCGGTGGGTCAGTCCGCGCATTCCCCGCTCGGCCAGCAGTGTCAGGGCGGTCTCTGCGACCAGATCGGTGCGCGGCGATCCCATGGCGGAGACTCTACTTGCACAGGGGAAACTACATCCGTAGTCTTCACTACAAACGTAGTGTGGAGGTTTCGTGAAAGCGATCGTGATCGGTGGCGGGATCGGAGGGCTGACCGCCGCCGCGGCGCTCAAGGGCCGCGGCTGGACGGTCAGCGTCCTGGAACGGGCCCCCACGCTGGAACCGGTCGGGTCGGGCCTGGGCATGACGCCCAACGCGCTGCGGGCTCTCGACACCCTCGGCATCGGCGACCGGGTCCGCGGACTCGCGACGTTCGCCGGCGACGGCGGGGTACGGCGACCGAACGGCGGCTGGCTGAGCCGTACCAGCGCCGAGGCCGCCGCCCGGCGGTTCGGCGACCCGACCGTCGTCCTCCTGCGCGCCGCCCTGGTGGACCTGCTCCAGGAGTTGCTCGATCCGGCGGAGATCCGCCTGGGCGTCACCGTCGAGTCGGCGTCTTCTGACGGGACGGTGGCCACCTCGCAAGGCGAGGAGAGCGCGGACCTGATCGTCGCCGCCGACGGCATCGGCTCCCGCGTGCGGTCCACTCTGTTCCCCGGCCACCCCGGACCGCGCTACACGGGCCTGACGGCCTGGCGGCTGCTCGTCGCGGACCCTCGGGGGACCGGCGCCTTCTCCGAATCCTGGGGACGCGGCCTGGTCTTCGGACTCAACCCGATCGCCGGAGGCCAGGTCTACTGCTACGCCACCGCCGCCGCCGCGCCGGGGACGACCGCGCCGGACGAGAAGGCGGAACTGCTCCGCCTCTTCGGCGACTGGCACGACCCGATCCCCGAACTGCTGAGCGAGGCCGACCCCGCACGGATCCTGCGCAACGACGTCTACTTCATGCCACGCCCGCTTCCCGCCCTGCACAGTGGCCGGGTCGTCCTGCTGGGGGACGCGGCCCATCCCATGACGCCCAATCTCGGCCAAGGCGCCTGCCAGGCGATCGAAGACGGCGTGACACTCGCACACGAGGTCACGAAGGGCGTCGGCCCCGCCGGGTACACCGCCGCCAGGCTGGCGCGCACCTCGGCCATCATGAGGAGATCCCGCCAGATCGGCCGTCTCACCCAGATGAGGAACCCGCTGGGGACCGCCCTCCGCGACGCGGGCATGTGGACCGCCGGTCACCTCGGCCAGAACCTCGTCCTCCGCCAGGCCGCCCCCATCTTCAACTGGAATCCGCCGGCCTGACACCGCCGCCCATCTCCTCCGAAGCCCTCCGACCAAACGCGACGGCAGGCGTCCGTGTTCTGGCAGCTCGGAGCTACTCAGCGCAGTACGGCCGCCAACAGGTCGGACCCCAGTGCTGTCAGGTCGGGCAGGTTGAGGGTGTAGCGGACGTAACGACCGCGCCGCTGGGCCGTGAGCAGGCCCGCGCGGCGCAGGACGGCGAGGTGGCGGGAGACCTCCGGGGGCGAGAGTTCCCAGGCGTGGGCCAGCTCACCGGTGGTGTGCGGGCCCCGGGCCAGGGTGCGCAGGAGCCGCAGCCGTACCGGATGCGCGAGCGCCTCCAGCCGTAGCGTGACCGTTTCCAGGGACACCGGCTCCGGAGGGCTCGCCTCGGCCACGGGGTACTGCACCACCGGCCGCCACCTGGGCGCGTGGACCACTACCAGGTGCGGGCGGCCGAAGACACTGGGGAGGAAGGTGACTCCGGTCCCGTGGGCGGTGGTCGCATTGTCCTGCAGTTTGTCCACGATGATGCAGTCGCCGTCCGGCGACAGCGTCACGGCGCCGGAGACGGACGCGAGTGCCGCCGCGATGCCCTGGCGCTTCAACAGGTCGTTCTTCAGGCGCAGGTCGGTGGCGATTTGCACGGCGACGCTCGTCCAGGCGGCGTCGAAGAATGCCTCGGCGCACAGTTCGAGGGTGTGGCGCACCCGCGCCCGCACGGCGGCCGGGTCCGCGAGCAGCCGTTCCGCGAAGGCCTCCTGGAGCGCGCCGCGCGCTTGGGCCAGGTCCAGGGCCCGCTCGCGCGCCGTCGCGTCGGTGAGCGGCGACGGCGCGCCGAAGTGGACCCGGTTGCTGCCGCACGTGGTGATGAGCGCGGCGGTCACATAGGTTTCGTCGTCGATCCGGTCTACGTCGTCCAATTCCTCGGCGAGGGTCGGCCGGGGTGAGGAGGGGACCAGGAAGTCGGCTCGTGAGGAACGCCAGAGGAACTCCGCTTCCCTGAGCCGCTCGGCCAGCTCCGGCGAGAGCCCGGCCCAGACGTCTCCGGCCCAGCCGGCGAGCTGCGGATGATGCGCGGGTTCGGCCAGCACGTGCAGCATCGCGGTCAGCTCGGCCAGCGGGGAGGCGGCGAACCGCAGTCGCCCGGACGGCAGACCGCCGATGTCGATCCTCAACGTCACCCCCTCATCATCGCTGGTCGGACGGCCGACGACCGCGTCGGTTGACGATGTCCGTCAACCGGCGCGGTCGGCTCGGCGGCAGAACGCACCGTTGACGCCATGGCGACCACCACCAAGATCCAGCCGCGCGCCCTCGTCCGTGCCTCCGGAGGTCCGCGCTATGCCGTCGCCCTGGCCGTGGACGCGCTCGGCACCGGCCTGCTGCGGCCCTTCCTGCTGCTCTACGGGGTGTCCGTGCTGAGGCTGTCGGCACCGGCCACCGGCATCGCCATGACGGTCGGCGCCGTCGCGGGTCTGGTGTGCATGCCCGCGGTCGGCCGATGGCTGGACCGGGGCTCCCGCAGCACGGTCGTGGCAGCGTCGATGCTGGTGCGGGTGCTGGGCGTGGCGCTCCTGCTGGCCGCCCCGGCGGGGCACGTCCGGCTGTTCGCGGCGGCGGCGCTCTTTCTCGGCATCGGCAACCAGGCTTGGCCCGCCGCCCATGCGGCCCTCGTGGCCACGGTCGCCCACGGCCGGGAACGCGATGCCGCCCTCGCGGGGGGCCGCGCCCTGCGCAACGCCGGCCTGGGCGCCGGTGCACTCCTCGCCACCGCATGCCTGGCGGGCGGCACCACCGCGTTGCAGGCGCTGGCGGCCGTCACCGGGCTCGCCTACCTCGCCGCGGCGGCCTTGGCGTGGTCGGTCCACGTGCACGCTCGTCCGGCCGGTGCCGCGGCCAAAGGCGGGGACGACGCGCCCGCACCCCGGATGCGCGCGCTTCTGGCCGCCAACGTGATCTACGTGTTCTGCCTCAACGTCCCCGAAGTCGCGGTCCCTGTTGTCTTGGTGACGCAGTTGCATGCCTCCCCGGTGTGGTTGGGAGGCATCTTCGTCGCCAACACGGTGCTGGTGGTCACCTTGCAGGTTCCGCTCACCGTCCTGATGTCCCGCTTCCCGCGCCGGTCCGTGCTGGCCATTGCAGGCGTGGTGCTCACCGCGTCCTACCTCGGCTTTCTCGCGGCCACCTTCCTGGGACACGGCTGGGGTGCCCCGGCCGTCGCCGCGGTGTCCGTGGTCTGCACGCTCGGCGAGATCATCTACGCGGGCAGCGCCACGGCGCTCGTCACCGTCCTCGCCCCGGCGCATGTCCTGGGACGAGCCCTCGCCCGCTTCCAGCTCTCCACGGGCTTCGGCCTGGCCGTTTCCCCGGCGGTCATCACCGCTCTCGCGTCCCACGGCCAGGCCGTCCTCTGGGGCAGCCTCGCCGCCGCGACGTCTCTCTCCGCCGGAGCCGTCGCCATCGAGCAGGAACAAGGAGCGCGGCTCAGCGGCTACCGCCGCCGGGCGCGAGCAGGCTCGTGAACTCGGCGATCGCCTCGGGGGGCTTCCCTGTGCTCAGTCTCTCCAGCACCAGACCGGTCTCTTCTCGATGAAGTCGATCTGGACCGTCCGGCGCTCGATCCGCCAGAAGCCGCCCTCCCGCCGGTAGGCGTCGCTGAAGCGGACATGCCAGGCGAAGTCGGTGGGCTTTCCCGGCTCATCTTCGTTGAGATGGTGCGCGACGCAGGTGACGTGCCCGGTCGCCGTCGCGTTCTCGCGTCCCGGATCGAATACCTGGCCCACGATCTCGTGCGACGTGCGCGGGAACCTTTCCAGGGATCGGAGCGCTTTGGCGATCTCGTCTCGTCCCCTGAAGGAATGCACGGGTTCGAGCTGCTCTGGAGGGTCCGGCAGGACGAGAACCGCGTCGTCGGCGAAGAGACCAACGAGAGCGGTGTACTTGACGTGGTCGGCGTAGAGCGCGTACCTGGCGACGAGGTCGGCGAGCGCGATCCGGTCGCGCGGATCGAGCACCCTCACGAGAGCCTCGCGCGTTCAGCGTCGATCGCGGCGGGCCTCTCCGACGACCAGGGAACCTCGTCGTTCCACGACCTGAAAAACCCACGATCCAGCGACATGTCCGGAGCCTACAGGGACCCGAGAAAAAGCTCTCCGACCCGCGAGGGCGGGCACTGCGCCCGCCCAAGGCTCTTAGCTCGATGGGCGGGGGCTTCGCGTTCAGCGCCAGCCGAGTTCGGGTGCCACGTGGGTCAGGATGTTCTCCAGGACGTGTGCGTTGTAGTCGACGCCGAGCTGGTTGGGGACCGTGAGCAGCAGCGTGTCCGCGGCCTGGATGGCCTCGTCTTCGGCGAGTTGCTTGACCAGCACGTTCGGCTCGGCCGCGTACGAGCGTCCGAAGATCGCCCTGGTCTTCTCGTCGATCATTCCGATCTGGTCGCCCGAGTCGGCGTTGCGGCCGAAGTAGGCGCGGTCCAGGTCGCTGGTCAGCGCGAAGATGCTGCGGCTGACCGACACGCGCGGCTGGCGTTGGTGCCCGGCGTCCTTCCACGCCTGCCGGTACGCCTCGATCTGCTTGCGCTGCTGGACGTGCAGCGGCTCGCCCGTCTCATCGTCCTTGAGCGTGGAGCTTTGCAGGTTCATGCCCAGCTCGGCCGCCCACACGCTGGTGGCGTTGGAGCCCGAGCCCCACCAGATGCGGTCGCGGAGCCCTGCGGAATGGGGCTCGATGCGCAGCAGCCCGGGTGGGTTGGGGAACATCGGTCGCGGATTCGGCTGGGCGAAGCCTTTGCCCTGCAGCACGGTGAGCAGTACCTCGGTGTGCTTGCGCGCCATGTCGGCGTCGGTGTCGCCCTCGGGCGGCTCGTACCCGAAGTACCTCCACCCGTCGATGACCTGTTCCGGTGATCCTCGGCTGATGCCCAGTTGCAGGCGCCCGCCGGAGATCAGGTCGGCGGCCCCGGCGTTCTCGGCGAAGTACAGCGGGTTCTCGTAACGCATGTCGATCACGCCGGTGCCGATCTCGATGCGCGACGTCCTCGCGCCGATCGCGGACAGCAGCGGCAGGGGAGAAGCCAGCTGCCTGGCGAAGTGGTGCACCCGGAAGTAGGCGCCGTCGGCGCCGAGTTCCTCCGCGGCCACGGCGAGATCGACCGACTGCAGCAGGGCGTCCTGCGCAGACCGGGTTTGCGAGCCCGCGCCGTCACTCCAGTGACCGAACGAGAGAAAGCCAATCTTCTTCACACCGACGTCAACCACCCCAGCGCCTACGAGATTCCAGAGCGGTTGACCACTCGCCGTCTCACGGCCAGGGACCGCCCCACGTCAAGACCAGCGACAACCCACGACGGCCACCCTGGCATCGGCAGCCGTAGGCGTTCGGGTGCGGCGCGGATCTCAGGATCTCCTGACACAGAGCATCCTATCAATGACTCTTAGTTATCGACGTGAGTCATTCTGAGAGGCGCCGGGGTGGGGCGTGTGGTGTCGCTTCATCCTCTGAGGAGGTGTGATGCGGCTGTTCGTTCGGTGGGCACGGCGCGGGAGGCGGTCGAGGGCGGTGCCCCTGGGGCCGCAGTTGAGCGGACAGACCCGGTACGACAAGGCGAGCGAGCTGGCGGAGACCGGGATGCTCACGATGTCCCGGCGGTTGCCCGCGCTGGTCGGTCAGGTTCTGCGGCTGGGGTGGCAGGCGAACCGGGCCGACCAGGTCGTCACCGTCGCGTTCAACGTCGTCGCCGGTGTCTTCACCGCGTTCGGGCTGCTGGCCACGGCGGGCGTGTTGACCGCATTGTTCGCCGCGGGACCCACCCCGGACAGGGTGCGGGACGCGGTGCCGCAGTTGCTGCTCGTGGGGGCGGCCGTCACGCTCCGCGCGGCGTGCGCGGCGGTCGCGCAGTGGGCGCAGGCCCGGTTGCGGCCCCAGGTTCAGCAGGTCGTCGAGCGTCGGCTGTACGAGGTCACCACCGCGATCGAGTTGGCGGCCTTCGACAATCCCGAGTTCCAGGACGACCTGCACCGTGCGCGGCTGCGGGGCGCGGAGTCGGCCCCGCTGATGGTGGACCACACAGTGGAGTTGTTCACCGCCGTGGTCGGAGTCGCGGCGGCCGCCGGGGCTCTCGGCGTCCTGCATCCGGTGCTCCTGCCGCTGCTGTTGCTCACCGCGCTCCCCGAGGCGTGGGCGGCGGTCGCGGCGGCCCGGCTCGGGTATCTCACCCAGTTGAGCCTGGTGGAGGTCCAGCGGCGGAGCTGGATCATGGCCGATCTGATGACCGAGCGGCTGCACGCGGCCGAGATCCGTTCCTTCACGATCCGCGGCTTTCTGCTGCGCCGGTACACCGAACTCGCCGATCACATCCGGGGCGTGTCGCTGGACCTGGCGTGGCGTCAGACCAGGACACGGGTCTGCGGCGATGTTCTCAAGGGACTGACGATCGCGTTGATGTACACGGCGTTGGGGGCGTTGCTGTGGCGTGGCGCCATGCCGCTGGCCGTCGCCGGGACGGCGGTGCTGGCGATCCGTGCCGGACAGGCGTCCCTGGTCAGCCTGGTCCACTCGCTGAACCGTTGCTACGAGGACGGTCTGTACTTCAGTGACTACCTGGCCTATTGCCGGCGGGCGGAGGCGCGGGTGCGCAGAGCCCTTGGCGACCGGTCGTCCTCCAGCGAGACCGAGGCGTCGCGTCAGATCGAGACCTTGAAGCAGTTCCAGGAGATCAGCGCGGAAGAGATCACCTTCAGCTATCCAGATAGCGCGGTCCCGTCACTGCACCAAGTGTCGGTACGGCTGCGACGAGGCGAGATCGTCGCGCTGGTCGGCGAGAACGGGTCGGGCAAGACCACGCTCGCCAAGATCCTGGCCGGTCTGTACCTGCCCCAGCGCGGGCATGTCCGCTGGGACGACCTGCTGGTGGACGACCTCGACCCCGATGTCGTGCGAGGTTCCATCGCGGTCGTGGCCCAGGACCACACCCATTGGCCGATGACCGCCGCCGACAACGTCACCATGGGTGACGACGCCGCGGTGCCCGGTGTCCGGCGCGCTGTGGAGCGGGCGGTCGCCGCGGCCGGCGCCGCCCCGGTGATCGCCGAGTTGCCGTACGGGCTGGACACGCTTCTCGACCGGCGATTCCACGACGGACGCGAGCTGTCGGGCGGGCAGTGGCAACGGCTGGCGGTCGCGCGCGGCTTCTACCGGGACGCACCGCTACTGATCTGCGACGAACCCACCGCCGCCCTCGACGCCCGCGCCGAGCACCACCTGTTCGACAAGATCCGGGCCCATGCCGCCGACCGCGACCGCACCGTCTTGCTGATCACCCACCGGCTCGCGAGCGTCCGGCACGCGGACCGCATCTACGTCCTGAGCGGCGGCCGCGTCACCGAGCATGGCACGCACCCGCAGCTGATGAGGCGCGGCGGACTGTACGCCGAGCTGTACGCCCTGCAGGCGTCCGCCTACCGCTCGGCGGACGACGCCGCCGCGAGCGGCGGGCACCGCGAACCGACCACCGAACCGTAGGGCCGGTCGGCGCGACAGGGGGACGTCGCCGATCCCACTCCCAACAATCTCCACAGGCTTTGCCGTCGGAGCTGTGGCCATTGTCAATCAAGCTCTATTACTCTAAGTAATCGTTCTGTTACAACAAAGAAAGGAGGGGTAGTGTCAACTGAGCTCCCCATTCCGCGCGAAGCGGACGCGGTCGACACCACCGGGCTGTTCGCCATGGCGCCCAGCACCGAAGAGGTGAATATCGCCGGATCGGCGTGTCGCAACACCTGCGTCTCCGGCTGGACGATCCGCTGCGACGGCTACACCCTCTGACAGAGGGCGGATTGCCGTCAATTCCATGAAGTCCGGGCCGGAGCGGACAATTCCTGCCCGCTCCGGCCCTCTTTCCGGGTGAGGTCGAAACAGTGACGCGAGGGACCATCCACCGGCCCGGCTTCGCCGGCGGCGTTCCAGAACACGAGAAGGAGACCGCCGGGCTGCTCAGCGATCTGCTGGCGGGCAGCGGCCGGGTCATGACCGCCGTCGGCATGTGGCTCGACGTGGACGATCCCGGCTTCCGACCACCCGAGCAGGGATGGAAGCTCCACGTCTCCGCGCATCCCGCGTCGCTGGCCGAGACGCTGCGGGGCGCCGTCCCGGTGCTGACGGCGACTCCCTGCCGGTTCAAGGTGATCCGTTCCCGCGAGCATCTGGACGAGCTCAACTGCGTGCAGACGCCGCCGGGTGCGGTCGGCAAGGCCATGACCGTCTACCCGGCGTCCGACCAGGTGACGGGCCTGGCGCACGACCTGGCCGACGCGCTGACCGGGCTGAGCGGCCCCCGAATCAACAGCGACCGGCGGGTGCGGGCGGACGCCCCCGTCTACTACCGCTTTGGCCCGTTCCGTGCCCGCCTGGAGTTCAACGACAACGGCGACCTGTACCTGAGCGTCATCGATCCCGACGGGCGGCCGCATCCAGGTGAGGCCGGCCCGGTCGTGTGGACACCACCCTGGCTCGACGACCCATTCGCCGCCGAACCCGTCCAGGACGACGCGGCGACACCTGTGCGCGGCACATTGCGGCCCGCTGGCCGAGGGCCCGCTAGCCGCGCGGCGGCCTCCGAGGGCGATCCCGTTCCCGAGCCGATCACCTTGGGCGGCCGGTATCTCGTCCAGGAAGCGATCACCATCAACGCCAAGGGGGGCGTCTACCGGGCCGCCGACCGCCGCGGCGGCACCAGCGTGATCGTCAAGGAGGCGCTCGCCCACGTCAACCAGGACGAGCGGCAGCGCGATGCCCGGACCTGGCTGAGCCACGAGCGCCAGGTGCTCCACCTTCTGCGGGACGTCCCCGGCGTACCGAAGGTGATCGACCATTTTCGGCACGGCGACGCCGACTACCTGGCGCTCACCGACCTCGGGGCGCACACCCTGGTACGCGACGTGGTCGACAACGGGCCGTTCAGTACCGGCGGCGAATGCCCCGGGCGCGCGGCCGACGATCTCGCCGCCGCGTTGCTGTCCACGCTGGACGAGGTCCACCGGCACGGGATCATCGCCCGTGACCTGGCGCCCAAGAACGTCGTCATGGACGTCCGCGGTCGCCCGCACCTGATCGACTTCCAGATCAGCCACGTCGAAGGCGCCGCGCTGCACGGCTGGACGCCGGGCTACAGCTCCCCACAGCAGGAACACCGGCACCCCCCATGCGTCGAGGACGACTATTACTCGCTGGGCGCCACCCTGTTCTACGCCGTCACCGGCCTGGCCCCGGTCTGGCTGACCGGAGACGTCCGCAATCACGACGTCGACCGGATCGCCGCACTGCTGGACGGCCGGGACCACACCGGCGTGATCGTCGGCCTCATGAGTCCCGAACCCGCCGAACGCCGCGCCGCGGCCCGGCAACTGCGCACCGGTCGTCGCCTGCGCCGCGGGCCTGACCGGTCTCCGTCGGCGCAGCGGCCGTCCGACCTGCCCGCCCTCACCGGCCACACCCTCGACCAGGTCATCGTCCACGCCAAAGCCCTGCTGACCGGCCAGGACCGATCGCCCGGCGGATTCCCCAACCCTGCTGGCGTGTCCTATGGAGCCGCCGGAATCGGTATGGAACTCCTGCACCACCTCGATCGCCCCGGCGTCGGTGATCTGGTCCGCGCACTGGCCCACTGGTCGTGCGGGCTGCTCACCCTCAAACAGGCGCCCGCGTCCCTGATGATGGGCACCACCGGCACGGCGGTATTCACCGCGGCCGCAGGCCGCGCTCTCAACGATGACACCCTGCTCACCATGGCCGTCGGCCTCCCCGCGCCGCCACCGCATCGTGTCGAGCATCACGACTTCACCCATGGGCTGGCGGGAATCGGTCTGGGGCAGTTGCACCTGTGGCACATCACGGGTGACGCAGGCCATCTCCGTGCCGCCGCACACTACGCCGAGCACCTCATCGCCCGCGCCCCCTTCGTCGTGCACAACTCGGACGTCGACTATGACGACTGCAGCAACGTGGCCGAGACCCTGGGCTTCGCCCACGGACTGGCGGGAGCCGTCCAATTCCTGCACGCCCTGCACGACGCCACCGGCGACTCGTCCATTGAGGCGACAGCGCGCGACTACCTCTCCATCCTGAGCCGACACCTACCGGCGCTCCTTGAGGCAGCGGAGCGACCCTCCGCCCGACCGATGCACGCTTCGTTCTGCCAAGGTCTAGCGGGAATCGGTGCGGTCCTGACCCGGGCCACCGCCTCCGCGGCCCCACAGCACCTGGACCTGGCCCGCCGAGCCGCCACCACCTGCCTGCGCCTGGCACCGACCATGATCGTCGTTTCGCAGTGCTGCGGGCTGTCGGGCCTGGGAGAGTTCTATCTCGATCTGCACCAGGCCACCAAGGACGCCACCTACCACCGGCACGCCACCACCGTCGCTGCGCACATCCTCGACCGCGCCGGCGGTACTCCCACGGCCCCCGTCTTCCCCGACCACACCCAGCACGAGACCAGCGGCGGTTGGGCCACCGGTAGCAGCGGAGTCCTGTCCTTTCTCCGACGCCTCCGCATCCCCGACACGCCCCGCCTCTGGATCGACCCGCCCACCGTCCCATCCCACGCACCACGCCCTGATCTGATCCCGGAGGCGGTCGCTTCTAGATGACGTGTGGCGTGTCGCCGTTACGCAGCCTCGCGTTAGGGCGGCACGCCACAGGTCAACACTTGCGGGGACGGTTAGGGGAGGGTGGGAATCCTCGGGGCGCTGTCGGTCCAGCCGACCTGGAGGTACAGCTCCTTGTCGACCTTGCCGGGGACGTCGGGAGCGGAGCGCGAGGTGCTCAGCACGAGCGAGGTGTTCGGGTCGATGATCACGGTGTCGGCGACGCCGCGCAGGACCCGCACGTGCAGCCCGACCCCCTTGCGTCCGCGCTCGTCGGTGACCTCGCCCATGGCGGTGACCCCGGGCATGGCGGCGAGCATCCGGTAGGCGGCGGCGCGCACCTTCGGAGAGGCGGGGACGAAGCTGAGCAGGTCCGTCACGCAGTTCTTCACGACCTCGTCCGCGGTCCGTCCCGCGGTGGGGTGGTTGCGTGGGATCGCTCGCTCCAGGGCGCTCCTCAGCTTGCCGGGGTCGGCCGGCAGCGCCTGGACCTGCTTGAACGTCATCTCCCTGTCGCAGACCAGGAAGGTCTTCGTGGCGGTGTCCTTGTCGAGCACGGGGGAGATCGGGTTCGGGTCGGGCGAGCCGTCGCGCCTGAAGGCGGGCGCGTCCTTGGCGGACATGGGAACGGCGCCGAGTCCCCGGTATCCCGTCCAGGACCGGCCGTCCGGCCGGCTCCACTGCCCGATCAGTTGCTGCCCGAGCATCCAGTACTTTCCGCGCTCACTGTAAAAGGCCCTCGACTGCACCGTCAGGACATGCCAGTACCGGCCGGTGGTCGGTGCCGCCTCGGCGTGCTCGGCGGCGGTGAGCAGTACCGTCTTCGCCGACATCGGCTGGACGGCGGGACCGTGGCCGGCGTCGGGTGCGCGCGGGGTCGTCCCGGACGACAGGACGACCACCCCCGTGAGGGCGGCGGCGGTGGCGGTCAGGCCGATGCCGCTCCACAGGGCGGGACGGCGCCAGGCGCGGCGCGTCGGCCGCTCCGGCTCGCGCATCCCGTTGAGGAGGCGATGGCGGACGGCGGCCTCGCTCTCCGGAGTGGGCGGCTCGTCCAGCATCGTGCCGATCATCTGGAGCTCATCCATGGTCACAGTCCTTCCGTATGAGCGGGCAGTGCGGCGCGCAGGCTCTTGCGCGCCCGGTTCAGGCGGGACCCGACGGTGCCGTAGGGGATGCCGAGGACGTCGGCGATCTCCTCGTGGGAGAGCTGGGCGAGGGCCTTGAGCAGCACGACGTCGCGGTCCTTGCGGGACAGCGCGGCGAGCGCGCGGGCCAGCGACGGCTGGAGCCGTTCGGCCGACACCGAGGCCGCGACCCGGTCGTCGTGGCCGCCGGGATCACGGTCCGCCCCGACCTGCGCGAGCGCCTGGTAGCGGCGGGTCTCCGTGCGGCGGTGCTGGGCGATGAGGTTGGTCGCGATGCCGAACAGCCAGGGCCGGACGGACCCGCGCGACGGATCGAAGACGGCGCGGCGGCGGAACGCGGCGAGGAAGGTCTCAGCCACGACGTCGTCGGCCGTCTGCGGGCCGAGGCGCCCGGCGACGTAGCGGTGGACATCGGCGTAATGCCGGTCGTAGACGGTGGTGAAGCAGTCGCTGTCGTGGACGGACGCGGAGAGAAGATCCGCGTCCGTCGGAGCCGTGTCGGGTGGAGCGGTCACGCTGCCGCCCCTTCCGTTGGGTCCGTCATTCGCACCTCCGGGAGGATGGTCGTCACTTCTACTCCGCTCACTCCCCGGATCCCTTTCACGCCGGACCGGCACCCCGTCCGACGCCAACGAACACAACCCGCGCAAACGCCGCCCGGAAGGAGGGGCGTGATCGTCAGAGTGCCTCTAAAAACGTGCCGCACCACCACAGGGCACACGTCAATCTCAGCCACTAGGGCAGGCCGAGAGAAGCCCCTTGAGCGCTCGTGGCAGGAGCAAGGTTTATAAACGAGTTCAGCCCTCGGACCATCGCGAGGGGTGTCGCCGCCGGGCGGGACGGACTCAAAGAGAGAGCCATCGCCGGTTCGGGTGCCGCGCGAGGGCCGCACCCGAACCGGGTCGATGGGTCAGTGGTTGTAGGGAGTGAGCTTGTTCCAGAAGTCGCAGTGGTGCTGGCGTGCGATCTCTCGGGTCAGCTCACTGTCGCCCGCCGGGGCCAGGGACATGACGTCCGGGTTCTGGCGGGTGAACCGCGGCCACAGGGGGGCGCCCGGCACGGTCGGGTCGCCGGTGCGGGCGAATCCCGTCCACTGGGCCGTGATCTGCGCGCCGAACGCCTGCTGGTTGGGCGTGAACTGCTGCCCCGGACGAGGCGACAGGAACTGGTTCAGCAGGACGTGGAACGCGCCGTTCGGCTTGGTCTGGTCGAGGAAACTCGCCGGTGGGGCATCGGAGTTGTCGGACTGGTAGCCGTACACGGTGATGTAGCGCGACATCCGCTGGTGGTTGAGCAGGGACGGGCAGACGGAGTTGGAATCGGCCGCGATCGTCCGGTAGGCGATGAACGCCGCGGGCGCGGGGAAGCGGTCCAGCGGATAAAGGGCGAACACCTTGGAGGCGTACCGGCCGTACTGCTGCTGAACCAGCCTGCTGTAGTCAGCGGGTGTATTGGCGGAGGCCAGTTGGGTCTCGTCGCGGTCCACGCCGTGCATGAGCGTCACCTTGTTGATGTGGCCGGTGACAAATGCCTTCGCCGGGGACATGGTCAGGGTCTTGCCGTCGACGATCGGCGCCATCGTGCCCTGGTCGGGGCCCATCCCGTCGCCGGACTTGTCGAGCAGCGTCTTCACCGGCACCTGGCGCAGACAGGCGGCGGTGTCGGAGGCGTTCCCGCAGCCGACGGCGGCGGCGAACCTGTCGCCGGTCCGATGCGCCTGTTCCGCGGTGGGCAGTTCGGACTTGCAGTCCTGCGGCTGCCACGAAGTGTTGGTGCCGAGCAGCGAGTTGTACTCTCCGCTCTGCGCGATTCCCTTCTGGAACAGTCCCTTCGCAGTGGGGGAGACGGCGTTCGCGCAGACGCTCGACCCGCCTGCGGACGCGCCGAAAATGGTCACGTTGTGCGGATCTCCGCCGAATTTCGCGATGTTCGTCTGCACCCAGCGGAGCGCTGCCTGCTGGTCCTGGAACGCATAGTTGCCCGAGTGGCGGCCCAGGTCCTTGTGCGCCATGAAGCCGAAGATGCCGAGCCGGTAATGCACTTCCACCGAGATGACATTGCCGGACCGGACGAGGTGGCTTCCGTCGGCCGGAGTGCCGAACCTGAACCCACCGCCGTGGATCTGGACCATGACCGGCAGCCGTTTGGAACCGGCGTTCACGGGCGCCCGGACGTTCAGGTTGAGGCAGTCCTCGTTGGTCGACCCGGCGCCGAGCCCGTCCGCCTGCGGGCAGTTGGTGCCCTTCTCGGTCGCGGGGAACGTCGAGGTCCAGGCTGGTGCGGGTTCAGGCGGTGCCCAGCGCAGCCTGCCGACGGGCGGGGCGGCGTACCGGATCCCGAGCCAGGAGGCGACGCCGTCGGAGACCGTCCCGCACACGGATCCCTTGTCCGTGCTGACGGTCGTGCCGGACGCGCAGTCGGTCGTTTCGGAAAGTGTCGTGGACGGGGAGACCGGGGCCGCGGACACCGGGGCGGTGAACATCGTCATCGCCGCCGCCGCGGCGGCTGTGACGATGGGCCATCGGAGTTTCTTCGGCTCCATGCCGACCTTCTCTCTCACGCGGGGGATCGGACGGCGCCGCAAGGAAATGGCGGCGCCGTGGTCGCGGGGAAGACGGCCACACCGCCGAGGACGGGGCGCTGCGCATCGCCGCAGGACACGACGATGGGCAGCCCATATTCCCGGAAATGCACAGCGCCCCGAAGTAGGGCGATGCGCCGGACGCTCTTGTCCGGGCTTATGGTGTGGCGAGGGGTCAGGGATCTGTTTTCCGGGACCGGTGGTGGCAGCAGCGCCTTTACTTCTGCCGAATACAGTGGGTACGCATCACGAGGGCGGGTGAATCGAAGATTAAAATGGCGTTTTAGAGCCGGAAAGGGCCAAGTGCCGCCGTGTTCGCTCAATGGCCGCGTCCGAGCGATGACCGGGGCGGGTGATCGATGAGCGGTCGGATCCGCGCGATCAACGGTCGTTCCGGGGCGAACCTCCACTTTTGGTCGCATTTAACCCGATAAATCGGGACAATCCTCGCAAAGTGTGCGGTTCGCCGTGCGCTCCCGACCGCTCGGCGTAGCGGCCCGACGCTCGACGCGCCCGCGCGTCTGTTCGCCGCGGCGCCCTCATGACCTCCCAAGTGATCGCGTGACACTCTCGCCCGCCGAGGTCCACCGAGGTCCGCCGGGGCGCAGCCGTCCGAGTCTCGCTCGCTGGTCGCGAGCGTGAGCAGCGGCTCCGGCAGCCTTCCCTGCGGGTCGCTGATCGCCACGACCCGCTCGAACGTCGCGCGGAACGCCCCAGTGAAACCTTCAGATGGACTCGCCTATATGACGTCGCCGGTGGTTCGCCACCAGGCGGCCGCCGCGTCCGTGGCGAGGCCGGTGACCCAGAGGTCGGCCGGGTCGTCGGGCAGCAGGCGTTCCCGCACCGCGTCCCGCATGGGAAAGGAGATCGTGGCGCCGGTCGTGGGGATGTCGTCGGCCAGGGCCTCGGCGGGGAAGTCGCAGACCGCGACGGCGTCCGCCACCGTGAAGCCCGCACGTTTCGCCAGGTCGTGGACGGTGGCGGCGGCGTCGATCAGTGCGGGGCCGCGCTCGGCCAGCAACCGGATCAGCCGGACGACCCGGTCGGAGCCGCCCCAGCCCCAGCAGGGAACGGGCGCCCGAGCCGCTCGCCAACCGGGCGGCATGATCGGGCCGAACGTCCCGCCGGGTGCGTACTCCACGGCCGTCGCGGTCCTGGCGTGCCGCTGATAGTCCATGATCAGCAGGGTGCCGGTCGGAGTACGCCAGAGCTCTCCGGGCGCCGTCCTCTCCAGTTCCTTGTCGACCATCTGACGCTCGGCGTTGGACTCCCCGTCGCCGCCCGCCGGAGTGAGGCGCAGTATCCGGCAGGCCGCCGTCGCCGTGCCGTCGCCGATCGGGGCGTTGGCCCAGAGGCGCAGGACGTCGAGGACGTCTTCGCGCTGCGCGTCGGCAGTCCATGGCAGGACGGCCGGGAGGACGTGACCCGCCAGGGTGTCCATGCCGACGCCCACGTAGCCGCCGCGTGGCAGGGAGACCGTCCGGACGAGATAGGGCTCGTCGGCCGCGGGCTCGTCTGTCGCCGCCGACTCCAGCGCGCGGGCCAGCAGCCGTTGGTGCACGAGCCACCTGGTCCGCGCCGCGGTGCGCGCGAAGGGCAGGTCGGACGCCGGTGAGACCAGCGCGGGCAGCGCCGGAGGCTGCGGACGGCCGGTCCGGTCGCGCAACTCGACGGCCAGCAGCAGGCACTCGACGGCCGTCCGGGCCGCTTCGAGGACGCCGTCGCGGAGGGCGGGAGCGGTCACCTCGGGCAGCACGGCGTGCAGCACGTCGGCGGCCGCGCGCGGTCCGGTCAGCGTCGCCTCCAGCAGGCGCGCCGCGCCCTCGCGGTCGAGACGTCGCAGTGCCGCCGACCCGTCTAGGTCCACCGGGTCGCGCCGCGACCACCAGCCGGGCGGCGGCACCAGGCCGCCCTTCGTCCTCATGACGGGCGAGAAGAGCAGCCGGGCCGTCCGGGTCCCGTCCGGGGCGGTGACGGTGATCGCGCCGCGGCACAACCGGACCTCGCTCGGCCCGGCGGCGCCCGGGAACGTCACCTCGGCGGCTCCGGGCGCCTCGGGCCTGGCGGTGGCGGTGTCGGGGTCGAGGGTCAACGCGACGGTCTGGCCCGCCCGTCCCTCGACCCGGAACGTCTGCCAGACGCCGTCCCGGTTTCGCGACAGGAGCCCGGTGTCGCCGTCGTACCAGGGCAGCAGCCCTTCCGGCAGTTGGGGAAGCTTCACCGACAGTTCGTCGGCGCCGATGACGGACGCGTAAGCGTGCCAAGACCGTTCCGTAATGGTCAGGAATCCCAGGTGTTGGACGATCGTCCGGCCTGATTTCGGAGACTTGTGCGGCATTCCGTCGCCGGGCACGGCCAGTTCGGCGGGGATGCCGCCGCGCAGGGCCATCAGCAGGGCGTCCACGGGATCGGCCGGTTCGAGCCCGTCGGCGACGCCCGGCTCCAGGTCGAGGAGACGGCCGGGGCCGGTGAGTCGCACCAACCGGTGCAAGGCGTCGTACAGGAAGGGAAGGTCTCGGCGGCCCGTGTCGGCCTTCCATGCGTCGACGGC
Organism: Actinomadura syzygii; assembly: GCF_008085905.1. Taxonomy (GTDB): domain Bacteria; phylum Actinomycetota; class Actinomycetes; order Streptosporangiales; family Streptosporangiaceae; genus Spirillospora; species Spirillospora syzygii. Next base: position 378,792 of record NZ_VSFF01000004.1, on the reverse strand, counting down.
TTCGCTCGCCACCTCGCGGGTCTCCGGCAGGCCCCAGAGCGCTCGCATCGTGGCCGCGTAGTCGACGTTGCCGAAATAGCCCATGTCGCGGACGAATGCGTCCAGCAGACTGGCGAAACGCTCGCGTCCTTCCGGCCCGGACGCCAAGTCCGCTGCCTGCTGCCCCACGTCGAAGGCCGACTGCCACCAGCGAGGCGAGTCGGTGGTGAGCTCTCCCTGGGGAATGATGTGCCGGTAGTCGGGAGGCGGAATCGCGGGGTCTGTTTCTTCACCGAACATCACTTCGGACTCCGGGAAAAGCCGATTCCCGGCCTGGTCGACGAGCTTCAGCAGGACGTTCGCCGCGCAACCCCGTCCCACGGTGCCGAACCACCGCGGCGACAGATGCGTGCCTGCCCCGCTCTCGGCCAGGGTCTCCAGCCACATCTGCCGGATCTCCTCGGCGACCTCCTCGCCGCTCTCCTCCTCGTGCCGGGCCCGGTCGGGTTCGGCGGCGATCAGCAGTTTCATCAGGTCGTCGTCGCGTCCGGCCACCGCGGCGAGCGGTTCCCGGGCGGCCGCCCAGACCTGGTGGGACGCGACGGGCACGAGCCCGGCGCGCAGCAGCCGCTCGGCCAGGAACGCCTCCTCGTCCCGCTTTTTGATCTTCGCCGCGCGGGCCAGCGCGCGGAGGTCGGGGAAGATGCGGGCGTACGGGATGAGTCCGGCGTCGAATCCCGCGCAGATCACCGCGCGGAAGCGGGCGTGCGCCTCCTCGCCCGGCAGCTCCGCGGCGAGCGTCTTGGCGTAGTCGCGCAGCGCGGCGGGTCCGACGCCTCCCGCGGGGACCAGTTCGAGGAAGACGTCCTGCACCCGGTCGAGGTCGCGTAGCGCGGGATGGTTCTTCTCGACCTTGCGCGCCTGCGCGAACGCCCAGAACGCGAGTTCGCGCTCGCCCGCCCGCGCCAGCTCCCGGCAGGCGTGCTCGAAGAACGGCGCCAGTTCGGCGGCGGGCAACGGGCCCGCAGCCTTGTTCAGCGTCTTCTTGGCGCCTGTGGGCCCCGCCGCGGCGAGATCCGCCGGTGCCGGCAACTGGGGAAACTGAGTCATCGCGTCCTTCGCCTCGATCGTCTGACCGACCATGAAACCCTGCGACGGCCCGCCCACGTGACCGGTTCCACGAAGCAGCACCTCGGAGGCAAGCACGGCCCCGCCCAGCTCCGAAGCGCCGCAGACAGCTTTCACCGAATCGAGAGGGCGCTCTTTCGGGCTCTCTTATGGGCGGGAGGCACCGGAGCCGCCGTTTATGAGGGCGGGCAGAATATGGCCTCCATGGCTTTGCCCATGGCTTGGCCCGGCCCGCTGAGGTCCTTGACGCTCAAGGTTGCCGATATCGACAGCTGGCGGCGGCCGTCTTCTGAGTAGAAGGTCATGGCGAGAAAGCCGGGGGCGGTCCCACCCGTGACGTAGATGTCGTCGCCGCATTGGCTGCGGCGTTCGCCCAAAGGGCGCGGGGGATTGGGTAGCCGGTCGGTCAGGACGCGCTGGAGTTCGGGTGGCAGCAGTTTGCCCTGGGTGAATGCCCGTTTGAAGACGCTCACGTCGTGCGCGGTGGAGATCACGCCTCCGGCTGCCCCGCCGATGCTGGAGTTGAGTTGGTCCACGTCGCGCAGCTTGCCGTCTGCGTCGGGGTAGTAGCCGTGGCCGTGCGGCCCCTTGATGCCCTGCGGTGGCTTGACGGCGAGGTAGGTCTTGGACATCCCCAGTGGGCCGAACAAGCGGGTGTGCATCTCGGTGGCCAGGTCGTGGCCGGTCAGTCTCTCGGTGATCAGACCGAGAAGGGTGTAATTGGTGTTGGAGTAGGAGAACTTCTCACCCGGCTCCCCGGTCCGGGGCCGGGCGCGACTCCACTTCACCAGATCGAGCGGCTGGTAGTGGGTCCTGAAGTCGAACGGGTCGAACGAGATCTCTCCCTCGGTTCCGTCCGGGTTCGGCTTTTCGGCGTACCAGTCGGGAATACCGGAGGTGTGCCGGAGCATCTGCCGCACCGTGACTTCGTCGGCCCGCACCACCAGATCGTTCTCGACCACTTCCGGCAGCAGGTCGGCGAGTTTGTCGTCCACCCCCAATCTGCCTTCGGCGACCAGTTGCAGCACCACGGTGGCCACCATTTCCTTGGTCTGGGAGCCGATCCGGAAGCGAGCGTCCGCGGGTATCTTGCCGCCCCTGCCGTCCAGCAGCCGGGAGCCCGCGCTGCCCAGTCCGATGGACCGTCCGTCGGCGTAGGCCCCGCCGACGGCCCCCACGACCCCGGGAGTCCTGGCGAGTTCCTCCATCGCCTTTTGGACGTTCCCCGTCCGCGCCGGGGCGGCAGTGGCAGGGCCGGAATGAGCCATCATCAGCATCGTGACACCGGCGGCCAGACCGGCCCTCCTCAACGGCGGCCGTCGCCGAAAAGGCCGCCGCTCGCGGGGTCCGCGGCCTCGGTCTGGCCGCGGACCCCGTCTGTCGCCAGCGGCGGGAGCGGTGGTCAGCCTGGTGTCAGGCCGGGTCTCCGCCCTTGTTGATCCACGCCTGCACGCTTCCGTCCTCGACGTTGACGGCCAGATAATCGTCGCGTCCGTCGCCGTCGATGTCGGCGAACGCGAGGGTGTGGCCGTCCGGCAGGACACCGGAGGCGATCTGTCCGCGCTCGATCCAGCCTGGCTTGCCGTCCCGGTCGCCGCCGCGGTTCAGCCACGCCTTCACCGCCGAGGTCTGGGGGTCGGCTATCAGGTAGTCGGCGCGGATGTCGCAGTCGACGTTGGCGAAGTAGGGCCCCATCCCCATCGGCGTCACGCCGGAGGCGATCTGGCCGCGTTCGATCCAGCCGGGTTTGCCGTCCCGGTCGCCGCCGGCGTTGATCCAGGCCCTGACCGTTCCGGTTCTGGGGTTGGCCATCAGGTAGTCGGCGCGCTTGTCACCGTCGATGTCGGCGAAGACCGGCCGTGCGGTGGACTCCACGCCGGAGGCGATCTGCCCGCGCTCGATCCAGCCGGGTTTGCCGTCCCGGTCGCCGCCGACGTTGATCCACGCCTTCACCGCCCCGGTCACTGTGTTGTACACCAGGTAGTCGTCACGTCCGTCGCCGTCGATGTCGGCAAAGTCGATGCCTTCCTGTGCGTCGAGCTTCACGCCGGAGGCGATCTGGCCGCGTTCGATCCAGCCTGGCTTGCCATCCTGGTCGCCACCGGCGTTGATCCAGGCTCGCACCGCCCCGGAGTCGTCGTCGACCACCAGGTAGTCGTCGCGTCCGTCGCCGTCGATGTCCGCGAAGTGGACGCTGTCGGCCTTGCTGAGGCCGACGCCGGAAGCGATCTTCCCGCGGGGGAGCCAGCGCCCTGGAGCGTCCGTGCAGCCCGGGGTGCCCGCGTCCACGATCCAGTCCTTGGCCGCCGCCGTGAGCAGGGCGTCTTCGAACGCATCGGCCATCTTGGCGTACCCGCGGTCGTTGGGGTGCAGGTTGTCCGCCAGATCGTCGGTCGTGACGTCGCTCATGTCGACCACGGCGACGTGCTTGCCGGTTCTGGCCCGCTGGGCGACCAGGCCGGGGATCTGCTTGTTGAAGGCCTCGATCCTGGACTGGACCGCCCCGTCCTTCGAGGGCACCAACTCGGACACCAGCACCGCGGCGTTGGGAGCGTCCTCGACCACCTGGTCGATCAACGACCCCAGCGCGGCCGGGGCGGCAGCGGCGTCACCGCGTTCCAAGTCGTTGGTCCCGGCGTGCAGCAAGACGACATTGGGGTGGTACAAGGGAACCGCGGTGTCGGCTCTGCGCGCGATGTCCTTGATCATCGCGCCGGGATAGCCCTCGTGATCGCGGTCGGGCGACTGCCCGGACTGCTGCGAGCCGACGAAGTCCAGACTGTGGGGGCCATCGGCGACCAGCCTGCGGCGCAGCTCGTCTCGATAGCCGGCCCCGGATGAGCTGCCGATACCGTAGGTGATGGAATCGCCCAGTGGCATATTCAGCAGATCGTCCACCGCTATCCTGGTGCGGACCGGCGGAATTCTCGTGTTCTGCTGGATCCATCCGCGGATGGACTCCAGGGCCACCGCGAACATGTCTCCCTCATCCTCGTTTGAATGAACGGCTACCAACACGCCGTTATAGATCACTCCGGCACCGGAATCGGCTCGGCCGGTGTGCCCGTTGATCCCGGTCGATCGGAGCATTCCCCCAGGAACGCCTTCCCCAGGGATTTCCGGTTCAGCATGATTGTCTTCCAAGCGAATCTGCGCGCTCCTGAGTACCGGTGACGGCTCCGTGCTGCCGTCTTGGGTGGCTCCCCACCCATGGACGTCGAGGCGCTCGTTGTTCCCCGGCCTGCGGGTATCGTCGTACTGGATGGCCCTGTTGAACGGCTGCACCGGCTCCCTGATCTCGAGCAGAAGGACATCCGCGTCTGGATGTTCCACCTGCCGGAGCACATCAGAGACTGCTCCGTTTCCCCGCATTCTGCTGCCGATCCGCACCGTTACGGTCTCGCCCGGCTGAACGCAGTGCTTCGCAGTGAGAACCCAGTTCTCTGCGATGAGCGACCCGGAGCAATTGAACTCTCCGTCCGTCAGCACCTCGACTTGTCCGAAAGTGGTGAGGGCCGGTTCGCCGCCGACGATGGCCAGTGCCGAGGGCACGGACGGGGCGGCCACGACGGCCGAAGTCGCGACCAGCGCCGCGGCCAAGCCCTGGACCAGGCGGCGCGACAGCATGCGGATTCGTCGGACGCCGTAGCCGCCGGCAAAAATGGTTCTGTCCATTCAGGCAAGCTAAGTCGCTGATCGAGACCTACCGAGGCCCTGCCGGACAAGATGACGGGCACCCTTGATCAAGACGTGAAGGCAAAACGGATTGCCTTCACGTGCATCTGGGCCAGCCCGGCCCACCAGGGTAGACGCGACATAAGATTTCCGGATCGACAAGGCGGTGAGCCTCGCAAGACCGGAAGTCGTCAATCGACGTACTCTGCCGGAACCGGGCGGCGGCGATCAACGTTGAGGCGGAGGACGTCGGCTCGTGCGTAGTGGCCGGCGGGGTCGAAGTTCTGGCGCTCGGCGCGGACGGCGGCGGGGTCGATGTCGGCGGTGACGAGCCGTTCCTCGCCCGAGACCGGCGGAACGACCCATTGGCCGTCTGGCCCGGCGATGGCCGAGCCGCCGTCGTAGCGGGACGCTTGTTCGGCGAGTTGGTCGTGGAAGGGGAAGTCGGTGGGGATGTCGGCGTAGGAGAACAGGGTGCCGGCGGCCAGGGAGTAGACGCGGCCTTCGAGGGCGATGAACCGGGTGATGTCCCCGGTGAGGCGGGACGAGCCTGGCCAAACCGAGACGTGCAGATCCTCGCCTTGGGCGTAGAGGGCGTGCCGAGCTAGCGGCATCCAGTTCTCCCAGCAGATCAGGCCGCCGACGGAGATGCCGCCGATCCGATGGGTGCGCAGGCCGTGCCCGTCGCCGATGCCCCACACCAGGCGTTCCTCGTGCGTGGGCATCAACTTGCGGTGGACGCCGACGATCCCGTCCTCCGGGGAGATCGCGAGGAGCGTGCAGTAGACGGTTCCGCGGACCCGTTCGGTGATGCCCAGGTAGGTGAAGACCTTCAGGTCGCGGACGGCCTCGACGATCACGCGTAGCTCGGGGCCGTCGAGTTCGACTGCGGCGTCCAGGTAGGCGGCGTAAGCGCGTTTCTGGTCGGGGTCGTCGAACCGGGCCCCGCCGGTCTGCTCGACCCAGAACGGGTAGCCCGACAGGAACGTCTCGGGGAAGGCGACCAGGTCGATCCGGTCCGCGGCGGCCCGTTGAAGGAACTCCACCACCTTGGCGACCCCGGCGGTGGAGTCGAGCCAGGGGCATCGGGCTTGTGCTGCGGCGACACGCATGCCCATGATCCTCCCAGAACGGTCAACATCACCGCGCCGTTCCGTTCGCGGACACCGATCACGACGAAGCCGTGGCGAGCAAAGCAACTCCGACAGTTCGTCGGCGGGAGCCCAGTCTTACCCTTCCATTGTGCGGTGACCAGGTTCATCGTGCGCAAATGGATGATCCTCCTGTTCCGGCGCAGGAGATGGCGCGTGCCGCAAGGATGCCCTGGTCAGATTGAAGGTGCGTGGAATCAAGAAACTGGCGGGTAAAGGGGCCGGGTAAACGTTCCCCCTTTGGAGGAAGGCGTCATGAGCGTTCCGGTGTGCGGGCAGTGCGGCCGCGTCCGATGTATCTGTCCCCCGATGCCCGCTCTCCCGATGCGAACCGTGGCAGGCGTCCTGGTGTCGTCCTGCTCGACCGATCCGTCATCCCTACGTACACGCCTGGCCAGGACGGAGGCCGAGCCGCAGTCGTAGGTCCGCCCGGTAGGCCGTGCCCTCTCTTCTCGGCCCTGGCGGGTGGCCGGTGGGGCAGGCCGAAGGGGCAGAGCCGCCCGGCGCCGTCGCGGTCGCCCGGTCTACTCACGCGGCCGGGCTGAGATGGGCCGCACGATGCCGTCGGGCCGATCCGATGCCACCCGCGCAGCGAGACGAGTTGTCCTCCGGTCCCGGAGTGGATCGCTGGCTGCGGTCCGCAGCCAGCGATCCACAGACCGTCGGGGCGTCGTCATCGTTCGAGGTGTTGGAACCAGCGGAGGGTGTCGGGGACGCCCCGGGAGAGTGAATTCATATGCCGCATGTCCCGGCCGTAGTCGACGAGGTGCGGCTTCGCGCCGTGTGAACGCAGGGCTGCCGCGCAGTTGAGCGTGTTGGAGAAGGTGACCTGCTCGTCTCCCGATCCGGCCGACAGCCGGATCGGGACGCGCGGTCCCCAATCACAGGTGCCGTCGGACGACCGGATGGCTCGCAGCAGCGCCCCGGAGGGATGGAGCAGCCACTGCCGGTATCGGGGAGTGAGCAGTTCTCCGGGTGTGTCCGGCAGTCGCGGCATGATCTCGGTGTCCTGGTCCTTGGTGCCGTCGAAAAGACCCTCCACGATCTTGTCGTAAGGGGCCTTGAACACCTCCGATGGGGAGGCGTAGAGGTCGTACAGGCGGTCCCACGAGACCGCCGTATAGGCGAGATACAGCACAGACGCCTTCGGCGCGAGCGTGGACCCGGCTCGGAGCGATTCCGGGATCTGTGCGTGTCGCAGATCGTAGGGGCCGCTGACGGGGGCGAGCGCTCCGAGCCGAAGGTAGGGGTCCGCGCCGCGCTGCAACTCGCGGCCCAGCGCCATCGCGGCCGTACCGCCTTGGGAGAACCCGGTCACCAGGACACGCCTGTCGAACCGCGCGCCTTGGGTGGCTGCGACCGACCGTGCGGCGCGCAGCATGTCCAGGGACGCCGATGCCTCGGAACCCGCGTCCATGTACGGATGCGTGCCCGGCCCGAGTCCCAATCCGAGGTAGTCGGGGGCGACCCCGGCGTATCCGGCGGCGGCGTAGTAGATCGCGGCGGCCCGGCTCTGGCCGTCCTCGGCGATCGAGCCCGCGTAGTACCTGGAGACATGGGTTCCGTGGGCGAAACTGACCGGCCGCAGTGCCTTCTTCGCCGCTGCGAGCGGCAGGGAGACCACGCCGCTCGCGGTCGTGGGCCCGCCGCTGGGAGAGATCGTCCGATAGACGACCCGGTAGGTGTCCACGCCGTTGCGGGGACGGGGTGATCCGAGCGCGGGGTCGATCGAGGTGAGGTAGGCACGGGTCTGCGCGGGCGACATGTGCGCGACCCTGGTCACCGACACCACGCTGCCGCGCTGGAGGGTAGCCGCGTTGGCGGCGGTGGCGCTGTGACCGTTCGGGGGCCTGATGGCGAGGCCGATCGCGGTCGCGCAAACCGCGGTGAGAACGATCCCGGCACCGCCCAGCGTGACGAGATGGGAGCGCCTACGAGCCACGAGTTTCGTCATGCCGCTGACGCTAGGACCGCCCGCGCCCGCGCTCGATGGGCCTGAGCACCGAGCGCGGGTGTACCTTCCTACACCCTCTTAGAGAGATGAACAGCGTCGGTCGCGTCAGTGCACGTGGGCGCGGGGGAGGTCCTGCGAACTGAGAAGCCGTTGGAGGCGTTCGAGGCCGGTCTGGAGGCTCTGGTCGTCCAGGGCGTAGGACAGGCGCAGGCAGCCGGGGGCGCCGAACGCTTCGCCGGGCAGGAGGGCCACCGACACCCGGTCCAGGACGAACGTCGCCAGCTCCGCGGTCGAGGCGAACGAGTGGCCGAGGATCGAGCGGGTGAGCAGCCGCTTCACCGAGGGGAAGCAGTAGAAGGCCCCGGTGGGAGTGGGGCAGTCGACTCCGCGGATCCCCTGGAGTATGTCGACCATGAGGTGGCGGCGCCGATCGTAGGACGCCAGGACGTCCTCGAACCCCGGACGGCCCGCCCGCAGCGCCGCCATCGCGGCGGCCTGGGCGACGTTCGAGACGTTCGACGACATGTGGGACTGCAGGTTGACGGCCGCCTTCACCGCGCCGGCCGGGCCGTACAGCCAGCCGACCCGCCAGCCCGTCATGGCGTACGTCTTCGACACGCCGCCGATCACGATGCACTGGTCCCTGACACCGGGCGCCGCGACGGGCATGGAAGCGGCCACCGCGCCGTCGTACAGAAGGTGCTGGTAGATCTCGTCGCTGATCACCCATATCCCGCGCTGCGCCGCCCAGTCGCCGATGGCTCGGATCTCCTCGGGCGTATACACGGTCCCGGTCGGGTTGGCCGGTGACCCGAAGAGCAGCACTTTGGTGCGCGGCGTGAGGTGGGCGTCCAGGGCTTCGGGCGTCACCTTGTAGTCCCGGGCGGGATCGCTGCGCACCGGGACGGGCGTCGCGCCGGTGAGCCGTACGGCCTCCGGATAGGTCGTCCAATAGGGGCTGGGGACGAGCGCCTCGTCGCCCGGGTTCAGCAGGACCATGCACGCTAGGTAGACGGCCTGCTTGGCGCCGTTGGTCACCAGGACGTCCGTCTTGTCGATCGCGAGGCCCGTGTCGGCCAGCACGGACTCGGCGACGGCGCGGCGCAGCTCCGCCAGCCCGGCCGACGAGGTGTAGCGGTGGTTGACAGGGTCCGCGCAGGCTCGCTGGGCGGCCTCGACGATGTGCCCGGGGGTGGGGAAGTCCGGCTCGCCCGCCCCGAAGCTCACGACGCGGTTTCCGGCCGCGCGCAGTTCCGCCGCTCGGGCCGAGACCGCCATGGTCGCGGAACCGGCGATCGCCCCCGCCCGCTCACTCAGACCGATGGACATGGTGACCCTCCGATAGTGCAGATTTCTGTCAGGACCTTGAGGAAGACGTCGTTCTCTTCGGGGCTTCCAACACTCACGCGCAACCACCCGGCATGGCCCAGGTCACGGACCAGCACACCGCGTCCGGCCAACTCGGCCGCGACCGCGGCGGAATCGGTGTTGGTGTCGAAGAACAGGAAATTCGTGTCGCTCGGCGCGACCGCGTGACCGGCGTCCGCCAGCGCGCCGCGCAGCCTTTCGCGCTCGGCGAGGATGCCCGGGACGTGCGCCAGCGACTCCCCGGCGTGTTCGAGGGCGGCGAGCGCGACCGACACCGTCAGGGTCGACAGGTGGTACGGAAGCGCCACCACGCGCAGCGGCGCCAGCAGGTCGGGCGAGGCGACGAGGAATCCCACCCGGATCCCGGCGATCCCGAACGCCTTCGACATGGTTCTGGCGATCACCAGTCCCTGATGCCGGGCGAGCAGGTCCGCCCGGCTTCCGGCGGCGGAGAACTCGACGTACGCCTCGTCCAGCACCACCAGACCCGGTTCCGCTCCGAGGACGACGTCCAGAGTCGCGGGATCGAGCGGTGTTCCCGTCGGGTTGTTGGGCGCGCAGAGGAAGACGACGTCGGGCCTGTGACGGTCGATCGCGGCACCGGCCGCCGCGGGGCTCACTCCGAAATCGGGGCCCCGGTCGGCCTGCGCCCACCGGGTGCCGGTGATGGCCGCGATCTGCCGGTGCATCGAATAGGTGGGCCCGAAGCCGAGGGCCGTCCGGCCGGGTCCGCCGTACACCTGGAGCAGGTGCAGCAGCGTCTCGTTCGACCCGTTTCCCGGCCACACCATGTCGGCCCGCACGCCGTGACCGGTGTATTCGGCGAGGGCGGTCCGCAGCGCGAGCAGCCCGGTGTCCGGATAGCGGTTCGCCGTCGCCAGCGCCCGCGCGGCCGCCGCGCGCAGGGCCGCGAGATGCCGCCCGGACGGCGGGTGCGGACTCTCGTTGTTGTTCAGGTGCGCGAGCGGACGGATCGGCGAGGAGAACGGCACGGTGACGTACGGCCGGGTGGTGCGCAGGTCGTCACGTACGGGCGGGGGCGGCATTCAGTCTCCGTTCGCTTCCTGTGACCCGGTCATGCGCGTGATGAGGCGGTGCATGGAGATCGTCCAGTTGCTCTCGAGCTCGGCGCAGGCCGCCTCCAGGTCCTGCTCGCGCAGCGCCGCCGCGATGCGCTTGTGCTGGTCGACCGACTCCCGGACGCTGTGCGCGTCGCCGAGGTAGGCGAACTCGTAGCGGTGGACGATGCGCTTGGTGTCGCCGATCATCTCCAGGAGCCGCCGGTTCGGGCAGGCGGCCAGCAGGCCCGCGTGCCACTCGTCGTCGGCCTGCTGCACGCCCTGCGTGTCCGCGCTGGTCGCCATGTTCTCCGCCAGCTCGATGAGCAGGGGAGCGCGCCTGGCGAGCTCCTCGGGGTCGGACAGCCTGATCGCGAGGACCTCGAGCTGGGCGATGATCGGGTAGGTCTCCCGGATCTCCCGCTCGCTCAACGCGGAGACCCAGTAGCCCCGGTTCGGACGGGCGTCGAGGATGCCCTCCTGCGCCAGGCTCGCGAGGGCCTCGCGCAGCGGTGTCCTGCTGACGCCGATCTCGGCCGCGAGCTGCACCTCGTTGATCCGGCTGCCCACGGGGAACACGCCTTTGAGAAGGCGGTTGAGGATCTCGTCCCTCACCTGTTCACGCAGGAGTCTGCGATCGACCGCCATGTACGCCTCCCTCTCACGCCGGGGCCGGTCCCCATGCTACATACTGAACTCAGTGTGCAGATCACGCTAGCGTGGCGATGATCCCATTCCTCTGCCCTGGAGGCGGCTCCATGCCCGGTTTTGCTATGACCCCATCACTCAAAGACGGTTCGTCCCTCACTCTCAGTAACGATCCTCGTGACGCACCTTCGCGTTTTCACCGATCGATGCCGGGCTACGCCCGCACGCCGCTGATCGAGGCGCCCGACCTCGCGCGCAGGCTGGAGGTGGGGCGGGTGTTCGTCAAGAACGAGCAGTCCCGGCTCGGGCTGCCGTCGTTCAAGATCCTCGGTTCGTCCTGGGGAATCCATCGGACGCTCTGCGACCGCCTCGGCCTCGATCCGTCGATCTCCTTCGGCGCGTTGCGCGAGGCAGCCGGGCCGCTGCGCGACCACGTGCTGACCTGCGCCACGGACGGCAACCACGGCAGGGCCGTGGCCCACATGGCCGGGCTGCTCGGCATGCGCGCCCGCATCTACGTGCCGCTGGACGTGTCGGCGTCGCGGGCGGCCGCGATCGAGGGCGAGGGAGCGCAGGTCATCCGGGTGTTCGCGAGCTACGACGACGCGGTGCGCTACGTCGCCCGCCAGGCCGAACGCGACTCGCGCGAGATCCTGGTGTCCGACACGTCCTGGCCGGGATACGAGACGGTGCCGCGACACGTGATCGACGGCTACTCGACGATCTTCGACGAGATCGACGAGCAGCTCGCCGAGGCGGGCCTCGATCCCGCCCGCGCCGTGGACCTGGTCGTCGTCCCCACCGGGGTGGGCGCGTTCGCCGCCGCGGTCGGGCTGCGGTTCGGGCCCCGGGCCGCCACGCGCGTCGCGACGGTCGAGCCCGACTCCGCCGACTGCGCGCACCGCTCGCTCGCGGCCGGAGTCCCGACGACGGTCAAGGGCCCGCACCACTCCGTGATGGCTGGCCTGAACTGCGGCGAACTGAGCCTCATCGCGTGGCCGATCCTGCGCGCCACCGTCGACGCGACCATCACGGTGGACGACCGGGCGGCCCGCGAGGCCATGAGGATCTTCGCCGGGTGCGGGATCGAGGCGGGGGAGAGCGGCGCCGCGTCCCTGGCCGGGGCCCTGCTCGTGTGCGCCGACCAGGGCTCCCGCGCGGCCGCCGGGTTGTCGCGGCGGAGCACGGTCCTCCTGCTGAACACCGAGGGCGCCAGCGACCCGGCGAGCTATCTGAGCGTCATGAGGCGGCGGGGCGCCGACGCCCTTCCGGCCTGAGCGCACGCGCTCCGGGCCGGTCCGAGCGGCCCCGACCGGACCTGTTTGCCCAGCAAGCTCCCGCTTTCCGTCCTTGACAGTGACGAAGAGCATCTGCATTCTGTGTTCAGCACGCAGTTGGAATCGCAAGTCGGGGAGTCGCTCCGGCTGCCTGCGCCACCCCGATCGCCGGACTCCGGCGTCATTGAGACTCACTGAAGGTGGGATGACCGTGTTCCTACGCGTCAGAGGCATGGTGGCCGTCGGCGCCGCCTCCCTCATGGTTGTCGGTTCCGCCGCCGCCTGCGGCAGCTCCCAGGCGGGGACGAAGGCGCAGTCGTTCTCGGCCGCGATCCTCGAACCGTCCTCGCTCCTGCCGGCGAACTATTCGGAGATCTACGGAGCGCAGGTGGTTACCGCGCTCTTCACGCCGCTGGTGACGTTCGACATCAAGACGAACCAGACCCATCTGGAAGTCGCCCAGAGCATCGAGAGCACCGACAACAAGGTGTGGAAGGTCAAGCTCAAACCCGGCTGGAAGTTCCATGACGGGGAGGCGGTCACGTCGAAGTCGTTCGTCGACGCGTGGAACTTCGCGGCGAACAAGAAGTCGGCCCAGCTGAACGCGTACGTCTTCGGAGACATCAAGGGCTATCGCGACGTGTCGTCCGGAGCCGAGACGAAGATGTCGGGCCTGCGCGTCATCGACGACGGCAATTTCGAGATCACGCTGAGCAGGCCGTCCTCGCAGTTCAGGCAGCTGCTCGGCTATCCCGCGTTCTCGCCGCTGCCGACCGTGGCGTACAAGGATCCCAAGGCGTTCGAGCAGCGGCCGGTCGGGAACGGTCCATTCAGCATCGACGGCGCCTGGGAGCACGACCAGCAGATCAAACTGCGCCGCAACGACTCCTACGCCGGCGCGAAGGCCAAGGCCAGGGAAGTCAGCTTCAAGATCTACCAGAGCTTCGACACCGCCTACAACGACCTGCTCGCGGGCAACCTCGACGTGCTGCCCGCCGTCCCGACCGCGCGGGTCGGCGAGGCCAAGGGCCAGTTGGGAGACCGGTTCAGCGAGTCGCCCAGCGGGCGCATGGAGTACCTCGGCTTCCGCGTGGACGGCGACAAGTTCTCCTCGCCCGGCGTGCGCAAGGCCATCTCGATGGCGATCGACCGGCCCACCATCGCCAAGGCGATCTTCCGCGGGACGCGCATCCCGGCGACCGGGTTCGTCCCGCCCGTCGTCCCCGGCGCGCCCCGCGACGCCTGCGGAAAGCTGTGCGTGCACGACCCCGCCGAGGCCAAGGCGGCGCTCGCCGCGGCGGGCGGGATTCCGGGGAACACGATCACCATCGGCTACAACAGCGACGCCCCGGAGAACAAGGAATGGGTCGAGGCGGCCGCGCGGCAGATCTCCGAGACCCTCGGCGTGACCGTCAAGACGCAGGCATATCCCAAGCTCGCCATGCTCCTGAGCGGACTGAGCGGCGGAAAGGTCGACACCGCCTTCCGCACGGCGTGGACGTTCTATTTCCCGAGCCCGGAGAACTACCTCAAGCCCCTGTTCACGCGAGGCGCGGGCGAGAACTTCTCCGACTACGGCAACGACAGGTTCGAGACGCTGCTCCGCGAAGGCGCGGCGGCCACCGACCCCCAGGCGGCCAACGCGAAGTTCGCGCAGGCCGAGCAGGTGCTGCTGAACGACATGCCGTACGTGCCGCTCTGGTACCAGGGCGTCATGGTCGGGCACTCCGAGCGGGTCGACCAGGTGAGCGTGGACTCTTTCCGCAGACTGCGGATCGAGTCCGTGGTCGTCCGATAGCCGGAGGGGGTGATCATGTCTCGCTACATCGCGAGCCGTGTCCTGCAAGCCGTGCTGGTCCTGGTCGGGGCGACCTTCGTCATCTTCGTCATCACCTTCGCGCTGCCGGGCGACCCCGTCCAGGCGCTGGCGGGGGAGCGGGCGGCCGACCCGGCGTTCGCGGAGGCGATCAGGGCCCGCTACCACCTCGACGAGCCGCTCGTGCAGCAGTACGGGAGGTTCCTGTTCGGGCTCGTCCAAGGCGATCTCGGCCAGACCTACAGCGGCCAGGACGTGGCGGCGCTGATCGGCCAGCGGATCGGCGTGAGCGCGCAGCTCGCGGCGTTCGCCCTGGCGTTCCAGATCGTCATCGGGGTCAGCGGCGGCGTCCTGTCCGCGCTGCGCCGCAACGGCGCCGCGGACGCGGGCGTCCGGATCCTCACCCTCGCCGGCCTGTCCGTCCCGTTCTTCGTGACGGCGTTCGTGCTGCAGCTCGTGCTGGGCGTGAAGTTCGGCCTGCTGCCCGTCGCCGGCGTCGAGGGCGGTCCGCTCAGCTATGTCATGCCCGGATTCGTGCTCGGATCGCTGTCCACCGCCTACGTCGCCAGGCTGACCCGCGGGCAGCTCGTCGAGACACTGCGCGCCGACTACGTCCGGATGGCCACGGCCAAGGGGCTGACCAGGGTCAGGGTCGTGGCGCACCACGCGCTGCGCAACAGCCTGATCCCCGTCGTCACCTTCCTCGGCCTGGAGGTCGGCGCCCTGCTGAGCGGCGCCGTCATCACCGAGAGCATCTTCAACCTCCCCGGCATGGGCCAGGCCATGGCACGCGCGGTCTACCTGGGGGAGCGCACCACGCTCGTGGGCGTCGTCACCGTCTTCGTGCTGGTCTACGTCGTCGCGAACCTCGTCGTGGACCTGCTGTACGCCGTACTCGACCCGAGGATCCGCTATGCCTGAACTGGTGACGGCCCCCGAGGTCGTCAAGCAGCAGACGATCGCCGAGGGGAAGCGGCGCGGCCACTGGGGCGCGGTCTGGCGCAGGCTCTCCCGCAGCCCCCTGTTCTACGTGTCGGCCGTCCTGCTCGTGGTGATGGTGGGCATGGCCCTCGTCCCCGCCCTGTTCGCCCCGGCCGACCCGCACGAGTGCGACCTCGGCGACACGCTCGCCGGCGCGGGCGGGGGCCAGTGGCTCGGCCGGGACCTCCAGGGCTGCGACGTCTTCTCGCGCAGCGTCTACGGCGCCCGGGCCAGCCTCGGCATCGGCATCGCCGTCTCCCTGGTGACCGGGGCGCTCGGCGGGGTCGTCGGCGCGGCGGCCGGCTACTTCGGCGGTCCGGTCGACGCCGTCCTGTCCAGGATCACCGAGATCTTCCTGGCGATTCCGCTGCTGCTCGGGGCGAGCGTCCTGCTGACGCTCTTCGGTTCCAAGGGCAGCGGCGCCCTGACGGTGATCGTGGCCCTGTCGGTGCACGGCTGGCCGCAGGTGGCCCGCATCACCCGCTCGGCGGTGATGGAGACGAAACAGCAGGACTACGTCCTCGCGGCGGCCGCCATCGGCTGCTCCCGGGTCAGGGCCCTGACCCGCCACGTCGTGCCGAACAGCCTCGGGCCCTGGCTGGTGGTCGTGACGACGAACCTCGGCGTGTTCATCACCTACGAGTCGATCATCTCGATGCTCGGGATCGGCCTGCGCCCGCCGACGATCTCCTGGGGGCAGATGATCCACGACGCGCAGGCGCGCTTCCTCGAGGCGATCCTGCCCGTGCTCGGCCCGGCCCTGTTCCTCAGCGTGACCGTGCTGGCGTTCATCCTCCTCGGCGACGTCGTCCGGGACGCGATCGATCCGAGGATCCACTCGTGAGGGGCCGGAAGGGCGCGGCGAACTCGAAGACCGCGGCGAAGGGGCAGGGGATCGTGACCGCCGGACATCTGCTGGAAGTGGACGACCTGCGGGTCGAGTTCGGCGCCGAGGGCGGCCCCGTGCCGGTGCTGCGCGGAGTGACCTGGCACGTGGACCAGGGAGAGACGCTCGCGGTCCTCGGGGAGTCCGGCTCGGGCAAGAGCGTGACCGCCCAAGTGATCATGGGGATTCTGGAGAGCCCGCCGGCCAGGGTCGTCGGCGGGAGCGTGCGCTGGGACGGCGCCGACCTCCTCGGCCGACCCGAGTCCGCCAGGCGGGCCGTCCGCGGAGAGAAGATCGGCATGGTCTTCCAGGACTCGCTGTCCGCGCTGAACCCCGTCCTGCGCGTCGGGCCGCAGATCGGCGAGACCCTGCGGACCCGGCTCGGCCTCTCCCGTAGGGAGGCCCGGGACCGGGCGGTCGAGCTGATGCGGCAGGTCCGCATCCCGGACGCCGAGAGGCGCTACGGCCAGTACCCGCACCACTTCTCCGGCGGCATGCGGCAGCGCGCCGTGATCGCGATGGCGCTCGCGCTGTCCCCGGACGTGCTGATCGCCGACGAGCCGACGACCGCGCTGGACGCCACCGTCCAGGTGCAGATCCTGCGGCTGCTCCAGACGCTCCAGCAGGAGTCGGGCATGGGGCTGGTGCTGATCACCCACGACTTCGGCGCCGTCGCGTCGATCGCCGACCGGGTGGCGGTGATGTACGCCGGACGAGTGGTGGAGACGGGCGCGGTCCGCGACATCTTCCGCGGTCCGGCCCACCCCTACACCAGGGCGCTGCTCGAGGCGGTCCCGCGCGCCGACCGCCGGGCCGGCCGGCTCGCCGCGCTGCCCGGCCAGCCTCCGGTGCTCAGGCGGGACTCGGTCGGCTGCCCGTTCCGCTTCCGCTGCCCGCTCGCCGCGGCCGTCTGCGCCGAGCGGGAGCCCGCGCTCGGCGAGCACGCCGCCGGCCGCTGGAGCGCCTGCCACTTCGGAAAGGACGTGATCGCCGGTGCCGTCCCAGCCCATCCTTGAGGTCGCCGACCTCACCCGCCACTACTCGTCGGGCGGCCGGTGGCCCTTCGGCGGCGCTTCGTGGGTCCGTGCGGTGGACGGGGTGTCCTTCACCCTGGGCGAGCGGGAGACGCTCGGCCTCGTCGGCGAGTCCGGGTGCGGGAAGTCCACGCTCGGCCGGATGCTCGTCGCCCTCGACCGGCCCACGTCGGGGACCATCAGATACCGGGGCGAGGACGTCCACCGGCTCAGCCGGGTGGGGTTGAAGGCCCTGCGGCGCAAGATCCAGATCGTCCTGCAGGATCCCTACACCAGCCTCGACCCGCGGATGACGGTCGGCGACATCGTCGCGGAGCCCCTGGTCGTGCACGGCGAGGGGACGCCGGCCGAACGCCGCCGCCGGACCCGGGAGCTCTTCGAGCTGATCGGGCTCAACCCCGATCACCTGAACCGCTACCCGCACGAGTTCTCCGGCGGTCAGCGGCAGCGCGTCGGCATCGCCCGCGCGCTCGCGCTCGGCCCCGAGGTCATCGTCTGCGACGAGCCCGTCTCGGCGCTGGACGTCTCCATCCAGGCGCAGGTCCTCAACCTGCTGGCCGACCTGCAGGAGCGGCTCGGCCTGTCGTACGTGTTCATCGCGCACGACCTGACGGTCGTCCGGCAGATCAGCCACCGGGTGGCCGTGATGTACCTGGGCAGGGTCGTCGAGGAGGGACCCGAGGACGCGGTCTACGGCCGTCCCCGGCACCCGTACACGCAGGCGCTGCTGTCGGCCGCGCCGCCCACTGACCCCGATCTGGCGCGGGAACAGGAACCCATCCTGCTGGACGGCGATCCGCCCAGCCCGGCCGCGCCGCCGAGCGGATGCAGGTTCCGCACGCGGTGCTGGAAGGCGGCGGAGGTGTGCGCCGTGGAAGAGCCGGCGCTGGTGGCGGACGCGGGCTCGCACAGTGTCGCCTGCCACTTCGCCCCCGCCGCCTCCCTCGACCCCGCATGAATGTTGTACTCTGAATACAGAACACAGAAGGAGATATGAGATGCCCCTGAACGACCGGCAGTTCGCCGTGCGGGCCTCCCGCGTCCTCGACCCGGCGAGCGGCGAGTACTACGAGAACGCGGCCGTCGTCGTCGCCGACGGCCGGATCGTGTCCGTCGTGGACACTCCGCCCGCCGACGCGGAGGTCGTCGACGTGGGCGGGTTGACCCTGATGCCCGGGCTCGTCGACTGCCACACGCACATGCTGCTGCGCCCCGAGGACCAGGTGTGGCCCCCGGCGATCCTGTTCAAGACGCAGGTCTACCGGGTGATCGAGGGCGTCGCGGCGGCCGAGCGCGCGCTGCGCATCGGCTTCACCAGCGCCCGGGACACCGACAACGAGCAGGTGTGGCACGGCGACACCGCGCTCCGGGACGCCATCGAGGCCGGCATCATCCCCGGCCCGCGGATGGAGGTCGCCTCGGACGGCATCTCCATCACCGGCGGTGACATGCGCATCGACGACAAGGTCAACCCGGAGCTCGACCTGCCCGACGTCGCCGGCATGGTCGACACCCGGGACGAGCTGATCAAGGAGGTGCGCCGGCAGATCAAGATCGGCGCCGACTGGGTCAAGATCTACGCGACCAGCACGCGCAAGGACGTCGAGCCGGAGGAACTGGAGCCGCTGCACCAGTTCACCGAGGAGGACATCGCCGCCGTCGTCGCCGAGGCCAAGCGCTACCGGCGCGACGTCGCCGCGCACGCCTACGGCAAGGACGGCGCCCAGGCCGCGATCCGCGGCGGCGTGCGCACCCTGGAGCACGGCCCTCTGCTCACCGAGGAGGACCTGCAGACCATGCTGGAGTTCGGCACCTTCTGGGTCCCGACGATGGGCACGTACTACAAGCGCCAGCACACCGAGTTCGACCGGCGCTTCGTCAAGCGGCACGAGGGCGCCTTCAAGCGCGGCCTCGAACTGGGCATCAAGATCGCGTTCGGCACCGACGTCGGGTCCTTCCCGCACGGCGAGCAGATGGACGAGTTCAGCCTGATGGTGCAGTACGGCATGAAGCCGCTGGACGCGATCAGGTCGGCCACGGTGGTGGCCGCCGAGGTGCTGCGCAAGGAGGGGCAGATCGGCACCCTCGCGGCGGGCGGCCACGCCGACCTCATCGCCGTGGACGGGGACCCGGGGCGCGACATCGAGGCGCTCAAGCGGGTCGGCTTCGTGATGAAGGGCGGCCTCGTCCACCGGGACGACGTCGCCGCGACCGCGAAGGCCCCCGAGCTCCGCTGGCAGCCGGCACGGTGAACGACCTGGTGGTCTACGCGGGGCGGCTGCGCGCGGACGCGTGGTCGCGCGACCTCCGCCCCGCGTGGCTGCTCATCCGGGACGGCCGCTTCGCCGAGATCGCTCCCGGCGCCGACCGGCCAGGGGACTGGCCCGCCGACCTTCCCCACCTGGACCTCGGCCGCGCGGTGGTGCTCCCCGGGTTGCTGGACTCCCACGTCCACCTGACCGAGCCCGGCGACGGGACGGAACCGGCCGACCGAAGCGTCGCCGAGAACGTCGAGCTGGGTGTCGCGAACGCGCGGACCGCGCTGCGCGCGGGCGTCACCACCGTCGCGGACTGCGGCGGTCCGCCCGAGGCCGTGCTCGCGGTGCGCGCCAGGACCGCGGCGCTGCCCGACTGCGCCAGGGCGCTCGTGGCCACCGCGCCGATCACCAAGGTCGGCGGCCACTCCTGGCGCTACGGCGGCGAGGTGCGCGACGCGGCGGACCTCCGGGCGCTGGTCGGACGGTACGCCGCGTCCGGCGTCGACTTCGTCAAGGCCATGGCCTCCGGCGGGGGGACGCCCGGCGCGCCGCCGTGGGAGCCGGGCTTCGACGAGGACGTGCTGCACGCGGCGGTCGAGGCGGCCGCGTCCCACGGACTTCCCCTGAAGGTCCACTGCCTGTCGGCCGGTTCGATGCGGGCCGCCGTCACCGCGGGCGTCGTCCTCGTCGAACACGGGAAGTTCCGCAACGCCGCCGAGGACGGCCGCGGCTTCGACCCGGCCGTCGCGGACCTGCTCGCGCGGTCCGGCGCCGTCGTCTGCCCGACCCTGTCCGTGGGCCATCACGTGCTCTCCGTCCCGTCCGGGGTGTCCGGGGAGGCGGGCGCGTTGTGGGGACGGCGACACCCGCACGACCTCGACGACTTCCGCCGCCTGGTGGAAAGCGGGGTCAGCATGGTGAGCGGCACGGACGCGGGCTGGCGGTTCACGCCCTTCGACGCGCTGCCGGGCGAGCTGCGGATGATGGCCGGCGCCGGGATGACGAACCGGCAGGCGCTGGCCGCGGCGACCACGGACGCTGCCACCGCGCTCGGCAAGGGCGACCTCATCGGCAGGATCGCCCCCGGATACCTGGCGGACTTCGTCGCGTCCGGCGCCGACCCCGTCGACGACCTCAGCGCCCTGGACCGGCTCGTCGCCGTGGCACGCGACGGGCATGTACTGCGATAACGGCCCGCCGAACGAGGCTGGGCGCGGCCGGTCCGGTCGCGCCCGGCCGGGACCGCCCCCCGCCGACACGAGGAACACGAAGGGAACGCCATGAAACGTCGCGCATTCCTCGCGAGCGGCGGGGCCGGTGCGATCGCCGTCTCCACCGGGGGAGCCGCCCTGGCGGACGACGCCGGCATCCGGGTGCGGGAGGTGGGCAGCTTTCACATCGGCGGAAGCCCGATCACCCTGAGCGGCGCCGAGCCCAGGGAGGCTTACGTCGCCGAAGGGCAGCCACCGGCCCGCGTGGACCCCAATGGGGACTTCGAGACCGGTCAGGTCTATGTCCAATATGTGCGTCTGGTGCGCCCGCGCAGTCGGCTGCCGCTTCTTATGTGGCACGGCGGCGGCCTGACCGGCGCCTGTTTCGAGAGCACGCCGGACGGTCGGGCGGGGTGGCAGCAGCGTTTCCTCGCCAGCGGCCTCGACGTCTATCTGGCCGACGGATTCGGCGGTGGGCGCGCCTCGTGGCAGCGCTATCCAGAGATCTCCCTGGCGGAGCCGCTGTTCCGGACCAAGCGGGAACTCTGGGAGCTGTTCCGCGTCGGGCCCGCCGGGTCGTACGCCACCGACGCGGCCAGGCGCAGGCCATACGCCGACACGCGGTTCCCCGTCGCCTCCTTCGAGGCACTCGTCAGGCAGACGGTGCCGCGCTTCCGCACCTACGACAGGTCCACGCAGGCCGGCTACGACGCACTGGTCGTCAAGGTCGGGCCGAGCGTGATCCTCACCCACAGCGCCGCCGGCCCGCTCGGCTTCGCCGCGACCATCGCCGCGCCCGACCACGTCCGCGCCCATGTCGCCATCGAGCCGTCGGGCGCCCCCGACCCGTCGACGGTCGACCTCGACCGGCTCCGCCGGATCCCGCACCTCATCATCTGGGGAGACCATCTCGATGCGGACGACTCATGGGGCGACCTGTACGCCTCCACCCGGCGCTTCCACGACGCACTCCGCAAGGCGGGTGGACGATCGACCTGGATCGACCTGCCGACCATGGGCCATCGCGGCAACTCCCACATGATCATGATGGACGCGAACTCCCATCAGGTGGCGCACCTGATCGACTCCTGGCTGAAGAAGAACGCGAGGTAACGCCCTCGGTCGTCGTTGAATGAGGGGCCGAGAAGACGTGGATGTGTACGAAGCGGTGGACAGCCGCCGGGCCGTGCGGGCGTTCGGCGACAAGCCGGTGCCCAAGGAGACACTCGAACGCGTGCTGACCGCAGCGGCCAGGGCCCCTTCCAGCGGAAACCTCCAGCCTTGGCATGCATACGTCGTAACCGGCGCCCCCTTGGCCGAGTTGAAGAGGCGTGCGACGGCGAGGGCACTGGCCGGGGATCCGGGCGATGAACGGGAGTATGCGATGTACCCGGCCGAATTGACCTCGCCGTATCTGGACCGCTTTTCCGCCGCGGCTGCCCAGCGTTACAAAGCGCTGGGGATCGATCGTGACGACCCCGACAGGCCCATGAAGATCGCCGCCTTGAACTCAGAGGCATTCGGAGCGCCGGTCGTACTGTTCTGCTACATCGACCGGACGATGGGGCCCGGACAGTGGGCGGACGCGGGGATGTACCTGCAGACCGTCATGCTGCTGCTGAGGGCGGAAGGCCTGCACAGTTGCCCCCAAGTGATGTGGACGATGTACCGCAAGACCGTCAGCCACATGGTCGGAGCCGATGACCGGCACCTGCTGCTCTGCGGCGTCTCGGTGGGATTCGAGAAAGAAGGTGTGCCACCGCTGCGCACCGGGCGGGCGGACATGCCAGAGACCACGACCTTCATCGGAGTCTGACCACACGCGGACAAGACCCATTGTTGAGCACGCTGTCGCCGTGCCGCGCCGATGCGGGCCGGGCAGACCGTGGCCGCGTCGGCTCGCCGCCGGATGCTGAGATGGAACGGTCCCTGTCAAAACCCGATGTTAAATCTAATAATAGATCATCGGGTTGAAATTCGCCGATTGACAAAGCTTGAACGCCTGGCTACCTTCTCGGTAAAGATCTTGATTTGCATACCATTGACGGGCATCTGGAGAGCAACATGTTCTTACTGTCGAAGAGCGTCCAATTTTGTGAAGGGGAATCGCATGCATAAGGAGATCGCACTTTCCGCCGCCGTGGCCGCCGCCGCGCTCGCCCTGGCCGCCGCGCCGGCCGTCGCGTCCGCCCCGGTCAATGGTAGGTCCGGCTTCCCGCCCGACATGGGAATCGAGATCGTGGCCTGGAACGGCTCCGGATGTCCCAAGGGCACCGCAGCAGGCCAACTGTCGGGCGACAGAGAAGCCTTCACGATCACATACAGCGAGTACAGGGCTCAGACGAGCGGTGACTCCAAGCCCACGGACATGCGGAAGAACTGCCAGCTCGGCCTGAAGGTGTACGTCCCGCAGGGCTTCACCTACGCCGTCAGGCAGGTGGATTACCGCGGCTCCGCCTACCTGGAGAAGGGCGCCTCGCTCGTCCAGAAGGGCGGCTTTTACTTCGAGGGCAGTACGGATGGCGGCGCCGTAACGCACACTTGGCCAGGTGATTTCGACGACAACTGGCAGCTCACCCAAACGATCCCCGTGGACCAGCTCGTGTGGAGGAAGTGCGGCGAGCAGCCGAACCTCAACATCAACACCGAGCTGCGCGTGGTCAAGGGCACCTCGGATTCGAGGAAGGTCAGCTGGGCCTCCATGGACTCGTCTGACGGCAGCATCAAGCAGACCTACCACCTTTCCTGGAAGGCCTGCCCCTGACCGGACCGCTGTAACCCCTCGCCATATCCCTTGGTGGACACGATCGTCCTATGCCAATCCTCTGAGGGGACAGCATGCGGAAAAGAACGATTCCTTTCCTGGCACTGGCCGCCGCGGGCCTGATTCTGGCGAGCTCCACCGGAGCGGACGCGAGCGCCTCGATCTTCCGGGTGGTGCCCAGCGTTGACACCGCCACGGCGCCGGTCTCCAACGACCTCCTGTCCTCGACGGCGAGCATTACGCCGCGGGACGGGTGGGCGGTCGGTTTCGTCTCGAAGCCCGACACCACCGAGCACACCTTGGCGGAGCACTGGAACGGAACGCGCTGGTCGGCGACGCCATCCCCGGACGGCACGTCGGGAAGCCAGCTCGCCGCCGTCGCGGCCGTGTCGTCGAAGGACGTCTGGGCGGTCGGCCTCCAGAACTCCAACCTGTCCATCGAGAAGAACGCCACACTGATCGAGCACTGGAACGGCACCGCCTGGTCGATCGTGCCGAGCCCGAACGCGGGCACGCAGGGCGACCGGCTGACCGGCGTCGCCGCGGTGTCGGCCAATGACGTGTGGGCGACCGGCTATTTCTCGACCCCTACCGAGATCCTTCCGCTGTTCGAGCATTGGAACGGCAAGACGTGGAGCGTCGTTTCGGTGCCGAACGTACCGAACGGAGTGAACTTCGTGAGGGCGATCTCGGCGGTGTCCACGAACGACGTATGGGCCGTCGGCTCCGACGTCGACTCACACAGCGGCAACACCGACGAACTGATCCTGCACTGGAACGGCACCCAGTGGTCCGTCCTGCCGACCCTGCCCATCGGGCAGACCTCTCTGGAAGCGGTGCACGCCGTGTCCTCCAAGGACGTCTGGGCCGTGGGCACGTCACTCGGCGACAACGGTGGAGAATCGCGCAATCTCGCATTGCACTGGAACGGTACGGCGTGGAGCAAGGTGCCGGTGCCGAACGTCGGCAACAGCGTCAATCCCAATTTCCTCAGTGGCGTCACCGCGCTGTCTTCGCGTGACGTGTGGGCAGTGGGCGCGGCCACCGGTGGTGCCGACGGCGTCAACCGGTCGCTGATCGAGCACTGGAACGGCAGCGCCTGGAGCATCGTGCCCAGCCCGAGCAACCCGAACGGGTCGAACTCCACCACCCTGGCCGGGGTCGCTGCGGTCGCACCCGGCAACGTCACGGCGGTCGGCACCTGGAACAGCGCGCAACAGGGCAATCCCGGCCTGCGCACCCTCGTCGTCACAACGTCGCGCGGCTAAGGGATCCGCACCACGACAAGTGATCGTGCCACTCCGGAAGCCGTACTCTGCCCACAGGGCTCACCCTGCCTGCAACGAACCCGAAAGGGGACGGCGGAGTCCGGAGAACAACGACTCCCGGAGTGGTACTGATCGCGTCGGTGTCCGGTTACTCGGGGTGGGCGTCCAGTTGGGCTCTGAGTTCGTTGAGGCGGGCGGCGATCGCGGGGGCGGCCTCCCGGAGCGCGGTCAGCGGTTGCCTGGTCTGCAGGGACTGGGACCACAGGACGGCGCGGCCCTGTTCGAGAAGCTCCAGCGCGCGCTCGGGACGGTCGGCGTCGAGCGCGGTGGCGCACGCGTCGCCCGCCAGCCAGGGAAACCGGGCCAGGACGCTCTCCTGCCCGTGCCGGGTCATGCCGCGCCAGGCGACGAGGTCGAGGAGGGAGATGGCGGTCTCGTAGGCTTCCAAAGCGTGTTCGGCAGCGTTCCCGGTCAGTTCGGCCCATTGGACGGCCGCGCGCAGCTTGGTCAGCGGGGCGTCCGCCGAATGGGTGGCGGCCTCGCGGAGGTGCTCGGCGGCCTCCGCGCGATCGGATTCGAGCCCGGTGCGGTTGAAACGGACCGTCACGGCGTTTCCGAGGTTGAAGAGCATCGTCGCGCCCCGGTCGACCTCCGCCCCGCGCCGGAGCAGGGAGATCGACTCGTCGAGCGACGGCGCGTCCCCGTCCCGCTCGAACCGCCGCCGGACGGCCCCGGCGAGGTTCGACAGGACGACCGGATGGTCCGGGAGCAGCGCGAACGCCTCGCGGCAGAGGGCGATCGCCTCGTCGAGGTCGGCGGCGTCCCCACGCGCCTCGAAGCGTTCGCGCAGGGCGCTGCCGAGGTGGGTCAGGTTCGCGGCCCGATCGCCGTCGGAGTCCCATTCCAGGACGGCGCGGTAGGCCGCGATCGCCTCGTCGACATCGGCGGGATCACCGGTGACGGAGAAGCGGCGCAGCAGGACCTGCCCGCGGCTGGTGAGGGCGGACGCGGAGGGTCCGGCGGACGGGGGAGCACCGGCGGGTGGCACGTGGGCGAGCGCCTCGTCGAGGTCGGCGACGTCCCCGCGCGCGTCGAAGCGCAGGCAGAGCGCCAAGGCGAGGGTGCTCGAACAGGAGTTGTCGGGGGCCTGCGCGAGAGCGGTGTGGAGCCGGTCCACCGCCTCGTCCAGCAGCGCCGGGTCGAAACCCGCCTGGTACCTGGTGAGCAGGAGCTGGGCGAAACCGCTCGCGGCGTCCGGCAGGGGCAGCGACGCCCAGTCGCCGTACTCGTGCGCCGCAAGGAGAAAGGCCGCCCTCAGTCTGCGCGTCTCGTGCTCCGCATCGTCGTCCAGGACCTCCTGCTGGGCGACGCGGGACAGTTCGGCGAGAAGGTCCAGCGCGGAGGAGTCCGGGCCCTCGACGTCCGCGACGCCCGCGATGCCCGCGGCGGCGAGCGCGAGCGCCGTGTAGACGTCGTCCGCCGACCCGGCCGCCTGGTAGCGGCGCAGGTAGAGGTAGCCGAGATTCCTTGAGTACAGGGGCCGCTCGAAATGGTCCGGCGGGACGGCGTCGAGCGCCGCCCGCCGGGCCGCGATCGCGCCGTCCAGGTCCGGCAGGTCGCCGTGCCGCTCGAAGCGGGTGAAAAGGATCTCCGCCAGTGTCTCCTGGATCCGGGCGCCGAACTCCCTCTCCGTGTTGACCGAACCCGCGGCGGACCTCGCGATGCCGACCGCCTCGTCCAGCGCGGCCGGATCTCCGGTGCGCTGATGGCGCAGGTACAGGCTCTGCGCGAGGTTGGCCAGCCGCATCGGGCGCCACCGCGAGCCGTCCCCGCCCCGCACCGACCGGCGGCCGTGGTCGATCGCCTCGTCGAGGATCGTCTCGTCCCCGTACAGCCGGGACCGGGCGCGCAGGTGGAGGCCGAGGTTGGCGAGGTACCCCGACCGCTCGTCCGTCCCCTCCGGCTCGACGGCGACGGCCTCGCGCAGCGCGTCGATCGCCGCCGCCAGGTCTCGCGGGTCGCCGTGGCGCTGGTAGCGCACGTTCAGCGCACCGGCGTACATGTTGAGCCGGTTCGCCCGTGCGTCGTGCCCGTCCGGGGTGCGCGCCACCGCGAGTCTCGCCTGCTCCAGCGCCTCGTCGAGGACGCCGGGGTCGTTGGTGCGGTGATAGTGCTGCTGCAGGGCGCCCGACAGCGCCGACAGCGCGTTCCCGAGGTCGTAGTGATCGGGCGGCAGCGAGTCGGTGACATGCCGGAGCAGTGCGATCCCGAGGTCCACCGCGGCGGCGTCACCCGACTCCCGCGCCCACTCCAGGGTGTCGATGGCCCGGTTCGTCAGCGGGGCCAGCGTCCCGGCGTGGTGGTCGGACGCCTTCCGGAGGAGCCGGTCCGCGGCCTGCATGACCAGCTCGCGCGCGCTGAGCAGCGACCGGCGACCGGGGTGGCCGTCCGGAAGGGCGTCGATCCCCGTCGCGAGGATCTCGGCGGCCGCGCCGAGGTCTGCCGTCGATCCCGTGTGCTCCGCGCGCACCGCGAGGACGTGCGCGGCCAGCGCCCGGTAGGACGACCACTCCCAGTGGGCGGGCGGTGTCGCGTCCACCGCGCGGCGGCCGAAACCGATGGCCTGATCGAGGTCGGCCGGGTCGCGTCCGGCGCGGAACCGCATGAGCAGCAGGTTCGCGAGGTTGTAAAGGTGGCCGCCCACCTCGGGATGCTCCGGCGCCAGGCGGACGGCCTCCTCTGCGAGCCCGATGGCGGCGGACAGCTCGGCGCCCTCGCCGTTTTGCCGGTACCGGCGCTGGTGGATCGTCGCGGTGTTCGCCAGGAGGCCCGCCAGGGTGTCGGCGTCGTCGGCGGCGAGCTCCCGCGCACGGGCCGCGAGGTCCAGAGCAGTGTCGAGGTCGGACGGGTCGCGGGAGACGTCGAAGCGCCTGCCGAGGGCGCCCACCAGGGTGCCGAGCGGCCCGGCCAGCCACGGTTCGTCCGGGCCGGACACCGCCTCCAGTTGGACGGCCACCGACTCGTCGAGGTCGGCGGCCGCCCCGCAGACCTCGTGCCGGCGGCACAGGGCCACTCCGAGGAGCGCGCGTGCCCGCGCCTCGGGATGCTGGTCGAGCGCGGTGCGCGCGAGCTGGACCAACTCGTCGAGGACGCCGGGGTCCGTCTGCCCGAGCAGGTCCCAGCCGAGGTCGAGGAACCATCCGAGCGGCGCCTGGATCCGGGTGGTGATCAGCGTTCTGATCTCGGCCGGCACCCGGTCCGGCGCGACGCGGTACACCGACGCGAACAGCTCCACCGACCGGTGCGTCTCGTCCGGGTCGCCGACGAACTGGCCGCGGTACCAGTGGAGGGCGGCGAGAACGACGGCGGCGTCGCCGTCGTGGACGGGATCCGCGACCCGCGCCAGCGCGGCCATCTCCGCCGCCGCCCCGGGCTCCAGCGCCGCCGCACGGCTCTCGTCCTGCTCGATCCGGCGGACCCGCTCCCACAGCGCGGCGATCAGCTCATCCCGCCCCGGCATCGCGACCTCCTCGACGCTCCGGCCCCCCGCGGCGGCGCACCGGCACGCGCACCGCTTCTCCTAAGCGCGCCGCTTTTCCCGAGCGCACTGGTTCTCCTAAGCGCACCGGTCGACCGGGAGCATCGCCGTCACCCCGTTCAGGTCGACGGTCCGCCTGCCGGTGTCGGTCTGCAGGACGAGCTTCCCGCCGCCGGTCTCCCGCACCGACCCGCACACCGCCTCCCCCTGGATGATCACTTTCAGCACGGGCTTGGCGCGTCCCGGCCCGTACCAGGTGGTCGCCACCCCGCCCACCAGGAGCGCGGTGCAGGCCAGGGTGGCGGCGATGCCCATCCGCAGGGCCCGCGTGGTCGCCGCGGCCTCGCGGCGGTCGGCGATCGGGCCCGGCGGCAGCTTCGCGAGCGCCCGTACCGCCGGCCTGCCGTGCGCGGCCCTGAGCAACAGCAGCGCCCCGGACGTCCCGGCGATGAGCGCGAGCAGCAGCACGACCCCGACGGTCGCGGCCCAGCGCTCGTCCAGCTGCCCGACGTCGGTCCTGCCCTTGACGAGCCCGAAGCCGAGCAGCCCGGCGAGCAGCGCCCCGAGGCCGTTCCGCCAGGCCAGGGCGGCCGCGCGGACGCGGGGAAGCTCGTCGCGCAGCAGCTGCTCCCGCTGCTGCGCGCGGCGCAGATCGGCCGGGGACGCGGTGCCCGGCTCGGTCATGACGGGCTCGCGGGGACGGCGAACAACCAGTAGGCGCCACAGCCCACCCGCCCGTCCGGCCTGCCGGGATGGGCCTCGGTGCAGGTGCAGATGACGGGCTCCACGGGCTCCGGAGCGGGCGGCGGCGCGGGCGAACCGCGGCGCCACCCGAGCAGGCCGCGGGAGAACACCTCGTCGACCAGCGCGACCTCGATCACGCTCGCGCAGCGCGGGCAGGGGCCGCGCAGCAGCAGGCCGTCCGGATAGGTCTCCACGGCGAACGTCCGCGCGGCGGCCCCCGCGAATTCCGGGTCGGTGGTCTCCTCGTACGGGATCTCTGTCATGTCGCCTTTCGGTCAGGGCCCGAAGTGAGCGAACGGCGTCCACGCGCTCGGCCGTGGGTCCCGCTCCCTGAGACGCCTGACGGCCCGGTCCAGCGCCGTCGCGGCCGTTTCCGGACGGAATCGGCCCGACGCGAGCAGTTCCGTGTAGACATCGGCGGCGATGCGGGCCGCCACGGTGTCGTACACGGACCACAGCGTCGCGAGGACGTGGCGGTAACCGGAGTAGCGCAGCGCCGCGGCCAGGCTCATCGCCTCGTTCGGCAACGCCACCCCTCCCGTCGCGGTCTTGCACGCGGACAGGAACGCGAACTCGCCGTCCCTGCTCCCGGAGCCCAGCTCCGCCACGGTGATGCGCCCGTCGTGGACGATCAGGCCGCCGGAGGCGGGCGCGCCGAGATCCTGGTCGCCGTGGCAGCTGAAGTGCACCCACCGGTGGCGGTTCAGCTCGCGCAGGACCCGGGCGCGGGTGGCCTCGGCCCCCGCGAGGCAGGTGACCCGGTCCGCGGGGAACGAGCCCGTCAGCAGCTCGCGCTCGCCGTCCGCGTCGGGAAGCGGGGGCTGGCCCCCCGCCTCGGGGACCGAGACGAGCAGGAGCCGGTCGCCGCCGCCGGGACCGTGCCAGGTCTCCTCGTCCCGCGCGTCGTCCAGGAGCACCCGCAGCGTGGGGGTGTAGGACGACACCACGCGATCGAGCACCGTCGGCCCTCCCCGGTCGTGGTGACCCGCCGCGTGCAGCGGGAGCAGCGTCATCGGCCCGGTCGGGCACCACCACAGGCGTGGCCTGCCGCCTTCGTCCGAAATGGAACCGGTGAGCCCCAACGCCGTCAGGACGGGGTCGGCGAAGGCGTCCCAGAGCCAGCGCGCGGTCGAGTCGAGGACGTCCTCGGTTCGGGCGCGAGCGCCGGCGAGCTCCGTGCGGGCCTGGTGATGAGCCTGGAAGTCGGCCGGACCCCGGTCGCCGGCCGCGAACCTCCGCTTGGCGTGGAAGAAGTCCTCGTCGGCCTTCTGCATGGCCAGGACCGTCCGCACGTACCGGTTGGCCCGCTCGACGGTCTCCTCCGCGGTCAGCCCGGGAAGCCGGACGACCTCGACCCCGTCGGCGGTCACCACCAGCGCGTCGCACCGCCGGGTGCTGACCACGGGAACGACGATCGGCCCGCCGGACGCCGCCGGAAGCAACGTCTTCACCCGCGCGGGACGCAGGAAGTCGGCGAAACCCTCGACCGCGCGGGCCCGTTCCAGGGCCTCGTCCCATTGGCGTCCGAGCCGGAGCCTTTCCGCACGGACGCTCGACGCCTGCCCTGGGCCAGCCACCTCGGGACACCTGCTCTCGAACCGCCGCCGACGCCGCGCCGCGCGCCGCCTGACCGTCATCTCAGCCTATTTCGCGGAGCGGCCGATTCCGTCGAGCCTTTCCCCATGCAGCCAGGTCCGGCCACCGGCCACGCTCCACCGGCCTCGGAACACCGGCGATGCCGGAATCGCGCACGCCGAGCCGAAACTAGGGGGAGTGCGGGCCGCGGCGCCGCCGCGCGCAGGCGGCGTCCGGTGACAGTAACCTAACGTCATCGCCAGGGCGCGGTCGGTCGTCGCAACTCTTGCCTTCGGGTGAACATTTCGGAACATTTGAGACGTTCTCAAGATCAGAAATTAAAGGTCACGTCTGAATTAGGAGTTATCATCGCCCATTCCAGATTTTCGGGCCTGACGGTTTTACCTTCCTTGTAAGGAGTTTGACTGTTCGCGGTGGAGTGTGTAGCCTCCGATGAGGATTCTCGGGGGAAGTTCGGTGTGTCACACCACGGGCACACGGGGTCGCCCGAGTCTGCCACGGGGATGCACGGAAGGCAGTGAACGGCGTGATGCCGTAGGGGGCGAGCGGGGGCAATCCATCCAACCGGCGTTTCATCGGAGCCGGTGCGTGCCGCTGAACGAAAGCACGTCGACGCGATGCAACTGGTCCTTCCCGCCGAGGAAGAAGTCACACACCCCGCAGGACACCTGGGGAGTTTTTCGTGAGGTTCAACATTCTTGGATCCATGGAGATCGTCAGTGACGACGACCGCTCGATACCTGTGAAAGCGTCGAAAATGGCTCAGATCCTCGCGCTTCTGCTCGTGCGGAGGAACGAGGTGGTGAGCTCCGGAACGCTGATGGAGGAGCTGTGGTGCGAGAATCCACCGCGAAGCGCCTCCACGACACTGCAAACCTACGTCTACCACGCGCGGCGAATGTTCGCCCGCGAGGGAATCAGCGCCCGTGACGGGGCGGATCTCCTGATCACGCGGTCGCCCGGATATCTGCTCCGGCTCGACGATCGCGAAGTGGACGTGGGAGTCTTCGAACACCTGGTCATGTGCGGTTCGGCGTGCCTGGACCGCGGTGACCTGACGACCGGGCTGCTCAAATTGGAGGAAGCCCTCGCGACCTGGCGCGGGCCGGTCTTCGCCACGGTGCCGACCGGGCCGATCCTCGACGATTGCGTGGTGCACCTGGAAGAACTCAGGCTCCGCGCGATCGGTCTCAGAGTCGAAACGCTTCGGCAGCTCGGGCGACACCAGATCGTCGTTCCCGAACTGCGCTCTCTCGTGACGAGTTATCCGCTCAACGAGTTCCTGCATTACCAGCTCATCAACTCGCTCTTCCGCTCCGGGCGGCGAGCCGAGGCGCTGAAGGAATACCACTCGTTACGGCAAATGCTCGCCAACGAACTCGGAGTGACGCCGACCTCTGAGGTCGAGCGGCTGTTCCAGGAGATGCTCGGCAGCGACAGGATCCCCGCCGGAGTGGCGGCCTCGCCGGCGGATCTGCTGCGTTCCGCTCGTCCTGCGTAGGCATTCGAGAAGGTGGATAGCCCTCTTCTAGGGGGTTTCGAGAGCGCCTGGGCATCGTGACCCGAGGAGTTCGGACGATGGCCGGAATCACCGATCGCGCGGCGGCCCGCGCGCGTCCCGAGATTTCCGGCCATCGTCACCGATAAAGAGTGTCCCCGAGAGGAAGCTCAGGTGAAAACGACCGAACGTCAGAGAATCTGGACCGGTTTAGCTCTGGTGGGCGTGCTCAGCATCGCGATGATCGGCGCCGCCTCGGCGTCCGGCGGCTCGAATCGCCCGGCGCGGGAGCGGACGTTCTACGGTCCCGTGCAACGTCTCGGCAACGG
Source organism: Actinomadura syzygii (assembly GCF_008085905.1). Lineage (GTDB taxonomy): Bacteria > Actinomycetota > Actinomycetes > Streptosporangiales > Streptosporangiaceae > Spirillospora > Spirillospora syzygii. Next base: position 346,631 of record NZ_VSFF01000004.1, on the reverse strand, counting down.
GACCGTCCAGATGTACGCCGTCTACAAGGGAAAGTCTCCGCGGACGCTCGGCTACCGCCTGACGGCGAACGCGTTGAAGGGCCTGCCCACGAGCGGATCGGACGGAAAGCTCTGCTATCCCATCGAGCGCGATGGGAAGACGACCGTCGAGTGCGTGCAGGAGTACGGAAGCACGCTGGCCCTTCCTGAGCGCGCTACCAGGGACAAGGCGTTCCCGTTCACCTGGGCGCTGTTGACCTGGGACCCGAAGGGGCACGACCCGCCCGAGATCTACGGCGTGCCGCACTTCGACTTCCACTTCTACATGCAGAGCGAAGCCGAAGCGAACGCCATCGCCACCGGCCCCTGCCCGGGGCTGATGAACTGCGAAGACCTCAAGAGGGCCCGCATTCCTGTTCCGGACCAGTACAAGCCCGACGTCTACCACGACATGGGCGCCGTCGTGCCCGGCATGGGCAACCACCTGATGGACATGAACTCGCCGGAGTTCCACGGCAAGCCCTTCACCCAGACGTTCATGTACGGCGCCTTCGACGGGAAGATCACGTTCTACGAACCCATGATCACCAAGGCGTGGATCGAGGGGCTGGCCGCCGGTCGCAAGGGCTCCTGCACGGCGTTCCCCCAACCCCGGGCGTGGAAGAAGGCCGGTTGGTATCCGACCGCCTACTGCCTCGACTACCAGGCGAAGTCGAAGGTCTACACGATCAGCATCACCGATTTCGCCTACCGCAGGGCGTCCTGACAAAAGGTCCGCAACGCGCAAAAAACCCGCGGTCCAAACGGACCGCGGGTTTTTCATTCAACCGCGTTCATCGACTGCCGGCCCGCGGCGGCGGTGGTGCGTACCGATCACCTTGGACCTGGTCGGCCAGCCCGCCGAGCGCCGTCAGTTCCCGGTCGGTCAGGCGGATGTCGACCGCGGCCGCGTTCTCCTCCAGGTAGCGCACCCGCTTGGTCCCGGGAATCGGGACCACGTCGCCTCCCTGGGCGAGCACCCAGGCCAGGGCGATCTGCGACGGTGTGACGTCGCGAGCCTTCGCGACGCTGCCGACCTCCTCGGTCAGCGCGAGGTTGCGCGCGAGGTTGGGACCCTGCCAACGCGGGTTGTTCTGCCGGAAGTCGTCGGAGGCGAAGGCCGCCGTGCCCTGGTACGCGCCGGTCAGCAGGCCCCGGCCGAGCGGGCTGTAGGAGACGAGGCCGATGCCGAGCTCCCTGAGGACGGGCAGCACGTCCGCCTCGATCTCCCTGGTGAACAGCGAGTACTCGTACTGGCCCGCCGTGATCGGATGGACGGCGTGCGCCCGCCGCAGGGTCGGCCCGTCGGCCTCCGAGATGCCCAGGTGCCGCACCTTCCCGTCCGCCACCAGCTCGGCCAGAGCTCCCCAGGTCTCCTCGATGGGGACCGAGGGGTCGACGCGGTGCTGATAGTAGAGGTCGATGTGGTCGGTCCCGAGCCGGCGCAGCGACGCGTCGCACGCCGAGCGGACGTAGGCGGGATCTCCGCTGATGCCGCGCCAGCCCCCGTCGTCGGATCGCTGGACACCGAACTTGGTCGCGACGGTGACGGCCTCCCGCCTCCCTTTGACGGCCCGGCCCAGAAGTTCCTCATTCGTAAACGGACCGTACATATCAGAGGTGTCGAGGAATGTGATGCCCAGATCGAACGCCCTGTGAAGCGTCGCGATCGATTCGGCCTCATCGGCCGGGCCGTAGAACTCGCTCATTCCCATGCACCCGAGCCCGAGCGCTGAGGTGGAGAGGCCTTGGCCGAGGATACGTTGCCGCATAAGGGATCAGTCTTTCTGCGCGGGACGCGAAGTGATGGTGTATCCCGTGCAGGTGAGTTCCGCGCCCTGGCCGAACAGTCGGCTCGCCGGATCGCTCTCGGAATCCCAGAAGACGGGCCGGGCATAGTGTTCGTCGTGTTCGGTGAGCTGGACCAGCCCGCCTTCCTCACCCGGACGGGTGGCGTCGAGGATCGTGAACATCCCAAGGCCGCAGTTGAGCTGGCGTGGCGCCACCGTGGCCTCTTCGCCGCCGTGGTCGAGGACCAGGTGCTCCCGGGACGAGAGGTGACGGCCGATCTGGTCGACGCGCATGACCTCGATCCCGTCGACGTACCAGCGGGCGACCCCCGCCGTGCGGTCGTAGCCCACGCCCAACCGGTGCTCCTGCTCCGGCGTGCGCGGCCCGACCGGGACGGTGTAGAGGAACGCCGCATAGTTTCCGTGCTGCTCGCGGACGAACGGAAGCCGCTCATAGCCGGCGTAGATCCGCTCGTTCGACAGGAAGAAGTCGAAGAGCACGAACGTCTCGACGTCCAGCAGCGGCATGCACACGGCGGCCAGTCTCAGGTCGTCGCCCGCCGCGACCACCCGGCCGCCGAACGGATGCCCCTCCGTCCCGTACGTCCGGCCGCCGAGGACGGCCTCGATCAGCAGTTCCCGCCCGGGTTCGGCGTCGAAGCCCGGCAGCCCGGTGGAGGCGGTGTTGGTGCCGTACACCAGCCATTTGACGTGGTCGAGGACGCCGGGCAGGGCGGCCGGGTCGCCGTTCTCCCGGCCGGTCGTGCGCAGGAACGCGGGTTCCCCGGTCACCGGGTGGCGGCCCCGGGAGCGGACCCGGAGCCCCTTCCCGGTGCCGGTCGGCTCGCCGTCGTCGCCCACGAGGGCGCCGAAGGCGTAGTGGGCCCAACGGGCGTCGGGGCCGGTGGTCCGCAGCCCGCCGCCGAAGTCGTCCCAGACGAGGTGGTAGGGCCCCGACATGGCTCGCTCCCGCCGGTCAGAAGGTGATGACGGTCTTGCCGCGGTTCGCCGCGGCGGCGAAGTCGACGACCGCCGCGACCGCTTCGGAGAACGGGCGGACGGAGCTGACCTCGATCGCCAGTGTTCCGCCGGCGGCCTTGCCGACCAGCTCGTCGAGCCTTCCGATGCCGCCCTCGACGCCGGTGTAGACGGCGGTGACGTCGCGGTCGAAGCTCGGCGGCCCGCCGAGCGTGGACACGATCCGGCCGCCCGGCTTGGCGGCGGCCGCGGTCGCCGCGAGACCGGGTCCGAAGTTGACCAGGTCGATGACGGCGTCCACGCCGCCCGGCTCGGCCGCGCGGGCCAGTTCGGCCACGTCGCCGGCGGTGTAGTCGACGGCCTCCTTCGCGCCGAGTCCGCGCACGTAGTCGGCCTCGTCCCTGGTCGCCGTGGCCAGCACCTTCACACCGGCCTGCGCGGCGAGCTGGACGGCGAAGGAGCCGACGCCGCCGGTGGCGCCGACGATCAGCAGCGTGCCGCCCGTCGGCACGTCGGCCGCCGTGATCACGGCGGCGGCGGTCATCGCGGCGACGGGCAGCGCGGCGCCCTGCACGGGGTCGAGGCCGGCCGGCCGCCTGACCACGGTCGGCCCGGCGTTCGCCAGGGCGTACTCCGCGAGCGCGCCCGACCCGCCGTAGGTGAAGGCGATGACCTCGTCCCCGACCCGGAGGTCCTGGACGCCCTCGCCGAGCGCCTCGACGGTGCCCGCCGCGTCGAGACCGAGCGCGAACGGATGGTCCACCGGCATCTGGTCCTTCATGACGCCCGTGCTCAGCTTGACGTCGAGCGGGTTCAGGGCGGCGGCCTTCAGCTTGATGAGCACCTGGCCGGGGCCCGCCTCGGGACGGGGCTGGTCGGCCACGACCAGATCCTCGACCGGGACGTAACCGGGAGCGACGACGACCTTCATGAGGTTTCTCCTTCGGATGATTGCGGCGGCGGCTTCTGCTGCCGCCGCCAGTACAGGACGCGGTGCTGCGGACGGCCGTCGATGATCGCGGTGCCGCGAAGCGTGAGCGACGATCCCGCCAGCTCGAGGTCGCGTACCTGCTCGGTACCGATCTGATGCGGGTGGACGCTGGCCTCGACCGCGTGCACGACCCTGTGATACCCCTCCAACCGCCAGGTTCCCGAGTAGCTCATGAACTCCTCGGGAAGGCTCATCGGCGGCAGCAGGCCGGCCGACAGCTCCAGGTCGGCGGGCCCGGGTTCGGTTCTCATCATGGCCACGGCCATGCGGCCGTCGGAGCGGTAGGCCAGCAGGCCGCGCGGAGCCCGCCCCAGCGGCCCGACGCACGCGTTTCCGTGCTCGTCGAGATCGTGGTAGGCGTGCAGCGTCCAGACTCCGAGGACGGGGACTTTCACGGTCACCGCTGATCAACTCCTGGTGATCCGGACTGGACCCGCGCTGAATTCCGCCCCCTGCCCGAACAACCGGCTGCTCTCCTTGCTCGCGGGATCGAGGAAGCGCTGCGCGGCGGGGTAGAACCCCTCGTCCGTTGAGATCCGGACCGCCCCGGGGCCGCCGTCCGGGCCGGTGGCGTCCAGCAGCGTGAAGATTCCGAGACCGGCGTTGAGCTGGCGGGGTTCGGCGACGCTCTCGGTTCCCGAATGGTCCAGAACGAGGTGCTCGCGCCCTGGCAGGTGGTAGCCGAGCCGGGACACCCGGAACACCTCGTCTCCCTCGATCAGCCAGCGCACCACTCCGGCGGTGCGGTCGTAGGCGATCTTCAGCAGGTGGCGGTCGCCGGGTGACCTCGGGGCGAGCGGAACGGCGTAGGAGAACGCCGCGTACTCGCCGAGCGCCTCCCGGGCGAAGGGCAGCCGCTCGTAGAAGGCGTAGATGCGGGTATTGGTGAGGAAGAAGTCGAAGACCAGGAACGTCTCAGGGTCGAACGCGTTGAACGCCACGGCGGCCAGGCGCAGGTCGTCGGGTAAGACCGCGTCGCCGAACGGATGCGCCCCAGTGCCGTGGGTACGGCCGGTGAACGACGTCTCGAAAGCCAGTTCCAGCCCGGGCGGGGCGTCGAATCCGGGTACTCCCGCCGACCCTGTGTGGGACGTGTAGGCCAGCCATTTGACGTGGTCCAGCGTGCCGGGAAGCGCGTCCCCGGGTGCGATCGTCCGGGTGAAGGGCCGGGACACGACGTGGAGTTCGCCCATGCCGGTCGCGACCTCTCCGTCATCGGCGATATGCGGTCCGGCCGCCGAGTAGGCCCAGCGTGCGGCCGGTCCCGCGGCGCGGAATTCCTCGGTGAAGTCGTCCCACACGATGTCGAGTCGTTCTGGCATGACGGTCCCTCCCCAACGGCGTCGACGGGCTGCGGCCATGCTGACAACACGGACTTGACGGGTCCTGGAACGGTGATCGACTAGGCGGCGCGGCCGCGCGCCAGCCGGGCGGCGACGGTGGCCAGGCGCTCACCCTGGTAGGCGGCGGCCTTGAGCAGGGCGTCGCTCGCCTCACCGGCTCCCGAGGGGTGGCTGACGCCGTAGGGGTTGCCGCCCGCGGCGTAGAGCATCGGGTCGGTGTAGCCGGGCGGAATGATGAAACATCCCCAGTGGTGCATGGTGTTGTAGAGCGCGAGCAGCGTGGACTCGTTGCCGCCGTGGGTGTTGATCGCGCTGGTGAACGCCGTGACCGGCTTGTCGGCCAGCTCGCCCGCCTGCCAGAGGCCGCCGGTGGTGTCCAGGAACTGCTTGAGCTGCGCGGCGACGTTTCCGAAACGGGTGGGGGTGCCGAAGGCGTAGGCGTCCGCCCAGCTCAGGTCCTCCAGGGCGGCGAGCTGCACTTCGTTCGCGGTGCTGTCGGCGTGGGCCCGCCACGCGGGGTTCGCGTCGATGGCCTCCTGCGGCGCTAACTCTGCGACCCGCCGCAGCCGGACCTCCGCGCCGGCCTTGGCGGCTCCTTCGGCCACGGCCTGGGCGAGCCTGTGCACGTTGCCCGTGGCGGAGTAGTAGATCACGGCGACCTTGGTGGTCATGGGTTCCCCTGTGTCCTCGGGAAGGCCCGAAGCCCTCGAATTGCCTCGAATGTGCTCGGTGCGTCGTTCCGATCGGGTGGTGCGGAGAGACCTGGGCGCTCGGGCCCGGGGAAAGAACATCGGGCCCAGAGAAAGGACATCTCGCTCATACCGGATAGCTCTCCGCTTGCTATCCTGAGGCTAACCGAAGAGCTCTCCGGATAGCAAGGCGCGCCGCCCGGTGCGGCGCACCCGGATACGGTCTGAGAGCCGTGCCGATCAGCCGTGCCGATCAGCCGTCCGCGGCGGGAAGGAGGTCCGTGTGGCCCGCGACGCGCCCACCGGGCTTCCGATGGCGGGGCAGCCGCCCACCGAACGCGCCGACGCGACCAGGAACCGCATGAAGATCCTCCGCGCCGCGGCGGCGATGATCGCCGAGCGCGGCGCGGCGGAACTGTCGCTGGACGAGGTGGCCAAGGCCGCCGAGGTCGGCGTCGCGACCGTGTACCGCAAGTACCGCGACCGGTCGCAGCTCATCTTCGCGCTGCTGGACGAGCAGGAGCGCGAGTTCCAGCAGGCGTTCATCAACGGGCCGCCTCCGCTCGGCCCGGGAGCCCCGCCCGGCGATCGGATCCACGCGTTCCTGCACGCACTGGTCGACCGGATGGAGACCCAGGTCGACCTGCTCCTGCTGGCCGAGAACACGTCGTCAGGCAGGTTCCGCAGCGTCCCGTACGCCGTGCACCACACCCACCTCTCCATTCTTCTGGCGCAGCTCATCCCGGAAGCCGACTCCGCGTACCTCGCCGACGCCCTGCTGGCGCCGCTGTCGGCGACCCTCGTCTCCTACCAGCTCAAGGAGCGAGGGCTGAGCATCGACGAGGTCAGGGCCGGGCTGGACGACCTCCTCCGGCTCATGGGCTGCCCGCTCTCGCACTGACCGCTCCCGCACCGACCGCTCCCGGGCCGACCGCGTTCAAGCCGCGTTCGAGTTTCCTTTGATCGGGCCGCGACAGACTTTGGCAATCCTCGACGGCGACCCCCAGCAGTGACGACGCGCTACTCGCCTGCCGAAGAGGTGCCCCATGTTCCCGCCCATCTCCGCCGATGACGAGACCATCCGCCGCCACCTGCTCGACGCCGAGGTACCGCCTTTGCTGATGACGGTCGCGCACCTCACCGACGACCTAGCGGTTCTGCCTGGAGAGCTCCGGCCGAACGAGTGGCTGCTGCGTCCCCAGGGCGGCCTCGACCAGGAGCAGCAGGACGCTGCCCGGCAGGCGGCGTTCGAGGTGCTGACGAAGCTCAGGGACTCCGCGCCGCCGACCCCGGAGCCGCCCGACGGGGAGCGCCTCCGGCGGCTCACCTCATGGGCGATGGGGTACGACACCGCGGACCTGGTCCCGCTGCTGGCCGAGGAACTCGGCCTCACCGGCAAGGCCGCGAACTGGACCGCCCCGCGGATCGCGCCCGGCCGCCGGTTGCGCGTGGCCGTCATCGGCGCCGGCATGAGCGGCCTGCTGGCGGCCCACCGGCTGAGCGAGGCGGGCGTGCCCTGCACCGTCTACGAACGCAGCTCCGACGTCGGCGGCACCTGGCACGCCAACGACTACCCCGGCTGCCGCGTCGACGTGCCGAGCCACCTCTACAGCTACTCCTTCGCGCTCAGAACCGACTGGCCGGAACACTTCTGCACCCGCGACGTCCTCCGCGACTACTTCCGCGAGTTCGCCAAGGACACCGGTCTCTACGAGCGGATCCGGCTCGGCACGGAGGTGACCGCCGCGGAATGGGACGAGGACGCCGCCTGCTGGCGGCTGTCCCTGGAGACGGCGGACGGCGCCGCCGAGGCCGAGGCGGAGGTGCTCGTCAGCGCCACCGGCCAGCTCAGCAGGCCCGCCTATCCGTCCATTCCGGGGCGTGAATCCTTCGCCGGGGCGTCCTTCCATTCGGCCGAATGGGACCATTCGATCGACCTGGCCGGAAAGCGGGTCGCCGTGGTCGGCACGGGGGCCAGCGCATGCCAGTTCATCCCCGAACTGGCGGGCCAGGTCGCGGAGCTGAGCGTCTTCCAGCGGACGCCCCCGTGGCTGCGGCCCACACCGCATTACCGGCAGCCCGTCCCCGAAGGCATGCGCTGGCTGCTGGAGAACCTCCCCTACTACTCGGCATTCCTGCGTTTCTGGCTGCTGGCGCCCGGTCTCCACGGCGTCCTGGAGCAGTGGGTGGTCGATCCGGAGTTCCCGCCGACCGAACGCGCGGTGTCCGCGTTGAACGAGCAGGCGCGGTCACGGCTGGCCGCCTACCTGGAGGCGCAGCTCGCCGACAGGCCGGATCTCCTCCCCAAGGTCATGCCCGACTACCCGGTGGGGGCCAAGCGCGTCCTCCGTGACGACGGCCGCTGGCTCGCGACGTTGAAACGCGATGACGTCCGCCTCGTCACCGAGCCCATCCGGGAGATCACGCCGACCGGGATAGCGACGGCGGACGGCCGGTTCCACGAGGTGGACGCCATCGTCTACGGCACCGGTTTCCGCGCCGCGGAGTTCCTCATGCCGATGCGGGTCACCGGCCGCGGCGGACGCGACCTGCATGCCATGTGGAGCGGGGACGCCCGCGCCTACCTCGGCCTGACCATCCCGGGATTCCCCAACCTGTTCTGCCTGTACGGACCCAACACGAATCTGTCCGGCCAGGGCGGCAGCATCTTCTACTTCTCCGAATGCGGCGTCACCTACCTGCTGGACGCGGTCCGGCATCTGCTGGCCACGTCGACGGCCTCCCTTGAGGTGCGCCGCGACGTCCACGACGACTACAACGCGCGGCTCGACACGGCGAACGCCAACCGGGCCTGGGGCTGGTCGAAGGTCCCGAGCTGGTTCGTCAACGCCTCCGGGCGGACCGCGCAGAACTGGCCCTTCACCGCCGAGGAGTACTGGAAGCGCACCAACCGGATCGACACCGCCGAGTACGTCGGCACACCGTTGAAAACCTCCGGAGAGGACTGACACACCACATGAACGAATCGCACGGACCGCAGATCCTGGACGGCGGGGAGGCCGTCGACGGGGACGCGCCCCCCTCGGCGTCCCCGATCCCCTTGGACGGCACGGTCACGGTCACCCCCGGCAGCCCCCGCTTCAAGGAGTTGACGGTCGGCAACAACCAGCGCTGGGTGGCCGCCCCCGAGTCGGTGCAGATCGCCGGTGACGCCGACGACGTGCTCCGCATCGTCCAGAAGGCGGTGCGCGGCGGCAAGCGGGTGTCGGTCCGAGGAGGCGGCCACTGCTATGCCGACTTCGTCTACAGCACCAGCACCGAGGTCATCATCGACACCTCGGCGATGAACCGGATCTCCTGGGACCCGGCCTACCACGCCTTCGCCGTCGAGCCCGGCGCCGAGCTCGGCCGGGTGTACGAGGTGCTCTACCGGAGGTGGGGCGTCACGGTGCCCGGCGGGGTGTGCCCCTTCGTCGGCATCGCCGGCCACGCCACCGGCGGCGGCTACGGCCTGCTCTCGCGCAGGTTCGGGGTGGTGGCCGACCACATCGCGGCCGTGGAGATGGTCGTGGTGGACTCCCGCGGTCGCGCGAGGCTCGTGACGGCGTCGCGCCGTCCCTCCGACCCGAACCACGACCTGTGGTGGGCCGTCTGCGGCGGCGGGGGCGGCAACTTCGGCGTCATCACCAAGTACTGGTTCCGGTCGGCGGACGCCGCGGGCACCTCGCCCCGCGAGGCGCTCCCGAACCCGCCGAGCCAGGTCGTCGTCAGCGCGGGCTTCATCCCGTACGCCCGCCTGCCCCAGGACGCCTTCAGGACGCTGATCGGCAACTTCGGCGCCTGGCAGACCGCCAACGCGTCGCCCGCCTCGCCGTACACGTCGCTGTCCGGGATCGTCTTCGTCCCGCACAGGGCCGCCGGGGGACTCGGGCTGGTCACCCAGATCGACGCCACCGTGCCCGGCGCCACCACGCTGCTGGACGACTACCTGACCGCCCTCGTGCGCGGGACCGGCATCCAGACGCCGACCCTCCCGCACCGGACGCTCAACTGGCTGGCGTCCACGCGCTACATCGGGACGAGCCAGCCCGCCCTGATGACCGACCCGAGCGAGCGCAGCGCGGTCAAGAGCGCCTACATGCGGCAGCCGTTCACCCCCCGGCAGATCGACGCCATCTACGAGAACATCATGCGGACCGACTACGCCAACATGTCCGCGACCGTGCAGCTCACCGGGGTGGCCGGCGGGAAGGTCAACGCCGTGGCCGCGGACGCCACCGCCTACTCCCACCGCAACGCCACCTATCTGGCGCTGTTCGAGAACTTCTGGGTCCCGGAGAGTGAGGACGCCCAGCACATCGGCTGGCTCCGCGACATCTTCGGCCAGGTCTTCGCCGATACCGGCGGCTACCCGACGCCGGGCGCCCAGACCGACGGGTGCTACATCAACTCCCCGGACCCCGACATCCTCGACCCGGCCTACAACAAGTCCGGCGTTCCGTGGTCGACCCTCTACTACGGCGGCAACTACCCGCGGCTCCAGCGGGTGAAGGCGAAGTGGGACCCGACGGACTTCTTCCGCCACTCCCAGTCGATCGCCCTGCCTCGCTGACCGGACGCCGCCCGGCTCCGGGCGGGGTCCCTGGAGTCGCCATGTTCGACCCGAACAGGCTCGATCCCGAACTCGCGGCGGCGCTCGCCGCCGCGCCCGGACCGGCGATCGACTTCTCCGGGCTGTCCCATGCCGACCTGCCCGCCCTCCGGAAGACGCTGGGCGACCTCGCCGCCCGGCGGGCGGCCGCCGCGCGGGCGGCCGCGCCCCGGGTCGCCGTGCAGGACGGGCGGACGCCGGACGGCCTCAGGCTCCGGATCTACCGGCCCGCCGACCGCCCGGAGCCGCTGCCCTGCCTGTACTGGATCCACGGCGGCGGGATGATCGTCGGGACCCCGGAAGGGGACGAGGCGATGATGCTCCGCATTGCGGACGAGGCGGACCTGGCCGTCGTCTCGGTCGACTACCGGCTCGCTCCGGAGCACCCGCATCCCGCCCCGGTGACGGACTGCCACGCGGGCCTGCTCTGGACGGCGGCGCACGGCGCCGCCCTCGGCATCGACACGGACCGGCTGGCCATCGGCGGCAGCAGTGCCGGCGGCGGCCTGGCCGCCGCGACCGCGCTGCTGGTCCGCGACGGCGGGGGCCCGGACCTCGTTCTCCAGGCGCTGCTCTATCCGATGCTCGACGACCGCTGCGCGAGCCCGTCGAGCCTGGAGTTCACCGGCACCCCGGTCTGGAACCTGGCCGCGAGCCGGTTCGGCTGGTCCGCGCTGCTCGGCGAGTCCGCGGGCTCCGACGGCGTGTCCTGCTACGCCGCCCCGGCCCGGGCGGCCGACCTGTCAGGTCTGCCGCCGGCCTACCTGACCGTGGGGGAGATCGAGCCGTTCCGGGACGAATGCCTGGCCTTCGGGCAACGGCTCGTCCAGGCCGGTGTCCCCACCGAGCTCCATCTGTACCGCGGGGCCTTTCACCGTTTCGACGTCCTCGCTCCGGACGCGGCGGTCAGCAGAAGAGCGCAGGCGGAACTCGTTCAGGCCCTCAGCCGGGCCCTCCAGGCCGAAGAAGCGTGAACGCCGCCCCTGAATCGCCCGGGGCGGCGTCCACACTCGTGTTCTACGCCTTTACGCGTCTCCCACCAGATGGCCGGGCTCCATCCCGTCCGGGACGGGCTGCGCGACGTCCCAGTGCTCGCACACCCGGCCGTCGCGGACGCGAAAGATGTCGACGCTGACCATCGGGGCGGCTCCGGGGGACGGCCGGAGCAGGTTGTGGGTCCACACGAGGTCCTCGTCGGCGCTGCTCCGGACCACTTCCAGCGTGAACTCCGGGAGGTTGGCGGCGACCTGTTCCCGGAACGCCGTTAACGTGCCCTCCCGTCCGGTGCCGACGTCCGGGCGGTGGTTGACGAAGTCCTCGGCCATCAGTTCCCGGGCGCGGGAGAAATCCTTGTCGTTGTAGAAGGCCTGGATGAACTCGGCGACCAGCTTCTTGTTCGCCGCCGGGCTTCCGTGCGCCATGGTCAGTCTCCTGCCTGCTGCTCAGTGGTCGGTTGGACCAGTTCATCGACGAATGAAGTGGAATGCTCGGCATTCCGGAATCGCGGGTGGTCGAGCATGGAGAGCAGAAAGTCCCGGGTCGTGTGAAGCGTGGGACCGGAGACCCGGAACTCCATCAGCGACCGCTTCATCCGCTGGATCGCCTCGTCCCTTCCAGGCGCCCAGACGACGAGCTTAGCCAGCAGGGAGTCGTAGTTCGGTGGAACGACATACCCGGAGTGGACGTGGGTGTCGACGCGCACGAAAGGCCCTCCGGGCGGGACGAACTCGGTGACCGGGCCGGGCGTGGGGACGAACCCGAGCGCCGGGTTCTCGGCGTTGATCCGGCATTCGATCGCCGCTCCGCGCGGGACCACGTCCTCCTGGAGGAGGCCGAGCGGCTCGCCGCCGGCGATCCGGATCTGCCGCTGGACCAGGTCGATCCCCGTCGCCATTTCGGTGACGGGATGCTCCACCTGGATCCGGCAGTTGACCTCCATGAAGTAGTAGCCGCCGTCCGGTCCGACCAGGAACTCGAAGGTCCCCGCCCCGGAGTACCTCGCGGCCAGCGCGCCCCGCACCGCCGACCGGCCGATCCGCTCGGCGAGCCCGTCGGGGAGCCTCGGCGCGGGCGTCTCCTCGATGAGCTTCTGATGCCTGCGCTGCACACTGCAGTCACGCTCACCCAGGTGGACCGCGTCTCCCCGGCCGTCGCAGAGCACTTGGATCTCGACGTGCCGGGCGTTCTCCAGGTACCGCTCGACGTACACGGTCCCGTCGCCGAAGAGGAGCTGCGCCGTCGCCTGCGTACGCCGGAACTCCTCGTCGAAGCAGGCCGGGTCGCGGACCACCGACATCCCCCGGCCGCCTCCGCCGGCCGCCGCCTTGACGATGACCGGGAACCCGATCTCCGCGACCAGCTCCCTGGCGGACGCGGCGTCGAGCGGGTCGAGGCTGCCCGGCAGCAGCGGCAGGCCGGCCTTCGCCATGAGGGCGCGGGCCGAGGTCTTGTCGCCGAGCTCGGCCATCACCGAGGCGGGCGGGCCGATCAGCGTGATGCCGAGGGACTCGCAGGCGTCGGCGAAGTCCGGGGACTCCGACAGGAAGCCGTAGCCCGGATGGACGGCCTCCGCGCCCGTCTGCTGGGCGGCCTGCAGGACCGCGGCGGCGTTCAGGTAGCTGCGCTGCGGCGGCCCGGGCCCGATCTGGACGCTCTCGTCCGCGAACCCGACCACGGCCGAGTCGCGGTCGGCCTCGGAGTGCACGGCGACGGTCGGGATGCCCATCTCCCGGCAGGTCCGGGCGACCCGGAGCGCGATCTCACCCCGGTTCGCGATGAGGATCTTCGCGAACACGCGCTCACCCGGTCCGGTCGCCGAAGCCGCTGAGCTCGGCCTTGGCCGGCTCCGTCGAGCCGAACCGGCGGAACCGGAGTCGCCGGTCGGCGACGAGCTCCGGGCCGCTGAGCCCGTCGAGCTCGTGGAGCGCCTGGCCGACCGCGTCCCGGAGCAGGTCGGCCGCCCGCAGCGGGTCGGCCTTCGTGCTCTCCCCGGGCTCGGGGATCACACCGTCCACGACTCCGAGCAGGAGCAGGTCCCGCGAGTTCACCCGGAGAGCCTCGGCCGCTATCGGCGCGGAGGCGGCGTCCTTCCACACGATGGAGGCGCAGCCCTCCGGACTGATCACCGAGTAGACGCCGTTGGCGAACATCAGCACCCGGTTCGCGACGGCCAGCGCGAGGGCCCCGCCGCTGCCGCCCTCGCCGATGACGACGCTCACCACCGGCACCGTGAGCCCGGCCATCAGGCGGAGGTTCTCGGCGATGGCCACCGACTGGCCCTGCTCCTCGGCGTCGGCGCCCGGGTAGGCGCCCGGCGTGTCGACGAGGGTGACGACCGGGATCCCGAGCTTGTCGGCGAGCCGCATCAGCCGCGCGGCCTTCCGGTACCCGGCGGGCGTGGGCATGCCGTAGTTGCGGGCCTGGAGCTGGGCGGGAGTGTGGCCCTTCTGCTGGCCGATCACCATGACCGGGCGGCCGTCGAGCCGGGCCGTCCCGCCCACGACGGCCGGGCACTCGCCGGAGATCCGGTCGCCGTGCAGTTCCTGGAAGCCCTCGAAGGCCGTGGTCAGATAGTCGAGCGTGGTGGGCCGGCCGAGATCGCGGGCCAGCCTGACCTGCCGCCACGAGTCCGGCTCCGGCAGCACGTCCGGGTCCCTCACCAGCGACGCCGCCGCGGGCGGCGCCGGCGGTTCGGTCAGGCCGCCCGCCCGGAGCAGCCGGCCCAGTTCGGCCCTGAGCCGCGAGCGCGGGACGATCATGTCGATGAAGCCGCGCTCCAGCAGGAACTCCGCGGTCTGGAACTCCGCCGGGAGCGTCTGCCGGATGGTCTGCTCGATCACCCGGCGTCCGGCGAAGCCCAGCCGCGCGCCCGGCTCGGCCATGATCACGTCGGTGAGCGTGGCGAAGGACGCCGCGACGCCGCCGTAGGTCGGGTCGGCGATCAGCGAGACCGTCAGGACGCCGGCCTCGTCGAGCGCCAGGAGCGCCGCGCTCGTCTTGGCCATCTGCATGAGCGACAGCGCGCCCTCCTGCATCCGGGCGCCGCCCGAGGAGGTCACCAGGATCAACGGGGTCAGCTCGTCCAGCGCCGTCTCCATGGCCGCCGTGATCGCCTCGCCGACGGCGCAGCCGAGGCTGCCTCCCATGAAACGGAAGTCCATCACCGCGAGGATCACCGGGGTTCCCTCGACGGCGGCCCGCGCGCAGAGCACTCCGTCCGCCATGCCCGTGCGGTGCCGCGCGTCGGCCAGCCGCGACGTGTAGGGGACGGTGTCCGCGAAGTTCAGCGGATCGGACGGCGTGACCGGGACCGGCAGCGGGTCGTACTCGCCGTCGTCGGCGAGTTGCCGCAGCCGCTCGTCGGCGGTGAGCGGGCGGTGCGCGTCGCATTCGGGGCAGACGTTGAGGTTGCGGCTGACGCGTCTCCCGTACAGCGGGTATCCGCAGTTCGAGCAGAGCACCCAGTCGAAGTACTCGGTCACGGCCGCGTCTCCTCGTCGTCGAACACGGTGGCGGCATAGGCGTTGGCGGCGGGCTCGAACTGGAGCGCGACATGGCTGGCGGCGGAGTGGACGTCCCGCCAGAAGCGCTGGACGGGGCTGCCGGTCGACTGGCCGCTCGTCCCGGCCAGGTCGAAGAGCAGGTCGACCGCGTGCACCAGCGTCCGGACGGCGATCGCGCAGTCTCGCAGGTTGCGCGCGGTCAGCGCCGGGGTGAGGGCCGCGCGGGCGTCGGCGACGGCGCCCGCTCGGTCCAGCAGCAGCGCGGCGGAGTCGATCTCCCCGGACGCCTGGGCGAGGGCCATGTCGAAGGAGGTGCGGCTCGGGCCGGGCGCTCCGGGACGGGAACGGGCGAGCTTCCCGGCGATGTAGCCGGTCCAGGCGGCGAGCGCCCCGCGAGCCGCGCCCAGGATCGGAGCGGCGAACGACAGCCCGTTCACCGTGTGGAGCGGGACCTGGTGGCAGTCGCCCTCGGCGGCGACGGCCTTTCCGGCGAACAGTTCCTCGCGCGGGAACGAGCGCGCGCCCGGGACGAAGGCGTCGTCCACCACGACCGTGTTGCTGCCGGTGGCCTGCATGCCGACGTTGAACCAGGACTCGGTGACCGTGTAGTCCCGCCGGGGGAGCGCGAAGATCCGCGGAGTCGCGTCCGGGACCGTCGCGCAGACCAGGGACCAGTCCGCGTAGTCGACGCCGCTGACGTACGGCCAGCTCCCGGACAGCCGCCAGCCCCCGGAGACGGCCCGCGCCGCCCCGAACGGCGACGGCGAGCCGACCACGACCGCGTCCGGTCCGCCCGCCCAGATCTCCCGCTGGCCGTCCAGGGGGAGATAGGCCGCGAAGCGCGGGAGGTAGGCCAGCAGCGAGGCGCACCAGGCGCTGGCCGCGCACGCCTCGCCGACCGTGGCGACCGAGGCGGTCAGCTCGGCGAAGCCGCCCTGCGTCCCGCCGAACCCCGCCGGGACGAAGTGCCGGGCGAACCCCGCGTCGATCAGTGCGCCCACGACGTCGGGGGCGAGCCGGCGGGAGTCCTCCGCGTCCGCCACGCACCGCGCCGCGACGGCGGCCGCGTCGGCCGCGGTCCTGGACACCCTCGGGACGTGCTGGTCCAGCATCGTTGTCTCCTCGTACTCGGTCGGGTCACCGGTTCAGGCAGGCGCCCCGGCCGGTGCACAGCGTGGCGAACTCGCGGCCGACGTAGACCGCCGGTTCGGTGGGTCCGTCGGGGACGTGCAGGTGCTCGACCTGGCCGACGAGGACGACGTGGTCGCCCGCGTCGAACCGGCCGTACGCCGAGCACTCGATGGTGGCGAGGGCCGTCTCGACCACGGTCGAGCCGGCCCCGGTCCTGGTGAAGCCGCCGCGGGCGAACTTGTCCGGATGCTTCCCGGCGAAGTGCATCGCCAGCTCGGCGTGGTGCGGGCGGAGGATGCTGACCGCGAAGTGCTCGGTCCTCGCGAACATCGGGAAGCAGTTGGCCGTCCGTGCCAGGCAGACCAGGATCAGCGGCGGCGACATCGACACCGAGGTGACCGAGCTCGCCGTGAAGCCGTACGACGTGCCGTCCTGGTCGTGGGTCGTCACGATCGTGACGCCCGCGGGAAAGCGGGCCATCGCCTCACGGAAGGCGTCAGGTTCGGCGGCCATGGGTGTCGTGCCTCCTTTCAGGCCAGACAGGTGAGGGGGCGGCCGCCGTTGTAGGCGACCATCTCGTTGAAGATCTCGGTGAGGTCCAGCCGCCCGGGGGCGCCGGTGCCGGTGTCGGCGTTGGCTTCGGAGTTGGCCTCGGCGTAGGCGCGGTGCAGGTTGCCCACGAGCCGTTCGGCGTCGAGCAGGCCGGCGAACGCCCCGAGGTCGGCCTTGGTCGCGACCTCCAGCGGGGTGAGCCCGGCGGCCCTGCCATCGGCCGCCAGCCGCTGGACCCACCGCAGGTACGCGGCGTTGGCGTCGAACACCTCGGGCCCGGCGATCGGCCCGTGCCCGCAGACGACCGTCACGGGTTCGAGCGCGCGGAGCCGCTCGATGGCGGCGAGCGTGCCCGGCACCGATCCGAACAGGCAGAACGGCGTCGCCCCGGACATGACCACGTCCCCGGCGAAGAGCACCCGTTCCTCCGGGAGCCACGCCACGACGTCGTGCCCGGTGTGCGCCGGGGCGACGGAGACGAGTTCCACCCGGCGTTCCCCGAGGTGCAGGGTCAGCCGGTCCTGGAAGGTCACCGTGGGCAGGGTCACCCGGACGTCTCCCCACTCCACCTCGGGCCAGAGACCGGTCAGGGCCGTGCCGGTCTCGGCCATCTCGGCGCGGGCCCCGGCGTGCGCGACGATCGTCGCGCCGGGGCCGTAGCGGTGGTTCCCGAAGGTGTGGTCGCCGTGGCTGTGGGTGTTGACGAGCGTCCGTCCGGGGCCGGTCGCGCGCCGGTCGACGGCCTCGCGAAGCCGGCCCGCCCGGATCTCCGTCGCCAGGGTGTCGATGACCAGCATGCCGTCGGGCCCGGCGACCAGGCCGGCGTTGCTGACGCACCAGCCGCCGGGTTCCTGGACGTATCCGAAGACCCCGTCGGCCACCTCGACGATCACTGCAGGGCATCCTTCCGCCTGGCCCTCGCGTACTCCCCGGCGTGGGCGAGCGTGGTCCGGCTGTTCGTGCCGAGGGCGTCGCGGACGAACTCCCGCGCGTCCGCGACGCCCTTGCCGGGGCCGAGGACCTTCGTGACGGCCATCGGCTGGACGGCGACCATGTGCCGGGCGACGACGGCGGTGCCGCCGTCCCGCTCGGTCATCTCCCAGGCCCCGCTGTGCCCGATGAGCAGGGCCGGGGGGACGAGCTGCTTGTAGACGATCAGCTCGTCCGGGAAGCAGAGCCGGATCGATCGGGTGGTGTGGGCGCCGCCGTCGGAGGTGACGGTCTCCATCTCCATGTCCTGGATCCCGCGGACGGTCTCCGTCAGGTCGACCCGGCTCACGTGGGGCAGCCGGGACGGCCAGAGGTCGGCGCGGTCGATGAAGGTGAAGACGTCGGCGGCCGTGCCGGGGAGCAGGACCTCGTCCTCGAACGTGAAGAACAGGTCCTCCGGCGGGTGGCCCAGCTCGGCCACCCGGGCCGTCGCCGCGAGCTCCCGCTCGCTGTTGGCGTTCACCGCCTCGATCAGACCGTCGACGGCGCGCTCGTCGGTGGCGGTGAAGTCGTGGTGGAGCAGGACGCGGCAGCCGCCGCCGTCCAGCGGCCGGAACTCCCAGGCCCCGCCCATCGAGGCGATCGGCGGCTGGCTGCGCTCCTGCCGGAACTCGATCCGCCGCCCGGTCCTGTCGTGCGTCCGCCTGGACGTCCAGGTCTTCACCTCGCCGCCCACCGTCGCCCAGAGCTGGAAGCGCTCGGTCGTGGCGCCCCGCTCCAGGGACCGGACGCGGACGGTCGGCTCGAAGATCACCGGCCACCGGCCGGCGTCCTCGATCAGCCCGTACACGACCTCCGGCGGCGCCGCGATGTCGCGAGTGTGCAGTGTCCGATGCTCGCTCACGACGCCTCGACCAGCGTCTGGTTGACCCGGTCGAGGAGGTCGCGGGGAGTCTTCAGCTCGGCGATGTCGTCGTCGGGGATCACCACGCCGTACACCGCCTCCAGCCGGGCCCCGGTCTCCATCAGGGCGAGCGAGTCGTAGCCGATCTCCTCGAAATCGGTGTCGATGATGTCTCCGGCCAGGTCGACGCCGGTCACCTCGCCCGCGCACTGGACGAGGAGGTCGCGCAGGTCGTCGAGGCTGATGGTCTTGCTCATGGAATGGCTCCTTGGTCGGTGAAGCGTCTGGTGAACCGCGTCAGCCGGTGAAGCGGCGGACGACGACGGCCGCGTTGAACCCCCAGCGGCCGCGCGCGAGGATCAGGGCGGTGCCGGGACGGCCCTCGCGAGGCTCGTCCACGACGAGGTCCAGGCCGTACTCCCGGGGGACGTCGGACGGGCCGTAGGTCGGCGGGATCACGCCCTCGGTCAGCGTCCGCAGCGCGGTCACCACGTCGAGCGGGCCGCCGCCCGAGTAGAGCCGGCCGGTCAGCGTCTTCGGCGCGGTGACCGGGACGCCGTGCGCGCCGAAGAGCCCGCGGATCGCCTCGGCCTCGGCGCGGTCCAGATCGGGTCGGCCCGCGGCGTCGGCGAAGACCACGTCCACGTCGTCCGGTGCGAGCCCGGCGTCCGACAGCGCCAGCTCGGCGGCCCGCCGCAGGCCGGGCGGGCGGCCCGAGTCCGGGGGCGGATCGAAGGTGGAGGCGTATCCGCAGATCTCGCCGTAGACCTCGGGCAGCCCGCGCGCCATGGCGAGCTCGGCGTCCTCCAGTACGAGGAGCGCGCCGCCCTCGCCGGGCACGTAACCGGAGGCCGCGCGGTCGAACGGCAGGTAGGCGCCCTGCGGGTCCGTCGACCGGCTCACCCCGCCGCCGGCGATCTGTGACGCCCATCCCCACGGGTCGAAGGCCGAGTCGACGCCCCCGGTCACCATGAGCGGGGTTCCCCGCCGGATGGTCCGGCGGGCGTGGCCGATCGCGTCCAGCCCACCGGCCTGCTCGGCGACGAGGGCGCTGCTCGGCCCGCGCATGCCGTGCCGGATGGAGATCTGGCCGGTGTTCACGGCGTAGAACCAGGCGAACGACTCGTAGACGCTGACCGACTTGGAGCCCTGCGTCCACAGCTTGCGGAACTCCCGGTGGGTGAACTCGAACCCGCCGCAGGCGTTGGCGGTGACCACGCCCATCCCGTAGTCGGTCATCGTGGACGGGTCCACCTTGGCGTCGCCCAGCGCCCATTCGGCGGCGATCAGGGCGAACCGCGTGGAGACATCGGTCTGCGGGAGCAGTCGGCTCGGGAGGTGGTCCTCGATGAGGAGGTCCTGGATCTGCCCGGCCAGCGTCGCCGGGTACGCGGAGACGTCGAACCGTGTCAGCGGCGCGATCCCGGACCTGCCCTCCAGGACCGCCTCCCAGTACCGCTCGACGCCGAGGCCGTTCGGGGCGACCACCCCGAGCCCGGTGACCAGCGTGCGCACGCTCATGCGGCCTCCGCTTCGGGTGCTCGCAGGACCATCGCGCTCTGGAAGCCGCCGAAGCCGCTGCCCACGGTCAGCACGGTGTCGACCTGCTTCTCCCGCGCGACCAGGGGCACGTAGTCCAGGTCGCACTCGGGGTCGGCCCGGTGCAGGTTGGCCGTCGGGGGGACGACGTTGTGCTCTATGGCCAGCATCGAGGCGGCGATCTCGATCGAGCCGATCGCCCCTAGGGAGTGGCCGACCATCGACTTGATCGAACTGACCGGTACCTTCCTGGCGGTCTCGCCCAGGCTGCGCTTGAAGGCGGCCGTCTCGTGCCGGTCGTTCTGCTTCGTGCCGGACCCGTGGGCGTTGATGTAGTCGACCGCGCCGGCGTCGGTCCTGGCCTGCGCCAGGGCGACCCGGATCGCCTCGGCCATCTCCCTGCCGTCGGTCTTCAGCCCGGTCATGTGGTACGCGTTGCACCGGGTCGCGTAGCCGGCGATCTCGGCGTAGACGCGCGCGCCCCGCCGGCGGGCCGACTCGTACTCCTCCAGCACGAACATCGCCGCGCCCTCCGCCAGTACGAAGCCGTTGCGCGAGCCGTCGAAGGGACGGGACGCGTGCTCCGGGTCGTCGTTGCGGGGCGTGGTGGCCTTGATGGCGTCGAAGCAGGCCACCACGATCGGCGTGATGGGGGTGTCGGCGGCGCCCGCGAGCATGACGTCGGCGCTGCCCTCGTGGATCAGCTGGACGGCGTGCCCGACCGAGTCGAGCCCGGAGGTGCAGCCGTTCGAGACCATCGCGACCGGCCCCTCGGCGCCGACCGTCCAGGCGACCTCGGCCGGCATCACGCTCGGGACGAGGTAGTCGAACATGTGGGCGGACAGGAAACCCGGGTCCACCTCCCACTGGCGACCGGCGTCGGAGAGCACCAGGTACTCCTGCTCCAGGCTGGACGCGGCGGCCACCGCGCTGCCGAGGCTGACCCCGACCCGGTGCGGGTCGAGGGCGCCGACGTCCAGGCCGCTGTCGGCCACCGCCTCGCGGGCGCAGACCACCGCGAACTGCGCGGCCCGGTCCATGCGGCGGATCTCCCGGGGCGTCAGGCCCTCGGCCGCCGCGTCGAAGTCGGCCTCCGCGGCGATCTGCGACCGGTACGGGGACGGGTCGAAGAAGCTGATGCGGCGGGTCGCGGTACGACCCGAGGTCAGCAAGTCCCAGAAGGCGGCGGCGCCCGAGCCGCCGGGTGCCCGCACACCGAAGCCCGTGATGACCACTCGGCGCGTCATCGGAGAATTCCTGATGATGCGATGAACAGCACAGTGTTTCCTTTTCGCTCGTTGGGTTCCTCAGAGAGCGGGGTCGTATTCGACCCGGCGGGACTTGTTGAGGAGTTCGCCGCCGGCCCGGGTGAGGACGTCGTGCACGACGCAACTCGCCGCGATCTCCGGAGCCTTCCCGGGGCGGATTTTCACGACGAGCGCATAGCAGATCGAGATGATCGTGCCGTCCGGCTGGGGATCGATGTCGATCATGTTGAACCAGTGCCGGCGGCGCAGCGGGTCGCCCTCGAAGCGCTTGTGGAAGTCCTCCAGGTCGGCGAGGATCCCGGCCCTGGTACGGGCGGGCTCGCGGCCCGGCGTATGGCTGAATTCGGCATCCTCGGTAAAGGTGTCCGCATAGGCTTCGAGTTTTCCTGAGTCGAGGCCCTGCATTTGCCGTGCGTAGAACAGCTGAACCTCTGCGTAAAGTTCGGCGAGCGTCGGAGCCGAGCCCATGGATGCCTCCGTTGGTCGTTGGCTCCAAGGTGCCCCGGTCGTCTCGATGGAGCCTTGATTGGACCTCGACCGAGTGGAGGCCAAGACAATTTCGAGGTCCGTTCGAGGAGGGCCGCGCACGCTGTTTCACGCCGATCAGTTTTCCCAGGCCGTACCGAAGGAGCAGCCATGGCGGAAAAGGTTCACCGGGTAGCGTTGGTCACGGGGGGCACCAGCGGGATGGGCCTGGAGATCGCCCGGCGCCTCGGCGAGGAGGGGGCGAGCGTCTTCATCTGCGCCCGGACCGAGGAGTCCGTCGCCACCACGGTGAAGGCGCTCCAGGGCGAGGGCCGCGAGGCGGACGGCGCGGTGTGCGACGTCCGCGACTCCGCCCAGGTCCAGGCCCTCGTCGCCGCCGCGGTGGCGAGGTTCGGCCCGATCGACGTCCTGGTCAACAACGCCGGACGGCCCGGTGGCGGAGCGACCGCGCAGATCACGGACGAGCTCTGGACCGACGTGATCGAAACGAACCTGACCAGCGTTTTCCTGGTCACCAAGAGCGTCCTCAACGCCGGTGGCATGCTCGCCCGCGGCACCGGCCGGATCATCAACATCGCCTCGACCGGCGGCAAGCAGGGCGTCATCCACGCCGCGCCGTACTCGGCCTCCAAGCACGGCGTGGTCGGCTTCAGCAAGGCGCTCGGCCTGGAGCTCGCGCACACCAAGATCACCGTCAACGCGGTCTGTCCCGGTTTCGTGGAGACGCCGATGGCCGAACGGGTCCGCGCGCACTACGCCGCGATCTGGGGCGTGGACGAGCAGGAGGCGTTCGGCCGCATCACCGGCCGGGTCCCGATCGGCCGGTACGTCGAGCCGCACGAGGTCGCCGCGATGGTGAGCTACCTGGTCGGCGACGGCGCGGCGGCGGTGACCGCGCAGGCCCTGAACGTCTGCGGCGGGCTGGGGAACTATTGATGACCGGCGAGGTGCGGGACACGCTGTCCGCCCTGGAGCAGGTCAGGGACGGGACGCTCGACCTTCTCGCCGGCCTGCGCTTCCCGCCGACCGTCCTGCGGCTGCAAGCGGCGGGCGTCACGATCGAGCTCGAATGGAGCGAAGCCGCCGGACCCGCCGCCGGCACGCCCCCGCCGCCCGTCCCGGCCGCGGCGGCTCCGGCGGCTCCGGCCGACGACCGGGCCTTCCTGCGGTCGCCCTCGGTCGGGATGGTCTACCACGCACCCGAGCCCGGCGCGAAACCCTTCGTCCAGGTCGGCGACACGGTCGCGGCCGGGCAGCAGGTGGCGATCGTCGAGGTGATGAAGCTGATGATCCCGGTCACCGCCGAGGTCGCCGGAGAGATCGTCGAGGTGCTCTGCGGCAACGCCACCGCCGTGGAGTTCGGCGAACCACTGTTCGCCATCGCCACCTAGACGTCCCGTCCGAAACATATGCCGAACGACAGGTGTCGTGGTTCCGGGGACCTTGCGGGACTCACCGTTCATCCTGGACACCATCCTCACCGTCGACGCTGGGCCAAGTCCCTCGGTGCCCTCGGCCTCGCGCTCATCGCCGTCGTGCCGGTTCTGCTCGGTGTGCCCGGTCAGTGGCCGGCGCCGAGCTCGATGAACAGGACGCCTCCGATGATGAGGCCGATGCCCGCGGTCATGGCCTTGGTGAGTGGTTCACCGAAGAGCGCGCGGGAGGCCAGGGCGGTGAGGGCGACGCCTGAGGCGGCCCAGATGCCGTAGGCGACGCCGATGCCCAGGCCGCCGGCGAGAGCCAGGCTGATGCAGGTGAAGGCGATGAGGTAGCCGCCGACGGCGGCGGCGATCCAGGACTTGGCGGCCCGCGGCTGGGAGGCCATGCGCAGGGACAGGGTGGCGGTGACCTCGGCGAGGATCGCCACGATCAGGTAGAGCCAGTTCACGCGTGGTCTCCTTGCTCGGCGTGCTGGGAGCCGAGCTCGACGCACAGGACTCCGGCGATGACCAGGCCGATCCCGGCGCCCATGAGGACGGTGAGCGCTTCAGAGAAGATCACCGCCGCCAGGACGGCGGTGAGGGCGACCCCGCAGGCGGCCCAGATGCCGTAGGCGACGCCGATGCCCAATCCGGCGCGCAGGCCCATGCTGAGAGAGAAGAACGCGCCGATGTAGCCGACGGCGACCAGGACGTACCAGGCGGGATGGTCCAGGGCGGCGCGCAGCGACAGCGTCCCGGTCACCTCCAGTGCGATCGCCGCGGCGAGCGGCAGCCACTTGTTCATCATCGGTCTCCTTCGTTCAGGAGCGCGTCGGCGATCGCCAGAATCCGCGACCGGTCGGCCTCCGCGACCGGGAAGACGCCGGTGGCCGCGGAGGTCCAGTAGCCGTCGGCCATGAGCCGGGCGGCGGTCAGCCGGGCCCGCTCGGGCGCGGGCAGGTCATCGGGCAGGCAGACCCAGGGCCCCATACGACCGGTCCACGCCTCGGACAGGGCCGGGGTGTACAGGGCGTCGGAGCAGATCGCGTAGTCCGCGCGGTCGTGCGGCTCGGTGAGCGCGACCCGAACGTAGGCGGCGACCTTCTCACGCGGCGACGCCTCGGCGAGCGGCCGGCCCAGACGGGCCAGCATCAGGCGCTCCCACTTCTGCGCGGCGTGATCCACCACGGCCTGCATCAGGGCTTCCTTGGTCGCGAAGTGGTACATCAACCCCGGCTTGGTCACCCCGGCCTGCTTCGCGGCGCCGTCCAGCGTGATGCTCGCACCGTCCTCGGCGCGCAACAGTTCAAGCGCCCCCTCCAGGATGCGCTCTCTGGCGTTTGATCCCATGCGTCGTACTTTACCTTCCGGAAGGTAAAGTTGAGAGTGCGTGGAAGGTGTGTCGGTGGTCACGTCCACGCGACCCGGAGGCGCGCCGCCACCAGACCGTCCCGCCAGGGCGTCGGAAAGCGTCGTCGACTCTTTGCGAGAAAGGCGGCGCGCGAATAGGAGAATCCGCCCCGCAACCGCGGGGCGGTTGCGGGACGGAAAACGGGTCGGTGCGCGACCGTAGTGGATCAGACCTGCTTCACGACCGGCTTTGCCTTGCTGCCGGAGGTCTCGAACTTGAGTTGGGTCTTGTTGCTCACTACCGACTTATCGGCCGAGCCGCCACCTTTGACGATCACATTGACGCTGACCGCGGTGCCCTTCGGCGGGGCCACCGTGAATGTCGCGGTCTGGCCCTTGCCGACGTTGTCCGTGCACCGGGCCTCAAGAATGTCGCCGACGCAGATCGCGGCGGTATAGTTGCCCTTCTGCGCGACCTTGACGGTGACCTTGGCGGGGGCGGCGGCGTCGGCTGCGGAGGCCATGCCGAGTCCGATGGCCGCGGCGGCGCCGACGAGGACGGTGCCGGTGACGATTCGGCGGACTGGGGAACTGTTTGCGGACATTGTCTCTCCTCGGTGCTGAGAAAGCCGAAGATCGCGGTCTCGGTGCGACCCTCGTGGGCCCTGGAGTACGAGGACCCGATCAATCTGGTTCAGCTTTTTCTGACCAATTTTTCCTGATCGATGATGCTTATTAATCGGCTGTTAAGAATTGTTCCGTTCCGTGCTGCGGTGCCGCACGTCTGGTGCGGCCAGGCGTGCGGAAGTCGTTGGCCAGCCAGCCGCACGCAAGCAGGACGTTCTGCGTTCGTCCGCGCGTCAGGGTGACGGCGTCGCGAACGACTGATTCGTTCTGGATGGTGAAGTCCGCAGCCGGTCGAGCGCCCGGGGCTGCCAGGCGGTGTCGTCGATCAGCACGACTGTCTGTTTCTGTGAATCGGGGACAGGACGGCAGGTCAGACGGAGATGCTCAGGAGGTCTCCGACGCCGTCGGCTCGAAGGACGAAGCGTTCGATGTCGCCGAGCGGGATCGCTGTTCCACCGTGCACCTGCAGGTGGTCGGGGGAGTCGATCGCGCCGTAGCCCCGCACCGGCACCTCCCAGCCGGTCACCTCGCGCTCTTCGCCTTCGGTGGAGACGACGATCAGACGGCAGGTACGCGGACCCGTGAGGTGGCCCAGGTCGAGGGCCACATGCGTTCCCCAACCCTTCTCCTGCAGCGCCGCGACGGCCGCCAGGCCGGACTTCACGTCGTCGGCCGACCGGATCTCGCCCCAGCCCCGCAGGTCGGCGGGGACCGTCCCATGGCGTTGGGTCGTCCCGACGACGACCCCGCCCGCGAAGAGGAGCACCGCGGCGACGGCGAGCAGGAGGCGGGTGCGCCGGGCGCCGCGTCCGAGGCCGCGGCGGTGCCGCATGAGGTCGACGACCCCGCTCGCCGATTCGGCCGGCGCGTCGTCCTGCACGGCTCCGAGCCCGGTCAGCAGGCCGGCCACGCCGCGGAGGCCGGCGAGCTCATCGGAGCACCGCTCACAGGAGGCAAGGTGGCCCTCGAAGGTCTTCGCGTCGGCGGGAGTCAGCAACCCCAGCGCGTAAGCCCCGACGTCGCTGTGCTCGACCTCGGCCGTCACGCCGTCACCCCTCTCTCCTCCAGGGCGACCCGCAGCGCTCGAAGCGCAAGGTAGACGCGCGACTTGACCGTTTCGACGGGGATCCCGAGCACCTCGGCCGCCTCGTTCACGGTGCGGCCGCTGAGCACCGTCTCGTTCAGGATCTCGCGGTGAGCCGCCGACAGCGCACGGACGGACTCCACCACCAGGACGGTGCTCACGAGAGTCTCCCACCCGTCGAGCGCGCCGCTCTTCGGCGTGAACCGACCCTGACGATACGACGCGCAAAGGATGATCCGCCAGGTCCCCACGGGCAAGTTCCGCTGCCCACGCGACTCCTTCACGGACCGTACGGTCTTGGGACGGCTTCGGCCTCCGGGCCCGATCAGACCTGCCCTGCGTGACGGGCCGTCAGGGTGCGCAATGCGCACGCGGCCTTCCGGGAGTCCTGCCGGTCTTCGCGCGGTGAGGTGAAATGCGGCTCCGGATTCCAGTGTTTCGCACCCCGAGAGTTTGGGCGGATCCGCGCGCCGTACCGGATCCGCCCGGAATGGTCGTCACGCTTCCTGTTTGACGAGCTTGCCATCGGCGCCGACGACGAACCATTCGTTGTCCACGCCCTGACCGTCGAGGTCGCCCGGCTTTCCGTCGCCCGCATAGTAGTAGAGCGGCCAATCGCCATAGGTGGCCTGGAAGGTGCCCGCCGACCGCTGGGAATTCTTCAGCAGCGACTGGTCGACACCCTGACCGGGGGTGACCTTCGTCCTGCTCGCGAGCGCCGGCCACGTGGCGATGCACTCGTCCTCGCAGACGCTGGTCCCGGCCCTGTCCTTGGTGAAGGCGTACAGGGCCCGTCCCTGCTGGTCGGTGATGATCGGCCCGAGTTCGGACTGACTGACCTTGATGGCGACGGCCTCACCTGATGCCTTTTCCGCGTGGCCCTTGCCGGAACCGCCGCATCCGGCGAGTCCGATGATCGCGACCGCGCCGAGCAGAGCAAAACGTGCGCGCATAAGAATTCTTCCCTTGCGTGGAGTGGAATGGATTGCACGTACCGCCCTGCTACACGTTGTGTGGACCGGGGAAGGTTCAATCGAATTCTTCTTTCTTCTGTTGAACCCGACCTCAAGATCTCGTCGTACACCGGGGCACCTCAGACGCACGTTCACTCACTCCGAAGGAACCACCAATGCGCAAGAGCCTCATCTCATTGCCGATCACGGCGGTCTCGCTGGCGCTGCTGGGGACGGTCCCCGCGCACGCGGACGCTCACCCGACGCCCGGCTCCACCGCCACCCAGGACCAGGGCCACGGGGCCGGTCATGGGGCGGCCGCGCCGACCGGCGAACCGTCAGGTGACCCGACCCCGGGAGCCTCGGTGCCGGCCACGCCGTCCGAGAGCGGGCAGCAGCCGCAGGACGGGCGGAG
Source organism: Actinomadura syzygii (assembly GCF_008085905.1). GTDB lineage: Bacteria > Actinomycetota > Actinomycetes > Streptosporangiales > Streptosporangiaceae > Spirillospora > Spirillospora syzygii. The sequence continues at coordinate 319,048 of NZ_VSFF01000004.1, read as the reverse complement.
TCCCGCGATGGACAAGGCGCGCAACAAGCCGGTGTTCCTGGTGGCGAGGCTTTCGGGGGCCAACGAGGTGCCGGCCTCGGCGGGCGACGCGGACGGGAGCGGCACCGCCCTCGTCCGCGTTCAGGGCGACCGGGTCACCTTCGCCCTGGACTGGACCGGGATCACCGCCCCGACGCTGGGGCACATCCACCGGGGCCCGGCCGGTGTCAACGGCGATGTCGCGGTGCCGCTGTTCACCAGCGCGATGCCCGCGACGGTGACCTCGGCGGCGGGCGCCGTCACCGTTCCGGATCCCACGATCGCGGACGGCCTGCGTGCCAATCCGGGCAACTGGTACGTGAACCTGCACACCAAGGAGAACCCGAAGGGCGCCGTCCGCGCCCAGCTCGCGCCGCTCGGCGCCAGGCGCGACCTCCTGAGGCTGCTCAAGACCGGCGGCCGACGCGCCTTCATGTCCGGTGACCAGGAGGTGCCGGTGAAGGGCGGCCCGGCGGTCGGCGACCCGGACGGCAGGGCGATCGCCTTCGTCCGCCCCGCGGGAACCGGCTCGCTCCGATTCTCCATGGCCTGGATCGGCGTCGCCCCGAGCCTCGCCCACATCCACCGCGGCGCGTTCGGAACCAACGGCCCGGTCACCGCCGATCTGGTCACTACCGCCGTCCCCGGCACGATCTTCGCTGTGGCGGGCACCGCCACGGGCGTCGAGCCGAGCGTCGTCCAGGGCATCCGCGCCAACCCGCGCAACTGGTACGCCAACATCCACAGCACCGAGTTCCCGGGCGGCGCCGTCCGCGGTCAGCTCAACCGCTGACCTGCGGCGGGACGAGGCCGGGGCGCGGAGGAGGACTCCGCGCCCCGGCCTTCTCGCGTACGGGTCGGCTAGGCCGACGGTCAAGGGAGCCCGACGCTGTGGTCCGCATATTCGAGGAGCCCGGCGGCGGTCACGCTTGCGCGTCCGCCGCCGGGCTTCTGGCTGCTCGGGCCCCTCAGGTGGCTCGTCCTAGTCGTCGGCCGATCCACCGTCCCGAGCCGAGTGGGTCGCGGTTCGCTTCTCCACTTCAGCAGGCGGTACGGGCGAGGAGGGCCGATCTGTTCAACGGACCCAATAGGCGGGGCCCTCGGAGGGCCGGGGTGCTCGCGGGGCGTCGGCCGTCGGAGCGCGACAAGAAACGCTCGGCACGGTGCGGTCACCGTGCCGAGCGCTCTGCCGGACGTGGGGTCAGACCGGAATGGTGAGCAGGGTTCCGCCGCCCTCGATCTTCACCTCGAAGTGGTCGAGGTCCTCGCGCTGGATCGCGGTGCCGCCGTGAGTGATCAGCGGCGCGGGGGAGCCGGGCACACCGTAGCCCTTGTCCGGAACCCGCCAGCCGGTGACGACCGTTCGCCGACCGGTGCGGGACACCGCCTCCAGTCGGCATTCGAGCGGACCGCGGACGCCCTTCAACTCCAGCCCGACGTGCGTGCCCCAGGTCTTGGCCTCCAGCCCCACCAGGCCGCTCGCGCCCGTCCTGGCGTCGGAGCCGGAGTGACGCTCGCCGGAGACGACCAGCGCTTGGGCCGGGCTGTGCGCGTGCCCGCCCTCCACGGAACCGTCGTCGCCGAGGCCGGCGCCCACGGTGACGCCGGTGGCGATCAGCGCGGCGGCGGCCGCGGCGCCGATCACGTATGTCCCGCGCCGGTGGCGGCGCTCGGCACGCCGCCGTCGGCGCCCGAGATCGATCGCCCCGCCCGTGGGCCGCTCCGGTGCGGTCCCGGTCACACCGCCGTCGCCGTCCAGGTCGTGGACGGCTTCGGTGAACTCGTCGAGGCCGGAGAACATCTCGGCCATGCCGCTCAATTCTCGGAGTTCGGCCTCGCATGAGGCGCATTGTTCGAGATGCGCCTCGAACGCGCGACGGTCGTCCTCTTCGAGAAGGCCCAAGGCGTAGGCGCCGACATCGGTGTGCTCGACCTGCGAGCTCATGCCGTCACCCCCCTTTCTTCCAAAGCGACGCGCAACGCGCGCAGCGCGTAATAAACGCGGGACTTGACCGTCCCGACCGGAATGCCGAGCACTTCCGCGGCCTGGTTGACGGAACGGTCGCGCAGCACGGTCTCGGTCAGCACATCTCGATGAGGGGCGGACAGCGCGTTCAGCGCCTCCGCCACGACCACCTTGTGCAAAAGACTTTCCATCTCGTCCGCGATGGGAAGGTGCGCCAGGGCCTTGTCGCCGACCTCGGGCGGCCGAAGGTCCCGGGAGCGCCGATTGTCGATCACGATACGCCGAGCGACCGTGGCCAGCCAGGGCATCAGGGAGCCGGTCGAGGAGTCGAGCCGGTCCGCGCTCTTCCACGCCCTGATGAGGGTCTCCTGGACGACGTCTTCAGCCCATTGCCGGTCGCCCGCGGTGAGCCGCACGACGAAGGACGTCAGCGGCCGGTGGTACTGGCGGTACAACTCCGTGGCGATCTGTTCGTCATCACTGTCGGGTGAGGGCCGGGGGAAGCGGACGAGATTCCGAAACCCGCCGGTGGTTCCTGATGAAGCCATGGCCAAGCGTCTCCGGGTCTGAGGGGTAGGCCCTAGAGGAACGGGCGATCAGTAGGACGTACGAGTCGGGCCAAACATCTGGTTCAACGGTTTTGAGGCTTTCTTAAGGTTCTCTTCGGAGTCCAGCAGACCTGTCAGGACGACACGTCCATGCTGACCTGGCCATCTCTCGGGTGTCTTGACCGTCCCACCCGCCTTAAATGCGATTGTGAGTAATACACATCAAAAACCCGAATCGATCATTGTGCTCGTCCGCAATCCGCCGAAGGCCAGGCGGTGGGCATGAGCCCGCTGGCGACTCCCACCCGCGGCGTGGCCCGGGCCGACCCGCGATCGGGTCGCTAGGAAATCGCCGGACCGCCCCAACTCCAGTCCACCAGGTGGTTGGAGGGCTTGACCCACGGGTTGATCCCTGGTGTTCGATGGCGACATGACCGACCAGAGCAGAGACGTGCTGCACTACACCGCTTTCGCGACCGCCCCCGCCGGCGGCAACCCGGCCGGAATCGTCCTGGACGCCTCCGGGCTGGACGACGCGGCCATGCTCGCGATCGCGGCGGACGTGGGCTATTCGGAGACCGCGTTCCTCACCGCCCCGCCAGCCGGGCTCGGCGAGCCGGGCAGAGCCTTCACCCTGCGCTACTTCAGCCCCATAGCCGAGGTCCCATTCTGCGGCCACGCCACCATCGCCACCGCGGTCGCCCTGGGCGAACGAATCGGCCCAGGCGCTCTGACATTCGCAACCAAGAGCGGTACGGTCCCTGTCGAAGTCGCCGAGGTCGACAACGTCCTCCAGGCGACCCTCACCAGCGTTGAGCCGTACGTGGAAGAAGCGGCCGACCTCACCCTGGCCTTGGAAAGTCTGCGCTGGGACAAGGATGACTTGGATCCTGCTCTTCCGCCCCGTTTCGCCTATGCGGGGGCTCGCCACCTTGTGCTGGCAGCCGCCACCCGCGAACGCCTGGCCGATCTGGACTACGACTTCGACCGCCTCACCGCCTACATGACCACATACGACCTGACCACCGTCCAGTTGGTGTGGCGCTCATCGCAGCACGTCTTCCACGTCCGCGACCCGTTCCCGGTCGGCGGCGTGGTGGAGGACCCGGCCACCGGCGCCGCTGCCGCCGCGTTCGGCGCCTACCTGCGGGAACTCGGTGAGATCGCCTCTCCCGCCACGCTCACCCTCCACCAGGGCGAGGACATGGGCCGCCCCGGACTCATCAAGGTCGACCTCCATGACGGCGATCCCCGCGTCCGCGTCTCGGGCGCCGCCATCCAAATCCCCAGCCTCGACACCGAACGCTAGGAAGTCGCCGCCGGGGCCCAAACCTTCTGGCCCGTTGGGTGAAGGCGCGCGCAGGTCGTCCAGCGGCCCGTTCTCGGTCCCCTTGGAACTCACCGCGCTCCGCGCCGTCGACACGTCTCGGCCCGCCCCGGGTCCGGCCCGGTCGAGCAACGCCCGCGCGGCACGGTGTGGGTCCGGTTCGCGGGGCCATCGGAGGCGGCGGTCAAGGTGGATCGGACGCCCACATCAGCCGTGCGGCGCGCGGTTGGTCAGCCTCAGAGGTCGTGGGGAGGGCGGGGGTCTGTGCATGGCAGGTGGGCGGCCAGGACGTCGAAGTGGCGGTGGCGGGACCATTCCCGGTGGTTACCGATGACGTAGAGGCGGCGTCTCGCGCGGCTGACGGCGACGTTGACCAGGTTGGGCTTCTGCGCGGCCCAGCTCTTGGCGCCGGGCCTGGCCGGGTCGCCGCCGAGGACGAAGATGACGACGTCGGCCTCCTTCCCTTGGGCGGTGTGGATGGTGCCGCCGCGCAGCCCGTGGAAGGCGGGTTCCCGGCAGAGTCGGTCGATCTGGACGGCCACGTCGCGGAAGGGGGAGATCACGAAGATCTGGTCGAGGAGGATGCCACAGGCGTCCCGCAGGCTGGTCAGGACGCGGCGGAGTTCGGTGCCCTCGGCGGGAATCCAGTGTCCCTGGGATTCGGTGGAGACAACGTTGATCCACTTGCTGCCCGGTGGGGTCGTCCTTGGGGGCGGGGTGATGTCGGGGAAGGGCGCGTCCCGGTCGGTGACGCTGTAGACCATGAGACCGTCGTAGGCGACCTGGTTGGAGATGGTGAACATGGGTTCGTCGCAGCGGCGGTGGGCGCGCAGCGGGCTTCCGACCCAGACGGGATCGTCCTCTCCAGGTAGGTACGTGCCGTAGCGGCTGGTCTGGTCGGCGAGCTGTTGCGCGGAGGTGCGTTGCGGCAGCCACGACTCCTGGACGCGGAAGTGGCGGCGCAGGGCCTGCTGTGCGGTGAAGGGCAAGGTGACGACGGGTTCGAGTTGCCGAGGGTCGCCGACGACGACGGCTCGCCGCGCCCGCCATAGTGCCCCGACCGCCATTTGTGGAGCGGCCTGGCCGGCCTCGTCGATGAGCAGCCAGCCCAAGCTCTCTCGGCCGAGATGGGAGAAGACCCGGTCGAAGGAGGCGAAGGTGGTGGAGACCAGCGGTACGACGAAGAACAGGCTCTGCCAGGCTGCCTCGACCGCGGCGGGCGGCGCGTTGTCGGGGACGGCGCCTTGCAGGACGTCCATGGCCGCGCGCAGGTTCTTGGTCATGATGTCGGCCTGGTCGGCCAGGAACGATTGGTGCAAGCGCAGCGCCTCCAGGAAGAGGGTGCTGCGGGCGTGGTTCCATGGTGCGTCGGTCCAGGGAGTTGTTTTCTCCCGATCCTCTTCGCGCGCCCAGAGTTCGCTGTCCGGGAACGAGTCGCCCCACGTGGCGCGCGCCCGATCCATTCGTTCGCGCAACATGGTGACCCGGTCGTTGAGGGAATTGCAGTGCCACCTCAGGCGGGCGATTTCTTCAGTGGCGGCGCGCACGGCCTCCTGCTGGACGGTCAAGGCATGCTGAGCGGTGTCCAGTTGCTGTCGTGCAATTGTGAGGGCAGCGGTCAACCGTTCGTTTTCGGCGTACCAGGTGCGAGTGGCCCGTCCCCAGGTGAAAAGCGCGTCAAGAACGCTGGGCTTGGTTGCGGCGTGCGCCGCCCGTTCCTCCTGGTGGTGCCAGTGCAGTTGCGTGGCCTGGTGAACGGTCGCCTGGGCGTCCGTCAGGTGGCGTTGGAGCGTGGCGAGCCGTTGCCGTTCGCCGTTCAACGCCCCGAGCGACAATTCCTGGTCGCGTTCGGCTTCGGGAAGCGAGCGAGTCAGCTCGTGGGCATCGGCGCGTTCGGCGCGCAGGCGCTCCACCTCGTGCCGGGCTCGACGGAACGCTGCGACGGCCTCGCGCCAGCTGGGTGCCGTTCCGCCGCTTTGCTGATATTGCTTGAGGATGTCCATGAGGCCCGGTTCGTTGGTGTCCCGGTCGCTGAACCAGAACGAGCCGACGAACTCCTGCCGGTTCTTTTTGTTGCCGAGCCGGGCGGCGACAGTTCCCCATGCCTCGATCGGCGTGTCTCCCTTTCGGAGCACCCGGCCGGCCAAGCCGGAGAAGTAGTCGGCGGGCATGTGCACCGCGCCGCGCTGCGGTAACTCCAGGGAGACGTTCTCTACCGCACCGTTGTTGGCCGAGGCGACCGCCACCTCGAAGCCCGTTAGATGCGGCTGCCAGAGGCGAACTCTCCTGGGGTATGGCTGATTGGCGGTCTTCCACCCCGCATTGCCGGTGAACGCGGCGGCGGGTGAGGTCAGGTCCGCCAGCCGGGTCGCGCGTTCGACCACGATGGCGGCCAGGAGATCACGCAGCATCGTGGTCTTGCCCGTGCCCGGCGGGCCGTTGACCGCGATCAGGCCGGCGCCGTCCATCAGGTCGCCGATCGCCGTGTCGACGGCGAACTGCTGGCTGAGCGCCAGCGGCCACTCTGGCCTGGTCGGCCATCGGCCGGCCGGGACCTCGGTTGGGGCGACCCGGTCGTAGACCACGTCAGGCCGCGCCCGGACGTCGATGCGCGATGCGAGGTCGGGCGCCTCGCCGCCGCGCATGTACGCGCCCAGAGCGCGCCCGTAGTCGCCGCCCGCGACCCGGTTGCGCACCCGTTCCAGATCACGGACGAAGAAGCTGTTGAGGAAATCAGAAGAGTCCCCGTTGAACTGCGACTTCATCGATACCGGCACACTGGCGACGCGGAGCTCGGTCGCCTTGAGCACCTCGATGACGCCGAACGCCTTGTTCACCACCGCCGTGAACTTCGCCAGCTCGTCAAAGCCGATCGGCACACCCAGCCGCCACCCGCGTTCCAGGACCTCGGGCGGAGTGTCGTCCTTGTCTTGGGCTTCCATTAGCAGTGCGAGCTCGCCGGCGCAGTCCTCGCAATCCTTCTCGAACCCGTCCAGCCAACCCGGGGCGTCCGGTCCCGGGGACAGGGTCCGCCCTGTGGCCCACGCGCACCCCGACAGTTCCTGGGAACCCAGCAGCGGCTGACCGAGGTCGGTGATGGTCAACGCCAGGAGCGCGCTCTCCCCGAGCTTGCGCGCCTCAAGATCCTCGGGGTCCTTGCCGAAAACGTCTGTTAGCACGGCGCGCACGCTCTCCAGCGAGAAGACCCCGCCGTAGAGGGTGTGCCGCCAGGTCATGCCCCTGCGCAGCCGGACCGACCCGAGTTCGTGCCCGTTCTCCCAGGGGAGAGGCTCGCCGGGCCTTATCTCGAACACCCGGGCCCGGCGGCTCACCTTCGGTACGGCCTGCGGGCTGAACAGCTCCACCGCACGCCAGAACTCCAGAACTCTGGCCTGCTCCCGGCCCGTACGTTGCACAGCCATCCCCATCAACCGCTTATAGAGCATCCGATGCCAGTCCGAGCCGGTACATGTCGGCTCGTCGGCTCGGGCAAGAATAACTACACCACCGCCTCGAGCGGTGACTTTCTTCCATACCGGGCAGGGCCGGGACCGGCTATTGGGCCCACTGGGTCACGTGCATAGCAAGAAGTCAGCGCTTGTCACATCCAGCGTCCTAAGGTGCTATGCGTGGCGTAGGCGCTTCGGCGGTGAGATAACGCTGGTCGTTTCCGTGACTCAATGATCAGCTTTCCCGACCCAAGTGATACCGGTGTTTCGCGCCAGTTGTGTCAGCGGGCAGGTGACCAAGCGGTCGTCTCGCCGATGGGATGCCCACTCAAAGAGCCAACTGATCGCTCTGCCGGGAACACGTTCGGCCGCTCCGTGTCGCCCGGCAAACTAAGAGCGTGTCTCACGTGGATTGCGTGTGTTCTGCGGGATAACGCGCGATCGTGTCGTCGGATCTTGCGCCGCGGTCGGCGCGAGCGGCCGGTCGTTCAGGGGGCGGCGGTGGCCAGACCCGCCAGTGCGGTAGTTCGGCGCGGAGCGCCTCGCGGCATGCCCGTGTCTTGCCCGTGGAGGAATCCGCGACCATCAGGACCAGTCGGCTGCCGCGCGCCGAGCCCGCGACTGGTCGTCGAACGCTGGGCGCGGCAGAGGCAGTGGCAGCACTGGCACCGGCTGGGGCAAGGTCGTCGTGTTCGCCGTGCCGAGGGAAACGCCTGGTGCACCGCCAGCCCATCCTGCTCGCCCGGCCCACCCGCCGCTCGGCCACGTCCTGCCACGGCCGGGCCGCGCGTTCACTATCGCGATGCCCCGGCACGGCGGGATCTGGACGCAACGCCTCAACCTACGGAGGCATGATTCCTGCGGAGTGTCTGGTGCGGGGCGTCGGTCGGGCGTGCGCGAACTCCGACGAGAGCACCGGATAGGTACCTGGACGGGTAGTTCCCCCGCTGTCGTGGGTGCCGGTGGAAGTGAGAGTGGGTGATGTAACGACCAACGCCCATGTGGAAAGAGAGTGATGATGTTGACTAGTTCGACGATCGAACCGGGGCCAGGAGCCTGCTGTTGTGGCGAGAGTCCTGCTCGTGGGGTCGGTGCGGGTGGCGGAGAGCGGGTGCTGGCCGAGAGGGAGCGCCGATTTGCCGGCCAGGCAGCGCACGAGATGCGCACGCCGCTTGCCGCGCTCCGGCTGGAGTTGGAGGAAGCGCTGATCCACAGGGACACCGCTGACCCCTTCGCGGCCCTGACGGAAATGCTGCGCAGTGTCGAACGCCTGGAACACACGGTGATCGCCCTGCTCTGGTTGCTCCAACGGGATGCTTCCGGCCAGACGCGCGGGCAGCACCGCGGGCTGGAGAATCGGGAACCGGGCTCGACCGGCCTGTGAGGAGCAAGAGGTAAAGACGTCCTGCCCTGTCGGCGGTTCTTGTCGCCGGGTGCGGATGCGCGGGCGGTCCCGGCCACCGGCCTCTGGCAAACCGGGATTAACCTGGGGATTTACCCGATCGGGCGTAGGCTGGCACTGAGATGTCTGTACGCGCGACACCTCGATACCGTGGCGATCTTCCGGTCGAGGTGACGAGCTTCGTGGGCCGCCGGAGGGAGTCGTCGGAGGCGCGTCGCCTGCTGGGTCGTACGCGACTGCTGACGTTCGTCGGGGCGGGTGGGGTCGGCAAGACCCGGTTGGCGCGACGGGTGGCGGCCGACGTGCGTCGCACGTTCCCCGACGGGGTGTGGCTGGTGAACCTGGCGCCGCTGCGGGACGGCGACCTGCTGGCCTCGACGGTCGCCGCGACGCTGGGGCTGGCGGACTGGTCGGTCCGGCCGTCGCTGGACTCGCTGGTGGACTTCGTCTCCGACAAGCGCGTGCTCATCGTGCTGGACAACTGTGAGCACCTGCTGGACGTGTCCGCGGCGTTCGTCGACGGGTTGCTCAGCGCGGCGGCCAACGTGCGCATCCTGGTGACCAGCCGGCAGCCGCTCGGAGTCGGGGGTGAGACCGTTCTCGAGGTGCCTCCGATGTCTCTCCCGGTGCCCGACGAGGCCCTGTCGGCGCGCCGCCTCGACGAGTCCGAGGCCGTGCGGCTGTTCGTGGAGCGGGCGGCGGAGGCGGTGCCGGGCCTTGTGCTCGGCGAGGCCGACTGGGAGGCGGTGGCGCGCCTGTGCCGGCGGTTGGACGGGATTCCGCTCGCGATCGAGTTGGCGGCGGTGCGGCTGCGGTCGCTGTCGACGGAGCAGATCATCGACCGGCTGGACGATCGTTTCGGGCTGCTGACGCGCGGCAGCCGCACGGCGATGCCGCGCCAGCAGACGCTGCGGGCGACGGTCGACTGGAGCCGTGACCTGTGCTCGCCCGGCGAGCGGACGCTGTGGGCGCGGCTGTCGGTCTTTTCCGGGGGATTCGACCTGGCGGCCGCAGAACAGGTCTGCCGGGGTGAGGCCATCGCGTCCGAGGACGTTTTCGATCTGGTGGCCGCCTTGGTCGATAAGTCGCTGGTGCTGCGGGACGATTGCGGAGACGGCGCGCGATACCGGATGCTGGAGACGATTCGTCAGTACGGCCGGATGATGCTGGTCGAGTCCGCTCAGGAGGCGATGCTCGGCCGTCGGCACCGCGATCATTACCTGCGGGTGGTCGGGTGCTCGGAAGAGGCGCGGTTCGGCCCTGAGCAGTTGCGTTGGTATGCGCGACTCCGCCGGGACCATGCCAATGTCAGGGCGGCCATGGATTTCTGCCTGACCGAGCCCGGTGGGGCGCGGACCGTGTTCCAGATGGTCACCGCGAACTGGCCCTACTGGATTTATTACGGCATTTTGGGCGAGGGGCGTCACTGGCTGAACCTGGCGCTCGAACAAGATCCGGCGCCGACGGCGGCGCGGGCGAGGGCATTGTGGGTCGCCGGTCGGCTCGCCCTTTTGCAGAGTGACTTGTCCGGGGCCGAACTTCTCTTGCGGGATTGCGCCGCTCTGGCGGAGAAACTCGGTGACCCGTCCGCGGAGGCGCATGTCACGGAGCTGTTCGGCGTCGTCGAACTGTTCCGGGGCAACTACGCCAGGGCGATTTCGCTCCAGGAAGAGGCGGTACGCCGCTATCGCAGGATCGGTGAGCCTCCCGGCACCTGCGCGGTAACGCTGTATCGCATGGCGTTGGCCGCCTCCGCCTCCGGTGAGACCGACCGTGCCGAGAGGTTCTGCGAGGAGTCCCTCGCGATCTGCGAGGAGCACGGCACGCATCTGTACCGGCCTCTGGCGCTATGGGCGCTCGGCTTCACCCGGTATCGTCGCGGCGACCAGCCCGGGGCCGAAGCAACGATCGGGGAGAGCCTGCGGCTCCAGCGGCACAGCAATGACCGGTGGAATACGGCTCAGTGCGTGGAAGTGCTGGCCTGGATCGCGTCGGCCAACGGGCAGCATGAACACGCGGCCACGCTTCTCGGCGCGGCGCATATGCTGTGGCGGTCGCTGGGAACATCGATGCCCGAGACTCCGCCGTTCGCGGATTTCCACGGCCCCTGCGATTTCCAGCTCCGCGAAACGCTCGGCGACGAGGTCTTCGCCGCGGCTTTCGAGCGTGGCGTCGCGCTCGGGCCCGACGAGGCGATCGGCTACGCCTTGAACGAGAACCCGCGGCGGTCCCGGCGGACGTCTCGCCCTCGGTCGGCCCTCACCTCCCGGGAACGGCAGGTCGCCGACCTGGTCGCTCAGGGAATGACCAACAAGGAGATCGCGGCGACCCTGGTGATCGCCCAGCGCACCGCCGAAGGTCACGTCGAACACATCCTGGAGAAACTGGGCTTCGTTTCCCGGGCGCAGATCGCCTCCTGGGCCACGAGGAACAGCGGGACCTGAAGAAGATCACGGCCGCGGTTCTCCTTTTCGTCGTCCAAGCCGATAGCGACGGCGCGACTCGGTGCGGGGGAGGGGCGCGACCTCGCCCACGCCGGATCCCCCTTGCCCAGATCTGCACGTCATCGCAGGGTTGACAGAGTATCCAGCCTGGATACAGGCTGGATGTATGACCCGAGTTGATGGCCTGGTCGCACAGCGGCGCGGGCGTTCGGCCGCGTCGGCGACGCCGCCGAGCTGGCGGGCGCCGGTGGCGCTGGGGCTGATGGCCGCAGTGGCGCCGGTGGCGCTGGGTTCGTGGGTGATCCCGCTGCTGGTGCCCGTCGCGATCTCCAGCGTGAGCGCGGTGGGACTGTCGTTGCTGGTCGGCCGGGCAGGGCTGATCTCCCTTGGGCAGGGCGCGCTCACCGGGGTGGGCGCGTTCACCGCCGCGTCGGTGAGCGTCCGGCTCGGCGCCCCGCCGGAGCTCGCCCTGTGCGCCGCGGTCGTCGCGGGCGGCGCGGTCGCGTGCGCGCTGACGCCCTTCCTGCGCCTCAGCGGCCTCTACCTGTCCCTCGCCACTCTCGTACTCGCTCTGATGTTCCAGCGGATCGCGGTCCTGGCCGAGCCGGTCACCGGCGGAGCCGACGGGGTCGCGATGGAAGGGAGTCTGCGCCTGGGATTCCTCGACGTCTCCGGTGAGACGACCTTCTACGCGGTCGCGTGGGCCGCCGTGATCGTGACCGGCGTGCTGGTCGCCAACGTCCAGCGCAGCCGTATCGGGCGCTCCTTCGAGGCGCTGTCGGTGGGGGAGGACCTCGCCCGCTCGGTGGGAGTCCGCGTGACGAAGGCCAAGAGCACCGCCTTCGTGATCAGCGGCCTGTGCTCGGGGCTGTCCGGGGGGCTGTACGCGTACTACAACCAGTTCCTGACGCCCGAGCAGTTCTCGGTCGGACAGTCGATCGTCCTGCTCGCGGCGGTGATCGTCGGCGGTCCCAGAAGCCCCTGGGGCGGGGTCGTCGGGCTCGTGGTGCTGCAGGTCCTGCCCGAGGCCGTGGACCTCGGCTCGGACCGGGAGGCGCTCCTCACGCCGCTGCTGCTGCTGGTCTTCGCCGGGTTCCTCCCGCAGGGCCTCGTGGCTGCGGCCGTCACCGGACTCGGCCGCCTGTGGCGACTCGGGCCCCTGGCACACCCCTCGCGGTCCGTCGTGACGACCGGACCCTCGGAAAGGACCGCCGATGAGCGGTGACGAACGACACGGGCTGACCGTCGCCCGGCTCTGTCGAAGCTTCGGCGGTCTCCAGGTCCTCCGCGACGTGGGCTTCCGGCTGGACCCGGGCCGGGTGGTCGGGCTGATCGGTCCCAACGGCGCGGGCAAGTCCACCTTGATCAACTGCGTGACCGGGGTCCTCGCACCGGACGGCGGGGACATCTGGCTGAGCGGTTCCCGGGCGACCGGCCGATCACCCGACGACCTGTGCCGCGGCGGGTTGTCGCGGACGTTCCAGCACGCCCGGCTGCTCGAACACCTCACGGTCCTCGACAACGTCCTCGTGGGTGCGCACGTCCGCGGGCGGGTGGGCATCGTGGCCGCCGCGCTGCGGCTGCCGTCCGTCCGGCACGAGGAGATCCGGCTCCGCGAGTGCGCCGTGCGCGCGCTGGACCTCGTCGGATGCGGCCACCTGGCCGACACGCCGGCGCACGCGCTCACGACGGGCCAGCAGCGACTGGTGTCGGTGGCCCGCGGGCTGGCCGGCGACCCGCGGTTCGTGCTGCTCGACGAGCCCGCGGCCGGACTCGACGACACCGAGACCGGCGCCCTGGCGGACGCGCTGCGCCAGGTCGCGGCCGGGGACGTCGGGCTGCTGATCGTCGAGCACCACCTCGAACTGATCATGGAGCTGTGCGACGAGGTGCTCGTCCTCGCCGGCGGCGGGGTGGTCGCGTCCGGGCCGCCGGCGATGGTCCGCGATCATCCGGCCGTGGTCGACGCCTACCTCGGGACGCCGCTGTGAGCGCCCCCGTGCTGCGGATCAGTGAGCTGGTCGCCGGGTACGGGGCGGCCGACGTCCTGCACGGCATCGACCTGAGCGTCGGCGGCGGTGAGATCGTCTGCCTCCTCGGTTCCAACGGGGCCGGGAAGACCACTCTCGCGCGCTGCGTGGCCGGCCTGCTGAAGCCGCGCTCCGGTTCGGTCACGGACGGCGGGACCCGGCTGGACGGTCTCTCCCCGTCGCAGCGGGCGCGCCGAGGCATCGCCCTGGTGCCCGAGGACCGCGGTCTGTTCGGCGGCCTGACCGTCGCCGACAACCTCGAACTCGGCGGGTTCCGCCATGGCCGTCGGCACGCCCTGGACCGGCTGTCCCTGGTCGTGGAGATATTCCCGCCGCTGGCGTCCCTGCTCCCGCGGTCCGCCGGGACGCTGTCGGGCGGCGAGCAGCAGATGACCGCGATCGGCCGCGCGCTGATGGCCGACCCGCGCTTCCTCGTGCTGGACGAGCCCTCGCTGGGGCTCTCGCCCGGCATGACCCGGCAGATCCTGACGGCCCTGCGCGCGCTCGCCGACGACGGCATCGGAATCGTCCTCATCGAGCAGAACGCCGCGCTCGCCCTCGGAGTCGGCGACCGGGCGGCGGTGCTCCGGCGCGGCCGGATCGCGGTGACCGGCGCCGCGTCGACGCTGCTGGACGACCCGATGGTGATCAACGCCTACCTGGGAGGACGGGGCAGTGGCTGAGACCGCCCAATTCCTGATCACCGGCGTGATCGCCGGTGCCGCCTACGCGCTGCTGTCGCTGACCTGGGCGCTGGTGCGGAAGGTGTCCGGCCAGCTGTTCTTCGTCAGCGGCTGCATGGTCGTGCTCGGGGTCCTCGGGACGAACGCCCTGACCGAGCGCGGCTGGCCGATGGCGCCCGCCGTCGTCGTGGTGGTCGCGTCGGCGGGAGCGGTGACGCTCGCCGCGGACGTCCTGATCCTGCGGCGCGTCGCGCGGCAGACCGAACTCAGCGGAACCCTCGTCATGCTCGCCCTCGCGTTCGCGATGGAGGAGTTGCTGAGTCTCGGGTTCGGCCCGGAGCCGCGGCAGCTCGCCCCGGCCGTGGCGGGCCCTCCGGTCTCGTTCCTCGGGGCCAGTCTGCAGCGTCAGCAACTCGTCATCGTCGCCGCCACCGCCGTCCTCATCACCGCGCTCGTGCTCGCCGGACGATCCCGCTGGGGCAAGGCCATGCGCGCCTGCGCGGAGAATCCCACCGGGGCCATGCTGGTGGGGATCCACCCGACCGCGGTCCGGACGATCGGCCTCATCATCGCCGCGGCCCTCGGGGCGCTGTCCGGGGTCCTCCTCGGACCCGTCGCCGCGATGGCGCCCGCGTCGGGATTCCTGCTGTCGCTCAAGGGTTTCATCGCCGCGGCCCTCGGCGGCTGGGGCTTTCTCGGCGCGACGGTCGCGGGACTCTTCCTGGGGCTGACGGAGTCCCTCACGGCGGGCTACATCTCCTCCGACCTCAAAGACGTCGTGTCCCTGGCCCTGCTGCTGCTGGTCCTGCTCGGCAAAGACTCGATCCGCCTGCGGCGGGTCGGCCGCGTCCGCATCTCCGATGATCGGCGCGAGGCTCCCGTGTCCACTCACCCCGCCACAGATTAGGAGTCAGCCATGTCTCGAATCGCCCTGCTGGCCGTGGGCGCCTCCGTGGTCGTCGGCGCGGTCGGCTGCTCAGCCGGTCAACCGTCAGCGCAGAAGGACGAGAATTCCGTGTACATCGGCGCGATGTTCGACCTCACCGGGCCGTTCGCGCCGGTCGGCACCGCGGAGCGGCAGGCGTTCACGCTCGCCGTCGCCCAGGCCGAGCGCGACACCGGCATACGGCTGCGGACGCGCGTCGAGGACTCCCGGACGAGCCCGGACACCGCCGTGAAGATCACCCGCGAGTACCTCCGGGACAAGGTGTCGGCGATCGTCGGGCCGACCCCGACGCAGTTGTGCGATCCGGCGCACCGGCTCAGCGACGCGGCCCGCACCCCGATGTTCTGCATCACGCCGTTCCCCGAGAGCACCACACCGTCGCTGTTCCTGGTCGACGCTCCAAGGGTCACGCTCGTCGGCGACGTGCCCGCGCAGTTCATGCAGAAGCGCGGATGGCGGCGCGTGGCCTGCATTTACACGGCGGACGCCGGAGGCAAGGGCTACGCCGACGCCATAAGCCGGGCCGCGCCCAGATACGGCCTTGAGGTCGTCGCGAGCGAGTCCTTCCAGCAGGGGGACACCGACCTCACCGCGCAGCTCACCAAGATTCGCGCGGCGAAACCCGACGTCGTCTACTCCTGCTCTTCCGGAGCCAACCTCATCGCGGTCCTCAAGGGCATGGCCCAACTGCGGATGCCGCAACCGGTGTTCGCGGGCCACGCCTCGGTCAACTACGACCTCGCGCACTTGGCCGCTTCGAATCTGCCCGAGGGCGGCGTGTACTCCGACGCCAGCCCCGTTCTGATCCCCGATCAGGTGCCGTCCGGAATGGCCGGCGCGGCGAAGGCGAAGCAGTTCGTCGACGCCTATGTCAAGGCCAATGGCGGTAAACGCCCCGACACGGTGGCCGGCTATGTCGCCGACACCGTCGCGCTCATCGCCCAGGCGGCGAAGGCGGCCGGCAAGGGCGACCCGAAGTCCCTCGCCCGGCGCATCGAGAAGACCTGCGGGTACGAGGGCGTGCTCGGCCGGTACTGCTTCTCCCCGGACAACCACCGGGGCCTGGCCAGCGAGTCCAACATGATCGTCCGATGGACGCCGGCCGGGAGCTTCAGACTCACCGAGGTCCTCTCGGCGCGGCAGACCCCGGCGCCCTCGCCTTCGGCGGGCTGATCGTGCCGGGATCGGTTCAGTACGTGTCCGGCGCGAACTGGTCCACCGCCGCGTCCCGGTCGGCGCGCAGGTGGGCGCGCAGCGCGGCCTCGGCGGCGTCCCCGTCGCGGGCCCGCAGCGCGGTGAGGATGTCCCGGTGCTCCGCCAGCGCCGCCGAGAGCCTGCCCGGGTGCGTGAAGGTCAGATGCGACACCCGGCGGGACTCGTCCTCCAACTGCTCCAGAATCCGGGCCAGGCGGGCGTTGCGCGCCGCTCGGGTGAAGCGGCGGTGGGTGGCCACCGCCAGTTCGAACGCCCCCTTCAGATCGCCGGCCTCGCGCAGCCGGTCGGCCTCGTCGGCCTGCACCTCCAACTCCGCGATCTGCTCGTCGGTGAGCCGGCGGGCGCCGATCCGGATCGCATAGCACTCCAACTGCTCACGCAATTCATAGATCTCGACCACGTCGTGCGGCGCGAGCTCGGTCACGAAGGCGCCGCGACCGGGCACCAGCCGGACGAGGCCCGCCTGGGCCAGCTGCTTGATCGCCTCGCGCACCGGGGTGCGGCTGATCCCGTACGCCTTGGCCAGGCGGACCTCGGACAGCAGCATCCCCGGCTCCAGTTCGCGGGTGAAGATCTGCTCGCGCATCCGCTCATATGCCTGTTCACGCAGGTTGGGCTCCTCGCGGGGCCCACTTCCCGCAGCCAATTCGTTGATCGTCATACAGCCAGTATACCGAGGCTTGCACGCCTGGACGCACCCTGTATACTGCCTGGATACCGCTTGGGAGGATCGATGGCATCGGTCAGCCGCACCACTTCATCCGACGAAAGGCGGACAACGCCCGAGGAGCGGGAGTTCCGCGAGGCGATGAGTTCGTTCCCGACCGGAGTGACCGTCGTCACCACATTCCATGAGGGCGTGCCGTACGGAATGACCCTCAACGCGTTGACCTCGGTCTCGCTCGACCCACGGCTGCTCCTGGTCTGCCTGTCGTCGACGAGCCGGACGGCGCGCGCGGTGATCGACCGCGGGATGTTCCGGGTCAACCTGCTCGCCGAGAACCAGGCCGCGGTGTCCAGGGAGTTCGCCCGCCGGGGCGCCGACCACTTCGGCGACGGGGACTGCTCGCTGGACGAGCACCGGCTGCCGGAGCTTCCCGGCGCGCTCGGCTCGATCGTCTGCGAGGTCGACACCGTGCACCGCGGCGGCGACCACGAGATCGTCATCGGCCGGGTGCTCAGCTGCCAGGTCCGGCCGGGATCCCCGCTCCTGTTCTACGGCGGCGGCTACGGCCGGTGCAC
This sequence comes from Actinomadura syzygii, assembly GCF_008085905.1. Lineage (GTDB taxonomy): Bacteria > Actinomycetota > Actinomycetes > Streptosporangiales > Streptosporangiaceae > Spirillospora > Spirillospora syzygii. Next base: position 301,778 of record NZ_VSFF01000004.1, on the reverse strand, counting down.
CCTCGTCGCCTGACGCCCGCCCCGTGAGAAAGACGTGAGAAAGAGAGGATCGACATGACCGTCACCGAGCAGCTCTACATCGGCGGATCGTGGACCGACGCGGACGGCGGCGCGACGTTCACCACCACCGACCCCGCGACGGGCGAGGTGATCGGCGTCTGCGCCGACGCCGGCGACGCCGACGTCGAGGCCGCCGTCCAGGCGGCGTGCCTCGCCCGTGAGGATCCGGCATGGGCGGGGATGAGCCCCGCGCACCGCGCCAGGCTGCTGTGGCGGGTCGCCGAGCTCATCGACGCGCACGCCGACGAGCTCGCCGAGCTGGAGACGCGCGACCAGGGCCAGCCGATCGAGATCGCCCGCACGGTCAATGTGCCGGGCGCGGCCGAGCACTTCCGGTACTTCGCCGGATGGTGCACCAAGATCGAGGGATCGGTGTCGCCGATCTCGATGCCCGACACCATGCACTACACGCGCCGTGAGCCGGTCGGCGTCTGCGCTCTGATCACGCCGTGGAACTTCCCGCTGCTCATCGCCTCCTGGAAGCTCGCGCCGGCACTGGCCTGCGGCAACACGGTCATCCTCAAGCCGGCCGAGCAGACCCCGCTGAGCAGCGCGCGCCTGGTGCGGCTGTTCCATGAGGCGGGCTTCCCGCCCGGCGTGGTCAACCTCCTCACCGGCGGCCCCGAGGCGGGGGCCGCGCTGACCGCCCATCCGCGCGTCGACAAGGTGTCCTTCACCGGATCCACCGAGGTCGGACGGCGGATCGTGCGGGCGTCGGCCGGCAACCTCAAGCGCGTGACGCTGGAGCTCGGCGGGAAGGCGCCCAGCATCGTGGCGCACGACGCCGATCTCGGCGCGGCCGTCCGGGGGAACCTGCAGGGCGGCCTGCTCAACAGCGGGCAGATCTGCGCCGCCTACTCGCGCATCTACGTGGACCGCCGCCGCGCGGACGAGTTCGTCGAGACGCTGGCGGCGGCGGCGCGGACGCTCCGTGTCGGCCCCGGCCTGGACCCGGCCACCGATCTCGGCCCGCTGGTCTCGGCCCAGCATCTCGAACACGTCGACGACTACGTACGCGGCGGCGTCCGGGACGGCGCGCGTCTGGTCACCGGCGGCGCCCGTGCCGACGGCGCCCTCGCGCGCGGCCACTTCTACCCGCCGACCGTGTTCGCCGAGGTGACCGACGCGATGCCGATCGCCCGGGAGGAGATCTTCGGGCCCGTCCTGTCGGTGTTGGCCTATGACGACCCGGAGGAGATCGCGGGCCGCGCCAACGACTCCGACTACGGGCTCGCGGCATCGGTCTGGACCCGTGATCTCGGTACGGCCCACCGCCTCGCGGCCGCCGTCAGGGCGGGCGCGGTGTTCGTCAACGCGCTGCCCGTCCCCGACGCGGCGGCTCCCTGGGGCGGGTTCCGGACCAGCGGCTGGGGCCGGGAGATGGGCCCCCAGGCGATCGACGCCTACACCGAGACCAAGGGCGTGTGGGTGCACCTCGGCGCCTGACACCCGATGACCCGTTCCAGAAAGGCCACGCCATGGAGACCCATCCGCTCGACCCGCTCTCGGCCGAGGAGATCGACGCGGTACGCGAGACCCTCGCCGATGAGGGCAAGCTGTCGCCCGGGGCCAGGTTCCCGCTGATCCTTCCCGAGGAGCCCCCCAAGGAGGCCGTCGAACGCGGTGAAGGGGCGGTCGACCGGCGCGCGCGGGCCGTGGTGCTCGACACCGCGAACGGGGACACCTTCGACGCGGTCGTCTCGCTCACCGACCGGAAGCTCCTCTCGTGGCGCCAGGTCCCGACCCGCGAGCATCCCTACGGCCAGGCGCCGGTCATGTTGCAGGAGTACGCGGACGTCGAGGAGATCGTGAAGGCCGACCAGGGCTGGCGCGACGCGATGGCCCTGCGGGGGGTCGAGGACCTCGACCTGGTGTTCGTCACTCCGCTCTCACCCGGCCAGTTCGGTTTCCCGGACGAGGTGGGCAAGCGCGTCCTCCGATCGCTGTTCTTCGTCCGCCACCACGCCGACGACAGCCCGTGGGCGCACCCGGTCGAAGGTCTGATCGCCTACGTGGACGTCATCGAGCGCAGGATCATCCGGCTCGTCGACACCGGCGTCGTCCCCGTCCCGGACGAGTGCGGCAACTTCGACGAGGCGTCGGTGGGACCGCCGCGGACGAGCCTGAGGCCGCTGGAGATCACACAGCCCGACGGCCCGAGCTTCACCGTCACAGGGCACCACGTGACCTGGGAGAACTGGCGGTTCCGGATCTCGTTCAACGCGCGCGAGGGCCTCGTCCTGCACCAGTTGGCGTTCCGGGACGGCGGCGTCGACCGGCAGGTGGTGTACCGGGCGTCGATCGCCGAGATGGTCGTGCCGTACGCCGACCCGAGCGACACCCGCTTCTGGATCAGCTACTTCGACCTCGGCGAATACTCCTTGGGCTCGTGCGTCAACTCGCTCGTCCTCGGCTGCGACTGCCTCGGCGAGATCCACTACTTCGACGCCGTCCTGGCCGACGCGGAGGGCCGTCCCTACGTGGCCCGCAACGCCATCTGCATGCACGAGGAGGACTACGGCGTCCTCTGGAAGCACACCGACGTCATCACCGGCGCCGCCGAGACCCGCCGGTCACGGCGTCTCGTGATCTCGTTCTTCACCACGGTCGGCAACTACGACTACGGCTTCTACTGGTACCTGTACCAGGACGGCACCATCCAGATGGAGGCCAAGCTCACCGGGGTGGTGTTCACCGGAGCGGCGGGCGAGGACTTCGCGTTCGGCACCCAGATCGCCCCCGGCCTGGTGGCGCCCTACCACCAGCACCTGTTCTGCGCCCGCCTGGACATGAACGTGGACGGCCCCGCGAACAGCGTCCACGAGACGGACATCGCCCCGCTGCCGATGGGAGACGACAACCGCTACGGCAACGCGTTCCAGCCCCGCAGGACGCTGATCGCCCGGGAGTCGGAGGCGGCGCGCATGGCCGATCCGGCCGCGGGCCGGTACTGGACGGTGTCCAACTCCGGTTCCTGCAACAGGCTCGGCCAGCCCGTCGGCTACAAGCTGACGCCTCACGCGAGCCCGACGCTCTTCGCGCATCCGGACTCCGCGGTGGCGAAACGAGCCGCGTTCGCCACCCGGCACCTGTGGGTCACCCGCTACCACCCGGACGAGCGCTATCCGGCCGGCGACTACCCCAACCAGCACGCCGGCGGCGCCGGACTGCCCGAGTGGACCGCCGCCGACCGTCCGCTGGAGGACCAGGACCTCGTGCTTTGGCACACCTTCGGCAGCACCCACATCCCGCGTACGGAGGACTGGCCGGTGATGCCCGTCGAGTACGCCGGATTCACCCTCAAGCCCGTCGGCTTCTTCGACCGCAACCCCGCGCTCGACCTCCCGGCCACGACCGGCGGGGCATGCGCCCATACCGCCCAGGGAGACTCCTGTGACCACTCGTGAACAGCGGTTCGTGCACCTCGCCGCGGAGCTGGCCGACGACTTCGCCGAACGCGCCGACGAACACGACCGCGACAACACCTTCCCGTTCGAGAACTTCGAGCGCATGCGCGAAGCCGGATACCTGCGGCTGACCGTCCCGGAGGAACTCGGCGGGCTCGGCGCCGACCTCAACGATCTGGTCGCCGCGCAGGAACGGCTGGCCATGGGATGCCCCGCGACCGCCCTCGTGGTCAACATGCACGTCTCGCCGATCGGCCAGCTGGCCAGCATGTGGCGGTCGGACCCGCAGCCCAGGCTCGAACAGTGGCTCCGCGACTGCGCCGAGGGCAAGGTGATCAACGCCGTGCTGTCGGCCGAGCCCGGCGCGCCGCTGCTGCGCGACTCGCGGTGCACGGCCGTCCGCGTCGACGGCGGGTACCGGGTCACCGGCAAGAAGATCTTCGGGACCGGCTCCTCGGTGATGACGCACTTCTCCAGCATGGCCCGCTTCGACGACCCGGAGACGGGCCCGCAGATCATCTTCTACCGGCTTCCGGCCGAGAGCCCGGGAATGGAGGTCCTGCGCACCTGGGACACGCTCGGCATGCGGGCCACGCAGAGCAACGACGTGCTGTTCGACGATGTCTTCGTCCCGGACGAGGCGGTCTTCCACCGGTATCCCGTCGGCACCCTGGACGGCACGCTCCTCAAGACGGTCTGGGGATGGGCGCAGCCGACGTTCGCCGCCACCTACCTCGGCACCGCGCTGGGCGGAGTCCAGCGGCTCCGGCGGCAGATCATCGAACCGCGCGGCCTCGCCGACCAGCCGCAGGTCCAGGCGCTGATGGCGGAGATCACGGTGCTCACCGAGACCGCCCGCGCCACGATCCGCGACGTCGCCCAGGAGATGGCGCGGGGGCGCCTGTTCACCGAGCTCGACGTCCAGAGTGGGATGAGCAGGGCCGTGATGGCCAAGTACGTGGGCGCCAACAACGCCGTGGCGATCATGGAGAAGGTCATGACGATCGCCGGTGGCGCGGCGTTCTACAACCGGTCCTCGCTGGCCCGCATCTACCGGGACGTGCGCGCGGCCACCATCCAGCCCTACAACAACCTCGACGCGCTCGACCTGTTCGGGAAGACCTCGCTCGGGCTCCCCGTCGCACCGGTCAACCCGCTGCCTGCGGAGACCGTCGGGAGCCGGTCGTGAGCGCCGTCGTCCCCGCCGCGGACCACCTCACCGGCGATCTGCTGGATCGTGCCATCGTCCTCCTGAACGCGGATCCTCACCTGGACCGGTGGAGGTCGGCGCGCATCTGCCTGCGCGAGACCCCTGGGCCCGACCTGTGGTTGGTGGTCGACCGCGGAACCGTCCGGCGGGCCGGCGACGGTCGGGACGGCGCCGACCTCAAGCAGATCCGGATCGCCGGCACCGCGGCCGAGTGGCAACCGATCCTGGACGGCCTGCACGGCGGGCTGCACCGCGCGTGGCGGTATCACCTGCTCCGCTTCGAGGGGGACTCCGTCGCGCTGCTCGACCTGTGGAAGACCATCTGGCGACTCGGTGACGCACTGGCCGACGCGTACCGGAGGGACTGACATGCCGTACCTCGACGTCGACGGCACTCGCCTGTACTACGAGCACTTCGACACCGGCCGCCCGCCGCTGGCCCTGGTGCACGGGGCGGGCCAGGACACCCTGTCGTGGCAGTACGTGAGCGACCGCCTCACCGACCACTTCTCCGTCATCGCCCTGGACCTTCCCGGCCACGGCAAGAGCGCTCGCCGCCCCGGCGGCGCCGCCATCGCCGACTACGCGGACCACATCCCGTACGTCGACGGTCTCATGGCCGCGCTCGGCCACCGCCGGTACGTCTTCATGGGCCACTCGTTCGCCGGCGGCCTCGGACTCAGCCTCGCCCGCGCCCGGCCGGACTCGGTGGCCGCCGTGATCATGCTGGACGGCACCGGGTGCCCTTCGGCCGCCTGGGGCGGAGACGCCTTCGATCTCGTGGCGATCAACCCGACCGACTGGATGGAGGTCAACTTCCGGCTGATCTGCGGCCCCGCCACGAACCCCGCACGGGTCGACGAGATCTCCCGGGACGTCCTGCGCTGTCCGCCCGACGTCGTCCAGGGCGACATCAAGGCGTTCGCCCGAACCGACCTGCAAGGCGATCTGCCGACGATGACAACACCCGTTCTGGCCATTCACGGATTGGACGACTGGTCCATCCCGCCGGAGCTCGGCCGCCGCACCTGCGAGCAGATCGGCGGACCCGCCGTCTTCCACGGCCTCGCCGACGTCGGGCACTTCCCGCACGTCGAAGCGCCCGACCGGCTGATGGACGCCGTCGACGAGCTCTGGCCGGGCTTCGCCGCCGACCACCTGGAGCTGAGCATGACCGAGGAGAGCACACGATGAACGACACCGATCCGTATCGGATGCTCATCGACGGCAAGTGGGTCGACGGCTCCACCGGCGAACGGTTCGACTCCCTCGATCCGTACCGCCAGAAGCCGTGGGCCAGCATCCCGCAGGCGTCCGACTCCGATGTGGACCACGCGGTCCGCAGTGCCCGAGCCGCGTTCGAGACCACCTGGCGCAAGACGAACGGAGGGGAGCGCGCCAGGCTCATGCTGCGGCTCGCCGACCTCATCGAGGCCGAGGCGCCGCGGCTGGCCAGGTTGGAGACCACCGACAACGGCAAGGTGATCCGCGAGACGACGCGGCAGATGGGCTTCGCCGCCCGCAACTACCGCTTCCTGGCGGGCCAGGCCGACAAGCTGTACGGGCAGACGATCCCCCTGGACAACGCCGATCTGTTCGACTTCACCCTGCACGAGCCCGCCGGAGTCGCCGCGCTCCTCGTCGCCTGGAACTCCCCGATCCAGCTGCTGACCAACAAACTCGCACCCGCGCTCGCCGCGGGCTGCACCGTGGTGATCAAACCGTCCGAGCACGCGTCGGTGACCACCCTGGAGCTCGCCCGGCTCGCCGAGGAGGCGGGTTACCCGCCCGGTGTGATCAACGTCGTCACCGGCGACGGACGCGTCGGAGCCGCGCTCACCGCGCACGACGACCTCGATCTCATCTCCTTCACCGGCGGGCAGCGCACCGGACGCCTGGTCGCCAGGGCGGCCGCGGACAACCTGGTCGCCGTGGCGCTCGAACTCGGCGGCAAGTCCCCGAACATCGTGTTCGCGGACGCCGACCTCGACGCCGCGATCCCCGGAGCGCTGGCCGGCATCTTCGGGGCCGCCGGGCAGACCTGCATCGCCGGGTCGCGGCTGCTGGTCGAGCGGCCCGTCTACGAGGAGGTTCTCCAGCAGCTCGGCGAGCGCACCGCCGCCATCCGCCTCGGCGACCCCCTCGACCCGGACACCGAGATGGGACCGGTCGCCAACCAGCTCCAATACGACACCATCCTCGACTACATCGCGGCCGCCAAGGCCGACGGCGCACGCCTGCTGACCGGCGGCGGGCCCGCCGACGACCCGGACCTGCCGACCGGGTACTTCGTGCAGCCGACGGTGTTCGCCGACGTCACCGGCGACATGAAGGTCGCGTCCGAGGAGGTCTTCGGCCCAGTCCTCGCGGTGATGCCCTTCGACGGTGAGGAGGAGGCCATCCGCATCGCCAACTCGACCCAGTACGGCCTGGCCTCGGGGCTGTGGACCCGCAGCCTCTCGCGGGCGATGCGCGTGGCGAGGGAGATCCGGGCGGGCACGGTCTGGATCAACACCTACCGCACCAACGCGGCGCAGGCCCCTTTCGGCGGCTACAAGAAGAGCGGATTCGGCCGCGAGCGCGGCCTCGATTCGCTCCACGACTACCTGCGCGTCAAGAACGTGATGGCCGACCTCTCCGAGGACGTCGGCGACCCCTTCGCCATGCGGGTCTGACCGGCGCACCTCTTCCACAACACTCCAAGAAAGCAGGAAACCAATGAGCCTCACCGGCAAGGTCGCCGTCATCACCGGCGCGTCCAGCGGCATCGGCCACGCCACCGCGAAGGCGCTCGCCGCCCAGGGCGCCACCGTCGTGGTGACCGGACGGCGCGAGGACCGGCTCGTCGCGCTCGCCAAGGAAGTCGTCCAGGACGGCGGCATCGCGGACACCTACACCTGCGATGTCACCGACGAAGGCCAGGCCACCGCGATGATCGAAGACGTCGTGAAGCGCCACGGGCGCGTCGACGTTCTCGTCAACAACGCCGGCGTGATGCTGCTCAGCCGAATCGAACGCGGACTCACCGACGAATGGCGTCAGATGACCGACGTCAATGTGCACGGTGTGCTTTTCCCGACCCACGCCGTCATTCCGGTAATGAAGGCCCAAGGGTCGGGCACGATCGTCAACATCTCCAGCACCGCGGCCCGCCGCAGCCGCCCGCTCGGCGGCGTCTACGCCGCCACCAAGGCGGCCGTCGCCGCCCTTTCGGAATCGGTCCGCCTGGAACTCCTCAAGGACGGCATCGGCGTCACCGTGATCATCCCGGGCGCGGTGGACACCGAACTTTCCACCCACATCACCGACAAGGAGGCCCAGGGCGGCATCGCGGCGCTGAAGCAGAACATGGAATTCCTGCAGCCGGAGGACGTGGCCGCCGCAGTGGTGTACGCCGTCGGCCAGCCGAGCAGGGTGAACGTTTCAGAACTGGTCATCCGGCCGCGAATGCAGGAATTCTGAGTCTCCTGGAGACATCACGTGAGCTCACCGGAATCATCCGATCCACGTCCGAGCCGACGGCTGCTGCGGCCCTACGGACCGGACGGTCACGACGCGCCGCGATTCGCCTACTCTCTCGGCGTCCAGCATGGAGACATGGTCTTCATCGCCGGCCAGGTCGCGCGCGACGCGGCCGGCCGGCTGGTCGGGCCGGCCGACCCCGAGGCACAGGCCGGGCAGGTCTATGAGAATCTGCGCGCCGTGCTCGCCGACGCGGGCGGGGGGCCCGGCCACGTCGTCGCCACCACCACCTACATCACCGACCGCGCCTACCGCGAACCGGTCACCGCGGTGCGCCGCCGCTTCTTCGACGGGGCGGACTACCCGACCAACACCTTGGTCATCGTCGCCGGTCTGGGACTCCCCGAGTATCTGGTCGAGGTCTCCGCGATCGCCGTGGTCCCGCAGGGGTGAGAGGCCCTGTCGCGGAGGAACGCAAGGAGGAACCGGCCGCAAGGCGGATTCAGGTGTCGCGGATCTTGATTCCGGGTCGCCATCCGAGCATGCGGGAGACGCCGAGACCACCTGCGATCAGCGACGGGAGCACCGCTTGGTGATGTACTGAACCGCGGCGCACCACCACGGACATCGCCGCCACGACGCGGCCTTCACCGTTCACGATCCGAGTGGCGATCGAGTCGGCGCCTTCGGTGAGTTCGCTGCGGACGGTGGCGTAGCCGGTGCGGCGGCATTCGGCGAGCTCGCTCCTGATGACGGCGGGGTCGATGGTCGTCTGGGGCGTGTACCGGTGCAGCCTGCCGGACAGGACCTCGTCGATCATGTCGGCCCCGCCGTGGGCGAGAAGCACCTTTCCGACGCCTGAGCAGTGCAGTGGAAGCTGGCCTCCCACATGGGAGACGAGGTCCTGCGCCTGCGGGGCGGACAGCCTTTCGATGATGACGGCCTCGGTCCCCTCCATGACCGCCAGTTGCACGTGCTGGTGGAGAGCGGTGTAGAGATCTTCCATGAAGGGCTGGGCCTTGGAGCGCAGCGACTCGGTGAGCGGGGCCAGCGTGCCGAGTTTCCACAACCGCAGGCCGATCGTGAAGCGGCCGTCGTGCTGCCGGGTCAGCGCACCGGCGTCGGTGAGCTCCATGGCCAGTCGGCGGACGGTCGCGTGCGGCAGGCCCGTCGCCCGCACCAGTTCGGCGAGGCTGAGGGTGCTGTGATCGGGCTGGAAGGCGAACAGGACCTCCAGGAGTCGTGAACTCACGCTCCTGCCAGGCTCACTGGTCCGAGGCATGCCGACCCCCTTTCATCTGTCCGGGATGGTAGCGGACGATGTTCATAGGATGACCAGCCACACGCTTTCCTCCCGGCTGACCGTGCAGCATGGCGCTGTCAATCTGGATGCGGGAGAACGGCTGCGAGGTCGAAGACTGAGATGCTCGGGTCGAATGTCGAGACACCGAAGATCGCGATCCTCGGCGGCGGAATCGGTGGCCTCGCGGCCGCCGCCTTCCTCGGCCGAGCGGGTCTTCGTAGCACGGTGTACGAGCAGGCGTCGGCGCTGAAGGAGGTCGGTGCCGGGCTCGTGGTGGCCCCCAACGCCGCCCGGCTCCTGCGCCGGCTCGGCGTCATGGAGCCTCTGCTGCGCAGCGCCGTCCAGTTGGCCGTCGGGTGGGAGTTCCGCCGCTGGCAGGACGGCACGGTCCTGTCTGCCGAAGACCTCGCGGGGGACTGCGAGCGGCTCTACGGCGAGCACACCTACACGGTGCATCGCGCCGAACTGCTGGACGTCATCAGGAGCGCCGTGCCGGCGGAGACGGTCCGGCTCGGCAAACGCTGCACCGCGCTTGACCTGGACGGCGAACGCCCGTCGCTGCGGTTCGCTGACGGCGAGGTCGTCGAGGCGGACATCGTCATCGGGGCGGACGGTGTCCACTCGGTGGTGCGAGGCGCCATCGCCGGACCGCGCCCGGCCGCCTTCTCGGGCCTGTGCGCGTTCCGTGCCCTGGTTCCGGGCGATCGCGCGCCGTCGTTCGCCCGGCGGCCCGCGCAGACATTGTGGATCGGTCCAAAGCATCATTTGGTGCACTACCCCATCTCCGCGGGAAGGTTCGTGAACCTCGTGGCCTTCGCCCCGGCGGGCGAGGACCTGGCGGAGTCGTGGACGGCGCAGGCGACGATCGAGGAGTTCCTCCTCGAATTCGACGGATGGGACCCGAGGCTCGTCGACCTCGTCCGCGCCGCGCAGACACCGGGTCGATGGGCGCTGCTGGACCGCGCGCCGCTTCCGCGGTGGAGCCGCGGCCCGGTGACGCTGCTCGGGGACGCCGCGCACCCCATGTTCCCGTTCTTCGCGCAAGGAGCCGCGCAGGCGATCGAGGACGCCGCGGTCCTGTCCCGCTGCCTCGCCGAAGGGCTGGCCGACCCCGCCCGAGCGCTGCGCCGATACGAGGCTCTGCGTCTTCCGCGCACGACCAGGCTGCAAACGGCGAGCCACGCGCGGTCGGACATCAACCATCTCCCCGACGGGCCCGAACAGCGTGCCCGCGACGCGTCGTTCACCGAGAACGATCCGCTGGTCGCCAACGGCTGGATCTACGAGTACGACCCTGATGTGGCGATGGCCGCCGAGGCCGCGACGCGCTGACCGTCCACGGTCCTGCCGCATGTCCGTTGAATGGACGTTCGCGTTGTGATCAGCCGTACGCCCATCTGAGACTGCCGGGCACCGGCGGCGTCCCGTCGAAGCCGCCGGCCCGAGCCTCCGGCCTGAAGGAGATTCCATGACCGCCACCGACGAGGCGCGCTTCGGCCCGCCTGCCGTCCGGACGTGCGAACTGTTCGTCGGGGGCCGCTGGATCGCGGCCGAGCACGGCCGGACCGTCCAGACGAGGTCGGAGCTGACCGGGAAGCCGGTCGCCGAGGTCGCGGCCGCGTCGCCCGCCGATGCGCGGCGGGCCGTCGAGGCCGCCGAGCGGGGCTTCGAGACGTGGGCCGGGTGGCCGCCCGCGCGCAGGCGTGCCGTCCTGGAGCGGGCCGCGGCGCTGTTCGCCGAGCGGGCGGACGACCTCGCGACCCTGATGCGGGAGGAGATGGGCGCGGCCCGGCCCTGGTGCGAGTTCAACGTGTCCGTCGCGCGGGGAATGCTCGCCGAGGCCGCCGCCCAGGTGTACTCGGCCGTCGGAGAGGTGATCCCTTCGGACGTCCCGGGCCTCACCGCGCTGGGCGTCCGCCAACCGGTCGGCGTAGTGGTCGGCATCGCACCCTGGAATGCTCCGCTGATCCTGGGCGTGCGCGCGCTGGCGATGCCGCTGGCGTACGGCAATGCGGTGGTGCTCAAGTCCTCCGAGCAGGTGCCCTGCACCCAGGCGGCGATCGTTGAGGTGCTGCACGACGCGGGCGCCCCGCCCGGCACGGTGAACCTGATCAGCAACGCGCCGCAGGATGCCCCGGACGTGGTCGAGGCCCTCATCGCCCATCCCGCCGTCGCGCGGGTGAACTTCACGGGCTCCACCCGTGTCGGCCGTGTCATCGCCGAGATCGCGGGACGGCACCTCACCCGGACCGTGCTGGAGTTGGGCGGCAAGGCCCCGATGCTCGTGCTCGCCGACGCCGATCTCCAGGCCGCCGTAGACGCCGCGGCGTTCGGCGCGTTCCTGAACCAGGGCCAGGTCTGCATGTCCACCGAGCGGCTGATCGTGGACCGCGCGGTCGCCGACGACGTCGCCGCCCGGCTGACGGAGCGTGCCGCGGGCCTGGTCGTGGGGCCGCCCGACGACCCGTCCAGCCAGCTCGGGCCGATGGTGAGCCGGGAGGCCAGGGACCGTGTGCTCGCCCTGCTGGACGACGCCCGCGAGCACGGCGCCGACGTGCTGACCGGTGGCGAGGCGCAGGGCCTCTACGTGCGGCCGACGGTGCTGCGGGGAGTGACGCCCGCGATGCGGATCTACTCCGAGGAGTCCTTCGGCCCGGTGCTGTCGATCATCGAGGCGGACGGGACGGACCACGCGATCGAGATCGCCAACGACACCGAGTACGGCCTGTCGGCGGCGGTGTTCAGCCGTGACGCCGCGACCGCGCTGGAACTGGCCCGGCGCGTCCGCTCGGGGATCTGCCACGTCAACGGGCCGACCGTGCACGACGAGCCGCAGATGCCGTTCGGCGGCGTCGGCGCGAGCGGGTGGGGACGGTTCGGCTCCCGCGCCGCGCTGGAGGAGTTCACCGAGCTGCGATGGATCACCGTCCAGGCCGGTCGGCGGCACTACCCCTTCTAGGAGAGCGGTGGTCGAGGTGAACAGCGGCTCCGGGAGGGGACACGAGCACGAATTCGCCGCCGCGCTCGGAACGAAGGCTGAGCTGATGCGAGATCAACCATCGGAACGGGACGCGTCGCCCATCAGCGTGCGTGACGCCGCGTTCGAGGTCATGCGCCGCCTCCGACTGACGACCATCTTCGGGAACCCAGGTTCGACGGAGATCCCGTTCCTGACCGGCCTGCCCGACGACATGACCTTCCGGCTGGCGCTGCACGAGGGCCCGGCCGTCGGCCTGGCCACCGGCTGGGCGCTCGCCCAGGGCCGCCCGGCCATGGTGAACCTGCACACGGCCGCTGGACTGGGGAACGCCGTGGCGGCGCTCGCCACCGCCCGCGCCAACCGGGCGCCGCTCGTGGTCGTCGTCGGCCAGCAGGACCGCCGCCATCTTGCGCACGACCCGTTCCTCGCGGGCAGGCTGAACGGCCTCGCCGGGGAGTACCCCGTGTGGACGCACCAGCCCGTCCGGGCCCAGGACATTCCGGGCGCCCTGGCGCGTGCCCATCACGAGGCGGTCACCGCTCAAGGCCCGGCGCTGGTCACGGTGCCGATGGACGACTGGGCCGCGCCCGCGGACACCGGCCGCGGCGCCGCTCCGGTCGTCCTGCGGCGGCCGCGCGTGGTGGACGGGGAGGGCATCGATCAGCTCGCCGAACTGCTCGGCGGGGCCCGCGCCCCCGTGATCGTCGTCGGCGCCGGGGCGGACGGCGCGGAGTCATGGGACGCGCTGGTCGACCTCGCGGGCAGGCTGGGCGCACCGGTGTGGCAGGAGCCGTTCGGCGCCCGGGCGGGCTTCCCGCAGGACCATCCGGCCTTCGCCGGACACCTGCCGCCCGGCCGCGCCGCGCTGCGGGCCGCGCTCACCGGCCACGACGTGCTTCTCGTCGTCGGCGCCCCGGTGTTCCGCCAGTACCCGCGCGAACCGGGGGACCTGGTGCCGGACGGCCTGCACGTCCTCCAGGTGACCTCCCATCCGGATGAGGCCCACAACAGCATCGCCGACCTTTCGGTCATCGCGGACCCGGCGAGCGTGTGCCGCCGGGTGGCCGGACGGCTCGGCCCCCGCGACCCGGCGGGGCCGCGCCCGGGGGCGGCGCCGATCGCGTACCCGATGGCGGCACCGGATCCGGGCGATCGGCTGCGGCCCGCGCACGTGTTCGATCTCCTTGCCCGGCTTCTCCCGGCCGACGCCGTCGTGGTCGAAGAGACACCGTCCAGCCGCCCGGAACTTCACCGCCGCGTGCCCGCCCGGACCCCGATGGGCTTCCTGAGCGCCGCCGCGGGCGGGCTGGGATTCGGGCTTCCGGCCGCGGTCGGCGTGAAACTCGGTGCCCCCGACCGTCCGGTGGTCGCCGTCCTGGGCGACGGTTCGTCGTTGTACGGGATCCAGGGACTGTGGAGCGCGGCGCATTACCGGGCCGGAGTCCTTTTCGTGGTTCTGGCGAACGGCGGATACGCGATCATGGACCGGCTCGCCGAGCAGGCCGGTCGCGGCACGCCGCCGTGGCCGGGATTCGCCGAGGTCCGCGTCTCCACCATCGCCGCGGGTTTCGGCTGCCCCGCCCGACGGGTCGCGTCCCACGACGAGCTGACGCGGGTCCTCGCCGAGGTCGTGCCCGCTCTCGCCGACCGGCAGGAGCCACTGCTCCTGGACATCGAAGTCGCGCCCGACCCGACTTATGGCTCTTGATCGGCGCGCGAGATGTCGACGCCGATAAAGCGTAGTCTCTATCGCCGTCCATTCAACGGACCAGGTGAAGCGGCGGCGGGCAAACGGCTCCTAAGCTGCACGAAACGGCCGGACCTCGACAATTGACGGCCTTCCAAAGGAGTGACGGGATGAAGGTTTTCGATGTACGGGACATCACGGCGGGCGTCGATGCGGCGCTCGCGGTGGTCGATGATCCGAAGCATCGGCACATGCTGAAGAACTACCGCAGGCACGCGCTTTTGGAGGTGTCCGGATTCTGGGAGGACATCCTCACCCCCGCGATGATCGTCGACCATCCGGTCTACCGGCTCACCGAACGCGGGAAGACGCTGGTCTGCGATGGCATGGCGGAGGTCCGGGACTTCTACTCCGAGATCGTCGGCAGCGGGATGAACGTCTTCGGCGCACTGGAGGAGGAGATCGCCGTCTCGGACTACGGGATCTTCATCGAGGCCATCTTCGCGCAGGTCGTCCGCGGCGATTCCGCCGCGCTCGCCGAGGAGGGCGTCGACCCGGACGGCACCTACCAGGTCTCGCACCGGTTCGCCGCCGCCTGGCCCTACCGCGACGGGCGGCTCGTGGGCGAATTCATCTACGACGACACCGGCAGCTGGCGCGTGGACGAGGTGGAGCATTCGGCGCTCACCTCACCCGCCGACGCGCGCAAGGCCCTCGCGCCCTATCTGGAGCAAAGCCCGCTCTCGGAGATCGAGAACGGCCTGAGCCTGTTCAAGGACTAGATATGGCGCAGACCAATGGCGGGCTCGCGGGGCGATACGTCGACGTCCACGCGCACTTCACGCCGCCGAGCGCGGAGCATGAACGCCTACGCGTCTGGCAGGCCATGCTGGGCAGGGGCATCTATTTCCCCGAACCCCACGAGTGGTCTCTGGAACGCACGCTCGCGTACATGGACGCGTCGGGCACCGCCATGCAGATGCTGAGCAACATCCCCACCCGCTTGGCGAGCCTCCGCGCGTCGAACGACTACGGGGCGTCCCTCGCCGCGGACCACCCGTCGCGGTTCGGCCTCCTGGCCGCCCTCCCCACGGACGCCCCTTCGGCCGCCGTGGACGAGGCCGTACGGGCGCGCGAGGAACTCGACGCCGACGGATTCGCCGTGACGACGAAATACAACGGCGTATACCTGGGCGACGAGTCCCTCACCCCGTTGTGGGAACTGCTCGACGACTGGGGGGCGGCGGTGTTCGTCCACCCCGACGCGCGGCTGCCGCCCACCCTCGACCACCCGGCCCCGCTGTACGAGGTGGCCTTCGACACCGCCCGGACGGTCTTCGACATGATCTTCCGGAAGACGTTCACGCGCTACCCGGGCATCACCTTCGTGATCGCCCACTGCGGGGGAGCGTTCCCCGCGCTGACCGGGCGGCTCCGCCTGCTGGGAAACGAATCATGGGTCCCGCAGGGAGTGACCGCTCAGGAGGTCGACGAGCAGGCGTCCTCTCTCTACGTCGACACCGCCGCGACGGCTTTCACGCATTCCCTCCTACCGGCAATGGCGACGGTGGGAGCCGACCACATCGTCTACGGCAGCGACTGGGGTGCGCCCTGCACGACCGAGTCGTCCGCCGAATCGAACCGCTCAAGCCTCCTTCAATGTGGCGCATTGTCACTTGAGGAGGAAGGCGGCGTCCGGGCCCGAGCGCTCGATCTTTTCCCGCGAGCGGCGCAGCGCCTTGCTGACGCCGAGCCGCTTTCCGAGGAATTCGTCCGATAAGGGCCGGGCGGTAGCGGCCGCCGCATTTCAAAGCTCCCCACCAGAGCGCCCCGTGCCTCTTTAACGCGCTCAAAAAACATCCGAACCCACTCATGGGGAGTCAGCCATGCCCGTCAGCAGTTTCTTCCGCCGCCCTGATCCGGACGCCGCGGACGTGAACCGGCAGAACACACTCGTCCTCATCATGTTCTTCGCCGCCGGGATCGTGTTCCTCGACCGCTTCGGCATCACGTTCCTCTTCCCGCAGATCGGCGACGACCTTCATCTGAACCACAGCCGGCTCGGCTCGCTGGTCTCCATCACCGCCGTGACATGGGCGATCTCCAGCCTGATCTTCGCTGTCGTGTCCGACCGCCTCGGCGGCAGGACCAAATGGATGATCGTCGCGAGCCTGGTCCTGTTCTCCACCGCGGTCGGCCTGATCGGCCTGGCGCAGGACTACGGGACCATGCTGCTGCTCCGCGCGGTCATCGGGTTCTGCGAGGGCCCCGCACTGCCCCTGATCCAGGGTGCGGTCGCCCGCGCGTCATCGCCGGACCGGCGCGGGCGGAACATGGGCATCGTCATCGCCGGGACGCTGCTCATCGGCAGCGCGCTGGCACCGAGCATCATGATCGGGCTCGCCACGGCACTGACCTGGCGGCTCGCCTTCCCGCTCGTCGCCGTCCCGGGCATCATCGTGGCCCTCCTCGTGGCGCTCTTCATGCGCGAGGACCACACGGCCCGCGCCGACGCCCCGCGCCTCAAGGCCCGGGACTTCCGCCTCGTCCTGGCCAACCGCAACGTCCCGCTGGCGCTCGCCGGCACGACCGTCTGCCTCGGCACCAACATCGGCTTCGGCGCGTTCGCGCCCACATACCTGCACGAGGAGGGACTCTCCCGGAGCACCGCGACGCTCGTGCTCACCGTGTACGGCTGCGTCATCGCGCTCGGCAGCATCATCACCCCCGCGGTGTCGGACCGCGTCGGACGCAAACCGGCCCTGTTCGCGGCGGCTGTCTGCAGCGGGCTCGTGCCACTGTTCTTCGTCCTCTTCGCGCACTCGGTGCCCCTGCTTCTGGCGTCGCTGGTCGTCGGCCTGATGGCGGGCGGATCGCTCACCCTGATCACCTATGTGGTGCCGGGGGAGTCGGTGCCCCGCGAGTTGATGGCCACGGCGTTCGCCCTGCAGATCGCCGTGGGCGAGACCCTCGGCGGAGCGCTCGGCCCGCAACTCGGCGGCGCGCTGGCCGACGCGACCCACAGTCTGAAGAGCGCGCTGCTGCTGTACGCCGCGGCGCCGATCCTGCTGGCGGTGGTGGCTCTGCTGATCCGCGAGACCGCCCCCCGCATCGGCAAGAGGACGCCCGCCCGCCAAGCCCCCGAGGCGAGCGGCGAGGCCGCCTTGTCCTGACTGTGCCTTGTCCCGACAAAGGCGGGTCCACCCGGCATGAGATGCCGGGTGGACCCGCCTTCGTCGGGAGGATCAGTTCAGCTGTTCTCGGGGAAGCCGAGGTCGATCCCGCTTCGCGCGGGTTCCGGCCACCGGCTGGTGACCACCTTGCCGCGGGTGAAGAAGTGCACGCCGTCGGCGCCGTGCGCGTGGGTGTCACCGAAGAGCGAGTTCTTCCAGCCGCCGAAGCTGTAGTACGCCATCGGCACCGGGACGGGGACGTTGACGCCGACCATTCCGGCCTCGACCTCGTTCTGGAACCGCCGGGCCGCGCCGCCGTCCCTGGTGAAGACGCAGGCGCCGTTGCCGTAGGGGCTGGCGTTGATCAACGTCATGGCCTCGTCGTAGGAGCGGACCCGGACCACCGACAGCACCGGCCCGAAGATCTCGTCGGTGTAGACCTTCATCTCGGGGGTGACGTGATCGAGCAGCGTCGGACCGAGCCAGAAGCCGTCCGCCGCCCCGTCCGGCCGGACGTGACGGCCGTCGAGGACGACCGACGCACCGTCACTCTCCCCGGAGCCGATGTAACCGGCCACCTTGTCACGGTGCTGTGCGGTCACCAGCGGGCCCATGTCGCAGGAGCGAGTGCCGTCGCCGACTTTGACGGCCGCCGCCCGTTCGGCGAGCCTGGGGACGAGCCGGTCGGCGACGTCGCCGACCGCGACCACGACGCTGACCGCCATGCAGCGTTCGCCGGCGGACCCGAACCCGGCGTTCACCGCGGCGTCGGCGGTGGTGTCGAGGTCGGCGTCGGGAAGGACCACCATGTGGTTCTTCGCGCCCCCGAGCGCCTGCACGCGCTTTCCGTGCGCGCTCGCGGTGGCGTAGACGTACTGGGCGACCGGGGTGGAGCCGACGAACGAGACCGCCTTGACAGCGGGGTTGGTCAGCAGTTCGTCGACCGCGGTCTTGCCGCCTTGCAGGACGGTGAACACGCCCGCGGGCAGTCCCGCCTCGGCCCACAGTTCGGCCAGCCAGATCGCGGCGGACGGGTCCTTCTCGCTGGGCTTGAGCACGACGGTGTTGCCCGCCGCGATCGCGATCGGGAAGAACCACAGCGGGACCATCGCCGGGAAGTTGAACGGCGAGATGATCCCCACCGGCCCCAGCGGCTGGCGCATCGAGTGGACGTCGACGTTGGTCGAGGCGTTCTCCGTCATCGCGCCCTTGAGCAGATGCGGCATGCCGCAGGCGAACTCGACGACCTCCTGGCCCCGGCTGATCTCGCCGAGCGCGTCGGAGAGCACCTTGCCGTGCTCGGCGGTGATCAGTTTCGCCAGTTCCGGCTTGCGCCGGTCCAGCAGTTCCCGGAACCGGAAGACGATCTGGGTGCGCCTGGCCAGGGAGAGGTCCCGCCAGGCGGGGAAGGCGGCCTTCGCCGAGGCGATCGCGACGCGCGCGTCGGCGGCGTCGGCCATGGAGACCCGGCCGGTGACCCGCCCCGTCGCCGGGTCCGTCACGGGCGCGGTCGTTCCGCTGGAGCCGAGGAACTCCTTGCCGTCGACCCAGTGACCTATCTCGCGCACGTCGTTGGCGGAAGTGGTCACGCGCCCTCCTCCGTCGCGGCGGGGGCGGCGTCCGGTCGGCCGCCGAGCAGGCCGCCGAGCAGGCCGGTCAGCTCGGACACGGCGGCGTCGGCCGCCGGGGACAGGCCGGGCATGCCGAAGAACGGGTGGATGAGGCCCGGGTAGACGCGCAGGGCGGTGGGCACGCCCGCCTCCAGGAGCCGGGCCGCGTAGACGGTGCCGTCATCCCGCAGGGGGTCGAACCCGGCCACCCCGATGACCGCCGGGGCGACACCGGTCAGGTCGGACGCCAGGGCGGGCGAGACGCCCGGGTCCGCCGCACGGGCGTCATCGTCGCCGAAATAGAGCTTTCTGATGACGGACAGGTCGTCCCGGGTCAGGAAGTAGCCGTCGGCGTTCTCGTCGACGGACGGGTACCGGCGGTCGAAGTCCGTCACCGGCGAGGCGAGCAGCTGGCCCGCCACGGGGATGCCCGCGTCACGGGCGCGCAGTGCCGTGACCGCCGCGAGGTTGGCGCCCGAGCTCTCCCCGGCGAGGCCGACGCGCGCCGGATCGCCGCCGAGGTCGCCGACGTGGTCGGCCACCCAGCGCAACGCGGTCATGGCGTCCTCGACCGCGGCCGGGAAGGGATGCTCGGGCGCGAGCCGGTAGTCGACGGAGACGACCCAGGCGCCCAGGTCGTGCGCGAGCCGCCGTGCGACGTCCTGCATGAGATGGGCGCTGCCCATGATGAAGCCGCCGGGGTGGAAGTACACGACGGTGGGCGCCGTCCCGGACGCCGCCGCTTCGAGGAGCGGCCGGACGACCTTGAGGCGCAGCCCGCGCACGACGATGTCGTCGACGCTCTTGACCGGGGCGAACCTCGCGGGATCCCAGTTCTCTTCGATCGCGTTCCGCATGCGCTCGCGCATCTCGCCGGGGGTCCCGGAGAAGCCGGGCGGGGCGCCGGCGGAGCGGAGGGCGGACAGGAACCCGGCAACGTCGGGGTCGAGCGTCATGGTGGCCTTTCGGGGAGTGGTGATTGTTCGGATGTGGTGTCAGCCGCCGAGGAGGCGGCGGTGGGAGGCCAGCGCGAGTTCCCTGGCGCGGTCGATGGAGCCCGCTCCGGCGCCGACGAGCGAACCGGCTCGCTTGCGGACGACGCCGTCGACCAGGACGGTGTCGACGTTGCCCGGGTGCGCGGAGCAGACCAGCGCGGCCACCGGGTCGGTGACCGGGAAGAGGTTGGGGTCGGTCGCGCGGACGAGGACGACGTCGGCGCGTTTCCCGGGGCTGAGGCTGCCGATCCGGTCGCCGAGCCCGAGCGCGTCGGCCCCGCCCTGGGTGGCCATCGCGAAGACCTCGGCGACGCTGAACGGGTCGAGCTTGCCGGTGAACCGGGTGCGCCCCTCGGCGAGCTGGCTGCGGTGCGCGGCCAGGCCCGCCCGCATCTGCGTGAACAGGTCGGCGGCCCCGGCGGTCTCGGTGTCGGTGCTCAGCCCGGCCGTGATCCCGAACGCCCGCACGCGGTCGATCGGGGTGTGGCCGATGCCGGGGAGGGCCTGCTCGTGCTGCGGCGCGAGCACGACCGCCGCGCCGTGGTCGGCCATCATCGCGAACTCCTCGTCGGCGGACTCGCTGCAGTGCACGAAGCTGAGGTCCGGGCCGAGCAGCCCGGCGCGCTCCAGCTGCGCGATCGCGGCCATCGCGCCGTACTCGGGGCCGCAGCCCATGTGGATGGACGTGCGTATCCCCAGGTCACGCGCCATGGCCAGGTCGGCGCGGGTGACATCGAGCGTGGACAGCTCCGGGCCCCGCCCGGCCAGGTGCAGCGTGACCAGGGCGTCGTCGTCCGGCAGCAGCTCGCGGCGGACGCGCCGGACGTCGTCGGTGTGCGGCCGTTCGCTCCCGGCGATCCACGCCGGGAGGTCGACCAGCGGCCAGCCGTGCCCGAAGACCGCGCGGACTCCGCTGTCGCGCAGCGCCGCGACGGCCTGGTCGCTGTGCTCGGGCGAGTTCTGGACGTGCGACCAGTCCATGAGCGTGGTGCTGCCCGCGTCGAGGGCGGACAGGGCGCCGAGCAGGTTGCCGGCGTACACGTCCTCGGGGCGGTAGCGCGGCCCGAGCCTGCCGAACATCTCTCCGAAGTAGGTTCTCAGGTCGAGCTCGGTGCACCGGTGCCGGACGGCGGACTGCCAGGTGTGCTTGTGGGCGTCGACGAGCCCGGGGATGACGATCATGTCGCGGGCGTCGATCACCTCGGCGCCCTCGCGGGGCAGGCCCGGCCCGACGGCGGTGATCCGGCCGTCCTGGATCAGGACGTCGCAGCCGGTGAGCGTGCCGAGTGCCGGGTCGCCGGTGACGACCCAGCCGTTGTCGATGAGAATGCGCCGTGGCGCGCGGTCGGTCATGTCCACCACTCCCTGTCTCACGCGTGTCCGGGCTGCCCGACGGCGGCCGCGCCCGCCCGCACCGGCCCGCCCGCCCGCGTCGCGTCGTCCGCCTGTACCGGTTCGCCCGCCTCCTGCCGTGTCGCGGTCCGGTAGGCGGCGGTGACCTGCTCGTCGGTGGGCCGCGCCGCCCAGGCACGCGCCACGTAGGCGTCGGGGCGGATCAGCACCGCCGCGGCGCCGCCGAACCGCTCCGCCAGCGCGGCGGCCGGGGCCGTGACCGCGGTGATCGCGTCGGGCAGCGTCCGAGGGCCGCCCGCGGGGCCGGCGGCGTCGGCCAGCACGAAGCCGGCGTCCTCGGCGACCCGGGTGTAGGACGAGCCGGACGGGGAGCCGGCGGTGTCGACGGGGAAGTCGCTCACCCGGGCGCCGTCGGCGTCATGGGGATCGGAGTCGCGGTGGTAGGCGGTGCCGAAGCCGCTCAGCCGGTCGCGGAGGATCGCGTTGACCTCCGGGATCGGCACGAGTTCCCGCTCGACGAAGTCCTTGAGGGCCAGCCCGGCGTGGGAGAAGTCGAAATGCAGCCCGCACTGCGCCGCGACGTCGTCCATGAGCGCCTTGAGCACCGGATGCCGCTCCTCGTGGTAGCTGTCGAGCAGCGCGTCGGGGGCGCGGCCGGACACGACCCAGCCGAGCTTCCACCCGAGGTTGAAGGCGTCCTGGATGCAGTAGTTCATCCCGATGCCGCTGGCGGGGTAGTGGACGCGGGTCGCCTCCCCGGCGAGCAGCACCCGCCCGCGGCGGAACTCGGGGACCATCCGATGCGCGTCGCCGTAGCGCGACAGCCACTGCGCCGACGTCAGCCCGAAGTCGTCCCCGAAGATCAGCCGCAGCGATTCGCGGACCTCGTCCAGGGTGACCGGCTCGTGCTTGGGCACGTGGCGGCGGCGCTCGGCGACGATGATGAACCGGGTGATGCCCCGCCCGAAGGGGTAGGCGAGCACCCAGCCGTGCTCGTTGCGTTTCATCTGCATCGACGCCTGCCAGGGGAAGGGCAGATGGGCGTCCACGGCGACGGCCGTCATCCGCGTCGCGTGGCCGTCGAACGGGATGCCGGTCACCTCGCGGACGAGGCTGCGCGCGCCGTCGGCGCCGACCAGATAGGACGCGCTGAGTTCGAGCGCGTCGCCCGCGGAGTCCCGGGCGGTGACCGTGACCCCGGCGGGGGTCTCGGCGTGGCCGAGATAGGTGAGCCCGCGGCGCAGGTCGACGCCCTGTTCGACGGCCCATTCCGCCAGCAGGTGCTCGGTGGTCATCTGCGGCAGGATCAGTGCGTAGGGGAACTTGCTGTCGAGCTGGTCGTAGCGCAGCCCGATCAGGCCGGCGTAGATGTAGCGCGGTACCTCGAAGTCGGGCCGCCACCGCTCGGCCGCGGCGCGGAACCGGTCCATGAGGCCGCGGACGTCGAACAGCTCCAGCACGCGCGGCTGGATCACTCCGGCCCGTGAGTGGGTGTCCTCCGTGCGGCGCTCCAACACGACGACCCGGGCCCCGGCGCGCGCCGCCTCTGCGGCGACCGTCAGGCCGGCGGGTCCGCCGCCGATGACGACGACATCGGCGGACGTGGCGCTGTTCGACATGTGCTGCCTCCACTGAAGTGACCGCTAGACGGTAGATTGACCGTCAGTCGGTCAATCCTGCTGCGTTTCAGCAGCATGGGACGCATGACCGGCGCTGTCAAGAGAAGAGTCCATTCAACGCACCCTTCGCTTTTCCTGCGAGAGCGACCTGAACGAGTGGGGGCCAAGTAGACGGGCACTTGACCGAAGAGCGGTCGCTTCCCGTACTCTTGGGCGAACAAGACTGGCGAGTGGCGATCGGCCACCGGCGAAGGGAGCGACATGCCGCGCGACGACGCCGGCCCGGACTTCATCGAGGCCCTGGCCCGCGGTCTCGACGTGATCAGATGCTTCGGCTCGCACCCGGTGCCGCTGTCCCTCACCGAGATCGCGGCCGCGACCGGGCTGGCCCGGCCGACCGCCCGCCGGATCGTGCTCACGCTCGAACACCTCGGGTACGCGCGCTCGACGCCCGCGGGGGTCGTCCTCACCCCCCGGGTGCTGGAGCTGGGCGTGGCCTACACGCTGTCCACCGGCCTTTGGGAGGTCGCGCTCCCTCACCTGCGCGACCTCGTGAGGCAGACCGGCCAGGCCGCCTCCATGGCCGAGTTGGAAGGCGCGGACATCGTCTACACCGCCCGCGTCGAGGTCCCCAAGGTGGTGGCCGTCAACATCAAGGTGGGGATGCGCCTCCCCGCCGCCAGCACCGCGCTCGGCAAGGTCCTCCTCGCGTCCCTGGACCCCGGCGCCCTGCACACGGCGCTGCGCGCGGAGCCGCGATCCCCGATCACACCCCACCGGTCCAAGCCGATCGACGAGGTCGAGGCCGAACTGCGTGAGGTGCGTGCCCGCGGTTGGGCCTCGACCGACGGCGAGGTGGCGCCGGGCATCCGTTCCGTCGCCGCGCCCCTGCGCGACGGCGACGGCCGGACGGTCGCCGCGGTCAACGTCACGGCGATCGCCGCCGAGGTCGGCCACCGCGAGCTGATCGACGACCTGCTGCCCCTCCTGCTCCAGACGACCGGCGCGATCGGACGCGACTACGACCTCATCCACGCCGCGCCACAGCGGGCCCTGCGCGCCACGTGACCGGCGAGAACACGAAAGACGACGATGGATTCGCACACTCCACCTGAGCCTGCCCAGCTGTTCAGCGAGGAACGGTCCGCCGATGTGGTCGCGGCGAGCTTCGCCGGGACGCCCGACGCACGGTTGCGGCGGATCCTCACCTCGCTCGTGCGGCACTTGCACGGCTTCGTGAAGGACGTCGAACTCACCGAACGGGAGTGGGCGGCGGCGATCGAGTTCCTCACCGCGACCGGGCAGGCGTGCACGAGCACCCGGCAGGAGTTCATCCTGCTCTCCGACGTCCTCGGTGCCTCGATGCTGGTCGAGACCCTCAACAATCGGGCCGGGGGAGGGCTCACCGAGTCCACGGTCGAAGGCCCCTTCCACATGGTCGCCTCCCCGCCCCGGGAGTTGGGGGCCGACGTCGCCGAGGACGGCAAGGGCACCCCGTGCCTGGTCACCGGCAGCGTGGCGGGCCCGGACGGACGGCCCGTCGCGGCGGCGACGGTCGACGTGTGGCAGGCCAACGACGAGGGCTTCTACGACGTGCAGCAGCCCGGCGTCCAGCCGGACCTGAACCTGCGCGGGCTGTTCACCGCGGACGGCGAGGGGCGGTTCTGGTTCCGCTCGATCGTCCCCCGCTACTACCCGATCCCGCAGGACGGCCCGGTCGGGCGGCTGCTGGAGGCCACGGCCCGGCATCCGAACCGGCCCGCGCACATCCACTTCGAGGTGTCCGCGCCCGGCTACCGCACGGTGACCACCCACCTGTTCGTCGCCGGGACGCCGTACATCGACTCCGACGCCGTATTCGGGGTCAAACCGAGCCTGGTACGCGAGTTCCCCGAGGTCGACGACCCGGAGCGCGCGGCCGCGGTCGGCCTGCCCAACCCGTTCCGCACGGTGAACTTCGACGTCGTCCTCCGCCCCGAAACCGACACCGACACCAACACCGAAACCGACACCGCCGACCCGGAAGCGTGACCATGGTCCAGACCTCCTTCTCCTACGACGCGCTGCCGATGCGGGTGCGCTTCGGGTCCGGCGTCGTCGCGTCCCTCCCCGAAGAGGTCGCCCGGCTGGGCGCGCGCAGCGCCCTCGTTCTCTGCTCGCCGGAGCAGCGCGCGACCGGGGAGACCATCGCGGGCGCGCTGGGCGAGCGTTCCGCGGGCGTCCTCGCCGAGGCGCGCATGCACGTCCCGATCGAGGTCGCACGACGCGCCCGCGCCCGCGCCGCCGAACTCGGCGCCGACGCCTGCGTGGCGGTCGGGGGCGGGTCGGCCATCGGCCTCGGGAAGGCCATCGCACTGGAGCACGACCTGCCGGTGATCGCCGTCCCCACGACCTACGCGGGCTCGGAGATGACCACCGTGTGGGGCCTCACCGAGAACGGCCGCAAGCGGACCGGCAAGGACCCTCGGGTGCTGCCCGCGAGCGTCCTGTACGACCCCGACCTCACCCTCGGGCTCCCCATCGCCATGTCGGTGACCAGCGGGTTCAACGCCGTCGCCCACGCGGTCGAGGCCCTCTACGCCCCCGACCGCTCCCCGGTCGTCTCGCTGATGGCCGAGGAGGGCGTGCGGGCGATGACGCGGGCGCTGCCGGGCGTGGTCGCCGACGGCGGCGACCTCGGCGCCCGCACCACGGCCCTGTACGC
This sequence comes from Actinomadura syzygii, assembly GCF_008085905.1. Lineage (GTDB taxonomy): Bacteria > Actinomycetota > Actinomycetes > Streptosporangiales > Streptosporangiaceae > Spirillospora > Spirillospora syzygii. The sequence goes on along the minus strand of NZ_VSFF01000004.1, from coordinate 276,215 downwards.
GTCCTGGCTGTGCGGCGCGGGCCTGGGCGCCACGACCATGTCCCTGCACCACAAGCTGTGCCACGCCCTCGGCGGGACGCTCGACCTCCCGCATGCCGCGACCCATACCGTGGTGCTGCCGCACGCGCTCGCCTACAACCAGCCCGCCGCCCCCGAAGCGACCGCGGCCCTGGCACGGGCGCTGGGCTCCGACGACCCCGCCGGCCGCCTCTGGAATCTGGCGGCCTCCCTGGACGCGCCCCGGTCGCTGCGCGAGCTCGGCATGGCCGAAGGCGACATCGAACCCGTCCGCGAGCAGGTCCTGAGCGCCCCGTACGCGAACCCCGCGCCCGTCACCCGCGACGGCGTGACGCGCCTGCTCCGCGCCGCCTGGAGCGGCGAACGTCCAGCGCCGCGATCCTGACCGCCGGGCCGCGTCACGTTTCGGAGGCCCTCCACGTGACGCGGTGCCGTCGTGCGCGGCCCCGGCGGTGTGACCGCCGGGGCCGCCGTCTATCGGTCGCGCCGTCTACCGGTCGCGCCGTCTACCGGTTGCTCTGGCGGGCGCCCGCGAGCGGTCCACCGCGCCGACGCGCCAGCAGAGTGGAGACGGCGACCGCGATGATCAGAGCCGCGCCGTTGAACACGGCGGGGACCCACTCCGCGGCGCCCGCGAGCGTCAGGCCGCTGACCGACACGGCGACGAACAGCGTGCCGACGACCGCGCCCAGCACGTTGTAGCGGCCGGGATCGATCGCCGTGGCGCCCAGGAAGACGGCCGCGAGCGCGGGGAAGAGGAGGTCGGCGCCGCTGTTCACGAGCCCTCCGCCGTTCCGAGCGGTGAGGATCACACCGGCGACGCCCGCGAGACCGCCCGACGTCACCAGCGCGCCGAAGGTCAGCGCGGTGACCGGGATGCCGACCAGCCGGGCGGCGGAGGCGTTGCTCCCGACCGCATGGAGCCGACGGCCGAAGGCGGTGTGGGTCAGGGTGAACCAGCAGACGGCGGTGATGAGCGCGACCAGCCAGATGACGCGGGGAAGGCCGAGCCACGTCAGCGACCCGAAGTCCCGCAGCGGCTGCGAGACCCCGCGGACGATGTCGACGCCCCGCGTGTACCACTGCACCAGGCCCGGGAGAAGCGTGGCGGTACCGATCGTGATGACGAACGCGTTGAGCCGCAGGAGGGCCACGAGCACGGCGTTGACCAAGCCGACCAGCACGCCGGCGCCCACACCGCACACGACCGCGACGGGCAGCAGGGCGTCGTGGTTCGACATCGTCGCGGCACACACGATCGACGACACCAGCGACGTCGCCGCGACGGAGAAGTCGAACTGGCCGCATGCGAGCGGGAAGACCGCGGCGACCGCGAGCACGGAGACCACGGCGATGCTCGCGAGCACCGACTGGACGTTGGCGGTGCTGGTGAACGCCGTCGAGCTCGCGGGCAGGACGCTGAAGAACGCGATGACCCCGGCGAGCAGAAGCACCAGGCCATACCGCTCCCCGTACGCGCTGAGGCGTCCGGTCCGTGCGGCGGGCGGCCGGGCCTCCGCCGATTCCCGCGCCGGTTCACGCAGCCGGGTTCCGCTCATGATTCCTCCTGGTCCGCGTACGAGTACCTGACGATCTCCCGGACGGAGACCGCCTCTCCGGAGAGCTCCGCCGCGACGCGTCCCGCCCTGAGGACCACCACCCGCCCGCAAAGGTGGACCAGCTCCTCGACGTCGGACGAGGCGACGAGTACGGACGTGCCGGCGGCGGCGACCGCGCGGACCCGCTCGTAGATGTCGGCGCGGGACACGACGTCCACGCCCTGGGTCGGCTCGTCCAGGAGCAGAAGGCGCGGGGCGCGCTGGAGCCAGCGTGCGACGACGACCTTCTGCTGGTTGCCGCCCGACAGCCGGGTCACCGTCTGGTCCGGCCCCGCGGTCTTGATCCTCAGGTCGTCGATGACGCCGGCGGCCGTGTCCCGCTCACGCGAGCGGACGAGTCGCGCCCAGCGCACGTAGCGCGCCAGCGTGGCGACGGTGATGTTCTGGGTGACCGACGACTCGTGGAAGAGGGCGTCCGCGAGCCGGTCCTCGGGGACGAGCGCGATCCCGCGGCGCATGGCCGCCTTGATCGACGGTGCCGCGATCGCCTCGCCCTCGAACGTCAGCGTCCCGGACGCCGGGCGGACCGCGCCGAAGATCGTTCTCAGCAGCGTCGACCGGCCGGATCCGAGCAGGCCGGCGAGGCCGACGATCTCCCCGGCCCGGATCTCCAGGTCGATGCCGCTGATCCCACCGGCCGACAGCCCCCGCGCTTCGAGCACGGGAACCGGGCCGCCGGCCGGGCGCGGCCGGGCAGCCGAGGACGCGGGGCCCTCATCGCCGTAGAGCGTGCCGAGGGAGCGGCCGGCCATGAGCTCGGCGAGCTGGAGCTGGTCCAGTCCCCGTGCGTCGCGGGTGGCCGCGACTCCGCCGTCCCGGAGGACGGTGACGGAGTCGGCCAGCGAGAGCACCTCGTCGAGCCTGTGGCTGACGTACAGGATGGTCTGCCCTTGCCGTGCCCGCCTGGAGAGCCCTTCGAGGAGGATGTCGACCTCGTGATGCGGAAGGCTCGCGGTCGGTTCGTCGAGGACCAGGACCTGCTCCGGCCCGTCATCGGCCAGGGCGCGCGCGATCGCGACCATCGCGCGGTCCGCGGGGCGCAGGGCGCGGACGACCGTCGTGGGACTGACGTCGAGTTCGAACCGTCCCAGCAGCGACTCCGTGGTCTCGTGCAGCTTCCGCCACGCGATCCTCCGACCGGCGCCTTTCGGAAAGCCCCGGGTGAACGCGAAGTTCTCGGCGACGGTCATGTCGGGAAGGAGCCCGAGGTCCTGGTGCACGAACCGCAGCCCGGCCTCCCGGGCGTGGGCCGGAGAGAACCCGGCCAGGTCCGTTCCGGCATGGCCGGGACGGCTGAGCACTCCGCTGTCAGCGCGGTCGATCCCGGCGAGAACCTTGATCAGGGTCGACTTCCCCGAGCCGTTCCCGCCGGCGAGCGCGTGGATGTGACCTCGGGTGAGCTCGAACGATACGTCTCGCAGCACCGACGCCGGTCCGTACGACTTGTTCACGCCCGACACCGCGAGCGACGTAGGGTGTCCGGCCGCCGATGTCGAGTCCGCGGAGCCGTCGGCGCTTGCGGTGGTCACAGTCCCCATGCCCGCCGGTAGGCCGACATGAAGTCGACCGGTGCCCGGTACGGACCCGAGCCCGGCAGGTTCACCTCGGAGTCGATGATCTGGAAGCCCATGCCCGACGGCGCGGGAGGCTCACCGGCGAAGGCCCGGATGAGAGTGTCGATCGACGCCCATCCGTACCAGTCGATCGGCTGCCCGATCGCGGCGCTCTGCCCCTGGTTCTGCCGGATCAGGCCGAGGTTCGGCGGCAGTCCCTCGCCGCCGATCAGCTTCACGTCCGCCCGGCGGGGCGAACCGGCGACGGCCTGGCCCGCGCCCGCGAGCACCAGCGAGTCCAGCGGTACCGCAACCCAGTTCGCCCGCGGATTCTTCAACAGCGCCGACTCGATGATCTGCCGGGTGCTGCCAAAGGACTGGTGCGTCACCTCGACCGTCTCGACCTCGCAGGACGCGCACTCTTTCATGCCCCGCTTGAATCCCTCGTGCAGGGCGGCGCCGATGTTGGTCCCCGTGAAATGCAGCTCGATCACGTTGGCCGTGCCGCCGGAGCGTGCCTTGACCCACTCGGCCCGGGCCACACCGATCGCCTGCTGATATGCCTCGTTGGTCCGGTACTTCGCAGAGGGGACGACCGACTCGGTGAACAGCTTCTCGCCCGTGGCGCTCTCCCCGGTGTCGCAGTCGAAGCCCCAGAAATTGATGGTCGTGATCTTGGCGGTCTTCGCCTCACCGAGTGGTTCCTTGACGGCCGCGCAGTCGATCGCCTCTGTCACGATCGCATCGACCTTCGCCGCGACCCCCTGGCGGACACAGCCGGCGAACGCGCCACCCGCGTTGAGCTTGCCGTCACATATCTGGGCGGTCCATCCCACTGTCTCGGCCGCCTTCTTCGCGGCTTCGGCGCCGGTCTGGCAGCCGATGGCGCTCTGGCCGCAGGAGACGATCCAGATCTTCTTGTCGCTCGCGACGGCCGGAGCCTTCGCCGGTGGCCGCCCGTAGGTGCTGGTCCCGGCCAACTCCGCGAGCGCCGCCGGCATCGTGCCCGCTCCACGGCTGGATGACCGGACATCGGACGATCCGCAAGCGCTGAGTGTGAGTACGAGTACACCGATTGCGGCAATACCTTGGATTCGGCGTGAGCCTGCCACTGTCATACCTCCTGGATCCTTGCCCGCGACGTGCGCAAGCCATGTCGCTCCGCCGAGACACCGCTGGCCGTGCAGCGGCGACTTGTACGGAGTGCGGTCGAAGCTAAGCTGCGCTCATCATGGCTGTCAAGCAATGTGCGGGTTCTACCTGCACTTCCATGCCAGATCTCGTCAGGCGTACAGTCGTACGCCAAGCGGCCCTGACGGGTGTGTTCGTGAAGCGCCCGCCCGCGGTCTCACCGTCATCAAGGCGTCCGGTTCCCGGCAGCACGCGATGTCGCTGACAGAGGCCGCGAACGAGACCGGACTGGCGCGCAGGACGCTCGGGTGCCTGGGTGCGTGGCTGATCGAGCGACTGGAGGACGAACCGCGAACGCCCGGACGCCATGTGTTCGAGCAACATGCGCGCGGAAGCCGGGCACGCGCCCCTCCTGGGCGGAACGTCTAAGCCGAGCTCCTGGTCGCCCTTCGCCAAGATGACCACGACGCTCGCGAGACTTAGACCGTCACACGATGACCTCGTTCGTCCTATCGCTGGCTATCGAGAGATCTTTCCCTGCTCGGCGTCATGACGACTGCCCCCGGCTCGTCGGAGGAAGCGGTGAGGCGGCGAGTCGGGGAGTGCCAGTGATGGGTGCAGCAGCTGCGACGGCGGGATGTTGACGCGTTGCGCGGGAGCCGATCCGGCACCGGTAACGGCGGGCGTTCGACCGTACCGTCGGCGTCACCGGTCCCGGTCGGGGTGGGGGCTCGCCTCGGTTCGCGCGTGGCGGCGCAGCGCGCCCTGCTGCCGGTACCAGTCCAGCAGGTCGGGACGGTCGACGCTGGCGGGGTCGAGTATCGAGTCGAGGTCGTCGCCGCGCAGGAGTCGCTTGACCGGCACTTCGAGTTTCTTGCCGGTGCGTGTGTGCGGGATGCCGGGGGCGCGGTGGATCTCGTCGGGGACGTGCCGCGGCGACACCCCGGCGCGGATCGCGGTGACGATCCGCGCCCGGAGGTCGTCGTCGAGTTCGACGCCATCGGCGAGGGTCACGTACATCGGCATCCAGTAGCCGCCGTCGGGTTCTTCCAGCCCGACCACGAGGGCTTCGGTGACTTCGGGGATCTCTTCCACCGGTCCGTAGATGTCGCTGCTGCCCATGCGCACGCCGCGGCGGTTGAGCGTCGCGTCCGAGCGCCCGTGGATGACCACCGATCCGTGCCCGGTGACGGTGATCCAGTCTCCGTGCCGCCACACTCCGGGGAAGGCATCGAAGTAGGACGTCCGCAGGCGCTCGCCGTCGGGGTCGTTCCAGAACCGCAGCGGCATCGACGGGAGCGGTCGGCGGACGACCAGTTCGCCGACGTCGCCCACGACCGTGCGGGCCTTGGCGTCGTAGGCGCACAGGTCGACGCCCAGACACGGTGCCGACAGTTCCCCCGCCCAGACCGGCAGGTTGGGCGCGGACGACGCGAACCCGCTGACGACGTCCGTGCCGCCGCTGCACGAACTGACCTGGACGGACGGCGGCACCTGCGCCATCCACCATTGGTGGAGGTCTGTCGGGAACGTCGAACCGGTGACGCACACCGCGCGCAGGGCGTCCAGTTCTCTGTCGCCGATGTCGACGCCGGCCTTCTGGCAGGCGGACAGATATCCGGGACTGGCCCCGAGGACCTGTACCCGCCATCGCTCGGCCAGTTCCCACAACCGGTCGACCGCGGGGTGCGACGGGCTGCCGTCGTAGCAGACGACACTCACGCCCTCCAGCAGCGCCCCGACCAGGAAGTTCCACATCATCCAGCTCGGGCTGGTGTACCAGAACAGGCGGTCGCCCGCCCGCAGCCCGAGATGCATCGACATCTGCTTGCGGTGTTCAAGGATGACGCCGCCGTGCCCGTGGACGATGCCCTTGGGCCGCCCGGTCGTCCCGGATGAGAACAGCACCCAGAGCGGGTGGTCGAACGGCAGCGCCACCGGCTCGATCGCCGTGGCGCCGCCGGTGAGCAGGTCGTCGAAGGACTGGGCGCCGGGGAGCCGCGCGTCCCGCTCGCCCACGATGATCGTCGTGCGCAGTGACGGCATCGTCTCGCGCAGGCGCGCCACCTCGGCGCTCCGGTCGATCGTCCTGCCGCCCACCGTCGCGGTGGTCGCGGCGACCAGCACGAGCGGATCGAGTTGCCCGAGGCGGTCCGCCGCGGCCGCGCCCGCGTAGTCGAGTCCGCAGACCGCCCAGACCGCGCCGATGCTCGCGGTCGCCAGGAAGGCGACCACGGCCTCGACGCCGTTCGGCAGGTAGCCGACGACGCGGTCGCCGACGCCGACGCCGCGTGCCCGCAACGCGGCGGCGACCGCCGCGGCCTGCGCTTGCAGCTCGCCCCAGGTGACCTCGCGGCGGGCGCCGGTCTCGGTCTCGGCGACGACGGCGACGTCATCGGTCGGACGGTCGCGGAAGACCTCGGCCGCGTAGTTGAGGGTGGTTCCGGGAAACCACCGTGCCCCCGGCATGGACCGATCGGCCAGAGCGGGAGTCCCGGGCGGAAGGGACGGCATGCCGAGGTGTTCCCACAGCGTGGTCCAGAAGGCGTTGGGTTCCTCGACCGACCATCGCCACAGGTCCCGGTACTCGCGTAGATCACGCCCGGAGGTCGCGGACGCCCGCCGCGCGAACGCGGCGACGGGCGAGGCGTCGGCGAGGGCCGGGTCCGGAACCCAGTCGGGGGTCTGGCCGTCCGTGTCCCGGCGTGCTCCGTCCGTGGCCTGGTGCGTGCCGCTCATGGCTTGGTCCGTTCCGACCGCTCGGTCCGCGCGGACGCCTCCGCGTCGGGCCCCTCCGCGTCGGGCCCCTCCGCCGCGCCCACGCCCGAGAGCAGCACCTGTGTGGTGCGCGCGATGTGGTCGCGCAGCAGCTCGGCGGCGCGGTCGGCGTCGCGCTCCAGTGCCGCGTCCAGGATCGCGCGGTGCTCGCCGGCGACGTCGCGGTCGTTCTCGTTGCCCAGCGGTCCGGCCCAGCGCCGGTAGAGCTCGGACTCCTCGCGCAGCCGGGAGGAGACCTCGATCATCCGCGTACTGGGGCAGCCGGTGAGCAGCGCGTGGTGGAAGGCCCCGTGGGCGAGGTACCAGTCGTCGAGGACCTTGGCGGACGCGGTGAACTGCGCGGTGTCGATGCGTGACAGCCGGTGGTGCGCGGCGAGGATCTCGCTTTCCCAACCGACGTCGCCGTGGGTGACCGCGAGCCTGAACGTGGCGCCCTCGATCTCCACGCGCGCGAGGGTGATGTCGACCAGCTCCGCGTGGGACAGCTCGGCGACGCTGTAGCCGAGGCGGGGCTGGAAGCGCACCAGCCGGTCGGCCACGAGCCGCGACAGTGCTTCGCGGGCGACGCCGACGCTGGTGCCGTATCCGGCGCACAGCTCGGGGAACTTCAGGCGGCTGCCGGGTTCGAGGACGGCGGCGAAGATGTCCGCTCGTATCTGCTCGTACACCCGGTCGGCGTTGGTCGGCTTGGCGTCTGCGCGGGGAGACATGCGAACAGACTACCGAGATGCGAACACTATGGATAGGTTTCGAAAGTTCTTGACACATACGAAAGTCTGGTCCAAGGTGATATGGGTCACGACCTGAAGGGACTTTTCGGATATGCGGATTGCCAACATCGACGCCCGCGCGGTGCTGCTCGACGAGGCCGGCAGGGGCCTGGACATCGCCGCCGCGAGCGACGGCGAGTTCGGTCCCTCGATCCACGGGTTGTACGGCCGATGGGATGAGTTCGCGGCCTGGGCGCGTGCCCGGCGGCGGGCTGTCGGTCCCGGCGCCTACCGGGACATCGACCTCGGCAGGGCGCTGCCCCCTTCTCCGACGCCCGCACAGGTCTTCGCGGTCGGCCTCAACTACGCCGACCACGCCGGCGAGTCCGGTGTCGAGCCGCCGGCCGAGCCCGCCGTGTTCACCAAGTTCGCCACCTGCCTCACCGGCGCCGACGCCCGGGTGGTCCTGCCCGCCGGGACCGTCGACTGGGAGGTCGAGCTCGTCGTCGTGATCGGCCGCCGGGCCCGCGACGTCGACGAGGCGGACGCGTGGGACCACGTCGCCGGCCTCACCATCGGGCAGGACCTGTCCGAGCGCACCCTCCAGCACACCGGGCCGATGCCCCAGTTCAGCCTCGCCAAGTCCTACGAGGGGTTCGGCCCGATGGGCCCGGTCCTGGTCACGCCGGACGAGTTCCCCGACCCCGACGACCTCGCCATCGGCTGCCGCCTCAACGGGGAGGCGGTGCAGAAGTCGCGGACCAAGCACATGATCTTCCCGGTGCCGGTGCTGATCGCCAAGCTGTCCGCGGTGACGACCCTGCTCCCCGGCGACGTCATCTTCTCGGGCACCCCCTCCGGAGTCGGCGCGGCGCAGAACCCGCCCCGGTTCCTCGGCCCCGACGACACCCTGGTGTCGTTCGTCGAAGGCGTCGGCGTGATGACGCAGACGTTCGAGAGGGCGTGAGGACGCCATGGCACTGCACCGTCTGAACTCGGTCACCATCGGCGTCCCCGACCCCGGGCGCACCGGCGAGTACTACGGCCAGTTCGGTCTGCGCGCCGAGGACGGCGGCTGGTTCTCCACGCTCGACGGCGGGCGGCAACTGCGCGTGGTGGCCGCGCCGACGCGCCGGCTGGTCGCCATGGAGATCGCCGTGGACGACCCGGACGACATCTCCCATATGGCCGCGCGACTGCGGCGGCTGGAGCTGCCGACCGACGCGGGCCCCGACCGCTTGAGCGTCGTCGAGCCGGTCAGCGGGGTCCGGGTGGACGCCGCCGTCCTGCCCCGCCTCGAACAACCGGCGGCCGAGCCGGTCGTCTACAACGGGCCCGGCGCCCCCGCCCGCGGCACCTCGCGGGCCCCGGGCATCCTGCGCACCGGGCCGGTCCGTCCGCGCAAGCTCGGGCACGTCGTCATCGGGTCGGTCGACCAGCCCGCCAGCGAGCGGTTCTTCACCGCGGGCGTCGGGCTCAAGGTCAGCGACGTCGTCCCCGGCCGGGCCGCGTTCATGCGCTGCTCGTCCGACCACCACAACGTCCTGGTGAGCCGGGCGCCGGTGAACTTCCTCCATCACACCTCGTGGCAGGTGGACGACGTGGACGAGATCGGCAGGGGCGCGACCGCGATGCTCGAAGGCCACCCGGAGCGCCACGTGTGGGGCCTCGGCCGCCACCACATCGGATCGAACTTCTTCTGGTACCTCAGGGACCCCGCGGGCAACTTCTCCGAGTACTACTCCGACCTCGACTGCATCGTCGAGGACGCGCTCTGGAAGCCGCAGGTCTGGGACGAGGCGCACAGCCTGTACAGCTGGGGACCGCCGCCACCGCCGTCGTTCATCACCCCCGAGGACCTGGCCGGTCTCATGGCCGGTGCGCACTCGGCCCCCTGAGCAGGGAGAGGAAACATGGACCCACAGCGCGATTCGTGCGACGTCGTCGTCGTCGGCGCGGGACCGGTCGGTCTGACGCTGACCCTGCTGCTGGCCCTGAAGGGCCGCTCGGTCGCACTGGTCGACCCGAACCGGATCGTCTGCCAGCATCCGCGCGCCACCCACCTGGACGACGAGACCATGCGGACGCTCCAGACCCTGGGAGCGGCCGATCTCGAACCCCGGTTCCTGCGCCAGCGGGCATGGAAACTCACGGCGGACGGCGCCGTCTTCCTGGAGTTCCACATGCCGGGCGGGGACTCCGACCAGGGATGGTACGCCGACTACCAGTTCCACCAGCCCGACTTCGAGTCCAGACTGCGCGGCCTGCTGCTCGACCGGCACGTCGACCTGCGGCTGGGGGAGACGGTCGTCGACTTCGAGCAGGACGACGACGCGGTGACGGTCACCATGGCCGACGCGGCGACCGGGGAGCTGCGGAGCCTGCGCGGCGGCTACCTGGTGGGCGCGGACGGCGCCAACTCCCTCGTGCGCCGGCTGCTGGCGCCCGAGGTCCAGGACCTCGACGGGACCCAGCGCTCGCTGATCATCGACGTCCACCCGTTCGAGCCGCCCGCGACCCTGCCGGACACCGAGGGGTTCGTCGCGTGCGACGGGGAGCGGCCGCTGACCTTCGTGCCCATCTTCCCGCCGAAGCTGCGCTTCGAGTTCATGCTGAACGACGAGGACGACAAGGCCGCCTGCGAACGGCCGCAGAACGTCTACCGGCTGCTCGACCCCTGGCTGCCCCCGGGCGGCTACCGCATCCTGCGCACCGACGTCTACGAATGGCACGCGCGCCTGGTGCGCGGCTGGCGCGACCGGCGGGTGCTGCTGGCCGGTGACGCCGCCCACGAGATGCCGCCGATGCTCGGGCAGGGCATGTGCTCGGGACTGCGCGACGCGATGAACCTCGCGTGGAAGCTCGCCGCGGTGGCCGACGGCGCGGACCCGGCGCTGCTCGACACCTACGAGAGCGAACGCGCGCCCCACGTCCTGCCCTACATCGTGGAGTCGGCCCGCCAGTCCAACCTCATCGAGTCGTTCGCCGATCCGGCCAACCGCCCGGAACCGGGATCGCCGCCGCAGACCCTGATCCGGCACCGGCCGCTGCTCGGGCCCGGCCTCACCGGCAGCCCCGCCGACCCGGTCGGGCAGCTCATGCCGCAGCCGGTGTCCGAGGACGGCGCCAGGCTCGACGACATCGTCGGCTACGAGTTCCTCGTCGTCGGCCGCGCGGACGTGCTCGGCGCGGTGTCGGCCGCGACGCGCTCGGCCTGGGCCGCGCTGGGAGCGGCCGTCATGGACTCGCCTCCGCCGTCGATGCTCTCCTGGCTCGACGCGCACCACGCGAACGCGGCGATCGCGCGTCCGGACCGCTACTGCTTCGCGGTCGCCGGCACCGCCGGGGAGCTCGACGCGGCGTCGGCCGACCTGGCGTCCCGCGTCCTGCCGGTGAGGACCCCGGCATGACCGCCCGGCCCACCCCCGGCGGCGGCGCCGTGAGCGTCTACGCCGAGGGACTCACCTGGGGCGAGGGTCCGCGCTGGCACGACGGCGCGCTGTGGGTGTCCGACACCCAGGGCGGCAGGCTGTGGACCGACGCGACCGGCGCCTGGACGGCCACCGAGCTGAGCACACCGTCCAACGGCCTGTGGTTCCTGCCAGACGGGCGCCTGGTCGGCGCGCTGATGAACGAGGGGCGGATCGGGGTGTGGGACGGGCGGGACTGGGAGACCTACGCCGACCTCGGCCCGCTGGGCGCCGGACCGCTCGGCGACCTCGTCGGCGATGCCCTCGGCAACCTCTACGTCGACGACGTCGGATTCGCGGCCGCGCGGGGCGAGGCGGTCCGGCCGGGCCGGCTCATCCTCGTCCGCGCCGACGGGACCGCGGAGGTCGCCGCCGAGGACGTGGAGTTCCCGAACGGCATGGCGCTGCTGGACGGCGGCCGGACGCTGGTGGTGGCCGAGACCTCGCGCCAGTGCCTCACGGCGTTCCGCGTCCGGGACGACGCGACCCTGCACGACCGGCGCCGGTACGCCGACATCGCGGACCTGGCCGGGCCCGACGCGCGCCCGGACGGCATCTGGCCCGCCGCCGAAGGAGTGTGGGCGGCCACGACGACCGGGCAGTCGGTCGTCCGGGTGGTCGACGGCGCCGCCGCCGACCGCATCGACACGGCCCCGCACTACCCGATCGCCTGCTGCACGACCGACGACGGCGATCTGCTCGTCACCCTCGCCGACACCGATGGCGCGCCGCTCATGCACGCTCTGGCTCACAAGGCCGTCAGCACGCGGGTCTTCCGCTACCACGCCCCCTGATCACACACCTGAAGCCACCCACCCCCACCCGTTCGGAGAGTCCCATGCACGACAGCTCTGTCAAGGCTGCCCAAAAACCGGTTCGGCGTCTGCTCACGACCGTCTCCGCGGCCGTTGCCTGCCTTGCTCTGGCGGCGTGCGGCAGCGACACGGTGGCGACGAGCAGCGGCGGACCCGCCTCCGAGGCGGGCAAGAAGGCCGCCGCCGCGCTCGCCGCGCGGTCGAAGCCCTTGAGCGCGGCGCCGGAACTCGGGCAGCCGTTCGACGTCCGCGCCCTCAAGGGCAAGACCGTCTACTACATCCCGATCGCGCTCAAGGTCGGCCACTTCCCGATCATCGTGACCAATTTGACGTCGGCGCTGGGGAAGGCCGGCGTGTCCGTCCGCACCTGCGACGGGCAGGGGAACCCGTCGGGCATCAGCGCCTGCCTCGACCAGGCCGCCGCCGCCGGACCCGGCGCGATCATCACCGACTACATCCCCTACCAGATGGTCCCGACGGCGTTCGAGCGGGTGAAGGCGAAGGGGATCCCGCTGCTGATCGCCGGCGCGAACGCGCCCGCGGGCACGGCGCAGACCCCGAAGTTCGCCTTCGGGAACGCCGACTCGCAGGGCTTCCCGCTGATGAGCGGGCTGACCGACGCCGTGATCGCCGACTCCGACGGCAAGGCGAACCTGCTGTTCCTCGAAGTCACCGACAGCGAGTCCACCACCAGCGCCGGCGAGCACGCGCTCGCGCAGCTCAAGCAGAACTGCGCCGGCTGCACCGTGACGGTGAAGAAGATCAACCTGAGCCAGATGAAGAACGTCGGCTCGCTGGTCAGCAGCGCGCTCCTCACCGACCCCAAGATCAAGTACGTCGTGCCCCAGTACGACACCTATCTCGCGGCGGTCATCGGCGGGCTGCAGTCCAGCGGCAAGGCGGCCGCCGTCAAGATCGCCACGACCGGGAACACCCTGGCGGCGGTGCAGCAGGTGAAGACCAACCCCCGGCTGATCGCGGTCGTCGGCGTCAACTCGCCCTACCTCGCCTGGACCGAGGCCGACTCGGCGCTGCGCATGATGGCCGGGCAGACGCCGCCGGCCGCCTATCCCGCCATTCCCCGCACGTTCACCAAGGACAACGTCTCCGGTCTGACGTTCGACCCCGCCCATGAGGCGAGCGGCGCCTGGTACGGCGACCCGGCGCTGATCCAGGACGCGTTCACGAAACTGTGGACCACACGGTGACGGCCACCCCTCGGCTGGAGCTGGAAGGGCTGTCGAAGTCCTTCGGATCCTTCCGCGCCCTGCGGGAGGTGGGCCTGTCGGTCATGCCGGGCGAGACCCACGCGGTCGTCGGGCAGAACGGCTCGGGCAAGTCCACCCTGATCAAGATCCTCGCCGGGTACCACGCGCCGGACCGCGGCGGCCGGATCCTCGTCGACGGCGCGCCGCTGCCCCTCCCGGCACGGCTGCGCGACCTGCGCGCCGCGGGCATCGCGCTCGTCCACCAGGACTTCGGCCTGCTGGACGAGCGGTCGGTCGCCGAGAACATCGCGGTCGGCGCGTTCGCCGTCCGCAGGCGGTCCCGCCGGGTGGACTGGGCCGCCGAACGCGCGCGGGCGGCCGAGATCCTCGCACGGCTGGACGTGCGGGGGCTCGCCCCGGACACGCTCGTCGGCGGACTCGACCCGGCGCAGCGGTCGGCGGTCGCGATCGCGCGGGCGCTGCGGAACCAGCGGCCGGGGGAGGGGCTGCTCGTCCTGGACGAGTCGACCCGGGCACTCCCCAAGGACGGCCTTGAGGACTTCTACCGCGTCCTGCGCACCGTCGTCGGCGCGGGCGGCGCGGCCCTGATGGTGTCGCACAACCTTCAGGAGGTGCTGCGGGTCGCCGACAAGGTCACCGTCCTGCGCGACGGGCAGGTCGTCGAGGCCGCCCGGGACGCCGCCGACCTCACCGAGCGCGACGTCGCCCGGATGATGCTCGGACGGACGGTCACCCAGGCCAGGCACGTCCGGGAACCGAGCACCGGCGGCGGGCCGCCCGTCCAGGTGCGCGGCCTGCGGGGACGGGCGCTCCAGGACCTCGACCTCGACCTCGCGCCCGGCGAGGTCGTCGGAGTGACGGGCGTCGCGGGCGGCGGCTGGGAGGAGATCCCCTACCTGCTCGCGGCCGCGCGCCGCGCGCGGGCCGGACGGGTGCGCGTGGCGGCCACCGCGCTCGACCTGGCACGCGCCGATTCCGTCGACTGCATCCGCGCGGGCATCGCCCTGCTTCCCGAGAACCGCATCGCGCACGGGCTCGCGACGACGCTGACCGTCGCCGAGAACGTGACGCTGCCACGGGTGCGCCAGCACGGCCGACGGTTCGCGATCGGCCGCGCGTGGCAGCTGAACGAGGTCGCCGCCGTCCTCCGCGACCTCGACGTGCGCCCGCGCCGCGCCGACGTCCCGGTCGGCCAGTTGAGCGGCGGCAATCAGCAGAAGGTCATGCTCGGCAAATGGCTCGCGGGCCGCCCGCGGCTGCTTCTGCTGCACGAGCCGACCCAGGCCGTCGACGTCGGCGCCCGCGAGGACATCCTGCGCGCCATCTCGGCGACCGCGCGGCAGGGCGTGGCCGTCCTGTTCGCCTCCATCCAACCGGCCGACCTGGCCGCGGTCTGCGACCGGGTGCTGGTCGTCCGCGACGGCCGGGTCGCCGCCGAGGTCGACGAGCCGACCGAGCAGGCGGTCGTCGAATCCGTCTACGCCGACGACCGGGCGTCGGCCGCACAGAAGGGCTGAGCCATGCGAGCCACCGACGCGCCCGATCCTCGGACGCTGACGAATCCGCCGAGCACGAACGGCGACTCCCCGCCATCCGACACCCCGTCATCCGACACCCCTCCATCCGACACCCAGCCGTCCGGCGCCGGGGTGTCCGGCACCGGGCCGACGTCCGCGGACGGCGGCGACCTCACGCGCGGCGCCGTGCGCTGGCACCAGTTCTCTAGCCGCTACGCCATCGTCGGCATCTGGGCGCTGATGTGCGTGGTGTACGGCGCCCTGATGCCGGACTCGTTCCTGCAGGCCGACACCTTCCGCAACATCTTCGCCTCACAGCAGGCCCTGGTGTTCCTCGCGCTGGCGGCGATGCTCACCTTCGTCGTCGGCGAGTTCGACCTGTCCATCGCCTCGACGCTCGGACTTTCGGCGACGCTCGTCCCCGTGCTGGCGGTCCTGCACGGCTGGAACCTGGCACTGGCCTGCGTCGTCGCGGTCCTGGCCAGCTCGCTGGCCGGGCTGCTCAACGGGATCCTCGTCGTGAAGGTGGGCGTGCCCGCGCTGATCGTGACACTCGGCAGCTCCACCCTGCTGCTCGGCATCGCCTCCCTGGTCTCACACCAGACGACCGTCTCGGGTCTGTCGCCCTCGTTCGCCGACCTGTCCATCCGCCGGTTCGCGGGACTGCCCGTGAACTTCTACTACGGGCTCGTCCTCGCCCTGGCCATCGGCTACGTGCTCACCTTCACCCCGCT
The DNA here is from genome assembly GCF_008085905.1 of Actinomadura syzygii. Lineage (GTDB taxonomy): Bacteria > Actinomycetota > Actinomycetes > Streptosporangiales > Streptosporangiaceae > Spirillospora > Spirillospora syzygii. The sequence goes on along the minus strand of NZ_VSFF01000004.1, from coordinate 260,641 downwards.
CGGACGGCACATGGCGTTCGTCGGCGCCAACCGGGAGGTCGCCCGGCTCGCCGGCGTCGCCGTCGACCGGATCCGCATCGGCGCGTTCGTCGCCGGCAGCACGGTGGCGGGCATCGGCGGCCTCCTCCTCGTCGCGTCCGTCGGCGGGTACGACTCCACGGTCTCGCCGACCTACCTGCTGCCGGCGTTCGCCGCGACCTTCCTCGGCACCGCGGTGATCCGGCCCGGCCGCTTCAACCCCCTCGGCACGCTCGTCGCGATCTACTTCCTCGCCACCGGCATCCTCGGGCTGCAGATGCTCGGGTCCACCGGCTGGATCGAGAACGTGTTCTACGGCACCGCCCTGATCATCGCGGTGTCGGTGTCGACGATCGTCCGCCGCCGCACCTCCACCACCTGAGCCGCCGACACAGAAGAGCCGCCGGAGAAAGGAGAGACGTCCGTGCGCTACATCGCGCTCGAAGAAGCCTTCGCCATCCCGGACCTCGCCGCGCGCCAGCCCGCGACGCCGATGGGCATCAAGGTCACGTCCGAGTACGCCGCGATGGTCGGCCGCAAGATCATCGATTTCGAGGAGCACCGCCTGCCCGACATGGACGCGAACGGCATCGACGTCCAGGTGCTGTCGCTGACCGTCCCCGGCATCCAGGCCGACGAGTCGCCCGCCGCCGCGCGGGACAACGCCCGGTTCGCCAACGACTTCCTCGCCGAGGCGGTCGCGGCCCACCCCGACAGGTTCAAGGGCTTCGCGGCACTGCCGCTCCAGGATCCGGCCGCGGCGGTCGCGGAACTGCGGCGATGCGTCGAGGAACTGGGGTTCGTCGGCGCGCTCGTCAACGACCACACGCACGGGCGTTACCTGGACCACCCGTCCTACGACGATGTGTGGGCGGCCCTTGAGGAACTCCAGGCGCCGCTCTACCTCCACCCGGGCTCCATCCCGGCGGACGACTGGCATCTGCTCGACGGGCGGCCCGAACTGTACGGCGCCACCTGGAGCTGGCAGGCCGAGACCGGCGGGCACGCGCTGCGAGTGATCTACGGCGGGGTGTTCGACCGCCATCCCCGGGCCACCCTGATCCTCGGGCACCTCGGCGAGTTCCTCTCCTTCCAGCGCTCGCGCCTGGACTCGCGCTACCGCACGCTGGCCCTGAGCCGGTCCCTCGACCGGATGCCGTCGCAGTACATCGGCTCCAACGTCCTCGCCACCACGAGCGGGATCCTCGCACCCGAAGCGGTCCAGGCCGCGGTGCTGACCGCGGGCGAGGACGCGGTGATGTTCGCCGTCGACTACCCGTACGAGGAGACCGCCGACGCGGTCGCCGCGGTGGCGAAGGCGGACCTGCCCGAATCCGTCAAGGCCAAGATCGCGCACGGCAACGCCGAACGCGTCCTCGGCCTGGCACGATCCCAGGAAGGCTGACCCGACCCATGACGATCTACGACCACCGCTGGGCGAGCGCGGGAGCGCTCGACCCGTTCGCCGTGCACGACCCGGCGGACGGGACCGAGATCGCCTCCGTGCGCCCGCACACCAGCGCGGAGATCGACGCGGCGATCGACCGGCTCGCCGGGGCGCAGCGCGGCTGGGCCGCCCGTCCGGCCGCCGAACGGGCACGCGCGCTCATCTCGGCCGCCGACGCCCTCCGCGCCGACGCCGAGGAACTGGCCCGCATCGAGACGCGGGAGAACGGCAAGCCCCTCGACCAGGCGATGGGCGACGTGTTCGCGGGGATCGGGCTCTTCGACTTCTTCGCCGGCGCGATCACGGCCGAGCGGGGACAGGCGCGGCACACCCCGTTCTCGCTGGACACGACCCGGCTCGTCCCGTTCGGCGTGGTCGCCGCGATCATCCCGTTCAACTGGCCGCCGATCCACACCGCGGGCAAGCTCGCACCGGCCCTCGCGGCCGGGAACGCGGTCCTGCTCAAGCCCGGCCCGCAGACGCCGATGACGCCCACCCGCATGTGCGAGATCATCGCCGCGGCGCTCCCCGATCCCGTCGTCGAGGTCGTCCACGGCGGCGCCGACCAGGGCGCGTACCTCGCCGCGCACGAGGGTGTCCGCAAGGTGGCCTTCACCGGGTCGCCGGGCGCGGGACGCGAGATCATCAAGGCGGCCGCGACGCACTTCACGCCCACGCTGATGGAACTCGGCGGCAAGAACTGCCTGATCGTCTGCGCGGACGCCGACATGGACGACGCGGTGGCGTGGGCGATCGAGGGCGCGTTCTTCAACCAGGGCGAGGCGTGCACCGCCGCGTCGCGGATCCTGGTGCACCGGTCGCGGCACGAGGAGTTCCTGGCCGGGTTCGCCGCCGCCACCCGCAAACTCGTCGTCGGACGCGGCTCGGACCCGGGAACCCACGTCGGCCCCGTCGTCACCGCCGAGCAGCGCGACCGCGTCCAGCGCTACCTCGACATCGGCGCCGCCGAGGGCGCCAGAGTGGTCGCGACCGCCCCCGTCCCGTCGGATCCGGCACTGGCCGGCGGCTACTGGGTGGCTCCGACGGTGCTCGACGGCGTCACCGGCGACATGCGGGTCGCCCGCGAGGAGATCTTCGGACCGGTCACCTGCGTCATGACGTTCACCGACGACGACGAGGCGGTGGAGATCGCCAACGGCACCGAGTTCGGCCTCATCGCCGGTGTGTTCTCCGCCGACATCGCGCGAGCCGTCTCGATCTGCGACCGCCTCGACGTCGGGATGACGCTCGTCAACAACTACAACCGCGCCCTGACCGGCAGCCCGTTCGGCGGAACCAAGGCCAGCGGATACGGCCGCGAACACTGGCTGGGAACGCTGGAGGAGTACGGCTATCCGCGGCTGCTGCGGGTGCCCAACGGCCATCAGCCCGTTCCCCGGTGGGCCACGATCGAGGGGATCGTCCCGTGACCGCTTCTCCACGTCCGCACCACGGCCGGGTCGCGGTCGTCACCGGCGCGGCCAGGGGCTTCGGCGCGGCGATCGCCGAAAGCCTCGCCGCGGCGGGCGCCGCGGTCGCGCTGATCGACCGCGACGACGCTTCAGCGGTGTCGGACCGCATCACCGCGGCAGGCGGCACCGCCTGGACCCACACCGCGGACGTCACCGACGAGGCCGCGGTCGCCGGCGCCGCCGAGCGGATCCTCAAGCAGACCGGCGCCCGCGCGGACATCCTGGTCAACAACGCGGGAATCATCGACGTGCGCGACTTCTTCGACACCGACTACCCCGCGTGGCGCCGCGTGCAGTCGGTCAACCTCGACTCCCAGTTCCTGCTGGCGAAGGCGTTCGTCCCCCGCATGCGCGAGCGCGGGTGGGGCCGCGTCGTCAACATCGCCTCGAACACCTTCGGCCTGGCGGCCCCGCATCTGACGGCCTATATCGCCAGCAAGGGCGGCGTGATCGGGTTCACCCGCGGCCTGGCCAGCGACCTGGCGCCGCACGGCATCACCGTCAACGCGGTCGCCCCGACCGCGTCCCGCACTCCAGGCGGCGTCGCCAGCATCACGGAGGAGACCTTGCAACTCTCGGCACAGCTCCAGGCGATCAAACGGGTCGGCGTCGCGGACGACATCGTCGGCACGGTGAGCTTCCTGGCCTCCGACGCCGCAGAGTTCATCACCGGCCAGACACTGGTCGTCGACGGGGGATGGGTGCGCTCATGACCGCCACCAGACCCGAAGCCGTCATCGTCGCGGCGGCACGATCGCCGATCGGGCGGGCGCACAAGGGCTCCCTCGCCTCGATGCGGCCCGACGACCTCGCCACGGCGATGGTGCGCTCGGTACTCGGCGAACTGCCCGCGCTGGCCCCGCGCGAGATCGACGACCTGATGCTCGGCTGCGCGCAACCGGCCGGAGAATCCGGGCACAACCTCGCGCGCGCCGTCGCGGTCCTCGCCGGAATGGACCACCTGCCCGGCGTGACCGTCAACCGGTACTGCTCATCCAGCCTTCAGACGACCCGCATGGCGATGCACGCGATCCGCGCCGGCGAAGGCGAGGTGTACATCTCGGCCGGCGTCGAGACCGTCAGCCGCTACGGCTCCGGCGCCTGCGACGACCTGCCCGGCACGCACAACCCGCTGCTCGCCGAGGCCGAGGCCCGCACCGAGGACCGGGCGGCGGACGGTCACGAGGCGTGGACCGACCCCCGCTCCGCGGGACGGATACCCGACCTCTACATGACGATGGGGCAGACCGCCGAGAACGTCGCCCAGCACGCGGGGGTGACCCGGCAAGCCCAGGACGAGTTCGCCGTCCGGAGCCAGAACCGAGCCGAGAAGGCGATCGCCGACGGCTTCTTCGACGCCGAGATCACCCCGGTGGCGCTGCCCGACGGCACCGTCGTGTCCGCCGACGACGGACCGCGGGCGGGCGTCACGCTCGATGCGGTCGCCGCCTTGAGGCCGGTGTTCCGCCCCGGCGGGACGGTGACCGCGGGAAACTGCTGCCCGCTCAACGACGGCGCCGCGGCGCTGGCGGTCATGAGCGACCGCAAGGCCGCCGAACTGGGCGTCCAGCCGCTGGCGCGGATCGTCTCGACCGGCGTCTCCGGCCTCTCACCGGAGATCATGGGACTCGGACCGGTGGAGGCGTCCCGCCGAGCCCTGGCCCTCGCGGGGATGACCATCGACGACATCGACCTCGTGGAGATCAACGAAGCCTTCGCCGCACAGGTGATCCCGTCCGCGCGAGAACTCGGAATCGACGAGGACCGGCTCAACGTCAACGGAGGCGCGATCGCCCTCGGCCACCCCTTCGGCATGACCGGCGCGCGGATCACCACGACGCTGATCCACCTGCTCCGCAGCAGAGACAAGCAATTCGGGCTGGAAACCATGTGCGTCGGCGGCGGGCAGGGCATGGCAATGATCATCGAAAGACTCAGCTGACCCGCGCACCCGAAACGCTCGCCCTCCCGCCCCTCATGGGCGGTCGGTGTCGGAGCGACCGAACGGTGAGGATGGCCCAGGTCAGAGAGGGGCTCTCTGACCTGGGCCTGTGTCGCTGCGGGCGTGTCTCGGTCAGCTCGTCATCCAGGACTGGCCTGGGCCGCCGTTGCAACCGTAGGTCACCAAGGCGGCTCCGGCGGCGAAGTTGTTCGCCAGGACGCTGAGGCATTTGTCGTTGAGGCCGTTGACCAGCCTGCCGCCGTTGAGGCGCCATTGCTGCGGGTCTCCCTGGTGGCAGTCGTAGGTGTTGATGGCCGCGCCGTCGCCGAGGTTCCCTGAGCGTACGTCGAGGCACTTGTTGCCGGGCAGAGCGCTCTGAATTCGTCCCTGCACGAAGTTCCATTGCTGGTTGGCGGCGCCGGTGCAGGGCCAGAGGGTGACCAGGGCGCCGTTTCCGGTGTTGGCGTCGGCGACTTCGAGGCACAGGCCGCTGGCGCTCTTCGGCATGAGCGAGAGGCTCGCGAGGTGCGATGAAGGGGCCGCCGAGGCGGACGTCACGGCGCTGATCCCGCCGAGCATGGTGATGGCGGGCATGAGCACCAACATCATGAATTTGCGCATTATGCTCTCCGATCCGGTGATGGGGCTCGTCCGCCTGGGTGGCGGCGAGCCGTAGTGCCCCTAAAGGTCGCCGGGCCGGAGCCGCCGGAGTATCCCCAGTTCTTGGGGGTTGGCTTTGTGCTACCTATGGGTTCTCACCGGGGAGAATGCAACGGTCTGTACTCGCCGCCCTCCGTTCGGTGGCAAATGGCGGACGGGTGAAGGTTCTCCGCCATGCTCTTGGCGTTCTGTTCCCCCAGGAAATTGCCGTGCTCGATCGAATGCACACCCGCCGCGACGCAATGGTCGATCGACCGTGGCGACAGCGCGTGCGCCATGACGGTGCGTCGACCGCAGCGGCTTCCTCGACGATGGCTGTGGCCGGTCCGTTGTCGTCGTTCCCCGCGGGCAGACCGCTCTCTCATCGGCTCGCCCGCTGAAGTCCCCGAGCGCATCACCGCTTACGGAGGGCACGGCTCGCGTGTCGCTGCGCCGGGGCCGCTGCGTCTGGCTGGCGGCGGTCCTGACCTGCGCAGGCTTGACACATACTTTTCCTACCATAATTATGGGGATATGCCCCGTGCACTGACTGTTCGGCGTGTGGTGGACCACATGCGGCTGGACAGCACTCTCTGTCGCTGATCTGCCCTCTCCCCTCCTTCCCCTGAGTTCTCCTCCCGCGAGAACCCGCCGTTTCGTCCTGTCCGGACGCGGCGGCGGCCTTCTTGCTCGTTCGTGAAGGGCCAAGTCAGCCATGTCGAGTTCAGTTCCGCACGCCTCCCGCGCGAAAGCCCCGCGTCGTCGGCCACCGTTGCTCTGCGCCGCCCTCGTCCTCCTGTTGAGCCTGACCGCCGCCTGCGGCGGGTCGGCCACGGCGGGGGGCGGCGGCTCCGGACGCGGCGCGGTGATCAAGCTGAGCGACCCGGGCAACGCCGGCGTGCTCGCCTATGCCAAGCGCGAGAAGATCTTGGAGGAGCGGCTCAAGGCCGTCGGCGCGCGAGTGGAGTGGGGCGGCTCGTACGCCTCGTTCACCGCGACGATCGACGCGGTGCGGTCCAGGTCGGTGAATGTGCTGGAGGGCGCGATCTCACCGGCCGTGGGCTACCTGGCCAACGGTCGCGACCTGCGCATCTTCGCCGTCGCCGACCGGGTCACCGACAAGGCCGCGCCGTATGAGGACGGCCTGGTCGTCAAAGCGGACAGCCCGATCCGGACGGTGCGCGACCTGGTCGGCAAGCGCGTCGCCGTGAACAAGGCCGGACGCGGTGAGTACCTGCTGCTCCTCGCGCTCAAGCAGGCCGGGATCCCGGCCTCGCAGGTCCAGCGCGTCTATCTGAACCCGGCGCAGGGCGCGTCGGCGTTCGCGACCGGCAAGGTCGATGCCTGGTGGGCGATCGTCAAGGCCTATCCCGAGGTCGTCGCCAAGGGCGCGCGGGTCCTGCTGCACGGCCGCGACCTGCCCGACCAGGACCTCACCATCTTCGCCGCCCGCACCGAGGTGCTCCAGGGCAGCCCGCGCGCCGTGCAGGTCTTCCTGGACGTGCTCCGCGAGCTGACCGAGCAGGAGAAGCGCGACCCGCGCAAGTTCCAGAACGTGTTCCTCGACAAGGGCCCGACCGCCCTGTCCGGTGCGCGGTTGGACGAGGAGATCGCCAAGGCCCGCTACCAGAATGTGCCGCGTCCCGTCACCGACGCCGACGGCGCGCACGTCACCGCGGTCGCCGGTCTGTTCCGGGAGCAGGGCGTGGTGCCCAACGCGATCCGGCCCGAGGACGTCCTGTTCAAGTTGGGGGCCGCTCGATGACCGCCGAGATCGCGTCCGATGCCGGGGCGGTGACGCGGCGTCCGGCAGCGGAGGCGGCCGGCGAACTGCGCCCGCCGCCTTGGCTGGGGCAGCGGCGGCGGCGTCCGGCGGTCTCGCTGGCCCTGCGGCTGTCGGTGCCGCTGGCGCTGCTGGTCGCCTGGTGGTGGGCGGCGGGCAGCGGCCGCATCCCGCCGGACGTCCTGACCGGGCCGGGTGCGGTGCTGTCCGCGCTGCGGGAGCTGGCCTCCACCGGGCAACTCGCCGACTACGTGCTCGCCTCGGCCCGCCGCGCGGCCCTCGGCGTCCTGGTCGGCTGCGGGGCGGGGCTGGTGCTCGGCGCGGCCGCCGGACTGTCGGCGCTCGGCGAGGAGCTGATCGACCTGACCCTGCAGATGAAGCGGGCGGTGCCGTTCCTGGCGCTGGTGCCGCTGTTCATCTCCTGGTTCGGCGTCGGCGAGACGTTCAAGGTCGCGCTCATCGCGGTGGCCGCCTCCGCGCCCATGTACGCCTACGTCTACCTGGGGGTGCGCGGCGTGGACCGCAAGGTGGTGGAGGCCGCGCGCGGGTTCGGTCTGCGCGGCGCGCGGCTGGCGGTGTCGGTGGTGCTCCCGTCCGCGCTGCCCAGCGTGCTGATGGCGCTGCGGATCAGCCTGGCGGTGTCGCTGACCGGGCTGATCGCCGCCGAGCAGCTCGGCGCGACCGAGGGCATCGGCTACCTGGTGACGCTCGCCCAGCAGTACTACCGCAACGACTACATGGTGCTGTGCATCCTGATCTACGCGCTGCTCGGGCTGCTCATCGACCTGGCGATCAGAGGTGTGGAACGGCTCGCCACGCCGTGGCGGGGGCAGGTGACGGCCCGATGACCCGCGACGGGCACGAGGTGGCGGTGCGGGTGCGGGGGCTGCGCAAGGCGTTCGGCGCCAAGACCGTCCTGGACGGGATCGACCTGGAGGTCAGGCGCGGCGAGTTCTTCGCGCTGCTCGGGCCGAGCGGCACCGGCAAGACGACGCTGTTGCGCCTGCTGGCAGGGCTGGAGCGGCCCGACGCGGGGACGGTGCTGACCGCGCCGCGCGTCACCACGGTCTACCAGGAGCCCCGGCTGGTGGTGGCCAGGCGCGTGCTGGCCAACGTCACACTCGGGCTGCCGCGTCCGACGCGTGGTTCGTCGCGTGGTTCGTCGCGCGACAGGGGCGTCCGCGCGCTCGCCGAGGTCGGACTGGGCGGACGCGAACGCGCCTGGCCCGCCACCCTGTCGGGCGGGGAGGCGCAGCGGGTCGCGCTGGCCCGCGCGCTGGTCCGCGACCCGCAGGTGCTGCTGCTGGACGAGCCGTTCGCCGCCCTGGACGCCCTGACCCGGTTGCAGGCCCAGGATCTGGTGGCCGAGTTGTGCGCCCGGCACCGTCCCGCGGTCGTGCTGGTCACCCATGACGTGGACGAGGCGGTGCGGCTGGCCGACCGGGTCGCGGTGCTGGACGGCGGCGCCTTCGTGGTGGACCGTGCCATCGAGCTGCCCCGTCCGCGCGGCGCGTCGTCGGCCGCGTCCGACCCGGCGGCGCTGGAGCACCGTCGCGAGCTGCTCGCCCGCCTGGGCGTCTCCCCGCCGTCCGGCCAGGCGGTCGTCCCGTCCGACCAAGTGGCCCCGCCCTCCGACCAAGTGGCCCCGCCTTCCGACCGAGACGACCCGCCCTCCGACCGTGCCGACCTGCCCGCTGACCGAGGAGTGATCGCATGAGCAGCCCGCGTACCCGTGGCGTCGACAAGATCTGGTTCACCCGCTGCCCGGTTCCGACCGCCAGCGGCCTCGCCCATCGGCGCGGCGGGCTGGCCGAGGCGTTCGCGCCGTACGGGCTGGAGGTGGGCGTCCTGCAGGACGCCGAACCCGAGCTGGCCCGCCACCATTTCGACCACGACCTGCCCGGGCTGTTCCGCGAGGGCGGCAACGTCCCCGCGCTGGCCGCCCGCAGCGAGGGCGCGCCCACCAGGCTGATCGGGCTGACGTGGATCGAGGAGTGGCAGTCGGTCCTCGTCCGTCCGGGCTCGGGCATCGAAGGGCCGGGGGACCTGCGCGGCGCCCGCGTGGCGCTGCCCCGCTGGGCCCGGACCAGGGCGCAGAGCTTCCCGCGCGCGATGGCGCTGCACGGCATCAAGGGAGCGCTCACCCAGGGCGGTCTCGCCCTGGACGACGTCACGTTCGTCGAGGTCGCCGCCGACCTGTCGCCGTCGGTGGGACGTGACGCGCGCGGTGGCCGCATCGCCTGGCCCGGACTGGACGAACTGGCCAGCGGTCAGGTGGACGCCGTCTACGTCAAGGGCGCCCGCGCCGCCGAGCAGGCCGCCGACCTCGGCCTCGTCGTCGGCGTCGACCTGGACGCCCATCCCGACCCGTCGACCCGCGTCAACAACGGCACGCCGCGGCCGATCACCGTGCACGAGCGGCTGCTGGACGAGCGACCCGAGCTGGTGACCGCGTTCCTCGCCGCCACGCTGCGCGCGGCCGACTGGGCCGCCGCCGACCTGGACGGCGTGCGGGGGATCCTCGCCGGGGAGACCCGGTCGGGCGCGTCCGGCGTGCGCACCGCCTACCGCGACGGGTTCCACCGCACGCTGCGTCCCGACCTCTCACCCGAACGCCTCGACCTGCTCGTGAAGCAGAAGGACTTCCTGCTGCTGCACGGCTTCCTGGCCGCCGACGTGGACGTCGCGTCGTGGGCGGCGCCCGAGCCGCTGCGCGAGGTCTCCGCGAGGACGGCGGCATGACCCCCCGTCTCCGTTCCGGAAGGCGTGGCGGATCGTCCCCCTACGCGGAACCGCCCAGGTTCCTGCTCACGCTGCCGACGACCGGGCCGGACGCGGCCCCGGCGCCGCTGCCGGAGTTCGTCACCGACACCCGCCGCGGCCGGTACGGCGCCTTCGACACGATCGCCGAGGCGGGACGCGCCGCGGAGGTCACCGGGTTCGACGGCGTCGTCGCCCCCTTCGCGCCCGACGCCGAGGAATCGCTGGTCGCGGTCGCGGGCCTGCTGCGCCACAACCGCTGGATACACGGAGTCGCGGGCCTGCATCCGGGCGTCGGGACCCCGGTGTACGCGGCCAAGCTGTCGGCGTCGCTGCAGCGGTTCACCGGGGACCGCTTCGGCTGGTGGCCGGTCGTCGACCTTCCCCCGGCGACGGCGCGGGCGCACGGCGACTTCCTGGAAGGCCCGGACCGGTACGCCCGCGCCGACGAGTTCCTCACCATCGCCAAGGGCGTGTGGGCGCACGAGGACTTCACCTACGAGGGCAGGTTCTTCCAGGTCCTCGCCGGCGGCTTCCAAGGTCCGCTGGCCGCGCGGCGCTTCCCGGCCGTTCACCTGTCCGGCGTCTCGGCCGACGCGCTGGACCTGTCCGCGAAGCACGCCGACGTCCACGTCTTCGACGTGACCGGCGACCTCGACGCGCTCATCGCCGACCTGGGCGAACGGGCCGCCGAGCGCGGCCGGACCGTCGCCTGCGGCCTGCGGCTGAGCGTGGCGGCGCGTGAGGACGAGGACGAGGCGCGCGCCGTCCGCGACGTCCCCGAGCACGCCGTCACCGGGTCGTTCGAGCAGGTCGCGGCGGAGCTGCGGGGCTACGCCGAACGGGGCGTGAGCACGTTCGTCCTGGAACCGGCGCCGCATGTCGAGGAGATCTACCGGCTCGGGGAGCAGTTGCTGCCCCTCTTCGTTCGGGAGCACGCCCATGTCGATTGACATCTACTGGCGCATCGGGACGCACGGCGACCAGCCGTCGCTGCGCCGCCGCCTGGTGACCCGCGGCGACTGGTCGCCGGTCGTGCCGGGCAGCATCACCCCGGGTCTGCGCGAGGGCCGTCCGGACGGGTACAGCCACCTGGACCACATGGCCGACGTCGCGCGCTCCACCGAGCTGTCGGGGTTCGTCGGCGGGCTGCTGCCCTCGTTCCCCTTCACCGACGACCCCTGGGCGGCGGCCGCGAGCCTCGCCCGCGAGACCACCACCTACCGCTTCATGATCGCCTTCCAGCCCGGCTTCCTGCATCCGGTGCAGGCGGCGCGGATGTCGGCGAGCCTGCAGCGCGCCACCGGCGGACGCGTCGTCTACAACATCATCTCCGGCGGCGGCGGCCCCGCCCAGCTGTGGTGGGGCGACAGGGTCGGCCACGACGACCGGTACGCCCGGACCTCGGAGTTCCTCGACGTCCTCAAGGCGGTGTGGTCCGGCGGCCTCGTCACCCACGACGGCCGCTTCTACCAGGTCGAGGGCGCGGGGCTGCCCGAGCGCCTCGCCGGGCAGCCCTTCCCCGAGATCTACTTCTCCGGCTCGTCCAAGGCCGCGATCGAGGCCGCCGGGCGGCACGCCGACTACTACCTGTCGTGGCTGGAGCCGTTCCCCGCGCTGGCCGCCAAGTTCGACCAGGTCCGCGAGCACAGCGCCGCCATCGGCCGGTCGCCCAGGTTCGCGGTGCGCATCGACGTGCTGGCCCGCGAGACCGAGGACGAGGCGTGGGCGGAGATCCGCCGCGGCTGGCGGCACGTCGACCCGGAGCGGCTGCGGGGCCCCGAGTCCACCGGCGACTCGGTCGGCTGGCTGCGCAGCTCGCGGTTCGTCGACTGGCCGGTGCGCGCGCCCCGCGAGCTGGAGGCGAGCCCCAACGTGTGGGGCGGGTTCCACCTGCTGCGCGGCGGTCCCGCGTTCGGGCTGGTCGGCAGCTACTCGCAGGTCGCCGCCCGGCTCGACGAGCTGATCGCGCTCGGCGTGGACGCGTTCATCCTCGCCGGGGTGCCGCATCTGGAGGAGGCGCGCCGCGTCGGCGAGAACGTCCTGCCTCTGCTGCGCGGCCGCTGGCCGGACACCGCGCCTGACACGTCCATCCCCACCCTCGAACCGAAAGGATCGACTCGATGACCCGCGTCGGCTTCTTCCCCCACAACAACTCGCTCTGGGTGCTGCGTCATCGGGGCATCCTGGAGCGATCGCTGCCGGACGTCGAGTGGGTGGACCTGCGGTCGCTTCCCGCGGGCGACCGTCCCGCGCCCACGCAGGGCCTGCCGTCCCTGCACGGCGACCACCTGTTCGACGGCGGCTACGACTTCATCGGCACCGGCTCCACGCCGCCGGTCACCGCGCAGGCCCGCGGCCACGACATCGTCTACGTGGCGATCTCCGGACCGCGGGTGGACAACGGGCGCCTGGTCGCCCTGCCCGGCTCCGGCATCGCCTCCCCGGCCGACCTGGCCGGCAAGCGGGTCGCCCTCGGCCACGGCTCCTGGCAGACGACGCTCCTGCTGCTCGCGCTCGACCAGGCCGGGCTGACCTGGCACGACATCGAGCCGGTCGACGCCGGGAACGAGGGCGCGCGACTGCTCCTGGACGGCAAGGTCGACGCCTGGACGGGCAGCTACCCCGCGCTCGCCGAGGTGGAGAGCGAGACGCGGCCGGTGACGCTGATCGAGACGGCGGGGTTGTTCAGCCACCGCTCGCTGTGGTTCACGCGGCGCGACTTCGCCGTCCGGCACCGCGACGTCCTGGCGGCCATCGTCGGGGCGCTGCAGGAGTCGGACGCCTGGATCCGCGCGAACCCCCGGGAGGCCGCCGCGCTGTTCGCCGCCGACGACGGCGCCGACCTCGACGCGTGGGAGCACGCGCTGCGCGGCCGCCCGTTCGGGCTGCTCCCGGTCAGCGACGACTTCGTCGCCGAGCAGCAGCGGGCCGCCGACCTGCTGCACGCCAACGGCCTGCTCGACCGGAAGATCACTGTCGCCGACGCCGTCCTTCCGGACTTGGCCGATCTGGTCACCCGCGCCTAGGAGACGGCCGACAGCCCGAAAACGCCGATTCCGGGGACGCGCCGTCCGCCTCATGCCACGTGCAGGAGGCGGACGGCGCACGGCCTCGGGCGGGACGCTGCGGTCATAGCGGGACAGCGGTCACGAAGACGGTGTATCGGCTCCAGATCCGCCCGGTGATCGAGGTCAGGGCTGCCGCCATGGACCGTCTGTTCCCAGGGGCCGACTCGGGACGTAGTCACCCAGTTAGCTGCTACGGGGTTCCCGTGCGGCCGGGCCTGCCCGACGGTGGGTGCGGCCCTCATCGCAGCGGTCGGGACGGCGCCCCGGCCTCCGCGGCCTCCCCGGCCCTGGCTGCGTCCCGCTTCGTGCTGCGTTCCAGCGCGATCAGGCCGAGGGACGGCGCGGTGGCCACGAACGCGATGCCGAGCACCCACCAGAAGGCGGTGGCGAACCCTTCGGCCTGTGCGGCGGGTCCGGTCGCCTCGTCCAGCCGGTTCTGCAGGATGACGGCGAACAGCGCGGTGCCCGCGGACCCGCCGATGCGCTGGCCCACGTTCAGTTGGACGGTGGCGTCCGGGATCTTCGCCGGGGAGATCGCCCGGTAGGCGGCGGCGACGGCGGGCACCGCGCAGGCCCCGATCCCGAACCCGCGCACGAACATCATCACGCCGAGGAACCAGTAGCCGGTGTCGTCCTGGATCAACGCGAAGGGGACGGTCCCGATCACGGCGACCAGGCCGCCGGCGAGGGAGGCCCGGCCGCTGCCGAACCGGTCGGTGAGCCTGGCGGCCTGGCTGATGGCGATGGCCGCGCCGAGGCCCTGCGGGATGAGCAGCAGGCCCGTGTTCACCGCGTCTTCGTGCCGGACGATCTGGAAGTACAGCGGCATCAGGATGACGGCGCCGAAGACGGTGGCGCCCAGGCCGATGTTGGTGACGGAGGCGGCCGCGTACATCTTGTTCTTGTAGAGCCGCAGGTCGACCAGCGGTTGCTCGACCCGCAGGGCGTGTCCGACAAACAGCGCGGCCAGCAGGAGGCCGCCGATCAGCGCGGTCAGGACCTCGGCGTCGGTCACGTGACCGGTCGCGCCGATCTCGGCGAGGCCGTAGGTGAGGGCGACGCTGCCCGCGGTGATGAGGGTCAGGCCCGGCACGTCCAGCCGGGCGCGTCCCGAGCGGTCGTCGGCGGGCAGGAACCGGACCGCCAGCAGCGCGGTCAGCAGGCCGAGCGGGATGTTGACGTAGAAGATCCAGCTCCAGCCCGCGTGCTCCACCAGGAGGCCGCCGATGGCGGGGCCGACGACCGGGGCCAGGATGGTCGGCACGCCGCTGACCGCCATGACCCGGGCCAGCAGCGCCGGACCCGCCGCGCGCATGGTGATCATCTGCGAGATCGGCAGCAGCAGGCCGCCCGCGGCGCCCTGCGCCACCCGGAAGGCGATCAGCTGCTCGACGTTCCCGGCCAGCCCGCAGGCCAGCGACGCCGCGGTGAAGACCAGCACCGCGACGATGTAGACGCGCGCGCCGCCCAGCCGCGTCGCGAACCAGCCGGCGGCCGGGATGACCGCGGCCATCGCCAGCAGGTAGGCCGTCGTCAGCCACTGGATGGTGGACAGCGAGGCCGTCATCTCGACCGACAGCGTCCGGAGCGCGACGTTGACGATCGTCGAGTCCAGGAACGCCATGAAGGAGCCGAGCGTGGTCACGATGACCACGTTGCGCAGCGCGGGGGAGAAGCGTGCCGGGCCGCCCGGCGCGGTGGTGGGCGGGCTCTCGTCGTCGTCCGCCGTCATGGTGAGGTCCCTTCCTATCGCGAACGAGGGCGCCGGGTAATATGTGGAGCGCCGCTCCGAAAATATACGGAGCAGTGCTCCGAATATCAACACGATCCGGCGAGGAGAACTGCGTTGGCTGGACGGACCGTGAGCGCCGAACCGCGGGCGGACGCCCGCAGGAACCGGGAGACCCTGCTGGCCGTGGCCCGTGAAGTCTTCGACGAGCAGGGCACCGACGCGTCGCTGCGGGACGTCGCGCGCCGCGCGGGCGTCGGGATCGGGACGCTCTACCGGCACTTCCCCACGCGGGACGCGCTGCTGGAGGCCGTACTCCGCACCGGCCTGGAGAACATGCGCGCGGCAGCGGAGAAGGCCATCGAGTCCGACAGCCCGCGCGACGCCCTCATCGGCTGGCTCAGGCTGTTCTCCGAACGCTCCGGAGCGTGCCGCGGCCTTCCCGCCTCGGTGCTGGGCGCCCTGGGCGACGACGAATCCGAGCTGCACGCCTCGTCGTCGGCCATGATGCACGCCGCGGAGCGCCTGCTGACGCGAGCGCAGGAGGCCGGGGAGGTACGTCCGGACGTGACCGCCGAGGAACTGTTCGCCGCGTCCGCCGCCCTGGGCTGGGTGGCCGAGTACTCGGGACGCAAGCGCGCCGAACGGATCCTGGCGCTGCTCGGCGACGGCCTCGCCAAGCAGGACTGTCTTCCCACTGGGTCTGACCGGGCTGCCGGTCCTGTTTCGTAGGCAGGCCAGCGTCGCGGAGGGATTCCCAGATCCGTTCGTTGACCTCGACCAGGGCGTGCAGCGGGCCATAGAGGTCGCGAAGGGCGCTCCACCGCCCGACCGTCACGGTCTCTCCACCGCCCGATCGTCACGGTTTTCCCGAGGAAGTCTCCATACCGGTGCGCTCTGGTTCGGTGGGCACCTCGTCAGGCACAGCTCGGGAATGGCTGGTGAGCGCGGTACGTAGCTCATTCATCGCCTCGATCAAGGGAAGGCACGCGCGGAGCAGGTCCGCGGCCGCGGTTGGGATGCGCGCGGCGGCGCCGAGCATGGCGACGGTGAGGGCCAGTACGGCTAGGAAATCTGTCACGAGGTTCCTCCGGGGGAGAGCGTTCCGGCGTCAAGTGCGGGCTCCCAACACACCAGGAACGAACTCGGCCCGCATTTCTCGGGCGGCCCGAACCGGCCTCTGCCTGCGGCGACGTGATTTCCGATCCGGACCGATCCGGACGGCCGCCGCGCTGGTCGATGCTCGCGAGAACGAATCTCTTCATCGACGAGTCGCAGTGTGGAGACAATGGGGGAGTCCGGCGCGATGCGGGTTCGACCGGGGGAGGAGCACAGGGGACCGTGAGCGATCCGGGTGGCGGCGCACGGCACGAGTTCGCCTCACGTTTCAGTGAGCTGCTCGTATCATGCGATCTCACCTATGACCGGATCTCTGCCCGCGTGTCGGGGCGAAGACCGGAGGACATGCGGTGGTCGGTCAACGCGAAAAGCATCAGCGACTGGAAGCAAGGACACAACCTCCCTCGATCATGGGAACCTTTTCGCTGGGTGCTGCGAATCCTCGTCGAGGACATACGCGTGCGCATTCCCGCCGCACGGCAGGACGGGCTTCTGCTCGACGAGTCCCGGTGGCGCCTGCTCTGGGAGAGAGCGAGATCAGAGCGGGGATCCGCCAAGGGGATTCCCGCCGCGGCGAGCGAAGGCGGGGAGGGCGGACGACCTGGGCCACTCACCCTGGGCGTGCGCCAGTCACTCCAACCCGATCTCAGCGCCGAGCAGAATTCTTTGACGGCATACCTGCATCGTCCCCACGATCGAATCCTGTGGGAAAGCATCAGCCTGGTCAGGGACGGTGGAAAGTCTGTCTTCTGTCTCCTCTATGGCGACTCGGCGACAGGAAAGAGCCGAGCGCTGTACGAGGCGCTGCAAGGCGTGGTCCCAGACTGGCCCGTGCATTTTCCCATCGACACCGGCGACCTCCTGAGGCTGGTAGACGAAGGCCGGATCACCGAGGGGTGTGTCCTCTGGTTGGACGAGACGCAGAAGTACCTCCAGAACGAATCAGACCCTCGGGCCTCTGCCGAGTTGATCCGACTACTGCAGTCGGTCCGAGGTTTCGTCGTCCTGGGGACGATCTGGCAGCACCCCTATCTTGCGGATCTGACCGCCAGAGGACGATCGCCCGATGTGAATGCGGTCGCGCGTGACCTGCTGGGAGACGCCTACACGGTGCGGATTCATGTACCTGATTCGCTTTCTGGAGCGCAGCAGGAGGAACTGGCCGCACTCGCGGCCGTTCACGAGGGAGACCCGCGTCTCACCGCCGCGCTGGCTGGCGGGGCGGACCACGGTGATGTGATCCAGCACCTCACCGGCGGGCCCGAACTCGTCAGGCGTTTCTCCGAGGGAGGCTTCTTCCGGCCCGTGGAACTCGCCTTGCTCACCGCGGCACTCGACGCAAAGAGGCTGGGACATTTCCAGCCGTTGAGCGAAGGACTCCTGCGGGAGGCGGCTGACGGATACCTCGAACCGCGGCATCGCAGCGGCGAGCACGGGTGGGCGACCGGTCCTCTTCGGGCGCTGACCACCGGAGAACGCTCGGATGGCTCCCGTACCGACGTCCACGGCGCCGTCCCCGCGCTGGTGGCGGTGCGGGAGAGATCAGGGCAGGTCACGCCGCGTTACCAGCCCGACGACTACCTCGACCAGCAGATCAGACGTGCGCGGCGGCGTCTCGGCGCGCCCGCGCGGATGTGGAACGCGCTCCTGAACCATGCCCATGATCCAGACGATCTGGAAAGGGCCGCCACCGCCGCCCACGAGCAGGGCCTCCACAGGATCTCCGTTCTGCTGCGCAGGAAGGCGGTCGGCGCGGGAAGCGGAGTGTCGGCGATCCGGCTGATGCAGGCGTTCGGCGAGTACGAGGCATCGGGCCGTGCGGACTGCGCCGTCTGGCTCGCCGATCGGGTCGCGCTCACCAACCTCCACCTTCTCGTCCAGTTGGGCGAGCAGTTCAGCGAAGCGGGGGCACGGGGCGCGCTCAACACCCTGCATCGCAGGCTGGCCGACGTGCTCCCGGTGGATCCGCTCGCCTCCGTCCTCCAGTGGATCGACGCGATGGGCCGCGCCGGCAGCGATGAGGGGATGGAAACCCTGCTGAATCGCGCTGTCGATGAGCACGCGATCGACGAGCCGTCGGCCCTGGCTCGCCTCCTGCGCGCCCTGCGCCGAGCGGGGGCGCCCGCGCACATCGATGCCCTCATGGGCCGGAACCTGGTGGAGAACATCGATATCCGCGACGCCGCGGGCGTCGATTCGCTCCTCGAAGAGCTGGCGCATCGGCCGGAGACCGGGCAACTGGACAAGCTGCTGTCCCGCCGACCGGAGACCGTCGTGCGAATCGACGAGCTCGGCGCCGTCCAGCGGCTCGTCACAAGGTTGCAGGGCCTCCAGGCCGGCCATGCCGCGACCGCCTTGATCCAACGCACTCTGCGTGACGGCCCCTGGGCGGATCCCGAGCCTGTCGGCGCTCTGCTCAGTCGACTTCCGGACGCCGCCCGTCACGAGGCCGCGGTCGAGTTGGCTCACCGCACCGATGATCAGCGCGTGCGTCTGATGCTCTTGAGAATGGCGATGTCGGACGCTCCCACGGGGACGTCGTTCGTCGTCCGTCATACGGCCGCCGGCTACGGGCTGCTCGACGCGGCCGGCTGGATCGGCGGCGAACCTCCGCCTCCGGCACCGCGAACGCACGGGTCAGAGAGCCGACGTGACCTCCAAGCGCCTGACGCGTTCTCGCGCGAAAAGACAGCGGGCCCTCGGCGTCCGGATCGTGAGCACGACCTCGCGGCAGAAAGAGCGGCGCGCACCGTGAGGGCCCTCGTGCTCACCGACCCAGCGGTCGTCGCCCGTACACTGGACGCCCTTCGCGACGCAGGTCTGCACGACCAGATGGTGCTCCTGCTCGCCCGCGACCCCGCCCGCCACGCCCGCCTCAAGGAGCCGGACAGGGTCGCGGCGCTTCTCAGCGCCCTCTCGGCAACGGGAGACGAGGCCCAAACGCGCGAGCTGGCCAAGCGCATCACCATGGGCCTGCCGGTCGACCGACCGCGTCTCACCAGGCGCTTCATCACGCAGATCCGCCAAGCCGGTTTCCAGGAACTGGCAACGCTCCTCGGGCAGCGGGCCGCCGCGACGGTCGATCTTGCCGTCCCCGGCGTCGTCGCCGCCACTCTGGAGGCGCTCCGTGCCGCGGGTCTGGACGACCAGATGGCGTTTCTGCTCGACCGTGACCCCGCCCGCCATACCGACCTCCATGACTCCAAGGGCATCTCCGCGCTAGCCATGGCCCTGGAGAGCTCACCGGGACAGTTGGACCTGCTTTGCGGACGCGCGGCGGGGGCGGCCCCGACCGACGACGCGGAGCCGGTCAGCCGGATGCTCGGCCTCTTCCTGGACTTGGAGGACCGGACGGCGCTCCTGCGGTTCCTGTCCCGCGTTCAACCCGCGCGAATACGGCTGGGCAACCCCTACACGCTGGGCCGCCTGCTCGACGCGCTGCTCAGGGCCGACGCATCGGCGGCGTTCGAGACGGTACGGGACCGGCTCCTGGCGGATCCTCCGCTGGACAACGTGCATGCGCTGCGTCATCTGCTGGACGTTCTGCACCGGGCCGATTCCGACAGCGCGGTTCGGGAACTGGGCGCCAGGGCGGCACGGCGGGTGCGGGTCCAGGACGTCGGCGCGGTCGATCTGCTGTTGGAGGCTCTCTGCCGTGTAGAGGCCGAGGAGGGCGTGTCGCTTCTCGCGAACCGGCTCGTCGAGTGGGCACGCCTCGCGGAGACCACCGAGAGGGCGCGGGTGCTCGCGATGCTCCGGCGGGCCTCGCTCCACGAAGCGGTGGACGCCGTGGTGGACCACTCGATCTCCGCGGGGGAATTCCAGATGGCCCTGGCCTTCGCGAACGCCGAATTCAGGGCGCGCTACAAGTTCGGCCGAGAGCCGGACGGCTCCCCGTCGGCCCCCTGGGGCTGGGACTCGCCGGACGCCCCGGAGTGACGCTCACCACCGTCGTCCTTCGATAAGCACCGAGCGGCGCGCCAGGACGGCTGTGATCTGACGATCCACCGCCCCGCTTCTCTCCGTGGCTTGGAGCAGCGATACGCCCACTACGGACTGATCGCCGTGCACTCGCCGATAGACGACCTGCCTATCCTCGAATCCAAGGGAAAGAGAGTCGACCTTTCGCTGCTCGCTGAACGCATCGAGATGCCCGCCGATGAACTCACAGATCGCATTCAGTGGACGCGGTAGATTGTGGGCCATGTGCCCTAATGAGGGATGCTCGAAGAGATCGGCCGACGCAATCAGATTGCCTTCGAGAAAGAACCCGACATAATGAATTCCCTCCGGTGACAGCGCCGAATGGAGGAGAGAGATCAGCGGTGCGGAGGGCAGCGGCTCGGGTGCCTCTGTACCTCCGATTGCCCGATGACCTCCGGTCATCCTTGACGCAGGGAGCCCAAACTCCACGCGGAGGGTATCGACCAACCAGCCCAATTCTTCCCGAGCCGTCGCATCGTGCACGGTCCGCGCGACCACGTAATCGTCTCGAAGAACCGACAAAGCATGAAGCTCCTCGCCACGTGCTGCCACCGTGGCCCACAACAGCTTTCCATGACAAAGGGGTGTCATCAAGAACTCAAGGCGCTCAACCAAGGCCAAGAGTTTGCGTCCCGCGTGTTCGTCGCCACTCGCCCGCTCCAGTGTGAAGAGCGAAACGCCTGCCGAAAAATATTCCACGCTACGCAGATAGCTGGCACGGAAGGCTTGGCGAGTGACAGTCAGCGTCGTCTCGTAACTGGGACTCATCCAGGGAGACCGCCGCACGACCACCCCGTCATCCACATGCACGCCGCCAATCTTAGACGGACCTGCGGTTGTCCTGGCCCGACCGGTCACCCTGAGTGGTTCTCACCGAATTGGCGCGACAGTCGCGGGCCAGCCACCACATCGATAGATATAAGGCTGGATGACCTCGATCGCACACGGGTGATCTAAGCCGGCGGCTAGAAGGAGACCGGGCCGTGCGCGCTGTACCGCTTCCCCAGAACTCGGCCTCGTCCAATCAGATCACCGTTCGCGCCGCGACTTGCCCGGCATGCACCGCCTCGGCCAGCGCGCCGCGTCCGCGAGGACGGGATGATCCGTCGTGAGGCAGGCGAGTCCGACCCGGCCCACGCCCGCCCTTACGCGGCCAGATCCTCGCCGCCGCAGACGAAGCCGAACACCGCCGGTATCGGCATTGGCATCGGAGGCGAAGGAGGCTCGGCAGCGGGTTGACCGGCGTCCGCCGCGTGCGTCCGAAATGTGGAAAGCAGTTCGGTGAACCGTCCGGTGTCGATGTTCCTCCGGAGATGATGACGTCCACGCGCAGGCCCGGAAGGCGCCCAGGCGGCCGGCGAGTAATGCGGCGCCGGAGAGTGCGCCCGGTCGGTTCGGTGTCGCGGCCGACGACGCCTTCGACCTGGCGATCAGCACCACGCCGGCTTGCTGGTGCTGTCGCTCCACGTCTTCATGGTGCTCAGCCAGGTGCGGCTGCATCGCCCATGCAGGCGGAGTCGCCCGAGCTGCTCCGATTCTAAGATCATCGGCTGCCTGCCTCGGATGACGGGCTTCGACGGCACGACCTTTCGTGCCTTTTCCCCTTGTCTGGACATTGTTTGCAAAACCCCATGTCAGCGGGCGTGTGTGCATGGAACGCATCGAATGGGGCACATGGTCGCCCGTGCGCAGTGGAAAAGGAGCGGAACATGGGGCTGCTGCAGCGTTTCCGGCGACGGCGAACGGGACAGCGGGCCGCGACGCGGCCGGTACGAGCGCGGCGCCGTGTGCCGACCTTCCGTGAGATGCAGGCGAAGATGCGGACCGAGCGCGCCGAAGCCAGGCTCATGGCGACCGAGGCGAAGATCCATCATGAGGCGGAGCAGTACCGACGCGGCGGTCGCCATATCCAATGAGGGACGCGCCCAAGGCGAACAAGAGCGGGCCAGCGTTTCGGGCTTGTCGGCTACGAAGCCGCGGATGCCAGGCAGAAGGAGGAGAGCGCATGGGTCTGTTGAAGAAGCTGAAGAACAGTACGCAACGTGCCAAGGGCCGCGCCAAGGAGAGGGCGGGCCGCGAGTCACGCGATCCATATTTGGAGGCCGAGGGCCGCAAGGATCGTGTCGCGGGCGGGGTCAAGCAGGTCGGCGAGAAGGCCAAGGACACGGCCCGAGAGATCCGGCGCACCGGCGAGCGGTGACGTTCCGTCATTGGGCGTCGGTGGGGAATTCTCTCGTCACCCGCTAAGGGATAGCGATGTCGCGGCGCCGGAAGCCGACCAGCCCGATCGCGATCGGTAGCACGTGGAGTTCACCAGCCGGGAGTTGGGGTGGGCGGCCGAAGGGAGAGAGGTCGGCCGTCCTGCCCGGCTATTGGAGCAGTCCGCCCAGCGTGCCGACGGCGAGGGCGTACACCAGCACCGCCCAGGCGAGCGTGAGGGCCGTGGAGATGCCGAGGCCCAGGGCGCTGAGCAGCAGGAGGAAGGCGCTTCCGGGCAGGGCGACGGTCAGGTGGGCAGCGGCCCGCCTGGTCTGGGACAGGCCGGTGGTCAGGACCGGTTTCGCCGCGTCCGGCGGACTCCTCGCTGTGCGCGCGCTGGGTCGCCAGGATGGCGTAGATCGACACGACCACGGCCAGGGGCGAAATGACCCGCGACTACCTCGTCCGGGGCCGGCCGAGCCCGCAGCGAAAAACGCCGACGCGGCCTTCAATATCTCGTTGGCGCGCTTGAGCTCGTTGTTTTGCTTGCGCAGCTGTTTGAGCTCCTCACGCCCGACGCTGGTCAGCTGCTCGGACCGCTGCCCCGCATCGGCCTCGGGCTGACACACCCAGGTACGCAGGGCCTCGCGGTGAATACCCAGATCCGCAGCGATCTGAGCGATCGGCCAATCCGGCTCCCGCACCAAGCGAACAGCCCGATCCCGCAGGCTTCTGGGGGCACTTCCTCGCAGGTGCCATCGACGGTCAATCTCCTCTCCACCAGCCAAGATCATGACTGGCTCAAAGAACGTCACCGAACCCAGCACACCTCAGTTTCAGGTCTGGGCGATGACGACCATGCGGACCTGGGCCCATAGGGCTGCCAGGGCGTAGCTTCCTAGGTCTGGTTGGGCCTGTCCGATGGCGTCGCCGGTTGTCCAGCACCAGATCGCGGCCGAGTACAGGCGTTCGGGCCTGATCGGGAAGGTCGGTACCGGTGGCCCGTAGCCGGGGAAGGCGTGGTCGGAGGTGACCGAGGGCCATCCGGGGTTGGCGTGGACCCAGTTCCAGCCGGTCAGGTCGTCCCAGACCGGGGCCGGGTGGGTGTGGTCCTGCTCGAGGGCGGGTGGGCCGCCGTGCAGGTCCCAGCTGAGCACGTAGATGCCCCAGTGCGCCGAGCTGCGGGCGACCGCCATGTCGGACTGGTTGTTCCACAGGTACTCATACGGTGTGTAGGTGCGTACCTGCGCGGTGCCGGCCGGGCCCTGGCCGGGCGGGTGTCCGGGGGTGATGCGCATGAAGTCGACCCAGATCGCCGAGCTGCACACGATGGTCCCGGGCTCGGGGAAGATCTGGAAACTCCAGCCCATCTCGCCGGTCGCCCTGGATGCCCAGACGTCTTCGGTGTGGTGAGGGCGCCCGGTCCCGCCCAGGTAGGTTCCGTGGTCGGCGTAGGGGGCGGCGTAGATGTCCAGGTGTGGGTCCTGGAAGGGGTCGGGACCCGACAGCAGGCCGTGGCGGGCGTGCTCCAGCAGCCGCTCGTCGGTCATCACGTCGGTGCCCAGGCGGTGCGCGCGGCGGTCGGCGACGAGATCGGGCGGACAGGTCCGGTCGCCTCGCTGTTCAACGGCCGCCGCCATCTGGCTCCGGTAGCGGTCATCGTGGGCGAGCAGGCGATGCATTCCGTGGTGCAGCGCGTTCATGGCCAGGCCGTTGACGCGGCCGATCTGCGCATGCCGAACGGCCAGCGCCTGCAGGTGCCCGGTCAGGGCCTGGTGTGCCTGCGCACGCTGGTCGGCTGTGAGATGTCCCGGGCTGGCGGGCGGGGCCTCAGACATTGCCGCCGCCCTGCATGTCGAACTGCGCTGGCATGATCACGCTGTCGTAGAGGGCGGCGACGCTCACCCAGTACCGGGTGGAGTAGCCGCGCGCGCCGCGCCGCAGATAGCGTTCCTTGCCGAAGCGGCTCACCTCCAGCAGGCACTCCCCGCCCACCGGATTGGCCATGATCCATTGGGCGCCGAAATCGGTGCCGTCGGCCCGCTCGACCCAGATCCGCACCGGCACGTCGCCGGCGTACAGCGCGAACGGCTTGCCCCCGGGCGGCCGGACCCCGTTGAACGACATGCCTCAGCCCTCCCGCTCCACCAGCACGCCCGCTTGCCCGAGCCGGAACCCTGCCAGGGCGTGCAGGACCTGAAGGTCGTCGGCCTGGGCCAGTTCCCGGGGCACCTCGACCTCGTGCAACCGCTGCCCGGGCAAGGTGCCCAGCCCGGCCACATACTGCCCGTCCGGCTCGCCCAGGTGATGGGCGGCCAGCAGCCTGCCCTGCTCGTCGACCAGCACCACCATCCGCCGAGCACCCGAACCCTCTGCCATGCCGCCCCGTCCCCTTGCGCAAGGCGCCGCCCCCGTGGCACGCACCATCCTTCCCTTATTGGAATCGGCGCACGCCCCCGGGGCCACCGGCCCGACCGGTGTCGGCCAACCGGCCGCGACTGCTCGGGCCCGGAGGATCACTTCCCACACCCTGCACGTACGGACGTCTCTCGCGCGGCAGTGCTTCACCGCCAGCGGAACCGGCCGTTCGGCCATGTTCGGCCATGGGGGAACTGCGCTCGCCGTCATCGTGGCGTGAGTAGACCCTGGCTCAGAAATTCCAGAGCCTTAACTAGGCGGAGCCGTGATTGCCGTGATCGCTTGGCGAGGTAATTCTCGTGTGGAGGCGGTGGCGCGCTGCGGCGATCAGGGCCGGGTCTCGAAAGGCCGCCGGACCTTTAGATGATTCGCTGGTAGAGCACCCTTTGGGCCTGGCGTGCCCGCTGAATCATTCCGTCACGGTGGAGGGCTTGGAGGTGGTAGGACACGGTCCCGGGTGACAGGTTCAGTCGTTTGGCCAGCTCTGTTGTTGAGGCGGGAGCGGTGAGCTCTTGAAGCAGTTGGGCTCTGGTGGCGCCAAGACCCGGCGGCCGGGTGTGGGCTTTGGCCGGAGTTGTGTCGGCGATGGGATAGGTGATCATCGGGAGTCGGGGTTGGACCGCGTCGGGCGGGTCGATTGCGAAGGTGATCGTTCCCCTGAACAGTGCCGGGGTCAGTAACAGCCCGTCGGCTCTGGTTCGTCCGCCGTCGGCTGTGACTGCGAGGTCGAGGCCGCCGCCGCGCCAGCGTAGCGATGGGGCCAGTCCGGTGACCATGGTGGCGAGGCCATCGCGAGCGGTCTGCGCTCCGCGCAGCGCGATGTCGGCCTGGATCTGTTCTCTGATCCGAGACCAATGCGCGGCGAGCGCCCTTCTCCAAAAGACCTTCAACTCCTCGGCCAGGCTCTGCGCCAGCTGCGACTCGCCGCCCTGGGCCGCCTGCGCCATCACCGGTGCCCGGCTTACATCGCCTTTCAGGCACCATGGGTGGCCCCCGAAGATGATCGCGGCCTCGTAGCCGATCCGGTCGGCGGGTGTGGTGGCGACCCTATGCAACTGGTCGTCCACGTCTTCCTCGAAACAGACCGGTACGGGATTGATGAAGTCCGGAAAATAGCCGGTCGCCGCCTGCGCGACCAGCGCATTCAGCAGCGGCAGGTCCGGCTCGGCCAGCGCCGCGGCGGCACGGCGCCGCCATGCCAGGGGCAGCAGGTACGGGTAGCGGCCGAACTTGAATACCACTTCCTGTGCCGCCTTCAGCGGCGACACCACGAAGCGGATCCCGGCCACCCCACCGGCATCCAACTCGACACGAATCACCGAGCCTGCCCCCAGTCGTGATTTGAATTCCTCGAAACATCTTCTAACGGACAGGTGCGTCCCGCCAAGATCCTCCTCACTCGCCTAGCGGCATCGGAGTGCTCGCTTACTCCCCGCTGACTCAAAGGAGACCTATGCGCATCAAGAAGTCCCGCCCACCCTGGGTTGCCACCGTGGGTGCGGCAATGGCGGCAGGCCTGGCCCTTCTCGGCTGTCTGGCCGCTCCGGCATCGGCCGTCCCGTCCACGACGGCGGCCGAGCACCTTCTCGCATCCTCCAAGGCCGTCAAGGTAATGGCGGCCAAGGACTCGGTGCAGGGGTTGCGGCTGGTGTCCGAGCACCGCAATGGAGATGGGTCGATCACCTCACGCTGGACCTCCAACAACGGCACCGGCTTCACCTACGCCGGGACGGCCGACGTCACCGTGCACCTGCGCTCCGGGAAGGCCAGCCATGGCCGATACGGATCCATGACGGTGACCCTCCCCAAGGCAAGCAACCAATCCACCGGCCACTCCACCTACACCGACGCGCTCAACGCGGGCATCCCCAGAGCCGAAGTGGACGCCAAGCTGAGCAAGTACCGGCCCGACGGAGGCGCCCACGCCTCTGTCGTCGACCCCGGCGGACCCCCCCACCCCAGCATTGGGGGCTGCATCCAGCCGGTCAACCCGCCTGACGTCCGGGCGGTCTGGGGATGTTTCACCCGCACTTACCTTGGGGACATCAGCGAAGGGTGGGCCGCAGACGACGTCATGGCCACCGAGAACCCGCCGGCCTTCTTCTTCCCCAGCACCCTTTACGCCCTCATGTGGTACGAACAGGGCACGAGCGTCCCCCACTACACCCCCGCGCCCGGAGGAACCGGCTGCAAAGAGGCGTCCTGGAACGGCCAACTCGGCGTCAGCAACACCTCCATCGGCTACAGCGAAACCGCCAACATCTGCTCCGGCTACACCGAAGTCATCCATGACAGCGCGCACTTTGGGCTGTCATGGATCGACAACGTCTCCCACCTCCGCCGCCCCGCGCAGGAGACGATCGAGGAGATCGGCACCGTCTACGCCCCCCCGTGGACAAACTTGAACAACAGCGCCTTCGAACTCGCCTGGGGCCCCGGAGCTCGCGACGCGTGGGCCTGCACCGTCACCATCTGTCCGCGCTAACCCCATAAACCTCGGCCCTCCACCGGCATATGCCGGTGGAGGGCCGAGGAACAGAAGGGGCAGGCCGACGTCGATGACGCGGGCCCGTCCCGGCCAGGATCACCTTGGACGGCTTGAGGTCGCGGTGTGCCAGATCGCAAGCGTGGATAGCGGCGAGCCTTTCGGCGAATCCCGCCCCGTGGGCAGCGGTCGCGACCCTGGCTGGCCACCTTCAGCGAGATGAACATCTGAGCTCGGCCATGTTCACCGAGACGGCCCCGCTACAACCACTCGACCTGTCCACCTTCAGCGGGACGAACAGCAAACCACCTTCACTGGAACTTGGCCACGCGCTCTGCGACGGGACAGCGTCCCCGACCTGCGGGAACATGCGAACCCAGGGCGGTTCGAGGTGAGGTTCCTCGCCGTGGGCGAACCCCCCAGGGGGAGCGCGGAGCAGGCGAAAGAAAAGGGACGATCTCAAGATCGTCACACAGAATTCCCGCAGAGAGGCGCTCTCGTCCTCCGAACCAACCCCCGAAAGGGGTTCCGACCTGTGTCGGGACGGCGGGATTTGAACCCACGACCCCTTGACCCCCCCAGCAATGAAAGACGTCCCCGCCCACCTGTGATGATCAAGGTATTGGCAGGTCGGGCCCTTAGGGTCACCCGGCCTTAGCCAGTCTGACGCAGTCTGACCTTCATGATCATCCCACGGATTTTCCACAGCGGGGCAGCGGGTTGAGCGCTCCGGTTGGGGTGATCGGCACTTGTCGGTGCCACGGTCGGGATGGTGGTGTTCGCGGTCCCCCCTCGCGAGGCGTTGTAGGGCGCTGAAAGGTGCCTGTTGTGGCATCACGGTGGTGCCGCTGGACAGCTCTCGGGGACATCGGTCAGGTTGATGCGGGTTTGGAGCCTGCGTGTGAAGTGGCTGGGCTCTACTGCTTTGGGGGCCCCGGACGTCGCGGTAAGGGGTCGCTCGTCCGGGGCCTTTGCGCGGCGCGGCTGCGGCGGGCATGTCCGGCGGGTCGGATTCAGCGTCTTGGTCGAGCGTGCTCCCCGGCTGGTCGTTGTGCCTGTACCCGAACCTGCAGGGGTCGCTAGGTCCAGGGTTCCTCGACGTCTCCGCGGCGGTCGGGCCGAAGCGGGGGAGTCGCGGTCGTCGGTTTCCTCTCGCAGCCGGTCTAGGTCCGTCAGCGCGTCGGCGGCCCCAGCGTCGGCCGCTTGCCGGACGAGCCTTTGGACACCCTGCCGGTCACCGGTCGTCTCCCGCAGCCGGGCCAGGATTTGCCGGGTGTTGGGCGCCCGGCCTAGGCGGACTCTTGTGCGAGCCTTTCGGCGCCCTGATGGTTACCGCATCCTCTCGCAGCCCGGCGGGCAGCCTGCGATACGTGTACTCCATCGCCTCATTGGCAATCCATTCGTGGACGAGCGGAAAGCGGTAGGGCACTCGGTGCCAGCACGTTACTTAGCGGCTTGGGGAAGGTTTCGCGTTCACTCAGTGCGTTGTGACCACATCGGGTCATCCGTGCGGGCGATTCTGGCAGGGATAGGCATCATGGCGTTAAGCGATGGGGCACAGGGGCGTGCCTGGTCGAGGGGGGAGCCCAGAATGGGTGCTAGTGACGGAGAATTTCTCGCCTACCTTCAGGCCGATGTGCGAAATGCACTGATCGGGCTTGATCCGCTACTCGACCGAGCGGCCGAATTAGGACTGCATTCTGTCCAGGGTGGCCGGGGTGCCGAAGCCGCGCGGAGCGTGCTGCACAGCGATGTCCGCTCGATCGAGCGGATGGAACTGCGCATGCCGATCATCGCGCCGATGAACGCCGGCAAATCCACGATCATCAACGCGCTGGCCGGTTGCCGGCTGCTGCCCGCCCGGGGCAAGGCCATGACGACGATCCCGACCCGGATCATCCTGGACAACGAGATCGCCGAGCCCGTCCTTGAGATCGCCGAGCCCGACGTCGCCCTGTTCGACACCCTGCTCCAGGAACTGGTGCAGGAGCACGACGAGACGAAGCGCGAAAAGGCCACCACGCTGTACCGGCACCTCGAGCCGCTGCTGGATCAGATCGCGGCGGGCACCGTGGAGAGTTGCCCCGCGGTGGTGACGGGCATCGAGGAGATCCAGCGGACCTTGAAGCGGCTCAACGACCTGGAGCGCGTGGGGGCGGTGCTGGAGGCGGAGACCAGCGTCGTGCCGGCGCTGTCGGACGTCCCGACGCTGCGCAGCCCGGTCTGGGCCGCTCCCGGCTCGGGCGGGAACGCCGACCTCGGCACGCTGGTGTTGATCGACACTCCCGGTCCGGACGAGGAGGTCATGAGCGATCAGCTCACGCGGGTGGTCCGGGAACAGCTCGACCGGGCGCACGCGGTCTGCGTGGTGCTCGACTACACCAAGCTGCACGGCCTCGCCGACGAGGCGATCCGCAAGCTGGCCGAGCCGCTCCTGGCCAGGGTGGGCGTCGATCGGCTCATCGCTGTGATCAACAAGGTCGACCAGCGGCAGCCCGACGAGGACGGCGAGGGGGACGACGTCGTCCGGGAGGTCGCGCACCGGCTCGGGGTCCCGCCGGACGAGGCCGCCGATCGGGTGCTGGAGACCAAGGCCCACTACGGGCTCGCCGCCGCGGGGGTGCTGGCAAGGCTGGAAGAGAGCGGCGAGAACCTGGACCCGTCCGCCGACCCCGCCGTCACGAAGTTGCTGCAACTGCGTTCTCCGCTCGGCTGGCGCCACGACGTCACGACCGTGACGGTGCCTGCGCTGCGAGCCATGGCCGAGGAGGCGTGGCTGTCGAGCGGCCTGCCCGGCTTCAGAGACCGCGTCCTGAACCGGATGCGCGCCGAAGCGGCGCCGGTCCTGCTGACCGGTGCGCTCGACCGCACCGGGCGACTGCTGGAAGAGGTGGCCGCCGCCGCCGGCACTCGCGTGGAGAGCATGCGCGCCGACCAGGACGAGATCGCCGCGCGGATTCGCGAACTGGAAGCCGAGCTGGCCGAACTCGCCGAGTTGGCCCGCGACGCGCCGTCCAGGCCGCGGGTGCTGACGGAGGCGATGGCCAGGGCGAAGCCGATTCTGGAGTCCACACGCGACCGGGGCGAGGACGTCCTCGATGGCCTGCACGGTTCCAGGACTTTCTCGGACGGAGGCGACGCGAACAAATATGCGAAGAAGAAGCGCCGCAAGGCGTCCGAGCGCCTCGAAGACATCCTGTACGACGCCGGGCGGCGGCTCGAAGCGGAGCTGGAGCGCCTGCGCGTCGAGCTGATCGACGAGGCGGAAGGCCGGCTCGCGCCCGTGCTGGCGCGAGCCGACGTGTCCGCGCGGCCGCCGTCCGCGGACTCGCCGAATCTGCGGGTCGACACCTCGGGGTCGATCCGTGGCGGGTCGGCCACACCGCGCAAGAACACCGAGACGTACGTCACGGGCCACGAAGAGGTCGAGGAGACGCTGTGGGAGATGCTACGGCGTGGGTTGAAGGGGGAACCGGCGCCCACCCGTGCGCTCTACGGCGAAGAGACCACCTACAAGGTGAAACTGGGCGGCGTCCGGCGCGGACTGCGCGACTCCTTCGAGCGGCGCTTGGCAAGGATCGAGCAGAACCTTGAGAAAGTGATCGCCCCGGCCCTGGCCGATCACGTGGTCGCCTTCCACCAGCAGGCCACCCGCTTGGTGAGTGCTTACCGCGATGACCTCGAAGCGTCCCAGCGGGATCTGGCGAGCGAGACGACCACGCGCGAGATGCGGCAGGCGGACCTCGAACGGTTGGCCAAGGACGCTCTGACCGCCACCGAGCAGATCGACGAGCTGCGCGGGCAGCTCTTCACGTGACCGAGGGAGCCTTCTGCGCGACGGTGCTCGGTGCGCCGAAAGCCGGCGCATCGACTCTGGTCAACGCGCTCGCCGGGGCCAGGACGCTGCCCGCGCCGGTGTCCACACGGCCGGGCGTGCCGGTCGCGGTCTCCTTCGTGCGGGGCGAGGGGGACGCCGTACTCGTCCTCCCCCCGGAGATGGCCGAGCTCGTGCGCCGCCGCATGGGGGAGCTGGGCGACGGCCCCGCCGGGCGGATCGCGTCGCGCTTCCTGGCCCCCTCGCTGGACGAGTTCGTGCCCGTCGTCGGGACGAGTCCGGTCCACTCCGTGCTCGCGGATCTGCGATCGCTCCTTGGCGGCCGATCCGCCGACTCGCCCATGCCGGTAGCGTCGTTGTCGGTTCCGGCGGCCTGGTCACCGGGCGTGGTCACGTGCCTGGACGGCCCTTACGAGGCGGTGGCGGAGCTGCCCTGTACCGGCTGTCTCATCGTGCTCGACTACGCGCACCTCGGGACGAACGAGGAGGCGGCGATGCTGCGGCATGCCGCGAACGTGGTGAAGCAGGTCGGCGCCGACCGCGTGGCGATCGTGGTCAACCGGATCGATCTGTGGACGCCGCTCGACGCGGAGACCGAGTCGGAGCGAGTCACCGAGTACGTGTCGCACGTGGACGTCACGTTCCCGATCAGCGGAATCCCGGTCCTGACCACGTCTGCGCGGTGGGGTCTGGCTGGAGCTGCGTACCTCAACAACGGAACCGGCGCGGACACCCTTGAGCTGCTGTATCCGTCCAATGGCACGCCCCGCGCGGCCACGGAACTGTCACTGGTCGCGAACGAGCTCTGGACCGCGTCGGGCGTCGGCGCGCTGCGGGACGAGATCCTGTTGCCGTGGTCCCTGACGGTCGCGGACGGAGTGTCGGGATGACGACGTCCGACGACCTCGGGGTCTTCGCCGCCGGTATCCCCTTGGTCGACGATCGGGTCCTGCTGGAGATGGTCGAGGGGCTCGCCGTCGCCGACGACCTGACCCGGTTCCGGCGGGGCCAGAGTAGGTTCGCACGGCTGATGTCGTCGTTGAGCGGCCGGGACTGGGAGCGTCGGCTGCTGACCACGCAGAACATCCTGGACACGCAGCACGGCGTCGTCGCGTGGCTCACCGAGACGGTGGCGCAGGGCGCGCTGACGAACCTCGTGGTGGCGCGGGTGGCGCACCACCTGGAGGCGGTCGGGCAGATGGCGCTGAAGGCCGAGACGCGAAGTCTCCGCACCGAGGGCGACCTGCGAGAGCTCGCCGCGCTGGTCGGCGAGCTCGCCGAGGAGTGCCGACGGGCGTTCACCGGGATCCGGCAGGTCGTCGACGAGCTCGGTCGACGCACGAGCGCGGTTCAGGAGTTCATGGGCGTCACCGCGAGCTGGGAGGCGGGACGCAGGGGATCCGGACTCCCGTGGCTGGTGCGATGTGTGCTGCTGCCGCGCGAGCTCGCGTCAGGCTCCTGCGGGCTGGCCGAGCACGCGGACGGGGACCGGACACACCGGCGGCGGATCGACGACTGGCTGGTCGCCGGATCCAAAGGCCGGCCGCGGCGCGTCATACTGCCGGATCTCCTGGACCAGACGGCGGCCGAGCTCGGTGACCCCGAGCGCAGGGAACTGGTCGCCGCCGTGCTGGAGAGCGGCCTGGGCGCCGATCTGGGACTGCCCGCGGGGCCGGTGGTCACAGCCCTGACCACAACCCTGGAGATGGCGTCGCTTCGGCGGCACGTACGGCCCGCCAGACCAGGACACCTCGGTTGGGAAATCGCTCACCGGCGCTTCCCCGGTCTGCGCTCGGCGTACGAACTCGATCGGCTGGTCACCTTCGCCGTTGACGAGCAGTTCGACGCGGCGCTGCTGGCCCGAGTGCGCGCGGAGGTGCGATCCCCGTGAACGAGCAGGAGACGCTCGGCCGAATACGGGACGCGGCGAGGCGACTCGCCGAACGCGATGAGCTCGAAAAGCCGTCCGCACCGGCTTCCAGTGCTGCCGAATTCGGTCTGCCGGAGGCCGACGGCCTGCCCGAACTGTCTGCCGGAGTCGTCCTGGTCGGCGGCGGCGCCAAGGGCGCCTACCAGGTCGGTGCGTTGCAGTGCCTCGCCGAAGCAGGGCTTCGGCCCGCCGGGCTCCTGGGCACGAGCATCGGGGCGCTGAACGCTGCCGTGGTCGCGAGCCACGGCTCCCTGTGGGATGGTGTCCGCAACCTCGTGGAAATCTGGCGCGAAGCCGGGGCGGCAGCCCGCCCGCTCGGACGTGCGAGCACCGACCGGCTGGCCGAGGCCGAGACGAAGGGCCTTTCCCCCACCCAAGCCCGTTCGGTGCTGACCGCCCTGGGAAGCCCGGTGCTTCGCCCCGGCTTCCTCAGGGACCTGGTGGTGCGGCACGTCACTTCGCCGACGATACCGACGTGGGTGTCGGCGTTCCCGTCCGGTGATCCAGACCTGGTGCCGCAACTCCAGATCTGGATCGACGACCTGGTAGGAGCCGGGCTCGGCCGACAAGCCGAGTGGTTCGCCTTGCACGAACTGCCTTTGCCGGAAGTGCGCGACGCCGTCCTGGCCAGCTCGGCGCTACCCCTGCTGCTCGACTCGCAGCGCATCATGGGACGGCACTACATCGACGGTGGCCTCGGCGCCCGGCCGCAGATCGGGCTCGGCGACAACACCCCGATCGACTCGCTCGTCACGAGGACGGGCTCCCGCCTGGTGATCGTCATCCACCTGCGCCCGGGACAACTGTGGGACCGGCATCGCATCTCCGGCGCACAGATCCTGGAGATCAGGCCGAGCGGTCCGCTGGCACCGTCCGGACTCGGCGGACAACTGGCCGGAATGCTCGACTTCTCGCCCGAACGATTCGAGGCGCTCCGCAAACTCGGCTACCTGGACGCGCAGGCCCGCGTCGCCACCTGGCGAGGCGTCCTCGGCGCACACCAGGCCGCACGCGAATCGGCGCAAGCTCTCCTGGAGGCGATCAGCCGCCTCTCCGAATGAGGCGAGCCGGACCCGGCCACCATCCCGGATTCGCCTTCGAGATTGCCTCATGAGGAGGAGCAGGCGGTTTGGGTACGTACACCTCTTGACCGGTGTCTGGACCTATCGGACGGTTGATCGCCGCATGGTGCGAGTGAGGGCGCACTGCCTGATGGCGTCGCCGGGAGTCACCGATCGTGAGTTCGGCAGGCCTGACATCGCCGGGTTCTCATTCTTATCGTCATCATGACGATATTGCGCTAGTCTTCTCTGAACGCTTGAGGACGCGGCCACCGCTGACGGTGTGCCGCTGGCACGAGGGGTGTGGCATGACGACGAACGACCCTGCTGGATCTCTCCCTGCTGCACCAACCAGTGTCGACGGATACGTCGACGGTGTCACCGATTACGAGCAGATATGGGAACAAAGCCTGCGGGATGCGCCCAGGGTTCCCTCTGGGGTCGTCTACCACTACACCGGTGCCGATACCGCAATCCTGGGGATCCTGGCGAGCGGCATGCTGAGGCTGTCGCCATTCTCGACCACCAACGATCTGTGGGAGTCGCGTCCGTTCTATCCGTCGATCTCTGCTCACGCAGACGATCGCGATCCCGGCCCCGATATGGCGCTCTGGGAGGAGACCGACCGGCACATCCGAGCGCATGCCAAGGTGGCGTGTCTAACTCAGGATGCACAAGTGATGGACGGCATCCACGCCGACGATGCCCTTCGCGGCTGGGCGCACCTGTCGTTGTGGGCGCACTACGGCGCCGGTGGTGCGGGCATCTGTCTCGGGTTTGATCAACGCAAACTCCTCGAAAGATTTATGACTGCACCCCATCCGCAGGGCACTTTGCGGTTCCACGGCCCCGTTCAGTACCAACATTCCAGCAGGGGGCCGGTTCGGAGCATCGACATGGGACAGATTGAAGAATTTGGCATCGACGCGGCCGCGCTTAGCTTCGCTGAAGACAACAAGGAAACGGTGTTCTTTCGCAAACATGCGGATTGGGCTAACGAGTCGGAGTACCGGCTGGTCCTGATCGACCAGTCAGTTCTGCCTGCCACCGTCGACATTCGGAGTGCCCTCACTCACATCGTGTTGGGTGAGTGCTTCCCGGCCAGTAAACGTCCGGCCCTTGCCGCGGTGTTGGCCAGCTACCCCGACGTCGAGGTTCGACAGATGCACTTTCACAACCGCACGGTCTTTTGCGAGCCCATCTCGCTGGACGCCACGAACCGTCCGGTCTCGAGCGGGGCCGCCGCATCGCTATACTCACCCCGACGCAAGGGCTCGCTACATGAACGGCTGTGTCAATTGCGCGCCGCCGAAGAGGAGCAGCGTGCCGACGCCGAGCGTGCCCGGAACCTGGCGCTCGAACCCCTTGGGCAGATCGCTCAAGACCTTTCCTCCTTCGCGGAGACGGCGCCTAACGGCGCACAGATCCGGTTGATGCCTCGCGTTGATGCGGTGCCCGAGCAATTGCGGCAACGCGCCGCTGGCGTCCCCGGTGAAATCATCTGCTTCGAGGCAGGCCGGGCCCTGTCTATCCAGGACGCCGACGATCCGTATCGCGTCGTGGTGGCGGCGGGTGCCATCCAGGTCCTCGCTGAGCGGCACATCCGCATCCATGGCCTTGTCTGGCGCGAAGAGCCTCAGTCCTCCAGCGGCGTGACGCGCATCCAAGTGTGGAGGGATTCGCGCGACACCAACGTCGATACCGTTGCCGATGTGACAAGGCAGTTGCTCGACGATCTGGGGAAGGCCATCCCCGACGCAATGCAGGCATTCGAAGAGATGTGCGGTTCTTCCGAAGGAACTCACTGAGATTATCGGAGGTACAAACCCTCTCCGGGCTAGGGGCCCGCATGTGGTGCCTATAGGCGCCCCTTGAGGGTGCCGGTGGCCGGTCCAGATGCGCACTCGGACCCGGTGCCGGACCGGCGCGGATCGGCGATGCCGCTACCGCGGTCACCGGCGAACTGCTGCAGGTCAACCTCGTGGCGCCGCCCGCCACGGACACCTCGGCAGCCGAGGACACCGCCATCCAGCCGACCTGACCCCCCTCCGTGGCACCGAACTCACCACCGTCGGGCTCTGGCTGCTCAACCGCCCCTCACTCTGGAGGGGTTGTCCTGCTGGAGGGTGCCGGTCGCCGCCACCCGAGAGTGACGGCGACCGGGGTCGTTCACTGGTAGGCCGCGCCTTGGTCAAGGCAGTACACGTAGATCTGAGTGTTGAACTTCTGGTTGACCTTTTCCGGGGTGAGGGGACCTTGTGTCGCGTCCGGATGGGTGTTCACACCGGTCAAGTGCCCGAGCTCATGCAGCATGGTGACAAGCTGCAGGTCTGCTGTGGACAGCTGAACCGTCGGCAGGTCGAAGTAGATGTCGGGGTCGACGTAGCCGAGAACGGACGGCGTGGCGATGTTGAGGGAGAAGAAGCCGGGATAGATCCCGATCGTCGCCTTGCCGTTTTCTCTGGACGCGTAAGCGGCGGCCGCGACCGTCTGGTTCGTGAACAGGACGTCTGCCGTGTCCAGCGCTGTGATGGGGTTGGTGGGGTCGGGCGAGCGGCTGTCGGTGGGGCTGAGGGTGTCGAAGCACTTGGGCTTGTCGACGAGCGCCCTCTTGGCGGCGTTGACGGCGTTGTCGATGGCCCTCCGTTGTTCCGGCGACGGTGTGTCGCCCGGGTCTCCGCCGCCACCGGTCCCCGGCTCGCTCCCCAGGCAGGGCTCGGCGGAGCACGGCCTCGGCGGAGGGTGGAAGCGCGGATCGTTGCCGGGATCGCCGCCCTCGTCGCCGGGTTCGGTCTGCGAGTCGGTGGTGCCGGTGGGCGGGTCCAGCGGCGACGCGGAGGCTGGTCCCGCCCCCAGCAGCGCCGCCGTGAGTGACAGCGCAAGGATCGTGAGCAGCGCTGATATCCGTCTGTGCAAAAGAACCCCCGCGTAGGTGCGACGTGGTGAGCGCTCCGCCGCCGTTCTCTGCGGCGTTGCGCGCTGACATCACCTATTCGCCGCGCCCCGACATTTGGAGGGTGTGACGGTCATCACGCCCGGCCGGGCAAGACCGCCAGCCAGTCACTCAAGCTCTCCCGACCCGGGGCGCCGCCGCCTTGGCCCGCTACTGCCGCCAGGCAGCCCAGCACTTCGTCCACTGCGACTACGACGACCTGATGTACTCCGGCTTTGGTGGTGTCGGGTTGCTGGAATCCTCGTGCTGTTGATCACGAGGAGAGGCAGCGGGGGCTGCTCGGCGACAAGACTCCTCGGCAGGTTCGCCGGGGATGAGGGGGCGGGAGATCAGGCCGCGCGGGGCACCTGTCACCCACCGTGAGGGGCTTGGATGGCGCGGCAGTCCAAGACGGAGCTGTGCACGCCATCTGCCGTGACGTACGGGACGCGTTGTGGGCCGCTCACCACCAAGAGCATCGGGCCATACCGGCCTTACTGGGCCTCCAGGTCCCGGTGAGCGCGATCGAGGAGGGTGCGCACGGTCTCGACCGTTATCCCCGCATGGGCGGCCAGGTCCGGCAACGTCCAA
This sequence comes from Actinomadura syzygii, assembly GCF_008085905.1. Classification (GTDB taxonomy): domain Bacteria; phylum Actinomycetota; class Actinomycetes; order Streptosporangiales; family Streptosporangiaceae; genus Spirillospora; species Spirillospora syzygii. The sequence continues at coordinate 223,226 of NZ_VSFF01000004.1, read as the reverse complement.
GGTGAGCCGTCTGGGCGGCCACGCTTGTACTCGCGCAGGAGCGCCCGGCCTCGGACGAACGTCCACCGGTGTAGGCGTCCACCCGTTGACCGTGCGGCTGGCCCGGTCCCACTGCTCGTACCGCTCGACCTGGCGGGTCAGCGAGCCCCAATCGCCGCCCGGCGGCTCCAACAGGCCGGTGAGCTGCGCGAGTTCAGCGTGCGGGTCACGCGGATCAGGGAGTGGGGCGACGCCCGTTTCGCTCTCGTACTGATCGCTGCCGTGCGCTGAACTGGCCCGGCAGGTCGGCTTGAGCTGGCCCTTTGGACCAGCGGCCCCTGGGATAGGGGTTCCCGCCATTGTGCGCTCCTCGCGTGCGCGGGAAGCCGGACATCGGGCCGGTTCCGGCCGTGAGCGGCTGAGCTCTGGGGCGGTTTCGGATATCCGTCGGTTGCCGTACCTGCCGTATGGGACGACGTTGGGGTGACAGTCTCCAGCCTTGGCGGTGTCCCATGGTGTACGAACGCGACTGCTTCTCCGACCAGTCGTTCGCTATCCAGATCACCCTCACGAGCCGGGACGGGAGGCCCTCGGTGATCCGGCAGGTGGTCATCGGCGGCCGTCCTGCCGGGCCGTTCGGCCTCGCGCCCAAGAGCCACCTGTCCCCGTGGCTGTCGTTCTGCGACGGCCTGCGCGCCGACCTGGTCGGCCAGACCCTGCAGGACGGGCTGCACAGAGTGCTCGACCTGTGTGAGTGGGCCGAGTACCTGCCCAGCCAGCGACTCGCCGACGCGCTCCGATCGGTGCCGCTCAGGAAGGTCAAGGACGCGCGGACGCCGGCCTGGTGGCACGCCCAGGCCGCCCTGCACGCGGGTGCGGTCACCGTCGCGGCCCGGGAGTACCTCAACAAGGCCGACTCCGAGGAGCCCGAGGAGGAGCTGGAGCAGGCGCTGCTCCAGAACCTGGTCGCCGGTTACCTGCACCTTCGCAACACCGTGCCGCTGTCGGCCTTCCCCGTCATCCCCGCCGCGGGGCCGCCGACGAGTGCCGCGTCGCTCGTCCGTACCGCGGAGGGCCTGCTGGCCGACCGCCTGCTCCAGTCGAACGAACGGCGGGAGCTTTTGAAGAGCCTATGCGGCCTGCTCGACCTGAAGGCGCTCGCGGCGATGGGCGCCAAGCCCGAGGTGCTCTTCGACCTGGAGCTGACCTCGCGGATTCCCGAGCTGCGCGCCTTCGTGCTGGCCGACCACATCCGCACGATGGAGCAGGCCTACCCCCGCGCCACCGACGCGACCGACTTCCGCCGGTCGGCGGTCGACCTTCTGACACCACCGCTGAACCGCGACGAGGACCACGCGCTGAGCGAGTGCTTCTCCGGCACCGTCAAGGAACCGCCGAACAGCCTGGAACGGGTCCAGGCCTATTCGGGCGAGACGCTCCACACCGACGATTCCTCCTCGGAGGACGAGGAGACCGGCGACGTCTACGAGCGGTTCGCCGTCCAGTTCGAGGTGGACGGCGACAGCATCGACCGGATCTACATCGGTTCCCGGCCGGCCGCGCCCGCCGGCCGCCACGCCACGGCATGGGTGGTGCTCTGCGACCACCTGCGCGCCCTGCTGGTCGGCAAGAACCCGGCCGCCGTACCCGCCCTGCTCGACACCGCCCGCACCACCATCACCACCCTGGCCGGCCGGCTGAACCAGCAGGGCGTCGTCGCGGGGTTCGCCCCCTCCTCCACCTCACCGAGCCCCGACCAGATGGAGGAGGACACACCCGAGGAGGGCACCACGGTCCTCGCCGTTGCCCAGCGCGCGGCGGTCGACTACCTCACCGCGCTCAACTCGCTCGACGGCTCGATCGTCGACACCGGCGGCACCAGCCCCGCCGCGATCGAGCCCAAGCACCGGGCGACCCTGCTGTCCGGCGAAGCCGCCCCGACCCAGCTGGCTGGGATGCTCGACCCCCGCGCGCTGGCCTGGAAGGTGGGCCGCGGCCGGATCGCCTTCCGGATCGCGCTGCACCTCCACCTGATGAACACCGCCTACCGGGCCGTCATCCCGCTGCTGAGCCCAGAATGCTTCGCGGCCCTGCTGGTGCCCGTGGAGATCCGGGCGGACATGCAGGTCGCCATCGCCCAGGACGTCATCCATGCGCTCGACCCTCAGCAGGCCTTCTCACCGGACGCCTACGCCCAGGCCGCCGACCGGTACAGCCACGACAAGGCAGTCCAGGCCAAGGCCAAGACCAAAGCCAAGCCCGGGATGGTCGACGACGAAGCCGACTACCGGGCCTCGCTCGAATCCGACGACGGCGGCTCGTCCTACTCATCCTCCTCCTAGGCCGTGTCCGGTGGATCTGGGATGAGGTCGCGGAGCCAGACTTCGTGGCCGACGTGGTCCGGTTCATCATGTGGCCCGGTAGTCACGCGCCCGAGTTCTACGATGAGATGGCCGCGGGCTCTGAGCACCTGCTCGACGGTCCTGGCTTTGTTGACGCCGTCCATGAGTTGGCCTACCTGAACATGCGGGACGCCATCGAGATGCCCGCCTTCCGGCTCGGCTTCGCCGCGATGAGATCGCGGCCGAGGACGACGAAGTGGTCGCCGAAGCCATCTCCGACGGCTACGCGGCCTCCTCGCCCCTTGGAAGGAGGTCTACAGCGCCTTCATCCAATCCCGCAACCTCCGCCTCCGCCCGGGGATCTCCATCGACGACTTCGGCGGCCTCCTGGCCGCCGCCGTCGACGGCCTCGCACTCCGCAGCTTCAGCGGCGCCTCCACCGACCTGGTAGACCACCAACGCCAGCGCACCCTGCTGGGAACCGCGGCACTCGGGGTGGTCTACAGCTTTCTCGAACGAGCCGAGGACACAGACGGGCATGACCCTGGAAGAGGCCGTCCACAACCAGATCTGCAACCGTCCCTGACCGGCTTGACGAACGAGGCGACCGGATCGACCGCATCGTCCCCGGCAACATCTTCAACCGGGACATCTCGAACACCCACCCGCCGAAACAGTGCCGCTCCTATGGCACGGTCAAAGACCGCGGCGTCGGTGGCTCCGCCATGCGGCCCAACTCACACCCCGCCTGCGCGTGATGCAAGAGAACCTGTCCCTAGGCCCGCGCCCCAAAACGAAGACCTCGAGCCGCTGGGCTGTCGATTGATCCAGCCGGGATTTCGCTCCCCACCTGCGACGATCAAGGTTCCCCCAGGTCGCGGGCCTGTTCCGTGTAAGTCTGAGCCAGTCTGCCCCCGTCTCGCGTAGATGGTCGTCCCACAGATCTTCCACAGAAAAGCCGCAGGTTGGCACACCACGGGCTTAAGTCGGCCGCCGCTAGAGGCGGGGCGGGCGGGGCCGCGATCTCAGTGCGGAGGCCGCTGTGGGGGAGAGGTCACAGGAGAGATCGCGGAGCGTGGCCGGGAAGGTTCCGGCCAGGGCTCGTTCAGGTCTAGGGTTCCTCGACGTCTCCGGCGGCGGTCAGGCCGAAGCGGCGGAGTTGGTCCGCACTCTCGCGGTCGCCGGTCTGCTCCCGCAGCCGGGCCAGGTACTTCAACGTGTTACTTCTTCCGGTGTCGATGGCTTGGCAGCTGCTCCGCATCCGAAATATCACCGGCCCATTCCCGCCCTTCGGTCAGGTACGCCAGCGCGTCGGGGCGTCCGGCGTCGGCGGCCTGCTGGCTAGCCGCTCCGCACCCGGGAGATCACCGGCCCGCTCCCGCCACCTGGCCGGTCCATCAGCGCGACGATGCTTCCGGCGTCGACAGCCTGCCGGTACAGGTAGGTGGCGTGCCGATAGCGGCCTCTGTTCTCCACATGCCTTCCGATGGCGGCGAGGTCATCGGAGGTGTGGGCGCAGTGAGCAGTCCCAATCCAGAAGGTAGCTGGCGGGCTGAGGTAGGCGCGTTCGGCGCGGGCATGCTGATCGAAGTAGTCGGCCAGCCGGTACAGCCGATGGGGCGGCTGCGGCTCACCCGGTCGCGGGTAGTGCTCAACCAGCGGGCCGGACAGACGCCGGTACGGGGCGGGTGAGCTCGTCCAGCGCGTCGGGGAACCAGGAAGCGCCGCCGACCTGGTCCAATTCGTGGTCGTCGAGGTAATTGGGGGCGGCATCGTGTAGCAACGGTTCGGGCAGGAACAGGCTGTGACCGAGGCGGCGAGCGTCCATCACCGCCCACAGCACCGCCCGAGCCGCCGGGGTGGCCTGTTCGTAGCGGCGTAACAGGTCGGGGGCACCGGCCAGTTCCTGGGTGATCCGGCCGCCGCGCGTCTGGTCGACTGCGGCGCGCAGCCGCGGGTCGCTGCCGATGGTGGCGGCCAGCTCGGTAAGCTGCGCGTCGGTGTACCTGGACGGGGCGGTGACGTACTCAGCCTGACCGAGCAGCGCCCGCGCGGCACGGTGCGGATCGGGCCCGCAGGGTCGTCCGGGACGTTGGTTAGCGCGCGTCGGAATTCGGGCCACATCGATCCCAGCACCAGCACCGGCCCGGGGGCGGGGTCGGCCAGCAGCTCTTGCAGCTCGGCCGCCACTTGTGCCCCGCCTGTGGGTTGCAGGTAGAACTGGGCCTCATTCAGCCAGATCACCGTCCGCGGGGCGACCCGCCCGGCGTGGACCGCTTCGGCCACCGCGGCCAGTCGTTCAGGGGTCAGCGGGTGCCAGACTCGCCAGTCGGGCAGTTCGGCGCGGATCGCCTCCCAGCACGCCCGCGTCTTGCCCGTGGAGGAGTCTCCGACCACCACCATGCGGCTGCTCTGTGCCGCGCCCGCGACGGCGGCGCGCAACCGGTCGTCGAACCTGTGCCGGGGCAGGTACACCGGCAGCACCGGGCACCTGTCCGGACGTGCTCACGGTGTCTGCGGGGAACGCTTGGTGGATCTCTAATGCGAGCGCGTCCTGCTCGTCCAGTTCACCGATCGCTCGACCCAGCGGCTCTGAGGAGGGCGCCTGGCTCAACTCGCCGACGTTGGTGGTGTACTGGTTCCCGCCAGCGGTGAAGGCATCTCGGGCGGCGGTCGCATCTTGGCGGGTCCCGGTGGCTGCGTGACGGCAACTGACCGGCGGTCAATAGCGCGCGTTATGGTTGGACGGCGGTCCAGGGATAGTCGCTTCGAGGTGACCACCAGTGTCGGAGCCCTTCAGTGGCTGTGGTGCGGAAGTCTTGGCCATTGAGATCGACCCTGCTCGTCTTCTGCTGGCCAGTCTGAGACCAGGTCAGCAGGAGATGCCAGGAACAGTCGCAGTGGGCGGTGTCGGCGCTGACTATAAGGATCTCTGGATCGGCATCGGAAATCTTGTAGGGGAAGTTGATCGGCGGCTGCTCAATGTCCGCGCCGTCTGGGGCTTGGCTCGCGCCTGCCTGCGGCACCGGCTTGGGTGGCGATTGGTCCAGATCCACCGAGAACTTGCGTGGGTCCATCGGCCCGCCGCATTGTCCCGATGAGTACACAGCGCCAGTTCGGGCCGGTGGTCTGCGTTGTGTCACCTCTACTTGCAGATTCCGGAGTACGACCGCGTTCGGGGTGTTCCCTTGGAGCACGATCTCGATGGTGGTGTCTTCGGCGTCGACCGCGCCGAGAGCCTTCCACCAGCGGTCGGGCGGCGTACTATCAGGAATCCGCGGCATCGCTTCAACGGTTCGATCGATCAGATACAGCTTTCCGCAGCTGGGACCCGTGCCACTGACCTCGTTCATCCGGACGGTCATTGAGAACGGCAATGGAGATTCGGTGATGTGAGAGACGCCGCGTTGGAGGGCGGTGAAGATCACGGTACTGAGCACTGTGACGAGCACGGCCGATAGCAGACCGCCCAGCCACAGTCGATGCCTGCGGGACCAATGGCGGTGCCGTTTACCATGATGCCGGACAGGTCTTCGCGCTACGGGTCTCACCCGTCCAGCATCGCCCGGCATGCGGGGCCGTTCACGCGCCCTGACGAAATCGAGATAGGCCGCTTTCGGACTGGTGTCCTTATCCTATCCGTGGGTGCCGGACCGGATTGATCGAAGCTCGGCCACCTTCTCGGCGACCAACCGTGGGGGTGCCCGGTAGAGGCTGCTGCCCTCTCACGGTGCTGAAAAGCCTTGTGTGTAGTGCGTATCGAGGTCGTCGTCGGCTCCGTACGCTTCGGCCTTAACGACCGGGGCCTGTTTAGCATTTCCTGCGGCCGTGGCCCGATGTTGCCCGCAGGGCGGCGGGTCTGCACGTTCGTTGGTCGGCCGTCGGCTCATGGACAACCGACCGACACCGGTACGGGAACCGCACCTGCAGATAATCGCCAATGCGTATTTCCACGTTCATGAAGAGTGCCCTCACCGCGGCCCTGGCGGTCGGATTCATGGCGCCTACCGCCGCGACCGCCAAGGTGACCGGTGGGCATCCGGAGACCGGCACCAGCTACCACCCCACTCCATTGATGAGGTGCCTGAGGACGAGTGGCCCGGTCCAGGCGCGAACGGGTACCGCTCGATGAAGCTTCAGTGGGTGAGGTGAGCGCGGGTGTCTGGACACCGCCCGCTCCTATGCGTCTCCTTCGCCGACTTCTGCCCGGTGAACGGTCTGCGGCTGGCTCTGCCAGCGAGAAGCAGTACCGTTTATAGGCCGGTTCGGGCACCAGTTAATGATCAACGGGCCAGAAATGTTGATGAGTTTGAGTACCGCGTAGCCGACCATGCATGCCGGTCTCGTCTGGTCTGCGTCCAACATCCTGATCAGAGTGGGCGCCCTGCGAGGAGTGACCATCAGCTTCGAGACCGCCCACCCCTACCGGGAGGGAATCGGGGCTTTTCAGCTCCGGCTTTTGGTGGGGATGCGTACAGCGAGGCCATGGTGGAGGCGGCTCTCCGGCAGCTCGATGCTGACCAGTCGGAGATGGAACGCTGCGGACCGCCACTGGGAACATCTTCGCGCTCACACGCCGGTTCGAGAACGTCGGCTTCGATCCTGGGGCCCGCCGCTGGCCTCGGAGACCATGCACTATGAGCGAGGCGAGGCCACTGATGCCCTGACTGGCAAGGACGGTCCTATCTGGGCTCTGGCCCCGTTTCGTGAAGCGGGGCCGGTCGGTGATAGGTCACTCGGTGGTAGAGGTGCGGGCCGTGAGGACACCGCCCATGCCGGTATCGCCTCTGGCGATGACGCTTTTCCTACCAAGATCAGGTTCAGGGACGGCTTTGACGGTGGTGGTCGGGTGGCTCGCCGTCCGACCACCACCGTGGGCGATGTGCTACCAGGCGCACACGTAGGCGGACCAACTCGCCTGGGCGCCGACCGCGTCGCGGACGGTGAGCGTGGTGCGGTAGTCGGACTCGGCCTGGTTGTAGTTGCAGGAGAAGTGCGCCTCGGTCACGCGGGCCCCGGCGTCGGTGATGACGTAAGGGGCCGGGCGGCGGGTGGTCACCTGCCAGGACGCGGTGGCCGGGTCCACGCCGCCCGCCCACCGGGCGTGGCAGGTAAAGCCCGGACCGTTCTGATCCCGGCTGCATTCGCCCGACTCGATGCGCAACGCCGCGGGCGGCCTGCTGCCCGGGCACGTGACTGGAGTGCTCCCCGTGTTCTGGTCGACCTCTTCGATAAAACCGACCGTCACCCCGATCACGAACGTCTCGCCGGGTGTGCAACTCAAGTTGATCTGCCGGATGTCGTCGAACTCGCGAAGGTCGCTGTCATTCTTCGTCCATGTAATGAAGTCGATCCTCAGACCGTCGGTATCCGAAGGGACGGTGCAAATGACATTGGGTGTGCCGAGCAAACTCGGTCTGCACACGGGGTCGGACGCGTGGGCAGCGCTTGCTCCGGACAACAAACCTCCGAGCACTGCGGTCAGCAGCACGAAGACAGCGCCTAATCGTGGTCGCATCTGATCTCCACATCAGGTAGACACTGATCGATGAGTGGCCCGCGCGGACCACGCAGGTAATTCGCGCACGGGGGCCCCTGCGGATGATGTCAACGGCGGGCCAATCGCGGGATCTGAGGTCTGGTTAGGGGTGGGAAGGTGCCTGTTGCGCCATCTCCGCGCCATCACTGGATGCCTCGCGCGGACCGCCGATCAAGCTTCGGCACGTGCCTGGAACCGAAGAGTGAAGCGTTCCGGCTCCACTGTTGGGAGTCGATGAGCGACCCAGATGCCCAAGCCGAGCGGTGGCGCAAAGCGGTCAGGTGTCCGTCAGCGTGGCCGGACGTTCGAGCGTCACAACAGATGTGAGTGAGTCGAGCGGCGCTGTAGAACCTGAAGACCCTGCGTCTGGTGGCTCGGGTGATCCAGCGCCCGACAACGACCGGGTGAGGCTGCGGCCCCCCGGTCAGGCGGAGCTGGACGCGATACCGGCCGACCGGCGGCTAGAGTTGCTGGATCTGGAACGGCAGCACCATGATCGCGAGCTGCAGCGTCAAGAACGCGCACGTCAACAACGCACCCAGAGCAGACACCAATGGTTCAACAGCGTCGGGATCCTGGCCAGCGTGTTGTTCACCGCTGCCGGGCTGGTTGCGACAGCACTGACGCTTCAGGCGGGGCAGGACGAACTGCGCACGTCCAAAGAAAGCCAGATCACCGACCGCTACACCAGAGCGGCCGAACAGCTCGGCTCCACCAAACCCGAGGTCCGCACTGCTGCGATCTACGCCCTGGAACGCATTGCCGCTGACTCCACTCGCGACCACTACACCATCCGCAGCCTCCTGGCCGCGTTCGTCCGCGAACACGACCCGTCTGCGCGGGTCAAGGCCGAGGACCTGCCCCCCGAGCCCGCCATCGACGTCACAGCCGCGCTCGACGTGGTGGGCCGCCAGCCCGTCCTCGAAATCGGTGCACTGGACTCGGCGGGCCTGCTGACCGTTGCACGACTGGACCTGCACGCCATCCGCATCCCCCGCTACGTCTCCGGCGGCTATGCGAACTGGCGTGGCGCGCTCCTGCGTAACGCGGACCTACACCAGGTGAGCCTGACCTTTGCGCACCTGACCAACACCGACCTGCGCAACGCGAATCTCCACGAGGCCGATCTGCGCGAGGCGAACCTTAGCCAGGCGGACCTGCGTGATGCGAAATTGAGCGGTGCGAACTTGGGAGTCTCGGCGTCGGCTGTTGGGGACTGTCCGGTGGGGCAGGGGATCGCACGCGGCGGGTGATACCCGCGGTTGCTGAGGACTGGGGCGTCGGAGAAGGCATAGCCGCTGGTGCGCGACCAGGTCAGCGGGGCCAGATGCGTCATCGCGCCCACCTGGCGGAGGTGCAGCAGCTGGCCTCTTTTGCCCGGCACACGGCCCATCCACGCCCGTGCACCGCCCATGCCTCGGGTAGGGGCCGGGGGAGGATCTCGCGGTCGTTGGAAGAGCCGGGGGCGATCGTCAGATACTGACGCGCAGGCACCCCGCACTGGTCCGCAGGTGGGGCGGAACCACATGGCGGGACATGGCGGGACATGGCGGGGCGCACTTACGTCTATCTCGTTCGGATCCTGCGGGGCTTATCGACGGGGACTGGACGAGCGCGGGCGCCGGAGGATGTCAAGCCGCCGGCAGGTGGCTTGACACCCTCCGGGCGGCCCGTGCTTGAGTCCCCGCGTCGATAAGCCCCACAGGAGAAGCCTCCCCATGCCAGAGGTGTATTTGGCACCTCTGAGCGCCAGATTCTTGACCGAACCCGTGATCCGCCTCGCGATATGCGAATCGAGGCAGTGGACCTGTAACCGCGACTCCGGCGGGATCTTCCCCAAGGGCTGACGTTCCCTTGAACGAGTGCGAGCGTTTCGAGCCCGCGGCGGTCATCGCGGCGCCTGTGTGGCCGGTCGAAATGGAATGGGAGTCAGTTCCGGAGTTGCTCGCCAACGATCAGAGCCGGATCGCACACCTGTAGGTGGCAAGTACGTTCGGTTCTGCAGCGCCCCGCGTAGCGCGGCAGGGGCAGGCAGTATCGCCAGTACGAACCAAGGAGAATGCGAGTCACATCAACCCACTCTCGAGCACGGCGGCCCTCACGCGGCCGCCCGATGAACCGCCTTCTCCCTGAGAGATAGGCGAGCGGGTTTTCACCCCAGATCAGGTGCTGTGCAGCGGGATGTGCGTCGACCCGGCCTGGCTGACCTTCTGGATCGCGTAGACCTCCGCGCGGCCGGGGCGCGTCGAGTCGGTGTACTGGAACACCGCGCGTCGGCGCACCACCTCCGTGCGCAGGTCGGCCGGGTTTACGAGCTCGACGCGCTGCGCCTCCGGCCCCCAGGCGAAGCGCGGACACTCGACGTGCGTGCTCTCGCCGACCGTCTGGCCGCGCAGAAGCGCGTACGCCGCCTCCGTCGCGGGGATCACAGGGGCCTCGACGATGGTGATGTCGAGTACCGCCACGGCGGGCTTCACCGGGCCCGAGTCGACGTGCAGGACGAGCCGCAGCCGCTCGCCAGGGGTGAACGGGCCGTTCAGCTTCTGGAGCGCCGCCAGCGAAAGCTCATGCAGCTTCCCCGGGTCGAGCTGTACCGGCCCGCCGGTGGCGTCCGGGTCCACCAGGTCGCGTGGCGTCTGGTCCAGGTCGATCTTCTGGAGCGTCAGCGTGACCCTCGGGCTGCCCGGCGGCGGCTCGTCCCAGTCGAAGCGCAGGGCGAGGGTGCTGTCCGGGTTGCACTCCCGCCGCTCCGCCGAGAGCGTGACGACGCGCTGCGGGCTCGTGCCGCCCCCCGGTTGCTGGGGGAACTGCACCGGGACGCTGACGTGGGCGGAGGGCGAGGCGAGGCGCCGGTTGTACTCGGGGTCCTCGAAATGGACGTGGCGCGGGGCGAGCGGCAGGAAGGGCGCGTTCGGGTCGGCCACCCGGAGCGGGAAACCCAGCACATGGCTGTAGCCGTCGTGATACGGCTCCGCGCCGGGGTGGTGGGGGACGAACCGTGCCTTGGCGCGCGCGAGCATCGCCGCTCCGGGCGGCAGGGCGGCGATCAGCTCGCGGGCCTTGTCGGCGCGGGCCTTCGCGTCGCCGGCCAGCCCGAACTGGCGGATCGCGAGCTTCGCCGTGTCGACGGTGTCGACGTCCGGGCCCGGCAGGGGCACGCCGACCGCGCCGAGCTGGGCCCGCAGGGCCGGTGTCAGCGCCAGCGTCGGGGTGGTGATGTCGTCGAGCGCCGTGACCTGTCCGGCGGCCACGAGTTCCAGGGCCAGGCCCCAGTCACGGATGCCGCTCTCCGGTATGTCCGGCTTCTGCCCGCCGACCAGCGGGATGCTGCCGTCGATCCGGTAGACGAAGGTGAGGACGCCGTCCCAGCCCACGTCCAGCGTGTAGCGCTCGACGGCGGCCAGGTGCAGCCGCAGCCGCTGCGCGGTCTGCCGGTAGGTCGGGTTCTCCGGCGGGTCGTTGAAGTCGGCGCGGAACGCCTCGTCCGCCGGGGACGCCGTGACCAGGGCGAGCCTCCCAGGATCGAAGTGGCTCGCCCAGGTGCGCAGCGCGACCCCCTGACGCCCGTCGGCGTTGGCGGGCAGCGGCACCGGACGCGGCGCGCGATGCTCCACGGGCAGCCCGCCGGAAAGCATGCCCAGGCCGCGCGGGCGCGGACGCTCGCCCGCCAGGGTGATGCCGCTCTGCCGCAGAAGGTGGTGGCGCAGCGTGACGAACACCCCGGCACGCGCGCCGCTGACCAAGTAGCGCAACCCGCCGGGAAGGACCGGCTGCCAGCGCTCCAGCGCCAGGCCCGCGGGGACGCCCGGCTCCTGGTCGTCCGGCTCGGGAAGGGCAGGCTGGTCGAACACCGGCCCGGTCAGCGCGGGCAGCGGCGGGTTCGGCGGCGCGGGGAGCAGGCTGCTCACGGCGGGCGCGCGGAAGCGTCGCGGCAGGCCGCTGGCCGGTCGGTCGGTGTGCAGCGCCGAGCGAAACTGCACCGTCCGCTGGACGGTCTGCCACCACAGCGTCTGCCCCGAAGCGCCGGGAGTGGCCGCGCCGACGACGCCCTGCTCCCCCTTGGTGTAGTGCACGCTGACGCGTAGCGCGCTGAGACCCCACGGCCACGCCGGAAGGTCCTCGCGCACCGGGCGCTGGGTGAGGTAGAGCGGCTGCACCCCGACCGTCTGCGGCGGCGCGAGCTCGAAGTCGCGGGGCGTCGCGGGGATCGCCGCGATGTTGCACTGACCCTCGCGGTACCGCAGACCGGCGAGCTCCGGACGGATCCGGAACAGCCGCTTCGCCAGCGGCGACGCGGCCGTCACCCGGACGAGGGCGAAGGCGTAGCCGGTGGTCAGGGCCGCCTCCCCCAGGTTGTCCGGACGCGTGTTGTCGCTGATCGTCCGGTAACGCAGCACCGCGATCGGCGACTCCGGCGCCAGCAGCCGCTGGGACTGGACGGCCCACCCCTGCGCCTGGGCGCGCAGGTGCGCCTCGTCCGCCAGTTCGGGGTTGTCGGGCTGGACGCTCCACATGCGGCTCGCCACCGGCTGAAGCCGCATGGTGCTGGGCGCGAGGCAGAGCAACTCGGCCAGCAGCAGCCGGGTCTGCAGCGGCGACGCACCGGTCGCCGGGACCGCCGGAGCGGGCCGCCACTGGAGCCCCAGGTACGGGCTGACGACGAGGCTCAACGGGCGCGGGTTGTCGGCCCCGGCGAGCTTGAGCGGCGCGGGGATGAGGGTGGCCGCGGGATAGCGGCGCGGGCCCTGACCGCCCGCGGGAGGCTGGCTGAGCAACCCGCTGCTCGCGATGAGCGCGGCGGCGAGCGTCCAGCCGTAGGGCGGCTTGTTGGTCGGCGACACGGTGCTCACGGACTGGGTCAGCAGCAGCCCGTCCTCGCGCCAGACAGGGTCGGCGTACGGCGACGGTTCGGCCAGCGCGGGCTGGTCGCCGGGCCGGGGCGGGTAGAAGGGACGGCGCGGATCGAACGCCTGGCGCAGGGCGACCGGGCGGCTGAGCCGGGCCGGTGTCTCGGGAAGGGCGGCGAGGATGCTCTGCAGCAGCGCGTCCTGCGGCTCCGGGGACGGGTTCTGCGCGCGGAACCAGCTCTCCTCCAGGGCCACCGAGTCGAGCCGGGCGAAGCTGCGTCCGACCGCGGTGTCCAGGCCGGCGAGGGTGACGGCGATGGGGGTGTTGTCGGCCCAGCCGCTGAGGACGAGGGCCAGGGAGGGCAGCGCGGTGGTGGGGGCCGAGGCGCGCAGGCGGGAGATGAGCAGCACCGGGTCGGTCCGCAGCGCGCTGGGCTGCTGCCCGGCCGCCGGTTGCGCCAGGTCACGGGCCGGGTCCTGGAGCCGTCCGAGGAAGGGCATGGTCAGCAGCAGCCAGCGCGGATCGGTCGGGTCGCTCGGCGCGTAGTCGGCGGGGCTGCTGAGCTGGGCGCCCTGGCTGCCGGTCGGGAGGAACTGCAGCGTGGTGGCCGCGCCGTCCGCGACGGGCGTGAGCCGGACCAGGTGGTGGGCGCTCGCCTCGACGATCAGCGTGTCCGGGGGCAGCGCGTCGAGCGCCGCCCCCGAGTCGGCGAGCAGCGCCGACAGGCCCGCGGCGAGGTAGCCGCCGCCCACGCTGCCGAGCGGGCTGACGCCCTCGACGGGGTCGGTGGTCTCCCGGGCGGCCATGGCGCGCAGGAACCGCGCGGCGCGCTGGGGCGCGAGCAGGCGCACCTCCTGGACGGCCGTCCAGCGGGCCTCGCGGCCGAGCGTCCCGCCGCTCCCGTCGGCGCCGGGCGTCACCTCGACGAGCTGGTGCTCGACGAGGCCCAGGGTCTGCCAGCTCTGCCCCTGGGCGAAGGTGAACAGCAGCGGGCCCTGCGCGCCGGTCAGGGCGGAGCCGGGCACCTCGTGCTGGTTCAGCAGGACCCTGATCGTGTGGCGCAGATGGGTCAGGGGCGGGGCCCCGGCGGTGCGGGCCGCCGGGAGGGTGATCCGCGCGTTGCCCGCGTCGTAGTTGAGCTGCTGCGGCCAGGAGACCAGGTTGGTCGCCGCCAGCATCCCGTTGATCAGGAAGGTCTCCTGCCAGTCCGAGCTGTGCACGCCCGAACCCTGCAGGCGCGAGGTGTAGCCGACCACGAGGTCCCCGGCCGAGGAGCCGTACAGCTCCGCCGCCTGGGCGGTCCCGTTCGGGCCGACGTCGTGCAGCGAGCGGCCCCAGTGGGCAAGGAGCAGCGCCTCCACGAAGGCGCCGGTCAGCGGCAGCTTCGGGATGTCGTCCGGCCGGGCGGTGGCGCGGAACGTGACCGTCGCGAAGCCGGGGGCGGCGCGCTCGCGCAGGCCGGGCGTCTGGGCGTCGGCCAGGCGCATGCCCGGCAGGAACTGGAGCTTCTCGGGCTGCGGGGCGCTGTAGCCGTTCCAGCTGAACTGCAGCGCCGTGTCGCCCGCCAGGGCGGCGGGTGAGCCGTCGGGCAGCGTGACACCGAGGGTGAGGTCGCCGAAGAGGGTCGCGGTGTCGAGCGTGAAACGGTCGGCCCCCCCCGCCATCAGGTTGAAGGTCAGCGCGGCGGCGATGGCCTCTCCCCTGACCGTGGCCGTGGGCGGCGCCGTCGCCGGACCCGAGGCGAAGCGCGCGGACACCTCCTCGGCACTGAGGGCGCGGCTGTAGACGGCGAGCATGCGGTAGGTGCCGAGCCAGGCGTGTCCGCCCGTGAACTCATCGCCGAGGGCCAGCTCGAACTGGTCGTTCCACGCGGCGAGAGTCCCGGCCGCGCCATCGTCGGCCGCCGGCTCCCCGTTGATGTAGATCCGGGCCTTGCCGTCGGCGGAGCGGGTGTAGGCCACGTGGGTCAGGTCGGCGCCGAGCGAGCCCGCGTCGGTGGCCAGGTCGGGGGCGCCGTCCTCGGACGTGGTGCTGGTACGCAGCCACACGTCCACGAAGGACGATTCGAGCAGCCCCTTGCGCTGCTGGACGGTCACGTTGCGGTGCGCGTCGTCGGCGGAGACGGTGACGATGTTGAACTGCCCGTTCGTCAGCAGGCCCGTGACGGGCTTCACCCACGCCTCGACGCTGATCTCGTTGCTCGCCTTCACCGCGGCGGTCAGCTTCGTCGCGGGAGCCCCGGAGCGGATCAGCGTCGGCTTGGTGAGGGTCAGGCCGCTCGTGCCCCAGCTCATGCCCTGGGTCGAGGCCGCGGTCAGGTGCAGCGGATCACCCGTGCCCGAGGAGTCGTGGACGGTGCCGCCGCTGCCCTCGTCGAAGCGGTAGAGAGCCTGTAGGTCCGACGGCGGCCTGCCGACCCGCACAGCGATGGTGAGGTTCAGGGTGTGCGCGCCGCCGGTCATGTCGAGGCCGAGGGCGACCTTCTGCGGGACGATCGGGTCCGGGCCGTTCGCTCCGGGCAGGGTGAACGGCGGCGTCGCGGGATTCGGGAAGCTGATCGGCGGCAGGCCGACGGCCCACTCCACCCGGAACAGGTGGAAGTACAGCCGCACCTGCTGGACGGTCAGCCCGGCGCCACCGGACGCCAGCGCGATCCCGCCGACCCTCAGGCGCGGCGCGTCGCCCGCCTCACCGGCGGAGACGGCGAGGGGCCACTCCAGGACGTCGCCGACGAGGCCGACGGCGCTGAGGTTCAGCGCGGCGCCGCCAGAGCTGGCGGAGAAGGTCAGCCGTACGCAGTTGCTCAGATCGATCTGCTCGGCGCCGGACCCGGCCACCGGGAGCTGCAACCGCCCGATCACCTCGACCTTGGCCACGCCGTCGCCGTCGAAGACCACACGGTCGAGCACCAGCGGGAAGAACTGGAGCCCGAACAGGTCGAGCCCGGGCGCGGGCGCGTCCGGATCGTCGTCGAGCGGGCGCAGGCGCCACTCGTACCCGGTGCGGTGCTCGTAGTCGCTGCTGCGCGCCTCGGGGTCGTTGCTGTCGAGATCGAGGTCGACGGCCCTGGGCGATCGGGCGGACGCCTTGGTGAAGGTGGTGCCCTGGGCGGGCAGGTCACGGAACCACAGCTGCCAGCTTGCCGTGGAGTGGCCGAGGGTGAGCGGCGAGCGCGTGGTGGTCAGTTGCACGTCACCCCCGGTGGGGTGGCTCACCGGGGTCCGGATCAGGTTGGACGCGGGCACGCTCGCGCCGCGTGCCAGGCCGCGCTGGTCGGCGTAGCGGGCGTCACCGGTGAGCCCGGCCGCCATGCTCCCGGCGGTCAACCGGTACTGGACCGAGTCCGGTGGCGCGTCCGCGGGCAGCCGGCGCAGCCCGCCCGCCCCGTCGGCGAAGTCGCCGCCGACTCCGGGCAGGGCCGCCTCGCCCGCCAGCGTCAGGGGGGCGCTCGCGGCGGGGTCGGCGTTGTCCAGGCGGAGCTCGCCGGGATAGCCCTCAAGGTCGAGCGTGGCGCGGACCGCCCACGCGTGGACCGATGCCAGGTGCCGCAGCACGGTCTGGCCGTCCTGCCGGGCGAAGGCCGCCACGTCGTCGGCGGCGGCGAGGTCGGCGCGCTCGGCGAGGCGCCGCCAGTGGTCGGCGTAGTCCGCGCGGCTGAGCGGACGCGGCGGCTCCGGCCGCGCCGTGTCGGGCAGCGGCGTGCTCTCGCGAGGATCCTTGGGGATCTTGGGAAGCTGGGCCAGGGCCTGGACCTCGTCCGTGTACGGAAGGTCGTAGCGGTACTGGACGGGCAGGCCGAGCGCGAGGTCGTTCTGCGGCGGGTCACCGTCCGGACGCGGGTCGAGCACAAGCCCGGGCAGCGAGAGCGCCACCAGGGGAAGGTCGTACAGCTTCGCCTCGTCCGATCCGAGCCATTCGCGGGCGGGCGAGCGACCGCCCGCGTAGAGCGGCCAGCCCGTGGCGCCCTCCGCCGTGAAGCGCCAGCCGTTCGGCAGGTCCAGGCCGTCCTGGCGGGTCACCGGCAGCTCGAACGGGACGAGCTGCCGCCCGGCGATCGGCACGTTCGGCGGGGTGACGCTCTGGGTGAGCGCGAGGGCCTGCACCATCGGCAGGCTCGGGTGGCGACGCCAGACGAGAGGCAGCGCGGCGCCGACGACGTCGGACGGCAGGGCGCCGCTGTTCACCAGGGCCCGGAGCAGCGCCGGGTCAACGCCGTACTGGAACGCCCAGGGGCCGAGGCCGGCCGAGGGGGCGGGCTTGCTCCGCCACGCGAAGCTGATCGCCTCGAAGGCGAGCCGGACGAGGGGCGCGAACAGCTCGCGTCTGGTGACGGTGTGCAGGGGTACGGTCGTCAGGCCGCCGATCCAGTCGTCGAAGTCGGGCAGGGCGTCGGCGGCGGTCGGCGCCTCGGTGCTCAACCAGTACAGGCCGTTGAGCGCCACCTCCGGCGCGTCCAGCGCAAGATCGGCCGACTGAAGCTGGTAGCCCCCGGTGATCGCACCGAGCACCCAGGTAGCGGTCATGCGCTGAGCCGCGGCGAGGGTAAGGCTCCAGGGCTGCTCGCCGGGGAACTGGCCGAGCCCGGACGGGTCGTCGTTGCCAAAGCTGACGGCGCCGCGCAGCAGGTTGTCGGGTGCCGGGACGGGCTCCGCCTGCGCCACGCCCGCGTCCAGGTAGATCTGTTCGGACAGGTTGGGCAGCGGAAGCTGGGCCCAGCCGTCGTCCAGCGGAGTGAACCCCCACAGCACGGTCGGGGTGACGGGCCCGGTCTTGCCTGGCGGAGGCGGGCTCCAGGACGGCTCGGGCACCTGCAACGTGGCGCGGAGCCGTCGCGCGGCCTCGTTCGGGTCGAAGGCGAGCGTCGTGGCGCCGAGGGTGACCCGCTCGCTCCAGACGGCGGCGTCGCGGCTGGCCTGGTAGCTGAACGTGCCGGTGGCCGCGGCGGGCGGGCCGCCGGCCTTCAGCTCCATCCGCAGGTTCGTGCCGTCGACGGCGACGCGCGCGCTGGTCGGCGTGATCCGGGCGAGCGTGTCCGGCTGGGCCGACGGGTCGTAGGGCCGGCGGTCGCTGAGAAGCACGCTGAACTCGTCGCCCGCGAAGCTGATCGGACGCGTCCCCGGCTGCTCCTGCCAGGGCGCGATCTCCCAGAACAGGCGCGGGATGGTGAGCGGGTTGGCGAGCTCCAGGGTCGCCCACTCCGGCGCGGGCACCGGCTCGACGAGGCCGTTGAGCGGGTTGTTCGGGTTGAGGTAGCGGTTGAGCCGCCGCCAGGAGGCGATGATCGCCGCCCGCTCGGCGTCCGTCAGCCGCTCGGCCTCGATCGTCATCCGGAAGCCGCGCACCTTCGTCCCCGGCGTCGGCTCGGGGTCGGGGACGACCCGGGCCAGCTGGAACACGGCGTTGACGGGCGCGCTGTCCCAGAGCAGGCGGACCTGGCCGAAGGCCGAGAGCCCTCCGGCGTGGACGGCGAGGGCGCCGAGCAGCCGGGCCGCACCGGTGCGCCCAGTGATCGCCGCCGACCCGATTCCGAGCGCCGTGTACAGCTTCTGCGTGGCGCTGTTCTGGGCCGTCATCGGGTCGAGGACGATCTCGCCGCCGAGGCAGGTGAACGTCGGCAGCTTGCCCGCGATGTTCGCGGGCCACCCGTCCGCCGGGGCCTGCAGGAGCAGCAGGCTGGCGGTCCCCGCGCTGATCGCGGCCCGGATCGCCTGGGGCGGGAGGTGACCGTCGGGCTTCGTGCCGCTGCGCTTCCACACGTACTGCGGCGTGCTCCCGCCCGTCGGGCTGATCGTGACGCTGGTGACGTAGACCAGCGCCAGCCACGAGCCCGGTAGGAGCACGTCGTCCTCGCCGATCGCCCCGCGCGGCGTCATGTCCACGAACAGGGTACGGAACGCGTAGTTGGTCGCCGGATCGGCCAGCCGGATCACGTCCGCCTCGGCCGTCCAGAAGGGCCCCGCGATCCTCAGCTTCGGCAGCTCGGGAAGTTTCGCCATCTGCTGCTCCTGGTCCGTTCGTGGCCCCCGGGGGCCGCCTACACGTCTTCCGGCTCGATCGGTAGCGGCTCTATCGGTCGCGTCTCGCTCGGCGCGGCGCTGCCGCGGCTGGCGCGGATCACCAGGGATCGCCCGCTCATTCCGCTGTCCTGGCTCGCGCGATGTAGTCGCCCGAGGGCGAGCTGGTCGGGACGTCCGGGGTAGGACGGCAGCAGCGCGGCCGGGTCGTCCGCGCGCATCATGCCGTGGTAGCGCATCAGCACGGCGCCGAGCAGCAGCTTCTTGGCGAGGACGCCGCTGAGCCCGGACTGGCGGGGACGCACCGCGACGGTGAACGGCACCGTGATCGGAGGCGGCGGCGGGGGGTCGGTCGTGCCCGCCTCGCGCACCGCGACGATCAGCTTCTCCACGGCGTCGGCGAACGCGGGGAACCGGGCCCAGCGCCGCAGCGCGGCGATGTCGGCGTCGCTCATCGCGCCGGTCCATCCGAGGGCGGTGTACTGCGTGCCCGGCGCGTTGCGCGCGAGCTCCACCTTGCCCTCCAGCTCCTCGGGAATCTGCTCGGGCCCGACGGGGATCTCCACGCGGGTGACGGCGTCCGGGCCCGCGCCCGCGGCCTCAGTGATGATCTGCTCGATCGCCCCGGTGAAGGCGGTGTCGCCGGCGAGCCTCCGCAGCTCTGCCGCGGCGGCGTCCGAGGGTCCCTCCCATACGAGGGTCAGGGCCTGCGTGGTCGGGAAGTCGATCAACGCTTGGAGCCGGGCGGGCAGGTTCGCGGCGGGGCCGCTCACCGGCTCGGTGGTGTACCAGCTCTCGAACAGCTCCCGGATCTTCGCCGCGTCCGCCGCATTCACCAGGCCGACCAGGGCGTCGAGGTCTCCCTTCGTCATCACCCCGGCGAACAGCAGGCGCCCGTGGTCGTCGATGGCCACCCGGTTGCGCGTGCCGACCGGCAGGTGCGCCGTGGAGTAGCCGGTGCTCAGCTGCTCCTCGCTCACCTGGACGAGGTCGACCGCCAAGGGGAAGTCGTCGAGGGCACCCTTCGGTGGCAGCAGCGTGGTCCCCGACACCAGGAAGCGTTTGCCGAGCTGGCGGTGGGCGAACTTCTTCGTGACCGGGTCGAAGAAGCACTCGGCCTGCACCTCGATGTTGCCGCTGAACAGCTCGACGATCTGGTAGACGACCTCGGGATCGGGCAGGGCGCTGAGCTTGCGCGCGGTCGCGGGGCCGCTTGTCGGGTCGGGCTTCTCGCCGGGCCAGCGCTGCTGCGCCTCGTCGGGCAGGCTGTCCCAGAACGGGCGCAGCGGGATGGTGATCGTCCGCACGCGCGTGTCGGCCCGTAGCCGGCCACCGCCGGGCGTCCCGGCGGGGAAGGGCGGCACCCGGTGCCACACGATGTCCGCGCCGGTCACGGTGGCGCCCGGCAGCGGCGAGCGGTACGTCAGGTCGCGCTGGGTGATGCTGTTGATCGGCGAGACGGTGCCGTCCGTCTGGGCGATCACCAGCAGACGGTGTTCGTAGTAGAACGGCAGCGCCCGCCATTGCAGGGCGAGGACGCCCTGCGAGAAGTCGCCGACGCGCTCGGGCAGGTCGAGGCCGCGCAGCTCGTCCTGGTCGGCGGCGTCGTCGAGGACGAGATGGTCCGGACGGCTCGGCAGCTGGTCGGGGACGGGCGGGTACACGTCCTCGACAAGGCGCACGGGCAGCTCGCGCTGGTGCTCCTCGGCGAAGCCGCGCACCCAGTAGTACCAGCTCGGATAGCCGAAACGGCGCAGCAGGGTGAAGGCGATCTGGCGGAACGCGAGCTGGCGGACGAGCGTCTGGTTGCGCTCGGCGAGGGTCTGCTCGTGGTGCTGGGCGACGATCACCTCCCAGATCGCGCCCGGCGCCGGTGGACGGGCCGGGGTGGCCGCCTCGTCCAGCCGCCGCGAGCCGAGGATGAGCGGGGCGTCGACGGCCTGCGTGCGCTCGATCACCACGTCGAGCCCGCCCGCCGCGGGGTCGACCTTCACGACCGGGACGTCGACCTCGGCGGCGGCGCGGCCGGGGAACAGCGTGGGCGAGCGGCGCAGGCTCTGCCAGAGCAGGTCGTAGCGGCCGTAGGGCTGGAAGTAGTAGCGCAGCGTGTGGGCCCAGCGGTCCTCCAGCAGCTGGGTGTAGGTCAGGCGCCCGTCGTCGTCGGGCGTCGCCACCGCGGGCGAACCCGCGCGCGGGTAGGCCGTCGCGGCCCAGGGCCCGGCGCCCGTCGTGCCCAGCCCGTCCGGGCCCGCGAAGACCGCGCCGCTGGCGTCGAAGAAGCGTGTCGTCCAGGCGATCACGTCGGGCAGCGCCTTGGCGATCTCGGTCTCGTTGGTGGGGAGGACGACCCTGCTGGTGTCCGGCACCTTGGGGTCGTTGCTGTTCAGCGTCTCCAGGTAGTACTTGAGCCGTAGCCACTGGACGTGCTCGGGCACGGTGTCGTCCGGGGTGGCGAACACCTTGGCCAGCGCGTCGGTCGCGACGGTGAAGTGGCTGGTGCGCTCGTCGGTCGGGCCGAAGTCCTCGCTGCCGACCGTCCCGCCGAGGTTCTGCGCGGCCTGCACGTCGGCCGCGGCGAGGGAGGGGCGCAGCAGCTTGAGCTGGGCGGCGCTGAGCATGGTGGTGGCGGTGAGCAGCTTGCGGCCCGAGTCGTAGCTGAGCAGCGGCGCGATCGCCGGGGCGAAGGGCTTCGGATTCACGCTGAGCTTGGCCGACGGGCGTACCTCGATCGTTGCGGGAAGTGTCGCGCCACGCAGGAGCAGGGCCGCCTCGCCGTTGAGCGGCAGCCTGATCGTGCGGGTGATCGGGGAGGGCTGCGGTTCGAGCTCCGACTGGCCGGTCCCGCTGTCGGGCCGGTCGACCAGGCTGCACGGCGCGGTGAGCGTGAAGCGCACTTCGATGTCGGCGTTGGAGCGTCCGCTGATGGTGACGGCGCGGTAGCGCAGCCGCTGCCGGACGGTCGGCCGCAGGCTGATCTGGACCAGCGCCAGCAGATCGTCCCCCTCGGCGGGCCGCTGATTGAGCTGGACGCTGCGCCCCTGCTGGAACAGCAACTCGACGTGCAGGTGACGGCGGAATGCGGCGAAGGCCGGGGCGTCGGGGTCGGCGGGGGTTGCATCGCCGCCGAGCTTCGTGAAGAGCCCCTGGAGCAGTTCCAGCAGCTTCGGCCCGCGCAGGGCGCCCGTGTCGGGGTCGTGGAGGCTGAACGTCACGGCCAGGCCGAGGCGTTGGAGGGCGCCCCAGCCGTATCGGTCCGCGCCCGGCGGGCAGTTCGCCAGGAAGTCGGCCAGGTCGTTCGGCAGCGTCGGCGGGCTGGCCTGCAGCGCGGCGGCATAGCCGTTCGTAATCTGCCCCTGGGGGTCGGTGCCGCTGCCGGGACGCATCCCGCGCAGCCGCTCCACCAGACGTTCGAGCAGCGGATGCAGCGCCGTCTCGCGCCTCCCGCCGGGCTGGGTGACGCCCTGCCACTCCGGCCATTCGAGGTAGGAGTCCTGCCAGGAGTACCAGGGGCCGCGCTCGTCCTGGACGCCCTGGGCGGACGGATCGGGCTGACGCCGACGCTGGACGGCCCCGGGATACCACGCCTCCCACTGGCTGGTGTTCAGCGTGTCGCCGGGCACGAGCGGCAGGTCGTCGGCCGGGAGCATCTGGACCTCTTGCAGGAGCCGCAGCTCCTCGGCGAGCCGGGCGGCGCTGGCGAAGGTGTCCGTGGTGGCCGCGTCGATGTTCAGCTCGTACAGCCGGTAACCGGCGTTCAGCTCCAGGGGGTATGCGGCGTCGCCGCTCGGGCCCTGGTTCCAGCGGAAGCGGATCGCCCGGATGCCCAGGGGATGCGTCCGGAACCCGACGATCGTGCCGATGTCACCGGTGAAGACGAACGGGGCCGCCGCCTCGGCTTCGGACTGCGCGATGTTCTGGAGCGGCATCGGCATGTGAGCGAGGCCCGGCTCGGCCCGCTCGTCCTCGGGCAGCACCACGCCGAACGCCGTCGGGCGGGGCAGCCACTCCAGCTCGGCGGGACGGCGCTCCTCGCGCGGGTTGCCCGTGTGCTCGATGTGGTCGGTCGGCGCTGGGGACGTGGGCGGCGCGGCCACCGCTTCGGCGGCGAGCAGGAGCTGCACCGGCGCGAGGGCCGAGGGCACGCCGCGGTCGGAGATCGTCTGGAAGAAGACCCGCCACGCCTCGGGGCGCCACGCGCCGTCCGGCAGGAGGCCCCGCTCGCGCAGCGTGGCGACCGGGATCACCGCCGCGCGCGCACCGGCGGGCCCGAAGACGTGATCGAGGTCGATCTTGACGTCGGTGGGCAGCGGGCGGGCGTTCGACGTCGGCAGGCCGGTGGTCCGCCCGCGCTGGGTCGTGCTGTCCAGGCCGTAGGAGCCGATCGGCACGGTGCTCTCGCGGCGGAAGATCAGCCGGTAGGTGCGGACCGGCACCGCGGGACCGTCCTGGCGGGCGGGCTCGCTCCACTCGACGTACACCTGCCGCGGCGGCATCACCTGGGGTGTCGTCACCGGTCCCGCCGGGTCGACGTCGGACGGGGCGATGCTGTAGCTCACCGTGAGATCGCCGTCCACCGGCACCGCGGGCGGCGTGTTCGGGTAGCGCGTCGCGATCAAGGTCAGCGGACGCCCGGAGTTTCCGGCGAAGTCGACCGGAATGATCGTGTAGACGTAGCCGCGCCCTTCGCGGGGCAGGGCGGCGCGGTCGTCCGCCGTGTCGGGGAAGTGGTCGACGATCTGGAAGCGCGGCTGGAGCAGCGAGAGGGTGTCTGTCGGCGTCGCCGCGTCAGCGGCACCGGCGACGTCGGTCTTGTGGCGGTGCAGCACCTTGACCGGCTTCACCGTGGTGGTGCGCTCCGCCTCGTCGCCGTCGAGGGCGCGCCTGCGCACGAGGTAGTGGGCGAGGTGGTGGTCAGGGTCGTTCTGGACCCGGCTCGTCCCCGGACTCGCCCGGCGCCGCCAGCTCAGCTCCCAGGCGAGGGCGATCGTGCTCGCGTCGCTGTACTGGCGCACCTGCTCGAACTCGGGCGGGAACAGGTTGAACTGGGCCTGGGCGACGTTGAAGGAGCGCACGGCCTCGTTCGTCGGGCCGGGAGCGGTCGCGTCGGGCTTCTCACGCTGGCTGATCGACGGCTGCGCGTCCAGTCCGGTCGCCACCTGGTCGAGCCAGGCGGGCCGGTGGTTGTCGGCGCTCTTCACCGCGAACACCAGCCCCATCTGGAAGGCCAGCGAGCGGGCGATCAGGTGGTTCCGCTTGGTCTGGTCGCTTTCGGCGTGGAACGCGCGCAGGTCGGACACGATGTCGTGGATGATCACGCCGCGCAGCTGGTGGGCCTGCTGGTCGGCCTGGACTGGGCTGACGGTGCCGGGGTCGCCGTCGTCCTGGGCGGCGCCGTCGGCGGCGTAGATCGTCGTGCGCGGGTCGAAGGCCGCCTCCAGCAGCTGCTCGTAGAGCTCCTGGTGGTCGCGCTTGAGGAACGGCGAGCCGCTGAACTGCTCGTACGCTCCGCGCACCGCCGCCTCGTAGGAGCTGTCGGACGGGTTCTGCACCCTCGGGTCGCTGACCGGGGGCCGGTAGCCGGGCAGCGCGCCGGGGTCGCCGACCGGGTGGGCGTCCGTGCCCGTGTACTGCTGCTTGAAGGCGTTGGCGACGTGCTGCGCCAGGCTGAGCCCGTCCTGCAGGGGGGTGGGATCGCTCGGTTGCCCCGTCGCCTGGTTCACGACGCGGCGCTCGGCGGACCCGTCGGCGTAGAGCCGCGCCGCCCAGTTCACCGCCCAGGTGATCGGCTGGCCCGCGGTGACCGCGCCGCTCACGTCCACGAACTTCGGATCGGGCAGGGGCTCGAAGTGCCGCAGCGTGTAGGTCTCACCGGCCGCGGGCTTCGGGACGCGGAGCGCGAAGTCCTTCCCGACGACAGTGCCCTCGGTGGGAGGCGGCGGCAGGAAGCCCAGCTCGGGCTCCGCCACCGGGAAGCCGTCCTCGTCGAGGACGAGCCCGCCCTGCGCGTCGCGGTGCAGCCGTTCGCCCTGCGGCAGCAGCGCGAAGTAGGTCTGGTGCTCGTCGTCCCAGCTCGGCGCGTCGCGCAGCACGAAGAGGACGTAGCCGGGCACATGGAACACGTCGGCCTCGACCGCCGCCGTCTCGCCGATGACGGCCGCGAGGGCGCGCGGCGGCAGAGCGGCGCGGCGCGCGGCCAGGCTGCGCGTGAAGGCGACCGCCCCCTCGGTGCCCGGCACCGGCTCGACCTCGGTGGCCTCCAGCCCCAGCGACAGGAACTCCTTCGTCCGGTCGAGGGCGGCCTGGACGTTGTCCTCCTGGAAGGCGATCTTGACGGTGGCCTGGAGGCTGTGGCCGCAGCAGGAGACGCCGACGGTGCCGACGCCCCGCACGCCGGGGATGCTCAGCCCCTTGACGCCGATCTCCAGCCCGGCACTGAACGTGATCTCCAGACTGAAGCTGAACGAGAGCCTGATCGTGGTGAAGACCAGCGGGATCTTGATCCAGAACTCGATGGCGAAGGTGATCTGCACCTCCAGCCCGATCGCGCCGTACACGGCCGAGTTCCCGAACGGGTCCCGGAAGTCGACCACGCCGATGTAGCGCGCTCCGAAGGCGACCCGCGCGGTGGCGGTGATCCGCATGCCGACCAGCCCGAGGTCGACACCGGCGCTCAGCTCCAGCCTCCCGCGGGCCAGGAAGCTCGTCCCGAGCACCATCTCCGTCGTCGAGACGCGGAAGATGAACCCGCCCTCGACCTCCACCGCCAGCGGACCGAGCTTGGTGTGCCAGCGCAGCATGTTGGGCCAGCCGAGCTCGTAGTGGAACAGGCCCGGCTCGATCAGCAGGGTGGCCGAGAAGCGGCTGCTCGCGATCGCGTCGCGGACGAAGTCGGGCAGCGGCGGGTGGACGCCCGGCTTGCCGCCCTCCGGCTTGGAGATGTGGGCGAGGAAGCGCTTCTGGCGCGGCGAGAGCAGCACGAACCCGCTGAGGATGGGGTTCTCGCGGGCGCCGTCCTTGTTGGTGACGTAGTCGGCGTAATTGGTGTTGAACCAGCCGCGCACCGACATGAAGAACGTCAGGTCGCTGCGGAACGCGATGATCGCGTCGACGAGGAAGACGCAGGCGAGCTTTTCCTCGGCGGACGCCTCGTAGCGCAGCGGGGACGCCGACGCCGAGGTCTGCGAGATCATCGCGCGCAGCACGATCGTCCAGCGCGGGTCCTCGCCCGCGTCCTCCAGGTCCACCGCCCAGCGGTCGCGCTTGGACAGGTCGCCCTGGGTGCGGGAGAGGCCCTCCAGCGTCTTCAGCAGCTTCTTGACGTCGTTCTCGGCGTCGGCGGCCTTGATCGCGGCGATCGTGAAGCGGTAGCCGAAGCCCATCCCGATCTCGCGCAGGTAGATCTGGATGACCGGGATCATGAAGCTGACCTGGCGGATCTCCAGATACAGGAACCAGGCCCGCAGCCACGGCGAGCCGGGCCCGCGGCGCACGCGCAGGAAGCCGAAGCTGGCGGCGATGGTGGGCAGCCCGTGGATCTGGACGACGCCCTCGCCGATCAGCCCGGTCTGGTCGGGCTCGTCGACGAAGTCGACGGCGCCGCTGAGCTTGAAGGCGGCGCCGATGGCCAGGTTCACCGCGAGGCGCGTGAAGTGGATGCGCGGGACGAACTCGCCCGGCGCCGGGAGGCCGACGAACAGCTGGTGGTAGTCGGGCCGGGAGTCCGGCGTGTCACCGGCGCCCTGCGCGAACGTCAGCTGGCCGGTCACCTGCATGGCCCCGTCGCCGTCGAAGAACTCGCACTGCGGGACGAAGCCGATCGCGCGCAGCTCCATCTCGAAGCAGCCGAGGAAGCTGAACGACTTGGGCTTCGGCAGCTCGACGAGGAACTTCACATGCTTGCCGATCACCCGCGCGTCGCCGGTGAGCGGGCACTGGACGAGGTCGATGCGGATCTTGCCGAGCAGGCCGAGCGGCCCGTCCGCGTCGTCGCCGGGCGCGAGCACGAACTGGGCAGAGCCGGTGATGGTGAAGTAGAGATGGAAGGCGCCGTCGTCGACGAACCGCAGGCCGATGGCGTCCACCGAGAACTGGAAGCGCGTGCCCTTGCAATCGAGCAGCTTCACGCCGCGCAGGTTCGCGGCGCCCTGCACCAGGGTCAGGTTGCCGCCGTCCCGCTGCGCGAACTGCAGGGCGATGTCGGCCGTCGCGTCGCCCACGAGGTCGGGCGGCAGCGGGCCCGAGCCCGCGATGGTGAAGTCGGCGATGCGGTTCTCGCGGATCACGAAGCCGCTGTCGGTGAAGCGGAAGCGCGTGCGCAGGCCGTTCAGCCTTGCCGGCCGGTCGATGACGGCGGCGGCGAGGTTCACGCCCTTCGGCGTGAGGGCGAAGTCCTTCACGCTGAAGGAGATCGGCTCGTCGCTGGCGCGCGTGAAGTCCAGCTCCAGCACCGCCCCTTCGGGCTGCTGGATCTGGTAGTGGTAGTCCTTCGTGGCGACGGTGAAGTAGTGGAACGTCCTGTCGCCGAGATCCTTGCCCTTGAACCGCCAGCGCAGCCCGAACAGGTCGGGGAACTCGCGCTCGGCCTCCGGGGAGCGCAGCTTGATCCCCTGGTCGTGGTCGACCTTGAGGGCGAACGTGCTGAGGCTGAAGGTCAGGCGGCTCAGCAGGTCGAAGCTGAGGCTCAGCACGCGCAGCCGCACCCCGATGTCGAAGCTCACCTCGCCCTGGGGCAGGGTGATCGGCAGCCCGGTGAGCGGCGTGTTCGTGTAGAGCTGCAGGAACTGGGAGTCGTCGCCCTGGCCCTGCTTGAGGAAGGGCAGCGTGAACGCCCCCCCGGCCGCGTCGAGGTTGACGCTCAGCGTGGCCGTCCAGCCGTCGTGGAGGTCACCCGGGTCGAAGACCGTGGGCTTGCAGAGGGCCGCCGGGTCGGTGAGGTCGAGCGGAGGGATCGGCGTCGCGAGTTCGTGGAAGAAGCCGGGCAGCTTCGCGGCGCCGAGCGCGACGTCCAGCAGCACCAGGCTGCGCGGCCCGGCGGGCGGCTTGAGCGCGACGGTGAAGAGCGGCTTGTCGGGCGGCGGGGGCGGCTCGTCGTTGTGCAGCTCGCGGTCGCCGTCGCGCCCCCAGGCGAAGGTGCTGCCCGCCGTCACCGGGTCGGTCCCCGTCAGGGTGACGACGAACGCGGCCCGGCCGAGGCCCGCGCCCTGGCGCATCAGCAGCAGCGAGAAGCGGCTGGACGCCGGTACGTTCACGCTCAGGCCGGGGAGCGCGAAGGCGGCGCCCGGGGCGGCCGCCTGCCAGTCGAGGCGCGCCTCTTCGATGCCGTCGCCGATGATCAGGCGCAGGGTCACGTCCTGCTCGCCCGCCGGGCTGCGGTCGCCCAGGTTCGGGACGAACTGACCGAGCAGCCTGCTGAGCGCGCCCTCCTTCCACTGCAACACCAGGCACGTCTTGCCGCCCGCCTGGTGGAAACCGACCTTGGCGCTGTCGATCACCACCCCGGTGTCGCCGATCTGCACCGGGTAGGGCAGATCGGCGGTGAACGGTGTGTCGGCCCTGATACCGTCCTCGCTGGCGGTCCCGCTGATCTTCGGCACCGTGAGCTGGACGAACGGGTGCCCGGGGTCGGGCTCGTAGCCGCCGCCGCTCACCTTGCGCATGGGGCGCAGCAGCTTCGGCCCGAAGCGCAGCGCGACGGGTACGTCGGTCAGCCGCAGCAGGGTCTTCGGCAGGATGTCGACCTCAAGGCCCATCTGGGCGGGCTCGCCGTCGCCGCCGGCGGGGGCCAGCACCAGGCTCACCTCGTCGAGGCCGGGCATGGCCAGGACGAGTTCCCGCTCGAAGAGGAGGCGGGTGGCCATACCGCCCTTGTTGACATCGGCGGTGGTGAACAGCGGCTCGATCCAGATGTGGTCGAGCACGTCGGGGGCGGGCGGCTCGCCCAGGAAGGGCGGCCACTTGCGGCCGATGTACTCGTTGACGGTCTGGAACATGCTGCCGCTCATGGCAGGCAACCCCCCCATGGCGCGCGTGAGTCGACGTCTTCGTAACGGTCGTGTCTGTCCTGCTCTTCGTCGGTGAGGAACGTCGCCTCGAAGGGGAGCAGTATCGGTTTGAGGGTGGGCGGCAGGGTGACCTGGCTACCCGACGTGCCCCAGTTGGGGTCCCAGACGTTGAGCGCCTTGTCGATGTCGGCGATCTTCTGCTGGCCGGCCGGGTCGAGCAGGTGGAAGTGGTCGCTCCAGAGCAATGTCCGGTACTGCTGCACCAGCCCGCCGTCCACGTCGACGATGCCCACCGAGTGCTCGATGTCGGTGTAGAGACTGCGCTGGAACGCGTTGGCCGAGCCGATGATCGCCCAGTGGTCGTCGACGATCGTGCTCTTGGTGTGCACGAACACGTCGCTGAGGAACGCGCGCACCCGGCCGCGCTGCTGGTCGTTCAGATCGTGGAGCAGACCGTCCCACAGCGCGACGTCGGCGTACGCGGGGAAGGGCGGATCGTTCGGGTCGGCGATCCCCTTGAGCAGGACCACCTTGAGATTGTTGCGGATCTTGAGGACGCGGTTCAGCCAGGTCATCACGTCGGTCGACCAGAACCCCTGGTCCTCGATGTAGACATAGCGCTCGGCGGCGAGGACGGCGTTGAACCAGGCGGAGCGCACCTCGAACAGGCCGTCGGGAGCGAAGGAGATCTTCGGGTTCTCGGGCAGGTTGTTGGTGAACTTGTAGTTGAAACGCGGCACGGTGCGCAGCGACTGGACGTGATGCCCGCCCACCGGCGTCGTCGGCAGGGTGCGCGCCGGCACCGGGGTCGTCGCGGTCGTGTGGCTCGGGATCCTGTCCTTGACGGAGAGGAAGGACTTGATCCTCCGGTCCGCGTTCTCGTTCCAGATGGCGCGGTAGAAGTCGTACAACCCCTGAACCGCCGGGCCCTCGACCTTCGCCTGCACGTCGTGCCACTGTCCGGGAGGGTGCGGCTGGCCGCCGTGGCGGTCGTCCACCAGGTCGAGCCCGCCGGTGTAGCCGATGGCCCTGGTGCCATCGCCGACGAGCGCCATCTTGGTATGAGACGATCCGGCGGAGTGCCCGATGATGATCAGGCAGGCTCTGTCCTTGAGGGCGGGCTCCTTGCGCAACCCGTCGATGGAGGCCAACGTGTCCAGTTGGATGTCGAGAATCTTTATCCTTTTCCGGACCGACGTTCTGAGGATGCCGTAGTCGGCCATTCCGGCCCACGTGATGAAGCCCATGACGCGGACGTCGACTCCGGCACGCGCCTTGGCCTTGAGTACGTCGATCAGGTGATTCGGGGCTCCGGGGCCGTCGAGCGAGAACGGGGCCTCCCCGGTCTCAGGGTGTCCGGGAGCGGGCTGGCGGCCGGTGAGACAGAGCCACCAGCCGGTGAGGTAGATGAACTGGGCGCTGTTCTGGCTCGGCGTCCCGTTGCCCAGGGCGTCGATCCGCGTTTTGAGGTCGGCGAAGTAGGTGGCGCCGTCGATCAGCGGGGTGACCTGACAGCCGGAGAATGTGGCCGGCAGGGGCTCCGAAGGGGGATCCGTGTCGTCGGGCTGAACAAAGTACTTCTTTATCAGGGCATCGATATCGGCCACCAGACAGCCCCCGAGGCAAGTGAAATCAGTATTCTGGTTACAGAAGGCGACAAACAATCATCTGTCGGAAATGACAGTTCCGCTCGGCTACGATTAAGAGCAGGGTAAGCGGCCACTTAATTTTCACGCAAGAGGTGCGCCCGCACAACCGTCCGGCCCGATCCGGTCAACACGGATTCCCGCCTCCGGATCGCCGCCATCATCCACCGGGCAGCTCCCCTGATGGCCAAGAGCCCGTGGACCTGCCGTTTCACATAGATCGTCCGATACCTTCCAGCACGGCTGCTAAAGGATCACGACCCCACTCCCGAAAGGCCAGGCAGTGTCGACAAGGTGGGCTTTTCTGCTTATTTTTCCCCGTTAGTACCGAGCGTCAAGGCCCGCGCGCGTGCCGAGTGGGACGAGACCTGGCTGGGTTTGGTCAAGGGGTCCGTTCGGGTGGTGGACAGTCAGCCCGGCAGGTCGGAGGTGTGCCGCTCACCTGCGTTGCCGCCGGGTGCCGCCCGGACGGCACAGTCCTGGACATATTCGCGGCAGATGCCACCACAGGAATTGCCGCCCGGCACCTCGACCGCTCCTTCATCGGCGTGGAGCGATCAGCGGATCTGTGCCGTGCCGCAGAGCGGAGACTTCGGGAGGGCAGCGGCCACAGCGACGGCGATACGCGATGAGTGGGCCGAGACAAGATCCTAACCACTCGGTTAGATGCGCCGGGCTGAGCAGCCAATATGCTGCAGATTCACGCGATGGCCCCGGTGCTGACCAGAGGGCTGAGCGGCCGCTCTCGACGCGCGCGGAATTCCTCGCAGTGAGCGGCAGTGAAGGTCGAGCGCTGGAAGCGCTTCAACTCGCAGTGATCCGAGAGATTCTTCAATGGCTAGATCGACGCGCCGACCCGCAAGAGTAGACCCTCAAACGGCGCCGAGGCGAATGTCGTCCTTCCATGGCTTGAGACTGTCACTGACACTAATCCGCTTGATGGAGCCTCACAGGCCAGGCTGCCGGTACCGGTCGCGTGGTTGGGACGTACCTCCACCGATGACCAGAACGCCGCGAAGAAGGCCGCTGGCAAGGCATGGCAGGAACACGGGCTCGTGTTCGCCTCACGTGTCGGGACGCCACTCGACTCGCACAACGTCCGCCGCGGGTTCCGGCGCATGCTGGCCAACGCTGGACTACCGGCCGCGGAGTGGACGCCGCGGGAGATGCGGCACAGCTTCGCGTCGCTCCTGTCGGATAGCGGCGTCGCCCTCGAAGACATTGCCCGGCTGTGCGGGCACAGCGGGACGGCAGTCACAGAGGCGGTCTACCGGCTCCAGATCAGGCCAGTAATCGAGGGCGGCGCCACGGCTATGGATCACATCTTCCCTAGTTCCGAAAACAAGGCACAACCAAGTGAGGGAGAGTGAGGAGATGCCAACTGACCACAAGCGGGATCACGACCAGATCGCCGAGGCGATCAAGGGTGACTGGCTAGCAAGGGAGCGGCTGCTCGTCCACCTGGCACGAGAGCACGGATTCACTGTCAGCGACGTGGACAACGCTGGCCTGGCCGTGCTGATCGTCCAGCATGACGACGCTCACGGGGCACCGTGCTTCACAGAGGCCGAGAAGGCGGGCCCGTCCGACGGGCTGAGGCAAGGACTCCGGCACCTGCGTGAGGGTGCCTGACCGTCGCCCCTAGTCACTCAGTTAGATACTCAGGGCCAAAAAGAGGCCGGTTCTGTGTGAGCGGAATCGGCCTCTGAGCTGCTGTCGGGACGGCGGGATTTGAAGCCACGACACCTTGACCCCAGGACGGCGGGGGAGTGATCTTTGCAGATCAGAGGGTATTTCGAATGCGTGTTTGAAGTTCGCTCATCAGGAACTCGTTCGCCTGGGTGCATAGTGTGTGGTCCCCAGATGGTCCCCAGTTTGGAAGACGTCGGACCATGATCCCTTGAAGCGCTCTGACGCGGGTCATCCCTGTTTAGGCACTTCCTCTGAACCGCTGCGACTCCCTGCAAGTCACCGTCTGTACTGGCATGGTGCGGCACGCGGGGTGACACTTAAGCCTCAAGACGTGAGGAGTCAGCGAGTAGACATAGTTCTCCAGACATTCGGAGCAACAGCCGGAAAGGATCATGATCCTATGCCACACTATAGGTATGGCCGAAGATGCGGAAGATAAAAAGGAATCTCGATTTAATGTAGCGTTCCCTGCATGGCTTGCGCTCATTGGTGTACTTGTCGCAAGTATATTGTCAAGCGCTGGCACATATTTTGTAGCCCAGATCAACATAAAGGCAGATGAATCAAAGCGAGGGTCGGAAAGACGTTTCAAGCTAGAAGATGAGCAGCGAGACGCTCGAAAGAAGGCGTATCAAGATTTTTTGATTGCTGCCGAAAAAGCAGCAATCTATGAACGGTCTCTTTGGTGCAAGAATGGACATAGAGCGCCTTCACCTTCGGGAGTTTGGCAAGATGATTATAATATATGCCCCAACGCCCCCGATGGGACTAGCATTCAGAGATCGCTAGCCGATTCCTCGCCAATCGTTCTTTTGTATGCGGGCGACGACGTACGTAACTACACTTATCAATTTGTTGCCGAATCTACCTTTCTTCTGAAGAATAGAAAGAAGTTGGAGGCTAAGGCGAAAGCCACTTCTTTCAGTGATAATCCTGAAGGATATATAAATCACCTTGAGTGGAAGTATATGGAGTTGGCGTCGTATATGTGCAAGGATCAATCACTCTTGCCAAATAAATGCAAGACGCCGATTTTGAAATAAATGAACGGGAAAGCTGGACGGTTCCGGACTTGCGTGGGGGCGGGGCCTCGTAGCATGGTGCGGCGGCCGGGCGGCACCTGCCTGCCCGCACTGGCCCGTCGCGAGGCCCCGCGCGGGCCGCGCACGTCGGAAACCGGTCAGCGGTACATGGCGTGGGTAGCGCAGCCCCGTGAGACTGGGCGCTCGTCTTCGTGCGGCCTCGTAACAGCTGCTGGTCTTCGCGCCTGCCGACCCGGCCGTTTTAGGCCTGGCCGCCTGCCGTGCCCCAAGCTAAGGCCGGCGGCCAGGTTTCCGCGTCGGCGGCGCGTGCGGCCCGGTTCTCGGGCCGCCTTGAGAAGACGTACAGAGAGTCTGCCCAGGGCTCCAGAGGCCAGCGAAGAAGCGGCGTACAGTCAGAGGGGTACGCCCGTAGGTCGCTCGCATCCGGGCAAATGGACCGCGCCGCGTTGCTAGCACACTACTAGCCGGTCTCATTGCGCGCCCTTAGGGCTTATGTATCCCCGAAGGACGTTTCTCGGCCGTCCTCAGGGCTGGCCAACTCAGGCTAGGCGACCAAGACTGTCCCTGCCGCGTGCCAAGGTATGGCGCATGCGAGCCGTAGCCGATGACGGTCGAGTGCTGGATGCCGAGTACGCGGTCGAGGCCGAGCCTGAGAGCGGACTGTTGTCGTTGATGTTGGAGAGCAGTTCGGGCGTCGCGGGCCTGGCGGTACGAGCTGACCGGCTACACCCCGTTGGCCGCCCCGATCGGGCAACAGGCTCTACGACCGCTCGAAGACCAGCTTCGCGCCATCAAGAGTGACCTGGAAGCACATGTCAAATAGGCCGCTGTACTTCCCCTTCGTCTTCTCCCCGAACCGGCCGCTGCGCACCGCGCAGGCGTACCTTGTCAAGGTCCCCGCCGCCATCCTTGCTCTGCTCCCCGAGCTGGCGGAACTCACCCGCTCCACGCCCGCCGCCAATACGCCGAGGCGTACGTCCGCCCGTCCGCGGCGGCCCCGTTCGCGAACCGGCGCCGGCTACCTGGCCGACCCGGTCCTACGCAAAGCCATCGAAGAGCACGCCGTCCGCCGCGCCCGCGACCTCTACCCCGACCACCACATCACCGACGTCGGCGCAGTTTGCTCCTATAGCCTGCGAGCCGTCAAAAGCGACGAAGAGATCCACATCGAGGTCAAAGGCTCTATCGGCAACGCCGACACCGTCGAACTCACCACCAACGAAGTCACCCACGCCCGAACCACCCGAACTGATTTGGTGGTCGTCGACCAGATCACCTGGCAACGCCGATCCGACGGCACCATCCAGACCAGCGGGGGACGCTGCCGCCACTGGACCACCTGGCAACCCGACGAAACAGATCTCCAGCCCACCCGCTACCGCTACACCCTCCCCGCCTCGGAGGGGTAGTCACTCAGTTAGACACTCGGCACGAAAAGAGGCCGGTTCCGACTGGCTCGGATCCGGCCTCTGAGCTGCTGTCGGGACGGCGGGATTTGAACCCACGACCCCTTGACCCCCAGCAATGAAAGACGCTCTCGCCCACCTGCAATGATCAAGGTATCGGCAGGTCAGGCCCTTATGGTCACCTGGCCTTAGCCAGTCTGACGCAGTCTGACCTTCATGATCATCCCACGGATTTCCCACAGCGGGCCAGCAGGTTGGGCGCGTCATTGGGGGTGATCGATCGCTGTCAGGGCCACGGTCACGATGGTGTTCGCGGTCACCTTCGTGGGGCTTTGACGGGTGCTGGAAGGTGCCTGTTGTGCCATCACGGTGTCGTCACTGGACGGCTCTGGTGGACCGTTGGCCAAGTTCAACGCGTGCCAGGAACCGGTGCGTGAGGCATCCTGGCTTCGCCTTCTTCGGGCCCCGGACGTCGCGGCAAGATCGCTTGTCCGGGGCCTTCGCGTGGTGCGGTCGCCGCGGGTACCGCCGCCACCATCACCTGACTACTGAGCCTGCTTGCCCACCGGGTCTGACCATCCACGCCGAGGCAGCCGCGCGGCACGGCAACGGGGCACGCGGCCAGGCGCACGATCTGTGACACGAACCGGGGGAGGGGAGAGATGGAAGGAGCGTCATGGGTTGGTCGGGGTGCCTGAACCCGGCCCTGAACGGACTACTAGGTCAAGGGCTCCTCGGCGTCCCCGGCGGCGGTCAGGCCGAAGCGGCGGAGCCGCTCCGCACTCTCGCGGTCGCCGGTCTGCTCCCGCCACCTGGCCAGGGACTCAGCGCGGCGATGCTTCCGGCGTCGACAGCCTGCCGGTACAGGTGTGCGGCGTGCCGGTAGCGGCCTCTCTTCTCCGCCTCCCTTCCGATGACGGCGAGGTCGTCGGAGGTGGAGGCGCAGTGAGCAGCCTCGGTCCAGAAAGTGCTGGAGCAGAGGTAGGCGCGTTCGGCGCGGGCATGTTGTTCGAGGTAGTCGGCGAGTCGGTACAGCCGATGGGGCGGGTTCGGCTCACTGGGCGGGGCCGGTGTTCGACCAGCGGACCGGGCAGACGCCGGCGCTGGGCTGTGGGCTCGTCCAGCGCGTCGGGAAACCAGGCAGTTAGTTGTGCGGCGGTGAACCCGGGCGGAGCGGTGACGTACTCGGCCTGTCCGAGTAGCGCCCGCGTCGCACGGTGCGGATCGGGCCCCGCGGGGTCGTGCGGGACGCCGGTTAGCGCGCGCCGGAAGTCGGGCCACATCGCCCCCTGCACCAGCACGCAGGCGGGGTCGGCTGGCAGCGCCCTCCCACCACGCGCACGCAGGCTCGGAAGAGGCGGGCTCCGAAGGCGTCGCCTCCTCCGAAGGGGCGGCCATCTCGTCTGACGTCTTCCCCTGAGGTGGGCTGCGGAGCGCGGCGGCGGGCCTCCCCGGGGCCGATCCCTATTGTCGGTGAAATGTTCGGTCCACGCTAGGTTCACAGCGGGTTGCCATCAGCGGGATCCGGCGGCACTCGGCCGCCTGCGCCGTCCGATGGCTCCCTTGCCTCATCGGACAGGTCAGCGGGTGTTTCCGCTGGTGACGGTGGCGCGCACCCAACCCGGCGCAATGAGAACCTTTCGCCCCTAATCTCGGGGGACCGGTGGTGCCAGGCCGCAGGGGCTGGGTGAGCAGGGCGCGGGCTTGGCGGATCTGCTCCGGGGTCAGCGGCTCGTCCTTGGTCGGGTCATTGGGACTGCTGGCGCGTCACCCAGGTGTCAGCGCGTACTCCGAACTCCGTCTTCACCTGGAATTTGGTGACCTTTCCTCCGGAACAGTACGGCCAGAAGCCGACGTCCAGCTTGCTGCCACCGAACAGGATCCACCAGGCATCGACACCAGCTTTCTCCAGCCGAGCGCTGATCGTGCCCTTCTGTACGCCCGTCAGTTCATAGCTGGCTTGTTCACCCGGCTGCATGACGATGGTGAACTTCTTCTCGTGCAGGGTGCCGACGTAGGTTCCGATCCATTGGGGGTACTGAGACGCGCACTCCGCAGCCTGGACGGGAGCGGTCTTCGCTGGGGTCGCCCCGGCGGGGTGAGCCGCCAAGGGCGCCGCGACGGTGGCGGCGGTGACGCCGGTGGTCAGGGCGAACATGACGCGCTGGATTCGAGGCATGGCGGGATCCTTACCAGGTAGGGGCGGTACTGGACCGCCCGCGGGTCGGGGCAGCATCCACATGCCATCACTAAATGTGACTCATCAAAAACTCTCTGTAGGTGTCTGTGTCGCGTCCCAGGGGTTTGAGAAGTCAGTCTTCAGCGTGAGGTTGTGACGGTTCCGGGGAGGGGTGATCTGGCGTGGTTCGGGCGTGTGCTGTGTGCATGGTGCTTGGGCTGGTTGGGTGGTCGGGGCGGAATCGCGGTGTGCCTCTTACGGCGCGGATGCGAGCTCATGCGGTTTTGCAGTGATGTGTGCCGTGCTCCGGGTGAAGGTGGCGCGGGGCGACGCCCTCCCCGTGAAGGTGTTCAAGGAGAGACGGTGGTTCGGTCGGCGTGTCCGGGAGTGCGGGCGCGAGTGGCTGGCCGGGTCGAGCTGCGCGCGGATGCGGTGACTTGTCGGCGGAGAGTTCGTAGACCGCCGAGCGTTGGGGTGGGCCCGTGTTGAATCGGACTCATTGGGGCCTCTGAAGAAGGCGCGGGGTGTTGATTTATCCATTGAGGGCGAATTCAAACGCCATGTTGCGGCCGAAAGCGGTCAGCTCTCTGATCGCGTTCAGGTAGCGATATGCAACTGCCTGTCACTCTCGTCTCGACCGATTAAGAGGGGATGCCCAGGGCTCCCTCTTGGACTACTCTGTAACTGTGTGGTCTAGATCACACCTGCAAGATCAATCGGAATGCTTTCCCGGTTTCGAGTTGCGGGTTACGTTGAGGCGGTTTTGATCACCCTTTACGCCTTGGGGTTCATATGGGTCGCGGCCTTGTTCGCCGTTGCGCGTTTGTTCTTCGGTCGTTGTTGTGGCGGCGTCCGGCGTCGTTGGCCCATCTTTTGGCGTTGGTGATGGTCGCCGTATTGGTGCAGGTTCCTTTGTTGTCGGTGCTGCCGAGTCCTGCGGTTCGTGCTGAGGAGCCGAGGGCGGAGGCGACTGAGGAGCGGGCGTTGGCGGCGGCTCGGCGGTCGGGTGAGCCGGTGGAGGTGCTGGCCGGGCGGGGCGAGGACCGGACGGTGCGGGCGCTGCCGAGCGGGCGGATGGAGGTCGAGCAGCACATCCAGCCGATCCGTGCTCGTCGGGACGGCAAGTGGGCCGCGATCGACACGAGCTTGCAACGTTCCGGTGATGGTGTGGTCCCGGGTGCGACGACGGTCGGGCTGCGGTTCTCGGGTGGTGGTAGCGGGCCGATGGTGCAGATGACGCGGGCCGGGCGCAAGCTGGCGTTGACGTGGCCGCAGCCGTTGCCGGAGCCGTCCATCGCCGGTGACACCGCGACGTATGCGGGTGTGCTGGGCGCGGGCGTCGATTTGCAGTTGCGGGCTGAGGCGGACGGTTTCGCGCACACGCTGGTGGTCAAGACGGCAGAGGCTGCCCAGGACCCGCGGCTGGCGCAGTTGGCGCTGGCGTTGTCGGCTCCGGGGCTGTCGGTGTCGCAGGAGTCGGCGAGCGGGGTGCTGTCGGCCAAGACGTCTTCGGGTATGACGGTGTTCGACGCGCCGTCGCCGATGATGTGGGACTCCTCGACGGCGGCGGGTGGTGCGGGGTCGCCGACGGCGACCGTGCCGCAGGTGCGGGCGTTGGACAGCGGGCAGGGGCCCGCGGAGGGGGCCAAGACGGCGCCGGTCGATGTCGAGATTTCCGGCGGAACGCTCACCTTGACCCCTGATCGGGGCCTGCTGACCGCGGCGGACACGACGTTTCCGGTGTACATCGATCCGGTGTGGGGGGCGCATAAGGCGTCGGCGTGGGGGATGGTGTCGTCGGGGTATCCGAGCCAGTCGTATTACGAGTTCGGCGGGAAGTCGACCGAGGGTGTCGGGCGCTGTGAGGTGGCCAAGGACGGCAACTGCGTCAAGAACCAGACCAAGCGGCTGTTCTACAAGGTGAAATTGCCGTCGCTGAAGGGCCGCTACGTGCAGGCGGTGGAGTTCACCGCTTTTGAGACCGGTGCTTACGACTGCAATAATCCGACATCGGTCCAGCTGTGGCGCACTTTGCAGTTGAAGTCGTATGCGACCTGGAACAACACGGTCGGGTCGTGGAACGACGGGGGAGCCTGGGGCGAGCGCCTGGCCTCGCGTGATGTGGCGTACTGCTCGAAGGCGCCAGTGGAGTTCGGCGGGTCGTTGCTGCGTGAGCATGTGCAGTCGGCGTTGAACAAGGGATATGGCGACATCACGTTCGGACTGAAGGCCTACAGCGAGTCGACGATGGATTGGTGGAAGCGATTCTCTAACGAGGCTTTCCTGACGATCCAGTACAACAATCCGCCCTACACCGTCAACTACAAGTCGATGAGCACCGATCCCGGCGGGTTGTGCGCGCCTGGGAACGATCCGGTCGTCATCAACAGGGTGCCGAAGTTGACGGGGTACTTCTGGGATCCCGACGACGAGGATGCCAACAAGGTGCAGCCGGAGTTCGCCTCCTACTGGGACACCGGAGACGGAAAGGGCTTCATCCAGCGGTGGTCGTCGGGGCTGATCGCTCCGGCGGCGAAATCGGGGACGCCGCGCAGTGTCGTGATGCCGGGCACGATCCCGCAGAAGACGCTCATCGGCTGGCACGCGCGAGCCTGGGACGGCGAACTCTACGGGCCTTGGTCCTCGACGGGCGCCGCACCGGCCTGCTACTTCATTTACGACCCGTCCAAGCCAGCTCCGACCATCACCTCCACCGACTATCCCGATGACGGCGGGTGGCACGGCGGCGTCGGGCAGGCGGGATCGTTCACCATCGCCGATCCCGAGGGAGTCGCCGACCGGTACGAGGTCAGGCTCAACAACACATTGATCATGACGGTGGCCACGACCGCAGGCGCCGCGCGGACGATCACGCTGGCGCCTGATCAGTACGGCCCCAACTCGGTGAGCGTGGTGGCGTTGGCGCCGTCGGCGCAGGATTCGGCGACCGCCAGCCTCAGTTTCCTGGTCAATACCGGAGCCCCGGCCAAGGCGCACTTCACGCTGAACGAACAAGCCGGTTCCTCGGCCGCGGCGGCGCAGACCCGCGACGGTGAGCCGGCGGTCACCGCCGCCCTGGGCGGCGGTGGGACGTTCGGACAGAGGGGCCAGCTGGGGACGGCGCTGACCTTGGATGGGACGGGCTCGGCGGGAACCAGCGGGCCGATCCTGGATACGGGCAAGCCGTTCGCGGTGTCGGTGTGGGCGCGGCTGACTCAGGCGGGCGTGACCCAGACCGTCCTCAGCCAGGACGGGACGTCTAAGAGCGGCTTCTACCTCAAATACGACGGCGCTCTGAACAAGTGGGTGCTGTCAATGGTGCCGTCCGACTCCGCTGAAGCCGGCGCCACCCAGGCGGTATCGAAGAACCCGGCGGAGCTGAATACCTGGACTCATCTGGTCGGCGTGTACGACCAGACCAAGAAGCTGCAGATTTACGTCAACGGTGACGCCGGCACCCCGAGTTCGGCCGTGCCGGCGGCGTGGAACGCGACCCACGGGTTCCAGATCGGGCGTGGCCTATGGCTCGGCAATCCCGCCGACCAATGGCACGGGCAGATCGACGACGTCCACGTCTTTGACCGGATCGTCTCCGCCAAGGAGATCACGGATCTGTACCAGCAGGCCCCGGTCCTGAAGGCCCGATGGAAGCTCAACGCGGCGACCGGCGACCTAAGCGTCGGTGAAACCCATGGTGGAACGACCTTGCCGCTGAAGTTGCACAATGGGGCGACGATTTCGTCCGGCGCGGGGTTCAAGGGGCCGTTCGTGTCGTCGGCGGGACTGCAACTGGACGGGCTGGGCGCCTACGCCGAGGCCGATCCGGTCGATCCCGCGGCCGGACAGGCGTTGATCTCCACCGATGAGAGCTTCACCCTGTCCGGCTGGGTGCAGAACCTGCAGCGGCCGCAGACGACCGCCACGGTGTTCTCCGTCCCCGGGACTCAGACCAATGCGTTCGCGCTGCGCTATGTCCCGGACGCGGCCGAGCCGGCGGATCTGGGTGTGTGGCAGTTGGAGATGAACAATGCCGATCTCCCTGCCGGTGATGCCTCCAAGCCACAGCGGTTGACCAGTAATTCGGCCTATACCGAGGACGACTGGGACCACATCGCGGTCGTCTACGACGCGACGAACCGGACCATGAGCCTGTACATCAATGGTTCCATGGTGAACGGCGCCGAAGGCGACTCCGCAGAAGGCGACGTACGTCCCTTCAAAGGCACCGGCGGGCTGCAGGTCGGTCGCAACGCCCTCGGCGGGGGAGGCGCGGGAACCGGCTTCTGGCCCGCGGCCTTGGACGATGTCTGGCTGTATCGAGGCGTCCTGAGCCCCGTCCAGATCGTCCAGCTTGGCCAGCCGATCGAACTCGATACCGACGACGGACCCTAAACACCGCACCCCTGCGTGGCAGACGCCTTGGGCCTCGTGCACGGGCGCCTGCCCGCCGAATCCAGCAGATCCAACGGTTCGTGCCCCGGGGCCTTCCCGGGGTTGGAGCAGGCGCGCGTGGGCGCAGGAGGAAGCCGTGAGAACAGGCCGCAAGACCCTGGTGCTGTCCCGTCCCCGGACCGCCCGCGCAGTCGCGGCGGTCATGGCCGTGACCCTCGCCGCCGGGCTGTTGTCGGCTCCGCCGCCCGCGCTCGCCGAACCACCCAACGCTCACCGGCCGACCGTCGGTGATCATGAAGATCCGGTCAAGGGCCATGATCTGAAGGTCCGCCCGCGTAAGACGGCGACGTTGAGGCCGGGGCCGCCGGCCAAGGCCGCTTGGCCCAAGCCCGGCACCAGCGACGTGTCTGTGCCCGCGGACCCCGCGCGAAAGGTACGGGCGGACGCGTTGCCGGTGCGGGTGCTGCCCGCCGACAAGCGTGCTGTACGCAACGGGATAGGGGTCGCGGCGAAGGTGCGCGTGACGGTGCTGGACCGCGCCACCGCGCCCAGAGCCGGGGTGGACGGATTGGCGTTCACCGTGGCCCGCACTGACAAACCCCAGGCCGGCCAGGTCGGTGTTGAACTGGACTACTCGCAATTCGCGCAGGCATTCGGCGGCTCTTACGGATCCCGACTGCGCCTGTACCAGATGCCCGCGTGCGCGCTCAGCATTCCCGACAAGCCCGAGTGTCGTTTGGCCGCGCCGCTGAAGGCCGTCAACAACAGCCGCAAGCAGACCCTCACCGCCCAGATCACCGCCGCTCCCGCCCAGACCGCCCCGTCTGGGAGCTCGTCCACCGCGGCGACGGCGGGAACGCTCCTGGTCGCGGTGGCCGGATCGTCTGGCCCGCAAGGTGATTTCAAGGCGACCTCGCTGGAGGCGTCGGCGACCTGGCAGGCCGGGGGCAGCGGCGGCGAGTTCAGCTGGTCGTATCCGATGCGGGTGCCGCCCGTGCCCGGCGGCCTCACCCCGAACGTCGCGGTCACCTATTCATCGGGAAGCGTCGACGGTAAGACCTCCAACACCAACGGGCAGCCGTCCTGGATCGGTGAGGGGTTCGACCTGTGGCCGGGCTACATCGAGCGGCGCTACAAGTCGTGCGAGGACGACGGCGCGCCAAAGGACGAGTGGGGGAACT
Organism: Actinomadura syzygii; assembly: GCF_008085905.1. Classification (GTDB taxonomy): domain Bacteria; phylum Actinomycetota; class Actinomycetes; order Streptosporangiales; family Streptosporangiaceae; genus Spirillospora; species Spirillospora syzygii. The sequence continues at coordinate 180,964 of NZ_VSFF01000004.1, read as the reverse complement.
CGCCAGGCGATCTGTGCTGGGGATATGACAACGCGACCGTCACCTGGAACGGCAAGGGCGGCGAGCTGATCAAAGCCTCCGACGGCACCTGGCGGATGAAGGGCGACGACGGCACCAAGTTCGAAAAACTCACCGACGTGGCCACCGGCAACGGCGACAACGACGGGGAGTACTGGAAGGTCACCACGACCGACGGCGTCCAGTACTTCTTCGGCCTCAACCGCGTCCCCGGCTGGGTGAATGACAAGCCCGAGACCGACTCCACGTGGACCACTCCGGTTTTCGGCGACGACGAGAACGAGTACTGCCACAAGTCGACGTTCGCTGATTCGTGGTGTCAGCAGGCCTACCGGTGGAACCTGGACTATGTCGTCGACCCGTCCGGCAACGCCATCGTCTACAGCTACGCCAAGGAGACCAACCACTACGGCCGCAACCTCAAGGCCGCAGACGAAACCCCCTACGTGCGCGGCGGATATCTGAAGACGATCTCCTATGGGATGCGCAAGGACAAACTGTTCGACAAAGCGCCCGCACAAGTGAGCTTCACCCCCGCCGAACGCTGCATCCCGGATGCGACCTTCGACTGCGACCCGTCCAATATCGGCGATAAACCGGACTCGTGGTGGGACGTCCCGTGGGACATGCACTGCGACTCCGGCCAGGAATGCAAGGACACCCACGGCACGCTCTCGCCGACGTTCTGGTCCCGCAAGCGCCTCGCCCAGGTCACCACCCAGATCCTCAAACCGGACGGTTCGGGATACCGGCCGGTGGACTCCTGGGCGTTCACCCACGCCTGGGGCCTGGCCGACATCGACCGCGACCTGTTGCTGACCAGCATCCAGCACACCGGCCACGCCGCCGACGGGACGTTCGTCACGCTGCCGAAGACGACCATCAGCAACGTCCAACTGCCCAACCGGCTGGACAGGACCGGCGACGACATCCAGCGCTACGTCCGCTACCGAGTCGGAGCGATCGACGACGAATCCGGCGGGCAGATCGACGTCAGCTATTCCACCCCCGAATCGAGCTGCTCCCCGACCGACCGGCCCACCCCGGAGACCAACACCACCCGCTGCATGCCGGTGATCTGGACACCGCCCGGCCGCGACGAACCGATGACCGACTGGTTCCACAAATACGTGGTGACCAGCGTGATGCAGACCGACCTCACCGGCGGCTCACCGGAAATGGTCACCAAATACCAGTACCTGGGCGGCGCCGCCTGGCACTACGACGACGATGACGGCCTCACCAAGGACAAGAACAAGACCTGGTCGCAATGGCGCGGCTACGGCCAGGTCCGCACCTTCACCGGCAACTACAACGATCCCGCCACCCAGACCGACACCTTCTACCTGCGCGGAATGGACGGCGACCGAAAGAACAAGGACGGCGGTGAAAAGTCGGTCACCGTCTCCGACGGTGAGGGCGGCACCCACACTGACCACGACCCCTTCGCCGGGTTCACCCTCAAGACCGTCACCTACGACAAGCCCGGCGGCACGGTCTACGCCAAGACCGTCAACACCCCGTGGAAGGCGCAGACCGCGTCCCGGACACGGTCGTGGGGCACCACCACCGCCAACGTCACCGCCACCGACTCCACCCAGACCTGGACGGCCAGGGACGGCGGCGGCTGGACCCAGACCAAAACCGACAACACCTACCAGGCCTCAGGCCCCGGCGTCGGCCGCACCACCAGAGTCGACGACATGGGCGACGTCACCACCACGGCCGACGACAAATGCACCACCACCAGCTACGCCGACAACACCGGCGCCTGGATGGTCAACTCGCCGTCCCGTGTCGAGACCGTCGCGGTCAACTGCTCGACCACACCCGACCGATCCACCCAGGTCATGTCCGACGTCCGCACCTACTACGACAACGGCGGCTTCGGCGAGGGCTCCACGGTCGGGAACGTCACCAGAGTTGAAAAGATCGCCTCCCACAACGGCACCACCGCGACCTACGTCACCCAGGTGGAAACACGCTACGACGCCTACCGTCGCCCGGTGGAGGTCACCGACGCCGCCGGTCACGTCACCACCAGCGCCTACAGCCAAACCCAGGGTCTGACCACCCAGGTCACCACGACCGGTCCTCCGGCCAAACCCGGGGATTCCTCCACGTCGTTGACCCGGACCCAGCAACTCGACCCCGCCTTGGGCCTGCCGGTCACCGAACTGGACGTCTCCAACGGCAACCTGCGCACCGACCTGACCTACGACCCGCTCGGACGGCTGCTGAAGGTCTGGCTGCCCAACCGGCGCAAAGCCACCGACAACCCCACCTACGAATTCTCCTACCGGGTCACCCAGGGACAGATCGTCGCAGTCACCACAAAGACCCTCGCGGCCGACGGCAGCCAGAAACTCGGACAGATCGAACTGCTCGACGGGCTGCTCCGCACCCGCCAGCTCCAAGTCCCCGGCCCGGACGGCCGACTGATCTCCGACACCTTCTACGACAACCGCGGGCAGGTCACCAAGACCTACGCTCCCTACACCGCCACCGAAGCCCCCCAAGCCACTCTGTTCGGCGTCGACGTCCCCGGTGAGATCGAAACCCAGACCCACACCGATTACGACGGCTTGGGCCGCAAGACCGTAGAGCGCCTGAGCACTGGTAACGGCGACCAGCCCGACAGCGAACTGTGGCGCACCACTTACGCCTACGGCGGCGGTAACCGCGTCTCGGTCACCCCGCCCACCGGCGGCACCCCCACCGCCCAGCTCACCGACGCCCGCGGGCAGGTCATCCAACGCCGCCAGTACAAGGCCGCCACGCCCACCGGCGACTACGACGCCACCACCTACACCTACACTCCCGCCGGAGAGATCGCCTCGGTCACAGATCCGTCCGGCAACACCTTCACCACCACCTACGACCTGCGCGGTCGCAAGATCCGCACCACCGACCCCGACAAGGGCGCGACCACCTTCACCTACGACGACCTGGACCAGGTCACCTCCACCACCGACGCCCGCGGCAAGAAGGTCTTCCTCGACTACGACGGGCAAGGCCGCAAGACCGCAGCCCACGACGGATCAGCAGACGGCCCGATCCTGGCCTCCTGGACCTACGACACCAGCATCCGCGGCAAGGGCAAGCTCGCCTCAGCGACCCGGCGCACCCCCAATGGCGACTACACCAACGGCGTCTACAAGTACGACACCCTGGGCCGTCCCGAAACCACCACCCTGACCGTCCCAGCCTCCCAAGGCCCGCTCGCGGGAACCTACGCCTTCTCCACCAGTTTCAACGCTGACGGCACCGTCAAGGGCGAGACCATGCCCGCAGCGGGCGGGCTGCCCGGCGAAAGCCTCGTCTACGCCTACGACACCTGGCAGCGCCCCACCGGACTGACCGGCAAAGCCACCTACGTCAACACCGCCCAATACACCCCCACCGGCAAACCCACGCTCGTCGAGTACGGGACCGACCCCACCAAACAAGCCTGGCAGACCTTCTCCTACGAGTACGGCACCCAGCGGCTGGCCAACGCCCGCACCACCCGCGCAGGCATCAGCGGCGCCGACCGCAACGCCACCTACCACTACACCGACACCGGCACCGTCACCTCAATCACCGACAACTCCCGCGACGGTGTCGACAACCAATGCTTCACCTACGACCACCTGCAACGTCTCACCCAAGCCTGGACCCAGACCACCACCGACCCGTGCGCGACCGAACCCACCCCCGCGCTGATCGGCGGCCCAGCGCCGTACTGGCAGACCTTCACCTACGACACCGCCGGAAACCGCAAAACCCAAACCCTGCACGGCACCGGCGGCAAACCCGATACCACCCGCACCTACACCTACGCCGCCCCGGGCAACGGCAACCGCCTCAACAAGGTCGTCCAAACCGGCGGCGACGGCGACCGCACCAGCACCTATGCCTACGACGCCACCGGCAACACCACCACCCGCACCACCGCCGACGGCAGCCCGGCCACAAGCACCCAGACATTCGACTGGGGCACCGAAGGTGAACTGACCAAGGTCACCGAGAACAGCAACGACGAGACCTACGTCTATGACGCCGACGGCAACCGCATCATCCGAAAGGACCCCGCCGGCGCCACCTTGTACATGCCCGATGGCACCGAACTACGCGCCCTCAACGGCGCCGCCACCGCCACCGGCACCCGCTACTACACCTTCGCCGACCAAACCGTGGCGATGCGCACCTCCGACGGCACCCTCACCTACCTCACCGCCGACACCCAAGGCAGCGCCCAAGCCGCCATCAACGCTGCCAGTCAGCAGACCACCATCCGCCGCTTCGACCCCTTCGGCAACCTCCGCGGCTTCGACGAGAACGCGACCTGGCCCGGCGAAAAGGGCTTCGTCGACGGCACCCAGGACCCGACTGGCCTCACCCACCTCGGCGCCCGCCAATACGACCCCCAGACCGGCCGTTTCATCTCCGTCGACCCCCTCATCGACCAGGCCGACCCCCAACAGATGAACGGCTACACCTACGCCAACAACAACCCCGCCACCCACGCAGACCCCGACGGCACCTGCCCACCCGACATCTGCGGCAACGGCGTCATCAACGTCGGCCACAAGACACCAGCGAAAAATGGCGGCTGCGGCCACGACTGCGGAAACCCGCCTCGCGGTTTCGGGCACCCGTCGACCCCTTCCGGGGGTGGGAACGCAGTCGACAAGCCGGTGAAGGCCCGGTGGGGCGACCAAACGGTACATGCGCCGAACCTCGTTGCATACTGGACCGCCGTCTACAAGATGCTCCAAGTGGTGTATGACCGCCACAACGGTGATCGTGGCCCGCTCGATCCGCAACTCATGCCCGAATGCGGCATCAACAGCAGTGACAACAGCGCCTGCGGAATCGGAGACCTCGGCCGTCTCGGCAACTTCGGCAAACTACTCTGCCAAATCGGCCACTTCGCATGCGACCGCATGTCCGGAAAACAATTTCTCAATGCAGGGATGAGTGGCTGGGACGGGTCCCTCGGCAGAGACGGCGGCGTCACCGGCGCCGAGGGCATCGGCGGAATGGGACGAGGACGCCCCAGAGCAGAGGGAGGACTGGGAGAGTGCAGCAGCTTCGTCCCAAATACCTCGGTGCTCATGGCCGACGGCAGCCAGAAGACCATCGAAGACATCAAAGTCGGCGACGAGGTTCTCGCTACCGACCCGGAAACGGGGACGACCACAGCCCAACCCGTGCTGGGAACCATCACCAGCAAGGGTGACAAGAACCTCGTCCAAATCACCATCGACACCGACACTCCGATCCGCTTCAAGGCGACCCGCGACGCTCCACAGCCCCGTGTCGCAAAGCGGCTAAGCCCGAAACTCGCCAAGAGCGGCGTGGTCATCGCCACCGACACCCACCCCTTCTGGGCCGCCGGTGAGAGCAGTTCCTGGATCAAAGCCGCTGACCTCAAACCCGGCATGTGGCTCCGCACCAGCACCGGCACCTACGTCCAGGTAACTGCCACCAAGCACTGGACCGCCCACCACCAGCGCGTCCACAATCTCACCATCGCAACCCTCCACACGTACTATGTTCTTGTCGGCAGCACTCCGGTACTCGCTCATAACTGCGGCTTCAGCCTCGAGAGTGCAGACGAGCATTTCGACAAGCACGTTCTAGGGTTGGATGATGCAGGTAACCCGACTCGTAGACCGGACATGCCAGAGTATGACTATGATGGTGGATATGAGCAGATGGTCGCTGATGCTTGCGCCCTGATGTGTGGGGAAAAGCCTGCGGGGGCCATGGAGGCGATACGTGGAACCGATGGCGTATTGATTAGACTGGATGCTGACGGGCGGATCGGAATGCTGGATGGGAGTGAGATCACTACGTATTTCCGACCGGATGATCCAATGGGTTACTTCCTTCGGCAGGCTGGGCGGTAATGGAGCCAGGACTCTTCGAAGTGGCGTTCACCGAGTTCACGGAGGCGTCAGGAAGGTGGCGAGATACTTCGCCAGTGGACCTGCTTGGCCGCTGGGAAAGATTCGTTGCGGAATGCGAGCGTGGTTATCGGCAGGATGACGAGGACTACGTCAATGATCTGACTTCGCGCATGGCAATCGAGCGTGCCATGCGAAGCGAAGAACTTGCTCGATTTCCTGAGATGGCGGAGTTCCGGCGACAGGTTGTGCGAATTGATGAACGATTTCGTGTATTGCTGCACCCGGATGTCTTTCCTAACCTTCCGGCTGAAGAGTGGTGGGCGCGCGGTATGGTGCGATACGCCGGACACAAGCTCGTCAATGACCTCCGAAAGAGAGGAGTGACCATCGACCTCGTTTCGGAGGGCAACGATGCACCTGACGATTCGTGATCAGAATGCAACGTATGAAATTAGGAAATGGTGCCGGTGGCTCGGGCCAGTTCCTGAACAATCCGCCAGCCAAGCAGTGCGCGCGGCGCGGTGCGGATCTGGCGCCTCGTCGCTGGGAACGGCACTCAAAGCATGCTGAAGTCGGCCCACATCGACCCCAGTATGAGCACTGGCCCGCGGGCGGGGTCGGCCAGCAGCGCCTGCAGTTCGGCGGCGGCCTGTTCTCCGCCCGCGGGTTGCAGGTAGAACTGGGCCTCGTCCAACCAGATCACCGTGCGCGCCGCGAGCCGCCCGGCGCGGACCGCTTCGGCCAGCGCGGCCGGTCGTTCGGGGGTGAGTGGGTGCCAGATCCGCCGGTCGGGTAGTTCGCCGCGGATCGCCTCCCAGCACGCCCGCGTCTTGCCCGTCGAGGAATCGCCGACCACGAGCACCATGCGGCTGCCGTGTGCCGCGCCCGCGACGGCGGCGCGCAACCGGTCATCGAACTCCGGTCGGGGCAGGTACATCGGCAGTACCGGCACCTGTGCGGACGTGCTTGCGGTGTTCGCCTCGAACGCCTGGTGCACCTCCAACGCCAGCGCGTCCTGCTCGCCCAGCTCGCCGATCACCCGACCCGGCGGCCCTGAGGAGCGCGCCTCGCTGTGCTCGCCGAGGTTGATGATGAGGTCCTGGCCAGCGGTGTAGGCATCGCGTGCCGTCCAGATTCTGGCGGACTACGGACTCGGCTCTCGGCTCGACCTCGGACTCAAACTGCGGCGTTTAGCTCGTCCCGATCGGGCGGCGGATCGCTTTCCACACCTGCACGCTACGGAGCTCCCCCGCGCGGTGCCGCCCGTCGAACGCGGATGCAGTCGCTCGGCCACGTCCGGCCATGGGGTGGGCCGCGCGTTCGCCGTCATCGTGGCCTGAGCACACATTGGTCTTCTGGGGAGGCTCAGCCATGCTGTGTCGATCGTAGGGCTCAGCCACAGGCGATGCAGCACGAGCCAGGCCGCCGTCACAGCCATCTGGACTGGTTTGCAGCCTGGCTTTCAGGGCTTCACACTTGAGGGGGTGGCTTAAGCACCCACTCATTGAGTGGAGTTTCCCTACCTACGTGCATCCAATAGCCAACCCACTTAAGCGGCTTAAGTACCGTTATCTTGTATCTGCCCTCAATTGCCTCTACTTGAACCAGTTTAGAGTCGGTCTCTGATGTCGGCCCCACGGGCGCGGTCGCCCAGACTCCGGGATTAACACGATGTTCCCGAAGAAGGTTCTGTGCGATCCTCTCAACCTCCACGCACAGCGTCTCGAACTCGCTAACTGAAACATCGAGTTGGTAGCTGGCCCACTTGGCGACGGCATCCAGTCCTGAATGCTCTTTGACTCGCTTTATGAGAGCCTTTGCCCTAACGTTGTGTATTTCAGTCCCCAGCCCGAGCGCATCTTCCAGTCGTCCATCTTTATGAAGCCATACACCGGCAGACCTCCAGACATCAAGGAGAGCATCTCTGCGCAGCGCATAAACTCTGTCATCGTCGCAAGATACTTCTAGGCCAGCCAGCCAGCGGGCGCGCACGTCCGGCTTGCTTTCCAATTTTCGCTTTTTAGCCTCATGTCTAATTGGTTGAAGTACCTCACTGGTTTTCGCTGGGTCTGCAAGGAATGAATTCCGAAGATCCTCTTGGACGCCGGACCGTCGATCCACAGTAGCTTGCATACTTGGGTCAAAGATCGAATCCAGATCGCTGACTGCGCGCGCGTCGAGGCCGACGAGAGTCGCCATATCTAGCCATATTGGAATAAGGCTTGAACTCCCGCAAGGTATGAAGTCCGTTTGTGCAACTACGGTGGCCGGCATGTTCTTTGCGACTGCTTCCTTCAGTGCAATCACGTCATCCGGGCCTTCCACCAGTACAGGCCTTGGGCTAAAAACCAACTCAGACACCAGCGTCGGGTACTGGCCCAAAGACTCAGCAATCCTCCTGGCATGGTTGTGATGGAGGCGGGTGTCCAGCCCCTCACCTAGCCGTTTGGGCTTCTCTCCAGAGAATACGATTATTGCATCGAGGTCATCGAAGCTTCGAGGTGCCAGTGCACGCGGCTCATGCGTGACTACGATTCCGTTTCTTCCAGATACTTCGCACTCACGTTGAAGCTCGGTAATCAAAAGGCGCGTAAGCGACGGGTGAAGATGAAGCTCTGGCTCGTCTACAACAATGACCCGCCAGTCGTGGCGATAAAGTTTGCTCAAGAACACAATAAGTTCTTTCAGGCCATGACTCTCATCTCGGATCAGCGAATATCGAACCTTATCCTTTGTGATTTGGACGTCGAGGAAACCTGAGATGTCAACCAGGTCGAATCTTCGACCAAAGGCAGCCCCGAGAACGGATGCCACTTTGATGCGCACATCAGGCATATTGCGCATCGCGATTAACGCATCGGTGGCCAGACCGTAGTTTCTGGCGTCTTCGAGCGCCTTGCTTTGTTCTCCCGGAGTCAACGGACTACCCTTAATGGGCGCAGGATTCTTTTCCCCAAGCTGAGGGAAACGGGACATCCAGCCCGTGAGGCGGTCGGTGGATAGATAAGCTATCGGCACACCCTGGTTCCTCAAGAGCCTGCACGCTGTTTCCGCCGTCTTGCTTTTACCGGTCCCATTGCGGCCGACCAAAAATTGGACTGGCTTGTCCCAACTAAATGTGAACCATTCGTCTTTCGTTTGGGCCTGAAAGACCATCCCTCTAGTCAGAGCAAGTGGCGGAAGGTCGTCAGTCGAAGGAACGGAACTCTTGGCTGATGGCTCACCTGGACCAACTGGGATTGGCATGCCGCCAAGATACCTTCAGCCCAAGCCAGCCGCTCTTGATTCACGTCGAGGAGGTCTACGTCCTCGCGGCACGCGACGTGATAGTCGGGCGGTGCGTGGCGGGTCGGCCCGGAGGGGCCGCATGCCTGGCCCCGAGCTACCGGCGGCGGCCGCGTAGCGGGTGCCCGCCACACTTCCCACGAGTCGCCAACCTCGGGGAGTAGGCAGAGATCAGAGGCCGGTGTCGCCACGCCGCGCATCTATATCAGCAGGCCGCCGCCGGGCACCCCGACGCACTCCTAGAGTTCGACCTGCCGCATCCCCCGAGACCGGCCGGCTGGCAGGCGACGAGGCTCATCGAGCTGTCGTGGGCGAGCGCGGGCGTGGCCGCGGCGGCGGTGACCGCGAGGCCGAGTCCAGCAGCTGTCGCGACTCCCAGGAATCTTCGCGTGGTGCGTCTCACAACAATGCCTTCCTTCCGTAAGGCGTTCTTTCGGACGAGGCACAGCATCGTCAGACGCACATGGCAAAGGAAAGAGGAAAGGCCGTTCGAAATCGTGCGAAGCCGTTCGATATGCGGGGAAACAGTGTCGCGAACAAGCCTTTGCCAGCCCGTGCCGCTCGACCCGAACCACCGGCGCAGCTCATGGCGGCAGAGAGTCGATGTGCAACCTCGGTTGATGCTTGTCGTTTTACTATCGGGTGATGGTTGACGCCGGTCCTAGTCCTCGCACTCGATGTGGCCGGCGTGGGTGAGATCGCCGGACGGCGCGGGTGCGGGCGTGGCGGGCCGGCAGGGCCGCGAGCGGCCGGACGGGTGGCGCGGCTGGCACTGGCGGTTGGCGGCAGTATGTGGATGCTGGGGCCGGGTGTCCGATGTTGGCTGGTACACGTCGACGGAGTGAGGGTTGGCGGCACGGAGGGGCTGAGCGGTAGGGGTCTGGCGGATGCGTTGGATACGGTGTGGGGCCAGGCGATGCCTTGGGGACCGGGTTGTTGGCTGGGGCGGCGATTAAGGCGTCCAGGAGGCGCGCGGCGCAGCGCCGAGGCCACCCAGCGGTGCATGTTCGAGCTGACCGAGCAGGGACAGGACACCGACCGGTTCACCGCCGGTGCTCAGCTCGGCGACCTCTCGCCGGTCAGCAAGCTCGGCGGTGTGCACGTCCTGTCCGACCACGCTTCCATTCGTGAGTTTTCGCCAGACCTGCATCATTGTGCTGCTGCGCGTTCCGGTGCCAGTCCTAGCACCGCCGAGCGGGGTGACGAACCCAACGAGGGGTAGGTTCTGGGCGAGCATGCCGCGACCGAGGAGGGTGACCGGGAGGTCCACCACACACTCTCCTTCCATAATCGCAAGAGATTATGTTACATGTCCACTGGCATCGATCTCCTCAAATGCTGGACCAGACGAATTCGTGTAGCATTAGCACGTTAAGTGCGCACAAGAAGGAGTACCTCGTTGTTGTGAACCTGAGATTCCCCACCCTGGTCGACGTTCAATCCGTGCCATGCCTCGGCAAAGAGATCGGTGCTTTGGGCGTTGCCCAGTTTCTGAGATAGCGCCAGCGCGGCGAGTACCCCTAGCCGAGCGCAGGCGATAGTGTGTCGGTCACAACGTTGCCTGCGTCGAGCGACCGCATCAACATAATTGCGGACCATGTCGATAAATCTTACCGCTTTGTCTTCTTGGAGATGCCTGTTAGACGGCAAATCGTCGATGAATGTCCGGCGGGCAAGACCCAGCACGTCCGCTGGTTCCCTGTGCTTACGTCCGGCCATGCTTGGCGTGTCAGAAAGCGTTCGAACCGAGAAGTTGTGAAAATCACTGAAAAGCTTACCTTGTCGTGAGAGATTTGGCGTCCACACGTCTAGCAAGCTTGAGTAAGCCGCTACTGACAGGCGTATTTCAGGTGCCCGACCGGTCAATGCTGCTATTCGGTTGATGGCTCCATCGACGTCATTGTTGTTGAGGAGGTCGATAGAGGTTTGGCGATGTTCAAGGATCTCATCGGCGAGATTTTGAGTCTCCTGTAGTGCATGGACAACGCCTTCAGCAAGATGGGCGTGGCGGGTTGGTGCAAAGGGAGAAGATATGTTGGGGAGTCGAGTGAAAAACTGAGCTAGAAGCTCGCTGCGGTTTAGTGCAGCATTAAAACTCCGGTCAAACTCTAGGGAGAAATCTGCCGTGAGGCCGAGGGTCTGGTCGAGTAGGCGGTCCAGGGCCTGTGTCAGGAAAGGATTTCCGGCGGGCCTCGCAATAGGTTGGTGATATCGCAGCAGCTTGCGCAGCCTCCCCGCCAATCTCATATCAAGTTCGTATGTCAGGGAGCGAGCAACATTTGCACTGAGTCCAGGCAGAACCTCCTCCAATGCTGTGGTACGATCTTGGTCGTAAGTAGGGTCAATATCCAAGGCGATGCTCTGGCGGAGTCTGGCGCTGAGTTCGGTGGCCAAAATGGATATAGAACTATTGGCGCGGTTGAGGCTGCGGATAAGAGTTCGAGCGAGCGCGAGCCTTAGGGTTAGGTCGAACGTCTCACCGTCGTCCGCGTCAGGGGTCGAGATAAGTGCCAGAACGTGATTGCCGCCGGAGGCGGCATTAAGGGCCCATGGCAGGTATCGGGACGTTGAACTAAAGTCAGCCGCTACTTGTTTGGTAAGTTCATTGGGAAGGGGCGCGTACCGAACTGGAGCCCGTTGCGGTGTGAACAAGCCCGGGCGCGTCTCGTCTTGCAGAACCCAGACGGGTCGGTGACCTAGACCACTGATCAGATCCAGGGCAGGGTCTGTCATCTCAGAGGCAACGGGTAGCCGGTAGGCGGTGCCATCATCGAAGAGGGCGTTCAGCCATTGGACGAACCGATTTGCATCATCGGCCCAGATGCCCGTGACTGGCGCCTCGTCGTGGCTGGCCCGGTCTTGCCCATACCCGTTCTGCGATGGGGTGTGTAGCCCCGCAGCCTGCTCCTCTCGCACAAATTCGGCATACAGATCTCGGCCGACCGGATGTGCGCAAATTGGGACGTCTTCGCTGAGTAGGATGACCTCATGCAAACTCTGCATCGCCTTGACCGCCGTGATGAGCCGTCGGCGGTCGGGATCGTGCTCAGTTGCTGTCGCTGTAAGCAGGTCGTCGAGTTCGCCGCGTGTGTCAGGATCCACCTGGCGAGCTTGGTCTGCACAGGCGAACGCGAGTGACAGAGCACGGGTAGTGCCTGCATCCAAGCAGGCGCGAATCACCTCGGTCGCGTCGGCGCGCGCGACCCACAGCAGCGTGGTCTCGCGCCACCACGGATCGTTCACTGCGGAGACCAACGGTTCGGTGCGGCCACTGTCTCGAATATGCGCTGAGGCTAGATACTCCTGCAGGGTGAGATGTGCGAAGGAATACACGCCCTGCTCACGCTCCACCAGGAGACCGCTTTTATTAATCTCAGAGAGGAAGACATCGGGCAGTGCTGCCGGGGAAACTTGACGCAGAGGAAAAGCGATGGCTTCACATGCTTCTGTGAAGGGAATGTCCCGAATCTTTTGCGTCATCATCGTGTGGGCCATCGCCCGAACGACATGTTCTTTCTGGTCGCCACTCAGGCCGGTGGGGTTGGATAGCTGCTTGGCTTCTTGGCGGCGGTGTAGAAGGACCTCGCACATCTCGGCGTAGAGGGCCGCGCGGCTACCGGGCAGCGCGCCCTTGTACCGATGCACATTGGCGATCATCGTCAGCAATAGCGGGTTGGCTGCCAAGTCGTACAGGGCGGGTTGGCGTCGTAGCCGGTCGAGTAGATCTTCAGCCTTGCGGTCAGCAACGGCGCGGAGCTCTCGGCCCGGTGCCTCGGTGGCGCGGCGCTCAATCGCGTGATACCAGCTGTGCAGGAAGCGGGACACCTGTTTGCCGGTGAACCTGCGTACCTGCAGGACGTTGGCGTTAGGCAGGGGGTTTGCCTGGTAGCCATGCGGCCGGGAGGTCAGCACGTACTCGTTACTCGGATATCGATCGATCTGGTCGCCGATCCAACGGGCGACCCGGCTGCGCTCGGTCTCGTCAGCGACCTCGTCTAGCCCATCGAGCAGAATTAGGCAACCGCCCCTGTCCAACCGGCTTTGAATCCAGGCCGGAGATATACGCCCCGCCAGCCAACTCGCCGATACTGCAACTGCGCTCAGGTCGGGTGGGTCCTCGGTAAGGATCATTCTGGCGTGATCGCGCAAGTATAAAAGTACGGGCAAGGTCCTGCGTCGAAAAATGCGCCTAAATCCGTATTGACGGGATGACATGTACAGGCTCTTTCGGCCTTCCGACCGCCAGAGCGTGCGCCAGTTCCGGCTGCTCAACTCCAGAGCGGTTTTTCGCACCAGCGTTGTCTTTCCCGACCCTGGCCCGCCGATCACCGCCAGCACTCGCCGGTCACTGCCTCCTAGGAAGGACCGCAAGGCTCGGCGTTCTCCTGGCCTCTGTGCTGGCGCGCCAATAAAGGGTTCTCGATCGGTGTCCTGGGGAGGCCGTGGGACCAGGCTGACATCGACGTAGACTTGCTGCATCCGGAGTACGAACTCGCTTTGAGTGGCGATGCCGACGGTCTCCATGTCGCGCACGCTGCCTCGGATTTGCCGCAAGTAGGCGCGGCGTCCGACGCCCCGCCCTACGCCTGAGACGTCGCTTCCGCCAGTGGCTTCAGGGCTGAACAACTCTGCGTATATGGCGGTGATCGCTGCCACACAGAGTGAAACAATGGCCCAGTTCCAGCTCACCTTCGAGTCGTTGAGTACTTGGTTGGCCGTCACAGCGCAGACCACACCGCCCGCAGCGGTAGTTGTCACCCGGGCGAGCTTGCGTGATGGCCTCACCATCGCCCCCTCTGCCCCAAGACGCCTCCTCAGTCCCCTTGTGAAGCTCGACCCCTTGTCTTGCGGTCTCGAATATGGATAACACAATCGGTATTGGGGGCATGCGAACTTAATCAACCTGGTATCGATGGGGCGGATGCACGGGTGGGCAGGATGACACGCCAATAGGCATCGTGGTGCTGGTCGACAGGGCCGAAGTGAGGGCGGTGGCACGCCGGAGGAAAACGGATTGCTGCAGCGACCAAGCGGCGTTTCCTGAGCCCACTCGTGAGCGCCGATCCCGATCCCGATCCCGGTTCCGATCGCGAAGACGAGTCCGAACGCGATCCCGAAGATGAGGCCGAACGCGATCCCGAAGGCGAGTCTGGCGAGGCGGCTGATGGGGGTGTGGCTGATGGCGGCCAGTCGCCACCAGGCCAGGTCTCGGGGGGACGGTGTCCAGGAGGTGGCGAGGTAGCCGAGCCAGCGGGTGGCTTGGTGGGGGTCGTGTCGATGGCGGGGGCGGAACAGGTCGGCGGGGTCGATGCTGGGTAGGCGATTGTTGATGGGGGCGGCGACGAGCTTGTCGAACAGGTATGTCTGCAGGTGGCGCGGAGTGGGGAACCGCGTGGAGGCGGTGAAGGCAGTGGGTCAGTGCGGGTGGTGATGTGGGTGGTGCACAGGCCACAACCCCAACGGGGTGGAGACGACGTCGGTCAGGTGCGGGGCACCGCCATCGCGGATCTGTCGCAGGGTGCTGGCCCAGTCGGGCGGCGGTACCGGTGGCAGGCAGGAGGCCAGGTAGTCGGCAGCGGTTCCGGGGGCGAGGGGTTGGGGCTGAATGACGGCGGCGGAGGCCAGCACGTCGCGGGCGAGGGCGGCGTCGGTGAGCTCGCCGGTGCGGCTGGTGAGGATGACCTGGTCGCTATCGGCAGGCGACCCGTTCAGCGCGGCGATCACAGCGGTGCGGCCTTGGGCGGGGATCTCGTCGAGCCCGTCCAGCACGGGCAGAATGTGACCGCGCTGCACCAGTACCTCGGGCGCGTCCGGCCCGTATCGCGATGCCCGCAGCGCGGGGTAGATGTCGGTGAGGCGGGCGGCGAGCCAGCCCTGCAGCCGTGGGAGACGTTCGGTGTCCCAGTTGGCGATCGAGACCAGCACCGGGACCGGGTCACTTGGGTCAGGTGGTCGAGCAGTTCGCGGACCAGTTGCACGGCCAGGGTGGTCTTGCCCGACCCTGGCCCGCCGACGATGACCAGGCGGCGGCGCCGCAGCGCCCGGAACCGCCCGGCCATCTCGCCGATTTGGTCTGCGGTGCCCGTCCAGGTCAGGACTCCGGCGGCGGTGATATGCGCGGGATGGTCCATGATCCGCGGGTCGGCCGTGAGTTCCCAGCGCACCGGGATCGGGGCCGGGTCGTCAAACTCGCGGATCCGGGCCTCCTCCCGCCACTGCGCGGCGACCATCGCCGCCAGCGCGTCCCTGGCCTCGGCCAGCGTGTCGCCGTCGGTGACCGGGACGGGGCCCCGCTGCCGCCACCACCACGCCACCAGGCCGATCACCACTGCCGGGACGGCCAGCACACCCCGACCAGCTGCGCCACGTTCGCCGAGGTTTGCAACCCTCCCTTGCCGCGCCAGGCGGCGAGCATCCACACCAGCAGCCCGGCCACCACCACCAGCCCGGTGGCCACGACCACCCCACGCCATAGACCGCCGCGCCTTCGCATGCTCACCATCGTCCGGCCACGGTGTGCCGCAGTGCCGGGAACTCGTACGAATCGTGACCAGCACCTTGGCGGCCACCTCCGGCCGCCCAGTCAAATGCCCGGTGCCCACATGCACGTCGGGCACCCTCAGCCCGCTGGGCCGTCAGTCCGGGCGATCGTGATCCTGGGGCGGATGAGGTGGGGGACAGGCATGCCCGCGGAGATCAAGTTCTGCCGTCCGACGCGGTCACTACTCCTCAGGAATGGTGTCTCCCTTTGATTCCGACCGGTCCCCGGCCCCCGGGGTGCCGAAGGCGGGCCATGGCGGTGCGCGACCAGCCAGCGGTGCGCAATGCGAGCCGCGTAAGGCATACCGCCGCGCCGGTCCCGACTGCATCGGTGCAACCCGATGATCGACAGATGCTGTGACGGAACCGGCGCACCGCGCAGCCAGCGGCATACAGACAGGTAAATCTTCGACCGGCTGGGGACTGGCCATGAGGTGGAAGGGAGATCTCCTACTCTGCCATGCGCGACTATGGCGCGTCTGCCGTTCCGAGATGCGCGGGGAAGCCGGTGGGCGGCGTTAGAAGTCCGATCTCCCAGACGCACCAGTTGGTTGCCGAGACCGAGGTTGACTTCGAAAAGGAAGCTCACTCCAATCGGCCGCCAGTCTGCGCCTCAACAGCCCTTGGCATGCAAATCTACCCACAAGAGCAATAGCCACCCACCGCCGGATCAACCACGATGACTAGCACAACGACACGGGGAGGACCTTCTTGACCCTGTTCATTGGGCTTGTCGGCGCGATCCTCGGTGCCCTTACCGGAGGTATCGGCACCTACGTCACGACACGCTCCAGCCTTAGGCTCACCCTTGAGCACTCATATGACCAGGCACTGCAAGCAAAGAGACTGGAGCGCTATCAAGCCCTATTTCACGTTTCCGAATGCCTGCCTCGCTATTGGCCTCCGATGGAGGACGAGCCAAAAAGAAGTGACCTGACGCACTACATGCGAAGATTCCACGACTGGTATTTCGGGGAACAGGCAGGGGGAATGTTCCTCACCCCGGCAGCAAAAGACAAATACATGCGCTTACTTAACCTGCTCGCGGAAACAGCATATCCAAGTGCGGGTGGGGGCGAGAGTGCAAGCGACTCTCCCCGCTCAGTCAGAGAATCGGAGGGGCTGCGTGAACTCGCTGGCGAACTCCGACGCCAGCTCGCCGAGGATGTCGGAGCAGCAAATCCACCCCGCCTCCGGGGGACGCGCCCAAATCCGCAGGCTCCACCGCCGAGCATCGGCAGCTAACCCAGAGAAATCACGCTTGGTTCAGAGAACCCGGCTCGGAGTTGTTCTATTGCCGGTCGGGTCCGGTCAGAGCATATGAGGCGGCTGGGACGGAGGACGAAGCAGCCCAGCACCAACCGCTGGACGTTCCTGAGCAGCCGCCCCCGCATTTGGCCCCATCGCCCGACGACCTCGACACCCGGAACCGGTGACCTGGGAGTGGCGGAGGCCTGGGGACTCGAACTCGGAAAGGCGGGTACCTAAACCGCTTTAGGAGAGCGGTGACCTTCGTGGGGCCGGGTTTGGCGCTCGTTGGTTTGGCGAGGTCAGTGTGGCTCTGCGGCCGTCCTTCGTGGGGTCTGCGGGGGTCTGGTTGGGCGTGGGAAGGCGCCTTTTGTGCCATCTCCGTGCCATCACGGCCCGGTTCTCGTGGACCCCCGGTGAAGGTTCGGTACATGCCTGGAGCCGGCACGTGAAGCGTTCCGGCTCCACCGCTTTCCGGGCCCCGGACGTGGCGGTGAAGGTCGCTCGTCCGGGGCCTTCGCGCGGCGTCGCCGCGGCGGGCACGTCCGGCGGGGTGGAAGCAGCGTCATGGCTAAGCGTGCTCCCGGCTGGTCGCGGTGCTTGGGGCCGACCCTGAAACTGGCCGCTAGGTCCAGGGGTCCTCGACATCTCCGGCGGCGGTCAGGCCGAAGCGGCGAAGTTGGTCGGCGCCGTCAGGGTCGCCGGCCTGCTCCCGCAGCTTCGCCAGGTACGACAGCGCGCTGGTGTCCCCGGCGTCGGCGGCCTGCCGGTAGAACTGTTCAGCGCCCTGGTGGTCGTCGGCCCGGTCCCGCAGCCGGGCCACATGAAGCAGCGCGTCGGTCTGCCCGGCGTTGCTGGCCTGCCGGTAGAGCCGTTCGGCGCTGTGGAGGTCCCCGGCCCTGAACCGCAACCAGGCTATGTCTATCAGCGCGTCGGGGTATCCGGCGTCGGTGGCCTGCTGAGCGAGTTGTTCGGCTCGCTGGTAGTCACCGGCCTTCTCCCGCACCCGGGCCAGGTCCACCAGCGCGTCGGTCTGCCCGGCGTTGCTGGCCTGCCGGTAGAGCCGTTCGGCGCTGTGGAGGTCACCGGCCTGCTCCCGTAGCCAGGCTAGATTCGTCAGCGCGGAGGTGTCCCCGGCGTCGGCGGCCTGTCGGTAGAGCCGTTCAGCGTCCTGGAGGTCACCGGCCATCTCCCGCAGCCAGGCTAGATTCGTCAGCGCGGAGGTGTCCCCGGCGTCGGCGGCCTGTCGGTAGAGCCGTTCAGCGTCCTGGAGGTCACCGGCCATCTCCCGCAGCCAGGCCAGGGTCGTCAACGTGTCGGGGCGCCCGGCGTCGGCGGCGCGCTGGGCGAGCCATTCGGCGTCCTGGTGGTCACCGGCCTCCTCCCGGAGCCGCGCGGTCAACATCAGCGTGTCGGCGTGCCCGGCGTCGGCGGCCTGCTGAAAGAGCCGTCTGAGGCCCTGATGGTCACCGGCCTGGTCCCGCAGCCGGATCAGGTACAGCAGCGCGGAGGTGTCCCCGGCGTCGACGGCCCGCCGGTAGAGGCGGTCGGCGTGGCGGTAGCGGCCTCTGTCCATGGCCTGCTTCCCAAGGGCGGTAAGGTCCTCGGGGGTTTGGGCGTGGTCGGCGGCCGCGGTCCAGAAGGTCGCTGGAGGGCAGAGGCGGGCGCGTTCGGTGCGGGCGTGCTGTTCAAGGTAGTCGGCCAGCCGGTACAGCCGTTGGGATGGGCGCGACTCACCGGGGCGGGGTCGGTGCTCGACCAGCGGGCCGGGCAGCCGCCGATGCTGGGTGGTGAGCTCGTCCAAGGCGTCGGTGTACCAAGGGGTGCCGCCGACCTGGTTCCACTCGTGGTCGTCGAGATAGCCGGGCGCGGCGCCGCGCAGCAGCGATTCGGACAGCAACAAGCTGTGGCCCAGGCGGCGGGCGTCCATCGCCGCCCACAGCACCGCCCGAGCCGCCGGGCTCGCCTGCTCGTAGCGGCGTAGCAGTTCGGGGGCGCCAGCCAGTTCCTGGGTGATCCGGCCGCTGTGCGCCTGCTTGGCAGCGGCGCGCAGGCGCGGGTCGGTGGAGATGGTGGCGGCCAAGCTGGCGAGTTGCACGGCGGTGAACTCCGGCGGGGCGGTGATGTACTCGGCCTGGTCGAGCAGCACCCGCGCGGCTTGGTGCGGATCCGGTGCCGAAGGGTCCTCGGGAACGGCGGTCAGCGCAGCACCGAATCCGGGCCACATCGATCCCAGCACCAGCACCGGCCCGCGCGACGGGTCGGCCAGCAGCGCCTGCACCTCGGCCGCGACCTGTTCTCCGCTTGCGGGTTGCAGGTAGAACTGGGCCTCGTTCAGCCAGATCACCGTGTGCGGAGCGACTCGTCCGGCGCGGACCGCCTCGGCCATTGCGAGCGGTCGTTCGGGGGCGAGGGGGTGCCAGATCCGCCAGTCGGGCAGTTCGGCGCGGATCGCCTCCCAGCACGCCCGCGTCTTACCCGTCGAAGAATCCCCGACCACCACCACCATGCGGCTGCCGTGCGCCGCGCCCGCGACGGCGGCGCGCAACCGGTCGTCGAACCCTGGTCGGGGCAGGTACACCGGCAGCACCGGCACCTGCCCGGACATGCTCGCCGTGCTCGCCTCGAACGCCTGGTGCACCTCTAACGCGAGCGCGTCCTGCTCGCCCAGCTCACCGATGATCCGCCCATGCGGCTGTGCGCAGGATGCCTCGCTCTGCCAGCCGAAGTTGATGACGTATTGGTCCCGGCCCGCAGTGTAGGCGTCCTGGTCGGCGGCCACCGCCTGCCGGACCCCGGACCCGGGCTCATGCAGGTTGGACGGCTCGCCCGGAGGATTGCTTCCCACACCGTGCACGCTACGGAGGTTCTCCGCGCGGTACCGCTTCACCACCAGCAGAACCAGTTGTTCGGCCGCGTCCGGCCATGCAAGGAACCGCGCGTTCCGCATCGCATTGGTCTGGTCGTGCCGCGTTCCGGGCGTACGGAGCCTCGCCCCGGTGGTCGCCCGCCTGGGGAACCACAACATCCCCGCCATGACCGCCACCGCCCTGGCCGCAGGCGCAGGCGCAGCCAGCTGGCTGATCGGCGTGCAGATCTCCACCCGCTACGACGTCGCCGCGGGCGGTGCCATCACACTCGTCACCGGAACCTTGTTCGTCTCGTCCCTGGCTGTGACCACGGCATGGAACGTGGTGGCCACCCGCTGCCAGCGTGGCCGTCCGCCCGCACCCGATATGCCGTCCAGGCCAGCGGGCAGCGCGGTGAAGATGCATCTACGCCGCCGCCCTGCCGTCGCTCGGTGGCCAGCCCCGTGCGATGACGTCGAGGGCATCGCGTTCACCGACCGCCCCCAGCCCGATCCAGGGCTCGCCGCGAGTCGGTCGGTGAGCATGCCGACGCAGCCGAGTATGCGGGCGCCGAGACCGGCCGGCTGGGCGAGGATCGTCGCGGAGCCGGTGTCCGAAGCGGACGGTGCGCCCGTGATGAGCGAGTTGATCAGCTCGGCTGTGGGAGTGAGGGCGGCCAGGTCCGGTTCGGACTGGTCCAGCTCGTCGAGTCGGCGGATCAGGCGACGGTGTTCAGGTCGTTTTCAGATAACTCTTGCGATGCTCGCCCTCATGACGACCAGCACACGACAAACGGCGCTGACGCGCCCCAAGCTGAACAAGGTCCCAGAAGTCACGATCTACTTCTGGGTCATCAAGGTCCTGTGCACCACCGTCGGGGAGACGGCCGCCGATTTTCTCAACGACACCGTCGGTCTCGGGCTCACCAGGACGGCACTGGTGATGAGCGTCCTGCTGGGGACGGTCCTGGTGGTGCAGTTCCGACTCCGCGCATATGTGGCGGGCATCTATTGGGTGAGCGTCGTACTGATCAGCATCGTCGGCACCCTCATCACCGACGAACTGACCGATGGTCTGGGCGTTCCGCTCGAAGCCACCACAACGATCTTCACCCTCGTCCTCGCGGGGACTTTCGCGCTCTGGTACGCGGTCGAGCGGACGCTGTCCATCCACACCATCCTCACCACCCGCCGCGAAGCCTTCTACTGGGCGGCCGTCCTGTTCACCTTCGCGCTCGGCACCGCCGCGGGCGATCTCGTCGCGGAACGGCTCGACGTCGGATACCCGCTGTCGGTGGTGCTGTTCGGCGCCCTGATCGCGGTCGTGGCCGGCGCGCGTCTCGTGGTCGGTCTGCACGCGATCACCGCGTTCTGGATCGCCTACGTCCTGACCCGGCCACTGGGCGCGTCGATCGGCGACTACCTCTCCCAGGCGCGCGAGGACGGCGGGCTCGGCCTGGGCACCACCGTGACCAGCGGACTCTTCCTGGCCCTCATCTGCGCCCTGGTCATCTACCTGACCGTCTCCCGGCGTGATCGGACCCCGGCCGTCCAGTCGTGATACTGGGGCGGTGACCACCCATCACGTGCTGATCGTGGAAGACGATCGGCCACTGCGCGCGGCCCTCGCCCGCGGCCTGCGGGAAGAGGGCTTCGCCGTGTCGACCGCCGACGACGGCGCCGGAGCGCTGCGCGCCGGCGCGGTGGACGCCGTCGTCCTGGACGTCGCGCTGCCCGACTCCGACGGCAGGGACGTCTGCCAGGCCCTGCGAGCGCGCGGCGTGGACGTCCCCGTGCTGTTCCTGACCGCCCATGACGCCTTGGTCGACCGATTGTCGGGCTTCTCGTCCGGCGGGGACGACTACCTCGCCAAGCCGATCCATCTCGCGGAACTGGCCGCCCGGCTGCGTGCCGCGCTGCGCCGGGCGGGGCCGGCGCGCACGGAGGCCGGGCCCCTCACGCTCGACCCTGCCCGTCACACGCTGGAGCACCGGGGCCGTTCGGTGGCCCTCACGCCCACGGAGTTCCGCCTGCTGGCACGCCTCATGGCCGAGCCGGCGGCGGTCGTCCGCCGACATGCCCTGCTCGGCGCGGCCTGGCCGGACGGAGCCCAGGTGTCGGAGAACACCCTCGATCAGTACATGACGCGGCTGCGTCGCAAGATCCGGGAGTTGGACGCGCAGTGCG
This sequence comes from Actinomadura syzygii, assembly GCF_008085905.1. Classification (GTDB taxonomy): domain Bacteria; phylum Actinomycetota; class Actinomycetes; order Streptosporangiales; family Streptosporangiaceae; genus Spirillospora; species Spirillospora syzygii. The sequence goes on along the minus strand of NZ_VSFF01000004.1, from coordinate 158,941 downwards.
GCATCATCACCGTCCGCGGCGTGGGCTACCGGTTCGCATGAGGCCGGGTACGCCGCCGCGCCTGGTCCCGCGGACGCTGTTCCGAACGAGGCCCCGCACCTTGCGCGGGCGACTGGCGCTGCTCGCCCTCGTCACCACGGCCGCGTGGGTGCTGTTGCTGACGTTGCTGTTCAACGTCCTGCTCAGCGGCCGGCTGCGCGCGGACGCCGACGACCTGCTGCGCACACGCGCGGAGGCGGCGGCGTCCACCGTCCAGGTGCTGCCCGGCGGCACGCTGCGGATCGCCGAGCCCGCCGACGACAGCGCCCTGGACACCGACATCTGGATCTATCAGGGCGCTCGCGCGGTGGAGCGGCCCAACACGCGGCGTTCGCTGCAGCGCCAGGCCGACGCGCTCGCCGGTCGGGGATCGGGTTTCGCCACCGCCGCCGGGGTCCGCTGGTATGCCCTGCCCCTGCCCGGCCCCGGCGGTCGCCGCGCCGGGACGGTCGTGACGGCGGTCGGACTGAGCTCCTACCATCGGACTCTGACCTCGGCGCTCGCGGGATCGATCGTCCTCGCCGTGCTTCTGCTCCTGGGGGTGTACGCGGTGACACGTGCCGTGGTGGGGCGTGCGCTGCGTCCGGTCGCCGAGATGACCCGCCAGGCCGCCGACTGGAGCGGGCACGACCTCGGCCGCCGGTTCGGCGTGGGACGCCGTCCCGCCGAACTCTCGTCCCTGGCGGCCCGCCTTGACGAACTCCTGGACCGCCTGGCCGTCGTGCTGCGTCATGAGCAGCAGTGGAGCGCCGAGTTGTCGCATGAACTGCGCGCGCCGCTGTCGAGGATCGTCGCCGAGGCCGACTGGCTCTACCGGCGGCCCCGCCCCGCCGAGGGCCGCCGGGCGGCACTCGATGTGATCAGGAGCGCGGCCGACGAGATGCAGCAGATCTGCGAGACCCTGCTCGCCGAAGCCAGGAACCGGAGCACACGGCTGCCCGGCCGTTGCCATCTGGCGGAGTTCGCGGCCGATCTGTCCGCGCGGTGGCCCTCGGCGGCGCCCCGCCTGCGGGTGGAGACCGGTGACGGAGAGCTGACCGTCGGCGCCCCGCCGGAGATCGTCCAGCGGACCCTCGCGCCACTGCTGGACAATGCGCGCCGCTACGCTGCCACGACTGTTGTGGTGCGGTTCGAGCCCGGTGTCTCCATCGTCGTCTCCGACGACGGCGCCGGGATCTCCGAAGCCGCGCGTGACCACGTCTTCGAGCCCGGATACCGCGCGGAGCCCGGCGACGGCCACCGGGGCGCGGGCCTGGGCCTGGCACTGGCCCGCAGGCTCGCCCGCTCCGCGGGCGGCGACCTGGTCCTCGACGGCCACAGCACGTTCGTCCTGCGGCTGCCACCGGGCTGATCGGGAAGCGGGACCAGCGGGTTGACGGGCCTCTGTCGCGGTGCCTGACCAGCGCCTCGCGCGGTCACGGCCCGGTGATCCGACGGACGGCGTCCGCGTACCGGCGGACCGCCTGCGCCGATAGCCGCCCACCGGGGAGCTCGACCACGAACGCGCTGCCGCGGACGAGGGTGTTCTCCCAACCCGTGGCGCTCCCTGGATGGTCGGTGAGCTTCCGTGGCGGGAGTCCCACATCCCGGGCGAAGCGCCGCTCGACTCCCTTTGGGCCCTCGGAGTCGTCGACGACGGCCGTTTCCTGGTGGAACCACACTCCGATAGTCGGGCGGACCCGCCGTATGAGGTCGGCGGCGTACAGGGACTCCGGCTCTGAGAGCGGCCTGCCGCCGGGATAGTGGACCGAGCCGGGTGCGCCGTCCGGACGCCACCGTGCGGGGAAGTTGCGGTTGAGGTCGACGCCGCGCGCGTTGCCCCGCGTCTGGGTTGCCACACCGTCCGGGTTGAGCACGCGGACCACCCACAGGTCCGCGCTCGCCGGCGCGGACCCGGCGGCCAGGGCGTCCGCCACCGGTACACCGGCCGGCTCGTTCCCGTGCACGCAGCCGACGACCAGCACCCGCCGGTTCGCACGCGGGTTCCCCAACTCGACCGCAGTGATCGGGCGTCCCTGGACCGACCTGCCCAGCGGTATCGTCCGGCGGACCGTCGCGACCGCCGAGCTCTGCTGCGCGGCGGTCACTCCACCGCGGGCTCCAGGCCGCGCCGACGACCACCCGGCCCTGCCGGACGCGCCACACACCGCCGAGAAGATCAGAACGGCGAGGAGGAGCGTTGAAGCGCCGCGCCAGGACGTCCGCCGGCGAACCATCGCGATCCCCCCCCAGACTTGTGCTGCCAGTTGACCTGGGAGGAATTGGTTCTCACCTACCCGAGTCGCCAATAGTGATACATCGAATCCATATGGTGATCTTTCGATGCCCCGCACCGCAGGGAAGGTGAGTCGGCTCCGCGTATCGCGGCCGGCGGTCGCGGGGACCCCGAACACCTCCACCGAATATCTACAAGGATGTAGATTTTTTGGGAGGGCTGGGAACGTCGGGCCGGTCCGGGAACGGGGAGTGATGCTCGAAGCCATGGGAGTCGTTCCGGCGGTGGTGAATCCGCTGGACGCGGGTTCGCTGCTGGCGGCCTTCGGGACGGTCGGCATCGCGGTGGTGCTGTTCGCTGAGACGGGGTTGCTCGTCGGCTTCTTCCTGCCGGGTGATTCGCTGCTGTTCACCGCGGGACTGTTGTGCACGGCCGGGGGGCATGGCGACACGCGGCTGTCCCTGCCCTGGGTGCTGTGCGCTGCCGCGGCCGGGGCGATCCTCGGAGCGCAGTGCGGGTTCGTCCTCGGGCGCCGCGGCGGGCGCGTGCTGCTCGCCCGGAGCCGGAACCGGCACCTGCTGAACGGCGTGGCGCGGGCGGAGGAACTGCTGGGGCGCTACGGGCATGCCAAGGCGATCGTGCTGGCGCGGTTCGTGCCCGTCGTGCGGACCGTCCTCAACCCGTTGGCCGGCGCCCTGGACGTGCCCGCCGGAGCGTTCACACTGTGGCAGGTCACCGGTGGGCTCGTGTGGAGCGTCGGGCTGGTGCTGGCGGGCTATCTGCTTGGGTCCTCGATTCCGAACATCGACACCTACCTGCTTCCCGCCGTCGCCGTGGTCGTGGTGATCTCGCTGCTTCCGGTGGGCGTGGAACTGCTGAGGGCCCGGCGCCGGAAGGCTAGGTCCGGTGAGGCTCGCAGTGCGCGGAACAGCAGGCAGAGCGACGACCCGGCGCCGTGACACACTGGTCGGCGGAAGTGCTGAAGGGTTCGGCGAGGAGGCGCATGGCCGGCGGACGGCGCGAGGCGGGCGCGCTGGAGTCGGCGATCATGAGCGTCCTGCAGGATGCCGGTGAGGCGTTGGCCGCCGCCGAGGTGCGGCGCCGCCTGGACGGGGGACTCGCCTACTCCACCGTGGTGACCATCCTCTCCCGGATGCACGGCAAGGGGCTGCTCGTCCGCACCAAGGAGGGACGCGCCTTCCGGTACGCACCGGTCAGCGATGAGCCGGGGCTCGCGGCGCACCGCATGCACCAGGTTCTGGACGGGCGTCCCGACCGGGAGACGGTGCTGGCCCGATTCGTCGAGTCGCTGTCCGGCGAGGACGAGCGGCGGGTGCGCGAACTGCTCGAAGGCCGGTGAGCGTGATGGACGTGGACGAGTTCCTGCCGTTGGTGCTCCCGGCCGTGATGGCGTGCGCCGCGCGCCCGCTGTCCGGGCGACTGCCGCCCCGCACGGCCACCTGGCTGCTGACCGTGACCGGAACCCTGCTGGCCCTGGCCAGCACGGCCACGCTGGCGGTCTTCGCCCTCGGCGGGGCGCTGCGGCTGCCGCTGATCGCCAGGCTCGGGCACCTGTCGGGGCATGTCCTGCGCGATGGCGCCCAGCCGGTCCCCGCCGTGGCCGCGGTCGCCGCTCTGGCGCTGTTCACGTCCCTGGGCAGCGCGGGGTACGCCATGGCGACGCAGGCCCGGGCGCTGCTGGACGGCGCCCGGACCGCCCGCGGGCTTCCCGGCGAGGGCGAGCTGGCCGTCGTGGCGGACGACGCGGCCGACGCGTTCGCCCTCCCCGGCCGGCCGGGGCGCATCGTCGTGTCCACCGGCATGCTGGCGGTCCTCGATCCCGCCGAGCGGGACGTCCTGCTCGCCCACGAGCGCGCCCACCTGGCCGGACGCCACCATCTGTTCCGGACCGCGGCCCACCTCGCCGCCGCCGTCAACCCGCTGCTGTGGCCGCTGCGCGGCGCGGTGGTCTACGCGACCGAGCGGTGGGCCGACGAGTCCGCCGCCGCGCGCACCGGTCGGGAGCGGGCGGCGCGCGCGATCGGCAAGGCGGCGCTGGCCCGCAGCCACCGTCCCGGGCCGAGCGGCGCGTCCGCGCTCGGCATCGGCTCCGCCCTCGCCCGACGCGGCGGGCGCCGCCCCGGACCGCTGCCTCGCAGGGTCGCCGCGCTGCTCGCGCCCCCGCCACCCCGGCGAGTGCTGCTCGTCGCGGCCACCCTGGCCCTGGCCGCCCTGTCGGTCCTGGCGGCGAACGACGGGGCGTTCGACCTGCACCAGCTCATCGAACACGCGCAGGCGGGCTAGGGACGCGCCCGCGCGGATCCGGCCCGCCGCCCGCGGCTAGGCGGTGGCGCCGCCTCCATGGCCGGGCCGCCGGAGCAGGGAACGCAGCAGCCGCTCGTCGTCGGCGTCGAGGTCGGAGACGAAACGCGCCAGGACCGTCGGCCGGTCGATGCCGCTCCCGTCCAGTTCCCTGAGCATTCGCCGGGCGGTCAGCGCGGCCGGATCGGCCACCGCGGGACTGTAGGCGTAGGTCCGCCCGGTACGCGTCCGGCGCACCACGCCCTTGGCGTGGAGCCGGGACAGGATGGTGGTGATGGTCGTCCGGGCCAGACCTCCGCCCACGGCGGCCTGGACCTCGCGCACGGTCATCGGCTCCGCGGCGGCCCAGAGGGCATCGAGTACCGCGCCTTCGAGCTCACCCGCGGGGCGGCGCTCTCCCGAGATCACGAACCGAGTCTGCCACACGGTCGTCTACAGTCATGTAGACGTCTACAGTGCTGTAGACGAACAGTGTGTGAACACGATCGGACACCTGGATGAGCGCTGCCACGTCCCTGCTCGGCCCCGCCTCGCCCGACGCGGGCCTGTACGCCGAGGTGACCCGGCTGGCCCGGCAGACTCCGGACCTTCTGGACGACATGATCGTCCTCTATTCCGCGGTCGGACTGGCGCTGTTCGCGGCGGTCATGGTCGCAGCGTGGTGGCTGGCCCGCGGCGCCGGCGACGCCACGATGGCGCGGGCGCTCGCGGCCCCCGTGGTGGTGGTCGCGGTATACGGGGTCAACACCATGCTCAAGGGGGCCGTTCACGAGATCCGGCCCTGCCGTGCCATCCCGGGCAGCTTCACGCTGGAGAAATGCCCGTCGGCGGGCGACTGGTCGTTTCCCAGCAATCACGCCGCCATCGCATTCGCGGCGGCCGCCGCGCTGTGGGCGGTCAACCGGTGGCTCGGCGCGGCGGGGACGGTGGCAGCGGTCCTGATGGCGGCGTCACGGGTATGGGTGGGGGTCCACTATCCCCACGACGTCGCCGTCGGCGCGATCGTCGGCCTCGCCCTCGCGGCGCCGCTCACGGTGGCCGTCGGGAAGGCGTCCCCAATTGTGCGACGCGCGCGCGGCGGACGTCTGCGTTTCCTGCTGTCGGCGCGGCCCCCCACCGCAGGGGCGTCGCAGGGCCGGAGCTCGCTGGAGCATACTTAGCATGGAAATCGTGACTGCTCAACTGCTGATCGTCGAGGACGACCCGGCCATCGGGACAGAACTGGTCGAGGCGCTCACCGGTCACGGTTACGGAGTCGTCCTCGCGGTCACCGCCCAGGAGGCCATCGACGCGGCGGGCACGCGTCCGCCCGATCTGATCCTGCTCGATCTCGGGCTGCCGGACATCGACGGCCCCGTCCTGTGCCGGAGGCTGCGCGGTTTCCTTGCCGACACCGTGATCGTGGTGCTGACGGCCCGCACCGCGGAACTCGACGTGATCGTCGCCCTCGACGCGGGAGCCGACGACTACCTGACCAAGCCGTTCCGGCTCACGGAGTTGCTGGCCCGGTTGCGCGCCCATCTGCGGCGTCAGCGGGTCCTGCCCGACGACCGGGCCGTCGAGGTGGGCCGGCTCCGGCTGGATCTGGCGGCCCGGCGGGCGTTCCTGGACGGCGTCGAGCTGGACCTGCGCCCGAAGGAATTCGACCTGCTCGCCGTCCTGGTGTCCCGGGCGGGCCAGGTGGTCAGCCGTGAGCAGTTGATGGACGAGGTCTGGGACGTCAACTGGTTCGGGTCGACCAAGACGCTCGACGTGCACGTCTCGGCCTTGCGGCGGAAGCTCTCCCCGCTCGGCGAGGAGTCCGGGCCCATCACCACCCTTCGCGGGCGCGGTTACCGCTACGAGGCCGGCGCCTGAGACGGCGGGTCGGCGGGCGCCGCCGTCGCGGGCAGCAGCAGGGTGAACACCGGCGGACGCGCGCGGCGCAGCACCAGCCGGCCGCCCTCGGCCTCGGCGAGGGAGCGCGCCAGCGCCAGCCCGATCCCGCGCCCCGCCCCGGGCGCCCCGGCCGGGTGGGTGCGGCGGCGGGCGAAGACGTCGGGGGCGTCGTCGGCGATGCCCGCCCCCTCGTCGGTCACGTCGATGGCCAGGCTGCCGCCGACGTCACCGGCATGGACGGTGACCTCGCCGTGGCCGTGCACCAAGGCGTTGTCGACAAGGACGTCCATGATCTGTGACACCGCCGCCGGCGCCGCCCGTGCCTCGGGGAGGGGGTCCTCGCGCTCGATGGTCAGCGGACGGCCCCGGGAGGCCAGCGGGCCGTGCCAGCGAAGACGGACGTCCTCCAGCAGCGCGGGCACCTCCAGCGGTCGGCGTTCCGGCCCGGTGTCGCGGGCCAGGTCGAGCAGTTCGTCGATGATGCGCTGGATGCGGCGGCCCCGCTCGACCGCCGTGCCGATGGCGGCGCGCAGGTCCGCGCCCGGCCGTTCCAGCGCGCGCTCCAGCCCCAGGAGCAGACCGGTGAGCGGTGTGCGCAACTGGTGGGACACGTCCGCGCTGAAGGCGCGTTCCCGTTCCAGGACCGCGCCGAGCCGACGGGCCGTGGTCGTGAGGGCCGATCCGGCCTCGTCGGCTTCCCGCAGGCCCGAGCGTGTGGTCTGGACGCTGAAGTCGCCGCCGCCGAGTCGGCGGGCCGCGTCCGTCAGGCGTTCCAGCGGTGTGGCCAGCCGCCGGGCGAGGTAGCGGGCCAGCAGCGCGGCGCAGCCGACGATCAGGGCGGCGAGCCCGGCCATCGCGAGCAGGGCCCGCTCGATCCGGTCGGTGGTCAGATCGTAGGGCGCGCTGACCCGGACGATCGCCGTGACGCCCTCGTCGGAGGGGACCGGGGCCGAGACGGCGATCTGGTCGTGCTCGACCCGGTCATGGACCCGCCCGTCGCGCCCCCGGACGGCCAGCGGGGATTGGGACGGTCCGTCCCCGGTCAACCGGGAGCCGGTGAGCCCGTAGACGCCCACGGTCAGGTGGGGCGAGAGCCCTTCCGGCCGCGGCACGCTCCGCGGCTTGTGGGCGAGGTCGTCGGGGACCACGGCGGCGATCCTCGTGGCGTCCCGTTCGAGTTCGGTGATCGTCTCGTCCCGGTAGAGCCGTTGCACCGACAGGGCCAGCGGCAGGGCGAACAGCACGATCGCCAGGGCCGTGACCCCGACGATCGCGACCAGCACCTGGCGGCGCAGCGGCCTGCCCTCGGGCCGCCGCCCCGGCTCGACACGCGAATCGTCCACGAGCGCCAGCCTGCCATCGGAAAGGTAAGGGGAGCCCTAATGCGCGGACCTGGCGATACGCGGGCCTCGACCGCTCTCGGGCCAGGGAAGCGGTTTTGTGAGGCTGCGCTTGTCCGGCGTTAACCGTAGTTAGCCGACCGCTCACTCACCGGCTCCTAGCGTGAGGCCGAATGTCCTGATCAGAGCTGAATCGGCGCTGAGTGAGGAGCAATCAGATGCGAGTGAGGAGCATCCTGGCGGCCGGTGCGATCGTGGCGATCGCCGCCGCCGGCTGCGGGGGCGGCACGTCGTCTTCGACGAGTTCGGGACCCGCCACGTCCGGGCGTACGCCGGTGACCGGCGGGTCCGCGGCCCCCGCGCCGGTGGAGACCGAGTCCAATCCGCCCGGCGACATCCCGGACGACACCGCGTTCGTGCCCTTCCGGCCGTCCGGTGGCCGGTACGAGGTCAAGGTGCCCGAAGGGTGGGCGCGTACCGGACTGCCCACCGGGGCCGTCTTCACCGACAAGCTCAACTCGGTCCGGGTCGAGGTCGCGCCCGCGTCCACCCCGCCCACCGTGCGCGGCGCCCGGGCCGAGGCACCCGGGATCAAGGCGGCCAACCTGACCGTCGTCAAGGCCGAAAGCCTTCAGCGCAAGGGCGGCACCGCCGTCCGGCTGGTCTACCGCTTCGACAGCGCACCCGACCCGGTGACGGGCAAGGTGGTTCGGGACGAGGCCGAACGGTACGAGTTCTTCAAGGCCGGCCAGCAGGCCGTGGTCACCCTGTCCGGGCCGGTCGGCGCCGACAACGTCGACCCGTGGCGCACGGTCTCCGACTCCTTCCGGTGGCTGCGGTGACCGCGGCCCCGCCTCCTCTGGAGGCCACGGAGCTGTATCGCTTCTACCGTGCCGGAGACGAGGAGACCAAGGCGCTGCGGGGAGTCAGCCTGGCCGTCGCGGCGGGTGAGTTCGTCGCGGTGACGGGGCCGTCCGGGTCGGGCAAGTCCACCCTGCTGGCCTGCCTGGCCGGCCTGGACGAACCCGACGGCGGCACCGTGCGCGTCGGCGGCGTCCGCATCAGCCACCGCCCGCAAGCCGAACGCACGGCGCTGCGCGCCCGGCTGATCGGAATGCTGTTCCAGTCGGGAAACCTGCTGGAGCATCTCACCGTCCGGGCCAACATCGACTTGGCCCAGCGGCTGGCCGGACGCCCCGATCCCACGTGGCGGAACGCCTTGCTGGACGCGCTCGGGCTGGCCGGCCGGGGCCGGATCCGCCCGGCCCGATTGTCCGGCGGGGAATCCGCCCGGGCGGGCCTGGCGGTCGCGCTGGCCAACCGTCCCGCGGTGCTGCTGGCCGACGAGCCCACCGGCGAACTGGACCGGCGCACCGAGCGCCGGGTCCTCGACCTGCTGCGCGACCAGGCCGACCAGGGCACCGCCGTGATCGTGGCCTCCCACAGCCCGGCCGTCGCCGCCGCCGCGGACCGGACGCTCGCACTCGACAGCGGGCGGCAGGCATGACCGGCCCGGACTCCGACGAGCGGCTCGTCCGACTCACCGACGTGGCCCGGACCTACGGGCGCGGCCCCGACGCCGTCGTGGCCGTGCACGGGGTGACCCGCACGCTCGGCAGAGCGGACCGCGTCGCGGTCACCGGTGCGTCCGGGTCGGGCAAGTCCACCCTGCTGCACCTGATCAGCGGCCTGGACGACCCCACCGCGGGCCGGATCGACTGGCCCGGACTCGGCGGCCGGCCGTTCGGCAGGCCGGGAGTGGTCGGCATGGTCTTCCAGGGGCCCAGCCTCATCGCTCCCCTGGACGTCCTGGGCAACGTCGCGCTACCGCTGGTCCTAGCGGACACGGCGGAGACCGAAGCGGTGGACCGGGCCCGGCGGGCACTGGACGCCGTCGGGCTGACGAACCTGGCGACCCGGCTGCCCGAGGAACTGTCCGGCGGGCAGGCCCAGCGCGTCGCCGTCGCCCGCGTGCTCGCCGCCGAACCGGCGCTGATCGTCGCCGACGAGCCGACCGCGCAACTCGGCTCCGCACACGCCGCCCAGGTGATCGACCTGCTCGTGCGGGCGGCCGACGACCTGAACGCCGCGCTGATCGTGGCGACCCACGACCCGCACATCGCCGAACGGCTGCCGCGCCGCTGGCGGATGGCCGACGGCGCGCTCATGGAAGGAGAGCCATGCTCGTCCTGATATGGCTGCGCGGACTGCTGGCCCGCCGCGCCGCGCGATCGATCATGACCGCCGCCGGAATCGCCGTCGCGGTGGGGCTGCTCGCCTCACTCGGAACGTTCCTGGCGTCGGCCAAGGCGTCCATGACCCAGCGTTCGGCCGACCGGGTCCCGGTGGACTGGCAGGTCGACCTACCTCAGGGCGCCGCCGTCCCCGACCTGAAGGCCATGGATCCGCGCATCACCACTGCCCTCCCCGTCGGGTTCGCCGCGACCACGGGACTGCAATCACAAGACCGGGGGCAGGTCCTCAACACCGGCCCCGGCCAGGTCCTCGGCCTGCCACCGGGATACGCCACCGCCTTCCCCGGGGAGCTGCGCACGCTGACCGGGCGTCCGGACGGAGTGCTGCTCGCCCAGCAGACCGCCGCCAACCTGCACGCGGCCCCCGGTTCCACCATCACGATCCACCGGACCGGACTACCGGACGCCACGGTCGTGGTCGACGGAGTCGCCGAGCTTCCCGAGGCCGATTCCCTCTTCCAGAAGGTCGGCGCTCCCGTCGGCGCACAGCCGCAGGCCCCTCCCGACAACGTGGTGCTGCTGCCCGCCGCCACCTGGCACCGGCTGTTCGACACGGACACCCGGGCCCACACCCAGGTACACGCACGGTTGCGGCACGACCTTCCCGCCGACCCCGCCGCCGCCTACGTCCAGGAGACCGGCACCACCCGCAACCTTGAGCAGCGGCTGGCCGGCGCCGGGCTGGTCGGCGACAACCTGGGCGCCGCCCTCGGCGCCGCCCGTGAAGACGCCGCCTACGCGCAAATGCTCTTCCTGTTCCTCGGCGTGCCGGGCGCGGTGCTCGCGGCGCTGCTCACCGCGCTCGTCGCCGGTTCCGCCGCGGCACGGCGGCGCGCCGAGCAGGCGCTGCTGCGCACGCGGGGGGCGTCCCGGCGCACGCTGATCACCCTCGCCCTCACCGAAGCGAGTCTGGCGGGCGTGACCGGCGCCGCCGCCGGGCTGGCACTGGCCGCGCTCACCGGACGGCTGGCCTTCGGCGCCACCGGCTTCGGCACCACCACCGCAACGACCGCTCTGTGGGGCGCGACCGCAGCTGCGGCCGGGCTGCTCATCGCCGCGCTGACCGTGCTGCTGCCCGCCGTCCGCGACGCCCGCACCGTCGCCGTCGTGACCGCCCGCCGGGCGATCGGCCCACCCCGCCGGGCTCCGGCCTGGCTGCGGTACGGGCTCGACCTGTGGTTGTTGGGCCTGTCCGGCCTCGTCTTCTGGATCACCAGTCGCAACAACTACTCCATCGTCCTGGTACCCGAGGGGCTGCCGACCATCTCGGTGAGCTACTGGGCGTTCGCCGGCCCGGCCCTGCTGTGGCTCGGCGGAGGGATGCTGGCCTGGCGCGTCGTCCACATGCTCCTCGCCCCGCGCGGGCGGGACGCCGAGCCGCTGCGGCGGCGTTTCCTCACCCGCCTGCTGCGCCCGATCGCCGGGCCGCTCGCGGGCACCGTCACCACCACCCTCGGCGGCCAGCGGAACCTGCTCGCCCGCACCGTCGCCCTGGCCGCTCTGGCCGTGGTCTTCGCCGCGTCGACGGCCGTGTTCGGCGCCACCTACCGGCAGCAGGCAGCCGCCGACGCCCAGCTCACCAACGGCGCCGATGTGACCGTCACCGAATCTCCCGGCGCCTACGTACCACCGGCCCAAGAGAAGGCGATCGCCGCTGCTTCGGGAGTCTCCACCGTCGAGCCGCTCCAGCACCGCTTCGCCTACGTCGGCTCCGACCTGCAGGACCTGTACGGCGTGCGGACCTCGACCATCGCCCGCACCACCCATCTCCAGGACGCGTACTTCAGCGGCGGAACCGCCCACGACCTGATCGCGAGGCTGGCCCACCGACCCGACGGGGTGCTGGTCAGCCAGGAGACCGCGCATGACTTCCAACTACACCCGGGCGACCTGCTCCGGCTGCGGCTCCAGGACGGCCGGACCAAGCAATACCGCACCGTCACGTTCCACTACGCCGGCGTCGTCAAAGAGTTCCCCACCGCGCCGCGCGACAGCTTCCTGGTCGCCAACGCGAGCTACATCGCGAACCAGACCGGAACCGACACCGTGGGCTCCTTCCTCGTCGGCACTCACGGCGGAGCGTCACCCCCGGCCGTGGCCGCCGCGCTCCGCTCCCGTCTCGGCCCGCAAGCGCAGATCACCGACCTGCACACCACCCGCAAGATCATCGGTTCCAGCCTCACCGCCGTCGACCTCGGCGGCCTCACCCGCATCGAGCTCGGCTACGCCCTCGCCCTGATCGCCTTCGCCACCGGCGTGCTGCTGGCGCTCGGCTTCACCGAACGCCGCCGGACCTTCGCGCTCGTCCGCACCCTGGGCGCACGGCCCCGCCAACTCGGCGCGTTCGTCTGGGCCGAGGTCGCACTGATCCTGACCGGCGCGGCGGCTCTCGGCGGGCTCGTCGGCTGGGCCCTGACACACATGCTCGTCAAGGTCCTGACCGGCGTCTTCGATCCGCCACCCGACCACCTCGCCGTGCCCTGGACCTATCTGGCCGCCGTGGCCGGGACCGCCGTCGCGGTCATGGTCGCCGCGGCCCTCGTCGCCCTGCGCGCCGCCCGCCGTCCACCGCTCACCGTCCTGCGCGACCTGTGACCGCGCGACCACGAACCCAGGGACCCCGACCACGGGACGGAGGCACCGGCATGGCGGACGCGGCACACCCGGCCGGCCCGGCTCCGGGCCGTCCTGCGTTCACCGCGGCCTCGACGCTGCGGGCGTCCTGCCCGGGCGGAGGTCGTGGCCGGCGCGGATCGTCGCGGTGGTGAGCAGGCCCAGCGCCAAGGTCGCGGCGAGGGAGCCTGCGGTGGGTGCGGTCCAGACGACGGCGAAGAGACTCTGGCCCGTCGCAAGGGCGAGTCCCGCCCCGATGAGCAGCAGCGCCGCGCACAGCCTGCGCGTCGTTGGCATGGCGGCGGCTGGGGCGACCCTGGCGACGAGGCTGCACAACCGCAACGCGGTGAAGGTGAGAACGGCCCAATAGCAGCCGACCAGTGCGACGCGGACGAACCCCGTGGGTTGCTCGACCACGCCGCTGTTCGCCGCCAGCACCATGGCCGACAGCGCTGCGGCCGGGGCCGCGAGAGTGCGGACGGAAACGGTCGTCAGGTGGGCGAGAGCCTGCCGTCGCGGGACCGGGAGGGGGGTGCCGAGACCGATCCCGAGCAGGATGGGGAGAAGCCACAGACTCGTGGCGGGGTGGCCCGGGTCGGCGGTCAGCGTGGTGGACGGCTGGGTCGCCCGCAGCAGCAGTGCCGTGACGGCGGCGACCGCGAACAGCGCGACGGCCAGCACACGGCGGGTCTGCCCGGTGAGCGTCCCGGGCCAGTCGCTGGGGTGCAGCCAGAGCCGCGCCGCCCCGGCGACGGCGTCCGGCCAGCAGCGGATGCCCGCTTCGGCGACCTCGCGGCTGATCTCGGTTCCCCACCGCTGCCGGACGGCGGGCGGGTAAAGGCCGGTGATCAGTGTGGCCGCACTCATGCCGGCTCGATCCCCAGCGCGCGCAGCCCGGCCTGGGAGACGCGGGCCATCTGCTCCAGTTCGGCTCGCAGCGTCTCCCGGCCGGTGCCGGTGATCCGCATCGTGCGGTGCCGCTCTTTGGCGTCCGCCTCCTGGCCGGCGGGCTCGATCAGCCCACGCGCCTCCAGCCGGGAGAGCGCGCCGTAGAGGCTGCCGGGTCCGAGCCTGCGGCCGGTGAGCCCTTCGATCGCGGTGTTGACGGCGTACCCGTGCAGCGGGCGGTCCGCCAGGACGGTGAGCACGAGCATCTGGGCGTCGGCGCTGTGCATGGGCCTCCTTGCCTCCTCCCTATCGTAGTACGAGGCGCGATACTACTTTCCGCGTACTACGAGATGCGTACTATGGATCGCGTGGAACATGCCGATGAGAAGAGATGGACGTCCTCGGCCGCCGTGGCGGCGAGCCTCGGCGCGGCGCTGGTGTTCGAGGCACTGGCCGTTCTGGCGACCCAGGACGAGCCGGTCCGAGCGATCGGCCCATGGCAGGACGACCCGTATGACGCGGTGGTGTCGCTGGGCCAGTTCATGGTGCCGATACCGGCGCTGGTCATCGTGCTGCGGCTGCTTGCCTGGCGGATGCCGGGCGGCCCTGACCGCGGGCAGCGGACGATGCGCGCGGCGGCGGTGATGATCGCGTTGGTCGGGATCGCGCTGGTGGCGGAGTGGGCGGCGGTCATGAGTGGGGCGCACCGCTCTTCCTGGGACGGCTGGACCGGGGCGTTGAGCGGTGGACTGGCCACGGCGTCGATCCTCACGGTCGTCGCGGCCGCGACGCTGGTGCGATGCCGCCGGGCGCGCGGCTCGTCCCGCCGATGGCGGCACGACTGGCTCGGCGACGTCGTCATGCTGTGCAAGCGGACTCCCGTGCTGCGGAATTGGGCCGGACCGGAGACCGCCGCGTGGGTGCGCCGCCGCGCGATGACGGTGTTCGTCGCGCTGAGCGTGCTGGCCGCGGTGGGGATCACCGGGGCGCAGGCCATCGGCGAGCGATGGACGAACCCGCTGCTCACCGCCTGGATGCTGATCGTCGAGACGACCTCCTACCTCACGTTCTGCCTGATCGGCAACGCGATCGCCGGGTTCGTCGCCCGCCCGGCCCGCTCCCGGCGGCAGCGCGTCACCGAGACATCGGTGATCACCGGGTCCGTCGCGATCCAGGTCGCGACCGCGTTCCGTGACGCGCTCTGGCCCGGTGCGGCACCGCTGACGTCGGTGCCGGCGCTGGTCGCCCTCACCCTCGGGGCCGGACTGCTCACCTCCCTGGTCACCGCCGGGCTGCGGGCGACCTGGCCCCAGCCGACCGGCTCCGCGAACGGATCCGGCTGACACGCCGACACCCCGCCTCCAAGCCGCCCCGGACCGCCCACACGCGCATGACGCGCCCTGGAAAGGCACACGATGGAACGCTCGACCGCCGGCACGACGGCGATGATCCGCGCCGATGATCTATCCAAGAGCTACAAGCGCACACAGGCCGTCAGCCGGCTCGGATTCGCCGTGGACGCCGGCCAGATCTGCGCCCTGCTCGGCCCGAACGGCGCCGGGAAGACCTCCACCATGCGGATGCTGCTCGGCCTGGCGTTCCCCGACACGGGCAGCGCGCAGATCCTCGGCCAGCCGGTTGGTCTCGGCGCCGAGGTGCTCGGCCGGGTCGGCGTTCTCATCGACGGGCCCGCGTTCGTGCCACACCTGACCGGCACGCGCAACCTGAAGCTCCTATGGTCGGCGACACGGCGCGCCTGGCCGCCACCCGCCTTGGACGACGCGCTGGACCTCGCCGGGCTCGGCCCCGCGATCGACCGGAAGGTCAAGGGCTACTCCGCGGGCATGAAGCAGCGGCTGATGCTGGCCCAGGCCCTGATGCGGGCGCCGGACGCGCTGATCCTGGACGAGCCGGCCAACGGCCTGGATCCCGCCGAGGTCCGGTCCCTGCGCGAGCACCTCGGCGCGTTGGCCCGCCGGGGAGCGGCGGTGCTGGTGTCCAGCCACCAGTTGGCCGAGGTGCAGCAACTGGCGACCCACATCGTCGTCATGAACCTCGGCCGGCTGGTCACCGCCGGTCCGCTCGCCGACCTGCTCGGCGACGCCGGCGCCCACCGTGTCCAGGTGGACGACCCTCAGCGGGCCGCCGCCGTGCTGCGCCGGATGCCGGGCGTCGCCGCGGTCACCGCCGACGACACCGGGCTCGTCGTCACCGCACCGGGCGCACCGTCCCGCGCCCTCGTCCAGGCGCTGGTCACGGCGGGCATCGGCGTCATGTCGATCCAGCAGGTAAGCCGATCCCTGGA
Organism: Actinomadura syzygii; assembly: GCF_008085905.1. Taxonomy (GTDB): domain Bacteria; phylum Actinomycetota; class Actinomycetes; order Streptosporangiales; family Streptosporangiaceae; genus Spirillospora; species Spirillospora syzygii. The sequence goes on along the minus strand of NZ_VSFF01000004.1, from coordinate 143,086 downwards.
AGAGGTGTTCCTGGACATGACCGATGGACAGGCCGCGCATGCTGCGCGTTGAACTGACCACCCAGTTGCTCCGGATCCGGACGCTCATCGCACTGGCCTGTTTGGCCGCCGTCCCGGCCCTCGCCGCGTTCGCCACCGCCTCCCACGCCGGCCATCGCAACGGCGACCAAGGCGGCCTGTTCGGCGCGGCCACCTACTCCGCGCTCAACCACACGATGGCGAGCCTGCAATTCATCCTGATGGGCGGGCTCCTCAGCGGCCTCGCGCTGTTCGGATGGCATCCCTTCCGCATCATCGGCGCGGCCGACCTGACCGGCGGCGCCGCGGCCGACCGCGTCCTGGCCGCCACCGGCTACACACTGCTGTGCATGCTCGGCATCGCCGCGATCGCCTTCCTCCTCGCGCTGCTGCTGCCACAGGGCGCGGAAGCGCTCGCCGCCACCGTCGCCTTCGTGGTCGCGGCCAGCGTCCTCAACGGCCAGGCACACCTGCACGACGTCGCGGTCATCCTCCCCGTGCATTACTGGCAGACCTGGACCGACCTGTTCACCCCTGCCGGAACCGCCCACCTCAGCACCGGAATCGTGGCCCAGACCGCCACGATCGCCCTGGCCACCGGCATCGCCATCCTGGTACTCCGCCGACGCGACCCCGCCGCATGACCCGGCCCCCGGCGGTCGCGGGCCGGGCAGGCAGACCGCCGCAACCACCGCCAACAACAACACCGTCGCCACACCCGGGACGGGATCGGCGGGAAACGGACGTGTTACAGGTGACATCGCCCGGACCGGTCCGCTGTCAGGCCCGCGACCGTCTTGATCAGGGGCAAGCGCGCCTCGAAGACGTTTTTCACCTCCGGGGGCTCCCACCAGGGAATGCCGCTGGATGAGGCTTGCCAGATCTTTCCTGGCAACAAGCCGCCGACCGTGGCGCGATGCTTCCGTTCTCCCCGCTCCGGCGGGAGGGTGGGCGTTTCAACGAACGGTTGGGATGCCGAGGTTGACCCTCGGGAGTCGGCTGCGCTTGCGTGCCTCCTGCTTCTTGCTGTGCAGGAATTTCAGGGTGAGGCATCTTGGGATCGACTCATCGCATGCACGCATGGTGTGACTGTGACGTTTACTGATGAGCGGCTGGAAATCTTTGGCGGAATCTGGCAGATCGAACTGAGTGGCCGATCTTCAAGCTTGCTGCGGTGTTGGTCCGCAGCTCGGTCCTGAGGAATCGGCGCCGGACGTTTCGGGGGCTCCGGATTCGTCCAGCCAGTCACTGTCTACCAGTGCCAGGCGCCGGAGGATCTCGCTGTGCGTTTCACTGGTGGCGGTGGCGAACGAAATCAGCGCACCCTACTCTGGGCGACTGGTGGTGCGGAGCCCCTCGTCGCTCTTCGTCAAGGTGAGGCGGGCGCGTGGGCAGGATCGGAGTCCGTCGGATTTGGCTGGCCGGGAAAGCGACTGTTGCGCCGGTAGCGTCCGGGCGGAAGGTTGAATTCGCGTTTGAACGCGTTGGCGAAGGCGAATTCCGAGCCATATCCGACCTGTTCCGCCACGATGTTCAGGGGAGCGTCGGAGTCGCGCAGCAGCCGCATTGCGGTCGTCAACCGCCACCAGGTCAGGTAAGCCAGCGGTGGCCGCCCGACGAGCGCGGTGAAGCGGCGGGAGAAGGCAGCCCGCGACAGTCCCGCGTGGGCGCCCAAGCCGGCGACGGTCCAGGGACGCGCGGGATCGCGGTGGAGCGCCTCCAGGGCGGTGCTGATCGCCGGGTCGGCGAGCGCTGCCGCCCATCCGATGGCCCCGCTGCCCGCCGGTTGATCGGCGAACCATGCCCGTAGGATGTAGAGCAACAGCGTGTCCAGCAGAGCGGGCACGAGGGCACCGGAGCCCGGTTGAGGTTCTTCAAGTTCCGCGCCGAGCAGATCGACTGCGGCGCGCAGCCGGGGATGGTGACCGAGCCGAGCGGGCAGGTGCAGCAGCGGAGGTAGCTCGTTGAGCAGCGGGTGAACGCGAGCGGCGTCAAGTTGGTAGGCCCCGCACAAGGTCACCGTGGCGGAGGAGCCGGTGCGCGCCCGTCCGGCCGGCGCGGCAGCATATCTGCGTTCGAACCTGACGTCGTCTTGCGGATCGCAGACGTGTTCGGCCAACGGCGTGGATGGGGCGTCGGCCAGGCCGTGCCGGCCCTCATGCGGGAGGAACACCACGTCACCAACGGCCAGCGGGAACGGGTCACCATCTTCGGGGACGAACCAGCAGGGGCCGCGCAAGACGATCTGAAATCCCGCCGCTCCCGGCACCGTCCGGAACCGCTGCCCCCACGGCGCCGACCATTCGACCAGGGCCGATCGCGGCTCACCGGTGCGCATCACGGCGATCACATCGCTCAGTACATCCATCCCCGGATCCTAGCGATGGTCCCCTCCGGGGAGACGATCTCTTAAGAATCTGAGATGAACACGCATTGGTCGTCTCACATATCGGCCCTACGGTCGAATCACTCCGAGATCAGCAAACATCCGTACCGGTGCGGAGCGCGGATGCGGTCCCGCTCTCAGACAGGACGACTCATGAACCCAGAACCTCGATCGGGTCGGCGCGCCAAGAGCCCGAGCGCGACGATGATGACGGCACGCGTCCACGCCTTCGGCGGGCCCGACGTGATCCGTTATGAGCAGGTGCCCCGTCCAGCCCCTGGACCGGGCGAGGTGCTGGTACGTGTCGCGGCCGCCGGGTTCAACCCCTCAGACGTCGGCTTCCGGGCCGGCATGATGCGGGACATCGTCCGGCTGGACCTGCCGTTCACCCTTGGCTCCGAAGCCGCCGGGACGGTCGTCCAGACAGGAGACGGTGTCGAACGCTTCGCGATCGGCGACCACGTCGTCGGCCGCCTCGATGAGGGCGGCGCGGCGGCCGAATACCTCACCGCTTCTGCTGCCCGGCTGGTACGCGCCCCTTCCAGGCTTCCGCTCGCCCATGCGGCGGCGATCCCGGTCGCCGGCCTGACCGCCTGGCAGGGGTTGTTCGAATACTCCCGCATCGAACCAGGTACCCGGATCCTCATCAACGGCGCGGGCGGCGGCGTGGGCATGTTCGCCGTCCAGTTGGCCCGCCATGCCGGTGCGCACATCATTGCCACCGCAGGCCCGCGCAGCTCCGATCGGGTCCGCGGCTACGGCGCCGATCAGATCATCGACTACACACGGGTCCCGCCGCATCAGGTGCTGGACCATCCGGTGGATCTGGTGTTCAACCTCGTCCCGACACCGCCCGAGGCCGCGGAAGCACTGTGCCGCGCCGTCCGCCCCGGCGGTTCACTCGTCTCGATCACCATCCCGGTGAAGCCCCCGCCCGGAGCAGGCGTGACTGCCGCGCACTTCGTCGCCCGCAACGACCCCGCTCAACTCGCCGAACTCATCACCCTCATCGACAGCGGAAGGGTGCGTGTGGACATCACGGCAGCCCGTCCACTCGCCGAGCTCCCGGCCGTACACCGGGACGCCGAAGCCGGCCGCACGAGCGGCAAGACCATCCTCGTCCCCTGAGGGAGACCCTGATGACCACCACCTTCACCCGCTCGGCCGCGCCAGGCCCTCGCCTCCACGCATCTGCAGTCGGCGGCGCCGTCCTGGCCGCGGTCCTGCTGTGGGCCGCCGCCCGCAGCCTGGGCGTGGAACTTCGCGTTGATCCCGGTGACGGCCGGCCGGCCCTGGTCCTTGGCCTGCCTCTCATCGTCGGCGTCACGCTTGCCCTCTCCCTGCTCGCCTCAAGGTCGCGAGCAGTGCTGGATCGGTTGACCGATCGGGCTCCAGCCGTCTGGACCGGCCTGGCTGTCACTGTGTTGCTGGTGTCGTTCGTGCCCGTGCTGTATGTCGAGGCATCCGGCAGCGCCCGGGCTACGCTGGCGTTGATCCACCTAAGCGTCGCCGCCGTACTCGTTCCGCTCCTGGGCCGCCGCAACCAGGCGGCTCTTCACCGCGAGCAACCTGAAACGTAGCGCTCACCGGGCCCGCTTCGCGCCGTGGTGCGGTCAAGGTCACACTAGGGCGGGCGGCTGCGAAACAGCACCCGATGAACTCAGGGATGCCCAGATTGTCTTGTTCAGTGGCGACGTAGCCGAACGGTGATCTCCGACATGGCCGATCCCTTCTTCACGACGTCCGCTGTGTACTGATGGACGAGAAGGGTTTGGGTCAGCTCTCGGCTTCGGTGATCTCGATGGGCGTGCCCCTGCGAGGGGTCGCGACGGCGAGGTCACCGGTACTTGGCATGTGCCGCGCGGCATTCCGGGCAGCGGCAGCGGTGCTTCTCGTAGCTGGCGTCAACGCTGTGTTTGATGGCGGGGTCGCGGCGTCGGGGAGTGACGTGCCGTGCCGTAGGGCCTCCAGGAGCTCCTGCTCGATGCCGGGTGTGAAGCGTTCTAGGGCTGCGTCGCACCGCCAATCGCGGGTCTGGCGGTGGTCGAGCAGCCAGTTGGTGATCGCGTGGGCGGCTCCGGTGAAGGTGCCGCGGAGGGCGGCCGCGGCTAGGAGGAGGCGTTCGGTGCGGGTGAGAGCGGGTGTGGGTGTCATCGCGTGTCTCCGTGTGTCGGGTCGGGGCGGGTGTGTGCCGGCTGTTGTCCAGCGTGTGACCGTTCTGGAGCCCGGTGCCGGGTTGCGATGGGTGCGCCGCTATGCCTGGCGTGTGGGCATTTCAGCGCACGTCGGTGCCCGGTGGCGTGATGATGGTCTGCGATGAGTGGCGACGATGAAGGCCGACCGGTCACCAAGAGGCGGCGCCTGATCGCGCGGCCCCAGGTCCCGCCCGGGCCGCTGAGGGATCTCAAGGCTTTGATCTATGAGCTGTATGTGGAGGCCGGGGCTCCTTCGCTGGAGGAGATGGCCGCCTTGGTCGCCGCCGACGATGGGCTGGCGGGGGCTCCGGAGAAGGACACGATCCACCGGATCATCCGAGATACCGCGGTACCGCCTTCGCAGGCCGATGTCGTCGCGGTGGTCACCGTGCTGGCCCGCGCCACCACGACGTGGGACGGCCATGATGTGGCGCAACGGGCCCGCGATCTGTGGGTCGCGGCGCGTTTGGGCTCGGCGGTGGGTGTGCCGCTGGGCGAGGTGACCGATCCGTTCGTGCTGGAGGTGCACCGGCCTATCGCCTCGGAGCGGGCGGGGACGCTCCCGCCGTTGCCGCCGTATGTGCCCCGGCCTCATGACCGGCAGCTCGCCGGGGTCGTCGAGCGGGCCGCCGGGGGTGCCAGCATGATGGCGGTGCTGGTTGCCGGGTCGTCGGCGGGCAAGACCCGCGCCTGCTGGCAGGCCCTGGAGCCGCTGCGCGAGGCGGGCGGGTGGCGGCTGCGGCATCCCTTCGACCCGGCCCGCCCGGAGGCGGCCCTGCGGGATCTGGACCGGGTCGGGCCGCGCACGGTGGTGTGGTTGAACGAGACCCAGGACTACCTGGGCGGCGGGGAGGCCGGGGAGCGGGTCGCCGCCGGGCTGCGCACGCTGCTGGCCGCCCCCTCCCGGGGCCCGGTGCTGGTGCTGGGCACGCTGTGGCCCGCCCACCACGCCGAGTTGACTCGGCGACCGGAGTCGCAGGTGCGGCAGGTCCTGGACGGCACGATCATCGAAGTGCCCGAAACCTTCACCGGCGCCGACCCGGCCGCCCTGCAGCACGCGGCCGGCGCCGATGCGAGGCTGGCCGAGGCGATCGAGCACGCCGAGGACGGGCAGATCACCCAGTACCTGGCCGGCGGGCCGGAGCTGCTGGCCCGGCTCACCGCCGCGGAGCCGGCGGCCAAGGCGGTCATCTGGGCGGCGATGGACGCTCGCCGGATGGGACACCACAACGCCCTGCCCTTGTCGCTGCTGGAGGAAGCCGTACCGGCGTACCTGACCGCCACCCAGTACGACCAGCTGGGCCAGGACTGGCTGGAACGAGCACTGGCCTACACCGCCCAACCCTGCAAGGGCGCCTCGGGGCCGGTCACCCGCATCCGCACCCAACGCCCCCACCACGGCCGCAGGCGCCGCGCACCCCACGCATCAGCCCACGACGGTGGGCCGGTGTACCAGCTGGCCGACTACCTCGACCAGCACGGCCGCGCCACCCGCGCCGGCCACATCCCACCGACCGGTTTCTGGGAGGCAGCAGCCGTTCACGCCCACCCCGCCGACCAAGGCGCTCTCGGCGATGCCGCCTGGGAACGCGGCCTGTACCGCGACGCCACCCAACTGCACAAGAACGCCACCACCCACGGCGACCCGCGCGCCGCTCGCTCCCTCGTCGACCACCTGCACCGCCTACACCCCACCGACCAACGACCTTCCGCCCACGCCGCCGCACACGCCACTCTCAACAACCCGGGCGGCGTCGCCTTACTGCTGGGCGCGTTGCGGCAGGCCGGGGCCGACGATCAGGTGACCGCGCTGCTGGCCCGCGATCCCGCCGCCCAAGTCGCCCTCGACAACCCGAGCGGCGTCGCTAATCTGCTGGGCCGGTTGCGGCAGGTCGGGGCCGGTGATCAGGTGACCGCACTGGCCGACCGGTTGCTGGCTGTCGGCATGTTGGATCAGTTTCTGCAAATTGGTGATCACAGGGAGCGGTACCGGTTCGGGCGGGAACCGGAGGGTCATCCCGCCGACCGGTGGGGGTGGGAGGACCTGCTGGATCTGGAGTGACCAGCCGGTACAGACATTCCCTGCGTTCGCAGGGCCACGAGGGCGGTGCGCAGCGGGTGCGCCGCGGGACCGATCGCGGCGTGTCCCGGAATCGCCTGATTGTGGGACGGCGCTGGTCAGTGGGTGCGGCGGGGCGGGGCGAGGCCGCGGTGAGGGCGGCGCGGCCACGGACGGCGCGCGGGCCCTGCGGGGGCGAGGGGGCCGTGCCTGTTGAGCGTGGCCGCTGACCGGCGCGGCGGTAACCTGATGAGCAGCTTCCCGCTACGGTGGGAGCCGATGCCGCGAATCGACCTCAGCAGCTTCGCCCACGAGCCGGGCCAGGAGCTCGGCCTGCGCCTTCCCGGCCATGTCGTCGCCGAGTTGGAGCGGCTGGCCAGCACCGCCGAAGAGGTCGCGGACGAGTCCGGCCTGGACGCCGTCGCCGGGCTGCAGCCGGTGATGGTGTTCTGCGGCGCCACCGAGGCCGCGGCGCTGATGGGCGCGGCTTCCTGGTGCCGTGACCACGCCGGTTCTTCCAGCACGGTCATCGCGTCGTGGTTCCGGTTCGTCGCCGACGACGCCGAGCCCTACTACGAGGCCGGGCTCGTCCTGGAATGCTGACCCCGGACGGCGGGCGGCGGGGCGGTTCGAGCCGTGAGCGTCGGCGCCGCTCATCGGGTGATCGAGTTCGCCAACCCGTCCCTGGTCTGCGGGCAATGCCGCTGAAGGAACGTCGAGGTCGTCCACTGGCGCCTTGACCAGCCCATCGCCTGACCCTCGGCCCTCCCCGCACTAGCGTGGGGAGGGCCCCCGGTGTGTTCACGTCCGGGACGGCTCCGCCACGCGGGCCAGAAAAGCCGCCACGACACGTCGCCGGAGAGCGAAGGCCTTCCGCAGCTCGATCACCCGCCCGCGCTGGGGATGGCCAGCGACGAGTGCCTCGCGCGGCGGCGAACCGCATTCAATCTGACCACTCCCACCAGGCGCACGCGGGGTCCCGCCGGGTACCCAGATGGTCGCCATCGGTCGCATCCGGTGGCAATTGGCCGCCCTCGCCGTTTGGAAAGGCCGGACCTTCCTCGGACAGGTCAGCGGGTGTTTCCGCTGGTGATGGTGGTGCGCCCCCTGCAGGATTCGAACCTGCGCGCACGGCTCCGGAGGGGGCGCGCGAACAAGGCCCTGACCAGCAAGAACACTGCCCCTGGTGTCGATTTGGTCCATGGTTGGTGGCTGGCGCCGCGCTGAGAGCTGGTGTTCGGCCCACTCGATCGCATCGTGAAGACGGCCGGCGTTAGCGTTAGCCGGGCCCGTCACTACTGAGTCGCCGGAGGCGAGTGCTCATGGCCGACATCACGGTGTCGCTGACCGTCCGCGCCCTGATCCACGAGGATCTTCCCTCGTGCGCCTGGTCCGGGTCGGGCACCCACCTGGCGCGCATGGCCAAGGCGCTGGATCGGGCCGCGCGCGGCGAGGTGGACTATCTGGCCGTCTGCCCGCCGTCCGGTCTGCCGGTAGCGGTCGGCGGAGTCGACTACGCCAAGACCCCCGATGCGGGAACCCTCTGGCAACTGGCCGTGCATGAGGCGCTGCAGTCGTGCGGGATCGGTACCGTACTGATCCAGGCTGCCGAGCAGCGGATCCGCGCTCGTGGCCTGGACCGCGCCGAACTCGGCGTCGAAGTGAGCAACCCTCGGATGGAACCACCACCCGATATGAGACGGTGTGCACGCTGATGCGCAAGCAACTGCCGTAGTCCGGGGTGGACAGCTGGTGCCCACGAGGTCTCGACTGCGGCGAACCATCCAGCGGTCATGAGTTGTCTTCCTCGTTGGCGGAACCGGGGTGGCCCTCCAGTACGTCGTTGTGCGCTGGAACCAGATTTCATCGAAGCTGACGGCGACCTTGGCGTAGGTCTTTTGCAGCACGCTCGGCACGCCGAAACTGCATCGCAGCGCGGGCAGGGGAGGGCCGGGTCGGTCTTCGTGGTGTTCTGGGGGCGGCGCTGCCACGCGAGCGTGGCGCAATCGAGGTGGCACTGCCGGGATGGTGCAGGAGCTGGTCAAGCTAGGACAACAGCCAGCCGATGCAGGGGGTACGGTTCGCGGCGATGTCCCCGTGCGCACGAGCCCGGCGGGCGTGTCGTGGGGGCCTGCGGGCAGTCCGGGCGATCGGCGCCTGCTCGTTCACGATGGCCGTCCGCCAGGGAACGAGGTCCCGGTCTACTCCCGAAGAATATCCGGGGAGTACCGATGTTGATCAACTGTGGCCAACGTTGGGCTCTTGTATATATGCAGGTCAGGCAGTCTTGTTCAATGGTCTCCAACGATGGTCAATCGTTCTTCTTAGAAAGACGCGGGTTCGATTCTCGGCACCTCCACACCTCATAAAGCCGCTGCCAGAACACATCTGGCCAGCGGCTCTTGTGTTACGCGGCAGAAGGATCATGCCACGCATCGCCTCGCCGCGGCATCGAGTCCTCCCAGCGATCGGCCGGTACCGCTCGGTGATGGGACGCACAGTGTCATGGCTGAACAGTTGCCGCCTCCTGCGACGCCGCTACGAACCTAAGTTCGGGCACTCAAGTCCCGGGACGCCAGGGGGCGCAAAGCTCGCCCGGCTTCAGGGGCCGACGTGAATGTAGGGGGCCGAGAAGATGGGGAAGGCGGCTCGGCGGGCGCGGAGCGATCTGATGGCCAGGTGGAGCGCGGCCGGTTGCGGCGGGTCACGCGGTGCTGCCCGCTCGCCGTGTTGACGGGGACGCGCCAGAGGTGTTGAGTTCACCGGCTTGCAATCTTTGCGAGCGCGCCCTTCTCTGTCCTGACGTACTCCCATGCGGGCATTGTCCCTGTGTACAAGCTTCAAAAAGGGTCGGCCGCGGCGGCGCACTGAACCAAGAAGGGGGATCACCCCCTCCCGGTGTCCGTAGCATCAGCCTATGAGTGCCGATGCTGAAGATGTGGAGCGGCTGGTGGCGGCGTGGGGTCGGATTGAGACCTGGCTTGAGGCGCATGCGCCGGGGTCTGCCGTGCTGCTTCGCCCGCCGGCCAGCGAGGCTGATGTTGCTGCGGCGGAGGCAGCGATGGGGGTGGAGCTTCCCGCGACTCTGGCGGCCTGGTACCGGATTCATGACGGGGTCGACGAGGAGCGCACGCCGGACGCGGTCGAGGTCGCCGGAATCCTCCCGACGGGCAAGACGATGCTTCCGCTCGATCGGCTGGTCGCCGAGTACCGGACGCACACCGAGGAGTGGGACGACCGGGAGGCGGGCATCCTGCCGTTCGCGCGGACTCCCGGGGACACCTGGTACGGGTGGTACGTCGATGCGCGTAGGAGCGAGCCCTCCTATGGCAACCTCGGCAGTTGGGCGGTCGATCAGGCGGACGAGCCGTACCCGCGGCCCTCTGACGGGTGGCCCTTGCCGGACTGGCTGACAGAGATCGCCGTAGCTCTCGAACAGGGACGTCCGATGAAGCTTCCGACCGGTGCCGAGATAGCGAGGAATCGCCCCGCGCTCTACCGGAACGGACTGACATGGGTGGATGTGAGGCACCCGCACATCGACGCGGTCGTCCTCGACGGACCCAGGTGACATGAGGCGGGGCGGACCCGGTGGGATCCGCCCCGCCCCGAATCAGTCCGCCCTCGGTCAGGGCTTGGGCACGGTGCACCGTACGGTCGCTACGGTGGCGTCGCAGTGCTCGAAACCAGGGGTGCTGACCCAGTACTTGTCGTAGTTCAGCAGCCTGTATTTTTGGCTGAAGGTGCTTGCAAAGGACTGCATGGACTGGGTGTTCATCCAGTTGGACATTGCAGAACGCCCGCAGACCTCCGTGAACGTCGGAGCCGGCTTGCGCTCGTCGTCATACAGGTGCCAATCGTCTGCCCCGATGCGGGTGCCATAAGTCTGTAGGCACTGGTCACCGGAGGACACCTGATTCAGCCCGCCATCGGACGTCGGCATACCGCCGGAATTGTAGGACGCGGCGAAGGCGAACTCATCGCAACTGGGCACATCGCCGTCCTTCACAGGCGTGGTCTCGGGGTGGCCGTTTTTCCTGGCCCAGCCTGACGGGCAGATCACTTTGCGATTGTCATCGGGGTCGCGGCCGGTGGTGTCATCCGGTTTCGGCTTCGGCAGGAAGAACATCGGCTTTCCGTGCTCCCTGCTCCCCGGATGGTTGGGGAGTTTGGACTTGATCAACCAGGCGTGCGCCGCGGCGACGGGGAACTTCTTGGTGTTGAAGGTCCAGGTCGGTGTGTACCCGGGGAACACGCAGCCCGGCTGGGGCTTGGACAGGGTGTCACAGCGTATCGCCGCCTCGACGGCCATCCAGCTTCGCTTCTCCTGATTACCCGTTTCCCGGGTCTGGGTGATCGTCGGCTCGAGGTTGATGAAGGGGGAGCGCTCTCCTTCCTCCTTGCCGCCCTCCCAGGTGTGGGAGGTGGTGCCTTCAGCGGTGTGCAGATCGCCGGGGAGCCAGAGCCGGAGGCCGTCCCACTCGGGGGATCCGGAGCCAGAGGTGCAGAACACCAGGCACTTGAAGTCCACGTCGAGAGTGACCGCGAAGAACGGGTCGACCGGGTCCGTCGGCACGAGAGACATCTTCTCTCGGATGTCGCCAGTGTTGTTGGACAGCTGGTACTGCTGCTGGACGTTCCACTTGGCGTAGAGCGTGACGGGCTTGTTGTCTATGACCTTGACGGCTTCGGCCACCACTCCGAGGTTGATGCAGGCTTCATAGCGTTTGATGTATGAGCCCGCCGGGTTGTCATCGCACCAGTCCACCAGGTCGGGGGATGCGGCGCTCGTCTTGCTGCGTTTCTTGGGCGCCCTCTTGCCGTCATCGGGCACGATACGCCAGCAGATCTGACCATCAGCCCTCTTGAGGATGTCGGCGCAACTGGACCCTGCACGCCCGTTCCGCCCCTGCGTGCCCGGTCGGACCGCGACGCCATGATCCGATGTTTCGACGGGTTGGGCGATCTTTTGAGGCTGCTGGAACGCGTCCTGGTCCAGCGTCGGCTCGTCCTGCTTCGGCGCGGGCAACTTGATGTCCACCACGCGGTTGCGGATCTTGAACTTCGCCCAGGGAGACCAGCTGGTCTCATACAGGCTTCCGTCAAAGGCGGAGGTGCGGAAGACGTAGGTGACGCCCGGTTTGAGTCTGCCGGTGTCGACGGTGACCGAGGCGGTTTTGCCTGAGGCGACGAAGTCGGACACCAGGACGCCGTAAGGGTTGTCGTCGGTGAGTTTGACCCGGTCTTTCGGCTTGCCGTCGGCGTCGAGGGTCCAAACCTCGAAGGACAAGGTCGACTTGTCGCCATCCGCGTCGGTGACGGTGTTACGCAGGACGGCCATGCTGGTGTTGACCTGCCACACCCCGGACGCTTGGGTGAATGTCGGGCCGGCCTGAGGGTTCTTCCCCGATACCGGACGGCTGCCTGCGGCGGCCTTTGCTTCTGGTCCGGCCGCTGGCCTTGCCGAAGGTGCTGTGCTTGGGTCGGGGTGGGGGGATAGGTCGTTTCGCGGTGCGGCGGTTGCTGCCCCGGATCCCAAAAGCAGTGCGACTATGGCCATGAGAGCCAAGACGCCGAGTTGCCCGGTTCGTTTGAACACGCGCTTTTTCCTCCTCGCCTGTTCACGGGGTGCATCAAGGGAGATGCACGAGGTCAGGAATGAAACACTGATGAGTGACAAGCGGGGTTGCAGGTGATCTTGGCTTATCTCATGTCAATGCGCAAGACCGATCAAGTCGAGCAACGAGTCAGATGCGGAGCAAACTTCAGGCTTGACCCCCGATCTTGCAGTTGCTTTGGGCTGCAAAAATCTGGGCAACCTGCTTATGGTCAGGTCTTGATGCAATTTAGGGGCGAACAGAAAATGGCCGTTCCTCGGCTGTCTTTGAGCGGGGCCGGTAGCAGGTCCCCGCCTCTGGCCTACGAAAGGTGAGGGACGGGCGTCCGGAAGCTGTCGACTGCTGTAGCGGCGCTCGATGGGTAGGCTCCGCTCCCACACCTACGCGGCCAGCAAGGCAAGGAAGATCCGGAACAGGCCGGTCATGCCGCCGTTGGACAGAACGGTCCCGCCACGAGCGGCGCGGCGTAGGGGCGCCCAGACCGGAAGGTTCGTTGGACCGATCAGTGTCGGTCCTCCTAGGGGGTGCTACGCCGGTGGGTCTGGGCGCGGACTCGAGGGCGCTGTGAGGGGATGAAGGTCAGGCCATGGCAGCGTTGGCTGGCCGTGATGGTAAGAGCGGATCTCCGGGGCATCGCTGCTCGCTTCATGAGCGGTCTTGATCTGTAGCGTCAATGTCGGTCATGCTGTGGCTACAGACAAGTGCATGGGAGGACCCATGAGAGGATCGGCGTTGCCGTCACAGATCAACGGAGGCGACGTGGCCGATACGCCGTTCCGCCGTGTCCGCATGAGCGATGACATGTGGGCCCGGTTCGGCGAGGCCGTGGAGAACGCGGAGCCGGAACTCGACCGGTCCAAGGTGATCCGCGAGTTCGTTCGCTGGTACATCGGCGAGACCGACGATCTCCCCAGGCGCCCCAGGCCCGCGAACTCGACCCAGCCGCCCGCGGCTGAGCCCTAACGACGGAGTCTCGCCAGGCGGCCACAGCCCCAACCGATCAGTGCTGACCTCGACGACGCTGCGCGTCCGGGCGCCTGAATTGGCAGAAGCTCCCGGACGCATGTGATCATGCTGTGGCTCCACGTGCTCGACCGGCGCTCCGGGCGGGCAACGCTACAGCGGCCCAAATCGTGATCACGAACCACTCGGGCGGTCGAGCTCGCGATATCCGCGCTGACGCGAACTTCGCATACCGGGGAGCGTTCGGACCTGATCGGATCGGAAGTGAACTCACCTACGTCAGCTGGCCTGCGATCTCATCGACGGGGCTGAACCACGCGGGCGCACTCGCAACGGTTGTGCTTGAGTCCCGTCGTCGATGAGTCGGCGGGAGGCGCGTGTTCCCTGGTGCTGTTGCTGAACCAGGATTGAAAGGTGGTGAATGGATCCAGCCGTGAACGAGCTTCATCCCTGGGTTGGCCGTCGTCGTGGATGGCGGGCCTTGAGAGGGGTGGCACCGGGAGTTGCAGGGGCAGGCCTCTTACGCTGCCGGGCGCTAGTTGGGAGTACTGGCTGGCGCTCGAACAACAGCACTATCTTTCGGAGATGCTCGTCGGAGAACATGTACTTTCCTGCCAGCAGGCAATGCGGTATCTCCCGCAGGCGCGCTTTCTCGCACAGCCAGCTTTCGGTCACCCCCTCCGCGAGGAGACGTGCGGCTTCTTTGACCGGATGCAGATGAAACGACGGCCGATCAGAGCAACGAAGATTATCTTGCGGGTCCACGTCAACTCATCCGCGAAGGGTCCTGCGAAGGGAGCTGCTGACACTTCGTCGCATGGCTCGCCGTCGGAGCGGTGCGTGGTGCCTCGCTCGGCGCTGAGCGGTTGACGGCAGACCCCCGGACTCGTTCGTCAGCCTAGGCGACCTGTGGCACTTACAAGCTGTGGAGGCAAGGAGACGTATGCGAGAGATGGAGGAAACAAGTTGCCGCCCGGCACTCCGAAGGAGCACCAAACTCGCTGCTCACCTACCGCTTGGCATATGGCTCTCCTGTTTGCGTCAAAATCGGACATGGTGCCATCCTGACTTGCGCCCTTCCAAAGCGAGGATATCGGGGAGCCTGTCACGAGAACTGTCACCTCAGGTACTGCGGCAGGAACGGGGACGTGGCCAGCATCCGCGCATGGGCGGACCGCAGACACATCGAACTTGGGACCGAAAAGGGATACTAGAACACGCAATTACGTGCGCGAGCGTAAGGAGTGGAATGGCATACGTGGAGAAACGCGGAAGCGGAGCGAACGCCTACTATATCGCCTGCTTCAGCGATGGCCGCGGCAAGTGGCCCACGGTGAAGAATCCCGGAGGGGAAACTCAACGATTCAACCGGAAGCGAGACGCGCAGAAGGCCGGCGACGACACGGAAGCCGAGGTCAGGGCCGGGCAATGGAGCGAACCGAACGACACCGCGATGACATTCGAGTCGTGGGTGAATATGTGGTACGTGGCGCAGGATCTCGCGTTGTCATCCATGCAGAACCTCCGGCGCCACTGCGAGGACCATCTTCTGCCAGAATTCGAAAAAGACGACCTCGGCGACATCGACGCCGGTCGTATCGCGACATGGGTGGCAAGGGAGCGCGCGGCCGGATACGCGGCCAACTCCATCAATGCCTGGCGCAAGACATTGCACACCATCCTCGCCGACGCCACAGACCCCCGGGAAGTCGAACGGATACTCGGGCGTCCCCCCGGCAGCCGCACCACAGGGCTTATCCGCATCAACCCGGCGACCAGGCGGCGAGGGCGCGGCAAGCGCGCGGGCCTGAAGCGGGATCGCGGGCCGGAGAAGGAGATCACCGATGATCTGGGGGCTCTGCTGATCGCGGAGCGGGCCTCCCTCCTGACCGGCCGGGACAACGAACTGGTGATGGTGCTGCTGGCCTACTACACCGGCCTTCGGTGGGCCGAGACCGTCGGCCTGGAGGCGCGATACGTCCGGCCCGGCAGGCTCCGCGTCGAATGGCAGCTCTGGGAAGACAACGACGGCGTATTCCACCGCATCCCACCCAAGGACGACTCCTACCGAGACATCGACCTGCCCCCATGGCTGTCGAACCTGCTGTCGGACCACATCACCCGGACGGCACCGAAACCGTGCCCGTGTCACGGCGGGAAGTACGTGTTCCGCAATCGCGAATCGGCAGCCAGGCCACGTGGACCCGCAACCGCGGCGGACGTCGCCAGGCGCGCGGGCGTGAGCGTCGGCACCGTGTCCAACGTCGTCAACCATCCCGGACGTGTGGCCGAAGGCACGCGCACGCGAGTCGAGGCAGGATCGCGCAACTGGGGTTCGCGCGTTCGCCGGCGACCTCGGCGAGCGTGCCGGGTTCCCGGCACTGGCGCCGGTCAGGGTTCGCCGCGTGGGTATTCGGCCCGGCCACCTCGGGCTGGTACTCCAAAAAGGCGCCCCAGCCCGCACGGCCCATGCCACTGCTGGCCGACCCGTTCCCCGGCCGACCGGTGCGCGGGCGCAACCCGTGGGAACGCGCGCAGATGTGCTGGATGCCGATCGCCGCGGGCTTGACCCCGCACGGCCTGCGGCACAGCCACCGGACCATGCTGGAGGAGGCCGGCATCCGGCCGGTCCTGATCGACGAGCGCATCGGCCACGAGGACGGATCGGTACAGCGCCGCTACACCCACATCACCCAAGCGATGCGGGACGAACTGCTACAGGTACTCACGACCCGGTGGGAGGCGTCCCTGAAAGCCCGGCGCACGCTATCGCCCGGATCCCCGGTAGCCGCGCTGAACGAGCTGCTACAACCCCGACCGCAGACGAAAGAGAAGGGACGAAATCAAGATCATCCCACAGAATTCCCACAGAGAGTCGAAGGTGTGTGTGGAGCTTGTCCAGCAAGCATACGTTTGGTGGAAGGCGTGGCGTGTGGTCCCCGCATGGTCCCCAGGTCATGGGACATGTTGACGTTTGCGTGTCAACGCTTATGTTGCGCTGAGGCTCCTTACTTGGCCTTCGCATGGGAGTGGGGGTACTTAGCGGCGTGAAACTGCTCCATCTCGTGCCCATTGTACGAGAACTACGGCAAGGTGTACGACTGCTTGCGCTTCCTGAAGACTGGGTGTGCGGCGATTTTCGCTGGCATGACGATCGGGATTGGGCCACAGAGTTTTGAGCATGCCAACGACTGCCTTTACCTCGAACTTCATATCTTCGCCGGGAAGTATGAATTTGAAGAGCTCGCCTTGGCGGTCAAGTTGCCCTAGAACGTGACCCAATTGTGGCTTCTCTTGCTTGGGCACGATCAATGGTATCCAGAGTGCTTCTACGGCTTTGATTGCATGATCCCATGCGTCTGAGGGGTCAGGGCTTCGCCCATACGCTGCACTCCATGCCGCTTGCAGCTCTTCACTTGCTATATCCGAAACTGCCATAGCTTTATCGGCCATACTTTGTGCGGCAGAAGAGACTCTTCGCTGTAGCTCCTTTTCTTCAACTGATACACGCCATGCGGACCCCCCTTCCGCGAGAGCGGATTCTAGGCCGATGGCTTCCTGTTTACTTGCGTAGACTAGTGCGGAATCTATGACGTCTAGAAATATTAGCTCGTCATATATGCAGTGATTAACTATTTCCTTGTGAATGTTGTCGGTATAGGAGTTTGGACTTATTGACAGGCGTGCAGCGCTCGCGACTTTCATCATGAGTGGCACGGAAAGGCCACCCCCCTTGCTGAGAGGAGTGCGATAGCCAAAAACTCCTTGTAGCCAATATATTAGCGGTGCGTGGAGGTGGGATGGAACTCCGTCAAACAATTCTTCCTTGGGTTGCATACTTTCTCTGATGGAGAGGCGTGGTCGAGGGTGATTATTCATTTCGGCCTCCCCATGAAGTAGGATCTGGCGAAGAATCATATCGCCCTGCGTTGTGCCTTGCAGGTCCTTTTCGGCATGCAGTGCCAGGTTCGTGAGCTGGACGGCTCCGGACTTGCGTGGGGGCGGGGCCTCGTAGCCTGGACCGGCGGACGGGCTGGCGCTGCCGCCTGCCCGCATTGGCCCGTCGTGAGGCCCCGCGCGGGGTCCCCGCGCAAGTCCGGAACCGGCCAGCGGCACGGGCGCGGCCTGCCAACCCCGTGACTAGTTTCCGTCTTCGTACGGCCCCGTGACCTCTGCTGGTGTTCGCGCCTGCCGACCGGCGTTGGCCTGGTCCCGTAGCCGGAGCCCAAGCAGAGGCGGAGGGCCAGGTGCCGAGTCGGCGGCGCGTGCGGCCCGGTTCTCGGGCCGCCTTGAAGACGTACAGAAAGTTTGCACAGGGTCTCGGGCGCTGGTTGATGCCCTATCCGACGACTCCGCGGCTAGCGGGTCGCCGCTTGCAGTTGGCGAAGATGGTCGAGGTACTCGACGGCACTTGGCTCCGTCTCGTACTGCTCCTTAATCGTGGTGCCGAGTTCACGTGAGACCATCAGCAAGCTGGGCAAAGACTTTCGTTCACCCTGGAGTGCGCGCTCTCCGAAGTCGACGGCTCTTTCCACGTCGCCTTCCCGCGCTGCGATCAGCCCAAGAGTTAGGCGGGCTTCCGCGTTACGCATCGGTGAGCGCTCGACTCCACCGGCATCGGTTCCTACTCGGATGACGCCCTGGGCATAGGTTTCCGCAAGTTTATTTTCCGCTGCGCTGGCTGGCTGACCATTGCCGAGCAACCGGTAGCAATCCATGGAGTAGAAATCCCACTTGGCTGGGTCAACGGCAAAGTGGTGATCCAGGTTGTCTGGGTACGGCATGCGCTCCAGCAGAGTCCGGCCTTGGTCTAGGGCTACCTCGACCTGGCGTCGGTCACCGATGCGGGCCCATGCCTTGGCCTTTTGAGCATGGAGTTGGACGGCTGCTCGTGAGTTGGGCGCTA
The DNA here is from genome assembly GCF_008085905.1 of Actinomadura syzygii. Taxonomy (GTDB): domain Bacteria; phylum Actinomycetota; class Actinomycetes; order Streptosporangiales; family Streptosporangiaceae; genus Spirillospora; species Spirillospora syzygii. Next base: position 124,941 of record NZ_VSFF01000004.1, on the reverse strand, counting down.
TGGCGCTACCCGCCTCCGCGGCTGCGATGACACCCCGGTAGTCGCCTCGGGTGAGAGCAAACCACGCGCGCATCTCGTGTGCCCAGGCCATGACCTCGGCGTCACCGGACTCCTCGCCGAGACTCAGCGCGGCCTGTCGGGTCGCCTCGGCTGCGGGCCGATTGGTCGAGTCGTACTCGACACACCCGACCAGCGCAGCAAGCCAACCAGCCAAGGACAGAATCTCCTGATGCTGGGCGAGAGTCAGGTGCCGGTCGAGAAGCGTCGTGATGCGACGCAGCCAAGCGCGTCCCTCGACAAGTAGCTGATCGGCAGGCATGTGCGGGTACTCGCTACAGAGTCGATCAACGGTGATTCGGAGCCCCTCGATTACGGCTGGGTCCACGGAGGATGCTCGCAAGCGGGTGACGATCTCCAAGGTGTCCATGCCGGTCCCGGTGACGAGTTCGGCGTCGCTGTCCCGGCTGCCCGCGACGGGCCAAATGGCTGCGGTGACGGTGCCGAAGGTCTTGGCGATGACGGGTCGGTAGTCGTCATCCGGGCATGACTCGCCGCTCTCCCAAGCGTGCACGCGGCGAAGCATCGACGCTTTGCCTGGCAACTGGCGGTCTGCATGGGCCCGCAGAGCCTCGATGAACTGCGGCTTGTTCCAGCCACGAGCCTCTCGTTCAGCGGTGATGCGCTTGGCCCACTCTGGGCGCTCCTCCGTCACGAGGTACTCCTCCCGCTTCGGTGTCGTCTCCAGTCTGCGCACGTCGCGAGCGATGACGCGAGGGGTGACGAGCAATCAGCTTCCATCATCACCCCTCGACAGTCTGTTCGAACATCGACCTGATCTCGATCCTGGTGGCACAGCAAGGGAAGCGCACCGAGAGGCGGTGCGGCCCTGGATCGAAAGGGGAGCTGATGAAGCTCTACGTGGACACCAGCACGAAACAGGTCATGGTGTCGAAGGATCCGGTGGAGAAGACCGACCAGAACGGTCGCCAGCGGACCGAGCGGGACACCGGCCGGCCGATGTGGTCGACGCAGGTGTTCGTCCAGGACGACGACGGCGGCGATGTCATCACCATCACCACGGCGGGTGAGAAGCCGAACGTGAAGGTGGGACAGTTCGTCACCGTGTCCCGGTTGGAGGCCCTGCCCTGGGCGACCAACGGGCGTAACGGCGTGGCGTTCCGCGCGGTGGAGATCAAGGCGGCTGCAGCTCCGGCGGCCTCGAAGTAGCCAAGCGGTCCTATACCCGCATGGCCTGATGGTGCCTGGTTCCGGCGTCGGATTCGTCGGAAAGCATTCCCGTGTGTTCTTGGGGCGGCGCAAGTGATGTGCCCCGCTGGCTCGTGAGTGTGGCCCGTTTCTGCGGGCCACACCGGTCACTTTCTCGTTCGGCCCTGGTCTAGGGCTGTCTCCCCGGTTCAGGGGATTTGGTGCTATCAAACGGCACCTTTCACACATCACCTTGGCCCACGCGATCGCCGTGTGGGTCTTTCAGTTGCCCTGAAACGGCGCTGAATTCGACGAAAGGGTTTCTCATGGAATTCTTCTTCATCATCACTCTGCTTTACCCCGCCTACTCCGGTATGGCCTACTTCACTCGCAAGGGGACGGTAACCGCGAAGCCGGGCGAAACCCGGCAAGACCTGTTCAACAAGATCCTGGCGTCGGTCCACAGCAGCGTGGACGAGCCCGGTATCCGTCAGGCAAACGTCGTGTTCTTCTCGCTCGAAGCCAATGAGCTGCTCGTGACCGTTTAGGTCCGGCCTGTCACAACAAAGTGCGGGGCCTGGAGGACTGTCCTCCTCCGGCCCCGCCAATTCGATCCCTCCACTGCAAGAAGGGTGAATCATGTCCAAGTCTACGGGCCTGCCACGTCTGGGGCGAGGCTCATCTGCCGGTCGTTCGTTCGGCCGCGTCGGGCGCGGTGGAACCGTCACCGTGATCGAAGACCGCGTGTCGCGGTCGTACGCGCGCACCGCCAAAATCACCTTCTACGTGGTCGCGATCGTGGTGGGCCTGCTGGCCGCCACCATCACCACGTCCTACCTTCCGCCGATCGCCGCCGTGCTGCTGGGCGGACTCATCGGTGCTGCGGTCGGCCTGCTGGTCGCCGCGTTCATCGTCTGCTGGCCCGTACTGCGGGTCCTGTGGTGGTGGGCGCCCGAAATCGGGCTCACCCTGCTCGCCGGGTACGGCTGGGTGCTGCTGGCCACCCACCTGCCGCTGTTCGGCCGCATCATCATTCTGACCGTGCTAGCCGGTGTCCCGGCCGTGATCCCTGCCCTTCGCTCCCGCGTCAAGGCGATCGCGTGGTGCGTCATCACCCGGCACCGGCTGCGGGTGTGCTTCAACGAGTTCATCATCACCAACCGCAGCGGCACCCTGCCGCTGATCCTGTGGGCCCGTCCCACCCGTACCGGCGAACGCGTGTGGGCCTGGCTGCGGCCCGGCCTGTCGCTCGCTGACTTGCAATCCCGCCTCGACAAGATCGCCGTGACCTGCTGGGCCGCCAGCGTCACCGTCGAGGCCGCCTCCGATAGCAACGCCGCCGTAGTGCGCATCGACGTCAAGCGTCGCGCTGTGCTGACCGGCACTATCGAAACCCCGCTCCTGGATCTGGTGGACAACACCGACACCCCCACCACTCAGCGGGCCGCCCACCCCGTACCCACGGCCCTGGACCTCCCGGACGTCCCGGCCACCTCCGACGACAACCAACGTGGTCCGTCGCGTACGGCGGACCCCGACGCGGTCCCGGCACCTGACGCCGCCCGCGCCAAGCCCACGAAAACAAGCAAGTCCGCCAAGGCCGGTGCGACCGGCCCGACGGCCGTCCCGCAACCGGTCAACTCCGGTGAGGACATCAGCGACTGGATCTGATCCCCGGCCGCTGATCTGAAACCCATTCCGCGAGGTCGCGAGGCGACCCTGCCATGGGTCCCTCGCGCCTCCCTACCCAAAGAAGGGGGGCATGCCGATGTCCACCGCGTCACCGGTCGACCGGATCCCGGTCGGCCCGAACCTGTCGATGTTCGACCCGGTGTTCCTGGGGCTGGATGAGTTCGGCACCCCGGTCTACACACCGCTGGCCTACCGCCGCCTGTTGATCGCGGGCGAACCCGACGGCGGCAAGTCCAGCCTGATCAACACCGCCACCGCGCATATCGCGCTGTGCCGCGACGCCCGCCCCGTGCTGTTCGACGGCAAGCTCGTCGAGCTGGGGCCCTGGGAGGACTGCGCCGATGAGTTCGTCGGCGCGGACATGGACCACGCCATCACCACCCTGCGCCGTCTGCAGACGGTGATGAACAACCGCTACGCCTGGCTACGGGCCCACGGCCGCCGCAAACTCACCCGTACCGACGGTGTGAAAGCAATCGCCTGCATATTCGACGAAATTGCCCTGTACGCGACCGTGCTCGGCACCAAAGTCCAGCAGGACGAATTCATCACCTTGTTCCGTGACCTGGTGGCCCGTGGCCGTGCCGCCGCCATGCCGGTCATCGCCGCCACTCAGCGGCCAAGCATCGACATCATCCCCAAGAGCCTGCGGGATCTGTTCGGCTACCGCGCCGCATTCCGCTGCACCTCTTCCGGCAGCAGCGACATCATCCTCGGCGACGGCTGGTCCGGCGCTGGTTTCTGCGCCACCACCATCAAGCCCACCATGCCCGGCGTCTGTTACCTGATCGCCGAGGGCGGCGTTCCGACGCTGATGAAAGTCGCCTACCTCACCGACGACGACATCAGCACCCTCGCTGATTACGCCGCGTGGTCACGCACCGGTCACCGCACCACTTCGCCCGCGCCGCCGGCCTCTGTGTCCGCCGACGTGTTTGCAGCCTGACCACGAAAGGCATCCCGATGAGCCCTACAAAACCGCCATCCCCAACACACATCCTGGTCATCACGATGGCCCCGGAGACAAGCGGATACACCGGCATCTGCCTGGTCTGCTTCGAACCTCACACCGTCGCCCTCGGCGACTATCCGGCCCTGAGCCAATGGGGCCAGGAACACGTCTGCAACTCCGAACGCGCCCGCATCGTCGCCGCACTGGTCGGTGAACGGCACGTCCGCTGCCTGTACTGCGGCTCCATCGACGTCTACGAAACCCGCGTCCTGGTCGACGAGCGCACCGAAGAAATGGCGCTGCAATGCGGCGCATGCCACGGAGTGTGGGCTTCATGATTCACAAGTACTACCGGGCCAACGGCAAACCCGACTGGGGCCGCTGGGTCATGGAATGCGACTCCTGCCACACCTGCGCTTACCTGCTCGGCAACGACAATCCCCACTGGCTCGTCTCGGCCTGGCCGGACATGAACATTTACTGCCCGGCCTGCTTCAACACCTGGGCCGACCTGATCATTGCCAGTGCCTTGCACTGCCCGGACTGCCAATGCATCGACTTGCGCATCTGGCCGTGCAACTCCGACGCCGCGCCTGAAGACCAGCATCCGGGACTAGTCGACTGCGCCTATTGCGGCGCAATCCTCATCATCGTCGAACCACCTTGCTGGTTCCCGCTCGATCAGGACGATGACCAATGACCGCCGCGCGACCGGCCGAAACTGCCAGCAACGTGCTGCGCGCCCTAGAGGGTGTCTGGTACGCCATTCGCGACCGGCACACGGAAATCCCCGACGTCGTGCTCATCTTGGCTTCGGGCACCGAGGGGAAACAGGCTCGCTGGGGGCACCACGCCCCCGGCCGGTGGCACGTCGCAGACAGCGACCGCACCGAGATCATGGTCAGCGGTGAGGGATTACGCCGCACCCCGGCCGAAGTGCTCGGCACCTTGCTCCACGAAGCCACCCATGCCCTGGCCGAGGCCCGCGATATCCAGGACACCAGCCGACAAGGCCGCTACCACAACACCCGCTTCCGCGACCTGGCTACCGAACTCGGCATCGACGTCGCCAAAGACGACAAATTCGGTTGGTCTATCACCACCGTCCCCGACACCACCCAAGCCGCTTACCGCGCACCTCTGCGCGCTTTGGAGAAGGCCATGGTCCTGTGGCGGCGCGACGAGATCACCGCACCGACCGCCACCGGCAAGAGCAGCAATCTCATCGCCGCGATCTGCCCATGCGAACGCACCATCCGGATCGCCCGCTCCTCACTGGAACAGGCAGCCGTCACGTGCGGTGCCTGCGGGGGAGATTTCGAACCCAAAGCCCTTTGACGCTTAAGCGTCAACCGGGCCAGCCCGAACACGGCTGAGGGCCGGTCATCCACCAAGATCCCCGGCCCTCCGCCTTCACACCCACACCCCTCGACACGAAGGACGTGGACACATGCACATTACCTATGCCCATGCGTCAACTCAGCGTGTTCCGGCGCTCGATGACGCAGCCGTACACGGCATCGCCCTGCGGTTCTACGACCCGACCGGCGAACGCTACGGCCTGCCCACCTACCCCTACCGCTGGGCACCCGTCGGTCTGCTCACCGCCCGCCAGCTGCGCGCCCAGGGACTGCGGCCCGGCGGACAACCCATCGCCGCCCAGATCATCTGGCGTCGCGGCGCCCGTGTCGCCTACCTGTACCGCTACGACCTGGCCAAGCCAAAGCGCACCGCCACCCCCGCCCAACAAGCGGCCATCGCCAAAGCCCTTGCCGCTCGGCGTACCTGCTCCACCTGCGGTCGTGAGCGCTGGTACTACATTCCCCGCTCGCTGGGCGAATGCCTCGACTGCGCCGAACAGTCCGGGGGGCTGGCATGAGCGACTTCACCGTCAACCAATCCTTGACACCCAACCGTGTGCGGCGCGTGGTCGAGAACGACGAATACGCCGCCTTCCTGTGCCGCATACTGCGCGCCTACAGCCGCCGCATCGCCACCGGTGATGTCGAAGCCCTCGCTTGCCTGGCTGAGGTCGCCGACGAACTCGCCACCGCCACCCACGACGCCGTTACCGGCCTGCGTGCCTACGGCTACTCCTGGGCCGACATCGCCCGCCCGCTCGGCATTACCCGCCAAGCGGCCCAACAGCGCTGGGGTGGTGGCACCTGATGACCCCGCCGACCGGCGCGGTCTACCTCCTGCACTTCGACCGGCCATACAAGCACGCCAAGCACTACATCGGCTGGACCACCGATCTCCCGGCCCGACTCGCCGCGCACTCAACCGGCCACGGGGCACGACTCCTCGCCGTCGTCAACGCCGCTGGAATCGGCTGGCAACCCGCCTGCACCTGGCCCGGCACCCGCACCCGCGAACGCCAAATCAAACGCCAAGGCGGAGCATCCCGATGCTGCCCCGTGTGCGGCGTGACCCCTCGCCAGAAAGCGAGCACGCCATGAGCACCCAACGCATCGAGAATCTCGTCCAGGTCCTCATCCTGCTGCTGGTCGGCACCATGGCCGGTGCCGCCTCCTTCACCCACGTCCACGACTGGACCATGGCCAACAGCCCCGAAGGAACCGGCGACTGGTTCGGCTGGGCCAACGCCGTGATATCCGAACTCACGCCCACCGCCGCCGGACTGGAGATCCGCCGCCGCAAACGCACGCACCAATCCATCACCTACCCGATGGCGGTCCTAATCGCTGCTGCGAGTCTTTCCATCGCCGCGCAACTCGCCGTCGCCAAACCCGGCCCCACCGGCTGGCTACTGGCCGCCGTTCCCGCCCTAGCTTTCCTCGCCCTATCCAAACTGGTGCTCTCCCGCACCACCCCCATACCGGACACCGAACCGGCCGACATGTCACCAGCCGCGCGTCTGGACACCTCCGCCGCCGTGGCCGAACTACCCGCCCTGGAAACCGATCACCACACCCCGGTCGCGACTCCGGCCGAACCCGTTCCGGCACATCTGATCACCGGGGCTCGCATGGCGGCCTTCACCCACCAGCAGAACACCGGCCGCCTCATCACCGCCGACGCACTCGCCGATCACCTCGGCATCACCACCGGCCAAGCCATCACAATCCTGCGGGACATCCAGGCACCCACCCCCAGTGAGGGGGACCGCCTGTGAACACCCTTCCGGCGTCCGGTTCGACGCTGGCTCTCGCACCCGGAACCGCTTCCCCGGCACCGGGTGCGGGGGCGAACACCGAACACCGCCAACCCAGTCAACTGCGTTTGCCCACTCATCAGCTGCCGCCCTCACGAATCGCTCGCCGCAGCATTCTGGCCAGTGAAACCGCCCTACAACGCGCGGGAGATGGTTTCTTCGACTGGCTGGACCATGTCTGGTCTGCCGCCGGATGTGCTCATCCCATTCGCCTGTTCGGTGACCTGGACGTTGTCGACAGCCGTACCGGTGAACTCACCCGCAGCTTGTCCACGACTGGCATGCCGGACGGGGTGATCTACAAAGCCTGCGGTAACCGCCGCGCTACCGTCTGCCCTGCCTGTGCCGATACCTATCGACGTGATGCCTTCCAGCTGATCCGCTCCGGTCTGGCCGGAGGCAAGACCGTACCCGCCTCCGTCGCCCGACACCCGGCCGTGTTCGCCACCTTCACCGCGCCGTCATTCGGTCCCGTCCACACCCGGCATGTCCGCCGCCACATTTGTACCGACCGTGCCCACTGCAGCTGTCGCCCCGAACCCTGCCACGCCCGTCGCGACCTCACCCACTGCGACCACGGCGAGCCCGCGGCCTGCTTCGCTCGTCACGAACCCGGCGATTCCCGGCTCGGTCAGCCGCTGTGCCCCGACTGCTACGACCACGACCACCACGTCGTGTGGAACAACCATGCGAGCGAACTATGGCGGCGCACCAAACAAGCCATCAGCCGCCACCTCAACCGCCTAGCTAGCGCACGCGGTCTTCCCCCGGTCCGGGTCTCGCACGGCAAGGTCGCCGAATACCAGGCGCGCGGAGCCGTCCATTTTCACGCCCTGCTCCGCCTTGACGGTCTCGAACCCGACGACCCGGCTGCGATCCTCCCGCCGCCGCCCGGTATCACCGCCGTCGATCTTGACGCCGCCGCCCGCCTCGCCGCCGCGCACATCACCTGCACCACCGACCCCCACCCCGCACACCCCGACGGCTGGTTCATCACCTGGGGTGAGCAAGTCGACGTGCGTATCATCAGCCTGCACGGCGAGTCCGTCAGTGACGCCATGGTGGCTGGTTACCTGGCCAAATACGCCACCAAAGGCACCGAAGTCACCGGACATTCCTCCCGCCGCCTCCAGCACCACAACATCGGCCTGTACGCCGACCCTGGCGGGACTCACACCGAACGCCTCGTTCACGCCGCCTGGACCCTCGGCGACCACCCTGGCTTCGAATCCCTGCGCCGCTGGGCGCACATGCTCGGCTTCGGCGGCCACTTCCTCACCAAAGCCCGCCACTACTCGGTCACCTTCGCCGCCCTCCGCGCCGCTCGCGTCCACTACCGCCGCACCCAACCTCAGGGCCCGGACTACGCCGACGAACGGTTTGAGCGTCAAGACGACCTTGACACCCAAACCACGGTCGTCCTCGCCCGCCTGTCCTACGTCGGCACCGGCTGGAAGACCACCGGAGACGCCCTCCTGGCCAACACCGCCGCCGACCAAGCCCGCCGACGACACGAGGCCGGACGCGAAGAACTCGCCCACGAGCTTCACGCCCTCGCCCGGTCGAAAGAAGTCGCCTGATCCTGGAAGGAACGTGATGACAGAGACCCTCGAACTTCACAACGTCGCTGGGCTGCTGCTTGGCGGCTGGTACACCACCGAAGAACTTGCCGAGATCATCGGTGTTGACCCCTCGACGCTGCGACGTTGGCGAACCGCCAGTCCCGTGCAGGGACCTCCGTTCGTTCGGCTGTCCGGGGCCGTCACCCGATACAGCGCTGTTGACGTGCAGCGCTGGCTGATGAGTCACCGGATCGATCCGCAGGAGCCGTCCCGATGAGCCGTCGCGAACAGATTCCCGTCGGTGTTTCGCTGTCTGCTGATATCGAGTACCGGGCCGGTCGGCCACGGCCGTACCGCGCTCGGGTGCGCTGGGTCGATCCATCGACACGTCGCCGCCGCTCGGTGTCGGAGTCGGCCGAAGATGAGGATCAAGCGCAAGCCTGGCTTGACGAGATCCAAAAAGCCGCGCAAGCCGGAATCGACCCGGCCACCTTCACCATGACCCTCGCCGAATACGGCCAGAACGTGATGACGCTGGCCACACGCGGCCTGGAGGGCAAGACACTCGATCCCTATATGGCGGGTTGGCGGCGTCGCGTGGTGCCTTCCCTCGGCCACCTGCCCGTTCGGATGATCAGCAATGGTGCCGTTGATCGCACCGTCCATGCGTGGATCGCTGACGGGTGCGGCCGGTCGACGGTCAAGAACAGCCTCGCCATCCTCGTGCGGGTCATGGAACAGGCGGTCAGAGACGGCATCGTTGATCGCAACACTGCTCGCGTGACCGGCTGGCAACACGAGTACAAACAGGCCGAAGACGAGCTAGACGACCCCCGCTCGCTGGCTCTGCCGGACTGGACAGCCCTGACCGATCTTGCCGCTGCCCTGGTCGAACGCTCGGCCGGACAGTACGCAGGCTGGGGAGAAGTCGTCATCTTCGCCGCCTGCACTGCCGCACGAATCGGCGAGGTCTCGGGAGTCCGCGTCTGCGACATCGATCGGGACTCATGGACCTGGACGGTTCGGCGTCAGACCACCCCTGGACCTGGTGGGCTGGTCGACAAGGGCACCAAAGGCCGGCGGGCCCAGCCCGTCCCGCTCATCGAGGAGATCCGCCCGATGGTCGGTCAGCGGCTCGACGCGGTAGGGGATAACTCGATGGCCCGGCTTTTCACGGGACCGAAGGGCGGACGGATCTCCACTGCTGTACTCCGCGATGCCACGCACTGGGACGAGGTCGTTACCCGGCTCGGATACGAGTACCTGCGCCGTCATGACCTCCGGCACACGGGACTGACCTGGATGGCCGATGCGGGCGTGCCCGTGCATGTCCTTCGGAAGATCGCCGGTCATGGCTCGCTCAGCACTACACAGCGGTATCTGCATCCTGATGCCCAGTCGATCAACGCGGCGGGGGACGCGCTGAGCACGCATCTCAGGGGGCGGCGGTCCCCGGCTGGTCCCCGGCTCAGGGCGGTCTAGAGCCTGGTGGGGGAGTGCGCGGGAAATATAAAAGCCCTGCCGACCTCGACGGATGTCGTGATCTACAGGGCTTCCTGTGCTGTCGGGACGGCGGGATTTGAACCCACGACCCCTTGACCCCCAGTCAAGTGCGCTGCCAAACTGCGCTACGTCCCGGTGCCCGTTGGAGCGGGCGTGATTACTGTAGCGCAGTCTGCGAGGTCGTGCGTACCGAGATACGGGGCCGTTGATCTCTGGTAGGCAGGCCGGATGGTGTGGTTGCGGACGGGGCTGGCCGGGATCTTGTGTCTTGGGCTGTTGTGCGCGTGCGGCGCCGGCAGCGGGGGCAGCGGCGGTGGGCGTGGGGCGGAGCCGCAGGGCCCGGGGAGTGCTCCGGTGGTCAGTGGGAGTCCTGAGGCGTCCAAGACGAGTGGTCGCAAGCCGCCCGTAGTGCGGGTGCCGCGTGGGGTGCGGGTCTCCTACGTGGTGTTCGAGCGCGGGCGGGTGGTCGCGGAGCGGCGGTCGCGGCAGACGTTCCGGTCGGCGTCGGTGGTGAAGATCCTCATCGCGCTCGACTATCTGGAGCGGCACCGGGCGTCGGCGGCGGATCGGGCGTTGCTGCAGGTGATGCTGCGGTCCAGTGACGACAAGGCGGCGACGGAGTTCTGGCGGCGGGGCGGGCAGCGGCAGGTCGTCGAGCGGATGGTCAAGAAGGTGGGGCTGGCGGAGACGGCGCCGCCGCCCGGCGACAAGCCCGGGTTCTGGGGGTACACGGCGATCAGTGCGCGGGACGTGGTGAAGACGTACCGGTATCTGCTGGAGAAGGCGCCCAAGGGGCAGCGTGAGTTCGTCCTGGAGCAGTTGCGGAGGTCGACGCCGTGCGGGACGGACGGCTTCGACCAGACGTTCGGGATTCCGAGCGCCGCGAAGCGGCCGTGGGCCGTGAAGCAGGGGTGGTCGGGGTTCGGTGACGTCCCGGCAGAGCCGTGTCGAAAGGGCGGTGCGCGGCCCGCGGCGTGGCAGCCCGATCTGGGGCTTGGACGGCCCGTCCTGCACACGACCGGCGTGGTCGGGGACGGGAAGATCGTCGTGGTATTGACGCTGCAGCCGGCGGGCACGTCGTTCCGTACGGCCTCCGCGCGGGTCACGGATCTGGCGAGGCAGCTCGTGCGGGTGTGACGCGAGTCACGTGGTGGTCCACGGTTTCGTCCGGGGACGGTCATCGGAACCGGTCGAGTTCGGACGTCAACGGAAAAGTCGGGCAAAGACCTGGACTGTTTGCGCGGTTCGAGGCGAATAGTCCGGGGGTGGCGTATGTAGCTTTTTTCTCCCAAGGGCAGCCTTGCCGGAACGGGGGACAGGTTGGCGGATGCGGAGGGGGCCTCGGCGCAGCCGGGGGCGCACGTGGCGGACCTGGAGGACCTGCGGGACGCCGCACATGACCGCGCGGTCCTGTCGGAGGCGCGGGTCGTGCTGGCGCGGCGGCTCGGCGTCCCGCCCGCGGAGGCGTTGCAGCATCTGATCTGGCTCGCCCGCGACCTCGACATGGACCTCGCCGAGGCGGCGTCCCTGCTGGTCAAGGACGCGGGCGGGGGCGCGGTGGGGGCCGTCGCGGCGGGCCGGAACGCGCCCCGCGCGGAGGAGGCGACGGCGGAGCGCCAGGTGGTGCTGTCCGAGGCCGAGGACGTGCTGCGCCGGGTGACGGCCGAGGACACCGGGGACGACGCGGAGATCCTCGCCGCGGTGCCGGACGACCCGGCCGCGCGGGCGGTGCTCGACGGGGCGCTCGACTCCGCGACGCACCTGGTCCCGGTCAGGGGGCCGGACGGCCGCGTCGCCGACTTCCTCTACGCCGACCTCAACGACGTCGCCCGGGACATGTTCGGGCGCGGCAGGGAGGAGCTGACCGGGCTCCGGCTGCTCCAGACGGATCCGGGCGCGGTGCTGAGCGGGCTCTTCGACCAGTACGTCGAGGTGCTGGAGGGCGGTCCCAGCCTGGAGCGCCCCTCGATCCTCTACTCGACGGCGCAGCGGGGGCTGTCCAGGTCGTCCCGGATGAGCGTGCGGTGCGTCGCGGTGCCGACCGGCGTCTGCGTGACCTGGCGCTACCACTTCCACGAGGACCGGATCGCGCGGCGCCTCGAGCGGGTGGAGCGGCTCGCCCTGATCGGGTTCGGCGAGTGGGACCTCGCGACCGGCGACGCGGACTGGACGCCGCAGATGCTCGCCAACTACGGCCTCTCCCCGGACGAGGTGCCGCCCATGCCGCACGACCTGCCGAAGGTCGTGGCGGACGACGACCTCCCGCTGGTGGAGGAGGCCGTCCAGACGATGTTCTCGCGCCGGGAGCCGGTGGAGGCCGAGCACCGGGTGATCGGCAAGGACGGGACGCCGCGGAACCTGTGGGTGTTCGCCGAGCCGGTCCTCGGCGAGTCCGGGCTGCCGGTGTCGATCAACATCGTCTCGCAGGACATCACGCGGCGGCGCGGCGTGGAGCGGGCGCTCGCCGAGACGCGCCGGCAGATGCTGAAGCAGCAGGAGCGGATGGCGCAGGAGCGGCGCGTCGCGGTGACGCTGCGCCGCGCGATCATGCCGGACGAGGACGAGGTCGAGCAGCTCCCCGGCCTGCGCACCGCGATCCGCAGCATGGCCGCGGAGACCACCGCCCGGATCGGCGGGGACTGGTTCGCGCTGCGCCGGCTGCCGAACGGCCGGGCCCTGTTCGCGATCGGCGACGCGGCCGGGCACGGCCTGCCCGCGGCCGCGTCGATGGCCCGCACCCGCAACGGCCTGCTCGGCCTGTCCTGCACGGGCGAGCCGGTGGGACGGCTCGTCGGCTGGCTGAACGACCTGGTCAGCAGCATGGAGCCGCCCGCGACGGGCACCGCGATCGTCGCCGAGTTCGAGCCGCGCGGCCGCGTCCTGGAGTGGACGTGCGCCGGGCACCCGCCGCCGATCCTGATCCGGGACGAGCGGGCGGTGCCGCTGGAGGCCGTCCGGGACCCGCTGCTCGGCGCGATGCCGGAATGGGAGTACATGACGGTCGCGACGCGGCTCCTCCCCGGCGACATGCTGTTCCTCTACACCGACGGGCTGGTGGAGCGCCGCGACGCCGACCTGGACGAGCGGATCGACCGGCTCACCCTCATCCTGCGGGACTGCGCCCGGCAGCCGGAGCGGATGCTCGACCAGGTGCTGGCCCGGATGGGGCACGACCGCGCCGCCGACGACACCACGCTCTTCGCCCTGCACGTGGAGTGACGGACGACACCTTTGACCTGCGATGATCACCCCGTGTGACTTGCGTCTCACCATGCACGCGGGTGGAGGCCCTCCTGAGGTCAAATGACCTTGTCAGGGCGGGGGCCGCCCAAGCGCTCTTTACCAAATGCGAGAGGACCGGTAAGCCCCCTGGGCAAGGGGCCGGCGGCCAATCCGGGAAAGATCGGGAACACCCTGGGCCCATGGGCTGTTGATGGATCCTTGAGGATGCATTGAGCAGGCACCACGGAGTTTTGTGCCTGGTTTGCTTTCCTTGAGAAGGTTGGTACCTTCAGTCCGAATCACGCAACGCACCCCATGCGTTGCCGCCGGTCGCGCCAGGCGCGGCCGAGGATCGCGGAGCGGATCCCGCCCGCGAACGCGCACCCGACGAGGGGCGCTGCATCCCATCAAGATCAGTCAGTAGATCAATCCGAATATCCGGCACCGCGTTCCGCGGTGCGAGGCCGAGTCCGTCCTGGTCGAGACGACCGGAACGGAGCCGGGGACCCAGGTTCCAGGGGTGAATCGGCGCGACCCGAGAGCCGCGCCGTAGGGCTGCTTCCATGCCCGAATCCGTCAGCTAACCCGGTAGGCGTCATGGGAGTAAGGAGATTTCCTGCATGACCGGTCGTTTCGATCGTCTTTCCCTGAGCAGGTTCACGCCCGAGGACAAGGCCGTCGGCGTCGCCGCCAGCGCGGTCCTCGCCGGGGCCATCGGCCTCGCGGTGTTCAACCCCCTCGCCGGCGAGAGGGCCGTCGCCGACGACGCCCCGCAGGCCGCTGCCGTCGTCCAGCAGGGCAAGTCCGCCGAGTCCCCGGCGGCCGCGAAGGCCGCCGAGAGGGCCGACGGCGGGACGGGCAACGTCTCCGCGGCCGACGCCCGCGCCGAGGGCTTCAAGGTGGCGCCCCGCGCCGTCAAGCCCTCCGAGGTCATCAAGCTGGCCGAGAAGCAGATCGGCACCCGCGAGGGCAAGGGCGGCATGACCAAGTACCACAACTGGTACGTGTCGACCCCGCAGGCCGCCGCGACCGCCGAGCGTGACGGGGGCTTCTCCGTCAACGACTACAAGGGCGCCCAGTGGTGCAACATGTTCGTCTCGTGGCTCGGCGCCCAGACCGGCGTCAAGAACATGGGGTGGGACGCCTACACCGTCCAGCACGCCACGTGGTTCAAGAAGACCGACCGGTGGGGCCACAAGCCCAAGCCCGGCGCGGTGGTGTTCTTCGACTGGAAGAACGGCTCCAGCGGCGGCATCGGCGGGATCGACCACGTCGGCATCGTCGTCAAGGACAACGGCAACGGCAAGATCACCACTGTCGAGGGCAACACCGACAACGCGGTGAAGAAGAAGGTCCGCGACAAGTCCCAGGTGGTCGGCTACGGCTACCCGGACTACGCGTCCTGATCCGCTCAGGAAGCCCTGATCCACTCAGGAGGAAGGCGCCCGGCTCCCCGGCCGGGCGCCTTCTGGCGTTCCGGGGGAAGTGACCAGTGCCTCCGGTGAAGTCGGGTAATGCCAAGCGTTGACAGCCTTTGCCCGCCCTTGGACCTCACTGCGGCGTTTCTGGAAAGGAATGCGACACCGCGTCCCGCCGGAGCGTGGGAAGGAGAGGTCGCCGTGCGCCCCGATGTCAGCGTCGTGGTGATCGCCTACAACGACGCGCGGCGGCTGCCCCGCGCGGTCGGCTCCGCGCTCGCGCAGTCGCTCGGCGGCGTCGAGACGGTCGTCGTCGACGACGCCAGCACCGACGGAACGGCCGAGATCGCCGACCGGCTGGCCGCCGCGCATCCCGGCCGGATCAGGGCCGTCCACCTGCCGGAGAACTCGGGCGGCTGCGGGCGTCCGCGCAACACCGGCATCGAGGCGTCGACCGGCCGGTACGTGATGTTCCTCGACAGCGACGACCTGCTGGACCGGCACGCCTGCCTGAATCTCCTCGCCGCCGCCGAGGACACCGGTGCCGACATCGTGTCCGGGCTGTGCGACCGGATCTTCCTGGACGTGCCCGTGGGCGTGAAGGGACGGGTCCGCGCCTGGTATCCGTGGCTCTACCGGAACAGGGCCGTGTACGAGGCCCTGGACGACAACCCCGACCTCCTCTACGACACGCTCTCGACCAACAAGGCTTACAGGCGGGGATTCCTGGAGGAGCACGACCTCCGTTTCGTGGAGCAGCTGCACTACGAAGACTTGCTCTTCACAGCCGAGGCGTACCTCGCGTCAGGACGGACGGCGCTGATCCCGCACCGCGTCTACAACTGGCTCGTCCGGGAGCGGACGCTCGACCCGTCAATCTCCAACCGGCGCGCCGAACTCGCGAACTTCGCCGACCGGCTGGAGATCCACCGCCGCATCGACCGGCTGTTCGAGGCGCGCGGCGCGCACGCGCTCGGACAGGCCAAGGACGTCAAGTTCGTGAACCACGATCTGATGCTCTACCTGCGCGAACTGCGCGACCGCGAGGAGTCCTACCGGGCCCGCTTCCTCGATCTGGCGGCCGGGTACCTGGCCGGCCTCGACCCGCACGTGTTCGAGGAGGCGAACCCGCTGTCGGCGATCGCCGCCTACCTGATCCGCGAGGGCGACCACGCGGGCGCGCTCGCCGCCGCCGAGTACGACCCGGCCGGGCGCGCCGAGCTGCGGGCGCGGCTGGTCGAAAGGGACGGACGGGTCTTCTGGGGCGCGAGCGGTCCGAGCGGGAGCCTGGGGCACCGCGTCCTGGACGTGACCGGGTTCGGCTTCCACGTCCGGCCCCTGAAGGAGCTGCGTCCGGCGAACACGGTCACGCGGCTGGAGGTCCGGGACGGGCGCGTCCGCATGGCCGGGCACATGCTGAACCCGCTGAACCGGATCGGCCCGGACGCCGCCCTCTCCGGCACGCTGGAGTTCCGCGACCGGCGGGGCCGCGCCCCGCGCGGGCGGGTGCCGGCGGCCGTCCGGTACGAGGGCGACCGGATCGGCTGGCGGGCCGAGTTCGACCCGCGGCGGCGCATCAGGCCGGTCGGGTTCGTCGACCCGGTGTGGGACGTCCGGCTCCGCCTCCGCGTGGACGGCGAGGAGATCGTCACCCGGCCCGGCCCGGGCCCCGGCGCGCCGCCGCTGGACGGGGCGGCGGCGCTGCCCGTCCGTCCCCGGCTCACGCGGTTCGCCGCCGACCGGCTCCGCTCGTACGTCACCGAGGGCGGGCATCTGGCGTTCGCCCTGGAGGCGGGGAGCCCGTGGGCGCGGCGGGCGGGGACGGCCGCGCGCCGGGCCGTCCGCTCCCGGGCCGGGCGGCTGGCCTGGCGGCACACCGGACGGCGGGCGCGGCGCGCGAAGAAGGGCGTCCGCGCGGCGCTGACGTCCAAGAAGACCAAGACCGCCGTGTTCAACCGGGTGCTGAGCAGGCTCCCCGTCAAACCCGCGGTGGCCGTCTTCGAGAGCCACATGGGACGCCAGTTCTCGGACAACCCGAAGTACATCTACCGGGAACTGCGCAGGTCGGGCAGGCACGTGGACGCGGTCTGGTCCTACGCCTCGTCCCGGGAGGGCTTCCCCGGCGACGCCCGGTTGGTGCGGCGCGGCACGTGGGCCTACTACCTGGCGCTCGCCCGCGCCCGCTACTGGGTCGACAACCAGGGCTTCCCGGACGGCCTGCGCAAACGCCCCGAGACCACCTACATCCAGACCTGGCACGGCTCGGCGTTCAAGCTGATGGGGCTCGACCAGCCGCGGCTCAAGCACGGCCCGGCCGCCGACCGGGCCAAGCTGCGGCGGATGGTGGAGCGGTTCGACTGCTTCCTCGTCCGGTCCGGGCACGACGTGGAGACGCTGTGCGCGGGGCTCGGCGTCCGCTCGGAGCTGCTCGCGACCGGGTATCCGCGCAACGACCCGCTGGTCAACGGGCTGGACGGCGACCCGGAGCTGGCCGCCGAGGTCGCCGCGCTGCGCCGCGCGCTCGGCCTGGACGACGGCCGCCGCGCCGTCCTGTACGCGCCGACGTTCGCGACCGGCCCGCGCGGGCGCCCGGTCAGGCTGCTGGACCCGCCCGTCGACCCGGACGTGTTCGCGCGGGAGCTGGGGGAGGAGGCCGTGCTGCTCGTCCGGCCGCACTACCTGTGCCGGGCGAACGTCCCGCCGGGCGCCCGCGCGGTGATGCGGGACGTCGGCCGCGTCCCCGACGTGACCCCGCTGCTGCTCCTCGCCGACGCGCTGGTCACCGACCACTCGTCGATCATGTTCGACTTCGCGCTGCTGGACCGGCCGATCGTCCTGCACCTGCCGGACGGCCGCGACCTCGCGCCCGGCTACTTCGACCTGGAGCGGCACGCCCCCGGCCCGGTCACCCGCACCGAGGACGAGCTGGTCGCCGCGCTCGCGGCCCTGGACGACGCCGCGCCCGGCCACGCCGCGCGCCGCCGCGCGTTCGCGGCCCGGTTCGGCGAGCACGACCGGGGATCGGCCGCCAGGGCCGTCGTGGAGCGCTATTTCCCCACATCACGGACTGTCCGGGGGAGGGAGCACCATGGCCGCCGCACCGCGTGACGTCTTCATCGTCTGCAACAACGCCGACGACATGGGCGGGCTGCAGCGCTGGGCGCACCACATGGCGCGGCGGCTCGCCGAGCGCGGCGACCGCGTCACGCTCGTCGGGATCACCCGCGGCGATCTCCCGCACCACCACGACCGGGACGGCTCGTACGCCGTCGAGGTGCTGCACCGGGTGTGGCGCCCGCCCGTGCTGGCCTGGCGTCCCGCGACGGCGGCGCAGCGGCTGAACGTCGCGGCCCGCACCCGCGGCGCGTGGCGGGCGGCCGCCCAGCGGCGCGGCGCGGCCCGGCTGTCGGAGCTGTTCGCCGGGGCCCGTCCCGGCGCGGTCGTGATCGCCGCGCAGGTGTGGGCGATGGAATGGGTCCGGCGGGCGGACACCTCCGGGCTGCGGGTCGTCGCGATGAGCCACGAGTCGTTCGAGGCGACGCGCGCGTCGTCGCGCTACAAGCGGGTCAAGGAGCACTACGCGGACGCCGACCGGATGCTCGTGCTCACCGCCGAGGACGCCGACGCCTGGGCCAGGGCGGGCATGACCAACGCCGACTACGTCCCGAACCCGGTGCACGTGACGCCGGACGTCCATCCGACGCTCGACCTCCCGGTCGTCGCCTGCGTCGGGCGCCTCTCCTACGAGAAGGGCGTCGACCTGCTGCTGGAGGCGTGGGAGCGGGTCGCGGCGCGGCATCCCGGCTGGCGGCTGCACGTCTACGGCGCCGGTCCGGACGAGGAGCGCCTCCGGGAGCAGGCGGCCTCGCTCGGCTCCGTGGAGTTCAGGGGCGTGATCGCCGACGTGGAGGAGGCGCTGGTCGAGGCGTCGGTGTTCGCGCTGCCGTCCCGCGCGGAGGGGTTCCCCATGTCGGTCCTGGAGGCGATGGCGTACGGTCTGCCGACGGTGGCGTTCGACTGCGCGCCGGGCGTCCGCACGCTGATCGAGGACGGCCGGGGCGGCGTGCTCGTCCCGCCGGGCGACACGGCCCTGTTCGCGAAGGAGCTGGAGCGGCTGATGGAGGACCCCGAGCTGCGCCGCGCGCTCGGTGCCGAGGCCCGCGCGTCGGTGCTGCGGTTCCATCCGGACGCGGTGCTCGCCCGCTGGGACCGGCTGTTCGACCTCCTGCACCGCGACCGGCCGTCCGGCGCGCCGGAGCGCGCGGCGCGCTCCGTCCCGGTGACGGAACCCGCGGCCCGGAGTGATTCTTTCTAACAAGTGTTTGGTAGAGTGCTCGCGTGACGGAGCATGAGTCCCCGGCGGACCGGGCCTTCCGCGCCGAGGTCCGCGACTGGCTGCGGACCGAGCTGGCGGGCCGGTTCGCGCACGCCCGCGGCCTCGGCGGCCCCGGCCGCGAGCACGAGGCGTTCGAGGAGCGGCTCGGCTGGGAGCGGCACATGGCCGCCGCCGGCTGGACGTGCGTCGGCTGGCCCGAGGAGTACGGCGGACGCGGCGCCACCGTCGAGCAGCAGGTGATCTTCAACGAGGAGTACGCGCTCGCGGACGGGCCCGCCCGGGTCAACCACATAGGGGAGAACCTCCTCGGCCCGACGATCATCGCCTTCGGCACCGACGCGCAGCGCGCCCGGTTCCTGCCGCCCATCGTGGCGGTGCGGGAGCTGTGGTGCCAGGGCTACTCCGAGCCGGACGCCGGGTCCGACCTCGCCAACGTGCAGACCCGCGCCGAGTTGGACGGCGGCGAGTGGGTGATCAACGGCCAGAAGGTGTGGACGTCCCTCGCCGTCGAGTCCGACTGGTGCTTCGTCGTCTGCCGCACCGAGCCGGGCTCGTCCCGGCACCACGGGTTGTCGTATCTGCTCGTCCCGATGCGCCAGGACGGCGTGGACATCCGGCCGATCGTCCAGCTCACCGGCACGTCCGAGTTCAACGAGGTGTTCTTCGACGGGGCTCGCACGGACGAGGCCGACATCGTCGGCGCGCCCGGCGACGGCTGGAAGATCGCGATGGCGACGCTCGGGTTCGAGCGGGGCGTCGCGACGCTCGGCCAGCAGGTCGGGTTCCGGCGCGAGTTCGAGGGCGTCGCGGAACTCGCCAGGCGCACCGGGGCGATCGGCGACCCGCTGCTGCGCGACCGGCTGACCAGGTCCTACATGGGCCTGGAGATCATGCGGCTGAACGCGGTCCGGACGATGGCGGGCGTCGCCGCGGGCGCGCCGGGCCCGGAGTCGTCGATCTCCAAGCTCGTCTGGGGAACCTGGCACCGTGAGCTGGGGGAGCTGGCCATGGACGTCCTCGGCGTCGCCGGGCTCGTCATGGACGGCGAGCCCTACGACCTGAACGACTGGCAGCGGCTGTTCCTGTTCTCCCGCTCCGACACGATCTACGCCGGGTCGAACGAGATCCAGCGCGACATCATCGCCGAGCGCGTCCTCGGGCTGCCGAGGGAGGCCCGCGGATGACGCCCCGCTACGTCCCCGGGCACGGGCTGCTCGACGGCCGCACCGTCGTGATCACCGCGGCGGCCGGGGCCGGGATCGGCGGCGCGACCGCGCGGCGCTGCCTGGAGGAGGGCGCCCGCGTCCTGCTCTCCGACGCGCACGAGCGGCGGCTCGCCGCGTCCGCCCTCGAACTGGCGGAGGAGTTCGGCGCCGACCGGGTCGCCGCGCTGGCCTGCGACGTCACGTCCGAGGAGCAGGTCACCGCCCTGTACGCGCTCGCCGTGGAGCGTTTCGGGCGCGTCGACGTCGCCGTCAACAACGCCGGGCTCGGCGGGACGTCCGACCTCGTCGACATGACCGACGACCAGTGGGGGCGCGTCCTCGACATCACGCTCACCGGCACCATGCGCTGCACCCGCGCCGCCCTGCGGGCCATGCGCGGCCAGGGCTCCGGCGTGATCGTCAACAACGCCTCGGTGATCGGCTGGCGGGCGCAGCGCGGGCAGTCGCACTACGCCGCCGCCAAGGCCGGGGTCATGGCCCTCACCCGCTGCTCCGCGCTGGAGGCGGCCGACTTCGGCGTCCGGGTGAACGCGGTGTCGCCGTCCCTCGCCATGCACCCGCACCTGGTCAAGGTGACCTCGGAGGAGCTCCTGGCCGACTTGACCCGCCGCGAGGCGTTCGGCCGCCACGCCGAACCATGGGAGGTGGCCAACGTTATCGTCTTCCTGGCCAGCGACTACTCCTCGTACATGACGGGCGAGGTCGTCTCCGTCTCCTCACAGCACGCATAGGACGTATCCACGATGAGTCCACGACGGCGCGACGCCGAGGGCACCGCCGCCGCCCGCGCGGAGCGGCGGGCCGAGCTGCTCGCCACGGCCGCCGAGGTGTTCGCCTCCCAGGGCTACTCCGCGACGACCGTCCGGCAGGTCGCGGACGCCGCCGGGATCCTCGGCGGCAGCCTCTACTACCACTTCGACTCCAAGGAGGCGATGGCCGACGAGATCCTGTCGACCTTCCTGGACGAGATGTGGGCCGCCTACGAGCGCGTCCTCGGGGCCGGGCTCAGCGCCCGCGACACGCTCGAAGGGATCGTCGTCGAGTCGTTCCGGACGATCGACCTGCACCGCCCGGCCGTCGTGCTGTACCAGAACGAGTCGAAGCACCTCGCGACGAGCGAGCGGTTCGCCTACCTGCGCGAGTCGCGGAGCCGGTTCGAGGAGATGTGGCTCGCGCTGCTGGAGCGCGGCGTGCGGGAGGGCGCGTTCCGCGCCGACCTCGACCCGGGCCTGGTCTACCGGTTCATCCGCGACACCGTCTGGGTCGCCGCCAACTGGTACAAGCGCGGCGGACGGCTGTCCTCCGACGACATCGCCAAGCAGTACCTCGCCCTGTTCCTGGAGGGGATCGAGGCAGGCTAGCCCCCGTACGAAGGAGAGTCCCATGGCCGAGGCCTACATCGTCGACGCGGTCCGCGCTCCGGTCGGGCGGCGCGGCGGCGGCCTGTCCGGCGCGCACCCCGCCGACCTCGGCGCGCACGTGCTGACCGCGCTGATGGAACGCACCAAGGTCGACCCGGCGGCGGTGGAGGACGTCGTGTTCGGCTGCGTCGACGCCGTCGGCCCGCAGGCCGGGGACATCGCCCGCACCTGCTGGCTCGCCGCCGGGCTCCCCGAGGAGGTGCCGGGCGTCACCGTCGACCGGCAGTGCGGGTCGTCGCAGCAGGCCGTGCACTTCGCCGCGCAGGCCGTCCTCGCCGGGACGTCCGACCTGGTCGTGGCGGGCGGCGTGCAGAACATGTCGCAGATCCCGATCGCGTTCGCGATGACCGCCGCCGAGCCGCTCGGGTTCACGCGGGGCCCGTTCCTGGGCTCGACCGGCTGGACGCGCCGCTACGGCGACGCGGAGGTCTCCCAGTTCAACGGCGCCGAAATGATCGCGCGTGACTGGGACATCTCCCGCGAGGACATGGAGGAGTTCGCCTACGAGTCGCACCGGCGGGCGATCCGGGCGATCGACGGGGGGCGGTTCGAGCGCGAGATCGTCGCCTACGAGGGGGTGTCGGCGGACGAGGGGCCGCGCCGTGACACGTCGCTGGAGAAGATGGCCGGGCTGAAGACGCTGGTCGAGGGCGGACGGCTCACCGCCGCGCTGTCATCGCAGATCTCCGACGGCGCGGCGGCGCTGCTCATCGCGTCTGAGCGGGCCGTCAAGGACCACGGGCTCACGCCGCGTGCCCGCGTCCACCACATCTCGGCGCGCGGCGAGGACCCGATCCGGATGCTGTCGGCGCCGATCCCGGCCACGGCGTACGCCTTCAAGAAGACCGGCATGACGATCGACGACATCGACGCCGTCGAGATCAACGAGGCGTTCGCGTCCGTCGTGCTGGCCTGGCTGAAGGAGACCGGCACGGACCCGGCGAAGGTCAACCCGAACGGCGGCGCCATCGCCCTCGGCCACCCGCTCGGCGCGACCGGCGCCCGCCTCATGACGACGCTGCTGCACGAACTGGAGCGGACCGGCGGGCGCTACGGCCTCCAGACGATGTGCGAGGGCGGCGGCCAGGCCAACGTCACCATCCTCGAACGCCTCTAGACGGCGGTGAGGGGCGGTTCGGGCTCGGCGACGGCCGGGCCGCCGCGCCGCTCCGCCGTGATCTGGAGGACGTACCGCTTGATCTCGTCGGCCACGTCGTCCTCGCTCCAGCCGAGCCGGTCCGCGAGGAGGCGGGCGACGTGGGCGGCGGCCGCGACGCCGCCGTCCCATTCCTCGATCGAGACCCGCAACCGCCGGGCCAGGACGTCCTCCAGGTGCAGGGCGCCCTCGTGGGTCGCCGCGTAGACGGCCTCCGCGCACAGGTAGTCGTCCGCGCCGGGGATGGGGGCGGCGAGCGCCGGGTCGTCCGCGACCAGGTCCAGGACCTCCCGCGCGCACGTCCCGTACCGGCGCAGCAGGTGCTCGACGCGCGCGACGTGCAGGCCGGACGCGGCGGCCAGCCGCCGCCGCTCGTTCCACAGCACCTCGAACCCGACCGCGCCGAGGAGCGGGAGGCGTGCGGTGACCGACTCGGGGACGGCGTCGTCCAGGCTCGCGGCGACGGCGTCCACCGCGTCCCGCGCCATCACCCGGTAGGTGGTGAACTTGCCGCCGGTCACGACGACGAGACCGGGCACGGGCTCGGCGACGGCGTGTTCGCGCGACATCCGGGTCGTGTCGTCCGCCTCGGCGGACAGCAGCGGCCGCAGCCCCGCGTACACGCCCTCGACGTCGTCGCGGGTCAGCGGGGTGCGCAGGACGGCGTTCGCCTGATCGAGCAGGTAGGCGACGTCGGTGTGGTCGGCCACGGCTTCGTCGGGGCCGTCGTCGTGCGGGGTGTCGGTCGTGCCGATGAGCCAGTGCCGTCCCCACGGGATGATGAACAGCACGCTCCTGGACGTCCGCGTGATCACCCCGGTGTCCATCGGGATGCGGTCGCGCGGCACCACCAGGTGGACGCCCTTGGACGCCCGCACCCCGAACGCGGCGCGGGAGCCGGTCATGGCTTGGGCGCCGTCCGTCCACACGCCGGTCGCGCAGACGACGCGGCGGGCGCGGACGGCGATCTCCCGTCCGTCCTCCAGGTCGAGGACGCGCGCGCCCGTCACTCGCTCGCCCTCGCGCAGGAACCCGGTCACCTCGGCGCGCGTGACGGCCTTCGCGCCGTACCGGGCGGCGGTGCGGACGACCGTCATCGTGTAGCGGGCGTCGTCCACCTGCGCGTCGTAGTACTGGATCGCGCCGACGAGGGCGTCCCGGCGCAGCGCGGGCGCGGCCCGCAGCGCGCCGCGCCGGGTCAACTGCCGGTGCCGGGGGAGCGCCCGCGCCCCGCCCATCGAGTCGTACAGGGTGACGCCCGCGCCCACGTACGCCCGCTCCCACACGCGCCCGCGCAGCGGATAGAGGAACGGGACGGGACGCACCAGATGCGGCGCGAGCCGGTTCAGCAGCAGACCGCGCTCCCGCAGCGCCTCCCGGACGAGCCCGAAGTCGCGCCGCTCCAGGTAGCGCAGCCCGCCGTGGATCAGCTTGCTCGACCGGCCGGACGTCCCGGCCGCCCAGTCCCGCGCCTCCACCAGCGCGACGGACAGGCCCCGCGAGATCGCGTCGAGCGCCGCCCCCGCGCCGACGATCCCGCCGCCGACGACCAGGACGTCGAACTCCGTCTCCGTGAGGGCGCGCACGGCGTCCGCGCGGTAGAGCGGTCCGAGGGCTACGGATGTCACTGCGATGCTCCCGAGAAGAGGTCCGTCACGAGTGTCGGTCGGCCGGGTTGCGGCGAGCCGTCCCCGGACGAACGTCCCGGACAACAGCACGCCGCGGCCCGGCGAAAGGACGCTTTGGCGCTGGTCGTCGTCCCAGGTTGAGCGGGTGGCGCCGGAGGCGCTGGCGCGGGCGGACGCGACGACGTCGCAGATAGCGGCGGTGGGGATCGCGAACCAGCGCGAGACGACCGTCCTGCGGGACCGGCTGACCGGCGTCCCGATCGGCCGCGCTATCGTCTGGCAGGACATGCGCACCGGCGCGCTCGTGGACGAGCTGAACCGCGCCCCCGGCGCGGCGGTGGTCACCGAGCGCAGCGGCCTGCCGATCGTGACGTACTTCTCGGCGCCGCGCGTCCGCCGGCTGCTCGACCACACGCCCGGCCTGCGGGCGCGGGCCGAGCGCGGCGAGGTGCTGTTCGGCACGATGGAGAGCTGGCTGATCTGGAACCTGAGCGGCGGCGTCGACGGCGGCGTGCACGTCACGGAGCGCACGTTCGACTGGATCCGCGCGGGCGAGGACCCGGCCGCGCGGCCGTAGAAGCGGCGCGATACGCGCTTCGCGAAAGGGAATCTGAGTGAGCAGGCTGCAGCAGACGCACGGGCTGACGGACGAGCAGCGCGAGATCGTCGCGACCGTCCGGGCGTTCGCCGACAAGGAGATCATCCCGGCCGCCGCCGAATTGGAACGTGCCGACGAGTATCCGCACGCGATCGTGGACGGGATGCGCGACCTCGGGCTGTTCGGCCTGATGATCGGCGAGGAGCACGGCGGGCTCGGCGAGTCCCTGCTGACCTACGCGCTCGTCGTCGAAGAATTGGCGCGCGGCTGGATGAGCATTTCCGGAATCGTCAACACCCATTTCATCGTCGCGTGGATGATCGCCCAGCACGGCACCGCGGAGCAGAAATCGCATTACCTGCCGAGAATGGCGGAGGGCGATATCCGGGGCGCGTTCTCGATGTCGGAGCCGGGCTGCGGCTCGGACGTCTCCGCGATCACGACGCGCGCCGTCCCGGACGGTGACCACCACGTGATCGACGGCCAGAAGATGTGGGTGACGAACGGCGGGTCGGCGAACCTGGTCGCCGTCCTCGTCAAGACCGACCCGGACGCCGGGCACCGCGGCATGACCACGTTCCTCGTCGACAAGACGCCCGGGTTCGGGGAGGTCGAGCCGGGGCTGACCATCCCCGGCAAGATCGACAAGATGGGCTACAAGGGCGTCGACACCACCGAGCTGATCTTCGACGGCTACCGCGTCCCATCAGCGCGGATACTCGGCGGGACGCCCGGTCGCGGCTTCTACCAGATGATGGACGGCGTCGAGGTCGGCCGCGTCAACGTCGCCGCCCGCGCCTGCGGGGTCGCCCGCCGCGC
This sequence comes from Actinomadura syzygii, assembly GCF_008085905.1. Classification (GTDB taxonomy): domain Bacteria; phylum Actinomycetota; class Actinomycetes; order Streptosporangiales; family Streptosporangiaceae; genus Spirillospora; species Spirillospora syzygii. The sequence goes on along the minus strand of NZ_VSFF01000004.1, from coordinate 99,027 downwards.
CTACGAGCTGGCCCTCGGCTACGCGCGGCAGCGCGAGACGTTCGGCCGCCCGATCGCCGACCACCAGGCCGTGCTGTTCCGCCTCGCCGAGATGGCGACGAAGGTCGAGGCCGCGCACCAGATGACGGTGATGGCGGCGCGCCGCAAGGACGCGGGCGAGCGCAACGACCTGGAGGCCGGGATGGCGAAGTACCTGGCGAGCGAATACTGCAAGGAGGTCGTCGAGGACGCGTTCCGCATCCACGGCGGCTACGCCTACTCCACGGAGTACGAGATCGAGCGCCTCTATCGTGAGGCCCCGATGCTGCTGATCGGCGAGGGCACCGCCGACATCCAGAAAATGATCATCGGCCGCCGCCTCCTGGAGGGCTGACGGACCCTCCGCGATACCCACTTTTTTGTGGGTACTTGGCTGGATGCGCCGATGGGGCGAAGGTGGGTGGTGGGCGGCGAACCGGCCGCCCACCAGGGAGAACGGAGGTGGCGCGCGTTCAGTTGACCGGCTGTGCGGCGGTCAGCGTCTCCAGCCGCCGGTGACCCCAGTCGGACAGCGGGGCCAATGCCTCGGAGAGGTCGCGGCCGAACCCGGTCAGGGAGTACACCGTCTTCAGCGGCAACCCATCGTGCACCTCGCGGTGCACGAGGCCGTCGTCCTCCATTTCGCGGAGCGCCTGGGTCAGCACCTTCTCGCTGAGCCCCGGAAGCCTCCGGCGCAGCTCGCCGGGACGGTACGGGCGGTCCTCCAGCAGCCAGAGCAGGGCGGTCTTCCATTTGCCGTCGATCACGGCGATCGCGGCGGTCACCCCGCAGACGCCGGTCTCCTGAGCCTGCTTGCGCGTCATCGAATTCCCATTTGCCGCTTCGTAGATTCTTTTATGGAGGTTAATCGATGTCCGATCAGTCTGCCGTCACCGTGATCGGCCTCGGCCCGATGGGGCGCGCCTTGGCGGGCGCCTTCGTCCGCGCCGGGCTGCGGACCACCGCCTGGAACCGGACCCCTGGCCGGGACGGCGAACTCGTCGAACTGGGCGCGGTCCGCGCCGAGTCGCCCGAGGAGGCGGCCGCCGCCAGCGAACTGACCGTGGTGTGCGTCGTGGACCAAGAGGCGGTGGGCTCGGTACTGCGGCGCGAGGCGGTGACCAGCGCGCTCAAGGGGCGCACGGTGGCGAACCTCTCCGCGAGCACCCCCGCCAAGGCCCGTGACACCGCCGACTGGGCGTCCGTCCACGGCGTCCGCTACCTGGACGGCGCGATCATGACGCCGATCGGCACCATCGGAACGCCGGACGCCGTCTTCCTCCACAGCGGCCCGAAGGACCTCTACCGGGAGCATCACCCGGCGCTGGAGGCGCTCGGCGGTTCCCACACCCACCTGGGCGAGGACCCCGGCCGCGCCGCCGCGTACGAGATCGCGCTGCTGGACGTCTTCTGGACCGCGATGGCGGGCTACGCGCACGCCCTCGCGGTGGCGCGGGCGGAGGGGATCACCGCCCGCGAGCTGGCCCCGTTCGCCACGGGCATCGGCGCGATCCTCCCGCCGATCTTCGAGGAGCTCGCGGACGGCGTGGACGGCGGCGACTACTCGGGCGAGAGCAACCCGATCACCTCGGCGGCGTCGTCCATGGCGCACATCATCGACACGTCCGAGGGGCACGGGATCGACTCGGGCGTGATGCGCGCCGTCGAGGGCCTGGCCCGCCGCGTCATCGGGACGGGCCACGGCACCGACGGGTTCATCCGCGTCACCGACCTCCTCCGGGCGGAGGCGGCCGTCCGATAGCCGTGGTCGTTCGGGAGCGGCGGTTATCGTTGACGGCATGGCCAGTCCAGCCTCAGCCTCCGCTCCCGGCCGCCGCCACGAGGAACTGCGCGACTTCCTGCGGACCCGCCGCGCCCGGCTCGCCCCCGCCGACGTCGGCATGCCGGACGGCGGCCGCCGCCGGACGCCGGGACTGCGCCGCGAGGAGGTCGCGGTGCTCGCCGGGGTCGGGGTCTCCTGGTACACGTGGCTGGAGCAGGGCCGCGACATCAAGGTGTCCGGGGACGTGCTGGACGCGGTCGCCCGCGCCCTCCGCCTCGACCGCGCCGAACGCGAGCACCTGTACCTGCTCGCCGGGCTGAACCCGCCGCAGGCGGAGGCCGGCCCGGCCGTCCCGATCACGCCGGAGCTGCGCCGGATTTTGGACGCCTGGTCGCCGCGCCCCGCCTACGTCCGCGACCGGCACTGGAACTTCGTTGCGATCAACGACGCGGCGCGCGAGGTGTTCGGGTACGGCGACGTCGACCACAACTGCCTCGTCACGTTCTTCACGAACGTCCGGTACCGGTCGGTGCACGCGCACTGGGTGGCGGCGGCGCCGGGCGTCGTCGCCCGGTTCCGCGCCGACGCCGCGCGCTTCCCCGACGACCCCGAGTTCGCCCGGATCGTCGACGACCTCCTCGCGGTCAGCTCCGAGTTCGCCGAGCTGTGGCCGCGCCACGAGGTGAGCGCGCCCGCGCAGGCGGTCAAGGCGATCAGGCATCCGGAGGTGGGCGAGCTCGTTTTCGAGGGGACGCTGCTGCCGCTCGCCGACCGTCCGGGGCAGCTCCTGGTGCTGAACAACCCGCGTCCCGGAACGGGCACGCAGGAGCGGCTCGAAGCGCTGATGGCCCGCCGGGGGCTGATCGCCGCGAACTGACCGGCGTCCGAGGGTGGTGGTGCCACACCCAGTATGAGCAGCGTCTGTTTCATCCCCCTTCCGTGCCACAGGATCGTTCTCGGAGCGAGAACCACGGAGGGAATTGCATGAGGAAGCGTGAATTCGCCGGGACGCAGGTCGGCGCCATCGGGCTCGGCTGCATGGGGATGAGCGGGGTGTACGGCGAGGCTACGGACGACGAGGCGTCGGTCGCGCTGATCCGCGAGGCCCTCGACCACGGCGTGACGTTCCTGGACACGGCGCAGGCGTACGGCGCCGGCCACAACGAGACGCTGGTCGGCCGGGCGCTCGCGGGCCGCCGGGACGAGGCGGTCGTCGCCACCAAGACGGGTCTGATCATCGAGACGACGCCCACCTGGAAGATCATCCGGGACGGAAGCCCGGAGTTCGTCACCGCGTCCGCCGAGGAGAGCCTGCGCCGCCTCGGCACCGACGTGATCGACCTGTACTACCTGCACAGGGTCGACCGGGAGTATCCGCTCGCCGAAACGTGGGGGGCGATGTCCGGACTGGTTGCGGCGGGCAAGGTCCGCAGGCTCGGCCTGTCGGAGGTCAGCGCGGCACAGGCGGCGGAGGCGCACGCGATCCACCCGGTCGCGGCGATCCAGTCGGAGCTGTCGCTGTGGACGCGCGACCCGCTGGGCGTGCCCGGCGCGCTCGCGGGCACCTCGCCCGGCGCCACCGAGGGGGAGGAGATGGGCGACGTGGTCGGCTGGTGCGCCGCGAACGGCGCGGTGTTCGTCCCCTACTCGCCGCTCGGCCGGGGCTACCTGACCGGCACGGTCACGTCCGCCGACTTCCAGTCCTCGGACTTCCGCGGCGGCAACCCCCGCTTCCAGGAGGACGCGCTCAAGGCCAACATGGCGATCGTCGACGTAGTGCGGACGGTCGCGGAGCGGCACGACGCGACCCCGGCGCAGGTCGCCATCGCCTGGACGCTCGCCCAGGGCGACCACGTCATCCCGATCCCGGGCACGAAGAAGCGGCACTACCTGCTCGACAACGCGGGCGCGGCCGGCCTCGACCTGACGGCCGCCGACCTGGCCGAGTTGGACGGCGTCCCCGATCCGGTCGGGACACGGTACTGATGAGGGCGGTCGCCATCCCCGGGTTCGGCGGCGCCGACGTCCTGCGCGTGACGGACGCCGGCGTCCCCGAGCCCGGGCCGGGCCAGGTCTCCATCGACGTGGCGTACGCGGGGGCGAACTTCGCCGAGATCCTCTACCGGCGCGGCGTCGTGGACGTGCCGCTGCCGTTCGTCCCGGGCATCGAGGTGTCCGGGCACGTGCGGGCCGTGGGCCCCGGCGTCGAGGGGCTGCGCGGGGGCCTGCCCGTCGCGGCGCTGACGATCGTGGACGGCGGCGGCTACGCCGAGGTCGCCGTGACCTCGGCGGACCTCGTCGTCCCGCTCGACGGGCCGCTCGCCGGGCTCGGCCTGGACGTCGCGGCGGCCGTGCCGTCCAACGGGACGACGGCGTTCCTCGTCCTGGACCGCGTCGCGCGCATCGAGCCGGGCGAGAGCGTGCTCGTCCACGCGGCGGCCGGGGGAGTGGGCGGCCTGCTCGGGCAGGCCGCCCGGCTGCTCGGCGCCGGACGGGTCGCCGGGACGGTCGGCTCCGCGGCCAAGATCGAGACCGCGCGCGGGTTCGGCTACGACGACGTCGTGCTCCGCGCCGACCTGTCCGGCGCCGTCTCCGACCTGACCGGCGGACGCGGGTTCGACGTCGTCGTGGACATGGTCGGCGGCCCGGCCCGGCGCGCGAGCCTCGACGCCCTCGCGCCCATGGGCCGATTGGTCGTGATGGGCAACGCGTCCGGCGCGGACGACGTGGGCGTCCCGGCGAACGAGCTGTGGTTCGCCAACAAGACCGTGTCGGGGTTCAACCTGGCCGCGTTCGCTGGAACGTTTCCGGAGGAGGCGGGCCGGGCCCTGCGCCGCGCCGTCACCGCCGCGGCCTCCGGCGACCTGCGGGTCGGGGTCGAGGAACTGCCGCTGGAGAAGGCCGCCGAGGCGCACCGGCGCATCGAGTCGGGCACCACGACGGGCAAGCTCGTCCTCGCCGTGCGCGGCTAGCGGATCAGCAGGGACTGCTGGGCCGCGATGGCGTCCGCCGCGCGCTCTACGATCGCTCCGATCAGCTCGGCGCAGCTCGGCAGGTCGTCGATGAGCCCGACGACCTGCCCGGACGCCATCACGCCGAGGTCGGGACGACCGTCCACCATCGCCGCCTTCAGCAGCATCGGCGTGTTCGCGGCCATCAGGACCTGCGACCACGACAGGTCCTTGCCGTGCTTCATCGCCTTCCCGTCCGCGATCATCGCGCGCCACGACATCCCGGACAGCCTCTTGAACCGGGCGCCGTTGCGCACCGCGCGGACGAGCCCGCCGAGCCGGCCCGACCGCTCCAGCGTGTCGACCAGCTCGCTGCGCAGCACGCGGTGCGGCATGCCGTCCACGTGCCGGGTCACGACGGTCTCGCCGGTCTTCAGGTAGACCCGCTTGACCGCGTCCGGGACGGAGCTGTCCGACGTCAGCAGGAACCGCGTGCCCATCGCGACGCCCGCCGCCCCGTACGCCAGCGCGGCGGCGAGCCCGCGCCCGTCGAAGAACCCGCCCGCCGCGATCACCGGGATGTCGACGGCGTCCACGACCTGGGGGAGGAGCAGCGTCGTGGCGACGGCGCCGGTGTGCCCGCCGCCCTCGCCGCCCTGCACGAGCACGGCGTCCGCGCCCCACCCCGCGACCTTCTCCGCGTGCCGCCGCGCGCCGACGGACGGGATCACGACGACGCCCGCGTCCTTCAGTCTCCCGATCAGTTCCTGCTTGGGCGCGAGCGCGAAGGACGCGACTTTCACGCCCTCTTTGATGAGGAGGTCGATGCGGTCGCCCGCGTCTGTGGCATCCGCCCGGAGATTGACGCCGAATGGCGCGCCCGTCCGGTCCTTCACTTCGTGGATGGCGTCGGCGAGTTGGTCGAGCGTCATCGTCGCGGACGCCAGGATTCCAAGGCCGCCCGCGTTGGCGACCGCCGTGACGAGCTTGGGTCCGGCCACCCACCCCATTCCCGTCTGCACGACCGGATGCTTCACGCCCGCCAGCCGCGTAAGCGGGGTGTCGAGCACCTGTTCGTTCACTTTTTCGCTCACGACGGGACCTCGCGTTCCCGCAGCCCCTTCGGGTCGAGTTCCTCGCGCATGATCCGCAGTTCCCCGGCGTCCGGGAGGCGGGTTTCCGGCACCTCGTCCGGGACGATCAACTCGAACCCGGTCGCCGCCGCGACGTCCGCGACGCTCACTCCGGGATGGACGGAGCGGAGCCGCATCCGCCGATCCGGGGTGTCGAAATCGAGCACGGCGAGATTGCTCACGACCCGGCGGATCTCGTGCGCGCCCCGGTCCCAGCCGACGCCGCTCACCATGTCGACCTTCTCGGTGAACACCCGCGTCGAATGCTTCGGGACCCAATAGCTCGTCGGATTCAGCAGCGTGTTCCCGGGCCCGCCGCGGACCCCGAGCAACTGTCGCGTCGGACGCTCCCATTCGCCGATGCACGAGATGTTCGTGTTGCCGTGCGCGTCGATCTGGCTCGGCCCCATCACCACGTGCCGCCGCCCGTTCAGCACCAGCCACAAATGGTCGCGGAATGGCAGCCATCCCTCGACCGTCGCCGCGGACGCCCCGAGCGGGACGGGCTCGCCGCTCAGCGCGGGCCCGCCGTCCGTGGTCAGCAGGTCGGGCGCGAACGTCGACCGCGCCAGCCGCGAGCCCAGCATCGGCACGAAACCGGCCACCGCCGCCGCGACGATCTCGCCGTCACCACGGAAAAGGTCCGCGCACGCCGCCGCGCAAACTTCCGCACGTGTAACCGTGTGGGTAGCCGCGTTCATCGGTTCTCCTCCCGCCACACCCGGACCGCGTCCTGATAGGCCGCCTCGTCGCCGGACAGGAACCGGTCGCTGAACTCGGCCCATTTCTCCGGGTCGGCCGCCGACTGGGCGTAGAGCTTCTGGAACTTCTCGTCTCGTCCGAAGTCGGGGGCGCAGTCGGTGAAATGCGCGCCGTTCGGCGTCTCCACCACCCCGGTTACGTGCGCTCGGCTGATCAGCAGCGACTGCACCGGCCCTTCCTTGGCGAAGTCCTCGGTGTCGACGAGCCGTTCGCATGACACGTACGTGCGGTCGGCGGCTTTGGCGAAGAGGTCGTCCATGTACGGGTCGGGGCCGAGGTACTGGGCGTTGCCGCGCGCGTCGGCGCGGTTCATGTGGACGAGCGCCGCGTCCATCGTCAAAGCGGGAACGGCGACGAGTTCCCGACGGTCCTCATAGGGCGAGCGGATCGTCTTCAATTCGGGGTTGTTTCGCAGAACGTCCGAGCCGAGCCCGACGGGCGTGGGCAGGAACGGCAGCCGGTGCGCCGCCGCGTAGAGCCCGAACATGAACATGCCCTCGTCGTACTCGGTCAGCTCGATCGTCCCGGACTGCCGCGCCTGCCGGAAATGCGGCTCAAGGGGAATCGAGTCCATCGTCACGAACGCGGTGACGAGCCGCCGCACCTTGCCCGCCGCGCACAGCAGCCCCACGTCCGGCCCGCCGTACGTCACGACCGTCAGATCCGTGATCGGGGACAGGCAGATCGCGCGGACCAGGGCCATCGGCTTGCGCCGCGACCCCCAGCCGCCGATCCCGAGCGTCATGCCGCTTTCCAGCGACCCGACGACCTTCTCGATCGAAAGCACTTTGGAACTCATTCGGCCCCCTTGGCGACGAAAGCGTCGCGGTGCTCGTCGCCCGCGCCGACGAGGTTCAGCTCGAAGGTGAAACCCTGCTCGTAGCGGTAGCTGCGCTTGACGTCGACCGGGTCGATCCCGTTCAGCGACTCCTTGGCGCGGCGGATCACGTACCGGTCCTTGGCGGCGATCGACGCGGCGACCTCCATCGCCTTCGCCCGCAGCTCGTCCGCAGGGACGACCTCAAGGACCGACCCGTGCCGGTGCAACTCGTCCGCCGTGACGTTGCGGCACGTATAGACCATCGCGCGCATCAAGTGCTGCGGGACGAGCCGCGCCAGATGCGTCGCCGCCCCGAGCGCGCCTCGATCGACCTCCGGCAGACCGAAGTAAGCGTCGTCGGAGGCGATCACGATGTCCGCGTTGCCGACGAGGCCGATCCCGCCGCCGAGGCAGAACCCGTGGACGGCCGCGACCACCGGCACCTCGCAGTCGTAGACGGCGGCGAACGCCGCGAAACAGCCGCGGTTGGCGCCGACCAGGGCGGTGTGGCCGTCGGTGCGCTGCATCTCCTTGATGTCGACGCCCGCGTTGAAGCCCCGTCCCTCGGCGCGCAGCACGACCGCTCCGACCTGCGGATCACGGCCCGCCGCGAGGACCGCGTCGGCCAGCTCGTACCAGCCCGCGACGGTCAGCGCGTTGACCGGCGGGGCGGCCACGACGATCTCGGCGACCCCGTCCCGGGTCGTGGTGGAGACTCCCATGCGCTACCTTTCCACCAAACATTTGTTAGAACAGAAGGTAGCAGAGGCGGAACACGGGCTCGCAGAGGAGACGGGATGTCACTGACGCTCGATCTGGACGGCCGGACCGCCGTGGTCACCGGCGGCGTGCGCGGGGTCGGCGCGGGGATCACCCGCGCCCTCCTGGACGCGGGCGCCGACGTCGTCGCGGTGGCCCGGCGCGAACCGGAGACGCTGCCCGAGTCCGGCGGCCGGACGCCCCGGTTCGTCTCCCTGGACGCCCGCGACCCCGACGCCGCGGAGGCGTTCGCGGACGGCCTCGACCGCGCCGACATCCTGGTCAACAACGCGGGCGGCGCCCCGTTCCTGCCGGTCGCCGACGGCCCGCTGCGCACCCACGTCAAGATCCTCGAACTGAACCTGACCACCGCGCTGATCATGGCGCGGGCGCTCCGGCCCCGGCTGCTGGAGCACGGCGGCGGCTCGGTGATCAACATCGGCAGCGTCAGCGGGATCCGGCCGTCGCCGGGCACCGCCGCCTACGGCGCGGCCAAGGCCGGGCTGCAGAGCCTCACGCAGTCGCTCGCCGTCGAATGGGCGCCCGACATCCGGGTGAATCTCGTGACGCTCGGAATGGTCCGCACCGAGCAGTCGCACCTGCACTACGGGGACGAGGAGGGCATCGCCGCGGTGGAGCGGACCGTCCCGATGGGCCGCCTCGCCGACCCGTACGAGGTCGGCGCGGCCTGCGTCTTCCTGGCGTCCGACCGGGCCGCCTACATCACGGGGTCGTCGCTCCTGCTGCACGGCGGCGGAGAACGCCCCGCCTTCCTGGACGCCGCCAGCGTGAACAAGGAGCAGCAATGAGCGAAGCGAACCGGGGGAGCGGAGGGTCGTCCCCCCGCGAGGAGAAGCGATGATCTGCAAGGACCGGGTGGTCGCCGTCACCGGGGCCGGACGGGGGCTCGGCCGCGCCCACGCCCTGGAGTTCGCCCGGCAGGGCGCGCTCGTCGTGGTCAACGACCTCGGCGTCGCCCGCGACGGCACGGGCGGGGCGTCGGCGGGACCGGCGCACGACGTCGTCCGCGAGATCGAGGCCCTCGGCGGACGGGCCGTCGCGAACACCGACGACATCGCGACCGAGGCGGGCGCCGCCGCCTTGGTCGCCACCGCCCTCGACGCCTTCGGACGCCTCGACACCCTCGTCAACAACGCCGGTTTCCTCCGCGACCGCATGCTGATCAACCTCGGCGAGGACGAATGGGACGCCGTCATGCGCGTCCATCTCAAAGGCCATTTCCTCCCGCTCAAGCACGCCGGACGCCACTGGCGTGCCGAGAGCAAGGCAGGCCGCCCGGTGGACGCCCGGATCATCAACACCTCGTCCGGCGCGGGCCTGCTCGGCAGTGTGGGCCAGGGCAACTATTCGGCGGCGAAGGCGGGCATCGTCGGGCTGACGCTCGTCGCGTCCGCCGAACTGGCCCGGTACGGCGTGACGGTCAACGCGATCGCGCCCGCCGCCCGAACCCGGATGACCGAGGAGGTGTTCGCGCAGACGATGGCGGCCCCCGCCGAAGACGGATTCGACGCGATGGCGCCCGAGAACGTCTCGCCGCTGGTCGTCTGGCTGGGCTCGGCGGCCTCCCGCGACGTCACCGGACGGGTCTTCGAGGCGGAGGCCGGAAGGATCTGCGTCATGGACGCCTTCCGCCACGGCCCCACCGCCGACAAGGGCGCCCGCTGGGACCCGTCCGAGGTCGGCGACGTGATCGCGGACCTGCTCGCGAAAACGCCCGCCCCCGAACCCGTTTATGGGGCCGGTTGACACAAATGTCACTGAACTGAGAGTGCTTGATCACACGTCGTACCTGTCGCCGATTCACGCGACAAGGGGGCGTTGATGAGAAGGGGACGGGAACGTCCGGGGCCGCCGCAGGGCCTCGCCCACGAGGGAACGCAAGCGTTCCTCATAGCACCGGACGGCTTCCACCGCGGCGAACCGCAAGGCCGCCGCAACCGGGCCAGACCTCAGCTCCGGCTCGTCGTTCGCGCGACCGTCGCGGGCTGCACCGGGCTGCTCCTCGGTCTCGGTGTCTCGACCGGCGTCCTGCTGCCCGAGTTGCGCGCCGTCGGATCGTTCGTCGACTTCTACTGCGGCGTCTTCGCGCTGGTCTCCCTCTCGCTGACGGTCATGGTCGGGGTGCTGGCCACCGACCAGGCGATCCTCGCGCCGGCCCGGCGCGTCCGCGCGCAGGCGGCGCACCGCGCGCTCGCCTTCCTCGCCGTCGCGACGCTCGTCCTGCACATCTCCTCGCAGATCGCCCGGCACCGGATCGGCGCGACGCAGGCGTTCCTCCCGCTCTCGGCCGACCATCTGACCGACTACGGCCTCGGCACCCTCGCGCTCTACCTGATGATCGTCGCGTTCGCGGGCGGGATCGCGCGCGGCCGGTTCGCCGCCGCCCGCCGTCCCTGGACGTGGCGGGCCCTGCACCTCACCGCGTACGCGGCCTGGCCGGTCGGCGTCCTGCACGGGCTGACGTCCGGACGCCCGCCCGCGCCCTGGGTCACCGCCGGATACCTGCTCTGCCTCGCCGGGGTCGCGCTCGCCGTCGCGGCCCGCCCGGTCCTGCGGCGGCGCGCCGGGAGGACGTCGTGACGACCCTCGCACCCCCGCGCGTCGCGGTCCGGCACATCGGCCCGCCGCGCCTCACCAAGGGCCTCGAAGGCGGCGCCCGGCTCGGCTGGGACGCCCACCGCGCCCTCCACCCGCACCCGCGCCCGCTCACGGCAACCGAGCTCATCGCCCTGTGCGAGGCGGGACGCCTGCACGGCCGCGGCGGCGCCGCGTTCCCCTTCGCCCGCAAGGTGAAGGCGACCGCCGACAGCGCCGTCCGCCGCCGCAGGCGCACGGTCGTCGTCGTCAACGGCACCGAGGGCGAACCCGGCAGCGCCAAGGACAAGGTGCTGCTCCAACGCGCCCCGCACCTCGTCCTGGACGGCGCCGCCCTCGCCGCCACCGCGCTCGGCTCCGTCGAGATCGTCCTCGCGGTCACCGACGAGGAGGCGGCCCGCTCGCTCGACGACGCGATCGCCGAACGCGGCCTCGGCGCCCGCGCCCGGACCGTCCGGCTGCCCGAGCACTTCGTCACCGGCGAGAGCGGCTCGGTGATCCGCGGCGTCAACGGCAGCCGCCCGATCCCGCCCGGACGCAAGGGCCGCGCCTCGACCAGCGGCGTCGACGGCCTGCCCACCCTCCTCTCCAACGCCGAGACCTACGCGCAGCTCGCCGTCCTCGCCGGGCTCGGCCCCCGCGCCCACGCCCGCGCCGGGACGCCCGACGAGCCCGGCACCGTCCTGCTCACCGTGACCGGCGCGGCCCGGTTCCCCGCCGTCGTCGAGACGGCGGCCGGGGCGCCGCTCGGCCACCTGCTCGACCTGTGCGGCGCCCGCGCGGGCGAGGGCGTGCTGGTCGGCGGGTACCACGGCGCCTGGCTGACCGGGGAGCGCGCGTCCCGGACCCGCGTCTCCCGGGCCGGTCTCGCCGAGTCCGGCGGGGTCCTCGGCGCCGGGATCGTCATGCCGCTCGGCCGCGGCACCTGCCCGCTCGGCGAATGCGCCCGGGTCGCGCGCTATCTCGCCGCCGAGTCGGCCGGGCAGTGCGGCCCCTGCCGCCTCGGCCTGCCCGACGTCGCCGGGGCCTTCGCCGACCTCGCCGCCGGACGCGACGCCGCCACCGCCCGCGACGCCGTCCGCCGCGCCGCCCGGATGGCCGCCGGACGCGGCGCGTGCGCCCACCCCGACGGCTCGGCCCGGTTCGTCCTGTCCGCCCTGGACGTGTTCGCGGACGACGTCACCCGCCACATCGAGGACGGCGGCTGCGGACGTCCCGTCCGCGGCGTCCTTCCCGCCGGAACCGACGCGCGGCTGAGCCTGGAGGTCGACTGGAGCCGCTGCGACGGCCACGGCCTGTGCGCGGACATCCTGCGCGGCACCGTCCGGATGGACGAACACGACTACCCGGTGATCCCGTCCGAGCCGATCCCCGACCGCTTGGAAGCGGACGCACGCCGCGCCGTGGCGATGTGCCCCGGCTTGGCCCTGCGCCTCGTCCCACGCGTCCGCTGAACAGCGCGAAAGCGGCACGCGCGGCTGCGAAATCCTCCAAGTGGAGGGTCCCGCAGCCGCGCGCCCCGTGTGTGCCGGTGCCGATGGGCGGTGTCGCGGTTCAGGACGGGATGGAGGTGCGGCGCAGCGCCGGGGCGAGCAGGGCGATCGCGAGGATGGTGACCGCGAGCGCGGCGACGATGATGCCCTTGGTGGTTCCGGAGGTGTCCTGCGTGGTGAGGCCCGGCACCGCGGCGAGGGCCGACAGCGCCCGGGTGGCCGCGACGGCGAAGACTACGCGGCGGTTCCCGCGCCGCCAGGCGGGGACCAGCGCGGCCAGGGTGGCCAGGCCGAGAACGATCGCGATCACGATGGCCGGAGCGGGCACGTCCGGCGCCCCGGCGGTGGCGAGGTCGGCCAGGCCAAGCAGGCCCGCCAGCACGAGCCCGACGGTGACGGTGCCGGATCTCATCGCGCGCTCCCGTCCGTGCCGCGGACGACGGCCGGGGCGGCGGCCGCGAAGCCGACGGCGGTGAGGCCCCAGGCCAGCCCGTCCAGGGTGGCGTTGGGCAGGGCGACGGCGAAGACGGCATGCAGGGGCTGGGAGGCGACCAGGGCGACGCCCGCCCAGGCCGGGACTACCCGGCTGCGCCACAGCGCGATCCCGAGGAGCACCACGCCGAGGATGTGGCCGGCGACGAACAGGACGCTGCCCACCGCGACGGGGGGCAGGCCTTGGAGGTCGTCCAGCAGACGCGCCGTGTCGGCGGACGCGAGCCCGCTGCGCGCCGCCGACAACGCGACGTGGTCGCTGATCCCGACGGCGTAGAGCGAGGAGAATCCGGCGACGGCGAGGACCAGCCCGGCCGTTCCCAGCCGCGGCGAGCGCCGGGCGGCCTGCAGGCCGATGGCGATCGTCCCCGGCACCAGGGTGAGGAGGGCGATGAGGCCGAGCCAGAGCACGGCGCCCTGCGCGCCCTGGTGGGCGGACGCCTTGGCGGCGAGTTCGGCGGAGCCGTCGGTCGTGGAGTAGGGCAGGACGGCGCGCAGCACCGCGACGGCCAGCGGACCGACGGGGACGAGCAGCGCGAGCGCGGCGCGGTTCAACGGGACGGTCGCCCGCGTCGCCGCCGCCGTGGTGGCGGTCATGGAGAGCCTCCGGAATGGGTGGGTCGTTTCCCGACGCCGAAAGTGTCCGGCCGCACCGTTCCGGAGCGCATGGGCGGAGGCCGCCGCCGGGCCGGGAGGAACTCCCGGCCGCCCTGGGAGCACGCACCCAGGACAAACCGGGGCGGCGCGCCTCATCATGAGGCCATGACTGCGTCCGCCGTACCGGGGCGCCCGTTCGCCGCGCCGGGGCGCCGGTCCGCCATGGCGGCCGCCGGGCTGTTCTGCCTGGCCGTCGCCGAGGTCGCCGTCGCGGTGAGCGGCGCCGTCGCGGCCCGGATGAGCTGGGCCGAGGCGCTGGACCTGTTCGTCGTGACCAACTCGGTGATCGGCCTGTCGTTCCCGGTCTGCGGCGTGCTGCTGGCCTGGCATCGTCCGCGCAACCCGATCGGCTGGCTGCTGCTGGCCGCGGGGATCGGGTACGCCACGACGGCCGCGCTCGCCCCGCTGATCGAGGTCGGTGTGCGCGACGGATGGCCGACCCCTCTGCTGCGCGCCCTCACCACGGTCGCCCGGTGGTCGTGGCCGTGGTCGATCGGGTTGTGCCTGCCGGTGGTGCTGCAACTGTTCCCGGACGGGCGTCCGGTGTTCCGGCGGCTGCTGTGGGCGACCGTGCTGACCGCTCCGCTGTTCGCCCTGGAGATGGGGACCGAACCCGGCCCCCTGGTCGGCGACTCTCCGGCTACCTGACCGTCCACGCGAACCTCGCCCCGGTGTGGACGGCCGTCGAAGTGCGCGGCCTCGTCGCGACGGCGATCGGCCTGGTCGCCCTCGTGGTGCGGTATCGGCGCGGGGACGACCGGCAGCGGCGCCAGTTGCTGTGGCTGACGCAGGCGGTCCTGCTCGTCCTCATCGTGATGGTGCCCTGGGGCGTGCTGGAGAACGCGCCCGTGTACGTGCTGTTCGCCATCCCGCTGGTGCCCGCCGCGATGACGGTGGCGATCCTGCGCCACCATCTTCTCGACATCCGGCTGGTTGTGTCCCGGACGGTGCTGTACGGGCTGCTCACCACCGCCGTGGTCGCCTCGTACATCGGCCTGGTGGCCATGCTCGACCGGGTGATGCGGCAGGAGGTCGGCCTGGGCAGCTCGGCGGCGGCCACCGTGCTGATCGCCGTGGGGTTCAACCCGGTGCGCCTGCGGCTGCAGCGCGTCGTCGACCGCGTCATGTACGGGGACCGCGCCGATCCCGTCCGGGCCGTGTCGCGGGTCGGGGCCCGGCTGGACACCGGGCTGCCCGCCGTCCCGGAGGCCGTCCGGCAGGCCCTGCGACTCCCGTTCGCGGCGCTGCGCGGCCACGACACCGAGCTCGCCGCGTCCGGCACCGCACCGGAGTCGCTGCACACGATCCCGCTCACCCACGGCGGCGAGCGGGTGGGTGAGCTGGTCATCGGGCTGCGCGCCGGGGAACGGCGGCTCGGCGGCCGCGATCACGCGGTCCTCGAACTGCTGGCGGCGCCGCTCGCGGTCGCGGTGCACTCGGTCGCGCTCTCCGAGCAGGTACAGCGCTCCCGCCAGGCCCTGGTGACCGCCCGCGAGGAGGAGCGGCGGCGGCTGCGCCGCGATCTGCACGACGGCCTGGGCCCGGTGCTGACCGGCGTCGCGTTCAAGGCCGACGCCGCGGGCAACCTGCTGGACTCCGACCCCGCCGCCGCCCGCGCGCTCCTCGCCGAACTGCGCGCCGAGACCGCCGAGGCCATCGACGACATCCGGCGGCTGGTCTACGACCTGCGGCCGCCCGCCCTGGACGACTTCGGCCTGGCCGGGGCGATCCGGCAGCGTGCCGCGCAGCTCGAACGCCCGGACCTCGCCGTCCGGGTCGAGGCCGACGGTCTGCCCGCCCTGCCCGCCGCGGTCGAGGCGGCGGCGTACCGGATCGCGGTGGAGGCCCTCACCAACGCCGTCCGGCACTCCGGCGCGGCCCGCGTGGACGTGCGCGTCCGCGCCGACGGGCGCCTGCACGTGGAGGTGGCCGACGACGGGACCGGGCCGGACCGCGCGTGGCGACCCGGCGTCGGCATACGGTCGATGTGCGAACGCGCCGCCGAGCTGGGCGGCACCTGCGCCGCGGGCCCCGGCCCGAGCGGCGGCCGGGTGACCGCCGCGCTACCGCTGGGAGAATCATGATCACGATCGTGCTGGCCGACGACCATCCCGTGGTGCGCAGCGGGCTGCGGGCGCTGCTCGACTCCATCGACGGCTTCACCGTGGTCGCCGAGGCCGCGGACGGTCGCGCCGCCGTCCGGCTGGCGGTCGAGCACCGGCCGGACGTCCTCGTCATGGACATCCAGATGCCCGGCCTGGACGGCATCGAGGCGACCCGCCAGATCGTCCGGGCGGCGCCCGACACCGCGGTGCTCATGCTCACCATGTACGAGGACGACGACTCGGTCTTCTCCGCGATGCGCGCGGGCGCCCGCGGCTACCTGCTCAAGGGCGCCCAGCAGGACGACATCGCGCACGCCATCCGCGCGGTCGCCTCCGGCCAGGCCATCTTCGGCCCCGGCGTGGCCCGCCGGGTGCTCGGCTTCTTCGCGGCCCCGCCCGCGCCGCACCACCCCTTCCCCGGCCTCACCGCCCGGGAGCGCGACGTCCTCGACCTCATCGCCGCGGGCCGTCCGAACGGCGAGATCGCGCACCGCCTCGCCATCGCCCCGAAGACGGTCGCCAACCACATCTCCAGCATCTTCACCAAGATGCAGGTCGCCGACCGCGCCGAAGCCATCGTCCGCGCCAGAGACGCCGGCCTCGGCCGATCCTGACCTGCGCCGGGGGCTCTATGACCTGTCGTCCACCAGCAGGTCGATCACGCCCGTCAGATCCTCTTCGCCGCTGCCCTCCGCCAGGCGGCGGCGCATCAACTCGAAGTAGGGGGTGAGCAGTTCTGGGCTCACACCCTGTTGTTCGGCGGTGCTCAGGAAGGTCGGTGTACCGGCCACCTGCATGGCCAGGTTGGAGACGACGCCCTTGGTGTAGTCGCCGCTCCGCAGTTGTTGGGCGGTCTGGTGTACCGCCGGGGCCATCGAGACGAGCCAGTCGGCGAGCAGCGGGGCGAGCGCGGTGGGGTCGATGTCCTCCTTGCGGATCAGGGCGAAGGCGTGGGCGGCACCGGCGAACATCCCGTACATGGCGCTGAGCAGAGCCACGTCGTGGAGGGCCGCGAAGCCCGCGTCCTCGCCGACGAAGTTGGTGCCGGCCGGGACGCTCAAGGTCTCCTGATGCCGCTCGAACACTTCCCGCGACCCGCTGTAGAAGACGTAGCCGCCCGCTTCCGGGACGCCGATCATCGGAGGGACGGCCATGATCCCGCCGTCCAGGTAACGGGCGCCGCGCTCGCGCGCCCATTCGGCTCGGGCACGGGCCTGGCCGGGCGTGCTGGTGGTCAGGTTGACGAGGTCCTTGCCGACCAGGTCGGTGCCCGCCAACACCTCCTCGACCGAGGTGTCGTCCAGCAGGCAGACGACGATCATGGTGTTCGCCGCGACCGCCTCGGCGGCGGTGGCCGCGTCCTTCGCTCCCTCGGCGGCGAGTGCCGCGGCGCGGGCCGGGCCGCGGTTCCAAACGGTGAGCGGGTGACCGTCGGCGAGCCAGGCGCGGGCCAGCGCGGCGCCCATCGCGCCGAGGCCCAGCATCGTGACGGAAGTCTTCTCAGCGGTGTTCTGTGCCATGCCGATTAGGCTGGTCACAGCTCCGGAGGTGATCAGGTACGCACTTTGGAGTGGGTGGTTACCCCGAGGTGAGCGAGCACGTCAGAAGGGCGGGGCATGACGACGTTGAATCGGCCGGTCACCCCAGACGGACACGTCTGCGGCATCGACACCGCGATGGAGGTGATCGGCGGCAGGTGGAAGGTGCTGATCCTTTGGGCGCTCCACGAGCACCCCTGCCGCCGCTTCGGCGAACTGCGCCGGCTGCTTCCGGGGATCACCGAGAAGGTGCTGGCCTCCCACCTGCGTGAGCTGGAGTCGGACGGCGTCGTGCGCCGCGTCTCCTACGACGAGGTGCCGCCCCGCGTCGAGTACTCGCTGACCGAGGACGGCATGCGCCTCAACGCCGCACTGGAGCCCCTGGCCGCCTGGGGCCGGGACAGGACGTAGCCCAACCTTTCAACCAGAAGGCGATATCGAGATATCGGCTCACCAGGACCGGGCTCCGAAATGGAACGGTCCTTGTCAAACTCGGGCTCGACTTTCACCAGTTCGGCCGCCGAGTTGAATTTTACTGATTGACAACACCCGTATACTCGGTTACTTTCCCGGTAAAAGATCTTGATTCAATTTCCATTGACAAGTGCTGTCCAATTCCGTGGAGGGAACCGCATGCATAAGGGGATCGCGTTTTCCGTCGCGGCCGCCGCCGCGCTCGCACTGACCGCCGCGTCCGTCGCACCGGCCGTGGCGTCCGCACCGCCGACCCCTGGCGGCCCGGCCGACGACATGATCGAGATCGTGTCCATAAACGGCTCCGGATGCGCGCCGGACAAGACCGCGGCGTTCCTGGTGTGGGGCAAGGACGGCTTCGTCATCGACTACCGCGACTACACGGCCCAAGTGGGCGGCTCCTCGAAGCCCGCCGACGCTCGCAAGAACTGCCAACTCGGCCTGAAGGTACCCACCCGCCAGAACTCGACCTACGCGATCTCGCAGGTGGACTACCGTCTAACCCCCAACCTGCAGGCCGGTGCGACGGCCACTTTGAAGGCCGAACACAACTTCCTGGGCAGCGACCGGAGCGACGTCAAGACGTTCAGCATGGCGGGCCCCTTTAACGACCAATACCAGATTGTCGAGCAGGTGCCGACAACCGACCTCGTGTGGAAAGTCTGCGGTGACACGCGACCCATCGGCATCTACACGGAACTGCGAGTCACCCCAGGAACCTCGGACCACTCAAAGGTCAGCTCCGTCTCCATGAACTTCCTCGACGGCACCCTCCAAACGACCTACCACCTCGTGTGGAAAGAATGCACCTAACCCACTCTCTTCCCGTGGCCTAGCGTGGGCGGTAGGTTTCCAGGTACTGGTGGACCTTGTTGGTGTAGGGCTTGAATCTGGCGGGGACTCCGCCTGCCTTCACTATGGTCTTTGACGAGCTTCGGTACGTGGCAGCTAGGTTTAGAGCTGGGTCGCCTGGGACGTTTTTCAGGTCCTTGCCCCAGTAGCAGAGGAAGCGGCCCATCGCCGGGATGGACAGTTCGGGCGTGATCTGCTGCGGCTTCGGTTCGGGATTGTTGAGGCCGCCCGGCTGCCAGAAGACCAGGACGCTCGGCGTCCAGCGGGCGATTCCGTATTCGTTCTTCGCCGGGTCGGCGAGGTGCGGGTCGAAGCCGCTTTCCGCCTTCAGCATCGCGGCGATCAGGGCGGGGGACAGGCCGCGCATCTCGCACCACGTCCCGGCGCGGACGATCAGGTCGCGGTATTGGGTGGGGATGTCGGAGTCGGCACGGAGCCGGTGGTCGTCCGCTCGGCTCTGCTCGGAGTCGCCACCGCCGGTGAGCGCCCAGATCGCGCCTGCGGCGGCCATCGCGGCGACCGCCGCGCCGGTCCCGGCGACTAACGTGACGCGGCGCTTCAGCCAGGAACGCCGACGGGACGGCGGGGGACTGGCGGGCGGGGCGTCGGGCAGCGGGTCTGTGTCGATGTCGCTGGCGACCTCGGATAGAGCCGCCTCGAACGCGGCTGCGGATTGCCAGCGCTTCTCCCGGTCGGGTTCCAGGGCTCGGAGTACTGCCGCTTCTACGCGGCGGGGGACGCCGGGGCGTACTTCGGACGGTGGCCGGGCCGGGGACGCGGGAGGCTTCCCCGTCAGCAGGTGGTAGGTGAGCGCGCCCAGGCCGTACACGTCCGAGCGGCGGTCCGGCGCGCCGTCGACCTGCGTCTGCTCGGGTGACATGTAGCCGGGCGACCCGGCGGGCAGCGTCAGGCTGGACAGGTGGTCCTCGGTGCGGGCGATCCCCAGATCGGAGATCATCAGCCGTTCGCCGCCGCCCGCCGCGGACCGCAGCAGCACGTTCGACGGCTTGAGGTCGCGGTGCACCACCCCGAGTTCGTGCAGTTCCTCGACGCCCAGGATGATCTCCCGGGCGGTGCGGACCGCCTCGTTCAGCGGGAGCGGGCCGTCCGCGAGCCGTTCGGCGAGGGTGCCCCGGTCGGCGTAGGACATGACGAAGTAGGGACGTCCGTCCGGCAGCTCGCCGATGTCGAAGACCTGCACGACGCGGTGCGAGTCGGCCCGGCGCAGCAGCCGCGCCTCGCGGACGAACCGCTCCCGCACGTCGGTCCGGAGCGTCCAGTGCTCGCCCAGGATCTTGATCGCCACGGGGGAGTCGAGCTCGGGATCGTGCCCGAGCCACACCGAGGCGAACCCGCCCGTGCCGAGGAGGCGGTCGATCCGGTAGCGGCCGGCGGCACTCGGCTTGTCCACGCCTCCCAATGATGGACGACCGGGCGGGGCGGCGCACCCATACCGCGAACGACCCGCCACGCTCCGTGGCCGCCGGAGGCGGAATGCCCCCTTCGGGCCCGACGTTCTACGGTGAAGGCACCGGAAAATGGATCGCCTTCTCCGGGCGTTCCGGTTACGGTGCGAAGGTTTGCGGGGTGAGCGGGACCGGCGGGCCTGGAACAGCCGGACGGCCCGCCGCCCCATCGCTACCCCTAAGGACGAGTGTGAGAACGCCGCTCGCCGACCTGCGCGCGCGCCTGCCGCAGCTCATGCTGCGCGACCAGCACCGGCTGCGCCGCCGGATCGACGGAGCCCGCAAGATGAGCGACGCGGCCCGCCGCGCCGCCGTCTTCGCGGAGATCACCGCCGACGTCGACGCCGCGGAGCGGCGGGTCGAGCGGCGGCGCGCCGCCGTGCCCGCGATCGGCTACCCCGAGCAGCTCCCGGTCTCGCAGAAGAAGGACGACATCCTCGCCGCGATCCGCGACCACCAGGTCGTGATCGTCGCGGGCGAGACCGGCTCCGGGAAGACGACGCAGATCCCGAAGATCTGCCTCGAGCTCGGACGCGGCGTGCTCGGCTCGGTCGGGCACACCCAGCCGCGGCGGCTCGCGGCCCGCACCGTCGCCGACCGGATAGCCTCCGAACTCGGCACCGAACTCGGCGACGCCGTCGGGTACAAGGTGCGGTTCACCGACAGGTCCAGCGACGACACGCTGGTCAAGCTGATGACGGACGGCATCCTGCTCGCCGAGATCCAGACCGACCGGCTGCTCCGCCAGTACGACACGCTGATCATCGACGAGGCGCACGAGCGCAGCCTGAACATCGACTTCCTGCTCGGCTACCTCAAGGAGATCCTGCCGCGCCGCCCCGACCTCAAGGTGATCATCACGTCGGCGACGATCGACCCGGAGCGGTTCTCCGAGCATTTCGGCGACGCGCCGATCGTCGAGGTCTCCGGGCGGACGTACCCGGTCGAGGTGCGGTACCGCCCGGTCGTGGACCCGGACGACCCGTCCGCCGACCCCGACCGCGACCCGATCCAGGCCATATTGGACGCGGTGGACGAACTGTCCCGCGAAGGCCCTGGCGACGTGCTCGTCTTCCTCAGCGGTGAGCGCGAGATCCGTGACACGGCCGACGCGCTGGCGAAGCATTTCACCCGGCGGCGGGAATCGACGGATGTGCTCCCGCTCTATGCCCGCCTTTCGTCGGCCGAGCAGCACCGGGTCTTCCAGGCGCATCGCGGGCGGCGGATCGTCCTGGCGACGAACGTGGCGGAGACGTCGCTGACCGTTCCCGGCATCAAGTACGTCGTCGATCCCGGGACCGCGCGCATTTCTCGCTACAGCCACCGGCTGAAGGTCCAGCGGCTGCCGATCGAGCCGGTGTCGCAGGCGTCGGCGAACCAGCGCAAGGGACGCTGCGGCCGCGTGTCGGAGGGCGTGTGCATCCGCCTGTATTCCGAGGACGACTTCGAGTCGCGTCCCGAGTTCACCGACCCGGAGATCCTGCGCACGAACCTCGCCTCCGTCATTCTGCAGATGACGTCGCTCGGGCTCGGCGACATCGCCGCGTTCCCATTCGTCGAGCCGCCGGACCGCCGCAACGTCAAGGCCGGGGTCGACCTCCTGCATGAGCTTGGCGCGATCGATCCGGCGCAGAAGGACCCGCGCAAGCGCCTCACCCCGCTCGGCCGCAGCCTCGCGCAGCTTCCCGTCGACCCGCGTCTCGGGCGGATGATTCTGGAGGCGGACAAGAACGGCTGCGTCCGGGAAGTGCTCATCATCACGGCGGCGCTGTCCATTCAGGACCCGCGCGAGCGTCCCGCCGAGCAGCAGCAGGCCGCCGACGAGAAGCACCGCCGGTTCGCCGACCCGACGTCCGACTTCCTGGCCTACCTGAACCTGTGGAACTACCTGCGCGAGCAGCAGCGGGAACTGTCGGGCAGCGCGTTCCGGCGGATGTGCAAGAACGAGTTCCTGCATTTCCTGCGCGTCCGCGAATGGCAGGACCTGCACGGTCAGCTCAAGCAGGTCGCGAAGTCGCTCGGCGTGACGCTCAATGACACCGACGCCGCGCCCGACCATGTCCACGTGGCGCTTCTGTCCGGCCTGCTGTCGCACATCGGCCTCGTCGACGCCGACAAGAAGGACGGCAAACCACAGCGGCGCGGCCAGGAATACCTGGGTGCGCGAGGCGCGAGGTTCGCGGTCTTCCCCGGTTCTGCGCTGTTCAAGAAGCCTCCGCGCTGGGTGATGTCGGCGGAACTGGTCGAGACGTCCCGGCTGTGGGGACGCATCAACGCCAAGATCGAGCCCGACTGGATCGAGCCGTTGGCGGGCCACCTCGTCAAGCGCAATTACAGCGAGCCGCACTGGTCGAAGAAGCAGGCCGCCGTCATGGCGCACGAGAAGGTGACGCTGTACGGGGTGCCGATCGTCGCCGACCGCCGCGTGAACTACGGCAGCATCGACCCGGCGACGTCGCGGGAGCTGTTCATCCGGCACGCGCTGGTCGAAGGCGACTGGGAAACGCACCACCGGTTCTTCCACGACAACCGCGCCCTGCTGGACGAGGTCGAAGAACTGGAGCACCGGGCCCGCCGCCGCGACATCCTCGTCGACGACGAGACCCTTTTCGACTTCTACGACGAGCGCATCCCCGAGGACGTCGTCTCCGGCCGCCATTTCGACGCCTGGTGGAAGAACGCCCGCCGCTCCGATCCCGACCTGCTCGGGTTCGAGAAGTCGATGCTCATCAACGAGACGGCGGGCGGCGTCAGCGAGGCCGACTACCCGGACGTATGGAAACAGGGCGCACTTCGGCTGCGCCTCACCTACCAGTTCGAGCCGGGCGCCGACGCCGACGGCGTGACGGTCCACGTCCCCGTCCAGGTGCTCAACCAGGTGCGGCCGGACGGATTCGAATGGCAGGTCCCGGGCCTGCGCGGGGAACTGGTCACCGAGTTGATCAGGTCGCTGCCGAAGCAGTTGCGCGTCAATTTCGTTCCCGCGCCCGACTACGCGCGCAAGGTGCTCGAAAGGGTCGCGCCGCGCAGCGAGCCGTTGCTGGACGCCCTGGAACGCGAACTCACCGCGATGACGAGCGTGCCGGTCGCGCGTGAGGCATGGGACACGTCCCGGCTGCCCGCCCATTTGCACATCACGTTCCGCGTCGTCGACGACAAGGGCCGCACTCTCGGCGAGGGCCCCGACCTCGACGAACTGAAACGCCGCCTCGCGGGCAAGGTACGCGGGACGTTGTCCAAGGCCGCGTCCACCATCGAACGTTCCGGCCTCACCGAATGGACGATCGGCGAACTGCCCCGCACCTACGAGCGCAACCAGGCCGGATACGACGTCAAGGCATATCCCGCGCTCACCGACGAAGGCGGCAGCGTCGCCGTCCGAATGTATGAGACGGAGGCCGAGCAGGCTCGCGCGATGTGGCTCGGCACCCGGCGGCTCGTCCTGCTGAACGCGCCTTCCCCGGTGAAACTCATCCAGGGCCGTCTCACCAACAAGGGCAAACTCGCGCTCAGCCACAATCCGCACGGTTCGATCGCGGCGCTGTTCGACGACTGCGTGACCGCCGCCGCCGACCGGCTCATCGCCGCGGCGGGCGGCCCGGCCTGGGACGAGGACGGCTTCCGCGCGCTGTACGACCGCGTTCGCGCCGACCTGCACGACGCGACCGCCGAGGTCGTCGCGCTGGTGGAGCGCGTCCTCGCCGAGGCACACGAGGTCGACCGCCGGTTGCGCGGGACGACGAGCCTGACGCTCGTCCCGGCGCTCACCGACATCCGCGGGCAGTTCAACGGGCTGATCCGTCCCGGCTTCGTCACCGCGACCGGATGGGCGCGCCTGCCCGACCTGCCGCGCTACCTGCGCGCCCTCCAGGTCAGGCTCGACAAGCTCCCCGAGAACCCGGGCCGCGACCGGATGCTCGCGCACCAGGTCGACGTCCTGAACGAGGAGTACGAGCAGGCGGTGCGGCGGCTGCCCCCGGCCCGCCGCGACGACGAGCCCGTCCGGCAGGTCCGCTGGATGCTGGAGGAGCTGCGGGTCAGCCTGTTCGCGCAGCAGCTCGGGACGCGCTACCCCGTGTCGGACAAACGCATCCGCAAGGCGCTGGCACAGCTCTAGCGCGCGCTCACATCTGGTCGCGCCGAGGAGGTTGGCGCGGTCCAACCATGATCGTTTATGCGGTACTACTTGGTCGCATGGGTCTACGGGAGTTCTATCCACCGATCGAGCCGTACGAGTCCGGCCTGCTCGACGTCGGCGGCGGCAACGAGATCTACTGGGAGACGTGCGGGAATCCGGACGGCAAGCCCGCAGTGTTCCTGCACGGCGGGCCCGGAGGCGGGGTGCTTCCGGACAACCGGCGCTTCTTCGACCCGACCGCGTACCGGATCGTCCTGTTCGACCAGCGGGGATGCGGACGGAGCCGACCGCACGCCGGCGACCCGGACGTGTCGCTGGAGCACAACACGACGCGGCATCTGGTGGCCGACATCGAGCGGCTGCGCGAGCATCTGTCCGTCGACCGGTGGCTCGTGTTCGGCGGAAGCTGGGGGAGCACCCTCGCCCTCTCCTACGCGCAGGCGCACCCCGGCCGCGTCACGGAGCTGGTGCTGCGCGGCATCTACCTGATCCGCCCGGCGGACGAGGAATGGGGCTTCGCGCCGACCGGCCTCGCGCACCTCTTCCCGGCCGAGTGGGAGGCGTTCAGCGGCGCGATCCCCGCCGCCGAGCGGCACGACCTCCTCACCGCCTACGGCCGCCGCATCAACGACCCGGACCCGGCGGTGCGCGTCCCCGCCGCCCGCGCGTTCATGGACTGGGAGCTCGCGGCGAACACGCTGCTGCCCGTCCCGCCGCCCGACCTGGACGGCGCCACCGTCCTCGCGTTCACCCGCATCCTGCACCACTACATCGTGAACGGCGGGTTCCTGCCCGAGGGCGGACTGCTCGCGGGCGTCGACCGCATCCGGTCGGTCCCGGCCGTCGTCGTCAACGGCCGCTATGACATGAAGACCCCGCCCGACCAGGCGTGGGACCTGCACCGCGCGTGGCCCGAGGCGGAGTTCCACATCGTCGAGGACGCGGGCCACGGC
Source organism: Actinomadura syzygii (assembly GCF_008085905.1). GTDB lineage: Bacteria > Actinomycetota > Actinomycetes > Streptosporangiales > Streptosporangiaceae > Spirillospora > Spirillospora syzygii. Next base: position 74,017 of record NZ_VSFF01000004.1, on the reverse strand, counting down.
GGCTCCGAACCCGGGATCCGCGACCGCCTCATCACCGCGACCGACGGGTTCCGCGACAGGTGACATCGGGGGAGGCCCCGGGCGGCGCGGCCGCTCATCTTCCGGTGCTCCCGGGTGCCCGCTCCGCGATGGCATGACCGTCCCCACATGTCCCTCACAACTCACTGCGACATCGAGGAACAGTGCGTATGGTTCATTCCATGCCTAACAGCGAAGAGCGCGACAATAGCGGCCGGGAGGCGGCCGCAGCTCCCCAGAGCGCGGTCGCCGAAGGCGCGGGGGACGCTGCCGAAGGCACGGCGGACGGGCCGGAGGGCGCCGCCGCGCGGCCCGCGGAGTCCGGTGAGACGGCGGTCGCCCGGCTCGGGGAGCCGGTGACGGTGTGGCCGTGCGCGAACTGCGGGCGTCCCGTCCCGCAGCCGGTGGGCGCCGTCCGGACCGTCCGGTACTGCCAGGACAACGACGGCGCGTGCGCCCGCGAGGCGCGCGAGCGCCGCGAGCGCGGCCGGGACGCGCCGGGCCTCACCGGCCAGGTCGCGTCGACGTGGGAGATGGTGGAGCGGCTGGAGAAGACCGCCGACCTGCTGGCCGACTCGCTCACCTCCGAGCTGAGCGTCGCCGGGGTCGAGCGGCGCGTCGCCGAGGTGCGGGCCGAGGCCGCCCGCGAGCTGGCCATCGCGCAGAGCGAGCGGGACGCGTCGCAGCGCAAGGCGGAGGAGGCGTGGCACGAGGCGTCGTCCGCCCGGCAGCGCGCCGACACCGCGGAGCGCGAGTCGTCCCGCGCCCGCGAGGAGGCGAAGCTCGCGACCGCCAAGCGCGACGCCGCCCAGCAGGCGTGGGAGGAGGCGCACCAGGTCGCGCAGCAGTCGATGACCGCGAAGCTCGCCGCCGAGAGCGAGCGCGACCGCATCGCCGCCCGCGAGACCGAACTGCTCGCCGCGCTGGAGAGCACCCGCGCCGAGCTCGTCGCCGCGCGCTCCAAGCTCGCCGAGGCGGAGGGCGCCGCCGAGTCGCAGCGCGTCGAGGCCGCCGTCGCCAAGCAGGGCGCCGAGGACCTGCGCAACGCCATGCGCGACACCGAGGCGCAGCGGCAGCGCGCGATGCAGGCCACCAGTAAGGCCGAGGCCGAGCGGACCGCCGCGCTGCGCGCCCAGTCGGAGGCGGAGGCCGAGGTCGTCCGCGCCAACGCCCGCGTGGAGGAGGCCGCCAAGGAGCGGGACGCCGCGCACGCCCAGGCCAAGGCCGCGATCACCGAGCGCGACGAGCTCACCGCGAAGGTCAACGACCAGGGCGTCCAGCTCCGGCAGTTGTCGCAGTCGGTCGCCGAGCAGCAGGCCGCGCTCACCGCCCTCGCGGAGGAGCGCGACGCCGCCCGCGCCGAGGCCGACCGCGCCCGCCGCCAGATCGACCAGTTCACGCACCACACGCTGTCGTCGAACTTCCCGCCCGGTGGCCGGATGTCCGGCGGCGGCCCCGCGGCCCCGCACCAGCAGGGCCCGCAGCCGCCCGTCCCGCCCGGCCCCCCGCCGATCGGCGGCCCCCAGGGCCAGCCCGGCGCCCCCATCCCACCCGGAATGAACGGCCAGCCGAGCGCCCCCGCGCCAGCGGGAGCACCGGGCCAGCCGGGCGCGCCCATTCCGGCGGGGACGAACGGCCAGCCCAGCGCACCAATCCCAACCGGAGCACAGGGCCAACCGACCGCACCAGCCCAGCCTGGAGCACACGGCCCGGCCGGGACGAACGGCCAGCCTGGCGCGCCCGTTCCGACGGGGGCGCAGGGGCAGCCCGGCGCGCCCGGTCCGCTCGCGGCACCCGTCGACGATCCGCTCGGGTCCGGCACCGGCGGCCACCCGCGGCCCGGAGTCGGCGGCCCGCGCCGCGGCCGCCCGCTGAACGGCGCGGACCGGGAGGACCCCCTGTTCACCGGCCCATGACCGGCGGACGCCCCGCTAGCGGTAGGTGACAAGCACGAACATCGCCACCACCGCCACCACCGTGACCATCGCGCTCTGGGTGCGCTCGCGCGCGACCGCCTGCCGCAGGTCGCTCATCCGCTGGCGGCTCGACCGCGTGTCGGTCACCGCGCGGCGGGCGCGCCCCCAGTGCACGCCCGTGAAGATCGCCAGGGCCACGATCCCCAGGACCAGTAATCCGTCTCCGCTCATCAGACCCGCCTCCGTTACCGCGGAAGCTCGATTGAACAGCGGAACCGGACGTCCGCACCACGTCCGGCGACACATTTCCGGAATCCACGGGCCCGGCCGACGACGGCCGGGCCCGGCTCAGCCTCCGAACCGTTCCAAGTCGATCTCGATCCAGATCTGCTCGGCGCGGCCGAGGAGCCGTCCGTCCGCCCCGTAGAGGGCGGTGGCCGCGTGCATCTTGCGGCCCTCGCGGCTGCGCGCGTAACCCATCACCACGCACCGTTCACCCGCGTCCGGCACGTCCATGACCTGCGCGGTCATCGTGCCGAGCACGGCCGGACGGCCCCGTACGTCGAACGACCAGCCGCCGGGGCAGTCGAGCGCCGCCCACACGAGCTCGCGTCCGGGCACCTGCTCGGGAGTCCACGGCGCGGCGACCGTCCCGTCGGCGACCGGGCCCGGTGCGAGCCGCAGCCCGTCGCCCGCGTCCCGCTCCGGGCCGCAGACGAAGCAGCGCGGGAACGGGTGCTCGCCCGCCGCCCGGTACTTCTCCGCCGCGGCCAGCGCGTCCTCGAACGGGACCGGCGGGACGGGCGGCACCACGATCGCCCCCGCGAGCGCCTCGGCGACCAGCAGGTCGCCGTCCCAGAGCCGGACGCCGTTGCCGCGCTCGTCCGTCGCCGTGACGGTCAGCTCGGTGTCGAGCGGCGGCGGCCGCCGCAGCGTCACCGTCACCGTGTCGACCGGCACCCGCCCGGCGAGCCGTCCGGCCACGTAGCCGCCGTTCCCCGAATCGTCCGGCCCGTGGAACCGCTTGTCGATGATCACTCGCGTCCCCCCGCACTCACACGCACCACACAAAAGCGGCACCGATCATAATGCGCGCCACCGACACCCACCGCCCCCACCTGCCCAAGTACTGACCCACCCTTGAAACGCGCCGCGGCGGCGGGCACGGGGCGTGCGGCCGGAGGCGCCCCGCGCCGGAGGCCGCACGACCCGCCGACGCAGGCGACCGCAGCGACGCCGCGCACGCCAGTACAGGCACGGCAGCCCGTCACGGCGGCGTGAGGATCGCCTGCGTCGTGACGGGGGTTCCAGGGGGCGCCCCCCTGGGCTTACACAGCCCGGGAGGGTTGGGGGCGGCCGGGGCGGGTTGTGAAGAAGACGGAGAAGGAGCCTTGGAGGCGGGCGCGGGCGGTTGTCTCGTCGACGGGGCCCTCGGCGGGGACGGGGGTCACGTCCAGGGCGCGGTCGATGAGGACGTCGACGTTGCGGTCGGCGACGAGGACGGAGCACGTGTCGCACGCGTACCACGGGTAGAGCATGTTGAGGACGGCGACCGCCGTGTCGTCGTCGGACAGGTGGGTCGTGTCGAGTTCGACCTCGAACATGTCGGTGTCGTCGGGGTCGAGCGTGGGGTAGTAGAGCCAGCTCGGGCCGTCGGCGCCGCAGAAGTCGCAGCACGGGTCCTGCTCGGCGGGTTCGCCGACGGCGAGTTCGAGTTCGTGGTCCCAGGGTTCGACCCGGCGGTTGTGGCGGTACCCGACGCCGTCGAGGGAGCCCTCGCGGTTGTGCGTGACGTCGTGCACCTCGCCGCCGCAGCGGGCGCACATGAAGCCGATGTCCTCCATGTCCCCCTCCCCTGATCGCTGAGGCACCGGAACTCACAGTATCCGGCCGGGGCCCCGACGCGTACCGGCGGCGCGATCTCGGCTAAATTGAAGATCCATCCTCTTTCGCGGGCCGTCCCCGGCGATCCCGGCCGTCCGCGCCCCTCGTGCGTCCCATCCCCGCGCCTTCTGCAGCCGAACGGGAGGTCCTCCGTGTCCGACGTCGTCCTCAACGCCGACAAGATCGATCTCGTCCGGGAGCGGCGGCCGCTGCTCGACCGGGTCACGCTGACCGTGCTCCGCGGCGAGCACTGGGCGCTGATCGGTCCGAACGGGGCGGGCAAGAGCACGCTGCTCGGCATCCTCGGCGCGTACACGCATCCGACGCGCGGCACGGCGGAGATCCTCGGGCGGCGGCTCGGCCGGGTGGACGTCCAGGAGTTGCGCAAGCTGATCGGTCAGGTCAACCCGCGGCATCCGCTGGAGTCGGCGCGGACCGTCCGGGAGGTCGTGCTGACCGGGGTGACGGGGACGATCGAGCTCGTCCCGCGCTGGACCCCGTCCGACGCCGACGTCCGCCGCGCGGACGGGCTGATCGGCCTGCTCGGCCTGTCGCATCGGGCGGACGCGCGCTGGCCGAACCTGTCGCAGGGCGAGCGAGGCCGGACGCTGATCGCGCGTGCGCTGATGCCCGACCCGCCGCTGCTCCTGCTCGACGAGCCCGCCACCGGCCTGGACGTCGCCGCCCGCGAGCGCCTGCTCACGAGCATCGACCAGCTCCGCGCGGAGCGTCCCGACCTGACGACCGTTCTGGTCACGCACCATCTGGAGGAGCTGCCGATCAGCACCAGCCACGCGCTGCTGCTGCGGGAGGGGCAGGTGCTCGCGTCCGGCCCGGCGGCCGAGGTGCTGACGACGGAGCTGGTCAGCGCCTGCTTCGACCATCCGATCACGATCAGCCGGAACAACGGCCGCTGGGCTGCGACCGCCGGACCCGCGCAACCCGCCTAACCCGCCGCCACGCGGTGCCGGGACAGGTGGGCCAGCACCGACTGGTTCGCCTCCCAGCCGTCCGGGAACTTCACCGGCACGCCGAGGTGCACCGGCTCGGCGGACGGGTGCGCGTCCAGCAGTTCGGGGATCCCCGCCCGCGCGACGACCACGCAGGCGTGCCGGTGCCGGGACGCGAGCACGCACAGCCGTCCCGACTCCAGGTGGAAGGCGGTGGCGTCGCGGCGTCCCGACAGCGGGTGCAGGACGACCGTGACGTCGTACTCGCGTCCCTGGAGCCGGTTCGCGGTATCGACGGTGATGCCGCCGCCGTGCGGGCCGAGCGCGGCGCGGATCGCGGCGACCTGGTCGCGGTGCGCCGCGCCGATCGCGACGCGGGTCGCGTCGACGGGACGCGAGCCCAGCTCCGAATGCGCGACCGGCCCGCGCTGCAGCAGCCGGACGGCGAGCGCCGCCGTCGCCCGGACGGCCTCGGAGTCGGTGCGCAGCGTGTGCCGGGCGGGCAGTTCGTAGAGGGCCCAGCCGGTGGCGGCGGCCTCCTCGATCGCGCGGTCGTGGGAGGTGTCCATGCCGCGCGTCCCGAACTCCAGCCGGCGGTCGCCGGGGCCCGTCCCGGCGCGGAAGCCGGTGAACGGGTAGAACGCCTCGGACACGACGGGCGCGGCCGACGCGGGCAGCCGCCACGACACCGGCAGCCGGTGGACGGGCAACTCCGGGTTGTGCGCGAGGAGCACCGAAACGGCGCTGCGCATCGGGTCCCAGGTGAGCCCGGCCCAGCGCTCCACCTCGACCGTGGAGAACGGGTCGAGCTGGCCGGGGTCGCCGACGAACAGTGCCCGCTCGAACCGTCCGGCGATGCGCAGCAGCATGTCGGAGCGCATCTGGTACGCCTCGTCGACGATCGCCCACGGCCACGTGCCGTCCGAGAGCGTGGCCCATTTCGCGGCGGTCGCGATCACGACGGTGTGCTCGGCGAGGTCGTCGGCCTTCTGCGCGACCCGCACCGCCGGATGCGCCAGGACGCGCTCGGACGGCGCGTACCCCGACGCCGACAGCCGTCCGAGAGTGATGTCGGGATGCTTGCCCGCGATCCGGTCGATCAGGTCGTCGACCTGCTCGTTCGTCTGCGCGACGATCATCAGCCGCGCACCGGACCCGGCCAGGTGCGCGGCGGCCCGCACGACGAGCGTCGACTTGCCCGCGCCCGGCGGGGAGTCGACCACGACGCCGCGGTGCCCGCCGTCCAGGTCGGCGATGACGGCGCCGACGACCTTCGCGGCCTCGTCGGACGCGGTCACGACCACGCCTCCTCGGCGTCCTCGGCGGTCGGCACGTACTCGCCGGGCGGGCCGCCGTGCGTCCACGGCGTGTCCTCCCGGTCGGGGAACTTCGCGACGCCGAACGAGCCCTCGGTGAGGGAGGTGAAGCACACCCGGTCGCCCACCTCGGGGACCGCGCCCGGCTCCGGGGTGAGCTTGCGGCCCATCCCGCCGGTCAGCTCCAGCAGGACGGTCCCGTCGCCGATCTCCACGATCTTTCCCTTCAGGCCGGGACGGGCCGCGTTGCAGACGGTCGTGCCCTCGTCGAGGCGCACCGGGTCCTGCGTGGCGACCCGGAGGAGGGGACGCAGCTTCGGGCGCTTGCCGGTCTCGTCCAGGCGGGCCGGGTCGGCGTCGGTGACCGTTCCGCCGAACGCCTGCCCGCCGAGCCGGTACTCGGCCATGACCAGGGGGTCGTCGAAGGCGCGTTGCGCGTCGTAGGCGTCCTGGGCGCGTTCCAGGTCGTGCAGCCGCCGCGCCGCGCGGACGGGCGCGTCCCGGCGCGCCTGCGGATACGCCTCGCCGAACGTCTGGTGGTAGTGGGTGAACGCGTCCCGGTCGCGCTCCCAGCGCTTCGGGACGCTCGCGCCCTCCGGCAGCTCGCGCAGCAGGCCGACGGCCCGCCACATCAGCTCCCACGTCGGGGTGAGCTGGTCGGCGAGGACGGCGCGCAGCCGCTCCTCGGCGCGCGGGTCGCCGCCCGACCGGTCGTAGGAGGCGATCGCCGGGGCGAGTACCTCGTTGTCGAACGTCGGGTCGGTCGTCGGGCCCGCGGGCGGGCAGAGCACCGGGTCCTCGGCGCGGGCGGCGGCGGATGGGCCGTCCAGTCCGTCCGGCGGGTCGATCCAGCCGACCAGCGCGGCGAGGTTGCCGTCCTCAAGGGAGCTCTGGCCGGTCGTCCAGTGCAGGCGCAGCAGCTCCGTCATCGCGCCCAGCAGCGACGAGCCGGGATGGTCGAAACGGTCGGCGAACCAGGTCAGCCAGCGTCCGAGCACCGGGACGGCCGGATCGACCGCGTACTGGCCCTCGGTACTGCGGAAGCGCGTGGAACGTCCCATCAGGCGCAGGAACGCGACGCCGCCCCGGTTCGGGACGAGCAGCTGCGGCGCGTCCCCGTACCGGATGCGTTCGTCGCCGTCCTTGCCGGGCGGCAGCTCCTCCACCGCGCCCCGGCTCGTCTCGACGTGCTTCAGGACGATCGTCGCCAGCGACGCGGCGAACGCGAACCGCAGGTCGCGGTTGCGCGGCTGCGGCACCGCCAGCAGGGTCGGGTCGCCGGGGCCGCTGCCGACCATGACCGCGAGCGGCGCCGCGGCCTCCCCGGCGAGCTTCAGCGGGACGAGCACCAGCGGCGCGTCCGCGAGATGGCAGTGCCGCACGGTGGCGAGCGGCTGCGCGATCCCGGCGGCCGCCGCCTGCACCCGGGCCAGCGAGGACAGCGCGCTCATCGGCCGATCACGCGACCCCGCCCAGTGCCCCGCCCAATGCCTCGGCGCGTAGCCGCGCCGCCGTGCGGAGCTGCTCGGCCGTCTCCGCCAGGTCGTCGGACGGCGGCAGCGACCCGTCGGCCAGCGCGAGCGCGGTGCCGATCGTGTCGACCCCGCCGAGGTCGTCGCGGACGGACCGGCCGAGCGCGCCCGTCCGGCCGCAGGCGCGCGCCTCGTCGCGGCAGAACAGGGCCATCTCGCAGCCGGACATGCAGTCGGGCGCGTACCGGGCCTCGACCGCGCGGACCGACGTGGCCAGCTCCTCGCCGAGCTCGAACGACAGGTCGGCGGGCAGCTCCGCGAGGATGTCGTCGACGCGGACGAGCCGTGTGAGCTGCCGCTCCAGGACGGCGAGCTGCGGCCGCACGTCCAGCGGCGTCGCGGTCGGACGGTTGGAGAAGTTCTCCGGGCAGACGAGGAACACGTCGTGCGAGACGCGCGCCGGGTCGTGCCCCAGCTCGGCGACCAGACCGCGCAACGCCAGCACGTACACCGCCGACTGCCGGGCCGCCGCGGCGACCTGCTCCGGCTCGGCCTGCCCGTCCACGACCGCGAACGACTTGATCTCGATGACGTGCAGCCGTCCGGCGAGCTGGAACGCGAGGACGTCGGGCTCCAGGTAGGCGGGATGCCCGGCGATCTCCAGCCGGAGCAGCGGATGGTCGAACAGCGTCCCGTCGCCGGACTCCAGCGCCTGGGCGACGAGCCGCCGCGTGCGCGAGTGCCGCAGCTCCCGGGCGTCGTTGCCGGCGACCGACTCCAGGTCGTCGTAGGCGACCTCGGGGACGGTGAGGCCGAGCCGGTCGCGCAGCAGCGCCAGCAGCTCGGCGCAGCCGTCGGCCTTGATCTGCGCCTCGAACGCGTTCCCGCGGGTGATCGCGAACTGCGACTGGCCGAACGGCGCCGGGAAGCCGAGCGCCCGCGCCACCGCGTCCTTGTCGACGGCCGCCGCGTCCATGACGCCGCGCCGCGCGCAGCCGGGGTTGGACGTCAGCGCGGCGATCGTGCGGGCGTCGTGGTTGCGCGGGGGCGCGCCGCCGCGCAGCCGGGACAGGTCCGGCGCGGTCTCGGTCATCCGTCGGTCTCTCTGTCGTGGGCCGGGTCGGGTGCAGCGTTACGGGCGGCGGGGCGGCCGGACTCGCGGACGGCCCGCAGGCGGCTGCCGAACAGCCGTTGCGCGTCGTCCAGCCGGTCGCGGGCGCGGCGCGCGGCGGACTCGCGGCGCCGCAGGTCGCGGTCGCGGTGCACGTCCAGTTCGGCGCGGGCCGCCGCGGCGAGCGCCGCCGGTTCGACCGTACCGACCGTACCGGTCGCGGCGCCGGGGATCGTGGACGCGAACCGCCACAGCAGCCGCCGCGCGTCGGGCGACGGCGTGCCGCGCTCCGCGTGCTCCGCGAGCCGGATCGCGGACGTCAGGAAGTCGGCGCGCGGGCTCAGCGGCCCGACGATCCGCCGCTCCAGCGGCCACGTGCTCACGGTGAGCAGCCCGCGCGCGGGCGCGAGCATGTCGGCGGTGAGCGCGGCGCACAGGTAGTACGGGCGGGCGTAGGGCGCGGTGCGGAACGAGCGCTCCTCGTCGCGGCGCAGGCTCGCCAGCCGCTGCCCGGGGATCTCGCCGGGGAAGAACGCGGCGTACACCGTCCCGATGAGCTTCGGGGCGGCCGGGGCGCCGAGCAGCGTCAGCGCCTGGTGCACCTGCTCGCGGACGGGCTGCAACCCGCGCCGGTCCTCGTTGCGTGACGCGGCGGCCGGAGCGGGGGCGTCGCCGAGGACGGCGTCGTCCCACGCGCGCTCGGCGTCGCGGAGCTCGGCGCGCAGCCCGCGCGCCCCGTCCCGGTCGCCCGCCGCCATCGCCCGGCGCACCGCGGCGCGCAGCTCGGTGATGCGCGCCTCCAGCTCGTCGGGGGTCGGAACGCCGGGGGAGCGGAACATGCGGCAGACAGTACCGGAGCTTCCAGACAATTCCAGGGTTCTCCAGTTTCGCGACGTCCCGGCTGCCGAAAAGCCCGCCATTCGGGACGTCGCACCGGAGTCAGCGCGGTTTGCGCCACACGATGGAATAGCGCCAGAGCAGATGCTTCTGGAAGACGGCGCCCGGCAGGAGCCGCAGCGCCTCGTCGCGGACCTCGCTCCACGTCATGTCCGGATCGGCGACCGGAGCGTCCGGACTGCCCGCCCGCCGCCGGTTCCGCAACCGGTGGAAATGGTGCGCCGGGACGCCCGCCACCGCGTACGACCAGTCGCGGGCGCCTTTGTTGTTCGCCAGGCTGATGACAACGAGCGTGCCGCCGGGCGCGACCGCGTCCCGCATCGCCGACAGGCCCTTCGCGAAGTCCATGTGGTGGATCGCGGCGACGCTGCACACGAAGTCGTAGTGGTCTTCGGGCAGGTCGTACTCCAGCAGCCCGGACTCGACGAAGTCGACGTTGCCGATCCCGGCGCTCAGCGTCTTCGCCTTGAGGATCATGTCCGGCGACCGGTCGATGCCGGTGACGTGCGCGGCGCGCGGCGCCATCCGGCGGACGAGCAGGCCGTCGCCGCAGCCGACGTCCAGCGCCTCGCCGCAGCCGCGCGGCATGCCGCGCAGGACTATGCCGTGGTAGTGGGTGTTGTGGTTCCAGTAGTCGGTCATCGTCTCCGCCGGCTCAGGAGCGTGGATCGCGACGCATGGGATGGTCGTCCGGAACCTCCACGATAACGATGCGCACGCCGTCCGGGTCCTCGATCCACATCTCGACGAGCCCCCACGGCTCCTGCCTCGGCTCCCGCGTGACGCGCGCCCCCGCCGCGGCGAGCCGCCCGTGCTCCGCGCGGACGTCCCTGACCTGCAACCAGATCATCGGGGACGATCCCGTCTCGCCCGCGCCGTGCCCCGACACCTCCAGGAACCCGGGCCCGAGGAAGAACACGAGGCCGGGCGAGTCGGCCGGGCCGAACTCGCGGTGCACCGCGAGGCCCAGCACGTCGCGGTAGAAGCGCTGCGTGCGCGCCGCGTCGGCGGGACGCAGCAGGATGCGGCTGCTCAAAACGTCCATGCCCGCCACCCTCGCATGCGCTGCCGGACGGCCGTGCCGCGCGTGCCGGTCACGAGGGGAAGCTCGCGCGGTAGGTGGCGGCCATGTCCTCGTCGCCGTGCCCCTGCCCGATGACGCGCCGGAACCGCTCGCCCGCCGCGTCGTTGACGTCCACCCGGATGCCCGCGCCCTCGGCCGCGTCGTGGATCAGCCGCGTGTTCTTCTCCGCGTTGTCGACGGCGAAGCTCGGCGAGAAGTCCTCGGCGAGCATCGCCTTCATCTTCATCTGCAGGTAGACGCTGTCGAGCGGGCCGCCGGTGAGGACGTCCCCGAGCAGCGACGGGTCGAGCCCTAGGCCCTTCGCCAGCGCGACCGACTCGGCCACCACGGCGGTCAGCGAGATCGCGTAGCTCACCGCGGCGAGCTTCAGCCGGGTGCCCGCGCCGGACGCGCCGTCGCCGTCCAGCCAGAGGGTCCGGGAGCCGACCGCGTCGAACAGCGGGTCGAGGACGGTCCGCGCGTCCAGCGGCCCGGCCGCGAGGACCATCAGCTTCCCCTGCTCGGCGGGCTGCCGCGTCCCCTGGACGGGCGCGTCGACGAACACCACCCCGTGCTCGGCGGCGAACCCGGCGAGCACCGGCACGGACGCGACGGCGACCGTCCCCATCTGCGCCCAGACCTGCCCGCGGCGCAGCGCCCCCGCCGCGTCCTTGAGGACGGACAGCGCCGTGTCGCCGTCGTTCAGCATCGTGATGACGACGTCGGCGTCGACGACCGCCTCGCCGGGGGAGTCCGCCACCGCCGCGCCGTCGGCGGCCAGGGGCTCGGCCCGCGACCGCGTGCGGTTCCACACCGTCACCTGGTTCCCGTGCTTGAGCAGGTTGCGGGCCATCGCCGCGCCCATGATCCCGGTGCCGAGCACCGCCACTTCCGTCATGATCGCCCTCCTTTTGGATCGCATGGTACAGAAACATGCCGCCCCTGAACGCCTACCCAGCGAACGTGTCCTCCTCGCCTCCGGACGCGCCGGAAAGCGCTCTAGCCGTAGGCGGGGTTGTCGCCGGGGGCGTCGGTGAACGCGGCCGTGTAGGGCGCGGCGAACGCGTCGAGGGTGCGGTCGAGGTTCGCCGACCACCACGCGACGAGGGCGGCGGAACCGCGGTCGCCGTCGTCGCCGTGCTCGCCGCCGTCCCCGAGGTAGCGGTTCCGCAGCGCCGCCACGTCGCAGAGCCGCTCCCACCACTCGCGGTGCACCGCCGCCTGGATCTGCCCGGCGTCCAGTGGGAACGCCGACCGGTGCCCGCGGACGAACGCCGCCACGCGGTCGAGGTCGAGGCCCCGCTCGTCGTCGCACGCGAACAGCCGCGCCGCCGACCGCACCACCTCGCCCGCGACCGGGCCGGTGGTCAGCCCGTCCCAGCCGAGGACGGCCGTCACGTTGCCGGACCCGCCGTAGCGCAGATGCCCCGCGTCGAACGCGCCGTGCAAATGCCCGACTGTGCTGACCTCGATCTCCGGCGGCTGGTGCCCGGCGAACTCGGCGAGCAGGGCGCGCCGCTCCCGCAGCCGCCGCCCGGTGAGCGCGTCGAAGTCGGTGCCGTCGCCGTCGCCGGGGACGTCCCGCAGCATCTCCTCGACGGCGGCGGACGCGGCCGCGGCGCGCGGCGTCGGCACGAGCAGGCTCTGCTGCACCGGCGGCGTCAGCCGGTCGAGGGCCTCGTGCAGGCGGCCGAGCAGCTCGCCGAGCGCCTCGCACTGGCCGAACGTCAGCTCCAGGCCGCCGCGCCCGCGCCCGCCGACCCACGGGTACAGGACGTAGCCGCGCCCCGCGGAGGTGACCAGCGTCCGGCCTGCGCGCGCGGGCAGCGGCGCGAGGACGGGCAGGCCCTCCTCGTCCAGCGCCGTCGTGACGGCGTGCTGGAACAGGACGCGGCGGCGGTCGGGCCGGTCGTGCTCGCGCAGGAAGTACTCCCCGGCCGCCGTCCGGACGCGCCAGGACCGGCGGCCGGACCCGCCGTGCAGCGGGTCCGCGCCGCCGGCCGCGCCGATCTCCCAGCGCCCGAGCAGCCGCGGCGGCGGACCGGTGTCGGCGCTCTGCTCCGCGCCCCGCTCTTCGGCGCTGTGTGACGTCGGCACCTCGGCACCTCGGCTGCGTCGGACGGACGATGGTCGAAAGGATGTTCTACGTCGACGCTACACGTCCCGTCCCGCACCGCAAAAGGGAATCGCGAAAGGGGCCCGTGCCCCTCAGGCGCGAGTTTCAGGCCCGTTCGAGGATGACCACGGGAATCTGCCGGTCCGTCTTCTTCTGGTATTCGTCGTAGTCGGGCCAGACCGCGGCCATCTTCCGCCACAGCGCGGGCTTCTCGTCCGGTCCGGCGACCCGCGCGTGGGCCGTGAACCGGTCGTCCTTCACCTGGACCTTCACCTGCGGGTCGGCCTCGATGTTCTTGAACCAGAGCGGGTCGTCCTCGGCGCCGCCCTTGGACGCCACGATGACGAAGGCGTCGCCGTCCGGCTGGTAGATGAGCGGGGTCGTGTGCTCCTGGCCGGTGCGGCGTCCCTTGGTGGTGAGCAGCAGCGTCACCGTCCCATTCCAGTCGTGCCCCTCCGCGCCGTCGGTCTCCTGGTAGCGCGCGACGTGTTCTTTCCCGTACAGCATCGGTCTCTCCTCGGCGTTGGCGTTGTCCCGGCTCTGGATCCGCCGCACGGCGCGGCGGCCGTCCGCATAACCTCCGGATGCCCGATGACCTTCCCCGCCGCGCGCCGCTGATTCCGAACCGTCATTACCCTGGGCGCGTGGACGCGGCTGAGACGGCGCGGCGATGCGCCGAGACGATGTACGCGCGGGACAAGGTGGCGCAGGACCTGTCCATGCGGGTGACCGAGATAGCGCCCGGACGGGCGTCCCTGCGGATGACGGTCGGCGACACCATGGTGAACGGCCACGACATCGCGCACGGCGGGTACGTGTTCCTGCTGGCCGACTCCGCGTTCGCCTACGCGTGCAACACCCATGACAGCGTGACGGTCGCCGCGTCCGCCGACATCGTGTTCGTCGCGCCAGCCCGCGCCGGGGACGTCCTGGAGGCGACCGCCGTCGAGCGCACCCGCTACGGGCGCAGCGGGATCTACGACGTGACGGTGCGGCGCGTCCCGGACGGCGCGGTCATCGCGGAGTTCCGCGGCGGCGGCCGCAGCCGCGACCAGCGCGTCCTCGACGACCCGGCGCCCACGCGAGACTGACGCCTCACCCTCAGGCGAGATTGACGCCCGCCGTCCGGGCGGGCCCGGCCGGACGGCGCGGGCGGCGGGTCAGAGGTCGCGGAGGGCGCGGGTCAGGTGGTCGGCCGTGCCGTCGGGGCGCGCGGCCGTGACGCACAGGTTGTTCATGGCGCGCATGTAGGTGTCGACGTCGGTCGGCTTGTCGAGGTAGAGCGCGCTGGTGAGCTGCTCCAGGTACACGACGTCGGACAGGCCCGGCTCGGCGAAGCGCAGGATCGTGAACGGCCCGCCCGCCGCGGCGTGCCCGCCCGCGCCGAACGGCACGATCTGCAGCGTCACGTTGGGCAGCTCCGACACCTCGATGAGGTGCTCGATCTGGCGGCGCAGCACGGCCCGTCCGCCGAGGGGGCGGCGGATGACGGCCTCGTCCACGACGGCCCACAGCGTCGGCGCGCCGGGGGAGGTGAACCGCTCCTGCCGGGTCCGGCGGAGCAGGACGCGCCGCTCGACCTCCTCCTCGGAGGCGTCCGGGAAGCCCAGCCGCACGACGGCGCGGGCGTAGTCCTCGGTCTGGAGCAGCCCGGGGACGAACTGCAGCTCGTAGGTGCGCAGCAGGGACGCCGCCTCCTCCAAGCCGAGGTAGACCTCGAACCAGCTCGGCAGCACGTCGCCGTACCGGTGCCACCAGCCGGGGGTGTTGGCCTCCTTCGCGAGCTGGAGTAGCGGCGCCCGCTCGGCGGGGTCGGACACCCCGTACAGCGTGAGGAGGTCGGAGACGTCGCGCTCCTTGAAGCCGACCCGGCCGAGCTCCATGCGGCTGATCTTGGAGTGCGAGCCGCGGATCTCGTAGCCGGCCTGCTCGGTGGAGATGCCGCGCGCCTCGCGCAGCCGGCGCAACTGGGCGCCGAGCAGAATGCGCAGGACGGTCGGTCCGCCGCGCCGGGGATAATCGATCAGCCGTCCGGCCGGATCACCTTCGGACGGAGGTGTTGGGGCAGCTGAATCCTGGGCCAAGGGGTCACCAGCCAGTCGAAGGGTCTGCTCGTGGGACGGAGAGGCACCGACCCATGTTAGAGGATCCCACACCGTTTTTGGGAAGCGCGGAAAATGCTTCCGCATGAAAACATCCGGTACGGGTCGGCCGGGTGAGGTTCGCGCGGTGATCGCGTGATGATCGTCGGCCGTTCCCGGGCGAAGGGCGGCGAGAAGGTCGCGGAGACGGCCGATGACCAGTGCTGTCGGTGGCGCAATGGCTCCGCAGCGTGGTTCGGTCACTATGCGTGAGTACCGCCGGGCGTCAATTCCGGGCCCGGCCGCACCGCCGTTGCCAGGCCAATTGGGGACGGTTCCGCCGCGCCGGCGCGGCCAATCGGACGGAACATTCCCGCCGGTCGGTATGGCCCGCGAATGACCGCCGCCGGGCATTCCGGTGAATTCGCGGTTCGGCGCCGCCGGGTTGTCCGGGGATCTTCGTGACGAAGCTCTCGTCCGAGAAGGGTGATGTTTGAGACGCGCGTGGCGTTGTTAAGGCAGAGGGGTGATCGGCGGCGGGCCGCCGCCGCGTCGGCGACCGGCCGCCGCAGCCGCTCACGCAACGAAGCGAACAGCACTGGGGGGATCATGAACGCGACCCGAGAGCGACCGGAGATCCGGTTCCTCACCTCGGGGGACGTCACGGCGCACGAGCGCGGGGCGGCGGAGCGCGCCGTCCGGGACGCGCTCGCCGGAGCGCAGCACGTCACGTCCGTCAAGGTCACGCTCAGCGTCGTGGCCGACCCGTCGCTGCCGCGCCCGGCGCTCGCCCAGGCCGTCGTCGACCTCGACGGCCGCCGCGTCCGCGCCCAGGCCGCCGCCCGGCGCATCGACGAGGCCATCGACATGCTCCGCGAACGCCTGGCGATCCGGACGTACGCCCTGCGCACCGGCTGACCCGGCACGACACGTCCGACGGCGGCGCCCCGGGTCGGGGCGCCGCCGTCTTCCGTTCCAGGGCAAGTCTCACACCCAGCGCGGTCGGGGCTCACGTTCCAGGGCAGGCTCAGGCGTCGCGGCGGCGCAGGACGGCGGCCGCGAAGCCGAGCGGCACGATCGCGTACGCCGCGAGCAACGCCGCCGCCGCGCCCGGCGGGAGCAGGTCGCCGTAGATGGAGTTCTCCGCGTCGCGTCCGGCGATCTGCGCGGGCAGGCCGCCGATCATCACCGAGCCGACCCGCTCGTTCCACGGCCCCGGCAGGTGGTACACCAGCAGCGGCAGGACGTGCCACGCGAACACCAGCGAGACGATCGAGCCCGCCGTCGACCGCAGCAGCGCGCCGAGCGCGAGGCCGATGAGCGCGTACACCGCCGGTGTCGCGCCGGCGACGGCGAAGCCGGGCAGCTCGTGCGCGAGGGACGCGCCCTGGTCCGCGAACCGCCGGTCGCCGACGACGAGCCGCGTCCCGACGAGCGAGCCGACGGTCACCGCCTCGCCCGCGACCAGCGCGACCGTCCCGACGACGGCCGCCTTGGCGGCGAGGAGCACGCCGCGCCGCGGCACCGCCGTGAACGTCGTGCGGATCATGCCGGTCCGGTACTCGGGCGTGATCGCCAGCACGCCGAGGACGCCGACGCACAGCCCCGCCGCCCAGCCGCCGATCTCCTGCAGCGGACGCAGCTCGAACTTCGTCCGGTCCGCGGCGGACAGGCCGTCCCACGCCCGCGCCACCTGGACGCCCAGCAGCAGGACGAGCCCGAGCGTCAGGGCCGTCGCCGTCAGCACCCAGTACGTCGACCGGACCGAACGCAGCTTCCACCATTCGGCCGCGACGGCGTCCGCCGCCCCGCGCCCGTTCAAGCGTCCCTGCGGACGAACGAGAACGCGCCCACCGCCAGCGCGATCGCCACGTACACCGCCATCAGCACGGCCGCGACCGGCGCGGGCAGGACGCCCTCGCCGCCGGACGTCCCGGGCGCCGCCGCGATCTGGCCGGGCAGCGCCTCCGGCAGCAGCGACCAGGCCCGGTCGTCCCACGGCGACGGCAGCAGCCGCGTCAGCACCGGCACCACGATCAGCAGCCCCAGCATGGACGTGATCGTCGCCGCGGTCGACCGGAGCACCGCGCCCACCCCGTAGGTGATCAGCGTCAGCGCCGCCGCCGCCAGTCCGACCCACAGCAGATGCGCCGCCGTCGCGCCCGCCGGGCCGTGGAACGTGGGCAGCGCCCGGTCGCCCACGACCGCCTTCCCGCCGAGGAACCCGGCGGCGAGGCTCGCCAGCGCCGCCGCGAGCATTGCGCCTCCGGCCACCCCCGCCTTCGCGGTGAACAGGGTCAGTCGGCGCGGCAGTGCGGTGAGGCTCGTCCGGTGCATGCCGGTCGCGTACTCCGAAGTCAGCGTCAGCGCTCCGAGGACCACCGCGCACACCGGCAGGGTCACGGCCAGCAGTTGGTCCGGGGGAGACGCCTCGGTCCGCGACCGCTCGGCCGCCGACAGGCCGTCCCAGTAGTGGCCCACGTACCAGGAGTAGAGGACGCAGAGCAGCATGAAGACCCCGACCGCGCCGAAGACGGCCGCGGTCGAACGGATCGTGCGGAGCTTGTACCACTCAGCCGCGAACGCATCGATCATGACGTCCTCCTCGCGGTGGCCTCGGTGGTGGGCTGCGTTTTGGCGTCGGCGGTGAACTCGGCGTTGCCGGAGGTGAGCGCCATGTACGCCTCCTCCAGCGAGGCGCTGTGCGGCGTCACCTCGTGCAGCGGGATGCCCTTCGCGGCGGCCATGTCGCCGATGGCCTCGACGTCCAGCCCGCCGACCGCCAGCCTGCCGTCCGCCAGCCTGCCGTCCGTCGCCGGGCCGCCGGGGGCGGGCTCGACGCTGCCGCCCGCCGCCTCCAGCACTTCGGTCAGTTCTGCCGGACGCGGCGTCCGGACGAGCACCCCGCGCCCGAACCGCTGCGCCAACTCGCGCACGGACGTGTCCGCGATCAGCCGTCCGCGGCCGATGACGATCAGCCTGTCGGCGGTCAGTTCCATCTCGCTCATCAGATGGCTGGAGATCAGCACGGTCCGGCCCTCGGCGGCGAGCGCCCGCATCAGCTCCCGGATCCAGCGGACGCCGTCCGGGTCGAGGCCGTTCACCGGCTCGTCGAACATGAGCACGCCGGGGTCGCCGAGCAGGGCCGCCGCGATCCCGAGGCGCTGCCGCATGCCGAGCGAGAACCCGGCGACCCGCTTGCGCGCCACGCCCGCCAGGCCCACCTGTTCGAGGACCTCCGTCACCCGCCGCGCCGGGATGCCGTTGCCGCGCGCCAGCCAGCCGAGATGGTCGAACGCCCGGCGCCCGCCGTGCACCGCGCCGGCGTCCAGCAGTGCGCCGACCTCCCGCATCGGCCGCCGCAGCGCCGCGTACCGGCCGCCGTTCACCAGCGCCTCGCCGGACGTCGCCGCGTCCAGCCCGAGCAGCACGCGCATCGTCGTCGACTTCCCCGCGCCGTTCGGGCCGAGGAAGCCGGTCACCGTCCCGGGCCTGACGGCGAAGGACAGCCGGTCCACCGCCGTCGTCGCGCCGTAGCGCTTGGTCAGCTCGCGTACTTCGATCATGCGGTCGACCCTCGTACGGGACGCCTTCGCCGCACATCGGATCGGGGGCGGGACTCGTCCGTCGGAGCGTGCTCCGAGACCGTCCCGCCCGCCTCGGACCCTGGTATGAGGCGGCGGTTCGGGGCGTCCGGATAACGTCGTGACGTGGACGAACCCGACCCGCGCTCCTCTTCCCGGTGGCCGGACGAGCGTCGGCTGATCGGCCTGGACGCGGTCGCCGCCGTCCTGTGCACCTTTGCGCTGCTTGTCCTCCCCGGGGAGACGGGCGTCTCGGCGCTCCTCGCCCTTCCGGTGGCGGCGGCGATCGGGCTGCCGCTAGCGGCGCGGCGGGTGTGGCCCGTCCCGGTGTTCGCCGTCGTGCTGGCCGCCTCGACCGCGTCGCTGCCGCTCGGCCTGCCGTGGGACTCCTACGTCGCCGCCGGGTTCGCCCTCTACCCGGTCGCGCTCACCCGCCGCCGGCGGCACTGGATCCCGACGCCGCTCATCGGGTTCGCCAGCTCCGTCCTGATCTTCGCCGGGGGGATCGCCGGGCCCGCCGACTGGCACGCCGAGGTCGCCGGCCGGGTGCTGATGGGGCTCGCGGTGCTCGGCGCGTCCTGGACGCTCGGACGGGTCGTCCGCGAGCGCCGCGCGCAGACCGCGCGGTCCGCTCGCCAGCTCGCCGACCAGGCCGTCTCGGACGAGCGGCTCCGCATCGCCCGCGAACTCCACGACGTCGTCGCGCACAGCATGAGCCTCATCGCGGTCAAGGCCGGGGTCGCCGTGCACGTCGCGGAGGCCCGCCCGGAGGAGGCCGTCGACGCCCTCCGCGTGATCGAGACGACGAGCCGCGCGTCCCTCGCCGAGATGCGCCACCTGCTCGGCGTCCTCCGGACCGGCGAGGCCGACCTCGCGCCGTCCCCGGGCCTGTCCGGGCTGCCCGGTCTCGCCGAGCGCGCCGCGATGGCCGGTGTGCACGTCGACCTGGAGGTGGACGCGGCCGACCTACCCGAAGGCGTCGAACTGTCCGCCTACCGGATCGTGCAGGAGGCGATCACCAACGTCGTCAAGCACGCCGCCCCCGCCCGCTGCCGCGTCCGCATCCGGGTGGACGAACTCCGCGTGCGGATCGACGTGACCGACGACGGGCCGGGCGTCCGCGTCCTCCCCGGCGGGGACGGGCACGGGCTCATCGGGATGCGCGAGCGCGTCATGATGTACGGCGGCGACTTCACCGCCGGGCCGCGTCCCGAAGGAGGCTTCGCTGTGTCCGCCGCCTTCGCCTACGAGCCCTAGGAGCCCCGTGGATCTGCGTGTCCTCGTCGCCGACGACCAGGCACTCGTGCGGGGCAGCTTCCGCGTCCTCGTCGACACCGCGCCCGGGCTGCGCACCGTCGGCGAGGCCGGGACCGGGGCCGAGGCCGTCCGGCTCGCCGAACGCGAACGACCCGACGTCGTCCTCATGGACGTCCGCATGCCCGAGATGGACGGCATCGAGGCGACCCGGCGCATCTGCTCCGACGTGCCCGGCGTCCGCGTTCTGATCCTCACCACCTTCGACCTGGACGCCTACGTCTACTCCGCGCTCCGCGCCGGGGCCAGCGGCTTCCTCCTCAAGGACACCCCGCCCGCCGACCTCCTCTCCGCCGTCCGCGTCGTCGCCTCCGGCGAGTCGCTCCTCGCCCCCTCGGTGACCCGGCGGTTGATCGCCGAGTTCGTCCGGCGCCCCGGCCCAGCGCGGGACGCCCCGCCCGACCTAGACGCCCTGACGGACCGCGAACGCGAGGTCCTCACGCTCATCGCCCGCGGCCTCTCCAACACCGAACTCGCCGCACATCTGCACCTGAGCCCGGCGACCGTGAAAACGCACATCGGCCACCTCCTCTCCAAACTCCAGGCCCGCGACCGCGCCCAACTGGTGATAGCCGCCTACGAATCCCGCCTCATCCACCCCCAGTAACAAACCCACAACTAGCCTCCGAGGGCCAGCAGAGCCCCGAGGGACAGGCGAGCCCTCGAGGGGCGGCAGAGCCCTGAGCCACGAAGAACGCCGGGCCCGCAGGCCATGGCAAAGATTGGTGGATCGCGAAAGACGAAGCGGGCCTGGGAGATTCGGAACCTTAGAAAGGGCGACCCGTGAAAGACTTCGAAGGTTCAGGTTCTAGAGGGCAGCAAAAGCTGGCCTGTGAGAGGGGGTGAATTCTGGCATGTGATAGAAGGACGAAGGTTGGCTTGTGAGAGGTCGGAGAGGGTTTGGCCTGTGAAGGGCTGACGACAGGTCGAGTTATGAGGAAAGATGGTGCAGGTTCGGGCTGCGCGAAGGGACGGCCAAGCTCGCGGGCCGTGGCTGGGGGCGAAGGCTCGGGCCGTGAGAAGTCGGCGAGGGTTCGAGCTTTAAGAAGGACGTCGGAGGCTCGGACTGTGAAGAGCCGACAACGGTTCGGGCTATGAAAGGATAGCCGGGGCGAGGCGCTCGAATTGCTCGGCCGACGAGGCCGGGTCGGGAGCGAAGACGCTGAGGCACACATGGTCGGCCCCGGCGTCCAGGTGGTCCTGGATCCGCTTGGCGATCGCCGCCTCGTCGCCCCAGCCGTAGCAGGCGTCGATGACTTCGTCCGAAGCGCCGTCGGCCAGCGCTTCTTCCGAGTAACCGAGACCCTTGAGCGCGCGGGTGTACGGCGAGCCCGGCATTTCGAGCATCCGCGTCTGCCGCGCCATCCCGCGCGCCTTCCCCGGATCCGTCTCAAGAATCACCCCCTGGAGAACGATCAGAAGTTTGTCATCCCCGAGCCTTTCTCTCGCCAGCCTGGTGTGCTCGACCGGCATGGCGGCGGGCAGTGCGCCGTCCGCGCGGTCCCTGGCCAGTCCCTGCATCTTCGGTCCGAGTGCCGCCAGCAGTCGCGGGAACGGAGTCTCCGGGACGGGTGCCGCGTCGACCGAAGCGTCCATTCCGTCGAGGTAGTCGCGCATTCGGTTGAGCGGGCTCGTCCATTCCTGGCCGCTCTGCTCGACGAGCGCGCCCATGCTGACGCCGATTCCCAGCGCGAGCCGTCCCGGATACGCGTCGGCCAGCACGGAGGCGGCGCCCTGCATGGCAGCGGGATGCCGCGCCCACAAGTTCGCGATGGACGATCCGAGCACGATGCGGTCGGTCGCTGCCAGCATCACGCTCAACTGGGTGAACACCTCACGCCCCCCAATCGCCTCGTTCACCCAGATCGATCCGTAACCGGCGTCTTCCACCCGGCGGGCGGCGCGCCGCCACTCCTCCGCCGGTGCGATCGGTGTGGTGAGCGTGGCGCCGACCCTGCCCAACCTGCTCCGCATCTCGTCAACCGCCGTGACCGCCATCAGTCCTCCTATACTCGGAACGGATAACCCGCTTAGCGACGTTACCGGAACGATCGCCCCGTTTGTCAACCTGAGGAGGCCCGATGAGCGGACAGCCCCGACGCGCCGACGCGCGCCGCAACCGCGAGCGGATCGTCCAGGCCGCGTTCGAGGCGTTCGCCGCCGACGGACACCTTGTCCCGCTGGACGACATAGCCCGCCGCGCCGGAGTCGGGGCCGGCACGGTCTACCGCAACTTCCCGACCAAGGAAGCCCTCTTCCACACCGTCATCACCGAGCGCATCGCACAGATGGTGGACGAGGCCCAAGCCCTGGCCGACGCGGACGATCCCGCAGACGCCTTCCACGGCTTCCTGATGTGGGCCGTCGAACGCGCCATGTTCAACCACGCGCTCTGCGACGCCCTAGCGGCCGACATCGGCACCTTCAACGTGGACAACCTGGACGAGGAGTTCACAGCGGCCCTAGATGTCCTCCTGCGCCGTGCCCAGGAGGCCGGAGCCGTACGCGCCGACGTGGACGTCCGCGACGTACGAGCCCTCATGGTCGGCACCATGCTCATGGAACGCCTGCGCCGCCAGGACTCCCCGCCCGGCCGCATGACCTCCCTCGCCTTCGACGCCTTGCGTCCCGTAACGAAACAAAACGAAACTCGGTCGGCACTCCGTAACGAAACCCACTGCGAGATCTGCCGGACTCCCGTCACCCGCGCCTCCACCGGCCGCCCACCCCGCTACTGCAGCCCCTCCTGCCGCCAGAAGGCCCACCGCCGCCGCGCAACCCGCCCCTGACCCGACATCAGCCAGTCGGCGGGCGGGTCAGGATGATGCGGGCCAGGGTGAGGTGAGTCAGGTAGGGAAGGGCTGGTCGGGGTCGTGGGTGAGGACTTCGTGCAGGATCGGCGGGACTTCGTCCCAGAGCCACTCGTTCAGGGTGCCGGGGAAGCCCGCGGGCGGGCCGATGCCCAGCCGCCCCGGCGCGGGTTCCGTCAGGCGGACCAGGACGGGCCCGTCGTCCCAGACCGGATCGAGGCTGCCCCAGTACGCGGCGAAGTCCAGGCTCGTGAGGAGCAGCTCGTCCGGGACG
This sequence comes from Actinomadura syzygii, assembly GCF_008085905.1. Classification (GTDB taxonomy): domain Bacteria; phylum Actinomycetota; class Actinomycetes; order Streptosporangiales; family Streptosporangiaceae; genus Spirillospora; species Spirillospora syzygii. The sequence continues at coordinate 51,211 of NZ_VSFF01000004.1, read as the reverse complement.
GTGTGCACACCCGGATGCCGGGCTAGAGGCAGCAGCCGCTGCGCGGTCGTCCGGACGAGGTTGAGCGCGGCGATGCCGTGCGGGCAGGCCGCTCCTGTGATCTCCAGTTCGGGCAGGCCGAATTGGTACAGGCCGCGGCTCGTCAGATCGACGCAGGCGCAGCCGTCGATGTCGTCCTCGTCGGCGGTGCACCTGCCGGAGTCGCGGTAGGGCGGTAACGAGGCGCCGATCCAGTTGTCCGCCAAGATGAACTCGTCGAAGCGTCCAAAGGGGGCGATCGGCGAGACGTCATTGGAGGCGAGGTCCACCAGGACGCCGCACACCGATTCGGCGATCACCGTCGCCGTGGCGCGGGCGAGGTGCGGACCGGACGGAAGGTCCCCGACCGGCAGGACGGACGTCACGCCGATGTGCCGCGTGGCGGCCTGGGCCCGCTCCGCGTCGTCGTCCTCCTCGGCGGACACGTCGTCGAGGTTCCAGGGCGAGTCGGCGGCGCGGTGGCTGGCCACGACGAGGCCGGGAGTGCCGAGGCGCAGCGAGACCGCCTCGGCGAACGGCGCGGGAAGCCGACGCCGGATCGTGGTGCGCAGGTCGTCGAGGTCGCGGTCGGCGGCGACGACGAAGCCGGTGGTCGTCTCCTCGGGAACCGTGATGGTGACGGGCATTGCGGCCTCCTCGGGCCTTGAACCGGCAGGTGTCAATAAGCATCGAGGAGCGCCGCATGCGGCGGCCACAAAATCACCGCCTGTGGATAACCGTCCGAGAAATGGCGGCTAATGTCGGAATTGAGGTAATTAGAACGCGCAGGGCACGGACCGGATGCCGTGAATGAAGCTGGTGCGTTGCCTGACCGGGGCGTCCGTCGCGTGAAGATTCGGCAGGCGCGTGTACAGCTCTCGCAGCAGGACTGTCACCTCACGGCGAGCGAGGTGCGCGCCGAGGCAGAAATGCGGCCCTGGTGCTCCGAAACCGAGGTGTGGGTTAGGGGAGCGCGTGATGTCGAATACGTACGGGTCCTTGAAGACGTTCTCGTCCCGGTTGGCCGAGTTGTAGTAAAGGATGACGCGATCACCCGTCCGGTACATCTGGCCTTGCAGCTCGTAGTCGCGGGTCAGGGTGCGGCGCATCCAGGTCACCGGTGTGGCGTAGCGGACGATCTCTTCAACGGCGCCGGGCAGCCGTGCGTCCAAGTCGGCCAGGAGCAGTTCCCTCTGGGCGGGGTGCTCGGTGAGCAGGACGAGGGCGTGCGAGAGCGCGTTGCGCGTGGTCTCGTTACCGGCGATGACGAGGAGAGAGAAGAACCGCCCCAGATCACGGTCGTCAAGGGCCTCACCGTCCACGTTCGCGCGGGTCAGCGCGGTGACGAGGTCGTCGGCCGGTTGCTCGCGACGCAGCCTGCCGAGGTCGGCCATGAGCTCGTGCAAGTAGCAGAACTTCTCGGCCAGGCTCGTCACGCGGTTCTTGCCGTCCCCGTCGAGATGGTCAGGGTCGCCAACGGCGAGGATGAGGTTCGTGGCGTCGATGACGTCGTCGAACTCGGAATCGGGGATGCCCATCATGGAGCAGATGATCTGGAGGGGCATCGGCGTGGCGATGTGCTCCACGAAGTCGCAAGGGCCCCGCTCGGCGAGATCCTCCACGATGTGGCGTGCGAGGGACGCGACGTCTCCGGAGACCCGTTCGATCAGACGCGGGGTGAAGGAACGGGAGACGACCCGTCGCAGCCGCGCGTGCCGCGGATCGTCCATGCTGATCATGGAGCCGCTGTACTCGGCCATTTGCGTGGACGGGTCGAGCGGGCTGACCGCGGTGGGTTGGGAGCTGAACACCCCCGGGTTGCGGCTGGCCTCGGCTACCTGCTCGTACCGGGGCAGGGCATAAAAGCCGGGTTCGTCCGGGAGGGGGCAGAAGATGCGCTCCTGGGTCGCCCGGAGCGAGGCGAACAACTCGTCCCGCTCGGCTTGTGATTTCGCCCAGAAATCAAGGTTCGACAGCTTCTGCTCTACAAGGGAGGGCATGTGTGGGGAGCCGCCTTCCGTTGGGAGTCGCCGTCTTCAGGCTAACTCCACCGTCCACGGAACGCGATCAAAAGCGGGCGGGTACCGAGACCCGCCCGCTCTAACCGGCGCGCTATTTCCGCCTGCTCCAGCCGTCGAAAAGAAGAAAACCGCTCAGCGTGCGGTCGGCTCCACATAGTGGCGCTCGACCGGGCCCACGTAGACCTGTCGCGGACGCCCGATCTTGGTGGACGAGTCGTTCATCATCTCCCGCCACTGCGCGATCCACCCCGGGAGCCGGCCCAGGGCGAACAGGACGGTGAACATGTTGGTGGGGAAGCCCATCGCCTTGTAGATGACGCCGGTGTAGAAGTCGACGTTCGGGTAGAGCTTGCGCTCGATGAAGTAGTCGTCGCTGAGGGCGACCTCCTCCAGGCGCATCGCCAGGTCCAGCAGCGGGTCCGACTTGCCGAGCGCGTCCAGGACCTTGCCCGTCGCCTTCTTCACGACCGCCGCGCGCGGGTCGTAGTTGCGGTAGACGCGGTGCCCGAAGCCCATCAGCTTGACGCCGGGCTCCTTGTTCTTGACGCGCTCGACGAACGAGTCGACGTTGTCACCGTTCTCGTGGATGCGCTCCAGCATCTCCAGTACGGCCTGGTTGGCGCCCCCGTGCAGAGGGCCGAACAGGGCGTCCACTCCGGCGGACACCGACGAGAACAGGTTCGCCTGGCTGGACCCCACCAGCCGCACGGTCGAGGTCGAACAGTTCTGCTCGTGGTCGGCGTGCAGGACGAACAGCATGTCCAGGACGCGCACGATCTCCGGGTCGATCTCGTAAGGCTGGGTCGGGAGGCCGAACGTCATGCGCATGAAGTTCTCCACGTACCCGAGAGAGTTGTCCGGGTAGAGCAGAGGCTGGCCGTTGGACGTCTTGTACGCGTACGCCGCGAGGGTCGGGAGCTTGGCGATGAGCCGGATGCTGGACTGGTCGACCTGTTCCGGGTCGAACGGGTCAAGGCTGTCCTGGTAGAACGTCGACAGTGCGCTGACCGCGGACGACAGCACCGCCATGGGGTGCGCCCTACGCGGGAAGGCGGAGAAGAACGCGCGGAACTTCTCGTCCAGCAGAGTGTGGTTACGGATGCTGCCCGTGAACTCGGAGAGCTGGTCGGACGACGGGAGCTCGCCGTATATCAGGAGGTAGGCGACTTCGAGGAAGGACGATTTCTCCGCCAACTCCTCGATCGGATAACCCCGGTAGCGCAGGATGCCGGCCTCACCGTCGATGTAGGTGATGGCCGACGTGGTGGACGCGGTGTTGGTGAAACCGGGATCGAGTGTGACGTGCCCTGTCTCTTTGAGGAGGCTGCCGACGACCAGGCCCGAGGGACCCTCGGTCGACTCGGTCACTTCTAGGGGCATCCGGCCGCCCGCGTGGCCGAGCTCGAAATCCGACATACTCGCTCACTCCCAACTGGGTCCACACCTGCATAGACGTTCCGCTCATCATCGTATCCACGTGATCACAGACGCCGATCTGGGCCTGCCTCGTTGACGACGGACGGCGAGGGTGCTCCGGTGGAGTCATGACCCATCCCAGCGCCGCGGAACTCGCCGCACGTGTCCGCGGGGAACTCGCCCGCGCGACGACCGCGAACCGCTTCGTCGACATGCTCGAATCGGGCGACATCCCGAGAGAACGCCTTGCCTGGTTGGCCTGCGAGGAGTACCGCATCGTCGGCAGCGACCGGCGGAGTTTCGCGCTCCTGGCCGCACGCTTTCCCGCAGAGCCGGCGGGTGAGTTCTTCCTGGGACTCGCACAGGGCGAAGGACAGGCGTTGAAACTCCTCGACAACTTCGCAGCCGCACTCGGCGAGAGTGAGAAGAATCTCAGGTCGTACGAGCCGAAACCGTTCGCTCAGGCATACCCGGCCTACCTCGCACAGAGGGCGGCGTTCGGAACCGCAAGTGAAGTCGCCCTCGCCATGCTGGCCAACCTCGAAGAGTGGGGATCGTACTGCTCCCGCACGGCACGGGCCCTCCAAGCCAACTACGGCCTCGATGAGGAGGCCGTGGGCTTCTTCACGTTCTTCTCCGACTCGCCGCCCGGTTTCGAGGAGCAGGCGCTGAGCGTCATCGAAGCCGGTCTCGCGGGTGGCGACGACCCAGAGGAGGCCGCCCGCGCGGCCCGCCTGCTGCACGCCTACGAGACCGCCTTCTGGGACGCCCTTGCCGAAGGACTCCCTTAGCCCTTCACTGCAGCGGCTCGCGCAGCGTCGGCAGCTCCGCGGTGACTTCGACCAGTGTCTTCTCTTGGACGCCGATCAAATGCTCCACGTCCACGGGCGGCCACTCTTCGCCATAGTGAGCGTCCAGCAGCGTGGACAGCGCCACCAGAACCTGCTCAGGGGACGGGCGTTCAGCGGGTTCCTTCACCAGGCAGCGCGTCACCAGCCCGCGCATGGGATCCGGCAACCGGGTGAGGTCAGGTGCGCCGTGGACGATTCGTGCGCGGACCTTGTGGTCCGTCCCGAAGGGCGCCGCCCCGGTCGCAGCGAAAACGAGGGTCGCGCCGAGGGAGAACACGTCGCTCTCCGAACTGACGGGCGCACCCAGGGCCTGCTCTGGCGACATGTACGCGGGAGTTCCGAGGATCTCCGTGCGCGAGAGTGGCAGCGCGTTCAGCGGTCGCGCGATGCCGAAGTCGATGACCCGCGGTCCGTCGGAAGCCAGCAGGACGTTCGACGGCTTCAAATCCCTATGCACGATCCCCGCGCGATGGATCGCCCGCAGAGCCTCCGCTAGTCCCGCGCCCAGTCGGCACGCGGTCTGTTCGCGCAGCGGCCCCTTTTCCCGGACCACCTTGGAGAGGCTCACACCACGGATGTACTGCGTCGCCAGCCAGGGCTGGTCTGCGTCGGGGTCAGCGTCGACGACGGGAGCCGTGTAGAAACCACTGACCGACTGGGCGGAGGTGACCTCGCGGCGGAATCTGGCACGCCACCTGGGGTCGTCCAGTAGTTCCGGACGGATGACCTTCACGGCCACAAGACGTCTACTAGGAGACGCTCCTAGGAAGACCTCGCCCATCCCTCCGGAACCGAGCCGTGCGACCACGCGGTACGGGCCGATCATCTGCGGAAGGTCTGACTGCATGGGCACGGGTGTCCGATCATGGTGGGGCCGCGCCTAATCGTGCCATGCCCTCGGCTGATCTCCTTACTGGGAAAGGTTCACAGCCAGGGAAGTTCGCTCCGCTCGGCCCAGTAGACGTCAGGTGGGACGCTCAGGTCGCCCATCAACGCGAGGTCTTCCTCATCAAGAGCCACCTGCGCGGCCGTCAGGTTCGCCTGCAACTGCGCGGGACTGACCGCACCGATGAGAACCGTGCCCGCCCACGGCCTGGCGAGTGCGGCGGCCAGCGCGACAGCGTCCGGTCCCACTCCCTTCTGGGACGCCACAGAGCGCACAGCCGCGGGTGGTCGCGTTGCCAGCCGTCCGTTAGCCAGCACCTCCTTGAGCAGCACATGTAGGCCCGCGTCATAGGCTTCCCGCAGAGCAGTCTCGGCGGACGTCTCGAGGACGTTCCACGTCGATTGAACAGTGCTGAAGAGTCGTTGTCCCGACACCTCCAGCGCCACCGCCCGCCGAATCGTGTCGGCCTGCCCTGGACCCGATGTTGAGAAACCGACGCGGACACCCTCTGCGGCGGCTTCCGCTAGGGCTTCTTGGAGCCGCCTGTCCTCGAACAACGGACTGTCCTCGGTGAGCGAATGCACTTGATAGACGGACAGGTGGCCGTTAAGAAATTCCTGGGTCTCCTTGTACTGGGTCTGGTAGCGCTCAAGGCTGTGCTCCTTGACCTCGTGCACTGGAGCGTCCATCTTCCATTCGCCGACGTACGTGTATCCCCATTTGCTCGACACCGTCACGCCGTCAGGGGCACGTGCGCTCAGCCAGCCGCCGAGGAACTCTTCGGACCGGCCGTACGATCGAGCCGCGTCCACCCATCGGATACCGGCGGCGTAGGCCGCGTCCAGGACGTTCCAGGTCGCGTTACGCATCTGCGGCACGCTCCGTTTGCTCGGTAGCTCGGCCGCACGGCCCACGTTGATGTACGCGGGACGTCCCAGGGCCGCTAGGCCGATCCCAAGTCGCTGCATCGCGTTCATTCCTCCAGCCTGACATGGCCCGTCACCCGACTCACGCCAGACCGACTTGTCTGAATTGCCGGGTAATTCTCGTCAGGTTATCCACAGAATCGAATTCTAATGCCGTGGTCGGGGCCCGTCCGCGAGGCTGAATCGCGTCACCATCTCATCGCGGCAAGAAAGGCACGACAATGCCCGTCCAGATCGTCCGTGACCAATACGGGGCACACCAGTTCGCGGGTCACCTCGGAATCGCCCGATGGCAACTGCGCGTTGCTCAGGAGCACGGCATCCTTCCGCGTCCCGACCTCGACGGCGAGCGGTGGTCGGCGGCCCTCGCCGACGAGTGCCGGGGCCGTGGGCGCGGCGAGCAGGTCATCGCCGCCTTCGGCGAGATCCCGCCGATCGGCTCCGCCAAGGCGGCCATCTGGCTGGCGGAGCGAGTAGGGCTCGACGTCGAGCACCGGGACGTCGAGGTGCTCGCTGCCCAAGGCGAGCTCAACGTCATCAGCACCTTTCGCGGGCACCCGGTCTACCTCCTGAAAGACCTGGATCGGCTCGACCCGGCCTCCGTCCGGTCGGTCGTCGCCGCCCGGAAGGGGCCGCTGATGGAGACGGTGGACGCCGGCGGCGCGGCGACGATCCTCGGCTGGCCGCGCAGGACGTTCGACCGCGTCGCCGGCGAGCGCGACCTCCCGATGGACCGGCTCGGCCGGTACGCGCTCGCCGACGTCCAGGCCCTGGGAGCGGACGACAACCTCATGCGCGGAGTCGACGAGGAGAAGCGCCAACTGGCCCTCACCAAGACGCGCCGGTCCGAGATCAGGGTCGAGGACGTCGTACGCGGCTGGATCCTGCGCTGCTCCGCCTACCTCGACCGCGACGCCGAGGAAGCACCGGACCCGGCTCCGCTCAACCGGGCGCTCCGCAACCTGACGAACATCAGGACGGAGCTCGCGAAACATGAACGAAGGGTCTCGTAGGCGAAGCGCCGCCCCGCGCCCCAACCCGCCTCTCGATTTCTGCCCCCCACCTCCCCGCACGTCGGCCGACTGCCCCGATCCCCGCCTGTTCACGAACAGGACTGACATCCAGCCGACGGCACCCCGCAACAGTCTTCAACGAAGCACATGTGCGCCGAGCGACGAACCAAGCCGACCGAGGCCGACGGGGCGGGGCAACCCCCACGGCCGCCTTCAGAACCGACCCGCACCCTGACCGACCGCTCTCCTGAGGCCAATGAGGGTGCCCATTCGTCCGCCGACGCAGCCATGGCCGACGCGGCGGCTGCCGACGTGACGATGGCCGACGCGGCGACGGGCGACGTGGGCCCGGCCATCTCCCCGTCCGGGACTCCGTGGGAAAGAGGTGACCAGACCGATCAGGAATCGAGAAGCGTCGGTCGATGAGCCGTAGCTAGCGTGACCTCCATGGACGTCACCATTCATTCCACTTTCCTGCCGCACGACGACCCGGAAGCGGCCCTGGCCTTCTACCGCGACGCGCTCGGGTTCGAGGTGCGCGACGACGTCGGATACGAAGGGATGCGCTGGATCACAGTCGGACCTCCGGGCCAGCCCGGGACCTCCATCGTCCTGCACCCGCCGGCCGCCGACCCCGGCATCACCGAAGAGGAGCGCCGAACGATCGCCGAGATGATGGCCAAGGGCACCTACGGCATCATCACCCTCGCCACGGCCGATCTCGACGGCACTTTCGAGCGGCTCCAGGCCAGCCACGCGGCCGAAGTCGTCCAGGAACCGACCGAGCAGCCCTACGGGATTCGCGACTGCGCCTTCCGCGACCCCGCAGGCAACATGGTCCGCATCAACGAGCTGCGCTGAGGACCAGCGGAGAATCAGGAGGTAAGCAAATGGTGCGGAATCAGCACAGCGGCGATCGAGGAGCACGCAAGCCCGGTACGCCCGGACGGGTGTCCCGATGGATGCAGCAGACGATGAACGCCCGCATGAACCGCAAGATCCGCCGCGGCCGCGGCAAGTTCATGGGGATGGACGTCCTTATCCTGAACACGGTAGGGCGCCGAAGCGGACAGCCCCGGCAGACGCCGGTGGCGTGGTTCTCGGACACCGACGACGCGCGGTTGATCGTCGCGTCGGGCGGCGGGAGCCAGAACCCGGACTGGTACGCCAACCTGATAGCGCACCCTGAGCGGGCATCGATCGAGTTGCCTGGCCGCGACGCCGTCGGGGTAACGCCACATCGGCTCGAGGGCGCTGACCGCGACGAGGCATGGCAGCGCATTGCCGCCGCCCAGCCCCGCCTGGCGAAATACCAGAGCAAGTCCGACCGCGAATACCCGGTGATCCGCCTCACCCCAAGGTGACGGAGCCCCACCGACGACCGCACTCACAAGCCTCCAGCGAGTATCCGTACAGCGAGTCATGGCGGCCGTCCTGCTCCATCGCCCACCCGCCAACCCGCCTGCCCCGGCAACCTGTGAGATGGGAGATTCCAAATGTCTTGATGTCACCAAGACGCCAGCGCAGTTGTCCGTGGAGCCACAAGGCAGGCGCGCGGTCAGTCGAGGCAGAACTCGTTGCCCTCGGGGTCGGTCATCACGATGTGACCGGCACCCAGCGGGGGAGCGGGCTCGTGCCTCTGGACCCGGACGGCGCCACGCGAAACCAGCCGCTCGGCCTCCGCCTCCAGCGCCGCCATCCGCGCATCGCCGGCAAGGCCGGGAGCGGCCCGCACGTCGAGGTGCACGCGGTTCTTCGCCTGTTTGCCCTCCGGCACTCGCTGGAAGAACAGCCTTGGTCCGGAGCCCTCCGGATCGACCACTGCTGAAGCGTCGTTGCGCCTCTCGGGCGGCACACCCATGGCGTCAAGAGCCTGCTCCCACGATTCGAAGCCCTGGGGCGGGGCCTGCAACCGGTAACCGAGTGCATCGGCCCAGAACGCGGCCAAGGCGGCCGGATCGCCGCAGTCGAAGGTGATCTGGATCTCGCGGGTCATGTCAGGTCGTCTCCTGTCGGGTCTGCCGGTGAGTGTGCAGGTAGAGGTCGCGGAGCAAGCACACCTCAGCCAGATGGTGGATCAGCTCGCGGTTGATGTGGAGCACCAACGTCGCCAATGAACGATCGGCGTACGGTCCTTCCGCCTTCCCGCACGGCCGTGCGAGGCCGGTCTCGCCGAGGGACTCGACGCCGGCCAGCCACGCGGCGTACTCCGCGTCGAGCTGCGACAGCGCCGTGGACGCGTTCGTTACGTACTCGAACGAGTTGTAGTCGGTAGACGCGCGACCGAAATGTGCGGCGTTCCGCATCGCGAGGACACCCACGATCACGTGCCCGAGGCGCCAGGCGATCGTCGTGAACGGCGGCGGATCCGGCTCAGGCACCGAGAAGTCGATGGCCATCGCGCCGGACCCGCCCTGGACTGGCGCGTCGCCTGTCCCGCGCGGGCGCACGCTCCAGCAGCCGGGCACGGGCTCCCAGAAGTACTCCTCGTCGGTGAGTCCTTCGAGCCGAGGGCGCAACTGCCGAGACCAGTGCCAGGTGAGCTGATCTCGGAGCCGAGGGTTCCAGGTCTGGTCGGTCATGGACCAAGCCTTCCCCGAATAGCGGACAGGATCGTTCCGCGTTTCTGTGGAACGATGCTCGCGTGAGCGTCGAGGCGACCACCGAGCGAGTGCTGCGGCTGCTGGCGCTACTGCAGCGCCGACCGTCCTGGACGGCCGCCGAACTCGCCACCGAGCTGGGCGTCACGGATCGTTCGGTCCGCCGGGACGTGGAGCGGCTGCGCGCGCTCGGCTACCCCGTCCACGCGACGGCAGGCGTCGGCGGCGGCTACCAGCTCGGCGCGGGCACGCGGTTGCCGCCACTGCTCCTCGACGACGAGGAGGCGATCGCGACGGCGGTGTCCCTGCGGCTTGCCTCGGGCGGCACGGTCGCCGGTTCGGGCGAGGCGGCGCTGCGGGCGCTGGCGAAGCTCGACCAGGTGATGCCGCCCCGGCTGCGCGCCGAAGTGAGAGCGGTGCACGGCGCCACCGAGACCATGGCCGACCCAGGCGTCGAGATCGACGCGGAGCTGCTGGTGACGCTCGCACGGGCCTGCCGCGATGCCGTGCGGGTCCGGTTCCGGTACGCGGCCCGCGACGGCGGCGAGCGGGAGCGCACGGTCGAACCGGTGCGGATGGTCGCCACCGGCCGCCGCTGGTACCTGATGGCCTGGGACGTTGACCGTGACGACTGGCGCACCTTCCGGCTGGATCGGATGCATGAAGCGGTGGCGACGACCTGGCGTTTCCGGGCACGGGAGCATCCCGACCCTGTCGCCTATGTCCAGCGCTCTGTGACCGAGGCGCCGTACCAGCACCTCGCCCGCGTACGGCTGCATGCCCCGCCCGATCGAGTGCGAGAGCTGATCCCGCCCCAGGTGGGACGCGTCGAGGACGACCAAGACGGGTGGAGCGTACTCGTGGTCGGCGGTGAGAACCTCGACTGGCTCGCCGTCCACGTGGCCCGCCTGGGCTTCGAGGCAGAAATCCTGGACCCCCCAGAACTACGCAAAGCAGCCGCCGCCTTGGCCACGCGCCTCGCGGCAATGGCTGCAACCGACTGAAACAACGCCCGAACACCGCCAACCCGTAAGCGCAACGACACGTCCTAGCGCGGCAACTATCGAATTCACCTAGCCGAGTGCCCAGGTCCTCGCAGATACATAGGCGGAACTGTCCGCCACAGCGATCGGGTGGGACTTGGTGCGGTCACGTACGGCAACTTCTTGCGCTTTCGCGCGGTTGAGCGCTTGCCAGTTCTGGGCGGATCTAGTCGGGGTGGGGTGGGGTGGGGTGGGGTGGGTGGTTAGGGGCGGCGGGGGTTGGAGCGGCGTTTGGGGGGTGGTTTCTGGTCTTGTCGTTGGCGGGCCAGCGCGGAGAGGAGTCGGTCTCGGGCTTCGGTGCGGGACATCGCGGGTAGGCGCTTGGGGAGTGTGGAGGCCAGTGCTTTGGGGGCGTCGACCAGGCCGTCGTCGTCGACCGTGACGGGCTCGTCCGTCCAGGTGCCGAGGGCGATCGCGGACACGGCGCCGGGGTGCCGGACGAGGAGGGCCTTGATTCTTTCGGCCTCTGTGCCGCAATCGGCGACGAGGAGGAGGCGTCGTCCGTTGGCGCCGGTGTTCTCGCGGATGGCGAGTTCGGTCTCGAGGTAGGCGAGGGCGGCGTCGAGGTTGCCGGGGATGAAGAGTCCGGCGGTGTCGTCGTCGAGGAGTTCGTCCTCGCCGAGGCCGAAGAGGACGGTGGCGTCGGGACGCGGGATCACGACGAGAGAGCTGTCGCCGTGCTCGTCCAGCGCCGTCAGTGCCAGGACGCGCGCGCTGGCTATGGCGCCTGGGCCCGTCAGGCCCGCGGCTGAAATGGTGAACGGATCGAGCACGGGCCGGTAGACGAGTGGCGGAGGCGTCGCCGTGGGGGGATCCGTGGGCGCGGGCCAACCGGCGGCCGCGTACAGGCGGTGCCGGAACGGGTAGCAGATCGCCGCGGCGGCGGGCAGGAGCAGGCCGAGGAGAAGGACGGGCTGGAGCGAGGACGGGCGGGAGTCCATCTCGTCGGCCCGCTTGCTCGTGCGGGCCGGAGTCGGGGACGGATCGCGCGGCGTCGCGGTCTCCGCGCTCGGCGGCGATGACCGCACGTGCCTGCGCGGGCCCTGCGTCGTGGGCGTGGCAGCGGGCTCATCAAGGTTGTCGGGAGCCGGGGGACGGTCCCTGACCGTGGGCTTCCTGTCGAACCTCTCCATCCAGCGGGGGAAGTCCCGGCCGCGTGCCGATCTCTTGCGGGACCGCTCGGACGTCATCGCCAGCCATGCCTCCTTGCACTTGTGCGCGGTGTACCGGTCACCGCCGCTCAACGCGTAGCGGCAGACCGGCGGGAGGGATCTGCGCGGCTCGGGGTCGCCGTAGACGGCCGCGTCGGCGGGTGCGACCGCGCCGAGGCTGATGGCCCCGGCCACTGCGGTACACCCCAACAGCCCGCACGTGCAGCGGATGAAGTCGCCGATCAGGGCGGCGGGTGTGGGGTGTGCCAGGAAACGGATCATCTTCGCCCCGGGGGATCGCGTCGGTCACCGTGCGAATGCCGATCGTAGTCAATCCGGCTACTCAGCGTTGAACATTGCTCACAGTCGTGCAGATGAACGTTCGCCTCCGGAGCGTGACTGACCGGAGCGATGCGCCCGGTGGATGCAGATCAGCCCCCTAATGGCGGGATATTTCGGGCATTTAGCGGTGGAGGGACGTGCCGCGGCCGTCTTCTCGCTGGTCGCGGCGAATTTGCCCGGTACAAATCCCCTTCGGTTGCGTGGCATGATTCATCGGCAAACCAAATGCATTCGGTCCATTTCGTCGAACCGTGGCTGGGCACGCTGGCCCTGGCGGGACGGTATTACAAGTATCACCAGGGATACCCGGCGCGCGGCGAGCAAGTCGAGGCGGTGCAGGAAGCCCCCGGTCGCTCTCAGTCCATGGGCGGGCGCGGCTTGGATCGATTATGGGCGTGGCTGACTCTCGACCATGTGGGCCTCGAAGATCCGCACACAGAACACCAACGTGTTGTGTCAGTCGCGAGGATGTAACGCTCGTGGTCCCGCCCCGTTGCCTGGGTGGCGTGAGTCCAGTGAGCCTGCGGATTGGTCCAGTTTCGGAGCCCTTTGTGCGTCCAGATTGGTCTCGGCGTGGGCGGGTTGCTCCTTTGTTGCGTGTTTATCGGCGGCTTAAGAGGCGGAGGAGGTGCGAGGGTTTGGTCAACATCTTTGGATCAGGTCGTACATGCCCAGGGGGAGGGTGTCGCCCCATAGCCAGTCGTTGACGGTGCCGTCGAAGTCGGTGGGTGGGGTGATGGCCAGGAGGTGTGGGGTCAGGGGAGATAGTTGCAGTCTGAATGGGGGAGACGGGGTCAGGTGGACGCGGCGGGTCGTCCCCCAGAAGTCGTTGAAGTCGCCTTGGGTGACGTCGACGACGGGGGTGATCGTCCGGGCCAGGTCGGTGGGGCCTGTGGCCAGCCAGGACCAGTGGTCGGTCAGCAGGTGGCGGGCGGTGGCCCGGAGGACGTTGAGGGCGGCCAGGTCGTGGGGACAGGCCACGTCGCCGATCTGGACTTCGGGGAGTCCGAAGCGGCGGAGGCCGCGGGTTCGGAGGTGAACGCAGGAGCAGCCGTTCACGCCCTCCGGGTCTAACTCGGGCTCTGCGGCGGTGCAGCGGCCGTTGGCGCGGAAGGGTGGCAGGACGTCGTCTATCCAGTCGTCGGCCAGGACGAAGCGTGTCCTTTCCGGGGCGTGCGTTCGGAAGATGCGGCCGGTGACGAGATCCGCGGCGACGCCGCCGACGGCGCGGGCGATGGCGTTCGCCGCCGCGCGGGCCACCTGGACGGCGCGGGGCTGGTCGATGATCGGAGCGAACACGGTGACGACGGCGAACTCCGTGGCGTTGCTGAATGCCAGTGCCGCTCGCCTGTGTTCGGGACGTGCAGCCTTTAATCGCGTCGGGTCCCAGCGGAGGGTGGGGAGCTCCTCGCGGGTGAGTTGGAGTTGGGGCGAGCCGAGGCGTCCGGCGACGTGGGCCTGGTAGGGGGTGGCCGGGAGCCGGTGGAGCACTGCGGCGAGGTCGTCCGGTATGTGGTCGGCGGCGACGGCGAACCGGGAGGTCGTGGTGGACGGAACCGGGAACGTGATCATGGTCATGAGAGCCGCTTCTTCCCTGCCTGAACGGACATGGCCAGCTTGTTCCGCCGCGGCAGGGCCCCGCACTAGAACTCAATTCTGTGGATAAGCCCGCTCCTCTGCCTGGTGAAGCCCGTGCCGACGCCCGACCCCGGGAGACGGTGTCTTGCCCTGGGCTGCCCTTTGGATGGCCTGGTGCAGATACTCGCGCCGGTTCGGAGGCATCTTCCGGACGTTGTCGGCGACCTTCGGTAATGTGGTCGTCACGTAGAGTTAAAACGTCCTGAAGGGTGACGGCATGTGCCGACTGTTCGGTATGAGTACGGGAGGTCCGCGGGTGCGGGCGTCCCACTGGCTGCTGGACGCGCCGCGGAGTCTTCGCGCCCAGAGCCACCGAATGCGGCACGGGGCCGGTCTCGGCTGGTTCTCCCTGGGCGGCGAGCCCGTCCGCGACCGCTCGCCCCTGGCCGCCTTCGAGAACGCGGACTTCGACATGCACGCCCGCAACATCCCGTCCCACACGTTCGTGGCGCACGTGCGGGACGCGTCGGTGGGCGGCCTGACCGTGCGCAACTGCCACCCGTTCGTGATGGACGACCGCCTGTTCGCGCACAACGGGGTCGTCAAGGGCCTCAACACGCTCGCGCGATGGCTGACGGAGGTCGAGCGTGCCCGCATCGCCGGTGAGACCGACTCCGAACTGGTCTTCGCCTATGTGACCGCTGAGATCCGACGCCACCGCGACACGACGGCCGGGCTCGTTGAAGCGGTCCGGCGCATCGGTGCGGAGCTTCCCGTCTTCTCCCTCAACCTCCTCATCGCCGAATCCGGCCGCCTGTGGGCGTTGCGCTACCCGGAGAGCAACGAGCTCTGGGTCCTCTCGCCGGACGAAGGCGGTGTGACGAGCGTGCAGGGCACGGCGGCGGCGACCGGTGGGGCTTCGGTGTCCGGGAACGAGGGCTCGTTACCAGCCGTCGTCGTCGCCAGTGAGCCCATGGACGACCGTCCGGGCTGGAGGCTCCTCGACCCGGGTGAACTCCTCGTCGTCGAAGGGCTGGCGGAGACGTCGCATTTCCCGTTCGCACCCCTGAGGCATCCGGTCCGCCGATCGGAGCTCTCCCTCCGCGAGGCCGCGTCCCAGCAGGTGGGCCCGTCCACACAGGGTGGCCCGTCCACCGGAAGCGCGACCAAGCAGGCCGTGAGCGGCGCGTATCACCACCCTGGAGACACCGGGGTCCCACGGCAGCCGGACGAGATGGCCGATTCCGGACCGATGCCCCATTGAGGACACCCCGCCGCGCCTCGCCGCGGCCATCGCACCATGCCAGGCGGCCCGCTCGCGCGAGCGGGCCGCTCGGCGGCGTCCGGCAGCGTCCAACGGCGGGGCCGACGCGGCCCTCCGGCGGCGCTAGGGTCTTCGAATGGACGGTCGGCCGGTGCGCGGCCTGTCGGCCGACTGACTGGTGTGACCCGTCAGGAGACCGGGTCGCGCGAGCGCCGGACGTCCACCCCCGTCGCAGGTCACGGGACGCGCGGAGCAGCGTCGCTCCGGGTTGTACGCAGCGCCGCGACACGCCGTTCACCATGAAAAAGACCAGCTTCGGCCGAATTCGCGGTGATTCGCGCGGCATCGACGGTGTAATCAGGGGAATGTGTACGTTGGGGAGATCAACACTGCTGTGAGCTGCGGGGACGGGCCCCGCCGCCCAGCATTGCGAACAGGAGGTCCTCGTGGCCCGAACACTGTCGAGAGGCACCCGTGTCACCGGTGCCGAGAGAACGCGGCTGGCCGCGGAACTGGCCCCGCGCTACGCGTCGGGTGAGAGCATCCGCGACCTGGCCGCCGAGACCGGCCGTTCCTACGGGTTCATCTACAACGTCCTGAAGGAGGCGGGCGTGCCGCTGCGCGGCCGCGGCGGCAACACACGGCGTAAGAGGACCTGACCCGCTCCCGAGATTCTGGAAGGAAGGTACGGCGAATGACCGGATGTCCCCCTCGCCCCCCGGGGGGACGCCGTGCGCTAGGAACGGCGGAACGCCCCGGTGACCTCGTGGCGCCCGTTCAGGCTGGCGAGGTCCGCGGCGGCGCGCCCGGCCACCCAGCCTTCGTGGTTGGACACCGAACCTGCCCGTCCCTTGGCCAGGTTCGGGAACATCGAGGCGACGGCCCGTTCGACGGCCCGGTCGCGCGCGGCAAGCACGGGAAGCAGATCCTTCCCGCCGGCGTCCGCGGCCGCCCGGTCCGCCGCCTCCCGGAGCCGCTCCCCGACGCGGGCGGCGTACGCGTTCAGGAAGGCGTGCCTGAACGACCGCGTCCGTGAGCGTCCGCGCGCATCGCGCCTGGGACCCGCGTGCACCATGGCGGACGTCGCCTGAACCAGAAGCGATGTGAACAGCATCTCCACCGCCGCCAGATCGGCCGAAAAACCCAGGACCGTGGCGAACCCCAGCTCCCTATGCCACACCGCCCTGCAGCTGTTGGCGTCGGACACCACCGTCAGCAAGACCGCCTTGGGCGCGTCATAGGGATTGTCGACGGCTACGCGCCGTCCGGAGGTCCCTTCCGTATCGCCCGTCTCTACGGCGAGCAAAGCACGGTCGATGCTGTGCCGCGCCATGAGTTGCTGTGCGCGCGCGCTGAGCGCCTCCGCTTCCTCTGGGAACTCGGTCGACTCCGCCTTGGCGAGCAGTGCCCTGACCTTGCCCAGCATCCGCTGGTCGACCTCGTTAGCCCGTTCGCGCCAGGCACGCGCTGAACTGAACGAGGTCGAGGCATCCTCACCTTGAGCGTAGGTGCCCGGACGCGGGCCCAGCCCAGGAAGGCTCGGCAAGAACTCCAGCAGGTGGACGATTTCGACCGCGCAAGCGACATAGGCCGTGCGGCCGACCTCTTCACGCTCACGCCACGCGGACGGGTGCGCGTCGTCGTCCTCCCACCAGACTTTGGCTCCGAGGGTGGTGAGCTGCTCCCGCCAGCGGTGGTCCACGGTCGCGCCGGCATAGGCGCGCATCTCGCTTGCGATGGCGTCCGTGACCAGACGTCCGTGCCGGGGAGTGAGCCGCCTGGACGTGTGCCTCACCACGTCGGCCGGTTCCCATCCCCGTTCCCAGGCGGCGGCGACGCCGTCCCGCAGCCGTGCGGACAGGCAGCGGTCGGCGGCGAGCGTCCGACCGGGATCATCGGGCCGTCCGGACAGTTCCGCCACGAGCCGCCGGAACGCGGCGGCGTCCCCGCGCGAGAGCGACCGCACGGCCTCCGTCGTGAGCCGTTCCGCCTCCCGCACCGTCACTCCCGCCGTCCGTCATCAGTGGTCACAGGGCCAGGAGGCATCCTGCCATCGCCAACGGACACCCACTCCATCAGGAGGGACGGGTTCGCCATGCGCGGAAGGCCGGACAACGGCCCGCATGCAAAAAGCCCCCGGCTGGTCAGGCCGGGGGCTGCGCGGGTGCGGGGGAGGCGTTAGTCGTCGTCCTCGCCGCGCATCTCTTCGACCACCACGCTCTGATACGCGCGGGACGTGTCGGGGACGTAGCTGAGCCGTGCGAGAGCCTTGCCGCGATGGTCCCTGATCTCGAACTGGTAGCCCTCGCGGGCCTCGCCCACGTGTGCCACCGCCTGGTCGTGTCGCAGTCGGCACATCGTGTCGACCTTCTCCAGCGCCACCTTCAGGCTCCCCGCGTCGCTGATGAGCCGGGCCGGCTCACTGGTCTCCCAGATCTCGAACATTGATCGTGTCCTGTCGGCGGTCGGTCGGTCGGTGGGAACGGGCTCGGAACAGGCTAGGAACAGGCGGGGCATTCCTGACGTCGGAGACAGCTTGAACCCAATTGGTGGATCTTTCAATCAGTCCAGATCTCGGATGGATCACTATTCGAAGTTGTCCACGCTCGTAGCGTCATGTGTGCATGTGGTGAGCTTTGGAGCCTTCCATCCCGCGTGCCGGGCTGGATAGGATTCGTCGCTTTCGACGAGGATCCGCGCTCGTCCCGGTCGCGTCAACCACTGGTTACCTCCGTCCGGCATGTCAGCCGTCGTCGGCGACCGCGACGACCGTCTCCTTGGCGTCCGGTTCGAGGAACCGAAGCAGCGCCTCTCCCTCGACCGTGAGCGCCTCGACGGCGTCCTGGGGGAGCGGCTCGAAGGGACGCAACCGCAGCGTCGCCACCTTGCGCTTGTACTCGGTCTCCCATATCCCTTGGGCGTAGCCGTCCCAGAGGAACACGGCCCGGACGCGAAGGTTCTTCGTCGTCAAGGACGGCCGGTGCTCGTCGGCGATGATGCGTCTTCGGTCCGCGTGCGCCAGGACGAGGCTGTCGAACTCGGGCAGGAAGCGAGCCGGGACCGGGGTGTCCTCATCTGGCCGCGGCGCGTCGGGCAGGTCGAACAGCTCCCGGCCCTTGTCGTCGGCGAAGACCTGGAGGCTCGGACGGAGTCGATCCAGTGCCTCGCCCGTTCCAGGTAGTCCGGACCACGTCTGGGCGTCGGCGGCGGACGCCGGGCCGTAGGCGGCCAGGTAGCGGAGCATGAGTTCGTCCATCGCGGCGTCGGCCGCCGGAGGTGCGCCCAGCCAGGTGTCGGCCAGAGTGAACTGCGATGCGCGTGGGAAGCCCCACCTGTCCTCGGTGGGCACCATCACGAGGGGCACGCAGAGGCGGACGGCGTATCCGAGCGCCCGGTCGTTGACGTCCGGAAACTGTTCCTGGAGCAGGGCGCGCACCTCGTTGAACGTGCGAGGGCTCTCTTGCAAGAGCGAGCGTGCCGCTGGAACGACCACATCCAGATCCAGGCCCTTCGCGCGGTCGCCCAGAACGCGGAGGGCTCCGTCCAGCATCGGCTGCATAGCGGTACGGAACGCCGTGTAGTCGGCGTCGGTCATGAGGTGCAGCGTGGCGCGCATCATGGTCGCGCGGACCAACGACCGGTCGTGCAGGGCCGCGTGGAGGTCGGACGCGGCGAAGCCGTCGAGCCGCGTCCACAGACCCAGGAACGGGGGCTTGGGCTCCTGCGCCTGCATGCCGCACAGCCGTCCCACGGCCTCGGCGACCGAGACGGCCTCGCGCGCGAGGAGGAGCTGCCGGGCCAGCGTCGCGCGGTTCAGCGCGCGGATGCTCAGGGTCTCTGTCACGGGTCCAGCATGCCGGAGGAGCCCTCGCGCCGCGCCCGTGCCCTGGAAGCCCACGTCGGAGCCGCGAGCGCGCGACAGGGGAAGCGCGCGGTGCGGTGCGGGCTGGAGAGTGCGGCGGATCCGTGCAGGTCAACTCGTTGTGGACGCCGGGTGGGCGCGTCCTGGAGCGGCTCGGAACGATCGATCGTTACCCGGGTTACGGGGCGAATCCGTGAAAATGCACGTGCATCAGCTCTTGCACCTGCACGCTATTCCTAGCAGGATGAGGCCCGGCCCCCGCACGTGAACTCCCGCGGAGATCGCGATGAACGCACACTTGAGTGACAGCGACCGACAGGCGCTGAGGCTTGCCCAGGATCTCCGTGAGGAGATGCGCGCGGCACTGCCGCAGCTGCCGGCAGCCCCGTCGGTCTCCCCGTTCGTCGACCAGGCGGGAAGGCCCAGCGTCCTCTTGCGCATGGACGCCGACACCGCCCACGCGCTCATGGCCCTGCTGGCCGAGCGCCGGATGGAGCGGGGAGCCGCGCCCGCCGCGGAGCCGTTCCGGGTCGAGGGCACGCATGTGCCGCCGTCCGGCACGTCCAGCCCGCCGCCGCCCACGGCCCAGGCCGTTCCGGCCGCGCAGGGTCCCGTGGTGACCGCCGTGTCGCCGTTCGGGCAGCCCACCTACGCCGAGCCCGGCTATGTCGAGCCTGGGTACGCCGATCCCGGGTACGCCGAGTCCGCCGCCTACGCCGAGCCCGCGTACGGCCAGCCCGCGTACGGCCAGCCCGCGTACGCCGAGCCCGGGTACGCGCAGGCGCCGTACGCGGAGGCCCCCTTCGTCCAGCCGCAGCAGGGCGGCCAGATCTTCCCCGGCGGGACGGGCCCCACGCCGCTCCTGCCGTCCGTCTACCCGACGCACTGAACCGGCCCGCAGCCCAGCCTCGGCCCGCATCCTCGCCGCGGGGGCCTGCCCGCTCGTCTCGGCCTGCCCTCTTGGCTCGCCCCTCGGCCCGCGCCCCCGCCTTGGCGCGCTCCCGGTTCGACCCTCAACCGCGCCTCGGCCCGTAACCGCCTTCCGCGCGGACGGCCCATGCGCACTGGGGATCAAGCGTCCACTCGTGCCCTACAGGGCCTAGCCGCGCGCCGATCGGGCCCGGCTCCGCGCCGCGGGAACATCCCGCGCCCGGCCCCGGTTCCTATCCCTGAGGCTTACTTGGCCTTGACCCTTCGCGGACCTATAGCGGGCCCGCTCAGCGTTTCCGGCTCTGTTTATGCCGAGCACCTTGTGACGTGGGCCATAGCGCCCTAGCACGTCCCGGTGAGCCGAGACCTGGGTCACACCAGAATCACCCTTCGTCAAGCCGACTTAAAGATCCTTTTCGTTGCCGGAGACACCCGGCGACTGGCCCGAAAGCCTTATGGGAAAGGCGTTCAGGCCATCACCGGAGAAAAAGATCTACCTAGTCAAAGGTAAAGAAAACCCCGGTTTGGCGAAAGTACGGTAATGCCGTATATAGTCAACGTCAGGTCAGGGTCAATGAACCGTTGACCTGGCTGAACGCAGAACCGTCGCTTCCCGCCCGCCAGGCGGGATCCACTCAGCCGAACACGGTCGCACCATGCACCGGCCGTGCACCGGGCCGAGCCAATGAGCCCCCGGTCGGCATTCCTTCCGCTTCATCGAAGTTCGCGTGACACGCACGTCCAATGACGGCCGTGTGCCTGTGCACGTGAGCGCGGTCCGCCATGCCCGCGGGTCGTTCGAGCGGATTTCTCGCGGCGGTCCATCCCGAGTCTCGAAGTCTCGGAAGCCGTTTCCCCCTGCCCGGATAACCGGCCTCCCAAGGCCGCCCGGTGTGGAACGGCAGCCCTGTACCCCGAACAAAGGACTTTCATGCAGCAGCGAGCGATCAACGTCATCCTCACCGGCGTCACCGGCACCGCCCTCGCGGGCATGCTCGTGGCAGGCGTAGCCGCCGCCAGCGATGACTCCGCTCCCGGCAAGAAGCAGTTCCTGACCCAGGAGGCGGTGGCCTCCCAGCAGCACAAGACGTCCGACAAGCAGGCGCTCGGCAAGTCCGACCTGGGCCTGCCGAAGGCGGACTCCAAGCGCGACTCCGCGCCGGACGCCAAGAGCGCGAAGAAGGACCCCAGGGTCCTGCTGAGCGGCAAGACCACCGCGTCCTACTTCTGGGACGACGGGTCCGGCGTGAACGGCGACACCGGCGCCCCCGCCGGCGGGAAGCCGATGCAGAAGGGCCTGTTCGCCAGCCCGAGCTGGCCGATGCACACCAAGGTCAAGGTCACCTACAAGGGCCGCAGCATCACCGGCTTCGTCGGCGACCGCGGTCCGGGCACGCCGTCCCACAAGGGCGTCATGCTCGACCTCGACACCTACACCTTCCGGTACCTGCTCGACGGCAAGAAGCCCGACAGCAAGTACAACGCCGGCACGAGCGCGGGCCACATCAAGGGCGTCAAGTGGGAGGTCCTCAAGTGGGGCTCCGGCGCCGGCAAGAAGGGCGCGCCGAAGCCGTTCGGCTCATGACCTGAGGCCGTACGCGGACGTGTTCCCGAGGGCGGCGTGAAGCAGCCCGTGCGGAGGCTCTCGATCACCGAGCGTGACGAAAGAGCGTGATCGCCGAGCCCGCGCCGTCCCAGGGGACGCACCGCCAGGTCTCGCCTAGACCCGGCACAGGGCTGCCGGTGCATGGAAAAAGGGGATTCCCCGGTGTCACCTCACCGGGGAATCCCCATTTTCATCTCGGCGGCGCTCTCCCGCGCGATCTCCCGGGACAGGGCCAGCGCCGCCGTGCGGACGGCGGGCGCCAGCCGGTCGAGGTCGAGCCGGCACACGTTCCCGGTGATCGAGATCGCGGCGATCGCGCGGCGCCGGTGGTCGAGGACCGGGGCCGCCACGGCGGACACCCCGGCCTCCGACTCCTCCCGGTTCACGGCGTAGCCGCGCTCGGCGGTCCGGGCCAGCTCCCGCTGGAGCAGGCCCGGCATGATGATCGTGTGCGGCGTGTACCGGACGAGCCCGGCGTCCAGGACGCGTTGCAGCCGGTCCGGCGGGCCGAGCGCGAGGAACAGCTTGCCCGTCGCCGTGCAGTACGCGGGCAGCCGCCCGCCCACCCGGGACACGATGGGCATGGAGCGGCGGCCGCTGACCTTCTCCAGGAAGAGCGTGTCCGTCCCGTCGAGGACGGCGAGGTGGATGTTCTCGTGCGTCGCCTCGTACAGGTCCTCCAGGTAGGGGAGGGCGGCCTCGCGCAGCCCGCGCGGCCGGGGCGCGCGCTGGCCGAGCACGAACAGCCGCATGCTCAGCCGGTAGCCGGTCGGGGTCCGCTCGACGCCGCCCCACCGCACCAGCTCGCTGAGCAGCCGGTGCGCGGTCGGCTTCGGCAGCCCGGTGCGGGCGGCGAGCTCGGTCAGGTTCAGCTCGGTGTCGCCGGACCCGAACGCGTCCAGCAGGCTGAGGCCGCGGGCGAGCACCGAGCGCGGCGGCTCGCCGTCCGGGTCCTGGAGTTCCATCTCTCGATGGTCGCGGTGATCGCGCCCGTCGGCAAGGGCCGGAAATCCGAGCGCCGGGCCCCTCACCAGGCCCTACCTCTCCAGAGAACGACCCCCGGGCCCCCTCGGAGGGGGCTCGGGGATCCTCGCCTCGCAGCGGTCATCGGGGCTCGTGGCCGGTGATCGGGGCCTCGATGAGGAGGGGGGCGTCCAGGTCCTTGACGGCGGCGACGGCGTCGCGCAGCTCGTCCGCCGAGCCGGGGCGGACGGAGCGGATGCCGAACAGCCGCGCGGCGCTCTGCCAGTCGAGCGCGGGAGGAGCGAGGTCCATGCCCACATACTGCCCGTGTTTGGCCGATGCGCCGCCGCCTTCGTCGAGAGTGTTCTTCAACGTGCGGTATTCGCCGTTGTTCATGACGACGAACGCGACGGGCGTCCCGTAGCGGGCTGCGCTCCACAGGCCCTGGAGGCCGAACATGGCGCAGCCGTCGCCGAGGACGGCGATGACCGGGCGGTCCCCGCTGCCGAGCCGGGTGCCGACCGCCGCGCCGATGCCCCAGCCGAGCCCGCCGCCGACCGTGTGCACGTACGACCCGGGACGGTCCTGCCGCAGGACGGCGCGCAGCTTCAGCCCGGTGGTGATCGCCTCCTCGACGACGATCGCGTCGTCCGGGAGCCCGGCGGCGACGGCGTGCGCGGCGGCCCCCGGGTCCATCGGGGACGGCCCGTACGCCGCCAGCGCGGCCGACTCGGGCCCCTCCCGCAGCCGGGCGTGCCGCTCGGCGAGCCGCGCGGCGCGTTCCCGCGCGTCGGGGACGCGGCCGTCCAGCCGGTCGGCGAGCGCCCGCAGCGTCCCCGGCAGGTCGCCGGTCAGGCCCTCGCGGACGGCGAAGTTCCGGCCGATCTCCGCCGGGTCCTCGTCGAGCTGGACGATCGGCAGCGCGTCGGGCACGGCGGGCCCGGGCGTGTAATGGTGCGCCATGAAGGCGTGGCAGCCCACGATCAGCGCCGCGTCGTACTGCGAGAGGGTCTCGCGGATGGCGGCGTTGCGCGGCACCAGCATCCCCGCGTACAGCGGATGCCCGGTGGGGAAGTCGATCCCGTCGTTCATCGGCTGGTGGTGGACGGCGGCGCCGAGCCGCTCGGCGAGGGCGACGAGGTCGGCGACCGCGCCGGTGCGGCCGACCGCGTCGCCCGCGATGATCACCGGACGCTCGGCCGCCGCGAGCAGCTCCACCGCCGCCGCGACGTCGGCCGGGCCGGGGCCGGACACCGGGGACCGCGCCGGGACGGCGACGTCCGTCGCCTCGTCCAGCAGGTCCATCGGGACCGAGACGAGGACCGGTCCGGCGGGCGGCCGGGCCGCCAGCGCGAACGCGCGCCGCAGCACGATCGGCAGGTCGTAGGCGTGCTGCACCTCGATCGCCTGCTTGGTCGCCGCCGCCGCGAGCCCCACCAGGTCGCCGGACAGCATCGGGTCCTGGATGAGGTGCCGCCTGTCCTGCTGCCCGGCGACGATCACCATCGGGGTGCGGGAGCGCAGCGCGTTCAGCATCCCGATCAGCCCGTTCGCGACGCCCGCCGCGACGTGCAGGCTGACGAGGGACGTCCGCCCGGTCGCCCGCGCGTACCCGTCGGCCATCGCCACGACGGAGCATTCCTGGAGGCCCAGCACGTACTCCAGGTCGGGGGCGTCCACCAGGGCGTCCATCAGGGGGAGCTCGGTCGTGCCGGGGTTGCCGAAGATCCGGGTCACGCCCTCGTCCCGGGCGATCTCCAGCAGCGCCTCGATCGGCCTCATGTCCTGCCTTTCCACGCCCCGTCCGGGGCGGTTCGCGCGTGTTCCGGACGGCGGTTCAGTGCTTCGCCGAGCCGCCGTCGATGTTGATCGTCTGGCCGGTGAGGAACCCGCTGCCCTCGTCGCACACGTACAGCAGCGTGGACACGAGGTCGCCCGGCTCCTCCACCGCCCGGATCACCTGCAGGTCGCGCACCCGCTCGAAGCCGCCGTCCGCGCCGGTCGTGCGGGCCGCGGTCTCGGTGCGGGTGAGGCCGGGGGAGATCGCGTTCACCGTGATCCCGTGCCCGCCGACCGCGCTCGACAGGGCCCGCGTGAACCCTACGAGCCCCGCCTTGGACGTCGTGTACGCGACCAGGTCGGGCGGCCCGAGGAACACGACCGCCGAGACGATGTTGACGACCCGTCCCCAGCCGGCGGCCTTCATGTGCGGCAGCGCGGCCCGGGTCACGAGGAACGGCCCGTCGAGGTTGACCCGCATGATGCGGCGCCAGTCCTCCAGCGTCGTCTCCTCGAACTCCAGCGGCGGGTACACCCCGGCGTTGTTGACGAGGATGTGCAGGCCGCCGAACCGGGCCGCGGCCTCCTCGACCGCGGCCTGGACCTCGTCCGGGTCGGTCACGTCCGCGCGGACGGGGTGGAAGGACTCGCCGACCAGTTCCGCGGTGCCGGACTGGTCGGCGAGGTCGAGTCCGGCGACGAGGTGGCCGCGCCGGGCGAGGGCGATCGCGAACTCCCGCCCGAGCCCGCCCGCCGCACCGGTGACCAGTGCGACCCGCTGCTTCGCGTTCGTGGGGGCGTCCGTGGACGGTGTCTCGCTCATGGCCTGCAGCCTGCGGCACGTTCGCCGGGCCCGACAAGACGGCTTTTTCATTCATTGGAACAGCGTCCTGATGGGGGCGTGGCGTCTGTCACATGGCCGCCCGCACGACCGTTCCCGGCGTCAGGTGAGCAGCGGGATGACGGGGGCGAACTGCTCCATCATCGCGTCCGGGACCTGGTAGTAGCTGAACCCGTAGCGGTCGCGGCGGGCGAGCATCTGCTCGGCGACGTGCTCGGGCGGGCCGACGAACTGGGACGGCATGTCCAGCACGAGTTCGGCGGCCGACGTCCCCCAGCCGCGCAGGACGGCGACCTTCGCCGCGGTCCGCCGCGGGTCGGGGCCGAACGTGGGCGTCACCATCATGCTCAGCTCGACGTCCCGGTCCCCGGCGGCCTCGCGGACCCAGCCGACCTTGCGGGCGATGGTCTCGGGGAGCCGCTCGGTGATCTCGTCGGAGATCGTCCCGTCGGGGCGGGCGCGGGGCAGGACGCCGACCGTGTCGGCGTGCCGTCCGGCGATGCCGAGCATGCGGCGGCTGCCCGCGCCGACGACCAGCGGCGGCCGCCGCTCCGGCGCGGGGAAGACCGTCAGGCCGTCGACGCGGTAGTGGTCGCCCGTGAACGTCGTCTTCTGACCGGAGAGCAGGCTCCGCAGGACCCGTAGCGACTCCTCCAGACGGCCGACCCGGACACCGGCGGCGTCGAACGGCATCCCGGCGGCCTCGTACTCGTCGCGCAGCCAGCCCGCCCCGACGCCCAGCTCGAAGCGCCCCCCGGACAGGTGGTCGAACGTGGCGGCCTCCTTCGCCAGCACCACCGGATGCCGGTAGTCGTTGGCGAGCACCATCGTCCCCAGCCGCAGCGTGCTCGTGACGGACGCCGCCGACGCCAGCGCCACCAGCGGCGCGAGCTGCTCGCCGAACGGCTCCGCCACGAAGTGGTCGCGCAGGACCAGGACGTCGTAGCCGAGTTCCTCCGCGCGGCGCGCCGTATCGGCCAGCCCGGCGCCGGAACGGATCGACTCGCCCACGACGCCGAAACGGAAATTCCTGTTCATGGCGTGAGCATGCCCGGCTGAGGCGGCTTGTCGCTGGCGGGAATCCGACATCCGGTTCCGGGGGCCACCGGCCGCGTTTCGACCGGTGGAACGGGGCGAGTGGCTCGATCGCCGCCTGCTTGCGGCGTAAGGGCGTCACCGACTGCCCCGCTCTCACCGGTCACATCCAGGCTGCGTCGCGAGATCCGGAAATGCAACCCGTCCGAATACCGCGCGTCACTGTGAGTTCGGGACTCAGCCGCCGATGAACTCCCGCGCGCGGGTGAACAGGCCCAGCGTGATCGTGTGCAGGAGGTCGCCCGTCTCCCTGGGCGCCTTTCCCGCGTGGGCGCGGGCGTTCGTCCCCTCCAGGACGATTCCGAGCTTGAAGCAGGCCAGTACTGCGTACCAAGTGATGGAGGACAGGTCGCGTCCCGCCACGGCGTCCGGGCGCTCCGCGTAGGTCGCGACCAGGTCGTCCGTCGCGGGGAGGGCGTCGCTCGCGCCGAGCGGCCCGGCGAGCGCCGCGCCTGGGCCGTCACGGTCCGGCCAGGTGGCGAGCAGCCAGCCGAGGTCGAGCAACGGGTCGCCGATCGTGGACATCTCCCAGTCGACGATCGCGGCGACCTCGGGCCCCTCGAACGAGTACATGAGGTTGGCCAGGTGGTAGTCGCCGTGCAGGATGCCCGGACGCCACCGGTGCGGGCGGTGCTCCTCCAGCCAGCGGGCGACGTCGTCCAGGCCGGGGATGTCGGGGCCGGGATAGCCGTCCAGCGCGCTGTAGGAGTCGAGCTCCGACAGCCAGCGGCTCACCTGCCGTTCGAGGAATCCTTCGGGTTTGCCGAAGTCGCCGAGCCCGACCGCCTCGTGGTCGACCGCGCCCAACGCAGCCAACGCGCGGGCCGCGTTCAATCCCATCTCGTGCTGGATCGCCTCGTCGCCCGCGTGCGATTCGGGCAAGGTCACCGTCGGGTTGAATCCGTCCACGGAAGTCATGAGGTAGAAGACCGCGCCGTTCATGACGGACTCGTCGGGGCAGGCGGCGATGAGGCGCGGCGCGGGGACGTCGGTGCCGTCGAGCGCCGCCAGCACACGGGCCTCGCGGCGCAGGACGTCGTTCGTCCGCGCCCGCAGGTGGGCGGGCCCGCGCCGCAGCACGTAGTCGCGCCCGCCCCGCGCGAACCCGATCAGCGTGTTCTGCGTGCCCCCGGCCAGGGGCCGGACGTCCTCGAACGGGCCGCCCGGCAGGCCCCGCCCGTCCATCCAACCGGCGAGGACCTCGAAGTCCACGAGGGCGCGGTCGATCTGCTCAGGCTGCACGACGCGAGGTTCCCTTTCGAGACGGCCTACTACCGGACAGTAACAGTCGGACCATTCCCCGTGCCGGTGGCGGACACCCGTCCGCGACCCGCCGCGTGCGGTTCACATTCGTCCAAGACCCGCGGGGGTCCGGGCGACCAGACTGGGCATGCCGACCACACGACGAGGGAGGACACCATGACCAGTGAGATCCGCCGGACGTTCTACCCGCTGATCAACTGCGCCGACCCGGCCGCGTCCATGGAATGGATGGAGAAGGCGTTCGGCTTCGAGCCGGTCGCCGTGCACCGGGACGACGCCGGGGAGATCGTCCACGCCGAGATGAGGTACGACACCGGCCTGCTCATGTTCGGCAAGGGCACGCCCGGCACGTCGGCCGTCTACGTCGCGGTCGACGACCCGGACGCCCACCACGACAAGGCCAGAGCCGCCGGGGCCGACGTCTTCCGCGAACTCGCCGACCAGGACTACGGCTCCCGCGACTACGCGGCCCGCGACCTGGACGGCAACGAGTGGTACTTCGGCACCTACCGCCCCTGAGCCGGGCGGCGTCCGGCCACGCGATCCGCCGCCCCGCCGCGACGACAGCCGCCCGGGGACGGCCGGTCAGCCCGTCAGCTCGGCGCGCCGGGCCTTGGGCAGCCGGGCCATGACCAGGTCGTAGGACTGGTCGATCAGCTCCAGCAGCTCGTCGTCGGGAACCGAGCCGTCGAGGACCACCGTGTTCCAGTGCCGCTTGTTCAGGTGGTAGCCGGGCGTGATCGCGGCGTGCCGGGCGCGCAGCTCGTCGGCGAGGTCGGGGTCGCACTTGAGGCTGACGCTCCCCGGCGCGTCGCCGAGCGAGACCAGCGCGAACATGCGCCCGGCCACCTTGAACACGGCGACGCCGTCGCCGAACGGGTAGTCCTCCGCGGAGCCCCGCTTGGCCAGGCATTCGGCGATCACCCGGTCGCGGCGCGCGTCGTCCGTCGTCACGGGGCCACCGTAGTAAGCGCCACCGACAGTCCTGGGGATCAGCCCTGCGGCGGGCTGATGTTGACCATCCACGGCACGCCGAACCTGTCGACGCACATGCCGAACTCGTCGCCCCAGACCTGCTTCTCCATGGGGACGGTGACCCTCCCGCCCTCGGACAGCCTGGTCCAGTAACCGCGCAGCAGATCGCCGTCGTCGCCGCTGACGCTGACCGAGCAGCCCGCTATGGGCTGGTAGGGCATGTCGCCGACGACGTCGCCCGCCATGATCGTGTAGCCGTCGGCGGTCTCCAGCATCGCGTGCATGACCCGGTCGGCGTCCGGCGAGTCGGCGCCGCCGACCTCGCCGACGGTGTTGACGGCCAGCTCGCCGCCGAACACGTCGGCGTAGAACTCCATCGCCTGGCGGGCGTCGCCGTCGAAGGTCAGATAGGGATTCAACCTTGAGGACATGGTTCCCCCGAATGAACGACCGTGCTTTTGGTGTAGTCGGAGCCATACCCGGAATGCTGGGACGAATGAGTAAAGGCGGTGCCGGTCAGCGCAGGCCCGCGAACAGGTCGTCCTCGTGGTCGGGGGCCTCGACGCGGCAGAAGTGCCGGACGAACGCCTCCGACGAGAACGCCATGTGCTGCAGCTCCTCCGACATCTTCAAAAAGAAGATGTTCTCGCCCTGGCTGGCGTGCGCCTCCAGCGCCTTGCGCTTGGCCTCCACATGCGCGGACACGTCCAGGACGCTGGTGACCAGCTCGTCGGGAGTGCCGAAGTCGTCCGGCGGCTCGAAGCCGATCTCCACACCGGCGGCGGTCGCCGCGTCGAACATCCGCCGGATGCCGGAGCGCGGCATGGCCGTGTAGTACAGCTTGTCGGGGACACCGGTGCGCTCGGCGGCGGCCAGCGCGATGCGGTGCGCCTGGATGTGGTCGGGGTGCCCGTAGCCGCCGTTCTCGTCATAGGTCACGACGACCTGCGGCTGGTAACGCTCCATCAACTCGGCGAGGCGCCCGGCGGACTCGTCAAGCGGGATGTTCGCGAACGCCCGCGGGTCGTCGTTGGTGGACCAGCCGACCATGCCCGAGTCGCGGTAGCCGAGCAGTTCGAGATGGGTGATGTCGAGCAGCCCGACCGACTCGCGCAACTCCGCGAGCCGGCGTGCCGCGACCCCGGCGGCGTCATGCCCGGGATCGCCCGGCTTCAACCCGCCCGAGTCGTCGCCCTGCTCGCCGTTCGTGCAGGTCACAAGGACGGTGCGGATGCCCTCGGCGGCGCTGCGGGCGAGCAGGCCGCCGGTCCCGAGGACCTCGTCGTCGGGGTGGGCGTGGACCGCCATCAGAGTTCGTTCGCGCGTCATCCGGGCTCCTGGTAGGGGCTTGCTCGTCCGGCGATCCACCCTACGTCGCGGCACCGACAATCGATCATGTACGGAGATCACGTCTGCGACGTGGACTCCGTCTCCGACAGGTCCGCCACGGTCAGCGGGTGCGCGGGCGCGTCGAACGGGTGCAGCGACGACGTCGCCGGGCCGTCCACGACGAGCAACTCGCCGGGGTCGAGGAGCCGCCAGCCCGGGTCGTCGTCGAGGCGCTCGCTGGCGAGGACGCAGGCGGGCGTCGGCTCCCGGTGCGCGGCGACCTGGACGACGCCCGGCTCGCGGCCCTCGCCGAGGTGCCGGGCCGCGCCCGGCTCGCGCAGCTCGGGCCGCAGCACCCACAGCTCGTGCGCGGCGGGGTAGCGCAGCGCCCAGATCCGTCCCGCCTCGGCCAGCAGGACGTTCAGCGCGAACACCGGAAGCTCGGCCGCGATCCGCCGGACGGCCGAGATCAGCCCGGACGTCGTGTCGCCGTGCCGCCGGATCTCCGCCGTGACGTAGGCGAACACGAGCTCGGAGTCGGTCTGGCCCCGGACCGGCGCGCGGTCCACGTCGGTCAGCCAGGAATCGAGGACGTCTAGCCCGCGCACCACGCCGTTGTGCGCGAAAAGGCGGTCGTCCATGACGAACGGGTGCGAATTGTGGACGTCGGGCGCTCCCGTGGAGGCGTAACGGACGTGCGAGACGAATGTGTGCGACGCGACCGCGCGCGCCTCGGAATTGAAGTCCGCGTCCTTGTAGGCCGCCAGGGGAGCGCGGTCGCGGACGGGCTCGTCACCGAGCGAGAACCAGCCGAGGCCCGTCCCGTCGGGCATGCGGCGGCTCTGCGCGCTGAGGCTGTCGGGGGCGTCCACCAGCCAGAACGTCGCGTGGACGCGGGGCCCGCCGGTCGTCATCCCGAACAGTCGGCACATGTCCGGTCGATGCCCCGGCGGACGCCGACTAATACTCCCGTCCGGAAAAACGACTCCGCGAAAAACGACCTTCGACGGCGGGCCCCGGATGTCGTACGGTCCGGGTATGGGGTCGCCGGTGATTCTGCTCGACGTGGACGGGGTTCTCAATCCATTTGAAAGGCCGCACCGCGGTTACAAGCGGCACAGATGCTCGCCGAACGGCATGACGTTCAAACTCTGGCTCGACGCCGCGCACGGACCGTCGCTGCTCGGCCTGGCCGAGTCGTCGGGCGCGGAGCTCGCGTGGGCGAGCTACTGGTGCGACAACGCCAACGTGTGGATCTCGCCGCGGATCGGGCTGCCGGAGCTGCCGTTCGTCCCGATCCCGCGGTTCCCGGGGGTCGAGGAGGGCCGGACGCTCGGCGCGTGGAAGGCCCGGCACGTCGCCGCCTGGACGGAGGGCCGCCCGTTCGTCTGGTTCGAGGACGAGCCCGACGCGACCGCCTGCATCGCGGCCGAGCCGGACGTCGCCGACCATCTCCTCGTGGAGATCGACCCGCTCACCGGCCTGACCGAACGGCACATCGAGACCGCCGCCGACTGGCTGAGCGCCCTCCAGCGGTGAACGGCGGGGCTCGCGGCCTTCCGAGCCGTGAGCCCCGCCGGTGCGCACCCGGATCAGCAGGTGTCGAGCAGGCGCCCGAGCGCCGTCTTCTCCGCGGAGTCGACGGTCAGCTCGTAGCGGTACTTCACGTCGATCCACGACCGGGCGTACATGCAGCGGAACGATGCCAGCGGCGGCGTCCACTGAGCCGGGTCCTTGTCGCCCTTGGCCTGGTTGACGTTGTCGGTGACCGCCCAGAGCTGCGAGCTGGTCAGGTCGTTGGCGAACTGGCGGCGGCGCGCGGTCGTCCAGGTGTTGGCGCCGGACCGCCACGCCTGCGCGAGCGGGACCATGTGGTCGATGTCCAGGTCGTCGCGCTGCGTCCAGACGGCGCCGTCGTAGGGGCTTCGCCACGTGCCCGAAACGGCTTGGCATTCGGAATTGACCTGGACGTTCTCGCCGTCCCGTTTCAGGACGACTTCCCGGGTATTGCAGTTGTTGCCCTGGTCGATCCAGTGCGGGAATTTCTCGCGGGTGTAGCCGTCCATCGATCCTTCCGCCTGGACGGTCAGCCCGGCGAGGTGCTGGGACGCCGTGCTCGCGTCCGGCGGTGGCGGCGGCGCGGCCTCGGCGGCGGTGGCGGGCGCGACCAGGGCCGCGGTGAACAGTGTGACGGCGGTGACGGTGATCCCCGTGCGTTTCACGGGAAGCTCCTTTTCGCTCGGGAGCATAAACGCCGTCAGTCTCGAATAGGCGAATTAAATTGAAGAACATGATCAGGTCATGGGTCAGGTCGCATTCGTCCAAGACACCCCCTCGGGCCCGCACGTAACGTCGCGGATGCTCACGAAAGCCGAGGAAGGGAGCCGTCCATGACACGGACGCCGTCGAGATCACCACTGCTGGACCTGGCGTTCGGCTACATGCCGGCGCAGCTGATCCACGCCGCCGCCGAGATCGGCGTCGCCGACGCCCTGTCCGCCGGGCCGCGTTCGAGTGCGGAGTTGGCGGCGGACACCGGAACCCACGCGCCGTCCCTGTACCGGCTGCTGCGCGGGCTCGCCGGGTTCGGCGTCGTCGAGCAGAAGGAGCGCGACCTGTTCGCCCTCACCGAGGAGGGGCGGCGGCTGCGCGCCGACGACCCCGACTCGGTCCGCTCACTGATCCGGCTCTTCTGCGGCCCGGAGGTGTGGCGGGCGTGGGGCGGCATGACCGAGACCCTGCGCACCGGCGAATACGCGTGGAAACGCGCCACCGGAACGACGCCTTTCGAGTTCTTCCAGAGAAATAGCGAACTGTCCGAGACGTTCAACGCGGCGATGGCCGAGCACACGCGGGCCGTAGCGCCGGACATCGTCGCGGCCCACGACTTCGCCCGCTACCGGACGGTCGCCGACCTCGGCGGCGGCGACGGCACCCTCATCGCCGAGATCCTGCGCGCGAACCCGGGGCTGCGCGGCGTCCTGTTCGACCTGCCGCCCGGCCTCGCCGGAGCGGTCGGGAACCTCGGCGACGCCGCCGACCGGACCGAGATCGTCGCGGGCGATTTCTTCGAGTCCGTCCCCGAGGGCGCGGACGCCTACGTCATGAAGAGCGTGCTCCACGACTGGGACGACCAGAAGGCCGCCGCGATCCTGCGGACCTGCCGCGTCGCGATGCGCCCGGACGCGCGGCTTCTCATCCTGGAGCAGGTGATGCCGGAGTTCGTCACCGCGGAGACGCAGGGCGTCGTGCGGAACGACCTCAACATGCTCATCTCGACCGGCGGACGCGAGCGCACCGAGGCCGAGTTCCGCGCCCTCCTGGACGGCGCCGGGTTCGCGGACGTCGCGCTCACCGGGCCCCTGCCGCCCGCCGGATACCACGTCATCGAGGCGCGCCCCGCCGGGTGAGCGTCAGTTGCGCGTCCAGTCGGGCTGGACGAAGTCGGCGACCCGCGCCCGCCGGCCGAGCAGCACCACCTCGCGGAACTGCCACAGCATCGCCCCGGTCGGGGCGTGGACGCGCCAGCCCGGACCGAGCCGCATCTGCAGCAGGCGGCCGCCGTCCGGCTGCGGCGCCCACCGCGGCGTGTCGTCGGCGGCGAGCCGCCGCAGGCTCACATGGTGGACGGAGTGGACCTCGTCCGGGCTCGGCGCGAGCGGGCCCGGATCGTCCAGCGCCAGCACGATCGGCGTGATCGAGAAGCCGGACGTGGCGGGGAAGTCGTCGAGCCGTCCGAGCACGTCGCCCGGCCCGGCGGCGAGGCCGATCTCCTCGCGCAGTTCCCGAAGCGCGGCCTCCTCGGCCGTCTCGCCGTCTTCGAGGCCGCCGCCGGGCAGGCCCCACTGCCCGGCGTTCCGGCCCCGGTACGCGCGCCTGATCAGGATCACGGACGGGACGCCCGCGTGCTCGACCGCGCACAGCACGACACCGGCGCGGCGCAGCCCGGGCGCGTCCGGGACGGTCGTGTGCGCGAACGCGCCGAGCCGCGCGGCGGCGAGCGTACGGAACGCGGTGAGATCGTCGAACGGGTCGGGGGAGTCCGGGGGGCCGAGGGGGGCGTCCGTCATGCATCGATACTGCCAGGGCCGCTTTCGCGCGCGTACTTCGCGGGGGACGTCCCGACCGCCGCCGTGAAGTCGCGGACGAAATGCGCCTGGTCGGCGTAGCCCAGCTCGGCCGCCAGCGCCGCCCAGTCGGGCGGCGACCCGGACGCGGCCCGCTCGGCGGCCTCCTGCATCCGGAACCGGCGGATCACCCACTTCGGGCCCACGCCCACGTACTCGCGGAACAGCCGTTGCAGGGTGCGGGCGCTGAGCCCCGCGTCCTCGGCGAGCCGGTCCACCCTGACCAGGCCCGGCGACGCCGCGATCCGCTCCACGATCTGCGCCGCCCGCTCGATGGACGGGTCGGGCTCCGGCCGCAGCCCGCTCAGGAACGACGCCAGCCGCGCGACGGCCGCGCCGTCGTCGGCCGTTGCGAAGACTTCGTCGGCGAGCGCCCGGCCCGGCGCGCCGAACACCTCGTCCACCCCGGCGAACCGGCCGGTCAGCGCGGCGACCGGGCCGCCCGCGAACGGCCGGAACCCGCCCGGCCGGAACGCCGCGCCGACCACCCGCCCCTCGCCCGCGATCTCCTCGGCGAAGTCGTCGCGGACGACGCCGACGACGCGGGCCCGCGTCGTCCCGGACGTCAGGTAGCTCGTGAACGTCACGTGCACGGACGGCCGCGTGAGCACCTGCTGCCGGTGCGGCGGACGCCCCCGCAGATCCCAGCGCAGCACCCACAGGTTGGCCACGAACGGGGCCAGCTCCGGCGGCGGCGCGATCCGCTCGACCCGGAAGCTGTCGAGGGCCGTCCGCGGGCGCAGGATGCCCCGCGTCCCATCGGGTAGGGGACGTCCCATCGCCCCAGGCTAAGCGGCCCGTGCCGGTGGGATGTCGCGTTTTTGCAAGACGCGCGCCCGAGCCCCCGCCTAGCGTTGGCGACGTGTTCGAACTGATGAGCGAGGAAAGCGTGATGGATATCCGGACTCAGCTGGTCCCCGCCGCCGAGGCCGCGGCGAAGATCGTCCTGGAGACGCCGGAGGACCGGCTGGACGCGCCGACCCCGTGCGCCGAGTGGGACGTGCGCGCCCTGGTCAACCACCTGATCGTCTGGTCGGCCAGGGGCGAGACGGCCGCGCGCAGGCAGCCGCCCGCCGGGCCGGGGGAGGACCACGACTTCACCGCCGCGCCGGGCTGGGCCGAGCGGTACGCCGACCAGGCGCGCCGGACCGCCGAGGCGTGGCAGGACCCGGCGGCGTGGGAGGGCGACACCAGCCTGACCGGCAACAAGGAGGGCATGCCCGCCGCGTTCATCGCGGGGATCCTCTTCGGGGAGTGCGTCGTGCACGGCTGGGACCTCGCCGTCGCCACCGGCCGCGAGCCGTCCTTCCCGCCCGCGGTCGTGGAAGCGGCGTGGGAGCAGATCGTCCCGGCGGCGGAGATGAGCCGCCAGTACGGCGTGTTCGGGCCCGAGGTACCGGTGCCCGCCGACGCGCCGCTGCTCGACCGCGTCCTCGGCATGGCGGGCCGCGACCCGCGCTGGAAGCCGTAGCGACCCCGCGCGGGTCCCGGCGCGAGCGGGGGCCCGCGCGCTCTACCCTTGAAGGCATGTCTTCGAGCTCTTCGATCCGCGTCCGGTTCGCCCCGTCCCCGACCGGCATGTTCCATGTCGGCGGCGCCCGCTCGGCGCTGTTCAACTGGGTGATGGCCGTGCAGTCCGGCGGGACGCTCGTGCTCCGGATCGAGGACACCGACGCCTCCCGCAACAGCCCCGAATGGACCGAGGGCATCATCCGCGCCCTCGCCTGGCTCGGCATCGACGGCGAGCAGTACGAGGGCCCCTACTTCCAGTCCGCCAACGCCGACCGGCACGCCGAGGCCGTCCAGACGCTCAAGGACGCGGGCCGCGCCTACTACTGCGACTGCACCCGCGAGGCCGTCATCGCCCGCACCGGCGACCAGCACAAGGGCTACGACGGCTTCTGCCGCGACCGCGGCCTGGAGCCCGGCCCCGGCCGCGCCCTCCGCTTCCGCACGCCGGACGAGGGGCAGACCACCGTCGTCGACCTGCTGCGCGGCAAGCCGGTGTTCGAGAACGCCGTCCTTGAGGACTTCGTCATCGCCCGCGCGGACGGGTCCGTCACGTTCCTGCTGGCCAACGTGGTCGACGACATGAGCCAGGGCATCACGCACGTGGTGCGCGCCGAGGAGCACCTGTCGAACGCGCCCAAGCAGCAGCTGCTCTGGGAGGCGCTCGGCGCGGAGCCGCCCGTGTGGGCGCACGTCGCCGTCGTCGTCAACGAGAAGCGGCAGAAGCTGTCCAAGCGCCGCGACAAGGTCGCGCTGGAGGACTACCAGGCCGAGGGCTACCTCGCCGACGCCATGCGCAACTACCTGATGCTGCTCGGCTGGGCCCCGTCGGGCGACCGCGAGATCGTCCCCTGGGACGTGATCGTCGAGGAGTTCCGCATCGAGGACGTCAACACCTCGCCCGCGTTCTTCGACGAGAAGAAGCTCCGCGCGTTCAACGGCGAGTACATCCGCGCGCTGCCGGTGGAGAAGTTCATCGCCGAGTGCCTGCCGTTCCTGGAGCGGGCCCCGTTCGACGTCGACGTCGCCGTGTTCGCCGAGCTGGCGCCGCTGGCGCAGACCCGGGTGGCGCTGCTGTCGGAGATCGTCCCGATGATCGACTTCGTGTTCCTGGACGAGCCGCCGTCCGACGAGCAGTCCTGGAACAAGGCGATGAAGGGCCCCGCCGCCGAGATCCTCGCCGCCGCCGAGGCCGCCTACCTGGACGCCCCCTGGCACGCCGACGAGCTGAAGGATCGGCTGGAGCGCATCGGCGCCGAACACGGGCTCAAGCTCGGCAAGACGCAGGCGCCCGTCCGGGTGGCCGTCACCGGCCGCACCGTCGGCCTCCCGCTGTTCGAGTCGCTGGAGATCCTCGGCCGCGACCGCACCCTCGCCCGCATCGCCACCGCCCGCGCACGACTCGCACAGCAGAACTGATCTCGCGCGGAACAGCTGGTCAGGACGCCGCCGGGTCCTCGCCGTCGAGGGCCCGGCGCAGGTCGGCCAGGCGGCGGTCCAGCTCGGCGAAGTCGTCGCGCAGCGTGATGGGGACACGCTTGCCGACCAGCTCCGCCTGCTCCTCCAGCGAGACCAGCCGGTCAGTGATCCGCCGGCCGGCCTGCGGGTCGTCCAGCGGACGCGCCCGCAGCAGCGTCGCCTGCTCGCGGAGGAGCGCCGCCTGCTCGCGCAGCAGGGTCGTCTGGTCGCGGAGCTGCTTGTTCTTGTTGTGCAGCTCCACGAACACCGACACCTTCGCGCGCAGCACCCACGGGTCGAACGGCTTGGAGATGAAGTCGACCGCGCCCGCCGCGTACCCACGGAACGCGTAGTCGGGGTCGCTGTTCACCGCGGTCAGGAAGATGATCGGCAGGTCGCGGGTCTTCTTGCGGCGCTTGATGTCGCGGGCCGTCTCGAACCCGTCCATCCCCGGCATGACGACGTCCAGCAGGATGACCGCGTACTCGTCGGTGAGCAGCGCCTTCAGCGCCTCCTCACCGGACCGGGCCCGGACGAGATCCTGATCGAGCGAGCTGAGGATCGCCTCCAGCGCGATCAGGTTCTCCTCCCGGTCGTCCACGAGCAGGATCTTGGCCTTGTCGTCCACGCGCCCTCTCTCCGATCCGGTCCCCGCCGCCGCCGACCGCGCCGGCGCGCACGGCGGCCCCCGCCTGCCAGGCGACTCCTCTGCTCAGCGGACGATGGAGGGTTGCAGCCAGTTCCTCATGACGTCAAGAAGATGGTCCACGTCGACCGGCTTCGGCACGTAGTCCGACGCGCCGGACTCCAGGCTCCGCTCCCGGTCGCCCCGCATCACCTTCGCCGTGATCACGATAATGGGCAGCTCGGCGAACTGCGGCATCTCGCGGATCGCGGCCGTGGTGGCGTAGCCGTCGAGTCCCGGCATCATCACGTCCATCAGGACGACCGCGACGTCCGGGTTGCGGTGCAGGACGTCGATCCCGGCCTGCCCGTCCTCGGCGTACAGGACCTCCATCCCGTACCCCTCCAGGACGCTGGTCAGCGCGAACACGTTCCGGACGTCGTCGTCGACGATCAGCACCTTGCGGCCCGACAGGACGGTGTCGAGGAAGTCCGCGGGCGGCTCCTCGAGCAGGCCGTTCAGCGCGGCGTCGCCTTCGCCCGGCCGCTCTCCGCCGGGCGGGCGCTGCTCCGCCGGCAGCCCGTTCTCCCCGGACGGCGCGGACACGCCCCCGGACAAAGCGTGCGGCCCGCCGCCGTTCCCCGGCATCCCGCCGCCCTGCCCCGCGCCGGGCAGGGGCGGCACGCCCGGCACGCCGTCCGGCGCGGTCGCCTCGTCCGGCGCCGCGGCCCGCCGCCGCCCGTCGCGCTCGCTGTACTGCGCGGGCAGGTACAGCGTGAACACGCTGCCCTGGCCCGGCCTGCTCTCGGCGTGGATCTCGCCGCCGAGCAGCCGCGCGATGTTCCGGCTGATCGACAGGCCGAGCCCGGTGCCGCCGTAGCGGCGGCTGGTCGTCCCGTCGGCCTGCTGGAACGGCTCGAAGATCTCCTGCAGCTTGTCCGCGCTGACCCCGATGCCGGTGTCGATCACCCGGAACGCGATGACGTCCGGGGTGTTCCACAGCGCGGGCAGCGCGAAGTCGATGTCGCCCGCCCGCTCGATCACGAGGCGTACCTCGCCCTCCGCGGTGAACTTCACCGCGTTGGACAGCAGGTTCCGCAGCACCTGCTGCAGCCGCTGCTCGTCGGTGTGCAGCGTGGACGGGACGTCCGGCGCGACCTCCACGCCGAAGTGGAGCCCCTTGTCGACCGACAGCGGCCGGAACGTCGCCTCGACGTAGTCGACCAGCGCCGACACCGCGATCCGCTGCGGATGCGCCTCCATCTTCCCGGCCTCGACCTTCGCCAGGTCGAGGATGTCGTTGATCAGCTCCAGCAGGTCGGTGCCGGAGTCGTGGATCGTCTGGGAGAACTCCACCTGCTTGCCGGTGAGGTTGCCCTCCTGGTTCTCCGACAGCAGCTTCGCCAGCACGAGCAGGCTGTTCAGCGGCGTGCGCAGCTCGTGCGACATGTTCGCCAGGAACTCCGACTTGTACCGGGACGAGATCGCGAGCTGCTCGGCGCGCTCCTCCAGCGTCCGCCTCGCCTGCTCGATCTGGAAGTTCTGGATCTCGATCGCGCGGTTCTGCTGGGCCAGCAGCGCCGCCTTCTCCTCCAGTTCGGTGTTGGAGTGCCGCAGCTCGCCCTGCTGGCGCTGCAGCTCGTCCGACCGCTCCTGGAGCTCCTGCGCGAGCCGCTGCGACTCGCCGAGCAGCTGCTCGGTGCGGGTGTTCGCGCGGATCGCGTTCAGCGTCACCCCGATCGTCTCGATGAGCTGGCTGAAGAACGCCAGGTGGACGTCGGTGAACCGGCCGAAGGAGGCCAGCTCGATCGCGCCGAGCACCTCGTCCTCGAACACGATCGGCAGCACGATGATGTTGACCGGGGACGCCTCGCCGAGGCCCGACCCGATCTTCACGTAGTCGGCGGGCGCGTCCGCGATCAGCAGCGGGCGCCGCTCCTGCGCCGCCTGCCCGACCAGGCCCTCGCCGAGCGCGAACCGGACGTCGCCGGTCCCGCCGCCGCGGAGCGCCCGGCCGCGCGCCGTCCCGTACCCGGCGATCAGCGCGAGCTCCGTCTCGTCGCCGATGCTCTCCGCGAGGTAGAACGCGCCGTACTGCGCGCTCGCCGTCGGGGTCAGCTCCCGCATGATCAGCTCCGCGACCTGCATGAGGTCGCGGTGGCCCTGCATGAGCCCGCCGATCCGCGCGAGGTTGGTCTTGAGCCAGTCCTGCTCCTCGTTGGCGCGGGTCGTCTCGCGCAGCGTCGCGACCATCAGGTTCACGTTGTCGGACAGCTCCGCGACCTCGCCGCGCGCCTCCACGGTGATCGTCCGGGTCAGGTCGCCGGTGGCGACCGCGCTCGCCACCTCGCCGATCGCGCGGACCTGTGTGGTGAGGTTCCCGGCCAGCTCGTTGACGCTCTCGGTCAGCCGCTTCCAGGTGCCGGACACGCCCTCGACCTCGGCCTGGCCGCCGAGCCGTCCCTCGATGCCGACCTCCCGCGCCACGCGCGTCACCTCGGACGCGAACGACGACAGCGTGTCGACCATCTTGTTCAGCGTCGTCTTCAGCTCCAGGATCTCGCCCTGGGCGTTGACGTCGATCCGGCGCGTCAGGTCGCCGTGCGCGACCGCCGTCGCGACCTGGGCGATGTTGCGGACCTGGTAGGTCAGGTTGGACGCCATCCCGTTGACGTTGTCGGTCAGGTCCTTCCACATGCCGCCCGCGCCGGGCACCCGGGCCTGGCCGCCGAGGCGGCCCTCGGTGCCGACCTCGCGGGCGACGCGGCTGACCTCGTCCGCGAAGGCCGACAGCGTGTCGACCATGGTGTTCAGGGTGTCCTTCAGCTGGAGGATCTCGCCCTGCGCGTCCACCTCGATCTTGCGGGTCAGGTCGCCCTTCGCGACCGCCGTCGTCACCTGCGCGATCCCGCGGACCTGGGACGTCAGGTTGTTCGCCATCGAGTTGACGTTGTCGGTCAGGTCGAGCCAGACACCGCCCGCGCCGGGCACGATCGCCTGGCCGCCGAGCCGCCCCTCCGTGCCGACCTCGCGGGCGACGCGGGTGACCTCGGACGCGAACGCCGACAGCGTGTCGACCATCGCGTTCACGGTGTCCTTCAGCTCCAGGATCTCGCCCTGCGCGTCGACCGTGATCTTCTTGCCCAGGTCGCCCTCGGCGACCGCCGTCGTCACCTGCGCGATGTTCCGCACCTGGAACGTCAGGTTGGACGCCATGCCGTTGACGTTGTTGGTCAGGTCCTTCCAGACGCCGCTCACGCCGGGCACGCGGGCCTGGCCGCCGAGGCGGCCCTCGGTGCCGACCTCGCGGGCGACGCGGGTGACCTCGTCGGCGAACGCCGACAGCGTGTCGACCATCGTGTTCACCGTGTCCTTGAGCTGGGCGATCTCGCCCTGCGCGTCCACGGTGATCTTCTTGGCCAGGTCGCCCTCGGCGACCGCCGTCGTGACCTGCGCGATGCCGCGCACCTGGTAGGTCAGGTTGTCGGCCATCGCGTTGACGTTGTCGGTCAGGTTCTTCCAGACGCCGCTGACGCCCGGGACGTTCGCCTGCCCGCCGAGCTGCCCCTCGGTGCCGACCTCGCGGGCCACGCGGGTGACCTCGTCGGCGAACGCCGACAGCTGGTCGACCATCGTGTTCACGGTGAGCTTCAGCTCCTGCAGCTCACCGGTCGCCTCCACCGTCACCTTGCGGGTCAGGTCGCCCTTCGCGACCGCCGTGGTGACCTCCGCGATGTCGCGGACCTGGGACGTCAGCCGGGACGCCATCACGTTCACCGACGCGGTCACGTCCCGCCAGCGGCCCGTCATGCCGCGCGCCGGGGCCTGGCCGCCGAGCCGCCCCTCGGTGCCGACCTCGCGGGCGAACTGGGTGACCTCCCAGGTGAACTGGTCGAGCAGCTCCACCATGCCGTTCACCGACTTCGCCATGCGCAGCAGCTCGCCGCGCATCGGCCTTCCGCGCACCCGCAGCTCGACCCGCTGGCTCAGGTCGCCCGCCGCCACCGCCTCGACGACCTGGCTCATGCCGGTCGCGAGGTCGGTCAGCTTGTCGATGATGGCGTTGGAGTCCTCCACGGCCGTGGCCCAGGTGCCGCGCAGCGTGCCCGGCGTCAGCCGCCCCCGCAGCTGGCCCTCCCGGCCGATCTCGCGCCGCACCCGGGACAGCCCGGACGACAGCTCGTCGGCGTTCTGCCGGATCTCCTCCAGGACCGCCGCGGCCTCCGCCACGGCGCCCTCGCCCGGCACCTTCAGCTCCGTCCTCGCCTTGCCGTCCCGGACGGCGATCAGCGCCTTCAGCAGCGGTTCGAGGTCGGCGTCGCTGTAGCGGGGGGCGGTGTCGCGGTACCCGCCGCCGGGGCGGGCGCGAGTCGCGGTACGCGGCATGCTCTCAATCCTCCTGGCCCGCGGTCGTCGAGGGTCCGGCCGCCGCCGGGCGTCCCGGGCGGCGGGGCATCCGGACGGCGCGGACTCCTGGCTCTGGCCTCTACTCCCGGCCGCCCCCAACTCTACGTCGCCGCGCCGCCGTGGAGTCCGTTCCGGCCCGGCCTGTGAACGGGCGGTCATGACCGTGGATCCGCCCTTGTAGTCTTCGTGTTACGGTCTGTCGTGCCGCGGCGGGGCATCCCGCCCGGGGCTTCCGCACCCGGATCGCGGCCTCGCGTGGCCGGGGGGACGCCCGGTCTGTCACGATGGCCGGAACCGGGTAACGAAGAGCATGAGCGAAGGGCGACTCTTGGATCGGCAGACGGCGTCGGCGACGTTCCCGTCCGCCGCGGCGGCGGTGGCGGACGCGCGCCGGTTCGTCCGCAAGGTCCTCGCCGACTGGGGCCTGGACGACGTCGCGGACGACGCCGTCCTCGCCACCAGCGAGCTCGCCACCAACGCGATCGCCTACGCCGGGACGTCCTTCGAGGTGTCCCTCCACCTGGAGGCGGGCGACATCAGGGTCGAGGTCCGCGACCGGCACCCCACCCGCGGCATCGAGATGCCGGGGGTGACCGCGTCCAGCGGGCGCGGGCTGCCGTCGATCGCGCGGCTCGCCGAGTCCTGGGGCGTGTCCTACGACCGCCGCACCAAGGGCGTCTGGTTCCGGCTGCCCCGGCCCGGCGCGTCGAACGGGGCGACCCCGTCCGCGCCGCCCGGATCGTACGAGGGGGAGGCCGCGGGCGAGCGCCCGTCGCCGGCCGCCCGCGGCGACGCGCGGCGCGAGGCCGCCCGCGACCGCGCCCTGGAGCGCGCGGGACGCGACGCGAAGGCCGAACGCGACGGCGCGGGCCCCGCGCGGGACGGCAGGATGGCCGAGGGCGTCGGCGAGGTCCCCGTCGCGGGCGACCGGCTCCTTCGTTCCCCCGCCGCCCTCGAGTCCATGGAGGACGGCGTCGTCACCGTCCGCGAGGTGCTCGGCGCGGACGGCGCGGCCGTCCTGCTGACCGAGCGCGACGGCCGCCTGATCATGGGCGCCTCCGTCGGCACCGCCGCCGAGCTGCCGCTCGGCGAGCTGTCCATCGCCGGGCTCGGCCCCGCGGCCCGCACCGGCGCGCCCTGGGTCGCCGCCGACGCGTCCGACCCGGCCGCGGCGGCGCTGAAGGCGCGGTCGCTGGCCGCGGCGCCGCTGGAGTCGCAGGGCCGCCTCACCGGACTGGTCGTCGCGGTCTCGTCCGCATCCGGCCGTTTCGCCGAGGCCGACGGCGTCCGGCTTGGCCGCCTGGCGGACGAGATGTCGCTCTCCCTGGAGAAGGCCAGGGTCGGCGAGTTGGAACGGTCCTGGCGCGGCTGGCTCAGCTTCGTCGCCGAGGCCAGCGACCTGCTCGCGGGCACGCTCGACCAGGAGCGGACGATGGCGCTCGTCGCCCAGCTCGTCGTGCCGCGCCTCGCCACCTGGTGCGCCGTCTACACCGTCACCGAGGCCGAGCCCGACCGGCTCGCCTACGTCTGGCACGCCGACGAGAACCGCGCCGACGGGCTGCGCGAGCTGCTCGAACAGGCGGGCGCCGCCCCGCCGGCGGACGTCCCCGGCCCGTGGAACGGGTTCGCCGCCGCCCCGGCCGACGTCCGCGCCGCCGCCGGCGACACCGCCGCCGACCAGGTCTACGCCTTCCCTCTGGTCGCCCGCGGCCGCCGCATCGGCACCATCGTCATCGGCCGCCCGGCGGGCGACCGCTTCCCGCGCAGCGCGGTCGAGCTGGCCGAGGAGCTCAGCCGCCGCGCCGCCCTCGCCGTCGACAACGCCCGGCTGTTCTCCGCGCAGACCGCCATGAGCAGCGCGCTCCAGCGCAGCCTGCTGCCGCCCGCCATCCCCGAGATCCCGGGCCTGGAGGTCGCCGTCGTCTACGAGCCCGCGGGGGAGGGCAGCGAGGTCGGCGGCGACTTCTACGACGTCTTCGAGAGCGGGCAGCGGCCCGGCGGGGCCGCGCCCGCGTCCCGCTGGCGGTTCGCGATCGGCGACGTGTGCGGCACCGGCCCGGAGGCCGCGGCCGTGACCGGCCTCGCCCGGCACGCGCTCCGCATCCTCGCCGCCGAGGACATGTCCGTCCCCGCCGTGCTCGGCCGCCTCAACCGGCTCATCCTCGGCGAGGGGGAGCGCGGGCGCCTGCTCACCCTCCTGCACGGCGAGATCGCGGCCCGGCGCCGCCGCGACGGCGTGACGATCAGTCTGACCAGTGCGGGCCACCCGCCCCCGCTGGTGCTCGACCCCGAGGGCGAGGTACGCGAGGTCGCGTCGCCGCAGCCGCTGCTCGGCGTGTTCGACGGAGTCGAGTTCCACACCGACACCGTCGAGCTGCGCCGCGGCGAGGTCCTGCTGTGCGTGACCGACGGCGTCACCGAGCGGCGTTCCGGCAGCCGGCTGCTCGGCGACGGGCGCGGCCTCGAACGCCTTCTGGCCGACTGCACCGGGCTGAGCGCGGGGGCCGTCGCCGCCCGCATCCAGCGAGCCGTGCGGGACTTCGGCCCGGAGCCGTCAAACGACGACGTTGCCCTCATCGTTCTGCGGGCGTCATGATGGAGACCAACAATCGGTAAGGTGGGGTGGCGTGGGGCTTGCCTTGCACACGACACGACAGGACGGCCGCGCGACGATCGCCGCGCGCGGCTCCATAGACCTGCACTCCTCCGACGAGCTGCGGTCCCGGTTGACCGAGCTGGTGGACGCCGGTGAGCGGGCGGTCGTCGTCGACCTCACGGCCGTCGACTTCTGCGACTCCTCCGGTCTGAACGTCCTCGTCCGGGCGTACAAGCACGCGCGTGCGCAGAACGCCACGCTCACCGTCACCGGCGCCTACGGCCGGGTCGAGAACGTGCTGCGGACCACCGGCCTCGACCGGTTCCTGATCGACGATCCCGAGGAGACCCCGGCCGAGGGGCGCTGAGGCGCCCCATGACCGCAGCGAAGCGAGGAGCGTGTTCCGGTGACCGCGGCGATGCGAGGATCACCGGGCGCCCTGCCCG
The DNA here is from genome assembly GCF_008085905.1 of Actinomadura syzygii. Classification (GTDB taxonomy): domain Bacteria; phylum Actinomycetota; class Actinomycetes; order Streptosporangiales; family Streptosporangiaceae; genus Spirillospora; species Spirillospora syzygii. Next base: position 6,291 of record NZ_VSFF01000004.1, on the reverse strand, counting down.
GGGGTCCGGGGGTTGCCCGCCGGAAAGGCGGGTTCCGATGACCGCGGCGAAGCGAGGATCACCGGGCCTCCCGGCCGGCGGTCCGGCGACGGCCTCTCCGAAAGGTAGGGCACGATGAAGAACGGCGAGCGGGCGGAGTGACCGACCCCATGACCGAGACCACCCTGCGCGCGGCGCCTCAGACGGAGGCGGTCGAGTACGCGCGGCGCCTCGCCGCCCGCACGATGCGCACCTGGGCCCTGATGGACCGCGAGGAGCTCGTCACGGCGATCGTGGCCGAGCTGGTCGCGAACGCCGTCCGGCACGCGGGCACCGCCCTGGAACTGCGGCTGCTGCGCGGCGCCGGGCGCATCCGGGTAGAGGTCCGCGACCGCGCCGCCCAACTGCCGCGGCTGACCGTCCCCGGCCCGCTGGACGAGTCGCACCGCGGCCTGTTCATCGTCGACCGGTTCGCCAACTCCTGGGGCGCCGACCCGGTCACCGGAGGCAAGGTCGTCTGGGCAGAGGTCGACATCTGACCGGGTCCGGACGTCGCTTCGCGCGCGTGGAACGTAACGTTTTGGAAGATCTCCTGTGGGAGCGCGTCCACCCCGCCGGTCCCGGGCGCGCGGCCCGGGACCACGAGGACGGTCAGGACGACTTGCGGTACAGCTCGGCCACCAGGAACGCGAGGTCGAGCGACTGGCCGCGGTTGAGGCGCGGGTCGCACGCCGTCTCGTAGCGCTGGTGCAGGTCGCCCTCGGCGAGGCCCTCCGCGCCGCCGACGCACTCGGTGACGTCGTCGCCGGTGAACTCGATGTGGATGCCGCCGGGGTGCGTCCCGAGCGCGCGGTGGACCTCGAAGAAGCCGGCGACCTCGTCCAGGACGTCGTCCAGCCGCCGCGTCTTGTGCCCGCTCGGCGCCTCGAACGTGTTGCCGTGCATCGGGTCGCACACCCACGCCACCGGGGCGCCGCTCTGGTGCACCTTCTCGATCAGCGGGGGCAGCGCCTCCCTGATCTTGCCCGCGCCCATCCGGGTGATGAACGTCAGCCGTCCCGGCTCCTCCTCGGGGTTCAGCCGCTTCATCAGCGCGAGCGCGTCGTCGGCGGACGTCCCCGGGCCGAGCTTCACCCCGATCGGGTTGCGGATGTGCCGCAGGAACTCCACGTGCGCGCCGTCGAGCTGCCGGGTGCGCTCGCCGATCCACAGGAAGTGCGCCGACACGTCGTACGGCAGGCCGCTGAGGCTGTCGATGCGGGTCAGCGCCCGCTCGTACTCCAGCAGCAGCGCCTCGTGGCTGGAGTAGAACTCCACGCCGTGGAACTCGTCCGGGCTCACCCCGCACGCCTTCATGAACGTCAGGGCCCGGTCGATCTCGCCCGCCAGCCGCTCGTAGCGGCGGCCGGACTTGCTGTGGGCCACGAAGTCCTGGTTCCAGGCGTGGACCTGCCGCAGGTCGGCGTAGCCGCCCTTGGTGAAGGCCCGGCACAGGTTCAGCGTCACCGCCGAGCAGTGGTATGCCTTCAGCAGCCGGTGCGGGTCGTTCCGGCGGGACTCGGCGTCGAAGTCGAGGCCGTTGACCGCGTCGCCCCGGTAGGCGGGCAGCTCCAGGCCGCCGCGCGCCTCGACGGGCTTGGACCGCGGCTTGGCATACTGGCCGGCCATCCGGCCGATCTTCACCACCGGCACGGTGGCGGCGTAGGTGAGCACGACCGCCATCTGCAGGAGCGTCTTCAGCTTGTTCTTCACCGCGTCGGCGTTCGCGCCGGTGAAGGTCTCGGCGCAGTCGCCGCCCTGCAGGACGAACGCCTCGCCGCGTGCGACGTCGGCGAGCTGGGCCTTGAGCTGGTCGCACTCGCCGGCGAAGACCAGCGGCGGCTGGGCGGCCAGTTCGGCGGCGACGGCCCGGAGCTCGTCCGGGTCGTCCCAATCGGGCTGCTGCTGGGCGGGGAGCTCGCGCCAGGCGTCGAGATCCCCGGTGGCGGAGGTACTCACGGTGAAAAGGCTATGGCACTCCCGGCCCTGCCCGCCGCCGCGCGGGCCCGGGTGAGCGCGGTCGAGCTCCGGGCCGGACGCGCGAAACGGGCGGCCCCAGCGGGGGAGCCGCCCGTTCCAACGGTCACGGGACGGAGTGGCCGAAAGCTCGTTCTCCGGCCAATTAACGTCATCTCCGGCATTTCCGGACGCACTCGATCACGCTCGCGGACGGACCGCCTCACTCCGCGCCGCGCCCGTCAGGCCGCGCGGCTTCCGGCGGTGGCGCGCACCGGCTCCGGCGCCGCGCCGCCAGCCAGCGTCCGGCGGCCGCTCAGGTCGGCCTCGCTCGCCAGCTGCCGCAGCCGCCGCAGCGACCGGTCGGTGATCTGCCTGACCCGGTTGTGGCTCAGGCCGTACCGCGCGCCGATCTGCGCGTACGAGAGCGGCTGGCCGCTGTCCATCCCGAACCGGGCCCGCAGGATCGCGGACTCGCGCTCGGGCAGCCGGTCGAGCAGCCGCGCGAGGCCCTCGATGTCGTCCAGCGCGAGGATCTCGGCCTCCGGGGTGACGGCGTCCGGATCCTCCAGCAGGTCGCCCATCGGCGTCTCGCCGGCGTCGTCGACCGTCGCGTCCAGGCTGGCCGGGTCGCGCCGCCAGCGCAGCAGCTCGTCCACGTGCTCGACGTCCGCGCCGAGCACGCCCGCGAGCTCGTCCCGCGACGGCTCCCGGCCCAGCTCACGGCTGAGCTGGCGCTCCGCGCGCCGCAGCCGCGACAGCTCCTCCTCGACGTGGACGGGCAGCCTGATCGTGCGGGCCGTGTGGCTGAGCCCGCGGCCGATCGCCTGTCTGATCCACCATGTGGCGTACGTGGAGAACTTGAACCCGCGCCGGTAGTCGAACTTCTCCACCGCGCGCATCAGGCCCAGGTTCCCCTCCTGGATGAGGTCTATCAGGGGCAACGAGTCGGTTGGGTACTTCCGGGCGATCGAGACGACCAGCCGCAGGTTCGCCTCGACGAAGAGCTGCTTGGCGCGCAGCCCCGCCGCGGCGACCTCCTCCAGCTCCTCGCGGGACACGCCCTCGGGCACGCGGTCCTCGTCGAGCAACTGTTCGGCGTACAGGCCCCCCTCGATCGCCTTGGACAGATCGACCTCCTCCTGCGCGTCGAGCAGGGGGGTGCGGCCGATCCGGTCCAGGTACGCCCCGACAAGGTCCTTGTCGGGGACTTCGACCCTGTCGCCCTTGGTACGGGTTGCAGCCATCCTGACCCTTCTCCGGTGCGATCTCCCTAAGAGGAGAACGCTAATTACCGCTCTGTGATTCCCGGGCGGGAATACTGCGAGGCTGTTAGCCGCTCTACGCTCTGATACCCCGACTGAGGAGAAACCGACATGGCGACGGTCACGCTTACCGCGGAGAACTTCGATCAGGTCGCGCAGTCCGACGGCATCGTGCTGGTCGACTTCTGGGCGGACTGGTGCGGCCCGTGCAAGCGCTTCGCGCCCGTGTACGAGCGGTCCGCCGGCAAGCACGACGACATCACGTTCGCGAAGGTGGACACCGACGCCGAGCCGGAGCTGTCCGAGCGGTTCGGGATCAGGTCGATCCCGACCCTGATGGCGATCCGCGACGGCATGATCGTCTTCGCCGAGCCGGGGGCGCTGCCGGAGCCGGTGCTGGAGAACGTGATCGAGCAGGTCCGCGGCCTCGACATGGAGGACGTCCGGCGCCGCGCGCAGGGCTGACACCCGCCCGGACGGCGCTGAACGCCCGAATCATCCGGTTGCCCGCCCGTGACGGCGGGACGGCGCGACGACGGCGCGGGGACGGCGTGACGGCAAAGAAGCGCGCGGTACGGCCCCCGGGACGTCCAGCATGGTCGATGATGGACGGGTGCTCGCCGATGTCGTCCGTCACCTGGTGTGCCCCGTCTGCGGAGCGGACCTCGAACACGCTGACCGCCGACTCCTCTGCCCGGGCGGGCATACCTTCGACATCGCGCGGCAGGGCTACGCGAACCTCCTGCCCGGCAACGCCCGTCCGGGGACGGCCGACACCCCCGAAATGGTGCGCGCGAGGGAAGAGTTCCTGAGCGCCGGGCACTTCGCCGTCCCCGCCGACCGGCTCGCTTGGAGCGTTTCGACGGCCGGGCCGTCGTTCGTCCTCGACGCGGGCGCCGGAACCGGCCACTACCTGAGCGCGACGCTCGACCGTTCCCCGGACGCCATCGGCCTCGCCCTCGACATCTCCAAGCACGCCGCGCGCCGCGCCGCCAAGGCCCATCCGCGCGCAGGGGCGGTCGTCGCCGACCTGTGGCGCCCGCTCCCGGTGCGCGACGGCGCCGCCGACGCCGTGATGAACGTCTTCGCGCCGCGCAACGCCGCCGAGTTCCACCGCGTACTCCGCGACGACGGGCTGCTGTTCACGGTGACGCCGTCCCAACGGCACTTGGGCCCGCTAGTGGACGCTCTGGGCCTGCTGTCGATCGACAAGCGCAAGACCGAACGCATGGACGCCGCCCTCGCCGGATACTTCAAGCTGGACTCACGCCAGGAGCTGGAGACCGAAGCCGTCCTGTCCCACGACGAAATCACCACGCTGGTGGGGATGGGGCCGAGCGCGCATCACGTCCCCGCGGAACAGCTCAGTGAGCGATTGGTAGAGCTAGCCGACCCGCTCCCAGTGCCCCTGGCGTTCGTACTGTCCACCTACAGGCGGCTTGAGTAGGCGCGCATTCTGTTGGGTGAGGACGAGCACCACCTGCGGAACCTCACCGGGTCGGGTGGTGTCCTCTAGGCCGTGGACGCCGTGGGTCACGAAGCTGAACTCCGCCGACACCGCATGCACGATGCCGCTCAGCAGCACACGCTGGAGCGCCTGCCCCACGCGAAGCCAATCCATGGGCGAATCGCCGAACGTCGTCAGCGCCGCACGCTGACCGCACGCCCCGTCGGTTGAAGGCAGCGGGTGCAGCGCAGCCCCTTCGAGCCGCGCCGCCTCACCCAGCACCTTGAGGACATGACCGGACGGCGCCGTCGCATTCTCGGCGCGGTCTGTGCGGAAGGGCCTGAGAGTGGCGGCGTAGAGGAGCCGTTCCTCAGGGGTGGTCCGGTGACGCCCGGCGAGCCTCACCGAGGCGAGCACCGAAGGACGCGCCGCGTCCGGCAACAACCGGACCACAGCCGCATGTCCCAGTTGGGCGGCGGCTAGACGCAGGTTGACGAGCGCGGCGCCGCTGCTGATCCGCAAACCGCGCCCCACCGGGTCGTGGGACGGTCGGAACCGGACCGGATCGGCACGCAGCTCGATCACACCGGGTGCCACCGCGAACCGCCAGGCGTGCAGGTGGTGGATCGTCGGCCCCATCGTCGCGGCGACCACGAGACGCTCAACCGGGGCGCGAATCGCGACGGACACGTTCACAGGACGTCCTCCAGACCATGGCAAGACTGCGCTGGCGGGAGCTGCCGCAGACCTGCGAATCGGGCTCCGCGGGCCATGCGGTCCGCGCACCGTATCCCACACCGTCACTCACGCCACCTAGCACGCGAACAAGGAGGTCAGCAGGTGTCGTCCCCGTGACCGGGAGCGGGGGAGCGGCTCGCGCCGCGCGTACGTCGATTTGCCTCTACCGGCGGGGCCCTCTAGTCTCCTGGTGCGCCAAGGGATGCGGGACGCCACAGTGCGGACGGCCCTCAGGACGCCGGGTCCTCTGAAGATGGTTCGGGTTCCACCCAGACTGTTGTAAGATGGCTCGCACAGCCCAAAACCGGGATGCAGGACGCCGCGAGGTGGCCGGCCCGCAGGGCGCCCCCACGAAACGATCTTCGCGAGTCTTCTTTGGCTTGCGGTGGTGTCGTGGTGTGGGGGTTCTGGCAGGTCCCTCGTCCGTCAAAAAGATCTTCCTGGATCTTCTTGACAACGGGGGCGAGTCAGGTAAGTTAGAAGGGTTGCCCCGGAGCCGGGGCCCGCGGGAGCGGGTGGTCGGCGCGGTGGGTGTCCGTTTCTTGAGAACTCAACAGCGTGTTAAAAGCCAGTGCCTTTATACGGCCGGGCAGGGGATTTGTTCTCCTGGTTTGGCCACCCCGTAGCCACCCATTGGGTGGCGGGGATTTCTTTGAGGCAATGCACGGCCCTCTACGAGGGGCCGTGTTCTTGCTGGGATTGTTTCCTGAGGTTTGGCTGCGCGGGGTTCGCCCCCTGTGTGGTCGTGTTGACCTTAATGGAGAGTTTGATCCTGGCTCAGGACGAACGCTGGCGGCGTGCTTAACACATGCAAGTCGAGCGGAAAGGCCCCTTCGGGGGTACTCGAGCGGCGAACGGGTGAGTAAC
>NZ_VSFF01000003.1 GCF_008085905.1 Actinomadura syzygii | reverse complement strand
GGGACGGACGGACCTCTGGTGTGCCAGTTGTCCCGCCAGGGGCACGGCTGGTTGGCTACGTCCGGTAGGGATAACCGCTGAAAGCATCTAAGCGGGAAGCCTTCCTCGAGATGAGTTCTCCCACCCCGTAAGGGGTGTAAGGCCCCCGGGAGACGACCGGGTTGATAGGCTGGGGATGGAAGCATCGTAAGGTGTGGAGTCGACCGGTACTAATAGGCCGAGTGGCTTGAACACACACAACGTTCAAACCAAATCGCAGTTTGCTGTGTGAGTTGTTCGCGTCCCTGTGTGGTTCCCGGAAAACAAACGGGAACCCTCCGTGTTTGTTGTTAAGTGAATATTGTTCCGAAGCTTGGCTGCTTTGGACGCTCAGGTTTGCCCACCCGCTTCGGGTGGTGCGTTGGGCGTTCGGTGGTTTTGGCGGAGGGGAAACACCCGGTCCCATCCCGAACCCGGAAGTTAAGCCCTTCAGCGCCGATGGTACTGCATGGGAGACTGTGTGGGAGAGTAGGACACCGCCGGACATGAATTGAAGTCGAGGGTCGTCCCGATTTATGGGGCGGCCCTCGACGCATGTGGTGTGGACGCAAAGTAGGCTGCAAGGGTCCACGGAACGACCTTCAAGAACAGTGACGGACGTGATGAGCGCGGAAGAGGACGGCCGTAGCGACGGCGATCGCGGGCGGCGGGGCGGTGACGGGAGGCGGAACACGCCGCCCCGTCGTGGTGTCGGCCCACGTGGTGGGCAGGGCGGTCCCGGAGCTCGCAAGGGCGGCGGTCCGCGCGGAGGAGCGTCCGGTGGCGGGGCGCCTCGTGGCGGTGGCCCGCAGGGTGGCCGCGGTCGTCCCGCCGGCGGGAAGTGGAAGGATCGGGATTCGCGCGATCAGCGCGATGATCGTAAATCCGGCCGTCCATTCAAGCGTTCTGATGATCGGCGGCCCGAGTCCCGGGAGGGACGTCCCGCCGAGCGCCGTGAGAATGGCTCCGGCGGCCAGAGCGGCGAGCGTCGCGAAGGCCGGTTCGGCAAGCCTTTCCGCGAGGGCGGGGAGCGTCGCGAAGGCCGTTTCCAGGACCGAGGGCAAGGGCGGCGGCCGAACCAGGGCGGCGGCGCGGGACGCGACGGACGTCCGACCGGCGGCCCGCGACAGGAAGGCCGTCCGACCGGGGGGCCGCTGCGCGAGGGGCGTCCGGGCGGCGGTCAATGGCGTGAGGGACGTCCGGGTGGAGGTCCGCGTCAGGAAGGCCGACCGAGCGGCGGCCCGCGGCGTGAAGGTCGTCCGGGCGGGGGTCCGCGTCAGGAAGGGCGTCCGGCTGGCGGCCAGTGGCGCGAGGGGCGTCCGAGTGGCGGGCAGCGACGTGAGGGTCGTCCCGGTGGGGGTCCGCGTCAGGAAGGGCGTCCGGCCGGAGGTCAGTGGCGCGAGGGCCGCCCGGCGGGTGGGCCCCGACGTGAAGGGCGTCCGGGCGGCGAGCGGCGGTTCCAGGACCGGGACGATCGGCGGTCCGGAGGCAGGCGGTTCGAGGGCAAGCGCGAAGGACGTCCGGGAGACCGCGACAAGCGGTTCAAAGGGCGCGGCGGTCCGCCGCGCGAGGGCCGTCCCTACGCGCCGTCCCGTGGTCGGTCGGACGACCGGCGCGGCGGGAGCGCGGAGGAGCGCGAGCGTCCCGCGCCGAGGTACGACGATCCGCTGCTGCCGGACGATGTGACCGGCGAGGAGCTGGACGCGGATGCCCGCATCGGCCTGCGTTCGCTCCCCAAGGACCTGGCCGCGAAGGTCGCACGCCATCTGGTGATGGCCGGACGGCTGGCCGAGGACGAACCGGAGGTGGCCTACAAGCACGCGCGGGCGGCGCGGCGGCTCGCGTCCCGCGTGGGGATCGTCCGGGAGGCGGCCGGGATCGCGGCGTACCACGCGGGCGAGTGGGCGGAGGCGCTCGCGGAGCTGCGGGCCGCGCGGCGGCTCGGCGCGGGCGACGACTCGTACCTGCCGGTGATGGCCGACTGCGAGCGCGGGCTCGGCCGTCCCGAACGCGCCCTCGACCTGATCAAGTCGCCGGAGGCGGACAAGCTCGACCCGATGGAGCGCGTCGAACTGCGCATCGTCGAGTCGGGTGTGCGCCGCGACCTCGGGCAGCAGGACGCGGCCGTCGTCACGCTCCAGATCCCCGAGCTTCGCGACCGGCGGCTCCGCCCCTGGTCGGTGCGACTGTTCTACGCCTACGCCGACGCGCTGGAGGAGGCCGGGCGAGACGAGGAGGCGTCCGACTGGTTCGCGCGCGCCGCCGCGGCCGACCGGGACGGCGATACCGACGCGGCCGAGCGCTACGCCGAGCTTGAGGGCCTCCACATCCTCGACACCGAGGAGGACGAGGACGACGCGGAGACCGTCGACGAGGGGACCGAGACGGTCGACGACGCGGCATCCCCTGAGGTCGCGTCCGCCGATGAGGCGGTTGAGGACGAAGCCCCGGCAGTGGTCGAGGACGTGGCGGCGACCGATATCGCGTTCGTCCCGGCCGAGCCCGAGATTCCCGCGGTGCCGGACGACGACGCTGAGGAAGCGGTGCCGGAGGCCCCGGTCCTGTTCCTGGAGCCGAAGCCCATCATCGAAGAGCAGCCACCGGCTCCGGACGAGAACGGGAACGGGAACGACTGACCGGCTCGGAAAGGCGACGAAACCAATCCGGGCCCTATCGGCCGGATATCAGGCGTGTCTGTCCAGGGCATGCATGATGCCTGCGACGTTGCTTTCCGTGCTGTTCAGTACCTCGTATTTGGCGGCCAGATCCGGATCGATGTCGTCGGCCGTGATGACGTAGCGGTCCTTTGTGCGGTCGACGACCATCGCGACCGCGTGATCGAGATCGAGGCCCTTTTCGCGGGCGTCCCGAACGGTGTCGACCCATATCCGTAGTTCTTCCGCCGACCGTTCCAGAGTGTCGTCCACGGCCGTCACCGGGCCGTAATGCGCGAAGAGCAACCGCTGCGGGCCGAGTGAGCGGAATTTGCCGAGCGAGTCGAGCGCGGTGTCGAGGTCGAAGTCCGGCGGCGGCGTTGCGGGACGGACGTCCGCCGTCTCCGGAATGTAGATCCCGGCGGCGTCGCCCACGTACAGGTCGCCGGTCCGGGAGTCCACGAGGCCGACGTGGTGCTTGGCGTGGCCGGGGGAGTAGTGCGACTCCAGCCGCCGTCCGCCGCCCAGGTCGATGAGGCCGACGTCCTCGACGGCACGGATTCGCGCGGCGTCCGTGGGCTTGAGCTCGCCGAACAGGGTGTCGAGGCTGTCCCCGTACACCATCCGGGCGCTGCGCATGAGGCGCGACGGGTCGGCGAGATGCCGCGCGCCCTTCTCGTGGACGACGACCTCCGCCCGCGGGTACATCTTCGCGATGTCGCCCACGCCGCCCGCATGGTCGAGGTGGATGTGCGTGACGACCACACTGGCCAGGTCGTCCGGTCCGACGCCCAGTTCGTCGAGCGCTGCCCGCACGACGGGCGCGGAGCCGGATGTGCCCGGCTCCACCAGGCAAGGCCGGTCGGACAGGATCAGGTACCCGGCGGTGATCCCGCTGTACCCGGCCATCCGCGTGTCGATCTCGTAGACGTCCGAACCGAGGGGCGTGATCGTGGTCGTGGTGTCGTCCATGCCCCGATCATCGACCCCGGCGGCGCGCCTCGCGCATCCGGCCCCTCACCGGTCGTCGAGGAGGCGCAGGACGAGGCCCGTCCGCGGCTTCGGCCCGAACGAGGTGGACTTGCGCGGGACGCGCTCGCCCTCGCCCGCGATCGCGAGGACGTCCTCGACCTTGAGCGGGTTGAGGGCGACGGCCGTCCCGCCGGTGCGCCGCGCCCGCGCGAAGGCGGCGGACGGGTCGTCGTGCACCACCTCGATGGCGTTCTCGTTCTCCGGGACGTTCCACACGTTCCCGATGAGCAGATGGTCGAGAATGGCGGTGTCGAGCTCACGCCACCGCGCGGAATGCTCGGACGGCATGGAACGCCGCACCGCGTCGTCGTCCGGATCGGTGAGCAGGTGCAAAGACGGGCCTCCACCGAGAAGGAATGCGGGACCGGGCGCTTCGGCGAGCGCTGCCACGGCGGCGGTCTCGTCCTGGAACTCTGTGACGTGAAAGACGTCGCGAGCCCGTGAGACCGCCTCATCGGGCCGCAGACCCGGCAGCACGCGGTGGATCGCCCCCAGGTGCGCCGGGTAGCGGGTCGCGTCGACCAGCAGCGCCAGGCCCGAGTCCCATGGGCCGGGGCCGTCGCCCGCCGCGTGGTGCCGGGACTGGAGGGCGCGGTAGGTCGCGTAGCGGTGGTGGCCGTCCGCGATGAGCGCCTGTCTGCCGCCCAGGTCGGCGGCGATGCGCGCGTGCGAATCGGGGGCGGTGATGCGCCAGAGCCGGTGCGAGATCCCGTCGTCGGAGCGGAACTCCATGAGCGGCGCGTCCGCCGCGGCCTCGTCGACGATGCGGGCGGCGTCCCCGCCGCCCTCGTACACCAGGAAGATCGGTTCGAGGTTGGCGTTCGCGGCCGTCATCAGCGCGAGCCTGTCCTGGACGGGCCCGGGGAACACGTTCTCGTGCGGCAGCACCACTCCGTCCGACTCCGGGCGTAGACCCAGGGCGCCGATGAGGCCGCGCTGCAGGATCGTCCGCCCGCGGGCCGCCTCGTAGACGTACAGGGCGGGCTCCGGGTCGACGGCGAGGGCGCCCTCGTCCAGCCAGCGGCGCAGCCGGTCGCCCGCCGCGGCGTAGCTCTCCCCGGCGAGGCGCGGCAGGTTCAGCCGGACGATGTTGTGCCCGCCCTCCGCCAGCAGCCGCGTCGCCGCCGCCTCGTCGATCAGGTCGTACGGGGGCATCGTCACGGCCGCGAGGTCGCCCGCCACCTCGGGGACGAACCGGACGCCGCGGAACGGGGCCAGTTCCAGGCCGCGGCCGGTGCGCGGCTCCGAGGTCCCGAAGATCCGGGCGCTGAACTCCTCCGGGCCGAGTTCGGAGGGGAGGTCGTCGTCCACCCTGGGCATGCTAATGAGCGGAGGGGCGTCCGGTGACCCAACGGGTACGGTCGTTTTCGACGGGAGGTCCACATGAGTCGTCAAGGCCCGGAAAGACCTGAGGATTCCCCGGGAGGCGAACCCGGCGGCGCGGCCGTCCCGCCGGACGGCGGCGTCTACGAGTGGTACACGCGGGGGCTCGAACTGCTCAGGTCGGGCAGCCCCGCCGCCGCGCTCCAGTTGCTGACCAGGGCGGCCGAGGCCGAGCCCGGCTCGCACAGCATCCGCGAGGCGCTCGCCCGGGCCCAGTTCGGGATGCGGCAGTTCGGCGCGGCGGCCGAGAGCTTCCGCGTGATCGTCGAGGAGGAGCCCGCCGAGGACTACGCCCGCTTCGGCCTCGGGCTGGCGCTCAGCCGGATGGGCGACTTCACGGGCGCGGCCGAGCATCTGGCGCTCGCGGCCGCCATGCGCCCGGAGAACCAGGACTACGCCAAGGCGCTGCGGCACGTCAGGGCCACCCTCGCGGCCCGCCGCTGACCCCCGTCTTACCAGCCGGTAACCATCCGCGTACGATCACCGACATGATGAGAGGCAGCGACCGCCCGCTGTGCGAGGCGTACGACGTCGCCCTGCTCGACCTCGACGGCGTCGTCTACATCGGGCGCAGGCCGGTGCGGGCGGCGGCGGAGTCGCTCGCCAAGGCGCGCGCGGCGGGGCAGCGGCTCGCGTTCGTGACGAACAACGCGTCCCGGACGCCGTCGGCCGTCGCGGCCCTGCTCACCGAGGTGGGCGTCCCGGCCGACGAGGCGGACGTGGTGACCTCCGCGCAGGCCGCCGCGCGCCTCCTCGCCGAACGGCTGCCACCCGGGTCGGACGTCCTCGTCGTGGGCGGCATGGGGCTGCGGCACGCCCTGTACGCGGCCGGGCTCCGCCCGGTGTCGACGGCGGCCGGACGTCCCGCCGCCGTCGTGCAGGGATACGAGCCGATGCTCGGGTACGGGCTGCTGTCCGAGGGGGCGCAGGCCGTCGCGATGGGCGCGCTGTTCGTCGGGTCCAACGGCGACCTGACCATCCCCGGCGGCGACGGGCCCCCGCATCCGGGGAACGGGTCGCTGCTCCGCGTGATCAGCTCGGCGACCGGCGTCGAGCCGATCGTCACCGGCAAGCCCGAGCGGCCGCTGCACCAGGAGTCGGTCCGGCGCACCGGGGCGAAACGGCCGCTCGTGGTCGGGGACCGGCTCGACACCGACATCGAGGGGGCCGTCAACGGCGGCGCGGACAGCCTGCTCGTCCTCACCGGGGTCACCGACCCGCTGCGGCTGCTCACCGCGCCGCCGAACCGGCGTCCGACCTATGTGGCGGCCGATCTGAAGGGATTGCTCGTCGCGCACCCGGAGATCGTCCGGACGGACGGCGGGCACCGCTGCGGCGGCTGGACGGCCCGCCGCGACGGCGGCGGGGTCGCGGTCACCGGCTCAGGCGACCCGTACGACGGGCTGCGGGCGCTCGCGGCCGCCGCCTGGGAGCCGGAGGCGGAGTTGAGCCGGGAGTCCCTCGCGGACGCGCTCTCCGCCCTGGGGCTCTGAAAGCGGCTTAGAGGAGTTTGCGGAGGCGGAGCAGGTCGAAGATGCTCGCCTCGACCTTGAGACGTCCCTCGGCCCACGCCCTGGCCGGGTTCAGCTCCTCGCGCGCCATGGCGACGAGGTCGTCGCTGTCGACGGTCAGGCGGACCTGCGCGTCGCGCGGGTCGCCGTCCAGCTCGAACGGGTCGAGGCCGCCCCCGTGCAGCCGGGTGCGGAAGGCCAGGCCGAGATCGGCGACGTGGCAGCTGATCGTCCGCTCGACGACGTGCTCGGCGAGCCGGTCGGGGTCCACCTCGGCGATCCGCGCCGCGACGCTCCCGAGCGCCGCGCGGCACTCCTCCTCGTTCGCCATGGTCAGGCCCGTTCCCCGTTCCCTCGACAACGATGTCGTCCAGGGACGGTAGCGTTCGGGAAGAGCCGGAAGCGACTCGTCGCGGGTGTTCCGGGTGCACTGGGAGGTAAACGTGATGTCCGACGAGGCCGCGGAGGAGCCGGTGATCCCGGCGTCCGCGGCGGTTCCCGCCGTGGCCGAGGGCGCGGAGCCGCAGGAGCGGGCCGCCGTGCTAGAGGGAGCCCTGCCGGAGGAGGCCGCGCCGGAGGAGGTCGGGGGGGAGCCGGAGTTCCCGGCCGTCCCGGTGCCGGAGCCGACCGGGGAGCCGCGCGTCGACGCCGCGCTCGCCCGCCTCGGCGAGCTGGGCGGACGCCCCGTCTCCGCGCACGTGGAGGTCTTCGAGGACGTCCACCAGCGGCTCCAGGAGATCCTCGCCGCCGCGGGCGAGGAGGAAGAGCGGCCGCGCCCCGCGTTCCCCGACGCACTCCGACCCCCGCCATGAGCGGCGCGCGGGTCGTGAACGGCGGGTCGGCATGAACGGCGGGCGGGACATGAGGGACGGGCGGGCGTGAGTCGCGGGCTGGTCATGAACGGCGGGCTTGTCATGAGCGAGGGGCTTGTCACGAGCGGCGGGCGGGTCAGAAGCGGCGGGCGGGCGTGAGCGCGCGGCGGCGGCTCGACGCGGAGCTGGTCCGGCGCGGCCTCGCCCGGTCGCGGGAGCACGCGGGCCGGCTGATCGGCGACGGGCGCGTCCGGGTCGGCGGGCGTCCGGCGGCGAAGGCGGCCACGCAGGTCGAGACCGGGGCCGCGATCGTCGTCGCCGACCCCGCCGACGGGCCCGAGTACGTCTCGCGCGGCGGGCACAAGCTCGCGGGCGCGCTCCAGGCGTTCCAGGACCTGGACGTCAAGGGCCGCGTCTGCCTCGACGCGGGCGCCTCCACCGGCGGGTTCACCGACGTCCTGCTGCGCGCGGGCGCCGCGCGCGTGTACGCCGTCGACGTCGGCTACGGCCAGATCGCGTGGTCGCTGCGCACCGACGACCGTGTCACCCTCCTGGAGCGGACGAACGTCCGCGACCTCCGCCCCGACATGCTCGGCGACCCGCCGCCGACCCTCGTCGTCGGCGACCTGTCGTTCATCTCGCTGCGGCTTGTCCTCGGGCCCGTGCACGCCTGCGCCGCCCCCGGCGCCGACTTCGCCATGATGGTGAAACCGCAGTTCGAGGTTGGCAAGGACCGGGTCGGCGCAGGCGGCGTCGTCCGCGACCCGGAGCTGCGCGCCGACGCGGTGCGCGGCGTGGCGGAGCACGCGGCGACGCTGGGCCTCGGCGTCTGCGGGGTGACGGCGAGCCCGCTGCCGGGGCCGTCCGGGAACGTCGAGTACTTCCTGTGGCTGCGCGCCGGCGCCCCGCCGCTGGACGGGGCCGACCTCGCCAAGGCCATCGCGGATGGCCCCCAGTGACCTCCCGGCCCCCGTCGACCCGGCCCGCACCGCGCGGACGGGCCTTGAGCGGTCCGGGGCGGGCGCGCGTACAGAGGGCGTCCGAACCGGGAACGTCCCCGCGGGGGCCGTTCGTCCAGACGTCCGTACGCCGCGCGACGGCGTCGGGGAGTGGGGCGGGAGCATGAGCAAGAGGTCGGTGCTGGTCGTGACGCACACCGGGCGGCCGGAGGCGGTCCGCAGCGCGCAGCTCGTCGTCGAGCGGCTCAGCGAGGCCGGGATCTGCGTCCGCGTCCTGGACGGCGAGGCCGACGCCATCGGCTGCGCGGGCGTCGACGTCATGCCGCACACCGCCGCGGCGGCCGAGGACGCCGAGGTCGTCATGGTCCTCGGCGGCGACGGGACGCTGCTGCGCGCCGCCGACCTGACCCGCACGGCCGGCACCCCGCTGCTCGGCGTGAACCTCGGGCACGTCGGGTTCCTCGCCGAGGCCGAGCGCGACGACCTCGCCGCCACCGTCGACCGTGTCGTCACCCGCCGCTACGACGTCGAGGAGCGGATGACCGTCGACGTCGTCGTCCGCCGCAACGGCACGGTCGCGGGCACGACGTGGGCGCTGAACGAGGCGAGCATCGAGAAGGCCGAGCGGGAGCGGATGCTGGAGGTCGTCGCCGAGATCGACGGGCGCCCGCTGTCCAACTGGGGCTGCGACGGGGTGGTGTGCGCCACGCCGACCGGCTCGACCGCGTACGCGTTCTCCGCCGGCGGCCCGGTGGTGTGGCCGGAGGTCGAGGCGATGCTGGTCGTCCCGATCAGCGCGCACTCGCTGTTCGCCCGCCCGCTGGTGGTGTCGCCGCGCTCGCTGGTCGCCGTCGAGGTGCTGCCGGACACGCCCCGCGCCGTCCTGTGGTGCGACGGCCGCCGCACCTTCGATCTCGTGCCGGGCGCGCGGGTTGAGGTGCGCCGGGGCGCGGAGCCGGTGCGGCTGGCGCGGCTGCACCTGACGCCGTTCACCGACCGTCTGGTCACGAAGTTCGGCCTGCCCGTGACGGGTTGGCGGGGCCGCGTCCGGCAGCCCGCGCACCCGTCCCCGCCCATGGCGGACTCGCAGGTCGCGGACGCCCCCTCGATCGGCGGCACGGCCCCGGAGGTCACCTCCGACGGCGGCCCGCCCGAGCCGGACGGGGGAGCGCCCGGCGAGCAGAGGGGATAATCTCCACAGGCGCTGATCCGGGATCTGTTTTGCGGAGGGTTGTGACGCTGGTGCGCCCGATGGTGGATGAGGTGCGGATCCAGGGCCTCGGTGTGATCGATGAGGCCGTGCTCGATCTGTCCCCGGGTTTCAACGTCGTGACCGGTGAGACCGGCGCGGGAAAGACCATGGTGGTCACGAGCCTCGGCCTGCTGTTCGGCGGCCGCGCCGACCCGCAGCGGGTGCGGCCCGGCGCCGACCGCGCGACCGTCGAGGGGCGGATCGTCGTCGACCCCGGCGGGCGCGTCGTCGAGCGGGTGGAGGAGTCCGGCGGCGAACTGGACGAGGGCGCCCTGATCGTGACCCGCTCGGTGTCGGCGGAGGGCCGGTCCCGCGCGTTCCTCGGCGGCCGGTCCGTCCCGGTGAACGTGCTGATCAACCTCGCGGACGAGCTGGTCGCCGTGCACGGGCAGTCCGACCAGCAGCGGCTGCTGCAGGCCACCCGGCAGCGCGGCGCGCTCGACCGGTACGCGGGCGCCGCGCTGACCAAGCCGATGCGCGCCTACACCAAGGCGTACCAGCGGCACCGCCAGGTCACCGCGCTGCTGGACGAGCTGACCACCCGGGCGCGCGAGCGGTCCCAGGAGGCCGACGTGCTGCGCTTCGGCCTGGAGGAGATCGAGAAGGTCGACCCGAAGGACGGCGAGGACGCCGCGCTCGCCGCCGAGGAGGAGCGGCTCGGGCACGCCGACGCGCTGCGCGGCGCGGCCGACACCGCGCACGAGGCGCTGCTCGGCGACCCGGCCGCCGCGTTCGAGGCCGCGAACGTGACGAGCCTGCTCGGCACGGCCCGCAACGCGCTGGACGCCGTCCGCGACCACGACCCCGACCTCGCCGCGCTCGCCGACCGGCTCGCCGAGGCCGGGTACCTCGTGTCCGACGTGGGCACCGACCTCGCGTCCTACGCCGAGTCCGTGGACGCCGACCCGGCGCGGCTCGCCGCCGTCCAGGAGCGCCGCGCCGAGCTGACCGCGCTGACCCGCAAGTACGGCGGGACGGACGGCACGGCCGCCGCGGTCCTGGAGTGGGCGCGGACGGCCGCGTCCCGGCTCACCGAGCTGGAGGGCGACGACGACCGCATCGAGGAGCTGCGCGCCGAGCACGCCGAGCTGACCGAGCGGCTCGCTGCCGAGGCGGGGGAGCTGACCGCCGTCCGCACGCGCGCCGCCGAGCGGTTCTCCGACGCCGTCACCGACGAGCTGACGGCGCTCGCGATGCCGCACGCCCGCGTGAGCGTCACCGTCGCCGCGACCGGCGACTACGGCCCGCACGGCGTCGACGAGGTCGAGGTGCGGCTCGCCCCGCACCCCGCGGCGAAGCCGCTGCCGCTGCACAAGGGCGCGTCCGGGGGCGAGCTGTCGCGGGTGATGCTGGCGATCGAGGTGGTGTTCGCGGGCGCCGACCCCGTCCCGACGTTCGTGTTCGACGAGGTGGACGCGGGCGTCGGCGGCAAGGCCGCGGTGGAGATCGGCCGCCGGCTCGCCCGGCTGGCCCGCAACGCGCAGGTGATCGTCGTCACACACCTGCCGCAGGTCGCCGCGTTCGCCGACCGGCACCTGCTGGTGGAGAAGTCCGACGACGGGACCGTGACCAGCAGCGGCGTCACCGCCCTCGACCGGGAGGGCCGGGTCCGGGAGCTGTCCCGGATGCTCGCCGGCCTGGAGGACTCCGAGCTCGGCCGCGCCCACGCCGAGGAGCTGCTGGAGATGGCGTCCGCCGAGCGCTGACCCTCGGTGCGGGCCCCGGCACGGCCCCCACACCCCCCGGAAGATTACAGAGGGTGCCTGATCGGACACGCCTGGACGTTCGCCGGTTCCGATGTTTCGCTCCCGTGCTCTGGCAGGATGGCAGGCGATGAACGACCCGTCACCCACCACAGAGCCGCCCGGCGCCGAGCCCGCCGCCGCGCCCCGCCCGGAGCCCGGCGGCGAGCCCGTCGGCGACCCCGGGACGGAGCGCGGAGCGGAGTCCGGGATGAAGCCCGGGACGGAGTCTGGGACGCAGCTCGGGGCGGAGCCCGCCATGGAGCCCCGGATGGAGCCCCGGATGGAGCCCGGGGCGGAGCGGCGCGTCCGGCTGGCCCAGCGGCTGCCGCGGCGCGTGCTCTCGCTCGGCCTGGCCCGCGACGACGGGCTGCCCGGGGTCACCGCGACGGCCCGGCTCGACCGCCGCACCAAGGACCTGACCAAGCGGCTCCAGCCCGGCGAGGTCGCGGTGATCGACCACGTCGACCTCGACCGGGTCAGCGCCGAGGCGCTGGTGTCGGGCGGCGTCGGCGCGGTCGTCAACGTCGCGCCGAGCATCTCGGGCCGCTACCCGAACCTCGGCCCGCAGATCCTGCTGGACGCCGACATCCCCCTGGTGGACGACGTCGGCCCCGAGATCTTCACCCGGCTGCGGGAGGGCGACCAGGTCCGGGTGGCCGGGCGCGTCGTCTACAAGGGCGACGAGGTCGTCGCGAAGGGCACCGAGCAGACGCCCGAGACCGTCCTGGTGGCGCTGACCGAGGCGAAGGCGGGCCTCGCGACGCAGCTGGAGGCGTTCGTCGCCAACACGATGGAGTACGTCAAGCGCGAGCGCGACCTGCTCATCGACGGCGTCGGCGTCCCCGACGTGACGACCAGGCTCGCCGGGCGGCACGCGCTGATCGTCGTCCGCGGCTACCACTACCGCGAGGACATCGCGACCCTGCGCCCCTACATCCGCGAGTACCGACCGGTGCTCATCGGGGTGGACGGCGGCGCCGACGCGCTGCTGGAGGCCGGCTACCGGCCCGACATGATCGTCGGCGACATGGACTCGGTGTCCGACGACGCGCTGACCTGCGGCGCGGAGATCGTCGTGCACGCCTACCGGGACGGCCGGGCGCCCGGCCTGAAGCGCGTCCACGAGCTCGGCCGCGAGGCTGTCACGTTCCCGGCCACCGCCACCAGCGAGGACATCGCGATGCTGCTCGCGGACGACAAGGGCGCCACGCTCATCGTCGCGGTCGGCACGCACGCCAACATGGTGGAGTTCCTCGACAAGGGCCGCGCGGGGATGGCGAGTACGTTCCTCACCCGCCTGCGGGTCGGCAGTAAGCTCGTCGACGCCAAGGGCGTGAGCCGCCTCTACCGCAGCCGGATCTCGACCTGGTCGCTGCTGTTCCTCGTCCTCGGCGCGTTCATCGCCATCGTCACCGCCGTCGCCATGTCCCCGGCGGGGGACGTCATCAGTCCCCTGCTCGCCGACCGCTGGCACGCCTTCGTCTTCTGGCTGACCGGACTCTTCACGTGATCGATTTCCGCTACCACCTCGTCTCCATCGTCGCGATCTTCCTCGCGCTGGCGCTCGGCATCGTGCTGGGCTCCACCACGCTGTCCAACTCGGTGAGCGACACGCTGCGCCAGCAGGCCAACTCGGCGGCGAAGTCCGCCCAGCAGGCCCGCAACCAGCAGCGCGACCTGGAGCGCCAGGGCAAGGGGGAGGAGCAGTTCTCCCGCGGCCTCGGGCCCCAGCTCGTCACGGACCGGCTGAAGGGCCAGTCCGTGGTGCTGGTCGAGACGCCCGGCGCGGGCGACGACAGCATCGAGCAGCTCGGCGAGCTCGCGAAGAACGCGGGCGCGGCGGTGACCGGGCGCGTCACCGTCCAGAAGAAGCTGCTGGACGACGACCAGCGCGCCACCGTCGAGGAGCTCGCCACGCAGCTCAAGGGCGACGGCGTCGAGTTCGCCGCGGACGCCACCGCCTACGACAAGGCGGGCCTCGTCCTCGCGAGCGCGCTGGTCACCAAGGACGGCGCGAAGTCCGGCCGCGAGGACGCCGCCGGCGGCGCCGTGCTCAACGCGTTCAGGCAGGGCGGGTACATCACCACCAGCGGCAAGGTCGGCCAGCACGCCACCCTCGCGATCATGGTCGCGCCGGCGGGCCCGTACGCCTACGACGGCGGCGGCGACGACAACAAGGCGCTGATCTCGCTGGCCGCCGCACTCGACGGCGCCGGGCGCGGTACCGTCGTCGGTGGCCCGTCGACCTCCGCGCGCGAGGGCGGGCTGATCGCGGCGCTGCGCGACGCCGACGCCAAGGACACGGTCTCCACCGTCGACGTGGTGGACACCGCCTCCGGGCAGGTCGTCACGATCCTGGCGCTGCAGAACGAGCTGGGCGGCAAATCCGGGCAGTACGGGACGGGCGCCGGGGCGAGCGGCTACCTGCCCTCGCCCGCGCCCACGGCGGGGAAGAACGGGTGACCTCGATGAAGCGACGCAACGGCCCTGGTCGGACGGGCGCCCTGCGGCTGCTGGCGGGCGCGGGCCTCGGCGCCGTCGCCGCCCGCGCCGCCTACACCGCGCTGACGCGGCGTCCCCCCGGGCTGAACGGGCTGCCCGGCGAGGACGTGTGGGGACGCACCAACCACCGCGGCGAGCCGGTGACGCTGCTGGAGGGCCCCGCGTTCGTCGCGGGCGCCGCCGCGGCCGGGCTGCTCGCCCCCGGCGCGTCCGGCCGGGTCCGCGCCGCCGCGCTGCTCGCCGGGGCCGGGTCGGGGCTGCTCGGCGGCTACGACGACCTCGCCGGATCGGCGTCGTCGCGCGGCTTCAAGGGCCATCTGACCGCGCTCGCCCGCGGCGAGGTCACGAGCGGCGCGGTGAAGATCCTCGGGATCGGCGCGACCGGGCTCGCCGCCGCGGCGGTCGCCGGGTCGCCCGCGCCGTCCCGCGCCGGGCGCGGGTTCGACGTCCTGCTCAACGGCGCGATCGTCGCCGGGAGCGCCAACCTCATGAACCTGTTCGACCTGCGCCCCGGCCGCGCGATCAAGGTCGGCCTGATCACCGGGACGCCGCTGGCGCTGACCCGGTCCGGCGCCGCGGTCGTGGCCGCGCCGCTCGGCGCCGCCGCCGCGCTCCTCCCGGAGGACCTCGGCGAGCGCGCGATGCTCGGCGACACCGGCTCCAACGCGCTCGGCGCGCTGCTCGGGCTCGCCGCGACCCGGCTCGGCCGGGGGCCGCGGCTCGCCGTCCTCGCCGGGCTCGTCGCGCTGAACGGGGCCAGCGAGTTCGTCAGCTTCACCAAGGTCATCGCGGGCAACCCGGTGCTGAACCGCGTCGACATGCTGGGCCGCCGCCCGGCCGCCGCGCCCGTCGCCCAGCCCGCCCCCGCCGACGACAAGCCCGGTTCCGACGACGCGTTCAGGCCCGGCGTCCCGCCGCAGGCCGGAGCGCCGGACGCCGCTCCGGGCCCCGCGGACGCGGGCCCGGCGGGCAACGGCGTCGCCGCCGGTCCGGCCTGACCGCGGCTGAACCGTCCCCCCGCAGCCTCCACGAGCGTGCCTTCGTCAACCGTGCCACCCGAGCAGGGGTCGCCGCCGGACCGGCGGCCGTCCGCGCTGCGCCGGCTCACCGGCGGGCTCGCGGGCGCCGCCGTCGTCATCGCCGTCATCACGGTCCTCGCGCGGCTCGCCGGGTTCGGACGCACCTACGCGTTCTCCCAGACGGTCACCACGTCGTGCCTGAGCCAGGCGTACTTCACCTCGACGCAGTTCCCGAGCATCGTCTACGAGATCGTCGCGGGCGGCGCGCTCGCCAGCATGGTCGTGCCGGTGCTCGCCGGGCCCGCCGAGCGCGGCGACCGCGAGGAGGTCCGCCGGATCGGGTCGGCGCTGCTCACCTGGATCGTCGTGCTGATGGTCCCGCTGTCGGCGCTGATGGCGTTCGGGGCGCGTCCGATCATGGAGGTGCTGGTCGGCGCCGACCTCAAGGGCTGCTCGCGCGGCGACATCGTGGACGTCGGGTCGTTCATGCTCGCCGTCCAGTCGGTGCAGATGGTGATGTACGGGATGGCGGTCGTCCTGTACGGGCTGCTCCAGTCGCACCGCCGGTTCGTCGCGCCCGCGCTGGCGCCGCTGATGTCGAGCCTGGTGGTGATCGCCGCCTACGTCGTGTACGCGCCGCTCGGCGCGGGCCACGAGAACGACCTGGCGGGCCTGCCGCTGAACGCCGAGCTGACCCTGTCGGTCGGGACGGCCCTCGGCGGCGTCGCGATGGCCGCGACCGCCGGGTTCGCGGCGTGGCGGCTGCGGCTCGGACTGCGTCCGGCGCTGCGCTTCCCGCCCGGCGTGGCGCGCCGCGTCCGCCGCCTCGCCCTCGCCGGGCTCGCCACCGTCGCCGCGCAGCAGCTGTCGGCGCTGGTCGTCGTCCGGCTCAGCTACGAGGGGACGGGCGGCGCGCTCGCCAACTACCAGTACGCGTGGGCGATCTACCTGCTGCCGTGGGCGATCCTCGCGGTGCCGATCGCGACCAGCGCGTTCCCGATGCTGTCGGCGCGGATGAGCGCGGGGGAGCGGGACAGGTTCGACCAGGTCACCGCGTCCACCACGCGCGCGGTGATCCTCGTGTCCTGCGCGGGCGCGGCGGCGCTCGCGGCCGTCGCGGTGCCGATCGGCGCGGTGTTCAACCCCGGGCACCCCGACCAGCAGGACGTCCTGACCCGCGCGGTGCTCGCCTTCGCGCCCGGCCTGCTCGGCTACGGGCTCGTCGCGCACCTCGGCCGCGTCCTGTTCGCCTGCCGCAAGGGGCGGATGGGCGCCGCCGCCGTCGTCACCGGCTGGGTCGTCGTGATGGTCGCCGACGTGGCGCTGGTCCTCGCCGCCGACCGGCAGTGGGTCGTCGCGGCCCTCGGCGCGGGGAACGCCGCCGGGATGACCGTCGCGGGCGCGCTGCTGCTCGGCACGCTCGCCCGCGCGCGGGGCGCCGCGGCCGTCGCGGGGATCCCGCGCGTGCTGGCGGCGGGCCTCGCGGGCGGCGCGGCGGGCGGCGCCGCCGGGTACGCCGTCGCCGCGCTCCTCGGGACGGGCGGCACCGGCCCGGCCGCCGAGCTCCGCAACGTCGGGACGGGCGCGCTCGGCGCGCTGGCCGCCGCCGCCGTGTTCGTCATCGTCGCGTTCGTGATCGACGGCCGGGACCTGCGGGCCGTCCTCAGCCGGAAGGTCGCCCGCCATGCCTGACAGCCCCGCCGCCAAGGATCTTCAAGGACTGCGCGTCGCGCTCGTCCTCGGCACCAGCGCGGGCGGCGTCGGACGGCACGTCCGGTCCGTCGCCGAGGGCCTCGCCGAACGCGGCGCCCGCGTCCTCGTGTGCGGGCCCGCGTCGACCGAGGAGCTGTTCGGGTTCGCCGCGTCCGGCGCCCGCTTCACCGAGGTCGACCTCGCGGACCGGCCGCGCCCGCTGAGCGACGCGCGGGCCGTCGCGCGGCTGCGGACGCTGCTGCGCGACGCGGAGGTCGTCCACGCGCACGGCCTGCGGGCGGGCGCGCTCGCGGCGACGGCGTGCGCCCGCGTCGCGCCGGGCCCGCTGCGGTTCGCGAAGGGCGGCCCGCCGCTGGTCGTGACACTGCACAACGCGGTGATCGCGGGCGGCCGGACCGCCGCCGTGTACGGGGCGCTGGAGCGGGTCGTGGCGCGCGGCGCGGCGACCGTCCTCGGGGTGTCGCCCGACCTGGAGCAGCGGATGCGGACGCTCGGCGCCCGGTCGGTGGGGCACGCGATCGTCCCGGCGCCCGCGCCGCAGGCCCCGCCGGGCCCGGCCGCCCGCGCCGACCTGCGCGCCGAACTCGACGTGGGGGAGCGCCCGCTGATCGTCACCGTGGGGCGGCTCGCCGACCAGAAGGGCCTGCCGACGCTGCTGGACGCGGCCCGCGGCTGGGCCGGGCGCACCCCGCCGCCGCTCGTCGCGATCGCGGGCGACGGCCCCCTGGAGGACGAGCTGCGGGCCCGGATCGCCGCCGAGGACCTGCCCGTCCGGCTGCTCGGCCGCCGCTCGGACGTCGCGGCCCTGCTCGCCGCCTGCGACGTCGCGGTCGTGCCGAGCGTGTGGGAGGGGCAGCCGCTGGTCGTCCAGGAGATCCTGCGGGCCGGCCGGCCGCTCGTCGCGACCCGGGTCGGCGGCATCCCCGGCATGGTCGGCGCGGCGGACCGCCCGGCGGGCGGCGGCGCGGGCGGCCCGCTGCTGCACGGCCCGGAGAGCGAGGCGGCGCTGCTCGTCCCGGCGGGCGACGCGGACGCGCTGGAACGGGCGGTGAGCCGCGTCCTCGACGATCCGGCGCTCGCCGCCCGGCTCGGCTCGGCCGCCGCGCACCGGTCGGCGGAGCTGCCGGACGAGTCCGACGCCGTCGACCAGCTCGCCGGGATCTATGTGCGGCTGGCGCGCGGCGGACACGCATAGAGCGAGGTCGGGAACTTCCGGCCGGGTGCCGGCGTTGGTTGAGGAATGGAGGGGAGTATCCCCCTACACGGTTCCCGTCAGTACGGTCGGCCCATGCCGGCCCGGGTTCCGCGGCCTGCGCTCGCGTAGGCGGGAGAGACCTCCAGCGCTCGTTCACGTCCGCTGGAGGTGTTCATCTTGTCCGTTTCCCCATTGGTGTGGGTGCTGACCATCGCGGGGATCCTCGCCGTCATCGCCGCCGACCTGTTCGTCATCCACCGCAACGACACGCGCGAGTTCACGACCCGCAGGGCCGCGTTCTGGTCCGCGATCTACATCGGGCTCGCCGTCCTGTTCGGCATCGGCGTCTGGGCCTTCTCCGGAGGCCGGTACGCCGCCGAGTACTTCGGCGGCTTCGTCACCGAGAAGAGCCTCAGCGTCGACAACCTCTTCGTGTTCATGGTGATCCTGGCGCGGTTCGCCGTCCCGAAGCAGGCCCAGCACACGGTGCTGATGGCGGGCATCGTGATCGCGCTGCTGCTGCGCGGCGCGTTCATCGCGGTCGGCGCGGCGGCGATCTCCACCTTCACGTGGGTGTTCTTCATCTTCGGCGCGTTCCTCGTCTGGACGGCGATCGGCCTCGTCCGCGGCGGGGACGAGGACGAGTTCAAGGAGAACGCGCTGCTGCGCTGGGCGAAGCGGGTCGTCCCGACGTCCGACGAGTACCACGGCAGCCGGTTCCTCGCCCGCAGCGGCGGTCGCCGCATGCTCACCCCGCTCGCCATCGTGATGATCGCGATCGGCTCCACCGACGTGCTGTTCGCGCTCGACTCCATCCCGGCGATCTTCGGGCTGACGACCGAGCCGTACCTGGTCTTCACCGCCAACGCGTTCGCGCTGATGGGGCTCGTCCAGCTGTTCTTCCTGCTCGGCGGGCTCACCGACCGGCTCGTCTACCTGGCGCACGGGCTCGCGTTCATCCTCGGCTTCATCGGCGTCAAGCTGATCCTGCACGCGCTGCACGAGTACGGCGTGGGCTGGGCGCCGGACATCCCGATCTGGCTGTCCCTCGCGGTGATCGCCGGGACGCTCGCCGCCACCACGGTCGCGAGCCTCGCCGCCGGGCGCCGGCCGTCCGGCGGGGCCGCGCTCGAGCGGGCGGACGAGACGACGAAGACACGCGCCGAATAAGCGCTCGGGTACCGTGCCACTCGACCGAACCCTGTTCTAGAATCTCGGTCAAACAGGGTTCGGAGAGAGGTTCGACGCATGGCCATCGGGCTGACCGAGGAGCATGAGGCGCTCGCCGATTCGGCGCGCGGGTTCGCCGAGCGCAACATTCCGGCGACGGCCGTCCGGGCCGCGCTGGACGCCGACGACGAGGCGAGGCCCGGGTTCTGGCCCGCGCTGGCCGAACAGGGCCTGCTCGGCCTGCACCTGCCCGAGGAGCACGGCGGCCAGGGGTACGGCCTCCTGGAACTGGCCGTCGTGCTGGAGGAGCTGGGCCGGGCCGCCGCGCCCGGCCCGTTCCTGCCGACCGTCCTCGCGAGCACGGTGATCGACGCGTCCGGCAACGCCGCGGCGCGGGCGGGGCTGCTGCCCGGCCTCGCGGACGGCTCGCGGACCGGCGCGGTCGCGCTGGACGGCGGGCTGACCGGCCGCGCCGACGGCGACTCCCTCGTCGTGTCCGGGACGTCCGGCACCGTGCTCGGCGCGGGACTCGCCGACGTGCTCGTCCTGCCCGTCGCGCTCGACGACGGCGTCCGGTGGGTCGTGGTCGACGCCGCTGACGTGACCGTCACCCCGGTCGCGAGCCTGGACCGCGTCCGCCGGGTCGCGGCCGTCGAGGCGTCCGGCGTCGCGGTGCCCGCCGACCGCGTCCTGGACGGCGTCACCACCGCCCGCGTCCGCGACCTCGCCGCCGCCCTGTTCGGCGCCGAGGCGGCGGGCCTCGCCGGATGGCTCGTGTCGACCGCCGCCGAGTACGCGAAGGTCCGCGAGCAGTTCGGACGCCCGATCGGGCAGTTCCAGGGCGTCAAGCACAAGGCGGCCCGCGCCCTGATCGCGCTGGAGCAGGGCCGCGCCGCCGCCTGGGACGCCGCCCGCGCGCTCGACGAGGACGCCGCCGACGCGGGCTTCGCCGCCGCCGTCTGCGCCGTCGTGGCGGTCGACGCGGGCGTCCGGACGGCCCGCGACGCCATCCAGATCCTCGGCGGGATCGGCTTCACCTGGGAGCACGACGCGCACGTCTACCTGCGCCGCGCCTCGACGCTGCGGGCGCTGCTCGGGCCCGCCGCGCGCTGGGCGGGCGAGGTCGCCCGGCTCGCGCTGGCGGGCGGCCGCCGCGAGGTCGTCCTCGAACTGGACGACGACGCGCGCCCCCTCCGCGAGCGGGTCCGCGCCGAGGTCGCCGAACTGGCCGCGATCGAGGAGAAGTCCGCGCTGCACGCCCGGATGGGTGACGAGGGCTGGACCGCCCCGCACCTCCCGAGGCCGTGGGGCCGCGAGGCGGGGCCGGTCGAGCAGATCCTCATCCAGCAGGAGCTGAGGGCCGCCAAGGTCAAGGGCCCGAACCTCGGCATCGGCGCGTGGCTGACGCCGTCCGTCATCCGGTACGGGACGGACGAGCAGAAGGAGCGCTTCCTGCGCCCGACGCTGCGCGGCCAGATCGTGTGGTGCCAGCTGTTCTCCGAGCCGGGCGCCGGGTCCGACCTGGCGTCGCTGTCGATGAGAGCCGAGCGCGTCGAGGGCGGCTGGCGGCTCACCGGCCAGAAGATCTGGACGTCGCTCGCCCAGCACGCCGAATGGGGCTTCTGCGTCGCCCGCACCGATCCCGCCGCGCGCAAGCACGACGGCATCACCTACTTCATCGTGGACATGAAGGCCGAAGGCGTGGACGTCCGTCCGCTGCGCGAGCTGACCGGCGACGCGCTGTTCAACGAGGTGTTCCTGGACGGCGTGTTCGTCCCCGACGAGCACGTGGTCGGCGAGGTGAACCGGGGCTGGCAGGTCGCGCGGAACACGCTGTCCAACGAGCGGGTGTCGCTGGCCACCGGCGGCGGGCTCGGCATGGGCGTCCCGGAGCTGCTGAAGTTCTACGCCGGACGGGACGTCGACGAGGTCGGCGCCGCCGAGGTCGGACGGCTCGTCGCGCAGGGCCAGTCGATCGACCTGCTCGGCCTGCGCACGACGCTCAAGCAGCTGAACGGCGTGGAGCCGGGGGCGGAGGCGAGCGTCCGCAAGCTCCTCGGCGTCCAGTTCAACCAGGACGTCGCGGACCACTGCTGGGCGGCGCAGGGCGCGGCCGCCGCCACCGAGGTCCCGCTCGCGGAGAGCGGCATCATGGCCCGCGCGATGCTGTTCAGCCGCGCCATGACGATCTACGGAGGCACCACCGAGGTCCAGCTCAACATCATCGGCGAGCGCATCCTGGGTCTTCCCCGGGACCCGGAGCCCGGGAAGTGACGGTCAACGCGGCCGGAAGGTGTAGCAGACGTAGATGACGACGATCGCGGTGAGCGTGATGAAGAGGCCGGCGAGACCGCCGTTGACGACCGCGATGGCGCTCAGCGGGATCGCGGCGAGCAGCGACAGGACGGCCATGAGCAGCGTGTGGTCGCGCTCGCCGCGGCGCGGCTCCGGCGCCCGCTTCGGACGCGGCCTGGGCGCTGCGCGCGAGTCGAAGACCTCCTCGATGCGGTCGACGACGGTCTCGACGAAGGCGTCGTCATAGTCCGGGCCGAGCTCGCGCCGGGCCGCCATCGCCGCGGCGAGGTCCTCGCGCGGCAGTCGTGGGATCGTCATGATCCGGTTATAGGAAACGGCGCGCCCCGCGCGCGTCACCCGGCGGGGCGAACCGCGGGCTACCCCGGAGGTAGCACGCGGCCCTCGCATAAACTGCCGGTCCGCCCGAGATCGTCACGGAGGTCCGTGTGAGCCGTCCGATCGACGGAACGTTCGCCTCGCCCGCCGATGCGGGACGCAGGCTGGCCGAGGTCCGCTACCTCGCCGACGAGGCGATCGCCACGACCGTGTTCCTCGCGCAGGCGCTCGGCAAGCCGCTGCTCGTCGAGGGCCCGGCCGGGGTCGGCAAGACGGAGCTGGCGAAGGCGGTCGCGGCGGCGACCGGCGCCGAGCTGATCCGGCTCCAGTGCTACGAGGGCCTGGACGAGGCCCGCGCGCTCTACGAGTTCAACTACAAGAAGCAGCTCCTCGCCATCCAGGCCGCCCCGGCGGACCGGGCCTGGCAGGAGACCCACGACGACATCTTCTCCGAGGAGTTCCTGCTGGAGCGGCCGCTGCTCGCGGCGATCCGGCGGGCGGAGCCGACCGTCCTGCTGATCGACGAGGCGGACAAGGCCGACGTCGAGGTGGAGGGCATGCTCCTGGAGGTCCTGTCGGACTTCCAGGTCACGATCCCGGAGCTGGGGACGGTCGCCGCCGTCCGCCGCCCGTTCGTGGTCATCACGTCCAACGCGGCGCGGGAGCTGTCGGAGGCGCTCAAGCGCCGCTGCCTCTACCTGCACCTCGACTACCCGGCGGCGGAGCGGGAGCGCGACATCGTCCTCGCGCAGGTGCCGGGGATCGAGGCCGAGTTGGTCGAGCAGATCGTCCGGACCGTGGGCACGCTGCGCGACCTGGAGATCAAGAAGGCGCCGTCGATCGCGGAGACCGTCGACTGGGCGCGGACGCTGCTCGCCCTCGGCCTGGACGCGCTGGACGAGGCCGCCGTCGCCGGGACGCTCGGGGTCGTGCTGAAGCACGTCTCCGACCACGAGCGGGCGATCAAGGAACTGGGGCTGTGACCGGCTCCCTCGTCGACCGGCACACCGGGTTCGTCGCGGAGCTGCGCCGCGCGGGGCTGCCGGTGTCGGTCGCCGAGGGGCTGGACGCCGTCCGCGCCATGCGGCTGGTCGACCTGCTCGACCGCGAGTCGCTGCGCGCCGCCTACGCCGCGACCGTGGTGAAGCGGCCGCAGCACCGCCTGACGTTCGACACGCTCTTCGACCTGTGGTTCCCGGCGGCGGTCGGCGACGGGGCCGGCGCCGCGCCCGACCCGGAGCGCCCGGCGCGCACGCTGCGGGACGACGGGCGTCCCGTCCCGTCCGCGCTGGACCCGCGGGTGCAGGCGCGGCGCGACGAGCTGGCCGACCTCCTCCTGTCCGGCGACGACGCGGGTCTGCGGCGCTTCGCGCGGCTCGCCGTCGCCGAGTACGGGCGGACTCCGGGGCAGGAGTCGTGGTTCTCCGCCGGGGTGCTGCGCGCCATGTCGCCGGAGACGCTCATGGCGCGGCTCCTCGCCGCCGTCCTGGAGGGGCGCGAGCGGGGCGGCATGGCCGAGCGCGTCGCCCGCCGGACGTTCCGCGACCGCATGACCCGGTTCGAGGATCTCGTCGCGGGCGAGGTCCGCCGCCGCATCGCCGAGGACACCGGCGTCGAGCGGACGGCCAGGCTCGCCGTCCGCCCGCCGCTGGAGCGGCTCGACTTCGCCGCCGCCGGACGCGCCGAGCTGGCCGCGCTGCGCCGCGAGGTGCACCCGCTGGCCCGCAGGCTCGCGTCCCGGCTGGTGCGGAAGCAGCGGCAGGGCAGGCGCGGGCGGCTCGACTTCCGCCGGACGGTCCGCGCGTCCCTCGCCACCGGCGGGGTGCCGCTGACCACCCGGCACCGCCCGCCCCGCCCGCACAAGCCGGAGCTCGTGATCCTGTGCGACGCGAGCGACTCCGTGTCGGCGTTCGCGCACTTCACGCTGCTGCTGACGTTCGCGCTGCGGGAGCAGTTCAGCAAGGTCCGCGCGTTCGCGTTCATCGACGCCGCCGACGAGATCACCAAGTACTTCGCGCCGGGCGCGGACGTCGCGGACGCGATGGCGCGGATGGCCGCCGAGGCCGACCTCGTCTGGATCACCGGCCGCTCCGACTACGGCCACGCCTTCAAGGTGTTCGACGAGCGGTACCGGGACGCGATCACCCCGAAGACCTCCCTGCTCGTCCTCGGCGACGCCCGCTCCAACTACGGCGAGCTGTCGCTGCCCGTCCTGCGCGCCATGGCTGGGCGCGCCCGGCACGCGTACTGGCTCAACCCCGAGCCGCGCGTCCAGTGGGACACCGGCGACTCGGCCGCGTCCCCGTACGGGGAGATCGTCCCGATGTACGAGTGCCGCAACCTGACGCAGCTCACCGCCTTCATCGAAGAACTCGCCTAGACCTGTGGGGGGCGACCCCCAGACCCCCGAAGTCGGGACAGGTGGTCCTCGCGCCGCCGGCGCGTCGCTCCGGTCACCTGTCCCGTTCGCGAATCACCATCATGAGCGCCGCGCCGCCGAGGGCGACGGCGGCGGAGACGAGCATCGCGACGTTCGTGCCGTGGGCCAGGCCGGACGCGCCGCCGCCCTGCCCGGTGGTCATGGCGCCGACGACCGCGACGCCCACCGACGCGCCGACGTACCGGGCGGTGTTGTTGGCGCCCGAGCCCATGCTCGCGCGGTCGGCGGGGACGCTCTCGACGGCGAGCCGGGCGAGCATCGCGTTGGCGAGCCCGCTGCCGATCCCGGACACGACCAGCCCGGGGGCGAGCCGCCACCAGTGCCCGTCCGGGCCCATCCCGAGCATGGCGAGCTCCCCGGCGGCGCTGAGCGCGAGGCCCGCGCCGAGCAGCCGCCCGGCGGGCAGCCGGGACGGGAGCCTGCGGGCCTGCAGCGCGGCGGCGAACGAGATCCCCGACCAGATCGCGAGGACCAGCGCCGACGCCAGCGCGGACAGCCCGAGGACGAGCGTCATCAGGGTCGCCAGGTAGCTCATGATCCCGATGACGGCGAGCCCGGTGATGAGCGCCCCGACGATCGACAGCTGGAACGCCGGGCGGCGGAACAGCCCGAGGTCGAGCATCGGCTCGCGGCGCCGCGCCTCCACCGCGGTGAACGCGGCGAGCAGCACGGCCGCCGCCGCGAACAGCCCGAGCACGGACGGGCGCGTCCAGCCGAGCCGTCCCATCGTGATCGCCGCGACGAGGGCGCCGATCCCGAGGACCATGGTGAGCAGGCCCGGCAGGTCGAGGCCGCGCGGCCGGGCGGCGCGGGACTCGGGCAGCCGCAGCGCGGCGAGGCCCACCGGCACGGAGGCGGCGGCGCACACCCAGTACCAGAGCCGCCAGCCGCCGATCTCGGCCAGCCCGGCGGACGCGATCGGGCCGAGCGCGATCCCGAGCCCGATCATCGCGCCCCACACCCCGGTGGCGTGCGCCCGGCGCGGGCCCGGCTCGAACGACGCGGCGATGATCCCGAGCCCGGTCGCGATGAGCACCGCGCTCGCCGCCCCCTGGACGATCCGCGCGCCCACGAAGAGCGGGGCGTTCGTCGCGAGCGCGCAGACCACGCTCGACACGGCGAGCACCGCCGCGCCGAGCACGAACACGCGCCTGCGGCCGTGGTCGTCGGCGAGGCTCCCGACGGCGAGCAGCGCCGCCGCGAGGCCGAGGCTGATCGAGCTCATCAGCCAGATCTGGGCCGTCCCGCCCGCGTGCAGGCCCCGCGCGGTGTCGGCCAGCGTCGCCATCGGCGCCGTGTAGTTCATGAGGGCGAGCAACGTCGCGGCGGCGGGCACGGCCAGCGCGGCGGACGTGCCGGGCGCGCGGCGCGCGGCCCGGGGCGGCGCCAAAGTCGTCATGCGCAACTCCAAGTTCAGTGAACGAACCGAATGGGCCGACCGTAGCACGATCGGTTCGTTCACTGAACCTGGGATTGGATAATGTGGTGCGCATGGCACTCGGCAAGGACTACGCCGCCCAGGACTGCTCGCTCGCCCGCGCCCTTGAGGCCGTGGGGGAGCGCTGGACGCTGCTGATCGTCCGCGACGCCTTCTACGGCGTGCGCCGCTTCAGCGACTTCCACGTCCACCTGGACATCCCGCGCGCCGTGCTGTCCGCGCGGCTGCAGGCGCTCGTCGACACCGGCATCCTCGTCAAGGACGGCCACGACTACGTGCTCACGGACATGGGCAAGGAGCTGTGGCCCGTCGTCCACACGCTGGCCCGGTGGGCCGAGCGGCACCTGTCCGCCGAGCCGAGCCGCGTGTTCGTGCACGTCGCCTGCGGCGCCCGCGTCGGACCGGACGGGACGTGCGCCGCCTGCGGCCGCGCCGCCCCGCCGGAGGAGCTGGAGATCCACGCGGTCCCCGGCGCCCGGCGGCGCACCGACCCGGTCAGCCGCGTCCTCCGGACGCCGCACCGGATGCTCGACCCCATCCGCACCTGAGTTCGGCCGACACAGTGGTGACCCCCTGGTCATGAAGTGCGGGAGACCTCTCCCGGGTGACGTCCCCCGGACGGGGAGACGGGCGATATGACCGGCTAATCTGCACGCTCATGGAGACCGGCCAGACGGAACCCGCCCCCGACCCGCCCCCGCGGCGGAGGCGGACCGTGCTCGGCCCCCTGTGGCGCTTCATCGACGGCGCCCCGGACGACTCGCGCGCCCGGATCGCCCGCCGCGCCCGGATCCTCGTCACCGCCGCAACCGGCCTCGCCAACCTCGTCGGCGCGCTCGTCGTGCTGGCCTTCGCCGTCGTCGTGCCCGACCCGGTCGGCCCCGTGTCCGACCGGCTCCAGCTCTTCAACCTGGCCGTCTTCACCGCCTACGTCGCCGCCGCGCTGCCAGTCGGGCTCGTCCTCGGCGAGCGGTTCTTCCGCCGCGTCCGGCGGCTGGTCGAGCGGCACGACGAGCCGGACCGGCACGAGCGGTCCCTGCTGCTGTACGGGCCGTTCCGGCTGATGGCCGTCCACCTGACGCTCTGGGGCATCGGGACGGTCGGCTGGGTCGCCGTCAACGCGCCGTTCTCCGGCCTCCTCGCGGTCAAGCTCGGCCTGACGAGCCTGCTCGGCGGCCTCACCACCTGCACCGTCGTCTACCTGCTGACCGAGCGGCTGCTCCGGCGCGCGGTCACCACGGCGCTGCGCAGTGAGCCACCGCGCCCTTCCGGGGGGCGTGGGGGGTCGGCCCCCCACAAGGATCCGCGCCGGATCGGGCTGCCGGGCGTCGTCGCCCGGTCGGTGCTGGCCTGGGCTCTTGGCACGGGCGTCCCGATCCTCGGGCTGATCACCCTCGCGGTCGGGTCTTTCCTGATCGCGCGGATCACCGTCCGGGACTTCGCGTTCGCCGTCCTCGCGCTCGGCGGCATCGCCCTGGTCGTCGGGTTCGGCGTCACCTACGGCGCGGCCCGCGCGATCGCCGACCCGGTCGAGTCGGTGCGGGTCGGGCTGGCCCGGGTGCGGCGCGGCGACCTGGACGTCGAGGTCCCCGTCTACGACGGCAGCGAGGTCGGGCTGCTCCAGGCCGGGTTCAACCACATGGCCGCCGGGCTGCGCGAGCACGAGCGGCTCCAGGACCTGTTCGGCCGCCAGGTCGGCGAGGACGTCGCCCGCGTCGCCGTCGAGCGCGGCATCGACCTCGGCGGCGAGCTGCGCGAGGTCGCGGTGCTGTTCGTGGACCTGATCGGCTCCACCCGGCTCGCCGCCGAGCGCCCGCCCGCCGAGGTCGTGCGGCTGCTGAACGCCTTCTTCACCGTGGTCGTCGAGGTGGTCGGCGCGCACGGCGGCTGGATCAACAAGTTCGAGGGCGACGCCGCGCTCGCCGTCTTCGGCGCGCCCCTCGACCTGCCCGGCGCGCCCGCCCGCGCGCTCGCCGCGGCCCGGGAGCTGGCCGGGCGGCTGCGCGCGGACGTCCCCGAGCTGCGCGCCGCGGTCGGCGTCTCGGCGGGCGAGGCCGTCGCCGGGCACATCGGCGCCGAGGAGCGCTTCGAGTACACCGTGATCGGCGACCCGGTGAACGAGGCCGCCCGGCTCACCGACATGGCCAAGACCACCGAGGGGCGGGTGCTGGCGTCCGGGACGCTCGTCGCCCGCGCCGACCCGGACGAGGCCGCCCGCTGGACCTTCGACGGCGAGGTCACCCTCCGGGGCCGCACCGAGCCCACGCGGCTGGCCTCGCCGCGCGACCGCGGAACGGTCCCGTTCGACGGGGCCTAGGACGGTCCGAGGGTGGCGCCGTTCAGCGTCGTGTAGAACGGCGAGTCGGCGAACCGGGAGCCGTGCTCCTCACCGATGTAGACGTCCGCGTGGTTCTGGCCCCCGTAGCCGGGACGGAACAGGTCGGTGACCGTCCAGCGGGCTTTCTGGAACCTCTCGCACACCTCGCGCTCGACGGGGCGTCCGCCGCCCTCTTTGCCGCACTCGACGATCGCGAAACCCTGGTCCCGTGCGAGCACCGACTTGTCGGCCGCCGCCGACGACCATGCCTTCAACGGACGCCCCCGCGAGTCGCGGGTTGTGTCGTCCAGCCAGTAGCCGACGCTGTGCGACCAGTTCAGGTACCGGCCGCGCTGCGGGCCCGCGGTGATGCGCCCGCTGCCCTCGGTCTGGATCACCTTCAGGAAGTCATCCGGGTACGAGCCGAGCGGGGTCTTCCCGTGCGAGCAGTGGAACTTGGCGCAGCCGCGCACCGCCTTGCGTTTCCCCCGGTAGAGGCTTTCCAGCGCCGTGTAGTACGTGGTGATCCGCCAGCCGCCGGGACGTCCGAGCGGCACCGGCTTCACTTGTTCGGGCAACGGCGAATCCGGGGTCTCCGACGGCGGGGCGGCGGCGGACGGAGACGCGGGGGATGCGGGAGACGCGACGGATGCGGTCGGCGGCGGGACGCCCGCGCCCTCGGCGTCACGTCCGCATCCCGCCGCGACCGCGCACGCCGCGCACAGTAAGAGCGCGAGCGGTGCCCTGCGCCGCATCGCGCCCCCTCTGTAAGGCTCTGCCGGGCTCTGTCAGGCTCTGCCGGGACGGCCGTTCCGCCAGAGGGAGACTAACCCGTCAGGGTCAGTGGCCGCGGGCGATCCACTCGTCCAGGTGCGGGGCCTCGGCGCCGATGGTGGTCGCGTCGCCGTGGCCCGTCCGGACCTCGGTGGCGGCCGGGAGCGTCAGGAGCCGGTCCCGGATCGAGGCGATGATCGTCGGGAAGTCGGAGAACGACCGGCCGGTCGCGCCGGGCCCGCCGTTGAACAGCGTGTCGCCGGAGAACACCGTGCCGAGCCCCGGCGCGTGCAGGCACACCGCGCCGGGGGAGTGACCCGGTGTGTGCAGGACGGTCAGCTCCGTCCCCGCCACCGGGATCACCTGGCCGTCGGAGAGCGCGCCGTCCGGGTCGATGTCAGGGTGGCGCTGCTTCCACAGCATCAGGTCGTCCGGGTGGAGCAGGACGGGCGCGCCCGTGCGGGCCCGAAGTTCGGGCGCCGCGTCGATGTGGTCGTCGTGCCCGTGCGTGGACACGATCGCGAGCAGCTTCCGGTCGCCGACCGCCGCCGCGATCGCCGCCGCGTCGTGCGCCGCGTCGATGACGATCGCCTCGGCGTCGTCGCCGACGATCCAGACGTTGTTGTCGACGTCCCACGTCCCGCCGTCGAGGGAGAACGTCCCGGACGTGACGACCCGGTCGACGCGCGCCGCCGCCATCAGAGCACCACCACCGAGCGGAGGACGTCGCCGTGGTTCATCTTGTCGAACGCGGCCTCGACGTCGTCCAGCCCGATCGTCTCGGACACGAAGGCGTCCAGGTCGAGGCGCCCTTGCAGGTAGAGGTCGATGAGCATGGGGAAGTCGCGGGACGGCAGGCAGTCGCCGTACCAGGACGACTTCAGCGACCCGCCGCGGCCGAACACGTCCAGCAGCGGGAGCTCCAGCCTCATCTCCGGGGTGGGGACGCCGACGAGCACGACCGTCCCGGCGAGGTCGCGGGCGTAGAACGCCTGCTCGTAGGTCTCCGGGCGGCCGACCGCGTCGATCACGACGTCCGCGCCGAACCCGCCGGTCAGCTCCCGGACGGTCGCGACGACGTCCCGGTCCCCGGCGTCGACGACGTGCGTCGCGCCGAGCGCGGACGCGGTGGTGAGCTTCCGCTCGTCCAGGTCGACCGCGATGATCGTCGCGGCTCCGGCGAGCCGCGCGCCGAGCACCGCCGCCGCGCCGACGCCGCCGCAGCCGATGACCGCGACCGAGTCGCCCCGGCCGACCCCGCCGGTGTTGAGCGCCGCGCCGAGCCCGGCCATCACGCCGCAGCCGAGCAGCCCCGCGACCTCCGCCTTCGCCGCCGGGTCGACCTTCGTGCACTGCCCGGCGGCGACGAGCGTCTTGTCGGCGAACGCGCCGATGCCGAGCGCGGGCGAGAGTTCGGTGCCGTCCTCCAGGGTCATCTTCTGCGTGGCGTTGTGGGTGTTGAAGCAGTACCAGGGGCGTCCGCGCAGGCAGGCGCGACATTGTCCGCACACCGCCCGCCAGTTCAGGACGACGAAGTCGCCGGGCTCCACCTCGGTCACGCCGTCGCCCACGGACTCGACCGTCCCGGCGGCCTCGTGCCCGAGCAGGAACGGGAACTCGTCGTTGATGCCGCCCTCGCGGTAGTGGAGGTCGGTGTGGCAGACCCCGCACGCCTGGACCCGGACGACCGCCTCGCCCGGCCCCGGGTCCGGGACGACGACCGTCTCGATCCGCACCGGCTGCCCCTTGCCCGGTGCGACCACCCCGCGTACCCGCTGCGCCATGCTCCCCGCCTCTCCGCTCGACCTGCCACGACCCTACAGAGGAACTAGGCCCCGGCCGCGCATCCCATCCCCAGGTAGCGGTGCGGAGATCACCGTCCGGCGCGATGCGCGTCCGGCGCGTCCGGCGGAACGCTGGAGCCCATGACACGCACCGCAACCCGCCTGACCGCGGGGCTGGTGGCCGCCGCCGCGGTCCTGGCCGCCGGGGCCGCACCCGCGAACGCCCTGACCCGGCCCGCCGCCGTCGGCCACCACGTCGAGCGCGGACACCTCGTCTCCGCGACGCACCTGAAGACGATGACCGCGGACGAGGTCCGCACATGGCTGGCGTCCGAGAAGTTCGACGCCGCGTCCGTCCGGTACGGCGTGGACACCTACCGCCTCGTCTACCGGACGATCGACACCCGCGGCCGCGCCACCACCGCCAGCGGCCTGCTCGTCCTGCCCCGGAGCGGCGAACGCCGCCTGCGCACGGTCTCCTACACGCACGGGACGGAGATCTACAAGGGCGACGCCCCCTCGACGTCCGACGACGTCTGGGGCCCCGGCCCCGCCGTCACCTACGCCGCCGCCGGGTTCGCGGCCGTCGCGCCCGACTACCTCGGCCTCGGCGAGGGGCCCGGCGCGCACCCGTGGAAGAACGTGCCGTCGGAGACGTCCGCCGCGCTCGACATGCTCCGCGCTGCCCGCCAGTACGCGCCGCGCCAGGGACGCGCGCTGGACGGCGACGTCCTGGTCACCGGCTTCTCGCAGGGCGCGTCGTCCGCCCTCGGGCTGGCCCGCGCGCTCCAGGGCGGCGCCGACCCGCGCTTCCGGCTCCGCGCGGTCGCCCCGGTCAGCGGCGCCTACGACTTCGGCGGCGCCGAGCGGCGCGCCGTCCTGGACGGCGACATGCCCGAGGAGTACGCCGTCGTCTATGTGACCTACATGTTCGTCTCGTGGAACCGCGTCCACGGCGGCATGTACCGGACGCCCTCGGACGTGTTCCGCGAGCCCTACGCGAGCCGCGTCGAGAAGCTCTTCGACTCCACCACGCCCGGATCGGTCGCGGTGGAGAACCTGCCGCGCACCCTCGGCGAACTCCTCACCGAGGACGGCATGGACGCGCTGCGCCACCCGTCCGGCACGTTCGCGGCGGCGCTGCGCGAGGACGCGGAGGTCTGCACGGCCTGGACGCCGCGCGTCCCCGTCCGCCTCTACAAGATCAGCGAGGACGAGCAGGCGGTGACCGCGAACACCGACCAGTGCGCCGCCTGGTTCGCCGAGCGCGGCGTCCGCGCCCCGGTCATCGACGTGGGCGACGCCCTCCACGAGGGGTCGCGCCACCTCGGGTCGAACGTCGCGGGCACCGCGCGGATCGTCCGGTGGTTCAGCACCCTGCGGTGAAGTGGATGGCCCGGAGCCTGTCGGCGGCGTCGCGGTCGAGGACGGTGACGCCCGCCGCGGGCGGGGGCGGGTCGCCGTCCCGGGCCCGGTCGACGATCGGGCCCCAGCGGCGGCAGTGCCGGGCGAACGCGGCGGACGTGACCGCCCGCCCCCGTGCGACCTGCCCCGCGCGCGCCGTCTCCGGGTCGACGTCGATGAGGATGAGGTGCAGCCGGTTGCCGCGCCGCCGCGCCAGCCACGCGAAGAAGTACAGGACGTGCGGCCAGGTGCCGCGCGTGTGCGCGACGACGCCGTGCCCCGCGAGGATCGCGCGGCCGATGCGCCAGACGTGCGTCGCGTGGACGAGCGGGGTCCGCAGCCGGACCGGCAGCGGACGCAGGAACCGCGCCCACCAGTTCCGCGACTGGCGCGAGTCGATCACCCGGACGTCGCCGTCGGGCACCGGCGACGTCTCGTCGCCGCGCATCCCGTACAGGCGGTCGAGCAGCGTGCTCTTGCCGGCCCCCGGAAGCCCGGCGATGAGCACCAGTGAGCCCGCGGGGTAGCGCAGCGCGGGGCCCGGAGCGGGCTCGTGGCGTTCGCGGATGGTCGTCTCCCGGTGTCGGCCCCCGTGTCGAGTGCTTTGGCCAACGAACGCCCCGGTCCGCTTGTTCCGGTGGCCCGGGTGGGATTGTTCCGGTGGTCCGGGCGGTGACCTTCGGTGTCACCAGCCCCGGTCGCGCCACTGGGGGATCGAGGGGCGCTCGCGGCCGAGCGTCGAGTCCTTGCCGTGGCCGGGGTAGAACCAGGTGCCGTCCGGGAGCCGGTCGAACACGCGCTCCTCGACGTCGGCCAGAAGCCGCCGGAAGCGCGTCGGGTCGCCCCAGGTGTTGCCGACGCCGCCGGGGAACAGGCTGTCGCCGGTGAACAGGTGCGGGCGGTCGGCCAGCTCGCCGCCCGCGTCGTACAGCAGCGCGATCGAGCCGGGCGTGTGCCCGCGCAGGTGGATGACGTCGAGCGTGGCCCGCCCGACGCGGACCTTCGCGCCGTCCTCGACGAGTTCGGCGACGGGCTCGGGCAGCGGCTCGGCGTCCCGGGGGTGGGCGACGACGGGCGCGCCGGTCGCCCGCGCCACCTCGCTCAGCGCCTGCCAGTGGTCCTGGTGGCGGTGCGTGGTGACGATGCGCGCCAGCGGGCCGTCGCCGATCAGCTCCAGCAGCCGGGACGCCTCGTTCGCCGCGTCGATCAGCAGCTGCTCCCCGGTCGCGGTGCAGCGCAGGATGTAGGCGTTGTTGTCGTACGGCCCGACCGCCACCTTCGTGACCCGCAGGCCGGGCAGCTCCCGGACGTCGGGCCTGCCGCCGACTTCGACGTTCCCGGTGTAGGTCATGGGTCCTCCCCGTCGCTGGTGCGGAGACCATCTTCCATCATCGGCCGCCGCGCCCGGCCCGCCGCCCGGTGCCTCAGCCTGGATGCGTCACCAGACGCAACCGAACCGTGCGCCCTGGGACGGAAA
The DNA here is from genome assembly GCF_008085905.1 of Actinomadura syzygii. GTDB lineage: Bacteria > Actinomycetota > Actinomycetes > Streptosporangiales > Streptosporangiaceae > Spirillospora > Spirillospora syzygii. Next base: position 611,198 of record NZ_VSFF01000003.1, on the reverse strand, counting down.
TCCTTTCCCCACCGGCGCACCATGGACGTGGAAAGATCAGGACATGCGGGAGGACGGTGAAAGGTTTGGTGATCGCGTTCCGTCCCGGCCCGGACCGGGACAAGCCGGACAAGGAGTGCGTGAGCGAGGAGCGGGCCGCCGGGGAGCGGCCGGAGGAGCTGCTCCAGCACGCCTGCACGCTGGTCCGGCTCTGCGGCCGGGACTCCGCCGTCGCGGCGGTCTTCCTCGCGCTGGTGCTGGCCGGGACCGCGTCCCGGCTCGCGGCCGGGACGCCGGGGTTCGCCGCGCTGGCGCTGCTGCCGGTCCTCGCCGCTTCGTTCGCCGTGTCCGCGGGCTACGCGGTCCGGTCCCGGCGGACGCTGCTGACCGTGCTCGCCGGGGTCCGCGGCCGGACCGGCGCGCCGCTCGACCCGTCCGCGCCGTGGACGCCGTTCGGCTCCGCGACCGCGCTGGACGCCCGCGTCCGCGACGCCGAGCTGCGCCGGCTGCTCTCGGCGGCGCACCGCTGCGGCGAGCTGTCCTGGCAGGCCGTCGCGTGGTCGGCGGCGACGTCGGTGCTGTTCCTGTTCTGGACGCTGGCGGCGTCGATGACGTGACGGGAGGGATGACCGGGTGATCGACCACGGCCTCGACCACGGCCTCGACGACGGCCGGGACGGCGGCGCGGCCCCGCGTTTCAGCCTGGACGTCCGGCCGGGCAGCTTCTGGGCGCGGCTCGCCCCGACCGACCGGCAGGCGCTGCGCGCGATGGGGCGGCGCACCGACATCCCGCCCGGCGGCATGCTGTGCCACCAGGGGTCGGTCGCGCCCGCCGTGTACGTGGTGTTCAAGGCGTCGCCGCGGGCGGCGAGCAACGCGGTCGCCAAGGAGTTCGTCGACTCCAGCGACGGCGACGAGTCGATCATCGACCTGTTCGGCGCGGGGGACCTCGTCGGCGTCCTCGGCCCGTGGGGGCATCCGCAGCGCGGCACGGTCGCCGCGCTCGACCACGTCGCGGCGCTGCGCGTGGACCGCCGCAAGTTCCGCAGCCTGCTCGCCGCGAGCCCGCAGGTCGCCGAGGCGATGATGCACGCGCTCGCGGAGAGCGTGACGTTCGGCGGGCGGCGGCACGCGGTGCGGGCCGCCGACCATCCGCAGCGGCTCGCCTACCACCTGCTGGAGCTCGTCCACCGGTTCGGCGAGCCCGCGCCGGGGCAGGGCGTCCGGATCCCGCTGCGGCTGAGCCAGGCGGAGCTCGCGAACTGGGCGGGGATCTCGCGGGAGACGCTCGTCCGCTGGTTCCGGCTGTGGCGGACGCGGGGCATCCTCGACCGGCGGCCGCGGCCGCTGACCGTCCTCGACGTCGAGCGCCTGCGCCTCGCCGCGAGCCCGTGGGGGGACGAGTGGCCCGCCGCCGAGGCGGAGGCGGCCCCGGCCCCGGCGCGTCCCGAGCCGGAGGGGGACGCGGGGATCGCCGCGCGCCAGCCGGTCCGCCTCGAGGACGGCCGGGCCGGCGGGCGGCCGGGCGGCCGCGCGGGCGGCCGGGCCGCGGAGCGTCCGGCGCGGGTCGTGCGGCTGCCCGCCGACAACCCCTACTTCGCGGGCCGGATGATCAGCCTCGGCAAGCTCGACCTGCTGGTCGGCCAGTCGCAGTGGCCGCGCGCGGTGATCGTCCAGGGGATGGCCGGGGTCGGCAAGACCACGCTCGCGGTGCACTGGGCGCACCGGGTCGTCGACCGGTTCCCGGACGGCGTCCTGTTCGCCGACCTGCGCGGCACGGCCCGCGGCTCGGTCACCCCGGCGGAGGCGATGGGGCAGGTGCTGCGCGCCGCGGGCGTGCCCGGCGACCAGCTCCCGCGCGCCGAGGCCGAGCTCGCCGCGCAGTGCCGGTCGCTGCTCGCCGACCGGCGGATGCTGCTGATCCTCGACAACGCGGCGCGGCCGGAGCAGATCAGGCCGCTGCTCGCGGCCGCGACGTCCGGGCTGGTGGTGGTGACGAGCCGGCGGCGGCTGCCCGCGCTGCTGGAGGGCGCCGACGTCCGGACGCTGGAGCTGCGCGAGATGGCGACGCAGGAGGCCGTCGACCTGATCTCCAACGTGCTCGGGCCGGGCGACGCCCGCGTCCGCGACGAGGACCGCGCCGTCGTCCGGCTGGCCCGCGAGTGCGGGCACCTGCCGCTGGCGCTCGGCGTCATGGCGGGCCGGCTGGCGGAGAACCCGGGCGAGTCGATCGCGGCGACCGTCCGGGAGCTGGCCGCGCGGGACGGCGGCGACGCGCCGCCCTACGGCGAGGGCATCGCCGGGGCGGGCCTCGCCGAGAGCGCCGCGCACGGCGCGTCCGGACCGGGCCTGGACGCCGTGCTCAGCCCGACGTTCGACGTCGCCTACCGGAGCCTGCGCCGCGACCAGCGGGAGGCGTTCCGCCGCCTCGGCCTGGTCGCGGGCCCGGACTTCACGGCGTCCGCGCTCGCCGCCCTCCAGGACCGCACCGTCGCCGAGGCGAGCGAGTGCCTGGAGGGGCTGCGGCAGGCGTACCTGGTGCACGACGTCGGGCCCGGCCGCTACCGGATGCACGACCTGCTCCGCGACTTCGCCCGCCGGCGCGGCCTGCGCGAGGACTCCGACGGCGAGCTCCAGGCGGCGCAGCGGCGGCTGCTCGCGGGCTACCTCGCCGACGCCCGGGCGGCGGGCGCGGCGCTCGCCGGGCGACCCCGCCCGGCCGTGCACCGGGGCGAGCGCCGGGAGCGGCCGCCCGCCGGGGACGAGCGGGCCGCCGCGCTCGCCTGGTTCGAGTCCGAGCGGCGGAACCTGGTCGCCGCCGTCCACCAGGCGGCCCGGCTCGGCCTGCACCGGACGTGCTGGGAGCTCGCCGACGCCCTGTTCGACTTCCAGGAGTTCCGCCGCTACAGCGAGGACAACATCGCCGTCCACCAGGCGGGCCTGCACGCGGCCCGCACCGAGGAGGACTGGGCGGCCGCCGCCGTCATGCTGCACAACCTGGCGATCGCGCACTTCGAGCTGGGCGACTCCGTCCAGGCCATCGGGTACGGCGAGGACGCGCGCCGCGGGTTCCGCGCCGTCGCCCCGCCGAACCGGTACGGGCAGGCCGCCGCGCTCGCCACCCTCGCCGACGTGCACGTGGCGCTCGGCCGCTACCTGACGGGCATCGAGCACGCGCGCCGCTCCCTCGCCATCCACCGGGAACTCCAAAGGGGAGGCGGCGGCGGCGAGGCGGGCGTGGCGCGGGCCCACGACACCCTCGCCCGCGCCTGCCTCGGGCTCGGCGACTACGAGGCCGCGCTCGCGCACGCCGCCGAGGCGCTCGGCGCGCGGCGGCTGATCGACGACGAGCCGGGCGTGGCCGAGACGCTGCTCACCGTCGCGCAGGTCCACCGGCGGCAGGGGAACGTCCACGAGGCGGTGTCGCACGCGCTGGAGGCCCTCTACATCCGGCAGGAGCTCGCCGACATGCACGGCGCGGCGCAGGCGCTGACGGAGCTGGCCCGCATGAACGCCGCGCTCGGCCTGCGCGACATGGCCCAGCAGGACGCCGAGCAGGCCCTGCGCACCTACCGCGCCGTGGGCGCGCGGCACGGCGAGGCCCGCGCGCTGACCACGCTCGGCATGCTGATGTGCGACGCCGCGAAGTTCGCCGAGGCGTTCACCTACTGCGGGCAGGCGCTGCGGCTGCACCGCGAGACCAGCGACCGGCACGGCGAGGCGGAGGCGCTCTCGCAGATCGGGATCGTGCACTGGCGGCTCGGCCGCTACCGGGAGGCGCGCGAGCACCTGCTGCGCGCCCTGGAGATCCGCCGCGAGATCGGCGACCAGCACGGCGAGGCCAACGACCTGGAGCACCTGTCGGTCGCGATGCGGCGGCTCGGCCGGCACCGGGAGGCGTTCGTCCTCGGCCTGGAGGCCCTCGACCTGTGGCACCGGCTCGGCGCGCAGGGCGGCATGGCCGGGACGCTCGGCAGCCTCGCCCGCACCTACTCGCGGCTCGGCCTGCCCGAGGACGCCGAGCGCGCCGCCCGGCAGGCGCTGAAGATCCGCCGGGAGGGCGGCGACTGGTACGGCCTCGGCGTCGGCATGGACACCCTCGCCGCCGTGCTGCGCCGCGCCGGACGTCCCGAAGAGGCCCTCGAACGCGAACTGGAGGCGCTCCAGTACCTCGGCGAGGTCGGCGACCGGCACAGCGAGGGGACGGCGCTCGTCCACCTCGCCGCGATCCACCTCGACCTCGGCCGCGCCGACGACGCCCTGGACGCCGGGCGCCGCGCCCTCGACCTCGCCACCGAGCTCGGCGACACCCGCGAGCAGGCGTACTCGCTGCACACCATGGCCCGCGCGTGCCGGCTGCTCGGCAAGCACGCCCGCGCGGTCGAGCACGTCAACGCCGAGATCGTCGTCCGCCGCGACATGGACGACCAGCGCGGCCTGCGGCAGGCGCTGGAGCTGCTGCGCGACTCCCACCTCGCGCTCGGCGACCACGTGGCGGCGGCCGACTGCGTCCGCCGCGTCCGCGCCCTCGACAGCTGGCTCGAAGCGGACGGCTCCCTCGACATGTGACGAAAGACGTAGTCCGCCGGCCCGGGGCCGCGTTCACTGGGCCATGGGGCACGAGATCATCGAACGGATCTGCGGGACCGTGCCCCCGCCCGCGGCGGAGGAGGCCGGATGGAGACCACCCCCTTCTGGGACGCGCTGCCCCCGCGCGCACGGGCGGCGCTGCGGGACGCGGGCGCCCCGGTGGTGATCAGGCCGGGCGCGTTCCTGACCCGCGAGCACACCCGCGCGTCCCAGGTGTTCGTGCTGCGCGCCGGGGCGGTCAAGGTGTGGGCGGACCGGGACGGCGAGACCGCGATCCTGGACGTCCTCGGCCCCGGCGACCTGGTCGGCGAGGTCGAGGCCGCGGACGGCGGCGTCCGGCACGCCAACGCCGAGGCGCTCACCCGGGTGGAGGCGCTGGTGCTGCCCGCCCCGCGGTTCCGCCGCGTCCTCGACGCGCATCCCGGCGCGGTGTGGGCCGTCGCCGCCGTCCTCGCCGGGCGGCTCCGCGACTCCGACGAGCTGCGCCTCGCGCACTTCCCCGACGCCCCGGAGCGCCGCCTCGCCGGACGGCTGCTCCGCCTCGTCGCCCGGTTCGGCGCGCCCGTCAAGGAGGACCGCCCCGACGGGGCGGCCGAGGGGCCGGCCCCGGTGGACGGCGTCGAGGTACGCGTCCCGCTGTCCCAGCAGGACCTCGGCCGCTGGGCCGGGATGGGCCGCCGGAAGGTCGCGCAGATCCTCGCCGCCGAGCCGGTCCGCGGCGGGCTCACCGTGGCGCGCGGCTCGATCGTCGTCCGCTCGGTGGACGCCCTGCACCGCCTGGCGGGCCACGACGCCGACTGACCGCGCCGCGCGGGTTCAGAAACGCGCGGGCTCGTGCGGCCAGGGCGGCGGGACGGGCAGCGGGCCATCCGGGCGCAGGCTCACCCCGGCGCCGTCCGAGCGGCCGGACAGCCAGCCGAGCACCGCCCGCCCCGACCCGGACGCCTCCGGCCCGCCCGGCGGCCTGCCGAGGTCGGCGGACTCGCCGTAGTCGGTCGCGGTGATCCGGTGCCCCTCCAGCTCGCCGCGCAGCTTCGGCGGCAGCGCGGCGACGTCGGCGAGCGTCGCGCCGAGCGCCCACCGGACGTACGGCTCGGGCCAGTCGGCGGGCCCGTACCCGGCGGCGAGGTCGACGTGGTGGGCCTCCACCTCGTTCCACCGCCGGTACAGCGTGTACCAGGCCGGATGCGCGAAGCCCGCCATCGCCTTGACGGTCGCGTCCCAGGCGGCGTCGGGCAGCGTCCGCGCCTGCTCGGACAGCCGCGCCGCCGTCGCCCGGACGTCCTCGACCAGCGCGTCCCGGTCGCGTCCGGCGCCCGCCTCGACGTCGGCGTTGCGGGCGTCCACGCTCGGGTACTGCGGGACCTCGACACCCGTCCGCGCCCATTCGAGCAGGTTCCAGAGCGAGTCGGCGTTGCGCGCGACGTGCGTCGCGACGTGGCCGCGGCTCCAGCCGGGCAGCGCGGACGGGGCGCGCATGTCCTGGTCGCCGAGTCCGGACAGCGTGGCGACGACGCGCGCCGCGCCCGCATCCAGCCGATCGATCATCTCTTCCCAGGCCATGGCGCCCCCAACTTCATCGAACGGGCCTCCATCCTGTCGCACCGGCCGCGCCCGATGCCACAGAATGGCGATCATGGAGCTACCCATCTGCGTGACCTGCGGCGTCCAGTACGGCGAGGCCCGTCCGGACTGCCCGATCTGCGAGGACGAGCGGCAGTACGTCGGCTGGGACGGCCAGCGCTGGACGAGCCTTGCGGCCCTGCGCGCCGACCACCGCGGCCGCATCGCCGAGGAGGGCCCGGACGTCGTCGGGATCGGCGCCGAGCCGCCCACCGCGATCGGGCAGCGGGCCCTGCTGGTGCGGGCGCCGTCCGGCAACGTCCTCTGGGACGCGACCACGCACCTGGACGACGCCATGGTCCGCGAGGTGAACGAGCTGGGCGGGATCTCCGCCATCGCGATCAGCCATCCGCACTTCTACGGCAGCATGATCGAGTGGGCGCACGCGTTCGACGCGCCCGTCTACATCCACGCCGCCGACCGGCGGTGGGTGGCCCGCCCCGACGACGCGGTCGTCTACTGGGAGGGCGACACCCACGAGCTGGCCGACGGCCTCACGCTGGTCAACGCGGGCGTCCACTTCGCGGGCGGGCAGGTCCTGCACTGGCGGGACGGACGCGCCGTGTTCTCCGGCGACATCCTCCAGGTCGTCAACGACCGCGACTGGCTGAGCTTCATGTACTCGTACCCGAACTTCATCCCGGAGCGCCCGCGGACGGTGCGCCGCGCCCTGCGGCTGCTGGAGCCCTACGACTTCGACCGCGTCTACGGCGGCTGGTGGAGGAAGATCGTCTACACCGACGGCAAGGAGGCCGTCCGCCGCTCCGCCGACCGCTACCTGTCCTTCGCGCTCGACGACGAGTGACTCACGCCAAGGCCGCGGCGATCGCCGCGTGGTCCTGGTACTCGCGCCAGCGGACGACCCGCCCGCCCCTGGCCCGGACCACCGCGACGAAGTTCGCCGACGCCCGCCTGCCCGTCGCCGGGACCGAGGCCACGATCTCGTACTCCGCGACGATCACCTCCGGGTCGGCGGTCTCGTGGATCACCACGTCCCGGAACTCCTCGAAAACGACGGGCAGCGCCGCGCGCCCCTCGCGCAGCCGGGCCGCGACGGCCGCGCGTCCCTCCGCGCGCCGCCCGGCGCCGCCGGGCGCGAACGGCATCTCGACCACGACGTCCTCGGCCAGCATCTCCTCGTCCAGCCCGGCCCGCCCTTCGAGGGCGTTGCGCTGGAACCGCTCGAACAGCTCCCGGGGACCCGGCGTGGACGTGGACATGGCGTGCCTCCGGTCGCGACTAAGATGAGCTAGGACTCATCTTGCAAAATATGAGTCGCGACTCATCTTGTCAACGGACGGACGAATGACACCGAGCAGGCCCATGCGCGCCGACGCCCGCCGCAACCGCGCCCGCATCCTCGCCGCCGCCGAGGAGGTCTTCGCCGAGCGCGGCGCCTCGGCGTCCACCGAGGAGGTCGCGTCCCGCGCGGGCGTCGCCGTCGGGACGGTCTTCCGCCACTTCCCGACCAAGCGGGACCTGCTCGCCGCGATCATGAAGCTGCTCCGGCGGCGGCTCGTCGACCGGGCGGAGGCCCTCATCGCGGACGGCGACCCCGCCACCGCCTTCTTCGACTACTTCACCTACCTGGTGGAGAGCTCGGCCGAGATCGGGACCGTCGTCGGCGCCCTCGCAGAGGAGGGCACGGCCGTCGAGCCCGGCGAGCAGATCAAGGCCCTCACGCAGGCGTTCGGCGCCCTCCTGGCCGCCGCCCAGGAAGTCGGCACGGCCCGCCCGGACGCCCGTCTGGACGAGGTGATGGCCCTGGTCACCGCCACCGCCCACGGCGCGCTGGCCGCCGGTTGGTCCGCCGACCTTCGCCGTCGCACGCTGACCCTCGTCCTCGACGCCCTCCGCCCGCGCGGGGACTCCTGACCGGAGCCGTTCGGAGCGGGGTTTCGGTGGCGGGCACTGTTCGAACACGTGTACGGTGCGGTAGTGCCGCCCGGACCTCCGGGGACGGGCGGGGAGCATCGTGAAATGCGCCGGGGACCGGCGCTGTTACTCACTCGGGGGATTCTGTCGTACCCCCTGGCTAGCCTTGAGACCGACATGTCTCCACCCGCCGTCGCGCCAGAAGAGGAACCGGAACAACGCCGTGCATGACCGACTCATCGTGCGTGGAGCACGCGAGCACAACCTGAAGGACGTCTCGCTCGACCTGCCGCGGGACGCCATGATCGTGTTCACCGGTCTGTCCGGTTCCGGGAAGTCGAGCCTGGCCTTCGACACGATCTTCGCGGAGGGGCAGCGCCGGTACGTGGAGTCGCTGTCGGCCTACGCCCGGCAGTTCCTCGGGCAGATGGACAAGCCCGACGTCGACTTCATCGAGGGCCTGTCCCCGGCGGTGTCGATCGACCAGAAGTCGACCAGCAAGAACCCGCGGTCGACGGTCGGCACGATCACCGAGGTCTACGACTACCTGCGGCTGCTCTACGCGCGGATCGGGCACCCGCACTGTCCCGAGTGCGGCCGTCCGATCAGCAGGCAGGCGCCGCAGCAGATCGTCGACCGGGTGCTGGAGCTTGAGCCGGGCACCCGCTTCCAGGTGCTCGCGCCCGTCATCCGCGGGCGCAAGGGCGAGTACCTGGAGCTGTTCCGCGAGCTGCAGTCGAAGGGCTACTCGCGGGCGCTGGTCGACGGGCAGACCGTCCGCCTCGACGACCCGCCCAAGCTCAAGAAGCAGGAGAAGCACGACGTCTCCGTCGTGGTCGACCGGCTCTCCGTGAAGGACTCGGCGCGGCAGCGGCTCGCCGACTCGGTGGAGACGGCGCTCGGCCTCGCGGGCGGCACGATCGTCCTCGACTTCGTCGACCTGCCCGAAGGCGACGAGCAGCGCACCCGGATGTACTCCGAGCACCTCTACTGCCCCTACGACGACCTGTCGTTCGAAGAGCTCGAGCCCCGCTCGTTCTCGTTCAACTCGCCCTACGGGGCCTGCCCCGACTGCACCGGTCTCGGCACGCGCATGGAGGTCGACCCGGAGCTCGTCGTGCCGGACGTCGAGCTCAGCCTCGGCGAGGGCGCGATCCAGCCGTGGTCGAACGGGCACGTGAGCGACTACTTCCTGCGCCTGCTTTCCGCGCTGGGCGACGCGATGGGCTTCGACCTCAACACCCCGTGGGAGAAGCTGCCCGCCAAGGCGCGCAAGGCAATCCTGAACGGGCACGAGACGCAGGTCCACGTCCGCTACAAGAACCGCTACGGCCGGACGAGGTCGTACTACACCGCCTACGAAGGCGTCATCCCGTACATCCAGCGCAGGCACGCCGAGTCCGAGAGCGACACCAGCCGGGAGAAGTTCGAGGGCTACATGCGCGAGATCCCGTGCCCGACGTGCGAGGGCGCCCGGCTCAAGCCGGTCGTGCTGGCCGTCACCATGGGCGGGATGTCGATCGCCGAGGTCGCCGCGCTGCCGATCGGCGAGGCCGCGAAGTTCCTGCTCGCCCTCGACCTGAACGAGCGCGAGACGCACATCGCCGAGCGCGTCCTCAAGGAGATCAACGCCCGGCTCGGGTTCCTGCTGGACGTCGGCCTCGACTACCTCACGCTCGACCGCGCGTCCGCCACGCTGGCGGGCGGCGAGGCGCAGCGCATCCGGCTCGCCACGCAGATCGGCTCCGGGCTGGTCGGCGTCCTCTACGTGCTGGACGAGCCGTCCATCGGCCTGCACCAGCGCGACAACCACCGCCTGCTGGAGACGCTGCTCCGGCTGCGCGACATGGGCAACACGCTGATCGTCGTCGAGCACGACGAGGACACCATCGCCGCCGCCGACTGGGTCGTCGACATCGGCCCGCGGGCGGGCGAGCACGGCGGCGAGATCGTCGTGTCCGGCACCGTCGACGACCTGAAGCGGTCCGAGCGGTCGCTGACCGGGGCGTACCTGGACGGGCGGCGCGCGATCGCCGTCCCGGAGATCCGGCGGCCGCGCACCAAGGGCCGCGAGGTCACCGTCAAGGGCGCCCAGCAGAACAACCTGCGCGACGTCGACGTGGCGTTCCCGCTCGGCGTGCTCACCGCCGTCACCGGCGTGTCGGGCTCCGGCAAGTCCACGCTGGTCAACGACATCCTGTACAGCTCGCTGGCGAAGAAGCTGAACGGGGCGAGGACCGTCCCCGGCAAGCACAAGCGGGTCAACGGCGTCGACCAGCTCGACAAGGTCGTCCACGTCGACCAGTCGCCGATCGGCCGCACCCCGCGGTCCAACCCGGCGACCTACACCGGCGTGTTCGACCACATCCGCAAGCTGTTCGCGCAGACCACCGAGGCGAAGGTGCGCGGCTACCAGCCGGGCCGGTTCTCCTTCAACGTCAAGGGCGGGCGCTGCGAGAACTGCTCCGGCGACGGCACCATCAAGATCGAGATGAACTTCCTGCCGGACGTCTACGTCCCGTGCGAGGTCTGCCACGGCGCCCGCTACAACCGGGAGACCCTGGAGGTCCACTACAAGGGCAAGACGATCTCCGAGGTGCTCGACATGCCGATCGAGCAGGCCACGACCTTCTTCGAGCCCGTCACCGCGATCCACCGGCACCTGAAGACGCTCAACGACGTCGGGCTCGGGTACGTCCGGCTGGGGCAGCCCGCGCCGACCCTGTCCGGCGGCGAGGCGCAGCGCGTCAAGCTGGCCTCCGAACTGCAGAAGCGCTCCACCGGACGCACCATCTACGTCCTGGACGAGCCGACCACCGGCCTCCACTTCGAGGACATCAACAAGCTCCTCGGCGTCCTCAACGGCCTGGTCGACAAGGGCAACACGGTGATCGTCATCGAGCACAACCTCGACGTCATCAAGACCGCCGACTGGATCATCGACATGGGCCCCGAAGGCGGCTCCCGCGGCGGCACCGTAGTAGCCACCGGCACGCCGGAGGACATCGCCGCCATCGAAGCCAGCCACACCGGCCAGTTCCTCAAGAAAATCCTCGCCTAGCCCGCCCCCGTCCCAGCGGTCCGGCTCCCGTCCAGGATCATGGGGGCATGAGTGATGAAGTGGTGTCCGGGGGCGGGGGAGTCGGGCGGCGGGGCCTGTTGTGCGGGGGCGGGATCCTGGGGGTCGCCGTGCTCGCCGGGTGCGGCGGCGGGGGCGAGGAGAAGTCCGCGGGCGACCTCAAGGGCAAGGAGGTCGCCAAGGTCGCGGACGTGCCGGTCGGCGGCGGCAAGATCAACGGGGCCGAGAAGGTCGTCGTGACGCAGCCGACCCAGGGGTCGTTCAAGGCGTTCACGGCGGTGTGCACGCACCAGGGGTGCACGGTCGGGAGCGTCTCCGGCGGACTGATCAAGTGTCCCTGCCACGGCAGCGAGTTCAAGATCGCCGACGGGTCGGTGCAGCGCGGTCCGGCCGACCGGGCGCTGACCGAGTACCCGGTGCAGGTCAGGGACGGCGGGATCGTCGTCACCTGAGCGTCCCGCCCGCCGATGTGGTTCCGAATTGAACCATCTGCTTCGGTCGTACGTTCTCACGGTGACTGACGGGAACCGAGATGTCACCGGGAGGACGGCAATGCCACAGGAGTCCGAGACGCAGGTTGACGAGCCCGGGCGGGCGCCGCAGGACGCACCGGCCGGGGGCGGCACGCGCAGAGGGCTTCTCGTCGGAGCGGGGCTCGCGGGGATCGCCGGGCTCGCCGCCGCGTGCGGCGGGTCGGGGGACGACGAGGCGGGCGGCTCCGGCGGCGGCGGGAACGGGGGCGCGAGCGGCGGCCGGCAGGGCGGCGGGGGCACGGCGCTCGGGTCGGCGGCCGAGATCCCGGTCGGCGGGGGCAAGGTGTTCAAGGACGCGAAGGTCGTGGTCTGCCAGCCCACGCAGGGCGAGTTCAAGGCGTACTCGTCCAAGTGCACGCACCGGGGCTGCGACGTCGGCTCGGTGTCGGGCGGCACGATCAACTGCCCCTGCCACGGCAGCAAGTTCAAGATCGCGGACGGCTCGGTGGCGAACCCGCCCGCGGACGAGCCGCTGGAGGAGAAGCGCATCACCGTCCAGGGCGGGAAGATCACGCTCGCCTGAGCGGCGCGGGGACGGCGGCCGGGCCCTCCACGACGGCCCGGCCCGTCGTCCGGCCCGTCGTCCGGCCCGTCGTCCGGCGCGGTGTGTCGGTGGCGGCTACTAGGCTTCTGAACGTGGCAGATCCGGCGACCTACCGACCCGCACCCGGCTCCATCCCCGAGTCCCCAGGGGTGTACCGGTTCCGCGACGAGCACGGCCGGGTCATCTACGTGGGGAAGGCCAAGAGCCTGCGGCAGCGGCTCAACTCCTACTTCGCCGACTTCTCCGCGCTGCATCCCCGCACGCAGACGATGGTGCAGACCGCCGCCCGCGTCGACTGGACGGTCGTCTCCACCGAGGTCGAGGCCCTCCAGCTGGAGTACTCCTGGATCAAGGAGTTCGACCCGCGGTTCAACGTCCGTTACCGGGACGACAAGTCGTATCCCTACCTCGCCGTCACCCTGAACGAGGATTTCCCGAGGGTGATGGTGATGCGGGGCGCGAAGCGGAAGGGCGTGCGCTATTTCGGGCCGTACTCCCACGCGTGGGCGATCCGCGAGACGGTCGACCGGCTCCTGCGCGTGTTCCCGGTCCGGACGTGCAGCGCGGGCGTGTTCAAGCGGCAGCACCAGCTCGACCGGCCCTGCCTGCTCGGCTACATCGGCAAGTGCTCGGCGCCCTGCGTCGGCCGCGTCTCCCCGGACGAGCACCGCCTCCTCGCCGAGGACTTCTGCGACTTCATGGCGGGCAACACGTCCCGGTTCATCAAGCGCCTCGAACGCGACATGCGCGAGGCCGCCGCGTCGCAGGAGTACGAGCGCGCCGCTCGGCTCCGCGACGACGTCCGCGCGCTGGAACGGGCGCTGGAGAAGCAGGCCGTCGTCCTGCCCGACCGCACCGACTGCGACATGATCGCCTTCGCGGAGGACGAGCTGGAGGCCGCCGTCCAGGTCTTCTACGTGCGCGCCGGGCGCATCCGCGGGCAGCGCGGCTGGGTCGTCGACAAGGTCGAGGACGTCACCACCGCCGACCTCGTCGAGAACTTCCTCATCCAGATCTACAGCGAGAGCGAATCGGTGCCGCGGGAGGTGCTCGTCCCGGCCCTGCCGCCGGAGGAGGGCGCGATGACCGAGCTGCTGGAGGAGCAGCGCGGCGGGCCGGTCCGGCTGCGCGTCCCGCAGCGCGGCGACAAGAAGGCCCTGCTGGAGACGGTGGCGCGCAACGCGCACGAGGCGCTCAAGCAGCACAAGACGCGCCGCGCCTCCGACCTGACGACCCGCAGCCGCGCCCTCCAGGAGATCCAGGACGCCCTCGAACTCGACGACGCGCCGCTGCGCATCGAGTGCTACGACGTGTCCAACCTGCAGGGCAGCGACGTGGTCGCGTCCATGGTCGTGTTCGAGGACGGGCTCGCCCGCAAGAGCGAGTACCGCCGGTTCACGATCAAGGCCGTCCAGGGGCAGGACGACGTCCGCTCCATCCACGAGGTCATCACCCGCAGGTTCAAGCGCTACCTCGCCGAGAGCGAGAAGATGGGCGAGCTGGACCACTTGGGCGACCCGGACGAAGAGGGCGCGCACCAGCCGATCGACCCGGAGACCGGCAGGCCGCGCAAGTTCGCCTACCCGCCCAATCTGGTGCTCGTCGACGGCGGCCCGCCGCAGGTCGCCGCCGCGCAGCGCGCCCTGGACGAGCTCGGCGTCGACGACATCGCCGTCTGCGGGATCGCCAAGCGGCTGGAGGAGATCTGGCTGCCCGGCGACGCCGACCCGGTGATCCTGCCGCGCAACAGCGAGGGGATGTTCCTCGTCCAGCGGGTGCGGGACGAGGCGCACCGGTTCGCCATCACCTTCCACCGGCAGCGGCGGTCGAGGTCCATGACGGTGAGCGAACTCGATAACGTTCCGGGTCTGGGCCCGGCGCGGCGCGCGGCGCTGCTGAAGCACTTCGGCTCGCTGAAGCGGCTGAAGGACGCGACGCCCGAGCAGGTCGCCGAGGTCCCGGGGATCGGCATGCGCAGCGCGGAGAGCATCGTCGCCGCGCTGCACGGCGCCCCGCCGCGCGGCGGCGCGGGCGGCGGCACGGGGACTGGCGGCGACGGGGAGCACACGGGGAGACGGTCATGACCAGCGAGACGAAGATCCCGGACATCGTGATAGTCACCGGTATGTCCGGGGCCGGCCGCAGCACCGCGGCCAAGTCACTCGAAGACCTCGACTGGTTCGTGGTCGACAACCTGCCGCCGGGCCTGCTGGCGACGATGGCCGACCTCGGCGGCCGGGTGAAGGACGCGGTGCCCCGCATCGCCGTCGTCGTCGACGTGCGCAGCCGCGCGTTCACCGAGGACCTGCACTCCTCGATCGCCGAGCTCGAGGCGCGCGGCGTCCACCCGCGGGTGGTGTTCCTGGAGGCGAACGACGCCGACCTGGTGCGCCGGTTCGAGAGCGTCCGGCGGCCGCATCCGCTGCAGGGCGACGGCCGCCTCGTCGACGGCATCGCGCGGGAGCGGGAGCTCGTCCGCGAGGTCCGCGCCGAGGCGGACCTGGTGATCGACACGAGCGGGCTCAACGTGCACGAGCTGCGCAACAAGATCATCGGGTTCTTCGGCAACGACACCGGCGAGTCCAGCCTGCGCGCCACCGTCGTGTCGTTCGGATACAAGTACGGCTTGCCCGTCGATGCCGACCTCGTCGTCGACTGCCGGTTCCTGCCGAACCCGCACTGGGTGCCGGAGCTGCGCCCGAAGACGGGCCGCGACGCCGCCGTCCGCGACTACGTGCTCGGACAGCGCGGCGCGAAGGAGTTCCTGGACTCCTACACCGACGTCCTGCGGCTCCTCGCCGACGGCTACGAGCGCGAGGGCAAGCACTACGTGACCCTCGCCGTGGGATGTACCGGCGGCAAACACCGTAGTGTGGCCATGGCGGAACAGATCGCCGCGCGGCTGCGGGACGAGGGCATCGAGGTGCAGGTCGCCCACCGTGACCTCGGCCGCGAGTGACCTTCCCGGCGGGGCTCCGCGCGGGACCCCGGAGGAGGAGGCGATCGGCACGGTGGAGACCGGCGGACCGAAGGTCGTCGCGCTCGGCGGCGGCCACGGCCTGTACGCCTCGCTGTCGGCGCTGCGCCGCGTCACCGACCGGCTGACCGCGGTCGTCACCGTCGCCGACGACGGCGGCTCCAGCGGCCGGCTGCGCCGCGAGCTCGGCGTGCTGCCGCCCGGCGACCTGCGCATGGCGCTCGCCGCCCTGTGCGGCGACGACGAGTGGGGCCAGACCTGGCGCGACGTCGTCCAGCACCGGTTCCGCAGCGAGGGCGACCTGCAGGGGCACGCCGTCGGCAACCTCCTCATCGTCGCGCTCTGGGAGCTGCTCGGCGGGGACGCGCCCGGCTCGACCGTCGCCGGACTCGACTGGGTCGGACGGCTGCTCGGCGCGCACGGCCGGGTCCTGCCGATGGCGGCCGTCCCGATGGACATCGTCGCCGAGGTGCGCGGCGCCGACCCGTGCCGCCCCGACGAGATCACGCACGTCAAAGGGCAGGTCGCGTGCGCGAAGACGCCCGGCGGTGTGCTCGGGGTGTCGCTCGTCCCGGCCGACCCGCCCGCCTGCCCGGAGGCGCTCGCCGCCGTCGAGGACGCCGACTGGATCGTGTTCGGCCCCGGCTCCTGGTTCACCAGCGTCCTGCCGCACCTGAAGGTCCCGGCGCTGGCCCGCGCCCTCGTCTCCTGCCGCGCCCGCCGCGTCGTCGCGCTGAACCTCGCGCCGCAGCCCGGCGAGACCGACGACTTCTCCCCGCAGACCCACCTGGAGGTCCTGCGCGCCCACGCCCCCGACCTGACGGTGGACGTCGTCCTCGCCGACGGCGGCATCGTGGACGACCAGGCCGCCCTCGACAAGGCGGCCCAGGAGCTCGGCGGGCGGCTCGTCCTCGCCGACGTGGCCGCCGACGACGGGTCGCCGCGTCATGAACCGGCCCGACTGGCCCAAGCCTTCGTACATATTTTCAGCCAGTGAGGTCCGGCGCGGCCGGGATCGGCCAGACTGCTGGAAGTCCGATAGGGGGAGGGGTCAACAGATGGCGATGACCGGTGTGGTCAAGGACGAGCTGAGCAGGCTCACGATCATGAAGCCGTGCTGCCGCAAGGCCGAGGTCTCGACGCTGCTGCGGTTCGCGGGGGGGCTGCACCTGGTCAGCGGGCGGATCGTGATCGAGGCCGAGATCGACACCGGGGTCGCGGCACGGCGCCTGATCAAGGACATCGCGGAGGTGTTCGGGCACACCTCCGAGGTCGTCGTGCTCGCGCCGAGCGGACTGCGCAAGGGCAACCGGTACGTCGTCCGCGTCTTCCGGGACGGCGAGTCGCTCGCCCGGCAGACCGGCCTGATCGACAACAACGGGCGGCCCGTCCGCGGGCTGCCCCGGCACGTCGTCGCGGGCGCCGCCTGCGACGCCGAGTCCGCGTGGCGCGGCGCGTTCCTCGCGCACGGCTCCCTCACCGAGCCCGGCCGGTCCATGTCGATGGAGGTGACCTGCCCCGGCCCCGAGGCGGCGCTCGCCCTCGTCGGCGCCGCCCGCCGCCTCAAGATCCACGCCAAGGCCCGCGAGGTCCGCGGCGTCGACCGCGTCGTCGTCCGGGACGGCGACGCCATCAGCGCACTCCTCACCCGGCTCGGCGCCCACGACAGCGTCCTCGCCTGGGAGGAGCGCCGGATGCGCCGCGAGGTCCGCGCCACCGCCAACCGGCTCGCCAACTTCGACGACGCCAACCTCCGCCGCTCCGCCCGCGCCGCCGTCGCCGCCGGAGCCCGCGTCGCCCGCGCCCTGGAGATCCTCGGCGACGACGCCCCCGAGCACCTCGTCAACGCCGGACGGCTCCGCCTGGAGCACAAGCAGGCGTCCCTGGAGGAACTCGGCCAGCTCGCCGACCCGCCCCTCACCAAGGACGCCATCGCCGGACGAATCCGCCGCCTCCTCGCCATGGCCGACAAACGCGCGGGAGACCAGGGAATTCCGGGAACAGAGGCGAACCTGACGGCGGACATGCTGGCGCCGTAATCTACTGGGGGGCCGACCCCCCAATCCCCCCGTTGCGACGCAGGCGATCCTCGCGGCGCCGTTTCTGGTTTTTGTGCCTGTTGCGGTTTGTGTGGCGTCGCTGTGGTCGCCTGCGTCGGCGGGCATGGCCGCTGCGCTCGCTGGCGCTCGCTCCGCGGCCCTGCCCGTGGTCTCCCGCTGAGGTCTCGTCGAGGGAGTTCGAGGGGTTAGTCGCCTCTTTGGATTCTTTCGATCAGGTCCTCGCGTAGTTGGCCGTAACCCGTTTGGGACCAGACGCTTTTTTCCGGGTCTATTTCGTAGTAGGGGGCTTCGCGGCCGTTTTCGGTGTCCATTAGGACGTCGGGGAGTTTTTTGTCGCGGGTCTTCTGGGCGCAGGGGCGGCAGGTGCGGACGCGGAGGCGGTCGCGGGAGCCCAGGGGGCGCCAGTCGATCCTTGCCGTGGCGTCGCCGTGGAGCGGGTTGAAGAAGCAGAGGGGGACCGGCGGGATCTCCGGGCCGCCCTTCGCGACGGACTCGGCGGAGGCGAGCGCGTCGCGGCCCTGGTCCAGGAGAACCAGGACGCCTGCCAGGTCGGGGACGCCCTGGGCGGCGTCCAGGGTCTTGCCTGCGGCCTGGTAGGCGTCGAGTGCTCTGGTCATCAGGGTTCGGGTGCGCTCGTCCTTTGTCGGGACGGTCGTCTCGTCCAGGAGTTCGCCGAACGCGACCACCTCGCGGGACGCCTGCTCGCGGAGTTGGTCCTCGTTCGCGCGGTTCGCCGTCGTGAACACCGTGCGGGGTAGGAGGAGGCCGTTGCCCTCCCGGTGGACGGACCTCATTCGGTGGTGTCGCCAGACCATGAAACCGGCGGCGCCCGCGATGGCGGCCCCCGCCAGTGCCGCGGTGAGGGGGACCGTCAGGTCGCCGTCGTCCGAGGAGTGGGGCTCGCGGCGGGCGGCGCGTTTGTCGATCTCGGCGCTGACGCGGTCGTACTCGCGTACGGCGGTGCCCGAGACGATCAGGTCGACGACGCGGGACAGGCGGGCTGTGAGCGGCTGGTCGTCCATCGCGCGGTCCAGGGTGACGGCCCAGGCGGCCTTGCGGGCCTGGTGGTCGCCGCCCCACTCGCGGGCCGTGAGGTCCTCGGTGGCGTCGTGGAAGGTGATGAAGATGCCGTCCCGGCCCAGGCGGTCGTGGACGACCGTGGCCAGTTGGTCGGCGTCCGTCCAGGTGCCGCCCTTCACCAGTGGGACGAGCACCACGTAGATGGGCGCGGGGGCCGTCCGGAACTTGGCGGCGAGTCTGCGCTGCTCGGCCGTGGGGAGTGCCGATGCCAGGGACGGGTCGACGTAGATCGGGAAGCGCCGCAGGGCCGCGGCGAGCCGTTCGCCGGGGGAGGGTTCAGTCGACACCGAGGTACCTCATCACACGGGGGAGGACGTTCCTGTCGCGGGCGCCCCACGCCGTGTCCCGCCAGACGCCGGGAACCGCGGTGTGGCGGCGCGGGCCGTCCGGGCCGGGGACCCGGAGAAGGTGCCGCTCCCTCAGCCTGTTCTGCTGGTGGAGGTCGCGGCACGGGCCGCAGAGGGGGCATCGGGCGGGCAGGACGCGGTCGACGTCCAGGGCCTTCGCCTTCCGTAGGACGACCGAGTCCCCGTGCAGAGGGTTGACCAGGCACGGTGGCGGCGGGGTCGTGAAGCGCCCGGCGAGCGCGGCTCGTCCCTGACGGGCCAGGACGATCACGCCGACCAGGTCGACGGCGCGCTCCTCGTCGTCCTCGGCGTCGTCGTAGAGGATCTGCGCCGCGTCGAAGGCGGACACGGCGTAGGCCCGTCCTTGATCGGTTTCGGCTTCGGTGAGCCGGTCGCGCAGGCGGGCGAGTTCCGCGGCCGCGTGGCGGCGCAGGTCGCGCATGCCGGGTTCGGTCGGCGCCCAGAGGCGCTCCGCGGCCCGTCTCCGGCGGCGGACCAGGGCCAGGACGCCGAGCACGGCACAGTAGAGCGTTCCGGCGGTGATCGGTCCGACGAGGATCAGGCCGGTGATGAACGGCGCCGCGCGGTCGGCCTCACGCGGTCTGAGCGTGTCCTCCTGGCCGAACGGGTCCGGGCTGGAGTACAGCCTCGGCATGGTCGGGGACGCCGAGGGCGCGGCCGCGTAGCCGTCCAGGCGCTTGGCCAGCCGTTCCGCGAGCCCGTCGAACGGGCGGTCGCGGTCGGCCGGACGCGACCCGCCCAGGTTCTCCGCGTCGAACGGGTCGTAGTCGCGCGGAACGCCGAACGCCTCCGACTCCAGGTGCCCGTAGGCCCCCGCCATCAGGTAGAGGCCGTCGCGGTGCGAGCGGTCGTGCAGGGCGAACAGGAAGGCGTCGTCGCGTCCCTGCGACTCCGAGTCGATCGGGTTCGGGATCACGACGACGTACACGGGCGTGCCCAGGCGCGTCGACGTCCCGCGCAGCGCCGTGCGGACCTCGGCGCGTTCGTGCTCGTCGAGGGCGGCGGCGAGGTCGGGGTCGACGAACAGCGGGTCGTGGGCGAGGGCGGCGGCGACGCGGTCCAGGCGGTGGTAGGCGTATGGCGGGATGTCCGCGGCGGCGGGCGTCGGCGGCCACGCGACCAGGAAAGCGACCAACGCGGCGATCAACGCGTGGACGGCTCGTTTCACCGGCGTGCCTTCCGCGCGCGGCGGACGCGGAATCCGACCAGCAGGGCGAGGATCGGGAGGCCGGTGAGCGCCGCGCCGCCGCCGAACGCGGCCTTCTCGGCGCGGTCGGCGCGGCGGTCGGCGGCGTCGTAGGCGTCCAGCGCGACGCGGGTCTTCGACCTCGGCGCGGGACGCGGGTGCCTGCGCCGCTCCTCGGCCTGACCGGACAGGGCGATGTCCACGAACCGCGCGATCACGTCGGGGGCGCTCGCGTCGGACGAGGATTCGAACTCGGCGGCCAGCCAGGCGTCCTTCAGCGGGAGCCGCCGTCCGGCGCCGAACTGGCGCGCCTCCCCGTCGCCGCCCCTCGGGGCGATCACGATGTAGACGCCGTCCCGGCGCATCCGGTCGTGCAGCAGCGCCGCCAGGGAGTCGCCGGGGTTCCACGGGCCGACGCCGGTCGTCGGCGTGACCGCGACGTAGACCGGGCCGCCGAGCCGGGCGACGGACGCCCTGATCCGCGCCGCCGCGTCGGCGGGCACCGACCGCGGCGAATGGTCGGTGACGTAGACGGGGTCGCGGCGCAGCGCGGCGGCGAGGTGGTCCGCGCGGGACGGCGCGTCGGCGGGCGCCGCGGCGGCGGGCGCGGACGGTATCACGCAGATCAGCGTCGATATCCCGAGAACCGACCATCCGCGCCGCATGGACCGGGAGTGTAGTGATCTCCGCCGGGACGCCTCCGACCGGGGCGAGCGCCGCCGCGCGCGTGATTTCCCGCGCCGCCCGTGTCCGGCTACCGGCGGGTCATTGGATAGGGTCGAAGGCGGGGGAGAACCCCGGATGACCGTTGCCGACAGTCCGGCTGACACCGGGCGACACCACGTGCGAGGAGAGCCGTTCCGTGACCATCCGAGTAGGCATCAACGGGTTCGGCCGGATCGGCCGCAACTTCTACCGGGCCGTGAAGGCGTCGGGGGCCGACATCGAGATCGTGGCGGTCAACGACCTGACCGACAACGCCACGCTCGCCCAGTTGCTGAAGTACGACAGCATCCTCGGCCGCTTCCCCGAAGAGGTGCGCGCCACCGAGAGCGAGATCGTGGTCGGCGGCAGGTCGATCAAGGCGTTCGAGGAGCGCGACCCCGCCAACCTGAAGTGGAGCGACGTCGGCGCCGACATCGTCGTCGAGTCCACCGGTTTCTTCACCGACGCCAAGAAGGCGAAGGTGCACGCCGACAACGGCGCGAAGAAGGTGATCATCTCCGCGCCGGCCAAGAACGAGGACCTCACCGTCGTCCTCGGCGTCAACGAGGACAAGTACGACCCGGCGAACCACACGGTGATCTCCAACGCGTCCTGCACCACGAACTGCCTGGCCCCGCTCGCGAAGGTGCTGCACGACAGCTTCGTCATCGAGAAGGGCCTGATGACGACGATCCACGCCTACACGCAGGACCAGAACCTCCAGGACGCCCCGCACAAGGACCTGCGCCGCGCCCGCGCCGCCGCGATCAACGTCGTGCCGACCTCGACCGGCGCCGCGAAGGCGATCGGCCTGGTGCTGCCCGAGCTGAACGGCAAGCTCGACGGGTACGCGCTGCGCGTCCCGGTGCCGACCGGCTCCGCCACCGACCTCACCGCCACGCTGTCCCGCGAGGTGACGGCCGAGGAGGTCAACGAGGCGTTCAAGGCCGCCGCCGAGGGGCCGCTCAAGGGCTACCTCACCTACACCGAGGACCCGATCGTCTCCAGCGACATCGTCACCGACCCGGCGTCCTGCATCTTCGACTCCGGGCTCACCAAGGTCATCGGCGACCAGGTGAAGGTCGTCGGCTGGTACGACAACGAGTGGGGCTACTCCAACCGGCTCGTCGACCTCGTCAAGCTCGTCGGCTCGCAGCTCTGACCGACCCTCGTCCCGCCGTGGCCGCGCCCGCGCGCCAGCACGCGCCGCGCGGCCACGGCGCGCCCGTGTACGGAAGGACACCGCATCCCGATGCGCACCATTGACGACCTCGACGTCGCCGGACGGCGCGTCCTCGTCCGCTCGGACCTGAACGTCCCGCTGGAGGACGGCAGCATCACCGACGACGGGCGGATCAGGGCCAGCCTCCCGACGATCGAGGCGCTCCGGACGCGCGGCGCCAAGGTCATCGTCTGCGCCCACCTCGGCCGCCCGAAGGGGCAGGTCAGGCCGGAGCTGTCGCTCGCACCCGTCGCTGCGCGGCTCGGCGAGCTGCTGCGCGCCGACGTGGCGTTCGCGACCGACGTCGTCGGCGACTCCGCCCGCGCCGTCGCCGCCGCGCTCCCGGACGGCGGCGTCGCGCTGCTGGAGAACCTGCGCTTCGAGCCCGGCGAGACCAGCAAGGACGACGCCGAGCGCGGCGCCCTCGCCGACCGCCTCGCCGACCTCGCCGACCTCTACGTCGGGGACGGGTTCGGCGCGGTGCACCGCAGGCACGCGTCCGTGTACGACGTGCCGCGGCGGCTCCCGCACGCGGCGGGCGGGCTGATCGCCGCCGAGGTCGAGGTGCTGAAACGGCTCACCGAGGACGTCGAGCGGCCCTACGCGGTCGCGCTCGGCGGGTCGAAGGTGTCCGACAAGCTCGGCGTGATCGACAGCCTGCTCGGCAAGGCCGACCGCATCCTGGTCGGCGGCGGCATGGTGTTCACGTTCCTGAAGGCGCAGGGCCACGAGGTCGGCGAGAGCCTCCTGGAGGAGGACCAGCTCGACACCGTCCGCGCCTACCTGCGGCGGGCCGAGGAGACGGGCGTCGAGTTCGTCCTGCCCGTCGACATCGTCGCGGCCACCGCGTTCAGCGCCGACGCCGACCACGGCGTCGTCGCCGCGGACGCGATCCCCGCCGACCGGCTCGGCCTCGACATCGGCCCCGAGTCCGGCAAGCTGTTCGCGGCGCGCCTCGCCGACGCGCGGACGATCTTCTGGAACGGCCCCATGGGCGTGTTCGAGATGGAGCCCTACGCGAACGGCACCCGCGCCGTCGCGCAGGGCCTGATCGACTCGGGCGCGTTCACCGTGGTCGGCGGCGGCGACTCGGCCGCGGCCGTCCGGCGGCTCGGCTTCGACGAGGCCGCCTTCTCGCACATCTCGACCGGCGGCGGCGCCAGCCTCGAATACCTCGAAGGCAAGACGCTGCCCGGCCTGCAGGCCCTGGAGGACTGACCGATGGCCCCCGCGACCCCTTCCCGCAAGCCGCTGATGGCCGGCAACTGGAAGATGAACAACAACCACCTCGAGGCGATCGCGCTCGTCCAGAAGATGGCGTTCGCGCTCAAGGAGGCCGACTACGACGCCGTCGACATCGCCGTGATCCCGCCGTTCACGGCGATCCGGTCGGTGCAGACGCTCGTGGACGCCGACCGCCTCGGCATCCAGTACGGCGCGCAGGACGTCTCCCAGCACGCGTCCGGCGCCTACACCGGCGAGATCTCCGCGTCGATGCTCGCCAAGCTGAAATGCTCGTACGCGGTCGTCGGGCACTCCGAGCGCCGCCAGTACCACGCCGAGACCGACGAGATCGTCAACGCCAAGGCGCGGGCCGCGCTGGCCGCCGACATCTCCCCGATCCTGTGCGTGGGGGAGGGGCTCGACGTCCGGAAGGCGGGCGGGCAGGTGGCCCACGTCCTCGCGCAGCTCGACGGCGGGCTGGCGAAGATCCCCGCCGACCAGGTGCGCCGCACGGTGATCGCCTACGAGCCGGTCTGGGCGATCGGCACCGGCGAGACCGCCACCCCGAAGGACGCCCAGGAGGTCTGCGCCGCGATCAGGACGCGGCTCGCCGAGCTGTACGACGGCGGATCGGCCGACGAGGTGCGTATCCTGTACGGCGGTTCGGTCAAGGGCGGGAACATCGCCGCGATCATGGCGCAGGACGACGTGGACGGCGCACTGGTCGGTGGTGCCAGCCTGGATCCGGGAGAATTCGTCAAGATCTGCCGGTACCGGGATCTCCCCGTCTGAGCAAAACTGATCAATTCCGCGTGAACTGGGGGTTCTTGCCGAACCAGCGGGCCATCCGTCGTACCCTTCGTAGCTGACGGGTAAACCGCCCGGCCAGACCCTCGGTCCTTACCTACGAGACAAGGCGCTGAAGAACCGTGATCATCGCAACGTCGATCGTGCTCATTCTCGCGAGCCTGCTGATGGTCGTCCTCGTCCTTATGCACAAGGGCAAGGGCGGGGGACTGTCCGACATGTTCGGCGGCGGCATCTCGTCGTCGCTCGGCGGGTCGTCGGTCGTGGAACGCAACCTCGACCGGCTGACGATCGGCGTCGGGGTGGTCTGGTTCGCCTCGATCGCCGTGCTCGCCCTGCTGTTCAAGCACAAGGGCGTCGGCTGAGCCACCCGTTCGACCAATGAAGCGAACGCCGCGCCGTCCCAGGAGGTCACGGGCGGCGGCGGAAGACAGACGAGGAGTACTCCGTGGGTAGTGGCAACGCGATTCGGGGCAGCCGTGTCGGGGCCGGTCCGATGGGAGAGGCGGAACGCGGTGACGCCGCCCCCCGCGTATGGGTGACCTTCTATTGCGCCAACCGGCACGAGACCCGCCCGAGCTTCGCGACGGACGTCGCCGTTCCCGAGACCTGGGACTGCCCGCGCTGCGGCTTCCCGGCCGGGCAGGACTCGGAGAACCCGCCGGCCCCGCCGAAGACCGAGCCGTACAAGACGCACCTCGCGTACGTGAAGGAGCGGCGCAGCGACGAGGACGGCGAGGCCATCCTGGAGGAGGCTCTCGCGAAGCTCCGCCAGAAGCGCGCCGCCGTCAAGAAGGCCCTGGAGTCCGCGGGGCGCTGACCGCCCGCGCGCGACCGACCGCATGGCCCGACCCCACGAGGGGGTTGGGCCATACGTGTTTCCGCGGCCACCCGCGTTCGCGCGCCAGCTAGGACTGGGACGTCCACAGTTCGGCGAGCGCCGCGTTCACGGCCTCGGGACGGTCCACGTGCGGATAGTGCGCGGTGCCGGGGACGCGTACGAGCCGCGCCCCGATCCGCTCGGCGGTGACCCGCGCGCACGCCATCAGCGGCTCCCCGCCGCGCTCCCGGTAGGGGGCGGGCGCCGTCTCCCACGTCCCGGACAGGACGAGCTTCGGCCACGTCCGGGCGGCCAGTTCCGCCACCGGGATAGGCGCCTCCCAGCAGACCCGCTCGCGCAGCGCCGTCCGGACGGCGCGCAGGCGGCGGGGCGTCGGGTCCAGCGGCGGCAGCCCGGCCGCGTCCGCCGCGGCCTTGAGGTAGACGTCGGCGGGCACGTCCGCGGGGACGTTCGCGATCGCCTCCCGGTTGGCGCGGAGCGCCGCGGCGACGACCGGGTCGTCCGCCGCCGCCTGGTAGCAGCCCGGTTCGATCAGCGCCAGCGACAGGACCGCCTCGGGACGCCGCGCCGCCGCGAGCATGGCGCCGACCGCGCCGTAGGAGTGGCCGACGAGGTGCGCGCCGTCGCCCATCAGCGCCGCGATGTCGGCGGTGTCGGCCTCGTAGTCGCCGGCGTACTCGGACGAGCCCGTCCCACCGCTGCCGCCGTGGCCGCGCCGGTCCATGGCGAGGACGCGGAACCGGTCCGCCAGCGGGCGCTGCGCCGCGAACCCGAGGACAGGGTCGTCGCCCCAGGCCGTCGAGCCGTGGACGAGGATCGCGGGCGGTCCCGTCCCGCCCGTCTCGTCCCAGACGGTCACGTGCACGTCTCCGGACATCTCCGCCTCCTTGAACATCGTTCAGCTTCCTTGAACAATGTATAAGAAAGTGAACGGCGTATGGCAAGGGGCTAGGGTGGGGGCGTGCCCACGCCTTCGCCTTCCGTCTGGCTGCGTCCCGAACGTCCGTCCCGCGACCGGCGGCTGAGCCGCGACCGGATCGTCGCCCGCGCGGTCGCCGTCCTCGACGCGGAGGGGGCGCGGGGCCTGTCCATGCGGCGGATCGCGTCCGACCTGGGTGTCACGGCGGGGTCGCTGTACTGGTACGTGACCACGAAGGACGAACTGCTCGAACTCGCGCTGGACCACGTCCTGGGCGAGGTCGCCGAGGACGGGGCGGCACCCGCCGACCGCTGGCGCGACGCGCTCGGCGGCCTGGCCCGGCGGCACCGCGCGATGCTGCTGCGCCACCCGTGGGTGCTGTCCGGCCTCGCTGGGCAGCCCAACCTCGGGCCGAACGCGCTCGCCCTCGCCGAGGCCGGGCTGACGATCCTGTCCCGGGCCGGGTTCGCGGACGGCGACCTGGACGCCGCCCTCGCCGTCGTCAACGACCACGTCGTCGGCGCGATGATGGCCGAGACCTCCTGGCGCGCCGCCCTCGACCGGACGGGCGGCGGCGCGGAGTGGCGCGATCAGGCCGCCGACCACCTGCGCCGGATCGCCGACGAGCATCCGCTGCTCGGCGCGCGGATGTCCGCCGCCGCCGGAGCGGAGATCGACGTCGACCGCGAGTGCGAGCGCCGGTTCGCGTTCGCGCTCGACTGCCTCCTCGACGGACTTGAGGCCCGCCGTCCGTCCCCGTGCGGGGATGCCTAATAACCTTCGAAGGACGGGACGCCGAAGCGTGCTTCGCACGCGGGAGCAGTCCGAACTTTCGACGTCGGGACGACGCGAACGCCGAACGTCCTATCGGTGACCGCCGCCTGACCGCCGCGGCGAACGGATGACGGGCCGGGGCGCTCAGACCGAACGAACGGCGGTTGACGGAGCGATGCGCAGCACGTCCCCCTAGCGTCCACGGCATGGACCGATGCGTCCGGCGCGGCCTCCGCGCAGGGGAAGAGCGGCCCGGTATGATGGCTCGCACGCGACTGGCGCAGTCAAGGTGGAGACGACCACCGGGGAGCGAGAGTAGTCCGCACACCGCGCGCCTGGGTGTACGGGCCCCCTTCGCCGGGGCGCCCGATCCCCGGCGCGAGCAGCGCGGAGGCTCCGATGCACGAACCAGCCGTCCCCCATCTGAAGGACCAGGACCCCGAGATCGCCGGGCTGGTCGAGGACGAGGCCCGCCGCCAGTACGAGAAGCTGCGGCTGATCGCCTCGGAGAACTACGTGTCGCAGGCCGTGCTGGAGGCCACCGGCACGGTGCTGACCAACAAGTACTCCGAGGGCTACGCCGGGAAGCGGTACTACGAGGGCCAGCAGAACGTCGACCCGATCGAGACGCTCGCCGTCGAGCGCGCGAAGGCGCTGTTCGGGGCCGAGCACGCGAACGTCCAGCCCTACTCGGGGTCGCCCGCGAACCTCGCCGTCTACATGGCGTTCCTGGAACCGGGCGACCCGGTGCTGGGCCTGTCGCTGCCGATGGGCGGGCACCTCACGCACGGCTGGTCGGTGTCGGCGACCGGGAAGTGGTTCCGGCCCGTCCGGTACGACGTGCGCGCCGACACCGGGCGGGTCGACATGGACCAGGTGCGCGACCTGGCGCTCAAGGAGCGCCCGAAGGTGATCTGGTGCGGCGGCACCGCCATCCCGCGCACGATCGACTTCCCCGCGTTCGCCGAGATCGCGCGGGAGGCGGGCGCGGTGCTCACCGCCGACGTCGCGCACATCGCGGGCCTGATCGCGGGCGGCGCGCACCCGTCCCCGGTCGGCCACGCGGACGTGATCACCACGACCACGCACAAGACGCTGCGCGGCCCGCGCGGCGCGATGATCCTGTCCACCGCCGAGCACGCCAAGGCGGTCGACAAGGCCGTGTTCCCGGGTCTGCAGGGCGGCCCGCACGACCACACGACGGCCGCGATCGCCGTCGCGCTGAAGGAGGCGGCGCGGCCCGAGTTCGCCTCGTACGCGCGGCAGATCGTCGCGAACGCGAAGGTGCTCGCCGCCGCGCTGGTGGACCGCGGCTACGACCTGATCTCCGGCGGCACCGACAACCACCTCATCCTGATCGACTTGACCAACAAGGGCGTCGCGGGCAAGCCCGCCGCGCAGGCGCTCGACCGGGCCGGGATCGAGCTGAACTACAACGCCGTCCCGTTCGACCCGCGCAAGCCGTTCGACCCGTCGGGGCTGCGGATCGGCACCGCCGCGATCACCACCCGCGGGCTGGACGAGGCGCGGATGCCGCAGGTCGCGGCGTGGATCGACGAGGTCGTGCAGGCCGCCGCCAAGCAGGACGAGGCGGTCGTCGAGCGGGTCGCCGGGCAGGTCCGCGAGCTGCTCGCGGGCTACCCGATGCCGGGCTGGGCGCCGACGCCCTGACCCGGGGCGGCTGCGGCCGGCCGCAGCACGGTGATCATTCGCCAGGCGCCGGGGTCGGTGAGGGGCACCGCGCCCTCACCGACCCCGAAGTCGCCGTATTGGGCGACGGCGTCCAGGCCGCCCGCGAGGCGGATCGCGGCGTCCAACTCGGTCGCCGTCCAGAACCGGTAGGGGACGACGTCGCGGATGACCCGCGTCCCGCCGTCCGCGGTGATCGTCACCGTGACGTGGTCGGCGGAGACCTGCGTGACGGGGTCGAGCCGGTCGCCCGGCTCGCCCCACCGCACGCCCGCGTGGACGCCGTCGCGCTCGACCGTCCAGCCGGCGCTGACGCTCGGGTCGTCGGTGAGCCGGTCGCGCGGGTGCGACATCTCGACGATGTAGAGGCCGCCGGGGGACAGGTGCGCCGCGACCCCGCGCAGGTGCGCGACCAGCGCGTCCAGCGTCATCAGGTGGGACGTCGAGTCCAGCATGGTCACGGCGAGGTCGAACCGGCGGCCGAGGTCGAGCCGCGTCATGTCGCCCTCGACGACGTCCACCGCGACGCCCTCGCGCGCCGCCTCGCGGGACGCGTACGCGCACATCCGCGGGTTCAGGTCGAGCGCGGTCGCGGCGACCCCCCGGCGGGCGAACTCGCGGGCGTGCTCGGCCGGTCCGGCGGCGAGCTCCAGCACCGTCGCCGGACCCGCCCCGGACGGCGCGGCGCGCCCGGCGTCGGTGGCGTGCCCGGCGTCCGTGGCGTGCCCGGCGTCCGTGGCGTGCTCGGCGTCCGTGGCGTGCCCGGCGTCCGTGGCGTGCCCGGCGTCCGTGGCGTGCCCGGCGTCCGTGGCGTGCTCGGCGTCCGTGGCGTGCTCGGCGTACCAGCCGAGCAGCGCGTCAACTTCGGCGGGCACGTCGCGGAACGCGCACGCCAGCTCGTACGCCCAGGGGTCGTCGTAGATGCCGCTCATCCGGGACATCCTGCCAGCGCGCGGGGCCGGTGGGACGCCGGTTCGGCCGGGTTACGCGACCGCCACCTCATCCTGCGCGCGGGGTTTCACATTCCGGACGGGGCTTGAGCCGCCCCGGCGGACCGCCTAGCGTGCGGTAAGTGATCGACCCCGTGAGCGGTGAGCGCGTCAACGATCGACCCCGGCCCGGTCCGGTCCCCGGCCCGTCCTCGGCGCGGCTCCCCCTGCTGCTCCCCGGCTCGCTCAGCGACGAGCAGCGCGCCGTGTACGAGGCGGTGACCGGCGGTCCGCGCACGTCGGCCGGGCCCCCGCCCTACGGCCTGGCCGACGAGTCCGGACGCCTCCTCGGCCCCTTCAACGCCATGCTGTACAGCCCGTCGGTGGGGCTGCCGCTGCAGGACCTCGGCGCCGCGCTGCGCTTCCGCACCGCGTTCACCAAGCGCGAACGGGAGATCGCGACGCTGGTCGTCGCCGCGCACGTCCGGTCCGACTACGAGTGGTACGCGCACGAGCGGATCGGCCGCCGGCACGGCCTCACCCAGGCCGAATTGGACGCGCTGCGCGAGGGCCGCGCACCGATGCTCGGCGACGTCCGCGAGCGCGTCGTGCACGAGGCGGCCCGGCAGCTCGCCGCCGAGGGCGACCTCGCCGACGCCGTGTTCACCGAGGCGGCGGCGACGCTCGGCCGCACCGCGCTCGTGGAGCTGGTCACGCTCGTCGGCTACTACAAGGCGCTGGCGGTGCAGCTCCGCGTGTTCCGGGTGGGCGTCCCGGACGGCGAGGCCCCGCCCGCGTGGCCACCGGTACCGGAGGACGGGCATGAGTGAGGTGCTTCGCACGGTGCGGCTCGCCCTGCACCCGGTGACGGCGGACGACCGCGCCGCGCTGCTCACGCACTGGACGGGCCCGCTCGTCCGGCGCCACCTGTTCGACGACCGGCTGATCTCCGCCGTCCAGGTCGCGGAGATCATCGACGCCAGCGAGCGGGACTTCGCCACCGAGGGCTACGGGCTGTGGGCGCTGCGCCCGGTCCGCTGGGACGGCGGGATCGACGCGGCCGCGCCGGGCGAGCCGCTGATCGGGGTCGCCGGGCTCAGCCATCACGACGGCCCCCTCGGCAACGGCGCCGACGTCGAGATCCTCTACAGCCTGGAACCGGACCGGTGGGGGCAGGGCCTCGCAGCCGAGGCGTCCCGCGCGGTGCTCGACTACGCGTTCGGGGTGGTCGGCGTGCACCGCGTCACCGCCGAGATCGACACGGCGAACCCGTCGTCGGCGGAGATCGCGCTGCAGCTCGGGATGCGCCGCAGGCCGGAGGGCCCGCGCGGCCCGGACGGCGCCGCCTACTACGCCGCCGAGCGCTCCCGCTGGATCGGGTCCCGCCGAATCGTCGACGCCGTTCCTTAGCGTCCGCCGCCCTGGAGGAGCGCCTGCACGTCCGCGTACGAGGGCACGGGACGGTCGGCGCCGTCGCCTTCGACGCCGAGCGCGGTGACCACGGCCGTCCGCAGCGCCGTCCGGAACAGCAGCGATCCCGTGCTGACCCGGTGCACGCCGAGCCGGGCCAGGCGCGCGTACTCCGTCCTGCCCGGGAGGAAGAGGACGTTCAGCGGCACCGGGGCCGCGTCCAGCACGGCGGTGATGTCGGCGTCGTCCGCGATGCCGGGGACGAAGACCCCGTCCGCGCCCGCCTCCGCGTAGGCGCGCGTCCGGCGCAGCGTCTCGCCGAGGTCGGGTTCGCCGAGCCAGAGCGTGTCGGTGCGGGCGTTGAGGAACACGTGCGGCGCGGCCCGCTTCACGGCGGCGATGACGGCGGTCTGGTGGTCGAGCGGGGCGAGCGTCCCGTCGGCGCGGCCGTCCTCCAGGTTGACCCCGGCGACGCCGAACGAGGCCAGTTCGGCGACGAGATCGGCGACGTCCGAAGGCCGGGTGGAGAACCCGCCCTCGATGTCGACGCTGACCGGCACCGGGAGCCGGGACAGGGCGCGGGCCAGCGCGACCGTCTCCGCCCGCGTGCGCCCGGCGGCGTCGGGCTTCCCGGCCGCCGCCGCGACCCCGAGGCTGGTCGTGCCGATCGCGGCGAACCCGGCGTCGGCCAGCGCGGCGCCGCTCGCGAAGTCCCAGGCGTTCGGCAGCAGCAGCGGACGATCACCGTGGTGCAGGTCGTGGAAGCTCATTGGTCGTCCCCCCTTTTTTTGGCGCGCTCACGACTCTAAGCGC
Source organism: Actinomadura syzygii (assembly GCF_008085905.1). Taxonomy (GTDB): domain Bacteria; phylum Actinomycetota; class Actinomycetes; order Streptosporangiales; family Streptosporangiaceae; genus Spirillospora; species Spirillospora syzygii. The sequence continues at coordinate 579,971 of NZ_VSFF01000003.1, read as the reverse complement.
GGTTCGTTTCGGCGCCGGACGAAGCGTCGACCGGGCCGCCGCGCCACGCGGGGAGCGGACGCGCGCCGACCGCCGTCTCGAACGCGGCGCGGGCGAGCAGGCGGGTGGAGTCGAGCGTGGGCAGCGGCGACTCTTCCGGGGCGACGAGCAGCGGGATCTCGGTGCAGACGAGTGCGACGGCGTCGCAGCCGCGTTCGGCGAGCCGCTTGATGACGCCGACGTACGCGCGCCGCGACTCGGCCGTGAAGATCCCGTTGACCAACTCGTCGAAGATGATCCGGTGGACGGTCTCCCGGTCGTCCGCGTCCGGGATCTCGGCGGCGATGCCGCGCGCGGCCAGCTCGCGGGGGTAGACCGGGCCGTCCATGGTGTATCTCGTGCCGAGGACGCCGACGCGGGCGCGGCCGTCGCGTGCGGCCTGGTCGGCGACGACCCGCGCGATGTGCAGGCCGGGCAGCGCCAGGTCGGGGCCGGGACGTTCGAGGGCCATGTGCGCGGTGTTGTCCGGGCAGGCGAAGAAGCCCGCGCCGGCCGCCGCGAGCCGCCGGACGCTCTCGGCGAGCGTCGTCCGGATCGCGTCGTGGTCGCCCGCGTCCCAGGCGGGCATGCTCCGGGCGAGCGCGATGAGGTCGAGCGTCACGTCCGGGTGGTCGTCGGGGCCGAGCTCGCGGAACCCCTCCCGGCAGAACGTCCGGAGGCACAGCGTGGCGCCCTCCATGCTGTGGGCGAGGATGCCGAGATGCTCCATGCCGAGTCCCCCTGTTCGGTGTGGCGAACATTCGTCCACTAGCATGAACAGCCGAGCGCCTGTTCGTCAAACCGAACTGCCGGACGTCTGGAGCGAACACATGGGGAACGCCGACCTGATCGGACGGATCGCCGCCGCCATCCGCCGGGAGCGGGAGCGCGCCGGGCTGTCGCAGACCGACCTCGCCCGGCGGGCCGGGCTCGCCAAGTCGACGCTGTCCCAGCTGGAGGCGGGCGGCGGCAACCCGAGCGTCGAGACCCTGTGGGCGCTCGGGACGGCGCTGGACGTCCCGTTCAGCCGCCTGGTCGAGCCGCCGCGGACCGCCGTCCGGGTGGTCCGCGCGGGGGAGGGCCCGGCCGCGCGCGCCGAGCGGGCCGACTACGCCGCCGCGCTGCTGGCGGCCTGCCCGCCGCACGCCCGCCGCGACCTGTACCGCGTGACCGCCGGGCCCGGCGAGCCCCGCGCCTCGGACCCGCACCCGCCGGGGACGGTCGAGCACGTCGTCCTCGCCTCGGGACGCGCCCGCGTCGGCCCGCCGGGCGAACCGGCGGAGCTGGCGCCGGGCGACTACGTGACCTACCCCGGCGACGCGCCCCACGTGTTCGAGGCGCTGGAGCCCGGGACGTCGGCGGTGTTCCTGATGGAGTACGTCTAGACGGTGCGGTAATGCGTGGTCAGGCGGCCGTCGTCGTCCAGGACGTGGAGCGCGAAGCCGGGCGGGGCCGCCTCGTCGGCCACGTCCCCGGCCTCGCCGGGCAGCCGCAGCGTGGACACGACGCCGGGCGCGACGAGCAGCGGACGCCCGGCGAACGTCGTGGCCGCAGCCGTGTGCGCGTGCCCGCACAGGAAGGCCACCACCCGCGGATGCCGCTCGATCAACGCCGCGAGCCGCTCCTCGCCGGACTGGCGGATCTCGTCCACGTAGGGAATGCCCACCGGCACCGGCGGGTGGTGGAAGCAGACGAACGCGGGCGCGTCGGGGTCGGCCGCTAGGCGCTCGTCGAGCCAGTCGAGGGTCTCGTCCGCGAGGAACCCGTCGGGCCGACCGGGGATCGTGGAGTCGCACATCGCGAACACCGTCCCCGCCACCGTGTGGGCGCGGTCTATCGGGTCGTCGGAAGCGGGCTCGCCGAGTAGGACCGTCCGGTACGGGCCCCGGGCGTCGTGGTTGCCGGGGCACGCCAGCACCCGGTGCCTGGACGCGAGCGCCTTCACGGCCTGCTCATACTCGGCGGGCTCGCCGTGGTCGGCGATGTCCCCGGTGACGAGGACGGCGTCGAGCGGCAGCCCGTCCAGGTGCGCCATGACCCGGGCGGCGCGCTCGGCCCGGTGGTCGCCGCCGTCGAGGTGCGTGTCGCTGATCTGCGCGAAAACAAGCATGCCCATGAATCTAGGCGGCGACCGGCCCATGAATAAGATCCAGTTCCATGCCGCAAGATTGGACCGGTTCGGGCGTCGACCTGCACCTGGACGTCGATCCGTCGCGCGGTCGCCGGGCGGGGCTCGAACACGCGCTCCGCGCGGCGATCGCGACCGGACGCCTCGCGCCCGGCGCCGCGCTGCCCTCGACCCGCGCTCTGTCCGCCGAGCTGGGACTTGCGCGCGGAACGGTCAGCGCCGCCTACGACCAGCTCGCGGCCGAGGGGTACCTCACGGCGACGCCCGGCTCGCGGACCCGTGTCGCCGAGACCGCCGGACCCGCCCCGGCGCCCGCCGCCGGACGGCTCGCGCCGCCCGCCGAACCCGCGCACGACCTGCTGCCCGGCCGCCCCGACCTCAGCGTGTTCCCGGCGGAGGCGTGGCTGCGCTCGACGCGGCGCGTCCTCGCCGCCGCGCCGCCGGAGGCGCACGCGCTCGGCGACCCGCGCGGCCGTCCCGAGCTGCGCGAGGCCCTCGCCGTGTACCTCGGACGCGCCCGCGGCGTCCACGCGACTCCGGACCGGATCGTCGTCACCTCCGGGTACGCGCAGTCGCTCGGCCTGCTCACCGGGGTCCTCGCCGAGGCCGGGACGGCGGCGGTCGCGATGGAGGAGCCCGGGCATCCCTTCCACCAGGAGATCGTCCGGCGGGCCGGGGCGGAGATCGTGCCGCTGCCGGTGGACGAGCACGGCGCGCTGCCCGGGGCGCTCGGCGGGGCGGGCGCGGCCGTCCTCACCCCGGCGCACCAGTACCCGTCCGGCGCGACCCTCGGCCCGGACCGCCGCCGCGCCTTCGCCGCATGGGCCCGGCGCACCGGCGGCGTGATCGTCGAGGACGACTTCGACGGCGAGTTCCGCTTCGACCGGCGGCCGGTCGGCGCGCTGCAGGGCACGGCGCCCGACCACGTCGTGTACGCGGGGACCACGTCGAAGACGCTCGCCCCCGCGATGCGCCTCGCCTGGACGGCGCTGCCCGCGCGGCTGGTCGAGCCGTTCGCCGAGGCGAAGCGCCTCGCGGACGCGCACACCCAGTCGCTCGCGCAGCTCGTCCTCGCCGACCTGATCCGCACGCACGCCTACGACCGGCACGTTCGGGCGTCCAGGCTCCGCTACCGGCGGCGCCGCGACCTGCTGGTCGAGACGCTGCGGGCGCGGGCGCCGCGGGTGCGGGTGCGCGGGGTCGCGGCCGGGCTGCACGCGCTCGTCCTGCTCCCGGACGGCGGCCCGTCCGAGGACGAGGTCATGGCGCGCGCCGCCGCCCTTCGCCTCGCGCTGATGCCGCTCCGCGGCCACTGGCAGGACCCGGACGGGCGGCCGCAGGGATTCGTCGTCGGGTACAGCACGCCGTCCAGGGCCGCGTACCGTCCCGCGCTAGCCGCGCTCTGCGCCGCCCTCGACCCGTGACGCCATGACCACGAGCGTGGTGTAGGCCATGGTGAAGCCGCCGCCGAGCCGGTCGATGGCCTGCCCGGTGAGTTCGGCGACCTCGGCCAGCCGGTCCGGCGCGAGGCGGGTGAAGACGCCGGCCGTGGGGAGCTGGTCGAGCCACTCGTCGCGGGTGTAGGGGCGCGTCCATTCGTGCGGCCACTCGTCGAGGGGGCCGAACGCGCCCGCCGCGCGGACGCCGTCCGCGACCTTGCCGATCAGCGCCGGATAGGTCTCCTCGATCGGCCGCTTCATCGCCGTGACGTCGACCGGGATGTCCGGGACGACCCGGCGGACGGCCTCGGCGAGCGCGTCCACGATCTCCGGCGGCGGCCGGGGCGCGTTCCAGAACGCGGCCAGCACGCCGCCGGGACGCAGCACCCGCGCCGCCTTGGCCGCGCCCGCGACCGGGTCGACCCAGTGCCACGCCTGGCCGGAGACGACGCCGTCGAACGTCCGGCCCGCCGGGTCCCAGTCCTCGATCGTCGCGACCTCGACGTCGGTGCCGAGCCGCCGCGCGAGTTCGGCCATCCGGGCGTCCGGCTCGACGCCGAGCACCGTGCGGCCCGCGGCCTGGAACCGCCGGGCGGCGATGCCGGTGCCGCAGCCGACGTCGAGGAGCTCCGGGCCGGGGCAGGCGGCGGCGATCCGCTCGATCACGGCGTCCGGGTAGCTGGGGCGGGCGCGGTCGTAGCGCTCGGCGTCCGTGCCGAACGACTCCGCCATCCGCCGGTCGCGGTGCAGCTGGGGATCAGAGGGAGGGCCTGGCTCCGGCGCTATAGTGGGCATGCGCCCACCATAGTGGGCAAGTGCCCACTCGTCCATCGGGAACGAAGGAGACACAGACGGTGCCGACCGGGGTGGCCCTGCGCGACGTGCGGGAGCAACTGTTCGACGCCGCCGACCGCATCCTGCTCAGGGACGGTCCGAGCGGCCTCACCAGCCGGGCGGTGACCACGGAGGCGGGGTGCGCCAAGGGCGTCCTGCACCGGCACTTCGAGGACTTCGACGCCTTCCTCGCCGAGTTCGTCCTCGACCGCGTCGACCGGATGGACGCCGCGGCCGCCGCGCTCCGCGCCGCCGCCGGGACGGGCACCGTCACCGGCAACCTCGCGGACGCCCTGTCGGCCCTGTTCGGGTCGGTCGCCGTCGCGATCGTCGCGCTCGTCACGTTCCGGGACGCGCTGCGCGTCCGGCTGCGCCGCGCCTGGCCCGCGGGCGTCCCCGTGCTGACCGAGGCCGCGGTCATGGTCGAGGGCTACCTCGCCGCCGAGCGCGACCTCGGCCGGATCGCGGCCGGCGCCGACGTCGAGACCCTCGCCCCGACGCTCATCGGCGCCGGCCACCTGCTGTTCGCCGACCGCGCCGCCGGACCACCGGACGCCGCCGCCGTCCAGCGGATGGTGACCACGGTGATGGCGGGCGTCCTCCGGTAGGCGGGGTCCACCGTCAGCCGCGGCTTTGGAAGCGGGCGCCGACCACCGCGCCCGCGATCGCGCAGACGATCGGGACGGCGACGAAGGCGGCCAGCAGGACGCCGGTGCCGTCGACGTCCAGGGTGCGGTCCAGGACGAAGGTGAAGAACGCGCCGACCGTCTCCGTCAGCAGGAAGCCCGCCGCTCCGCCGACCAGGAATCCGACCATGGCGCCCGAGATGCTCATGCCGCCCAGGTTCGCCGCGCGGACCGCCGGACCGCGTCCGCCCGGGGCGGTCATTCCGCGATACGCCGCCGGTCGCGGGCGGGCGGGGCGGCTACCGCTCCGGTCGTATCCAGCCGGGGCTGACCATGCCCGACTCGTAGGCGAGGATGACGAGCTGCGCGCGGTCACGCACGTCCAGCTTGGACATGATGCGGCTGACGTGCGTCTTCGCCGTCGCCGGGCTCAGCACGAGGTGCGCCGCGATCTCGTCGTTGGTCAGCCCCGTCGCGACGAGCTGCATCACCTCGCGCTCGCGGGCGGTGAGCGAGCGCAGCCGCGGTCCCGGCCGCGGCGCCTGGACGCGCCCGGCGAACTCCCCGATCAGCCGCCGGGTGACGGACGGCGTGATCAGCGCGTCCCCGCGCGCCGCGACCCGCACGGCGTGGATCAGCTCGGCGGGCTCGGTGTCCTTGAGCAGGAACCCGGTCGCCCCGGCGCGCAGCGCGCCGTAGACGTACTCGTCCAGGTCGAAGGTGGTGAGGATGACGACGCGGACGCCGTCGAGCCGCGGGTCGCCGGTGATCCGGCGGGCCGCCTCCAGGCCGTCCATGCCGGGCATCCGGACGTCGAGCAGCGCCACGTCGGGGCGCAGCTCCCGGCACGCCGCGAGGGCCTCCTCGCCGTTCGCGGCCTCGCCGGTGACGGTGATGTCGTCCTCGTCGTCCAGGATGGAGCGGAAGCCCGCGCGGACGAGCCGCTGGTCGTCGGCCAGCAGAACCTCGATCATGGTGGTCCGTCCCGGTAGGGGAGCCGCGCCCGGACGACGAACCCGCCGTCGGGCCCCGGCCCCGCGGTCAGCTCGCCGCCGAGGGCGCGGGCGCGCTCGCGCATCCCGTCCACGCCGCTGCCCGGCCCCGCCGGGACGGCGGTCGCGCCCCGGCCGTCGTCGGCGACCTCGACGAGCAGGCCGCCCGGACCGTCCGCGACGCTGACGACGACCTGCGCCGCCCGCGCGTGCCGCGACACGTTCGTCAGCGACTCCTGGACGATCCGGTACGCCGCCAGCCCGACCTCGGTCGGCGGGTCGGCCGCGCCGTCCAGCCGGGCGCGGACGGTGAGTCCCGCCGCCCGCGCCGCGCCGACGAGGTCATCGATCCGGTCCAGGCCGGGGGCCGGGGCGGTCGGGGCCTCCTCGTCGGCCTGCCGCAGCACGCCGAGCGTCGCGCGCAGGTCGCGCAGCGCGTCCCGGCTCGACTCCTTGATCGCGGCGAGCGCGGTCTCGCCCTGCGCCGGGTCCCGGTGGTAGCGGTGCAGTGCCGTGCCCGCCTGGACGTTGATCAGCGACAGGTGGTGCCCGACCACGTCGTGCAGCTCGCGGGCGATGCGCAGCCGCTCCTCGCCCGCCGCGCGCCGCTCGGCCTCCCGCAGGTAGGCGAGCCTGCTGTGCCGGACCCAGCCGAGCGCGACCATCGCCACCACCCAGCCGGTCAGCATGAACAGCGCGACCTCGTTGACCTTGTCGTTGCCGACCAGCGTCCCGAAGCCGGTGAAGAGCACGGTCAGCGCGGCGAGGGCGAGCGCGGCGCGCAGGTGCCCCTCGGCGGCGACCAGGTACAGCGCCGTGATCAGCGCGACCATCAGCCCGCCGTCGTAGGCGCTCATGAGGTAGAAGACGACGGTCAGCACCAGGACGGCGAAGCCGACCGGCACGGGGCGGCGGCGTCCGAAGTAGAGCGCGCCGCAGGCGGCGGCGATCATCGCCCAGGCCAGCGCGGTGACCGCCCACGGCTCCCTTCGGGCGCCGATCAGCGAGTCGGCGCTGCTGAGGGCCACGATGGCGAACACGCCGCCGGCGACCGCCGCGTCCCGTGCGCGGCCGCGCGGAGCGCTCGGGAACCGGCGACCACCCATGCGGCCAGCGTAGACGGCGTCCGGGCCGGAATGATCGGCCGTGCGGCCGAGGGGCGGCCCGCCGGACCGCGACCGGAGGCGTAGCCCGACGCGCCGCACCCGCAACCCGGGTCGTAGGCCGGTCAGCCCTCGTAGGTGTGGACGAACCGGCCGAGCAGGCGGGCGAACTCGGCGCGCTCGGCGTCCGTCCAGTCGGCCATGGCCTGGGCGAAGTGCTCCTGGCGGGTGCGGCGGGTGGCGTCCACGACCGCCCGGCCCGCGTCGGTCAGCTCCAGGTGGATGCGGCGCCCGTCCTCCTGGGACGCGACCCGGCGGACGTACCCGGACTTGACGGCCTCCGCGACGATGCGGCTGCCGCGCGAGGCGTCGACGCCGAGCCGGGCGGCGACGAGCCCGACGCTCATCTCCTGGCCGGGACGGTCGGGGCCCTCGTCGACGACGTCCACGACGTGCAGGACCTGGACGTCCACGGGCAGGTTGTGGTCCCGGACGGCGGCCTTCCCGAGCCGCTGCCGCGCCATCCCGCGGCGGAGCCTGACCATGCTCCGCTCGACGGCGTCCAGTGCCTCGTCGCTCATGGCCGCAAGTCTAGCCAGGTTGCGCACCTCATCTAAATGTGTCTAGCATCTCCATGCTCTAAGCATATAACTGTGAGGTGCACATGAATTCCGCGACCGTCGCCGGAGCCGCCGCATCGATGAGCCGCCGGGACCGGCTGCTGGTGTTCGGCGGGCTGATGCTCGCCGGGCTGATGTCGTCCCTGGACGCGACGGTGCTCGGCACCGCGCTCCCGGCGATCGTCGGCGACCTCGGCGGGCTCGACCGGCTCGCCTGGGTGTCCACCGCGTACGTGCTGGCGACCAGCGTCACCGTCCCGCTGTCGGGACGGCTGGGCGACCTGTTCGGACGCCGTCCCGTCCTGCTCACCGGTCTCGTCGGGTTCATGGCCGCGTCGGCGGCGTGCGGGGCCGCGCCGTCCATGAACTGGCTGATCGCGCTGCGGGTCGTGCAGGGCGCGGCGGCCGGGTGCCTGATGAGCTCGATGTTCGCGCTGACCGGCGACCTGTTCGAACCGCGCGAGCGGGCGAAGTACCAGGGGTACTCGGCGCTGGTCTTCGCGGTGTCGAGCGTCGCCGGACCGCTGATCGGCGGGTTCCTCACCGACCACGCGTCCTGGCGCTGGGCCTTCTACGTCAACCTGCCGCTCGGCCTCGCCGCCACCGCCGCGACCGCGCTCCTGCTGCGGCTGCCGAGGCCGGAGCGCGAGCCGCGGATCGACTACCGCGGGATCGTGCTGCTCGGCGCGGCGGTCACCTGCTTCACGCTGTTCACGAGCTGGGCCGGGACGCGGTACCCGTGGGGCTCGCCGGTCGTGCTCGGGCTGGCGGCCGGATCCGCCGTCCTGTTCGCGGCATGGGTTCTGGCGGAGCGGACGGCGGCCGAGCCCGTCATCCCGCCGCGCCTGTTCCGCGACCGGTCGTTCGCCGTCGCCTGCGTCGTCGCGGCCGTCGGCGGCGCCACCGGATTCGGGCTCGCGACCTACCTGCCGATGTTCTTCCAGGTCGTCGGGGGAGCCGGGGCGACGCGCTCCGGCCTGCTCGTACTGCCGATGATGATCGGGCTCCTCGCCTCCTCGATGGGCGCCGGACGCCGCATCGCCCGGACCGGCCGCTACCACCGGCTTCCGGCAGCAAGCATGGCGGTCAGCGGGCTCGGCGTCGCGCTGCTCGCCACCATGGACGCCCATACCGGGCTGCTCGTCGCGGGCTGCTACATGGCCGTCCTCGGGTTCGGGGCCGGGCTGTCGCAGCAGGTCGTCGTGCTGATCGCGCAGAACGCGGCGCCGCCCCGCGACCTCGGCGCGGCCAGTTCGGGGGTGTTCGCGACGCGGATGCTCGGCACGGCCGCCGGGATGGCGGTGTTCGGCGCGATCGTGTCCAGCCGGTTCACCGCCGAGATCGGGCAGCGCGTCCCGGACGGCCGCGTCCCCGCGTTCGACGACGCCGTCCGGCCCGGCGCGCTCGACGCCCTGCCCGGCCCGGTGCGGGACGGCGTCGCCGAAGCGTTCGCCGCCGCCTTCACCGACCTGTTCCTGGCCGCCCTGCCGCTGCTCGCCGCGGGCCTGGCCGCCGCGCTGCTGCTGCGGCACGTCCCGCTTGCACCCCGCGGACCCGGCGGCCCGCGCGACTAGGTGTCGAGGGCGGCGTCGTGGACGAGCAGCGCGACCTGCACCCGGTTGTTCAGTTCGAGCTTCGTCAGCAGGCGCGACACGTACGCCTTCACCGTCGCGACGCTGAGCGACAGCTCCCGGCCGATCTCACTGTTCGTCCGGCCCTGCCCGACCAGCGCCGCCACGGCCCGCTCGCCCTCGCTCAACCGGCCGAGCATTTCCCGGGCGCGGGCCTGCCGCGGGTCCGCGCCCGCGTCCGCGACGTAGGACATCATCCGGCGCAGCACCGCGGGCGACATCATCGGCTCGCCCGCCGCGACCTGCCGGATCGCCTGGACGATCTCCGGCGGCGGCGTGTGCTTCAGCAGGAACCCGCTCGCCCCCGCCCGCATCGCGCGGACGATGTGGTCGTCGCTGTCGAACGTCGTCAGGATGATGATCTCGGGCGGGTCGCGGCGGGCGCGCAGCAGCTCGGTCGCCGCGAGCCCGTCCAGCCTCGGCATCCGGACGTCCATCAGCACCACGTCGGGACGGTGCAGGTTGACGGCGGACACGACCTCCGCGCCGTCGGCGACGTCGGCCACCACGTCGAGGTCGTCGGCGTTCGCCAGCATCATCGACAGGCCGGCCCGGACGAGCGCGTCGTCGTCCACGATCAGGACGCGGATGGCAGCGGAGTCCATCCCGTCACCCTATGGCTTCGGAACGGCCCGGCCCGCCCGCTACGGGCGGCGCAGGCGGCGGCCGCTGACCTCGTGCGCGGCCAGCCGGAACCAGGCGTCGCGCTCGCCGCCCGGCCACGGCCGGACCTGCGCCACGTGCGGGATCTCGTCGTCGGTCAGCGGATGCGCGCCGCCGCGTACGAGCACGCTCCACCCCTCGTGGGTCGCGCGGTCGAACTGGTCGACCTGGAACGCGGCCCGGACCTCGCCGCCGGTCACGAGCGGGTGCAGGCTGCGGTTCAGGCGTCCGGCGGCCGAGGTGCGGAAGATCACGGCGTCGCCGTCGACGGCGTGGTTCACCGGGACGACCGTCGGCCCCTCGCCGTCGTCGAACGCGACCCGTCCGACGTCCGCGGCGGAGACCAGCCGGAGGCATTCAGCGCGGTCCAGTTCTTCGAGCAGTGGCTGGTCAGCGGAGTTCGGTGCCATGGGGGAGACCCTTCCCGGCATCCCCGCCGGCATGCGGGCCGCCGAGCGGCAGCCGGGCCCGCAGCCGGAACCGCCCGTCGCCGGTGCGGCCGTGCTCCAGCGTCCCGCCGAGCAGCGCGACCCGCTCGGCGAGGCCGACGAGCCCCGCGCCCGCGCCGGGCAGCGGCCGGGCGGGCGGTCCCGGCGGCAGCGCGTTGACGATCTCGATGTCGAGGTCGGCCCCGGCGCCCAGCGTGACGCGGACGCGCGCCCCCGGCGCGTGCTTGCGGGCGTTGGTCAGCCCCTCCTGGACGATCCGGTAGGCGTGCCGCCCGACCCGCGCCGGGACGCGCCCCGGATCGGGGACGCGGTCGTCCAGCGTGACGCGCCCGCCCGCGCGCTCCGACTCGGCGACCAGGCCGGACACGTCCGCGAGCGTCGGCTGCGGGCGCTCCGGACCGGCGGCGCGCGGCGAGTCGTCCCGCAGCACGCCGATGACCTCGCGCAGGTCCTCCATGGCCTCGTAGGCGCTCCGCCGGATGATCCCGGCGGCCTCGCGCTGCTCGGGCGGCGAGTCCTGGCGGAACTCCAGCGCGCCCGCGTGCACGGCCAGCAGGGAGATGCGGTGCGCGAGGACGTCGTGCATCTCCCGCGCGATCCGCTCCCGCTCCAGCAGCCGCGCCTCCTCGACCCTGAGCTGCTGCTCGGTCTCGGCGGCGCGGGCCCGCTCGCGCAGCGACTCCACCAGCATCCGCCGCGACCGCACCAGCATCCCCGCCGTGACGAGCACCGCGTACATCAGGGCGAAGACGACGACGCCCTCGCGGAAGTCGCGCGCCGACAGCGGCGCGATCCAGAACTCCAGGGCGACCACGCCCATGGTCGCGGCGCCGATCGGCAGGCTCGTCCGCCACGGCCGCAGGACGGCGACCGAGAACACCGCCGCCGCCGCGGTGCCGAGCACCGTCGACGCGGTGAGCTGCGCGAACATCATCGCGATCGCGAGCGCGACCGGGTACCGGCGGCGGAACAGCAGGACGGTGGTCCAGCTCACGACGCCGATCGCCAGGTCCCGCGGGACCGAGAGGTCCTGGCCGTCCTGCAGGTCCTCCAGCGACGCCTGGAGCATGAGCAGGCCGAGCACGACGGCGCCCGCGGTGACGCCCGCGTCGCCGAGCCGGTCGCGCCACGCCCGCCTGAGTTCCACGCGCTCCACGCTATCGGCGGGTCCGCGTGCCGGCAGTGGCCGCAGGTCGGCGGCCCGTCGACTTTGGTATCGGCCGCGCGCGGCGGGGACCCGCCGGGACGCGATTAATTTCTACAGGTATTATTCGTAGAAAATGCGGGAGGAGCGCGCCGTGACCTATGTGATCGCCGAGCCGTGCGTGGACGTCAAGGACCGTGCCTGCGTCGACGAATGCCCCGTCGACTGCATCTACGAGGGCGCGCGGTCCCTCTACATCCATCCGGACGAGTGCGTCGACTGCGGCGCCTGCGAGCCCGTCTGCCCGGTCGAGGCCATCTACTACGAGGACGACGTCCCCGACCAGTGGAAGGCGTACACGGCGGCCAACGCCGAGTTCTTCGACGACCTCGGCTCGCCCGGCGGCGCCGCCAAGCTCGGCGCCGTCGACCGCGACCATCCGCTGATCGCGGCGCTGCCCCCGGCGGGGGAGGCGTGACCGGCACCGCGCCGCAGCCGGACCGGCCCCGGCGGCGCGAGGTCCTGGAGGCGCTCCGCGCGGCGGACGGGCCGCTCGGCGTCGCCGACGTCGCGCGGCGGCTCGGCGTCCACGCCAACACCGCGCGCTTCCACCTGGACGCCCTCGCCGCCGAGGGCGCGGTCGAGCGGAGCGTCGAGGAGCCGTCCGGGCGCGGACGCCCGCGCACCGTGTACGCGCCGCGGCCCGGCATGGACCGGGGCGGCGCCCGCGGCTACCGGCTGCTCGCCCAGATCCTGCTCAGCAGGCTCGCGTCCGGCGGCCCCGGTGCCCGCGCGGACGCCACCCGCGCCGGCCGCGAATGGGGCCGCTACCTCGTCGACCGTCCGCCGCCGTTCCAGCCGACGAGCGAGGCCGACGCCACCGGACGGCTCACCGCCCTGCTCGACGACCTCGACTTCGACCCGAAGCCCGCCGACGACGTGATCAGGCTCCGGCACTGCCCGTTCCTCGAACTGGCGGAGGAGTACGGACCGCTCGTCTGCGACGTCCACCTCGGCCTGATGCAGGGCGCGCTGGAGGAGCTGGACGCGCCGCTGTCCGCCGACCGGCTGGAGCCCTTCGCCGAACCCGGCGCCTGCGTCGCCCACCTGCGGCGCACCCCTCGATGATCCCCGAAAGCCGAGATCCCGGAAGCCGAGATCCCCGGATGCCGATGATCCCCCGGAAGGCGGTTGTGCGATGAACGCGACGGCGGCGGCGACGGCCGGTGCGGTGACGTTCCTGTGGCTCGGGATGGTGCTGGCGATCTCCTTCATGGAGGCGCCGCTGAAGTTCCGCGCGCCCGGCGTGACGATCCCGGTCGGGCTCGGCATCGGCCGGATCGTGTTCCGCGCGCTGAACGCCGCCGAGACCGGGCTCGCCGTCGTCGTGGTCGCGGCGGTCGCCGCCGGGGGCCCGCCCGCGCCGGTCGCCGTGCTCGCCGCGCTGGCGGCGGCGCTGCTCGCCGTGCAGCTCGGCGTGCTCCGGCCCCGGCTCAACCGGCGGTCGGACCGGGTGCTCGCGGGAGAGGACCTGCCCCGCTCCCGCGGGCACCTGTACTACGTGGCGTGCGAGGCCGCGAAGGTCGTCCTGCTGGTCGCGCTCGGCGCCGGCGTCCTCGCGGCCGCGGCGTGACGGCCGAGGCGTGAGGGTCGAGGCGTGAGGGTCGAGGCTCAGCGCTTGGCGACCGTCAGCAGGACGGCCGAGTCCTCCAGCGCCTCGAGGGCGTGCCGCGCGTCCGGGACGATCAGCAGGTCGCCCGCGATGCCGTCCCAGGCGTCGTCGCCGCTCAGCAGCCGCACCCGCCCCAGCAGGACGTGGACCGTCGCCTCGCCCGGGCTCTCGTGCTCGGCCAGGGACGTCCCGGCGGTCAGCGCGATCAGCGTCTGGCGCAGGACGTGCTCGTGCCCGCCGTACACGGTCTCGGCGCTGCGTCCGGTGGATCCGGCGGCGGCGCGCTTGAGCTGGTCCCGTACCTGTGCGTCCAGCGAGAGCTTCTGCATGGCACCCAGTGTGCCAGCGCCCCCGCCGGAGCCTCACCGGGGTGGGTCAGTTCAGCGGCGCGGCGGTGACGGGCCTGCCGGTCGCGCTGCCCTGGAGCCAGGCGTCCCACGACTTCGCCCACGGGGTCGGGCCGTTGCCGAACTGGAGTTTCCGCGTCGTCCCGGTCACCGTGACGACGTCACCGCGGTTCGTGAAGTCGAAGAACCACTTGGCGTCGGAGGGGGAGGCGTTGACGCATCCGTGGCTGACGTTGTCGTTGCCCTGCGAGTCGGTCGACCACGGCGCGGAGTGGACGAACGTCCCGCTGTAGGTCAGCCGGACGTTCCACTTCGTCGGGATCCGGTACTCGCCCGGGTCGCCGGTGGTCGCCGAGTCCATCACGATGTGCGCGTTCTTCTCCTGCGCGATCATCGTGCCGCTGTAGCTGTCGTGACCCGGCTTGCCGAGGCTGACCTTCATCGTCCGGACGGTGCGCCCCCCGTCGGTGACGGTCGCGGTGTGCTTCTTCGCGTCGATCGTGGTGATGTGCCGGGGGCCGACCGTGAAGCTGGTGCTGCGGTCCTTCATCCCGTACAGGCCCTCGCCCGCCTTCAGCCCGGCCAGGTGCGCGACGACCTCCACCTTCTGCCCGGCCGGCCAGTACTCACGGGGCCGGAAGTCGACCTCCCGGTCGCTGACCCAGTACCAGGCGCCCTCGACCGGCTTGGACATCCGGACCTCGATCGCGTTCTCGACAGCGACCTTCCCGGCCTTGGTGCCCACCGGCTTGGACAGCAGCAACTGCACGGGCATCCCGACGCCGACCTTCTCGCCGTCCAGCGGGGACATGCCGCTCTCCAGCTTCTTCGGCGGGGTCAGCGTCGTGAACGTGGACGTCGCCGTGGCCTCCTTGCCGTCGCCGGTGCCCTTCGCGGTGACCGTGTACGTCGTGGACGGGCGGAGCGTCCACGACGACTTCCACGACTTGCCGTCCGAGGCGAGCCGGCCCTGCGCCTTCGCGTTCTTCTGGCCGTAGGTGAGGGTCACGCTGGTCAGCCGCCCCTTGTCGGCGGTGACGGTGACGGGCTGGTCGGGCGCGACCCGCTGCGTGCCGGTGGCGGGGGTGATGGCCAGCTTGACCGCGTCCGCGGCCTTGCCCGCGCCGCCCCCGCCGCCGCCTCCGCCGCCCCCGGACGAGCAGCCCGCGACGGCGACGACCGCCGCTCCGATGATCGCCGCGCTGGCCGTCCCGGTCCGTCGCCTGAGCACTGGGCACTCCTCCCGCTCGACGGGCATTCCCTGCGTCAGGGTATGCACGGTTTTGCCGAAGACATTCGAAAGCGCGGGCTTCGTTCTGCTTCTCGCTGGTCAGGGCCGTCCGGACGTGTCGGGCCCCGGCGCGAGCCTCGCGGCGGCGGACCGGTCCAGCAGGAACAGCGTGCGGTTCCGGCCGCGCACCCCGGCGACGGGAGCCTCGGCGACGTCCGCGCCCGACAGGCCGAGCCGGACCGCCTCCGCCTTCGACTCCCCGGCCGCGAGCACCCACACCTCGTCGGCGGAGTTGAGCGTGCCGAACGTCAGCGAGACGCGGGTCGGGGGCGGCTTCGGCGCGCCGTGCACGGCCACCGCCGCCGCGTCCGCGTCCAGGCCGGGCATGTGCGGGAACAGCGAGGCGACGTGCGCGTCGGGGCCGACGCCGAGCAGCACCACGTCGAGCCGGCCCCCGGCCCCCGCCAGCTCGGCGCCGTACCGGGCGGCGGCGGCCTCGGGGTCGTCGCCGTCCGGGCCGCCCGGCGCGGGCATCGCGTGCACCCGCGCCGGATCGAGCGGGACGTGGTCGAGCAGCGCCGCCCGCGCCCCGGTCTCGTTGCGCTCCGGGTCGCCGGTGGGCAGGAACCGCTCGTCGCCCCACCACACGTCGAGGCGCGTCCAGTCGACGGCGTCGCGCGCGTCGGACGCGGCGACCGCCGCGAGGACCGCCGTTCCGACGCCGCCGCCGGTCAGCGCGACCGACGCCGTGCCCCGCGCGGCCTGGGCGTCGGCGATCCGCGTGACCAGCCGCGCCGCCACCGCGGCGGCGAGCACCTCCTGGTCGCGGTGCACGAGGACGGACGGGGGACTCACGCCTTCTCCGATCCGCCCGCGGCGCCCTCGCCGTCGTCCCCGGTGGCGCTGGCGTCGTCGGCGGCCTCGCGGTCGGCGACCTCGCGCTTCGCGGGGCCGGTCTTCGCCGCCTCCGCCGTCGCCGACACCGGGTCGCTCGCGACGCCCTCGCGGGTCGTCCCGCCCGCGAGGTCCTTGGCGAAGCGGGCCGCGGCCTCCCGGTACACCTCGTCCGGGTCGAGCCGCCGCAGCTCCTCGGCCAGCAGCTCCGCCATCGGGCGCCGCATCAGCGCCACCTGCCGGTCGGGCTGCCCGGGACGGCACAGCGTCGCGACCCGCCCGTCCGGGCGGTGGACGACGATGTCCCCGGCCGTGGTCGTCAGCGTCACGCCGGTGATCCCCGGCCCCTCCGACACCGCGCGGGACATCGGGACGCCGAGCCGGATCGACAGCCACGCCGCGAGCAGTTCCGCGCTCGGGCTGTCCGGCTCCGCCGCCACCTGGCCCGAGACGATGTCCTCGTGGTCCTGGTCGAGCGCGGCGGCGAGCAGCGACCGCCAGGACGTCAGCCGCGTCCAGGTGAAGTCGGTGTCGCCCGGCCGGTAGCCGTCCGCGAGCTGGGCCAGCGTGCCGAGCCGGTCGCGGGCCGCGTAGGAGTCGGTCACCCGGCGCTGCGCGAGGCGGCCGAGCGAGTCCTGCGCGGGCGCCTTCGGCACCTTGCCGCCCGGCCACCACGTCACGACCGGGGTGTCCGGCATCAGCAGCGGGACGACGACCGAGTCGGCGTGCTCGGCGAGCGGCCCGTACATGCGCAGCAGCACCGTCTCGCCGGGGCCGGTCTCGCCCATCCGGATCTCGGCGTCCAGCCGGGACGTCCCGCCGCGCGGGTCGCGGGAGATGACGGTCAGCACCCGGCAGGGGTGCTCGCGCGCCGCCTCCGTCGCCGCCCGCACCGCGTCGTACTGCGCCGACTCGTCGGTCACGATGATCAGCGTGAGCACCATGCCGACGGCCGGGCCGCCCATCAGGTGCCGGGACTGCGTCAGCGCGTCCTGGATCTGCCGGGTCGTCGTGCCGGTGAGGTCGATGTTCATCAGAGCCTCCTCCAGGTGCGCCCGTCGCGCGCCATCAGCTCGTCGGCGCTGTCGGGCCCGTAGCCGCCGGACTTGTACTGGTCGAGACCGCCCCGGCTCGCCCAGAACTCCTCGATCGGATCGAGGATCTCCCAGGACAGCTCGACCTCCTCCTGGCGGGGGAACAGCGGGGGGTCGCCGATCAGCACGTCCAGCAGCAGCCGCTCGTACGCCTCGGGGGAGGTCTCGGTGAACGACTCGCCGTAGGCGAAGTCCATGTTGACGTCGCGGATCTCCATCGAGGTGCCGGGCACCTTCGAGCCGAACCGGACCGTGATGCCCTCGTCCGGCTGCACCCGCATCACGAGGGCGTTCTGCCCGAGCTCCTCGGTGTCGGTCTCGGAGAACGGCAGGTGCGGCGCCTGCTGGAACACCATCGCCACCTCCGTCACCCGGCGGCTCAGCCGCTTGCCGGTGCGCAGGTAGAACGGGACGCCCGCCCAGCGCCGGTTGTCGATCTGGAGCTTCACGGCGGCGTAGGTCTCGGTGCGGGAGTGGGCGGGGATGCCGTCCTCCTCCAGGTAGCCGCGGACGTTCACGCCGCCCTGCCAGCCCGCCGCGTACTGCCCGCGCGCCGTGGACGCGGACAGGTCGCCCGGCACCCGCACCGCCGAGAGGATCTTCGCCTTCTCCGCGCGGACGGCCTCCGCGCTGAACGACGTCGGCTCCTCCATCGCGGTCAGCGCCAGCAGCTGCAGCAGGTGGTTCTGGATGACGTCGCGGGCCGCGCCGATGCCGTCGTAGTACCCGGCGCGGCCGCCGATCCCGATGTCCTCGGCCATGGTGATCTGCACGTGGTCGACGAACGACCGGTTCCAGATCGGCTCGAACATCGAGTTCGCGAACCGCAGCGCCAGGATGTTCTGCACGGTCTCCTTGCCGAGGTAGTGGTCGATCCGGAAGATCGACTCCTCGGGGAAGACGCGGTGGACGGTGTCGTTCAGCTCCTTGGCGGTGCGCAGGTCGCGGCCGAACGGCTTCTCGATGACGACCCGCCGCCAGGACCCCTCCTCGCGCTCGGCCAGCCCGCTGCGCTGCAGCTGCTCGACGACGAGCGGGAACGCCTTCGGCGGGATCGACAGGTAGAACGCGTAGTTGCCGCCGGTGCCGCGGCTCTCGTCCAGCTCCTTGACCGCCATGGACAGCGCGTCGAACGCGCCCGGGTCGCCGAACTCGCCGGGGACGAAGTGCATGCCCTCGGACAGGTGCGTCCAGACGTCCTCGCGGAACGGGGTGCGGGCGTGCGCCTTGACGGCGTCGTAGGCGATCTGGCGGAAGTCCTCGTGCGCCCAGTCGCGGCGCGCGAAGCCGACGAGGGAGAAGCCCGGCGGGAGCAGCCCCCGGTTCGCCAGGTCGTAGATCGCCGGGAGCAGCTTCTTGCGCGACAGGTCGCCGGTGACGCCGAACAGCACGAGCACGCACGGGCCGGCGACCCGCGGCAGGCGCTTGTCGCGTGGGTCGCGGAGCGGATTGGCTGGGTCGGTCACGTGGCTCTACCTTTCCTCGGGGCTTCCCCCGGGCCCCCGGGTCGGCGGCCCGAAGATCCTCGCTTCGCTGCGGTCATCGGGGCCCGTCCGGCCGTCCGGCCGCGCGCCCGGCCCCGGCCGGGCGCGCGGCGCCGTGTCGTCCTCGTTCTGCAAGCATCCTGCCCTCTCTGCGCATTCTTCCGTGGCCACATCTCCGGTCCCGGGCCGCCGGGGGCGGCGCGGGACGTCCACGGGTACGCGCCCCGGGGGGCGTCGCGCTCATCCCGTGTTCCATCCGGTTCCCCATCCGGTGTTCGGTTCCGTGTCCGGTTCCCCGTTGGGGACGGGGCCCGGCTCGCGTGCGGCGTCCAGGAGGCGGGCGAGCCCCGCCCACCGGTTCCGCAGGTGCAGCCGCAGCACCGGGCGGCCGGCGGCGCGCGCGTCGCGGACGTCCCCGAGCGCCCGGGCCAGCCGCAGCGTCCCGAGCCGGTGCCCCCGTCCCGGGACCGGCATGTCGCGGTCCACGTTCCCGGTCACCATCAGGTATACGCACCCGTCCGGGTGATCATTCCCGATCGCGGTCCGCCGCGTGCCCCAGCCGACCGTCACCGGGCGGCCGCTGCGCGCCGCGAGCAGCGCGGCCAGCCTGCGGACCTGCGCGCCCTGCCCGCGCGCCTCGTCCGGGTCGAGGTAGGCGAGGATCGCCAGCCGCCCGCCCGGACCGGCCCCGGCGGCCAGTGCGGTGAGCGCGGTCATGAGCGCGGGCAGCGTGTCCGCCGCCGCGAGCTCCGGGACGGTCGTGTGCGCCTCGACGGCCCGGTCCGGCGCGCCGTCGGCGAACAGCGGCCCGCCCGTCCCGTCGTCGAGCGTCGGCGGGGCGGCGGGCGCGCGCGGCGCCATCGGGTCGGCTCTCAGCAGGTACGCGGCGACTGCCGCGGCGTACTCCCACACGACGAGCTGGGCGGCGAGCGGGCCGGTGACGGTGGCGTCGTCCTGGCGCGGACGGCCGCCGAACGTCACGAGGAAGAGGTCGTCGGCGGGCGCGAGCGGGAGGCCGCCCTCTTGGACGACCGGCGTCAGCCGCCCGCCCGTCGCCTCCGCCAGCAGCGCCGCCGCCCACCCGGCGAGGCCGGGCGGCGCGGCCGAGTAGCCGCCGAGCACGGCGGTGCGGCGCCCGGCGCGGGCGGCGCCGCCGAGGATCGCGCCGAGGACGAGCCCCGGGTTGTGCTCCGGCCGGGTCAGCGACGGCAGCACGGCGGTCGCGTCGCCGAGCAGCGCGCCGACGTCCGCCCCGGCGAGCGCGGCGGGCACCAGCGCGTACGGGGACAGCGCGCCGAACGCGGTCGGCGCGGGCGCCTCGACCAGCGGGCGCCCCGCCTCGGCGGCGAGCTTGGCGGCCGCCGCGCCCGGCTCGGCGACGGTGACGATCCGCCGCGCGACGTCGGCGGGGGAGAGGCCGAGGCCGCCGAGCATCCCGCCGAGGACCTCGCGGAGCGCGCCGACGGCGGGGTCGTCGCCGGTCACCACGACCAGCGTCCGGGCGAGGCGGCCGGGGTCGTCCTGGAGGCGGAGCAGCGGGCCCGGCTCGGGGCCGTCGAGCAGCGTGAGCGCCGGGACGTCGAAGGCGGCGGCCTCCTCGTCGGGGTCGTCGGGCCCGGCGCCGTCGGGCACCGCGTGGCGCTGGGACGCGACGATCAGCTCGGCGGCGCGGGCCGGGGCGCCGTCGCCGAGCAGCACGACCTCGGTCAGCCCGTCCGCGCGGGCCCGGTCGCGCAGCTCCCCGGCACGGTCCAGGACGGCGCGCCCCGGCCCCGGCTGGCCGGGCCAGCACAAGTCCCGGCCCTCCAGGGCGGCGGCGTCGGCGGACGGCCACAGCGACGCGTCCTCCGAGGCGAGCCGGACCGGCACCTGGTCGATCCACAACCGGCCGAGCACCCGCTCGGCGGCCGCCCGCAGCGGTCCGCGGGCGGTGATGGCCGTCTCCCCCGAGACGACGGCGGTGAACGTCACGGCCTGCGCGCCCCCGCGACCGCCCGTACCGCCTCGGTGAGCCGTCCGGCGCCCTCGACCGGATCGCGCAGGTGCAGCCTGATCACCGGGAGCCGCCGCTCGCGCAGCGCCCGCAGCTCGCCGAGGGCCCGCGCCACCTGCAGCTCCGCCAGGCTGTACGGGCGGCCGGGGACGGGGTGCGCGGCGAGCGCGTCGCCGGGCGCCGGGTCGCCGGTGATGATGAGGAACGCGCCGTTGCCGGGGCCGTCCTTGTGCACCGGTCCCGTCGCGTGCGGGAAGGCGGGCCCCGGCCCGTAGACGACCGGGCGGCCCGACGCGCGGGCCAGCGACGGCGCGAGGTAGCGCCCCGAGAAGTCGCCCGACAGATACGACATGACGGATAGATACCCGTCCGACGGGACCGACGCGACCAGCCCGCCGAGGACGGTCATCAGCTCCGCGCCCGGCGGCCACGGGAAGTCGGCGTGCACCTCGATGCCGTCCTCCACGTACACCGGGCGCTCGGCGGTCAGCGCCGTCCCGCCCGGCGTGCGCAGCAGCGCGGCGGCGTCGTCCTCCGCCTCTTGCACGACCGCGCTGCCCGCCTCGAACGGGTTCACCCCGAGCAGCCACCCGGCGACCGCCGTCGCGTACTCCCACAGCAGGAACTGCGCGCCGAGCGGCGCCCACACCGAGGTGTCGGCGTCCTCGTCGGCCGCCGACCGCGGGTTGATCGACACGCCGTGCACGTCGGGGAAGTCGCCGCGCCCGCCCGGCGGCTCGAACACCAGCACGCCGCGGCCCCGCTTGCCGGTGCCGACCGCGAGGAGCTGGGAGATCCACGCGGTCAGCGCGCCGGGCCCGCGCAGCAGCACCTTGTCGCGGGCGAGGCCGCCCGGGGTCTGCTGCGCGCAGCCGCCGAGGACCGCGCCGAGCAGCAGGCCCGGGTTGTCCTCGTCCTTGCCGAGCGACGGGACGAGCGACGCCGCCTCCGCGAGCAGCCGCTCGGCGTCCGCGCCCGCGAGCACCGCCGGGACGAGCCCGTACGCCGACAGCGCGCCGTAGTGGCCGGGCAGGTACGGGTCGGTCAGCCCGATCCGGTAGCCGCACTGCCGGGCGAAGTCGTGCAGCGGGCTGCCGTGATCGGTGATCACCAGGAACCGGGACGCGATCTCCCGCTCCGACAGGCCGCGCTCCCGGAACGCCGCGGCGAAGATCCGCCGGTAGGCGTCGCCCTCCAGCGACACGCCCGCCTTGCTGGCCAGCACGACGAGCGTACGGTCGAGGCGCTCCAGTGCGAACGCGAGCGCGGCGGTGTCGCTGCCGTCCAGCACGGTGAGCCCGCCCGCCGGGCGGTCGCCCCCGGCGGCGGGCACGTGCGACTCCACGATCGCCTGCGCGGCGAGCGTCTCCGCGCCGACGCCGATCAGCACTATGTGGTCGAGCCCCGAGTAGCGCGCCTCCGCGACGAGCGCGTCCACCTGGCTCAGCAGGCCGCGGGAGGCGAAGGGCAGGTCGAGCCAGCCGAGCCTGCTGTGGTCGACCGCGCGGCTGCCCCACAGCTTGGGGTCCTTCGCGGCCAGCGCGGCCGGGACGCCGCAGCTCACGAGGTAGTCCCTCGCCTGCAGCGCCGAGTCGAGCACCTCGCCCCGCGTCAGTACGTCGAATCCGGACACCGTTCCCCTCCCGGCCCCCATCGTTTCAGGAGAGAAAGGGCATTGGCGACCATCTCCGTCGATCTTCTTCGTCGCGATTCGGGTTCGGGCGATCGCCCTGCGTCCCGCCCGTTCCGTCCCGGGTCGTCCGGGTCGTCGAGCGGCGGTTCGCCGTGGGTCGCCGGGCGGCGGGTCGCTGCGCAGGGGGTCAGGCGAGCGCCTCGGTGAGCTGGGCGAGGCCCTCCACCCGGTCGCGCAGGTGCAGCCGGACGGCCGGACGCCCCAGCGACCGCACCGTCCGCAGGTCGCCGAACGCCTGCGCCAGCTCCAGTTCGCCGAGCGTGTAGGGCCGTCCGGGGACCGGGACGTCGTCCACCACGGCGCCGGTGATCTGGAGGAACGCCCCGTTCGCCGGGCCGCCCTTGTGGTACTGGCCCGCCGCGTGCAGGGACCGCGAGCCCCAGCCGAACGTCACCGGCGCCGGATCCCGGCGCAGCTTGCCGCCGCGCGCGGCGAGCAGCGGCCGCAGCCCGGCCGCCGCCGCGTCGCCGGTCCGGTCGAGGAACGCCTGCACGGCGAGGTAGCCGCCGTCGGGGACGTCGTCCAGGACCGCGTCGAGCGCCTCGGTGAGCGTCCGCGCGCCGCGCAGCGCGCCCTCCGGGGCGTGCACCTCCACCGCGCCCGACACCAGCTCGGGCGGACGGGTCACGACCGTGGGCGCGGCGCCGTCCTCCGAGCGGAGCAGCGCGGCCGCGGCCTGCCTGGAGGCGTCCGCGTCCGGCTCGTCGAACGGGTTCACGCCGACCACCCGGGACGCCACCGCGACGGCGTACTCCCAGAGCAGGAACTGCGCTCCGAGCGGGCCCGCGACGCTCACCCCGGCCTCGCGCCCTGGACCGGGCTCGTCCGGACGGCGGCCGAGGATGACCCGGCGGAGGGCGCCGGTCAGCTCGAAGCCGGGCGCGTCGACGCTCTCCACGACCACGGGCAGCAGGCCCTTGCCGTCCTTGCCCAGCGCCCCGGCGACGAGCTGCTCCGCCCACCCGGGCAGGCCGTGCAGCCCGGAGCCGTGGTCGGCGATCACCAGCTTGTCGCGGGCGCCGAGCGCGGACGAGGCGAGCACCGCGCCGAGCGCCAGCGCCGGGTTGTCGTACGGCTGGCGGAGCACGCCCGCCAGCCGGGACGCCTCGTCGAGCAGCCCGTCCACGTCGACGCCCGCGAGCGCCGCCGGGACGAGCCCGCGCGCCCCGAGCGCGCCGAAGCGCCCGTCGGTGTCCGGCTCGGCGACGACGATGTGGTGGCCCGCCGCGCGGGCCGTCCGCTCCAGCTCGGAGCCGTCGTCGGCCACGACGACGAACCGCAGCGCCTGCTCGGCCGCGCTCAGCCCGGTGCCGCCGAACGCGTGGGCGAAGACGCGGTGCAGGGCGTCGGCCTCGGGGCTCTCGCCGACGACGACCACGATCGTCCGGTCGACCCCGGCGGCGAGGACGCCGCCCACCTCGTGCGGGTCGGCCGTGTCGAGGACGACCAGGTCGGCGCCCGTGGCGTCGCGCCCGCCCGCCGTGCGGAACATCGCCTCGGCGGCGAGGGCGGGGCCGCCCGCCCCGGCGAGCACGATCCGGTCGAGCCCGGCGTCGCGGGCGTCCTCCGCCGCCTCGGCCAGCCGGGCCGCCACGGGCCGCGCGGTCTCCGGCAGGTCCAGCCAGCCGAGCCGGCGGGCGGCGAGCGGGGCCGCGTCCGGCCCCCACAGCTTGGCGTTGCCGGACGTCAGCGAGCCCGGCACGCCGTCGGAGACGAGACGGTCGAGGACCGTCTCGCTCTCGTCGACGACGGCGCCGCGGATGGTGACCGAGATCCCCCCGGCGGTCACCACCGAGGTCACGCGCCGGCCCTCTTGGCGTCCAGCTCGCCGGTGATGGAGTCGAGCATCTGCTTCCAGGACGCGGCGAACTTCTCGACGCCCTCGTCCTCCAGGACGCGGACGACGTCGTCGTAGTCGACGCCCGCGTCCTTCAGCGCCGCCATGTGCGCCCGCGCCTCGTCGTAGGAGCCGCGGACGGTGTCGCCGCGCACGTCGCCGTGGTCGGCCTCGGCGTCCAGCGTCGCCTCCGGCATGGTGTTGACCACGCCGGGCGCGACCAGCTCGTCGACGTAGAGGGTGTCCTTGAGGTCCGGGTCCTTCACGCCGGTCGACGCCCACAGCGGACGCTGCGGGCGCGCCCCCGCGTCCTTCAGCGCCTTCCACCGGTCGGTGCCGAACTTCTCCTCGTACAGCGCGTACGCGAGCCGCGCGTTGGCGAGGCCCGCCTTGGAGCGCAGCGCCTTCGCCTCGTCGGACCCGATCTTGTCGAGCCGCTTGTCGATCTCGGTGTCGACCCGGCTGACGAAGAACGACGCCACCGACGCGATCCCGGACAGGTCGTGGCCGTTCTGCCGCGCCTGCTCCAGGCCGGCGAAGAACGCGTCGATGACCTCGCCGTACCGCTCCAGCGAGAAGATCAGCGTCACGTTCACGCTGATGCCCTCGGCGAGCGTCGACGTGATCGCGGCGAGGCCCTCCTTCGTCGCGGGGATCTTGATGAACAGGTTCGGCCGGTCGACCAGCCACCACAGCGCGCGCGCCTCGGCGGCCGTCCTGCGGGTGTCGCGGGCGAGCCGGGGGTCGACCTCGATGGACACGCGGCCGTCGAGGCCGTCAGTCCGGTCGTAGACGGGGCGCAGCACGTCGCAGCCCCAGCGGATGTCGTAGGTGGTGATCGCGCGGGACGCCTCCTCGACGTCCACGCCGCGCACCGCGAGGTCGCGGACCTGGTCGTCGTAGGCCGTGCCCTTGCTCAGCGCCTTGGCGAAGATCGTCGGGTTGGACGTGACGCCGACGACGTGCCGGTCCTTGACCAGCGCCGCCAGGTTGCCGGTGCGCAGCCGGTCGCGGCTGATGTCGTCCAGCCAGATCGAGACGCCCTCGTCCGAGAGCCGCTTCAGGATGTCGCTCATCGCCTTGCTCCTCGGTCCTAGTTGCCGGTGGTCTCGCCGCGTCCCGCGTGCTTCACGGACGCCTTGATCAGGCTGGCCTTCGCCGCCGCGACGACCCGCTCGGAGGTGATGCCGAACTGCAGGAACAGGGTCTTGTAGTCGGCCGACGCGCCGAAGTGCTCCAGGCTCACCGACTCGCCGGCGTCGCCGACGTAGGCGCGCCAGCCGAGCGCGATCCCGGCCTCGACCGACACGCGGGCCTTCACCCCGGGCGGGAGGACCTCCTGCCGGTAGGCGTCGGTCTGCGCCTCGAACCACTCCACGCACGGCATCGACACGACCCGGGTGGGGGTGCCCTCGGCCTGCAGCGTGTCGCGCGCCTCCAGGGCGAGCTCCACCTCGCTGCCGGTCGCGATGATGATCACGTCGGGCTGCCCGCCGTCGGCGTCGGCGAGCACGTAGCCGCCCTTCGCGACGCCCTCCGCGGACGCGAGGCCGCCGCTCCGGTCGAGGGTCGGCAGCTTCTGCCGGGTCAGCGCCAGCCCGGCGGGCCGGTCGGTGTGCCCGAGCACGGTCCGCCACGCGACCGCCGTCTCGTTCGCGTCCGCCGGGCGGACGACGTCCAGCCCGGGGATCGCGCGCAGCGCCCACAGGTGCTCGACCGGCTGGTGGGTCGGGCCGTCCTCGCCGAGGCCGATCGAGTCGTGCGTCCACACGAACGTGACCGGCAGCTTCATCAGCGCGGCCAGCCGCACGGCCGGGCGCATGTAGTCGCTGAAGATCAGGAACGTGCCGCCGTACGGGCGGGTGCCGCCGTGCAGCGCGATGCCGTTGCAGATCGCGCCCATCGCGTGCTCGCGGACGCCGAAGTGCAGCGTGCGGCCGTACCGGTCGCCGGGGAACTCCTTGGTCTGGAACTCCTCGGGGATGAAGGACGGCTGGCCCTTCATCGTCGTGTTGTTGCTCTCGGCCAGGTCGGCCGAGCCGCCCCACAGCTCCGGCAGCACCGGCGCCAGCGCCGCCAGCACCTCGCCGGACGCGGCCCGGGTCGCGAGGGCCTTGCCCGCCTCGAACCGCGGCAGCGCGGTGTCCCAGCCGGGGGGCAGGGTGCGGGTCGAGATCCGGTCGTACTCGGCGGCGCGGACGGGGTTCGCCGCCCGCCACGCCTCGAACGCCTCGTTCCACGTCGCGTGCTCGGCGCGTCCCCGGTCGCTCACCTCGCGGGCGTGCGCGAGGACGTCGTCCGGGACGACGAACGTCTCGGCGGGGTCCATGCTGAGGATCCGCTTGGTCGCGGCGACCTCGTCGGCGCCGAGCGCCGAGCCGTGGATCTTGCCGGTGTTCTTCTTGTTCGGCGCGGGCCAGCCGATGATCGTGCGCAGCGCGATGAACGACGGGCGGGACGTCTCGGCCTTCGCGGCGGCGAACGCGGAGGCCAGCGCGGCGACGTTCTCCTCGTAGTCGCCGTTCTCCGTCCAGTCGACGTGGTGGACGTCCCAGCCGTACGCGGCGTACCGGGCCCGGACGTCCTCCGACAGCGCGATCGCGGTGTCGTCCTCGATCGAGATGTGGTTGTCGTCGTAGAGCAGGACCAGGTTGCCGAGGCGCTGGTGGCCCGCGAGGGAGCTCGCCTCGTGGCTGATGCCCTCCTCGATGTCCCCGTCGGACGCGAACGCCCAGATCGTGTGGTCGAAGGGGGACTCTCCCTCCGGCGCGTCCGGGTCGAACAGGCCGCGCTCGCGGCGCGCCGCCATCGCCATCCCGACCGCGTTCGCGATGCCCTGGCCGAGCGGCCCCGTCGTCGTCTCGACGCCCGCCGTGTGGCCGTGCTCGGGGTGGCCGGGGGTGAGGCTGCCCCACTTGCGGAGCGACTTCAGGTCGTCCAGCGTCATCGGGTAGCCGGACAGGTAGAGCTGGATGTAGAGGGTCAGGCTGGAGTGGCCGCAGGACAACACGAACCTGTCCCGGCCGGGCCAGTGCGGGTCCGTCGGGTCGTGCCGGAGGAACCGCTGGAACAGAAGGTAGGCGGCGGGCGCGAGGCTCATCGCCGTCCCCGGGTGGCCGGAGCCCGCCTCCTCGACCGCGTCCATGGCGAGGGCGCGGACCACGTCCACGGCCCGCCGGTCCTGGTCGGACCACTCAAACGTGCTGTTGTTCCTGCTCACGGAACGCCAGGCTCCTCTCGAACCGATGTGAAGATCCACACTGTGATGTTGTGCGCCGCGCCCGTCCGCCGCACGGGCGGTGACGTCCGGCGACGCGCCGCGCCTCCCCGGCCTCACGGCGCCCCGTGACGACCCCGTTCGCGGCCGCGAAGATCACGCCGCGCCCCCGGTGGCGAGCCTATCGCGCGGACGGGCCGCACCACCCTTGCCCGAACGGCCCGCGCGCTAACCACCGCGCCAGGGATCCGGGACGGGTCCGCAGGGGACGCGCGGGGGCGCGTCGGCGCGACCCGGTGCAAGGGTCGCGGAGGGGGCGGACTACAGTGATTGCGCGGTTGACGACAGCGGCCGCGGCAGGAAACGAAGCGAGATCGAATCCCAGCCGAGGCCGGCCCGGATCGCGGGGGCGCCGCCGGACTGGTACGCGATTTCCCCATCCCTAGTTGGACGTGGACCCGATTGTGACGGTGCTCAGTAACAAGCGCGGGGTCGAGATCGACCTCGACTCGCAGGCGCCGGCGCCTGCGCCGCTCGTGCCGGTGGCCGCCGCCGAGCCGGCGGAGGCGCGGACCCTCGGCGCGCGGCTGCGCGCGTACGTGGCGCTGACCAAGCCGCGGGTGATCGAGCTGCTGCTGATCACCACCATCCCGGTGATGTTCCTGGCGGACGGGGGCGTCCCGCCGCTGTCCACCGTGCTGCTGACGCTGGCGTTCGGCACCATGTCCGCGGGCGCCGCGAACGCGATCAACTGCTACATCGACCGCGACATCGACGCGAAGATGCGCCGCACCCGGCGCCGCCCGCTGGCCCGCCACCAGGTCACCCCGGCCCGCGCCCTGATCTTCGGGATCACGCTCGCGGCGCTGTCCACCGCCGGGTTCCTGGTCGCCGTCAACCCGGTCGCCGCCGCCGGGTCGCTGTTCGCGATCCTGTTCTACGTCTTCGTGTACTCGCTGCTCCTCAAGCGCCGCACCTCGCAGAACGTCGTGTGGGGCGGGATCGCCGGGTGCATGCCCGTCCTCATCGGCTGGGCCGCGATCACCGGCGGCGTCGCCTGGACGCCGCTCGTCCTGTTCGGCGTCGTGTTCCTCTGGACGCCGCCGCACACGTGGACGCTCGCGATGCGCTACCGCGACGACTACGCGGTCGCCAAGGTCCCGATGCTGCCGGTCGTCGCGAGCGAGCGCCGCGTCGTCACCGAGAGCCTCGTCTACACCTACGCCACCGTCGCGTGCTCGCTGCTGCTGTGGCCGGTGGCCGGGATGGGACCGATGTACGGGGCGGTCGCCGTCGTCCTCGGCCTCGTGTTCCTCGCCGAGGGGCACCGGCTGCTGCGCGCGGTGCTGGCCGGGGTGACGGGCGTCCACCTGCGCCCGATGCGGTTCTTCCACCTGTCGAACGTGTACCTCGCGCTGCTGTTCACGGCCGTCGCCGTCGACCCGATCCTGCGCTGAGCCGGGTCGCCGGGCGGTCACCGTCCGTGTCGGTCCGGGCTTAGCGCTCCGGCCGACCGGCGGTTACGCTCGGCGGCATGGCGCAACTTGACCCCAAGGCGGTGCTGGAGGGCCGGGTTCCCGGCCGGCCCCCGGTCGGCATGATCATCGGTATGACCGTCTCCGGGCTGTGCGTCCTGATCGCGCTCGGCGCGGACGTCGCCCTCGGGGGAGCGGGCTTCTGGGTCGGG
Organism: Actinomadura syzygii; assembly: GCF_008085905.1. Lineage (GTDB taxonomy): Bacteria > Actinomycetota > Actinomycetes > Streptosporangiales > Streptosporangiaceae > Spirillospora > Spirillospora syzygii. The sequence goes on along the minus strand of NZ_VSFF01000003.1, from coordinate 551,175 downwards.
GTCGTCCTCGCCATCCTGCCCATCCCGGTGCTGGTCGCCCTCGCGCTCACCCTCGACCGGCTGGAGCCGGAGCCGCCGCGCGCCCTCGCCTTCTCCTTCCTGTGGGGCGCGGGGATCGCGGTGCTCGGCGCGCTCGTCCTCAACACCCTCGGGCTGCTGTACGTGACCGTCCCCGTCTTCGGCGAGACGGAGGGCCACTTCGTCAGCGCCACCTTCGGCGCGCCGGTGATCGAGGAGACGCTGAAGGGCGCCGTCCTGTTCGGGCTGCTGTGGTTCCGCCGCAACGAGATCGACGGGTTCGCCGACGGGATCATCTACGCCGCGATGGTCGGCCTCGGGTTCGCCATGATGGAGAACATCACCTACTACATGCGGGCCTTCGAGGAGGGCGGGGCCCAGCAGCTCCAGGCCGTGTTCATCCTGCGCGGGCTCGTCGCGCCGCTCAGCCACCCGCTGTTCACCTCGATGACCGGGCTCGGCGTCGCCTACGCCGCCACGCACCGGCGCTGGCAGATCCTCGCCCCGCTGGCCGGGCTGCTCGGCGCGATGGTCCTGCACGGGCTGTGGAACGGCGCCGCGTCGGCCGGGCTCGGCGGGCTCGGCGTCGTCTACCTGCTGGACTTCTGCGTCCTGGTCGTCCTGATGGCCATCGTGCTGGTGGAGCGGCGGGGGACCGTCCGGCGCATCGAGGCGTACCTGCCCATGTACGCGGGGACGGGGCTCGTCACGCCGCAGGACGTCCGGATGCTGCGCTCGCTGCCGTCCCGCCGCGCCGCCCGCCGGTGGGCCCGCGCCGTCGGCGGGCCGCCCGCCGCCCGCGCCATGACCGACTACCAGCTCGCCGCGACCGAGCTGGCGCTGCTGCACAAGCGCGCCGACCGCGGCGTGGCCGAGCCCGCCTGGTTCGTCACCCGCCGCGACTCGCTGCTGAACCTGATGTCGCTGGCCCGGCAGGCGTTCCTGCGGACGCCGCCGCGTCCCGGCGCGAGCCGCCTCGGCGGCCCGCCATGGGCGGGGCCGGGACCATCGGGCTTCACCCCGCAGGGCCCCTACGGAGGCCCACCGGCCCCCCGTTACTGATCAAGGCCGGAGGCCGCTGCGGGTCGGGCCGGGCGCTTACCGGGGGGCGGGGCGAGGACACGGTGGGGCGGCCATACGATTGGTGCCGTGGCAGAGCGTCGGACCTCCTCCCTCCTGACCCGGACCCGGGACGCCGTGTGGCGCCCGACCGCCGGGTCGCTGCGGCTGCTCGCGCTCCTCGGCGTCCTCGGCAACGTGGTGATCGTCGTCAGCGGCGGCGCCGTGCGGGTGACGAAGTCCGGGCTCGGCTGCCCCGACTGGCCGCGCTGCTCCGGCGACAGCCTCGTCCCGACGCACGACCCCGAGCACCACTGGCTCAACATGTCGATCGAGTTCGGCAACCGGCTGATCACGTTCGTGGTGCTGGGCGTCGGGGTGCTCGTGTTCGTCGCCGCGCTGCGGCTGCGGCCCCGCCGCAAGGACCTCGTGCGGTGGGCGCTCGCGCAGCCGATGAGCGTGGTCGCGCAGGCGGTCATCGGCGGGATCGTCGTCCTGACGAAGCTGCACCCGGCGGCCGTGTCGCTGCACTTCCTGGTCTCGCCCGCGCTGCTGGTCTTCTGCGTGGCGCTGTGGGTCCGCGCCGGTGAGGGCGACGCGCCGCCGCGCCCGCTCGCCGGGCCGTGGACGCGCCGCCTCGCCGCCGCGCTGCTCGTGTCGTGCGCGGCCGTGCTCGTCGCGGGCACCGTCGTCACCGGCACCGGGCCGCACGCGGGGGACGCCGAGTCCCGCCGGTACGGCTTCGACATCACCGACGTCGCCCGCGTTCACGGCGAGCTGGCCTGGGTCACGATCGGGCTGACGCTGGTCATGATCCTCGTCCTGCACCGGACCGGCGCCCCGGCGGCGGCGCGGCGCCGCGCGCACGAGCTGGCCGGGATCATCGCGGTCCAGGGCGCGATCGGCTACGTCCAGTACGCGCTGGGGGTCCCCGAGGGGCTCGTACTGCTGCACATGCTCGGCGCGGTACTGATGTGGATCACGGCGTTCCGGCTCTTCTTCGCCCTGCGCGACCGGGGGCCGGTGCCGGTCGCCGCGCCCGTCGCGGAGCCCGCGCAGGCGCAGGCCCCGCAGCCCGCCTGACGGCCCCGCAGCCCGCCTGACGGCCCGCGCTCAGCGCTTCTTCAGGAACGCGCGGAGCCGGTCGAGCGGCCAGGTGTTGATCACGTCGTCCGGGGTGAGCCAGCCGCGCTGCGCGGTGCCGATGCCGTAGCGGATGTTGCGGTGGTGCCCGAGCGAGTGCGCGTCGGTGTCGACCGAGAACCTCACGCCGAAGCGCTTCGCGCGGCGGATCAGGTCGGCGGGCAGGTCGAGCCGGTCGGGGAACGAGTCGATCTCCATGGCGGTGCCGGTGCGCGCGGCGGCGCGGAACACCTCGTCCCAGTCGGCGTCGACCGGCGGGCGGCGGCCGATGCTGCGTGCCGTCGGATGCCCGATGACGTGGACGTGCGGGTTCTCGCACGCGCGGACGAGCCGCCGCGTCATGGTCTCCTGGTCCTGCGTGAAGTGCGAGTGGATCGAGGCGACGCACACGTCGAAGCCCGAAAGGAAGTCGGCGTCCCAGTCGACGCCGCCCTCCGGGCCGATGTTCAGCTCCGTGCCGTGCAGGAGCGTCAGGTCGCGGTACTCCTTCTGCAGCTCGGCGACCTCGGCGCGCTGGGCGAGCATCTTCTCGTCCGTCATGCGCTGCATCACGAGGTCGGGCGCGTGGTCGGTGATCGCGTAGTACTCCAGGCCGCGGGCGTGCGCGGCGGCGACCATGTCCGCGAGGGAGGCGACGCCGTCGGTGAGGTCGGTGTGGCTGTGCAGGTCGCCGCGCAGGTCGTCGACGGTGACGAGGCGGGGCAGGTCGTCCTTGAGCGCGGCCTCGATCTCGCCGGTGTCCTCGCGGAGGGCCGGGTGGACCCAGGGCAGGCCGAGCCGCTCGTAGACCTCCTCCTCGGTCGCGGAGACGATCAGCTCGTCCGACTCGGCGTCGAACAGTCCGTACTCGGACAGCTTGAGCCCCGCCTTCACCGCGATCTCCCGGGTGCGGATGTTGTGCGCCTGCGAGCCGGTGAAGTACTGCAGCGCGGCGCCCCACGACTCCGGCGGGACGACCCGCAGGTCGACCTGCAGCCCCTTCGCGGTGCGGATCGACGTCTTCTTCTCACCGCTCGCGACGACCTCCGCGACGAACGGCAGCGCGGTGAACGCCGCCATGATCGGCTTCGGGTCGCGGGACGCGGCGAGGACGTCCACGTCGCCGATCGTCTCCCGCATCCGGCGCAGCGAGCCCGCGTGCTCGCACCGCTCGACCTCCGGGAGCCCGGAGAGCACGGCGACGACCTCGTCGGCGACGCTCGCGGCGGCGTCGAGCAGGACGCGCTCGCCCGAGCTGCGCATCAGCTCGATGCCGTGGAGGATGTTCTCCTCGGTCTTGGCGCCGAAGCCCTTGAGGCCGCGCAGCCGCCCCTCCTTGATCGCGGCGGCGAGGTCGTCCACGGACGAGATGCCGAGCTCCTCGTAGACGGTGAGGGCCTTCTTCGGGCCGAGGGTGGGGATGGCGGTCAGCGCCCGCACCCCGGACGGGATCTGCGTGCGCAGCTCCTCGACCTGGCGGATCGTCCCGGTGGTCGTGTAGTCGAGGACCTTCTTCGCGATCGCCTCGCCCACCGTGGGGATCTTGCGCAGCCCGGCCAGGTCGAGCTCGGAGACGTCGCCGGGATGGCCCGCGATCGCCCGCGCGGCCTTCTCGTACGCCCTGATCTTGAAAGCGTCGCCGCCGGTGATGGACAGCAGGTCCGCCAGTTCCTGGATGAGGGCCGCAGCCTCGTCGTTCGCCCGTGCCATGCCTTCGAGTCTAGAAGCCGGGTACGACGTTTCCCGGGCCCGCACCGGCCCCGGCGCGGGCTCAGCGCAGCGGCGCGACCGGGCCGTTCGGGGCGTCCATGCGGGCCCGCAGGACCTCGTCGGCGATCGCGGACACCTGCTCCTCGGGCAGCCGCCGGTAGCCGTCGGCCGTGACGACCGCGACCGTCGGGTAGATGCGGCGCGCCTGGTCGGGGCCGCCCGTGGCGGTGTCGTCGTCGGCCGCGTCGTACAGGGCCTGGACGCAGACCGTCGCCGCGTCCTGCAGGGACAGGTCGGTGCGGTAGAGCTTCTTCAGCGCGCCCGTCGCGTACGGAGAGCCGGAGCCGTCCGCGTGGAAGTGCCGGGCCTCCTGCGGGGCGCCGATGATGTCGTAGGTGTAGATGCGTCCCTCGTCGGCGTCGGGGTCGTATCCGGCGAGCAGCGGGACGACCGCGAGCCCCTGCAGCGCCTGCGCCAGGTTGGCCTGGATGACGGCGCCGAGCCTGCGGGCCTTGCCCGGCAGCGACAGCGGGACGGTCTCCATCTTCTCGTAGTGCTCCAGCTCCACCTGGAACAGCCGGACCATCTCCAGCGCCAGCCCGACCGTCCCGGCGAACGCGACGGCGGAGTACTCGTCGCCGCGCTGCACCTTGTCGAGCTCGCGGTAGGCGATGCGGTTGCCCTGCGTGGCGCGCCGGTCGCCCGCCATCATGACGCCGCCGGGGAACGTCAGCGCGAGGACGGTCGTCCCGTGCGGCAGCTCGGGCAGGTCGCCGTCCGGCACCCGGTTCACCGGCAGCAGTTCGGGGGAGTGGACGCGCAGCAGGTCGACGAACGACGGCGACCCCGCCTCGAAGAACTCGGGCGGCATCCCCTGCTCCTCGTTCCGGCCGACCACGGCTGCTCCCCTCGCTGGACGATCACTACGCCTCCGATCCTTCCACGCCCCGCCGGACCCCCGCCACCACGCCCGTCCGCCCCCCGCGAACGCCCTGGTGATTGATCTATCAACATCAAGGGGATAGGTTTCGGTCAATTTAAGTTGATATGACGCAGTGCCGATATTGCGCCGTCCTGCGTCGATGGCACGTTCCACGGAAAAACGATCATGAGTCTTGTGCCGAAATTGCGGACCGTTCCATGATCGCTCCAACCGATCGGCCGAAACCCGGCCGGAGAGGAGACGCCACCATGTCGCGTATCGCCGACAGGCTGCTCGCCCGCATCACGGGCAACGCCACCGCCGACGCCGGCTGCACCACCTACAGGTACTGCCGAGGCGGTCAGCCGTACTACCGCACGTGCTGCCTGAACGAGGGCTGCCAGGACGCGCCCGCCTCCGGCAAGTGCTAGAGCCCCGTTCGTAGACCGTGGGCGGTGGCGTGCCGCCGCCCACGCTCCATGGGCCGGAGGGGAGACACCGCCATGTCCGGCATCGCCGACAGGCTGCTTGTGCGCATCGCTGGCAAGGCCACCGCCGAAGCGGTCTGCAACACGACCACCTACTGCCACTACAACCACATCTACATCTACAAGTGCTGCCCGGGCCAGGGCCGCGAGTTGCGTCGCACCGGTGACATCTGCAACTGGTGAGCCGGTCGTAGGGGCGCGGGCGGCGGGGCGCCGTCGCCCGTCCCCCATGAGCCCGCCCTAGAAGAACCGCTCTCGACGGGGAGGAAGGTGTGGGGTACCTGCATGTGGGGTGCGTGAGCCTGGTCGGGCTCGTCTTCCTCGTGGGGGTCGTGTCCAAGCTCCGGGATCTGCGCGGTTTCGCCGCGTCGGTGCCCGGTCTCGTCCCGGGCCTGCCGGGGCGGTGGACCATGCCCCTCGCCGTACTCGTGGTCGCGCTCGAAGCGCTCGCGGCCGGCGGGTCCGTCTCGCCTGCGACCCGGCCGTACGCGCTCTGCCTGGCGGGCGGGCTCCTCGCCGCGTTCGGCGCCGCCATCGGACGGGTCGTCGCGGGCGGCGGTCCCCGGGTGTCGTGCCGCTGCTTCGGCACGCGGAGCGCCCCGCTCGGGGCCCGGCACCTCGTCCGCAACGGGGTGCTGCTGGCCGCCTGCCTGCTCGGGCTCACGGCCTCCGGGCCCACCCCGGTCGCGGGCGCCGTCGTCGCCGCGGCGGCGGGCGCCCTCGCCGCCGTCCTCATCGTGTCGCTCGACGACCTCGCCCACCTGCTCACGGGAGGCTCCTGATGCCCTACCTCGCCGCGGCCGTCGTCCTCGTCGGCCTGATCGCCGTCCTCAACCTGCTGCTCACCCTCGCGCTCGCGCGGCGGCTGAAGGAGCCGGGCGCCGCCGGGACCACGCACTCCGGCCCCCCGGTGGTCCTGCGTCCCGGCTCGCGGCCCGCCGCGTTCGCTTCCAGCACCACCGACGGCGAGCCCGTGACCGACGCGACGCTCCCCGCCCTGGTCGCGTTCTTCTCGGCGGGCTGCGGTCCGTGCCACGCCCAGGCGCCCAGCGTCGCCGAGCACGCCCGCGCGGCCGGCCGGGAGAACGTCCTCGCGGTGATCGCCGGGGACGACCCGGAGCTGGTCGTGACCCTCGCGCCCGACGTCCGGCTGGTCGTGGAGGAGGACCAGGCGGGCCCGGTCTCGGCGGCGTTCCAGAACGAGTGGACGCCCGCGCTCTACCTGATGGGCGACGACCGGACCGTCCTCGCGACGGGTGGCCGTCTGACCGACCTCCCCCTCCCGGCCCGCGGATGACCGCGCTCGTCCCGACGTCCGCCGAGGCACCGCGGTTCGGCCTGCGGGACGCCGCCACCGCCGCCGCGACGGCCGTGCCGCTGGTCGTGCGCGCCGCGCCGCGCGGGGCCGCCGGGCATCTGCTGCTGACCGTGTCCGCGGCGGGCGCGCCCGTCGCGACCGCCTGGCTGACCAAGGTCGTGATCGACCGGCTGGCCGCGCCGCAGGGCGCGGTCGGCGGGGTCGCTGTCGCGCTGGTCGGGGCGGGGCTCGCGACCGCCGCGACGCCGCCGCTCGTCCGGTACCTGAGCGCGCAGACCGGCCGGGCGGCGTCCGTCGTCGCGACCGACCGGCTCTTCGCCGCCACCGAGAGGCAGGTGGGCCTGCGCCGCTTCGAGGATCCGGCCTTCCTCGACCGGCTGCGGCTCGCCCAGGACGGCGCGGCGGGCGTCGGCCAACTCGTCGAGGGCGTCGCCGGGACGCTCCGCGGGGCGCTGTCGCTGGCCGGGTTCGTCGGGGCGCTCCTCGTCCTCAGGCCTGTGATGACCGGGGTCGTCCTGCTGGCCGCCGTGCCGGTGCTGGTCGCGGAGCTGCTGCTGGCGCGGCGGCGGGCGGCCGTCCAGTGGGGGAACGAGATGGCGCACCGGCGCGAGTTCTTCTACAACGGCCTGCTCACCGGCGTGCGGGCGGCGACGGAGATCCGGCTGTTCGGCATCGGCGCGTTCCTGCGCTCCCGGATGATGGCCGAACGCCTCCGTGTGAACCGCGCCGACCGCCGGATGGACCTGCGCGAGCTCGCCACGCAGGGCGGTCTCACCACGCTGAGCGCGGTCGTCGCGGGCGGCGGGCTGCTGTGGGCCGTCACCGCCGCGCGGCGCGGCGACCTCAGTGTCGGGGACGTCGCCATGTTCGTCGCGGCCGTCGCCGGGGTCCAGTCGGCGCTGGACTCCGCCGTCATGTCGGTGGCCGTCGTCCACGCGCGGCTGCTCGCCTTCACGCACTTCGCGGCCGTCGTCCGCGCCGAGCCCGACCTGCCGCGCGTGGACGACGGCGACGCGCCGCCGCTGCGCGAGGGCATCCGGCTGCGGGACGTGTGGTTCCGCTACAGCGACGACCATCCCTGGGTCCTGTGCGGGGTGGACCTGCTGATCCCGGCGGGGCAGGCCGTGGCGTTGGTCGGGCTGAACGGCGCGGGCAAGAGCACCCTCGTCAAGCTGCTGTGCCGCATGTACGACCCGACCCGCGGGGCCGTCCTCTGGGACGGCGTCGACCTCCGGGACATCCCGCCCGACCGGCTGCGGGACCGGATCAGCGCCGTCTTCCAGGAGCACATGCACTACGACATGACCGCCGCCGAGAACATCGGGCTCGGCGACCTTCCCGCCCTGGACGATCCGGAGCGGCTGCGGGCCGCCGCCGTCCGCGCGGGCGTCCACGACGAGGTCGCGGGCCTGCCGCGCGGCTACGACACGCTGCTGACCAGGATGTTCTTCTCCGAGGCCGACAAGACCGACCCCGAGACGGGGGTGGTCCTCTCGGGCGGCCAGTGGCAGCGGCTCGCGCTCGCCCGCGCGTTCGTCCGGGAGGGCCGCGACCTGATGATCCTGGACGAGCCCAGCTCCGGCCTCGACCCGGAGGCCGAGCACCGGGTGCACGCCGAGATGCGCGCCCACCGGGACGGCCGGACCAGCCTGCTGATCTCCCACCGGCTCAACACCGTGCGGGACGCCGACCTCGTCGTCGTCCTCCAGGACGGGCGGATCGCCGAGCGCGGCGCCCACGACGAGTTGCTCGCGGCGGACGGTCCGTACGCCCGCCTATTCCGCCTCCAAGCCGCCGGTTACCAGGCGCCGGAGGTGGCGGCGGGATGAGGACGACCGGGTGGGCGGTGCTGGGTGCGGCGTCCGGGACGGCGGCCGCGGTCGGCCTCGCGGCCCTCGGGATCCGGAGGGGCCTGCTGGTGGCGACGGTGTCGGGGCGGAGCATGGAGCCCGCGCTGCGGTCCGGCGACCGGCTGCTGGTCCGGCGGACGCCGCGGGCCCGCAGGGGGCAGATCGTCGTGGTGCGGGCGCGCGTCCCGCTGCTGGCCGGGCGGCCGCCGGAGGCGGACACCGCCGTCATGGTGGAGCCCTCGGCGGCGGAGCTGGAGTCGCACGCGACGTACGGCCTGCTGCTCGTCAAGCGCGTGGCGGCGGTCGGCGGCGACCCGGTGCCGCGCGAGGCGTGCCCGGCGCTGCGCGACGTCCCGGAGAAGGTCGTGCCCCCGGGAGCGCTGGTCGTGCTGGGCGACAACCCGCCGCTGAGCTGGGACTCGCGCGAGTTCGGCTACGTCCGGCCGGGGGAGTGCGTGGGCGTCGCGATCCGCCGGATGAGGCTCTGAGACCACCCGCCGGGGGCCACCGCACCCCGGGGCGTCACGCCTCGGGGGCCTCCGGCGGGTTCTTCTGGCTGCGGGTCGCCCCGGCGCAGGCGACGATGACGAGGCAGATCGCGATCCACTGCCGCCCGGTGAGGACCTCGCCGAGCAGCGCCAGCCCGACCAGCGCCGCGATGGCGGGCTCCAGGCTCATCAGGACGCCGAACACCCGCGCGGGCATCCGGCGCAGCGCCTCCAGCTCCAGCGAGTACGGGATCACCGACGACAGCAGCCCGACGCCGACGCCGACCAGCACCAGCCGCGGGTCGAGCAGCGCGGTCCCGGCGGACGCGACCCCGAGCGGCAGGATCGCGAACGTTCCGACGATGCTCGCGACCGCGAGGCCGGTGGAGCCGGAGAACCGCTTGCCGGTCGCGGCGGTGAGCAGGATGTACCCGGCCCAGCACGTCCCGGCGAGGAGCGCGAACGCGATGCCGACCGGGTCGAGGCCGCCGGAGCCGCCGCGCGCCAGCATGACGACGCCCGCCCCGGCGAGGACGACCCACAGCGCGTCCCGCGGCCGCCGGGACGCGACGATCGACACCGTCAGCGGCCCGAGGAACTCGATCGTCACCGCGACGCCCAGCGGGATCCGCGCGAACGACTGGTAGATCGAGAAGTTCATCAGCGCCAGCGCCAGCCCGAACCCGGCGGCGATGGCGAGGCTGGAGCGCGAGTGGTCGCGCAGCACCGTCCGCAGCGCCCGCCGGGCCAGGAACCCGAGGACGACCGCCGAGGTCAGCAGCCGCATCGTGACGATGGCGCTCGGCGGCAGCCGGTCGAACAGGTGCTTGGCGAGGCCCGCCCCGACCTGCAGCGAGATGATGCCGAGCAGGATCAGCGCGGGCGGCGGCACCGACCCGAGCGACAGCGTGCGGACGCCTGCGCGGCCCGCCGCCCGGGACGCGCCCCCGTACGAGCCCGGCGCCTCAGCGGAAGCCATCCCCCACCCCCGTCACTCCCATCCGAACCCGGTCACTCCCATTCGAAGAACTTGGCGGCGAGCGCGAGGCCCGCGACGGCCCACACCGCGAGGACGATCATCGGCGTGCCCGGCAGGGCCGCGCCGTCCTGGAGGACGTCCCGCAGCCCCTCGGCCAGCGCCGAGATGGGCAGCAGCTCCAGGGCGTCCCGCACCCCGCCGGGGAACTCGTCCAGCGGGAAGACGACGCCGCCCACCGCGAGCAGCAGGATATAGACGAGGTTGGCGGCGGCGAGGGTCGCCTCGGCGCGGAGCGTGCCCGCCATCAGCAGCCCGAACCCGCTGAACGCGGCCGTCCCGAGCAGCAGCAGGAGCAGCACCGACCCCGGGTCGCCGTGCGGGCGCCAGCCGAGCGCCAGCGCGACCGCGAAGATCACCACGGCCTGCACCGCCTCGACGGCGACCACGCTCAGCGTCTTCGCGGCGATCAGCCCGCCGCGCGGCAGCGGCGTCGCGCCGAGCCGTTTCAGGACGCCGTACCGGCGCTCGAAGCCCGTCCCGATCGCCTGCCCGGTGAACGCCGTGGACATCACCGCGAGCGCGAGGACGCCCGGCGTGAGGAAGTCGACCCGGTCGCCGGGCCCGAGGTCGAGCAGCGACGTGGCGCTGAACAGGGTGAGCAGCACCACCGGGATGATCAGCGTCAGCAGCAGCTGCTCGCCGTTGCGCAGTACCGCGCGCACCTCGTAGGCGGCCTGGGACAGGATCATCCGCGGCAGCGGCGCGGCCCCCGGCGCGGGGGACAGGTCGAGCGGGGCGGTCACGGGCGCAGCTCCCGTCCGGTCAGTTCGAGGAAGACGTCCTCCAGGGTGCGGCGTTCGATCCGCAGGTCCTCGGTGAGGACGCCGTGGGAGGCGCACCAGGCGGTGACGGTGGCGAGGAGGCCGGGGTCGACGTCGGCCTCGATGAGGTAGTGCCCGGCGGGCGACTCCTTCGCCGCGCTCCCTGCGGGCAGCGCGGACAGCAGCTCCTCCAGGCCGAGCCCGGGACGCGCCCGGAACCGCAGCTGCCGCTCCGCGCCCGTCAGCTCCTCGGGCGCTCCCTCGGCGACGACCTTGCCGTGGTCGACGATCACCACGTGGTCGGACAGCCGCTCGGCCTCGTCCATGTTGTGCGTGGTCAGCACCACCGACGCCCCGGCGGCGCGCAGCTCCTCGACCAGCTCCCAGGTGGCGTGCCGGGCCTGCGGGTCGAGGCCGGTGGTGGGCTCGTCGAGGAAGACCAGCTCGGGGCGTCCGACCACGGCGACGGCGAGCGACAGGCGCTGCTGCTGCCCGCCCGACATGCGCCGGTACGGGGTGCGGGCGTGCTCGGTGAGCCCGAGCCGCTCCAGCAGCGCGGCCGGGTCGAGCGGGGTGGCGTGGAAGGAGGCGACGAGCCGGAGGAACTCGCCCGCGCGGGCCGTGCCGGGCACGCCCCCGGACTGCGGCATCACGCCGACCCGCGGCTTGAGCGCGGGCCCGTCGGCGGCGGGGTCGAGGCCGAGGACGCGGACCGTCCCCGAGTCGGCCCGCCGGAACCCCTCGCAGATCTCGATCGTGGTCGTCTTGCCCGCGCCGTTCGGGCCGAGCAGCGCGGTGACCGCGCCCCGGGCGGCGCTCAGCGAGAGGCCGTCCACGGCCCGGCGTTCGCCGCCCGCCGCGGCGTAGCGCTTCACGAGCCGGTGCAGCTCGACGGCGCCGTCTCCGGGGGGTGTCATGCCGACGAGTCTAGATCCGGGACGGGCGCGCTCCGCGCCCGGTCCCGCCGCCGCGGCCGGGAAAGGTCGGGCAAAGCCGCGGGGCTGAAGTCGATCTAGTTTCGCCCGCCTGAGCGGGGGGAATTCCCGCCGTGTCGCCGGGCCCTCCCGGCGGCCGGGGTGGGCGCGGCGCCGTGGCCGCGCCGGAGGAGGTGGGGGATGCCGTTCCATGTCGGTTCGGAGGTCGGGCGGCTGCGGGGCGTCCTGGTCCACCGGCCCGAGCTGTCGCTGAAGCGGCTCACCCCGTCCAACGCCGCCGGTCTGCTGTTCGACGACGTGCTGTGGGTGCGGCGGGCGGTGGAGGAGCACGAGGAGTTCGAGGACGTCCTGCGGTCGCAGGGCGTCCGCACGTACCTGCTGCTCGACCTGCTGCGCGAGACGATCGGGATCCCGGAGGCGCGCAAGCACGTCCTCGACGCGGTCGTCGACCCGCACTGGTACGGGCCGCTCGCCACCGACGCGATCCGCAACTGCTTCGACGCCATGGAGGTCGACGAGCTGGCCGCGTTCCTCATCGGCGGCATCACCAAGCGGGAGATGCTGGAGCGGATGGAGGAGCCCGCGTCCATCGCGTTCCACTCCATCGGGACGGACGGGTTCGTCCTGACCCCGCTGCCCAACCACCTGTTCACGCGGGACACGTCCTGCTGGATCTACGACGGCGTCTCGATCAACACGATGCGCATGAAGGCGCGGATGCGCGAGACCGTGAACATGGAGGCGATCTACCGCTGGCACCCGCTGTTCGCGTCCGGCTACGGCAGGCCGGAGGAGGACGGGTTCCACGTGTGGAACAGCGGGACGGCGATGGCCCCGGCGACGCTGGAGGGCGGCGACGTCCTGGTGATCGGGAACGGGGCCGTCCTGGTCGGGATGAGCGAGCGGACGCAGCCGCAGGCGGTCGAGATGCTCGCCCAGTCGCTGTTCGCCGCCGGGTCCTGCCGGCGGATCGTCGCGCTGCGGATGCCGCAGAAGCGGGCGTTCATGCACCTCGACACCGTGATGACCATGGTCGACCACGGCGTGTTCACCAAGTACGCGGGGATGGGGATGCTGCCCTCGCACACCGTCGAGCCGGGCGACACCGAGAAGGAACTCAAGATCACCGACCATCCGCCGGAGGACATGCACCGCGTCATCGCGGCGGCCCTCGGCCTGGACGACGTCAAGGTGCTCGTCCCGACGCAGGACGTGTTCTCCGCCGAGCGCGAGCAGTGGGACGACGGCGCCAACGTCCTCGCCGTCTCGCCCGGCGTGGTCGTCGCCTACGAGCGCAACGCGACCAGCATCGACCACCTGACCCGCAACGGGATCGAGGTGATCACCATCCGCGGCAGCGAGCTCGGCCGCGGGCGCGGCGGCCCCCGCTGCATGACCTGCCCGCTCGAACGGGACGCCTGACCCGCCGGACGGCCCCCGCAGAACGATCAAGGAGTGGACGATGGCGTTCGACCTTCGCGGGCGCAGCTTCATCAGGGAGCTCGACTTCACGCCTGAGGAGTTCGGGTCCCTGCTCGACCTCGCCGCCGACCTGAAGGCCGCGAAGCGCGACGGCACCGAGATCCCGGAGCTGACCGGCCGGAACATCGCGCTGATCTTCGAGAAGTCGTCCACCCGGACGCGCTGCGCGTTCGAGGTCGCCGCGCACGACCAGGGCGCCCACGTCACCTACCTCGACCCGAGCGGCTCGCAGATCGGCCACAAGGAGTCGATGAAGGACACGGCCCGCGTCCTCGGACGCATGTACGACGGCATCGAGTACCGGGGTTCGAGCCAGAAGCTGGTGGAGGAACTGGCGGCGTACGCGGGTGTCCCGGTGTGGAACGGCCTGACGGACGAATGGCACCCCACGCAGATGCTCGCCGACCTCCTCACCATGCGCGAGCACAGCGGCGGGCCCCTCGCCGGCGTCACGTTCGCCTACCTGGGCGACGCCCGCAACAACATGGGCCACAGCTACGTGGCGGCGGGCGCGCTGGCGGGCATGAACGTCCGCGTCGTCGCGCCGCGCGTCCTCTGGCCGGACGAGGAGACCGTCGTCAAGCCGTCCGCCGCGGTCGCCGCCGCGACCGGCGCCGACCTCCGCTTCACCGAGGACGTCGCCGTGGGCGTCCGCGGCGCCGACTTCGTGATCACCGACGTGTGGGTGTCGATGGGCGAGCCCGCCGCGCGGTGGGACGACCGGATCGCGCTGCTCCGCCCGTACCAGGTCAACGCCGAGGTCATGCGCGCGACCGGCAACCCGGACGCGAAGTTCATGCACTGCCTCCCCGCCTTCCACAACCGGGACACGGTCGTGGGGGAGCAGATCTTCCAGAAGACCGGCCTCGACGCGCTGGAGGTCACCGAGGAGGTGTTCGAGTCGGACGCCTCCATCGTCTTCGACGAGGCGGAGAACAGGATGCACACCATCAAGGCGGTCATGGTCGCGACGCTCGGCTGAGAGACGCCCGGCCGAGCGGGGCCGGAGCGTGGAAGGGGGCAGGATGCGCGTCGTCGTCGCGCTCGGTGGGAACGCGCTGGTGGAGCGGGGCGACACGCCCGACGCCGACCTCCAGCGCGCCAACGTCGACCGGGCGGTGCGGGCGCTGGCGCCGCTCGCCGAGCGGCACGAGCTGATCGTCACGCACGGGAACGGCCCGCAGGTCGGGGTGCTGGCGCTGGAGAGCGTCAACGACCCGAACCTGTCCCGGCCGTACCCGCTGGACACGATCGGCGCCGAGACCCAGGGCATGATCGGCTACTGGATGCTGCAGGCGCTGCAGAACGCGCTGCCCGGCCGCCAGGTCATGGCCATGATCAACCAGACGCTGGTGTCCGCGGTGGACCCCGCGTTCGAGAACCCGACCAAGTTCGTCGGGCAAGTCTACGAGCGGGAGGAGGCGGAGAAGCTCGCCGCCGAGTACGGCTGGACGATCCGCCGGGACGGGGAGCTGTGGCGCCGCGTGGTGCCGTCCCCGCGCCCGCAGCGGGTGATCGAGACGCGGCTGATCAGGGAGCTGGTCCGGCTCGGCACGGTGGTGGTGTGCGCGGGCGGCGGCGGCATCCCGGTGTTCCGCAACGACGTCGGGCGGCTGGAGGGCGTCGAGGCGGTGATCGACAAGGACCTCACCGCGTGCGTCCTGGCCGAGAGCATGGACGCGGACGCCCTCCTGATCCTCACCGACGTGCCCCGCGTCATGCGCCACTACGGGACGCCGCGCCAGGAGGAGATCGTCCACACCACGCCGCACGAGCTGCGCGCCGAGGAGTTCCCCGCCGGGTCCATGGGCCCGAAGGTCGAGGCGGCGGCGAGCTTCGTCGAGCGGACCGGCGACATGGCGGCGATCGGGCTCCTCGACCAGTGCGTGGAGATCCTCGACGGGACGGCCGGCACGATCGTCACCCCCAACGCGACCTGGCCGCTGGCGAGCACGCTGTGACCGCCGGGACGAAGCCCGCCCCCGTCTCGTTCGCGCGGAGCCTGCTGCGGACGAAGCCGGTCGACCGGATCGTCGCCGAGGGCGGCCAGGGCGAGGGCGGCGAGCTCAGGCGGACGATGGGCCTGCTCCAGCTCACCCTGTTCAGCGTCGGCGCGACGCTCGGCACCGGGATCTTCGTCGTGCTGGGCGAGGCGGTGCCGCTGGCCGGGCCCGCCGTCGTGCTGTCGTTCGTCCTCGCCGCCGTCACCGCGCTGTTCTCGGCCCTGTCGTACGCGGAGCTGGCCGGGACGATCCCCGTGTCCGGCTCGTCCTACTCCTACTCGTACGCGACGCTCGGGGAACTGGTCGCGTGGGTCTGCGGCTGGTGCCTGCTGCTGGAGTACGCCGTGTCGGTGTCGGCCGTCGCGGTCGGCTGGGGCGCCTACCTGAGCGCGTTCTTCGACGACGCGGCGGGCTTCACGATCCCGGCGGCGCTGGCCGGGCCGCCGGGGGAGGGCGGCGTGGTCAACGTCCCGGCGGTGGTCGTGGTGCTGCTCGCGATGTTCCTGCTCCTGCGCGGGACGTCGGAGAGCGCCACCGCCAACACGATCATGGTGTTCCTCAAGATCGGCGTGCTGCTGTTCTTCTGCGCGGTCGCCTTCACCGCGTTCAGGTCGGGGAACCTGAGCCCGTTCGCGCCGATGGGCTGGGCGGGCATCAGCGCGGCCGGGTCCAAGGTGTTCTTCTCCTACATCGGCTTCGACGCCGCGTCCACGGCGGGCGAGGAGGCGAAGAACCCGCGCCGCGACCTGCCGCTCGCGATCGTCCTGTCGCTGGCGATCGTCACGACCGTGTACGTGCTGGTCGGGCTCGCGGCCGTCGCCGCCATGCACTGGACGAGGTTCAGCCTCAGCGGCTCGGAGGCGTCGCTCGCCGAGGTGCTGAACGTGGCGACCGGACGCACCTGGCCGTCGATGATCCTCTCGCTCGGCGCGGTGATCGCGATCGCCAGCGTCGTCCTCACCGTCATGTACGGGCAGACACGCATCCTGTTCGCGATGTCGCGGGACGGGCTCGTCCCCGACGTGTTCCAGAAGGTCAGCCCGCGGCGGCGCGTCCCGGTCGCCAACACCGTCATCGTGGCCGCGTTCATCGGGACGCTCGGCGCCGTCGTCCCGCTCGGCCGGCTGGTGGACGCCACGAGCATCGGCACGCTGTTCGCGTTCGCGCTGGTCAGCGTGGGCGTGATCGTGCTGCGGCGGACGCGCCCCGACCTGCCGCGCAGCTTCCGCACCCCGCTCTACCCGCTGACCCCGCTCGCGGGCGTCGGGTTCTGCGTCTACCTGATGGTCGGCCTCGGCGGCGTGACCTGGACGGTCTTCGCGCTGTGGAGCCTCGTGGGCCTCGCCGCCTACTTCCTCTACGGCCGCCGCCATTCGCGCCTGGCGGGTGGGCCGTCCGGACGGAGCGCCCCGTGAACGGGCCGCGCGTCCTCCTCGGCTACTCGCCGGACGATCGCGGCGACGACGCGCTCGCGCTGGCGGCGCTGGTCGTCCGGTCGGCGGGCGGGTCGCTGGTGGTCGCGAACGTCCACCCGCCGCCCTGGCCCGCGCGCGGCCCCGGCTCGGTGGACGCGGAGTGGGTCGCCTACCTCAGGGAGGAGTCGCGGTCGGCGCTGGACCGGGCGGCGGCGCGGCTCGCCGGGACGGGCGCGCCGGAGCCGACGTGGCGCGTCCACGCCCACCGGGGCAGCGGCCGCGGCCTCATCGAGATCGCCCGCGACACCGCCGCCGACCTGGTCGTCATCGGCTCCGCGCCGCGCGGGCGGCGCGGCCGGATCGCCATCGGCAGCACCGCCGACCAGCTCCTGCACGGCTCGCCGGTGCCGGTCCTGCTCGCCCCGCGCGGCTACGCCGCCGATCCGCCGGGCCGGCTGGCGCGCATGACCGTCGCGTACTGGCGGCGTCCGGGCGCGGGCGGCCCGCTGGCGAGCGCCGCCGCGTTCGCCGCGTCGCTCGGGGTGCCGTTGCGGCTGCTCACGCTCGTGCTCCGGCCGCCCGGCCTCGCCGCCAGGTTCCGCGACGCGGACGAGCTGATGGAGCGCCAGCGGATCCAGGCGGAGGACGACCTGCGGGACGCCGCCGGGCTCCTCGGCGCCGCCCCGCGCGTCGAGCGCGAGACCGCCGCCGGGACGGGCGTCGCCAAGGCGCTCGGCGCGGTCGATATGCTGCCGGGCGAGGTGCTGGCCTGCCTGTCCAGCCATGACGGGCCGCTCCGTAAAGTTTTCCTCGGGGAGAGCTCCGGCAAGATCGTCCGGGCCGCGCCCTGCCCGGTGCTGGTGCTGCCGCGCGGCCCCGCCCGGCGCGCCGCCGCGGCACCGGACGCGAAGCCGACCGCGAAGCCGCATGTTAGGTAAGGCTTACCTGCGTGAGGTACGACATCGGCGTTCCGGTGTTTGCCGGGAAGGAATTACGGCACACTGATGTTGTGAAAAACGTGAGCGAGGATCGGGCGAGCACGGAGACCGCAGGTACGCGGTCCGCCGGCGTGCCGTCCGCGCCCGGCCGCACCGAGCGCGACACCCGCGCCCGGGTGGCCCGGCTGATCCTCGAACACGGACCGGTCACGGCGTCCACGCTCGGGGAGCGCGTCGGCCTCACGCCCGCCGCGGTCCGCAGGCACCTGGACGCCCTGCTGGCCGAGGGCATGATCGAGGTCCGCAAGGCGCGGACGCCGCAGACCCGGCGCGGCCGGGGGCGTCCCGCCAAGTGGTTCGCCATCACCGACGCCGGGCGCAACGCGTTCGTGCACGCCTACGACGACCTCGCGACCAGCGCGCTGCGCTTCCTCGCCGAGACCGCCGGGGAGCGCGCGGTCGCCGAGTTCGCCCGGCGGCAGATCGCCGACCTGGAGCGCCGCTACCGGCCCGTCGTGCAGGACGCGCCGCTCCACCAGCGGGTCCGCACGCTGGCCGAGGCGCTGTCCGGCGACGGCTACGCGGCCGCCGCGGCCAAGGCGCCGCAACCGGGCGGCGGAGAGCAGCTCTGCCAGCACCACTGCCCGGTCGCGCACGTCGCCGCGGAGTTCCCGGAGCTGTGCGAGGCCGAGACCGAGGCGTTCAGCCGGCTGCTCGGGACGCCCGTGCAGCGGCTGGCCACGATCGCCCACGGCGACGGGATCTGCACCACCCACGTCAGCCCGCACTCGCTCTGCGGGCCCGGCGAGAGCGGCCGGAGCGGCGGCGACGCCGCCGCGAGCGAAGAACTGACCAGTGACGAGGAGTCCGGAGGGACCTCCCTATGACTACGGCAGCCCACCCCGAACTGGAGGGGCTCGACAGGTACAAGTTCGGCTGGGCCGACTCCGACGAGGCCGGGGCCTCGGCGCGGCGCGGCCTGAACGAGGACGTCGTCCGCGACATCTCGGGCAAGAAGGGCGAGCCCGAGTGGATGCTCGACCTGCGCCTCAAGGGGCTGCGGCTGTTCAGCAAGAAGCCCATGCCGACCTGGGGCTCCGACCTGTCGGACATCGACTTCGACAACATCAAGTACTTCGTCAAGTCGACCGAGCAGCAGGCGGCGTCCTGGGAGGAGCTCCCCGAGGACATCAAGAACACCTACGACAAGCTCGGCATCCCCGAGGCCGAGAAGCAGCGCCTGATCGCGGGCGTCGCCGCGCAGTACGAGTCGGAGGTCGTCTACCACAAGATCCGCGAGGACCTTGAGGAGAAGGGCGTCATCTTCGTCGACACCGACACCGGCCTGCGCGAGCACTCCGAGATCTTCCAGGAGTACTTCGGCTCGGTGATCCCGGTCGGCGACAACAAGTTCGCCGCGCTGAACACCGCCGTCTGGTCGGGCGGCTCGTTCATCTACGTCCCGCCGGGCGTGCACGTCGAGATCCCGCTCCAGGCCTACTTCCGGATCAACACCGAGAACATGGGCCAGTTCGAGCGGACGCTGATCATCGCCGACGAGGGGTCGTACGTCCACTACGTCGAGGGTTGTACCGCTCCGATCTACAAGTCGGACTCGCTGCACTCCGCCGTCGTGGAGATCGTCGTGAAGAAGGACGCCCGCGTCCGCTACACCACGATCCAGAACTGGTCGAACAACGTCTACAACCTGGTGACCAAGCGCGCCGTCGCCTACGAGGGCGCCACCATGGAGTGGGTCGACGGCAACATCGGCTCCAAGGTCACCATGAAGTACCCGGCCGTCTACCTGCTCGGCGAGCACGCCAAGGGCGAGACGCTGTCCATCGCGTTCGCGGGCGAGGACCAGCACCAGGACGCGGGCGCCAAGATGGTGCACGCCGCGCCGAACACCTCGTCCAGCATCATCTCCAAGTCGGTCGCGCGCGGCGGCGGGCGGACGTCCTACCGGGGCCTCGTGCAGATCCAGGAGGGCGCCGAGCACAGCAAGTCCACCGTGAAGTGCGACGCGCTGCTCGTCGACCAGATCAGCCGGTCCGACACCTATCCGTACGTCGACGTCCGCGAGGACGACGTCGAGATGGGCCACGAGGCGACCGTCTCCAAGGTGTCGGAGCAGCAGCTGTTCTACCTGATGAGCCGCGGCCTCACCGAGGACGAGGCGATGGCGATGATCGTGCGCGGGTTCGTCGAGCCCATCGCGCGCGAGCTGCCGATGGAGTACGCCCTGGAGCTGAACCGGCTCATCGAGCTTCAGATGGAAGGAGCCGTCGGCTGATGGGGCTGGAGCAGAAGCCTCTGTCGACGCTGCACGACAAGGCGTCGTACGAGGTCGCCGACTTCGACGTGCCGACGGGCCGCGAGGAGGAGTGGCGGTTCACCCCGCTGCGCCGCCTGCGCGGCCTGCACAACGGCACCGCCGAGGAGGGCGGCAAGGTCCTGGTCGAGGCGGAGGCGGCGCCGGAGGTCACGGTCGAGACCGTCGGCCGCGACGACGCCCGCCTCGGCAAGGCGTACGTCCCCGTCGACCGGGTCAGCGCGCAGGCGTGGAACTCGTTCACCGAGGCCGTGGTCGTGACCGTCCCGAAGGAGACCGTCGCGTCCGCGCCGACCGTGCTGCGGCTGCACGGCGAGGACGCCTCGGCCGCCGCCTACCGGCACACGACGGTGATCGTCGAGCCGTTCGCGGAGGCGACCGTCGTGCTCGCGCACCGCGGCGTCGCGACCTACGCCGACAACGTCGAGTTCGTCGTCGGCGACGGCGCCCGGCTGTCGGTGATCAGCCTCCAGGACTGGGCCGACGGCAGCGTGCACGTCTCCCACCAGCACGCCCGCCTCGGCCGCGACGCCCGGTTCGTCTCGCACAACGTGTCGCTCGGCGGCGACGTCGTGCGGATCTCGCCGTCGGTGTCCTACGACGGACCCGGCGGCGACGCCGAGCTGTACGGGGTGTACTTCGTGGACGGCGGCCAGCACCTGGAGCACCGGCTGCTCGTCGACCACGCCGTCCCGAACTGCCGCAGCCGCGTCGACTACCGCGGCGCGCTCCAAGACCAGGACGCGCACGCCGTGTGGATCGGCGACGTCATCATCCGCGCCGAGGCCGAGGGCACCGACACCTACGAGCTGAACCGCAACCTCGTCCTCACCGACGGGACGCGGGTCGACTCCGTCCCGAACCTGGAGATCCTCACCGGCGAGGTCGCGGGCGCGGGGCACGCCTCGGCGTCCGGACGGCTCGACGACGAGCACCTGTTCTACCTCCAGGCGCGCGGCATCACCTTCGACGACGCGCGCCGCATGGTCGTCCGCGGGTTCCTCGGCCAGCTCGTCGAGCGGA
This sequence comes from Actinomadura syzygii, assembly GCF_008085905.1. Classification (GTDB taxonomy): domain Bacteria; phylum Actinomycetota; class Actinomycetes; order Streptosporangiales; family Streptosporangiaceae; genus Spirillospora; species Spirillospora syzygii. The sequence continues at coordinate 530,269 of NZ_VSFF01000003.1, read as the reverse complement.
TCGAGGTCCCCGACGTCCGCGAGAAGGTCCGCGAGGCGATCGAGGCGGAGCTGGACCAGGGGGCGTCCCGATGACCGGAGCGAAGCGAGGATCATCGGGCGCCGGCCTCGGGGGTCTGGGGGTCGCCCCCCAGAAGGGCAGGTCGAAGTGACGTTCGTGAAGGTGTGCGCGCTCGGCGACGTCCCGGCGGACGGGGCGATCGCCGTCGAGGTCGACGACACGCCCATCGCGATCGCGCGGAGCGGCGAGGACGTGTTCGCCGTCAACGACATCTGCTCGCACGCCGAGGTCTCGCTCTCGGAGGGCGAGGTGTACGACGGCACGATCGAGTGCTGGCTGCACGGGTCCTGCTTCGACCTGCGCAGCGGCAAGCCCACCAACCCGCCGGCCACGCAGCCGGTCGCCACCTACAAGGTCAAGGTCGAGGACGGCGACGTCTACGTCTCGCTCGCCGCCGACGACTAGGGCCCCACGATAAGGACAACGACGCACTATGGCCACGCTTGAGATCCGCGACCTCCACGTCTCCGTCGGCGACGGCTCCGACGGGTCGAAGGAGATCCTCCGCGGGGTCGACCTGACCGTGCAGGCCGGCGAGACCCACGCGATCATGGGGCCGAACGGCTCCGGCAAGTCCACCCTCGCGTACGCGGTCGCCGGGCACCCGAAGTACGAGGTGACGTCCGGCACGGTGACGCTCGACGGCGAGGACGTCCTCGCCATGTCGGTCGACGAGCGCGCCCGCGCCGGGCTGTTCCTCGCGATGCAGTACCCGGTCGAGGTGCCGGGGGTGTCGGTCTCGAACTTCCTGCGCTCGGCGGTGACCGCCGTCCGCGGCGAGGCGCCGAAGCTCCGCGAGTTCTCCAAGGAGATGAAGCAGGCGATGGACGACCTGTCCATCGACCCGGCGTTCGCGCAGCGCAGCCTGAACGAGGGCTTCTCCGGCGGCGAGAAGAAGCGGCACGAGATCCTGCAGCTGGAGATGCTGAAGCCGAAGGTCGCCGTCCTGGACGAGACCGACTCCGGCCTCGACGTCGACGCGCTCAAGGTCGTCTCCGAGGGGGTGAACCGGTTCGCGTCCGGCGACACCGGCGTGCTGCTGATCACCCACTACACCCGCATCCTCCGCTACGTGAAGCCCGACTTCGTGCACGTGTTCGCGGGCGGCCGGGTCGTCGCCGAGGGCGGGCCCGAGCTGGCCGACGAGCTCGAGGAAGAGGGCTACGAGAAGTACCTGAAGGCGGGCGCGTCGCTATGAGCCTGAGCGAGGCGAACCGGGCGGCGTGGGAGGCCGCGTCGCCGGAAGGCGCCGGGAACCTCCTGCCGGAGGAGCTGAAGAAGGACTTCCCGCTCCTGCAGCGCACGGTGCGCGGCGGGCACCCGCTGGTGTACCTCGACTCGGGCGCGACGTCGCAGAAGCCCCTCCGGGTGCTGGACGCCGAGCGCGACTTCTACGAGCGGCACAACGCGGCACCGCACCGCGGCGCGCACCTGCTCGCCGAGGAGGCGACGGAGGCGTACGAGAACGCGCGCGCGTCCATCGCCCGGTTCATCGGCGCGACGCCCGCCGAGATCGTGTTCACGAAGAACGCCACCGAGGGCATCAACCTCATCGCGTACGCGATGAGCAACGCGGCGACCGCGGGCCCTGAGGCGGAGCGGTTCAGGGTCGGCCCCGGCGACGAGGTCGTGGTGTCGGAGATGGAGCACCACGCGAACCTCGTCCCGTGGCAGGAGCTGTGCCGCCGGACGGGCGCGACCCTGCGCTGGTTCGGCATCACCGACGACGGGCGGCTCGACCTCGAGCACCTCGACGAGCTGGTCAACGAGCGGACGAAGATCGTCGCGCTGACGCACCAGTCGAACGTGCTCGGCACCGTCCCGCCGATCGAGCTGATCGCCGCCCGCGCGCACGCGGTCGGCGCGCTGGTCCTGCTGGACGCGGCGCAGTCCGTCCCGCACCAGCCGGTGGACGTCACCCGGCTGAACGTCGACTTCCTCGCCTTCTCCGGGCACAAGATGCTCGGCCCGACCGGCATCGGCGTCCTGTGGGGGCGGAGCGAGCTGCTGGAGGCCATGCCGCCGTTCATCACCGGCGGCTCCATGATCGAGGTCGTCCGGATGGAGGGCACCACGTTCATGCCGCCGCCGCAGCGGTTCGAGGCGGGCGTGCCGATGACCGCGCAGGCCATCGGCCTCGGCGTGGCGTGCGAGTACCTCGCCGAGATCGGCATGGACCGGGTGCACGCCCACGAGGAGGCCCTCATCGGCTACTCGCTGGAGCGGCTCACCGAGATCCCCGGCGTCCGGATCGTCGGGCCCGGCACCACCGAGGCGCGCGGCGGCGCCGTGGCGTTCACCGTCGACGGCATCCACCCGCACGACGTCGGGCAGGTGCTGGACGACCTCGGCGTCGAGGTCCGCGTCGGCCACCACTGCGCGTGGCCGATCTGCCGCCGTTTCGGCATCCCGGCCACCACCCGCGCGACGTTCTACATCTACAACACCCTCGGCGACATCGACGCGCTCGCCGACGGGGTACGGCAGGCGCAGCGGTTCTTCGGGACGGTCTGACCCGGGTCCGACCCGCCCGGAACACGCCCACCGCCCGCCCTGTTGCAGTGAGAAAGGCTTGGAAAGGACGACATGCAACTGGAGGCGATGTACCAGGAGGTCATCCTGGACCATTACCGCAACCCCCACCACAAGGGGTTGCGGGAGCCGTTCGAGGGCGAGGCGCACCACGTCAACCCGACGTGCGGCGACGAGGTGACGCTGCGCGTCCACCTGGACGGCGAGGGCCAGGCCGCCACGGTCGCCGACGTGTCCTACGACGCGATGGGCTGCTCCATCAGCCAGGCCAGCGCCTCGGTGATGTCCGACCTGATCATCGGGAAGTCCGTCAAGGAGGCGATGGCGGTCGGCGACGAGTTCCTGACCCTGATGCAGTCGCGCGGCCAGGACGTGCACCCCGACGAGGACCTCCTTGAGGACGCCATCGCCTTCGCCGGGGTCTCCAAGTACCCCGCCCGGATCAAATGCGCCCTGCTCGCCTGGATGGCGTGGAAGGACGCGACCGCCCGCGCACTCGGAGAGACAAGGTAGGGCACCATGACCGAACCGACCGGCACGGCCGTCCCCGACGAGGAGATCCTCGAAGCCCTCAAGGACGTCGTCGACCCCGAGCTCGGCATCAACGTCGTCGACCTCGGCCTGGTGTACGGCGTGAACATCGCCGATGAGGTCGCCGTCCTGGACATGACGCTCACCAGCGCCGCCTGCCCGCTCACCGACGTGATCGAGGACCAGGCGCACAGCGCCCTGGAGGGCCTGGTCAAGGACGTCAAGATCAACTGGGTCTGGCTGCCGCCATGGGGCCCCGACAAGATCACCGACGAGGGCCGCGACCAGCTCCGCGCCCTCGGCTTCAACGTCTGACCCGCCCAACCCGTAAGGCCGCGCCCCGCTCGCCGGGGTCGCGGCCTCACGTGTCTTCGCGGTGCCGGTCGTCAGTCCTGGCGCGCGGGGTCGGCGGGCTTCCGGGCGTTCTTGGGTTTCGCGGGCCAGAGGGTGTGGGTGATGGGCCACAGGGACCAGATCGCCAGGACGAGGCCGAGGCGGGCCGTCCAGCCGAGGAGGGCCTCGGTGCGGTCGGCGTCGCCGACCCAGGCGATCATGGCCAGGAGCAGGGCGCAGCCGATCGCGGTGGCGAGCACGGCCTTGCCGAACTCGCGCCACTCGTAGCGGGTCCGGGCGGCGCCGTACCCGGGCTTGCCGCGCGGGGGCGGGCCGCCCGCGAAGCGGTGCGCGAACCGCTCGTCCGCCCAGCGGACCATGCCGTGCCCGAACGCGACCGAGTAGCCGAGGTAGGCGGCGGCGAGGCCGTGCGCGAACCCGGCGGTCGCCCCGCCGCGCAGGTCTGCCGCCGTCGCGACCAGCAGCACCAGGTCGACCAGCGGCACGCAGAGCAGCAGCGCCGCGCCGGTCCGCCGCAGCCGCAGCGGATAGCGGGCGGCGAGCCCGGCCGCGAGGACGACCCAGAAGCCGATCTCGCAACCGGCGATGACCGCGATGAGCACGTGGACCCCTTTCCGTCGGTTCCATGGTCCGGGGTAGGAGGGCGGGAATCGTCGTCCGCTGTGCGGGTTCCGAGGGTCGTCCGAAGGATGTACGGGGCATCCTCACCCGGACGGACGAGCCACGGCGCCGGAGATGCTGAGATGGGACGGTGCACCGCATCCGACGCCTGACCACCCGCCAGGACGCGCTGATCGTCGTGGCGGCGCTGGCCGGCGGGCTGACGATGCTCGCCGCGCACGGCTACTCCACCTGGTCGGAGGACTGGGACCCCTCGCTCTGGGTGCGGCTCGTCCCGCTGCTCGGGCTGTGCTCGGCCATGCTGCTGCGCCGCGCGGCGCCCCTCACCGCCCTCGCGCTGGCGACGCCGTTCAACTTCGCCGACGTGGCGTTCGGGCCGAGCATCGCCACCGCGATGATCTACGGCGACGCGCTGTACGCGGCGAGCCTGTACGGGCGGCGCCGGACGGCCGAATGGCTGCTCGGCGCGACCGTCCTCGCCGCGCTCGGGGTCGCCGTGGGCGCCGCGGTCGGGCTGCGCGGCGTCGCGCCCGGGGTGGTCGGCGGCGCGGTCGCCGGGCTGGTGTGGGTCGCGCCGGTGCTGACCGCGATGGCCGTCCGGGAGCACCGGTTCCGGGCGGAGGCGGAGCGGGCGCGCGCCGAGCAGGTCGCGCGGCTCGCCGAGCTGGACCGGCGCGCCGCCGTGACCGCCGAGCGCGCCCGGATGGCCCGGGAGCTGCACGACGTGATCGCCAACCACCTGAGCGCGGTGGCGCTGCACTCCTCGGCCGTCCTGAAGGTCCGCGACCTGGACCGGGACGGCGTCGACCGCGCGATGGAGGTCATCCGGGAGAACAGCGTGCAGGGGCTCGCGGAGATGCGCCGGATGATCGGGCTGCTGCGGGAGGGCGACGGCGACGACCCGGCCGCCCGGCCGCGGCTGGCGGAGCTCGACCGGCTCGTCCGGCACACCGCGCGGTCCGACCTGTCGGCGAACCTGGAGGTCAGCGGGGAGCCGCCGGAGCTGCCCGCGGCGGTGGAGCTGGCGGCCTACCGGATCGTCCAGGAGGCGCTGACGAACGCCCTGAAGCACGCCGGTCCCGGCCGCGCCGACGTGCGGGTCGCCTACGCGCGGCGGCGCGTGGTGATCGACGTGCTGAGCCCGCTCGGCCTGGACGGCTCCCGGCTGCCGGGCACCGGCAGCGGCCTGGTCGGGATGCGCGAGCGCGCCGTGATGCTCGACGGCGAGTTCGACGCGGGCCCGGCCGGCGAACGCTGGCGCGTCCACGCCGAACTCCCCCTCGACCAGGTGAACGTGAACCATGTGAATGGTGGGCGGACGTCATGACCGGAGCGGAGCGAGGATCATGGCGACCGCCGTCCGGGGGCCTGGGGATCGCCCCCCAGAAGGGCGGGACGTCGTGATCGATGTGCTGGTGGCGGATGATCAGGCGGCGGTCCGGGCGGGGCTGGTGCTGATCCTCGGGGCGGCGGCGGGCGTCCGGGTGGTCGGCGAGGCGGCCGACGGGCGGCGGGCCGTGGAACTGGCCAGGGAACTGCGCCCGCACGTGGTGCTGATGGACGTCCGCATGCCCCGCCTCGACGGCATCGCCGCGACCCGCGAGATCGCCGGGTTCACCGACGTGCTGGTGCTCACGACGTTCGACATGGACGAGTACGTGTTCGGCGCGCTGCGGGCGGGCGCGTCCGGGTTCCTGCTCAAGGACGTCGACGCCGACCGGCTGGTGGAGGCGGTGCGGACGGTCGCCGCGGGCGAGGGGATCATCGCGCCCCGGGTGACCCGGCGGCTCATCGAGGCGTTCTCCGCCGCTCCCGCGCCGTCCGCGCCGCCGGCCCTGGACGAGCTGACCCCGCGCGAGCGGGAGGTGTTCGCCTGCCTCGGCGAGGGCCTGTCCAACGGGCAGATCGCCGCCCGCCTGGACATGGCCGAGACGACCACCAAGACCCACGTCAGCCGGATCCTGCAGAAGCTGGGGCTGGCCAGCCGCGTCCAGGCGGCCATCCGCGCGCAGGAGACGGCCGCCTCCGGACTTTCCGGGCCGGACCCCCATAAGGGATCACCCGGGACGAGCTGACCCCGTAGGAACGATCTCAGCCCGACAGGCTGCGGATCAGGTCGGCGACGCGGACGATGCCGAAGCACCGGCCGAGCTCGTCCACCACGACGAGGTCGTCGTAGACGCGGTCGTCCTCCCGCCCGGCGGCCCGCAGCGCCGCGACGGCGGGCACGGTGCGCGGCACCAGGCGGGGCGGGTCGGAGAGCCGCGCGGCTGGGCGCCGGGCGTGCAGCGCGTGCCCGTACGCGCCCGACAGCCGCAGCAGGAACCGCGTCCGGTCGACGGTGCAGCGGGGCCGCTGCCGCTCGTCCACGAGCACGATGCTGGTGATGCCGGTCTCGGTGTTCAGCGCGGTGAGCACCTCCCCGGCGGTCGCCGTGTGCGGCATCGTCACCGCGGGCAGCGTGAACTCCGAGACGCGCGGGCCGAGCCCGAGGTCGTGCCGGGCGGGCTCGCCGGGCGCCGCGACCGGGATGTGGATCGGCATCCCGGGCCGCCACTCCGGCGGGGCGAGCGCGGGGCCCTGGACGAGCCGCACCCCCGCGTCCCGCATCCGCAGCACCTGCTCGCGGGTCGTCATCCGCGGCGCGAGGACGTGCGTCTCCAGCCGGTGCGCCAGCTGGACGAGGCTGTCCACGAGCGATGCCCGGCGCGGCTCCGACATCGCCCTGCGGGCCAGGTCGGGATCGAGTTTCAGCAGGTAGCAGGCACCGTCGACGAGCAGGTCGAGCGGCGCGTGCGCGGCGCCGAGGCCCGCGAAGCCGACCAGGTAGCCGGCCCTGCGCAGCCCGCCGAGCGCGGCGGTCAGCGGAGGGCGCACCGCGGGCGGGAAGCCCCCGGACACGCAGAGGATGATCTCCTGGGGGCGGCGGCCGGTCTCGGCCAGCCCGCGGTGCAGGCCGGCGAGGACGTTCTCGCCCTGGCAGAGGGTCTCGGCCCGGAGGCCGATCTGGATCGGCAGCGGGCTGCCGAGGTCGGCGCCGGCGCGGGCGGCCTCGACCGCGCGCCGCACGTCCTCAGAGGCCGGATCCGCCCGCATCGGGACGCGGGTCGGGCCGACCGGCGCGGCATGCGCCTCCACGGCGACGACGGTGCCGGTGCCGAGATCGACCACCGGATGGAACACCGCGCGCGCCGGAAGGAGGGCGTCAATCGCTTCGACGGCGGACACAACGGCATCATGTCGCCCGTCAACCCCCGAAACTAGATACGTCAGGAGAAGTTAACGCATAATTCGCGCTGCTCACAGGCCCCGCCCGCCGACGAACGCGGAGAGCAGGTAGGTGGCTCCGGCGAGTGCCGCCAGCCACGCGTACGCGGTGATGTCGGCGCCGCGCAGCGCCTGCACGGTCAGCCCGCCGACCACGGCGACGGTCAGCACGTCGCCGGTCATCGCCGCCGCGCGCAGGTGCGCGCGGGCCCGGGTGCCCGAGCCGAACCCCTCGCTCAGCGGCAGCGCGGGCTCGTTGCGCCGGTACGCCAGGTAGCCCGCGTACCCGGCCAGGGCGACGAGGGCGACGAGGGCCGTCCCGGACCGCCCGTCGGCGGCGAGCACGGCCCCCACCACGACCCCGGCGCCGAGGACGACGCTCGGCACGGCCCACCTGCTGAGGCTGCGGCGTTCGGGAGCGATCCACATGGTCCTCATCCTTCCCGATCGGCGGAGCGGCGGACCGTCAACGCGCCGGGCTGTATCTTCTCGCTTCGTGGCGCGATTTCGATTGAACGGCTCGAAGATGCTCGCCGTCGACCTGGCGGGCGAGACGGTCCGGGCGCTGAACGGCTCCATGGTCGCCTACGAGGGCCAGATGGCGTTCAAGCGGCAGGGCATGACGGGCGGCGAGGGCCTGCGGGGCGCCCTCAAGCGGAGGATCGCGGGCGAGGGCATGACCCTCATGGAGGTCACCGGCCACGGGACGGTGTACCTGGCGAGCGAGGCGACGGAGGTCACGCTCGTCCAGCTCACCGGCGACACCCTCTTCGTGGAGTCGGAGAGCCTGCTGGCACTGGACGGCAACCTCCAGACCGGCGTCCAGTTCGTCGGCCTGCGGGGGATGGGCACCGGGCAGGGCCTCGCCACCACCAAGGTGGAGGGCCACGGGACGGTCGCGATCCTCTCCGACGGCCCGGCGATCGCCCTTGAGGTGACGCCGCAGACGCCGCTGTGCGTCGACCCGCACGCCTACGTCTGCCATCACGGGCAGCTCCAGCAGGACGTGGTCACCGACGTCAACTGGCGGACGGTGATCGGCCAGGGATCAGGGGAGAGCGTGCAGTTCCGGTACCAGGGGCACGGGCTGGTGTACGTCCAGCCCGCTGAGCGAGGCGGGATTCTGGAGATCTGATGCCCGGATATCAGGCGATCAACTCGAAGATGCTCCAGGTGCCGATCGGTCCGGGGCAGGAGGTCTACAGCAAGCGCGGCGCGATGCTCGCCTACACCGGGCCGGTGTCGTTCGCGCCGACCACGACGGCCGGGCAGGGCGTCGGCGGCGCGCTCGGACGCGCCGTCGCGGGCGAGCACAGCGCGATGATGCACGTCACCGGGCAGGGCAGCGTGATGTTCGGGCACGACGGGCTGTACGTCACCGTCATCGACCTGAACGGCTCCGACACCCTCTACGTGGAGGCCGACCGGCTGCTCGTCCACGACACGTCCCTCCAGGTCGGGACGATGTTCATGGGCGAGCAGGGCGGCGTCCGGGGGATCGTGCGCGGCGCGGTCACCGGGCAGGGCCTGTTCACCTCGACGCTCGCCGGATACGGCTCGTGCGCGGTGCTGTCGCACGGCGGCGTGCTGGAGCTGCCGATCGGCCCGCAGCGCCCGGTGCACGTCGACCCGCAGGCGTACGTGGCCCACCGCGGCCAGGTGCAGAACAAGCTCACCACGGCGGTGGGGCTGCGCGACCTGATCGGACGCGGCTCCGGCGAGGCGTTCCAGCTGGAGCTGAGCGGGTCCGGGGTCGTCTACGTCCAGGCCAGCGAGAGGAAGATCTGACCGTGAGCACGTTCGGCACGCAGACCTGGAACCCCGGGACGCTCCCCGTCAACGACAACGTCAACCCCTACGCCTTCAGCGTCGACCTCAACGGGCAGTGGTTCGCGCAGAAGGGGAAGATGATCGCCTACTACGGGCAGATCAGGTTCGAGCAGCTCTCCGCCGGGCCGCTCGACTCGCTCGTCGCGCACACGTTCAACTCCCCGCTGTACGCGCAGGACTGGATCGTCGCGCAGGGGCAGGGGAAGCTCCTCCTCGCCGACCGCGGGTTCGACGTCAACTCCTACGACCTGGACGAGGGCAACCTCACCGTCCGGGCCGGGAACCTGCTCGCCTTCGAGCCGGGCCTGGAGCTGAAGCAGTCGATCATCCCCGGGTTCCTGACGCTGATCGGGACGGGACGCTTCGTCGCCGCGTCCAACGGCCCCGTCCACTTCGTGGAGCCGCCGATCCGGGTCGACCCGCAGGCGCTGCTCGGCTGGGCCGACTGCCCGTCGCCCTGCCACCACTACGACCACTCCTACATGCGCGGCGCGTTCGGCGCCGCGCGGATGGTCTTCGGGATCGGCGGGTCGTCCGGCGAGGAGCACCAGTTCGACTTCACGGGCCAGGGGACGGTGATGCTGCAGTCGTCCGAGACCGTGATGAACGAGGACGTCCTGCTGCGCGACCTCGAAGGGCAGATCGGGCTGGTCGGCGCCAACGGCCTCCAGCGCCTCCACCGGACGATCTCGCAGCGGCTGTCGTCCGAGCGCCAGAGCTGACGCGGCGTCCCGGGGCCGCCCGCCGGGAGGCCCCGGACCGTGCGATCACGACTCCGGCTCGGGCGCGGGCTTCATCACGCGGAACGGCACGCCGAACGGGTCGCGGACGGACGCCGACCGCCCGTACGGGCTGTCCTGCGGCTCGGCGTCGACCGAGCCGCCGCCCGCGCGGACCTCCCGGACCGCCTGGTCGGCGTCCTCCACCGAGAAGTACGTCAGCCAGGTCGGGACGGCCTCGCCGCCTCCGCCCAGCACCGTCTCGGCCCCGCCGAGGATGCCGCCGACGTACCGGCCGTCCGGCCGCTTCAGGGCGGTGTAGTCCATTCCGGGAACGGGCTCGAACTCGTAGCCGAACAGCGTCCCGTAGAACTCGCGGGCGGGCCCGGCGTCCGGCGTCGCCAGCTCGTTCCACACGAACGAGCCCGGATCGTTCACGATCGCCGACCCGACGTGCGCCTCGCCCTGCCACAGGCCGAACTGGGCGCCCTGCGGGTCCTTGAGCACCGCCATGCGGCCCTGGCCCATGACGTCCATCACAGGGACGACCACCTCCGCGCCCGCGGAGGCGGCCCGCTCGGCCGAGCCGTCGCAGTCGTCCGTGGCGAAGTAGACGTTCCACCAGTAGGTGTCGGGCTGGTCGTCGGGGTTCTGCATCATCCCGGCGACGGGCAGGCCGCGCACCTTGCACATGTTGTAGTGGCCCGCCTCGGGTCCCGCGTCCTCGAACTGCCAGCCGAAGAGCGCCCCGTAGAACGCGCGGGCCCGGTCGATGTCGGGGACCCCGATGTCCAGCCAGTTGGGGGTGCCCTCGGGTGCGTTGCTCGTGACCTGGGTCATCTGGACTCACTCCTTCACGCTGGGACCCACCGGTCCCGGTGTCCTCCCGTCGCACGCCCGCCCCTCCCATCCTGGCCCCTCCCGGCGGGTTCACACATCGCCCCGGTTCCTTCGGTATGGCCGGGACCGGCCCACGGTCACGTACACTTGACGGATGGTTCCGCTCCCGAACTGACAGGCCGCCCAGCGCGCCCGCGTCTCCAGGACCGCGTGGCGCGCTTTCTCGTGCCTGTCCACCGAGCCGTCCGTCAGGGGAGCCCTGTCACTGTGATCATCGCGAAAGACATCGAGCTGCGCGCCGGGTCCCGGCTGCTGATCGAGGCCGCCACGTTCCGGGTGAACCCGGGCGACCGGGTGGGCCTCGTCGGCCGCAACGGCGCGGGCAAGACCACCCTCACCCGGGTGCTGGCGGGGGAGGGGCTGCCCGCGCAGGGGGCGGCGACCTCGTCCGGCACCATCGGCTACCTCCCGCAGGACCCGCGCGACGTCGACCTCGACGAGCTGGCCCGCGACCGCATCCTGTCCGCCCGCGGCCTGGACGAGGTCATCCGCGACCTGCGCGCCGCCGAGGACGCCATGGCGACGGCGGGCGGCGCCGAGCGCGACAAGGCCGTCCGCCGGTACGGGCGTCTGGAGGAGCGGCTGCACGTGCTCGGCGGCTACGCCGCGGAGGCGGAGGCGTCCTCGATCGCGTCCAGCCTGGGCCTGCCCGACCGGGTGATGACCCAGCCGCTCGGGACGCTGTCCGGCGGCCAGCGCCGCCGGGTCGAGCTCGCCCGGATCCTGTTCTCCGGCGCCGACACCCTCCTGCTGGACGAGCCGACCAACCACCTCGACGCCGACTCGATCGTCTGGCTCCGCGACTTCCTGAAGACGCACCAGGGCGGCCTCGTGGTGATCAGCCACGACGTCGAGCTGCTGGACGCGGTCGTCAACCGGGTCTTCCACCTGGACGCCAACCGCTGCGTGATCGACGTCTACAACGTCGGCTGGAAGAAGTACCTCGACCAGCGCGAGACCGACGAGCGGCGGCGCAAGCGCGAGTCGGCGAACGCGCAGCGGCAGGCGTCCGCGCTGCTGTCGCAGGCCGACAAGATGCGCGCCAAGGCCACGAAGGCGAAGGCGGCCCAGCAGATGGACCGCCGCGCCCGGCAGCTCCTGGCGTCCGCGGAGGGGGAGCGGCGGGCCGACAAGGTCGCCAAGATCCGCTTCCCGGAACCGGCTCCGTGCGGCCGGACCCCCCTCACCGCGGAGGGTTTGTCGAAATCGTACGGATCTTTGGAGATATTCACCGACGTCGACCTGGCCGTCGACCGGGGCAGCCGCGTCGTGATCCTGGGCCTGAACGGCGCGGGCAAGACGACGCTGCTGCGCCTGCTGGCGGGCGTCGACAAGCCCGACACCGGGGCGGTCGTGGCCGGTCACGGCCTCCGCGTCGGCTACTACGCGCAGGAGCACGAGACCCTGGACGTCGACCGGTCCGTCCTGGAGAACATGCAGTCGGCCGCGCCGGGTCTCGCGCCCGTCGAGGTGCGCAAGATCCTCGGCTCGTTCCTGTTCTCCGGCGACGACGTCGACAAGCCCGCGGGCGTCCTGTCCGGCGGCGAGAAGACCCGGCTGGCACTGGCGATGCTCGTGGTGTCCAGCGCGAACGTCCTGCTGCTGGACGAGCCCACGAACAACCTCGATCCGGCTAGCCGCGCGGAGATCCTCGGGGCCCTCCGGACCTTCACCGGGGCCATCGTCCTCGTCACGCACGACGAGGGCGCCGTCGAGGCGCTCGCCCCGGAAAGAGTGATTTTGCTGCCCGATGGTGTGGAAGACATCTGGAGTGACGAGTTTGCCGATCTGGTGGCGCTCGCGTGACCTGCGGAACGACTTCCGCAGATCTTTTCTGGCCGAGTGGGTAGCCGAACAGCCGGGAATGACTGATCATGGCGGGGGATAACGCAGCGGTCACCACATCACTACGGGAGGTACTCGTGGCCGAGACCCTGAAGAAGGGCACCCGCGTGACCGGTGCCGAGCGCGACAAGCTGGCGTCGGACCTCAAGAAGAGGTACGACTCCGGCGAGAGCATCCGCGCCCTGGCAGCCGCCACCGGCCGCTCGTACGGTTTCATCCACCGGATTCTGACCGAGTCCGGCGTCAACCTGCGCGGTCGCGGTGGCGCGACCCGGGGCAAGAAGTCCTGACCGGACACCGGCCCCCGGATGAGCGCACCGCCTGAGCCGTTGCCGCGGCCGACCGAGTAGGGTTCGGTCGCGGCGGCGGACAGGTGTGACGGGTCCCGTCCCGTGGACGGCGGGACGGGCCCGGCACCGCTCATTCGAGAGGACGGACCCATGGCGGACGCGCAGACCGCCGGGCGACCGGAAGCGGTCACCGGCACCGGCACCGGCACCGACGAGGCGGCCCTCCTCGCTGAAGGAGGGCTGCGCCTGGAGGTGTCCGGCGCCGTCGCCGCCATCACCCTGAACCGTCCCGAGCGGCGCAACGCGATGACGTTCGCGACCTGGCGCGGGCTCGCCGCGATCGGCCGCTCCCTCCCCGCCGACGTGCGCGTCGTCGTCCTTCGGGGCGAGGGCCCGTCGTTCTCGGCGGGCATCGACCTCGGCATGTTCTCCGGCGAGGGCGGGGGCTTCCCCGACACGTCCGACCCGGAGGCCGCCGACCGCCTCATCGCGGAGCTCCAGGAGGGCTACACCTGGCTCCGCCGCCCGGACGTCGTCACCGTCGCCGCGGTGCAGGGCCACGCCATCGGCGGCGGCTTCCAGCTCGCGCTGGCCTGCGACATCCGCGTGGCGGCCGACGACGCGAAGTTCTGCATGAAGGAGCCCGCGCTCGGGCTCGTCCCCGACCTGACCGGCACGAAGCCGCTGGTGGAGATCGTCGGCATCGGACGCGCCCTGGAGCTGTGCCTGACCGCCCGGACGGTCCCCGCCGACGAGGCGGCCCGGATCGGGCTCGCCGAGATCGTCGTGCCGCGCGACGGGCTGGACGGCGCCGTCCGCGACCTGGTGGACGCGCTCCTCGCCGTCAATCCCGGCGCGGCGGTGGCGACCAAGCGGCTGCTGTGGCAGGCCGCGGAGAACACTCTGGAAGAGCAGTGCGCCGCCGAGCGCCGGGAGCAGATCGGCCGGCTCCGCGAGCTGTTCGGCGGGTGACCGGCGGGCCGGGGTCCTGGGCTTCCCGGCCCGCCGGCCGGCCTACCCGAGCGACTCGCGGCCGCCCCGCGCGAGCGGCAGCAGCACCTTGCTGACCCCCGGGCGGACCGTGACCTCGGTCCCGGCCGGGTAGCGCAGCGTGTAGTCGTAGTCGGTGGACAGGAGGATCACGCCGAGCCGGTGACCGGCCTTCACGACGTAGTCGGTGGGCACGAAGTCCCACTTGAACGTGTACGTCTTGCCGGGCTTGATCGGCTCGGTGCGGCTGAAGTCGTGCCGGTTGCGGGCGTCCAGCCAGCCGCGCGTGATGATCTTGAAGGGGGCGGTCTCGGTCCGCAGCGTCTGCCGGATCGTGCAGCCGGGGTCGCCCTCCACGCTCTGCCCGAAGCAGACCTGCTGGTCGGTGTTGTCGCGGACGCCCGTCGGGCGGGTGTCGGTCCCGTAGTCGACCAGCAGCGCGGTCAGGAACGGCGACCGGCCGTCGAGGGACGCCTGGATCGAGGCGGACGGGATGCCGTCCACCCGGACGGGCTCCTCAAGCGGCCCCGTCAGGTACGCGAGCCGGTTCGGGTCGGCCTGGCCCTCGTTGGCGAGGAGCTGCTCGGCGGTGCGGGTCTTGCCCGCGTCCACGAACGACTGCGCGGCGCCGTGCCTGGCCTTGAGGCCGAGCGTGCCCGGCTGGCCGGACGGCCCGGCGTTCAGGCTGACCGGGACGGTCCGCGTCCCGGGGACGGGCCAGTCGGACGCGGTCTCCCACGAACCGTCCGCGCGCTCGACGTCGACCTTCGGCTCACGCTCGATCCCGTTGCGGATGCCGTAGAGGTAGCGGTCGAACCAGTGGTGCGTCTGCCGCAGCCACTCCTCGACGCGCCAGCGGAACGGCGTGGAGTGGTTGCCCTGGTGCAGCCACAGCTTGCGCGGGACGCCCGCCTTCTTCAGCGCGTTCCACCACTGGACGGAGTTCTTGACCTTGACGTTCCAGTCGTTCACGCCGTGCACGACCATGACGGCGGCGCGCACCTTGCGGGCCTGCCCGACGTAGTCGCGCTGGGCCCAGACGTCGCTGTAGTCGCCGGTCTCGCGGTCCTGCGCCTTCTCGATCTCGTCGATGATCCTGGTGCAGACCTCGGGGTTCTGCCGAGTCAGCACGATCTTGGCGAGGACGTCCAGGTCCTCGCCCTGGAACGCGCCGGGCGCGACCACGCCGCCGCCCGCGCGGTAGTAGTCGTACCAGCTGGAGATCCCGGCGATCGGGACGATCGCCTTCAGCCCCTCGACGCCGGTCGCGGCGGCCATGTTCGGCAGCGTCCCGTTGTAGGACTGGCCGATCATGCCGATGTTCCCGGTGGACCAGGTCGCCTTGATCGGCGAGCCGTCCGGCGCCCAGCCGCGGGCGCGGCCGTTCAGCCAGTCCACGGCGGCCTTCGCGCCCGCCTGCTCGCTGCGGTCCCCGGACGTCGGGCAGCCGGTGGACCCGCCCGTCCCGATGCTGTCGAGGTTCGCGATCGCGTACCCGCGCGGCAGGAAGTAGTTGTCGTAGTAGCCGGGGAAGATCTCGGCCATGTTGCGCGGGGCCGGCTTCAGCGCGCGGCTCTGCGGGTCGCCGATGTCGACCGGGTGGTTCGGGACGCTGTGCGTCCCCGCCCAGTACGGGCTCGCCTCCATGATCGTGGGGACCTTGAGCCCGGCGGTGTCGGTCTCCTTCGGGCGCATGATCCGCATCTGCACGCGGTCCCGGACGCCGTCGCGGTCGCTGTCGGCGGTGGTCTCGATCATCACGGTCTGGGTGACGGCGTCGGCCCGGGAGAAGACCGGCTGCGTCTCGCCGTTCCGCACGGTGACCTGCGGGGACGCGGCGCGTCCCGGCGACTCGGTGCCGGCCGGGGGCAGCGCCGCTCCGGCCGGGAACGCGGTGAGCGCGAGCAGCGCGGCGGCGAGGGTGATCGCGCCGGCGCCGCCCCTTGTGAGGCGTCGTGTCACTGGGGCTCCTGGGGGGTGCGAAGCCTTGAGGGTGTTGATCACAGTCGCATCAGCGGGCCCGCTTGTCCAGACGCCGTTACGCCCTGAGCGGAGCCGGGAAGCCCGACGGGCGGGGCCGCGTTGTCCGCTCCGACTGAGATGCTTACTTGATTACCGCGCTTGATCATCCGCGCTCGGTCACCCGTCCGTCCGGACGACCGCGCCGGTCGGAGCGGGGTCGTTCGGGAAGGGCCGATCGGGACGGGTGACGCGCGGCACGCCGACCAGACGATGGAGGCACTAGTGGGAATGCCGGGAACGCCGGGCAACGGCTGGCAGGTGATGGCGTCGTTCCGCCGGGACAGCTCCGTCACCCAGCAGAGGCTGCAGCCCGGCACGGTCAAGCGGATCGCGGGGTACGCCCGGCCCTACGTCCGCGAGCTGGTGCTGTTCCTCGCGCTGAACTCGGTGGCCGCGCTGATCGTCGTCGCCAACCCGCTGCTGCTGAAGGGGATCATCGACCGCGGCATCGTGCCGGGGCGGCAGGACGTCGTCGTCTGGCTCGCGGTCGCCGTCGCCGGGCTCGCCCTCGTCGAGGCCGTGCTCGGCCTCGGGCAGCGCTGGTACTCCGCGCGCATCGGCGAGGGGCTGATCTACGACCTGCGCAGCCAGGTGTTCGCGCACGTCCAGCGGCAGCCCGTCGCGTTCTTCATGCGCGCCCAGACCGGCTCGCTGGTCAGCCGCCTGAACAACGACGTGATCGGCGCGCAGCGGGCGATCACCACCACCCTGTCGTCGGTGGTGTCGAATGTGATCAGCCTGGTCGTGGTGCTGGTCACCATGATGATCCTGTCCTGGCAGGTCACGCTGATCGCGCTGCTGCTGCTGCCGGTCTTCGTCCTGCCGGCCAAGTGGGTCGGCAAGCGGCTGCAGCGGGTCAGCCGCGAGCAGATGGTGCTGGACGCCGAGATGGGCTCGCTCATGACCGAGCGGTTCAACGTGGCGGGCGCGATGCTGGCCAAGCTGTACGGGCGCCCGGCCGAGGAGGAGGAGAACTTCTCCGGCCGCGCCGCCCGCGTCCGCGACATCGGCGTCGTCGCCGCCATGTACGGCCGGGTGTTCTTCACCGCGCTGACGCTCGTCGCGGCCCTCGCCACCGCCATGGTCTACGGCGTCGGCGGCTCCCTGGTCGTCGGCGGCACGTTCGAGCTCGGCACGCTCGTCGCGCTCGCGACCCTGCTCACCCGGATGTACGGGCCGCTCACCGCGCTGTCGAACGTCCACGTCGACGTGATGACGGCGCTCGTCAGCTTCGACCGCGTGTTCGAGGTGCTCGACCTCAAGCCGCTGATCCGCGACCGCGAGGGCGCCCGCCCGCTCACCGAGGCCCGCACGTCCGCCGCGCCCGACCTGTCGAAGCCGCCGGCGGAGGCGGTGCCGGTGTCGAAGTCGCCGCTGAAGGCGCCGTCGATCGAGTTCGACCACGTCCGGTTCGCCTACCCGTCCGCGGAGGAGGTGTCGCTCGCCTCGCTGGAGTCGATCGCGCGCACCGACACCGCGCCGGGCCGCGAGGTCCTGCACGACGTCGACTTCACCGCCGCGCCGGGGCAGCTCGTCGCGCTGGTCGGGCCGTCCGGCGCGGGCAAGTCGACGATCACGCACCTGGTGTCCCGGCTGTACGACGTGTCGGGCGGCGCGGTCCGGATCGGCGGCGCCGACGTCCGCGACGTGACGCTGGAGTCGCTGCGCGCCGAGATCGGCGTCGTCAGCCAGGACGCGCACCTCTTCCACGACACGATCGGGGAGAACATGCGCTACGCCCGCCCGGACGCGTCCGGCGAGGAGATCCTTGCCGCGCTCGCGGCGGCGCAGGTCGGCGCGCTGGTCGCGGACATGCCCGAGGGCCTCGACACCGTCGTCGGCGACCGCGGCTACCGGCTGTCCGGCGGCGAGAAGCAGCGGCTCGCGATCGCGCGGCTGCTGCTCAAGGCGCCGTCGGTGGTCGTCCTGGACGAGGCCACCGCGCACCTCGACTCGGAGTCGGAGGCGGCCGTCCAGCGGGCGCTGCGCACCGCCCTCGCCGGGCGGACGTCGCTGGTCATCGCGCACCGGCTGTCCACGATCCGGGAGGCCGACCAGATCCTCGTGATCGACGAGGGCAGGGTCGCCGAGCGCGGGCGGCACGAGGAGCTGCTGCTCGAAGGCGGCCTCTACGCCGAGCTGTACCGCACCCAGTTCGCGCACCAGCGCGACGAGGAGCGGTCTACCGAGCCGCTCGGCGCGGAATAGCCGCTTCCGGCCAGCGACCGGACGGAACGGCCAGGCGGTCAGCGGTCAGCGGTCGGAGCCGAGGCGGTAGCCGAGCCGCCGCAGCTCCGTCCCGGCGACCTTCTCGACCTGGGCGAGCTGCCGCGGGGTGAGCCGCTCGCGCCACCCGCCGACGCCGCCGTCGTCCCTGGTCCCGGCGGGGACGAGCCCCGACAGGACGGTCCGCGGGATCGCCGTGTCCAGGTACTCCGCCAGGTCGGCGGCGACCCGCCGCGGCGCGGCGACGAGGTCCTCGTAGCGGACGGTGAGCAGCTGCTCGGCCGGGACCTGGAGGCGCAGCCGCGCGCTGAGCCGCACCGACCCGCGCCAGCGCAGCGCGCACTTGACGGCGGTCGCGGCGGCCGGCCACCGGGTCCGCTCGGTGTGGTCCTCGACGCCGAGGAACGGGTTCGGGAACACCGTGTCGAGGTTGGCGAGGCCCGGCTTGAACCAGGCGAGGCAGCGCTCGTCGGCCAGCATGTCGGCGACCGCGTCCCGGCCGTCCCGGATCACCTGGACGAGCTGCGCGTCGGGGAAGGCGTCCAGCAGCACGTCGGCGCTGTAGATCAGGTCGGGGGAGGCGTCGGCGAAGCGGGTGATGCGCCCGGGGTCGACGCAGGGCCCGGCCGGCTCGCCGGGCGAGGAGAGCCCGGCCATGTCGCGGCACTCGTCCGGGCACTGGGCGCAGGCCCGCGCGGACACGAGCCACGCCTCGGCGCAGGCGTCCCGCAGCACCCGGGCCGCGCCCTTCCCGCGCTCGGACGCGATGGCCGGCTGCCGGGCGAACGCGTAGGTCACCCGCAGCACGCCGTGCCGGCCGGTCGTGAGGTGGAAGCCGGGCGACCGTTTCATCGCACGGGCCAGCGGCTCCACACCCGAGTGCGGAGCTCCGAGGATGAACACCGGGCGGCGGACCTTGGTGCCGTTGACCACCAGGATGTGCGGCGTCGAACTCATACCGGGCCCAAGTTTGTCACCTTTTGCGGGCTGCTCCGGCCCGCGACGCTCCGAGCCGGCCTCGGCGAAGTCCGGGCGGGGCCCCGCCGGGATCTACCATAGGGCGAATGGAGGCTCCCGAGACGCTCGCCGAGTTCCTGCCCGGGGCAGCGGCGATCACCGTCCTCACCGGGGCCGGGATCTCCACCGACAGCGGCATCCCCGACTTCCGCGGCCCGCAGGGCGTCTGGACGAAGGACCCGGCGGCGGAGGCGCTGTCCACCATCGGCTCCTATGTCGCCGACCCCGACGTCCGGCGCCGCGCCTGGCGGGCGAGGCTCGACGACCCGGTCTGGAAGGCCGAGCCCAACGAAGCGCACGCCGCGCTCGCCGAACTGGAGCGGGCCGGCCGGCTGCGCGCCCTGATCACCCAGAACATCGACGGCCTGCACCAGCGCGCCGGGTCCTCGGACGCCAAGGTCATCGAGATCCACGGCTCGGTGCGGGAGGCCGTGTGCCTGACCTGCGGCCTGCGCACGCCCATGCCCGAGATCCTCGCCAGGGTCTCCGCGGGGGAGGACGACCCGCCCTGCGCGGACTGCGGCGGCGTCCAGAAGTCCGCGACGATCTCCTTCGGGCAGGCGCTCGACCAGGACGTCCTCGACGCGGCGATCATCGCGTCCCGCGAGTGCGACCTGTTCCTCGCGGTGGGGACGTCGCTGACCGTGCAGCCCGCCGCCGGGCTGTGCCTGGAGGCGGTCGACCACGGCGCCCGGCTGGTGATCGTCAACGCCGAGGAGACCCCCTACGACGGGATCGCCGACGCGGTCCTGCGCAGGCCGATCGGCGAGACGCTGCCCCGGCTCGCCGGGCTCGCCCTGGGCGCCGGGGGACGACCGAGATGATCTGTTGGCGGGTCGTGACCGGACGCCCCTTCCGCTGGCGTCCGGATCCTGCCAAGCTCTATCCGTCGCGGTGCGAGGAGGGATCGGGTTGAACAGCGGGGGCGCCCGTGCGAAGGCGGCGGAGGAGCCGTCCGACGCGCCCGCAGCCCGGCCGCCGGGCGGTCCGCCGTGCACGCCGGAGCGCCGCAGGTACGAGCGGCTCCGGCGCGGCGACCGGGTCGCCGTGGTCGCGCCGAGCGGACCCGCCGAGCCCGCGCGGCTGGAGGCGGGCTGCGCCGTGCTGCGCGACCTCGGCCTCGACGCCGTCGTCGGCAAGCACGCGCTGGACCGTGTCAACCTCGGCGCGCCCGGACCCGTCCGCGGCGAGTGGCACCGGCTCGCCGGAAGCGACGCCGACCGGGCCGCCGACCTGCAGGAAGCCTGGTGCGACCCGCGCGTGCGCGCGGTGGTCTGCGCCCGCGGCGGCTACGGCGCGACCCGCGTCCTCGACCTGCTCGACTGGGACGCGCTGCACGCCGCGACCGGCGCGCCGTCCGGCCGCGGGCCGAAGATCCTGCACGGATCCAGCGACATCACCGCGCTGCACGTCGCGTTCGGGACGCGCCTCGGCGTCACCACGTCCTTCGGGCCGATGCCCGCGGGCGTCCTCGCCGACCTCGGCCCCGCCGCCGCGGACGGCGCGTCCGACGAGCGGCTGGACGGCCTGCGCGCCGCCCTGTTCGGCGGCCCCGTCTCGCTGCCCGGCACCCGCGCGCTGCGGCCGGGGCACGCCGAGGGCCCGCTGACCGGCGGCACCCTCTCGCTCCTCACCGCGCTGCTCGGCACCCCGTACGCCCCGCCGCCCGCCAGGGGCCGCGTCGTCTTCCTTGAGGACGTCACCGAGGCCCCCTACCGGATCGACCGGATGCTCGTCCAGCTGCTCCAGGCGGGCTGGCTCGACGGCGCCGCCGGGTTCGCGCTCGGCTCGTGGCGCGACTGCGGCGACCCCGCCGAGCTCGACGCCGTCTTCGCCGCGCGGCTCGGGCCGCTCGGCGTCCCGATCCTCGCGGGCGTGCCCGCGGGGCATGGACCGCGCCAGCGCACGCTGGAGCTCGGCGCGCCCGCCGTCCTGGACGTCCCCGCCGTCCCGGACCCGCACGAAGCCCGAACGCACGAAGCTTCAACGCACGAGGCCCCACCGCACGAAGCTCCACCGCACGTAGATCCAACGCACGAAGCCCGACCGCAGGACCCCGCCGTGCCGGACGCCGGCGCGCTCACCCTCCAAACGCTCCCGGGAGGCGCGCGATGAGCGGCCGCCACGCCCGCCCCGTCCCTTCGGACGACGGCACCCTCGACTCACTCCTCGTGCTGGTGGCCGAGAGCCTCGGCTACACCTGCCGCCGATGTCCCGGCGAGATCGTGATGCTGGAGGATCCGCGCCGGCTGCCGATCACCGCGCGCCGGCTGCCCGTGAACATGCGCGACGTGCGGCAGCTCGCCCGGCTGGTCCCGCAAGCCGACTGGCCGGCCGTGGTGTCCGACTACGTCACGACGATCGTCACGTCGATGGAGGAGCCGCTCGACCTCGACGACTTCGACCTCGCCCAGCACCTGCTCCGCACCCGCATCTACCCCGACGAGGCCGACAACGGCGGGCTCGCGTCCCGGCCGTTCGCGCCCGGCCTGATCGAGGTCGTGGTCGTCGACACCCCGACGTCCGTGCGGACGGTCAGCACGATGGACATGAACGGCTGGCCGGTGTCCGGCGACGCCCTGTTCATGCTCGGGCGCTCGAACGTCCGCGCCGACGGGCCCCTCCAGGTGGACGAGCAGGACCTCGGCGGCGTCCGCGTCTCCGTCCTGCACGGCTGGACCTTCTACGTCGCGACGCACCTGGCCTGGCTGGAGGAGTACCTCCAGATCGGCCCGCACGGCGCGCTCGTCATCGCGCCGAACCGCAGCCTGATCGTCGCGCACCCGCTCCGCGTCGCCGAGGGCGACGCGCGGACCCGCCACCGCACGGCCGTCGCCGCCGCCACCGAGCTGCAGGCCCAGGCGCACCGCGCGTACGAGGAGGGGCCGGGGTCGCTCAGCCCGCACCTGTACTGGTGGCGCGCCGGTGAGCTGACCTACCTGGAGACCCGCTACGAGGGCTCGACGCTCGTGCTGCCGGAGGAGTTCTCCGCCGTGCTCGCCACGCTGACGGCCGAACGGTGACCTCCGGACGGTGACGGGCCCGCGGATCGTCGTCGCGCCCGACTCGTTCAAGGGGAGCCTGTCCGCGTCCGGTGCGTGCGCCGCCGTCGAGGCGGGCGTCCTGCGCGCCGTGCCCAGTGCCGACGTGGTCGCCGTGCCGATGGCGGACGGCGGTGAGGGCACGCTCGACTGCTTCCTCGGCGCCCGCTCCGGCCAGCCGGTCGAGGTCTCCGCGACGGACCCGGCCGGGCGTCCGGTCAGGGCCCGGTACGCGCTGTCCGGCGACGGCGGGTCGGCGGTGGTGGAGCTGGCCGCCGCGTCCGGGCTTCCGCTGGTGGAGGACGTCCCGCCCGATCCGTTGAACGCCGGGAGCGCGGGCACCGGTGAGCTGATCATGGACGCGGTGCGGCGCGGGGCCCGCGACGTCCTCGTCTGCGTCGGCGGCAGCGCGAGCACGGACGGCGGCGCCGGGCTGCTGCGCGCGCTCGGCTTCCGCTTCCTGGACGCCTCCGGCGCGGAGCTTCCGCCGGGCGGCGCGGCGCTGGCCCGGCTCGCGCGGATCGACGGCTCCGCCGTCCCGGCGGAGGTGCGCGCCGCGCGGTTCCGGGTGGCGTGCGACGTGACGAACCCGCTCGTCGGGCCGGACGGCGCCGCCGCCGTGTTCGGCCCGCAGAAGGGCGCGTCCCCGGCGCAGGTCCGCGAGCTGGACGCCGCCCTCACCGCGTTCGCCGACGCCGTCGCCGCGCACACCGGCGTCCGGGTGCACGACCTGCCCCGCGCGGGCGCGGCGGGCGGCGTGTGCGGCGGGCTCGCCGGGCTGCTCGGCGCCCTGCCCGCGGACGGCGCGGCGCTGGTCGCGGAGGCGGTCGGCCTTCCGGCCGCGCTGACCGGCGCCGACCTGGTGATCACCGGTGAGGGGCGGGTGGACGCGCAGAGCGCGGCGGGCAAGGTCGTCTCGGCCGTCGCCGCCCTCGCGAAGGAGCGCGGGATCCCGTGCGTCGCGCTGGCGGGCGGCGTCGCCGGACCCCTGGACGACCTGCACGCGCTCGGCCTCACCGCCGCGTTCAGCCTCGCCGACGGACTTCGCGCACTGCCCGAGTTGAAGGCCGAGGCCGCGCCTCTGCTGGAGGTGCTCGCCGAGCAGGCCGTCCGGCTCTTCTCCGCCCGCTGATCAGCCCGCTAGCCCCGGACGGGTTCCGGCTCAGGTTCCAGACGCGCGGCCGGTGCGGGCGTCTTGATCGTCAGCGCGGGCAGCAGGACGTGCGTGAGCGGCCCGATCGCCACCGCGTAGAGGACGGTCCCGAGCCCGACCGTCCCCCCGAGCAGCCAGCCCACGGCGAGGACGCTCAGCTCGATGCCGGTCCGCACGACGCGGATCGAGTGGCCGCGCGCGGCGAGCCCGGTCATCAGGCCGTCGCGGGGGCCGGGGCCGAGCCCCGCGCCGATGTAGCAGCCGGTCGCGAACCCGCCGACGAGCACGGCGGCGACCAGGAACGCCCAGCGGGCGGCGAGCGCGTCCGGGGCGGGCAGCAGCCACAGGAACAGGTCGGCGAACACGCCGACGAGGACGACGTTGCTGATCGTCCCGATCCCGGGCCGCTGCCGGAGCGGGATCCAGGCGAGCATCACGAGCGCGCCGGCGATGATGATCCAGACGCCGATCGACAGGCCGAACCGCCGGGACAGCCCCTGGTGGAAGACGTCCCACGGGTCGTTGCCGAGCCCGGACGACACCTGGAGGGCGATCCCGAGCCCGTACAAGGCCAATCCGAGGTAGAGCTGCACCAGGCGGCGCGCGAGCAAGGCCATTTTTCGCTCTCCAAGCAAATATCACGCGATAGTACGCACCAACCTGCCTCACTCTCCGGCAAGTGGACTGGTGATAACAGGGCCAATGTGGAAAAGTGGCTTAGGTGAGCACACGGTATGTGAGCGGCCCGAACCTGGCCCGCATGCTCGGGGACGTCGGGCGGGAGCGCCCCGTCTACGCCTCCCTGGCCCGGTCGGTGCGCGCCCTCGTCCTGGACGGCCGCCTCGCCCTGCGGACCCGGCTGCCCGCCGAGCGCGACCTCGCCGCCGCGCTCGGCGTGAGCCGCACGACGGTCACCGCGGCCTACGACCGGCTCCGCGACGAGGGCTACGTCGAGAGCCGCCAGGGCGCGGGGAGCTGGACGGCGCTGCCGCCCGTCCGCATGTCGTCGGCCGAGCAGCGGTCCGCGCCGCCCGGCGGGCGGTACGGCAAGGTGTACCCGGTCCCGGACGACCCGTCGTTCATCGACCTGGGCTGCGCCACCCCCGGTGCCCCGGCGATCTTCGACGCGGCCGTCGCCGCCGCCGTCGCGGAGCTGCCCCGCTACAGCTCGGGCCCCGGCTACGAGCCCGCCGGGCTGCCGGGCCTGCGGGAGGTCATCGCCGACGGCTACACCGCGCGCGGCGTCCCGACCCGGCCGGACCAGATCGTCGTCACCACCGGGGCGCAGCACGCGTTCACGCTGCTCACCCATGTCCTGGTCGAGGCGGGCGACGCGGTGATGGTGGAGCGGCCGACCTATCCGCACGCGCTCGGGGCGCTGCGCCGCCGGGGCGCGCGGCTGGTGCCGGTCGGCGTCAACGAGGGCTGGGACGTCGAGCTGATCGCGGGCACGATGCGGCAGGCCGCCGCCCGGATGGCGTACCTGGTCCCGGACTTCCAGAACCCGACCGGGCTGCTGATGTCGGCGGACGACCGGGCCGCGCTCGTCGACGCCGCCCGCCGCGCCGACGCGTTCCTCGTCCCCGACGAGACGTTCGCCGACCTCGCGCACGACCCCGCCGCGCCGCGCGTGCCGCCGCTCGCCGCGTTCGACTCCGGCGGGCGGGTCGTCACGGTCGGGTCGGCGTCCAAGCTGCTGTGGGGCGGGCTGCGGATCGGCTGGATCCGCGCGACCGCGCCGCTCGCCCGGCGGCTCGTCCTCGCCCGCGAGCCGTTCGACATGGCGAGCCCGGTGCTCGACCAGTTGATCGTCCGGGAGCTGCTGCTGCGGGTGGACGAGGTCCGCGCCGAGCGCGCCGAGACCCTGCTGCGCGGCCGGGACGCGCTCGCCTCCGCGCTGCGCGAGCTGCTGCCCGACTGGGAGTTCCGGCTCCCGGACGGCGGCATGTCGCTGTGGGCGCGGATCGGCGCGCCGGTCGCGACGGCGCTCGCGGAGGCGGCCGAGCGGCTCGGCGTCCGGGTCGTCGCGGGGCCGGTGTTCGGCGTGGACGGCGTCCTGGAGGACTACGTCCGCCTCCCGTACGTCCTGCCGCCGGACACGCTCCGGGTCGCCGCGGAACGCCTCGCCGTCGCCTTCCACGAGGTGCAGGCGGCCCCGGCCGCCCGCCCGCTCCCCGCCTACGTCTAGGCGTCGGTCGCCGCGGCTCGCGGGCGGGGCCGGGATCGGCCGGTGATCTAGGGGACGTTCTGGATGTAGCCGACGAGGTGTTCGCGTTCGCTCTGCAACTCGTCGATCGCGCTCTTGACCACGTCGCCGATGCTGACGATGCCGGTCAGGCGCCCGTCCTCGACGACGGGGACGTGGCGGAACCGGTGCTCGGTCATGGTGCGGCGCAGGTCCTCGACCAGGTCGCCGGGGCCGCAGCTCCGCACCTCGACGGTCATGATCTCGGAGACGGGACGGTCGAGCAGCCCGGCGCCGCGCTCGTGCATGCGCCGCACCACGTCGCGCTCGGACACGATCCCGGCGATGGACGCGCCGTCCGGCGAGACCACCACCGCTCCGATGTTGTGCTCGGCCAGGACGGCGAGCAGTTGCCGCACGGTGGCCTCGGGCCGCACCGTGGCCACCGTGTCTCCCTTCCTCCGCAGGATGTCGCGAATCCGCATGCCTCACGCTCCGGTGCCGGTTCGGACTGGTGGGACGACGGCCGCCCGGGGCCTGGCCCCGGGCCTGTTCCTGCCAAGGTCGCATGTTCCGGGCCGCGGTGGAACCCCGCGCCGGTAAACCGTTCCGCGGCACTGCCCGGCGAAACGCCCGAACGGGGACCGGTGGGGCGGTCAGTTCGAGCCGGCGCGGGCCAGGACGCGCCCGAGTCGAAGGGAGAGCCGCGACGCCGCGGACGCGAGCCGCCCCTCCGGCGTGCCGGTCGCCGGCGCTCTGTCGCGCAGCGCGGCCGCCACGACCTGCTCGGCGACGCGCTCCGGGTCGTGGCCGCGCCGCGCGACCCGGCCGCCCTCGCCCCGCTCGGCCATCCGCCGCGACCCGTCGACGACGTCCCAGAGGTCGATCTCCAGGACGCATTCCGAGTCCGCGGCGGTGTGGTCGAGGAACGCCCCGGCCATGCCGGTGCCCGCGTTGTTGACGACGACGTCCGGCACCCCGTGCTCGTGCACGACGGACTTGGCGAAGTGCTCCATCGCGGCGGGGTCGGACATGTCCACCTGGTAGGAGTGGCCCTCCGGCCCGAGCAGGCCCGCCAGCTCGGCGGTGCGCCGCGCGGACTCCGGGTCGAGGTCGGCGGCGACGACCTCCGCGCCGCGTTCGGCGAAGGCGAGCGCGGTGGCGCGGCCGACCCCGCTGCCCGCGCCGGTGACGACGACGAGCGAGCCGTCGAACGGAAGCCGTCCGGGACGGACGCGGGCGCGCCGCAGCGAGCGCGCCTCGGCGGCGCTCAGCGGGCCGCCCAGCACGCCCGTGACATGCTCGGTGATCCAGCGGGCGACGGGCCCGGGATGGCTGCGCGGCACCCAGTGCCCGGCGGCGATCGGCCGCAGCGACAGGTTCGGGACGCGCCCGGCGAGCCCGCCCACCAGGTGCGGCGACACGAACAGGTCCTTGGCCGGGACGATGACCTGCGTCGGGACGTCCGTCCGCCGGTCGAGGGGGGCGCGCAGCCGCCGCAGCATGTTGGCGCGGTAGAGGCCGACCCCGGCGGCGGCGTCGCGCCCCATCGTCCGGGCGGGATGGCCGGGACGGGCCGCGACGCCCTCGCCCAGCTCCAGCGCGCGCATGAACGGCTTCGACATGCCGCCCCGCCACAGCAGCTCGGGCAGCAGCGGCGTCTGGAAGAAGTAGATGTACCAGGACCGGGCCATCTGCCCCGCCGCCCGCCTCAGGTTCCCCGGCGTCGGGCGGGAGAGGTTGCGCCGCATCCAGTGCCCGGCGTGGTCCAGGCACGGCCCGGAGATGGACGTGAACGACGCGAACCGGTCGGGCATCGTGCAGACCGCCTCCCACGACTGGATCGAGCCCCAGTCGTGCCCGACGAGATGCACCTTGCGGTCGGGCGCAGCGGCGTCCAGGACGGCGCACAGATCGGCCATCAGGTACTCGAACGAATAGCGCCGCCGCCCGAACGGACGTGACGACGCGCCCGCGCCGCGCACGTCGTACCGGACGACGTGGAAGCGCTCGGCGAGGAGGGCGGCGACCTCGTCCCAGACCGCGTGGGTGTCGGGGTACCCGTGCACCAGCAGGACGGTCGGCCGCGCCGGGTCGCCCTGCTCGTAGACGGCCAGATCGACCCCGTCACCACGAACCCTCCGGCGCGCAACGGGTGATGTCATCTGGCGGCCTCCAAGCTGGCCCAGCGGTGGACGTGGGGGAGGTCGTCGTCGAGCCAGTAGGCGTCGTCCTCGGTAACGACGAGGATCTCCTCGAACTTCACGCCGACGCCGCGGAACGCGATGTGCGGCTCGACCGCCCACAGGCCGGGCGTCGGGGGGTGCTGCGACCGGGCGGCCCCGCTCCAGAGCGGGGAGCGCCCTTCGAGGCGCTCCTTGACCAGCTCGCGGCCGATGGTCTGCAGGAACCGTACACCGAACGGGAATCCGACGCGCTTCGGGAGGATCCCGCCGATGACGCCGACCTGGTGGCCGATGACGCGCCCCGGATACTTGCGGTGCCGGTTCTGGTGGCCCTGCCGTTCGATGAGGGCGTCCACCTCGGCGTAGACGTCGGCGAACGTCCGCCGCTCCCGGACCAGGTCGAGGATCAGCGTCCGGTAGGCGGCGAGGTCGGCGTCGACCCGGTCCCAGATCCGGTTCTCGCCGAGGACGCCGCCGTACCCGATGTCGGCGGCGTAGCCGTCCCGCACCGGCGCCATGTCGAGGATGTAGGGCATGCCCTCCTCAAGGCGCGCCCCGCTCGGGAGGAACTGGGTGGGGAACTTGAAGCCGCGGAAAGCGGTCCGGTCGCCGAACCAGGCGAACGGGGTGTGCAGCCAGTCGTCGACGCCGTGCGCGCGCAGCCAGCGGCGCATGCGGCGGCACGTCTCGCGCTCGGTCACGCCCGGCTTCAGCGTGGCCGCGACCTCGGCCGCGCACCGGTAGCAGAGGCGCTGGACGTCCCGGAATCGCTCGAGCTCCGCCTCGTCGTGCACGCGGGCGAGCGCCACATTATTGGACACAGAGTTAATAAATCCCCGGAGCGGGGTCCCGGTCAAGGGGCGCGCGGACGTGAGACGCGACACGAAGGGGCCGCCGGGGCGGTCAGAGGGCGATGCGCTCGGCGCCGGTGTAGACGTTCATCGTCTCGCCGCGCAGGAAGCCGACGAGCGTCATGCCCGCGTCCTCGGCGAGGTCGACGGCCAGCGACGACGGCGCCGACACCGCCGCCAGCACCGGGACGCCCGCCGTCATCGCCTTCTGCGTCAGCTCGAACGACGCCCGCCCGCTCACCATGAGGACCGTTCCAGTCAGCGGCAGCCGCCCCTGCCGCAGCGCCCAGCCGACGACCTTGTCGACCGCGTTGTGGCGGCCGACGTCCTCGCGCAGCGCGAGCAGCTCGCCGTCGGCGTCGAACAGCCCGGCGGCGTGCAGGCCGCCCGTCCGGTCGAAGACCCGCTGCGCCTTGCGCAGTCGGCCCGGGAGCGCGGCCAGCACGTCCGGCGTCAGCCTGACGGGATCGCTCGCCACGTCGTACGGGCGGTCGTCGCGCAGCGCCTCGATGCTCGACTTGCCGCACACCCCGCACGCGCTGGTCGTCGTGAACGCCCTGGTCATCGACTCGTCCGGGGGCGGGACGCCGGGCCCGAGCGCCACGTCCAGGGTGTTCTGCTCGTCGGTGTCGGCGCAGTAGCGCATGGTCGCGAGGTCGGCGGCGGAGCCGATCACGCCCTCGGCGGCGAGGAACCCGGCCACGAGGTCGAAGTCGTGCCCGGGGGTGCGCATCGTGATCGTGAGGGGCTTGCCCGCGACGCGGATCTCCAGCGGCTCCTCGACGGCGAGCGTGTCGGGACGCCGTCCCCGCGCGCCGGAGGTGGTCAGCTTCAGCACGGGCCTGCGCACGGTGATCCGCCCCATGCCGGCTACGGTACCCGGTTCAGTCCGGAACGCCGCGCGGCAGGGGCGCCCGCCAGCCGTACCGCATGGCGAGCACCCGCATCGCGAACGCCATGACGGCCGCGCCCGCGGTGACGGCGCCGCCGTGCAGGTCGGCCGCGTCCGCGGCGGCGACGGCGGCGGCGCCGAGCAGCGCGGGCAGCGCGTACAGCTGCCGGTCGTACAGGACGCTCGGGATGTGCCCGGCCAGCACGTCGCGCAGGACGCCGCCGCCCACCGCCGTCACGACGCCGAGCAGCACGGCGTGCACCGGCGACAGGCCGTGGTCGAGCGCCTTGAGCGTCCCGGTCGTGCAGAACAGGCCGAGCCCGGCCGCGTCGAACAGCAGCACCGCCGGGAACAGCCGCGTCACCTGCGGATGCCAGAAGAACACCAGCGCGGACGCGGCGAGCGGCACCAGCACGTAGCCGAGGTCGGTGAACGCCGCGGGCGGCACCGCCCCGATCATCAGGTCGCGGACGATCCCGCCGCCGAGCGCGGTGATCCCGGCGAGCACCACCATCCCAACGACGTCCAGCCGCTGCCGGACGGCGGCTAGCGCGCCGGACACCGCGAACACGAAGATCCCGGCGAGGTCCAGCGCCGACGCGACGGCCGGCCCGCTCACCCGCGGCGGTCCATGCGGTCGGAACGGTTCGAGTCGTCGGCGCGGTCCGAGTCGTCAGTGCGGTCGATGTTCCAGTTCGCCACGATGACCGCGAACGGCGGGATCACGAGCGCCGCCATGGACATCGCGAACGCGGCCTCGTGCGAGTACCGCCGGACCACCGCCCATGCCAGGACGAGCAGGGTGAGGCAGATCCCCATCATGATCCCGTACGCCACCTTGCGCCGCCTCATACCCTCACGTTACGTCGCGCGTCCGGCGCGGCACGGGGGAGCGGAGGCGTACGGGAATCGAACCCGCCGTCCCGAGATCCTCGGGACCGTCGGCTTTGAAGGCCGGGGAGGCCACCAGGCGCTCACACGCCTCCGCCGGTGATCTTAGCGGTCGTACAGGCCGTCGAGGGCGGCCGCGTACTTGGCGTGCACGACCCGCCGCCGCAGCTTGAGCGTCGGCGTG
This sequence comes from Actinomadura syzygii, assembly GCF_008085905.1. Classification (GTDB taxonomy): domain Bacteria; phylum Actinomycetota; class Actinomycetes; order Streptosporangiales; family Streptosporangiaceae; genus Spirillospora; species Spirillospora syzygii. The sequence continues at coordinate 499,682 of NZ_VSFF01000003.1, read as the reverse complement.
AGCTCCTCGCTCTCGGCCGTCCACTCGGCGGGCAGCAGCCGCCACCGCTTGACCTGCTGGACGCGGGCGAGCCGCGCGTTCGCGTCCTCGACGGCCTTCCCCACCTCCGCCAGGACGATCGGGTGCTCGGCGAGCGCCGCCAGGTCGGCGGTGTCGACCCCGTGGGCGGCGGCCCAGACGGGGGCGACCTCGCCGTCCAGGGTGATCAGCGCGACGACGTAGGGGCGGCGGTCGCCGAACGCGAGGGCCTGGCCGATCAGCGGGTGCTCCTTCAGGTGGTTCTCGACCAGGGACGGCGCGACGTTCTCCCCGCCCGCCGTGATGATCAGCTCCTTCTTGCGGTCCACGACGGTGAGGAAGCCGTCCGCGTCGAGGCGGCCGACGTCGCCGGTCCGGATCCAGCCGTCCGGGTCGATGAGGTCGGCGGTCGCCGCCGGGCGGTTCAGGTAGCCGGGCGAGCAGGTCGCGCCTCGGACGAGGATCTCCCCGTCCGCGGCGAGCCGCAGCTCGACGCCGTCGAACGGGCGCCCGACCGTGCCGAGCTTGAACGAGTCGGACAGGTTCGCGGTGATCGCGCCGGTCGTCTCCGTCATTCCGTAGGCGTCGAAGATCTTCATGCCGAGCCCGGCGAAGAACCGGGCGACCTCGACGGGCAGCGGCGCGGCGGCGCTGGACGCCTGCCGCACCCGGTCCAGCCCGAGCAGGGCGCGCATCGGGGTCAGGACGGCCGTGTCCGCGGCCTCGAACGCGGCGGTGACCTCCGGCGTGGGGGCGTTGCCGTACTCCTGGGCCGCGACGTGCGCGCGGCCCGCGTCGAGCGCGGCGGCGACGGCCCGCTTGCGCGCCTCGTCCGGCTCGGCCGCCAGCACGGCCTGGATCCCCGCCATGATCTTCTCCCAGACGCGCGGGACGCCGAAGAACGAGTGCGGCCTGACCTCGGCGAGGACCGTCGTGAGCTGGGCCGGGTCCGGGCAGAAGTGGACGTGCGAGGCGAGCCCGACGGGCAGGTAGTAGCTCAGCACCCGGTCGGCGATGTGCGCGAACGGAAGGTAGGACACCCCGGACGGGTGGTCGGGCAGCACCGACGTCCGCCGCACCATCTCCGCCTCGTGCAGCACCATCGAATGCGTGATCAGGACGCCCTTGGGGTCGCCGGTCGTCCCGGACGTGTAGAGCAGCGTGACGGTGTCGTCCGGCGCGACGGCCCGCCAGCGGCGGTCGACCTCGGCCGGGTCGGCGGCGAGCCGCTCGCGGCCGAGCGCGGTCAGGGCGTCCCAGGTGAGGAAGCGGTCGCCGGGCGGGCAGGCGTCGGCGTCCACGACGACGACCGTCCGGAGCCCGGGGAGCCGGTCGAGCACCGGCAGCCAGCGGTCGAGCTGCGCCTTCCCGTCCAGGACGGCGTACCGGGCCGCGCAGTCCCCGGCGACGAACGCGATCTGGTCGGGCGCGAGCGTCCCGTACACGGTCGTCGGGACGCCGCCCGCGTGGACGGCGCCGAGGTCGGCGAGGACGTGCTCGGACCGGTTCGGCATCATCAGCGCCACCGCGTCGCCCGGCTCCAGCCCGAGCGCGGCGAACCCGGCGGCCGTCTCCAGCGCCAGCGTCCGGGTCTCGGCCCAGGTCAGCGTCCGCCACTCGGCGCCGATCCGGTCGGAGTAGGCGGGCCTGCCGCCGTGCCGCTCGGCGGTCGCGGCGAGCGTGGTGCAGACCGTCCGCTCCGCGACGGCCTGGTCGCGGCCGGTCAGGTCGAGGTCGGCCGGGTCGAGGCCGCGCCGCTGCTCCTGGATGCCCATGTCGCCCCTCGCTGTCGGTTCCCGAATGTAAGTGAAGACTTGCAGAGGGGAATCGCATCATGCCGAACGAGGTTCGGACAACCCCCCGGCCCGATTCCGTCCCAGGTCGGACCCCGGTTGCGCGCCGGTCGCGGCGGATCTCGCCCGTCGTGACCGGACCCGTACTGTCCGGTTGTTGATCATTTGAGGTAGTTGTGCGTTAAATTTTCCGGTGACCCGCCTCGCCCCGGCAGCCCGCCTCACGCAGTACGCGCACGGCGGCGGCTGCGCCAGCAAGATCCCCCCGGCGGAGCTGGAGCGCGTGGTGGCCGGCCTCACCGGCGGCGGCCCCGCCGACCGCGACGGCGAGCTGCTCGCCGGCGGCCAGGACGGCGACGACGCCGCGGTGCTGCGGATGGACGGCGGCCGGGCCGTGGTGTCCACCGCCGACTTCTCCACCCCCGTCGTCGACGACGCCTACGACTGGGGCCGCATCGCCGCCGCGAACGCGCTGTCCGACGTGTACGCGATCGGCGGCGAGCCGCTGATGGCGCTCAACCTGCTCGGCTGGCCCGTGGACGCGCTGCCCGCCGAGCTCGCCCGCGAGGTCCTGCGCGGCGGCCGGGACGTCGCCGCGCTCGCCGGCTGCGCGATCGCGGGCGGGCACAGCGTCGACGACCCCGAGCCGAAGTACGGCCTCGCCGTCACCGGCGTCGCCGACCCGGACCGGCTGCTGCGGCTGGACGCGGGCCGTCCCGGCGTCCCGCTGACGCTGACGAAGCCGCTCGGCGTCGGCGTCCTCAACGCCCGGCACAAGGCGACCGGGGAGGTGTTCGCGCACGCCGTGGACACGATGACCGCGCTGAACGCGGCGGCCGGGCTCGCCGCGCTGGAGCGCGGCGTCGCGTGCGCCACCGACGTCACCGGGTTCGGGCTGCTCGGCCACCTCTACAAGCTGGCGCGGGCGAGCGGCGTCACGGCCGTCGTGGACGCCTCCGCCGTCGAGTACCTGGACGGCGCCCGCTCGGCGGTGCGGCACGGGTTCGTCCCCGGCGGGACGCGGCGGAACCTGTCGTGGGTGTCCCCGCACACCGACTTCCGGCGGATCGCCGAGGAGGAGCGGCTGCTGCTCGCCGACGCGCAGGTCTCCGGCGGCCTGCTGATCGCGGGCGAGATCTCGGGCGCGCCCGTCATCGGCGAGCTGGTCGCCCGGCAGCGCCGCGCGCTCATCGTCCGCTGACCGCGCCCCGCCCTCGGTCCGCGCGCCCTGGACTTTGCCCGGGGCGCGACTGATCGGCGGGCTCGTGTCGGGACCGATACTCCGGGTAGGGCTTCCCTTGACCGGGTGTTCGCCGCCCTGGGATGCGGAGGGGACGAGATGAGCGTCGGGGGGCTCGCCGCGGCCGTCGTGCTTGGCGCGGTCGTCGGGGTGCTGGGACGGTTGGTCGCGCCGGGCCGGGAGACCATGCCGGTCTGGTGCACGGTCGCGGTCGGCGTCGTCGCCGCGTTCGCCGGGACCGGCCTCGCCCACGTGTTCGGCCTGGGAAGCGGCGGCTGGAACGGCTGGAGCTTCTGGGAGTTCCTCCTCCAGCTCGGCATCGCCGTGGCGAGCGTGTTCCTGGTGGCGGTGTGCTGGCCGAAGCGGATCGTTCCGCCGCCGAGACGGCCCCGCCCGCCCCACGCGCCCTAGGGCGTCCTCCAAGGGCTCCTAGGGGGCCTTGCGCAGGACGGGGCGCAGTTCGTCCAGGACGTCCGGGTCCTCGATCGTGGACGGGACGTTCACGTCCTCCCCGTCGGCGATGCCGCGCATCACCCCGCGCAGGATCTTGCCCGACCGCGTCTTCGGCAGCGCGCCGACGACCGTGATCTCCTTCAGCGCGGCGACCGGCCCGACCTGGTCGCGGACCATCGCCACCAGCTCCGCGCACACCTCGCCCGGCTCGGCGAGGACCCCGCTCTTGAGCACGACCAGCCCGCGCGGCACCTGCCCCTTGAGCGCGTCCCGGACGCCGATCACCGCGCACTCGGCGACGGCAGGGTGGGCGGCCATGACCTCCTCCATCGTCCCGGTGGACAGCCGGTGCCCGGCCACGTTGATCACGTCGTCGGTGCGGCCCATCACCCAGACGTAGCCGTCCTCGTCGAGGTGGCCGCCGTCGCCGGTCAGGTAGTGGCCGGGGTACTTCGTGAGGTAGGACTCGACGAAGCGCTCGTCGTCCTGCCAGAGGGTGGGGAGGGTGCCGGGCGGCAGCGGCAGCCGGATCGCGATGTCGCCGTCCTCGCCGGGCGGGACGGCGGACCCGTCCGGGCCGAGGACCCGCACGTCGTAGCCCGGCACCGGCACCGAGGGCGACCCGGGCTTGACCGGCATCGGCTCCAGCCCGCGCAGGTTCGCGACGATCGGCCAGCCCGTCTCGGTCTGCCACCAGTGGTCGACGACCGGACGGTCCAGCACCCGCGCCGCCCACCGGTAGGTGTCGGGGTCGAGCCGCTCCCCGGCGAGGAACAGCGTGTCCAGCGCGGACAGGTCGTGCCCGGCGAGCAGCGCGCCCTCCGGGTCCTCCTTCTTCACCGCGCGGATCGCGGTCGGCGCGGTGAACAGCGCCTTCACCCGGTGCCGCGCGGCGACCCGCCAGAACGCGCCCGCGTCGGGCGTCCCGACCGGCTTGCCCTCGTACAGGACGGTCGTGCACCCGGTGAGCAGCGGCGCGTACACGATGTAGGAGTGGCCGACGACCCAGCCCACGTCGGACGCCGCCCAGAACACGTCGCCGGGCCCGACGCCGAACACGTTCTCCATCGACCAGCGCAGCGCCACCGCGTGCCCGCCGTTGTCGCGGACGACGCCCTTCGGCCGCCCCGTCGTCCCGGACGTGTAGAGGATGTACAGCGGGTCGGTGGCGGCGACCGGGACGCAGTCGGCGGGCTCGGCGGCGGCGACGGCCTCGTCCCACTCCACGTCCCGCGGCCGGACGAGGTCGGCGTGCAGCTGCTCGCGCTGCCGGATCACGCACCGCTCCACCTTGTGCTTGGCCAGGTCCAGGGCCCGGTCGAGCAGCGGTTTGTACGGCACGACCCGGCCGCCCTCGATCCCGCACGACGCCGACACGACGGCCTTCGGCCGCGCGTCGTCGATCCGGACGGCCAGCTCCCGCGCCGCGAACCCGCCGAACACCACCGAGTGCACCGCGCCGAGCCGCGCGCACGCCAGCATCGCCACGACCGCCTCGGGGATCATCGGCAGGTACAGCACGACCCGGTCGCCCCGGTCGACGCCCTGCGCCCGCAGCGCCCCGGCGAACCGGGCGACGAGGCGGGTCAGCTCCCGGAACGTGTAGGTCCGCACGGTGCCGGTGACGGGGCTGTCGTAGATCAGCGCGGCCTGGTCGCCGCGGCCCTCCTCGACGTGCCGGTCCAGGGCGTTGTCGCAGGTGTTGAGCTCGCCGCCGGTGAACCAGCGGTAGAAGGGGGGCGCCCCGTCGTCCAGCACCCGGTCCGGCGGGACGAGCCAGCGCACGTCCCGCGCGGCCAGCCCCCAGAAGCGGGTCGGGTCGGCGATGCTCCGTTCGTACGCGGCCGCGTAGGCGCCCATGTCGTCCCTCCCGGTGGCGGGTCCCTGGCCCCGCGCTGCGATTAGGCCCGTCCGGCGGTGCGGCCCCCGATCTCCCGATTCGGGCCGCATCCCCTATAGGGCCTGCCGCGGGGCCCGTTCGTCAAGGCCCCGCGCCGCCGCCCGGCCGCGGCGCGCGCTACGCCGGGACGGCCCGGGAGTGCCGCAGGCCGTGCCCCACCGCGACCGCGGAGGCCAGCACGGCGCCCGCCGCGACGATCCAGAAACACAGCTCGTAGGCGCCGAGGGTGGGCATCTCGGTCCCGGCGATGACCCGCCCGGCGAGGATCGACGCGGTGACCGCGCCCGCGATGCTGCCGCCGGTCACGCGGACGAGGGAGTTGACCCCGGAGGCGATGCCGCTCTGGTCCATCGGGACGTGCTGGACGGCGAGCGTCCCGAGCGCCGCGTACGCGATCCCGAACCCGACGCCCTGGATCGCGCTGAACGCCAGCATGTCGTAGCCGTGCGAGTTCGACACGGCGAGCCACCCGTAGCACAGCCCGGCGAACGCCGACCCGACCGCGAGGGTGAAGGCGGGGCCGATCCGGGCGGCGATCGGCCCCGCCATCGTGGAGAACACCAGCATCGTGACGGTGCTCGGCAGCATGTAGAGGCCGACGTCGAGGACGGAGCCGGACAGGCCGTAGCCGACGTCGTCCGGACGCGCCTGCACGAACCCCGCGATCAGCGTGAACGCCGCGAACATCGAGAAGCCGAGCAGCGCGGACGCGACGTTCGCCGACAGCGACCGCGCCCCCGCGAGCAGGCTCAGCCGCACCAGCGGCGCGCGGACCCGCCGCTCGACCGCGACCCAGGCCGCGCACAGCGCCGCCGCCGCCGCGAAGAAGCCGAGCACGCCGCGCGACGTCCAGCCCCAGGCGTTGCCCTGGCTGATGCCGAGCAGCAGGCACAGCAGCCAGCCCGCGAGCAGCGCCGCGCCCGCGAAGTCGGGCCGGCCGCCCGGCCGGGCGCCGACGTCGCGCGCCGCCGCCCCGACGAGCGCCAGCCCGGCGGCCGACAGCGCGGCGGCGATCCAGAACACCGGGTGGTGGCTGGAGGTGCGCGCGGCGATCAGCCCGGTCACGATCATCCCGGCGCTGCCGCCGACGCCCATCGTGGCGCTGACGATGCCGATCGCGGTGGTGATCCGCTCCCGCGGGAAGGTGTCCCTGATCATGCCGATGGCGAGCGGGATCATCGCGGACGAGACGCCCTGCATCGCGCGCCCGGCGATCAGCACGGCGAGCGACCCGGACAGCGCGCACACCACCGACCCGGCGAGCAGCAGGACCAGCGCCAGCATGATCATCCGCTTCTTGCCGTACAGGTCGCCGAACCGCGAAAGCAGCGGCGTGGCGACCGCCCCGGCCAGCAGCGACGCGGTGAACACCCAGGTCACGTCCGTGATCGGGGCGTCGAACGCGCGCATGAGCTGGGGGAGCAGCGGCAGCACGAGGGTCTGCTGCACGGACACGACCATCCCCGCCACCGCGAGCGCCAGGAGCGTGCGGCCGGTGCGCGCGGGGCCCGGGTCCGGACGCCCCGCGGTCACGCGCGCCTTGGTCGGGGCGCCGGTCATCCGAACCTCCATAAATTTACTTAGCTTAAGTAAATTGTACGGATATGCCGGACGCCGCGTCGGCGCGGGCCCGGCCCGGTTTTGCGCGGGCGTCGCGCCTCCCTAGGCTTGCCCTCCGTGGACCTTCGTCTGCGCCACCCCTGTACCGGCCTCCCTCGCGGGGCCCGCTGCGTCCCGCCCCGGAAAGGACGCTGATGCAGGTCGTCACCACCGCCGGCCACGGTGGGCACGGCAAGTCCGCGCTCGTGCGCGCCCTCACCGGCAGGGACACGAAGGAGCCCGAGGCGTGGACGGAGCTGCCGTCCGGGCGCCGCGTCGCGTTCGTGGACGCTCCCGGCGACGAGCGGTCCGTCCCGGCGATGCTCGCCGCGGCCGCGCCCGCGTCCGCCGTGCTGTTCGCCGTCGCCGCGGACGAGGGCTGGATGCCGCGCTCGCAGGAGCACCTGGACGCGCTCGCCGCGCTCGGCGCCCGGTTCGGCGTCCTCGCCGTCACCCGGTCCGACGCCGCCGACCCGAAGCTCGCGCTCCGGCAGGCCCGCGAGCGGCTCGCCGGGACGGCGCTGCGCGGCGTCGAGACCGTCGCCGTCAGCGCCGGGACCGGCGCCGGGATCGACGAGCTGGCCGCCGCGCTCGACCGGCTCGCCGGGCGGCTGCCCGTCCCGGACGCCGCCGCCCCGGTCCGGCTGTGGATCGACCGCGCGTTCACCGCCGGGCGGCAGACCGTCGTCACCGGCACCCTCACCGCCGGGACGGTCGCCGTCGGCGACGAGCTGCTGCTCATGCCCGCCGGGGAGCGCGTCCGCGTCCGCACGATCGGCTGCGCGGGCGAGCCCCGCGACTCGGTCGAGGGCGTGTCCCGGGTCGTGCTGACCCTGCGCGAGGCGGGGCGCGTCGACGCCGGGATGGCCCTCGTCACCCCGGGCGCCTGGACCCACACCACCAGCGTCGACGTCCGCACCCGGAACGGCGAGGCGTCCGGGCGGCTGGCGCGTCGGATGACCCTGCACGTCGGGTCCGCGGCCGTCCCGGTCCGGCTGCTGCCGCTCGGCCCCGACACCGCCCGGCTGACGCTGAACACGCGGCTCGCGCTGCACCTCGGCGACGCGGGGGCGCTGCGCGACCCGGAGCGCCGCTCGATCGCCGGGGTGAGCGTGCTGGACGTCCGGCCGCCGACCCTCGTCGGGCGCGGCGCGGGCGCGGCCCGCGCGCGGGAGCTGGCGTCCTGGCCCGACCGCCCGGACGGCGCGCTCGTGCTGCGCAGGCACGGCGTGCTCCGCCGGTCCGAGCTGGCGCTGATGGGCTGCGCCCCGCCGCCCGACGCCGTCGCGCTGGAAGGCGGGTGGCTCGCCGACCCGGCGCACTGGCGGTCGCTGTTCGAGCGGTTGGCCGAGGAGGCGGTCCGGCACGCGACGCGGAGCCCGCGCGCCCCTGGCGTCCCGCTGGAGACGGCCCGGCTGCGGCTCGGGCTCCCGGCGCGGCAGCTCGTGGAGGCGCTCGTCCGGCCGCCGCTGCGCGTGGAGGCGGGCCGCGTCCACGGCCCCGCCCCGGCCCCCGCGCCCGCTCCCGCCTGGGAGGCCCCGGTACGGCGGTTGCGCGCCGACCTCGCGGACGCGCCGTTCGCCGTCCCGTCCGCCGAGCGGCTGGACGAGCTCGGGCTCACCGGCGAGACCCTCGACGACGCGGTGCGCGCGGGCGCCGTCCTGCGGATCGCCTCCGACGACGAGGACGCCGACAAGGACGCCGACAAGGACGCCGACGAGATCGTCCTGCCGAAGGGCGCGGAGGAGGCGGCGCTGCGCGTCCTGTCCGCGCTGCCTCAACCCTTCACCCCAGGTCAGGCCGCGGAGGCACTGTCGACCAGCCGCCGTGTCGCCGCCGCGCTGCTGCGCCATCTCGGCGGGCTCGGCCTCACCGAGCGCCGCCGTTCCTGACCCTTCGGCGGGGAATAAACCGGTTGAACCGCGGCCGGACGCTCTGGCGTCATAGATCACGGTTCGGTTCCCGTCGATCAAGGAGAAGGCATGCCGTACCAGACTCTGAAGGGCGGCCGCGTTCCCATCCGGATGTGGACCGACCCCGCCACCGTCGAGGACCTCGCCCTCGACCAGCTCCGCAACGTCTCCGCCCTGCCGTGGGTGGAGGGCCTCGCGGTGATGCCCGACGTCCACTACGGCAAGGGCGCCACCGTCGGCTCGGTGATCGCGATGCGGGACGCGGTGTCCCCGGCGGCCGTCGGCGTCGACATCGGCTGCGGGATGACCGCCGCGAAGTCGACGCTCACCGTCGAGGACATGCCGGACGACCTGTCCGGCCTGCGCAGCCGCCTGGAGAAGGCGATCCCGGTCGGGCGCGGCTCGCACAAGAGCGCCGTCGACCCGTCCGCGCTGCCGAACCTGAAGGAACGCGGCTGGTACGACTTCTGGAAGGCGTTCGACGACCTGCACCCGGCGGTCCGGTCCCGCCTCGGCCGCGCCCACCAGCAGATGGGCACGCTCGGCGGCGGCAACCACTTCCTGGAGCTGTGCGCGGACGACGACGGCGCGATCTGGCTCGTCCTGCACTCGGGGTCGCGCAACATCGGCAACGAGCTGGCCGAGCAGCACATCGAGGCCGCCCGCAAGCTGCCGCACAACCAGGACCTCCCGGACAACGACCTCGCCGTGTTCGTCGTCGGCACCCCGAAGATGGACGCCTACCGGCACGACCTGTTCTGGGCGCAGGAGTATGCGCGCCGCAACCGCGCCGTCATGCTCGCGCTCGCGCAGAACGTCGTGACGAAGCGGTTCGGCGAGAAGCGCTGCCGCTGGGAGCAGGTCATCTCCTGCCACCACAACTACGTGGCGGAGGAGGAGTACGGCGGCGTGGAGCTGCTCGTCACCCGCAAGGGCGCGATCCGCGCCGGACGCGGCGACCTCGGCATCATCCCGGGGTCGATGGCGACCGGCACCTACATCGTCCGCGGCCTCGGCAACGAGACCGCGTACAACTCGGCGTCGCACGGCGCGGGCCGCAAGATGAGCCGCAACAAGGCCCGCAAGAGCTTCACCGTGGAAGACCTCATCCAGCAGACCCGCGGCGTCGAATGCCGCAAGGACACCGGCGTCATCGACGAGATCCCCGGCGCTTACAAGGACCTGGAGACGGTCATCGAGGAGCAGTCCGACCTGGTGGAGGTAGCAGCCCACCTACGGCAGCTCATCTGCGTGAAGGGCTGAGCGTAAGGGGCTGAGAAGGACGGTCAGAGGGGACGGCCGAGGACGCGGTCTATGAAGGCGGTCACGTCGGTCAGGACCGCGTCCCGGTTCGTCTCGTTGAAGACCTCGTGGCGGGCGCCCGGGTAGAAGTGCTCGGTCAGGGCGGGGCCTCGGATCGCTTCGATGCCGATGCGGGTGTCGGGCGGGCGCACGATCTCGTCGGCGGCGCCGTGGACGTAGAACACCGGCAGATCGCCGAGGGAGCCCTGTTCGTTGACCCGGCGCAGCGCGGTGTCGAGCGCCCTGACGGTCGTCTTCTTGAACGGGCCGTGCCAGACGAGCGGGTCGGCGGCGTACGCCTTTCCGACGGCCGGGTCCCGCGACAGCAGGGACGTGTCGATCGGCTCGTCGGGCATCTCGTCCAGGGGGAGCAGGGCGTCGACGACGTGCCAGTGGCCGAGCACCGGCCCGGACAGCACCAGCGCCGCGAGGACGCCGCCGTGCAGCTGGGCGTACCGGGCCCCGATGAGTCCGCCCATGGAGTGGGCGACCATCACGACGGGCAGGTCGGGATGGTCTTCGCGTGCCGCCTCGACGACGGTGTGCAGGTCGGCGACGACGTCGTCGTAATCCTCGACCAGCACGCGCTCGCCCGCCGAGCGGCCGTGCCCCATGTGGTCGGGGCCGCAGACGACGGCGCCGTGCCGGACGAGGGCGTCCGCGACGTGGTCGTAGCGGCCGAGGTGCTCGCCGTAGCCGTGCACGAGGACGGCGGCGTACCGGGGTTCGCCCGCGTAGCGGGGCTCTGCGCCGTCCGTCCAGATGCGGGCGGAGACGGCGCCCCGCGTCCCGGCGAACTCCCACTCGCGTACGGCCGTCACGGGATCCCCTCCGCTGATCTACGGACTGTCACGGTCTCCCGCGATGCGACCGATCGTCAACCGCGGCAATAGTCTGGGGGGACCGACCGCATTCCCCGGCGGCCCGCGGGACGGGCGCCGGTCAGCAGGAAGGGGCCCCCGTGCTGGTCGACACCTTCGGCCGTACCGCGACGGACCTGCGGGTCTCCCTCACGGACCGCTGCAACCTCCGCTGCTCGTACTGCATGCCGCCCGAGGGCCTCGACTGGCTGCCGAAGCCGGAGCTGCTGACCGACGACGAGGTGGTCAGGCTCGTGGGGCTCGCCGTCCGCGACCTCGGGGTCACCGAGGTCCGCTACACCGGCGGGGAGCCGCTGCTGCGCCGCGGGCTGGCGGACATCGTTCGGCGGACGGCGGAGCTGGAGCCGCGCCCGCAGATCTCGCTGACGACCAACGGCATCGGCCTCGACCGGCTGGCCGCGCCGCTGGCGGAGGCCGGGCTCGACCGGGTGAACGTCTCGCTCGACACCTTGGACCGTGCCACTTTCAAGCGGCTCGCGCACCGCGACAGGTTCGACGACGTCCTCGAGGGGCTCGCGGCGGCGCGGGCGGCCGGGCTGGAGCCGGTCAAGGTCAACGCCGTGCTGATGCGCGGGGTGAACGACCACGAGGCCGTCCCGCTGCTGCGGTTCTGCCTCGACCGCGGGTACCGGCTCCGGTTCATCGAGCAGATGCCGCTGGACGCCCAGCACGGCTGGACCCGCTCCGGCATGGTCACCGCCGACGAGATCCTCGACCGGCTGTCCGAGGCGTTCGCGCTCGCGCCGGACGCCGCGCACGACCGCGGCAGCGCGCCCGCCGAGACGTTCACGGTCGACGGCGGCCCGGCGACGGTCGGCGTCATCGGGTCGGTGACGCGGCCGTTCTGCGGCGCGTGCGACCGGGTGCGGCTCACCGCCGACGGCCAGGTCCGCAACTGCCTGTTCGCCACCGAGGAGTCGAACCTGCGGGACGCGCTGCGCGGCGGCGCCGACGACCCCGAGCTGGCCGACCGGTGGCGGAAGGCGGTGCTGCGCAAGCGCGCCGGGCACGGCATCGACGACCCGTCGTTCCTGCAGCCCGCGCGGCCGATGTCCGCGATCGGCGGCTGACGTCCGGTGGACTTCGACGCCGTGGTGCTGGCCGGGGGGCGGGCCCGGCGGTTCGGCGCCGACAAGCCCGCCGCGTCCGTCGGCGGCCGGACGCTGGTCGAGTGGGCGGCCGCCGCCGCGGGCGGGGCGTCCCGGCTGGTCGTCGTGGGGCCGCCGCGGAACGTCCTGCCGGGGGCCGTGCTCGTCCGGGAGGACCCGCCGGGGGCCGGGCCGGTGCCCGCGTTGCGCGCCGGGCTCGCCGAGGTCCGCTCGCCGTGGCTGGCGCTGCTGGCGGCCGACCTGCCGTTCCTGCGTCCCGGGCACGTCGCCCGCCTGCTCGACGCGGCCGCCGGGCGCGCCGGGGCCGTGCTGGTCGACGGCGCGGGCCGTGAGCAGTGGCTCGCCGGGTGCTGGGACGCCGCCGCGCTGCGCGAGGCGCTCGGCGCGTACGGCGGCGCGTCCCTGCGCGGGCTGCTCGGGCCGCTCGGTCCCGCCCATGTCGCGCTGCCCGCCGAGCCGCGTCCCGCCTGGTACGACTGCGACACCCCGGACGACCTCGCCGCCGCCCGCCGCCTGCTTTGATCCGACGAGAACGGGCAGATTCGCCCGGACGACGCCACAAGGAGGACCCATGTCGATGCTGGAGGACTGGATCAACGCGGCCTGCCTCGAACTGGGCCTCGACCGCGGCGACATCGACCGCGACCTCGTCCTGGACCTGGCCCGCGACGTCGCGCACGGCGTCGCCCGCCCGGGCGCGCCGCTGACCGCCTACCTGCTCGGCCTCGCGGTCGGGCGCGGCGCGCCCGCGCGGGACGCCGCCGCCCGCCTCACCGAGATGGCCGAGGGCTGGCCGGACGCCGCCGGGACGCCCGACGTCCCCGGTCCCGCGGGGGAGCGGGTGCTCGGCGAAGCCTGAGCCGCCGTCCCGGCCGACCCTGCCCGGACGACGGTCAGCGGCCGTCGGCGGGCGCGTCGAGGTCGGCGACCGGGACCACGTCCTTCAGGAAGTCGCGGCGGCCGAGGAACGCCGACAGGCTCTCGCGGTGCTCGTCGCAGGCGAGCCACACCTTCCGCCGGTCCGGCGTGTGGATCTTCGGGTTGTTCCAGCGCAGCGCCCACACGGCGTCCGCGCGGCAGCCCTTGGCCGAACACTGCATCTCGTCGCGCTGCGTCTCGTCGGGGACGGCCCCCTGGCCGGAGTCGGGCATGGCGCAACTGTTCCACAGTGCGCCCGGGCCCGGCCGCGCGCCCCGGCGTTTCGTCCCGTGATCGCCGGAAAGGAGCCTGCCGTGCCGACCGAGGCGACCGACTCCGACGAGCGCGAGACGCGGCGGCGGCGCTGGCAGGCGCTGTCGGTCTGCCTCGTGGCCGCCTTCATGACGCTGCTGGACGTCAGCATCGTCAACGTCGCGCTGCCGTCGATCCGGGACGGCCTGGACGCCTCCGACGCCCAGCTCCAGTGGATCCTGTCCGGGTACGCGCTGACGTTCGGCCTCGTCCTCGTGCCGTCCGGGCGGCTCGGCGACGCGCGCAGCCGCCGCGCCGTGTTCATGTCCGGGCTCGCGCTGTTCACGCTGGCGAGCGCCGCGGCGGGGATCGCGCCGACGATCCTGTTCCTGGTGCTGGCGAGGCTCGTCCAGGGCGTCGCGGGCGGCATCCTGAACCCGCAGGTCGCGGGGCTGATCCAGCAGCTGTTCCGGGGCGCGGAGCGGGGCCGGGCGTTCGGCGCGCTCGGCGCGGTCATCGGCATCGCGACCGCCGTCGGGCCGCTGCTCGGCGGCGGGCTGATCGCCATCGCGGGCTCCCACGAGGGCTGGCGCTGGGTGTTCTACGTCAACGTCCCGGTCGGCGTGATCGCGCTGGTGCTGGCGTGGCGGCTGCTGCCCGCTCCCGTCTACGGGGAGCGGCAGGGCCTCGACCCGCTCGGCGTGCTGCTGCTCGGCGGGGGCGTGGTGTGCGTGCTGCTGCCGCTCGTCCAGGAGCAGAGCTGGCACGGCGACCTGAAGTGGCTGCTGATCCTCGCGGGCGCCGTGCTGATCGCCCTGTTCACCGCGTGGGAGCGGCGCGCCGCGACGCCCATGGTCGACCTCGCCCTGTTCCGGCTCCGCTCCTACGCGCTCGGCACGGCGATCGCGCTGCTGTACTTCGCCGGGTTCACCGCGATCTTCTTCATCTTCACCCTCTACCTGCAGAACGGCCTCCACTACAGCGCGCTGGAGGCGGGCCTCGCGATCACGCCGTTCGCGGTCGGGTCGGGCGTCGCGTCCGCCGCCGGGGGACGGGTCGTCGCGCGGTTCGGCCGCCCGCTCGTCGCCGCCGGGCTCGTCATCGTCGTGATCGGGCTCGCCGCCGCGTGGGTCGCGGTCGAGCTGGAGCCCGGCCGGGGCGTGGCGTGGGCGACGGCGGGCCCGCTGCTCCTCGCGGGGCTCGGCAGCGGCCTCGTGATCGCGCCCAACCAGACGATCACGCTGTCGGAGGTGCACTACACCGAGGGCGGCAGCGCGGCGGGCGTGCTGCAGACCGGGCAGCGGGTCGGGACCGCGACGGGCATCGCCGCGGTCGGGTCGGTGTTCTTCGCCGCCCTCGCCGGGACGCGCGGCGACTGGGCCGCCTCGTTCCGGCACGGCCTGATCGTGATCCTCGGGTTCGTGCTGGCGGCGCTGGCGGCGGCCGTCGCCGACCTGCTCGCGACCCGCCGCGCCGCCCGCTAGCCCCTCCTCAAGCCCTGCGGCGGCGCAGGAGGCCCGCCAGCCCGAGCGCGCCCGCCGCGCCCGCGACGGCCAGGCCGAGGACGCGGTTCTGCCGCCGGATCCGCGCGGGGATCTCCGCGTACGGGACGGTCGAGAACGACACCAGCTCGTACCGGGACGCGTACCGGCCCGCGAGCCGCCGCTCCAGCGCGTGCGTCGCCGCCTGCTTCGCCCGGTACACCCGGGACGAGACGCGGTCGCGCATCTCGACGAAGTTGTCCAGCGCCATCTCGGCGATCGCGTCGGTGTTGGCCTTGCGCCGCTCCTGGTAGAGCGACAGGGCGCGGGCCCAGTCGCCGCCGGTCTCGGTGAGGCACCGGTCGATCTCGATGCAGTCCTCGAACGCGCAGTTGGCGCCCTGCCCGAAGAACGGGACGATCGCGTGCGCCGCGTCCCCGAGCAGCGCCACGACCGCGCCGTCGCCGTACCGCGTCCACGGCCAGCACCGGACGGTCACGAGCGACCCGACCGGGTTGTGCGCGAAGTCGTCGACGAGGTCCGGGATCAGGCCCGCGACGTCCGGGTACTCGTCCTCGAAGCGCGCCGTGACCCTCTCCGGCGTGTCGAGCGCGGCGAAGTCGTCCTTGTCCCAGAACAGGGTGCAGGTGAACGACCGGTCGAGGTTCGGCAGCGCGATCATCATGGACGTGCCGCGCGGCCAGATGTGCAGCGCGTCCGGGTCGAGCGCGAACCCGCCGTCCCGCGGCGGGATCGTCAGCTCCTTGTACCCGTGCGCCAGGAAGTCGGCGTCCTCGTCCAGGCCGAGGGAGCGGCGGACGGCGCTGTACGCACCGTCCCCGGCGAGGACGACGTCCGCGGGCTCGGGGTCGGCCCCCTCCAGCAGGACCGCCCCCGCGACGGCGTCGACGCCGACGACGCGCTGGGAGAACCGCAGCGTCACGCCGGGCGTGCCGTCCGCGGTCTCCAGCAGGGCCCGGTTCAGCTCGCCGCGGCTGATGGAGTTGATGGCGCGCTCGCCGTCCGCGCTGTAGGGCTGGAAGTTCTGCGCGCCGCGCGCCGGGTGCACCATCCGCCCGTGCATGGGCAGCGCCTGCTTGAGCGCGTGGTCGCGCAGGCCGACCTGCTCCAGCGCGGCGAGGCCGCGCGCGGAGATCGCGAGGTTGATCGACCGGCCGCGCTCGGCGCCCGCGATCCGCGGGTCGGGACGCCGCTCGTACACCGTCACCGGCACGCCGCGGCGGCCGAGCAGCACCGCGAGCAGGCAGCCCGCGAGGCCCGCGCCGACGATCGCGACCCGCTCGCCGCCGCCGAGAGGCGGGGCGGAACCGTCACGCGCCATGGACGGGGGCCTCCTCGGTCCGGGAGCGGACCTCCCACAGGTCCGGGAACGCGGGCGCGAACAGGGTGCGGCGCAGGTAGTCGGCGCCCGCCGAGCCGCCGGTGCCGATCTTCGCGCCGATCGTCCGCTCGACCATCTTCAGGTGCCGGTACCGCCACTCCTGAACGCCCTCGTCGACGTCGACGAGGCCCTCGCACACCTCGGCGGCGGGGCCGGACTCGTCCGCGTAGACGGCGAGCAGCGCCTTCTGCACCGACTCGTCCGGCTCCCACGGCCGGGACGTGTCGCGCTCGACGGCCTCGGGCGGCACCTCGTACCCGTGCACGACGAGGTAGCGCAGCAGCGAGTCGAACATGGACGGGCGCGCCACCGCCGCCTGGAGCCGCTCGTCGCCGCGCAGGTCGGAGGCGGGGAAGGAGCGCCGCCCGAGGACGGCCTCGATCTCCCGGAACTGCTCGCTCTGGAAGCCGCTGGAGCTGCCGAGGACGTCCCGGAACGCGGCGAACTGGCGGGGCGTCATCGTCTCCAGGACGTCGAGCTGCCCGACCACCGTCTTGAGGATCTTGGCGATGCGGCGCGCGGTGTGCAGCGACCCGGCGCTGTTGCCGTCCTCAAGGCGGCGCTGCAGGAGGGCCGCCTCGTGCAGGATCTGCTTGAACCACAGCTCGTAGACCTGATGGATGATCACGAACAGCATCTCGTCATGGGCCGGGGTCCGCGGGTCCTGGCAGTCCAGAAGATCATCGAGCCGCAGATAGCCGCCGTACGTCATAGCCCGCGAATCCGCCACCACGCCTCCTCGCCCACGCCGTCGTGTGATCCGCAGGATATGGGATCCGTTTCCGGACGACCGGGCAGGGGGAGTCCATGAACGCCCGAAGGCCGCGGGGCGGGACGCTAGTCGAGGTCGCCCGCGGAGACGCGGACGGCGCGGAGCGCGGCGGTGATGTCGGCGGCCCGCTCGGCGGGCAGGTCGGGGATGCCGAACCCGGCCTCGTTCAGCGCGAGCGTCGCCTCCTCGGCCAGCTCGCGCCCGGCCGGGGTGATGCCGGCGAGCACGACCCGGCGGTCGTCCGGCCAGGACCGGCGGCCGACGAGGCCGCGCTGCTCCAGCCGTCCGATCACGTTGGTGACGGACGCGGGATGCACCATGAGCCGGGTGCCCATCTTGCCCATCGGGAGCGTTCCGGTGCGGGAGAAGGCGAGCAGGCGCAGCGCCTCGTAGGCGGCGAACGTCAGCCCGTACGGCTTGAGGACGGCCTCGATCCGGCTCAGCAGGAGCTGCTGCGCCCGCATCACCGAGGTGACGGCGGCCATGTGGTCGGCGTGCTCGGGCCAGCGGGCGCTCCACTGGCGGTGGGCTTCGGCGATCGGGTCGGGGGTGTCGGGCACCGCCCCACCGTATGTGGTCTTGACCTGGTGGCGCACGCAAACTATTTTAACTTCCAAATATTGGATGTCCAAGGGTCGAGGTGGAGACGGTGACGGGGGACCTGCACGCGCCGGAGCACCCGGTGCGGTTCGTGACGGCGGCGGCGCTGTTCGACGGCCATGACGCGGCGATCAACATCATGCGGCGCATCCTGCAGTCGCAGGGCGCGGAGGTCGTGCACCTCGGGCACGACCGCGCGGTCCGCGACGTGGTCGACGCCGTCCTGGAGGAGGACGCGCAGGGCGTCGCGATCAGCTCCTACCAGGGCGGGCACGTCGAGTACTTCGAGTACCTGTCGCGCAGCCTGAAGGAGGCCGGCGCCGAGCACGTGAAGGTGTTCGGCGGGGGCGGCGGGGTGATCGTCCACGAGGAGATCGCGCGGCTGTCCGGCGCCGGGGTGCGGATCTTCTCGCCCGAGGACGGCCAGCGGCTCGGCCTGCCCGGCATGATCAACGAGCTGGTGCGGGAGTGCGACGTCGACCTCGCCGCCGAGCCCGTCCCGGCGGACCAGGTCGTCGCGGGGGAGCGGCGCGCCCTCGCCCGCGCGATCACCTGCCTCCAGGCCGGCAAGCTCCCCGCCGCCGACCGCGCGCTGCTCGCGGAGGCGGCCGGGCGGCGGAGCGTCCCCGTGCTCGGCATCACCGGGACGGGCGGCTCCGGCAAGTCGTCCCTCACCGACGAGCTGGTGCGGCGGCTGCGCGTCGACCAGCGGGACGGGCTGCGGGTCGCGGTCATCGCGGTCGACCCGACGCGGCGGCGCGGCGGCGGCGCGCTGCTCGGCGACCGGATCAGGATGAACTCCCTGGACGGCGACCGCGTCTTCTTCCGCTCCCTCGCCACCCGCGGCGCCCGCGAGCTGCCCGCGAACATCGAGGACATCGTCAACGCCTGCAAGGCCGCCGGGTACGACCTCGTCATCCTGGAGACGCCCGGCATCGGGCAGGGGGACGCGGCGATCGTCCCGCTGGTGGACGTGTCGCTGTACGTGATGACGCCCGAGTTCGGCGCCGCGTCCCAGCTGGAGAAGATCGACATGCTCGACTTCGCCGACGCGGTCGCGATCAACAAGTTCGAGCGGCGCGGCGCGGCCGACGCGCTGCGCGACGTGGGGCGCCAGCTCGTCCGCAACCGGGAGGCGTTCGGGAAGAGGCCCGACGACATGCCCGTGTTCGGGACCAGCGCCGCGACGTTCAACGACGACGGCGTGACCGCGCTCTACCAGCACCTCGGCGGGCTCCTCGGCGAGCACGGCCTCCGGTTGGCGGACGGCGCCCTGCCGGATGTTGCGACGAAGGTCTCGACCAGTGCGGCGACCGTCATCCCGCCCGGCCGGGTGCGGTACCTGTCCGACATCTCCGACACCGTGCGCGGCTACCACGCCGACACGGAGGCGCAGATGGCGGCGGCGCGGCGGGTCCAGCGGCTGGACGAGGTGCGCGCCGAGCTGACCGACGGCGCCGAGGTCGAGACGCTGCTGGAGAAGGCCCGCCGCGACGTGGCCCCGGCGAACGCCGCGCTGCTCGACGAGTGGCCTGCCGTCGTCGAGGCGTACTCGGGCGACGAGCAGGTCGTCCGCATCCGCGACAAGGAACTGCACACCAAGCTGACCCGCGAGTCGCTGTCCGGCAGCCGGATCCCGCGCGTCTCGCTGCCGCGCTTCACCGACCACGGCGAGCTGCTGCGGTTCCTCCGCAACGAGAACCTGCCCGGGCGGTTCCCCTTCACCGCCGGGGTGTTCCCCTTCAAGCGCGACAACGAGGACCCGGCGCGCATGTTCGCGGGCGAGGGCGACCCGTTCCGCACCAACCGGCGCTTCAAGCTCCTGTCGGAGGGGCAGCCCGCGACGCGGCTGTCCACCGCGTTCGACTCGGTGACGCTATACGGGCGCGACCCGGACGAGCGTCCTGACGTGTACGGCAAGGTCGGCACGTCCGGCGTGTCGATCGCCACGCTGGACGACATGAAGGCCCTCTACGACGGGTTCGACCTCTCCTCGCCGACGACGTCGGTGTCGATGACCATCAACGGCCCCGCGCCCACGATCCTGGCGTTCTTCCTCAACACCGCCATCGACCAGGGTCTGGACGCCTTCTACGAGGAGAACGGGCGGGAGCCGACCGAGGAGGAGGCCGCCGCCGTCCGGGCGCGAGTGCTTTCGACCGTGCGCGGGACCGTTCAGGCCGACATCCTCAAAGAGGACCAGGGCCAGAACACCTGCATCTTCTCCACCGAGTTCTCACTGCGGATGATGGGCGACATCCAGGAATGGTTCATCGCCAACAAGGTCCGCAATTTCTATTCGGTGTCGATCTCCGGGTACCACATCGCCGAGGCCGGGGCGAACCCCATCAGCCAGCTCGCGTTCACCCTGGCCAACGGGTTCACCTACGTCGAGTCGTATCTGGCGCGCGGAATGGACGTCGACGACTTCGCGCCCAACCTGTCGTTCTTCTTCTCCAACGGGATGGACCCGGAGTACAGCGTCCTCGGACGTGTCGCCCGCCGCATCTGGGCAGTGGCCATGCGCGACCGGTACGGCGCCAACGAGCGCAGCCAGAAGCTCAAATACCACGTGCAGACGTCCGGCCGTTCCCTGCACGCGCAGGAGATGGACTTCAACGACATCCGCACGACGCTCCAGGCCCTCATCGCCATCTACGACAACTGCAACAGCCTGCACACCAACGCCTACGACGAGGCCGTCACGACCCCGACGGCCGAGTCGGTGCGGCGGGCCCTCGCCATCCAGCTCATCATCAACCGCGAGTGGGGCCTCGCGATGAACGAGAACCCCCTGCAGGGGTCGTTCATCATCGACGACCTCACCGACCTGGTTGAGGAGGCCGTCCTCGCCGAGTTCGACCGCATCAGCGAGCGCGGCGGCGTGCTCGGCGCGATGGAGACCGGCTACCAGCGCGGCCGAATCCAGGACGAGTCGATGCTGTACGAGCAGCGCAAGCACGACGGCTCCCTGCCGATCGTCGGCGTCAACACGTTCCGCGCCCCCGGCGCCGGGGACGGGACGCCGGACACGATCGAGCTGGCCCGCGCCACCGAGGACGAGAAGCGCTCCCAGCTGGACCGCGTGCACGCCTACCAGCAGACGCACGCCGGGGTGTCCGAGGACGCGCTGGCCCGGTTGAAGGACGCGGCCCGCTCGGGCGAGAACGTGTTCGGAGTCCTGATGGACGCGGCCCGCGTGTGCAGCCTCCAGCAGATCACCGACGCTTTCTTCGAGGTCGGCGGGCAGTACCGCCGCAACGTATGAGCGGAGCGAACCGGGGGCCGTGGGGGGTCGCCCTCCACAGGGGACACGTATGAACCCTGGTGTCGACGACACCGGTGTTCCGGTTCCCGTTCCGGAGCGGGTGGGGCGGGTCGTGTCGATCGTGCCGTCGCTGACCGAGACGGTCGCGGTCACCGCGCCCGGTCTCCTGGCGGGTGCGACCGACTGGTGCACCCACACGGCCGGGCTGGACGTGCCGAGAATCAGAGGCACCAAGAACCCCGACGTGGAGCGGATCGTGGAACTGCGCCCGGACGTCGTGCTCGGCAACACCGAGGAGAACCGTCCGGCGGACGTGGCGGCGCTGCGCGCGGCGGGCGTCCCGGTGTGGATGACCGAGATCCGCACCGTGGACGAGGCCCTGGCGTCGCTGCGCCGCGTCCTCGAAGAGGCGTGCCGGGTGCCGGTGCCCGGCTGGCTGGACGAGGCGTCCCGCGCCTGGTCGGACGTGGCGCCGGACGGGCGGCGCGCAGCGGTCGTCCCGGTGTGGCGGCGGCCGTGGATGGTGGTCGGGCGCGACACGTTCACCGGCGACGTGCTGTCGCGGCTGGGGGTGTCCAACGTGTACGCGGGGCACGCCGAGCGCTACCCGAAGGTCCCGCTGGACGAGCTGAACGCGGCGGGCGCCGACCTCGTCGTCCTGCCGGACGAGCCCTACCGCTTCACGGCGGACGACGGCCCCGAGTCGTTCCCCGGCCTCGACGTCGCGCTCGTCGACGGCCGGTACCTGACCTGGTACGGCCCGTCCCTGGTGGACGCGCCGGGCGTCCTGTCGCGGCAGCTCGCCGCCGCCCGCCGCTACTGACCGCCGGCCGCCGGGGCCGGTCAGACCTGGAGGTCCTTGGCGATGATGGTCTTGAGCACCTCGCTTGTGCCGCCGTAGATGCGGGTGACGCGGGCGTCCGCGTACAGGCGCGCGATCGGGTACTCCAGCATGTAGCCGTAGCCGCCGTGCAGCTGGAGGCACTTGTCGACGACCCGTCCCTGCACCTCCGTGCAGAACAGCTTGCACACGGCGGCGTCGGCGGGGGTGAGCTCCCCGGCGTCCAGGGCCTCGATGCAGCGGTCCACGAGTGAGCGGGCCGCCTCCACCTCGGTGGCGCATTCGGCGAGGACGAACTTGGTGTTCTGGAACGACGACACCGTCTTGCCGAAGACCGTCCGCTCCTGGACGTACTTGCGGGCGAACTCCACGGCCGCCGCCGCGGACGCGTACGAGCTGGTCGCGATGCCGAGCCGCTCCTCGGCCAGGTTGTGGGTGAGGTACTCGAAACCGCGCCCCTCCTCGCCGAGGAGGTCCTCGACCGGGACGCGGACGTCGGTGAACGACAGCTCGGCGGTGTCGGAGCTGCGGAGCCCGATCTTCTCCAGCTTGCGCCCGACGGCGTAGCCCTCGCTCTTGGTGTCGACCACGAGGATCGACAGCCCGGCCCGGCGGTTCTCCGGCCCGGCGGGCGAGGTGCGCGCGACGACGAGCACCCGGTCGGCGAGGACGCCGCCGGTGATGAACGTCTTCGCGCCGTTCAGGACGTAGTGGTCGCCGTCGAGCCGCGCGGTGGTCTTCATCCCGGCGAGGTCGGACCCGGTGCCGGGCTCCGTCATCGCGATCGCCGTCATCATCTCGCCGGACGCGAACGGCGGCAGCCACCGCTTCCGCTGCTCCTGCGAGCCGTACTTGAGCAGGTAGGGCAGGACGAGGTTGACGTGCACCCCGTAGCCGCCGAAGCTCACCCCGGCGCGGGCGCACTCCTCGGACACGACGGCCTGGTACTTGAAGCTGGTCTCGCCCCCGCCGCCGTACTCCTCGGGCACCTGCACGCCGAGCACGCCGAGCTCCCCGAGCTTGCGGTAGAAGTCGCGCGGCGGGTGCCCGGCGTCCTCCCACTCGCCGTACACGGGCGCGACCTCGGCCTCGACGAACGACCTGATCATCGCCCGGAACGCCTCGTGGTCCTCGTTGAACAGGGTGCGGCGCACGCGGTGCCCCTCTCAGTGCCTGACCCGACGGGTCGCCAACCTAGCCCGAACAGAATTCTAGAATCAAATACGGATCAGGTGAGCGCGGTGGGCCGCATTCCAGGCCGTCCCGTCGGCTGTGATGTTCGTCTCATCGGAGCCCGTCGCCGAGTGCCGCGGCGGGTCAGGGGCCTGCGGGGACTTCGGCGAGCAGCCGGGTGAAGCGTGCGGCGCGGTCCGGCGCCACGTCGCCGGGGGCGCGTCCGGCGAGGGTCGCGCGCAGTTCCGCGACGCGGGGACCGAGGCTCACCGGCTCGCCGCCGTCCACCTCGTTCAGCAGCGTCGTGACCCGGGTGGCGAAGTCGCCGCCGAACCGCACCCCGACCTCGCCCGCGGCGATGCCCACGTCGATTGCGCGGCGCAGCCGGGCGAGCGCGTCCACCGCCGCCGCGCGCCTCCCCGCCGGGACGGCCATCGGCGACGGCGGGGCGGGCGGAACCGGCGACCGGGTCGCCGGAGCGGACGGCGCGGCGGACGGCGCGGCGGACGGCGGGGCCGACGAAGGGGCGGACGGCGGGACGGCGGCGGTGCTGCCCGGCGGCGGCGTCAGGGACACCGCGCGCTGCGAGTCCGGCAGCGACGAGACGATCACCGCGAGCGGGGCGAGGACCAGCGCCAGCGCCGCCGCCGCGCCGCCGCCGAGGAGCAGCGCGCGGCGCGTCCGGCCGAGCCCGCGCCACCGCGACCCGCGCGCGGCGGGGGAGCGGGACGCGTCCGGGACCGGCCGCGCCGTCCGCGCCGCGCTCAGGGCCAGGACGCGGGCCGCCTCGGCGGCCTGCGGGCGCTCGTCCAGCTCGGCGGCGCGGCAGCGCTCGGCCAGCTCGACCAGCTCGGCGGGGACTCCGGCCGCCGCGGCCGAGCCGGATCCGAACTCCGGGTCGCCGGTCAGGCACTCGGCGAGCAGCAGGCCGAGAGCGCGGACGTCCGCCGCCTGGCCGGGCGCGATCGGCTCCGTCGGCGGCCCGTCCGCATCGGTCGCGGCATCGGTCGCGGCATCGGTCTCCGGGCCGGGTCCGGCCTCGTCGGCGGTGCCCGCGACGGCGCCGGAGAGGCCGAGGCCGATGAGCTTCACCCCGTCGGCGGTGAGGAACACCTGCGCGGCCCTCAGATCGCCGTGTGCGATCCCGCAGGCGTGGACGGCGGTCAGTGCGTCGGCGACCTGCGCGCAGACGCTCACGGCCTCCCAGGCGGGCGGACGGCCCCGTGCGAGGCGCGCGGCCAGGGACTCGCCGTCCAGGAGCTCCGTCACGGTGTAGACGAGCGCGTCGCCGTCGCCGCCCTCCGCCTCGCCGTAGTCGTAGGTGGTGACGACGGCGGGGTGTTCGAGGGAGGCGGCGGCGCGGGCGGCGTCCCCGAGCCGCCGCCGCACGTCCCGCCGCGCCCGTGGGACGGAGACGAGGGTGACGGCGACGCTCCGGGCGAGCAGGTCGTCGCGCGCGGCCCACACCTCCGCCGGGCCGGGCCGCCCGAGACGGCGGTCCATGCGGTAGCGGTCGTCCAGGCGGAATCCTGGTTTCACGGGGACCTCCCCCGGCGTGGGGACGGTGGGGTGTGTCGCGTCCTGCAGTACGCGCCGGGGCCCGGTTCGGCTCGGCGCGAGCGCCGCACGAGTACGGAGGACGAAAAGTTCGCTCGCGCCGGGTTTCGGCCTCTGGCCGGACCAGGCCACCGCCGGGGGTTGTCTTCCCGCCCGGATGTGCTTATGGCCGCGGGGTGCGGGGGCGGGTCGCCGCGGACGGGCCGGTCGGGGCCGGGTGCGGTCGGCGGCGGGTCACGCGCGGGTCATCGGCTTCTCGCGAAAGACCCAGGAGAAGGCCCCGGACATTGAAAAGCGGCGCCGGGTGGATACGGGGGCAATCCACCCGGCGCCGCATCATCGGTGTTCCGACGGGGGCCCGGAACACCGGCACGGGCGCTCCGACGGGGGACCAGAGCGCCGGTACAAATCGTACACCGAAACCCCCCGCGGTTAGTCAAGAGAATGTCACGACCCGATTTCCGGTCGCTGTCCGGAAACCGGCTTCTGTTCGCGCGCCTCGTCCCGTCCCGCGCCCTCGCCGAAGGTCGCGGAGGCCGTCGGCTCGCGTCCGCCGTTCGCGACGATCACCGCGACGTAGGGCAGCAGGAGCGCGCCGACCACGAGAAGGATCACCAGCCAGACGGGCGCGCCCGCCACGGCGGCGAGGATCGCGCCGACGAAGCAGCCGGTCCGCACCCCCATCGACATCAGGTAACGGCGCTGGCGGTGGCCGATGTCCTCCGACATGGGGCGGGGAGCGTCGGTGACCGTGTAGACCGCCGGCTCGCGGTGATGGTGGTGATTGACCCTCACGTTTCCACGGTAAGCCCAAGGCGTCCGACTGGCGACAGGAGTACGGGTCAAGACATGGGAGGAACGTCATGACCGATCGCACGTACCGGGTGACGGAGATCGTCGGGACCTCGCCGGAGTCCGTCGAGACCGCGATCCGCAACGGGGTCCGGCGGGCCTCGCAGACGATCCGCCATCTGGACTGGTTCGAGGTCAAGGAGGTCCGCGGCCACATCGAGGACGGCGAGGTCGCCCACTTCCAGGTGACCCTCAAGGTCGGCTTCCGCCTCGAGGACACCTGACCGCCCCGCCCCCGACCCCCGCGCGGGGCGCTGAGAGCGCCTGAGCGCCCCGCGGCCCGCCCCGGCGCCCACGGGGCAGGGGCGGGCCGCGGGAGCGCCGTCAGGACGCCTGTGACACCGTCGACATGTTGAAGTCGGGGACGCGCAGGGCGGGCATCGCGGCGCGGGTGAAGTAGTCCGACCACTCGCGCGGCAGCGTCGGGCCAGTCGAGCCGACCTCGGTGAGGCGGGACAGCAGGTCGACCGGGCTCTCGTTGAACCGGAAGTTGTTCACCGCGCCGACGACCTCGCCGTTCTCGACGAGGTACACGCCGTCGCGGGTCAGGCCGGTGAGCAGCAGACTCTGCGAGTCGACCTCGCGGATGTACCAGAGGCACGTCAGCAGCAGCCCGCGCTCCGTGCGGGCGACCATGTCCTCCAGCGACGCGCCGCCGTCCGGCCCGGTCATCGTCAGGTTGTCGACGGCGGGGGTGAGCGGCAGCCCGGTGCGCTCGGCGGAGAGCCGGGTCTGGGTGAGCGCGGCGAGCGTGCCGTCCGCGATCCAGTCGGTGCGGCCGAGCGCGAGGCCGTTGTCGAACACCGACGAATCGCGGCTGGACGCGTGCGCGATCACGAACGGGGCGCACTCCAGGCCGGGCGCGGCCGGGTCGCTGGACAGCGTGACGGGCAGGTCCGCGAGCTTCGCGCCCACCCGGGTGCCGCCGCCGGGCGCGCTGAACACGGTGCGCCCGTCCTGCGCGTCCTGCGCGCCGGCCGACCAGTACAGGTAGATCATCAGGTCGGCGACGGCGGACGGCGGCAGGATCGTCTCGTACCGCCCCGCGGGCAGGTCGACGCGCCGCTCGCCCCAGTCCAGGCGGCGGGACAGGTCGGCGGCGAGGGCGGGGACGTCCACGTCCGCGAAGTCGGCGGTGCCGACGCCCGTCCACGCCGAGCCGCCCGAACCCTTGGCGTTCAGCTCCAGCAGCCCGGTCGGCTGGTCGTGCCGCAGCCGCAGCCCGCCGGAGCTGCCGACGAACGTCGAGGTCAGCTCGTGGTTGGCGAACCCGTACAGGCGCCGGTCGGCGGCGCTCGCCGCGGCGAACGCCTCGCCGAGCGCGGGCGCGACGCCCTCGAAGACGCCGATGCCGGTCTCGGCGGGGTCGTCGTCCCAGTTCGCGGACGCGGCGGCGGTGACGAGCGGGGCGGCGTCCTCGGCGGGCTCGTTGCCGGCGGCGTCGGCCTCGGCGGCGCGGACGAGGTCCTCGATCCCGTCGGCGCCGACCGCCGACCGGGACACGACGCCCGCGGCGACGCCGCCCGCGGTGTGCCGCAGCGCGATGACGGTGAGGCGGTTGGAGCGGGTGACGCCGTTGGTGGTGAGCGTGTTCCCGGCCCACCGCAGGTTCGCGGTGCTCGCCTCGTCGGCGATGACGACGCACTCGTCCGCGCGGGACAGCGCCAGGGCCCGCTCGACGGCGTCCTGCGGCCTGATCGTGCTCACTGTCCGGCCTCCTTCAGGGCGTTGAGGATGTTGACGCCGCGGAACAGCGCGGACGGGCACCCGTGGCTGACCGGCGCGACCTGCCCCGGCTGTCCCTTCCCGCAGTTGAACGCGCCGCCGAGCACGTACGTCTGCGGCCCGCCGACCGCCTCCATCGAGTTCCAGAAGTCGGTGGTGGTGGCCTGGTAGGCGACGTCGCGGAGCTGCCCGGCGAGGCGCCCGTTCTCGATCCGGTAGAAGCGCTGCCCGGTGAACTGGAAGTTGTACCGCTGCATGTCGATCGACCAGCTCTTGTCGCCCAGGATGTAGACGCCGCGCTCGACGCCGGAGATCAGCTCGTCGGTGGACGGCCCGCCCTCGGCGGGCTTGAGCGACACGTTCGCCATCCGCTGGATCGGCATGCTGGACGCCGAGTCCGCGAACGCGCACCCGTTGGACCGGTCGGCGCCGGTGAGGCGGGCGATCCGCCGGTCGGTCTGGTACCCGGTGAAGCGGCCCTCGGCGATGATGTCGAACGCCTGCGCCTGGACGCCCTCGTCGTCGTACCCGATCGTCGCGAGGCCGTGCTCGGCGGTGCGGTCGCCGGTGACGTTCATGACCTTCGAGCCGTACTGGAGGTTCCCGAGCTTGTCGGGCGTGGCGAACGACGTCCCCGCGTAGGCGGCCTCGTAGCCGAGCGCCCGGTCCAGCTCGGTGGCGTGCCCGATCGACTCGTGGATCGTCAGCCACAGGTTGGACGGGTCGACCACCACGTCGTACACGCCCGGCTCCACGGACGGCGCGGCGAGCTTCTCGGCGAGCAGCTCGGGGATGCGGGCGAGCTCGCCGTCCCAGTCCCAGTGCGCGCCGGACAGCCACTCCCACCCGTACCCGGCGGGCGGCGCGAGCGTCCGCATCGTGTCGAACAGGCCGCCGGAGATGCCGACGGCGTTCACCACCGGGTGCAGCCGGACGCGCTGCTGCGTCGTGACCGTCCCGGCGAGGTCGGCGTAGAACTTGTTCTCCTTGACCTGGAGGAGGGTCGCGTCGACGTGGTCGACGCGGTCGTCGCCGAGCAGGCGGCGGCTCCAGTCGGCGAGCAGCGCGACCTTGTCGGCGGTCGGGACGGTGAACGGGTCGGTCTCGTACGCCGACACCCACGTCCGCTCGCCGTGGACGGGCTCGGGGGCCAGCTCGATCGGCTCGCGGTTGACGGCCTTCGCGACGGCGGCGACCTCCACGGCCCGCGCGGCGACGCGGGCCGCGCCGTCCGTGGTGAGGTCGATGCCCGCCGCGAACCCCCATGTGCCGTCCTTGACGACCCGGACCGACAGGCCGACGTCGTCGGCGTCCAGGGCGGTCTCCAGGGCGGCGTCGTGCAGCCTGAGGGTCTGGCTGCGGATGCGTTCTAGGCGGAAGTCGGCGTGCTCCGCGCCGAGCTCCCGGGCGCGGGCGAGGGCCGCGTCCGCCAGCGCGCGGAGCGGCAGCGAGAGGAAGGTTGGATCGATGTCATGCACCCTTGGCAACCTACCCGCCGCGCCCCTGCGGGATACCGTGCGGGACATGCGGGTGAGACCGCGCGTCAGGCCGAACAAACGGGGTGCGCGGATCTTGTCGGGTCGGTACATCCGCAGTGCCGCCCGGTGCCGCTAGGGTCGACCCGCAGCCACAGCGGAACAGTCGGTGAAACGCACGGACGTGCAGCAACAGACGTGCAGCAGACGAGAGGGTCGTGATGAGTCGCTCTGTCCTCGTGACCGGGGGGAACCGGGGCATCGGCCTCGCGATCGCCCGGGAGCTCGCCGCGGCGGGCGACGCGGTCGCCGTCACCTACCGGTCGGGCGAGCCCCCCGAGGGGCTGTTCGGCGTGCGGTGCGACGTCACCAGCGCCGAGGACGTCGACGCCGCGTTCGCGAAGGTCGAGGCGGAGCAGGGCCCGGTCGAGGTGCTGGTCGCCAACGCCGGGATCACCAAGGACACGCTCCTCGCCATCATGAGCGAGGACACCTTCACGTCCGTCCTGGACACGAACCTCACCGGCGCGTACCGGGTCGCGAAGCGCGGCGTGAAGGGCATGATGCGCAAGCGGTCGGGACGGATCGTCCTGCTCTCCTCGGTCGTGGGGCTGATGGGCTCGCCGGGGCAGTCCAACTACGCCGCGTCGAAGGCGGGCCTGGTCGGCTTCGCCCGGTCCCTCGCCCGCGAGCTCGGCTCGCGCGGCATCACGGTGAACGTGGTCGCGCCCGGGTTCGTCGACACCGACATGACGGCGGTCCTGACCGAGGACCAGCAGAAGTCGATCACCGCGGCGGTGCCGCTCGGCCGGATCGCGCGGCCGGAGGAGATCGCGAAGGCGGTGCGGTTCGTGGCGAGCGAGGACGCCGCCTACATCACCGGGGCCGTGATCCCGGTGGACGGCGGCCTCGGCATGGGTCACTGACGGGGAATGGGGCACTGACGGTCATGGGCATTCTCGAAGGCAAGCGGATCCTGGTCACCGGCGTCCTCACCGACGCGTCGATCGGCTTCCACATCGCGCGGGTCGCGCAGGAGCAGGGCGCGGAGGTGGCGCTGACCGCCTACCCGCGGCCGACGCTGACGCAGCGGACGGCGAAGCGGCTGCCGTCCGGGCCGGACTCGCCGCCCCCGGTGATCGAGCTGGACGTGACGGACTCCGAGCAGCTCGGCGCGCTCGCCGGGAACCTGCGCGAGCACGGCTTCGACCACCTGGACGGCGTCGTCCACGCGATCGCGTTCGCGCCGCAGACCGCGCTCGGCGGCACGTTCCTGGAGACGCCGTGGGAGGACGTCGCGACCGCCGTGCACGCGTCGACGTACTCGCTGAAGTCGCTGACGATGGCGTGCCTGCCGCTGATGAAGGACGGCGGGTCCGTCGTCGGGCTCGACTTCGACGCCTCCAAGGCGTGGCCGGTGTACGACTGGATGGGCGTGGCGAAGGCCGGGCTCGAGTCGTGCTCCCGGTACCTCGCCAAGTACCTCGGGCCGCAGGGCATCCGGGTGAACCTCGTCGCCGCGGGCCCGCTCGCCACGATGGCGGCGAAGAGCATCCCCGGGTTCGAGGGCCTGACGGACATCTGGGCGCAGGCGGCGCCCCTCGGCTGGGACCTCAAGAACAGCGAGCCGACGGCGCGCGCGTGCGTGGCGCTGCTGTCGGACTGGTTCCCGGCGACGACGGGCGAGATCGTCCACGTGGACGGCGGCCTGCACTCGGTCGGCGCCCCGTCGATGTAGCCCCCGGTCCTTCGCGCCTCTGAACGCGAGGAGAGGCCCCTCCCACCGCGCGGGAGGGGCCTCTCGTCTTCGCGCCGGTACCGGCCGTTCCCGGGATGTCAGCGGCGGCCTGGGACGGCGCGGCGGCGGAGGGTGCGGCCCGCGACGCTGAGGTGCAGCGCGGCGACGGCTCCCGCGGCCCCGGCCGCCGCGGCGACCCACGGCGTGCGGGCCGTGTCGCCCTCGGTGGCGGCGACGGGGGAGATGAGGCGGGTCCGCGGCGTGCCGGACGTCTGGTAGACGTCCGGGTCGGCGACCTCCGGCGACGGCAGGACCCCCGGCGGCACGCCGGGCGGGACCAGCGATCTGGACGGCGGCGCCGCGCCCCCGTAGGGGCGCAGGCCGCGCGCGTCGGTCATCGTGGACGGAGCCGGAGCGCCGCGCGGCGCGGCCCGCCGGGGCGGCGTCCGCGCGGGCAGCTTGTGCGGCGTGGTCTTCGAGGTCTTCTGCGGGGCGGGACCGGCGGGCTTGGTCGGGGCGGGCGTCGGCGCCGCCGGGCTCTTCGGGAGGATCGCCTCGCGCAGGTTGCCGAGGTTGCACTTCCAGTTCTCGATCGTGCTCGCCGGGTCGGTCCCCTTCTTGCAGATCTCCGCGGCGGCCGCGTCGGCCGGTCCCGCGGAGATGACCAGGACGATCGCTCCGGCGGAGACCGCCGCCGACGCCGAACCGAGCCGAACGAGCCGCTGGGGCATAGTGGTCCTCCACCCGATGCCGTCCCTCACCCTTGTTGACATCGTGTCCCATAAGAGGGGGTGAGTAAACCAAGGCACGGCGGTTTCTTTGCTCCGCCGCGACCCTCGGGCGTCCTAACGCACGACGAGTTGCCGCACGACGGGTTACCGCCCGACCAGTTACCGCCCGACGAGTCTCGCGAGGCGGGTGCGCCGTGCGGGCGCGTCCTCCTCGCGGACGGCCCTGGCGAGCGCGGGCCCGGCCGCCTGCACGATCGACAGGTGCCGCCGCGCCAGCCCGAACGCCGTGGCCACCAGCGGTCGGGACAGGCCGTCCGGCGTCAGGACGGCGACGACGCCGGGACGCCGCGTCCCGCGCGCCAGCGCGACCGGCACCGCCCAGCCGTGCCGGAGCCGCGCCGCGTCGGCGGGCGCGACGACGGCCGCGCCGCCGGGGAACTCGACGTCGAGGCCGTGCGGTCCGCCGCCGGTGACGACGCCGGTCTCGCCGGTCGGTGCGCAGGGGAGCGGCGCTGCGACGACGACGCGGTCGCCAGGGTCGAGCCCGGCGAACCGTCCGGGGCCGGGGTTCAGCCGGGCCTTGAGCGCCGCGTTCAGCGCGGCGGCGCCCGCGTCGCCGCCCGCGGCGGGCGTCACGATCTGGACGTCCTCCGCCGGGATGCCGAGCGCCCGGGGGATCGAGTCGGTGACGAGCTGCACGGCCCGGTGCACGGCCTCGCCGGGGCTCTCCGCCGGGACGATGACGACCTCGCGTCCGGGGGCGTCCACCGCGACGAGGTCGCCGCCGCGGACCGCCTCGGTCAGCGCGCCCAGCGGGCCGGACGGCGCCGCGTCCAGCGTCACCACCGGGACGGTCTCGGACGACTCAAGGTCGTCCAGCGGCCGCCCGGGACCGGTAGGCGGCGGCGCGCCGGGCTCCGCGCAGAGCACCAGGTGCGCGCCGTCGGGGCACGCCTCGACCAGCACGGCGCACAGCTCCACGTCGAGCGCCGCCGCGTCCGCGACGACGATCAGGTCGAGGTCGAAGGGCTCCCGCTCGCCGCGCCCGTAGACGACGGCGCCGGGCGCGGCGGACGGGTCGTCGCGCGGCTCCAGCAGCCGGTGCAGGCTCGCCACCGCCACCCCCTCGGCCTCCTGTTCGAGGTCGGCGGCGGCGCGGTCGGTGGGCGTCGCGACCGCGACCCGCAGGCCCTCACCGGCCGCGGCGGCGGCGACGCCGAGCACGGCGCGCTCCAGGTCGCCGGGCGTGCCGCGCAGGACGCTCACCCCGGTGCGCAGCGCGGCGGTGAGCGCGAGGGAGCGGTCCTCGGGCAGGCCGTCGCGCAGCTCCTTGAGGGCCGCGTCGTCCAGCAGCGGGACGGCGGTGAGCGTCAGCCGCTGGAAGCCCTCGGCCGCCGCCTCCTCCGCGAGCGCCCACCGCGCCGGGCCGAGCGTCTCCTCCGGCTCGGGCGGCTCGGCGTCCTCGGCGAAGGACTCCTCGTCGAACTCGGGCTCCTCGGTGAGCGCGAGGACGTCCGCCTCGTCCAGCGCCGCCTCGACGGCCTGGCGCGGGTCGCCGACCCGCACGCGCTCCAGCGCGGACACGACGTCCGCCACGGGCGTCACCGTGTGCCCGCCGCGCGCCGCCTCCGTCAGCAGGTGCAGGACGAGCGCGCGGCCGCGCCGCGGGTCGTCCGGCCGCGCGGCGTCGCCGAGCACGGCGCGGGCGAAGTGGTCGGCCTGCCGGGGTGCGACGCCGGGGACGCGCAGCAGCCGCCACGGGTCGTCGCGGAGCCGTCCGGCGGCGCCCGCTCCGAGCCGGGCGGCGGCGCGGGCGGCGAGCGGCGCGGGCACGCCCGTCGCCGCGAACAGCTCGGCCAGGGCGGGGAGGTCGTCCTGCGCCGCCGTCGCGCCGTTCTGGGGCGTGTGCGCGCGGCCCTCCTCCGGCTTCGCCTCCGGCGCTCTGTCCGGCGCGGCAGCGGCGGCGGCCTCGGCGGCCCGCATCGCCTCGGCGGCGCGCGCCGCCCGCTCGGCATGGGACGGACCGTCCGTTTCAGGGGCGGGGTGGGGTGTGTCGGTCACGGGCTTCCCGTCGCGGTGTCGGAGACGTCGTCCAGCGCCGCCCGGATCTCGTTCGGCAGCGTGAGGTCCTCGCTCTCCAGTATCGCGCCGAGCTGCGCCGCGGTGCGCGCCCCGACGATCGGCGCGGCGACGCCCGGCCGGTCGCGGACCCAGGCGAGCGCGACGGCGAGCGGGGAGCGGCCGAGCCCCTCGGCGGCGGTCACCACCGACTCGACGATGCGGGAGCACTCCTCGTCCAGGTACGGCTTGACGAACTCGGCGTAGTGCGCGGCGGCGGCGCGCGACCCGGCGGGGATGCCGGTGCGGTACTTGCCGGTGAGGACGCCCCGCCCGAGCGGCGACCACGGCAGCAGCCCGGCCCCGGCGTCCAGCGCGGCGGGCACCACCTCCCGCTCGATGTCGCGGCTCAGCAGCGAGTACTCCTGCTGCGCGGACACGACCGGGGCGCGGCCCGGCCAGGCGCGCTGCCACGCGGCGGCCTTCGCCACCTGCCAGCCCGCGTAGTTCGACACGCCGACGTAGCGCGTCCGGCCGGAGGAGACGGCCTCGTCCAGCGCGGACAGCGTCTCCTCCAGCGGCGTCGCCGGGTCGTAGACGTGGAGCTGCCACAGGTCGACGTGGTCGAGGTCCATGCGGTCCAGGGAGGCGTCGAGGGCGCGGAGCAGGTGCCGCCGGGAGCCGTCGTAGCGCCCGTTCGGCCTGATCGCGGCCTTGGTGGCGACGACGAGGCCGTCCCGGTCGACCAGCTCGCGCAGCAGGTGCCCGAGGATCCGCTCGCTGTCGCCGTCGTTGTACACGTCGGCGGTGTCCACGAGCGTGCCCCCCGCCTCGGCGAACGCGACGAGCTGCGCCGCGGCCTCGTCCGGCTCGGTGTCCTGGCCCCAGGTCATGGTGCCGAGGCCCAGCCGGGACACCAGCAGCCCGCTCCGCCCGAGGTGACGCTCCTTCATAGGCGGCAAATGTAGCGGTCCGCGGGACGGCTGTTGCCGCCGCCCGGCGCCGCGCTAGGGTGCGCGACCATGGCGCCACCTCCCTTTTCGAAGTACTCCCCGGACGCGCCGGAAGGCGGCGGCGGACCCGCCGCGGCGCCCGTCTTCGGCGCCGGGCCGGGCGACGACCCCGGCTACCTCGCGTCCCTGCGCGGCCGCACCGAGCTCGGCCGGATGCGGCTGCTGATGCTCGTCCTCGCCGCCGCGCCGGTGCTGGTCCTGGCGATCACGCCGCTGATCGTCGCCGGCGGCCCGGACGACCCGGCGCTCTGGCCGTTCGCCCCGCTGGTCGCCGCCGCCGCGGCCGCCGCGCTGGCCGGGCCGCGCACGCCGCGCCCGATGGCGCCGGAGGACGACCAGGGCCGCTCCGCCGCCACCGCGCTGGCGCTGTTCCGGCAGGCGTTGCTGTCGCGGTTCGCGCTCGCCGAGGCCGTGATCGTGCTCGGCCTGCCGCTCTCGATCGCCGGGAAGAGCGAACTGGTGTTCGCCGCCGGGTTCGTCCTCGGGTATCCGCTGCTGCTGTGGCTGGCGCTGCCCACCCGCGGCGGCGTCGAGCGGCTGCGCCGCAGGCTGGAGTCGCGGGGCGCCGAGTCGCACCTGTGGGCCGCCCTGCTCGCCGAACCCGTCCCGCACGATTACGTCCCGCACGACGCCGCGGACTAGAGCCAGCCGCTCTTGCGGAGGCGGCGGAACAGCAGCGTGCACGCCACCGCCATCGTCACGATGACCAGCGGGTATCCGTACCTCCAGTGCAGCTCCGGCATCTGGTTGAAGTTCATGCCGTAGATCCCGGCGATCGCGGTCGGCACCGCGATGATCGCCGCCCACGCGGAGATCTTCCGCATGTCCTCGTTCTGCCGCTTGCCGAGCAGCGCCAGATGCGCGGTCAGGACGCTGTTCAGCAGCTCGTTGTGCGCGTCGACCTGCTCGTCCACGCGCAGCAGGTGGTCGAGGACGTCGCGGAAGTACTCCCGGGTCGAGCCGCACTCGGCGACCCGCCCCTTCACGATCTCCGTCAGCACCGGGACCAGCGGGTCCTCCGCGGCGCGGAACTCCAGCACCTCCCGCTTCAGGGAGTAGACGTCCTCGGTGACGTCGCGCGCGTGCGGGTCGAACACGGCCTTCTCCAGCCCGATGATGTCGACCTCGACCTCGTGCGCGACGATGCCGTACCGGTCGACGACCTCGTCGCACACCGCGTACAGCACGCTCGTCGCGCCGTGCATCAGCATCTCGGGGGAGTCCTCCAGCCGCTTGCGGACGGGCCCGAGCGGGTTCCCCGCGCCGTGCCGGACGGTGACGACGAAGTCCGGGCCGAGGAACACCATGATCTCGCCGACCTCGATGTCGGACGTCTCGTCGATGTAGGTCAGCGTCTTCAGCACGATGAACAGCGTGTCGTCGTAGCGCTCCAGCTTCGGCCGCTGGTGCGCGGACACGGCGTCCTCGGCGGCCAGCGGATGCAGCTGGAGCTCGTCCTTGACCAGCTCGAACTCCTCCTCGTCGGGCTCGAACAGCCCGATCCAGACGAAGCAGTCGCCCTCCTCGCGGGCGAGGTCGAACGCGTCGCTGATGTCGCCCTCGATGTCGCGGCGGGTCCCGTCGGCGTAGATGGCCTTGTCCACGATCACAGCCCGCATTGTCCCGCATCCGCGGCGCGCCCGGGCCGTGCCGGACGTTCCGTGATCTCTTAGAGTGGCCGGTGTGACCACCCTTCTCCTGGTGCGGCACGGCCTGACCGC
Source organism: Actinomadura syzygii (assembly GCF_008085905.1). Lineage (GTDB taxonomy): Bacteria > Actinomycetota > Actinomycetes > Streptosporangiales > Streptosporangiaceae > Spirillospora > Spirillospora syzygii. The sequence continues at coordinate 463,897 of NZ_VSFF01000003.1, read as the reverse complement.
GATGACCGGCCCCGTGCTGGCCGGCTGGACGCCCGGCGTCCGCCTCGACGAGCGCGGCCGCGCGCAGGCCGGCGCCCTCGCCGCCCGCCTCGCGCCGCTGCCGCTCGCCGCCGTCGTCGCGAGCCCCCTCGACCGCTGCGCCGAGACCGCCGAGGCCGTCGCCGCCGGCCGGACCGGCCCCGCCGGGAAGGTCGAGACCGACGACCGGTTCGGCGAGGTCCGCTACGGCGACTGGACCGGCCGCCCCCTCAAGGAGCTGGCCGAGGAGCCGCTGTGGCGGGTCGTGCAGGCCCACCCGAGCGCCGTCCGGTTCCCCGGCGAGGACGGGGAGTCGCTCGCCGGCGCGCAGCACCGCGCCGTCACCGCCGTCCGCGACTGGAACCGGCGGATCGCCGCCGAGCACGGCCCCGACGCCCTCTACGCCGTGTGCAGCCACGGCGACATCATCAAGGCCGTCGTCGCGGACGCCCTCGGCCTCCACCTCGACCAGTTCCAGCGGATCCAGGCCGACCCCGCGTCGCTCACCGTCATCCGGTACACCGAGACGCGGCCGTTCGTCGTCCGCGTCAACGACACCGGCGGCGACGTCGCCGCCCTCGTTCCGGAACCGCCGGGGGAGGGCGCCGGAAAAGCCGGACTCGGGCCGGGTGACGCGCCCGTCGGCGGCGGCGCGTAGGGTCGGTGTCATGCCCGTCATCTCCTACGACCCGCCGGAGCGGTTCGTCGCCGGCGCCGTCGGGCGTCCCGGCGACCGGGCCTTCTTCCTGCAGGCGCGCTCCGGCCGCCGGGTCACCAGCGTCGGACTGGAGAAGTTCCAGGTCACGCTGCTGGCCGAACGGCTGGAGGAGCTGCTGGACGAAGTGCTGCGGCGCAGCGGCGGCGACGCCCCGGTGCCCGCCGTCACGCCGTCCGAGCTGCTCGACGACGGCCCGCTCGACCAGCCCGTCGAGGAGGAGTTCCGGGTCGGCACCATGGCCCTCGCCTGGGACCCCGACGACGAGCAGGTCGTCATCGAGGCGCAGGAGGTCACCGAGACCGAGGAGGAGGCCGAGGTCGGCGAGGACGACCCCGCCATCGCCGTGCTCCGCGTCCGGATCAGCGCCGCCCAGGCCCGCGCGTTCGCCGAGCGCGCCCTGAAGGTCGTCGCCGCCGGGCGCCCGCCCTGCCCCCTCTGCGGCCTGCCCCTCGACGCCGAGGGCCACGTGTGCCCCCGGCAGAACGGATACCTCGGCTGAGATGACGACCCGTTGTGCTGGATCATGGACGGCGCGGCCGGGAGAATGAGGCCATGACGCAGTCCTCCCGCGACCGGGCCCCCGCCGGCGACGCAGCCGGGCAGGGCGCGTCCGAACGCCCCGTCCACCCCCGGGACGTCGCCGCCGCCGAGGGGCTGCTGTCCGCCGGGCGGATCAGCGTCGAAGGGCGGCTCGTCCAGGCGTCCAACGCCACCCTGTACTGCTCCATCGAGCACGACGGGCGAACCGCCGCCTGCGTCTACAAGCCCGTCGCCGGCGAGCGCCCCCTCTGGGACTTCCCCGACGGCACCCTCGCCGAGCGGGAGGTCGCCGCCTACGAGGTGTCCAAGACCATGGGCTGGGGGACCGTCCCGCCGACCGTCCACCGCGACGGCCCCTACGGGCCCGGAATGGTCCAGCTCTGGGTCGAGCCCGACCCCGACATCGACCTCGTCGGCCTGTCCCGCTCCGACGACGACGCCATCCGACGCATGGCCGTCTTCGACGCCGTCGTCAACAACGCCGACCGCAAGATCGGCCACCTGCTGCCCCCCGGCGACGGGCACGTCTACGGCTGCGACCACGGCGTGTGCTTCTCCGTCGAGTACAAGCTCAGAACCGTCCTGTGGCAGTGGCGCGGCAAGCCGCTCACCCCCGAGGCACTCGACGCGCTCGGCCGCGTCCACGCCGCCCTGCGCGGCGGACCCCTCGCCGCCCGCCTCTCCGAACTCCTCACCCCCGCCGAGGTCGACGCCACCCGGCGGCGCGTCGAGCTGATGCTCAAGCACCGGATCCACCCGTACCCGCCCGAGGACTGGCCGGCCATTCCCTGGCCTCCCCTCTAGTGTGGGGGGGCGACCCCCCACGCCCCCCGGGCGACGCAGGCGATCCTCACGTCGCTGGTTCTGTCTTTTGTGCCTGTGCGGGTGATCCTTGCGTCGCTGCGGTCGCCTGCGTCGGCGGGGTGGGCGGCCTCCGGCGCTGGGGCGCCTCCGGCCGCCCACCCCGTGACCCCCGGCTGAGGTTTCCGTCCAACTCAGCGGGACCCGGGCGGTTGGGGAAATGTCGCTGGTGTTGGAATTGGGGGATGTGTACGGCGATCGTTCATGTTGATCCGGGGTCTGTGGTTCCTGTCCTGGTTGTGGGGGTTCGGGACGAGTTCGTTGCTCGGTCTTGGGAGGCTCCGGGGGCTTACTGGGGGGATCGGCCTTCGGTTGTCGGTGGGCGGGATCTGCGGGCCGGGGGGACGTGGCTCGCTGTGGAGCCTGGGGTGCCTCGGGTCGCGACCGTGCTCAATGGGCGGGGGCGAATGGCTGATGAGGCGGTTCGGGTCTCGCGGGGCGAGTTGCCGTTGCGTCTTGCTTCCGAGGGGAAGTTGGGGGAGCTCGATCTTCGGGGGTTCGATCCGTTCCATCTCTTGGTGGCCGAGCCCGGGCGGGTTCGGTTGTGGAGTTGGGACGGGGTCGAGGTGAGCGAGCGGGAGCTGGGGGCCGGGCTCCACATGATCGTCAACAGCGGGCTCGAAGGGGAAGGGCAGCTCGAAGGGGCCACCGAGGACGCCTACATGGCCGCGCGGCTTGATCATTTTCGGCCTCGGTTGACTGCGGCCGTTCGGCCTTCGCCCGGGTTCGAGGAGGGCGTGGAAGCGGCTTGGGGGGAGTGGCTGCCGTTTGTGAACGGGGGTGGGCTGCCCCGGGCTGATCACCGGGCGCTGCTTCCGCTGCTCGACCTGGGGGACGGGCGGGTTTGGGGGACCACCTCCGTCAGTCTCGTGGCTCTTCGGCGGGACGGCCTGCGGTACGACTTCTCCGCCGCGCCCGGTGACGCCGGGGCCTGGACGCGCGTGCTGTAGCCGTTTTCCGCCGACTGGGCACGGGCGTGTGACGCTCGGTGCTAGGTTTGCTACTCATCGCGATCTTCGTGGGGCGGGGGGACCGCCCGGTCATCGGCAGACGGGGAGTGCGGCGGATGGCAGGTGGGGCACGGGGGCAGGGCGACGTCCTCCCCGTCTTACCGCGGTCGCCGGAACGGGGCGCCGCGCCGCCGCCGGTGCGGGGGCGCACCCCGGTGCAGATCGCCTGGACGCGGTTCCGCCGCGACCGGGCCGCCGTCGCCGCCCTCGCCGTCCTGTTCGCCGTCGGGGTGTTCGCGCTGCTCGCGCCGCTGTGGGCGCACCTGACCGGGCACCCCTACGACGCCACGTTCCCGGCCACCGGGCTCGACGTCGACGGGCAGCCGCGCGGGCCCGGCGCGGAGTTCCCGCTCGGCGCCGACCAGCTCGGCCGCGACGTCCTCGTCCGCGCCGCCTACGGCACCCGGATCTCCCTGGTCGTCGGGGTCTGCGCGGCACTGCTCGCGTCGGTCGCGGGGACGCTCGCCGGGACGCTCGCGGGATTCGCCGGCGGCCTCACCGACACCCTTCTCGCCCGGTTGATGGACATGACGCTCGCGCTGCCCTACCTGCTCGTTGCGATCACGCTGGCGACGACGTTCCAGGTGTCCTCCGCGGGCGCGGGGCTCGTCATGACGACCCTGGTGATCGCGTTCTTCTCGTTCGCGGCGTTCGGCCGGGTGATCCGCGGGCAGGTGCTCGCGCTGCGGCGGCGGGAGTTCATCGACGCGGCCCGCGCGGCCGGGTCGTCCAACGCGCGGATCATGCTGGCGGACGTCCTGCCGAACCTGGCCGCGCAGGTCACCGTGCTGACCTCGCTGCAGATCCCGGCGGCGATCGGGTTCGAGGCGACGCTGTCGTTCCTCGGCGCGGGCGTGCGGCCCCCGATGCCGAGCCTCGGGTCGATGCTCGGCGAGGGCGGCGACGTGTTCCGCACGGCGTGGTGGCTGCTCGCCGTCCCCGGGACGCTGCTGCTGCTGACCACGCTGTCGTTCAACCTGATCGGCGACGGGATCCGCGACGCGCTCGGCCCGGGCGGCCGGGCCCGGCGCGGGAGGTGACCGGGGCGGTGCCGCGCCACGTCCTCCGCCGCCTGCTGTACTCGGTCACCGTGCTGTGGCTCGTGTCCACCCTGGTGTTCGTGTTCCTGCACGTGTCGCCCGTCCCGGTGGAGCGGGTGATCGGCGGGCCGCGGGCCACCGCCGAGACCCTCGCCCGGATCCGCGGAAGCCTCGGGCTGGACCGGCCCGTCCTCGTCCAGTACTGGCGGTTCGCCGAGCGGCTGCTGCGCGGCGACCTCGGCGACTCCTACGTCAACGGGACGCCGGTGTCCGCGCTGATCGCCGAGCGGCTCCCGACGACGCTGTGGCTCGTCGGCGGCGCGGCGTGCCTGTGGTCCGCGGGCGGCGTCGCGCTCGGCGTGCTGAGCGCCACCCGGGCGCGCACCCTGTGGGACCGGGCCGCCACCCTGTTCGTGCTGGTCGGGCTGTCCACGCCGCCGTTCGTGCTGGCGCTCGTGCTGCTCTACGCGTTCGCGACGGGACTCGACCAGGCCGGCGTCCACCTTTTCGAGGCGGGGCCGCCGATGCAGGAGCACTTCCTGCGCCGGATGACGCTGCCGTGGATCGCGCTGGCGCTGCTGATGCTCGCGACCTACACCCGCCTCACCCGCGGCGCGATGCTGGACGTCCTCGCCGAGGACTACGTCCGCACCGCCCGCGCCAAGGGGCTGCCGGAGCGGCGGGTCGTCCTGCGGCACGGGCTGCGGGCGGCGCTGACCCCGGTCGTCACCCAGTTCGGCGTCGACCTCGGCGCGCTCGTCGGGTCCACCGTCGTCACCGAGAAGGTGTTCGGGCTGCAGGGCGTCGGCCAGCTCGTCTACCAGTCCATCGCGGCGGGCGACACCCCGGTGATCATCGGGGTGACGCTGACCGTGACGCTGTTCGTGATCGCCGCGAACCTGCTGGTGGACATCGGGTACTCCGTCCTCGACCCGCGCGTCCGGTCCGGCTGAACCCGGCACGCCGGGCACTATGCGGCGCTTGGTGCGATCTCGCCGCGAACCCGCTGAGAGAGCATGGCTAAGCTTTCGATATGCGATCGTGGTCGGCACCCGAAGTCCCCAGCCTCCCCGCGTCGGGGCTGCCAGCGGCGGCCAGGCCGCTCAGCCTCCACGACACCGGAACGGGGACGACCCGGCCCACGACGCCCGGCCCGACCGCCCGCATGTACGTATGCGGGATCACCCCCTACGACGCGACGCACCTCGGCCACGCGAACACCTATCTGGCGTTCGATCTCGTGAACCGCTTCTGGCGGGACCTCGGGCACGGCGTTCACTACGTCCAGAACGCCACCGACGTCGACGACCCCCTCCTGGAACGTGCCCGCGACACCGGGCAGGACTGGCGCGCCCTCGCCGACCGGGAGATCCAGCTCTTCCGCGACGACATGACGGCGCTGCGCGTCCTGCCGCCGGACCACTACGTCGGCGCGGTCGAGGCGATCCCGCTGATCGTCGAGATGATCGAGAAGCTGCGCGGCCGGGACGCCGCCTACGAGGTCGCCGGCGACGTGTACTTCCCCGTCGCGTCCGACCCGTCGTTCGGGCAGGTCAGCCGCCTCACCCGGGACGAGATGGCGCCGCTGTCCGCCGAGCGCGGCGGCGACCCGGACCGGGACGGCAAGCGCGACCCGCTCGACCCGATGCTGTGGATGGCGCGGCGCCCCGGCGAGCCCGGCTGGGAGTCGCCGTTCGGGGAGGGCCGCCCCGGCTGGCACGTGGAGTGCTCGGCGATCTCCATCGAGTACCTCGGGATGGCGTTCGACGTGGAGGGCGGCGGCTCCGACCTGGCGTTCCCGCACCACGAGATGAGCGCGTCCCACGCCCAGGTCGCCACCGGCGAGCGCCCGCACGCCCGCGCCTACGTCCACGCGGGCATGGTCGGGCTGGACGGCGAGAAGATGTCCAAGTCGCGCGGGAACCTCGTGTTCGTGTCGAAGCTGCGCAAGTCCGGCACCGACCCGATGGCGATCCGGCTGGCGCTCCTCGCGCACCACTACCGCGCCGACTGGGAATGGACGGACGAGGGACTCGACGAGGCGGCCGCGCGGCTCGACCGGTGGCGCTCCGCTGTGAGCAGGGCGTCCGGGCCGTCCGCCGCACCCGTCGCCGACGCCGTCCGCGCCGGGCTCGCCGACGACCTGGACGCCCCGGCCGCGCTCGCCGCCGTCGACGCCTGGGCCGCCGCCGTCGGGTCCGACGAGGCGGCGCCGTCGCAGGTCAGGGCCGTCGTCGACGCGCTCCTCGGCGTCGCGCTCTAGCCCCGGCGGGTCATTTCAGGACGTAGCAGTCCCAGTCGGACGGGGTGGCGGCGTCGCCGCGCAGCCGCGCCTCCGCGTCGGGCGCGTACTGCGACGCGCACACCGTCGTCATCGTGATCGGGGTGTCGACGCCGATGTCGCCGTTCCGCGGCACGCAGTACCACTTGCCGACCCGGTAGACGGCGTTCCGGTCGCGCGCCCCGCAGTAGCGGTCCGGGTCGGGGGAGCCGAGCACGACCGGCTTCGGCGGCGGGTCGGACGACGGCGGCGGCCGCCCGGTCTCGCCCCCGCCGCCGGGGCGCGTCCCTCCGCTCGGGCTCGGCCGTGACGGCGAGGTCGTCGTGGACCGGCCGGGACTCGGCCGCGCCGACGAGGGTCTCGACGTCGTGGCGGTACCGGGGACGGTCACCCGCTCCTCGCCCTGCGGCCCGCCCGCCTCGGCGGGGGCGTCGGGCGGACGGTCCAGCAGCATGTATCCGGCCGCTCCGGCCAGGGCGGCGGCGGCGAACGCGGCGACGGCGGCGACGACCGCGCGCCCCCACTTGCGGCGTTGCGCCCCGCCGGAGCCGTCGCGCGCGGTGTCCGGGGAGGTCTCGGTGGGCGCGGGCGGCAGCGTGTCCGAGCCGCCGCCGTCCTCCAGCGGGGGAGGCGGCGGCTGCGGCGCGGGCGGGGCCGCCGCGGCGGTCGTGTCGAAGGCGTCCTCGTGTCCGACGAGCCGCAGCAGGAGCTGCGCCGCCGTCGGCCGCGCCGCCGGGTCCTTGGCGAGGGACGCGCCGACCAGTTCGCGCAGCTCGCCGTCCAGGCCGCCGAGGTCGGGCTCGTGGTGCAGCACCCGGTACATCACCGCCGGGATGGAGTCGGACCCGAACGGCGGGCGGCCCGTCGCCGCGAACGTGATCGTCGCGCCCCACGCGAACACGTCGACGGCGGCGCCGACGTCCTCCCCCGACACCTGCTCGGGCGCCATGTAGGCGGGGGTGCCGACGGCGCGGCTGCTGACGGCGCTCGCCGCGTCCAGCACCCGCGACAGCCCGAAGTCGATCACACGGGGGCCGTCCGGGCCGAGCAGGACGTTGTGCGGCTTCAGGTCGCGGTGCACGACCCCGGCGCGGTGGATGGCGGTGAGCGCGCTCGCGGTGCTGACGGCGAGCCGGTCGAGGGCGCCGCCGACGAGCGGCCCGTCCCTGGCCACGGCCCGGTTCAGCGCTTCGCCCGGGACGTACTCGCTGACCAGGTACGGGGTGTCGCCGGCGACCTCGGCGTCCAGGAACTGGGCGGTGCAGAACCGGGCGACCTGCTTCGCGACCTCCGCCTCCCGGACGAACCGGGCCCGCGCGGTGGCGTCGTCGTCGAACTGGACCCGCAGCAGCTTGACCGCGACGTGCCCGCCGTCCGCGTCCTCGCCCAGGTAGACGGTGCCCTGCGCGCCCGAGCCGAGCCGCCCGAGCAGCCGGTAGCGGCCGAGCCGCGGCGGGTCGTGCGCACGCAGCGGCTGTGCGTCCGGCACCGGCGCTTCCTCCCCGTTCCCGTCGTGCTGGCGTGGCTCGTCCTGGTCTGGCGTGACCCGTCAGGGTAGGCCCGCCACCCTATACACGGCCAACCAGGGACGACGCCCGCCGCCGGGGAAGGGTCAGCCGGGATCGCGGCGGCGCAGGTACCGCTCGAACTCGCGGGCGATCGCGTCGCCGCTCGCCTCGGGGAGCTCGGTCGCGTCCTTCTGCTCCTCCAGCGTGCGGACGTACTCGGCGACCTCGGAGTCCTCCTCGGCGAGCTCGTTGACGCCGTTCTCCCAGGCCCGCGCCTCCTCGGGCAGCTCGCCCAGCGGGACGGTGACGTCCAGGAGGTCCTCGACGCGGCGCAGCAGCGCGAGCGTCGCCTTCGGCGACGGCGGCTGCGCGACGTAGTGCGGCACGGCCGCCCACAGCGACACGGTGTCGAGCCCCGCCTTGGCGCAGGCGTCCTGCAGGACGCCGAGGATGCCGGTCGGCCCCTCGTAGCGGGCGGGCTCCAGGTTCAGGGTGTTGACCAGCCCCGCCTCGGACGCCGCGCCGGTCACCGGCACGGGACGAGTGTGCGGCGCGTCCGCGAGCAGCGCCCCCAGCAGCACGACGTTGCGGACGTCCAGCTCCAGCATCAGCCCGACCAGCTCGCGGCAGAACGACCGCCACCGCATGTTCGGCTCGATCCCGTGCAGCAGGACGACGTCCTTGCCGCCGGGCAGCCGCGCCCATGACACGCGGGTCGTGGGCCAGGTGATGCCGCGCGTCTCGCCGTCGGTCATCTCCACGATCGGGCGGGTGACCTGGAAGTCGTAGTAGTCGTCGGGGTCGAGCTCGGCGACCGGCACGGCCTCCCAGGCGGCCTCCAGATGCGAAATGACCCCGCTCGCGGCTTCCCCGGCGTCGTTCCATCCCTCAAAGGCGGCCACGAGCACCGGATCGACCAGTTCCGGCAGGTTCTCGATCTCGACCACGCGCTGCCTCCTTTCGACGCCTGGGTACAGCGTCACCGACGGGGGCCGTCATTCCCGGGGGCGGGGGCCCCGCTCATGATCGGTGGCTGTCAGCCTACGTCCTGACGGTGACCTACCCCACCCCCGTCGGGCCAGACGCCCGTGCGCTACGCCCGCGGCGGAATACGGCACGGAGCGGACGCCCCGCCGGGTCACCGCCCGCGCGGGGTGGTGTGCGCGATCAGCACGTCGCAGGGGGAGCGGTGCGACAGGTTCGCCGGGACGGACCCGAGGATCCGCCCGGCGAGGCTGTTCAGTCCCCGGTTCCCGACGACGACGAGGTCCGCGCCGCGCTCCTTCGCCAGCCTGCTGATGACGTCGACGGCGTCGCCCTCCACCGCGACCTGGTCGATGTCGCCCGCGCCCGCGGCGACGGCGCGCTCCCGCGCGGCCCGCAGCGCGTCGTCGGCCGGCGTGGACCCCTGCACCTTGTACGCCAGGTCGCCGAGCCGGTCGGCGGCGCTCGCCCGCTCCCGCTCCGGCATCGGGCTGTAGGCGCTGGCGAGCACGAGCGTGGCGCCGGTCGCGGCGGCGAGCTGGGCGGCCCGGTCGACGGCGCGGAACGAGGAGTCCGAACCGTCGGTGCCGACGAGGATGATGCGGTACGCGCTCATGCCGATCCTTACCGGGTAGTAGTTTACTGGTGGCACGGTATCGGTCCGGTGACCCGCGCGTCACCGTCTCTTTGCACACCGCGTCTAAAAGGGGGAGGGCCGTGACCGCAGCGAAGCGAGGATCATGGCGCTCCCATCCGGGGGTCTGGGGGTCGTCCCCCAGAAAGGAAGGCTGACGTGACTCGAGGTGGCCTGCGGGCGGTCCTGTTCGACATGGACGGGCTGCTCATCGACTCCGAGAGCGTGTGGCTGGAGGTCGAGTCCGAGGTGATGGCCTGGCTCGGCGGCGAGTGGAGCCCCGCCCACCAGGAGCGGCTCGTCGGCGGCTCGCTCGCCGTCGCCGTCGAGTACATGCTGGAGCTGACGGGCTCGGACGCCCCGCCCGAGGAGATCGGGAGGCGGATGCTGGACGGCATGGTCGAGCGGCTCAGCGCCTGCGTCCCGATGATGCCCGGCGCGAAGGACCTGCTCGCCGAGGTCCGCGCGGCCGGGGTCCCGGCGGCGCTGGTGTCCTCCAGCCACCGGCGGCTCATCGAGCCGGTGCTGGACGCGATCGGCCGCGAGCACTTCGCGCTCAGCGTCGCGGGCGACGAGGTGTCCCGCACCAAGCCCGACCCCGAGCCGTACCTGACGGCCGCCGCCCGGCTCGGCGTCCCGCCGGGGGAGTGCGTCGTCCTGGAGGACTCCCCGAACGGCGTCGCCGCGGCGGAGGCGGCGGGCTGCGTCACGGTGGCGGTGCCGAACGTCCTGCCTATCCCGCCCGCGCCGGGGCGGACGGTGGTCGCGTCGCTGCGCGAGGTGGGCCTCGCGACGCTGCGGTCGCTGCCCGCGTTCACCGCCGGGGCGTGACGCCTCGTAGGTGAGCGCCGCCGAAGAGGGTCTCCCGTCGCCCAACCGTTGCGGGAAATTCACCGGTATGCGCTATTCGCCCGTCTCGTCCCCTGGGTGGGAGATGCATCGGAGGCGGTAGCGGCCCCTGATACCGGCGGGGTGGTCCCCAGGGGACGGGTCCCGCCGGAGGAGGAGGGACGCATGGGGGCAAACCGTCCGCCGGGAGGATCGGAACCGGCCTCGGACGTGTGACGATGGGAGGAGCACCATCGTGACGATTGAGGGGCCGGCATGAGCGACGCAGCCATTTTCGCGATCAGCCTCGGGGTGACCGTGCTGGGGCTGGTCATCAGCTGGGGGGTCTACCGCCGCCGGGGCGCGGGCACGGCCGTGCGGGGGGCGGCGCTGTCCCTGGTGCCGCTCGCGGCGGCGCTGACCGGGGTCACCGAGTTCTTCGTCGACCTCGCCTTCAGCCCGGTCAAGTGGGTGGGCGTCGCGCTGGCGGGGCTGGCCGTCGTCCTCTACATGGCGTCCGGGGCGATGATGAGCCGCCGTGCGGGCGGCGGCGGCGGGAACCGGGCGGCCGAGGACGGCGGGCGCAAGTCCGCCGGGCGGTCCGGCAAGCCGAAGGGCGCGGTGGAGGGCCCCGCCCGGGGCGGCGGCGACCCCGAGATGGCGGAGATCGAGAAGATCCTGCGCGACCGCGGCATCTCCTGACCGCGGCCCGGCCGCCTCCGGGCGGCGGGCCGGTCTCCGAACGGCCACGGCGGGCCGGGACGTCCCCACGCGGGGCGCCCCGGCCCGCCGTTTCTTGTGCGGACGCGGCTGACCTGCGGAGAAACGGTCTCGGAACGGACTCGGTACGGTAAAGCTTTCCGGTCTAGACCGGTTTTCGGTTGCTGGGCACGACGTGGGCGTACGTACTATTCGGGCGATTTGTCCGATGCGAAGTCGGCGCGCGTGTTCCCCAGATGACGACGAGATCACAAGTCAGATACGGGTACTGGCGAAGGTCGCTTCACGGATGGACAGTCGTGCCCGAAGGACTACGTTTCCCTTCAGCGAACGCGGCGTAACGGGCACGGGGGCAGCGGATGATCTCCGCAGCCGCCGGTCACACGCCGGCGGCAGGGCCGAACCAGTGGCCGGACGGTAGGAGGTATGGAGCGTGGCCGCACCCATTGAGGTGAGCGGGTCCGACACCGAGGCACAGCCGGAATCGGTACTTGCCGGAGTCGACCGCAAGAAGATCCAGGGGCGCTCCCTAGGCCAGATCGCATGGTTGCGGTTGAAGCGCGACAAGGTCGCCCTCACCGGCGCGGTCGTGGTCCTCGTGCTGATCCTCATCGCGATCGTGGGCCCCTACTTCGTCCAGGACCCCCTGGCGTACCACCAGAACCTGATCGACCCGACCTACAACCGCCCGAAGGGCGGCTTCTGGCACTCGGGCATCAGCGCGGACCACCCGCTCGGCGTGGAGCCCGGCACCGGGCGCGACATGCTCGCCCGCATCGTCCACGGCGCCCGGATCTCGCTGCTCGTCTCGTTCCTCGCCACGCTGATGTCGGTCGTCATCGGCACGATCATGGGCATCACCGCCGGCTACTTCGGCGGCTGGGTCGACTACGTGATCAGCCGCGCGATGGACGCCTTCCTCGCCTTCCCGCTGCTGCTCTTCGCGATCGCCCTGGTCGGCGTCGTCGCGGACGGCGCGTTCGGGCTGAGCGGCAACGGCCTGCGCGTCTCGGTGCTGGTCGTGGTCATCGGGTTCTTCAATTGGCCCTACATCGGCCGCATCATCCGCGGGCAGACGCTGTCGCTGCGCGAACGCGAGTTCGTCGACGCGGCCCGCAGCATGGGCGCCCGCAACTCCTACGTGCTGTTCAAGGAGATCCTGCCGAACCTGGTCGCGCCGATCCTCGTCTACTCGACGCTGCTGATCCCGACCAACATCCTGTTCGAGGCGGCGCTGTCGTTCCTCGGCGTCGGCGTCATCCCGCCGAAGCCGTCGTGGGGCGGGATGCTCACCCTGGCGGTGCCGATCTACTCCTCGGACCCGATGTACATGATCATCCCCGGTATGGCGATCTTCATCACGGTCCTCGCCTTCAACCTGTTCGGTGACGGGTTGCGGGACGCTCTCGACCCTCGGTCAAGGTGACTCGGGTTCCTTCCGACCCGTCTATTTGAAGGGGTGCGCCTGCACATGAACAAGATGAGACCGATCGCGGTCGTCGCGGCCGGTGTGGTCGCGGCCGCGGGGCTCGCCGCCTGCGGCGGCGGGGATTCCGGATCGTCGGGGAGCGGCCCCGGCTACAACGCCGGTGTCAACGCCGTTGTGAACAAGTCGGACAAGAAGGGCGGCACGCTCAAGTTCGGCAGCTCTGACGACTTCGACTCGCCGGACCCGGGCAACACCTACTACGCCTTCTCCCAGAACATCGCCCGCATCTACGGCCGCGGGCTGACGACGTTCAACCCGTCCGCGGGCGAGGAGAGCCTGAAGGTCGTCCCGGACCTCGCCAGCGACCTCGGTCAGTCGAGCGACGGCGGCAAGACCTGGACGTACAAGCTGCGCACCGGCGTGAAGTACGACGACGGCTCCACGGTCACGTCCAAGGACGTGAAGTACGCGGTGGAGCGGAGCAACTACTCCGACGAGCTGCAGCTCGGGCCGAAGTACTTCAAGCAGTACCTGGTCGACAACAAGCCGGCGTACAAGGGTCCGTACAAGGACAAGAGCGACGAGGGCCTCAAGTCCATCGAGACCCCCGACGACCAGACGATCATCTTCCACCTGAACACCGCGTTCCAGGAGTTCGACTACCTGGTCGCGATGTCGCAGACCATGCCCGTGCCGAAGGCCAAGGACACCGGCCTGAAGTACGAGAGCGCGATCGTCTCGTCCGGCCCGTACAAGGTCGACAACTACACGCGCGGCAAGTCGATGTCGCTGTCGCGCAACCCGAACTGGAACCCGAGCACGGACCCGATCCGCAAGGCTCTGCCCGACAAGGTCGAGATCCAGCTCAAGCAGAACGCCGACGACATCGACCAGCGGCTCATCGCGGGCTCGCTGGACATGGACATCGCCGGCGTCGGCGTCCAGTCGGGCACCCAGCCGAAGGTGCTGGCCGCCGACCAGAAGCCGTACGTCGACAACCCCGTCCAGGGCTTCCTGCGGTTCATGTCGCTGAACCAGAACGTGAAGCCGCTGAACAACATCCACTGCCGCATCGCCGTGCAGTACGCGACCGACAAGGTCGCCGCGCAGACCGCCTACGGAGGCCCGCTGGCCGGTGGCGACACCGCCACCACGGTGCTGCCGCCGTCGGTCGCCGGCTACACCAAGTTCGACCTGTACCCGCAGAAGCAGGCCGAGGGCGGCGGGCTCGACCAGGCCACGCTCGGCAAGGCCAAGCAGGAGCTGCAGCAGTGCGGCCAGCCGAACGGCTTCAGCACGAAGATCTCGGCCCGGTCCGACCGGCCGAAGGAAGTCGCGATGGCGCAGGCCATCCAGCAGAGCCTCGCGAAGGTCAACATCAAGACCGAGATCGTCCAGTTCCCGGCCGGTGACTACTTCAACAAGTACGTCGGCGTGCCGAAGTACGTCCACGACCACGGCATCGGCATGATGATCATGGCGTGGGCGGCGGACTGGCCGACCGGTTACGGCTTCCTCGCGCAGATCGTGCACGGCAGCGCCATCAAGCCGTCCGGTGGGAACAACCTCGCCGAGCTCAACGACCCGAAGGTCAACAAGGGCCTGGACGACGCCATCGCCAACCCGGACGAGGCCGCCCGCCTGAAGGCCTACGGCGAGGTCGACAAGCTGGTCATGGGGACGGCCATGGAGGTCCCGCTGGTCTACGCGAAGGCCCTGATGTACCGGCCGAAGCGCGTGACCAACGCGGGCATCACCTACTCCTACGGCGGAATGTACGACTACCTCAACATGGGCGTGGAGTAACACTCCGCCTCGTCCATGCGTCCCTCTGAAGGCAGGTGAAGGCGACGCCCGCCGGCCGGGTCAGGACCCACAGGTCCGCCCGGCCGGCGGGTGGGGCCGCGCAATGTGTTCGCATACATCGTCCGGCGCCTCATCGGTGCCGTCCTCATGTTGCTGCTGGTCAGCCTGGTGACCTTCGGCATCTTCTTCTGGCTGCCGAAGCTGGCGGGGCAGACGACCGACCAGATCGCGGCCGGATACGTCGGCAAGGCGCCGACGAAAGAGGCCATCCAGGACACCAAGGAGCGCCTCGGCCTGGACGAACCGGTCGTCGTCCAGTACGGCGAGTACCTGAAGGCGCTCGTCGTCGGCAAGGACTACAAGGCCGGCCCGGTCACCGACCACTGTCCCGCGCCCTGCATGGGGTTCTCGTTCCGCAGCAGCCAGCCCGTCCTGGAGACGCTGCTCGACCGCGCCCCGGCGACGGCGTCGCTCGCGCTGGGCGCCGCGGTCGTCTGGCTGGCCGGCGGGATCAGCGTCGGCGTCATCTCGGCGCTGAAGAGAGGCACGCTCTGGGACAGAGCGGCGATGATCATCGCGTTGAGCGGTGTGTCGCTGCCCATCTACTTCACCGGCCTGGTGTCACTGGCGCTGTTCTCCTACAGCATCAAGATCTTCCCAGGCGGCGGCAGCTACCTGCCCCTGACCACCGATCCGGTGACATGGTTCCAGTCGCTGGTGCTGCCATGGGTGACGCTCGCGTTCCTTTACGCGGCGATGTACGCGCGGCTCACCAGAGCGGGCATGCTGGAGACGATGAACGAGGACTACATCCGCACCGCCCGCGCCAAGGGCCTGCCGGAGAAGACCGTCGTCACCAAGCACGCGCTGCGCGCCACGCTGACGCCGATCATGACGGTGTTCGGCCTGGACCTCGGCCTGCTGCTCGGCGGCGCGGTCCTCACCGAGAGCACCTTCGGCATCCCGGGCCTCGGCCGGCTCGCGATCGACTCGATCAACACCGGCGACCTGCCCATGGTGCTCGGCGTCACGCTGATCACCGCCAGTTCCATCGTGGTGATCAACCTGATCGTCGACCTGCTGTACGCCGTCGTCGACCCGAGAGTGAGGCTGGGCTGATGGCCGGGACCGCACCCGTCGCGGACACCGCGGGCGCCGGCGAGGCCTCCGGCGCGTTCCTCGACGTCCGCGACCTGAAGATCCACTTCCCGACCGACGACGGCCTGGTGAAGTCGGTGGACGGCCTGACGTTCCAGCTGGAGCGCGGCCGCACCCTCGGCATCGTGGGCGAGTCGGGGTCGGGCAAGAGCGTGACCAGCCTCGGCATCCTCGGCCTGCACAACAAGCGCAACTCCGACGTGTCCGGGGAGATCTGGCTGGACGGCAAGGAGCTCGTCGGCGCCTCGCAGAACGAGGTGCGCCGGCTCCGCGGCCGCGACATGGCGATGATCTTCCAGGACCCGCTGTCCTCGATGCACCCCTTCTACACGGTGGGGAACCAGATCATCGAGGCGTACCGGGTCCACAACGACGTGTCGAAGCAGGTGGCGCGCAAGCACGCCATCGACATGCTCGGCCGGGTCGGGATCCCGAAGCCGGACAAGCGGGTCGACGACTACCCGCACCAGTTCTCCGGCGGCATGCGGCAGCGCGCGATGATCGCGATGGCGCTGTCCTGCGACCCGGAGCTGCTGATCGCCGACGAGCCGACGACGGCGCTGGACGTGACCGTCCAGGCGCAGATCCTCGACCTCATCCGCGACCTGCAGCAGGAGTTCAACTCCGCCGTCATCATGATCACCCACGACCTCGGGGTGGTCGCCGAGCTGTCCGACGACATCCTGGTGATGTACGCGGGCCGCTGCGTCGAGTACGCCTCGGTGGACGACGCGTTCCACCGTCCGCAGCACCCCTACACGTGGGGGCTGCTCGGCTCGATGCCGCGGCTGGACCGGGAGCGGTCGGAGCGGCTCATGCCGATCCAGGGGTCGCCGCCGAGCCTGATCAATGTGCCGTCCGGGTGCGCGTTCCATCCGCGCTGTCCCTACGCCGAGCTGAACGACGGCAAGAGCGAGACCGAGCGGCCCGAGCTGGTCGAGGTCGAGCCCGGCCACAAGGCCGCGTGCCACCTGCCGCTGGAGAAGCGGCGGGAGATCTGGGCCGACGAGATCAAGCCGAAGCTGTGACGAGCGCGGGTGGGAACGTGAGTGTGAGCACATCGAAGACCCCTGCGGACGAGACCCGTCCGGTGCAGGAGGGCGAGCCGCTGCTCGAGGTCGAGAACCTCGGCAAGCACTTCCCCGTCACCGCGGGGCTGCTGCGCCGCCAGGTCGCGGCGGTGAAGGCCGTGGACGGCGTGTCGTTCTCGGTCCGCAAGGGCGAGACCCTCGGGCTGGTGGGCGAGTCGGGCTGCGGCAAGTCCACCACCGGCCGGATGATCATGCGGTTGCTCGACCCGAGCTTCGGCAAGATCGTCTTTGAGGGGCAGGACATCACGAAGCTGTCGCAGGGGCGGCTCCGGCCGTACCGCCGCGACCTTCAGATGATCTTCCAGGACCCGTACTCGTCGCTGAACCCGCGAAAGACGGTCGGCGCGATCGTCGGGGCCCCGTTCCGGCTGCAGAACATCGAGGCCAAGCAGGGCGTGAAGAAGGCCGTCCAGGAGATCCTGGAACTCGTCGGCCTGAACCCCGAGCACTACAACCGGTACCCGCACGAGTTCTCCGGCGGGCAGCGGCAGCGCATCGGGATCGCCCGCACCCTCGCCCTGAAGCCGAAGCTGATCGTCGCCGACGAGCCGGTCTCCGCGCTCGACGTGTCGGTGCAGGCGCAGGTGGTGAACCTGCTGGAGGACCTGCAGGACGAGCTCGACCTCACCTACGTGGTGATCGCGCACGACCTGTCGGTGGTCCGGCACATCTCCGACCGCGTCGCCGTCATGTACCTCGGCAAGATCGTCGAGGTGGCGGAGCGGTCGGACCTGTACGAGCGGCCGATGCACCCGTACACGAACGCGCTGCTGTCCGCGGTCCCGATCCCGGACCCGGCCGAGCGGGGCGACCGGCAGCGGATCCGGCTGCAGGGGGACGTGCCGAGCCCCCTCGACCCGCCGCCCGCGTGCCGGTTCCACACGCGCTGCTGGAAGGCGCAGGACATCTGCAAGCAGGTCGAGCCGCCGCTGGTCGAGCTCAGCCCCGGCCACCAGGCCGCCTGCCACTTCCCGGAGAACACCACGGTCAGCGCGACCGACGCGGTCGCCAAGGCCGCGGTGACACCGGGCACCGCCCCGTCCGAGGACCCCGAGCCCGCGGAGTAACCAGCTCCCGCGCGCCGCGCGGCCCCGGCACGACGAAGACCCGGCCCCACCTCGATGGGGCCGGGTCTTCGCCTTTCCGCGCGGAAGAAATCCGCCCCTGCCCTCCACATGGCGCCGAGACGCCGCGGAGACGCCATGGAAGAGCCGGAGGGACGCCGCGGAGACGCCGCGGAGATCGGGCCCCTGCTGCACTGCGGCCTTGACGGCAAAGGCCGGCCCCCACGGCGACGACGCCGGGGGTCATGAAGAAAAGGGGTCCGTGATGGCGAGACGAACGATGGCGACGGCCGCGCTCCTCGGGGCGCTGGTCGCGGCGCCGGTCGTGGCGGCGACACCGGCCATCGCGGCCGAGCAGGCGCCCGCAGCGGGCGCGCGAACGCAGCCCGCCGCACTCCCGGACACGGCGACGGCCGCCTACGACGGCGCCACCGTTCGGGGGATTCCGCCGTACTGGAAGGGGCTCTGCGCGAAGAAGATCGTCCGGAAGATCGTCCCCGCGTGCTGGAAGAAGGGCCACGCGTTCACGCCCAAGCAGGTCAGGATCATGCGGTGCATCGCCGCCCACGGGCCCTACGCGGGCCCCGTGGGCGCCGGAAAGCTCGGCTACTGGGCGGTGAAGTGCGGGCGGACCGATTGGAAGAAGTGGTAGCCCGAGAATAGGACCGTGAACGGTCCGCCGAAGCGGCGCGCGTAGGCCGCCTCCCGATCCGGGAGGCGGCCTACGCGGCTTCGGCGCCGGACTCGAAGGGCCCCGGCTCCTTGCCCGGGGCTTCGGCCCTCACTCGGTGGCGATGGCCTTCAGGACGTCCATGCGCCCGGCCCGCCACGCCGGCCACAGCGCCGCCAGCACCCCGATCACCGCGGCGACCACCAGGTAGACGACCAGCGTCCCGTACGGGACGGCGAGGACCCCGAGGCCCTTGTCGGCGAGGGCGTTCTGCATCGCCGCGCCGAACGCGACGCCGATGCCCATGCCGAGCAGCGCCCCGAACACCGCGATCATGATCGACTCGGCGCGGATCATGCGGCGGAGCTGGCGGCGGCTGATCCCGATCGCGCGGAGCAGCCCGATCTCCCTGGTCCGTTCGATCACCGACAGGGCGAGCGTGTTCACGACGCCGACCGCGGCGATGATCACGGACATGGCCAGCAGGATCGACACGAACTTCACCAGCCCGTCGATCTGCTTGCTGATCTGGTCCTTCAGCGCCGCCTGGTCGGACACCTCCAGCGCCGGGTAGTCCTTCAGCGCGTTCTCGATGCCCGTCTTGGTGGCGGCGCCGGTCGTCGCGGCGTCGACGATGACCGCGTCGATGAACGGACGGACCGTGTGCTGCCGGTACGCCTGCTCGGCGATGACGTTCGAGCCGATCAGGTCGCTCTTGGTGTAGACGCCGGTGAGCCGCAGCGGCTCGGTCTTGCCGTCGGTGAACTGCACCGGGACCATCGCCCCGACCGTCCAGCCGTGCTTGTTCGCCGACTTCTCGTCCATCATGATCCCGGCCGCGCCGAGGTCGCTGGAGCCCGCGACCATCTTCAGCCGCGCCGCCTTCACGATCTCGGCGACGTCGCCGGACATGACCGAGTTCCGCTTACCGGCGATCTTGGCGTCGGCGGTGTACGTCGGGGACGCGTTCCGCACCCCCGGCACCGCCTTGATCTTCCCGGGGACCTCCGTGCCGATGGAGCCCGCGCCGGTCGGCATGACGAGGTAGTCTGCGCCGAACTGCGCGTCGACCTGCGCGCTCATCGACGCGGAGGTCGACGTGCCGAGCACGTTCACCGTCGTGATCAGCGCCAGGCCGATCATCAGCGCGGCGGCGGTCGCGGCGGTGCGGCGCGGGTTGCGCAGCGCGTTCTGCCGGGCGAGCCGGCCCGGCGACCCCATCAGCCGCGCGAACGGCGCGCCGAGCACCCGCAGCACCGGGACGCTGATCACCGGGGCGAGCATCGCCACCCCGATGAACACCGAGAACACCCCCACCCCGACGAGCGCGACGGGGCTGCCGCCGCCGCCCGCGAGGCCCACCGCGATCAGCCCGGCGCCCGCCGCGGTCAGCAGCGAGCCGAGCGCCACCCGGATCCGCAGCGACCGCTGCGGCATCGCCACGTCGTCCCGCATCGCCGCGACCGGCGGGATCTTCGCCGCGCGCCGCGCCGGGAAGTACGCCGACACGACGGTAACGACGATCCCGACCACGTACGACCAGATCACCGGCCGCGAGGTGAACGTCAGCCCGCCCTGCCCGGCGTCGCCCATCTGCGACTGCAGCAGCGACGCGAGCCCCGCGCCGACGAGGAGGCCGAGCGTCGACCCGATCACGCCGACCGCGACCGCCTCGCCGATCACCGCGCGGGTGACCTGGCCGCGGGCCGCGCCGATCGCGCGCAGCAGCGCCAGCTCGCGGGTCCGCTGCGCGACCAGCATCGAGAACGTGTTGAAGATGATGAACGCCCCGACGAAGATCGAGATCAGCGCGAACACCAGCAGGAACGTCTGGAAGAAGTTCATCATCGAGGCGATGTCGCTCTTGGACTCCTCGCGGAGCTTCTCCCCGGTGACGGCCTCCATGCCCTGGGGGAGGACCTTCGCGACCCGGTCGCGCAGCTCCGCCTGCGACGGGCCCGTCGAGCCCATCTCGATGTCGCTGAAGTAGCCGGGCTTCAGCATCAGCGCCTGCGCCGTCGGGGTGTCGAACGCGGTGACCGTCGCGCCCATCAGGTTCCCCGTGTCGATCAGCCCGACGACCTTCATCCGCTGCGGCGGGCCCGCGGTGACGACCTGCGCGGTGTCACCGACGGACAGCTTGCCCTTCTCGGCGCTCTTCGCGTCGATCACGACCTCGGCGGGGCCCTGCGGCGCCCGCCCCGACTTCAGGTCGTACGACCCGCCCGCCGTCCAGTTCGCGCCGATCTGCGGCGGCCCGTTCTGCGGGGTGCCGACGACCTTGCCGTCCTTGCCGACGACCGCCGCGTACCCGGTGACGTTGCCCTTCGGGTCCTTCACCCCGTCGACGCCCCGCAGCGCCGCCAGCACCGACGCCGGGACGGGCTGCGCCGCCATGCCGTCGTCGTCGCCCACGACCTTCTCGGCCCGCACGTCCACGGCCACGTTCTTGCCGACCCGGCTGAACAGGTCGTCGAACTGCTTGTTCATCGTGTCGGTGAAGATCAGCGTGCCGGCCACGAACGCGACGCCGAGGATCACCGCGACGCCGGTCAGCACCAGCCTGATCTTGTGCGCCGCCAGGTTGCGGCGCGTGACCTTGCCCATCATCGCGCCGCGACCCCCGGCTCGTCACCGGCCGGGCGGACGGGCGCGCCGACGGCGTCGAAGCCCTTCATCCGCTCCAGGACCCGCTCGGCGGTCGGCTCGTGCATCGTGTCGACGATCTGCCCGTCCGACAGGAACAGCACCTGGTCGGCGTACGCCGCCGCGGACGGGTCGTGCGTCACCATTACGATCGTCTGGCCCATCCGCCGCACCGAGTCGCGCAGGAAGCCGAGCACCTCCGCACCGGACCGCGAGTCGAGGTTCCCGGTCGGCTCGTCCGCGAAGATGATCTCCGGGCGGGCGGCCAGGGCCCGCGCGCACGCCACCCGCTGCTGCTGCCCGCCGGACAGCTCCGACGGGCGGTGCTTCAGCCGCGGCCGCAGCCCCACCGTGTCGATCACCGCGTCCAGCCACTCCCGGTCCGGCTTGCGGCCCGCGATGTCCATCGGGAGCGTGATGTTCTCCAGCGCCGTCAGCGTCGGCACCAGGTTGAACGCCTGGAAGATGAACCCGACCTTGTCGCGGCGCAGCCGGGTGAGCTGCTTGTCGCGCAGCCGGGTCAGCTCGGTGTCGCCGATGAAGACCTGCCCGGAGTCCACCGAGTCCAGGCCCGCCATGCAGTGCATGAGCGTCGACTTGCCGGACCCGGACGGGCCCATGATCGCGGTGAAGCGGCCGCGGGGAATTCCAACGGTGACCCCGTCCAGCGCGACGACCTGAGCGTCGCCGCGCCCGTACACCTTCGCGATCTGCTGGGTCCGTGCGGCGAAATCGCCCGCCCCGGGCGCGGTCCGCGCGCCGGCGGTCGATGGGGCGGTGTTCGTCACGAGAAACTCCCGAGTGTGAGTGAGCTGGATTCCACCGGACCGCGCCCGAGCCCCCGGCGATCCGACTCTCAAAACAGTAGGAGTCCGGCATGCTCGTGTGATGCGCCCCAGGAACGGACTTGGCCGTCCACCCGTGGCAGGAGGCACACCCGGTTGATCGTCCTCCCGGAGTAGGCGCGTCCACCCGGAGGACAGGGGTCCCTCGGGGCCCATCCCTGAGGCCGTGCCCCCGGACCCCCGCGCCCGCCTGCGACGGAACGCCGACGGCGCGTCAGGGACGTCCCTGACGCGCCGTTGTCGCTCACTGTAGCCGTGGTACCCGGGTGCTAGTACCGGGGTGCTTACCGCGGGCTCAGCCCTGGCCCGGGCGGCTCAGGCCCGTCTCGTACGCGTACACCACGGCCTGCACCCGGTCGCGCAGCCCCAGCTTCGCCAGGACGTTCCCCACGTGCGTCTTCACCGTCGTCTCGCTGACCACCAGCTCGGCCGCGATCTCCGCGTTCGACTGGCCCCGCGCCACGTGCGACAGCACCTCGCGCTCCCGCTCCGTCAGCGTGTCCAGACCCGGCGGCGGGGCCGCGTCCCGCACCGCGGGCAGCCGCGTCGCGAACTTGTCCAGCAGCCGCCGCGTCACGCTCGGCGCCACGATCGCGTCGCCCGCCGCGACGATCCGGATCGCCTGCACCAGGTCCTCCGGCGGCGAGTCCTTCAGCAGGAACCCGCTCGCCCCCGCCCGCACCGCCTCGATCACGTACTCGTCCAGGTCGAACGTCGTCAGGATCAGCACCCTCGGATCGTGCGAGGCCGCCTCCTCCCGGATGATCCGCCGGGTCGCCTCGATGCCGTCCACCCCGGGCATCCGGATGTCCATCAGCACCACGTCGGGCAGCAGCGAACGGGTCAGCTCCACGGCGGCCGCGCCGTCCCCGGCCTCTCCCACCACCGCGATGTCGGTCTCGGCCTCCAGGATCAGCCGGAACCCCGTGCGCAGCAGCGGCTGGTCGTCCACGAGCAGGACCCGCACCGCGCTCATGCCGCTCCGCCCTTCGGGGGGACGGCCCCCAGGCCCCCGCGAAGGGGGCTCGATGATCCTCGCTCCGCCGCGGTCATCGCGCCGCCTCGCGTCCCGGTGTGTCCATTGGCCCCGCTCCTCGCCTCACGCCGCCTCTGCCCAAACCTACGGCCTCGCGCCGCATGCCTCACGCCTCGAGCGGGAACCGCGCCCGCACACCGAACCCGCCGCCGACCCGCGGCCCGATCTTCAACTCGCCACCGTACAGCGCGACACGCTCGTACATGCCGACGAGCCCGTGGCCCGGATTGTCGCCGTCGTCCGCCATGATCGTCGCGGTGCCGTGCCCGTCGTCCTCGATCTCCACGGTCAGGTCCCGGTCGCCGTAGTACAGCCGCACCCACGCCCGCGCCTGCGGGCCCGCGTGCTTCAGCGTGTTCGTCAGCGCCTCCTGGATCAGCCGGAACGCCGCCACGTCCACCCCCGGCGACGGCGGCCGCGCCTCGCCCTCGATCCACAGCTGCACCGCCAGGCCCGTCTCCCGGACGTGGTCGAGCAGCTCCCCGAGATCGCCGAGCCCCGGCTGCGGCGCCAGCTCCCGGCCCGCCCGCTCGGGGTCGCGGTCGGTCCGCAGGACGCCGACGATCCGCCGCATCTCGCTCAGCGCCGTCCGGCCGACCTCCTCGATCGTCGACATCGCCTCCCGCGCGCTGCCCGGATCCCGGTCGATGATCCGCCGCGCCGCGCCCGCCTGCACCGTCATCACGCTCACATGGTGCGCCACCACGTCGTGCAGCTCCCGCGCGATCCGCGACCGCTCCTCGATCCGCGCCGCCCGCGCGTCCGTGCCCCGCGCCCGCTCCAACCGGGCCGCGCGGTCCTCCAGCTCGGCGAAGTACGCCCGCCGCAGCCGCAGGTTCCGGCCGAGCACCCACACCCCGATGACCAGCGCGCAGTCCGTCAGCAGCGCCCCCGGCGACACCGACACCGGCAGCAACGCCAGATACGCCACGAAATAGGCGAACGCCGCCGCCCCGCCCAGCGCGCTCTGCGCCAGCCCCCGGTGCGCCGCCACGCTGTACACCGCGATCAGGAACGCCGCGACGTCCGGCAGCGACGGCGGATACCCCGCCACCGCCAGCGCCAGCTCCCCGGCGAGCACGACCACCAGCACCGCCATCGGATGCCGCCGCCGCCACGTCAGCGCCATCGTCACCACGAAGACCAGCAGCCCGTCCCACAGGTCGGGGGTCCGGAACTTCTCGAGGTCGGAGTCGGCCGGCAGGTTCTCCAGGAACAACTGCGGCAGCCCCGCCGCCAGCAGCCCGAACGCCAGCAGGGCGTCCGCCGCCTGCGGGCGCCCCCGAAGCCAGGCGCGGAGGGAACGAAAACCACGGATGCGGGGTGACACGACTCTCACCCTAGGAGGTCGCGCCAGGTCGTGACCCCTCCTGTACGCGGATCCGCCGTCCTCCCCAAGGAGGACGCGCAGGCCCTGCCCCTACGCCGCTCCGGACCCGCCGACCCACCGGCCGACACGCCGGGCGCGCCGGGCCCCGCCGCTCAGAGGTCGTCGCGCTCGCGCGCCGACGGACGCGCCCCGCCCGCAGGCTCCAGATCCGCCGGGGACGGACGCCGCACCGGCGCATCCGGCAGCGGCGGGGGAGTGCCCCCGAACTCCGGGCACCGCTCCCGGTGGTCGCACCAGTCGCACAGCCGCCCCGCCCGCGGACGCCACTCCCCGGTGTCCATCGCCCGCCGGATCGCCTCCCACAGCGCCTCCACCTTCCGCTGCGTCGCCCGCAGGTCCGCCTCGTCCGGCTCGTACCGCAGCACCTCCCCGTTGCCCAGGTACATGAGCTGCAGCAGCCGCGGAACCCGGCCCTGCCGCCGCCACAGCACCAGCGCGTAGAACTTCATCTGGAACAGCGCCCGCGCCTCGAAGTCAGCCCGCGGCGCCGTGCCCGTCTTGTAGTCGACGATCCGGACGTCGCCGCTCGGCGCCACGTCCACCCGGTCGATGTAACCCCGCAGCTTCAACCCCGAGTCGAGCACCGTCTCGACGAACAGCTCCCGCTCCGCCGGCTCCAGCCGCCGCGGATCCTCCAACGTGAAGTACCGCTCCACCATGCGGCGCGCCTGCTCCAGCCACACCGCCCGCTCAGCGTCGCCCTCCGCGCCCGCCTCGAACAGCCCCGCGAGCTCCGGCTCCGCCGCCAGCAGCCGCTCCCACTCCGGATCGAGCAGCCCCGCCGCCGCCTCCGCCGTCCGCCCGTCCCGCGGCAGGTCGTACAGCCGCTCCAGCACCGCGTGGACGAGCGTCCCCCGCGCCGCCGCCGCGCTCGGCCGCTCCGGCAGCCGATCGATCACCCGGAACCGGTACAGCAGCGGACACGTCATGAAATCGCTCGCCCGCGACGGCGACAACGACCCCACCACCTCGACCTCCGGCGCCTCCCCGCCGGACCCCCCGCGCGCGGACGGAACGGACGCCTCACTACCCGCCTCGGTCGTCGTCATGGCACAGCACACTAGGCGACGCCCCCGACGAAATCCCGCAACCCGGCGACCCCGCCCGCGTCCCGCCCGCGCCCCCTCCGGGCGCGCCCGCCGGACGCCACCGGACCGCCCGCCCCACCGGGGCCGTAGCATCGGTGACGTGACACACAGCGCGCCCCCGACCCAGGGCAAGACGCCCGAAGGCCAGCAAGGCCCCGACCGCGGCCCCGCCGCACGGCCCGGCCTGCTCATGGGCCGCCCCTTCGGCGTCCCCGTCTACGTCTCGCCCAGCTGGTTCCTGGTCGCCGTCCTCGTCACCGTCATGTTCGAAGGACAGGTCCACGACGTCGTCGAACGCCCCCTCAGCTACCTCGTCGCGTTCGCCTACGCCCTCCTGCTCTACGGGTCGGTGTTCGTCCACGAGCTCAGCCACGCCGTCACCGCCCGCGCGTTCCGGCTGCCCGTCCGCTCCGTCACCCTCCACGTCCTCGGCGGCGAGACCTCCATCGAACGCGAGGCCCCCACCCCCGGCCGCGAATTCCTCATCGCCTTCGCCGGACCCCTCGTCAATCTCGTCCTCGCCGGCATCGGCCTCCTCGCCCACGCCCTCCTCCCGCTCCCCGACGTCGCCGTCCTCCTCGTCGACGCCCTCACCTTCGCCAACCTCCTCGTCGGCGTCTTCAACCTCCTGCCCGGCCTGCCCCTCGACGGCGGACGCCTCGTCCGCGCCGCCGTCTGGAAGGCCACCGGACGCAGCCGCACCGGCGCCATCATCGCCGGCTGGGTCGGCCGCGGCGTCGCCATCGCCACCCTCGTCGGCGGCGCCCTCCTCGCCACCTACGGCACCGGCGCGGACGGCGGCATCGGCTGGCTCGCCCTCCTCTGGTCCGCGCTCGTCGCGTCCTTCATCTGGGTCGGCGCCACCCAGTCCATCCGCGCCGAGTACGTCCGCGACCGCATCCCCCTGCTGTCCGCCCGCCGCCTCGCCCGCCGCGCCACCCTCGTCACCGCCGACACCCCCCTCGCCGAAGCCGTCCGCCGCGCCCGCGACGACCACGCCGGCGCCATCGTCATCGCCGACCACGACGGCAGGCCCCTCGGCCTCGTCAGCGAGAAGGCCGTCACCGCCACCCCCGAGCACCGCCGCCCCTGGGTCACCGCCGGCGACCTCTCCCGCGGCACCGGCGACCTCACCCTCCCCGCCGACCTCACCGGCGAGGACCTCATGGACGCGCTCCGCCGCGCGCCCGCGTCCGAGTACCTCCTCGTCGAACCCGACGGCCGCGTCTACGGCGTCCTCGCCACCGCCGACGTCGACCGCGCCTTCGCGGGCATCTGAACCACGGGCATCTGAACCACGGGTGTTCGAACCACCCGCCCCGCACGCCCCGCGAGCGGCCTGACCTGCCCGCGCCCGCCGCTAGCCTTGACCACCATGAGCGAACCCCAGCCGAACGAACCCCCCACCACCCCAGGCCGCACCCCCCACGGCCCGTTCCGGCCAGGAGACCAGGTTCAGCTCACCGACCCCAAGGGCCGCATCAACACCATCACCCTCCAGCCCGGCAAGCTCTACCACTCCCACAAGGGCTCCGTCCCCCACGACGACATCATCGGCAGCCCCGAAGGAACCGTCTTCCGCTCCACCGGCGGCACCGACTACCTCGCCTTCCGCCCCCTCCTCGCCGACTTCGCCCTCCGCATGCCCCGCGGCGCCGCCGTCGTCTACCCAAAGGACGCCGCCCAGATCGTCGCCATGGCCGACGTCTTCCCCGGAGCCCGCGTCGTCGAGGCGGGCGCCGGATCAGGCGCCCTCAGCTGCTTCCTCCTCCGCGCCGTCGGCGAACACGGCCTCCTCTCCTCCTACGAACGCCGCCCCGACTTCGCCGACATCGCCCGCGCCAACGTCGAGAAGTTCTTCGGCGGACCCCACCCCGCCTGGCGCCTCACCCTCGGCTCCCTCGAACACGCCCTCGCCGAGACCGACGTCGACCGCGTCATCCTCGACATGCTCGCCCCCTGGGAATGCCTCGACGCCGTCGCCAAGGCACTCGTCCCCGGCGGCATCGTCTGCGCCTACATCGCCACCACCACCCAGATGTCCCGCGTCGTCGAAGACCTCCGCGCCCACGGCAACTTCGCCGAACCCCACGCCAGCGAGACCATGCTCCGCACCTGGCACGTCGACGGCCTCGCCGTCCGCCCCGACCACCGCATGGTCGGCCACACCGGCTTCCTCGTCACCGCCCGCCGCCTCGCCGACGGCGTCACCCCGCCCGCCCGCCGCCGCCGTCCCGCCAAGGCCGCCCACCCCGAACCCGCCGCGCCCGGCGTGCCCGCCGAACCGCCGACCGCGCCGCCCGCCACGCCCGGACGCCCCGCCGAGTCGTAGATCACACTCCCCGCGACCCGCCCGGCGCGCCCCTCCCCGCCGCGACACACCCGCCGCCCCTCCCAGACACCCCCGAACTCGGCAAACCCGCCACCACGACACGCCCGGAACCACAAACCCCCAGGTCCAGGCCCCGTAACCCCTCACCCCACCCCGCCCCCACAGCACCCCTCCCAACCCTCCCGGAACACCCCCGCACGACACGAACACCGAATGGGCAGGTTACGGAAGCCCTCCAGATAGGTAGGGTCTCAGTAGGTCGTCGGCTCTCTTCGTGAGGAGGTGACGGGGCGTGGCCGCTCGTGACGATGCCGGGGCGCGCAGGGCGCAGCACGAAAAGGAGGTCAGGGACCTCCAAACGCAGATCTCCTTCCTGGAGGAGGAGATCTCCGTGCTGCGCCGCAAGCTCGCGGAGTCCCCGCGCCAAGTACGTGTTCTGGAAGAACGCCTCCATGAGGCACAGGCCAACCTGGCAGCCGTAACAGGTCAGAACGAGCGACTCGTAGCGACCCTCAAAGAGGCTCGCGAACAGATCGTGGCGCTCAAGGAGGAGGTCGACAGGCTCGCACAACCACCATCCGGATTCGGCGTCTTCCTCGAAGGCCGAGACGATGGAACGGTCGACATCTTCACCGGCGGACGCAAACTCCGGGTGAACGTCAGCCCCGCCGTCGACGTCGACGAACTCCAGCGCGGCCAAGAGGTCATGCTGAACGAGGCCCTCAACGTCGTCGAGGCGCTCGCCTTCGAAGAGCAGGGCGAAGTCGTCATGCTCAAGGAACTCTTCGACGACGGCGAACGCGCACTCGTCATCGCGCACGCCGACGAAGAACGCGTGGTCAAGCTCGCCGAGCCGCTCCGCGGAGTCCCGCTCCGCGCCGGCGACTCCCTCATGCTCGAACCACGCTCCGGATACGCCTACGAGAAGATCCACAAGGCGGAGGTCGAAGAACTCGTCCTCGAAGAGGTCCCCGACATCTCCTACGACGAGATCGGCGGCCTCGGCTCACAGATCGAAATGATCCGCGACGCCGTGGAACTTCCCTACCTGCACGCCGACCTCTTCCGCGAACACCAGCTCCGGCCCCCGAAGGGCGTCCTCCTCTACGGACCCCCCGGATGCGGGAAGACCCTCATCGCCAAGGCCGTCGCCAACTCGCTCGCGAAACAGGTCGCCGAGAAGACCGGCCAGGAAGGCAAGAGCTTCTTCCTCAACATCAAGGGCCCAGAACTCCTCAACAAATACGTCGGCGAAACCGAACGGCACATCCGGCTCGTTTTCCAACGCGCACGCGAAAAGGCGTCCGCCGGAACGCCCGTCATCGTCTTCTTCGACGAAATGGACTCCATCTTCCGCACCCGCGGATCCGGAGTCTCCTCCGACGTCGAGAACACCATCGTCCCGCAGCTCCTCAGCGAGATCGACGGCGTCGAAGGACTGGAGAACGTCATCGTCATCGGCGCATCCAACCGCGAGGACATGATCGACCCCGCGATCCTGCGCCCCGGCCGCCTCGACGTCAAAATCAAGATCGAACGACCCGACGCCGAAGCCGCCCGAGACATCTTCTCCAAGTACATCCTCGGCAACCTGCCCCTCCACCCCGACGACCTCAAGGAGCACGGCAGCTCCGTCGAAGCCACCGTCGACGCCATGATCCAGCGCACCGTCGAACGCATGTACACCGAAACGGAGGAGAACCGCTTCCTGGAGGTCACCTACGCCAACGGCGACAAGGAAGTCCTCTACTTCAAGGACTTCAACTCCGGAGCGATGATCCAGAACATCGTCGACCGCGCCAAGAAAATGGCCATCAAGCAGTTCCTCGACACCGGCCAAAAAGGTCTTCGCGTCAACCACCTCCTCGCCGCCTGCGTCGACGAGTTCAGCGAGAACGAAGACCTGCCCAACACCACCAACCCCGACGACTGGGCCCGCATCTCCGGCAAGAAGGGCGAACGCATCGTCTACATCCGCACCCTCGTCTCCGGAACCAAGGGCGCGGAAGCCGGACGGTCCATCGACACCGTCGCCAACACCGGCCAATACCTGTAAACCGGCACCACACGCCGACATGCGCGGCGGCCCCCGACCCGGGGCCGCCGCCTCGGCGCGCCCGCGACATCCGCCCCCGAACACCCGGCCCCGTGGCTCCACCCCCGCCGCCCCGATAGGCTCGACGATATGAGTGTTCGGCGGGTGATGGGCATCGAGACCGAGTACGGCATCTCCGTACCCGGGCAACCAGGGGCCAACGCGATGGTGACCTCCTCCCAGGTCGTCAACGCCTACCTCGCGGCGTCCGCCGCGCGCGCCCGCAGAGCGCGCTGGGACTTCGAGGAGGAGAACCCCCTCCGCGACGCCCGCGGCTTCGACCTCGCCCGCGAGGTCGCCGACCCCACCCAGCTCACCGACGAAGACCTCGGCCTCGCCAACGTCATCCTCACCAACGGCGCCCGCCTCTACGTCGACCACGCCCACCCCGAATACTCCGCACCCGAATGCACCAACCCCCGCGACGCCGTCATCTGGGACAAGGCCGGAGAACGCGTCATGGCCGACGCCGCCCAACGCGCCGCCATGGTCCCCGGCACCCACCCCATCCAGCTCTACAAGAACAACACCGACAACAAGGGCGCCTCCTACGGCTGCCATGAGAACTACCTCATGCGCCGCGAGACCCCCTTCGCCGACATCGTCCGCCACCTCACCCCCTTCTTCGTCTCCCGCCAGATCGTCTGCGGCGCAGGCCGCGTCGGCATCGGCGTCGACGGACGCGGCGACGGCTTCCAGATCAGCCAGCGCGCCGACTTCTTCGAAGTCGAGGTCGGCCTGGAGACCACCCTCAAACGACCCATCATCAACACGCGCGACGAACCCCACGCCGACCCCGAGAAGTACCGGCGGCTGCACGTCATCATCGGCGACGCGAACATGGCCGAGCTCTCCACCTACCTCAAGCTCGGCACCACCTCCCTCGTCCTCGCCATGATCGAAGACGGCTTCCTCACCGTCGACCTCTCCGTCGACATGCCCGTCGCCGCCCTCCGCGCCGTGTCCCACGACCCGTCCTGCAAGCACCTGCTCACCCTCCGCGACGGACGCAAGATGACCGCCGTCCAACTGCAGATGGAATACCTCGAGCAGTCCCGCAAGTACGTCGAGGACCGCTTCGGCGCCGACGTCGACGAGATGACCAAGGACGTCCTCGACCGCTGGGAGTCCGTCCTCCACCGCCTCGGCGACGACCCCATGCAGCTCTCCCGCGAACTCGACTGGGTCGCCAAGCTCGCCCTCCTGGAGGGCTACCGCACCCGCGACGGCATCGACTGGTCCCACCCGCGCCTGCAGCTCGTCGACCTCCAGTACAGCGACATCAGGCCCGACAAGGGCCTCTACAACCGCCTCGTCGACCGCGGCCGCATCGACCGCGTCGTCAGCGAGGCCGAGGTCGAGTCCGCCGTCGAGGACCCGCCCGAGGACACCCGCGCCTACTTCCGCGGCCGCTGCCTGCGCCAGTACGCCGACTCCGTCGCCGCCGCGTCCTGGGACTCCGTCATCTTCGACGTCCCGGGCCGCGAGTCCCTGCAGCGCGTCCCCACCCTGGAGCCCCTGCGCGGCACCAGGCAGCACGTGGGCGCCCTCCTGGACCGCTGCCGGACGGCCGCCGACCTCGTCGCCACCCTGACCGGCCAGAGCTGACCAGAGCCCCGTCCAAGCGCTCGGGGCCGGTGGGCGCACTCATTGGATAGCTTTACTATCGAGTGCCTTTCGATGTGCTGACCTGCGGAGACGGATCAGGTCTCGGTTTCGTGACCGGTATGCCCGTTTCAGTGGCCGGTCGGCTGGCGATAACCCGAGCATGCCCCCGGCCCCCGGGCGTAGGCGGCGAAACGGACGCTCAAGATCCGCTCGTCGTCGAAGATCGGAGATAGGGTCGGAGGCACCGGCAGAGCGGAGGTACGGAATGGCCACGAAGGACACCGGCGGTCAGAAGCAGACCACTCGGCGCACGGAAGAGGTCGAGGAGACCGAGGCCACGACGACCGAGGACGTGCAGGAGCGCCAGGAGAAGCTCACCGACGACGTGGACTCAATTCTGGACGAAATAGACGAAGTTCTCGAAGAGAACGCAGAGGACTTTGTCCGCGCTTATGTGCAAAAAGGCGGAGAGTAATATAAATCGGACATATCAAATAATGTCCGAATGCTAGGCGAGGGTGTATCGCTCGCCAAACAAAAAGTTGACGGTAAAGACATGGGCGGGCTGCTAAAGTCCCGCCCATGTCTTCGAAAAAGTGTTCGGACTGTGGTGAGGTCAAGTCCGCATCCGAGTTCTGGAAACGCAAAGCGGCTCCGGATGGGCTGGCGCCCTACTGCAAAGCATGCTTCGGTTTGCGTAATAGCCGTTCATACCGGAACAAGCAGGCAAAACTGGGCAAGCCCACCCGAGTATATAGAAGGCACTCCGACGTGCCCGACGGGATGAAGTACTGCCCGGGTTGCGAAGAGATCAAGTCGATCGCCGACTTCGGCAGTAACCGCGCACAGAAATCTGGTATCGCGAACTACTGTCGCCCGTGCCACAACAAAATCATGGCGGCGAACAGGGCGCGCAACCACGGGAGCGGGCGCAACTATCTGCTCAAGCTGCGATACGGAATCACCGAGAAGCAGGTTGAGGAGATGATCGCGGAGCAGGGTGGTGTCTGCGTCATCTGTCTCCGTGAGGAGCCAAAGCACGTCGACCACGACCACATGACCGGGCTCGTCCGTCGCATCCTGTGCTTCAAGTGCAACGGGGCGCTCGGCCAGTTCGAAGACAACCCGGAGCGTCTGCGCCTTGCGGCGGAGTACCTGGAACTGGACGGCTCCCACGCGAGGCGTCTGATCCTCGAACGCGGTGCCCCCGTCTTCGTGAGACGGACTCACTGGAGCGAGAGCGAGTGGCGCGCGAGGCTCAAGCGAAACTCCTCGCGCGAACAACGCCGCCTAGAGCGCTATGGGATCGACGACGACGACGTCGAGTGGTTGCTCAAGATGCAGGTCGGTTACTGCGCGGCCTGTTTCGACTACCCGGCGGAGCACGTCGATCACGATCACAGGACCGGTGCGGTGCGCGGGATCGCCTGTCACGGCTGTAACACGGGCATGGGGCAGCTTCGTGATGACCCGGTGGCGCTTCGGCGGGCGGCCGACTACCTGACGGGTGGGCTGGTGAAGGCCGTTCCGGCGCGGGGCGGCGGGACGCGGTTGTCGTTCACCGTCCCGGACATGGATCCGCTGAACGTGCCGCCGGGCGGCTGGACCTTGCACTGGGAGGCGGACGGGCGGCACCGCAAGGCGAATCCGGAACTGGGCGTCCTCATCGGGCGTCCCGCCTGGGTGGGGTGACGCGGGGTTGCGCGATGGAAGGGTTCGCCGTGGGCGGACTCGGCGGAGGATCATGCGGCATGCGCTTGGGCGACCTTGAACAGTAGGGTCGTAGTCGTCCGCGCCGGTGAGGTTGCTGGAGCCGGTGCAATGGTGGAGGGAAGGGAGTCGCGTGGCGTCCCACGATTCGCACACCGGACGTCTGCCGGGGTTGTTCGCGAACCCGGACACGTCGTCGTTCACGGAGTTCCTGGGGGCGTATTCTCCGGAGTCGCTGCCCGGCAGGCGGACGCCGCCGGCGTCGCGGGCGGGGGACGAGATCCCGCACGGGACGACGATCGTCGCCGTGAACTTCCCCGGCGGGGTGGTGATGGCGGGGGACCGGCGGGCGACGGCGGGCAACATGATCGCGCAGCGTGACATCGAGAAGGTATTCCGGGCGGACGAGTTCTCGGCGATCGCGATCGCGGGGACGGCGGGCATCGGGATCGAGATGGTCCGGTTGTTCCAGGTGGAGCTGGAGCACTACGAGAAGCGCGAGGGCCGGACGCTGTCGGTGGAGGGCAAGGCGAACCGGCTGGCGACGATGGTGCGGCAGAACCTGGGCATGGCGATGCAGGGGCTGGCGGTGGTGCCGCTGTTCGCGGGGTACGACGAGGAGCGCGACGAGGGCCGTATCTTCTCCTACGATCCGGCGGGCGGCCGGTACGAGGAGCGGGACTTCTACTCGGTGGGTTCGGGTTCGGTGTTCGCGCGGGGTGCGTTGAAGAAGCTGTACCGGGCGGACCTGTCGGCTGAGGACGCGGCTCTGGTGTGCGTGCAGTCGTTGTACGACGCGGCCGACGACGATTCGGCGACGGGCGGGCCCGACCTGACGCGCGGGATCTTCCCGGTGGTGGCGGCGGTGACGTCGGACGGGTACCGCCGGCTGGGCGAGGACGAGGTGGGCGCGTTGGCGCGGGCCGTCGTCGATGGTCGTTACGAGTCGCCGGGCGGTCCGACCGCCCCGCTGCGTTAGAAGGGATCCAGATCGGTGTCCATGCCGTTCTACGTGTCGCCCGAACAGCAGATGAAGGACAAGGCGGACTATGCGCGCAAGGGGATCGCGCGTGGCCGCAGCGTGGTCGTGCTGCAGTACGACGACGGGATCTTGTTCGTGGCGGAGAATCCGTCCCGGGCGCTGCACAAGATCAGTGAGATCTACGACCGGATCGCGTTCGCGGCGGTGGGGAAGTACAACGAGTTCGAGAACCTGCGGTTGGGGGGCGTCCGGTACGCGGACATCAACGGTTACCAGTACGACCGTCGTGATGTGACGGCGCGGGGGCTGGCGAACGTGTACGCGCAGTCGCTGGGGACGATCTTCACGGAGACGGCGAAGCCGTACGAGGTGGAGTTGGTCGTCGCGGAGGTGGGCGACGACGCGGAGACGGACCAGATCTACCGGTTGACGTTCGACGGGTCGGTGTCGGACGAGCACGGTTACGTGGCGATGGGCGGGCAGGCCGAGGCGGTGGCGCAGTCGTTGAAGGACGGCTACCGGGAGGGTTCGGCGCTGGCGGCGGCGTTGCAGACGGCGGTGCGGGCGCTGGAGGCGCAGGACGCGGAGCGGCGGCTGGAGGCGAAGTCGCTGGAGGTCGCGGTTCTGGACCGCAATCGTGAGCACCGGTTGTTCAAGCGGTTGACGGCGGCGCGGATCGGTGAGCTGCTGTCGGCGGCGGACGGCGGTGCCGCGTCCGGCGCTGCGTCCGGCGGTGGCAAAGCCGCGGAGTCCGAGGACGCGTCGACCGCGGACGACGACTAGTCGTAGCTAGGAAGACGTGCGGGTATTGGCCCGTCGCTGCGGGGTGGCCGGTCGGAGGCCCCGGGGCGGCGGGCCTGCGGCGTGTGCGGGGGTTGTCCGGTTCGTGGGAAGTGGTCGGGTGGAGAGACTGCCAAGTGGGGTCCGGGCCGCATAGGGTCGGGGTGTGGACAGGCGCATCTTCGGGCTTGAGAACGAGTACGGCGTCACCTGTACCTTCCGCGGTCAGCGGCGGTTGTCACCGGACGAGGTGGCGCGCTATCTGTTCCGGCGGGTGGTGTCGTGGGGCCGTAGCAGCAATGTGTTCCTGCGCAACGGGGCGCGGCTCTACCTGGACGTGGGGAGCCACCCGGAGTACGCGACGCCGGAGTGCGACAGCGTCGTGGATCTGGTGACGCATGACAAGGCGGGGGAGCGGATCCTGGAGGGGCTGCTGGTCGATGCCGAGCGGCGGCTCCGCGAGGAGGGGATCGCGGGCGACATCTACCTGTTCAAGAACAACACCGACTCGGCGGGCAACTCGTACGGTTGTCATGAGAACTATCTGGTGGGGCGGCACGGGGAGTTCGGGCGGCTGGCGGACGTGCTGATCCCGTACCTGGTGACGCGGCAGATCATCTGCGGTGCGGGGAAGGTGCTGCAGACGCCGCGGGGCGCGGTGTACTGCGTGTCGCAGCGGGCGGAGCACATCTGGGAGGGCGTGTCGTCGGCGACGACGCGGTCGCGTCCGATCATCAACACGCGGGACGAGCCGCACGCGGACGCGGAGCGGTTCCGGCGGCTGCACGTGATCGTCGGCGACTCGAACATGAGCGAGACGACGATGCTGCTGAAGGTCGGCGCGACGGACCTGGTGCTGCGGATGATCGAGGCCGGGGTGGTGATGCGCGATCTGACGCTGGAGAACCCGATCCGGGCGATCCGCGAGGTGAGCCATGACATGACGGGCCGGCGGAAGGTGCGTTTGGCGAACGGCCGGGAGGCGAGTTCGCTGGAGATCCAGAAGGAGTACTTCGGGAAGGCGCGCGACTTCGTGGACGCGCGCGGCGGGGACGCGACGGCGAAGCGGGTGCTGGAGCTGTGGGAGCGGACGCTCCGCGCGGTGGAGACGGGCGATCTCGACCTGGTGTCGCGTGAGATCGACTGGGTGACGAAGTACAAGCTGATCGAGCGGTACCGGCGGAAGTACGATCTGCCGTTGTCGTCGCCGCGGGTGGCGCAGCTCGATCTGACGTATCACGACGTGCATCGTGACCGCGGGTTGTACTACCTGTTGGAGAAGCGGGGTTCGGTCGATCGGGTGTCGCGGGATCTGGACATCTTCGAGGCGAAGTCGGTTCCGCCGCAGACGACGCGGGCGCGGTTGCGGGGCGAGTTCATTCGGAAGGCGCAGGAGAAGCGCCGTGATTTCACGGTCGACTGGGTGCATCTGAAGTTGAACGATCAGGCGCAGCGGACGGTGCTGTGCAAGGACCCGTTCCGTTCGGTGGACGAGCGGGTCGACAAGCTGATCGCGGGGATGTGAGGGGCGCCCGGCGACACGCGCGGCGGGGGCTACCGGCGGGTCACCTGGGCGGTAGGGTGAGCGGCCAGGAGCGCTGAGCCACCCCCGGAGGTCCCCGTTGCGTCGTCGTGTGCGCCGCCGTGTGAGCCGTCGTTCGCGGTTGTCGCCGCTGGTGGCGGTGCTGGTGGCGGTGTCGGTGTCGTCCGTGGCGTGTTCGGGCGGGGACGGCGTGGACGTGACGGTGCGCGGTGATTTCGGGAAGCTGCCGGAGGTGCGGTTCCCGAAGGGCGGGCCGTCGGGTTCGTTGGCGGTGAAGACCCTTCGTCGGGGTGAGGGGGCGGCGGCGCGCAAGGGCGACCTGGTGGTGGCCGACTATGTCGGTTACCGGTGGGGTGGGGACGGCCGGAAGCTGCTGGCGAGCAGTTACGCGCAGGGTCAGCCGGGTGCGTTCCCGACGGGTCAGTTGGTGCCGGGGTTGACGCGGGCGCTGGACGGGGCGCGGCCGGGGTCGCGGGTGGTGGCGCGGATTCCGCCGCGGGACGGTTTCGGGGAGAAGGGCGACCCGAAGCACCAGGTGGGGGCGGGTGACACGCTCGTGTACGTCCTGGACGTGCGGGCGGTGTACGCGCGGACGTCGGGCCCGCACGGGAGGCGTGAGGCGCCCTTGGACGAGCCGGGGCTGCCGAAGGTCGGGGACGCCCCGGCGGGCAGGGCGCCTTCGGTGACGGTGCCGCACGCGGCGCCGCCGAAGCGGCTGCAGGTTCGGACGCTGACGCGGGGCGACGGCCCGCCCGTCCGGAAGGGGCAGTTGCTGGCGTTGCAGTACGGCGGGTTCTTCTGGCGGGACGGGCGGGCGTTCGACTCGTCCTGGTCGGCGGGGCATCCCTACGGCGTGGTGATCGGCACCGGTCAGGTGATCAGGGGCTGGGACCAGGGCCTCGTCGGGCAGCGGGTCGGGAGCCGGGTGCTGCTGGTGGTGCCGCCGTCGCTCGGGTACGGGCCGAAGGGGCTGGCGCAGTCCGGCATCAAGGGCACGGACACGCTGGTCTTCGTCGTCGACCTCCTCGGCGCGCACTGACCCCTGGCGCACTGACCCCTGGCGCGCACCGACTCCGGCGCGCGCTGACCGCCCGTCTCTAATTCCGGTCCTCGTTGTTCTTAGAATGGCGGGGTGGAGGACATCGAGGCGGTGGCGCTGCTGCAGGATCCGGTGCGGCGGCGGCTGTACGAGTTCGTGGCGGCGCGGGACGCCGAGGTGGGGCGGGGCGAGGCCGCGGAGGCGGCGGGCGTGACGCGGACGCTGGCGGCGTTCCATCTGGACCGGCTGGTGGAGGCGGGCCTGCTGGAGGCGGGCAGCCGCCGGTTGTCGGGACGGTCGGGGCCGGGTGCGGGGCGTCCGGCCAAGGTGTACCGGCGGGCGGCGGGGGAGCGCGCCGTGTCGGTCCCGGCGCGGGACTACCGGACGGCGGCGGGCCTGCTGGCGGAGGCGGCGGAGGCGGCGGGCCTGGACCGGGAGGTGCAGGACGCGGCACGGCGCCAGGGCAGGGCGCTGCGCGGTCCGGCGGAATCATGCGGAGATCTCGACGATCTGGCGGCGCTCCTGAAGGCTCGCGGTTACGAACCTGCCGTGGACGACGGCGAGGGCGTCCTGCGGATGCGGAACTGCCCGTTCCACGCGGTGGCGGAGATGTTCCCGCCGCTGGTGTGCGGGATGAACCTGGCGCTGCTGGAGGGCCTGGTGGAGGGTTCGGCGGTGCGGGTGCGGATGGACCCGCGGCCCGGCTGGTGCTGCGTCGCCGCGGCGCCGTCCGGCACCGCCCTCGAATCTAAAAACAATGAAGATTGACATAGAAGAAGGCGGCGTGGTGAGCTGATCCCATGACCGATGAGATCGCCCCCGGACGGCATCTGGCCCAGTTCAACGTCGCCACCCTCATCCACCCCCTGGACGACGCGCGCATGGCGGACTTCGTCGCGCTGCTCGACCCCGTGAACGCGCTCGCCGACGCCGCGCCCGGCTTCGTGTGGCGGCTGGTCGAGGAGGGGCAGCCGGACGCGACCGGGATGCGTCCCGCGGGCGCGGACGTGGTGGTCAACTTCTCGGTGTGGGAGTCGGCGGAGGCGGTGTGGGACTTCGTCTACCGCAGCGCGCACCTGGAGACGATGCGGCGGCGCCGCGAGTGGTTCCGGCGGCACGCCGAGGCGCACCTCGTCCTGTGGTGGATCCCGGCCGGGCACGTCCCGACGGTGGACGAGGCCCTGGAGCGCCTCGCCCTGCTCCGCGCGGAGGGCCCGACGCCCCGCGCGTTCACGTTCAACTCCGCCTTCACCGCCGAGGAGGCCGAAGCGGTCGAAGCGGCCGCCGTCCAGCGCGCCTAGCCGAGCACGGCGCCTAGGCGAGCAGGGCGCCTAGGCGAGCAGGGCGGCGGTGTGGCGGCCCGCGGCGGCGGCGGTGAGGAAGTAGGCGAGGTCCTCGTCGAGGCGGCGCCCCATGGTGGACAGCCGGACGCCCCACTCCTTCTCCGCGGCGCGGAGGGTCTCGTGGAGGCCGTCGACGGCGACGGGGACGAGCCGGTGCCGCTCGCCGAGCGGCGCGGCCCCGGCGGCGACGCGGGCGCCGAACTCGCCGCCGAGTTCGGGGACGGGGACGTCCGCGGCGGCGAGGGCGACGCGCCCGTAGGCGGTGACGGAGTGGTGGGAGACGCCGAGGTGGCGTTCGCGCAGGTCGCCCTCGCTGACCCGGAGGGACCCGACGGGGCGTCCGCCGAGCACGGCCGCGGCGTTCACGGCCTCGCCCGCCGACACGCCCGAGAAGCCCCACTTGGTGCCGGTGCCGAGGTTGCCGGGGCCCTGGGCGAGGACGACGGCGTCCGCGCCGAGGACGAGCCGCGCCGCGAGCAGCCCGGTGTGGACGGTGACGGCCTCCAGGTCGCCGCCGAACGCCTGCCCGACGGTGACGGTGGCGGCGAGGGCGCCCGCGTCCTTGAGCCGGGCGATGGACATGGAGAACCACGCGGGGAGCGCTCCGCCGTCCGGCATGACGTACACGACCCGCGCGGACGGCCGGTCGGCGAGCAGCGCGGCGAGGATCGGCGGGAGCGCGGAGTGCAGGTCGGCGACGACGACGGGCATGCCGTCGAGGGAGTCGGCGTCGCGGAGGACGTCGTGGTGGGGGGAGTCCTGCTCGTCGGCGCCGAGGACGGTCGCCTGCAGCGGCGTGTAGCGGGCCTTGACGAGGTGCCCGGGGCCGGACGGGTCGGGCGGCAGCCGGTCGGGGACCGCGACGACCATGGCGTAGCCGCCGGTGCCGAGGCCCATCGCCAAGGCCGTAGTGTTGAGCAGGACGGCGTCCCCCGGCTCGGGCCGTCCCACCAGGGCGGGATAGGCGAGGGCGCGGCAGGTGCCGCCGTCCTCGGTCGGGACGCCCTCGATCGAGTCGTCCCCGATCGAGACGTCCAGCTCGACCGCCCCGGGCCATTCGCGTCGGATGCCCTCGACTGTGCCTTTGCGCCATCGGATCACACCGGGAAACGGTAGCGTCCTGAGCGGCGGTCGCGGGCGTGTTCGAGTCCGCGCGGGACGGCCGGGACGGGGCGGCGGTCCGGGGGCCGACGGAGCGAAGAGGTGATGGCGAAGTGTCGCGGCGCAAGACCGAGCGTCTGCTCAACCTGGTGGTCTGCCTGCTCGCCACCCGGCGTTATCTGACGGCCGAGCAGATCCGCCGGGCGGTGCCCGGCTACCCCGACTCCGACGAGGCGTTCAAGCGGATGTTCGAGCGGGACAAGGAGGAGCTCCGCGAGCTCGGCGTCCCGCTGGAGGTCGGCAGCGACCAGCAGGGCGGCGGCGGCGAGGAGATCGGCTACCGGATCCCGCCGCAGGCGTACGAGCTGCCCGACATCCACCTGTCGCCGGACGAGGCGGCCGTGCTCGGCCTCGCGGCGCGGGTGTGGCAGCGGGCGAGCATGGCGGAGGCGGCGTCGGGCGCGCTGCTGAAGCTGCGCGCGGCCGGGGTGGAGACCGACGCGCCGACCGCGGTCGGGATCGAGCCGCGCGTCAACACCCAGGACCCGTCGTTCCCGGCGCTGTGGGAGGCGGTGCGGGACGGCCGTCCCGTCGCGTTCGACTACCAGGGCATCGGGCGGACGTCGGTGGCGCGGCGGCACCTGGAGCCGTGGGGCGTGGTGAGCCGCCGGGGCCGCTGGTACGTGGTCGGGTTCGACCGCGACCGCGACGAGCAGCGGGTGTTCCGGCTGAGCCGGATCGTCGGGGACGTGCGGGCGGACGGCCCCGCCGGGTCGGTGACCGTCCCGGACGGGGTGGACGTGCGGCGCATCGCGTTCGACTGGGGCGACCCGCCGAGCGAGCCGCGCCCGGCGACGGTGCGGCTGCGGCGCGGCGCGGCGCAGGGCCCGCGCCGCTGGGCCCGCGACGTCCGCCCGGCCGATGGGGACGGGCATGACGGGGACGGCGGGGCGTGGGACGAGGCGGTCCTGACGTTCCGCGACGCCGAGCGGTTCGCGCCGTACCTGGCGCGGTTCGCCGCCGACGTCGTGGTGCTCGATCCGCCGGACCTGCGGGAGGCGGTGATCCAGCACCTGAAGTCGGTGCTGGCGTGCGCCGGGCGCCCGGCGGCCGAGGCCGGCGGGACGGTGGGCCCCCGATGACGGCGAAGGCCGGCGGCACGCGCGCCACGGGCAAGACGGCCGCGGCGAAGGCGGCGACGACGTCGACGGACCGGCTCGGGCGGCTGCTCGCGCTCGTCCCGTACGTGGTGAACCGCGACTCGGTGGCGCTCGGCGAGGCCGCCGCCGCGTTCGGCGTGACCGAGAAGCAGCTGATCGACGACCTGAACCTGCTGTGGTGCGTGGAGCTGCGCGCCCCCGACCCGTACTGCCCGATCGACCTGTCCTACGAGGGCGGGGAGATCACGGTGGCGGAGGCGGAGTCGATCGCGCGGCCGCTGCGGCTGAAGGTGGACGAGGCGTCCGCGCTGCTGGTGGCGCTGCGGATGCTCGCCGGGATCCCTGGCCTGGACGACCGCGACGCGCTCAGCCGCGTCATCGCGAAGCTGGAGGGCGCGGCGGGCGCGGCAGCGGCGGCGGTGTCCAGCCAGGTGTCGGTGGAGGTGGACGTGTGGGGCCGGTCCCCGGACCCGGACCGCACGGCCGTGGAGCTGCTGCGGGAGGCGATCGCGGCGGGCCGCCGCGTCCACCTGACGTACTACGTGCCCGCGCGGGACGAGAACACCGAGCGTGACGTCGACCCGATGCGGCTGCTGGTCGTGGAGGGCACCACGTACCTGGAGGGGTGGTGCCGCCGGGCGGAGGCGGTCCGGCTGTTCAAGCTGGACCGGATCGCCGACCTCGCCGTGCTGGACGTCGCCGCCGAGGTCCCCGACGACGCCGAGCCGATCGACGTGGACGCGGGCCTGTTCCGCCCGTCGCCGCAGGACGAGGCCGTCACGCTGGAGCTGACGGCGCGCGGCCGGTGGGTCGCCGACTACTACCCGTGCGAGTCGGTGGAGGAGCTCGGGGAGGGGCGGCTCCGCGTCGTGCTGCGGACGCCGGACACCCGGTGGGTGCGGGGCCTCGCGATGCGGCTCGGCGACCAGGGGCGCGTCGTCGCTCCGGACCACCTCGCGGCCGGGATCCGCGACGACGCGGCCCGCGCGCTGGCCCTGTACGGGATGGGCTGAGCCCGGCGCCCGAAGACGGGGCGGGACGGCGGCGTCGCCTGAACCCGGCGCGCCGTGCGCAGGTTCCGGCACGGTCCGCACAGACGGGGGTTGATCGAATCGGCTACCGTGGCGGGATGGCGTGGGTCGCGGTGTCGGTGTGTCTGGGATTCGCCGGTCTCGCCGTGCTCGCCTTCTGCGCGTTCAAGGTGTGGCTCGGCGTGCGGCGTTTCGGCCGTGAACTGGAGCGCACCAGGCGGCGGCTCGAACCGAAACACTCGACGCTGCGCAGTGAACTGTCCCGGCTCGAACGAACGCGTGCGTCACAACGGCCCGGGGACGGCGTACGAT
Organism: Actinomadura syzygii; assembly: GCF_008085905.1. Classification (GTDB taxonomy): domain Bacteria; phylum Actinomycetota; class Actinomycetes; order Streptosporangiales; family Streptosporangiaceae; genus Spirillospora; species Spirillospora syzygii. The sequence continues at coordinate 421,496 of NZ_VSFF01000003.1, read as the reverse complement.
CGTCCTGATGGACCCCTGCTGAGAAGGATTGTCATGGCTGGACTTGGCACGACCGAGATTCTGATCATCCTGGCGGTCGTCTTGCTCCTGTTCGGGTCGGCGAAGCTTCCGCAGCTCGCGCGGTCCTTGGGCAAGTCGGCACGGATTCTGAAGGCCGAGACCCAGGGCCTCCACGACAATGAGAGCTCCACCGCGAAGGCGCAGACCGAGGCACAGGGTCAGGACGCCGGTCAGGGCGCGGAGGACGCGCGCGAGAAGGCCGCCCGCCTGCGCGAGGAGGCCGCCCGGCTGGAGCGCGAGGCCGCCGACGGCGCGCAGCGCCCGCGCGGCGCGATCGGCTCCGGCGAGCCGATCCAGGGCGTTCCGGTGTCGGACCCGTCCAAGGTCCGCAAGGGCTGACCGCGGCCGCGAACCGGTTCCGGCCGGCCACCATCCCCCGCCCCCTAGCCTGAATGTCCACGATGAAGCTGAGCAGCCGCGAAGCCGTCCCCGACGGCCGCATGTCCCTCATGGAACACCTCCGTGAGCTGCGGAACCGGTTGATCAAGGCGATCCTCGGGCTGGCGCTCGGCGCGATCGTCGGGTGGATCCTCTTCCCCCCGATCTGGGACTTCATTACGGAGCCCTACACGCGGATCCCGCCGAAGCACTGCCTGGGCGGCAACTGCAGCCTGGTCGTGCACGGGATCTTCGACGGTTTCTTCATCCACCTGAAGGTCGCGCTGATCTTCGGGGCGATCCTGTCGTCGCCGATCTGGCTCTACCAGCTCTGGGCGTTCGTCGCGCCGGGCCTGTACCGGCGCGAGCGCCGCTGGACGTACACGTTCATGGCGGCGGCCGTGCCGCTGTTCGTGCTCGGCGGCGCCCTCGCCTACCTGACGATGGACAAGGGCCTGAAGATCTTCATCGGGCTCGCGCCGGGCGACACGCCCGTCCTGGTCGGCATCCAGGAGTACCTCGGCTACGCGCAGGCGATGCTGTTCATCTTCGGGCTGACGTTCGAGCTCCCGCTGTTCGTCATCATGCTGAACATGATGGGCGTGCTGAGCCACCAGCGGCTCCGCAAGTCGCGGCGCCTCCTGATCTTCGGGGTGTTCGTGTTCGCGGCGGTCGCCACGCCGAGCCAGGACCCGTTCACCATGCTGGCGCTCGCGCTCCCCACGATCGTGCTGTTCGAGATCGCCGAGCTGATCGCGTTCTTCCACGACCGGCGCAAGGCCCGCCGGCCCGACCCCTACGAGGGGCTGTCGGACGACGAGGCGTCCCCGCTCGACCTGGACGCCATGGACGCCGAACTGGAGAAGGGCGACCGCGCCCGCTGACCCGCCGCCCCGCCCCGCCGACCCGTCCCGTCCCGCCGATCCGGTCCCGCCGGGAGCCGTCCCGGCCGGGACCCGGCGGGGGATCGCCGCCGGATTGGGAATCGGGCCGGTCGAAACCGTAGGCTCGAAGACATGACCACCCCCGACACCGACACCGGCGCAGGCGCCGACACCGGATCGGCCGGGCAGACGCCGGCCCAGCGGTACGCCGCCTACCGCGCGCGCACCGCCGGTAACGGCCCCGCCCTGCTGGACTTCCGCACCCTGTACGACTTCGAGCTGGACGCGTTCCAGATCGAGGCGTGCCAGGCGCTGGAGGACGGCAGCGGCGTCCTCGTCGCCGCGCCGACCGGGTCCGGCAAGACGGTGGTGGGGGAGTTCGCCGTCCACCTCGCCCTCACCGGCGGCGGCAAGTGCTTCTACACCACGCCGATCAAGGCGCTGTCGAACCAGAAGTACGCCGACCTCGTCCGCCGCTACGGCGCCGACAAGGTCGGGCTCCTCACCGGCGACAACAGCGTCAACGGCGAGGCGCCGATCGTCGTCATGACGACCGAGGTGCTCCGCAACATGCTGTACGCGGGGTCGCAGGCCCTCGCCGGGCTCGCGTTCGTCGTGATGGACGAGGTCCACTACCTCGCCGACCGGTTCCGCGGCGCCGTCTGGGAAGAGGTGATCATCCACGTCCCCGACTCGGTGCGGATCGTCGCGCTGTCCGCGACGGTCAGCAACGCCGAGGAGTTCGGGGAGTGGCTGCAGGAGGTGCGCGGCGAGACCGCGGTGATCGTGGACGAGCACCGTCCCGTCCCGCTGTTCCAGCACATGCTGGTCGGCGGCCGCCTGTACGACCTGTTCGTCGACACCGGCAAGGGCAAGGACCGGCAGGCCCGGCTGAACCCGCAGCTCACCCGGATGGCGGTGGACGAGGTCCGGCGCGCCAAGGTCAACCAGGGCCGGCGCACCGGGCGGCGCCGCGCGCCCCGCCCGCAGCGGTTCCGGCCGCCCGCCCGGCCGGACGTGATCGAGCGCCTCGACCGCGCCGGGCTGCTCCCGGCGATCACGTTCATCTTCTCCCGGGCCGGGTGCGACGCGGCCGTCCTGCAGTGCCTGCACGCCGGGATCCGGCTGACGTCCAAGGAGGAGGCCGAGGAGATCCGCGCGCACGCCGACCTGCGCACCGCCGACATCTCCCCGGACGACCTGCGCGTCCTCGGCTACGCCGACTTCCTCGGCGCGCTGGAGCGCGGCGTCGCCGCCCACCACGCCGGGATGCTGCCGACGTTCAAGGAGATCGTCGAGGAGCTGTTCACCCGCGGGATGATCAAGGCGGTGTTCGCGACGGAGACGCTCGCGCTCGGCATCAACATGCCGGCCCGCACCGTCGTGATCGAGAAGCTCGACAAGTGGAACGGCGAGGCCCACGTCGACCTCACCCCCGGCGAGTACACGCAGCTCACCGGGCGCGCCGGGCGGCGCGGCATCGACGTGGAGGGGCACGCCGTCGTGGTGTGGGGGCCGAACGTGGAGCCCGCGTCCGTCGCCGGGCTCGCCGGGGCCCGCACCTACCCGCTGAACTCCAGCTTCCGGCCGTCGTACAACATGGCCGTGAACCTGGTCGGCGCGGTCGGCGCCGAACGGGCCCGGACGCTGCTGGAGGAGTCGTTCGCGCAGTTCCAGGCCGACCGCGCCGTCGTCGGCCTAGCCCGGCAGGTGCACAAGAACGAGGAGGCGCTCGACGGGTACGCCAAGGCCGCCGAGTGCCATCTCGGCGACTTCATGGAGTACGCGGCGATGCGGCGGCGGCTGTCGGACCGGGAGGCCGACCTGTCCCGGGAGCGGGCGGGCGCGCGCCGCGCCGAGGCGGCGCGGTCGCTGGAGCACCTGCGGCCGGGGGACGTGGTGGTCGTGCCGTCCGGGCGGCGGTCCGGGCTCGCCGTCGTCCTCGACCCGGGGCTCGGGCGCCGCTCGGACGGGCCCGCGCCGCTCGTCCTCACCGTGAACCGGTCGGTGCAGCGCCTGTCGATCCAGGACTTCCCGCGCGCCGTGGAGCCGGTCGAGCGGATCCGCATCCCGAAGTCGTTCAGCCCCCGCAACCCGCAGGACCGCCGCGACCTCGCCGCGACGCTGCGCAACAAGGTCCCCGACGACGTCCAGGCGCGCAAGCGGTCCCGCGGCGACTCCGCCGCCCCCGACGACGCCGAGATCGCCGAGCTGCGCGCCGAGCTGCGCCGCCACCCCGTGCACGGCTGCGACAAGCGCGAGGAGCACGCCCGCTGGGCCGAGCGGTACCACCGCCTCGACCGCGAGACCGAGCAGCTCCGCCGCCGCGTCGAAGGCCGCTCGCAGGTCATCGCCCGCACCTTCGACCGGGTGTGCGGCGTCCTGGAGCAGCTCGGCTACCTCGCGGGCGGGTCCGTCACCGAGGAGGGCCGCCGCCTCGGCCGCATCTACAACGAGCTGGACCTCCTCACCGCGGAGAGCCTGCGCGAGGGGCTGTGGGACAAGCTCGGCCACGCCGAGCTGGCCGCGTGCGTGTCCGCGCTGGTCTACGAGTCGCGGCAGCCCGACGACGCGACCCCGCCCCGCACCCCGGCCGGGCCCGCGCAGGACGCCCTCGCCGCGATGGTGCGGCTGTGGGGCGAACTGGAGGGCGTCGAGCGCGACAACCGGGTGTCGTTCCTGCGCGAGCCCGACCTCGGGTTCGCGTGGACGGCCTACCGGTGGGCGCGCGGCGACGACCTCGACGAGGTCCTGCTGGAGAGCGACCTCACGGCGGGCGACTTCGTCCGCGCGGTGAAGCAGCTCCTCGACCTGCTCGGCCAGGTCGCCGACGCCGCGCCGCGCAACGGCCACATCCGCAAGACCGCGCGCCGCGCCATGGACGCGATGCGCCGCGGCGTCGTGGCCTACTCGTCCGTCGCCTGACCCGCCCGCACCCCGGCGCGGGCGCGGCGGGCGCGGGCGCGGCGGGACGACAGGGTCCGGTCCACCCGGTGCGTCGCCAGCCTGACCAGGACGAACTCGGGCGGGCGGCGCAGCGGTCGCGGCGTCACCCGGTGCATGGCGCCCGCCGTCCGGAGCAGCGCGGCCGCGGTCCGCTGCCGCCGCTCGTCCCACGGCAGCCCGTACTGGGCGCGCAGCTCATCAGGGAGCAGGGCGGCCGTGACCAGCCGGAACACGGCGAGGGCGGGGAACAGGACGCGGAGCCCGCGCGGCCACAGCACGGCCGTCGCGACCTCGCGGGCCGTGCCGGTGACCTCCAGCGCGGCGAGCGTCTCGGCCATGTAGGCGCGGAACGCGGCGAGGTCGGGCGGCTGCGCGTCGAGGGGGCAGCCGAGGACCTCGGCGACGACCCGGGCCTGCCGGTAGTACTCCGCGGACAGGGCGCGGTCGTCGCCGCGCGGCGGCATCACCCGCTCGTACATGTGCAGGGCGGTGTCGATGAGGGTCGCGTTCACCCACATCTGCAGGTCCGGGTCGCCGCCGGAGTAGCCGTCGCCGCGGACGGCGGTGTGCACGCCGCGGACCTTCGCGGCGATCCGCGCGACCTGCTCCGGCGTCCCGAACGTCACGACGAGCAGGAAGTCGAGCGTGCCGAACAGGCGGGCCAGCGGACGGTCGGCGAAGTCGCTGTGCTCGGCGACGCCGCGCGCGACGGCCGGGTGCGCGAGCTGCATCAGCAGGGCCCGTCCCGCGCCGAGGCCGACGAGCGGCTCGGCGGCCAGCGCGCGCAGCACGTCCCGCTCGGCGAGACGGTCGGCGAGACCACCGGCGGGCCGCGCCGGGGTCTCGTGCGTGGCGGGCATGGCGCCTCCCGGCCGGTCGGGGTCCTGCCCGGACATCCTCCCCCTTTATTGACAGATGGTCAATAAGCGTCCGTGATCGGAAATGCGCCGATGGTGGGGAAAACGTCATGAACAGTGCGCTGAGGTGCCACAATCGGGAGGCCCTAAACCGATCAGGGCCGTGGGAAGCACGGTGCACGAGCGGCGCCCCCCGGGCCGGGTGAGGAGAGACCCCGGCCGCCCACGTCTCACACGAGAAAGGTCCCGACCGTGGCCATCCGCGACAAGATGCGCGCCAACGCGGCCCACGTCCTGCAGCCGGGCGAGAACATCCAGGCGGTGTTCGGCGCCCAGACGACCAGCCAGTACTTCGCGCTGCTGTCCATCTGGATCATCATCTTCTCCAACGCCTACCGCGTCGTCGTCGTGACCGACCGGCGCATCCTCGTGTGCCGGTCCGGGCGGATGAAGATGACCCCCGTCAACGAGGTCCTGCGGGAGCTCCCGCGCGGCACCCGCATCGGCCCGCCGAGCGGCCTGTGGTGGCGGTGCGAGACGCTGGGGGAGAAGGTGTACGTGCACAAGCGGTTCCACAAGGACGTCAACGCCGCCGACGGCGTCGCCGCCTGACGACCGCCCGGGAGGGGTCTCGCCGCGCTTGCGGGCGGGGCCCCTTCCGGCACTTTAGGCCCCTGTCGGAACGGCCCGGCCCCCTACCGAGGTCGGAGGCATATCCGCTTCGCGGAGGATCCGGGCATCCCCGACCGGGCACTAGTGTGATCACGATCACGGCTTACCACGAAACCGCAGGATGTGTGCATGATCGAGGCGGAGAACCTCACCAAGCGCTACGGCGACAAGACCGCCGTCGACGACCTGACCTTCACGGTCCAGCCCGGCCGGGTGACGGGGTTCCTCGGCCCGAACGGCGCCGGGAAGTCCACCACGATGCGGCTGCTCCTCGGCCTCGACCGGCCGAACCGCGGCGACGCCCGGATCGCCGGCGTCCACTACACCGACCTTCCCGCGCCGCTGCGGGTCGTGGGGGCGCTGCTGGAGGCGCGCGCCGTGCACACCGGCCGCAGCGCCTACAACCACCTGCTGGCCCTCGCGCAGACGCAGGGCATCGGCCGCAAGCGCGTCGACGAGGTCATCGAACTCGTCGGGCTCACCGGCGTCGCGCGCAGGCGCGCGGGCGGCTTCTCGCTCGGCATGGGGCAGCGCCTCGGCATCGCCGCCGCGCTCCTCGGCGACCCGGACGTGCTGATCCTGGACGAGCCCGTCAACGGCCTCGACCCCGAGGGCATCGTCTGGATCCGCACCCTGATGCAGCACCTCGCCCGCGAGGGGCGGACCGTGTTCGTCTCCAGCCACCTCATGAACGAGATGGCCGTCACCGCCGAGCACCTCATCGTCATCGGCCGCGGGCGGCTGATCGCCGACTGCTCCACCGAGGAGTTCATCGAGCGCAGCACCGAGAAGATGGTGATCGTCCGCAGCCCCGAGGCCGACCGGCTCACCGGCGTCCTCACCGCCGAGGGCGCGAAGGTCGCCCCGTCCCCGGACGGGCTGCTCACCGTCACCCACATGGAGGCGCCGCGGGTCGGGGAACTCGCCGCCGCCGAGGGGGTCGTGCTGCACGAGCTGACCCCGAAGCGCGGCTCGCTGGAGGCCGCGTTCATGGAACTGACCCGCGAGAGCGTCGAGTACGGCGCGGGCGACGCGCCCGCCTTGCCCGGAGCGCCGCCAGGGGCCGCCGTGCCGGTGGCCGCGCCGCCCGCGGGTCCCGCCGCAGAGGGGGAGAACCGATGACCGCCGCCACGCGGCCCGCCGCCCGGTCCGCGGGCGGGCCCGCCGCCCACCAGCGGCCCGGCTTCACCCGGCTGATGGCCGCCGAGTGGACGAAGATCCGCACCGTCCGGTCGACGCTGTGGTCGCTGATCCTGCTCGTCGTCCTCAGCATCGGGTTCACCGCCCTGTTCGTCGGGCTGACCGCCGGGACCTGGAAGGACATGGACGCCGGCGACCGCGCCCAGGTCGCCGCCGACCCCGTCAGCTTCATCCTCGGCAGCGGGTTCTTCCTCAGCCAGCTCACGGTCTGCGTGCTCGGCGTCCTGGTGATCGCCTCCGAGTACTCCACCGGCATGATCCGCGCCAGCCTGCTCGCCGTGCCGCGGCGGCTGCCGATGCTGTGGGCCAAGGCCCTGGTGTTCGCGATCATCGTGCTGGTCATCGGCATCGCCGTGTCGTTCGCGTCCTACTTCATCGGCGTGGCGATCATGGGCGACAAGGTGCACGTCTCGCTCGGCGACGACGGCGTGCTGCGCGCCGTCGTCGGCGGCGGCCTGTACCTCGCGATGCTCGGGCTGTTCGCGCTGGCCGTCGGCGCCATCGTGCGGCACCCGGCGGGCGGCATCACCGGCGTGATCGGGTTCGTGCTCGTGCTCGCGCCGCTCACCGCGCTGCTGCCCGGCAGCATCGGCGACCACGTGCACGCCTACCTGCCGTCCGAGGCGGGCGTCCTGATCGCCAAGGCCCACCAGGGGGACAGCGACCTGCTCACCCCCTGGCAGGGGTACGGCGTGTTCGCCCTCTGGACGGCCGCGCTCCTCGCCGCCGCCGCGTACCTGCTCAAGCGCCGCGACGCCTGACGACGTCCGCCGCGCGTGACGCGCCCGCCCCCGCGCTCCGGCGCGCGGGCGGGCGCTTTCGCGTCCGGGCCGGTCAGGCGGGCGGTCAGGCGGGACGGGCGGCGACCCACGCGCGGTCGCCGTCCAGGAACCGGTCGAGGCGCAGCCCGGACGCGGCCAGCACGGCGGGCAGTTCGTCGTCGCCCAGCCGCCGGGACGTGAACGCGTGCGTCCAGCGCCGCCCGCCCGTCCGGTACCCGATCGTGACGGCGGCGGCGTCCGGCCCGGCGGGCTCGGCCCGCACCACCTCGAAGTCGACGCCGTCGTGCGACCACGCGCGCGGCGCGTCCGGGCCGAGCCAGGGGCGCGTCTCCCGCTGGAGCAGGACGAGGCCGCCGGGCGCGGCGTGCCGGCGGCAGGCGTCCAGCAGCGCCGCCCGGTCGCCGTAGTTGACCAGGTACGACATCAGCAGCACGCAGCCGAACCGCTCGCCGAGCTCTAGGTCCTGGATCGTGGAGCGGACGGTCCGCGCGCCCTCGATGTGAGCGAGCATCTCCGCCGAGTCGTCCACCGCCGTCACCGGGTGGCCGAGGGCGAGCAGCGCGCGGGTGACCCGGCCCGCGCCCGCGCCGAGCTCCAGGACCGGCGTGCCCGCCGGGACGGCGGCGTGCACCAGCGCCGCGCTCGCCTCGTCCGGCGCCATGGCCGCGTAGAACTCGACGGCCGACCCGTCCGGCGTGATCGCGCCGGGTCCGCTTCCGGCGGCGCCGTCCCGGTTCCGTCCCGTGCCCGCCACCGGCCCCGCCCTCCCCGTCCCGCGCGTTCATGATCAAGCGCATCGTCGGACGGGACGTCCCCGCCCGTCAAGGCCCCCCGCGTCGCCGACACCGTCGAACGTTGCATCGTGCAATGATCCCGCGCTACAGTTTAAGCAGATGCTTAAAGCATTCGACCAAGAACGGGAGAGGGGAGCGGGATGGCGGGCGAGGAGGTGCCCACCCGGGTCCGGCTGCTGGAGGCGGCCGTCGCGGTGATGGCCGAGGGCGGGTGGTCCGCGGTCACGTCCCGGGCCGTGGCCGAGCGGGCGCGCGCCAACAACGCGCTCGTGCACTACTACTTCGGCTCCGTGGACGCCCTGCGCCGCGCCGCCGTGACCCACGCGGTCGAGATGGAGCTGGAGGGCCCGGTCACGGCGATCCTCCAGGCGGAGGACGCGCTCGACGGCGTCTCCGCCGCGATCCGCGCCCTCGTCGACCGGGGGACCGGCACCGCCGGGCAGCGCGTCATGGCGGAGGCGCTCCTGCACGGCCTCCGCGACCCCGAGCTGCGCGCCGACTCCGCCCAGCAGATCCGGATGTTCCGCGAGCTGCTCGCCGCCCGCCTCACCGAGAACCGGGACGCCGGGCTGCTGCGCGCCGACGCCGACCCCGCGGGCCTCGCCGTCCTGCTCGCCGCGCTCATGGACGGCCTGCTCCTGCACGTCCTGCTCGACGGCGGCACCGACGCCGCCGGAGCCGCGGACGGGCTGCTCGGCCTGCTCCGTCCCACCACCGCCCCGCAGGATCGAGGAGACGACGATGATGATCCGCCACGGCCGTGACCGCGCCCCCGACACGGTTGATGTAGGGGACGCCGCGGTGCTGCTGCGCGGCGCCGCCAAGACCTACGGCTCCGGGCACGCCGCGGTGCACGCGCTGCGCGACGCCGACCTGGAAGTCCGGCGCGGCGAGTTCGCCGTGCTGCTCGGCCCGTCCGGGTCGGGCAAGACGACGCTGCTCAACCTGATCGGCGGGATCGAGCCCGCCACGTCCGGGGAGGTGGTGTCCTGCGGCCGCGACCTCACCGGCCTGGACGAGGACGCCCGCACCGCCTACCGCCGCGACGCCGTCGGGTTCGTGTTCCAGTTCTTCAACCTCGTCCCGACGCTGACCGCGCTGGAGAACGTCCGGCTCGTCGCCGAACTGACCGGGCGCGGCGACCGGGAGCGGTCCGCCGCCGCGCTCGCCGCGGTCGGGCTCGCCGAGCGCGGCGGGCACTTCCCGGCGCAGCTGTCCGGCGGCGAGCAGCAGCGCGTCGCGATCGCCCGCGCCATCGCCAAGGACCCCGAGCTCCTCCTGTGCGACGAGCCGACCGGCGCGCTTGACCTGGAGACCGGACGCGGCGTCCTGCGCGTCCTTCAGGACCTCAACGCCCGCGGCCGGACCGTCCTCGTCGTCACCCACAACGCGGCGATCGCGGCCGTCGCGCACCGCGTCGTCCGGATGCGGTCCGGGCGCGTCGTCGAGGTCGCCGAGAACACCGCGCCCGCCTCCGCCGACGAGGTGGCCTGGTGAGCGTCCTCAACATGAAACTGCGCCGCGACCTGCGGCGACGTCCCGCGCAGCTCGTCGCGGCGGTCGCCTTGGTCATGCTCGGCGTCGCGCTTTTCGGCGCGTCCTACGACGCCTACAGGAACCTCGACCAGGGCTACCAGGCGACGTTCGCCCGGTACCGGTTCGCGGACCTGACGCTGCGCGGCGGCGACGCCGCCGCGATCGCCGCCGACGCGCGGACGCGGCCCGGCGTCGCCGCCGCCACCGCCCGCACCGTCGCCGACGTCCCGCTGCGCATGCCGGACGGCGACACCCTCGTCGGCCGCGTCGTCGGCCTCCCCGCCGGGACGCAGCCCGCCGTGAACCGGGTGAAGGTCCTGCGCGGCGGCTACCCGACCGCCGCCGCCCCGGCGGGCGTCCTCGCCGAGAAGCACATCGCCGACCACGCCCACCTGCGTCCCGGCTCGGCGGTCTCGGTCTGGGACGGCCGCGCCTGGCGGGTCGTCACCGTGCGCGGCACCGCGTCGTCGCCCGAGTACCTGTGGCCCGCGTCCAGCCGCCAGGACGCGCTGCCCGCGCCCGGCTCGTTCGGCGTCCTGTTCGTCCCGGAGCCGCTCGCCCGGCAACTCGCCGGAACGCGGGCGCCCAACGAGGTGAACGTCTACTACACCGCCGCCGGACGCGACCACGCCGCGCGCCTGGACGCCGCCCTCACCGGCGCCGCCCGCGCGCACGGCGCCGCGAGCGGCGAGACCCGCGCCGACCAGCCGAGCAACGCCGCCCTCTCCCAGGACATCAAGGGCTTCTCCCAGCTCGCCGTCGTGTTCCCGCTGCTGTTCCTCGCCGCCGCCGGGGTCGCCGTCTACGTCGTGCTGACCCGCCGCGTCGCCCGCGACCGCGTCGTCATCGGGACCCTGCGCGCCAGCGGGTTCCGCCGCCGCACCGTCGTCGCGCACTACCTCGCCACCGGACTCGCGACCGGGCTCGCCGGGTCGGCGCTCGGCGCCGCCGCCGGGCCGCCGCTCGCCGGGACCGTCACCCGCCTGTACGGGGACGCGATCGGGCTGCCCGAGACGACCGTGTCCGTCCGCGCGACGACCGTCCTCGCCGGGCTCGCGTTCGGCCTGGTCGCGGGCGGTCTCGCGGCACTCGCGCCCGCCGTCGCCGCCGCCCGCGTCCCACCCGCCGAGGCGATGCGCGGGACGGTCCCCGCCGCCCGGGGCGGCGGACTCCTGGCTCGACTCGGCGGTGCCCGGCTGGGCCGCGCGGTGCCCGCCGCCGGACGGCTCCCCGCCGGGACGTGGCTCGTCCTGCGCGGCCCCACCCGCCAGCTCCGCCGCACCCTCTACACCATGACCGGCGTGATCCTCGCGCTCGTGCTGATCCTCGTGTCCTGGGGGATGCTCGACTCGTCGCAGGCCACCGTGTCCCGGCAGTTCGACCGGGTGCAGCGGCAGGACGCCGAGCTGACCCTCGCCCGTCCCGGCGACGGCGCGGCGCTCCGCGCGGTGTCGGACGCGGCCGGGGTGCGCGCCGCCGAGCCGTCCGCCCGGCTGCCCGTCACGATCACCGCCGGGGGAGCGTCCTACTCCACCGCCGTCGTCGGCCTGCCCGCCCGCACCCGCATGCACCGGTTCCTCACGCCCGGCGGCGGCGAACGCGCGCTGCCCGACCGCGGCGCCCTGCTCGGCGCGGCCCTGCGCGACCGGCTCGGCCTGCGCGCCGGAGACCCCGTCGCCCTGCGCCTCCCCGGCGGACGGTCCGTCACCACCACCGTCGCCGGGTTCGTCGACGAGCCCCTCGGCACCTACGCCTACGCCACCCTCGACCAGGTCGCCGCCTGGGACCCCGCCGCACGGCCCGGCGACGTCCTCGTCCGGTTCGACCCCGGCGCGGACCGCGCCGCCGTCGGACGGTCCCTGTCGTCCCTGCCCGGCGTCGTCGCCTACACCGACGCGCAGGCGCTGAAGAAGACCATGGACGACTACATGGACCTGTTCTACGTGTTCGTCGCGGTCATGCTCGGGTTCGGCGGGCTGCTGGCCTTCACCGTCCTGTTCGCCACCCTGTCGGTCAACCTCGCCGAACGCGGCACCGAACTCGCCGCGCTGCGCGCGTCCGGCGTCGGGCGGCGGCGGCTCGCCCGGCTCGTCACCGCCGAGAACCTCCTCGTCGTGGCCGCCGGGACCGTCCCCGGACTGGTCCTCGGACGGCTCGCCGCGGGCGCGTTCCTCGGCGCGTTCGACAGCGACCTGATGGCGTTCCACACCGAGGTCCGGCCCGCGACGTTCGCCTGGTCCGCGCTCGCCGTGCTCGCCGTCGCGTGGCTGGCACAGCGCCCCGGCCTGCGCGGACTCGCCCGCGCCGACCTCGGCGCCCTCGTCCGCGAACGGTCCGCCTGAACCGCTTGGCGGGCGGACGCGGGGCGACCGCGTCCGCCCGTCCGGGTCAGGCGTCGGCGGGGGAGACCTCCGGGCCGGGCGCGCCGCCGCCCGTCCGGCGGGGCCGCGTCTCCACCCCCCACAGGCCGACGACCAGCACCGCCGCCAGCAGCGGCACCGCGCCGAGCAGCGCCGTCTGCCCGATCGACGGGACCGACGCGCCCGCGACCAGCACCACCGTCACCACCACGCCGCCGAGCTTGCCGACGCCCGCCGACAGGCCGGAGCCGCGCGACCGGATCCGCGTCGGGTAGATCTCCGAGCTGTAGGCGGCGAGCACCGCCGCGATCGTCGCCGTCCCGACGATCGGCCCCGCGAGCAGGACGTACAGCCAGCCCCTGCTGTGCGCGAGCGACTCGCCCGCCACCGCGAACGCCGCCAGCGCCGCGGCCGTCAGCGCGGTCAGCACGATGATCGTCCGCTTGGCGCTCCACAGCCCGTACATGGCGGCGGCGGCGAACACCAGCGGCAGGCCGAGCAGCGCGGAGTCGCGCAGCGCCCGGTCGGCCGTCCGCTGGTCCAGGCCGAGTCCCTGCAGGTTGGACGGGATCCACAGCTGGAACCCGTACGTCACCAGCCCGATCCCGAGGCCGAGGACCAGCACGGCCGCGCTGAGCCCGGCGAACGGCGGCCGGAACAGCGGCCCGAACCCCGCGCCGTCCGCCGCGTCCGGCCGCTCCTCGGCGGGGGCCGTCGCCGGACCGCGCGCGACGGCGTCGTACCGGGCCATGATCTCCCGCGCCTCCGCCTCGCGGCCGTGCGCCAGCAGGAACCCCGGCGACTCGGGGATCCACCGGTTCAGCGCGATCAGCAGGACGCCCGTCGGCAGCCCCACCAGCCACAGGATCCGCCACGAGAAGTGCGGGACGAGAGCCTCCGACAGCGAGCTCGTGATGACGTAGGCGAGCGCCAGGTTCCCGCCGATCAGCACCATCACCCAGCCCCGGTGCCGTCCCGGGATCGTCTCGGCGAGCAGCGAGAACGTGATCGGCAGCATCCCGCCCGCGGCGAGGCCCATCATGAAGCACATCACGAGGTTCCAGCCGAACGACGGCATCGCGCCGCAGATCGCCGTCGTCACGAACATCACCCCGGCCAGCAGGATGGACGACCGGCGCCCGATGCGGTCGCCGAGCCAGCCCCACAGCAGCGAACCGAGCACCGTCCCCGTCAGCCCGGACAGCGGGAGCAGCGCGACCGGCCAGCCCCCGTGCGGGTTGAGCGCCGACTTCAGGCCGTACTCGCGGCCCATCCCCGGCGCCACGAACGACAGCGTGATCGGCTTCATCGCGTCGATCGTCACGGCCGTCGTCATGACGGCGACCAGCCCGATGTGCGCGCGGCGGAACGGCGCGTCCCGCGCCGCCCGGACCCGGACCGCGTCCGCCCGCCGGGCCGCCGCGAGCCCGCGCGGGACGAGCCCGTACGCCGTCGCCGCCAGCCCCAGCACGATCAGCGCCATCCCGGTGAGCATCGGCGCGTCCATCGCCATGCCCCGCATCCGGTAGTGCATGTCGCCGGACCGGACGTACATCGGCAGGTGCAGCGCCACCCCGGCGACGCAGGCGGTGAACCCGGCCCAGAAGGCGGCGGGACGGGCGAAGGCGATGCCGCCCGCGTGCCGTGTTCGCATAGGGCTTCCTCTCGGGGGAGCGACGTCAGGACATCGGGTACGACTCCACCCGCGCTCCCGCCGCCCGCGCAACCGCCGTGTTGCTGACATTGGCATGGGCGGCTCCGCGCGCGGTAGAAAGTCGTCATGAGAGAGCACGCCGGGTCCTGCGCCGACGCCACCGGTGCGGGTGACGCAGTCGGGACGGGTGGCGGCGTCGGTTCGGGTGACGACGTCGACGCCGTCACCTCGGCCGTGCTGACCGCGTCCCGGCTGCTGGTGTCGATCTCCGTGCGGTCCCTCGCCGCCGTCGAGGACGCCGTCACGCCGCCGCAGTTCCGGCTGCTCGTCGTGCTGTCCGCGCAGGGCCCGGCCAAGCTCGTGACGCTCGCCGGGCTGCTCGGGGTCAACCCGTCCACCGCGCTGCGGATGGTGGACCGGCTCGCCGCCGCCGGGCTCGTCGACCGGCGGGCCAGCCCGGACAGCGGGCGCGAGGTCCGGATCGAGCTCACCGCCGCCGGGCGCGGCCTCGTCGACGACGTCACCGCCCGCCGCCGGGCCGGGATCGCCGAGATCGTCGCGCGGATGCCCGCCGGGGAGCGGCGCGCCCTCGTCGCCGCGCTGCGCGCCTTCACCGACGCGGGCGGCGAGCCGCCGGTGCCGACGCTCGTCCCGCTCGGCTGGACCTGACCGCCGGGAACGCCGTCCGAAATTCCGCCGCGAGGGCGAACCAGGGGGTGCGCGGGTGCGTACCGCCTGGCAGCGTCCCCTCACGGAAAGGACGGCGGAGGATGCGACCACCCCGACTGGCATCCCGACCGGCCTCCGCACCGGAGCACCGGAGGACGGCGGCCGCGCTCGCCGCCGCCCTCCTCCTCGGCGTCCCGCTCGGCGGCTGCGCGCCGATGGGCCAGGCCGCGGACGGTGCCGCGCAGCCGTCGCGCGTCGCGGCGGAGAACGCCGCCCAGGCCACCGTGGCGACGCAGTGGGGGCCGCTCGGCCCCGCCGACCGCCTGCTCGTGGTCAAGGTCCGGCAGGCCGGGCTGTGGGAGATCCCCGTCGGGCGGGAGGCGGCGACACGCGCGTCCCGCCCCGCGACCAGGCGGAACCTCGCCGAGATCGCCCGCCAGCACGAGCGGCTCGACGACCTCGACCGCCGGATCGCCGCGCAGCTCGGCGTCCCGCTGCCGGACCAGCCCACCGCGGAGCAGCAGAGCTGGATGTCGGAGATCACCGGGAAGTCCGGCACCGACTACGACAAGACGGCCGTCGCGCGGCTGCGGATGGCGCACGGGCAGATCTACCCGCAGGTCGCCGCCGTCCGCGCCAGCACCCGCAACACCCTGGTCCGCGACTTCGCGGAGCGGTGCGAGACGTTCGTCAGCACCCACATGCGCCTGCTGGAGGGCACGGGGTTCGTCACCGGCGACACGCTGCCCGACCCGCCGGCGGTCACCGGCGCGCCCGCGCCCGGCGGACCCGACCACGGCCACTCGCCCGCGCCCGCCGCGACGTCCCTCGTCCAGGGCTGACGCGGTTTACGCGGGCAGTCCGGCGAGGAGCGCCTGGAGCGTCGCGCCGAGCGGCGCGTCCAACGTGACGAGGGCGTGCTCGTCGCCCCTGGTCGCGCCGTGGTTCACGATCGCGACGGGCACCCCGTGCTGGTCGGCGTGCCGGACGAACCGGTACCCCGACAGCACCGTCAGCGACGACCCCAGCACCAGCAGCGCCCCCGCGCCCTCGGTCAGCGCGTAGCAGTCCCGGACGCGCGGCGGCGGCACGTTCTCGCCGAAGAAGATCACGTCGGGTTTGAGGACGCCGCCGCAGCGCTCGCAGTCCACGACGCGGAACGCCTCGACGTCGGCGTCGGCGAGGACGGCGTCGCCGTCCGGGTTGACCGCGGCGGCGCGGGCGTCGAAGCCCGGGTTCGCGGCGCGCAGCCGCGCGTCCAGCCGGGCGCGCGGGGTCCGCTCGCCGCAGTCCAGGCAGACGACCCGGTCGAGCGCGCCGTGCAGCTCGATCACGCCGTCCGCCCCGGCGGCCTGGTGCAGGCCGTCCACGTTCTGGGTGATGATCCCGGTGACCAGGCCGCGCCGCCGCAGCTCGGCGACCGCGCGGTGCCCGGCGTTCGGCCGCGCCGCCGCGATGTGCCGCCAGCCGAGATGGCTGCGCGCCCAGTACCGCCGCCGCGCCGCCGCCGACGCGGTGAACCCCTGGTAGGTCATCGGGTCGGCGCGCCGGCGGCGCCCCGTCTCGCCGCGGTAGTCGGGGATGCCCGACTCGGTCGAGAGGCCCGCGCCGCTCAGCACCACCACGCCGCCGTCCGCGACGAGGGCGGCGAGCGCCCGCAGCCGGGCACCCGCGTCCGCGGACCGGTCTTCAGCTACCTGCGTCACCCCTCCATGGTGCACGACGTGCCGCGATGCCGGTGCGGGGCGCCGGGTATTGTCGGCCTCCACGCCGGACGGACGCCTCGCCGGGCGACGTCCCGCGGATCTTCGAGAACACCGCGGATCTTCGAGAACCGCACGCCGGGACCGGCGCCCCGATCGAAAGGAACGTTCCATGACCGACGCGGGCCCCTTCACCGAGGACGTCGTGCGCCAGATCGCGCGCCACATGAACGACGACCACGCCGCCGACTGCCTCACGATCTGCCGCGCGCTCGGCGGCCGTCCCGGCGCGACGGCCGCCCGGATGACCGGCCTGGACGCCGACGGCATCGACTTCGCCGTGATGGACGGGGGCGTCGAGCACGACGTCCGGATCCCGTTCGGCGAGCGGCTCACCGAGCGTCCGCAGGTGCGGATGGAGGTCGTCCGGATGACCGAGGAGGCCCGCGCCGCGCTCAGCGCCTGACCGACCTCTTCCCGACGTGACGTCGGAAAAGTAACCGACGTCACGTCGGGAACCTTGCGGTCCCGTCTTCCCAGGTGATTTAGGTAAGGC
Source organism: Actinomadura syzygii (assembly GCF_008085905.1). Taxonomy (GTDB): domain Bacteria; phylum Actinomycetota; class Actinomycetes; order Streptosporangiales; family Streptosporangiaceae; genus Spirillospora; species Spirillospora syzygii. The sequence continues at coordinate 404,445 of NZ_VSFF01000003.1, read as the reverse complement.
TAGCCTAAATTCTCCTGGATTAAGGAGGGCCGTAATGGACACCACCCCCACGGACGAGCCGTTCTCCGCGCGGCTGCGGGCCGCCACCCGGAGCGACCACGGCGCCAACGAGACCTCGGCCTACATGAGCGCGCTCGTCGAGGGGCGCCTCGGCCGCGACGAGTACGCCGTCCTCGTGGCGCAGCTCCACCCCGTCTACGACCTCCTCGAAGAGGCCGCCGACCGGATGGCGGCCGACCCGGTCGCGGGCCCGTTCGACCTTCCCGGCCTGCGCCGCCGCGAGGCGCTCGAGGCCGACCTCGCCTACTTCTACGGCCCGCGCTGGCGGGCCAGGGCCGAGCCGGGCGAGGCCGCGTCCCGGTACCGCGACCGGCTCCGCGAGGTGTGCTTCGACTGGGCGGGCGGCTTCGTCGCGCACGGCTACACCCGCTACCTGGGCGACCTGTCGGGCGGGCAGTACATCGGCCTCCAGGTCCGCAAGGCGCTGGACCTCGACGCCGAGGACGACGGCGTCCGCTTCTACCGCTTCCCGGGCAGGCCCAAGGCGTACAAGGACCGCTACCGCGCCCTGCTGGACGCCGCCCCCTGGGACGACGACGAGCGGCTCCGCGTCGTCGACGAGGTGAAGACGGCCTACCGGCTCAACGCCGACCTCGCCGAGGAGCTCGGCGAGGTCCTGCGGCCCGCCGCCTGACCCTCTTCGTGATCTACATTGTAAAGGCGGTGGGCCGCGGCCGCTCCGGCGTACGCGCGAACTCGCGCAGCCGCGCCACGTCCACCACGGTGATCCGCCGCCGGCCGGTGCGCACCAGGCCCTCCGCGCGGAGCGTGCCGAGCGCCCGCGCGACGGTCTCGCGGGAGGCGTCCATCCAGCTGCCGAGCTCCTCCTGGGAGAGCGGCGGACCGATCGCGACGCCCCCGCCGGGGGCGGGCGCGCCGTGCCGGGCCGACAGCTCGGCGAGCTCGGTCAGCAGGATCGCCAGCCGCCGCGCGCCGTGCGCGGACACGTGCGCCCGCAGCCGCCGGTCGGCGTCGTCCAGGCGGCGGACGAACGTCTCGCTGACCAGCAGCCACACCCGGGAGTGCGCGTCGAGGAACCCGGTGAACCGGGCGGCGGGCACCACCAGCGCGGGGATCGGGCTGAGCGCCGCGACCGTCGCCGACCGCTCCCGGCGGCCGAGGACCGCGCTCTCGCAGACGAGGTCGCCCGGCCCGCGCACGGCGAGCACGACCTCGCGGCCCTCCTCGCTGGTGGAGGTCACCTTCGCCCAGCCCGACTCGATGATGATGATGTGGTCGGAGTCGTCGCCCTGGTAGCACAGCGGCGTCCGGGGCGGGAACCGGCGCGGCCGCGCCACCGCGCGCAGCGACGCCCGCTCGGCCGGGCGGAGCGCGTCCCAGAAGCCGCGGCCGGGATCGGAGTCGGGATCGGGATCGGAGCCGGGGCCGGGGTCCGGGTCGGGAGCGGCGCGGGGCGCGCTCCGCCGGATCTGCGGTCGATGGGTCACGGGTGCGCGTCTCCGCTTCCGGGATTCGGGTGAACCGGTACCCACGGCAGATGGGGGGAGTGGGGCGTTGAGGCCCAGTGCCGCGGGTACCGGTCGCTCATGCGGGCGCCGCCCGGACGTCCGTCCCCGTCCGTCCCGCGGCGGTGCACTGCCTTTCACCCCTATGAGAGCGCCTCACTGATCCCGATGCTGCACGCGGGGGAACGGGCCGTCTGCGTCATCCGACACTTTTGCCGAAAATTGCAGCGATATGACCCGTCAGCGGGTGAGGGCGTTCAGCAGCCGGTTGACCGGGCCGTCGAGGTTCCAGCGGTCGGCCAGCGCGACGAGCCTCTCCGGGTCGCGGGCGCCGGCGGGGAGCCGGTCGTCCAGCGCCGCGAGCTCCGGCGCGTCGATGTCGGTGACGACCCGGACCACGGTCTCGGCGGCGGCGAGGTACCCGCGGGCCGCCTCCATCCGGCGCCGCGCGCCCGCCGGGAACCCCTCGTCGGTCCCGGCGTCGAGCGCGGCGAGGATCCCCTCGACCGTCCCGAACCGGGTGACCAGCGCCGCCGCGGTCTTGTCGCCGACGCCGGGGACGCCGGGCAGCCCGTCGCTCGGGTCGCCGCGCAGCGTCGCGTAGTCGCCGTAGCCGCGGCCCGGGATGCCGTACTTGGCCGCGACCTCCTTCTCACCCATGATCTGCAGGTTCCTGATGCCCCGCGCCGTGTAGAGGACGCACACCGGGCCTTTCCGGGGGGTGCCGTCGTCGACGAGCTGGAACAGGTCGCGGTCGCCGGTGACGATGTCGACCGGGCCGTCCGCCGCGCCCCGCACCGCGAGGGTGCCGATGACGTCGTCGGCCTCGTAGCCGGGGACGCCCACCCGGGCCAGCCCGAACGCGTCCAGGACCTCGTCGATGACCGGGAGCTGCGCCGCCAGCGCGTCGGGCGTCTGGTCGCCGCCGTCGTCGGCCACCCGGTGCGCCTTGTAGGACGGCAGCGCCGCCACCCGGAACGCGGGCCGCCAGTCGGCGTCCATGCAGCAGACGAGCCGGTCGGGCGAGCGGTCCTGGACGAGCCGCGCGATCATGTCGATGAGCCCGCGGACCGCGTTCACCGGCGTCCCGTCGTCGGCGGTGACGGACTCGGGCACGCCGAAGAAGGCGCGGAAGTACAACGACGGCGTGTCCAGCAGCATCAGCCCGCTCATGGGGCACATCGTGCCACGCGGGCGGCGTCGTCGGCGCGCCGCCGCTCTGCGATCCTGGTACCCGCACGGACGAGTGGTCCGCGTGCGGACGACCGGAGAATGGAGACGGGTGTGACAACGGAGTTGTATCCGCGCGAGCGCGTCGGCCTGGTGCGGGAGGCGGCCGCGAAGGCCGGCCTCGGGGCGGTGCTGCTGACGCCCGGCCCGGACCTGCGCTACGTGACCGGCTACGACGCCAAGGAGCTGGAACGGCTCACCTGCCTGGTCGTGCCCGCCGAGGGGGAGGCGTTCCTCGTCGTCCCGCGCCTCGAGCTGCCCGCCGCGCAGGTGTCGCCCGCCGGGTCGCTCGGCGTCGAGCTGGTGCCCTGGGACGAGACCGACGACCCCTACGCCCTCGTCGCCCGGCGCCTGCCGTCCGGCCTGCCGAAGGTCGGCGTGGCCGATCGGATGTGGGCGGTGATGGCGCTGCGGTTCCGCGCCGCGATGCCCGCCGCCGAGCAGGTCGCGGCCGGGGGAGTGCTGCGCGGGCTGCGGATCCGCAAGAGCGCCGCCGAGGTCGCCGCGCTGCGCGAGGCGGGCGAGGCGATCGACCGGGTGCACCGCCGCGTCCCGGGCCTCCTCGCGGCCGGGCGCACGGAGGAGGAGGTCGCCCGCGACATCGCCGACGCGATCGTCGCCGAGGGCCACTCCCGCGTCGACTTCGTGATCGTCGGGTCGGGCCCGAACGGCGCGAACCCGCACGCCGAGCCGACCGACCGGGTGATCCGCGCGGGCGAGCCGGTCGTGGTCGACATCGGCGGGACGATGCCGAGCGGCTACTGCTCCGACTCCACCCGCAACTACTGCGTCGGCGAGCCGCCCGCCGAGTACCTGGCGTACTACGCGGTGCTGGAGGAGGCGCAGCGCGCGTCGTGCGCGGCCGTCCGCCCGGGGACGACGCCCGAGGCCGTCGACGCCGCCGGCCGCGACGTGATCGCCGCCGCCGGGTACGGCGAGCACTTCTTCCACCGCACCGGCCACGGCATCGGCCTGGAGTCGCACGAGGACCCCTACATCGTCTCGGGCAACCTGGAGCCGCTGGAGCCGGGCATGGCGTTCTCGATCGAGCCGGGCATCTACCCCGGCCCGCACGGCGCCCGCATCGAGGACATCGTCGTCTGCACCGAGGACGGCTTCGACCCGCTGAACGTCACCGGGCGCGGCCTGGTGATCGTCGGCTGAATTCCCAGGCCACGGCCCGAAAAGCACGTTAACGAGGGGGCGGACGGATTTCCGTCCGCGCCCTCGCCTGTTTTCGGACGCCTGAAAATCGCGCGGAATGCGGGCGAAAAACGGCCCGGTAACGATCTCTGCACCAAAACCGTCAGCGTTCTCCCCGCGTATTGCAACGGGGCCGATCCGCCCTGTAGCTAGTCATAGCTACGCGGGAGTAAGTCACGTTTCCTCCGCATCGCGGGGCCCCGGCCCCGCCGGGGCGGGGAGGCGCGTGCCGCGACGAGGGCGCGACGAGGGCGTGCCGTGGAGCGACGGGAAAGAGGGGACGCCGTGGCAGAGGTCGACCTGACCAGCGTCGGGAAGGTCTATCCCGACGGCACGCGGGCCGTGACCGACCTGGGCCTGCACATCGCCGACGGGGAGTTCCTCGTGCTCGTCGGGCCGTCCGGCTGCGGGAAGACGACCGCGCTGCGGATGGTCGCCGGGCTGGAGGAGATCTCCGAGGGCGAGGTCGCGATCGGCGGACGGGTCGTCAACCGCGTCCCCGCCCGCGACCGGGACGTCGCCATGGTGTTCCAGAGCTACGCGCTCTACCCGCACCTGTCCGTCCGCGACAACATCGGGTTCGGGCTGTCGCTGCGCAAGCTCCCCAAGGCCGAGATCAGGGAGAAGGTCGACCGGGCCGCGGAGATCCTCGGGCTGACCGAGCACCTGTCGCGCAAGCCGCGCAACCTGTCCGGCGGGCAGCGGCAGCGGGTCGCGATGGGCCGCGCGATCGTCCGGGAGCCGCAGGCGTTCCTGATGGACGAGCCGCTGTCCAACCTCGACGCCAAGCTCCGCGTCCAGATGCGCGCCGAGATCGCGCGCATCCAGCGCGACCTCGGCGTCACGACGATCTACGTCACGCACGACCAGACCGAGGCGATGACGCTCGGCGACCGCGTCGCGGTGATGAAGAAGGGCGAACTGCAGCAGGTCGCGCCGCCGCAGGAGCTCTACGACCGGCCGGCGAACCTGTTCGTCGCGGGCTTCATCGGCTCGCCCGCCATGAACCTGCTGAAGGCGACCCTGGCCGGGGACGCGGGCGACGCGCGGCTGGAGATCGGCGGGCAGACGCTGGCGCTCCCGCCGGGCGTGCTGGCCGAGCGGCCGGACCTCGCGTCCCGGCTCGGCGGCGAGGTCGTCGTCGGGATCCGTCCCGAGGACATGGAGGACGCCGACCTCGTCGAGGCCCCCGCCGGCTCCGCGCTCACCTCCACGGCCGACCTGGTCGAGGCGATGGGCTCGGACGTGCTGGTCCACTTCGCGCTGGAGGCCGACCAGGTCGTCACCGAGGACACCAGGGAACTCGCCCGCGACGCGGGCACCGATGTGCTGGGGCATCTGGAGCGGCCCCGCACGGACCTCGTCGCGCGGTTCAGCCCGCGCACCCGCGTGAAGGTCGGCGACCCGGTGACGGCCCGCGTCGACACCGGCCGCCTGCACTTCTTCGATATCGAGTCCGGCGCGGCGATCTGGGGATCGGACGCCGCCGGACCGTCCAGGGAGGATGAGAATGAGGGTCAGTAGGCGTGTGCTCAGCGCGGCAGTGGCGGCAGGGCTGGTGGTGTCCGGCGCCGCCGCCTGCGGCGGGGACGACGACGGCGGCGACGGCGGTTCGACGCCGTCCGGCGGGGGAGCGCTGAAGGGCACCACGATCGAGGTCGCCGCCAAGTGGACCGGCCCCGAGGAGGCCAACTTCCGCAAGGTGCTCCAGGCGTTCGAGAAGAAGACGGGCGCGAAGGTCAACTACGCGTCCACCGGCGAGAACACCGACGCCTACCTCGGCCCGCGCATCGAGGCGAAGAACCCGCCGGACGTGGCGCTGCTTCCGCAGCCCGGCCTCATGCAGCAGTACGCGAAGAAGGGCGCGCTGAAGCCCCTCGCCCCCGACGTCGTCACCGAGGTCGGCAACAACTTCTCGCCGTACTGGAAGGAGCTCGGCTCCGCCGACGGCAAGCCCTACGGCGTCATGGTCAAGGCCGCCTACAAGTCGATCCTCTGGTACCGGCCGCAGGTGTTCTCCGACGCGGGCGTCCAGCCCCCGAAGTCGTGGGCGGACCTGGTGAAGACCGCGGGCACCCTCCAGGACGCGGGCACCACGCCGTTCACGCTGGCCGCGGGCCCGCAGGACTCCTGGACGCTCACCGACTGGTTCGAGAACGTCTACCTTTCGCAGGCCGGGCCGGATAACTACGACAAGCTCGCCAAGCACGAGATCAAGTGGACCGATCCGACCGTCGGGAAGGCGCTGGAGACCCTCGCGCAGATCTGGGGCAAGGGCGACTTCCTCAACGGCGGCGTCGCCACCGCGACCAAGACCAAGTTCGACGAGTCGGTCACGCAGGTGTTCGGCCAGGAGAAGGCCGCGATGGTGTACGGCGGCGACTTCGCGGCGGCGAACATCGCCACCACCAAGGCCAAGGTCGGCACGGACGCGCAGGTCTTCGCGTTCCCGGCGGCCGGGACCACGCCGCCGGCGATCCTCGGCGGCGACGTCGCCGTCGCGCTCAAGGACGGCAAGGGCGCGCAGGAGCTGATGAAGTTCCTCGCGTCCCCGGAGGCCGGGAAGGTGTGGGCGGGGCTCGGCGGCTACCTGACGCCGAACAAGAACGTCCCGTCCAGCGCGTACTCCGACCCGATCGCCAAGCAGCTCATCGAGCAGATCCAGAAGTCCGGCGACGCGGCCCGCTACGACATGTCCGACCTCGCGCCCGCCGCGTTCGGCGCGACGCCCGGCAAGGGCGAGTGGGAGGCGCTGCGCGCGTTCGTGCAGCACCCGACGGACGTGAAGGGCACGCAGGCCAAGCTGGAGGCCGAGGCCGCCAAGGCGTACAAGTAGGAGACCCCGCATGAAGGCTCCGAACGAGGAGGCTCCGAAAGAGCAGGCGCCGCCGGCGGTCGCGGGCGGCGCCGCCCCCGCCCCGCGCGGCCGCACGGCCCGGGAGCGGCTGAACCCGCCGTCCTGGCTGGCGATGACGTTCCTGCTGCCCGCGCTGCTGCTGCTCGGCTTCCTGGTGGTCTACCCGATCGTCTACTCGGTGATCCGCAGCTTCTTCGACGCCTCCGGCGACGGGTTCGTCGGCGTCGACAACTACACCGGGGTCTTCAAGGGGCACGACAACCTCGTCGCCGTGCGCAACACCGCCATCTGGGTGGTGGTCGCGCCGACCGTGGTGACGATCGTCGGGCTGGTGTTCGCCGTCCTCACCGAGCGGATCCGGTGGGGGACGGTGTTCAAGCTCGTCGTGTTCATGCCGATGGCGATCTCGTTCCTCGCGTCCGGCGTGATCTTCCGGCTGGTGTACCAGCAGGACCCGGACAAGGGCGTCGCCAACGCCGCACTGGTCGCGATCCACGACACGTTCGCGCAGGGCACGACCTATCCGGGCGCCGGGCCGCGCAACGGCGGGAACCAGCCCGTCCGCGCGGAGGGCGGCGGCGTGGTCACGGTGAACCAGGTCGCGGCGGGGCAGAGCGCGCTCGTCCCGCTGCTGAAGGTCAAGCCGGAGTACCTGCCGAAGGACGCGAAGCCCGCCGCGCGGGCGCCGGCCTCGCAGCCGGGCCGGCTCACCGGGACGGTCTGGTTCGACTTCACCAAGGGCGGCGGCGGCCAGCCGAACGCCCCGAACGCGGGCGAGTCCGGCCTGCCCGGCATCAAGGTCGAGGCGGTCAAGGACGGCAAGGTCGTCGCGAAGGCCACCACCGGGGCCGACGGCACGTTCACGATGAAGAAGGTCCCGGACGGCAGCTACACGATCCGGCTGCCCGCCGGGAACTTCACCGCCGCCTACAACGGCGCGGAGTGGCTGGGCGGGACGCTGATCACGCCCGCGATCATCGGGTCGTACCTGTGGGTGTGGGCCGGGTTCGCGATGGTGCTGATCGCCGCGGGGCTCGCCGCCATCCCCCGGGACGCGCTGGAGGCGGCCCGGGTGGACGGCGCCACCGAGTGGCAGGTGTTCCGGCGGGTGACGATCCCGCTGCTCGCGCCCGTCCTCGTCGTGGTGCTGGTGACGCTCGTCATCAACGTGCTGAAGGTGTTCGACCTCGTCTACATCATCGGCGGCGGCGACCCGGACGCCAGCGTCCTCGCCCTCCAGATGTGGACCGAGTCGTTCGGCGGCGGCGACGACCAGGGCGCGGGCAGCGCGATCGCGGTGCTGCTGTTCGTCCTGGTGCTGCCCGCCATGCTGTTCAACGTCCGGCGAATCCGGCAGGAGCGCTCATGAGCACCGCGGAAGAGGCCGCCCCGACACCGGCACCGACACCGGCGACGGCCCGCGACGGGGCGGCGGGCGCGCCCCGCCGCAACCTGGCCGCCCGCCTCGTCGGACGGCTGGGCGGCGGCGCCGCGCAGACGCTGCTGGTCCTGGTCGCGCTGTTCTGGTTGGTGCCGACCCTCGGCCTGCTGGTCGCGTCGCTGCGCTCCAACGCCGACAACAACGCCAGCGGCTGGTGGACGGTCTTCACCGAGCCCGCCCAGCTCACCGCCGGCTCGTACTCCGCCCTGCTCGACAAGGGCGACTTCGTCGACTCGTTCTGGAACACCGTGCTGATCACCGTCCCCGCGACGGTGCTGGTCGTGGTGATCGCCTCGCTCGCCGCCTACGCGTTCGCGTGGATGGAGTTCCCCGGCCGGGACTGGCTGTTCCTCGCCGTGGTCGCGCTGCTGGTGGTGCCCGTCCAGGTGGCGCTGATCCCGGTCGCCAAGCTGTACGGGCACGTCGAGTTCGGCGGCTTCCACATGTTCGGGTCGATCACCGGCGTGGTGCTGTTCCACGTCGCGTTCGGCCTGCCGTTCGCGATCTTCCTGCTGCGCAACTTCTTCGCCGCGATCCCGCGCGACCTGCTCGAAGCGGCGCGGATGGACGGCGGCTCCGAGTGGACGATCTTCCGCCGGGTGATCTTCCCGCTGGGCGGCCCGGCGATCGCCTCGCTGGGCATCTTCCAGTTCCTCTGGGTGTGGAACGACCTGCTCGTCGCGCTGGTGTTCGCCGACACCGAGTCCCAGCCGATGACCAAGTGGCTCCAGTCGCAGATGCGCCAGTTCACCGGCAACATCGACATCCTGGCCCCGGGCGCGTTCCTGTCCCTGATCGTCCCCCTGGCCGTCTTCTTCGCCTTCCAGCGCTACTTCGTAGAAGGCGTCCTAGCAGGCTCCGTGAAGTAAGAAACCCAAACCGGCGTCACGGGTCGGGCGGCCGTAGGCCGCCAAGGCCGGAGGTCGCCCGACCCGCCGAGCGAGGGGCCGTTTCCCGAGAGCGAACGCGATTCGGGAAACGGCCACTCGCGAGCAACGGGGGTTCCAGGGGGTCGCCCCCCTGGGTTATACAGCCAGGCCGGAGGCCGGGTCGAAGAAGTGGAGGCGGCGGGTGTCCACCGCGAGTTCCACCTGCTGGCCGGGGCGGACGTGGGAGCGGGAGTTGACGCGGGCCGTCCACATGGCGCGATTGTCGGTGAGGGGGATCGCCATGTCGCCGTCGCCCTCGGCGGCGTCCTCGGCGAGGTCGGCGGTGTCCTTGTGCTCGACCGGCGGGGCGTCGATGGTGAAGATGACGTTGATCTCGCTGCCGAGCTCCTCGGTCACGGTGCTGCGGACGGACATCGGCGCCCAGTCGGGCTGGGCGTGCGCGGCGTCCTCGAAGTCGGACGGGCGGATGCCGAGGATGATCTGGCGGCCGATGTAGTTCTGCAGGTGCGGCCGCTCGTTCAGCGTGGCGGCGGGGACGGGCAGCGTGTACCCGGCGAACGACACGCGCGCGCCGCCGTCGCCGGCCGACAGGTCGGCGGACACGAAGTTCATCGAGGGCGAGCCGATGAAGCCCGCCACGAACAGGTTGACGGGGTGGTCGAACAGCCGCTGCGGCGTGTCGACCTGCTGGAGCCTGCCCTCGCGCAGCACGCACACCCGCGACCCGAGGGTCATGGCCTCGACCTGGTCGTGGGTGACGTAGACGGTGGTGACGCCGAGCCGCTCGTGCAGCTGGCTGAGGGAGGCGCGCATGGAGACGCGGAGCTTGGCGTCGAGGTTGGACAGCGGCTCGTCCATCAGGAACGCCTGCGGCTGGCGGACGATCGCGCGGCCCATCGCGACCCGCTGGCGCTGGCCGCCGGACAGCGCGGCGGGCTTGCGGGACAGGAACTGCTCGAGGCCGAGCATCTTCGCCGCCTCGCGGACCTTCTGCTTGATCTCGGCCTTCGGCGTGCCGCGCAGCTTGAGGCCGAACGCGAGGTTCTGCTCGACGGTCATGTGCGGGTACAGCGCGTAGTTCTGGAAGACCATCGCGATGTCGCGGTCCTTGGGCGCGAGGTCGTTGACGACCTGGTCGCCGATGGAGACCTTCCCGGCGGAGATCTCCTCAAGGCCGGCGATCATCCGCAGCGCGGTGGACTTGCCGCAGCCGGACGGCCCGACGAGCACCATGAACTCGCCGTCGTGGATCTCCAGGTCGAGGCCGTCCACGGCCTTGACCCCGCCGGAGTACACCTTGTCGACCTTGTCGAGAACGATCTTCGCCATTCGGGACCCCTCGGTGGAAACGTTTCCATAGCCCCCTGCCGAGCAGGGGTTTTGCGGTACAAACTGGAGTAAACCTCATGGAAACGTTTCCAGGGGAGTCGAGATCGTGAGAAGCTGATCGGAACCGGGCGAATGGGGTGGAACGGATGGCGGACCGGAGACCGGCCACGGTCAAGGACGTGGCGGCCTCGGCGGGCGTCGGCATCGCCACGGTGTCGCGGGTCTTCTCCGGGGCGGGCTCGGTCAGCGCCCCCACCCGCGAGCGGGTGCTCGCCGCCGCCCGCGCGCTGGACTACCGGCCGAGCGCCCTCGGCCGCGGCCTCAAGCTGCGCCGCAGCGGCGGCATCGGGCTGATCGTCCCGGACGTCACCGACCCGTTCTGCGCCGAGCTCGTCGCCGGGGTGCTCGCCTGCGCCCGCACCCTCGGCGAGCACGTGATCGTGGACGCGGCGGGCGGCGACCCGGCCCGCGAGGCCGAGATCGTCGAGCGGCTCGTCGAGCAGCGGGTGGACGGGATCATCGCCCTGCCCGCCGGGGACGAGGCCGACTGGCGCGGCGCCGCGCGGGTGTGCTCCAGCGTCGTGTTCGCGGGCCGCACCCTGCCGGGGATGCCGGACGTGCCGTCCGTCCTCGCCGACGACGCGGGCGGCGTCCGGTCCCTCACCGAGTACCTGGCGGGGCTCGGGCACCGCCGCATCGGGTTCCTCGGCGCCACGCCGGGCGGGCCGTCCCGGGTGCGGGAGCGGGCGTTCCGCGGCACGCTCGGGCGGCTCGGCGTCCCGGTCGAGGAGGACCTCGTCGTCGCCGCGCGCCCGGCCCGCGACGCCGCCTACGCGGCCGCCGCCGGGCTGCTGCAGCGCCGCGCCGACGTCACCGCCGTGCTGGCCGCCGGGCACATCCTCGGCGAGGCCGCCGTCCTCGTGGCCCGCGAGCTGGACCTGCGCGTCCCCGCGGACGTCTCGATCGCGATGGTCGACGACGTGGCGTGGGCCGAGCTGTGCGACCCGCCGCTCACCGCCGTCGCGCGTCCCGGCCACGACGTCGGCTACCGGGCCTGCGAGTTGCTGCTGCGCGAGCCCGCCCGGCGCGGCCGGGGAGGGCCGGTGCTGCTGCCGACCGAACTGGTCGTGCGGGGCAGCTGCGGCCCGCTGCGGAGCCAGCGCCGCTGATCGTCCAGGGGCCGGTGACGGGGCCGATATCGCGGTGGATCGCGCGGAATGAGCCGATCGGTGATCTGATCGGGGTCCAGTCGCGCTAGATTTCCCGCGTGGAGGAGATCGATCGTCAGATCCTGGCGCTGCTCGCCGACGACGGGCGGATGAGTTTCACCGACCTGGCCAAGGAGACCGGCCTGTCGGTGTCGGCCGTGCACCAGCGCGTGCGGCGGCTGCAGAAGCGCGGGGTCATCACCGGGTTCGCCGCCCAGCTCGACAGCCGGGAGATCGGGCTGCCGCTGACCGCGTTCATCTCGATCAAGCCGATCGACCCGGCCGCGCCGGACGACGCGCCGGAGCGGCTCGCCCATCTCCAGGCGATCGAGGCGTGCCACTCGGTCGCCGGGGACGAGAGCTACATCCTCAAGGTGCGGGTCGCGTCCCCGAACGAGCTGGAGGACCTGCTGCAGAAGATCCGCGCCGCCGCGAACGTCGCGACGCGGACGACCGTCGTGCTGAGCACGCCGTGGGAGGCCCGCCGCCCGCCCCTGTGACCCGCCTTCCGGTCCGGCTCAGCGGCCGGGGACGAGGGCGTCCAGGGCCTGCATGGCGCGGTCCAGCGAGGCGCGCGGGTCGGCGTCCGGCCCGGTGATCTCGGGGTCGAAGTTCAGGTCGGCGAACACCTCGGTGACCCCCTGGCCCGCGAGGTCGCGCAGGTCGGCGCGGATCTCGTCGAACGACCCGGTGAGCGGCTTTCGGCCCGCCGCCCCGCCGGGCCTGACCCGCACGGCGCCCCGGCACACGAACCGGAGCGCGGACGGGTCGCGCCCGGCCCGCTCGGCCGCGTCCCGGACGATCCCGATCGACCGTCCGAGGGCGCCGAGGTCGGCGCGGCTGGAGCTGACCCAGCCGTCCGCGAGCCGCCCGGCGCGGCGCAGCGCGGCCTCCGCGCCGCCGCCGAGCAGCACCGGCGGCCCCGGCGACCGCACCGGGCGCGGCTCCATGACGACCGGCGGGACGTCGTAGAACTCGCCGTGGAACTCGGCGGGCCCGCCGCTCCAGAGCGCGCGCAGCACGGCGAGGAACTCCTCGGCGCGGGCCCCGCGCCGCTCCATCGGCGCGCCGACCGCCGCGAACTCCTCGCGCATCCAGCCGAGGCCGAGCCCGAGGTCGAGCCGCCCGCCGCTGACGCGGTCGAGGGAGGCGGCCTGCTTGGCGAGGATCGGCGGCGCGTAGAACGGCAGGTTGACCACGGCGACGCCGAGCCGCACGCGCGAGGTGTGCGCGGCGAGGTAGGCGAGCGTGATGAACGGGTCGGTGACGCTGCGGTACGTCGCGTCGGCCGACCCCGCCGGGTTCAGGACGCGCTGCAGCGTCCACACCGAGTGGTAGCCGAGCTCCTCGGCGCGCCGCGCGACGAGCGCCTGCGCCTCCGGGGTCGCCCAGGCGCCCGTCGTCGGAACGCCGAACCCGATCTCCACGGCCCGCTCCCTCCCGGCCCGGCCCGGACCAGCGCGACCTTACAACGTCAAGGCCGCTGGCCGGCGGCCCCATGATCCATCCAACCACCCGCCGGGGGGAGCGATCAGCGGGGGCGGCGGAACGCGGCGCGCAGCGTGTCGTGGGCGGCGGCCGGTACGCCGAGGTGGTCGAGCCCGAGGAGCGCGGCGCCGAGCAGCGGCGGGTCCTCGGGGACGAGGAGCCGCGCGCGCGGGGCGAGCGCGGCGTAGCGTTCGGCGACGGCGTCCATGAGCAGCGGGCGCCGGGCGGCGAGCACGCCGCCGCCGAGGACGACGTCGGCGGGCGAGTCCAGCAGGTCGAGGCGGCGCAGTGCCACCGAGCCGAGCAGCGCGACCTCCTCCGCCAGCCGGGACACGACCTCGCGGGCCACCTCGTCGCCCGCCTCCGCGACGTCCAGCAGGACGGGCGAGAGCGCGGTGAGGTCGCCCTTGGCGAACTCGCCGTGGTGGATGCCGAGGCCGACGTCCAGGGCGCGGGCGACGCCGAAGTGGGCGGCGACCGCGGCGGACAGCGCCGTCTCCGGGCCCCGGCCGTCCTCGCCGCGGATGCCGTGCCACAGCGCCGAGCGGCCGAGCGAGGAGCCGCCGCCCCAGTCGCCGGTGTGCGGGCCGAGGGAGGGGAACCGCGCGGTCCGCCCGTCCGGGCCGACGCCCGCGCAGTTGATGCCCGCGCCGCACACGACGGCGACGCCCCACCCCGCGGTGACGGCGCTGCGCAGCAGCGCGAACGTGTCGTTCCCGGCGGTGACGCTCGCCGCCGTGCCCCGGTCGAGCAGGACCTTCTCCAGCCGCTCCTCCTCGCCGGGAAGGTCCACGTTGGCGGTGTAGACGGCGAGGTGGGCGACCGGTCCGGGCGCGGCGCCCGCGCCGCGCAGCGCTTCGGCGATCACGGCGGTGAGGGAGTCGACGGCGGCGTCCAGCCCCACCGCGTGCGGCCGGAACCCGTCGCCGCGCACCGTGGCGAGCAGTTCGCCGCCGGTCCCGACGACGGCCGCGTCGATCTTGCTGTTGCCGCCGTCGACGGCGACCAGCACGCCGCCCTCCGGCGCGGGGACGTTCCCGGGAGCGGCCATCACGCGGCCCAGGGGAGGTGGGCGCGGTTGGCGGCCACCAGGTCGCGGGCGAGCCGGTCGGCGATGTCGGCCTGCCCGACGAGGGGGTGGGCGAGCAGCGCGGTCGCGACGCGGTCCACGCCGCCGCGCAGCGCGGCGTCGAGGGCGAGCTCCTCGTAGGCGGACACGTGCGCGACCAGCCCGGCGAACAGCGGCTCGAACGCCGGGACGGGCAGCGGCACCGCCCCCGCCGAGGTGATCCGCGAGGGGACCTCGATGACGGCGCGGTCGTCCAGGAACGGCAGCGTCCCGTGGTTGCGGACGTTCACGACCTGCGCGTCGCCGCGCCCGGTCAGCAGGGACGCGACGAGCTGCACGGCGGCCTCGGAGTAGAACGCGCCGCCGCGCTCCTCCAGCCGGGCGGGCTTGGTGTCCAGCGTCGGGTCTGCGTAGAGGTCGAGGAGGTCGCGTTCGAGCGCCGCGACCTGCTCCGCCCGGGTCTCGGCTCCGCGCAGCTCCTCGACGACCTGGTCGTGCTGGTAGAAGTACCGCAGGTAGTACGACGGGACGGCGCCGAGCCGCCGGACGAACGACGCCGGGAGCCCGGACGCCTTGGCCAGCTCGTCCGGGTGCTCGTCGAGCAGGCGGGGGAGCACCTCCTGGCCGTCCAGCAGCACCGACCGCACCCAGGTGAGGTGGTTCAGCCCGGCGTGGCCGAGGCTGATCCGGTCGGGCGGGACGTCCAGCAGCGCGGCGGCGCGCCGCTGCACCCCGATCGCGACGTTGCACAGGCCGACGGCGCGGTGCCCGGCGTCCAGCAGCGCGCAGGTGACGATGCCGACCGGGTTGGTGAAGTCGACGATCCACGCGTTGGGTGCGAGGTCGGCGACGCGGGCGGCGATGTCCAGCACGACGGGGACGGTGCGCAGCGCCTTCGCGAGCCCGCCCGCGCCGGTCGTCTCCTGCCCGACGCAGCCGCACTCGAGCGGGATCGTCTCGTCGAGGTGCCGGGCGGCCTGGCCGCCGACGCGCAGCTGCAGCAGGACGACGGTCGCGTCGGCGACCGCCTTGTCGAGGTCGGCGGTCGTCGTCACGGTGGCGGGATGCCCGGCGCGGGACAGCATCCGCGCGGCGAGGCCGCCGACGAGGTCCAGCCGCTCGGCGTCCGGGTCCTGCAGGACCAGCTCGGACACCGGCAGCGCGCTGTGGGCCCGCGCGAGCCCGTCGACGAGTTCCGGGGTGTAGGTGGACCCACCCCCGATGACAGTCAGCTTCAACCCTTCACTCCCGTCAAGGTCACACCCTGGATGAACACTCGCTGGGCGAGGAAGAACACGATGAGCACGGGCAGGATCGTCAGCAGCGTCGCCGCCATGGTGAGGTTCCACTCGACGCGGTGCGCCTGGCGGAAGGTGGCGACGCCGATGGCGAGCGTCCAGTGGTCGGGGTCGGCGTAGACGAGCGGCCGGAAGTAGTCGTTCCAGCAGTAGAAGAACTGGAACAGCGCGACCGCGGCCAGCGCCGGCTTCGCCATCGGCAGGACGACCCGCAGCATGGTGCGCAGCTCCCCGCAGCCGTCCACGCGGGCCGCGTCGGCGTACTCGCGGGGGATCGTCACGAGGAACTGGCGGAGCAGGAAGATGGAGAACGCGTCCCCGAACAGCTGCGGGATGATCAGCGGCCACAGCGTCCCGGTCAGCTCGAACCGCGACCAGACGATGTACAGCGGCACCATCGTGACCTGCGGCGGCAGCATCATCGCGGAGATCACCACGACCAGCGCGGCGTTGCGGCCGCGGAACCGGAACCGGGCGAGCGCGTACGCCGCTGGGACGCTCGACACCAGCATGAACACCGTCGACAGGGACGCGTAGACGACGCTGTTGACCGTCCAGCGGACCATGTCGCCGCTGAACACGTCCACGAAGTTGCCGAACTCCCAGTTCCGCGGCCACAGGTCGCCGGTCAGCGCCTGCCGGTCGGTCATCACGGCGGTCAGCGCCATGAACGCCAGCGGCGCGAGGAACATCACGCCGATCGCGACGGCGGTGGCGTGCACCGCCACCCACAGCAGCGCCCGCCGCGCCCTGCTCCCCGACCGCATCCTCTGCCGGGACGTGGCAGCCGCCGTCATGACGCCTCCTCACCGGCGAAAGCGCGGAACTGGCGCAGCAGGAACAGGGTGAAGACCATCGCGATGGCGAACATGACCAGCGCGAGGACGCAGGCGTACCCCATGTTGAACTGGCGGAACCCCTGGTCGTAGAGCCATTGGGGGAGCGTCAGCGTGGAGCCGTCGGGGTAGCCGGGGGAGTACTGCGTGCCGGGCAGGTCGGCCCGCCCGGACGCGACCTTCCCCGCCACCATCGGCTGCGTGAAGTACTGCAACGTCTCGATCACGCCGGTGACGGCGGAGAAGGCGAGGACGGGCGAGATCGTCGGCAGCGTGATGTGCCGGAACCGCGACCACGCCCCGGCGCCGTCGATCGCGGCGGCCTCGTACAGCGACTGCGGGACGTTCAGCAGCGCCGCCAGCATGATGATCATGACGTCGCCGACCGCCCACAGGGCGAGCAGGGTCAGCCCCGGCTTGGCCCAGGGGGCGTCGTTGAAGAAGTCCGGCAGCGGGATGCCGAGCCGGTCGGTGATGGTGTGGAACGGCCCGGTGCCGGGGTTCATCAGGAACACGAACGCGACCGTCGCCGAGACGGGCGGGATCAGGTACGGCACGTACAGGACGGACCGCAGCAGCCCCCCGCCCCGCTTGACCTTCGTCATGAGCTGGGCGGTGCCGAGCCCGAACAGCACCTTCAGCGGCACGAGGACGACGATCAGCCACAGCGTGTTGCGCATGGACGTCCACGCTTCACCGTCGTGCAGCAGGTACTTGTAGTTGTCCAGGCCGATGTACTCAAGCGTGAACAGGTTGTACCGGGTGAAGGAGAAGTAGACGGTCGCGGCGAGGGGGTAGGCGAAGAACAGCGCGAAGCCGACCAGCCACGGGGACAGGAACGCGAGGACCCGGAGGCGCCGGCGGCGGCGCGCCCGCGCCGCCGCCGTCCCGGTCCGCGTCCCGGTGAAGGGGACGCGCAGTGAACCGGGTGCCACGGGTCAGCCTCCGGCGAGCTTCAGCGCGCCGTCGACGTCGCCGTCGAGCTTCTTCAGCGCCGCACCGGGGTCGCCGACCTTGCCGGGCTCCCACTCCTCCTGGACGAACTTCTGGAACCGGACGACGTAGTCGTTGCCGTTCGGGGTGGGGGGCGTGGTGCTGCTCGCCGGGTTCTTGAAGACGTCCAGGAACGTGCGGAACTGCGGCGGCAGCGTCAGCTTCGTCGACGACAGCGACGGGATGGTGGACGGCACGTTGCCGAGCGCGTTGGCGAACGTGACCAGCGCCTCGGTGTTCGTGGTGAGGTACTGGACGAACTCCCACCCGGCCTGCGCGTGCTTGGCGCCGCGCGGGACGCCGATGACGGTGCCGGTGACGAACCCGCCGCCGTAGGAGGACGCGCGGTCGTCGGAGACCGGCGCGGGCGCGGTGCCGTAGTCGAGGCTCGACGCCTCCTGCTGGATGAACTTGGTGCGCCATTCACCGTCGATGGCCATCGCGACCTTCCCCTTCTGGAAGGGGTTGGACGACTCGAACTCCTGCCCGAGCGAGCGCAGGAACTTCTTCACGTTCTTGTAGCCGTACCAGTCGATGAGCTCTTTGTTCCATTTCAGGTACGCCTGGAACTGCGGGTCGCCCGCGAAGTTGGCCTTTCCGTCGTCGGTCAGCCATTTCACGCCGAACTGCGGCGCGAGGTGCTGCACCTGGTGCTCGTAGTACTGCGCGGACGGCATGAACCCGGCGACCTTGATGGTGCCGTCGGGGTCGCGGACGGTGAGCTTCTTGGCGAGCGCGGTCAGCTCGCTCATCGTCTTCGGCGGCTGCTCGCCCTTCATCAGCTTCTTGTTGTAGTAGAGGCCGTAGGCGTCGGCGAGCAGCGGCATCGCGCAGCGGACGCCCTTGTACTCGGTGTACTTGCGGACGGCCGCGGGGAACTGGTTCAGGTCCAGCTTCGACTTGGTGATGTAGGGCGACAGGTTCTGCCACGCGCCGCTCTGGCACCACTGGCCGACGCTGTCGGTGGTGAAGGACGACACCACGTCCGGCGGGTTCCCGCCCCGGATGGCGTTGGTGATCCGGTCGTCGGTCTGCCCCCCGACGAGCTTGACGGTGATGTTCGGATGCTCCTTGTTGAACCCGGCGACGGCGTCCTGGAACGCCTTCACCTCGTGCGGGGCGTTCCACCCGTGCCAGACCTGGATCGTCTGCTTCTCGTCGGCCTTCGGGCCGTCGTCGGTCTTGTCTCCGCCGGCCGTGCAGGCGGCGGTGAGGCCGAGCCCGGCGGCGGTCAGGGCCGCCACGAGCCGGCGCGTGCTGATGATGGTGGCCACTCCGGTTCTCCTTATGGGGGGTGGGGGTTTCCGGGGTCGTCAGGGGACGGTGCTGGAGAAGACCTCGTCGCGGGTCTCCCGGAGGGCCTGCTGGAGCGCCCCGGCCAGGACCGGGTTCCCCTGGACGGTGCTGAGCCGCACCTCGGGACGGGGGATCGTCAGGCTGTGCAGGTGCTGCTCGACGCGGGCGCGCAGCGGCTCACCGCCGGCGCGCAGCACCTCGCCGTTCAGGACGACGAGGGCGGGGTCGAGGACGCCCACCACGGTGGCGAGCGTGACGCCGAGCCGGGACGCGAGCTCGGTCAGGGCGCGTTCGGCGCGGGCGCCCGCGTCGGTCGCGGTGCGGGCCCCGGCCGCGCCCACGTCGGCGGCGGCGCGGCCGAGCGCGGTGACGGCGTCGCGGCCGCGGAAGCCGTGCTCGCGCATCAGCTTCAGCACGGCGAGGCCGCCGACGAGGCTGTGCACGCCGCCGGTGTGGGTGCGGCGCACGTCCCGCATCAGCGGCGCGCCGATCGCGGGCATGTAGCCGATCTCGCCCGCGCCGCCGGTCGCGCCGCGGTGCAGCGCGCCGTTCAGCACGACGGCCATGCCGACGCCGTCGGCGACCCACAGCAGGACGAAGTCGCCCGCGCCCGCGGCCTGCCCGCCGGCGCGCTCGGCGAGCGCGGCGAGGTTGACGTCGTTCTCGATCGCGACCCGCACGCCGAGCCCGTCGCTCAGCGTCGCGACCAGGTCGGGGATGTGCCAGCCGGGGATGTGGGACGCGTACCCGAGACGTCCGGTGGCGGGGTCGACGGCGCCCTGGATGCCGATGACGGCGAGGCCGAGGGCGGCGCGGTCCAGCCCGGCGGCCGCGGCGGCGCCGTCGAGGGCGGCGGCCATGCGGGCGACGACGTCGACGCCGGTGCGGGCGGGCGTCGGGAGGGTGTGCTCGCCGACGACCGTCCCGGCGAGGTCGGCGACGCTGACCCGGATCCGGGCGGGCGTGACGTCGGCGCCCGCGACGTGCGCGGCGGACCCGTTGATGCGGTACAGCTCGGCGGTGCGTCCCGGGAGGCCCTCGCGGATGCCGTCCCGGACGACGAGCCCGGCGTCCTCCAGCCGGGCGAGCAGCTGCGACGCGGTCGGCTTGGAGATGCCGGTGAGGTCGGAGATCTGCGGCCGGGTCAGCGGCCCCCGGTCGAGCAGCGCCTCCAGCGCCGCGCGGTCGTTGATCGCCCGCAGCAGGCTCGGGGTCCCGGGGACGGGCGTGGACACGGCGGCGCCTCCGCGTTAAGAAGGTTTCCTAACTTGGAGGAGAAAGTAAGGACTCTTAACGAATGCGTCAAGACCTTCGCAGGGCGCGGTGCTCAGGGGGGCGGTGCTCAGGGGGGCGGTGCTCAGGGGGCGGCGACGATGAAGCTGGAGTTGCCGAAGCCGACCTCGTCGCCCGGACGGACGCGGGCGGGCCCGGTCAGCCGCCAGCCGTTGACCCGCGTCCCGTTCATGGACCCGAGGTCGGAGATCATCCACCCCTCGTCCGCGCGGTAGATCTCGGCGTGGAACCGCGACACGGTCAGGTCGGTGAGGATGAACTGGCAGGCCGGGGCGCGGCCGACGACGATGCGCCCGAGGTCCTTCGGCGGCAGCGTGAAGCGCGGCAGCCGCGGCGCCCGCCAGGCCGCCTCGAACCGCGCGGTGGCCTGCGAGACCGAGGACACGATGCCGGTCAGCCGGTTCAGCACCCGGTTCCCGGACGGCAGGTCGTGCACGATGTCGGCCAGCTCGGCCTGGCTGCGCGCGCGCAGGACCTGGTCGACGCGCCGCTCGAAGGTCTCGTGCGACATGCGGCCCTCGGCCACGCGGTCGCTCAGGGCCCGCAGCACGCGGTCCCGCTCGGTGTCGGACGCTCTCACCGGGAATGAGGGCTGACCGTCCATGTCGTTGAGTATCCAGTCCCCGTCGTCGGCTTGTCCATCTGCGGCCGTCAGACGAGGGTGGGCGATCGCCCTCACCCACCCTCCCCCTCTTCGACGCGGCCCGGCCGCCGGAAGTTCGCGGCGTGTTCGCCGCGAAACGCCCGCCCGGACGGGGCTCTCGGACCGGTTCCCGGACGGTTCAGCGCGACAGCAGGTCACGGGCGATATGGGTGACCTGGATCTCGTCGGTGCCCGCGTAGATCTGGAAGGACTTGGCGTCGCGGGCGAGCTGCTCGACCCGGAACTCGCTCATGTAGCCGTTGCCGCCGAACAGCTGCACGGCCTCCTGCGCGACCTCGCTCGCGGCCTGCGCCGCGTACAGCTTCATCGCCGACGCCTCGGCGAGCGTGGGCGTCCGCCCGGCCCGCTGCATCTCGATGTGCCGGAACACCAGGTTCTGGACGTTCAGCCGCGCGACCTCCATCTTGGCGAGCTTGAGCTGGATGAGCTGGAAGTCGCCGATCCGCTGCCCCCACAGCTCGCGCGCCTTCGCGTACTCGACGGACAGGTGCAGGCACTCCTCGATGACGCCGAGCGCCATCGCCGCGACGCCCGCGCGCTCGGTGACGAAGTTCTGCCGCGCCGACTCCCGGCCGCCGCCCTCGCCCGCCGCGAGGAGCCGGTCGGCGCCCGCGCGGACGTCGGTGAGCGACAGCTCGCCGGTGGGGGAGGAGTGCAGGCCCATCTTGCGCAGCGGCCGGCTCTGCTCCAGGCCCGGCATGCCCTTGTCCAGGACGAACGTGAGGATCTCCCGGTCGCGCGGGGCGCGCCCGTCGTCGAGTTTGCAGTAGAAGACGATGGTGTCGGCGTAAGGGCCGTTGGTGATGAACGTCTTGGCACCGTTGATGACGTACTCGTCGCCGACCTTGCGCGCGGTGGCCTGCATGCCGCCGAAGGCGTCCGACCCGGAGTTCGGCTCGGTGATCGCCCACGCGCCGATCTTCTCCATGGTGAGCAGCGGGAGGGCCCAGCGCTCCCGCTGCTCGGGCGTGCCGCGCTTCATGATCGTTCCGGCGGCGAGGCCGAGGCCGACGCCCATCGCCGCGACCAGGCCGGGCGCGACCCGGCACAGCTCGATGACGGGGATCATCGTCATCGCCGCGCTGCCGCCGCCCGTCCGCTCCCCGGCGTCCGCGTCCTTCTGCGTGCGGGACCGGAAGGACGAGCGGGCCACCTCGTCCATCCCGAACGTCTTGTAGAGGTCGCGCAGCAGGTCGTACGGGGGCAGGTCGCCGGACTCCAGCGCGTCCAGGTTCGGCCTGACCTCGGCGTCGATCCAGCCGCGCACCGCGTCCCGGATCATCAGGTCTTCGTCGGACCACTCGATCATGCTCGTCCCGCCCTCCGCCGGATGCCTGCGGGACCATCCAAGCAGAAGACGAAAGCGAGCGCTTACTCGGGGAGTCGGACCACGTCGGCGACGACCCCGCCCCGGTCGGTGAGCCGGTCTGGGGACGGGCTGTCGTACACGACGAGCAGGCGGGTGCCGGGCGCGCCGGGCTCGTCCAGGACGGCGATGCCCTCGGCGTGGTCGTCGCCGTCGCCGTAGGGGAGTTCGCCGAGCACCTCCAGCTCGTCCGCGGTGACGATCTCCGCCGCGTCCGCCTCGGCGGCGCCCGGCCAGCGGACGAGCCTTACCGGCCCGTCCAGGTCCATGCTGGGACCGGTGAGGACGAGCAGGTCGTCGCCGTGCGGGCACAGGTCGCGGATGCCGAGGCCGCCGAGGTCGAGGAAGTGCGTGCGGTAGCGGTCGCCGCCGTCGCCGACGGGCAGCAGGCGGAGGCGGCGCGGGTCGTCGGGGTGGGTGTCCGGGCGGATCTCGACCAGCACCGCCCAGCCGCGCAGCACCGGGCCGCGCAGCCCGATGTAGAGGCGGTCGCCGTGTGCGGCGACGCCCTCGATGTCGATGCCGTTGTCCTTGCTCGGGATGGACAGGAACGGCGCGAGGTGCGGGTCGTCGTCGAGCAGGTCGGTGATCGAGTCCTTGTCGAGGCCGAGGACGGCGGCGGTGCGCCCGCCGTCCTCGCGGACGACGTGCGGCAGCCCGTCCGCGCCGGTCGCCAGCGGCAGCCGCACGAGGACGAAGCGGTTGTCCTCGCGGACGACGGTGGCGAGCCGCTTGCGCGCCTTCGCGTCGCGCTGCCCCGGCTTGATCTTCTTGCGCTTGAGGCTGTGCGAGCCGATCGCCCACAGCCAGCCGTTGGCGCGGGCGAGGCCCTCGATGTCGGCCTCCTCGTCCGGCCCGGCGGGCAGCGGGACGAGGTCGGCGAGCGCGACGGTCTCCTGCGCCGCGTAGCCGGTCACCCGCCCGTCGCCGTCGAGCTCGGCGGTCAGCCGCTCGATGGTGGCGGTCTCGTCCCCCGCGACCCACAGGCAGCGTCCGTCCTGGCGGACGGCGGACAGGTTGGTGTGCGTCTCGGCCTCACGGCTTTCCCACCCGAAGCGCAGCTCGACCCGGCGTTCCACGATCATTGGGAAATGCTCCCATATACGGGGCTCAGGCGTCCCACTGGACGTGCAGGTGGGGCGGCTTGCGGAACACCAGTCCCCGCGGCCGGGCCGGACGCGACGGGTCGAGCCGCAGCCCCGGCAGCCGCTCCAGCAGCGCGGCGAGCGCGGTGTGCGCCTCCAGCCGGGCGAGGTGGGCGCCGAAGCAGAAGTGCGGGCCGCGCGCGAACGCCAGGTGGTCGGCGGCGTTGCTCCGCCGCACGTCGAAGCGGTCGGGGTCGGGGAAGACGGACGGGTCGCGGTTGGCCCCCGCGATCGACACCCGCACCAGGTCGCCCTCGCGGATCCGCGCCCCTTCGAGGGCGGCGTCGCGGGTGGCGTACCGGTCGACGACCGACGCGGACGGCTCCAGCCGCAGCGACTCCTCGATCGCGGCGTCCAGCAGTCCGGGGTCCTCGCGGACGAGTTCGAGCTGGCCGGGGTGGCCGAGCAGGTGCATCGCCGCGTTGGCGATCATCCCCTCGGTGGTGTCGATGCCGCCGAACATCAGGATCGCGGCGTTCGCGACGACCTCGGCGGTGGTCAGCCCGGCCTCGTCCCGCGCCGCCCCGGCCAGCAGCGAGCCGGGACGGGACGCCCGGATCGCGTCCTCGACCGCGGCGGTGAGCAGCCGGTACGCCTCGCCCGCCGCGGTCGGCGCGGCGCCGCCCGCCGTGATCGCGGACACGGCGTCGACGAACGCGCCGTACCAGGAGCGGACGGTCGCCGCGTCCACGCCGTCCAGCCCGAGGGCCTCGGCGACGACCGCGACGGCGAGCGGACCGGCGACGTCGCCGCGCAGCTCGGCCCGCCCGGCGGGCGCGATCCCGGCGACGAGCCGGTCGACCTCGGCCGCGACGAACGCGGTGAACCGCTCCCGCGTCGGCGCGGGCCGGAACGGGCGGGCGAACGGGTCGCGGTGCCGGGTGTGGACGGGTCCGTCCAGCGACAGCATGCTCGGCCCGACGACCTGCGCGGTGGAGAAGCGCGGGTCGTCCACGGTGAACGCGGCGGCGTCGCGCAGCACCCGCTGCGCCGGGTCGCGGGCGGTGACCAGCCAGCCGCCGAGCGCGGGGAGCCAGGAGACTGGCTCGCGCTCCCGCAGCCGCGCGAGGCGCGGATGCGGGTCGTCGTCCAGTTCGGCCGTCGTGACGGCGGCGCCGAGCGGGAAACGGGAGGTCAGGTCGGTCGTCATCCGTCCGAGCATAGATCGCCCTGCTAATGATCTACAACGTAAAGGCGTCGGGCGGTGCGACGGATCAGACGCGGCGCGACCGGTCAGGCGGCGTCGGCCTGCCGCCGCCACCATTCCCGGCCCCGCTCCGGCAGCGTGTAGATCGGGTCGTGGTACTCGTACCGCCGGGTCAGCGCGTCGGGGTCGGACGCCTCCAGGGCGGTGCGGTAGTTCTTCGTCCAGTAGGAGATCCCGCGCTCGCGGTCGTAGTCGGCGAGCTGGTGCACCCAGCGTTTGCCGACGTAGGGGACGTCGCAGACGATCCGCGGGGTGGCGAAGCCGGGGAGGTAGCCCATGATCGCGTGCTGCAGCTCCTGCGCCTCCCAGACGGCGAGGCGCCAGTGCTCGCTGTAGGGGATCATGTCGCACATGTACAGGTAGTAGGGCATGATCCCGGCCTCGTCGAGCAGCGCGAACGACAGGTCGAGCAGCGCGGCGGGGGAGTCGTTCACGCCGCGCAGCAGCACGCCCTGGTTCCGGACGTCGCGGACGCCGGTGTCGAGCATCGCCCGCGCCGCCTTCGCGACGAGCGGCGTCACCGAGCCGGCGGCGTTGACGTGGGTGTGGATCGCGATCTGCGCGCCGCGCTCGCGGGCCTTGGTGGCGAGGCGCTCCATGCCCGCGCGGACCTCGTCCTGCAGCCAGTGCTGCGGCAGGCCCATGAGCGCCTTGCTGGCGAGGCGGATGTCGCGGATGTTGTCGATGTCGAGCAGGTCGCTGACGAACGACTCCAGCCGGGGCCAGGGCATGTTGGCGACGTCGCCGCCGGACACGACCACGTCGCGGACGCCGGGCGTGCGGCGCAGGTAGTCGAGCATGGCGCCGAGCCGGTCCGGCGGCTTGACGGTGAACTTGTGCTTGTCGACGTTCGGGGTGGAGTTGCCGACGAGGTCCATGCGGGTGCAGTGCCCGCAGTACTGCGGGCACGTCGGCAGAATCTCCGCCAGGACCTTGGTGGGGTAGCGGTGCGTGAGGCCCTCGACGGCCCACATCTCGGCCTCGTGCAGCGAGTCGCGCTCGGCGAGCGGGTGGGAGGGCCAGTCGGCGCGCCGGTCGCTGAACACCGGAAGCATGTAGCGCCGGACGGGGTCGGCGTAGAAGGCGCCGGTGGAGGAGGTGTCCATCGTGTTGAGCATCTGCGGGGGCAGCAGCATCGACATGGTGGCGCGTTCGGCCTGGTCACGTTCCAGGTCGGCGTAGAAGGACTCGTCGAGCAGGCCGCCCATGACCGAGCGGAGCTGGCGCAGGTTCTTCACGCAGTGGGCACGCTGCCACTGCGCGGACTCCCACTCCTCGCGGGTGACGTCGCGCCAGCCGGGCAGGCGCCGCCAGTCCGGCTCCTCCAGGGGCCGGCGCCGGTACTCGTACGGCTGGGCGGTCTCGGCGGACCGGGCCCCGCGGCCCGGCTCCGGATGCAGGGCAGTGGTCATCGTCGACCGCCTCCTCGCCTCACGGGTGTTCGCATAAAACTCTTGTACGGAGCCGACATTACGGGAAGACTTTCGATGAAACCAGTGGTACCCGGTACATCTTACGGAAACACATCCGGTCGAGGGCGGGAGGCGCGATGAGCGACGGCGGCGGCACGGGCACCGCGGCGGGCACGGGGGCGGTGGGGACGGACGCGGGCACGGCGGTGGGGCTGCACCGGGTGCTGGAGCCCGCGGGGGTGCTGCCGCAGGCGGCGCAGCGGCTGGACGCCGACCCGCGGATCCGCCCGGACGAGGTGCGCGTGGCCGTCGAGCGGCTCAACCTGGACGCCGCGTCCTTCCGGCAGTTGCGGACCGCGCACGGCGGCGACCCGGACGCGGTCCGCGCCGAGGTGCTGCGGATCGTCGCCGAGCGCGGCAAGATGCACAATCCGGTCACCGGGTCGGGCGGCATGCTGGTCGGCGCCGTCGCCGAGGCGGGCCCGGAGTCGCCCCTCGGGCTGAAACCCGGTGACCGGATCGCGACGCTCGTGTCGCTCACGCTGACGCCGCTGGCGATCACCGACGGGCTCGCCCGCTGGGACGGGCTGTCGGAGCAGGTGCCCGCCGAGGGCCACGCGATCCTGTTCGCCCGGTCGATCGCCGCCGTGCTGCCGGACGACCTGCCCGTCCCGCTGGCCCTCGCGGTCATGGACGTGTGCGGCGCGCCCGCCTTGACCGCCCGCGTCGTCGCGTCCCGGGAGGAGGCGCCGGTGGTGGCGGTGCTGGGCGCGGCCGGGAAGAGCGGCTCCCTGGCGATGGCGGCGGCGCGGCGGGCCGGGGCGTCGCGGGTGATCGGGCTGGTTCCGTCCGAGGCGGAGGAGGAGCTGCTGGCCGGGACCGGCCTCGCCGACGCCGTCGTCCGCGCCGACGCCCGCGACCCGGTCGCGGTCGCCGCGGCGGTCGGGGAGCCGGTGGACGTCACCGTCGTATGCGTGGACGTCCCCGGCTGCGAGCACGGCGCGATCCTCGCGACCGCACCCGGCGGCGTCGTGGTGTTCTTCTCGATGGCGACGTCGTTCCCCGCCGCCGCGCTCGGCGCGGAGGGCCTCGCCGCCGACGTCACGATGCTCATCGGCAACGGGTACGTGCCCGGGCACGCCGAGACGGCGCTCGACCTGGTGCGGACCGAGCCCGCGATTCGCGCGTTGTTCACCGCCCGGACGGGGTCCGATTCGGCACAATGACCGGGAACGCCCCGGAAGCGGGCGGGAGCACCCGGACATCGAGGGAGACGGCATGGGGAGCATCACCGAGGAGCTGCGCGGGCGGGACGCGAAGGAACGCCAGGCGCAGATCGTCGACGTCCTGGTCGACGCGTTCTCGGACCTGATGGAGCGCAGCCCCGCCGAGTTCCGCCGCCGGTTCCGCAAGATGGCCTCCGACCCGTTCGCGTTCTACCGGGGCAGCGCGTGCCTGTTCTACGCCGACATCGTCCACGACGACGACCCGTGGGCCGACGAGCGCACGTCCCGCGTGTGGATCCAGGGCGACCTGCACGCGCAGAACTTCGGCACCTACATGAACGACGACGGCGTGTTCGTGTTCGACGTCAACGACTACGACGAGGCGTACGTCGGGCACTTCACCTGGGACGTCAAGCGCCTCGTCGCGAGCCTGGCGCTGCTGGCCTGGCAGAAGGCGATCTCCGACGCCGACATCCGGCGGCTGATCGAGACGTACGTGCGCGCCTACGTCGACCAGGTCCGCAGGTTCGCGGCGCACGACGGCGACGAGCGGTTCGCGCTGACGCTCGACACGACCGACGGGTACGTCCGGGACGTCCTCGTCGCCGCGATGGGCGGCACCCGCATCGGGCTGCTGCAGGGCATGACGGTCGTGGACGGCCCCGACCGCCGGTTCCGCGACCGCTCCGGCGTCCGCCGCCTGGACGCGGCCGAGCGCGCCAAGGTCGAGGCCGCCTACCACGAGTACCTGACGACGATCCCGGCGGAGAAGCGGTTCGGCAGCCTCACCTACGGGGTCAAGGACATCGTCGGCGCGTCCGGGTTCGGGATCGGGTCGGCCGGGCTGTCGGCCTACAACATCCTGGTCGAGGGCAACACGCAGGCACTGGAGAACGACGTCATCCTGTCGATGAAGCAGGGCAACGTCGCCGCGCCGAGCCGCGTCGTCGACGACGCGCGGATCCGCGAGTACTTCAAGCACCACGGGCACCGGACGGCGGTGTCGCGGCGTGCGCTGCAGGCCAACAGCGACCCGTGGCTCGGGCACACCCAGATCGACGGGGTGGGGTTCGTCGTCCAGGAGCTGTCGCCCTACGAGGAGGACCTCGACTGGAGCGGTCTCACCGAGCCCGACGAGATGCTGTCGGTCCTGGACGACCTCGGCCGCGCCACCGCGAAGGTGCACTGCGTGTCCGACACCGACTCGGACCACACCCTGGTCGGCTTCCAGGTCGAGGACGCCATCGACGCGGTGATCGGCCCCGACGAGACCGCGTTCGTCGAGGCGATGGTCGCGTTCGGCACGAGCTACGCCGAGATCGTCCGCGACGACCACGAATATTTCGTGGACGCTTTCAGAAATCACCAGGTCTCGGGCCTGTAGGCGGTCGGCGCGGCCGGTGCGCGGGTCGAGCCGCACCTGGACGTTGACGTCACAGGGCACGACCCCCGCGCCCGGCCGCGGCCGGGTCAGCGGGCGAAGGCGATCGCCGCGCCCGCGCTGATCACGATGGCGAGGACCGCCACGACCAGCGACGTGCTCAGCGGGTCGGGGCGCTTCGGCTGTTTGTGGAACGCGCGGGCCGCCGTGTGGGCCGGGGCGGGCGTCGCCTTGGCGGGCGGCCGCGGCCGAGAAGACGGCGGCGTGCGCGGCGGCGGCGGGACGGGCGCCACGGTCTGGGGACGGGGCTTGACCGGCGGGTGGGTCGCGGGCGGCGGTGGCGGCTTGGGTGGCGCGACCGTCGGCGGTGGCGGCGGTTTCACGGTCGGCGCTGGCGGTGTTGGTTCGGGCGGTGTCGGCACCGGGGGTGTCGGCACCGGCGGGATGGGGTGCGGCGGGATCGGATGCGGGGGAACGGGGTGCGGGGGCCAGTGCGGGGGAGGGCAGGGCGGCGGGTGCGGGACGCAGCCGCCGTTTCCCCCGCCGTGGCCGATCTGCAGGTCGATGCACAGGCTGATGTGGGGATGCGGGAGCACGAGCCCGGGCGGGTCCGGGTCGGGACCGGGCCCGGCGGCGAGCGCGCCCGGCGCGGCCGCCAGCAC
The DNA here is from genome assembly GCF_008085905.1 of Actinomadura syzygii. Taxonomy (GTDB): domain Bacteria; phylum Actinomycetota; class Actinomycetes; order Streptosporangiales; family Streptosporangiaceae; genus Spirillospora; species Spirillospora syzygii. The sequence goes on along the minus strand of NZ_VSFF01000003.1, from coordinate 375,425 downwards.
GCCGCCGACCGCGACGGCCAGCACGGACGCGGCCCGTCCCGCGCCCCGCAGGCGGCGGACCCGCGGGCGGGTGCTGCGGCGCACGGTCAGCCACCTCCCGCGATGCGCTGCAGATCGGCGTTCAAGGCCGTGAACGCGTCCGGCCCGACGGCGAGGGCGCCGCTGAACACGTGCATGATGTCGATCGTCAGGTAGGTCCCGGCCGCGAGCAGCGCCGCCATCAGCGCCAGCGGCACCAGCGTCATCCCGCGCGGGCGGGCGCCCGCGAGGAACGGCAGCAGCACGACGACGATCCCGGTGAGGACGGTGACGGCGAGCAGCCCGGTGGGCGGCTCGGTCGCGGCGTCGGCGGCGCGCTGCCGCCGCGCGGCGGAGATCTCGGCGAGCCGGTCGAGGAGGGCGCCGCGGGCGTCCTTCATCTCGTCGGTGTCGGCCTTGATCGCGAGGACCTCGCGGCGCAGCCCGTCCAGGACCGCCCAGCCGCGCGCGGTGAGTTCGGCGTGGTCGCGCATCTCCCGCCACTCGGGGCCGCGGACGAGGTCGACGTAGCCGCGCAGTTCGGCCTGGACGTGCGGCCCGGCGGGCGCGGGCAGCCGTCCCGCCGCCCAGTACGCCTCGGAGATCGACTGGCTCTCGGTGTAGGTGTTGGTGCGGGCGGCGTCGGACGTCGTCCACGGCACGACGATCGCGATGGCGAACGCCAGCAGGAACAGCGCGGACAGCATCGCGCCGGCGTGCCCGGTGGTGGGCCCGTCGGGGTCGGGGTCCTCCACGGCGCGGGTCCGGCGGACGAGTCGGCTCGCCACGATCACCACCGCGATCGCGCAGATCGCGGCGCCAAAGTAAATGAACATGCCCCTCCCCAGATGTGCGGATCGGCGCTTACTTCGGGTGATTGTAGATTTACGGAAAGTCGCTACTGATGGGTATGCCGTGGTCGTCACCTTGGGGTGAGCTGACCGGTCGGCCGGGGAAGATGGGTGTGGCCCCCGGCGCGGCTTCGGCTCCGGGACGCGAGGGTTTTTCGGTAGTTCTTGTGAAATACGGTGTTGATACCGGAAGATCTCCCGTAGAGAACCCGACATGAAGGACGATTGACACGACGGGCCGGTGCGGCCACGACCGGCCGGCGAGGGGAGGCGGCGATGGCGCCGCAGGGAAAGCTGGACCTCGACCCGGAGACGGTGCGCGCCGCCCGGCGGCTGGCCGCCCGCGCCGCCGAGCCGATCATCGATATGGCGCGCACCCACACGACCGTGTCGGTCGAGCGCGCCCTGCTCCGCCTCGCCGGGCTCGGCGGCGCCGACGACGGGGGACGCCCCTGGGTCAACCACCTCGCCGACGCCGTCCGCGACCAGGTCGGCCTGGAGCACGGCGTGGCGCTGCCGGTCTGGGACGCCCTGCTCACCGGCCCGCACGCCACCCTCGCCGACCTGGCCGGGGCCGCCGCGCGCGGCCGGGTGTCGTTCCGGCTGCCGTCCGGCGCCGACGCCGACCGCGCCCGCGCGGCGGCGGAGCGGGCGGCCCGCGCGGGCATGGCCCGCGTCGACCGCCGCCGCGCCGAGCGCGACGCGCTGCTCGCCGAGCTGCCCACCCCCGACATGGCCGACCCGCCGCGGCCGCTCGTCTACCTGATCGTGGCGACCGGCGACATCTACGAGGACGTCCCGCAGGCGCAGGCCGCCGCCCGCGAAGGGGCCGACGTCGTCGCGGTGATCCGCTCCACCGGGCAGTCGCTGCTGGACTTCGTCCCCGAGGGCGCCACCCGCGAGGGCTACGCGGGCACCTACGCCACCCGCGAGAACTTCCGGCTGATGCGCGCCGCGCTCGACGACGTGTCCCGCGAGCTCGGCCGGTACGTGCGGCTGACCAACTACGCGTCCGGGCTGTGCATGCCGGAGATCGCGACGCTCGCCGGGCTGGAGCGCCTGGACATGATGCTCAACGACTGCATGTACGGCATCATCTTCCGCGACATCAACCCCCGCCGGACGTTCATCGACCAGCGGTTCTCCCGGCAGATCCACGCCCGCGCCGGCATCGTCATCAACACCGGCGAGGACAACTACCTCACCACAGCCGACGCGGTCGACGCCGCGCACACCGTCGTCGTCAGCCAGCTCCTCAACGAGCGGTTCGGGCACGAGGCGGGGCTCACCGACGCCCAGCTCGGCCTCGGGCACGCCTTCGAGATCGACCCGTCGATCCCCGGGTCGTTCCGGCTGGAGCTCGCGCACGCGCAGCTCGTCCGCGAGCTGTTCCCAGGCGCGCCGCTGAAGTACATGCCGCCGACCAAGCACATGACCGGCAACATCTTCGCCGGGTACCTGCTGGACGCCTTCTTCAACCTCGCCGGGGTCATGACCGGGCAGTCGATCATCCTGATCGGGATGATGACCGAGGGCATCCACACCCCCTGGCTGTCGGACCGCGACCTGGCGCTGGAGAACGTCCGCTACGTCCGCGACGCCTGCGGGGACCTCGCCGAGGACTTCATGCCCCGCCCGGACGGCATGCTCGTCCAGCGCGCCAAGCAGGTCCTCGCCGAGTCGGTCGAGCTGCTGGAGCGCGTCGCCGACGACGGGCTCCTCGCCGCCATCGCCGAGGGGACCTTCGGCGTGACCCGCCGCCCGCCCGACGGCGGCAAGGGCCTGGACGGCGTCGTCCAGCGCGCCGACGGCTACGTCAACCCCGCGATCGAGATCCTCGACACCGAGGACCCGCACGCCGCCCGTCCCGCCGCCGACGCCGCCGAGCAGGAGGTGCCCGCATGACGACCCCCGCCCACGGGACCGGGACCGACGCCCCGCCCGCCACGCCCACCGAACCCGCCGACACCCGGCAGGTGATCCGCCCCTACGGCGACACCACCGGCGACGGCATGGTGCAGATGTCGTTCACCCTGCCCGTCCCGGCGGGCAAGCGCGCCGACGCCGCCGCCCTGCAGCTCGCCGCGAAGATGGGCCTGGACCCGGCCAGCGTCGTCCACGCCAAGCCGATGGGCCCCGACTTCACGTTCTTCATCGTGTACGGGAAGGTGCGGCACCTGATCGACTACGCCTCCATCCCCGTCCCGGAGGAGCGCGCCTACCCGCTGCTGACCTCGCAGGAGGTGAACCAGGCGATCCGGCGGGCGCTGAACCGGCGGCTCGTCGTCGTCGGCGCGTGCATCGGCACCGACGCCCACACCGTCGGGATCGACGCGATCCTCAACGTCAAGGGGTTCGCGGGGGAGAAGGGCCTGGAGTACTACCGCGAGATCCAGGTCGTGAACATGGGCGCCCAGGTCACCGTCGCCGAGCTGGTGGAGCGCGCCAAGGCCGAGGACGCCGACGCCGTCCTGGTCTCCCAGGTCGTCACCCAGCGCAACGCGCACCTGCACAACACCAAGCAGATGGCCGCCGCGTTCCACGCCGAGTACCCGACCGCCGTCGCGGGCGGCATGGGACGCCCCCTGCTCGTCGTCGGCGGCCCCCGCTTCGACACCGTCACCGAGGACGACCTCGGCGTCGACCGCATCTTCGGCAAGGGCACCACGCCCGCCGAAGTGGCCAGCTACCTCGTCCACGCCCTGCTGCCCGGCGAGACGACCGCTCCCGATGAGAACCCGCCCAACGAGGAGGACGAATGAGCGACCCGCGCGTCGGGCTGGCCGTCACGCACCGCCGGTACATCCCCTACTCCCACGCCCACTACGCCGGTGACCTGGTCGACGGCGCCTACGTGCTCGGCCTGTTCGGGGACGTCGCGACCGAGCTGTGCGTCCGCACCGACGGCGACGAGGGGCTGTTCGCGTCCTACTCCGACGTGCAGTTCCGCGCCCCGGTCCGGGCCGGGGACGTGCTGGAGGCCACCGCCGTCCTCGTCCGCGCCGGGACCCGCAGCCGCGCCATGGAGTTCGAGGCCCGCGTGGTGTGCCGGGGACGTCCCGACCGGGGCGAGTCGGCCGCCGAGGTGCTGGCGGAGCCGGTCGTCGCGGTCACCGCGTCCGGCACCGTCGTCGTCTCCGCCCCGCCCGCGGCCGACGCGTCCTGAGCCCGGCACGTCCTGAGCCCGGCACGCCGGGCGTGTCGGCGGCGGGATCCGACACGCCCGGGACGGCATGATCGGCGCGTCCCGCCGGGGAAATCACCGAACCCTCCGATCATGGTGCTGAGCTGGGAAAACCTGGGTAGCCGCAGGGCACCGGGCGGTTGACAAGGTGGCGGAAGCCGGTAGTTTTGCAGCAGTCCAGCACGGGACTCACCGATCGGCCGCCCGAGGCGCCGCCGGGTACCGCGCCACGACGGGGACGGGGATCACGCCAGTGGTCGCACGCCGCGCCCGCCTGAGCCAGTGCGGTGCTCCGGTGCCGCGTCCCGGGGCGGAGCCGCCCGATCGCGCGGGGGGTTGGACCCGGGAAGGGCCCGGACATCCAGTAGAAAACGGAGCCTCGCTCTCACCGCCTGTGGGACGACTCCGGCCCGATGGATGTCGCGGGCCCTCTTCCGTGTCCACGCCCCCACCTCGCCCCCGCGTCCCCGCGCCCCCGCACCGCCGGTGCGAGCTATGCCGGGTCTGTGAGTCGGTCGCCCCGGTGGTCCCGGCCCGGTAGCGTTCCCAGCAGGATCGAACGAACGAGGTGGGGACGTGGCGCAGGAGACCCTCCCGGACCGGCCGCCCGCGCGAGGCCCCGACGGGGCCCCCGGCGAGCCCGGTCCCGACGCGCGCCCCGGCCGCCTCGCCCGGCTGCGCCGCGGCGTCCGCGCCGGCGGCCGCGCGGGCTGGCCCCGCACCCTGCTCGCCCTCGCCGCCGGGCTCGTCATGTGGCCCGCGTTCCCGCCCCTCGACCTCACCCCGCTCGCCCCCGTCGGCGTCGCGCTGCTCATCCTCGCCCTGCGCGGGCGGGCGCCCCGCACCGGGGCATGGCTCGGGTTCGTCGCCGGAGCCGGGTTCTTCCTGCCCGTCCTGGAGGGGATCTCCGCGGTCGGCCCGGACGGCTGGATCGTCCTCAGCCTCGTCCAGGCGGCGTACTTCCTGCCGCTCGGCGCCGGGATATCGCTGGTGACCCGGCTGCGCGGCTGGCCGGTGTGGACGGCCGCGCTGTGGGTCGGCGAGGAGCTGCTGCGCGGGCACGTCCCGTTCGGCGGGTTCCCGTGGGCGCGGCTGGCGTTCAGCCAGACCGCGACGCCGCTGACGCCCTACGCCTCCTACGGCGGCGCGCCCCTGGTCACCTTCCTCACCGCCCTGATCGGCGGCCTCCTCGCCTACGCCGCGCTCACCGGCTACACCGCTTACACGGCCCGTTCCACTCCCGCGCCGGACGCCCCGGAGGAACCGGACACGCCGGACGGAGAGGCCAAGCCGGAGGGGCCGGACGCGCGGCCGTCGCGGCGGGCGTTCGTCCCGGCCGCGGGCGCGCTCGCCGCCGTCGCCGCGCTCGCCGCGGGCGGGACGCTGATCCCCACCCCCGCGTCCGGACGGCCGGTGACCGTCGCCGTCGTTCAGGGCAACGTGCCGCGCCTCGGGCTCGACTACCTCGGCCAGCGCCAGGCCGTCCTGAACAACCACGTCCGCGTCACGCACGAGCTGGCCGCGAAGGTCCGCGCGGGAAGCCTGCCGAAGCCCGAACTGGTCGTGTGGCCCGAGAACGCCAGCGACCTCGACCCCTACTCCGAGCCAGACGCCTACAACGCGATCGACGGCGCCGTCCGCGACATCGGCGTGCCCGTCCTCGTCGGCGCGCTCACCGACACCCCCGACGGCAAGAGGGTCGAGAACCGCGGCATCGTCTGGGACCCGCGCACCGGCCCGGGCGACTACTACGTCAAGCGGCACCCCGTCCCGTTCGGGGAGTACCTGCCGTTCCGCGACGTCCTCACCAAGCTGATCACGCGGTTCAACCAGATCCCGCGCGACTTCGCCAAGGGCACCCGCTCCGGCGTGATGAAACTCGGCCCGGTGAACGTCGGCGACGTCATCTGCTTCGAGGTCGCCTACGACAAGGAGGTCCGCGACGTCGCGCGCGGCGAGCTCCTCGTCGTCCAGACCAACAACGCCACCTACGGCCGGACGAGCCTGCCGCCGCAGCAGATCGCGATGTCCCGGCTGCGCGCGGTCGAACATGGCCGTACGATCTTGGTTGCCGCGACGAGCGGGATCAGCGCGATCGTCGCCCCGGACGGCCGGATGATCGACCGGTCCCGGGAGTTCGTCCCGGACCTGCAGGTCGCAGCCGTCCCGGCGCGGACGTCCCGGACCCTGTCCGACCGGGTCGGGGCCGCTCCCGAATGGGTGCTCACCGCGCTCGGGCTCGGCGCGATCTGCGCGGCGGCGGCGGCATCCAGAGCGACGGCCAGGAAGAACGAGGAGAATTGACGCCGATGGAGATCCCAGCCGACCTCGGCCGGGTGCTCGTGATCATCCCGACGTACAACGAGCGGGACAACGTCGAGCGCATCGCAGGCCGGGTCCGCGCGGCCGTCCCGGCGGTGGACGTCCTGGTCGTCGACGACGCCAGCCCGGACGGCACCGGTGAGGTCGCCGACGCGATGGCCGCCGCGGACGAGCAGATCAAGGTCCTGCACCGGGCGGGCAAGGACGGCCTCGGCCCCGCCTACATCGCCGGTTTCCGGTGGGCGGCCGAGCGCGGCTACGACGTCATGGTCGAGATGGACGCCGACGGCTCCCACCAGCCCGAGGAGCTGCCCCGGCTGCTCGCCGCGCTGGAGGACGCCGACCTCGTCATCGGCGCCCGCTGGGTGCCCGGCGGCGAGGTGCTCAACTGGCCGAAGCGCCGCGAGGCGCTGTCGCGCGGAGCGAACACCTACGCGCGGCTGATGCTCGGCATCCCGCTGCACGACGCGACCGGCGGCTACCGCGCGTTCCGCGCCGCGACCCTTGAGAAGATCGGCCTGGAGGGCGTCGACTCGCGCGGCTACTGCTTCCAGATCGACCTGGCGCTGCGGGCGCTGCGGCAGGGCCTGCGGGTCGTGGAGGTGCCGATCACGTTCGTCGAGCGCGTCCACGGCACCAGCAAGATGAGCCGCGACGTGATGGCGGAGGCGGCGCTGCGCATCACCCAGTGGGGGGTCGCCGACCGCCTCGGACGCTCCCGCCCGCCCCGCTGACCGTCCCGCCCCCGCCGCGCGAGGGCGGGGGAAACGTTCCGGGGCGTCCCGGCGTTGTACGGGGTAGGGAGAACAGTCCGCGACCCCGAAGATGGAGTCATGCTGCCGCTGCTGCTGGTCCTCGCGCTACTGGCGATGCCCGTGCTGGAGATCTACGTGATCATCCAGGTGGGCGGGGTGATCGGCGCCTGGCCGACGATCGGGCTGCTGATCGCCGAGAGCGTGCTCGGCGGGTGGATCGTCCGCCGGGAGGGCCGCCGCGCCTGGCGCGGCCTGGAGGAGACGCTGCGCCGCGGCACCATGCCCGACCGGGAGCTCGGCGACGCCGCCCTGGTCATGGCGGGCGGCGTGCTGCTCCTCACCCCCGGGTTCGTCACCGACGTGATCGGGTTCGCGTTCGTGCTGCCGTTCACCCGGCCGCTGGTGCGCCGGGCGGTGTCCCGGTTCGCGGCGCGCCGGATGCGGGCCGCCGAGGCGCGGGCCCGCGAGCGGGCGGCGGCGGGCGCGGTGTTCCCGCCCGGCTTCGGCGGTACCCCGTTCGACCCGTTCGGCCGGGCCCCGGAGCGCGACCGGGTCGAGACCCCGCCGGGACCGGTGGTCCGCGGCGAGGTCATCGACGAGGACGACCCGTCCTCCCGCAGCTGACCGGCCCGTACCCGGCCGGTCAGGCGTCCCGCGCGGCGAGCACCGCCGCGCCCGCCAGCAGCGCCGCCGCCGCGTAGGCGGCGAGGACGCCGAGGCCCGCCCACGGCCCGATCGGCAGCCGGTCCAGTTCCCGCGTCGCCTGGACGGCCAGCCCGGCGGACATCGGCGCGTACTTGTCGAGCCGGTCCCGCCAGGCGTCGTCGCCGACCATCCCCGCCACCAGCGGGACGAGCCACAGCGCCCCCAGCACCGCCGTGACGGCCCCGGCCTGGTCCCGCAGCGCCGTCCCCGCGCCGAGCGCCAGCAGCGCCACCAGGACCAGGTACAGGACGGTCCCGGCCGCCGCCCGCGCGGTGGGCCCGTCCAGCGGTGACAGCGGCGGGTACCCGTTCGCGGCGGTGAAGCCGTTGCCGGACAGGATGCCGCGTCCCGCCGCCAGCGACCCGAGGACCCCGGCGGTCCCGGCGACGGCGACCGCGCCCGCGACGACGGCGGCCTTCGCGGCGAGGACGGCCCACCGGCGCGGCACCGCCGCCAGCGTCACCGAGATCGTCCCGGTCGCGTACTCGCCGCCGACCGCGACGACGCCGAGCACGACGGCCGCGACCTGCCCGAGCCGGACGCCCGACAGCGCCAGCTTCGGCGTGTCCTCCCGGCACCCGGCCGGGGTCACGCAGTGGGAGGTGTCGACTGCGCCCGTCACGGCCGCGCCGACCGCGACGGTCACCGCCGCCAGCGCCAGCAGCAGCCACGCCGTGCTCGGCAGGGTGCGCAGCTTCGTCCACTCCGCCCGCACCGCCCGTCCCGCCTGGAGGGCCGGCCCCGTCCCGCCGGTCACGCGTCGCGCCTTCGCAGCAGCCACGCCGCGGCCGCCAGCGCCGCCGCCGTGTACGCGCACAGCACCCCGAGCCCGGCCCACGGGCCGATCGCCGCGTCGTACCGCGTCACCGTCTGCTGGATCGCGAACCCGGCCGCCGGGGTGACCCGCTCCACCCACCGCGCCGCCGCCACCGGCAGCCCGGTCGCGGTGATCTCCGGGACGAGCAGGACCAGCAGCACCGCCGCGATCGCGACCGCGCTGCGCCGCACGATCACCGCCACCGCCAGCGCGAACACCGCGAGGACGGCGAGCAGCGCGGCCGTCCCGACCACCGCGCGCAGCACCGCCGGGTCCGACACGGGCGGCGGCGCGATCCCGCCGGACTCCAGCAGCGGCCGGGCGAGCAGCACCGACGCGAACGCCGCGACCAGCCCGGCGGCCAGCGACGCCAGCCCCACGACGACCGCCTTCGCGGCCAGCACCCGCCCCCGCCGGGGGCTCGCCGCGAACGTGGTGCGCAGCGTCCCGCGCCGGTACTCGGCCGTCATGAACAGCACCGCCAGCGCGACGATCGCGGCCTGCCCGATCATCGCGCCCGCCAGGGTCGCCTTGGTGACGTCGGGGGCGAACTCGTCGGGGCCGATGTCGCCGGTGCCCTTCAGGGTGAACGTCCCGCCGGAGCGGGTGCTGCCGTCCAGCGCCGGGTCGGCCGCGGGGCCGCCGGGCCCGCCCCGGTCCAGCCAGGCGGCGTCCGGCGCGGGCGGGGACACCGCGACGTTGTCGAAGGTCGCGGTGGTGTCGCCCGGCTTCCCGGAGATGATCTCGCCGCCGAACACGCGCCGCACCTCGACCTCGTCGGGGGCGGCGACGAACATCCCGGCGAGCGCCCGTCCGCGCAGGCCGTCCACCCGGACCGAGCCGACGCGCCGCCAGGCCCGCCCGTCCGCGGAGGCGTAGCCGGTGACGGCGGCGCCCGCGCGGGTCAGCCGCAGCCACTGCGGCGCGGTCGCCGTCCCGCCGCCCGCGCCGTCGCGCCGGTAGCCGGTCAGCATCCGGACGCCGTGCCCCGGCGTGACCGCCAGCGCCGCGTACGGGGCGCCGCGCTCGGCGCTGCCCCGGATCATCAGCCCGGCCTTCGCCCACGCCCCGCCGCCGTCCTGGGACGTGACCCGCGCCACGACGGAGCCGTCCCCGGCGAGCGGCAGGTAGGTGTAGTGCCCGAGGTCGATGATCTGCAGCTGGGCCGTCGGGGACCGCTTCTCCTCCGGGCCGCTGGACCCGCTGTCCGACGCCGACAGCATCGCCACAGCGACCATCAGCACGACGGCGGCGAGGAGGGTCAGCGTCCAGCGGGGGACGGTGCGCAGCTTGGTCCACTCGGCCAGCAGCAGCCGCCCGAACCCGTCGCGGGCCTCCCCGGCGACGGTGCTGCGGTAGGAGGGAGGGGCGGGCGGCGCGGGCGCGGTCACCGGGCCTCCCCGCCGGCGACGGCCTGGAACTCCAGGGCGTCCTTGGTCAGCTCCATGTACGCCTCCTCCAGCGACGCCCGGTGCGCGGAGATCCCGCTGAACGCGACGCCCTCCCCGGTGAGCAGCTCGATGACCCGCTCCGCGGTCGGCCCCGTGACGATGAGGGCGTCGGACCCGGACGTGGTGACGGTCGCGCCCGCGCGGGCCAGCACCGTCATCGCCTCCCGCCGCCGTTCGGTGCGCAGCTCGACCCGCCCGTCGGACGCGGCGGCGAGGAGGTCCTCGACGCGGGTGTCGGCGATCAGCCGGCCCCGCCCGATCACCAGGAGGTGGTCGGCGCCGCCCTCAAGCTCGCTCATCAGGTGGCTGGACACCAGCACCGCGCGTCCCTCGGCGGCCAGCGACCGCAGCAGCCCTCGGATCCAGGCGATGCCCTCGGGGTCCAGGCCGTTGACCGGCTCGTCGAACATCAGCACCGGCGGGTCGCCGAGCAGCGCCGCCGCGATCCCGAGCCGCTGCCGCATGCCGAGCGAGAACCCGCCCGCCCGGCGCCGCGCCGCCGATCCGAGCCCGGCCTGCTCGATCACCTCGTCGACCCGGCGGGCGGGCAGGCCGTTGGCGTGCGCCAGCCAGCGCAGGTGGTCGCGGGCCCGGCGGGCGGGGTGGACGGCCGACGCGTCCAGCATCGCGCCGAGCCGGCACAGCGGGGTCCGCAGCGACCGGTAGGGCCGCCCGCCGACGAGCGCCGCGCCCGCGTCGGGACGGTCCAACCCCATGATCATCCGCATGGTGGTGGACTTGCCCGCGCCGTTCGGGCCGACGAACCCGGTGACCCGCCCGGGGCCGACCGTGAACGACAGGTCGTCGACGGCGACGGTCGACCCGAACCGCTTGCGCAGCCCCCGTACTTCGATGGTTGCCTCCATGCCCCGGGAGGCTACGGACCGCCGCGCCCCCGGGTCGTCCCGCCCCGGGACCGTTCATGCCGCGGGCGGCGGGGGACCGCGCGTCCCCCGCCGGAGGGACGCCGCCGCGCGGCCGTTCACGCCACAATGGCGGACGTGGAGGTCGACGCGGGACGCCGGGCACGCCGGCCGACGCGATGGCGGGGGACTCCCGGCGGGTGGCCCGCGGTCGGCGCCTGCCTGGCCGCGGTCGCCGTCGCGGAGGCGGTGTACCGGGCGCCGGTGTGGGGCGCGGCGCTGTCGGCGGCCATCGTGGTGGACGTGTGCGCCACGCTCCCGCTCGTCCTCGCCCGCGACCGGATCGGCGCCGCCGCCGCCGCGATCACCGTGGCGGCCCCGGCGGCGTGCGTGCTGCACCGGGGGCCCGCCTTCGCGGCCCTGGCGGCGCTCGTGATCGTGTGGGGCGCGCTGGTGCGCCGCCGGGCGGTCGGGCGGCGGGCGCGGGCCGCCGAGCTGGACGCCTCCCGCCGCGCGTTCGAGCACACGCTGCTGGAGCACACCGCGCGCGGCGAGCGCGCCCGCATCGCCCGCGAGCTGCACGACGTCGTCGCGCACCACATCTCGATGATCTCCGTGCAGGCGGAGACGGCGCGGCTCGCCGTCCCCGGCATGCCGGACGAGGGCGCCAAGCGGCTGCTGGCGATCGGCGACACCGCCCGGACCGCGCTCACCGAGATGCGGCGCCTGCTCGGCGTGCTGCGCGAGGACGCCGAGGCCGCCGGGGCCGCGCCGGACCGGCGTCCGCAGCCCGGCCTGCAGCAGCTCCTCGACCTGGTCGACGAGGCGCGGGGGACGGGCGCGGCGAACACGCGGCTGATCGTCCGGGGGAGCGTCGCCGCGCTGGACCCGGGGGTGGAGCTGGCGGCGTACCGGATCGTCCAGGAGGCGCTGACCAACGCCCGCCGCCACGCGCCCGGCGCCGCCGTGGACGTGGAGATCGAGTACACGGCCGGGGAGCTGCTCGTCCGCGTCCGCGACAACGGCCCCGGACCCGCGCCCTCCGGCGGGCCAGCGGGCGGCCCGGCGGCCGGTCACGGGCTCCTCGGCATGCGCGAGCGGGCCGCCGCGGTCGGCGGGGCGCTCCGCACCGGCGCGGGGCCGGTCGGCGGGTTCCAGGTCGAGGCGGCCCTGCCCACCGACGACGAGGACGGCGGGGCGCGGTGACCGTCCGCGTCGTGGTGGCCGACGACCAGGAGGTCGTCCGAGCGGGTTTCGGGGCCCTGCTCGGCACCCAGCCCGACCTGGCCGTCGTCGCCACCGCCGCCGACGGCGCCGCCGCCGTGCGGGTCTGCCGCGAGCACCGCCCGGACGTGGTCCTGATGGACGTGCGGATGCCCGTCATGGACGGCATCGAGGCCACCCGCCGCGTCACCTCCGCCCCGGACGCCCCGCGCGTCCTGATGCTCACCACGTTCGACCTGGACGAGCACGTCTACGACGCCCTGGTCGCGGGCGCCAGCGGGTTCCTGCTCAAGGACGTCACCGCCGAGCGGCTGTTCGACGCCGTCCGCGTGGTGGCGGCGGGGGAGGCGCTGCTCGCCCCGGCCGTCACCCGCCGCCTCATCGGGGAGTTCGCCCGGCTCCGCCCGCGGCCGCCGTCCCAGGGCCCGGACGTCCTGGACGCGCTGACCCCGCGCGAGACCGACGTGCTCCGCCTGGTCGCCGAGGGCCTCACCAACGCCGAGATCGCCGCGCGGCTCGTGGTGGGGGAGGAGACCGTCAAGACCCACGTCAGCCGTATCCTGCGCAAACTGGGGCTCCGCGACCGGGTCCAGGCCGTCGTGACCGCCTACGAGACCGGCCTCGTCCTACCCCGCGCGGGCCGCTGACCGGCCGACCACGCGGCCGAAAGGGCGGACGGTATCCCGCGTACGCCGTCGCGAGGCATGGAAAAGGGCCCGCACCGTTCCCGGTACGGGCCCTTCCCGCGCGTTCTCTCAGCCGTTCACGCCGACCGGCGGCGTCCTGCCCGCAGGATCTCCAACCGCTCCGCGAGGACCTCCTCCAGGTCTTCGAGCGTCCTGCGTTCCATGAGCATGTCCCAGTGCGTGCGCGGCGGCTTCCCCTTCTTGGTTTGGGGCAGCTCCCCGTCGACCCGCAGGGCCGTGGCGCCGCAGTTGCGGCATTCCCAGGTCATCGGCACCTCGGCCTCGGCTGCGAGCGTCACGGTGAACCGGTGGCCCTTCGTGCAGGTGTAGTCGACCTCTTGGCGAGGGGCCAGATCGGTGTTGCGATCGTTCTCGTAGCTCGTCGCTCCGAGTCGGGTGCCGCGAAGTGCGCGCTCGGCCATCGTCACGTGCCTCCCAGACGGCTTGCGGTCTTGCCATCACCAACGCTGAATACCGTGACAAGATTCCCGCCGGGGGAGTGATCCAACCCTGCCGTTTCCGGCCGGGCCGCGCCGCGGGGCAAGATCGTCCCGCCGGGCGGGTCAGCCCCGGGTCGTGATGACCTCGTCGATCAGCCCGTACTCCTTGGCCTCGGCGGCGCTGAAGTACCTCGTGCGGTCCAGGTCGCCGCGGACCGTGGCGGGGTCGCGGCCGGTCGCCTCCGCCACGATCGCCTCGGCCTGCTCGCGCAGCCGCAGGACCTCGCGGGCCTGGATGTCGAGGTCGGTGGCGTACCCGCGGGACACCTCGATCGCGGGCTCGTGCAGCACGATCCGCGCGCCGGTCAGCGCCTGCCGCCGGCCGGGCTCGCCCGCCGCCAGCAGGATCGCCGCCGCCGAGCCGGCCTGCCCGACGCAGGTCGTCTCGATCGGCGGCCGGACGTAGCGCATCGTGTCGCAGATCGCCAGCATCGCCGTCAGCGACCCGCCCGGCGAGTTGATGTACAGGGCGATGGGACGGTCGGGGTCCAATCCCTCCAGCGCGAGGAGCTGCGCGGTGATGTCGTTGGCGCTGACGTCGTCGACCGGCGTGCCGAGGAAGACGATCCGGTCCTCGAAGAGCTTGTTGTAGGGGTCGGTCTCCTTGCGCCCGTAGGTCGTCTGCTCCTCGAACGACGGGACGAGGGTCCGGCGTTCCGCACGTGTCATGTGCCCACCCGGTCTGTGCTGTCGATGACGTGGTCGACGAAGCCGTACTCGCGGGCCGCGTCGGCGGTGAACCAGCGGTCGCGGTCGCTGTCGGCCTCGATGCGCTCCAGCGGCTGCCCGGTGTGGAACGCGGTCCGCTCGGCCAGGGTCCGCTTGAGGTACAGCGACTGCTCGGCCTGGATCTTGATGTCGGACGCGGTGCCGCCGATCCCGCCGTGCGGCTGGTGCATCATCACCCGGGCGTGCCGCAGCGCGTAGCGCTTGCCCGCGGTGCCGGCGCACAGCAGCGTCTGGCCCATGGACGCCGCCATGCCCATCACGACCGTGGATATGTCGTTTGGGACGAACTGCATCATGTCGTAGATCGCCATGCCCGCGTCGACGACGCCGCCGGGGGAGTTGACGTAGATCGTGATGTCGCGCCTGGAGTCGTGCGCGGCGAGCAGCAGGAGCTGCGCGCTGACCCGGTTGGCGAGCTGGTCGTCGATCTCGCTGCCGATGAACACGATGCGCTGCGCGAGGAGCCGCTCGAACAGCTGGGCCTCGGCGAGCGGCGGCATCTCGGTGACGCTGGCCCGCGTCCTGCCCATGTAGGTCCTGTTCAGCCGCTCGCCGGGCTGGTCGCCGTCCCATCGCATCGGTCCGTCGCTCACGTGACACTCCTTGATCATCTGTACAGTTCGTACACTATGTACGTGAGCACGTTAACGCGGCGTGGCTGAGGGCGACCAGGGGAGAGCGGGGAGTTTCGCTATACGATGAATCACGTGGATGTTCCGGTAACCGAAGCACGTGCCCAGTTCGCTGATCTGGTGAACCGGGTCGCCTACACGGGCGAGCCCGTGAAGCTGACGCGGCGCGGCCGGGTGATGGCCGCGCTGGTCTCCCCGGAGGACCTGGAGCTCCTGGAGATGGCCCGGTCGCAGCGTCTCGACCTCCAGGTCGGCGGGACGGTGCCGCCCGGGCAGCCGGGCCGGCCCGCCGAGCGCCCCGGCCCGTCGGGACCGATGCGGATCGCGGCCGAGTACCGCCCGCCCGGCTTCAACCGCTGACGGGCCTCAGGAGGGGCCGGGCCACTGGCCGCGAGACGACATCACGTCCCGCAGGGCCAGCAGATCGTCGGTCATGATGCCGTCGACGCCGAGGTCGAGCAGGCGGCGCATGTCGGCGGGCTCGTTGACCGTCCAGGCGTGGACCTGCAGGCCGAGTTCGTGGGCGCGGGCGACGAACGCCTCGGTGACGAACGGGAGAGGTCCGAGCCCGTAGGGGACCTGCGCGCAGGCGACGCCGGTGGCGGCGAGGCGGATCAGCTTGGCGGCCGGGCCGCCGTAGGACTTGGCGCGCAGCGCCATCACCCCGCGCGGGCCGAGCGCGGTGCACACGTCGCGGTCGGTGAACAGCGGCAGCCGGGCCCGCATCTGGGCCAGCCGGCGGGTGGAGAAGGACGTCAGGCACACCCGGTCCCACGCCTTGGCGCGGTGCAGCGCCGCCGAGAGGGGGCCGATGACGGGGGCGTCCTTGAGGTCGATGTTGACGCGGGCGTCCGGGAAGGACGACAGGAGCTCCTCCAGTCGGGGGATGGGCTCGCTGCCGCCGATGCGGGCCTTGGCGACCTCGGCGTAGGGCAGCTCGGCGATCACGCCCCTGCGGTCGGTGACGCGGTCGAGGGTGCGGTCGTGGAAGGCGACGACGACGCCGTCGGCGGTGGCGTGCGCGTCGGTCTCCAGGTAGCGGTAGCCGAGGTCGACGGCGCGCTGGAACGCGGCCATGGAGTTCTCGGGGCGGCCGCCGGCGCCGCCGCGGTGGGCGAACGGGATGGGGCCGGGGTGGTCGAGGAACTCGTACGAGCGTCGCACCCGTCCGATTATGTCGGACGGGGAGGTCACGCCGGACCTTACTGCGTAAAGGTCCGCGCCGGGTGATGTCAATGCTACGGTCGGCCGCGGCAAACGATCGGCTAAGGAGCGGGCGTGGCGGACGTGAACGAGTACAGGGCGACGTTCGAGCTGGTGGACGTCGACGGCGACGGCTACATCTCGACGGCCGAGCTGAAGAACCTCATGGCGAAGCTCGGCCAGGACACGACCGGCACGCGCGTGGTGGAGGTGGTCGTGGCCGCCGACGCCAACCGCGACGGCAAGATCTCCCTGGAGGAGTTCACGGCCCTGATGGAGGGCGCCGCCGCCCGTCCGTGACGGCGCCCGTGTCGCGGCCTCCCTGTCGCGGCCTCCCTGTCGCCGGAGATCGGGTCAGGCGCGGCGGCGGAGCCGGAGGGCGTTGTCGGTGCGGGTCATGACGCGGCCGTCCGGCGCGGTCTGGACGCGCTCGTGCTCGCCGCTGCGCAGGACGTCCCAGTCGCCGTCCGGGAGCGCGAGCGAGGCGCGGACCTCGTCGGCGGTGGGCAGGTGGACGTCGGGGTGGGCGTCGGGGTCCCAGGGCGGCGGCCCGGCGTGCCCGACGATCAGCAGCGTGCCGCCGGGGGCGACGGCCGCGGCGGCGGCGCGCAGGATCTTCTCGCGCGGCATGCCCTCGTGCGGCGAGTGCAGGAAGTGCGCGGACACCAGGTCGTAGACGCCGTCGGGGAAGGACTCGGCGAGGTCGCGGCGCTGCAGGTCGATGCGGTCGGCGACGCCGGCGTGCTCGGCGTGGTGTGCGGCGCGGTCGAGCGCGACGCCGGAGATGTCGGTGGCGGTGACGCGCCAGCCGCGGCGGGCGAGCCAGATCGCGTCCGCGCCCTCGCCGCAGCCGAGGTCGAGCGCCGTGCCGGGTTGGAGGTCGGTGGTCTCCTCGACGAGGACGGCGTTGGGCTCGCCGCTCCACAGGTGGTCGTGCTCGCCGTAGCGGGAGTCCCAGAACTCCTGGCCGTTGGTGGGTTCGTCCATGCCGTGATGGTGCCCGGACGAGCGCCTTTTCCGCTAACGGCGTTGCCGTTTCCGCAAACCGTGCGGGTCAGGACGTCCATTCGCGGCGGCGGGCCTCGGCGAGGGCGATGGCGGTGGCGACGGCGACGTTGAGCGAGCCGACCCGTCCGATCTGGGGGATGTAGGCGACCGCGTCGGCGGCGGCGAGCAGGGCGGGGGAGCAGCCGTGGTCCTCGCCGCCGACGGCGAGGCAGACGTCGCCGTCCAGGGGCGCCTCGTGCAGTGGCACGGCGTCGCCGGTGAGCTCGACGGCGACGAGCCGCATGCCCTCCTTGCGGACGGCGGCCGCGGCGTCGGCGGCGGACCCGGCGTGCTCCCACGGGACGAGCCGCAGCGTGCCGAGCGCGGTCTTGTCGACGCCCTTCTGGGTCGGGGGAGTGGCGTTCCCGGCGAACCAGACGCGCTCGACGCCGAACGCGGCGGCGCTGCGGACGATCGAGCCGGTGTTGAAGGGCTGGGTGACCGATTCGACGAGCAGGCCGAGGCGGGCCTCGGTGCGGCGGCGCCAGTCGCGGTTGAGGCGCTTGACGTCGGTGCCGCGCAGCTGCCGGCGTCCGGGGGTGGTCGGGCCGCTCATCGGGTGGTGCCTTCCGTGTCGGGTTCGGGGCGGGCCGTGACGCGCAGGACCCGGTATCCGGACCGGGACGCGACCCGCTCGGCGGGGAGGCCCTGGCCGTCCAGCCAGCGCTGCAGGGAGTCGGAGCCGAGGTGCCGCTGGACGACGAGGTGCGCGGCGCCACCGGGGGTGAGGCGGGGGAGCCAGGCGAGGAGGAGGTCGTGCAGGGCGGTCTTGCCGACGCGGATCGGGGGGTTGGACCAGATCGCGGCGAAGCGGAGGCCGGGGTCGATGTCGTCCGCCACCCTGAACCTTACATTGTCAAGGCCAGCGGTTTGAGCATTACCTTCAGCCAGCTCCAAGGCCCGGCGATTGACATCCACGCCCCAAACCATCGACTGGGAAGAGCGTTTCGCGAGGGTGAGGGCGATGGGGCCGTATCCGCAGCCGAGGTCGAGGAGGTCGCCGGTGGGCGGCGGCGCGGGGACGGTCTCGAGGAGGATGCGCGTGCCGGGGTCGATCCGGTCGGGGGAGAACACGCCGGCGTCGGTGTCGAGCCGCAGGTGCAGGTCGGGCAGGACGAGGTCGACGGTGCGACGGCGGCTCGCGGTGCCCGGCCGTTCGGCGAAGTAGTGTTCCCCCACGTCGGCCGACCGTACCAGCGTCGCGCGGGTACCGGCGCCGTGCCGGGGCGGGGCGGGCGCGCGCTAGGGCAGGCGGGAGAACCAGGCGAGGGACGCGCCGCCGGCGGCGAGCGCGAAGATCAGCGCGATGCCGAGGTAGCGCGCGGCGACGTCGCGGTGCTCGGTCTTGAAGCCGAGCGAGGTGCCGATGTTGGCGTAGACCTCGCGGAGCTGTCCGGCGTCGGCGGCCTCGTAGGACTTGCCCTCGGTGCTGTCGGCGAGGGCGCGCAGGGTCTCCTTGTTGACCGAGACGCTGGTGGTCTCGCCTTCGATGTCGACGGTGCCGTAGGGCGTGCCGAAGGCGATGGTGGAGACGGGGACGTGGGCGCCGCGGCTGGCGTCGATGGCCTCCTGGACGGAGCGTCCGGTGGTGTTGTCGCCGTCGGAGAGCAGGACGATGTGGGCGGGCGGCGGGTCCTGGCTGGCGTCGGCGTCGAAGGAGCGGATGGCCTGCAGCGAGGTGAAGACGGCCTCGCCGATGGCGGTGCGTTTGGCGAGGACGAGCTGGTCGATGGAGGCGATGGCGGCGGCGCGGTCGGCGGAGGGCGCGGCGATGAGGTTGGCGTTTCCGGCGAAGCCGACGACGCCGACGTTGAAGCGGGCGGGGAGTTCGTCGATGAACTTCTTGGCGGCGGCCTTGGCGGCGTCGAAGCGGCTGGGCGGGACGTCCCTGGCCATCATGGAGAGGGAGACGTCGATGGCGACCATGATGGTGGCGCGGTCGCGGGGGACCTTGACGGAGTCGGCGGGGCGGGCGAACCCGATCATCATGAGGGTGATCATGATGAGGAAGAGGGCGGCGGCGACGTGCCGGCGCCAGCCGGGGCGGCGCGGGGCGACCTGGGAGAGCAGGGCGAGGTTGGTGAAGCGGACGGCGTAGCGGCTGCGGCGGAGCTGGAGCAGGGCGTAGGCGGCGCCCAGGAGCGGGAGCAGGCCGAGCAGCCAGAGGCGTTCCGGTGAGAGGAAGGTCATGGGCGCGCTCCCGCGGTGGAGACGGGCCGGCCTGCGGCGCGGCGCTGGCGGAGGGCGAAGCGGGCGATGTCGGCGATCCAGTCGCGGTCGGTGCGCAGGACGAGGTGGTGGGCGCCGCTGCGGCGGAGGGCGTCGCGGGTGCGGGCGCGTTGGGCGGCGGCCGCGGCGGCGTAGCGTTCGCGGGTGCGGCGGTTGAGGACGATCTCGTGGACGGCGCCGGTCTCGGGGTCGGTCATCTCGACGAGTCCGACGTCGGGGAGGTCGAGTTCGCGCGGGTCGATGATCTCGATGGCGAGGACCTGGTGGCGGGTGGTGAGGCGGCGCAGGGGCCGTTCCCAGTCGGGGTGGGCGTCGTGGGCGCGGGCGACCGGGAGGCCGGTGGGGTCGGTGCCGTCGGGGGCGAGGAAGTCGGAGATGATCACGCGGAGGCCGCGGCGGGTCTGGCCGCGGTCGAGGGCGGCGATGGCGGCGGGGAGGTCGCGGGGGGAGGCGGTGCCGGTGCGGGTGGTGCCGGGGGTGGTGTCCTCGACGGACTGGGCGTCGAGGACGGCCTGGAGGAGGGCGTAGAGGGCGGCTTTGCCGGTGCGGGCGGGCCAGCGGCGCATGCCGTCGTGGTGGAGGAGGTAGGCGCCGACGCGGTCGCCGAGGCGGACGGTGAGGAAGCCGACGGCGGCGAGGGCGGCGACGGCGAGGTCGCGTTTGGTCATGGCGGCGGTGCCGAAGTCCATGCTGGGGGTGAGGTCGGCGAGGGCCCAGGCTTCGAGTTCGTGGTCGGCGATGAGGTCGCGGACGTGGGGGGTGGTGGTGCGGGCGGTGACGGCCCAGTCCATGTGGCGGACGTCGTCTTCGCCGGGTTGGTAGAGGCGGGCTTCGGCGAGTTCGGTGCCGGGGCCGGGGAGGAGGCCGAGGTGTTCGCCGTTGAGGAGGCCGTCGAGGCGGCGGGTGACCTGGAGTTCGAGGCGGCGCAGGGTGCGTTCGGGGGCGAGGTGGGCGAGTTTGCCGCTGCGCCTGCGTCCGGTGGCGGGGGTCATGCGCTGGTCACCGCTGCGGATCCGTGGTTCCACACGACGCGTGGCGGGGGGACGGCGGTGATGATCTGGGTGATGACGTCGGCGGCGTCGACGCCGTCGGCGAGGGCGTCGAAGGTGAGGACGAGGCGGTGGGACATGACGTCGCGGGCGACGGCGCGGACGTCGTCGGGGAGGACGTAGTCGCGTCCGGACAGCAGGGCGAGGGCGCGGGCGGTGGCGGCGAGGCCGAGGGTGGCGCGGGGGCTGGCGCCGATGTCGATGACGCCGCGGAGGTCGGGGAGGCGGTACTGGTCGGGTTCGCGGGTGGCCATGACGAGGCGGACGATGTAGTCGGCGATGAGTTCGTGGACGGAGACCTCTTCGGCGGCGCGTTGGAGTCCGGCGAGGCGGTGGGTGTCGAGGGTCTGGGCGGCTTCGGGTGGGTCGACGCTCATGCGCTGGAGGATCTGGAGTTCCTCGTGGGCGGCGGGGTGGTGGACGTCGATCTTCATGAGGAAGCGGTCGCGTTGGGCTTCGGGGAGGGGGTAGACGCCTTCGGATTCGATGGGGTTCTGGGTGGCGAGGACGATGAAGGGTTTGGGGAGGGGGTAGGTGTTGCCGCCGAGTGAGACCTGGCGTTCGGCCATGACTTCGAGGAGGGCGGACTGGACTTTGGCGGGGGCGCGGTTGATCTCGTCGGCGAGGACGAAGTTGACGAAGACGGGGCCGAGTTCGACGTCGAACTGTTCGGTGGAGGGGTGGTAGATGCGGGTGCCGACGATGTCGGAGGGGACGAGGTCGGGGGTGAACTGGAGGCGGGCGAAGGTGCCGCCGACGACTTTGGCGAGGGTGCCGACGGCGAGGGTCTTGGCGACGCCGGGGACGCCTTCGACGAGGCAGTGGCCGCGGGCGAGGAGGGCGACGACGAGGCGTTCGACCATGTGGTCTTGGCCGACGATGACCTTCTTGACCTCGGCGAGGGTGTTCTGCAGGAGTGCTGCGGCCTCGTCGACGTCGGTGGCGGCGATGGTCATGACGGGTTTCCCCTCGGTGTCCGTCGGGTGCCTGGGCTGGGCGTGTTTTTCGACACTACGCGATCACTTGTACCCGTTCGTTGGGGATACGTGCGCGTTGCCGGTGATCGGTTCGGGTGGGGCGGTGAGTGGGGGCGGGAGGCCCGCTGGGGTGGGGGTTGGGCGGGGGCCGGGGTCGTGTCTCGGGGTGATCGTAGGGCGTGGTTGTTAGGGTTGCGGCCATGTCGAGGCCGTTGCCCCCGGGTGATCCTGACCGGTTGGGGCCGTTCCGTTTGTCGGCGCGTTTGTCGGAGTCGGCCGCCGGGATCGTGTTCCTGGGGGTGGACGGGGCGGGGCGGCGCGCGAGTGTGGCGGTGTTGAACCGGGGTGCGGCGGAGGACGCGGCGGCGCGGGACCGGTTCCGTGCGGCGATCAACGCGGCGGTGCCGGGGCGCGGCGGGCCGGGCGGGCCGGGCGGGGCGGCTGGGGGGCCGGGTGATCCGGCGCCGGTGGTGGCGGCGCAGCCGGACGGTCCGGCGCCGTGGGTGGCGACGTCGTATGAGGCGGATCGTGCGGGTGCGGAGCGGTTTTTGGAGCCGGTGGCGTTCCAGGGGTCGGGGCGTGCGTGGTGGGGTGGTCGGCGTCGGCGGGGGCCGCAGTTCCAGCCGTATTGGCTGGGGTCGGCGGCGGAGCCTGCGTTGGAGCGTCCGGAGCCGCCGCCTGGTTCGCCGGGTCCGGGGGGTGCGGCGGGGCCGGTGGGGGAGCGTCCGCCGGAGCGGAGTCTGGTCGGGGGCGTGCTGGGGCTGGCGGCGGGGTTGCTGGTGCTGGCGTTGTTGATGGGTGTGCTGTTCGCGTGTCAGCCGGAGGCGAAGGAGCCGCCGCCGCAGCCGCCGGAGCCGACGCCGTCGTTTCCGGTGCCGTCGCGGTCGCCTGAGGGGACGGGTCCGGCGTCGCCGAGTCCGCCGCCCTCGTCGTCGCCGAGTCCGCCGGGTCGGTCGCCGTCGCCGGGTGCTCCGAGTCCGTCGCCGTCGGGTGGCGGTGACGGTGGTGGCGGTGAGGACGGCGGCGGGCCCCTGTAGCGGTTCGTCGCGGTGCGGCGACGCGGGGAAAGGGTTTGCCGGGCGTTGCCGGGGCGGGTCAGCATGGGGGGATGCTGGGGAGTTTGCTCGCTTTTGCGGGTGCGGCGGTGCTGATCGCGATGGCGCCGGGGCCGAGCACGGTCGTGATCATGCGGGCGTCGTTGCGGTCGGGTCGCCGTGCGGGGCTGGCGACGGTGCTGGGGAACGAGACCGGGGTGCTGGCGTGGGGTGTGGCGGCGGCGGTGGGGTTGTCGGCGCTGCTGGCGGCGTCGCGGCTGGCCTATGACGGGTTGCGGATCGCGGGCGCGGCGGTGCTGGTGTGGTTCGGGGTGCGGGCGTTGTGGCATGCGCGGCGCCGGGTCGCGGACGGCGTCGTCGCGGGCGGTGTTGACCGTCCAGCGGAGGGGGACGGGGAGGGGCCGTCGGGGTGGCGGTGGTACCGGCTGGGTCTGGTGACGAATTTCGCCAATCCGAAAGCCGGGGTGTTCGCGGTGTCGTTCCTGCCGCAGTTCGTGCCGGACGGGTGGTCGGTGCCGGTGGTGCTGGTGGGGTTCTCGGTGCTGTGGGCGTTGATCGATCTGGCCTGGTACGCGGTGGTGGTGTGGCTGGTGGGGGCGGCGAAGCGGGTGCTGGGGCGGCCGGTGGTGCGGCGGCGGCTGGACCAGGTGTCGGGTGTGGTGCTGGTGGGGCTGGGCGTGCGGCTGGCGGCCGAGACCCGTTGAAGGTTCCGTTGAAGGTTCCACCGTTTTGGCACATTTTCATGATCGCCCAATGGGGGCGGGTGGCCGTAGCCTAGGGCGGTGACCGCACTGGATGAACTGGCCGACCGGTACGTGGACGCGTTCGCAGCGCTGGAGCCCTGCCTGGCGGCGATGATGGGGATCTCCGGGCAGGACGCGCGGCTGACCGACTACGGCCCGGACGGCGTGGCGGCCCGCGCGGAGCTGGCGCGGCGGACGCTGGCCGAGCTCGCGCGGACCCCGGTGGAGGGCGAGGCGGGGCGGATCGCCGCGGCGGTGCTGCGGGAGCGCCTGGAGGTGGACGTCGCGCTCGACGAGGCGGGCGTCCGCGAGGGTTGTCTGGACACCACGGACGGTCCGGTGCAGCGGCTCCGGACGGCGATCGAGCTGCTCGACCAGGGCAAGGACAGCGACTGGGACGCGGTGCTGGCGCGGGTGTCGGCGCTGCCGGGTGCGCTCGGCGGGTTGCGGGACGCGCTGGAGCGCGCGTGTGACCGGGGCCGGGTGGCGGCGCGGCGGCAGGTGCTGCGCAGTGCGCGTGAGTGCCTGGACGTCCCGGCGTACCTGGGTGAGCTGGCGGGCCGGTACCAGGTTCCGGACGGTCCGCTGCGGGGCGCGTTGGACGCGGCGGTGGAGTCGGCGTCGGCGGCGCTCGGGGAGTTCGCGGAGTTCCTGACGGGTGAGCTGGCGGGCCGGGCGCCGGAGCGGGACGCCCTCGGCGCGGACCGGTACCGGTTGGGCGTGCGTGACTTCCTCGGCACCGACCTCGATCTGGCGGAGACCTACGCGTGGGGCTGGGAGGAGCTGGCGCGGGTCGAGGCGCAGATGGCGGAGGCGGCGGAGGCGATCCTGCCGGGTGAGCCGCTGACCGCGGTGGTGGCGGCGCTGGACGCCGACCCGGCGCACCGGATGCGGGGCGCGGAGGCGTTCCGGGCGTGGATCCAGGAGCTGGCGGACCGGGCGATCGCGGACCTGGACGGGGTGCACTTCGACATTCCGGAGCCGTTGCGGCGGATCGAGTGCCGGATCCCGCCGGTGGAGGCGGGGGTGTACTACCTGGCTCCGGCGGAGGACCTGTCGCGTCCGGGGACGGTGTGGTGGACGGTGGACGACCCGTCGGCGGACATCGTGACCTGGAGCGTTCCTGCGACGATGTTCCACGAGGGGGTCCCCGGACACCACCTCCAGCTGGGCGTGACGACGCTGAACCCGGTGCTGAACCGGTTCCAGCGGGTGTCGAGCGAGCTGCACCCGGGGCACTGCGAGGGCTGGGGCCTGTACGCGGAGCGGCTGATGGACGAGCTGGGGCATTACCCGGATCCGGCGCACCGGCTGGGGATGCTGGCGGGCGGTCAGCAGTTCCGCGCGGCGCGGGTGATCCTGGACATCGGGATGCACCTGGAGTTGAGGATCCCGGCGGGGACGGGGTTCCACGAGGGTGAGCGGTGGACGCCGGAGCTGGGCCGGGAGTTCCTGGCCGCGCACGCGGGCCCGAGGTCGGGCGCGGAGGTGGCGTTCGAGATCGACCGGTACCTGGGGCGGCCGGGGCAGGCGATCGCGTACAAGCTGGGGGAGAAGATCTGGCTGGAGGCGCGTGAGGCGGCGCGGCGCCGGGCCGGCGCGGCGTTCGACCTGAAGGAGTTCCACCGCCGGGCGCTGGACCTGGGCCCGATGGGCCTGGATCTGATGCGCGCCGAGATGGCCCGCCCCTGACCTGCCGGTCGGGCGGGTCGGTCCGCTCAGACGGGTTCGGGGCGGTTGGGCTGGGCGGGCGGGGGGACGGCGTCGACGCCGGTCTCGCGGAGCCAGCGGCGCGCGTCGCGCCACTGCCGCTCACCGTTGTCCTCCGACGTTCCGGGCGGTGCGTCCGGCGAGCCGCCGGTCCCGGCGGGGCCGGGGGCGGCGCTGCCGACGTGGCAGGCGCGGGCGTCGCCGGGCTCGACGATCCGCTTCTCGTAGTGGGGCGGCCAGCGCAGCAGCATGCGGCGGCCGCAGGTGGGGCAGGCCCACTCCTCCAGCCCGGACTCCTCCGTCCGGACCATCCGCATCTCGTGCGTCCTGTACACGGCGGGGCCTCCTCGACCTGTACGTCCCGGTCGCCCGGGTTGAAGAGTTGATTGCCCACGCCAAGCGGGATAAACGGGACGGCAAGCAGCTTTACGTGCAGGTCACGCCCGGCCCGCCGCCGGGACACGGCTCGTTCACGGGCGTCCATCCCCCGGTCAGGCCCCGGTGGGCGGCGTTCCGTGCCGGTCCGCGTGCCGGTCCGCGGCATGGTCGCGTAAAAATCGTTTGGGGACGGCGCGGGCTCCGTTTTAGGGTGGTCCGCATGTGCGCTTATTACGACAGCGCGGCGCGGGCGTTCGTCTCCGCCGCCGTCGCCGTCCGGCTGCGTGAGCGTCGCCCCGCCCTGGACCGTCCAGGCCGCGCCGGCGCTTGACCCACCCGGCGGGCTCCTGAAGCCCGCCCGGTCGCAATTCCGTGTGACGGAACGCGCCTGAGCCGCGTCCGTCCGCGTCAGGCGAGCGCCGCGTTCGGTGAACGTCGGCCGCCGCCTCGCAGCGCCGTGCGCCGTCCGCGCGACGCCGCCCGTTCCCGCACCGTCCGCTCTCCAAGGTGCGGGCCGCGCTGATCGCGGCGCCGGTGTCCGCGCCGTTCCCGCCTGCCGTCGTCCAGGGCCTTCGAGCGTCCCTCGACCGCCCGACCGGCCCGTCCCCCGGGCCGGGGACCCAGGACACGGTGACCGTGAACCGCACCCCGAACAGCACCACAGGCAACCCCGCGAACCGAACCGCCCGCGCCCAGGCCCGGCGCGGCTCCGCGCGCGGGCGGGCCCGCCGCGAGCTGTCGCAGAACTTCCTCGCCGACCCCGAGATCATCGCCCGCTACGCCCGATCCGTCGGCGACGGCCCCGGCGGCCTGGTCGTGGAGGCGGGCGCCGGCGACGGCCGCATCACCGCCGCGCTCGCCGGGCGCGCCCGCCGCGTCATCGCCTACGAGATCGACCCGGTGATGGCGGCGCGGCTCGCCGACCGGTGCGCGGGCCTGCCGCACGTGACCTGCGTGACCGGCGACTTCCTCCGGGCCGGCGCGCCGCCCGGCCGGTTCCACCTGGCCGGGAGCATCCCGTACGCGGCCACGTCCCGGATCGTCGGGTGGGCCCTGGCCGCGCCGTCGCTGGCGTCGGCGACGCTGATCGTCCAGCGGGAGTACGCGCGCAAGCGCACCGGCGACTACGGGCGGTGGAGCCGCCTGACCGTGCGGACGTGGCCGGAGTTCGGGTGGCGGCTGGGGCGGCGGATCGGCCGGGACCGGTTCCGTCCCGTCCCGCGCGTGGACTCGGCGGTGCTGCGGCTGGACCGCCGCCCTGTCCCGCTGCTGCCCGCGTCCGCGATGGGCGCCTACCTCGACTGCGTGGACCTGGGGTTCACCGGTGTCGGCGGGACGGTGCGCGCGTCGCTGCGCACCGTCCACCCGGCCCGGCGGGTGGACGCCGCGCTCCGCGCCGCGGGGCTCCCCCGCGGCGTGGTCGTCGCGCACGTCCACCCCGACCGGTGGGTGGCCCTGGTCCGCGCCCTGCACCCCTCCCTGACGGGCTAGAAGGGGCTAGAAGGGGCTAGAAGGGGTAGGTGGCGATCTCGCCGCGGATGGTGACCCACTGCGCCTCGGTGAACGCCTCGATGTTGGCGTGCGGGCCGCCGAACCGGGACCCGTTGCCCGAGGCGGCGACCCCGCCGAACGGCACGACCGGCTCGTCGTTGACGGTCTGGTCGTTGATGTGGACCAGGCCCGTCTGCACCGCGTCGGCGATCTTCATGGCCTGGCCGACGTCGCCGAGGATGCCGAGCGACAGCCCGTACTCGGAGTCGGACGCCAGCGCGATCGCCTCCTCCGCGGTGGCGAACGGCACGACCGGCGCGACCGGCCCGAACACCTCCTGCGCGTAGGCGGGCATGTCCGGGGTCACCTCCGCGAGGACGGTCGGCCGGTAGAACAGGCCCTCGTGGGTGCCGCCCGCGGCGAGCCGCGCGCCCGCCGCGACGGTGTCGCGGACGAGGCCGTCGACGTGGGCGAGCTGCCCCTGGTCGATGATCGGGCCGAGCGCGACCTGCGCGGTGTGGGGGTCGCCGACGGCGAGCTTGTCGGCCTTGTCGGCCAGCGCCGCGACGTACTCCTCGTGCAGGCTCTCGTGGACCAGGTGCCGTCCGGAGGTCATGCAGATCTGCCCCTGGTGCAGGAACGCGCCCCACGCCGCCGCCGACACCGCGTCGGGGACGTTCGCGCCCGGCAGGACGATCAGCGCGTTGTTGCCGCCGAGTTCCAGGTGGACGCGCTTGAGGAGCCGTCCGCACACCTCGCCGATGGCGCGTCCGGCGGCGGTGGACCCGGTGAACGACACCACCCGCACCTCCGGCGCGGACACCACGGCCTCGCCGGGCTCGCGGCCGCCGGGCAGCACGTGCAGCAGCCCCTCGGGCAGGCCCGCCTCCTGGAAGATCCGCGCGATCGTGACGCCGCCGCACACCGCCGTCCGCGGGTCCGGCTTCAGCAGGACGGCGTTGCCGAGCGCCAGCGCGGGCGCCACCGACCGCATCGACAGGATCAGCGGGAAGTTGAACGGCGCGATCACGCTGACGACCCCGGCGGGGCGGCGCCGCGACAGGCTCCACCGCGGCTGCGCCGACGGCAGCACGATGCCCTGCGGGTGCGAGGCCAGCGCCGCCGACTCGTAGCACAGGCTCGCCGCGAAGTGCGCCTCCAGCTGCGCCTTCGGCGGGATCGACCCGGCCTCGCGGACGAGCCACTCCTGCACCTCGGCGGCGTGGTCCTCGAACAGGCGCCCCGCCCGGCGCAGGACGGCGGCGCGCTCCTCGTAGGTGCGGGCCGCCCAGTCCCGCTGCGCCGCCGCGGCCGACCGCGCCGCGCGGGCCACGTCGGCCGCGCCGGCCTGCCCGATCGTGCCGAGCGTCCCGCCGGTCGCGGGCTCGGTGACGGCGTAGGAGCCGCCGTCCGCGGCGACCCACCCGCCGTCGAAGATCTTCCCGGTCCACACGCCGGGGTCGAGCAACGTCATCGCTCCTCCTCATCCGGGCCGCGCCCCGCCCGGCCGCCCACCGGACTGCCGGGGGCGCGGGGGACTGCACACGTGCCCCGTACCACCCTTGCCATGCAGGGCGTTCACAGGAACATCATCGTTCCGTTCAATGAAAACCCCCCGCCGAAAGAATCTTCACGCGGGAGGTCGTGCCGGGGGCCGGGCGGCGGAAAATGCGTTGCGGGCGGGACGGGCGGCGAGGCATCCTGATCAGGCGGACGCACCCGGCGTACGCACTCCGACGCCCGGCCCAAAGGGGGGAGCGGTCATGACCTGTCGACGCGGCGATCGCGCCCGGACCCGCCCGGCGGCCCCCTGACAGCCCGCATCCCGAATTCCGCGGCAGGCCGCCTTCCCCGACCGGAAGCGCGGCCCTTCTCATCTCCACCCCTCCGATTCCAGGAGGACGCGACGCCGTAGCCGAGAGGTCTCAGGCGACGGTCTGCAAAACCGTTCCACGTGGGTTCGACTCCCACCGGCGTCTCCGCCCCGCCCCCGCTGTCACCCTGGGGGCGGGGTCCCCTCCCCGTAGCTCAGCGGACAGAGCACCGGCCTCCGAAGCCGGAAGCGCAGGTTCGATCCCTGCCGGGGAGACCCACCGGCGGCCCCTGGCGGGTCAGCGGCCTCTGAGGGGCCTGGTCACCTGCTTGGCCACGCACGGCGGCATGCCCTGCGTCGCCTCCGCCGCCCGCCGCCGGTACACGCTCGGCGGCACCCCGACCAGCTCGGTGAACCGGGTGCTGAACGTCCCGAGCGACGCGCAGCCCACCTCGAAGCACACCTCGGTGACCGACAGGTCGCCGCGGCGCAGCAGCGCCATCGCCCGCTCGATCCGCCGCGTCATCAGGTACCCGTAGGGCGACTCGCCGTAGGCGCGGCGGAACTCGCGGCTCAGATGCCCCGCCGACATGCTCACCCCGCGCGCCAGCGCCTCCACGTCCAGCGGACGCGCGTACTCCCGGTCGATCCGGTCGCGGACGCGCCGCAGCCGCGCGAGGTCGCGCAGCCGCCGCTCCTGCGCCGCCCCGCCCGACCCCGCTGAACCGGTCACACGCCGAATCGTGCCATACCGGCGGCGGCGGTCAGGCTCCGACGTAGGCCGCCAGGTGCTCCCCGGTCAGCGTGGACCGGGCCGCGACCAGGTCGGCGGGCGTCCCCTCGAACACCACCCGGCCGCCGTCGTGGCCCGCGCCCGGACCGAGGTCGATGATCCAGTCGGCGTGCGCCATCACCGCCTGGTGGTGCTCGATCACGATCACCGACTTGCCGGACTCGACGAGGCGGTCCAGCAGGCCGAGGAGCTGCTCCACGTCCGCCAGGTGCAGGCCCGCGGTCGGCTCGTCCAAAACGTACACGCCGCCCTTCTCGGCCATGTGCGTCGCCAGCTTCAGCCGCTGCCGCTCACCGCCGGACAGGGTCGTCAGCGGCTGCCCGAGCCGCAGGTAGCCCAGGCCGACGTCGCCGAGCCGGTTGAGGATCCTGTGCGCGGCCGGGGTCTTGGCCTCGCCCGCGGCGAAGAACTCCGCGGCCTCGGCGACCGGCATCGCCAGGACCTCGCTGATGTCGCGGCCGCCGAGCAGGTGGTCCAGCACCGACGCCTCGAACCGGCGGCCCTCGCACTCCTCGCACGTCGTCGCGACCCCCGCCATCATCCCGAGGTCGGTGTAGAGGACCCCGGCGCCGTTGCAGGCGGGGCAGGCGCCCTCGGAGTTCGCGCTGAACAGCGCGGGCTTGACCCCGTTGGCCTTGGCGAACGCCTTGCGGATCGGGTCCAGCAGGCCCGTGTAGGTCGCCGGGTTGCTGCGCCGCGACCCGCGGATCGCGGCCTGGTCGACCACGACGACTCCGTCGCGGCCCGCGACCGACCCCTGGATCAGCGAGCTCTTCCCCGACCCCGCCACCCCGGTGACCACGGTCAGGACGCCGAGGGGGATGTCGACGTCCACGTTCCGCAGGTTGTGGGAGCCGGCGCCGCGGACCTCCAGCGCCCCCGACGGGGCCCGCACCGACGCCTTCAGCGACGCCCGGTCGTCCAGGTGCCGGCCGGTGAGCGTGCCCGACGCGCGCAGCCCCTCGACGGTGCCCTCGAACACCACCTCGCCGCCCGCCGTGCCCGCGCCCGGGCCGAGGTCGACGACGTGGTCGGCGATCGCGACCGACTCCGGCTTGTGCTCCACCACCAGCACCGTGTTGCCCTTGTCCCGCAGCCGCAGCAGCAGCTCGTTCATCCGCTGGACGTCGTGCGGGTGCAGCCCGATCGACGGCTCGTCGAACACGTAGGTGACGTCGGTCAGCGACGACCCCAGGTGCCGGATCATCTTGGTGCGCTGCGCCTCCCCGCCCGACAGCGTCCCCGCCGGCCGGTCCAGCGACAGGTACCCCAGGCCGATCTCCACGAACGAGTCCAGGGTGTGGCGCAGCGCCCCCAGCAGCGGCGCCACCGCTGGCTCGTCCAGCCCCGCCACCCACGCCGCCAGGTCGCTGATCTGCATCGCGCACGCGTCGGCGATGCTGATCCCCGCGACCTTCGACGACCGGGCCGCCTCGCTGAGCCGCGTCCCGCCGCAGTCCGGGCACGCCGTGTAGGTGACCGCCCGGTCCACGAACGCGCGGATGTGCGGCTGCATCGCCTCCCGGTCCTTGGACAGCAGCGACTTCTGCACCCGCGGCACCAGACCCTCGTAGGTCATGTTGATGCCGTTCATCTTCACCTTGCCGGGCTCGCGGTGCAGCAGGTTGTGCAGCTCGGCGTCGGTGTAGTCGCGGATCGGCTTGTCCGGGTCGAAGAACCCCGACCCGGTGAAGAACTTCACCGACCACCCGTCCGCCTTGTACCCGGGCACCGTGATCGCGCCCTCGGCGAGCGACTTGTCCTCGTCGTACAGCTGGGACAGGTCGATGTCGGTGACGTTGCCCATCCCCTCGCAGCGCGGGCACATCCCGCCCGCCCGCGTGAAGCTGACCCGCTCGGCCTTGCGGTCGCCGCGCTCCACGGTGATCGCGCCGGACGCCCGCACCGACGCCGTGTTGAACGAGAACGCCTGCGGCGACCCGATGTGCGGCTCGCCGAGCCTGCTGAACAGGATCCGCAGCATCGCGTTGGCGTCGGTGGCCGTCCCGACCGTCGAGCGCGGGTTGGCGCCCATCCGCTCCTGGTCCACGATGATCGCCGTGGTCAGGCCGTCCAGGACGTCGACGTCGGGACGCGCCAGCGTCGGCATGAACCCCTGCACGAACGCGCTGTAGGTCTCGTTGATCAGCCGCTGCGACTCCGCCGCGATCGTCGCGAACACCAGCGAGCTCTTGCCCGACCCCGACACGCCCGTGAACACCGTCAGCCGCCGCTTGGGGATCTCGACGTTCACGTCCTTGAGGTTGTTCTCCCGCGCGCCGTGCACGCGGATCATGTCGTGCGCGTCCGCGGCGGGCACCCCGCCCGCGCTCTCCTCGGTGTCGCGGGGGCGGGCGTCGGCGGTGCCCGGGGTCGTGCTCATCGATCGTCTCCATCCGTCCGGCAGGGGAAACGCCGGGCTCTGCCGCGGCGGGTTCAGATTAGGGCGGGTTCACACAGTACGTCCGCCCGACGGGCGCCCCGACCGGCCCGACCGGCCCGTCCGGACGCCCCGCCCCGCCCCCGGCGCGCGGGGCGGGGCGCGGGGCGGTCACTGGTCCTGGACCAGTCCGAGGACGTTGCCGTCGGGGTCGGTGAACGTCGCGACGAGCCGCCCGCCGCCGACGTCGCGGGGCTCCTCGCGCACCGCCGCGCCCGCCGCCGTCACCTCCGCCAGCTTCGCCGCGATGTCGGCGACGTGCCAGTACGCGACCGGCCCCGCCGCCTTCTGCGGGCCGCCGTCCGGCACCAGCCCGATGTGCTGGCCCTCGGCGTCGAACCCGACGTAGTAGGACGACTCGGCGCTCGGCCCGACGCCCAGCAGCGCCGTGTACACCGCGGTCGCCGCCGCCAGGTCCGACACCGGGTGCAGCACCGTCTTGATCCCCTGGGTGGGAGAACCCGCCATGATCACTCCTATGGTCGCGTGTGGTCTCGGTTCGGTGTGGACTTCGCGTCCACGCAGTTCACGCTAGCCGCGCCCCGCCGGGCGGCGCTTCTCGATTCCTGACCGATCCGCCGTCTTGGCGGAGAGTGTCCAGGACGGGCCGGTCCTTGCGGAAACGGCAACGAGGTTTGCCGGATCGCGGTGCGGTCGCGCAGGGTCGCCCGGTGGAGGTGGTCATGATGACCGATCGACTGGACGACGGATACGACGTGGTGATCGCCGGCGGCGGCGCCGCCGGGCTGAGCGGCGGGCTGATGCTCGCCCGCGCGCGGCGGCGCGTCGCGGTGATCGACGCGGGCGAGCCCCGCAACGCCCCGGCCGAGGCCGTCCACGGCCTGCTCGCCCGGGACGGCACGCCCCCCGCTGAACTCCTCGCCCGGGGCCGCGCCGAGGTCCGCCGCTACGGCGGGCACGTCGCCCCCGGCGCCGTCGCCCTCGTCGAGGCCCGCGACGACGGCGAGGACGACGGCGCGTTCACCGTCGTCCTCGCCGACGGCGCGGCGCTCCGGGCGCGGCGGCTGCTGGTCGCCACCGGCCTCACCGACGAACTGCCCGACGTGCCCGGCCTGCGCGAACGGTGGGGACGCGACGTCCTGCACTGCCCCTACTGCCACGGCTGGGAGGTCCGCGACCGCGCCATCGGCGTCCTGGCGACCGGGCCGATGTCGGTGCACCAGGCGCTCCTGCTGCGCCAGTGGAGCGGCGACGTCGCCTACCTCGCCCACACCGGGCCGGAGCCGTCCGCCGAGCAGGCCGAGCAGCTCGCCGCCCGCGGCGTCCGCGTCGTCCACGGCGAGGTCACCGCCCTGGAGACCGGCGGCCCGTCCGGGCCGGACGGCGCCGGGCGGCTCGTGGGGGTGCGGCTGGCCGACGGGACGCTCGTCCGCCGCGACGCGGTCGCCGTCGCGCCGCGCATGACCGTCCGCGCCGCGTTCCTCGACGGGATCGGGCTGCGGCCCGCCGACCACCCGTCCGGCATGGGGACGCACATCCCCGCCGACGCCGCCGGGCGCACCGCCGTGCCCGGGGTGTGGGCGGCGGGCAACGTCACCGACCCGTCCGCGCAGGTCGGAACCGCCGCCGCCGCGGGCGCCACCGCGGCCGCGCAGATCAACGCCGACCTCGTCGCCGAGGAGACCCGCCGCGCCGTCGACGCCCACCGCATGCGAGTAGCTTCCTAAGTTGCTAGCATGCGGGGGTGGGTGACGAGGATGTCAAGCAGTTCAACGTGTACCTGCCGGTCGGGCTGATCAAGCGGGTGAAGCACCAGGCCATCGAGGCGGAGACGTCCCTGTCGGCGCTGGTCGCCGAAGCGCTGCGCGCCTACCTCGACGGCACCCGCGCCGGGACGCCCGGCCAGACCACCGAGCAGAGCACCGAGCAGGCGACCGAGTCGCCGGAGAAGGGGGAGCGGACATGACCGAGGGCATCGAGGCACTGTTCCTGGAGACCCGCAACTGGGGCAGGACGGCCGGATTCCTCCAGGGCCTCGGGTTCGAGCTGGAGTTCGAGACCGACCACGGCTCGGGCCTGTTCCGCAACGGCGGCGGCCCCTACGTGTTCCTCGTCGAGGTCCCCGAGGACAGCGAGCCCGACCTGCGCGTCGCGCTCAAGGTGGCCGACGCCGACGCGTTCCGCCCCGGGCCCGGCGTCGAGGTCGTCGCGCCGTTCGAGGACACCCACTACGGCACCCGCGAGATGACCGTCCGCGACCCCGACGGCCGCGTCTGGAGCCTCCAGGCGCCCGCCGAGAAGTAGCGCCGCCGCGCCCCGGCCCGGTCCCCGCCGGGTCAGGGGGCGGCCGGGTCGGGGGGAAGGACGGCGGCTATGCAGTCCAGGACGCGCTCCAGGCCGTAGCGGAACTGCTCGTCGGCGCTCATGTGCGGCATCCGCGCGTCGATCACGATGCGCCGGAACATCGGGTACGCGCCGCTGTCCAGCAGTTCCCGGACGTAGGGGCCGGACCGCATCATCCACTGCTCCGGGGTGAGGCCGTTCTCCTGCACCTCCCGCCGCCACGCCAGCTCCGACCGCACCACCCGCTCGACGTAGCCGGTCAGCATCTCGATCAGGACGAACACGTCGTCGATCGGGATGCCGACGTCCAGCGCCCCGAACGCGAACTCCACCAGCCGCAGCCGGTTCGGGCCGAGGGTGGCGCGCGGCCGTTGCAGGTCGGCCAGCCACCCGTGCCGCCGGTACACCGCGCGGGTCCCCTCGGCGACCAGGGTCAGGTCGGCGCGCCAGTCGCCGCTCGGACGGTCCGGGATCTCCGCGTCCAGCAGGACGTGGTCCTCCATCAGGTCCAGCAGGTCGTCGCGGGACGGCACGTACCGGTACAGCGACATCGCCCCCGTGCCGAGCTCGGCGGCGATCCGGCGCATCGACGCCGCCTCCAGCCCCTCGGCGTCGGCGATCCCGATCGCCGCCTCGGTGATCCGCGCGCGGCTGTAGGCGGGCCGCGGGCCCCGGCCCTGCCGCTCCGGCACCGACCAGATACTGACGTGCGCCCCGCCGTCCGTCACCGTTCCACCCCTCTCACCGCGCCCTCACCAGCTGCTCGCCACGTGTTCGGCGCGCGTCGCCGTCCTTGCGGAGCATCCTAGTTGCGTACGACGTACCCAGTTGTCTACGCTGGCACCCACTAGTTGCGTACATTGTACTCAGAGGAGGGATCGTGGCGGACGAACCGATCGTCGTCGCCGAGGCACTGCGCAAGCGCTACGGCGACACCCGGGCCCTGGACGGGCTCGACCTGGCCGTCCCCGCCGGGACGGTCTGCGGGGTCCTCGGCCCCAACGGCGCCGGCAAGACCACCGCCGTGCGGATCCTCGCGACCCTCGCCGACGCCGACTCCGGCACCGCCCGGATCGCCGGGTTCGAGGTGGCGCGGCGGCCCGACCAGGTCCGCGCCCGGATCGGCCTGGCCGGGCAGCACGCCGCCGTCGACGAGAAGCTCACCGGGCGCGGCAACCTGCGCCTGTTCGGCCGCCTCTACCACCTGTCGCGCCGCGAGGCCCGCGCCCGCGCCGACGAGCTGCTGGAGCGGTTCGGCCTCGCCGACGCCGCCGACCGGCAGGTCGCCGGGTACTCCGGCGGGATGCGCCGCCGCCTCGACCTGGTCGCCAGCCTCATCCTGCGGCCCCAGGTGCTGTTCCTGGACGAGCCCACCACCGGCCTGGACCCGCGCAGCCGCGGCGAGATCTGGGACGCCGTCCGCGACCTGGTCGCGGGCGGCACCACCGTCGTGCTCACCACCCAGTACCTGGACGAGGCCGACCGGCTCGCCGACGACATCGCCGTCGTCGACCACGGCCGCGTCATCGCCACCGGCACGCCCGACGAGCTGAAGTCCTCGATCGGCGACCGGCTCGACGTCGTCCTGGACGACCCCGGCGCGGCCGGGGGCGCCGCCGACGTCCTGCACCGCCTCGCCGGCGCCTACCCGACCCTGGAGGGCGGACGGCTGTCGGTCCCGCTGCCCGCCGGGAGCGTCCGGCTCGCCGACGTCGTCCGCGAACTCGACCGCGCCGGCCTCGCCGTCGCCGACGTCGCGCTGCGCCGCCCCACCCTCGACGAGGTGTTCCTGCGCCTCACCGGCACCCCTGCCGACGACACCACCGCCGACACCCCCGCCGGGACCGACGGCACCGGCGCCGAGGGGTCGGCGGCGGTGCGTGCGAAGGAGACCGTCCGATGACCGCCGCCGCCGCACCCGGCGTGCACGCGCCCGCGTCCCGCGCCGTCCGGCTCCGCTGGGCCCTGTCGGACGGGGTCGCCCTCGTCGGACGGGAGCTGTCGCGGATCCGGCAGGAGCCCGGCGAGCTGATCGCCGCGCTGATCTTCCCCGCGATCATGGTGGTGCTGTTCGGGTACGTGTTCGGCAGCGCCATCGCCGTCCCCGGCGGCGGGAACTACCGCGAGTACCTGATGCCCGGCCTGTTCGCCATGGTCACCTTCACCTCCACCATGGCCGTGACGCTGCGCGTCGCCACCGACGCCTCCCGCGGCGTCATGGACCGGTTCCGCTCCATGCCGACCGCCCGCTCCGCCGTCCCGTTCGGGCACACCGGCGCCGACTTCCTGCACGGCGCCCTCGGCCTGGCGATCATGGCCGCCGCCGGGCTGCTGGTCGGCTGGCGCGCGCACCGCGGCCTGTGGCCGACCACCGAGGCGTTCCTGCTGCTCGGGCTCATGCGGTACGGGCTGAGCTGGGCCGGGTGCTACCTCGGCCTGGTGGTGAAGAACGAGCACACCGCCGACAACCTCATCCCGCTGGTGTTCCCCGTGACGATGCTGTCCAACTCGTTCGTCCCGACCGGCGGGATGCCGAAGGTCCTCCAGGTCATCGCCGACTGGAACCCCGTCAGCGCCCTCACCGCCGCGTGTCGCGAACTGTTCGGCAACCCCGCCGCGCCGACCGCGGACGCCGCCTGGCCCATCGCCCACCCCGTCGCCGCCAGCCTCGGCTGGTCGCTGCTCCTGCTCGCGGTGTTCGCGCCCCTGTCGGCCCGGACCTACCGCAAGCGCGGCCGCTGACCGAACCGACCGAACCCCGGACGCGGAGGCCGTGCGGCCTCCGCGTCCGGGGGCGGGACGGTCAGCGGTCGCGGCCCCGCTCCCGGTACAGCTGCCGCTGGAACCGGGAGATGGCCTTGACCCGGTCGCGCTGCTCGGCGCGCAGCCGCGCGTCGGTGCGCGACGCCGCCCACTCGTTCTCGCGCAGCAGCCTGCGGTAGCTGTCCAGGCGGCGGCCCGGCAGCGTCCCGTCCGCGACGGCGGCGAGGACCGCGCAGCCCGGCTCGGCCTGGTGCGCGCAGTCGCGGAACCGGCACCCGGCGGCGAGCTCCTCGACGTCGGCGAACGCGCGCTCCAGCCCGTCGGACGCCTCGACCAGGCCGACGCCCCGCAGCCCCGGCGTGTCGATCAGGACGCCGCCGCCCGGCAGCGGCAGCAGCTCCCGCCGGACCGTGGTGTGCCGTCCCTTGCCGTCGGACTCGCGAACGTCGCCGGTCGCGAGCAGGTCGGCGCCGAGCAGCGCGTTCCCCAGCGTGGACTTGCCCGCCCCGGAAGGTCCGACCAGCACCACCGTCCCCGCCAGCACGGCCCGGACGGCGTCCACGCCGTCGCCCGTCGCGGCGCTGCACGCCACCACGTCCACCCCGGGGGCGGCAGCGGCGGCGTCCGCCTCGAACCCGGCGGTGCCCGGCACCTGGTCGGCCTTGGTGAGGACGACCACCGGCCGCGCGCCGCTCTCGAACGCCAGCGCGACCAGCCGCTCGATCCGGCCGGGCGCCGCCCGCGCGGTCAGCGGCACCGCCACCGCGACGGTGTCGACGTTGGCGGCCAGCACCTGCCCCCGCGAGTCCCGCGACGCCGACGACCGGACGATCGCCGTCCGCCGCGGCAGCACCACCGCCACCGCCGCGCGGCCGTCCGGACCGTCCAGCCGCAGCCCCGCCCAGTCGCCCGTGCACGGCCCGCCCTCCGGGCCGCCGAACGGGCCGCCGACCGCGTGGGTCGCGGCGCGCAGCGGACCGGACGCGGTGACCACGTCGCACAGGCCGCGGTCGACCGCGGCGACCCGCGCCGGGACCAGGCCCGCCGCGCGGTGGGGAGAGAACGCGTCCTCCAGGGCGCCGTCCCAGCCGTAGGCGGCCAGACCGGACGGGCCCGGAGATCCAGAATCAGAAGAAGAAGACGAAGAAGCAGAAGTGAAAGAAGACACTTCGAGAACCCTTGCGTGAAGGGGCCCTGGCGAGCGCGCGACGAAGGCGCTGGTCAGCCGGTGGCCCGGGAGATGAGGACGACCTGGATGCCGCGGGCAGCGGCCAGCGCAACGACGGCCATGCGTCCACACCTCCTCTCGGGTTCGACCGCGACCTTACCCCGCGGTGCCCGCCCCCGGCACCCCTTTTCCCGGACGGGGCGGCCCCGCAGGAACTGGCGGAGCAGTTCGGCAGTTATCGTCATTTGAGGGGCGGATCGCGATGAGAGGCGTGACCGTGGACGACGAACAGCAGCGCGAGACCGGCCGTCCCGGCGCGCCCGAGCCCGACAGCGGGTCCGACAGCGTGCCCGACAGCGGGTCCGGGAGCGAGCCCGCCGGGACGGGGCTCGCCGAGCGGGCGCGGCGCGCCGACCGGGCCGCCGCCGACCGGCTGGAGGAGCTGTGGGCCGGGCTCGCCCCGGCCGCCGCGCGCGCCGCGGCCTCGGCCGGCGAGCCCGTCGCGGGCGCCGCCCGCCGCGCCGCCGCGGTCGCCGCCACCCGCATCCTGGACCAGGTGGCCGGGACGCCCGCGATGCGGACCGTCGAGCGGGCCGCCCGCGACGCCGCCGTGGCCGCCGCGTCCGGCGCCGCCGAGCGGGCCGTCGCCGAGGCCCGCGCCGCCGCCGCGGCCAACCCCGCGACCGCGAGCGCGTTCGAGGCCGCCACCACCGCCATGACCCTCGCCGAGCAGGCCGCCCGCCGCCTCGCCGTGACCAGCCCGCTGGCCCGCGACCTCGCCGCCGCCGCGCGCGACCTCGGCGACCGCGCCGGGCGCACCGCCGCCGCCACCGCGTCCCGGCCCGTCGTGCGGGCCGCGACCAAGGCCGTCGTGGACGCCGCCGTCGACACCGTCGCCGACGCCGCCGTGGACGCGGCGATGCTCGTCGCCCGCGACGTCGTCGCCCGCGTCGTCCGCGAGACCGCCGAGCAGGCCGCCCGCGACCTCGCCGGAGCGGTCCGCGACACCGTCCGGGACGCCGCCCGGGACACCGGCGTCGCCGCCGACCTGGCCCCGCTCACCTCCCTCGCCACCCGCGCCGCCGGGTCCGACGCGGCCCGCGCCGCGGGCGGGCTGCTCACCGCCGTCGCGGGCAGCGCCGCCGCCCGCACCGCCCGCGACCTGGCCCTGCGCGCGACGACCGCCGCGATCGAGGCCGTCCTGCGCGAACTGATCCGCGACGCGCTGAAACTCGCGCTGCGCGACACCCTGCGCGGGATCATCGTGGACGTGTCCCGCGACGTCGTGGTCGACGTCGTCAAGACCACCTGGGCAGGCGCGACCCGTCCCGAGCCCCCGCGCGTCGTCGTCACAGCCGTCGTCGAGGAGACCGTGGCGGCGGCCATCGAGGGAAACACGGAAGGAAACACCGAGGGAAACGCCGAAGGGGAGGGTGAGGAGGCGGCTCGGGAGGCTCGGGAGAAGGCCGCGCAGGGGGACGTATGGGGCGACGCCACCGACTCCGTGCCCTGAACCCCCGCTCAGAAGATCCTGAAAGAACGATGAGAAACGCCCTCCGGTAGACCGGGATCCCGCCCGCGCTGCCTACCGTGAGCACATGGAGCAGCGCAGCGACCAGGCCGGACGCGCCGCCGAACGGGCCGGGGCGCGGGCCGATGGGCGGGGGGCCGCGCGGATACTGATCGTGGACGACGAGCCCGCCGTCCGCGAGTCCCTCGCCCGCAGCCTCGAGTTCGAGGGCTACCGGGTGGACGCCGCCGCCGACGGCGCCGACGCCCTGGACCGGGTCGAGCGGGACCGGCCCGACCTCGTCGTCCTGGACGTCCTCATGCCGCGCATGGACGGCCTCACCGCCTGCCGCCGCCTGCGCGCCCTCGGCGCCACCATGCCCGTCCTGATGCTCACCGCCCGCGACATGGTCGGCGACCGCGTCACCGGCCTGGACGCCGGCGCCGACGACTACCTCGCCAAACCCTTCGAGCTGGACGAGCTCCTCGCCCGCGTCCGCGCCCTGCTGCGCCGCGCCGCCATGACCACGGGCCCAGGCTCCGGCGAAGGCCAGGGTCACGTGCTGGCGTTCGGCGACCTGTCCATGGACACCCGCACCCGCGAGGTCGCCCGCGCGGGACGCCCCGTCGACCTCACCCGCACCGAGTACATGCTGCTGGAGATGTTCCTCGCCCACCCCCGCCAGGTCCTCACCCGCGAGCAGATCCTGGAGGCCGTCTGGGGCTTCGACTTCGAACCCGCCTCCAACTCCCTGGACGTGTACGTCATGTACCTGCGGCGCAAGACCGAGGCGGGCGGGCTGCCGAGGCTCGTGCACACCGTCCGCGGCGTCGGGTACGTGCTCCGCGCGGCAGCGGCCCCGTGACCACCCCGGCGGGACGGGGTGCGGGAGGACGGGGGCCCGTCACCCGGCGGCTCACGCTGCGCGCGCGGATGGCGCTGCTCACCGCGGTGGCCGTCGCGCTCGCCGTCGCCGCCTGCGCGACCGCCGGGTGGCTGATCACCCGCAACCAGCTCTACCGCGAACTGGACCGGCGGCTGGCCGCCGTGTCCGGCGGACCGCCCGGCCCCGAGGGGGAGGGCCCCGCGCGCCCCGTCGCCCGGCAGCTCGCCGAAGCGCTCGCCGCCTGCTCCGGACGCCCCACCGCGGGCGGCGCCCGCCCGCCCGGACCGTTCGAGAT
This sequence comes from Actinomadura syzygii, assembly GCF_008085905.1. Lineage (GTDB taxonomy): Bacteria > Actinomycetota > Actinomycetes > Streptosporangiales > Streptosporangiaceae > Spirillospora > Spirillospora syzygii. Next base: position 334,834 of record NZ_VSFF01000003.1, on the reverse strand, counting down.
CGTGCAGCTCATCGACGCCCGCGGACGGATATGCACCGTCCCCGGCTCGGGCTCCCTGACCGTCACCGCCGCCGACGTACGGGTCGCCCGCGGCGAAAGCGGCCCCCTCTACCGCGACGGCGACGGCGTCACCGCCGACGGGACGAAAGACCGCGTCCGGGTCCTCACCCGCCCGTTCCGCACCGACCGGGGCGAGCGCGCGGCGGTGTCGTTCGCGCTGTCGCTGGACGAGGTCCAAGGCCCCCTGGACAACCTCGCCCTGCTCCTGGCCGCCGTCACCGCCCTCGGCGTATTGGCCTCGGCGGGCGCCGGGCTGATGATCGCCCGCGCCTCGCTGCGGCCCGTGGACGAGCTGACCGACGCCGTCGAGCACATCGCCCGCACCGAAGACCTCGCCGTCCGCATCCCCGAGGAGGGCACCGACGAGATCGCCCGGCTCGGCCGGTCCTTCAACAGCATGACCGCCGCGCTCGCCGCCTCCCGCGAACACCAATCCCAACTCATCGCCGACGCCGGACACGAACTGCGCACCCCCCTCACCAGCCTCCGCACCAACATCGACCTCCTCCTACGCGCCGAAGCCACCGGCCGCGACCTCCCAGCCCCCGCCCGCCACGACCTCCTCACCAGCGTCAAAGCACAAATGCAAGAACTCACCAGCCTCGTCGGCGACCTCCTGGAACTCGCCCGCCCCGACGAGACCCGCACCATCCCCGAGACCGTCCCCCTCCACGACGTCCTCGCCCGCGCCGTCGACCGCGCCCGGCTCCGCGGCCCCGACCTCACCATCAACGCCCACACCCAACCCTGGTACGTCCACGGCGACCCCGCCTCCCTCGAACGCGCCGCCGTGAACCTCCTCGACAACGCCGTCAAATTCTCCCCACCCGGCGGGACCGTCGACGTCCGCCTCACCGGCGGGGAACTCACCGTCCGCGACCACGGACCCGGCATCCCCACCGAAGACCTCCCCCACGTCTTCGACCGGTTCTGGCGGTCGCCGTCCGCGCGGAGCCTGCCCGGCTCCGGACTCGGCCTGTCGATCGTCGCGCGGGTCGTCGCCGAGTCCGGCGGACGCGTCGCCCTGGAGCCCGCGCCCGGCGGCGGCACCCTCGCCCGCGTCCACCTCCCCGGCACCCCCACCCCGGGCGACTGACCCGGCCCCCGGGGTTTCTCATGCGGGCTTCATGTCCGGCTCAGGGGGCTCCCACGCCCGCCGACCAGCCTCGAACCCATGAGTCACCCCGTCACCGGCACTGCCACCGGCTCCGTCACCGATCCCGTCGCGGACGCGCCGGTCCCACGGCCCGGCGGCACGCGCGGGCAGGGACGGCTCGTCGAGGTGGTCGTCCCCGTCCACAACGAGGAACGCGCCCTCGCCGCCAGCGTCGAACGCCTCCACGCCTACCTCGACGGCACGTTCCCCTACCGGTTCCGGATCACCGTCGCCGACAACGCCAGCACCGACGGCACCTGGCCGATCGCCGAACGGCTCGCGGCGCGGCTGCCCGCCGTCCGCGCCGTCCGGCTGGAGGGCAAGGGACGCGGCCGGGCGCTGCGGCACGTGTGGGGCGCCAGCGACGCCGACGTCGTCGCCTACATGGACGTCGACCTGTCCACCGACCTCGACGCGTTCCTCCCGCTGGTCGCGCCGCTGATCTCCGGGCACAGCGACCTCGCCATCGGGTCCCGCCTCACCCGCGGCTCCGCCGTCGTCCGCGGGCCCCGCCGCGAGGTCGTGTCCCGCTGCTACAACCTGCTGCTGCGCGCCGCGCTCGCCGCCCGGTTCACCGACGCCCAGTGCGGGTTCAAGGCCGCCCGCACCGAGATCGTCCAGGCGCTGCTGCCCGCCGTCGAGGACGAGGAGTGGTTCTTCGACACCGAACTGCTGCTCCTCGCCCAGCGCGGCGGGCTGCGCATCCACGAGGTCCCGGTCGACTGGGTCGACGACCCCGACAGCCGCGTCGACGTCCTGCGCACCGCCCGCGACGACCTGCTCGGCATGGCCCGCGTCGCCCGCCGCATCCTCACCGGCGCGTTCCGCGCCCCCGTCCGCCGCCGCCCCGGCCCGCCCGCCGCACTCCCCGCGGGCATGGCGCGGCAGCTGCCCGCCTTCGCCGTCATCGGCGCGGTCAGCACGCTGGCGCAGCTCGCCCTGTTCGTGCTGCTGCGGCTCGTCACCGGACCGCTGTGGGCGAACGCGCTGTCGCTGGCCGTGGCGACCGCCGCCAACACCGCCGCCAACCGGCGCTTCACCTTCGGCGTCACCGGGACCCGCCGCGCCCTGCGCCACCAGCTCGAAGGCGGCCTGGCGTTCCTGCTCGGCCTCGCCCTCAGCACCGGCGGCCTCGCGCTCGCGCACGCCGCCGCGCCCGGCGCGTCCCGCACCGTCGAGATCGCCGCCGTCGTCACCGCCAACGCCGCCGCCACCCTCGTCCGGTTCCTGCTGATGCGCGCCTGGATCTTCCACCCCCGCCGCCTCCCCGAACCCGACTCCGACTCCGACTCCGCGACCTCGCCCGACCTGCACCCAAGCCACACAGGAAAGCGGGAAGACATCAGATGACCTCCACGATCGGCGCCGTCCCGACCACGCCGCCCCAGCCGCGCCCGGCCCTGCGCGGGCTCCCGCGGCGCCTGCTGCGCGGGCCCGCCGGACGCGCGGCCTGGGAACGGCCCGCGCTGCTGGCCCTGCTGGCCGCGACCGGCGTCCTGTACGTGCGGGGGCTCGGCGCGTCCGGGTGGGCGAACGCCTACTACTCCGCCGCCGTCCAGGCCGGGGCGTCGAGCTGGAAGGCGTTCTTCTTCGGCTCGTCCGACGCCGCGAACGCCATCACCGTCGACAAACCGCCCGCCGCGCTGTGGCCGATGGCCCTCACCGCCCGCGTGTTCGGCGTGAATTCCTGGAGCATCCTGGTCCCGCAGGCGCTGATGGGCGTCGCGACGGTGGGGGTCGTGCACGCGGCGGTGCGGCGCCGGTTCCCCGCCTGGGCGGCGCTGCTCGCCGGGGCGGTCCTCGCCCTCACCCCCGTCGCCGCGCTGATGTTCCGGTTCAACAACCCCGACGCGCTGATGGTCCTGCTGATGACCCTCGCCGCCTACGGGACGCTCCGCGCGCAGGAGACCGCCGGCACCCGCTGGCTGCTGTTCGCCGCGGCCTGCGCCGGGACGGGTTTCCTGGCCAAGATGCTGCAGGCGTTCCTGGTCGTCCCGGTGTTCGCGCTGGTCTACCTCGCCGCCGCGCCCACCGGCGTCCGGCGGCGGCTGTGGCAGCTCACCGCCGCCGGGGGCGTGCTGCTCGCCGCGGCCGGATGGTGGGTCGCCGCCGTGGCGCTGACGCCCGCCTCGTCACGGCCCTACATCGGCGGGTCGCAGCACGACTCGGTGCTGGAACTCGCGCTCGGCTACAACGGCCTCGGACGGCTCAACGGCGAGGAGACCGGCGGTCTCGGCAACCTCGACCAGGACGCCGGATGGGGACGCATGTTCGGCCCCGTCATCGGCGGCCAGGTGTCCTGGCTGCTGCCCGCCGCGCTGATCCTCCTCGCCGCCGGGCTGTGGACGACGCGCCGCGCGCCCCGCGCCGACCCCGACCGGGCCGCCCTCGCGCTGTGGGGCGGATGGCTGCTGCTCACCGCCGCCGTGTTCAGCTTCATGCGCGGGATCTTCCACGAGTACTACACCGTCGCGCTCACCCCCGCGATCGCCGCGCTCATCGGCGCCGGAGCGGCACTGCTGTGGGAGCGCCGCCGCCATCCCGCCGGAGCCGCCGTGACGGCGGCGACGGTCGCGGTCACGGCGGTGTGGGCGTACGTGCTGCTCGGACGGTCCCCGGACTGGCATCCCTGGCTCGCCCCTCTCGTCCTGTCCACCGGACTCGTCTCGGCGGCGGCTTTGGCGGCCGTGCCCTTCGCGCGACGACTGGCGGGACGGTTCGCCGGGGCGCTCGCGGGGCGGGTGCCGCGCGGGCGGGGCGTCGCGGCGGGCGTCGTCGTCCTGACCGTCCTGTCCTGCCTCGCCGGGCCCGCCGCCTACGCCGTGCAGACCACCGCGACCCCGCACACCGGCGCGATCGTCACCGCCGGGCCCGCGACGTCCCGCGGCTTCGGCCCCGGCCGCCGCGGCCCGGGACGCCCAGGAGGTGCGCCCGGACGCGGCGGACCCGGCGGCTGGAACCCCGGCGCGCCGCCGCTGACCGGCAATCCGCCCGGCCGGACCGCGCCCGGCGGCGCGCCAGGCGGCGGAGGCGCGACCGGCCCCCGCACCGGATTCCCCGGCGGGCCGCCCGGTGGGGCGCCGGGCGGGCTGCTCGGCGCCGGGACGCCCACCGCAGCCGTGAAAGCCGCCCTCACCGCCGACGCGGACTCCTACAGCTGGGTCGCGGCGGCCGTCGGGTCCAACACCGCCGCCGGGTACCAGCTCGCCGTCCGCCGCCCGGTGATGGCGGTCGGCGGGTTCAACGGCACCGACCCCGCGCCCACCCTCGCCGAGTTCCAGCGCCTCACCCGCCAGGGACGGATCCACTACTTCATCGGCGGCGGCCGAAACGGCCCCGGAGGCCGAGGGGGCCCCGGCGGACGCGGCGGCGGCAGCGACGCCGCGCAGACGATCAGCGAATGGGTCGCCGCGCACTACACCGCCACCACGGTCGGCGGGGTCGTCCTGTACGACCTGACCTCGCCCTCCGGGTGACCGGCGGCGGGTCCGTGATGTACTCGGAAGGAGAGGGGCATCAGCGCCGACGAACAGGGAGTGAGCCCGATGGCCGACACGCTCGACGACGCCGCCGTCGCCGAACGCCTCCGCGACCTGCCCGCCTGGACGCGGGACGGCGACCAGATCCGCCGCCGGGTCGAGGCGCCCTCGTTCCTGGCCGGGATCGACGTGGTCACCGACGTCGCCCGCGCCGCCGAGGACGCCGACCACCACCCCGACATCGACATCCGCTGGCGGACCGTGGCGTTCGCGCTGTCCACGCACAGCGCGGGGGGCCTGACCGGCAAGGACTTCGACCTCGCCGCGAAGATCGACGCGATCGCGGCCCGGCACGGGGCGGCGTAGCCCGGCCGTGCCTCGGGCGGAGCGGCCGCCGGTCCAGGTGGCGGTGTGCGGGCCGGGGGAGTGCACCGAACGCGAATGGGACCGCGCCCACGAGACCGGGCGGCTCCTGGCCGCCCGCGGCGCGGTGGTGCTCTGCGGCGGGCTCGGCGGGGTCATGGCCGCCGCCGCGGCCGGCGCCCGCTCCGCCGGCGGGACGGTCGTCGGGGTGCTGCCCGCCGCCGACCGCGCCGCCGCCGCGTCCGACCTGTCGGTCGTGCTGCCGACCGGCCTCGGCCAGGCCCGCAACAACCTCGTCGTCAACGCCGCCGACGCCGTGATCGTCGTCGGCGGGTCGTGGGGGACGCTGTCGGAACTGGCCCTCGCCCTGCGGCGCGGCACCGTCCCCGTCGTGCAGGTCGGCGGATGGCGCGTCCACGACGAGGAGGGCCGCCCGGTCGGCGGGATCGTCCATGCCGCCGACCCGGGCGAAGCCGTCCGCGCCACCGGCCTGTGGCCCTAGCCCGGGCGCGGGGCAGGCGGTTCAGTGGGCGGAGAAGCCGCCGTCCACGAAGATCGACTGGCCGGTGACGTAGCCGGACGCCGCCGACGCCAGGAACACCGCCGCGCCCGCGAAGTCGTCCGCGACGCCGTTGCGGCCGGTCATCGTCCGCTCGGCGAGGGCCTTCACCATCGCCGGGTCGCCGGACAGCCGCGCGTTCAGCGGCGTCATCACGAACCCCGGCACCAGCGTGTTGGCGGTCACGCCGCGACCCGACCACGCCTCGGCCTGCGACCGGGCCAGCGCGACCAGCCCCGCCTTCGACACCCCGTACGCGCCGCTGGTCACCGACGCGCGGAACGCCTGCTGCGACGCGATGTGGATCAGCCGCCCGAAGCCGCGCCGCGCCATCGCGGGCCCGAACCGCTGGCCGAGCAGGAACGGCGCGTCCAGGTTCACCGCCATCGTGGTGTCCCAGACGTCCGCGCCGAGCTCGTCCATCGGCGGGCGCAGGTTCACCCCCGCCGCGTTCACCAGGATGTCCGGCTCCCCGAACGCCGCCGCCGCGGACTCGGCGGCGCGCGCCACGCCGTCCCGCGAACCGAGGTCGGCGCCGACCCACGCAGCCCGGCGGCCGTGCCCCTCCAGCTCGCCGACGGTCGCGGCCAGCTCCGCCTCCCGCCGCGCCACGACCACCACGGACGCGCCCGCCCGCGCCAGCGCGACCGCGATCGCCCGGCCGATCCCCGAGCTGCCGCCCGTCACCACCGCGACCCTGCCCTCCAGCGAGAACAGCTCCGACAGGTACGGGACGGGTGACGGCCGGTCGCTCATGACCGAGGAGTCTACGATCCGCGCCCTTCCAGTTCGGCGCTGGCCTCCGGCGTCTCCGGCCCTGCCTTCTGCGGCTCTTCGGCGGGCGGGGCGGGTGTGCGCTTGCGGCGGTGGGCCTCGCGCGCCGCCACGACCACCGCGATCAGGATCGGCACCGCGAACTTCGCCGCCGCCAGGACCGCCGCCAGCCACGGCGGCGCGGACACCTCCGGCAGATCGGGCAGATCGGGCAGGTTCGGCCAGGGGACGTCCGGCCAGGGGATCGACGGCGCGTCGACGTCGGGGAGCCGCACGTCCGGCCACGGGACGTCCGGCCACGGCACCGCGCCGAGCAGCACCCTGATCAGCACGCTGATCCCGAGCAGCGGGAGCAGCACCTTCGCGGTCGCCGCCGCCACGTGCCGGGAGGCGTACAGGAACGGATGCGCCCGCGCCAGCGCCTCCCGCCGGGCCGCCCGCGTCCCCGCGCCCGGCGCGAACGCGACCCGGCCCCCGCCCGAGTCGCCGTCCCCGTCCCCGTCCTCGCCGGTGGCGGGGACGAGGTCGCAGCGCGCCGCCTGCCCGTCGACCAGGCCGTGCAGGTCGAACGCCACCGCGACGCGCATCTCCCCGTACGGCAGCTCGGCCTTCATCTCGTCCGTGGTGGTGTCCCCGGCGGGTTCGCCGTCCACGAACAGGCGGACGGCCCGGTCCCAGCCGACCCGCGCGGTCTCGACCTCCAGCCGGCGCCCGTCGCGGACGAGCGTCCAGCGGCGCGCGGGCGCGCCGCGCAGCGAGAATCCCCCTGTCATGCCCCCGAGTGTCGGCGGCGGGCGGGGCTGGGCGCAGCGCCCGGACGGCCATGCCCGGTAGACCAAAGTCGACGCCGCCCCGGACCGACGGCGGTCAGGACGCGAAGGTCCACCGGGTCGCGCCGAACGGCTCGGTGATGCCGACCGCGACCGCCGTCCGCACGGTGAGGCGGTACAGGTGCCAGGGCGGCGGGCCCGCGCTCTGTGCGCTGAACGGGGCGGTGAAGGCGTCGCCGTCGACCTGCGCGGGCCAGCCGCCCGCCCGGTATCCGGCGGCGACCGGCTCCAGCACGGCCGGGTCGGTGACGCGCAGCGCCTCGCCTTCCAGCACCACGTCCGCGACCGCCGTGCGGATCGACAGCGTGCACGCCGGGTTGGCCGCCAGGTCGCGGGACTTGCGGGTGCCGGGCCCGCTGGTGAAGTACGGGTCGCCGTCGTGCCAGAGGGCGCCGACGCCCGCCGAGTGCGGGCGCCCGTCCGGGCTGACGGTGCCGAGGAACACCGGCGTCTCCATCTTCGGCAGCGCCGCGGTCAGGGCGTCCCGCACGGTGTCCCAGGCCAGCTCGCCGCCGCCGTAGATGTCGAGGTTGCGGACCTCGACGGGTTCGCGAACGGTCATGTTCTCGTCCTCCTTCACGCTCGGTCGTACCGTGCACATGTAGACGGGACGGGCGGCGGAAACTCATCGCCGCGTCCCCGCCGTCCTACCCCGCCCGCCGGAGGAAAGCGGTCAGGGGCTGTCCGCGTCGCCGCGCATACTGGGGGGATGTCATCGGCACGACTGCTGCGGCTGCTGTCGCTGCTGCAGACCCGCCGCGAGTGGCCCGGCCCGGAGCTGGCCGCGCGGCTCGGCGTGAGCGTCCGCACCGTCCGCCGCGACGTGGAGCGGCTGCGCGACCTCGGCTACCCCGTGCACGCCACGCCCGGCGCGGCGGGCGGATACGGGCTGGAGGCGGGCACGGCGATGCCGCCGCTGCTGCTGGACGACGAGGAGGCCGTCGCGATCGCCGTCGGCCTGCGCGCGGCGGCCGGGGGAGCGGTCGAGGGCATCGGGGAGGCGTCGGTGCGGGCCCTGGCCAAGCTTGAGCAGGTGCTGCCCGCCCGGCTGCGCCGCCGCGTCACCGCACTGCACGCCGCGACGACGCCGCTGACCGGCCCGCCCGCCGGTCCCGCCGCCGACCCCGAGGCGCTGACCGTGCTGGCCGCCGCGTCCCGCGACGGCGAACGGGTCCGCTTCGCCTACCGCGACCGCGGCGACGGCGAGACCCGCCGCCTGGTCGAACCGCACGGGCTGGTGTCGGCCGGGCGCCGCTGGTACCTGGTCGCCTTCGACACCGGCCGCGCCGACTGGCGGACGTTCCGCGTCGACCGGCTGTCGGACCCGCGTCCCACCGGGGTGCGGTGCCCGCCGCGCGAGCCGCCCGCCGCCGGCGCCGCCGCGTTCGTGGCCCGGTCGCTGGCGGGTGCGCGTCCCGCCGGGCGGGCGGTGCTGACCGTGCACGCCTCCGCGGCGCAGCTCGCCGACCGGTTCCGGGTGACCGGCGCGGAGGTCGAGCCCGTCGACGACCGCACCTGCAGGCTCCGCACGGCGCCCGACTCCCTGGAGTGGACGGCGCTGCGCATCGCCTACCTCGACCTGGACTTCGAGGTCGACGGCCCACCCGAACTCGCCGCGCGGCTCGCCGCGATGGCCGCCCGCCTCACCCGCGCCACCACCCCCGTGCGGGAGGGGAGCGGGGCGCGGTGCGAGGATGGGCCCGTGACGCAGGAGGAGCCGACGCCTGCCCCGGCGGCGGGCCGGTGAACGCGCCGGGGGACGCGCCAGGGGACGGGAGCGCCGGCGGCGCCGCGAACGACGACGCCGACGGCCGTCCCGGCAACTCCGAGGCGGCGCGGCAGCCGAAGCCGGGCACGCAGACCGTGGACCGGTCGGTCGCGGTGCTCCGCTCGTTCGAGGACGCCGCCCGGCAGACCCCCACCGAGATCGCGCACCGGACGGGCCTGTCGGTCAGCACCGCGCACCGGATCGTCCACGCCCTGCACGCCACCGGGATGCTCGCGCAGGACGCGGCGACCGAGCGGTACTTCCTCGGCCCCACCACCGCGATCCTCGGACGGCTGGCGCTGGAGCGGATGGGCGCGACCCTGCTGCAGCCGGAGCTGACCGCGCTGCGCGACGGGACCGGCGAGGCCGTCAGCCTCGGCGTGCGGGCCGGGGACGAGGTCGCGGTGCTGCTGCACCTGCCGTCCACCCACCCGCTGCGGTACGAGCAGCCGCCGGGGGACCGCAACCCGATCCACACGTGCGCGATGGGCAAGACCCTGCTGGCGTTCGGCGGCGACCCCGTCGCGATGGACGAGCCGTACCGCAGCTTCACCCCCGCCACCCTCACCACCCGCGCGGAGCTGGACGCCGACCTGCGGCGCGTCCGCGACCGGGGGTTCGCGGTCAACGACGAGGAGCGGCTGCCGGGCGTGCGGGCGGTGGCGGCGCCGGTCCGCGACGGCGGCGGACGGGTGTTCGCGGCCGTCGCGCTCCAGGGGCCCTCGGTCCGGTTCGGCGACGACCGGCTCCCCGGCCTCGCCGAAGCGGTCCGCGCCGCCGCGGGTCGGCTCACCGACCTGCACCGCCACCTCTCCTAGCCCCGGCGGCCCGTTTCAGCGGTCCGTCTCAGCGGCCCGTCTCAGCCGCCTGCCTCAGCGGGCTGGTCCAGGCGGCGTGCGGCCGCGGTCAGTTCGTCCAGGAGGGCGGCGACCGCGGGCGGCCGCGGGCCCGCCGGGACGACCGCGGCGATGCTCCGGCGGCCGACGCCGGGGACGTCGGCGGCGGTGACGCCCGGCTCGGCGTGCAGCGCGAGCGCCAGCGCCGGCAGCGTCGTGACGGCCAGGCCCCGCGCGACGAGCCGCTGGATCGCGACGTGGTCCTCGGTGGCGTAGGCGATGTCGGGCACGAACCCGGCCCGCGCGCACGCCCACCGCAGATGGTCGCGGCACCGCGCGCACCCCGACGCCCACGTCTCCCCGGCCAGGCCGTCCAACCCGGCGAACCCGGCCCCGGCGGCGGGGTGCCCGGTGGGGACGAGGAGGCGCAGCGGGTCGTCGCACAGCGCGACCTCGCGGAACCGGGCGTCGGTGTCGGGCGGCATGTGGGCGTAGCGGAACACGACGGCGACGTCGGTGTCCCCGGCGCGCAGCAGCGACATCGCCTCGGCGGGCTCGGCGTCCACCAGTGTGACCGACACGCCGGGCGCGCGGGCGCGCAGCCCGGCGATCGCGTCGGGCAGCAGCGCCCCGGCGGCGGTGGGGAACACCGCGACGCGGACGCGGCCGGCGCGGAGCCCGGCGATCGCGGCGATGCGCTCCTCGGCGTCGTCCATGCGGGCGAGGACGTCCTCGACGTGCTCGACCAGGATCCGCCCGGCCTCGGTGAGGCGGACGCCGCGGCCGTGCCGCACCACCAGCGGCGTGCCGACCTCGGCCTCCAGCCGCGCGACGTGGTGCGACACGGCGGGCTGGGTGTAGGCGAGGGATTTCGCGGCGGCGGTCATCGAGCCGAGCCGGGCCACCTCCCGCAGGATCCGGCCCCGGTGCAGGTCCAGCATCCCCGCAAGGTATCAACCACACTGATGGATCGCCCAGAAGATCTTACTTTGTCCTATGGGTGGGGTGTGGCCGACGATCGACGGCATGAGCCTTTCGATCGAGGACGCGCGCCGCGAGTTCCGCGCCGGGGTCGCCTACCTGAACACTGCCGCCTACGGGCTGCCGCCGCGCGCGGCGCACGAGGCGATGCTCGCCGCCGAGCGGGACCGCGCCGCCGGGCTCCTCGCGCCCGGCGCGCTGGACGAGGCCGTCACCCGGTCCAGGGAGGCGTTCGCGCGGCTGCTCGGCGTGCCCGCCGCGCGGGTGGCGTGCGGGCCGCAGGTGTCCTACTTCGTCGGGCTGGTCGCGGCGTCGCTGCCCGCCGGGTCGAGCGTCCTGGTCGCCGACGGGGACTTCACCTCGCTGCTGTGGCCGTTCGCCGCCCGCCCCGGCCTGACCGTCCGGTCGGTGCCCTTGGAGCGGATCGCCGAGCACGTGGACGGCGTCGACGTCGTCGCGGTGTCGGCGGTGCAGTCCGCCGACGGGCGCGTCGCCCCGATGGCCGACCTGGTCGCCGCCGCGCGCGTGCACGGCGCGCGGATCCTGCTGGACGCCACCCAGGCCGCCGGGTGGCTGCCGCTGCCCGCCGCCGACGTCGACTGGCTGGTGTGCGGCGGGTACAAGTGGCTGCTCGGACCGCGCGGCACCTGCTTCCTCACCGGCGTCCCCGACGCGCTGGACGCGCTGCCCGCCATCGGCGCCGGCTGGTACGCGGGCGCCGACGTCTGGGACTCGGTGTACGGGCTGCCGGTGCGCCTGGCCCCGGACGCGCGGCGCCTGGACCTGTCCCCGGCGTGGCAGTGCTGGGCCGGGCACGCCCCCGCCCTGGAACTGCTGGAACGCGTCGGGGTCGAGGCGATCCACGCCCACGACGTGGGACTGGCGCGCCGGTTCAGCGCCGCGCTCGGGCTCCCGCCGGGCGACTCGGCGATCGTTGCGGTGACCGTCCCGGACGGGACGGCCGAGACGCTGCGCGCGGGCGGCGTGGTCGCCTCGGTCCGGGCGGGACGGCTGCGCTGCGCGTTCCACCTCACCACCACCGAGGCCGACGTCGACAAGGCCGCCGCCCTCCTCCTCGCGGCCGGCGCGGGCGGGGCGGGGTGAGGTTCGGGCGTCGGCCGAAGTTCTTACAAGGTTCGTACAAGGCGCCGTGACGGGGCGGTTCCCGGCGGTGCGGGCGGTCCGCGCGGCCTACGTTCGTCGGCATGAACGTACTGCTCACCGGGTCGGCGGGGTTCGTCGGCTCGCACGCGGCCGAGGCGCTGACCGCCGCCGGGCACCGCGTCCGCGGCCTGGACCTGCACCCCACCGCCCCCGGCACAGGCGACGGCGGGATGGTCGACGGGGAGGTCGCGGACGTGCGGGACGCCGACGCCGTCGCGCGGCTGCTGCGCGGCGTGGACGCCGTCTGCCACCAGGCCGCCAAGGTCGGCCTCGGCGTGGACGTGTCCGACATGCCCGCCTACACGTCCGTGAACGTGCAGGGCACCGCGGTGCTGCTCGCGGAGATGGCCCGCGCCGGGGTCGGCGCGCTGGTCCTGGCGTCGTCGATGGTGGTGTACGGGGAGGGTGCCTACACGTGCGGGCGGCACGGGAGCGTGCACCCCGGGCCGCGGCCGGAGGAGGCGCTGCGGGCCGGGCGGTTCGAGCCCGCCTGCCCCGAGTGCGGCCGCCCCCTCGACCCGGGCGCGGTCGGGGAGGACGCGGCGCCCGCGCCGCGCAACGCCTACGCCGACACCAAGCTCGCGCAGGAGAACCTCGCGGCGTCGTGGGCGCGGACGACCGGCGGGACCGTCGCCGCGCTGCGCTACCACAACGTGTACGGGCCGCGGATGCCGCGCGGCACCCCCTACGCAGGGGTCGCGGCGATCTTCCGGTCGCGGCTGGCGGACGGCCGCGCGCCGCTGGTGTTCGAGGACGGGGGGCAGCGCCGCGACTTCGTGCACGTCCGCGACGTCGCCCGCGCGAACGTGCTGGCTCTGGAGCGGGTCGCGGGCGAGCGGGTCGCGGGGGAGCGGCCGCCGGAGCCGGGCGGGCTGCGCGCCTACAACGTCGCCAGCGGCGAGCCCCGCACGGTCGGGGACCTGGCGGCGGCGCTGGCCGCCGCGTCCGGGGGCCCGGCGCCGCGCGTCACCGGCGACTACCGGCTCGGCGACGTCCGGCACATCGTCGCGCGCCCCGACCGGGCCCGCCGCGAGCTGGGGTTCGCGGCGTCGGTGTCGTTCGCCGACGGGATGGCCGAGTTCGCGCGCCCACCCGCCCCCACCACCGCTGCGGTTGAGGCCGGGGCGCCGAAGGCGGCGACGCGGTGACCGGCGACGCGATCGACGTGATCCTCCCGTGCCTGGACGAGGCCGAGGCGCTGCCGTGGGTGCTGGCCCGGATGCCGGACGGGTTCCGCCCGCTGGTGGTCGACAACGGCTCCACCGACGGGTCGGCGGACGTCGCCGAGGCGCACGGCGCGCGGGTGGTCGCGGCGCCGGTCCGCGGGTTCGGCGCGGCGTGCCACGCGGGCCTGCTCGCCGCGTCCAGCGACGTGGTGTGCGTGATGGACGCCGACGCCTCGCTCGACCCCGCCGACCTGCCCCGCCTGACCGCCGCGCTGACGGCGCTCCAGTCGGGCGGCGTCCCCGGCCTGGTGCTGGGGCGGCGGCGGCCGGTGGGGCGGGGCGCGTGGCCGCCGCACGCCCGGCTCGGCAACGCCGTGCTGGCCCGGTCGCTGAACCGGCGCGCCGGGACGCGGCTGCGCGACCTCGGGCCGATGCGCGCCGCCCGCCGCGCCGCGCTGCTGTCGCTCGGACTTTCCGACCGCCGGTTCGGCTATCCGCTGGAGGCGGTGCTGCGCGCCGCCGCCGCGGGCTGGCGGATCGGCGAGGTCGACGTCCCCTACCGCCCGCGGACCGGGACGTCGAAGGTCACCGGGACGCTCGGCGGGACGGTCCGCGCCGTTCGCGACATGCGCCGCGTCCTGGCGGAGGCCGCGCCATGACGCCCGAACCCGCCGCACCCGCCGTCCCGGCGGTGGATCCGGTGGTGGATCTGGTGGTGATCGCCAAGGAGCCGGCGCCGGGCCGGGTGAAGACCCGACTGTCGTCCCGCTACACCCCGGGCGAGGCGGCGGGACTGGCGGAGGCGGCGCTGCGCGACACGCTCGCCGCGGTCACCGCAGCCCCGGCCGGGCGCCGCACTCTGGCCCTGTCCGGGACGCCGGGACCGTGGCTGCCGGACGGAGTCGCGGTCGTCGCGCAGCGCGGCGGCGGGCTGGACGAGCGGCTCGCCGCCGCGTTCGACGACGCCTACGCCGGACGTCCGCTCGTACTGATCGGGATGGACACCCCGCAGGTCACCCCCGCGCTCCTCGCCGAGGCGGGCCGCGGGCTGGCCCGGCGGGACGCGGTGCTCGGCCCGGCGTCCGACGGCGGGTTCTGGCTGCTCGGGCTGCGCCGCCCGGACGCGCGGCTGCTGCGCGGCGTCCCGATGTCGACCCCTCGCACCGGCGCGGCGCAGCTCGCGCGGCTGCACGGCGCCGGGCTCGCGGTGGGTCTGCTGCCGGAGCTGACCGACGTCGACGTCCCGGCCGACGCCGACGCGGTCGCCGAACTGGCGCCCGCGACCCGGTTCGCCGCCGCCGTCCGCGCCCTGCGCGCGGCGCGGGCCGAGCGTGAGGGGGTCGTGTCGGCGTGATCGGCGAACTGTACGAGGACGCGCTGCGCGACCGCGTCCCGGTGGAGATCGAGCACGCCGACGGGCGGCGCCGCCCGCTGCCGGTGCGGGACTGGCTGGGCCCGCGCCCCGGCGACGGCGGGCTCCTGGCCCGCTGCGCGGGCCCCACCCTGGACGTCGGCTCCGGCCCCGGACGGCTGACGGTGGCGCTGGCCAGGCGCGGCGTCCCGGTGCTGGGCATCGACCTGGCCCCGGCCGCGGTCGCGTTGACGGTCGCGGCGGGCGCCCCGGCGCTGTGCCGGGACGTGTTCGGCCGCGTCCCCGGCGCCGGGCGGTGGCGGACGGCGCTGCTCGCCGACGGCAACATCGGCATCGGCGGCGACCCGGCCGCGCTGCTGCGCCGCGTCCTGGCGCTGCTCGCGCCCGGCGGACTGGTCCTGGCGGAGGTGGAGCCGCCCGGCGCGGGGTCGCGGGTGGAGCCGCTGCGGCTGCGGTCGGAACGCGCGGTCGGGGAGTGGTTCGCGTGGGCGCGGGTGTCGGCCGACGCCGTCACCGGGCTCGCCGCCGGGTGCGCGGCGTCGGTCACGGAGGTATGGGAGGAGGCGGACCGGTGGTTCGTCGCGCTGCGCCGCTGAACGGGCCGAGCAGGCTCGGACCCGCCGACCCGCGGACGGTCGCGGGACGGTTCACCAGCCCCCTGCACGACGAGCGGATCGCGGCGTGGCTGGGGATCGCGCTCGGGATCAGCTTCACCTCGGCGTTCGCGACCGGGCTGGTGTCGCACTTCATGCAGCACCCGCAGGGCTGGATGGCGTGGCCGTCGCGTCCGGTGAACCTGTACCGGGTCACGCAGGGCGTGCACGTGATCGGCGGGCTGGCGACGGTACCGCTGCTGCTGGCCAAGCTGTGGACGGTCTACCCGCGGCTGTGGCAGTGGCCGCCGATCCGGTCGGCGGCGCACGCGGCGCGGCGCGCGGCGGTGTTCGCGCTGGTCGCGGGCTCGGTGTTCCAGCTCGTCACCGGCGTGCTGAACATCGCGTACTGGTACGCGTTCCCGTTCTTCTTCACCACCGCGCACTACTGGACCGCCTACATCGTGTTCGGCGCGCTGCTGATCCACATCGCCGACGAGTGGGACCGGACGCGCCGCACCGTCATGACCCGCCCCCGCGACGCGGTCGGCCGCCGCAGGTTCCTGCTCACCGCCGCCGGGGCGTCCGGGCTGATCGCGGCGACGACCGTGGGGCAGACGTTCACGCCGCTGGCGCGGCTTGCGGTGCTCGCGCCGCGCCGTCCCGGCGTCGGGCCGCAGCGGCTGCCGGTGAACAAGTCCGCGGCGTACGCGGGCGTGGTCGCGGCGGCCCGCGACCCGGGATGGCGGCTGACGGTGACCGGCCGCGTCCGCCGCGAGGTCGCGCTGTCCATGGACGACCTGCGCGCCCTCCCGCAGCGCTCCGCGCGGCTCCCGATCGCGTGCGTGGAGGGGTGGAGCGCGGAGGCCGACTGGCGCGGCGTCCGGCTCCGGGACGTGCTGGCCCTGGCGGGCGCCCCCGCCGACGCGCGGGTGCGGGTGGAGTCGCTGGAGACCTGGGGGATCTACCGCACCTCCGACGTCGCGCCCGACCACTGGCGCGACCCGCTCACCCTCCTCGCCCTGGAGGTCAACGGCGAACCGCTCGCCCTGGACCACGGCTACCCCTGCCGCCTGATCGCACCGAACCGGCCCGGCGTGATGCAGACCAAATGGCTGTACCGGGTGGTGGTCACGTGAACCGTCCGGCGGCGGGCACGGTGGTGAGGGGTGCGGTGAGCCTGGCGGGGGCGGCGCTGATCGGGTGGGGCGTGTACGGGATCGTCGCGAACGTCGGGGTCGGGGGATGGGCGCCGTGGTTCGCGGGGGCGGCGGTGTTGCACGACGGGGTCCTGGTCCCGCTGGTGCTCGTCGCGGGGGTGCTGACCGGGTTCGTCCCGGCCGCCTACCGGGGGGCCGTGCGGGCGGCGCTGGTGATCGCGGGCTGCGTGACGGTGGTGGCGCTGCCGATGGTCCTCGGCGAGGGGCGGCGGGCGGACGAGCCGTCCCGGCTGCCGCTGCCCTACGACCGCAACTTCGCGATCGTCCTCGCCTTCGTGGCGGCGGTGGCCGTGACGTCGGTCGCGGTCCGCGGGGTCGCACGGCGGAGGAGGCGGACGCGATGACGGTCACCCGCGTCCGGCGCGAGGCCACCGGAGGAGAAGGGGAGGCGCGGCGGGCGGGCCGGGCCGGGTGGGTCGCAGCGGCGGTGTGGGCGGCGGGGATCGCGGCCGCGTTCGCCGTCGGCTGGCAGCTGCGCCGCGCCGGGCTGGCCACCGAGGACGCCTTGCCCCCGCTGCACGCCCGCCTGCGCGGGCACCCCCTGACCTGGCCGGTGCTGCCCGCCGTCGCGGTCGCCGCCGCGCTGGTCGCGGCGCTCCCGGCGCTGGCGGCGCGGCTGCCGTGGCGGGTCCTGCTGCTCGCGGCGTGGGCGTCGTGCGCGGCGTGGACGGTCGCGCTCGCCGCCGCCGACGGCCCGGCAGCCCTCGCCCGCCCCCTGGACGCGCCGACCGAGTACCCGGCGGGCCTGGCGCAGGTCCGCCCGGACCCCCTGGACTGGATCGCGACGTTCACCGACCGGCTCGGCGGCTACACCACGCACGTGCGGGGGCATCCGCCGCTGCCGACGCTGGCGCTGTGGGCGCTTGAGCGCGCCGGGCTCGGCGGGACGGCCTGGGCGGCGGCGCTGATCGTCGCGGCGGGCACGTCGGCGGTCGCGGCGATCGCGGTGACGGTGCGGTGCGTGGCGGGGGAGGCGGCGGCACGGTCGGCGGTCCCGTTCCTGGCCCTGGCCCCGCTGGCGGTGTGGGTGGCGACGGCGATGGACGCGTTCTTCCTGGCCGTGGCCGCCTGGGGCACCGCCCTGCTGGCGATGTCGGTGCGGTCGGCGCGCCCGGTCATTGCCGCCGCCGCGGGCGGGTTGCTGCTGGGGTGCGTGCCGTATCTGAGTTACGGGCTGCTGCCGCTGTTCGCGGTCCCGGCGGCGGTGGTCCTGCTGCGGCGTCCCCCGGTGCGTGCGCTGGTCGCGGCGGCGGTCGGGTCGGCGGTGGTCCCGGCGGCGTTCACGGCGCTGGGGTTCTGGTGGCCGGACGGCGTCCGCGCGACCCTGGACACCTACCTGGTCAGCCGCGGGTCGGCGCAGCGCTCCTACGCCTACTTCGCGTTCGGGAACCTGGCGGTGCTGGGGCTGCTCACGGGCCCGGCGGTCGCGCACGCCCTGCCCCGGACGGCGGCGGCGCTCTGGCGCGCCGCCCGCTCCCGGACGGCGCTCCCGGGCGCCTGCGCCCTGGCGGGGGCGGCGCTGCTGGGGGTGCTCGTCCTGGACGCGTCCGGCGTCACCAAGGGCGAGGTCGAGCGGATCTGGGTGCCGTTCGCCGCGTGGCTGCTCGTCGCCGCCCCACCGGGGCACCGCCGGCGGGGGTGGCTGGCGGCGCAGGCGGCGACGGCGCTGACCGTCCAGGCGCTGGTCCTGTCGCCCTGGTGACCGCGCCCTCGACGGCCCGCGAAAAACTTTGAAGAAAAAATCCGGGGGGATGTCGATCCGGGCGCGGGCCGTGCGACGCATCGGTGAAAGGCAGATGAGACACCCCGCACGGAAGGACCACCGCCATGACCGCCCACACCGCCACCACTCACACCGCGTCCGCCCTCCCCACCGTCCCCGAGACCGCCGCCGGGGAGCGGCGCGTGCTGCGCAAGGTGCTGTGGGGCGCGCAGATCCTGCTGGCCGCGTTCCTGTTCTTCGCCTCGGCGCTGCCGAAGTTCGCCGGTCAGGTCGACGCGGTGAAGACGTTCGACGAGATCGGCTGGGGCCAGTGGTTCCGGTACGTGACCGGCGCGGTCGAGGCGGCGGGCGCCATCGGACTGGTGGTCCCGCGGCTGGCGGGGCTGGCCGCGGCCGGGCTGATCGGGCTGATGGGCGGCGCCGTCCTCACCCAGGTGCTGGTGCTGGAGCCGGCGTGGGCGCTGCTGCCCGCCGCGTACGCGGCGGTGTTCGCGGCGATCGCCTGGGACCGCCGCGCCGAGTCCCGCGCGGTCCTGCGCTCCCTCAAGCGCTGACGAGCGTCCGAACCCGAACGGCGGACGGCCCGGGGCCCCGGTGGGGCAGCCGGGCCGTCCGCCGTTCAGGCATTCCGGTCAAGCGCCGGGTGTGCCGTCCCCGCGCAGGACGGCGCGGAGTTCGGCGGTGAGCGCGGCCGACTCCTCGGGACGCCCGTGATACGCGGCAGGCGTGTTCTGAAACAGCGCGACGCGCCACCGTCCCATGAGCTTGGACGCGGTGAGGGTCTGCACGCAGTTGACGGCGGGGTCGATGTCGGCGGCGCCGGGCGGCACCATGCCCGCGACGGCGCGCAGCACGGCGGCGCCCGGGCCGACGACCCGGACGTCGCGGACCTCGGCGACGTACCGGGCGGTGGCGTGGTCGGCGAAGATCCGGTCGAGCTGTTCGGCGATCCGCTCGCGGCCCGAGTGCACGGTGCCGTCGAACCCGACGGTCTCGCCGTCGTCGTGGAACGGCTCGGCGAAGGCGCGGCCGTCGCGGGCGTTCCAGCCGTCCAGGATCCGCCGGTACAGGTCGCGGACGGCGTCCAGGTCGCCGAGCAGCGCCGCGTACCGGTCGTGGTGGACGCGCCAGCGGGCGGTGGTCCAGTTCGCCCAGTCGACGCGGGCGCCGCCGAGCGCGTCGTCGAGGTAGTCCAGGTGGAGGTGCCATCCGGCCAGGGTCCGGGTGACGAACTCCTCGGGGACCTCGACCTCGCTGGTGAACACCAGGTGCGTCCCCTCGGGGACGGGGGTGAGCTCCCAGCGCAGGACGCCGTGCAGGTCGGAGTCCAGTTCGAGCAGGCGCGGCGGGTCGAAGGCGGTGACGGTGCCGCGGGCGACGGCGGGCTCGGCGTCGCCCGCGTTGAGCCAGCGCAGCTCGAACCCGCCGCCCGCGGCGGGTTCCAGGGCGGCGTCGGCGAGCCAGGCCGACAGTTCGGCGGGGTCGGTGAGGGCGCGCCAGACCCGCTCGGGCGGGTGCCGCAGGCGGCGCTCCAGGCGCAGCAGGGCGCGGCCGTCCCGGCGGGCGGCGGCGCCGTAGGGGGCGCCGGTGTCCGGGTCGTGGGTGGTCATGGCCACGAACATAACCCGCCACGCATATGCCTTTCAAGGCATGTACAGCCCGGAGGGGTCAGTTCGGGGGCCAGGTGATGAGGGTGTGTCCCCAGGTCAGGCCCGCGCCGAACCCGGCGAGCAGGACCAGGTCGCCGGGCCCGATCCGGTCGTCGCGGACGGCGCGGTCCAGGGCGTAGGGGATGCTCGCCGCGCCGATGTTGCCGACGTCCTGCCCGACGATGGCGAGCCGGCCCGGGTCCAGGCCGGCGGCGCCGGCGAGGGAGGCGACCAGCCGCGGGTTGGGCTGGTGCGGGACGACCAGGTCAAGGTCGGCGGGCTTGAGCCCGGCCGCGTCGGCGGCGTCGCCGACCAGCCGGGGGAAGATCCCGGTGATGAAGTCGCGGACGGCGCGCCCGTCCATGTGGATGGTGTGGCCGAGCCCGGCGAGGGTGTCGGCGCTGGCGGGGGCGCGGCTGCCGCCCGCCGGGATGAGGACGTCGTCGGCGCCCGAGCCGTCCGACCCGAGCGTGATCGGCCCGAACCCGTAGGGCGGGGGGACGGGCCCGACGACCGCGGCGGCGGCGCCGTCCCCGAACAGCGCGGCGGTGGCGCGGTCGGCGCGGTTGAGGAACCGCGAGTACACCTCGACGCCGACGACCAGCGCGTACGGGGCCGAGCCGCGCTGGGTGGCCAGCCACCCGACGGCGGTCTGCAGCCCGAACACGAACCCGGTGCAGGCGGCGGAGATGTCGAACGCGGCGGCCCGGCGCGCGCCGAGCATGGCCTGCACGCGGCAGGCGGTGGACGGCGCGATCACGTCGGGCGTGGACGTGCCGAGGACGATCAGCCCGACGTCGGCGGCGCGCAGCCCGGCGGCGCGCAGGGCGCGGTCCGCGGCGGCGGCCGCGAGGTCGGAGGCGGCCTCGGCGGGCGCGGCGACGTGCCGGCGGCGGATCCCGGTGCGGGACTCGATCCATCCGGGGTCCAGTCCGAGGGAGCGGGACACTTCTGCGCTCGGGACGCCGTCGCCGGGTAGGTAGGACCCGGTCGCGCGGATCGCCCACGACGGCCCGCCGAAGGGGAGGTGCTGGTCCGGACGGGGCCGGGGGAGCGGGCCCGGCCGGCCCGACCGCCGTTCCGCGCGTCCGCCGCCGTGTCCGGTCATGTGTGCGTTCATCTGCCCGCCACCCTTCGTGCCGCACTGACGGTTGTCAGCCCGATCCCATGAGTGAATAATCCCATTTCAGGGTTTTCGTTCCATAACTATGTGTTAAGCGGCCTTTATCCGAATAGAAAAGAGTGCCTTCCTTTCAGGTAAGGAGACCCCCGCGTGCCGTCCTCCGAATTCCGCCCGGCCGAGGAGCTCAAGCCCGACGACACCTGCGCCTTCCTGTTCGCCGGCACCGGCTCGGCGGGCGCGCCCGACCTGCCGGCGCTCGCCCGGACCGGGCCCGGCGCCGCCCGCGCCGTCGCCGACGTCCTGGACGCCGTCCAGGAGGGACTGCCGCCCGCCGGGTGGCCGTCCCTGCGCACGATCCTGCTGGACGACCCCGCCGCCTACCGTCCCGCCGCCCGCGCCCCCGGCGTCGCGCAGCTCGCCTCCTACGCCGTCGCCGTCGCCGTCGACCGGGCGCTGCGCGCGCACGGCGTCCACCCCGCCTTCGCCGTCGGGCAGAGCTTCGGCGAGATCGCCGCGCTGGTGTGCGCGGGCGCGTTCACCGTCGCCGACGGCGCCCGGATGGCGGTGTCGGCCGTCGACGTCCTGGCCCGGCGCGGCCGGGGCGGCGGCATGGGACTGCTGGAGGCGGACGAGGACGACGCCCGCGCCTGCATCACCGCCGCCGGGGAACCGGGCGTGGTCGTCGCGTGCCTGAACGCCCCGTCGGCGACGGTGGTGTCCGGCCCGGACGGGCCCCTGGACGCCGTCCTCGCCGCGGCCCGCGGCCGCGGCGTCGGCGCGGTGCGGCTCGCCGTGCCCTACCTGTCGCACCATCCCGCGCTGGCGGGCGCCGACGACGAGTGGTACGCCATGATCCGCCCGTTCCCGCAGCGCCCCCTGGAGGTCGCGGTGCACTCCCCGGTCCGCGGCCGCGCCTACCGCGACGACGACGACCTGCACCGCGCGCTGGCCGACTGCATCGTCGAGCCGGTGCGGCTGCCGGACGCGCTGCGCGCCGTCCACGCGGCGGGCGCGACGGTGTTCGCCGAGGCGGGCGCGGGCGCCGCGCTGTGCCAGTGCGCCCGGCTGTGCGTCCCCGGCGCGCGGACGCTGACGCCGCTGCGGGACCGTCCCCGGCCCGGCGTCACCGGCAAGGCCGCCCCCGCCGTCACGGCGGGCGGCGTCCCGCCCGTGACACCGAAACCACCCCCCGACCCGGGCCCCGGCGCCGCGCGGGACGCGGTGTCCGGACTCGCGGGCGAGGGCGGTGGACGACGATGAGCGGCGGCAGTGGCGGTGGCGGCGGTGGTGGTGGTCTGGCCGGGTTCGTGCGCGGCGCGTCCGTGGACGCCAAGACCCGCGCGCGGCTCGCGGACGCGGTCCCCGAGGAGTTCTTCACCGTCCCCGACGGGCTGACGCCGCGCGCCCGGCAGGCCCTCACCTACGAGCGGCTGCGCCGCGCCGGGCTCGCCGCGCCGCCCGCCGCCGACCTGCTGGCCGACCCGCCCGCGCTGTGCGCGCTGCTGGACCGCGCCGCGGTCGCCGACCCCGCGCTGTTCCACGTGATGCTGCTGCACTACACCCTCGCGCTCGGCCCGGTGCTGCGGTTCGGCGCCGACGAGCCCGAGACGCGGCGGATCCGCGGCGAACTGGAGTCGATGGCCGCGTTCGGGACGCTGCTGATGACCGAGGTGGGGCGCAGCAACAGCCACCTGTCGCCGCGCACCCTGGCCCGGCACGACCCGGACGGCGGCGGGTTCGTCCTCACCACCCCGGACGCGCGGGCCGCGAAGTTCCCCACCAACACCGCGCACCCGGATGTCCCGAAGACCGCCGCCGTGTACGCCACGCTCGTCCACGGCGGGGCCGAGCGGGGGGTGTTCGTGTTCGCGGTGCCGCTGCGCGGAGGCGACGGCGCGGTCCCGCCCGGCGTCCGGGTGGTGCCCGCGCCCGACACCACCGGCCTGCCCGTCGACTACGCCGCCGTCCTGCTGGAGGACGTCCGCGTCCCCTACGGGGCGTGGCTGCGCGACGGCGCCGCCATCGACGCCGCCGGGGAGTTCCACGACCCCGAGGGCACGGCGGCGGCGCGGCTGACCCGCTCGATGGGCATCGCGCCGCGGGTGTGGCGGGCCGTGGTGTCGGCGTCGGCGGCGGTCACGCGCGCGGCGGCCGGGACGCTGCTGGCGCACTCGGCGGGCCGGACCACCCTCGGGCGGCTCGCCCCGCGCCGCCCGCTGACCGACTACAACAACCAGCGCGAGGCGGTGCTCGGCGCGCTGGCCGCCGGGTACGCGCTGACCGCCGTCGCCGCGCACGCCACCGCGCCCCGCCCCACCCCCGCAAGCGGCGCGGGCGGGCCGGAGACGGCGTGGGCGCCGTGGTCGGCGGTCGACCGGGACCTGGCGCTGCTGAAGGCGGCGGCGACCACGCAGGCGCAGGAGACGGTGTCGGCGTGCCGGGTGCACAGCGGCGCGCCGGGCTTCGCGGCCGTGGAGCGCCTCAACTCCTACCGGGGCCTGACCCACGCCTACACCAACGCGGGCGGCGACAACGAACTGATCCTCTACGACACGGCGCGGGCGATGGCCGACCTGGACCGCTACGTCCCGCCCGAGGCCCGCGACGTCGCCCCCGACGCCGACCTGGACGCGCCGGAGACGTGGCTTGCGCTGGCGGGGGAGGCCGAGCGGCGGATGCGCGACCGGCTCGCCGACCGGGTCGCGGCGGCCCGCCGCTCCGGCGCCGACGCGTTCACCGCGTGGAACGGCAACCTCGTCCTCGCGGCGCGGACGGCCGGGGCGTGCGCGGACCGGCTGGTCCTGGAGATCCTCGCCGCCGCGCCCGCGGCGGCGGCCCCGGACGCGCGGCCGCTGCTGCGGCGGGTGCTGGGCCTGCACGCGCTGAACCTGCTGGAGCGCCGCGCCGCCGACCTCCTCAACGAGGGCGCCGCGCCGCCCGGCGTCCTGGACCGGCTGTGGGCGGCGCGGCGGCGGGTCTGCGACGAACTGGCCCCGCACGCCGGGGAACTGGCCGCCGCGTTCGAGCTGCCCGCGGCGGTCACCGCCCCATCCGCGTTCCTCACCGCCCCCTGACCCGGCCCGCCCGTCCCTCCTCTCCGTTCCCGGGGCCCGTCGGCGGGTCCGTCGCAGGGCCCGCCGACGGGCGTATCCGCACGCCACGCCGCGACTTTGCCAAGGACGCGGGGGAACCGGCGGGAGATGGCTACCGTTCTCGTAAGACAGACGAACACGTTGCGGGCACACGGGACCCGCACGGGCCGATACGGAGGTAGACACAGTGGGAGTCAGTCTGAGCAAGGGCGGCAACGTCTCGCTGACCAAGGAGGCTCCGGGACTGACCGCCGTCGTGGTCGGCCTCGGCTGGGACGTCCGGACCACGACCGGGACCGACTTCGACCTCGACGCCAGCGCGCTGCTGTGCTCGGCCGAGAACAAGGTCCTGTCGGACCAGCACTTCGTGTTCTTCAACAACCTCAAGAGCCCCGACGGGTCGGTCGAGCACACCGGCGACAACCTCACCGGCGAGGGCGAGGGCGACGACGAGCAGATCAAGGTGAACCTCGCCGGCGTCCCCGCCGAGATCACCAAGATCGTGTTCCCGGTGTCGATCTACGACGCCGACGGCCGGCAGCAGAACTTCGGCCAGGTCCGCAACGCGTTCATCCGGGTGGTGAACCAGGCCGACAACAGCGAGATCGCGCGCTACGACCTGTCGGAGGACGCCTCGACCGAGACCGCGATGGTGTTCGGCGAGCTGTACCGCAGCGGCGCGGAGTGGAAGTTCCGCGCGGTCGGCCAGGGGTACGCCTCGGGCCTGTCGGGCATCGCGTCCGACTTCGGGGTGAACGTCTGACCCAGCTCCCGACGTCTGAGCCGGGGGGCTCGAGCGTGCGGGGGGAGCGCGCTGCGTTGAGCGCCGGCTGCACGGCGCGGAAGGGGCGTCTCGGAGCGGGCCCGCGAGGGCCGGTTCCGGGACGCCCCTCGTTCGCCCAAGGGGCGGCCCGGGATGGCCGGGGGACGATCTTCGCCTGCGACAATGGGGGCATGAGCGAGCGCGGGCCGATCGACTACTGGCTGTCGGACATGGACGGGGTCCTGGTCCACGAGGGCCGTCCCGTCCCCGGGGCGCAGGAGTTCGTCCGGCGGCTGTCGACGTCGGGCAAACCGTTCCTGGTCTTGACCAACAACTCGATCTACACGCGGCGGGACCTGTCGGCGCGGCTCGCGGCCGCGGGCTTGCGGGTGCCGGCCGAGTCGATCTGGACGTCGGCGCTGGCGACCGCGAAGTTCCTCGCCGACCAGCGCCCCGCCGGATCCGCCTACGTGATCGGGGAGGCGGGGCTGACGACGGCGCTGCACGAGTCGGACTTCGTGCTGACCGACATCGACCCCGACTACGTGGTGCTCGGCGAGACCCGCACCTACAGCTTCTCCCAGATCACGCGGGCGATCCGGCTGATCGAGGGCGGCGCCCGGTTCGTCGCGACCAACCCCGACCCGATCGGCCCGTCCCCCGAGGGATCCCTCCCGGCGTGCGGCGCGGTCGCCGCGATGATCACCCGGGCGACCGGGGTGGAGCCGTACTTCGTCGGGAAGCCGAACCCGCTGATGATGCGGACGGCGCTCAACATGATCGGCGGGCACAGCGAGCGGACCGCGATGGTCGGCGACCGGATGGACACCGACATCGTCGCCGGCGTCGAGGCCGGGCTGGAGACGATCCTGGTCCTGACGGGCGTGACCCGCGAGGAGGAGATCCCCCGGTTCCCGTTCCGGCCGCACCGGGTCGTCCCGTCGATCGCGGACCTGCACGACCTGGTCTGACCGGGGACGGGGCCCGTGGCGGCGGCGATGCGGATGATCCGGGACGGCGGGACGCGGGAACTGGAGGTCCGCAGGTCCCGGTTCGTGTGCACGCTCGCCCGCGTCGCGGAGGAGGCGGACGCGGCGGCGTTCATCGCCGGGCACCGCCGCGCGCACCGCGACGCGACCCACAACTGCACCGCCTACGTCGTCGGGGAGCACGGCGAGATCACTCGCAGCAGCGACGACGGGGAGCCCGCGGGGACGGCGGGCGTCCCGATGCTGGAGGTGCTGGTCCGCCGCGGCCTGACCGGGACGGCCGCGGTCGTCACCCGGTACTTCGGCGGGGTGAAGCTCGGCGCGGGCGGCCTGGCCCGCGCCTACGCCCAGGCGGTCGGCGACGCGGTAGACGCTGTCGGCGTGGTGGAACTGCGCCCGGTGGTGACGGTCACGGTGTCCGTCGACCACGCCCTGGCGGGACGGTTCCTCACCGACCTGCACGCCCGCGGCCCGCAGCCCGGCGACGTCCGCTACGGCGCGGGCGTGGAGGCGGACGTGGCGGTCCCGGCGGCCGACCTCGACGAGTTCGAGGCGTGGGCGGCGCGGGTCACGGCCGGACGCGCGCGGGTGCGGCGCGGCGCGCCCGGCCACATCGAGGTCCCCGTCACCTGACCGATCCCGGCCCGGGTCGGGGGTCAGGTGGTGAGGAATTCGGACAGGACGGGCGCGAGCGCGTCCGGTGCGACGTCGTGGGTCTGGCCGGGCAGGGTACGGTGCGTCCCGGCGGGCAGGAGCTCGGCGGTGCGGGCGGCGATGTCGCGCATCCACGCCGGGCTGTCACCGCCGTCCAGGACCAGCACCGGGACGGCGACCTCGCGCAGCATCTCTTCGGGGACGGCGCCGCCGCCGCCCGAGTCGCCCATCCGGGGTGTCGCCGCGCCCGCGCCGGTCGTAGGCGATGCGGGTGCCGTCCGCGGATTTCACGATGTCCATGAGGGTGTCCTTCCCAGGTTCCGGCGCGCGGCGCCCGCGGAACACCCGCGCGACCCGTCGCGTCCGACACGCCGCGCCTTCCCTCGAACGGCACGTCGGACGGGGTGGGGGTCGTGTAGCATCACCCGGCGATGACCAGCAGTTTCATCCTCCGCGACCAGGTCCGGGCGGGGATCCTCGACGCCGCGGCGGCGGTGCTGGCCGAGCGGGACGGCCCGGCGAGCATGACCGACGTCGCCCACGCCGCCGGAGTGCCCCGCGACACCCTGGACCGCTACTTCCCGACCCGGGACGCGCTGCTGTGCGCCCTGTCCGAGGCGGCGCTGGCCGACCTGTCCGGACGGCTCGCCGACGCGCGGCTGGACACCGTCCCGATCGCGGACGCCGTCGCCCGGATGACCGGCGCGACCATCGCCGTGGCCGCCCGCTACCGGACGGCCGGGCTGTTCGGCCGGACACCGGCGGAGGCGCGGCGGGTCGAGCGGCGGCTCGCGGCGCCGCTGCACGCGGTGTTCGAGCGCGGCGCCCGGTCGGGCGCGTTCCGCGCCGACATCCCCCTCCACACCCTCGCCGAGCTGTACTTCAGTCTGCTGGAGGGCGTGGTGTCACGGGTGGTCGGACGGCGCCTCGAAGTGGAGGAGGCGAGCGCGTCGGTGACGTCGCTGTTCCTGTCGGGCGCGCTCGCCCCTAAGCCGCCAGGCCCCCGCTGACACGCCCTGCGAGCCGACCTGCCCGTGGGGTCAGCCGCCGAGGCTGTCCAGGGCGACGTCGAGGCGCTGGGCGAGGCTTTCGATCTGCTCGTCGTTGGCCCCGGTGTCCAGCTCGGCGATCACGGCGTCGCGGGTGGTGAGGACGAGCGCGTCCTCGGGCCCGTCGCCGCGGGACGGGTCGCGGGGCACCACCCGGGCGCGCCCGCCGACGACGACGAGCGCGGCGTCGCGGTCGGTGGAGGCCAGCAGGGCGTGCAGGTGCTCGGAAGTGATCGTCGGCATGGACTGCCCTCCGGATTTCGCGGGTTTCGGCGGTACGGCTGGGAACGGGTCCCACTCGGGACGATTGGCGGCTGCTGGGACAGGGGGCGAGGTCAGGGTTTGCGGCCGATGCCGGTGGCGAACTCGCGGGCCCGCATCGGACCGCCCGCGCCGGGGGACAGGGGCGGGGTGCCGCGCCCGGCGCCGGTGCGCAGGCCCTCCAGGAACTCCTCGATCGCCGCGCGGGCGGAGTGGCGGGGCGTCCAGCCGAGCTCGCCCCGGGCCCGCGGGGTGTCCATGACCGGGACCCGCAGGGCCAGGTCGAGCAGGCCCGGCGAGGCGGGCACCAGGTGCAGCGCCCACGCGGCGGCGACCGCGGCCCGCACGCCCCGCACCGGCACCCGCACCGTCCGCGCGCCGAGGATGTCGGCGAGGGCCGCCGCGTCCAGGACGGGGTCGGCGGCGACGTTGAACGCGCCGCGCGCGTCGCCGGTGGCGGCGAGCCGGAACGCCTCCCCGGCGTCCGCCGAGTGCAGCGCCTGCAGCGTCAGCCCCGGCATGTCCGGGACGACCGGCACCCGCCCCGGCCGGACCAGACGACCCGGCAGCAGCGGACCGGCGAACAGCCGCCGCTGCTCGGCCGCGGTCTGCCGCTCGAACACGAACCCCGGCCGGATCCGCACGACGCGGCAGTCGGGGTTCGCGGCCTCGAACACGTCCAGGAGACGCTCGACGTAGGCCTTCTCCCGGCTGTAGGCGGCGCCCGGCCAGCCGTGCGTCGGCCACGACTCGTCGACCGCCCGGTCCTTGGGGCCGGGGGAGTACGCCCCGACCGACGACGAGTACACCACCGCCGGGACACGCGCCTCGGCGGCCGCGTCGAACACCCGGGAGCTGCCGAGGACGTTGGCGTCCCACGTCACGGCGGGACGGTGCGTCGGCTGGAACAGCCACGCCAGGTGAACCACGGCGTCCGCGCCGCGCATCAGCGGGACCAGGTCGCTGTCGGTGACGTCGGCCTCGGCCCACTCGACCTTGCGCGCCTCGTCCGCGCCCAAGCCCAC
The DNA here is from genome assembly GCF_008085905.1 of Actinomadura syzygii. Taxonomy (GTDB): domain Bacteria; phylum Actinomycetota; class Actinomycetes; order Streptosporangiales; family Streptosporangiaceae; genus Spirillospora; species Spirillospora syzygii. The sequence continues at coordinate 306,185 of NZ_VSFF01000003.1, read as the reverse complement.
GTCCGGCCCCGCGTCGGGGTCGGGGCGGCGGCGGGCGAGGCCGGTGATCGCGGTGACGGCCGGGTCCGCGGCGAGCGCCCGGACCGTGCGGGTCCCGATGTTGCCGGTCGCGCCGGTCACGACGACGCGCATTGGCGGCCTCCCTCCTATGCCGCCCCCGCGGACCGTCCCCGCAGGTGGACGGGACCGGGCCCATTCCCGCCCCGCGCCGATCTATGCCCCGCCCCCGCGCCCGGCCGAGAACGGGGAGTGGACGGGCGGAGACGGTGCAGGAGACAGGCGGGGCGGCGGGCGGGTCAGGCCGCGGGTCAGGCTGGGTGCGGGTCGCCGGGACGGCACCGCTCGCACGGCCGGTACCCGGCGGCGCGGGCGGCGGCCAGGTCACCGAACCCGCGCCGGTGCGCGGCCGTGATCCGGCGCGCGTCGCCGCAGGTCGGGTAGCACACGATCCCGGTGGTGTCGCTCCCGACGAGACGGACGCCGCGGCGGGCCAGGTCGGCGGCCGCGTCGACGTCGACGTCCTCGGCGCGCAGCAGCCGCTCCTTGGCGGCGGCGCCGAACACGTACTCGCCGAGCGTCCCGTCCGAGCGGGTCACGCGGTGGCAGGGGATCAGCAGCGGCACCGGGTTACGGCCCAGCGCCGACCCCACCGCCCGCACCGCCTTCGGCCGCCCGGCCTGCCGCGCCACCCACGCGTACGGGCGGGTCTGCCCGCGCGGGATCGCCGCGGCGGCGCGCAGCACGTCGGCCTCGAAGCCGCTGAGGCCCCGCAGGTCCAGCCGCAGCCCGCCGAGCCGCCCGGTGCGCAGCGCGGGCACCAGCCCGGCGGGCGGACGCGCGGCGGGCAGCAGCGGACGCGCGAACCGGGCGCGGAACTCGGCGGCGAACTCGGCGTCGTCCATCCCGGCGCGCAGGAACGCCACGCCCTGGTCGGTGAACGCGACCTGCACGCTCTCCAGGGGCCCGGGGACGTGGACGCGCCGCGCGGCGACCCGGTCCAGCAGCGACGGCGGCGGCTCGACGGCGAGCCCCGCCAGCTCACCGGCCAGCTCGCCCGTCAGTTCGCTTTCCGGGCCGCCGGTGGTCGGGTTGAGGGCGGTGTTGTCGTGGTGGTGGTTCATGGGGTGCCCCCTCGCTGGTCAAGGTGCTGCGGTTCGGTGTCTCCCGGGCCGGGTCGCGGGCGGGCGCGCAGCGCGCGCAGCCGGGACAGCCCCCGGGAGACGTGCGACTTGGCGGTGCCCTCCGGCACGCCGAGGACGACGGCGATCTCCGCGACCGGCAGCCCGGCGACATGCCGGAGCACCACGGCCGCGCGCTGCGCCTGCGGCAGCTCGCTCAGCAGCGCGGCGAGCTCCCGGCCGGTCTCGTGGCGGGCGGCGGCGTCCTCCACGCCCTCACCGGGGTCGGGCGGGTCGGGCGCGTCCTCCAGCGGCCCCGGCGGCGGACGCCGCACCGCCGACCGGACGGCGTTGCGCCACACGTTCGTCAGGATCGTCAGCAGCCACGCCCGCGGCCGCAGCTCCTCGATCCGCGCCGGACCGTACCCGCACAGCGCCCGGTAGGCGCGCAGGAACGCCTCCGCCGACAGGTCCTCGGCCTCGGCCCACCGCCCGCACAGCCGCAGCGCCGTCGAGAACACCGCGCCCCGGTACGCCTCGTACATGGCCTCGAACCCGGCGTCCAGGTCGCGGGACAGCGCCGCCACGACCCGCGCGGCCGCCTCGGCCGCCTCGTCAGCGGCCGCCTGGTCCGCGGGCACCGCGTCCATGGCCGCCGCGTCCTGCGGCCCGCCGCCGTCGCGATCGTCGGCGGGGCCGTCGTCGGCGGGGCCGGGCCGGGTGCGGGGGAGTTCCTCGTCCGTTACCGTCACATCCGTTCAACACCGCCGCGCCCCGTCCCGTTGCGCCACCCGGCATCCGGCGGCAGGTCAGCGGGCCGGCGCGGCGCGCGGCGGGTCAGCCGAGCCAGCCGGGACGGATCATGCCCGTCTCGTAGGCCAGCACCACCAGCTGCGCCCGGTCCCGCGCCCCGACCTTCGCCAGGATCCGGCTGACGTGCGTCTTGGCGGTGGCGGGCGACAGCACCAGCCGCCCCGCGATCTCCTCGTTCGACAGGCCCGCCGCGACCAGCTCCAGCACCTCCCGCTCCCGGTCGGTCAACGGGTCAAGCCGCTCGGCCGGGGGCGGCTTGGCGATCCGGGACGCGAACTCGGCGATCAGCCGCCGCGTCACCGTCGGCGCCAGCAGCGCGTCCCCGCGCGCCACCACCCGCACCCCGTGGATCAGCTCCGGCGGCTCGGTGTCCTTCACCAGGAACCCGCTCGCGCCCGACTTGATCGCGCTGTACACGTAGTCGTCCAGGTCGAACGTGGTGAGGATCACGACGCGGACCGCGTCCAGGCGCGGGTCGGAGGTGATCCGGCTCGTGGCCTCCAACCCGTCCAGGACGGGCATCCGGATGTCCATCAGCACCACGTCGGGACGCAGCTCCGACGCGACCCGCACCGCCTCCCGCCCGTCCCCGACCTCCGCGACGACCTCGATGTCGTCCTCGCCCGCCAGGATCGACCGGAACCCCGCCCGCACCAGCCTCTGGTCGTCGGCCAGCATCACCCGGATCACACGACCCCCCTCTCCCTCCGGCGGAGGACGCCCCCCGGCCCCTCGCGCTCCCTGCCCGCGCACGCCGCTGCCCGCCGCCGCCGCTCGTGCGCCGTCCAGCCCGCCAACCGTAGTTCAGACGGGCCCCGCCCCGCGCCGCGTCCGGCCTCACCACCGGTCGTGGCGCCCGGCGCCCCCTGACTTTCGTCAGTAACGGCCCAGATCACCGGCTTGTAGCGTGGAGCGCGTGAACACCCCCGCGTCCCTCGCCCCGACCCCAGCCCGCCCCGGCGCGGCGGCGCGGCTCGCGGAGCTGCGCGGAACGGTCCGCGCCGCGGTCCGGCGACCGTCCCGGACCGCGCTCATCACCGACGTCCTGCTGTTCGCGCTGTTCGCGTTGCCCCCGGTGATCGGCGTCCTGTCCCCGCCACCCGGACGAGGGTCGGTGCAATGGGCCGAACTCGCCGGGCTCGCCGTCCTGGCCGCCGCCGTCGCGGTCTGCCGCGCCTGGCCGACCACCGCGCTCCTCGCCGCCATGTGCCTCACCGGCCTGCACGGCAACTTCGCATTCGCCATGCCCGTCCTCGCCTACCTCACCGGCCTGCGCACCACCCGCGCGCAACCGCCGCTGCTCGGGTTCGCCGCCGTCCTCGCAGGCGGCGCCGCCCTGTCGGTCGCCCGCGGCCTGAACGTCACCTCCTGGTTCCCCGCCACCGTCTGGCTCGTCCTCCTCGGCGTCCTGCCTTGGCTCGTCGGCCGCTACTGGCGCCAATACCAGGAACTCCTGCGCGCCGGATGGGAACGCGCCGAACGCCTGGAACACCAGCAGCGCATCATCGCCGAACGCGAACGGCTCCGCGAACGCGCCCGCATCGCCCAGGACATGCACGACTCCCTCGGCCACGAACTCGCCCTCATCGCCGTCCGCGCCGGGGCCCTGCAGGTCGCACCCGGCCTCGCCGACCGGCACCGCGCCGCCGCCGCCGAACTGCGCGCCGGGGCGGCCGAGGCCACCGACCACCTTCGCGAGATCATCGGCGTCCTCCGCGACGACGCCGCACCCGCGCCCGGTGCCGAGTCTGGCGCGGCACCGGTGCGGCCCGCCCGGGAGAGCATCCCCGACCTCGTGGAACGCGCCCGCGCATCCGGCGTCCCCATCGACCTCACCATCGATACCCCCGACCGGGACGATCGGTCGTCGGCCAGCACCGCCCCGAGCGATCCGGGAGCGGACGCCCCGGCGGGGGACGACCCCCAGCCACCGCGCGAGCTGCCGCCGATGGTCGCGCTCGCCGCCCACCGCGTCGTCCAAGAGGCGATCACCAACGCCGCCAAACACGCCCCCGGCGCCGCCGTCACCGTCCGCCTCACCCACCGCGGACCCGACGAACCGATCACCGTCACCGTCGCCAACCAGGCGCCCCCCGGCGGGCCGCCGCTCCTCCCGTCCGGCGGCCACGGACTGACCGGCCTCACCGAACGCGTCCGCGTCCTCGGCGGCACCCTGCACGCCGCCCCCACCCCGGACGGCGGCTTCCAGGTCACCGCCGACATCCCCGCCACCCCCACCACCCCGGCCCCCGGCACCGGCGCGAACGCGGGGGAGTGGACGTCGGAATCGGCCCGGCACCTCGCCACCAGACGCCGCCAGGTCCGCCGCGGCCTGATCACCGCCATCGCCGTCCCCACCGCCCTCATGACCGTCCTCGGCGGCATCATGGCCGGCTACTACGCCTACACCACCCTCAACTCCGTCCTCGAACCCGCCGACTACGCCGCCCTCCACGTCGGCGACCCCGAGGACCGCGTCGCCGACACCCTCCCGCCGCTGGAGACACCCGACGCCGACGTCGTCCGCCAGACCGTCCCCGAACCCGCCCACACCCACTGCCGCTACTACCGCCCCGACTCCGGACTCCTCGGCACCGGACGCGTCTACCGCCTCTGCTTCGCCGACGGCCGCCTCACCGCCAAGAACTCCTACGACACCGCCCAGCTCAGCGCCGGACGCCCCGACGAACCCGCACACCGAAAGGACGGCCCGTGATCCGCGTCCTGCTCGCCGACGACGAAGCCATGATCCGCGCCGGCGTCCGCGCCATCCTCACCGCCGACCCCGCCATCGACGTCGTCGCCGAGGCCGTCGACCTCACCCTCCGCCACCGCCCCGACGTCACCCTCCTCGACATCCGCATGCCCCGCCTCGACGGCCTCGCCGCCGCCGCCGAACTCCGCCGCACCGCCCCCGCCACCGGCGTCATCATGCTCACCACCTTCGGCGAGGACGACTACATCGCCCAGGCCCTCGCCGGCGGCGCCAGCGGGTTCCTCCTCAAATCCGGCGACCCCCGCGAACTCATCACCGGCGTCCGCGCCGTCGCCGACGGCGCCGCCTACCTCTCCCCGAAGGTCGCCCATCGCGTCATCACCGAACTCGGCGGCGACCGCCTCACCGGCGGCGCCCGCGCCCGCCGCCGCACCGCCGACCTCACCCCACGCGAACGCGACGTCCTCGCCCTCCTCGGCGCAGGACTCCCCAACGCCGAGATCGCCGCGCGCCTCCACGTCGTCGAAGGCACCGTCAAGGCCTACGTCAGCGCGATCCTCACCCGCCTGGACGTCCGCAACCGCGTCCAAGCCGCCGTCCTCGCCTACGAAGCCGGCCTCGTCGACACCGCGACCACCGACACCTCCGGCGCCTTCACCCCAGAACCCCGCACCTGACCCGGCCCGCCTCGCGCCGACGAAGCGACCGGCTGGGCGGGGCGGTGCCCGCACCCGTCACCCCGAGGGAAATCCCAAGGGAGCGGAGCGCGGCGGCTAAGAGCCGTTAGGGCCGTACGCGCGGGTCGCGTCAGCCACGGGGCACGGGCGGCAGACCGCCCATCACGTCCGGCGACGTCACCGCCGCCTCGTCCACCAACCCCCGGCCAGGACCGCCTGCCGCAACGGACGCACCACCGGGAACGGACGCACCCACCGGCACCCGACCCGGCACGTTCCAATCCCCACCAGCAGCCACCACCGGACGCGCACCCAACAGCACCGCGCCCAGCGCCAACCCTCGCGACCACTCCACCACCGGCCGCAGCACCGCCGCCAACAGCACCGCCACCACCGAAGCCACCACGACCCCGACCAGGAACCCCGCCGCCACGTCATGCGGATAATGCACACCCACGAACACCCGCGAGAACGCCATCACCGCCGCCAGCGGCAGCACCAGCGGCGCCAACGCCCGCCACGCCACCACGATCGCCGCCGCCGACCCCGCCGCGATCGTCGCGTGATTACTCGGGAACGACCAGTCACCCGGCGACGGACACGCCGCGATGTGCACCGCCCCCGCCACCGCCCGGCACGGACGCTCCTCCTGGATCGCGTCCTTGGACACCTCGCTCACCAGATACGCCGCCACCATCGCGAACGGCGCCGCCAACGCCAGCCCCATCGACCGCGCGTCCCGGCCCCGCGCCCGCCACCAGCCCGCCACGAACAACACCCCGAACAGCAGCAGACCCGCGTCCGTCCCGACCTCGGCCACCGAATGCACCCACGACGGCGTCCCCACGGCGAACTCGGTGATCTCCCGGTATAGGTCGGCACTGAACTCCGGCGGTCCCATACTCTCCCTCACGCTCATCGACGGCCTCGTGCCCGACACCTGTGAGACACCTTGCAGACCGCCAATGTTCACCCTAGAGCCATGCCGACGTCACACTCGGCAGAAACCGCCGATCACACGCCCGACACGGAAAACCCCCGCCGCACCCGCCCCACGCTCGAGCCGCCGCTACCCCAACCGCTCACCGCTGAGGACGACCGCCGGTTCGCAGCCCCACCCCGCGCCCGCTCCGCCACACTCCCGGCCACAGCCCCCGCCGCGCCATCCGGCCCCCGCCCGACTCCGCCACCGGCCACAGAACCGGTCGCGCCTCCGGACGTAGCTCCGGACACTTCTCCTATCGGGCTTCCGCCACATCTGCGGCCACATCCCCGGTCGTGCCTCCGGTCGTGTGGTCGGACGTGCGGCGGCGGCGTATAAACCGGACGGCCTCCACCAACACCGTCACCGACAACGCCAACCCCAGGCCCACCGCCACGCCCTTCAGCGGGTCGTCCTCGAACGCCGCCCCGCCCACGTAACCCAGCAACGCCCCGTACAACGCCCACGACACCGCCGCCACCCCCGCGAACAGCGAGAACGACCGCAACCTGAACCCGACCGCGCCCATCGTCAACGTCACCGCCGTGCGCCCGCCCGGCACATACCGCGCCACCACCAGGATCAGCCCGCCCCGCTCCGCCACGGTCCGCCCCGCCCACCCGAACGCCCGATGACGCCGCGTCCCCGGCCGCGCCCGCCGCACCAGCCGACCACCCGACCCGCGCCCCAGCACATACGACACGTGATCACCCGCGAACGCGCCCAGCGCCGCCAGGACCACCACCGGCACCAACTCCGGACCACCCGACGCCGCGTACACCCCCGCCGTGATCACCATGCTCTCGCTCGGCACCACCGGGAAGAACCCGTCCAACGCCGCCACGGCGAACAGCGCCAGATAGAACCACGGCGACGTCACCGCCGTGTCCACGAAACCCATCACCCCGTCCATGGAAACGACGCTAGGAAACGAGCCACCACCCGCGAATCAGGCGAAAGACCTCCACCACCCCCGACCTTCGACAGGGCGACCCCCGGTCCTGCGAACGATGTACACCCGGATCCTCACCCCGGACGAAGAACCACCGCCCACCCACGCGCGACCCTGGAAACGACGCAGCCCACCACACCGACCGGGGGAGCGCGGACCATGGAATCCGAACCAGAACCGCCGACCGCCCACGCCCACAGTCACGCCCAGGACCAGGATCAAGGGCGGGGGCAGGACCACACGTACCAGCGCACCTCCGACCTCGTCCGCGCGTCCGACCAAGACCGCGACAGCACCGTCCAACGCCTCGGCGACGCCCTCTCCGAAGGCGCCCTCGACACCGTCGAACACCGCCGCCGCCTGCACCGCGCCCTCACCGCCGCCACCCGCGGCGACCTCCACCGCCTCACCGCCGACCTACCCGAATCCCGGGCCGCCCACGACCGCGCCGAAACCGCCCGCCGCACCGCCGAAACCGAGGCCGACAAACGCGCCTGGCTCGACGAATGGGGCTACTGGGCCGGCGGCGCCGCCATCATGACCGTCATCTGGGCCGCGTCCGCCGTCCACAAGGGGGAGTGGACGTTCTTCTGGCCCGTCGTACCCCTCGGCATCTGGGCCGCCATCCTCGTTTCCTACGCCATCTGGCCCTCACACGACGACCACTGACCCCACCAACTAAGGCACCGTCCGAAAGCCCCCGGCACCGAAAACCAGTCGCGCTCACACCCGGACGTCCACCACACTCCAAAAACCGTGGGACACCTGCACATCTTCGACATGGACGGCACACTGCTCACCGGCACCACCGCCAACCTCGAAATCGCCCGTCACCTCGGCACCCTCCCCGAACTCCACGACCTCGAAGCCCGCTTCGCCACCGGCGCCCTCGACACCCGCGCCTTCTCCACCGAGATCCACCGACTCTGGCGCGACCTCACCCCCGCCATCGTCGCCACCGCCTACACCGACGCCACCTGGCTCACCGGCATCGCCGACGTCTGCGCCGACATCCACGCCCGCGGCGAACACTCCGCCGTCATCACCATGTCGCCGGACTTCTTCGCCCACCACCTCCTCGACCTCGGCTTCGACCACGTCATCGCCTCACGCTTCCCCCCGATGCCCTTCACCGGCACCCTCGACCCGACAGGCATCCTCACCCCCGCCGACAAGGTCCACATCGCCGAACGACTCCGCACCCGCCACGCACTCACCCCCGCGCAATGCACCGCCTACGGCGACTCCATGTCGGACGCGCCCTTGTTCCGCCACCTCACCAACACCCTCGCCGTCAACGCCGACCACCACCTCGTCGACATCGCCGCCCTCCACTACAACGGCACCGACCTCACCGCCGCCTACGCCCTCGCCCGCACCTTCCAAGCCACCTGAGCTCACAACCCCCAAGCCCAAGCCCAGGTCCAGCCAGCGCCACCGGAACCACCGCGCGGCGTCGGCCTCCCCCAGGGGAGCACCGCGTACCAGGGGAGCGGCGGAACAGTCAGCCGCGGCGGCGCCCCTCCACCGGACCCAGCAGCGGATGCACCCGCATCGCCGCCTCCAACTCACCCGGAAGCTCATCCCGGTACCGGCCCAGCGTCGACAGATCCGAATGCCCCAGCACGCGCCGCACCGCGTCCATGTCCGTCGCCGCCGCCAGCAGATGCGTCGCCGTCGTATGACGCAGCCCATGCGGCGTCACACCACGCCGACGACCCGGCTCCACCCGCGCCAGCACCCGATCGATCACCCCCTGCACATCACCCCGCGCCAACCGCCGACCCCGCCATGACAACAACAGAGCCTTCGGCTCCCGCCCCCGATCCAGCAGCGCCCGCCCCTCCGCCAGATACGCGTCCAGCACCTCCGCCACCGGGTGCGGCAACGGCACGTCCCGCGTCCGCCCGCCCTTACCGAAGATCCGCCAATACCGCGTCCCCCCGTTGACGAAGAAGTCCTCCGCGTTCGCCGCCGTCAGCTCCGACACCCGCGGACCCACCGCCGCCAGCAACAACACGATCAACCCGTCCCGTAACTCCGTCCGCTGATCCGCACGACCCCCCACCCCGCCCGGCCCCGTCTCCGCCAACCCCCGCGCCGCCCCCAGCAACCCCTCCGCCTGCTCCGCCGTCAACGCCCGCCGCTCCGCCCGCAACCCCCCGCGCTGCACCGGCCGCACCGTCACCGCACCCATCGGATCGAGCTGCACCCACCCCGCCACCACCGCGTACTTGAAAAACGCCGACAACGACCGCCGGAACCGCGCCTGCGACGCCGCACTCTGCACCGGCCCCGCCACCCGCCGGTCCGGCGCCACCCCCGCCCTTCGCCGCCCGTCCGGCTTGCGCGCGAACGCCAACAGCACCTCATCGACGTCCTGACCGCCCAGATCGTCCAGCACCCGCGCCCCGCCCGCCAGCTCCGCGAACGTCAGCACGTCACGCACGTACACCTCCGCCGTCCGCGGCGTCAGCGCACCAGTCGACGTCTTCGCGCGCACCATCTCCGCGTAACGGTCGGCCGTCTCGGCCACGGTCAGACGCTGAATCTCAGAGGGACGCACCCGCCGGACGCTACCGCCCGCCACCGACAGAACCCCGCCCACCCGGGTATCACCACCACACCGGCCCCGCCGACCAGGGGAGAGGGGAGTACCAACCCAGTGCGCATCGGCACCTCCGGATGGCAGTACACCGACTGGCGCGACGTCCTCTACCCGCACGGCGTCCCACAACGGCGCTGGCTCCACCACTACGCCGACACCTTCACCACCGTCGAGAACAACAACGCCTTCTACCGCCTCCCCACGCGCGGCACCTTCGAGAACTGGCGCGACGCCACCCCCGAAGGCTTCGTCATGGCGGTCAAGGCCAGCCGCTACCTCACCCACATGAAACGCCTCCACGACCCCGCCGAACCCGTCGCCCGCCTCATGGACGCCGCCCGCGGACTCGGCGACCGGCTCGGACCCGTCCTGCTCCAACTCCCGCCCACCCTCCGCGCCGAACCCGACCGCCTCGCCGCCTGCCTGGACCTCTTCCCGGACGACGTCCGCGTCGCCGTCGAACCCCGCCACCCCTCCTGGTGGACGGACGAGACCCGCGCCGTCCTCGAACACCACGGCGCCGCCCTCTGCTGGGCCGACCGCCTCGGCCGCCCCCTCAACCCGCTCTGGCGCACGACCGACTGGCTCTACCTCCGCTTCCACGAAGGACCCGCCGAACCATGGCCCCGCTACGACGACGCCACACTCCGCTCCTGGGCAAGCGAGCTCGGACCGGCGGACAGCGACGCGTACGTGTACTTCAACAACGACCCCGGCGGCGCCGCCGTCCACGACGCCCTTGCCTTCACGGCCCTGACCAGCGACGCCCTCTGACGGCGCCCGGCGACGCGGCGCGTACATGTGGGATTCGCGGGGATAAAACCGACAAACTACGCAAACCAGACAGAATTCGGCTTCTGTCTGGTTAGATCGGACGAGTGAAAACCCCTGTGACCAGGGCGTTTCCGTAGGGGATACTCGGGAAAGTGAATGATCTTGCCCAGCCGCCGCACCTGATCAGCCCGACCACGGACGTGCGTGAATCGTTCCTGGCCGGGGAGTGGGCGAGCTGTATCGAGGACGACACCCCGACCGGCTGGCTCGAACCGGCCCAGGACGACTTCGCCGCTTTCGTCGCCGAGCGCCGCGGCGTCCGGGAACGGTGGGGCGTGCCGTGTACGACGTTCTGGTACGTGTCCGGTGAGCAGTACATCGGGACGTTGATCGTCCGGCATGCGCTGACGCCCGAACTGGCCGAGGCCGGCGGGCACATCGGTTATCACGTCGTTCCGGCGTGGCGGCGCCGCGGGCACGCGACCCGGATGCTAGCCGGTGGCCTGGCCGAATGCCGGCGGCTCGGCCTGGATCGCGTGCTGCTCACATGCGCCGCCGACAACGAGCCGTCCCGCCGCGTGATCGTGGCGAACGGCGGCGTCCCGGCGGGCCGTGTGCGCGGTGAGGATCGGTTCTGGATCGCATTGGATTCTGCCTGATTCGCCCTGCTTCTGTGAGCTTGACCGTTGGTCGATAATGAACATTATGTTAAGTAGTGGCGTACGCGAGGGCGAGAAGGGGCTCCGCCCGGGTGATCTTGTCGATGCTCACGCCGCGTCGCTACAGTGCGGGACGTCCCACGAACCCGACCAAGGCGGTGGGCGTCGTTGATCCCCGCGATCCCTGAGCGTTTCGTCCGGGCGTTGGACTGTTTCGAGGCGGTCCTGGACGCCGTGCCCGCGGACCGGTGGTTCTCGCCGTCGCCGTGTGAGGGCTGGTCCGCGATCGATGTGGCCGGGCATGTCACCGCCGGTTTGATCGTGGTGGAGTTGCGCGCCGCCGGTCGCCCGCTCCCCCAGGACGATCCCGACTGGCGCGAGGTGGCGGGCGCCGATCCGGTGGCGAGCTGGCGGGCGACGCGTGCGCGGATGACGGCGGTGTTGACTCCGGAGGCGCTGGCGCAGCCGATTCTGCTGGGTTTCGGGCAGCGGGTGGCGTTGAGCGAGTGGTTGGACGGTTATCCGCAGGAGTTGCTCGTCCACTCGTGGGATCTGGCGGAGGCGACCGGGCAGCAGGTGGTGTTCGATCCGGACCTGGCGCGGCACGCGCTGGAGAGGGCCGAGTCGTTGGCGTCGCGTGGGCGTGAGGCGGGGTTCGTGGGTCCGGAGTTGGACGTGCCGGACGGCGCGGACGATCAGGCGCGTCTGCTCGCGTTGTACGGCCGCACTCCCCTGTCCACCTGAACAGCGTCTCGGGTCGGGCCCTGTCCGGCGGTCGTGCGAAAGGCGCGGAGCGTCGGCGCGTCAGCGAAGGCGGCCTCCCCGCAGCCACTCCCCTCCCCCGGCCCGCCCGTGCCGGGGTTTTTCAGGCCGCCCTTCTGGTGGTCGTTCTTTGGGTGGTGGGCGTGGCGTCGTCGTGTACTGCGGGAGATGTAGCGGCCGGGTGGACGTAACGCGGAAGGTGTAGGGCGGTTGACTGCTCGGGCCCGATTCGCGCGGGTGGTGTGAGGGTCGAGGATCGTGGGGGCGTTTCGGGCGATCCTTTGGAGTGTGTGCTGGTGGGCGGGGACGGGCTGGGGTTGGCGCAGGTGCAGTTCGCGCTGACGGCGGGGACGCATTTCCTGTTCGTGGCGTTGACGCTGGGATTGGCGACGCTGGTGGCGTTGATGCAGACGCGCGCGGTGGTGTCGGGCGGCGCGGTGCATGAGCGGATGGTGCGTTTCTGGGGCCAGTTGTATGTGGTGAATTATGCGGTGGGTATTGTCACCGGTCTGGTGATGGAATTCCAGTTCGGTTTGAACTGGTCGGGGATGTCGCGGGTGACGGGGAGCGTTTTCGGGGCGCCGTTGGCGCTGGAGACGATCGTGGCGTTCTTCGTGGAGTCGACGTTTTTGGGTTTGTGGATTTTCGGGTGGGACCGGCTGAACCGGTGGGTGCATCTGGGGTTGATCTGGGTGGTGACGCTGACGGCTTACCTGTCGGCGTATTTCGTGTTGGTTGCGAATGGGTGGCTGCAGCGTCCGGTGGGTTTCGAGATGGTGGGCGGTGTGGCGCGGTTGACGGACGCGGGGGCGTTGTTGACGAATCCGACGGCCGTGGTGGCGTTCTTCCATGTGCTGTTCGGGGGTTTGCTGACGGCGGGGTTCTTTGTGGCGGGCGTGAGTGGTTATCACCTGTTGCGGCGGACGGCGGAGGTGGAGTTCTTCCGGCGGTCGATGCGGGTCGGTTTGGTGACGGTGATCGTGTCGGTGATGCCGGTGGTGATTTTCGGGGGGATGCAGTTCGAGTACGTCCAGCCGACGAAGAGCGGTGGGCATGATGCGGCCGCGGCGGTGGCGGATTTCACCGCGCGGTTCGGGCCGGACGATTACACGCCGCCGGGTCTGACGGATGTGGGTGCGGGCCTGATGATGGGCATGTGGTCGCTGATGATCTTGGTTGCGGCGGTCGCGTTGGTGAAGGTGTGGTTCGGCCGGTGGCTGGTGCGCGGCCGGGTTTTCCACATTTTGATGATCGCTTCCGTGCCGCTGCCGTATGTGGCGATGCTGTCGGGGTGGGTGTTCCGGGAGGTGGGGCGGCAGCCGTGGACGGTGTACGGGGTGCTGAAGACGCGGGACGCGTTGTCGCCGGGAGTGGGGTCGGGTGCGTTGGCGGCGTCGTTCGTGGTGTTCACGGTGTTGTTCGCGGGGTTGTTCGTGGTGAACGGGTGGCTGCTGGCGCGGTTCGCGCGGCGGGGCCCGGGTGGTGCGGGGTTGGGCGGGTCTCCCCCGGCGGATCCGGCGGACCCGGTGGAGCCGCCGGTGTTGTCTCCGACGTTCTGACGGTCTGGCGTTCCGAGGCGGATGACGGGAGCTTGGGTGATGGAGTCTCTTGCTGTGGTGCTGCTGGCGGTGTTCTCGGCCGGGTACCTGGTGCTGGCGGGGGCGGATGTCGGGGTGGGGATGCTGCTGCCGTGGCTGGGCCGCGACGAGCGGGAGCGGCGGTTGGTGATCGCGTCGTTCGCGCCGTTCTTCCTGGGTAACGAGGTGTGGCTGGTGGCGGCGGCGGGGTTGGCGGCCGGTGCGTTCCCGGGGTTGGAGCACGAGCTGCTGACGGAGTTGTATCCGCTGTTCGTGGTGTTGCTGGTCGGTTGGGTCGTGCGGGACATGGGGCTGTGGCTGCGGGGCCGGGTGGACGCGGCGGCGTGGCGGGTCGTGTGGGACGGCGCGGTGGTGGCGGGGAGTTGGGCGCTGGCGTTGGCGTGGGGGTCGGTGCTGGGTTCGGTGTTGGGTGGCGGTGGGTTGAACGCGGGGAGCGTGCTGGGTCTGCCGTTGGCGTTGGTGTTCGCGTGGCATGGGGCGGGGTTCGCGCGGTGGCGGCTGCCGGTGGGTCTGGCGGGGCGTGCGGCGCGGGTCGGTGGGGTGCCGTCGCGGTACGGGGTGTCGGCGGTGGTGCTGGCGGTGGCTCCCGTGGTGGCGGGTGTGCGGTTGCCGTGGTCGGAGTCGGCGGCGGACGGTGCGGGGTTGACGATGACGGCGGTGGTGACGGTGGTGGTGCTGCCGTTGCTGGTGGCGGCGCAGGCGTTGGTGTGGTGGACGTTCCGGGGGCGGGTGGAGTCGCCCTCCTACCTGTAGGCGGCGTGGTGAAGGCGGTGGAGCGGCGTCTGCTGCGGCTGGTCCCTCGGCGGGTCGTGGTGGGGCTGGGTGTGCTGGCGGTGGGGCAGGGTGTCCTGCTGGTGGTGCAGGCGGAGTTGCTGGTGCGTGCGGTGGCGGGGTTGGACGCGGGTCCGTTGCCGTGGTTGGCGGGTGTGGTGGCGGGCCGTGCGGTGCTGGCGTGGGCGGTGGCGCTGGTGGCCGGGCATGCGGCGGCGCGGGTGAAGCGTGGTCTGCGGGAGGCGCTGCTCCGGTGTCCGGCCGGGGAGACGGGCGCGGGTGGGGTCGCGGGGTCGCGGGTGACGTTGCTGACGCGCGGTCTGGACGGCGTGGACCCGTTCTTCACCGGTTATGTGCCGCAGTTGCTGGCGGCGTGTGTGGTGCCGGTGGTGGTGTTGGCGCGGCTGGCGTGGGCGGACTGGGCTTCGGGTCTGGTCGTGGCGGTGACTGTGCCGCTGGTTCCGGTGTTCGGTGCGCTGGTGGGGTTGCGGACGGCGGTGTTGACGGGTCGGCAGTGGGGGCTGCTGGAGCGGTTGGGTGGGCATTTCCGGGACGTGCTGGCGGGTCTGTCGACGTTGCGGGCGTTCGGGCGGGTGGCGCATCAGTCGGGGGTGGTGCGGGAGCTGGCGGACGGTCATCGGCGGGCGAGTGTGCGGGCGTTGCGGGTGGCGTTCCTGTCGTCGCTGGTGGTGGAGCTGGTGTGTGCGTTGTCGGTGGCTCTGGTGGCGGTGCCGGTGGGGTTGCGGCTGCTGGACGGGTCGTTGGCGCTGTCGGTGGGTTTGCTGGTGCTGGTGTTGACGCCGGAGGTGTTTCTGCCGTTGCGGGCGTTGGGTCAGCGGTTCCATGCGAGTGCGGAGGGTGTGGTGGCGGCGGGTGAGGCGTTCGCGGCGCTGGATGCCCCGCTGCCGGTGGCGCGGGACGGGCGGGTCATTGCTGAGGTGGGGGCGCCGTCGTTGGAGCTGCGGGGGGTGACCGTCCGGTATCCGGGGTCGCGGGAGGTGGCGCTGGACGGGGTGTCGTTGCGGGTGGACGCGGGTGAGCGGGTGGCGGTGACGGGTCCGTCGGGGGCGGGCAAGTCGACGCTGCTTCTGGTGTTGGCGGGCCTGGTGGTTCCGGAGTCGGGGCAAGTGCTGGTGGACGGCGTCGACTTGGCGGATCTGGACCTAGCGGCGTGGCGGGCGCGGCTGGGGTGGGTGCCGCAGCGTCCGCATTTGTTCGCGGGGTCGGTGGCCGACAACATCCGGCTGGGCGATCCGGACGCTGACGACGGGCGGGTGGTGGAGGCCGCGCGGGCGGCGGCCGCGGCGGAGTTCGTGGAGGCGTTGCCGGACGGGTATTCGACGGTGCTCGGTGAGGGTGGCGCCGGGTTGTCGGCGGGTCAGCGGCAGCGGCTGGCGGTGGCGCGGGCGTGGCTGTCGGGTGGTCCGGTGGTGTTGTGGGACGAGCCGACGGCGCGGCTGGATCTGCGGAGCGAGCGGGTGCTGGTGGACGCGGCGGAGAGGTTGCTGGCAGGTCGGACGGCGGTGCTGGTGGCGCATCGTCCGGCGCTGGTGGCGGTGGCCGACCGGGTGGTGCGCCTGGACGGCGGCCGAGTGGTCGCGGCAGACCAGGCGGCTCCGAAGGACGCGACGGGCGCGGAGGTAGCGGCGTGACCGCGGTGAAGCGCAGATCACCCCACCACCTCTCTCAGGTGCGGAGCAGGCCGATCGTGGTGGGGCGGGGATCGCGGTGTCGTGCTCTTGGGGGTCTGGGAGGCGGGCGTCTGTGGGGTGGGGTGGCGTGACGGGGGTGTGGGGTGTGGTGCGGCCGCAGGCGGTGCGGCTGGTTGCGGCGGGGGTCGCGGGGGCGGCGGCGGAGTTGTGCGGGCTGGGGCTGGTCGCGGCTGCGGCGTGGCTGATCGCGCGGGCGGCGCAGCGGCCGGAGTTGGCGGCGTTGTCGTTGGCGATCGTGGCGGTGCGGGGGTTCGCGCTGGCGAAGGGGACGCTGCGGTATGCGGAGCGGCTGGCGGGGCATGACGCGGCGTTGCGGGTGATGGCGGAGTTGCGGGGGCGGGTGTTCGATGCGCTGGCGGCGGGTCCTGCGGGGCGGCGGAGGGTGCGGGACGGTGATGCGCTGACGCGGATGGTGTCGGATGTCGACGCCGTTCAGGATCTGCTGCTGCGGTGTGTGCTGCCGGGGGTGGCGGCGGTGGTGTGCGGGGCCGCGGGCGTGGTGGTGTGCGGTCTGGTCGCGGCGTCGGGCGCGGGGGTGCTGGCGGTGGGGCTCGTGGTCGCGGGCGTTGTCGTGCCGTGGGCGGCGGCGGTGGCCGGGGGGCGGGCGGCTGTGCGGGCCGCGGCGGGGCGGGAGGCGCTGGCGGTGCGGTCGTTGGACGTCCTGGAGGGGGCCGCTGATCTGGCGGTGTTCGGTGCGGCGGACCGGTTCGCGGCGCGGGCCGGGGACGCGGCGGCGCGGCTGGAGGCCGCGGAGCGGTCGGCGGCGCGGGTGTCGGCGTGGGCGGCCGCGTCCGGGTTCGCGGTGCAGGGTGTGACGGTGGCGGCGGTGACGTGGGCGGGGCTGCGTGCCGGGGTGGACGAGGTGGGCGCGGCGGTGTTGGCGTTGACGTCGCTGGTGGCGGTGGAGTCGGTGTTGCCGATGGCGGAGGCGGCGCGGCGGTTGCGGGAGGTGGTTCCTGCGGTGCGGCGGGTGGGGGCGGTGCTGGCCGCTCCCCCGGAGGTCGTCCCGGCGGGGCCGGTGCGGGTTCCGGCGGGTCCGCTGGGCGTGGAGCTGCGCGGGGTGCGGGTCGCCTTCGGCGGTGCGGTCGCGTTGGACGGCCTGGACCTGCGGGTGGAGGCGGGCCGCCGCGTCGCGGTGGTCGGGGCGAGCGGCGCGGGGAAGAGCACGCTTCTGGCGGCGGTGTCCGGGGACGTGCCGGTGGTGGCGGGGACGGTGGAGCTGGGCGGGCGTCCGCTGTCGCGGTGCGCGCCGGACGATGTGCGGGCGGCGGTGCGGGGCTTGGCGCAGGACGCGCACGTGTTCGCGGGGACGGTGCGGGCGAACCTGCTGCTGGCCCGTCCCGGCGCTGACATGGCGCGGCTGCGGGCGGCGGCGCAGCGGGCCCGGTTCCTGGAGGTGGTGGAGGCGTTGCCGGACGGGTGGGACACGGTCGTCGGCGCGGGCGGGCGGGGCCTGTCGGGCGGGCAGCGGCAGAGGTTGCTGCTGGCGCGGGCGCTGCTGGCCGACCCGCCGGTCCTCGTGCTGGACGAGCCGACGGAGGCGCTGGATCCGGCGGTGGCGGACGCGCTGACCCGCGACCTGCTGTCCGAGCCGCGCGGTGGGACGGTTCTGCTGGTCACGCACCGGCTCGCCGCGCTGGACGCCGCCGACGAGGTCGTGCTGCTGGACCGCGGCCGCGTCGTCCAGCGCGGGCGGCACGAGGATCTCCTCACCGTCCCGGGCGCCTACCGGGACCTGTGGGACGCCGAACAACTCACCACCACCGTTTAGACGTCCCGCCGACCCGCTGATCAGCGCAGACCACGGTCAGCCGGACGCTCGACCAGACAGACTGCCGGTCGACGGTCCGCCGACCGGGCGGACGACCACAGCGGGCCTGTAGATCGCGTGCACGCCGCTCGGCGGATCCTGGACGAGGCAGTGAAGGGCGTCGAGCGGTGCTTCTCCCCTGCCTGAGGCACGGGAGCCCCGCCCCGGCGGGTGCCGGGCGGGGCGGTGTCGTGGGGGTGGGTTAGGCGTCGGGGAGGAGGGTGCCCAGGGGGCCGAGGTCGAGGTTGAGGTCGTGGTCGTCCAGGTCGAAGTGGTCCTTGAGGCGGGTCATGGCCTCTTCCAGCCGCATCAGCGCCAGGCCCAGCGCCTCGATCTGGTCGTCGGTCAGGTCGCCGCCCTCGGCGCGGCGCAGCGCCTGCCGTTCCATCAGCTGCCGGATCAGTTCGACCAGGGTGAGGACGAGTTTCACCAGGTCGCGTTCGACGTTCTCGGGGTCGGACCGCAGCCGCTGCATCGTCCGCGCCGAGCGTTCCCTCAGTTCCGCCTCCAGGGAGGGTCTCCGGCCGGGGGGTGCCGTCACGGGCGCTCCTCCCCCATGTCGGGCAGGAGTTCGTCGCGGACGGTGGTGATCAGCGCGCGCAGCGACACCTGCACCAGGTCCACGCCCGCGATGGAGATGACCAGGTCACCGGCGATGACCACGCCGCCGGCGAGCAGCCGGTCGAGCAGGTCGACCAGCGCGATCCGCTCCATCGGCGCGTCGGTGGCGTGGTCCAGGACGGTGGTCACGTGTCCTCCCCGATGAAGGAGTACGGCGGCCAGGGGCCGGTCACCTCCACCTCGACGCCCGCCAGCCGCTCCCCCGCCGACCGCGCCGCCGCGAGGAAGTCGTCGACCCGCTCGTCGTCGAGCAGGTAGGCGGCGTTGAGGACCTGGGTGCCGGACCGTCCGGACAGGCGCGGGTCCTGCGGCGCGTGCCGCCGTGCCGCGACCGCGAGGCCCGCGAGGTCTTCGTGGACGGTTCCGGCGTGTTCGGCGGCGCGGCGTCCGGCGTCCTCGCGGCGCCGCCGCTCCCGCTGCCGCCGCAGCAGGTACGCCGTCCCGGCCCCTGCCGACGGCTCCGCGCCCAGCCGGGACGCTTCAGAGCCGGAGCCGGAGCCGGAGCGGGCGGAGGCGGGTGGGCCGGTGGGGGGCTCGGCGCTGGGCGCGAGCCCTCCACCGGAGTGCGTGTCCGGGGCGTCCAGGGCGGACGGGTCCGCCCATGCCTTGACGCCCCATTCCGTGCGGCCGGTGAGGCGGTCCAGCACCGAGCGGAACCGTTCGGCCTGCGCCCCCAGGACCTCGGCGACGCGGGCGTCGTCCTGGTAGATCGTCGCGATCCGGACCGGGGCGGTCGGCGCGGCGTGCGCGGCGCGGTCCACGATGTCGTGGTGGGCGCGGGCGGTCGCCTCCAACCACGCCAGGTCCTCCAGGTTGGCGCGCAGCGCCGCCTCCCCGTACTCGGCCAGGCGGACGGTGCTGACCAGCGCCGTCAGCCCCCCGGCGACCACGCCCCGCACGGGCGCGCCCGCGACGCCGGACGCGCCGCGCAGCTCGGACGGGTCCAGTCCCCGCGCCACCCCGTACAGGTAGACGGCGGTGTCCGCCTGGTCGGCCTGGTCGGCCTGGTTCACGGCGTCCGCTACCGGGGGTGCTCCGCTGGACGGTGCTCCACTCATGATCGCTGCTCCTTGTCCCGCGCCCGCGGTTCCGACCGCGGCGCCCGCTCCTCTCGTGGCGACTCGTCTCGCGCCTGCTCGTCCGGATCCCGCTCGTCCGGGGCCTGCCCGTCCCGTGCCTGGGGCTTGGCCGACTGCCGGTCCTGCCGCGGCTCGGCGTGCGCCGGTTCCAGGCGGGGCCGGTCGTCGGGCGGGCGGGCGTCGCCGGACTCCAGGGCGGCGAGGCGCTCGCGCAGCCGCCGGTTCTCCTCCGCCAGCTCCGCCGCCCCCGTCCCGCCCGCGCCGTCGTCGTCGCGGCGGGCCTTGGACGACAGCGACGGGTCGTGCTCCCACCAGTCGATGCCCATCTCCTTGGCCTTGTCCACCGACGCCACCAGCAGCCGCAGTTTGATCGTCAGCAGCTCGATGTCCAGCAGGTTGATCCTGATGTCCCCGACGATGACGATGCCCTTGTCGAGGATGCGCTCCAGCAGGTCGGCCAGGTTCGCGGGCTGGCCGCCCGCCCGCGCGTCCAGTGCCGTGGAGCGGGCCGTGGACGGCGTGCCGGTCCAGGGGATGTCGCTCATCCGGTGCTCAGCTCCTCTCCACTCGTCCGCGGGGGTAGCGGCGGGCGCGGCGGTAGCCGACCAGCTCCCCGTCCGCGTCCACCTCTGTGTCGTAGATCGCGAGGATGTCGGCCGAGTCGGGGATCCGGCGGATCTCCACGACCTCCACCGCGACCCGCCAGCCACCCTCCCCGCGCCGCTCGATCCCGACCACGCACTCGGCGGCGCGGCCGGTCATCCCGGTGACGTGCTCGACCGCGCGGGACGCGGCCTCGGTCGCGGAAAGCATCGGACCTCCCTATACGCCCGGGTAGGCGCGGCGGGCACGGCCCTCGTTCAGCCTGCGGATCAGGTCCTCCTCGCGGGCGGCGGCCTCCTCGTCGTCGATCCGCCCGGCGGCGACGTCGTCGGCGACCTGCTCCATCTCCGCGGCGATCCGGCCCGGGTCGTACAGCCGCGCCTCGGCCTGCTCGGTGAGCGTCTCGGCGAGCCACATCACGCCGCGGACGGGCACGAGCGGCAGTGTCACCAGGCCGGTGAACAGTCCCATCGCGGTCACGCCTCCGGGACGAAGTCGTAGGGCGGCAGCGGCCCGATCGACCGGATCCGGATCCGGGAGGAGTGCGCGCGGTCGAGTTCCTCGACGGCCTTGTCGAACTCGGCGCGGCGGTCGGCGCGGACCAGGAACGAGGCGTCCAGGACGTCCTCCTCCCGCACCGGGGTCTTCGGCACGACGGCCTCGGCGGCGGGCGCGGCGCTCTCCAGCAGGACCTGGCCGTCGACCTCGCGGCGCCGCTGCATGGCCTGGGCGATCAGCTCGCCGAGGCGGATCCGGTCGTAGTAGACGGCGTCGGCGGCGTCGGGCGGGACCTCCCGCAGCCGCCGCGACAGCTCGGCGATCTCCGGCTCGGACTCCATGATCTCCCGCAGCACCGTCTCCTGGACGTAGGAGGCCTTGATGCGCAGCTCCACCCGTCCTTCCAGGCCGTTCAGGATCTCGGTGAAGCGGCCGGCGTTGGCGCCCAGCAGTTCCTTCTCCACGGCGTCGCGGTCGGCGAGCGCCGCCCCGAACCGGAACGGCAGGACCGCGGTCCCGGCCTCGACGAGGGCGTTCAGGATCCGCTGGTGGGCGACCAGGTCGGCGCGCTCGCCGAGCGGGCGGCCGGTCGGCAGGTCGCTGACCAGCGCGGCGCAGCCGCCGCCCTCGACCGCCGTCACCGGCCGGTCGTCGACGCCGGGCACGCCGTCCGGCAGCGCCACGCCCGACCGCGTCACCCCGTACACGTACTGCGGAGCCGGGCCCCCGTCGGCGGGGGCGGGCGAAGTCGGGGTGCTCATTCGTCGTCCTCCTTCTTGCGGGACGACCGGCGCCGCGCGGGCCTGCGCCCGCCCGAGTCTGAGTCGGATTCGGATTCCGAGTCGTCGTCGCCGGAGAAGGTCTCCTTGAGGCGCTCTCCCGCCCCTTCCAGCGCGCCGCGGGTCTTCTTCTTGGCGCCCGACTCCTGCATTCCGCCCACGAACTCCGGCAGCCCCTGCGAGGTGCCGTCGTGGGCGATGTCGAGCCGGTTCACCGCCTCGGCGAACCGCAGGTAGGTGTCGACACCCGCGACCACGATCCGCACGTCCACCGTCAAGATCTCGATGCCTACCAGCGAGACCCGCGCGTAGATGTCGATGACCAGTCCCTTTTCAAGGATCAGGTCGACGACGTCGGCGAGGCTGCTGCCCGAGCCGCCGCCGCGCTGGACTTGTGCTCCGCCCTGGGTCTGCTGGGCGATCGGCCCAGTCATGTCATCATCTCCTCAGGTTGGTTTCGTTCGGTGTGCCGTCCGGCACGCCCCCCGATGTACCCCTACCGATCTCCCTAAACGGGAGACCTCGATCCGGTCATGGCACGGTCAAGCCCGACGGGAGGGGAAAGGCGCAGGTCAGGGGCCTGGACGGTTGGAACCGTCCCGCCGGGTATGGCGTTGGTCATGCCTGTGAACGAGCACACCCGCCCGCCGCCGCGCCGGTCGGTCGACTGGCGGACGGTGCGCCGGACGGCGCGGCGGGTGGCTGAGCCGGCGGGATGGTGGACCGTCCTGCTGGCCGGGTACCTCGCGATGGTCTCGGCGGTGACCCCGCTGGAGATCTCCGTCGGAGCGGGCGCCGCCGCGGCCGGGGCGGCGGCCGCCGTCGCCGGGCGCCGCGCCCTGTTCGACTCCTCCGCCCGCCCGGACGGCGACGTCCACAGCGCCCGGATGGTCGCGGCCGGGGCGGTGTCGGGAGCGCTGCTGCCGTGGCGGATCGTCGCCGACACCGCGCGCATCGTCGCGCGCGGCGCGTCCGGCGGGGACTGGACGCGCCTGTCCGTCGCGCCCGGGCCCGCCGCCCGCGGCGCCGCGACGCTGCTGATGTCGGCGTCGCCCGCGACGTTCGTCGCGGCCGTCGACCCGGGACGCGGACTGCTGCGCGTGCACCGCCTCACCCCCGGCGTGTCCGCCTTCGAACGGCGCCTGCGCCGCACGGGCCTGATCGCCGCCCCCGAGGCCACAGACCGCGGAACCACCGGCCGGGGAGCCTCCGACCCGGGACGGGCGCGGGGCGGGAACGCGGAATGAGCGCCGCCGGAACCGCGCTGCCCGCCCTGGTCATCATGATCGGGGCGCTGGTCCCCGCGCTCACCGCCATGCTGCGCGGCCGTCCCGCCGGACGGCTCGCCGGGCTCATCGTCGCCGGGCCGCTGGTCGCCGTCGCGCTGACGCTGCTCGCCGCCGCCTACGGCCGTCCCGCCTACCTCGACGTCGCGCTGGTGCTGGCGCTGCTGTCGTTCGCCGGGTCCCTGGTGTTCGCCCGGTTCCTCAGCCGGACCCTCTGACCCCTGCGGAGACGCCCATGAGCCTCGGCCTGATCGCCGACCTGCTGACCTGGGCCGGGACCGCCGTGGCCGTCGCCGCATCGGTGCGCCTGGCCGCCGCCCGCGACGCTGCCGGACGGCTGCACGCCGCCGCGCCCGTCACCGTCCTCGCCGCGCCGCTCGTCCTCACGGGACTGGCGCTGCGGACCTGGTCGTCCTGGCACGACGTCGCCAAACTCGCCCTCATCGCGGTCCTGCTCGCCGCGACCGGACCGCCCACCGTCGTCACCGCCGCGCAGGCCGCCGAACGCGCCGCCGCGTCCGAACCGGAACGAGCCCAGCCGTGACCGCCCCCATGACCGGCCTCCTCTCGGCCGTCGCCTCGGCCGCGCCGCCCGCGCGGGCGCTGGACGCGCTGTCCGGGCCCCTGGCAGGGGTGCTGATCGGCGTCGCGCTCGCCCTGGTCGCCGCGATGGCGACCGCCGTGGTCCTGACCCGCGACCCCGCCCGGCAGGCGATCGTCCTGTCGGGGTACGGGCTGGTCCTCGGGCTGCTGTTCCTCATCCTCCAGGCGCCCGACGTGGCCATGTCCCAGCTCGCCGTCGGGACGGTCCTGGTGCCGCTCATCGTCGTCCTGGCCCTGCACGCCGCCCGCCGCCACCGCGACGACGCCCACGACGCCGCCCACGACGACGACGCCAGCGGACAGGACGGCGACAGACAGGACGATGGAAGGGACGGCGGGCGGGAGGCGCGGCGGTGACGGCGCGGGTCCGCCTCCTGCTGTTCGCCGTCGGTACGGCGGGCTTCGCGGCGCTGTTCGCCGCCGCCGTCCGCGGCCTGCCCGAGTTCGGCGGGCCCGTGCACCCCTACGCCGCACGCGCCGTCCACCAGGCCGTCCGGGAGGGCACCCCCAACGTCGTCGCGTCGGTCACCTTCGACCAGCGCGGCTTCGACACCCTCGGCGAGGAGCTGATCCTGCTCGCCGCCGCGATCGCCGCCGTGGTGGTCCTGCACGTCGTGCGGCGCGAGGAGGAGGACGACGGCGCCGCCCACCGGCACGGCCCGGCCGAGGTGTCGGACGCGCTGCGCATCGCCGGGATGCTCCTGCTGCCCGTCACCCTGGTCGCCGGGGTGTACATCGTCGCGCACGGGCAGCAGTCCCCCGGCGGCGGGTTCCAGGGCGGCGTCGTCCTCGGCACCGCCGTCCACCTGCTCTACCTCGCCGGGGACTACCCCGCGCTGCAGCGGCTGCGGCCGCTCCCGGCGTTCGAGACCGCCGAGGCCCTCGCCGCCGCCCTGTTCACCGCGATCGTGCTGTACGCCGCCGGATGGGCCGCCACCGGGCGGGTGCCAGCCCTCAACGGCGCCGTCGGCGCCGAGGTCGGCTGCGCCCTGGTCCTGCTGCTCTCCAAGTTCTTCGAGCAGGCGCTCCTCGTCCGCGACCCCGCCCGACCGACGAAGTAAAGGGGACACGAAGTGAGGGGGGCGATGTGAACCTGCCGCACCTGCTGCCCTACCTGGCCGCCGGGTGGATCATGCTCGTCGGGCTGTACGGCATCGTCACCAGCCGCGACCTCGTCCACGCCGTGGTGTGCCTTCAGGTCACCCAGTCCGGCACCTACGTGCTGCTCCTGGCGATCGGGTACCGGTCGGGCGCGACCGCGCCGGTGTTCTCCGACCGCCCGCCGCCGCCCGCCGGAGGGCCCGTCACCGACCCGGTCGTGCAGGCGATGGCCCTCACCGACGTCGTCGTCGGCGCCACCGTCACCGCGCTGCTGCTCGCGCTGGCCGTCCAGGTCGCCAAGCGGCGCGGCACCCTGGACCCGGCCGACCTGCGGTCCCTCGAATCGTGATCCTGCAGCTGACCGTCGCGCTGCCCGTCCTCGCCGCCGCGCTGCTCGCCGCCGCCGGACGGTGGCTGCCCCGCCTCGCCGTGGACGCCGCCGCGCTCGGCACCGCCGCCGCCGTCACCGCCCTGACCGCGGTCGCCCTCGCCCGCTCCCCGCACCGCCCGCAGGTCGCCTGGCTCGGCGGGTGGGGCCCCGGCACCGGCGTCGGGATCCCCCTGGCCGCCGACCCGTTCGCCGCCGGGACCGCGTGCACCGCCGCCGTCCTCACCCTCGCCGCGCTCGCGTTCTCCTGGCGGTACTTCACCGAGATCCAGGCCGCCTTCCACGCCATGGTCCTGCTGTTCCTGGCGTCGATGTGCGGGTTCGCCTACACCGGCGACCTGTTCAACGCGTTCGTGTTCTTCGAGCTGATGAGCGTCGTGGCGTTCGCGCTGACCGGATACCGGTCGGAGGAGCCGAGCACCGTCCACGGCGCGCTGAACTTCGGGATCGTCCAGTCCATCGGCGCCTACCTCACCCTCGCCGGGATCGCGCTGGTCTACGCCCGCACCGGCGAACTCGGCCTCGCCACCGCCGGGCGCCACCTCGCCGCCGCCGGGCCCGGGGGCGGGCTGGTCACCGGCGCGTTCGTGCTCATCTGCACCGGCTACCTGGTGAAAGCCGCCGCCGTCCCCTTCCACTTCTGGCTTGCCGACGCGCACGCCGTCGCGCCCACCCCCGTCTGCGTCCTGTTCTCCGGAATCATGGTCGAGCTCGGCGTGTACGGGGTGGCGCGGACGTACTGGGCGGTGTTCGACGGGCTCGTCCCGCTCCGCGCGGTCGCCGTCCTCGGCGCCGCCGCCGCGCTGCTCGGCGCCGTGATGAGCGTCCTGCAGCACCACGTCAAACGGCTGCTGGCCTACTCCACCATCGCCCACGTCGGGCTGCTGCTCGTCGGCGTCGCCGCCGCCACCCCCGGCGCGCTCGCCGGGACCGCCTACTCCCTCGCCGGGCACGCCGGGGTGAAGGGCGCGCTGTTCCTGGGCGCCGGGGCCCTGCTCAACCGGCACCGCACCGTCGACGTCCGCGACCTGCGCGGACGAGGACGCGGCATGCCCGTCACCGGCGCCGTCTTCCTCCTCGGCGGCCTGTTCCTGGCCGGGCTGCCCCCGTCGGGGACCTTCGCCGGGCACTCCGTCACCGAGCACGCCGCCACGGAGATCGGCTGGTGGTGGTACACGCCGCTGTCGGTCGCAGCGTCCGCGCTGACCGCAGGGGCCGTGCTGCGCGTGTGGGCCGTGGTCTGGCGATCCGCCCCCGCCCCAGCCGCGTCCAGGCGGGACGGCCCGCAGGAGCGCGAGGACCCCGAGACCCGCGTCACGCTCGGGTCCCTGCCCTGGACGATGCTCGCCCCCGGCCTCGTCCTGCTCGCCGCCGGGCTCGCGACCGGGCTCATCCCCGGCGGGCCCGTCGCCGCCGCGGCCGAGGCGTTCACCGGACACGGCGCCTACGCCGCGCTCGTCCTGGACGGCCGCCTCACCCACCCCCGCCCCGTCCCGGCCGACCCGTGGACCCTGCCCGGTTTCGCCGGGGCCGCCGTCACCGTGCTGCTCGCCGTGCTCATCGCCGCCGCCACCCTCCCGCACGCCGCCCCCGACGGCGGCGGGGGCCGGGTCGGGGGCAGGCTCGCCCGCCGCCCGGCCGGGCGCGCCGTCGGACGGGCCGCCGCCGCGGTTACCGCCCGGCTGCACGCCCTGCACTCCGGGCACATCGGCGACTACGCCGCCTGGCTCACCGCGGGCGTCGCCGTCCTGGCCCTGCTCACCGCCCTCCGATGACCCCCGGGCCCCCGCCCGGCCGGGGGTCGCCGGAGGGCGGATCACACGCTCCAGAGGCGGCGCTTGCGGTAGGTCGGCTCCCACGTCACCCGGTTCAGGTCCCGCAGCGGCTCGGGCAGCGACGTCAGGAACCGGGACCGCTCGATCGGCGCGATCCCGTCCACCACCCACGGGACGAACAGCGGCGTCCGCGCCTCGCACCGCCGTCCCGCCTCCGCCGCGAACGCCTCCCACTCGGCGGGCGGCAGCGCCGCCTCCGCCAGCGGCAGCGCGCTCGCCTCCACGTTCCGCAGCCGCGCCTTCAGCGCCTTGCGCAGGTCCCGCACCGCCGCCGGAAGGTCCCCGCCGCCGCCCAGCGCCGCGTCCACCCCGTCGATCAGCGGATCGAGCCGCGCCCGCCCGGACCGCAGGTCCGCCAGCACCGCCCGCTCGACCGGACGGGCCGCCACCGCCCGCTCCACCCGCGGCCACAGCTCCCGCTCCTCCAGGTCCAGGTGCACCCGGAACAGCTCCTTGAAGTACTCCCAGCCCTCCCGCACATGCGCGGCGCCGCCCTTGCCCGCCGCCGCGGCCGCGGCGAGCCGGTCCAGGTCCCGGCGGAACGCCTCGTGCACGGCGCGCAGGATCATGTCGCAGGACACGCCGACGCGCGGCTTGATCGCGAAAGCTCCCATACTAGGAAGAGCCCTCCGCGGGCCCCGGATGTGACGGCCGTACGGGCGGAGAGACGCATCTCACACCCCGCCCCGCGCCGCGTCACCGGCGCTCGGCCCACCGTGCCCGGGCCACCGTGCTCGGGCCGTCCGCTAGGAGACGTCGAGCAGGTCGCGGGCCGCGCGGACGAACGCGCGGACGCGGGCGCTGTCCCCGCCCGCCCGCCACACCAGGCCCCACTCCACCGGCGGCGCGCCGTCCAGGGGGACGTACGCCACGTCCGGCCGCGCGTGGTACCGGCGGACGTGCGCGCTCACCGGCAGCACCCCCTCCCCCGCGCCGACCAGCGTCAGCGCCTCCTGCAACGTCCCCCCGCGCCGGGACGGCGGATCCAGCACCCGCACGCGCGCCAACTCCCCCACCGGCACCGACCCGCGCCGCGCGAACGGATGCCCCGCCGGAACGGCCAGCATCCGCGCCTCCCGCACCAGAACCGGCCCCACCTCCACCCCCGCGCCGTCAACGCGACCATCCGGGCGACGATCGAGGCGGCCAACGTCCCCGCCGTCGACCTGGCCACCCTCGACACGACCGTCGGCGTGGCCGTCGACGTGACGAATGCCGCCGACATCGGCACGAGCGTCGGCACCGCCGTCAGCACCGCCGTCGACGAGGCCGGCGGCGCGGTTGTCGGCGCCGTCCCAGGGGGCGCCCGCCGGGAACTCCACCAGGCACACCTCCGCCTCGCCGTCGCGGAGCCACGCCGCGACCTCGCCGGGGCGCGCCTCGCGGAGCACCACCCGCAGGCCCGGCTCCCGCGACCGCGCCAGCCGCGCCGCGCCCGCCAGCAACTGCCCGCCCGCCGCGCCGGTGAACGCGGCGCGCAGCGTCCCCGTCACGCCTCGCCCCTCCCGGACCGCCCGGTCCACCGCCGCGCCGATCAGCGCCCACGCCGGGCCGACCTCGGCCGCCAGCCGCCGTCCCGCCGGAGTCAGGGCCACCCGCCGCGACGTCCGGTCGAACAGCCGCACGCCCACCCGCCGCTCCAGCCCCCGGACCGTCTGGCTCACCCGCGACGTCGACACCCCGAGACGCTCCGCCGTCCGCCCGAAGTGCAGCTCCTCGGCCAGCACCACCAGCGCCTCGATCTCATGCCGCTCCAGCACCGCCCCCACCGCCCTCCGCCCGGCCCCCGCCGCGCCGCGCCGCACCTGCCCATTATTGAGCGACGCTTCACGATCCTTGCACAGGACGGCGTTGATCACCCCGGTCGGGCGGCGGCACGCTTGGACCGTCCCAACACCCTCCGACCTGCCCAGGAGAACCCATGTACGTCACCCGGGAGCGCGCCCTCGACCCCGGCGCGGGCGCCGCCGCGCTGCGCGACCACGCCGAGATCGTCGACGCGCTCTACCGGTTCGGCCTCGGCCAGGACCTCAAGGACCCCGCCCTGTTCGCGTCCTGCTTCGCCGCCGACGCCGAGCTGGACTTCCGCCCGGCCGCCGCCGCGTGGGGCGCCGCGCCGCCCGTCATGACCGGACGCGACGCCATCGTCGCCACCATCCTCGGCGGGTTCGAGGGACGGGTCGACACCACCCACCAGGTCACCAACCCCCGCATTGTCATCGACCCCGACGGCGGCGCCCCGGCCGGGGACACCGCGCGGCTCACGGCGCTGGTGGAGGCGCAGCACCTGCTCACCGCCGACCGGTCCGTCCACGCGCTGCTGAAGAACCTCTACGACACCGACCTCGTCCGCGACGGGCACCGGTGGGTCATCAGCCGCGTCGTCATCGACAACGTCTGGTACACCGGCGACCCCGCCGCGATCTTCGGCGCCTGACCCCGGACCGCGGACGCTCGGCCCGGTCCGGGGTGCGCGGGTCACGCGGACGCGTCCAGCATCTCCAGGAAGTGCGGGTTGTTCATGATCCCGAGGACGTTCCCGAACGGGTCGACGACCGCCGCCGTCACGAACCCCGAGTCGCCCTGCGCGGTGACCGGCTGGTACTCGGCGGCGCCCAGCGACAGCAGCCGCGCGAAGGTGCCCTCCAGGTCGTCCACGTGCCAGTACATGATCGCCCCGCCGGGGCCCGGCGTCGCGTCCCGGCCCGGCGCGGCGGACGGCGGGCGGAACCGGCCGTCGATCAGGCCGAGCTCGTCCTGCCGGTCGCCGACGCGGAACTCGTAGTAGGCGGTCTTCCCGTCCGGACCCGGGCGGGAGAAGTAGGGCTCCATCTCCAGGACCCGCGCGTACCAGTCCCTCGCCGCCTCCAGGTCGTCGGCCCAGAAGACGATGGTCGCGAAACCACGAAACATGACCTGCTCCCTCCGCCGGGTTAGGGCCCGTCCCCGGCCCGGTACCCGTAACGCTATGGGGCAATCAGGTCGGTGAGCGTCCTCATGGGACGGCAGTATGGGGGTTATGCGCGATCCGTCCGGACGGCTGCTGCGGCTGCTGTCCCTGCTGCAGACCCCGCGGGAATGGCCTGGCCCCGAACTCGCCGAACGGCTCGGCGTCACGGTCCGGACCGTCCGCCGCGATGTCGACCGGCTCCGCGACCTCGGCTACCCCGTCCACGCCGCGCGCGGCAACACCGGCGGCTACCGCCTCACTGCGGGCGCCGCGATGCCGCCGCTGCTGCTGGACGACGAGGAGGCCGTCGCCATCGCGATCGGGCTGCGCACCGCCGCCGCGGGCGCCGTCGCCGGAGCCGAGGACGCCGCACCCCGCGCCCTGGCCAAGCTCGATCAGGTCCTGCCCGCCCGGCTGCGCCGCCGCGTCGCCGCCCTCACCGCGGCCGCCGTCGCGCTGCCGCCCCGCGACACCGCGACGCCGCCCGCCGACCCCGAGGTCCTCGCCGTCCTCGCCGCCGCCTGCGTCACCCGTGAGAAGGTCCGCTTCACCTACACCGCCGCCACCCGCCCAGGCGGCGGAACCGACACCGAGACAGCCGCGGAACCGGGCAGCGGGTCATCCGCCGGGATGGGCGGCGGGTCAGGCGCCGGGGCCGCCGCGGGATCGAGCGGCGGGGCGGGCGGCGGGGGCGTGACTCGGCGGCTGGTTCAGCCGCACCGGCTCGTCGCCGCGGGGCGCCGCTGGTACCTGGTCGCCCACGACGAGGACCGCGCCGCCTGGCGCACCTTCCGCGCCGACCGGATCACCGGGCCGCGCGGCACCGGCGTCCGCGGCCCCGAGCTCGTCCTGCCGGGCGGGGCCGACGCCGCGTCCTGGGCCATGGACGCCCTGGCCGGCGGATCCGGGACGATCACCGCGCGGGTCCTGCTGCACGTCCCAGCCGACGAGGCCGCCGAGCACGTCACCGCATGGCAGGGCGTCCTGGAACCCGTCGACGACCGCACCTGCCTGCTGCACACCCGGTCGGACTCGCTGCACTTCCTCGCCTACCGCGTCACGATGCTGCCCGTCGACTACACCCTGCTCGACCCGCCCGAACTCGCCGGGCCGCTGGCCGACATCGCGCGCCGCGCCGCCGCCGCCGTCCGCGACCTCGCCTGACCCCGCCCCGCCACGGCCGGACCGCGACGGGGCAGGGGCAGGACGGGACGCGGGGTCAGGCGGTGGAGGTGTCGCCGAGGGACTCCAGCAGCGTGCGCAGCGCGTCTGCCAGCCGCTCCCGGCCGTCCGGGTCCAGCGACGCCAGCAGCCGCTCCTCGTTGGCGACGTGCGGGCCGACCACGGCGTCCACCGTCTCCAGGCCCTGGGATGTCAGCCGGATCCGCACCGACCGCCGGTCCCCGGTGTCGCGGACCCGCTCGACCAGCCCCCGCGCCTCCAGCCGGTCGATCCGGTTGGTGATCGCGCCCGAGGTGACCATCGCCGTCTTCAGCAGCGTGCCCGCCGTCAGCTCGTAGGGGGCGCCGGACCGGCGCAGCGTCGCCAGCACGTCGAACTCCCAGCTCTCCAGCCCGTGCGCGGCGAAGAACCGGCGCAGCTCCCGGCCGAGCAGCAGCTGCGCCCGCGAGATCCGCCCGATCACGCCCATCGGTGACACGTCGAGGTCGGGACGCTCCCGCCCCCACTGCGCGAGGATCGCGTCCACCGCGTCGGCCATCCGCCCTCCAACCGTCCACAATCTCAACGTTGAGATTATCAATCGGAGGATACGCCCGTCCCCGGAACCGCGCGGGCACCCCGCCGTTCGTGCGGCCCGTGCTGGCCGCGGGGGCGCAGGCCGGACCACACCAGGGCCGTGCCGAGCAGCGTCACCGCCACGATCACCCCGAGCGCGAACCGCAGGCCGGACGGACCCGCCGCCCACGCCGCCGCGACCGATCCCATCACCGGCACCCCGACCGTCAGCGCCACCTGCTGCGTCATCGACGTCAGGCCGGTCGCCAGGCCCTGCTCGGCGTCCGGGAGCCCCGACGTCGCGGTCACCGTGAACGCCACGATCGCGGTCACGTGCCCGTAGAACCCGACGAACAACGCCGGGACCACGACGAGCAGGAACGTGCGGTCCCCGCCGAGGAACACCAGCGGCACCGTCGCCAGCGCCTGCACCGACATCCCCACGGCCAGCACCGTCCGGCTCCCGAACCGGCCGATCACCCGTCCGGCGGCCACCCCCGCCGCCACCGACGCAAGGCCCGGCACCCCGAAGACCAGGCCCGTGCCCAGCGGCGACAGCCCGAGGACGTCCTGCAGGTACAGGGTCATCAGGAAGATCATGGCGGGTTCCATCGCGAAGACCAGCAGCCCCGCGCCGTTCCCCCACCGTACCGACGCCCGCCGCAGCACCCGCACCGGCACCAGCGGCGCCGCCGCCCGCGTCTCCACCACCCACGCCGCGACCAGCAGCACAGCCCCGGCCGCGCCCGCCAGAACGCTGCGCTCCACCACCGCGTACACGACGGCGAGCAGCCCGCCGGTCACCGTCACCGCGCCCGGAACGTCCAGCCGCACCCGGCCCGGCGCCCTGCTCTCCCCGATCACGAACGGGACCGCCAGCAGGATCGCCGCGGCGACCGGCACGTTCACGAAGAACGCCGCCCGCCAGCTCAGCAGCCCCACCAGCGTCCCCCCGGCCAGCGCGCCCACCGTGAACCCGCCCGACAGCAGCGCCCCGTTCAGGCCGAGCGCCCGCTCCCGCGCCCCGCCCTCGGCGAACGTCGTCGTCAGCAGCGACAGCGTCGCCGGGATCGTCATCGCCGTCGCCAGCCCCTGCAGCGCCCGCGCCGCCAGCAGCGTCCCCGGCCCGGCGGCCAGCCCGCCGAGCAGCGACGCCCCCATCAGCAGCACCAGCCCGGCCACGAACAGCCTCCGCCGCCCGAACAGGTCGCCCAGCCTGCCGAACAGCAGCGTGAACCCGGCCGCGGGCAGCGCGTACGCGGAGGTGATCCACGGCAGGCCCGTCACCCCGAGCCCGACGCCCGCGCCGACCTCCGGCAGCGCCACGTTCAGGATCGAGAAATCGACCGACAGCATGAACCCCGCGCCCAGCAGGACGAACAGCACCAGCCGATCCCTGGCGCCGAAGTGCGCCCCGCCGCGCCGTTCCCCCGTCCCGGCCCCCGCCGTCGTGTCACTCGTGTCGATGGTCACCGTGCTTCTCCTTCGTCTCAGCGGACCTTTCGCCCCACCGACGAAGCACGCGCCCCGGAAATCGACATCGACCCCACACGAATTCGCGCAAGAGTTTCCGCACACGCGAAGGGCACCGGGCCCGGCGCCCTTCCGGAGGCCCGGCCCGGCGCCCGCTCACGCGCGCCGACGGCCGACCGTCAGCCGGTCGCGGGGCCGAGGTCGTCGGAGCGGCCCGCCTCCAGCCGCGGCCACTGGGAGGTCGGACGCCCCCGCGTCCGCATCGGCCCGGCGTCGGACGACCGGTCCCGCGGCCACCCGGCGGGCGAGTCCTCCCACGTCTCCCGGCGCCCGTAGGCGGTGAGGTCCAGGAGGGCGAAACTGCCGTCCATCGCCTCGACGCCGCGGCCGTTCGTCCAGTACGTCTCGAACACGCGGCCGCCGTCGCGCAGGTAGCACACCAGGTGGAACATGTCGGGCCGCCGCCCCGCGAGCAGCGACGCCGCCGAGTCGCGCACCGAGTACCACGGCACGTCCCAGCCCATGAAGTCCCGGTACCGGACGCTCTCCTCGTAGGGGCCCTCGCAGAACGTCGCGTAGGTGACGTCGTTCGCGTGCAGGTGCGACAGCTCGCGGACCTGCCCGTTGAAGTACGTGCAGCCCTCGCACTGCGCCTCGGCGGGCGCCCCAGCGTGCCACATGTGGAAGTAGGCGATCAGCTGGCGGCGTCCCTCGAACGCGTCCAGCAGCGTGACCTCCCCGTCCGGGCCGGTCAGCGGCGTCGCGGCGGCGACCTCGACCATCGGCAGGCGGCGGCGCGCGGCGGCGATCGCGTCGCCTTCGCGGGTGTGCGCCTTCTCGCGGACGCGCAGCGCGTCCAGCTCGGCCTGCCACACGGCCCGGTCGACGACGGGCGGCATCGGCGTGCCGGTGTCTTCGGCGGTGTCTGCGCGGGTGTTCATTGGCGGTGCCCCTCTCCTCCGGTTGGACGTTCACCCCACCGACGAAGGGCACCCGCACCGGATCGACATCCCGGTCCGCCGAATTCTCCGGTCAGTCCGGCCGCAGGTCGCGGAGGCGGGCGGCGAGGTAGCGGCGCTCGGCCTCGGTCGGCGCCAGCCGCAGCGCCTCCTCGTAGGCGGCGCGGGCCTCGCCGGGACGGCCGCCCCGGCGCAGCAGGTCGGCGCGGGTCGCGGGCAGCAGGTGGTAGCCGTCCAGCCGGCCCGACGCCGTCAGCTCCTCCACCAGCGCCAGCCCGGCCGGGACGCCGTCGGCCATCGCGACCGCCACCGCCCGGTTCAGCTCGACCACCGGCGACGGCGCCAGCCGGGCCAGTTCCCCGTACAGCGCGGCGATCTGCGGCCAGTCCGTGCGCGCCGCGTCGGGCGCGGTGGCGTGGCAGGCCGCGATCGCGGCCTGCACCTGGTAGGGGCCGGTGCGGCGCAGCGCCAGCGCCCGGTCGAGAGCCGCGACGCCCTCGTCGATCAGCGCCCCGTCCCACCGGGACCGGTCCTGGTCCTCCAACGGCACCAGGACGCCGCCGCGGGTGCGCGTCGCGCGCCGCGCCTCGTGCAGCAGCATCAGCGCCAGCAGCCCCCGCGGCTCGGGCTCGCGCGGCATCAGCCCGACCAGCACCCGCGCCAGCCGGACCGCCTCGCCCGCCAGCCCCCGCCGCCCGTCCCGCTCGTCGTAGCCCTCGTTGAAGATCAGGTACAGCACCGCCAGGACGGCGGCGAGCCGCTCGGGCAGCCGCTCGGCGGGCGGCACCCGGTACGGGACGCCCGCCTCCCGGATCTTGCGCTTGGCCCGGACGAGCCGCTGCGCCATCGCGGGCTCGGCCGTCAGGAACGCCTTGGCGATCTCGGCGGTGCTCAGCCCCGCCAGCGTCCGCAGGGTCAGCGCGACCCGCGCCGGGAACGGCAGCGCCGGATGGCAGCACGTGAAGATCAGCCGGAGCCGCTCGTCGGGGATGTCGCCGTCCCCGGACGGGTCCCCGGGGGAGGCCGCGGGATGGTCGGCGAGGCGGCGCAGCTTCGCGGCGCCCGCGGCGTCGCGGCGGAGCCGGTCCAGCGCGCGGTTGCGGGCCGTCGTCGTCAGCCAGGCCCCCGGACGGTGCGGGACCCCGTCGCGGGCCCAGGCGGTCAGCGCGGCGGCGAAGGCGTCTTGCGCGCAGTCCTCGGCCAGGTCCCAGTCGCCCGTCATCGCGATCAGGGTCGCGACGACCTGCCCCCACTCGTCCCGATAGGCCGCGTCGACCGCCGCCCGCACCTCCTCCTCACCGGGCGCGGGCGCGGCGGGCGGGGTCATTCCCAGAGGGGACGGATCTCGACGCCGCCCCACCGCGCGTAGGGGTGGCCGGACGCGATCTCGATCGCCTCGTCCAGGTCGGAGCAGTCGATGAGGACGACCCCGCCGACGAAGTCCTTGGTCTCGGCGAACGGACCGTCCGAGACCAGGGTCTCGCCGTCGCGGACCCGGACCGACGTCGCGTCCACCACCGGCCGCAGCCGCGTCCCGAGGACCAACGCGCCGCGCCGCTCCAGATCGGCCCGCCACGCCTGATGCTCGGGATCGGCGTCCAACTCCTCGTTGCTGGGCGAGAAGGTCTCGTCGTCGCAGATCAGCAGCGCGTACCTCATACAGCCGATTCTGCCGGACACCCACCCCCACCCACGAACCCCGGCCACCACCGTCTCCGTCCCGACGGCCCCGGCGCAGACGCCGCATTCCCGCCGCGCGACGGCCTAGGCCGTCCGCCGTGATCTGATCCGACGGGAATCACCGGCTCTCAGGTTCGCAACCGGTGCGTTGACATCTCCACGAGCAGACGTTCTCGCAGAAGGCGGTAGCCGACCGCCCGGTTCACGGCGAGCATCGGCGCATTCCGCTGGTTGACGGTCACCGTGACCGACTCGACCCTCGGGAACAGCTCATGCAGGCGCAGGGTCTGTCGGGCCTTCATCCAGCGAGCCAGCCCGCTGCCCCGGTGTCCAGGCAGCACCGCGGTGTCGTGCTGCTCGGCCACCCTCGCTTCCCTGCTCCGTACCGTGGTGACCGTGGCACCGACGACATCGCCCGACGGTGAGTGCACCACCGCACCGACGAGCAGATGCCGGCCGCTCATCCCGGCCTCCCAGGCACGGACCGCCGCGGTGTCCCAGGCCCGCGACCCCATCTGCAGCTCGGCGCCCGGCGCGTCCAGCACATGGCCCATCACGCGCCCGAACGGGGCCGCCCATTCCGCGGGAGGTTCACCGGCGGCGGGGCAGCCAGCCCCATTGGGCGGGCTCCGGCCGTCGGCAACGCATTCGGCCCGACGCGGAAGGCGATCGGCCCGGCCTCAAGGTCAGGCGGCCACCCCACCATCCCCAGGCCACTGCGCCGGAGCGGTGTGGACCATCCGGAACTGACCGGCGGGTTGTGAAGGGCTATGTGGGTTGAGGGGCAATCAAAGCAGCAAGTTCGTAGGCCGGTGAGCGGTCCAGGGAGTTGCGGGCCCGGTCATAGCGGCGGGTGGTGCGGGGATCGGCGTGTCCGGCGAAGTCCTGGACGACGTGCAAGGGCTTGCCGTCACTGAGGGCGATGGTGATCGCGGTGTGCCGGAAGGTGTGCGGGGAGATGGCGTGGGTGACACCGCTGGCACGGGCGATCCGGTTGACCAGCTTCCACGCGTACGGCTGGCCGAGCGCCCGCCCGGTCCGGGTGACGAACAGCAGCCCGCTCTCGGGGTGCCCGCGCTCGGTGAGGTAGCGGGCAAGCGCATGCAACGCCGCAGGCGGAACCGCGAACCTCTTCTTCGTCCCGCCTTTCACCGTCAGGTCGATGACCTGGTGGCCGCGGTCCTGCCCGAGGTGCTCGATGCGGGCCGATAGCAGCGACCCGATCCGCCCGGCGGTGGCGAACATCAGCCACAGCAATGCATGGGTACGGGCGCTCTCGTGTTCGGCGGCGTGCGCCAGCACCGCCGTCACCTGCGCGCGGGACAGCCCGCGCGTGGCCGAGGCGGCATTGTCAAGCCTGGGCCGTTCGGCGCCGTCGAAGGGATTGGCCGCCGCGCCCTGCTCGCGGACCAGATAGGTGTACCAGGACGACACGGCAGCGACCCGCCGACCGATGGTGGACCGGGCCAGTCCGCAGGCCACCAGCTCGGCCATGTACAAGTCGGCCGCGGCCGTCGGCGGATCGGCGACGTCCACGCCCGCCGCGGCGCACCAAGCGGCCCACCACCCGACATCGCGGACGTAGGCCGCCCGGGTGTGGTCGGACTCGCGCCGCCCCGACACCAGCCACACCGCGGTCGCCCGCAGCCCCCTCTCAGACAGCCGCGCGGCCCGCAGCAGGCTCGCCAGCTCTCCCGGGGTGCGTGCCGGCGGCGTCCCCCGCACTCGCATCGTCACCGAACGGGCACCTTCGACGCTGGTCCCACCCGGCACAAGATCCAACCCAGGACTCGCGGCCGAGGTCACTAGGGCCCTCCCATGGGAGCTCGTCGAACATGCCGTCCGCGCCGCTCCATCACGTAGCTGCCGGAGCGCGCCGCCTTCCTCCGCATTGTGGCGCATCACCGCTCCCACGGCCCCTGTGCCACGCGGCCCCCACAAGTCACAAGCGACTGCGCGGCCGCCACCGAGACGAGACAGACGCCCTGCTAGCCGAGTGAATGATAAGAGTCATTCTCATGCACTCGATGCAGCTTGCTTGAATATGAATCGCGGTTCGCGTAATTAGTTTCGTATTTCGCGTAACTATCTCTGCTAGCCTGCTGACCCATGATCGATAGGCCCGAGCCCGCTTCCGGCGGGAATGCCGCCGACGCCCCGGCAGCCAGCCCAGCGCCAGACTCCAGTTCGGCCACCGGCCTCTCGGGCCAGGTCCCTGGAGAGCCAGTGGGGCACCCCCCCGGCCCCTCCCCCGAGACCGCGCCGTCCATCGGTGCCCGGCCCGCAGGCGCGGCCGAACAACCGGTTGCCGGACCGGCCGTGGGAACGGCCGTCGCGATGGTCGGAGCGGGGTCGGGCGGGACGGTGTTGGACGGGGAGGCACCGGAGGAGGAAGCAGCCGACCATGAGGCGCCGCACGGGCGGTGCCAGGTGTGCCGGGAGCCGCTCCCCGCGCCGCCGCGGCGCCACGACGGCAAGTACAAGGGCGGTCGTCGCCGCCTGTACTGCCCACCGCCCCGCGACTGCAAGGAACGGGCCCAGGCGCGACGTGAGTCCCGCCTGGCCGAGGCGATCAGCGATCCGCTCCGGCTGGTGGTCACGGTCGCCGACGAGGCCGTGCCGGCCATGACTGACCTGCGCGACACCCTGGCCAAGGCGGTCGATGCCCTCAGCGTGATCAAGGAGGCGAGCAGCGCCGAGGTCACCGCGGCCAAGGCCGAAGTCGCTTCCGCCCAGGACGCGGCCGCCGCCGCGCAGCATGAAGCCGGGCAAGCCACCGAACGCGCCGCCCTTGCCGCCGCCGCGCAAGAACGTGAACGGCAGGCCCGCCAGGATGCCGAGCGGGCGGCCGAGCAAGCCCGGAAGGAGGCCGCTCAGGTCGAGCGGCACGCCGCCGACACCGTCACCGCGCACGAGCAAGCACGAACCCAGGCCGAGCGCGCCGCCGCTCTGGCCAAGCGGGCCGAGGAATCACTGGCCGGGCAACTCCAGGACGCCCTCACCCGGCTTCAAGACCAGACCGCTGCGCGGGAGCGGGCGCAGCGGGAACTGACCGACTGCCGCACCGAGCTCGCCGCCGCGCAGGCCACCGCCCGCACCGCGCGAACGGCCGCCGAGGCCGGTCACGCCAGAGCCGACCAGGCCGTCCAACGCGCTAACGAGGCCGAACGCGCCGCCGCCAGCGCCATCGCGCTCACCGAGAGGGCCGAGCAAACCGCCGCCGACCTTCGGCTGGAGAACGCTGCCGCTCGCGCCGA
Organism: Actinomadura syzygii; assembly: GCF_008085905.1. Taxonomy (GTDB): domain Bacteria; phylum Actinomycetota; class Actinomycetes; order Streptosporangiales; family Streptosporangiaceae; genus Spirillospora; species Spirillospora syzygii. Next base: position 267,384 of record NZ_VSFF01000003.1, on the reverse strand, counting down.
GGCTGACCAGGCACGCCTGGAGGCGCACGCCCTCACCACCACGGTGCGGTCTCTCGAACGTGACCGCGACACCGCCCGCGCCGACGCCGACCGACAGCGCGAACGCGCCGTCCAGGCCGAGTTCCAGGCCCAGCGAGCCCTAGCCGAACTCGCCCGACGTGATGAGGCCGACCAAGGGCACACGCTTCCCCATGTGTCCCCCGCCCCGGATCAGGGTCAGGGTGAGTAGAAGTTCGCCGCGGCCGAATGCAGGTTTTTCACTAGCGTGCGGCTCTGGTGGCGCAGAGCGGGTGACCTGTGCGGTGCTTGGAAACGAGGCTGTCGTCGTCCTGCACGGGAATGGCCCCGGCCCTGGTGAGCGCCTCTTTGAGGTGTTTCCGCGCCTTCGCGTACCACACCGCGGGGCTCAGGTCCTTGGCCATCGCGGGCGGCACTTCGACGTCCTCCTCGACTCCGGCGCCGTCGTCGCTCGAGACCAGCCCGGACATGATCGAGTCGGACATCGTGGAGTCAGAGGTCGAACCGGAACTGGACGAGCTGGAGCTGGGACGAGCCGGACGCCGGTGTCCACTTCACCTGTTTGGCGGCGCTGCGGTCCTTCGCGTTCGGCTCGTAGTCGAAGTTGCTCTCAAGCGGAGTGCTCTCCAGGGCCTCGTGCATCTTCTCGAGGGTGGACTGCCAGGTCATCGACTTCTTGAGATAGGTGTACGGGACGTCGCGCAGCAGCTCTCCGTACCGATGTCCGGGTAGTGCCTCGATGTAGGCGCGCAGCTCGATGACGTTGTCGAGCGCGTCCGCCGGGGTCTGGCCGACCACCTCCGACCGCACCAGGTCTGTGAAGCCGTGCCAGGGCGACAGGTGGCTCCGGCGGTGGCGAACCGCTCGGCGCGGTCCGCGGGGCCGTCGTCTTCGGCCCGGCCACGGTGGCCGGGCCGGAGACGGCGGAGTACCAGTACGCGCCGACGTCGTTACGGGGCCTTGCCGACGGTCGGGACGACGGCGGTCCGCAGGATGGCGGTCACGACCAGCGCCCGCTCGTCGTAGCGCTTCCCGGTGGCGTCGTCGGTGAAGTGGACGACGGAGCTGTCCCGGGTCCCCAGCAGGCGGTAGGTCCGCCGGTCCAGGATCAGCGTGAGCCGCGACTCCGGCGAGCGGACCGCGCCGAGGTCGACCCCGACGCCGTGGCGGCCGGCCGCGTCGACGACGTCGCGGTCGAGCGTCACCCCGGGCAGCCCGGCCAGCGCCCGGTAGGCGGCGCTGCGGGCGCCGGGCGGCAGGTTCGGCTGCTGCAGCCAGCCGCTGAGGAACGCCTTGACCTCCATGGGGTTGGCCTTGGTCGTGTGGCCGTCCGCCCCGACTCCCGGATGGGTGGCGAACCGCAGGAGCCGCGCGGGGTCGGTCGGGAGGGCGTCAAGGGCCTTCTGGGGCGAGAACGGGAGTCCCGCGTAGAACCCCGGGTCGCCGCGCAGGAACCCCGGCGGCACCTTGCCCCGCTGGTGGACGAACGACTTGTCGCGGCCCCTGCGGTGCATGTCCGGGCGCGGCGACCACGACTGGAGGCGGTCGGTCCGGAACGGGCCGTTCGGGGCCCCGACCTTCAACACCTGCTCGGCGTACAGGAACTTGCCGGGCGGGAGCCTCAGGGAGGGGCTCTTGGCGGAGACCAGCGCCGCCCGGTTCAGGAAGTCCGCCGCCTCCGACCGCGGCCGCTCGCTCCCGCCGTCGGACTGGACGATCACCACGCCCGCGGCGGTCGCCGCCGCCAGTGCCAGTCCCCCGGCCAGCGCCGTCCGCCGTCCGAACACCAGACGATGGGCCCGGGTCGAACCGGGCGCGGCGATGCCCGCCGTGAGCCGGGCCCGGCCCTCGGCGAGCCGGTCGGCGGGCGGCTCGCCGACCTCCGCGCGGACGCTGTTCACCACGTCGAGCTCGTTCATCGGGATTCTCCTTCGGCAGCGGTCGTCAGGGGGTTGCGGTCGCCGAGGGCGGTCCGCAGCTTGCGCCGGGCCCGGTTCAGCCGGGAGCGGATCGTCCCGACGGGGACGTCGAGCGCCTGCGCCGCCTGCTCGTAGGACAGGTCGGCCCACGTCACCAGCAGCAGCGCCTCCCGGTCCCTGGCCGACAGGCGCGCCAGCGCGGCGGCCGCCGTCACCCGCACGTCGACCTGGTCGGCGTGCGAGCGGACGGACGGGTCGCCGCCCATCCGCGCCATCGCCCGGTACACGCGCACCTCCGTCCGGCGGTGCCGGGCGATGAGGTTCCCCGCGATCCCGTACAGCCAGGGCAGCGCCTCGGCCCGCGAGGGGTCGAAGCCCCCGCGCCGTTGGAAGGCGATGAGGAAGGTCTCGGCGACCAGGTCGTCGGCGTGGCCGTCGCCGAGCCGCCGGGCGACGTAGCGGTGCAGCCGGGGCGCGTGCCGGTCGTACAGCAGCGCGAACGCCTCCGGCTCCCGCGTCGACCGCCGGATCACCTCCCCGTCGCTCTCGGCGGATATTCGAGCGGGTGCGTTCACGGGCGGCTCCGATCGTGTTCCATCCGGACACCCCCTTTTCGCCGCACGCCCCGGAAAAGTTCGCCCGCGCCGCGCGCTCAGACCTGGGGGTCGAGGAACACCCTTCCGAGGGGACGGTCCTCGACGACGCGCCGTTGGGCCTCGGCGGCCTGCTCCAGGGGGTAGACCCGGTCGATCGCGGGCTCGACGGCGCGGGCGGCGAGGTGCCCCAGCAGGGTGCGGTAGGTGTCGGCGATCTCCCGCTGGGTGAACGCGGTGAACAGGAAGCCCTCCAGCCGCGCGGTCTTCCAGATGAGGTCGGTGACGTCGATGGCGGCCTTCGTCCCGGCGGTGTAGCCGATGCTGACCAGGACTCCGCCGCGCCGCAGCGTGCCGAGGGCCGGGCCGGTGAGGTCGCCGCCGAGGCCGTCGAGGACGACGTCCGCCCCCGCGCCGCCGGTCAACCGCGCGACCCCGTCGCCGAGCGTCTCCCGCTCCAGGTCGATGACCGCGAGGTTCCCCGCGGGCGGGACGGCGGCGAGGCGGTCCGCGCCGCGGACGGTGGAGATCACCTGCGCGGCCCCGAGTATCGGAGCGACCTGGGCGGCGGCGTAGGCGACGGCCCCGTAGATCCCGGGGGCGAGGACGACCTGCCCCGGCCGCATCCGCGCGGTCTTGGTGAGCGCCAGCCAGGCGGTCAGATACCCCGCACCGGCCGCCAGGGCGGCGGCGTCGTCATCGCCGACCTCGTCGGGGACGGGGACGAGGTGATCCGGCGGGACGGCCGCCAGTTCCCGCCAGGTGCCGTCGCGGGTCGTGCCGTAGCCCCAGCCGCACAGCAGGACGCGCGCACCGGGCGCGTGCCCGGACGCGCCGGGATCGGCGACGCGGCCCACGGCGCTGGCCCCCGGCACCAGCGGCGGCGGTTTGCGCATCGACGCGGGCAGGACACCGGCGCGGACCTTGTCGTCGAGGGGGCTGACGCCGGCGCGGGCGATCCGGATCGTCACGGCGCCGGCGTCCGGTTCCGGGTGCGGCAGCTCCTCGATCCGCAGGGCGTCCCGTCCGCCGAACTCGTGGAAGCGGACGGCGCGCATCAGGCCAGCCTCTGCGCGTTGAGCCAGACGGTGCCGGGGTTGAGCCGGTCGGGGTAGCGGCGGGTCATCTCGTCGAAGAACGTCCGCGCCGCGGGCTTGTCGTCGAGCACCCGGCGGGCGGTGCGCAGGTATTCGGCGGTCTCGTCGAGGATGCGCGGGTCGTCGGCACGTGAGGCGTCCTTGTGCCCGGCGACCACGGCGGTCGGACGCAGGTCGCGCACGGTGTCGATGGCGCGGAGCCAGGCGTCGATGCCGCCGTCGAGCCCGCCGTCGGCGAGGTACTGGTGGAGGTTGTTGTAGGCGACGTCGCCCGCGACGACCAGTCCGAGCGCGGGGACGTGCAGCACCGTGGAGTCGTCGCAGTCGCTGTGCCCGACCTCGACCGCGCGCAGCGCGTGTCCCTCCAGGGTGAGGCCGTCGGCCGGGAGCACCCGGGCGGACACCTCGATGTCGGGGAGCTGGCCGGGGAACAGGCCGTCCCAGAACTCCTTGCGCCGTCCGGTCGCCGAGGCGCGCATGAGCCGGACGGTGCCCTCGGTGGCGTGGACCCGCGCCCCGGGGAAGCGCCCGGCCAGCGGCGCCGCGCCGAACCAGTGATCGCCGTGGCCGTGGGTGATGTAGATGTGGGCCAGCCGCTTGCCGGAGCGTTCCACCCAGTCGCCGACCAGGCGGGTCTGCTCGACCGTGAACGGCGGATCGACCAGGACCGCGTCCGTGTCACCGGAGATGAGGGTGGTCGACAGCGGCGACCACATCTGCGGCGCCCCGGTCGGCAGGGTGCCGGTGGTGGGGATCGGCTCGGACACGAACACCTCGTACGACAGCGCCGCCGTACTCGACTCGGGCATGGCCTGACTCCTTAGACGATCACCTTGTATCCTAAGGATGGAAGGTATCTTAAAGATAGAAACTCCGGAGAGTGGATCATGTCACACCGCCGATTGGACGTCGAGGACCTCCGGCCGTACTGCCCGTACTACGCCGCGGCGATGGACATGATCGGCCGCCGCTGGGCCGCGACCGTGCTGCGCGCGCTCCTCGGCGGCGCGACCCGGTTCAGCGACATCGCGGCGGCCGTCCCGGACATGACCCACAAGCTGCTGTCGCAGCGGTTGAAGGACCTCGAAGCCGACGGGCTCGTCGAACGCGACGTGCGGCCCACCACCCCGGTGCGGATCGAGTACCGGCTGACCGAGAAGGGCGCCGCGCTCGGCAGGGTCCTCCTCGACCTCAACCAGTGGGCGCTGGAATGGATCGAGCTCCCGGCCGAACCCTGACGCCCCGAGTTCGGCCCGTGCGGGCTGGAAGGTGTCGAAGGCGCGGCGGCGGCCCCTACGCCGAGACCGCCGAGGTCCTCGCCCGGTACACGATCGTCGAGTGCGACGGCTTCGACCGCGCGTCGGAGATCACCGCGCGGCTCGCCCGCCGACCGGCCGCCGGACGGCGACGACACGCTGATCCTGCTGTTCCTGTGCTGCCACCCGGTGCTGTCCCCGGAGCAGCAGGTCGCGCTGACGCTCCGCTCGGTCGGCGGGCTGAGGACCGGGGAGATCGCCCGCGCGTTCCTCGTCCCGGAGGCGACGATGGGGCAGCGGATCAGCCGGGCCAAGCGGCGGATCCGCGACAGCGGCGTCCCGTTCCGGATGCCCGCGCCCGGCGACCGCGACGCGCGCCTGGCCGCCGTCCCGCACGTCCTCTACCTGGTGTTCGGCGAGGGGTACACGGCCACGGCGGGCACGCGGCTGTTCCGCGGGGAGCTGGCCGCCGAGGCGATCCGGCTCGCGCGGACCCTGCACCGGCTGCTCGCCGTCCGCGCGCACCTGCTGGAGATGTCCGGGGACGCCGCCGGGCGCGGGAGGTGTACCGGGCGGCGGCCCGGCGCACGCACAGCGTCCCCGAGCAGCGCTACCTCAACGGCCGCGCGGCCCGCCTGTGACACACGCGGGCCGGATGCGGGCATGGTTCGAGGGGCGGCGAAACGTCCCGGGGGCAGCGTGGGGGCATGACCGCTCCCACCTCCCCGCCCCGCGCCGCGCAGGCCGGGCCCGCGCCCCGGCGCGGCGCGACGCTGGCCGTGCTGTGCGCCGGGATGTTCCTGGTCCTGCTGGACGTGACGGTCGTCAACGTCGCCCTCCCCGGCATCGGGCGGGCGCTCGGCACCGGACTGCCCGCGCTGCAGGGCGTCGTGGACGGGTACGCCGTCGCGATCGCCGGGCTGCTGCTCGGCGGCGGCGCGCTCGGCGACCGGATCGGGCACCGCCGCACCACGCTGCTCGGCCTCGCGCTGTTCGGCGCCGGGTCCCTGGCCTGCGGCGCGGCGCCCGGCGCGGGCCCGCTGATCGCGGCGCGGGCGGTGCAGGGGGCGGGCGCCGCGCTGCTGCTGCCCGGCAGCCTCGCGCTGATCACCGCCCTGTATCCGGGGCGGGCCGAGCAGGCGCGGGCGCTCGGGGTGTGGGCGGGCGTGTCGTCGACGGCGCTGCCCGCCGGGCCGCTGCTCGGCGGGGTCCTGGTCGACTCGGCGGGGTGGCGGTGGATCTTCCTGCTGAACGTGCCGATCGTGGTGGCCGCGGCGGTCGGGGTGCGGGCCCTGGTCGGCGACCCGGGCCGGGCCCCGCGCGCGGACGTGCCGCTGGACCGCGCCGGGACGCTCCTCGCCCCGCTTGTCCTTGGCGGCCTGGTGTGGACGGTCATCGCCGCGGGCCACGGCCACCGCGCCGCCGCCGTCATCGCCGCCGATGCGAGCGTCGCGGCCGCCGCGGGGTTCGCGGTCGCCGAGCGGCGCGCCGCCGCGCCGATGCTGCCCGGCGGGCTGCTGCGCGCCCCGGCGTTCCTCGGCGCCGCCGCCATCGCGCTGATCATGAACCTGGTGACCAACGGGATCCTGTTCGTCGCGACGCTGGAGCTGCAGCAGGCCGGGCACCGGTCCGCGTTCACGGCGGGCGCGATGCTGCTGCCGATGGCGGTGCCGCTGGCGCTGCTCGCCCCGGTCAGCGGACGCCTCACCGCCCGGTACGGCACCCGCCTCCCGCTCGGCGCGGGCGCCGCGATCGCCGCCGCGGGATGCCTGTCGCTGCTCGGCGCGGGCGGCGACGGCGGCTACGGGCCGCTGCTGCCCGCGCTGCTCGCCGTCGGGATCGGCGACGGCCTGATCGTCACCGCCGTGGTCGCCGCGTCGATGCGCGCCGTCCCGCCCGCGCACGCCGGGCTCGCCGGGGGCTTCAACAACACCGCCCGGCAGGTCGGGACCGCGCTCGGCGTCGCGGTGTTCGGGGCGGTCGCCGGGCCCGCGTCGCTGCCCGGGGAGTTCGCGTCCGGGCTGCACGCGCTGGCGTGGGCGAGCGTCGCGCTGTGGGTGGCGGCGCTCGCGCTGACCCGCGCCGTCCCCAACCGCTGAACCCGCCCGCCCGGCCCCCGTCTGCGGCCGTTCGGGTGGGAAAACCGGTTGGCGGGGCGGCGGCGGTCCCTTACAACGGTCGGCATGCTCCGCAAGTACCCCCGGACCCGGCACATCGAAGGGTCCCGGCTCCAGCCCGGCGACCACGACCTCGCCGCCGTGCCGTTCGCGGACGTCGCGGGGCGGTACCTGGTCGTGGAGGAGAAGCTCGACGGCGCCAACGCCGGGATCAGCTTCACCCCGGCCGGGGAGCTCCGGCTGCAGAGCCGCGGCCACTACCTGACCGGCGGGCCCCGCGAGCGCCAGTTCGGGCCGTTGAAGGCGTGGGCGGCGTCCGTCCAGCACGTCCTGCGGGAGCGGCTCGGCGATCGGTACGTGCTGTACGGGGAATGGCTGTACGCCAAGCACACCGTCTTCTACGACGCGCTCCCCCACTACTTCTGCGAGTTCGACGTGCTGGACCTGTCGGACGGGACGTTCCTGTCGACGGCGGCGCGGCGTGAGCTGCTGGCCGGGACGCCGGTGGTGTCTGTGCCCGTCCTGTACGAGGGGCCGCTGCCGGACCTGGCGGCGCTGACCGCGCTCGCCGGGCCCTCGACGTGCCGCACCCCGCGGTGGCGGGACGCGCTGCGCGCCGCCGCGGCGGCGGGCGGCGCCGACCCCGACCGCGCCGCCGCCGAGTCCGACTCCGCGGAGGAGATGGAGGGCCTCTACATCAAGGTGGAGGAGGGCGGCACAACGGTCGACCGCTACAAGTGGGTCCGGCCGACCTTCCTCACGGCGATCCTGGACGCGGGGACGCACTGGCAGGACCGGCCGATCGTCGCCAACGGCCTCGCCGACCCGGAGGTGCTGTATGCGGGTGTTCGATGAGCTGTGCCCGGAGCCGCCGGGCTGGGCCCTGGACTGGGACCGGGTCCGCGACGCGTTCGGCTGGGTCCGGGACCTGGCGGGCGTCCCGCAGGACGCGGTGTTCCACGGCGAGGGCGACGTGGAGACCCACACCCGGATGGCGTGCGAGGCGCTCGCGGCGATGCCGCAGTGGCGGTCCCGGCCGCGCGGGGAGCGGACGCGGCTGTTCGCGGCCGTGCTGATGCACGACGTCGCCAAGCCGCACTGCACCGCCCTGGACGACGGCGGCCGGATCACCGCGCGCGGCCACTCCCGGCGCGGCGACCTGATGGCGCGGCGGATCCTGTGGGAGCTCGGCGCGCCGGTGGAGTGGCGCGAGCACGTCGCCGCGCTGATCCGCCACCACCAGGTGCCGTTCTGGGCGCTGGAGCGCCCCGACCTGCAGCGGATCGTGTTCCGCGTCAGTCTCCTGGCCCGCAACGACGACCTGGTGCTGCTGGCGTCGGCCGACATCCTCGGCCGCGTGTGCCCCGACGCGGCCGAGCTGCTGGACAACGTCGCGCTGTACGGCGATTACTGCGCGGAGGAGGGCTGCCTGGACGGGCCGCGCGCGTTCCCGTCCGACCACGCGCGGTTCTGGTACTTCCGCAAGCCCGGCCGCGACCCCGGCTACGCCGCCTACGACGACACGCGGCTGACCGCGACGATCCTGTCGGGGCTGCCGGGCGTCGGCAAGGACCACTGGATCGCCGCGCACCGCCCGGACGTCCCGGTCGTCAGCCTGGACCGGCTGCGCGCCGAGCTCGGCGTGTCCCCCGCCGGGGACCAGCGGGCGGTCGCGGCGGCGGCGCACGAGCAGGCCCGCGGGCACCTGCGCGCCGGGCGGTCGTTCGTGTGGAACGCCACGAACGTGTCGCGGTCGCAGCGCGAGGCGTGCGCGGGGCTGATCGCCGGGTACCGGGGGCGGGTGGAGGTGGTGGCGCTGGAGGCGCCGCCGGAGGTGGTCCGCGACCGGAACCGGGGGCGGCCCTCGCCCGTTCCGGACGCGGTGGTCGACCGGCTCGTCCGCCGCTGGGAGACCCCGGACCCGACCGAGGCGCACCGCGTCCGCTGGCTCACCACCGCCTGACCCCGTCCCGGCCGCCTCCCCTGGCGGGCGGTGACGTTTAGCCGCCCAGCAGAGGGAACGGGTTTCGGCGACCTTCTTTCAGCGAGCTTCGCGACGAGCACGTGAGGGGGCCGGAGGCGATGAGCATCGTGCGGCCGACATACGACGGCGAGACCGAGGCCGGAACAACGGCAGGGGCCGGGACCGGGTCCGGGATGCCGGGCGCGCACCGGCACGACCCGGGCGGCGCCCCTGAGTTGAACGGCGCGCGCCCCGGGCGGGACGGGCGCCACGAGGCCGGGACGGGTGAGCTGGTCAAGCAGGCGGCGCAGCAGGTCTCGGAGCTGATGCGCGCCGAGATGCGGCTGGCGGCGGCCGAGCTGAAGGACAAGGCCCGGCACGCCGGGACCGGCGCGGGCATGCTCGGCGGCGCCGCGCTCGTCGCCCTGTACGGGGTGGCGGTGCTGCTGGCGGCCGCGGTCGCCGCGATCGCGGTGGCGCTGCCGGTGTGGGCGGCGGCGCTGATCATCGGCGGGTTCCTGATGCTGGTCGCGGGCGTCCTCGCGATCCTCGGCCGGGCCCAGGCCAGACGCGCCACGCCGCCCAAACCGGAACAGGCGATGGGCGAGGCCAGGCAGACGATGGCCGAGCTCAAGGAGAGGGCGACGCACCGATGACCACGCAGGGCAAGCACGGCGCGGCCGCCGGAACGGCGGAGCTGCGCGAGGACGTCGACCGCGCCCGCCACGACCTGGGCGAGACGGTGGAGCAGCTCGCCGCCAAGGCCGACGTGAAGGCCCTGGCCAGGGAGAAGGCGGAGCAGGTCCGCGAACGCGCGGCCGACGCCGCCGCGCGGGCCAGGGACGTCGCCGCCTGGCAGGGCGGCAGATGGGCCGGTATCGGGGCCGCCGGGGTGGGCGCCGCCGCGCTCGGCGCGGTGTGGTTCCGCAGCCGCCGCTCGTCCGGCGGAGGCGGCCGCGCCGTCGCGATGCCGGACCGGCTGCGCGGCTCCGGACGCAGCGGCCCCGGCCTGCGTGTCCGCACGCGGCGGATGACCGGACGGCTGGGCCGGCAGGCCACGCGGACGCCCTCTTGGGCGCCGGCGTGGATGCCCTCGGCCATCAGCTCGCGGATGCCCGGCAAGTCGCCCGGTGGGATGCTCGGCCGGATGCCCGCCGGTGTCCGCTCCCGGATGCCCGGGAAGATGCCCGGGAAGATGCGCGGCGGAACGGCCGGTGGGATGTCGGGCGGGATGCGCGGGCGGGTTCCGGGGCGGGGCGGACGCCGTCGTTCGTCTCTCTGAGCGGGAGGCCGGTCATGGGCGCCACCCCCGCCAAGGGCGCACCCGGTAGGCCGCTGGCCCTGCCCGCAGGGTCGTGGTGGCAGGCGCTGAAACGCGCCTTCGCCGGATATCAGCGCGACAACCTGTCCGACTGGGCCGCCGCGCTCACCTACTACTCCGTCCTGTCGATCTTCCCGGCGATGCTGGTGGTGGTGTCGCTGGTCGGGCTCGCCGGACGGTCGGTCACCGCGGACCTCATCGACAGCGCCGGGAAGATCGCGCCAGGGTCGGTGAAGCAGGTCCTGGTCAGCTCGATCGACCAACTCCAGGGCAACCGCGCCGGGGCGGGCGCGGTCGCGCTCGTCGGGCTCGGCGCGGCGATCTGGTCGGCGTCGGGGTATGTCGGGGCGTTCATGCGCGCCGCCAACGTCGTCTACGACGTCCCGGAGGAGCGGCCGTTCTGGAAGACCGTCCCGCTCCGGGTGGCGCTCACGCTGGTCTCGCTGGTGCTGCTGTCGGCATCGGTGATCGCGGTGGTGGTGTCGGGTCCGCTGGCGCGCGAGGCGGGCGACCTGCTCGGGCTGGGCTCCCAGGCCGTCACCGCGTGGAACATCGCGAAGTGGCCGGTGCTGCTGCTGATCGTGGCGTTCCTGTTCTCGCTGCTGTACTGGGCGGCGCCCAGCACCAGGCACCGCTTCCGGTGGGTGACGCCCGGCGGGATCCTGGCGATCCTGCTGTGGCTGGCGGCGTCGGGGCTGTTCGCGCTGTACGTGTCGGGGTTCTCGTCCTACAACAAGACCTACGGCAGCCTGGCCGGGATCATCGTGTTCCTGATCTGGCTGTGGATCACGAACCTGGCGATCCTGCTCGGCGCGGAGCTGAACGCCGAGCTCGAGGAGCGCGCGGCCGAGCGCGGCGGGACGGCCCCCGCCGAGGACGGAAACACGACGATTCCCGGCGATCACGGGTCGCACAAGGCCGATCACCGTGAATAGGATCGTCGCATGCTCCGTCCGGACTACCCGATCGAGACCGAGCGGCTGACCCTGCGGCCGTTCCGCGAGGCCGACCTCGACGACCTGTACGCCTACCAGTCTCTGCCCGAGGTGGCGCGGTTCCTGTACTGGGAGCCCCGCGACCGGGAGGAGTCGCGCACGTTCCTGAAGCAGAAGATGAGCGCGTCCACGGTGGAGAAGGAGGGCGACTGGCTCGTCCTCGCGGCGGTGTGGCGCGAGACCGGCGACCTGGTCGGCGAGGTCAACCTGCAGTGGCGAAGCAGGGAGCACCGGCAGGGCGAGATCGGCTACATCTTCAACCCGGCCTTCCACGGCCGGGGGTTCGCGACCGAGGCCGCCGAGGTGGTGCTGCGGCTCGGGTTCGAGGGCCTGGACCTGCACCGCGTGTGCGGTCGGCTGGACGGCCGCAACAGCGCGTCCGCCCGGGTGCTGGAGCGGCTCGGGATGCGCCGGGAGGCGCACCTGGTGCAGAACGAGATCGTCAAGGGCGAGTGGTCCGACGAGGTCGTGTACGCGATGCTGCGCCACGAGTGGGACGCCCGCGACCAGACCTCCTGACAGGCGGCGCGTTCAGCGTTCGGCCTGCTCGGCGAGCGTCCGGGCCAGGTCGCGGACGTGGCCGCGCAGCTCGTCGGGCCGCCGGACGGTGAAGGGGAACCCGAGCCCGGCCAGCATCCGCGCCATCCCGTCGAGGCGTTCGGCGCGGGTGGCCAGCAGCACTCCCCCGCCGGGCTCCTCGGTCAGTGTCGCGACGGTCGCCGGGACGCGGCGGCGCACCTCGTCCAGCCCGGCGTCCAGGAGCACCTCCACCTCGTGCGCGTACGGGACGCGGGCCAGCGACAGCGTGACGTCGCGGACGGGGTCGGCGTCGCCGGGGATCTCGTAGCGGGCGTCGCCGGGTTCGGCGGACACGACCCGGTCGACGCGGAACGTGCGGACCTCGCCGCTGCGGTGGTCGTGCCCGGTGACGTACCAGCGCCCGGAGTGGAACACCAGCCCGTAGGCGTCCAGGTCCCGTTCGGTGTCCTCGCCGCGCCAGGACCGGTACCGCAGCCGGACGCGGCGCCGTTCCCGCGCGGCCGCGGCGAGGGTGAGGACGGCGCCGGTATCCGGTGCGGCGGCGTCGCGGGCGGGGGCGGTGAAGCCGAGGGTTTCGCGCAGCGCCTGGACGCGGTCGCGGAGCGCGGCGGGCAGCACCCGCTGCACCTTGGCCAGGGCGCTCTCGGTGGCGGCGCCGGTCAGGCCGGTGCGGCGGGCGGCGAGCAGGCCGAGGACGACGGCGGCGGCCTCGTCGTCGGTGAGCATGAGCGGCGGCAGCTTGTAGCCGGGCAGGAGCCGGTATCCGCCGTGCGGGCCGCGGTCGGCGGTGACGGGGACGCCGAGGTCGTCCAGGCGCGCGGCGTAGCGGCGGACGGTGCGCTCGTCGACGCCGAGCCGCCGGGCGAGTTCGCCGCCGCGCATGCGGTGGTTGGCCTGCAGCAGCTCCAGCATCGCCAGCACGCGGGTCGTCGGATGTGACACGGGTCTCTCACTTGATCCGGGCGGGTTCTGTCCGGTACCGACCGTAGCGTGGGTCGTGACGACGGAGGGAAGGACGGCCGACATGGCGACATTCGTTTTGGTCCCGGGGCACTGGTTCGGGGCGTGGGTGTGGGACGGGGTGGCCGCGGGGCTGCGCGCGGCGGGCCACGACGTCCGCGCGGTGACGCTCACCGGGGTGGCCGAGCGCGCCGCGCAGGCGACACCGGACGTGGACGTCGACACCCACGCGGCCGACATCGTCGAGGTGGTCGAGGGCGGCGGCCTCGCCGGGGTCGTGCTCGTCGCGCACAGCGGCGGCAACATGGCGGCCACGGCCGCCGCCGACCGGATCCCGGACCGGATCGCGCGGGTCGTCTACGTCGACACCGGGCCGATGCCGGACGGTCTGGCCGGGATCGACTTCCACGACCCGGAGACGCGGGCGGCGCTGGAGAAGCGGGTGGCCGAGGACGGCGGCGGCTGGCTGATCCCCGTGCCGCCGTTCGACGCGGACGCCGACCCGGTGAACCTCGCCGGGCTGTCGGCGGAGACGCTGGCGGCGATGCGCGAGCGCGGGACGCCGCAGCCGTTCGGGACGGCGTCGCAGCCCGCGGCGCGTCCCGATCCGCTGCCGGACACGCCGCGCACGGTGGTCGCGTCGACGTTCCCGATCGAGGCGGTGCGGCGGATGGGCGAGGAGGGCGTCCCGGTCTTCGCGGCGATGACCGGCCCGGAGTGGACCTACCGGGAGCTGCCGACCGGCCACTGGCCGATGCTCTCGCGTCCGGCGGACCTGGCGGCGGTCCTGGCCGACCTGGCCTGACCCGGCATCCACGGGGGCCGTTCGGGGGTGGTGGTCGCCGGAATGTCGCAGGGTGCCGCCATGATGGGGCGGCCCGGTTCCGGCGCGGCGGCGGCTGCCGCTCCGGAACCGGGCCCCGCACCGGGCGCCTGGGTCAGTGCCGGTAGTGGAGGCCGTGCCCGAACGGGTAGAGGACGCGGCCGGGCTCGTCGCGGACGGGGACGGCGACGGGGAGCCGCCCGCCCGGGTTCAGCTCGCCGAACAGGGCCCCGGCGGCCGATCGGACGGCTTCGGCGGTGTAGGAGTAGGTGGCGAGGTAGGTCGCGGCCTCCGGGAACCAGGCTATGTCGTAGGGGTCGCGGACGGCGATGACGACGACGGGCGTCCCGGTCGCGACGAGCGCCTTGATCAGGTCGGCCTGGCCGGGGCCGTTGTGGCCGGGTTCGTCCTTGACGTCCCAGGCGCGGTTGGTGACGGCGACGACGAGGTCCCGTCCTTTGGCGTCGGCGGCGGCCTGGTCGATCTGGGCCCTGCCGGGGCTGAGGCCGGTCTGCCGGACGGCGGTGGCGGCGCCGCGGCGGGCGATCTCGGCGGCGAGGGAGGCGGTGGTGGCCGCGCCCCATCCGGTGACCAGGACGTTCCGCGGCCCGGGCCGCAGCGGCAGGACGCCGGCGTCGTTCTTGACGAGGGTGACGGCGTGGTCGGCGGCGCGCTGCGCGGCGGCCAGATGGGCGGGGGTTCCGACGACGTCGCCGACGCGGGTCTCGTCGGCGTAGGGGTCGCGGAACAGGCCGCGGCGCCGTTTGACGTCCAGGATCCGGTACACCGACTCGTCGACGCGCCGTTCGGTGAGCTCGCCGGATCGGACGGCGGCGACGACGGCGGCGAGCTGGCGGGGGAACACGCCGGTTCCGGCGGCGTCCGCGGGCGGTTTGAGCAGGACGTCGGCGCCGGCCTTGAGGGCGAGGACGGGGATCCGCTCGTCGCCGTACTTGTCGCGGACGCCCTGCATGTCGAGCGCGTCGGTGACGACGACGCCGCGGTAGTGGAGCCGGTCGCGCAGGATGCCGGTGAGGATGGGCCGCGACAGGGTGGCGGGGTCGCCGGAGGGGTCCAGGGACGGCACGACGATGTGCGCGGTCATGATCGAGTCGACGCCGCGGGCGATGGCGGCGCGGAACGGCGGCAGGTCGAGCCGCTCCCACTCCGCGCGGGTGTGGCCGATCTGCGGGACGCCGGTGTGGCTGTCGGTGGTGGTGTCGCCGTGGCCGGGGAAGTGCTTGGCGGTCGGGGTGACCCCGGCGGACCGGTATCCGCCGATCTGCGCGGCGGCCATGGACGCGACGAGCGAGGGGTCGGATCCGAAGGACCGCACGCCGATGACGGGGTTGGCGGGGTTGACGTTGACGTCGGCGTCGGGGGCGTAGTCCTGGTTGACGCCCACCGCGCGCAGTTCCTGCCCGGTGATGCGGGCGAGGGCGCGGGCGTCGCCGGTGCGGCGTCCGGCGGCGATGGCCATCGCGCCGGGCGACTGGGTGGCGGGCGGCTGGAGACGGGCGACGATGCCGCCCTCCTGGTCGATGGCGACGGTGGCGGGGATCCGGTGCGGCTGCGCGGCGGCGGCGCGCTGGATGCCGTTGGAGAACGCGGCGAGCTGCGGCGGGTCGGCGACGTTCTCTCCGTAGTAGATGAACCCGCCGGGCCGGTAGCGGGCCATGACCTGCGCGGCGTTGTCGGCCCCGTACAGCTTCCGGTTGGCGGCGACGGCGGCCGGGTCGGCGGTGTCGGCGCTCTTGCCGTAGATCTGCAGGACGAACAGCTGCGCGGCCTTCTCCTCCAGCGGCATGGACCGGATCAGCCGCAGCAGCCCCGGGTCCTTCCCAGCGTGCGAGCTGGCGCCGGCGGTGCCGGGGCCGAGGGCGGTGAGTCCGGTGACGGCGAGCGTCCCGGCGGCGACCCCGGCGACCCACCGCCTCCGCGCCCTCCCCCGCCCGGTCCTGTGGTTTCGGGGACGGTTCATGACGGCTCCCTCCCGCCCCCGAGAAGTCCCGATGATCAAGCTCTCCGCTGGCAAGGTAACCCGGCGCCGGGGCGCCGTCCACGGCAAAGGTCGACGACGGCGGGGGGTCATTTGCGGCCGAGCCACCGCATGATCGTGCCGGCGGGCGCGACGGGTTCGGTGAGGGGGTGCTCCTCGATCTCGTAGCGCCGGACGTAGGCGGAGGCGAACGCCTGGATGCTGGCGCCGACGGGCAGGGCGAGGACGACGCCGATGGGTCCGGCGACGGCGGCGCCGGCGAGGATCAGCCCGAACGCGACGGCGGGGTGCATGTCGAGGGTGCGGGCGGTGATGCGGGGCTGCAGGAGGTAGTTCTCCAGTTGCTGGTAGGCGATGACGAACAGCAGCATCCACAGCGCGGTGGACGGCGCGACGGTCAGCGCGATGAGGATGGGCACGGCCCCGGCGAGGTAGGTGCCGATGGCGGGGATGAACTGGGACACGACGCCGACCCAGAGGGCGAGGGTGGCGGCGTAGGGGACGCCGAGCCCGATCATGGCGATGTAGTGGGCGACGGCGGAGATGAGGGCGAGCAGGGCGCGGGAGTAGATGTAGCCGCCGGTCTTGTCGACAGCGATCTCCCACGCCCACAGCACCTGCCGCTGCCGCCGGGGCGGGAGCAGGGAGCAGACGGTGCGGCGGAACTGGGGTCCCTCGGCGGACAGGTAGAAGCTGAACAGCAGCACGCCGAGGCCCTTGAACACGACGCCGAACGCGGTGGCGCCGATGCCCCACACGTTCTGGGCGAGGCCGGCCAGGTGCCGGGACAGGGTGCCGGTGACGGTGGGGAGCCGTTCGAACAGGGTGTCCTGGGAGATCCGCGTGCCGAAGGTGTCGTTGACCCAGGAGATGAGGTGCCGGACGTAGCCGGGGAACCCGTCGATGAGGTTTGTCGCCTGGGTGGCGAGCAGGGATCCGATGCCGCCGAGGAACCCGGCGCCGAGGGCGGCGGCGACGATGAACGTCAGGCCGGTCGCGGGCCCGCGCCGCCAGCCGCGGCGGGCGAGCCAGTTGACGGCGGGTTCGATCGCGAACGCGATGAACAGGGAGGTCAGCAGGAGCATCAGCAGTTCGCGGAGGCGTTCCAGCAGCCACAGCCCGCCCATGAACAGCAGGACGATGGCGCCGGCGAGCAGGAACGCGCGGGGCAGCCACCCCGGCATGCGGGCCGGGCCGCCACCGCCGCCGCTGCCGTTGCGGGCGGGGTGGGGCGGGCCGGGCGCGTCGGGCGGGAGGTCGGCGGGTGCGTAGGCGGCCGTGTCGCCGGGCGGCTGCGGCATGCTCGCACGCTAACCGCGCCGCCCGGTTCCGCCCGGGCGCCGCCGTGCGTCCGATACCGGGTCTTTGCCGACTCTTCAGTCGATCGCGGCGGTCAGTGGACGACGTCGAAGACGTTCTTCTGCAGGCCGTTGGCGTAGGCCTCGTGCTCGACGAGCCGCAGTTTCTGCGCGTCCTTGTCGGTGTCGCTGAACAGCCGCTTGCCCGCGCCGAGCAGCAGCGGGAAGACCAGCAGGTGGTAGCGGTCGATGAGCCCGGCGTCGGACAGGCCGTGGTTGAGGGCGGCGCTGCCGTGGACGATGATCGGGCCGCCGTCGGTCTCCTTCAGGGCGGCGACCTCGTCCAGGGACCGCAGGATGGTCGTCTCGGACCAGTTGTCGACCAGGTCGGCGTCGGTGAGGGTGGTCGACACGACGTACTTCGGCATCGTCTTGTACTCGGCGAACTCGGCCATGTCGGGCCAGACGGGGCTGAACGCCTGGTAGCTGACGCGGCCCAGGAGCATCGCGGTGGCCTCCTGCTGCTCGCGGCCCTTGATCTCGAACGCGTCGGGGAGGAAGTCGACGTGCTTGAAGGTCCAGCCGGAGTTGCGGTAGCCGGGCTCGCCGCCGGGCGCCTCGACGACGCCGTCGAGCGAGACGAAGGCGGTGCTGATCAAGGTGCGCATCGGTTCTCCTGAAGGTCTCGTCCTGTCGTGTCGCCGCCGTGGCCGGGGGCGTCCCGCCGGTTCCGGGGCCGTGTGCCCGGTCGTGCTCGGGTTCCGGAAGAGTATGCGGCGGCACCGACAGAACACCGGCGAACGCGCGGACGCCCTGGCCCGCCCCGGCCCGCGGCGGGGCGCGGCGGGGGTCAGGTGTCGAGGAGCTCGGAGATCGCGCGGTCGAGGCGGGCCTTGCGCCCGGCCGGGGTGCGGGCCTTCAGCAGCGGCAGGATCAGCAGGTAGCGGGCGGTCTTGTCGAGGGCGTCGAAGCGGGCGGCGGCGCCGGGTCGGGCGGCGAGCGCGTCGGCGAGGTCGGGTGGGACGGACACGTCGCGCTGGGCGGCGTAGGCGGCGTCCCAGCGTCCGTCGGCGCGGGCGGCGTCGATCTCGGCGAGGCCGGGCGGCCGCATCCGCCCGGCGGCGATCAGCGCCTCGGCCTTGGCGACGTTCTTCGCCGACCAGGGGCTGCCCTTGCGGCGCCGCGAGTACCGCTGCAGGTAGCTGTGCTCGTCGCGGGACCTGCGGTGGCTGTCGATCCAGCCGTAGCACAGCGCGACGTCGAGGGCGGCGGCGATGGTGAGGGACGCGACGGGCGCGCCCTTCTTGGCGATCGTCAGCCAGGCTCCGGTGCCGGCGTCGTGGTGGCGGGCCAGCCACGCCTCCCATTCGGCGGCGTCGGCGAAGTGCAGCGCGCTTCCCGGGTCGTCCATGTCAGCGGCCGGGGACGGCGCCGCCGTCGGCGGCGTCGGTGCTGGTCGGGGCGCGCATGCAGGGTCTCCTGGCGGTGTTGGGCCGGTCTCGGAAGCCTATGCGGGCCGGGGCGGGTGTCGGTCGTCCAGGACGGTGATGTCGAGGGCGCGGAGCCGGCCCGGGTCGGCGATCATCTCGTAGGCGGCGACGCGGCCGTCGCGGACGGTGACGGCGAGGGCGAGCAGGAGCCGTCCGTGCGGGGCGAGGACGGCGCCGGCCGCGCCGCCGACCAGGGCGGGCGCGGCGTAGCGGGCGCGGCGCCCGAACATCTGCATCTCGCGGGCGACGTCGGCGGCGCCGGTGACGGTGCGGGGGCGGCCGGGGGCGAGCGCGGCGGCGTCGGCGGTGCGGACGACGCCGGGCGCGAGGACGGCGAGGAGGGCGTCCAGGTCGCCGCCGCGGGCGGCGGCGAGGAACGCCTCGACGACGCGGCGCTGCGCGGCGAGTTCGGCGGGCGGCGCGGCGGGGGCGCCGCGGACGCGGCGGCGGGCGCGGCTGGCGAGCTTCTTGGCGGCGTCGGGGCTGCGGTCGACGACGGCGGCGATCTGGTCGAACGGCACGGCGAACACGTCGTGCAGGACGAACGCGACGCGTTCGGCGGGGCCGAGGGCGTCCAGCACGACGAGCATGGCGCGGCCGACCGAGTCGACCAGCTCGGCCTCGTGCTCGGGGTCGCCGTCCTCGGCCTGGACGGGCGAGTGCCAGCCGAGCGGGTCCTCGCGGCGGGCGGCGCGGGCGCGGAGCATGTCCAGGCAGACCCGGGACACGACGGTGCGCAGCCACGCCTCCAGGCTGTAGATGCGCGCGGGGTCGGCGCGGGTGAGGCGCAGCCACGCCTCCTGGACGGCGTCGTCGGCCTCGCCGGCGGAGCCCAGCATGCGGTAGGCCACCGCGCGGAGCCGGTCGCGGTGGGCCTGGAACCGTTCGGCCAGGGCGGCGTGCTCGGACATCGGTCACCTTTTCTCGTCGGGGTCCGTCTGTTCGGTGGCATCGAATGGACGGCACGGAGAGGGAGACCGATGTTCCGAGATGTACGGCGTCCCGACCAGCCTAACGGCCGGGACCAGCCGCTGCTGGGGCCCGTGCGGCTCGGCGGGCTGGCGCTGCCGAACCGGGTGGTGATGGCGCCGATGACCCGGGCGCGGGCGGCCGGACCGGGCCGGGTCCCGACGGACCTGCACGCCGCCTACTACGCGCAGCGCGCCACGGCGGGGCTGATCGTGGCGGAGGGCGCGTGGGTGAGCGAGGGGGCGGTCGGGTTCCCGCGGGTGCCGGGGATCTACGCCGAGGCGCAGGTGGAGGCGTGGCGGCGGGTCACCGGGGTGGTGCACGCGCTCGGCGGGCGGATCGTCCTGCAGTTGTGGCACGCGGGCGCCCACTCCCATCCCGACCATCTGGGCGGGGGCCGGCCCGCGGGCCCGTCGCCGGTGAACCCGGGCGAGACGTGCCGGACCGGCGCCGGTCCCAGGCCGACCGTGACGCCGCGGGAGATGACGTCCGCCGACATCGACCGGACGGTCGCCGAGTACGCGGCGGCGGCGGCCAACGCGCGCCGCGCCGGGTTCGACGGGGTGGAGGTCGCCGCGAACGGCGCGTACCTGCTCGCGCAGTTCCTGAACCCGCGGCTCAACGTGCGCCGCGACGGGTACGGCGCGGACCGCGCGCGGCTGCCGCTGGAGGTGGTGGACGCGGTCGCGGCGGCGTGGGACCCGGCGCGGACGGGCGTGCGGCTGTCCCCCTGGTGGACGGCGGCCGACGCGCACCGCCCGGCGGAGGGCTACCCCTACACCGCCGACGAGGCGACCCTGGCCCGCTACGACGACCTGGTGGGCGAGCTGGAGCGGCGGGGGCCGGCCTACCTGCATCTGCGGGGGCGGGCGCTGCCGCGGCCGGGCGCCGTCCCCGACTTCGCGGAGTTCGCCAGGTTCCGGGGGCTGTTCGGCGGGCCGCTGATCGCCAACCACGGCTTCGGCCGGGAGTCGGGCAACGCGGTCGTGGAGGCGGGGATCGCCGACGCGGTGTCGTTCGCGTCGCCGTTCATCGCCAACCCCGACCTGGTGGCCCGGTTCGCGCTGGGCGTGGAGCCGGCGTCCGACGATCCCGGGACCCGGTACGGCGGCGGCCCGCGCGGCTACGTCGACTACCCGATCTGGCCCGGCTGACCGCGCGTTCCCCGTCCCGGCGCTCAGTCCGCGGTTCCGGGCACGGGGACGAACTCGGGCTGGTCGAGGACGCGGAGCCAGCTCCCGTCAGGCTGGCGGCGGACGACCTGCGCGCGGGCCCCGGCGCCGTCGCGGGGCGGGGTGGAGGTGAGGGCGATATCGCCGCTGACGAGGGTGGGCAGCGGCTCCTCGGGCTCGAAGCGGGGTCCGGCGGCAAGGACCTTCTCCCAGAGGGCCTGGATGGCGGCGCGTCCGACGGTCTGGGATCCGGGCGGGTAGGCCAGGACCGCGTCGGGCTCGTACAGCGCGGCGACGCCGGCGGCGTCCCCGGCGTTGGACCGTTCGACGAACAGCCGGATGATGTCCTCGGGCCGCATGGCCTTCTCGCGCTCTGTCATGGTCGCTCCCCTGGTTCGGTGTGTCTCCCTTCCAGGGTGCAGCCCGCCGTCCGATAAGTCCAAGACATGGATCTTCTGCGACCCAGAAGCGAGGGTTATGACTCGGGGGTGCCGTCGAGTGGGGCGGCGGCGTACCCGCCGAGGCCGTGTTCGAGGAGGTCGAAGGCGCGGCGGGCGTTGGCGTAGACGCTGTCGCGCATCTCCTCCAGGGTCTCCCCCGCGATCTTGCGGCGGACGACGTGGTCGGTCAGCCCGGTGACGGCGGCGAACACCATTGCGGCGGCGATCGCGGGGGTGATGTCGTCGGGGTCGGCGCCGGTGGCCTCGGCGAGGCGCTCGGCGAGGGCGTCCTGGGCCTGGCGGGCGATCTCGCGCTGGCGGGCCATGAGGGCGGGGCTGTCCTGGACGGTCCTGGCCCAGGTCTCCGAGCCCTCGTGGAACCCGGTCTGGTGGGCGCCGGCGTCCAGGCCCTCCATGAAGGTGCGGCGGAACAGGGCGGCGACGCTCTCGCCGGGGCGGCGTTCGTCGAACGCGGCGGCGGCGCGTTCGACGATCTCGGCCTGCCGGTCGAAGAACAGGTCCTCCTTGGTGCGGAAGTAGTTGAAGACGGTGTTGACCGACACGTCGGCGGAGCGGGCGACGTCGGCGATGGTGACGCTGTCGAAGCCGCGCATGATGAACAGCCCGGTGGCGATGTCGGCGATGCGGCGCCGGGTCTCGCGCTTCTTGCGCTCGCGCAGCCCGAGCTCCCGCCCGCTCCCCCGTTCCCCGCCGGTCGCGATCTCGTCTCCCATGCGGAGAATATACCTTCACTGGTGTCAATTAAAATTTGGTGTGACTGCAAATTTGGGGTTACTGTGTGCATGCTTCTGCACCTGGCTCCTCAGGAGGTGACCGTGATCGACGCGCGCGGGCTGGCCCGCACCTTCACCGGCAGGCACGGGACGGTCGAGGCCGTCCGCGGCGTGGACCTGTCGGTCGCGCCGGGCGAGATCGTCGGGTTCCTCGGCCCGAACGGCGCGGGCAAGACGACCACGCTGCGGATGCTGACCACGCTGCTGGCGCCCACCGCCGGGACGGCGACCGTCGCGGGCCGCGACCTGCGCGCCGACCCGGCCGGGGTGCGGCGCCGGATCGGGGTGGTGGCGCAGGGCGGCGGCACCGACCCGTCCGTGCCCGCCGGGGAGGAGCTGGATCTGCAGGCCCGCCTGTACGGGGTGCCGGACCGCGCCGCGCGGATCGCCGACCTGTGCGGCCGCCTGGACCTGGACGGGCTGGGCGCACGGCCGTCGGGGTCGCTGTCGGGCGGGCAGCGCCGCCGCCTGGACATCGCCCTCGGGCTGGTGCACCGTCCGCCGCTGCTGTTCCTGGACGAGCCGACCACCGGCCTGGACCCGCACAGCCGCGGCAACCTGTGGGACCACATCCGCGCCATGCGCGACGGGGACGGCACGACGGTGTTCCTGACCACGCACTACCTGGACGAGGCGGACGCGCTGTGCGACCGGCTGCTGATCATCGACCGGGGCCTGATCGTGGCGGAGGGCACGCCCGCCGAGCTGAAGCGCCGCGTCGCGGGCGACGTCGTCGTCCTGGAACTGGCCGGCTCGGCCGCGTCCGGAGCGGGAACGGCGGGCGACAGGGCGGGCGAGGGGGCGGGGGCGGTGCGGGAGGCGCTGTCCCGGCATCCGGCGGTACGGGAGGCGGCGGTGTCGGGTCGGGTGGTGCGGCTGACGGTCGAGGACGGCGAGAAGGCGCTGACGGGCCTGATCCGCGCGCTGGACGGTGCGGGCGTGGAGCTGGCGTCGCTGAGCCTGTCGCGCCCGACCCTGGACGACGTGTTCCTCGCCGTCACGGGCCGCTCCCTGCGCGACCCGACCGGCCCAGCGCCCGCCGATCGGCCCGCCCGGCCTCCGTCCGGTCCCGCCTCGCCCGGTCCGGTTTCGTCCGGTCCGTCTTCCGTGTCGGCCGCCTGAGCGGCGTCCGGCGTGTCTCGAAGGAGTCCTGTGATGTCTCTCGCGCGGACCGCGTCCGACACGCGGCTGATCTTCCTGCGGTGTCTGCGGCAGACGCTGCGCAGCAAGGTCGCGATCGTGTTCGGGGCGCTGCAGCCGCTGCTGTATCTGGTGCTGTTCGGCCCGCTGCTGAAGGACCTGGTGAAGGTGCGCGGGTTCGGGGCGGGCGACGCGTGGCAGTCGTTCGTGCCGGGCGTGCTGATCCAGTTGACGTTGTTCGGGGCCGGGTTCGTGGGGTTCGGGCTGATCGGCGATCTGCGGTCGGGGGTGCTGGAGCGGCTGCGGGTGACGCCGGTGAGCCGGACGGCGCTGCTGCTGGGCCGGGTGCTGCGCGACACCGCCGTGGTGGGCGCGCAGGCGGTGCTGCTGGTGGGGATCGGGCTGGCGCTGGGGCTGCGGGCCCCGGCGGGCGGCGTGGCGGTGGGGCTGGTGTTCGTGGTGTCGCTGGCGGTGAGCGTGGCGTCGCTGTCCTACGTCCTGGCGCTGCGGACGCGCAGCGAGGACGCGTTCGCGCCGCTGCTGTCGGCGGTGACGCTGCCGCTGCTGCTGCTGTCGGGGATCCTGCTGCCGATGAGCCTGGCGCCGGGCTGGCTGGACGTGCTGTCGCGGCTGACGCCGTTCCGGTACGTGGTGGACGCGGCGCGGGCGGCGTTCCGCGGCGACTACGCCACGGCGGCGGTCGCGGAGGGCGCGCTGGTCACGGCGGTGCTGCTGGTGGTGTCGGTGACGCTCGGCGCGCGCCGCTTCCGCGCCGAGCACACCTGACCCGCCGGGAGACCCCGTCCGCGGAAACGCCGCTCGGGAGGCGGGATCAGCGTCCGGCCGGGGCCGTCGTTCCGGCGGCCGTGGTTCCGGTGGCCGCGGCCGGGGCGGCGAGGACGGCGGGCGGGACGGGCCGGGCGATGGCGGCGCGCTGGGCGATGTAGGCGCCGGTCAGCACGATCGCGCCGCCGGCGAGCTGGGCGGGGGTGAGGTGCTCGCCGAGGACGGCCCAGGCGATGAGCGCGGCGGCGACGGCCTCGGTGTAGCAGATCGCGCCGCCGACCTGCGCGGGCAGGCGCTGCAGCCCGGCGACTCCGGTGAGGTAGGCGAGGACGGTGCTGACGAGCCCGATCCAGGCGACGAGGGCCCAGCCGGGGGCGGTGTGCCCGCCGACGGCGATGTCGGCGGGCAGCACGTCCCACGGCAGCGTCCACGGCGCGGCGATCGCGGTGAGCACGGCGACCGCGACGACGGAGCCGGACGCGGTGAGCACGATCGGGTCGACGCGTCCGGCGAGCCGGTCGACGATGAGGAGGTAGGCGGCCTGGCACGCGGCGGCGGCGAGACCGGCGGCGAGGCCGACGGGGTCGAGGCTGAGGCCCTGCCACACCTGCACGACCAGGACGAGCCCGGCGAGCGCGACGGCGACACCGGCGGCCGCGGTGCGGTGCACGGGGGCGCGGCGGACGATCCGCAGCCACGCCAGCACCATGACCGGTCCGCAGAACTCCAGCAGGATCGCCACGCCGACCGGCAGCCGGGACGCGGCGAGGAAGTAGAACGCCTGGCAGCCCGCGATCCCGACGACGCCGTAGGCGGCGATCGGGACGAGGTTGCGGCGCAGCCCGCGGGTGAGGGCGCGGCGGCGCAGGACCGCGGCGAGGGGGACCAGGACGAGGGCGGCCGCCGCCATCCGCAGCCAGACCGCCTGCAGCGGGCTGAGCCCGCCCTCGATGACGGCCTTGCCGAACGGCCCGGACGCGCCGAAGCAGACCGAGGAGAACACCGTGAGGCCCACGCCCCAGGCGCGCGTGCGCGCCGCACCGTCCACCGCCCGCTCCCGATCCTCGCCGCCGTCCCGGCACGGCCGGGGAACCAACGGTTAATGAACGTACAGCAGGGACACTCCTTACAACAAGGGGCGCGGAACCCGCCGCCGCACCTCCGCAGGCTCCCGCCGCGCGGCGCCCGGGAAGCCGTCCGGAGAAGGCGTCCTGACCGGCGGCGCCGTCTTGCCGGGCACGCCGCACGGGCGCGGCGCCGCGGCCACTACTATCGCCGGATGAGCTGGCAGGCGGCCGGGGGCGGGCCCGGCGGAACCGGTGGCGGCCCGAGCGGGGACCTGTTCGCGTCGGTCGAGGGCAACGTGCGCGAGCTGGTCGCCGCCCCGTGGTGGCGGACGGCCCAGCCCGCCGACCGCGCCGCGCAGATCGCCGCGCGGATGCTGTGGGGCGCCGGGGAGTGGTGGCTCTACGGGGCGTGGGGCCGCTGGTACCGGTGCGGCCTGGACGGCGCGTGGCATCCGTGCCCGCCGCCCGCCGCGTTCGAGGACCGCCGCGTCGCCGTGCCCGCGCCGCGCGGGGCGGGCACGCCGCCCGTCCCGCCGCAGCTGTTCCCCACCGGCCCGGACCTGTCGGCCGGGCGGGTCGCGCCGCTGGGGTTCCTCGGGCCCGTCCCCGACACGGCGGTGGTGGCGGGGATCTCCCAGGCCCTCACCACGGCGCTGGCGGTCGACCCGCAGCAGTTCGCCCAGCACGACCCGATGTTCCAGCCGGGGACGCCGTCGACGGTCGCCGCGGCGTGGGGGGCGCTGCTGTGGTGCGCGGGGTCGCCGGTGGCGCTGACCGAGCATCCGCTGATCGAGTCGTTCGTGCCGTTCCTGACGACGTCGGCCGAGCAACTGCACTGGATGATGCCGCCCGACTTCGCGACGCTCGCCGGGTACTACGTGCACCGGCTCGGCGCGGGCGACGGCGGCGGCGCCGCGCACGTCGCCCGGGTGATGTACGAGGTCGCGGCCGGGCTGCGGGGCGACCCGCGGTTCCGTCCGGGCGCGGACGCGCTCGCGGCGATCACGGCGGCGTCGCTGCGGATGGTCAACCAGGACCTCGCGACCGTCCGGTACGGGCCGGGCGCGATCGTGCAGGAGTGGCGGCGGCGCTGCCCGGCCGAGTTCGCGACGCCGATGGTCCGCGACACCGCGCCCGGGGAGTACCTGCGCCTCGCCCTGTACGACCTGCAGGAGATCGTCGCGGAGCTGACCGGGCCGCGGCCGGCCGCGCCGGGCCGCGGCCACGACGAGGTCCGCCGCGCGGGCGTCGCGGTGCTGGCCGCCGACCTGCAGGCCGCGCCGGGCGCGCTCGCCGCCGTGCAGCAGTGGCTCGACCCCGACAGCGCCCGGACGCTGCAGGCGGTGCTGGCCGACCCGGCGAACCCGCTGCGGGTGCTGTGGCCGCGCGACGGGCGGCTGCCGGACGCGCTGCGCGGCACGCAGACCGCGGTACCAGGGGCCGCGCCGCCCGCGGAGGCGCTGGCAGCCCTGCTGGCCACGACCTACACGCTCGGGCTGACGTGGTGCCGGCTGGCGCAGGTGCCGCCCCCGGCGACGGGGTTCGCGGTGCCCCAGGCGGTGGCGGCGGAGCTGACGTCCCCGGCGCTGCACACGCCGCCGTCCACCGACGAGCTGTCGGCGTGGGACATCATCAAGGCCGCCCGCGCGCACCTGGCCGCCGGGCGCGCCGAGCCGGGCGCCGACCAGCCGGTCGCGCCGGTGCCCGAGCCCGCGCGGGACGCGCCTGGCCCGCCGCCCGCGGTCGCGCCCGTTCCGCCGCCGTCCGCCCCGCCGGTTCCGCCGCCCTCGGCTCCGGAGCCGCCGCCTTCGTCCCCGCCGCCGTTCCAGGCGCCGCCGGTGCCGGAGCCGTCGCGTCCGGTGGACGACCCGGCCCCGGCGTGGCCGTCGCCGGACGCGACCACCGCCGACGGCCCTCCCCCGCCGCCCGTCCCGGCCCGGCCCGTCGCGGCTCCGCCCGTTCCGCCGCCCGCGCCCGCGGAGCCGGTGTGGCCGTCGGAGCCGCAGCACACGCAGTTGGACACCGACGCGTTCAAGACCCAGCTCGACCGGGGTCCGGCGTGGCCGGGCGCGGAGGGCCCCGTCCCGCCGCCGCCCCCGCCGTCCGCGCCACCCGTGCCGTCTGCGCCTGCCGGGGAGCGGGCGGGTGAGCGGCCCGCGGATCTGCCGCGGCCGCCGGCGCCGGTGCCCGAGCCGCCTCCGCCGCTGCGGGCGGCGCCCGTCCCGGAGCAGAGCCCGCAGGTCGCCGAGGCGTACGGGATCCGGTTCCTGTGCGGCGCGGACGACATCGAGCGGGTGGTGACGGAGGTGCGGCGGCGCGGGAAGTGGGCGCGCCGGCTGCGCGGCCAGGACGTGTCGAGCGCGTCGGCCCCGGCGCTGCTGCTGATCGGGACGC
Organism: Actinomadura syzygii; assembly: GCF_008085905.1. Taxonomy (GTDB): domain Bacteria; phylum Actinomycetota; class Actinomycetes; order Streptosporangiales; family Streptosporangiaceae; genus Spirillospora; species Spirillospora syzygii. The sequence goes on along the minus strand of NZ_VSFF01000003.1, from coordinate 240,233 downwards.
CGTCCAGCGGGCAGCGGCGGCTGGCGCGGATGGTCGCGGCGGCGCTGGCGGAGGTGGAGGCCTCCAGCGGCGAGGTCCGCTCCGCGCACGCCGAGGACCTGCGCGAGCACGGCCCGGACGGGCTCCGCGCGGCGCTGGAGGAGCACGCGGGGCACGTCCTGCTGCTGGACGGCCTGGACGGCCTGATCCTGGACGAGGCGCAGGGCCCGGCGTACGCGTCCGCGCTGTACCGGACGCGGTTGGAGGGCGTGAACGACACGGCGCTGCTGGCGACGTGCGAGCCGGACCGGGTCGGTGAGCTGTCGGCGGTGTCGCCGGAGCTGGTGACCGACCTGCGGGCGGTGCGGCTGCCGGACCTGTCGGACGCGGCGTCACGGTCGGCGCTGGTGGGGCTGCTGGCCGAGGAGCGCCGGCTGCGACTCGGCGCAGACGCGTGGGCGGTGGTGGACCGGGACGTGGGCACCCTGCGCCCGCGCGGCCGGCTGACCGGCGCGCGGCTCGTCGAGGCCTACCTCGACCGGGCCGCGACGCGGCATCTCGGCAGCGCGGAGGCGACGCGGGCGATCGGGAGCGCGCTGTCGCTGACGGCGGCCGATTTCGAGGGCCTGGCGGCGGAGCTGTCCGGCACCTGACCTGCGCGGGCGTCGGAATCACCGACCCCGTAAGGGTTTTGGAGCCCTGCGGGGACGGCGGAAATGTCGGTGGGCGCGGTCACGATGGGTGGGTGGATCGCGTTGACCGGTTACTCGCGCTCGTCGCGGAGCTGCGCGCGGCGTCCCCCGAGCCGCTCGACGCGGCGGCGCTGGCGGCGCGGCTGGGGGTGAGCGCGCGGACGGTCCGCCGCGACCTTGAGCTGCTGACGCACGGGGGCCTGCCGGTGCGGGCTGAGAAGGGCCGCGGGTACGTGCTGCGCGCCGCGCCGGAGCCTGAGCCGCTGAGCGAGGTCGGGTCGCTGATGGGGCCGGTGCGCGACACGCTGGGCGAGGCGGTCCGGACGCGGCGGATCGTCCGGCTGGCCTACACCGATCAGGCGGGGGCGCGGAGTTTCCGCGACGTGGAGGCGCACGGCCTGGTCACGGCCCCCTACGGGGAGTACCTGGTGGGGTGGTGCCGGATGCGGGACGGGCCGCGGATGTTCCGGCTGGACCGGATCGGCGCGGCGTTCCTGTCGGGGCGCGGCGCGGAGGTCCGCGACCTGGACGATCTGCTGGCGGCGCTGCGGGCGCCGATGCCGCGTCCGCGGACGCGGTCGGGGCCGGGGCCGCGGGGCCCGGCGGGGGCGGACCGGGCGCGCGCGTGGACGCTGGACCGGGTGGAGTTCGTCCGGTCGCGGCTGCGGGACGCGGCGGCGGAGGTCCGGTCGGGCGGCGGCGCGGGCGCGGCGTCGCTGCGGACGGTCCTCGGGCATCTGGCGGAGTGGACGCGGTGGCAGGCGGCGGCGGTCCGCGCGGCGGCGACCGGCGAGGACCCGGTGCTGGCGGGGCGGCGTCCGGATTTCCCGCCGGTGTTCGACCGGGAGCTGCCCTACGACGCGCGGGAGCGGATGATCCAGGACGCGATGGCGCTGCGGTCGCTGGGCGACCTCGTCCGCGACCTGGAGGAGGTCCTGGCGTCGCTCGCGCACTGGGCGGCCGACTGCGACGACGCGCTGTGGGAGGAGGAGCTGCCCGACCCGCGCCCCTACGGCCCGCCGGGTCCGCCGCGCCCTCTGGCGGACCTCCTGGCAGGCTGGCGCGGCCCCCTCGCCCACATCGAATGGCACCTGGACCGCCTCACCGACGAGCCGCCCGAACCTTTCACCGACGACGAAGGCGAGGTCTGGCTGATAGACCGCTGCCCCCTCCAGGCATGACCCGCCTCCACCCACAGTGGGGCCCACGGGCACCCCGCCGTGCGCACCCACCGCCCGTGTCCTGCACGCCCACGCATGCCCGTCGCCCGCTGGGCGCTCAGGGCCGTACCGGTACGGGATGGTGCATCGGGCTCCTCGACAGCGACAAGGCCACGATCGTGGCGAGGGCTGAGGCCGATGGTGGGCCTGGCCGGGTGGGCTGAGGCTGGTCAGGCGGGGTTGTGGGTGGCGGGTGCGAGGAGTCGGGTGAACCAGACGGTCTTGCCGGGCTTTCCGGTCCTGTCGGCGGGGTCGGGGCGGGTGCCGTGGGCGGTGGCGAGCGCTGCGACGAGGAGGAGTCCGCGTCCGGCCTCGGACCAGTCGGGGGGCTGCGCGCCGGTCGGCGGGGCGGGCGCCTCGGCGGGGGTGCGGGCGCCGTCGTCGTGGACGTCGCCGGTGAGGCGGCGCCGGCCGGGCGAGCCGTCGAGTGGGTCGTCCAGGCGCAGGGTGAGGCGGACGGGCCCGTCCCCGTGGACGACGGCGTTGGTCACGAGTTCGTCGACGATGAGGATGATGTCGTCGGCGTCGGCGGGCCCGGTGACGTGCCATTCGCGCAGGGCGTGGCGGGTGAGCGCGCGGGCCCGTGACGCGGCGTCGGCACCGGGGCTCAGCTCCCACGTCCGCTCACCCGCCGCCCGGCCGTCCCCGCCCGCTTCGCTGCCCACCCCGTAGCCGCCGCCCGGGGCCCCGCGCGGCTCGCCGTGCACTCCGCCGCCGGGACTGGAGCTGCCGCCCGTGTCGCGACCGATGGAGCGGCTTAGCTGGTCGCCGCTGAGGTCGCTGTCGAGGTCGTCGTCGAAGTTGTCGTCGAGGTCGCTGTCGAAGTTGTCGCCATTGGTGTCGTCGAAGGTGGTCTCGCCGGTGGTGTCTGTGCCTGTGTCGTTGGTGGGTGGTCTGGTCCCGGTCCCCGTGGTGTTCACGTCCCCGTCTCCTCGTCCCCCTGCTGGTGCTCGTGCCGGGTCGCGGCGCGGCATCGGGTGGGCGTCCCCCGCCGGCCCCTTTGCCGCGTTCGGTCGTATTCAGGTCATATGCAGGGACGCGCTGTCCGTCGTGGCGGTGCGCAGGCGTAGGGGAAGCGTCACTCGGGGGTGAGGTGATCGGTGCTCGGGGGGACGCGGTGGAGGAGGCAGTGGCTGGGAGCCGTTACAGTGGGTGGGTCGGTGTGGCATGTGTCCCCCGGGCTCTACCTGATGCCTTCGGGGAATACCGCCGGTCCCATGCGGTCCGGGCTGGAGCTTCGTTGTGCCTTTCGCCGTGAGGCGACCACCACACCGGCTTGAACGCCGATGCCCCGGCGAGGCTGTCCTCGCCGGGGCATCGGCGTTCGCGTCTCCGCGGGGTTCGGGCACGGTCGCCCGCCCCCGGGGTAGGGGAGGGTCACGGGGGTCTGGGAGCGGGGTCGCTGCGGCGCCCGCGGCGGCGGGGCGGCGGTGTCACAGCACGGCCGCGATGACCGGCGCGGCGATCGCGGCGAGGACGACGACGATGACGGCGGCGGCGATGACGACGGTGCGGGCGCGGCGGCGGCGCGTGCCGAGCCGGGCGAGCCGGTGGGCCAGCCGGGGGTCGTCCTCGCTCAGGCGGACCTCGATCTGGGAGAGGATCCGCTGCTCCTCCATCGACAGCGACATGCTCGTACCTCCGGGGGTCAGGTGTCTGGTACCTCCCCCCCGAACATGATCATTATCCCTGGGGTGCGGTGGCGGTTGCGCCGCGTGCGGGGCCGCTCTGGTGGCCGAGCCGGTCGAGGGCGGTGACGTAGTAGGTGTAGGTGCGGCCCGGTTTCGCGGACGGGTCGACGATCCCGCCGCCGCGGACGTCGGCGACGAGGTCGGCGGGCCGGACGGCCGCGCAGGCGGGGCCCTTGCCGTCGACCCGGTAGACGCCGTAGGACGCGGCGCCCTCGGAGGCCCGCCAGGTGACCTTCACGCCCTTCACGGCTTTCACGTCCTTCACACCGTCACCGCTTTGGCCGCCGTCGGCGGGGGCGGCGGCGGTGTTCTGGACGGCGGGCGGCGCGGCGCCTCCGCGGCCGTCGACGACGGGGCGGAGCGCGGGCCTCGCGTAGTGGTCGGCGCGGATCCGGGCGGCGAACCCGCGCCGGTTGGCGGCGATGTCGGAGGCGCTGAAGAACACGTCCCCCTGGACCTGCGGGTACTTGGCGTTGAGGGTGAGGTGGCGCGACAGTTCGGCGGGGTTGCGCCAGGTGGCGTCCTCGCCGACGCGGTAGGCGGCCTGCCCGATGGTCAGCTGCACGCGGGTGCCCTTGACCTGCGCGGCCCACCAGGCGACGAGCTTGGCGTAGTCGGCGCGGGGGTCGCCGATCGGCCAGTACAGCTGGGGGGTGACGTAGTCGAGCCAGCCCTTCTTGATCCAGGTGCGGGTGTCGGCGTAGATGTCGTCGTGGCTCTGCAGGGCGCTGGTGGGCGACCCGGCGGGGTCGGTGCTCTTGTTGCGCCACACGCCGAACGGGCTGATCCCGAACCGGACCCAGGGCTTGGCGTCGTGGATCCGCTTCGACAGAGACTGGACGAGGGTGTTGACGTTGGCGCGCCGCCAGTCGCCCTTGCTCATGCCCGCGCCGTAGGTCTTGTGGGTGGCGGCGTCGGGGAACTCGCCGCCCTCGGGGTAGGGGTAGAAGTAGTCGTCGAAGTGGACGGCGTCGATGTCGTACTTGCGGACGACGTCCAGCACGGCGTTGGTGACCAGGTCGCGGACCTGCGGCAGGCCCGGGTCGTACCACAGTCCCCCGCCGTATTTGCGGACCCAGTCGGGGTGCTGGCGGGCGGGGCTCTTGGGCGACAGCTTCTTCACGTCGTCCTGGCGGGACACGCGGTAGGGGTTGAACCAGGCGTGGAACTCCAGGTTGCGGGCGTGGGCCTCCTTGAGCATGAACGCCAGGACGTCGTAGCCGGGGTCCTTGCCCTGCGTCCCGGTGATCCACTGCGACCACGGCTCGTAGGGGGACGGGTAGAACGCGTCGGAGTTGGGGCGGATCTGCACGAACACGGCGTTCATGTGCATCGCGGCGGCCGTGTCGAGGAGGCGGACGTACTGCTTCTTCTGCTCGTCGGCGGACGCGCGGGGGTTCTTCGGCCAGTCGATGTTGCCGACGGTGGCGATCCACATGGCGCGCAGGTCGCGTCCGCCGGACGCGGGGGGCGGGCCGACGCGCGGGCATTCGGCGGGGGCGCCGGAGGGGACGGGCGCTCCGGTCCCGGCGCCGGACTCGCCCGAGCCGCCGAGCGCCGGGATGCCGCATCCGGCGACCGCGCCCGCCGCGAGCCCGGCCGCGAGCCCCGCGGCGCCGCGGGCCCGGAGCGCGCCGAGAAGCCCCGCCGTGGCTTGGACCGGGGCCGCGCCGCCGTCGCGTGACCGGCCACCCGCCCGGCCGCTCGCGGCGCGCCCGTTCGGGGGCTCGTTCGGGGACTCGGCTGCCGTCGTCGTGATCGTGGATCGCGATGCCATAGCGGCCCATTGTTACGCACGGGTCGCGATGCTTCGGCCCAAACCGAGATGCCCGTGTTATCCCACAACGTGCGTGTTCGTCCCGCCCGCGAATTGCGATCATCGAACAGGTGTTCCATACTGGCGGCGCGCGGATTCGCTCACACGTTCGAGAGGGGTGGGGTGTGCGCTGGGACCATCTGCGGCTGGACGGCGAGGCGGGCGACGCCGACGCCGGCGCGGGCGTGCCGCTGATCGAGCGGCGCGCGGTGGCCCGGACGTTCGACACGCCGGAGTTCCGCGGCATGACCTTCTACGAGGTCCGCGCGCGGACCGTGGTGAACCGGGTGCCGGACGCGTCCCGGATGCCGTTCCGGTGGACGGTCAACCCCTACCGGGGCTGCTCGCACGCCTGCGTCTACTGCTTCGCCCGCAAGACCCACGAGTACCTCGACCTCGGGTCGGGCGCAGACTTCGACTCGCGGATCGTGGTGAAGGTGAACGCGGCCGAGCGGGTCCGGGCGGAGCTGGCGTCGCCGCGGTGGCGGGGCGAGCACATCGCGCTGGGCGCCAACGTCGACTGCTACCAGCGCGCGGAGGGCCGCTACCGGCTGATGCCGGGGATCCTGGCGGCGCTGCGGGACGCCGCCAACCCGTTCTCGATCCTGACGAAGGGGTCGCTGATCCTGCGGGACCTGCCGCTTCTGCAGGAGGCGGCCGAGCGCACCACGGTCGGCGCGGCGGTCTCGGTGGGGTCGGTCGACCCCGACCTGTGGCGGCTGGTGGAGCCGGGCACGCCGCCGCCGCGCCGCCGCCTGGGAGTGTGCGCGGCGCTGAACGAGGCGGGGATCGGCTGCGGGGTGCTGATGGGCCCGGTGATCCCCTACCTGTCGGACTCCCCCGCCCAGTTGGACGCGGCGGTCCGGGCGATCGCCGAGGCGGGCGCCACGTCGGTGTCGGCGATCACGCTGCATCTGCGTCCGGGGGCGCGGGAGCACTTCATGGCGTGGCTGCGCGAGCACCATCCGGAGCTGGTCGTCCCGTACGCGCGGCTGTACCGGGGCGGCTCCTACGCGCCCCGCGAGTACCAGGAGCGGGTGTCCCGGCGCGTCCGCGACCTGGCCGACCGGTACGGCATCACCGGCCGCCGCGCGCCCCCGCCCGTCGCCGAGCCGGTCCCGCCCTCCGCGCCACCACGGCAGCTGACACTGCTCTGACCGAAGCCACGCGCGATAGCGCGACGTCAGGCGCCACATGATGCCTGACGTCGGGCCTGACGGCGCCCCGCCAGGCGTGGCGGGTGCGACGCCACGCCTTGTGGGTGGGGGGGACGCCTCGCCTGGCGGGGCCGCGGTCAGAGGTGGCGGGCGCGAAGGTCGGTGTGTTCGGGCCGGTCGGGGTGTGGGCGGTCCGGTAGGGCGAGGTTGGGCCGGTCGGCCGGGCTTGGGCTGGGGGTCGGGTGTGTTCGGTCCCGGGTCAGGCGTGTTCGGCGTCGAGTTCGACGGGGGCGGCGATGACGTCGACCATGGCGCCGTTGCGCAGGACGGTGATGGGGAGGGGCCGTCCGATCGCCTCGGCGAACATCAGCCGCTGCAGCGACTGGGCGTGTGAGACGGGCGTGCCGCCGGCGGTCAGGACCAGGTCGCCGCGACGGAGCCCGGCCCGGTCGGCGGGACTGCCGGGGACGACCTCGGCGACGCGCAGTGCCTCGTCCTGGCCGATGCGGGGCCGCATGGCGGCGGGGACGGGGACGGGCGCGGCGACCAGCCCGAGGTACGCGCGGCGGACCCGCCCGTCGCGGATGAGGGCGCCGATGATGCGGCGGGTGGTGGCGTTGATCGGGACGGCGAGGCCGACGCCGATCCCCGCCACGGCGGTGTTGACCCCGACGACCCGGCCGCGGGAGTCGGCGAGCGCGCCGCCGGAGTTGCCGGGGTTGAGGGCGGCGTCGGTCTGGATGACGTCCTCGATGACGCGGGCGACGGTCCCGGTGCGGGTGGGCTGCCGCGTGGGCAGGGACCGGCCGAGCGCGGACACGACGCCCGCGGTGACCGTCCCGGCGAGGCCGAGGGGGTTGCCGACGGCGACGACGAGCTGCCCGACGACCAGGTCGTCGCTGTCGCCGAGGGTGACCGGATCGGGGACGGGGCCGTCCGCGCGGACGACCGCGAGATCGGAGAGGGGGTCGGTGCCGACGACGCTGAACGGGGCGGTCGCGCCGTCGGCGAACGCGACCTGCCCGCCGGAGGCGTCCCCGACGACGTGGGCGTTGGTGAGCAGGAACCCGTCACCGGTGAACGCCACGGCCGACCCGGCGCCCTCACCACGCGGATGCCGGACACGCAACGCCGCCACCCGAGGCGTCAGCTCCCGCGCGACAGCGGACACGACACGCGAGTAGGCGTCCATCGCCCCCTCGTCCATCGCCCCCTCGTCCATCGCCCCCTCGTCCATCGCCCCCTCGTCCATCGCCCCCTCGTCCATCGCCCCCTCGTCCATCGCCCCCTCGTCCATCGCCCCCTCGTCCGCGGAACGGCCGTCGACGGAGCGGCCGTCTCCGGAACGTCGCTGCGGGCTGTCTTGTGAACGTTCCTGTAGGCGGTCCTGCGGACGTTCTTGCGGACGTTCTTGCGGGCGGTCGGTGGCGTCGTCATGGGGGTCGGAGATCATCACACCTCCCAGATGATTACATCGTTACACGGTAACCCCAGAACGGGAAGTGGTGTTCCCACGCCTGTTGGCTAGCGCCTGATCGACGTCGACCGGAGTTATGCTTGCCGGTGGTGGGGTGCTGCGTCGGAACGCCCCGCCGGCCGGTCCGGGTCTCCGTGGCGCGTAGGGACTACGTGCATTGGAGCCGGTCGTGGCACATTCTGATCGCAGGCCCACCTTGGTGATGGGTGCTCGCGGGAGCGTCGGCAGGTTCGTCATTCAGGGGCTTCTGGCCGAAGGCGTCCCGGTCCGCGCGTCCGCGCGGCGGCTGGAGTCCGGTCAGTTTCCGGACGGCGTCGAGGTCTTTGCCGCGGACCTGACCGACCCGGCGAGTCTTTCCCCCGCGTTCGAGGGGGCCGGGCAGGTGTTCCTCTATGCCAAGCATGAGGGTGTCGGCGGTGTCGTCGAGGCGGCTCGGGTGGCCGGGGTGGGGCGCGTCGTGCTGTTGTCGTCGGGGAGCGTGGTCCATCCCACCTCGGCGGGCAACGCCATCACCGAGAAGCACCGCGAGGTGGAGGCCGCGTTCGCCGCCGCCTCGGATGTGGTGGTGGTGCCGATCCGTCCGCTCGTCCTCGCGACCAACGCACTTTGCTGGGCGCACCAGGTCCGCGCCGCCGGGAGCGTGGCACTGTATCGGCCGGATGCGCTGACCGCGCCGATCCACGAGCGGGACGTCGCCGCCGTCGCCTGCGCCGCGCTGACCGGTGCCTCCGAGCCGGTGGCGAGCGGTCTGCTCACCGGTCCGGCTCGGATCTCCCAGGGTGACCAGGTCGCTGCGATCGGCCGCGCTGTCGGCGAGCCGATTTCGGTGGAGGAGCTGTCCCGCGGGGCCGCGATGCGGTGGTTCTCGCAGTTCATGGAGGGGTGGGAAGGCGAAGCGGTGCTGCGGTTCCTGGACGACGCGGCCGCCGGGAACTCACCGGCCACACCCACCGTCGAGGAGGTCCTGGGCCGCCCCGCGATCGGCTTCGACGAATGGGCGCTCGACCACGCCGCCGACTTCCGTTAGGCGAACCGGCGCTCTGTAGCCGCCCGGGGGCATGGCGCAAGGTCAGGGTGGGGAGACTTCGGTGCGCAGGATGCTGTAGACGACCTCGTCGTGGTAGCGGCCGCCGAGGAAGGAGTAGGCGCGCAGGACGCCCTCGCGGGTGAAGCCGATACTTTCCAGGGCGCGTTGCTCGGCGATGTTGTCGACGTCGGTCTCGGCCTGGATCCGGTGCGCGAGGGTACAGCCGAACAGGTACTCCACGAGAAGGCGCTGCGCGCGGCTTCCGAGGCCCTGGCCGCGGGCTTCGGGCGCCAGCAGGGCCCCGATGCTCCAGCACCACACCGGTCCGGCCATCTCGACGCGCCGGTAGGAGACCAGGCCGAGGGCATCGGCGCCGCGCGCGACGATCAGGAGGGCGGTGTCGTCGCCGAGCCATCCGTCGTCCTCCCAGCGGCGGCGGAAGCGGTGCGGGTCGCGCCAGCCCTCCCACAGGAACGGTCCACACAGGTCGGGGTCGGTGCGCAGCGCCGCGATGAAGGGGAGGTCGTCCTCGGCCACGGGCCGCAACCGCACAAGATCGTCCACGGTGACTCACCGTAGGCCGCCGTCCGTCCCGACCGCCAGCCCTTACCCGAGCCAGGTCGGCGGAGGGCCTGGCGGGCGGGCTGGATGGCGGCGGGTGCGGCCGGTGCCGAGAGGGGACGGCCGGTTGCCCGTGGCGGGTCCGGGGGCGGCTCGGCACGTCGTAGGGTGCGGGCATGGGAGTGGTTGCGGGGACGTCCGGCGGGCCGGTCGTGGTCGAGCGCGCCGACGGGGTCGGCGGGGAGCTCGTGCTGCGCCGCGCGGGCGACGACTACGAGATCATCAGCAATGGCGTGTTCCTGATGGACACCCGGGACGGGACGTCGGAGCGGCTGCTGGTCCGCGCCGCCGTCGACGGGCTGGACGGGCCGGTGCGGCTGCTGATCGGCGGGCTCGGCGTCGGGTTCTCCCTCGCCGAGGCCCTCGACCTCCCCGAGGTCGCGCACGTCACGGTCGTCGAGCGCGAACCGGCCGTGGTCGACTGGCACCGCGGCGTCCTGCGGCCCTGGTCGCGCGGCGCGGTGGACGACCCGCGCGTCACCGTCCGCTGCGCCGACCTGCTCGACGTCCTCGCCGGACCCGTCGCGGCCGAACCCGTCCCGGCGGGCGGCGGCGGGCGGTTCGACGCGTTGTGCCTGGACATCGACAACGGGCCCGGCTGGACCGTCACCCCCGGCAACGCCCGCCTCTACTCCCCCGCCGGGCTGGACCTCCTCGCCGCCCGCCTCACCCGCCGCGGGACGCTCGCCGTCTGGAGCGCCGCCGCCGACCCCGCGTTCGAGGCGCTGCTGCGGGACCGGTTCGCCGCCGTGGAGGCGCGGCCGGTGCCCGTGCCGCGCGGTGAGCCCGACGTCGTCTACCTCGCCCGCCGCCCCCGCCGCACCGCCTGACCCCCACGGCGCCCGACCCCGCGAGGGCGGCCGGCCCGGCCGGTGTCAAGGGGTGCGCGCGGCAAAGCGCGGGCGCTCGTTTCCGTACCCCGCGTGATCCACCCCCGTGTACCCGTTCGCTAGGTTCGCCCTGACGAACACACGTTTGGGAGGATCTGTGGCTACTGCCCACGCAGCCGCCGGCGGCGCGGCCCGGCGGCGTCCCGCCGTCCTGGGCGACCTGCTGCCCGGCGCCCTGGCCCGCGACGCCGCGCTCGTCGCCGCCGCGGCCGTGCTCACCGGCCTCGCCGCGCAGGTCGCGGTCCCGCTGCCCGGCACGCCCGTGCCGGTCACCGGGCAGACCTTCGCGGTCCTGCTGGCCGGGGCCACGCTCGGCTTCGGCCGCGCCGCCCTCGGCATGCTGCTCTACCTGCTCGCCGGGATCGCGGGCGTCCCGTGGTTCACCGACGGCGAGTCCGGCACCGGTTCGCCCACGCTCGGCTACGTCATCGGGTTCGTCGTGGCCGCCGCCGTCGTCGGACGGCTCGCCCAGCGCGGCGGGGACCGTACCCCCGCGCGCACCGTCGCGACCATGCTCGTCGGCACCGCGATCATGTACGCGGCGGGCGTCCCGTACCTGATGGCGTCGCTGCACGTCGGGCTCGGCAAGGCGATCGACCTCGGGATGACGCCGTTCCTGGCCGGGGACGCGCTGAAGGTGCTGCTCGCGGCCGGGCTGCTCCCGGCGGCGTGGAAGCTGACCGGCGCCGCCCGCCGCCGCTGACCCCGCCCCGGCAGCCCCCTAAGGCACCCGTCCGTCCGGTTCCACGGGCCGCGTCTTGCGCGCGGCGCGCATAGGCGCCGGGCGGACGGGAATCCAAGCCCGCACCGGACACCGCCCTCCCGGACAGACGGGCGGGCGTCCGGTCGGGCTGTCCCGTGCGGCTTTCGTGCGGCGTCGCGGGGGCGTTCGGCGTCCCGGATGTGGCGCACACCTCACCGCGCGCCCCGCCCCCACCCGTTTGAACAGGTTCAAATCTGTCGTACAGTGGGTCGCGTGAAGCTCGCCGTGACCGCACCGGACCGCCTGTCCGTCCGCACCGTCCCGGTCCCCGACCCGGGCGACCTCGTCGCGCGGCTTCCGCACCCGACCGCGCTCGCCTGGATCCGCGACGGGCAGGGCATCGTCGGCTGGGGCGAGGCCGCCCGCCTCACCCTCCCCGGCGGCGACGGCAACGACCGGTTCACCGACGCCGCCCGGCTCCTCACCCGCCTGTTCGGCGCCGCCGACGTCGACGACCCCGTCGCCCTCCCCGGCACAGGACCCGTCGCGTTCGGATCGTTCGGGTTCGACCCCAAATCGCCCGACTCCGTCCTGATCGTCCCGCGCCGCGTCCTCGGCCGCCGCAACGGCGTCGCCTGGCTCACCACCATCGGCGACGACACCGAGCCTCTCACCCTCACCACGCCTCCCGCCGCCCCGACCGGCCTCACCTGGAGCCAGGGCGCCCTCGCCGAACACGCCTGGAAGGACGCCGTCGCCGCCGCCGTCGCCCGCATCAGGGACGGACGCCTCGGCAAGGTCGTCCTCGCCCGCGACGTCACCGCCCGCGCCGCCGCGCCCATCGACGCCCGCGTCCTCCTGCGCCGCCTCGCCGACCGGTTCCCCGCCTGCTACGCCTTCTCCTGCGCCGGACTCGTCGGCGCCACCCCCGAACTCCTCATCCGCCGCACCGGCGGCGACGTCGAATCCCTCGTCCTCGCTGGAACCACCGCCCGCGGCGCCGGACCCGCCGACGACCGCGCCCGCGGCGCCCGCCTGTTCGCCTCCGCCAAGGACCGCGAGGAGCACCGCTACGCCGCCGACATGGTCCGCGACGCCCTCGCCCCCCTCTGCGCCGAACTCACCGTCCCCGACGAGCCCGAACTCCTCACCCTCCCCAACCTCACCCATCTCGCCTCCCCCGTCCGCGGACGCCTCGCCGCCGACCGGTCAGTCCTCGACGTCGTCGCCGCCCTCCACCCCACCCCCGCCGTCGCCGGCACGCCCACCGGCACCGCCCTCGACCTCATCCGCGAACTCGAGGGCATGGACCGCGGCCGCTACGCCGGGCCCGTCGGCTGGGTCGACGCCCGCGGCGACGGCGAATGGGGCATCGCCCTGCGCTGCGCCGAGATCGACGGCACCCGCGCCCGCCTGTTCGCCGGCTGCGGCATCGTCGCCGACTCCGACCCCGCCGCCGAACTCGCCGAAGCCCGCACCAAACTCCGCCCCATGCAATACGCCCTCAACGGCTGACCGCCCGACCTGCCTTTCGGTCACGCAGACGCAGGAGCAAGGCCCCGGCCACCGGCGACGGTGGCGGGGCCCAGCCACGCCTGCTAGGAGTCGACTCGCGGGGCGCGGTTGGCGACCGACACCCTGAGCTGCGCCGTGGACGTCAGGACGCTCCCCACCGGCGCCCTGGCCACAGCGGCGTCCGTGACGACCTCACGCTGCCCGAGATACTGGTACGTGCGCTGGTCGAAGAGGTACTCCCGCCGCACACCGCCGACCGTCTTCGCCGCCGCGATGCCCGCCCGGCCCGCCGCGTCCACCGCCCTGTCGACCGTGGTGACTCCGGGGATCGCCGCGGCGGCACGGTACAGCGCGACGCGCTGCGCCGACGGAAGGTACGCCTCCGTCAGCAGGCCGCCGACCCGCATCCACGCCTCCACGTCCGCCTGCGGACCGGTACCGAGACGGGTGTAGAGATGCTCGTACATCTTCTGCGGCTCGGTCGGCAGACGGCTGACATAGGCGAAGTCGTTGCGCAGGAACTCCGCCCGGTCGTCGAAGTCCGCGAGCTTCTCAGGCCCGCCGTTCGGACCGGCCCGCCGCGCGGACGGCGGGATGGGCCACCCCGGATACGGCCTGGGCGCGAGCGTCCTCTCCTCGATGACACCCCGCGTCGAGTCGCCCTCCACGGGCAGCCACACCTTGCGGACGCTCCGGGCCAGGTAACGCGCATGCCCCTGCGCGGAGTTCGACTCCACCGGATCCATCGTCTGCGACTCGTACACCAGGAACTGCCCCGGCTCGGGACGCAGCTCAGGGAACCCCGTGGAGGCGTCGGCGGCGCGCGTGAGGACGCGGGACGCGGCGACCGGCATGACATGCGTGACCGTGCCCTGCTCCGGCCCCCGCGCGGTGACCACCACGACCCCGGCCACCGCCGCGGCCGCCAGCCCCCCGGCCACACCGATCGTCAACCGCCCCCGACGAACGAGACGAACCCGCCGAACGGACGCCGAATCCACCCCCGCGTCCGCACCGGCGATGGCGGCCATCAGCCGGGCCTCCTCGCTGCGCAGCTCGTCCAGGCCCGGACGCGGAACCTCCGCCCGGAACCGGTCCAGCACGGTCATCTCATCCATGAACCGTCTCCTCCCTGACGAACAACGTGGGACTGATCTCGCCGAGCTCCCGGCGCAACCGCCTGCGCGCCCTGCTGACACGCGACCGCACCGTCCCGACGCGCACGCCCAGCGCGGCCGCGACCTCCGGATAGGTCAAACCGCCCCACGCGACCAGCAGCAACGCGTCACGATGCCCCTCCGGCAGGGACGCCAGCGCCCCCGCCAGCCGCCGCCCGTGCGCCTGCGCGCTCACCCGCTCATCACTGCGATCCGCGAACGACTCAGAAACCGGATCACCACCACCGCGCTGCACCGCACGCAACTGACGCACCTCGTCCCGGACATACCGGCCGACCAGGTTCGTCGCGATCCCGTACAACCACGGCCGCGCGTCACGCCGCGCCAGGTCATACCGGTCACGCTGCCGGAACGCGGCCAGGAACGTCTCCGCCACCACGTCCTCGGCCGCGTCCCGCCCCAACCTGCGGGTCACATACCGCTTCACATCGGGGGCGTGCCGCCTGAACACCTCGGCGAACGCCTCCGGATGCCGCCGCGACCGCTCGATCACGGCGGCGTCATCGGCGCCGTCATCGGTGCCGTCGGCATCCGACGGGCTCGAATCACTCATGTGTCTGCGCCTCTCGGGCTTCCGATCAGGTCACCCCCTATTGCCGAACGGCCCCCGAACGGTTCCCACCACCCCCACCGGCAGTGAAGGACCACGCGGCGCACCCGGTACGGTCGACCACGACCCACCAGCACCAACGGAGGACCCGAGCACCGTGGACGTCGAACGGACAGCCCTGCCCGGCATCGGCCTGCAGCACGTCATCACCACCGGACGAGGCCGCCAGATCGGCGTCATCTCCCACCGCACCGGACGCCGCGACCTCGTCATCTACGACCGCGACGACCCCGACAGCTGCATCGCCACCGTCGCCCTCACCGCCGAAGAGGCCAACGCCATCGCCGAACTCCTCGGCACCGGCCGCGTCCTGGAACACCTCGCCGAACTCCACCGGCAGGTCGAAGGACTCGTCACCGAACAGATCCCCATCGCCGCCGGATCCCCCTACGACGGACGACCCCTCGCCGACACCCGGTCCCGCACCCGCACCGGCGCCTCCATCGTCGCCGTCGTCCGCGGCGGACAGGTCGTCGCCAGCCCACGCCCCGACTTCGTCTTCACCGCGGGCGACACCGTCGTGGTCGTCGGCACCGGCGAAGGAACCACCGCCGTCGCCGACATCCTCGCCCACGGCTGACCCCGCATGGAATCAGCCGTCCAACTCATCGAACTCGGCGCCATCATCCTCGCCCTCGGACTCCTCGGCGCCGTGTCCGTCCGCTTCTCCATCTCCCCCATCCCCCTCTACCTCATCGCCGGGCTCGCCTTCGGCTCCGGCGGCATCCTCCCCCTCACCACCAGCGAAGACTTCGTCTCCATCGGCGCCGAGGTCGGCGTCATCCTGCTCTTGTTCACCCTCGGCCTCGAATACACCGCCGACGAACTCGTCGGCACCCTCCGCACCTCCGCACCCGTCGGCCTCGCCGACCTCGCCCTCAACGCCGCCCCCGGCGCCATCGCCGCGCTCCTCCTCGGCTGGGGACCCGTCGCCGCCGTCGCCATGGCCGGCGTCACCTACGTCACCTCCTCCGGCATCACCGCCAAGGTCATCGGCGACCTCGGCTGGCTCGGCAACCGCGAAACACCCGCCGTCCTGTCGATCCTCGTGTTCGAAGACCTCACGATGGCCGCCTACCTGCCCATCCTCACCGCACTCCTCGCCGGAGCCGGACTCCTCGGCGGCGCCGCCGCACTCGCCATCGCCGCCGCCACCATCACCGCGATCCTCTACGTCGCCCTCCGCCACGGCGCCCTCGTCGAACGGTTCGTCGCCTCACCCAGCGAAGAAGTCCTGCTCCTCAAAGTCCTCGGCCTGACACTCCTCGTCGCCGGCATCGCGCAACAACTCCAGGTGTCGGCGGCGGTCGGCGCGTTCCTCGTCGGGATCGCCCTGTCCGGCAGCCTCGCCCACACCGCCCAGAAACTCCTCACCCCGCTCCGCGACCTGTTCGCCGCCGTGTTCTTCGTCTTCTTCGGACTCCACACCGACCCCGGCGACCTCCCACCCGTCCTCGCCGTCGCCGCGCTCCTCGCCGCCGCCGGAATCCTCACCAAACTCGCCACCGGCTGGATCGCCGCCCGCCGCGCCGGAATCGCCCCCACCGGACGCCTCCGCGCCGGAACCGCCCTCGTCCCCCGCGGCGAATTCAACATCGTCATCGCCGGACTCGCCGTCAGCGCCGGCACCAACCCCCGCCTCGGCCCCCTCGCCGCCGCCTACGTCCTCATCCTCGCCGTCGCCGGACCCGTCCTCGCACGCGGCGCCGAACCCCTCGCCGCCCGCCTCCGGACCCGCCGCGCCGCACGACTGCGCACCCGCCGACCCGCCCCGCAGACCGACGACGACGTGCCCCTCCCCACCGCCCGGCCCGCACCTGACACCACCGCCGGGCACCACGACGCCGCCGAACCCGCCTGACCCCTACGCGACCCGCCTGACCCCTACGCCCTCGGGGCCTGGCAGCCCGGACACCAGAACAGGTTCCGGCCCGCCAACTCCACCGTCGCCACCACCGACCCGCACACCAGGCACGGCGACCCCGCACGCCGGTACACGTACACCTCACCGCCATGACCGTCCACCCGCGGCGGACGCCCCATCGCCTCCGGCATGTGCTCGGGACGCACCGTGTCGATCCGCCCCGCCCGCACACCCGCCGCCATCAACACCGCCAGATCGTCCCAGATCCCCTGCCACTGCCCCCGCGACAACCCGCGCCCCGGCAACCGCGGATCGATCCCCTGCCGGAACAGCACCTCAGCCCGGTAGATGTTCCCCGGACCCGCCACCACCGACTGATCCATCAACAACACCGCGACCGGCGTCCGCGACCGCCCCACCCGCCGCCACGCCACCTCCGGATCACCGTCCGCCCGCAACGGATCAGGACCCAACCGGTCACGCAGCATCTTCACATCACCCGGCTCCAGCAGCTCGCACGCGTTCGGACCCCGCAGATCCGCCCACCCCGACCCGCCCACCAACCGCAACCGCACCGCACCCACCGGAACCGGCGCCGCGCCCTCACCGAACGCCCACTTGCCGTAGATCCCCAGATGGACGTGCAACGTCCGATCATCATCGAAACCCAGCAGCAGATGCTTCCCATGCGCGTCCGCGTCCACCATCACCCGCCCGTCCAACCGCGCCGCACCCTCAGCGAAACGACCCTGCGGACTCGACGCCTCGACACGGCGGCCGCCGAACATCCGCTGATGCTCGGCGGCCAGACGATGAACGGTATGTCCCTCCGGCATGGCCGGAGCATAACCCCCGGCCGCACCCCCGCGGGCCCCTACCGCAACGGCTCCCCGACCTCACGCATGTGCCCCAGCGCCAACCGGTACGACGCCACCAGACCCGTCTCCGCATACGGAACGCCCACCGCCGCGCAGTGCTCCCGCACCAGCGGACGCAACCGCCGCAGACTGCACCGCGGCACCCCCGGGAACAGATGGTGCTCGATCTGGTAGTTCAACCCGCCCATCAACCAGTCCACCACCGCGCCGCCCCGCACGTTCCGCGACGTCAGCACCTGCCGCCGCAGATGATCCCACTTCTCCCCCGGCGCCGGCATCGCCATCCCCTTGTGGTTCGGCGCGAACACCGCACCCAGATGCACACCGAACAGCGCGTGCTGCACCGCCATCAACGCCACCGCCTGCGCCGGCGGCAGCAACGTGAACGCCAACGCCAGGTACCCCACCGCGTGAGCGAGCAGCAACCCGCCCTCCACCAGCTGATCACGCCGCGACCGCCCCCGCAGGAACAGCACGCTCCCCACCTTCAGGTTCAGCCCCTCCAGCGTCAGCAGCGGGAAGAACAGCGCCGCCTGATGCCGCGCCACCCACCGCAGCACCCCGCGCTGCCGCCCGGCCTGCTCCTGCGTCCACGCCAGGATCCCCTCCCCCACGTCCGGGTCCTTCCCGACATGGTTCGGATTCGCGTGATGCCGGTTGTGCTTGTCACTCCACCAGCCGTGCCCCATCCCCAGCAGCAGATTCCCCAGCACCAGGCCCAGCACCCGGTTCGCGCGGGCGCTCCGCGCGATCTGCCGGTGCCCCGCGTCATGGCCGAGGAACCCCGTCCGCGCCGCCAGCACCGCCAGCGGAATCCCCAGCAGGACCGTCCACCACCCGTCCCCCGCCCACGCGATCGCCGCCCACACCGCCGCCGTCGCCGCCAGGTTCAGCCCGATCGCCCGCGCGTAGTAGCCGCGCCGCCGATCCAGCAGGCCGCTCTCGCGGACCCGCCGCGCCAACGGAGCGAAATCGCTTCCGGCCCTACCCGGCGCGACGGACGGGACGGGCGAGGCGGGCGGAGCGTGCAGGGTCGCGGGCATGAAGCCTCCATCTCACGGAACAGGGGAAAGCGACTGCCCGAAAAACTACGGAGCGTAAGACCGGGACGTCGCCACGCTGTGGAGCCATCCCCGGACTGGCTCCCAGGTCCCGGTCGCGCCCACCGCCCCTCGCTCCCCCGGACCACCGCACCCGCCGAGCCGTACCACCGCGCCGCCCGGACGCACGTCCCCGTGCGAACCGGACCCTGAGCAAAAGACCGCACACGACGGCCATATAGGGTCACAATTCATGGACGACACCCGGTGGATCGACCTGCACGGCGCCGCCAACGCCCGCGACCTGGGCGGCCTCCCCACCACCGACGGACACCTCACACGCCGCGCCCGGGTGCTCCGCTCCGACAACCTCCAGGACCTCACGGTCGCCGACGTCCGCGTCCTCCTCGACGACTACGAGCTGAAGAACGTCATCGACCTGCGGAGCGACGCCGAGGTCGAACTCGAAGGGCCCGGGCCGCTGACCCGGGTGCCGTCGGTGACCGTCCACCAGCTGTCGCTGTTCCCCGAACGCGGACGCCACACCGACGCCGCCGCCACCTCGCCCGCCCCGGAGGTCGACGTCGACAAGGCGCTGCCCTGGCAGGACCGGCCAGGCGGCCCGCCCAGCCCGCCCGGCGCTCCCGAGCAGGACCGCACCATCGGCCTCTACCTCGGCTACCTCGCCGACCGCGGCGACTCCATCGTCGCCGCCCTCCGCGTGATGACCCGCACCGACGGCGCCTCGCTCGTCCACTGCGCCGCGGGCAAGGACCGCACCGGCGTGGTCTGCGCCGTCGCCCTCGACGTCGCCGGCGTCACCCGCGAGGCGATCATCACCGACTACGCCCTGAGCGGCGAGCGCATCGACGCCGTCGTGGAGCGGCTGCGCACCAGTGACACCTACGCCGACGACCTGGACTCCCGTCCCCCGGACGCGCACCGGCTCGACCCGACCGTCATGGCCAAGCTCCTCACCCGCGTGGACGAGGAGTTCGGCGGCACGACCGGCTGGCTGTCCGGCCACGGCTGGACGCCCGACGACACCGACGCCCTCCGCGCCCGGCTGCTGAGCTAGTTGATTGTCTTTTGAGGTTTGAGGCTGGTTGATAGGCAACCCACCCGGTGCCTTTACGTTGTAAATTGAAGGTTGAAGTACCGAGGACGTCTCCCGGTGCGGGCTCAGGACAGGACGGCTCGGACGGCGGTGTGGGCCGCCTTGCGCATCTCGGCGTGCAGGACCGCGTTCGCTTCCCTGTCGGTGCGGGCCTCCACGATCCGCAGGCCCTCCCCCGCGATCGCCTTCGGCAGGTCCCCCGCCGCGTCCAGCCGCCGGTACGGGACGCCGTGCGCCGCCGCCACCCCCGCCAGGTCCACCTGGTGCGGCGTGCCGAAGACCCGCTCGAACGGGCCCGCCAGCGCCGCCTGCGGCAGCAGCGAGAAGATCCCGCCGCCCTGGTTGTTCACCACCACGATCGCCAGGTCGGGGCGCTCGTCGCGCGGCCCGATGATCAGCCCGTTCTGGTCGTGCAGGAACGCCAGGTCGCCCAGCAGCGCGTACGACCGGCCGCTGTGCGCCAGCGCCGCGCCGATCGCCGTGGACACCAGCCCGTCGATCCCGCTCGCGCCCCGGTTCGCCATGACCCGGATCCCGCGCCGCGGCCGCATCACCTGGTCCAGATCACGGATCGGCATGCTCGCCGCCGTGAACAGCAGCGACCCGCCCGGCAGCCCCGCCACCAGGTCGCGGGCCAGCCGCGGCTCGCTCACCCCGGGCACCGCGTCCAGCACCTCGTCCACCGCCGCCGCGGCGGCCAGGTCGGCGGTCCGCCACGACTTCAGCCACATGTCGTCCCCGGACACCACCGGGATCTCGACCTCCTGCGCGACCTGCGTCGCCGACCGCACCGGGTCCGGCCACCGCGCCAGGTCCGGCGACAGGACGATGTGCTCCTCCGCCCGCCGCAGCAGCGACAGCAGCGGACGCGACAGCCCCGGCTTGCCGAGCGTCACCACCACCTCCGGGCGGTGCCGCTCCACGAACTCCCCCACCCCCAGCAGGAAATGGTGCGACGACAGCGCGTGGTCGCCGTAGCGGGCGTTGCCGTTCGGCTCCGCCAGCACCGGCCACCCCGCCATCGACGCCGCCGCCACGTACCGCTTGACGTTGACCGCCCCGTCCCCCACCACCAGCACGCCCCGGCGGGTCGGCGGAACGTGCAGCACCGACCCCGGCGTCGCCGCGCGCACCTTCGTCCACGCGCCGGTCGCGTCGCCGTCGAGGGGCTCGCACCACGACTCGTCGCCGTCCGGGATCAGCGGCTCCCGGAACGCCGCGTTCAGATGCACCGGGCCCGCCGCCGGCGCCTGCGCCAGCCCCCACGCCCGGCTCACCAGCGACCGCCAGTACGCCACCATCCCCGGACGGTTCTCCGGCACGCCCACCTCGGTGGACCACCGCACCGCCGTCCCGTACAGCTTCACCTGGTCGATCGTCTGGTTCGCGCCCGTGTCCCGCAGCTCGGGCGGACGGTCCGCCGTGAGCACCACCAGCGGGACGCCCGACTCGTGCGCCTCGACCACCGCCGGATGGAAGTTCGCCGCAGCCGTCCCCGACGTGCACACCAGCGCCACCGGCCGCCCCGACCGCTTCGCCAGCCCGAGACCGAGGAACGACGCGGACCGCTCGTCGATCCGGACGTGCAGCCGCAGCCGCCCCGCCTCCTCGGCCGCGTGCAGCGCCAGCGCCAGCGGCGCCGACCGCGACCCCGGCGCCAGCACCGCGTCCGTCATCCCGCACCGCAGCAGCTCGTCCACCAGGACCGTGGCCAGCGCGGTCGCCGGGTTCACGACGCCCCGCCCATCCCGGAGGCGACACTCAGACCGCCGCGAAGGCGTTCCGAAGATCCTCGCTTCGCCGCGGTCATCCGGCCGCCTCGATCACGTCCGGGCCGTCCAGATGCTCCTGCGCCGCCAGCGCCCTGGCCCGCCAGCCGGAGGCGTCGGACGCCTCCCACCGGGCGAGGGACGCCTCGTCCACCGCGGGACGCCGCACCGCGATCTCACCCGCCACCGGCCACAGCGGATCGGCGACCACGTCGCCCGCCAGCAGCGACAGCGTCGCCAGCCCGCACGCGTACGGCAGCTCCGGCAGCGCGGCGGCCAGCGCCACCCCGGCCGCGAGGCCCACCGACGTCTCCACCGCGCTCGACACCACCACCGGCAGCCCGCACGCCTCGGCCACCCGCAGCGCCGCCGCGACCCCGCCGAGCGGCTGCACCTTCAGCACCGCGACGTCGGCGGCCTCCGCCGCCCGCACCTTCAGCGGGTCCTCGGCGCGGCGGATCGACTCGTCCGCGGCGACCGGCACGTCCACCCGCCGCCGCACCGCCGCGAGCTCGGCGAGCGTCGCGCACGGCTGCTCCACGTACTCCAGGCCCCACCGGTCCAGCGACCGGATCATCCGGGCCGCGTGGTCGACGTCCCACGCCCCGTTCACGTCGATCCGGACCAGGCCGTCGGGGCCGAGCGCGTCACGGACCGCCTCCACCCGCGCCAGGTCGTCGGCGTCGGACTGGCCCCGCTCGGCGACCTTCACCTTCGCCGTCCGGCACCCCGACTCCTTGGCCAGCTCGAACGCCCGCTCCGGACCGACCGCCGGGATCGTCGCGTTCACCGGGACCCGGTCGCGGACCGGCGCCGGCCACCCCTCGAACGCCGCCTCCCGCGCCGCCGCCAGCCACCGCGCGCACTCCGCCGGACCGTACTCGGCGAACGGCGAGAACTCCCCCCACCCGGCCGGGCCGCGCACGAGGACGCCGTCCCGCCGCGTCACACCGCGGAACCGCGTCCGCATCGGGATGGAGTACACCCGCACCCGCCAGACCCCCAGACCTCGCCCGCCGAATCAGTGGACCATCACGTCACTATCACGGCATTCCAGATCACACCGTGCGTTAGATGCCTAGTAATACCACGGGTAACGCGACCAGTCGGGGGCCCGCTTCTCCAGGAACGAGTCCCGGCCCTCGGCCGCCTCGTCGGTGCCGTAGGCCAGCCGCGTCGCCTCCCCCGCGAACACCTGCTGCCCGACGAGCCCGTCGTCGATCAGGTTGAACGCGTACTTCAGCATCCGCTGCGCCGTCGGGCTCTTCCCGTTGACCTTCCGCGCCCACTCCAGCGCCGTCGCCTCCAGCTCGGCGTGCGGGACGACCGCGTTCACCATCCCCATCCGGTGCGCCGCCTCCGCGTCGTAGGCGTCGCCGAGGAAGAAGATCTCCCGGGCGAACTTCTGGCCGACCTGCCGCGCCAGGTACGCCGACCCGAACCCGCCGTCGAAGCTCGCCACGTCCGCGTCGGTCTGCTTGAACCGCGCGTGCTCCCGGCTCGCCAGGGTCAGGTCGCACACCACGTGCAGGCTGTGCCCGCCGCCCGCCGCCCAGCCCGGCACCACGCAGATCACGACCTTGCCCATGAACCGGATCAGCCGCTGCACCTCCAGGATGTGCAGCCGCCCCGCCCGCGCCGGGTCGATCGTGTCGGAGGTGTCCCCGTCGGCGTACCTGTAGCCGTCCTTGCCCCGGATGCGCTGGTCGCCGCCCGAGCAGAACGCCCAGCCGCCGTCGCGCGGCGACGGGCCGTTGCCCGTCAGCAGGACGCAGCCGACGTCGCTGGACATCCGCGCGTGGTCCAGCGCCCGGTACAGCTCGTCGACCGTGTGCGGGCGGAACGCGTTGCGCACCTCCGGACGGTTGAACGCCACCCGGACCGTCCCGTGGTCCACCGCCCGGTGATAGGTGATGTCGGTGAACCCGAACCCCTCGACCTCTTTCCAGGCGTCCGCGTCGAACAGCTCCGAGACCATGGCTTCCTCTCCGTCGGCGATCCGGCCGGGCGACCCGCGCCCGCCCCGGGGATGGCGGCGCTCGCGTCCATTCAACCGCCTCCCCGTTTGAACGCGTTCAGCGGGGTCGTCTACGCTGATGGCGCCATGGATCGTCCACTGCACGCCGTCGTGCTGCCGCCGGGCCCGCCGCTGCTGCGCGCCCTCGCGGCCGCGCTCGACGGCGGTCCCGCGATCTGCCCGGTCTCCCCGGCGACGCCCGAGCCCGCCCTCCGCGCCCTCCTGGACGCCCTCGCGCCGGACGCCGTCGAGACCTGCGACGGGCCGCGGCCCCGCGCGTCGCCGGCCAGGCGCGTGCCCGTCGCGCCCGGCACCGCCGTGCTGATCGCCACGTCCGGCTCCACCGGCACGCCCAAGATCGCCGAGCTGTCCGCCGCCGCGCTGCGGCACTCCGCCGCGGGCACCCTCGAACGCATCGGCGCCGCCCCGGGCGACCGGTGGCTGTGCTGCGTCCCGACCAGCCACATCTCCGGCGTCCAGGTCCTCGTCCGCGCCCTCGTCGCCGGCACCGAACCGATCATCACGCCCCGCTTCGACCCCGCCGCCATCGCCGCCGCGCCGCCCGGCACGCACGTGTCCCTCGTCCCCACCCAGCTGCGCCGCCTCCTGGACGCCGGCGCCGACCTCGCCCGGCTCGGCGCCATCGTCCTCGGCGGCGCCGCCGCCCCGCCCGCCCTGCTCGCCGAGGCCCGCGACCGCGGCGCCCGCGTCCACACCACCTACGGCATGAGCGAGACCTGCGGCGGCTGCGTCTACGACGGGACGCCCCTGCCCGGCATGCGCGCGGGCCTCGCCCCGGACGGCCGCATCCGCCTCGCCGGGCCGTCCCTGTTCACCGGCTACCGGCTGCGCCCCGACCAGACCGCCGCCGCCCGCGACGGCGACTGGTTCGTCACCCAGGACCTCGGCGCCCTGGAGGACGGCCTGCTCCGCGTCCGCGGCCGCGTCGACGACGTGATCAACACCGGCGGCGAGAAGGTCGTCGCCGGTGAGGTCGCCGCCGCGCTCGCCCGGCACCCCGGCGTCCGCGACGTCGTCGTCGTCGGACGCCCCGACCCCGACTGGGGCGAGCGCGTCACCGCCGTCGTCGTGCCCGGCCCGGCCGAGCCGCCCGGCCTGCCCGAACTGCGCGCCCTCGTCCGCGAGACCATGCCCGCCCACGCCGCGCCCCAGGAGCTGGAACTCGTCGACGCCATCCCGCTGCTCGCGTCCGGCAAGCCCGACCGCGCCCGGCTGCGAACCCCCCGCCCCTGACCGCGCCCCCGACCCCGGCACCGGCGCCCGCGCATGGCGGGCCCGTCTCCCGGGGAGATGCACGAGCATGCCTCCGGACGAGACCGACCACGAAGCCCGCGACGAGAGCACCCTCACCGTCGCGCTCGCCCTCGCCGCCAACTTCGGCATCGCGGTCGCGAAGATCGTCGCCGCGCTGATCACCGGGTCGGCGTCCATGGCCGCCGAGGCCGCGCACTCGGTCGCCGACACCTTCAACGAGGTCCTGCTCATGGTCGGCCTGCGGCGCAGCGGGCGCCCCGCCGACCGCCGCCACCCCCTCGGCTACGGCAAGGAGCGCTACATCTGGACGCTCCTCGTCGCCGTCGCCATCTTCGGGATGGGCGCCCTGTTCTCCTACTACCAGGGCGTCCAGACCCTCCTCGGGCACCGGACGGGCGAAGAGGGCGGCGCGGCCGTCGGCTTCGCCGTCCTCGGCATCGCGTTCGTCCTGGAGGCGACGTCGTGGCAGCAGGCGATCCGGCAGGTCCGCGACGCCGCCCGCGCCGCGGACCTGCCGCTGCGCGCCTACATCCGCCGCACCGACGAGCCCGCCTCCATCAGCGTCCTGCTGGAGGACTCCGCCGCCCTGATCGGCGTCCTGCTCGCCTTCGGCGGCCTCGGCCTGCACCAGCTCACCGGCTCCGCCGTCTGGGACGCCGTGGGGTCGCTCCTCATCGGCGTGCTGCTCACCGCCGTCGCGCTCGTCCTCGGCCGGATCAACCTCAACCTGCTGATCGGCACGCAGGCCGACCCGCGGCTCGTCGCGGACGTCCGCGCCCGGCTCGGCGACGAGCCCGAGATCGACTGGGTCGTCGACATCGTCACCGTGACGTTCGGCGCCGACCGCGTCCTCGTCTGCGCCCGGCTGGACTTCCGCGACTCCCTCACCGCCGGAGACGTCGAGCGCGCCTGCGTCCGGATGGCGCACGACCTGCGCGACGCGCACGACGAGATCGACGAGGTCTTCCTCGAACCCGTCCCCCGCGACGACCCTGAACTGCGCGAACGTGTCATCGCCCGGTACGGCGGGACGCTGCGT
Organism: Actinomadura syzygii; assembly: GCF_008085905.1. Lineage (GTDB taxonomy): Bacteria > Actinomycetota > Actinomycetes > Streptosporangiales > Streptosporangiaceae > Spirillospora > Spirillospora syzygii. The sequence goes on along the minus strand of NZ_VSFF01000003.1, from coordinate 214,658 downwards.
CCCAAGCGCTCGGAATCGTAGGTTCTCTCGGGAGAATCGCCAACGCCCACGGCCTTTACGCAGTAAGGTGAGTCCTGTCCGGGACGGCGTGTGAGACGGCGGTGTGAAACGCCCCGACTCGGGCACCACGATCCACTGGATCGCTCCTCCGCGATCCCCATCGGGACGCCGATCCCCCGGCGCCGGGAACAACAGACCGGCTCTGCGACGTTCCGTTAAGTGCGTGCGCCACGAGCGAACACAATCCGCGCCGCACTCACACCACCGAAGGGAGGGGGGTGTCCCCATGCCGCGAAGCGCCGTAGAGACCCCGCTCACGGAGTCGCCGGGCCCCGCGCTCGACGACCTCCTGAAGCGTGGCCGCGCCCAAGGGCGCCTCTCGCTCGACGAGGTGCGGGGGGCCTTCGAATCGGCCGGCCTCAGCCCGGCGCAGGGCCGCTCCATCCTACGCGAGCTGTCCGAGGCGGGGATCAGCCTGGCCGGGGAGGCCGACACCGTCCGCAAGATGGCCGCGGCCGCCGAGCACGACGGCGGCGACACCGCCCAGGCGACGCCCGGCACCGCCCGGCGCACCCCCGCCAAGAGCGCCAAGACCCGCAAGAGCGCGGGCAAGACGACGGGCAGGTCCGCCGCCGAGAAGCCCCCGGCGAGGAGCCGCGACGAGGACGACGCGTCCCCCGACGACGACGGGTTCGAGGTCACCGAGGTCGAGGCCGCCGACACCGTGGCCGACCTGGACGACCAGTCCACCGCCATGGGCGACTCCGTCCACACCTACCTCAAGGCCATCGGACGCCGCCAGCTCCTCACCGCCGAGCAGGAGGTCGACCTCGCCAAGCGCATCGAGGCCGGCCTGTACGCCGAGCACAAGCTGGAGAGCGACGACCTCTCCCCCGGCGCCCGCCTCGACCTGGAATGGGTCGCCGCCGACGGCCGCCGCGCCAAGGCGCACATGCTGGAGGCCAACCTCCGGCTCGTGGTGTCGGTCGCCAAGAAGTACTCCGACCGGGGCCTGTCGCTGCTGGACGTCGTCCAGGAGGGCAACCTCGGCCTGATCCGCGCCGTGGAGAAGTTCGACTACTCCAAGGGCTACAAGTTCTCCACCTACGCGATGTGGTGGATCCGGCAGGCGATCCAGCGCGGGTTCGCCGACTCGGCGCGGACGATCCGGCTGCCCGTCCACGTCCTGGAGATGCTGAGCAAGCTCAGCCGCGTCGAGCGCGACATGCACCAGCGCCTCGGCCGCGAGCCCACCCCCGAGGAGCTGGCCGCCGAGCTCGACAAGAGCCCCGAGCAGGTCCGCGAGCTGCTGCGCACCAGCCGCCAGCCGATCAGCCTGGACTCCACCATCGGCGAGGACGGCGAGACCCGGATCGGCGACCTCATCGAGGACACCGACTCCCCCGAGGCGTCCGAGCTGGTCGACCGGCAGCTCATGGCCGACCAGCTGCGCCGCACCCTCGACATCCTGTCGCCGCGCGAGGCCAAGATCATGGCGATGCGGTTCGGGCTGTACGACGGGACGCCCCGCACCCTCGACGAGATCGGCAAGGCGCTCGGGCTGACCCGCGAGCGGATCCGGCAGCTGGAGAAGGAGTCGCTGTCCAAGCTGCGGCACCCGAGCAACGCGAGCCCGCTGCTCGACTTCGCCGTCTGACACGCGCCTGAACCGCGGAAAGGCCCGCTGGACCGGTACCGGTCCAGCGGGCCTTTCCCATCTGCGGTCCGCGGGTCAGCAGCGGGCAGGTTCAGCGGGGCGCGGAGCGGCAGCCGTCCACGGCGAACGCCAGGAACTGCGTGACCTCCCGCGAGTCGAAGTTGTCGTCCGACCCGACCACCAGCGTGCACTCACCCGAGCGCAGCCGCGGCCCCCAGCTCATCGACTCCAGGTTCTGGGTCGTCCCGCCGAAGCGGCCGAGGTCGGCGACGAGCCGCTTGGAGACCGCCCGGTACCCGGCACCGCGGGCGAGCGAGTCGCGGCCGAGGACGTCGGACGCGCCGCGCGTGTCGAACTCGTACAGCCTCGCCTTGTAGCCGACGCCCTCGATCCACGACCGCTCCAGCGCCAGGAACCGGTGGCGCCCCGCGGCGAGGATCTCCGACACGCCGCTGTCGGCGCCGCCGTCCGCCGGGACGGGCGCCGCCGCGAGCCGGTCGACCGGGTAGGCGTACTGCGCCCGCGCCCGCCCCGACCGGTCCCACAGCGTGAGCCGGGCGAGCGCGCCGTGCCGGGCGGACGGCGGGTCGCCGTCCTCGTAGCGCGGGCCCTCGGCCATCGCGGCGACGCCGTCACGGGTGAGGGTGACGCCCTCGAACCCGAAGTTGCGGCGGGGCCCGCGATGCTCGCCGGTCTGCTTCAGGTTCGGCGGGACGGTCAGCTCACCGTGATAGGCGCCGTCGCGCCCCGCCCACCGCACCGACAGGTCGGACACCGGAATGCCCGCGTGGGTCTCGTCCGGACGGTCGCCCTCGTTGCCCCACACGACCCGTTCCGATCCCGGGTCGTAGCGGATGCTCTCCGGGTCGGCGGACTCGGGCTGCCCGAACGCCGGGTAGGGGGTGCCGTCCGCGCGCCGCAGCGTCGAGACGCCGCTGATCCGGACGCCGGAGAACGCGCCGGTGCGCGGATCGATGTCGACGCTCCCGGTGTAGAAGCGGGCCGGATCGTAGCGCCAGCGGTCGTCGGAGATCATGTACCACGTCCCGGTGCGGGGGTCGCGGTCGATGCCCGACAGGCCGCCGACGGTCGTGCCCTCGAACTTCATCATGTGCGGGAGGGTCCGCTCCCCCAGGAACCGCGTGATCCGCAGCCCCGGCCCCGCGTCCGCCGCCCGCGCCGCGGGGGCGGCGTGGGCCGCCCGTCCGTCCGCCGTCGCGGGGACGGTCATCGCCGCGACGACCGCCGCCACGGCCGCCGTCCCACGCCACATCGCCCGATACCCGTTCACCTGGATACCATCACCCTTCGAATCCGAGCCGACGCCGAAAGTAGCCAGCCCAGTATTCAGCATCACGAGCGGTGACGGGCGGATCTCACAGAGTGTCAGTCGGCGTGGCGGAACTCGATGATGGCGACGCCCATCAGCCCGAAGCCCATGCACAGCACGATGACGATCTCCAGCCACACCGGGACGACCCAGCCGTTCCACGTCACGCCCGGGTTGAACGTCCGCTGGAGCGCGGGCGTCAGGTCCAGGTGGCGGAACACCGCCTGGCGCAGCGGGTCGACGGCGTAGGTGAGCGGATTGAACCGGGTCAGGACGGTCAGCCACGTCGGCAGCCCGTTCAGCGGGTACAGCGCCCCGGACAGGAACATCATCGGCATCATGGCCATCTGCATCAGGCCGAAGAACGACTGCATCTGCTTGATCCGCGCGGCCATCATCACGCCGAACCCGGTCAGCGCGAACGCGCCGATGAACATCAGGCCGAGCAGCTCCACCAGCAGCACCGGGTCGTAGGGGACGCCCGCCAGCCCCGCCAGCGACACGATCACCGCGCCCTGCAGCGTCGCGACGAGCGCGCCGCCGATGCACTTCCCGATGACGATCGCGCTGCGGCTGACCGGCGCGACCAGCATCTCGCGCAGGAACCCGAACTCGCGGTCCCACACGATCGACCCGGCGGAGAACATCGCGGTGAACATCACCGACATCGCGCACACGCCCGGGAAGATGAACGTCTTCAGATCGATGTCGCCGTGCGCACCGCCGCCGCTCGCCATCAGGTTCGACAGCCCGGTGCCCATGACCAGCAGCCACAGCACCGGCTGGACCAGCCCCGACACCATCCGCAGCTTGTCGCGCCAGAACCGGATCAGCTCCCGGTGCAGGACGATCCGCACCGCGCGCACGTCCTGCCGCAGCCCCGGCTCCGGCACCCGGACGCGGACCACGTCGGCGACCGGAGCGGCGGTCTTGACCGAACTCGCCATCGTCTCTCTTCTCCTCGCCTGTCTGAGCCTGTCTGGGCCTAGCGCCGCATCGCGCGCATCGCGCTGCGCATGCGGTCGCCCGCACCGGCCTCGGCGTCGCGGATCGTCGAACCGGTGAAGGACATGAACACGTCGTCCAGGGAGGGCCGGGACACGCTCACCGACCGGATCGGCACGCCGAGCTCAGCGAACAGCCGCGGCACGAACGCCTCCCCCGACGCCACCGAGAACGCCACCGCGCCCTCCGACACGACCGCCTCCAGGTCGAACCGCTCCTTGATCGCGGCGATCGCGGCCTCGTCGTCGGCGGTCTGGATGCGGACCCGGTCCTCGCCGACGCCCGCCTTGAGCGCCTCGGGGGTGTCCAGCGCGACGATCCGCCCCGACTCCATGATCGCGATGCGGTCGCAGAACTCGGCCTCGTCCATGTAGTGGGTCGTCATGAAGATCGTGATCTCTTCGGCGTCCTTGAGCTGGCGGATGTAGTCCCAGATGGACGCGCGGGTCTGCGGGTCGAGGCCGACGGTCGGCTCGTCCAGGAACAGCACCCGCGGGGAGTGCAGCAGGCCGCGCGCGATCTCCAGGCGCCGCTTCATCCCGCCGGAGTAGGTCTGCACCAGGTCGGAGCGCCGGTCCCACAGGCCGACCATCTCCAGCACCTGCCGGATCCGGTCGGCGGTGACCCCCCTCGGCACGCCGTACAGCTCGGCGTGGAAACGTAGGTTCTGCTCGCCGGACAGGTAGCCGTCGAGCGTCGTGTCCTGGAACACCAGGCCGATGTTGCGGCGCACCGCGTCGCGCTCGGACACCACGTCGTACCCGCCGACCAGCGCCCGCCCGCCGGACGGCTTCAGCAGCGTGCACAGCATGTTGATCGTGGTGGACTTGCCGGCGCCGTTCGGGCCCAGGAAGCCGAAGATCTCCCCGGGACGGACGGTGAAGCCGATGCCGCGCACGGCCTCCACGTCCCCGAAGCGCTTGATCAGGCCGTCGACCTCGACGGCCGGTCCCCCGTCCGGCATCCGGTCTCCCTCCGGGTCGCACCGGCCCACATTTGTGGACTAACCAACGGTAGGGATAGCCTATCTCTCAGGTCAAGAGAAAAAGGACATGCCAACCGAATCCCGAGGGAGGGGGACGTGGACGACCGGCCCGACCCGATGCGCGACTCGGCCACCTATCTGATGTTCGAGCTGATGCGACTCGCCCGGCGCACCTCGGTCCGCATGTTCCCCGGACGGCTGCGGCTGCCGCACATGCTCGTCCTCGCGTGCGTCGCCCGGCTCGGGCCGATGTCGCAGCGCGAGGTCGCCGCCGAGCTGCGGATGGACCCCGGCGACCTGGTCGGCATCGTCGACGCGCTGGAGGAGGCCGGGCACGTCTCGCGCCGCCGGGACCCCGAGGACCGCCGCCGCTACGCCCTGGACGCCACCGAGGACGGCAGGCTCGCGCTCGGCGAGGCCCTCGCCGACCGCGAGCAGCTCAACGAGGTCCTGTTCGAGCCGCTGTCCCCGGACGAGGTCCGCCTGTTCAAGGACCTGATCCTGCGGGTCCTCGCCCACCACGACACGAGGTTCGGCGCGCCCGGACCGTGCCCGCCGGGCCATGACACCCGCGCCGAGACCGGCGGACGCGGCTCGCACGCCGGCCGATAGCCCGCTACTACGCCCCGGACCTGGCACTTCGCCGCCTCCCCGATGCGGCCCGAAGATAAAGCACGTTTCGTCCCTTCCGCATTGACGATCGCGTGTCAAGCGTTGTCGATCTGCGTTAGGGACCTTTCGTCACCATTGCCCGGATCTCCGAACGGATTCGCGGTGCCTTGTCGATCTCTTGGAAGGATGCGGCCCACACCCCCACCCCGCCCGGCTCGGACGCCCATGATCGCGCCTAACCTCGGTACATGCCCGACCTTGCTTACTACGCCTCACTGCCGCGCTCCCGCGGCGCCGCGGCGGCCCTGCTGCTGGACGACCTCGGGCGGGTCCTGCTGGTCAAGCCCACCTACAGCGAGGGCTGGTACCTGCCCGGCGGGGTCATCGAGACCGACGAGTCCCCGCTGGCGGCATGCGTGCGCGAGTGCACCGAGGAGCTCGGCCTCGTCCCCCGCCTGGACGGCCTCGCCTGCGTCGACTGGGGCCCTCCGCGCGACGACGGCGTCGACGCCGTCAACGTCTTCGTGTTCGGCGGGACGATCACCGGCGAGGAGATCGCCGCGATCCGGCTGCCGCCCGACGAGCTGTCCGACCACATCCTCGTCGCGCCGGAGAAGATCCCCGAGCTGGCGCCGCCGCACGTGTCCCGGCGGATGGGGCCGAGCCTGCACGCCATGGCCACCGGACGCGCCGTCTACCTGGAGGACGGCGCGGCGCAGCCCTTCGGCGCCGACCTGTCCGCCGCGCTCGCGTACCGCGACGTCCCCTGACCCGCGCGAACGACCGGGCCGACGGCACGGTCGAGCCGTTCGACGGCCAGGCCCGCTAGACGCTCAGGGCCGCTCGACGGTCAGGCGAGAACGGCGTCCTTGGCCTGCCGCCCCCGCTCGGGATCGACCATCCGGGCGCAGTGCGCGCAGCAGTACCAGTGCCCGTTCACGTCCACGCCGTGCCCCATGATGCGGCACCCGCAGTTCTCGCACACCGGCGCCATCCGCGTGACCGCGCACTCGAACGAGTCGAACGTGTGCACCTGACCCTGCGCGTGCACCTCGAAGGTCATGTCGTAGTCGTTGCCGCAGACCTCGCAGGTCGCCATCGATCCGATCTCCGTTCCCCCGCCGCGTCGCGAACACTCCCCTACCCCGTCCGCCGCGTCCCACCACCCTCATCTGACCGGCTTGCCCGCGGAACCACCCGGAATGGTCGCCGAGCCCCTGGCCGCGGCGCGGCCCGCGCGGCGTCCCCGCGTCCGGCCCGCGTTCTCGCCCGGGTCGGGCCAGCGCGGCGAGCGGCCCGAGGATCGCAGCACCGCCTCCCACGAGTCCCCCGACTCCAGCGGCAGGTGCGGGACGCCCCAGTGCCACGCCGACACCAGCAGGTCGGGGTCGCGCGGGCGGTACCGCGTGCCGATCGCGCGGGCCATGTCCCAGGCGTGCAGGTGCCACTCCACGCACGCCGCGCCCGCGTGGTCGCCGACCGTGTACTTCGTGCCCTTGTAGATCAGGTGCGTCCGGTCCCACATGTCCGCCATCAGGTCGGCGTACGCGCCCGCCGACACCCCGAACGCCATGATCCGGGCCGGACCCGGCTCCGCCGGCAGCACCGCGAGCTCCGCCGCGTTCTGCCTGGCCTGCTGCCTGATCAGCACCGCGGACGCGGCGTCCTGCGCGAACAGCTTCGCCAGCCGGCTGTCGGGCGCGTCCTGCAGGTACTCCAGGAAGTTCTCCGCGACGCACCGCAGATGCCCGGCGAGGTCGATCAGCCGCCAGTCCGCGCAGGGCGTCGGCGCGTCCCAGTCGCCGGCCTGCTCCGCCAGCGCCCGGATCGCCCCCACCCCGTCCTGGTAGGACTCGATCACCCGGCCACGATCCGGCGGCGTGCGCTCCACGTGACTTCCCCCCGCGTCCAGAGCACGATGTGCCCCCTCCGCCGGGACGCGGCCGCGCGCGGCGCGCTCCTGCGGCACGCGGCGCGGCGCCCCCCGACGCTCCCCCGAGAGGGCAGACTCTCAAAGTTCCGTGCCCGGTGCCACCCGGCGACGCTGTGTCGGCACAGGTCGGCGGACCGGACCGGTCACGGCTCACCGTGGGAGGACGACCCCCCGCATCTCCCGGAAATGCCCGTCACACCGCGGGGGACGGCCCCGCACGCCCCCCGGAACGGCCTGGGTCAGATGACGACGGTCGGCTGCGTGCGGAAGCTGAGCCGGTGCGCCTCGCGGGCGGTGCGCAGGCGGTCGACCTCGTCCGTCCACGGGCGGACGGCCGGGCGCGCCCTGGCCTTGCGGGCGGCGATCTCCGCGGCGCGGCGGGCCTTCGCGTCCTGCTCGTCCGTGGCGTACGCCTTCGGGCCCATCTCGACCCGCTCGGCCGCCTCGGCGGCGGCGAGCACCGCGGTGAGCGCCTGGTCGAACGCCGCGGTCAGCTCCCGCAGGCGCGGCTCGGGCGTCTGCGCGCCCTGCGCCTCCCGCAGCTCCCGCTCGGCGTCCCCGGCCGCCGCGAGCCGCTCGTCGTACTCGGCGGCGAGTCGCCGGTCGGCCTCGTACGGCTCGGCGACGTCCTTGCTCACCCGGCGGCCCAGCGGCATGGCGGTACTCCTTCGGCGGTCGGCCTTGCGGTCGGTCGGCGTTGTGGTCGGCGAAATCGTCCGGACGAGGAAAGGGTACGCGGCGGCGCGGCGTGTCGTGACGGCGGACACCCCGCCCCGGCCCTTTACGTAGTAAGGTCCATGCTCACTATGGTCAGGCAACCGAGCATCAACGCCCAGCACCGCGCGCCGCTGTCCACCGAGCGGATCATCGACGCGGCGCTGCGCATCGTCGACGGCCAGGGCCTCGCCCGGCTCACCATGCGCCGCCTCGGCGACGCCCTGGAGGTGGAGGCGATGGCGATCTACCACCACCTCCCCCGCGGCAAGGAGCAGCTCCTGGACGGGCTCGTCGCGCACGTCGCGTCCGCGCCCGCCGACACCGGCGCCGTCGCGCTGCAGGCCGGCTGGCAGGACGTCCTGCGCGGCTGGGCCCGCGGCTACCGGACGCGCCTGCTCGCGCACGCGGGCGTCCTCCCGCTCGTCGTCACCCGCCGCAACCCCGCCGCGCTCGTCACCACGGTCACGTCGCTGCGCGAGGTGCTGCGCCGCGGCGGCGTCCGCGAGGAGACCGCCGCCGTCGCCGCGCACACCCTCCTCGGCTACGTCATCGGGCACGCCGCCCTGGAGGTCCGCGGCACCGCCGAGGACGGCGCCGACCGCGCCGTGAACTGGGACGACCGCTTCGACGCCGGGCTCGAACTCGTCCTGAGGAGCGTCCAGTAGCCCGGCGGCTCAGTCCTCGACGACGAGGATCTCCAGGTGCAGGGGGCCGTGCCCGCCCTCCACCCGGACCATCTCGATCGCGTGCGTCGCCGACGGGCCGCTGATCCACGTCAGCGGCCGGGACGGGTCGAGCCGCCGCACCGCCTCCGGCACCGTCCCGACGATCTGGTCGGCGTGCACCACGCACAGGTGGTAGCCGGGGACGGCGGTGAGCGCCCGCCTGCCCTGCGCGCGGCCGCCGTCAAGGATCACGGTGCCGGTCCGCGCGACGGCCGCCGCGCAGCCGGTGACCACGCCGTCCACCGCGCCGAGCGCCTCGGCGTCGAGCGCGGGCGCGTCGGCCAGCGCGCGGACGCCCTCCAGCTCCGCCAGCCACCCGTACGGCAGATCGGCGGGGACGACGATCTGCTTCACCTCGCGCCCCCACAGCGCGGCGGCGACGGCGGTGCCGAGTTCGTCCGCGCTGACGTGCCGCACCGCCGCCCGGTTGGCGGCGACCCGTTCGCTGAACAGCGCGACGACGTCCGCCCTGGTCGCCGCCTCGGCCTCGGGCAGCGTCCGGTCGTAGCCGCGCGGGACGGGCGGGCTCGTGCCGCGCGACCCGCCGAGCGCCTCCCGCACCCGGCGCAGCACCTCGGCGCGCGAACCGCCCCCGGTCACGACCGCCCCGCCAGCGCACTCGCGGGCACGCGCGCCGTCACGGCCGCCTCCGGGCCCACCAGGCGCGGAAGCTCTCGGCGGGCGGCGCGGGCAGGTCGCGGGCCTCCGTCCACTTGCCGAGCAGGCCGGGCAGCCGGCGGATCCGGCCGCCGCGCGACAGCAGCCGCGCCCACCGGGTGCTCCGGCGCAGCGCGGTCTCGTAGCGGCGGGCGTCGCCCATCGTCCAGGCGAGCCCGCGCATCAGCGCCAGCTCCGGCGTCGGGACGGGCCGCCGCCGCCGCGACTCCACCACCGCGCCCCGCAGGTGCACCAGCACCCCCGGAATGTCGATCTTCACCGGGCAGACGTCGGCGCACGCGCCGCACAGCGTCGACGCGTACGGCAGCGAGGCGTCGGCCGCGCTCTCCACGCCGCGCAGCTGCGGGGTGAGGATCGCGCCGATCGGCCCCGGGTACACCGGCCCGTACGCGCGGCCGCCCGTCCGCTCGTAGACGGGGCACACGTTCACGCAGGCCGAGCAGCGGACGCAGCGCAGCGCGGCGCGCCCGACCTCGTCGGCGAGGGCCCGCGTGCGCCCGTTGTCGACCAGGACGAGATGGAACGCGCGTGGCCCGTCGCCCGGCGTCACGCCCGGCCACGACGCGGCGTACGGGGTCATCGGACCCGCGCCCGCCGCCCGCGGCAGCAGCTGCAGGAACACCTCCAGGTCGGCCCACGCCGGGACGACCTTGTCGATGCCCGCGACGGTGATCAGCGTGTCCGGCAGGGACAGGCACATCCGCGCGTTGCCCTCGGACTCCAGCACCACCGGCGTCCCGGTCTCGGCGACGAGGAAGTTCGCGCCGGTCACCGCGACGCGGGCGCGCAGCAGCCGGTCGCGCAGGTGGGCGCGGGCGGCGGCGGCCAGCCCGGCCGGGTCGTCGCCGAGGTCGGCGGCGGCGGGCAGCGTCCGCCGGAACAGCTCGGCGATCTCCGCGCGGTCGCGGTGCAGCGCGGGCGACAGCAGGTGGGACGGCTCGTCCCCGCCGACCCCGACGACGAGGTCGGCGATCGCCGTCTCGTACGCGGTCACCCCGGCGCGGGCCAGCGCGGCGTCCAGCCCGATCTCCCGGAGCGTCGCCGACGACGCCTTCACGACCTCCTTCGCGCCGGACGCCCGCACCAGGCCGGTGACGACCTCGCGCGCCTCGGCCGCGTCGACCGCCCAGTGGACGACGCCGCCCGCCCCGGTCACCCCGCGCTCCAGCTCCTCCAGGTGGACGTCGAGGTTGAGGAGCGTCGCGTCCCCGATCGCGCGGCCCGCCTCGCGGAGGGCGTCCCAGTCGGCGGCCTCGGCGGTGGCGGCGGACGTCCGCGCCCGCGCCTCGGCGGTCGCGCCGCGCAGGTTGCGGCGCAGACCAGTGTCGGCCAGCGCGGACCGCGCGGCGCTCGCGAACTTCGGCGTCGGCAGCGGCACCGGACCGCCGCCGGGCCTCGTCCCGGCGGAGGACTCGGTCGTCCGCCGGGAGGAGGCCGTCACGCCGGCCCCGTCGCGGCGAGGATCTCGGCCAGGTGCATCGTCCGGACGCCGCCGCGCAGCCGCGACAACGCGCCCCCGATGTGCGCCAGGCACGAGTTGTCGACCGCGCACACCACGTCGGCGCCCGTGTCGCGGACGTGCCGGACCTTGTCGGCCACCATCGCGACCGACACGTCGGAGTTCTTCATCGCGAACGCGCCGCCGAACCCGCAGCACTCCCCCGCCGCGGGCAGCTCGACCAGGTCGAGGCCGCGCACCGCGCGCAGCAGCCGCAGCGGGCGGTCGCCGACGCCGAGCACCCGCGCGGCCTGGCAGGACGGGTGGTAGGTCACCCGGTGCGGGAAGTACGCGCCGACGTCGGTCACGCCGAGGACGTCCACCAGGAACTCGGTCAGCTCGTAGACGGCGAGGCCCTCGGCGGCGCGGGCGAGGGCCGGGTCGCGGGCGGCGCGGGCCAACCGCGGATAGGAGTCGCGGACGGCCGCCGCGCACGACGCCGACGGCGCCACCACCGCCGCCGCGCCCTCGAACAGCGCCGCGTACGCGCGGGCGAGCGCCGCGGCCTCGCGGTGGTAGCCGGTCGTCCAGTGGACCTGCCCGCAGCACGTCTGGCCCGGCGGGTACTCGACCTCGTGCCCGAGCCGCTCCAGCAGGGCGGTCACGGCCTTCCCGGTGTCGGGGAACAGCGCGTCGTCGAAGCAGGCGACGGACAGGGCGACCCGCACCGGCCTCACTCCCCCCGCGCCTCGCAAAGCCCGTTCCCACGGAACATCGTAGGGGTTTCACCCGGCGACGGCGTGTCGTTCTCCGTCCGTTGTCGCGCGGCGGGGACGCTGAGGTTACCGGCACTTCGGGGTGAGGCGGGTCACAGCCTCCGGTACTCCGGTACCAACGGACAACCGTCCCAACGGGCTATAGCCGACGGGTACGAACCGTTCCACACTGGGGTGCGTCAGACAAGGAAGTACGCGACCTACCAGTTGCATGAGACCGGAGGCACACGATGTGCCCGCACCAGCCGCCATGTCCCTCGCACGACGAGCCCGACCGCGACGCCGCACGGACGCTGGCCTCCCACCCCGAGCAGGGGTGGAGCCTGCTGTGCAACGGCGTCGTGCTCTTCGAGGACACCGGTGAGCTGCTGCCCGACGGGGAAGTCATCGCACCGCACCGGCCGACGGATCCACTGACTCCGTCCGCCGCTTGAACACGTCCACGGGGGACTAGTTCAAACGGGTGATCATCCTCGGGGGCAACGCCCACCTGTCCCGCCCATCCGTCCCAGGACTCCGGGCCCCTACCGGGCCCGGGCCGAAGACCCTCACCGGCCGCCCGTCCGCACCGGACGGGCCGCCCCCAACCCCGCTGCGGGTCCCGCCCATCGCCGCAGCCACGGCTCCGCCGCCCGTCCGACAGCGGCGGGGTCGCGGTTCAAGTCGTGCCGCTCCCCCGCCAGCACGACGACCTCCGCGGCGTCCGCCGTGTCCGGCACCCCGAACGGGTCCCGGTCGCCGTTGACGACGAGCACCTCCACGCCCGCGCCGCGCAGCTCGTCCACCCGCGTCTTCTCGGGACGGCCCGGCGGGTGCAGCGGGAACGCCAGCGCGACCACGCCGACGGCGCCCGCGGCCGACGCCGTCCGGCACGCGACCCGCGCACCGTTGCTCCGCCCGCCCTGGACGAGCGGGACGTCCCGGAACCGCCGCCGCAGCTTCGCGACGACCTGCAGCCACGCCTCGTCCTGCTTCACCGCCGAGCCCGGCGCGCGCCGCCCGGCGAGCCGGAACGGCTGCGTCACCCGCGCGACCGCGCCGCCGAGGCCGAGCGCCGCCTCCCGGACGGCGAGCAGGTCGGCCGCGTCCACGCCGCCGTTCGAGCCGTGCGTGAGGACCAGCAGGAACGCCGGGTCGTCCACGGCGTCCACGGCCGCCTCGGCCGGGCCGTGCGCCGTCACCAGCTTCGTCCGCCTGCCCATCCGCCCACGGTAGCGGGCCGCCCAGATGATCTTTGCGGCAGACTGGGCGGATGGAGCGAATGACAGACGCCGAATGGCGCGCGTTCGTCATGGCGGGCACCCGCACCGGCAAGGCGGCCGTCACCGCCGCGGACGGGACGCCGCACGTCACGCCGGTCTGGTTCGTCCTCGACGGCGACGACGTGCTGTTCAACACCGCCCGCGCGACCGTCAAGGGCCGCGCCCTGGCGCGCGACCCGCGCGTGTCCATCTGCGTGGACGACCAGACCCCGCCCTACTCGTACGTGATGATGCGGGCCGAGGCGTCCCTCGTCGAGGACCTGGACGAGATGCGCCGCTGGGCCACCGTCATCGGCGGCCGCTACATGGGCGCCGACCGCGCCGAGGAGTTCGGGGCGCGCAACGCCGTCCCGACCGAGTACCTCGTCCGCGCCCGCGTCACGAAGGTCGTCGCCGAACGCGGCATCACCGACTGATCCCCGCCGTCCGGCACGACCGCGAGGGCGCCGGTCAGGTGTCGGTGCGGTCGGGGGCGTCCATGGCGAGGCGGAGGCGTTCGGCGAAGCTCTCCTGCAGCAGGGGGCCCCAGGCGTAGCCGCCCGGGACGCGCACCGCCCGGCCGAGCGCCTCGTCCGCGTCGCCCTTCGGCCGCTCCCCGGCGTCGGCGCCGCCCGCGTCCCGGACGGCGAGCAGCGCGTACATGTGGTCGAGCGCGCCGAACGCGTCGCCCGCGAGGGCGGGCAGCGTCCCGTCCGCGACGGCCTGCTCGACGACGGGCTCCCACCACAGGTCGGCGGGGTCGGCGTCGTCCTCCTCGCCGCCGAAGTCGCGGCGGAGCCGGGCCCGGACCTGCGCGGCCGTCCCCGGGTCGGCGAGGCCGCGCCGCCACACCTCGGACGCCTCGCCGCCGCGCCCGCGCAGCGGCAGCGTCCGGGCGAGCAGCTCGGTGGCGAGCGGCCCGACCTCCGGGTCGGACGGGTCCTGCCCGAGGGCCGCGTCGAACGCGCCGATCGCCTGGTCGAGGCAGGCGATGCCGAGCGCGACCGCGAGCCGCGCGTACGCGTACGGCGCGGCGGCGCGGTCGACCAGCCGGAGCCCGGCGGTCAGGACGCGCTGCGCCCGCGCGGGCTCGCCGCGCTCCAGCAGCCGCTCGGCGAGGTCGTGCGCGGCGGGCGGGCCGTACTCGGCGTCGCCCGTGCCGAGCACGGCCTCCCAGTGGCCGCGCGCCTCCTCGAAGTCGCCGGCGTCGTCGGCGATCCGGGCGAGGGCCAGGTGGGCGGGCGGCAGGTAGGCCGGGTTGCCGAAGTCGACCACGACCCGCCACGCGGGCGCCGCCTCCGCCTGCTCGCCGGCCCGCTCGTGCGTGAGCGCCAGGTGGTAGGCGGCGCGCGGCCCGTACTCGGGGTCGCCGGTGGCGATCGCCGCCCGGTCGGCCTCGCGGGCCCCGGCCACGTCCCCGGCGTCGTCGAGGACGACCGCGAGCCCGAGCGCCGCCCGCGCCCGGCACGGCGTGTCGCCGAGCGCGAGCACCTTCCCGAACAACGCCGCCGCCCGCTCGGCCTCGCCGTTCTCGGCCAGCTTCCGAGCCTCCTCGCACACCTGTGCGGGGTCGAGGTCCGGCTCCGGGGACTCGCTCATCGATCTGCCCTCTGGGGTCGGGGACGCGCTGCCCTCACGGGGGTCGGGTCGCGCCCGAGCCTAGCGGGTGCGCCGCCCCCGAGGGGCGACCCTCAGCCCTCGATCCCGCGTCCCCGGTCCTCAGTCCTCGAACGCCTCGGGGGGCGGGCAGGAGCAGACCAGGTTGCGGTCGCCGTGTGCCTGGTCGACGCGGCGGACGGGCGGCCAGTACTTGTCCTCGCGGAGGGCGGGCAGCGGGTAGGCGGCCTCCTCGCGGGTGTAGGCGTGCTTCCAGTCGTCGGAGAGCAGGCAGGCGGCGGTGTGCGGGGCGTTCTTGAGGGGGTTGTCCGCGCGGTCGTAGCCGCCGTCGGCGACGCGCTGGATCTCGCGGCGGATCTCGATCATCGCGTCGCAGAACCGGTCGAGCTCGGTGAGGTCCTCCGACTCGGTCGGCTCGATCATCAGCGTCCCGGCCACCGGGAACGACAGGGTCGGGGCGTGGAAGCCGTAGTCGATGAGGCGCTTCGCGACGTCCTCGGCGGTGATCCCGGTCTCCTTGGTGATCTTGCGGAGGTCGGCGATGCACTCGTGCGCGACGAGCCCGTTCCGCCCGGTGTAGAGGATCGGGTAGTGCGGGCCGAGCCGGGCGGCGAGGTAGTTGGCCGCGACGATCGCGCCCTCGGTGGCGGCGCGGAGGCCGTCCGGTCCCATCATGGCGATGTAGGCCCAGGAGATCGGCAGGATGCCCGCCGAGCCCCAGGGCGCGGCGGAGATCGGGCCGACGCCGGTGTCCGGGCCCGCCTCGGCGCGCAGCGGGTGGTTCGGCAGGAACGGGGCCAGGTGCTCGCGGACGCCGATCGGGCCGACGCCCGGCCCGCCGCCGCCGTGCGGGATGCAGAACGTCTTGTGCAGGTTGAGGTGCGACACGTCCGACCCGAACTCGCCGGGACGGGCCAGCCCGACGAGCGCGTTGAGGTTGGCGCCGTCGACGTAGACCTGGCCGCCCGCGTCGTGCACGGCCGCGCACACGTCGGTGATCGTCTCCTCGAACACCCCGTGCGTGGACGGGTACGTCACCATGATCGCGGCGAGCCGGTCGCCGTGCCGCCCGATCTTGGCGTGCAGGTCGTCGAGGTCGACGTTGCCGCCCTCGTCGCACTTCACGACGACGACGCGCATCCCGGCCATGACGGCGCTGGCGGCGTTGGTGCCGTGCGCGGACGACGGGATCAGGCACACGTCCCGGCGCTCGTCGCCGCGCGAGGCGTGGTAGCCGCGGATGGCGAGCAGCCCGGCCAGCTCGCCCTGCGACCCGGCGTTCGGCTGGACGGACACCTTCGCGTACCCGGTGATCTCGGCGAGCGCGTCCTCCAGCTCGCCGATCAGCTCGACGTACCCGGCGGCCTGGTCGACCGGCGCGAACGGGTGGATGTTCGCGAACTCCGGCCAGGTGACCGGCTCCATCTCGGCGGTGGCGTTCAGCTTCATCGTGCAGGACCCGAGCGGGATCATGGACCGGTCGAGCGCGACGTCGCGGTCCTGGAGGCGGCGCAGGTAGCGCAGCATCGCGGTCTCGGAGCGGTGCGCGTGGAACACCGGGTGGGTCAGGTAGGGGCTCTCGCGGCGCAGGTCGTCCGGGATCGCCTCGACGGGGGTCTCGGCGGCGGGCGCGGCGCCGAACGCCTCCAGGACGGCGGTGACGTGCACGGGCAGCGTCGTCTCGTCGCAGGCGACGGCGACGTGGTCGGCGTCCACCGGGCGGAGGTTGACGCGGCGCTCGCGGGCGGCCGCGACGACCTCCGCCGCGCGGCCGGGGACGCGGGCGAGGACGGTGTCGAAGAACGCGCCGTGCACGACGTCCACTCCCCCGGCGCGGAGCCCGGCCGCGATCTCGGCGGCGCGGCGGTGCGTGCGCTGCGCGATCGCGGCGAGCCCGTCCGGGCCGTGGTAGACGGCGTACATGCTCGCCATCACCGCGAGCAGGACCTGCGCGGTGCAGATGTTGCTGGTGGCCTTCTCCCGCCGGATGTGCTGCTCGCGGGTCTGCAGCGCGAGCCGGTGCGCGGGCGCGCCGTCCGCGTCGACGGACACGCCGACGAGGCGGCCGGGGAGCTGCCGCTGGATGCCGTCGCGGACCGCCATGTATCCGGCGTGCGGGCCGCCGAACCCGTACGGGACGCCGAACCGCTGGGCCGAGCCCACCGCGATGTCGGCGCCGGACTCCCCCGGCGGGCGCAGCAGCGTCAGCGCGAGCAGGTCGGCGGCGACGACCGCCTGCGCACCGCGCTCGTGCGCCTGCGCGATCACCGGCTCCAGGTCGCGGACGGCCCCGGACGCGCCCGGGTACTGCAGCAGCACGCCGAAGAAGTCGCCGTCCGGCAGCCCGCCGGACAGGTCCGCGACGACGACCTCGATGCCGAGCGGAACGGCCCGCGTCCGCACGACCTCGACCGTCTGCGGCAGCGCGTCGGCGTCCACCAGGAACGTGCCAGGCTCCGTGTCCTTCTGGGTGGCGCCCCCCAGACCCCCGGAGTGCGGGTCAGGCTTCCTTGCTTCGCTGCGATCGCCTGACCCGCGCTTGGACACCCGGTGCGCGAGGGCCATGCCCTCGGCGGCGGCGGTGGCCTCGTCCAGCATGGACGCGTTCGCCACCGGCAGGCCCGTCAGGTCGCTGACGACGGTCTGGAAGTTCAGCAGGGCCTCGAGCCGGCCCTGCGAGATCTCCGGCTGGTAGGGGGTGTAGGCGGTGTACCAGCCCGGGTTCTCCAGCACGTTCCGCATGATCACGCCCGGCGTGGTCGTGCCGTGGTAGCCGAGCCCGATCATCGAGGTGAGGACCGTGTTGCGGGCGGCGAGCTCGCGGAGCCGGTCCAGCGCGGCGCTCTCGCTCAGCGCGGGCGGCAGGTCCAGCGGCCGGCCGGTGCGGATCGCGGCGGGCACGGCGTCGGCGATCAGGGCGTCGACGCCCGAGTAGCCGACGGCCGCCAGCATCCTCGCCTGGTCGTCCGGGGACGGGCCGATGTGCCGGTCGGCGAACGCGGCGCGCGGGTGCTGCGGCGCGGCGACGGGCGCGAAGAACTGGGCCGTCATGGAGAGCCTCCTGGCTGCTGCGGGTCGCTGGTCGCTCAGGTGAACCGCCGGGACTGGCCGGCGGCCGGTTCTCCCCCTCTGTCATCGGCACCTGAGAGCTTCACCCGCGCGGCGGGGTTTCCCCTTCGGTGAGCCGCCCGTCCCCTCCCGCGGGGACCGGCGCCTGCTTTCCAGAGGTGCCTCGCCCGAGCGGTCCTTTTGCCTGAGAGGTTCCGGGGAGGTTGCCCCTTCGGCGCCCCACGCTGGCCGCGTGGGGTCTCTCCCGCACAGGGTCGACGGCATGTCCTGGACAAACCCTACCCAAAGATCGGTCGCGACGATCGTCCCGCCCCCTCCGACGTGCGTCTCGGCGCCTCTACCCGCGAGTACGATGTGCACGTCCACCAGGGGGACCGGGCCTGGGACACTGATCACGACGATGGACGATCAGGGCGGCGGTACGGCGTGACGCACACGGGCGACGGCGCGGCGCGCGGGCGGGCGCGCGGCGCGACGCACGGGCGGGCGCGCGGGCGGGCGCGGCCGTGACCCCGGCAGCCGTGCCCGTCGACGAGCCCGCCCAGCCGGACCGGATCCGCCGCTCGTCCGACGCCATCCGGTTCGCCGCGTCCGTGGTCGGGCTCGCCGCGGTGATGCTGCTCGTGTCGATCGCGCAGCAGACGACGCACGGCCTGCAGACCGACATCGCGCAGGGCACCGCGCACGCGCCGCGGCTGCTGCTGTCCCTCGCGACGCTCGTGTCCAGCTTCGGCGTGCTGGCCGTGCCGGTCGCGTTCGCGATCGAGCGGCTGCTCCGCAAGGACGGGACGCGCGTCGCGATCGCCCTGCTCGCCGCCGTGATCGCGTTCGGGATCACGGTGGGCCTGGACGACCTCGTCGTGCGGGCCGCGCCGGGCGGCGTCCTCGACTCGCTGATCTGGGGCGGCAGCGCCACCGCGCCCGTGCACACCGACATCGCGCCCGTGATCGCGTTCGTCAGCGCGGTCGGGATGGCGGGCCGCCTCCGCTGGCAGGCCGCGACCTGGACGCTGATCGGGGTCGCCGCGCTGACCGGGCTCACCGCCTCCTACGCCTCGGTCGCCGCGCTCGCCGCCACCTACTTCCTCGGCACCGCCATCGGCCACGGGACGCTCTACGCGGTCGGCACCCCGAACCCGCGGCCGTCCGGCGCCGCCGTCATGGCGACGCTGGACCGGCTCGGGCTCCGCGCGGCGAAGGCGGCGCGGCTGGACGAGCCCGCCGAGGGCGCCGAGGAGGCCCGCCGGTACGGCGTCGTCCTCGGCTCCGGCCCGGCGGCCGGGCACGGCGTCCGCCCCCCGGCGCGGCACGGCGGCTGGGACGTGGAGGTCCACGTCCTGGACCGCGACCAGCAGACCGCCGGGCTGCTCTACCGGGTGTGGCGGCTGCTGCGGCTGCGCTCGGCGACGACCGGCCGGGCGCTGCGGTCGCTGCGCCGCTCCCTGGAGCAGGAGTCGCTGATGGCGTACGCGGTGGACGCGGCGGGCGTCCGCACCCCGCGCCTGCTCGGCACGTCCGAGGTCGGCACCGAGGCGGCCCTGCTGGCCTACGAGCACGTGCCGGGACGGCGGCTCGCGGACGTCCCCGACAAGGAGATCACCGACGCCCTCCTCGCCGACGTGTGGCGGCAGTTCCGCGCCCTCCAGGCGGCGCGGCTCGCGCACCGGCGGCTGCAGGACGGCGCCGTCCTCGTCGGCGAGGACGGCCGCGCCTACGTCACCGACCTGCGCGCCGGGGAGATCGCGGCGGGCGACCTCGCGCTGCGCCTCGACCTGGCCCAGCTCCTCACCACCCTCGCGCTCCGGACGGACGCCGAGCGCGCCGTCCGCACCGCCGCCGGGGTGCTCGGCGAGGAGGCCCTCGCCGCCGCCGTGCCGCTGCTGCAGCGGGTCGCGCTGTCGAGGGAGACGCGGGCGGCGCTGCGGGACGACCGGGAGCTGCTGACCCGGATCAGGGAGCAGATCGTCCGGCTGAAGCCGGAGACGGAGGTCGCGCCGATCCGGCTGGAGCGGTTCCGGCCCCGGACGGTCATCAGCATCGTCGCGCTGTCGATCGCGGCGTACATCGTCATCCCGCAGGTGGCGAGCCTCGACCTGCGCACCATGGCGGCCACGGCGAGCTGGCACTGGGTGGTCGCCGCGCTGGGCGGTGCCGCGCTCACCTACCTGGCGGCGGCGCTCATGCTGATGGGGTTCGTCCCGGAACGGCTGCCGCTCGGCCGGACCGTCCTCGCCCAGCTCGCCGCGTCGTTCGTGAAGCTCGTCGCCCCGGCGGCGGTCGGCGGCGTCGCGGTCAACACCCGCTACCTGCAGCGGTCCGGGGTGCGGCCGGGGCCCGCGGTGGCGAGCGTCGGCGCGTCCCAGCTCGTCGGGCTGGTCACGCACCTGCTGCTGCTCGTCCTGTTCGGGTTCCTCACCGGGTCGAGCGGCAAGGCCACGCAGGACCTCGCGCCGTCCCGGACGATCGTCATCGCCGTCCTGGCGACGGGACTGGTCGCCGGGCTCGCGCTGACCGTGCCGCGGGTCAGGCGGGAGGCGACGTCCCGGCTGCGGAGCATGTTCTCCGGCGTGGTGCCGCGGCTCGTGGACGTCCTGCAGTCGCCGAAGAAGCTCACCACCGGGATGGGCGGAACGCTGCTGCTGACGGTCGGGTTCGTCCTGTGCCTGGACGCATCGATCCGCGCGTTCGGCGGTTCACTGCCGGTCACGTCGGTGGTCGTGGTGTTCCTCACCGCGAACGCGCTGGGCTCGGCCGCGCCGACGCCCGGCGGGCTCGGGGCCGTGGAGGGCGCGCTGACGCTGGCGCTGACGATCTCCGGCCTGTCCGCGGAGACCGCGACGTCGGCGGTGCTGCTGTACCGGCTGCTGACGCTGTGGCTGCCGGTGCTCCCCGGCTGGGCGGCCTTCGCCTATCTCCAACGCAAGGAAGCCCTCTGAGCGAGCGCTCAGCCGCGGATCGGCGAGCCTCCGCCCGGTGCAGGGCCTGATCCCGATGCGAGGGCCATGAGGCGCGGGCGTGGACCCGCCTGTGTCCGAGGGCCGAGCGGACGCGGAATGCGGGTGCGACGGGCCCTACGACGGGGCTTCAACCGATACGCGAGTTCAGGTGAAGTGTGATCCGGCCGGTGCGGCGGGGCTTCAACCAGGTGCGCGGATTCCGGCGGAGTGCGTGTCAGCCGGTGCGGCGGGGCTTCGGTCGGTGCCCGGGGGGCTCAGCCAGTGCGGGGGGGGTGAGCCGGGAGGGTGAGACAGGTGGTGGAGGGTCAGCCGGTGCGGCGGGCGCGGCGGCGGTTCGCGAGCTCGTCGTGCGGATGCTCGGACGAGTCGTCGCCGACGGCCTCGGCGCGTTCGCCGGGCAGTTCGGCGAGGCTGCCCTCGACCTCCTGCCAGACGCGGCCGAGCGCTATGCCGAACACGCCCTGCCCGCCCTGCAGCAGATCGACGACCTCGTCGGCCGAGGTGCACTCGTAGACGCTGACGCCGTCGCTCATCAGGGTGATCTGCGCCAGGTCGCGGACGCCGCGGTCGCGCAGGTGCGACACCGCCGTCCGGATCTGCTGCAGCGACACCCCGGTGTCGAGAAGCCGCTTCACGACCTTCAGGACGAGGATGTCGCGGAAGCTGTAGAGCCGCTGGCTGCCCGACCCCTGCGCCGACCGGACGCTCGGCTCGACCAGCTTCGTCCGGGCCCAGTAGTCGAGCTGCCGGTAGGTGATCCCCGCCGCGGCGCACGCCGTCGGGCCGCGGTAGCCGACATCCTCCGGTGGCGCGGACACCTGCGTGTCGAAGAGCAGCCCCTGCTCCCCGGCGCGCTGGGACGCCATCCGCCGCTCGGGGGTCGCCTTGCCCTCGCCGCTGCTCACCGCCACGCGGACCTCCGGCTTCTATCATCCCGTGCCGCTTCGTCAAGGGGGTTTGACGACTTACACCACGGGTGTTCCACCAGCACGGTAGGTGCCGGTCAGGGTGTGGTCAACGTTCATCGTCGGCGCGTCGCATGCCCGGATGAACCGGCTTCACGTGGGCAAACCTCGCACCTTCCGAGCCAACCCCACTCCTACCCGTGTTTATCGCCCCGCACTCGTGTTCATTGCCTTGCGCTCCTCTTTCGGGCGCTGGGCGCCCTCCATCGTCGCGCGAGGCTGTGCGATCGCCGCATCGCTCCGGCTCGCCTTGCGGCTCGCTTCGCGATCAGGTTCTCGCTTCGCTCGAACCTGGCTTCGCCCGCGATCGCGACGGTTCAGGTGCGTGCGTGGCCGGGGTGGTGGCTGAGGTTGCTGAAACGAGAGTACCTCTTGGTGATCCCCGTGCGCCCGCGGCTCGCCCGGCTTGTCGGCGCGCGCGTGTCAGCCCGCGCGGCCGAAGTCCTCCGGGGAGATGGTGTCGAGGAACTCGCGGAACTTCTCGACCTCGTCCTCCTGCTCGTCCGGGATAGCGACCCCGGCCTCTTCGAGGACGTCCTCGCTGGCGAAGATCGTGGCGCCGGTGCGCAGGGCGAGGGCGATGGAGTCGGACGGGCGGGCGCTCACCTCGACGCCGTTGGAGAACACGAGGTCGGCGAAGAAGATGCCCTCGCGCAGCGCGGTGATGTTGACGGTGCGGAGCTGGACGCTGAGGGCGTCCAGGACGTCGCGGAACAGGTCGTGGGTGAGCGGGCGGGCGGGCAGCACGCCCTGCTGGGCGAAGGCGATCGCGGTCGCTTCGACCGCCCCGATCCAGATGGGCAGGTAGCGGTCGCCCTCCGTCTCCTTCAACAGGACGATGGGCTGATTGGAGGGCATCTCGACCCGGACGCCGACGACCTCCATCTGCTTCACTGCGGCTCCCTGCTGGTTCTCGCCGTCTCGATCACCACGTGCAGCGGATCAGTTCGTGACCGAACCCTGTAGCCAACGTACACCCCGCTCCGGACAGCTCGTGTTGCCGCGGCTCCGGCAAAATCCTCCGCGGCGCACATGATCAGCGGTCGAGGCTTTCGCGGAGCCCGGCGTCGACCAGGGCGGCGTGCAGCCGCACCGACAGCGCGGCGATCTCCCGCGCGGTCTCGGCCGCCTGCTCGTGGGCGCCCTGGCCGCGGCGGCGCAGCTGCGGCGCGACCATCTGCTCGATCAGCCCGACCTGCCGGTCGGCGGCGGCCTTCACCGCGCGCAGGTGGCGGACCTCGAAACCGAACTCGCCGAGCGCGGCGGCGGCGCGGGCGACGCTCAGCGCGTCGCCCTCGTAGTGGGTCCCGGCACGCCGGACGAGGCCGTACTCCTCCAGCCGGGCGAGCAGGCCCTCGTCGATCCCGGCGCCGTCGAGGAGCTGGCGGCGGGTCAGCCGGACGGGCGGGTCGGCGGCGGTGGTGTCGGCCGCGACGAGCGTGCGGGGACGGCGCGGCTCGGGCGCGCCGGGCCGGCGCGGCCCGAGCGGCGGCGGGTTCTCGCCCCGGTCGCGCGCCTCCAGGTGCTGGCGGATGACGCGGAGCGGGAGGTAGTGGTCGCGCTGCGCCGCGAGGACGAACCGCAGCCGCTCCACGTCGGCCGCGCTGAACTTGCGGTACCCGGACGGGCTGCGCTGCGGCTCGACGAGGCCCTCGGACTCCAGGAACCTGATCTTGGAGATGGTGATGTCGGGGAAGTCGGGCCTGAGCAGTCCGAGGACGTCCCCGATCGTCATCAGGGACCGGGCTGACTGCGCGTTCATGGCCCCTCCCATCGTCGCCGCGGCCTCGTGCTCCGCCGGTGCAGGCCGCGCGTCAGCCGTGCGCCGGATTGGTCAGGAACACCAGCCGGAACTTGCCGATCTGCACCTCGTCGCCGCCGGACAGCCCGGCCTGGTCGATCCGCTGCCGGTTGACGTAGGTGCCGTTGAGGCTGCCCACGTCGCGGACGGAGAACACGGCGCCCTGCCGGGCGAACTCGGCGTGGCGGCGCGAGACGGTGACGTCGTCCAGGAAGATGTCGCTCTCGGGGTGCCGTCCGGCGGAGGTGCGGTCCTTGTCGAGCAGGAACCGGCTCCCCGCGTTCGGGCCCCGCTTGACCACGAGCAGCGCCGTCCCCGGGGGGAGCGCCTCCATGGCCATCTGGTCGGGACCGAGCGAGGGCTCCTCGGTTCCGGCGTCGGTGTCGAGGGCCTCGAACCCGCCGATGGAGATGGTGGACGTGGACTCGCCGGGCGACTCCCGGGGAGGCAGCGGACTCCGGGTGAGCGGAGTACCGCAGTTCGAGCAGAAGCGGGCATCATCCGGGTTGGCGTGACCGCACTGCGTGCAGTAGACGCTCGGCATCGATCGGCTCGGCCTCCTACCATCGGCGCGGCGCCGGGCGCCCCGCCGCAACGGGAGCCGCCTGCGCCACGCGCATCCATCAACCAACCCACGCCGGGGACCCGCCCCCGACCACGGTCGACCCACCGCCCGCTCAGACGACGGTCGCCGCAACTTACGCGGGTATTACCCGAGGGGTCAACTGGAACGGTGAGCCGACCGGACCAAACTACATTCGTCGATGATCGCAGGTCTACGCCGCCGCGCGGACCGCCCCGATGACGACGTTCGAGCGGGCCGTCCGGTTTACCGCTCCCCCCGTCTCCCTCTACGGAGACCGTACCGCGTCGACGACGACTTTCGCGCGCGGGGTGATCGAGACCTCGGCGCCCGCGGCCTGGAGCGTCCGCACCAGCCCGCCGGGGATGTTCAGCGCCGTCGTCATCGTATGGGGGTCGCCGATGGCGCGGAACCGGTACGGCGGGACGAGCGCGCGGCCGTCGGCCCGGACGCCGTCGCGGTCGTCCAGGAAGTAGCTGTCGACCCCGGCGCGGACGTCGTTGACCTGCACGACCTCGGCGCCCGCGTCGCGCAGCTCCTCCAGCGCGTCGAGCAGGTTGACGGCCCGCACGCCGCGCCGCGGGTCGCCGACCGTCAGCTCGATGCCGGGGCCCTCGGCCGGGACGGTGCCCGCGAGCAGGCCGTAGGTGGCCGCCCGCTTGCGGGCCTCCTCCAGGGCGGTTCCGCCCTGCGCGTCCCGTTCGAGCCGGGCCTTGGTGTCCTCCAGGTCGCGCAGGTCGCCGCGCAGCCGCTCGGAGCGCTGGCCCAGATCGGACAGGACGCCGACGAGCTCGTCCTGCCGCGCGGTCGCGAACGTGGTGTCCCTCTCGTTCGAGCGGATCTGCGCGACGACCGCGAACCCGAGCACGAGGCACAGCAGACCGCCGATCAGCTGGCCCATGCTGACTCGCGGTCTCAACAGATCGGCGACCGCGCGGAGGCCCTCCGGGCGCGCCTCGGCGTCGCGGCCCGGTCTGGGTTCGCGGCCCGGCCTGGGTTCGGGGCCCGTCATGCGCCGAACAGCCTGCGCCGGATGCCCGCCGCGTTGGAGAAGATCCGGATGCCGAGGACGACCACCACGCCGGTCGAGAGCTGCGACCCCACGCCGAGCTTGTCGCCGAGGAACACGATCAGCGCGGCGATGACGGTGTTGCTGAGGAAGGAGACGACGAACACCTTCTCGTCGAAGATGCCCTCCAGCCGGGCCCGGATCCCGCCGAACATGGCGTCGAGCGCCGCGACGACGGCGATCGGAAGGTACGGCTCCGCCCAGAGCGGCACGTCCGGCTGGAGGACGAGCCCGAGCGTCACGCCGATCACGAGCCCGATCAGCGCGATCACGTCCGGGTCACCCCTCCTCCGCTCACCGGCCGTCCCCCTCGTGGGGAACGGCGTACCGCAGCCGGACGGCTCCGGCGGCGGGCAGCCGGACGTCCGACGCGCGGCGCGTCCCGTACCTGATCCGGTAGCGCTCGCTCAGCGTCCGCAGCCGCCGGTCGGCGGCCGAACCGGCGAAGGCGGCGCGGAGCCGGTCCGGGTCGCCGACCGCCGTCACCGCGTAGGGCGCGCCGAGCGGGCGGTAGTCGACCAGGATCGCCTCGCCCGCGGCGCGGATCGCGGTGGTCGGGGTGAGCCGCTGCCCGTTGATCCCGATCGCCTCGGCCCCGGCCGCCCAGAGCCCGTTGACCAGGACCTGGAGGTCCTGATCATAGACCCGGCCGTCGGTCGCGGCGGGTCCGCGGCCGGGCCGGGCGTCCGGGTCGTCGCCGGGCGCGTCGTCGACCGTGACGACCAGGCCGTCGCCGGACGCGGGCGTCGCGGCCGCGGCGGCGCTCGCGCGGGCGAGCGCCTGCCGGGCGCGGCGGCCCTGCGCGCTGCGGGCGAGGGCGGCGGCGCGGCGGCGCTCGGTCTCGTCCCGGAGGCGGCCGAGGCGGCGCTGGAGGTCGTCGGTCTCGGCGGTGCGGGCGTGGATCTCGCCGACGAGCCGGGACCGGCGCTCGGCCGCGACGGGCTCGCCGCGCCGCACCTCGGCCCCGGCGACCGCGATCAGCGTCCCGGCGAGCGCGAGGACGAGCAGGACGCCGCCGCCGCGCAGCCGCCCCCGCCGGGAGCCGCCGTCGCCCGCCGCGGCGCGCCGGGCCGCCGCCTCGGCGTAGCCGTGGTCGAGGAGCTTCCCGGCGAACAGGTCGGCGAGCAGCGACATGGAGGCGTCGGGCCGCCGCCGCCAGCCGTCCGGGCCGTCGTCCCGTCGTGTGATCACCGCCCCATCATGGCAAGGACGTCCAAATCAACGCGCGAACCCCGTCCGTAACGCGGCCCGCGGGCGCGTCCCGCGACGCCACGGTGGCCTGACCTTCCTGGACGGGCCGGGTCCGATCGTCCATCGTTTCCACACGGGCGTTTCCGCACGGCGTTACATACGGGGGCGCGGTGCCGGGCGCCCGAAGGGGAGGCGATGCCGATGATCGAGGTCCGGGACGTGGGCCAGCGCGTGGACGGGGGCCGCCGCACGCTGCGCGACGTGTCGCTGACGATCGGGACCGGGGAGCTGGTCGCGATCATCGGCGGCAGCGGCGCGGGCAAGACCACGCTGCTGGACGCGCTCGCGGGCGTCCGCCCGCCCGCCGAGGGCCACGTCCGGCACGCGGGCGGCGACGGGTCGCTCGGGTACGTCCCGCAGGACGACATCGTCCACCGGGACCTGCCGCTGCGGCGCACCCTCCGCTACGCGGCGGGCCTGCGGCTGCCCGCCGGGACGCCGCCGGAGGACGCGGAGAGCGCGGTCGACGGGGCGCTCGCGGCGCTGGCGCTCACCGGCCGCGCCGGGCAGCGGGTCGGGTCGCTGAGCGGCGGCGAGCGCAAGCGCGCCAGCATCGCCGTCGAGCTGCTGACCCGGCCGTGCGTGTTCTTCCTGGACGAGCCGACGTCCGGCCTCGACCCGGCGTCGGCGGCCGATCTGATGCGGACCCTGCGCGGCCTCGCCGCCACCGGGACGACCGTCGTCCTCACGACCCACCACCCGCCGGACGCGGCCGTGTGCGACAAGGTCGCCGTCCTCGCCATGGACGGGACGCTCGCGTTCTACGGCCCGCCCCGCGAGGCGCTCGCGCACTTCCAGGCCGACGGGTTCGACGACGTCTACCTCCGCCTGTCCAGCGGCCGCGCGGAGATCGGGGAGGCCCCCGCGCCGAAGCCCGTGCCGCGCCCGGCCGACCGGCCCTCGCCGGGCGGGCCGCCGGTCGGGGCGTGGCGGCAGTGGGCCCTGCTCAGCCGCCGCAACGCCGACCTGCTGACCCGGAACCGGCTGACGGTCGCCGTCCTCGCGGGCTCGCCGTTGATGGTGCTGGCGATGTTCGCCGTCCTGTTCCGTCCGGGCGCGTTCTCCCCCGCCGCGCCCAGCCCGAGCGCGACGGTGATGATCCTGTTCTGGATCGCGTTCGGCGGGTTCTTCTTCGGCCTCACCTACGGCCTGCTCCAGGTGTGCTCGGAGCTGCCCGTGGTGCGGCGGGAGCGGCTCACCGGGCTGCGCGCCGGGCCGTACGTGCTGGCGAAGGTCGCCGTGCTGCTGCCGCTGCTGGCCGTCGTGGACGCGCTGACCCTCGGCGTCCTGCGCGCCCTGGACCGGCTGCCCGCGGCGGGCTGGGGCGCCTATGGGGAGCTGTTCACGACGCTGCTCCTGTGCTCGCTCGCGGCGCTGGCGCTGGGCCTGCTCGTGTCCGCGGCCGTGACCGACCCGGCGCAGGCGACGATGGCGCTGCCGATGCTGTGCTTCCCGCAGGTGCTGTTCGTGGGTGCGATCCTGCCCGTGCCGGTGATGGCGGCGCCGGGACGGTGGCTGAGCTACGCCATGTCCAACCGGTGGGCGTTCGAGGGGCTCGGCCACAGCCTCGGCGTCGAGCGGCTCTGGGCCACCGGGCGCTCCCCGCTCGGCCCGCCGCTGCTCGACTCCTACGGGGACACGTTCTCCCGCGCGGTCGCCGTCGACTGGGCGGTCCTCGGCGGGTTCGCGGCGCTGTTCCTCGCCGGGACGTGGCTGGTGATCGTCCGGCGTACCTGACATCCGGTCTACCTGACAAACGTCCTCAGGCGGACCAAAAAAGGTCAGGACACCCCCTTGCGTGTCACACCCGAATTTCGGACCGTTTCTATAAGGGTGTGGCTTACATGCACGCGGGGGTGCACCATGGGCCCTTCATCCGGCTCTGACGACCTGCCCGGCTGCGGCGGGGGCTTCGCGGGAACGCGGCGGCTCGACGAGCTGCGCGCCACCGAGTACCGCTACCTGGACGAGCGCGGCCAGACCTACCTCGACTACACCGGCTCCGGCGTCGCCGCGGACGCGCAGATACGCGCCCACTGCGAGCGGCTCGCGGGCCACTGTTACGGCAACCCGCACTCGGAGAACCCGACGTCCAGCGCGTCCACCGCGCTGGTCGAGCGGACGCGGGAGGCGATCCTGGGGTTCTTCAACGCCTCCCCGGACGAGTACGCGGTGGTGTTCACGCCGAACGCGAGCGGCGCGTGCCGCCTCGTCGGCGAGGCGTACCCGTTCGAGCCGGGCGACCGGCTCGTCCTCACCGGCGACAACCACAACTCGGTGAACGGGCTGCGCGAGTTCGCGCGGGCGCGCGGCGCGGCGACGGTGCACGTCCCCGTCCGCGGGCCCGAGCTGCGCGTCCCGGACGAGGAGGTCGCCGCCGCGCTCACCGGCCGCCGCGGCCTGTTCGTCTTCCCGGCGCAGAGCAACTTCAGCGGCGTGCAGCACCCGCTGAGCTGGATCGAGCTGGCGCGGGCCCACGGCTACGACGTCCTGCTGGACGCGGCGGCGTTCGTCCCCGCCAACCGCCTGGACCTCTCCCTCGTGCGGCCCGACTTCGTCCCGGTGAGCTGGTACAAGGTGTTCGGGTACCCGACCGGCGTGGGCGCGCTGGTCGCGCGGCGCGAGGCCCTTTCCCGGCTGCGCCGCCCGTGGTTCGCGGGCGGGACGATCCAGGCCGTCAGCGCGCTCGGCGGCTGGCACGTCCTCGCCCCGGACGAGACGGCGTTCGAGGACGGCACCCTCAACTTCCTGTCCATCCCGGACGTGGAGTTCGGCATCCGCTGGATCGAGGACATCGGCATGGACCTCATCCACCGCCGCGTCACGGGCCTGACGGCCCGGCTGCTGCGCCGCCTCGCCGCGCTCCGCCGCCCGGACGGCTCCCCGCTGGTGAGGATCTACGGCCCGGACGGCACCGACCGGCGCGGCGGCACGGTCGCGTTCAACGTCCTCGACGCGCACGGCGGGGTCGTCGACGAGCGGATCGTGGCCCGTGACACCGCCGCCGCGGGGATCTCCGTCCGCACCGGCTGCTTCTGCAACCCCGGCGCCGGGGAGGGCGCGTTCGAGATCCCGGAGCGGGCGCTGCGGCTCACCGCGCACCGGCGGATGCGGACGCTCGACGACTACCTCGGCGTGCTCGGCCTGCCGAGCGGCGGGGCGGTGCGCGCGTCGCTCGGCCTCGTGTCCAACGCGGCCGACGTCGACCGCCTCACCGGCTTCCTCGACGCCGCCTACGGGAGCCGCGAGCCGGACGCGACCGGCCTGAAGCCCCGCGAGCGCTGCTGAGCGCGGCTCAGGACCCGGCGCGCTCGACCACGGCGGCCCAGTCCTCCAGCAGCGCCTGGGCGGCGTCGGCGTCCGGGCCCTCGGCCCACAGGTGCGTGACCGCCTCCGCCGGGTCGGGCAGGACGAGGACCCAGCGGCCGTCGTCCTCGACCACGCGGACGCCGTCGGTCGTGTCGACCGTCCGGGTCCCGGCGGCCTCCACGACGTGCCGCATCACGCCGCCCTTCGCCGCCCACGGCGTCGGGACGGACCGGCGCAGCAGGTGCGCGTCCGGGATCCGGCGGTCGATCTGCGACAGCGTGAGGCGCGTCCGCGCGACGAGCCCGACCAGCCGGGCGAACGCCGCGATCCCGTCGACGGTGCCGCCGAACTCGGGCATCAGGAACCCGCCCCGGCCGTCCCCCGCGAAGATCACGCCGGGCCGCGCGGCGGCCTTGGTCAGCACGTCCTGCGACGTGGACGTCCACTCGACCCGCACGCCGTGGAACCGGCACACCTGCTCGGCGACCCGCGTCGTCGTCACCGGCAGCGCCACCCGCCCGTCGCGGCGCTCCGCGGCGACGAGGTCGAGCATGACGAGCAGGGCGCGGTCGTCCCCGACCAGCTCGCCGTTCTCGTCGACCAGGGAGATCCGCTCCCCCACCGGGTCGAACCGGACGCCGAACGCGGCGCGCGACGACGACACCAGCTCGCCGAGCCGCTCCAGGTCGCGCATCCGCTCGGCGAGCGTCTCGGTCGGGTTCGCCTCGTCCAGCCCGGCGTTGCGGGTGAGGACCTCCACCCCGATCTTGCCGAGCAGGCTCGGCAGGACGAGCGAGGCGACCCCGCCCGCGCAGTCCAGGACGATCTTCAGCCCGGCCTCCCGGACCCCGCCGATGTCGACCCGGCGCAGCAGGTCGCGGGTGTAGGTCTCGACGACGCGCGGCGGGTAGGTCAGCTCCGCGATCTCGCCGGGGAACGCGCGCCGGTACTCCTGCCGCCCGAACACCCGCTCCAGCTTGCGCTGCGCCGCCTGGGACAGGTCGGCGCCGTCCGGGTCGAAGAACAGGATGTCGACGCCCTGCGGGTCGCCGAGCGTGGTGCGGAGGTAGATGCCGCCGACGGCGTCCTCCCGGCCGGTCTCGAACCGGGCGACGGTCAGCGGCGTCGCCTCCAGGTCGCGGACGTCGATCGCGCTCGCGGTCAGCGCGCTGTTCACCGCGCGCTTCAGCGTCCGCGCGGCGCGGGAGACGTCCCGTCCGGTGACGACCGTCGAGCCCTTCTTCAGCGTGGTCGCGTACGCGCTCGCGAGCCGCACCGCCAGCTCCGGCGTGATCTCGACGTTGACCAGCCCGGACACGCCGCGCGGCCCGAACAGGTTGCGCTGCCCCCGCGACTCCCAGATGACGCTCGTGTTGACGACCGCGCCCGCCTCGATCGTCTTGAACGGGTAGACCTTCACGCCGGACGAGACGTACGCCTCCGCCTCGATGACGCACTCGTCCCCGATGACGGCGCCCTCCTCGACGCGGGCGCCCGTCATGATGTCGGTGTTCTTGCCGACGACACAGCCGCGCAGGTTCGTGGACGGCGCGACGAACACGTTGTCGTGGACGACCGCCCGGTGCAGGAACGCGCCCTCCTTCACGACGACGTTGCTGCCGAGGACGGTGTACTCCCGCAGCTCCACGCCCGCTTCGACCTTGGCGTAGTCGCCGATGTAGAGCGGGCCCTTGAGGACGGCCTCGGCGTCCACCTCCGCGCCTTCGGCGACCCACACGCCGGGCGAAACCTCGAAGCCGTCCAGGTCGACGCCGACCTGCCCGGACAGCATGTCTGCCTGCGCCTTGAGGTAGCTCTCGTGGGTGCCGACGTCCTCCCAGTAGCAGTCGGCGACGTATCCGTAGAGTGGGGCGCCCGCCGCCAGCAGCGCGGGGAACACGTCCCCGGACCAGTCGACCGGCTCCCCCGCCGCGACGTGCTCCAGGACCTCCGGCTCCATGACGTAGATGCCGGTGTTGACGGTGTCGGAGAACACCTGGCCCCAGGTCGGCTTCTCCAGGAAGCGCCGCACGCGGCCCTCGTCGTCGACGATGATGATCCCGAATTCGAGCGGGTTCGGGACGCGCTTCAACCCGATCGTGACGAGCGCGCCCTTCTCCTCGTGGAACCGCACCATGTCGGTCAGGTCGATGTCGGTGAGGGCGTCCCCGGAGATCACCAGGAAGCGGTCGTCGCGCAGCGCCTCCTCGGCGTTCTTCACGCTCCCCGCGGTGCCGAGCGGGACCTCCTCCGTCGCGTAGCTCAGCGCCATGCCGAGCTCCTCGCCGTCCCCGAAGTAGTTGCGGACGAGCGCCGCGAGGAACTGGACGGTGACGACGGTCTCCCCGAACCCGTGCCGTTTCAGCAGCCGCAGCACGTGCTCCATGATCGGCCGGTTGACGAGCGGGAGCAGCGGCTTCGGCTGGTTGGCGGTCATGGGGCGCAGCCGCGTCCCCTCGCCTCCCGCCATCACGACGGCCTTCATCGGGGGGTCTCCGCTCCCTCCTGCTCACCCTCGGGGTCCGGGGCGGGCGCGGCCGGCGGCGGCCCGCCGCGGCCGGCCACCACGAGCTGCCGCGTCTGCTCCCAGTACAGGACGGCGGCCCACCAGTACAGGCCCGCCCCCCAGATCGCGAACGACCAGCCGATCACCTTCGCGACGGTCGCGGCCGTCCCGTCGTGGTCGCCGAGCAGCAGCAGCGGGAAGGCGTACAGCAGGCAGAGCGTGCCCGCCTTCCCGATGAAGTGGACGGGCAGCGTGCCGCTGTACCCGAGCCGCCGGACGATCGGCGCGATCGGCACGATCGCCAGCTCGCGGGCGACGAGCAGCACCACCAGCCACAGCGGGATGATGTCGCGGATCGTCAGCCCGACCAGCGTCGCGAGGATGTAGAGCCGGTCGGCGGCCGGGTCGAGCATCGCGCCGAGCTTGCTGGTCTGGTTCAGCACCCGCGCGAGCTTGCCGTCCAGCCAGTCGGACAGGCCCGCGAACACCAGCAGGCCGAGCGCCCACCAGTCCGCCTCGACCAGGACGAGCCACAGGAACAGCGGGACGCCGACGAGCCTGGCGAGGCTCAGGCTGTTCGGCACCGTGAAGATCCGGTCCTGCGGGGCTTCCCGCTGCTCGCTCTGCGTGCTCACCGACGCGTTCGCCTCCCCTGGTCCCCCTTGATCCTGACCCTACCGGTAAGGGTTTGAAAGCCCCCGCGCGTAGATCGTCGCGGCGCCGGGCCGCGGTCCGGGCCGCGGTCCGCCCCGCGCGCGGTCACCGGGGAGCCGCGACGTCCGCGGCGGGGAACACGGCGGTGACGGCGAATCCGCCGCCGTCGCGCGGACCCGCGTCGAGGGTCCCGCCGACGCTGCGCGCCCGCTCGATCATGCCGAGGACGCCGAAGCCGCCGGGCGTCCCGCCGACCGGCCCGCGACCGTCGTCGGCGACCCGCACGACGAGCCCGCCGTCCGCGCGTGTGAGGCTCACCACGACATGGGTCGCCGCCGCGTGCTTGACAACGTTGGTCAGGGCCTCCTGGACGATCCGGTACGCGGCGACACCGACCTCCGGGGGCGGCGTCCCGGCGTCCGCGTCGTCGAGGTCGACCTCGATCCCGGCGGCCCGCGCGGTCTGGACGAGGTCGGCGATGCCGTGCGCGCCGGGCAGCGTCCCGGACGGCGCCGCATCGGTTCCGCGCAGCACCTGCAGCGTGCCGCGCAGCTCGGTGCGGGCGTCCCGGCAGGTGTCGGCGATCGCGCCGAGCGCCTCGGCCAGCTCCTCCCGGTCGAGCGGCCGGTCACCGCGGACGAGGTGCGCCGCCGCGCCCGCCTGGACGCCGATCACCGTGATGCTGTGCGCGAGCAGGTCGTGCAGGTCGCGGGCGATCCGCAGGCGCTCCTCGGCGACCCGGCGCCGCGCCTCCTCCTCGCGGGCCCGCTCCGCCCGCGCGGCCTCCTCGCTGATCGCCGCGAGCCGGGCCCGGTGCACCCGCCACACCTGGACGGCGATCACCACCGACACCATGGCCTCGATCATCGCGATCTGCTCGCGGACCAGGCCGCCGCCGCCGCGCACCGCCATCGCGACCACGCAGACGAGCAGCAGGGCCCCGACGACGGTGAGGACGACCTTGACCCGCCGTCCGAACCACGCGTACGCGAACAGCGTGAGCACCTCGGCGGGCACCAGCGCGTGGTGCTGGTACTGCGCCAGGTGGTACGGCACCACCATGGCGCCCAGGGCCACGAGCCCCGGCGTCGGCCACCTCCTGATCACCGCGAGCGGGACGTGCGCCCCGACGAGCAGCAGCACGCCGACGGCGTCCAGCCCGCGGACGCCGGGCCACGCCACCGCCACCGCCACCGCGACGGCCGCCAGCACCGCCGCGAGCAGGGCGTCCTTCACCGTCACACCGGCCCGACGCACGATCACCACCCGTCCATTCTCACCGACGCCCCCGGCCGCGCCACACCGCCCCGCTCCGAACCCGGCCACGCGGCGGTCGTTCCCTTCCACGGGCCGGACGGGCAGGATGATCGCTGTCGTGCGCTTTCCGGTGGAACGGGGGTTCCGCCCCTATAGTTCTGCGGACTCGATCACGAAGGGCTGACAGTGTCCGTGCCCCCGCCGTCCGTCCCCCCGCAGGAGCTCCGGGTCGCGCCGGGCCGGAGTGCCTACCGGTGGCCGCTCAGGATCGGCCTCGCGGCGCTCGCTCTCGCGGCGCTCACCGTACTGGCCGCGCGGACCGGCCTCCGGGACGCCGATGGCGCGCGCCAGATCGTGGTCCTCCTCGTGGCCGGCGCGTCGGCCGCCGTCGCGTGGGCCGCCGTGATCTTCCGGACCCGGCTGGTCGTGACGATCGACGCGAAGGGGCTCGTCCTGCGCCGGGGCGGGGCGCGGGCGGCCGTGCCGGTGAGCGCGCTGGACGCGATCGGCATCGCCTGGCCGGTCGCCGACCCCGTCTGGACGGTCTGGTTCGACCCGGCAGCGGCCCCCGGCATCGCCGCCGTCACCAAGGCCGAGAGCGGTGTCGCGCCCCTGCTGGCCAGCCGCCTCCTGCCCCCGGGGCGGCTCGACGCCGTCCGGGACGCCGCGACCGGGACGCTCGGGGTGCCGTGGCGCGTCGTCGACGACGCGGGCGAGGAGGTCCAGCCGCCGACCCCGAACGCGCTGACCAGGGCCGACCGCGTCACCGTGGACGACCGGGGCCGCTACCGGAGCGAGCGCGGCGGCGCCCTGCTCGCCGTCGCCTGCGGAGGCCGCCGGACGGTCGTGCTCCGCGACCCGCACACCGCGCGGCTGCTCGTGTTCAAGCGCCCGCCGCTGGGCCGCGACCGGATGCGCGTCCTCGACGCGGACGGCCGCCTCATCGGCCGGATCAGGGGCTCGCGCGAGCCGTCCTTCCACGCGGCCGACGGCATGCTCCTCGGCGCCACCCGCGGCGACGGCGGGCGCTACGTCGTCACCGGCGTGGACGGCCGCGAGTCCGCCTCCCTCCGCCGGGCGCAGGGCGGGGCCGACGACGAGGGCCGGTGGCGGCTTCACCGGTCCCCGTCGGCGCCCGCCGCGCTCCGCGCGCTCACCCTGGCCCTGCCCCTGCTGGTCGGGGTGGCGTCCCGGCCGTCCTGACGCGCGCGTCTATCCCAAGACCGGCGGTTGCGGCAACCGGGGTGGGCCGGGTTAGCGTCGGTGGCGACAGATCGCGGGGGTCCGGCGAACCGGGCTGAGATAGCGGCTGAGACGGCCGCTGACCGCATGAACCTGACCGGGTAATGCCGGCGTAGGGAGAGATCGAGTCGTCATGACCGAACCTGTGGTTCCAGTTCCAGCCGCGCGCAAGACCTACCTCCAGGGCTCCCGCCCGGACCTGCGTGTCCCGATGCGTGAGGTGCCGCTGACCGGCGGCGGGGCCGTCGTCCTGTACGACACCTCCGGGCCGTACACCGATCCCGAGCACCGCACGGACGTCCGCGAAGGGCTGCCCGCGCTCCGCGAGGCGTGGATCGCCGAGCGCGGCGACACCGAGGCGTACGAGGGGCGGGCCGTCCGTCCCGAGGACGACGGCCGCAAGCCGGACGGGCGCCCCGGCCCCGTCGGGGAGGGCCTGCCGCGCAGGCCGCGCCGCGCCGCCGGCGGCGCGGTGACGCAGCGCGCGTACGCGCGGCGCGGGGAGATCACCCCGGAGATGGAGTTCGCGGCGCTGCGCGAGGGCGTCGAGCCGGAGTTCGTCCGGGCCGAGCTGGCCGCGGGCCGCGCCGTGCTGCCCGCCAACGTCAACCACCCCGAGATCGAGCCGATGGTCATCGGCCGGAACTTCCTCGTGAAGGTGAACGCCAACATCGGCAACTCGGCGGTCGCGTCGTCCGTCGAGGACGAGGTCGAGAAGATGACCTGGGCGACCCGCTGGGGCGCCGACACGATCATGGACCTGTCGACCGGGCGGGACATCCACACGACGCGGGAGTGGATCCTGCGGAACTCGCCGGTGCCGGTGGGGACCGTCCCGCTGTACCAGGCGGTGGAGAAGGTCGGCGGCGACCCGGCCGAGCTGACCTACGAGGTCTTCCGCGACACGGTGATCGAGCAGGCCGAGCAGGGCGTGGACTACATGACCGTCCACGCCGGGGTGCTGCTGAGGTACGTGCCGCTGACGGCCGGGCGCAAGACGGGGATCGTGTCCCGGGGCGGATCGATCATGGCGGCGTGGTGCCTGGCGCACCACGAGGAGAACTTCCTCTACACGAACTTCCGCGACCTGTGCGAGATCTTCGCCGCGTACGACATCACCTGGTCGCTCGGGGACGGGCTGCGCCCCGGCTCCATCGCGGACGCCAACGACGAGGCGCAGTTCGCCGAGCTGCGCACCCAGGGCGAGCTGACGAAGATCGCCGCAGGGTTCGGCAATCAGGTGATGAACGAGGGGCCCGGCCACGTCCCGATGCACAAGATCAAGGAGAACGTCGACCTGCAGCAGGAGTGGTGCGACGGCGCCCCGTTCTACACGCTCGGGCCGCTGACCACCGACATCGCGCCCGGCTACGACCACATCACCTCGGCGATCGGCGCGGCGATGATCGGCTGGTACGGCACCGCGATGCTCTGCTACGTCACCCCGAAGGAGCACCTCGGGCTGCCGGACCGCGACGACGTCAAGGCGGGCGTGATCGCCTACAAGATCGCGGCGCACGCGGCGGACCTCGCGAAGGGGCATCCGGGCGCGCAGGCGTGGGACGACGCCCTGTCCGACGCGCGGTTCGACTTCCGCTGGGAGGACCAGTTCAACCTGTCCCTCGACCCGGACACGGCGCGCGCGTTCCACGACGCGACGCTGCCCGCCGCCCCGGCGAAGACGGCGCACTTCTGCTCGATGTGCGGGCCGCACTTCTGCTCGATGAAGATCACCCGGGACGTCCGCCGGTACGCGGCCGAGCACGGCCTCGCCGACGACGATGCGCTCGCGGCCGGGATGCGGGCCAAGGCCGGTGAGTTCCGGGACGGCGGCGGCCGCGTCTACCTGCCGGTCTCCCCCGGTGGGCCGCCGCCCGGATAGCTCGGGCTACTATCGAGGGACCGTTCCAAACGCCGCGGAGCCCTCCGGATCGCCGCCGGCCCGTCCACTCGCCGGAAGGACCGACGACCACGTGACCAGCGACGACATGCCACCGGCGGTGGCGGTGAGGGCGGTGCGCGCGGACGTGCGCCGCAACCGGGCCCGGCTGCTCGCCGCGGCGCGGGAGACCTTCGGCCGGGACGGGGCGGACGCCTCGCTGGAGGGCATCGCGCGGCTCGCGGGCGTCGGCATCGGAACGCTCTACCGCCACTTCCCGACCCGGCAGGACCTCCTGGAGGCGGTGCTCGCCGACGCCTACGACGGGCTGGCGGCGACCGCGCGCGAGCTGCTCGCCGCCCCCGATCCGGGGGCGGCGCTGGCGGCGTGGCTGCGCGCGTACGTCTCCGGCGTGACGGCGTTCCCGGGGCTCGCGGCGTCGGCGGCGGTGGCGCTGCGCGACGACCCGCCGGAGTCGTCCGCGGCGTGCCGCGCGATGCGCGAGGCGGGTTCGGCCCTCTTCGCCCGCGCGCGGGACGCCGGGGACGTCCCCCCGGACGCCGCGTTCACCGACGCGCTCCGCCTCGCGGCCGGGATCGCGACCGTCACCGAGCGGGAACCGAACGCCGCCGGACGGCTCCTCGCGCTCGCCTCGCGCGGCGTGCTCTCCGGCAAGGCGGGCTAGCGCGTCGGGTCAGCGCGGCGGGTCAGGCCGCGTCTGAGTCAGGCCGTCTCCGGGGTGGGCGGGAGGACACGGCGCGGCCCGCGGGGCGCCTCGCCGCGCTTGCGCCATTCGCGCGGGTAGCCGACCGACACCTCGACGTGCGGGACGCCGTCCGTCCGGATCGTCCGAGGGATGTGCAGGTGGCCGTACACGACCGACACCGCGCCGAACCGGCGGTGCCAGTCGGCGGTGCGCTCCGTCCCGCACCACTGCGCGAACTCCGGGTACCAGAGAATGCGGGTCGGTTCGCGGACGAGCGGCCAGTGGTTGATCAGCACGGTGCGCGTGCCCGGCTCCAGGGCGGCGAGGCGCTTCTCGCTGTAGGCGACGCGGGCGTCGCACCAGGCGTCCCGCGTCGGGTACGGGTCGGGGTGGAGGTAGACCTCGTCGGTGCACACGACGCCCGCCTCATGCGCGACGGCGAGCGCCTCCTCCTTCGTGGACGTCCCCTCCGGCCGGAACGTGTAGTCGTACAGGAGGAAGAGGGGCGCGATGGTGACGGGGCCGCCCTCGCCGTCCCACACGGGGTACGGGTCCTCGGGGGTCAGGACGCCCAGCGACCGGCACATCTCGACGAGCGCCTGGTAGCGCGCCTCGCCGCGTAGTTGGACCGGGTCGTCCTTGATGGTCCACAGCTCGTGGTTGCCGGGCGTCCAGATCACGGTCGCGAACCGTTCGCGCAGGGTGCGGAGGGTCCATTCGACGTCGGAGAACCGCTCGGCGACGTCGCCGGCCACGATCAGCCAGTCGTCGCCGGACTCGGGTCGCAGCCCCTCGACGAAGGCCCGGTTCTCGGGGAATCCCACGTGCAGGTCGCTGATCGCGTGCACACCGCTCATCCCATAGATCGTAAGGGCCGAAGGCGGCTTTCACTCCTCGTCGGCGGGGAGGGTGAAGAGCCGGATGTGCACGGGGCGCGCGCCGGGCGGCGCGTCCTCGCGGCGGTGCGAGTGCTCGTGCAGCAGGCGGATGTACGCCTCGAAGAACTCGGCGAGGCCCTCCTCGGTCATGTGGGCGAAGCCGCGCGACAGCAGCGCCCAGGCCCGGTCGCGCGTGTATTCGGCGGGCAGCCTGCGGAAGAGCTCCAGGTCCTCGGCGTGCGCGACGCGCACCAGCTCGTCGAGGACGGACCGGTCCTCGGGGGCGACGGTGTCCGGGGCGGGCAGCCGTAGGTCGCGCGGGGTGTCGGCGGGCCGCCACCAGCGCTCCCGCCCGGCGGACCGCTCGGGGATCTCCTCGATGAACCCGTACTTCTCCAACTGCCGCAGGTGGTAGCTCGTCGTGCCGGTGTTGGCGCCGAGCACCTCCCCGATCGTCGTGGACGTCGCGGGGCCGTGCGCGCGCAGCCGGTGCAGGATCCGGCGGCGGAGCGGATGGCTCAGCGCCTTGATCCGTCCCGGGTCGTCCAGGATCACGGGCTCCAGGTCGTCCTTCATGAGGAGTAGTCTAATACTACAGAGGTATCTTTGCAGAGAATCCTTTGCAGAGAGTTCTCTGTGGTCTAGCGTCGCCGCCATGAAAACAGTCCTGATCACCGTGGCGGCCCTCCTCACAGCCGCGTTGCTCGGCGTCGCGGGCTCTCCCCCGGTGCGGGCCGCGCGCACCCCGGCGTCCGGGCGGGTTCCCGTGCCGTCCGAGCTGACCGCCGACGACGTGAGCTTCACCGGGTACGGCGGACTGGCCCTGCACGGCTCCGTCGTCGCGCCGCGGAAGACGTCCGGGCCGCTGCCGGGCGTCGTGCTCGTCACCGGCTCGGGCGCCGGCGTGCCGCGCGACCACCTGCTCACCGAGGCCGTCGAGTTCGCGCGGCGGGGGCTCGCCGTGCTGATCTACGACAAGCGGTCCGTCGGGTACGGCGACTTCCGCCGCTCCTACTCCGAGCTGGCGGACGACGCGCTCGGCGGCGTGCGCGCCCTGCGCGCGCGGCCGGGCGTCGACCCGGCGAAGGTGGGGCTGTGGGGGCTGAGCGAGGGCGGCTGGGTCGCGCCGCTCGCCGCGTCCCGGTCCGCGGACGTCGCGTTCGTGATCGTGGTCGGCGGCAACGCCATGCCGCCGATCCGGCAGCAGCTGTGGAACGAGACGTCCGCGCTGCGCAGGGCGGGCGCGTCCGGTTCGCTGATCGACCACGGCAAGCGGAACTTCGCCCGGCTCGGCGCGGACGCGGGCCTGTTCGCCGAGGCGTTCTTCCCCGCGGAGGACGTCCTCGGCCGGGTCCGGCAGCCGCTGCTCGGGGTGTGGGGCGAGCACGACCTCCAGACGCCGCCGGGAGACAACCCGCCGCTGTTCGCGCGGGCGCTGCGGCGCGGCGGCAACGTCCACTACACGTTCCGCTTCTTCCCGGGCGCGGACCACGGCGCGCACACGACCCCGGACGGCGGCGTCACCCGGGGCGAGGCGCTGGCCCCCGGTTACGCCGACCTGGTGGGCTCCTGGGTCCGCGACGCGACGAGCGGGAAGGCGCCCGTCGCCGACGCCCCGGCGCCGCCCCGCCAGGAGTACCGCAGCGTCGAGGTCTCGCCGTCGCCGTGGTGGACGTCGGCGTGGGCGCAGCTCGCGGCCTTCATGCTGTTCGTCGTCGCGTTCGCCGCGTATCCGCTGGTCGCGCTGGTCCGGCGGGTGCGCGGGCGGACGGTCCGGCCGGTGAGCCGGTGGGCGCCCCGGCTGCTCTCCGGCGCCGGGCTCGCCGCCGCGCTCGGCCTGCCCTTCTACCTCTTCTACCTGATGGCCGCCGGCCGGGCGCCGGACCCGGGGCCCGCCCTCGCGGGCAGGCCGCTGCCCTGGCTGGCGGTCCAGGGGCTCGCGGTGGCGGCCGTCGCGGCGGCCGCGGGCACGGCGGTGGCGTGGCGGCGGGCCGCCGGGGCGGTGCCGGTGGGCGAGCGCGTCCGGCTCGGGCTGCTGGTGACGGCGGGCGCGGTGTTCATCCCGTGGGCGGTGTACTGGGGGCTGCTCCTCCCGTGAC
This sequence comes from Actinomadura syzygii, assembly GCF_008085905.1. Classification (GTDB taxonomy): domain Bacteria; phylum Actinomycetota; class Actinomycetes; order Streptosporangiales; family Streptosporangiaceae; genus Spirillospora; species Spirillospora syzygii. The sequence goes on along the minus strand of NZ_VSFF01000003.1, from coordinate 173,719 downwards.
CCGGCGCAACGCGGACGCGGCCCGCGCTCCCCGAGGGAGGGCGGGCCGCGTCCGCGCGGCCGGTCAGTGGTTCTTGCCCCAGACGTAGACGCCGAGGGACATCGCGAGGACGCTCACCCAGCTGAACACGGCGCGGACGTTGTTCCAGGCCGTCCAGCGTCCGGAGTAGTCCGACCAGATCTTCGCCGCCTCGGACGCGCTGCCCGGGATCTTCACGGCGTCCAGGTCGTTGTTCATCGGGATGTTCACCGCGAAGCTCGGGAAGAGCGCGCCCAGCAGGTACACGCCCGCCGCGACGAAGAACAGGATGGCCGCGGCCTTCTGGTCCAGCGTCAGCAGGAGGACGCCCGCGGCGGCCGCCGCCACCGGGACCAGCATGAACATCGCGACGAACAGCGGGTTCTGGATCTTCTGGTTGATGCCCTGCATGGCGTCGATCGCCGAGCCGGGCCGCGCCGCGTTCAGACCCGGCATGACGCCGGTGGAGAACCCGAAGAACGTTCCGGCCATACCGGCCGCCATGATGATCGACAGCGTCGCCGAGACGCCCGCGAGCGAGAACTTCATCGTCGTTCCAATCCGTGTTCAGTGGTGGGGGTCTCAGATGTTCCAGATGCCGCTGGCGGCGGTGGCCCGCGCGTAGTCGGCGAAGTCCCGCGGCCCGCGGCCCAGGGCGCGCCGGACGCCGTCGGCGGGCTTGGAGTTCCGGCCGTCCAGGACGGTACCGAACAGGTACGTCAGCAGGCCGACGACCTCGTCGGGGAGGCCGTGCCGCGCGAGAGCCGCGGCGTAGTCGTCCACCGGGACCGGAACGAACGCGATCTCCCGTCCGGCCGCGCGGCCGATCTCGGCGACGGCCTCGGCGAAGGTCAGCGCGCGCGGCCCGGTCACCTCGTAGACCTCGCCCGCGTGCGCGGGGTCGGTGAGCGCGGCGACGGCCACGTCCGCGATGTCGTCGGCGTCCGCGAACGGCTCGGGCACGTCGCCCGCCGGGAGGACGACCTCGCCCTCCCGGACCGGGTCGAGGAGGTAGTCCTCGCTGAAGTTCTGCGCGAACCAGCTCGCTCGGACGACCGTCCAGGCAAGGCCCGAGTCCTGGACGATCCGCTCGCACTCGCGCGCCTCCTCCTCGCCGCGTCCCGACAGGAGGACCACGTGCCGGACGCCCGCGTCCCGCGCCGTCCCGGTGAAGTTCCGGATCGCCTCGGGCGCGCCCGGCGCGCACAGGTCGGGGTAGTAGGAGAGGTAGACCTTCGCCACGTCCTGGAGGACGGGCGCCCAGGTGTCCTCGTCCTGCCAGTCGAAGGCCGGGGACGCCGACCGCGAGCCCATCCGGACCGGGACGTCCAGGGCCTCCAGCCGCTCGACCACGCGGCGGCCGGTCTTGCCCGTCCCGCCGAGGACGAGGGTGAGGGTGTTGCCGTCTTCGCTGTTGAGCGCCTTGTTCGTCATGCCCTTGAGTCAACCGGCGGGCCGCCCCGGCCACCATCGTCGAGAAGCTCGCCCGCATACGCGAGCGTCTACGCTGGCCGCATGGACGCCCTCACCGATCTCCTGGACGGGCCGCGCGCGCGGGGCGCGTTCATGCTCCGCGCGTCCCTCTCGCCGCCGTGGTCGATGCGGATCCAGGACGAGGCCCCCCTCACGCTGCTGTCGATGGTGCGCGACGACGCCTGGCTCGTCTCGGCCGGCGCCGAGCCGGTCCGCGTCTCCCCCGGCGACATGGTGATCTTCCGGGGGCCCGAGCCGTACACCGTCGCGGACGACCCGGCGACCGCGCCGCAGATCGTCATCCACCCCGGCCAGGTGTGCACCACCCCGGACGGGACGAGCCTGTCCGAGGCCATGGACCTCGGCGTCCGCGCCTGGGGCAACGACCCCGACGGCACCACCGTCATGCTGGTCGGCACCTACCAGATGCGCGGGGCGGTGACGCAGCGGCTGCTGTCCGCGCTGCCGCCGATCGCGGTCGTCCGCGGCGACACGTGGCGGTCACCGCTGGTCGACGTGCTCGCCGACGAGATCGGCAAGGACGAGCCGGGGCAGGACGTCGTCCTCGACCGGCTGCTGGACCTGCTACTCATCGCCACACTGCGGGCCTGGTTCTCCCGGCCGGAGGCGGCCGCGCCCGGCTGGTACCGCGCGCACGGCGACCCGGTCGTCGGCCCGGCGCTGCGGCTGCTGCACGACGACCTGTCCCATCCCTGGACGGTCGCCGCCCTGGCCGCCGAGGTCGGCGCGTCCCGCGCGGCCCTCGCGCAGCGGTTCACGAAGCTGATCGGCGAGCCGCCCATGTCGTACCTGACGGGCGCCCGGCTGGCGCAGGCCGCCGACCTGCTGCGGGAGAGCGACGCCACACTGGACGCGGTAGCCCGCCAGGTCGGCTACGGCAACGCGTTCGCGCTGAGCACCGCCTTCAAACGCGAACACGGCGTAAGCCCCCAGGAGTACCGCACCACCCTCGCCACCGCCTAGCGCTCACCCGCGCAGGGTGGGTTCGGCGCGTATGACCTCGTCTTCGGCGGCGTCGGGGATGAAGGGGATCACGAACGCGTAGTCGGCGAGGATCCGCTCGGGGACTTCGCCGGACTCGCCGAACGCAGCGATCTCGCCCCAGCAGGGCGAGCCGAGCGAGCCGCTGCGGTGCCGGACCGACAGCCCGGCGCACAGGTTGGCGAACCGCAGCCGCTCGGTGAGCGGGAGCCCGGCGAGCGTGGCGAACACGAACCCGGCGGCGAACACGTCGCCCGCGCCGGTCGGGTCGAGCGCCTCCACCGGCAGCGCGCTGACCTCGGCCCGCTCCCCCGTCGCGGAGTCGATCGCGATCGCGCCGTCGCCGCCGCGCTTGACGACGACGACCGGGACGCGCCCGGCCAGCGCCTCGGCGGCGTCCTCGGGCGTGCGGGTGCGGGTGTAGGCCATCGCCTCGGCGGCGTTCGGGAGGAACGCGTCCACGTGCTCCAGCCGGTCGAGGACCTCGGCGGACCAGGCGCCGGTCTGGTCCCAGCCGAGGTCGCCGAAGACCAGCGCGCCGCGCCGCCGCATCGCCGCCGCCCACGCCGGGACCGGGCGGTCGACGTCGACGAAGCAGGCCCGCGCGGACGGCGGCTCCGCGCCCGCCAGGTCGCCGACCGGGTCCGGCGCGGGACGCGCGTAGGTGACCATGCTGCGGTCGGAGTCGTAGGCCATCGACACCGTCACCGGCGTCGGCCAGCCGGGGACCCGGCGGGACGCCCCGAGGTCGACGCCCTCCTGCTCGGCGAGCGTCCGCCACAGGTAGGCGCCGAACATGTCGTCGCCGAACGCCGCCGCCAGACCGACCCGCAGGCCGAGCCTGCTCATCGCGACGGCGATGTTGGCGACGCCGCCGGGCGCGGAGCCGAGCCCGTCGGTGACGATCTCGGTGCCGGGCGGCGGCAGCCCGGGCAGCCCGGTGAAGATCATGTCCATGAAGACGCGGCCGGACAGGAACACGTCGAGGGCGGGCGACGGCTCCGCCCAGTCGCCGCGCAGCCGCTCCCCCGCCGGCCGCCGCTCGGCGCAGGGGTCGGCGAGGGACGGCTCCGGCGGCCGGCCCGGGACGGTCTGCTCGGTCACGAGGCGGCCCTGCCTTTCTGGGACCCCCAGACCCCGTGGGGAGGCTCGGGAACGTTCGTTGGCACGTTCTAACGGACACTAGACCGCGCCACCGACATCTACTCCGGAACGTACATGCGGATGTCGTCCACCCGCGCGGTCCCTTCGTAGAAGTTCATGTGCGGGTCACCGATCATGAACCTGTCGGGGTAGGCGGACCCGGCGGGCCACGTGTCGCGGTCGACGAGCGTGCCGCCCGGGCCCGTCCAGGTCCAGTCGGCGTCGAAGCGGCCGTCGTACTCGTCCGGGCGCTGGTTGTAGTGCCAGATGGGCTCGCCGTCCTGGACGAACGACCGCGTGTACCGGAACGTGGCGCGCCCCGCGTGCGCGAACACGCCGGACATCTCCATCGTGTAGGCGCCGCCGCGCCGCTCCACCGCGAACGTGTAGGGCTCGTCGGGCAGGAGCTCGGGCTTGAGGTCGACGGTCGAGACGATCGCGCCGCCCTTGCGGTACCCGCACTCGCTCTGCATCAGGTACTCGGTGCCGGGCATCGCCGGATACCGGCGGTCGTCGGTCATGAAGATCGCGTTGACGCCGTTGCCCGTCCCGGCGGAGTACGGCTCGTACTGCTTGGTGACCGGGTTGCAGTAGAGCAGACCCGAACCGGCGTACTTGTAACGGTTGTAACCGTCCATGGCCACTTTCCGGTGGCCGTGGACGAAGACGTTGTTGTGGGGCGCGACCTGCCGGTAGTCCATGATCGACATGTAGTAGAAGCCGTTGGAGTCGGTGCGGACGTCCGCCCACTCGCACTCCGGGCGTGCGAAGTCGCCGCCGGACGCCCACGGGAAGTTCGTCTTGCAGCCCTTCGGCGAGTAACCGTTGATCCGGCCGTCCGGGTAGTCCCAGGAGCCGTCGCGCCGCCCGCCGAAGTCGAGGCCGCGCAGCGTCATCTCGACCCGGTACTCGGCGGGCAGGTCGCGGGTCGAGCGGATCACGACGCCCGCCTGGTGGGCGGGCTCGTCCAGGCGCGCGACGCCGTTCCGGGACGTGAGCGCGGGCGGCGCGTCCGGCCTGCCGTCGCCGTCCGCGTCGCGGGCGGCGAGCTCGGCGGTCAGCCAGCCGTGTTCGCCGAAAGTGAACGCCTTGCGGTAGGTCCGCATCCTGGCGAGCTGCGTGCGGAACGCCGGGCCGCCGACGGTGTCGAAGTAGGCGCCGTCGTTGTCGTACATGTCCACGTTGTACGGGCTGGACGGGCCGTCGCCGTCCGGCCGCCACGGGTGCTCGGCGTCGTCGATCCGGCGGTTGAAGGGCTCGGCGGCGACCAGTCGCCAGCCGTCGCGCGCGCCCGGCGGGGCGGCGCGCGCGGGGACGGCGCACAGAGCCGCGGGAAGTACCAATGGGAGCGTCAGCGCGATGGCGCGTCGTGCGAGGTGTCTCATTCGGCGACGGTAGGTCGGCCCTCCGCGCCACGACCACGGCAAACATCGCCAAAGTGGTATTGACCAGTCGCCATAATGGGACATACGGTGTGCAACAGCAGGAAGAGCATCGAAGGGGGTGAGCGGCATGACATCCACCGGTGAAACCCGGTCCGGGAGCACGAAACGGCAGGCGGTCCGCCGCGAGCTCCTCACGATGCTGGACGGGCTCGACGTCGGGGACGCCCTGCCGTCCGAGCGGAAGCTGGCCGAAGAGCTCGGCGTGTCCCGGCCCACCCTGCGCCAGGCCATCGACGGCCTCGTCGCCGAGGGCCTGCTCGACCGGCGGCACGGGAGCGGCACCTACGTGGCCGAACCCCGGATCGCCGTGTCGCTGACCATGACCTCGTTCACCGAGGACATGATCAGGCGCGGGATGAAGCCGGGCGGCCGGGTCCTGTCGTTCCGCACCGAGACCGCGGGGGCGCGGATCGGCAGGCGGCTGGCCCTCTCACCCGTCGAAGAGGTATTTACCATTCGCCGGCTCCGGCTCGCGGACGGCGCCTCCATGGCCATCGAGACGCTGTACCTGCCGCGCGCGCTGATGCCCGGACTGCGCCGGCACGACCTGGAAGGGCGCTCCTTCTACGACCTGCTGCGCGCTAGCGGCGTCGAGATCGCCTCGGGCACCGAGACGATCGAGCCGACCGTGACCACCGCCGAGGAGGCGGCCGAGCTGGACGTCCCGGTGCACACGCCGGCGTTCCTGTTCGAACGGGTCACGCGGGACGAGGGCGGCCGTCCCCTGGAATACGTCCGCTCCCTGTACCGGGGCGACCGGTACCGGCTGGAACTGGACCTGCGACCACCCACCCACTGAACGACCGGCCACTCACCACCCGACGGATCACCACCCGACGGACCGGCGGCCCGGCAGGCTCCGGACGCGCCGCCCGGACGCACGACCGTCCAACCGCGCTGACGGGGGCGACAGCGCACGACCCACCCCCGAGAAGTGAGGCTTTTCACCCATGGACGTCATCAAGGACATCCTCACCTTCCTGGCGGACAACGTCTTCGGCCAGGTGCCCATCCTCATCGGGCTCATCACCCTCGTCGGCCTGGTGCTGCAGCGCAAGCGGTTCGAGGACGTCTTCGCCGGCGCGCTGCGCGCCACCATCGGCGTCGTCATCCTGTTCATCGGCGTCGAGGTGTTCACGGGCGGGCTGACGAGCTTCCAGACCGTCCTCGCGAGCGCGATGGGCACGACGCCGCCGAAGGCGGACCGGAGCCTCGCCGACTTCCTCACCGACCAGGGCGGGACGATCGCGCTCGTCATCACGGCCGCGTTCCTCGTCCATGTCCTGGTGGTCCGGCTGTTCCCGGCCGCCCGCTACCTCTACCTGACCGGGCACCTGATGTTCTGGGTCAGCACGGTGACGGTCGCGTCGCTGGTCACGATCGCGCCGGGCGCCGACCAGTTCACGCTGGTGCTGTGCGGCGCCGGGTTCGTCGCCGCGTACTGGACGCTCCAGCCGCTGTGGATGCGCCCGCTGATGCGCCGCGTCATGCCGGACGACCGGTTCGGCTACGCGCACACCAGCTCGCTCGCCTGCCTGATCACCGGCTACGCGGCCCGCCCGCTCGGCAGCCGGGAGAAGCACGACACCGAGAAGCTGAAGCTGCCCCGCCAGCTGTCGTTCTTCAAGGACGTCAACGTCAGCACCGCGCTGATCATCTCGGTGATCATGCTGATCGGGGTGGCGCTCGCCGACCACGCGGTGGTGAGCAAGTCCGCCGCCGAGATGGACGCCAAGCTGTCCCCCTGGGTGTGGGCGCTGCTCGTCGGCCTGCGGTTCGCGGGCGGCATCGCGATCCTGCTGTTCGGCGTGCGGATGTTCCTCGGCGAGATCGTCCCCGCCTTCAAGGGGTTCAGCGACCGGGTGATCCCGGGGACCCGTCCCGCGCTGGACGCGCCGACCGTGTTCCCCGTCGCGCCGACCGCCGTGATGGTCGGGTTCGTGGCGTCCACCGGCGTGTTCCTGGTCTGCCTCGGGGTGTTCGCCGCGGCGGGCTGGTTCACCCTCGCCCCGCCCATGATCATGCTGTTCTTCGTCGGCGGCGCCGCCGCGCTGTTCGGCAACGTGGTGGCGGGCTGGCGCGGCGCCGTCCTCGGCGGCGTGATCACCGGCCTGGTCCTCGCCGTCGGGCAGGCCGTCACCTGGGACCTGTTCGACCGGACCGCGCCCGAGCTGGCGACCCTCGCCGACCCGGACTGGTACGCGATCGCGTGGCTGCTGAAGGCGGCCGACCCGGTCGTCGGCGGGAACTCGATCTGGCTCGTGCCCGCCGTCGCGCTCGCCGCCATGGTGGGAACGCTGGTGCTGCTCGGCCGCGCCGAGAAGCGCAGGACGGACGAGCCCGGCGACACGGCGGCGCCCGAGAGCGCGCCCGCCGAGGCGTGACGCACCTACGTGACGCATCGCGACAAGGAAGGAGCGACATGGCATTGGACCGGCGACTGGAGGTCCTCGCCGTCTGCGGCGTCGGGATGGGCTCCAGCCTGATGCTGAAGATGACCGCCGAGGACGCGCTCCGCTCGCTCGGCGTGGACGCCCGGGTGGAGAACACCGACGTGTCCACGGCGCGCGGGATGACGCCCGACGTGGTGATCGGCCAGGGCATGCACACCAGCGAGATCTCCGAGCTGGCGCCCGTGGTGATCACGGTCAGCGACTTCCTGGACAAGGACGGCCTGGAGGCGCAGCTCCGTGACCGCCTGACCGACCAGGGCTGGCTGTCATGACGGACCGTGCTGAGGCTTCGGTCTCCCGGCAGGCGCCCGTGGTGACCGCGACGGACGCGGTGGCGGCGGACGACTGGCGGGAGGCCGTCCGGGCGGCGGCGGCCGCGCTGGTCGCCGCCGGCGCGGCGGGCGAGGGCTACCCGGAGGCGTGCGTCCGGGTGGTGGAGGAGAACGGCCCCTACATCGTGCTGACGAAGGGGCTCGCGCTCGTCCACGCCCGTCCGGAGGAGGGCGGGCTCGCGGTCGGCGTCGGCGTGACCCGGCTGGCGTCGCCCGTCGGGTTCGGGCACCCTGACAACGACCCCGTCGACCTGCTCCTCGCGTTCTGCACGCCCGACCCCGACGTCCACGTCGGGACGCTGTCCGCGCTGGCCCGCGCGCTGTCCGGCGGGCTGGCCGACCGGCTCCGCGGCGCGTCGGACGAGCAGGACCTGGCCCGCGTCCTGAAGGAGGCCGTCCCCGATGCTTGAGGGCACCCGGTCCGAGTTCTCCAGCCGGGTGCGGACGCTGCTGGACGATCTCGACGCCGCCTCCGGCGAGGCGATCGACGACGCCGCCGCGCTGCTGCTGGCGTCGGTCGAGGCGGACGGGATCGTCCACGTCGCCGGGGCGGGGCACTCCCTGGCCATGGTGTTCGAGACGTTCTACCGGGCGGGCGGGCTCGCCGCCGTCCGCCCGATCTGGGACCCCGGCGTGTTCCCGCTGGACCACGCCGTCCGCAGCACCCGCGTCGAGCGCCGCGCCGGGGTCGGGCGCGCCGTGGTGGAGGCCGCCGCGCCCGCCCCGCCGGACGTGGCGGTCGTGTTCTCCACCAGCGGGCGCAACCCGTACCCGGTCGAGGTCGCCGCCGAGTGCGCGGCGCGCGGGGTGCCGGTCGTCGCGGTGACGTCGGCGCGGGCGGCGGAGGGCGCGGCCGCGCGGACCGCGACGACGCTCGCCGACCACGCCGCGATCGTGCTGGACACGCGCGTCCCGCCGGGCGACGTCGTCCACCCGGCGGCGGCGCCGCGCACGGCGGCGGCGTCCACGATCCTCGCCGCGTACGCCTGGTCGCGGGTGCTCGCCGCGCTCGACGACCTCGCCGCGGCGGGCGGCGTGGAGCTGCCCCGCTGGACGAGCGCGAACGTTCCGGGCGGCGACGAGGTGAACATCGCGCTGCTGGAGCGCTACCGGCACCGCATCCCCGAGCTGACCGGCGACGCTTAGCGCGGAACGGCTCCCGCTGTGGCAGGATGCCGCTCATCGGACCAGAACGGGGAGCGAGATGACGACACGACCGACCGGGGACGACCTTCCCACCGTGTTCAGGCGCGCGGACCTCGGCGGAGACCAGAAGCTCGACCTGATGGAGTTCACGCTCGTCCTGGAGGAGCTCGGCCTCTCCTGGACGCGCTCCGAGACCCAGGACAGGTTCGAGAAGGCCGACACCAACCTCGACGGGTTCATCTCCTACGAGGAGTTCCGCGCCATCATGGAGACCCAGGGCTGGGCCGGCGGCCCCGTCGCCGACGGTCCCGTGGCACACGCCTGACCGACTCGCACGCGAAGGGCCCGCCGGTTCCGACCGGCGGGCCCCTTGCCGTTCGCGGGCGTCAGACGTCGTTCGCGGGGTCAGACGTCGTTCGCGGGTCAGACGCGGCGGCCGCGCAGTTCGCGGTACCGGCGGACGAGCGCGGCGGTCGACGGGTCCGGCGCCTGCGACGGCGGCTCCGCCGAGGTCAGCGCGGGCGCGAGGTCCATGGCCATGACCTTGCCCAGCTCGACGCCCCACTGGTCGAAGGAGTCGATGCCCCAGATCGTCCCCTCGACGAAGACGATGTGCTCGTAAAGGGCGACGAGCGAGCCGAGCGTCTTCGGCGTGAGCTTCGGCACGAGGATCGTGCTGGTCGGACGGTTGCCCGGCATCACCTTGTGCGGGACGACCGCCGCCGGCGTCCCCTCCGCCGCGATCTCCTCGGCGGTCTTGCCGAACGCGAGCGCGGACGTCTGCGCGAGCAGGTTCGCGGTGAGCAGGTCGTGCATCCCGGTGGAGGCGTCGGCGGCGCCGTCGAGGGCGGGCTCGGCGAACGGCTCGGCGAAGCCGATGAAGTCGGCCGGGACGAGCCGCGTCCCCTGGTGCAGCAACTGGTAGAAGGCGTGCTGCCCGTTGGTGCCGGGCTCGCCCCAGAAGATCTCGCCGGTCTGCGCGACGACGGGCGCGCCGTCCGCCCGCACCGACTTGCCGTTCGACTCCATCGTGAGCTGCTGGAGGTAGGCGGGGAAGCGCGCGAGGCGCTGGCTGTAAGGCAGCACGGCCCGGGTCTGCGCGCCGAAGAAGTCGGTGTACCAGACGCCGAGCAGGCCCATCAGCACCGGCATGTTCGCCTCGAACGGCGCGCTGCGGAAGTGCTCGTCGATCTCGCGGAACCCGGCGAGCATCTCGCGGAACGCCTCGCCGCCGATCGCGATCATCAGGGACAGGCCGATGGCGCCGTCGAAGGAGTAGCGCCCGCCGACCCAGTCCCAGAAGCCGAACATGTTGGCGGTGTCGATGCCGAAGTCCGCGACCCGCTCCGCGTTGGTCGACACCGCGACGAAGTGCCGGGACACGGCCTCGTCGGCGCCGAGCCCGTCGACCAGCCACCGCCGGGCGGCCTTGGCGTTGGTGAGCGTCTCCAGCGTCCCGAACGTCTTCGAGGCGACGACGAACAGCGTCCGCTCGGGGTCGAGGCCGGCGAGCTTCCCGACGATGTCGGCCGGGTCGATGTTCGACACGAACCGGCACGAGATGCCCGCGTCGGCGTAGTCGTGCAGCGCCTCGTAGGCCATGGCGGGGCCGAGGTCGGAGCCGCCGATGCCGATGTTCACGACGGTCGTGATGGTCTTGCCGGTGAAGCCCGTCCACTCGCCCCCGCGGACGCGCCCGGCGAAGTCGGCCATCTTGTCGAGGACGGCGTGCACGTCGCCCGCCACGTCCTGGCCGTCGACGGCGAGCGCCTCGCCGGGCGGCAGCCGCAGCGCCGTGTGCAGGACGGCCCGGTCCTCGCTGACGTTGATGTGCTCCCCGGCGAACATCGCGTCGATCCGTCCGCGCAGCCCGGCCCGCTCGGCGAGCGCGACGAGCAGCCGCACCGTGTCGGCGTCGGCGCGGTGCTTGGAGTAGTCCAGGTACAGGTCCCCCGCGGTCACCGTCATGCGGTCGGCGCGGCCCGGGTCGTCCGCGAACAGCTCGCGCAGGTGCCGCCCGGCGAGCGCCGCCTGGTGGTCGGCCAGCGCGGACCACTCCGGCGACTCGGTGATATCAGCCATTGCCTTCTCTCATCTCCTCGCACGGCGGGGCCCGTCCCCTCACGGAGCGAGGACGGGCGCCGCGTCCCCCGGGCGCCCGCCGTCCCCTGCCGGCGATCATAGGTCGACCGCGCGTGACCGTATCAGGGCGCCGCCCGGACGCGCAGGCGTCCCACCCGATGCGGGGCCCGCCGCGGGGCCCGCCGCGGGCGCGCCGGTAGGGTCGCGCCACGACCGGGCACGGCGGCAGGCGCAGGAGGTTCCCGATGAGCGACGTCCCTTCCGAGGCCCCCTCCGGGCTCGCGCGGCTGTTCGACCTCGCGCCGCTCGGCGAGGACGTGTTCGTCACCACGTCCCGGTCGGTGGGGCGGCCCCGGCTGTTCGGCGGCCAGGTCGCCGCGCAGAGCCTGCGCGCCGCGTGCCTGACGGCGGACGGGCGGCCGCCGCACTCGCTGCACGCCTACTTCATCCGCCCCGGCACGCCGGACGAGCCGCTGACGTTCGAGGTCGCCCGCACGCGGGACGGCCGGTCCTTCTCCACCCGGCACGTGACGGCGAGCCAGGGCGGCAAGCCGATCCTGGAGCTGATCGCCTCGTTCCACGACCCGGAGGACGGGTTCGACTGGCAGGAGGAGCCGCCGTCCGGCGCGCCCGGCCCGGAGGGCCTGACCGCCCTGGACCCGCCGGAGTTCTTCGGACGCCCGTTCGGCTTCGACGTCCGCCTGGTGAACCCGCCGAACGAGGGCGAGTTCCCGCTCAGCCACCCGTTCTGGATCCGCGCGGCGGACCCGGTCGGCGACGACCCGGTCATGCACGCCTGCCTGATCGCCTACCTGTCGGACATGGCGGTCGTCAGCGGTGCCCGCGCGCCGGGCTCGCCGCGCGAGTTGGCCACGGCGGTGTCGCTGGACCACGCGGTGTGGTTCCACCGTCCGCCGCGCGTCGACCGGTGGCTGCTCTACAAGGTGGACCCGGTGACGAACCACGGCGCCCGCGGCCTCGCCCGGGGCACCCTCCACACCGCGCACGGGACGCTTCTCGCGTCCGTCCAGCAGGAGGCGCTCCTCCGTCCCGCGACGCCGGCTCGGCCAGCGGAGTGACCCTCCGCTCGCGCTAGGCTCACCTCTCTGTCTCGGGCGTGAGGGGAGTTCTGGTGGGCGAGCGGGCGTTCTGGGTGGGCACCTACACCGGTGAGGCCGGTCGCGGCGCCGGGATCTACCGGGTCACGCGGCGGGACGACGGCGTCCTGACCGCTCCCCTGCTCGCCGCCGAGGCGGTGAGCCCGTCGTATCTAGCCGCGGGTCCCGGCGGGGACGTCCTCTACGCGGTGCGGGAGGAGAACGAGGGCGGCGTCGTCGCGTTCGGCGCGTCCGGCGGGCGGCTCCGCGAGATCGGGAGCCGCGCTGCGGGAGCACTGCCGTGCCACCTGCACGTGCCGCCTGGCGCGGGGCACCTGGTCGTCGCGGACTACGGCTCTGGGACGGTCCGGGCCGTCCCGCTGGGCCCGGACGGCGCGTTCGCGGGCGAGCCCGCCGTCGCGGAAGGGCACGGGAGCGGGCCGCGCGCGGACCGGCAGGAGGGGCCGCACGCCCACGCGAGCGCGTCCGCGCCGGACGGGACCGTCCTGACCACCGACCTCGGCGCCGACCTCGTCCGGTCGTTCCGGATCGAGGACGGCGCGCTGCGCCTCACCGGCGAGACGCCCGTTCCGCCGGGGTCCGGGCCGCGGCACCTGGTCGTCCATCCGGGCGGGTACGTGCACGTGGTGACCGAGCTGGCCGCGACCGTCCTCGTGCTGCGGCCGGTGGACGGGTACGCGCGGCTGGAGGTCGTCGCGGAGACCCCCGTGACGGCCGGTCCGGTGAGCGGCACGCCGCTGCCCGCGGCGATCAAGCTCGGCGGCGGCGGGCGGTTCGTGTACACGTCCACGCGCGGCGCGGACGTGGTGACCGCCCACCGGGTGCTGGACGACGGCGCCGCGCTCGCCGCGGTCGCGGACGTCCCGTCCGGCGGGCGCGGCCCCCGCGACCTGCACGTCGATCTGCACGTCGATGACGCCTGGATGCACGTGGCCAACGAGCACGACGACACGGTCGCGACGTTCCGGATCGGCGCGGACGGCGTGCCCGTTCCCGCCGGTCCGCCGCTGGCGGTGCCGTCGCCCGTCTGCGTGATCCCCGCCTGACCGCGTTTCCTGCCCGGCGTTTCCTGGTCGGCGCCACGGGCACCTCCCCGGCATGACGACGATCGCGACGACCAACCCCGCGACGGGCGAGGTGGAGAAGACCTTCGACGCGCTGACCGGCGAGGAGGTCGACCGGCGCATCGCCCGGGCCGCGCAGACGTTCGCCTCCTACCGGACGACCGCGCTCGACCGGCGCGCGGAATGGATGAACGCGGCGGCGGACATCCTCGACCGGGAGGCCGAGCAGATCGCCGTGATCATGACCACCGAGATGGGCAAGACGCTGAAGGCCGCCGGGTCGGAGGCGCGCAAGTGCGCGAAGGCGTGCCGGTTCTACGCGGAGCACGCGGCGGAGTTCCTCGCCGACCGGCGTCCCGCCGACCCCCGCGACGTGGACGCGCGGGACGCCTACGTCCGCTACGAGCCGCTCGGGCCGGTCCTCGCGGTCATGCCGTGGAACTTCCCGCTCTGGCAGGTGGTCAGGTTCGCCGCGCCGGGGCTGATGGCGGGGAACGTCGGGCTGCTGAAGCACGCGTCGAACGTCCCGCAGACGGCGCTGTTCCTGGAGGACCTGTTCCACCGCGCCGGGTTCCCCGAGGGCGCCTTCCAAACGCTGCTGATCGGGTCGTCGCAGGTCGAGCAGGTGCTGCGGGACCCGCGGGTGAAGGCGGCGACGCTCACCGGCAGCGAGCCCGCCGGGCGGTCCGTCGCGTCGATCGCCGGGAGCGAGGTCAAGACGACGGTGCTGGAACTCGGCGGCAGCGACCCGTTCGTGGTGATGCCGTCCGCCGACATCGAGGCCGCGGCGAGGACGGCGGCGGAGTCCCGGTGCCTCAACAACGGGCAGAGCTGCATCTCCGCGAAGCGGTTCATCGTGGACATCGGCTGCGCGGACGAGTTCGAGCGGCGGTTCGTCGCGGACATGCGCGCGAAGAAGGTCGGCGACCCGCTGGACGACGCCACCGACATCGGCCCCCTCGTCAGCGAGCGGGCCCGCGCCGAGACCGAGGAACTGGTCGCGGACGCGGTCTCCAAGGGCGCGGAGGTGCTGTGCGGCGGCGAGCGCCCGGACGGCCCCGGCTGGTTCTACCCGCCGACCGTCGTGTCCGGGGTGACGCCGGAGATGCGGATGTACCACGAGGAGGTGTTCGCGCCGGTCGCGTCGCTGTTCCGCGTGCGCGGGGTGTCGGAGGCGGTCGAGGTCGCGAACGCGACGGGCTTCGGGCTCGGCTCCAACGCCTGGACGCGCGACGACGACGAGCGGGAGCGGTTCGTCCGGGAACTCGACGCCGGGCAGGTGTTCATCAACGGGATGACGACGTCCTATCCGGAGCTGCCGTTCGGTGGGACGAAGCGCTCCGGCTACGGGCGCGAACTGTCCGCGGAGGGCATGCACGCCTTCTGCAACGCCAAGACGGTCTGGGTCGGCTGACTCTTTCTCCTATCGGACGTCCTGCGGGACGTTCCACGGGTTGTCGTCGCGGAGCGGGGGCGGCAGGAGTTCCTGCGGCCAGCCCTGGAAGGCGACGGGACGCAGGAACCGCTCGATCGCGGCCGTTCCGACCGAGGTGGTGGACGGCGCGGTCGTCGCCGGGTACGGGCCGCCGTGCTGCATCGCGTTGGTGACGGAGACGCCGGTCGGCCACTGGTTCCACAGGACACGTCCGGCGCGTCCCGCGAGCACGGCCGCCGACGCGGCGAGGTCGGCGGCCTCGTCAGGTTCGGCGTGCAGCGACGCGGTGAGCTGGCCCGGCAGCGCGGCGAGGACGCCGGGCAGGTCGGACAGCCGCTCGTAGGCGACGACCAGCCCGAGCGGGCCGAAGCACTCCTCGGCGGCAGCGGCGTCGAAGGCGTCCAGGTCGGTGGCGAGGAGGCGCGGCGCGGTGGACGACGGGTCGTCCGGCCAGACCAGCCGCCGGACGCCGGGGCGGGCCGCCAGCGCGTCCGCCCCGGCCACGAACGCGGAGCCGATGCGGTCGTTCAGCATCGGCGCGTCAGGGACGTCTCGCACGCGCCGCGCGATCCGGTCCACCAGCCCGGCGGGCGCGAACAACAGGCCGGGGTTGGTGCAGAACTGTCCCGCGCCCAGGGTGAGCGACGCCGCGTAACCCTGGACGATCTCGTCACCGCGCGTCTGCGCGGCGCGGGGCGTCACCACGGACGGGTTGACGCTGCCCATCTCCGCGAAGAACGGGATCGGCACGGGACGTTCGGCGGCGATCTTCGCGAGCGCCAGCCCGCCGCGCTGCGAGCCGGTGAACGCGGCGGCGGCGACGCCGGGATGCCGCAGGGCCGCGACGCCCGCGTCCTCGCCCTCGCCCTCGCCCGCGTCCTCGACGAGGCCGAACACCCCGTCCGGGAGCCCGGCGGCGCGGATCGCCTCGGCCGTCCGGCGGGACAGGCGCGGATGCCCGGGATGGGCCTTGACCACGACCGGGCAGCCGGCCGCCCACGCGGACGCGGTGTCGCCGCCCGCGACGCTGAACGCGAACGGGAAGTTGCTCGCCGCGAACACGAGCACGGGACCGACGGCCATCCGGCAGCGGCGCAGGTCGGGGCGCGGGCCGTTGGGCCGGTCCGGGTCGGGACGGTCGATGCGCGCGTCGTGGAAGGCGCCCGCGCGCACCGCGTCGGCGAACATCGCGAGCTGGAACGTCGTGCGCGTCAGCTCGCCGTTCAGCCGGGCCTCGCCGAGGCGCGTCTCTTCGTCCGCGAGGGCGACGAGGTCGGCCCTGGCGCCCTCCAGGGCGGCGGCGACCGATGTCAGGGCGGCGGCGCGGGTCTCGGGCGGGGCGGCGGCCCAGCCGGGCGCGGCCGACACGGCGGCGTCCACGGCCGAGTCGACGGCCGTCATGGAAGTGGGAGTCATCAGAAGGTGAAGCCCTCGGGGAACGGGTCGGCGGGGTCGAGGAGGTAGTTCGCGGTGCCGGTGATCCAGGCGCGGCCGGAGATCTCCGGGACGACGGCGGGGAGCCCGCCGACCTCGGTCGTGCCGGCGAGCCTGCCGTGGAAGCGGGTCCCGATGAACGACTCGTTCACGAACCGGGTGTCCAGGGGCAGGTCGCCGCGGGCGTGCAGCTGCGCCATGCGCGCGCAGGTGCCGGTGCCGCACGGCGACCGGTCGAACCAGCCCGGGTGGATCGCCATGGCGTTGCGGGAGTGCTTCGCGTCCGAGCCCGGCGCGAGGAACTGGACGTGCTTGGTCCCGCCGACGCCCGGGTCCTCGGGGTGCCGCGGCGGGTTCCGCTCGTTGATCGCTGCCATGATCGCGAGCCCGGCCCGGACGATGTCGTCCTTGCGGGACCGGTCGAACGGCAGGCCGAGGGCGTCCAGCTCGGTGATCGCGTAGAAGTTGCCGCCGTAGGCCATGTCGTAGCGGACCTCGCCGAGCCCGGGGACGTCCACGACGGCGTCGCGTTCGAGCAGGAAGGACGGCACCATGCGCACCGTGGCGCTCTCCGCGCGCCCGTCGCGGACCGCGACCCTCGCCTCGACGAGCCCGGCGGGCGCGTCCAGCCGGACGACCGTCTCCGGCTCGGTGACCTCGACCATCCCCGTCTCGACCAGGACGGTCGCCAGCGCGATCGTGCCGTGCCCGCACATCGGCAGGAAGCCGGACGCCTCGATGTAGACGACGCCCCAGTCGGCGTCCGGACGGGTGGGCTCCTGGAGGATCGCGCCGCTCATCGCGGCGTGGCCGCGCGGCTCGTCCATGAGGAAGCTGCGCAGGCCGTCCAGGTGCTCGATCGCGTGCAGGCGCTTCGCGGCCATCGTGTCGCCGGGGATCGGCGCGACGCCGCCGGTGACGATCCGGGCCGGGTTGCCCTCGGTGTGGGAGTCGACGGCGCTGATCGTGCGGACCGAGCGCATCAGGCGGCCCGCCGCCGGTCGAGGGCCGCGACGGCGCGGGCCATGTCGTCGGCGACGGCGGCGCGCTGCTCGGCGGTGAGCGGCCCGCGCGGCGGGCGGCACGCCCCGCCGTACCGGCCCACGAGGTCCATCCCGAGCTTGATCGCCTGGACGAACTCGGTGCGCGAGTCCCAGCGGAACGCCGCGACGAGCGGCTCGTACAGGGCGCGGGCCTCCTCCAGCCTGCCGCCGGTCGCAAGGTCGTAGAGCAGGGCCGACTCGGCGGGGAACACGTTGGGGAAGCCCGCGAACCATCCGGTCGCGCCCATCAGCAGCGATTCGAGGACGACGTCGTCCGCGCCCGCGACCACCTCCAGCCCCGGCGCCTTCTCCCCTATCTCCAGGACGCGGCGGACGTCCCCGGAGAACTCCTTGACCGCCACGACCCCGTCGATCCGCGCGATCTCCGCGAGCAGGCCGGGGGTGAGGTCGACCTTGGTGTCGATCGGGTTGTTGTAGACCATGACCGGAAGACCCACGGACGCGACGGCCTCGAAGTGCGCGACGATCTCGGCCCGGTTGGCCCGGTACATGGTCGGGGGGAGGCAGAGGACGCCGTCCGCGCCGTCCTCGGCGGCGATCTCGGCCCAGTGCCGCGCCTGGTGGGAGCCGGGGGCGTGCACCCCGGCGACGACCACGCCGTCCCCGCCGACCGCCTCCACGGCGGTGCGGGCGACGCGGCGGCGCTCCGCGTCGGTCAGCGACGAGTACTCGCCGAGGGAGCCGTTCGGGCCGACGCCGCGGCAGCCGCTGCCGACCACCCAGCGGCAGTGCTCGGCGTAGGCGTCGTAGTCGACGGCGAGCCCGGCGGGCGCGGCCGCGTCCGCGCGGTAGGGCAGGGCCGTGGCCACGATGACGCCGCCGAGGCCGGTGGGCTGCGTGTCGCTCATCGGGCGCTCTCTTTCCTGTCGGTGTTCTCGATCGGGTTCTCGACCGGTGGCTGGGCCAGTTCGCCTAGCCGGATCGGCTGGGCGACCGGGCGGTGGTGCGGGTTCCCGCCCGCGTCCGGCAGCAACTCGGCGACCGTCGGGCCGCAGATGCGCCCCTGGCAGGGGCCGAGGCCCGCGCGGGTGCCGAGCCTGACCGCGTGCGCCGAGTTGCGGGACGGGTCGCCGCCCGCGCTCAGCAGCGCACCGTACGTCGTCTCCTCGCAGCGGCACACGACGGTCTCCGGGCGGAGCCAGCCGGGCCACGCCGCGCCGATCGGATGCGCGGCGGCGAGCCGCGCGGCGAACGCGCGGGCCCGGTCGCGGCTGCGGCGCGTCCGGACCGCCTCGGGGGCGTCCGGGGCTCCTCCCCCGGCGATCCATCCGGCGAGGAGGCCCTCGGTGCGGGCGGCCTGCGCCCCGGCGATGCCGGTGATCTCCCCGGCGGCGTGGACGCCGGGGACGCTGGTCCGCTGGTCGGCGTCCACCTCGGTGAACGCGCCGTCGCGGAGCGCGCACCCGGCGGCGACGGGGAGTTCGAGGCGCGGGCTGAAGCCGTGGGTGACGCAGAGGGCGTCGACGGCGATCGTCCGCTCGGTGCCGGGCACGACGGACCAGTCGGGACGCAGCCGCGCCGTAACCGCCTCCTCGACGCGGCCGTCGCCGCGCGCCTCGACGACGGCGCGGCCCGTCCGGTAGGGGACCCGGCGGCGGGCGAGCAGGCCGAGGTATCCGGCCAGCTCACCGGCCTTGCCGGACTCGGCGGGAAGCTCCCACGGGCGGCGTCCCCAGCCCCGCGCCACGGTCGACGCGGTGTTGGCCTCCAGCACGCCGTGGACGGCGGCGCCCGCGTCCAGCAGCGACGCGGCGACCGGGAGCAGGAACGGCCCGGTCCCGGCGATCAGCACGCTGTCGCCGATGACGAGCCGCTCGCCCTTGACGAGGGCCTGCGCCGCCCCGGCGGTGTGGACTCCGGGGAGTTCCCAGCCGGGGAACGGCAGCACGCGGTCGTGCGCGCCCGGCGCGAGGACGAGCGCGTCGGGCACGAGCACGTGCCGCGCCCGCCCCGCTCCGTCGGCCTCGCCGCGCAGCACGTGGACGTGCGGGACGCCCCGGTCGGGACGCTCGACGGCCCAGACCGCGCTCTCCGGCCACCAGTCGCACCGCGCGTGCCCGAGCACGTGGTCGCGGAGGCGCTCGAAGCCGCGCCACCCGTGGTGGAGGCGTCCGGGGTCGGCGGCGGCGAAGGCGCCGGGAAGCATCCGGTGGTACTGGCCGCCCGGGTTCTCGGCGGCGTCGAGCAGCGTCACCGCCGCCCCGGCCCGCAACGCCCCCGCCGCCGCCCCAAGCCCCGCGGGCCCCGCCCCGACGACCACGACACGCCTCGTCATCGAAGGTCTCCTTGCGCGCGGGACTGGGTCGTCACGGTGTCACCCTCGTGGGCGCGGCGGGCGCAGGCGCGGACGTCGCGGACGCCGTTCACGGTCACCAGGCAGTCGAAGCACACGCCGATGCCGCAGAACACGCCGCGCGGGGCGCCGGACGGGCCCGTCCGCCAAGCGCGGTGGCCGGACGCGAGCAGCACGCCCGCGATGGTCTGGCCCGTGATCCCGGCGACCGGCTCGCCGTCCACGGTGATCCGCAGCGGGACGTCGCGCCGTCCCGCCGGGTCGTCGTCCACGAGCCTCATGCGGCGCGTCCCTCCGGGCGGACGGCGGGCCGGTCGACGCGGAACGGCGCGGCGTCGATCTCCGGTTCGCGGCCGAGCATCAGGTCGCGCAGGACGGCGGCGGTCCCGGCGGAGAGCCCGATCCCGGCGCCCTCGTGGCCGGTGGCGTGCCAGAGGCCGGCCAGCTCCGGGTCGGGGCCGATCACGGGGAGGTGGTCGGCGACGTACGGGCGGAACCCGCCGTAGGCGCGCATCACCGGGACCCCGGCCAGCGACGGGAACAGGCGCAGCGCCCTCGCCGCGAGCACCGACAGCACGCCGGGGCGGATCCGGTCGTTGAACCCGGCGCGGCGGCGCGTCGAGCCGATCAGGACCGTCCCGGCGCGGGTCGACTCGACCACGGCGGACGCCTGGAGCCCCGCCTCGCCGCTGCCGACCGCGCCCACGTAGTCGGCGTCGTAGACCTTGTGGAAGACGGTCGGCGGCAGCGGCGCCGTGACGAGCACCTCGCCGCGCCGGGGCCGGACGTCCAGCCGGACGCCGAGCCGCGCCGCGACCTCGCCCGACCACGGCCCGGCGGCGTTGACGACGGCGTCGGCGCCGACCGTCCCGCCGGTGGTGCGCACGCCGGTGATCCGGCCCTTTCGTGTGACGGCGCCGGTCACCTCGCAGCCGGTGCGCAGCACGGCCCCGGCCCGGACGGCGGCGCCGAGCAGCGCGGTGGCCGCGGCGGCGGGCTGGACCTGCGCGTCCTCGGGGTAGTGGACGGCGGCGGCGACGTCCTTCACCGCGTGCGGCTCGGCGTCGGCGAAGGCGGCGGCGTCCAGTTCGGCGGCGGTGATCCCGGCGGCACGCTGGCCCGCGGCGAAGGCGCGCAGGGCTGCGGCGCCCTCCGGCGTGGTCGCGACGACGATCCCGCCTTTGGCCTCCCATTCGACCGCTTCGGGATCGGGAAGCGCTTCCAGGAGGCGCGGCCAGAGCCGGAGCGACAGCCGCGCCAGCTCCAGTTCGGGACCGGGCTCCTTGTCGGAAACGAGGATGTTGCCCTCGCCGTGCGCCGTGGTCGCGGCGGCGGGACGCGCCCGCTCGACGACGGTCACCGCGCATCCGGCGGCGGTCAGCTCGCGGGCGCAGGCGGCGCCGACGATCCCGGCGCCCAGCACCACGACCCGCGTCATCGCCCCTCCGATCGTTCGTTAAACCGAACGCTTTGAGACTAGGACCGCCGCCCGCCCCCTGTCAACGCGCCTCGTCCTCCGGCTGGACCAGATGCGGCGGCGCGTCGGAGGCGGCGTGAAGGCGCTGGTCGGAGCGGTATTCCAGGAGCAGCACCGACCGGACGGGGCCGTCCGGGGCGGTGTAGGCGTGCGGCAGCCGGGCGTCGAAGCCCACGTAGTCGCCGGGACCGAGTTCGACGTCCGTGCCGTCGACCGTTACGCCGAGGCGCCCGGCCTGGACGATCGTGTGCTCCGTCCCGACGTGGCCGAGCGAGTCCTGCCGGCATCCGGCCCTGACCTGCTGGTCGTACACCTCGAAGATCGCGCCGCCGGACTCGATGCCGCGCAGCGGGCGCAGGTCGACGCCCGCGCCGCGCAGCACCTCGACGTCCGCCGCGCGGACCACGGTCGGCCCGGTCGGCTCGCGGTGGTCGAGCAGGTCGGAGATCGGCACTTCGAGGGCCCGCGACAGGCTGAACACCGTCTCGATCGTCGGGTTCCCGGCCCCGGCCTCCAACTGCGACAGCGTCGCCTTGCCGATCTTCGACCGGCGGGACAGCTCGGACAGCGACAGGCCGCGCGCCAGCCGGGCCCGCCGCAGGTTTCCGGCCAGCACGTCCCGCACCGATTCCCCTGACGCGCCCACGGTCCCCGCCCTCTCGTCCAGCGTTCGGTATACCGAACCATCCTAGCGGGCGGCGGGACGGTCAGAGGTCCGCGTGCCGCCCCGCGCCGAGATCGCGGGCGCGCTCGACGATGACGGACGCCGCCGCCGTGTCCTGCACGCCGACGCCGACGCTGTTGTAGAACACGATGTCCTCGGCCGACTCGCGCCCGTCGGCGAGGCCCGCGACGATGGGGCCCAGGGGTTGCACCCGCTCTGGGCTGAGCCGTCCCGCGCGGATCGCCGCCACGACCGGACCGGCGTGGTCCAGCGCGGACGGCACGTCGTCCACCACGATCGACGCGGCCCGGGTGAGGACGTCGTCCTCCACCTCCACCCGGTCCGGGGCGAACGAGCCGACGCTCAGGACGGTGCAGCCGGAGTCGAGCCACGCTCCGCCGACGACCGGCTCCGCACTCGTCGTCGCGGTGACCACGATCTGCGCGCCCTCCACGGCGTCCCGGACGGACGGCGCCGCCACTACCGGCAGGCCCAGCTCGTCCGCGAGCCCGGCGGCGATGTCGCAGGTCTCCGGGTGGCGGCAGGCCAGCGCGACCCGCTCGACCGGCCTGACCTCCGCCATCGCCCGGACGTGCGCGCGTCCCTGCGGACCGCAGCCGATCACGGCGAGACGGGACGCGTCCGGCGCCGCGAGGTGGTCGGCGGCGACCGCGCTCGCCGCGGACGTGCGCAGCGTCGTCACCGACTCCCCCTCGATGATCGCGACGGGCCGCCCGTCCTCCGGGTCCTGGACGATCACGAGCGCCGACACGGTCGGCAGGCCGCGCGCCGCGTTGTCCGGGTGCACGCTGCCGAACTTGGACACCGCGCCCGTGCCGGGCATCCGGGAGACGTAGCAGAACGCGACGTCGCCGTCCGGGCCGTCCAGGAGGAGCCGCGGCGCGAGCCGCGCCTCCCGGCGGCCGAGCGCGCGGAACGCGGCGCGCTGCGAGGCGATCGCCGAAGGCAGGTCGAACACCGCGCGCACGTCGGCGGCGGAGAGCAGCAGCACTTCGGGCATCCGACGATCCTCCCGAGGACGCTCCCGCTCCGTCCAGCGCGGAAGGGCAAGCGGTTCTTATCGATCACTACATGAGATCGCATGCTTGGTCGTCTCGACGCAGGTGCGCCGACGTTTCACGCTTTCACCATCCCGCCCGCGAGCGACGGAGGCCCGATGACCGCAGCGAAGCGAGGATCTTCGGGCCACCGGCCCGAGGGTCCAGGGGGCGTCCCCCAGCCCGCCGGGCTGGAGGCCCGATCGGTTCCCCGACACCCTCCCCGGCGGCGCGGACGTCGGTTTCGCGGCGTCGCGGCGGTCGGGGTCGGTCTCCTGCTGGTTCCGCTCGGCGCGGGGTGCGGGGACTCGGGTGGGTCGGACGGGTCGGGGCCGATCAAGATCGGCGTTCCCGCGCCGCTGAGCGGCGACTCGGCCTCGGCGGGGCAGGACATCCTCGCCGCCGCCAAGGTCGCCGCCGCCGAGATCAACAAGGCGGGCGGGGTCAAGGGCCGCAAGATCGACATCGTGGAGGCCGACGACCAGTGCAGCGCCCAGCAGGGCGCGCAGGCCGCGCAGAAGCTGCTGAACAGCAAGGTCGTGGCGGTCGCGGGCGGCTACTGCTCCGGCGCGGCGGTGCCCGCGATCCCGATCTACGGGCGGCGGAGCGTCCCGTTCGTGATGGACGCCTCCACCAACCCGTCGCTCACCGACACCGGCAAGGGCAAGGTGTTCCGCACCTGCGGGCGCGACGACAACCAGGGCCTCGTCGCCGCGAAGTTCATGACCGGCCCGCTCGGCGCCAAGCGCGTCGCGCTCCTGCACGACAACACCACCTACGCCAAGGGCCTCGCGGACGCGGCGGCGAACTCGGTCAAGCAGGCGGGCGGGCAGGTCGTCTACGAGGACGCGCTGCAGCCCGGCCAGTCCGACTACAGCCCCGTCCTGACGAGGGTGGCCTCGACGAAGCCGGACGTCCTGTACTTCACCGGATACTTCGCCGAGGCGGGCCTGCTGATGAAGCAGCGCAAGCAGCTCGGGCTGAAGTTCACGCTGATGGGCGGGGACGCGACGACCGACTCGACCGTCCTGAAGACGGCGGGCTCGGCGGCGGACGGCTACATCGCGACCACCGCCCCGCTGGCCAAGGACCTGCCCGCCGCGGCCGGGTTCGTGTCGGCCTACAAGGCGGCGAACAACGCCGACCCGGGGCCGTTCTCGGTGTACGAGTACGACGCGGTGAAGGTCATCGCGAAGGCGGTCGGCGACGCCGGGTCGACGGACGGCGAGGACCTCATCGCCGCCCTCCACAAGATCAAGGACTTCCCGGGCATCACCGGGCCGATCACCTTCGACCAGAAGGGCGACCGGACCGACCCGCTGTACATCACCGTCCAGGTCCAGTCCGGCGCGTTCACCGCCTACAAGAAGCTGGACAAGACCGGCGGCACCTGGGTGGACGCCAAGACCTCATGAGCGGGGACCCATGAGCGAGTTCGTCCAGTACCTGGTGAACGGCCTGACGATCGGGGCGTTCCTCGCGCTGATCGCGCTCGGCTACTCGATGATCTACGGCGTGGTCCGGCTGATCAACTTCGCGCACGGCGACGTGTTCATGATCGGCGCGTTCGCCGGTTTCGGGACGCTGACCACGCTCGGCGTCACCGGCGGGACGGCACTGCCCGCGATCATCGCGGCGGTCGTCGTCGGCGCCCTGACCACGGGAGTCGTCGGCACCGGCATCGCGAAGGTCGCCTACGTGCCGCTGCTGTCGTCACCGCGCCTGGCGATCCTGATCGCGGCGATCGGAGTGTCGCTCGCGCTGGAGGAGGGCGTCAAGGTGCTGACCGACGCGCGGTTCAAGTCGTACCCGCACGCCCTGGACGGCGGCCGGATCTTCAGCGGCGCCGTCCACGTCACGTGGGGGCAGCTCACGCTCGTCCTCCTCTCGGTCGTGCTGATGGCGGGCCTGTGGCTGTTCGTGACGCGGACCGTGACGGGCACCGCGATGCGCGCCCTCGCCATGGACCGGGACGCCGCCCGCCTGCAAGGCATCAACGTCGAGCGGCTCATCCTCACGACGTTCTTCATCGGCTCGATGCTGGCGGGCGCGGCGGGCGTCATGTACGGGCTGTACTACGTGCAGATCAGCTTCGGCATGGGGTTCCTGATCGGGCTGCGCGCGTTCACCGCCGCCGTGCTCGGCGGCATCGGGAACCTGCCGGGGACGATGGTCGCGGGCGTCGCGATCGGGCTCGTCCAGTCGTTCTCGGCGGGGTACGTCTCGTCCCGCTGGACGGACGTGATCATCTTTGGACTGCTGATCGCGGTGCTGGCGCTGAGACCCACCGGCCTGTTCGGCGAGCGCGTCGTGGAGCGGGCATGAGGAGCCGCCTGGTGGTACCCGCGCGGGCCGAGGCGGCGGCCCGGTTCGGCGGCTGGCCGCTGCTCGTCGTGGTCGCGCTCGTCGCGGGCGCGACGATGGACGACTACGCGCTCACCGTCGCCGGGACGATCCTCATCTACGCGATCCTCGGCCTCGGGATCAACATCGTCGTCGGCTACGCCGGGCTGCTCGACCTCGGCTTCGCCGCGTTCTTCGCGATCGGCGCGTACACGTCCGGGCTGCTGATGGTGAAGCAGGAGTGGAACTTCTGGCTGACGCTGCCGGTCGCGGTGGCCGCCGCGGCGGCGGCCGGGGTGGTGATCGGGTATCCGACGCTGCGGCTGCGCAGCGACTACCTCGCCATCGTCACGCTCGGCTTCGGGGAGATCATCCGGATCACGGTGATCAACCTGGAGACGACCGGCGGGCCGAACGGGCTGACCGGCATCCCGCCGGTGACGGTCGGCGGCCGGGAGATCGTCACGCCCCGGGACTTCTTCTACCTGGCGCTCGCGTTCTTCGTCGTCGTGCTGGCCGCGACGGCGCTGCTCGCCCGGTCCCGGCTCGCCTACGCCTGGCGCGCCATCCGGTCGGACGACACGGCCGCCGAGGCGGTCGGGGTGCCCGCCCGGCGGGTGAAGCTGCTCGCCTACGTGCTCGGCGCGACGGCGGGCGCGACCGCCGGGCCGCTGAACGCGGCGCAGCTCGGCACCGTGGACCCGTCCAGCTTCACGTTCCTGACCTCGCTGATGATCCTCCTCGTGGTGATCATCGGCGGGATGGGCAGCCGTCCCGGGGTGATGGTCGGCGCCATCGTGATCATCGCGCTGCCGGAGGTGCTGCGGACCGTCCAGGAGTACCGGGGGCTGTTCTTCGCGCTGCTGCTGATCCTGATCGTGCTGCTGCGGCCGC
The DNA here is from genome assembly GCF_008085905.1 of Actinomadura syzygii. Classification (GTDB taxonomy): domain Bacteria; phylum Actinomycetota; class Actinomycetes; order Streptosporangiales; family Streptosporangiaceae; genus Spirillospora; species Spirillospora syzygii. Next base: position 147,781 of record NZ_VSFF01000003.1, on the reverse strand, counting down.
AGGGCGTGTGGCCGTACCGGCCGCGAAGGCTGCGGCTGCCCGCCGCCGCCGGGCCCGCGCCCGAACTCCCGGCGGCGGAGGGCACGCTGCTGGAGGTGACGGGCCTGTCCCGGTCGTTCGGCGGCGTCACCGCCGTGGACGGCCTCGACCTGCGCGCCGCCGCCGGCCAGGTGGTCAGCGTGATCGGGCCGAACGGCGCGGGCAAGACGACGGCGTTCAACTGCGTCACTGGGATGATCGCGCCGTCCGCCGGGACGGTCGTGCTCGCGGGCCGGGACGTCGTCGGCCGGGCCCCGCACCGGGTCGCCGCCGCCGGGCTCGCCCGCACGTTCCAGAGCATCCGGCTGTTCGACGACATGACCGTCGCGGAGAACGTGCTGATCGGCCGGTTCGCGCGGGACCGGGGGCTGCTGCGGCCGCTGTCGCGCGCCGACCTCGGCACCGTCCGCCGCTGCCTGGAGTTCACCGGGCTGCTCGACGCCGCCGACCGTCCGGCGGGCGGACTGTCCTACGGCGACCGGCGCCGCCTGGAGATCGCGCGGGCGCTCGCCGGGGACCCGCGCGTCCTGCTGCTGGACGAGCCCGCCGCGGGCGCGAACCCGACCGAGAAGCGCGCCCTGATGGAGCTGATCGCGCGGATCAGCGCGCTCGGCGCCGCCGTCGTGCTGATCGAGCACGACGTCGCGCTGGTGATGTCGATCTCCGACCGGGTGACGGTGCTGGAGTACGGCCGGATGATCGCCGAGGGCCCGCCCGCCGAGATCCAGGAGGACCAGCGGGTCATCGCCGCCTACCTCGGCGTCCCGGACGATCCGGAGACCGACCTCGTCACGGAGGTGCTGCGGTGACGCTGCTGCGGGTGAGCGGGCTGCACAGCCGGTACGGGCAGGTGGAGGCCCTCACCGGGATCTCGTTCGAGGTGGCGGAGGGCGAGATCGTCGCGCTGCTCGGCAGCAACGGCGCGGGCAAGACGACCACGCTGCGGACGCTCACCGGGCTGCACCGGGCCCGGTCGGGACGCGTCGAGTTCGACGGCCGCGACATCACCCGGCTCCCCGCGCACCGGATCGTCGCGGCGGGGCTGGGGCACGTCCCGGAGGGGCGGCGCGTGTTCCCGGCGCTGAACGTCGCGGAGAACCTGCTGCTCGGCGGGTACCTCAACCGGCGCGACCGGGCCGGGGTCGCGGCCCGCCGCGAGGAGGTGTACGAGATGTTCCCGCGGCTCGGCGAGCGGCGCGGGCAGCTCGCGGGCCTGCTGTCGGGCGGCGAGCAGCAGATGCTCGCGATCGGGCGGGCCCTGATGCTGCGTCCCCGCCTGCTGGCGCTGGACGAGCCGACGATGGGCCTCGCCCCGCAGATGGCGCAGCAGGTGCTCCGCGTCGTCCGGGAGATCCGGGACGGCGGCGCGACCGTCCTGATCGTCGAGCAGAACGCGCACCAGACGCTGCGCCTCGCCGACCGCGCGTACGTCCTGGAGACGGGCCGGATCGTGCTGGACGGCCCGGCGGCCGACCTCGCGAGCGACGACCGGGTGCGGGCCGCCTACCTCGGCGGCGACCCCGCGATCGACCCCTCATCCTCCGCGTAGCAGCCCGTTCTGGACGAGCCACGCCTTGGCGACGTCCTCGACCTCGTCCTTGTCGACCGCGACCCGCGCGTTCATGTAGCGGAGGTCCTCGGTGGTCAGCTCGGCCGAGACGGCGTCGAGCGCGGCGCGGGCCGCCGCGTCCACCCGGCGGTCCGCGACGAGGGGCGTCACGTTCTGGGCGCCGAACAGGTGCTCCGGGTCGCTGAGGACGGTGAAGCCGTGCGAGCGGAGCAGCGGGTCGGTGGTGAACATCTGCGCGGCCTGGAGGGATCCCCGGTCGAGGAGGTCGGCCATCGTGCCGAAGTCCTCCTGCCGGAACGGCTGGAAGCCCTTGAACCCGGCCCCGTAGACGGCCCGGAGGCCGATCAGTCCCTGGCGGCGGGTCTGGGCCTCGGGGGTGCCGCCGAGGACGAACTCGTCCGCCGCGTCCGCGAGGTCGGCGAGGGAGGTCAGCCCGTATCGGCGCGCCGTCCGGCGGGTCACGACGACGGCGTCCTTGTCCTCGGCCTTCGACGAGGCGAGTAACCGCAGGCCCGGAGGCAGTTTGCGGCGCAGCGCGGCGTTCACCGACTTCGTCGTCGCGGGAGTGCGCGCGCCGAGGTCGACCGCGCCCAGGTAGGACGCGAGCGCCCCGTTGTACTCGGGGACGACGTCGACCTCGCCGCTCCGCACGAGCGGGAAGTACGCCTCGCGGGAGCCGATTGCGTGCCTGCGGACGACCTTCCGGCCCCGGGCCTCCAGCGCCTGCGCGTAGATCTCGCCGAGCAGGACGCTCTCCGGGAAGTTCGCGGACCCGACGGTCAGCGGCCGCGCGGGCGCCGTGACGGGCGCCGTGACGGGCGCGGTGGGGCGCTTCCGCTCGGGCCACGACGCGGCGGCCACGGCGGCGGCGGCCAGGGCGCCCGACAAGGCCAGCGCGGTACCGACGATCAGCACCCGGCGGCGGCGCCAGGCCGAGATCACCGTGCGTCCCGACGCCGGGCCCGGGTGCCGCTCCGCGCGGTCGGACGGCTCCGCGTCCCCGCGTCCGATGGTCGGGGAGCGCGGGTGCGCGCCCTCCGGCACGAGGCCCCGGTCCCGGCGGGTCGTCCCGCCCTCCGGGGGCTCGGCGGTCCGTTCGCCGTAGCCGAGCAGCCTGACCAGGACGTCGCGCGCCGCCGGACGGCTCGCGGGATCCTCGGCGAGGCACGGCGCGACGATCTCCGCCAGCCATCCAGGCAGGTCCGCGAGGCACCGCTCCAGCCGCAGCAGGCGGCCGAACGCGCTGCCCGGCCCGTCCTCGCCGAGCACGGCCGGGCCGAGCGCGGCGTAGGCCATCGTGACCGCCCAGGCGAACACGTCCGCCGCCGCGCCGACCTCGCCGCCCGCCGCCTGCTCCGGCGCCATGAACGCGGGCGTCCCGGACGACCCGGGCGCGCCCCGGCCGGACGGGCCGAGCGCCCGCGCGACGCCGAAGTCCACGACGCGGGGGCCGTCCGGGGCGAGCAGGACGTTGCCCGGCGTGAAGTCGCGGTGGACGACGTCCGCCGCGTGCGTCGCGGCGAGCGCGACCATCGTCCCGACCGCGAGCCGCTCCAGTTCGACGCCGGACAGCGGGCCGCCGTCCTCGACGGCGGCCTTCAGCGACGGCCCGTCGACGTACTCGCTGACGATGTAGGGGCGGTCGCCGTCCGTCCCGGCGTCCAGGACGCGGGCCGTGCAGAACCGCGCGACCTGCCGGACGAGCGTGATCTCCGACAGGTCGGCGGCCCGCCCGCCGTGCGGCGTCTTGAGGGCGACCGGCCCGCCGGACGCGCCCGGCCAGCGCGCCAGGTAGACGACGCCCTGGCCGCCCTCGCCGAGCCGTCCCAGGAGTTCGTATCCGCCGATCGCCGCCGGGTCGTCCGGCCGGAGGGGTTCGATGGCCACCGCGGGGCCGCCTTTCGCTCGGACGTGTCACGATTCGACACGAAACAGGACGAAGCGGTTCCGCGAAACATCGTGCGACGCCGCGGAGTTCAGTCTCCGCCAGCCTCCCCGCGGACGAGCCGCAGCGCAGCGTCCTCGATCGTGGACTCCGAGAGCAGGACGTGGTAGGCGGCGTCGCCGAGCGGGACGAAGCTGTCCGCGCTCGCGACGCGGGCGGCCCGGCCCCGGAACCCGGCGTCGGCGAGCGCGGTCAGGACGGCCTCGGACACGCCGCCCGTCCGGCGCGTCTCGTCCGCGACCAGGACGGTCCCGGTGGCGCGCGCCTCGCGCAGCAGGTCGCCGACGGGCAGCGGCGCGAGCCAGCGCAGGTCGAGGACGCGGCACCGGACGCCTGCCCGCGCCAGCCGCCGCGCGGCGCGCAGGCTCATCCGCAGCCCGTTCGCGAACGTGGCGATGGTGAGGTCGCGGCCGTCCCCGTAGGTGCGCGCCCGGCCGATCGGGACCGTGCCCCCGGCGGGCGCCAGCCAGCCGCCGTCGCCCTCTTCGTGCAGGTCGCGGACGTGGTACAGCGCGATCGGCTCCAGGAACACGCACACCCGTCCGTCGGTCTCGGCGGAGTCGGCGCAGGCGCGCAGCATCCCCGCCGCGTCGTCCGGACGGGCCGGAGAGGCGATCACGAGCCCCGGAATGTCGCGGAGCGCGGCCACGGCGTTGTCGTTGTGGAAGTGCCCGCCGAACCCCTTCTGGTAGGCGTAGCCGGGGACGCGGACGACCATCGGGTTGCGGTACCGCCCGCGCGAGAAGAACGGCAGCGTCGCCGCCTCCCCGCGGATCTGGTCGGCGGCGTTGTGCAGGTAGGCGAGGTACTGGATCTCCGGCACGGGCAGCATCCCGGCGAGGCCGAACCCGAGCGCCAGCCCGAGCACGGACTGCTCGTCCAGGATCGTGTCGAACACCCGCGCCGCGCCCGCCCGCCTCAGCAGCCCGCGCGTGACGCCGTAGACGCCGCCCTTGCGGGCGACGTCCTCGCCGAAGACGAGCAGGCCGGGCCGCTCGTCCAGAAGGTCGCCGAGCGTCCGGTTGACCGCCTGCGCGACCGTGACCGGCTCCCCGCTCCCCCGCGTCTCGTCCGGCGGCGTGGACGCGGCGGCGAGCGGCGCCATCACCTCGGCGGCGGACGCGAGCCGCGGCGCGTCCGCGACCTTCGCGGCGAGCGCCATCACCTCCGCGCGCTTCGCCTCGTACCGGTCGACGACCTCGGCGGGCGTCGCGGCGCCGCGCGCGACGAGCAGCCGCGCCGTCCGGACCAGTGGGTCACGCTCTAGGTCGGCCGCCAACTCGGCGGGCGTCCGGTAGGACGACTCGACGTCCGACCCGGCGTGCCCCATCAGCCGGACGGTCCGCAAGTGCAGAAACGCGGGACGCCGCCGCTCCCGCACCCACGCGACCGCCGCCGCCGACACGGCGCAGGCGTCGTCGAGATCGCAGCCGTCAGCGTGGAAGTAGGCGAGCCCCGGACGCGACCCGTATGCGGCCTGGATCCAGCCGGGCGGCGTCCGGACGCTGATCCCGATCCCGTTGTCCTCGCAGACCAGCAGCAGCGGCAGCGGAAGCCCCTGGTAGCCGCAGTTCACCGCCGCGTTGATCGCGCCCGCGGCGGTCGAGTGATTGGCGGACGCGTCCCCGAACCCGCACACGGCGACCGCGTCGCTCGGCCACGGCGTGCCGAGGCCGAGCCGCGCCGCGCGCTCGATCGCGAACGCCACGCCCAGCGCGCGCGGCAGGTGCGAGGCGATCGTGGACGTCTGCGGGATCACGTGCAGCCGGTGGCTCCCGAACACCTTGTGGCGGCCGCCCGCGATGGGCTCCTCGGCGGCGGCGACCAGGCCCAGCAGCACGTCGCGCAGCGGATCGCCGCCGGGGACCTGGCGGGCCCGCTCCAGGAAGAACGCGCCGGACCGGTAGTGCAGCAGCGCCGGGTCGTCCGGCCGCAGCGCGGCGGCGACGGCCGCGTTCCCCTCGTGCCCCGCCGACCCGATCGTGTAGTAGCCGCGTCCCCGCGACCTGAGCCGGCGGGCGGCGAGGTCGAGGTGGCGGCTGCCGATCTGGGCGTCGAACAGCTCCAGCAGGCGCGCGTCGTCCACCGGGCCGGGCGGCGCGGGCTCGGCCGGCGGTGTCAGGGACGCGACCGTCTCAAGGAAGTGGACGTCGGCGGGCTCGGACATGCGGTCTCCTGCGTGGACGAGGACGCCGTTCGAGCATCGGACGCCGCCGTGCCCCGGGTCGACCTAGCCGAGCCCGCGAACCGGTTGGCGCTTCACCAAGAAACCCTTAACGCCCTTCTGGAACGGCCTGAACGAGGGAGCGTCAGGTGGGCTTGGGCTCGCGGTAAGGAAGCCGCGCTCTGCCCGATCTTGGCGCGGACGCCCGGCCCTGTTCACCCTGAGACCGTGCTCTCCTCCGTCATCGGCGGCGCCCGCGTCCCGGCGGGTCCGCGCCCGTACCGTTCCACCGACCCGTCCCGGACGTCCGAGGTCGTGGCCGAGGTGTCCCTCGCGGACGCGGACGACCTCGTCCGCGCCTGCGAGGCCGCCCGAGAGGCGCAGGACGCGTGGCGGGACGTCCCGCCGCCCGTCCGCGGCCAGGCCGTCGCCGCGCTCGGCCGCCTCGTCGAGGCCAGCAAGGAGGCCCTCGCCCGCGTCGTGACCCGCGAGGTCGGCAAGCCGTACGCGGAGGCGCTCGGCGAGGTGCAGGAGATCGCGGACACGTGCGCGTTCTTCCTCGGCGAGGGGCGCCGCCTCTACGGGCAGACCGTCCCGTCGGAGATGCCGGACAAGCAGCTCTTCACCTTCCGCGACCCGGTCGGCGTCGTCGCCGTCATCACGGCGGGGAACTTCCCGGTGGCCGTGCCGTCCTGGTACATCGTCCCGGCCCTGCTCTGCGGGAACGCGGTCGTGTGGAAGCCCGCCGAGTACGCGGCGGCCTGCGCCGACGCGTTCTACGAGCTGTGCGCGCACGCGGGGCTGCCGGACGGCGTCCTCAACGTCGTCTACGCGGACGGCCCCGAGACGTTCCGCGGCCTGGAGCAGGCGCTCGGCCGCGGCCTGGTCGACAAGGTCGGGTTCACCGGCTCCACCGAGGTCGGGTCGCGGATCGGGGAGCTGTGCGGGCGGCACCTCCAGTCGCCGTGCCTGGAGCTCGGCGGCAAGAACCCGATGGTCGTCACCGAGGACGCCGACCTGCCGCTCGCCGTCGAGGGCGCCCTGTTCTCCGGGTTCGGGACGGCCGGGCAGCGCTGCACGTCGCTCGGGACGGCGATCGTCCACGAGTCGGTCCACGGCGAGTTCGTCCGGCTCCTGGACGAGGCCGTCGGCGCCGCCGCGGTGGGCGACCCGTCCGGCGACGTCCTGTACGGCCCGATGATCGACGAGCGGTTCGCGGACGGGTTCGAGAAGGTCCTCGGCTGGATCGGGCCCCACCACTCCATCCACGGCTCGACCGGCCGGATCACGGCCGCCGCGCCGCGCGACGGGTTCACCGGCGACGCCGACGCCGGGCTGTACTACCACCCGGTGGTCGTGGACGGCGTCGGCCCCGCCGACGAGCTGTTCATGAACGAGACCTTCGGCCCGATCATCGGCGTCGCCTCCTACCGGACGCTGGACGAGGCGATCGAGCTGGCGAACGCTCCCGGCTACGGCCTGTCCGCGTCCATCTACACGACGGACCCGGCGAAGGTCTTCGCGTTCCGCCGCCGGATCTCGGCGGGGATGGTGAGCGTGAACAACTCGACGTCCGGCGCGGAGGCGCACCTGCCGTTCGGCGGGAACGGACGCTCCGGCAACGGCAGCCGCCAGTCGGGAATGTGGGTGCTGGACCAGTTCACCCGCTGGCAGTCGATGAACTGGGACTACTCCGGACGCCTGCAGAAGGCGCAGATGGACGTCCTGGAGATCGTCCCCGATCCGGGCTTCCGGCTCTAGGCGGCCAGGATGGAGGCGGCCGGGGTGGAGGCGGAGGTCGTCGTCATCGGCGGCGGGGTGATGGGCACGAGCATCGCGTTCCACCTCGCGGAGGCTGGGGTGCGCGGCGTCGTCCTCGTGGAGCGCGACGAGCTGGGCTCCGGTTCGACGTGCAAGGCCGCGGGCGGGGTGCGGGCGCAGTTCTCCGACGAGGTCAACATCCGGCTCGGCGCCCGCAGCCTGGAGGCGTTCGGACGGTTCGGGGAACGTCCCGGGCAGGAGATCGACCTGCGCCGGGTCGGCTACCTGTTCCTGCTGTCGCGTCCCGAGGACGTCGCGTCGTTCGAGGCGGGCGTCGCGCTGCAGAACGAGCTGGGCGTGCCGAGCCGGATGGTCTCCGCGGCGGAGGCGCGGCGGCTGTCCCCGCTGATCGACACGGGCGGGCTGCTCGGCGCCGCCTTCTCCCCCGACGACGGGCACTGCACGCCCGAGTCGGTCGTCCTCGGGTACGCGACGGGCGCGCGGCGGCACGGCGCGACGATCCGCACGCACTGCGAGGTGCTCGGCATCGAGACCGGCGGCGGCGAGGTCACGGCCGTCGAGACGTCGCGCGGCCGGATCGCGACCTCCGCCGTGGTGTGCGCGGCCGGGCCGTGGTCGGCGGCGGTCGGCCGGATGGCCGGGGTCGACCTGCCGGTCGAGCCGCTGCGCCGCCAGATCGTGTTCACCGAGCCGATCCCGGGGCTGCCGCGTCCCGTCCCGATGACGATCGACTTCACGACGACGTTCTACTTCCACGGCGAGGGCGAGGGGCTGATGCTCGGCATGTCCGACCCGGACGAGGAGCCCGGCTTCGCGCTGGACCGCTCGGACGCCTGGCTCCCCCGCCTCACCGCGGCGATCGCGTCCCGCGCGCCGTCCCTTCTCGACGTCGGGCTCACCGGCGGCTGGGCGGGCCTGTACGAGGTGACGCCCGACCACAACGCGCTCATCGGGGAGGACGCCGCGGTCTCCCGGTTCCTGTACGCGACGGGCTTCTCCGGGCACGGGTTCCTGCAAGGCCCGGCGGTGGGCGAGGTCGTCCGCGACCTGTACCTGGGCCGCGAGCCGTTCGTCGACGTCGGCCCGCTGCACGCCGCGCGGTTCACCGGCGACGGGCTCCGTCCGGAGCTGAACCGTGTCTGACGTGCTGGCCTTGATGGACGAGTGGGGCCCCGAGCGGGTCGTCTGCGTCTCCGACTCGCGGACGGGCATGCGCGGCGTCCTCGTCATCGACAACACCGCGCGCGGCATGGGCAAGGGCGGCATGCGGATGAGCCCGTCCGTGACGGTCGCGGAGGTGGCGCGCCTCGCGCGGGTCATGACGTACAAGTGGGCGGGCGTCGACCTGTTCTTCGGCGGCGCGAAGGCCGGGATCATGGCCGACCCGGCCGCGCCGGACCGGGAGGCGGTGCTGCGGTCGTTCGTCCGGGCGCTGTCGCGGGAGATCCCGAGCCAGTACGTCGCGGGGCTCGACATGGGGCTGACGGAGCGGGACGCGGCGATCGTCCAGGACGAGCTGGCGGACCGGGGCGCGGCCGTCGGCACGCCGCACGCGCTCGGCGGGATGCCCTACGACGAGCTGGGCGTCACCGGCTTCGGCGTCGCGGAGGCCGCCGACGCCGCCGCGCGGCACGCCGGGACGTCCCTGCGCGGCGCGCGGGTCGCGGTGCAGGGGTTCGGCGCGGTCGGGCACGCGGCGGCGCGGCGGCTCGCCGAGCTGGGCGCGTCCGTCGTCGCGGTGTCCACCGCGCGCGGGGCGCTGCACGACCCGGACGGCCTGGACGTCGCCCGCCTGCTCGACCTGCGCGCCGAGGTCGGGGACGCCGCGGTCGAGGAGTACGGCGGGCGGCTGCTGGACGTGGGCGCGGAGCTGCTCGTCCCGGCGGACGTGCTCGTCCCGGCCGCGACGCAGGACGTCATCGACGAGCGCGTCGCCGCCGACATCGGCGCGCGCATCGTCGTGGAGGGCGCGAACCTGCCCACCGGCCCGGCCGCGCAGGACGTGCTCGCCGCGCGCGGGATCACGGTCGTGCCCGATTTCGTCGCCAACGCGGGCGGGGTCGTCGCGGCCGGGTTCGCGATGGACGCCCGCTACTCGCCGTTCCGTCCCGACCCGGACGCGGTGTTCGCCGCCGTCTCGGCGAAGACACGGGAGAACACGCGGACGGTCCTCGCGGCCGCCCGCGCCCAGGGCACGACCACGCACCGGGCGGCCGTCGAACTGGCGCAGCGGCGGGTGCGGGCGGCGATGGACCTCAAGGGCCGCCTTCCGCGCGCGGACCGGTCGCCCCGCTGATCTGCGCCCCGACCGTCCGCGCGACCTCGGCGAGGCCGCGCATCGCGTCCTTGACCAGCGGGTTCGTGTTCGTCGTCCGGCGCAGGACGGTGACGTGCCGCTGCGGGCTCCGGCGGCTCAGCTTCAGCGTCCGCAGCCCCGGCGCGGGCACGCAGCCGAGCGCGGGGACGAGCGCGATCCCGAGCCCGCACCCGACGAGCCCGCACACCACCGCGTAGTCGTTGCTGCGGAACGCGATGTTCGGCGTGAACCCGGCGGTGCTGCACAGCCGTAACAGCGCCTGCGCGCCGGAGCTCTCCGGGCGGCTCGCGATCCACGTCTCCGAGGTGAGGTCGCGGAGCCGCACGGTGCGTCCACCGGCGAGCGGATGCTCCTCCGGCACGCACAGGACGAGGTTCTCGTCCATCACCGGCGTCTCCACGATCTGGGCGGGCCAGGTGCGGGGGAACAGGTCGTACCGGTAGACGAGCTGGAGGTCGAGGTCGCCGTCGAGGAGTTCGGGGAGCAGCTCGTCGGGCTCTCCCTCCGACAGCTTGATCTCGATGCCGGGCCGGACGCGGGACAGCTCCGCCAGCACCCGCGGCAGGATGCGGGCGCTGGCGGTCGGGAAGCTGCCGAGCTGCAGCGCGCCGCGCTCGCCGACGGCGACCGTCCGCAGCTCCCGTTCGAGGGTGTCGAGCGCGGACAGCACGTCGTTGCCCTTGCTGACCACGAGGAACGCGGCGCTGGTCGGCCGGACGCTGCGGGCCCGGCGCTCGAACAGCACCAGGCCGCAGGCCCGCTCCAGCGCGGCGATCTGCTGGGAGACCGCGGACGCCGTGTACCCGAGGTTGCGGGCGGCGTCCGCGAAGGAGCCGGTGCGGACGACCTCGCGCACCGTCTGGATGTGCAGGGGACTGATCATGGGCGCACCCCGTTCTGGCGACGCCTCCCCCGCTGGACGTCCCTTCTAGTGTCAGTCGTGCTTGGGCCTCTTGGCCACCAGGGTCAGCACGTCGTATTTGGCGACCGAGGCGCCCTCCTGGTTGGTGACGTCGGTGTCCCAGCGGACCTCGCCGTAGTCGGCGCCGTCCCGCGGCGTGATCTGCTTGGCGGTCAGCGTGACGGTCAGCTCGTCGCCCGGCTTGACCGGGGTGAGGAACCGCAGGTTCTCCAGGCCGTAGTTGGCGAGGACGGGCCCCGGCGACGGCTCGACGAACAGCCCCGCCGCGAACGACACGACCAGGTAGCCGTGCGCGACCCGGCCGCCGAAGAACGGGTTGGCGCGGGCGGCGTCCTCGTCCGTGTGGGCGTAGAAGGTGTCGCCGGTGAACTCGGCGAAGTGCTCGACGTCGTCGAGCGTGACGACGCGCGGGCCGCCGACGGCGGTGTCGCCGACGCGCAGGTCCTCCAGGTGCTTGCGGAACGGGTGCTCGTCGGTGACCGTCCGGTCGGTGCCGGGCACCCAGCGGCCGGTGATCGAGGTGAGCATCGCGGGCCCGGCCTGGACGGCGGTGCGCCGCATGTGGTGGACGACCCCGCGGATCCCGCCCATCTCCTCCCCGCCGCCCGCGCGTCCCGGCCCGCCGTGGACGAGCTGGGGCAGCGGCGACCCGTGCCCGGTGGACTCCTTCGCGTCCTCGGCGTTCAGCACGAGCAGCCGCCCGTGCCACGGCGCGGCGCCGAGCACCACCTGCCGCGCGAAGTCGTGGTCGCCGGTCACGATCGACCCGGCGAGGCTGCCGCGCCCCCGGACGGCGAGCTCCACCGCCTGCTCGGCCCCCTCGTACGGCAGCAGCGTGCTGACCGGCCCGAACGCCTCCACCTCGTGCGGCTCGGCGCGGCCGGGGTCGTCCGCGCGGAGCAGGACGGGCGACATGAACGCGCCGCGCTCGGCGTCCGCGCCGACGACCTCGACGCGGTCGGGGTCGCCCGCGACGACGCGGCCCGCGTCCAGCAGCGCCTTCAGCGAGCGGCGGACCTCCTCGCGCTGGTCGAGGGTGGCGAGCGCGCCCATCCGGACGTCGGGGTCGGCCGGGTTCCCGATCGTGATCCGCGCCAGCCGCTCGCGGGCCGCCTCGGCGACCTCGTCGACCAGCCCGGCCGGGACGAGCGCGCGGCGGATCGCCGTGCACTTCTGCCCCGCCTTCACCGTCATCTCGCTGACGAGCTGCTTCACGAAGAGGTCGAACTCGACGCTGCCGGGCGTCGCGTCCGGGCCGAGGATGGAGCAGTTCAGCGAGTCGGCCTCCGCGTTGAACCGGACCGCGTTCGCCACGACCACCGGGTGCGTGCGCAGCAGCCGAGCGGTGGACGCCGACCCGGTGAACGCCACGATGTCCTGCTCGGTGAGGTGGTCGAGCAGGTCGCGCGGCTCGCCGCAGACCATCTGGACCGTCCCCTCCGGCAGGATCCCGGACTCGACGATCAGCTCGACCAGCCGGGCCGTCAGGTACGCGGTCTGGCTCGCGGGCTTGATCAGGCTCGGCACGCCCGCGAGGAACGCCGGGGCGAGCTTCTCCAGCGGCCCCCACACCGGGAAGTTGAACGCGTTGATCTGCACCGCGACGCCGCGCGACGGGGTGCACAGGTGCTGGCCGACGAACGTCCCGCCCTTGCCGAGCGGCTCCACGTTCCCCTCGACGAGGAGCGTGTCGTTCGGCAGCTCCCGCTTGCCCTTGCTCGCGAAGCCGAACAGGACGCCGATGCCGCCGTCCACGTCGAACTTCGAGTCGCCGAGGGTCGCGCCCGTCCGGGCCGACAGCGCGTACAGCTCCTCGCGGTGCTCCCGCAGGTGGGAGGCCAGTGCCTTGAGCAGGGACGCGCGCTGGTGGAAGGTCAGCTCGCGCAGTACCGGGCCGCCCGCCCGGCGGCCGTGCTCCAGCGCGGCGCCGAGGTCGATCCCCGCCGAGGAGATCCTGGCGACCTCCTCGCCCGTGACGGCGTCGTGCAGCGGCGCCCCCTCGTCCTCCGGAGCATGCCAGGAACCCGACACGTAACTGCGCAGCGCGACCACAGGGACCTCCTCGTCCATATCTCTGAGTAACCTTGCCACTTCCGCGCCCCGTTCACGCATGGCAGAGATGACAGCCGCCGACCGGATCCTTTGTGTACTCGCGCCGCCCCGGACGCCCGCGCGGCGCCGTGCCCGGCCCGCCCTGGAATACTCCCGACCATGACCTATGCGGCGGACGGCGGACGATACGAGCGGGCGACCTACCGGCGGTGCGGGCGCAGCGGGCTGCGGCTCCCGGCGATCTCGCTCGGCCTGTGGCACAACTTCGGCGACGACCGGCCGCTGGACGTCCAGCGGGCGATCCTGCGGCGCGCGTTCGACCTCGGCGTCACGCATTTCGACCTGGCCAACAACTACGGCCCGCCGTACGGCTCCGCCGAGACCAACTTCGGCCGGATCTTCCGGGAAGATTTCACGCCCTACCGGGACGAGATCGTCATCTCGACGAAGGCCGGGTACGACATGTGGCCGGGCCCGTACGGCGAGTGGGGGTCCCGCAAGTACCTGCTCGCCAGCCTCGACCAGTCGCTGCGGCGGATGGGCGTCGACTACGTCGACGTCTTCTACAGCCACCGGTTCGACCCGGACACGCCGCTTAAGGAGACGATGGGGGCGCTCGACCGGGCCGTCCGGTCCGGGAAGGCGCTGTACGCGGGGATCTCGTCGTACTCGCCGGAGCGCACCGCCGAGGCCGCCGCCATCCTGCGGGACATGGGGACGCCGCTGCTGATCCACCAGCCGTCCTACTCGATGCTGAACCGCTGGATCGAGGGCGGCCTGCTCGACACGCTCGAACGGGAGGGCGCGGGCTGCATCGCGTTCTCGCCGCTGGCGCAGGGGATGCTGACCGACAAGTACCTCGACGGCGTCCCGGCCGGGTCGCGGGCCAGCAAGGGGACGTCGTTCTCCGCCGACCTGCTCAGCGAGGAGAACGTCCGGCACGTCCGCACGCTGAACGAGATCGCCAAGGGGCGGGGCCAGTCGCTCGCGCAGCTCGCCCTCGCCTGGGCGCTGCGGGACGGCCGCGTCACCTCCGCGTTGATCGGCGCAAGCAGCGTCGCACAACTGGAGGAGAACCTCGCCGCGCTCGACGCGCCGGAGCTCAGCGCGGACGAGCTCGCCGCGATCGACCGGGACGCGGTCGAGGCGGGGATCAACATCTGGGCGGCGTCCAGCGCGGGGTGACCTGCGGTTTCAGGCGGGTCTCGGACGCGGTGCCGGACGCGGTGCCGGACGCATCGTCCGGGCGTGACGGGGCACGAGCAGCCCATGGACGAGCCCGAGCGACCGGAACCCGAGCGGGACGAGCCCGGCGGGGACGAGCGGGGCCGGGACGACCGGGGCCGCGGCGAACCCGGGCCGGAGTACTCCGAGTGGCGCGACCCGGACTGGCACGGCCCCGGCTCGCACGGCCCATACCCGCACGGGCAGCCGAGCGGCCGCGAGCCGCTGACCGCCCGGAGCCCGCTGCGGCTGCGCGCGATCCTGTCCGGGATCGCGCTGGTCGGGACGGCCGCGGCCGCCGTCCTGTTCGCCGTGCGGGCGCAGTCCGGCGGCGGCGACGGCGCCTGGGCCGCGGCGGCGATCTGCGCGGGCGTGGCCCTGATCGCCGCGCTCGACCTGGTCGTGATCGCGCGCCGGTCCCGCACCTGACGGCGCGGCGGCCGGGCGCTCAGTGGGAGTGGTCGACGGCGGCGGCGTCCGGGTTGGCGATCAGCCACCCGATCCGCTCGCGGCTCTCCTCGTCGGTCGGCGTGTACACGACGAGCCGCGCGTCCGGGGACGCCGTGATCTCCATGTTCGTGGTGCGGGTCCGGATCACGCCGACGGCGTGGTGCCGGAACACCTTGTCGCTCTGCCCCGGCAGAGCCACGTCGTGCGACGCCCACAGCCGGGCGAACTGGGGGCTGGCCTCCTGGAGCCGCCGGACCAGCTCCTTCCAGCCCGGCTCGCCCAGGTGCCGGCTGTACCGGTGCCGGAACACCGCGACGTGGCCGGGCGCGGCCTCCTCCAGGTTCACGACCGGGTTGCAGCACGGCGGCAGGGTGAACACCATCCACAGCGAGTTCCGCTCGCACGGCCGCGCCGCCACGATGTGCGGGAAGATCGCCGCGTAGGCGGCGTTCCAGGCGAGGATGTCGGACCGGCCGTTCGCCACCGCGGCGGGCATCGGGACGAGCGCGTCCAGGATGCCCTGGACCTCGGCGGGCAGGGTGTCGGCCTCCTCGTCCACGGTCGCCTCGGGGATGTCGGCGAGCCGGTACAGGTGCTCGCGCTCGGCGCCGTCGAGCCGGAGGGTGCGGGCCACCGCGTCCAGCACCTGGGTGCTCGCGTTGATCGGACGGCCCTGCTCCAGCCACGTGTACCAGGTGACGCCGACCCCGGCGAGCTGTGCGACCTCCTCGCGGCGCAGGCCGGGGGTGCGGCGGCGCGGGCCGGGCGGCATCCCGACGTCCTCGGGCGTGATCCGCTCGCGCCTGCTGCGCAGGAACGCGGCCAGCTCCGTCCTGCGGCGCGGCGCGGTGGTGGTCTGCGCGGTGGTCATCGTCACGCCCCCAGGATGCATCCGGTCCGCCGTCGTTGCCAGGTGCTGTCAGTACCAGTATCACCAGGCTCTCGTTACCGGTACCCGTTGCCCGCAAAGATCGTACCCATGACACAAGCAACCGATCTGCGCGGGATTGTTCCCGAACGGGGGACGCGGAACGGACCCGGCCGCCTCGCGCTGGCCGTCATCCTGCTCGGCCAGTTCATGGCCATCCTGGACGTGAGCATCGTCAACGTCGCGCTCCCGACGCTGCGCGCCGACCTGCACGCCTCCGGCTCCGGGCTGCAGCTCGTCGTCGCGGGCTACATCATCTCCTACGCCGTGCTGCTGATCACCGGCGCGCGGCTCGGCGACATCGCCGGGCACCGCCGGATGTACCACGCCGGGCTCGTCGGGTTCACGGTCGCGTCCCTGGCCTGCGGGCTGGCGCCGACCACGGGCGCCCTGGTGGTGTTCCGGTTCCTCCAGGGCATCGGCGCGGCGCTGCTGACGCCCCAGGTGATGTCGATGATCCAGCGGAACTTCACCGGCGCGGCACGGGCGCGCGCGCTCGGTGTGTACTCCGCGGTCATCGCGGGCGGCGTCGTCGTCGGCCAGGCGGCGGGCGGCCTGCTGGTCAGCGCCGACCTGTTCGGCACCGGCTGGCGGACGGTGTTCCTCGTGAACGTCCCGATCGGCGTCGCGCTGCTGCTCGCGTCGCCGCGCACGCTGCCCGCCGACGACGTCCCGCCCCGGACCACGGGCCTGCGGGCCGAGCTGGACCTGCCCGGCCTGCTCACCCTCGCCCCGGCGGTGCTGCTGTTCGTCGTCCCGCTGATCATGGGGCACGAGCTCGGCTGGCCGCTGTGGGGCTGGGCCTCGCTCGCCGCGAGCGCCATGTTCCTCGCCGCCTTCGTCGCCGTCGAGCGCCGCGTCGCCGCCACCGGCGGACGCCCGCTGATCTCCCCGCGCGTGCTCCGCGCTCCGCTGCTCGTGCCCGCGTGCGTCGCCATGCTGTTCGGGCCGGGGAGCTGGGGCTCGTTCCTGTTCACCACCACGCTGCACCTCCAGGGCGACCTGCGGCTGTCGCCGGTCGAGTCCGGCCTCGCCTTCGTGCCGTGCGTCGCCGCGTTCGCCCTGGTCGGGCTCAACTGGCAGCGGCTGCCCGCGCGCTGGCACCGGCCCGCCGTCCCGGCCGGGTTCGCCATCGCGGCCGTGGGCTACCTGTGCGTCGGCCCGCTCGCCGGCGGCGGACTCCCCTACGAGCTGCTCACCATGGTCATCGGGTTCGGGCTCGGCGTGATGCCGATCATCATGACGACCGCGCTGCGGCACGTCGCCCCCGAGGACGCGGCGGACGCCAGCGGCCTGCTGCTCACGCTCATGCAGATCGCCCAGGTCGTCGGCATCGCCACCATCGGGACGCTGTTCCTCACGCTGGCGGAGTCCGGCGCCTCGACCCGGCACGCCGAGTACGGCACGGGCTGGGCCCTCGCCGGGGCGGCGCTCTTCGGCGCGGTGTGCGCGCTGCGGCTGGCGCGCGGCCGGACGGCGGCGCCCGCCGCCTGACGCCGACCGCCTGACGCCGATACGCCCGCCGCCTGACACGCCGTTCACCAGCGGGCTTTCGGGACTCCGGCGTTTAGGACGATCGACACAGGCAATGTCGAATCCGCTTCATCCCCCCGCTTCCTGTGTGAATGGCGGTGAGATCTCCAGGAGGTAGTGCGATGAGGATCGCGATGGTCTCCGAACACGCCAGCCCACTCGCCGCCGGAGGCGGACCGGCGGGGAGAGGGCGCTCCGGAGCCGACGGCGCGCAAAGCGTGTTCGTCGCCGAGTTGGCCGCCGAGCTGGGACGGCAAGGCCATTACGTCACCGTGTACACGCGGCGGGACGCGCCGGCGCGGTCCGAGCGGGTGCGGCTCGCGCCCGGCGTGACCGTGGAGCACGTCCCCGCGGGCCCGGCGGAGCGGATCGCGAAGGACGCGCTGCTCCCCTGGATGCACGACTTCGGGCGGCACCTGGAGCGCCGGTGGGCCACCGACCCGCCGGACGTCGTGCACGCCCACCACTGGATGAGCGGGCTCGCCGCGATCCAGGCCGCGCAGGCGGCCGGGTCGCGGCGCGTGCCGGTCGTGCAGTCCTACCACGCGCTCGGCACCGTGATGCGCCGCCACCGGGGCGCGGGCGACACCAGCCCGGCGTCCCGGGTGCGGCTGGAGCGGGCGATCGGGCGCGCCGCGGACAGGGTGATCGCCACCTGCTCGGACGAGGTCTCCGAGCTGGCCGCGATCGGCGTGCCGCCGGGCCGCGTCCGGGTGGTGCCGTGCGGCGTCGACGTCGGCCTGTTCACCCCGGACGGCGACGAGTGCCGCGAGGCCGACGGCGGCGGGCGGTATCGGCTGGTCGTGCTGTCGCGGCTCGTCGAGCGGAAGGGCGTGGACACCGCCGTCCGGGCACTGGCCCACCTGCCGGACGCCGAGCTGATCGTCGCGGGCGGCCCGCCCCCCGCACGCGTGGACGGCGACCCCGGAGTCCACCGGCTGCGGCGGATCGCGCGGGACGCGGGGGTCGCGGGCCGGGTCCGCTTCCCCGGCCGGGTCGGGCACACCGAGGTGCCGCCGCTGCTCCGCTCGGCCAGCCTCGTCGTCGCACTGCCCTGGTACGAGCCGTTCGGCATGGTGCCGCTGGAGGCCATGGCCTGCGGCGCGCCCGTCGTGGCGAGCGCCGTCGGCGGCCACCTCGACACGGTCGTGGACGGCATCACCGGCGTCCTCGTCCCGCCGCGCGAGCCGGAGGCCGCGGCCGTCGCGATCCGCGCGCTGCTCACGGACCCGGCGCGGCGCGCGCAGATGGGGCTTGCCGGAAGGGACCGGGCGCGCGTCCACTACGCGTGGTCCCGCGTCGCCGCCCGGACCGTCGCCGTCTACCGGGACGCCGCCGCGCTCAGCGACGTCGCGGCATGACCGGTACGCCCCACGAACTCCCCCCAAAGGCGCCCGAGTGCGCGCCTGCCGTCCACGACGAAGGGAGACGCGGTATGAACGTCCTCATCACCGGAGGCGCCAGCGGGCTGGGCGCGGCGGTCGCGCGGCGGGTGGCCGCCGACGGGGGGCGCCCGCTCGTCCTCGACCGGCATCCGCCGAAGGACGACGTCGAGCACATGCAGGCCGACCTCGCCGACCGCCGCTGCGCCGAGCGCGCCGTGCACGGCCTCGCCCGCGCCGCCGGAGGGCTGAACGCCGTCGTGACGGCCGCGGGCATCGACGCCTACGGGACGCTGTGCGAGGTCCCCGCCGAGGACTGGGAGCGGGTCGTCCAGGTGAACCTGCTCGGCACGGCCGCCGTCATCCGCGCCGCGCTCCCCTACCTGGAGAACGAGCCGCCCGGACGGATCGTCACCGTCGCGTCCACGCTCGGGCTCCGGGCGGCGCGGGACGCGACGGCGTACTGCGCGGCCGAGTTCGGCGTCGTCGGGTTCACCCGCGCCCTCGCCGCCGAGCTGGCCGGGAAGGTCGCCGTCACGATGATCGTCCCGGGCGGCATGGACACCGCCTTCTACGAGGGCCGCGCCGAACGCGACCGGCCCGGCGCGGACGTCCCGCTCGACCGGCCGGAAGACGTGGCGGCCGCGATCGCGTTCGCGCTGTCCCGGCCGGACGGCTGCGAGACGCGGGAGATGGTGGTCTGCCCGTCCCGCGAGCCCTCGTGGCCGTGATCTCGCGCGTTGTGGGTGTCAGCCGGTGTGTCCGGCCGTCACCAGGCTCCTGATGTCGGCGGGGAGGCTCTCGCGGACCTTCCGCGTGACGCCTCCCTGCGTGGCCTCGTCGGTCACCTCCAGCACGACCCGCGCCAGGTACGCCGAGCGCGGCTCGTCCGTCCCCGACCGGGCGGCGACCCGCTCGATGAAGTCGTGCCGGTCGAACCGCTCGCCCGACCCGGCCCCGCCGTAGACCTCGGTGCGGCGCAGATGCTCGCCGATCTCGTGCGGCAGCTGCGCCGCGAGGTTGTCGGCGAGCCCCTCCGGGATCCGCTCGCCGAGCGTCTCCAGCACCGCGCGGGTCGCCCGTTCCGCCTCGCCGTGCCCGGAGAGGCGGGCACGGTCCTGCACCTGGCCGATGAACGCTTCGTGCCTCATGTGGACACTCCTTCCCATCCCGCCTGTCCAGCCTGAACTGCTGGAGCTTCCCGAAATGCCCGGTTATTAACGTTCCGCCGAAAACGTCCGGGTCCTTGGATCACCCTGGCCCGGCCGGTCAGGTCGCCTTGCCGGGGCGCGACACTTCAGACACCTATCGGTTTACCGAGAAGGCGGGATGGGCAGAGTCATCTCGCGGCCCACTCGTCGGCTCGGCGCCATGTGCTCCCAGCTGCGAGCCTGGGCCGCGCCACGTTTCCCCACCTCTCCCCCGCGCCTTCCGCGCCTCCTCGGCGGAGCGTCCGTGTGACGGGCCGATCGGAGGGTAGAGGGACGGGACCGAGCGATCGCCCCCCGGCTCGCCCGGTCTCGTCCGAAGGGAGACGACCCCGCATGACGTCGGCGCAGTCCACCGGACGGTTCGACGACGGCCAGACCGAGACGCTCCTCGCGGAGATGAACGAGCTCCGCGACGGCGACCCCGCACGCGAGCGTCTCCGAGCCCGGATCGTCGACATCCACGCCCCGCTCGTCAGGGGCGTCGCGCGCCGGTACGCCGACCGTGGGGAACCTCTCGACGACCTCCAGCAGGTCGCCTACCTGGGCCTCGTCAAGGCCATCAACCGGTTCGACCCCGTGATCGGCGACCGCTTCGTCACCTACGCCTACCCGGTGGTGACCGGCGAGGTGAAGCGGCACTTCCGGGACAAGACCTGGGGCGTCCGGGTGACGCGCCGCATCCAGGAGCTGCGGCCGGTGCTGCAGCACACCGTCCAGGAGTTCACCCGCGAGCACAGCCGCTCCCCCACGACCACGGAGATCTCCGCGCGGATGGGCCTCACCGAGGAGGAGACCGCCGAGGTCATCGCCGCGTGCGACGCCTACCGCCCGCTGTCGCTCGAGGCCCCGGCCGACGGGGCGCCGAGCGGCGACTCCGGCACGGTCGGCGAGCACCTCGGGAGGGAAGACCCGGCGCTCGACGCCCTCATCGACGGCCACGCCCTCGCCCCGCTGATCGACGAACTGCCCGAGCGCGAGCGGACGATCCTGCTGCTGCGGTTCTTCGGCAACAAGACCCAGACGCAGATCGCCGAGCAGATCGGCCTGTCGCAGATGCACGTGTCGCGGCTGCTCCGCGCCACGCTGGAGCGGCTCCGCGCCGGGCTCCTCGCGGACCGCTGACACCGACCCGGGTGGCCCCGGGGTTACGGGGTGGGCAGCGCGCAGTCCCTGCTCAGGACGACGTCGCTGTCCGGGCCGAGGCAGCGGGCGAGCAGGTACGTCTGCTGGCCGTAGTGGGCGCCGCGGCGGACGGTCACCCTGCCGCTCCGGTCCACCTCGCACGGGTTGTTGAGGGTGCAGCGCTCGCCGTCGTCGTTGCCGGTGTTGTTGATCCCGGTGACCTGCCCCGTCTGGACGTCGACGATCGGCGAGCCGGACGTGCCGTGGGTCGTCTCGCACTCGGGCCGGTAGCGGATGGAGTCCTTCCACGTCCAGCCGGCCTCGCGCAGCCGGTGGACGGTCGCGTCGGAGCGGCAGCCGTAGATCGTCCGCCAGTAGCCGGAGACCACGCGGATCTCCGCGCCGTCATGCGGCCTGGCCGTCGACAGCCGCAGCGCCGGGACGCCGTACCTGCGCTGGATGGCGGCGTAGGTGGTGTTCAGCCGGTAGACGGTGACGTCGGTGTCGGTCATCGTCGCGTACTCGACCCTCGTGGCGCGGAGGGTGCCGAGGTCGTTCCGGCCCGTCCGGTCGAGGAGCGTGAACGTCCTGGACGAGTCCTGGTCGACGATGACCTGCCCGCCCTTCGGCATGCCCGTCTCCAGGCAGTGGCCGTTCGTCAGGACGAGCGCCGCGTCGGTGTCGCGCGACCGCGGCCCCCGGACGAGCGATCCCGAGCAGTTGCTGAGCGCGACGATCCCGGTGAAGTCGACCTCCGCCCTCGCTGGCGCCTGCCGGGAGGATGCCGTCCGCGAGGGCGCGGCCTGCGCCGGTCCGACGACGGCGAGTGTCCCGGCCCCGATGGCGGCGAGGGCGACGGCTGCGGCGAAGCGCCTGGTCATGGGAATCCTCTCGGCGGGCCGTCGGGAGCGGCCGGGGCGACGCTGTCCAGGCGGATTCTAGACGACCTGCCTACACTCAGTGAAGGATCGCCACGCTCAGTCGACCTCGACCCAGCCGTAGGTACGCTCCACGGCCTTCTTCCACCCGGCGTAGCCGCTTTGGCGCTGCTCCTCGTCCCAAGTGGGTTCCCAGCGCTTGTCTTCGTTCCAGTTCTGGCGGAGTTCGTCGGTGGTGGTCCAGAAGCCGACGGCGAGTCCGGCGGCGTAGGCGGCGCCGAGGGCGGTGGTCTCGGCGACGACGGGGCGCGACACCGGGACGCCGAGGATGTCGGCTTGGAGTTGCATGCACAGTTCGTTGGCGGTGACGCCGCCGTCGACCTTGAGGACGTCCAGCGATACACCCGAGTCGGCGCGCATGGCTTCGACGACGTCGCGGGATTGGTAGCAGATGGATTCCAGGGTGGCGCGGGCGAGGTGGGCGTTGGTGTTGTAGCGCGACAGTCCGACGATGGCTCCGCGTGCGTCCGAGCGCCAGTAGGGGGCGAAGAGGCCGGAGAAGGCGGGGACGAAGTAGACGCCGCCGTTGTCGTCGACTTGGCGGGCCAGTGATTCGCTTTGCGCGGCGCCGGAGATGATGCCGAGTTGGTCGCGCAGCCATTGCACCGCCGAGCCCGTCACCGCGATCGACCCCTCCAGCGCGTACACGGGCGCGAAGTCGCCGAACTTGTAGCAGACGGTCGTGAGCATCCCGGCCTTGGACCTGACCAGTTCCTCACCCGTGTTGAGCAGCAGGAAATTGCCGGTGCCGTAGGTGTTCTTGGCCTCCCCCGGCGCGAAGCACACCTGCCCGACCGTCGCCGCCTGCTGGTCGCCCAGGATGCCGGTCAGCGGGACCTCACCGCCGAGCGGGCCGTCACGGCGCGTCACCCCGTACGGCTCAGGCGCGGACGACGGCTTGATCTCCGGCAGCATCGAGCGCGGAATCCCGAAGAACGACAGAAGTTCGTCATCCCAGTTGAGGGTCTCTAGGTCCATGAGCATGGTGCGGCTGGCATTGGTCGGATCGGTGACGTGCACGCCCCCGTCGACGCCGCCCGTCAGGTTCCACAGCACCCACGTGTCGATGTTGCCGAACACGGCGTCGCCGTTCTCGGCCGCCTCGCGCACGCCGTCGACGTTCTCCAGAATCCATTGGATCTTGCCGCCGGAGAAATACGTGGCGGGTGGAAGCCCGGCGCGGTGCCGGATGATGTCGCCGCGCCCGTCGCGCTCCAGGGCGGCGGCGATGCGGTCGGTGCGGGTGTCCTGCCAGACGATCGCGTTGTAGTACGGACGTCCCGTCCGCCGGTTCCACACCACGGTCGTCTCACGCTGGTTGGTGATCCCGAAAGCCGCGAGGTCACCGAAGCCCAGGTGCGCCTTGTTCAGTGCCACCTGGATGACGGCGCGCGTCCGCTCCCAGATCTCAGTGGGATTGTGCTCCACCCACCCGGCCCGAGGCAGGACCTGCTCGTGTTCGAGCTGGTGGCGCGCGATCTCGTTGCCGCCGTGGTCGAAGACCATGAAACGGGTGCTCGTGGTGCCCTGGTCAAGCGCCCCGACGAAGTCGGCCATGGACTCTTTCCCTTCTGCGCGATCTCCGTCAGGAAACGTCGTATTCCGGCTCGGGCCTCGTGGGCACCTCGCCCTCCCCGTCCTCGGGGATGTTGCGCCCGATGAGCAGGATGTAGAGCCCGGCGCCGATCGGGCCGCCGATCAGCGGTCCGACGATCGGCACCCAGAAATACAGGTTTCCGTACTGATCTCGCCAGGCCGTGTCGTATCCGGTGATGAACTGGGCGAGCCGGGGGCCGAGGTCACGGGCCGGGTTGATCGCGTACCCGGCGTCCGAGCCGAACGCCATCCCGATCGCGACCACGATGAGCCCGATGATGAGCGGCGCCATGTTCGCGAGCGGCGGCGCGTTGCGCAGGTCGGTGAGCGCGAGGACGAGGAACAGCAGGATCGCGGTGCCGATCACCTGGTCGCGGAACCCGCCCCAGAGGCCGACCGGCAGGGTCCCGTTGCCGGGCATGGTGGAGAACACGAACTGCGTCTTGGCCGTCAGGCCCGGGTCGAACTTGTGGAGGATCTCGCTGTAGTCCCACCGGACGATCAGCGCGGCGATGAACGCCCCGAGGAACTGCGCGAACCAGAACGGGAGCACCTTCCGCCAGGGGAAGCCCTTGAAGACCGCGAGCGAGAGGGTGACGGCGGGGTTGATGTGCCCGCCGCTGAGCCGCGCCGCCACGTACACGCCGAGCGTCACGCCGATGCCCCACGCCCAGGCGATGCTGTCGTGGCCGCCGAGGCTCTGCGGGGGGCCGAGCCCGCTCGCGGCGACGGCCTGCGCGACCACGCCCACCCCGAACAGGATCAGGATCAGGGTCCCGGCGAACTCGGCCATCATCTCGACGGCGAGCGTGGGAAGCCGCTGCACTCGCGCCATCTGTCCTCCTCCGGGATACGTGACCGCGGCCACAGTCGATCGTGCCGCTGATCGTTCCCATGAGCAGGCGGGGAAACATGATCAGTGTCCCCGGAACGCCTCCTCCAGCCACCAGGCGGCCCGGCCGCGGGCGACCTTGGCGTCCACGAGCATCGGACGGTCGCGCGGCCCGTCCAGCCAGGCCGCCACGGCGGCGAGGTCGTCCGGGCCCCGGACGGTCGCCGCCGCGCAGCCGAACCCGCGCGCGACGGCGGCGAGGTCGGCGGGCGGGAAGGTGACCGTGTCCAGCGGGTGCCCGCCGGGCCCGAAGTGGTGCACCTCGGCGCCGTACGCCTCGTCGTCGTAGACGACCACGAGCAGGCCGAGGCCGAGCCGGACGGCCGTCTCCAGCTCGGCGACCGCCATCAGCAGGCCGCCGTCGCCGAGCGCCGCGACGGTCAGCCGGTCGGGACGGGCCACCGCCGCGCCGATCGCGGTGGCGAGGCCGAGCCCGACGGCCTGGAACGCCTGGGTGAACACGAGGGCGTCGGAGTCGGGGACGTCCAGGAACATCGCGGGGTACCCCATGAAGTTCCCCGAGTCGACGGCGACGGTCCGCTCCGACGGCAGCATCCGGTCGAGGGCGATCGTCAGCGTCCGGGGGTCGATGCGGGGGCCGTCCTCACCGGGCGGGTCCTCCTCGTAGGGGACGTCCTGCCAGCGCCCTTCGCGGACGAGCCGCTCCGCCACCTCGGGGGTGCGGTAGCCGGTGGACGTGTGGCCCCGCCGCTCCAGCTCGGCGGACACGGCCCGCGCGGTCTCGGCGGCGTCGCCGATCAGGCCGAGGTCGACCGTGCGGTGCGCGCCGAGGGCGCGGGCGTCGACGTCGACCTGGACGACGGTCGCGCCGCGCCCGACGAGGGCGCCGTGCCGGGTCGTCCACGAGTTGAGCGAGCAGCCCCAGCCGACGACGAGGTCGGCGCCCGCGATCAGGCCGGCCGCGGCCGGGGTGGCGAAGCCGCCGGACACGTCCAGGGCGAACGGGTCGCCCTGGAACAGGCCGCGCGCGACGGCGGACGTCGCGGGCAGCGCCCCGCAGCGCCGGGCGAGCTCGGCGAGCGGCTCGGCGGCGCGGCTCAGCCGGGCGCCCCGCCCGGCGATGAACACCGGGCGCTCGGCGTCCTGCAGCGCGTCCGCGAGCCGGGCGATCGCGCCGGCCGGCGGCACCGGCAGCGGCGGCACCTGCGCGCGGCGCGGCCGGTGCGGGACGGGCGGCTGCTCCGCCGCGGAGCCGGGGTGCTCGGCGTCCTGGATGTCGAGGGGCAGGCCGAGCAGGACGGTGCGGCGCTCGGCGACCGCCGTCCGGCAGGCGCGGGCCACGTCGGCGAGCGCGGTGCCGGGCGAGTGGACCCGCTCGGGGACGGCCCCGACCGCCGCCGCGATCGCGGCCTGGTCGATCCGGAAGTTGGAGCGGACCGCGGCGGCGGCGACCTCGCCCGCGACGACCAGCAGCGGCGTGCGGCTCTTCGCGGCCTCGGCGAGGCCGGTGACCGCGTTGGTGAGGCCGGGCCCCTGGTGGACCGTCACCACGCCGAGCCCGCCGCCGACCCGCGCGTACGCGTCGGCCATCGTGGCGGCGCCGCCCTCGTGCCGGGCCGCGACGAACCGGGCCCCGTTGGCGACGAGCGCGTTGGTGACGTGGAAGTTGCCGCTGCCGACGACGCCGAACACGGTGTCGGCGCCGAACCGCGCGATGGCCTCCCCGACGGCCTCCGCGACCCTCATCGCCGGACCGGCGCGAGCACGCGGACGGAGCCGCCGGGGACGGCGCCACCGGGGACGGAGCCGCCGCGAGCGGGGCGGCCAGGGGCGGGAGACTGGACGGGCACGGACATCGTTCCTCCGGCGGCGCGGACGGGCTGGGGGTCGCGCGAGGCCTCCCGAACGTACCGCAGATGAGCCTGTTCGGAGTGTCACCCGGCGCAGGCCGCCCGCCGCTCGCCGCATGTCACTCGTCTGCCAGCCAGGGGTAGCGGGCGGTGTCGGCGCCCGCGTAGTCGGGGTCGAGGTAGATGAACACGCGCTGGATCCTCCAGTCGCGGATCTCGAACACGTCGCACCACCGGCCGGCGCCCCACTCGGGGACGCCCGCCCGCCACGGTCCGTCCCGGTGCTCGCCGTGGCTGGTGCCCTCGCAGACGAGCGTGTCGGCGCCGGTGAGGATCCAGTTGAACCCGGCGTAGTGGTGCCGGATCGAGGTGATCGTCGCGCCGACGTCGCCGAACAGCCGGGCGATCTCGTCCTTGCCCGTGGCGAGGCCCCACTTCGGGAAATACACCTGCGCGTCGTCGGCGAACAGGTCGAGGAGCGGGGACCCGTCGGAGGTCACGCCGCCGTTGTCGAAGCCCTTGAGGTACTCCAGCGCCACCGACTTGCGCTGCTCGTCCGTCATCGTCGTCCTGATGAGCGCCAACCGTTTCACCGTCCTGTCGCCGGGCCGTCCACCCGACCGTAACGCGGCGGGGCCGCGCGGCCCCGCCCGCCGCTTTCCGGACGCGCCGTGGGCGATTTCACGGAACATTTCGGACGAGTTGCAGGTTAGGCTTCCCTAAGTACTAGGACCCGGACCAGCGGAGGGCCGAATGGCGACGGAACCGGCGCGCAAGGGGCGCAGGCTCAACCGGGCGACGGTGCTGCGCACCGAGCGCCTCACGCCGCACATGATCCGCGTGGTCGTCGGCGGACCCGACCTCGCCGGATTCGGCGCGGGCGAGTTCACCGACCACTACGTGAAGCTGCTGTTCCCGCGGCCCGGCGCCGCCTACCCCGAGCCGTTCGACATGGACCGGATCCGCGCCGAGCTGCCGCGCGAGCAGTGGCCGACCACCCGGACCTACACCGTCCGGGCGTGGGACGCCGGCGCCGGCGAGCTGACCATCGACTTCGTCCACCACGGCGACAAGGGGCTCGCCGGGCCGTGGGCGGCGAGCGCGAGCCCGGGCGAGGAGATCCTGTTCACGGGTCCCGGCGGGGCGTACGCGCCGCGCGCGGACGCAGGCTGGCACCTGCTGGTCGGGGACGAGAGCGCGCTGCCCGCGATCGGCGCGTCCCTGGAGCGGATCCCGGACGGCGCGCCCGTCCGCGTGTTCGTCGAGGTCGCGGGGCCGGAGGAGGAGCAGGACCTGCCGACGCCGGGCGACGCGGAGATCGTCTGGCTGCACCGCGGCGGCGGCGCGGTCGGCGACCTGCTGGTGGACGCCGTCCAGCGGCTGGAGTTCCCGTCGGAGGACGTGCACGCCTTCGTCCACGGCGAGGCGGGCTTCGTCAAGGCGCTGCGGCGGCACCTGCGGGTCGAGCGGGGCCTGCCGATGGACCGGCTGTCGATCTCCGGCTACTGGCGGCGCGGCCGCGACGAGGACGGCTGGCAGGCTGGCAAGCGCGACTGGAACCGCGCGGTCGAGGAGGAAGAGGCCCGCGCCCTCGCGTGATCGCGTGAGACCGGACTGAGGCCGGACGGAGGCCCGCTCAGGCGGTGGCCTCGGTCCGGTCGTCCAGGTCGGGGCCGCCGTCGTCGGCGAAGCCGGGGAGCCAGCGCTCGGCCTCGGCCCGGTAGGCGCCCTCGGCCTCCAGCTGGCAGAGGACGCCGCCGCAGCCGGACAGGGCGCGGCTGACCGCGAGGTACTGCGGCGGCAGCCGGAACTGGCGGGCGAGCGAGCCGGGGCGCATGTCCGCGGCGAGTCCGAACCCGCGCGCGGTCTGCTCGCGCATCCACTCCCGCGAGTAGCGGAACCGCTCCACGGCGAACGGGGCGGCGTGCGGGCCGACGAGGTCGGCGACCTCCTCGGGGTCGACCTCGGCGTCGGGCGAGAGGAACCCCTCCGCGCGCAGCCCGTCGACGATCTCGTCCGGGTCGCCGAGGGTGCCGATGCGGAGCAGGCGGCCGATCGACCACTGCAGCTCGGCGGGGACGTGGGCGGCGCCGCCGAAGTCCAGGACGCCGAGGCGCCCGTCGTCCAGGAGCCGGAAGTTGCCCGGGTGCGGATCGATGTGGATCATCTCGCAGCGGGCCGGGCCGGACAGCAGGAAGCGGAACAGCAGCAGGCCCGCGCGGTCGCGCCGGTCCTGCGGGCCGTCGGCGATGACCTTGGCGAGCGGCGTGCCGTCCAGCCACTCGGTGATCAGGACGTTGCCCGCCTGCGCGACCACGGCGGGGACGACGAAGTCGGGGTCGTCCGCGTAGGCGTCGTGGAAGGCGGTCTGCGCGCGGGCCTCGTCGACGTAGTCGAGCTCCTTCTCCAGGCGGCGCTTCAGGTCGGCGACGACCGGCTTGACCTCGACGCCGGGGAACAGCGGCGTGAACAGGCGGCTGAGCCGGGAGATCTGGTTGAAGTCGCTCATCAGGGCCTGGGCGGCGCCGGGGTACTGGACCTTGACCGCGACCGTCCGGCCGTCGTGCCAGACGGCCTTGTGGACCTGCCCGATGGACGCGGCCGCCGCCGGGCGGTCGTCGAAGGCGTCGAAGTAGTCGCGCCAGTCGTCCCCGAGCCACTCGGCCAGGACCTTGTGGGTCGTGGCGGCGGGCATCGGCGGGGCGGACTCCTGGAGCCGGGTGAGGCTGGCGCGGAACGGCCCGGCGACCTCCTCGGGCAGCCCGGCCTCGAAGATCGAGAGGAGCTGGCCGACCTTCATCGCGCCGCCCTTCAGCTCGCCGAGCACGGCGAAGAGCTGCTCGGCGGTGCGGCGCTGCACCTCCAGCGCGACGGCCTCGGCGGGACGTCCGATCGTCCGCTTGCCGAATCCGAGCGCGGTGCGCCCGGCGAAGCCGAGCGGCAGGGTCGCCAGCTTGGCGGTCCGCGTCACCGCGCGGCGGGGGATGTCGTTCACGGCCGGCCGCCCCTCGTTCGACGTTGCGTCCAATACACCCTCTCATGGCGGAGATTTGCCACGAAATGGTCAATACCCGCCTTAAAGAAGAACTGTCCAGGACGTCCCGGAGATTCCCGGCGAGTCCGGTCCGGTGGTCCCGCAGGGGCCCAGCATCAGCTCGACGACCTCGAGCGCCCGCTCGATCTCCGGCCGGTTCCCGCCCAGGTAGTGGGCGTACATGAACGAGTCGGCGACGCGGACGATCGCCTGCGCGAGCGTCCGGGTCGGCAGCGAGACGCGCAGCGCCCCGCGGTCGATCTCGGCCTGCAGCTCGCGGGTGAGGAGGTCGGCGGCGCGGTCCTCGATCACGCCGGGCATGGTGGCGAGCCGGAGGAAGAGGCGCGGCTCGCGCGCGGTGAACGCCTTGAGCGGCTCGGCGTCCACGACCGCGCGCATGAACCGGTCGAGCACCGCGAGGATCCGCTCGGGCCCCGCGCCGCCGACGCCCCGCGCCGCGACGCGGTAGGTGCGCTCGGTCATCTCGGCGAGGACCGTCCCGACGAGGCGGTCGCGGCCGCCCACCCAGCGGTACAGGGTGGCGCGCCCGACGCCCAGCTCGGCGGCCAGCGCGGACATGTCGATCGGCTCGCCGCGCAGGTAGCGGGCGGACGCCGCGGCGACCGCGGTCTCGGGTCCCGGCCGGCGGGCGGACGGCGGGGACGGGGGTCGTAAGGGCGGGTCCGGGGCGACGGGGCTGCCGCTCATCCGAACAGCATGACACACGGCCCCGCGGGGGTTCCGGCGAGGCGCGCCCGCCCCCGCGCGAGCGGTCGGTGCCCCACCGTCACTCGGGGACTACACGGGGTCATCAGGGGTAGTCAGCAGGTGTGAAGCAGAATCTGCGGGGGGCCGGACGCAAGGGCCGGCTGCTGATCATCGGTGGGGCGGAGAACCGGACCTGCGGGTCCGGGCCCCTGGAGACGTTCGCCGAGCTGGCGGGCGGCGAGGACGCGCGGATCGTGGTGGTCACGACGGCCACCGAGGTGCCGGAGGAGGTCGCCGAGGAGTACAGCGCCGTGTTCGGCAGGCTCGGCGTCACCTCGGTGCGGGAGCTGCGCCTGCTCGGCCGGGCCGCGGCCGACGACGCGGCGACGCTGCGGGCCCTGGAGGCGGCGACCGGGGTGCTGTTCAGCGGCGGCGACCAGTCGCGGCTGCGGACCCTCGTCGGGTCCAGGACCAACGAGCTGCTGCAGCGGCGGCTCGACCAGGAGGGCCTCGTCATCGCCGGGACGAGCGCGGGCGCGACCGCGATGGGCCACTGGATGATCCTCGGCGGCCACGGCCACGAGGTCGCCGCGTCCAGCGTGAAGGTGGGGCCGGGGCTCGGGCTGCTCGACAACGTCCTCATCGACATGCACTTCAACGAGCGGGGGCGGCTGCCGCGGCTGATGAGCGGCATCGCGCTCGACACCCGGCTGCTCGGCGTCGGCATCGACGAGGACACCGCGATCGTCGTCGGCGACGGGCGGTTCGACGTCGTCGGCACCGGCGTCGTCACCGTCGTGGACGCGGGCCAGTCCACGATCGCCTACGCCGCCTCCGACGACGAGCCGATGGCGATGCTCGACGTGTCGCTGCACCTGCTCCCCGCCGGCTGCGCGTTCCAGATGAACGACAAGCTCCCCGCGCTCGGCGACATGCGCGGCCCGGTGCAGGAGGAGGACTAGCCGTGCGGCTCGACCATGTGCGCCGCCTGAGCGGCCCGAACGTCTACCTGGCCCGTCCCGTCGCGATCGCGCGGCTCGACCTCCAGGGCCTGACCGGGCACGAGACGACCGACCACCCCGGCTTCGCCGAGCGGCTGGTGGACGCGCTGCCCGGCCTCGGCACGCACCACTGCTCGGCGGGCCGCCCCGGCGGGCTGCTCGCCGCGATGGCGCGCGGCACCTACTTCGGGCACGTCACCGAGCACGTCACGCTGGAGCTGTCCGGGCTGATCGGCCGCGAGGTGTTCTTCGGCCGGACGGTGCGCGCGGGCGGGCCGTCCGAGTACGACGTGATCCTGGAGTGCCCGCGGGACGAGCCGTCCGGCAGCGCGGTCGTCGAGATGCTGATCGCGCTCGCGCTGCGCACCGTGACCGGCGCGCTCGCCGGGACGGCGCCCGACCTCTCCGCCGACCTCGCCCGGATCCGCGCCGCGCACGAGGGCGAGCGGCTCGGGGTGAGCACGTCCGCGCTGGCGCGGGCGGCGCGCCGCCGGGACGTCCCGGTCCGCCGGGTCGGCGCCCTGAACCTGCTGCGCCTCGGCTACGGCCGGCACCGCCGGACGGTGTGGGCGGCGATGACCGACGGCACGTCCGCGATCGGGATGGAGGTCGCGGGCGACAAGCGGCTCGCGCACCGCGTCCTCGCCGACGCGGGCGTGCCCGTCCCGGAGGGGCGGGTCGCGGCGTCCCCGGCGGAGGCGCTGGCCGTGCTGCGCGAGATCGGCGGCCCGGTCGTGGTCAAGCCGCTGGCCGGGCACCAGGGCGAGGGCGTGCACATCGAGCTGACCGAGCCCGCGGAGGTGGTGGCGGCGTTCGCGTCCGCCGCCGGGGACGAGGGCGAGGTGCTCGTCGAGTCCTACATCCCGGGCAGGGACTACCGCGTCCTCGTCGTCGGCGGCCGGGTGGTCGCGGCGGCCGAGCTGGCCGCCGCGTGCGTCACCGGCGACGGCTCCGCCACGGTCGCCGCGCTGGTCGCGCGGGTGAACGCCGACCCGGCGCGCGGCGAGGGGCACGACCGCCCGCTGACCCGGCTCGTGCTCGGGCCGACCGAGCTGGGCCTGCTCGCCCGGCAGGGCCACGGCCCGGCGTCGGTGCCCGCGGACGGGGAGCGGGTGCGGCTGCGCCGCAACGCGAACCTGTCCACCGGCGGGACGAGCCGGGACGTGACCGACGAGACGCACCCCGAGGTCGCGGAGATGTGCGTGCGGGCCGCCGCGACCGTCGGGATGGACGTGTGCGGCATCGACCTGCGGCTGCCCGACATCGGCTCCCCGCCGCCCGCCGACCGCGGCGCGGCCGGGATCCTGGAGGTCAACGCCGCGCCGGGGCTGCGCATGCACCTCGCCCCGCACGAGGGCGCGGGACGCGACGTCGCGGGCGACATCATCGACCTCATGTACCCGGCCGGGACCCCGTCGCGGGTGCCGATCGTGTCGGTGACGGGGACGAACGGCAAGACCACGACCGTCCGGATGATCGCGCACATGCTGGAGCTGGACGGCCGCCGCACCGGCATGACCAGCACCGAGGGCGTGTTCGTGGGCGGGCGGCTGGTCCACCTGTCGGACGCGTCCGGGCCCCGGTCGGCGGAGATGGTGCTCGGCGACCGGTCGGTGGACGCGGCCGTGCTGGAGACGGCGCGCGGCGGGATCGTCCGGCGGGGCCTCGGCTACGACCGCGCGGACGTCGCCGTCGTCACCAACGTCACCCGCGACCACCTCGGCATGGACGACACCGAGACCGTGGACGACCTCGCCGAGATCAAGGCGCTGGTCGCCGAGGAGGTGAGGCCGGGCGGGCACCTCGTGCTCAACGCCGCCGACCCGGCGACGGCGCGGCTCGCCGAGCGCCCGCTGGTGCGGGAGCGGGCGCCCGAACTGCGCTACTTCGCACCGTCGGCGGACGCGCCCGTCCTGGTCGACCATCTACGCGACGGCGGCGTGGGCTACTACGCCGAGCACGGCTGGCTGACCGAGGCGCACGGCGACCGCAGGACCCGCGTCCTGCCCGTGGAGGACATCGCCGGTTCGTTCGGCGGGCACGCGGCCCACGTCGTCGCCGACGCGCTCGCCGCCGTCGCCGCCGTCCGCGCGCTGGGCGTCCCCGTCGACGTCGTCGCGCGGGCGCTGCGCACGTTCGACCCGCACACCCTCAACCCGGGGCGGGGCTGCGTGTACCAGGTCGGGGAGAACCCCGTCCTGGTCGACTACGCGCACAACCCGGCGGCGGTCGCCGCGGTCGGGGAGCTCGTCGCGCGGCGGTGGCGGGGCGGCGGCGTCGCGGCGGTCACGCTGCCGGGCGACCGGTCCGACGAACTGGTCGACGAGACCGCGCGAGCCCTCGGCGCGACGTTCGGCCGGGTCGTCGTCTACGAGGACGAGGACCTGCGCGGACGCCGGTCCGGGGAGATGACGCGGCTGATCGTCCAGGGGCTGCGGGAGGCCAGGCCGGACGTGCGGGTCCACCCGGCGGGCGACCTGAAGGGCGCGGTGGCGGCGGCGCTGGACATCGCCGCGCCCGGAGAGCCGGTCCTGCTGCTGTACGAGAAGCTTCAGCCCGTCCTGGAGCTGCTGGAGACGCTGGGCGCGGAGCCATCGGTTTCGGAGTCCCCCGCCCCTGCGGAGGCGGTGACGTGTTCGGAGGCGGGCGGGCGGAGCAGCAGCACGGTGACCGAGAGCAGCGCCAGCACGACGACCCCGTCCAGCCAGTAGTGGTTGGCGGTGGCGACGACGACCGCGACGGTCACGACCGGGTGCGTGAGCCACAGCCACCGCCAGCGCGTCCGGGACGTGACGACGAGCCCGACCGCGATGACGGCCGCCCAGCCGATGTGCAGCGACGGCATCGCCGCGTACTGGTTGGCGATCGTGTCGCTCTGCGGCGCCCCGTACACCGCGGGCCCGAACCGGGCGGCCGTGTCGATCAGCCCGGTCGAGGGGAGCATGCGCGGCGGCGCGAGCGGGACGAGCAGGTGGAGGCCGAGCGCCGCCGTGGTCAGCCCGACGAGGACGCGGCGGATCCACCGGTAGTGGCCGGGCCGCCGCAGGTACATCCACAGCAGGAACGCCACCGCCGCCGGGAAGTGCACGAAGGCGTAGTAGGAGTTCGCCGCGTGGACGAGGACGTCGCTCTGCATCAGCCCGTCCTGGACGCCGGTCTCGGACGGCAGCCGCAGCGTCCGCTCCAGGTGCCAGACGTCGCGGGCGTTGCCGAACGCCTCCCCGACGCGGCCGGCGGCGAACAGGCGGCCGAGCTTGTACGCGGCGAACAGCGCGACGATCAGCAGCAGCTCGCGGATCGGCCGGGGCCGTCCGCCGTCCGCGCGGCGCAGGCGCGTCAGCCAGGGGAGGCGGGCCAACGAAAGGCGGGCCGACCAGGGCGGACGCGACGGTCCGCGTGGCGCGGCCGGGGTCGCGGGCTCCCGGCGCGGCCGGTCGAGCAGGCTCAACGCGCGGCCCGGCCGGAGGCCCCCTGCGGCGCTGGGGAGGCGAACGTCATCCGCCCACGGTAGTCCGATCTTGCCGCAATGGCAGAATTTCAGACGCTGCCATTTCGCGTGACGTCCATCTCATCCCGCGATGGGCAGTCCTGCGTAGTTCTCCGCCAGGGACGTCGCGGCCGCCGCCGAGGAGGCCACGTACTCCAGGTGGGAGCGCTGGAGCCGCCGCTCGAACGTGCTCGCGGCCGGGTCGGTGTGCAGCAGCGTCGTCATCCAGTAGGAGAAGTGCTCGGCCCGCCAGACGCGCCGCAGGCACGCGGCGGAGTAGCCGTCCAGCAGCGTCTCCGAGCCGGACCCGTACCGCTCGGCCAGCGCCCGCGCCAGGATGATCACGTCGGACACCGCAAGGTTCAGCCCCTTCGCCCCGGTCGGCGGGACGATGTGCGCCGCGTCCCCCGCGAGGAACAGCCTGTCGTGCCGCATCGGCTCGGCGACGAAGCTGCGCATCGGCGTGATCGACTTGTCGGTGACTGGGCCCTCGCGGAGCGTCCAGCCGTCGTCGGTGGCGAACCGGGTCGCCAGCTCGTCCCAGATGCGGGAGTCGGGCCACACGGCGATGTCCTCGTCCGGGGACACCTGGAGGTAGAGGCGGCTGACCTTGGGCGAACGGAGGCTGTGCAGCGCGAACCCGCGGTCGTGGTTGGCGTAGATCAGCTCCTCGGTGGACGGCGGGACGTCGGCGAGGATGCCGAGCCAGGCGAAGGGGTACTCGCGGGAGAACGTCCGCAGGCCCGGCACGGCCGGGCGGCTGACGCCGTGGAACCCGTCGCAGCCCGCGATGTAGTCGCACTCCAGAGTGTGCGTCCGGCCCCCACTGCGGAAGGTGACGCTGGGCGCGGACGCGTCCAGGCCGACGACCTCGGCCTCGAACCGGACGTCGCCGCCGTCCGCCCGCCGCAGCGCGACGAGGTCCTTGACGATCTCGGTCTGCGCGTAGATGGTCACCGTCCGGCCGGTGAGGTCGGTGATCGGGACCCGGTGCCCCGCGCCGCCGAACCGCAGCTCCAGCCCGTGGTGGACGAGCCCCTCCCGGTCGAGGCGCTCCCCCGCGCCGCACTCGCGCAGCGCGTCGGTCGTGCCCTGCTCCAGCATCCCGGCGCGCTGCCGGTGCTCGACGTAGTCGCGGTCGCGGCTCTCCAGCACCACCGAGTCGATCCCCTGGCGGTGCAGGAGCCGGGACAGGAGCAGTCCCGCCGGGCCGCCGCCGATGATCGCGACCTGGGTACGCATCGAACCTCCTCATGCTCCGCCCGGCGGCGCTCGCGCGCGCCGGTACCGGGGTCAGGCGCCGGTCTTCCGCTCCGCGGAGAAGATGTCGGGATGACCGTTCCAGTGCTGCGCCACGTCCCTGGACAGGGCGCGCACCGCCGTCGTCAGCGGCGGCAGCAGCCGCCGCAGGTCCGCGCCCCGCGTGCTCGACACGAGCGACAGCGCGGCGACGACCTCGCCCGATCCGTCCCGGACCGGGGCGCCGACGGACGACGCGCCGAGCGTCATCTCGTCGCGGGTCAGCGCGTACCCGGCGCGGCGGACCCGGTCGAGGGCGCGGCGCAGCTCGTCCGGGTCGGTGGTGGTGCGGGCCGAGTGCCGGGGCAGCCCGCCGCGCAGCACCCGCTCGCGGACGTCCGGCGGCGCGTGGGCGAGCAGCACCTTGCCGACGCCGGTGGCGTGCAGCGGCAGCGTCGCGCCGACCTGCGTCAGGACCGGCACCGAGCGGGTGCCGCGCAGCCGCTCCACGATCAGGACGCGGCCGTCGCGCAGGACGCCGAGCTGCACGTTGTCGTGCGTCGCCTCGTACAGGTCCTCCATGTGCGGGAGGGCCAGCTCGCGCAGGCCCGTGACGGCCGGGGCCTGGCTGCCGATCCGCCACAGCCGGGTGCCGATGCGGTAGGTGCCGTCCGGGACGCGCTCCAGGAACCCGCCCCCGACCAGCTCTCCGACGAGCCGGTGGCCGGTGGCGAGCGGCAGCCCGGCGCGGCGGCAGATCTCGCTGAGGTTCAGCCGGACGCCGCCCTGCGCGAACGCGTTCAGGATGGCCATCACCTTGCCCGCCACGCCGACCGGCCGCGCGCGACCCGCCGCCCCGCCGGTGTCGCCCGGATCCGCGCCGTCCCCTGCCACGTGGCCCTCCGCTTGGGCTGTGTTCACTCCTGCTCTGCGAGTACCCGCTGGGCGACGGCGAACGCCGAGTTCGCGGCGGGCACTCCACAATAGATCGCCGACTGGAGCAGCACCTCTTTGACCTCGTCCGGGGTGAGGCCGTTGCGGAGCGCGGCCCGGACGTGCATCGCCAGCTCCTCCAGGTGGCCGCCCGCGACCATGGCGGTGAGGGTGATGCAGCTCCGGGTCCTGCGGTCGAGGCCGGGGCGGCTCCAGATCTCGCCCCACGCGTACCGGGTGATGAGGTCCTGGAAGTCTTCGGTGAAGGCGTCCTTGCGGGCCTCGGCGCGGTCGACGTGGGCGTCGCCGAGCACCGCGCGGCGCGTCGCCATGCCCCGGGCGTGCCGCTCGCCCTCGGTGAGGCGCTCGGCGTCGGTGAGGCGCTCGGCGTCGGTGAGGCGCTCGCTCATCGTCCGGTTCCCTTCCACGTGCGGTCGAGGTGCGCGGCGATCGCGCCGGTGACCTGGTCCGGCCGCTCGGCGTTGGCGAGGTGGGCGGCGCCGTCGAGGACGGTGAGCCGGGCGTCCGGGATGCCCGCGACCAGCCGGTCGGCGTGGCCGCGCGGCGGGGTCGGGATGTCGTCCGCCCCGGCGATCACCAGCGTCGGGGCGGTGATCCCGCCGAGCCGGTCGGTCGCGTCGAACCGGGCGAGGGCCTCGCAGCAGGCCGCGTAGCCTTCGCGGTCGGCGGCGCGGAGCATCGCGACGTACGGGTCCGCGCCGGTGAAGCCCGGCGTGAACCAGCGGCCCGGGGCCGTCTCCGCGAGGGCCTCGGTGCCGTCCCGGCGGACGAGCGCGGCCCGCTCCCGCCACGGGCCCGGCTCGCCGAACCGCGGCGAGGTGCAGCACAGGACGAGGCTCGCGACCCGGTCCGGGGCGCGGAGCGCGAGCTCCACGCCGACCGCCCCGCCGAGCGACACGCCCGCGTAGGCGGCGCGGTCGACGCCGTGCTCGTCCATGAGGCGGGCGACGGCGTCGGCGAGGTCGGCGACGGTGAACGGGCCGTCCGGGGGCGGCGAGCCGCCGTGCCCGGGCAGGTCGTAGCGCAGGACGCGCCACCCGGCCGTGAGCGTGGGGAGCTGCGGGAGCCACAGGTCCATGGACGTGCCGAGGGACGGTCCGAGGACGACGGCGGGCGCGTCGTCCGGGCCGTCCGCGCGGGCGTGCGGCGCGATCACGCGCGGCTCCTCCGGTAGGCGTCGAGGGCCCGGTCGACGAGCGCGCCCGCGGCACCGGGCCCGGGGTCGCCGCCGAGCGCGTCCAGCAGGTCGTCGAGGTCGACGCGCATCAGCTCGGTGGACACCTCCAGGCCGGACACGAGCCCGGCGGCCGTCTCGGCCGCGCCGCCGGTGAGCCGCAGGCACTCGCGCAGCGGCTGCCACTCGGCGTGCCACTCCCCCGCCGGGCGCTCGTGCGGCGCGGCCAGCGCCGCGTACACCACCTGCGCCTGCGCCGGGACCTGCAGCGCCGCCGAGCGGACCAGCGCGGACAGCGCCGGGTTGCGCTTGTGCGGCATCGACGACGAGCCGCCGCGGCCCGGCCCGGCCGCCTCCGCGACCTCGGCGACCTCGCTCTGCGCCAGCAGCCACACGTCGGTGCCGATCTTGCCGAGCGCCCCGGCGGTCAGCGCGAGCGCCCCGGCCAGCTCGGCGACCGGGGTCCGGCGGGTGTGCCAGGGCAGGACGGGGCGCGCCAGCCCCGTCTCCTCCGCGTACGCCGCGACCAGGTCGAACGCCTGCCCGCCGTAGGCGTCGAGCGTCCCGGCGGGGCCGCCGAGCTGGACCGGCAGGATCACGGCGGTGAGCCGTCCGCGCGCCTCCAGGCAGCCGAGCAGCCAGTTCGCGGCCTTCGCGCCGAACGTCGTCGGCATCGCCTGGCGGCCGAGGGTGCGGGCGGGCATCGGCGTGTCGCGGTACCGCGCGGCGAGCCCGGCGAGCGCCTCCAGCGCCCGGTCGAGCTCGGCGACGACGACGCGCCGCGTCCGGAACGCGACGAGCATCGCGCCGGTGTCGACGATGTCCTGGCTGGTGGCGCCCCGGTGGACGTGCTCGCCCGCCGGTCCGGCGAGGGCCCGCAGGTCGGCGACCAGCGGGACGACCGGGTTGCCCGATCCGCGCGCCCGGCGCGCGAGGTCCACGAGGTCGAACCGCTCGGGCACGGCCGCGGCGGCGATCGCGTCGGCCGCGTCCGCCGGGACGATCCCGAGCCGCGCCTGCGCGCGGGCGAGGGCCGCCTCGGCGTCCAGCATCGCGGCCAGGTAGGCGTGGTCGCTCGTCGCGGCCTCGGCCGCGGTCCCGGCGCGGACCGGCGACAGCAGCCCCGCGTCCGGCGCGGCCGTGCGGCCGGCGTCGTCGTCAGAAGCCAAGGAAGACCGTCTCCCGCTCCCCTTGCAGGTGGATGTCGAAACGGTACCTCCGCTCCCCCTCGCGCTCGGCGACCAGGGTCGCGCGGCGCTCCGCGGGGACGACGCCGAGCAG
The DNA here is from genome assembly GCF_008085905.1 of Actinomadura syzygii. Classification (GTDB taxonomy): domain Bacteria; phylum Actinomycetota; class Actinomycetes; order Streptosporangiales; family Streptosporangiaceae; genus Spirillospora; species Spirillospora syzygii. The sequence continues at coordinate 109,025 of NZ_VSFF01000003.1, read as the reverse complement.
CGGGTCGCCCGCGTGCGCGGCGTCGTCCTCGGGGAAGTACAGCCGGGTGAACACCGGCTTCAGCAGGCCCCTGGCGAAGACGAGGACGGCGATGTAGGGCGCGGCGTCGCCGGTCGCGCCCGGCTTCACGGTGCTGAACCAGTAGCCGCCGTCCGGGTCGGTGCCGCAGCGTCCGAAGCCCGCGAAGTCGTTCCCGTCCCGGACGAGGCCGCCCGGCCGCCGGTGCACCTCGCCGGTCTCGTCGGGCTGCCAGATCTCGACCAGCGCGTCGGGGACGGGCTCGCCCGCGCCGTCGAGGACGCGGCCGCGCACCCGGATCGCGTCCGGCCGCCAGGCCGGCACGATCTCGGGCCCGGCGTCGTAGGGCAGCGCGTAGCCGAAGAACGGCCCGACCGTCTGGGACGGGGTGAGCGGAGACGCGGCGTTCACTGGGCCTCCACCGGGGTGTCGCCGAGGACGATGTCCCACTGGTAGCCGAGCGCCCACTCCGGGACGGTCGTGTCCATGTCGAAGCGGGAGATCAGCTTCTCGCGGTCCCGCTGCTCGGGGATCGACTGGAAGATCGGGTCGAACGCGAACAGCGGGTCGCCCGGGAAGTACATCTGGGTGACGAGCCGCTGCGTGAACGCGGTGCCGAACACCGAGAAGTGGATGTGCGCGGGCCGCCAGGCGTTGTGGTGGTTGCCCCACGGGTAGGCGCCCGGCTTGATCGTGACGAAGCGGTAGCGCCCGTCGTCGTCGGTGAGGCAGCGCCCGGCGCCGGTGAAGTTCGGGTCGAGCGGCGCGGGGTGGATGTCGCCGAGATGGGCGTAGCGTCCGGCCGCGTTGGCCTGCCAGACCTCGACCAGCGCGTCGCGCACCGGGCGGCCCGCCGAGTCGAGCAGCCGACCGGTCACGATGATCCGCTCGCCGAGCGGCTCGCCGGAGTGCTGGACGGTGAGGTCGTGGTCGCGGCGGCCGAGTTCCTGGTGGCCGAACACCGGCGCGGTCAGCTCGACGCTGTCCGGCCCGAGCTTCGGCATGACCGGCTCCTGCGCGGGCGCCCGCAGCACGGTGCTCTTGTAGGGCGGGTACAGGTACGGCGGATGCGTCATGCGCTCATCCCTCCGATGCGGGCGGCGCCCCCCGCCGCCTCCACCACGACCTTGTCCATGTGCCTCCCATTCCCGCTCTCGGCGGACGGCCACGGCCCTCTCACGGGCATCACTGGAACGTGCCGCCGGTTCCACACTCGCATCCGGGCGCGGCACCGCAGCCCGGGGGTTTCCGCTGAGTGGAAGGGAGGGAGGGCTGGAGTCAGACCTGCTCGGGCAGTCCGAACAGCGGGAACAGGGTCGTGTCGAAGAAGGCCGAGACGTGCGAGACGCCGCCGTCGGTCAGGCTGACGACCTGCAGCTGGTACGGGCGGTGCACGCCGTCGTCGCCGCGCCGGTAGAGCCCGAACGCGGGCTGCCCGTTCGCCGCCGCCGGGACCATGCGCAGCTCCCCGGGGTCGGGGGCGCACTGGACGGCGATGAGCCGGACGACGTTCTCCGCCCCGACGAACCAGTCGAGGTGCGGCGGCATCTCCCAGATGACGTCCTGCTTGAACAGCTCGATGAGCCCGGCGATGTCGGCGTCCTCGAACGCCTTGGCGTAGCGTTCGAGGAATTCGCGCTGGCCGGGGTCGGTCGGCTCGACCAGCTCGTCGCGCAGCGGGGCGTTCTCCTCCAACTGGGCGCGGGCCCGCTGGAGCGCGCTGTTGACCGCGGCGGTGGAGGTGTCGAGCAGCTCCGCGACCTCGGCGGCCTTCCACTTCAGGACGTCCCGCAGGATGAGCACGACCCGCTGCTTGGCGGGCAGGTGCTGGAGCGCCGCGATGAACGCGAGGCGGGTGCTCTCCCGCGCGGCGACGATCGTGGCGGGGTCGGCGGCGTCCGCGCCGAGGACGGTGTCGGGCGCGGGCTCCAGCCACGGCACCTCCGGCGAGGCCACCACGGGGCGCTCCGGCTCGTCGCTCGGCGCGCCGAGCCCGGACGGCATCGGCCGGTTGCCGCGCTGGTCGATCGCGGTCAGGCACACGTTGGTGGCGATGCGGTACAGCCACGTCCGCAGCGAGGACCGCCCCTCGAAGCTGCCGTAGGAGCGCCACGCCCGCAGGTAGGTCTCCTGGACGAGGTCCTCGGCGTCGTGGATGGAGCCGAGCATCCGGTAGCAGTGCGCCAGCAGTTCCCGCCGGTACGGATCGGCGAGCTGCTGGAAGTCCCGGTCTGACTCGATGGTGCTGTTCGCCATGCTGGTCACCTTCGTTCGGCGTCGTCGCTCGGACGGGCGCCGCCGACGGGCCCGTCGGTCCCGACGGTAGGGGAGCCCACCGACAGAACGCGCTCAATCCCCACATCGTACGCGCTGACCTGGGAGATCGTCCGCCGCCCGGCGCGGCCGGGAGATGGCCGGAGCGGGTCAGAACTCGAAGCCGCCGGGACGGCCGTTGCGGTCGGCGATCAGCCCGGCGAGGGCCGCGATCGCGATCTCCGCCGGGGTCCTCGAGCCGATGTTCAGCCCGATCGGCCGGTGCACGCGGGCGATGTCGGCCGCCGGGACGCCGAGCTCGGTGAGCGCCGGGATGTGCGGGGCCGGGTGGCGCGGGTTGCCCATGACGCCGACCCAGCGGACGGGCTGGGTCAGCACGTCCCGCAGGACGGGCCCGAGCTCCGGCCGGTGGTGGTCGGTGACGACGACGTCCGCGGCGCCGTCGAGCGGCGGGAGGTCCGTGGCCCCGGCCCGGTCCTTGTCGGGGTCGACGAGGAACGTGCGGTAGCCGAGGTCGGCGCCGTAGCGCAGCAGGTGGTCGGCGACGGGGCTCGCGAACACCGCGACCAGCGTCCGGTCGGCGGCGTCCGGCGGGACGTCGCCGTGCGCGACGGCGCAGGACGGGTCGCTCTCATGCGGGGCGCCGCCGCCTGCGCGCGGCGTGCCCGTACCGGGTGTGCCCATACCGGAAGTGTGCCGCCGGGGACCGCGGCCGGTCCAGCGGCCGCGCGGCGGGCCGTCCCGGACACCGATTCCGGGCGGCGATCACGGAACCGGACGGAAAGTTCACGGAAACCGGCATCGCCGAAACGCGAAACACTTCCCTGAGAGCGGGTATCACTGCACCCTAGACTGCACACAACCGGCGGCCTCGGGAGGGACCGTGATCGCGAGACCGGACGGCGGCCCCCGTGTCGTGGTGGGGGTGGACGACTCCGCGGGTGCGCGCTGCGCCCTCTCCTGGGCGATCGGCGAGGCCCGGCTGCGGCGGCTGCCGCTGCTGGTCGCGCACGCCGCGCCGCTGCCCCCGCACGTGTCGGCGGCCGGGCAGCTCGGCTGCGGGATCACCGAGGCGCTGCGCGGCTCCGGCGCGGAGCTGATCGCCCGGCTGCTCGCCGAGGTCAGCGACGGCCCGCCGGACGGCGTGGCCATGACGGCGCTGGCGCTGGTCGGCGAGCCGGGCGCGACGCTGGTGCGGCTCGCGGGCGACGACGACATCCTCGTCGTCGGGCACGGGACGCGCGGCGCGCTGTCGCGGCTGCTGCGCCCGTCGGTGCGGCTGCACTGCGCGCGGCGGGCCAGGGCGACGCTGGTGTGCGTCCGCCCGCCGTCGTTCGACCTGCTGCTGGAGTCGCTGACCGCGCGGGACGAGTCGCCCGAGCACGTCCCCGGGTCGCGGTTCCGCCGCCTCGGCCGCCGCCTGCGCCTGCCCCTGTAGCCGGGCCCGCGGTTGGCCGGGCCCGCGGTGCGGGACGTTCCACATAGGCTTTCCGCATGCGCAAGTACGTGATCATCGGCCCGCTCGGCAGCGGCAAGGGGACCCAGTCGGCGCTGCTCGCACGGGACCTGGACATCGTGCACATCGGCGTCGGCGACATCTTCCGCTGGCACGTGAAGAGCCACACGAAGCTCGGCGCGCAGGTGCGGCGCATCATGGCGGACGGGGAGTTGGTCGGCGACGACCTGGTGGAGGGCATCGTCCGCGACCGGCTCGACCAGCACGACTGGAACTACGGGTTCGTGATCGACGGCTTCCCGCGCAGCCGCAGGCAGACGGAGTTCTTCCTGGAGAGCTACGACATCGACGGCGTGATCAACCTGGACCTGCCGGACGCGGAGGTCCGCCGCCGCGTCCTCGCCCGCCGGTTCTGCTCCCGCTGCGGGATGGACTACAACCTCATCGCGGACCGGCCGACCGAGGAGGGGCGCTGCGACGTGTGCGGCGGCGCGCTCGCCGCCCGCGAGGACGACACCGAGGAGGCGCTCGCCGAGCGGCTGCGCGGCTACCGCGAGCGGACCGCCCCGATCCTGGAGCTGTTCGGCCGCAAGGAGTACGTCGTCACGGTCGACGCGCGGCCCGCCGCCGAGGAGGTGCAGCGCGACATCCGCGCCCGGCTCGGCCTGCCCGCCCCCCGGTGATCCCGCCCGGGTCCTCGCCGGTCGTGGAGCTGGCCGACGACCGCGCCGAACGCCGCGGCGTGCGGCTCTTCCTGAAGCGGGACGACCTCCTCCACCCCGAACTGCCCGGCAACAAGTGGCGCAAGCTGAAGCACAACATCGCGCCCGCCCGCGAGGCCGGGACGGTCCTGACCTTCGGCGGCGCCTACTCCAACCACGTCCGCGCGACGGCGGCGGCCGGGCGGATCTTCGGGTTCGCGACCATCGGGGTGATCAGGGGCGAGGAGCGGCTGCCGCTGAACGACACGCTCGCCTTCGCCGAGCGGTGCGGGATGCGCCTGTCCTACCTGGACCGCGCGTCCTACCGGCGCAAGCACGAGCCCGCCCTGATCGCCGCGCTGCGTGAGCGGTGGGGAGACTTCCACCTGCTGCCGGAGGGCGGCAGCAACGCGCTCGCGGTCAAGGGCTGCGAGGAGCTGGGGCGGGAGGTCCCCGGCCACGGCGTCGTCTGCGTCCCCTGCGGGACGGGCGGTACGCTCGCGGGCCTCGCCGCCGGGCTGGCGGCGGACCAGCGCGCGCTGGGATTCGCCGTCCTGAAAGGCGGTTTCATGGACGGCGAGGTGGAGCGCCTCCAGCGCGAGGCGTACGGCGGGCGGCGCGGGGCCTGGCGCGTCGAGCACGACTTCCACTTCGGCGGCTACGCCAGAACGGCCCCGGAGCTGGACGCGTTCGCCGACGACTTCGCCGCGCGACACGGGATCGTCCTCGACCGGATCTACACGGCGAAGATGATGGCCGGGATCCTCGCCCTCACCGAACGCGGCGCGTTCGAGGAGGGCGCGCGCGTCCTGGCGGTGATCACAGGCTGACCGCCGGGCGGCCCGTTGCACGGGGCCGCCCGGCGCGCCCGTCAGGCCGGGGGCAGGTCGACCAGCGCGGCCAGTTCGGCGCGGTGCCGGTCGGCGGTGCCGAGCGCGATCGAGTCGGCCTTCGCCCGCTTCAGGAAGAGGTGGGCCGGATGCTCCCAGGTGAACCCGATGCCGCCGTGCATCTGCACGCATTCCTCGGCGGCCTTGAGCGCGACGGCCGAGCAGTGCGCCTGCGCGACGGCGACCGCGACCGGCGCGTCGCCGTCCCCGGCCGCGACGCAGGACGCGGCGTGCCGGGCGACCGCGCGGGCCTGCGTGATCGACGCCCACAGGTCCGCGAGCCGGTGCTTGAGCCCCTGGTAGGACCCGACCGGACGGCCGAACTGGTAGCGCGTCTTCACATAGGCGACGGTGTCGTCCAGGCACCGCTCCGCGAGCCCGAGCTGCTCGGACGCCAGCATCGCCGCCCCGATGAGCAGAGCCGCGCGGACGGCGTCCGGCCCGTCGGCGACGCGCCGCGCGGGCGCGCCCGCGAACTCGACGTCGGTGAGCCGCCGGGTCATGTCGAGCGAGGTCACGGCGGTGCGGTGGGCGTCGGCGGCGTCGACCGCGTAGAGGCCGCCGGACGCCGGGACGAGCAGGACGTCGGCGGCCAGGCCGTCGGCGACGGCGGCGACCGCGCCGGTGAGCGTCCCGTCCGCGAACTCGACGCCCGGCACCTCGTCGCCCGGTGCGGTGCTGAACGGGACGGCCAGGACGGCGACCGCGTCCCCGGCGGCGAGGCGGCCGAGCAGGTCGCGCTCCCCGGCGGCGAGCAGCGCCGCCGTCGCGATCACCGAGCTGGTCAGGAACGGGACGGGCGCGGCGGACCGTCCCAGCTCCTCCATGACCACCGCCGTCTCGCGCCAGGTCGCGCCCGCGCCGCCGAGGTCCTCGGGGACGGGCAGCCCGGCGCAGCCGAGCTGCGCGGCGACGGCGTGCCAGAGCGCCGCGTCGTAGGGGGCGTCCCGCTCAGTCCCGGCGAGGACGGACGTCCACGGCGCCTTGTCGCCGAGCACCTCTCGGACGCTCGCCCGCAGGTCGTCCTCGACCTCGCCGTACAGCAGGTCGCCCACGTGATCGGTCACGGGGTCGCTCGCAGGGGCGCTCATCGGGGCAGGTCCTTCCACGGGACGTCCTTGTCCACCCGGATCTCGCCGGGCAGGCCGAGCACGCGCTCGGCGATGATGTTGCGCAGGATCTCCGAGGTGCCGCCCTCGATGGAGTTGCCCTTGGCGCGCAGGTAGCGGTAGCCGGGCGAGCGGCGGGTGAAGTCGACCTCGGTGGGGCGGCGCATCGTCCAGTCGTCGTAGCGGAGGCCGTCCGCGCCGAGCAGTTCCAGCTCCAGGCCGGAGATCTCCTGGTTGAGCTTGGCGAAGGCGAGCTTGGCGCCCGAGCCCTCCGGCCCCGGCTGCCCGGCGGTGAGCTGCTGGCGCAGCCGCGCCCCGGTGAGGCGGGCCGCCTCGGCCTCCACCCAGGCGCGCATCAGGGCGTCGTGGAGGCCGGGGGTGCGCAGGTCGGGACGGTCCCGCCACAGCGCCGCGACGACGCCGATCATGCCGCTCTCGCGGGGCGCGGCGGTGCCGCCGATCGCGACGCGCTCGTTCATCAGCGTCGTCGTGGACACCTGCCAGCCCTGCCCGACCTCGCCGAGCCGGTGCGCGTCGGGGATGCGGACGTCGGTGAGGAACACCTCGTTGAACTCGGCCTCGCCGGTGAGCTGCCGCAGCGGGCGGACCTCGACGCCCGGCGCGGTCATGTCGCAGACGAAGTAGGTCATGCCGCGGTGCTTGGGGACGTCCGGGTCGGTGCGGGTGACGAGGATCGCCCAGCGCGCCTCGTGGGCCATGGACGTCCAGACCTTCTGGCCGTTGACCGTCCAGGAGTCGCCGTCGCGGACGGCGCGGGTGGCGAGCGCGGCCAGGTCGGACCCGGCGCCCGGCTCGCTGAAGAGCTGGCACCAGATGTCCTCGCCCGTCCAGAGCGGGCGCAGCCAGCGGCGCTTCTGCTCCTCGGTGCCGAACGCGAGGATCGTCGGCGCGGCCATCCCGAGCCCGATCCCGTTGCGCTCGGGGTGGTTGGACGGCGCCCCGGCCGCGGCGAACCGACGGTCGACGGCGGCCTGCAGGGCGCGCGGGGCGCCGAGCCCGCCGAGCCCCTCGGGGTGGTGGACCCAGGCGAGCCCGGCGTCGAACCGGGCCCGCAGGAACTCCAGGGGGTCGAGGACGGCCGGGTCGTGCGCGGCGAGGAACTCGCCCGCCCGCCTCTCCAGCTCGTCGGCGTCGGGCGGTGCTGTGCTCACAGGGCGGACCTCCGCGCGGGCGGGCGGCGACCGGGCCGCCCGCGAACATACCAACCGGTCGGTATGGCCCGTCCAGCCTAGGAACCGCCGGGACGGCGAGTCAACCGCCCCCGCCCGTGTCCCCCGTCTCCCGTGTACTCGCCTCCCCCGCACCCCGTCCCGAGGCGCCCGCGTCGGCCAGAGCGCGGGCGAAGGCGGGGTGGTCGTGGTAGTCGCGGGTCTCGACGATCAGCCCGTCCCGCACCCGGAGCACCTGGATGTTGGCGACGCGGAACGTCCGCCCGGTCGTGGCGACGCGGCCGTCGTAGTCGAACTCCACGACGATCACCTCCGGGTCGGCCGTCTCGTGCACGACGACGTCGCGGGCGCGCAGTTCGAGCGGGCCCCGGGCGGTGGCGCGGAAGTGCCGGTCGAGTTCGGCGCGGCCGTCCACCCGCGGCGGCGCGGGCGGCAGCGCGAACGGCTGGACGACGACCGCGTCCTCGGCGTACAGGGCGGCGAGCTCGTCCCAGCGGCCCGCGGAGATGCCCGCGCTGAGCCGCGCGAACACCTCGCGGGGGCCGGCGGCCGCTTCTTCGCGTGTCATGCCATCGCCTCCTGGAAGGCGCGGTGGTGGGCGTAGTCGCGGGATTCCACGACGCGTCCGTCGCGCACGCGCATGACGAAGATGTTCGGGATTACGAAGGGACGCCCCGTGTCGGTGTTGCGGCCCTTGTACTCGAACTCGGCGATGATGACCTCGGGGTCGGCGGTCTGGTGGACGACGACGTTGCGCGCCTCCATCTCGATCGGCAGGGTCTCCAGTTGGGCGAAGTGGCGGCGCAGCGCCTCGCGGCCCTCCAGCCGTGACGGCGGCTCCGCGAACGGGTGGACGACGACCGTGTCCTCGGCGTACAGCTCGGGCAGGCCCTCGGGGCGCCGCGCGGTCACGCCGTCGATGATCCGCTGGAAGACCGCGCGGGGGGTGGCGAACTCGGACATTCTCTTCTCCCCTACAATCGGAGTGCGTGCTCCGCATGGAAAATACGGAGCCAGCACTCCACTTGTCAACCGGAAGGCCGAGATGACGTCACCCCCGTCCGGTCGGCCGCTGCGCGCCGACGCGCAGCGCAACCGCGCCAAGGTCCTCGCCGCGGCCGAGGAGGTCTTCGCCGACCTCGGGACGTCGGCGTCCACCGAGGAGGTCGCGCGGCGGGCGGACGTCGGGATCGGCACGGTGTTCCGGCACTTCCCCACCAAGGAGTCGCTGCTGGAGGCCGTCCTCGTGACGCTGGTCGAGCGGCTCGCGGGCGAGGCCGAGGAGCTGCAATCCGCCGACGACGCGGGCAGTGCGTTCTTCGGGTTCTTCTCCCGGGTGGTGGCGCAGGCGGCGGCCAAGCAGGCGGTGACGGAGGCCCTGGCGGAGGCGGGCGTGGACGCGCGCGGGGTCACCGGCCGCGCCGGGCCCGGCCTGAAGGACGCGATCGGCGCGCTCCTCGTCCGGGCGCAGCGGGCCGGGGCCGTCCGGTCCGACGTGGGGGCGGGCGAGGTGATGGCACTGCTCGCCGGGATGTCCTACGCGGCCGGCCACGCCGGCGTCGGGTCCGACGTCCTCAGGATCGCCTTCGACGGGCTGCGCCCGCGCTGACGCTCAGGCCGCCAGCTCCACCGGCAGGTCGTCGTGGTGCAGGACGGTCAGCGACGTGACCGCGCGGGTCAGCACGACGTACAGCCGGGCCAGGCCGCGCGCCTCGGCGGCGGCGATCGCGGCGGGCTCGGCGACGATCACGTGGTCGTACTCCAAGCCCTTGGCGAGCGACGCCGGGACGACGAGCAGCCGCGCGGCACCGCCTGAGCCGTCCGAGCCGGGGCCGAGGACCGCGTGTTCCAGCCCGGCCGCCGCCAGCGTCGCCGCGTGCGCCCCGGCGGCGGCGTCCGGGACGATCAGGCCCACCGAGCCGAGGTGGCCGAGCTCCTCCCGCGCGGCGTCCACGACGGCGGACGCGAGGTCGGGGACGCGCCGCACGTCCAGCGCGCCCGTCCCCGGACGCAGCGACCGGGGCCGCTCCAGGCCCGGCGCGACGTGCGGGAGCAGGCGGGCCGCGAAGTCGAGCACGGTGCCGGGCACGCGGAACCCGAGCGTCAGCTCGGTGACCTCGCCCTCCTGCCCGAGGTGGCCGAGGACGTCCGTCCAGGACGCGGCCGACCAGGGCGTGGTGCCCTGCGCGATGTCGCCGAGGACGGTCGCCGAGCCCGTCCCGCAGCGGCGGCCGAGCGCCCGAAGCTGCATGGCGGACAGGTCCTGCGCCTCGTCCACGACCAGGTGGCCGAGGGAGGAGGTGCGCTCGATGAGGTCGTTCAGCTCGTCCAGCAGGGCGCGGTCGGCGGCGGTCCACTTGGCCGAGCGGTGGGAGCGGGCGGGCCTGGCCCACAGCAGGGCGGCCTGCTCGCCGTCGTCCAGCACGCCCTTCGCGGCCCTGCGCAGCAGGTCGGCGTCGGACAGCAGCCGGTGCAGCACCTGTTCGGCGGTCAGCTTCGGCCACACCTCGTCGACGATCCGCCGCACCTCGCGGCCGCGCGCGACCTGGTCCTGGACGCGGTCGTCCGGCGCCTCCCCGCGCTTCTCCATCCGGACGAGGATCTGGTGGGCGAGCCGCTGGGCGAACGCGGCGCGCCCGGCGCCGTAGCGGGTCGTGCCGCGCAGCGCGGCGGCGGTCTCGCGGACCTCGTGGTCGGCGAGCCGGTAGCGGGCGATGCCGCGGGTGACGACGAGGCCGTCGGCGGGCTTGCGGACGTGCAGCCACAGCGCCCTGCGCAGGACGTCCGCCATCCGCGCCTCGCCCTTGAGCGTCCCGACCTCCGCCGGTTCCTCCGCCGCGGGCGCGCCGAGCAGGTCGTCCACCGTGGCCTGCTCGACGCGGACCTCGCCGAGCGCGGGCAGCACCGCCGAGATGTAGGCGAGGAACGCCCGGTTCGGCCCGACGATGAGGACGCCCGACCGCGACAGCCGCTCGCGGTGGGTGAACAGCAGGTAGGCGGCGCGGTGCAGGCCGACGGCCGTCTTGCCGGTGCCCGGCGCGCCCTGCACGCACACGGTCCGCGGCAGGTCGGCGCGGACGATCACGTCCTGCTCCGGCTGGATGGTCGCGACGATGTCGCGCATCGGCCCGGTGCGGGGGCGCTCGATCTCCTCGGTCAGGATGCGGGACGGCCCGATCTCGGCGCCGCCGCCGAGGGGCTCGTCCTCGAACGCGGTCAGCTCCCCCGCCCGGAAGCCGAACCGGCGGCGCAGCCGCCAGCCCATCGGCTCGGCGGGCCCGGCCTGGTAGAACGCGCGGGACACGGGGGCGCGCCAGTCCAGCACGAGCGGGCGGCCCTCGTCGCCGTCGTGGACGTGCCGCCGCCCGACGTACATGACCGCCGGAAGGTCGGAGTCGAGGTCTACCGGGGCGACGGCGTCGCGGTCCATGCGGCCGAAGAACAGCGGGGTGTCCGGGTGGTCGGCGAGCGCGGCGACGCGCTGGTCGAGCAGCGACTCGAGGAACTGCTTGGACACCCAGTCGGCCGCGACGTCGGCCGTCAGCGAGCCGGCGTGCTCGCGCATCCGGCGCAGCGCGGCACGGGACTCGGCGAGGTGGGCGCGCTCGGCCGCGAGCACGTCGCTCTCGGGGAGGTCGCGCAGGTCGGAAGGGTCGGCAAGGTCGGCGGAAGCGGACTCCTCGGGCGGTTCTGGGGGCATGCGGACAGACCTCCGGCGGCGAGAGGGCGGTTTGAGGGCGAACCCACGAGCTTACCCGTGCCGCGCCACGCCGGTCGCCGCTCTCGTCCGGGCGGAGAGCGGCGGTGCGCCTTGCCGGGCCGGGCCGGGTGTGTGACGTTGGCGGCATGGTGTCCCGGAGCGGAGCGGAGAAATGACGCAGGACGAAGCGGAGCGGAGGCCGCTCGGCGGACGGACCGCGCTGGTCACCGGAGCGTCGTCCGGCATCGGCGCGGTCGTCGCGCAGGCGCTGGCGGAGGCCGGGGCGCGGGTCGGCCTCGTGGCGCGGCGCAAGGACCGGCTGGCGGACGTCCTCGCCCGGTGCCGCGCCCACGCGCCCGGGTCGGCGATGTGGACGGCCGACCTCGCCGACCTCGACGGGATCGACGACCTCGCCGCCGCCGTCGAACGCGAGCTCGGCGGCGTGGACGTGCTGGTCAACAACGCGGGCATGCCGAAGCGGCGGCGCGTCCAGGACATGTCCCCCGGCGAGGCCGAGGAGGTCGTGCGGCTCAACTACCTGTCCCCGGTGCGGCTCACGCAGGCGCTGCTGCCCGGCATGATCGCGCGCGGGCGCGGGCACCTGGTGGCGATCGGGTCGGTCGCGGCGCGGCTCGGCCCGCCGCACGAGGCGGCGTACGGCGCGTCCAAGGCGGCGCTCACCGCGTTCTGGGAGAGCATGGCCGTCGACCTGGACGGGACGGGCGTGCGGGCCCACGTCGTCCAGCCCGCGCTGATCGCCGGGACGGAGCTGTTCACGCTGCCCGGCAACGAGGAGCCGCTGAGCGACCTGTCGGACGCGCTGCCGCCGCGCGAGGTCGCGGACGCCGTCCTCGAACTGGTCGCGAGCGGCGGGTTCGAGCGGTACGTGCCGGACTGGTTCGCGGAGATGGCGTCCGGGAAGGCCGCCGACGTGGACGCGTTCGTCGCCGGGGTCAAGGAGTGGACGCGCGACCGGCTGGAGTCCTGACCGGCCGCCGCCTCCCGCCGGGGCGTGATCGGGGACGGTTCACGGGGGATAATGACCCACACCTCACCGTCCGCCACCCCCGGAGGAACGACGACTCATGGCCACCGCCGGGCGTCCCGTGCGCGAGTCGCTGCTGGACGCCGCCGCCGCGCTCCTCGTCGAGCGCGGGTACCGGGCCGTCCGGATGCGGGACGTCGCGGCCGCCGCCGGGGTGAGCCGCCAGACCGTCTACAACGAGTTCGGCGACAAGTGGGGCCTCGCGCAGGCCGTGGTGATCCGCGACAACGAGCGGTACCTCGACGGCATCGACGCGGTGCTGTCCGAGCACGAGGACCTCTACTCCGCCGTGGTCGCCGCCGTCCTGTTCACGCTGGAGACCTCGGCCGACGACCAGCTCAAGAAGGTCGTGCTGACCGGCGCGGGCGGCGACGAGCTGCTCCCCCTGCTCACCACGCAGGCCGAGCCGGTGCTGTTCACCGCGAGCGAGCGGATCACCGAGCACGGCCTGCGCCAGTGGCCGGAGCTGGACCGCGCCGCCCTCACCGAGATCGCGGACGCGGCGGTGCGGCTGACCGCGAGCCACCTCATGCTGCCGTCCGGACCGCCGGAGCAGCTCGCGCACTTCATCGCGCGCATGGTCACCCGCCACCTCGGCGTCGCCGAGCCCGGCTGAGCACCGCCACCCCTCCCCTGCGTCAGTGCCCACTTACCGCGTGGGCTACGGTGGGCGCCTCACCGAGGTGGAGGGAGGCGCGGTGGACTTCGACCTGCCCGAGGGCGCGCCGGCCGTCCGCGAGGGCGTGCTGGCGATCGCCCGCGAGTACGACCAGGACTACTGGGGACGCTGCGACGCCGACGAGCGCTGGCCGGAGGAGGTCTGGCGGGAGCTGGTCGACGGCGGCTGGCACAGCCTCGCGATCCCCGAGGAGTACGGCGGCGGCGGGCAGGGCCTGCTTGAGCTGGCGGTCGCGCTGGAGGCCCTCGCCGAGGGCGGCGCGGGCGGCGCCGCGTCGTTCATGTACCTGCTCACGCCCGCGTTCGGCGGCCTGACCATCGCCCGCCACGGGACGGACGAGCAGAAGCGCGAACTCCTCCCGAAGATCGCCGCCGGGGAGGTCGAGACGTGCTTCGCCATCACCGAGCCGGACGCGGGCAGCAACGCGATCAACATCTCCACGCTCGCCCGGCGGGACGGCGACTCGTTCCTGGTCAGCGGGCAGAAGATCTGGATCTCCGGGGTCGAGCGGGCCGACCACCTCGTCCTCGTCGCCCGGACCGTGCCCGCCGCCGAGGCCAGGCCGCGCACGTCCGGGTTCACCGTCCTCCTCGTGGACGTCAAGCGGGCCCTCGCCGACGGCACGCTCACCTATCAGCCGATCCCGAAGCTCGGGACGAACACGGTCGCGTCCAGCATGGTCTTCCTGGACGGCGTGCGCGTGCCCGCCGACCGCGTCATCGGGGAGGTCGACCAGGGGTTCGCCGTGCTGTGGGACATCCTCAACCCCGAGCGCGTCCTCGCGGCGGCGGGCGGCGTCGGGTCCGGCGGGCTGACGCTGCGGATCGCCTGCGAGTACGCCGCGCAGCGGGCCCCGTTCGGCACGCCGATCGGCGCGCACCAGGCCGTCGCGTTCCCGCTCGCGCGGATCAAGGCGCAACTGGAGCTGGCGCGGCTGATGACCTACAAGGCCGCCTGGCTGTGGGACCGCGGCCGCCCCTGCGGGACGGAGGCCAACATCGCCAAGCTCACCGCCGCGGACGCGGCCTGGCAGGCGGCCGACCGGGCGTTCCAGGCGCACGGCGGCATGGCGTACTCGCTGGAGTACCCGGTCGCCCGCCTGTTCCGCGACGCGCGCATCGCCAAGAACATCCCGGTCGCGGAGGAGCTGGTGCTGGCCCACATCGCGCAGCACGAGCTGGGCCTGCCCAGGTCGTACTAGGCACCCGCGCCAGGGGTTCGCGCCGGGCGGTCAGCCGAAGTCGGGACGGCGCTTCGCCCGGACGGCCGCGACGCCCTCACGCACGTCCGGGCCGGTGAACCCGAAGAACTCCATCGCCAGGGACGCGTCGAACGTCGGCCCGGCGAGGCGCAGCCAGTTGTTCAGGGCGTGCTTGGTCAGCGACAGCGCCTCGGCCGGTCCGGCGGCGAGCCGCGCGGCGACCTCCAGGGCTCGGTCGTGGACGTCGTCGTCGTCCACGCAGAGCGAGACGAGGCCGATCCGCTCGGCCTCCTCCCCCGTCAGGACGTCGTTGAGCAGCAGGTAGTACTTCGCCTTGGCCAGCCCGCACAGCAGCGGCCAGACGATCGCCGCGTGGTCGCCCGCCGCCACGCCGAGCCGGGTGTGCCCGTCGATGATCTTCGCGGAGCGTCCCGCGACGGAGATGTCGGCGAGCAGCGCCACCGCGAGCCCGGCCCCGACCGCCGGGCCCTGGATCGCGCTGACCACGGGCTTGGAGCAGTTCAGCACGTTCATCACGATGTCGCGGGCCTCGCGCATGATGGCGCGGCGGGCCGCGTGGTCGTCCATCATCTCCTCGATCATGGCGAGGTCGCCGCCCGCGGAGAACGCCGTCCCCTCGCCACGGACGAGGACGGCGCGCACGGCGTCGTCGGCGTCGGCGTCCCGCCAGATCTCGCCGAGCTCCCGGTGCCCGGTCCGGTCGACCGCGTTGAGCCTGCCCGGCGTGCTGAGCACGACGCGCAGCACGCCCTCGCCCGCCCAGTCGATCTTCAGTCGCTCGTAGGCGTCATACCGCCCGCCGACCATGCCCGGCTCCCTCCCGCGTCCGCGCGCCGAACGCCGCGCGCAATCGTCGCACAGCGAACGCCATCGCCCGCGCACCCGCGTCGAAGAACTCCGGGAGCAGGAAGAACGCGTGCACCACGCCGTCGTAGCGGCGCAGCTCCACCGGCACCCCGGCGGCGGCGAGGCGGCGCGCGTACGCCTCGCCCTCGTCGCGCAGGATGTCGCACTCCGCGGTGATGACGGTGGCGGGCGCCGTCCCGGCGAGGTCGCGGGCGCGCAGCGGGGCGAGCCGCGGGTCGGACCGGTCGGCGCCCGCGCGGTAGAGGCCCATGAACCGGGCGAGCGTCCGGGCGTCCAAGCCGTAGCCGGTGCCGTACTCGCGCCAGCTCGGCGTGTCCATCGCGGTGTCGGTCACCGGGTAGACGAGCAGCTGGTGGGCGAGCGGCAGGCCCCGGTCGCGGGCCAGCAGCGCGACGGCCGCGGCGAGGTTGCCGCCCGCGCTGTCGCCCGCCACGGCGATCGCGCCGGGCAGCGCGTTCCAGCGCCCCGGCTCGCGGGCGGCGGACGCGACGACGGCCCACGCGTCGTCCACGGCGGCGGGGAACGGGTGCTCGGGCGCGAGCCGGTACCCGGCGCTCAGGACGGCGCAGCCGGCGCCCGCCGCCAGCTCGCGGCAGACGGGGTCCACGCTGTCGAGACCGCCGAGGACCCAGCCGCCGCCGTGCAGGTAGACGATCAGCGGCAGCGGCCCCCGGCCGGGCGGCGCGGGACGGTACAGCCGCACCGGCACCGGCCCGCCGGGACCGCGCACCGCCGCGTCGCGGACCAGCGGCAGCTCCCGCCGGACGGCCGGGCGCGCCGCGCCGACCACCGCCCGCATCTCCTCGACCGTGGGCTCCGGGGCGGGCCCCGGAGCCCCGCCTCCGTCCGGGGACGCTCCCGTCCACGCGGCGAGGACGTCCAGGAAACGCACGGTCTGGGGATCCAACGGCATGCGGCGTGCTCCGGGCGGGTGTCGGGATTCACGGACCTACGCGCTCCGTTTCCCCCGCGAGCAGCGGATCAACCCGCTCAGCGGCCCGCGGCCTCCGCGACCAGGGCCTCGAACAGGCGCCCGTCGCCCCCCTCCTCCGGATGCCACTGGACGGCCAGCCCGAACCGGTGCCCCTGCAGCTCGACGGCCTCGACGACCTGGTCGTCCGCCCACGCGACGGCGGACAGACCCTTGCCGAGCCGCCCCACCGCCTGGTGGTGGTAGGTGGGGACGTCGGCGGCGTCGCCGAGGACCTTGCCCACCAGGCTCGTGGGGCTGATCCGCACGGGGTGCGAGCCGACCATCCCGATCTCGGGGGCGTGGCCGGCGTGGCCCACCGCCTCGGGCAGGTGCTGGATGAGCGTCCCGCCGCGCGCCACGTTGAGCACCTGCATGCCCCGGCAGATCGCCAGGAACGGCAGGTCGGTCGCGACGACCGCGCGGGCGAGGGCCAGTTCGTACCGGTCGCGCTGCGGCTGCGGCGGCCCCGTCTCGAAGTGCCGGTCGGCCCCGTACAGGTCCGGCGCGACGTCCCCGCCGCCCGCGAGGATCACCCCGTCGAGCCGCGCGACCAGGGCGTCCAGCCCGCGCAGGCTCGCGGCCGGGGGCAGCAGCACCGGGACGCCGCCCGCCCGCTCCACCGCCCGGACGTACGGCGCGGGCAGCAGCGCCGCCTCCCGCACCCACACCCCCCAGCGGGCCGGCTCCAGGTAAGTGGTGACGCCGATGAGCGGCGGCGCGGCCGCTCCCCCGGCGGACGGGGCCGGCGCCCCGCGGATGGCCTCTGACATGCGTGTTCCCCCTCTGGTCGACACCGGCCCCAGGACGGCCGTCGACCGGGCGGCATCGTGCGCCACCCGTCCCCTCGCGGCCGCCCGCCCCCGGGGCTGCTCCGGTCAGCTTGCCGTACGGGACGGATCTTCGCAGAAATTCTTGAATCTTCCACCGCGGAGTGCATTCTTCTCCCGGCGCGGCGCGGGTTTTCGATCACAGCGGGGACGATACGCAAATACTGATCAGTATGGTTTTCCTTTTCGCTTTACCGTCAGTCACCGGCAATTGGTAACCGATTACGCTCGGAATCCATTCGCCGGCGTCGCGGGCAGCTGCGCTGGGCAGGCACGGATCCGCGTGCGAGAATCTCACGAACCCGGGTGGGGATTGGGGCGCGACCAGCGCGCGAGCCCGGGATCCGGCCAGCGAGACCCCAGGGGGCGAGCTCCCAGAATGGCACCGGAACCCGGAATACTCAAAGAATGCCTCACCCGCCTGGAAGCGGATCCGGCGGGCTCGACGAGCTATTTCTACGGCCGCCTGTTCGCCGCCGAGCCGCGGCTGCGGGCGCTGTTCCCGCCCGCGATGGGCGCCCAGCACGACCGGTTCTTCCACGCGATCACCCGGATCGTCTGGAGCCAGGACAACCCCGAGGAGCTCGCCCGGCACCTGCGCGGGCTCGGCCGCGGGCACCGCAAGTACGGCGTCCGGCGCGAGCACTACGCCGCCGTCGAGGCCGCGCTGCTCGCCACCCTGCGCGCCTACGCCGCCGACGTGTGGACCCGCGCCGCCGAGCACGCCTGGACCGCCGCCTACCGCGAGGCCGCGGCGATCATGATCGACGCCGCGGCGCAGGACGCCGAGACCGCCCCGCCCTGGTGGGTCGCCGAGGTCGCCGCGCACGACCGCCGCGACCACGACCTCGCCGTCCTCACGCTGCGGCCCGAGCGGCCGCTGCCGTTCCGCGCCGGGCAGCACGTCACCGTGCAGACCGCGCGCTGGCCGCGGGTCTGGCGGCCGTACTCCGTCGCCAACGCGCCGCGCGTCGACGGGACGCTGCGGCTGCACGTCCGCGCCCGCTCCGGCGGGTGGGTGAGCGGCGCGCTCGTCCGCGGCACCGCGCCGGGCGACACCGTGCTGCTCGGCCCGGCCGAGGGGACGATGACGCTCGACCCCGGCTCCCCGCGCGGCCTCCTGCTGATCGGCGGCGGCACCGGGCTCGCCCCGATGAGGGCGCTCGCCGAGCAGGCCGCCGTCTGCGGACGGGACCACGACGTCCGCCTGCTCGTCGCCGCCCGCACCGCACGCGGCCTCTACGACATGGCCGAACTGCGCGGGCTTGAGGCCGCGTGCCCCGGGCTGCGGGTCGTCCCCGTCCTGTCGCGCTCGCCCGAGGAGGACGTGCCGGACGGCGCGCCGCGCGGGCGCGTCCCCGACGTCCTGCCCGCCTTCCTGGACGGCGTCCCCGGCTGGCGCGACCACGACGCCTACGTCGCGGGGCCCGTCCCGTTCGTCCGGCGGACGGTCACCGCCCTGCAGCGGCAGGGGATGTCCCTCGCCCGCGTCCACCACGACCTGCTCTCCGCCGAGGCGGAGCCGGACGTCACCAGCCCGCCCGCTTCCGCAGGTATTCGCCGGTCGCCGCGTCCGCCGGATAGAACGACTCGATCGCCAGCTCCGCGAGCGTGATGTCGACCGGCGTGCCGAACGTCGCGATCGTGGTGAAGAACGACAGCTCGCGGCCGTCCAGCCGCATCCGCAGCGGGACGAACACCTCGTGGCCCGGCGGCGGCGCGATCGCCTCCCCCACGTCCCCGGGGTAGCTCCGCAGCTCCCGGTAGAGCTGGGCGAGCGACGCGTCGGCGGTCAGCGCCACGTGCCGCCGCACCCGGTCGATCATGTGGGCGCGCCACTCCGCCAGGTTGAGGATCTTCCTCGCCAGGCCGTCCGGGTGCATGCTGAGCCGCAGCACGTTCAGCGGCGGCTCCAGCAGCTCGGGGGCGGCGCCCTCCATGAAGAACGCGGCCGCGCCGTTGGCGTCGACCAGGTTCCAGAACCGGTCCACGACGACGGCCGGGTAGGGCTCGTGCCCGTCCAGCACCTGCTTGAGCGCCGCCCGGACGGAGTCCATCCGCGGCTCCTCGATCGGCGTCTCCTCGAACACCGGCGCGTACCCGGCCGACACCAGCAGCAGGTTCCGGTCGCGCAGCGGGACGTCCAGGTGCTCGGCCAGCCGCAGCACCATCTCCCTGCTCGGCGTGGAGCGCCCCGTCTCCACGAAGCTCAGGTGGCGGGTGGACACGTCCGCCTCCGAGGCCAGCTCCAACTGGCTGAGCCTGCGCCGCTGCCGCCAGGCGCGCAGCCGCTCCCCCACCGGTCTCACGTCGCTCAACGCCGTCGTCACGGCCCCGACGCTACCCGCCGACCGATCACGCGTGCGATTACGCCCCAGGTAATGGACGCGGCGCGCCTCATGTCGCCGTGCTCGTCCCGCTCGGGCGGGGTGCGTACTCGCTTCCAGCACGCCGATGAACCTCGGCCGCGCCGCCCACGTCGGGATCTCGGTCTCCGACCTCGACGTGTCGATCGCGTTCTACAAGGCCCTGACCGGCCGGGAGCCCGTCGTCGCGGACGAGGTCACCCGGAGGCGGCGCTCGGCACCCAGGTCGCCTACTTCAACGATCCGGACGGCACCAACCTGGAGATCATCCGTCCCGAGGGCGGATTCGCCGCCGACTGACGTCTGAACCGCCCGGTGCCTTTACCTTGTAGATTTTTCCGCCGCCGACCCGGTCAGACCTTGCGCCACTGGGGGACCCAGGTGCCGTCCTCAACGACGTAGTCGCCGAAGAGGTCCGGGGCCTCCTTGCGCATCAGGTCGCCGATCTTGCCGAACAGCAGGCGGATCTCCTCCTCGGCGCCCGGCGCGGTGCGGTTCTCCAGCGTGTGGCGCAGCGTGCGGACGTTCGCCGTCCAGACCAGGCCGGTGCCGAGGCCCTCGGGGGCGAACCGCCGCATGAAGGACGTCTTGTGCTTCTTCTCCTTGAACGGGACGCCCTCGTCGTCCAGCCGGAAGTGCCCGGCCATCCAGCCCTGGAACTCCTCCATCTGCTCCAGCAGCGCCGTGGCGCGCTTCATCAGCTCGGGGTCCTCGCGGGCCCACTCGGGGAACCAGAAGGGGATGTCCTGCAGCCGGACGAACCGCAGCGACTCCTGCGAGATCGCCACTCCCGGACGGTGCCGCACCAGCTCGTGCGTCAGGACGCGGCTCACGTTGTGCAGGACGAAGCTGAAGCTGACGTGCTCAAGCACCGACCCGTGCAGGCTGCGCAGGATGTTCTCCAGGTACTCCCCCGAGTTCGTGCGGACCTTCTTCACGTTCGGGTTGAGGCCGGGCTCCCAGGAGCGGTAGCAGAGCCGTCCGGCGAACTCGGCGAGGTTCTGCGGGTCGTTCAGCTCGTCGTCGAGGTCGCCCCGGTCGAGCCGCTCCAGCCAGCTCTCGCCGCCCACGTCCCGCAGGTACCGGGCGACCTCGTCGTAGTCCAGTTCGGGCCGCGCGACGAGGAACACCTCGGGTTCGACGCTCTTCACTCTCGTTCCCCCTACGGGTCGGTTCCGTCGCCCCTAGCAAACCACCACGGCGGGGACGGCCGCGACCTGGCCCGGCGGCCGGAGGTAATGAGCGTCCGAGATGACGCACATGCCAGACTGGGGGCGTTCGCGTCGACGGGGAGGTCCGATGCCGTCAGAGCTGAAAGTGCTGGGCGCGTGCCCGCTGGACTGCCCCGACGGGTGTTCGTGGGTGGTGACCGTAAGGGACGGCGAGGCGGTCTCCCTGCGCGGCAACCCCGATCACCCGTACACGCGCGGCGCGCTCTGCGCGAAGGTCAACCGGTGGCTGGAGCGCTCTCGGCAGCCCGACCGGATCCTGCACCCGCTGCGCCGCGTCGGCCGCAAGGGCGAGGGGCGGTTCGAGCGGATCACCTGGGACGAGGCCCTCGGCGAGATCGCTGACCGGCTGGACGGCGTCGTCCGCGAGCACGGCGGCGAGGCGGTCTGGCCGTACTGGGGCACCGGCACGCTCGGCTACCTGCAAGGTCTCGAGGGGTACACGGGGCGGCGCTTCTTCAACGTCCTCGGCGCGTCCGCGCACGACGCCGACATCTGCTCGGCCGCGGGCAACGCCGGGCTGACCGCCTCGGTCGGCTCCCCCGGCGGCATGGACCCGGAGGACATCGCCCACGCGGGGCTCGTCCTGCTGTGGGGGACGAACCCGCTGACCAGCGGGCACCACGTGTGGAAGTTCGTCCAGCAGGCGCGGCGGAACGGGGCGCGGCTGGTCGCGATCGACCCGGTCCGGACGCGGACGGCGGCGCAGGCCGACGAGCACCTCGCCCCGCTGCCCGGCACGGACGCCGCGCTCGCCCTCGGCCTGCTGCACGTCATCGTGGGCCTCGGCGCGCACGACCAGGAGTACCTCGAACGGCGCACGCTCGGCTGGGCCGAGTTCCGGGAGCGGATCGCGGAGTTCCCGCCGGAGCGGGCCGCGCGGATCACCGGCGTCCCGGCCGAGCGGATCGTCGCGCTCGGCGAGCGCGTCGCCCGGACCCGGCCGACCGCGATCAGGGCGACGCAGGGCCTCCAGCGGCACGCGGGCGGCGGTTCCGCGCTGCGCGTGATCTCCGCCATCCCGGCCGTGACGGGCGACTGGGCCCGGCTCGGCGGCGGGGTCGCGTTCTCGACGTCCGGGCACGTGAAGTTGAACAAGGCGGCCCTATGGCGGGACGACCTGCGCCCCGGGCCCGTCCGGACGCTGTCGATGAGCCGCCTCGGCGAGGGGCTGCTCGACGTCCAGGACCCGCCGGTCAAGGCGCTGTTCGTCATGGCGGCGAACCCGGCGGCGAGCACCCCGCACCAGAACAAGGTGCGGCGCGGGCTGGCCAGGGACGACCTGTTCACCGTCGTCATGGACCTGTTCCCGACCGACACCGTCGACTACGCCGACATCGTCCTGCCGTCGACGGCGCAGCACGAGCACGCCGACCTGCACGAGGGTTACGGGCACCTCTACCTGACCTGGAACGAGCCCGCCGTGGCGCCGCCCGGCGAGTGCCTGCCCGCGACGGAGACGTTCCGGCGGCTGGCGCGGCGGATGGGCCTGGACGAGCCGAGCCTCTACGACTCCGACGAGAGCCTGGCCGAGCGGCTGCTCGCGTCCGGCCATCCGTGGATGGCGGGGATCACGCTCGACCGGCTGCGCAAGGAGGGGTTCGCGCGGATGTCCGTCCCGGACCCGTTCCTGCCGTTCGCGGAGGGCTTCCCGACCCCGTCGGGACGGTTCGAGTTCCGCTCCGACGCTGAGGGGCTCGCCGGGTACGTCCCACCGGCCGAGGTCGCGGACGAGGAGCGCGCCGCCCGCTACCCCCTCGCGCTGATCTCGGCGGCCCCGCACGAGTTCCTGAACACCCAGTTCGCCAACAACCCGGAGCTGCGGCGGAGGGCGGGCGCCCTCACCGTCCGGATGCACACCGACGACGCGCGGGCGCGCGGGCTCAGCGACGGGCAGCCGGTCCGGGTCGGCAACGACCGGGGTTCCTTCGACGCGACACTGACGGTATCTGACGAGGTCAGGCCCGGGGTTGCAGCGACGACCAAGGGGCACTGGGCCAAGCTCGCGGGCGGCGCGAACGCCAACGCGGTCGTCGCCGAGCGCGCCACCGACCTCGGCGGCGGCCCGGTCTTCCACGACACCCGCGTCGAGATCACCGCAATCCCTGATGATCTTGGGAATGCACATTGAGTGCACCCTGTTCATGATCCACATCCAGGGCCGCGTCGATGAGGTCGGTCATCCGGTCCTCGTTGTCGGGCAGCAGATGCCCGTACCGGTCGAGGGTGATGCTCGCGCTGGAGTGCCCCATCCACTCGCTGACCGCCGGAATGCCCTCGCCGCCCGCGAGCAGCACCGAGGCGAACCAGTGCCGGAGCGCATGCATCCCGTTGTAGTCCCGCGGCGGGGCGTCCGGCTCGCGCTCCTTCGCGGGATCGACGATGCCCGCTTTGATCGCTGCTGGCTTCCAGATGCAGCGCGCGAACCATGAGCGGTGCAGCGCACCCGGTTTGGGCGGCCGCACCTTCTTGCCATCATCGCGTTCGATTGGCCCGCTGGTGAAGATCAGCTCGATCGTGACCGGATCACCCTCCGGGTTCCCCCATGGCAGCGTGACCGTTACCGGTGGGTAGCGCCGCATGTGCTCGGCCAGCGCCTCCTTCACCGACTCCGACAGCCGCACCCTGCGGGTCTTGTCGTATTTGGGCAGCGCGAGCACCAGGACCCACTTACCGCCCGCGTTCTTCATGACCTTGACCTGACGGCGGACGTCCACCTTCGGCTTGGTCTCAGCCACTCCACATCCGCCGGGACAGGCCGAAGATCTCGCCCTGCCGGAGGCCGAGGCCGCCCCCGGCATCCACCATCGCCTTGTAGCGGCCGGGCAGCGCGTCGCGCTGTTCGGCGAGTTGCGCACGCGGGCAACATCGTGTTCTTCGACTGGGGCGCGACCGACCGCATCTCCGCGATCGACCACGTCGGCGTGGTCGAGGTCGTGCTCGGCGGTGGGCGGCTGCAGACGATCGAGGCGAACACCTCGGACGCCGTCCGCCGGCGCGTCCGCGACGCCGGCGTGATCGCCGGGTACGGACGGCCCGCCTACGCCGCTCCCTCGCCGCCGAAGCCCACGTTCTAGGCCGTCCACTCCACCGTCGCGCACCGCCGGGTGTGAGTGCCGTGGGCCACGCCGACCCTGCTGAAAGGCTCCACCGGGCCCCGAGTGAAGTGGCTGCAGGACGCGCTCGTCGGGCTCGGCTACGAACTGGACGTCGCCGGCGCGTTCGGCCGGGACACCAAGAAGGGCGTCCTCGCCTTCCAAAAGGGCCACCGCGACGAGAACGGCAACAAGCTCGCCGCGGACGGCGAATACGGCCACCACTCCGCCCGCGCCCTGTTCATCGCGCACGGCGGCGCGCCGCAGCACGCCATCTGACCTGATCCACAACGGATCCATCGCCGCTACCAGCGGCAACGCCGCTCCAGCTCCCAGAGTGGGAGCAACTGGGAGCAGATTAGGAGAACGCCATGAACGACTTCATGGTCTCGCTGATCCGCACATGGGTGCCGGTCGGCATCGGCAACGCCCCAGCCTGGCTCGCCCTGCACTACGGCGTCATCCTGGACACCGACACCAGCACGAAGCTCAAGCTCGCCGCCGCCGCCGTCGCCGGCTACTACGCGCTCGCCCTGGCCGTCGAGCGGCGCTGGCCGGGCGTCGGCCGGTTCCACGTCGCGCTGGGCCTGCGGCGGACGCCCGCGGCCTACGACAAGATCGCCGCGTGAGCCCGTCCTACACCTGGTCGCGGATCAGGTCCGGCGCCGGGACCCCGGACCCCCGAGTGCCGTAGCCTCGGGCCTGCGACCAAGGCTTCGATCAGCCCCGATCGAGTGCGCCACCGGCGCGGCTTCGGCCAAGGGGCACCACCAAGAGACGGCCCACCGTCCCTCCTCTGGAGGGCGGCGGGCCGTTTCGTCATGTCCGCAGCACCTCGACCAGGTCCGCCGTCGTGAGGCCGCCCCCTGCGAGCACGGCCTCCAGGGCGGGCACGCTCGCGCAGCAGTCCACGAGAACCTTGTACTTCCGAGCGCTTATCTGCACCAAGTCAAGATCGACTAGCGGTTGGAAGCCCGATGGCGGTCCCTTGGCGTAGGCACTGCGCGGCAAAGAAACCAAGACTATTCACGCATTGCGTTCGAATAACTACACATAGTTAACGTTGGGTGGTGTTCTTCGCCTTCGAGCCTTGCTAGGAGTTCTTATGTCAGCCATCACCCGACGTGCCAGCGCCACCCTGGCCGCGCTCGCGGTCACCGCGACCCTGCCGCTGGTCGCACCAGCCGCCGCGCACGCCGCAACCGGCACTGTCACTTACTACTTCCCCACCCGTAATCCGAACTTGGTCCAGTTCGAGAAAGGCCAGGTCGTCAACCCGCAAGGCTATGTCCGGTACAAAACCGCCGACGCTGGCGGCAGCGTCCGTGTGGCGGATCAGATCCATAACGGGACCGACAAGGTCCTCCGGGCCTACTCCGACCAGAACTGCACCTCCTATCCACCCACCGTGATCAGGCCAGGCAGCACTGGGTATGGCGCCTTCCGCTGCTTCCAGGCTCTGGGCTGACCCTCATTCTGACACTGGCCCCCGGCCGTAGCGCGAGGAGACGTGCCACGGCGTCAGGAGCCCGCAGCCGTGACCCGCGTCCCGTCCTCCCCGCTCCGGCGGGGAGGACGGGACGTTTCAACCAACGGTTGGGATGCCGAGGTTGATCCTCGGGAGTTGACTGCGCCTGCGTGCCTCCTGCGGCCCCCGCCCGGTTCGTCGCAGATGGGCGGAGGCTTCTGCGATGCGGGTCTACCGGAGGGCGTCGCGTTCCCGGCGGGCCTCGTCCCGCTCGAAGGTCAGCATGGTGATCTCCTCGGCGACGCGGTCGAGGAAGGCGTCGACCTGTTCCAGGCTGTACCCGGTCGCGAGCCGGGTGGTGGCGAAGCCCGCCTTCATGACGTCGGCGGCGGTGAGCCGGTCCACGCCGGGCACGGCCGCGTGGCGGGCCTTGGCCGGTTCGCCCGTCGCGCCGAGCGTTTCGGCGATCGTGGTCACCTTGTCGGCCAGGGCGTCCAACCTCGCGAGGACGTCTGCGTCGTGGGTCATGCCACCTGTCCTAGCACCCGAGCCCTGCGGACGGGGTGGGTTCGACGTCACGGGTTGCACGTCAGCTCGGCCAGGTAGAAGCCGGTGCCGGGCGAACGGGTGGCCGTCTGCAGAGTCCACGCGGAACCGGTGAGCAGGTGGCGCAGCTCGTCGGGGCTGAGCAGCAGCCGGTCGAACCACTCCGACGTCCAGGTCTTGTAGCGGACTCGCATCCGGACCTGTCCGGGCATCCGGCCGCACTCCCGGTTGCGCTGATGGTAGGCGCGGTGCTCGGGGGCGGCGGTGTGCGGGTCGTGCCCGATCGCCAGCAGCCGCGCGTCCGGCCGGGCCAGCCGGGTCAGGCTGTCCAGGACGTCGGGCGCGTGCTCGCGGCTGCCCAGTAAGCCGAGGTTGCCGCCGAGCATGAGCAACGTGTCGAAAGTGCCGACGTCGCCGGGCTCGGTCACGGTGCCGATGCGCACGTCCAAGCCTTGCTCGCGGGCGACCGCGACCGCGCCGGGTGAGGGGTCGAGCCCGACAGTCTCGTGGTCGCCGGTCAGGGCGAGCATGTGGCGGCCCGCCGCGCAGCCGATGTCCAGGACGCGGCCGGTCGCGAGCGCGACGGCCTGCCGCTCCACGGGCAGCCACTCGTCCGGCCGGGTGAAGTACCGGTAGGCGTCTTCGATGCTGACGAAGCCGTCGTCGCGTTCGATGATCTGCAGGTGGGTGCCGCGCCGGGGACCGGCGGCGTGCGCGTCGCGCAGCAGCGCGCCATACCCGTCGTCGGGGGTCGCGCCGTGCGGTCGCGGGCCGGTCGGCATGCATGCGGTCTCGTTCATGGACTCCTCCAGCGCGCGAGGGTGGGGGCCGCGGCCCGGGTGCGCGCCAGTTGACCCGGGCCGCGGAACTCTAAGGCCGCAGGGTGGCCGTCGGGATGCGGGCGCCGAGCATCTCGGCGGCGCGGCGGGCGGCGTCCTCGGGGTCGGGCGGGAGGATCGCGCCGTAGCCGTCGTCGGGCGTCCAGCGGCGGTAGGTCTGGCCGTCCCAGCCGAGGACCAGGGGTCCCCGGTTGCGGTAGGTGATGTGCACGCGGGTCAGGCCGGAGTCCTCGTCGCGGACGGCGGAGACCGAGACCTGCGGGGCGATGCGGCGGACGGCCGCGTCGAGCTTCTCGGCGGGGCCGAATATCTGGGTCATGCCTCCGGCGGCGGCGAGCCGGGCGAGGTGTTCGCCGTCGCAGCAGCACACGGTGGCGCATTTGCAGTCGCAGCCTGCGGGGCAGCCGCAGAACTGCTCGTCATAGGGCGGGGTGTTGTTGCAGCAGCCCACGGAATCGCCTTTCTGGTCGGTGGAGGGGCGCGTCTGCCGGCGGGTGTCGACGGCTCACTCGGCGGCCGGGGCGGGGTCGAGCGGCGCGCCGAGCGTCCGGGCGATGCGGGCGGCGGCCTCGCCGGGGTCGCTGCCGAGCTGGGCGCCGATGTCCGGGCCGCTGTCCCACCGGTAGGTTTCGAGGTTGGCGTCCCAGACGATGCGGCGGGGGCCGCTCGACCCGTAGCTGACGCGCAGGTACCGCGTCGGCTCGGCGCTGTCCGTCCCGCCCTCGCCCTTCGCCGTCGAGAGGTGGCCGGGGTTAACACAGGCCGCCTGTACCTCCGGCGCGCGGGCCCGAACGGCGTCATAGAGCGAATCCACCTGCCCGTAGAGCTGCATCGGTCTTCCTCGTCTCGTTCGATCTCTGGATGTGCTGGATTGGAAGGGCGGCGCGGCCGGGACAGGGGGCGTTGTCGGCCGACAGCGCCGCCCTGGCTCAGCGGCGCGGTTCCCGCGCGGTGTCGTGCGGTGGGGCGTCGGCCTTCTCGCCGGGGTCGTTGCGCCAGGCGCGGCCGGGCTCGGCCATCCGCGCGGCGAGTTCCTCGCCCGCGACACGCAGGTCCTCCGCGATCCGGGACGAGACGCACGCCCAGGCCAGCTCGCCCCACTGCTCGTGCTCGACCACCCGCCGGTCGTCCCGCTTGGACACGGCGCGCCACGACCCGTCGGGCAGCTCGTACACATCGAACCCGGCGATCGCGCGCTCGGCCTCACCCGCGTAGCGCGGGCCGATCACCGCTCGTCCTCCTGGTCCTCCCCGACCCCGACCTCGAACTTCGGGAGCCGTAAGAGCAGCAGCGCCAACTCGTTCGGGTCGTTGCCGTACATCTCGCCGACCGCGGCGGGCCGGTCGACGTAGTCGGCGTAGTTGCGCTGGGCGTGCCAGACCGGCTGGGTCTCGCGCAGCTCGAACGCCCACTCGGGGAACCACCGGCGCAGGTTGGTCAGGTGCTGCATGCGCTCGGCGTGCGGGAGCGCGTCCTTGGTGGGCACGAGCGCCGACAGGTCGACGGCCTGGGCCATGAGCCGTCCGAGTAGTCCGGGGAGCTTGGCCTCGGCGACCGAGTGCCCGCCGGTCCACTTCTGCGACGGCTCGCGGATGGCCAGCCACGGGACGGGCCGGGTTTGGTCGTACTCGATCTGCCAGCCCGGGTTCTCCTCGCGGAGCCGGGTCAACTTCTCGGATATCGTCATCGTCAGCCGGACCTCGTTTCCGGTCAGGCCCCGGAACACCTGGCGTTCGCGCGCCAGCCGGGGCCGTCTTTATGGCCAGGCGGACGGGCTGCCGTTCGGCGGCCTACGTCCACGCACCGATGCTGATGGCCGACAAGGCTGGGAAGTGACACACCTGGTGTCACCGGCTCTGAGCTGGCTAAATGGCCCGTGCCCACTCCGCGAATGCCACAAGGGCGTACGGAGGGGACACGTGGAGACGAAGCAGGGTGACGAGGGCATCGTGGACGAATGGATGCTCGCGCACATGCTGGGGAGCGATCTGCCGGGCCATCTGGAGCGACCCGAACACCTCGTCACGCAGGCCCAGCCACAGTTGGGCGCGTGCCAGGTCGATGAAGTAGTGCGAGCGGCGTTCGGCTGGGAGGCTGTCCAGGCGCGCGTTCCCGTGGGCGCCCTCGCCTCCTGACGCGAGCTCGACGGCACGCGCCGCGTCCCCGAGTTCAACGGCGACCGAGACCTCGTGCACATGCAGGGAGGCTGGACCGAAGGCGGTCCCGTTGTAGATCCCCTCCGGGGTCTCCCGAGCAAGACGCCGGGCCGCCTGGAGGTGATCGCTGACGGACGCGAAGTCCTCGGTCAGTCTGGCGGCCACGACGGCGGCGCGCATGTGCAGGGCGCCTGCTGCGGCCCGCAGCTCGGGTGAGGTTGGATCGGGCATCTCGTCCAGCGCGTTCTCCAGAGCCCTCAGCCCAGGGGCGAGATTGCGGCTTCCCGCGAAGAACACCTCGGTCCGGACGTAGGCGGCGGTGGCGATCAGGGTCGGATCTTCCGCGGCTTGTGCAGATCGGCGCATCAATTCGATCAGGCGGGCGGACAGGTCGTAGTAGCCGTACTTGTAGGCGACGGCGTCGGCGGATCGGTAGGCGACGGCGAGCAGGCCCGCCGCAGAGCGCTGCTCGGTTCCTTCTTCGAGCACGGCACGCGATAACTCGCCGAGCAACGGGGGGAGTTCTTCGGCGAGGCGCGTGTACTGCGAGGTCAGGCGGCGCTTCGTCGCATTCTCGGTCAGCTCGCGCAGCCGTGCCAGGGGGCGCACGGGACCGTCATCAGGAACGTCGTAGGCGTCGATGGCGACGCGGATGTCGGGGATTACGGCGTGCACCCGGCTGTCGGTCTGAACCCGGCGGTCGGTGAGGGCCTCCGGCTCGACACCGAGCGCATCGGCGATCGACTCCAGAACTCGGTCGGTGACAGGACGGCTGCCCTGCTCGACCTTGCGTAACGCGCTGAGTGAGATATGCGCGTTCCCGGCCAGTTGCCGCTGAGTGAGGCGCCGCGCCACTCGCTTGGCGGCGATGCGATGGCCGATCCGCCTGTCCCTGGTCACCACACGCTCCGTGGTCGGTCCCAGTGAGCAAAGGTACACAGCCCGCCGCCGTCGAGCGCCAGACCTCAGCGGAGCAAGCCGGGAAGGTCGGCCAAGCTGTCGACGACCCAGTCCGCGGCCCCGCCGCCGTCCGGGTCGGCGGCCCACAGATATCCCCATGGTCCCCGGCGCACGAGCGCTGTCCGCAAGCCCGCGGCCCTGGCCGGCCCGACGTCGTTGGCCGGGTGATCGCCAACGTAGACGATCTCGCCCCGGCTGCCGGGCGCCCACTCCGCTACCCGAGCAAAGAAGGCCGGATCCGGCTTGGCCACTCCCCACTCCTGCGAGGTCGCGATCGCATCAGCAGGCAGATCGAGTGAGCGCAGGCAGTCACCTGCACGCGAGGTCTGGTTTCCCGCGATGCCAACCCACAGGCCCAGGGAGCGAAGATCGGACAGAGCAGGGCGGACGTCCCCGTACAGATCAGCCTCCGTGATCTGCTCACCGCATCCAGCGGCGATACGGGCCTTGCGTTCGGCGGGGAGGTCGAAGCCCGGCTGGATGAGGCGCAGCGCGTCTGCGTTGTCACGACCCTGGGCCGTCACGGCGCCGACGAGAGCCGACATCGTGTGCGGCGGAACCCCTAGCCACTCAGCCCATGCCCGCCACTCCCGGGTGTCGTCCACAAGGGTTTCACCGACGTCGAAAACCACAGAGATCACTGCCCCAGGGTACGAACCAAGCCGGCTGTGAGGACGTGCATTGGGCCAGTCCCCCAGAGTTCCCGAAGTCTTCCCGGCAGTGCACATCGAGTGCACCTGACGCCGGGAAGAGGGGTGACCTCTTCGGGAACTCTGGGGAAGTGTTCCGCTAGGTCAGAGCCGCGATTCGCCATTGCGCCGCTGGTCGCAGCAGGATGCCGTACAGAACACCCAGTTCGCCAACAACCCGGAGCTGCGGCGGAGGGCGGGCGCCCTCACCGTCCGGATGCACACCGACGACGCGCGGGCGCGCGGGCTCAGCGACGGGCAGCCGGTCCGGGTCGGCAACGACCGGGGTTCCTTCGACGCGACACTGACGGTATCTGACGAGGTCAGGCCCGGGGTTGCAGCGACGACCAAGGGGCACTGGGCCAAGCTCGCGGGCGGCGCGAACGCCAACGCGGTCGTCGCCGAGCGCGCCACCGACCTCGGCGGCGGCCCGGTCTTCCACGACACCCGCGTCGAGATCACCGCGATCCCGGACCGCCAGGAGACGGTCAAATAACGGTGAGCGCCGGCCAACGCTTGCCGATCACTCCTCTTCGCGGACGGTTGCGCGGGTAGTTCCCCGCCGTCGTCCCGCGGAGGGAACATGAGCCTTCAGATCCTCCCCCTCGCCATCACGATGATGGCGGGGCCCCAGATCATGGCCGCGATCATCCTGGTGACGGTGCCCGGGGCGGTGCGGGTCTCGCTGGCGTTCCTGGCCGGCGTGCTCGTCGCGGTGACCGCCGGAGTCGCGATCACGCGCGGGATCTTCGCGCTGGTGGGTCACGGCGTCTCGCTGGGCGACGCCTCCGACGACTCGTCCGTCGGGAAGATCATCCAGTTCGTGCTGATCGCCCTGCTGGTGGCCGCGATGGTGCGGAACTACCGGAAGCGGGCGACGGCGAAGCCGCCCAAGTGGCTCGAGACGCTGATGACCGCCGGTCCCGCCAGGGCGCTCAAGACCGGGCTGCTGGTGATCCTGCTGATGCCGTCGGACATCATGGTGATGCTGACCGTCGGGGCCAACCTCGAGCAGCACCACGCGGGCGTCGGCTCGGCGGCGGTGTTCATCGGCGCCACCGTCCTGATCGCGGCACTGCCGCTGCTCGCGCTCCTGCTGTTCCACCGGCGGGCGGCGCGCGCCATGCCCGCGGTGCGGGAGTGGATGGACACCCACAGCTGGCTGATCAACATCGCCTGCTGCGCGATCTTCATCCTGCTCATCGTGTGACGGAGATCGTCGCGGGGGCGGGAGCCGATACGGTGGTGCCCGCGGAGGGGACCATGACGTATCAGCCCATACTCGACCGGGCCAGGAAGTTCGAGCGGCAGGGGCGCCCCGGCGAGGCGGCGGCCGCGTTCGCCGAGGCGGCCGAGGCGATGGAGGCACACGGGGACCGGACGTCGGCCGTGGCGGCGCGGGCCCGGTGCGCCCGCGCGCTCGCCGCCGCCGGGCGGACGGGCGAGGCGCACCGCCTGCTCGACTCGCTGGACCGGGCGGCCGCGTCCATGCCGGCCGGGGTCAGGGCCGGGCTGGACGCGCAGGCCTCACACGTCCTCGCCGCCGCCGGTCGCACCGGCGAGGCGGCGCGCCGCGCGTGGGCGGCGATGAGCGGGTTCTGGTCGCTGCACGACGCGAAGCGCGCCGACGCGGCCGGGGTCCACGCGGCGCGGCTCATCGTCAAGGACGCCGGGCCGCGCGCCGCGCTCCGGCCGCTGCGCGAGCTGCTCGCCCAGATGCCGCCCGGCGGGGACGGGAGCCGCCAGGTCGCGAAGCTGCTCGCCGACGCCGAGCGCCGTCCCGACCGCGACTACGACATCCTCGTCACCGATCCGGACAGCGCGGCGTGGGGACGGCTCGCCGCCGCCCTCGCCGTCGGCGCGCACCTCGCCGTCGGCAACGGCGTCGCCTGGAACACGCTGAAGGACGACGAGTCGTCGGGCGATGACCGCGTCCTGCTGGAGCGCGACTGGGGAGTCACCGACCACCAGAGCTGGCGCGAGCAGATGGACGCGCTGCTCGACGCGAACAACAGCGACCCCGCGATCCAGATGGTGCTCGACCGACGCGGGCGTGGCACCGACCGGCGGGCGTGGCATGCCGCGATCGTCGAGTGGTGCGGGGAACGCGACATCTCGGAGAAGACCGTCCGCGAAGTGGTTGACCTGTCCGAGCTGGTCCTGCGGTACGAGGCGCGGTTCCGCGCGGACGGCCTGCTCCCGCCGGAAGGCCGGGTCGAGAGCGTCTACGGCTACGATCTCGGACGCGGCGTGAACATGGCCCGCTGGGGCCTGAACGCCGGGTACTGCGACGCGGACGAGGCCGAGAAATGCGTCCTCACCGCCGGGCAGCGCGCCCACCAGGTCTACACGTCGTGGGGGTCGTTCTCCGCCGGGTACGTCCTCGGCCGGATGCTCCGGTTCGACGAGGGCGCGTTCGGCGAGTGGTACGACCGGTCGCTCGCGGGGCACCGCGTCCTCGCCGAAGATCCGGAGAGCCCCTGGCGCCGGATGGCCTGGGGCTGACCTCCCGGTTCAGATGAGCGCGTCGATGTCGGCGATGACGGCGCGCCGTGCGTCCTCGTCCATGGACGAGGCCACGGCCGCGTTGCGGGCAAGGGCGGCGAGAGCGGCGCGGTCCAGGCCGAAGACCTCGGCGGCGGCCAGGTACTCGCCGCTGAGGGTCGTGTCGAACATCGGCGGGTCGTCGCTGTTCAGAGTCACGAAGAGGCCCTCGTCCAGCATTCGGGGCAGCGGGTGGACGGCGAGTTCCGCGACCTGCCCGGTGCACACGTTGGACGTCGGGCACACCTCCAAGGGCAGCCGCGTCTCCCGCAGGTGCGCGACGAGGCGGGGGTCGTCCAGGCAGCTGATGCCGTGGCCGACGCGCTCCGCGTGCAGCCCCTCGATCACCTCCCAGATCGTCTCCGGGCCGGACATCTCGCCCGCGTGCGGGAGGCTGCGCAGGCCCGCGGCGCGGGCGGCGGCGAACGCGTCCCGGAAGGCGTCCCGGTGCGGCGGGCGGCACTGCTCGATCCCGGCGAGCCCGAACCCGACGAGCGCCGCGGGCGGGTGGCGCAGCGCCTGGTCGAGGGTGCCGCGGGCGCCCTCCGCGCCGAACTCGCCGGGGATGTCGAAGATGTAGGCGACGCGGACGCCCAGCCGGTCGCGGGCGTCCCGGGCGGCGAGGTCGAGCGCCTCGGTGATCGCGGGCATCGGCATCCTGGCCCGCTGGTGCGTGTAGGGGGTGACGGTCAGCTCGAAGTACGGGACGTTCTGCGCGGCGAGGTCGCGGGCGACGCCGGTGACGAGCGTCGCGACGTCCTCCGGGGTGCGGACGAGGCTCGACACCGCCTCGTACACCTCCGCGAAGTGCGGGAAGTCGCGGAACTCGTAGAAGGCGCGCAGCTCGCGCTCGTTCACGGGGACGGGCCCGTCCGGGTGGCGGCGGGCGAGTTCGAGCACGGTCGGCACGGACGCGGAGCCCACCAGGTGCACGTGGAGCTCGACCTTCGGCAGGGCCTGGATGAACGCCTCGATGGACGTGATCTCGGTCAGCACGCCGCGAAGCTAACAGCCGGAACGCTCTGCGCGACAGGCGAATACGGCGAACCTGCCACAGAATTGTCAGGAACTCGCCGGTGTCCTCCGGTGCTGGTAGACAGGGCCGGTGCGGGCGGCCAGGTTGATCTCGATGGTGTTGCTCCTGCAGTCGCGGGAGGCGATGACGGCGGCCGAGCTGGCGCGGGAGCTGGAGGTGTCCGAGCGCACCGTCTACCGCGACATGGAGGCGCTGTCGGCGGCGGGCGTCCCGGTCTACGCCGAGCAGGGCAGGCGCGGCGGGTACCGGCTGGTCGGCGGCTACCGGACGCGGCTCACCGGCCTCACCCGCGAGGAGGCGGAGGCGCTGTTCCTGTCCGGGCTGCCGGGCCCGGCCGGCGACATGGGCCGCGGCGACGCCGTGGCCGCCGCCGAGCTGAAGGTCCTCGCGGCGCTGCCCGCCTCGCTCCGCGACGCGCCCGCGCGGGCCGGGCAGCGGTTCCACCTGGACGCGCCCGGCTGGTTCGGCGAGTCGGGCCCGCCGCCGCTGCTGCGCGACCTCGCCCGCGCCGTCTGGGCGGACGAGACCGTCGAGCTGCGCTACCGCCGCCGCGACGGCGAGGTCGCCCGGACGGCCGAACCGTACGGGCTCGTCCTGAAGAACGGGACGTGGTACCTCGTCGCGCGGGTTGGCGGCGCGGACGGAGGCACGCACCGCACCTACCGGGTCGACCGGGTGACGGGCGTCCTGCCGTCCGGCGAGCGCTTCGACCGGGACGACGGCTTCGACCTCGCCGCGCACTGGCGGGAGCGGGCGGACGCGTTCCTGCGCTCGATGCTCCGCGAGGAGATCACGATCAGGCTGTCACCGGCCGGGATGCGGCTCCTGCGGTACGCGGTCGAGCCGTACGCGGCCGAGCGGGCGGCGGCGGACGCGGGCGACCCCGACGCGGACGGCTGGGTGGTGACCACGCTGCCCGTCGAGTCGGCGGTGGTCGCCGCGTCCGAGCTGATGCGGCTCGGCGCCGAGGCCGAGGTGCTCGCGCCGCCGGAGCTGCGGACGGCGATGGCCGACCGCGCCGCCCGCCTCGCGAAGCTCTACGCGCCGAGTTGAACCGGCGGCCTTGGTGCGCTCGGCCACGGGCATGACCGTTCGCCTCCTCGTCGGGCGTCAGTGGCGGGCGGGCGTCATCGGTAGCCGGTGGTGTCGGCGGGACGTCCCGCCGCCTCGACCTCCACGATGTAGCGCCAGGCGTCCGGACGGCTGCCATCGGCGTCGGTGAACCCGTACTCCTTGGCAAGCCCGCCGCTGGACAGGGACGCCCCGTTCCAGCGGGCCCGGTCCGGGTCGGCGGCGAGGGCGGCGACGGCGCGCCCGACGAACGCGGGCGACTCGGAGATCGCGAAGTGCGGGACGGTCTTCGTCGCGTCCCGCCAGTTCTCCTCCGTGACGCCGAAGTTGTCGAGCATCGCCTCCGAGCGCAGCCAGCCGGGCGTGAGCGCGACGGCCGTCGCGCCGAGCGGCCCGATCTCCTCGGACTGGGCGAGCGCCATCCGGATCACGGCGCTCTTGACGAGGTCGTAGAAGTACCCGACGTCCTTGCGGTAGGCCGCGTTGTACTCGGCGGTCCCGTCGGTCATCTCGACGACGAGCCCGCCGGGCTCTCGGATCAGCAGCGGCAGCGCGCGGTGGCTCGTGATGGCGTGGGTCTCGATGCCGAGCCGCAGCATCCGCAGCCCGTCGTCGAGCGACTGCTCCCACAGCCGCTTGCCGAACTCGAAGTAGCGGTCGGAGCCCCACACGTCGTTGACCAGGATGTCCAGGCGTCCGCGCTCGTCGTCGATACGGGCGACGAGGGCGGAGACCTGCGCCGGGTCGAGGTGGTCGACCTGGACGGCGATGCCCTCGCCGCCCGCCGCCGTCACCAGCTCGGCGGTCTCCTCGATGGTCTCGGGCCGGCCCATCTCGGACCGGCCCGCACGGGTGGACCGCCCGGTCACGTACACGGTCGCGCCCGCGGCGCCGAGCTCCACGGCGATGCCGCGGCCCGCGCCGCGCGTCCCGCCCGCGACCAGCGCGATCTTCCCCGTCAGCGTGTTCTCGTTGTCGTTGTCAGCTGTGTCGGCACTGCTCATGGGGACGATGCTGGCAGCGAAACCTGACAGCCCGCGTCAGCGTTCCGTCCCCGGAAGGGCCGGGTCAGGTGAAGATGCTCACTCCGCCCGGGCCGACGAGCAGCCCGACGACGATGAGGATGATGCCGAAGATCAGCTCCCGGCGGGCCAGGATCACATAGATACCGGCGATCACCATGATCACTGCGATGAGCCAGAGGATTGTCATCATGGCGTGCGGGATCCCCGAGGGGCTCGTCCCGAAAACTGATCCCGTGTTTCGGATGACCGAAATAGCCGTTATGTGCGGAGAGGGGAGGGACTCCCCTCTCCGCCGGGATAACGGCGATCACCGACGTCGCGGACGGGCGACGTGGTGGCCGCTCACAGTCTTTCTTCCAGGGGTGGGTCACGAAAGGACCCATAGGACCATTTCGGCCGCCCCGACCTCATGCTCGGGGACTAGGACCGACTCAACCTGAGGACGTTGGCCACGATCCGGTGCCCCGCCCCGCCCGCCGCGGTGAGGATCGACTCCGGATGGAACTGCACCGCCCAGCGCCGCCGCTCCGGGTCCTCGATCGCCATCACGACGTCGCCGGTCAGGGCCGTCACCTGGTACCCGGCGACCCGGTCCGGGGTGGCGTGCAGGGAGTGGTAGCGGGCGGCGGTGAACTCGTCCGGCAGGCCCTCGAACAGCGCCCCGCCGTTCACCTTCACCCGGCCCGGCTTGCCGTGCGACGGCTCGGGCAGCAGCGCCAGCTCGCCGCCCGCGTGCTCGACCATCGCCTGGAGGCCGAGGCAGACGCCGAACACGGCGGCGGGACGGGCGTCCAGCGCGTCCAGCAGCGCGCGGGTGCCGAAGTCGACGGGACGTCCCGGACCCGGCGAGAGCACGACCAGGTCGGGCGCGTGCTCGTCCAGCACCTCCGGCGGGAACCCGTGCCGGAGGGTGACCACGTCGGCGCCCTGCTGGCGGAAGTAGTCGGCGAGGGTGTTGACGAACGAGTCCTCGTGGTCGACCAGCAGCACCTTCATGCCGTCTCCGGCACGCTGTCCCTCGCGCGTCCCGGCGGCGTCCGCGGCGGCGCCGCCGTCCGCGTGCTGCGACTCGGCGAGCGCGCCGAGCAGCGCGCTGGCCTTGAGGTGCGTCTCGCGCTCCTCCTCGTCGGGGTCGGAGTCGTAGAGCAGCGTCGCCCCGGCCCGGACGGTCGCGACCCCGTCGCGGATCTGCGCGGTCCGCAGCGTCAGCCCGGTGTTCATCGACCCGTCGAAGCCGACGAACCCGACCGCGCCGCCGTACCAGCGGCGGGGCGACTCCTCGTGGTCCTCGATGAACTGCATCGCCCACGCCTTCGGCGCGCCGGTGACGGTCACGGCCCACATGTGCGTGAGGAACGCGTCCAGCGCGTCGAACCCGGGACGCAGCCGCCCCTCGATGTGGTCGACGGTGTGGATCAGCCGGGAGTAGATCTCGATCTGCCGCCGTCCGAGGACGCGGACGCTGCCCGGCACGCAGATCCGCGACTTGTCGTTGCGGTCGACGTCGGTGCACATCGTCAGCTCGGACTCGTCCTTGGCGGACGACAGGATCGCGCGGATCTGCTCGGCGTCCTCCAGCGCGTCCTCGCCGCGCTTGATCGTCCCGGCGATGGGGCACGTCTCGATCCGGTCCCCGGTGACCCGGACGAACATCTCCGGCGACGCCCCGACCAGGTACTCGCCGTCGCCCAGGTTGAACATGAACTCGTACGGGGCGGGGTTCGTCTCGCGCAGCCGCTCGAAGAACGCGGCGGGCGAGTCGCACCGCCCGTACATGGCGTGCCCGGGCGTCACCTCGAACAGGTCGCCCCTGATGAACTTCTCCTTGGCGTCCCGCACCATCTGCGCGTACACGCCGGGGACGGGCTGCGCCGGGAGCTCCGCCGTCTCGGCGACGGGCGTCGGCTCGGTGCGGCGCGACAGCCCCGCCGTGCTCTCCCCGCCGACCGTGAAGTCGTAGGAGATGCGGTGCGACGTCTCGCGCTTGCGGTCGACGACGACCATCTCGTCCGCCAGGTGCAGGACGAGGTCGCGCTGGTCGGCGGGGCGCTCCAGGCGCGTCCGCAGCGGCTCGAACTGGAGCGACAGGTCGTACCCGAACGCCCCGTACAGCCCGAGGTGCGGGTCGTCGCAGGCGAACAGGCCGACCACGGCGCGCAGCGCGGTGAAGACGGTCGGCTGGCGGCTGCGCTCCTCCTCGGTGAAGAGGCCCTCCCCCGGCGGGACGAACACCTCGAACAGGTCGGCCTCGTCCGCGCGGACGGCGCCGACCCCGCGCAGCACCCCGGCGACCGCGGGCAGGACGATCCGCCCCCGCTCGTTGAGCGCGCGCACGGCGACGGCCCGGTCCCGCGCGACGAACTCCAGGCACGGGTCGACGTAGGCCATGTGCCAGCGGCTGTAGCGGCCCGGGTACTCCATGCCCGAGCTGAGCACCCCGCCGCGCCGCTCCGCCACGGCGGCGACGAGCGCGTTGAGGACGTCCGACTTTCGCTCGGAGTCGACCGGCGTTGCGGTACGGGTCACCCGTACGCCCCCGGCCGTGGCGAACTGCCTGGTCTGCGGCTGCTGTGAGACGGTCTCCACCGCGGTGGCCCCTCGTGTCGGGCCCCCACCAGGCGGGAACATAGGAAGACGACCGCCGGTGAGGGCGGTCGCCTGATGATCGCGTGAGAACCGGCGCCGCCTAGCGGCGCCACCACCGTTGGGAGGCTGGGGTTCTCATGCGCCGAAGGCTACCATGGCAGCGCCGCAAGTATTCACTTACAAGAGGGAGAGCAGCTCCGTGACCAGGAAGAACACCGAGTTCGAGCTGCGCGGAGTCAACCACCTCGCGCTCGTGTGCGCCGACATGCAGCGGACGGTCGACTTCTACCGGGGCGTGCTCGGCATGCCGCTGATCAAGACCATCGAGCTGCCGATGGGCTGGGGGCAGCACTTCTTCTTCGACTGCGGCGGCGGCGACGCGCTCGCGTTCTTCTGGTTCCCGGACGCGCCCGAGGGCGTCCCCGGCGTGTCCGCCCCGAAGGACCTGCCGGACCGGGGCGAGCTGCTGTCGGCCGTCGGGTCGATGAACCACGTCGCCTTCGACGTCCCGCCGGAGCGGATCGAGGAGTACCGCGACCGGCTCGTCGCCAAGGGCGTGGACGTCGGCGTGATCCTCAACCACGACGACAGCGAGTTCGGCGTCGCCCCCGAGAACCACGACGGCGTGTTCGTCCGCTCGATCTACTTCAAGGACCCGGACGGCGTCCTGGTCGAGTTCGCCGCCTGGACGCGCGAGCTGGACTCGCCGTCCGACGTGCGGCACGAGCCGAGGACCGCCGCCGACCGGACGGTCCGGGCCGCCGCGGCCGCCGCGAGCGACGCCGACCCCCCGTGACGCCGCTCCCCCGTGACGCTGACCCCCTGTGACGCGGCGCGCCGGGCTCCGCACACGGCGGGTCCCGTCAAGATCTCCCGGCTGACCGGACACGGCCGGACGGCGCTGCCTGCGGCTACGCGAATGGCCGGATCAGGGGCCGTGATCAAGCAAAACTATTAGGTTACTTTCCTATTTATGCCGAGAAGACACACGGCCGCGCTCGCGGCCGCCGCGCTCACGGCCGCCCTCGCGGTGGCCGTCCAGCCCGGTCCGGCGTCGGCGGCCTGCAATCCCGACGCACGCGATCTCAGGGTCACCTACCAACCGGTCGACCACACCGTCGCCGACGCGCAGTACCACCTCGCGCGGCTGACCATCGACAACAACGACAAGCGCTGCGCCCTCGACGCGGCCGGATGGGCGATGTACTTCAACGCCGTCCGGCAGCCGGGCGCGGTGCTCGGGGGCACGGCGGGCGACACGGCCCGCAAGCAGCTCGCCGACCAGGGCCTGTCCGTGGCCCGGGCGGACGCCGCGCAGAGCGGCGACTTCTACACCCTCAAACCGGCCGCCGGGTTCAAGCCCATCGGTCCCGGCCAGCACCGCGACATCGCCATCACGTTCGAGGTGTGGGCGATCCACAAGTCCGACGCCCCCGCCGGATGGACGATCGCCTACGGCGACGGGAAGCCGTCCTGGGTCCCGGCCAAGACGCTCCTCGACCCCGCCGACCCCAAGCAGACGACCGCCTGGTCCGGCGACAAGCGCCCCGTCGAGACGGCGGGCACCCGGTACGCCGCGAACACCTCCCCCAAACTCGACCTCACGCTGCGGCAGAGCATCGTCCCGCAGCCGCTGTCGGCCCGCGCGTCCGGCGGCGCCGTCGCGATCGGCGGGCGCTCCCCCGTCACCGCCCCCGACTCGCTGGACGGCGAGGCGGGCTACCTGCGCTCCGCGCTCACCGACGTCGCGAGCGACAAGGGCGCCCCGATCACCCTCGCCGTCGACCCGAAGCTGGACGTCGACCACGACGGCAAGCCCGACGCCGAGGGCTACACGCTCTCCACCACGAAGGACGGCGTCCAGATCGTCGGAACCGACAAGGCCGGCGTGCTGTACGGCGTCCAGACGCTGCGGCAGCTCATCCCCGCCGCCGGCTACAAGGCGGCCGCGGGCAGGCACCGCAAGGCCACCGTCGACGTGCCGCTCGCCGAGATCGCCGACGCCCCGCTGTTCGGCTACCGCGGCCTGCAGATCGACACCGGACGGCACTTCGAGACCAAGCAGACCATCCTCAAGTTCCTCGACCTGATGAGCTTCACCAAGCTCAACAAGCTGCACCTCGGGCTGACCAACGACGAGGGCTGGCGGCTGCAGATCCCCGGCCTGCCCGAGCTGACTGACTTCGGGTCGCAACGCGGGTTCGACCTCAAGGAGACCGGCTCGCTGCACCAGGGCATGGGGTCGGTCAACGACCTCGGCGGCGGCGACGGCGTCTCCGGCAAGGCGAAGAACGAGACCGAGGCCAACCTCGGACGCGCCCCCGCCTACCAGGGCTTCGAGCAGGACACGCTCAACTTCGTCGGCAAGGGCAGCGGCTACTACACCGTCAAGGACTTCGAGGAGATCCTGCGGTACGCCGCCGAGCGGCACATCGACGTCGTCCCCGAGCTGAACTTCCCCGCGCACGCGCGGGCGGCCGTCCAGTCGATGGAGCGCCGGTACCAGCGGACGCAGGACTCGACCTACCGGCTGCTCGACCCGGCGGACACGAGCAAGCACGTCAGCGTCCAGTACTACAACGACAACCTCGCGAACCCCTGCCTGGACAGCACGTACAACTTCCTGTCCCGGGTCGTCTCCGAGGTGGGCAAGATGTACAAGCAGGCGGGCGTCCCGCTGAACCGGCTGAACCTCGGCGGCGACGAGCCTCCGGGCCCGCAGGAGAACTGGTGGTCCGGGTCTCCCGCGTGCAAGGCCAACCCCGAGACGGCGGGCAAGTCCGGTGAGGAGCTCAAGGAGCTCTTCTTCACGCGGTACAACGAGATCGCGCACGGCGTCGCCGCCAGCACGGCCGGGTGGGAGGACATCACCAACCCGACCACCAAGTACCGGCTCAAGGGCTTCGCTCCGCTGCCCTGGCAGAACGTCTGGGGCTGGGGACGCGAGGACTGGGCGTACCGGTTCGCCAACGAGGGCACCCCGGTGATCCTCGCCCACGCGACGAACCTCTACATGGACCTCGCCTACAACAAGGACCCGGACGAGCCCGGCTACTACTGGGCCGCCTACGTCGACGAGAAGAGCACGTTCACCTACCAGCCGTACAACGTCTACGCGAACGCGACCGAGGACCGCTGGGGCAACCCGATCACGCCGAACCCGTCCTGGACGAAGCTCACCCCCGAGGGCAAGAAGAACATCCTCGGCCTGGAGGCGCAGCTTTGGGCGGAGAACGGCAAGGCCCCCGGGATCCGCGAGTACCAGGCGTTCCCGAAGCTCCTCGGCGCCGCCGAGCGCGCCTGGAACCGCGAAACGCCCGCGCCGGACAAGATGGACGCCGCGTGGAAGGTCTTCAACAACACGCTCGGCCAGAAGACGTTCC
Organism: Actinomadura syzygii; assembly: GCF_008085905.1. Lineage (GTDB taxonomy): Bacteria > Actinomycetota > Actinomycetes > Streptosporangiales > Streptosporangiaceae > Spirillospora > Spirillospora syzygii. The sequence goes on along the minus strand of NZ_VSFF01000003.1, from coordinate 67,081 downwards.
CGCTGCTGTCCTTCTACCGGCCGGTCGGCCTGTCCGGCACCGGCGTGAACTACCGCATCCCGCCGCCCGGGGCGAAGATCGACGGCGGGACGCTGTCGGCGAACGTCCGTGACCCCGGCCTCGCCCTCGAGTACTCGACGGACGGCGCGAAGTGGCTGCCCTACACCGGCCCGGTCAAGGTCGGCGCGTACGCGCTGACCCGCACCCGCGCCGCGGACGGGCGCACCAGCCGCGTCTCCCAGGTCGGCCTCCCCCCCTGGCAGAGCGCGACGTCCTACCAGCCCGGCGCGCTCGTCCGCTACCAGGGCGAGCTGTTCCGGGCGGCCCGGGCCGGCACCGGCAAGGTGCCCGGCCAGGACGCCGGCTACTGGACTCTCCTCCAGTAGCCGCCGCGGCCCGGCCGCCCGTCCCTTCCGGGCGGCCGGGCCCTCCCGGCCCGTGCGTCCGGGCGCGGGTCAGGCCCTGGCGTCGAGGCCCCGGTGTTCGGGCGCCGGGGGGTCAGGCGCGGCCGTACTCGTCTTCCAGGCGTTCGATGTCGTCCTCGTCGAAGCGGCCGAACGCGATCTCCATGACGCGGACCGCGGGGCCGGTCGAACCGAGCCGGTGCGTGTCGCCCGCCCGGATCAGGACCCGCTCCCCCACCTCCGGCAGGATGCGCCGCCCGGCCACCTCGAACACCGCGCCGGGGTCGAGCGCCACCCACAGCTCGTCGCGGTCGCGGTGCCGCTGCAGGCTGAGCCGCTGCCCCGGCGCCATGTGGATGATCTTCACGGTGGACGCCTCGTTCAGCGTGAAGCGCTCGAAGCTCCCCCAGGGCCGCCGCTCGGTCTCCACGGCGGGCTCGGGACGCACATCGCTCTGCACGCGCTCGTCGGTCTGCACGGTCACCTCGGGTTGGTCGGGTCGTCCTGCGAATTATGGCGCGATCACGGTTCGTCGGGAGACCGCGTTCCGGCGTGCGGCCGGTCGGCCCCGGGCGCGGCGGACGCGGACGCGGGCGCTGCGGACGCGGCGGCCGGGAGCCCGCCGAGGACGAGGTCGACGAGCCCGTCCACGACGGCGCCCCGGGGGACCTCCGCGTGGTCGAGCCACCAGTCGCCCGCGGTCTGCACCATGCCGATGATCGCGTGGCCCCACACGTAGGCGCGGGTCCGGTCCGCCGGCTCGCCCTCGGCGATCATCACCTCGGCCAGCTCCCGGCCGACGTCGCGGATCATCGTGCTCATCGCGCTGTGCGTGGCCGTGTCCTCGGCGCTCGCCCGGTGCATCAGGAAACGGTAGAGGTTGTGGTTCCTGGAGATCGTCGCCAGATAGGTGTCGATGGTGGAGCGGACGCGCTCCCGGAACGGGTCGCCCCGCGAGAACTCCTCCCGGATCCCCTCGACCAGCTTGCGCGTGTGGCGCTCGGCCAGCGCCTGGTACAGGCCGCTCTTGTCGCCGAAGTGGCGGTAGAGGATCGGCTTGCTGATCCCCGCCTCGGCGGCGATCGCGGCCATGGACGCCTCCGGGCCCTCCCGCTGGATCACCCGGTCGGCGGCCTCCAGCAGGGCGCGCCGGCGGCCGGGGTCGCGTCTGGCCCCCGGCCCGGTCCGGGCCCCCGCCGCACTCGTCATGGACAGCAAGGTATCGGCGGTGTTACCCGGTGACAACACCCCCGCGCCGTGCCGCCGGTCAGGCCCCCGGTGCGGAGCCCGCACGGCGGCGCAGGAAGAAGTTGTTCAACTGGCGGTGGCTCTCGCGGCCGTCGAGGCCGGGCACGGACACGGCTATCGTCGTGTTGGCGTCGATGTCCACGGTGATCTCGACGGTCCGCCCGTCGGGGCCCGCCTCGACCGGGACCGTGCCGATGAGCTCGACGTCCTCCCCGAGGTACTCGACGACCTGCAGCGAGATCGGGGACGCGCCGCCCGGCGCGAGCCGGAACCGCTCCGAGCGCTTCGTCGGGATCGTGGTGAACGGCTCCACGACCGGCATGATCTCGCGGTCGGCCGAGGGGTCGCCCGCCACCCGCGGCGGCCTGCTCCGGCGGTCCGTGCAGCGGACGCCGATCCCGCGCCGCGTCAGGTCGAGCAGCAGCGTGTTCTTCACGGTGCCGGTGAGGACGCCCGCCTGGCGGCCGAGGCCCTGCACAACGGCGGTCTCCTGGAAGTGGTCGACCACCTCCCCGCCGAGGTCGGCCGCGGCGAGCTGCTCCCGGACGGTGAAGATCTTCGTCCCCTGCCCCGCGAGCAGCACGAGCGGAGGCGAGTCCCCGTCGTGCAGGAAGCTGGCCCGCCAGGCGTGCTTCGCCTGCTCCAGCACGGACCGGATCTCCTCGTTGAGCGGCGCGGTCAGCCGCCGGAAGACGTCCCGGTCCAGGGGGATGCTGATGTCGTGGAGGCCGCGGTTGCCCACCTCGACGTCCTGGAGGAGCAGGGACGCCTCCTCCCGCGCGCCGAGCGTTCGCTTCGCCCGCTGCGCCTCCCGGCGCAGCTGCCAGCCGAGATGGGGGTCGCGCGGGATGTTCGGGCCCCAGTGGTCCCGCAGCCACTCCAGCGCGTACCGGACGACGGCCCGGTCGAAGTCGAGGCCGCCGACCTTGTCGCTGCCCGCGGACGACAGCACGACGCACGACACCAGCTCGCCGAACTCGTCGTTCCCGTCGTAGTCGATGAACGCGACGTCGAAGGTTCCGCCGCCGAGGTCGACGACCGCGCACGTGCCGTGCCAGTCCGGGCGGAGCCGGGGGAGGCTCATCACGGCGACGTTGGGCTCGGCGACGAGCCGCGCGACGTCGAAGCCCGCCAGCTCGAACGCGCGGGCCAGCGCGTTCCGCCGCACGATCCCGAAGTTGGCCGGACAGGACGCCACGCAGCGGCGCACCGGCGTCCCGAGCGCCTCCTCGGCGTTGCGCCGCAGCGAGCGGATGACGAGGCTCGCGGCGAGCTCCGGGGCGATGCTCCGGCCGTCCACGGCGAAGGAGCGGTCGGTGCCGAGCAGCCGCTTGGCCTCCTTGACGGTCCCCTCGGGACGGTACTGGTCGGCCTCCACGGCGGCGGAGCCGACGAGGTAGTCCAGGCCCGGCAGGAAGTGCACGACCGAGGGGACGAGGGTCCGGCCGTCCGTCCCCGGCAGCATGACGGTCTCGCCGTCCGACCAGGACACGGCCGAGTAGCTGGTGCCGAAGTCGACGGCGACGAGCGGGTCGCGCGGCGGGTCCGCCGCGACCCGCGGCGCCCGGCCGGACCGCTGCTCCGCGCCGATCGGCGTCGCGGCCCGCCACTCGTTCGACCGCCGCGCCGACACGATCTCGAGGCGCTGGACGTCCAGCGGCTCCACCCTGCTGAAGGGCTGCTGGACGGGCCTCCCCGCGGCCCGCGCGATCTCCGGCACGCGGGCGGTGACGTAGCCGTCCAGCTCGTAGATCGTCCGGCAGCGTCCGCGGTCGCCGAGCGCCTCGCAGAGCGCCTCGGTGAACACCCCGCCCTGGAGCGTCTCGGCCTCGTAGGACACCTGGCCGGGACGGCACGAGCAGAAGGTCACCATGCCCGGCGGGCACAGCGCGGCGACGTCCAGCCGGGGCGGCGCGTCCGGGGCGGCCTTACCGCCCTCGACGACGTTGCGGCACGCGTCCAGCAGCAGGACGGAGTGGTCGGCCCGCGCGCCGCCCAGGTGCCGCACCACCGTGTCGAAGCGGAGCGAGGTGTCGGCGAGCGCGCCGCGCAGGCAGTCGATCGGGAGGAGGTACTGCGCGCCGTCCGCCGTCTGGAACCCGTGGCCGCTGAAGAAGAAGAACAGGACGCCGTCGACGCGGTCGAGCCAGCTCCGGTCGGTGAGGGCGCGGAGCACGTTCGTCCTGGTCGGCCTGCGGCGCGGGTCGGGCGCGTCGTCGTGGAGGGCCACCAGCGTGTCGGGGGTGACGTCGCAGGACGCGACGAGCGCGTCGGCGAGCCGCCGGGCGTCGCGGTGCGCGTAGCGCAGCGGCGCGAGGTCCGGGTCCTCGTACCCGGCGCAGCCGACGACGATCGCGCCGTTCACGCGGGCGGGCGCGCGAAGACCAGCTTGACGCCTCCCTTGACCTGGCCCTGCAGTGCGCCGACCAGCCGGAACTGCCCGCCCGCGGTGATCTCCGCGACGGCCTCGAAGCTCTCCAGCCGGAACGGCCCGGACCGCTCGGGCACCTGGTCGATCGCCGCCTGGACGGACGCGCAGAACGCCGCCAGGTTCGCCGCGAGCCGCGCCGGGTCGACGTCGGTCACCCGGGTCGCCGCCTCCCGCGCCGCCGAGAACAGGCCCTTCTCGCCGTCCACCGGCTCCGCTCCCGCGACCACCACGGGAATCGGCCCCGCCTGCTCCACGGTCTTCTCGTCCGCCACTACCGCCGCCTCTCCGCGCCGCTCGGCCGTCGTCCGCATTGTCACACTCGGCACCGGCGGCGGGCATTCGATTACGGGGCCGCGCCCGCTAGCGGCCACGCGGTGCGGCCGGGCGGAGACGGCGAGTGGCCCGGGGATCGGTCCCCGGGCCACTCCTCGCCGCAGGACGGTCAGCTCGCCGCCTGCTTGACCAGGGCGGTGATCCTCGCCTCGGTGTCGGCGGTCAGCTTCGTCAGGGCGAAGGCGGTCGGCCACATGGCGCCGTCGTCCAGGCTCGCCGCGTCGTTGAAGCCGAGCGTCGCGTACCGCGCCTTGAACTTCTGCGCGCTCTGGAAGAAGCAGAGCACCTTGCCGTCCTTGGCGTAGGCGGGCATCCCGTACCAGAGCTTCGGGACGAGGTGCGGCGCGGCCGCCCGGACGATCTCGTGCACCCGCTCGGCGAGGACGCGGTCCGCCTCCTCCATCTCGGCGATCTTCGCGCGGACGTCCTGCTCGCCGTCCGCCCTGGCCTTTCCCGGAGCGCGCCGCGCGGTCTTCTTCAGCTCACCGGCGTGCTCCTTCATCGCGGCGCGCTCGTCGGCCGTGAATCCGTCATAGGTCATGGCGCCGGTCACCCCCACGCCCCGGCGATCTGCCGGGTGGTCGCGTTGAGCCTGTTGAACATGTTCGTCACTCCGATCATCAGGACGATCGCGGCGAGCTGCCTCTCGTCGTAGTGGGTCGCGGCGGCGTCCCAGACCTCGTCGCTCACCGCGTCCGGACGGTCGGCCAGCCGCGTCGCTGCCTCGGCCAGCGCGAGCGCCGCCCGCTCCTCGTCGGTGAAGTACGGGGCCTCCCGCCACGCGGCGACGGCGGCGAGCCGGTCGTCGCTCACGCCCGCCTTCCGGGACGTCTTCGCGCCCGCGTCGACGCACGCGCTGCACCCGTTGATCTGGCTGACCCGCAGGTGCACCAGCTCCAGGGTCTGCGCGTCCACGCCGCCGCCGTGCGCGGCCTTGAACACCTGCTGGATGGGCTGCATCGCGTCCGACAGGACCATCGCGGGGTTCTGCATCCGAGCCTGCATGTCCTTCTCCTTTTTCCCGGTCACCGCCCCTCCCTGCGGGGCGTGACTCAATAACAGCCGGGCGGGCCCGGCGCGGCGAGGACGGCGGGACACCGTGGGACAGCCGACACGGCTTTGACCTGCGTGGATTCGTCCCACTAAGTTTCGTTCGCGGTGGGACAGAAGGGGGCGGGGACACGGTGGTGGCACAGCACGGGACGAGACAGGCGGACCCCGGCGACGAGCTGGCCGAACGGCTGCGCCTGCTCCAGGAGCTGTCCGGACGCGGCGTGCGGGCGCTCGCCCGCGACACGGAGCTCAGCTCGTCGTCGCTGTCCCGCTACCTGAGCGGGCGGACGGTCCCGCCGTGGTCGGCCGTGCTCGCGCTCTGCCGCCTGGTCAGGCGCGATCCCCGGCCGCTGCGCCCGCTGTGGGAGCGGGCGTCGAGCACGCTGCCCGCGCCGCCGAAGAGCAGCCGCCACGTCCAGCCGCCGGCGCCGCCCGCCGGGGCGCCGCGCCCGCCCCGCAACGACCTGCCGCGCGACGTGCCCGACTTCACCGGGCGCGCGGCCGAGCTCGCCGCCGTGCTCGCGGCGGTGGACGCGGGCGGCGTCGTCGCCGTCGACGGCATGGCGGGCGTCGGCAAGACGTGCCTCGCGGTGCACGCCGCGCACCGGCTCACCGCCGCCTATCCCGACGCGCAGCTCTACGTCGACCTGCACGGGTTCACCGACGGCCGGGAGCCGCTCGGCGCCGACCCGGCGCTGCGGACGCTGCTCGCGGCGCTGGACGTCCCGTCCGAGCGGATCCCGCAGGAGGGCGGCGTCGAGCCGCTGGCCGCGTGCTGGCGGTCGGAGCTCGCGCACCGGCGGGCCGTGGTCGTCCTCGACAACGCCGTCGACGCCGACCAGGTCCGCCCGCTGCTGCCCGGCGCGGGGCCGTCCGTCGCGCTGATCACCAGCCGCAACCGGCTGCTCGACCTGGACGAGGCGCCCCCGGTCTCGCTGGACGTCCTGTCCCCGGCCGAGAGCGCCGAGCTGCTCGCCCGCGCCAGCGGCGACCCCGGCGGGTCGGGGCGGCTGGCGCGCGAACCGGAGTCCGCCGCCGAGGTGCTGCGGCTGTGCGGCCACCTGCCGCTCGCGCTGCGGCTGGCCGCCGCCCGGCTGCGGCACCGCCCCGGCTGGACGGTCGGCATCCTCGTCGAGCGGATGGCGGAGGGCGCCGACGAGTTCGACACGGCGTTCGCGATGTCGGTCCGGCAGCTCGACCGGGCGGGCCGCCGGTTCTTCCGGCTGCTGGGCCTGCTGCCCGGTTCGACGTTCGACGAGTACGTGGCGGCGGCGCTGGCCGACGTCCCGCTCCGCACCGCCCGCGCGACCCTGGAGGACCTGCTCGACGCGCACCTCGTCCAGCAGCCCGCGGCGGGCCGCTACCGCCTGCACGACCTGGTGCGGCGGCACGCCCGGAGCGCCGCCGCCGAGCAGGACCCGGAGGCCGAGCGGGACGCGGCGCTCGGCCGCGTCCTCGGCTACTACGTGCGCGCGGCGGCCGCCGCCGACGCGGCGATGTCGTACCAGCCGCCGAACCGGGACGTGTCCGCGGGCGAGCCCACGGCCGAGGTGCCGGAGTTCGCGGGCAAGCACGCGGCGCTCCTCTGGTTCGGCACCGAGTACACCAACCTGATGGCCGTCTTCGAGGCGGCGGCCGCGGTCGGGGCCGACGACCACGTGTCCGAGCTGCCGCGCTTCATGCGGGCGTTCTTCGCCCGGCGGTGCGGGACAACGCACCTGAACGCCCTGTTCGAGCGGTCGCTGGACGCCGCGCGGCGGCTCGGCGACCCGCTGCGGCTGGCCGAGGCGCACAGCGACCTCGGCTTCGCCCGGTACAACGCGGGGCGGATGGCGGAGGCGGACGCCGCGTACGAGGCGGCGGCCCCGCTCGTCGCCGCGTCCGGGGACGCGAGGACGGCGGCCGACCTGACCCTGCGGCGCGGCCACCTGCGCTGGGACGAGGGCCGCGTCGAGGAGCCGCTCGGCCTGTTCCGGCGGGCGGGCGAGCTGTACGCGGAGGCGGGCTGCCCCACGGGCGCGGCGCACGCGACCGCGGACGAGGGCTGGGCGATGCTCCAGCTCGGCCGCTGCGAGGAGGCGGCGCGGCTGGCCCGCGCGGTGCTGGACGTCCCGCACGCCGACCCCGCGTGGCCGCCCACGCTGACCGCCCGCATCACGCTCGGCATGGCCGTCGCCGACCGGGAGCCCGACCGGGCCGTCGCGCACCTGCGGGAGGCCCTGGAGCTGGCCCGCGAGGACGGCCACCGGCACAACGAGGCGTGGTGCCTCAACTGCCTGGGCGTCGCGCTGCGCCGGATGGGCCGGTTCGACGCCGCGCTCGCCGCGCACCGCGAGGCGTTCGCCCTGCTGGACGAGCTGTTCGAGGAGCACTGGAAGATCCGCTTCCTGGACGGCTACGCGGAGACCTGCCGCCTCGCGGGCCTGCCCGGCGAGGCGCTGCGGCTGCACCGGGAGGCGCTGGAGCTGGCCCCGAGGCTCGGGAACCGGCACGCCGAGGCGCTGGCGCACGAGGGGATCGCGGCCGTCCTCGACGAGGCCGACCCGTCCGCCGCGGCCGAGCACCGCGCGGCGGCGCGGGCCCTCCTCGACGCCTACGACGGCGCGGCGGCGCGGCGATAAGCGAGGACGAACCCGGCCAGGACGACGGCGAGCGCCGCGAACCCCCAGGAGAGCCCGGCGGACGCGGCGACGGCGGCGACCAGCAGCGGCCCGCCCGCGTCGCCCAGTTCGCGTCCGAGCTCGGCGGCGCCCATCGTCTGGCCGAGCCGCTCGCGCGGGGTGGCGGCGGCGAGGGCGGCGAAGCCGAGCGGGGTGATCAGCCCGGTCCCGGCGCCGATCAGCGCGGCGGCGGCGAGCACGCCCGCGAGGCCGGGCAGCGCGGCGCAGCCCAGCCCGGCGGCGGTGACCAGAAGCCCGGCGGTGACGCCGGAGCGGGCGGTGAGGCGTCCGTCGTCGAGGGCGCGGCCGGCGCGCGGCTGGACGAGCGCGGCGCAGAGGGCGAGCACGGACACGGCGGCGCCCGTGACGATCGTGCCGAGCCCGGCGGCGCGTCCGGACACGGGCAGGAAGCCGACGCCCGCCGACAGCGCGGCGGTCGCGGCGGCGAGCGCGGCGGTCGGCGCGAGGAACGCGGGATCGGCCAGGCGGCGGGCGAGGTCGAGGACGGTCTGCCGGGCCTTCGGCAGCGGCGGGACGGCGGGCACGGCGAGCGCGGCCCACCCGGCGACCGCCGCGCCGAGCACCGCCAGCACGGCGAACAGCAGCCGCAGTCCCCCGGCCCAGACGAGGACGCCGCCGAGGAGCGGGCCGAGGGTGTAGCCGATCGACTTGTAGAAGCCGTAGCCGCCGAAGGCGCGGCCGTGCTTCGCGGCCGGGTTGAGGCGGGCGACCAGCGCGGACGCGGACGGCGAGAACGCCGACGCCGCCGCCCCTTGACCGAGCCTCGCCGCCCAGAGCCAGCCGGGCCTGTCGGCGACGACGTAGACCGCGGACGCGGCCGCGAACGCGACCAGCCCGCCGACCAGGACGGGACGGGCCCCGATCCGGTCGGCGAGCGTCCCGAAGACGGGCTTGAGCAGGACCTCGGCGCCGTCGTACAGGGCGAGCAGCCCGCCGAGGACCAGCAGCGAGGTGACGGCGTCGCCGGAGAAGCCGCCGAGGTTGGCGGCGATGCCGTGCGCGCCGAAGGCGGTGGTGAATCCGGCCGCGTACAGCGGCCACATCCGCCTGGCGGGCGGGGCCTCCGGCGGCATCAGCCCGGCTCCAGGATCACGATCAGCACCTCCGCGGGTGTCGCGACGGGCCCAAGGTATCGTCGTCGGGTCCCTTACCTGAACGGCCGAGTCCGGAGGCGGGCGAATGGCGACCACGGTGGACCTCATTCCCCTTCCGGGGAAGGTCGAATGGGGCGCGACGTCAGGGCCGTTCACCGGGCGCGTGCGGACGTCGCTCGATCCGTCCCTGGCCGCCGAGGCGTACCGGCTGACCGTGTCGCCCGAGGGCGCCGAGATCACCGGCGGGGACGACGCGGGCGTGTTCTGGGGACGCCAGACCCTCCGGCAACTTCGCGGCCTGGACGCCTTCCGCCGCGCCCCCATCGAGCGGGAGCCGGTCGCCGTCCCGTACCTGACGGTCGAGGACGCTCCGCGCTTCGCCTGGCGCGGCCTCATGCTCGACGTCGCCCGGCACTTCCTGCCCAAGGACGACGTCCTCCGGTACATCGAGCTGCTGGCCGTCCACAAGCTCAACGTCCTGCATCTGCATCTCACCGACGACCAGGGCTGGCGGGTCGAGATCGAGCGGTATCCCCGGCTGACCGAAGTGGGCGCGTGGCGGCGCCGCACCCGGATGGGCTGGGGCGACCCGCCGATGTGGGACGAGCGCCCGCACGGCGGCTTCTACACGCGCGACGACCTGCGCGAGATCGTCGCGTACGCGGCTGAGCGGCACGTCACCGTCGTCCCCGAGATCGACCTGCCCGGCCACACGCAGGCCGCCATCGCGGCCTACCCGTGGCTGGGGAACGCCGACGTGATCGACACCGGCGCGCTGGAGGTGAAGACCGACTGGGGCATCAACCCGAACGTCCTCGCCCCGACGGCCGCCGTGGTGTCGTTCTTCGAGGACGTCCTGGAAGAGGTCTTGGACGTCTTTCCCAGCCGCTTCGTCCATATCGGCGGCGACGAGTGCGTCAAGGACCAGTGGCGCCGGTCGCCCACCGCGCAGGCCCGCATCCGCGAGCTGGGCGTCGCGGGCGAGGACGGCATGCAGTCCTGGATGATCCGCCACTTCGACCGGTGGCTCGCCGAGCGGGGCCGCCGCCTCATCGGCTGGGACGAGATCCTGGAGGGCGGCCTCGCGGACGGCGCGGCCGTCATGTGCTGGCGCTGGTACCGGGGCGGCGTCGCCGCGGCGAAGGCCGGGCACGACGTGGTGATGTGCCCGCAGCAGGAGGTCTACCTCGACCACGTCCAGGACTCGGGACCGGACGAGCCCGTCCCGTTCGGCTGGGTGCACACGCTCCAGGACGTCTACCGGTTCGAGCCCGTCCCGCCGAGCCTCGCCGGGACGCCGCACGCGGCCCGGGTCATCGGCGCGCAGGCGAACCTGTGGTCCGAGGTGACCGAGAACCGGGCCCGCGTCGACTACCAGGTGTTCCCCCGCCTCGCCGCGTTCGCGGAGGTCGCCTGGTCGGCGCTGCCCGCCCCCGGCGAACGCGACGTCGCGGGCTTCGAGCGCCGCATGGACCGCGCGCACTACGCCCGCCTGGACGCGCTCGGGATCGGCTACCGTCCGCCGTCCGGGCCGCGCCCCTGGCAGCGGCGGCCCGGCGTCCCCGGCCGGATGCACGACAAGCCGCGCCGCCCTTGGCACACCGCCTGAAAAGGGCTCAGCCTGAAAAGGGCTCAGCCTGAAAAGGGCTCAGCCTGAGTGGGGCTCAGTCGAGCGAGCCGCTGAAGACGATGGCGTGCCTCTCGTAGCCCATCCGCTTCTCATAGAACGGAACGGACACGGGACTCGCCGCGAAGGTGTCGAGGCTGATCAGCCGTGCTCCGCGTTCGCGCCCCCACGCCTCCGCCGACCTCATCAGCGCCGTGCCCGCGCCGCCGCGCCAGTGGTCGCGCCGCACCGCGAGGGCGTTGACGTAGATCCGGGGCAGCGCGACCTCTCGCGTCACCTGCCGTTCGGCGTCCTCGTGCGGCGGCAGGAACGAGGCCCGGACGAACCCGACCGCCTCTCCCCCGTCGTCGCACACGCGTCCGAACACGTCCGCCTGTTCGCTCAGCAGCCTGCCCTCCAGCCATTCCGCGAGCCCGTCGGCACGCGGCGCCTGAAACGCCTCCGGCGCGATCTCCCGGTAGTACTCCGCGAAGTCCAGCCACGCCTTGGCCACCCCGTCGCCGTCTCCCGGCCGCGCGGGCCGAATCGCATATCCACTCACAACGCCATTATCGATATGGCGTCCATCAGTTCTCGGTGTCGTGCGGGAGGCGTGCGGCCTGGGCTTTGAGCAGGCGGAGGAGGCGGCCGACCTGGGCGGGCGGCTGGCGGGTGCGGGAATGCTGGGCGACGAGAAGGACGTCCGGGCCCTCGGCGGCCAGCGGGCGGTGGGTGATCACGCCGCTCCGTTCGAGGGGGTCTCCGGAGATGCTGTATTCGGGCAGCAGTGTGACGCCCAGGCCCTGGGCGACCATCACCTTGCCCATCTCGGCGCCGTCCACGGAGTAGGCGATGGCCGGTTCGCGTCCGTCCAGGAGGCGATGCACGTAGCGGTGCATGAGATAGCCCGCGCGCATCGCGACGAACGGCTCGGCGAGGATCCGGGCCAGCGGGACCTCGCGCAGCCGGGCGAGCGGGCTGTCGGTGCGGCAGCAGACCGCGGCGCGGCCGCGCAGCAGTTCGACCGTCGCGAGGTCCGGCGGCGGGTCGTCGCCGTCGATGACGTTGATCAGGCCGAGGTCGAGCCCGCCCCCGCGCAGCGCCTCCTGGATGTCGGCCTGCCGGGCGGTGATCAGCTCGACCTGCGTCTCGGGACGCGCCGCGCGGAAGCCGCTGATCACGGGCAGCACGAGCGGGACGGTGGCGGCGTGCACGGTGCCGATGCGGATGCTCCGCCGGACCCGGTGCCTGTCGTCGGCCGCCGCGCGCAGCCGGTGCACCGCGTCCAGGACCTCGATGATCCCGGGCAGCAGCTCGCGCCCGCCGGAGCTGAGCCGGGCGCCCGAGCGGTGCCGTTCGAGGAGCGTGACGCCGAGCTCGCGCTCCAGGTTGCCGATGGTCTGGCTGAGCGCGGGCTGCGACATGTGCAGCGCCTCGCTGGCGCGGCGCATCGAACCCAGGCGGGTCACGGCCGCGACGCACTCCAGCTGTTCGATCCGCATGGCTCCCCCTTCGGCGCGGCTGCAAGGTTCGGCCTATCACCCCGTCAGGAACACCACATTGACCTGGGGCGGACCGACGCTCACAATCTTAACCATGCCTGTAGGAAATATCGAGAATACTCCGGAGGCGGTGAGGTTCGCCTACTGGGTGCCCAACGTCAGCGGCGGCCTGGTGGTGAGCAAGATCGAACAGCGCACCGACTGGGGTTACGACTACAACCGCGAGCTGGCCGTCCGCGCCGAGGACAACGGATTCGACTACGCGCTCAGCCAGGTCCGCTACATCGCCTCCTACGGCGCCGCCTACCAGCACGAGTCCACGGGGTTCAGCCTGGCCCTGCTGCTCGCCACGCGGCGGCTGAAGGTGATCGCCGCGATCCATCCCGGGCTGTGGCATCCCGGCGTCCTGGCCAAGTTCATCGCCACCGCGGACCAACTGTCGGGCGGACGCGCCGCCGTCAACGTCGTCAGCGGCTGGTTCAAGGACGAGTTCACCAAACTCGGCGAGCCGTGGCTGGAGCACGACGAGCGGTACCGGCGCAGCGAGGAGTTCATCCGGGTGCTGCGCGAGATCTGGACCTCCGAGAACGCGGAGTTCAACGGCGACTTCTACCGCCTGCACGACTTCGACCTGCGGCCCAAGCCGCTCGCCGCGCCCGGCCGCCCGCACCCGGAGATCTTCCAGGGCGGCAACTCCACCGCCGCCCGCCGGATGGCCGGTCGCGTGTCCGACTGGTACTTCAGCAACGGCAACGACTTCGACGGCGTCACCGAGCAGATCCGCGACGTCCGCGGCGAGGCCGCCCTGCACGGCCGGAGCGTCCGGTTCGGCCTGAACGCCTTCCTGATCGCCCGCGACTCCGAGGCCGAGGCCCGCGAGGTGCTGCGCGAGATCGTCGCCAAGGCCGACCGGGAGGCCGTCGACGGCTTCGGAGCCGCGGTCAGGCAGGCCGGGCGGTCCACCGCCGACGGCAGGGGCATGTGGCAGGACTCGGAGTTCACCGACCTCGTCCAGTACAACGACGGCTTCCGCACCGGACTGATCGGGACGCCCGAGCAGATCGCCGAACGGATCGTCGCCTACAAGCGGCTCGGCGTTGACCTGTTCCTCCTCGGCTTCCTGCACTACCTGGAGGAGGTCGAGTACTTCGGCAAGCGGGTGCTGCCCCTCGTCCGGGAACTGGAGGCCGCCGAGGCCGACAAGGCCGGCGTTCCGGCGGCGCGGGCGGGTTCCTGAGCCGCATGATCCTCGTCCGCCGCCGCTACATCGACCTGCTCAGGTCGTGCAGCGCGCTGTGTAGCCGGGCGCGTCGTCGCCCCGCCCGCCGTCCTGCCCGCCGTCCTGCCCGCCGTCCTGCCCGCCGTCCTGCCCGTCCGCCACCGGCACACGTCCATCCCGAAGGAGAGCATCGGCATGTCCGTCGAAACCCAGCAGAGCGAGACCCAGCAGACCGAGACCCACCGGCCCCGGGCCGCCACTGACGAGCGGTTCGCCGCCGCGCTGCGGCGCGCCGACACCGCCGCCGCCGAACTGCGCGCCACCGCCGCCGAGCGGGACCGCGCCAACCGGACCCCGCGCGCGGAGGTCGAACTGCTGCGCGGCCATGACCTGCTCCAGGTGCAGGAACCCGTCGAGTACGGCGGCGACGGCCTGAACTACGCGCAGACCGTCCAGATCACCCGCCGCGTCGCGCGCGGCGACACCTCCATCGCCCACCTCATCGGCTACCACTTCGCGCAGACCCGCGTCGCGACCCTGTTCGGCACTCCCGAGCAGGCGGCGGAGCTGTCCCGCCGCAACGCCGAGCAGAAGCTGTTCTGGGGCGGTGTGCAGAACCCGCGCGGCGGCTCCGACCTCGTCCTGACCGACGACGGCGACGGGTTCCGGCTGAACGGGCGCCGGTCGTTCGCCTCCGGCGCGAGCCTCGGCGACTACCTCTCCGTCACCGCCGCCTACCGGGGAGAACTGGTCTTCGTCTCCCTGCCCGCCGGGCGCGAGGGCTTCCGGGCCCTCGGCGACTGGGACAACATCGGCCAGCGCCTCACCGACTCCGGCGGCGTCGCGTTCGAGAACGCGCGCGTCGAGCGCTCGGAGGTCCTCGGGCCCGACCCGCTCACCGGGCGGACCATCACCCCCTACCAGACGCTCGTCACACCGCACTGGCAGCTGGCGTTCGTCAACTTCTACGTCGGGACGGCCGAGGGCGCCCTCGACGAAGCGCTCGACTGGACCCGCCTGCACTCCGCCCCGTGGGAGACCTCGGGCGTGGACAGCGCCGCCGACGACCCCTACATCCTGCAGACCGTCGGGGAGATCCGCAGCGAGCTCCGCGCCGCCGCCCTGCTCGCCGACCGCGCGGGCGACGCCCTGCAGACGGGCCTGGACACCGGCCCCGGGCTCAGCGAGGAGCAGCGCGCCGAGGCGGCCGTCGCCGTCTACGAGGCGAAGTACCTATCCACCAAGGTCGCGTTGTCGGCGGCCTCCCGGCTGTTCGAGATCCAGGGCGCCCGCGCCACCACCGCCGCCTACGGCTTCGACCGGCACTGGCGCAACCTCCGCACCCACACCGTCCACGACCCCGTCGCCTACAAGGCGCGCGAGGTCGGCGACTGGACCCTGAACCGGCGCGCGCCCGAGTTCTCGCTCTACCGCTGACCTCCACACCCGCCGGTCCGGCCGCCGTCCGGCAGGCGGCCGGACCTCCTCCCTCCTTTTCTCTTCCCTGCCTGTCCTCTCCGGTCGAAGGAGTGATCGATATGACGGCAGTCGGTGTCGACCTGCGCCGTGTCTACGGCGCCTATCCCACCGGGGTGACGGTGGTCGCGGGTCTGGTCGGCGGAAACCCCGCCGGCCTCGCCGCGAGCTCGTTCGTCCCGGTGTCCCTGGATCCCCCGCTGGTGTCGGTGTGCGTCGCGCACACCTCGACGACCTGGCCGCTGCTGCGCGCGCTGCCCCGGATCGGGATCAGCGTGCTGGCCTCCCACCAGGGACACGTCGGACGGCGGCTCGGTTCCCGCGAGGCGGACCGGTTCGCCGGTGTCGACTGGCGTTCCACCCCGGACGGATGCGTGCAGGTCGAGGGCGCGGCCGCGTGGTACGACTGCTCCATCGAGCGGCAGTTCCGCTCCGGCGACCACGACATCATCGTCTTCCGCGTCCACGCCCTCGACGCCCAAGCCGGCGTGCCGCCGCTGATCTACCACGGTGGAACGTTCCGCGACCTGGCCGGCGGCCCGATCGGGGAACGCGCCTCCGCCCCGTGACGAGAGGCTCGACGCGGGGCGTCGCGGGACGTCCGGCATGGATCCAATCTCACTATAATCGACCTATTAACTAGGGTTATGCGAAGGCGTACGCGCCGCTCGCGGCCCGACCGGAGGGGGCGACCATGGACGCCGCAGTGATCCGCAGTGACGAGGAGGCGCTGGAGACGGCCGCCGAACTGGGAGCGGAGTTCGCCGAGCGCGCGGCCGAGCGCGACGCGCACCGCATCCTCCCGGAGGCCGAACTGGAGCGGCTGTCGGCGAGCGGGCTCCTGGCGATCACCGTCCCGAACGAGTACGGCGGGGCGGACGTGCGGGCCGACACGCTGGCCGAGGTGTTCCGGACGTTGGCCGCGGGCGATCCCAACATCGCGCAGATCCCGCAGAGCCATGTCGTGTACCTGCGCGTCCTGGCCCAGCAGGGGACGCCCGAACAGCAGAAGTTCTTCTTCGGCGAGGCGCTGGCGGGCAAGCGGTTCGGCAACGCGCAGTCCGAGCGGGGAACCAGGCACGTCCAGGAGTATGCGACCCGGCTCGTCCCGGACGAGTCGGGCGGATTCGTGCTGACCGGCACCAAGTACTACAGCACCGGGGCACTGTTCGCGCATTGGGTTCCCGTCCTGGCCCAACTTGAGGTGGACGGCGAGGACCGCCTGCACGTGGCCTACGTCCACCGCACCGCCGACGGCCTGGAGGTGGTGGACGACTGGAACGGCATGGGCCAGCGCACCACCGCCAGCGGCACCGTCCACCTCCGGGATGTGCGCGTCCCGGCCGACCATGTGGTACCGCACCACCTGACCTTCACCGGCCCGCAGGTGCACGGGTCCACGGCGCAGCTGCTGCACGCGGCGATCGACGTGGGCATCGCCTCGGGCGCGCTGCGCGAGGCGGTGGAGTTCGTCAACACGACGAGCCGTCCCTGGTTCGAGAGCGGCGCCGACACACCCGGCGGCGACCCGCTGCTCGTCCAGCGGTTCGGCGAACTGGCCATCACCGAGCGCGCCGCCCGCGCCCTGCTCGCCGAGGCCGGACGCGCGGTCGAGCACGCCAGGCGCGACCTCACCGACGCGAACGCGGCGCGGGCCTCCATCGCGGTCGCCGCCGCCAAGACGTACGCGGACCGTGCCGCGGTCGAGCTGACCAACGCGCTGTTCGAGGTGTCCGGGACCCGCTCCGCCCTGGACGAGCTCAACCTCCACCGGCACTGGCGCAACGCCCGCACGCACACCCTGCACGACCCCGTCCGCTGGAAGGTCCAGCACATCGGCCGGCACGTCCTCAACGGCACGCCCCCGCCGCGCCACGGCGTCATCTGAGAATCACGACGAGGGAGATCCCCGTGACCTTGACCTTCCACTGGTTCCTGCCCACCTATGGCGACAGCCGCTACATCGCCGGTGGGGCGCACGGCCCGCAGTCCGGCGTCGCGAGGGGAGACCGCCCGGCGACCCTCGGCTATCTCGGGCAGGTGGCGCGGGCGGCCGAGGAGATCGGCTTCGTGGGCGCGCTGACCCCGACCGGGGCGTGGTGCGAGGACGCGTGGCTGACCACCGCGCCGCTGGTGGAGGCGTCGGAGCGGCTGAAGTTCCTGGTGGCGTTCCGTCCCGGGCTGCTCAGCCCCACACTGGCGGCGCAGATGGCCGCCACCTACCAGTGGCATTCGGGCGGACGGCTGCTGCTGAACGTGGTCACCGGCGGCGAGTCGCACGAGCAGCGCGCCTACGGCGACTTCCTCGACAAGGCCGCCCGGTACACGCGCACGGACGAGTTCCTGCACGTCGTCCGCTCACTGTGGCGGGGCGAGAGGGTCGACTTCCACGGGGCGCACGTCCAGGTCGAGGACGCCCGGCTCGGCCGCGTCCCCGACCCCGTCCCGCCGGTCTACTTCGGCGGCTCCTCCCCGGCGGCCGGGCGGGTCGCGGCCCGGCACGCCGACGTCTACCTCACCTGGGGCGAGCCGCCCGCCGCCGTCACCGACAAGATCGCCTGGATCAGGGGGCTCGCCGCCGAGCGGGGACGCCGGATCCGGTACGGCATCCGCCTGCACGTCATCACCCGCGACACCGCCGGCGAGGCGTGGGCGCAGGCCGGACGGCTGCTGTCCGGGATATCGGACGAGGCGATCGAGCAGGTCCAGGCGGGCCTGCGCCGCAGCGAGTCGGAGGGCCAGCGCCGGATGCTCGAACTGCACGGCGGGTCCGCGAAGGGCCTGCGCGAACTGGAGGTCGCGCCGAACCTGTGGGCGGGCGTGGGCCTGGTCCGCGGCGGCGCGGGGACGGCCCTGGTCGGCAGCCACGAGGAGGTCGCCGACCGCATCGCCGAATACGCCGCGCTCGGCCTGGACGAGTTCGTCCTCTCCGGCTACCCGCACCTGGAGGAGGCGTACTGGTTCGGCGAGGGCGTCCTGCCGATCCTGCGCGACCGGGGACTCTGGACGCACCCCGCCGGAGACCCGTCCGCCACCGCCCCGGCGGCCGTTCCCTTCGCCGCTTCCTGACGAAGCCGCCGCGCCGTCCCCGCCCCCGATTCGCCGGGCGCGTGGAGTCCGTTTTCTACAAGACCGCCCGTTCAGCGCGTGGATACGTTGACCTGCATGAACGTATCCCCAATCCAGATCTTTCGACCTGGTGAGCGCGAATATGACGAGGAGCGGCTGGGGCTCAACCGCGCTGTGGAGTCGCGTCCGGCGTACGTGATCCCCGCGGTCGGCGAGCAGGACGTGGTCGCCGCCGTGCGGACGGCGGTGGCACAGGGCCGGGCCGTCGGCGTGATGGCCACCGGCCACAGCCCGTCCGTAGCGGCAGACGGCGCCGTGCTGATCAACACCGGGCGGATGAACGGCGTCGAGGTGAACCCGCTGACCAGGTCCGCCTGGGTGGAGGCGGGGACGCGGTGGCGGCAGGTCGTGGAGCGCGCCGCCCCGCACGGCCTGGCCCCGCTCAACGGCTCCAGCCCGAACGTGGGCGCGGTCGGGTACACCACCGGCGGCGGCGCGGGCCTGCTCGGCCGCCGCTTCGGCTTCGCCGCCGACCACGTGCGACGGCTGCGCGTGGCCACCGCCGACGGCCGTCTGCGCGAGGTCGGCCCGGAGAGCGACCCCGACCTGTTCTGGGCGGTGCGCGGCGGCAAGGACAACTTCGGCGTCGTCGTCGGCATGGAGATCGAGTTGTTCCCGGTGTCGCGGCTGTACGGCGGTGGCCTCTACTTCCCCGCGGACGCCACCGGCGACGTCCTGCACGCCTACACCGAATGGACCCGTTCGCTGCCGGAGTCCATGGCCTCCTCGGTGCTGCTGGCCCAGAACCCGGACCTGCCCATGGTGCCGGAGCCACTGCGCGGCAGGTTCGTCGCCCACGTGCGGATCGCCTTCAGCGGCGCCGAAGGCGGTGAGGACCTGGTGCGGCCGCTGCGGGAGATCGGCCCCGCCCTGATGGACACGCTGCGGGACATGCCCTACGCCGAGGTCGGCACCATCCATCACGACCCCACCGATGCCCCCTACGTGGCCTACGACCGCAACGTGTTCCTGCACGACCTGGGAAAGGACGCGGTCGACACCCTCCTGGCCCACGCCGGACCGGACGCGCAGCCACCGTTCATCGCCGAGTTGCGGCACTTCGGCGGCGCCTACGCCCGTCCGCCCGAGATCCCCAACTGCGTAGGCGGCAGGGACGCGACGTACTCCCTGTTCACCGGTGCGACACCGACCTCCGGAAGCCGGGAGTCGCGCGACCGGTTCCTGGCGGACATGCGCCCCTGGGGCACCGGGGGCACCAACATCAACTTCGCCGGCGTGGAGGACACCGCCCCGGCCATCGTCCGCACCGCCTACCGCCCCGCCGACTACACCCGCCTGACCGAACTCAAAACCGTCTACGACCCCGGCAATGTCTTCCGCATCAACTTCAACATCCCCCCGAATGGGACGCCGATCTAACCCGTACGGCACCGCATCCGAACCTGCACACGACCACAGTCATTGGAGGAAAGTCTTGCGAGTCGGAATAGGGCTGCCCGCCGCCGTACCGGGCACGGACGCCACGGTCATCGGGCGGTGGGCCGCGGAGAGCGAGGAGCGCGGCTTCGCCTCCCTGGGGGTGATCGACAGGCTGGTGTACGACAACCTGGACCCGCTGGTGGCGCTGGCGGCCGCGGCGGCCGGCACCGAACGCATCGAGTTGATGACCACCGTCCTCAACGCCGGTTACCGGGGCAACACCGTACTGCTGGCCAAGCAGATCGACTCGCTGGAGCGGCTGTGCGCCGGACGGCTGACCGTGGGCCTGGGCATGGGCGGCTGGCCCGAGGACTACGCCGCCAGCGGTGCGGCGACGACCCGGCGCGGCGCCGCGTTCGAGGCCGCCATCGCGGCGATGCGCGCCGTGTGGCGCGGCGAGACGAGCGGAGCCTCCGGCCCGGTCCCCGCCCTCCCCGAAGGCCGCCCCGGACTGCTGCTGGCCGGTCTGGTGCCCGCCGGGTTCGCCCGCGCCGCCCGCCTGTCCGATGGCTGGGTGGCCCCGTCCTTCGGCCTGCGAACCCTCGAACAGGGCGTGGAGGCCGTCCACCGGGAATGGGCCCGGGCCGCGCGACCCGGACGGCCGCGCATCGTCGTCGAGCGCTACTTCTGCCTGGGACCCGGCGCGGCGCAGACCGCCGAAGCCTACGTGGCGCACTACTACGGCCCCGACTACCTTCCGCACATCCAGCCCGACCTGCTGACCGATCCCGATCGGCTAAACCTGGAGATCGACCGCCTGACCGTGGCGGGCGCGGACGACCTGGTACTGCTGCCCTGCTCGGGCGATCCCCGGCAGATCGGCCTGCTCGCCGATGCCCTCGACCCGACGCGCCGGACACCGGTCAAGGCGGCGACACCGTGAACTCCCACGACCGGGGGACCCGAGCCGGTTACGACCTCACCGACCTGGTCAAGCTCGGCTGGGCCGATCTGAGGATTTTCAAGGCGACATATTTCCGCGAGGCGCGTACGGCGCCACGACGATCACCGTTCACCCGTCGTCGATCGGCGGAACGGTCTTTTCATGTGGCATTCGGCAGACCGGAAAGGATGGCCCTTGCTTAACGGCCAGTGTCGCCTGACTGGACGTGAAGATCGCAAAATCGGGTGATAGCGTGCGTTCCGGTGGCAACTCCGACAAAGGAGAACATCGACGACATGCTCGACCTGAACTCCTTTAATCCGTTCGGGCCGCATGTCGGGTCTGCATACGGGTATTTCGAGCAGGCCCGGGAGCGGGAGCCGATCTTCTTTTCCGAGCCGCTGCAGGCTTGGTGCGTCACTCGATACGACGACATCAAGCGGATAGCGTCCGATTGGAAGACGTTCTCCTCCAGCGATGCGTTTCCCAAGCCTGTCGGGTTGCCGGAAGAAGCACAGTGGGCGGCGGACTTCCTGTTCGACCATACGGTCATCACGATCGGTGATCCGCCCCGGCATACAGCTGTGCGCCGGCTCGTCCACGACGGATTCAAGCCCGGCGCCATCGCGCGGTTCGAGCCGTCGATCAGGCAGATCATCGCGAAGTACGTAGACCGGCTCCCCGCTTCCGGTGTGTTCGACCTGGTGACTGAGTTCTCTTCGGTCGTCCCCCTGGAGGTCATCACGCAGGTGACCGGCTTCCCTCTTGACGAGAACCCGGACCTCCTGCGGTGGATAGAGGACGAGACCGTCCTGTTCGCCGGAACGTCGGCGCTGACCGACAAGGAGCTGATCGACCACGGCCGGGGCTTCGCCGAGGCGGTCGCCCACCTGCGCGAGCTGGTCGAGACGCGGCGGGCCCGTCCGCGGAACGACCTCATTTCGCTGATGATCACCGGCGACCCGGACGGCGACGTCCTCAACGCGGACGAGGTCGTCATGCAGGCCCTGGGCCTCGTCTCGGCCGGATGGGAGACCACCGGAAACGCCATCACCAACATCGTCGGCGCGCTTCTCGAAGAGCCTTCACGCTGGGCCGCCCTTGTACGCGGGGAGGTCGCGGTCGATCAGGTCGTCGCCGAGGGCCTGCGGTTCGACACTTCCGTGTTCGGTCTCTTTCGTACCGCCACGCGAGAGGTGACCGTGGGCGGGATCACTTTCGCCGCAGGAGATCGGCTCTTCTTATTCTATGCCTCCGCCAACCACGATGCCGATCACTTCCCGGCACCGGACGAATTCCGCCTCGACCGGACGAACGCGAAAAAGCATCTGGGTTTCGGTCACGGAATCCACAACTGCATCGGCGCTCCACTGGCGAGACTCGAACTCGAAGTCGCCCTCGAACTCCTAGCAGCCCGCTATCCCGAACTACGGCTGGCAGACGACGATCGCTCCCCCACCTACAAGCCCTTCAACCAGTTCAGAGCACCCGAATTCCTCCGAGTCGCTGCGTAATCCAGACCAGCCGAATCCGCCCATCCATCGCCCGGCGGCCCGGAATCGTCCCCAAGGCTCGGTACCGTGCGCGCAACGACCGAGAGACGGGGCGGCACGATGGCGGACGGCTTAGCGTGGATCGGCGAACACTGGTACAGCGCGGAGGTTGACTCGCATCTGACAGCGCTGCCTCGTGACCGGCGAGAGCCCGTGCCCCACCTGCCGAGCCGGACTCTTGACAGCGGGGGCGATTCACATCGCGGGTTCAGACGCTGCGGAGGACGGCGACGACGATGCCGAGGATGACGGCGCGGTCGCCGTCGATGACGTCGTAGGCGGGGTTGCGGGGTTCGAGATGGACGTGGCCGTTGCGGCGGCGCAGCACCTTGACGGTGGCCTCGCCGTCGATCATCGCGGCGACGATCTGGCCTGAATGCGCCTCGGGCTGGTGGCGGACCACGACGAGGTCGCCGTCGCAGATCGCGGCCTCGATCATGGAGTCGCCGCGGACGCGAAGGGCGAACACCTCGCCGCGCCCGGTCAGCTCGCGGGGCAGCGACAGCACGTCCTCGACGTGTTCTTCGGCCGAGATGGGTACCCCCGCGGCGATGTCGCCGGCGATGGGCACGGTCACCGAATCATCGGCCGGCGAGGCCCCGGAGTGCCGCTGGAGGAACATCCGCACGTCGATCGGCCGGGCCATCGAAGCGCCGCGGCGAAGAAACCCCTGGTCCTCCAGGCTCTTCAGGTGCCGTGACACCGACGACGGGGACCGCAGGCCGACGGTGTCGCCGATCTGCCGCGTGCTCGGCGGGTATCCGTACCGCGCCACCCAATCGGCGATCGCGGCCAAAATCCGCTGCTGGCGCGGTGGCAGAACCGAGGTGTCCAACCCCCCGAACCCGTCAAGAGATTCGTCGCTGTTCACCTGCAAAAGTGTAGGCCCCGGCGGACGCGGCGGCGTGACGCCGAGGGTGATATCGGGTTGGGAGCTTGATCGGCCCAGGGAATCGTCTGGTCCTACTGCGAACCGTCGATTCGGAGGGTGGCCGCGTCCGGACAATGGGCGCGGCGAACCCGGGCCGCTCGGGTTCCGTGGAGGTGGTGAAGGGATGCGGTTCCTCCGAACCCATCCGTTTCCATCATGAAAGGGGGGACGCGATCATGCGTCCTGGCTTAGTCTCTCGGCTCCGGCCGACCGCTTCCCGGCACAAGGCGGCCATCGCCACCGCCTCGGCCGGCGTTACGGCGGCCGCGGCCGTCCTGGCCTTCGGGACCGTCTCCTCGGCCGCCACCGGCTCGGACGCGGCCAGCGCTCAGGGCACCGTCACCCGTGGGTCCACCGTCTGCGCCGGACCGGTGAACGTCCACCCGGACACGGGTTCGTTCCTGGCGGCCAACGGCTTCGCCTTCAACCGCAACAATCCCGACGGGATCGCCATCGACTGGACGGTCCGGCGTGGCGACGTCATCACTTCCCAGGGCGGCACGAGCTTCTTCACCTCCGCCACCGTCATCCGCTCGGAGCACACCGCCCGCTTCCAGGTCACGGTGCCTGCGGGCGACGCGAACCTGCCCGGCTCCATCTGGATCTGCGGCACCTCGTCCCAAGGCCAGTCCATTTTCGTGGACATG
Organism: Actinomadura syzygii; assembly: GCF_008085905.1. Classification (GTDB taxonomy): domain Bacteria; phylum Actinomycetota; class Actinomycetes; order Streptosporangiales; family Streptosporangiaceae; genus Spirillospora; species Spirillospora syzygii. Next base: position 43,451 of record NZ_VSFF01000003.1, on the reverse strand, counting down.
TCGCTGAACACCGTCGGAGCCTGACTCGGCGGCCTTCCGCGCCTCTCGCGCCTGGTTCAGCTGGGATCGCGGCACAGCGTCCGCGATCCCAGCCGATGGCCCGGCCATTGTTCGGCACTGGAGCGGCTCAAGCCAATGGACGCGATCCGTCCAGCTCGGCGTGGATCGTCTCCTTCTCCGCCCTGACCGCGGCCTGCCTGGCCTCCTGGCCGAGCTGCCGCCAGATGGCCAGGCTCGCCTCGGCGTGTTCGAGGGCCTCCTCCGGGCGGCCGAGCCCACGCGACGTCACCATCAATTCCTGCAGGGCCATCGCCTCCTGGAAAGGGGAGGCGAGCGCGCGGCTGGCGGTGAGCGCGGCGCGGAAGTCCTCGACGGCCTCGTCCGGACGGCCGAGCGCCCGCTTCGCCCGGCCGCGGTTGATCATCAGGTACTGCCAGGCGAGAGGCCGTCCCCCGACCCTGTCCGCCAGCGCCAGCCCGCGCTCCAGCCACGGCAGCGCCTCCAGGGGACGCCGGAGCCCGATGATGTGGAGAGCGGCGATGTTGTTCAGCACCTCCAACTGCGACCACCAGTCGCCGGAGCGGCGGCTGATCGCCAGGCTCTCCTGGAAGATCACGAGCGCCTCCTCGTGGTCGTGCCGGTGGAAGGCGAGCAGGGCGGACACGTTGAGCAGCCGGTCCAGGATCGCCTCGTCCCCGCCGTCGTGGGCGGCCCGGATGCCGCGGCGGATCTGCGCTTCGCCGCCGTCCAGCCTGTCGACCTGCCAGAGCCCGCCGCCGAGCATGTAACGGGCCCGGGCCTCGGCGGGGAACTCACCGCGCGCCTGCGCGGCGTCGGCGATCTCGGCGGCCGGACCGTTGAGCCGCGGCCACAGGAACGCGACGTCGCCCAGGGGATCGAGGGCGAGCAGCAGGTCCGCGGCGACGGCGATCGGCGCGCCGGGGTCCGCGGCCGCACCGCGGACGGCTCCGAGGACGCCGTCGAGCTCGTTCAGCATCCAGGTCTGTCCCTCGGCCAGGTCGGCGAACGCGACCCCTGCCGAGTGGGTGGCCGCCATCGCGTCGGGGAGCTTGCAGCCGTTGCGGAGCAGCCGGTAGAGGTTCCGGGCGGACGCGAGATAGTGGTCGAGGAGGCGGCCCAGGACGGCGCGACGGTCGGCCTCGGCGTCCTCTTCGAGGGCGAGGTGGGCGGCGTAGGTGTGCAGCAGGTCATGGAAGCGGTACCGGCCGGCGGTGCGTTGCTGCAGCAGATGCACGTCCAGCAGGTCCTCCAGGAGCCGGTCGGCCTCCTGGAGCGGGACGTCGGCGACCCTGGCGGCGGTGTGAGCGTCGAAATCGGGACCCGAGTGCAGGCTCAGCAGCCGGAACAGCCGCTGCTGGACGGGTGTGAGCTGCCGGTAGGAGAGGGCGAACGCGGCGGCGACGCTGCGGTCGCCGGTGGCCAGCTCGCCCAGCCGCCGCTGCTGGTCGCCCAGGCGTTCGGCCAGGTGGGCGAGGGTCCAGGTGGGGCGGGTGCGCAGCCGGGCGGCGGCGATCCGGACCGCGAGCGGCAGCAGGCCGCAGAGCCTCACCACCTCGTCCAGGGCCTGCGGTTCAGTGACGGCACGCGCGTCGTCGGCGATCCGGGTGAACAGCGCGGCCGCGTCGGCGGGCGGCAACACCTCCAGGGACAGCGTGCGGGCGGCCTCCAGATCGGTGAGCCGGCGGCGGCTGGTGATCAGCACCAGGCTCCCGGGGTCGCCGGGCAGCAGCGGCCTCACCTGTTCGGCGCTGGTGGCGTTGTCGAGGACGATCAGGGCCTTGAGGCCGGCCAGTTCGTCCCGCCACAGCCCGGCCCGCTGATGCAGCTCGTCGGGGATCCGCTCCCCCGGCACGCCCACCGCGCGCAGGAGCGTCTCCAAGGCGGCGGCCGTGGCGCCGGGCTCGTCTCCGGCGGTGTGCGCGTGGAGGTCGACGAACAGTTGCGCGTCGGGGTAGCGGTCGGCCAGCCGGTGTGCGGCGTGCACCGCGAGGGCGGTCTTGCCGATCCCCGCCATCCCGTCGATGGAGTTGATCACCACCGCGGTGGTCGGCTCCCCCTCCGTCGGCAGGGCGGAGATGAGCCGGTTCAGTTCGGTGGCGCGGCCGGTGAAGTCGGCGAGGTCGCGGGGCAGCTGCTGGACGCGCCTGCGCCGATCCGGTGGCGACGCCGCGAGGCCGGGGTCGTCGGAAAGGATCTGCTGGTGCAGCCGCTGTAACTGGTCGCCGGGGTCCAGGCCCAGTTCCTCGGCCAGCGTCTCGCGTGTGTCGTGGAAGACCCGCAGCGCTTCTGGCCGCCGACCGGCTCGGTGCAACGCCAGCATCAGCTGTCCGGCCAGCCGTTCCCGGAGCGGGTGCGCGGCCACCTGCTCGCTCAGCTCGCTGATCACGCTGTGGTGCCGTCCGAGGTCCAGTTCCAGCTCGATGTCCTCCTCCAGCGTCGCCGTCCGCCGCTCCTCCCAACTGGTCACCCGCGGCTGGAGCGCCGGGCATTCCAGCCCCGCGAGCACCGGCCCCCGCCACAGGTTCAGGGCCGCGCGGAACTCGGCGACCGCCTCCGCCGGTCGCCCGTCGTCGGCATGCCGGCGGGCCCGCCTCACCCGGCCGTCGAACACGGCGGCGTCGAGCTCGCCCTCTCCGACGTCCAGCCGGTACCCGGCGCCCGCCGCCACCGGCCCCGCCAGTCCTCCGTCGGCGAGAAGCCTCCGCAGCTCGGACACCAGATTGCGGACGCGTTTCTCCGCGGTGGGAGGCGGCTCCTGCGGCCAGACCGCATCCACCAAATGGCTCAGCGGCACCACATGACCTGCTGACAGCAATAACGCGGCCAGCACCTTCCGCTGCCCGGCACCGCTCAGGCGCAGCGGCTCGCCACTCGTCCATACCTCCAGCGGGCCCAAGATCTTGAATTCTCCAGCCATACGACATCAACTCTCGGCATCTTGGCAGGCAAGGTCGGTCGCCGCCCAACTGGACACTGACCTCGAACACAATACTGCGTGTTTCGCGGCAGGCGACTGAATGCATTCTTCACCTGCACGGCAAGGATCTGACCTGCCTCACGACTCTCCGTGACCCAGCGAACTCATGCGAGCGAAGACCGCGGCCTCGTCGGCTTGCACACGGGCACGTGGAGGCAAATATCCTTCTTTTGGAATCTCATCTCGTTGCGCAATTTCGTCCGCCTTTCGGCGCATCTTCGCCGATGCCGCACCGAGCCATTAGCCGTCCCGCCTCCAACTGCTATGGACCGGGCATGGACGGGACATGGACGGCGCCCGCCAAGCTTCTCGCATGGAAAGACTGGAAACGGTGGCTCTCCTGTTCGGGCTGGCCCTCATGCCCGTCATCACCGCGCCGCTGGCCTCCCTGATCGGACCCGCCACCGACAGCAAGCAGGCCCCAGCCGAAAAGACCGCCACCGCGCCAGACCACGGCAGAGCGATCGGTCACACGACCGCGCTGACGACCGCCACCCGCCGATGGACTCCCATCACCCACACCACCATCACCTTGAAAAAACGAGGGACGTACGAGGTGACACAACAGGTCCGCGGCCAGTTCGTCACCGCGCTGAACCGGTCCACTCACGCCTGGATCATCTCCCGGGTGTTCAACCTCACCGCCGGCGTCCCGGTCAAGGAAAGCAATCTCCTGGTCACCACCAGCGCCAACCACCCGCCCGCCGCCAATCGCGATTACGGCACCACCGCCAGCGGCCGCGCCTTCATCGACATCGACAGGCCCACCACCATCCGCCTGGAAGCCATGCAGGCATGGGACGAAGGAACAGTGACCAAAAGCCAGATCATCACCGATCCCAACGGATTGACCCAGCTCCTGTACAAAGAACTCACCTGAGCCGTCCAGACAATGGACCCGCAGGGGAGTGTAAGAACAACGGTGTAACTCCTGATCATGGAAGTGGCACCTGTGACGAAGAAGAGCAACGCCTCGGCTGTCTCGGCGGCTGGGCAGGGGCCGGTGTTGTCGCCGGCGGTGGCCTCGCAGTTGGCCGAGCTGGTGGCGCAGGCCCGGGCCGATGGGCTGGCGGTCGATGGCGAGGGCGGGCTGCTGCAGCAACTGACCAAGATCGTGCTGGAGTCGTCGCTGGAGGGCGAGATGGACGCCCACCTGGGCTATGGCCGACACGATCGGGCCGGTATGAACTCGGGCAACTCGCGCAACGGCAAGCGGTCCAAGACGGTGCTCACCGAGGCCGGTCCGGTGCAGATCGAGGTGCCGCGGGACCGGGACGCCTCGTTCGAGCCGCAGATCGTCCGCAAGCGCCAGCGGCGGCTGAACGGGATGGACGGGATCGTGCTGTCGCTGTCGGCCAAGGGCCTGACCACCGGTGAGATCAGCGCGCATCTGGCCGAGGTCTATGGCGCCTCGGTGTCCAAGGACACCATTTCGGCGATCACCGACCGGGTACTGGAGGGCATGGCCGACTGGCAGTCCCGCCCGCTGGACCCGGTCTACCCGGTGGTGTTCATCGACGCGATCCGGGTGAAGATCCGCGATGGGCAGGTCGCCAACCGGCCCATCTACCTGGCCCTGGGTGTGACGGTGAACGGCGAGCGCGACATCTTGGGCCTGTGGGCGGGCGAGCACGGCGACGGCGAGGGCGCCAAGTACTGGATGCGGATCCTGACCGAGATCAAGAACCGGGGCGTGGCCGATGTGCTGATGCTGGTCTGCGACGGGCTCAAGGGCCTGCCCGACGCGGTCAACGCGGTCTGGCCGGCCACCGTGGTACAGACCTGCATCGTGCATCTGATCCGGGCGTCCTTCCGCTACGCCTCCCGCACCGACTGGGCCCAGATGGCCAAGGGCCTCAAGCCCGTTTACACCGCCCCGACCGAGGCCGCCGCGCTGGACCGGTTCGCCGAGTTCTCCGGCACCTGGGAACACAAGTACCCCGCGATCATCCGGCTGTGGACCGACGCCTGGGCCGAGTTCGTCCCGTTCCTGGCCTTCGACATTGAGATCCGCAAGGTCATCTGCACCACCAACGCCATCGAGTCGATCAACGCCCGGCTCCGCCGGGCCGTGAACGCCCGCGGCCACTTCCCGACCGAACAGGCCGCCCTCAAATGCCTCTACATGGCATTGATGAGCCTGGACCCCACCGGCCGCGGACACGCCAAGTGGGTCGTCCGCTGGAAAGCCGCCCTCAACGCCTTCGACATCCACTTCGACGGACGCCTGTCCGCCGGACGCATCTGAACCAGACAACAACCCCAGTTACACCGAAAAGTTGACACTCCCACCCGCAGAGCCTGCTCCGGCAGCACGGAATTGCTGTACCCCGGCTTTGGTGGTGCCGGGTTGTCAGACGCGGGGTCCGAGACCCCCGTGATGGCGAAGCGGAGGGAAGGCGGCGTGTCATTGGCAGGCCAATCGCGGACACCCTCTCAGGGAGCGGGCGCACACCTTCTCTGTGCTACGGCGTCTGTCGGGACTGGCCGGAGATCGAGTCCTGGGCCGTGACGGTCGCAGCGGAACTCGAACGCGGCAGCGCCGACCCCGCCGTCTGAACGGCGAGACCATCACCGGCTTTCGATGCCGTGGGCGCGGAAGCGGGCGTGGACGTGTTCGAGGAGTTGCGCGGTGGGCGGTGGAGTGTCGGCGGGCGGGAAGGGGATGCCGAGGCGTTGGTACTTGGGGACGCCGAGGCGGTGGAAGGGCAGCACGTCGACGTGTTCGACGTTGGGCAGGGTGGCGACGAAGGACGCGACGGCGTCGACTTCGTCGTCGCCGTCGTTGCGGCCGGGAACGAGGACGTACCGGACCCAGGTGGGACGGTCCAGGGCGGCGAGGCGTCGCGCGAACCGCAGCGTCGGGTCGACCGCGCCGCCGGTCAGGGCCCGGTAGGTCCGGGGGTTCCACGCCTTGATGTCGAGGAGGACGAGGCCCGTGTCGGCGAGCAGGGCGTCGCTCGCGCGGTCGCCGAGGTTCCCGGATGTGTCGAGCGCGGTGTGCAGGCCGAGTTTGCGGCAGCGGCGCAGCAGTTCGCCGGTGAAGGCGGGCTGGAGCAGCGGCTCGCCGCCGCTGATCGTGACTCCTCCGCCCGCGACCTCGATGAAGCGGCGGTACTTGCCGATCTCGGTCATCAACTCGTCCACGGTGATCCGGCGGCTGTCGCGCATTCGCCAGGTCTCGGGGTTCTGGCAGTACAGGCAGCGCAGCGGGCAGCCGCCGGTGAAGACGACGAACCGGGTTCCGGGGCCGTCCACCCCGGTGGAGATGTCCCAGGAGTGGACGGCGCCGGTGAGTGCGGTGGACGTCCCATTTGGACGGTCGGTGGTCTGCGTTGTCTGCGGGTAGCGCTCCGGGTGCGCCATCGCGTCCAGCAGGGTGGCGCGGTCGAGGACGTTGACGTTCATGTGGTAGCCGCCCGCGTCCACGTATCCGTCGAGGATCCCGGCGAGGTTGCCGATCCGCTCCTCGGAGGCGCGGCCGAGGCCGGCCGGGGTGATGGTCTCGGTGAGGGAGATGCCGTCCCGGGACTGGTCGTAGGGGATCTTCGCCGCCGACAGCGCGGCGGCCACCATGCCGTGCCGGTCCCGGCCGTTCATCGGGTTGGCGCCGGGCGCGAACGGCTCGCCGGTCCGGCGGCCGTCCGGGGTGTTGCCGGTGTGCTTGCCGTACACCACGTTGGAGGTGATGGTGAGCACCGACAGCGTGTGCTCGGCGTCCCGGTACGCCGGACGCTCACGCACCTTGGCCATGAACGCGGTGACCAGGTCCACGGCGATGCGGTCGGCGCGGTCGTCGTTGTTGCCGTAGGCGGGGAACTCGCCTTCGATCGCGTAGTCGGTCGCGAGCCCGGTCGCGTCGCGGATCACGCGGACCTTGGCGTACTTGATCGCCGACAGGCTGTCTGCCGCCACGGACAGCCCGGCGACGCCGCAGGCCAGCGTGCGTACGACCGGGTGGTCGTGAAGGGCCATCTCGATGCGCTCGTAGGCGTACTTGTCGTGCATGTAGTGGATGACGTTGAGCGCGTCGACGTAGGTGGCGGCCAGCCAGTCCAGCATCCGGTCATAGGCGGACCGCACCTGGTCGTAGTCGAGGACGTCGCCGTCCACCGGTGGGAGGGCCGGGGCGACCTGCTCGCCGCTGATCTCGTCCCGGCCCCCGTTGATCGCCGCCCTCGTACGGCGTGTAGTTCGCCTGCACGAAGTCGCGCACATCGACGCGCTCCCGCCACGCCCCACCGTTGAAGCCGCGCCACGCGGACAAATCGCTCCGGACCTCGTCGACCTCGATCGCGGTCATTCCCGCCTCCCATGGTCTGATCACTTCCACTATCGGCGGGAGAGGTCTAGACCACATGGGGGCGGAGGTCCCGGATCCGTTGACCAACGTCCCCTGTGACGGGCGGCTGATCCGGTCGTAGCCGGTTCGTCCGGCGTGTCAGCAGATGCGCGGGAGCTGCTCGCCTACGAGCATGTCGACGACGCGGACGCCGCCGAGCAGCGTGCGCATGTGGACGCGGCCGGGGTGCTCGTCGGTGAGCGTGCCGATCGCGCGGGCCTCGGTGCCTTCGGGGCGGGCGCGCATCGCGCGCAGGACGGCGTCGGCCGCGGCCGGTGCGACGAAGGCGACCAGGCAGCCCTCGTTGGCGACGTGCAGCGGGTCCAGTCCGAGCAGCTCACAGGCGGCGGCCGCGGGCCGCGGTACGGGGACGGCGTCCTCGGCGATGTCGACGCCGACCGACGAGGTCTCGGCCAGTTCGTTGAGGGCGCTGGCGAGACCGCCCCGGGTGGGGTCGCGCAGGGTGTGCACGTCCGGTCCGCCCGCGTCGAGCATGGCGGTCACCAGCGCGTGCAGCGGCCTGCTGTCGGAGGCGATCTCGGCCTCGAAGCCGAGGCTCTCCCGGGCGCTGAGGATCGCGGTGCCGTGAAGCGCGATCGGTCCCGACAGCAGGACGATGTCGCCGGGACGGCCCCGGGCCGCCGAGGGCGCCGCGCCCAGCCGACGGACGCCGATCCCGGCGGTGGTGACGTACAGGCCGTCCGCGGCGCCGCGCGGGACCACCTTGGTGTCCCCTGTGACGATCGGGACGCCGACCAGGCCCGCCGCGCGCGCCGCCGACGCGGTGACCGCGCGCAGCTCGTCCAGCGGCAGACCCTCCTCGATGATGTAGGCGAGGGTGAGTGCGACCGGCCGGGCGCCGCGCATGGCGAGGTCGTTGACGGTGCCGTGCACGGCCAGGGAGCCGATGTCGCCGCCGGGGAAGAACCGGGGCGTGACGACGAACGAGTCGGTGCTGGTCACCACCTCGGCGGTGCCGGTGTCGACGACCGCGGCGTCCTCGGTGACGCGGTCCGCGCCCAGCTCGGCCGCGATCACGTCGTGCAGCAGCTCGGCCATCAGACGTCCGCCGGAGCCGTGGCCGAGCAGGACCCGTTCGGTCTCGGCCGCCGGTGCGGGACAGCTCAGGGCGGTCGGATCGGTCATCATGTTCTCCCGGCGTTGTGGAAGGCGGCGCAGGTGCCCTCGCTGGACACCATCGGCGCGCCCAGCGGGTGGCGCGGCGTGCACCGCGTGCCGTACGCGGCGCAGTCGGTGGGCAGGCTGGTCCCCCGCAGGATCGCTCCGGCGATGCAGTCGGCGTTCTCGGCGGAGTCGAGCCCGTCGACGGCGAAGCGGCGTTCGGCGTCGAAGTCCGCGAGCTCGGGGGCGAGCGCCAGGCCGCTGGCCGTGATGGGGCCGATGCCGCGCCATGTCCGGGTGGTCACGCGGAACGCGCGGCGCACCGCGTCCTGGGCGGCGGTGTTGCCGGAGCGGCGCACCGCGCGGGCGTACTGGTTCTCGACCTCGTGGCGGCCGTCCTCCAGTTGCCGGACGGCCATCAGGATCCCTTCGAGCAGGTCGAGGGGCTCGAACCCGGTGACCACGACGGGCACCTGGTAGCGGGCGGCGATCGGTTCGTACTCGGTCCAGCCCATCACCGCGCAGACGTGGCCCGCGGCCAGGAACGCCCGCACCTGGTTGTCGGGCGCGTCGAGGACGGCGGTGATCGCGGGCGGCACCAGCACATGGCTGACGAGCATGGAGAAGTTGTCCAGGCCCAGGTCGCGGGCGCGCAGGACGGCCATCGCGTTGGCCGGGGCGGTGGTCTCGAACCCGACCGCGAAGAACACCACCTGCCGGTCGGGGTTGGCGGCCGCCAGGCCGACGGCGTCGAGCGGGGAGTAGACGACGCGCACGTCCGCTCCCCTGGCCCGCAGTCCGAGCAGGTCGCCGCGGGTGCCCGGGACGCGGAGCATGTCGCCGAAGCTGGTGAAGACCACCTCGGGGCGGGCGGCGATGGCCAGCGCGCGGTCCAGGGTCTCCAGCGGGGTGACGCAGACCGGGCAGCCGGGGCCGTGGATCATGCGCACGTCGGCGGGCAGCAGCTCGTCGATGCCCTGCCGGACGATGGTGTGCGTCTGCCCGCCGCACACCTCCATGATCGTCCAGGGCCGGGTGGCGGTGGCGTGGACGTCGGCGAGCAGCCGCCGGGCCAGCACCGGATCCCGGTACTCGTCGAGATATCTCATCCGGCCCTCCCGGACGGGTCGCCGCCGGCCAGTTCGGCGTTCAGCGCGTCGGGGATGGCGTTGAGCACCGCCAGGGTGCGGGCGGCCTCCTCCTCGTCCACCGTGCTGATCGCGAAGCCGACATGGACGATGACGAAGTCCCCGACGTCCGCCTCCGGGGTGTAGGCGAGGCAGACCTCCCGGCGGACGCCGTCGAAGTCGACCACGCCCATGCGCGGGTAGGAGTCGTCGGCCTCGACGATCCGTCCGGGAATGCCCAGGCACATGCCGTTCATCTCCTCTCCGGGGCGCCCGCCAGCCGCGCCGCCGCGACCGCCGCCTGCCCGTAGCTGACACCCCCGTCGTTCACCGGGACCCGTTCGCCGATGAAGACCTCGAACCCCGCCCCGGCCAGCGCGCCGACGACGGCAGCGGCGAGCGTGCGGTTCTGGAACACGCCTCCCGACAGGCAGACGGTGCCGACGCCGGCGTCGTCGGCGGCGCGGCCGCACAGCTCGGCGGTGACGGCGGCGAGAGTCCGGTGGAAGGCGGCGGCGATCCGCCCGGGCGGCTCGCCGTCCGCGCGGGCCGCGAGCGCGTCGCGCAGCGTCACCGCGCCGTCGTACACCCACAGCCCGCCGTGCCGGACCAGCCTCCAGTCGAGCGGATCCGCGGCGTCCTGTCCGGCGGCGGCCGCCTCGAGCCGCATCGCGGCCTCACCCTCGTAACGGTTGTCGTCGCAGATCCCGAGGAGCGCGGCCAAGGCGTCGAAGAGCCGTCCCGCGCTGGACGCCGGGGGCGAGTTCACACCCCGATCGATCATGCGGCGGACGACGGCGACCTCCCGTTCGGGCAGCCGCGCCACCAGGTCCGCTGCCGGGCCGGCGACCGGACCGGCGTGGTCCAGGGGTTCGGCGCCGAACAGGTAGCCGAGCGCCATCCGGGCCGGCCGCCGCACGGCCGCGGCGCCGCCGCACAGCGGCGCGCGGGAGAAGCGTCCGAGCCTTCGATATCCCGTGTAGGTGGCGAGCAGGATCTCCCCGCCCCAGAAGGTGCCGTCGTCGCCCAGCCCGAGCCCGTCGTAGGCGACGCCGAGAAAGGGGCCGGTCACGCCGTGTTCTGCCGCGGTGGCGGCGACATGGGCGTGGTGGTGCTGGACCGGGATCCGGCGGCGCGCGGGCCATCGCGCCGCGTGCTTGCTGGACAGGTACTCCGGGTGCAGGTCGTGCGCCACGTACGCCGGTTCGACGTCCTCGACGCGCAGGCAGCGCTCCAGCGCATGTTCGAACGCGGCGTAGGTCTCCGCGTCCTCCAGGTCGCCCGTGTGCGGGCCGACGATCGCCCGCCGGCCGTTGGCGACGGTGAACGTGTGCTTGAGCTGGGCTCCCAGCGCCAGGACCGGCTCGTCGGCGGCGACCGGAAGCGGCAGCGGAGCCGGAGTGAGACCGCGGGCCCGGCGCACGGTGGACGGCCGCCCGGCCACCACCCGGACGACGGAGTCGTCGTAGCGGGCCAGGATCGGCCGGTCGTGGGAGAGGACACCATCGACGACCGGGCCCAGTCGGTGGTGAGCCGCGTCGTCTTCGATCACCATCGGTCCGCCCGCGTGGTTTCCACTGGTCACGACCAGGGGCCCGGCGACATCGCGCAGCAGCAGGTGGTGCAGTGGGCTGTAGGGCAGGAACACGCCCACGTCCGGCAGGCCGTCGCACACCTGCGCGGCAAGCGATCCGCTCGCGCGCGGCGCCAGCACGATGGGACGGGCGGACGAGGTCAGCGCGCCGACGTCGGCGGCGGTCAGGTCGGCGAGCGCGCGCGCCGCCGCCAGATCCGGGACCATCACGGCCAGCGGTTTGGCCTCCCTGCCCTTGGCGGCGCGAAGCCTGCCGACCGCTTCCGCGTCGGTCGCGTCGCACACCATCTGATAGCCGCCGATGCCCTTGACCGCCACCACCCCGCCGCCGCGGATCACCGCCGCGGCGGCGCTCAGGGCCGCCTCTTCTCGCCGCCCGCCGGGATGCCAGCCGAGCCGGGGCCCGCACGCCGGGCACGCGATGGGCTCGGCGTGGAAGCGACGGTCTGCTGGGTCGCGGTACTCGGCCTCGCACGCCGGGCACATCGTGAAGGCGGCCATCGTCGTGCGGGCCCGGTCGTAGGGCAGCGCCGCGATGATCGTGGCGCGCGGGCCGCACGCGGTGCAGTTCACGAACGGATACCGGTACCTCCGGTCTCCCGGATCGAACAGCTCCCGCAGACAGTCCTCGCAGGTGGCCAGGTCGGACGGCACGTCCCGGGTGGCCGACCCGTCCGCGGCGCTGCCGAGCACCGCGAATCCCGTCGGTGCCACCGCGCCGGTCAGCGTCGTCGCCGTCACCCCGGTCACCGACGCGGCTCCCGGCGCCTCGGTGACGAGACGGGCCGCGAAGTCGTCCAGCACCGGCGCCTCCCCCACGGCCGTGATCAGCACCACGCCGCCGCTGTTGCGCACGTCGCCGCGGACCCCGCATGCCAGGGCCAGCCTGTACACGAACGGCCGGAACCCCACTCCCTGCACGGTCCCGCGAACCTCTAACCGCCGCGCCTCGGCCGTCCCGCCGTCCTCGCGTGTCCGCGTACCGGTCATGCGGCGAGTCTCCTCCGCGTCCCGCGGCCCGGTCAGGGCCGCCCGGCCTCGAAGTCGGGGACGAAGGTCCCGAGCGCGAGGCCGCGCCGGGCCGCGCGTCGGCGGATGGCAAGCTCCGCCGTCTTTCCGGACGTCTCACCATGGATTTCGAGTATCAGGGCTTTCCGGCAGCAGTCGGGGACGCACGAGAGCGGTGTAGGCGCCGGGGCGAAGGACGTTCGTCCCTCTGTTCCGTGGGCGGCGTCATTCGGGACTTTCGGACGCTTCCGGCGAGGACATCGGTCCGTTGTGGCGGCCGTCACCGCCGCGAGACGTTGGCGATTACCGCTTTCCGATTGCCCCGGATGTCATAAGAGGGCCTCAACGCGCGTCGACCGTGACGGCCACCCATTTACGGCGGGCCGTTCACATTGGAAAGGTTGGAGGACGCAGCCATGAAATCGCCTAAATCGTGGTCAAGGGTCGATCGCTGGCGCCGTCGCTGCGGGTTCGACGACAATGACCTGCGCCGTCCCGTGGATCGGGTCCAGTGGCTTTCCGGCCTGTTCCTCCTCGTGGTCTTCTTGGCGATCACTCCGGTCCTCTGCGTCCAGGCCGTCCAACATGCCCGGGATGCGGGGGGACGTGCGGAGCGATATGAGGCCACCGCGCGGCACCGCGTGGACGCCACGGTGGTGAAGGTCAGACGGCTGCAGAGCGGGCGTGAGGTCACCGTGGTCTGGATCGACCAGGACGGAACGCTCCGATCCGGGCGCTACGTCACCTGGCGCGGCGTCGAGTTCGGTGATCATCCCAAGGTTTGGGCAGGGCCGCGGCACAGGGTGAGCGACTCGCCGCCGCGGACGCATGCGCGCACGGTCGTCGAAGTGGTGGTGACCGCGGCGGCGACCGCTGTGGCGGCGGGATTGTCGTCGCTCGGCCTCTACCTGCTGTTGCGCCACCGCCTGGACCGCCGGCGCTACCGCGCCTGGGACCGGGCCTGGCACCGTTTCGACCAGCGCCGTCACCGCCCGGCCTGAGAACCCTCGGCCAAGTCGGGACTGCCCAGCCCGCTGGTGTTCGGCGGCGTGGTCCTGATCGGCGTCGGAGCTGCGGCGGGGCGCCCTCCTTGACGCAACCGTCGCTGACCAGCCGATACAACGTCGGCACCGCAGCGGGCGAGCGCGGCCCGGCCGCCGGGGGCGGCGTGGCATGGAGCGGTCGGATGCGGTTAGAAGGGACTTTGGTCCCTTGGTGATCTTGGCGTTCCGGGTTCTCATGATGTTGTTCGTCGGCGCGGCCGCCGTGGGAAGTGCCAGGTGCCCGGAGAGGACGGGCCGCGTCGTTCTGGTCGGTGACGGTTCAGAAGTCGTTTCGAGAGGAGGTCGGGTCCGGTGGAGCATACGAGCGGCGTCACGGCCGACGCTCTGGCGGAGGCGCGATTCTTCGTCGGCATGCCCGATGCGAGCCTCGCCGCACTGGCCACGACCGCCGAGGACGTGGACGTTCCGGCCGGGCACCGCTTCTTCGACGAAGGCGGATCCGCCCAGCGGTTCTGGCTGCTCCGCTCCGGCAGGGTCGCGCTCGACCTCCAAGTGCCCGGCCGGGGCGCCGTGGTGGTGGAGACCCTGCCCGCCTCGGCGGTGCTGGGCTGGTCATGGCTGTTCTCCCCACATCGTTGGAGGTTCGGCGCCGTCGCCTTGGAACCGGTGAAGGCCGTCCAATTCGACGGGCCGGGTGTGCGGGAGTTGTGCGCCGCCGACCCTCGGCTCGGCCACGACCTGACGCTGCGGTTCGCGGCGGTGATGCTGGACCGCCTCGAAGCCACCCGGGTCCGGATGCTGGACCTGTACGCGCATCCCGAGGACGTGCGATGACCTCGCAGATGGCACGGCAGGTGACGCCGCAGGGCTCACCGATGGCGCCCGTCCCGTACCGGGTGACGCGGAGCCGCGCGGAGACGGCCGACACGGTGACGCTGACCCTGGAGCCCGTCGCGGCTGCCATCCCGGAGCCCGCTCCCGGCCAGTTCACCATGATGTACGCGTTCGGCGTCGGTGAGGTGCCGATCTCCGTGAGCCGGACGGGGCCGGTGCTTGAGCAGACCGTCCGAGCCGTGGGGGCCGTGACCAGGGCCGTGTGCGGGACGCGGCCGGGCCAGGTCCTCGGGTTGCGCGGGCCGTTCGGCACCGGCTGGGAGCTGGACTCGGCACGCGGACGCGACCTCGTGATCGCGGCGGGCGGGATCGGGCTCGCGCCGCTGCGGCCGGTGGTGCTGCGGGCGCTGGCCGACCGGGACGCCTTCGGCCGGATCGCGGTCCTGATCGGCGTCCGCACCCCTGACGACCTGCTGTTCACCGGCGAGCTCGACGAGTGGCGGGCACGCGGCGCGCAGGTCGAGGTCACGGCGGACCGCCCGGCCCCGGGCTGGACGGGCCACGTCGGGCTGATCACGTCGCTGGCGGGCGCCGCGGACGTCGATCCGGCCCGCGCGGTCGCGTTCGTCTGCGGCCCGGAGGTCATGATGCGCGTCACCGCGGAGGCGTTCATCGGGTTGGGGACGCCCGCCGCCGACGTGCGGCTGTCGCTGGAGCGCAACATGCGCTGCGGGCTCGGCTGGTGCGGGCACTGCCAGCTCGGACCGCTGCTGATCTGCCGGGACGGGCCAGTCGTGCCGTACGAGCGGGCCGTCCCGCTCATGACCGTCAGGGAGCTGTAGCGATGGGACCTGTAGCGAGGGGACGACGACCGACGCTCGCCGTGTGGAAGTTCGCCTCCTGCGACGGCTGCCAGCTCACCCTCCTGGACTGCGAGGACGAGCTGCTCGCCCTCACCGGGCGGATCGAGATCGCGCACTTCCTGGAGGCGTCCAGCGCCGCCGGGGAGGGCCCGTACGACGTCTCCCTCGTCGAGGGGTCGATCACGACGCCCGCCGACCTCGACCGGATCCGGCACGTGCGGGCGGTGTCCCGGAAGCTGATCACGATCGGGGCGTGCGCGACCGCCGGGGGCGTCCAGGCGCTGCGGAACTTCGGCGACGTGCGGGAGTTCGCGTCCGTGGTCTACGCGCGTCCCGAGTACATCGCCACCCTCGCCGACTCGACGCCCGTCGCCGCGCACGTGCCGGTGGACTTCGAGCTGCACGGCTGCCCGATCGACCGCCGCCAGCTCCTGGAGGTGCTGACGGCCCACCTCACCGGACGCAACCCCGACGTCCCGCGCCACAGCGTGTGCTTCGAATGCAAGAGCCGCGGGAACCTCTGCGTGATGGTCGCCCACGGCACTCCTTGCCTGGGGCCCATCACCCACGCGGGCTGCGGCGCGATCTGCCCGGCGTACGGGCGGGGCTGCTACGGCTGCTTCGGCCCCTCCCCCGCCTGGGGCGGGACCAGGCCCAACACCCGCGCGCTGCTGCCGTGGCTGGACATGACCGAGGACGAGACGCACCGGGTGCTGTCCACCTTCAACGTCACCGCGTTCCGCGAGGCGCCGTCCGGGCGGGAGGCCGACGATCGGGAGGCCGACGATCGGGAGGCCGACGATGACGCATCGCAATGACCGGACGCTGAAGGTCGGGGCGCTCGCGCGGGTCGAGGGCGAGGGCGCGATGTACGTCCGGGTGCGCGACCAGGACGTCGAGGAGGTGCGGCTGGACATCTACGAGCCGCCGCGGTTCTTCGAGGCGTTCCTGCGCGGCCGCGCCCACACCGAGCCGCCCGACATCACGGCCAGGATCTGCGGGATCTGCCCGGTCGCCTACCAGATGAGCGCCTGCCAGGCCGTCGAGGCGGCGTGCGGCGTGACCGTGGACGGCGTCCTGCGCGACCTGCGCCGCCTGCTGTACTGCGGCGAGTGGATCGAGAGCCACGCCCTGCACGTCTACCTGCTGCACGCGCCCGACTTCCTCGGCTACGCCGGCGCGGTCGAGCTCGCCCGCGACCACCGCGACATCGTCGAACGCGGCCTGCGCCTGAAGAAGGCGGGGAACACGCTGCTGGAGGTCCTCGGCGGCCGGGCGATCCATCCGGTGAACGTCCGGGTCGGCGGCTTCTACCGGACGCCCGAGCGCGCCGAACTCGGCCCGCTCGCCGAAACGCTACGGCGGGCCCTCGACGACGCGCTCGCCACCGTGGAATGGGCCGCCGCGTTCGAGTTCCCCGACTTCACCCACGACCACGAGTACCTCGCGCTGACGGCCGACCGGTATCCGCTGGAGGGAGGGACGCTCCGCAGCACCGCCGGGCGCGTCTTCACCGCCGCCGAATTCGAGGAGCAGATCGTCGAGGAGCAGATCCCGCACTCGACCGCCCTGCACGCCCGCTTCTCCGACGGCGGCATGTACCTCACCGGTCCGCTGGCCCGGTACGCCCTCAACCGGGACCGGCTGTCGCCGCTGGCGCTGGAGGCCGCCGACCGGGCCGGGCTCGGCGCCGAGTGCCGCAACCCGTTCCGGAGCGTCCTGGTCCGCGCCGTCGAGATCGTCTACGCGGTGGACGAGGCCCTGCGGATCATCGACGGCTACGAGCCGCCGCCCCGCCCGTCCGTGCCCGTGCCGCCGCGGAAGGGCACCGGCCACGGCGTCACCGAGGCGCCGCGCGGCACCCTCTACCACCGCTACGACATCGGCCCGGACGGGCTCATCCGGGCCGCGCGGATCGTCCCGCCGACGTCGCAGAACCAGGCCGCCATCGAGGACGACATGCGCCGGTTCGTCACGACCCGCCTGCACCTGGACGACCACGCCCTGACCCACCAGTGCGAGCAGGCGATCCGCAACTACGACCCGTGCATCTCCTGCTCCACCCACTTCCTCGATCTCACCGTGGACCGGTCGTGACCATCGTCATCGGCGTCGGCAACGACTTCCGCCGCGACGACGGCGCGGGCCCCGCGGTGGTCGAGGCCCTGCGCGGCCGGGTGGCCGCGACGCTCGCGGTGACCGACGGCGAGCCCGCCCGGCTCATCACGCTGTGGGCCGGGGCGGACCTGGCGATCGTCGTGGACGCGGTCCGCGCCGAGCCGCCCGTCCCCGGACGGATCCACGACCTCGGCGCCGAGACCGCGGCGCTCGCCCGGCGTCCCGTCACCGGCCACTCCCTCGGGCTCGGCGACGCCGTCGCGCTCGGGCTCGCCGTCGGGCAGATGCCCGTCCGGCTGCGCGTCCTCGCGATCGAGGGGCACGACTTCGGCCTCGGCCGCGGACTGACACCGCGGGTCGCCGCCGCCGTCATCACCGTCGCCGACCGGATCGCCGCCTCGCTCCCGTCCGCCATGAAGGAAAGCCATCCGTCATGAACGCCACATTGGAACTGACCGGCCTCGGTCCTCTCTACGACGCGCTCCGCCGCGCCGGATACACCGTCATCGGGCCGACCGTCCGCGACGAAGCGATCGTCCTCGCCGAACTGGACTCGATCGACCGGCTGCCGTACGGATGGGGCGTCAGGCTCAGCCCGGGCGGCTACCGGCTGCGCCGCAGGGACGACGGCGCGGCCTTCGCCCACGCGGCCGGGCCGCAGTCCTGGAAGCCCTTCCTGCACCGGTCGAGGGTCAAGCTCTGGGAGGCGACCCGGACCGAGGACGGCTTCGAGGTCAAGGACCAGCCGCCCGCGCCCGGACGGCTGGCGCTGCTCGGCGTCCGGCCGTGCGACCTGCGCGCCATCGCCATCCAGGACCGCGTCCTGACCGGCGGCCGCCACACCGACCCGTCCTACGCCGCCCGCCGCGACGGCGCGTTCATCATCGCCGTCAACTGCACCGAGCCCGGCGAGACCTGCTTCTGCGCGTCCATGGGCACCGGCCCGCAGGCAGGCCCCGGTTACGACCTCGCGCTGACCGAGCTGACCGGTGAAGACGGCCCGCGATACGTCGTTGACGTGGGCACCGACGCGGGCGCCCTCGTCTTGGACGACATCGGCGCGGCGACCGCCGACCCCGGCGACGTGGAGCGGGCCCGCGCCGAGGTGACGGCCGCGGCCGATCGGATGGGCCGCGAGATGCCCGCCCTGAGCCTGCGCGACCTGATGGCCGACAGCCTGGACGCCGCCCGCTGGGACGACGTCGCCGAACGCTGCCTGAGCTGCGGCAACTGCACCATGGTGTGCCCGACCTGCTTCTGCACGCGGGTCACCGACACCACCGACCTGAGCGGC
Organism: Actinomadura syzygii; assembly: GCF_008085905.1. Lineage (GTDB taxonomy): Bacteria > Actinomycetota > Actinomycetes > Streptosporangiales > Streptosporangiaceae > Spirillospora > Spirillospora syzygii. The sequence goes on along the minus strand of NZ_VSFF01000003.1, from coordinate 25,147 downwards.
GACCACGCCGAGCGGTGGCAGCTCTGGGACTCCTGCTTCGACCCCGACTTCTCCCACCTGCACGGCGGTGACGTCCGGGCGTCCGCCAAGAGCCGCTACCGGCAGTGGCTCACCCACAAGCTCGGCACCTGGCACGACCAGTTCGGCTCTTCCGGTTGCGTGGGCTGCGGCCGGTGCATCGTGTGGTGCCCCGTCGGCATCGACCTCACCGTCGAGGTCGCCGCGCTCCGCGACGAAGCCGCCGAAGCCGCCGAAGCCGCCGAAGCCGCCGACCAGAGCACCGGCTGAGCCGGAGGCGGGCCGAGCGTCCCGCCGCCAAGGGCGCTTCGGCCCCGCCCGCGCACCGGATCGCCGCGCAAGGACGAAGGTGGCAGCGAAGTGCATCATGGAACAGACGCCGCGGTGTTCCTCGCCTCGCTGGCCGCGGACGGGATCGCGCACGCGCTCGTCACCGGGTTCAGTGGAGGGGGACGACGGCGACCGGGCACTGGCCGTTGTGGACGACGCCGTGGCTGATCGACCCGAGCCGAGGGGCGTTCCAGCGGCGGTCGCGGGCGCCGACCACCACCAGACGGGCGTTGCGCGAGGCGTTGGACAGCGCCGTCACCGGGTGTTCCAGGACGATCTCGTCCAGGACGTCGACCCGGGGGTACTTGGCCCGCAGGGGCCCGTACGCGGCGATGACCTGGTTCCGCAGGTCCAACTCGATCTGATCGGCGTCGATGACCAGCCCCGCCTCCACGAGCGCGCCGAAGCTCTGCCAGGCATGGACGACCCGGAGCCGGGCGCCGCGGACGGCCGCGGCGTCGAAGGCGTAGTCGAGGACCGTGTGGGCCTCGCGGGCCAGGTCGATGCCGACGACGACCTCGCCGCGGTCGGCGGCGTCGCCGCGCACGATCACGACCGGGGCGGCCGAGTGCCCCGCCACGCGCATGCTCACCGACCCGAGGAGGAGGCCGGCGAACCCGCCGCGGCCACGGCTGCCCACCACCACCTCGAACGCCTTCTCCGACTGGTCCCGCAGGACCCGCGGCGCCTCCTCGACGACCAGCTCGGCCGTCGTCGCCAGCCCCGGCCACCGCTCCAGGACGCGCTCCTTGGCGGCGGTCAGGGCCCGGCGCCCGGCGCCGGCCAGGTACTCGGGCGTCTCGGGTGGCACGAACACCGGCGCCTTGTAGGGCCAGCTCTCCACGGCGTGGACGAGGTGGAGCGGACGTTCCCGCAGTACGGCTTCCGCGGCGGCCCATCGCAGGGCACGGTCCGCCTCGTCGGAACCGTCGATGCCGACGACGATCGGCTCAGACATCATGTCCTCCTCCGTTGCTGGCTTCGTCCCGGTAGGGCCGGACGCTCCAAGCCACGTCGACGCGCACGGCCACCGGCCTCCACGCTCCATCGCACGCCGGCACGGGCCAAGGGACGAAAGTCATCTCCGAAGGGCCCTTTCGCCCCTGCGTCCAACGAGCCGATCGGCAGTCCTCCGCTGCCCTTCCGCCCCTGGGTGACCAGGTCGGGAGGGGGAAGGGTGGAAGGGGAATCCGGAACCGGCGAGGTGGAGATGAACACCCGGAACGCGCTCATCCGGCACGGCCACGACATGCTGTTCGCGGTGACCGCCGCGGGTCTCGCGGCGGGCGCGGTCGCCCGCTGGACGGTGGGCCCGGACATCGGCGACGCCGTCTGGCTGCTGGTGACGGTGCTCGCCCTCGGCCCGTCGGCGTGGTGGGTCGTGGACGGCCTGCGGCACCGCAGGTTCGGCAGCGACGTGATCGCGATGCTCGCGCTGGCCGGGACGCTCGCGGTCGGCGAGGCGTTCGCGGGCGCCGTGATCGCCGTGATGCTCACCGGCGGCCGGCTGCTGGAGGAACGGGCGGGACGCCGCGCCCGCCGCGACCTCGGCGCGCTGCTGTCGCTCGCGCCCCGGGTCGCGCACCGCCGGACCGCGGACGGCCTGGACACCGTCGACGTCGCCGAGGTGCGGCCGGGCGACCGGCTGCTGGTCCGCTCCGGTGAGACCGTGCCGGTGGACGGGCAGGTCGAGCACGGGTCCGCCGTCCTGGACGAGTCCACGCTGACCGGGGAGCCCCTGCCGGTGGAGCGCCCCGCCGGGGAGCCGGTCCGGGCCGGGACGGTCAACTCCGGCGGGCCGTTCGGACTGCGCGCGACCAACGACGCCCGGTCCAGCACCTATGCGGGGATAGTCCGGCTGGCGGAGGAGGCCGCCGCCGAGAACTCGCCGTTCGTGCGGCTGGCCGACCGGTACTCGGCGTTCTTCCTGCCGCTCACGCTGCTGCTGGCCGGAGCGGCGTGGCTCGCGGCCGGGGACCCGGTGCGGGCGGTCGCGGTGCTCGTCGTCGCCACCCCGTGCCCGCTGATCATCGCGGCGCCGATCGCGTTCGTCTCCGGCCTGTCGCGCTGCGCGCGGCGCGGTGTCGTGGTGAAGGGCGGCGGCGCGCTGGAGCGGCTCGCCGGAGCCCGGGTGCTGCTGTTCGACAAGACCGGCACCGTCACCACCGGACGTCCCGCGCTCGCCGCGGTCGTCCCCGCCGAGCCCGCGCCGCCGGGCGACCCGCTGACACTCGCGGCCTCGCTGGACCAGGTGTCCCCGCACGTGCTGGCCTCGGCCATCGTGCGCGGCGCCGCCGAGCGCGAGCTGCGGCTCACCGAGCCGTCCGACGTCACCGAGATCCCCGGCCAGGGCGTGCGCGGCACCGTGAACGGCCACCGGGTCGGCGTCGGCAAGGCGAGCTGGGCCGGGCACGCCGACACCGCCTGGCTGGACCGGGTCCGGCGCCGGGCCGCGGCGCGCGGCGAGATCACCGTGTTCGTCGGCGTGGACGGGCGGGTCGCGGCCGTGCTCCTGCTCCGCGACCGCGTCCGCCCGGACGCCCCCCGGACGTTCCGGCTGCTCCACCGTGCGGGCATCGTCCGGACCGTCATGCTGACCGGCGACCGCGCGGAGGTCGCCGGACCGATCGCCGAGCTGGTCGGCGCGGACGCCGTCCATCCCGGCCTGACGCCCGCCGGCAAGGTCGAGATCGCCCGCGCGGAGAGCGCCCGGGCGGCGACCGTGATGGTCGGCGACGGCGTCAACGACGCACCCGCGCTCGCGGCGGCCGGGGTCGGCGTCGCGCTCGGCGCCCGCGGCGCGACCGCCTCGTCGGAGGCGGCCGACGTGGTGATCACCGTGGACCGGCTGGAGCGGCTGGCCGAGACCCTGGCGATCGCCCGGCGCACCCGGTCGGTCGCCCGGCAGAGCGTCCTCGCGGGCATGGGCCTGTCCGTGGCCGCGATGGTCGCGGCGGCGTTCGGGCTGCTGGCCCCCGCCGTGGGCGCGCTGCTCCAGGAGGGCATCGACGTCGCCGCGATCCTGTCCGCGCTGCGCGTGCTCGGCCCCGGACGCGACCGGACGCCGCGCCTCCGCGGCGACGAGGCCGAGCTGGTCCGGCGGCTGGACCAGGAGCACCGGGCGCTGTGGCCGCGGATCGAGCGGCTGCCCGCCCTGGCGGGCGCGGTCACCGGCTCCCCCGGCCGGGAACGCGACGCGGCGGCCGACTCTCTCACGGACTTCCTGGCCGACCTGACCGCTCATGAACGCACCGACGAACGGCTGCTCTACCCCGCGGTCGCGCGGGCCCTGGGCGGCGTCGACCCTACCGGCCCGATGAGCCGCGGGCACACCGAGATCGCCGAGCTGACACGGCGCGTCGGCGCGCTCCTCACCGAACAGGAAGCGGACCCCGCGTCCCCGGAGACCGCGGACGACCTGCGCCGGACCGTCCAGGAGCTGCATGCCGTCCTCCGCCTGCACTTCGCTCAGGAAGAGGAGAGCTACTTCGTCCTCGCCGACGTCCACGACCCCGCCGCGCGCTGACCGTCCGGCCACGCGGGGAGATCGAGCCCTTCGGCGCACGGCGCAGGACCTTCGTCCGCTGCCCCGGCCGACGCTGGCGGCAGACGCTGAAACCCCCACCAAGGACGGTGAACGACGATGCGACGCATCACAGTGCTCTCAGCGGCGGTGCTCCTCCCTGCGATCATGGTGACAACGCCCGCCCCGGCGGCACGCCTCCCCGTTTCCGTGACCCGCGCGGCGGCCGCGGACGTCCCCACCTACACGCCCGGCGTGGCCGGATGGCCCAACGGCAACGGCTACGACGTGGCCTACCGGGCCTCGACCACCAACGTGCTGTACCGCCGGTTCGCCGACGGCGCCTGGTCGGCGCCCCTCGACCTGGGCGGTCACCTCGTCGGCGGCCCCGCCGTCACGTTCGCCGCCGGGAACCCGCACGTCTACGGCCGCGGCACGGACGGACGCCTGTGGGAACGGATCCGCCTCAACGGCGCCTGGCAGCCCTGGACCAAGGTCGACGACCTTGTCGTCAGCGCCGCGCCCGCCGCCGTCGGACACCCCGACGGACGCGTCGAGGTGTTCGTCCGCGACGCCGCCGACCGGCTCAAGGCCAAGACCTACACCCCCGGATCGGGTTGGAGCGGCTGGACCGACCTGGAGATGACCGCCGACACCGCACCCGCCGCGGCCCTCACCGGGACCGGCGCCGTCCGCGTCGTGGTCACGGGCCGCGACCACGCCGTCTGGACCCGCACCCGGACCGGCTCCACGTGGTCGGACTGGACGTCCCTGGGCGAGAGCACCTACAGCGTCCCGGGCATCGCCGCCGACCCCGCCACCGGCCGCACCTGGGTGTTCGTCCGCAACGCCGACACCCACCGGCTGCGCGTCCGCGCGTTCAGCGGCGCCTGGGGCGACTGGCAGATCATGGGCGGCCTGTACGTCGACGGGCCCGGCGCGTCCTTCGCCGGGGGCAAGGCCGTCTCCATCGGACGCGGCCGCGACGGCGCGTTCTGGACCCGCGCCATCACGGGCACCACCTGGACGACCGACCAGCTCGCCTGGGCGCCCGGCCCGCCGCCCGGGGTGCCGTCCGCGCTGCGCGGCAAGAACGTCACGCGGATCCCCACCACCGCCAAGGTCGCCGCGCTGACCTTCGACGCCGCCTGGGACGCCTCCGGCGTCGCCTCGATACGCGCCGCCCTCCAGCGGGAGAATGTGCCCGCCACCTTCTTCCTAGTCGGCGACTTCACCCGCGGGTTCCCCGCCTACACCGACCTGCTGGCCGGGTCGGGCTTCCGGATCGGCAACCACAGCGACACCCACCCCGACTTCACCAAGATCACCGACGCGGCCGCCCGGACCCAGGTCACCGCCGCGCGCACCGCGATCTTCAACACGGGCGGCGCCGAGCCGCGCGCGCTGTTCCGCTTCCCCTACGGCGCCTACACCGCCTCCGACGTGACCCTGCTGAACGGCCTGGGTTACGTCCCGGTCGGCTGGACGGTCGACTCCCTCGGCTGGCAGGGCACCTCCGGCGGCCAGACCGCGGCCAAGGTCACCGCCCGCGTGCTCGCCGCCGCCCGCCCCGGCATGATCGTCCTCATGCACGTCGGCGCCAACCCCGACGACCGCACCACCCTGGACGCCGACGCCCTCCCCTCGATCATCAAGGGCCTGCGCGACGCCGGCTACTCCTTCACCACCCTCGACGCGGGCCCGATCGTCTCGATCAGGTAGGCGGCGACCGCCGCCGACGCCGAACCGGGCACGGTCAGCCGTGGCCGCGCGCCGAACAGCAGCACCGCGAGACCCGTGGCCAGGGCGGCGACCGGGAGCGGGGCGAGGGTGGCCGTGAGCGTGTCGGCGAGGTCGACGCCGGCGTTCGTGGCGGCGGCGCCGGCCCACATCGCGACCGCGGCGGCCGACGCGAGCAGCAGCGCGGACGCCAGGGTCAGTAGGACATGTCCAGCGAGCCAGCGGCGGCGCGTGACAGGCCGGGTGAGGACGTGGTCGAGGCGTCCGGCGGCCTCCTCGGCGCGGGCCGCGCGCCGTTCGGGCCTAGAAAGCCGAAGATCTCCCCCGGCCGACCTCGAGAGCGAGCGAGTTCACCGCCAGGACGGACCCGTATCGCTTCGTCAGGCCCTCGGTCCGTATCGCCACCCTGCCCATCGCGCCTCCCGCGTCCTCGCTCTCGACGCTACGCACGAGATCACCGCGTGGCCGCGGCCAATGGTCCTTACGGATCCGGCCGTTCGGCACCTGCTCCGGCGTGTGCTCGCGGAAGGACGACGCGGAAGACCGTGTGTTCCGCGTCGGCGAGTTCGGCGTGGCCGTTGTGGGCGGTGGCGACTGCTTGGACGATGGCGAGGCCGAGGCCGGTGCTGCCTGATGTGCGTGAGCGGCCTTGGTCGGCGCGGACGAAGCGGTGGAAGACCTCGTCGCGTAGTTCTTCGGGGACGCCTGGGCCGTCGTCTTCGACGTCGAGGACGACGTTGTTCCTGGTGAGGGTGAGTCTGGCGGTGACGTGGGTTCCGGGGGGTGTGTGGGCGCGGGCGTTGGCGAGCAGGTTGGCGACCACTTGGTGGAGGCTGCGGGCGTCGCCGGTGACGATGACCGGTTGTTCGGGCAGGACCAGTTCCCAGCGGTGTTCGGGACCGGCGGCGCGGGCGTCGGCGGTGGCGTCGGCGGTGGCGTCCAGGACGATCCGGGTCAGGTCGACCGGGCGGGTGTCCAGGGGGCGGCCGGCGTCGAGGCGGGCGAGGAGCATCAGGTCGTCGACGAGTTCGGCCATCCGGACCGATTCGGCCTCGATGCGCCCGAGCGCCCGCGTCACGTCGGGTGGGACGGGTTCGGCGGTGCGCAGGGCCAGTTCGGCGTGGCCGCGGATCGCGGCGACCGGTGTGCGCAGTTCGTGGCTGGCGTCGGCGGCGAAGCGGCGCAGCCGTTCCTCGCTGGCCTGCCGCCGGGCCAGGGCGTTCTCCACGTGGCCGAGCATCCGGTTCAGGGCGGCGCCGACCCGTCCGACCTCGGTGCGCGGGTCGGTGTCGGGGACCCGTTCGGGCATCGCCACCTGCCCGCTGGCCAGCGGGCGCTCGGTGATCCGGGACGCGGTCGCCGCGACCCGCCGCAGCGGGCGCAACGTCAACCTGACCATCACCGCCGCGGCGACCCCCGCAGCCACCAGCACGGCCGCGAACACCACGACCTCGACCAGCACAACGCGGTGCAGCGTGTCCTCGGCGGGCCGCAACGGCAGGCCCGTGACCAGCACGTCGCCGTCATCGCCCGGCACCGCCACCACCCGGTAGTCGTCCAAGGCGGACAGGGAAATAGATCGTCCCCGGCCGTCGGCGGGCAAATCGGCCAGGGCACGGCGGTCTGCGACCGTGAGGGGTACCACCCGGTCGGAGTCGCCCCGGATCACCGCCGCCGCCGTCACCGTCCGCCCGAACAGCCGCGCGCCGAACGTCCCCGACGCCTGCCCGCGGGTGTCGGGACCGTTGTCGTTGTCCTTGCGCCGTTCGTGCTCCAGGCTCGCCGGGAACCGGCCACCGGACGCGGTGAGCTGGTCGTCCAGCCGTCCGACCAGGAACCGGCCCAGCGCCGTCGTCGTCGCGATCCCGACCGCGAGGCAGCTCAACGCCAGCAGCAGGACGAGCCCGGCGGTGAGCCGCGCCCACAGCGACCGCGGACCCTTCACCGAGTCTCCGCCTTCAGGACGTACCCGACACCACGGACGGTGTGGATCATGGGTGGGCGGCCCGCGTCGATCTTCTTGCGCAGGTAGCTGATGTACAGCTCCACCACGTGGGCCTGGCCGCCGAAGTCGTAGTTCCAGACCCGATCCAGAATCTGCGCCTTGCTCAGCACGCGCCGCGGGTTGCGCATCAGGAACCGCAGCAACTCGAACTCGGTCGGAGTCAGATCAACGAGCTGCCCGTCGCGGGTCACCTCCCGCGCGTCCTCGTCCATGGAGAGCGCGCCGACCGTGATGAGGCGCGCGGCGTCGGCCCGGCGGGTCATGCCCGCGCGGCGCAGCAGCCCCCGCAGCCTGGCCAGCACCTCCTCCAGACTGAACGGCTTGGTGACGTAGTCGTCCCCGCCCGCCGTCAGCCCGGCGACACGGTCCTCGACCGCGTCACGGGCGGTGAGGAACAGGACGCACACGTCCGGCGCGCCCGCCCGCAGACGATGCAGAACGCCCAAGCCGTCGATGTCGGGGAGCATCACGTCCAAGACGACGGCGTCCGGGCGGAAGTCGGCCGCGACGGCGAGCGCCTCGGCGCCGTCCGCGGCGGTGCGGACCGTCCAGCCCTCCAGCGCCAGCGCGCGGGACAGCACCTCCGCCAAGTCGGGCTCGTCGTCCACGACGAGCACCCGCACAGGCGTGCCGTCGGCCCTCCGGAGGCCGGTGGCCTCCTCGGAATCAGGATTGGTCATGGTGCCGCCAGCATCCCTCTCTCACCTGTGTGTTTCCTCTGAGAAGGCTCTGAGGGCGCCCGTTCTCCATGATGTCAGAGGAAACGCAGAAATCGCGTTGGCAGGGTGGCCGCCATGACCACTACCAGGTACGACGTCATGCGGCCCGCTCCGCCCGCACGGCGGTCGGCGCGCGTGCCGTCCGGGTGGCCGCAGGTACTGATCTACATCGGCGCGGCCCTGGTGCTCGCGCTGTGGTGGCGCAGCACCGGCCCGATCGCGGGCCTGGACGGCTGGCTGACCGAGGCCGGCCGCGTCACCGGGCTGCTCGCGGGCTACGGGTGCGCCGTCCTGCTGGCGCTGATGGCGCGGATCCCCGCGCTGGAGCGGGGCGTCGGCACCGACCGGCTGGCCCGCTGGCACGCGGCGGGCGGGCGGTACACCCTGGGCCTCGCCGCGGCGCACGTCCTGCTGATCATCTGGGGCTACGCCGTGACCGCCCGGACGAACGTCGTCAGCGAGACCACGACCGTCGTCCTCGACTATCCGGAGATGCTCAAGGGCACGCTCGGGTTCGTCCTGCTGCTCGGCGTCGGGATCACCTCGGCCCGGGCGGCGCGGCGGCGGCTCCGCTACGAGACATGGCACTACCTGCATTTCGCGACCTATCTGGCGATCTTCCTGGCGTTCTCGCACCAGCTCGCCAACGGCGCCCAGTTCGCCGGGGACGCCTGGGCGAGGGCGGCCTGGTACGCCCTGTACATCGGCGTCGCCGTCGTCCTGGTGTGGTTCCGGTTCGTGACACCGGTCGTGCGCGGCCTCCGGCACGACCTGCGGGTGACGGCCGTCGAGCCCGTCGCGCCCGGCGTCGTCTCGGTCTACATGGCCGGGCGGGGCCTGGCCGGGCTCACCGCCGAGCCCGGGCAGTTCTTCCGCTGGCGGTTCCTCGCGCCCGGCCTGTGGTGGACGGCCAACCCCTACTCGCTGTCCGAACCGCCCCGCGGGCACCGGCTCCGGATCACCGTGAAGGCCGCCGGGGGCCACAGCGCGGCCCTGGCCCGGCTGCGTCCCGGGACCCGGGTGTGGGCGGAGGGGCCCTACGGCGGGTTCACCGGGGCACGGCCGCACCACGACCGGGCCCTGCTGATCGCCGGAGGCGTCGGCATCACCCCGCTGCGGACACTGTTCGAGACCCTGCCCGGCGACGTGACCCTCGTCTACCTCGCTCGCCGCCCGGAAGACCTGGCGCTGCGCGACGAACTGGACGCCATCGCCCGCGTCCGCGGCGCCCGCGCCCTCTACTACGTGGACGAGCCGTCCGGGTACTCCCTGCCGCTGACCGGCCGGGCGCTGCGCGCGGTCGTCCCCGACCTGCGGCACCGGGACGTCTACCTGTGCGGGCCGCCCGGCATGACGGCGGCGGCGCTGCGCGCCCTGCGGCAGGCGGGCGTCCGGCGCCGCCACGTCCGCACCGAATCGTTCGAGCTCTGAGAGGCGGTGCCCATGCGCCGAATGCTGATCACGACGGGCGCCACCCTGGCGGGCGTCACCCTGCTCCTGGCGGCCAAGCCGCACCGCGCGGCGGTCCTCGCGACGCCGCCGCCCGCCCCCGAAGGCGGCCCGACGACCAGCGCCGCCGGTCCCGCGGACGGCGCCTACCGGGGAGACAGCGTCGAGACGAAGTACGGCCCCGTCCAGGTCGAGATCACGATGGCGGGCGGCCGCCTGACGGCCGTCCGGGTCCTGAAGTCCCCGTCGGAGAGCGGCCGGGACCGGGAGATCGCCGCCATGTCGCTGCCGCGCCTGACCCGCGAGGCGCTCGCGGCGGGCAACGCGCACATCGACGCGGTCTCCGGCGCCTCCTACACCAGCGACGGCTACATCACGTCCCTGCAGAGCGCCTTGGACCGCGCCCATGGCTGAGCCGATCCGCCACGTCGAGCACGCGATGGGAACGGTGTTCTCCTTCGTCGTCCGCGCACCCCGCACGCCGTCAGTGACCGCTGCGCTCGCCCAGGCCGTCGCCTGGCTGCACCACGTCGACCGGGTGTTCTCGCCGTACCGTCCCGACAGCCAGATCACGCGGCTGGCCGAGGGCCGCGCGGACGTCGACGCGTGCGATCCCGAGGTCGCCGAGGTCCTGCGGCTCTGCGCGGAGATCGGGCACGCCACCGGCGGCGCGTTCACCGCCGAACCGGGCGGCCGCCTGGATCCGAGCGGGCTGGTGAAGGGGTGGGCGATCGAGCGGGCGTCCGACATCCTGCACCGGGCGGGTGCGCGCGACCACTATGTGAACGGCGGGGGCGACCTCCAACTGCGCGGGGAGGCCGCCCCCGGCGAGCCATGGCGGATCGGACTGGCCGACCCGCACGACCGGTCGCGGCTCATCGCCGTCGTCTCGGGACGCGACCTCGCCATCGCCACCTCGGGCACCGCCGAGCGCGGCGCCCACATCGTGGACCCGCGCACGGGACGCCCGAGCACCGCCATGGCGTCCATCACCCTCACCGGACGCCACCTCACCGAGGTCGACGCGCTCGCCACCGCCGCGTTCGCCATGGGCGAGGCCGCACGAACATGGGCGGAAGCGCACCCTCGGATCGAAGCGCTCGCCGTGGCCGCCGACCGGTCCACCTGGTGCACCCCCGGCTTCGACGGCCTCCTCGCCGCGTCCTGAACGGACTTTGGCGGGATTAGTTGGGACCAACGTCCCTGTCGGTGCTCCGGGCGATAAGAGAGCCTTTGAGATACGTGAAGGCCCTCGGGGAGGAACCGTCATGGGCGCCATTCGGCAGCGCCAGTCCGAGCAGTTCGCCACCCTGGTCAAGAACAACGGTGGTCCACCGCGCCTGATCGCCTCTGGAGAGCTCGACATCGCGTCCGCCGCCGCCTTCGGCAGGGAACTGGCCGGCTTGATCGACGAGCGGGGCCCGGACGTCGTCGTCGACGTCTCCTTCCTGACGTTCTGCGACGCCCGCGGCCTGGCGGCGTTCGTCGAGGCGGACCGGGCCGCCCGCCGCCGCGGCGGCAGGATCACACTGACCGGCGTCCGTCCGCAGCTGGCCAAGCTCCTGCGGATCACCGGCCTCGACCGCACCTTCGCGCGGTCGGCCCCTTGAGAGGTCCGCTACGCGAGGTGTCCCCGCTCCCGAACCGCCCGCGTGGCCGTCGCACGCGTCGGGGCGCGGCGTGGCCGTCCCTCCGTCTGAGGGACCGAACGTCCTTGCCGGAAGGGACCTTCGCGCGTACCCGGGCCGACCGCGCTCCGCAAGTCTGGAAGTGCGGGCCCTGCGGGAGAAGGTGAGCGCGATGCGGAAGAAGGTCCTGGTCCTCGGTGGGAACTTCGGCGGGCTGACCGCGGCGAGCAGCGTCGAGCACGCCCTGGACGGCGACGTCGACGTCACCGTGGTGTCGGCGTCAGACCCGTTCCTGTTCAATCCCTCGCTGATCTGGGTGCCGTTGGAAGGCCCGCAACGGCCGCGTCCGCCTGCCCTGAACCGCCAGCCCCACGAGTCGCGAATGCGAGGAGGCGACATGAACACCCGGCACGAGCCGCCCGACCGCCCCGCCTCGGAGTTCCCGCGCAGGACGATCCCGATCGGCGGCGGCCGCGAGGCCCGCAACGGCTGCGAGGTCACCGCGCCGATCCGGCTGCTGCGCACCTGGCGGCTGCTCGCCGCCGTGAACGAGCAGTTGCACGCCGAAGCCGCCGACGACGCGGGCGCGCACCGGGCGGCCGAGATGTTCAACGTGCTGCGGGACGAGGTGCTCCGCTCGGTGTCCCCGCCGCTGGCCGAGGAGGTGCGCGAGCTGCTCCCGCCGCTCGACGAGCACTCCGGTGTCGCGGGCACGCGCACGGCCTGCGCGGCCGCCCTCGCCTGGCTGGACGGCCTCATGAGCTCCGTACTCCCGCACCTTACGGAGGGCAACGGAAACCCGCCCACGCAGCCGCCCGGCGGCGGAGCCCGTCGACAACCCGGACGATGACCGGAAACATCCCCCCGAACAGCGGCGAAGACTCGACAGGCTGCTGAGGCCGGAGAACATGCCCCTTCCTGGGGACGCCGAGGCCGCCACGCCGGTTTCTTCCTCGCGGCCTGGTGGCGGGGGCCCACTTTCAGGGGCGAGATCCCGCGAACACAGCCCACAAGCGCACCGTCGCCGCGATCGCCGTCAATGCGATTGCGCCGAGTACCGCGATTTCGACGGGGCGGTGGTGGCGCACCATCTCGGCGGCGGACAGGGTCGCCGCGGCCACCGCCGTGACCAAGGCGATGCCGGTGTGGAGGCGGCCGGCCTCCGAGTGGGGCCAGTCCGCCGAGCCGGTGTCCGGTGGAGGATCGGCTGTCCGACGACGGTGGCCGGCGAGCATCCTGCTGCGCCAGGGGGAGGTGTCCTGCCCGCCCAGCCGGTGAAGCCCGGCGGCCACTCCGACCAGGAGCAGGGCATAGCCCGCGACGAACACGGCCTCGAACCGCATGATCGTTCATCCCCTCCCGTGTTCTCAGGCGCCCGTTCTCATTGACGCACCGTGGCTCAGTCAGCTGGACGGACACCCTCGGCAGGCGGGACGACCTCGGTGAACAACACCAGCTCCTGTTCTACGGGCGCGGCGGCCCCTGTGGATCCGTGCTCGACGGCCCCGGCCGGTGCGGGGGTTTCAGCGGACGCCGGGGGCCCGGCGCCGAGTGGCGCCGCATGGCGCCCGCGGTGCCGAACGCCCAGCCAGGCCAGCCACAGCAGCGGTCCGATCCCGCCGACGATGAACACCACGTCACCGGGGAGCCGGAGCCACTCGAACACGGTGTTGGTCGAGTCGCTCACGAAGGAGAGGCTGCGGGCGTCGAAGTAGCCGACGTCCGCCGAGCGGTACAGCTGCAGAAGGCCGAGTGGCAGCAAGGTGACGAAGACCATCCAGGCCAGCCCGGCGTTCAGCGACCAGAAGCTGACCGCGGCGGCCCTGTCGGACCAGCGCCGCGCGGGCACGAGGTAGCGGAGCGCGAACATCGCGAATCCGACGGCCAGCATGCCGTAGACGCCCATCATGGCCGCGTGGCCGTGGTTGGCGGTCAGCGACGTGCCCATCTCGAAGTACGACACGACGGGCAGGTTGATCAAGAAGCCGAAGACTCCGGCGCCCAGGAAGTTCCAGAAACCGACCGCGACGAGGAACATCACCGCCCACCGGTGGGGGAAGGCGGCGGCGCTCTTGGACTCCTGCCGGGCGCCGAGGCGGATGAACGTCCACGCCTCGATGGTCAGGAAGGTCAGCGGGATGACCTCGAAGGCGGAGAAGAACGCGCCCAGGGCCAGCACGGAGGCGGGTTCGCCGTTGAAGTACCAGTGATGCGCGGTCCCGATGACGCCGCCCGCGCTGTAGAGCACGATGTCCAGGAAGACCACCCGCAGGGCGATGTGCTCCCGCACCACTCCCAGCAGCACGAAAATGTAGGCGACCATCACCGTGGTGAACAGCTCCAGGAAATCCTCGACCCAGAGATGCACGACCATGAAACGCCAGAAGTCCGTGACGGTGAACGAAGAATCGTGCCTGGCCAGCAGCCCGGTCGCGTAGACGACGGGCAGCGCCAGCGCCGCGAAGAAGAACAGCCAGGGAAGGTTGGCGCGGCTTTCGGTGGCCAGCTTGTGGCGCAGGCCACGCCACAGCAGCACGACCCAGAACGCCATTCCGATGGTGAGCAGGATCTGCCACAGCCTGCCGAGGTCGAGGTATTCGAAACCCTGCATGCCCAGCCAGCTCCACAGCTCCCCGAATGCGCCGCGCATGCCGGCGAGTTCTCCGAGCATCGAGCCGACAACCACGACGACCAGGGCGCCCAGCAACGCGTAGGCGAGTCCGGCCTGCCATTTCGGGTCGCGCCTGCGAGTGATCATCGGGACCAGGAAGATGCCGGCCGCCAGGAAGCTGGTGGCCACCCAGAACAGCGCGAGTTGGACGTGCCAGGTGCGCACCAGGTTGTAGGGCAGCCACCGGTCCAGCGGGATGCCGAAGAAACTCCCCAGGTCGGCTCTGTAGTGCTGGCTCGCGGCCCCGACGATCGTCTGCAGCAGGAACAGGCCCACCACGGCGAAGAAGAACCAGGCCGTCGTCCGCTGGCTGGGGGTCAGGCCCACCGATCCCGGTTCCCGGAACCTCAGCTCCTGCCGATCGCGTCCGTGCCAGCCCAGCCAGTTCCACCTGCCGAAGGCGGCGAACAGCGCGCCGGTACCGCCGAGCAGCGCGATCAGGCTGACGGCGCTCCACAGGACGGTGTCGGCGGTGGGCTTGTTGCCGACCAGCGGCTCGGACGGCCAGTTGTTGGTGTAGCTGTACTTCTCGCCGGGCCGCTGCGCCGCCGCCGCCCAGGCGCTCCAGGCGAAATAGCCGGTGAGCTGCCTGATCTGCGTCGGATCGGTGATGGCCTTGGGCCGCAGGCCGGTCTTGCCCTGTGGGCTGGCGAAGAAGCGGGCGTAGTACGCCGTCATGGTGGTGAAGGCCTCGGCCTGGGCGTCCGAGATGGTGAGGGTGCGGGTCCTGGCGTCGTACTTGTTGACGCGGTAGTCGTCGATGGTGCGCTGCGCTGCAGAACCGGATCCGGTGCCGCCGTAGGTCTTGTTGACTAATTCGGCGGACCGGTGGAGGTAGTCGGCGGTGAAGTCCGGGCCCAGATAGGCGCCGTGGCCGAAGATGGAGCCGTACTCCATCAGCCCGTTCTTAAGAAAAACACCTTGACCGGCCTTGACGTCCGCGCGCGTGTAGACGGTCTGCCCGGAAGGGGTGACCGTGCGTTCGGGGATCGGCGGGCCGGACTGGTAGGTCTGGTATCCCATCAGGACCAGGACGAAGAAACCGAACAGGATGACGAGGGCGGCCGCTTGGATCCAGCCGCGGCCGATGAGCCGGTCGCGACGTCGGGGGGTCGTCACCGCGGACGAATCCATGAAACCTCCTATTGGAGCCGGACCCGTCCAGCGTGGATTCGCCCGCCCACGCAAAACAAGGACCTTCGTCCCTTTCTGAGGGGCCACAAGACCCGTGCGGGCCGAGACGTCGCATAATGGATGCAACGCCCCGTGAGGGGTGTAAATGGCACGGCCGTCCAAGTCAAAGCCGTAGGCGACCCATCATCGGAGCGGCCACAATCATCGCCGCCCACTCCCCCGAAGAGAGACATCTCATTGCTTGTTCAGGTGCGCGCGGCGGCGGTGACGGCGGCGGAGTTCGTCTGCGCCCCAGACGATGACCGGGAACGCGGCGATGATCGCCAGGACGTCCCAGGGCAGAGCGGCGGTGCCGAACAGGTGTTGCAGGGGCGGCAGGTAGATGAGGGCGGCGGCGAAGAGCAGTTCGAATGCGATACCGGCCAGCAGGAGCGGGTTGGTGGTCAGCCCCACTTGGCGCAGGGACGCGTGGTCGGTGCGGGCGGCCATGGCGGTGCCGATCTGGCAGGTGACCAGCCCGGCGAACGTGGCGGTGGTGGCGGTCAGATAGGCGTGGTGCAAGGCGTCGCCGTCGCCGGTGGGGTCGCCGGGATGCCATCCGGCGCGCCACAGGACGTAGAAGAACACCGACATGACCAGGGCGGCGGAGATCAGGCCGAGATAGCCCCATGCGCGGACCAGCATGTCGCGGGAGATGACCCCCTGGGACGACGGGCGCGGCGGCCGGCCCATGATGCCGGGCTCGGCGGGTTCACGGCCGAGTGCCAGTGCCGGAAGGGTCTCGGTGCCGAGGTCGATCGCGAGGATCTGCAGGACGGTCAGCGGCAGCGGCACCAGGCCGCCGCTGAGCGCGAAGACCAGGAACGGGACGATCTCGGGAACGGCGTGCGCGAAGATGTACAGGATGAACTTGCGGACGTTGTCGTAGACCCTGCGGCCGGACTCGATCGCGGTGACGATGGTGGCGAAGTTGTCGTCGGTGAGCACCATCGTGGACGCCTCGCGGGCCACGTCGGTGCCCGAGCGTCCCATCGCGACGCCGATATGGGCCTGGTGCAGGGCGGGCGCGTCGTTGGCGCCGTCCCCGGTCATCGCCACGATCTGGCCGTGCGCGCGCAGCGCGTCGGCCACCTTGAGCTTGGTCTCCGGGGAGGACCGGGCGAACACGATCTCGGCGTCGCCGGTGACCAGCTCGTCCAGTTCGTGGTCGTGAATCCGTTCGGACTCGGCGACCACGTGCAGCCGTGGGACGCCGATGCCGACCTCCGCCGCGACGGCGGCCGCGGTGGCGCCGTTGTCGCCGGTGACGATGTGGACGCGCAGCCCCGCGTCGTGGCAGCGGCGCACGGCCTCGGCGACCTCCGGGCGTGGCGGGTCGTACAGCCCGGCGAGCCCGAGCAAGCGGAGCCCGGTCTCGGCGTCCTCCCGGCGGGCAGGCGCGTCGGCGCCGGGCGGCAGGTCCCGCACGGCGACCGCGAGGACGCGCAGCCCGCGATGGGCAAGGTCGCCGACCACGGCCATGACCGCGTCGCGGTCAACGCCGGACGTGCGGGCGAGGACGGCCTCGGGCGCGCCTTTGACGTAGACGACGAGACGTCCGTCGTGCTCGGCGACGGTGGACATCAGCCGCAGCCGCGCGTCGAACCGGAACAGCGCGCGGCGGCGGCCGTCCCGGGCCGCGACGCGCGCGGGCAGATCCGGTCCGCTTCCCTCGACCAGTGCGATCTCCGTCGGATCGCCCCGCAGCTCGCCGCTTTCGTCGTAGGAGGTCGTGGTGCACTCGCTCATCGCGCGCGCCAGTTCGGCGGGCGGCGTGCCGGAGGCGATGCCGGTTCGCGGGGTCCAGTGCGCCTGGAGCCGCATCCGGTTCTGGGTGAGCGTGCCGGTCTTGTCGGTGCAGACGACATTGGTGGAGCCGAGCGTCTCGACCGCGCTGAGCCGCTTGACCACCGCGCCCTGCTTCGCCAGGACCCGGACGCCGACCGCCAGCGCCAACGTGATGGTCGGCAGCAGCCCCTCGGGGACGTTGGCGACCAGCAGCCCGATCGCGAACATCAGAGCGTCCGTCAGCGGGAGGCCGACCAGCGCGCCGATCAGCAGGAACACCGCGCCCATCCCGACCGCCACCGCCGCGATCAGCCAGGCGACCTTCTTGACCTGCGTCTCCAGCGGGCTGTCCCGGCGCGGGGCGCGCTGGCTGAGCGCGGCGATGCGGCCGAGTTCGGTGTGCCCGCCGGTCGCGAACACGATCGCCTGCGCCTCTCCCCCTGTGCAGGTCGTCCCGGAGAAGACGAGGTTCGGCTCATGCACCAGGGCGACACCCTGCTCCGACGGGGCCGCCACCCGTTCCACCGGCGCGGACTCGCCGGTCAGCATCGACAGGTCGATCTCCAGCGCGCCCTCGGTCAACCGGGCGTCGGCGGGGATCTTGTCCCCCTCCTCCAGGACGAGAAGGTCGCCCGGCACGAGTTCGGCCGCCTCCACCGCCTGCCGTCGTCCGTCCCGGACGACGTCGGCCCGCTCGGGTAAGTACGCGGCCAGCGCCTCGACCGCGCGCTCGGCCTGATGCTCCTGCAGCAGCGCGAACACGGCGTTGATCACGATCACGGCCAGGATCGCCCAACCCAGCACCGGCATCCCGGCCACGAACGCCAGCGCACCCGCGCCCCACAGCAGCAGCGCCAGGGGATGCAGGAGCTGAGCCGACAGCAGACGCGCCAGAGACCGCTTCTCACGCCGCCGGACCTGGTTCGGCCCGTACACGGCCAGCCGCCGGGCGGCCTCGCGTCCCGACAGTCCCCGGTCGCCCGTGTGCAGCTCCTTGCGGAGCAGGGGCAGGGGCTCGCGCGGATCGGTGGTCGTCGTGGCCGTGTCGGTCCCGGGGCCGGCGGAGTGCCCGGTGCCTGGACGGTGGTTTCGCACGGAGGTCTCCCATCAGTGGAGGCGGCGCAGGTAGGGATCACGTGCGCGACGGCGCGTGAAGCGGACGCGAGCGTCGGCGTTCCACCGCGCGCTCAAGCCGCCACGCGACTCAGACCGCCCGCTTCCTACCCTTCACAGTCGGTCTGGAGATCCGCGCAGACCAGCACCTCAAAGTCACCGTCCGCCGGGACCTTCGTCCCCGCGCCGGGAACCACGTACTGGAGGGGCGAACGCCGACGGCTCGGATGAGGGACGGACGCCGTCCGCGCCGGGACGAAGGTCCCTACGGACGGGCGGACGCGCGGCGGACGCTGGGATCGGCAGAGCGTCCGCAACGGGCGGCGCGCCGACGCGAAGGAGCGTCGCGATGGCGAGGCAGATCATCCTTGAGTCCCCGATCCTGGTCCTCGAACACCGTGTGGCGGTGCTGGAGCGGCAGGTCGCCGCGCTGACCGAAGCGGCCCGCCTGCTCGCCGCCGCCGTGGAGGGCACCCCTTTGGACTCCCCCGACGACGGCGAGGCGGCCCCGGCGGCGCGGCGCGCGCACGAGGTGCTCCTGCTGCCGCCGCTGACACCCCACTGACCTCACTGACCTCAGAAGAGGGACATGTCCACGCAACGAACGACGATCCTGGCCGGAGTCGTCGTCGGGCATCGCGGCCGGGGCGGGTTCACCGGACTGCTGCTCGGCTCCACGAGCCTGCGCCTGGCCGGCCACTACCCCGGCCCCATCATCGTGGTCCGCGACCGGCCCGACCGTGACGACCCCACGACCGACGAGGTCGTGGTCGGGCTGGACCTGGTCGAAGACCCGGCACCGGCGCTCGACCACGCGTTCGCCGCGGCCGTCGTCCGCCCCTACGAATGATCGGCCCGGACCGGACGGCCGCGAGAGGCGGGACCTTGGTCCGCCGTCCCGGGGACGGACGCCCGGCGCCCGCCCCAAGGACGCGGTGATCAGCTGATACATGCGGCGCCGCCGCGGCTTGACGAAGAGCGCGACGAGAAGGAGACCCGCCATGAGCGTGCGACCGGCCCGCCGGAAGCTGGGGCTGTGGATGGCCACGGCCCTGGTGGTGGGCAACATGATCGGGTCGGGTGTGTTCCTGCTGCCCGCCTCGCTGGCCGAGTACGGGCCGATCAGCCTGGTGGCGTGGGGTTTCACCGCGGCTGGGGCGATCCTGCTGGCGCTGGTCTTCGCGCGGTTGTCGCGGGCCTATCCGCGGACCGGCGGCCCGTACGCGTACGCGCGCAGGGCATTCGGTGATTTCGTCGGATTCCAGACGGCGTGGGGTTACTGGATCGCGGTGTGGGCCGGGAACGCCGCCATCGCGGTCGCGTTCGTCGGGTACACGGCGCATTTCTGGGACGCGCTGGCCGAGAACAAGGTGCTGGCCGCCGGGGTCGGGTTGGCGGCGGTGTGGGCGGCGACCGCGGTCAACGCCTACGGGGTCCGCCAGGGCGGCGTGGTGCAGGTGGTCACGACGGTCATCAAGCTGGTGCCGCTGCTGCTGATCGCGGTCGGCGGGCTGTTCTTCATCAAGTCCGCGAACTTCGGCGAGTTCAACGCCAGCGGGGACAGCGCGTTCGGCGCGGTGACGGGCGCGGCGGCGTTGACGTTGTGGGCGTTCATCGGGCTGGAGTCGGCGACCGTCCCGGCCGAGGACGTCAAGGACCCGGAGAAGACCGTTCCGCGCGCCACCGTCGCCGGGACGGCCGTCACCGCGCTGATCTACATCCTCGGGACCGTGGCGGTGCTGGGCCTGGTCCCGGCTGCGGCGCTGGCGACCTCGACCGCGCCGTTCGCCGACGCCGCCGACGCCGCGTTCGGCGGCTGGGCCGCCGACCTGGTCGCGGCCGGGGCGGCGTTCAGCGCGTTCGGGGCACTGAACGGGTGGATCCTCCTCCAGGGCCAGATCCCGTTCGCCGCCGCCCGCGACGGCCTGTTCCCCCGCACCTTCGCCCGCACCGGACGCGGCGGCGCCCCGATCGTCGGGCTGGTGGTGTCGAGCGTCCTGGTGTCGGGGCTGATGCTGCTGAACTACAACGCCAGCCTGGTCGACCAGTTCACCTTCATCATCCTGCTGGCCACCCTCACCACCGTCATCCCGTACGCCTACGCGGCCGCCGCCGAGCTGGTGCTGCTGGCCACCGACCGCCCCTCCTTCTCTCGCGGTCGCCTGACCCGCTCGGCCGTCGTCGCGCTGCTGGCCTTCGGGTACTCGGTGTGGGCGATCGGCGGCGCGGGCCAGGAGGTCGTGTTCAAGGGCACCCTGCTGATCTTCGCCGGAATGCCGGTCTACGCCTGGCTGAAGTACCGCGACCAGCACGACCACGCCCAAGCGGTGGAGGCCGCGCAGGTCGACGAGTCCGAACCGCCCGCGCAAGCCGCCTGAAAGGAACGTTCCGTGTTCACCGTCTCCTCCGAGGTCGGACGGCTGCGGCAGGTTCTGCTGCACCGTCCCGGCCTGGAACTGCTCCGTCTCACCCCCGACAACAAGGACGACCTGCTCTTCGACGAGGTCCTGTGGGCCAAACGCGCCCGCCAGGAACACGACGTGTTCGCCGACGCCCTCCGCGAACGCGGCGTCCAGGTGCACTACCTTTCCGACCTGCTTGCCGAGACCCTCAAAAGCGACCAGGCCCGCACCCAGATCCTTGACACCACCACGTCGGAGGCAGCTCTCGGCCCGACTCTGGCCACGCCGGTCCGGGCCGCGCTGGACGACATGGACCCCGAGTCCATGACCCGCCACCTGATCGGCGGGATCACCAAGGCCGAACTCGGCCTGGCCGTGCACAGCCTGCTGCTGTCCTCCCTGGAAGACGGCGACTTCGTCCTGCCGCCGCTGCCCAACCACCTGTTCACCCGCGACCCCTCCGCCTGGATCGGACGCGGCGTCACCCTCCACCCGATGGCGAAACCGGCCCGCCGCCGCGAGACAGTCCATCTCGACGCCATCTACCGCCACCACCCCATGTTCAGCGACGGCGACATCCCCGTCTGGTACGCGGGCGCCGACTTCGCCCTGCCCACCATCGAAGGCGGCGATATCCATGTCCTTGAGGACGGGCTGGTCCTGATCGGGATGAGCGAACGCACCACCCCGCAGGCCATCGAACTGCTCGCCCGGCGCCTGTTCACCACCGGGACGGTGCAGCGCGTCATCGCCGTCCAACTGCCGCGCCGGCGCGCCTTCATGCACCTGGACACCGTCCTGACCATGGTCGACCGCGACACCTTCACCATCTACCCCGGCCTGCCGCCATTGCGCTCCTACACCCTCACCCGTGGAAGAGGCGAGGAAGTCTGCGTGCACGAGAACGAGGCGCTGTTCCCCGCGATCGCCCGCGCGCTGGGCCTACCCCGCATCCACCTCCTCACCGCCGAGCAGGACGTCCGCGCCGCCGAACGCGAGCAATGGGACGACGGCAACAACGTCCTTGCCGTCGAACCCGGCGTCGTCCTCGCCTACGAACGCAACGTCACCACCAACACCATGCTCCGCCACCACGACATCGAGGTCATCACCATCCCCGGCGGCGAACTCGGCCGCGGCCGCGGCGGCCCCCGCTGCATGAGCTGCCCCCTCCAACGCGACGAGGTGACCCCCTGAAAGACCTGATCCGCCTGGCCAAAGCCGCGTCCATCCCTCGTGGAGCAGCCAGAAGCGCTCAGCCGGCGTGCGCTCCGCAAAGAGACCCCGACCCGCGGGGACGCCGGTGAACCGGGCCGCCGTCGCCAGCCTGGTCAGATCTGGGGTCCTCATGTCCTTCAGGAACGGTTCCCGCTTGAGGTCGTTGCCGCCACGATGCTCATCTGACTCGTCCTCCGTCCAAGTTTCCAGCAGCCCGCGGCCAAGCGGGGGCCCGAACCGCTGCGGGACGACGGCGACCGTGCAGGGGGCGTGCTTGAGCAGGGCATCGCTGGTGGCGCCGAGGGTCAGCCTCTCGACGACGCCGGTGTCCCGGGCGCCCACCACCGCGAGGGTGGCGTCCTCCGCGGCCTCGAACAGCGCCTCGCGCGGCGACTTCAGCACCAGCGACGTCGTGACTTGGACGTGGGGATAGCCTCCTTGACCCGAACGCCAGCGCCGCGTTCGCGCCCGCCGATCCTCACCCGCCTTCAATCTCGATCGCCTCGTTTCCGCAGGTAAGAGCCGAAGGTCTCGGGTAGGAGGGGAGGGACGTCATCGGGTCGGACCATTCGGCCAGTACCGCCATGTGACGGGGCCGAAGGTCCCGGGCGCACGGGACGCTCGGCACTGACCCGCCGACCCGCCCAAGCGCGACGGTGGAGGTAGGAGGGGCCACCTCCGCGGCCACGCCTTTCCGGTGGTGCGAGGACACCCCGGCGGACAGGCGCGTCCCGCCAGACCTCGTGATTCGCCGCGCATCTGGGAGGAGAGAGCCATGAAACGCCTGACCGTCGCAGACGTCATGACCAGGGGCGTCGTGACGGTGACGGGGGACGCCCCGTTCGCCGAGATCGCCGACGCGATGACCGAGCACCGGATCAGCGCGGTCCCCGTCGTGGACGACGACGATCGCCTCACCGGCATGGTCACCGAGGCCGACCTGCTCCACAAGCAGGAGCGCAAAGGCGAGACCGGACCCCGACCACACCGGCCACGACGGCACGCCCGGACCGACGCCAAGGCGAGCGCCGTCGATGCCCGCGGGCTGATGAGCGCCCCGGTCGTGACCGTCGCACCGCACACCACGATCGCCGAAGCCGCCCGGCTGCTGAACGCCCACGGTTTCAAGGCCCTGCCGGTCGTCGACGATGACGGGCGGCTGGCCGGCATCGTGGCCCGCCGCGACCTGCTGCGGGTGTTCCACCGCCCCGACGCCGAGATCCGCGACGAGGTCGTCCGCGACGTCCTGATCCACCGGCTCTGGCAGGACCCGGCAGAGGTGAACGTCCGCGTCCAGGAAGGCGTCGTCCACATCATCGGGCGCGTCGAGCAGAAGAGCCTCGTCGCGATCATCGTGCGCATGACCGCCGCCACCGAGGGCGTCGTCGACGTCGTCCACGACCTCGCCTACGACCACGACGACACCCGTCCCACCTCCTACCCGAGGGCGTGAAGTCGGTGGACAGTGCTGCCGTCACCGAGACCCACATCGGCGTCGTCGTCTTCGTCGGCGACCGCGCCTACAAACTCAAGAAGCCGGTGAACCTGGGCTTCCTGGACTTCAGCACCCGCCCGCTGCGCGAACGGGCCTGCCACCGGGAGGTCGAGCTGAACCGGCGATTCGCCCCCGACGTCTACCTCGGCGTCGCCGACGTGCACGGCCCCGACGGGCGGGTCTGCGACCATCTGGTCGTGATGCGGCGGATGCCCGCCGACCGCCGCCTGGCCACCCTCGTGCGGACCGGCGCGCCGGTCGCCGACGCGCTCCGCGACACCGCCCGCGCGATCGCCTCCTGGCACGCCCGCGCACCCCACAGCCCCGCGATCTCCACCCAGGGCACCCGCGACGCCCTACGGGCCCGCTGGAACGACAGCTTCGACCAAGTACGCCCCTTCCACGGCGATGTCATCGCCACCGAGACGGCCACCGAGATCGAGGAACTCGCCACCGAGTTCCTCGCCCGGCGCGAGCCCCTCTTCGACGCGCGCATCGCCGACGGCCGCGTCGTCGACGGACACGGCGACCTCCTGGCAGGCGACATCTTCTGCCTCCACGACGGCCCCCGCATCCTCGACTGCCTGGAATTCGACGACCAACTGCGCAGCCTGGACGGACTCGACGACGCCTGCTTCCTGGCCATGGACCTCGAACACCTCGACGCACCCGAACTCGCCGAACGCTTCATCACCTGGTACGCCGAGTTCGCCGCCGACCCCGCACCCCCGTCGCTGCGCCACCACTACACCGCCTACCGGGCGTTCGTCCGCGCCAAGGTCGCCTGCCTGCGCACTGCCCAGGGCGACCCCGACGCCGCCGCCGAGGCACGCGCCTACGCCGCCATCGCACTCCGCCACCTGCGCGCCGGCCGGGTCGGCCTGATCTTGGTGGGCGGCCTCCCCGGCACCGGCAAGAGCACCCTGGCCGACGCCCTGGCCGACCGGCTCGGCTGCTCACTGCTCAGCAGCGACCGGACCCGCAAGGAACTCGCCGGACTCGCACCCCTCGATCCCGCGGCCGCGCCCTACGGCACCGGCATCTACACCCCGGACTGGGACCGCCGCACCTACAACGAGCTCGCCGCCCGCGCCACGAAACTGCTCCGCCGAGGCGAGACGGTCATCCTGGACGCCTCCTGGACCTCCAAGGAACACCGCGACCTCCTCGCCGCAACAGCCCAACGCGAACACGCGGCCCTGTCATCCCTGCGCTGCCAAGCTCCGGAGACGCTCACCCTGGAACGCGTCCGCAACCGTAGGGGGAACGCCTCGGACGCCGACGCCGCCATCGCCACCGCCATGCGCACCCACGCCGCCCCCTGGCCCGAAGCCACCACGATCGACACCGCCGGAGCACTGACCGACGCCATCACACAAGCCCTCACCGCCATCCGCCCCCACGGCGCCGAGCACCTCTGGCCCCGCCGCCCCACCCTCTCCCCCGACTAACCGAACAGCTGGCAACCCCCAAACTGAGCGGACGTCGAACGTCGTTTGGCGCCACTTGCTTAGCAAGCAAGTGGCGTTAGGCGTTCGATCACTGACCTAGATGGGTGGCGCTATTGACTGGCCCCAGCGCCTGATCATCGCCCATGACTCATGGGCACGGCGAAAGGGCGTCCACGTAAGTGGGCGCCCTTTCGGCATTCGAGGTGTTACTTCAGGATCGGGAGGCGTTGGACGAGGCGGGTGTCGCCCCACCAGCGTCCGAGGCCCAGGGTCTCGCCCGCGCCGACCAGCGCCAGTCCGACGATCAGCAGCGCGTAGATCAGGTGGTCGTCCATGAACAGGTTGTTGGCCGGGGGCAGGACGGCCGACCACATCATGACCAGCAGCGCGGCGCCCGCCACGGCGGCGATCCGCATCCCGATGC
>NZ_VSFF01000002.1 GCF_008085905.1 Actinomadura syzygii | reverse complement strand
GGGAGCGGTGATGACGCGGTCGTGGTGGGGCTGGGGAAACGTCGAGGACGCCGTACGCGGCGCCGAACTGGACGCGCTGCTGACCCGCGCCCGTGCTCTCGCGCCCGGCGAACTGACCGACCACGAACCGCCGGACGTCGCCTCGCTCGGCATCCCGGCCGCCCGGCTCTCCCCGCCGTCGTCCCTGGCCGAGCTGTGCTCCGCCGATCCCGCCGACCGGGCCGCGCACGCGCACGGCAAGGCGTTCCGGGACGTGGCGCGCAACCTGCTCGGCGACCTCCCGCACGTGCCCGACCTGGTCGCGCGGCCACGGGACGAGCGCGACGTCGTCGACCTGCTCGACTGGTGCTCCCGCGACCGCGTCGCCGCGATCCCCTACGGCGGCGGCAGCTCGGTCGTCGGCGGGATCGAGCCGCGGTTCGAGGACGGCCGTCCCGCCGTCACCGTCGACCTGACGCGCCTCGACCGCGTCCTGGAGGTCGACCCGGTGAGCCGGGCCGCGCGCATCCAGGCGGGCGTGCTCGGCCCGCACCTTGAGGACCAACTCCGGCCGCACGGGCTGACGCTGCGCCATTTCCCGCAGTCGTTCGAGTTCTCCACGCTCGGCGGCTGGCTGGCGACCCGCGCGGGCGGCCATTTCGCCACCCTCTCCACGCACATCGACGACCTGGTCGAGTCGATGCGGGTGGTGACGCCGAGCGGGGTCGCCGAGTCGCGGCGGCTGCCGGGGTCGGGCGCGGGACCGTCCCCCGACCGGCTGTTCCTCGGCAGCGAGGGCGCGCTGGGGATCATCACCGAGGCGTGGATGCGGCTGCGGGAACGGCCGCGCCGGCGGGCGAAGGCGGCCGTCCGGTTCGCGGACTACGCGGCGGCGGTGGCGGCCACTCGCGCGGTCGCGCAGAGCGGGCTGCACCCGGCGAACTGCCGGCTGCTGGACGCCGCCGAAGCGCTGGTCAACGCGGGCGTCGCGGTGGACGGCGGCGTCCTCGTGCTCGCCTTCGAGTCCGCCGACCACCCGGTGCGCGCGTCCCTCGAACGGGCGCTGGAGCTGTGCCGCGACCACGGCGGCGAGACCCCTGACGAGCCCACCGACTCCGGTACCGACTCCGACACCGCCTCCGACACGTGGCGGTCGTCCTTCCTGCGCATGCCCTACCAGCGGGACGCGCTGGCCAGGCACGCGCTGGTCGTGGAGACGTTCGAGACGGCCTGCACCTGGGACGGCTTCGACCGGCTGCACCGCACGGTCACCGGGGCGGCCCGGGACGCGATCCGCGACGTCGCCGGACTGGGTGCCATGACCGCAGCGAAGCGAGGATCATGGCACCCGGCCCCCCGGGGGTCTGGGGGTCGCCCCCCAGCAAGCTACGGCGTCGTGACCTGTCGCTTCAGCCACGTCTACCCGGACGGCCCGGCCCCGTACTTCACCGTGTACGCGCCCGGACGCTGGGGCGCCATGGTCGCCCAGTGGGACGGGATCAAGACCGCCGTGTCCGAGGCGATCGCGGCGCACGGCGGGACGATCACCCACCACCACGCGGTCGGCCGCGACCACCGGCCCTGGTACGACCGGCAGCGGCCCGGCCCGTTCGGCGCCGCGCTGACCGCGGCCAAGGCCGTGCTCGACCCGGCGGGCGTCCTCAACCCGGGCGTTCTCGTCCCCGCGCCCTGACTCCCGGCCCGTCATTCTGAACGCCGTTCCACGGATCTGCCCAAGAAACCGGTCCCGCTTCGGCGAAAACTGCTGACATTCTCTCCGCCTGAGTGTGGTTCGGTCCATTAGCTGGGCTGGGATGCCGGGGCGCCCGCGCCCTTCTCGCCGGACGGGGTTGCCCGGCGGCGGATCGCCGATTACGGTTCACTCGATTAACAGGAAAGTTTCCTATCAGAAGGCCGCACGAAATGCCGCGTCCGCCCCCCGCCAGGCGATCGACGACCGGCGCGCGTTGAGCGCGCAAGACGAACCGACTCGGGGTTCGGGGGATTCCCGCTCATCCACACCCTCCTACCCGGGAGTGACATTGAGAAGAAAGCTCTTCCCAGGCTTCCTGTTCACCGCCCTCTCCGCCCTCGTCCTCGCCCTGCTGGTCCCGATCTCGGCCAACGCCGCGGGCACCGTGACGGCGTCGTTCGCCAAGGCCTCCGACTGGGGCTCCGGCTACGAGGGCAAGTACACGATCAAGAACGAGACCGGATCGTCCCTCGCGTCGTGGAAGGTGGAGTTCGACCTTCCGTCCGGCTCGTCGATCGGCTCCTACTGGGACGCGCTGCTCACCAAGAACGGGCAGCACGCCACCTTCGCCAACCGCGAGTACAACGCCGGCATCGCGCCCGGCGCCACCGTCACGTTCGGCTTCCTGGTCAGCGGCACCGGAGCGCCTGACAACTGCAAGCTGAACGGCGGGTCCTGCACCGGCGACGACACCACGCCCGGCGCTCCCTCCACGCCCGGCGAGCCGTCCGTGACCGCCAAGACGGACGGATCGCTGACCCTGTCGTGGTCGGCGTCGTCCGGTTCCGTGACCGGATACCGCGTCTACGAGGACACCGCCGTCCGCGCGACGGTGACCGGCACGACCGCCACCATCAGCGGGCTGGACAAGTGCTCCTCCCACACCTACACGATCAAGGCGTACAACGACGCCGGCGAGTCCGCGGCCGCCACGGTCAGCGGCACCACCTCCGGCTGCACCACGCCCGACGTCGGCAAGCACGCCGCGCCGTACCTGTACATGGGTTGGGGCAACCCCCCGGACCCGACCACGGTCATGAGCGCGTCCGGCGTCAAGTCGTTCACGATGGCGTTCATCCTCGCCCAGGGCGGCTGCAACCCGTCGTGGGACGGCCAGCGTCCGCTCAAGGGCGGCGCGGACGAGAACGCGATCAAGAAGATCCGCGCGGCCGGCGGTGACGCCATGCCGTCGATCGGCGGCTGGTCCGGCAACAAGCTCGGGCCGAACTGCTCCACCCCCGAGCTCCTCGCCGGCGCCTACCAGAAGGTGATCGACGCCTTCAACTTCAAGACCATCGACATCGACATCGAGAACACCGACGAGTTCGAGAACCCGACGGTGCAGGACCGCATCCTGAACGCGCTGAAGATCGTCGAGCAGAAGAACCCCGGCATCCAGACGATCCTGACCATGCCGACCCTGACCAGCGGCCCGAACGACGTGGGCAAGCGCCTCATCAACCAGGCCGCCAAACTGCAGGTCCCGGTGGACATCTTCTCGATCATGCCGTTCGACTTCAGCGGCGGCTCGGACATGTACGGCAACACCGTCAAGGCGTCCGAGGGTCTGAAGTCCGCGCTCGTGTCGGCGTTCAAGTACACCGACGCCGAGGCCTACACCCACATGGGCATCTCCGGCATGAACGGCGCGTCCGACCAGAACGAGATGACCACCACGGCCATCTGGACGCAGATCCGCGACTGGGCGAAGTCCAAGAACCTCTCCCGGCTCACGTTCTGGGCGGTCAACCGCGACCGTCCGGGCGACAGCGGCACCAGCCAGCAGCCGTGGGAGTTCAGCAAGATCACGGCAGGCTTCTGAGCCACTCCCCCCGCGCGGCCCGCGTCCCAGCTCCGGGGACGCGGGCCGCCCCCTTTCGGGCCCCCGCGGGCTCCGCACACCCCGGTCCCGGCGCCCTCACATGGCGCCGGGACCGTCCTGTAGGCGTCCCTACGCGGCGTCCGAACCGCCGTTTCAATGGCCCACGGGAGCGGTTTCACGACGACAACGACACCGAGACCCCATTGGCATCATCTGCCCATGAAATGGCTGCCATTTGGATACCAGTGCCGATTTTCGCCGGGGGCCGGGCTGGTTCGGCGCTCAAGCTGCACTGGTACCGGGCCCCGAACAGGCGTTTCGGCAAAGGGCTTGCCCAGGTCGCGGTCGGCGGTTACCTTGCTTCCAAAACTGATAGGAAACCTTCCTATCAAATAGCGTCAGTCTCGGGGTTCGGGGGAATCCGCCAGCTTCCCTACCGATGGAGGAGTCCTTGCGCCCCCGCTCTGTTCTCAGCGTCCTCATCGCCCTGATGATCGCCCTGATCCTGCCCGCCCCCGCGCACGCCGCGGCGGCGACCGCGACGTTCACGAAGCCGCAGGACTGGGGATCGGGCTGGGAGGGCCGCTTCACGCTCAGCAACCCCTCCGGCGCCGCCGTCAGCGGCTGGACGGTCGAGTTCGACCTCCCGGCGGGCACGACCGTCGGCTCCTACTGGGACGCCCTCCTCACCAAGGACGGGCAGCACAACGTCTTCAAGGACCGCGGGTACAACGCCGGGATCCCGGCCGGCGGAACGGTCACCTTCGGGTTCCTCGGGAACGGTCCCGGCAGCCCGCAGAACTGCAAGTTCAACGGCCAGCCCTGCGCGGGCGGCGACGACGGCGGCCCCGGCGGCGGCCTCGGCTCCCCGAGCGCCCCGTCCGTCACCGCGCGCACCGACACCTCGCTCACGCTGAGCTGGACGGCGGGCACCGGCACGCCGACCGGCTACCACGTCTACGAGGGCACCGCCCAGCGCGCCACCGTCAGCGGGACGTCCACGACGATCTCCGGCCTCGACAAGTGCTCCACGCACAGCTACACGGTCAGGGCGTACGACGACAAGGGCGAGTCGGCCGCGAGCACGGCCGTCACCGCGACGACCACCGGCTGCGCCACCGGCCCGCTTCCGAAGCACTTCCTCACCGGCTACTGGCACGACTTCGTCAACAGCGCCCGCGCGCTGAAGCTCTCCCAGGTGCCCGACCAGTACGACGTCGTCGCCGTCGCGTTCGGCGAGGCCACCAGCAACTTCGGCGAGGTCAGCTTCAAGGTCGACCCCGGACTGGCCAGCAAGGTCGGCGGCTACACCGACGACCAGTTCAAGGCGGACGTCAAGGCGCTGCAGGCCAAGGGCAAGAAGGTCATCCTGTCCGTCGGCGGTGAGAAGGGCGCCGTCTGGGTCGGCAACGCGAACGCCGCGGACCTGTTCACCAACTCCGTCTACAAGATCATGACGGAGTGGGGCTTCGACGGCGTCGACATCGACCTGGAGAACGGCCTCAGCCCGCAGTACATGGGGCAGGCCCTCCGGGCGCTGCGCGCCAAGGCCGGCAACAACCTGATCATCACGATGGCGCCGCAGACGGTCGACATGCAGTCCACCGGCGCGGCGTACTTCCAGCTCGCGCTGAACATCAAGGACATCCTGACCGTCGTCCACATGCAGTACTACAACTCAGGCACGATGCTCGGCTGCGACCAGGGCGTGTACTCGCAGGGAACAGTCAATTTCATGACGGCGCTGGCCTGCATCCAGCTTGAGAACGGGCTGCGTCCCGACCAGGTCGCTCTCGGCCTCCCGGCGGGCGCCGGGGCGGCGGGCGGCGGCGTCGTCTCCCCGTCCGTGGTGAACAACGCGCTGGACTGCCTCGCCAAGGGCACGAACTGCGGCTCCTTCAAGCCGTCCAAGACCTACCCGGACATCCGCGGCGCGATGACCTGGTCGATCAACTGGGACGTCAGCAACGGCGGCGGCTTCGCCGGGACCGTCGGTCCGCACCTGAAGACGCTTCCGTAGAGGGGCGGACCATGAGGAGGATATGGGCCCCGGCGGTGCTCGCCGCCGGGCTGCTCGTCGGGCTGCAGAGCCCGGCGCACGCGGACAACGTACTCACCAACGCGGGCTTCGAGAGCGGGACGCTGAGCCCGTGGACCTGCGACAACGGATCGGTGGTGGCCACCCCGGCGCACGCCGGGACGCACGCCCTCCAGGGCGGCGTCAGCGCGGGCAGCACCGGGCAGTGCACGCAGACGGTCGCGGTGAAGCCGAACACGGCGTACGCGCTGTCCGCCTGGGTGCGGGGCAGCTACGTGTACCTCGGCGTGACGGGCGGGTCGCAGACCTGGACCCCGTCCGCGTCCGACTACACCAAGCTGTCGGTGTCGTTCACGACGGGCGCGAACCAGACGTCCGCGGAGATATTCCTGCACGGCTGGTACGGCAACAGCGCGTACTACGCGGACGACGTCGTCCTCGACGGCCCCGGCGGCGACCCCCAGCCGGGCGTGCCGGGCGCGCCGGGCTCGCCGTCGGTGGGCGCGGTCACGGACACCTCGATCGCGCTGTCGTGGACGCCCGCGTCCGGGACGGTCACCGGCTACCGCGTCTATGAGGGCTCGGCCCTCAAGGCGACGCTCACCGGGACCGGCACCACCATCTCGGGCCTCACGGCGTGCAGCTCCCACAGCTACACGGTCGCGGCGTACAACGACGTCGGCGAGTCCGCGAAGTCCACCGCCGCGAGCGGCCGGACCAGCGGGTGCGTCGACACCGGCCTGCCCAAGCACGCGCTCATCGGCTACCTGCACTCCAGCTTCGCCAACGGCTCGGGCTACGTCCGGATGGCGGACGTCCCGGACGCGTGGGACATCATCGACCTCGCGTTCGGCGAGCCGACGTCCGTCACGTCCGGCGACATCCGGTTCACCCGCTGCCCGGTGACCGAGTGCAAGAACGTGGAGAGCGACGAGGAGTTCATCGCGGCGATCCGCGCGAAGCAGGCGCAGGGCAAGAAGGTGCTGATCTCGATCGGCGGTGAGAAGGGCCAGGTCCAGCTCACCACGACGGCGGCGCGGGACGCGTTCGTCCGGTCCGTCTCGGCGATCATCGACAAGTACGGGCTGGACGGTCTCGACGTCGACTTCGAGGGCCACTCGCTGTACCTCAACCCGGGCGACGCCGACTTCCGCAACCCCACCACCCCGGTCATCGTCAACCTGATCTCGGCGTTGAAGACGCTGAAGGCCAAGTACGGCCAGAAGTTCGTGCTGACGATGGCGCCCGAGACGTTCTTCGTCCAGGTCGGCTACCAGTTCTACGGCGGGACGAGCGGCGGCGACGGGCGGGGCGGCGCGTACCTCCCGGTGATCGACGCGATGCGCGACGACCTGACCGTGCTGCACGTCCAGGACTACAACTCCGGACCGGTCATGGGGCTCGACGGCCAGTACCACAACATGGGCGGCGCCGAGTTCCACATCGCGATGACCGACATGGTCAAGGCCGGGTTCCCGGTCGGGAACACCGGCAAGACGTTCCCCGGGCTGCGTCCGGACCAGATCGGCATCGGCCTCCCCGCGGCGGTCAGCGCCGGCAACGGGCACACCCCGCCCGCCCAGGCGCAGCAGGCCGTCAACTGCCTCGTGAAGGGGACGGGCTGCGGCTCGTACACCCTGCGCGGCGGGACGTCCCCGGGCTTCCGCGGCCTGATGACCTGGTCGATCAACTGGGACCGCTACTACTCCTGGGAGTTCATGAACAGCCACCGGCCGTTCCTGAACGGCCTTCCGTGATCCGCCACCCCTGAACCACCCCGGATCACCCACCCCACCGGAAGGGAAGAGATGAGATCGAGAACGAAGGCCGCCGCGGTCGCGGCGGTCGCCGTCCCGGCCGCGTCCGTCGCGGTCCTGGTCGGCTCAGCGACGGGCGCCAGCGCGCACGGCAGCATGTCCAACCCGCCGAGCCGCGTGTACGTCTGCAAGAACGAGGGGCCGGAGACCCCGAAGTCGGCCGCCTGCAAGGCGGCCGTCGCGGCGAACGGCACCCAGGCGTTCTACGACTGGAACGAGGTGTCGCTGATCGACGCGGGCGGCCGGCACCGCCAGCTCATCCCGGACGGCCAGCTCTGCAGCGCGGGCCGGGCGAAGTACCGCGGCCTCGACCTGCAGCGCGCCGACTGGCCCGCGACGAGCGTCAAGCCGGGACCGCTGACGATCACCTACCACGCGACCGCGCCGCACGCGGACGGCAACTTCGAGTTCTACGTCACCCGCGACGGGTGGGACCCGACACAGCCGCTGCGCTGGGCCGACCTCGTCCCGATCCAGACGTTCGCCCACCAGAACCCGACCACGTTCACCAACTGGACGATCAACCTTCCGCAGCGGACGGGACGGCACATCCTGTACTCGATCTGGCAGCGGATGGCCTACAGCAACGAGGCGTTCTACACCTGCTCCGACATCGACTTCGGCGGCGGCACCACCACCCCGCCGACCGACCCGCCGACGGACCCGCCCACCGATCCTCCGACCGACCCCCCGACCGACCCTCCGACGGACCACGGCACGTGGGCCGCGGGCACGTCCTATGCCGCGGGCGACAAGGTGACCTACAACGGCTCGACGTACCAGTGCGTCCAGCCGCACACCGCGATCGCCGGCTGGGAGCCCTCGACCACCGCCGCGCTCTGGCGGAAGGTCTGAGCGCGACATCATGAGGCGCATCGGCGATGAGGCCGCCGCGACGAGCGGCACGCCCGCGAAAGGCGAGGACCGTTCACGGCTGAAGCGCGCCGTTCCCAAGTACGGCGCGCTCGCGATCCTCGCCGCCTGCGCCGTCCTGGTGTTCGCGCAATGCGGAGCCGCCGGCGGTTCGCCGTCCGGCGGCTCCACCCCCGCGGCCCAGGGCGGCCGCGGGTTCAACCCCAGCGACGTCATGTTCCTGCAGATGATGCTTCCCCATCAGGAACAGGGCGTGAAGCTGGTCCGGCTCGCGAAGGGGCACGCCGTCACGCCCGAGGTCAGGACGCTGGCCGCGGCCATCGAGACGACGGAGGTGGCCGAAGCGAGGCAGATGCAGAAGCGGCTGCGCGACTGGCGGCGCCCGCTGCGGGCGGCGTCCGGCGAGCACGCCGCGCACGGCGGCCTGCCGGAGACGACCGACGCCGAGTTGGAGGCCCTGGCGCGGATTCCGGCGGACCGCTTCGAACGCGAGTTCCTCAACCTGCTGATCGGCCATCAGGACGACGCGGTCCAGATGGCACGCCTGGAGACGGGCCAGGGCGAGGACTCGTGGACGCGCCAGTTGGCGCGGCGCGTCGACCGGTCCCGGTCGGCGCAGATCAAACAGATGTTGAAGATTCTCGACCCCCAACCCCCGGAAGACTCCCACCGGAAGTAGGTGTTCGGCATGCGCCGAATGATCGGAATCTTGACCACCTTCGTCGTAGTAGCCGCGCTCGCCGTCGCCCCGGCGAACGCGGCGGACAGGCTCACGGCGGCGTTCAGCCTGTCCGGGACGACAGGGAAGTACGTGGTCACCAACCCCGGCTCGGGTTCGGTCAGCGGTTGGTCGCTGACCTTCAACCTGCCCGCGGGCGTGACGGCGAGCAACCCGCAGAACGCCACCATTTCGCAGAGCGGCACGAAGGTGACGCTCCGCCCGCTGTTCTATATCGACACCGTCAAGGGCGGCGGCAGCACCGAGCCGTACAGCCCGACCTTCACGTTGAGCTCCGCGACGGCGCAGCCGACGAACTGTCTGCTGAACGGCGCGAACTGCGACGGCTCGGGTGACCCGCCGCGGGTCGCGCAGGGCGTCACGGCGACCTATTCGCTCGACGGCACCAGGGCCAAGTTCATCGTCGCGAACAACTCGTCCGCGACGATCACCAACTGGTCGGTCGTCTTCGACCTGCCGTCCGGCGTGACCGCGTCCAGTGCCGACAACGGCTCGATCGCCCAGAGCGGGACGACGGTCACGCTCTCCCCCGCCTACTTCAACGCGACGATCGGCGCGGGACGGACGACCGAGCCGTACAGCCCGACGTTCACGGTGTCGAGGTCGGGCGCCGAGCCGACGACCTGCCGGGTCAACGACGTCAACTGCGACGGCTCCGCCGACGCGCCGCCGGCCGCCCCCGGCAACCTGACGTCCCCGGTGAAGACCACGAAGACCGTCTCGCTGAAGTGGGACGCGGCGAAGGCCGGCAGCCTGCCGATCACCGCCTACGAGGTCTACAACGGCACGGCGCTCGCGACGACGGTGCCGGACACCAACGCCACCGTCACGGGCCTCACCCCGAACACCGACTACACGTTCACGGTGAAGTCGCGCGACCGCAAGGGCAACCTGTCGGCCGCCAGCTCCCCGATCACCGTGAAGACGAACAACCCGGCGGACGACACGACCCCGCCGTCCACTCCGGGCGGGCTGAAGAGCACCGGCAAGGACTCCGGCAGCGTCAAGCTCTCGTGGAGCGCCTCGACCGACAACTCGGGCGTGGCGAACTACGACGTGCTGGTGGACGGCAAGGTCGCGACGACCGTGACCGAGACCTCCGCGACGGTGGCGGGCCTGTCCCCGTCCACCGAGTACTCGTTCACCGTCAAGGCCCGCGACAAGTACGACAACGTGTCCGCGGCCAGCGACGCCATCAAGGTGAAGACGGACGACGTCGTCGGCAACGGCTACGCCAAGGTCGGCTACTTCGTCCAGTGGGGCATCTACGGCCGCCAGTACTTCGTGAAGAACCTCGTCGACACCGGCGCCGCGGCTCGCCTCACCCACATCAACTACGCGTTCGCCAACATCGACCCGACCAACCTGACGTGCCTCCAGGGCGTCACCAAGGGCACCACGTCCAACCCGCAGGACCCGAGCCAGGGTGACGGCGCGGGCGACGCAGAGGCCGACTACGGGCGCCCGTTCAGCGCCGGGCAGTCGGTGGACGGCGTCGCCGACTCCGGCTACGAGAAGCTCCAGGGCAACTACAACCAGTTGAAGAAGCTCAAGGCCAAGTACCCCAACCTGAAGGTGCTCATCTCCATCGGCGGCTGGACGTACTCCAAGTACTTCTCCGACGTCGCCAAGACCGACGCCTCCCGGCAGAAGTTCGTCAAGTCCTGCCTCGACGTCTACATCAAGGGCAACCTGCCTGTTTACACCGGCAAGGGCGGTCCGGGGACGGCGGCCGGGATCTTCGACGGCATCGACCTCGACTGGGAGTGGCCGGGCGCCGAGGGGCACCCGGGCAACCACGTCAGCCCTGACGACAAGCACAACAACACCCTGCTGATCGCCGAGTTCCGCAAGCAGCTCGACGAGATGAGCAAGGAGACCGGCAAGCGCTACCAGCTCACCGCGTTCACCCCCGCCGACCCGGCGAAGATCGAGTCGGGCTGGGAGCTCGCCGAGGTCGCGAAGTCCATGGACATCTTCAACATCCAGGGCTACGACTTCCACGGCTCCGGCAGCGACAACTCGTGGGAGCCCAACCGCACGGGCCACGCGGGCAACCTGTACACCGACGTCGACGACCCGTACTCGTTCCACTTCAGCGTCGAGAACGCGGTGAAGCCGTACCTGGACGCGGGCGTCAACCCGCGCAAGCTGACCATCGGGCTGGCCTACTACGGCCGGGGTTGGCAGAACGTCAAGGACGGCGGCAAGGGCGGCGAATGGCAGGACGCGAAGGGCGCGGCCCCCGGCCAGTTCCAGGAGGAGGCCGGCACCCGCGGCTACAGCAACCTGCTCGCCAGCGTGCCGAACTGCAAGATCGTCCACGACGAGCAAGCGGTGGCGACGTCCTGCTACACCGGCGACAACGGTCAGTGGTGGACGTTCGACGACGCCTGGTCGATCCAGAAGAAGGTCGCCTGGCTCAAGAGCAAGGGCCTGCTGGGCGCGATGATCTGGGAGATGTCCGGTGACCCGGGCGTCCTGACGAAGACCCTGGCGGACTCGCTGGGCAGCTAGTCCCGTAAGACTCAGGGCCGGTGCCGCCTGCGCCAGCACGGCACCGGCCCTGACCCATTTCCCCTCCCGTCAGGCCGGTCGTCTCATGACTCAGACGCCCCACCGGAGTGCGTCTACTCTGTCGGAATGGTTCCCGCTTCGGGTGTTTCCCCCGTGACGTCCAGGCTTGGGTGGCTCGACGCGCTGCGCGGAGGGGCCGCGCTCACGGTGGCCCTGCACCACGCCAGCTACGTGTACCTGCCGGACACCCGGATCCTGCTGAAGGAGTGGTACGACCCGGGGATGGCGGCCGTCCTGGTGTTCTTCTTGGTCAGCGGCTACATCGTCCCCGCGTCGCTGGAACGGCGGGGAAGCGTCCGGGAATTCTGGATCGGACGCTTCTTCCGCATCTACCCGCTGCTCGCCGTGACCTGCCTCCTCGCGGTGCTCCCGTTCCTGCTCGGCGTCCTCGGGCTGCGCGCCGGGCTGGAGGACTACTCCCCCGCCACCGCCGTCCTCGCGCACCTCACGATGCTCCAGGACGTGCTCAACGTCCCCAACGTGATGAACGTGCTGTGGACGCTCTCCTACGAGATGGCCTTCTACCTCCTCATCGTCGCGCTGTTCGTCGTCGGCGGGCACCGGCGGTCGGCGCCCGCGGCGGCCGTCCTCACGGTGCTCGCGGTCGGCGCCGGCGCGCTGACCGCGACCGGCGTGCTGACCGGCGCCTACGCCCCGGCCGCGCTGCTGTCGCGCACCGCCGGGACGGGCCCGATCGTCGCCGTGACGGCCGTCGCGCTGCTCGTGGCGATCGCCGCCGCCGTGTCCGGACGGCGCGCCCCGCGCACCGCGGGCGGGCTCCTCGGCGGGCTGCTCGCCACCCTCCTGGTGACCGCGAACGGGCGCATCGACGCCTGGGAGAGCGTCCTCATGCTGGCGGTCATGTTCACCGGGACGGTCGTGCACCGCGCCGAGTACGGGCAGATCACCCGGCGCGCGGGCGCGGCGACGGCGGCGGTCGTCCTCGCGGGCGCGGTCGGCACCGGGACGTGGCAGGCCGCACCCTACGGATGGAAGGCCCAGGTCTCCTGGAACGCCACGATCCTGTCGGCGGCGCTGGCGTTCGCGGTGGCGTGGCGGTGGCGGGGCCGGCGGTTCCCCGGCTGGGCGACCTGGCTCGGCACCGTCAGCTTCTCCGTCTACCTGCTGCACCCGCTGCTGCTGATGGTGGCCGCGCAGTTCCTCGGCGCGTCCGGCCGGGAGGACGCGCTCGGGCTCGTGTTCTTCGTCCTCGCGCTGCTCATGCTGAGCTGGGCGACGCAGCGCTGGATCGAGGCGCCCGCGCAGCGCCTCGGCCGCCGCCTCGCCCGCCGCCCGGCGAGCCGGGACGCGGGCGTCCAGCCGCAGATGCTCCCGTCCTGACGGTCCCCTCCTTACGGTCCCCCTCCTGACGGTCACTGCTCCACGTAGTCCTCGGACAGCACCCGGTACCCCGCGACCTCGGTGGGCAGCCGCAGCTCCCGGGCCTGGACCGAGGCGACCATGCTGCTCAGCATCCCGTTCATGGCCTCCGGCAGCGCGCCGGTGCCGTCGCCGAGCGCCGGGTCCGCCATGTAGGTCTGGACGGTCGACATCCGCCGCAGGATCGATTCGACGGCGTCGCCGAAGCCGAAGCTGATGACCCGGGGATGCCGCTCCCATTCGCGGTCGACCAGGGCGCGGTGCGGCTCCTCCCACGCGGACGGCGGACGGTCGGTCGGCGCGCCGTCGGTCAGCAGGAACACCACCGGGCGGACGACCCGGTAGCCCTGGTCCTGGAGCAGCGGGACGTCGATGTCGATCCGGTCGCGGAGCAGCTCGAACAGCGGCCCGAAGCGCGTGCCGCCATGGCAGCGCAGCACCGGCATCTGCTTCATCCTCGTCAGCTCCGTCATCCTGACGACCACGGTCGGCGCCGTCGAGAACGTGACGATGGACAGGTGCACGAACTCCGCGACCCGCGGGTTCAGGTACAGCTCCTTGACGATCTTGGCGAGGGTCTCGTTCAGCAGGTCCTCGTGCTTCTGCATCGACTTGGAGATGTCCAGGGCGATGTAGGTCGGCATGCCCTTGCCGCGGCCGGACGCCGATTCGCTGGAGGTGGTCATGTCGTGTCCTCTTTCGTAGGGGCGGCCCTCCCGGCCCGTCAGGGCAGCAGCGCCGAGACGACCCCGCCCAGCAGGAGCAGGACGAGCGCGCCGAGACAGCAGATGATCAAGAAGGGGACGAGCCGCTCGGCCCCGGTCCGGGCGGACGCGGCACGGTGCTCCTCGAACGGGTCGTACTCGACCCGGGGCGGCGCGGGCTTGCGCGACCGCGCCGGTGCGGGCTTGCGCGCGGGCGTCGAGACGACCGCCGGAGCGGTCGTGAGAGGCGCGGTCGCGGGCGGCGGCGCGGTCGCGGGCGGTGCGGATTCGGGCTCGACGGGCACGGGGCCCGGCGCCCGGGGTTCCGCTGGACGCACGTCCGGCGGCTTCGCCGGACGGGACGGCGGACGTGGGTCCAGTGCGGTCTCCAGCAGCTCCAGCAGCTCGCCGGAACTCGGCCGCAGCTCCGGCGGGTCGTCGAGGGAGCAGCGCAGCGCCTCCCCGAACGGGCCCGCGCGCAGCGGCGCGTCCAGCGTGTCCAGGGCCGGGTGCGCGTCCTCGCCGCGGACGCCGGTCAGCACCCGCAGCACCGCCACCGCGACCTTGTACCGGTCGGTGCGGACGGTGAGACGTTCCCCCTGCGGCACCGCCGGGTCGTTCCACGAGTTGCACTCGACCCAAGGGCGGGACGACAGGCCGCAGCTGTCCATGTCGATGAGGAAGACCCGGCCCGCGCCGCGCTCCCAGAACAGGTTCGCGTACGACCAGTCCCCGTAGACGACGTCGTGCCGTTCCAGCAGCGCGCCGACGCGCAGGACGCTCCGCGCCACGCTCCGCCGTTCCCGCGCGCCGGGCACGGCCAGGTCGCGGACCTTGTAGAACTCGTCGTCGGTCTGGACGAGCTGGTCCAGGTTCAGCGGGACGGACTCCGGCGGCCCGAACGGCGTCTGCACCGCGGTGAAGAACTCCGCGGGCGCCTTCGCGACGACGACCCCGACCGTCGCGCCGTCCGACACGACGCGGCTCACCGGCCAGCACGTCGCCGCGTCCACCACGGCCAGGTCGGCGGGCGTCATCGCGGCGGGCAGCGCGACCAGGCCGTCCAGGACGTCGGACGGCTCCTCGGGAAAGCCCGGCTTGTAGCGCTTGACGAGCCAGCCGGGATGGTCCGCGCTCTCGTACACGCCGGTCGACTGGCCGTTCTCCCCCGCGATCCGCGCGCCCGCCGCGGCCACCTCCGCCAGCTCCGTGACCGGCTCGAACGGCCGGTCCGACCAGGCCCTCACCGGTCGCACCAGATCACGACGGCGGTGCGGTCGTCGAGCAGGCCCCGGGCGTCGTAGCCGACGTCGGCGACGAACGACGCGATGTGCGGCGGGTCGGCCCAGCGCCCGGCGAACCAGGGGGCGGCGCCGTCGGCGAAGCCGTCCCCGATCCCGTCCGTGGCGAGCGCCAGCACCGCGCCCCTCTCCAGGGTGAGCTGCGCGGTCCGCACCCGGTCGGGGTGGAAGGGGAGGAACTCCGTCAGGACGTCGCCGTCCAGCCCGCGCTTGTCGTCGCCGATGAGCCGCCTCCAGCCGGTGTCCGCGCGCACCCAGGCGCCGACGTCGGCGAGCCAGGCCGCCCAGACGAGGCGGCGGCCGTCCGCGGCCGGCTCGACCGGGACGACCGCGGCGAGCGCGGCCGCCCGCACGTCGTTCTCGGTGACCTGCTGCTGCGCGGCCATCCCGGACATCTGCCGGGCGGCGTCGAGGAACAGGGCGGGGGCGTCCAGCGCCGCGCCGCGCGCGAGGTCGGCGCGCAGCCGCCCGATCAGCGCGGTGACCGCGACGTTCGCGCCGAGGTGCGAGCGGCTGCTGTCGGACATCCCGTCGGCGACCGCGACCAGCAGGTGCCGCCGGGCCTGGTCGCGGCCGAGCCGGTAGGCGTCCTGCCGGTGCTGGGCGGGCTCGGCGCACCGGTGCGCGGGCCCGACCAGCGAGGCCGCCCGGACGGTCAGCGCCCCGACCCGGACCGCGTCGGCGGCGATGCCGGAGATCGCGGGCTCATCCGGCAGCCGCCACGGCTCGCCGGCCTGCCGGGCGCCCGCGCCGAGCGGGCGCGGGAAGTCCCACACCGGCTCCGGCGGCCCGGCGGCTGCCGGAGCGGTCGGGGCTGCCCGGCGGCGGTTCAGGATTCCCACGGCATCGGCTTCCACTCGTAGACGCCGTCCTCCGCGCGCTGCCGCAGCTCCTCCGGCATGACGTCCTCTTCGTCGTCGGCGAGCGAACCCGCGATGGCCGGGGGCGGCGCGGGCGCCGCCCCCGTGGCGGGCGCGGGCGCCGGGAGCTGGGCGGTGCCGAACATGTCGGTCCGGCCGTCCGGCTGGAACACCCCCGCGATGGGATCGAGGAGCCGGCGCAGCATCTCGTTGATCTCGGCGGGCTGCATGATGTTCTGCTCGACGGCCTTGTTGAACAGCTCGATGACCCGCTCTTCCTTGATCTCCTCGTGCTTGCGCATGTCGATGATCAGGTCCCCGACCCGGTTGCGGTCCTGCGCCAGGTACAGCAGGAACAGGTCGGAGCTGCTGCGCATGGACGTGCGGAGCGCGCCGACCTCCTCCTCGCTGAGCTGCCGCTCGACGCGGGCGTCGTCGATCCGCTCCAGCTTGGCGCGGCTGCGCTCGTCCGGGTCGGCGGTGGCGTAGCAGCCGTGGACGGTGATGCCCTCCGGGTACTCCCGGAACCCGGCGGCCAGCTTGTCTCCGAGCGCGGTCTCCAGCTCGGAGATCTGGTCGATCCGGTAGCCGTGGCCGACCGACCGCACGGCGGCGAGCAGCCGGGACCGGACGAGCCTGGCGCCGTCCACCAGACCGCGCCGGACCACCCGGACCGGGTCGGTCACCGACCACTCGGCCTCCAGCGTCACGATGAACCGGGCCGTGTCCGTCCGGCTCGGGATCGTGGCCGTGAACGTGTCCGTGCGCAGGCCGACGTCGACCTCGAAACGCCACTCGTAGCGGGGCGCGCCCAACTGGCCGAGCCAGCCGCGCGGTGTCGCGCTGTGCTGGACCGCCTGGCCGTCGCGGTCGGAGAACACGAAGGCGCGGCCGGGCATCGCGGCGGCGGGCGGCACGCCCCGGGCGGGCCTCCGGTCGACGATGAGCGGCCCGGACGGAACCGGGTCGGCCTCGGACGGCCGCCACGCCTGGGCGGCCTGGCCGTGCTGCCAGGCCGCCTGCGCCTGCTGGGCCGCCTGCGCTGCTTGGGCGGCCTGTGCGGCCTGTGCGGCTTGGGCGGCTTGGGCGGCTTGGGCGGCCTGGATGCGGCGGCGCTCGTCCGGGTCGTCGCCGGATTCGCGGGCGCGGCCGTCGTCGGGCCTCTCGTTCTCGTCCACCTGGGTCACCTTCCGTTGAGGGCGGTCAGTACATCGGCGGAGCTCTTCGGGGCGTCCTCGGCCCAGCCGCGGGCCGCGTACCGCAGGCGTCCCGCCGTCACCCCGTCCGTCGCGACGGCCCGCGTGAGGCGCGCGAGCGAGCGCCGGACGACCGGCACGTCGTCGGCCGTGCACGCCCATTCGCGCAGCAGGTCTTGGGCGTGCTCCTGGACGATCGAGTCGTTGAGCACCTCCCGCCAGAGCGCGGCGACGTCCCGCATGCGGGCGTCGTCCATCGCGGCGATGTGCAGCAGCCCCGGCCAGTCGAAGTCGTCGCCCGGCAGTCGCCGCACGAGCTGCCTGGCGGCCGTCAGGAAGGCCAGCCGTCCGGTGAAGCGGCGGTCCTCGTCCCGGTCCGACGTCCACTCCAGCAGCCGCGCGGGCGTGCCCTCGCGGTCCCACTCGGTCTCCCACAGCTCGGTCACCGACACGCATACCGCCGCCGTGACAAGGACGGACTCGTCGCCGGTGTAGTCCTCCAGCCAGTCCAGCGCGGCGGCGGCGCCGCCGTCGGCGTACTCCACCCGCCAGGCGCGGGCGGCGGTCCCGCGCAGCCGCGGCGTCTCGGCGGGCTCGGCCCAGCTCCGCAGCAGCTCCCGGACGGGCTCGCGCAGCGCGGGCCGCTGCGTCACCGTGGCGTGCAGCGCGGTGGCGGCGACGGTCCGGAGCCGGGGGTCCTCGGAGAACGCCATCGGCTCGATCACGAGCGCGCGGACGAGGTCGAACGCGCGGGCGGCGAGGAAGCCGGTGGCGACGGCGGTCCGCGTCCGGACGCTCTCCAGCGGATGCTCGGAGCACCAGCGCAGCCACCCCAGCAGCCGGGGGCGCTGCTCGTCGAACTCCCGCCAGAAATAGCCGAGCACCTTGCCCTGCGCGTACGGGTCGAGATAGCGGATCGCCTCGGACGGCGCGGTCGCCCCGAACCTCAGCCTGACCTTGGACGGGGCCGTCTCCGCGCCGAGCCTGCTCAGCCATTTCCGCCTGGTCGGCGTGAGCGGCGCGTCGAGCCTGCGGAGGGATTCGGCGTGCGGGTCGCCCGTCTCCAGCTCGTTCTTCAGCTGCATCGCGGCGAGGGCGACCGTCTCGTAGGGCTCGCCGCTCAGCACGGCGGTGGCGACCGCCATGCATTGCAGGGACAGCGTCTCCAGGCTCTCGAACCACTGCGTGCGCAGCTCGTCGTCGCGCAGCCGCAGCGCCTGCTCGGCGGTGCGGGCGAGCGGGAGCGCCTGCCGGTGCGCGTTGAGCAGCTCCACCGCGACGGCCCGCGCGTGCCGGGGCGGGCCGTCCTGGCCGAGCTGGGCGTCGAGGAGGGCGGCCACGTCCGGCTCGTCGAGGACCACACCGGCCCGGCCGTCGCCCAGTTCGAGGGCGAGCAGGCCGCGCGCGATCTCCCGGCGGTCCTGGACGCGGCCGAGCCGCAGCACCAGCTCGACGGCGCGGTCGTCGGTGAGCGGCCGGGCCGCGTCGACGGTGATCACCAGCCGGGCCTTCGCGTCCTCCAGCAGTCCGGAGATCTTGTCGAGCGCGAACCCGGTGAGCGCGTCCGGGCGGGCCGGGTCGCGGTAGACGTAGCCGGCGCCCTCGGTCAGGTCGTCGGCCGTCAGCTCGTCCAGCCGGACGGACGGGTCAACCCCGAACAGCCTCCGGTCGTCGCCCGCGAGCAGCAGGCACAGCAGGCGGCGCGCCGCCGCGTACCGGCCGCTGTCCTGATCGGCCTGGAGGATCACGATCCGGCGCTCGCGGGTCAGCCGGAGCAGCTCGTCGAAGTCCTCGGGGGCGACGAAGGCGCGCTCGATCTCCTCGACGTCCCG
This sequence comes from Actinomadura syzygii, assembly GCF_008085905.1. Classification (GTDB taxonomy): domain Bacteria; phylum Actinomycetota; class Actinomycetes; order Streptosporangiales; family Streptosporangiaceae; genus Spirillospora; species Spirillospora syzygii. The sequence continues at coordinate 680,216 of NZ_VSFF01000002.1, read as the reverse complement.
GCGGCGCAGCGGCGCGATCCTGGTGCGCCTGCCGTCCGGCCCGCCGTAGTAGTGGTTGTGCTGGTCGCGGCCGATGGCCGTGCCGCCGGGGGCGTAGCCGGACAGCGCGTCCCGCTCGGTGCCGATCCGGTCCTGGATCGTGCCGCGCTGGCCCCGCTCGTTGAGGACGTGCGCGCGGGACGGCTCGTCCTTCTCCTTCTCCTTGTCCTTCGGTTCCTCGGCCTTCGGCTCCCCGGCCTTCGGTTCCTCGTCCTTGGCCTTGGCTTTGGGCTCTTCGGGCTTGGGGAGCTTCGCCTTGGGGTCCTTGGCTTTGGGCTCCTTGGCCTCGGCGGGCGCGGGCTGCTCGTTCACGGCCGGCCTCCGTAGTAGTTGTTCTGGTCGCGGCCGATGTAGGTGTTTCCTCGGCTGAAGTCCACCGAGGGACTGTCAGGCCGCGAAGGCCGCCTCGGAGGGGACTTCGGCTCCTGCTTCTGCTCCCGCTCGGTGCCGCCCGCCAGGCCGTCGGGGAAGTCGACGGTGTGCGGGTCGGGGCCGCCGGGGAACCAGATCCAGCCGTCCCCGTCGGCGCCGAGGTCGGGCAGCCGCACATGGCGCAGGTCGGCCGGGTCGAGGGACGTCATGCCCGCCTCGACCGAGCTGCGGTACACGAACGCGGACATGACGACGCCGAGGTCGGCGCCCGCCGCGTCCAGCGCGTCCCGCAGCGAGTCCGCTCCGCACAGCCGCGTCACGACCACGGGCGCGGTCCCGCTGTACCCGATGGCCGCCTCGGCGACGGGGCCGTGGTGGATCGCGAGCAGCATCCGGACCCGCGCCGCCGCGCTCACCAGCCGGTTGCGGGCGCGCAGCGCGGCGTTCAGCTCGCGGACGAACCGCCCCGCGAGGCTCTCGACGGCGACGTCCGGCGGCAGCACCATCAGCATCCCGTCGCCGCGGCCCGCCTCGCCCCACCGCTGCGGGTCCAGCCCGGCCCGGCCCGCCGCGTCGCGCAGGCAGCCGGCCAGGTTCTGCTGGAGCACGTCCTGCGCGTTCTGCGGCGCGGACCCGTAGCCCTTCAGGTCCGCGGCCATGACGGTGCGATAGCTCATGTGCCGTCCTCGTGATCGGGGGCGTCAGGCCAGTGCCAGTAAGCCGACGATCACCAGGAGCACCGGCGCCAGCCAGGCGAGCGCGCCGACGGCCACGGGCCATTTCGTGCCGGGCCAGCGCAGCAGGGTGACCAGGGCGGCGGGGGCGCCGGACCTGTTCCGGGGGACGTCGTGCCGCAGGCAGTGGCCGGCCAGCCAGTCGGCGCGGTCCGGTTCCAGCCGCGCCGCCAGCACGGCCAGCGCGTCGGCGAGCACGGGGGGCGGGCCGCCGACGTGCCACGACCTCAGCTGCGCCTCCAGCCGCTCGTCGTGGCCGGCCGCCGCGAAGATCGGCTGGAGCAGGTCGGCCATCCGCTCGGGCCCGGCGGCGAGGGGCCGCAGTTCGTCGGCGAACCAGCCGCGCCGCCCCAGGGTCTCCAGGACCTCGGAGACCTCGGCCGCGTCCAGCCGGGCGCCCGCCGCGGTGCGCGCCGCGATCCAGTTGACCGTCCGCAGGACGCCCTGCCGGTCCCGGGTCTGCGCCAGGCGCTGGTAGAGGTGGGACAGGAACTTGTCGCCGGGCCGCGGGGCGGGCGGCCGCCGCTGCTGCGCCGGTTCCGGCGGCGCGGCGGGAGGCGGGCCGGACGCGCGGGCCCCGGCCATCGCCGGGACGGCCTCGCCGACCGGCGCGGTGGCCGGCACGGCGGCCGGGACGTGCTCGGCGGGCGGCCGCCGCACGGCCCGCTCGCGGGTGTTCCCCGCGGGCTGGACGGGTTGCCGGGAGAGGGGGTGCGGCGGGGACAGGGCCGCGGCGATCGCGTGGCTGCACGCGACCGCCTCGATCTTGTCCGCCAGCGTCCGCTGGCCGCGCACCGCGTTCGCGACGAGCTGGAGGCACTGGTCGCCGTCCGCCGCGTAGATCTCGGCGAGCCGGTTCGCGGCCGCCTCCAGCGGGCTCTGCCCCCGGAGCGGCTGGGCGAGGTGGACGACCCTCGGCCCGTCCCCGATCGGCGGCCCGTCCGGCCCGCGTTCGCGGAACGCGAGCCAGATGTCGTCCCGCCCGTCGCTGGAACTCTGCGGCGCCTCGCAGGTGGAGAACGTGGGCCGCCAGTCGTGGAGGGCGTGGCCGAGCTCGCCTCGCAGCAGCGGCTGGAGCAGCAGCCGCGAGGCCCACAGCAGGCCGAGGGCCCGGCTCCGCCACATCGACTGGCGGATGTCGTCCGGAGGCAGCACCACCGTCACCGGGCGGTCGGGGTCGGCGAGCACGGCGGCGAGCACGGGCGCGAGGACGCCGGTGTACTCCCGCGCCTGTAGCTCGATCTTCTCCCCGGGACGGACGCCCCCATCGATCCCGGGCCAGGACAGCCGTTGCAGCGCTCCGGGGCGCGCCTGGCCCGGCAGCGGGTCGAACAGCGCGTCCGGGTCGGACACCATGATCCTCATCGCCCGCTCCGCCGTCAGTACCGTCTCCGGGGCGATCAGCGCGCGGGCCACCAGGTCCAGCCGGCCCGCCCCGGCGCCGTGCCGGGCGTTCCGCTCGAAGAGGGGCAGCGCGCGCGGGTCGCGGCTGCGCAGCAGGAGCGCCGCCGTCCCGTCCTGGTAGGTGAGGTACACGGCGCTGGACCGGGCCTGCGCCGCCACCGCGCCGCCGCGTCCAGAGACGCCCGCGTACTGCTTCAGCAGGCTGTTCCAGCGGTCGAACTGCGCGCCGTACGGGAACGAATGGGCGATCCCGGTCAGGTCGTCCTGGGGGTGCCAGCGGAACTCGATCTGGTCGATGGGTACCTCAGTCATCTCAGATTCCTATGTCCTTGGCCTCGGCGGACGTCAGCAGCCCGGTCATCGCCATGAGCGCGACCAGGGGCCGCAGGACGCGCTGGGGGCGGACCCCCCGTTCGACCGCGTCGGTGCCGGTCGCGGAGGCGACGTGCAGGGTCGCCCGGTCGCATTCCAGATAGGGGCGCGTCCACGCCTCCGCGTCCCGCTGGCGCATGTAGCCGAACACGTCGGCGCTCTCGTCCAGCACCTCGGCGGCGTCCAGGACGGCGGAGTCGCGGGTGAGCCAGTGCGCGATCGGATCGTCGAACTTGAACAGGTCGGCCTTGTTCAGGACGATCGCGGCGCTCACCCGGGACAGCCGTCCGGAGGCCCGGAGCAGGCTGAGCACCGTGTTGAAGGACGGGTCGCCGAGGCTGCCCGGCCCGAACCGGGTCGGGTCCGCGACGAAGACCAGCCCGTCGGCGATGTCGAGGAAGCGCTTGGCGTCGCCGACGTTGCTCAGCTCGCTGCCCGCCACGTCGAACAGCGCCACCGCCCGCTGCCTGCCGCCGCCGGAGATGACGAACGCGTCCGCGAAGGCGACCTCGCCCTCGCGGGTCGGCGTCAGCCACGTCGACTCGGTGAACAGCGGGCGGACCATGTCGCGCAGGAACGCCTGGTGCCGGTCGAGGTCCACCGGCTGCGCGGTGATGCCGTAGCCGCCGAGCTCGCCGCGTTCGATCGCGGCGACCATCGCGGCGACGAGATGCGTCTTCCCGGACGTGGTGCCGCCGATGAAGCCGTACACGGCCGGTGAGCCGTACTGCCCGTACCCGGCGGGCAGGTAGTGGGCGGTCATCGTGTCGCCCGGGTTGGGGCAGCGCACGGACGCCGTCCGCGTCATGCGGGCGCGCTGCTCCCGGTTCGCGTCCTTCGGGACGACCAGTTCGGTGTACTGGTTGAGCCCCCGGTCGTAGGTGTAGAGCGGGAGCCCTCCCCAGTCGAGGCGGCCGAGGCAGATGGGGCAGGAGACCTGCTCGCCCTTCCCGGTCGTCGACGAGGGCGCGGACGCGCGGAACGTCCCGGCGGCGGCCACCCGCGCCGGACCCCGGCCCCGGGGCGGGGCGGGTGCGGACTCCGCGGGCGCCGGTGTGCGCGCGGCGGGTGCGGGTGTGCGCGCGGCGGACGCGGGGGCGGGCGCGGCGGACGGCGGGGCGTCCGCGATCAGCCGGTCGACGCGGGCGGCCATGGTGTCCAGCTCGTTCAGCCCGGCGCTGCTCCGCAGGTCGCGCAGCGCGTTGGTGCCGCCGGTCACGTACTGGCGGACGAGCGCGAGCGCCGCCGCGCGGGTGGACGGCTCGGCGCCCGGCGGCGGCACGCCCCGCCGGAACCGCAGGAACATTCCGGGCGGGTCGGCGGACCAGAGCCGCTCGTCGTTCGTCTCGAACGCGACGCGCCAGTCGTCCCAGTCGCGCAGGCCGGAGCCGAGCACGGTGCAGATGTCGTCGACCGCCCACAGCAGCGCCATGGTGTCGTCGGTGACCGGCGCCTCGATCGTGCCGGGGCCCGCGAGCACGCGGGACATCAGCGTGACGAGCGGGTGCCGCAGCGCCGGCGTCCGCGCCGCGTCGCTGAGGCCGGACCGGTAGGCGATCAGCGAGGTCGGGTTGACCATCGGGGCCCGGCCGGGCAGGTGGGCGGGCGCCCACGTCCAGTCGCGCAGCTCCAGCGCCAGCCGGGGCGTGAGCACCCCGGCGGAGCCGAACAGCAGGTGCGCGGAGGCGGTGCGGGCGTCGCCCGGCTGGACGCGCCTGATCAGCACCGCCTCGCCCGCGGCGGCCGTCCCGGCGGGGAACGCCGTGTAGAAGAAGCTGGGCTCGGCGACGCCGCGGTCGCCGAGCCGCAGCCACGGCTCCACGAGGTCGTGCCAGCGGCGCAGCTCGGCCGTGGACGACGGGTCGAGCGAGCTCGCCACCGGGCAGAGCCCGGGGTCGCGGAGGTCGCCGAGGCGGCCGGTCGTCCCCCACCGGTAGAGGGTCTGGTGCAGCAGCGATGTGGTCACCGGGTCACCGTCCGAGGACTAGGTAGACGGCCAGCACGACCATCGCCGCGACCCCGGCCCACAGCAGCCAGGAGCGGTCGCGGCGCGGCCGGGGCGGGGCCGGGCGCGCGGCCGGGGCGGGCGGGGGCGGCGGGGACTCCGGGTCCGGGGCGGTGCCCGGGTGCTTGCGCCGCCGCTGCGCGAAGAACTCGGCGCGGCCCCTTGCGAACGCCGGGTCGGCGGCGAGCGGGCGGGGCGGCGGGTCGGCCTCGCCCAGCCTGCGCAGCAGCGTCTGCGCGTCCGGGCGGCGCTCCGGCCGCTCGATGACCCCGGCGAGCAGCGCGGCCAGTTCGGGCCTGGCGTCGAGCTTCGCCGTGTCGTCGAGGTCCTCCCCGGTGACCACGTAGAAGATCAGCCGCCCGGCCGCCCAGAGGTCGTCGTTCGGGCCGACCTCGCCGCGGACCCAGCCGGGCGGGGTCTCGGGGCGCTGCTCCGGCGCCTGCCACGGCATCGCGCCGACGACGGTGCGCGGCGCGCCGATCAGCGCGGCCTGGGAGAAGTCGGTGATCTGGACGTCGTCGCCGTCCCACCGGACGGTGTCCGGGCCGAGGCCGCGGTGCGAGATCCCGGCGGCGCCGAGCAGCCGCACCGCGCGCAGCAGCCGCACCTGGAAGCGGCGCCGCTGCTCGGTCGGCAGGGTCCCGGCGAGCGTCTCGACCTCGACGCCCCGCAGCGGCTCCAGCAGCGCGAACGGCGCCGCCGTGTCGGCCTCGTACCCGACGAGGCGGGTCACCGTCCGCGGGTAGGGGCGGCCGTCGCAGAGCCGGGCGAGCCGCAGTCCCGCGAGGATCTCCCCGTCGAGCCGCCGGTAGCCCTCCGCGAGCCCGCCGGCGCCGCGGTCGACGGGCCGGACGCAGCGGACGGCGACCGTCCGGTCGGGCAGCTCCAGGTTCAGCCGGACGGTCTCCAGCGGCGGCCGCAGCGGCGGCTCGTCCTGGTCGGCCTCGACGGCCTTCGCGTCCACCCGCGCGCCGTGCGCGTCGCGGTAGCTCAGCCTGACGTTCACGCCGCGCCTCCGTTCTGCTCGTCCTCGGTCCAGGTCCACTCGACGACCCGGGCGTGCAGCGGGACGAGCCGGAGCACCCCGCAGTGCGCCGACGACGGCACGAGCACGGTGCCGGGCGGGAACCCGGCGCCGTCGCCGACCGGGAGCGGCCCGAACCGGACGGCGTGCGTCTGCGGCGCGGGGTCGAGCAGCCCGAGGTCGGCGGGCGCGCACAGCTGCCACATCTCCCCGGCCGGGTCGTAGGCGACCTGCTCGGCGAGGAACACGAGGTCCTCCCGGGCGGGGGGCGCCACGGGAGGGGCGTCGGCGGCGAACTTGAGCTCGTCGACCGGGAGGCCCTGCTCGACCTTGCTCTCCCATTCGTCGATGTACAGGGCGGCCTCCTTGCGGGCGAGCCGTCCGGCCTCGCCGTCGGGCACGTCGTGCCGCACGGGCCCGAGCGCCTCCACCGCGAGGGCGACGAGCAGGGAGTGGACGCCCTCCCCGTAGGGCGCGAGCGACCTGGACGGCCCAGGAAGGTCCTCCTTCTCCAGCTGCCGGGACCGCTCCTCAAGCTCCGCCCGCACGCCGCCGAGGCCCTGCCGCAGCAGGCTCAGCTCGTCGACCTCGTCGAGCCGCCGGTTGAGCCGGGCCCAGCCGGTGACCGTCCGGCCGAGCAGGTGCTGCATGTCCTGCACGGCCCGCTCGGCGACGTCGAGGCCGGCGTCGTCCGCCCAGCGCAGCGCGCGGCTCCGCCAGGACTGCACGATCACCGCCAGCCCGCCGGCGACGGCGGCGAACACCGCGCCGGCCCAGGCGCCGGCGGGCAGCGCGAGGGCGTCGCCGCCGAGGCCGCCCCCGATCCCGCCGCCGAGCGCGGCGAGCGCGTTGACCGCCTGCCTGCTGGAGTGGTCCTCCAACCGGCCGCCGGGGGCGCGGATCACGGTCAGCGCGACCAGCGCCGCCCACAGCAGCGCCATGACGAGGCCGCCGCCGACGCCGAACGGGGACAGCCCCGCGAGCGCGGCGCAGCACGCGCCGACCGGGGGCAGCCAGGGCTGCGGCGGCGGCATCGGCAGCGGGTCGCGCAGCCGGCGCGGCAGCGCGTCCGGGCAGATCTCGGCGAGCCGCCTGGCGGGCGCGTCGCCGCCCTCCAGTCCCGCGGCCCAGGCGCGCAGCTCCTGGTCCAGGCGGACCAGCGACGTGCCACGGCCGAGGCCCTCGCGCAGCCAGCCGCGCAGCGTCCGGCGGAACGGCTCGGCCTCCAGCCGCTCCACCGGCGGGGGCTGGACACCGTGCGCGGCGATCGCGGCCCGCCGGTCGTCGGTGATCCGGCCGTCGCCGGGCACCGCCTGGAAGAGGGAGCCGAGCCGGTCCCGCAGTTCGGCGAGGCGGTCGCCCGCGACCCGCACCGGCACGTCGGCCGGGAGCCTGCGGACCAGCGCGCCGGCCCCGGCCAGCTCGACGGCCGCCTCCTGCGCCTCGTCCAGGGCCCGCCCGGCGTCGTCGAACGCGCGTTGCAGGGGGCCGCCCGGCACCAGGCGGACCGGGACGCGCCCGGCCGCGCGGTCGTCGTCGTGGGCGGCGGGCGCGGGGGCCGCCGGGTCCAGCAGCCGCCTGATCGCCGTCCGCAGCGCCCGCAGGAAGTCCTCCTGCCCGGTCGCCGCCGCCCCGGCGACGTGCAGGCCGGGCACGGCCGCGCCGAACGGCACGTCGGCGAGCAGCCGGTGGGTGCGCTCGAACACGGCGGGCAGCCGCAGCAGGTCCGACAGCCGGCCGAGGCCGTCGCCGTCCCGGCCGTCGCGGCGGCGGGCGCGGGCGCCGGGGCTCAGCCGCCAGTCCACCCCGGTCTCCTCGATCACCCACAGGGTCCGCTGCCGGATGTTGCCGGGCAGCCGGAGCCCGCCGTCCCCGGCGGCGGCGCCCGGGGCGGGCTGCCGTCCGACCACCAGGCACAGCAGCTGCGTCACCTGCCGGGACGCGTCCAGCGCCTCGAACGCGGCGCGGTGCCCCACCACCTCGGCGGCGGAGTCCTCGACCAGCAGGAGGCCGAGATCCTGCGGCGTGTTCAGCAACTCGGTCACCCGCGACGCGGCCTCGCCCGGGTCGCAGCCCTTGAGGTCCAGCCGGACGACGCGCGGGCTCACCGGTCCTCCTCCGGCTTCTGCAGGGCGGGCTTCTCCAGGCCGCGGAGGTTGGCGCGGACCGCGGACACGTCGGTGAACTCGGCGTCCAGCGCGGCAGGGTACGTGCGCGCCCAGAAGTCGCGCAGCTGTTTCGCGCGGGCCCGGCTGGACGAGTGCAGCTCGTCGAGCATCTGGTCGATGCGGCGGAGCTGCCCCTCCGCCATGTCCCGCAGCACCAGGTAGAGGTCGCCGGGGGGCTTCGGCATGCTGCCGACGCCGTCCGGGGCCTCCTGCATGAGCTGCGCGCAGAAGTCGCGGCGGATGCCCGCGTTGTCGGCGAACGTCCACAGCTCGTACGCCTGGAGCAGGCTCCCCCAGGACGAGGCGTGCTCCAGCGGCGTCAGCTCCAGCGTCATCGACACCCCGCCGGACAGCCGGACCGACACGCTGATCGGCGAGGCGGGGTCGCCGTCGACGGTGACCTTGTCGTTCCACATGGCGCACAGGAGCCGGTGCAGGATCTGGACGCGGTGCTCCTCGTGGGTGGCGAGGTAGCCGAAGTCGTAGCCGAGCCGCTGTCGCCATTTCAGGTAGTCCTGCCGCTGCGGCCGGTCGATCGCGTCGGACCAGGTGCGCAGGACGTCGCGGACCTCGCGGACGTCGGTGATGCCCATGGACGAGCGGAACAGCACGACCGCGATCGACTCGGCCGTGGTGTGGGTGAAGTCGTAGACGATGTCGGGCCCGGCGGGAAGGTTGATCGCCTCGCGCAGGTACAGCTCGATGCCCGGGTCGTCCGCGCCCGCCGGGTAGGACACCAGCACCTTCATCCGGCCGGTGCCCTGCGGGCTGAAGTTCGCCGGCACCAGTCCGGCGAGCTTGCTGTTGAACTCCTCCAGCTCCGCCTCGCCGAACTCGGCGGGGGCCCGCCCGGCGGCCTGCGCGACCAGGTCGTGCAGCGTCGGCAGCAGCGGCGCCCGGCCCTGCTCCGGCATCCGGAAGTAGGTTTTGACCTGTGCCTTCACCCGCTCGCGCAGCTCCGCGACGGCGGCCTCGGGCGTCGCGTCCCAGGCCGTGCGATAGGACTCTCGCCAGCCGTCCGCGCCGATCAGCACGTTGATCAGGTCGGCGTCGGTCGCGCTCGGCTGGAGGCGTCCGTTGTCGACCAGGTCGTCGGTGATCCGGCGGACGACGCGGACGTAGAACTGCTCCAGGTCGCCGCCGGGCGGCAGCAGGTAGGACACCCCGACCCGCGACTTGGACAGGTCGGCGGCACGGTCGCGGAACCGGTCGCGGTCCTGCGCGGCGTGCTCGGTCAGCGCCCGCGTCATCGCCCGCAGCACCGCCTCCACCTGGTCCAGCGGCTTGCGCCAGCGCGGCGCGAGCTGCGACCACGGCTCGGTCCACTGCACGTTGGTCCGCCACCGGTACCACTGGTCCTGGCGCTGCCGCGCCTCCACCGGCTCCGGATCGGCCCACTTCACCTTGACCACGCCGAGCGTCCGGTCGCGCAGCGCCGGCAGCGGCGGCGGGTTCGGCCCGAGCCCCTCCGGCGCGGGCGGCTCGACCCGGCGCCGCTGCATCAGCCCGGCCGCGCCGCCGCGCTCCAGCTCGTCGGCCGACTCGGCGTTGCCGAACAGCACCCGGGTCAGCCGGAACGGGTCGGTCTTGGCGAGCATGCGCGGGACGGCGTCGCGCGGGTCGAACGCCCCGACCCGCTCGGGCACCTCCCGGTCCAGCCGCGACCGCAGCCGGGTCAGCGCCGCGCGCATCGTCTCGGCCCGGTCGTTCAGCGCGGCGGTGACGTCCTTGGCGCCGTTGGCGGGCTCGGGTTCGGCGTGGTCCTGCGCGGGACGGGTGAGGATCTCGGAGATGTTGGCGACGGTGAAGAACTCCTGGATCAGGGACCGGTTCGACTCCACCCCCGGCAGCGCCGCACGCAGATCGTCCACCCCGGTCCGCAGCAGCCGTCCCGCGACCAGGTCGGCCAGCTCGTCCACCGGCACCGTCAGCGACGCCACCAGCGCGGTCGACACCCCCCGGTTCCCGATCCCGTTCTCGGCCGGGATCTGCCGGTCCACCGCGGCGTTGATGAAGCTGTCGGCGAACGACTGGTGCTGCTCGCCGTCGGAGGTCGCCCGCTGGTCCAGCTCGGTGCCCAGCAGCGACAGCATCAGCGACACCACCGACCGCCGCAGGTCCCCCGGCTCGGCGCCGACCGGCCGACAGAACAGGAACCCCGTCTGCGCCGTGCCCGGCCGCAGCGCGATCCGGCCGTCCACCGGGTAGTGCACCGCGACCTCGTCCGGGTCGATCGCCGCGCGGGCGGAGTGCCCGCGCAGGTCCCGCTGCGCCCCGCCGCCGTTCTGCTGGTCCACCAGCCGGAACAGGTCCAGCAGCGCGCGGCCCGCGTTCAGCTGCGCCGGACGCCCGCCGCCCAGCCCGTCCACGAACGCCGACGGCATCAGCACCAGCGGGTAGATCTTGGGCCGCAGATCGGTGCGCTCGAACAGCTCACCGATCAGGTGCAGGTAGTCGTAGAAGATCCCGGCGCCCGTCCCGCCCGCCACCGAGAACGTGACGAACACGTCCACCGCGTTCTTGTTCGTCGCCTTCCCGCCCAGCTTGTACAGATCGGTCGCCGCCTGCGCCCCCGACAACCCGCCGATCGCCGCGTTCAGATCGTTGATCGCGTGACCGATCCCGCCCCGGAACGTCTCGAACAACGCCGCCCGCCCGATCGTGGGCAGCTGGCCCGCACCGCGCTGCAGCGGCGTCACCCGCGGCTCGCCCTGCTCGGGCGGCAGCCACGACGCCGTCTCCCGCTCGGCCGTCAACCGCAGGTTCCGCGCCACCTCCGGATAGGTGTCCACCTGCGGCACCAGACCCCGGACGTAATGCGCCGTCCGCTGCGCCGCCGGCACATGCTGCGCACCCGGCACCACACTGCCCGGCAACCGATCGAGATCGGCCTGATTGACGTCGGCGTACACGAACTGCACGCACTCGGGCAGTTGATAAGGCAGCGCGTCCTCGCGAAGCCGCTGGAACGCGGTCCCGTCCGGACCGCAGAACTCCTCCCGAAGCCGACGCTCCAACTCCGCCCCGATCAGGCAGCCGGTGCCTCCGAGCCCCACGAACAGAACTGGCTGATAAAGCTTCATTGGCTCTTCCTTCTGGACTGGCGCTAGAGCCAGGGGTCCTCGTAGGTCTGCGATGCGGGAGCGCGCTCCTCTGGCAGATCCGGCCCGCGGGGATCGTCCGGCGCCTGGGAACCGCCGGTCGCGCCGCCGCGTTTCGCCTCGGGCCGGGCGTCGCGGTGGGGCCCGCGCGCGGCGCCGCGGGACCAGGCGCGGCCGCGCGCACGGGTGTCGGTGAAGGCCAGCATCAGGCCGCTCTCCTCGTACGGCTCGCCCTCGCCGCCGACCTCCACCTCGTAGCGCGGACCGGCCGGGATCTGCACGACGACCTTCCCCGGGGCGCCGCGCCGGGCGCGGACGGGGCTGTCGCCGGAGCGGGGGTAGTCCAGGCCGGGGTCGCCGTCCGCGCCGTCGTGGACGACGAACCGGAACTCGGACGCCCACTTGCCCGGCGCCTTCAGCACGGCGACCTCCTCGCCGTCCTGTCGCAGGGACGCGAACAGCCCGCGCACGTCGATCCGGGCGCGGTGGGCCCGGCGGCGGAGGTAGGCGAGCAGCGCGAGCAGGAGGACCAGCAGGATCACGCCCGCGATCTCGTACCGGTGCGCCTCGACCCACGTGGGCGGGTTCTTGACCGTGATGGTGAGCTGCCCGTTGGCGTACACCTTGGACAGGTCGGCCGCGTCGACGACCTTCACCGTCATGGAGGCGCCGCCGAGGCGGGCGTCCTCCGGGAACCGCACCTTGAACGGACGGGTCGTCGTGCCCTGCCCGACCGCCAGGTCGGTGGAGCCGACGAGGGTCGCGCGCGCGCCGCCCGGCCCGTCCAGCACCAGCCGGCCGCGCACCGGGGCGCCGGTGTTCTCCATCGTGACCGTGCCGCGCACCGCGTCGCCGGGATGCACGACCGACCCGGACGAGAACGCCACCCGGCCCTGGAGCGCGGGCGCCTGCGCGCCGACCGCCATCGTCACCGGGACCTTCTCGGCGCGGACGCCGTACCCGCTGACGACGCCGGTGAAGGTGACGTCGCCGGGCTGCTGCGGGGCGGTGAACGCGCCCGCGTACCGGCCGTCGCCCGCCCGGTCGTCGGGGGTCTTGCCGTCGTCCCGGATGACGATGTTCTGCGGCGCGGTCAGCGCCGCCCCGGTGGCCTGGACGGTGAAGTTCAGCCCGGCGAGCGCCTTCGCGTCGGTGATCGCGCCCCGCCGCGTGATCAGCGAGAGCCGCACGGTGACCGGCTGCCCGGTCCGGGCGCTCGGCGGCTCGACCACCAGGGAGGAGCTCACCGCGCCCTGCCAGATCGCGGTGGCGCTGACGAGCTGCCTGGACAGCCTGTCCGGCGCGGTCAGCCGGATCTTCCACCGCCCGTTGCGCGGGTTGACCACGCTCAGCGTCTCCACGGTGGCGTTCTCGCCGGCCCGCTTGAACACCGACTCGCCGAGCCGGCCGTTGCCGGGCACGGTCTGGCCGGCCGGGTCGACGTAGTCGACGCGGACCCGCGGGTCGCCCTTCGCCACGGTGATGTTGCCGTCGGTCGCGATGATCGGGATGTCGATCTTCAGCTCGCGGGTTTCGCCGGCGCCGAGCGTCGTCTCGTCGCTGCGGCTGACGCCCGCGCAGCCGGACGCGGCGAACGCCTCGGCGAGGGAGCGCAGCACATCGCCGGAGTCGCGGACGACGCGCGCCCGCGGCTTGGAGTCGGCGCGTTCGTCGCAGGCGCCCTGGTAGCCGCCCGCCGCGAACGCGTCCAGCGCCGACCGGTCGATCTGGCCGCCGAATCCCAATGGCCATATCTGGACGCGATTGGCGGCGGCGAGCGCCAGCTGCGTCTCGACCTGTTTCTGCGCCTCCGTGTTACGGTCTTCTTCAATGCGTCCGTAATTGGGGCTGCGGTGGACGTCGAGCCGCCCGTCGGTGAGCAGGAAGACCACTTTCAGCGCGCCCTGCGGGCCGCCGTTCAACGCGCTCAGCCCGTTGGCGAGCGCGGCGGCGTGGTCGGTGTCGTTGCCCTCGCCGTCCGCCCTGCGGTGCAGTTTTCGGACGCACGCGGCCAGCGAGTCCTTTTTCACGGGACTGTCCAGCACCGTGGGCGGGCAGGCGGCGGTGATCGCGTTCTGGCCGGGCTGGTTCTGGCTGCCGAATCCGTAGATCGACACGCGGCTGCGGGAATTCAACCCGCCTAAGGCGATCGTGGTCGCGGCGCTGATCTCGGCGCGGACGTCGGCGTCCGAGAGGCTCCCCGATTCGTCGACCAGGATCGACACGTCCATCAGCGTCGGCTCGGGCGCGCCCGCGCGGGCGCCCGCCGCCGTTATCGACGCGACTGTTCCCGATTCCGCCCGTACCGGAGCGAGCGGAATTAGCTGACCGGTCAAGAGCGCCGCAATGAGGGCGACCCTCCCCGTTGGGCGCACGAAAGCGCGGCGCCTTCTTGGCATCATTCTCCAGAACCCCTGTGCGATCTTGACCCCACCCCGTGCGGCCCGGCTTCCGATGATTACAGCAAGTTGAGTGGTGAATGGGCCTCAGTTATCCGACTGTTACCGATTACCCCATTGTCACACTTATGATCAAGAACGGTCGTTGTCCGAAAGCTGTCGCCTATGGGCAGGTATGACCCGTTCCATGACCGACCAGTCATGCCCCCGGAGCTCTTTTTAGAATTCGTTATGGGAATTGTCGGGCTCGGCGGCCGGCGGCCGGGCGGCGGCGCCGTCCCCGGGATCGTCGGCGTCGTCCGCCACGGGGAGCGCGGCCAGTTCGTACAGCAGGCCGTCCAGCAGCCGGTCCGCGGCCGCCGGGTCGACGGCCCCGTCCCGCCCGCCGCGCAGCAGCCGCACGCCCTCGACCAGGTAGCTCTGCGCCGTCGCGTGCCGCCTCGCCCGCCGTTCGAGGCGCCCGAGCTCCAGGTACGCCTCGACCGCGGTCGGCCGGTGCTCCAGCAGGAACGTCCAGGTCTGCCGCGCCTCCTGGACGGCGCCGAGCGCCACATGGCAGCGGCCGAGCCGCAGCAGCGCCGACGGGGCGGGCGGCTCCGACGGGTCGCCCCGGAGGCCGAGCAGCTCCTCCAGGTCCCGCCGCGCGCGCTCGTGGTCGCCCAGCCGCATGAGCGCCTCGGCGCGGACGTCCAGCACCGCCGCCCGAGCGGCGCGGTCGGCGGGGGATGCGTCACGGAGCAGGTCGAGCGTCTCCTCCGTCCGGCCCCGCGCGAGGAGCGCCCACGCCTCGGCGACCCCCTCGGCGGCCCCGTCCGCGACCCCGTCGTAGGCCGGCGTGGTGCCCGGCCCCGCACCGGGCACCACGCCGGAGACACCGTCCGGCTCCACGCCGCCAGGCGCGCCGGACGGCGCGACCGTGGAGCCGGACGGCGGCGTGCGCGGGCCGTCGGCCCGGTCGGAGACGTAGAGCCAGGCGTCCATGGAGAAGCCCTTGTCCGGCAGTTCGCTCCGCACCCGCCAGAACTCCTCGGCCCGCAGCGAGCCGAACCCGTTGCGGATCACGTCCTGGAAGAGATGGTCGGAGACGACCACCGCGAGCTCCGCGCGCGGGTGGTCGTCCAGGGCGGCCTTGACCGGCGGGCCGTCCAGCAGGCGGAAGCACTCGATCACCGCCGTGCCGTTGAACCCGGCCGGACCCGGCGTGACCAGGCCGCTGGTCAGCGCGAGCCGGAGCCGGATCTTCGCGGCGTCGGCCAGCAGCCGGTTCTCCTGGTGCAGCGCGACCTCCAGCTCGGAGACCAGCGCCGGGATCACCTTGCTCTCGTCGATGTCGCTCGGCGGCATGATCAGCACGCCGTCCCCGCTGCTCTGCACGATCTCCTCGGGCAGGCCCGCCTCCCGGCACGCCGTCAGCGCCACGCTGACGAGCGCCTGCTGCGCGCGGATCTGTTCGGGGACGAGCCGTTTGCTCCACCCCTTGATGTCCAGTCCGGCGCACAACGAACGACGCGACCATGCCCCCATGCCGTCCCCCTTCTCGGGCGTTGGCAGAAGTCTGGCCACCTATCGGACGGCACAACCCGCACCAGTACGGGCAAGGAGGAATTCGGCGGTCCCGCGCTCCCCCTTCAGGTCCGGAGCTCGGGCGGCGGGTCCATCTCGGCGAGCCTCGCCAGGCCGCCGACGTCGCGCAGCACGATCCGGCCGCGGCCGCAGTCGACGACGTCGCGCAGCGCCGGGCCGTTGAGCGCCTTCTGCACCGTGCCCTCCTGCGCGCCGATGAGCATCGCGAGCTGCTTCTGCCTGAGCTTGATGACGGGACGGCCCGACTCCCGGTCCGCCGACTGCTCCGCCTGGTACAGCAGGGCCCGCGCCAGCCTGACCTCGACCTCGTACCCGGCCGCGTCGGCGCGGTAGGTGTTGGCCTGGGTGAGCCGGTCGCCGGTCATCCGGCTGAGCGCGAGCATCGCCTCCGGCACGTCGGTGAGGCACTTCATGAACGCCCGCGCCGGGAGGACGGAGACGACGCACCGGTCGAGGGCGGTGACGGTGGCGGCGCGGACCCCCTGGCTGATCACCGCCATCTCGCCGACCAGGTCGCCCGGGTGCCGGATGCCGAGCAGCGACGGGGACCCGTTCTCCACGATCCTGGTCACGCTGACCCGGCCGGCGAGCAGCAGGGACACCGACGTCCCCGGTTCGCCCTGCCGCATCAGCGGATCGCCCGGCTGGAGGGTGCGCGTCCGTCCGAGCCCCAGCACGGCCTGCCGGGCGGGGGGTGTCAGCCGTCCCAGGAAGGAGCGTTCGTTCCAACCGGAGCTCGTCATCGGACGTCTCCTCAGCGCACGCGCGTCTCGCCGCGCCGACCCGCTCCCGGATCGGACGCCGCCCGAACGGGGACCAAGTATGTCAGGTTGTGCACCACTGATTAGGGTCACATGCCACATATCTACGTCTCCTCCGGCTGCCGTGCGAGCGCGGCGGCCAGCAGCCGCCGGGCCCCCGCGCGGTCCCCGCGCCGGAGCGCCTCGACGGCGAGCACCCGCAGCGGCGCGCCGCCCCCGGGGTGGACGTCGGCGGCCTCGTTCACCAGCCGGTCGCCCGCCCGCTGCTCCCCTCGCCGGTAGGCGCGGGCCGCGAGGGCGAGCAGCAGGCCGTGCTCGAACCGGTCCGGCTCCGCCGCGAGGCCGGGGCTCGCCCGGACGACGCGCAGCCCCTCCGCGAGGTAGCCGCGGGCGACGTCGTCCGGCTCGACGAGGTCCATCAGCGGGTAGGCGGCCAGTGTCAGCGGATACCGCCGCAGCAGGTACCGCCACGTCTCGACCGCGGCCCGCCGCTCGCCGAGCACGAGGTGGCACTCCCCGAGCGCGAGCAGCGGCTCCGCGCCGGGCCGGACGCGCAGCACGCCGCGCAGCCGCTCGGCCGCCGCGGCGTGGTCGCCGTCCCGCACCAGCGCCCTGGCGGGCCGCGCCGCCGCCGGCGGCTCGCGCCGCGCGGGCGACACCGGGACGCCGCCGGGCCTCGGCCACACCCACCAGTCCGGGCCGAACGCCTCGCCCCTGACCCGCTGGAAGCGCGGCAGCGACGACGCGCTCCGCACATGCCAGTGCAGCAGGTCGCCCAGCAGGACGTAGAACGGCGCCTCGCCGCCGAACCCGCGGCCCCGGCCGAGCAGCCGGACGGTCTCGGCGACGGCCTCCGCGCCCGACGCCGGACCCGCCGAGCCGCCCGTGACGCCGACGCGCGTGCCCTCCCGCCCGGCGCCGTGCCGGCGCAGGGCGTCCACCAGCGCCACGGTCGTGTCGGCGGGCTCCGCGCGGAGCACGAACACGAGGAACTCGCCCGCGGCGAGCAGCGCGTCGACCTTCGCGCCCCCGGCGAAGCCGCGGAGCCGCCGCACGCGTTCGACCAGGTCGACGCGCGCACGTATCCGGTCGGGCGTGCCCAGCCGCTCCCATCCGCCGACCCGGAATCCGACACAGGTGATCTGCGCGCCCACGCCCAACCCGTCCTCCAGCCGTCGAGCCGCCCGCCACCCCGTCGTCACTCGACCTTCTCCCGGGGAGCGGGCGCGTACCCCGTCCCAATGCGGGTTGGCGCGACCGGATCACCGCGCCGGCCAGGGCCGCGCAGCGCTTTTCACAGGTTACGAGCCGGGTTGAAAAAGTAGCCTCCCGTTCAGTTCCACGGGGTGCGCGTAGAAGGTTCGCAGGTGGCCACGGCCGCCTGCGTAGAACGCCTTCTAAAAGGGGTTCCGCCGTCGAAGCGGCCGTTCGCCAATCGCGGGTGGGTGGTCAATAGTCGAATCACCGGCCGGCGCCGCGCCGCTTCCGTGACGCCGGCCGGGGACCGACCGACAGGGCCAGGCGGTCAGCACGTTTCTTCGTTCCGCACTCCTGTGAAAGGAACCCCCGCTCATGAGGAAGCGCAGACTGTGGGCCGTGGCACCGATCGCGGTCCTGACACTGTCCGGTACGTCGGTCGCGGCGGCGGGCGCCGAGCCGCCGCCGCCCCCGAGGGCGAACATCGTGGGCGGCGTGCCCGCGACCGAGACCTACTCGTTCATGGCGTCCCTGCAAGAAGGCGGGCAGCACGGCTGCGGCGGCTCCCTCGTCGCGCCGAGCTGGGTCGTGACCGCCGAGCACTGCGGCCAGCCCGAACAGGTCCGCGTCGGCACCCAGAACTGGAACTCCGGCGGCGAGGTGCGCCCCGTCCTCAGCCGCCAGGTCGTGGGCGGTGACCTCGCGCTGCTCAAGCTGACGCTGCCGTCGACGCAGAAGCCGATCCCGATCGCGAGCAGCGCCCCGGTCGGCTCGGCGACCCGCCTCATCGGCTGGGGGCAGACCTGCCCGCAGCCGGGCTGCGGGCAGCCGCCCGTCCAGCTCCAGCAGCTCGACACCAGCATCATCGACGACGCGAAGTGCAAGGAGATCGAAGGGGCGACCGAGCTCTGCATCGGCGGCGGCAACGGCAAGGGCGCCTGCTACGGCGACTCCGGCGGCCCGGCCGTGACCGGCGGGCCCGGTTCCTGGCAGCTCATCGGCGCGACGAGCCGGGGCGACCAGGTCTGCGCGCAGGGGCCGTCGATCTACAACGACGTCACCGCGTACCGCGACCAGATCCTCAAGATCATCGGCGGGACGCCGGCCGAGCGCTGACCGTCCGTCCCCTCCAGAACGTGCCCTCCGCCGGAGCGCGGTGCCCGGCGGAGGGCACCACCACCCCCGAGCCCCTGGCCTGGGGGCGCCCGAACCTTCCGGCGGGCGCCCTCAGGCCCGGTTCTCCGGCCGGGGCAGGAACGCGACGAGGGCCGTGCCCACGGCGGTGATGACTGCGGCGACGACGAAAGCGGTCGCGTAGCCGTCCACGAGGTCGGCGCCGGAGCGCGCCGCGGCAGTGCCGAGAACGGTGAGGCCGATGGCGCCCCCGATGGTGCGGGACGTGTTGACCACGCCCGCCACCGCACCGGCCTGGGACCGCGGCGCGCCCGCTGTCGACGCCTCCACCAGCGGTGTCATCAGCAGCCCGAAGCCCACGGCCATCGTCGCGCCCGGGCCGAGGATCGAGCCGAGGAAGGTGCCGTCGGCGTCCAGCACGGCGCTCTGCCACGCGAACCCGACGGCGGCGAGCAGCCCGCCCGCACCGGCCAGGAGCCGCGCGTCCATGCGGGCCATCAGCGGCGGCGCCAGCCTGGAGCCGACGATGATGCCCGCGGTGTGCGGCAGGAACGACAGGCCGGTGCGGACGGCGCTGTACTCCAGCACGTTCTGCATGTACAGCGACAGGAAGTACCACAGCGCGAAGCCCGCCATCATCGAGACGACCGTGGCGAGGTTCCCGACCGCGACGCTCCGCAGCCGGAACAGCCCGAGCCGGACGAGCGGCTGCGCCGTCCGCGACTCGACGGCGACGAACCCGGCGAGCAGGACGAGCCCCGCGCCGAGCCAGATCAGGGACGTCCAGCCGTGGTCGCCGGTCTCGCCGATCCCGTACGCGAGCAGGACGACGCCCGCCGTGACGAGCACCGCGCCCGGCAGGTCGAGGCGCTGCCGCCCGGCCGGACCGCGCTCGCCGCGCAGCCACCGGACCGCGACGACCGCGACGGCCACCCCGATCGGCACGTTGATCAGGAACACCCAGCGCCAGCTCAGGTAGTCGGTGAGCAGCCCGCCGACGAGCCCGCCGGTCGCGCCCCCGGCGGTGCCGACGGCCGTCCACATGGCGATCGCGCGGGTGCGGGCCGGGCCGTCCGGGAACGTGGCGGTGATCAGCGAGAGGGTGACCGGGGCGAGGATCGCGGCGCCGAGCCCCTGCACGGCGCGGGCACCGATGATCATCGCCGGGTCCTGCGCGAAGCCGCCCGCGAGGCTCGCGGCGGTGAACAGGCCGAGCCCCGCGACGAACACGCGCTTGCGGCCGAACAGGTCGGCGGCGCGGCCGCCGAGCAGCAGGAACCCGGCGAACGTCAGCGAATAGGCGTTGACGACCCACTGGAGGCCGGACGCGCCGAGCCCGAGCCCGGTGCGCATTTCGGGGAGCGCGACGTTCACGACGGAGATGTCCAGGACGACGAGGAACTGCCCGATCGACGCGGCCAACAGCGCCGCCCAGCCGGGTGTCGTGGAGAGCTCTGCCGGTTTTTCGTCGACTTGGGGGTCATGGGTCGCGGTCATACCGTTCAGGCTGCCGTCCGCGGGCGCGTCCCCGCGTCGGGCGGTGGGACGAGACCGGCACGTCCCATCGTCCTAGGACCTCATGGTCAGGATCTCGTGGTCAGTTCAGGCGCTCGTAGGCGGCGTAGGCGGCGGCCCCGAACACCAGGTGCGGCACGATGTCGGACACCCAGCCCGACAGCGACCACTCCCGCGGATCCGTCACGCCCAGCGCGGCGAGCGGCACGTTCGAGCCGAGCATGGCCAGCGTCCCGAGCGCCAGCGCCCCGACCGGCCACGGCACCGGCCGTTCGCGGGCGGCGGCCGCGTAGCAGAGGCCCGCCCCGGCGCCCGTCCCGAACCCGAGCAGCGCCCCGACCGCCTCCTTCCGGTTGTCGGCCCGCTCGCCCTCCCCCAGGTTGACGTGGACGTCGTCCGCCATCTTCTGCACGGCGTCGTTCGGCGTACTGCTGGCTCCCCGCGCCCGTACGAGCATGTCGAGATAGGTGACGGCGTTGAGCGCACTGGTCCCGACCGCCCCGGCGATGAGCCCGTTGACAAGTGTCCGCATATCCCGACCGCTACCCCGCGTCACGGCCTTCACGTCAGATGTCCCTCAGAAGCCTGCGGAGAAGCTGCGTGGTCTTGTCGGGGCGGGACGCGGCGGTGCATTCGTCCCAGACGCGCGTGTACAGCTCGACGTCGTCCGGCCTGTCCAGGTAGTTCGCGCTCGCGATCTGCTCCAGGTAGACCACTTCCGGCAGGTCCGGGTCGTCGAACCGCAGGAGTGTGAAGGAACCGGCCGCGGGATATCCGCCCGCGCCGAGCGGCAGGATCCGCAAGCCGACCCCGGGCGAATCGGCCATTTCGATCAAGTGCTGGATCTGGGCCCGCATCATCGTCCGGTCACGGAACGGGCGATGCAGGATCGCCTCGTCCAGGACGGCCCACAGCTTCGGCCGGTCCCCACCGGTGAAGGGCTCCTCGAAGGCGACGCGCCTCTGCCGGATCGCTCGAACCTGCACGCGCCGCTCGACCTCCTCCTCGGAGGCGAAGGGGTGCCTGAGCCTGATGACCGCGCGCGCATAGTCCCCGGTTTGGAGCAGACTCGGGACCAACTGCAGTTCGTAGGTGCGCAGCGAGGAGGCCGCCTCCTCCATTCCGAGGTACGCCTCGTACCAGCCCGGCACCACGTCGCCGTACCGCTGCCACCAACTCGGGGCGTTGGTCTGCCTGGCCAGTTCCAGCAGCGGGGCCCGCTCGGAGGGATCGATGACCCCGTACAAGGTGAGCAGGTCGGCCACGTCGCGCTCCTTGAACCGGACTCGGCCGAGCTCGATCCGGCTGATCTTCGAGTGCGAAGCGCGGATCGCGTAGCCCGCGTGCTCCGGCAGGATTCCGCGGGCCTCCCGGAGCGCCCGCAGCCGTGCGCCGAGGAGGAGACGCGGCACCATCGACCCGCCGGGCGGATAGTGCTCGGCCGGTTGACCGAAGGTCCCCTCGGCCGGTGGGGAGGCTCGAATCACCGTTCCGTAGGCATCGGTCGGGTCGACGAGCCGGTCGCAGGCGGTGGCCCAGCGCTGGAGGTCCGACGAGGTACCGCCGCACAACTCCACGATTCGCAGCAGGTCTCGCGCGCGGGGCGCCCGCGCCCCCTGAAAGAACTCGGACACGGTGGTGCGCGCCAGGACGGAGCCGTCCGCGTCCTGCCGCGAACGGCTGACGAGCTGGCGCAGGCTCAGCCCCGCCCGGCGGCGGAGCTCGTCCAGCATGGCCATCAGCTCGGGCAGCGTCCTGGCCCGCGTCGGATCGACCGGAGCGAGCCCGACGCTCAAGGTCGCCGTGATCCCGACCGGCGCCGGGTCGGGCGGCGATCTCTCCCCGTTCCTGTCGCCGCCGTCGCCATTTCCAGAACGATTGAGGAGGGCGGAGGTCTCACGCCACCGCCGTTCCCATTCGTCCAGGTCCCCGTCACACGCGATCACATAGGCGCGCGTCACCTCCCAGCTGGGGAATTTGTGCCCGGCAGCGGCCTCGGCCAACGTCGTATAGCCGTAATAGGACCGCTTGGCCATGACGCGGTAACTGGGTTTGTCCGCATCGGCGCGAAGCCGACGAAGTTGTACCGCGAACGCCGCGATGGGACCCGTCTCCGGGTCGAGAGGATTCTCCGGCCGTGGCATCGGCGACCCCCGGTCAGCCGAGACTCCATCGTGGTCCCCGGCGATTCACAGGGAGGCGGGCGCGTGCCGGAGGCGCCGCATGGCGCCCCCGTCTCCGGCCGGCACGGCCCACGCGCGGCAGGCCGCCCGGCCCGGGCCGGGTCCCCCACAGCAGAAGAGCGACGCCGACGACGACGATCGACGCCATGACGAAGGACCGGTGTCCTCGCGGCGCCGGACAGGCGACCTGAAGCGAGGGAGCGGAAGGGCGCATCGATGCGGCTGCCTTTCGAAACAATCGTTTGATGGCTCGGGCGGTTGCTCGACGAGTCGCAGGCACGATGGGGACCCACGCGGTTGCCGCCGCGAAAGGCCCGGCCTGTTCCGTCTACGCCATATCGTGGCGGACGTCGTTCCGCCTCGGGAAGCATTCGGGTTCCACACGTTGTTCGAAGTCTGGACGACCAGCGCCAGATACCACCCCATCAGAAACACCGTCAAGACTTCATTGTTCGGAGATCTCGCCGTACACACGCCAGACGTTCATGCAGAGGGCGAACAACCCCGCCGCGAGCGAACCGAGAACAACGAAAATGAACAGGTGGTCAGCCCGTTCGCGCAGGTCATTTGACACATCGAGGGCGCGCACCGGATCGTCCGAGCAACAGGCGACCGAAGGGCTTGCCGGACAACACGTCCCCCGTCTTACCTTGAGATGCGCCTTGGCACGTCGGCTGTACCAAGCCCGTGCCTCGGGGACACGTCGATGCGTCCGTCTGATGGCTCGGGCGGCACCACTCGACACCAGGGGCCTCCCGTTGCCGCGGGAGGCCCCCACACCCGTGCACACGGGTGAGGTCTACTGGACTCATTGACCCGTAGTCACCTAGCGCGGTAGGGATTGTTGGTGACCAGGAGCGCGGGTTCCGACTGGCTCTCGTCGTTCATTCGTGCTGCGAGCGCGACGGGACGGGTCCTCGGAATCGCGGTCGGCGGGTCGCACGGCAGGGGCACGGCCGACGAGCATTCCGATGTCGACCTCTTCTTCCTGGTAACGCCCGCAGAACTCACCGCGCTGTTCCGGACGCCGCCTGCCCATCTCACGGAACTGCTCCCAGGACACACGGCCGTGACCTACCCGGCCCTCGTTCCGGAGTTCGGCCTGAAGTACACGGTCATGAGCAGCGAGATCGGCCTTTGCGATCTGTTCTTCGAGGACGAGACCGGTTTCCCGACTCCGCTGCGCGAAGGCACCGAGTTCCGCTGGGACCCGGATGGGACGTTCAACGCGCTCAACGATGCGCTACTCGCGGAGAGCCACGAGCCGGGAACACGGGCGGCACACGCGACGCGCATGGCGGTGCTCTTGGCCTCGGAGTACGCGGGAGCGACCAAGAGCGTCGCCCGTGGCCGTGCGATTCAGGCCCGCTATCGGCTCTCGAAAGTCGTCAATCTCTTGCTGGGCGTTCGTCGGCTCGACAAAGGGTTCTGGTGGTTCGGCCATTGCGTGGCCGACGAAGCGTTCGACGATCCCGCGACCGCCCTCTCGGCACAGGTCTCCCAGGCGCTGGCCGAGGAGGCTCCCGGGGAGGTCCACCGGTTGCTGGGCGGCGCCTGCGTCGAGGCCATCGAGCAGGCGGACGGGCTCCCGGCGAACCTGCGGCGGACTCTCGTATCGCAGGTCAACAGCTCGATCGAGGCGATCGGAAGCGGGTAGCCCGTGGTGGAGCCGGAGGCCGTCAGAGCCGTGGTCGCCGCGGCGCTGGCCGCCATGTGGCCGACCCCGTACGCCGACGCGTCACTGGCCTGGGAGGCGGTCCGGCTCGCCGACGTGCGATCGATCGTCCATGTCGCGCGGCGGCAGCGCCTTTCCTCCGCCGAGCGGCTCCTGGGTCTTTATCAGGCCGCGCGAATGGCGCCCTACCTGCCATTGAGCGTCACCGATGAGCCTGGTTCGTTCGTGGTTCCGCCGGTCGTGGAGGTGCACGGCGAACATTTCGTGTTGATCGACGGAGTGCACCGCCTCATGGCGGCGCATCGGACCGGAATCCGCCAGGTGCGGTTGCTGGTCGTCTCCGGTCCGCTGCCCGAGCCGCCCGGCGACATATGCGCTCTGCCGGACATCGGCCTCAGCTCGGAACACCGCCCTCCCGGCGTGATGTTCCGCAACCTGCGGGAAAACGAGTTCCGCCGGGTCGGAGACGCCGGAGGGCTGGAGGCGGCGGTCCGGCGGGAGCTGAAACGACGCCCGGACGAATCAGCCGAGTAGGTCCTTGACCAGGCGGCACACGGCGCTCGCCGAAAGGTACCTGACCTTCTCCTCGATCGTCTCTTTCCGTCCGGTCATCACCGACGCGGTCCGCTCGTCCAGGATGGGCATGTACACATTGGTCGAGGGGCGCACGGGAGGCCCCTGGAGGAACAGCGTCGCGGAGATGTCGGGGCCGGCCCTGGTGACCCTGTGCAGCTCCGTCTCGTTCAGGTGAAACACCGTGCCCGCCGACATCGTCGCCACGAACCCGCGGTCCAGCACGGCGCGCCGCCTCGGCTGCACCTCGTAACCCGCGTGGAGCACAAGTTTGTGCCCGTCCAGTTCAGGTGACGTCCATTCATCGGCGCCCGCGAGAACCATTTTCAGGAATCCGTTCGCGTGGATCCGGGCACGGCGTCCCACCAGGTCGTCCGCCTCCGGCCCCTTCCGCTCCAGGAGCGCGGAGATTTCGGCGACCAGGTCGCGGGCGAGGTCCCGGGCGGCGGGCTCCGAGCCGCGCAGAGCGCGGGCCAGCGGCTCGGCCAGGCCGTCCGGAACGAGCCGGGCCAGACGCCTCATCCCTCGACCCGCCACACGTGACCGTGACCGGTGAACTCCTTCGCGGCGAGTTCGAGTTCGCCGCGACGGGCGTAGCCGGCGTCCCGTGGCCGCCATTCGCTCCCGAGCAGCCCGTGAATCTCGGGACTGAGGATCACGTTGTTCTGCCGGGCGGCGAGCGCCTCGCCCTCGCCCTCACCCTCGGCCGCGCCGACCGTCACCGCCCCTTCACGCATCGCGATCGCGAGCGCCTGTTCCAGTCGGCACACCTCGATGATCGCCGCGCCGTCGAACGCGGCCGCGAAGCTCCCGACCCCGCTGATCCGACCGTATTCGTAGTCGCCGAAATGCAACGCGACCCGGGAGCCGACTCGGTAGTCCGGGTGCTTGATCGCCTTGTTCAGCTCGTCGACGCCCCGGACCACGGCACGCCATTCTTCGAGTAGTTCGTCGACGACGTCGGCGACATCCTCGAAAGATCGCCGCGGAAAGGCTGCGACGAAACCGTCGCCTGCTGTCTGGACCTGCGTCGTGCCGAGCCTTGCCAGCATCCGGTCGAACCTCATGGTGACGGACTTACGGAAGGTCTCCTGAATGATGTCGGTCGTCTCACCGAAGGAGTGCATGTTCTCCCGCGCGTATTTCAGCGCGCCGCCGTAGCCTGCGAGGTCGACCGCGCACAGGATTCCCGACTCGCGACGCGAGAACATCCCGGTCTCCATGTCGATGGCGGTCGCCGCCATCGCGCCGCGCGACCTCCGATCTGAGACGATGTGCTCAACATCGCTCATCAGCGGCTTTCCGAGGAACCACCGTTCCGCGCGCTTGTGCAGCGCGCTGTGCATCGGCCTGGTCATCTCCTGGTAGTCGTCCAGCGGCAGGTACACATATCCCCGCCGCATGTCGGGGTCGGCGAGATTGCGCAGGCAGGCCGCGTCCACGCCGGTGAGCCCGTACCGGACGATCTTGTACGCCTTGACCAGCTCCGGGGATCGGGGGGACCTCTTCAACTCGAAGAAGGAGCCCCGGAACTCGAGCTCGGTGTCCCGAAGGCCCATCTGGTAGGCCAGGTGCGAAAGATCCGCCTTCAGGGCGTCCTCGTCGATCCGGGCGGCGGCGAGCTTCTGAAGGGAGCCGACCGTGGTCGGCGGGGAGAACATCATGGGCACCGGATAGGCCACGAACGGTGGGCTCCAGTAGCCCTCGTCGTGCGGCGGGGAATGGTTTCCGGTCTTCAGCGGGTAGCTCGGAAAAGTCAGGAGCAGGTACGCCCGTCCTCCCTGCCTCACCGTGATCTCAAGAGATGCGATCACCCAGATCTGAGAGGGAGGTTCCGAAAGGCGCATCAGGGCGTGATCGGTGTCAATGATCTGGTAGGTCACCGACGCTCCTAACTACTCTTTCATGTGACTGAGCAACTGACGGACGGCGACCGGGACGTTCGAGGTCACTTCCTTGCCGTTGATCCGCGCCGGAGACTTCTCCACGGTACTGAAGTCGGATGTGTCGACCCAGATGTGGTCGACCGAGACCTCGGCCACCGGTGGGCTGGCGTGGTAAAAGGCGAACCTGTACGCGGTGTAGCTCTTCGACGTGTGCGAGAACTTCAGAGAATAGCTGGTGTAGAAAGGATCTCCCTGCCAGCCTCCGGTGAGTTCTGGCAGCACGTTGTTGAGATCTTGCTTCACCGCCTGCCGGTACTCGTCCTCATAGATCGCCACGAGCTGGTCGAGGGCGTCGGCGAGCTTCTTGAGGGAGTCCCCCGGCGAGAGCCGCAGGAACAGCAGATCCTCGTCGAGTTCGCGGTTCTTGGCCTTCAATGCCTCCTCGTCGAGAACGAGGGAGGAGTACGGGGACATCCATGTTTCCCACGTCCCCTTCGGGTGCGGGTCGACCAGCAGGATCTGTCGACCCGAGTCACCGCGCGTGATGAGCTGGGTCGCAGTCAACGCGACGCGGTTGGGCAGGGCCTCCTGTGTCACCTCGACCTGGTGAGCGAGGTTATCCGAATGATCCCAGGCGTAGTCCGACATTTACGACGACCCTCTCCACTTATTGACCCATCCGAAAATCCGGACCGGGATGGCGTGCCCATGATAGGCCGCACCTTGAGAGGCAGACCGATGATTCTCTCATCGGCCGTCACCCTGACACAGTATTAGATCTATGTCCGGTTGATGCTCAGGTGAGCGCGACCTGCGTTTACGAGATTCCCCGCCCTATTCCCGTCCGGCGGCACGATGTAATGTGATGGAACGGGTGATCGACCAGAATGACCATGTCGCCACCTCGGCCGCAAGGGATTCGGAGGTTTGTCCGGCAGCGGCCAACACATTGATTCGGCTTCGACGCTTCTGGTCATCGACTTACCGGGACCAAGCCGTGCGCTTCCTGTAGGAGAATTCCAAGGTGGACGAGTTGTCGGCGCGGCTTGAGTATCTGATGTCCGGGTTGAACTTCGTGACGACGTTCGGGCTGCTGCCCTTGCCTGCGGGGACGTCGCTGGAGGGCGCCGAGGCGGCGATCGTCCAGGTGTATCCGGAGGCCGAACTGACCGGGCCGAGACGCACGGACGCCACTGAGGTGTGGGAGGAGATCGACCACGCCTTCGCCTACCGTGGCGACCCGTCCGGCGGAAGCGGAATGGAACTGACCGATGCCCAGGAGGCTGAACTGCGGGAACTCCAGGATCGCTATCGCGTGTACGTGCGCGAATTCATGGAACCGGTATCGGTCATCTACGCGGGCGGCTGCCGTGGTCTCCCCGGCTACCCCGTCTTCTGGGGCTACCGCCTCCTGATCCTGAACCCCACCCGCGAGGGCCTACTGCTCTTCGGAGATGCCTCCGACTGATCCCCAAAGCGTCCTGCCGGTGGAAGGACAGGGAGCCGGTGCCGGAGCCGTCCCGCCGGGAGCCCTCGCGGACGACGTTCGAGGCGAGATTCCCCAGTGGGCCATCGCCCAGTTCGGCGCGGCGGTCTCCCCCGGCAGGCGGGGCACGCGGAGTGTGAATTCATAGCCGCGTTCGGCGCGTGCCATTCTAGACGTTCCGTGTCTTCGTAACGGTCCTTGAGTGCGGCATCGATCGTATTTCAGCCGTCGACGTTGAGCATCTATTTCCTTTCTGAGACAGTGACCTTCCCTTTCCTGCGCATCCTTGCCGATGCCGGTTCGCGGTGAAGCGGAATGCCGGGTACAAGGGGATGGTGAGCGGTGGGAGAGAGGCCGGGGTTCCCTGGGGAGCCACGGTGATGGCCACGGGCATCGTGTCCATCGGGCTGCGCCTCGCGGGATTCGGGTGGGCGTGGCGGACGCTGGCCGCGACGGCGGCGGCGTTGTGGGTCGTGCTGGCCGTGTCGTTCGGCCGGTCGATCGCCGGGGATCCGGCGCGCTGGCGGGACGAGGCGTCCGCCCCGGCGGTGCTGACCAGCGTCGCGGGCACCGGCGTCGTCGGGGACACGGCCGAGCTGGCCGGGCACGCCGTGACGGCGGCGGCGTTCCTCGGCGTCGCGGCGGTGCTGTGGGCGGTGCTGCTGCCGCGCGTGGTGCGCGGGCTGAGGCGTCCGGCGCCCGGCGCGGCGTACCTGGTGACGGTCGCGACGCAGTCGGTGGCCGTGCTCGCGGCGCTGCTCGCGGCGCGGGCAGGCTCGGGCTGGCTGGTGTGGCCCGCTGGGGTGCTGCTCGGCGGCGGCCTCGTCCTGTACTTCGTGGTGCTCGCCCGGTTCGACCTCGGCCAGGTCGCCGCCGGGGCGGGCGACCACTGGGTGGCGGGCGGCAGCCTGGCGATCTCCACGGTCGCCGCCGCGCGGGTCACCGCCGCTGCGGGCCCGCCCGTGCGAACACCGCTGGAATGGCTGACGCTCGCCGTCCTCGCGGCGGTGCTCGGCTGGTACGCGGTGCTGGCCGTGTTCGAGGTCGTCCGGCCGAGGCTGCGCTACGATCCGCGCCGCTGGTCGACGGTGTTCCCGCTCGGCATGACGGCGACGTGCACGATGACGGCCGGGACCGTGTGCCATGTCCCGTGGCTGGTCGGCCTCGGGAAGGTGCTGGTCTGGCCGGCCGTCATCGCGTGGGCCGTCGTCTCGGTCGGCGCCCTGCGGCGCGGTCTCAGGAGGGGTCGTAGGCCAGGTTCGGAGCCAGCCAGCGTTCCACCTCCGCGACCGGGAGGCCGCAGCGGGACGCGTAGTCCTCGATCTGGTCCTTCCCGACGCGCCCGACCGTGAAGTAGCGCGACGCCGGGTGCGCGAAGATCAGGCCGCTGACGCTCGCCGCCGGGGCCATCGCGTACGACTCGGTGAGCTTCATGCCGAGGCGGCCCGCGTCCAGGAGGTCGAAGAGCTGCTGCTTGAGGCTGTGGTCGGGGCTCGCCGGGTAGCCGAGGGCCGGGCGGATGCCGCGGAACCGCTCGGCGTGCAGGTCCTCCAGGGCGGGCTCGGCGCCGGGCTCGAACCAGGCGCGGCGGGCCTCCAGGTGGACGTACTCGGCGAACGCCTCCGCGAGCCGGTCCGCCAGCGCCTTCACCATGATCGACTTGTAGTCGTCGTTCTCTTCCTCGTACTTGGCGGCGAGGTCCTCGGCGCCGAGGATCGTCACGGCGAAGCCGCCGAGGTGGTCGCCGGCCGGGGCGATGTAGTCGGCGAGGCAGCGGTTCGGGCGGCCCTCCGGCTTCTTGGTCTGCTGGCGCAGCATCGGGAACCGCAGGTCCGGCAGGACGATGTCGTCGCCCTCGGAGTGCGCGGGCCAGAAGCCGTAGGCGCCGCTGGCCTCGAACGAGCCGTCCGCGACGATCTGGTCGAGGAGGGCGTTGCCGTCGTCGAACAGCTCGCGCGCGACGGGCTCGTCCAGGATCGCGGGGTACTTGCCCTTCAGCTCCCAGGCCAGGAAGAAGAACTGCCAGTCGATCATCTCGCGGATCGTGGTCAGCTCCGGCTGGACGACGCGGACGCCGGTGAAGTCCGGGGTGGGCAGGTCGGAGAAGTCGACCTCCTCCCGGTTCGACCGGGCCCGGTCGATGGTGAGCAGCGGGCTGCGCTGCCGGTTCTCGTGCTGCTCGCGCAGCCTGGCCTGCTCGGCGCGGTTGCTGACGGCGAGCGCGGCG
The DNA here is from genome assembly GCF_008085905.1 of Actinomadura syzygii. Classification (GTDB taxonomy): domain Bacteria; phylum Actinomycetota; class Actinomycetes; order Streptosporangiales; family Streptosporangiaceae; genus Spirillospora; species Spirillospora syzygii. The sequence goes on along the minus strand of NZ_VSFF01000002.1, from coordinate 650,377 downwards.
GCGCGGCCCTCGTCGAGGAGGTCGGAGACGACGCCGACGACCCGGGACGCGTCCAGCACGTGCACCGTCGTCGCCTCGTAGGCGGGCGCGATCTTCACGGCGGTGTGCTGGCGCGAGGTGGTGGCGCCGCCGATCAGCAGCGGCAGCTTGAGGTCGCGGCGCTGCATCTCGGCGGCGACGGCGACCATCTCGTCCAGCGACGGGGTGATCAGCCCGGACAGCCCGATCGCGTCGGCGCCCTCGGCGATCGCGGTGTCGAGGATCGTCGCGGCGGGGACCATCACGCCGAGGTCGACCACGTCGTAGTTGTTGCAGCCGAGGACGACGCCGACGATGTTCTTGCCGATGTCGTGCACGTCGCCCTTCACGGTCGCGAGGACGATCTTGCCCTGCCCGCGGTCGGACATGATCCGCCCGGCGCGCAGCGCCTCCTCCTTCTCCCGCTCCATGAACGGCTCCAGGTAGGCGACCGAGCGCTTCATCACGCGGGCGCTCTTCACCACCTGCGGGAGGAACATCTTGCCGGACCCGAACAGGTCGCCGACGACCTTCATGCCGTCCATCAGCGGGCCCTCGATCACGTCGAGCGGACGGGCGGCCTGCTGCCGGGCCTCCTCGGTGTCCTCCTCGATGAAGTCGATGATGCCGTGGACGAGCGCGTGCGACATCCGCTCGCCGACGGGCGCGTCCCGCCAGGACAGGTCGACCTCGCGCTTGGTGCCCTGGCCCTTGACGTTCTCGGCGAACGACACGAGCCGGTCGGTGGCGTCGGGACGGCGGTCGAACAGGACGTCCTCGACGAGTTCGAGGAGGTCTGCCGGGATGTCCTGGTAGACGGCGAGCTGCCCGGCGTTGACGATGCCCATGTCGAGCCCGGCGCGGACGGCGTGGAACAGGAACGCCGAGTGCATCGCCTCGCGGACGACGTCGTTGCCGCGGAACGAGAACGACAGGTTCGAGATGCCGCCGCTGGTGCGCGCGCCGGGGCAGCGCTCCTTGATCCGGGGCAGCGCCTCGATGAACGCCTTGGCGTACCCGTTGTGCTCGGAGATGCCGGTCGCGACGGCGAGGACGTTCGAGTCGAAGATGATGTCCTCGGCGGGGAACCCGGCCCGCTGGGTGAGCAGGTCGTAGGCGCGTCCGCAGATGTCGACCTTGCGGTCGGCGGTGTCGGCCTGGCCCGTCTCGTCGAACGCCATCACGACGACGCCCGCGCCGAAGTCGCGGATGCGGCGGGCCTGCTCGAGGAACGGGCCCTCGCCCTCCTTGAGGCTGATCGAGTTGACGACGCCCTTGCCCTGGACGGTCTTCAGCCCGGCCTCGAGGACGCTCCACCGGGAGCTGTCGACCATGATCGGGATGCGGGCCACCTCGGGCTCGGTCGCGATCAGGTTGAGGAACGTCGTCATCTCCCGCTCGCTGTCGAGCAGGTCGGCGTCCATGTTGACGTCGAGGAGGTTCGCGCCGCCGCGGACCTGCTCCAGCGCCACGTCCACGGCGGCCTGGTGGTCGCCCGCCTCGATGAGCTTGCGGAACCGCTTGGACCCGGTGACGTTGGTGCGCTCGCCGATCATGACGAAGCCGGTGTCGGGGCCGATCTCGAACGGCTCCAGGCCGCTGAACCGGGACGCCCTCCCGGGCCGCGCGATCTCGCGCGGGGCCTTGCCGCGGACGGACTCGGCGATGCGGGCGATGTGCGCGGGGGTCGTCCCGCAGCAGCCGCCCGCGATGTTGACCAGGCCGGACGCGGCGAACTCGCCGAGCTTCCCGCCGGTCTCGTCGGGGGTCTCGTCGTAGCCGCCGAACGCGTTCGGCAGGCCCGCGTTCGGGTGGCTCGCGGTGTAGGTGCCCGCGATGCGGGCCATCTCCTCGACGTGCGGACGCAGTTCGTCGGCGCCGAGGGAGCAGTTCAGGCCGACGACGAGCGGCTCGGCGTGCTCGATGGAACGCCAGAACGCCTCGACGGTCTGGCCGGACAGCGTCCGCCTGGAGATGTCGACGAACAGCGAGATCCAGAGCGGCAGGTCGGGGGCGACCTCGCGGGCGGCGGCGATCGCGGCCTTCGCGTTCAGCGTGTCGAAGATCGTCTCGACCAGGAGCAGGTCGACGCCGCCCTCGGCGAGGCCGCGGATCTGCCCGGCGTAGGCGTCCTTGACCTGGTCGAAGGTGACGGCGCGGAACGCGGGGTCGTCGACGTCCGGGGAGATCGACAGGGTGACGTTCAACGGGCCGACGGAGCCGGCGACGAACCGTCCGCCGAACTCGTCGGCGGCCTGCCGGGCGAGCCGCGCACCCTGCACGTTCATCTCGTGGACGAGGCTCTCGAGCCCGTAGTCGGCCTGGCCGATGCTCGTCGCGGTGAACGTGTTGGTCGTCGTGATGTCGGCGCCCGCGTCGAGGTACTGGCGGTGGACGTCCAGGATGACGTCGGGTCGCGTGAGGTTCAGCAGGTCGGGGTCGCCGGTGACGTCCTTGGGGTGATCTCCGCCGATGCGGTCGCCGCGGTAGTCGGCGGGGGTGAGCCCGGCGCCCTGGAGCATCGTGCCCCAGGCTCCGTCGAGGACGGCGATCCTGCTGTCGAGAAGTTCGCGAAGGTCGTTTCCGGTCATCTTTTTCGAGCACCTCCCATTGACGTGGGAGGCGCCCTTGTTACGAAGTCCGGTTCGCGTGGGCCGAGCGTGGCGGGCTGGACGCCCGTTGCAGCGCCTCTCGGCTCCCTCACCGAGGTTACAACCCCCGCGTCCGTTGTGTCAGGCGCGTCCCACATCCATCAGAGCGTCGGCAGTGGCGACCACATGACGGGACGTATCGGAACGCTGTCAGGGACGCCATTCCTGCTGATAGGCGGGATGGGTGGCGTACGACAATGCCAGCAGGCGCAGGACGTTCTCGCGCACCGCCTGCGCCGCCTCCGCCTCCGGGCTCCGGTGGCCCTGGTCGAGGACCCACGCCTGCTTCTCGTAGTCGTCGACGATCCGGCGCCTGGCCGCCACCTCGGCGAGCGTCCTGGACGGATGGTGGCGGGCGATGTGCTCGGCGTAGGCGTCGGTCTCCGCTCGCGCGACCGCGACGGGCTCCCCGGCGCCCGGCTCGGGATTCGCCTCGACCCGCCCGGACGGCGCGGCCCTCCACGCGTGGCCGGTGCAGTCTCGGGCTATCCGCTCGTCCCTGTCGAGCCGGGCACGGAGGAACTCCACCAAGTCCATGGAGCCATCCTGCACGCTGATCCGACGGGATGACCCCGATGTGTCCCGAATAGTGAGACCACCGCGAGCGCGGCCGCCCCGGCGGGGTCAGCGGGGCGGGTCAGCGGGGCGGGACGACCGAGCCGAGCCAGAGCAGGTCGCGGGCCCGGGTCATCGCGACGAAGAGCTGTCGCCTCGCCAGCTCCGAGCGCTCCCTGGCGGCCGGGTCGTCCGGGGACGCGGTGGTCAGGTCGGCGTCGTGGCGCGGCAGGAAGACCTGCTTGAACTCAAGGCCCTTCGCCCGCCGGTAGGTGCCGAGCTTGACGGCCTCGACGGGCCGCCCGTCGTAGCGCTCCAGCCGCAGGACGGGGATGCCCGCGCGGCTCAGGCAGCGGTGGTAGTGGTCGATGTCGCGCCGCGAGCGGCACAGGACGGCGGCGCCCGCCAGCGCGGACGTCCCGTCCCCTTCGGGCGGCGCGGCGGTCAGCTCGCCGATCGCGGCGATCAGGCGGCGGTCGTGGTCGGCGACGTCGGCGGCGTCCGCGCGCAGGACGCGACCCTCGTGGTAGGTCGCGTGCACGGCGCGGCGGCCGTCCGGGCTCGGCCCCTCCAGGTCGTCGAACGGGTCGGCGGAGACGAGGGCGAGCGCGGTCTCCAGGATCGCGGCGGCGTTCCGGTAGTTGGTGCGGAGCACCGCGCCCCGCCCCTTGAGGCTGACCCCGGCGTCGGCGAGCCTGAACCCGCCCGGGTACACGGCCTGCTGGCCGTCGCCGATGAGCAGCAGCCCGTTCGGGCCGTCGCCCGCGAGCGCGTGCAGCAGCCGGACGCCGGTGAGGGTGAGGTCCTGGACCTCGTCCACGATCACGGCGGCGTAGGGCGGGTCGGCCGGACGCGCCTCCAACTCCCCCACGGCCGCGAGCAGGACGTCGTTGAAGTCGCAGACGCCGCGGTCGCCGAGGCGTAACTCGTACTCCTCGTACAGCAGCCAGGCGGCCTCGCGGTGCTCGGTCCGCAGGGCGGTGCGGCGGCCCGGCCTGGACACCGCGCGGTACTCCTCAAGGGAGGTCAGGCCGCGCCCCTTGATGACGTAGTCGATCTCCTCGCGCCAGTAGCCGGGCGTCGGCTCGATCTCGGGCAGGACGCTGTCGCGCCCCTCGGTCATCCAGGCGCGGGAGAACGCGTCGTCGGCGCGTCCGGCGTCGAGGTGGAGACGTAGGCCGCGGCTTTCGAGGAAGTTCCTGGCCCAGGTGTGGAGGCTGGAGAACTCGACGCGGTCGGCGAAGTGGGCGGCCATCGTCCCGAACAGGCGGCACTGGACGCGCGGCAGGTTGTTGGCGAACGTGACGTAGAGGATGCGCCCGCGGCTCCGCCCGGCGAGGTGCGCGGCGCGGTGCAGGCCGACGACGGTCTTGCCCGTCCCGGCGGGCCCGCTGATGCGCGCGGGCCCGCTCCAGTCCCGTCCGACGAGGGACGCCTGGTCGGGGTGCAGGAACGTCATCCACCGCTCGATCGGGGCCTGGAGGATCGACTCCATCGCGACGCGCTCGACGTCCTCGGCGTCGAACAGCGCCTCGGCGGGCTCGGCCGTCGGCGGCGCCTCGGGCTCGTCGAGGGACGCCGCGTCGTGCTCGGGGAAGCAGTCGGCGAGGTGCTCGGCCATCGCCCGCACCATCGCGGGTTTGACCTGGTCCGGCTCCGCGATCAGCGCGGGGACGGCGTCCATCTGGCCGAGCAGCCGGACGTGGCCGACCCGCTCGTCCAGCCGGTGCCCGGCGAAGATCATGAGGGGCCGCACGGCGATCGGCGACATGCCCAGCGTGGCCGCGTGGTCCTCGGCGATCCGCGTCAGCTCCAGGAGTTTGCGGACCTCGTCGTCGCGGGGCTCGGCGCCGGCGCGCAGGCGTCCGCCGACGACGGCGGGCGGCTCGCGCCACCGCTTGACGTCGATGACGAAGACGCCGCCGGGGCCGACCAGGATCATGTCGACGTTCGCGGCCGGCGTCCCCGGCCACCGCCGGTCGACGAGCAGCCGCCAGCCGGTGGCGGTGAGCGCCATCAGCGTCGCGGCGACCTGCCGCTCGGCCTCGCCCGCGGCCTGCCAGCGGCCCGCCTGCCGGTGCGCCTCCCGGGACAGGCGCTGGAGCCGCATGGCCTCCTCGCGGATCCGGCGCGCCCGTCGTCCCGCCGATCCGCCTGCCGCCATCGCCCACCCCTGTCAGAAAAGCTACGGACTACTACACATAGCAACAATGATCGCCCTGCAAAACCCTTACGAGGGGGTTGGTGAGCGCTTCGCGGGAGTGCGGCCTTTCCAGGGGGTTCCTTTTCCCGTGTAGTGCCTGCGGGCGGAATCGACGGTCATGGCCGCGTACATGAGGGCGACGAGCGGGAGGGCCGGGGCGCGCAGTGGGGAGAGGCCGTAGAAGCGGAGCATGGGGACGTAGGTCAGGGTCATGATCGTCCAGGCGAGGGCTCCGGCGGCGAGGGCAGCGCGGGCTCCGCCGCCCAGGGCGAGAGCGGCCAGGCCCGCGAGGGTCGCGGCGGGCGGGACCGCGTAGATCAGGAGGAGGGCGACAACCGTGGCCGCGAGGAGCGGGGGCGAGTATCTGAGCTGGTCGTAGGCGCTGCGTGCGACCATCGTCCACAGGTCGGCGAGGCGCGGGTAGGGGCGGCGGCTGGTCACGTCGCGGGACAGGTCGAGGCGGCAGCGGCCGCCGGAGCGCTTGACGAGGCGGCCGAGCGCGACGTCGTCGATCAGCGCGCCGCGGATGCGGCCGAGGCCGCCCGCCCGGTCGAGGACGGCCCGGCGGACGAGCACGCAGCCGCCCGCCGCCGCGGCCGTGCGCGCCCCGTCGCGGCTCACCCGGCGGAACGGGTAGAGCTGCGCGAAGAAGTACACGAAAGCGGGGACGATCAGGCGCTCCCAGGCGGTGTGTGTGCGGAGCGTCGCCATTTGGGAGACGAGGTCGCGCTCGCCGGTCGTGGCGGCGCGCACCAATTTCTTCAGGGCGCCTGGGCCGTAGGCGATGTCAGCGTCGGTGAACAGCAGGAATTCGGGGCCGCCCGCCGCCCGGACGCCTTCGGACATCGCCCACACCTTGCCCGCCCATCCGTCCGGGCGTTCCGCCGCGGGGACGATGAGAAGCCTTTCCGTGGCGAGGCGTCCGGCCGTCTCGGCGGTGCCGTCGGTGCTTCCGTCGTCGACCAGCACCACGCGGAAGTCCCCTGGATATTCCTGCGCGAGAAGGGTCGGCAGCGTCTCCGGGAGGACGGCCGCCTCGTCGCGGGCCGGGACGACCGCGACGACGTCCGGCCATTCCGGCGGGTCGGCGCCGCCGTCCGGGAGGCCGGGCCCGGTGCGCCAGAAACCGCCGTGGCCGGACGCCAGGTACAGCCATCCGGCGAGCGCCGCCAGGGCGAGGATTCCCAGGACCACCACGTCCGGCAGCGTCGCATCGCGGGGGGCGTCCGTCCATCAGGCGCGGCGAGCGGGATGTGCGTCAAATGACCTGTCCGTGCCGATCAACCCGCAATATGCTGGCCGTGGTCGCGGATTCCCGGAGGGTCGGATGTCTCATTTCACGAAGGTGCGGACGCGGCTGGCCGACGGCGCCGTGTTACGCCGGGCATTGGCGGAGATGGGGCACACCGTGGAGCCCGCCGGGCGCGGAGTGCGCGGATATCTGGGCCGGCGGACGAAGGCGGAGTTCAAGATCCGGCCGGCCGGCGGCGACCACGAGATCGGTTTCGCGCCGTCCGACGAGGGCTATGTGCTGGTCGCCGACTGGTGGGGAATTCGCGGGCTGCGGGAAGAGCCGTTCGTGCGGGACCTGAAACAGAAGTACGCGCTGGTGAGCACCCTGTCGACGCTGGCGGAACGGGGATTCGAGGTCGACCGGCGGAGCGTGGACGAGAAATCGGGGGACATCAGGGTCGTCCTCCGGCGAGTGGCGGTGTGAGGGCATGGACGAGACCGTCGAAGTGACCATCAAGAAGGACGGCAGCGTCGAGATCCATGTGACCGGCGTCGACGGCATGGCCTGCCTCGCCACCACCGAGGAACTGGTGTCGCTGCTCGGCGGCGAGGTCGAGTCGCAGGAACTCACGGCCGAGGCGTACAACACCGTCGACGAATCACAGGAGCAGCAGGACCGGTTGTGGCACTGACGGCGTGGCAGGTCCATGCCGTTCTTTCGCGGAGTGCCGCCAATGGTCCCGGGACGCGTTTCGTGGTGTGGACGCAAGGGTGCTCGCTGGGCTGCGAAGGCTGTTTCAATCCCGAGACGCACGGTGCGGGCGGTGAGCCGAGAGACGTCCGGGACGTGGCCGACGAGGCCCTCAGCCTGAAAGAGGACGTCGAAGGCGTCACGGTGAGCGGCGGCGAACCGCTCGAACAGCCCGCCGCGCTGCGCGAGTTCTGCGCGCTGGTCAGGCCGTCCGGGCTCGGGATCGTGGTGCTCAGCGGATTCGCCAGGAAAGAGATCGAGGCGAGCCCCGAAATGCTCGCGGCCGTCGAGAACGCGGACATGGTCGTCGCCGGGCGCTACAACCGTCGGCTGCACATCGCGGCCGGGCTGCGGGGGTCGTCCAACAAAGAATACTGGGCGATCACGCCGCGCTATTCGGCGGACGATTTCGCGGCCGTCCCGGAGAGCGAGGTCGTGATCTCCCCGGACGGGACGGTCGCGGTGACGGGCATGCACGGATGGGGAGACGATGAGCGTCCACGATGATCTGAACCTGTACCTGCGGGCGCGGGTCCCGATGATCGTCCTGGTGACCGTGGAGGAGCGGCGGGCGCTGGAGGTGCTCGACGAGGTCCGGGTCGGCCGGGACGCGCGGTCCGACCTCGTGATGTGGGACGTCGCGCGCGGCCTGACGTCCAGGGACGGCCGCTCGCTGCCGACCGCCGCGACCCCGGACGCCGCCCTCGACAAGATCGCCGAGATGGCGCGCGGCAACCCGAACCGCAAGGACCTCTACGTCCTGAAGGACTTCCACGAGTTCTGGCACCGGAACCCGGCCGTCAAGCGCAAGCTGCGGAACCTCGCGCACGAGCTGGTGTCGACGTACTCGTCGCTGGTGGTCACGACGCATTCGGCGGACGTCCCGCCGGAGCTCGGGGACGACGTCGTCGTCCTGGACATGCCGCTCCCCGACCTGAGGGAGCTGCGCGCCGACCTCGACGCGCTCATCGCGCAGACCAGGGTGGAGTGCGACCTGACCCAGCACGGGCGGTCGCGGCTGGCGCAGGCGGCGCTCGGGCTGACGGCGGCGCAGGCGCGGCGGGCGTTCTCCAAGGCGATCGTCCGCGACAAGGTGCTCGACGAGATGGACATCCCCGCCGTCCTGGAGGAGAAGAAGGCCGTCATCCGCGCGTCGCAGGCGCTGGAGTACTACTCGTCCGAGGACACCCTCGACGACGTCGGCGGCCTTGAGCTGCTGAAGGAGTGGCTGACGCTGCGCGAGAGCGCGTTCGGCGAGGAGGCGGCGAAGTTCGGGCTGCCCGCGCCGAAGGGCATGGCGCTGATCGGCATCCCCGGCACCGGCAAGAGCCTCACCGCGAAGATGATCAGCGGGCTGTGGCGGCTGCCGCTGCTGCGGCTCGACGTCGGCGCGCTGTTCGGGTCGCTCGTCGGGGAGTCGGAGGAGCGGCTGCGGCTCGCCCTGAAGATCACCGAGGTGGTCTCGCCGTGCGTGCTGTGGATCGACGAGATCGAGAAGTCGATGGCGTCCGGCGGCGGCGACGGCGGGACGTCGCAGCGCGTGTTCGGCACGATCTTGACCTGGATGCAGGAGAAGACGGCGCCAGTGTTCGTCGTCGCGACCGCCAACGACGTCGGCGCGCTGCCGCCGGAGACGCTCCGCCGCGGCCGGTTCGACGAGGTGTTCTTCCTCGACCTGCCGACCGACGAGGAGCGCCGCGAGATCCTCACCGTCCACCTGCGCAAGCGGCGGCGCGACCCGGGCGCGTTCGACGTGCTGCGGCTCGCCCGGATGTCGGACGGCTACGTCGGCGCGGAGATCGAGCAGGCGATCGTCGACGCCATGCACCGGGCGTTCGCCGACGGCCCGCGCGACGTCACGACCGACGACATCGCGGCGGCGATCGGACGGCTCGTCCCACTGAGCAAGTCGCAGCGGGAGCGTGTGGAGGACCTGCGGGCGTGGCTGCGCGACGGGCGCGCCCAGTCCGCGTCGTTCGCCGAGGCGACGACGGCCGCCGAGAACCAGGTCCGGCTGGAACTGGCGTGAGCCGGGCCGCCCGGGCCGCCGCCTCGGGCGGGCGGGGGCCGTGGGCGTCGTGGGCCTGGTGGCGGCTGTTCGCGGCGGCCGAGCGCGGCGACCCGGCCGCGCGGGCCGGGGTCGCCCTGGTCGCGGGCACGCCCGGGCACCGGCGCGGCGACCGGGCGCGGGAGGCGGTCGCGGCCTGGTGGACGGAGAGCCGCGACCCCGCGATGCGCTGGGCCGTCCTGGAGACCGGGGCGGTCGGCGCGTGCGAACCGGCGCGTTCGCTGACGCTCGCGCTCCTCGGACGGCTCGGCACGGACCTGTCCCCGTACGAGGTGAACCGGGTACCGGGGCTCCTCGCCGACGTCGATCCCGGCGTCCGGGAGGGGGCGGTCGGGTTCTGCCTGGAGGCGTCCGGCGCCATGCTCCAGGCGCTCTGGGCCGTCGCGGCGGAGTCGCCGCTGTGGCGCCTCCTCCGGCGGAACGGCACGCCGCCGCCCGGCCACGCGCTGAACGCCCTGTGGGACGAGTGGGTGCGGGAGCCGTCCGAGCCGCTGTGGGAGGCGCTCGTCCGCTGGGGACGTCCCGCGACCGGCGGAGTCGTCGAGGCGCTGAGCGTCATCGCGCTGGAGGACGACCTCGGCGCGCCGATGGCCGACGCCCGGTTCCGCCAGGCGTTCATCACCGCGCTGACGCTCGGCGACCACCCGCTCTGCGGGATCGCCGAGAAGAAGGCCGGGCGGCTGCTGGACCTGGAGTTCGCCGAGGAGATCTGCGCGCGGGCGATGGAACGTCCGGGCCTCGTCTGGTTCTGCAAGAAGCACCGGCTCGCGCCGAAGGACCAGGTGCGGCGCGCCCTGTTCTTCCTCCTGACCGGCCAGGCGGAGCAGCACCGCGCGCTCGACCCGGACGGGAGCCTGCTCTCCCTCGCCTACACCTCCGCCTCCGACGACCAGCGCGCCCGCGCGCGGGAGGCGATGCTCACCGAGGGCGACCTCGACCTCGTCCGGGTCATCGTCGGGGACGACCGGCGCGCGCGAATCCCGGACATGCCGCCCGAGGAGGTGCGGTACCTCGCCGGGCAGCTCGCCGCGCGCCGCGACTGGGACGGCCTCTGGGGGCTCGTCCAGGACGTCCCCGTCGAGACCGGCGTGGACCTGTTCCGCCTGTTCGACGGCTGGACGCCGCGCGACGACGACGGTCGCCGCCTCTTCGAGATGTACGTGGAGACCGACCCGGCGACGGTCGCGACCGCGCTGGCCCACCTCCGGCCGGACTGGCAGCCGGTCGTCCTGCAAGCGAGGTTCCTGTTCCACGGCCGGGTCAACGACGTGTCGTTCGCGCCGGACGGCCCGTTCCTCGCCGCCGCCGGGACGAACAAGGTCGCCGGAGTATTCGACCTGCGGACGGCGAAGCTGGTCGAACGGTACGAGGGGTTCAACTCGTCGGTGGGGCGCGTCCTGCACATCGGCGGCGGAACGCTGGTCGCCGGGGAGCGCACCAACCGCGTCGACCGCGAATGCCGCGTGCTGCGCTGCGCGGACGGCGACGTCCGCACCCTCCACACGACGCCCGGCTCCATCACGTCGCTGACGGCGCGGAGCGGCGACGGCGCATTCGCGGGCGGGACGCGGTCCGGCGAGCTGCTGCTCGGCTCGCCGGGCGGGGAGGCGGTGGAGGCCCGTCCGGTCGGCGCGCTCGGGATGGGGCGCGGCCGGTGGCCCCGGTCGGTGGCGGCGCACACCGAGTCCGGACGCCTCGCCGTGGTCGGACGGCGGCTCGTGGTGTTCGACCCGGCGACCAGCAGGGGCCCGGCCGTCCCGGAGGAGGCCCGGACGGCCGCGCGGGCCGCGTTCGTCGACGCCGACACGCTGGTCTACGCCGACCTGTCCGGGAACGTGACACGGCTGCGGTGGGACGGCGGCGTCCCCCAGCCTCCGCTGCGCGCCCGGATCCCGGGCCTCGGCGGGCTCGTCGCGCCGTCCGGGACGGGCGAGCCGATGCTCGTCGACCAGTCCGGCGACCTGCACTTCCTCGACCCGCTGACGCTCGCGGCGACGGGCGGGCACCGGGCGCCGTCCCGGCGGGCCCCGACCAGCCTGACCGTCTCGCCCGGCGGCGACTTCCTCGCGGTCGGCGACGCGGCTGGCCACACCGACCTGTACGACCTGCGCGTCCGGCAGGTGCCGCGGATCGTCCGGCGGCCGGTCGTGGACCTCGTGCCGAAGCACCTCGGCATCGCCCGGACGGCGCTCGCCGACCCGGCGGCGAGCGCCGAGGCGCGGGCGCTGCTCCGGCTGCTGCACGCCTGCCTGGAGCACCGGTTCCGGTTCGACGTGGAGATCGGGGACGCCGTGGCGCTCGCGGCGGGCGAGCACGACATCAGCCTGTGAGGAGGACGGGACGACGATGGCGGAACGGCGGCGCGCGGAGCGGTGGACGGCCCGGTCCGCCAAGCGCGGGCCCCTCGGGCACTGGGCCGAGCGGCGGCTCTTCCACGCGGCGGGCGGCGGCGACGCCGAGGCCCGCGACGGCGTCGTCGAGATCGCGTGGACGGTCGGCCACCGGCTGCGCGACAGGGCCGCCGCGACCGTCGCCGGTTGGTGGGTCGAGACGCGCGACCCCTCCCTGCGCCAGGTCGTCGTCGAGACGGGTTCCGTCGCGGACGGCCAGCCGGGGCGGCTGCTGACCCTCGCCCTGCACGACCGGCTGGACGAGTGGCTCGTGGCCGAGGTGCAGTGGGCGTCCGCGCTGCTTACCGAGACCGACGCCGACGTCCGCGCGGCGGCGGCCGCCGCCTGCGAGAACGCGACCGGCGCCATGTTGCGCGCGTTGTGGAGCCTCTACACCGAGCCGGGGATGCCGCTGCGCGACGTCCTCCTGCGGAACGGGACGCCGCCGCCCGCCAAGGCGCTGAACGTCCTCTGGAACGAGTGGCTGACCGTCCCCTCCCCCGGCACCGGGGAGGCGCTCCTGCGCTGGGGACGGCCCGCGACCGCCGGACGGTCGGTCCCGGAGACGGTCGTCGCGGTGGAGAACGACCGCGACGTCCTGCTGCGGGACCCGAACCGCAAGGCGCTCCTGGACGCGATCGTCCGCGCCGACGACCACCCGCTCTACGACATCGCCGTGGCGAAGTTCCACGCGCTGCGCGCCCCGGCACTGGTGGACGAGCTGTGCGAGCGGGCGCTGACGGACCCGGCGGCGGCCCGGTTCTGCGCCGCGCACCGGCTGGCCCCGTCCGACCCGGTGCGGCGCGCCCTGTTCTACCTGCTCACCCGGCAGCCCGATCAGCTCCGCGCCCTCGACCCGGACGCGGGCCTGCTGTCCCTCGCGTACGCGGCGGCGCCCGGCGAGGACCGCGCCCGCGTCCGGGACGCGATGCTCACGGCGGGCGATCTCGACCTCGTCCGGGTGATCGTCGGCGACGACCGGCGCGCCCGGGTCGCCGCGATGCCCGCCGCGGAGGCCCGCTACCTCGCCGAGCAGCTCGCCGTCCGGCGGGACTGGGCCGCGCTGTGGGCGCTCGTCCAGGACGTGCCGGTCACGGCGGCGATCGAGCTGGTCCGGCTGTTCGACGGGTGGCTGCCGCGCACGGACGAGGAGCGCCGCCTGCTCGGCCTGCTGCGCGCGGCCGACCCGGAGGCCGTGGCGGCGGGCGCGGCGAGCCTCGGCGGCCTGCGGCGGACGGCCGTCCCCCAGGCGAGCCTGCTGTTCCACGGCCGGGTCAACGACGTGTCGTTCGCGCCGGACGGCCCGTTCCTCGCCGTCGCGGCCATGACCAAGGCGGCGGGCGTGTTCGACCTGCGCACCGCCGAGCTGATCGCGCGGTACGACGCGTTCAACTCGTCGGTGGGGCGCGTCCTGCACCTCGGCGACGGCACGCTGATCGCCGGGGAGCAGCCGAACCACGGGCAGCCGGAGTGCCGCCTGCTGCGCTGCTCGCCCGGCCGCGTCCGGGAGCTGCACACCGCGTCGGGCGCGGTCACGTCGCTGGCGCTGACCCGCCGCGACGGGAGCTTCGCGGCGGCGACCCGCTCCGGGGATCTCCTGCTCGGCGCGCCCGGCGGCAAGCTGCGGGTCCAGCCGCTGGCAGAGCTAGGGCTCGGCAGGCGGCAGTGGCCCCGGCTGATCGCCGCCCACCGCGACTCCGGACGGATCGCCCTGCTCGGACGGTCCGTGCACGTCCTCGACTCGGCGGCCGAAGGCGCCACGACCATGTTCCCGGGGACGTCCCTGGTGCACGCCGAGTTCCTCGACGCCGAGAACCTGATTTGCGCCCAGCAGGACGGGACGATCACCCGCGCGACCCTGCGGGCGTCCCCGGACGCGGCGTACGTACCGGCGGCGCGGACACAGGTCCCCGGCTTCGCGGGCCTCGGCGTGCAAGACCGCACCGGCCGGGTGATCGTCACGGACGGATCGGGCGACCTGCACCTCTTCCGCGGTCCGGAGCTGGACGCGGTCGGCGTCCTCGCCGCGTCCCGGCCCGGGAAGCCGACCAGCCTGACGCTGTCGCCGGACGGCGAGTTCCTCGCGATCGGCCACCGCGACGGCCGCGTCGACCTGTACGACCTGGGCCTGCAGACGGTGCCCGAGCTGATCCGGCATCCGGTGGCCGACCTGGTGCCGCGCGACCTGGGGCTCGTCGAGGCGTTCGCGGCCGAGCCGGGCGTCGACGGGAAGGCGCGGGTCGCGCTCGACCTCGTCCGGGCGTGCCTCGAACACCGGTTCCGCTTCGACGTCGAGCTGGGCGCCGCCGAGCGGCTGAAGGCCGGCGAACACGACATCAGCCTGTGAGGTGGGGCATGACGGAACGGCGGCGGGCGAAAGGGCGGGCGGAGCGCCGGGTGGAGCGCTGGGCGGCGGCGAGCACCCGGCGGGGCCCGTGGGGCGCCCGCGCCGCGCGGCTGCTGCTCGCGGCGGCGACGCGGGACGCCCGCGCGCTGGCGGAGATCGCCCGCATCGCGCGGACGCCCGACCACCGGCACCGCGAACAGGCGAAGGCGATGATCGCGCTGTGCTGGGCGCGGACCCGCGACGCCGCACTGCGCGCCGTCGTCCTGGAGACCGGCGCCGTCGCGACGGGGAGGCCGTCCAGGTTGGAGACCCTCGCCCTGCTCGGACGGCTCGGCGAATGGACGCCGTCCGACACCGAGTGGGCACCCGGCCTGCTCACCGATCCGGATCCCGACGTGCGGCGGCACGCAGAGGACACCTGCCGGGACGCCACCGGCCCGCACCTCGCCGCCCTGTGGGAGGTGGGCGCCGGTCCGGGGACGCGGCTGCGCGCGGTCCTCCTGGCGAACGCCGCCCCGCCGCCCGGCCCGGCCCTCGACGCCCTGTGGAACGAATGGCTGACGTCACCCGCCCATGACGTGTTCGACGCGCTGGTGCGCTGGCGGCGTCCGGCGGCCGACGAGCAGGTGATGCCGACGAGCGTGATCGTGCTGGAGTCGGACGCGGGCGTCCTGCGCCGCTCGCCCTACCGCGCGGCGCTGCTCGACGCGCTGGAGCGGCGGGGGCATCCCGTCCGGGAGATCGCCGCCGCGAAGATCCGGGAGCTGGACGACCGTCCGCTCGTCGAGCAGGTGTGCGAGCGGGCGCTGACCGAGCCGGATCTGGCGGAGCTGTGCGCCGAGCACCGGCTCGCCCCCGCCGACCCGGTGGGCCGCGCCCTGTTCTACCTGCTCACCGGCCAGCCGGAGCAGCACCGCGCGCTCGACCCCGACGGCGGCCTCCTCTCCCTGGCCTACACCTCCGCGTCCGACGACCAGCGCGCCCGCGCCCGGCAGGCCATGCTCACCGAGGGCGACCTCGACCTCGTCCGCGTCATCGTCGGCGAGGACCGCCGCGAGCGCATCCCGACGATGACGGCGGAGGAGATCCGCTACGTCGCCGAGCAGCTCGCCGCGCGACGCGCGTGGGACGACCTCTGGATGCTCGTCCTGGACGTGCCGATCGCCACCGGGGCCGTCCTGTTCCGCCTGTTCGAGGGCTGGACGCCGCGCGACGACGACGGCCGCCGCCTGTTCGCGCTGTTCCGCGCCGCCGACCTCGCCGCCGTCCGCGACGGCCTCCGCCCCGAGGACGACGGGACGTGGCGCGCGGTCCGGCAGGCGCGGCTGCGGTTCCGCCACCACGTCGACGGCGTGTCGTTCGCGCCGGACGGCCCGTTCCTCGCCGTCGCCGGACGTCCCCGCGTCGCGGGCGTGTTCGACCTGCGCACCGCGCGGCTCGCCGAACGGTACGACTGGTTCGACGCGCCGGTCGGGAGCGTCCTGCACGTCGGGAACGGCGCGGTGATCGCCGGGGAGCGGTGGGCCGGGCAGTCGGCCGCGTGCCGGGTGCTGCGCTGCGCGGACGGCGACGTCCGGCCCCTGCACGAGGGCGCCGCGTCGATCACGTCGCTGGCGCTGGTCGGCGCGGACGGCGGCTTCGCGGGCGGCACCCGCGACGGGGAGGTGCTGCTCGGCTCGGCCGACGGCCGCGTCCGGGTGCGGCACGTCTCCGAGTTCGGCCTCGGACGGCGGCAGTGGCCGCGGCAGATCACCGCGCACCGCGCCTCGGGACGGCTCGCCCTGCTCGGCCGATCGGTCCACCTGGTGCACCCGGGGGGCGAGTCCGCGGTCAGCGCCCATCCGGGGCGGGCCGTCAGGTTCGCCGAGTTCATCGACGCCTACACCGTCGTGTGCGCCGACCCGCACGGGTGGGCGACGCTGCTGCGGGTGGAGGACGGGCACCGCGTCCCGTCCCGGCAGGCGCAGATCCAGGGGTGCACGGGCCTCGGCGTGCTGCCGCACCTCAGTGAGCCCGTCATCACGGACAGGTCCGGTGACCTGCACTTCCTCAGCGGCACGACGCTCGACCACATCGACACCCGGCACGGCCCCGGCGGCGGGCGGCCCACCGGCCTGACCGTGTCGCCGAGCGGGGAGTTCCTCGCCGCCGGGCACGGCGACGGCAACGTCGACCTGTACGATCTGCGGCTCCGCGAGGTGCCCGGGATCGCGCGGCGGCCGCTGGCGGAGCTGGTGCCGCGCCACCTCGGGCCGGTGGGCGCGGCGCTGTCCGCCCCGGCGGTCCGGGGCCGGGACCGGGCCGTCCTCGAACTGCTCCAGGCGTGCCTGGAGTACCGCTTCCGGTTCGACGTGGAGCTGGGCGGCGCCGTCCAGCTCGCGGCGGGCGTCCACGACATCAGCCTGTGAAGCACTGGCAATAGAAGGGAACGGCATGACGACCCGCATCGGGATCGACTTCGGCACGGCGAACACCGTCGTCGCCGGATGGGACCACACCCTGGACAGGGGCGAGCCGATCCCGCTGCCCGGGCTCGACCTGTCGCGGGAGGGGAGCCGGGGCGTGAACCAGCGGGTCGTGCCGTCCCGGATCGCGTTCTCCGCGACGGACGACCGCCGCTGGATCGGCGCGCAGGTGACCGACGAGGTCGCCGCAGGACCGGGCGCGGTCGTGTTCCAGTCGACGAAGAGCGCGGTCACCGGACGGTCCGTCGACATCCCGCGGCGGCTCGGCGGCGACCGCACCGTGACGGCGCGGGAGGCGGCGACCCGGTTCCTGTCCGACGTGATGGCGAGCGCGATCCTCGCCGTCGACTCCGGCGACCTGGAGATCGTCGCGACCGCGCCGGTCGAGTCGTTCGACGCCTACCGGGACTGGCTCGTCCGGGAGGTCGGCGAGGACGCGGGCGGCGGCGCCCGGCTCCGCGTGGTGGACGAGGCGACCGCCGCCGCCGTCGGGTACAGCGCGCGGCTGAACCCGGGCGAGGTGTTCCTCGTGTTCGACTTCGGCGCCGGGACGCTCGACACGTCGGTGGTGAAGGTGCTGGACCCGTCCAACGCGACGGCGGGCGCGGCCGTCCGGACGATCTCCAAGGCGGGCCTCGACCTCGGCGGCGACCACATCGACGCGCTGCTCGCCGAGTACGTGGCGGAGAAGGCGGGCGTCCCGTTCGGCGACACCGAGGAGTACAACCGGGTGTTCCGGGAGCTGCTGCGGTCGGCGGAGCGGGCCAAGGTCGCGCTGACGGCGGCGGACGCGGCGGTCGTCGAGTCCGGGCCGTACCGGGTGGAGGTCGGGCGCGCGGACTTCGAGGGGCTGCTCCGGCAGAAGGACATTCTCGGCCGGGTCAACCGGGCGCTGCGCAAGACGCTGGACGGCGCCGCCGCGAAGGGCTTCCCTGCGGACGAGATCGGCAAGGTGTTCCTCGTCGGCGGGACGAGCCTGATCCCGGCGGTGCGGGACGTCCTGTCGCTCCAGTTCCCGCCGGACGCCCTGCACCTGGACCGTCCGCTGGAGGCCGTCGCCGCCGGTGCGGCGGGGATCGCGGGCGGGTACGAGCTGAGCGACCACATCCAGCACGACTACGCGATCCGGCACGTCAACCGCGACACCGGGGCGTACGAGTTCGAGACGCTCGTCCGGGCCGGGACCGAGTACCCGACGCCGGAGCCGGTGAAGATGCTCACGATCAAGGCGATCCGGGACGGGCAGCGCAACCTCGGCATCGCCGTGTACGAGCTGGCCCACGCGAGCTACCGGGAGGCGAGCTCCGACCTGGAGATCATGTTCGACGCGAACGGCGGCGCGCGGACCGTCGCGGTCACCGCGCAGCGCATGCAGCAGCGGTCGCGGCTGTGGCTCAACGAGGAGAGCCCGACGTTCCTGGAGGCCGACCCTCCGGCGAAGGCGGGCATCGACCGCTTCCGGCTCGACTTCCGGGTGGACGCGCAGAAGCGCCTGACGGTCTCCGCCTACGACATCCAGCGCAACCTCCTCGTCCTCGACCAACAACCCGTCGTCAGGCTTTCCTGAGCGGGCGGCATGACCGCAGCGAAGCGAGGATCATGCCGCCCCCTCCGGGGGTCCGGGGGTCGCCCCCAGGAAGGAAACGTATGTCGCATTTCACTAAGGTCCGTACTGCTATCACCGATCAGGAGCGGCTCGTCGCCGTGTTGCGCGAGCTGGGCTTTCGCGAGGTCGAGTCGCATGCGCGGCCGACTCCGCTTTACGGATATCAGGGCGATGTCCGTCCGGAGAAGGCGGAGGTCGCCGTCCGGCGGCGGCACGTCGGCACGGCGAGCAACGACATCGGGTTCCACCGGACGGCGGACGGCACGTTCGAGGCCATCATCAGCGAGTTCGACCGCCGGAAATACAACGCGGAATGGCTGCGGAAGGTGGCGCGGCGGTACGGGCGGCTGACCGCGCTCGCCTACGCCGAGGCCAACGGCTTCACCGTCGCCGCCGAGGAGACCGACAAGCGGACGGGCGAGGTCAGGCTGACATTGCGGCGCACGGTGTTCTGAGGTCCGGCCGCGTCCTGGGATGATCCTGTCCATGACGGCGGAACTCACGGAGGTGCTCTGGAAGGCCGCCGGAAAGCTGCGCGGATCGGTGGACGCGGCCCAGTACAAGGACTTCGTCCTCGGGCTGGTATTCCTCAAGTACGTGTCCGACTCGGCGGGTTCCGGGGCCTTCCGGGTGCCGGACGGCGCGCGCTGGGCCGACATCGCGGCGGGCGATCCGGACACGGTCGGCGTGCGCGTCGACGCGGCCATGGACACGGTGATGCGCGCCAATCCGTCGCTCGACGGCGTTCTGCCGCTCATCTTCCGGGACGTCGACCAGCGGCGGCTCGGCGAACTGGTCGCCCTGATCGGCGCGGCCCGCTTTGGCGGGCGAAGGGCGCGGGACGTTCTCGGCGAGGTCTACGAATACTTCCTGGAGAAGTTCGCGCGGGCGGAGGGGAAACGCGGCGGCGAGTTCTACACCCCGCCGAGCGTCGTAAAGCTGCTGGTCGAAATCCTCCGCCCTTTCAAGGGGCGCGTCTACGACCCGTGCTGCGGGTCGGGCGGCATGTTCGTGCAGGCGGAGAAGTTCGTGCGGAGCCACCGGGGACGGCTGGACGACATCGCCGTCCACGGGCAGGAGGCGAACGAGCGGACCTGGCGGCTGGCCAGGATGAACCTCGCCGTCCACGAGATCGCCGGTGACATCCGCCGGGCGGACGCCTTCCACGCCGACGCGCATCCGGGGCTCGAAGCCGACTTCGTCCTCGCCAATCCGCCGTTCAACATGTCGGACTGGTATCGCGATCCCGCCGACCCGCGCTGGAGCTTCGGCGTCCCCCCGGCCGGGAACGCCAATTTCGCGTGGATGCAGCACATCGTCGCGAAACTCGGCCCGCGCGGCGCGGCCGGGGTGGTCATGGCGAACGGGTCGATGTCGTCCCGGCAGTCGGCGGAGCGCCGGATCCGGGCGGCGATGGTGGACGCCGATCTGGTCTCGTGCGTGGTCGCGCTGCCGGGGCAGCTTTTCCGCAGCACGCAGATCCCGGCGTGCCTGTGGTTCTTCGACAGGGACAAGCGCGTGCGCGACGAGATCCTCTTCGTCGACGCACGCGGCATGGGGACGATGGTCGACCGCACCGAACGAGTCCTCACCGACCCCGACATCGGCCGGATCGCCGACGCCTACCATTCCTGGCGCGACCGCTCCCATTCGGACGTCCCGGGCTTCTGCCATTCCGCCGGGCTGGACGAGATCAGGGCCAACGACCACGTCCTCACCCCCGGCCGCTACGTCGGCGCCGCCGCCCCGCGCACTCCGGACGGCGAACCCGTCGCCGACCGCATCGAGCGCCTCACCAAGGAACTCTTCGCGCAGTTGGACGAGTCGGAACGCCTCGACCACGTCGTCCGCGACGAACTGCGACGCCTCGATGAATAGCGGCGTCCTGGGGGAACTCGTCGCGTTCTCCACCGGGAAGGCCCGGCCGTCCGAGAAGGGCCCCGGATACAGCGTCTACGGGGCGAACGGCGTCATCGGCACATCGGAGCGGTTCAACGCCGACGCCGACAGCACCATCGTCGGGCGGGTCGGGTCGTATTGCGGCGCCGTCCATTACAGCCGCGCCCCGTGCTGGGTCACCGACAACGCCATCATCGCCACGGCGAAGGACGGTGTGCACCCCCGGTACGTCTATTACCTGCTCACCAGACTCGGCCTGAACCGGTACCGGATCGGGTCGGGTCAGCCCCTCCTCACGCAGGGCATTCTGAAACGGCTCGGCGTACCGCGGCTGACGCGGGCGGAGCAGGAGTCGGCGGTGTCCGTCCTCGGCGCGCTGGACGACAAGATCGCCGCGAACGAGCGGATCGCCGCCCTCGCGGACGACCTGGTCCGCGCCCGCTTCGAGGAGGCGTCCGCCCTGGCCGTCGGCTCGGTCCGGATCGGCGAACTCGGCTCCCCGGTGCGGTCGAGCGTCCCCGCCGAGCGGATCGGCCACGACGAGAACTACATCGCGCTGGAGCACATGCCGAGGCGCCGCATGTGGCTCTCGGCCTGGGGCACGGCCGCCGGGATCACCAGCGGGAAACGGCGGTTCGCCGCCGGGGACGTGCTCTTCGGGAAACTGCGCCCCCATTTCCACAAGGTGGGTCTCGCCTTCGTGGACGGCGTCGCGTCCACCGACATTCTCGTCGTCCGGCCGAAGAGCGAGGCGCGGCGCGGCTGGCTGCTCGCCGCGCTGTCGAGCGACGAGGTCGTGGCGCACGCGACGGCGATCGGGGACGGCACCCGGATGCCGCGCGCGAAATGGTCCGACCTCGCCGCGTTCGAGGTCCCCTGGCCGGGCGACGACCGCGCGCGCGAGTTCCACGAGTTCGTCCGGCCGCTCGCCCGCCGGGTCGAGGCCGCGACTGCCGAGAGCGCGACCCTCGCGGAACTCCGCGACACCCTCCTTCCCGCCCTGATCCCCTGAACACGGCATCATCGGGGCGTGGACTATCTGCTGAGCAACCGCCAGATCGAAGCCGGGGAACGTTTCGAGGCCATCGCCGAACTGTTCGACGCATGGACGTTCCGCCATTTCGACGACGTCGGCGTCACCACCGGCCGGCGCTGCTGGGAGGTCGGCGCGGGCGGGCCGACCGTCCCGACCTGGCTGGCGCGGCGCGTCGGCCCGGACGGGCGCGTCCTCGCCACCGACATCGACGTGAGCTGGCTGCCCGCCGACCCGCCGTTCGAGGTCGCACGGCACGACATCGTCCGAGACGCCCCGCCCGCCGGGCCCTTCGACGTCGTCCACGCCCGGCTGGTCCTCGTCCACCTGGCCGACCGCGACCGCGTGCTGCGGACGATGGTCGACAGCCTGCGCCCCGGCGGCGTGCTGCTCGTCGAGGACGCCGACCCCGCGCTGCAACCGCTCGCCTGCCCCGACGAGCACGGTCCCGACGAGCGGCTCGCCAACCACGTCCGGCGCGGCTTCCGCGCGCTGCTCGCCGAGCGCGGCGCGGACCTCGCCTACGGGCGCCGCCTCCCCCGGCTGCTCCGCGAGGCGGGCCTGACGGACGTCCGCGCCGACGCGTTCTCCCCGATCGTGTCGCCCGCGTGCGGCGTGCTGGAGGCGGCGACGATCCGGCAGGTCCGCGACAAGCTCGTCGCGGGAGGTCAGGTCACCGCCGACGAGATCGACCGCCTCCTCGACGTCATCGCCGCCGGCCGCATCGACCTGACCCTCGCCCCGCTGATCTCCGCGTGGGGCGTGAAGCCGGAGTGACCACCCGGCGCCGCGCCTCCGACCTGCGCGAACACCCTCCGCACCGGACGGCCGGGCGACGCCGCCGCCCATGAATCAGCGAAACGGGCCCGAGAAACCGTAATTCCTCTATTTTTTCGACGATGGACGACGGATTCCAGCATTTCTGGCCGGGCGTCCGAAGGAAATCGCCGAGCGGCTCGCCGCGCCCTCTATTGCCGCGTTCCAGAACTGCCCCATCCTACCGGAATGATGGGATTCTCAACGCACCGGCCGAACGGTCGACGCCTCCGTGTGCCGGATCTTGGACACACGGTGACGATTCGCAGGATGCGGCAAGGCCCTTGCATGCGCGCAAGCGTCGGTGACTCCCCCGCGCGCCGTGCGTCAGAGTGTGTGTTGTTTTCCTCCCACGTCCGAATTCGACTTGGCCGAAGAGCACATGTTCGCTTACAGCCCGACACGGAGACGTGAAGCCGACGCCGCCATGAACGCATCTGACGCGTGGTCCGGAACACCCGTCCTGGTCCCGGCACCCGCCCCCTCGCTGGAGCTGGGGATCCCGTCGCCCTGGAACAACGGAAAGTCGTGCGGGCGGCTGATCGGCGAGATCGACCTCGCCGCGACGCCCGCCGCCGTGCGACTCGCCCGCTCCTACGTCCGCGAACTCGTCGGCCAGCACTTCGGAGCCGACCGGGCCGAGCTCGGCGACCTCGAACTGCTGACCAGTGAGTCAATGACCAACTCGGTGCTGCACGCGCGGCCGCGCCGGGACGGCACGATCACGCTGTCCGTCCTGCACATCGACCGGTACGTCCGCGTCGAGGTGACGGACGGCGGCGCCGCCCCCGGGCAGCCGCGCGGGGCGGAGGAGCCGCTGCCCGTGCACGGGCGCGGGCTCGTCCTGATGAAAGCGCTCGCCACCGACTTCGGCACGCACCGCGGCAGGAACGGAACGGCGACGTTCTGGTTCGGCGTGGGCGTCCGGGACGGCTGGCGGTTGCCGTGACGGCCGGGCCGGCGCCGGGACCGTCCCGGGCGGACGCCCCCTGTTCAGGGGACGTGCGCCCGCGGACGGCGCCGCGCGCCGGTCGCGACCGAAGCGGGGGACGCTCCCCGACCGGCCCGTCCGCGGACATCTGGCGTCCGGGGACGGCCCGCGAGGGCGAGTGTTCACGTGAGACGGCGCCCGAGCGCGGGCCGGATCGTCCAGGCGAACAGGGGCTTCCTGGACGACACCGCCGCCCGCGACCCCGCCGGGCCGCCCTCTCGCCGTCCCGCTCTCCCGTCCGACTCCCCGGGTGACTCTGAAATGCTCACGTTGATCGATGACGGGACGGAAACTTCCGTCCGCCGCGTGCCCGTGGCACCCGGCCCTTCGCTACGATCGAAGGGTCGACAACTGCCACATCTAGGGCGAGCGATGACCGCCGACGGCGAGCCGAAGTCTCTCTCCGAAATCACTCGGGACATGGGTCTCAACATGTCCGATGTGGCGGCCTTCTCGGGCCTGGACGAGAGCACCGTGTTCCGCCTGTGGGACAACGTCGAATGGCTCGACCGGGTCAGCGGACGATCACTGCAGAGCCTGATGTCGTCCATCCCGGGAATCGCCGAGTATTCGGTCTCGCACTCCATCCGGAAAAGGCGCGACGAACTCGTCGGCGACCTGCGGAAGGAAGGGCTTTCGGTCGACCTGAACGCCCTGGAGAACTCGCCCCTTCCGCAGCAGCTCATGCTGAACGCGCTCGAGGCGGCGCTGCACATCGTCCGCGGGGAGGCGACGCAGAAGACGTCGTCCTTCATCGCCCGGTTCTGGGGCAGCGAGCAGGACCGCGCACTCGAGACGCTCTACTCCCCCGAGCCCGGCCGCGGGATCCTGCGCGACCCGCGGGCCCTTCACGACTCGTCCATCGACCTGGCGCCGCGGCTGACCCGCAAGGCGTACTCGCTCCATTCCATCCTGGCGCTCAACGTCATCACGCACCAGGTCAGCAAGGTGACCGGCCCGCTGGACGCCGACCTCGGCCTGGACGGCGCCGGGCGCGGCAACGCCTTCACCATGCGCGGCGTCGTGATGGGCCAGCTCATCAGCGGCAACGACTTCGAGCTGGCCGAGAAGTACCGCCGGGAACTCGACACGACGCCGCTGTACGCGGCCGTCGAGGAGTGGGCCTTCCCGACCTACAGCAAAGACGGCCGCGTCAGCAGCGACTTCACACTCCCGAGCTCCCTGTCGCTGCGCAACACCGCCGTCGAGATACTGCGCGAGATCGTGGCCTACAACGACGCCTACCTCTACTACCTGGTGTCGACGTACATCCCGCTCGCGATGAAACGCGACCCCGCCTTCGGCGGCAAGCTCGCCGAGCTGATCCAGGCACTGGAGCTGCGCGGGGCCGATTGCAAGGACAAACGTACGAGACAGACGTGCAACACGCTGGTTCGGCGGCTCAAGGGCATCGCCTGAACCGGCATGTGGGGAATGGGGAGCCGGTGGAGGACACGGCGCAGGCCATCGCGATAAAGACGCAGGAGAGATGGGAGGCCAACGCGGACTACTGGGTCAAGGTCATCAGGGAGCGCCGCGACCGGTACCGGACCGAGCTGACCGACGCCGCCGTGCTCGACGCCATCGGGTCCTGCGAGGGGCTGCGCGTCCTCGACGCCGGCTGCGGCGAGGGCTACCTCTCCCGGACGCTCACCGGGCTCGGCGCGGACGTCGACGGCGTCGACGCCTGCCAGAGCCTGATCGACGCGGCGTCCGACCATCCCTCGCCCGAGGGCAAGGCGCGGTTCGCCCGCGCCACCGTCGACGACCTGCCGTTCGAGGACGGGACGTTCGACCTGGTCGTCTGCAACCACCTGTTCAGCCACCTGCCGGACCCGACGGACGCGCTGCGCGAGATCGGCCGGGTCCTGAAGAGCGGCGGGCGGCTCGTCCTGCTGACCCTGCACCCGTGCTTCTACGTGGAGCACTCCGAGCGGGGGTCGGCGCAGAGCGTCCCCGCGGCGCAGTACTTCTCCTCGCGCGGGATCGACCAGCGGTTCCTGGTGGACGGCCTGGAGTCGCCGGCCGAGGTCACGTCGTGGCTCCGGCCATTGGAGTTCTACGCTGGAACGCTCCGAGACACCGGTTTCGTCATCGCCGACCTCCGCGAACCGCATCCCTCCGAGGGGATGATGCGCGACGACCCGTGGTGGCGCGAGGGCTTCCCGACCGCGATGTTCATGCTGCTCATCGCGGAACGCAGATAGGCGTTCACGTAGAGTCGCCCGCATGGACGACCGATCCGACGACTTTTCGGAGAGCGACGGTTCCAGCGGCGGCCTGTCCGAGCACCCGGACAGGCTCCGCTGGAACGCCAAGTACGGTGAGGCGCCCGCGATGTCGCCGCCGCATCCGCTGGCGGAGCGGGCGCTCACCCTGGCGCTGCCGGACGGCGAGGTGCTCGACATCGCGTCCGGGCCGTCCGGCAGCGCCGTGTACGCCGCCGCGCGCGGGCGGCGCGTCACCGCCGTGGACATCTCCGAGGTCGCCCTGGAGCGCCTCGGGGCGGAGGCGCGGCAACGCGGGCTCGATTCGCTGATCACACTCGTCCAGGACGACCTGAGCCGGTGGCGCCCGCGTCCCGAGAGCTACGCGCTCGTCCTGTGCACCGGCTTCTGGGACCGCACGGTCTTCTTCCACGCGGCCCGAGCCGTCGCCGACGGCGGCGCACTAGCCTGGGAGGCTTTCACGCAAGCCGCCCGCCGCAACCGCCCGCACCTACCGCCCGAATGGTGCCTGGCCCCTGCCGAACCCGCCTCCCTCTTGCCGGACGCCTTCACCGTCCTCCACGAAAGCGACGACGACACCACCGGCAAACGCCGCCTCCTCGCCCACCGCACCTAGCACCCAGACTAGGGACAAGATAGGAAATGGGTAGTACCGGCATGACCGAGCAGCGCGAACTCCAGCGGCGGAACGCCCATCTCACCCACAAGGCGAACATGGGCGTCGGTCGGCACGGCTGGCTGCGACTCACACCCGCCTATTCGGTTCGCCTGGTCAGAGACCGTGTGCAGGAACTGCCTCCCGACGCGGTCGTCTCAGACCCCTTTTCCGGCACAGGCACAACCACACTCGCCGCCGTGGAACACGGGTGCACCGGACAGTCCCTAGACGTGAACCCATTCCTGGTATGGCTCGGCAACACCAAGGTCCGCCACTACTCCAAGGAAGTGCTCGCCGCAGCCACCGAAGCCTTGGCCAATATCCACGCAGACTTCAACGACCTGGTCGCCACTGCGGACGACCTGTGGGAACCAAGGCTGCATAAAATCGAACGCTGGTGGCAAGCAAGCACACTGAAGGGCCTAAAGGCCCTCCGCCACGCCCTCGACCTGACAGAGATCCCCCAAGAAGGACGCGACCTTCTAGACCTGGCGTTCTGCCGGACGGTGATCGGCACGAGCAACGCGGCCTTCAACCACCAGAGCATGTCCTTCAAGAAGATCGACGAGTCCGAGGCTCCGCTCGCCGCAGACCACGCCCCCGCAACGGCCCTGTACTTCCAAAAAGAGGCTCGCGACATCCTCGCCAACGCGGCGGTCGACCTTCCGGGCTCCGGCACCGTGGTCCTCAGCGACTCCCGCGCCATGGGTTCCCCGCAGTCCCTAAAGCCGTGCGACCTACTGCTCACCTCTCCGCCCTACGTCAATCGCATGTCCTACATTCGCGAACTCCGCCCCTACATGTACTGGCTGAGATTCCTAGACCAAACCAGCGACGCCGGAGAACTGGACTGGAAGGCGATTGGCGGGACATGGGGCATCGCCACCTCCCGCCTCAACGACTGGTCACCCGACGCCGACACACTGCCGATCGACAGCGAAATGAAAGAAGTACGCGCACTGATCGAAAGAGACGGCGGCAAGAACGGCCCCTTGCTCAGCACCTACGTAGCCAAGTACTTCCACGACATGCGCTCACACTTCGAAGTCGCGTTCAAGCACATCAAGAACGGCGGCCAAGCGTCCTACATCGTAGGAAACTCCACCTTCTACGGCCACCTGGTTCCAGCCGAGCAGTGGTACGCCACAATGATGCGCGAAGTAGGCTTCACCGACGTCACCGTAACAACCATCCGGAAGCGAAACAGCAACAAGGCGCTCTACGAGTACGACGTAACCGGAAGACGTCCGTAACACAGCTTCACGAGCGCGGACCAACCTTGATCAGGATGCACGGCGAAGTCACCTGGACGCGCCCGTGAACGGCCGCCGCTCCGCACCGGGCTCCGGAACATGCTTGAGGTGGCCGCCGCAGTGCGGCAGGCGGGGAGCAGGATCATGACGCGGGCGCAGGTGGACGATGCTCTCCGGCTTGGAAGCGACGCGCTCAAGAGCGGCACCATTTACGCCTCAGAGAGAGTGATTCGAAGGGTCCGCTGTTTCCGCTGTTCGGCCGACGCCTGCGATCAACTTTGCTTTCAGGGAGCGCCCATCTCCACCGCCCGCAGCGTCCATCGTCTGGGCTACGTCGAGTCGCCGAACGGATGAGGCCCCGTCCATCGAGCGGGGCTCGCGTCGTGCTGGGTGAAGTCAGCCTGAAGGTGCTCGTGGTTCCCATAGGTATATAGGTCGGGCCTCGTTGGTGTTGGGGCGACAGCGTGGAGGCCGGTGGCTTGACGTGGGACGGGCGGCGGAAACGGGCGGGTTCCGGTCGTGTGGGACTTCGGCCTGGTCGAGGCGGGGTTGGGCGGCCTGGTCCGCGGGTCGGTCCTCGTGCGGCGGCTCACCGGGAAACTTCGGGTAGCGTCCGGGGCGGCAGCCGAGTAGGGGCGTCACAACGTTCCACTGGGCGGCGGTGTGGCGGGTTTTCATCGAATTGACGTTGCGGGGCGTGTGGCGCATTATCCCTGCCTGTCACCTCGCGCGGGCGCGCGGGCGTGAGAGAGGGCGCCGACAGCGGTATCGTGTCGGCTCCGCGTGCCGGTAGATTGCGGGTCGGCCTCCTTTGCGCGGTTTTCACGCTGGGCTTAGACCGGCCCTGGCAGGGTGGCACTTTCCTGATGTCGTCGAACCCGGAGCGAGTGAGGAACCATGTCCGAGGATGACAAGCCCGGGGGCAAGCCGGCGATCAAGGCGAAGTCGGCGATACCGAACGCCAAGAGCATCCGCAGCCCGCAGTTCACGCCGCACGGCATCAGCGCCGGGCGCGGCAGCGGGCTGAACCGTCCGTCGGGGCTCACCGCCAAGCAGGCCCGGAAGCGGCGCATCGCCGTCATCGCCGGGCTGGTGGCCGTCGCGGTGGCGATCGCCGGTGTCGTCGTCTGGTGGGTCAACCGCCCCGGTCCCAAGATCGAGGTGACCGGGAAGTTCGCGGCCGAGCCGAAGGTCAAGATCCCGACCGACCTGTCTCCCGAGGGCGGTCGCAAGGTCACCGCGCCCATCGCGGGCGACGGCACCCCCATCGCGGACGGCGACACGCTCTACGTCAAGTACGTCTTCTACCAGTGGTCCAAGGACAAGGACGAGGACGACAGCTCCAAGAAGAGCAAGAGCAAGCAGCTCGGGTCGTCCTACAAGCAGGAGGCGCAGGGCCAGGGGACGCAGCCGCTCACCGTCGGCAAGAGCGGCATCAAGGGCTTCGACCAGGGGATGATCGGCCAGAAGTCCGGCAGCCGGGTGGTGCTGCAGATCCCGCCGTCGCAGGGCTTCGGCGAACAGGGCACGCAGCTCGGGCTGACCAAGACCGACTGGGTGGTGTTCGTGGTGGACGTCCAGGCGGTCCTCCACAAGAACCCCGGCCCGCAGGGGACGGCGAAGCCGCTCGACGACAAGAGCCTGCCGAAGGTCGAGGACAAGGGCGCCGGCAAGGCCCCGAAGGTGACGGTCCCCGACAAGAAGGCCCCGGACAAGCTCCAGATCAAGACCCTCGTCGAGGGGACGGGCCCGGCGCTCGCCAAGGGCGACGAGGCGATCGTCAACTACCAGGGCACGATCTGGAACACCGGCAAGGAGTTCGACTCCAGCTTCAAGGCCGGCGGCTCCCCCGCCAAGTTCCCGATCGGCACCGGGGGCACCATCCCCGGCTTCGACAAGGGCCTGACCGGAGCGAAGGTCGGCAGCCGGGTGCTGCTCGTCGTCCCGCCGGAGGACGGCTACGGCAAGAAGGGCAGCCCGCCCGCGATCAAGGGCACCGACACCCTCGTCTTCGTGGTGGACATTCTCGCCAAGCTCAAGAAGTGAGCCGTACGGCCCGGCGGTGACACGAGACCGCCGCGCGGCCACAGGACGGCGGGGACCCGGCGGGTCCCCGCCGTTCGGCGTTCCAGGGGATTCCGGCGATGCGACGTCCGTCACGACAACCGGGACGCCGCATTGCCCGTCCTCCTAATGGGAGGCCATGGGAAGGTTCACGGGCGGCTCATCCCACTGATCCCCTCAGGTATCGTCGGTCACGCATTAATCACGGGGGGCTTGTGAGCAACGCAGAAAAGGGTGCGGAGGGCACGGAGGACACCGCTCCCGCCGAAACCGACCGGCCGGGCGCCGAGGCGGCGCCGCAGGTCGGACGGGACGGCGGCCCGCCCGCCACGCTGACCGCGCCCACCGAAGAAACCGCCCATGACCCGGAATTCCCGGACCAGGCCGACATATCTCGGAACGGCGACAAGACGCCCACGGAGGACGCCTCCGCCGGGGGTGACGGCGATTCCACCGACGTCGATGCGGACGGCGATAACGCCGTCCACGACGGCCCGCCCGCGGGACGGGCGTCCGGCGACGAGGGCGCCGCGCGTGTCGAGACGTCCCCGAACGGAGATACCAGGATCATGTCTTCCGCCTCGTCCACCCCAGGAGAACCGCCCGGGCACGGCCCGGGCGGCGGACGTGGCGGCCCGGAAGGCCCCGGCGGCCCGGGCGGCAAGGGGCCGCGCAAGCCACGCAAACCGCGCAGCCGCAAGCGCCGCTTCCTCCGCCGGACGCTGTTCACCCTGCTCGGCCTCATCGCCTTCTTCATCGGCGCGTTCGCGATCGCGTACCTGCTCACGCCCGTCCCGTCGCCGCAGGAGCAGGCGGTCGCGCAGGGCCCGACGTTCTACTACTCCGACGGCAAGACGCAGATCGCGAAGACCGGCGTCAACCGCGAGTCGGTCAAGCTCGACAAGATCCCGAAGAGCACCCGGGACGCGGTGATCGCCGCGGAGAACCGCAGCTTCTACGACGACCCGGGCGTGTCGGTCTCGGGCACCTCGCGGGCGCTCTGGTCGACGGTGACGGGTTCGCAGCTCCAGGGCGGGTCGACGATCACGCAGCAGATGGTCCGCAACTACTACGGCGGCATCGGCAAGGAGCGGTCGGTCACCCGCAAGCTCAAGGAGATCATGGTCTCCCTGAAGGTCGGCCGCGAGAAGAACAAGGACTGGATCCTCGAGCAGTACCTCAACACCATCTACTTCGGCCGCGACGCCTACGGCGTGCAGGCCGCCGCCAAGGCGTACTACGGCAAGGACGTCTCCGAGCTGACCCCGGCCGAGGGCGCCTACCTCGCCGCCGCGATCCAGCAGCCGAGCAACTTCGCCGACCCGACCGGGGCGCGCCGCGGGTACGCCGAGCAGCGCTGGCACTCGGTCCTCGGCAACATGGTCAGGGACCGCGTGCTGAGCCCCGCCCAGTCCGCCTCGCTGGCGTTCCCCGTGCCGCGCAAGGAACGGCTCACCGACGTCCTCAGGGGCCAGAAGGGCTACATGGTCAACGTGGCCAAGAAGGAGCTGGTCGAGCGGCGCGGCTACAGCGAGGACGAGATCAACCGCAGCGGCCTCAAGATCACCACGACGTTCGACCGGCGGCTGATGGACGCGCTGAAGCAGGCCGTGGCGCAGAACGCGCCGAGCGGGATGAGCAAGAAGATCCGGACGGGCGCGGTGTCGGTCGACCCGGCCACCGGGCAGGTCCTCGCGTTCTACGGCGGCCGCGGCTACCTGGACGAGGCGCTGAGCAGCGCGTTCGGCGACTGGGCGCAGGCCGGGTCGGGGTTCAAGCCGATCGCGCTGGCCGCCGCGCTGGAGGACGGCAAGTCCCTCAGCACGTCCTACGACGGCAGTTCGCCGCAGTACTTCAACGGCACCCGCATCGAGAACGACAGCGGCGAGAACTTCGGGACGATCAACCTCGTCACCGCGACCGAGCACTCCGTCAACACCGCCTACGTGAACCTCGGCCGCGACATCGGCAACGAGAAGATCGCCGCGATGGCGGAGAAGATGGGCATCCCGGCGGCGCAGATGAACGCGGCGCAGCGGTCCGCGGCGACGTTCCCGCTCGGGGTCGTGTCGCTGCATCCCGTCCAGCAGGCGGGGGTCTACGCGACGTTCGCGGCCGAGGGCGTGCACCGGACGCCGTTCGTGGTGAAGTCCGTCACCGACGACGGCGGCCACAAGCGCACGTTCAGCGAGAAGGGCAAGCGGGCCCTGAGCGAGCAGAACGCGCTGGACGCGACGTACGCGATGCAGCAGGTCGTCCAGGGCGGCACCGGGACGGGCGCGCAGCTCCCCGACGGCCGCGACGTCGCGGGCAAGACCGGCACGACCGACCAGGGGCGCGCGATCTGGTTCAACGGCTTCATCCCGCAGATGGCGACGTCGGTGGCGATGTTCCGCAGCGACGGCAAGCCCCTCCAGATCCCGGGCTTCGGCGCGTACGGCGGGCAGCTCCCCGCGCAGATCTGGCGGTCGTACATGAGCGAGGCGGTCAACATCAAGGGCTACGACCCCGAGTCGTTCGGGTCGCCGTCGATGCGGCCCGGCGGCGGCTGGGGCACCCCGCCCGACTCGACCGGCCCCGGCGGGACGGACGAGCCGCCCTCGACCGGGCCGGAGGAGCCGCCGCCGTCCAACGGGACGGAGGGCCCCGACCTGCCGACCCCGCCCACCGACCTGCCGACGCTGCTGCCCACCCCGCCGGGCGGGGGCGGCGGCGACGGCGGAGGCGGCGAACCGACCGACGGTCCGGGCGACGGCGGGGGCGGCGGCCGTCCCGCCCAGCACGACTAGCCCCGCCCGGCGGGAACCGGGGCCCCGGCCGGGTCAGTCGCAGGCTTTGCCGATCTTGGCCGGGGTCTCCTTCAGCACGGTGTCGAGCTGCGCGACGTCGCCGCCGCCGACGGCCGGGGCGGCGGCGCGGAGCCGGTCCGCCTCGGCCTTCAGGGCCTTGCGCAGGTCGCTGTCGCCGGTGTCCTTCGCCAGGGCGTCCAGGCGTCCGGCGAGCTTCTCCGTCGCCTGCCGCCACTGCGCGGGCTCCGCCGCGGGGACGCTCCGCACCTGCGTGATGTACTGCTGGAACGCCTGCCTGGTGTCGTCGCACACCTTGCCGGAGTCGCCGCCCAGCGCGCCGCATCCGCCCAGCAGGCCGGCCGCGCCGAGCGCGGCGACGCCCGCCGCCAGCGCCCGAACAACCCCGTACCGCATCGCACCCTCCAACTCGGTCCCCGTCCGGCCATCTTGATCCCCGACCAGACCCGCATATAATTCCGCATTAGGTCATGAGCGCCAGCGTCAAGCCCCGGCTTGCTGGCCGGCAACCCTTCGTCCGCGATGGGGTGCCCCGGGTGAGGACCTGGCCGGACGCGGTACCGCGTCCCGGCAAGCGCGGACCCTGGCCACTCCCCGGGGTCCCTGACCCGGAAGGCTCCGGTGTGTCCACGCTGCTCGCCCCCTCCCCCATCACTCCTGCTGTGACGCGCGTCGAAGGGGTCCGGGTTCGCCCGATCCCCCGGATCATCGGCGCGGACGTCCCCGTGCCCGTGAAGGGCGGCGGACACGTCCCCTACGCCAACCTCGACTACGCGGCGAGCGCGCCGTGTCTGGAGGCGGCGCACGAGGCCGTCACCCGCGCGCTGCCGTACTACAGCAGCGTCCACCGCGGCGCCGGGTACGCGTCGCAGGTGACGACGCGGGCGTACGAGGACGCGCGGGACGCCGTCCGGTCGTTCCTCGGCGCGTGGCGACGCTCGGCGGTCGTGTTCACCCGCAACACGACGGACGCGATGAACCTGCTCGCGCACGCCGTCCCGCGCGGGACGAGCGTCGTCGTCTTCGAGACCGAGCACCACGCCTCCCTGCTGCCGTGGCGGCGGGCCGTGCGGCTGCCCGCGCCCGCCACCGCGGCCGAGGCGGTCTCCGCCGCCGACCGGGCGCTGCGCGAGTCGCCGATCGGGTCGCGGCTGCTCGTCGTCACCGCCGCGTCCAACGTCACCGGCGAGCTGTGGCCGGTCGAGGAGCTGGCGAAGGTCGCGCACCGCAACGGCGCGCGGATCGTGGTGGACGCGGCGCAGCTCGTCCCGCACCGGCCGCTGGACATGACGGCGCTCGGCCTCGACTACATCGCGTTCTCCGGGCACAAGCTGTACGCGCCGTTCGGCACCGGCGTCCTCGCCGGGCGCGCGGACTGGCTGCGCGCCGCCGAGCCGTACCTGAAGGGCGGCGGGGCGAGCGCGTCCGTCGGCCGGACGACCCGCTGGGCCGCGTCCGCCGAGCAGCGGCACGAGGCGGGCTCCCCGAACGTGCTGGGCGCGATCGCGCTGGCCGCCGCCTGCGAGACGCTGAGCGGGTCGTGGGACGCGGTCCGCGCCCGCGAGGAATCGCTCCTCGGACGGCTCCGCGCGGGGGTCGCGGAGCTGCCGTCCGTCCGGGAGCTGACCCTGTGGGGCGACCGCGCGCCACGTGTCGGGATCGTGTCGTTCATCGTGGACGGCTGGAACGCGTCGGACGTGGCGCTTACGCTGTCCGAGGAGTACGGCGTCGGCGTCCGGGACGGGAGGTTCTGCGCCCACCCCCTCGTCCGGCATCTGCTGGACGGGGACGGCACGGGGTGCTCGGCAGGGGGCCGGGACACCGCCGTCCGCGCCAGCCTCGGCATCGGCACGAGCGAGGAGCACGTCGATCGGCTCCTCGCCGCCCTCGCCGGACTGACGGGACGCTGACCAGCGCGCTCACCCGCACTGTCAGGTGATGGTGCGCTTTGGTGCTGTTCGCCCATGTAGCGTAGGCAGACGCGCGGGGACGAGCACGGAGGAAACAGGGGGTGGCGACCGTGGCCGACGCGTGGCGTCCCACGTCGGAACTGGAGCGCCGGCTCCAGGAGACAGTCCGGGCCGGGGACCAGGAGAGCTATTTCCGCCTCCTCGCGGACAGCGAGCTCGTCGTCCCGGTGCCTCCCGACATCGCGGACGCGATGCTCGCGGGCGAGGCGCAGCCGTCCTGGCCGACCCAGGAGGAGGACGGCCGCGTCCACGTGCTCGCGTACACGTCGGCGTCGGCGATGCGCGCCTGCCTCGGGCCGTCCTACCAGCACTTCGTGACCGTCCGGTTCGGCGACATCGCGGAGACGTGGCCGGACGACCGCTGGTGGCTCGCCGTCGACGCGCCCGCCCGCGGCGCGACGGCCGCGCTGCCGATCGAGTCGCGGCTGCCCGCCTGGTTCGTCCGGCAGGTCGCTGCCGGGGACGGCCGCCCGCCGCAGGTCGGCCGCGCGTCCCCGCCCTGGGAGGAGCTGCGCGGACAGCACCGCGGCCTCCCCCGCGAACCGGCCGCCGAGCCCGCGCCTGAAGCGGCGCCCGAAGCGGCGTCCGAGCCGACGCTCGGGCAGGAGCCGGAGCCGGTCCCCCTGCCCGAGCGGATTTCCGAACAGGCGCCGGAGCCGGTCGCCGAGCGAGCGGGCGAGGTCCAGGGGAGCACGGCGCGGGCGGAGTTCCAGCCCGCCAACGACGTGGAGCGCGAACTGCTCCGCGCCGCCGCCAACAACGACCACGACCTGTTCCTGCAGACGCTCGCCGCGACGGACGTGCTGCTGCCCATCCCGGACGACACCGACTACGCGCTGCGTCCGGGCCGTCCCGGGTTCCCCTGGCAGACGCGGGAGGTGGACGGGGCGACCGTCGTCCCCGTCTTCACCTCGCCCGAGCGCCTCATCGAGGCCGCCCACGCCGCCGGGACCGGCACCGAGTACATCAGGCTGCCGTTCACCGTCGTCCTGCGCTACTGGCCCGACCACGGCTGGCTGCTCGCCATCAACTCCGGGTCGCCCGCGGGCGGCACCGTCCTCGCGCAGCAGTTGCCCGGCCTCGCCGCCTGGGCCGACCAGCGCGCCGCGCAGCGCATGACCGCCGACTTCGAGCCGCAGAACGACATCGAGCAGCGCCTGTTCGACGCGGCGCGCCGCCGCGACACCGACGCCTTCTACTCGATCCTGCTCGGCGCGCAGGTGCTCGTCCCCGCCGACCCGGACACCCCGTGGGGCATCGACCCGTCCGATTCGGGGTTCCCGTGGCGGCCGGTGTCGGTGCACGGGCGGACGTCCATCCAGATCTTCACGTCGTTGAAGTGGATGAACGAGGCGATCGGCTCGTCCCGGTTCGTGATGCCGACGCTGGTGGACGTCGTCGCGGCGTGGCCGGAGACGGGGTGGAGCCTCGTCCTCAACCCGGGGACGCCGATCGACGCGACCCTGCCGGGCGACCAGGTCCGCGCGCTGCGCGGCCCGGAGATCCCGGCCGCGTCCCCCGCCGCCGCTCCGGCCGCCGCGACTCCGCCGCCCCCGGAGGCGCCCGCGGTCCCGGTGGCGCCCCCCGTTCCGGCGTCCGCCCCACCGGTGCCTGCCGCACCGGTCGAGCCCGAGGCGGCCGTGCCGAGCGCGCCCGCCGAGGAGCCTTTGCGGGACGCCCCCGAGCCGACCGCGCCACGATCGGCTGGACGGCACGCCGTCGCCGTCCCCTCCGCCAATCCGAACGAGACGCTGCAGGACGTCCCGGAGCCGTCCGCCCGGTCGAGCGCACCCGAACCGCACGACGAGCGCATCGAGCCGCGGGACGTGGCGGGCCCGGTGCCCGCCGTCTCCGAGGAGACCGCCGACGCGCGGGACGACGTCCGGCCGCCGCACCCCGTCCCGGAGCCCGAGCCCGCGTTCGAGCCCGGGAACCGGATCGACCAGGAGTTGTACGAGGCGGCGTCCGGCGGCGACTCCGACGGGTTCCTGCGGGTGCTGCTCAACGCAAACGTGCTGGTCCCGATCCCGGACGACGCCCCCCTCGAAGTCACCCCGATCCAGCGCGACTTCCGCTGGGACGCGGCGCTGCGCACCGAGTCGGCGGTGCAGGTGTTCACCTCGCTGGTGCGGCTGCGCGAGGTGCTGCCGCAGTCGCGCTTCGTGTA
This sequence comes from Actinomadura syzygii, assembly GCF_008085905.1. Classification (GTDB taxonomy): domain Bacteria; phylum Actinomycetota; class Actinomycetes; order Streptosporangiales; family Streptosporangiaceae; genus Spirillospora; species Spirillospora syzygii. The sequence continues at coordinate 614,204 of NZ_VSFF01000002.1, read as the reverse complement.
CGCCGACTTCCGGGAGCTGATCAGCGGCTGGCCCCGCGACGAGTGGACGATGCTCCTCAACCCGGGCACGCACATCGGCGCGTCCCTGCTCGGCGACCAGGTACGGGAACTCAGCCAGTGGGCGGCCCGCGTCGGCCTCGCCACCACCCACCCAGAGGTCCCGACCCGCCCCGAGTCCGCCGGCCGATCCGAGGCCCCGCCCCAGTCCGAGGCTCCGAGTGGACCGGAGGGTTCGGCCTACTCCGAAGTCCCGACCCGACCGGAGGTTACCGCCCAGTCCGAGGCATTGGGACGTCCAAACGACCTGGGCTCGGCGTCGGATGCGCGGTCGGACGTCTCAGCTCCTCGACCCGAGGTCCCGGGTGGGCCGGAGGTCTTGGGCGGCTCCGAAGTCCCGACGGGACCGGAGATCCCTGGCCAGTCCGAAGCGTTGGCGCGTCCAGACGCGCTGGGCTCGGCGGCGGGCGCCCAGCTGGACGTCTCGTCCCCTCGGCCCGAGGTCCCGGCCCGACCCGAGGTCCCAGATAGGCCGGAGAACTCGGCGCCTTCGCCCGAGGTCCAGAGCCGCCCCGAGTTCACCGACCAGTCCGAGGTTCCGACTCGGCCGGAGGTTCCGGGCCTGTCCGAGGTCCCGGCGCTACCGGCGGACCACGGTCATCCCGAGGTTTCGAGCGAGCCGGTGGTTCCAGACCGGCCGGACGTCCACGACCGGTCCGAGGCTTTGGCGCGTCCTGAGGTTCCGGCTCCGGCGCGGCCTGAGCCCGAACCGGAGTTCCTGTCCGAGCCGGGGTTCGCCTCCGAGCGTGAGCCCGTTCCCGAGCCGCAGCCGCCGACCGATCTCGACGATCGGGTCGCGTCCCCGACGATCATGCAGAAGGTCGTGCCGCACGGGCACGTCCCCTGGTACCTGGAGCAGGGCTACGACAGGGTCGGCGGGTTCGTCCACTCGACGAACGACGTCGGCGAGTTGCAGACGCCCGGCCAGTTGTACGAGGCGCTGGGGCTGCTCTACGAGGGGTCGCCGTTCTCGCCCGGCGACGAGGGCGTGTACGTGATCCGCTGGCCCGCGTACTGCCCCGACCTCTACCGGATCCCCTTCGGCGGGCGGAACGAGGACGAGATGGCGTCCTGGGGCGAGGCGGGCTGGGTCATCGAACGGCCGCCGTTCCTCGGCACGGGTTTCGCGCCGGGCAGCGCCGGGTCCATCCGCGAGTACAAGGTGGACAGCGTCCGCCTCCCCTACGGCGCGGAGATGTACTACCTCTCCGGCGACCGGACCGAGCGGTTCGTGGCCATGTACGACCCGGACCGGCTCGCCTGGCTGCGTCCGGACGCGAACGCCCAGTCATGGAACGGACGGACGGAGGCCGCGGAGTGATCCGGGACGGCTACGTCGCGCGCTGGCTCGGCCGCGACTTCGAGGCGGCGCCCGGCGCGGACGGCGAGGTCAGGCTCTACGCGCCCGCCCCGACCGACGGCTTCGAGGAGATCCGCGCCGGACGGTTCCGGCGGATCGTCCCCGCGTCCGAGGTGGAGGAGCTGCGGTACGTCCGCACCACGTGCCGCTGGCGCGGTGAGCGGTTCGTCATCGTCGGTGAGCACGAGACCTGGTTGCGCGTCGAATTCGCGGGCGGACGCGCGACGGTCGCCGAGGGTCTCGGGCTCGACCGGGTCGACCTGGGGGTCTGGCAATCCTGGGCGCCGAGGTCAGAAGTCGAAGACGTCCGGGAAGAGATGATCTAATCCTGAACGGGGTTGATTTGGTCCATTGATCCGTGTTCGCATGGCTCCCGAGGCGAACCCTCGACCCAGAACGGCGCATGCGTACAACGGCGACGCGACGGAGGTGCTGCGGCAGTGATCTGCCGACCAGCGGTGAAACCGATCTTTGTGGGGCTCGGGACGGCCGCCATCCTGGCCACGGGCGGTGCGTCCGCCATCGCCGTAACCGACTCCCCCACAACGTCGCCCCCCGCCACGGACCCGTCCTCACCGCCCGCTCAGGCCGGCACGCTCAAGGTGACCGTCACACCTCTGAAGCAGGACGCCGTTCCCGGGTCCACAAAGCCCGCCAATCTGGACGTGAAGATCACGGCCGAGAACGGCGCCTTGGCCGGGGTCAAGGTGAAGGGTGTCGTGACGAGTCCGACCACCGCCCAGGCGAAGGTCGGCGGGGAGTGCCCAGACCCGTACACCGCGGAGCGCTGCACGATCGGCGACCTCGCGAGTGGGAAGACCTCCGAACCCGTCAAGCTGACGCTGTCCGTTCCGGATACCACGTCCAAGACGGTCACGGTCACGGTGACGGTCACGGTCAGCGCGACCAATGTGACGACGGACCAGACCGGTGAGGCGAAGGTCACCTACACGGTGACGCACAACAACAAGCCGCCGACCACGCCGCCGCCGACCGACAAGCCGACGAAGAAGCCTCCGAAGCCGACCAAGAAGCCCACCAAGTCGCCGTCGCACAATGGGGGCGGCTCCGGGGGCGGCGGGTCCAGCGGCGGGTCGGGCGGGTCCGGGAGCGGTGGATCCGGGTCCGGGTCCGGGACGGGGGGCGTGCTGCCGCCCGCGCCGAACTCGTCGTTCGACCCGCGGAACCCGCAGGTGGCGCTGCCGCCGATCGCGAGTCCCGTCCCGCAGAACCCGTCCGTGGCGCCGAGTCCGGCGATGGCGCCGCAGAGCCGGTTGCAGGGCAACAACGCGCCCGTCGCGCAGGACCTCACGTTCGAGCGGATCGCGAGCACGCAGATCGCGTGGCTCGCGGCGCTGATGGTGGCGTTCTCGCTGCTGCTGACGCAGGTGCGGCTGGGCCGCCGGCGGCAGCCCGTCGAGGACCCGAAGCGGCTCAAGGGGACGCACCGCCGTCCGCGCAAGGGCGTCTTCGGCAAGTGACCGGCGCCTGAGCCCGAGCGAGGGTCAGGACGGCACGTCGCGGACGAGCGCGTGGCAGGCGATCGCGGCCGCCGCGGTGACGTTGAGCGAGTCGACGCCGTTCGCCATGGCCTGCGCGCTCATCGGGATGCACACGCGCTGGTCGGCCTCGTCCAGCCAGCGGGACGAGAGGCCGTCGCCCTCCGAGCCGAGCATTAGGGCGACGCGGCCGCCGGTCGCCGCGCCGTCCAGGGGCGTGGCCGCCTGGTCGGGGGTGAGCGCCAGCAGCGTGAACCCGGTGGCGCGCAGTTCGGCCAGGTCGTCGTGCCGGTTGGTCATGCGGGCGTAGGGGATCGCGAACACCGCTCCCATGGAGACCTTGATCGCGCGGCGGTACAGCGGGTCGGCGCACCTCGGGGACAGGACGATCGCGTCGACCCCGAGCGCGGCGGCGCACCGGTAGATGGAGCCGACGTTCGCGTGGTCGACGAGGTCCTCCAGGACGAGGACGCGCCGGGCGTCCGCGACGACGGCGTCCATGCCCGGCAGCGGGAGCCGTTCGAGGGACGCGAGCGCGCCCCGGTGCACCTGGAAGCCGGTGATCGCCTCCAGGGCCGCGTCGTCGGCGACGTAGACGGGGGCGTCGACGCCGTCCAGGAGGTCGGCGAGCGGCTCGAACCAGCGGCCGGCCATCAGCATCGACCGGACGGGGTGCCCCGCGGCGACCGCGCGCCGGATGACCTTCTCGCCCTCGGCGATGAACAGGCCGTGCTCGGCCTCCAGGCTCTTGCGCAGGTTCATGTCGCGGAGCCGCACGTAGTCGGCGAGGCGCGGGTCGGCGGGGTCGGTGACGGGAACCAGGCTGGCCATCCCCCAAGTCTGCCAACCCGCGTCCGCCGACCTCGCCGCGACCACCCGCAACAGCGGCCCCACTCGCACGCCCGAATTTCACCGCCGTCCGTTGTCGGAATCTGCGGGAAAGAGTCTTGTATTCCGTCGAATGTGATGGATGAGGCTCCTGATGCATCCGCTCGGAGGTGACTCCCGACGACGGGCCGACCGTCCCGGACGTGGCCGCGGCACAGCGGATCGGCGCCCCGGCCGCACCCTAGCGAATGGCGTGGCGGGCACGTTCCAGAACGAGATCCAGAAGGTCACGGAAGGGAATGGAACGCCATTACCAGAACGGCCGACACCACGCGCCGCACGGCCGAGAATGGCCATTTTCACGTCATGGCATTTCCATGGTCGCCGCCGAACCGACCGTCACTCGTCCCATGTGATCGCACACGGACGGTATCGGCGCGCCGCCGCACGCCTTATATATGTGGACCGTTGCGATCACCTCCGGACGGGCGGTGACCGTTCCGCGCGGCACGCCACCGTCCGCACCCCCGTGCTCGCGGACCGTCACGGCTCTGACCAGCAACGGGAACGTCGAGACAGGCGCTGATGACCTGCGTCATTATCACTTTTGAGTTCTTTGTAACCTCTGGTTCGTACTACTACAGTGCCGGGGAACATCGGCGGGTTTCTGGTGAATCGAGGGCAGGCCATGAGCGGACGTCATCGCAATGACTTCCCCGACGGGACGGGAGGCGGCGGGTACGACCCGTCCACCCCTGTCTTCGGGCCGGCCAACGACGGCTCCTCGGACTGGTTCGGAACACGCGACAGCGGACAGCTCGCCCAGCCGCCCATCCAGCCGCCCGCGCAAGCGCAAGCCACCCCGCCCCCGGGCCCGCAGAGTTCGCAAAGCCCGCAGAGCCCGCCGCCGGGGGCGTCCGGCGAGACGCCCCAGTGGTTCACGCCGCGCCAGTCCGGCGAGCAGCCCGTCTACGGAACGGGCGAGCAGCCCATTTACGGGTCCGGCGACTACGGCACGGCCGCGGGCGCGTCTGAAAGCGGACCGTACGGCCCACCGAGCGAGTACCCCCCACCCGGCGAGTACGGTCCACCGAGCGAGTACACCCAACCCAGCGAGTACAACCCGCCGAGCGAGTACGGCACGCCGGGCGGGTACGGAGAGCCGGGCGGGTACGGGGAGCCGGGCGCGCCGTCCGAGAGCACCCGCTCGCCGCTCGCCGGGACCGGGTACAGCGAGTACGACTCGATCCGCAGTTCGGACGGAGGCCCGTCCGGCTACTTCGGCGGCGGGACGGGCGGCGGCGACTCCGGCGGGTCCGGTGACTCCGGCGGCTACGGAGGGTCGGGCGGGTCCGGCTCCTACGGCGGCGGGTCCGGCGGTTACGAGTACGGCAGGCGCAGGCGCAAACGCAGCGCGACCGCGCTGATCGGGCCGATGGCGGGAGCGGCGGGCCTCGCGCTCCTGCTCGGCGTCGGCGTGTACGCCTTCGCCGAGAGCGGCGGCTGCTCCGGCGACGGCGCGATGAACCTCACGGTCGCGGCCGCGCCGGACATCGCGCCGGTCGTGGAGAAGGCGGCCGGACGGTTCAACGACGCCAAGCACAAGTCCGGCGGCAAGTGCGTCAGGGCCACCGTGAAGAAGACCGAGCCCGCGACGGTGTCGACGCTGCTGTCCGGGCAGGGGGTGACGGACGCGGCCAACGAGCGGCCGGACGTGTGGATCCCCGACTCGTCGCTGTGGACGGCCCTCGCCCAGTCCGCGAGCGGCGGCGGCATCGGCAGGGGCGGCATCACTCCCACGAAGACGTCCGTCGCGACGAGCCCGATCGTGGTCGGGCTGCCGCAGTCGCTCGCGCAGCAGCTCAAGCAGCAGGGCATCACGGCCGCCCCGTCCTGGGACAACCTGCTCAAGGCGGCGGGCGGCGTCGCGGGCGGCGCGGTGACCAAGAACCAGATGATCCCGGCGGGCACGGTGCGGCTGGTCGTGCCGGACCCGACGAAGAACGCGGCGGGCATGGGCTCGCTGATGATCACCAGCACGCTGCTGGCGAACGACCCGAACCGCGACACGATCTTCACCGGCATCGTGCGGACGGTGCGGGAGAGCACCGTCCCGAACGTGGCGGCCGAGTTCGGGCAGTTCCGCAAGGGGCGGGCGGGCAAGCAGCCGATCTCGCTGTCGTCGGAGCAGGCGCTCTGGCAGTACAACCAGTCGAAGCCGGACGAGCCCGCGGTCGCGCTGTACCCGCTCGAGGGCACGCTGTCGATGGACTACCCGTTCACCATCACCGCCAAGGACGACGCCAAGGCGGAGGGCGCGCGCCTGCTGGAGAAGGCGATGAGCACGGAGGCCACCCGCGGCGACGTCCTGGAGCTGGGCTTCCGCACGCCGGACGGCAAGGCCCCCGGCGGGTTCGACCAGAAGGCGGGCGTCAGCCCGGCCCGGCCGCGCCAGCTCCCCGCGCCGCAGACCGAGGCCGTCGCGAAGACCATGCAGGCGTGGGCGAAGCTGACGCTCGGGCTGCGCATGCTGACGCTGATCGACGTGTCCGGCTCGATGGCGGAGCAGGTCGGGCCGAGCCTGAACCGCCTCCAGGCGATCGCGCAGGTGTCGCAGAGCGGGCTGAGCATGATGTCGAACGACACCGAGCTCGGCCAGTGGCTGTTCTCGACCGACATGAACGGCTCCACCCCGTACAAGGAGACGATCTCGATCGGGCCGCTCGGCGAGCGGGTCGGCTCGACCACGCGGCGCGGCCTGTTCCTGTCGGCGCTCAACCAGATGCAGCCGAAGCCGAGCGGCGACACCGGCCTCTACCGGACGCTGCTCGCCGCCTACAAGACGATGAACAAGACCTACAAGCCGGAGTTCGGCAACTCGATCCTGCTGCTCACGGACGGCAAGAACGACGACCCGGGCGGCCCGTCGCTCCAGGACACGCTGAAGCAGCTCAAGGGCATGCAGGACCCGAACAAGCCCATCCAGGTCAACATGATCGGGTTCGGCAAGGGCGTGGACCGCAACGAGCTCCAGCAGATCGCGAACGTCACGTACGGCAACGTGGAGATCGCGATGACCCCGGACGAGATCAAGAAGATCTTCCTGAAGATGCTCTCCAGGCGCATCGAGTGAGCGTCCCTCACCCTCGGCAGCGTCGCGCAGGTCAGCTCGCCGCGGCCGGGCCGGCGAGGATCTGGTGAGAATTGCACAACACTCCGCACTCGGTGATCATGTGAATGCGCCTGGTAGTTCCCGGTTTTTTCCGGCGATTCGTGTCAACCTGGCGCCTCCGTCGATCGTCAATTCATGTGGAGGCCCGACGGGGAGCGGGGCCGTCGGGCCTCCGACCCGCTCTCCCTCCCCGAACCGTGACGGGGGGCGGAGCCGCACCTGACGAGGCGGCTCAGGGGCCGCCGGCCGGGAGGCCGGGACCCAGGGAGAGCGCAGCGCTCCCCAATTGATCTTCAGTCCCGTCCCTGACATCGCGGACGCGGACTTTCTCATCCCCCAGCCCGCGGGAGGACCCTGTGTCCGGATGGCCCAATCTCGACCGCGCTGACGACGAACGTCTCGCCCGGTCGCTGGCGGCTGGTGATCCCAGCGCCCTCATCCAGGTCATGGATCGCTACGCGGCCCGCCTGTACGACTACTGCCACGCGCTGCTCCGCGACCAGGAGCAGGCGGCGGGCGCCCTGCACGACGCGCTCATCGCCGCGTACGCGCACGTGTCCGTCGTCCGCGAGCCGGACCGGTTCCGCGGCTGGCTGTACGCGCTCGTGCGCAACGAGTGCACGCGGCGGCTGCGCGATCCCGCCCGTCCGGCCGAGCGGCACGAGGCCCCCGAGGTCGAGGACGTCTTCCTCAAGGACGTCGACGTCGCGAACCGCGAGGAGGCCCGCCGCCTCATCCACAGCGCGCTCGCCGCGCTGCGCGGACGCGAGCGCGAGGCGCTCGACCTCAACCTCCGGCACGGCCTGGACCCGGTGGAGGTCGGCGGCGTCCTCGGCCTGGACCCGCAGGAGGCCGCCGACGTGACCGGCGCCGCGCGCGCCCGCCTCGACGACGCGCTCGCCGCCGCCCACCTCGCCCGGCACGGGCGCGACTGCCCGAGCGTCGCCGCCCTCGCCGACGACGGCCCGAACCCGCTGCCGCCGCCGGTCGTGCGCAAACTCGTCCACCACATCGAGACGTGCCCGACCTGCATCCCGCGCCGCGACCGGACGATCTCCGCGGCCCGGCTCCTCCAGGTGCTGCCCGTCGCGATGATGCCGACCGACCTGCGCGGGCTCGTCATGGCGACGGCGACCGACCCGTCCCTCGCCCCCGACCTGGCCGAGATCGCGCACCGGGCCGAGCCGTTCGACGCCTGGGGCTGGCCGGTGACCGTCGACCGCGCGGAGCAGGGGTCCGGCGGAGGCCGGCGCGGCGCGCCCCGCGCGCTCTGGCCGGTGCTCGCCGCCGTCGCCGCCGTGGTCGTGATCGTCGCCGGGGCGTTCTTCATCATGCCGGGCTCGTCCAGCGGGCCGGCCGCCCAGGACAAGCCGACCGGGCCGGCCTCGGTCGCGCCGGACTCGGCCGAGCCGAGCGAGAGCGAGCAGCCGTCGGAGACCCCGACGCCCACCGAGACCGCGACCCCGACGCCCACCACGACGTCCCCCACGCCGACCCCGACGCGGACGCGCCGTCCGTCCCGCACTCCGACCCCGACTCCGACCCGCACAAAGCCCAGGACGGGGACGTTGCAGGTCGGCGGCGGCTGCACCATCAACGGCGCCGGGAACAGCTGCTCGATCCCGGTGCGCGCGGTCGGCGGCCAGGTGACCTGGTCCGTCGCGGGCGGGGGCCCGGTCAGCGGGGGCGGCGGCAGCACGCTCGCCCCGGGACAGGGCGGCGCGGCCACGTTCACGCTGGGCTCCTGCGACGACCCGTCGGGGTCCACCACGGTCACTTTCTCCCCCGGCGGCGAGAGCCGGCAGGTCTCCTGGGACTGCGGAGGCGGCGGGGGCGGCGGGGGCAACTGACGTCAACGTGGCTCAGATCACATTTTTGTGGTCCAAGGGGCGATTCACTAGGCGAGACGGCCACGGGGCGTACCTAATCCGTCACTGAAATCCGCTCATAAGGGAGAAATCTCAGAGACTTGGTGGCAAGATCTGGCAACCAGAGTCGGCCGACGGACGTCGGGGCTCGCCGGGGGCACGATCAAGAACACCGAACTCGACTGGGAGGATTCCCGTGGCCGGTGAGCCAGGGCCCGGGCAGGAAGACGACCTCAGGCTGGCGAACTCGCTGCGAGCCGGGGACGTCATCGCCCTGACCGAGGTGTACGACACGTACGCGCCGTTCCTCTACGACTACTGCCACGGCCTGCTCCGTGACCGCGTCGAGGCCGCGGGGGCCCTGCGCAACATCGTCATCCAGGCCCGCGAGCACATCGACCGGCTCACCGAGCCGGACCGGCTGCGCGGCTGGCTGTACGCGATCGCCCGCAAGGAGTGCATGCGGCGCCGCGACAGCCCGAACCGGCACACCGGCCAGGAGGCGCCGGAGGCCGACGACGACCTGACCGACGAGCAGCTCGCCCGCCGCGAGGAGCGCCGGCTGCTCGCGCACAGCGCGCTCGCCGCGCTGAACGGCCGCCAGCGCGAGGCGATCGACCTGTCGGTGCGGCACGAGCTGGACGAGGTCGACCTCTCCGGCATCTTCGGGATGCCGCTGGAGGAGACGCTCGCGCTCGTCGAGAAGTCCCGCGAGGACCTCGGCGCCGCGCTGCACGCCGCCCTCATCGCGCAGAACCACTGGAAGGAATGCCCGAGCGTCTCGGCGCTGACGGAGTCGTGGCCGCTGTCGCCGCAGGCGGCGACGTCGCTCGTCCGGCACGTCGCGAGCTGCCCGGTGTGCGGCGAGCGGGAGACGCCGCCGCTGCAGACCGACCGGCTGCTGTCGGTGCTGCCGATCGCGGCGATCCCCGGCGACCTGCGGCTGGACGTCCTCACCGCCGCCACCGCCGAGGACCGCAGCGCCAACCGCCGCGCCATCGCCGCCTGGACGGAGCCGTTCGACGAGTACGGCTGGCCGCTCCCCTACGAGCCCTCGCCCGCGCGGTCCCGCGACCGGTCGCCGCGCCGCCGCGGCCCGCTGATCGCCGCCGTCGCGGTGGCCGTCGGCGCGGTGGTGCTGCTGGTCGGCGCGATGTCCTGGCTCGGCGGCGACGACACGGGCGCGGCGGCGGGCGGTCCGGTCACCGGCGGCAGCGGCTCCCCGGGCGGCGAGTCGAGCGACCCCGACCCGTCGCCGAGCGGCCTCGACCCGTCGGTGACGTCGCCGTCCCCGACCGCGTCGAAGTCGCCGTCGAAGTCGCCGTCGCCGTCCAAGACCCCGTCGAAGACTCCCTCGAAGACGCCGCCCCCGCCGGACCGGCCGGAACCGCCGCGGGCCGGACGCCTGTCGGTGCAGGGGTGCAGCATGGGGAACGGCCAGGACTCCTGCGTCATCCGGATCACCGCCGTCGGCGGGCCGGTGAACTGGCGCGTGACCGGGACGTCCGGTCCCGTCGCGGCGGGCGGCGCGGGCCGTCTCGAAGCGGGGCAGGTCGGCGGCGTGCGGGTGTCGCGCGACAGCGGCCTCTGCCTGGGACGCCAGTCCGGCAGCGTGACCGTCTCGCCGGGCGGCACCGCGTCGGTGTCCTACTGGTGCTGACCGGAACGTCCCACCGGTGCTGACCGGGGACGCCCGCGCGCGGCGGGCGTCCCGGCCCTCACCAGGGTGAGCGGGCGTCGAGGATGCGGTGCGCGCGCCCCAGCAGGAGCGGGACGGCGTCCCCGATCTGGTCGAACCCCTGCCCGACCGTCGCCTTCTGCAGGTAGCGGGCGTGGATGCCCTCCAGGATGACGGCGAGCTTGAAGCACGCGAACGCCACGTAGAAGTCGAGGTCGGCGAGGTCGAAGCCGGTCAGCGCGGCGTACCGGTCGGCGAACTCGCGGCGGGTGAAGAAGCCGGGCGCGGCGGTGATCGTGGCGCCGACGGGCAGTTCCTCGGCGTCCGCCGCCTCGGCCCAGTAGACGAGCGTCAGCCCGAGGTCGGACAGCGGGTCGCCGAGCGTCGACATCTCCCAGTCGACCACGGCCGCGATCTCCGGCCGCGGCTCCAGCCCGGCGAGCGCGTTGTCGAGCCGGAAGTCGCCGTGGACGAGCCGCGCCCGCTCCCCCCGCGCGGCGGCGTCCGCCGGGAGCCGCTCGGCGAGCCGCGCGGCGAGCCGGTCGTACTCGGGCAGGTCGCGGACGGCGCCGGTCGCGCGGATCGCCTCCCGCGACCCGTCCCACTGCTTGCCCCACCGCTTGAGCTGGCGCTCCATGTAGCCGGCCGGGCGCCCGAAGTCGTCCAGGCCGACGGCCGCCACGTCGACGGTGTGGATCGCGGCGAGCGCGGCGGCCAGCGCCTCGCTGAGGCCGCGCGCCTGCCCCGGGGCGAGGTCGGCGGCGTCCTCGCGGGTGCGCAGGACGCGCCCGTCGACGAAGTCCATGAGGTAGAAGGGCGCGCCGAGCACGGACGGGTCGGCGCAGAACGCCAGCGTGCGCGGCACGGGCACGCCCGTCCCGCCGCCGAGCGCGGTCAGCACCCGGTGCTCGCGGCCCATGTCGTGGGCCGTCGGCTGGACGTGCCCGAGCGGCGGCCTGCGCAGCACGACGCGGCGGCCGCCGTCCAGGGTGATCCCGTAGGTGAGGTTGGAGCGTCCGCCGGCGATCAACTCGATCGCCCCGACGCGGCCGGAGCCGGGCAGCTCGCGGGCCAGCCAGGCCGCGAGCCGGGGCACGTCGATGCCCGGGACCTCGGGCGGCGGCCCCGCCGGAGACTCTGCGTCAAGGGTCATGACGCCCTATTAGAACGCGGCTCGGTTCGGCGCGCGAACCCGCCCCCCTACCAGTCCGCGGCCCCGCCCTCCCGGCCACTTCCGGCCGACTTCCAGCTGGGCTTCACCCAACCTTCAGCATGGCCCCTGACCTGCGACAACGCTAGAATGACCGATATCGGACGATTGTCCAACCAGGGTGACTACAGGAACTTGAGGGACGCAAGGTGGATTCATCGGACACCCGGGGTACGCATCTGCACCGACACCCGAGCAGAGTGGTCGCTACCCGGCGCGGAGGTCGATAGCCGCCATTTCCGGCCCATGGCGGCGGGTTGGACCACAGGTCCCGCCGGGCCATGAGACGAGGACTAGACCATTCGGGGGCTAGACCACCCGATTGGGGGGACGCACCGTGGCAGACGCATGGCTGCCGGGAGCCGGACGCATGCCGGCCCGTAAGGACGGCGGGGCTCTGCGAGGGGGGGCGCCGAGGGCCGTGTGGTGCGCCGGCGAGCACGACCCGCGCACCGTCTCAGCCCGTTCGGTGGCCGCGGACATGATCAAGGAGGACCGGCCGCCGCACCTGGTGTGGCATCCCGGCACCGGCGAGATCGTCCAGCTGCTGCCGGTCACCCGCGCCGCCCGGCTGCTCGGCGACCGGATCGGCCACGAGGGCCGCGTCTGCGTGCAGATCATGGTGATCGGGCAGTCCCGGGCGCCGTTCACCGGCGCGCTGCTCGCCGGGCTGGACGCGATCGTCCAGTGGCTCGACTCGTGGGGCGTCGCGCGGCGCTGGCCCGCCGGGCCGCCGCTGCCGTCGCCGCAGTCCTACCACGCGCGGCGCAGCCGCCGGGACTGGGCGCACGGCGGGCACTACGGGGCCTCCCAGGTGCCGCTGGCCGAGCGTCCCGACCCGGGCGGCATCGACATCCGGCGCATCACCGGACCCGACACCCCGGTCGCGCCGATCCCGCGCCCGCGCGCCCCGCTCGGCGACGCCGGGCCGCCGCGGCGGGTGCCTCGGAACGCGCGGGCGGCCGAGCCCGTCCTGCCGGCGCAGAGCGACCCGGCGCGGCCGCGACCGGCGTCCGAACCGGTGCGGGTGGGCCAGTCGGCCATGTCCAACTGACGGCGCCGGCCTTATCGCCCGGTGCCGACGAGCTCCCGGACGATCTCGCACCCCGCGCGCAGCTCCGCCGGGTTCGCCGCGGCGCCGTAGCCGATGACCAGGCCGGGCGCTCCGAGCGGCCCCGCGTGGTGGTGCCGCAGCGTCTCCACGAGGACGCTGCGCTCCGCCGCCGCGCGCTCCACCCCGGCGGCCACGGGCGCCGGGACGTCCACGACGAGGTGCATCCCCGCCGTGTCGCCGCGCAGGACCAGGCCGTCCAGGGCGCGGACGACCACGTCCCGCCGCCGCGCGTACTCCCCGCGCATCCGCCGGACGTGCCGGTCGAGGTCGCCGCGTTCCAGCAGCAGGCGCAGCGCGTCCTGCGGGACGACGGCCGTCCGGTCGTTCAGCTCCTCCCGGCGCAGCGCGATCTCCTTGACCAGCGCGGGACGCCCCGCGAGCCAGCCCACCCCCATGTCCGCCGTGAGGATCTTCGCGGTCGTGCCGAGGTAGACGACCACGTCCGGGTCGAGGCCGTAGAGGGCGGGCAGCGGCGCCACGTCGTAGCGGAACTCGCCGTCGTAGTCGTCCTCGGCGACGAGCGCTCCGTTCCGCCGGGCCCACGCGAGCAGGGCCTGCCGCCTCGGGACGGGCAGCACCCCGCCCATCGGGAACTGGTGCGACGGCGTCGTGTGGACGAGACGGAGACCGTCCGGGAGAGCGTCCACGATCAGGCCGTGCTCGTCGACCGGGCACGGCACCACCTCGGCGCCGCGCCCGGCGAGAACGGCGTGGGCCCGCCGGTAGCCGGGCTCCTCGACCCCGACCCGGTCCCCCGGCCGCAGCACGGTCGCGGCGAGGAGGTCGAGCCCGTTCGTCGCGCCGCGCGTGATCAGGAGGCCGTCCACCGGGCACGCGACGCCGCGGCTACGCCGGACGTAGTCGGCGAGGGCGGCGCGCAGCCCCGGCAGGCCGTGCGGATCCTGCCGCTGCTGCGGCGCCATCCCGGACGCGAGCCGCCAGGCCCGCCGCCACGCGGGCGTGTCCAGCGCCCCGACCCAGGGGAGCCCCGCCCGCAGGTCGATCTCGTGCGGGGCCGCGGCCCGCTTCACCGACCTCGCCTCCACCGGCCGTGGTCTCGGCATGGGCGGGGCGGCGACGCCCTCCGTGACGTACGTCCCGGACCCGTGCCGCCCTTCGAGCCAGCCCTCCGCGTAGAGCTGCTCGTACGCCTCCGTCACGACGGTCCGGCTCACGCCGAGCAGGGCCGCGAGCGCCCTGCTGGCCGGGAGCCGCTCGCCCGCCGCGAGCCGCCCCTCCCCCATGGCCGTCCGCAACTGGCCCACGAGCTGGGCGCTCATCGGCTCGTCCGCGTCCCGGTCCACGGCGAGGGGCAGGTCGATCGACAAAGTGGTCTCCCGCTTTGCGCTTCGAGTGGCACTACCGACCAGGCCACTCGACTTCTAGCGTAAACGGCCATGAACCCACTCTCGTCGACCGCCCGGACACGCCTCGGCAGGCTTCCGGAGCGCTCCACCGAGGATCGCTCCGTCCTCCACGAGATCCTCGACGACGGCATGATCTGCCACCTCGGCGTCGTCGTGGACGGCTCCCCCCGCGTCATCCCCACCGCCTACGGCCGCCTCGGCGACACCCTCTACGTCCACGGGTCCAGCGGCGCGAGCAGCCTCCGGGCGGGGCCGTCCCAGGAGATCTGCGTGACGGTCACCCACCTGGACGGGCTCGTCATCGCCCGGTCCCTGTTCCACCACTCCATCAATTACCGCAGCGCCGTCGTCTACGGGACGCCCCGCCTCGTCACCGATCCCGACGAGAAACTCACCGGACTCCGCGTGGTCACCGAGAACCTGACCCCCGGCCAATGGGACGTGGCCCGCAAGCCCACCCGCAAGGAAATGGCCGCCGTCTCCGTACTGGCCCTTTCCCTGGACGAGGCGTCCGTCAAGGTCCGCGAGGGCGGCCCCAGCGACGACGACGAGGACTACGCCCTGGGCGTCTGGGCGGGCGTCGTCCCGATCTACCAGACGTTCGGTTCTCCCGACCCCGACCCTGTGCTGCGTGCGGGAATCCCCGTCCCGGCGCACATCGCGCGGCGCGTGACCTCCTAATTCGTTCCAACTCAATGCCCCGCGCAGTCGCTCATGGTCGTAGGGTGAATCCATGAACGAGCGGCTTGTGTGGGTGGATTGCGAGATGACGGGCCTCGACCTGCGGAACGACGCGCTGATCGAGATAGCCGCACTGGTCACCGACAGCGAGCTGAACATCCTCGACCGCGGCGTCGACATCGTGATCAAACCCCCGCCCGAGTCGCTCACCCAGATGAAGCAGGTCGTCCGCGACATGCACACCGTGTCCGGCCTGCTGGAGGCCCTCCCGTCCGGCGTCACCCTCGCCGAGGCCGAGGACATCGTCCTCAAGTACGTCAAGAGCCACGTCAAGGAGCCGAACAAGGCCCCGCTCTGCGGCAACTCCATCGCCACCGACCGCTCGTTCCTCGCCCGCGACATGCCGGCCCTCGACTCCCACCTGCACTACCGCATGGTGGACGTCTCGTCCATCAAGGAGCTGGCCCGCCGCTGGTACCCGCGCGTCTACTTCGCCAGCCCGGAGAAGAAGGGCGGCCACCGCGCCCTCGCCGACATCACCGAGAGCATCCAGGAACTGCGCTACTACCGCGCGGCGGTCTTCGTCCCGCAGCCCGGCCCCGACTCCGAGACGGCCCGCGCCGTCGCCGCCCGCGTGGCCGCGGGCTGACCCACGCCACGGGAACCGCTACACTACTGGGAGCCGGGCACGTTCCCGGCCACGGTGGGTGTAGCTCAGTTGGCAGAGCACTTGGTTGTGGTCCAAGATGTCGGGGGTTCAAGTCCCCTCACTCACCCCAAGGTCAGGCCCCCTTTCGGGGCTTGGCACGGAGGGCAGGGACGCTCCCCTGTGGGAATTCTGTGGGACGGTCTTCGGATCGTCCCTTTTCCTTTGTGACGTGGCTGTACCGGCCCTGGGCCGTCGTTCTGCGGTCGGCGGAATGCATAGGACCTGATGGCGGTGCCGACTTACGATGTGCGCATGGCCGAGACCGTCCGACCGCCCATGCCGACCGACGAGAAGCCGCACGAGCGGGCCGCCGCGCGCCGGGAGGCGGAGCCCTTGTGGCGCGACGCGCTCGGCCATTGCCTGCGGCGCCGGCGCCTCGACCGCGGCGAGACGCTGGTCGAGACCGCCCGCCGCGCCGGGGTGTCGCCGCAGTACCTCTCCGAGATGGAGCGCGGCGTCAAGGAGCCGTCGAGCGAGATGATCGCCGCGGTCGCCGGCGCCCTGGAGACGACGCTCGCCGACCTGGCGCTCGCGGTCGCGACGACCCTGCTGGCCGCGCCGACCGGAACCGCTCCGATGGGCGCGACCTGCCGGGCCGCCTACGCGCTGGCCGCGTAGAGCGGGTTTCTACGCGGTGAAGGGCTGCTTTTCCTCGATCACCTGGTCGATGAGGCCGTAGTCCAGGGCCGTCTTCGCGGTGAACACGCGGTCGCGGTCCGTGTCGGCGCGCAGCGTCGCGACGTCCTGCCCGGTGTGCCGGGAAAGGATGTGCTCGATGTCCGCGCGCACGCGGACGACCTCGTCCGCCTGAAGGATGAGGTCGGGAATCGCGCCGCGACTCTGCCCGACCGGTTGGTGCAGGACGACGCGGGTGTGCGGCAGCGCGGCACGCTTGCCGGGAGCGCCCGCGGCGAGGAGCACGGCGCCGACGGCGACCGCCTGTCCCACGCAGGTCGTCGCGACCTGCGGGCGGATATAGCGCAACGTGTCGTAAACGGCCAGCATCGCGCTGGGGTCGCCGCCTTCGCAGTTGATGTACAGCTGGATGTCGCGGTCGGGGCTGTCGGCCTCCAGGTAAAGCAACTGCGCGACGAGAGCGTTCGCGACTCCCGCGTCGATGGCGGTGCCGAGATAGATGATCCGCTCCGTCAGAAGGTGCGAATAGACGTCCATTATCCGTTCACCGCGAGGGTGCTGCGCGATGACGTTCGGAATCGTGTAAGAGCTCATCGGGCGGCTCCTTCGGAAGGGCCGCCGAGTCCGATGGTGCGATGACTGGTCGGCACGACCTCGTCGAAGGCGCCGACGATCGCGTCGATGAAGCCGTATTCGAGTGCTTCCTGCGCCGTGTACCAGCGATCGTGCAGGGAGTCCTCGAAGACGCGCTCGACGGGTTGACCGGTGTCTTCGGCGATGAGCCCGAGGACGGTGTCGCGAGTATGGCGCAGGTCGTTGGCCTGCAGTTCGATGTCGACGGCGGCGCCGGCGATTCCGGCGGAGCCCTGGTGCATCAGCACGCGGGCGTGCGGCATGGCGCGGCGCTTTCCGCGGGTTCCGGACGACAGCAGGAACTGGCCGGCGCTGTAGGCGATGCCCAGCACCATCGTGGACACGTCGCACGGGACAAGGCGCATGACGTCGCGAATGGCGAGCATCGACGGAACCGACCCGCCGGGGGAATGGATCCACAGCGCGATGTCGGTCGAGGAATCCTCCTTCGCCAGAGTGATCAGTTGCGTTGCCAGAAGCGTGCCGTTGTCGTCGTCGAGCGGGCCGTCCAGCACCAGGACGCGTTGCTGATAGAGCTCGCGCCGCACTCGCTCGTTGAATACCGGGACCTTCTCCTCTTCGCTCATGCTTCAACTCTGCGTCGAGGCGCGCACCGGTCACGGCCAGATCTGCCGGCGGCAGATCTGCTCAGAGCAGCAGAGCCACCCGCTCGGGGCACTACGGCACCGGCAGTGCCGCGCGGCCCTCAGCAGGTTCCGCGGGGCATCGCGGGCTGCCGTGAGATCGACGATCCTGGACCAGTGTTCATGCAGTCTTTGTCCGCTTCTTGTTGATAGCGCTGATCAACGAAGCCATCATGACGGCTGTTCGCAGAGTCCAATCCAGGGGAAGTGAAATGTCCCCTCGGTAGGCATTCGTTCGTGGGAGGTTCCGTGCTCGAAGTGCGTTCCCAGACGTCCTGGCCAAAGCGGGCCGCCGTCATTCTGATCAGTGTGATGTGCGCGACGGGCGTCGCGGTCGACGTCCCCGCAAGTGCGACCGTCTACAACTCCTGCACCATCTCGCGCTGCTCTGACGGCCGCTCTGCCGCCTCGGTGTGGGCCGGGAAGGGATGGCCGTCCAGCAGCGGCTGGTACACCTGGCCGGACGGCCGTTACAACTACACCGGCGGCGTCTACCACAACTACGATGGTCAACTTCCGGCGAGCGCCTCCTACCACGAATACGACGTCTACTCGCGGGCAAAGGGCGCTTCTCGCGATGCCTACCGCATCGTTCACGGCAGCACCGGCGCGGTCTATTTCTCCCCGGACCACTACTCCAACTTCTACAAGATCTCCTAGAACGGGGCCCGTCCGATGACCTCGCTGCCGCCTTGGCTGACGGTGACCAGCGACCCGGCGCCAGCCGTCGTCGACGGGCACGCCTGCCGGACCCGCGCCGCCTTCTTCCGCGAGGCGGCGCGGGCCCTCGGATTCCCCGCCTACTTCGGGCAGAACTGGGACGCCTTCCTGGACTGCCTGCGCGATCTCGACCGTCCGGCCCTCATCGTGGTGCGCGCCGACGAACTCCTGGCGGACGAGGACCCGCGACAACTCGCCGTCCTCTTCGAGATCCTCTCCGAAGAAGAACTGCCCACGACATTGACCGCCTCCCCCGGCAGGCTGCCGACTCTGCACGCCCGCCTGGCCGCCCTCCTCCATTGACAATCGACCCCACGCGTGGGCGGGTTCAGAAGTCGGATATCAATTGGTCGAGCACACTGTCGATGTTGCCGGCTGAGGCGTCAGCGAAGCTCCGGCAAGTCGCCCCAGTCAATGTCCTCGAGCTTCTCACCACACGACATGACCGGTCGGAGATCCGTCGTAAGCCGACCGTCGATCTCCGAGACGGTCACGGCGTGGGCACCGTCCGCGGCTGCCAGGAGAAGACCTTGGGCGAGCGCGGATCGATGGTGACGCGGAGCCAGGTGCTAGCGGTGTCGCCGAAGGTTTCCAGCCGGGTCAGGTTGGCCACCCCGGCATAGCCCGGCTCCACCTCGTACACGTGCTCGTCACCGTGTACGAGCAGAACCGGCTTGCCGAAGGCACGGGAGCGTTCGACGATCCGTGCGCGGATGTCGGCGAACCCGGGGGTGTCGGTGGGCTCGGCCTGCATCATGAGCAGCACGCCGGGAGCGCGGGTGCGGGCTGCTTGGGCGAAGGCGGTGTCGATCCAGTCGAGCGCGGCGGCCTTGCGGGCCTCGAACTCGGCCAAGCGCAGGTCGGGCCGGTCGCCCCCGGGGAGTTCGGCCCACGGCGCCAGGTCGTTCTGGCTGCCCACGACATGGACGGTGCCGATGACGACCTTGGCGCTGGTGAACAGCACGTTCTCGCGGTAGTCCCGGTGTCGGGGGTCGCGGGCCTGGGACCGTACCGGCATCGAGCGGCGGCCCAGGGTGTGGCCCACTCTGGGGTAGAACACCCGGCGGACCGCCTGCAAGCGCTCGGTCGGCAAGTAACCGCCCGCCGCCGCGCGGTGGCAGTCGGTCCACTCGTTGTCGCCAGGGGTGAGGACGAACGGGTCCTTGAAGGTGCCGTACAGTCCCGCCAGGTCGGCGAAGCGGGCGTCGTCACACGTCGACGATCCGTTCTTGACGTCACCGGCGTGCAGCACGTAACGCACTCCGGGGTCGGCGTTGATGTCCTTGACCAGCTGGGGGAACGCGGCCCTCTGGGCATCGCCGTACGGGGTGTCGCCGATCAGCGCGAAGGTCTCCGGATGCCCACCGGTCACCTTGGCGGTCGCGGCGGTAGGCGCCATGAATCCGACCACCAGGGCCGCGGTGAGGGCACTCTTCATGAACGTGGAAATACGCATTGGCGATTATCGGCAGGTGCGGTTCCCGTACCGGTGTCGGTCGGTTGTCCATGAGCCGACGGCCGACCAACGAACGTGCAGACACGACAACAGCCTCGCTCCTAAGAGATGCGGCCGGGTAAGCCAATGTCGGCGACGATGTCGAGACCAGTGCCGACGGACAGCCAGGCGCGTAGGTCAGAGCGTTTGATCTTCCTGGACGTGGTGTAGGTGAGCGTGCGGACGAAGACCAGGCGGTTAAGGCGGGCCCATTCGCCGATGCGTTCGTCCACCAGGCCGCGCAGTTCGTGGGCCAGGTTCGCCGGGTCGAAGTTCTCGTGGCGCGGGACGACGAACGCGACGGGCACCTGCGTGTAGAACGGGTCGGGCGCGGCGACGACGGCGCAGCGTTCGACGGCCGGATGGCGTCCCAGGACGTGTTCGACGTCGATGCCGGAGAGGCTGTCGCCGCCGACGTTGATGATGTCGTCGGTGCGCCCGGCGATCCACAGGTATCCGTCTTCGTCGATGTGTCCGGCGTCGGAGGTGTCGTAGTAGCCGGGGAAGTTCGTGAGGTAGGTGTCGATGAATCGTTGGTCGTCGTCCCACAGCGTGGTCAGGCAGCCGGGCGGCAGCGGCAGTTTCACGGCGAGGTGGCCCTGCTCCCCGGTCGGTAATGGTCGGCCTTCGTCGTCCAGGACCTCGATCCGGTAGCCGGGCAGCGGCCGCGACACCGAGCCGGGCTTGACCGGCAGGAGGCCCGAGCCCAGGCAGTTGGACGCGATGGGCCACCCGGTCTCGGTCTGCCACCAGTTGTCCACGACGGGACAGTCGAAGAACTCCCCCGTCCAGGCCATGAGGTCGGGCTCGACCCGTTCGCTGGCCAAAAACACCGCGCGCAGCGGTGAGCCGTCCGCCCCGAACGGCCGGTGCCGGTGGGACGCCCGACGCATGCGGCGCAGAGTCATGGGCGTGGTGAACAGGACGCTCACCCCGTACTCGGAGATGATCCGAGGGAACACCGAAGAGCCGGAGGTGTCGACCTGTGGTCCTTCATGGACGATGGTCGTGGCACCGCTGACCAGCGCACCGTAGACGGTGAAGGAGTGGCCCATCACCCAGCCGGGGTGGGAGTCGGTCCAGAAGACGTCGCCGGGACCGACGCCGAAGACGTTCTGCACGGCCCAGCGCAGTGCGGTGAGGTAGCCGCCGGTGTCGCGGGTGACGGCCTTGGGCCGCGCGGTCGAACCCGAGGTGTAGAGCAGGTAGAGCGGGTGGGTGGACGGCACGTGGACCAGCCGCGACCGTGCCGTCGCCGACCCGGCGACGAGACCGCTCCAATCGAGGTCGCGTCCGGCGGCCGGCGTCCACCGGCCCGCCTCCGGCCGCTGCAGAACAACGATGTGGTTCGGATGGTGGGCGGCCCCGGCGAGCGCGGCTTCGAGGAGCGGCTGGTAGTCGGTGGCGTCCGGGCCGTCGAACCCGCCGGACGCGGTGAGGACGATCGCTGGCCGCGCGTCCTCGATGCGGTCCCGCAGGACGCTCACGGGCACCGAGGTGATCACCACCGAGTGGGTGAGTCCGAGCCGCGCGCAGGCGAGCATCGCGACGACGGTCCGCGCGATCGCGGGCATGAAGATCAGGACCGTGTCATCGGCGTTCGGGGCGAGGCCGTCGAGGGCCGCGGCGAACGCCACGACCTCCTGGTGCAGGCGCCGGTAGGTGTAGACGTCCTTGGTCCCGGTCTGCGGACTGTCGAAGATCAGCGCGGGGGCGTCGCCGCGGCCTTCGGCGAGGTGGACGTCCAGGCAGTTCTCCGCCGCGTTGATCATTCCGTCGGGGAACCACCGGTAAAGCGGAGCGCTGGCCGCGTCCAGAGGCGTTTTCCACGGCTTTTCCCAGACGAGTCTGGCCGCTTGGCGCTCCCAGAACGCCTCAGGATCGCCCAGCCACTCGGCATGTGCGTTCAACGGCCCGGCAGACGGGTGGTGACCTCCTGAACGAACCATTGGTTGCCGTCTGGATCGGCGAACGAGACGAATGAGCCGTAACTCGTCCGGTCCGGGGCCGGGCCGGCCACCCGGGCTTCGGCGCCGGCATGGTGGAACACTCCGCCCTCGTCGTGGAACACCTCGCTCACCTGGACGCCGCGACCGGCCAATTCGGCTCGCGCCGCCTCGATGTCGTCCACGACGAGTTGCAGGCCCTGCGCCGACCCGGGCCAAGCGCGGGTGACGCCGCTGCCGAAGATGACGGAGCAGCCCGAGCCGGGAGGCGTCACCTGCACGACCCGGAAGTCGGGACCGGTGATCACATCAGCGTCCAGCCGCCAGCCCAGCCCCTCGTAGAAGGTCTTGGCACGATCCACATCAGCGACCGGGACCACCACGACCTCAAGCCTCATCTCCATGCCCGCCAGCCCTTTCCCCTGAAGGTCGACGACCGCCTTTATCGGCCGCCGAACACGGTCCTGGCGGCCACGCTAATCCTGACGAGCCGCCAATCCCGTCCGTTGAACACCCCTGGCCGACACTGGCAGACAGCTTGCCAAGCGCCCGGCTCATCGACATCGCCGATCACTCCGGTCCGCCCATTTCGATTCCCGGCCCCCATCAAGTCGGATCGCGCTCCACCGGGTACTCGGTCCCCCAGCAACGGCGAGATGAACGGAGATCCTGGAATGGCGCACCTCTACGACAACAAAACGTGAATAGCCAAAGAACGACCAGCCAGGACAGTAACTGCGGATGGTCGCCTGACCGTCGAATGAAGGCGACGTACCAGTCGAGCCCCCAGCGGCCGACTTCACCGACTCTGGGTGAGTTCCCGTTGCGGAGCGGCTCGATCCGGTAGGTCGGAGGTGAGCGCCTGGCGAGCGAGCCGCTCGACAAGCACGGGCACGAAGTCCCGGACGGGTCTGTGGTCGAAGCGGCGATAGATCGCGTCGATGGCGTGGGTCACCTGTGCGGGGCCGTGATGGTCGGCGAAGCTGCGGATGAGGCGATCGGTCACCGTGCGCATGACGTGCTCCTCGCGTTCTACCGGATTCCCGGACGGGGTGATGGTCAACCCGCCGCGACCGGGAGGCGGCTGAGGCATGAGCTTCTCCGCCAGATGCGAGTATCCGAGCGGGCAGGGCCCCAGCTGCGGCGGCGCCGTGTCCACGGCCGCTGAATGCGCCTTGATGGCGACACTGACAAGCGAGACCAATAACGCGACGTCGCCATGGCCGCCCAGGAACATCTCCACCCAGCCGCTGCCAGGCCGGATTCGCACCGAGGCCCGCTCTCCCAACGGCCCGCGTAAGCGTTGGACGAGCGGCCAGGTCAGATACAACTCAGCTTGATCACACCCGTGCAGGTGGACGATCTGATCGCCGTCACAGGCGAAAGCCTGCCCGAACCCGCAATCGGCCTGGCACAGTCTCAGTGCCGGCCAGCCGTTCAGTTGCCCCACCACATAGTCGGCCAGAGAGATCCGCAGGCCACCGGTCCCACCCATATCCGTAGGATCCGGCGCGAACGCCGTGACCGCCAGCCCGTACGGCCCAATTGTTACCAGAATGGTTCCCTGAGCACCATTTCGCCGGTGGAATCTCAGCACGACGATCGAATACGAGCACCGCGACCACCGCGACATTCGACTCCCGTCCCGTGGGCGAGCCAAACGCGGTCCGGCGCACCACCCTGCGGCCCATCCGACTACGTTCAGCGATCAGATGCACCGCTTGGTGAGCCCGAGGGCCGACGGGTCCGCGCTATCTAGAGCACGGGAAAAGAATCAATGACCACTCAGACAATAATGGCGAGTTCTGCGTTAGTCACCACCCCAGCCTTATTGGAAATGCTTGGAGCGCCGGACGTTCTGAGTTCAGTCACCGCGCAAGCCGAGCGGCGCGACCCAACTGTTCCCACATCGCAGGTTTAACGCCTGCTGGCAGAACCACTCCGGAGGGCCTCACCGCGGCCGAGGCACCTGATCAGGGGGCGCGCCCGGACCGCGGTGAGGCCCGCTCTCGTACTGGTTCACCGACTCGCCGACCTTAGGCCGTGCAGGCATCAACCGAGGGTGAGAGCAGCAGTTCGCATCGCGCTCCACCGGCACCTGCGCAACGCGAGAAATGCCTGGTCAAGCGTCAGCGGGGGTGCATGGGCCGCGCGGGATCGGTGAGTTCGGTCAGCGGCTTGATGACGTACTGACGAGGAGCCCCGGGCGGAGGCGCGGTCCGCCCGGGGCGGGTGATCAGTGCGAGACCATTCCCAGGCAGTCGTCGGCGATCTTGGCGTTGATCGCCGCGATCTCGTTCCGCTTGTGCTCTGTGACTCCGGTGAGGTGGCCGAACTCGTGGAGCAGGATCAGTCGCTGGGTGTCCAGCCGGGTGGGCGTCCGGTTGAGCCTCGCCCCGCCGAACAGCCCAGGATCGTTCACGGTGAGGAACGGTTCGAAGATCCGGATCGTGCCGCCGGCGCGGATCCCCTGTTCGGACGCGGCTGCGTAGGCGAAGTCACCGCTGAGGGGGTCCAGGACCCCGGGCAGGCCGGTGTCCTCGATCCGGGTGAACAAGAAGTCGGTATACGCGGTCCGCCGGGTTCCGTCCGGGTACACGAACGGGTTCGGCCCGGTGAGGAGATCGACGCACTTCTGGTTGTTGAAGAGCATCTGGTTGACGCTGTCGTAGGCGGCGAGTACGGGCTGCCGGGGTGGCTTCGGCGGCTTGGGCGGGCCGAAGAGGAAGGCGCCGATCGAGCCGAAGAACCCGAGATCGATCTCCGGTCCGAAGGGGTTCGGCCGCTTGGCGGTGACGAGGACATCCTCCACGCACAGGCTCGTGAGGTACTCGGTGTAGCAGTATTCGTCGGCGCTGGCGGGCGCGGCGCCGACACCCACTCCGACGCCGGTGGTGGAGATGGCCAGCGCCAGGGTCGCACCGATGCGAGCGCCACGACGGCGACCCGCCCGGGGCATTGCGGCGCTGGTGACGGACCGCCGGCGGCGGCCGGAACGGATGATGGGCAAGCGCATCGTGGATCCTCCGGTCGACAAAAGACCGGGCCGCTGCCCGATCACCCATGGTTCGCCCGCCGGCCGCCGCCGGATGCCTGCCATACGGACAACTTTTTCGCTTGTGCGCCTGCCCCACTCGCTCCAATCAGGCGCGGCGCGGGAGAACCTGGGCGTGGATCGTGCTACGAGCGGTCGTAAGCCCCGGGCTTGGTCGCTTGGACGATTGCCGTGTGCAGCCGGACGTCCGCATTGCTGGTCGGTGTGATGGTGATGTCGGTGAATCCGGCCTGGTGCAGCAGTTGGTGGTATTGGGCGGCCGTGAGCGTGCCGTTGACGCATCCGACGCGTTGTTCGGCGGCTAGGTGCTCTGTGTGGTCGGTTTCTGAGACCGCGTCGTCTGAGATGACGTCGCTTATGCCTAGTCGGCCGCCGGGACGCAGTACTCGGTGTGCTTCGCGGAGTACTTGAGATTTGTCGGTCGAGAGGTTGATGACGCAGTTGGAGATGACGACGTCGATGGATGCGTCGGGCAGTGGGATGTTCTCGATGTGGCCGTGTAGGAATCGGGCGTTGTCGGCTCCGGCCTGGGCGGCGTTGGTGCGGGCCAGGGTGAGCATGTCTTCGCTGGCGTCCAGGCCGTAGGCGATGCCGCCGGGGGCAACGCGGCGAGCTGAGATCAGTACGTCGATGCCGCCACCCGAGCCCAGGTCAAGGACCGTGTCTCCCGGCTGCATGTGGGCCACGGCGGTGGGGTTGCCGCAGCCCAGGCTCGCCCGGACGGCCGCCTCTGGCAGCTGGTCGGTGTCGTCGTAGGCGGCGGCTCCGAAGCATGCGGTGTCGGGGCCGCAGTCGATGACGGGGAGGCCGTCGGAGGCTGCCCGCGCCAAGGCGCCATAGCGGTCCACGATCGCTGCACGGGTCTGGCGGTGAGGATCGGCCATGGTGTGTGCTCCCTATGTCTGTGTTCGCTCGGGGGGGCCGCAGGTGGGCGGGGCGGGCGCGGGTTGTCCCATGACGACGTCCGCGGCGGTGGGGAAGCAGGCCACGCACTCCTGGTTGATCCGGTAGTAGCGCGCGGTGCCGTTCTGGTCGGCCAGGACGAACCGCACCTCGGCCAGCACTTTGAGGTGGGCTGACACGGTGGATTGGCCGACCTGGACGGCTTGGACGATCTCGCCCACGTTCATCGGCCGACCACGGCGGGCCAGCAAGGACACGATCTGGATCCGCGTCGGGTCGGCCAGTGCCTTGAACCAGGACGCGTACTCGGTTGCGGTCGGTCGGTCGAGTGGCCCGCTCTGCTCATCCATCGTTAATCGACGATAGACGATGAAGTCGGTCAGAGGGAAGGCCCGGCGGCGCGTGCTCGCACGGCGACCCGCCTAAGAGGCGTCGGGCGCCAGTTCGGCGAGGAGGGCCCGGACGCGGCGGTCGATCTCGTCGCGGATCGGTCGGACCTCGGCCACGGGACGTCCGGCGGGGTCGGGGAGTTGCCAGTCCAGGTAGCGCTTGCCGGGGAAGACCGGGCAGGCGTCCCCGCAGCCCATGGTGATGACGACGTCGGCGGCCTTGACCGTGTCGCCGGTCAGCGGCTTGGGGTGTTCCCCGGTCAGGTCGAGCCCGAGTTCGGCCATCGCGTCCACCACGGCCGTGTTGATCGTGTCGGCGGGCGCGGAACCGGCCGAGCGCACCCGGACGCGTCCGGCGGCATGGTGGTCCAGCAACGCGGCGGCCATCTGGGAACGCCCGGCGTTGTGCACGCAGACGAACAGCACCTCGGGGACCTGGGGCTCGTCGGACATCATGACTCCTCTGCGGTGAGGCGGCGGCGCAGCATCAGCGAGACGTAGACGAGGCCGACCAGGACGGGAACCTCGATGAGCGGCCCGACGACCCCGGCCAGCGCCTGTCCGGACGCCGCGCCGAAGGTCGCGATGGCGACGGCGATGGCGAGTTCGAAGTTGTTGCCCGCGGCGGTGAACGCCAGGGTCGCGGTGCGCGGGTAGCCGAGTCCGCTCACGCGGCCCAGCGCGAAGGCCCCGGCCCACATGACGGCGAAGTACGCCAGCAGCGGCAACGCGATCCGGGCCACGTCGAGGGGCTTGGAGGTGATCGCCTCGCCTTGCAGGGCGAACAGGACGACGATCGTGAACAGCAGCCCGTACAGGGCGACCGGGCCGATGCGCGGCAGGAACGTCCCCTCGTACCAGGCGCGGCCCCGCGCTCGTTCGCCCAGGCGACGCGACAGATATCCGGCGGCAAGCGGGACGCCGAGGAAGACCAGCACGCTACGCGCGATGTCCCAGGCCGACACGTCCAAGCGGGCCTGGTCCAGGCCGAGCCAGCCGGGCAGGACCTCCAGGTAGAACCAGCCCAGCCCGGCGAACGCCACGACCTGGAACAGCGAGTTGAGCGCGACCAGGACGGCGGCGGCCTCCCGGTCGCCGCAGGCCAGGTCGTTCCAGATGATCACCATGGCGATGCACCGGGCCAGGCCCACGATGATCAGTCCTGTCCGGTATTCCGGCAGGTCGGGGAGGAAGATCCAGGCGAGCGCGAACATCACCGCCGGTCCGACGACCCAGTTCGCCACCAGGGACGCCGCCAGCAGCCGCCGATCTCCGGTGACGGCGTCCAAGCGGTCATAGCGGACCTTGGCCAGCACCGGATACATCATGACCAGCAGTCCCAGCGCGATCGGCAGCGAGATCCCGTCGACCTTCACCGCCTCCAGCGCCGACCCGAGGCCGGGAACGGCGCGCCCGGCCGCCAGGCCCGCCAACATCGCCGCGCCGATCCACACCGGGAGGAAGCGGTCCAGCCGGGACAGTCCCGCCGAACCCGGCCCCGCCGCGCCGGGTTCGGCGGAATCCCCCGGGCGCAGACCGGGCTCAGCGCTGGTCACGAGGCCGTCATCGTGGCGAGCCGTGGTCCGAGGATCGCCGCGAGCCGCTCCAGCACCTGTGGTTGGAGCCAGTAGTACACCCAGGTCCCGCGCCGCTCGGAGTCGATCAGCCCGGTCTGCTTCAGCACCTTCAGGTGGTGGGAGATCGTCGGGCCGGACAGGTCGAACGCCGCCGTCAGGTCGCACACGCACGCCTCGCCGCCCTCATGGCAGGCGATCAGTGACAGCAGCCGCAGCCGGACCGGGTCGCCCAGCGCCTTGAACAGCGGCGCTAGCGCCGCGGCCTCCCGCGCGTCGAGCGGCTCGCAGGCCAGCGGGACGCAGCACTCCGCGTCCCCGGAGGCGACCGGCGAGAGATCCAGGACCGGCAGACCTTGTTTCGACATGTCTCTAATTTGACATCCATCTAGGCAGGAGCGCAAACTCAAAGCCGTCGACCTGATTCGATGAACATCAAAACAGGAGGTCCCGATGTCTCGCGTCCAGCTCGCCCTTCGCGTGTCCGACCTGGAAGGCTCCATCGCCTTCTACAGCAAGCTGTTCGGGGCCGAGCCCGCCAAGCTGCGTCCCGGCTACGCCAACTTCGCCATCGCCGAGCCGCCGCTCAAGCTCGTCCTGATCGAGGGCGACGCCGGCGAACCCACCCGCATGGACCACCTAGGCGTGGAGGTCGAGGACACCGCCCGCGTTCACGAGGCCACACAGCGCCTCACCGACGCCGGTCTGGTGACCCTGACCGAAGACGACACCTCGTGCTGCTACGCACTCCAGGACAAGGTCTGGGTACACGGTCCCGGCCAGGAGCCATGGGAGGTCTACGTGGTCAAGGGCGACGCCGACACCTTGGCCAAGCAGGAGAACTCCGCATGCTGCGCCACCGACCAGCAGGCCGAGGAGACCACCGAGGGTGAGAAGGTCACAGCAGGATCCACCTGCTGCTGATCACAGCCTTCGACAAACGGCACCTCCCCGACCGCTCCGCCCGGGGGGTGCCGTTCCGGCGTCTCAGCCAAAACGAGGCCGTTCAACGCAGAACCGCCGAGGCGCCCCCATCCGACCACGCGGCCGGGCCGCACAACTAGGCCAAGCGGCGGGACACCACCCGCGAACGACCACGGCGCCGGATTCGTGGGGTGGTCCAGACATCCAGAGCGCCCTGTGCGGGCGAATAGGTGAGCGACCAACCGCTCACCCATTTTTCAGGAGGACGTGTGAAGTTCTTCTCCCGCAAGGCCGCCTCAGCCTCCGTTCTGGCCCTCGGCGCACTGACGGGCTTGATCACAATGTCGGGGCCCGCCTCGGCCAGCCCGTCGCAATGCAGCGTCGGCTTCAATGCCAGCATCGCCTCCAGCACCTGCCTCGGCGGCACCGGAGAGCACCGGATCGTCTGCTTCTACACCCATCACATTCCCGGCGTGGGAACCATCCAGGGCTACGGGCCGTGGAAGCCGGTCGGTGAAACCTCCACCACCTACTGCCCCCCTGACCGAGTCACCAACACCTTCGTCGAAGTCCGCTGACCCACCCGGACCAACCAACCCCCGAAAGTAACAGCGGCCCCGGCTCAGCTACCCCGACCGATGGGCTCGCAGGCGCAGCCTGGTTGATGCGCTGGACGGTGCGCATGGCGCGGCAGGAACCCGCGCCATGCGCCCGTCCCCATCCGGCGGCGCCTACGAGGCGATGGCGCACAACCAACCAAATCGGTACGTCGAGACGGGCCAGAAGGTCGGCAATGTGGTCATCGAACTCGGCTGAGTTCCGCCTCTGGCGACGGCTGGGCTAGCGCTTTCGGACGGTGTAGGTCAGGTGCGTCGTCCTCGGGGACGGCTCGGTGCGGACCGGGTCCAGGGCCACGCGGGTCGCGTCCACGTCCTCGAACAGGCGGATTCCGGAGCCGAACAGCACGGGCGACACCGCGATCGAGAACTCGTCGATCAGGCCGGCGTTCAGGTACTCCAGGATCGTCGCGGCGCCGCCCGCGACGCGGACGTCGCGGTCGCCGGCGGCCTCGCGGGCCTGGTCGAGGGCGGTCTCGATGCCGTCGTTGACGAAGTGGAAGGTTGTCCCGCCCGGCCGCTCCCAGGGGTCGCGCTTCTCGTGCGTCACGACGAAGACCGGCGTGTGGAACGGCGCCTCCTCCGGCCACGCCTGCTCACCGGCGTCGAACATGCGCTTGCCCATCACGCTCGCGCCGGTGCGCTCGAACGTCTCCCGCAGGATGTCGTTGTCGCGCCCTTCCTCGCCGCCCGCGCCGAGCTTCAGGTTCTCCCGGAAGAACCGCTGTGGAAAGACCCACCGCTGCAGTTCCATCCACTGCTGCCCCATCAGTTCGTCGATGGACGACGGCGCGATGAACCCGTCCAGCGACATCGACACGCTGAAGAACACTTTTCCAGCCATCAGTCCTCAACCCCGTTCTGAACGATCTCGCTGACGTAGGCGGCAAGGTTGCCGAGGGTCTGCTGCCCGGCCTCGACCGCGTGGTACTTCTCGGCAGCTTCGTCTCGCAATTCCTTGGTGGGGAAAATCGTGCTCATCTCGATCCGGGTCGCCGCGCCTTCGGGCTCGAACGTCAGGACCGACTCGAAGGCGTTCGGGTCGTCGTGGGACTCACCGTGCACGAACGCGATCCGCTCCGGACGGGCGATCTCGGTCCAGGAGATCCATTCGCTGTAGTCCGTCCCGTCCGGTCCGTGCATCACGAAGGCCCACTCTCCTCCGACGCGGAACTCGAACGCGCGCGTGGTCGTGGTGAACCCGTCCGGCCCCCACCACCGCGACAAATGCCGGACCTCGGTGAACGCCTCGAACACCAGCTCTGGCGGAGCGTCGATGACCCGGGAGATGACGATCTCGCGGTCGGCCGTCGCGGACCGGCCCGGTGCTCCTCGTCTTGTCGCACTCATCAGCTATTCCTCCTGCCTTTCCTGCTTCAGGTCCTGCACGTACGCGTCCAGCCGGTCGAAGCTCTCGTTCCAGAACCGCTCGAATCCGCCGGTCCACTCGTGGACCGGTCGCAGCCCCCGGGCGTCGAGGCCGTACAAGCGCTGTTTTCCCGCCCTGCGGTCCCGAACCAGCCCGACCTCCCGGAGCACCCGCAGGTGTTTGGACGCCCCCGGCTGAGTCATCCCCAACTCCCGGGCCAACTCGGTCACCGGCCGCTCGCCCGCCCGCAGCAGCACCAGGATCTGGCGGCGCTGCGGCTCGGCGATCGCGTTGAAGACGTCCGACGTCGTCGCTGCTCGTGCCATGGCCTCATCATATGCCCATATCGGCATGCGTCAACCCGGAGGGACCGGCCCAGCCCGTCGAGCCGCGCCTGCCTCGGCCTGGCGTCAATAATCAACGGCTATTCGTATTCCGAAC
The DNA here is from genome assembly GCF_008085905.1 of Actinomadura syzygii. Lineage (GTDB taxonomy): Bacteria > Actinomycetota > Actinomycetes > Streptosporangiales > Streptosporangiaceae > Spirillospora > Spirillospora syzygii. Next base: position 583,315 of record NZ_VSFF01000002.1, on the reverse strand, counting down.
AAGAACCCTCCGCCCCTGGCATACTCGCTTTATGCGCGGGGGCAGCCGAGAAAGATCTCGTTATGGAACACGCGACCTGGTTCACTTACGCCTGCTTGAGCGACGGCGAACCCGACAGGCAAATGATCCACCGCAGGGCTGGACGACCAAGGACGTCGCGGGCTACGTCTGGGTGCTGATCCCTTTCGTGCTCGCCGGGCTGCAGCTATTCCGCATGGCCGACGGCAACAAAGAGATCATCTATGCGCTCACCTCCAGTGCGGACACCCGCGCACTCCTGTTCGGCGTCCTGGTTCCGCAAGTACCCGGCCTGCTGATCCTGGTGATGGCTTGGTCGGGCCCAGGAATCCTGAAGCGAGCCACGAGTGGGATGGACGCCGGCGACCAAGGGATCATCGGCTTCGGCTACGTGGTGGCCTTCGCCTTGCTCCTGGTCTTCGTCGACCCTCTCATGGCGGCCTTCGCGTCGATGGCATTGATCGCGAACCTGCTTTCCCTGGCGTCGGACGGCGATGTGCAGCAACAGCACGGCAACCTGCTCCGATTCTCGTTGCTCGGCGTGGCGCTCCACGTGATCCTGTCGCCCGTCCTCGCGCCGCAGTGGCTTCCCGTCGAAGCGATAAAACTGAAGACCAACGAGACTCTCGCCGGATACGTCGTAAACGCCGATCAGGGCGGCTGGGCCACGATTCTGGTCGACGACCCAAAGCAGATACGCCGCGTGCGGGTCGACGAGATACAGGAGCGAGCGGATTGCAGGACCGGATCACAGCAATCCAAATCCGTGTGGTCGCCCCTCAAGCGCCCGATAATGCGCAACTTCACGGACTATAAAGTTCTGCCCGTCTGCCCGAAGCCCTGAAAACGTTACGGCCCCATAGAGGCGGGGCCCGGTGCGGTGGCGGCGCATGCCAGGTGCTCGGCCGCCGCGTCCGGACGGTCGAGCCGCCGGGCGAGCCTCGCAAGGATCAAGTGAGTGGAGCCGGCGCAGGCCAGCGCCGAGCCGACGACCTGGAGCCGGTCCCGGTACGGATGAAGCATCCGGTACATGGCGTCCGGGGCAGGGGTCCCGAGAACGGCGGCGATCTCCCCGAGCTGGCCGTGCTCGAAGTCCGAGGCCCAGGTCAGCTCGCGAGGAACCCGCTCCAGCCCCCAGCGGCGGAGCAGATGACGGGCGCGCTCCCGCTCCCCCGCGTCCAGCAGGGCCAGGACGGTGGTCGGACGCAGCGCCGCGTTCTCCGCGAGCGGCGCCGCGGCGAGAAGCTCGTCGAGCCGGGCGGGGACCCGTCCCCTGATCCGGTCCAGCACGGTGAGCTGCATGAGGCGGGCCCATTGCGCGCCCCACACGCTGATCCGGCGGTGCTGCCGGTGCGCCTGCTCGATCAGCTCGACGGCCGTGTCGTCGTCGCCGCGGAAGATCGCGTACCCGGCCTCCTGGTAGGTCAGCTGGACCTCCAGCTCGGGTATGCCGAGGGCCCGCACCGTGTCCCGGGACCGTTCGATGCCGTCCTCGTACTCGGCGATCCGGCCGAACTTCAGATGCGCCGACAGCAGGTGCATGCGCGCGATCACCTCGGTGACGGCGGGCAGGCCCGAGCCCGCCAGCGCGAGCGACTCCTCCAGCGCGGCGATCCGCGCGGGCTCCCGCTCGGGAACCCAGGAGGCCATGACGTAGTTGTTCAGCGTCCGGCCGCGCAGCTCCGGGTCGCCGATCCGCCGGGCGATCTCGACCGCCTCCTCGGCCAGCCGCTCGCCCTCCGGACGGTCGGGGCCGTAGTACAGCTCGACGGCGAGGGTGCCCAGCAGTTCAGCGCGGCGGCGCGGGTCGCGCGTCTCGGCGATCAGGTCCCGCAGCAGCGCGACGAAGGCGGGGTCGACGGTGCCGTAGGAGCGCCAGTTCCACAGCGCCACGCCGCCGAGGACGGACACGGCCTCCGCGAGCCGCTCCCGGTCCCCGGCCCGCCGGGCGATCTCCACCGCCTCGTTCAGCACCGACGCGGCGCGGCGCACGTCGCCCGCCAGCCGCAGTTCCTTGACGAGGGTCAGCAGCGTCCGGTAGCGGCGGTCCTCGCCGTCCCCGCCCGGCGGCAGCACCGCCAGGGCCCGCTCCCGGTGCCGGGCCGCCTGGTCGAACGCGAGCCGCCGGCGGGCCTCGTCGGCCGCCCGGGAGCAGGTGCGGAAGGCGGGCTCGGACGCGGTGCCCCCGGCGGCGTGGAACCGGTGCCGCGCCAGGTCGTCCAGGTGGGCGTCCTCGCCGTGGACGGCCTCGATGGCGTCGGCGAGGAGCGCGTGCAGTTGCGTCCGCTCGCCCGGGGCGAGCCGCGCCGACAGGGCGTCCCGGGAGATGTCGTGGGCGAACCGCCACCGCCATGTCTCCTCGTCGTGGCGGAGGAGTCCGCTGTCCAGCGCCGGTTCCAGCGCGGTCACGACCCGCGCCGAGTCCAGCCGGACGGCGTGGGCGAGGATCGCGACGTCGATCTCCGCGCCCGCGAGCGCCGCCAGCCGCACGAGCACGCGGGTGCGTTCGGGCAGCCGCTCGAAGCGGCGCTCCACGACGTCGCGGACGGTGGCGGGCACCTGCGGCCGGGAGCGCGAGTCCGCGTCGTGGTGGAACCGGAGCAGCTCGGCGAGGAAGAACGGGTTGCCGCCGGTGCGCTCCCGCATCGCCGCCGCGTCCGGCAGGCCGTCGCCGTGCCCGCTGAGCAGCGCCTCGATCTCGGGGACGGACAGCCCGGACAGCGGGAGCCGCTGGACGGCGCGCTCGCGTCCCAGCAGCGCCAGCGTGTGCTCCAGCGCCGCCGCGTCGAGCGCGTCGGCGGACCTGCACGTCGCCACGATGCCGCACGGCAGGCCGCGCAACCGGCCGATGAGCAGCCGCAACGCCTGCAGTGATCCCGCGTCGGCCCATTGCAGGTCGTCCAGGACGAGAAGGAGCGGCCCGGTGCGGGCGACGTCGACGACGGCGCGGGCGATGGCCTCCAGCAGACGGAAGCGTTCGATCGCCGGGTCCCGGGCGGGGTCGGCCTGGTCGTCCGCGGCCATGCCGCCCACGAACGCGGGACGTTCCGCGCCCAGTTCCTGGAGCACCTGTTCCCAGAGCCAGAAGGGCGGGGCGCCGAGGTCTTCGACCGCCCGCGCCCACACGACGTTCATGCCCTGGTCGCGGGCGATCCAGGCGGACGCCTCGGCGAGCGTGGTCTTACCGATCCCGGCTTCGCCTTCGAGCAGGACCATCGTCGCGGTGCCCCGGCGGGCGGCCTCGATCCCGGCCCGCAGCTCGCCGAGTTCGCGGTCGCGTCCGACGAGCCCCGGCACGGAGTCGGCGGCGGGCTCGGACGGTCGGGTCGTCTGCTCCGAGCCTCCGGACGGCTCCGGCGCGTCCGGGGCGGGGGTCGCGGCGGTGGCGACCTCGCCGAGCGCGGGGTCGCGGCGCAGGATCGCGCCCTGCAAGGCGACCAGCTCCGGGCCCGGGACGAGCCCCAGTTCCTCGTCCAGCAGTTTGCGGCAGTCCTGGTAGGCGTTCAGCGCGTCCGCCTGCCGCCCGGCGCGGTAGGCGGCGAGCATGAGCCGCGCCCAGTACCGCTCCCGGAGCGGCTGTTCGCGGACGAGCGTCTCGGCGGTCGCGGCGGCCAGGTCGGGACGGCCGCGGCCGAGCTGCGCGGCGGCCTTGCAGTCCAGCGCGCGCAGCCGCAGCTCCATCATGGCCTCGGCGTGACCGGCGAGGTCGGGATCTTCGGCGACGTCGGAGAAGGGACGTCCGCGCCACAGCACCAGGGCGCGGTCGACGGCCTCCAGCGCGGCGGCGTGGGCGGCCTGTTCGGCCAGGCGCTCGCCGTCCGCGACCAGGGCGGCGAACAGTCCGGTGTCGACCTCGCCGTCCGCCGCGTCCAGCAGGTATCCGGGCGGACGGGTCACGATCGCGCCCGCGTCGGTGCGGGCCCGGCGGGACGGGTCGAGCAGCCGCCGCGCCTGCGAGACATAGACCTGGAGCGTTCCCACCGCGGAGGCCGGAGGATCGCCCGCCCACAGCCTGTCCACCAGACGGTCGACCGACACGACCCGGCCGGCGTCCGCGATCAGCAGGGTCAGCAGCGCGCGCAGCTTGCCCGATCCGACGACGACGGGCGTTCCCGCCGCGTCGGTCACCTCGAGCGGCCCCAGCACCCGGAATCGCGGCGCTCCGGCGGCAGCGCCGGACTCGCGTTCGAAATCGCCTTCCACCCGTCCCGCCGTGGTCCCCCCGGTGTCCCTGCGCCGGCCGCCCGGCCGCCCGGCCGCCACTTTAGGACGGCTTGCGTCCGGCCTTAACGGTGCCGAACAGGCCAAATGTAACTCACCCCGAACCGTGCCCCAAGTGTCGCCTGCGAGAAAGGACGTGCCGCCCGCCGCTCGGCCCCGCCGAGAAGATCAAGTCAGGAGAGAACATCGTGACCCTCATGTCCCCGCCGGATCTCGACGGCCTTCGCGAGCAGGTCTCCGGCCCCGTCCTCGCCCCCGGCCACCCCGGCCTCGACGGGGAGGTCGCGACGTTCAACCTGACGGTCCGGCACCGTCCGGCGGTCGTCGTCGGCGCGACCGGCGCGGCCGACGTGGCGGCGGCGGTCGGGTTCGCCCGGCGGAACGGGCTGCCCGTCGCCGTCCACGCCACCGGGCACGGCTCCGCGGCCCCCGTGGAAGGGGCCCTGGTCGTCAACACCAGCCGCATGCGCGGCCTCACCGTCGACGCGGCCGCCCGGACCGCCCGGGTCGAGGCGGGTGTCCGCTGGGCCGAGGTGGTCGAGGCGACCGCGCCCTTCGGGCTCGCCCCGCTCTGCGGGTCGGCGCCCGCGGTCGGCGCCGTCGGCTACACGCTCGGCGGCGGCTGCGGGCCGGTCGCCCGGACCTACGGCTTCGCCGCCGACCACGTCCGGTCCCTGGAGGTCGTGACCGCCGACGGCCGGACGCTGACCGCCGACGCGGACATCGAGCCCGACCTGTTCTGGGCGCTGCGCGGCGGCAAGGGCGACTTCGGCATCGTCACCGCGATGACGATCGACCTGTTCCCGATCGCGATGCTGTACGGCGGCGGGATCTTCTACCCCGGCGAGCACTCGGCGCAGGTGCTGCACGCCTACCGCGAGTGGTCCCGGGACCTGCCGGAGTCGATCACCACGTCCGTCGCGCTGCTGCGGCTGCCGCCCGTGGAGGAGCTGCCGCCGCCGTTGCGCGGCCGGTTCGTCGTCCACCTGCGCGTCGCGCACGTCGGCGACCAGGCCGAGGGCGAGCGGCTGCTCGCGCCGATGCGATCGGCCGCCCCGGCGATCATCGACATGGTCGGCATGATGCCGTACACGGCGATCGGCGCCATTCACAACGACCCGACCGACCCGATGCCCTACTGGGAGGGCGGCGGGCTGTTCCGCGAGCTGACCGAGGGCGCCGTCCAGGCCTTGCTGGACGCGGCCGGGCCGGGCGCGGAGGCCCCGCCGCATGTGGTCGAGGTGCGCCAACTCGGCGGCGCGATGGCGCGCGCGCCGCGGGTCCCCAACGCGGTCGGCGGACGGGACGCCGCGTACTCCCTGCTCGTGCTCGCCCCGCCGCCCCCGCAGGACATGGCGGGTCTGGTGCGACCGCTCGGCGAGCGTGTCCTCGACGCCGTCCGTCCGTGGACGACCGGCGGCGCGCTGCTCAACTTCCAGGGCGCCGCCACCGCGCCCGCGCAGGTCGCGGGTGCCTGGCCGCCCGACGTCCACCTGCGGCTCATGGAGTTGAAGGCCGTGTACGACCCGGCCGGGATGTTCCGGTTCGGCCACTCGATCGGCGTCCCGGACTCCGCCGCCGGGTAGCGGCGGTGTCGGGGTAGTCACGGGGGACGGCGGGGCCGTGCCGCCACGGCCCCGCCGCGTGCTACGCCGACACTTGACGACAAGCGAAAACTGGGCAGGGAACCCCGCCCGGTTTTCGCGTTGTTCAGGAACGGTCAGGCGATGCCTTCCCTCCAGCGGTCGCACGGGTCGATGCCGATCGGGACGTCCACGCAGGAGCGGAATTGCACGGGACGCCCCTCGCCGAAATCGTGGTCGAAGGTCGCGCACTCACCCCGGCCGCCGGGATTGTAGTGCTTTCCCTTCTGGACGGAGCCGTCCTTCCGGATGTATGAGTAATCGACGTACGCCGTGAACAGGTCGTAGTCGGTGTCGCAGTTGTAGAACTTGTCGCCGTTGCTGTGGAACTCCGTGTAGGAGCCTTCGATGGTGGACTTCATGTCCCGCCCGGCGTAGGCGGCCGTCGAGGAGCCCAGCAGGACGGCGGCGGCGACGGCGCCGACCGACAGCACTTTTCCGTACTTCTTCATGGAATGCCTTCCGGGTCGGCTAGGCCACGCCGGTGGCCCACTCGCGGGCGCACATGTCGTTGTTGCTCCAGATGTCCACGCACGCCACGAACTGGACAGAACGTCCGGGCGTGAACTTGTGGCTGAACGTGTCGCAGGTGCCGTCGCCGGAGTGGACGTAGTGCTCGCCCTTCTGGAGGGTCCCGTCCTTGCGGATGTACTCGTACCTGACGTACGGGTCCCAGCCGTCCCAGGAGGTGTCGCAGACGGTGAACTTGTCGCCGTTGGGGTCGAAGGTGACCCGTGATCCGGTCATCGACGAGGTCGCGCCGCGTCCCGCGTGGGCGGCGGTGGCGAACGTCAGGGTCGCCGCGGCCCCGGTGACGGCGATGATCAGTGCCCGTGCTGGTCTGTTCATATCGGTCTCCTGTGGCGGTCGCCGGTCACTTGGTGATCTGGTGGCACTGCTCGGTGAGCTTGCGGCCGTGCGAGTAGATCACCGCGCAGGCCAGGCCCTTCTTGAGGGTGGCCTTGCCGATCGTCCGCACCCCGGTCCGCGAGCAGGAGTCGTGCGTGGCGCCCTTGCTGGTCTTGTACCGCTTCCCGTTGCTGGTGTAGTAGAAGTCGATCCGCCATTCGCTGATACACGCGATCGCGCGGAAGGTGCCCTTCTCGTAGTTGATCTTCAGTCCGGAGCCGCTGATGTCGTGCCCTAGCACGCCCGCGGGGATCGTCACCCCACCGGCGGACTGCTCGCCCCAGGGAGAGGCCCCGGAGGCGTCGGCGTACGCGGGAGAGGTGAAGGCCAGCGGGAGCGCGATTCCGGCGGAAGCCATGGCGAGGGCGGCCATTGCCGTTCGTGAACGCATCTGTACTCCTCCGTCGACGGCGTTCCGATTCGCCGTCCAGCGATGGGAGGAAGTTATGCGGCCGCCCCCGCACCCGTTAGGGCCCTAGGGCCCAATGGACGCCTCTAGGGGGCCCTGATTTCCGGCCCCCGAGCCAAAGAAGTTGATCTTTAAATTCCGCTCCTCGCGGTTGGGCGGACCGGCGAAGGCTGATTGGCCGGTAGTGGTGTTTGGGCGTGTTCGGGGAGGGAGTCCTGCGAGCATGCTGGGATGAACCGGTCGTTGCGGCTTGCCCTGGAGGTGGGAGGGGCTCTCCTCGCTGTGGGGGGTGTCGTCGGCTACCTGCTGACGGACGGTTTCTCACTGGGGAACGCGGACAAGCTGTCCAGCGTCGTGGGTGTGCTGGCAGGGGTGGCATCGCTCGTCGTAGCCGCGGTTTCGATGCGAGGTCCGCAGCAGGTGCCTGGGGATCCGGGTGTGGCGCTACAGGCACTGGAACTGGCCGTCCACGTGCAGTGGAGAGCGGAGCTGGCCAGGTCAGAGGTGGGCGGCAGTGAGGCGTTGGCGATTTCGCTGACAATGCTCGGACCAAATGAAGCAGCCGCACAGGAAAGCCAGACTGCATTCATCGGAGAGTTAGCGCATATCGGCGAGATCTTTCGCGGTTTGAGACCGCGGCGGCTCGTGCTCACCGGGCCGCCGGGGTCCGGGAAGACGACGGCCGCGTTCCTCCTGGTGCGGGACCTCCTGGCCCACCGGGCACCCGGTGAACCGGTCCCGGTCTTGGTTCCCATGGCGACCTGGGATCCCGCTCAGCGGCCCTTCGAGGACTGGCTGGCCGAGCAGATCGCCGAGACCTACCCGCTTTCCTCCGCAGCCGCCCGGGATCTCGTCGGCCGACGTCAGGTCATCCCGATCCTGGACGGCTTCGACGAACTGCCCGTCCAGAAGGCCGGGCAGGCGCTGCGACGGATGAACGCGGTACTACACGAGGACGACCCCCTGGTGGTCGTCGGACGGGACGCCGCCCTCGGACTCGCCGTCCGCAGCAGGCAGGGCGAGAACCTTCAGCGCGCCACCGTTCTGCGACTGGAACCGGTCACTCCCGCGCAGGTCGTCCGTTACCTGGAGGGCATCCTTCCGCAAGCGGAGTACCCCGGCTGGGATCGGTGGCGCGAACAGCTCGTCCGCGAGTCGGGTGCGGCTCTCGGGTGGGCGCTGAGCCGACCGGCGGCCATCGGTCTCGTCCGCGCGGCCTACCTGGACGCTCGGATTCCGCTGCCCGATCTAGGTTCCCTGACCGCGTCGCAGATCATCGAGCGTTTGTACTCCGACTGGATCGAGCGGCTGTATCCAGCCGGGGAGAAGGAGCGGCTCTGGTTGAGCAGGGTGGCCCGTCTGACCGAGCGGGACAACACCGGATTCATGTGGTGGCGCCTGTACCGGCTGCAACCTCGCTGGGCCCGAGTCCTGTCGGTCGGAGTTCTCGATGCCGTCGTGGGCTCGACCCTGATGGCGGCGTGCTACGGAGCAGGCGGCCCCAGCGACGTCGTCTCGGACGTTGCAGGGGCGAGGTGGCTGGCCCTGATGGCCTTGGCCGGTCTCTGGGACGAGTTCGCCAAGATCAGAAACCCGGTGCCGCGGCGGAACGCCGAGCCGCGTGCGTGGTTGCGCCGCAGGGTCCTCCTGCGGGGCGGCGTCGCGGTCGTCACCGGTGCCGGCGTCGGGCTCATGACCGGTTTCCTGGGGCCGGAGGCCGGGCCCCGAACCGGCCTCTTCCTGGGCGTGTGGACCGCTTGGGGCGTCATGTTGGCCTCGGCCGTCTGGTTCTACGCGATGACGGTCGCGGTCCTCGCCGTCCGGGGCGCGCTGCCGTTCCGGCCGCTGTCGTTCCTGGAGAGAGCGCGACGACAAGGCGTGATGCGCGCCATGGGCGGCGCCTACCAGTTCCGGCTCCGGGAGATCCAGGACCTGCTCGCCGCGCCCGAACCCGATCGTCGCGTATGGACGCCTCCTGGACCCGGACAGCCACAGGAAACCGGTCCCCGGATCGGGGACGGCGTGACGCGGCCGGACACCCCTGCGGTCCTCGAAAGGTCCGTGCGCGAGTCGGACCCTTCGTACCGGCGGACGCCCCGGCCCGCGCCCCCGCCCGTTTCCCATGCGCCGGACGGCGACGCCCCCGTGTCCCGGCCCGAGCGCCTCGACGTGTTCGCGCGCGAAGCGGTGTTGCGGGAGGTTCTCGTCCTGCCGGAGGTGTTGCGGCGGGTCGACCAGCGCTCCCCCCTGGAGTCCCGCGCGCGGCTGCGGGCGCTGGCCGCCTCGCTACTTGATGACGACCCGCTCGCCGTGGAGTCCCCGGCCCGCGACCGGGGGCAGCGGTTCGACGAGGCGCTGCAGGCGTTCGAGAAGGCGGCGGATCTGCCGTTCCTGAGCCGGTTCGGCACCGCCTACCTCGTCGCCGCCGGATCGGCGGGCACGGCGCTCGTCGGGCTGTTCGCCGCCCGGAGCCAGTGGCCGTGGGTGCCCGACGCCATCTTCGCCACGTCGGTGGCGCTGCTCCTGTCGGTGTTCCTGTGGGTGTCGTTCCGCAGGCACGCGGCACAGCGCCGGGCGCTGCGTTCGCGCGATCCGGCCGAGTGGCTCCAACTGGACGAGCTCCCGCACCTGCGGCTCGTCCTGGACCGCACCTATCGCGACTGGATCAGGGCCATGGCCCGGGACGGCCTCCTCCCCCTCCTGACCGCGCGTCTGGGCGAGGATCCGCCCACGTACACGACCGAGCTTCACGGCTTGGAGCTCGAACCGCTCAGCGGGACCGACGACCGCGACGACCATTTCGTCGAGACCGCCGCCAGCCGCCATGCCGCCCTCCTCATCGAGGAGCTGAGCAGCGCCAGCATCGGGATCAGCGGCGCTCGCGGCGCGGGCAAGAGCACCGTCCTGCGGCAGCTCTGCGACCCGGAACGGCATCCGGACGACGACCTGCGGCTGCTCGTCCACGCCCCGACCGCCTACGATTCGCGCGAGTTCCTGACGCACCTGTTCGTCCGCGTCTGCGAGCGGATCGTGGGGGACCAGGCGCCCAAGCCGGCCCCGGCGCGGCGGATCCGGATGCTGACGATGAAGGCTCTTCCCTGGGCCTCCATCGTCGCCGGGCTCGCCCTGATCGTCGGGACGCTCTACCGAGGCAGGATCCGTGATCTGGTGCGTCATCTGCCGGACGGCGCGCGGGTCTACCTGCTCGTCACCGGCGGTGTGCTGATCGTGGCGGGACTCGCCGTCGCCCTGCTGCTGAACCGTCGGCCGCAGTTGCGGAGCATGACGCGCGCGCAGGTCTCCGCATACGCCCACCTGCGGCGGCTGAGGTACCAGCAGGCCGTGACCCGGACATCGCTCGGGGAGCTGGGGCTCCCCGGAGGCGCCAAGGCCGGCGGGCAGTTCGCCGTCCAGCAGACCGAGCAGAGCCAGAGCCTGCCCGGCATGGTCTCCGATCTCAAGGAGCTGCTCACGCTGGTCGGGACCGAGCGGCGCGCGGACCGCAACAAGGTCGTCATCGGGGTGGACGAACTCGACAAGATCGCGACGGCGGGCGAGGCGGAGCAGTTCCTCAACGACCTCAAGGTGATCTTCGGGGTGCCCGGCTGCTACTTCCTGGTGACCGTCTCGGAGGACGCCCTCGCCGCGTTCGGACGGCGCACCCTCTCGGTCCGCGACACCTTCGACAGCGCCTTCGACACGGTCGTGGCGATCCCGCCGCTGCGCGGGAACGAAGCCCTCGCCCTGCTGAGCCGGCGCGGCGTCCCCCTCCCGGCGCCGTACGTGTGGCTCTGCCACGTGATGACCGCGGGCCTGGCACGCGACCTCATCCGCCTGGTGCGCGGACTCGCCGCCGCGTCGGCCGAGGGCGTCCGGCGGCCGCGCCCGGACGGGACGTCCGGCGAAGCCCGCCGCGACCTCGCGTACCTCGCCCACAAGATGATCGCCCGGGACGTGGCCGAGGTCATGGAGGCCCAACTGCGCGGGGCGGCCGCCGCCGAGGAGGAGGGGACGGCCGTCCTGCTGGAATGGCTGGCCGCCTGCGCCGACGTCCCCATCGCCTCGGCGCTCCTTGAGGCGAGTGTCGCCGACATGCCGGAGCACGGCCTCAGCCTCAACGCGCGGACCTTCGCGGTGCAGACCCGGGCCTATCTCGCGATCACCGCGATCCTCGTGCGGTTGTTCGTCGAGAACCCGTCGGAGTCCGCGAACTGGCTGCGCGACCTGGCCGGACGGCCCGACGAGCAGCATCCGCTCGACAGGCTCGCCGAGATCAGAGGGCTGCTCGCGAACCATCCGCAACTGGCGTGGCACGCGGTGCTCAGACTCCGCCGCGAGGCGGCGTGGCCCGTTTCCCTGCCACCGTTCGTCCCATCGTCAGGAAGCTGAATCGAGATTCGTGAACACGTGCCTTCATCTGCGGCCGTTTCGGAATCTCCAGTAGGCGGTTGTCAGGAAGAGGACGGTGTAGCCGAGCAGGGTTGCGGCGGCCAGGGCGAGGGACGGGGTGCGGGCGGCGGGTGGGCCCGTGATCGGGCGGATCGCGGTCAGGGCCCCGGCTGCGTTGACCAGCAGTAGTTTGCTCGGCAGGGTCGAGATTCCCTCGACCGCCCGTGCGACCGGCCAGGCCAGGAACACGAGTCCGAACATGACGGCCATCGCCCCTGCGGTGTGCCGGATCAGCGCGCCGACCGCGAAACCGACCAGCGTCACCACGGTCATGTAGACGGCGGCGCACACGACGGCCCGCAGCACGCCGGGGTCGCCCAGCGATACCGACGCGTGGTGCCCGGACAGGACGGCCTGGCCGAGCAGGAACGCGGTGAACGTGGTGACCGTGCAGATCGCCAGCGTGAAGGCCGCGAGGACGACGATCTTGGCGGCGTACACGGTGCGTCGTCGCGGCACGGCCAGGAAGGTGGTGTCGATCAGGCCCGTCCCGTACTCGGAGCTGATCGCCAGCACGCCGAGTGCCGCGAACGCCAGTTCGGCGAACTGGAATCCGGCGAACGACTCGCTGACCGGGTCGAGCGAGGCCGGGTCGGTGGACGTCCAGTCGATCGAGGAGACGTCCAGGAGCCCGACGCCCAGGCCCAGCAGGATCGCGACGCCGGGAATGAGGACGGTCGAGCGGACCGTCCGGAACTTGGCCCATTCGGCCCGGAGCGCGGTCTTCACCGGTCACCCGCCCGGTATTCGACGGCCTGGTCGGTCAGCCGCAGGTAGGCGTCTTCGAGCGATCCCTCGCCGAGCGCGTCCGGTGGCCCGTCGGCGAGCAGCCGGCCGCGGCCGATCACCACCAGGTGGTCGGCGGTCAGGGCCATCTCGCTGATCAGGTGGCTGGAGATCAGGACCGTCCGGCCTCGCGCGGCCAGGCCGCGCAGCAGGTCGCGGGTCCAGCGGACGCCCTCGGGGTCCAGGCCGTTGACCGGTTCGTCCAGGATGAGGATCGGCGGGTCGGCCAGCAGCGCGGAGGCCAGGCCCAGCCGCTGTCGCATGCCCAGCGAAAAGCCGCCGACGCGGCGGCCCGCGACCCCGGTCAGCCCGGTGAGCTCCAGGACTTCGGCAATGCGCGACCGCTCCAGCCCGGCGGCGGCCGCAAGCCAGCCCAGGTGGGCCCGCGCGGTCCGTCCTGGATGGACGGCGCCCGCGTCCAAGAGGGCCCCGACCTCCTGGAGGGGACGGGCGAGCGCGTGGTAGGGGCGGCCGTTGACCAGCGCGGCACCGGTGTCCGGCCGTTCGAGGCCGAGCAGGAGCCGCATCGTGGTGGTTTTGCCAGCGCCGTTCGGGCCGAGGAAACCGGTGACCCGGCCGGGGTGGATCGTGATCGACAGCCGGTCGACGGCGGTGGTCCGCCCGTAGGTCTTGGTGACCTCGCGTAGTTCGAGCACTCGTACCTCCTTCGTAGGTGCCTCCACGGTGTCGGTCGGGGGACGTGGGGCGCGTCGGTCCTCGGGGCGGTCTCCGCACCCTGCCCGCGGGCCCGGTCCTCTGCCTGCGGGCATAGACCTCCGGAGGGATGCGGCCCCCGCGAGAGCCCGCTTACGCTGGGGCGATGAACGATCGTCCGGGGATCGCGCAGGGGCAGGAGACGACCTCGGCCGCGCGCTCGGCGGATCGGGTGAAGGCCGCCGTCAGGGCCGTCCTCGCACCGAACGTGCGAGACCGGGTGGCGGCGGTCGGGTTCGCGGTGCCCGCGACGCTGATGATGGGCAACCACGCCGACCAGGGTGTGCTCAGGGCGCTCGCGCTCGCCGCCGGGGTCGTGCTGTTCTCGCTGCCGATCGCCCTCGGACGCCGCCGTCCGCTGCTCGCGCTCGGACTGCTGCTGACCGGGCTCGGCCTGGTCGGCGCGGCCGACCCGCCCTCGATGGTGGCCGGGTTGACGGCGCTCGGCTACGTCCTGTGGCCGCTGGCGGCGGGGCCGTACGCCTACGCCGCCCTCGCCTTGGCGGTGGCCTGCGCCTGGACGACGGCGTTGCCCGACTTCCGGCACCGGGGCGGCGCGGTCGCGTTCACCGTGCTCTACCTGGTGATCTGGACGGCCGGGCACGCGCTGGGCATCCAGCGCCGCCAGGCTCGGAACCGCGTGGAGCAGGCGGCGACCGACGAACGGCTCCGGATCGCCCGGGAGATGCACGACCTGCTCGCGCACGGCATGAGCGTCATCACCGTCCAGGCCGGGTACGGCGCGCTGATCGCCCTCGACCAGCCCGACAAGGCCCAGGCCGCGCTGACCACGATCGAGACGACGGGACGGCAGACGCTCACGGAGCTACGCGCGCTCCTGCACGTCCTGCGTCCCGTCGACACGGGTAACGGTCCCACCGGCACGGGCGCCGACGTCCATCTCGAACCCGCCCCCGGCCTGGGCGAGCTCCGACGACTGGTCGACCGGACGGCCCAGGCCGGTGTCCGAACCGCGCTCGAACTGGACGGCCCGCTCGCCGGTCTGCCGCCGGCCCTCGACCTGTCGGCCTACCGGATCGCGCAGGAGGCCCTCACCAACGTGGTCAGACACGCCGGGATCGATCACGCTCACCTCCTGATCCGGCGCACGCCCGACGCCCTCACCGTCCAGGTCACCGACCACGGCGGCGGGGCGGGGCGCGGATACCGTCCCGGACACGGCCTGCTGGGCATGCGGGAACGCGCGCTCGTCCACGGCGGCACGCTCGACGCGGCCCCGCTCCCCGAGGGCGGCTTCCGTGTCAGGGCCGTCCTCCCGCTGACCGCATGATCAGGGTCCTCGTGGCCGACGACCAGGCGCTCGTGCGGGCGGGCCTGGCCGGGATCATCGGCACCGCGCCCGATCTCCAGGTCGTCGGCGAAGCGGCCGACGGGGCCGGGGCCGTCGCGTTGGCGGACGAACTGCGCCCCGACGTCGTGCTCATGGACATCCGGATGCCCGGCATGGACGGCCTGGAGGCCACCCGGCGGATCACCGGCTCCCGCGTCCTGATCCTCACCACCTTCGACCTGGACCAGTACGTCTACGCGGCCCTTCGCGGGGGCGCCAGCGGCTTCCTGCTCAAGGACGCCCCGCCTCGCGACCTCCTCGACGCGATCAGGATCGTCGACCGCGGGGACGCGCTGCTGTCCCCGTCCATCACCCGACGCCTCATCGGCGCGTTCACCGCCCGGCCGTCCCCGCCCGATCCGGGCTCCCTCCCCCACCTCACCGCGCGGGAACGCGACGTCCTCCTCCTGGTGGCGGACGGCCTGTCGAACGCCGAGATCGCCGCGGAACTCGGCATCGCCCCGGGCACCGTCCGCGCCCATGTCGCCGCCCTGCTCAGCAAACTCAAGGCCCGCGACCGCATCCAACTGGTGATCCTCACCCACCGCGCCGGGCTGACCTCCTGAGCACTCCACGGCGGCGCCCCCAAATGGTGCCGATCAGGCGTTGTGGTCGTCTGGTGGTGGTAGGTAGGGGCCGAAGTGGTCGGCGACGATGGCGGCGATGGCGGGGGCGTCCTGAGATCCGTCGACTTCGATCACCCGGATGCCGAGGCGTTGTGCGGAGCGGACGGCATCGTCGGCGACGAGGCGGTCCCGCTCCAGGCGGTTGCGTTGCGCCCGTTCGGGGTCGCTGACGCCACCGCTGACGGTGGCGGTCCGTGGGAGTTCGCGGAGCTGGCGCTCGCGGAATTCCTGGGTGGGCACCATGACGACCATTCGCCGGGGCGAGTCGATGATCGGAGCGACCAGTTCGGGGCGGAGCCCCCACCCTTCGGCGATGACGGGACGCCCGGAGACCAGGCAGCGCAGGTCGTCCAGGGCCCATTCGAACCGGACCGGGAAGCCTTCCAGGGTCCCAGCGGCCATTTCCTGTGGGGTTGTGTTCACCCATGTGTGGTCGGGGTCCGGGTCGGCGGGTGACTGGCCGAGCTTGACGCGGCGGGCGATCCGGCGGTCGTTGTGGCCGCGGGCATCGTGGTGGTCGTAGTGGTAGGCGGTCAGCCCGTAACGGTGAGCGAGCAGCCGGGCGACGGTGGACTTGCCCGCCCATTGCCCGCCGCTGATCCAGAGGGCCCGGCGAAGCGTGCCGAAGGGGTCCCACAAGTCGTTTCTGGTCACAGGTCTCCTCGGGTGCGGCCGCGACGTCTGCGCGTAGATCATCCAGTCTCCAGGGGCGAGCGTCACAGGGTGGCGCCCTGGACGGTCCGTGCGCGCCACTCACGCGGTCCTCGGGGTTGGAGGTGAAGGTGTCCAGAAGTCATGCGCGCGGTGAAGAGACGTACCTTTGCGTAGCCGTCGCATTCTGCTGGGCCCTAAGGTCTGTGGTGTGTAGTGGCGGACATCGCTCGGCTGGGGAGCCCGCATGTGGCTCACAAGATCACTTGGATGGGTCGGTCTGGACGCATGACGTCGATTGAGGTAGACACAACACTCCCCCACTCGGCGCGCGCCTATGGGTGGATGTTGGGGTTAAAGGACAATTTTTCCGCCGACCGGGAGTTCCTGCTCAATCTGCTACCGAACTTCCCCGAGTGCCTGGACATCTCTCGCCAGAACCGGCAGTTTCTGTACCGGGTCGTGAGCTACCTGGCCGCTCCCCCTGAAAGGGGTGGACCGGGTATCTCCCAGTTCATCGATTTCGGCTGCGGGCTGCCGTCCGGCGACAACGTGCACCAGGTCGCCAAGCGGTTCAGCGCCGACGCGCGGGTCGTGTACGCCGACATCGACCCCATCGTGCTGGCGCACGGCCGGGCCCTCCTAGCTGCCGACGAGTCCACCACCATCATCCAGGCCGACATGCGCGACCCGGCCGTCCTGAAGCATCCGGAACTGGTTCGCCTGATCGACTTCACTCAGCCGGTGGCGGTGCTGTACCTCTCGGTCGGGCACCATCTCAAGGACGCCCCTGGCGGTGGTCTGGCGGGGGCGCGCGACACCTTGCACGCCGTCATCGACCATGCCGCGCCCGGCAGCTACATCGCCGCGTCCCAGGTCGTCTGCGACGACCCGGACCGCGGCCTGGCATTCGGCTCCGCCATCGACGCCGCCGGTATTCCCTGGCAGTCCCGAACACCAAAGGAGTTCGCGGACCTGCTGGACGGCCTCACCCCTCTCGACCCGGGACTGGTGAATCTCAAGGAATGGCGGCCCGACCCCGACCAGCCGCCGCTCCCCTCCATCGATCCTGCACTCAAGCCGTTCGAGGGCCGCGCTCAAGACTCCAACCTCTATGAATACGGTGGCGTTCTGAGGCTGTAGCCTCGGCTGGTCTTAACCGTTCGGGTTCAGCGGCTCAGGGTGGTCTCCTGCTCCACGCGCGACAGTTTCTCCGGATTGCGGACGTGATAGGCGCCGGTGACATAGCCGTTCTCGACCCGTACCGCCACCACGCCGTCGATCTCCCCATCGGCGCGGACGAGCAGCCCCGGGCCGCCATTGACCTGCACCAGTTCGACCGACCTTTCCACGTCGTCCTTCCACCAGCCGCCGGCCAGTAGGCGAGCCACTTTGTCGGCGCCCACGATGGGACGCGGGAGGGCGTGTCTGACTCCGCCGCCGTCGCTCAGGGCGACGACATCCGGCGCGAGGATGTCGAGCAGGCTCTGCAACTCGCCGGTCTCGACCGCTCGCTGGAAGGCGCGGAGCGCGGCTCTGGTCTCAGCCGGGGAGGCGACGCCGCGGGGTCGGCGCGCGGCGACGTGGCCCCGTGCCCGGTAGGCGAGCTGGCGGACGGCGGCCGGGCTCTTGCCGACGGCTTCGGCGATCTCCTCGTAGGCCAGGTCGAACACCTCGCGCAGCACGAACACCGCCCGCTCGGTCGGCGCGAGCGTCTCCAGCACCAGCAGCATCGCCATGGAGACGCTGTCGGCGAGTTCGACGTCCTCGGCCACGTCCGGCGCGGTCAGCAGCGGCTCGGGCAACCACGGACCGACGTAGGACTCCTTGCGCCGCCCGAGCGCGCGCAGGCGGTCCAGCGCCTGCCGGGTGACGATCCGCACCAGGTAGGCCCGCTGCTCCCGCACGGCGGACAGGTCGACGTCCACCCAGCGCAGCCAGGTCTCCTGGAGGACGTCCTCGGCGTCGGCGGCCGAACCGAGCATCTCGTAGGCGACGGTGAAGAGCAGGTTGCGGTGGGCGACGAACACCTCGGTCGCCTCGTCCACCACTTCCGGCGCGTCCGCCACTTCCGGCGCGTCCATCCGGTCGGCGCGGTCGAGCGGCTCGGCCGTGCCCGGCGTTCGTTCGCTGCGCTCGCTCATACCCGGCTCCTAGCCGCTGGTTCTCAGCCCCTTGCACACACTGGACGTCGGCCCCCGCCAATTCGTAACACCCGCGGCCAGGTGGCCTACGTCACATGTCATCGGCCGTTACGGGGGCCGGGGCGCCGCCGTCTCGTCAGAACCCTGCGCGCAACACCCGAACCGCAAGTCCGGCGCGCCGCCGCACCACCTAGAAGGTAAGACGAACATGGCCGACAAAGCCCTGCCCGAGAACGTCCCCGGAAGTCACGTCAACCCGAATGGCCCCGTCCCCGGAGGAGGAGGGGACGGCTCGCCGCGGCCCGATCCTCGCCGCTGGTGGGCCTTGGCGGTCATCGCCCTCGCCCAGCTGGTCGTGATGCTGGACATGACCATCGTCAACATCGCCCTGCCGTCCGCGCAGCGGGACCTCGGCATGACCGACGGCAACCGGCAGTGGGCCATCACCGCCTACACCCTGGCCTTCGGCGGCCTGCTGCTGGTCGGCGGCCGCGTCGGCGACCTGTTCGGACGGAAGCGCGCCTTCATCGTCGGCCTGACCGGATTCGCCGCGGCGTCCGCGCTCGGGGGCGCCGCCACCGGACCCGGCATGCTCTTCGCGGCCCGCGCCCTCCAGGGCGTCTTCGCCGCGCTGCTGGCCCCCGCCGCGCTGTCCCTGATGACCACGACGTTCACCGACCCGCGCGACCGCGGCAAGGCGTTCGGCGTGTTCGGCGCCATCGCCGGCGCCGGGAGCGCCGTCGGCATGCTGGTCGGCGGATCCCTGACCGAGTACCTGGACTGGCGCTGGTGCCTGTACGTCAACGTCCCGGTCGCCGCCATCGCGGTACTGGGCGCGGTCGTGATGCTCAAGGAGCCGGGCCGCAGGGCCGGGTCCCGGCTGGACGTCCTCGGCGCCGTGCTCGGCTCCGCCGGTGCGCTGTCCATCGTCTACGGCTTCAGCGAGGCCGAGTCGCGCGACTGGGGCGACCCCAGGGTCTCGGCCCTGCTGGTCGGCGGCGTGGCGCTCCTCGGGGTCTTCGCCCTGTGGCAGACCCGCGCCCGGACGCCGCTGCTGCCCCTGCACATCGTCAAGGACCGCCAGCGGGCGGGCGCCTACCTGACGATGGGCCTGGTGACCGTCGCCATGTTCGGCGTCTTCCTGTTCCTGACCTACTACATGCAGGGCATCAAGGGCTGGTCGCCGCTGAAGACCGGCGTGGCCTACCTGCCGATGACCGCCTGCATGATCATCGGTTCCACCCAGATCTCGGCGCGGCTCCTGCGGCGGGCGCCGGCGCGGGCGCTGATCGTGCCGGGCCTGGCGCTGGGCGTCTGCGGGCTCGCCTTCCTGGCCTCGATGGACGTCGACAGCACCTACCTCGGCCACGTCCTGCCCGGCGTCTGCCTGATGGGCCTCGGCATGGGCACCACCTTCATGGCGGCCATCGCCACGGCCACCGGCCGCGTCGCCCCGCACGAGCAGGGGGCGGCCTCCGCCACCCTCAACACCATGCAGCAGGTGGGCGGGTCGGTCGGCACCGCGCTGCTCAACACGATCGCCGCCGGGGCCACCACGGACTGGCTGGCGAGCCACCGGATCATTCCCGTCGAGCGGACGCCGCAGGTGAGGGCGGCACTGGCGGAGGCGACGGTGCACGGCTACTCGGTGGCGACGTGGACCTCCGCGGGCATCATGCTGCTGGCCGCGGTGATCGCGGGCGTCCTCATCAACGCCAAGGCGCCAGGACGTCAGGTCGGCGCGGCGGCGGCCGACCGGACGGGCGCCGACCGCGAGGCCGGGGTCCTCGACACGCCGATCAGCGCGGGATAGCGATCGACGGACTCCGAGCATGTGGAGTCGAGCCCCTGTGCCAAGGCCCGCGTCTTGGGGCAGGGGCTCCGCGGCTCGGCCCTTAATGGTGCGACCGAAATTGAAAAACCCCCTGAAGTCGCGAGCGGAACCTTCTTGATCAATTCCGGATGTCGACGGTTGCCCATATATGAAGTTCACCGGAAAGCGGTGGCCGCATAAGGTCAATAGGGCAGGTTGTGCGGGCGCGCGGGGGGTTGGTAATTTTTGCCTCCAACGGGGTAGGGGTTGTTATCGACTCGCCAGAGTCGTTCGGGGGGAAGATGGCGGACGACGAAAATGAACGAGTTCTCGCCGAACTGCAAAAGGAGCTGTCCGCCAGGCCGCTGACGATCGGGGTCGTCGGCGTCTCCGGGGTGGGAAAGTCGACCTTGGTCAACACCATTTGCAATACCGACTTGCCGACGAGCGCGACCGTCGCCTGCACGAAGGAGTTCGAGGCGCAGGACGTCGTCCTGAACGCACAGGACGGCTCGGTCCGGGATTACCGCGCGAAGCTCAGGATCGTCGACGCTCCGGGGCTCGGGGAGAGCGTCGACAAGGACCCCGAGTACCTCGCGATGTACCGCTCGGAGCTGCCGAAATGCGACGTCGTCCTCTGGCTCAGCGCGGCCAGGAACCGCGCCGTCGCGCTGGAGCAGCGGTATCTCCAGGAGTTGGCCGAGTTCGGTGACCGCACGGTCTTCGGGCTGAGCCAGGCCGATCTCGTGGATCCGCTCGACTGGGATTCCACGGTGAATCTCCCTTCCGAGACCCAGGAACGGAACATCCGCGAGATCTGCCAGGACCGCGCCGCGAAGTTTTCCGATGCTCTCGGAGAAGACGTCGCCTTCATCCCGGTCTCGTCGGGCAAGCGGTACAACCTGCAGCCCCTCTTCACGGAGCTTTTGGAGAGGTCTCCAGACGAGCGGGCCTGGATGATCGCCCTCTTGAAAGCCTTCACCGTGGACGACTGGATCCCCGAGGGCTTTCGCGAAGGCCGATCCGAATCCTCGCGGAGCGCGGGCCAGAGCGGATTCTCCGGGCTGTTCCGCAAGAAGCGCGACTGACGAAGCGCGCGACGATTCACCCCAACGATCGAGTTTCACCAAGTGAACGAGCAGGGGGCAGTTCATGGACGCCGCCGACCGGGCGAAGATCATCAGGCAGATGGGCATGTACAGCCAGAGCGAGCAGCAGCAGCTCGCCCGCACGGAGTCCTCCCTGGAGAAATGGGCGAGGACCATCAAGGAGATCACCGGAGTCATGGTCAACGTCGCCAAGATCATGAAGGAGATCCTGGAGATGCTGGACCGGCACAACCGCCGGTAGCGGCTCCGCCCACGCCGGAACCACCACGAGCCCTGGCCACCGCAAGGCGGCCAGGGCTCGTGCCGTCCCCGCCTGCTGTAGGCGCAGCCGTCCAGCCTGGGGGTTGTCCCATCGGCGCGGTCCATCGACTCGGGAAGACCGGCCGGTTATGCTCCGACCCTATAAATGCCAACGACACCCCAAGGGCAACGGATGAGTGTCGACGAGACGGCCCCACTTCGCGTCCTCGTGGTGGACGGCGACCCCAATGTCCGAGCTGACGTGACCTCCCTGCTCGACTCCAGCGACGAACTCCAGGTCGTCGCCGAGACGCCCGACCCCGGCGCGGTCCGCTCGCTCGCAGGTCAGCTGCGGCCTGACATCGTCCTGCTGGACGCCGCGTCCGCCGACCACGCGGGCCCGCTCAGCCACACCTCGCGGGTCTTCGTCCTCGCCCAGCGGGACAGCCCCGCCGTCCAGGAAGCCCTCAGCGCCGGCGCGTGCGGGCACCTCGTACCCGGCGACTTCACCATCCCCGAGCTCATGCGCAGCGTCCGGGACGCGTCCCGGACCTCGCTCGGCCTGTCCGCCCGCGAGTCGGAGGTCATGGACCTCATCGCCACCGGTCGCTCCAACGGCGAGATCGCCCGCCAGCTCTTCCTCAGCGAGAAGACGGTCAAGAACCACGTCAACCGCATCTACGCCAAGCTCGGCGTCAGCTCCCGCGCCACCGCCATCGCCCTCTGGCGCGGCATGGTCAGCGTCCTCCCCGCGCGGGACTAAACCGATTCGCACTAGGTCCGCAGCTCCTGATACTGTTCCTCCTGTCGCAAGGGCCCCCGGAGGCCCGCCGACAGGCGCCGTTAGCTCAATTGGCAGAGCAGCGGACTCTTAATCCGCGGGTTCGGGGTTCAAGTCCCTGACGGCGCACCCGTGACTCTTCTCTGACAGGGCGTTCTTCGTTGCGAAGAACGCCCTTTTCGATGGGCCCGGACGCCGGTATGAGGGTCGCCAAGGCGGCGGTGGAGTGCCGAGCCACGTTGGTGAGTGCCCTGCTGGATGGCGGTCGCCGCGGGCGTGACCGCGCCGGTCGAGTTCGTCAACGTGCTCGGCGGCGACCTCCAGCCCGGCGTCGCCTGGGTGCTGAACGCCGTGGGCTTGGCGTCCGCGACCGTCGCGTTGTTGCGGACGCCGAACGACGAGGTCGGCCTGCCGCCGGTGCGGCGGCCCCAAGCGGGCTGACCGGCCGCGTCGGCCGGGCATCCGGGTCACGGGCCAGTTTCGGTGGGCGTACCAGGTCTGGCCGTCGCTCTCACCCACGTCGGTCTCGGTAGGGCGGCGCGTCGGCTGTGTCGGGGGTCAGGTTCACGATTTCGTCCACGGTGCCGGGTGGCGGGGGCGTGTGGGTGATCAGGAGGATGCCGGGGCCGGAGGCGGCGTCGTTGAGGATGTCGGTGACGAGTTCGTGAGCAGTACCGGGATCTAGGTGGGCGGTGGGCTCGTCCAGCACGAGGATCCGCGCGCCGGTCAGGAACGCTCGGGCGAGCGCGATGCGCTGCCGCTGGCCGCCGGAGACGCGGACGCCGTGCTCCCCCACCTCGGTGTCGAGACCCTCGGGCAGGCTCGCGATCCAGTCCCATACGCGGGCGCGGCGCAGCGCGGCGACGATGTCGGGTTCGGAAGCGTCCGGTCTGGCCAACTGGACGTTGGCGCGGATGGTGGTGGTGAACAGGTGCGCGTCCTGGTCGACCAGGACGACGACCCGCCGGACGTCGTCCTGCGCGTAGTCCCGGAGGTCGTGGCCGTCCAGGGTGACGCGGCCGTGGTCTGGGTCGCGGAAGCGGACGAGCAGGTGGGCAAGGGTCGTCTTCCCGCTGCCGCTCGGTCCGAGCAGCGCGATCCGGCGGCCGGGGCGCAGGTCGAGATCGACGCCGGCCAGCACCCAGGGTGAGTCGGGGCCGTAGCGAACGTGAACGTCCTGGACCCGCAGCAGGTCGCCGCGCGGCGCGGGTAGCGGGGAAGGTGGGTCGGCGGCGGGTGGCGTCGGAGCGGTGAGCACGGCCAGCCGGACGGCCGCGCCGTGCGCGGTGAGGAGGTCGCGGGCCGCGTCGGGCAGCGGCCGGACGGCGTCGAACGCGGCCATCGTGACCAGCGCAAGCGCCGCGAGTAGCACGCCTGGTAGCGCCCCCTGCTGGACGGCGGACAGCCCGGCGACCAGCACGGCGAGGATCGTGGCCGAGGTGAGCAGGACCGTCGCGGCGGTGCCGGACGCGGCGACGCGGGCGTCCCGGCGCGCGACCCGCTCCAGCACGGTGTCGGCGGCGGCGATCCGGGCGAGTTGGCCGTCCACCACGTCGAACGCGACCAGGTCGGGCGCGGCGTGGACGAGTTCGACGGTCTCGGCGTCGAGCGTGCCCCGGGCGTCGGCGCGGCGGCGGGCGGTGGCGCGGGTGAGCGCGACGGTCACGGCGGGGATCAGCAGCGCGGCGGGCAGCAGTCCGAGCGCCAGCCAGAGCCCGGCGATGGGGAGGAGCCCGGCCAGCGCGGCGGCCGAGCCCGCGCCGACGGTGAGCGCGATCAGCGGCGGGACGAGTCCGCGCAGGTAGAGGTGCTGGGTCGCGTCGACGTCGGCGACGAATCCGGTGAGCAGGTCGCCGCTGCGGGCTCCCGGCAGCCCGGCCGGGACGAGCGGCTCCAGCCGCCGGAACCAGCGCACCCGCAGCGCGGCGAGCAGCCGCAGGCTCGCGTCGTGCGCGACGAGCCGCTCGGCGTAGCGGAACACCGCCCGCGCCAAGCTGAGCGCCCGCACCGCCGTGATCACCATGGCGAGCGTGACGAGCTCGGGGCGGAGCGCCGCTCGCGAGATGAGGTAGCCGGACGTGCCCATCAGCGCGACGCCCGCGCCGAGGGCGAGTGCGCCGCAGAGCGCGGCGGCGGCGAACCGGTGCGCCGACGGCCGCGCCGCCGCCAGCAGCGCGGCCAGCGGACGTCCGGGCAGCCGACGCTCGGGCAGTGGGCGTCCGGGCCGCAGTCGTCCGCGCATGGCACGTTCGGGCCGCAAGCGTTCGGGCCGCAAGCGTTCGGGCGGCGGGGGTTTGGTCATGTCATCGCGTCCGCGCCTCGTTGGGCGCGGCCCGACGCCAGTTCGACCACCTGGTCGGCGCCCTCAGCTAGCCGGGCGTCGTGGGTGGCGACGACGACCGTCCGGCCGGGGAGGGTGCGGAGGGCGTCGATCGCGAGCCGTGCGGCGGCCGCGTCGAGATGGGCGGTGGGCTCGTCCAGGAGGAGGAGCGGCGCCGGACGGGCCAGCGCCCGTGCCAGCGCGAGGCGGCGCACCTCTCCGGCGGAGAGCCCGGCGCCGTTCTCTCCCACCGTCCGGTGAAGCAGTGCCCCGGCCCCGACCAGCTCGGCGGCGGCGACCGGGCTGCGGGAATCGGCGGAGCCGATGGCTTGGAGCGCCGGGCCGGGACGCAGCCGGGGACGCTGCGGCAGCCACGCCACGAGCCGCCGCCACTCGTCCGGGTCGACGGCGGAGAGGTCGGCTCCGTCCACGGTGATCAGCCCGGACGACGGCGCGACGAACCGCAGCAGCACGGCCAGCAGGGTGCTCTTGCCCGCGCCGCTCTCCCCGAGGACGACCGTGCGCTCCCCCGGACGGATCTCCAGGGAGACGTCCTCCAGCACGGGCGGGCCGCCGTCGTAGCGGACGGTGACGTCCTCCAACCGGACGACCCCGAACCGCACCGGGCGAGGCGGGCCGCCAGGCGGCGGGACGGCGGGCGGCAGCGCGAGAAGGTCGCCGATCCGCCGCGCCGCGGCCATCCCGTCCGCGCCCGCGTGGTACTCGGCCGCGAGACCGCGCAACGGCCCGTACAGCTCGGGCGCGAGGACGAGGATCGCTAGGCCCGCGTCCAGTCCGAGGCCGCCGGTGACGAGCCGGAGCCCGATCCCCACCGCGACCAGCGCCGTCCCGAGCGTGGCGGCCAGTTCCAGGACGAACGCCGACAGGAACGCGACCCGCAGGACCCCCATCGTCTCCCGGCGGTAGCGCTCGGTGTTGTCGGCGACCGTCTCGGCCTGGGCGCGTCCCCGGCGATAGGCGCGCAGGGTGGGCAGGCCGGTGACGACGTCCAGGAAGTGTCCGCTCATCCGGGTGAGGGCGCGCAGGCGGGCCCTCGTGCGGGCCTGGGTGGCGCGTCCGATCAGCGCCCCGAACAGCGGGATCAGCGGCAGCGTCACCAGCATGACCAGCGCCGACAGGACGTCATGGAAGGCGACCCAGCCGAGGATCGCGGGCGGGACCAGCACCGCCGTCATCACCTGCGGCAGGAACCGGGCGAGGTAGATCTCCAGCGCCTCACCGCCGTCGACCGCGGCGGTCACGGCCTCGGCGGCGGTCACCCGTCCCGGCCGGACCCGGACGAGCCGCCGCAGCACCCGGCCGCGCAACTCGCGCACCATGCGGTTCGCCATGACGCGGCATCCGACGTCCCGCGCCCAACCGACCGCCGCGCGGGCGACGGCCACGGCGGCGAGGCACAGCAGCGACGGCGCCAGTTCCCGGACGCCGCGATGTTGGAGGAAGCCCGCGACCACGACGTGCGCGAACAGGACCACCTGGACGATCGTGAGCACCGCCGCGCACGCCGCCGACAGGCCCGCCACCGCCAGGAGGCGATGGACGCCCGGGACGTGCCGGGGCAGCCACGAGTCGGTCGCGCGCATCGTCCGGCTACTCCGCGGCCGAGGCCCCGCCGGGCCGCTCGTCGCCGTCCCGCCGCTTGGCGCCGCCTCGGGTGATCGCGTGCAGCGGGCTGGGCGGACGCGCGAAGTCGTCCCGCGACAATCGGGCGCGGAACACCCAGAGCGCCCAGACCTGGTAGGCGAGGACGACCGGCAGGAAGACCGCCGTGATGATCGTCATCGCGACCAGCGAGTAGTGGTTGGACGCGGTGCCGTAGATCGTCAGGCTGGGCGAGCCCGCCGTGGACGAGACGACGACACGCGGGTACAGGCGGGCGAACAGGGCCGCTACCAGCAGTACCACCGCCGCCGAGGTGCCCGCGAACGCGGCCAGGGGTCGTCCGGCCAGGGCCAGCGGTCCGGACGCCGCCGCGGCGGCCAGGCTCAGCCCGATCAGCACGAGCGCCGGTGTCCGGTATGGCGCGGACGACCACGTCTGGACGGCCGTCCACACCACGAACGCGATCAGCAGCGCTGCGGCGGCGGGCCACAGCGCGAGCGCGGTCCGGCGCGCCCGGCGGGCGAGGCCGTCCCGGGTGCGGAACGCCAGGAACAGGGCCCCGTGCAGCGCGAACGCCGCGACGAGCGCGATCCCGGCGAGTACCGAGT
Organism: Actinomadura syzygii; assembly: GCF_008085905.1. Classification (GTDB taxonomy): domain Bacteria; phylum Actinomycetota; class Actinomycetes; order Streptosporangiales; family Streptosporangiaceae; genus Spirillospora; species Spirillospora syzygii. The sequence goes on along the minus strand of NZ_VSFF01000002.1, from coordinate 556,900 downwards.
AGAGATCGAACATGCCGAGCTCGCCGCCGGTCAGCTCACCGCGCGCGTCCATCGGCACGCCCCGGGTGATCTTGGCGAAGACGACGCCGAGCAGGAACGGGATCGCGGCGCTCGACACGGGCAGTGCGACGTCCCAGCGGCGGCGCCAGCCCGGATCGTCGTGCTTGTTGCGGTACTCGATCGCGACGCCGCGCACGATCAGCGCGACGAGCGTCGCGAAGAAGACCAGGTAGAAGCCGGAGAACATGCTCGCGTACCAGCCGGGGAAGGCGGCGAACGTGGCGCCGCCCGCGACGATGATCCACACCTCGTAGCTGTCCCAGACGGGCAGGATCGTGGCGAGCAGCGCGTGCCGCTCCGGGTCGTCGCGGCCGAGGAACGGGTAGAGCATCCCGACGCCGAAGTCGATCCCGTCCAGCAGGAAGAACCCGATCCACAGCACCGCTATCAACGCGAACCACAACGTCTGGAGGTCGAGGTGCCCTGACGTGGTGCCCATGGATGGTGCGCCTTTCGACGGTCAGTACAGCATCGGCGGGAGCGCGTCCTCGCGGGTGATCTCGGGGGCGGGGCGCTCCGGGCCCGTCCGGACGGCGCGCAGCATCAGCCACCCCTCGACCACCGCGAGAATCCCGTACACGACGGCGAACCCGCTCAGCGTCGCGATCACCTCGCCGGTGCCGACGAGCGGGGAGATTCCGTCGTGCGTCCGCAGCAGCCCCTGGACGATCCACGGTTGGCGTCCCATTTCGGTGAAAAGCCATCCGGCGGTGTTGGCGAGGAACGGCAGCAGCAGGAACAGGTACGCCGACCACGCGAACCAGCGGGACCGGTCGAGGCCGCGCCCCCGCCACCGTCCGAGCCACAACCACACGAGGCCGTACAGGAGGGCCAGGAACCCGATCGTGACCATCACGCGCCACGACCAGTAGACGCTTCCCACGATCGGCGTGTACCCGCCCGGCCCGTAGCGCCGCTCGTACTCCCGCTGGACGTCGTCGATGCCGCGGATCTCGCCGTTCCAACTGTTGGTGGCCAGCAACGACAGGCCGTGCGGCAGGACGATGTCGACGTCCGTCCGCTCGGGGTGCTTCTCCCAGGGCCCGATCGCCAGCAGGGACAGCGGCGCTGGCGATTTCGTCTCGTACAGCGCCTCCGCCGCGGCCATCTTCATCGGCTGCACCCGCGCGATGATCTGCGCCTGGTAATGTCCCACGCCGATCACCACGACGGCCGCCGCGACCGTCACCCACAGCGCGCCCCGGACGGCCGCCCGGAACAACACGACGTTCTCCCCTTTGCGCAGCCAGTACGCGGACACGGCGATGACGAGCAGCCCGGCCGTCACCAGCGACGCCGCGATCGTGTGGAAGAAGTGCGTGAGCTGCAACGGCTGCAGAAGCACGTCCCCCAGCGAATCCATCTCGGCGCGCCCGTCCTTCAGGACGTGCCCGACCGGATGCTGCATCCACGAGTTCGCCGCGAGGATGAAGTAGGCGGACGACGTCGTCCCCGCCACCACCATCCAGATCATCGCCAGATGGACGCGCGGACGAAGCCGATCCCACCCGAAGAGCCAAAGCCCAAGAAACGTGGACTCCAGGAAGAACGCCACCACGCCCTCGATCGCGAGCGGCGCCCCGAACACCGACCCCACGAACCGCGAATACACCGACCAGTTCATTCCAAACTGGAACTCCTGGACGATCCCCGTCACGACACCCAACGCGAAGTTAATCAGGAAGAGCTTCCCAAAGAACCGCGTCATCCGCAGATAGTGCTCTTTCCCGGTACGATGCCACGCAGTCTGCATCCCTGCCACGAACCACGCCAGACCAATCGTGACCGGGACAAAGAGAAAGTGATAGACAATGGTGACCGCGAACTGCCACCGATCCAGCGCAGCGGTCGCCCCCACGAACACCCCTCCGAACGAACCGGCCCCACACCGGCCCACCCAGGATTCCCCACCCCCCGCCTCACCAAAAGAACCCCCCGTCAAATCTCAACCAAGCCCCCACCCCAAACCCCACCTATACCCGCCAAACCCCTGGTCGCCCGCCCAGCAGAGCCCGCACCAGATCGACCGGCACCGTATCGAGCGACCATTGAAATCGGTCACCTGGTCGCCGCCAGTCGGCTCGCCCAAGGACAGGTCGAGCATCTAGTTGACCTCGCACGCGAACTCAAAGAACGGAACACTGATCAGGAGGCTTGAACTCCGGTGAGCTTCGTTCAAGCTTCCCAATGACGCTCAGCCAGGCCATGCGCAAGGGCGGCGATCTCGGGATCGGCGTCCGACTCAAGGCGTCCAAGGCAAGGCAACGCATCCTCGAATGCGCGGTCTACCGCAGTTTCCCATTCGATCTTGTCGGTGTAGTTTCCCGCATACTGCGGCTGAGCGTTTTTCGCCGATCTTCGCCAGGCGTGCGAAGAACGAGATATGTCAGCCACCAGACGGAGCACTTCTATCCGGAGGGTAGTCTTCCTGGCCTCGACGATATCGAGCAGCGTCGGCAGGGCGATGGCGGTCTCCCTGCTTACCGCCACACCCTGGTGGCAGATTTTCATCCGAAGGTGGAACAGCGCCTCCTCGGCCGACTCCTGATCCGCGGATTGAAGCGACTGCAGCAACTCCCGCAACTCTCGGCTGCCAGACAATGGTTTACTCGTGGTCCAAGGTTAGGGCCTGGTGAATGTAGGCGCGTAGGGCTTCTTTGTCTATTTTAGTGGGGTCTTTTAGGCGGACGTGTCTGGTTGTTTTGCCCTTGCCTTCCAGGAGGCCGTGTGGGTCGGTGAATTCGGCGCCTCGGGTGAAGGCGAGGGTGATGTGGGTCTTGCTGCGGCTGATGATGGCCAGGAGTTTGGCGGCCTTCCAAGCCGGGGAGCCGCGGCTGATGGTCTCCTGGGCTTCGGGGGCCTCCTCTCGCATCAAGGTTCGGACGATCGTCACGATCTCCTGGTGGTGGGGCGGGAGGTGTTTCTGCATGTATTCGTCGATCTCGTTCATGGGTGTCCCCCTCAGAGTGTCGTCAGGTCGATGGTGGCGGCCAGGGCGGCGGCGCCCGCGTCGTTCGGGTGGAGGTGGTCGCCGAAGTCGAAGGCCGGACGGAGCGCGTCCGGGACGTGCGGGTCGGCCAGCGCGCGGTCGAAGTCGGCCACGGCGTCGTAGGCGCCGCTGGTGCGGATCCAGTGGTTCACCGCGTCGCGGATCCGCTCGTTGGCCGGTGTGTCGTAGCCCTCGGCGCCCTTCATCGGCGTGATCGTGGCGCCGACGATCCGGACGCCGCGGGCGTGCGCGGCGCGGATCAGCGTCTGGTGCGCGGCGATGACCTGCCGCGCCGTCACCTTCGGCGAGGCGCCGCAGCCGAAGTCCGGAAACCCGCCGCCGCCGATGTCGTTGAGCCCTTCGAGGACGATCACGGTCCGCACGCCGGGCCGGTCGAGGACGTCGCGGCGGAAGCGGCCGAGGCCCTTCTCGCCGTAGCAGGGCGAGTCGGCCAGGAGTTTGTTGCCGTTGATCCCGGCGTTGACGACGGTCAGGCGTCGGCCGGAGGAGGTGAGGCGTTCGGCGAGGCGGTCCGGGTAGCGGCGGTCCGTGTCGGGGGTTGAGCCGTGGCCGTCGGTGATGGAGTCGCCGAACGCGACCACGGTCCCGCGAAGGGGCGGTGCGGTTCCGGTGACGTCGACGCCGGTCAGGAAGTACCGCGAGTGGCTGGTCTCGCCCGCGAACGCGCCCGGCCCAGGGTCGGACAGGCGGTTCCCGGCGGCGCGGTAGGTGGTGGTCAGGCCGCCCTCGTGGAAGGTCGCGGGGCCCGTTGGCCCGGCGAAGTAGAGCGTCACCGTTAGGGATTCCAGGGGTGCGACGGGCAGCGCGGCCGGGTCGGAGGTGGTGGAGCCGCCCGCCGGGACGACGGTCGCCGCGCGGTGGCCGAAGCGCAGCGTCCGCAGGGTGCCGGGACGGAGCGCCGCGCCGCCGCCGCTCTTGGCGACGGTCGCGCCGGTCACGCGGAGCGGGGACGTCCCGTAGGCGTTGGACAGGCGGATCCGAACGCGCGAGCCGCCCGCGCTGATCCGGACCACCTGCCGGACGGACTGCGCGGCGAACCCGTCGAGCGACCAGTTCGGCCCGTCCCACTCGTTGCCCGGCACGGGATGGTGCGGCGCGGCGCTCCACGCCCCGTACCAGGCGCCGGGCGGACGCTCTGACGCCGAGGCGACTCCGGGCGGGACGGCGAGCGCGCCGACCAGGGCGACGGCGAGCAGGCGGCGGTGCGGGCGACGGATCATGGAGAACCTTCCGGGCGGTCGGGCTGACCCCGAAGACTCTCCAGTGCCCCCCTTACATTTTGTTTACGCCCGTCCCGCCGTCCACCCCCGGTCCTATAGTGCCGCCATGCGTTTCGGGGTGCTCGGGACGGTCTCCGTGTGGACGGACGACGGCCGGACCGTCAGGGTCCCGGGCGTCAAGGTCCGCGCGCTGCTGGCGGCGCTGCTCGTCCACGAGGGCGATCCGGTGTCCGGCGACCGGCTGATCGACTGGCTGTGGGGCGACGCGCCGCCCGCCGGGCCCGCCGCCGCGCTGGCGGTGAAGGTGTCCCAGCTCCGCCGTGCGCTGGCGGACGCGGAGCCGGGCGGCCGGGCGCTCGTCCGGTCGCCGCCGCCCGGCTACCGCCTGGACGCCGCCGCCGTCGACGCCCGCGAGTTCGCGCGGCTCGTCGCCGAAGCGGGGCGGGCCGCCGGACCGGAGCCGAAGGCGGCCCTGCTGTCCGGCGCGCTGGCCCTGTGGCGGGGCCCGGCCTACGCCGACGTCGCCGACGAGCCCTTCGCCGGACCGGTGATCGCGAAGCTGACCGAGCAGCGGCTCACCGCCGTGGAGGATCTCGCGGAGGCGCGGCTCGCGCTGGGCGAGCACGCCGCGGCGGTGGCCGAGCTGGACGCCCTGCTCGCCGGGCACCCGCTGCGCGAGCGCGCCCGCGCGCTGCACATGCTGGCGCTCTACCGGTCCGGACGGCAGGCGGACGCGCTGGCCGGGTTCGACGCGACCCGCGCGCGGCTCGCCGACGAGCTGGGCCTTGACCCGGGCGCGGAGCTCACGGCCCTGCGCGCGGCGATCCTCCGGCAGGACGCCGCACTCGACCCGCCGCCGCCGTCCGTCGCGGTGGCGCCGCCGACGACGAACCTCCCGGCGGCGCTCACCCCGCTGATCGGCCGGGACGAGGCCGTCGCCGAGGTCGGCGCCCTGGTCGAGGCCGGACGGCTCGTCACGCTGACCGGCGTCGGCGGGGTCGGCAAGACGCGGCTGGCGGAGGCCGCTGCCGCGGGCCGGACCGGCGCGTTCGCGGACGGCGTGTGGCTTGTCGAGCTGGCCTCGTTCGACCGGGCGGACGACCCGGACGCGGCCGACTGCCTGGCCGACACGATCATGGCGGTGCTCGGGATCCGGGACGCCGCCGCGCCCGGCGACGCAGCATCGGCCGCGGAGCGGCTCGCGCGGGCGCTGCGCGTCCGGCGGCTGCTGCTCGTCCTGGACAACTGCGAGCACGTGGTCGAACCGGTCGCCGAGCTGGTCAGCGGGCTGCTGGCCGCCGTGCCGGGGCTGAGCGTCCTCGCGACGGGGCGGGAGCCGCTCGGGCTGGCGGGCGAGGTCGTGTGGTCGGTGCCGCCGCTCGACGTCCCCGAACCAGGAGCCGAGGCCGGGGCGGGTGCGGCCGGGCTGGAGCGGTACGGCGCGGTGCGGCTGTTCGCGGCGCGGGCGTCGGCGGCGATGCGCGGTTTCGCGCTGTCCGAGGAGAACGCGGACGCGGTCGCGGAGCTGTGCAGGCGGCTCGACGGGCTGCCGCTGGCGCTGGAGCTGGCCGCGACCCGCGTCCGGGCCCTCGGCGTGGGCGGTCTCGTCGCGGGCCTGGACGACCGGTTCCGCACACTCGGCCACGGCTACCGGGACGCGCCGCCCCGGCAGCGGACCCTCCTCGCCGTGATCGACTGGAGCTGGCGGCTGCTCACCGAACCCGAGCGGCTCGTGCTGCGCCGCCTCGCGGCCCACGCCGACGGCTGCACCTCCGAGGCCGCCGCCGCGGTCTGCGCGACGGACGACGACGTGCTCGACGTCCTGTCCCGGCTGGTGGACCGGTCACTCGTCGTCGCCGACCACGGACCGGACGGGCCCCGCTTCCGGCTGCTGGAGTCCGTGGCGGCGTTCTGCGTCGCGCGCATGGCGGACGCCGGTGAGCTGGACGCGGTCCGCCGCCGCCACCGCGAGTACTACGCCGATCTCGCCGAACGGGCCGAGGACCACCTCTACGGGCACGGGCAGCGCGACTGGCTGACCCGGCTCGACGCGGACGGCGCCAACCTGCGGGCCGCGCTCGACGGCTCCATCCAAGAAGGCGCGGCGGCGACGGCCCTCCGGATGGTCAACGCGCTGGCCAGGCACTGGTTCCTGCGTGGACGCCTGGCCGAGCTGGACCGGTCGGCGCAGGCGGCGCTGGGCCTGCCGGGGGACGTCCCGCCGTCCGCCCGCGCGACGGCCCTGGCCTGGCGGACGGCCGCCTCCTTCCTCCTCGGCGACGTCGGCGGATGGTGCGAGCGGCACGCCGCCGTCATCAGCGCGCTCGACGCCGCGGACGATGCCGATCCGGTGCGTCGCGGCCGGGCCGAATGGCTGCTCGCCTACGCGGAGATCGACCTCGGTGACGTCGCCGCGGTCGGAGAGCGGATCGACCGCGTCCTCGCCGCCGCCGAGACGGCCGGAGACGCCTGGACGCAGGCCGCCGCGCTCGCCCTCCGCGCCAAGCACGCCCACATCGTCGGGGACTTCCCGGCCCTGGACGAGGCGGGCGAACGCGCCGCCGACCTGTTCCGCCGCCTCGGCGACCGGTGGGGCCTGCTCCAGGCGACGGAATGGCTCGCCGCGTCGGCCGCGCTGCGCGGCGACCACGACCGGGCCGCCGCGATCCACCGCGAGTCGCTCGCGATCGCCGAGGAACTCGGCCTGTGGACGGAGGCGGCGGGCCAGCTCGCCTGGCTCGGCTGGAACGCCATGCAGCGCGGCGACCTCGCGGCGGCGCTCGACCTCAGCGGCCGGGGCCTGCGGCTCGCCGTCCGGCAGGACGCGCCGCTGACCGTGGTGTTCGCGCGGCTCGGCGTGGCGTTCGCGGCCCGCCGCCAGGGCGATCTCGACACCGCCGAACGCGAGTTGCGGACCATCATCGCCACCGCGGACCGGCGGGACGACGGCCCCGGCCTCCCCCTCTACCTGCCCGGCGCGCTGATCGAGCTGGGCCGGGTCGCGCTGAGCCGGGGCGACGCGGCGGCGGCCGGGCGGCGGCTCCGCGAGGCGTTCGCCGCGGCGGCGCGGCTCGGCGCCGTCCGCGACACGGCCGCCGCGCTGGACGGGCTGGCCGCCGTCGCGGTCGCGGCGGGACGTCCGGACGACGCGGCGCTCCTGCTCGGCGCCGCCGCGAGCGCCCGCGAATCGACGGACACGCTCGTCGCCCCGTCCGACCGGAGCGAGATCGACGGGACGGCGGCGGCCGTCCGGGCCGCGCTCGGCGGCGAGGCGTTCGACAAGGCGTCCGCGCGGGGCCGCACGCTAGGCCCGGCCGAGATGAAAGCCCTGGCCGAGGGGCAGGACGGCGCGGAGATAAGCATTCGGTAATCGCGCCCCGGCATGATCGGCCGGGCAACGCGCACGGTCATACGCACGGTCATACGCACGCGCACGGGCACGCCACGAACCCCACCCAGGAGAGCACCGATGAGACAGCGGCTGAGCGTGATCACCCTCGGCGTGGCGGACGTCCGCCGCGCGACCGCCTTCTACGAGGCGCTCGGTTGGCGGGTGGACGCCGCCGTGGACGACGAGTCCGACCAGATCGCCTTCTTCCAGGCCGGAGGGGTGATCGTCTCGCTGTGGGACCGCGCGAAGCTCGCCGCCGACGGCGGTGTGGTCGACGGCGGCGGATGGGGCGGCGCGACGCTGGGCCACAACCTCGGCTCGCCGCGGGAGGTGGACGAGGTCCTCGCGGCGGCGGAGGCGGCAGGGGCGGCCATCACCCGTCCGGCGCAAGCGATGTTCTGGGGCGGCTACTCCGGCGTGTTCGTCGATCCGGACGGCCATCCCTGGGAGATCGCCCACAACCCGGTTTGGACCGTCCACGACGACGGCTCGGTCACCCTATAAAGGAGCAAAAGAAATGAGCGTTCGTCATATCAATCCCGAAGGGCTCTCCCACAATCCGGCGTTCAGCCAGGCCGTGGTGGTCGAGCATCCGGCGAAGACGATATACATCGGCGGGCAGAACGGCGTGAACGCCGAAGGGAAGGTCGTCGGCCCCACGGTCAGCGAGCAGACCGCCCAGGCGCTCCGCAACCTCGCGACCATTCTCGAAAGCGAGGGAGCGACCCTGGCGAACATCGTCCACTGGAGGATCGCCGTCGTGGACGGCCACGCCTTCAACGAGGGTCTCGCCGCGTTCCAGCAGGCGTGGGACCCGGCCGACGCGCCGCCGGCCATCACCGTCCACGTCGTCGCCGGTCTCGGCCCCGGATTCCTGGTGGAGATCGACGCCGTCGCCGTCGTCTGAATTCGCGGCCTCAGCTCGCCAGGACGGAATCAACGAGAGCCCGGATCTCCTCATCGGTGAGCGGACGTTCCAGCCGGGTCAATTCCGCGTGGCACACGTCCACGATGGCCGGGATCGATGCCGGGTCGACGCTGATGCCGAGCCGCCGCAGGATGTCCGCCATTACGAGCGGGCCGCTCTGCGTGGTCAGCGGAATCCGGCGCTCGTTGCCGAACAAGGCGGGTTCGACGGAGTTGTGGATCAGCGGGTCCACGTCGCGCTCGGCGACGACCCAGTCGCCGCCGCCCCAGGAGAACGCGTCCCGGCCGGTGATCGGCTGGTTCGCGGCCGCCGGGTGGCCGGTCAGCTCGGCGCCGGCGCGGGCGAGCCCGGTCAGCGCGTCCAGCCGAAGGCCCGTGCGGACCCCGTACAGCGCCTCGAACGCGGCGGCGGTGGCGGCGAGGTCGGCGTTCCCGGGGCCGCCGCAGTAGCCGTTCACCGACGACTCGACGGCGACCGCGCCCGCCCGCACCGCCGCGACGGCGCACGCGACGCCGAGCCCGAACGTGTTGTGCGGGTGGATCCCGACCTCGACGCCGGGCGCGGCCGACACCGTCGCCTCGACCAGCCGGGCGAACGCCTCGGGCCCGACCGCGCCCGGCCCGTCGAACAGGACGATCTCGTCCGCGCCCGCGCGGGCCATCTCCGCCGCCGTCCCGGCCAGGTCCTCGTCCGTCAGGTAGGACACCAGCGTCAGCGCGGCGGCGACCCGGAGCCCTCTCGCCCGCGCGTGGCCGACGACGGCTGCGGCCCGCGCGACGACCTCGTCCCGGGACGCCGGGACGGGCCCGCCGAACATCCCGGACGCGGGCCCGAACCCGGGCACGGCCACCTGCACGGCGTCGTATCCGAGGTCCCGCGCGAGGTCGGCGCCCTCGGCGGTCGACACGAACGGGCAGGACACCACGCAGTCCGGCCGTTCCGCCTTGATCAGCGCCAGCTCGGCGCGGACGGCGTCCGGGTCGCGGCCGCCGGGCCCCGCCGTCACGATCTCCGGCACGCCCGAGCGGGCCAGCGAGCGCAGGAACTCCGCCTTCGCCTCCCCCGCGCCCGCCACGCCGGGCATGGACTCGATCGCGCGCATCGACGTGTCGCGCAGCCGGACGTGTTCGGGCAGCGCCCCGGTCACGGCGGCGTCGCGGTTCGCGGAAGCGACCGACCAGCGGCCCGGGACGTAGGCGCCGGGCGTCCGCGCCCGCCCGATGTCCGCGCGGAACCGTTCGATGCGGTCGTCCACGGTCAGGCTCCTCCTGGGACGGCGAGCGCGGCGATCGCCTCAGCAAATAGCGCGCCGTGCAGTTCGACGTCGGCCTCGTCCGTCATCGGGGACATCAGCGCCGCGCCGCTCATCGCGTTGAGCACGACGCCCCGGTTGGCGAGATACAGCCACAGCGCGTCGCGCAGGGACGAGCCGACGCGCGGGTAGAGCTCCCCGGCGTTGCGCGGCGGGACGGGCGTGAACGCGTACGACACGCGCCCGCCGAGCCGTCCGACGTGCCAGGGCAGCCGGTGCCGGTCGATCACCGCCGCGACGTCGCGTTCGTACCGCTCCGCCAGGCGGTTCATGTGGGCGTAGGTCTCGTCGGTCATGACCTCGGTGAGCACGGCCCGCATGGCGCGGACGGCCAGCGGCCCGCCCGCCACGGTGCTGCCGAGGCCGCCGTCGCCCGCCTCGGTGTAGCGGGCGGCGGCAGCGGCGACCTCGTCCGACATCCCGTACAGTCCGGCCGGGACGCCGCCCGCGACCCACTTGCCCATCGTGATCAGGTCGGGTTCCAGGCCGAGTTCGCGGGTGCAGCCGCCGGGCCCGGCGGGGATCGTCTGCGTCTCGTCGATGACCAGCAGCGTGCCGGTGCGGCGGGTCAGCTCCCGCAGCGCGGCGTGGAAGCCCGGCTCCGGGCGGATCACCGCGCCGCCGTTCGTCATCACCGGTTCGGCGAGCACGGCCGCGACGTCGCCGGGCACGAGGGCCCGTTCGAGCGCGTCGAGATCGTTGAACTCCACGACCTTCGCCGACTCGCGGACGTCCACGCCGTTGGGCTCGACGCCGGGCGCGGGCACCGTCCCGTCCGACGTCAGGACGGCGGCGGTCTGCTCCAGCGACCCGTGGTAGGCGCGGTTGAACACGAGGATCCGACGCCGTCCGGTCACGGCGCGGGCGAGCAGGAGGGCGAACCGGTTGGCGTCCGTCGCGGACACGGTGAACTGCCAGAACGGCAGCCCGAACCGGCGGCCCAGCTCCTCCGTCACCGCCACGTGGTCCTCGTGCGACCAGAGGGTGACGGCGCCGCGGTCGAGCTGGTCCCGGAGCGCCGCGACGACCGCGGGGTGGTCGTGGCCCCACAGCGCGGCCGTCGCGGCGAGCCCGAAGTCGGCGTACTCGTGCCCGTCGACGTCGTACAGGCGGGCGCCCGCCGCGCGTTCCACGGTCAGCGGCACGGGCGGCGGGAACTGGCCGATCCAGTGCAGCGGCGTGCCGTGGAGCTGGGAGCGTCGGGCCCGCTCGCGCAGCGCCGCCGAGCGCGGACGGGCCTCGATCCACCTCATCCGCTCCGCGTTCAGCAGCGTGGAGAGCCGGTCGGCGTCGATGCCCGGCGCCGCGGAAGGCGTCCCGGGCAGCGTCACGGGCGTGAAGCCCCCGCCAGCGCCGGAACCAGCTGGCCGAACGCCTCCAGTTGCTCCGCCGAGTCGTACAGCGGGTAGAGGATCAGCTCGTCCGCGCCCGCGTCGAGCAGCTTGGCCAGTTGCTCGGCGCAGCGGTCCGGCGGGCCGAACACGGCGACCCGGTCGGTCATGCTCGCCGCGTCGTAGACCGGGTTGCCGCCGAACGCGCGCTCGAACGCGGGGATCAGACGCCGCCGCGCCTCCTCCTCGTCCTTCTCGACCGCGACGTAGACGCTCTTGGAGATGGTGAAGCTAGACGGGTCGCGGCCCTGCTCGTCCATCTCCCGTTGGACGAACGCGAGCTGCTGGAGGAAGTCGTCGGTCGCGACGGGAGCGGCGCCGGTCCATCCGTCGGCGATGCGGACGGCGCGGCGCAGCGCGGGCTCGGCCCGCGCCCCGATCCAGATCGGCGGGCCGGGAACCTGCACCGGCGCCGGCTGCGTCCCGATGCCGGAGAAGGAGTAGATCTCGCCGTCGTAGGACGCCGCCTGGGACTGGCTCCACAGCGCCCGCATCACGCCGATCCCCTCGATCAGCCGCTGGACCGGCCGGTCCGTCCGGATGCCCAGCGCGGCGAGGTTCTCCCGGTGGTAGGCGAGGCCGACGCCGATGCCGACGGTGAGCCGCCCGCCGGAGAGCTGGTCGATGGTGGCGAGTTCGCGGGCCTGGACGGCCGGGTTCCGCCGTCCGGAGTACAGCACGCCGATGCCGAGCCGGAGCCGCTCGGTGACGGCGGCCAGGTACGACAGGACGTGCAGCCCGTCGAGCGAGAAGTTGGCGGCGCTGAGCGTGTCCTGCGTCCAGATCCCGCCGAAGCCGAGCTCCTCGGCGCGGCGGGCGAACGGGACGAGCATGTCCGGGGCGTTCGGCGCCCCGACCGACAGCCTGGACGGCGGCGGCGTGGAAGACATCGTTCCCATCCCGGTCAGGCGATCTCGCTGCCGAACACGGTGATGGCCGACTCGCGGTCGACCATCTTGCGGAAGCCCGCGACGACGTCGGCCATCTCGGGCGTCGTCAGGCACTCCTGCCAGGCGTCCCAGGACTCGACCTCGATGTCCTCGACGACGTCCCACGGGGACGGGCCGCCGCGGGACCCGGCGAGCTGGAACACGCGGAAGCTGCGCACGCAGGGCTGCCGCCGGGTGATCTCCTGGTCGACGGTCTTGGACCACTCGACGTACTCCTCGGCCGTCACACCGGGCTTCAGCTTGTACAGGGCGTAGACCTTCTGCACGCGTTTCTCTCCGTTTCGCCTCGCCGCCGGGACCGGCTCCGGAGGCGCACCGCCACTCCGGAGCGGCTCCAAGCATGGAGAGTTCTGTTGTATTTGTCAACACAAACAAGCCCTTGACACCCTGGAGTATCTCCCGAATATCGCTTCTGAACTGCGCTTTCTCTGAAAGTCACTTACCAAGGCCCGCAGGCCGAGACAGATAGGTCGACGAAAGTGTTGACAACCTCAACACCTAGCGGTGCGCCGGTGGGTTCGGGGCCCCCGCTCCCGTCGAAGACCGCCCGTCCCCGTGCGGACGGGCTTCGATGCAACCCACCGGCGAGCTCATCGGCGTCTCCGCCCGACCCCGGTCAGCGGTCGGCGGCGGGCAGCACGACACGGGGCGTCACCGCGAGGCGCAGGCCGAGGACCCCGTAGGAGAGGCCGAGCCAGACCGTCCCCGGATACGAGCCGCCGTCGTCGCCGAGCACGCCCTGCCCCACCCCGGCGACGAGCAGCCACAGCCCGCAGAGCAGGAACTGCCAGCGCAGCAGGCCCCGGAAGCGGCCGACCCGGACGACGGCGACGCCGATGACGAACATGCCGATCATCGACAGCGGCCAGCACATGTCGAAGGGGATCACCCAGGCGGGAGTGTCGTCGGGGTAGGCGATCACGAGCGGGCACCAGACCACCGCGGCCGCCATCAGGACCAGCTCCACCTTGGCGATGTAGCGGCCCTTGCGACGCCCGGTGGCGTTCGTGGACAGCACGAGCGCGACCAGCGACAGCGCGCCCAGCATGAACGCCATGCTGCCCCAGATCTCGACCGGGATGACCTCCTCCTTCATCCGGTTCCCGGTGTAGAGCAGGGCGGAGATCCAGGTGGTGGCCCCCGCGGCGACGGCGATGCCGGTGAGGCGGGCGCGGAGCAGGAGTCCGCCGGGCGCGGAGTCGTGGGGATCCGGCGAGTAAATGGAGCCGGGCTGGGCGTGCGTGGTCATCGGTCTCTCCCGGGACTGGGCGGCGCAGGGGCGCGCCGCCGGTGACCATGACGCTCCGTGCCCGATGTCCCGGGCGCCCAGTGACAGGTCCGGCGGACGCGCCCCGTCCGGCGCCCTTCCCGGCGGTGACCGGTGTCCCAGCGCGCCGGGACACCGGCCCCAGGCAGGCGGGACGTCCCACGGGTCAAGCTGGGCCGATGAGGAGCGCCCGCCCGGCGCCTCGGGGCGAGCGGCTCCTGAGGCCGCCCGCCATCGCGGTCGCCGTGCTGTGCGCGGCGGCGAGCGTCGCGACCGTCTGGCTGGACGTCCTGCTGGCGGGCGGCGCCCGGCCGCCGGACCCGCTGGACTGGGCGCACTGGGGGTCGTCGCTGTCCGGCCTGCCGGTGGCGGTCGCGGGCGGCGTCCTCGCGACGCGGCTGCCGCGGCACCCGCTGACCTGGCTGATGCTGGCGGGCGGGACCATCGCGGTCCTGGACGGGGTCGGCGCCGCGTACGCGTCGCTGTCGGTGCTGGAGCACGGCGGCGACCTGCCGCTGACGGCGTTCGCGGTGTACGCGGGCGGCCGCTTCGGGCCCATGATCAACATGATCGTGCCGCTGACGCTGATGTTCTTCCCGGACGGCCGGCTGCCGTCGCGCCGCTGGCGGTGGCCGGTGGGGGTGGCGATCACCGCGCAGGCCATCGGGGTCGTGGCGCTGCTGATGGTGCCGTGGGACGTCTTCTCCAAGGGCGAGCCGCTCGCGCCGGGGCTGCGGGACGTTCCGCTGGACCCGCTGACGCCGCCGCTCCCCCACGGCATCTGGCCCGTGTCGGGCCTCGCGTTCTGGATCGGCTTCCTCCTGTCCTTCGGGGTGTCGATCGCCGCGTTCACCGTCCGGTTCCGCCGGTCGGACCCGGTGCGGCGGGCGCAACTGCGGTGGATGCTCCTGGCGCTGGTCGCCAACGTCGTCCTGATCGCGTCGGGCATGGTGCTCACGGAGGTGACGCCGCCGTCGGTGGACTGGTGGATCGGCGACGTCTCCCTGGTCCTCATGCACGCGGCGATCGCGGCTGCCGTGCTGGTCGCGGTCGCCCGCTACCGCCTCTACGACGCGGACCTCCTGCTCGGCTGGACGCTCCTGTACGCCGCCCTCGCGGCCGCCGTGATCGGCATCGACGTCGCGGTGTTCGTCGGCGTGGGGACGTTCATCGACGAGCCGCTCGCCGCCGTGGCCGCCGCCGGGGTGGTGGCCGTCCTGTACGCGCCGCTGCGGCTGCGGCTCCAGCGGTGGGTGAACCGGATCGTGACGGGACGCGCCGAGCCCTACGACGTGGTGTCCGCGCTGGCGCGCCGGTTGGAGCGGTCCATGGAGCCGGACGAGTTGCTGCTCGAAGTGGCGCGGGTGGTGGCGGAGTCGTTCCGGTCCCCCTACGTGCGGGTGGAGCTCGACCGCGCCGACGGCCGCACCTCCGTGGTCGAGCACGGGACGCCCCGCGACGACGTCGTCGTCCTGCCGTTCGGCTACCGGGGCGCGGCGATCGGCCGCCTGGCGCTGGTGCCCCGGACGGGCTCGCGGCTCCCGGCCGCCGACCAGCGCCTCCTCGCGGACGTGGTCCGGCAGGCGGCGGCCGCCGCCCGCGCCACCGCGCTCACCGAGGAGCTGCAGCGCAGCCGGGAGCAGCTCGTGACGGGCATCGCCGAGGAGCGCCGGCGGCTGCGCCGCGACCTGCACGACGGCCTCGGCCCGTCGCTCGCGGCGGCGGCGCTGAAGATCGAGGCGGCCCGCAACCTCGCGCCGCGCGACGGCGACGCCGCCGACGCGACGCTCCAGTCGGTCCGCGCCGACCTGTCGGCGGTGCTGTCGGACGTGCGGCGCCTCGTGCACGACCTGCGTCCGCCGTCGCTGGACCAGTTCGGCCTGGTCGGCGCGGTGGAGCAGCTCACCGAGCGGTTCCAGGGCCGGACGCTGCGGGTACGGCTGACCTGCGCGGGCGAGCTGGCGGCGCTGCCCGCCGCCGCCGAGGAGGCGGCGTACCGGATCGTGGGCGAGGCGCTCGCGAACGTCTCGCGGCACGCGGCGGCGGCGCGCTGCGACGTCCGGCTGGAGGCGGCCGGGGACACGCTGGAGGTGGAGGTCATCGACGACGGGCGGGGCGTCCCGCCGGGCGCGCTCGCGGGCGTCGGCCTGGTCGGGATGCGGGAACGGGCCGAGGAGCTCGGCGGGCACTGCGCGGTGACGCCGCGGACCGGCGGGGGGACGCGCGTCCGCGCCGTGCTGCCGCTGGAGCCGCGCCCGGCCGCCGCGCCGGAGCCGCTGCCGCTCGCGCGGAGCGCGCAGTGACGCCCCGGGTGCTGCTCGCCGACGACCATCCCGTGTACCGGGACGGCCTGCGGCTGATGCTGGAGTCCACCGGCGAGGTCGAGGTCGTGGGGACCGCACCGGACGGCGCGGTCGCCGTCGAGATGGCCGGACGCCTGCACCCCGACGTCGTCGTCATGGACCTGCAGATGCCGCGGCTCGGCGGGGTCGACGCGACCCGCCGGATCCTCGCGGCCCGCCCGGAGACCGGCGTCCTCGTGCTGACCATGCACGAGGACGACGAGAGCGTGTTCGCCGCGATGCTCGCCGGAGCCCGCGGCTACCTGGTGAAGGGCGCCGACCAGGACGAGATCATGCGCGCGGTGTCGGCGGTCGCGGGCGGCGAGGTGATCTTCGGCCCGGCGCTGGCGGGGCGCGTCACGGACTACTTCGCGCGGATCGCGGCGGCCCGTCCGGCCGGGGAGCCGTTCCCGCAGCTCACCGCGCGGGAGCGGGACGTCCTCGAACTGATCGCGCTCGGCCTGTCGAACCCGGCGATCGCCGAGCGGCTCGGGCTTTCGCCGAAGACCGTCCGCAACAACGTGTCGAACGTGTTCGCCAAACTGCAGGTCGCCGACCGCGCGGAGGCGATCGTCCGCGCCCACGACGCGGGCCTCGGCCGCTGACCGGGGCCGCTGACCGGGGCCCGAGCGCCGGGATAGGCTGCGACGATGAGGGACGATCTGCACACCCGCGCCGTCGACGCCTTCATCGAAGCGGCCAACGAGAGCGACGGCGACCGGCGGGCGGGCCTGCTCGACCGCGCGGTCACGCCCGACATCGTGTTCTGGGGACCGCTCGGCCGGAGGGTCGGCCGCGAGGCGGTCGAGGGCTTCCTCACCGAGGTGGTCCAGCGGCACCCGGCGGCGCCGTGCCGGCTCGTCCGCACGACGCGGGTGGACGCCCCGGAGGAATGGGCCCGGTTCGGCTGGCGCTACGAGGCGAGCGACGGCCGCAGCCTGCTGTCCGGTGTTGACATGGTGCACGTCGCCCCCGGCGGCGGCATCGACCACTTCGTGGTCTTCGCGGGCTCCCTCGAATAGCCGCCGCCGTTCCGCGCCGCGGCGCCGCCGGTCAGGGGATCATGACGAGCTTTCCGATGGCCTGGTCGTTCTCCATGTACTGGTGCGCGGCGACGACGTCGTCGAGGGCGAAGACGCGGTCGACGTTGGGCCGGTAGACACCGGCCTCGACCTCCTGGACGACCCGCTGCAACACGTCGGCGCTGCCCTTGGCGTCGTCACTGTGGAAGGCGGTGAGCCTGGTCCCGGACGGGATCATCGCGATCGGCTGGAAATCCTGGAGAATCCAGCCGCTGAGCGAGCCCGCCATGCAGACCGTCCCGCCTCGGCGGACGAGGCGAAGCGACTCCGGGACCGTGCTCGCGCCGACGAGGTCGAGGACATGGTCCGGGCCTTCGGGCCAGACCGCTTGCAGGCTCTCGCCCAGCGGCGCGCCGTCGTCGATGAGCACGTGGTCGATGAGCACGTGGTCGACGCCCGCGGCGGACAGGGCGTCGGCCTTGTCCGGGCGGCGGGTCGTCGCGGCGGTCTCCACGCCGTGGCCGGACGCGATCGACGCGGCGGCCATTCCCACTGACGACGTCCCGCCCCGGATCAGGAGCCGCCCGCCCGGCGCGAGGTCCAGCGTGTCGAGGGAGCCCTGCGCGGTCAGGTACGTCTCGGGCAGCGCGGCCAGGACGTCCCAGGCGAGCGTCGTGGTGACCGGCATGAGCAGCGGGTTCGGCAGCAGGGCGAATTCCGCGTATCCGCCGTCGAATTCCCGTCCCATCTCGCCCATCACCGCGGCGACGGTCGTCCCCTCTGGCAAGGCGGAATCGGTCGAGGCGGCGACGATTCCCACGCATTCGATTCCGAGCACGCGCGGGAACTTGACGCTCGGGGAATGCCCTTGGCGCGTCCTCAGTTCCGAACGGTTCAGACCGGTGCCCTTCACTTGCACCAGGCTCCAGCCGTCCCGGACTTCCGGGACCGGTACGTCGCGGACCTCCAGCACGTCCGGGCCGCCCGCCTTGACGCAGACCGCCGCGCGCATCGTCCTGCCCATCTCAGTCCTCCGTTAGCGTCGTCGGGAATTCCCCCGACGACGCTAACGGAGGCCCACGACAGCGTTCAGACTGCGGGAGGGATTCGGGCGTGGACGTCCTCGACCATGTTCCGCATCGCCATGCGGAACAGTTCGGCCCGGTGGGGACCGACGAAGGTCGTGTGGCCGAACACCTCCAGGGCGACGAGGCCGTGCATGTGTCCCCAGGCGTTCAGGAGGAGCGCGGTCGCGGGGGGCGGGAGGGCTCCGAGGCCGTCCGGCGACAGGTGCCGCAGATGGTCGCGGAATGAAGGCGAGAGTGCCGGGATGTCGGCGGCCTCAAGTTGCGCCTGTGTGAATCCGCCGAGCAGTTCCCGCTGGAAGACCGCGCTCATCCGGCGGACCGCCCGGGTGGTGGGCCCGTCGGCGGGCGCCCGGTAATGGCGCAGCGGGGCTCCGTAGACGAGCTGGAAACGCTCGGGATTGGCGACGGCCCATTCGCGGTAGCCCTCGGCCGCCAGCACCATGCGCGGGACGGACGGGTCGTCCGGCGCGTCGTCGACGGCCGAACGCACGGCGTCGGTCAGGTCGCCGTACGCCTTGGCGATGAGTGCGGTGACGAGGTCGTCCCGGCTCGGAAAGTAATGGTAGAGCGCCTGCACGGTCATTCCGAGGCTGCGCGCGACCGCGCGCAGCGAAAGGGCGTGCGGCCCGTTCTCGGCGATATGGCGCTCGGCGGTTCCGACGATCTCCTGAACGGCGACGGCCCGACGCCGCTCGCGTAGCGACGGCCTCGCCGCAACGGTTTCGGAGGGCAGCGGCATGAGGTCACCGTACGGCGGGCCGTCAGAAAAATCTAACACTGCCAGATTTCCTTGCGCCTCGTTAGCGTCTCAGGAACCACCCGCCTTCGGACTGGAGTCCTCCCATGACCACCGGATCCTTGTCGCGCGCCGCCCGCCGTCGCTGGTGGTGGACGCTCTGGACGCTGCTGGCCGTGTCGGCGCTCGGCATCGCGGGCTTCGCCGTCCCGCCGTACCTGACCGGGAACCCGGCCGACAGCAACGTGCCGATCGACGCGGACGTCGCGTGGCACTACCTGTCGCTCGGAATACACGCCGTCCCCGCCGGGCTCGCATTGGTCCTCGGGCCGTTCCAGTTCGTGTCGCGGCTCCGCGTCCGCCGGCCCCGGCTGCATCGCGTCGCGGGACGGATCTACATGATCTGCATCCTGATCGCCGCCGCCGCGGCCGTGTTCGCCGCGGCCGCCACCCTCGGCGGCCTGGCGGTCCAGGTCGCGTTCTACCTGCTCGTGGCGGCCTGGCTGTACACGGCGGCGAAGGCTTACCGGCACATCCGCCGGGGCGAGGTGCAACTGCACCGGATCTGGATGATCCGCAATTACGCCCTGACCTTCGCGGCGGTCACGCTGCGCAGTTATCTGCTCATCGGGGTGGTGCTGAAGAAGACGCTCTTCCCCTCGATCGACTTCGACGAGCTTTACACGGCCTGCGTATGGGCGTCCATTCTCGGAAACGTGCTCGTGACGGAGTACCTCATCGTCCAGAAGACGTTGGCCCCGCTAGCCCGTCGCCGACCCGGCGGCCGTCCCGCCACCGGAAACGGCGAACCCGCGATCGGCGCGCGGCCCGCACTCGACGCCCCGTAGCCGGGCGTACCGGTGAATTCAGTTGAGACGCCGTTCGGGACGCGGCGGGAGCCAGAGCCACGCCTTCGTCCGCGTCTCCTTCATGGTGACGCGAATGGACTGGTAGGCGTCGTGGTCGACGAGCCCGCCGCGCTGGACGGCGTCGCGGAAGAGCGAGTCGCTGACGATCAGTCCGAGGTCGGCGCTCGGAGTCCTGGCCATGGCGCGCTTGAAGGCCGGGGCCTCCAGATGGCGGAACAGGTCCACCGGCGCGCGGCCCACGACGCCGTGGTCGTCCCGGTCGACGTGCCCGAAGTGGACGGCGGCGCGGAGACGGAGCCGGTGGTTCGGGGCGACGTACCGGTTCTCCCGCCGGAGGAGGGCGGCCAGGTGGTGGGCGAGCGGGTCCATGAGATGGCAGGGGTCGACGTCGCTCGGCGCGACGATGAGGGCCCCGTCCCCGCGGTCCTCGTGATGGCAGTCGGAGAGGGCCAGGCCGGTGACGTCGAGCGCGCGCGCCACCAGCTCGTACATGTTGTTGCGGAGCCTGACCTGGTGCTCGGTGTCCCGGTGCAGGTCACCGAAAGCAATGATGTCGACGGCGACCAAAGACTTGTGCATGGTGATCGACTCTCGTTCTCGGGAAACAGCTGCTCGAGTTGGTCGTCCGCCCAGAAGTCCTCCAGTTCCCGGACGCTCAGCTCCGTGACGGGGACCGGGCGGAGCCCCCTGCCGGTCCGGGCCGCCCAGACCACGTACAGCGCCTGCGCCACCTCACACCAGACGGTCTCGGTCGCGTCGAACGTCGGAATCGGCAGCGTGCGCAGCATCGGCTGAAACTTCTCCTCGGGCGGATCGGCCGTCAGGAGAGATCATGTCGATGCGCGGGGACAAGGAGGGGCGAGTCAGTCAACCGTGGACAAAGAAGAACGACGGCGTGAGCGCGGCCGAATAGATCTTGATTACAATCATGACTTCCCGGTCACAAACCGAGTAGCACTCGGTCGGCCCGACCGGCGGGCGTTGTGTGAATTTTTCCACAGTTACCGCCGGTATGGGGGCACGGGGTATCGTTTGCCCGACCAAGCTGGTCGTCGCCCCGAGCCCAGGAAAGGGTTCCTCGATGCCGGACGAACCCAAACGCATCGTCGAAGCGTTTTCGCAGGAGCTGCACGCCGCTTACCACAAGGCCGGAGTCCGCAGTTACGAGGCTTTCGCCGCCCGGTCGACCAAAATCAACCGAGCAATGCACTCGGACACCGGAAAGCATACTTTCGTGAGCCGGTCAGCGGCCTACAAGACCCTCACCGGCAAGCGCGAGCGACTGCCGACCTGGGATCAGGTCGCCCAGTTCGTCCGCGTTTTCCGGGCGGAGGCGGCGGACCGGGGCATCGCCCCCGACTCGGTCGGAACCATGGAGCAATGGAAGGCGAAATACGAGGCCGCTTCGGCGAGATTCTGGGCCGCGAAGAAAGCGGCCGCGTCTCGGATTCCGGCGATGGCGGCCGCCGTTCCCGCCGCTTTCTCGGACGGCCCCCAGACCTGGTGGCGCGCCTATGCCGACGTCGTTCCCGCCTGGTCCGAACGCTACCTGAACCACGAGCCTCTTTCCCACCGCATCACCAGTTACGAGCCCGTTTATGTGCCGGGCCTGCTTCAGACGCCCGAATACGCGGCCGCGGTGATCAGGCTCGGGCACGGTGACGAACCCGAGGAACGGATCGCGCGCCGGGTGGAATTGCGGATGCTGCGGCAACGGCACCTGGAGCGCGTCGGCGAACGGCCCTGCATGTGGGCGATCATCAACGAGGGCGCGCTCCGGGACGGGCCGGTGGGCGGGGAGACGATGCGCGCCCAGATCCGGCACCTGCGCTCGCTCGGACGGCACGTCCAGGTGCAGGTCATTCCCGCCGGCCACCCGGCTCACGACGCCACCGACGGCCCCATCACCCTCTTGCGATTCCCGTCGAGCCAGTTCCAGGATCTGGTGTTCCTCGAACACGCGGACAGCGCCCTGTATCCGTCCAGTGAAGAAGATCTGGCGCATTATCTGCACGCGGTCCAGAAGCTCGGGCTCGCCGCGCTGATGCCGGATCCTTCCAGGACGCTGCTGCGTCGCCTCGAAGCCGAAATCTGAAAATTCGGCATGCACCGTTCGAATGGGGTTGCCCGGCCCTTCGGAAAATCCCAGTATGGGGGCATACCGCGTCCGTGCCGAACCGGGGGAGCCCACGTGAGCAGCGACGAAGAGTTCTTCAACATCGCCGAGCGGGAGCACGCCGCCGGTATCGACACGTCCGTCCCGCATTCGGCGCGCATTTGGAACTACTGGCTCGGCGGCAAGGACAATTTCCCGGTCGACCGGGCGGCGGGCGATCAATACGTGCAGACGTTCCCCGGCATCGTCGACGTCGCGCGCCTCACCCGGCACTTCCTCAAGCGCTCCATCCGGTTTCTCGCGGACGCCGGGATACGCCAGTTCCTCGATGTCGGAACCGGCCTCCCCACCGTCGACAACACCCATGAGGTCGCCCAGGGAATCGTGCCCGCGGCCCGCGTCGTCTACGTCGACAACGACCCTCTCGTCCTGCTGCACGCCCACGTCCTGCTCACCAGCACGCCGCAGGGCGCGACCGACTACGTCGAGGCCGACATGCACGACCCGGGGGCGATCCTCGAAGGCGCGGAGCGCACCCTGAACCTCGCCGAGCCGGTCGGCCTGACCTTCATGGGCGTGCTCGGCCACGTCCAGGACGACGACGAGGCCGCCTCCACCGTCACCCGGCTGATGGACGGCCTGGCCCCGGGCAGCTACCTCGCCATCGCGGACGGCGCCAACACCATCTCGGACGAGTTCGCCGAAGCGCAGCGCAATTACGACGAGGGCGGATCGGTGCCCTACAAGCTCCGCTCGGCGGGCCAGGTCCGCCGGTTCTTCTCGGGCCTGGAACTCCTTGAGCCGGGGGTGGTGCCCTGCCTCGAATGGCGTCCCGAGGTCACGCCCGTCGGCCCTCCGCCCGGCATCCAGCCCCTGGCCGGAATAGCGCGCAAGAACGGCTGACGCGGCCCATGACTCCTCTTCCATGAAAAAGGGCCGAAAGTCCCCTCCTGGAGGGACGCTCGGCTCTGACCGGTCGCGCGCTCCGCCTGCCACCGTGGAAGGGAGCAAGGAGGCCACAGATGTGGATCACGCCCGAGCACCGTTCCGTCGTCGTCGGGGTGGACGGCTCCCCCAACTCCATGGCCGCGCTGCGGCGCGCGGCGCGGGAGGCCGTCGAGCGCCGCGCCCGGCTGGACGTGGTGCGCGTCCTGGAGCCGAGTGCGGCGCCACGGCCGATGGGCACGGCGCGGGAGTGGCTGCGGCTCCGCCGCCTGGTGGCGGACGCGATCCCGCGCGTCCAGCACCTCACGACCCGGCTTCGCGTCGTGCGCGGGACGCCCAGCGAGGCCCTCCCCCGCGCCGCCGAACACGCCGAACTCCTGGTCATCGGCGCCCGGTTCCACTCCGAGCGCGGCAACCCCCTCGGCGGCGACACCGTCCCCGCCGTACGCGAACGCACCCGCTGCCCCCTGGTGATCTGCGCCGACCAGACCACCGACGCGCCCTCCTAGTGCTGGAGGTAGGTGAGGATCGCTCTTACTCGTCTGTTGTCGAGGGAGCTGCGGGGTAGGTCGAGTTTGTCGAAGACGTGGCTGACGTGGGTGCTCACTGTGTTCTTCGAGACGTGGAGGCGCTCGGCAATGCCGCGGTCGGTCAGGCCCTCGGCGAGGAGGCGGAGCACCTCGCGTTCGCTGGCGCTCAGGGCGGCGAGCCGTTTGTCGCGGCCGCGGGCCTTCATCAGGTCGCCGATCAGCTCCGGCTCCATGACGGTGCCGCCGTCGGCCAGGTGCCGGAGCGCGCGGCTGAGCTGCGGCGGCACCATGATGCGTTCCTTGAGCAGATAGCCGGTGCCTTTCTCGCCGCCCTTGAGGAGCCGTTCCGCGCATTCCGGAATGGCGTGTTCGGAGAGGACCAGAATCCCGAGGCCGGCGTGCTCCCTGCGCAGGGCGAGCGCGACCTGAACGCCTTCGTCGCTGAAATCCGGAGGCATGACGAGATCGAGGATCACCGCGTCCGGACGGAGGGCGGCGACGGCCGGGGCGACCTCGTCGGGGTGCTCCAGCACGCCGACCACCTGGTGCCCTTCCCCGGTGAGGAGTTGGTGCAGGCCCGCGCGGGTGATGAGCTGGTCGTCGACCACGAGCACGCGCATGACGCCTCCCCTCGGCGCCCGGCGTTTGGCGCACCGACATCCTAGGCCGGGGAATGCCGCCGATCTTTCGCACGCTCGCGATTTCATCATTTCTCACTAGGGGCTGTTCCTGACAATCGACGATGCGTGATCAAGAAAGCCCGCCATAGATTGAACCGCCTCACCGATGCGGAATCGGTGCTCGACTGGGGGAGCCGGGGATGAGCGGTTGGCGGGTGCCCGGATACACCGAGCTGGGCGAGCTCGGCGCGGGCGCGCACGGGCGGGTCGTGCTGGCCCGGCACGGCGACGAGGGCGCGCTCGTCGCGATCAAGTACGTCGGCACCGGGGAGCGGACGGCGCCGCGCGTGCCGTCCGAGCGCGAGGCGCGGATCATGGCGTCGGTGCGGCACCCGAACGTCGTCCGGCTGCACGCGCTGGTCCGCGGGGACACCGGCGTCGCGCTGGTCATGGAGGCCGTGCGGGGCGTCTCGCTGAACCGGCTGCTGCGCGGGCTCGGCGCCCTCGAACCGGAGGCGGCGCTGGCCGTCCTCAAGGGGTCGCTGCTGGGGCTGGCCGCCGCGCACGACGCCGGGGTGGTGCACCGCGACTACAAGCCGGACAACGTCATCGTCGGAGACGGCGGTGTCAGCAAGCTGATCGACTTCGGGGTGGCGTCGGTGTCCGGCGAGAGCTCCGTCGCGGGCACCGCCGCGTACATGGCGCCGGAGCAGTGCAACGGCGACCCCGCCGGGCCCGCCGCCGACGTCTACGCCGCCACCTGCGTGTTCGTGGAGTGCGTGGCCGGACGACCGCCCTACCGGGGCGACCGGGACGCGGTGCTGATGGCCCAGCACCTGCACGGGCCGATCCCGGCGGAACTGGTGCCCGCGCCGCTGCGCGGGCTGGTGGCGCACGGGATGGCAAAGAGCGCGGCCGAGCGTCCGCCGGGCGCGGCCGAGTTCGTCGCGGAGCTGGAGGCGGTCGCCGTCGAGGAGTACGGCGACGACTGGGAGCGCCGCGGGCTGATCGCGCTGGCCGCCGCCGCGCTGGCGCTGATGCCGCGCGGCGGGCCCGCGCAGGCCGGGACGAGCACCGCCGACTCGACGGTCGGCAGCGGTCAGGCGTTGGGCGCGGTGCCCGTGCCCGCCACGCCCGCGGCCGGGTCGTCCGCGAAGGACGTCGTTAAGGACCAGGCCCGTCGTTCGACGCGGACCGGGTTGCTCGTCCTCTGCGCCGCCCTGCTGGTCCTGATCGGGACGAGCCTCTACATCCTGCGGGACCACGCGACCACGCGGCATATAGCGGAACGCAATCCGCCGCCGCCCGGGACGTCCGCGCCCGAGCGGCCGTCCCCCACTCCAAGCCACCCCAAGAAAGGCGGGGACGGAGGGTCAGACGGCGGCGGGCCCAGGGAGGTCGCCGCCAAGGATCATCCCGGCGGGCCGTTCGACCGGCCTCCCGAGCGGCTGGGGACGCCGTGCCCGGCTTACGCCATCGCGCCCTACAGCTTCGGCTCCGTCCAGGTCGGCCAGGCGGTGACGCGAGACTTCACGTTCCCGCGCCGGACGTGCGACGACGTCGGGGCGATGTCCGTCCGGGGGCCGGGTGCCGGTGGGTTCGGGGCTCTCGTCTCCTGCCCGCCGCCGGGAGCAGAGTGCCGGTTCCGGGTGACGTTCCGTCCGGCCGAGCGCGGGCGGCTCTACAGCGCGTCCGTCGTGGTGCCCTCGACCGGGGGCGGGACGGCCGTGGCCCTGCGGGTGTCCGGCACGGCCGCGACTCCCGTCCAGACGTGCCCGCGGCAGGCCCTGCCCGTGCGGAACCTGGGCTCGGTCGAGGCGGGACAGACCGTCAGCCGCGTGCTCGACGTCCCGTTGAACGCCTGCTACGACACCTCGGCGATCAGGCTCGACGGCGACCCGTCGTTCGCCCTGGACGGGACGCGCTGCGGCGGCGCGGCCTGCCAGGTCACGGTCACCTTCTCCCCCACGGACGCGGGCGCCAGGTCGGCGACGCTGGTCGTCCCGGACCGGACGGGCGAGGCCGCGGTGACGGTCCCGGTCACCGCCGCCGGGACGCGGACGGTCCCGTCCTGCAAGAGGGGCGTGAACGGCCCGGACTACCGATTCAGCCGGGAACTCGAAGGCGATGGGCGGATCAAGGAGCCCGTTCCGATCCCCTGGGACTGGTGCTACGACGCCGGGACGATAAGCCTGACCGACACGTCCGCGTTCCGGCTGGTGCGCACGTCCTGCCCGCCGTCGGAGGTCTCGTCCTGCGACGCGCTGGTGAGCTTCGAGCCCGGGGAGCCGGGGACGTACGTCACGACGCTGGTGGTGCGCGACCGCGACGGCGGGCCGGGCGTCAGCGTCCGCGTCACCGCGACGGCCGTCGAGGAGCGCTGCGATCCCGATCCGGACGGCTGCCCCTCAGGGGTCGCGGTTCCGCCTTCGGAGCCGTCGAGCGGTACGCCGTCCGAGCCGCCGTCGACGCCGCCGAGTGACACGCCGACGAGTGACACGCCGACGAGTGTCAGGGCGGTGCCGGGCGTTGTGAGGCCCGAGGTGAGCCCGGGCGCGTCGGACGGCGGTACGAAGACCGTGACGCCGTCCGCGAAGCCCGGCCCGGACGCCCCGAAGAAGCCGGAGCAGTCGGAGCAGCCAAAGAAGAAGGAGCCGGAGAAGAAGGAGCCGGAGAAGCCTGACACGCCCGCGCTGCCGCATCCGGATCCGTCCACCGCGCCGCCCTCCACCGGACCGACCGGCTCGGGCCGCACCCGCGCCGTCCCGGCCCGCTAGCGCCCGACCGAACCGAGGAGCCCCGATGACGGCACCCCTGAACACGGACGGTCCGCCGGGCCGCGCCACGCCGCTCGCGCCGCGCGACCCGCGCTGGTTCGGCGAGTTCCGCACCACCGGCGTCCTCGGCGAGGGCGGCATGGGACGGGTCTACGCCGGCCGCGCCCGCGACGGGCGGCCGGTCGCGATCAAGGCGATCCGCGCGGAGCTGGCGCGGGACGAGGGCTTCCGCGCCCGGTTCCGGCGCGAGGCGGAGAGCGCCATGCGGGTCCCCGCGTACGCGACCGCCGAGGTGCTCGCCGCCGACCCGGACGCGCCCGTCCCCTACCTGGTCACCGAGTACATCGACGGCCCCACCCTGCACGCGCTCGTGGCGGACGGCGGCCCGCTGCGCGGCGCCGAGCTGCACCAGCTGGCGGTCGCGGTGGCGACGGCGCTGAAGGGCGTGCACGGGGCGGGGATCATGCACCGCGACCTCAAGCCCGGCAACGTGCTGCTGTCCAGGTTCGGGCCGCGGGTGATCGACTTCGGCATCGCGCGGACGCCGGACGCCACCCGCATGACCGGCGACGGCCAGGCCGTGGGCACGCCGTCCTACATGGCCCCGGAGCAGCTCCTCAACGACCCGCGCCCGGCGTCCGACGTCTTCGCCTGGGGCGGCGTGATCGTGTTCGCGGCGACCGGGCGCCGGCCGTTCGGCGGCGACACCATGCAGCGCATGGTCGGGCAGATCATGAACGACGAACCCGATCTCGGCGGGCTGCCGGGCAGCCTGCGCGCGGCGGTCTCCGCCGCGATGCGCAAGGACCCGGGCGCCCGTCCGACCGCCGCGCGCCTCCTGGAGATGCTGGACGCCGCGGACGACACGACGCCCGCCCCTCCCCCGGTCCGCGCTCCGGATCGCCGTGCCGCCGAGCAGACCACGACCGACGCGACCGCCGTATCCCAAGTACCGGACGAGTACCGGACGTCGACCTACGTCCCGCCGAAGCCTCGGCGAAGGCGGCGCGGAAGCGCCCGCCTCCTGTGGGCGCTGCTGATCCCCCTCGTGCTGGCGGGCGGCCTGTTCGCCTGGACGCACCGGCCCGCCGGGGACCCGGTCGTGACCGCCGTCGACGTCAAGGTCGACCATTCGCGTCCCGGCTGCGGGGACGAGGTCAACGTCACCGGCACCCTCACCACCGACGGCAAGCCCGGCGAGATCTCCTACCAGTGGTGGCGCAGCGACGAGGACGCCCCAGAGCCTCCCCTCCGCCAGCCCGTGGACGAGGGCCGCACCCGCACGACCGTCCACCTCCTCTGGAAGGTCCACGGGACGGGACGGCACCGGTTCACCGCGACGCTGACCGTCCTCGGCGACCACGCGATGCAGGACACCGCGTCCTTCACCTACTCCTGCGCGAGCTGATCCCGCCCCGGCGCGGCGTCGGGGCCGCGCGCGAAGCGGCCGGGGCAGGGGATCACGGCCGTCAGGACGGTCCCCTCCCCCGGCTCGGAGCGCAGCTCCAGGACGCCGTCGACGGCGGTCACCCGGTCGCGGAGCCCGGCGAGGCCGGAGCCGGGGCGGGCGGCGGCCCCGCCCGCCCCGTCGTCGGCGACGCGGACGGTCACCCGCCCGTCCGCCAGGTCGGCGGTGACGTCCACCCGTTCGGCGTCGGCGTGCCGCAGCGCGTTGGTCAGCGCCTCGCTGACGACGAAGTACGCGGTGAGCGCGATCGGCTGCGGCAGGTCGCGGAGCGCGCGGTCCATGTGCAGCCGGACGGGCCCGTCCGCGCGCCGGACCAGCTCGCGCAGCGCGGCCCGCAGCCCCTCGGTGGTCAGCACCGCCGGGTGGATGCCCCGGGCCAGCTCGCGCAGCGAGCGGAGCGCGGCGCGCAGCCGCGCCTCCGCCTCGTCGATCGCCTTGTCGAGGTCGGCGCGGCACCCGGCCGGGACGGTCCGGGCGGCGGCCTCGCGCACCCGGGCGAGCTCCAGGCCGACCCAGACGAGCTGCGGCTGCGCCCCGTCGTGCAGGTCGCGCTGGAGCCGGTGGCGGGCGGCGTCCTCGGCCGCGACGATCCGCGCGAGCAGCGCCCGGACCTGGGCGAGGTGCGCCCGCGCCGTCACCTGCAACCGCGTGTTCTCCAGGACGAGCCGGGTCGCCTCGGTCACCGCCTCCAGCAGCCGGGGCGCGGCGTGCAGCGACGGGTCGTGGCTCAGCACCGCGACCGGGTCGGCTGGGTCCCCGATGACCGTGATCGCGGCGCCCGCGCCCGGGGCGGGCGGTTCGGCGGGCGTGCCGTCGGCGCTGACGTAGGCGCCGTCCAGCGGGAACGCGATCCGCAGGCCGGGGTCGTGCAGCGTCGCGGCGAGCTTGGCCTCCAGGAGGCCCGGCGGCAGCTCGGCGATCTCCCGGACGAGGTCGGACACGCGCGCCTCGTCCAGCCGCTCGCGCAGCAGGCCCATGAAGAACGCCGCCGGGATGGACGCGACCGCGACGAACTGCGCCGCCGCGAGCGTCCCGTCGAACACCGGGTAGTAGAACCACGGCAGCAGCGCGCCCTGCACGCTCACCACCGTCCACAGCCCGGCCGTGACGATCATCGCGACGGTGGGGAAGGCGAGCACCCGCCGCTCCCGCCAGCCCGCGGGCCGGTACCGCCGGACGATCACCGCCCCGCCGACCACCGCCAGCACGCCGCCGCCCGCCGACAGCGCGAGCCCGGCGACGTCGGCGAGGCCGGGATCGTGGATCGGGGCGACCGGCGCGCACACGTCGCGGCACCGGCCGTCCGGCCGCGGCACGCCGACCAGGGCGAGGACGGCGGCGTTGACCACGCCGAACGCGTAGCCCCCGGCGACGACGCGCCGTCCGGCCGTGTCGCGCACCCGGCCGGTCGGGTAGGCGAGGAAGATGTGCGCGCCCAGCGGAAGCTGGAAGGCGTTCAGCCAGGACGACACCGTCACCAGCAGCCGCAGCGCCGCCGAGTCGGAGACGAGCGCGAACGCGGCCGGAGCGGTGCAGCCGAGCAGCAGCCCGAGCGAGAGCATCAGGGTGCCCATGGGCCGCCGCGGACGCACCCTGACGACCAGGAACCCGGCGAGCAGCCACGCCCCGATCTGCGTCAGTTCCTTGGTGTAGAAGAGCGGGCCGAACGTCCCCCATTCGACGGCGAGCCCGACGTCGAGCGCGACCAGGGCCGCGCCCGCCGCCAACAGCGCCCGGTGGCCCGGGCGTACGGAGTCGTCGCCGTGTTCGTCCACGCGGCACCATTCTGGACAGCACGATTTCGGAGCAGCCGAATTCCGGGCGGAATCCATTGATATCCCCACCGGAGCCGCGCCCAGCGTAACAGCGGGAGAACTCGGATCCATGCGATTCTCCCGGGGTATCGGAGGCCGGATTCGGCAACCCGGCAAAGGGTTGGAGTAGATCATTCTTTCGGGGCCGGATCTGGATCTTCGAGGCGCTGACCAGCGGCGGACAAATCGGCTATTCATAGCAAACAAGGCACGCCGCGCCCGCGAACGATCATCTTTGCCTGATCTACCAGCGCTTTGCCGGGTGCTGATTCTTTCCTGGGACGGCCATAAGCGGACATGAACCGGCCAAAGAATCCTGGTCACAAATAACAGCGGCTCTGCTTTGCTGTTACACGGACGGTCAAGGGTCGGTCGGCCAGCAGATCGTTATTGGTGCGCGCTGACACGTCGGCCTGGCACGCCGCCGCGCAGCGCCCTGTCCACGCGGGGGGCCGGCGATGATGCCGTGGCAGACCAGTCCGAACGGGGCCGATCCGAAGGAATCCGGCGCGAGCCGCACCGGCGCCGGCGGCCCGGGAGCCGAGACGGCCGCGCCACCGGCCGCACCGTCCGGGCCGCCGGAGCGGGCGGCCGGACCGAGCGGCGCGGGGCAGGCGCCGGTGCTCTCCGTGCCGAAGGGCGGCGGGGCCGTCCGCGACATGGGCGAGATGTTCGCCGCCAACCCCGCCAACGGGACCGGGACGCTGACGGTGCCCGTCCCGGCCAGCCCGGGGCGGCAGGGTTTCGGCCCGTCGCTCGCGCTCGGCTACGACTCGGGCACCGGCGGCGGCGCGTTCGGGCTCGGCTGGCACCTCGACGTCCCGGCCGTCACCCGGCGGGCCGACCGGGGCGTCCCCCGCTACCGCGACCACGGCCCGCCCGCCGACGAGGACACCTTCCACCTGGTCGGCGGCGACGACCTGGTCCCCGTCCCCGGGACGCGGCGGGCGCGCCGCGCGGGCCGCCGCTACACCGTCCGCCGCTACCGCCCCCGGGCCGACCACGCCTTCTCCCGGATCGAGCGCTGGACGGACGAGACCCCCGGCGCGCACGGCGACATCCACTGGCGCATCACCGACCGCGAGAACGTCACCACCGTCCTCGGCCGCGCGCCCGCCGACCGGATCGCCGACCCGGACGACCCGTCCCGCGTGTTCACCTGGCTGGCGGACGCGAGCTTCGACGGGCGCGGCAACGCGATCCGCTACGAGTACAAGGCCGAGGACGCGGCGGGCGTCGACCTGACCGCGCCGCACGAGCACGGCCGCGACCCGGCCGCCCGGACGACGGCGCGCCACCTCAAGCGCGTCCGCTACGGCAACCTGGCGCCGCAGGGCCCGGACGACGCTCCGCACCCCTCCGGATGGATGTTCGAGCTGGTCCTCGACTACGGGGAGCACGGCGACGGGAGCGCGGAGGAGCGCCCCTGGACGTGCCGCTCCGACCCGTTCTCGACGTACCGCTCCGGGTTCGAGGTCCGCACGTACCGGCTCTGCCGCCGCATCATGCTGCTGCACCATTTCCCGGACGAGCCCGAGACCGGCGCCGACTGCCTCGTCCAGTCGCTCGACCTGGCCTACGACGTGCAGCGGCCGTCCGGGCTGTCCACGCTGGCGGCGGTGACGAAGCGCGGGTTCCGCCGCGCGCCCGGCGGAACGCTGACCTCCCGCGCCATGCCGCCGATCGAGTTCGGCTACGCGCCCGCGCTACTCGACCGCGAGGTGCGCCGCCTGGACGACGTCGAGAACCTCCCCGCCGGGCTCACCTCGCCCGCCTACCGCTGGACGGACCTCGACGGCGAGGGGCTGCCGGGCGTCCTCACCGAGCAGGCCGGGGAGCTGTTCTACAAGCCCAACCTCGGCTCCGGCCGGTTCGGCCCGACCCGCCTCGTCGGGACGCGGCCCGTGCCGTCCGGCCTGAGCGGCGGGGGCGGGCGGCGCGAGCTGCTCGACCTCGACGGCGACGGCAACCTCGACCTGGTCGCCCTCGACGGCCCGGTCCCGGGGTTCAGCGAGCGTACGGACGGCGCCTGGACGTCATGGCGGACGTTCGGGTCCCGTCCCGTCATCGACTGGCAGGACGCGCGCACCCGGCTGGTCGACCTCTCCGGCGACGGCCTCGCCGACGTCCTCGTCCTCGGCGACGACGACCTCACCTGGTACCGGTCGCTGGGCGAGGAGGGCTTCGACGAGGCGACCCGGCCCGCGCCGCCTCCGCTGGGTCCGACCCGCGCGGACGCGTGGGTCCGGACGGGCGACCCCGCCGAGAGCGTCCAGTTCGCCGACATGACCGGGGACGGCCTGGCCGACCTGGTCCGTATCAGGCGGGGCGAGGTCAGCTACTGGCCGAGCCTCGGGCACGGGCGCTTCGGCCGCCGCGTCGTGATGGACGGCGGCCCCCTCCCGGCGGGCCCCGACGAGTTCGACGTCCGCCGGGTGATCCTCGCCGACGTGGACGGGTCCGGCACGAGCGACCTGGTCTACCTCGGCGCGGACGGCGTGACCATGTACGCGAACCGGTCGGGCAACGGGTGGGCGCACGCCGGGGAACTGCCCGTCCGGTTCCCGCACATCGACTCGGCGATCCAGGTGAGCGCGATCGACCTGCTCGGCACCGGGACGCTGTGCCTCGTCTGGTCGTCGCCCCTCCCGGACGACGCCTCCTCGCCGCTGCGGTACGTCGACCTGATGCGCGCGGGCAAGCCGTACCTGCTCACCCGGATGCGCAACAACCTGGGGGCGGAGACGTCGGTCCGCTACACGACGTCCACGAAGTTCTACGCGGCCGACCGGGCGGCCGGGCGGCCGTGGCCCACGAAGATCCCGTTCCCCGTCCACGTGGTGGAGGAGGTGGAGGCCCGCGACGCCGTCTCGCGGAACGTGTTCACCACCCGGTACGCCTACCACGACGGCCACTACGACGGCGTCGAGCGCGAGTTCGGCGGGTTCGGCGTGGTCGAGCAGTGGGACACGCAGGAGATCGGCGCGCTGGCCGCGTCCGCCGCGAACCACGACCCGGCGACGTTCCTCGCCCCCGTCCTCAGCCGGTCCTGGTTCCACACCGGAGTCCCCGGCGGGGACACGGAGCGGGACACAGCGCGGGTCGTGGCGCGCGACCCCGGGCACGCGGAGACGCGCCCGGCGCGGCTCACCGCCGACGAGGAGCGGCAGGCCGCCCGCGTCCTGCGCGGAAGCCTGCTGCGCCAGGAGACGTACGGGCTCGACGACACTCCCGAGAGCGTGCGGCCCTACGCCGTCACCGAGCACGCCTACACGGTGGAGCTGCGGCAGGCGGGCCACGGCTCCCCGCGCGAGGACGGCTTCCTTCCCGCCGTCTTCACGTCCTACCGGACCGGGTCCCATGGGGAGCACCACGAGCGGGCCCTCTACAACGTGGACGGGCGCGAGGTCCCTGACCCGCGCGTCACGGACGACTTCGTCCTCGACGTCGACGAGTTCGGCGACGTCCTGCGGACGGTCGACATCGCGTACGGGCGGCGGTTCCCCGACCCCGACCCGGTGCTGACCGCCGCCGACCGCGCCGAGCAGTCGCGCATCCGCGTCGTGGTCACCGAGAGCCGGTACACCCAACCGGTCGACACCGACACCGCGTACCGGACGCCGATGCAGTGCGAGAAGCGCTCAACGGAGGTCGTCGGGCTACGGCCGTCCGGGCTCCGGTTCGACGCGGACGAGATCCGGGACGCGCTCGACGGCGTCACCGCCGACCTGCCCGTCACGGCCTGGGACGACGAGGGCGCGTCCGGTCCGGCCCGGCGGCTGCTGGAGCTGGAGCGGTCGGTGTTCCTGCGCGACGACCTGAGCGGCCCGCTGCCGTTCGGTGCGCTGGAGCCGCTCGCCCTGCCGTACGAGACGGTCCGGCAGGTGCTCACCGACGAGCTGATCGCCGCCGAGTACGGCGGCCTGGTGGACGCGGCCCGGCTGGCGTCCGCCGGGTACGTGCGGGAGGACGGGGCCTGGTGGTCGCCGTCCGGACGGGTCCTGTTCGCGCCCGAGGACGGGAGCCCGGCCGCGGCGCACTTCTACGTCCCGCACGGCTTCGTCGATCCGTTCGGCGCGAAGACCCGGCTCCGCTACGACCGGTACGACCTGCTCGTCCTGTCCTCCACGGACGCGGTCGGCAACGTCGTCAGCGTCGGGGCGCGCGACGGCGACCGCGTCCTGCCGGGCGGCTACGACTACCGGGTGCTCCAGCCCGCGGTCACCTGCGACGCCAACGGCAACCTGTCCGAGGCGGCCTACGACGCGCTCGGACGGCTCACCGCGATCGCCGTCCGCGGCAAGCCGGGCGACGCCCGCGACGACCTCGGCGACACCGTCGGCGGCCTCGACCTCGACCCGGACGACGCCGACCTCCTCGCCTACTTCGCCGACCCGCACGCGCCCGGCCTCGCGGAACGCCTGCTCGGCCGGGCGACCACCCGCACCCTCTACGACCCCGGCGCGTTCTACCGCACGCGCGGCGACGCGGAGCCGCGCCCGCCCGCGACGGCGCTCCTCACCCGGACCGACCACGTCGCGACGGGCCGTCCCGCCGACCCGCAGCAGCTCATCACCTACTCGGACGGCAGCGGACGCGAGGCCCAGCACAAGGCGCAGGCCGAGCCC
This sequence comes from Actinomadura syzygii, assembly GCF_008085905.1. GTDB lineage: Bacteria > Actinomycetota > Actinomycetes > Streptosporangiales > Streptosporangiaceae > Spirillospora > Spirillospora syzygii. The sequence continues at coordinate 522,416 of NZ_VSFF01000002.1, read as the reverse complement.
GGCGCCGACGGCAAGCCCCGCTGGAGCGGCACCGGCTGGACGATCTACAACAACAAGGGCCTCCCGGTCCGCAAGTACGAGCCGTTCTTCAGCGCCACCCCGGCGTTCGAGTTCGCCCGCGTGGCCGGGGTGAGCGCCATCGTGTTCTACGACCCGATCGGCCGGGCCGTCGTCACGCTGCACCCGGACGGCGGCTACGGCAAGGTCGTCTTCGACCCGTGGCGGCTCGCCACCTGGGACGCCAACGACACGGTCGCGCTGCGCCCGGACACCGACCCCGACGCGCGCGGCCTCGCCGGGCGCTACCTCGCCGGGCTCGACGCCGCCGGGACCCCGTGGCGGACCTGGTACGAGGCGCGCGCCGGAGGCGAACTCGGCCCGGCGGAGCGGGACGCCGCGACGCAGACCCTCGCGCACGCGGGCACCCCGTCCCGCGCCTGGTCGGACACGCTCGGCCGGTCGTTCCTGACCGTCCGGCACGACCGGGGCGCGGACGGGACGGCGGGCGACCGCCACGACCGGACGCTCGTCCGGCTGGACGTGCAGGGCCGCACCCGGGAGGTCCGCGACCCGCTCGGCCGGGCCGTCACCCGGATGGGCTACGACCTGGCGGGCGGGCTGGTCCGCAACGCCGCGATCGACATCGGGCCGGGGCACGTGCTGCGCGACGTGCTCGGCGCGCCCTGCGGGTCCTGGTCGGCGCGCGGCTACGCGCTCCGCACCGAGTACGACCCGCTGCACCGCCCGACCCGCTCGTTCGTGGCCGGTCCCGGCATCGAGGGCGAGCGGGAGCACCAGCGCGTCGAGTACGGGGAGGACGTCCCGGACGCCGCCGCCCGCAACCTGCGCACGCGCGTCCACCGGACGTTCGACGGGGCGGGCGTCGTCACCAACGACCGCTACGACGCGGACGGGAACCTCGCCGAGGCGACGCGGCAGGTCGCCCGCGACTTCCGGGGGCATCCCGACTGGGCGGGCCCGGTCGACCTCGAACCGGAGCGGTACACGGGACGGTCCGTGTTCGACGCGCGGGGGCGTCCCGTCCGCGTCACCACGCCGGACGGGGCGACGATCACCGCGTTCTACAACCCGGCGGGCCTGCTCGAACGGCTGGACGCGCAGCCCTCGGGCGAGGATCCCGTCCCGGTCGTGACCGGGATCGACTACAACGCGCGCGGGCAGCGCGTCACGGTCGAGCACGGCAACGGGACGCGCACCGACTACGCCTACGACCCGTTCACATTCCTACTGCGCGGCATCGTCACCGTGCGGGACGGCGAGCGGTTGCAGGATCTGCGGCACGTGTACGACCCGTCCGGGAACGTGACGTCCGTCCAGGACGAGTCGCAGCAGACGCTGTTCTTCCGCAACCAGGTCGTCCGTCCGGGCGGGCGGTACCGGTACGACGCGCTGTACCGGCTGGCCGAGGCGACCGGGCGCGAACACCTCGCGCAGGCCGACGGCGTCCGCCCGCCGGGGCCGTGCCGGGGCGGCCCGCCGCCGCACCACCCGCACGACGGCGGCGCGATGAGCCGGTACACCGAGCGGTACGCCTACGACCCGGTCGGGAACCTCCTCGAAATCGTGCACGCGGTGGCCGACTCCGCTACGCCGGGCTGGACCCGGACCTACGACTACGACCAGGAGAGCCTGCTCGAACCGGGCGTCGTCGGGAACCGGGTCGGGACGGTCGACGGCGAGCGCTTCGACCACGACCCGCAGGGCAACGTCACCGCGCTGCCGGGCCTGGCCCATCTCGGCTGGGACCCGGAGGACCGCCTGCACGTCACCGCGCACCGTCCGCCGAACCCGGCCGCCGAGGCGGACACGGACGCGGACACGGACGCGGACACGGACACGGACACGGACACGGACGCGGCCGGGCTCGGCGAGGCGACGTGGTCGCTGTACGACTCGTCCGGCACCCGGATCCGGAAGGTCACCGACCGGCCGGGCCCGGACGGCGAGCGGATCCGCGTCCGCGAGCGCCTCTACCTCGGCCCGTTCGAGGTGTTCCGCGAGTACGCGCCGGACGGCGAGGCCACCGTCGAGCGGACGACCCTCCACGTCGTCGACGAGGACCGCCGCGTCGCGCTCGTCGAGCGGCGCACCCGCGGCGACGACAAGGGCCCGGAACTGCTCGTCCGGCACCAGTTCGACGACCATCTCGGCTCGCCGACGCTGGAGCTCGACCAGCTCGGCCGCATACTCACGAAGGAGGAGTTCCACCCGTACGGGAGCACGGCCTACGAGTCCGTGTCGCGGGGCGCGCGGGCCGCGCCGAAGCGGTACCGGTTCACCGGACGCGAACGCGACCGGGAGAGCGGCCTCCAGTACCACGGAGCCCGGTTCTACGCGCCCTGGCTCGGCCGCTGGACCAGCCCCGACCCGGCGGGGACGAAGGACTCGCCGTCCCCGTACGTCTACGTCGCGGGGAACCCGGTCCGGCTCGTCGACCCGTCCGGCCACGAGGGCGAGCCGCGCCAGCTCAACCTGGCCGAGACGCTCAAGCAGGAGGTCGTCGCGACCCGCGCCGGACGCGGCATCAGCCAGAGCCTGCGCCGCGACCTCCAGGCCGTCTGGGAATGGTGGGGCGGGCAGGGCAAGGTCGACGCCGGGCACGTCGGCAAGGCGCAGTGGGAGCTGCGCGCGGGCGAGCGCGGGCTCGTCGCCGCGCAGCCGCTCGCGGAGAACCGGTCGCTCGGCGTCCTCGAACGGGCCAGGGCGGGCGCCGCGCGGCTGCTCGGGAAGTTCGCCCGCAACGCCGAGGGCGTCGACGAGGGCGTGTCCGCCGGGTCGCGCTTCGGCCGGGCCGTCCGCGCCGCCTGGCGGGACGACCCCTCGTTCAGGTCCTTCCTCAAGTCGTGGAAGTCGAGCGCGGGCGCGTCCGGGACGGCGGCGACCGCCGCCGAGACGGGCGGCGCGGCGGCCGCCGAGGCCGGGGCGCTGGCCGAGGCGAGCGCGCAACTGGAGCTCCCGCTGTATGTGCGCGTGGAGGAGGCGGGCGTCCGCGTCGCGACGGAGACCGAGTCGGCCCTCGCCGCGGCCCAGGCCGGGGCCAAGGTCAGGGTGGCGGACTCGGTGGCCAAGGCGGCGGAGGCGGTGGCCCCCGCCGCGGAGGAGGCCGGCGCGTTCGCCGCCGCGGCCGAGACCGGCGGCCGGGTGCTGCGCGCCGCGGCGCCCGCGCTCAAGGTGGTGGGGAAGGTCGCCGGGCCGGTGGCCGTGGTGGCCGCCGTCCACCAGGCCGCGACCGCGAAGACGACCGGGGAGAAGGCCGACGCGTCGGTGGGCCTGTCCAGCGGCGTGCTGGGGCTGTCCGCCAACCCGGTCACCGGTGTCGCGGCGGCGGGCCTCGTCGCGGGCGGCTTCGTCGGCGGGAAGGCCGCGACCGCGGCGTCCGAGGCCGGGTGGAGCCGCGAGGGGAGCGTCGCCGCGGGCACCATCGCGGGCGCCGCGACGGGCGCCGCGATCGGCGCCGTCGTCGGCTCCGTCGTGCCGGTCCTCGGCACCGCCACCGGCGCGGTCGTCGGAGCGGCCGCAGGCGCCATCGGCGGATTCATCAAGTCGTACTGGAACTAGGGGGAGGACCCATGCCCACTCTCATCGTCGTGAGGCTGCGCCCCACCAGGCCGGTGAGCGGCGAGGCGTTCACGGCCGCGCTGTCGGGGCTGACCGTCGAGGCGTTCGACCTCGGCTTCGGCTCGACCGCCGAGGGCAGGTCCCTCGGCACGGCGAGCGGTGTGTTCACCTCGGTCTCGGTCGCGGAACTCGGCGTCGATCTCACGCGGACGGCGATCGTCCAGCACTACATCGACACCGGGGGAGGCCCGGTGACCCCGCCGACCATACGCAACCCCGCCGCGGCGGCGACCGCCGTGATCGTGGTCGACCCGCCGCCCACCGGGCCCGAGTATCCGACGGGCACGTCGTTCGACCTGCGGTTGAAGCTCACCCGCGACGGCGCCCCGATCGCCGACCGGCGGATCGACTTCAACGCCGTCGTCACGACCGTGGACGCGCTGCCCATCCTGCTGACCGACGTGGTGGGGCTCCAGCCGAGCGCGTACGCGGTGCTGCCCGCCGCCGCGTCCGGCGCGGGCGCGCACCTGGAACTGCCGGAGGACGGCACCCCGCCGGACTTCGCGTCCCTGGTCAAGGCCGTGAACGCGGTGCTCGCGCTCGACCCGGCGGACGGCGGCACCATCGCGCAGCGCACCACGCTGAGCGGGGCCCAGGCCAAGCACGTCGCGGCGGAGATCGAATGGGACCGGAAGGTCCACCCGGCGCCGCCCGAGCCGCGCCCGCTCGCGCAGATGTACACCACCCCGCAGCCGGACATCACGGTCGACGCGGACCGCGCCGACAACGACCGCCGCCGGTTCGAGGCCGAGCTCGACGGCTACTACGCGACCCACGACGGGAACGCGCTGCGGCTCAGCGGGTACGTGTACGCGGTCTGGGCCGCGATGATGTGCGAGCGGCTCAGCACGGGCGAGAACCTCACCGGCCCCGGCCCCGCGCAGGGACCGGTGGACGGGGCCCGCGCCGCGCTGCTGACCCTGCCGCTGCCGCGCGGCGCCGGGGACGGCACGACCCTCCGGCACGTCTCGGTCACGCTCACCGGCGATCCGGCGCACGCGGTGCTCGACCCGCCGTTCGTCGTCCCGGCGGCCTACTTCTACGCGCTCGGCGCGCAGCTCCCCCCGCAGGTGGACGTGGCGCAGCGGTTCGCGATGGCGAGCGCCGACGCCGAGTCGAAGGTGCTCGTGACGATCGAGACGGCGGTCGAGGCTGGCGTGGTCGGCGCCGCCGAGCCGCCCGCGACCGGGCCCGGCGGGACGGGCGGCGCGCTCGTCCCCGCGCAGGCGGCGCGGCGGCTGCGCGCGATCGGGCAGGCGGCGGCGCCCGCACCGGAGGTCGCGGTGAACGCGGCGGTCCGCCCGCTCATCGTGTCGTGGCTCGCGCACACCGGCCCGACCGCGACCGTCGACGCCGACTTCTGGGTGCCCGCGACGGCGTCCGGGCCGGGCGCGGCCGCGTACCTGAGCCTGCTGCTGCACGCCGTGACCGGCGGCTTCGCGCCGCTCATCGCGGCGGTCGCCACCGACCTCGGGGTGAGCACGGCGGCCGAGCTGCGGGCGGTCACCGAGGACCGGTGGCGCGCGCTGTTCCTGCCGCCGGGCGCGCCGCCGCGCCTCGACCTGCTGCCGCCGTTCACCGAGGCGGGCACGTCCAGCACGCCGCAGGACAGGGTCGACGCGTTCCTGCGGCATCTGCGGCAGTTCCTGACCGTCCCGTTCTCCACGGCGGCGGGCGAGGCGCCGGAGGAGGAGTCGCCGTCCGCGCTGCCCCGGCCGAGGCCCAACATCTTCGCCGCGTTCGAGGTGGCGTACTCGGCGCACGGCGGCGGCACGTACACGCCGGGCACGCCGCGCGACCCGGACGCGACGCGGTCGGCCGCCCTCGACGTGTTCCCCGGCGACCCGCACGCGCGGGCGTGGCTGCTCGCGGCGCTCGACGCGCTCGACGCGCTGCACGTCCTGACCGCGTTCGCCGCGCCGGGCCAGCCGCACGCGGAGCTGCGGTTCTCGCTGATGGAGGCGCTGTACGCGCGCGGCTTCAGCACGGTCGCGGCGGTCGCCGGGCTCACCCCGGACGCGTTCGAGCACGCCCTGGAGGGGACGGTCGCCCACCGGTTCGCGCCCGAGATCCAGGAGGCGGCGGGCGGGTCGGGCTCCGAGCCGGGCGGCGAGGACCTGTTCTCCCCCGTCAACCGCGGGACGCTCACCGACTGCCTGCCGCCCGAGCACCTGTCCCCGTTCGGGCTGGTCGCGTACCTGAGCGAGCTGCTGCGGCTGTCGGCGGTGAGCACCTGCGCGAACCCGTTCCCGTCCGAGGAGTCGGCGGACCTCGGCGACCTCCTCGCCGACCGGCGCGGGACGCTCGGCGGGCTGGCCGCGTCGGCGGCGAACCTGGCGACGCCCGTCCCGTCCGGCGACCTGGTGAACGAGAGCCTGGAGCACCTCGCGGCGGCGGTGGCGTCGGGCGGGACGCCGTCCGGCGTCGTGTTCGACACCGCGTCCGAGGAGGTCGGCGGGCACCGGATCGGCGGCCCGGACGGGCACGACGCGGGCACGCTGCTCGCGGCCGTCCCGGAGCACTCGGCGCCGTCCGCGCCGCTGCCCGCCGCCTACGCCGCGCTGCGGGCCGAGCCCGGGGCGCCGCCGCTGCCCTACGACCAGGGCATCGACACCGTCCGCTCCTACCTGCGGGCGGCGGGCACGAGCCGGTACGAGGTCATGCGCCGGTTCCGGAAGCGGATCACCGAGTTCGCGCTCGACCCCGCCCACGAGCCGGACGGCTTCGCCGCGCACCGCTGGCGCTACCCCGTCCGGCTGGAGACGGCGCTCGAATACCTGTGCCTGACCGCGCACGAGTACGCGATGTTCTTCGCGGGCACGCCCGGCGAGGAGCCGTCCGGGGACGTCCCGGCGGGGTGGCGGCTCTACGGGTTCCCGCGCTCCACCGTCGGCCGGACGCACTGGTCGCGGGTCGCGGCGCGGCTGCCCGAGCTGCTCGCCCGCACCGGCCTGGAGTACTGCGAGCTCGCCGAGCTGCAGCTGAGCGGGATCGTCCCGTTCGACGTGGTGAAGATCGCGCGGCGCCGCCGGGACGAGGGCGACGGCCGCCTCCCGGTCTGCCCGCCGTGCGATCCGGAGGAGTACCGGGCCCGGTTCCCCGGCGAGGGCGACACCGACCGGGCGGCGGCGCTCGTCCGGCTCATGCTGGTCGTGCGGCTGTGGCGGGCGCTGCGCTCGCGCCGCGGCGGCGGCCTGTCGTTCCAGACGCTCGCGGACGTCGACGCCGTCCTGCGCCTGTTCACCGCGGACGGCGCGGTGAACCCCGACTTCCCGCGCCAGCTCGCGGCGCTGCTCATCCTGTGCGACGACCTGCGCCTCCCGCTCGGCGGCGGCGACGAGTCGGGCCCGCTCGGACGGGTCGCGCTGCTCGCCCTCTGGGCGGGCGGCGACGCCACGCCCCGCGAGCGGGAGCGCGCCGTCGCCCTCCTCCTGGACGGCGTCGAGGAGACCGCCGAACGCGCCGACCCCGCCTTGGAGGCCGGCCCCGAACTTCTCAAGGTCATCGCGGCGAACCTCGACCCGCTGTCGGTGCTGGCCGGGTTCGACCCGGACACCCCGTCCGACACCTGGCACTCCCGGCCCGCCGCGACCCTGCGGTTCGCCGAGGTGCTGCTCAAGGTGTACCTGTCCCCGTTCACGGTCGGGGAGCTGCTGTTCCTGTTCACGACCGGCGACCATCTCGACGGCGACGACCCGTTCCCGCTCCAGGACCGCAACGAGGCCGCCGACGACCCGCTGATGCTGGGCGACACCGAGCCGTTCGACGGCCAGGGCCCGCACTCGCTCTGGACGCTCCGCGACGCCCTCGGCGACGTCGCGGTCACCGACGAGGAGGCCGCGTCCTGGCCCTGGACGCGGATCGCCGCGTCGCTGCGCGCCGACTTCGGGTACACCGCGCCGACCGGCGTCCCCGACCCGCTCGACCTGCTCGGACGCCGCTTCCTCGCCGCCGAGCTGCGCCGCCGCGGCATCCCGGTGACCGCCGCCGAGACCCGGTTCGCGGTGCCGCTGGCCGCCGCCGACACCTCGCCGGACATGTGGGCGGGCGGCCCGCCGGAGGGCGGCTTCGCCTACGACCGCGCCACCGAGGAGCTGTACTGCCTGCTGCCGCTGCGGGACGCCGACGTCCTCGAACGGCTGCTGCGGATGCGTCCGCTCAACCCGACCGAGCGGCGCGCGGTCCGCGACCTGTACTTCGCGCCGCGCGCCGCGTGGGCGCCGTTCGCCGCGCTGTTCGAGAACCCGGTGCAGGCGATCGAGTCGCTCGTCCAGGAAGGGGACGACGACTCCCGGTTCGCGCTGTTCCAGAAGGCGTACGCGCTGTTCGTGCAACGCGCCCATGTCGTCGCCGGGCATCTCGCCCGGCACGTCGCCGCCGCGACCGACGGCGACTCCGAGGGCGCGGACGAGGCGGCGTGGCTGATCCTGCGCGGCCTGTGGGCGGACGAGAACTTCGGCCTCACCCCCTGGGAGGACGACTCCGGCGCCCCACCGGACGTCGCCTACCCGTGGCGTCCGGGCGCGGGCGCGTTCGCCGCGCTGCTCGGCCTCCGCGGAACCGGCCTCGTGGGCGAGTTCCGTCCCGACGAGCCCCGCGCGGCGCTGCGCTGGCGCGAGGTGCGCGGGCCGCTCGACCCGTTCGGGGACGTCCGCAACGCGACGAACGCGCCGGTGCCGACCGTCCTCCCGGCGATGGACCTGGAGCTGACCGACGAGCAGGAGCGGTACGTCAGCGTCCGGAACGGCCTCGCCCTGCTGGACGCGACCGGCGAACCGCTCGGCGGCGCGGAGCCGTTCGCGGCGCGCTGGGAGGGCGTCCTGCTGGTGGAGCACGAGGGCACGTACCGATTCCACGCGGGCCACGTCCCCGACAACGACGAGCACGAGCACGATGGGCACGAGCACGATGAGCACGAGCACGATGAGCACGGGGACTGGTGCGAGGGACGGCGCTGGCGCGTCGTCCTGCGCCGAGGGCAGCGGGTGTGGACCGTCCTCAACCACGGGCTGCCCGGCGACGAGGCGCCCGGCCACCGGTCGGGGCCGCTGCGGCTGCGGCGCGGCGCCTACGAGATCACGATCGAGGCCAAGCAGGACAAGCCCCGGTTCGCGGACCGCGCCGACACCGAGGCCGCGCGCACCGGGTTCCGGTTCGCCTACGCGGGGCCCGACACCGGCGACGCCGTCGCCACCCTCCCGTTCGACCGGCTGTTCCGTCCGGCGAAGGACGCGACGCTCGGCGACGGCGTGGTCCGCAACCCGACCCTGGACGCGGCCGGGCGGACGTTCTCCCCCATCCGCCCCGGCGAGAACGCCGCCGCGTGGCTGAACGGCCTCTACACGAGCAGCCTGCGCGACATCCGGCGCACCTACCAGCGCGCGTTCAAGGCTCTGCTGGTGGCGCGGCGGTTCGGGCTGTCCGCGCGACCGGTGGCGGGATACCGGCAGTCCGAGCTCGGGTACCTGCTCGCGCACGGCGCGACGTTCGCGGGCACGTCCCATCCGCGCACCGGGGCGGCGGCGTTCGGCACGCACCACGCCTGGCTCTCCAACGACCTGCTGCCGGTCGGCGACCCGTACCTCACCGACTTCGCCGTCGACCAGCGCAGCCATCCCGGACGCCCCCGGCAGGCCGCGCTCTTCGACGTGTGGGAACGCCTCTACGACTACCGCGACCTGCGGCGCGACACCCGGACGGCGCGCGAGCGCCCCGCCTGGATCCTGTTCGCCGAGGTGACCGAGCAGCAGCCGGACGACCCGGTCAACATGCTGCGGTACCTCGGCGTCGACGCCCGGCACGCGCCCCTCGTCAGCGTGTACCTCGACGTCCCGCCCGACCCGTACCGGCTCGGCCCGCACGACCTGGAGGACGAGCGCTGGGCGATCCGCGCCTGGCTCGCCTCGCGGCTCCTGGACCGGATCACCGGGCGCCTCGTCCCGCGCGACATCGGCGCCGCCCACCCCTACCTGTGGGCGGCCGACGACCCCGCCGCGCCGGTCGGGACGCCGCCGCGGCCCGGCGCCGCCGACCTCGTCCGGTTCGTCGAGGACGCCTTCATCGAGAACGGACGGCCGCGCCGCTACACCGACCTCCAGCGCCTGAACGACGGGCTCCGCGCCCGCGCCCGCCACGCCCTGCTCGCCTACCTTTGCGGTCCCGGGCGGTTCGTCGCCGCGCCCGGCGACCTTTCCGACCTGCTCCTCCAGGACGTCGAGGCGGGCCCCGGCCAGCGCGTCACCCGGATCGAGGACGGCGCGGCCGCCGTGCAGGCGTTCGTGCAGCGCGCGCTGCTCGGCCTCGAACCGTCCCTGACCATCCCCTACGGGCTGCGCAAGCTGTGGCGGAACCGGTTCGCGACCTTCGCCCAGTGGCGCGCGTGCGCGCGGCGCGAGGCGTACCCGGAGAACTGGATCGAGTGGGACGACCTGCGCGAGGCACGCCGGTCCGAGGCGTTCCGGATGCTGGACGCGCGGCTCCGCGAGGACGAGCTGACCGTCCCGGTCCCGGGCGGGCTGGCCTGGTGGCGCGCGGCCCGTCCGCCGGAGCACCCGTCGCTCGCCCTCGTCCAGGACGCGACGCTCGCCGTGGAGCGGCTGCTGACGCCCGCGCCGGAGGGGCTCGGGCTGCTCGGCAGGCCGGTGCCGTCCGCGCAGCCGTCGTGGCTGGCACCGATCGCGCTGCCCGCCGCGACCGTCGCCGCCGCGACCGACGACGGGCCCGCGCGGGACGTCTCCACCGAGGTCGTACCGGCCGCGCAGGGGCGGGAGCTGCCGCTGTGGCTGACGGCGGCGATGACGCTCGGCGTCGCGTTCGTCCGGGTCGCGGCGGCCGGGATCCCGCCCGCGTCGGCGCACCTCATGCCGTACGGGCACGCCGCGGGCTGCTGCCGCGACTGCGCCGACGACCGTCCCGAGGAGGGGATCGACGAGTACTACTTCTGGCTCGTCGCCGCCACCGGGTACGACGACGCGGACGCCGCGCAGGACGCCGACGCCGGGGTCGTCGTCTCGACGCCGGAGCACCCGGCCGACCAGACGTCCGACTGGCACCGCCGCGACAAGCTGCCCGCCCTGCTGCGCTGGCCCCCGGCGCGGGTCGCGCACCTGCACTGGTGCCGGGTCCGGGACGGGCGGTTCGAGCCGCCCCGGCGCAGCGCCGAGGCGGTGCGGCTGCGTCCCGGCCGGGGCGTCGCGCGGCTCGTGTTCGAGGGCCGGACGGACGACGCCCTCCGCTTCTCCGTCCCCGACGCCACGCCGCCGGTCGGCCACACCGACCCCACGGCGCCGGGCTTCCGCTACGACCTGCCCCTGGACGACGCGGTCGTCCTGCCCCTGGTCACCGCGCCCGACACGCCCCCCATTCCGCTGCCGGGCGGGATGGCCGCCTACCCGTACTTCACGATGCGCCCGCCGGGAGCGCCGCTGCTGCCGCTGTCGCCGTTCCCGGTCGCGACGGCCGTCGCGGGCGCGCTGCGCGCGCACTGCCGGCACGAGGCGGCGCTCGCCTGGTACGGCCTCGCGCACCGGCCGCTGGACGCCGACAACACGTGGCGTCCGGGCGACTCCGACTCCGAAGCGGCGCGCCGCCGGGACGTGCTGCTGTCCTTCGCGGAGACACTCGCGCAGGCCGCGGACGCCGCGTTCGCGCGCGGCGACCTGGAGAGCGCGCGGCAGGCCCGCGTCCTGTTCGACGTGCTGGCCCGGCTGCTCGGCCCGTCACCGCGCCGGATCTCCGGCGAGCCCGGCGGCGCCCACGTCGGGCTCGCGGACTTCGTGCCGCGGCCCGCGCCGCTGAACCCCCGCCTGCTCGCCCTGTACGAGCGGGTCGGCGACCGGCTCGCGCTCGTCCGGCACGACATCGACGCGCACCGGCTGCGCCGCGGCCCGGACGTGACCGCCGACCCGGCCGACCCGTGCGCGGACGGCTGCGACGGGACGGCCTGCCACGGCCCGATCGGCCCGTACCGGTTCACCTACCTGATGCAGAAGGCGCTGGACCTCGCGGGCGAGGTCCGCGGGCTCGGCGCGTCCCTGCTCACCGCCTACGAGAAGGGGGACGCCGAGGCCCTCGCCTCGCTCCGCACCGCGCACGAGCGGCAGCTCGCCGAGCTGGGCCTGCGGACGCGGCAGCTCCAGTGGCGGGAGGCCGACTGGCAGGTGCAGGCGCTGCAGAAGACGAAGCAGGGCGCGCTGACCCGGCTGGCCTACAACCAGGCGCTGCTGCGGGCGGGCAACAACGCGGGCGAGCTGGGGTACGAGGCGATGACGGTGGTGTCGACGGCGTCGCGGATCGCGGGGAACGTCTCCGAGGCCGTCGCGCAGGGCCTCGGCATGACGCCCGACTTCTGGCTCGGCGTCGCCGGGATCGCGGGCACCCCGCTCCAGTTCAACCAGTTCCCGCTGGGCAACAAGCTCGCGGCGGGGTTCAGCACGGCCGCGCGGATCCTCGCCCAGGTCGCGGAGAACGCGAACACGACCGGCGGCCTCAGCCTGACCGAGGGCGGCTGGCAGCGCCGCGAGGACGAGTGGCGCCACCAGGTCCAGGTGATCGGCGTCGAGCTCCAGCAGATCGAGCGGCAGATCCTCGCGGCCGAGCGGCACCGCGACGCGGCGCTCCGCGACCTGGAGGTCCAGGAGCGGCAGATCGAGAACACCCGCGAGGTCCAGGACTACCTGCGCGACCGGTTCTCCAGCGCCGAGCTGTACCTGCACCTGCAACGGGAGACGGCGGCGCTGCACCGGCGGCACTACGACCTCGCGCTGCGGCTCGCCCGGCGGGCGCGGCGGGCCTTCGTCCACGAGCGCGGCACCCCGGCGCCCGAGCTGCCCTCCCCCGGTTGGGACACGCTGCGCGAGGGGCTCCTCGCCGGTGACCGCCTGCACCTGGCGCTGCGCGAGATCGAGACCGCCTACGTCGAGGAGAACTGCCGCGAGTACGAGCTGGCCCGCCATCTGTCGCTGCGCGCCGAATTCCCGGTGGCGTTCCTCCAGCTCCAGCAGACCGGGTACTGCGAGATCGAGATCCCGGAATGGCTCCTCGACCTCGACCATCCCGGCCATTACATGCGGCGGATCAGGAACGTCACGCTGACGATCCCGTGCGTCGTCGGGCCGTACACGAGCGTCAACTGCCGCCTGACCCTGCTCAGCAGCCAGACCCGCGTCGAACCGTCCCTGCGCGACGCGCCCGCCCCGTGCTGCGACGCCGCCCGTGCTCCGGGCGCGCCGGTCCCGTGCCGGTGCACCGGCGGGGGGACGCCGCGCGCCTGCCCGTGCGCCTGCGGGGAGTGCTGCGCCTCGGGGCCTGCTCCGGCCGCGGGGTACGACGCCGGGCCGGACGACCCGCGGATCGTCCACGCCTACGACGCGACGGAGGCCATCGCCACGTCCAGCGGGCAGAACGACTCGGGGATGTTCGAGCTGAACTTCCGCGACGAGCGGTACCTGCCGTTCGAGTTCCGCGGCGCGGTCAGCCGGTGGCGGGTCGAGCTTCCGCCGGAGGACAACCGGTTCCCGCTCGCCAGCGTCAGCGACGTCGTCATGCTGCTCAACTACACGTCACGGGAGGGCGGCGACGTCCTGCGCACCGCCGCCCGCGCCGCCGCCGCGCACCGACTCCCCGGCGCCGGGGTCCGACTCGTGGACGTCCGGCGCGACCTGCCCGACGACTGGTACCGCCTCCAGCGGCCGGGGCACCGGCTGCCGCTGCGGCTGACCAGGGAGCTGTTCCCGTACGTCCCCGGCGGCTGCGACCTGCGCGTCACCCGGGTCGAGCTGTTCGCTGAGCTGGACGAGCCGGGCTGCCGGTCTCTCCTGCCCGCCGTGTTCCACGCCCATCACGGGCACCGTCCGGACGAGCCGTGCTCGTGCTCCGGAGTCCCGGTCGACTGCGTGGCGAGCGCGGAATGGCCGTGCCTCTTCCACGGCGTCGTCGACGTCGACCTTCCGGTGCGGCCGCACCCGTCCGCCGAACTGGTCTTCCCGGACGTCCCGGGCGGCATCACCGCCCTTCACCTCCTCTGCACCTACACGACCGAGCAACACGCCGGGAGGCACTAGATCAGGGAGAGGGTTTCGTGGCCCGGATCGAATACATCAGCGGCAGCCGGGGGTGGCCTTCGGGAAGACGGTAAACGGTGCCGTGCCGTTCCAGCACGGCGAACCGCTGCCAGAGCGTGTAGTCGTGCTCATGGAGGAATTCGATGCGGAGCCCGGCGCCGGTGAGGGCCGAGACGACCTCGCCCAGCCCGTGGACGAACTCGACCGACCGGCTGTTCTGGACGGGCGTGTCCGGGTCGGCGTAACTGCCGGTCTCGGGCTCGTCCCAGATCCGCGGGCCGTCGAGGAAATAGTCGAGGACGACCGTCCGGCCTTCCGCGTCGTCGAGGGTGTCGGCGAAAGGATGGAATTCGGCGAGATAAAGGAACCCGCCGGGGCGCAGCAGCGACGCGACGACATCGGCCCACCGGTCGAGGTCGGGCAGCCAGCACAAAGCGCCGAGGCCCGTGTAGACGATGTCGTAGGTCTCCCCGAGGGCGGCCGCCGCGTCGTAGACGTCGGACGTGACGAAACGCGCGGGGAGCCCCGCCTCCTCGGCAACGGCGCGAGCCGCCTCGACGGCCTTGCCGGAGAAGTCCAGCCCGGTGACCTCGGCGCCCTGGCGGGCCCAGGAGAGGGTGTCCAATCCGAAATGGCATTGCAGGTGGACGAGGCTGCGGCCTTTGACGTCGCCGACCTCGTCCAGCTCGAAGTCCCGCAGCGTCTGGTTGCCCGCCTTGAAGCCGGGCACGTCGTAGAAGTCGCTGGCGACGTGTATGGGGACCAGCTCGTCCCAGAGCGCCTTGTTGATGGAATTGTGGTCGGGTTCGGTCATGGTGGCGAGAATAAGTCGCCGGTGGCTTCCGGAGTTAGCGAATTTTGACGGCCGGGTCGGTGAGGCCGGGGCGACCGGTCTCCAGGTGACCGGCCAGGCGGCGGACGAAGGCGGCGTCGGCGTCGCAGGTGACGGTGAGGTCGTACCAGTGCGAACTGCGCGCGGTCGGCACGCGGTGGTTCGCGCGCCCGCCCGGCCGGACCCTGACCTTCTTGGGCCGGGCCCCATGTCCGTCGCCGTATCCGTCGCCGATCGTGAATTCGACCGGTTTCGCGCTCTTGTTGAGGAGCGCCAGCCGGATCCAGTCGTTCTCGATATGCGCTTCGACGGCGAGCGGGGTGTCCGTCCGTCCGGCGAAACGGCGGTGGAAGCCGTTCGGGCCGCGCGCGGAGATGTCGTAGGCGTCGCCGGTCCACGTCCCGGTGAGGGCGCGGTCGGGCTCGACCGTGTAGGTGCGCGGGTCCTGGCCGGCGGCGGTGACGTAGAAGCACGCGCCCGCTCCGGCCTTGGCGGCGAACCGCAGGGTGACGCGGCCCGCCGCGACCGTGTCGCCGACGTCCAGGTCGTACGGCAGCGGACGGGTGTAGCGGCGGCCGCGCTCCTGCCCGAGCGGCTGCGCGGTGCCCGGAACCGCCGGGTAGAAGGTGGCGTGCCGGTCGCGGTCCGGCGGGAGGTAGCCGTCGGTGCCGGGCAGCCCGGCGGGCCGCGGCTGCGCGCGGGAGAAGTCGAACGCGCTGGTCAGGTCGCCGCAGACGGCGCGGCGCCAGGGCGAGATGTTCGGTTCGCGCACCCCGAAGCGGCGTTCCATGAACTGGAGGATCGAGGTGTGGTCGAAGGTCTGCGAGCAGACCCAGCCGCCCTTGCTCCACGGCGAGACGGCGAACGTCGGCACGCGCGGGCCGAGCCCGTACGGCCCGGCCACGTATCCGCCGCCGCCGGGGAAGTGCTCCGTGGCGGTGTCGGCGGTGGACGCGCTCGCGGTGCCGGGCAGCGGCGGGTACGGCGGGACGACGTGGTCGAAGAAGCCGTCGTTCTCGTCGTAGGTGACGATCAGGACGGTCCGGCTCCAGACCTCGGGGTTCGCGGTCAGCGCGTCCAGGACCCTGGCGATGTACCAGGCGCCGTAGTTGGACGGCCAGTTGGAGTGCTCGCTGTACGCCTCAGGCGCGGGAATCCAGGAGATCTGCGGGAGCCGCCCCTTCTTCACGTCGTCTTCGAGAATGGCGAAGTAGCTTTCGCCCTTGGCGGCCTTGGTGCCGGTGCGCGCCTTCTCGTAGAGCGGGTCGCCGGGGCGGGCGTTGCGGTAGTTGTCGAAGTACAGCAGCGAGTTGTCGCCGTAGTTGCCGATAAACGCGTCGCCGGTCCAGCCCCAACCGCCTGCGGCGTCCAGGCCGGTTCCCTCGTCCTGGTAGACCTTCCAGGAGACGCCCGCCTTCTCCAGGCGCTCCGGATAGGTGGTCCACCCGTACCCTTTCTCCTCGTTGCCGAGGACAGGACCGCCGCCCGCGCCGTCGTTTCCGGTGTGGCCGGTGAGCATGTAATAGCGGTTCGGGTCGGTCGCGCCTAGATAGGAGCAGTGGTAGGCGTCGCAGACGGTGAACGCGTCGGCCAGCGCGAAGTGGAACGGGATGTCGTCCCGGTCGAGATAGGCCATCGTGTATTTCGACTTCGCCGCGATCCACCGGTCGTACTTGCCGTTGTTGAACGCCTGGTGCCCGTCGTTCCGGCCGTGCGGGAGGCCGTACAGGTAGCGCATCCCGAGGTCGTCCACCTCGGGGTGGAAGGGCAGGACGTCCGCCGTCCCGTCCGGCTGGTGGAAGATCGGCTTCCCGTCGGGCCGGACGACCGGCCGGGGGTCGCCGAGGCCGCGCACGCCCGCGAGCGTCCCGAGATAGTGGTCGAACGAGCGGTTCTCCTGCATCAGGACGACGATGTGCTCCACGTCGCGGAGGGTGCCCGTGCGGCGGTCCGCCGGGATCTCGACCGCTCGCGCGATGCTCTGGGGCAGCGCGGAGAGCGCCGTCATCCCCCCGGCCAATTGCAGGAACCTCCGGCGGCTGACCTCGCTCATACCGTGCCTCCCGGCGACGAGACGGTTCGGGGCGTCCGAATCCCGAAAGATCGTCATGGCCGCCGGTGGCGGCCGCGTATACGCGGCCGGAACGCCCGCCGAAGCTCTCGCGCCAACCGGTTCCAGCCGAGCGCGTCAACGCCGAACCGTTGCGACGGCGGCCGTCAGCTCAGTGCTTCCAGGAGGCGGGGGACGGGCGTCCGCCGCCCGGTGGCCGTGGCCGCCGCGAACGCCGCTTCGCCGAGTTCGGTTCGCAGCGCGGCGAGGAGCGGGTCGTCCGGTGCGGGGTCCGGCGCGGCGGCGAGGAGTTCGGCGGCGCGGACGGGGCGTCCGAGCGCGTGCTCGGTCCCGGCGAGCAGCCGCAGGCCCGTCCCGATGAGGCGCTGGTCGCGGGTGGCGAGGCCGGTGGCGGCGCCCGCGCGCAGCAGCGTCCGCGCCCGCGCGTGGTCGCCGGTCGCCGCGGCGGTCAGGCCGAGGCCGAAGTGGCAGCGGGTCGCGCAGCGCAGGTCGCCGATCCGCAGGAAGTCGGGCAGCAGTTCGGTGAACCCGGCCTCCGCCGCCGCGTGGTCGGCGCGGTGCCGGGCGAGGCTCGTCCGGTGCAGCTCGGCGTGCAGGCGTTCGTGCTCGTTTCCGGCGCGCAGGGCGAGTTCGGCGGCCTCGTCCAGCCAGGCGCGGGCCTCGTCGAGGCGGGCGCCGTCCTGGATGACGGTGTGCGCCATGTGGTTGAGGCAGTTGGCGCGTTTGACGTGGTCTCCGAGGCGGCCGAACAGGTCGGCGGCGGCGCTCTGCAGGTCGACCGACGTCCGCGTGTCGGACGCGTTGAGCCCGAGCAACGACAGAAGCAGCGCCCGGTGCCACTCGTCGCCCAGCCGCGCGAAGCCCGCGACGGCGCGCTCCAGGTGCTCCGCCGCCGCGTCGCGGTCGCTGCCGTGGATCGCCGTCCAGCCGAGGACGAGGTCGGCGAGCGCGCGGTCCTCGCCGTCCGCGGCGCGGGCCGACGCGAGCGAGGCGAACTCGCGCGCCCGCCCGGTGTCCTGGTAGCAGAACAGGACGCAGCAGGCGACGGCGGCACGCGCGCCCGCCGCGCCGTCCGGGAGCGGGCGGTCGAGCAGCGCGTCCAGCCAGTCGAACAGCTCGCCGCGCGCGCCGAGCACCTCCCAGCCGGTGCCGATCCCGGCGAGGAACCGCCAGGCGGCGGCGGTGTCACCGGCGTCGAGGGTGCGGCGGACGGCCGTCCGCAGGTCGGTCCACCGGTGGTCGAACCAGCGCAGCGCGGCGTGCTGGTCCCGGCCGCGCAGGTCGGGGACCAGCGCCACGGCGTGCTCCAGGTGGTGGCGCGCGTGCCGGTCACGGGCCTCGGCGTCCTCGCCGCGCTCGGCGAGGCCGCGCCGCGCGAACCGGCGGACGCTGTCGAGCAGCCGGTACCGGGTGGTGTCGCCGCGGCGGCGCAGCGCGACGAGCGACCGGTCGAGCAGCCGGGGGAAGACCCGCGCGAGGTCGTCCTCGGTCAGCGGCGGCCAGGCCAGCACCTTGAGCGCGGTGTCGTAGTCGAACTCGTGCGGGAACACCGAGCAGCGTTCGAGGAGCAGCCGCTCGTCGGCGTCGAGGAGGTCGTGGCTCCAGCGCAGCGCCTCCTCCAGGGTGCGGTGCCGGCCGGGACGCGCCCCGCCGGTCAGCAGCGCGAACCGGTCGTCCAGCCGGTCGAGCAGCTCGGCCGGGGTGAACGCCCTGATCCGCGCGGCGGCGAGTTCGATGGCGAGCGGCAGGCCGTCCAGGCCCCGGCAGATCTGCGCGATCCGGGCGGCGTCCGCCCGAGTGCCGGTGAATCCGGGCGCGGCGGCCGTCGCCCGGTCGAGGAAGAGCCGGACGGCGGGCGCGGCCAGAACCGCGTCGGCGTCGTCGTCCGCCGCCCCGGACGACAGCGGCGGGACCTCGTACACCACCTCCCCCGCCACGCCGAGCGGCCCGTGCCCGGTCGCGAGGACGCGCAGCTCTCCCGCCTCGGCCAGCAGCCCGGCGACCAGCGCCGCCGTCGGCGCCGTGACGTGCTCGCAGTTGTCGACGACGAGCCAGTACGGCCGCGCCCGCACCGCGGCGCGGATCAGCGGCCCGATCCCCCGGCCGCCGCCCTCCACGCCGAGCGCGTCCGCGAAGGAGCGTTCCACCGCATGGCCGGGCGGCACCGACGCCAGGTCGACGAGCACGGCGCGCGGAAGCGCGGTCGTCGTGTGCGCCAGGTGCAGCGCCACGCGGGTCTTGCCGATCCCTGCCGGGCCGGTGAGCGTCACCAGCCGGTGCTTCGCGACGAGCCCGGCCAGCTCGCCGAGTTCGCGCTCCCGGCCGACGAAGGACGACAGCGGCAGCGGCAGCGCGCGGTCCCGGAGCCGCAGCCGCCCGGCGCGCTCGACCAGCGCCTTCCGCGTGCCCGCGCCGAACTTGCGGAGCAGCGCCGACACGTGGCTCTCCACCGTCCGCTCCGACAGCCGCAGCCGGTCGGCGATCTCCCGGTTGCCGAGCCGGTCTCCGACCAGCCAGAACACCTCGGCCTCCCGGCGGGTGACCCCGGCGTCCCGCAGCTCCCCCGGCATGGCCCCGCTCATCGCGCCTCCCGAAATTCCGTACCGAGCACGGATGCGCCGACCCCGTCCGGGGTTGTGAAATGGCGGAGCACCCCACGAATGGTTCCGAGAAAGGACACCGATGGGAACTTCCGTCACCGATATGATCGCCCACGCCCGCACGCGGGTTCGGAACCTCACGGTCGCCGAGGTCTCACTGGCGCTGGAGGACGGCGGAGTGACGCTGGTCGACCTCCGCGAACCCGCCGAGGTCGCGCTCGACGGCCGCATTCCGGGCGCCGTCCAGGTGCCGCGCGGAATACTGGAATTCCGCGCCGACCCCTCAAGCCCGTACCATGGCGCCGAACTGGACCCCGCGACTCCGACCATTCTGTACTGCGCGTCCGGCGGCCGTTCGGCGCTCGCCGCGCTCGCGCTCCAGGAGCTCGGCTACACGGACGTCGGCCATCTCGACGGCGGGTTGGCGGCATGGCAGGAGCAGGGCCGTCCGGTGACGTTCGAGCCGCCGGAGGGCACCTGACCATGAACGGACGGATCGGCGAGGAGTTCGCCCGCGCGGTCGCGGGCAAGGACCGCGGCGCGCTCCTCGCCCTGCTCGAACCCCGGATCGACTTCCGGGCCCTCACCCCCGGCCGGCCCTGGGAGGCGACGGAGTCGGTCGAGGTCGTGGACGGGATCATCCTCGGCCACTGGTTCGGCCCCGACGACCGCGTGGAGGCCCTCGTCCAGGTCACCACCGGCGCCATGGCGGACCGCGAGCACCTCGCGTACCGGCTGCGCGTCCGCACGGGAGACGTCCTGTACCTGGTCGAGCAGCAGGTGTACTACGCCGTCGACCGGGGCCGGATCCCGTGGCTCCGGTTGATGTGCTCCGGGTTCCGTCCGCTCTGCGGGGGCGGCGCGGACGCCCCGACCGCGCCGCCCGCCGAGCCTATGCCGTGGGCGGGTAACTGACCGGTCCCTCGGCCGCGATCCTGCCGTTGACGACGGTCATCAGCCGGGTCGTGAACGCGAGCCGGTCCGGTGGGATCGTCAGCGGGTTCTCCCTGAGGACGACGAGGTCGGCGTAGTTGCCGGGCTCCACCGTGCCGCGCTCGCGCTCCTCGAACGACGCGAACGCCGCCCGCGAGGTGATCAGCCGCATCGCGGCGGGGACGTCCAGCCGCTGGTCGGGCCGCCAGCCGCCGGGCGGGGTGCCGTCGAACTCGGTGCGGGTCACGACGCGCTGGAGCCCCCACATCGGGTCGAGCGCCTCGATGTCGAAGTCGGTGCCGCCGACCATCGGCAGCCGCGCCCGCAGCATGTCGCGCCACCGGTAGGCGTGGCGCAGCCGGTCGCGGCCGAGCGCGTTCTCGGCGAACCGCTGGTCGGACGTCGCGAAGCTGAGCTGGATGCTCGCGATGACGCCGCCCCGGATCATCCGCTCCAGCAGGTCGTCCTCCACGACCTGGACGTGCTCGATCGCCCACCGGTCGCGCGGCGACACGTCGTTGTGCTCGTAGGCGTTCAGCGTCACCTTGAGCCCGCGATCGCCGATGGCATGGGTGGTGATGTTGAAGCCCAGTTCGCGGGCGCGGGCGACGTCGCGGTTCGCGCGCTCCTGCTCCAGGAAGAGGATCCCCTTGCGCGGGAACCCGTACGGGTCGTCGGCGTAGGGGCGGCGCAGCGCGGACGTTCGGGGGCCGAGCCAGCCATCCGAATACAGCTTCACGCCCAGCACTTTCACCCAGTCGTTGCCCACGCCGGTCTTCCAGCCGAGCTTGGCCGCCTCCTCCATGCAGCCCCAGGCGACGCGCACCAGGAAGCGCACTTTCAGCTTGTCTTCCTCCGCGAGTTGGAAGAGGGCCTCCAACGCGCCGAGGTCGCGCAGGCCCGCTTCGACGACCGTGGTGACGCCCTGCTTGGCGACCTCCTCCTGCATGACGAGGAGGTCGTTCTTCATCTTCTCGGTGACCGGGCTGTGGGCGCCGACGTCCACGGGCGTCTCGCCGCGCGCGTGGATCTCCACGTGCCGCTGGCCGGTGCGCCTGCGCGACTCGAACGCCTCCTTCTCGTCGTACGGCTTGTAGACCGGCCGGTACGCCTCCGGTCCCACGCCGGTCAGCGCGCGCGTGATGAGGTGCGTGTGCTGGTCCCGGAACCCGGGGCCGACGAACGCTCCGCGCAGGTCGACGCGGCGCGTGCGGTCCCCGGCCCAGCGGAGGACGTGGTGGTCGGAGCCGACCGCGACGACCCGTTTCCCTCGGACAGCCACCGCTTCGGCGGTGCCGTCCCCGGTCCAGACGACGCCGGAGTGCAGGACGAGGTCAGCCCGTGGGCCTGCTTGCGGGTCGGCCTGGAGGTCGGCCTGGTCGCCGGGCCGTCCGGCGGCGATCGTCCCCGCGGCGGCGGTTCCGGTCAGGACGAGGGCGGAGCGGCGGGTCATTCGGGAGTCCATGGCACACCCTTCACAGATCGGGTCATGATCAATGTGAAGGAGCCCGGCGGGCTTGTCGACCCCCGGCGCGGGGCGGCTCAGGCCGGGGAGACGGCCGTCCGCGCGGCGAAGACGACGATGTTGTCGCGGTAGCTGCGCTTGGCGCGGTCGAACGTCCCGCCGCAGGTCACGAGCCTGAGGCCGGGGTAGTCGAGCGGTCCGTAGACGCGCTCGGTCGGGAACTCGTCCTTCCGGACGCGCTCCACCGACTCGACGGTGAACAGGGCCTTCCCGCCGTCGGCGCGCGCCACCTCGACGCGGTCGCCGGGGCGGAGCCGCCCGAGGTCGTAGAAGACGGCGGCGCCCTTCGCGGAGTCGACATGGCCGAGGATCACGGCCGCGCCGCGCTCGCCCGGCGTGGGACCGCGGTCGTACCAGCCCGCCTCGTCCGGACGTCCGGCGGGCGGCACCTGGACGGCGCCGTCCGCGTCCAGTCCCAGCCGGGCCAGCGGCGCCCGGACCCCGATCGACGGGATCGCCACCTCGACGGGCAGCGAGCGCGCCAGCACCGGACCGCGATGGTCGACCGGGCGGGTCTGCGCCGCCCACGCGGGCGGCTGCGGCGGACCGGCCGGGCCGCGCAGCCCGAGCCCCACCAGGACGAGACCGGCCGCCACCAGAACGGCCGCCAGAACCCACACCCCGCGCATGATCCCTTTCACCCGCCCACGGCGAATCGTCGACTCTTCAGGAATGGCTCCGGTGGCCGCCTGGAAAGGACGGCCACCGGAAATCCGCCATTACGCGGCCGCGCCGCCGCGCCGGCGGACGGCCATGGCGCCGAGTCCGAACCCGCCGAGCAGCAGGACCCCGCCGCCCGCCAGCAGCGCCGTGCCGCCGCTGCCGCCGCTCCCGCCGCCGAAGCCCGTCGCGGGCCCGCCGTGCGGGGTCGCCTTCGCGGTGGGGTGGCCGGGAAGGGTGGTCGGCTGCTGCGTCTTCGGCGGCGCCTTCTTCTCGATGACCACGACCTCGCCGACCGAGCGGTGGCCGCCGCACCTGACCTGCACCGTGTAGGTGCCGGGGACGGTGTCGGCCTTGATGGTGGCGAGGCCGGACCGTCCGTCGACCTCCTCGGCGCCGTTCAGCGGGACGGCCCCGCCCACGAACGCGAGCGAGCCCGCCTCACCGTCGGTCACGCACTTCTTCCCCACGACGGTCACCTTGTCGCCGGGACGGGCCTGCTTCGGCTGGACGATCACGTCGCCGGCGTCCGCCATCGCGGGGGCGGCGAGCCCGACCGTCATGGCGCCGACGACGAGACCGAAGACGGTCGCCTTTCCGAATCGCATGTCCACTCCGTTACGACACGGTGGCTTACTCGACTTTCAGCTCGTGAACCCGTGCCCTCTTATGCCTTCATACGATGGGCGCCGCCCTTGTTTTGTTCGAGGAATTTCAAGGTCGGATCGAAACGGTCATGATCGGAATTCGCGGCGGAAAGTTGGAGTGATAGCCGTCACATTTCAGCCGCTCGGCCGGAACCGGTAGAGCCGGGCCCGCACCTCGCCCTCGCCCTCCCCGTCCCCGGCCGGGGCGGGCGGGTCGAAGACGAGCGTCACCCGCTGGCCGATCCGCACCTCGGCCGGGTCGCAGCCGACGATGTTGGTGAGGATCCGGGGCCCCTCGGCCAGCTCGACGTAGGCCACGACGTACGGGGTCAGCTCGCGGTATGCGCCGCGCGCCTTCCGCACCACCGTGTAGGTGTAGACGGTCGCCTCGCCCGACGCCGCGAACCACGTGATGCCGCGTCCGCCGCAGCGCGGGCAGAACGGCCGCGGATACCAGACGATCGTCGCGCACGACTCGCAGCGGGACAGCAGCAGCCGCCCCTCGGCGGTCGCGGCCCAGAACGTCTCGTCCGCGCCGGACGGGGTGAAGTCGGCGCGCGGCAGCGGCGTGCTCGCGCCTTCCCGCTGTGTGCCTTCTCCCCGCGTGCTCACGCGTCCTCCCGGCCGAGGACGAGGGTGGCCGCCGAACTGCGGGTGGCGAGCCGTCCGCCCGAGCCGTGCACCACGGCGAGGCGGCAGTCCGGCACCTGCACCTCCGGCGCGGCCTCACCGCGCAGTTGGCGGACCGCCTCGATCATCCGCGCCATCCCTCCCCGGTTGTCGGGCTGGTTGTTGCACAGGCCGCCGCCGTCGGTGTTCATGGGCAGCCGTCCGTGCGGGGCGACGAGCGCGCCGTCCTCGACGAACCGTCCGCCCTCGCCCTTCTCGCAGAACCCGAGGTCCTCCAGCGCCAGCAGGGCGGTGATGGTGAAGGAGTCGTAGATCGAGGCGTAGTCGACGTCGCCGGGCGTCACCCCGGCCTCGGCGAACGCCGCCGGTCCCGACCACACCGCCGCCGTGTGGCTCAGGTCGGGTCGTCCCGTGCCGGTCCCCTTCGCGGCCTCGCCGTGCCCGAGGACGGCGACCGACCGGCGCGGCAGCCGCCGCGCGACCTCCGCGCTCGCGATGACGACCGCGCCGCCGCCGTCGGTCATGACGCAGCAGTCCAGCCGGTGCAGCGGGTCGCTGATCATCGGCGAGGACAGCACGTCCTCGACGGTGACGGCCTTGCGCAGGAACGCGTTCGGGTTGTGCTGCGCGTGCAGCGACGCGGCCACCTTCACCTCGGCGAGTTGGCGGCTCGTCGTCCCGAACTCGTGCATGTGCCGCATGGCGGCCAGCGCGTAGTTGTGGACGGTGTCGGTGATCCCCCAGTGCGTCTCGTAGTCCGTCTCCGGCGCCCCGGACAGGTTCGGCCCGGCGGCGATCCGCAGGGTGCGCGGCCGTCCGCCCATGACGCACAGCGCGACCCGGCACTTCCCGGCCGCGATCGCGGCGGCGGCGTGCCCGACGTGCGAGAGGTAGGACGCGCCGCCCGTCTCGGTCGTGTCGAGGTACCGGCAGCGCAGCCCCAGGTACTCCGACATCGACAGCGGCCCCACGCCGGGAGCGTCGGAGTCGCAGAAGTAGGCGTCGACGTCGGACGGCGACAGCCCGGCGTCGGCCAGCGCCGCGAGCGCCACCTCGGCGTGGATCTCCGCCACCGACAGGTCGGGGATGTCGCGGCGGGGATGCTCGTAGGCGCCGACGACGAACGCCTTGCCGCGGATCGTCACGGCGCCGCCCCGTCGAGCTCGGCGGCCGGTTCGAACTCCCGCACCCAGCGGTCGAAGCGCTCCGCGAAGTCGGGGATCTCCTCCATCGGGTAGTGCCCGATGCCCGGCATCACCTCGAACGCGGCGTGCGGGACGAGGTCCGCGACGCGCCGCACCCGGCTCGGCGGGACGAAGTAGTCGTCCTCGCCGGTGAGGATCCGCACCGGGCACGTGATCCGGGCCAGCTCCGCGCGGATGTCGTGGGTGAGCGCGCCGTGGATGTCGCTGACGGTGACGTGCCAGTCCTCGCGGCAGTGCATCTGCGCGATCAGCTCCGCCCGCTCGCCCGGGACGGACTTGCCGCACGCCTCGATCGTCCCGAAGTAGGTGCGGTCGCGCATGCTCGGGGACGCGGTGTCCTCCAGCAGCGGGGGCGGCGGCGGCCGGCCGTCGCTGCCGAGGACCCCGGACGGGTCCAGCGCCACGACGCCGGACAGCCGCTCGCCGGGCAGGCGGGCGGCGACGTCCAGCGCGATGCTCCCGCCGATCGAGCAGCCGAGCAGGTACGGCCGCTCCAGGCCGAGCTTCGCGATCAGCCGCACGCACCACTCCGCGTACCAGGACAGGTCGCTGATCGGCCCGCCCGGCGCGGGCTCGGACCGGCCGTGGCCGGGCAGGTCGGCGACGACGACCCCGAAGCCCAGCTCCGCCAGGCCGGGCGCGACGTGCCGGTACTGCACGCCGCTCTGCCCCGCCGTGTGGACGCACAGCACGGTCGGACGGTGGCCCGGCCAGGTCTCGACGAACGCCAGCCGCCCGTCGAACTCCAGGTACTCGGCGTTATGCACCGGTCGCCTCCAAGCTGGTGTCCACGGCCGGGTCGCGTGTCAACGCGCGGGCCTGGTCGATCATGATCATGACCGCCTTGATCATGCGCAGGTACTGGTAGCCGCTGCCCTGGACGCGGAAGTGCCCGTCACTCGTCCGGCGGATGAAGTCGTTGGACGCGGCGCCGAGCAGCTCGACCCACGCGAGGTCCGCGCCCTCGACCGCGAACGTCGCGCCGTCCAGGGACTTGCGCGCGACGTCGATCACCGTCCCCCGGTAGATCCGGAAGTGCACCTGCCGGTCGGGCACGGCGAACGCGATCGCCCCGTCGAAGCTGCGCGTGGCGGCGGCGAAGCGCGGGTCGGCGGCGAGCCGGTCGCGCAGCCGCTCGCCCCACCGGACGGACGCGAAGTCGGCGTCCTTCCAGGCGGCGGCCTCGCTCCGGCTCAGCTCGACGGGCGCGCTCCAGGCCACCGTCGAGCGGCACCGCTCGCGGTCGTGGTCGTCCAGGACGCGCACCGACTGGTGGATGGTCGCGCGCTCCTCGCCCGGCACCCGCCGCGTGACGGTCGCCTCCAGCCGCAGGCCCGCGCCGCCGTCAGGGGAATCCGGCGGGGGCCGCCGGTCCCAGCGCAGCGAGACGAGCTCCGCGCCGCCGGACGGGCGCACCTCGTCCAGCATGCGCAGCAGAACCGACAGTTCGGCGGGGTACGCCGTGGCGTCGCGGGCCTCCGCGACATGGCGGGCGCTGCGCGAACGCGCGCCCACCACCAATCCGGCATCGTCGGCCATCAGGTCCTCTCCTTCTTCGCTAGCGATCGGCCGGGCGCGACGCCGCGTCGGCGTCGAGGTCCGGCATGCCGAGTTCCCGGGACAGGGCCTGGGCGTGCGCGGCGACGCGCTCCCCGATCGCGCGCACCTGCTCGTCGGGGATCCGGTACGTCGGGCCGACGACGCTGAGCGCGGCGGCGGGGCTGCCGTCCGGCCAGCGGACGGTCGCCGCGATCGCCGTCACGCCGTCCTCCAGCGTGTGGCTCGCGCTGACGTAGCCGAGGTCGCCGCAGCGGCCGCGCAGCGCGGTGCCGATCGCGGTGTCCTTCAGCGGGACGGTCCGGCCGAGCCACCCGCTGTGCCGGATCGACTTGCCGCTCTCGGCCATCCGCGCGTACAGCACGGTGTCCTGCGGGCCGCCGACGCCGAGGTAGGAGCTCTCCCCGACCTCGTCGCGGAGCTCGGCGAGATGCGGCTCGGCGAGCCGGTACAGCGGGACGCTGCTCATCGACGTCACCGCCACCTGGATCAGCCTGCTGGAGCCGTGGTACGCGCCGTCGCCGTCGCGCCGGACGAACTCCGTCGCCTCCAGCGTGCGCAGCAGCCGGGACGCCGTCGCGGGCGACAGGTTGACGCGCCGCGCGAGGTCCACGAGGCCGAGGCCGTCGTTGGTCGCGACCTCCACCAGCAGCGTGAGAGCCCGCTCCACGGTGCGCGTCGGCGCCCGCCCGTTCTCTGTCGACACCCTCTGGTCCTCCATGTCGTCTGAGCCGTGTTCTGGGCCGTGATCTGCGGTGGTCGGTGGGGTGGTCAGCCGGATGGTCGTCTTGCGCCGAGTGCTTGCCTCGCCCCCGACCATATGCTTTCATCTAGTGACCTTCGATTTTTACTAGATGACAGGGTTGCAGATGAGCGGCGGGCTGTCCAGCCAGAAGACACCGGTTGAGGTCGATCTCGTGATCGCCCACGCGGCCGAGGTGCTGACGTGCCGGCCGCCGTCCGGACGGGGCGTCCGCGGCGCGGATCTCGGCCGTCCCGAGCGGATCGCGGACGGCGCGCTCGCGATCGACGGCGGCCGCATCGTGGCGGTCGGCCCGTCCGCCGAGGTGCTCGCGCGGCACACCGGACGCGAGGTGCTCGACGCCTCCGGACGGCTCGTCACGCCCGGCTTCGTGGACACGCACACCCACCTCGTCCACGACGGATTCCGGCACGAGGAGTGGGGGCGCAAGGTGCTCGGCACGCCGGGCGGCACGCTCGCCTCGGGCATCGGGCACACCGCCCGCACGACCGGCGCGGCTGGGTTCGAGCGGCTGCGCGACGGCGCGCTGTCCCGGCTCGACACGATGCTGGCGCACGGCACGACCACCGCCGAGGCGAAGTCCGGATACGGGCTGACGGCGGCGGCCGAGCGGCGGCTGCTCCAGGTCGTCGCGGCCCTCGACCATCCGGTGGACGTCGTCGGAACGTTCCTGGGCGCGCACGTCCCGCCGCCGGGAGCGCCCCGCGACGCGCACGTGGACGACGTCATCGCGCAGCTCGGCGAGGTACGCCACCTGGCCGAGTTCTGCGACGTCACCTGCGACCCGGTGGGCTTCACCCCCGACGAGTGCCTGAAGATCGCGCGCGCCGCGGACGAGCACGGCTACGGGCTGCGCGTCCACGCCGACCAGACCGGCCACGGCGAGGGCGCGGAGACGGCGGTGGAGGCGGGCGCCGCGTCCGCCGACCATCTGGAGCACGTCACCGACCGGGCGATCGGGATGTTCGCCGACTCGGACACGGTCGCGACGCTGCTCCCCGGCGTCAGCTACCACCTGATGGACATGGTCCCCGGCCCCGGCGGGGACGGCTGGTCCGATCCGCGCCGCCCGCGGCTGGCCGAGCGCTACCGGCGGCTCGTCGACTCCGGCGCGCTGGTGGCGCTCGCGACCGACTACAACCCGGGCAGCAGCCCCAACCTGTCGATGCAGACCGTCCTGCAGCTCGCGGCGCGGCTCTACCGGCTCGGCTACGGCGAGGTGTGGCAGATGAGCACGATCAACGCCGCGGTCTCGCTCGGCCGGGACGCCGACATCGGCAGCCTGGAGGCGGGCAAGCGGGCGGACGTCGTGATCTGGAACGTTCCGTCCCACGAGCACGTCGTCAACCGGTTCGGCGCCAACCTCGTGGCGTCGGTGATCAAGGACGGCGCCGTGCGCGCCCCGGCCCGACGGGAGGACGGCGATGCTTGAGCCGCTCGACGACCAGACGCGGGACCTCCGCGACACCCTGCGGGAGTTCTGCCGCAGGGAGGTGATGCCGGGCGCGGCGCACCGCGACGCCGCCGCCGAGTACCCGGCGAAGCTGTTCGCGCGGCTCGCCGAGATGGGCCTCATGGGGATCACCGTCCCCGAGGAGTTCGGCGGCCTCGGCCTGGACATGAGGACCCAGGTCCTCGCGATGGAGGAGATCGCCTACGCGGACGCCTCCCTCGGGTCGGTGTTCGCGGGCCACTACCTCGGCATGGAGACGCTGCGCCAGTTCGGGTCGTCCGACCAGCGCGAGCGGTACCTGCCCGGTCTGGCCACCGGAACGTTCCGGGTGGCCTTCGCCCTCACCGAGCCCGACGCGGGCTCCGACATCTCCCGCATCCGGACCCGCGCGACCCCCGGGCCGGACGGCTGGACACTCACAGGCACCAAGACCTTCATCAGCAATGCCCGCGAGTC
Source organism: Actinomadura syzygii (assembly GCF_008085905.1). Lineage (GTDB taxonomy): Bacteria > Actinomycetota > Actinomycetes > Streptosporangiales > Streptosporangiaceae > Spirillospora > Spirillospora syzygii. The sequence goes on along the minus strand of NZ_VSFF01000002.1, from coordinate 493,384 downwards.
CGACGCGCTCACCGTCTTCGCCATGACCGACCCGGACGCGGGCATCCGGGGCATCACCGCCTTCCTCGTCCCCACCGGGGCGGACGGCGTCGGCTTCTCCGCACCCATCGAGAAGCTCGGCCTGCGCGGCGAGCACGCCTACGAGGTCGCGTTCGACGACGTCCGGGTCGGCGCGGACGCCGTGCTCGGCGAGCCGGGCGGCGGCGGGCGCATCGCGCTGGAGGTGCTCAACAGCGCCCGCATCGACGTGGCCGCGCTGGCGAACGGGGTCGCGATGCGCGCCCTCGACCTCGCCGCCGGATACGCGGCGACGCGGGTCCAGTTCGGCCGTCCGATCCGCGAGCTGCAGGCGATCCAGATGCTGCTCGCCGAGATCGACGCGCTCGTCCAGTCCGGGCGGCTGCACGCCTACCACGCGGCGGCCCTCCGCGACCGGGACGAGGACGTCCGGCGGGCCGGTTCGCTCGCCAAATACGTCGCGAGTGAGAACTGCTTCCAGTCCGTCGACAAGGCACTCCAAATTCACGGCGGCTACGGCTTTGTGAAAGAGAGCGAGATCGAGCGTCTCTACCGGGACTGCCGGATCTTCCGGATCTACGAGGGCACCTCGCAGATCCAGCTGCTCACCGTCGCGAAACTGCTGGCCAGGCAGCACGACCGGCACGGGACCGTGGTGTAGCCGCCACGAGCGGCACCGGTTCCCATTCCCCTTTCCTTTACAGCCACCGACACACCCCATCGACCCACGACATGACGCGCGGCTCGGCACGCAAAAGGCCGACGCCTCTATTTGGAGTTCGTGTGATGGTAGACATCCTGAGAGAACCGGTGACCGGACGCAGCGTCTGGACGGCCGCCGACATCGGCGCCGAGGACTCCTATGCCCGGAGGTTCACCGAGGACGACCTCCTGGAGTTCGACCGGGCGCTCGCCCGCGTCCAGGACAAGACCGCGCAGGAGTTGTCGAAGCGCGACTTCCCGCTGCCCGGCTTCGCGGAGAAGGTCCGCGACGTCGTGGACGACCTGGAGCACGGCACCGGGTTCGTCCTGCTGCGCGGCCTGCCGATCCACGACCGGTACACGGTCGAGGAGGCCACCAAGATCTACTGGGCGATCGGCCTGCACATGGGCGAACTCGTCCCGCAGAACCGCAGGGGCGAGCTGATCGGCAACATCCGGAACCTCGGCGCGAAGGGCCACAACGCGCGCGGCTACGCGACCGCCTCGGCCGCCGCGTTCCACACCGACCAGACCGACGTCGTCGGGCTGATGTGCCTGCACCCGGCACGCAGCGGCGGGATCAGCCTGGTCGCGAGCGCGATGACCGCGTACAACATCGTCCTGGACGAGCACCCTGAGTGGCTCGACATCCTCTACAAGCGGTTCCCCACCGACTGGGTCAGCGAGGAGCCGCCCGGCAGCCCCGGCTGGTACTACTCGCGGCTCTACTCCTACGTGGACGGCCTGCTGTCGGCGGCCTACCGCACCGGCCGGATCCTCAGCGCGACCCGGTTCCCGGACGTGCCGAGGCTCACCGCCCGCGAGGTGGAGTGCCTGCTGTTCCTGGACGAGATCCCCACCCGGCCCGGCGTCGCGCTCGACATGACGCTGGAGGTCGGCGACATCCAGTTCGTCAACAACTTCGTGACGGTGCACAGCCGGACCGGCTTCGTGGACGACCCCGACGACCCGGACTTCCAGCGGCACCTGCTGCGGCTGTGGGTGAGCCGTCCCGACACCGGACGGGTCGTCTGCCCCGAATACCACTACTGGCGCAGCGGGATCTCGCGCCTGGAGTGGGCGCGGTCCGCGTGATCCCCCGGCCGACAGCGATCAGGAGCACATCGTGACGACAGAGGTTCTGAACCGGCCGGTGACCGGCCCGAGCGTGTGGACCGCCGCCGACCTCCAGTCCGGCGAGCCGTACGTGCGGCATCTCACCGACGCCGAGTTGGACGCGCTCGACGCCGTCCTCGACGCCGAGCCGGACCGCGCCCCGGCGCGGCGGGACGCCCCCGTCCCCGGCCTGGAGGGCCTGGTCTCCGAGCTGGTCGAGCGGCTGGAGGGCGGCCACGGCTACGCCGTCCTGCGCGGCCTCCCGCTCGGGACGCGGTACACGCCCGAACGGGCGTCCCGTGCCCACTGGACGATCGCCCGGTGCCTCGGCGAGATCGTCCCGCAGAACGGGAGCGGCGACCTGGTGCGCGTCCTCGAAGACGCCCGCCACCCCGAGCAGGCCAGCGGCACCTACCACAGCAAGGCCGGGGCGCCGTTCCACACCGACCCCACCGACGTCGCGAGCTACCTCTGCCTCGCGCCCGCGCGGAGCGGCGGCGCGCGGGTGGTGGCCAGCGCGGCGACCGTCTACAACGCGCTGGTGAGCGAGCACCCGGAGTGGCTGGAGCTCGTCTCCAAGGAGTACGCCACCGACTGGGAGGGCGAGGGGCCGTCCGGCGAGCCGGGCTGGAGCCCGCGGCCGATCTTCTCCGTCGCGGACGGCGCGCTGAGCTGCTCGCTGGCCACCAAGCGGATCATGAGCGCGATGCGGTTCGAGGACGTCCCCCGGCTGAGCGCCGAGGAGATGACCTTCCTCATGTACCTGGACTCGCTGCTGCGCCGTCCGGGGACGGCCGTCCACGTGGAGCCGCGGGCCGGGGACCTGGAGTTCGTCAACAACTACGCGGTGATCCACTCGCGGACGGGGTTCGTCGACGACCCGGCCGACCCGGCGTACCGGCGGAAGCTGGAGCGGCTGTGGATCAGCCGGGGCGCGGACGGCCGTCCGCTGGTGCCCGCGCTGCGACGGTGGCGGGCCGGGATCGCATGAGCGCCCGTCACTCCCCCGGCGATGGCTCGGCGAAGGTCATGTTCTCCTCGGACCAGTCGTCCAGCGGCCCCACGGCGTGCCCGGCCCACTCCCGCAGCCACGCCATGCCCGCCGTGACGACGTGCCGGGGCGCGGACCCGAGCTCGGCTGCCAGTTCGCGGGCGGCGGTCAGCGCCTCCCCGGCGGGGACGACGTCGGTGACCAGCCCGTGCGCCGCGGCCTCGGCGGCGTCGAAGCGGCGGCCGGTGAGCGCCCAGCGGAGCACGACGTCCGGCCGGACCCGGCGCACCGCGTTGGGCGCCGCGCCCATCGGAAAGAAGCCGAACTGCGCCTCGGGCAGCCCGAACCGCGCCGAGCTGCCCGCGACCGCGTACGTGGACGCCCCGACGAGCCCCACCCCGAGGCCGAGCGCCCAGCCCTCGACGGCCGCGACGACCGGCAGCGCGCTCGTCCGCACGGCGCGCAGGAGGCGCGCGTGAGGTGTCCGCCGCCACGGGACGTCCGCCGGGTCCGGCGCCGGCTCGGCCATGTCGGCGCCCGAGGAGAGGTCGCCGCCCTGGCCGCACAGCACGATCGCGGTCACGGCCGGGTCGGCGTCGAGGCGCGCGACCGCCTCGACGAGGAGGGTCGCGGTCGCCGAGTCGATGGCGTTGCGCCGGTCCGGGCGGCGGATCTCGACCAGCCCGACCGGGCCGGTCACGTCGATGCGCAGGGGTTCGGCACTCACGCGCTGCTCCTCATCAGGGTCGGGCGGTGCGGCCGATCGTATCCACGGCACAACCGAAGGGAAGGCACGCAGGTGGACGAAGTGACGGACGTCCACGCGACGGTACACGCGCTGCGCGCGGCCGGGCTCAAGCTTTCCGCCGACGAGATCGCGCGGATCGCGTCCAGCCGCCGGGGCCTGCGCGCGAAGGCCGACGCGCTGTCCGAGCTGGACCTGCGCGACGTCGAGCCGGTCGACCCGGTCGCGATCGCGCGGACCCGCGCCCTCCCCGGCGAGGACGGCCCATGACGTTGCCGCTGACCCTGCCCCTCACCATCGAGGACGCCGCCGAGGCCCTCCGCTCCGGCGCGGTGACCTCGCATGATCTGACCCGGACGGTCCTCGACCGGATCGCGCGGCTCGACGGCGCGCTCGGCGCGTACGTCGCCGTGACCGCCGACGCGGCCCTCGCGGCGGCGGCCGACGCCGACGCCGACTTCGCGCGCGGGATCGACCGGTCGCCGCTCCAGGGCGTCCCGCTGGTGGTCAAGGACCTCATCGCCACCCGCGACGCGCCGACCCGCGCCAACAGCGAGGTCCTCGCGCCGGGCTGGGGCGGCGGCGCCGACGCCCCGGCCGTCGCGCGGCTGCGGGCGGCGGGCAGCGTCCTGCTCGGCAAGTCCACGACGAACGAGTTCGCGTGCGGCCTGCCCGAGCGGCCGTCCCGCTTCCCGTTCCCGCGCAACCCGTGGAACCCGGAGCACACCGCGATGGGCTCCAGCTCCGGGACGGCGATCGCCGTCAGCGCGGGCCTCGCGCTCGGCGGGCTCGGCACGGACACGGGCGGGTCGGTGCGCGGCCCGTCCGGCGCGAACGGCTGCACCGGGCTGAAGGTCACGTTCGGACGGGTCCCGAAGAGCGGCGTCGTCCCGTGCGCGTTCACGCTCGACACGGTCGGGCCGATGGCGCGCAGCGCCTACGACTGCGCGCTGATCCTCGACGCCGTCGCCGGGCACGACCCCGGCGACCCGCACTCCTCGCCGCTCCCCGCGGACCGCTACGCCGACGGCACACGCGGGGAAGGCGGGGTCGAGGGGCTGCGGATCGGCGTCCCGACCGGGTACTTCCTCGACTCGCCGCTGCTCGACGGCGAGGTCCGCGACGGCGTGCTGCGCGCCGCCGACGAGCTGGCGCGGGCCGGGGCGACGATCACCGACGTCGCCGTCCCGTACGCGCAGGAGGCGAACGACGCCAACAACGTCACGTTCCTCTGCGAGTGCTTCGCCTACCACCGGAGCGACCTGATCGACCGGTGGGACGACTACGGCCGGACGACGCGCGAGCTGCTCGCCCGTGCCGCGTTCTTCACCGGCGCCGACTACGTCCAGGCGCAGCGGGTCAGGGCCCTGTTCCGGCGGGCCCTGGCGGACGTCTTCGCCGAGGTCGACGTGCTCCTCACCCCGGTCGCGCTCACCCCGCCCGCCCCGGTCGCGACGGCGGACTTCGCCGCCGCCCTGCTCCGGCCGGGCTTCCAGGCGCTGTGGAACGCGGCCGGGCTCCCGGCGGCGGCCATGCCCTGCGGGTCCGCCGCGTCCGGGCTCCCGCTGTCCGTCCAGGTGGTCGGACGACCGTTCGGCGAGAGCACCGTGCTCCGCGTCGCCGACACCTACCAACGGCACACCGACTTTCACCTGAGGGTGCCGCCGGCCGCGCGCGACGGAGTCGCACACCCGGGGGGCGAGCGGTCATCGCATACAGCACGAGAAGGAGCAGGATGACATGTCTTCCCAGCGAATGCGTCCCCCCACGGGGCACCGCCGCGGACGGCTCGCGGCGCTGATCGCCCTCGCCATGGTCGCGACCGGCGCCGCCGCCTGCGGCGGCTCGGACTCCGGCTCGGGCGGCGACTCCAAGACCCTGGTCGTCGCCGGCTGGGGCGGGTCGTTCACGGCCGCGAACAAGGAGTTCTTCTACGACCAGTTCACGAAGGACACCGGGATCAAGGTCACGATCGCGACGCCCGGCGGCGGGTTCGCCGCCAAGGTCGCGGCGCAGCGCGCGGGCAACAACATCGAGTGGGACCTGCTGGAGGCGCCCGGCGGCGACACCTCGAAGCTCGTCCTGGACGGCAACCTCGAGAAGTTCCCGCAGTCGCTGATCGACACGATCACGCCGCTGGTGGCGGACGGCGCGATCCGTCCGAGCGCGTCCGAGCCGTACTACCTCGACCACGGCGGAACGGTGAACCTCATCGGCTGCAACACGAAGCTGGTGAAGAAGTGTCCGACGAAGCCGTCGGAGTTCTTCGACGTGAAGAACTTCCCCGGCACGCGCGGCATCACGGCGAACAACCCGATCTTCACGAGCCTGTTCGCGCTGGAGGGCGACGGCGTCGACCCGAAGCAGTTCTTCCCGGTCGACGTGAACCGCGCCATGAACGCGCTCAAGAAGATCAAGCCGAACGTGCAGGTCTGGTCGACCAGCCCCGCGCAGATGCAGCAGGCCGTCGTGGACGGCGAGGTCGGCATCATGCAGGCCCCGAACACGGTGCTCGTCTCGGCGAAGAAGCAGGTCCCCGACCTGAAGCTCTTCTGGGACGGCGGCCTCCTCTTCGACGAGGGCTGGTGCGTGCCCAAGGGCGCGAAGAACAAGACGGCCGCGTTCGAGTTCGTCAAGTGGTACGCGCAGCACCGCGAGGCGCAGGCCAAGTTCACGGAGAAGATCTACAGCGGCACCGGCGGGCGCGACATGCAGAAGTACCTGTCGCCCGACGTGCTGGAGAACCTGCCCATCAACAAGACCGGCGTCACGCTCGTCGACGGCAAGGCGGGGGCCAAGCAGCAGCAGGAGCTCGGCAAGGAGCTCCGCGAGATCCTCGTCGGCTGACCGCGGGCGCGCCGGCGGCCGCGGCCCCCTTCGGCCGCCGGCGCGTCCCGCCCACCGGTCCAGCCACGAGCACTGATGGGAGATGACCAGGAGATGAGCAGGGAGATGAGCAGGAGATGAGCCCATGCTTCGGATGAGGCGACCGACACGAGCCAGGGGATGGCAGTCGACGTTCTCCGGCCTGACCGGGCTCGGGCTGATCGCGCCGTTCCTCGTCGTCGCCGGCGTGTTCATCCTCTACCCGTTCGTCGAGCTGCTGCGGACGGCGTTCGGCGAGCCCGACGGGTTCGGCAACTTCAGCGACTTCTTCCACAGCCCGGCCGCGCGCCGCACGCTGTGGACGACCTGCCTCACCTCGCTGATCGTCACGGTGATCGTCGTGTCGGTCGGCGCCGTGCTGGCCTGGTCGCTGCGCGCGACGAAGAGCAGGCTGACCCGGATGGCGATCGCGCTGGCGGTGTTCGTGCCGCTGTGGATGGGCGCGGTGATGAAGATCTACGTCTTCACCGTCCTGTTCGAGCGGTTCGGGGTCGTGAACCGGACCCTGACCTGGCTCGGCGTCATCGACGAGCCGATGCACCTGCTGCGCACCCAGTTCGCCGTGGTGGCGGGCATGGTCTACCAGATGCTGCCGTACGCGGTGCTGCCGCTGTACGCGGTGTACGTGACGATCGACATGAACCTGATCCAGGCGGCGGAGAGCATGGGCGCGTCGCGGACGCGGGCGCTGCGGGACGTGGTGGCGCCGCTGGCCCTGCCCGGCCTGCTCGCCTCCACGGTGATCGTCTACGTGATCTGCATCGGGTACTACCTGACGCCGGTCCTGCTCGGCGGCGCCACGGCGCCGTTCACGGCGAGCCTGATCGCCGACGACATCTTCAACCTGTTCGAGCCGGCGCAGGCCGCGGTCGCCTCGGTGCTGCTGCTGGTCGTCGCCGGGCTGGTCATCCTCGGCGGGCTGCGGCTGGTCGGCAAGGAGCGGATGCGGAGGGCCATCGGTTGACTTCCTCCTCACGGCTGAAGCCGGAGGATTCCAACCCTCGCGGGTCGGGTTTCCTGCTTCACAGCCAGTTGCCCGCCGGGCGTGCGCCCTTGGGGTCCTACACCAGCTCCACAGGCGTTTCACCTCTCGGCCAGCCCGGCCGCGAGGATGTTGCGGGCTGCGTTCACATCCCGGTCGTGGACCGCGCCGCAGGCGCACGCCCACGACCGCACGCCCAGCGGCATCGCCTCCTGCCGGGCCCCGCACCCGCTGCACAGCTTCGAACTGGGGAACCACCGGTCCACCACGACGAGTTCACGGCCGTACCAGGCGGTCTTGTACTCCAGCATGCCGCGCATCTCGCGCCAAGAGGCGTCGCAGATCGCGCGGGCCAGCGAATGGTTCTTGAGCATGTTGCCGACGGTCAGGTCCTCGATCACGACCGTTTGGTTCTCACGGACGAGCCGAGTAGTGAACTTGTGCAGCAAGTCCCGCCGCCGGTCGGCGATCCGGGCATGCACCCTGGCGACCCTGCACCGGGCCTTGTCCCGGTTCTTCGACCCCCTCGCCTTGCGCGACAGCGCCTGCTGGGCCCTGGCCAGCTTGCGCCGGTCCCGCCGCTCGTGCCGGGGATTGGTGACCTTCTCCCCGGTGGACAGGGCCACCAGGGCGGTGATCCCCACGTCCACGCCCACCTTCGCCTCGACGGGAGGCAGCGGGCTGATCGTCTCCTCCACCAGGAGGGACACGAACCAGCGGCCCGCGGCGTCCCGGCTGACCGTGACGGTGGAGGGCTGCGCACCCTCGGGCAACCGGCGGGACCAGCGAATGTCCAGCGGCCCGTCCATCTTCGCCAACGTCAGCCTCCCGTCCCGCCAGCGGAACGCCGACCGGGTGTACTCCGCCGACGCCCGGGACTTCTTGCGGGACTTGAACGCCGGGTACCCGGCGCGCTTGGCGAAGAAGTTCACAAACCCCGCTTGCAGGTGCCGCAGGGCCTGCTGCAACGGGACCGAGGACACCTCGGACAGGAACGCCAGCCTGTCGATTCTCTTCCAGGCCGTCAGCATCGCCGAGGTCTCCGCATAGGAGACCTTTCGCCCTTCGGCGGTGTAGGCGCGAGACCGTTCCTCCAGCGCCATGTTGTAGACGAGGCGGACGCAACCGAACGTCCGGGCAAGCTCTCCGGCCTGCTCGGGGGTCGGGTAGAAGCGGTACTTGTACGCCCGCTTCACGACCTGCGCCACGCGGTCAAGGATCGCACACATGTTCGCATCCCCGCGGCACCGTGCCGCGTTTCCTCCCCACGCCTGAAGGCGGGGGTCTCCACGCTTCAAGGAGAACGATGACGACCGACACCCTGTCCTCGTCCACCGCGCGGGCCGCGCCGGCGCGGGTCGTGCTCGACACGGTCGGACGCCGGGCCCTCGCCCGCGGCATGCGCGCCGCCGACCTGGTCGTGCGCGGCCTCGCCGTGTTCTTCCTCGGCGTGCCGATCGTGTGCGTCGTCGTGCTGTCGTTCTCCAACGCGGAGGTGCTCCAGTTCCCGCCGAAGTCGTGGGGGCTGCGCCAGTACCGGTCGTTCCTCGGCTCGGACACCTGGATCGACGCGATGGTGCTGTCGTTCAAGCTGGCGACCGTGTCGGCGGCGCTCGCGCTGCTGATCGGCATCCCGGCGGTGTTCGCGCTGCACCGGTCGCGGCTGCGGCTGAAGGGGCTGCTCCAGGCGATCGGGCTGAGCCCGCTGGTGATCCCCGGCGTCGCGTACGCGGTGGCGCTGTACACGCTGTTCGTGCAGTTCAGGCTGACCAGCAACATGGCGGCGCTGGTGCTGACGTACGCGGTGCACGGGCTGCCGTTCGTCCTGCTGATCCTCGGGTCGGCGATGGCGCGGCTGCCCGCCGAGACCGAGCTGGTCGCGATGACGCTCGGCGCGTCCCGGCCGCGCGCGATGGTCGGGATCACGCTGCGGCTGCTGCTGCCCGCGATCGGCGCGTCCTACATCTTCGCGTTCATCACGAGCTTCGACGAGGCGGTACTGATCAACTTCCTCGGCGGCCCCGGGACGGTCACCCTCCCGAAGGCCATCTTCGACAACGTCAAGACGGGACTCGATCCCAACATCACCGCGATCGCGACCCTGCTCATGGCGGGCACCGGTGTCGTCGGCTCGCTCGCATTCCTGCTGCGGAGGAAGGTATGAACGTCAGGGCACGCAAGGAGCCGCGGCCGGAGGTCGCGGCGGAGCCCGGGACCTCCGGCGCCGCCGCCCCGCCCGCGCGGGCCGGGCTGGAACTGCGCGGGCTGATCAAGCGGTTCGGCGGGACGGAGGCGCTGCGCGGCATCGACCTGGTCGCCGACCGGGGCAACTTCGTCACCGTGCTCGGGCCGAGCGGGTCGGGCAAGACGACGATCCTGCGGCTCGTCGCCGGGTTCCTCGCGCCCGACGAGGGCGAGATCCTCATCGACGGCCGGGACGTCACCCGCGTCCCGCCCGCGTCGCGCGAGATCGGGATGGTGTTCCAGAACTACGCGCTGTTCCCGCACATGACGGCCGCGGACAACATCGCCTACGGGCTGAAGATGCGCCGCTGGCCGAAGGCCGACCGCGCGCGGCGGGTGGCCGAGATGCTGGAGCTCGTCGGCCTCGGCGAGCTGGGCGGACGCCTCCCGCGCGAGCTGTCCGGCGGGCAGCAGCAGCGGGTCGCGGTGGCGCGGGCGCTGGCGTTCCGGCCGCAGCTCCTGCTGATGGACGAGCCGCTCGGCGCCCTCGACCGCGAGCTGCGCATGCGCATGGCGGTGGAGCTGCGGCGGCTGCACCAGGAGGCCGCGGCGACGACCGTCTACGTCACGCACGACCGCGAGGAGGCGCTGACCCTCTCGGACTGGATCGTCATCATGCACGACGGGCGCATCGACGCGGTCGGGACGGCCGAGGAGCTGTACACCCGTCCGCGCACCGGGTTCGTCGCGAGCTTCTTCGGCGGGCACAACGTCGCCGAGGCGGCCTTGTCCGAGGTCAGCGGCGAGCGGGCGCGGGTCGCGTTCGCCGGATGCGACATGGACGTCGTGTGCGGGCAGCCGCTGGAGCGGGCCGAGCGCGTCGGGCTCAGCATCCCCGAGGAGGCGCTGAGCCTGGTGCCCGCCGGGGCCGCGCCCGCGCGCCTCGAACTGGTGGTGCTCGACGACCTGTACCTGGGCAACTCCGTCCGGGTCACGGTCCGCACGGCCGAGGGCGTGACGCTGCGCGCCACCCTCCCGCGCGACGCCCGCGAGGCGATCCGGCACGGCGGGACGCTGACCGCCTACCTCGACACCACCCAGGTGGCGGCGGTGCCCCATGAGAAGTGACGGCGGCGGGACCGGTGACGGGACGTACCGCCAGCCCGCCCTGCACGACCTGCTGAACCCGAAGAGCGTGGTGATCGTCGGGCTGTCGGAGCGACCGGGCTCGACCGGCGGCCGGATCCTCGCGAACCTGCGCCGGTCGGGGTTCGGCGGCGGCGTGTACGGCGTGCATCCGAGCGGCCGGGACGTCGACGGCGTCCCCGTGTACCCGACGCTCGCCGACGTCCCCGACACCCCGTCGGTGGCGCTGGTCTGCACGCCCGCCGGGACGGTGACCGAGGTCGTCCGGCAGGCGGGCGAGAAGGGCTGCCGGGGCGCGGTCGTGTTCGCCTCGGGGTTCGAGGAGACCGCGGACGGCGCGGCGCGGGCCGCCGAGCTGCGCGGCCTCGCCGCGCGGCACGGCATGAGCCTGGTCGGCCCGAACTGCCTGGGCGCGTTCAACCCGGGCCGCGACCTGTGGCTCACCGGCACCGACTTCGGGGCGGACCTGCGGCCCGGCCCGGTCGCCGTCGTGTCGCAGTCGGGCTCCGGCTGCATCCTGCTCGCGGGCTCGGGACGGCTCGGGTTCTCCTACGTCGTGTCCAGCGGCAACGAGACCGTGACCGGGCTGGCCGACTACCTGGACTACTTCGTCCAGGACCCGTCGACCCGCGCGGTCGGGATCGTGGTCGAGGGCCTCAGCGACGCCGAAGGCGTCCTGGCTGCGGTGCGGAAGGGCCACGACAACGGCGTCGCCGTGGTCGCGCTGAAGGTCGGCCGGACGGAACTCGGCGCGCGGAACGTCGCGTCCCACACCGGCGCGATCGCCGGGGACGCGCGGGCCTACGCGGCGTTCTGCCGCCGGGCCGGGATCGTGCCGGTCACCGACTTCGACGAGCTGACGGAGGCGCTCGTCGCGCTGTCGACCCTGCACACCCGTCCGAAGGGGAACCGGGTCGCGTTCGTCGGCCTGTCCGGCGGCGAGATCGGGCTCGTCTCGGATATGGCGGCGGACTTCGGCGTTCACAAGGGCGCTCCGGGGGGCGTGGGGGGTCGTCCCTCCACAGAGAACACGGAAGACGGGGCGGTGCGGCTGGCCGACCTGGCAGCGGGCACTCGCGAGGAGCTCGCGGAGATCCTGCCGGACTTCGCGACGATCGCCAACCCGCTCGACGGCACCGGCCAACTCGTCGGGGACCCCGACCGGTTCGGACGGCTCGCGGCGGCCGTCGCCGGAGACCCGGGCGTCGACCTCGTCACGGTGATCCTGGACGCGCCGCCCGCGCTGGGCGACCGGCTCGCCACGTCCTACTCCCGGCTGCTGGCGACGCTGCCGGGCGTCCGGGAGCGGTCCGGGACGCCGGTCATGGTGCTGTCCAACTACGGCGGCGGGCTGCACCCGTTCGCCGCCGAGGCACTCGCCGGATCCGACATCCCCGTCGTGCACGGCACCCGCGCCGGGATGGCCGCGATCGCCGCCGTCACGGCCGCCGCCACGCACAACCCGGTCGCCGTGGCGGAGCCGCCGCGTCCGGACCCGGCGGCCCTGCGGGACGTGCTGCCCGCGCTGGAGGCGAGAGGGCAGGTCTCCCAGGACGTGCTCGCCGAGTTGGCCGAGCGGTACGGGCTGCCGCTGCCTGAGCGGATCGTCGCCGAGTCGGCGGACGAGGCGGTCGCGGCGGCGGACTCGATCGGGTTCCCGGTCGTGGTGAAGACGGCGTCGCCGAAGGTCGTCCACAAGAGCGACGTCGGCGGGGTCGTGGTCGGGCCGTCCACTCCGGCGGAGGTGCGGGCGGCGTACGAGGCGGTCACGGCGTCGGTGGCGCGCCACCTCGGCGAGCCCGCCCCGCAGGTCGTCGTGGAGGAACTGGTCGCGGGCGGCGTGGAGGCGTTCGTCGGCTGCGTGCCCGACCCGGTGTTCGGGCAGGTCCTGGCGCTCGGCGCGGGCGGGACGCTGGTCGAGCTGCAGCCCGACCCGGCGCTGGCGCTGCCGCCCGTGTCGCCGGACGACGTCCGCCGCATGGTCGCCGGGACGCCCCTCGCCCGCCTGTTCGCGGGCTATCGCGGCGCCCCGCCCGCCGACGCCGACGCGTTCGCCGACCTCGTCCCGCGCGTCGCGCGGCTCGCCGCCGACCTGCGCGAGGCGGCGGTGGAGATCGACCTGAACCCGGTCGCCGTCCTGCCTCGGGGGCGCGGCGTGCGGGTGCTCGACCTCCGGATCGTCGCCGCCTCGAACAGCGCCGCCTCGAACAGCGCCGCATCCAAGACCGTCCGGCTCCCTCGTCCGCAGACCCGTTAGGAACGCTCCATCGTGGACTACGCAACGATCCTGTACGAGGTGGACGACGCCGTCGCCACCATCACCCTCAACCGCCCGGAGGTCATGAACGCCCTGTCGGCCGAGCTCGAACGGGAGCTGCACGACGCGCTGCGCACCGCCGGGGCCGACCCGGACGTCCGCGCGATCGTCCTGACCGGGGCCGGGCGGGCGTTCTGCTCCGGCTACGACATGGGCGCGGTCGAGGGGGCGTCCGACCCGGCGTCCCGGTACCCGGAGGACGTGATCGGCGGGTGGTACGACCGCAACAGCGGCGAGCTCGACCACCTGCGGGAGATCTGGAGCCTGCCGAAGCCGGTGATCGCGGCGGTCAACGGCTGGTGCATGGGCGGCGGGTTCTGGTACGGCCTGGCCTGCGACATCACCATCGCCTCGGCGGACGCGGTGTTCGCGCAGCCCGAGGTGCGGATGACGTCCAGCTCCATCTTCCTGTTCGCCGCGCTGTGCGGGTGGAAGAACGCCAACCGCTACGCGCTGACCGGCGACCACTTCGACGCCGCCGAGGCGCTGCGCATCGGCGTGGTGAACGAGGTCGTCCCGGCCGACGAGCTGCTGGACGCGGCGCGGGCGCTGGGGCGGCGGATCGCGCTGGTCCCGGCCGCGTCGGTGCGGCTGAACAAGGCGATCACCATGCAGGGCCTGCGCGCCGCCGGGATCGACAGCGGCCTGCTGCTGAACGGCGCGCTCAACGCGATGGCCCACTCCTCCTACGGGCCGGGCCGCGAACGGCTCAACGCGGCGAAGGCCGAGGGCGGGCTCCGCGCGTTCCTCGACGCCCGCGACGGGCCGTTCCGCCCCGAGCCGTTCGGGCCGCGGGCCGCGAAGCCCGGCGACGCCGAGCCCGGCGAATAGGGCGGGCGTTCCCACGTGATCGGAGGAGAGTCGATGGCAAGGACGGCAGGAGCGCGGACGGTCAGGGCGCCCCACGGCGTCGAACTGACCTGCCGGGGCTGGGCGCAGGAGGCCGCCCTGCGCATGCTCATGAACAACCTGGACCCGGACGTCGCCGAACGCCCCGACGACCTGGTCGTCTACGGCGGCAACGGCCGGGCGGCGCGGTCCTGGCAGGACTTCGACGCCATCGTCGCCACGCTGCGCGACCTGGCGGACGACGAGACGATGCTCGTGCAGTCGGGCCGCCCGGTGGCGGTGTTCCGGACGCACGAGTGGGCGCCGCGCGTGCTGATCTCCAACGCGATGATCGTCCCGGAGTGGGCGACGCTGGAGGAGTTCCGCCGCCTGGAGGACGCGGGCCTCACCATGTTCGGCCAGATGACGGCTGGCTCATGGGCCTACATCGGGTCGCAGGGCATCCTGCAGAGCACCTACGAGACGTTCTCGGCGGTGGCGGCCAAGCGGTTCGGCGGCACGCTCGCCGGGACCCTCACCGTCACGGCGGGACTCGGCGGGATGGGCGGCGCGCAGCCCCTCGCGATCGCCATGAACGGCGGCGTCGCCCTGTGCCTGGAGGTCGACCAGGACAAGATCGACCGGCGGATGCGGCTCGGCTACCTCGACACCCAGGCCGAGGACCTCGACCACGCCCTGTCCCTGGCGCTCGCGGCGCGGGAGCAGAAGCGCGCCCTGTCGATCGGGCTGCTCGCGAACGCCGCCGAGGTGCTGCCGCAGATCGTCGCCCGCGACGTCCCGGTCGACATCGCGACCGACCAGACGTCGGCGCACGACCCGCTCCTCTACGCGGTGCCCGACCTGTCTCCGGGGGACGCCGCCGACATGCGCGTCCACGACCCGAAGACCTACGTCCTGCACGCCCGCGCCGCCATGGCCGACCACGTCGAGGCGCTGTGCGCGCTGCTCGACCGGGGCGCGGAGGTGTTCGAGTACGGCAACGGGATCCGCGTCGAGGCCGACCTCGGCGGGTTCAAGCGGGCCCTGGACTTCCCCGGCTTCATCGTCGCCTACATCCGCCCGCTGTTCTGCGAGGCGAAGGGGCACTGCCGGTGGATCGCGCTGTCCGGCGACCCGGCCGACATCGCGACGATCGACGCGGCGATGCTGGCGGAGTTCGCCGACAACGAGTCGGTCACCCGGTGGCTGCGGCTCGCGGCGCGGCACGTCCGCGTCCAGGGGCTGCCCGCGCGGACCTGCATGCTCGGCTACGGCGAGCGCGCCCGCGCGGGCAAACTGATCAACGACCTGGTCCGGGACGGGAAGGTCAGCGCGCCCGTCGTGCTCGGGCGCGAGCACCTCGACTCGGGCTCGGTCGCGTCTCCGTACCGGGAGACCGAGGCCATGATCGACGGCAGCGACGCCATCGCCGACTGGCCGGTGCTGAACGCGATGCTGAACACCGCGAGCGGCGCGACCTGGGTCGGCGTGCAGCACGGCGGCGGGACGGGCGTCGGACGGTCCATCCACACCGGGATGGTCGTGGTCGCCGACGGCACGCCGCAGGCCGCGCTCCGCGTCGACCGGGTGATGACCAACGACCCCGGCTCCGGCGTCGTCCGGCACGCCGACGCCGGGTACCGGCGCGCCGTCGAGTTCGCCGCCGAGCAGGGCATCCGCATGCCGAGCCTGAACGCCGCCGCGGCCCGCGAGGGCCACGGCGCTGGAGAGGGGACCTGATGGACGCCGCGCCCCTGAGCGACATCCGCGTACTGGAGTTCGGGCACTACATCGCCGGGCCGTTCTGCGGCCAGATCCTCGCCGACCAGGGCGCGGACGTGATCAAGATCGAGCCGCCGGAGGGCGACGCCAGCCGGGGCACCGAGACCCTGTCGTACAACGACGTCTACTTCCACGCGCTGAACCGCAACAAGCGCAGCGTCATGCTCGACCTGAAGACCGACGCCGGGCAGGAGGCCCTCGTCACCCTGCTCCGGTCGGCGGACGTGGTGGTCACCAACTACGCGGTCGGCATCCCCGAGCGGCTCGGCTTCGGATACGCGCAGGCCAGGGAGGTCAACCCGGGCCTCGTGTACGTGCACGCCAGCGGGTTCGGCAACGACAGCCCGTACGCGAAGCGCCCGGCGTTCGACGGGATCATCCAGGCGATGTCGGGGCTCGTCCACCTGACCGGGGAGCCGGACGGGACGCCGATGCAGGCGGGCCTCTTCGTCCCCGACCACGTGACGGGCCTCTACGCGGCGCTCGCGGTGATGTTCGGGTTGAGTAAGCGGCAGGGCACGGGCGAGGGCTCGTTCACCGACCTGAGCATGCTCGACAGCATGATGTCGCTGCTCGGCCCGTGCCTGGCGGAGGTGCTCCAGCTCGGCGTCAGCCCGATGCGGGTCGGCAGCAAGGTGCGGCGGTCGTACGCCGGGACGTATCCGGCGGCGGACGGCCACGTCTACATGGCGCCGATGACGCTGCGGATGTGGACGGCGCTCGCGGGCGTCGTGGACGCCCCGGAGCTGCTCTCCTACTTCACCGGAACCGCCGCCGACACCCGGCTCGAACACCGCGACGACCTCGACCGCGTGATCGAGGCGTGGACCGGCGCGCACACGGTGGACGAGGTCGTCGCGCGGATGGGCGAGGTCGGCGTCCCGTGCAGCCCGATCTTCAGCGTGGAGCGGCTGGTGGACGACCCGCACGTGCGGCATCGCGGCATGGTGCGGTCGATCCCGCTGGAGAGCGGCCCCGGCGAGGTGTTCGTGCCGGGGTCGCCGCTGCCGGTGGTCGACAAGGCGTTCGCCGCCGGACCGCCGTCGATCGGCCAGCACACCGACGAGATCCTCGACCCCGACCCGTCCGGGGCCACATAGACCGATCAGACGTCGATGGTGCGCGGGCGGGCGTCCGGGTTGTCGGCGAGCCAGGGCAGCGTGACGCTGTTGCGCTGCACGACCGGCTTGTACAGCTCGTGGTAGGTGCGGTGCAGGATGTCGATCTCGTTCGCCGGGACCGTGGACGTCCGCCAGCGCAGCACGCGGTAGGAGTCGGTCGCATGGCCCGACAGCGCGACGATCGTGATGCCGTCGCCGGGCTGCCAGGTCGGAGACGCCAGGGTGATCGCGAACCCGGCGGCGACGAACCCGACCGTGCTGCCCATGTCCATGCCCGCGTAGCGGAAGCGGGGCGTGTACCCGGCGGCCTCGCAGGCGGCGCGGAGCATGGCGGTGCCGCCGTCGTCGCCGCCCTGCGGCGGGATCCAGGTCTCCCCCGCCAGGTCGGTCAGGGAGACCCGGCTCCGGCGGGCCAGCGGGTGGGACGAGGCGAGCGCTATCCCGCACGGCTCGACCGTGATCACCCGCTCGGTCGTGCCCGGCGGGCACGGCGGCGCGTGGTGGTCGGCGACGCGTCCCATGAACACCACGTCGACCAGGTCGTTGGCCAGCAGCTGCGTCAGCACCGCGCCGGAGAAGTCCAGGCTCGTCGTCATCGCGCGGTGCGGCAGCTCGCTCTCCAGGCTGCGCAGCCATTCGCCCAGCAGGATGTGCGGGTGCGTGCCGAGCCGGATCCCGGACCGGGACCCGCCGCCCGGCAGCGTCGCCAGGAGGTCGTCCATGTCGGCCAGCACGCCCCGCGCCCGCGCCAGGACGTGCCGTCCCAGCGGGGTCGGCGTGATGCCCGTCGCGCCGCGCACGAAGAGCGGCCCGCCGAACGCCTTCTCGATCCGCCGCAACTGGTTGCTCAGCGTCGGCTGTGAAACGCCGAGAGTGGCCGCCGCGCGGGTGATGCTGCCCGTCTCGGCCAACTGGGTGAGCACCCGTAAATGCCGCAACTCAACTTGCATAGCCGGGAAGTTATGCCTGTTTGGGGGGAGCCGCAAGAGCGTTCCCGATGCCATTCTTCTCTGCGTCGGGCACCACGACGCACCACCCGATGCGGGCTTCCGGACCTGGAGATCTCGTGCACAGCCTCCTCCGCGCCGGCCCGCACGGCGGACCGCTCCCGTCCGCGGTGGCATCGGCGTCGACATGCCCCGGGTCGTCCCGCCTCCCCGCGGGACGGCCCGCCCGGCGGCAGGCGCGCCGCGGGGACGCTCTCGTCCGGGACGGCTCTCCCGTGGGTCCCGGACGAGAGGAGGCTCGGCCTTCCTCGGCGGGGGAGGTCGCCGGGCCCGCGCCGGTGCCGCACCGGCCGTGCCCCCCGGCCGCCGGTGCGGTGCCGGCCCATTCCGGCCGGTCGGCGGCCTATATATCCGTCCCTTATCGCCGGTTGGGCGCGGCCATTGACGGCCAGCAGGGGAAATGGACCGGTCCCATAAGTCGATGATCAATCGGCGGGTCGAACGATTGACACTAAATGCGGCCGAAATGGAGACTCGGCGGCGATGAAGAAGCGATCGCCCGTCCTCGTGGCCCTGGTCTCCGCCGTCTCCGTGTTCGCCGCGTCGGCCGCGCTCGCGGCCTGCTCCGCCAGCGACGAGCCGGCCGTCCCGGGACGGGAGGACGCGTCGGGCCCGCGGGGGACGCTCCGGTTCGGCGTCGGCATCACCCTCGACAACTGGGACAACCTCACCCAGCCCAACACGACCTACCTCTCGACCGTCTACCAGACCCTGGTGGAGAGGGCGGCGGACGGCGTCGCGCTGCGGCCGCGGCTCGCCGCGTCCTGGCAGCAGACCCCGACGGAGATCGCCTTCACCCTCCGGCAGGGCGTGGTGTTCCACGACGGCACGCCGTTCGACGCGGCGGCGGTGAAGGCGAATCTCGACCGCGTCCGCAAAGAGCCGAGTCAATACCAGGCGATGTTGGAACCGGTCTCCGACGTCGTCGCCGACGACGCTTCGCACGTGACCTTGAAGTTGAAGCGTCCCGCCCCGACGCTGGTCGCCCAGCTCGCCGATCGCGGCGGATACATGCTGAGTCCGGCGTCCATCAAGGCTGGGACGTTCAAGGAAAAGCCGGTGGGGACCGGGCCTTGGGCGTTCGACACTTCGGCGTCCGTCCGCGACTCGAAGGTCGTGCTCGCCTATTTCCGCGAGTACTACGCGCCCAAGGAAGTCGGCGCGAAAAAGCTGGAGATCTACCCGATCGGGGACGACGAGTCACGCTTCAACGCGCTCGCCACGAACAAGGTGGACGTGGCCTCCATCCTGCCGGAGATGCGCAGGCGGGCGGAGGCGCAAGGATTCAAGACGCTCTGGTATCCGGCGCTGCGCTACCACTTCCTGTTCTTCGACCGTAAGAAGACCTTCGCCGATCCCAAGGTGCGGCAGGGAATCTGCCAGGCGCTCGACACCAAGGCGATCCTCACCGGCCAGTTCGACGGTCTCGGCGAGACCTACGGCCAGCGGTTCGACCGGGGCCAGCCGGGCTTCGACCCGCTCGTCCAGGGGTATTCGCATGATCCGGCCCAGGCGAAGTCGTTGCTCGCGGGGAAGAACGTGAGCTTCACGCTGCCTGTCTTCCCGGGCACGGACCTGCTGGGCGAACTCGTCCGGTCGCAACTCGGCGCGGCGGGCGCGACCGTCAAAGTCGAGAAGATGTCGACCGCGCAGTATTTCAGCACGTTCGACACCGGGAAATACGCCGCCGCGTACAACACGAGCACGAGCGAGGACGCGGGCCCCTACGACTATTACCGGTACAGGTTCAGCCCCCAGGGCTCCGGCAACCCCTACAAAGCGCGCACCCCGGAACTCGACCGGCTGGCGGAACAGGGCCTCGGCGAGAGCGACCCCGGAAAGCAGACCGCCGTCTGGCAGCAGATGACGAAGCTCATCAACGACCAGGCGCTCGACTGCGGTTTCCTCAGCTACCCGATCGTGCTCGCGTGGGATCCGAAGAACGTGTCGAACATCGTGCCCACCCGTTTCGCGCCCTCGGTCTTCCGCTACTGGGAAGCGACCCCCCGGCGCTGACCCGGTGGACGGCATGGGAAGGCTCCTCCTCGGGCGGGCGCTCGCGCTCGTCCCGATGCTGCTGATGGTGTCGGCGTTCGTGTTCCTGCTGGTGCGCGCGACCGACACCGACCCGGTGCGGCAGGTCCTCGGGGACGGCGCGAGCGACGCCCAGCGGGCCGAGCTGCGGCACGCCCTCGGCTACGACCGGCCCCTCGCCGTCCAGTTCTGGACGTGGCTCGGCGCCGCCGTCCGGGGCGACCTCGGCCGGTCGCTGTTCACCGACCGGGCCGTCCTCGCGTCGTTCGGCGAGCGGCTGCCCGCGACGCTCGGCCTGGTCGCGGGCGGGCTGCTGGTCGCCGTGGCCGCCGGCCTCCCGGCCGGGATCCTCGCCGCGCTGCGCGCCGGGTCGGCGGTCGACCGCGCGGTGACCGGCCTAGCCTCGCTCGCCCTGGCGACGCCCGGGTTCTGGCTGGCGCTGCTGCTCGTCCTCGCGTTCGGGGTGCGGCTGCGCTGGTTCCCGGTGGTCGGGTACACGCCGTTCTCGGACGACCCGGCCGCGTGGGCGCGCGGGCTCGTCCTGCCCGGCGTCGCGCTGGGCGCGCCCTCGGCGGCGGTGATCGCCCGGCAGGCGCGCGGCGCGCTGGCCGAGACGCTGCGCGCGACGTACGTGCGGGCGCTGCGCGCCACCGGGACGTCCCGCCGCCGCATCGTGACCGGCTACGCGCTCCGCAACGCCATGCCGCCGGTGCTCACCGTCATCGGCTGGGAGCTGTCGACGCTGATCGCGGTGAGCTTCGTGATCGAGCGGGTGTTCGGCGTGCCGGGGATCGGGACGCTGCTGCTGGACGGCGTCGTCCGCAACGACATCCCGGTCGTCCAGGGCGGCGTCGTGCTCGTGGCCTGCGTCGTCGTCCTCGTCAACCTCGCCGTGGACGTCGGCTACGGGCTCCTCGACCCGAAGGTGAGGCCGCGGTGAACGCGGACGTCCGGCGGCGGCCTCCGGCCCGGCCCGTGACCGTGGCCTGCGCACTCTACCTGCTGGTGCTCGTCGTGACGGCGGTGGCCGCACCGGTGCTCGCCCCCTACCCGCCGGACAGGGTGGACCTCTCCGTCCGGCTCACCGGACCGAGCGCGGCGCACTGGCTCGGCGCCGACGAACTCGGCCGCGACCAGCTCTCCCGGATGATGTTCGGCGCGCGGGTCGCGCTCGCGGCGTCGTTCGAGGCGGTCGCGCTGGGGCTGGCGGCGGGCGTCCCGCTCGGCCTGCTGGTCGGCTACCTCGGCGGCTGGTGGGACCGCGTCGCGATGCGCCTCGCGGACGTCGCCGGGTCGATCCCGACCCTGCTGTTCGCGTTCGCGATCATCGCGGCGCTCGGCCGGGGGCTGACCAACGCGATGCTGGCGATCTCGATCGTGTTCGCGCTGAACCTGCTGCGCGTCACGCGCGGGGCCGTCCTCGTCGAGCGCGAGCGGGCGTACGTCGACGCGGCGCGCGTCCTCGGGCTCGGCCGGTTCCGGACGATGGTCGGGGAGATCCTGCCGAACGTCGCCGGGCCGCTGGTCGTCCAGGCGTCGATCTTCCTTGGGGTGGCGCAGTTGTTCGAGGCGATGCTGAGCTTCCTCGGGCTCGGCGTCGGCACCGGGACGGCGAGCTGGGGCCAGATGCTCGACAGGTCCCGGACGTACGCGGCGGAGCAGCCGTGGCTCCCCGTGTTCCCCGGCCTGGCCGTGACCTGCACCGTCCTCGCGTTCAACCTCCTCGGCGACGGGCTGCGCGACGCGCTCGGCCGGGCGGGCGACACCGGCCTCCCGTGGGGACGCTCGCGCCGCCGTCCCGTCATCCACGCGACCGGCGGCGCGGTATCGAGGATGGCGTTGCTGACGGTGCGCGGGCTCGACGTCCGCTTCCCCTCGGAGGACGGGCCGGTCGCCGTGGTGGACGGCGTGTCCTTCGACGTCGCCGAAGGGGAGGTCTTCGGGCTGGTCGGCGAGTCCGGGTCGGGGAAGACGATGACGGCGCTGGCGGTCGCCGGGCTCGTCCCCGCGCCGGGCACGATCGGGGCGCGCGCGGTCCGCCTGGACGGGCGCGAGCTGACCGGCCGCTCCGACGCCGAGCTGGCCCGCGTCCGCGGCCCCGGCATCGCGATGGTCTTCCAGGACCCGTGGGACGCGCTGTCGCCCGTCCATCCGGTCGGGCGCCAGATCGCGGAGCCGCTGCGCACGCACGCCGGGCTGTCGCGGAGGGCGGCGCGGGAGCGGGCGGCGGAGCTGCTCGCACAGGTCGGCGTCCCGGACGCGCGCCGCCGCCTCGACGACTACCCGTTCCAGTTCTCCGGCGGGATGGCGCAGCGCGTGATGATCGCGCAGGCGCTCGCCTGCGATCCGCGCCTGCTCGTCGCGGACGAGCCGACCGCCGCGCTGGACGTGACGGTGCAGCGCCAGGTCCTCGATCTGCTGCTCGACCTGCGCGAACGGTTCCGGACGTCCATCCTGCTGATCAGCCACGACCTCGGCGTCGTGGCGGAGGTGTGCGACCGGGTCGCGGTGATGTACGCGGGGCAGATCGTGGAGACCGCGCCCGCGTCACGGCTGTTCGCGGCGCCGCGCCACCCGTACACGGCGGCGCTGCTCGCCGCCACGCCGCGCGCGACGGAGCAGGTCGCGGGCGCGCTGCGGACGCTGCCGGGGACCGTCCCGGAGCCGGGGGCGCGGCCCGCCGGATGCCGGTTCCGGCCGCGCTGCGCGTTCGCGGTCGGCGCGTGCGCGGCCGGGCCCGTCCCGTTCGCGGACGGCGCCCGCTGCCTGCGCCGCGACGAACTGGTTCTCGGGCGCGAATAGGCCCTGGAAAGGAGACGGAATGGCGAACGGACGGCGGACGCTCATCAGAGGCGGCCACCTAGTCACCATGGACGACACGCTGGGCGACCTCCCGTCCGGCGACCTGCTCATCGACGACGACGTGATCGCCGCCGTCGTCGCGGCGGGTGCGGCGGGTGACGCCGACGCGGTCATCGACGCGAGCGGGATGATCGTCCTGCCGGGCCTGGTGGACACGCACATCCACCTGTGGCAGACCGTCCTGCGCGGCATGGCGTCCGAGCTGTGGACGGGCGAGTACTTCGAGCGGGTGCTCCCCTACCGGGCGCGGTTCCGTCCCGACGACGTCTACGCGGGCGGCTACGTCGGCGGACTGGAGCTGCTGTCGAACGGGGTCACCACCGCGCTGGACTTCTGCCACTGCATCGTCTCGCCGGGGCACGCGGACGCGGCCGTCGCGGGGCTGGTCGCGGCCGGGCTGCGCGGGGTGCACGGCTACAGCCTGCGCGCGAAGCCGCCCGGCCATTTCACGACGCACGACCAGCGGTCGGCGGACGCCGTCCGGCTGAACGGCGAGATCGCCGCGCGCGGCAAGGGCAGGGTCGGGCTGATGCTCGCGCTCAGCGACCTGGAGACCGTGGACGTCCCGACCTGCGCCCGCGAGGTCGCGCAGGCGCGCGAGCTGGGGCTCCGCATGACGATCCACTCCAACTTCCCGGGCCAGGTCACGGCCATGCACGAGGCTGGGCTGCTCGGGCCGAACCTCCTCCTCGTCCACTGCAACGTGGTCACCGACCGCGAGCTGGACATGCTCGCCCACGCCGGGGCGGCGATCTCCGTCACGCCCGGCGTGGAGATCGGGCTCGGATCCCCGTTCACCGTCCTCGGACGGGCGATCCGGCGGGGCGTTCGGATCGGGTGGGGATGCGACATCCCCAGCTTCACCAACTCCGACCTGATCGCGCAGATGCGGCTGGCGCACCAGGTGCAGAACTTCCTGGACGGAGCCGCCGAGCGCGCGGAGGGGCGCAGCGGGCGTCGTCCCGGCGTCCCGACGCTGACGGCGCGCGACGTGCTGCGGCACGGCACGATCGAGGGCGCGCGAGCCCTCGGCCTGGACGACCGGATCGGCTCGCTCACCCCCGGAAAGCAGGCCGACGTCGTCCTGCTGCGGGCACCGGAGTTCGGCACGTCGCTGTGCGACCCGGCCGCCCACCTGCTGCTGCAGAGCGGCGTCCAGGACGTCGACACCGTGCTCGTCGCGGGGCGGGTCCGCAAGCGCGGAGGCCGCCTGACCGGCGTCGACCCCGGCTTTCTCACGGCCCTCGTCGACCGCGCCCGAAGCCACGTGCTCGCCGCGGAGCCGCCCCCGGACTAGCTCGGCGGCAGCGCCACGCTCGCCTCCGCCGTGTGCACCATGAACGTGAGCGACTCCTGGAAGTAGAGCTGGACGCGCTCCGCGTCATGCGCCAGGTAGCCGATCGACAGGTCCTGGCCGAGGCGCAGTTCGTAGTCGCCGCCGCGGGTCGAGACGAGGAGCGCGCCGTCCAGCGCGGGCGCCCAGATGATCTGCCCTTCCGGGACGAGCTTCACGAGGTGGTCCCACACCGGGTACCCGTGGTCGGTGCTCTCCGCGACCGCCGTGTACGAGGCGGCCGACAGCAGGAGGTCGTACGGGCCGCCGACCCCCTGCTCGCGCAGCGCCGTGACCGCCCGCGCGACCGTGGCGGGCAGTTCGCGGACGTCGGCGGGCAGCGGCAGCGGGCTGTTCGAGCTGCTCGGCGCGAGCCCGGCGATGCCCGCGTCCGCCCAGCCGTGCAGGGCGGCGCGGTCCTCGGCGAACGCGATCTTCTTGGCGGCGTCCTTGACCGGCTGCCAGTCGGCGTCCTGCGCGCCGCGCTCGACCGCGTCCACGGCGCGCCGCTCCACCGAGAACGGCACCCGCAGCTCGACCAGGTGCCGCGCCTCCCGCCGCGACGCCAGCACCCCGTCGGCGGGCGGGTCCAGCGGGCGGACGTGCCCGGTCCCGACGGCGGCGAGCGTCGGACCGTCCGGCCCGGTCACGTCGACGACCCGCCGTCCCGCGACATGGCTCGTGAAGGTGCGCCGCGCCTCCGCCTCAAGGTCGGCCCACGCCGCGTCCGAGATCGGGGCCAGCTCGCGATGGAGATTGTTCATCGTGCGGTGCTCCTGTTCAGGCTGCCGATGTGGAGAGAGTCGTCGCTGACCGGCGACGCAGCGGGTTCGGCGGGTTCGGCGGGTTCGGCCTCGGGCGCTGGCGCCGGGACGGCGGCGGCGAGCGCGTCGCGCGCGGGGGGATCGTCGAGGAAGTCCGCCGTGGGCACGAAGAACAGGCAGCCCGTCACCGCAGTGGAGAAATCGAGGATGCGGTCGTAATTGCCCGGAGGATTGCCGATGAACATGTTGCGGAGCATCCGCTCGATCACGTCGGGCGTGGCGGAATAGCCGATGAAATAGGTGCCGAACTCGGCGGAGCCGAACGTCCCGAACGGCAGGTTGTCGCGGACGATCTGGCGTTCCGTGCCGTCCGGGTCGACGATCGTCGTCTGCGCGACGTGCGAGTTCGTCGGTTTCACGGCGTCGGGCAGTTCGATGTCGGACAGTTTCGTCCGGCCGATGACGCGCTCCTGCTCCTCGACCGGCAGCGCGTCCCACGTCTTGAGGTCGTGCAGGTACTTCTGGACGATGACGTAACTGCCGCCCGCGAACTCCGGGTCCTCGTCGCCGATGCACACCGCCGCCTCGGCCGCCGCCCCGTCAGGGTTCTCGGTGCCGTCGACGAAGCCCAGCAGGTCGCGTTCGTCGAAGTACTTGAAGCCGTGCACCTCGTCGGCGACCTCGGCCCAGCCGTCCGTCCGCTCCATCAGCCGGGCGGCCAGCTCGAAGCACAGGTCCATCCGGCAGGCCCGCAGGTGGAACAGCAGGTCGCCGGGGGTGGACACGGCGGTGTGCGCCGCGCCCGCCAGCTCCCGGAACGGGTGCAGCCCGGCGGGGCGCGGCCCGTCGAACATCCGGTCCCAGAGCCCGGCGCCGATCCCGGTCACGCAGCTCAGCTCGCCGTCCGGGACGCGGAACCCGACCGACCGGGTCAGCCCCGCGATGTCGGCGAACAGCTCCCGGACGGCCTCCTCCGCGCCCGCCCGCACCGTCACGACGAGGAAGATCGCCGCCTGCGCGGGCGGCATCAGCACCCGTTGCGACTCGCCACGTCCTGCCACCGGCTTCACCTCCGCACCCCGCGTCCCGGTGGGACGCCCCTTGGGAGATGCCCCGTCGGAGATCGTCCGCAACATGATCGCGGAAAGCGGCGCGGGAAAGCCGGGGTCAGGACGGCGGCGGCTCGTCCAGCCGGGCGACCAGGGCGCGCAGGGCCGCTATCTCCAGGTCGAGTTCCTTGGCCCCGGCCCCGGTCAGCGTCACCCAGGTACGCGGGCGCCGCCCGTGGTAGCCCTTGTGGATCTCGATGTAACCGGCCTCCTCCAGGGTCCGCAGGTGCCGGGACAGGTTCCCGTCGCTGAGCGACAGCGCGTCGCGGAGGTAGCCGAACTCCGCCCGGTCCACCTCGCGGAGGACGGCGAGGATGCCGAGCCTGCTCCGGTGGTGGACGGTGTCGTTCAGCCCCTGCGTCGGATGGGGAGCGCCCTCGCTCATGCCCTGGAAGCCTTTCGCCTGCGTGCGGCCGTGCGTAGTTGCAGTATGGCGGCCCCGGCCAGCAGCACCGACGTCAGGATCAGCAGGTTGTAGCCGGGGGCCATGAGCAGGTCGATCGAGCCCCCCGACGGCGGGATGATCCAGAACGGCTGCTCGCCGAGCGGATACATGCTCATCACGGCCGCCAGCACCCCGTACACGACGGCGACGGCGCCGGCGCCCCAGCTGCGTTCGACCCACGCCAGCCCGAGCAGGCCGAGCGCGATGGCGAGCAGCGGGCTGAGGGCCATCAGCGGCGGATGGTCGGCCAGGCTCCCGTGGTACTCGTCGGGCCCTTCCTGCCGGAGGGCGAGGACGACCACCATGAGGCCCATCAGTCCGGCGCCCGCGTAGAGCCAGGTCCGCCAGCGCAGCGCGAGGCCGATGCTCTCGGCGCGCCGCCGGTACCACAACGCGCAGCCCGCGTAGCACAGCGGCGCCACGACCAGCCAGAACAGGATCGATAGGGCGGCGGACCAGTCGGCCCAGTAGAGCCCGGCGTAGCCGCTGACCGGGCCTGGATCGACCGCGAAGCCCCCGCCCGCGTTCCCCGGGACGAAGAACGGGTCGTGGCTGAAGTCGAGCGTGCCGCCCTCCGCCGGCACGCGGAAGAACGGGTGCCGGTAGAGCAGCGCCGAGGCGAGGGTGAGCCCGGCGAACACGACGAGCGGGACCGCCGCGCCGTGGACCCGCGCCCGGGTGAGCCGCCGTAGCCGTCCGATCTCGTCGAGCACGGCGGCAGGGGATTCCTGCATCTCTTCTCCGATTCTCTTGGCTATGGAGATTACTTTGCGGTTGCGAGTACTCTCCTGTCAAGAGCGCGGGAGGACGCCGCGCCCGGACATGCGAAACCCCCGCAGAACAGGGGCCTGCGGGGGTTTCGCGTGCGGCGGATTCGCGTGCGGCGGTTTCGCGTGCGGAGGGGCGCCGGTCAGCCGAGGGCGATGGCGTTCAGGTACCAGCTCGTGTGGGGCAGCCACTGCTCGCCCCAGCGCCAGTCGTCGTCCTTGCCGGTCTTGGCGTAGCCCTCGTCCCAGGCGATGCCGCTGCCGTCCACGTTCTTGCCGGTGATGCCGTTGACGATCCCGCCGGACGTCTGGAGGAACTGCCACGACCCGAGCCACAGGTACTGCGGGTTGTTGCGCCCGGAGCCGTCCAGCATGCAGACGTCGTAGGGGTTGACGCCGAGGATCCAGTTGAGCTGGTCCGCCGCGTAGGAGCGCAGCTTCGCCGCGAACGCGCGGTCGTCGGAGAACTGCCGCGCGGCGAGGCGGGCCGCCGTCGCGAGCGAGGCGATGCGGGCGTTCTCGCCCTGCCACCACTGGTCCTTCGTCCGCGGGGTCACGTTGTGCGGGAAGAAGAACCGGCTGGCCCGGGCGCCGGTCGCGTCCTGGACGAGCTGCCGCGCGTACCCGAACGGGTTGCGGACCTCCTCGGTGACCGCCAGCTCGAACGTCATCGACCGGCGCACCGCGTCGAGCGCCTTCTGCTTGGCGTCGCCGTCCGCGATGCCCGCGTAGGCGAGCAGCGCGACGACGGGGAGCCCGGCGTCGGACGGGTGGAAGTACGGGCGGTCCGCGTCGTCCGCCCGCCAGTAGTCGCGGTAGCCGTGCCAGGAGACGAGCCGGGCGGAGAGGTTCGCGGCGCGCTTGTCGGCGGCCTTCTTGTAGGTGTCGTCCTCGGTCGCGCGATACAGTTCGATGGCCGCGAGGAGAGCGTTGTAGTCGTCCTGGATATTCTCTTTTCCATCGTTGGTGAGGCGGACGTTGTTCGCGTCAAGATAGGCGAATGCGTCCTTGGCGGCCGCCAGGTACTCGGAGCTCTCGTAGTCGCCGGAGACGTCGTGCGTGCTCGCGATGGCGAGCGCGGCGATCGCGACGCCGCCGCCCTCGCGGAAGTTGACCTGCGCGGCGCCGAGGGTGCGCTTGACCGGGTCCTTCGGCGGGCCGGGCTGGCCTACGGAACTGTAGAAGGACTGGCCTGGAACGTGGACGCGGCGGATGTAGTCGGCGCCGAAGAGGCCCTCGTCCTGGAGCCAGGTCCGCAGTTGGGTGAAGTCGTCGTTCTTGCGGGCGGTCAGTTCGCGGTAGGAGATCAGCAGCGACCAAGCGGTCAGCGGAATCTGCAGCGTGTTGAAATAGGAGAGCGCCGACAATTGCGTGAAGTGTTTGCCGAAATCGCCGGTCGCGTCGTACCATCCGCCGTGCGCGTCGAAGGTCTTGCCGGTGTTGCCGAGCGGCAGATGGTGGTCGAACTTGTCGAACTGGCCCGAACACCGCCAGCCCTTGAAGTGGCGGACGACGTGCGCGAGCGTGTAGCGCTCGAGCACGGTCGCCTCGATCTTGAACTGCGCCGACCGGGCCGAGCCCACGGCCAGGTAGTAGTCGCCCGCCCGGTCGACGCGCGAGAAGTCGGCCGTCCAGTAGTCGGTGCCGTCCCAGTCCGCGACGTTTCCCGCGCGCTGGAGTCTGCCGCTGTGGACGGTCTGCCCGGTGACCGCGTCGACCAGCCGGAACCGTCCGGGCGACCGGCGCCCGGTCACCACGGCGCGCTTCGGGGCGCCGGGGTCGTACCCGACGTTGTTGGCGAAGACCCGCGTCGTCGCGTCGTCGTGCTCGGGCGGCGCGGCCGCCTCCGCCGGGGCCCCGACGACCGAGGCCGCCGTGTACCCGGCGCCGACCGTCGCCGCGCCGATCAGGAAGCGCCGCCGCCCCTGCCCGCCGACCTCGGGTTCCACGCCCGTCTCCGGCGCCGCGCCCGCTTCGTTCCCGCTGCCGTTCGAGTGCCGTGTGCGCATGCCTCGCACCATCCTTGTGCCGTTGGAGTCCCCGATGCGTCCGACCTTCAGATGTAATTTGGTTAAGAACGTTGCAATATTCTGTGATCTCGGGGCGAAGGTCAAGAGGGGGACGGCGAGATGATCGACGGCGGCGGCGGACCGGCCTTGCTGAGGCGCATCAACGAGAGCACGGTGCTGGCGCGGCTGCATCGTGCCGGGCCGCTGCGGCTGGGTGACCTGAGCGACCGGACGGAGCTGTCCCGGCAGACGATCGCGCAGGTCGTCGCGTCCCTCGTGGACGACGGCCTGGTCGAGTACGTCGAGGACGACCAGTCGGGGCGGCGCTCCCCCGGCCGTCCGGCGCGGCTGGTCCGGCTGCGCCCGGACGCGGCGCACGTCGTCGGCATCGACATCGGCCCGCACCGCACCCTCGCCGTCGTCGCCGACCTCACCGGCCGCATCGTCGCCGAGGACCGGGGCGACAGCAGCCGCCTGCACAGCAGCGACGAGATGCTCGCCCACGTCCGCACGCAGGTGAACGAGACCCTCGCCCGCGGCGGCGTCGACCCGGGAACGGTCCGCGCGGTCGGCGTCGGCACGCCCGGCATCGTCGAGGCCGAGCACGGCGTCGTCGTCCGGGCGCCCGACATGCCCGGCTGGACGTCGATCGACCTCGCCGACCGGCTCCGTCCGGCGGTCGGCTGCCCGGTCATGGTGGAGAACGACGTGAACCTCGCCGTCCTCGCCGAGCGCTGGCGCGGCGACGGCCCCGACGCGGGGATCGTCGTCGCCGTGCAGTGGGGCAGCCGGGTCGGCGCGGGGATCCTCGTCGGCGACCGGCTGCTGCGGGGCGCGCACGGCGCGGCGGGCGAGGTCGGCTTCCTGCCCGCCGCGCAGGGCCCGCCGATCGGCGCGGCGACGCTTGGACCGTTCGAGCGCCGGGTCGGCACGACCGCGATCGCGGAACTCGCCAACGACGACGCCACCCCCGACGACCCGGCCAGCGCGACGCTGACCGCCGCCCGCGCGGGCGACCCCACGGCGCTGCGGGTCATCGACACGGTCGCCGCGCGGTTCGTGGAGGGCCTCGCGCCGCTGGTCCTGATCCTCGACCCGGACCTCGTCGTCATCGGCGGCGGCGTCGTCCGCGCCGGGCCGCCGCTGCTGGAGGCCATCGAACGGCACCTGCACGGGCGGACGCTCGTCCGTCCGACGCTCGCGCTGTCGACTCTGGGCGATCACGCGGTGGCGTTCGGCGCCGCCCGCCTCGCCCTGGACGAGGTCGAGCGGCGGCTCTTCACCGTCCGCTAGAGGCCGGTCGCGGTCCGGACGAGCCCGGCGAGCGCCAGGGACCGGCTGTGCGGCGGCCACGCGATCACCGTCGTGACCCGCGGCGCGTCCACGACGGGCACGACGGCGACGTCATCGCGCAGCAGCGGGCGCACCGAGTCGGGCAGGACGGCCGAGGCCCGCCCGAGCGCGATGAGCTGGAGCAACTGCACATGGTCCCGGACGGCCGGGCCCGCGCCCTCCGGGTACGTGCCGTCGGGACGGGGCCAGCGCGGCATCGGCAACCCGGGCAAATCCGCGACGTCCGCCATCCGCACCCGCGCCTCGACGGTGAGCGGATGCCCGGCGGGCAGCACGACGACCTGCCCCTCCGTGGCCAGTTCCTCGGTGTCGAACCCGACCGTCGAGTCGTACGGGCGGTGCAGCAGCGCGACGTCGGCCCGGCCGTCGCGCAGCAGCCGCTCCTGCTCGCCGGGCCCGCACAACTGCACGTCGACGGCGACGGCGCCGGGCTCGGCGGCGTAGGCGTCGAGCAGCTTCGCCAGCAACTCGCTGGACGCCCCCGCCTTGGTGACCAGCACCAGACTCTGCCGGCCTGCGGCGGCGCGCCGGGTACGGCGGGCGGCGGCGTCGACCGCGTCCAACGCCGCCAGTCCCTCCCGAAGCAGGACGGCCCCGGCCTCGGTGAGCACGACGCCGCGGCTGGTCCGCTCCAGCAACGTCAACCCGAGCCGTCGCTCAAGCTGCCCGATCGCCCGCGAAAGCGGCGGCTGCGCGATCCCGAGCCGCCGCGCCGCCCGCCCGAAATGCAGCTCCTCGGCAACAGCCACGAAATACCGCAGCTCCCGCGTCTCCACGCCCCCCAAACTACCCGCCAACCCGCACCACCCCACCTGGCACGACCACCTGCACCACCACTCCCGCCCGGAGCGCGCGGGTCAGTGCGTTGTGATCTCCGCGTTCGGGAGGACGAGGAGTTCGGCGCGCGCTCCCCGGGCCCTGACGTGGTACCGGGCGCGGTCGCCGCGGACGACGCTGCGGCAGTGCTCCACCGGTTCGTCGTCCTGGTCGAACGCGACGAGTTCGACGAGCAGCGCGGGGCGGCCGCGGCGCTGGTCGAGGAGTTCGGCCTCGCGGGTGGGAAGCGCGATCGGCTCGATGGTCTCCTGCGCGTGCTCCAGGCGGACGCCGTACCGCTGGGAGAGGAGCTCGTACAGCGACTCGTTCGCCAAGTCGAAGTCGAGAAGGCCGGGGAAGCGGTCGGCGGACAGGTGCACCTCTTCGAGCAGCAGCGGTTTGCCTCCGACCAGGCGCAGCCGTTCCAGGAGGTAGGTGTCGGCGCCCTCGGGCAGGCGCAGCGCGTCGGCGATCGCGCGTGGCGCGGGCTCGCGGGCGGCGGCGAGGACCCGGGTGCTCGGATCGAGGCCGCGGGCGCGCATCTCCTCGGTGAAGCTGCCGAGCAGGGCGAGGTTGCGGTCGAGGGGCGGCTCGGTGACGAACGTACCGCGACCGCGTTCGCGGACGAGGCGGCGCTCGCGGGCCAGCTCGTCGAGCGCCCGGCGCACCGTGACGAGGCTGCACCCGTAGAAGTCGCACAGCTCCCGTTCGCCGGGGAGGCGGTCGCCGGGACGCAGTCGCCCCGCGGCCAGCGCGTCGCGCAGGTGCCGGTAGACCTGGTAGTGGAGCGGGACCGGGCCGGTGGTCAGCTCGACGTGTCCCCCGCGGAACAGGTCCGTTCGTGTTGTCACGCGCGCCACCGATCGAAGACACCCGGTCATTGATTAGAAGTTTATTAGCGGGACCTGTGCCAGATCATCAAGGCGGTCTCGTACGGCCCCAGGGACAGTGCCGTGTCCTCGATGGGACGCGGCCCTCCGGGATCGGCGATCCATGCCCGCTCGTGCTCAGGGATGTGGATTCGCGTCGTCACGTCCGCGCCGGAGTGGTTGGTGACCGTCACGAGCCCGCCTTCCGGCCCGAGCAGCGTTCCGGTGGTCGCGTCGGGATGGTCGGCATGGGCGTCCTCGCGGGCGCCGGCGAGGTCGGCGAGTCCGGCGTACAGGCCGTGCCAGGCGGCGTGGCGGCGGTGCGCGTCCGGGATGCGGGCGAGCAGCAGTTCGACCGGTTCGGCGCAGATGACGGTGTGCCCGGCGGCGCGCCCCGCGACCACGAGCACGGGTTCTCCGTCG
The DNA here is from genome assembly GCF_008085905.1 of Actinomadura syzygii. Classification (GTDB taxonomy): domain Bacteria; phylum Actinomycetota; class Actinomycetes; order Streptosporangiales; family Streptosporangiaceae; genus Spirillospora; species Spirillospora syzygii. Next base: position 460,775 of record NZ_VSFF01000002.1, on the reverse strand, counting down.
GCGTCGACCGCGATCGTCCGGGCGTCGGCGGTCTCGATCCGCGCGCCGCGGGTCGCCAGGTCGCCCGGCGCTCCGGGCAGTTCGAGGACGTCGCCCGGCCGGAACGGGCCCCACCGGGCGGTGAAGCGGAACGTGACGGTGTCGCGCGCCGGTGCCCGGTCGACGATGCGGCAGCCCGCGACGGCCTCCATCTCCGGGATCGCCACGTCGGCCGAGAGCGAGACGTAGAGCGTCCCGCCGCGCCGGTGGAACGCGGGCGCGCCGCGCCAGTACGACGTCCGGACGTGCCAGAGGGACGTGGTCGTCGAGGCCAGCGGCGCCGGGAGCAGCAGGAGCCGCGCGTCGTCCGGCCAGGTCCCGTCGAGGCGTTCGCGCGGGAAGCGGACGGCGGTCCCGGCCCGCGCGGCGAGCACGAACGCGTTCAGCCACGCCCGGACCAGCGGCTTCACGTCGGGCTCGGGGTTCCAGGTGCGCTCGGCCGGGACGTACGGGCCGGCCGCCGCGGCGCCGAGGCCGTACCCGGCCGGGTCGTAGGCCCGCGCGTACTCGTACGGGACGACCACGGCGGCGCGCGGCGCGGGCCCGTGCGAGGCGTGGGCGTCGAGATCGACGGCCCTGAGGGTGGCCGCGAGGCGGGCGAGTTCGCGGGCGCGCGGCCGGGGCTCGCCGGTGTGGTCCAGCAGGCCGAACTGCGTCTCGTGCGGCATCCGCACGTACGGGACGCGCCCGTACGCGGCGGGCTCGGCGTCGATCCAGCACCACGCCCAGAAGCCGACCGCGCCGCGGCCGAAGCTCGACCAGCACAGCAGCCGGTCGTAGGCGGCGATGCGCTCGGGATCGTACTGCGCCGAGGACGCCCCGAACTCGTGCACGGCCACCGGACGTCCCGCGCCCGCCGCCAGCGCGGTCTCGAACGCGGCCGAGTGCGTCATGCGGGGGTCGAGCAGCCCGTCCGGATACAGCTCGGGCGAGTAGATCGGATACGGGTGGACGCAGGCGAAGTCCAGGTCCGGCGCGACGACGTCGGCGCGGAACGGCCCGCCGTCGACCTCCTGCGACGCGGTGCCGACCGTGACCAGATGCTCGGGGTCGGCCTCGCGCAGCGCGGCGGCGAGGGCGCTCGTCCAGGCGCGGGCGTCGTCGTCGGTCGTGCCGGTGACGGCCCAGAACGGCGGCTCGTCGGTCAGGTCCCAGGCGAGGATCGCCGGGTCGTCCGCCCAGCGCCGGGCGAGCATGGCGACGTGCGCGGCCTGCAGTTCGCGCAGTTCCGGATCGGCGTGCGGGTTGCGGTCGCCGCGCCAGGGGACGTCCCAGAACGCGTCGCCGACCTCGCCTCCCACCAGCAGCGCCGGGTGCAGCCGCAGTCCGGCGCGGCGGGCGGCGGCGAGCACCTCGTCGAGGACGGCCAGGTGCTTCTCGTCGTAGCGGCCCGGTTCGGGTTCGACCGCGGCCCACAGCACGTCGATCCGGGCCGTGTCGAGGCCGAGCCGCGCCATCCGTCCGAACTCCCGCGCGAACGACTCGGGACCGACCCGCCACGGCCAGTCCGGCCCCTCGGGCGGGACGACGTGCGCTCCGACGGGGACGTGCGCGCGCCCGCCGACCGTGAGGAAGTGCCGCCCGCGGCGGACCGTCGCCATCCCTACTCCTTCGTCGTGATCTTCGATCCGATGGTGAACCGGCCCGGCTCGCGCCCGCCCGCGACGGCGAGCGCCCAGGCCAGCAGCTGGAACGGGATCGCGGCGACGGCCGGGGCGAGGAGCGGATCGACCGCGCCGACCGCGACCGGGGTCACGCCGTACGGCGCGGCGCCCTCCGCGGTGACCAGCAGCACCGGGCCGCCGAGTACCGCCAGCTCCGCGGCGAGCGCAAGGTCCAGGTCGCGCGTCGCGGGTTCGGTGGCGATGACGGCGGCCGCCAGCTCCGGCCCCGCCAGCTCCAGGGGGCCGTGCCGGAACTCGGCGGCGTCGAGGCATTCGGCGGCGAGCCGCGCGGCCTCCTTCAGGACGAGCGCCCCGAGGTCGGCTGCGGCCCGACCGGTGCCGCGTCCGACCAGGACGGCGCCGGTCCGGTCGCCCAGCCATCCGGACACCGCGTCCGTCAGCGCCGCCTCGCCGCCCAGCACCCGCCGCGCCTGCTCGGCCGCGGTGGCGGTGAGCGACGCGACCTCCTCGATCACCGCGCCGGACCCGGCTTCCCCGCCGAGCGTGCGGACCAGCGCCGCGAGCGGCGGGAACGTGGCCGCGAACGTCCCGGTCGAGGGGCCGTGCTCGGCCCCGGCCCGGGTGTCGAACGCGATGTCGGCCGCCTCCGCGAGCGGGTTGCCGAGCCCGTTGGTGATCGTGACGAGCCGCGTGCGCCGGTCGAGCGCGCCGCTGAGCCGCACCAGCTCGGCGCTGCGGCCGGACTGGCTGATCGCCACCACCACCGTGCCCGGCGCCAGCGCGCGCATCCGGAAATGCGTCAGCTCGGCGGTGTTCACGGTCGTGGCCAGGACGCCCGCCCGGCCGAGCGTGCTCGCCGCCGCCAGGCAGGCGTGGTAGGACGCGCCCATCCCGGTCAGCACGATCGGCCGCCGCGCCGCCAGCGCGCGCAGCGCGTCCAGCTCCGCCGCCTGCTCCGCCATGGCGGCCGCCGCGCGCTCCAGCGCGGCGGGCTGCGCGATGATCTCGGTGTGGAAGTCGTCCACGGTCACCCGTCCTTCACCGCGCCCGCGGTGAGTCCCTCGACGAAGCGGCGCTGCAGCACCGCGAACACGGCGATCATCGGCGCGATCGTGACGACGGCGCCGGCCATCGTGTCGGGCCAGCTCACGTTGTTCTTGCGGGCGAGCAGGGCGAGCCCGACGGGGAGGGTCCGCATGTCCTGCGAGCTTGTGACGATCATCGGCCAGAGAAAGTCGTTCCAGGCGTTCAGGAACGTGAATATCGCCAGCGCGGCCATCGCGGGCCGCGCCATCGGGAACACGATCGAACGCAGGATGCGCAGCTCGGAAGCCCCGTCCAGGCGGGCCGACTCCAGTACCGCGTCCGGGATCGTCTGGAGGTACTGGCGCATCAGGAAGACGCCGAACACCTGGATCGCGTTCGGCGCGATCAGCCCGGTGTAGGTGTCGACGCCCAGGTAGGGCGACCATTCGTGCAGCGTCACCATCATCCGGTAGAGCGGGATGAGGTTGACCTGGAACGGCACCATCAGCGTCAGCAGCAACCCGAAGAAGATGACATTGCGCCCCGGGAACCGCAGCTTCGCGAAGGCGTACGCGGCGGCGGTGCCGAACAGCACGTTCGCCGCCACGACGACCACCGTCACGATCAGGCTGTTGGACAGGTACCGCCCGAACGGCTGATCGGTGAACACGTGCCGGTACGCGTCCAGGGTGACCGGGTGCGGGACCCATTTCGTCGGGGACGCGAACACGTCCGCCGGCGGCTTGAGCGACGTCGTGAGCATCCAGAAGAACGGCCAGGCCATGGTGACCCCGACGCCGCAGAGCACCAGGTAGAGCACCGCCCGCCGCAGGTTCACGCGCGCTCCCTGGACGCCCGGAGCTGCGCGTAGGACAGCGCGGCCAAGATCACGAAGAGGACGTAGGCGACGGCGGAGGCGGCGCCCAGGTCAAGCTCCTGGAACCGCTCGACGAGGTAGTAGACGAGCGTCGTGGTCGACCCGACCGGCCCGCCACGCGTCATCACGAACATCTGGTCGAACGCCTGGAAGCTGCCGATCAGCCCGAACACGAACACGAACACGATCGACGGCCGCAACCCCGGCAGGGTGACGTGGCGGAACCGGGGCCAGAACCCGGCGCCGTCCACGTTCGCCGCGTCGTACAGCTCCTTGGGAATCGACTGGAGCGCCGCCAGGAACACCACGGTCTCGAATCCGAACCCCTGCCAGACACTCGCCGCCGTCACCGACAGCAGCGAGGTGCCCGGGTCGGCCAGCCAAGCATGCCCGGGCAACCCGAAGAGTCCGAGCGCACTGTTCAGCACGCCATTCTCATTGAGGAGCATCTTCCAAACGGTCCCGGTGACGACCAGAGAAGTGGTCACCGGCAAGAAGTACACAGACCTGAAGAACCCGACCATCCGAATCTTCTGGTTGAGGGCCAGCGCCGTGACCAGTCCAAGCGCGGGCCCGACGCTCATGCCGACCACCGTGAACACCACCGTGTTCGTGAACGCCTGATGGAAGCGGTCGCTGCCCGCCAGGTCCGAATAATTGGCGAGGCCGGTCCATTGAGGTGCGTCAACGCCGTTGTAGTCGGTGAAGCTCCAGTACGCCGACACCGCCATCGGTATGTAGAGGAACGCGACAGCGGCCAGCACCGCCGGAGCGACCAACCCGTACCCGGCCAGCGCCGACCTCGCCTCAGCCTTCACGGAGCCCGTCCACCTCCCGCGCCGCGTCGCCAAGCGCGCGATCGGGTGCCTTCTTGCCGAGCAGCGCCGCCGTGACACCGTCCGAAATGGCCTTGTCCACGTCGGTCCAGTTCTTGACGTACGGGAACGGCCGCGCCGTGGTCATCGCCGCCAGGAAGACCTTGAACGGCGCGTCTCCCCCGAAGTACGGATCCGGCGCGGTCAGCTCCGGCCGGTTCAACGCCGCCGTGGTCGCCGGCGCCGCCCCGGCCTGCTTCGCCACCAACAATTGTTGCTCGGGCCGCAACAGGAACTGCGCGAACTTCCAGGCCGCCGCCTTGTGCTTGGACGTCACCGGAATCGACAGCCCGGTCCCGCCGAGATAACTCCCCTGCTGGACGCCGACCGGCGCCGGAACCACCGCCCACTTGCCCTTCTGCTCGGGCGCGCCGTCCTTGAGGACGCCCATCATGTAGGGGCCGTTGAGGAACATCGCGATCCGCCCGTCCTTGATTCCGGGCATGCCGCTGGTGTCCCCCTGGTCCTCGCCCCAGTAGACGCCGCCGGACTTCAGCAGATCCCGATAGAAGGTCAGCGCCCCGATACCGGCCGGCCCGGCAAAGGCCGACTTCCCGGAACCATTGAGGATCTCCCCGCCACCCTGGAACAGGAACTGCGCGAAGTGGAACGTGTCGGGCAGCACCTGGAACCGCTGCTTTCCCGGCGACGGCGCGGTCGCGGCCAGCTTCGCCACGGCCGCCTTGAACTGCTCCCAGTTCCCCGGCACCGCGATGCCGTTCTTCTTGAAGATGTCACGGCGGTAATACAGCGCATAGGCGTCGAAGTCGTAGAGCGCGGTCACGTACCGCCCCTTGTACTTCATCGCGGCCAGGGCGCCCCGCGCGTACTGCCCCTCGACCGGCTCCCCGTTGATCTTCCCGCCGGACAGCTTCGACAGGTCGGCGAGCGTGCCGGTGGCCGCGTACGTCGAGATCCACGTCATGTCGAGCGTGGCCAGATCCGGCGCGGTCCGCGCCCCCACCGCGGTCGCGTACTTCTCCCGCATGGTGTCGTAGTCGTACGCCTCGTACTTCACCTTGATCTTCGGATTGGCCCGCTCGAACTCGGCGATGACCGGCTTGATCGGCGTGGACCCGCCGTAGTAGTCCCACACCGTGATCGTCCCCTCGGCCCGCCCGGCCCCGCCGCCCCCACAGCCCGCCAGCGCCAGCAGCACCGCCACCAGCCCGCCACCCGCTAACCGCGTCCCACGCCCCATGACGCCCCCTCCGGGCATGATTGATTAGAAGCTTATGAGCTTTAGCGTTCGCGCCTCCCCACCCCCTGTCAACCCCCATGGCCACGACCGGCAGGCGAACCGCCTACAGGACGGCTGTCCTCTGGCACGGCCACAGCCTGGCGTGTGACCTGCGGTGATACCTGGGGGGTATCGGAGGCCACCTAGACGGTGTTGGAGGTCGGGCGGGAGCGCCGGGCAGGGTCGAAGCATGAGCGGAGAGAAGATTGCGCTGGTCACCGGCGCGAACAAGGGAATCGGATTTGAGATCGCGGCCGGGCTCGGTGAGCTCGGATGGAGTGTCGGGGTCGGCGCGCGGAACGAGAGGAATCGGGACGTCGCCGTCGCGAAGCTGCGGGCGGACGGGGTGGACGCTTTCGGGGTTCCGCTCGACGTGACCGACGACGCGAGCGTGGCCGCCGCCGTGAGGTTGCTGGAGGAGCGAGGCGGGCGGCTCGACGTGCTCGTCAACAATGCGGGCGTGACCGGTGGCATGCCGCAGGAGCCGACCTCCGTCGACCTCGCGGCCGTGCGGACGGCCGTGGAGACCAACGTGATCGGGGTCATCCGGGTCACCAATGCGATGCTGCCGCTGCTGCGCCGGGCGGCGTCGCCGCGGATCGTGAACATGTCCAGCGGCGTCGGGTCCCTCACGCGGCAGACCGAACCGGGCGCCGCGCTCAACGCGACGGGGCCGTTGTCGGCCGCCTATTCGCCGTCCAAGACGTTTCTCAACGCCGTCACCGTCCAATACGCCAAGGAACTGCGCGGCACGAACATCCTGATCAACCTCGGGTGCCCGGGATTCTGCGCGACGGACCTCAACGAGTTCCGCGGCGTCCGCACCGCGCGGGAGGGCGCGCAGATCGCGATCCGGCTCGCGACGCTCCCCGACGACGGCCCGACCGGCGGGTTCTTCGAGGACGCCGGGGTCGTGCCTTGGTGACCGGCGGAATTCCGGGATAACGTCCGGCATGAGCGAAAATGGCGGCACCGGAATGGTCCAGCGCGGATACGACGTCCTTTCGCGCCATTATCGGGACGACGATGCGGGCGAGGGCGGTTACGCGCCCTGGCTGACCGCCCTCAAAACCCGTATCCCCGCTGACGGACCGGTGCTCGATCTCGGCTGCGGCTGCGGTGTGCCGGTGGCCCGGTCGCTGGCCGCCGCCGGGCACCGGGTCACCGGCGTGGACATCAGCGAAGTGCAGATCGAACGCGCCCGCCGCCTGGTGCCCGCCGCGACGTTCCGACGGGCAGACGCGACCCAGGTCGAGTTTCCGCCGGACTCGTTCGACGCCGTCGTCTGCCTCTACGCCCTCATCCACATGCCGCTGGAGGAGCAGCCCCGCCTCCTCCAGCGGATCGCCGGATGGCTGCGTCCCTCCGGCTGGCTGCTCGCGACCACGGGCTGGGACGCCTGGACCGGCACCGAGGACGGCTGGCTCGGCGGACCGGCGGCGATGTGGTGGAGCCAGGCGGACGCCGACACCTACGACGCCTGGCTCCGGGACGCGGGCCTCGACGTCGTCTCGCGGGAGTTCGTCCCCGAGGGCGACAGCGGGCACGCGCTGTTCTGGGCGCGGCGTCCGGCCTGATCGTCCGGCCTGATCGTCCGGCCTGATGGCGGCTCAGCGGGCGAGTTCGCCGGGGGCGAGCGCCGGGCCGTGGTCGAAGGTGTGGCGCGGTCCGGGCAGGCCGCTCGGCCCGACGCGCGAGCGCGCCGCGGTGCGCCGTTGGCCGAGCGCGCCCGCGACCTGGTCGCGCAGGTCGGGCAGCAGGGCGTAGAGGGCGTCGCCGGGGCAGGACGTCTGGTTGTAGTCGCGATGCCCGACGATCGCCTCGTGCGGGCCGAGACCGTAGGCGTCGCACAGCCACGCGCACGTCTGGACGAGTTTCGCCCACAGCGCGTCGGTGGGCATCTCCGTCATGTAGGTGCCCTCGTTCTCGATGCCGATCGTGTGGTCGTTCTGCCCGAAGGTGTGCGCGCCGACCACGTGACGCCGGGCGCGGACCGCCTCCAGGCTGCGGTTTCGCCCCTCCATGAGGTGGCCGCCCCGGCTGATCGTGAGCTGCTGGCCCGAGTCGGCCCACCCGTTCGTGTCCATGTGGAAGTTCTGGATCGACCGCGACAGGGCGAACGCCTGCTCCAGCGAAGGGTCGACGGTGTTCGCCGACGCGGTGTGGTGGACGACGATGTGGTCGGGCGCGCGGTTCAGCACGGTCGCGGCAACCTTGGGCGGACGCGCCTCCCAGGCGACGCGCGCGTACATACGGGGCGCGGCCTGCGCCGACGCGGCGCCCTGCGGGCCGGACAGCGGGCCGAGCAGCGCCCCGCCGACCACGGCGGCGGTCCCTCCGATCAGGCCCCTGCGAGTGAGCCGAACCTCTCCCGGCATGACGGTTCCTTCCAGACGACGAGTTGGTCAGGCCGGGGGTTGATCACGAAGATAACCAAGGGCGGCCCACCGTGAAAGCACGGCCCCCACCCAACCCGTTCCAGACGCGGCCGGTGGGGCTATTCGTCGTCGTCCTCCGACAGGTCGACGGCCTCGTTGGCCTGCTTGAGCGACAGGCTGATCCGCCGCCTTTCGAGGTCGATGTCGAGGATCTTCACGGAGATCTCGTCGCCGACCTGGACGACCTGCTCTGGGCGCTCCACGTGCCGGTCGGACAGTTCCGAGATGTGCACCAGGCCCTCGATGCCGTCCGCGATGCGGACGAACGCGCCGAAGGGCGCGAGCTTCGTCACCCGTCCCGGAATGGATCCGCCGATCCGGTGGGTGCGGGCGAACCGCTGCCACGGGTCTTCCTGCGTCGCCTTGAACGACAGCGAGACCCGGTCGCGTTCCCTGTCGAAGTCCAGCACTTTGACCGTGATCTGCTGGCCGACCTCGACAGCCTCCGACGGGTGGTCGATGTGCGTCCATGAAAGCTCGGAAAGGTGCACCAGGCCGTCCACGCCGCCGAGATCGACGAACACGCCGAAGTCGACGATCGAGGAGACCACGCCCGTACGGACCTGGCCCTTTCGCAGAGTGGCGAAGAACGTCTCCCGGATCTCGTCCCGCGTCTCCTCCAGCCAGGCGCGGCGGGACAGGATCACGTTGTTCCGGGCCTGGTCCACCTCGATGATCTTGGCTTCGAGTTTCCGTCCCAGATAGGGCTGGAGATCGCGGACGCGGCGCATCTCCACCAACGAGGCGGGCATGAAGGCGCGCAGCCCGATGTCGAGGATGAGGCCGCCTTTAACGACCTCGATGACCGTGCCCGTGACGATGCCGTCCTCGTCTTTGACCCTCTCGATCAATGACCAGGCGCTCTTGTACTGCGCACGTTTCTTGGACAGGATCAGTCGGCCTTCCGCGTCCTCCTTCTGAAGGACGAGGGCCTCGACATGGTCGCCTACGGAGACGACGTCGCGCGGGTCGACGTCGCGCGGGACGGCGAGTTCGCGTGCCGGAATGACGCCTTCGGTCTTGTAACCGATGTCGACGAGGACTTCGTCCTCATCGACCCGGACGATGGTGCCCTCGACGATGTCGCCATCGTTGAAGTACTTGATGGTCTCGTCGACCGCGGCGAGGAACTCCTCCTCGGACCCGATGTCGTTCACGGCCATCAGCGGCGTCTGGGAACGCGTCGGCGGTCGCAGTTCGGTGAAGGTCGTGGTGGCCGCCCGCCGCGCCGCGAGGTCGAACTGCAGGAACCGCGAATCGAAGGACCAGCCGACGAAGGTCGCCGTCCGCGCGGACACCGCCACGCCGACGCCCGCCGCAGTGCCGTCGTCCATTTCGGTGTCGCCGTGCGCCAGCGATTGGGCGGCGAGCAGTTCGCGCTGGGCGAGCCTCGTGATCGGGTTGATGCCCCCGTAAGTCCGCGCGGCGTTCGCGCTGACCCTTTCCAGGGTCCGGACGGCCTGCCATGCGCATTCCCTGATGCCCTGGTCCGTGCGCCTCGTCCGGGCGAGGTCGAGTTGCGCCGAGGCGAGATCGACCATGGCCAGAATGATGGCCGGGTGCCGCTCCCCCATCACCTCCGCCAGCTCCTCGCATTTCCGCGCGAGTTTGCCGGTGGCGTCATCGAACAGGCGGGTGTTCCGGCGGGCGCGGGCCACTTCGAGCACCGCGAGCAGTCGGTTGATGCGGCTGCCCAGCACCGCGGGATGGTCCGAAGGATAGATCGCGCCGTATCGTTCGGCCGCTTCGTCCAGAAGAACGGCGGCGTGCGCGATCCGTTCGCCCGACTCGGCCGCGCACGCCAGTTCCAGTTCGGCGGCGCCGAGATTCGTCAGGGCGGTGAGGGCCTCGGGATGGTCGCGGCCGAGAACGGCGGCGATGCCGCCGACGGCCACCTCCAGCACTTCCGCGGCCCTGGACATCCGCTCGGGCGACGCTTCCATCCGCGCCAGGTCGAGTTCGGACGCGGCCAGATTCCCGAGGACCATGTAGCTGCGCGGGTCGCCCCGGTCGAGTTCGGCGACGCATTCCCGGGACGCTTCGGCGAGTTCGTCCGTGGCCCACCGGAGCCGCCGCGGGTCGCCCTCCATCCGGGCCAGGGCCGCGCCGATCGTCGCGAGCAGAAGGGCCACCGGCGGCGCATTCGATTCGGAGTCCCGGAGAACCTGACGGGCCGAGGCGACGCGCCTTTCGGCGCGTTCGAGGTCGCCCGCGTTGACGGCGAGCGCGGCGAGATTGGCCAGGGCCTTGGCACGGGTGAGGCCGTCCGTGGCGGTGTAGAGCGCCGTTTCGAATTCGTCGGAGGCTTCCGTCGCGCCACCGGCCTCGGACGCGGCGAGCACGCCGCTCAGCAGCCGCAGTTCCGCCTGTTCGGCGCCGCGCAGGAGGCGGCGGCCGAGGTCGGGCCGCCCGAGATGCCGCGCGAGGACGGCGAGATGGCCGCGTTCGGCGGGCGTCAGATCGAGCGGCCCGTCCTGCTCGGTATGCGCGGCGACCCATTCCTCGAACCCGTCCGGAAGTGCGGGCCGCCGCCGGAGCACCGCCTGCTCAACGAGCTCCACCACCTCGGGCCAATCCCTAATCACGGGACAGCTCCGTTACTCCGCCGGTGATCAGGTCTTCCGCGATGCGCAGTTTCAGGACGTCGACCGTCGCCGCGTTCAGCAGCCCTTCCTTCTCCCACTGCGTGAGCGCCCGCAGTTTGAGTTCCTTCTCCGCGAGCAGGGCTTCGAGTTCGGAATGGCTGCCGGACCCGGCGGACGGCTTCCGGGCGGCGCGCGGTGGAGGGTCGGTCTCCTCGGCGTCCCTGGGCCGGAGGACGTCGATGAGGTTGCCGACGTCCAGGCAGCTGAACCGCCGGGTCGCCTCGCTGATCGCCGCCGCGAAAAGCGTGCCGGACGCGCGCTCCTCGCCATGGCGGACGTCCCGCGGGCGATAGCGCTCGTGGTGCTGTTCGAGAAGGACGCCGACCACCGCGCTTCCGCGTTCGTCGCAGACGCGCTCGACCGGGCCGCCCGAATATCCGGAGTAGTCGCCGATGCTCTGGTTGCAGGTGAGCTGGAGCGCCTCGATGACCGCGCCGCCCTCGCACGCGTATTTCATCGCCTCCCTGGCGATGACGCCGTCCAGATAAGGGTCGGTCACGGTCGGGCGGTAAGGGCCGCGCCACACGTCGTCCGGCGCGCTGTGGTCGGCGGCCGGGACCATCAGCGGCATTCGCACCGGATCGAGGATCTCGATGATGGCGAGGTCGGCGTCCGTCGCGCGTTCGAGGACCCTGCCGGATATCGGCGGCCCGTTTCCCTCGACCCACACCGTGACGTCGTCGTCGCCGGGCGTCATTTTGTCGAGACAGTGCAGAGCTGTCAGGACATAGCGCCGGGCGAGGATGAAGCCGCCGCCCAGCGGCCGATCGTCCTGGCGGATCTCGACCCAGTACTCGCCGGCCATGGACCGTCCCTCAGGCGCGCTCGATCGTGATCGTGACCTCGAAGGACGCCTCGGCCGATGCCTTGGAGACGACGATTCCCGCCTCGGCCGCGATGGTCAGGCCGAAGGTCGCCTCAAGGGTCTTCACCTGCCATCCGGCGGTGTCGGGGGACTTCGCCGCCGCCTCCTGCAGAATGGCGGACGCCTCCTCGATCGCGGCCTGGATCTCCTCGCGCCGGTCGGTGAGCGACTCGGTGGCGCGGTCCTTGCTCCGGATCTGCCGGGAGCCCGCCCGGTCGATGCTCACGGTCTCGACCCGCACCACGGAATCGGACATCAAAAGGCCCCCTTCGGCAGATCACCGCCATAAACCGGTTTTCAGTCTATGGGGACGGCCGCCGTTCGGACCGCGAACGACGGCGCACGCGCCGCAACCGGCCAATGGTCAGGCCGGGTCCGGTTTCGTCCAGGAGGCTTCGCGGGCGCGGACGAGGGCGGTCAGCATGGCGTTGACCGGTGCGTCGCGTCCGGCCTTCGCCGCCTCGCGCGGGATCGCGCCGTTGATGAACGCGATCTCGCTGACCCGTCCGGCCTCGTGGTCGAGCAGCGCGGACGGTTTCGCGGCGGGCATCCGGCCGCCGAAGTCGCGGACGAACTCGACCGGGTCGGTGACGGCGATGCCGACGCCGCGGGCGCGTGCCACCTGCCACGCCTCCTCGGCGGCGGCGCGGCTGACCGGGCCGAGGTGCTCGTCGTCCATGACCTCGCCGACCGTCATGCCGGTGAGCGCGCACGGGGCGCTGTAGGCGACGTTGCAGATCAGCTTCTCCCACTGCATGGCCGCGATGTCGGACACCGCCTCGGCGTCGAACCCGCCGAGCCGCCAGGCGCGGGCGACGCGCTCGACCTCGGACGGGTCGATCGTCCCGTACCCGCCGAACCGCATCGCGCGCATCGCGTTGTGGTGGACCTCGCCCGCCCGCCGCACGGACGCGCCGAAGCCGCTCGCGACGCCGACGGCGAGGCGGTCCGCGCCGAGTTCGGCGGCGGCGACGTCGGCGGAGCCGAGGCCGTTCTGGATCGTCAGGACGACCGTGCCAGGCCCGAGCAGCGGACGGGCCTGCGCCGTGGCGGACGCGACGTCCGCCGCCTTCACCGCGAGGACGACGAGGTCGACCTGCTCGCTCGGCGGCTCGGTGTACGCGCGCACCGGGACGCGCAGCTCGCCGTCCGGCCCGGCGACCAGCAGCCCGTGCGCGGCGATGGCCGCCATGTGGTCGGCCCACCGGTCGACGACGAGGACGTCGTGCCCCGCCGAGGCGAGGCGCCCGGCGTAGACCGAGCCCATCGCGCCGCAGCCGACGACGGCGATCTTCATGGTCTCCATCAGGTCCGGAGTCTCCATCAGCCCACCAGCTTCGCGATCTGCTCCGACAGGCCCGGTTTCGCTTCGAGGCCGAAGCCGGGGTCGTCGGCGGGGTGGATCCGGCCGTCCACCAGGCGGCAGCCGGGGGTGTAGCCGCCGAACGGCTGGAACACGCCGGGATACGCCTCGCAGCCGCCGAGTCCGAGCCCGGTGACGATATGCAGGTTGATCATGTGCCCGCCGTGCGGGAACGCCGAGCGGCGGTCGATTCCGCGTTCTTCCATCAGCGCGATCATTCGCGCGTACTCGGTCAGGCCATAGCTGAGGCCCGCGTCCATTTGGAAGACGTCCCGGTCGGCGCGGACGCCGCCGAAGTTCAGCAGGTTCTTCACGTCCTGGACGGAGAAAAGGTTCTCGCCCGTCGCGATGGGGCCGGGATAAACCTCCGCTAGGCGCCGGTTGAGGTCGAAGTCGAGCGGGTCCGTCGCCTCCTCGTACCAGCGGAGGCCGTAGCCGGACATCGCCTTCGCGTAGTCGAGCGCCTGCGTCCAGTCGAACCGTCCGTTCGCGTCGACGGCGATCGCGCCGCCGTCGCCCGTCACCTCGATCGCGGCTTCGATCCGGCGGAGGTCCTCGGCGAGAGGGGCGCCGCCGATCTTGATTTTCGCGACCGGATATCCGTCGTCCTGATAGCCGCGCAGTTCGGCTTCCAGTTCCGCGATCCCCTCGCCTGGACGGTAGTAGCCGCCCGCCGCGTAGACGGGGGCGCCGGTCAGGTCGGGGGCGCGGCCGTGCGCCTTGGCGATCACGGCGTGGGCGGGCTCGTCCGCGTGCTTGGCGAGCAGGTCCCAGCAGGCGAGTTCGAGGGCGGCGGCCGCGGCGGCGCGATCGCCGTGGCCGCCGGGCTTCTCGTCCTTCATGGCACGTTCCAGAACGCGGCCGGGATCGAGCAGCCCGGTGTCCGGCGCGAGGAGGGAGCCCGGGTCGGCGTCCAGCACGCGCGGGATCATCCGGTCGCGGAGGATGCCGCCCTGCGCGAACCGTCCGATGGAGTTGAACGCCACTCCCACGAGCGGACGGCCGTTCCTGCGCACGTCACTGACCACCGCGACCAGCGAGACGGTGTGCCCGGCGAAACTGACGACGGAATTGGTCACGTTCCCCTCGAGCGGAACGGCCACTTCCCGGATGTCGACGATCTGCATTGTCCTCCTCATGCGGCGCTCAAACCGCGCTCATACCGCGCTGGACGGCTCCCGGAGCCGGCGTTTCAGCACCTTTCCGCTCGGCGTGCGGGGCAGCTCGCCGACGATGTCGACCCGGGTCGGGCATTTGTAGTGCGCGAGCCGTTCGCGGCAGAACGCGATCAGCTCGGGCACGGCGGGCGCCGTCCCCGGCCGCGCGACGACCAGCGCGACGACCGTCTCGCCCCAGCGCTCGTGCGGGGCGCCGACGACGGCGACCTCCGCCACGTCCGGATGGTCGGCGAGGACGTTCTCGACCTCCACCGGGTACACGTTCTCGCCGCCGGTGATGATCATGTCGGTGACGCGGTCGGTCAGGAACAGGTAGCCGCCGTCGTCCAGGTGCCCGGCGTCGCCGGTGCGGAACCAGCCGTCCGGGCCGAACGCGCGGGCGTTGTCGCCCTCGTCGCCCAGGTAGCCGGGGCTCAGCAGGGCGCTGCGCATCCAGACCTCGCCGGTCGTCCCGGCGGGCGCGTCCGCCCCGGTCGCTGGGTCGCGGACGCTGATCTCGACGCCGTCGGCGGCGCGTCCGGCGGAGGCGAGCCGGGGGCCGCCGCGGCGGTGGTCGTCGGCGTCGAGGAACGTGATGGGCCCGCACGCCTCCGTCATGCCGTAGCTCTGGACGAGGTCGCAGCCGAGCGCCGCCGCCGCTTCCTTGATCACGGCGGGCGGCATCGGGGACCCGCCGTAGATGAGCGTGCGGAGGCTGCTCAGGTCGGCGCCGGCCACGGCCGGGCTCTGGACCAGCGTCTGGACGACCGCCGGGACGCTCAGCATGTGCGTGGCCCCGACCTCGGAGAGCACCCGGAGCACGCCCTCGGGCGAGGCGTCGGTGAGGAAGACCGACCGGGCGCCCCGGCCGAGGCAGTAGAAGAGCCAGCCCGTCCCGGAGACGTGGAAGAGCGGGGTGGGGACGCACACCACCGAACCCGGACCGACTTCCCACGGCGCGGACGAAGCCAGATTCGCCGCGATATTGCCGTTGGTCAATTGCACGGCTTTCGGACGGCCCGACGTCCCGGACGTGTAGACGAGAAGGGCCGTGGCGCCGGGATCGGCCGGACGCCGCTCGATAGTCGTGGGCCGCCCGCTGAGCCATGCGTCGTATTCCCCGACGAAAACCAGGCCGCCATTCAGCACGACGACCGTTTCCTCGAATTCCCTTTCCAGCCCCAAGGAAGGGAGGAAAGCGGCGTCACAAACCACTACCGAGGGCCGTGCGTGTTCGAGGACGCGCGCCAGTTCCGCGGGCGCGAGCCGCCAATTCAGCGGAACGGCCGGAACGCCGCGCCTGCTCGCGCCGACCATCAGCTCGGCCCACACGGCGGAGTCGCGGCCGAGGTAGGCCACCGGCCCGGCGGTGTCGCCGAGCGCGTCCGCGACCTGCGCGGACCGGTCCGCCAGCGCGCGGAAGTCGAGCCGCCTGCCGCCCGCGTTCCCCGTCGCGGGACGGTCGGGCGCGACCCGCGCCCAGTGGTCGGCCATGTCCGCCAGTGAGCCGGTGAAACCGCGGTCTCCCATGAATGCGCCTCCGGACACAAAGTCTGAATTGAATATCACGGCCGTCACCGGAAGTCGAGCCGGGCCAGCCCGCGTTCGGCGATCGCGCGGACCTCGCCGTCGAGGTCGCCGAACTCCTGGCCCGCCATCGCGCCCGCCCGCGCGCGGGCGGCGACGCCCTGGGTGATGACCGCGCATTTGTAATGCGCGAGCGCCTCGTAAAAGGCGAGATCGGCCAGTTCGACGTCCGCTTGGCGTGCGTAGCGGGCGGCGATCTCCACCCGGCCCGGGAAACCCGGGAGCGCGGTGACGGCCGGGGTCAACTGCAATCCGGGTTCGCCCGGCTCCTGCCAATAGAAGAGCAACAGGGCGAGATCGGTCAGCGGGTCGCCGAGCGTGGACATCTCCCAGTCGAGAACGGCGCGGACCCGTCCCGGGTCCTGCGCGTCCATCATGCAGTTGTCGAGCCGGAAGTCCCCATGGACGATCGACGCGCGCCCCGATTCCGGAATCCTTTCGGAGACCCGGCGCCCCAGTTCCTCGACCGGGGCCACGGGCTCATTACGGGACCGCATCCATTGGTCGTTCCAGCGGCGAACCTGGCGGGTGACGAAGCCGTCCGGCCTGCCGTAGCCGTCCAGGCCGACCGCCCGCGGGTCGACCCGGTGCAGGGCGGCCAGCACGTCCACCAGCGCGAACGCCAGCCTCGCCCGCTCGCCCGGCCCATCGGCGTAACCGCCGGGCAGTTCGTCGCGGATGATGCGGCCCTCGACGCGCTCCATCACATAGAACGGCGCGCCGATGATCGAACCGTCATCGCTCAGCACGATCCGCGGCACGGGAACGGCGGACGACGCGAGCGCCCGCTGCACCCGCGCCTCCCGTCCCATGTCGTGCGCGCTCGGCAGCAATTCCCCGGACGGCGGGCGGCGCAATACGAGTTCGCCCGCCGAACTGCTCAACAGGAATGTCAGGTTCGATTTCCCGCCCGCCACGAGAGTCGCGGTCAACCCGGTCCAACCGGCGTCGCCGGTGGCGTCCGCCAAGGCCGGGCCGAGCCGATCCGGACGGACGAGTGCGTCCCATCCGGCGTCCCGCTCGATCGTCACGCTGGACCTCCCATCGCTCCATCCGCTTGATCGTCGTTCACCCGGTTGATCGTCGTTCACGACCCGAAATCCCAGCCGTCTCCGCGCTGGAACTCGCGGAGCAGCCGCCGCGCGACGTTGACGACGTGCGCCTCGTCCGGGCCGTCGTAGATCCGTCCGGCGCGGGCCGCCCGGTACATCCGGCTCAGCGGGGTGTCGTCGGTCAGCCCGGCCGCGCCGTGCACCTGAATGGCCCGGTCGATGACGTCGTGCAGCATCCGCGCCCCGACGACCTTGATCGCGCCGATCTCGACCCGCGCGTCCCGGCCCCGGTCGATCCTGCTCGCCGCGTCCAGGGTGAGGAGGCGGCACGACTGGATCTGCGCCCAGCTCTCGAACACGTGCCGCTGCATCAACTGCTGCTCGCCGAGCGGCGCGCCCCGCAGCGTCCGGGTGTTCAACCGGTCGCACATCAGCTCGAACGCCCGCTGCGCCTGGCCGAGCCAGCGCATGCAGTGGAAGATGCGCCCCGGGCCGAGCCGCTCCTGCGCGATCGCGAACCCGGCGCCGCGCTCGCCGAGCAGGTACCCGGCGGGAACGCGCACGTCGTCGAAGGTCAGCTCGTAGTGCCCGCTCGCGATGCCGAGCACGGGCGTCTCGCGGACGATCCGGTATCCGGGCGTGTCGGTCGGGACGACGATCAGCGAGAACGCGCGGTGCGGGGGCGCGTCGTCCGGCTCCGTCCGGCAGAGGACGGTGGTGAAGGCCGCGTCCCCGGCCCCGGTGATGAACCATTTCCGGCCGTTCAGGACCCATTCATCGCCGTCCATCCGCGCGGACGTCGTGAGCCGCGTCGGGTCGGACGACGCGACGTCCGGCTCGGTCATCGCGAAGCTCGGCCACACCCTTCCCTGGACGAGCGGGCCGAGGAACCGGTCGCGGCATTCGCCGGTCGCGTGGCGGCTGAGCATCAGCGAGTCCTGTAGCGTCCAGGTGCCGAGCGCGTACTGCCCGAAATCGGAGCGGCCCTGGATCTCGTTGACGTAGACGTAGTCGAGGAACGGCATTCCGCCGCCGCCGATCTCGGCCGGGTGTCCGAGCGCCCACAGCCCTTCCCGCTTGGCCTGGGCCTGCAATTCGGCGAGCAGTTCCCGGGACTCGTCGCTCCGGAAGTCCAGCGCGTGCTCGACGGGTTCGACGCGCTCGGTCAGGAACCGGTGCACGGCCTTCCGCACCGGCACCACGTGCTCGGGGACCGAGAACGCGCTCGTGGGCGGCGTCATTTCACCATCGACTTGTGCTCGCTGTGGTCGACGTCGTCCAGGGTGGCGGTGAGCAGGCGATGCGCCTCCGCAGGGTCGGCCTCGAAGCCGGGCGTGTCGACGCACAACTCGACCATGATGCCGTTCGGGTCGATGTAGTAAAGGGAGTGCAGGTAGTCGTGGTCCACTTCCATGTAGGGCTTGACTCCGGCGTCCTGCATTCGGGCCCGCACTTCGTCCACTTTTCCGGTGGTGACGTTGAAGGCGATGTGGTTCACCCAGCGGGGCAGGTTGTTGCCGGTGGATATCTCCGAGCTCCAGCCCTCCCGCTCCCCCGCCTCGTGGAGGTCGAAGAAGGCGATGCAACTGCCGTCGCCGGTGTCGTGGAAGGTGTGGCGGAAGAACCCGCCGTTGGGTCCCGCCGCGACCTCGGTGTGGACGAGCGGAAAGCCCATCAGGTCTTCGTAGAAACGCGTGGTCGCCTCAAGGTCGCGGCAAGCGTAGGCGACGTGGTGGATTCCGGGAGCGGGCACGGGCGTACCTCCAAGTCGAGAATGGGCCGGGCGCGGTTCAGCGGCGGCCGGTGAAATCGGGGTCTCGTCGTTCGGTGAAAGAGAGCAAGCCTTCGTGGAAGTCGGACGTGCCGTGCAGCAACGCCTGGTCGCTGGCCTCCTGGCGGAGCACGGCGTCCAGGTCGCGGGGACCGGCGGCGAGCATCGCCTTGGTGAAGCCCACCGCCAGCGGCGGTTGCGCCGCCGACCGGCGGGCGACGTCCATGGCGATCTCCAGGGCCTCGCCGGGCGCCGACCGGTAGTCGGCGAGGCCGATGTCGACGGCCTCGGTTCCGCGCACGGGTTCGTCCAGCAGGAGCATCCGGCGGGCCATGCCGTGGCCGACCCGCTGCGGCAGCGACCACAGCAGGCCCAGGTCGGCCATCAGGCCGAGGCGCGGGAAGGCGCAGCGGAGCGTCGCGTCCTCGGCGGCGACCACCAGGTCGCAGGCCAGCGCGAGGGACAGCCCCGCCCCGACCGCGTGTCCCTCCACCGCCGCGACCGCCGGTTTCGGGCCCGCCGCGAGCGTGCGGACCGTCCGGTGGAGCGCGAGCAGGTTGGCGTGGGTCCCGGCGACGGTCGCGTTTTGCAGGACGGCGAGGTCGACCCCGGCGCAGAACGTCCCGGCCGAGCCGGTGAGGACGAACGCGCGGACGCCTGGATCGGCGATCCCTTCGTCCAGCCGGTCCTGCAACGCGGCCATGGATTCGAGGGTGAAGGCGTTCCGCTTCGCCGGACGGTCGAGCGTGAGGATCCGGACGGCGTCCACGTCCTCGACCAGCACCGCCGTCGTATCGCCCGTCATACCGCCGTCCAGCCGCCGTCGACGGAGAGCGTGCTGCCGGTGACATAGCTGGACGCGTCCGACAGCAGGTAGACGAGCGCGCCGTCCAGTTCGTCGGCGCGCCCGCCCCGGCCCATGGGAATGGTGCGGCGGATATAGGCGCGGCCCTCGTCGGTGGAGAACAGCTCCTGGCTCATCTCCGACTCGAAATAGCCGGGCGCGATGGCGTTCACGCGCACGCCCGTCCGCGCCCATTGCGAGGCCAGTTCGCGGGTGAGGTTGACGGCCCCTGCCTTGCTGGCGCAATAGCCCGCGTGCGGGATCCGCTTCGAGCCGACCAGTCCTAGCGCGGACGCGATGTTGACGATGCTGCCCCTGCCCTGCTCGACCATTGCCAGCCCGGCGTATCGAGCGCAGGTGTAGAGCCCGACGAGGTTGACGTCCAGAAGGCGGCGGAAATCCTCGGTGGTCTCCTCAGCGACGGTTTTCACATGGGTCGTTCCCGCGTTGTTGACAAGGGCGTCCAAGCGCCCCGTCCACTCCTGGGCACGGGTGATGAGGGCGCGCACGTCGTCTTCCACCGTCACGTCGGCCGTCACCGGCAGGACGCGGTCTTCGCCCAGCTCACGCGCCAGTTCTTCGAGCTCCGCGGTGCGCCGCGCAGCGGCGACCACGCGGGCGCCGCGCCCGGCCAGGCACCGGACGAACCGCCTCCCCAGCCCGGACGAGGCGCCGGTCACGACCACCCCTCGCCCGGTGAGATCGAACAGATCGGGCTCCGCCACGCGATGCTCCATTTCCTGGTTCACGCGCCGTCCGCCTGAGCGCCGCTGCCGAGATAGGCGGCGAGGACGTCGGGATTCGCGCCGATCTCGGCGGGCGTTCCCACCGCGACGAGCCGTCCGAAGTCCAGGACGGCGATCCGGTCGCAGATGTCCATGACCACGCCCATGTTGTGCTCGATCAGCACCACCGTGAGACCGAGCCGCTCATTGGCGTCGAGAATGGCGGAAACCATCGACTCGACCTCGTCGTGAGTCATTCCGGCGACCGGCTCGTCCAGCAAGAGCACGTCGGGCTCGGCGGCCAATGCGCGGCACAGTTCGACCTGGCGCTGCGTGCCGCCGGGAAGCTCGCCCACCCGCGTGTCGCGGAGCGCGCCGAGGCCGAACATCTCCAGCACTTCCTCGGCCTTCGCCCGGCTCTCGCGTTCCTCGCGCGCGGCCCAGCCGTACCAGAGCATGCCGCGCAGGACGCCGACGCGCTGCTTGCTGATGCGCCCGAGCAGCACGCTGTCGAGCACGGTCATGGTGGGGAAGGACTCGACGTTCTGGAACGTCCGGCCGATGCCGAGCGCGTTGATGCGGTCCGGCCGCGCGCCGCGGATCTCCCGGCAGCGGTGCCGGATCGACCCCTGCTGCGGCCGGTAGACGCCCGACACGCAGTTGAACAGGGACGACTTGCCCGCGCCGTTCGGCCCGATGATCCCGAAGACCTCGCCCTCGCGGACATCGAGCGAGACGCCGTCCAGGGACCTGACCCCGCTGAAGTTCAGGGTGACGTCCGCGAGTTCGAGGACCGTGGTGGCGGTCATCGGCCCGTCCTCTCCGCCGTCCGCCGGGCGCGGCGGCCGCTCATGTCCTGTCCGCCCAGGTAGTAGTGGGCGACGCGCTCGTCCCCGGCCAGTTCGGCGGCCGGGCCGCCGAACATGACGCGCCCGCCCTCCAGCACGTAGCCGTACTCGGCGATCCGGAAGGCCAGCAGCGCGTTCTGCTCGACCAGCAGGACCGTGGTGCCCTTCGCGTTGATCGCCTGGACGACCCGGCTGATCTCCTCCACGATGCGGGGCGCGAGGCCGAGGCTCGGCTCGTCCAGGACGAGGAGGCGCGGCTGCGTCATCAGCGCCCGCCCGATCGCGAGCATCTGCTGCTCGCCGCCGGACAGGAACCCGGCCCGCTGCCCGAGCCGCTGCCGCAGGACGCCGAACAGGTCGAGGATCTCCTCGAACGTCGCGTGCCGCCGCGAGTCGTCGCGGCGCAGGGTGTGCGCGCCGGTCAGCAGGTTCTCCCGGACGGTGAGGTTCGGGAACACCTGCCGCCCTTCGAGCACCTGCGCGAGGCCGCGCCGGACGACGGCGGACGCGTCCGCGCCCGTGATGGCGTCGCCGTCCAGCGTGACCCGGCCCTTGTGGATCACGCCCTGATGGGCCTTGAGCAGGCCGGACACCGCGCGCAGCAGCGACGTCTTCCCGGCCCCGTTCGGCCCGACCAGCGCGACGATCTGCCCGGCGGGCACCGTCAGCGACACCTCCGACAGGACGAGGCCGCCCGTCCGGTAGCCCACGGTGAGCCCATCGACGGCGAGGCCCGCCGCCGCCGATACATCCTTCTCAGGCATGTGACCGCCCCTTCCGGCGCACCGCCGCGACGACCCGCTCGGAGATCCCGGCGACCCCGCGCGGCTCGAAGACCAGCACCGCGACGACGGCGAGCCCGTACAGGCAGTTCGCGAGGACGTCCACCGACACCCCGCCGCCCGCCGACGGCGTCGTGCTGATCCCCGGGACGACCTTCGCGATCAGCGTCACCACCTGCGGGATCGCGGTCACGAACACCGCGCCCGCGATCGCCCCGCGCAGCGACCCGACGCCGCCGATGATGATCATCGCGAGGTACTCGACCGACAGCATCAGGTCCCACTGGTCGGGGATCGCGTACGTCTGGTACGAGACGAGCAGCGCCCCGGCGATCCCCGCGTACCCGGCCGCGACCGCGAACGCCGCGCTCTTCATCCGCGCGACCGGGACGCCGACGACGCCTGCGGTCAGGTCCCGGTCGCGGATGGCCGCGAAGCCGCGGCCGGTCCGCGTCCGGCTCAGGTTGCGGGCCGCGATCGCCGCCACCGCGAGGACGGCGCAGGCCAGGTAGAAGAACTGCTGGTCGCCGGTCAGCATGAACGGGCCCGCGATCACGTCGTCCAGCAGGTCGTGGCCGAACAGGACGACCGGCTGCGCGGCCCGCCCCTTCGAGCCGCCGGTGACGCCGTCCCAGAGGTCCCACAGGTACTCGGCGACGAACAGGACCGCGAGCGTGACGACCGCGAGGTACAGCCCGCGCAGCCGCGCCGCGAACGGGACGACGAGCAGCCCCACCGCCGCGCTGACCAGCCCCGCCGTGGGCAGCCACACCCAGATCGGCAGGCCCTTGTCGGCGCCCAGCCAGATCGCGGTGTAGCCGCCCGCCGCGACGAACGCGGAGTGCCCGAGCGACACCTGCCCGGCGAGCCCGGTCAGGACGTGCAGCCCGAGCGCGGCGATCGCGGAGACCGCCGCGAACACGGCGATCGCCTGCCACTGCGGCGTGCTGACCAGCGGGACGGCCAGCAGCGCGACGATCACGATGATGTGCGCGGCACGGGACGTCCACCCGGAGCGGGCCGGGCCCGGCCCGGCGACGACGCCCTCGCCCGGAGGCGCGTTCACGACCGACGCCATCAGATCCGCTCCGCCTCGTGGTGCCCGAACAGCCCGGACGGCCGCAGCGTCAGCACCAGCAGCATCGCCACGTACGGCAGGACGACGTGCACGCCCCCGTACTCGGCGAGGTAACCGGAGCCGAGCACGAGCAGCAGCCCGACGCTCATCCCGCCGACGACTGCGCCGGCCAGCGAGCCGAACCCGCCGATGACGAGCGCGGGCAGCGCGCCGAGCGCGGTGTCGACCATGTCCGGGGAGACGCGGCGCGGGAACGCGCCGAGGAACACCCCGGCCGCCACCGCCAGCACCCCGGCGATCCCCCACGAGATCGTCTGGACCCAGCGCATGTTGATGCCCTGCGCGAGCGCCGCCTCGTGGTGGTCGGCGGCGGCGCGCAGCGCGAGGCCGTACCGGGTCCGCTGGAAGAACAGGTAGAGCACCGCCAGCAGGACGAGCGACACGGTGATGATCCACACGCCCGTCCAGGGGAGGGCGACGCCGCCGACGCGCAGGACGCCGCGTCCCATCGGCCCCTCGGTGGACCCGCGCGGGTTGACGCCCCACGCCATCGCGACCACCGCCTGGCCCATCACCGACAGGCCGAGCGTCGCCATGATCACGACGTAGAGGGAGCGTCCGGCGAGCCGCCGCAGGATGATCTTCTCGCACACGATCGCGAGCGCCGCCATGCACACGAGCGCGACCAGGACGCCCCAGCCGAACCCGTGCGGGACGAGCGCCGCGACGATGTACGCGCTGATCATCACGAACACCGGGTGCGCGAAGTTGAACACGCCGGAGCTCTTGAACACCATGACGAAGCCCAGGCCGATCAGCGCGTAGACGCAGCCGAGGGCCATGCCCTGGAAGGTGAGCTGGAGGAAGTTGTCCATGATCGCCTCGGTGCCCGTCAGCTCTGCGCGCCGTCGGCGAGCTTCCACCGCGACGCGAGGTCGGTCGTGCCGAAGCCGGTGACCGGCGCCAGCACCCCGCTCTTCACGTCGATCTGGTTGACCCGGGTCTCGCGGGACGGGATGCGGGAGTCGGCGTCGCCCGTCCCGTACTCGAGGTCGGGGCTGAGCCCGTCCGTCGTGACGGTCAGCCCGGACATCGCGGCCACGACGCCCTTCTGCGTGAGGTCCTTCTCCTTGCACGCCTTCTCCAGCGCGGCGACCGCGACGGAGGCGTCGACCCAGCCCGCGATGACGAGCTGGTCCGGCTTCGTGCCGGGCGCGACCTTCTCGACGTTCTGCTTCACCTCGGCCATCGCCGGGACGTTCTCGGTGTAGAGGACGCTGCTCGTCACCACGTGCAGCTTGTCGAGCAGGCGGCCGAGCT
The DNA here is from genome assembly GCF_008085905.1 of Actinomadura syzygii. GTDB lineage: Bacteria > Actinomycetota > Actinomycetes > Streptosporangiales > Streptosporangiaceae > Spirillospora > Spirillospora syzygii. Next base: position 436,618 of record NZ_VSFF01000002.1, on the reverse strand, counting down.
GCGGCGCGAGACTCGACTCGTAGCCGGAGTCGACCGTCAGCCACTGCGGCGCGAAGTCGAGCTGGGACGCCTGGCTGAGGATCGGCGCGGTCTTCGAGGCGATGCCGTGGATCCAGACGCTCTCGGCGCCCGCCTTCTTCATCTTCAGGACCTGCGCGGTGAAGTCCTCGGCCTTGACGTCGTACCCGGCCTCGGCGACGACCTTGACGTCCGGGTCGTTCTTCGCGACGAACCGGACCGCGTTGCGGCCCTCCTGGCCGAACGCGTCGTCCTGGTAGATGACGCCGACCTTGAGCTTGCCGTCCGACCCGGCCTGCTCCTTCTTCGCCCAGTCCAGCCCGTTGATCACATACATCGGGAACGGGGTGGTGAACAGGTAGACGTTCTCCAGCTTGATCACTTCGGCGGCGCTGGTCGCGGCGAGCGTGGCGATGTCGTCGCGGGCGATCTGCTGGCTCAGCCCGTAGATGCTCGTCGCGCCGAGCAGCTGCCCGATCATGACGATGTCCTTGACGTTCGCGCGGTACGCCTGGACGGCGACGGCCGGGTCGTACTTGGTGTCGGCGCGGACCGAGGTGAGCTTGCGCCCGCAGACGCCGCCCGCCGCGTTCGCCTTCGCGAGCCGGGCGTCGAAGCCCGCGGCGCCCGCGATGGCCCCGGCGGCGACGGGCCCGGTGTAGCCGTTGAAGAGGCCGATCTTGATCTGGTCGTCGGTGACTCCGGCGTCGACCCGCACGCCGTCCTTGCTCGTGGACGTGCCCGCGTTGGCGCAGCCGCCGACGAGCGCGGCGGCGACCACCACGGAGATGCAGGCGAATCGTGTTTTCAAGGCGGTACCTCGTCAATCGCGCTGAAGGCTGCCAGGGGGGTGGAATGTGATGCTGACCTCAGGTTCGCTTAGCTTTTATGAATCTGAGGTCAGTGTCAAGAGTTGGCCGGGCGCTCTTCGCGGGAACCGGCGCCGGCCGGCGGGCTCGCGGCGCGCCGGTGCGCGGCGCGCCGGGCCAGGGTCGCGGCGACGCCGACGAGGACCACGGCCAGCAGGAGGAACGTGACGCGGAGATCGAGCGCGCCGATCCCGGCGAGATGGTCGATCGAGACGCGTCCGGGCCCGGTGAAGAGCAGGCCGAGGGCGGCGGCCGCGAACAGGACCGGCAGTTCGACGCCCTTCCGGCTCTCCCACAGCCCGTTCGGGACGTGCAGCGAGCAGGCCACTAGCATCACGCCGACGGCGGTCGCCGCGGCGGCGGGAGTGGCGAGCCCGGCGACCAGCGCCAGCCCGCACCCGGTCTCCAGGGTCGCGGCGACGGCCGCCATGAGCCGTCCCGGACGGAACCCGCCCTTGTCGAACGCCTGTGAAGTCGCGGCCAGTCCGGCCCCGCCGAGCAGCCCGAACTTCTGGAGTCCGTGACCGGCGAGGTAGAGCCCGAAGACGAGCCGGAGCGCGAGCAGCCCGAGATCGGCCGACGTGCCGGTCATGTCAGGCGCGCCGTCGTCCAGGCGACGACCAGGTCGGCCAACTCGGCGCGGGCCGCACCGCCGTCTCCCTCGCGACGGAAGTAGTGGTCGCCCTCGATGACGTGGGACTCCTTGTCCGCCGAGCCGAGGGCGCCCAGGATCGCGTCGGCGTCGCTGGGGAAGACGCCCGTGTCCATGTCGGCGTTCACGACGAGGGACGGTTCCTTGATGCGGGCGAGATGCGGCGTAGCGCGGGTCTGGGAATCGTCCAGGCTCCAAAGGTTGAGCCAGGTCCGCAGGGTGCAACTGGCCGCGATGCCGAAGACGGACGCGTTGGCGCGGGCCGGGTCACCGGCGTAGCAGGAGTTGGGCTTGCGCTTGGTGGGCTCGATGGTGGCGTCCACCATGCGGGGGTCGGCCCACGTGCGGTGGACGTTGAACATCCGGTCGCGGAAGCCCGCCTCCCGCAGTCGGACGAGTTCGTCGCTCACCCATTGCGTGATGCGGTGGTTGCGCGCCGTCTGAGCCTCACGGTAGCGGGTGAGGAACTCGTCCGAGTACGGCGCCGGGTTGCCGGGGTCGAACAGGCTCAGCGCCGGGTCTGTCGAGGTGGGGTCGGACTCGTCCACGACCGACGGGTCCATCCAGGCCGTGAGCACCTCGGGACGCCCCAGGTGCGCCGCCGTCGAGACGTACGCGGACGCCGCCGGGAGGTCGTCCACCCCGCGCGCGGGACGCATCCCGTCCAGGGGCGTGACGTTGGGCTCCGTGGCCTGCGACTGGTAGGCCGCCATCAGCGACCCGCCGCCCGAGTTGCCCAGCAGGACGACGTGCTCGACGCCCGCCTCCTCCCGCAGCCACCGGACGCCCCGGCCGATGTCGACGAGCGCGTGGTCGAGCAGGAAATGGCTCTCGGCCCCCCGGAACCGGGTGTTCCAGCCGAGGAATCCGAGCCCGCGCTCGGCGACGAAGTCGGCGAGGTAGTGCTCGGAGAAGTCGACCGAGTAGTGCGTCGCGATCAACGCGATCTTCGGGGACCGGCCGGACGGGCGGTGGTACACCCCCTGACACGGGTGTCCCCCGGCGCCGGCACGGGCGGCCGTGGGGGAGTCGAGGCCGACGAAGAGGCGCTCCACCGCCATGGTGATCTCCCAAATATAAATCTGACGTTGGATTCGGACCCTAGCTGGCGGCAAAAGGGATGTCCATACGTCGACCTGGGGAGATCAAAGCCGGGCCGTCCGCGACGACCCGGCGTTCGGAGGGTGCTCAGTCCTCGTCGGCGCGCCAGTAGATCGCGCGGTACCAGATCTCGGCGAGGGTGCGGACGGCCGCCTCGTCGTCGATGTCGGCGTCCTCCCCCGCCCCGGCGAGGAGGTCGTAGCAGAACTGGTTGAGCATCGCGACGATCGCGCGGGCGGTGAGCTCGGGGTCGGCGCCGGGGCAGTAGCCCTCGCGCTGCGCGCGGCGGACGCCGTCCGCGATGCTCTGCACGGCGTCGTCGCACAGTTCGCGCCAGTGCCCGGCGAACTCGTCGTTGATCATGGCGAGCTGGAAGACGCCGACCATCTCGGCGAGCCGCTCGCGGTAGGTCTCCCAGTGGGCGCGCGCCGACTCCTGGACGCGCTCGCGGTGCGGGACCCCGTGCTTGTACGCGGCGAGGGCGCGGCCCTTGGCCTCCGCGCGGAAGTCGTCCGCCCAGTGGGCGAGCAGGTCCTCCTTGGAGTCGTAGTAGTTGTAGAAGGAGGCGGGCGAGCGCCCGGCCTCCTGCGCTATGTCCGCGACCGTCATCGAGAGGAAGCCCTTGCGGGCGATGATCCGGCGGGCCGCGGCCTCGATGGCGGCGAGCGTCTTGCGCCCGCGCTGCGTCGGACGGGGGGTCTGCACCTTCTCCACACCTGAACCTAACATCGCGGGGCAGATATGAATCTGATGTTAGCATCGAATATTATCCCTGGACCCCCGAGGAGCTGATCATGGGTAACGAGGAGCCGGTCTTCCGCGTCCGCGGTTTCAACCACGTCGCGCTCGTCTGCTCGGACATGCGGCGCACCGTCGACTTCTACGGCGGCGTCCTCGGCCTGCCGCTGATCAAGACCATCGACCTGCCGGACGGCATGGGCCAGCACTTCTTCTTCGACGCGGGCGGCGGCAACTCGCTCGCGTTCTTCTGGTTCCCCGACTCCCCCGAGGCCGCGCCCGGCGTCGCCGCGCCGGTGGCCGTGCCCGGCTTCGGCGAGTGGATCAGCGCGATCGGCTCGCTCAACCACGTGGCGTTCGACGTCCCGGCCGACAAGTTCGAGGAGTACCGGGCGCGGCTCAAGGCGCGGGGCGTCAAGGTCGCGCCGATCGTCAACCACGACGACAGCGAGACGCAGGTCGCCGAGCACATGCACCCCGGCGTCTACGTCCGCTCGTTCTACTTCCAGGACCCGGACGGCATCCTGCTGGAGTTCGCGTGCTGGCTGCGCGAGTTCACGCCGGAGGACGTCCGGCACGCGCCCCGCACCGCCGCCGACCGGCACGCGCCCATCTCCTGAGCCGGGGTCACAGCCCGCAGTCGAAGTCCGACGTGCCGGGGTTGGCGTCGGCGAGCCGGTTGAGCGCGTCGGCCATCCGGCGCAGGTCGGCGGGGCTCACGTGGTCGGCGAAGTACGTCGCGACGACGGCGTCGACCACTGGGTGGGAGGCTTCGAGCGCCCGCCGCCCCGCCGGGGCCAACTCCGCCCAGGTCGCCCGCCGGTCGGACGCGGACAGGCTGCGCCGCACCCACCCGTTCTTGCTCTCCAGCTTCGTGACGAGCCGCGTCGCGCCGCTGCGGGAGATCATCAACTCTTCGGCGAGCGCGGCCATCCGCAGCCGCCCGCCCGCGCGCTCCAGCGCCCCGAGCACCTCGCGCTCGAAGTAGGTCATCCCGGCCTTGTCCCGCAGCAGGTTGTTGAGGTGCGCGAACAGCAGCGAGTCGGCGCGGTACAGCGCGCGCCAGGCGGTGAGCTGGTCGTCCGTCGCGCGCGCGGACTCGGTCGTCATGGCCCCGGAGTTTAGTCGGCAACGATTGACGTGTGAATCGTCTCCGCATATCGTGCACGAGTCAACGATTCACGTGTCAACTGTTGGAGTGAGCGTGCGGATCGACGTGTACGCCGACGTGCTCTGCCCGTGGTGCTACATCGGGAAGCGGCGGCTCGCCGCCGCGCTCGAAGGGCTCGACGGGCGGGAATCCATCGACGTGCGGTGGCGCGCCTTCGAGCTCGGCCCCGACCTGCCACGCGTCCCCGGCCAGAGCGCCGCCGCGCAGATGGCCGACCCGTCGTGGTGGGGGGCGGAGGCGCCGTCCCGGATCGACCGGATCCGGGGGCTCGGCGCCGTCGAGGGGCTGAACCTCGACCTGCACCGCGCCCGGCCGGTGAACACCTTCGACGCGCACCGGCTGATCCAGTTCGGGTACGCCCGCGACCTGGGCGACGCGACCGCCGAGCGGCTCCTGCTCGCCTACCACTCCGAGGGCGCGGACATCGCGGACCACGGCGTCCTGGAGCGGCTGGGCGCGGAGGCCGGGCTGGACGCCGCCGAGGTCCGCGCCGTCCTGGCCGGTGACGCCCATGCCGACGACGTCAGAGCGGACGAGCGGCGGGCCGGTCAGTTGGGCGTCACCGGAGTGCCGTCGCTGGTGATCGACGGCGGGCGGCCGGTGCCGGGCGTCCAGGGCGCGCACGTCCTCCGGCAACTGTTCGCGGACGCGCTGCCCGCGTCGTCCCGCCCCTAGGAAGGTTCACCCATGGACATCGGCATCGGCCTCCCCGGCCACGGCCCCTGGACGGACGGCCGCCTCCTCGTCGAGTGGGCGCGCCGCGCGGAGGCGCGCGGCTTCGCCGGTCTCGCGACCAGCGACCGGCTGCTGTGGCCGACGCCCGAGCCGCTCACGGCACTGGCGGCCGCGGCCGGGGCGACGTCCCGGATCAAGCTGCTGACCAGCGTCGTGCTGGCCCCGCTGCGCACCAACCACCTGCTGTTCGCCAAGTCCGCGATCACGCTGGACCGGCTCGCGGGCCCGCACCGGCTGCGGCTCGGGCTCGTCGCCGGGTTCCGGCGGGACGACTTCACCGAGAGCGGCGTCGACTACGCGACGCGCGGCAAGCAGTTCACCGCCCTGCTCGACGAACTGGCGGCGGCCGGACGCGACGACACCCGGACCGGCCTGATCCCCGCCACGCCCGGCGGCCCGCAACTGCTGTTCGGCGGGACGTCGGCCGCGACCCTCGACCGCATCGCCGCCCGCGGCGCCGGCTGGGTCGCCGGGACCAGCTCGGTGGAGGACATCGCCGAGTTCACCCCGCGGCTCCGCGAAGCCTGGGACGCCGCCAGACGGACCGGCGCCCCGCGGGTCGTCGTCTCGGCGATGTTCGCGCTCGGCCCGAACGCCCGCGCAGCGGTGGCCGACGCGATCGGGCCCTACTACGCCTTCGCCGGGGCCGAGTGGGCCGAGCACGGGATCGCCACCGCGCTGACCACGCCCGAGCAGGTCCGCGAGGCCGTCGCCGACTTCCGCCGGGCGGGCTGCGACGAGCTGGTCTTCACCGGCAACGACCCCGACCCGGCCCAGGTGGACCTGCTCGCCGACGCGCTCTCCACCGAGCTCGGCGGCTAGGCGGCCAAGAACCGTTACCGAATTCATCGCGACGGACCGTGATCTAATACCTACTAATCAGGTAGGCAATTGGATATATTCAGGTCAGACGCCGATGCCGGAGCCCTGGAGGTCGAACGATGAGCGTCACCGACGAACTGATCGCCAACGCCGAGCGCTACGCGGCCGAGCACGACAAGGGCGACCTGCCGCTGCCCCCGGCGAAGGGCGTCGCCGTGCTGGCCTGCATGGACGCGCGTCTCAACCCCTACGGCCTGCTCGGCCTGAGCGAGGGCGACGCGCACGTCATCCGGAACGCGGGCGGCGTCGTGACCGCCGACGAGCGGCGCAGCCTCGCGATCAGCCAGCGGCTCCTCGGCACGACCGAGATCATCCTGATCCACCACACCGACTGCGGGATGCTGACGTTCACCGACGACGGTTTCCGGACGCAGATCCAGGAGGAGACCGGCGTGAAGCCCGACTGGGCGGCGGAGGCGTTCGAGGACCTCGACACCGACGTCCGCCAGTCCATCGCCCGGATCAAGGCCGACCGGTTCATCCCGCACACCGACCAGGTCAGGGGCTTCGTCTACGACGTGAAGACGGGCCGCCTCCGCGAAGTCCTTCCCTAGGGGCCGCGAACGGCCGCCGGGTCCAGCACGGGCACGGCCTTCAGCAGGCTCCGCGTGTAGGCGTGCGCCGGGGAGTCGAAGACCGTGTCCGTGTCGGCCAGCTCGACGATCCGGCCGTCCCGCATGACCGCGACCCGGTCGCTGACCTGGCGGACGACGGCCAGGTCGTGCGAGACGAAGATCAGCGTCAGGTCGAGCTCGTCCTGGAGGTCGGCGAGCAGCGTCAGGATCGCGGCCTGCGTCGAGACGTCGAGGGCCGTGACCGGCTCGTCGCAGACCAGCAGGCGCGGGCGCAGCGCCAGCGCGCGGGCGATCCCGATCCGCTGCCGCTGCCCGCCGGAGAACTCGTGCGGGTGGTCGTCGTAGCGCGCCGGGTCCAGCCCGACGCGGGCGAGCAGCGCGCGGGCGGCCTTCGCCGGGGCGGGCTCGCCCTGGACGCGCAGCGGGTCGGCGACGCTCTCCCCCACCGGGCGGCGCGGGTTCAGCGACGACCCCGGGTCCTGGAAGACCATCTGGAGGTCGCGGCGCAGCCGCCGCAGCCGCCGCTCCGGCATGCCGGACAGGTCGTGCCCGTCGAACTCGATCTTGCCGGACGTCGGTTCCAGCAGCCGCACGACCAGCCGCGCCAGGGTGCTCTTGCCCGAGCCCGACTCGCCCACGACGCCCAGGGTCTCGCCGCGCCGGACGTCGAACGTGACGCCGTCCACGGCCGGGATCGTCCGGCGGCGCAGCGGCGGCCCGGACACGAAGTCGCGCCGCAGGTCCGTCACGCGCAGCAGCGGTTCGCCGCGCCGGGCCGGACGCGCCGGGCGCGGCGAGTCGATCCTCGGCACCGCCGCCAGCAGCTCGCGCGTGTAGGAGGCCTTCGGCTCGCGGAGCACCTCGCTCACCGGGCCGTGCTCGACCGCCTCGCCCCCGTGCAGCACCAGCACCTCGTCGGCGCTTCCGGCGATCACCCCGAAGTCGTGGCTGACCAGCAGCAGCGCCATCCCGGTCTCGGCGCGCAGGTCGGTCAGCAGGGCGAGGATCTGCGCCTGGACGGTCACGTCGAGCGCGGTCGTGGGCTCGTCCGCGACGAGGACGCGCGGTTCCAGCGCGAGCGCCATCGCGATCAGCGCGCGCTGCCGCATGCCGCCGGAGAACTCGTGCGGGTGGGCGCGGGCGCGGCGCTCGGCGTCCGGGACGCCGACCCGGTCGAGCACCTCGACCGCCTTGGCCCGCGCCGCCTTGCGGGACGCGCCCGTGTGCACGCGGTAGACCTCCGCGATCTGGTCGCCGACGCGCAGGTACGGGTCGAGGGACGAAAGCGGGTCCTGGAAGACCATCGCGATCCGGCCGCCGCGCAGCCGCCGCAGCTCCGGCTCGGGGGCGGTGCGGACGTCCGTCCCGGCGACGGTGATCTCGCCGGTGACGTCCGCGCCCTCGGTCAGCCGGAGCAGCGACGCGGCGAGGGTGCTCTTGCCGGAGCCCGACTCGCCGACGACGCCGAGGGCGCGGCCCGGCGCGAGGTCGAACGAGACGCCCTTGACGGCCTCGAACCCGCCGTAGGACACGCGCAGGTCGCGCACCCGCAGGACGGCGCTCACGCGGGCCTCGCCCGCGGGTCGGCCGCCGCGTGCAGCAGGTCGGCGACGGTGTTGGCGAGGACGACGACCGTCCCCGCGAGCACGGTCACCCCGACCACGACCGGCAGGTCGACCGAGTTGACCGACTCGACGGTGAGCTTGCCGACGCCGGGCAGCCCGAACATCGTCTCGGTGAGCACGGCGGCCGTCATGACCTGCGCGACCTCCACGGCGGTGAGGGTGACGAGCGGGGCCAGCGCGCCGCGCAGCGCGTGCCGCCCGATCACCTGGCGCTCCCGCAGCCCGTAGGCGCGGAAGGTGCGGACGTGGTCCTCGACGAGCGTCTCCAGCGCGCCCGCGCGGGTGATGCGCGCGTAGACCGCCGCCTGGATGAGGGCGAGCGCGAGCCACGGCAGGACGAGGTTCCGCGCCCACTCCCCCGGGTTCCGCGTCAGCGACACGTACGCCGGGAACGGCAGCCATTGCAGATAGGCGCAGAACACCAGCAGCAGGACGAGCCCGATGAGGAAGACGGGCGTCGAGTATCCGAGCAGGGTCACGGCGGTCAGGATCCGTTCGGCGGGACGTCCCCGGCGCAGCGCGGACAGCAGCCCCGCCGAGACGCCGAGCAGCAGCGCCATCGCCTCCGCGCCGAACGCGAGGGACGCCGACACGGGCAGCCGTTCCATCAGCATCGCGGTGACGGGCTGGTCGGTCTGGAAGGAGTATCCGAGGCACGGCGCGGCGCAGTGGTCGACGTCCGGGCCCGCCGAATAGTCGCGGCCCACGACGAGACCTTCGAGGAAATGCCAGTACTGGACGTAGATGGGGTCGTCCAGGCCGAGTTTCTGCTGGGTCTGGGCGAGGCGCTCGGCGTTGCAGCCGCGTCCGCAGGCGAGCACGGCCGGGTCGCCGGGCGTCAGGTAGAACAGCGCGTACACGATCGCGGAGAGCGCGAGCAGGACGACGACGGCGGCGCCCACCCGGCGCAGCAGGAACCAGATCATGACCGGCCGCCCCACCGCGGGTCCATCGCCCGGCGCACCCCTTCGGCGAGGACGGTGCAGGCCAGCAGCGTCAGGAACAGCAGCCCGCCCGGGACGATCACATACGTCGGGTCGGCCCTGAACCAGGTCGTCGCGGTGGACAGCATCTGCCCCCAGGACGGCGTCGGCGGCCGCACGCCCGCGCCGAGGAACGACAGCCCCGCCTCGCTGACCATGTTGAGCGGCACCTTGAGCGCGGCGAGCACCAGCAGCGGCGCGGTCAGCCCCGGCAGCACCTCCCGGACGGCGATCCGGCTCGGCCGCGCGCCGCTCATCCGGGCAGCGTCCACGTAGTCGCGGCGGCGCAGCGACAATGCCTGGCTGCGCGTGACGCGGGCGACGTTCCCCCAGCTCACGGCCGTGATGACGCAGGCGAGCAGGAGCGGCCGCGGCATCGACTGCGGGACGATCGCCATCAGCGCCAGCGCCAGCAGGAACGACGGGAACGCCAGCGACAGCTCGATCAACCGGCTGAGGACGGCGTCGGCCCGGCGTCCGCCGAACCCGGCGCCGAGCCCGACCGCGATGCCGACCAGCAGCTCCAGCACGGTCGCGCCCAGCGCGACGCCGAGCGAGACGCGGGCGCCGTGCACGACGCGCGCGAACACGTCCCGGCCGGTGGCGGGTTCGACGCCGAGCCAGTGGTCCGCGCTGACACCGCCGAACGAGCCGTGCGGCACGCCGCCGCGCGCCGAGTCGAGCAGGTCGCTGTGGAACGTCGTCGGGTCCTGCCCTTCGATCGCGCACAGCAGCGGCGCGGCGAGCGCGACCGCGACCATCAGCACGACGGTCGCGAGCCCGGCCATCGCGGGACGGTCCGCGCGCAACCGCCGCCACACCTGCCGTCCCCGGGGCGGAGCGTCCCGAACCGGCTCCGCCCCGGGGGCGACGTCCGTCTCCAGCACCGTCACGGCCGGAGGGTCACTTCACCGAGACCGCGGCCACGTCGTACCAGCCGCGCCATTGGTCGACGTAGGCGTTCTTGACGTCCTTGCCGTACAGCGCGACGGCCTTCGGGTGGTACAGCGGGACGATCAGCGCCTTCTTCCCGATCTCGGCGTCCAGCGCGCCCCACCGCGGCGCGGCGGCGGCCGGGTCGGTCAGCTCGCTGATCGCGTCGATCTCCTTGTTGACGGCCGGGTCGTCGAGCTGCGCGAGGTTGAAGTTGCCGCCGTCGCGCAGGATCTGCCGGCCGTCGAAGATCGGGATGAGGAACGGGCCTCCCGCCGGCCAGTCCGCGCCCCACGACTGGAGGGTGAGCGGCGGCTGGGTCGCGGGCTTGCCGATGACCGTGCGGTAGTCCTCCTCGCCGAGCGGCTTCTGCTTGACGGTGACGCCCGCCTGCTTGAGCGCGTCCTGTACCGCCGCCGCGACCTTCGGGCCGTAGCCCTCGGCGTCGGAGTTCGGGAAGGCCAGCTCGACCGTCAGGCCGTTCGCGTGCCCGGCCTGCGCGAGCAGCTCCTTCGCCTTGCCCGGATTCCCCGTCTGACCCGCCGGGAAATGGTCGTACGGCTGCTGGCCGAACGCCTTGCCCTCGGGCAGGAACGTCGTCGCGGGGGTGGCGAGCGCGCTGCCGCCGACCGCGTTGACGACCGACTGCCGGTTGATCGCGTACGCGAACGCCTGCCGCACGCGCGGGTCGTCGAACGGCTTCTTCGTCGCGTCGAAGGCGAGGTACTTCGTCTCGCCGAAGACGCCGCGCGCCACGCGCTTCGCGAGGTTCGGGTCGCTGCCGAGCTGCGCGAGCTGCTCGGGGCCGACGGTCGCGTCCGTGGTGATCGCCTTGGCGTCCGCGCCCGCGCCGCTCACCAGCCGCTGGTTGATGACCGTCTTGTCGAGGCCCGAGGTGACCTCGATGCGGTCTGGGCAGGCGAGGCGCTGGTTGTCCAGCGTCCGCGACCAGTTCGGGTTGCGGGTGAGGATCAGCTTCCGGCCCGGCTCGTACTTGTCCACCCTGTACGGGCCGCTGGAGACGGGCGCGTTCTTGTACTTGGTGCCGGTGTCCTTGGCCTTCGGCACCGGGGCGAACTGGGTCGCGGTCGCCAGGTAGGAGAAGTCGCCGTGCGGCTGCCGCAGTTTGAACACGATCGTCTTCGGGTCGGGCGTCTCGATCGACTTCAGGTCGCCGCCGCCGTTGTACGGGCCCTTGTAGGAGCCGCCGCCGACCAGCCAGTCGTGCAGGTAGGGGGCGCCGCCGGGCAGGTCGGGCGAGAACGAGCGCTCGATGCCGTACTTGACGTCGGCGGACGTGATGGGCGTGCCGTCGTCGAACCGCAGGCCGTCCTTGAGCGTGAACTTCCAGGTCTTGGCGTTGTCGCTGGGCGTGCCGAGGTCGGTGGCGAGGTCGGGGACGGGCTTCGTCCCCGCCTCGCCCGCGACGCGCTGGCGGGTGGTCAGCGTCCGGTAGACGAGGGTCGGCAGCGCGCCGCCGCCCGACGTGTAGAGGCGGGCGGGGTCGAACTCGTCCAGGCCGCCCTGGTTGAGGACGGTGAGCGTCCCGCCCTGGCACGTCCCGGGGTCGAACGCGGACGTTCCGCCGCCGTCCGATCCGCCGCCGCACGCCGCCGCGCCCGTCGCGATCGCGAGCGACGCGGCGCCGAGCAGGACGACCGTTCTCTTCACCATGGGGGGAGCCTCTTCTCCGGTCTTGTTTCTGGACGGTCAGGACGGGTCAGGACGGGTAGGGCAGCAGTTCGGCGGCGACCTTCTCCCAGGCCGAGCGCAGCTCGGCGAACAGGCCGGGGTTGTGGGCCGCGAGGTTGGCGCGCTCGCGCGGGTCGTCGACGAGGTTGTGGAGCGTCTCGCCGGACGACGTGCGCAGGTACTTCCAGTCGCCGCGGCGCAGGGCGCGCTCCTGCCTCGTCCGCCAGAACAGGTCGTGCTTCGGCGGGCGGGCGCCGTCGAGGAGGTAGGGCAGGAGGCTGCGGCCGTCGAGCGCATGCGCGGCGCCCGGCTTCACGCCCACGGCCTCCAGCAGCGTCGCCGTCCAGTCGTGGGTGATGACGGGCACGTGGCTGACCTGGCCGCCGCGGATCGCGGCGGGCCAGCGCAGGATGTTCGGGACGCGGATGCCGCCCTCGTTCAGCCCGCCCTTCCCGCCCGACAGCGGCCACTGGTACGACCAGCGCTCGCCGCCGTTGTCGCTGCTGAACAGGACGATCGTGTTCTTCTCCTGGCCGCTCGCGCGCAGCGCGGCGAGGACGCGCCCGATCCCGGCGTCCAAGGCCTCGACCATCTTGCGGTAGGTGTCGAGCGAGCCGCCGTCGTCGTGCCACAGCGCGCGGGAGTCGCCCGCCTTGGCCCGCGCGGTGATGCGGGCGCTCACGTCCCGGTCGCCGGGCGCCTCCCACGGCCAGTGCGGCGCGGTGAAGTTGAGGTTCAGCAGCCACGGGCGGCCGTGGTCGCGCCGGACGAACGCGGCGGCCCGGTCGGCGATCGTGTCGGTGTAGTAGTCGAGCGACTCGACCGGCACCTCGCCCTCGTAGAGGTCGGCGGTGGTGCCCGAGACCTTGGAGTAGTAGTCCACGGCGCCGGACAGGTTGCCGAAGAAGGTGTCCCAGCCGGACTTGATCGGGCTGTACCAGGGCAGGAAGCCGCAGTGCCACTTGCCGAACATCGCGGTGGCGTAGCCGGCGGACTTGAGCAGGGACGCGAGCGTCGGGTGCTCGGGCGGGATGCCCACGAGCTCGTCCGGTCGCGCGATCGGCTCTTCGAGGCCGCCGCGCAGGCGTCCCGGGTAGCGGCCGGTGTAGAGCGCGAAACGGGTGGGCGAGCAGACGGCGGCGGCGGAGTACGCCTGGGTGAAGCGCAGGCCCTGGCGGGCGAGGCGGTCCAGGTTCGGCGTCCGGATGTTCGGTGAGCCGTAGCTGCTGAGGTCCGCCCAGCCGAGGTCGTCGCCGAGGATGACCAGGACGTTCGGGCGCGCCGGACGCCGCCCGCCGGGCGCGGCCCGGAACTCCCGCTCCGCCGTCTTGGTCGCCGCCTCGGCCGTCCCGCCGGGCAGCGCCGCGCTCGCGGCGAGCCCGCCCGCGACCGCCGCCCCGGCCCCGGCCAGTTCCCGCCTGCTCAGCCCGCCGCCCTGGGGCCCGCGTCCGTCCGCCATCCGTGTGCCTCTTCTCGATATCAAGTAAATCCGACTGGAATAGTATGGAATCTGGCGGTCTTCGTCCATACCCAGGTCGAGCCCAGGTCAGGACGCGGACACTCCGTTCGGGACGCATTACAGAACGTCCACATCAGGGTTTCCGGACAGTGTGATCTGTGTAACCTTCGAACCCGTCCGCGTGCGGTGCCCGCAAAGGACATATTCCCTGGTAAATCGGTAGGTTTTACATGTTTTGTCTGCCACCGAGGACGTCTCCGCAGGTCGAGCGGGCTTTTCCGGGGGCTTCACAGCGGCCGGTCCGGTGTGCATCCTGGACCACATGAACGCGACGGCGGCACTGGTGGCGAGGCGCCACATCGACCTGCTTCGCGTGTGCAGCGCGTCCTGTTGACCCGCACCTCCGCAGCTCGCGGCCGCTGACCGGCCGCCCATCCCCCCTTGTCACCGGCATCGGCGCCGGACGACCCCTGCCCTGCCGGACGATCCCTGCCCGCCGGACGACCCCCGCCCGCCGGACGACTCCGCCTGCCGGACGACTTCCGCCCTTTGCCGGACGACCCCTGCCCTTCTTCCCTCGCACCTCCGGAGGTGACGCATGTCCGCCGACCTGCTCGACCCGCCCCGTTCCGCCCTTCCCGACCTCGCCGAACCGGCGCCCGCCGCGCGTTCCGGCCCGGCCGCCGTACTGGCCGCCGCGCTCGGGCCGCTGCGCCGGGCCCGCAAGATCAGCGGGCTGGTCGCCGTCCTAGCGCTGTGGGAGATCGCCGCCCGCGCGGGCTGGCTCGGCAGCACGACGCCGCCGCTCAGCGACGTCGCCGCGCGCGGCTGGGAGATGGCGTCGTCCGGCGAGCTGTTCGAGAACCTCGGCGTCTCGCTGCTGCGCGTGCTGAAGGGGCTCGCGATCGGGCTGCCGCTCGGGCTGGTGCTCGGCCTGCTGTCCGGGCTGTTCCGGATCAGCGAGGACGTCATCGACGCGCCCGTCCAGGCCGTCCGGATGCTGCCGCACCTGGCGCTCGTCCCGCTGTTCATCATCTGGTTCGGGATCGGCGAGACGTCCAAGGTCGGGCTGATCGCGGTCGGCGTCGTGTTCCCGCTCTACATCAACGTGTTCCACGGGATCAGGGGCGTGGACGAGCGGCTCGTCGAGTCCGCGCGCACCTGCGGCCTCGGGCGGCTCGGGCTGGTGCGCAAGGTCGTGCTGCCGGGGGCGCTGCCGCAGATCCTCGTCGGGCTGCGGCTGTCGCTCGGCGTCGCGTGGCTGACGCTCGTCGTCGTCGAGCAGTCGGCGACCGCGAGCGGGATCGGCTTCGTCATCAACCAGGCCACCCAGTTCCTCCAGATGGACACGGTCTTCCTGGTGCTCGTCGTCTACGCCCTGCTCGGCGTGTCCACGGACCTGCTCGTCCGCCTCATCGAACGCCGTGCCCTGGCCTGGCGGCGGGGGCTGGTGGCCCGATGACCACGGCGGTGCGGAACGAGGTGCGGGTTCGCGGGTTGCGGCGGGTGTTCGGGGAGCGGGCCGTCCTGGACGGCGTGGACCTCGACATCGCGCCCGGCGAGTTCGTCGCGCTGCTCGGCGCGAGCGGCTCCGGCAAGAGCACGCTGCTGCGGGCGCTCGCCGGGCTGGACGGCGAGGGCGGCGGCGAGATCGACGTCCCGGACAAGCGCGCCGTCGTCTACCAGGAGCACCGGCTGCTCCCGTGGAGCCGGGTGTGGAACAACGTCGTCCTCGGACTGCAAGGCCGGGACCTGCGCAAACGCGCCGAGGCCGCGCTCGGCGAGGTCGGCCTCGCGGCGCACGCGGACGCCTGGCCGCTCACCCTGTCGGGCGGCGAGTCGCAGCGGGTCGCGCTCGCCCGCGCCCTCGTCCGGACGCCCGACCTGCTGCTGCTCGACGAGCCGTTCGGCGCGCTGGACGCGCTGACCAGGCTCACCGCCCAGGCGCTCGTCGCCGACCTGTGGGCCGAGCACCGGCCCGCCGTCCTGCTCGTCACCCACGACGTCGAGGAGGCGCTCCTGCTCGCCGACCGCGCGCTGCTGCTCGCGGACGGCCGGATCGCGCGGGAGTACGTCGTCGACCTTCCCCGGCCCCGGTCGCTGGACGACCCCCGGTTCATCGCGCTGCGGCGCGACCTGCTCGACGGGCTCGGCGTGCGCGCCGTCGCGACATCCCGAGCCGTCACTTCCAAGGAGGCACGATGACCGATCTGACCACCGATGTTTTCGTCGCGGGAGGCGGGCCCGCGGGTGCGTGGGCCGCGATCAAGGCGGCGGAGGCGGGCGCGAGCGTCGTCCTCGCCGACAAGGGCTACCTCGGGACGAGCGGCGCGACCGCGTCCGGCGGCACCGGCGTCTGGTACGTCGAGCCGCGGCCGGAGGACCGGGAGAAGGCGATGGCCAGCCGGGAGGGGCTCGGCGGCTACCTCGCCGACCGGGACTGGATGGCCCGTGTCCTCGACCAGACGTACGCGAACATGAACGAGCTGGCCGAGATCTCCAGGTACCCGTTCCCGGTGGACGCGGACGGACGCCAGATCCGGCGCGGCCTGCAAGGACCCGAGTACATGCGGCGGATGCGCGTGCGGGTGCGCCGCGCGGGCGTGCGCGTCCTCGACCACAGCCCGGTCACCGAGCTGCTCGCGGACGGCTCGGGCGCCGTCGCGGGAGCCGCCGGGCACCATCTGCGCGACGACCGCCCGTTCCAGGTCAAGGCCGGTGCGGTGGTGCTCGCGACCGGCGGCTGCGCGTTCCTCAGCAAGGCGCTCGGCTGCGACGTCAACACCGGCGACGGCGCGCTGTTCGCCGCCGAGGCGGGCGCCGAGCTGTCGGGGATGGAGTTCTCCAACGCCTACGCGATCGCCCCGGCGTTCACGTCCGTGACGAAGACGGCGTTCTACTCGTTCGCCACCTTCTACCACGCGGACGGGACGGTCCTGGAGGGCGCGGGCAGCCAGCGCGGCCGGTCGGTCATCGCGCGGACGCTGCTCACCGAGCCCGTCCTGTGCCGCATCGACCGGGCGACGCCGGAGGAGCAGCTCGCGATGCGGCTCGCGCAGGCGAACTTCTTCCTCCCGTTCGACCGGCAGGGCATCGACCCGTTCCACGACCTGTTCCCGGTGACGCTGCTCGCGGAGGGGACCGTGCGCGGCACCGGCGGCATCCGGATCACCGGGCCGGACTGCTCGACGACCGTCCCCGGCCTGTTCGCGGCGGGCGACGCCGCGACCCGCGAGCTGATCTGCGGCGGGTTCACCGGCGGCGGCAGCCACAACTCGGCGTGGGCGATGTCGTCCGGGACGTGGGCCGGGCAGGGCGCGGCGCGGCACGCGACGGCGCTCGGCGGACGGGCCGGACGCCGGTCCGTGCGGCCGCTCGGCGAGGCGGGCATCCGCCCGGCCGGACGTCCGGCCGGTGGGCACGCGGAGTACGTCGCCGCCGTCCAGGCGGAGGTGCTGCCGTACGAGAAGAACCTGCTGCGGCACGGCGACCGCCTCGCGCCGGCCCTGGAGTCCCTCGACGGGACGTGGCGCGACCTGCGCGAATCCCTCGTGGAGGACGGCGCCGGGGCGGTCCGGGCGCGGTCGGCCGCCGCGATGACCGCGCACGCCCGCTGGATGTACACCGCCGCCCTCGCGCGGACGGAGACCCGCGGCATGCACAAGCGCCAGGACCTGCCCGACCAGGACCCGGCGCAGCACCACCGCCTCGTCACCGGCGGCCTCGACGACGTCTGGACCCGCCCGGAGACCGCCGAAGCGGCCCCCGCCGCGCCCGCCGAGCAGGCCGCGCCCGCCGAGAAGGCACTGGCGGTGGCGTCGTGATCGAGATCGTTTCGCGGGAGCGGTGCATCGCCTGCGACAAGTGCATCGAGGTGTGCCCGACGAACGTGTTCGACCGGGGCGCCGACGGCATCCCGGTGATCGACCGGCAGAGCGACTGCCAGACCTGCTTCATGTGCGAGGCGTACTGCCCGGTCGACGCCCTGTTCGTCGACCCGCGCTCGCATCCGCTGCCCGAGCCGCCGGACGAGGCGGAACTCGCCGCGGACGGCCTGCTCGGCAGCTACCGCAAGCAGATCGGCTGGGGCCGGGGCCGCGTCCCCGGCGCCAAGCTCGCGGTCGGCCCGTCCCTGGACCGGGCCGCCCGCGCGCCCCTCACCTCCTGACACCCCCTCCGAGAAAGGCATCATCGTGAAAATCACCCGGGTCCTGACCGCCGGCCTGCTCGTCCTGGCCGCGACGGCGTGCGGCTCGTCCGCGGGCGGCGGGGACTCCGCGACGCTCCGCGTCGGCGTGATCGGCTCGGGCGTCGGCAACAAGCTCACCCGCGCCGTCGGATTCCTCGACGAGCGCGGGGAGCTGCTGCCCGAGCTGAAGGCGGCCGGGATCGGCAAGGTCCAGGTCGCGACGTTCCAGAACGGCCCCGACCTGAACCAGGCGCTCGCCGGCGGGTCCCTCGACATCGGCATGTACGGGGACACCCCGGCGATCATCGGCCGGGGCCGGGGGCTGCCGACCCGGCTCGTGTCGCTGAACTCCGTCCGGCTGGACGCCGCGATCGTCGCGAAGAAGGACGGCGGGCCGGCGTCCCTCAAGGACCTTGAGGGCAAGCGGATCGGCGTGCAGACCGGCTCGTACATCCACCGCTACCTGCTCGGCGCGCTCCAGAAGGCGGGGGTGAAGCCGAAGCAGATCATCCACATGTACACGCCCGCGATCATCGCGGCGCTGGAGAAGAACTCGATCGACGCGGGCGGCCTGGTCTCCGCCGACCAGGCGGCCGAGGAGAAGAAGGGCTACCGGTCGATCGACGTCGCCTCCCGCGACCACCCGGACCTGCTCGGCACGTCCGCCACGGTGGTGACGGAGAAGTACCTGGCCGGGCACAAGGACATCGTCAAGGTGTGGCAGCGGGCGGAGACGAAGGCGGCCGCCGTCGCGAAGGCGAACTGGCCCGCCTACACCGCGTTCGTCGCGCGCACCGGCGGCTACGCGCCCGACATCTCCGTCAAGACGACGTTGAAGGAACAACTTCCGGACGCGCCGTTCACCCCGGAAGGGCTGAAGCTCCTCAACGGGACGAAGGCATTCCTCGTCGAGCAAAAGCTCGTCGGGAAGGACTTCACGCTCGACTCGTGGTTCGCTCCGCAGTCCGGAGCACGTCAAGGTTAGCGTTGGGCAAAACCCATTGACTTGACTGGTCAAGGCGCGTGAAATTTCTTCGTGTGATCGTCGTGGCTCAGCGGAGGAGCGCGTTTTGGTCGTACGGGGAAAGCGTGGGCGCGCCGAACGCGCGGCGGCGGAGGTCGAGGCCCGGCTGCTGGAAGCGGGACGGTTCCTGAGGAATACGCCGACGACGAGCGACTTGCGAGCCGTGTATCGCGACGATCAGGGCGTGAATGACGCTCCGTATCGGGAGAGATGGGCGCACGATCGCGTCGTCCGCTCCACCCACGGGGTGAACTGCACCGGTTCCTGTTCGTGGAAGGTATACGTCAAGGACGGGCTGATCACCTGGGAAACCCAGCAGACGGATTATCCGAGCGTCGGGCCCGACCGTCCGGAGTACGAGCCCCGCGGGTGCCCCCGCGGGGCCTCGTTCTCCTGGTACACATACTCGCCCACGCGGGTGCGCTACCCGCACGCGCGCGGCGTGCTGGTGGAGATGTACCGGGAGGCCAGGGACAGGCTCGGCGACCCGGTAGCCGCCTGGGCGGAGATCACCGGCGACCCCGAGCGGCGCGTCCGGTACCAGTCGGCGCGCGGGCACGGCGGCCTCGTCCGGATCGGCTGGGACGAGGCCCTGGAGATCGCCGCCGCCGCCCATCTCCACACGATCCAGACCTATGGCCCGGACCGCGTCGCGGGATTCTCACCGATTCCTGCAATGTCCATGGCGTCGCACGCGGTGGGCGCGAGATTCATGTCGCTGATCGGCGCGCCGATGCTGTCGTTCTACGACTGGTACGCCGACCTTCCGGTCGCCTCCCCGCAGGTTTTCGGCGACCAGACCGACGTCCCGGAATCGGCCGACTGGTGGGATGCCGGATATCTCCTGCTGTGGGGGTCGAACGTCCCCGTGACGCGCACTCCGGACGCGCACTGGATGACCGAGGCACGTTATCGCGGGCAGAAGGTCGTGGTCGTCTCGCCGGACTACTCGGACGCGACGAAGTTCGCCGATGAATGGCTTCATCCGCATCCCGGAACGGACGGCGCACTGGCGATGGCGATGGGCCACATCATTCTCCGCGAGCATTTCGTCGACCGCTCGACCCCCTATTTCGAGGATTACGTCAAACGGTTCACCGACCTGCCCTTCCTGGTGGAACTGCGGGACGACGGGACCGGCGGGCTGGTCCCCGGCAAGTTCGTCACGGCCGCCGACCTCGGGCTGGAGACGGCGGCGGCCGCGGACGACCGGCGGTGGCAGCCGCTCCTGATCGACGAGCGGACCGGCGAGCCGGTCGCGCCCGGCGGGACGCTCGCCGACCGCTGGGGGCCCGAGGGCGAGGGCCGCTGGAACCTCGACCTCGACGGAATCGAGCCCGCCCTCACGCTCCATGGGTCGGGCGAGCACGCCGAGATCGCGATGCCCCGGTTCGACCTGCCCGAGGGCGCGGAGAGCGTCCGGCGCGGGGTGCCGGTGCGGCGGTTCGCCGGCCGGACGGTCACCACCGTGTTCGACCTGCTGCTCGCCCAGTACGGCGTGCCGCGTCCCGGCGTCCCCGGCGAGTGGCCGGACGGCTACGACGACCCCGGCACGCCCTGCACCCCCGCCTGGCAGGAGCAGATCACCGGCGTTCCCGCCGCCCGCGCGGCGGCGATCGCCCGCGAGTTCGCCGACAACGCCGAGCGCACCCGCGGCCGGTCGATGATCGTGATGGGCGCGGGCACCAACCACTGGTACCACTCCGACACCATCTACCGGTCGTTCCTGTCCCTGCTGCTGCTCACCGGATGCCAGGGCGTCAACGGCGGCGGCTGGGCCCACTACGTGGGGCAGGAGAAGGTGCGCCCGCTGGCGGGCTGGCAGCAGATGTCCACGGCGGCCGACTGGGTGCGGCCGTCCCGGCAGATGGCGGGCACGCCCTACTGGTACCTGCACACCGACCAGTGGCGGTACGAGAGCTACTCGGCGGACGCCCTGTCGTCCGCGACCGGCCCTGGCCTGTTCGCCGGACGCCACCCCGCCGACCTCGTCGCCCAGTCCGCGCGGCTCGGCTGGATGCCGTCCTACCCGACGTTCGCGCGCAACCCCATCGACCTCGGCCGGACGATCCACGAGACGGGCGGGGACCCCTCGGAGTGGGTGGCCGACGAGGTCGAGGCGGGACGCCTCGGCTTCGCCGTCGAGGACCCGGACGCCCCGGAGAACTGGCCGCGCGTCCTCACCGTGTGGCGCGCCAACCTGATCGGCTCGTCCGCGAAGGGCAACGAGTACTTCCTCCGGCACCTGCTCGGCGCGGACGACTCCGCCACCGCGGGCGAGGCCCCGTCCGGCCGCCGCCCCCGCGACGTCGCCTGGCGGGACGAGGCCCCGCGCGGCAAGCTCGACCTGATGGTCGCGCTGGACTTCCGGATGACCTCGACGACGCT
Organism: Actinomadura syzygii; assembly: GCF_008085905.1. Lineage (GTDB taxonomy): Bacteria > Actinomycetota > Actinomycetes > Streptosporangiales > Streptosporangiaceae > Spirillospora > Spirillospora syzygii. Next base: position 415,584 of record NZ_VSFF01000002.1, on the reverse strand, counting down.
GTTCGCCGACCTCGTCCTGCCCGCCGCGACGTGGTACGAGAAGCACGACCTGTCCAGCACGGACATGCACCCCTACGTGCACGCCTTCTCCCCCGCGATCAACCCGCCCTGGCAGGCCCGCACCGACTTCGAGATCTTCCACGGGCTGGCGCGCAGGCTCGGCGAGCTGGCGCGCGGGCGGCTGGAGGTCGTCCACGACCTGGTCGTGACGGCGCTCCAGCACGACTCGCCCGGCGAGACCGCGCAGCCGGGCGGGACCGTGCCGGACTGGCGGGACGGCCGGCCGGCCCGCCCCGGCCGCAACCTCCCGCAGGTCGCCGTGGTCGAACGCGACTACACCGCCGTCGCGGACCGGCTCGCCGCCCTCGGGCCGCTCACCCGCGACAAGGGCCTGACGACCAAGGGCATCACGGTCGGGGCCGAGCACGAGGACGCCTGGCTCGCGGCCCGCGCCGGGACCGTCGCGCACGGCCCGGCGGAGGGCCGCCCCCTCCTGGACACCGACGTCAAGCTGTGCGAGGCCATCCTCGCGCTGTCGGGGACGACCAACGGCCGCATCGCCGCCGAGGGCTTCGCGCGGCTCGCCGAACGCTGCGGCCCGAAGTCGGGCCTGGACGAGCTCGGCGCGTCCGTCGCCGAGCGCCGGGTCGTGTTCTCCGACACGCAGGACCGTCCCGTCCAGGTGGGGGCGAGCTTCGAGTGGTCCGGCAAGGAGGCGCCCGACCGGCGGTACTCGCCGTTCACCGTCAACACCGAGCACGCCAAGCCCTGGCACACGCTGACCGGCCGCCAGCACTTCTTCCTCGACCACGACTGGATGATCGAGTACGGCGAGCAGCTCCCGATCTACCGGCCGCCGCTGGACCTCGCCGCGCTCGGCGAGAGCGGCCCCGGCCGGCACGACGCCGGGGACGGCCGGGAGGTCGCGGTCCGCTACGTCACCCCGCACTCGAAATGGTCGATCCATTCCGAGTACCAGGAGAACCTGCTGATGCAGACGCTCGCCAGGGGCGGGCCGGTGATCTGGATGAGCGTCCAGGACGCGGCGGCGGTCGGCGTCGCCGACAACGACTGGATCGAGGCGGTGAACGCCAACGGCGTCGTCGTCGCCCGCGCGATCGTCTCGCACCGGATGCCGCCCGGCACGGTGTTCATGTACCACGTGCAGGAACGGCTGGTGAACGTCCCGCGGGCGCAGGCCGGCGGGCGGCGCGGCGGCGTCCACAACGCGCTGACCAAACTCCTGATCAAGCCGACGCACCTCATCGGCGGCTACGCCCAGCAGTCGTTCGCGCCCAACTACCACGGTCCGACCGGCAACCAGCGGGACGCCGTCACCGTCATCCGGCGCCGCTCCCAGGAGGTCAGCTACTGATGCCCCGCACGAAGCGCGCGGGCCGCGCGAAGACGCCGCCCCGCCGGGTGATGGCCCAGGTCGCCATGGTCATGAACCTGGACAAGTGCATCGGGTGCCACACCTGCTCGGTGACGTGCAAGCAGACGTGGACGAACCGGCCCGGCGTCGAGTACGCGTGGTTCAACAACGTCGAGACCCGTCCCGGCCAGGGCTACCCGCGCGGCTACGAGGACCAGGACGCCTGGCGCGGCGGCTGGGCGCTGAAGCACGGGCGGCTCGTCCCCCGCGCGGGCGGGCGGTTCGCGCGGCTCGCCCGCCTGTTCGCCAACCCCGACCTCCCCGGCCTGGACGACTACTACCAGCCCTGGACCTACGACTACGAGAACCTGACCAACGCGCCGCTCGGCGACGACGTCCCGACCGCGCCGCCGCGCTCGCTGATCGACGGGCGGCCGACGGCGATCACGTGGGGGCCGAACTGGGACGACGACCTCGGCGGCGGCCCCGAGCACGCCGCGAACGACCCCGTCCTCCGCAAGGTCAGCGACGACGTGCGGCTGGAGTACGAGAACGCCTTCATGTTCTACCTGCCGCGCATCTGCGAGCACTGCCTCAACCCGTCGTGCGTCGCGGCCTGCCCGTCCGGGGCGATGTACAAGCGGATCGAGGACGGCATCGTCCTCGTCGACCAGGACCGGTGCCGCGGCTGGCGGATGTGCGTCAGCGGCTGCCCGTACAAGAAGGTCTACTTCAACCACCAGACGGGCAAGGCCGAGAAGTGCACGCTGTGCTACCCGCGGATCGAGGCGGGCGAGCCCACGGTCTGCTCGGAGACGTGCGTCGGACGGCTCCGCTACCTCGGCGTCATCCTGTACGACCCGGACCGGGTCGGGGAGGCGGCGTCCGTGGAGGACGAGAAGGACCTCTACGCGGCGCAACTCGGCTGCTTCCTCGACCCGCACGACCCGGACGTCGCCGCCGCCGCCGAGGCGTCCGGCGTCCCGCACGACTGGGTGAGCGCGGCGCGCAGGTCGCCCGTCCACGCGCTGATCAGCCGGTACCGCGTCGCGCTGCCGCTGCACCCGGAGTACCGGACGATGCCGATGGTCTGGTACGTCCCGCCGCTGTCCCCGATCGTGGACGCGCTCGCCGGCACCGGCAACGACGGCGAGGACGCGGGCAACCTGTTCGGCGCGATCGAGTCGCTGCGGATCCCGGTGTCCTACCTCGCCGAGCTGTTCACCGCCGGGGACCCGGACCCGGTGCTGTACTCGTTGCACCGGCTCGCGGCGATGCGCGCGCACATGCGCCGCGTCAACCTCGGCGAGGACGAGGACCCCGAGATCGCCCACAGCGTCGGCATGAGCGTGGACGACCTGCGCGGCATGTACCGGCTGCTCGCCCTCGCCAAGTACGAGGAGCGGTACGTCATCCCGACCGCGTACACGGCGAACGGCCACGACCACCCCGACCCCCTCGCGCACAGCGGATGCAGCCTGGACGGCCCCGGCGGCCCCGGCATGATGGAGCGCCGCGACACCGAACCCCGCCGAGTCAACCTCCTGAACTGGAACGGCCACGGGCGCCCCTCGGGCCTCTTCCCCGAGCCGACCGAGGAGAGCGAGCAGGCCGGGGAGGGAGCGTGACCGACCGGATCGTCTACCAGTCGGCGTCGCTGCTGCTCTGCTATCCCAGTGACGACTGGCCCGAGACGTTATCGCTGGTCAGCCGGTCGCTCGCGGCGGTGCGCGGGGCGGCCGCGCGGTCCCTGGCGCGGTTCTGCGAGCGCGCCGCCGGGACCGGCACCCCCCTCGACCTCGGCGCCCGCTACGTCGCGACCTTCGACCGGACCCGGCGCCGGACCCTGTACCTCACCTACTACACCGACGGCGACACCCGCACCCGCGGCGGGCGGCTCGCGTCGCTCAAGGCGTACTACCGCCGGCACGGCTGGGTCGGACCCGACCGCGAACTGCCCGACTTCCTCCCGCTGATGCTGGAGTTCGCGGCGCGCGACCCCGACGCGGGACGTCCGCTCCTCGCCGACCACCGCCCCGGGCTGGACATGCTCCGGCGCGGGCTGCGCGCGTACGGCAGCGACTACGAGCACGTCCTCGACGCGGTGTGCGCCGCCGTCCCGGAAGGACGACGACGGTGAAGCACCTGCACATCGCGCTGTGGGGCGTGCTGCCCTACCTGTCCCTCGTCGTCTTCGTCGGCGGGAACGTGTGGCGGTACCGCTACGACCGGTTCGGGATCACCACCCATTCCAGCCAGATCCACGAGAGCCGGATCCTGCGCGTCGCGGGCCCGGTGTTCCATCTCGGCCTGCTGATGGTCATCGCCGGGCACGTCGTCGGGCTGATCGTCCCCGAGTCGCTGACGGAGCGCCTCCAGGTGCCCGAGTCGGTGTACCGGGCCAACGCGCTGATCGTCGGCGGGACGGCGGGCGTCGCCGCCGCCCTCGGGTTCGCCGCACTGATCTGGCGGCGGCTGCGGACGCGCGCGGTGCGGGTGTCGTCCCAGCGCAGCGACCGGCTGCTGTACCCCGTCCTCGCGATCGTGCTGGGCGCGGGGCTCGCCGCCACGTTCGCCGGGGCGCGCAGCGGCTCCTACGACTACCGGCTCGGCGTCTCGATCTGGTTCCGCAGCCTCTTCGGCCTCGACCCGAACGTCGACGCGATGAACGGCGCGCCGCTGGTCTACCAGGTGCACGCGCTCATCGGCATGGCATTGTTCGCGCTGTGGCCGTTCAGCCGACTGGTGCACGCGTTCGCGGCGCCGCTCGGATACGTCGTCCGTCCGTACGTGGTCTACCGGTCGCGCGGCGTCCGGGCCCCTTCACGGCAGTGAGGCATCGATGAGTCCCCGCGATCGCTCGGTCCCGCAGCACCGCTACCTCCTCGGCTGGATCGTCGGGATAACCGCGCTCGCCGTCCTCGCGTGCGCCGTGCCGCTCGGCCTCACCGTGCGGCGCCTCTACGTGGACGAGGCCACCGCCGACCTCGACCGGCTGGTGAGCGGGTTGCAGACCGCCCCGCCCGCCGGCGGCAGGGGCGGGCTGCCGGTGATCGGGGACGCGTCCCGGATCGTCGGGCTGTACGGGCCGGGCGGGCAGCGCCTGCTCGGCGAGGGGCCGTCCAGCTCGGCGGCGGCGGCGAGCGCGGGCGACGGGCACATCCACGACACGTTCGAGGACGGCCAGCTCACCGCCACCGCGCCGCTCGTGCACCCGCGCGGGACGATGACCGTCGTCCGCGTCGGCGTGCCCGGCACGCTGATCCGCCATCGCACCGAGCGGGCCTGGGCCGCGACGGCGCTCGCCGCGCTCGCCCTGCTCGCGCTCGCCGCCGTCGCGGCCCGCCGGATCGCCGGGCGCGCCCAGCGTCCCGTCGAGCAGCTCGCCCAGGCCCTGCGGCGGCTGGACGAGGCCGTCGCGCGGGAACGCGCGTTCAGCACCGATGTCGCGCACCAGCTCAGGACGCCGCTCACCCGCCTCCTGCTCGGCCTCGAAGCGGGCCTGCACCGGCCGGACGACGACCCGCACACCGCGATCCGGACGGCGATCGGCCGCGGCTGGGCGCTCGTCGACACCGTGGAGGAGCTGCTGCGGCTCGCCCGGGACGAGGACGACCGCGAGCCCCTCGACGTCGTGCGCGTCCTGGAGCGGGTCCGCGACCGGCACGAGCCGGACGTGCGGGCCGCGGGACGGAGCCTCGCGCTCACCGTCCGCCGCCCGCTGCCGCCGGTCGTCGCGTCGTCCGCCGCCGTCACGCAGATCCTCGACGTCCTGCTCGACAACGCGCTGACCCACGGCGCGGGGACGATCACCGTCACCGCCTACCACTCCGACCCCGCGCTCGCCGTCGACGTGATGGACGAGGGACCCGGGCCGCGTCCCGGCGACGACGTGTTCGAGCGGCGCCCGGCGACGGGCTCCGGCGAGGCCCACGGGCTCGGCCTGTCGATCGCCCGCTCGCTCGCCCACGCCGAGGGCGGGCGGCTCTACCTCAGCCGGACCGACCCGGCCGTCTTCACCCTCCTGCTGCCGACCAGCGCTCCGCCGCCTCGGCCTCGTACCGGTAGCCGATCCTGCGCAGCGTCGTGATCCGCCGCGGGTCGTGCCCGTACACCGCGAGCTTGCGGCGCAGCGCGCACACGTGGACGTCGAGCGTCTTGGTCGCGCCGAGCCACTCCGTCCCCCACACCTCCCGCATCAGCTCCTCGCGCGACACCACCTGACCCGCGCGGGACACGAGCATCTCCAGCAGATCGAACTCCCGGGGACGCAGGCCCACCTCGCGCCCGCCGAGCAGCACCCGCCGCGCGGCCGGGTTCACGCTGAGGCCACCGACGCTCACCACGGCCGGACCGAAACGGCTCTTCCGCCGGCGCGTCAGGGCGCGCAGCCGGGCGAGCAGCTCGTCGATCCGGAACGGCTTGGTGAGGTAGTCGTCGGCGCCCGCGTCCAGGGCCATGACCACGTCGAACTCCCGGGAACGCGCGGTCACCACGAGGATCGCCAGCTCGGGACGCAGCGAGCGCAGCCGGCGGCACAGCGCGAGCCCGTCCATGTCGGGCAGCCCCAGGTCGACGAGGACGATCTGCGGCGGGTCGCTCCGCACGAGCTGGACCGCCCTGACCCCCTTGGCGGTCAGGGCCGTGGTGTATCCGTGCGCGCCGAGCACGGCGACCAAGTCCGAACCGATATCGAAATCGTCTTCGACGATCAGAAGTCCGTAGGTCACAAAGACATTCTAGAACGATTGAATTACGGACGACCGACACGGTATCCGCACACTATCCGCACAGGACGGACGCCCGCTCGGACGCGCGGCGGCGTGCAATGGAGCATGCGCGTGAAGATGATCCTTCCGGCCCTGACCGAGGCGACCTCGCCGTTCTTCCGGCCGATCAAGTATTCGCTGTTCCCGCCGCTCGGCCTCGCCACGCTGGCCGGCTACCTCGACCCGGACGACGAGGTGACGCTGACCGACGAGCACGTGCAGCGGGTCGACACCTCCGACGAGCCCGACCTCGTGGTGATCCAGGTCTACATCACCTCGGCGCGGCGCTCCTACGAGCTCGCCGACCTCTACCGCGCCCGCGGCGCCTACGTCTGCCTGGGCGGACTGCACGTCACCTCGCTCCCGAACGAGGCGTCCGCGCACGCCGACACCGTCTTCCTCGGCCCCGGCGAGGACACCTGGCCGCGGTTCCTCGCCGACTTCCGCGCCGGGCGCCCGGCGCCGCGGTACGAGTCGACGGAGCGGACGCTCGCCGCGCTGCCGCCGATCCGCCGCGACCTGATCGCCCGCGAGCGGTACCTGGTGCCGAACTCGATCGTCGTGTCGCGCGGCTGCCCGCACGTGTGCGACTTCTGCTACAAGGAGGCGTTCTTCGAGGGCGGGAAGTCGTTCTACACCCAGACCGTCGACGCCGCGCTCGCCGAGATCGACCGGCTGCCCGGACGCCACCTGTACTTCCTCGACGACCACCTGTTCGGCAACGCCAGGTTCGCGTCCGCGCTCTTCGACGGGATGCGCGGGATGGGACGGCTCTGGCAGGCCGCGGGAACGGTGCAGGCCGTGCTCCGCCCCGGCCTCCTCGAAAAGGCGGTCGAATCGGGTCTGCGCAGTTTGTTCGTCGGTTTCGAGACGATCAACGCCGCCAATCTGACGGAGCAGCGGAAATGGCAGAACATCGACCGCGACTACGACGCAGTCGTCCGCCGGCTGCACGATAACGGCGTTATGGTCAACGGCAGCTTCGTCTTCGGGATGGACGAGGACGACCCCGGCGTCTTCGACCGCACCGTGGAATGGGCGGTCGGCCAGGGGATCGAGACGGCCACCTTCCACATCCTCACGCCCTACCCCGGCACGCGGCTCTACGACCGCATGGCGAAGGCGGGCCGCCTCCTCCATTCCGACTGGTCCGGTTACGACACCCGGACGGTCGTGTTCAAGCCCGCGAAGATGACCCCCCGGCAGTTGGAGGACGGCTACCAGCGCGCCTACCGCGACTTCTACCGGTGGGGGTCGATCCTGCGCGGCGCCGCGACCAAGCCGACGCTGCGCGCAAAGGCCAGGCACGCCGCCTACGCCGGGGGGTGGAAGAAATTCGAACCCGCCTGGGACCTGGTCATCCGCGCGAAAAGGGCGGGCCGCGCGCTGCCGATCCTGGAGGCGGTCCTCTCGGGATTCGGCGCGCGTCCCGCGCGAACGGCCGATTCCATTGGCGAGGAACGGTGTGTGCCCGCGCCGTCACGCAGTAGGTTGGGCCGCGCGCGGCGCTGGGCGTCGCCGGGTGGATCGCCGGGTGGGTCGCCGGGTGAGAGGAGTCGCGGTGCGTCTCGGAGCGGAGGTCGGCGGCCGGTACCGGCTGATCAAGGGGCCCATCCGCGGGGGGACGGGTGAGGTCTGGCTCGCCGACGACCCCGAACTCGGGCGCCGCGTCGCGTTGAAGCGGGCGAGGCTCGACGGGGTCGGGCCCGGCGCGTTCGACCGGTTGCGGTCGGAGGCCCGCGCGCTGGCGCGGTTCAGCCATCCGCACGTGGTCACGCTGTACGACGCCGTCCGGGTGCGCACCGGCGACGAGGACACGTCGTGGCTCGTCCTTGAGTACGTGCCCGGCGGCAGCCTGGACGCCTGGCCCCCGATGCGGCCGGAGAGCGCGGCCCGCGTCGGCGCGCAGATCGCGTCGGCGCTGTCGGCCCTGCACGCCGAGGGCATCGTGCACTGCGACGTCAAGCCGGGCAACATCGTCGTCACCGACGACGGGACGGCCAAGCTCACCGACTTCGGCGCCGCCTACCGGTTCGGCGGCCGGGAGACGGTCACGCGGAACGGGGCGGTCAGCCACACGCCCGCCTACGCCGCGCCCGAGGTCGTGCGCGGCCGTCCCGAGCCCGCCTCGGACGTGTTCTCGCTCGGCGCGACCGTCCAGGCGCTGGTCACCGGCGCGCCGCCCGGAGACCCGGCGGCGCGCGCCGCCGACCTCGGGCCGCTGGCCGGGGTCGTCGCGGCGCTGCTGCGGCCCGAGCCTGGCGCCCGGCCCGCGCCCGCCGAGGCGCGGCGGCTGCTGGAGGAGGTGGCGGGCCCGGCCGAGCCGGAGCGTCCCGGCTACGCCGCCCCGACCGAGGACGAGTCGTCCGCCGCCGTCCGGACGACCCAGCCGTGGCGCCGTCCGGTGGCGTTCGCGCGGCGGCACCCGGTGGCCGTCTCGGCGGCGGGCGCGGTCGTCGCGTTAGGGGTCGCGCTCGCGATCGTGATCCCGTCGTCCGGCGGCACGGCCCCGGCGAAGCCCAAGCCGAAGCCCGTGTCGCTGATCGGCGACCCGCGCACCGCCGACCCGTGCGCGCTGACCGACCCGTCCGCGCTTCGCAAGTTCGGCGGGACGGAGCTCGACAACGACTACGGCAACTTCGACCGGTGCGACGTCCTCGTGTCCACCGGCGGCGACGGCGAGGTCGACGTCAAGTTCGACCTCGACACCGGCGGCGGGCCGGAGACGGCCGGACCGGCGAGGACGATCGGGCGCGTCCGCGTCGTCGAGGACCGCGCCGAGGACGACTTCTGCGGCCGGATCCTCGTCCTGCCTCCCCCGGACGCCGGCACCACCATCGTGGTCGACGCGCACCAGACGCAGGGCCGTCCCGTGCCGCTCTGCCCCATCGCCGAGACCGCCGCCGTCCGCGCGGTCGCGGCGCTGAACCGCGCCCCGCTCGCGCGGCGGTCGCCGCCGTTCCCGGCGCGGTCGCTGGCGCACCGGAACGCCTGCGCGATGATCGGGCCGGGCGCGCTCGACATCGTCCCCGGCGTCGACGCGGCGGAGCCGGACGTCGGCTTCGGCGGCTGGGGCTGCGAGTGGGGGAGCACCACCCGCGACATCGACGTCCACCTGTTCTTCGACCGCGGCCAGCCGCCCACGGCCGCCGACGACGGGAACCCCACCCGGCTGCGGGGGCGTCCCGCGTTCGTCCAGCCGAAGGGCGACGGGGACGGGACGTGCGTGGTCCGCGTCGTGCACCGGACCTACTCCGACCAGCACGGCGACGAGGCGGCCGAGCTGCTGTACCTCGTCGCGCGCGGCGCGCCGCCCGTGAAGGAGCTGTGCGCGATGGCGACGACCCTCGCCGACGCGGCGGCCGCCCAGCTCCCCGCGTGAACCCGCCCGCTACCCGCCGATGTCGTCCAGGTGGGACGTGCGGAGCATCGTGTGGACGAGCAGCACGTTGATCAGGTTGTGGTTGAGCGCGTTGCCGATCGGCGGCGGGATGTCCTCCTCGCGGAGGCCGCCGACGTACGGGCTGAGCCGCATCCGGACGCCGGTGACGACCCGCGCCGCCCGCTTGTCGTTCCACGTCTCCTCGGGGCGGAGGCGGCCGAGCTCGTCGGCGACCTGCGCCCAGGTGAGCGGCTGCGGCCACGGCTCCTGCCGCAGGTAGCGCTGGGCAAGGCAGACGAGGACGAGCTTCTCCTGCTCGGTCAGGTACCAGGGGATGCCGCCGTGCTCCTCCTCCGGGTCGAGCCGCGGGTCGTAGGTCTCGACCTCGTATACGTCGACCGGCCCTGCCCCCGCCGACCCCGCGGCGATGCGCACTTCGAGGAGGTGCTCCCGCCCCGGCGCGACGATGAACAGCGGCAGGTACGTGACCGGCAACTCCGCCCGGTGCCCGCCGAGCACGAGCCGCGCGCCGGGGAACCGGATCGCGAGCTTGCCCTCGTTGTACAGCACCCAGCGCGAGTGCTCGCGGGTGATGACGCCGTGGCGGCGGCTGACGCGCTTGTCGTCGCCGCCGACGCAGACGTGGACGTCGGGCTCGCAGCGTCCGAACACGACGGTGAAGCGGGAGTCCGGGGACACCCGCATCCCGCCGTTCGCGCCCCGGACGAACAACGTGCCGGGCTCGGCCGGGGGCAGGCCGGTGGCGAGGCTCCCGAAACCCCTCGGCAGGATGTCGACCTTGCCCGGCGGCTTGCGCGTCGTCATCGGCATGCGACCCGTCCTCTCCGCGCGTCGTGCCCGCGCGTCCGCTCCGCACGCGCGTCCGCGCTCAGCGTAACCCCCGGCCGCGGGAGGGGTCCCGCCCTCGACGCCGTCCCGGACGCCGGGGTGAGCGCGGTCAGGAGTTGGCGGGGACGGTGCTGATGACCTTCCCCTTCAGGTTCACGGCGAGGTAGCCGCCGCCGTAGTCGTCGGTGAGGTAGACGAGCATGGTGGGGGCGTCGCCGTTGAACGTCCAGGCGGCCCGGACGATGATGTACCGGTTGGTGGGCTTCGGCACTTTCAGTGTGCGCGCGGCGCGGTTCAGCAAGGACGGCAGCGCCTCCCAGTTGAACGTCTTGAGGTCGACCTTGGCGTCGCCGGTCGTGATGGCGACGCTCGGACGGCTCCGCACCGCCGCGTCCGCGCCCTTCTCGTAGGTGTAGTTGTCGAAGGCGGAGCGGCGCCCGGCGACGGGCGCGTCGGCGGACGCACGTTCCGGATAGACGGAGAACTCGGCGAACTTCGTGCTGCCCGACGCCGCCTCGAACTTCTTGATCACGTCGCGGATCGCGGCGGGCGTCAGCAGCGTGGCGACCCGCGCGCCGCCGCCCCCGCTCCCCCGGGCGGTGGTCGTGGGCGCCGCCCCGGTCCGGCCGCCGGGACCGGCCGCGGCCGTGTCCCGGGTCGCGTCCATGATCTTCGGGACGACGACGACCAGCGTCGCGATGAGCGCCACGACCGCGGACACCGCGATCCCGGCCGCGATCCCGACCAGCCACCGCGCCCCGTTGTGGCGCTGCCGCCGCATGGAGCCCGTGGTGGTGTGCGGCGGAGGCGTGTGGAAGGGGTTCGGGTGAGTGCCGGGCCCGGGCGGAGGCGCGTGCAGGGCGTTCGGGTTGGTGCCGGGGCCGGGCAGTGGCGCGTGCAGGGCGTTCGGGTTGGTGCCGGGGCCGGGCAGTGGCGCGTGCAGGGCGTTCGGGTTGGTGCCGGGGCCGGGCGGTGGCGGCGTGGGGAAGGCGGGCGGCGGCGGGAACGCCAGGCCCGGCGCGGTGGTGACGGCGTCGGCGGCCTGGGCGAACATCCGGTCGAGCTGCGCGGCCGCCGGACGCGCCGCCGGTTCCCGCACCAGCAGCGCCTGGAGCACGGGCGCCAACTGCCCGGCGCGCTGCGGCGGCGGGATCGCCGCGGTCATGACGGCGGCGAGCGTCGCGGCGGCGGTCGGACGGCGCAGCGGGTTGTGCCCCTCCACCGCGACGTACAGCAGGAGGCCGAGCGACCACAGGTCGGAGGCGGGGTCGCCCTCCGTCCCGTGCAGCCGCTCCGGCGCGATGTACTCCGGCGACCCGACGAGGCCGCCGGTCGCGGTGACGCGGGACGCCTCCTCCAGCACCGCGATGCCGAAGTCGGTGAGGACGGGCGTGCCGTCCGTCCGCATCAGGACGTTCGCGGGCTTGACGTCGCGGTGGCAGATCCCGGCCTCGTGCGCGGCCCGCAGCGCGGCGAGGACGCCGCGTCCGACGACCGCGCCCTCGCCGGGCGTGAGCGGCCCGGACCCGAGCCTGTCCTGCAGCGACTTCCCCCGGACGAGCTCCATCACCAGCCACGGGTGCGGCATGTCCGGCGAGTCCACGATGTGGTGGATGGTCACCACGTTGGGGTGGTCGAGGCGGGCGAGCGCCCGCGCCTCCCGCATGACGCGCTCGCGCATCATCGCCGCGACGCCCGGGTCCTGGTGGGACGGCTCGGCGTCGGCGAGGCGCACCTCCTTCAGCGCGACCTCGCGCTCCAGCGCGAGGTCGAAGGCGCGCCAGACGGTGCCCATGCCCCCGCTGCCGAGCCGTCCGCGCAGCTCGAAGCGCCCGTCGATCACCACCCGCTCAGCCGTCACGGCGCACAGCCTAGAACGAGCGGCTCCCGAAACGCCCGGAGTGTCCGGCATTCGGGCGACCACTCGTCCCCGGCTCTTCGGCTCCCCGGGTCAGACGAAGCGCTGGCGGAGTTCGCCGATGCCCTCGACGTAACTGACCAGTTCGTCGCCCGGGGCGAGCCAGCGCTGCGGGGAGCGGCCGAGGCCGACCCCGGCGGGCGTCCCGGTGAAGACGAGGTCGCCGGGCAGCAGCGGCAGCACCGCCGACAGCCGCTCGACCAGCAGCGGGATGGAGAAGATCAGCTCGCGGGTGCGGGCCTTCTGGACGTCCTCGCCGTTGATCGCCGAGCCGAGCGCGAGGTCGTCGGGGTCGGCGAACTCGTCCGGCGTGACGACCCACGGGCCGGTCGGCGCGAAGCCCGGGAACGACTTGCCGAGGCTGAACTGCGGCGCGGGACCGGCGAGCTGGGACACCCGCTCGGAGATGTCCTGGCCGACGGTCAGGCCCGCGATGTGGTCCCAGGCGTCCGCCGCCGGGACGTTGCGCGCCCGTTGTCCGATGACCGCGACCAGCTCGACCTCCCAGTCGGTGTCGCCGCCGGGCGGCAGGGCCACCTCGGTGACCGGGCCGGTGATGCTCGTCGCGAACTTGGTGAACACCGGGGGCAGGCCGTCCGGGACGTCGAACCCCGACTCGAGCGCGTGGTCGCGGTAGTTGAGGCCGATCGCGAAGACCTGGCGGGGCTCGGGCACGGGCGCGCCGAGATCCGCCGGGTCGAAGGCCGCGCCCTCGGCCTCCGAGACGGTGGCCGCCCAATCGCGGAAGGCGTCCCAGTCCTGGTAGACGGCCTGCGGGTCGGGGCCGAACCGGCCGCCGCTCGCCGTCTCCACGTCCACCGCGCGCTCTGCGACGATCACGACCGAGCGACATTCGAGGTTGCCGACGCGCACCCGTCCTCCTAATTCGTCATGATGATTAGGGTGATAATGCTCCCTGATCAGACACGACGTCAAGCCCCGTCCCTGATAATGTCCATGCTGAATTAAGGGGAGGAGGACTCCGTGCGCGCTGACACCCCCTCACCCGCCGGCGGGCGAGCGGAGCTGGCCGCCGACCGCGTCGCGGGCCTCGTCCGGTCCGCCGAGCCGGGGGCGCGGCTCGGCACGAAGAACGAGCTGCGCGCGCTGTGCGGCGTCTCGGTCAGCACGTTCAACGAGGCGCTGCGGCTGCTCCAGGCGCGCGGGCTGGTGTCGGTCCGGCCGGGTCCCGGCGGCGGGCTGTTCGCCGCCGAGCAGTCGCCGATGGTGCGGCTCGGCAACTCGATGCTGTCCCTGAACGCCGACCGCACGTCCGTCGCCGAGGCCATCCGCATCCGCGACGCGCTCGACCCGCTCCTCATCGAGGACGCCCTGTGGCACGCCTCCCCCGCCGACGTCGCCGACATGCGCGCGATCCTCGAAGAGATGGGCGTCGCCGCCGACGCCGCGGACGCCACCGCGTTCACCCGCGCCAACTGGCGGCTGCACGCGCGGATCGCGGCGGTCAGCCCGCACGTCCTGCTCCGCGCCCTCTACGCCAACCTGCTGGACCTCATCGAGGGCCACACGCTGCGCGTCCTGCCGGACGGCGTCCGCCCGCTGCCCCCGTACCTGCGCGAACGCCACCGACTGCACACCGATCTGGTGGACGCCCTGGCCCGCCACGACCGCGACGCGGCGATGCACCTGATCCACGACCACAAGACGGGCGAGCCCTCTTCCTGAACGGCGCCGTCCTAACGGAGGCTGTGGACACAGGCGAGCAGGGTGCGCGCCTCGATGTTGAGGTAGTGCTTGTGCTCGACCAGGTCCATGAGCTGGCGGACGGTCACCCAGCGGAAGTCCGGCGGCACGTCGAGCGGGAAGTCAGCGCCGACGTCGATCACCCGGTACCGCGTCTGCGCGTGGAAGAACCGCCCGCCCTCCTCGGACAGGACGGTGTCGAACCGCACCCGCGCCGGGTCCTCGGTCGCCGCCTCGGCGGCGAACGGCGCGGTGCGGCCGGGCTCGCCGTCCGTGGGCAGCTGGACGGTCGGCCCCATCTCCACGAGGTCGGGCAGCCCCGCCTGCGGCCGGGCCCGCGCCAGCAGGTGCAGCACGCCGCCGATCGGGCGCGCGAGGAACGCCGACATCCCGATGCCGAGCGGTTCGAGCAGCGGCTGCGACCACGAGGCGACCTCCCGGCTCCCGGCCGTGACCCGCGCGCCGACGACGCGGAAGGGGCCGCCGCCGTCCGCGGCCAGTTCGTCGGGGCCCGCCGTCCAGCCGGGGACGTCCTTCAGCGGGACGGCCGCCACCCGCCAGTCGCAGGCGCTCCGCGCCTCGGTGAACCAGCTCAGGATCTCCGCCCGGCCGAACAGCGCCGCCGCGCGGTCGTGGGAACGGCGCAGCGCGTCGGTGAATTCGTCGCGCGGAGCGCCGTCGTCCGCGTCGGTCGGAAGGCAGGAAAGGACGGTCCTGATATCCATGCCGACGACGTTGTCCAGGACCAGCAGTTCGTCTATCTCGGCGCGTGTCATCCATCGGAAGTCGGGATGCTCGGGTATGTCCCCGGCGGCCTCGACGACGATGTTGCGGTTCCGTTTCCGCAGGAACCACGAGCCCTGTTCGGACTGCAGGACGTCGACCACGGGACGGCCCCGTCCCGCGCCTCGGAAATGCTCTAGATAACGTGTCTTCCGGCCGCCGTGAACGCGCGTGTAGTTGCTGCGCGTCGCCTGGACGGTCGGCGCGAGTTGCAGCGTGTTGATGTTGCCCGGCTCCATCTTCGCCTGCACGAGATACCGCCGGACGCCGTCGGCCTCCCTGGTCAGGAGGCCGAGAATGCCGATCTCCGGCTGATTCAAGATCGGCTGCGCGGCGCGGAGCCCGCTGTCGTCGTCGACCCGGACGCCCGCCACCGCGAAGAACCGCCCGCTGTCGTGCACGAGATTTCCGGTGCCGGAGTCGAATCCCCACGCGTCCAGCTCGGCGAAAGGCACGCGGGTCACCGAGCAGCGAATGGCGCGGCCCCGGTCGGCCAGCCATTCGCGGACACCCGCGGAGCGGTTCGCGTCGGTCGCGGCGGACTGCGCTCCGGGCATGGCGGGCACTCCTTCGGTTCGGTTCAGCCCACCCCAGCGCCGCCCGCTGAATTCCCGGCAACGCGGCGACAAATCACATGCTTTAGCGGTCGTTCAGCGCCCGCTTAGCGTCCCGTCTGAGCCTGAGTTCCGACACCGCAACCCCCATATGGCCGATGCGACACAAGGCCATCGACCCTCTGTGAGGCGAGGATGCCGACCGCCAAGAGCGACGTCAGCGAGCTGGCGATCTTCGGGGGGCCGCCGGCGTTCGACACTCCGCTCGTCACCGGCAGGCCGAGCCTGCCCGCCCGGGACGAGGCCCTCCGCCGCATCGCCGCGTCGCTCGACGGGCGGCACTGGACCAACGGCGGCCCGCTGGTCGCCGAGCTGGAGCGCCGCTTCGCCGAGCTGACCGAGGTGCGGCACTGCCTCGCCGTCGCGAACGGGACGGTCGCGATCGAGGTCCTCGCCCGCGCGCTCGGGCTGTCCGGCGAGGTGATCGTCCCCTCCTTCACCTACGTCGCCACGGCCCACGCGCTGCAGTGGCACGGCATCACCCCGGTGTTCTGCGACATCGACGCCGCCACCGGCAACCTCGACCCGGCCCGCGTCCGCGCGCTGATCACCCCCCGGACCAGCGCCGTCATGGGCGTGCACCTGTGGGGGCGGCCGTGCGACGTCCCGGCCCTGGACGAGATCGCCGCCGAGCACGGGATCCCGCTGCTGTTCGACGCGGCGCACGCCGCGGGCTGCCGGTTCCGCGGCCGCCCGGTCGGCGCGCTCGGCCGCGCCGCCACCTTCAGCTTCCACCCGACGAAGGCCGTCAACTCCTTCGAGGGCGGCGCGATCGTCACCGACGACGACGACCTCGCCGACCGGATCCGCGCCATGCGCAACTTCGGCAACGACGCCGCCGGGACGGTCCGCGGCGTCGGCGTCAACGCCCGCATGAACGAGATCTGCGCCGCGATGGCGATCACCTCGCTGGCGCACCTCGACGAGGTCATGGACGCCAACCGGCGCAACCACGTCCGGTACCGGGAGGCGCTCGCCGACGTGCCCGGCCTCACGGTCCGCGTGCCGGGGCCCGGCGAGCTCAACAACCTCCAGTACGCGGTCGTCGAGCTGGACGAGGGCTCCCGCGATCCCGGCGACCCGGGCGGCCCGCCCAGGGACGACCTGCTCGCCGCGCTGCGGGCGGAGAACGTCCTCGCCCAGACCTACTTCCACCCGGGATGCCACCGGCTGGCCCCCTACCGGGACCGGCCGGAGACGCACGCGCCGGCGCCGCTCCCCCGCACCGAGTCGCTGGGCCGCCGCGTCCTCGTGATGCCGACGGGCACGGCCGTCCGGCCGGCCGACGTCGACCGCGTCTGCGACGTGCTCCGGCTCGCCGTGCGCGCGGGCCGCCGCCTGACCGCCGCCCGCGCAGACCACTGATCCGCAGCCAGACCGAGGAGGCTTCCGTGCCAGCAGACGACATCTTCATCTCGGGGGTCGGGGTGTACGAGCCGCCGATCGTCTCCATCGCGGACGCGGTGGCCGAGGGGAGCTACCCGGCCGAGCAGGCCGAGAGCGCCGGGCTGCTCGGGGTGCACGTCGCCGGTGACACCCCGGCCCCGGAGATGGCGCTGCACGCCGCCCGGGAGGCGCTGACCCGCGCCGGGCAGCCCGCGGCCGAGCTGGACGTCCAGCTCTACGCCGACTCCTGGCACCAGGGCCCGGACGGCTGGCTGCCGCAGTCCTACCTCCAGCACCACCTCGGCGGCGACTGCCTCTCGGTGGAGGTGCGCTCGGGCTGCAACGGGATGTTCACGGCGCTGGAGCTGGCGATCGGCTACCTGCGCGGGGCCGACGAGCGCCGCAGCGCGCTGGTCGTCACCGCCGACAACTTCGGCACGCCGCTGATGGACCGCTGGAACTCGGGCGTCGGGTACGTCCCGGCGGACGGGTCGAGCGCGCTGGTCCTGACGAAGCGGCCCTCGTTCGCACAGGTCGTCGCGGCCCGCACGGTGACGGTCGCCGCCGCCGAGCAGGTCCACCGCGGGGACGAGCCGCTGTTCCCGCCGAGCGTGACCGTCGGCAGGTCCGTGGACTTCAACGGCCGCCTGCTGTCGTTCCGCGAGACGCTCAGGGGCAACCCCGACGGCGCGGCCCCGCTGTTCGAGGTGCAGAAGAAGACCACGGAGATCGTGCACCGCTGCCTGTCCGACGCGGGCATCGAGCCCGACGACCTCGCCCGCGTCGCGTTCAACAACTTCTCCAGGGAGATGGTCGAGCAGCGGATCATGGCGCCGCTCGGGCTGCCGCTGTCGAAGTCGACCTGGGACTTCGGACGCGGCATCGGCCACGGCACGTGCGACCAGATCATGTCGTTCAACCACCTCCTCGCCGCGGGCGAGCTGGGTCCGGGCGACCACCTGCTGATGATGGGCGTCGCGCCCGGCATCACCCTCTCGGCCGCCGTCGTGAAGGTCGTCGACACGCCCCCGTGGGCGGCCTGATGGACTTCGGCCTCAGCGCGGACCAGCGGCGGCTCTACGACGGGATCCTCGCCGACGTCACCCGGGACCTGCCGGGGGCCCGCCGCCGGGAGTCGTCCGCCGACCACTTCGCCCCGGACGAGTGGGCCACCGCGGGGCGCCTCGGCCTCACCGGCCTGTGCCTGCCCGCCGAGAACGGCGGCCGCGGGCTCGGCGCGCTCGACACGGCGCTCGCCCTGGAGGCGTTCGGCCGCGGCTGCGCCGACACCGGCCTCGTCTTCGCGGTCGCCGCGCACCTGCTCGCCTGCGCGGTGCCCGTCCGCGACTTCGGGCGGGCCCCGGTCCGGGACGGCATGCTCGGCGGCCTCGCCCGCGGCGGCCTCATCGCCGCGAACGCGATGACCGAGGAGGGCGCGGGCTCCGACGTCGGACGCCTCGCGACGACGGCGGAGCGCGACGGCGGCGACTACGTCCTGCACGGCGTGAAGTCGTTCGCCAGCAACGCCCCCGCCGCGGACGTGTTCGTCACCTACGCCGTCACCGACCCGGCCGCGGGGTTCCTCGGGATCAGCGCGTTCGCCGTCCCGCGCGAGCTGTCCGGCGTCGTGGTGGGGCCGCCGCTGCGGAAGATGGGCCTGCACGGCTGCCCGGCCGGACGGGTCGAGTTCGTCCGCTGCCGGGTGCCGGAGCGGTACCGGCTCGGTGAGGAGGGCGACGGCAGCGCGATCTTCCAGCACTCGATGGGCTGGGAGCGGGCGTGCCTGTTCGCCGCCTACGTCGGGCTGATGGACCGGCAGCTCCGCGACTGCGTCCAGCACGCGCGGGAGCGGCGGCAGTTCGGGCACGGCATCGGCGAGTTCCAGGCCGTCTCGCACCGGCTCGCCACCATGACGCAGCGTCTCGAGGGCTGCCGCCTGCTGCTCTACCGGGCGTGCTGGCTCCTCGACCAGGGGCGGGACGCCACCACGGCGGCGGCGGTCGCGAAGGTGTCGGTGTCGGAGGCGTCCGTCGCCAACAGCCTCGACGCCGTCCAGATCTTCGGCGGCTCCGGCTACCTCAGCCCCGCCGGGATCGAGCAGCAGCTCCGCGACTCGGTGCCGAGCACCATCTTCTCCGGCACGTCGGAGATCCAGCGGGAGATCATCGCGAAGGGGGCCGGGCTGTGAACCTGCACCGGCGGCTGATCGACTCGGCGGCCCGGCGCCCGGACGCGCCCGCCGTCGTCGACGAGGCCGGCACGCGCACCTACCGGGAGCTGGACGACCTGGCGGGCGCCATCGCCCGGCGGCTCGCGGCGCTCGGCGTCCGGCGCGGCGACCGGGTGGTGCTGTGGGCGGACAAGTCCGCCGCCGTCGTGGCCGCGATGCAGGGCGTCCTGCGGCTCGGCGCGGCCTACGTCCCGGTGGACGGCGCGTCCCCGGCCGGGCGCGTCGCCGCCCTCGCCCGGGACTGCGGCGCGCGCGCCGTCTGCGTCGGCGACGCCCGCCTCGGCGCGCTCCGCGCCGAGCTCGGCGCGGACGCCGAATACCTCGACCTCGACGTTCCGCTCGCCGCGGACGGCCCGTCGCCGGACGAGACGTGCGAGCCCGACGACCTCGCGTTCATCCTCTACACGTCCGGCTCCACCGGGACGCCCAAGGGCGTGTGCATCAGCCACCGCGCCGCCCTCGCGTTCGTCGACTGGGCGGTCGGGCTGCTGGACGCCACGTCCGCCGACCGGTTCGCCAACCACGCCCCGTTCACCTTCGACCTGTCGGTGCTCGACCTGTACGCGCCGCTCACCGTCGGCGCCTCGGTGCACCTCATCCCGGCCGCGCTCGGGTACGCGCCGGGGCAGCTCGTCGACCTGCTGTACGAGCGGGAGATCACCGTCTGGTATTCCGTCCCGTCCGTGCTGATCCTGATGATGCGCGACGGCGGGCTGCTGGACCGCGCGCCCTCGGCCGCGCTCCGGGCCGTCCTGTTCGCGGGCGAGCCGTTCCCGATCCCCTACGTCCGGCGGCTCGCCGACTGGACGAGCGCGCCCCTGTTCAACCTCTACGGCCCCACCGAGACCAACGTCTGCACCTTCCACCGGGTCGAACCCGCCGACCTCGGCCGCGACCGCCCCGTCCCGATCGGGCGTCCGAGCTGCGGCGACGACGTCTGGGCGGTCCGCCCGGACGGCGCCCCCGCCGCCGAGGGCGACGAGGGCGAGCTGATGGTCGACGGCCCCACGGTCATGCTCGGCTACTGGGGCGGCGAACCGCAGCGGGGGGCGTACGCGACGGGTGACGTCGTCCGCGTCCTGCCCGGCGGCGCGTTCGACTACGTCGGCCGCCGCGACCACATGGTCAAGGTCCGCGGGCACCGCATCGAGCTCGGCGAGGTCGAGGCCGCCCTCGCCGCCCACCCCGACGTCGACCAGGTCTCGGTCGTCGTCGCCGGCACGGCCGTGAACGCGCGGCTCGTCGCCTTCATCGTGCCCGGGCCGGGGCGGGCGCCCGGCGTCCTCGAACTCAAGGAGCACAGCTCGCGGCGACTGCCCCGCTACATGATCGCCGACCGGTTCCATCTCGTGCCCGAACTCCCGCGCACGCGCAACGGCAAGGTCGACCGGACCCTGCTCGTCGAAAGGCACGTCGAAAGGACAGTCAGTGTCACATGATCAATTGTCCGAGCACCTGATCTCCTTCATCAGGGACAGGTTCCTCGCCGGCGACCCGCGCGGCGAGCTGACCGCGACGTCCCCGCTCCTGGAGTGGGGCGTGCTCGACTCCCTCAACACGGCGGTGCTGCTCACCCACATCCGGGACGACCTCGGCATCGCCATCCCCCCGGCGAAGGTCAGCGCGCGGTTCTTCAAGGACGTGCGCAGCATCGCCGAGATGATCGACGACCTCCCCCAGACGGCCAAGGCGGACGGAGCCCACCATGGAGCCTGACTTCGACGTCGCGATCATCGGCGGCGGCCCGGCGGGCTCGACCGCCGCCTCCTACCTCGCCGGCGCCGGGCTGTCGGTCGTCGTGTTCGAGGGCGAGATCTTCCCCCGCGAGCACGTCGGCGAGTCGCTGATCCCGGCGACGACGCCCGTGTTCAACGAGATCGGCGTCATGGAGAAGCTGGAGGAGGCGAAGTTCCCGAAGAAGTACGGCGCGGCCTGGACGACGGCCGAGTCCCGCTACACCGAGCGGACGAACTTCACCAAGAACCTCGAGCACATCCGGTCGGCGGAGATCCTCTTCAGCGAGCGCGACCAGCCGGGCGTCGACCGCGACTACACCTTCCACGTCGACCGCGGACGCTTCGACTCCATCCTGCTGAAGCACTCGCAGAGCCGCGGCGCGCGGGTGTTCAACGGCGTCCGCGTCCTGAACGTCGACTTCTCCGACCCCGAGATCGTCACGCTCACCACGCGCATCGGGCCGCGGGAGACGACGTTCACGTCCCGCATGGTCGTGGACGCGTCCGGACGGCAGACGCTGCTCGGCCGCCAGATGAAGGTCAAGGTCCCCGACCCGGTGTTCGACCAGTACGCCGTGCACGCCTGGTTCGACGGGCTGGACCGGAACGCGCTGTCGTCCGACCCGTCCGAGGCCGACTTCATCTTCATCCACTACCTGCCCATCAACGACAGCTGGGTCTGGCAGATCCCCATCACCGACACGATCACCAGCGTTGGGGTCGTGACGCAGAAGAAGCGGTTCCGCGAGTCCGGCGTCGACCGCGACACGTTCTTCTGGGACTACATCCAGAGCCGTCCGGAGCTGCACAAGGAGCTCCAGAAGTGCGAGCAGGTCCGCCCGCTCAAGACCGAGGGCGACTACAGCTACTCCATGAAGGAGATCTGCGGCGACCGGTTCGTCCTCATCGGGGACGCGGCCCGGTTCGTCGACCCGATCTTCTCCAGCGGGGTGAGCGTCGCCGTCAACAGCGCGCGGATCGCGTCCTACGACATCATCGAGGCCCACAAGGCGAACGACTTCAGCAAGGAGCGCTTCGCGACGTACGAGCGGCGGCTCCGCCGCGCCGTCCGCAACTGGTACGAGTTCATCACGATCTACTACCGGCTGAACGTGCTGTTCACGGCCTTCGTGAAGGACCCGCAGTACCGCGTCGACGTGCTGAAGATGCTGCAGGGCGACGTCTACGACGAGGAGGAGCCGAAGGCCCTCGCCGCCATGCGCGAGGTGGTCGAGGCCGTCGAGAACGACCCCGAGCACCTGTGGCACCCGTACCTGGGATCGCTGCGCATCAACACCGTCGTCTGACCGGGAGGTCCGCTCATGGCAGTCCGGCAGTTCCTGGACGCGATCCTCGCCGGGGAGACGTCGCCGCGCGCCTTCGAGGCGCTGCCACTGCCCGGCTCGTACCGGGCGGCGACGGTGCACCGGGACGACACGGAGATGTTCGCCGGTCAGGCGACCGCGGACAAGGACCCCCGGGCGTCGCTGCGGCTGGAGGAGGTGCCGCTGCCCCCGGTCGGGCCGGGTGAGGCGCTCGTCGCGGTCATGGCGAGCGCGATCAACTACAACACCGTGTGGACGGCGCTGTTCGAGCCGCTTCCGACGTTCACGTTCCTGGAGCGCTACGCCAAGCGCTCCCCGCTCAGTTCGCACCACGACCGGCCGTACCACCAGGTCGGCTCGGACCTGTCCGGCGTGGTGCTGCGGACCGGACCCGGGGTGCAGGACTGGCGCCCCGGGGACCGGGTGGTGGCGCACTGCCTGTCCGTGGAGATGCAGAGCCCGGACGGGCACGACGACACCATGCTGGACCCGGAGCAGCGGATCTGGGGGTTCGAGACGAACTACGGCGGCCTCGCGGAGATCGCCCTCGTCAAGGCCAACCAGCTCATGCCGAAGCCGGGCCACCTCACCTGGGAGGAGGCGGCCTGCTCGGGCCTCGTGAACTCGACGGCCTACCGGCAGCTGGTGTCCCGCAACGGGGCGCGGCTGAAGCAGGGCGACAACGTGCTGGTGTGGGGCGCGACGGGCGGGCTCGGCTCCTACGCCGTGCAGCTCGCGCTCGCGGGCGGCGCGACGCCGATCTGCGTCGTGTCGTCGGCGGAGAAGGCGGAGCTGTGCCGGGCGATGGGCGCCGAGCTGGTCATCGACCGGGCCGCCGAGGACTACCGGTTCTGGCGGCCGGACGGGACGTCCGACCCGCGCGAGTGGAAGCGGTTCGGCGCGCGGATCCGCGACCTGACCGGCGGTGAGGACCCGGACATCGTCCTGGAGCACCCGGGCCGGGACACGTTCGCCGCCTCGGTGTTCGTGACCCGGCGCGGCGGGACGGTCGTCACCTGCGCGTCGACCACGGGGTTCCGGCACGAGTTCGACAACCGGTACCTGTGGATGAACGTCAAGCGGATCATCGGCTCGCACTTCGCGAACTACCGGGAGGCATGGGAGGCCAACCGGCTGGTCGCGAAGGGCAGGATCCATCCGACGCTGTCGGTGACGCTGCCGCTGGACGCGGTGGGCGAGGCGACCCGCCGCGTCCACCGGAACCTGCACCAGGGCAAGATCGGCGTCCTCTGCATGGCGCCGGACGAGGGGCTCGGCGTCACCGACCCCGAGCTGCGCGAACGGCACCTCCCGGCCATCACGCGGTTCCGCGCGTCCGCCGGGTAGCCAGAGGCGTATCCCCGCACCCCGCAGGAGAAGGTCTCCCCCAGCCGCCAGGGGGAGACCTTCTTCTGCGTCTCGCTTCCGTGCCTCGCTTGCGTGCGCCTCAGGAGGTGGCGGGGCGCTTCTCCTGCTGGGCGGCCGGGGCCGTCCGCGCGGGCGGCTTGCCGGGCAGCAGCAGGGCGGGGACGGCGGCGGCCAGCGCGAACGCCAGCACCCACCAGAACGTGGCGCCGAAGGAGTCGGCCATGCCCTGCGGGGTGATCTGCCCGTGCCCCGCCTTGGCGTGCGTGGTGAGCCTGCTCTGCAGGACGATGAGCACCACGGCCGCGCCGAAGGAGCCGCCGAGCTGCATCAGGATCCGGCTGGCGGTGGTGGCCCGCGGGATCATCTCGCGCGGCAGGCCCCGCACGGTGATCGCCATGGACGGGACGGTCACCGCGCCCAGCCCCGCGCCGCCGACCACCAGCATGACGCTGATCAGCCACAGGCTCGTGTGCGGCCCGAGGTTCGTGTAGACGTAGGTGGAGACGGCGGTCAGCACCAGCCCGAACAGCGTGATCGGACGCGGCGCGATCCTGTCGGTGAGCTTGCCCGCGAAGTGCAGCGCGAGCCCCATCCCGATGCCCTGCGGAACGAGCAGCAGCCCGGCCTCGAGCGCGCTGTACCCGCGGAGCTGCTGGTAGTAGAGGGGCAGCAGGGCGACGGCGCCGAACAGGGCCGTGGTGCCGACGAACAGGACGGCGGTGCCCGCGGTGAACGTCCGGACGGCCTTGAACAGCCGCAGGTCGATGATCGGCTCGGTCTTCGTCCGCGTCACGTGCAGCGCGAACACGAGCAGGAGCACGACGCCGATGGCGAGCGGGGTGTAGGCGTGCCAGTCGGCGAAGCTGACGTAGCGGCCGGCGGCGGTGAAGCCGTAGACGATCACGGCGCAGGCGGGCGACAGCAGCGCCACCCCGAGGATGTCGAGCCGCCGGGTGTCGGGCCGCCGGTCGGCCGGGATCGAGCGGGCCGAGAGCACGATCGCGAGCAGGCAGATCGGCACGTTCACGAAGAAGATCCAGCGCCAGTTCAGGTCGCTGACCAGCACCCCGCCGAGCACCGGCCCGAGGATCGGGGCGAGCACCGCGGGGATGCCGACGGCGGCCATCGCGCGGCCGAGCCGCTGCGGCCCGGCGGCCTGGGCGAGCACGGCCGTGCCGAGCGGCAGCAGCAGCCCGCCGCCGAGGCCCTGCACGATGCGGAACGCGATCAGGCTGTTCGCCGACCAGGCCACCCCGCAGAGCACCGAGCCGAGCAGGAACAGCGCGAGGCATGTGATCCAGACCGAGCGGGCGCCGAAGCGGTCCATCGCCCAGCCGGTCAACGGGATGACCGTGGCCATCGCGAGCAGGTAGCCGCTGCCGACCCACTGGACGGTCAGCAGCGAGACGTCGAACTCCTTCAGCAGCGTGTTGTACGCGACGTTCGTCATGGTCGCGTCGAGCTGGACCATGAGGGCGCCCAGGGTGATCACCACCATGAGCTTGACGAGCGCGGGCGGGAGCCGGGTGTCGTCCGCCCGCGCCTTCGGCGGCTGCGCTTCTGCCTTCATCGGGATCTCCAGGTGAGGATGCAGTACATATTTACTGCGGACCTGATGGCGAGACGCCGGCGCTCCCCGCGCGGGGCCCCGGCGCCTCGCCGCTCAGTCCGCCCGCGGGGTGGCCATGCCGTTCATGAGCTGATCCAGGACGAGGTCGCGCCGGGTGGCGTCGTCGTCCAGCGCCGGTCCCCCCGCGCGGAGGATCTGCTCTCCGCGCGGGGCCATGACCGCCATGCCGAACATCGCCGCCATGGCCGTCCCGTGTGCGAGCTCGAAGGGGCGCGCCGTGCTGAAGACGCCCGTCTTCTGCCCGCGGGCGTATATCTCGGAGAGCGCGCTCGGCAGCATGTCGGCCGTCGGCAGCGGCAGGGTCCGCCAGCCGTTCAGCGCCTCGTGCAGCCAGAGCCCGACGAGCCGGGGCCGGTTCATGATGATGTCGGCGAACCCCGAGAGCGCGAAGCGCATGCCCTCGTAGGGCTCCATCGTCACGGCCTTCTCCAGCACGGGCGCCCACGCCGCGCGCAGTTCGGCGAAACGGTCCACCAGCGCGGCGGCGTACAGTTTCTCCTTACTGCCGAAGTGGTGGTAGATCATGCGTTCGTTGACGCCCGCACGCGCGACGATGTCCTGGATGCGGGCCCCCCGGAGGCCGTGCTTGGCGAACTCCGCGGTGGCCGCGTCCAACAGTGCCGCTCTGCTCGTGCTCATGAAGTAAATGTTTACAGAACCCGGCCGCCCTCGCAACCGGACCGGTGGAGTCCGGGCGGCCGGTTCAGGACCGCTCGGTGAGCGAGGCGGCGACGGCGCCCGGCGTCGGCTGCGCCTCGATCTCCGCGCGGAGCCGGC
The DNA here is from genome assembly GCF_008085905.1 of Actinomadura syzygii. GTDB lineage: Bacteria > Actinomycetota > Actinomycetes > Streptosporangiales > Streptosporangiaceae > Spirillospora > Spirillospora syzygii. Next base: position 389,738 of record NZ_VSFF01000002.1, on the reverse strand, counting down.
CCGCGGCGGCGCGCAGCGCGTCGGCGTCGTCGTGCAGCAGGCCCGCGATCGCCGTCTTCAGCGGGCCGTCCGCGGCCTCGCCGACCGACACCGCGGCGCCCGCGCCGGTCGCGGTTAGCAGCCGGGCGTTGAACTGCTGGTCGCCGGAGTTCGTCACGATCAACTGCGGCACCCCGAGCGCGGCGGCGGTCAGCAGCGTGCCGCCGCCGCCCTGGTGGATGATCGCCGCGCAGGACGGCAGCAGCAGGTGCAGCGGTACCTCCTCCGCGATGAGGGTGCCGGGCGGCGGGTCGCCGAGCAGCTCACGGTCGGACGCCTTGATCGCCAGGACGATCTCCATGTCGAAGTCGGCGAGCGCCTTGAGGATCCACGGGACGAGGAACCCCTCCCGTCCGCCGACCGCGCTGGACGTCATCCCCCACGTCACGCAGACGCGGCGGCGCCCGGATCCGGCCGCCCAGTCGGGCTCGATCCCGGGCCCGTTGTACGGGACGTAGCGCATCGAAAGCAGGCCCGCCCGCGCGTTGGCCTGGAGGCTCGGCGGGCACGGGTCGACGGTGTGGACGGCGTAGTCGGCGGCGGGCTCGACGCCGTACCGCTCGTACAGCCGCAGCAGCGCGCTCGGCCAGTGGTCCACGGCGATGCCGAGGCCGGGGAAGCCCATGGCGCCGATGACGTCCGGTCCCCACAGGTGCCGGACGAACGGCGCGTCCACCGCCGCGGCGGCGAGCGGCCCGGCGAGCGCGAGCGGGTCCGCCACCACCAGTTCGGGCCGCCACCGGCGCGTGTAGGCGACGAGGCCGTCCGCGACGCTCTCGGCGGCGGAGACCTGCGGGGCGAACATCCGCTCCTTCACCGCGAGGCGCTCGGCGGGCGACAGGTTCGCCACCATGTCCGGCGTCAGCGGCCGCCCGCTCTCCTTGCGGGCCCGGCGGCGGGCGGCGATCGCGCCCGCGAAGTCGTAGTCGTCGGCGACGACGGCGGCGGTCAGCCCGGACCGCCGGATCGTGTCCACGATCGCGGGCTGCACCGCGAACCGCACCTCGTGGCCCGCCGCGCGGCAGGCCCAGGCCAGCGGGACCATCGACAGGTAGTGCGTGGACACGGGCATGGGTACGAAGAGAATCCGCATCACAACTCCCCCAGCTCAACCGGCGGACAGCCGGGCCTTGTGGCGCAGCGGCTCCCACCACGCCCGGTTCTCGCGGTACCAGTCGGCGACCTCGGCGATCCCGGCGGCGAACGGCGTCGCCGGGACGAAGCCGAGCTGCGTGCGGATCTTGGTGTCGTCCAGCGCGTACCGCTCGTCGTGGCCCTTGCGGTCGGGGACGTGCCGGACGCGGTCCCACCCGGCGCCGCACGCGTCGAGCAGCAGCCCGGTCAGCTCCCGGTTGCTCAGCGTGGTGTCCCCGCCGATGTTGTACACCTCTCCGGCGCGGCCCTCTGTGAGGACGAGATGCAACGCGCGGCAGTGGTCGTCGACGTGCAGCCATTCGCGGACGTGGTGCCCGTCGCCGTACAGCGGGACGTCCTTCCCGTCGATCAGGTTGGTGATGAAGAGGGGGATGACCTTCTCGGTGAACTGGTAAGGCCCGTAGTTGTTGGAGCAGCGGGTGATCGAGACCTTCAGCCTGTGGCTCCGCCAGTAGGCGCGGGCGATCAGGTCGCCGCCCGCCTTGGACGCCGCGTACGGCGAGTTCGGCGCGAGCGGGGACTCCTCCGTCCACGCGCCCTCGCCGATCGACCCGTACACCTCGTCGGTCGAGACGATCACGACCCGGTCGACGCCCGTGTGGCGGCAGGATTCGAGGAGGGTCTGCACGCCGAGGACGTTCGTCCGGACGAAGGCGTCCCCGCTCAGCAGCGACCGGTCGACGTGTGTCTCGGCGGCGAAGTGCATCACGGCGTCATGTCCGGGTAGCAGCGACGTCAGCAGCGCCGAGTCGCACACGTCGCCCCGGACGAAGTCGAGCCGCGGGTGCGACATCGGCAGGTTGGCCGGGTTCCCGGAGTAGGTCAGCTTGTCGAGGACGGTGATCCGCGCGTCCTCCAGCCCCCGGTAGCGGCCTTCGAGCGCGCGGCGGACGTAGTGGGAGCCGATGAACCCCGCTCCCCCGGTGACGAGCAGCCTCACGCGTCCGCGCCTTTCCGGGGGGCGATCTCGACCCGGCCATCGTCGCCCACCACCAGGCGGTGGGCGTCCCGTTCGCCGTCCGGCGCGCCGGGCGGCGGGCCGACCAGCGCGGACCGTCCGATGACCGAACCGGCTAGCGGGCCGACGCCGGTGACGGACGCGCCGTCCAGCAGCATCGAGTGCTCGACGTCGGCGTCCTCCAGCAGGCAGCCCGCGCCGATCGAGGTGCCGGGGCCGATCCGGCTGCCGCGCACGACGCAGCCAGGGCCGAGCAGCGCCGGGCCGGTGATCACGGACCGTTCGATGAGGGCGTCCTCGGCGACGACGACGGGGCCGGTGATGACCGTCCCGGCCGTGACGGCGCCGCGGACCTCGGGGCGCAGGCGCTCCAGCAGCGTCCGGTTGCAGTCGAGCAGCCCGTCGACGGTGCCGGTGTCGTGCCAGGGCCCGGCGAGCAGGCGCGCCTGCACGTCCCGGCCCTGCGACACGAGCCACTGGACGGCGTCGGTGATCTCCAGCTCGCCGCGGGCGCTCGGCTCGATCGCGCGGACGGCCTCGTGGATCTGCGAGCTGAAGAAGTAGACGCCGGTGACGGCGAGGTCGCTGCGCGGCCGGTCCGGCTTCTCCTCCACGCCGAGGACGCGGCCGGTGTCGTCCACCTCCGCGATGCCGCACTCGGTGGGCTCCGCGGCCTTGGCGACGACGAGCTGCGCGGCGGGCCGCCGCTCCTGGAACTCGAGGAGGGGTTCGCCGATGCCGTCCGCGAACACGTTGTCGGCCAGATACATCACGAAGTCGTCGTCGCCGAGGAAGTCGCCGGCGATGAGGACGCAGTGCGCGAGCCCGAGCGGCTCGTCCTGCGGCAGATAGGTGACGCTCATGCCGAACCGGGAGCCGTCGCCGACGGCGCCGCGGATCGCGTCGCCCGGCGCGCCGACGATGATTCCGGTCTCGGTGACGCCCGCGGCGCGGAGCGCGTCCAGCACGTGGAAGAGCACCGGCGCGTTGGCCACCGGGACGAGCTGTTTCGGAATGCTGTGGCTGAACGGCCGCAGCCGGGTGCCGTGACCGCCGGCCAAAACCAGGGCCTTCATAATCGACCTTCCTGTACCGGTCAATTCCGTGGAAATTCGGTTAATCGCTGCCGGTCAAATGGTGGGGTCGGCCGGACCGCGTCGCGCCCGGCTCCGGATGTCGTCGACCAGCGCCGCGTGCCGCAGCAGCCGGTCGGCGTACGGGCCGAAGACCGCGCCGTCCCGCACCGCCCGCGCGAACGCGCAGACGAGTTGGGCGAACTGGTCGTCGGGCGGAAGGGTGATCTCCTCGGCGTGGTCCTGCCGGACCACCCGCAGGGTCGGGTTCAGGGTGGGCGGCGGGGTGAAGGCCCGCTCCAGGACGATCCGTCCCTCGCTGCCCCAGATCTCGTACATGGACCGGTAGGACGACCGGAACCCGAACGAGAGGTGCGCGGGCACGCCGTCCGGGGTGTGCAGCAGCGCCGCGCCCTCCAGGTCGACGTCCAGCTCCGGGTCGACGCGCAGGACGGACCCGGCGACCGACAGCTCCTCGCCGAGGAACATCAGCGCCGCCTGGACCGGGTACACGCCCACGTCGAGCAGCGCCCCGCCGCCGAGTCCCGCCTGGTAGCGGACGTCGGACGGGTCGAGCGGCGGGATCCCGAAGGCGCTCGCGAACGACCGCACCCCGCCGATCCGCCCGCTCTCGACGAGCCGCCGGACGGCGGCGTGCTGGGAATGGTGGCGGAACATGAAGTCGTCCATCAGCCACAGCCCCGACCGCTTCGCCTCCGCGACCAGTTCGGCGGCCTCGTCCAGCGTGGCGGTGAGCGGCTTCTCGACGAGGACGTGCTTGCCCGCCTCCAACGCCCGCAGCGCCCAGCGGTGGTGCAGGCCGGTCGGGACGGCGACGTAGACGGCGTCCACGTCGGGACGGTCCAGGAGGCCCGCGTATCCGGTGACGGGGGCGCCGCCGAAACGTCCGGCGAACTCGGCGGCCTTCGCGGCGTCGCGGCTCGCCAGCGCGGTGATCGCGACGTCCTCGACCCGCGCCATCGCGGGCAGCACCTTGCGCCCCGCGATGGCGGCGCAACCGAGGACACCGATGCGCAACACGTCGCTCACGAGACCTCCCTTACCTCCGAGGAAGGCAAGCGAACTAGCCCCCGCTGAAGCGGCGACAATGCGCCGCCAATTTGCACCGCGCCTAGGACCGGGCTAGGGCGGCTTTAGCGGCCGCTTTGACGATGAAGCGTCAGGCAGCGCCACCAATCAGGCGGGAGTCCCATGAACACCGCGACAGCCATCACCCTTGAGGACATCAAGGAGATCTGCCATACCACCATCGTTTTCGGCGGTAAACCGGAAAGCGGAGAGGGCGCGCAATTCGGCGTCAACCTCGGGTCCAGCGTGGAGTTCGAGGACGAACTGTACGACGCCGACGGCACGCAGATCGGCACCGCGACGGGCACCTCGGTCATCTTCTCCCGGCCGGACGGCACGATCATGCAGATCGTCAGCGCCCGCGACGACTACGCGGACGGCAGCGTCACCTGGTCGGGCACGTACACGATGTTCCCGGTGACCGAGCCGAAGTCGGTGCCGGCGCACGGGATCAGCGGCCGGTACCACGGCCTCGCCGGCACCCGCACCTTCCAGCTCCTCGACCGGCCGGACCCCGAGACGTCGCTCATCAAGTCGAGCCTCGTCCTGAACGGCTGACCAAGGGGGCACCCAGCAGATGACTGTGGAGGATCGGCTTCGCGACTACCTCCGGAGGGTGACCGCCGAGCTGCAGCAGACGCGGGAGCGGCTGGCCGCGGCGGACGCGGGCGCGCACGAGCCCATCGCGATCGTCGGCACGGCCTGCCGCTTCCCCGGCGGCGTGGACGGCCCGGCGGACCTGTGGCGGCTGGTGGCGTCCGGGACGGACGCGGTCACCGGGTTCCCGTCCGGGCGGGGCTGGGACGTCGGCGCGCTGTACGACCCGGACCCGGACCGTCCGGGGAAGAGCTACACGCGCGAGGGCGGCTTCCTGCACGACGCCGGCCTGTTCGACCCGGTCTTCTTCGGCATCAGCCCGCGCGAGGCGCTGGCCGTCGACCCGCAGCAGCGGCTCCTGCTCGAGACCACCTGGGAGACCTTCGAGCGGGCGGGCCTGCGGCCGGGCGCCCTGCGCGGCAGCCGGACCGGCGTCTTCACCGGGATCATGTACGGCGACTACGCGGCGCGGCTGCTCGGGAACGTCCCCTACGAGCTGGAGGGCTACCTCAACGCGGGCAGTTCCTACAGTCTCGCGTCGGGACGGCTCGCCTACTCGTTCGGGCTGGAGGGCCCGGCGGTCAGCGTCGACACGGCGTGCTCGTCGTCGCTGGTCACGATGCATCTGGCGGCGCAGGCGCTGCGGAGCGGCGAGTGCGACCTGGCGCTCGCGGGCGGCGCGACCGTGATGGCGACGCCGATGCTGTTCGTGGAGTTCAGCAGGCAGCGCGGAATGGCTCCCGACGGGCGGTGCAAGTCGTTCGCCGCCGCGGCGGACGGCGCCGGATGGGCCGAGGGCGTCGGAATGCTCCTGCTCGAACGGTTGTCGGACGCGCGGGCGAACGGCCATCCGGTGCTGGCCGTGATCCGCGGTTCGGCCGTGAACCAGGACGGCGCGAGCAGCCGTCTGACGGCGCCGAACGGGCCTTCGCAGCAGCGCCTGATCCGCGCCGCGCTCGCCAATGCCCGGCTCCGGTCGGACGAGATCGACGCGGTCGAGGCGCACGGCACCGGAACGACGCTCGGCGACCCGATCGAAGCGCAGGCACTGCTGGCGACCTATGGGCAGGAACGGCCTGCGGACAGGCCGTTGCGGCTCGGGTCCATCAAGTCGAACATCGGGCACGCCCAGGCGGCGGCCGGTGTCGCCGGGGTCATCAAAATGGTCGAGGCGATGCGGCACGGCGTGCTGCCGAAGACGCTTCACGTGGACGCTCCCTCGCCTCATGTCGACTGGGATTCCGGGGCGGTCAGCCTGCTGACGGAGACGACTCCGTGGCCGGAGCGGGACGGTCCGCGCCGGGCGGCGGTGTCGTCGTTCGGGATCAGCGGGACGAACGCCCACGTCATTCTCGAAGAAGGGTCGGCTGTTCCCGCTCGTGTGGAGCGGCCTGACCGTCCGTTGCCGGTTGTGTTGTCGGCGAAGACCGAATCCGGTTTGCGGTCGCAGGCCGATCGGCTGCGGGAATTCGTTTCCGAGCACCGTGAACTCGGGCTGGCCGATGTCGCCCACACGCTGGCGAACGGGCGCACTCATTTCCAGTATCGCGGTGGTGTCGTCGCGCGGACCGTCGACGAGCTCGTCGAGCGGCTGTCGGATGTGCGGCCGGTCGACGGGAAGCCGGGGAAGGTCGCCTTCCTCTATTCCGGGCAGGGGTCGCAGCAGGCCGGGATGGGACGGGAGCTGTACGAGGCGTTCCCGGTGTTCGCCGAGGCGCTGGACGCGGCGTGCGCGCACCTGGATCCGCAGCTCAAGGACGTCATGTTCGCCGACGACCCCGAGCGGCTGAACGAGACCCTCTACACGCAGCCCGCCCTGTTCGCCTACCAGGTCGCCCTTCACGCGCTGCTGGCGGATTGGGGCGTCACGCCGGACTATCTGCTCGGGCATTCGCTCGGGGAACTGACGGCCGCCTACACGTCCGGGACGCTTTCGCTTTCGGACGCCGCCGCGTTGGTCACCGCTCGGGCTCGGGCGATGCATGACACTCCGGTGGGCGCGATGGCCGCCATCGGCGCGGCGCCCGACGAGATCGCCGGGACTCTTCCAGAGGGCGTGAGCGTCGCGGCCGTCAACACCGCGACCAGTTGCGTGATCTCCGGTCCTTCGGAGTCGGTGCGCGAGATCGCGGGACGGTGGAAGGAGCAGGGGCGGCGGACTCGGATTCTCACTACGAATCGCGCGTTCCATTCGTCGTTGATGGAGCAGGCCGTCGAGCCTTTGACGGCTGCGGCTCGTGGTCTCGCGCATGGTGAGGCGTCCATTCCCGTCATCTCCAACCTCACCGGGGAGCCGGCCGACCATCGGCCTGGATACTGGGCGGAGCATCTGCTCGGGACGGTGAACTATCACCGGGCCGTCCAATACCTGGATGAGCAGGGCGTTACGACGTACGTCGAGATCGGACCGGACTCGACGCTCACCGCGTTGGCCGCCGACATCAGTTCCGCGGCGACCATCGCCTTGCAGAACCCGAAGCGGCCGCAGGCATCGGAACTTCTCTCGGCCGTCGTGAACATCCACAGCAGTGGCGCGGCTGTGGATTGGGCGAAAGTCCTGCCGGAAGGACGTCACGCGGAGTTGCCTACTTATGCCTTCGAGCGGCGCCGGTTTTGGCTTGATGCGCGGCCCGCGACGGCCGGAGGGTCGGGGCATCCGTTCCTCGGCGAGGTCATCTCGCTGGAGGACGAGGGTTATCTGCTGACGGGCCGGGTCTCGCTGGAAACTCATCCGTGGCTCGCCGACCACGCCGTTCAGGGGACCGTGCTCTTCCCCGGCACGGCGTTCCTGGAATTGGCGTCGCACGCGGCTCGCGAAATCGGGTGCGACACGGTCGAAGAGCTCACGCTGGACGCTCCGCTCGTGCTCCCGGAGGGCGGGGGCGTGCGGCTCCAGGTCCGGGTCGGTCCGGCGGACGGCGCCGGGCGGCGGGAGGTGAGCGTCCGCGCCGAGTCCGAGTCGGTCTGGACGCGGCACGCCACCGGAGTCCTCTCCGCGAATGCCGTTGCTCCCGCCGCCGACCTGGGTGTTTGGCCTCCGTCCGGCGCCGAGGCGATCGGGCTCGACGGGCTCGCCGACCGGCTGGCGGACGCGGGCCTCGCCTACGGCCCCGCCTTCCAGGGGCTGCTACGCGCCTGGCGGCACGGGGACGATCTGCTGGCCGAGGTCGGGCTGCCCGAGGAGATCGCCGACGCGGCGGCGTTCACGCTGCACCCGGCACTGCTCGACGCCTCGCTGCACCCGACGATGGCGGTCGAGGATTCCGGCGCGGCGCGGCTGCCTTTCTCTTGGACGGGTGTGACCGTCCACAAGCCGGGTGCGTCGGAAGCTCGGGTGCGTTTGTCGCCGTCCGGTTCCGGCTCGTGGTCGTTGACCGTGGCGGACGGGGACGGCGCACCGGTGGCGTCGGTGGAGACGCTGGCCACTCGTCCGGCGTCGTTCCCCGGCCATCGGGACTCGCTGTTCCAGCTCGACTGGGTGCCCGTCGACGGGGAGGCGTCCGAGGAGCCGTTCACCGTTCTCAGCGGCTTGGACGAGCTTGCCGAATTGCCAAACGATTCAGGCACTGTGCTTTGGCATTGCGCCGGTTCGGGTGGATCGGAGTTCGTTGAGGGCGTCCATGGCGGCGTCAGCGAGGTGCTGCGATTGGTGCAGGAATGGCTCTCGATTGAGGCGCTGGATTCTTCGTTGCTGGTCGTGGCCACTCACGGGGCGGTTTCCGTGGGTGAGAGCGAACCCGTCCGGGACCTTTCGCGGGCCGCCGTCTGGGGCCTGCTGGCCGCCGCGCAGACCGAGAACCCGGGACGCATCGCGCTGATCGACGTCGATGACCGGAACGGCTCCGCCGACGCGCTGCCCAGCGCGGTCGCGAAGGCGCTGGCCGGGGAATCGCGGCTCGCCGTCCGGGACGGGGAGGTCTTCGCGCCGCGTGTCGTCCGGGCCGGTTCCGACGGGGCGCTGACCCCGCCGGACGGCGTGCCGGACTGGCGGCTTTCCGTGTCCGCGCCGGGGACGCTGGAGAACCTGGAACTGGTGGAAAGCCCGGAGGCGGCCGCTCCTCTCGGACCCGGCCAGATCCGCGTGGAACTGCGGGCGGCCGGGGTCAATTTCCGCGACGTCCTGATGACGCTGGGAATGTATCCGGGCGACGCCGTCCTGGGGGGCGAGGGCGCCGGGATCGTCACCGAGGTCGGCGCCGATGTCTCAGGGCTGAGCGTCGGCGACCGGGTCATGGGACTGTTCACCGGGATGCTCGGGCCGGTCGCCGTGACCGATCGGCGATTGGCCGTCCGCATTCCGAGCGGTTGGTCGTTCGCCCAGGCCGCGACCACTCCTGTGGTGTTCCTGACCGCCTATTACGGGTTGCACGATCTGGCGGGGATCCGTTCCGGGCAGCGTGTGCTCATCCACGCGGCGGCAGGCGGGGTCGGCATGGCCGCCACCCAACTCGCGCGCCATTGGGGCGCCGAGGTCTACGGCACCGCCAGCCCCGGCAAGTGGGCGACCCTTGAGGGCTGCGGGCTCGACGCCGACCACATCGCCAATTCCCGGACGCTCGACTTCCGGGACGCGTTCCCGGGCGGTCTCGACATCGTCCTGAACTCGCTCGCCGGGGACTTCATCGACGCCTCTCTGGACCTTCTCAAGCCCGGCGGTCACTTCCTCGAAATGGGGAAGACCGATCTGCGGGATTCCGTCGACGGCGGTATCCGCTACCTGCCCTTCGACCTGAGCGAGGCCGCCCCGGACCGCATCCGGGAAATGCTCGGCGCGCTCGTCGAACTCTTCGAGGGCGGGCGGCTCACCCCGCTCCCGGTCAGCGCGTTCGACGTGCGGCAGGCGCCGCACGCGTTCCGCCGGCTGAGCCAGGGCCGGACGATCGGCAAGGTCGCCCTGACGCTGCCGCGTCCGATCGACCCGGCGGGCACGGTCCTGATCACGGGCGGGACGGGAGCGCTCGGCACGCTGGTGGCGCGGCATCTCGTCCGCGAGCACGGCGTCCGCCGCCTGCTGCTCGCCAGCCGCCGGGGCCCGGCCGCCGACACGGCCGCTGATCTGCGCGAACTCGACGCCGACCTCACCATCGCGGCCTGCGACGTCGCGGACCGCGACGCCCTCGCCCGGCTGCTCGACAACGTCCCGGCGGAGCATCCGCTGACGGCGGTGGTCCACGCCGCCGGGGTCCTCGACGACGGGACGTTCGACGCGCTCACGCCCGAACGCGTCGGGGAGGTGCTGCGCGCGAAGGCCGACGCGGCCTGGAACCTGCACGAGCTGACCGCCGGAATGGACCTGTCGGCGTTCGTTCTGTTCTCGTCGGTCGCCGGGGTGCTCGGCTCCGCCGGGCAGGCCGGTTACGCGTCCGCCAACGCTTTCCTGGACGCGCTGGCCCGCCACCGCCGAGCCGAAGGACTGCCCGCGACGTCCCTCGCGTGGGGCCTGTGGGAGAACGGCTCCGGAATGGCCGGGGAGCTGGACGACACCGATCTCGCGCGAATGCGGCGCACTGGAATACGCGCGCTCTCCCCCGAGGAGGGGCTCGCCCTGTTCGACGCCCACGACTCGGGCCCGGCGGTCCTCATTCCCGCCCGTCTGGACACGGCGGCATTGCGGGCTCAGGCCGAATCCGGTGTGCTGCCCGCGATTCTCGGACGGCTCGTCCAGCGCGGCGCACGGCGGGCGGCGACCGCGTCCGGCGAGACCGGCGAGGCGTGGAAGCGGCGGCTCGCGGAGCTGGCGGAGGGGGATCGCCGCGAGGCGCTGGTGGACCTGGTGCGCACCGAGTCGGTCGCGGTGCTGGGGCACGATTCGCCGTCCGTCCTGAAGAGCGACCAGGCGTTCAAGGAGGCCGGGTTCGACTCCCTCACCGGCGTCGAGCTGCGGAACCGGCTGAGCACGCGCACCGGGCTGCGGCTGCCGTCGACGCTGGTCTTCGACCATCCGACGCCCGCCGCGCTCGCCGACCACCTGCTGGCGCTGTTCGTCCCCGGCGACGCGGCGGCGGGCCCGCCCGCGCTCGCCGAACTGGGACGCCTGGAGTCCGCGGTGCTCGCCGCCGCCGCGGATCCCGGGACGCGCGCGGAAGTGACCGAGTCCCTGACCGCGCTGCTCCAGAAAGTGCGCGAGATCGGCGACGCGGCGGACGACGCCGACTCCGCGGACATCGCGGCGCGGCTCGACGCGGCGACCGACGAGGACCTCTTCGATTTCATCGAGAACGAACTCTAGGGCTGGCGGGACAATGACCAACGAGGACACCCTGCGCGGCTATCTCAAGCGCGTCACCGCCGATCTGCACGACGCGCGCCGGCGCCTCCGCGACATCGAGTCGAAGAACCACGAGCCCATCGCCATCGTCGCGATGGGATGCCGTTTCCCGGGCGACGTCCGGTCGCCCGGCGAACTGTGGGATCTCGTCGAGCGGGGCGAGGAGGCCATTTCCGGTTTCCCGGAGGCGCGAGGCTGGAACGCCGACGAGCTGTACGACCCGGACCCGGACGTGCCGGGAAAGACGTACTGCGTCCGCGGCGGTTTCGTGAAGGACGCCGAAAAGTTCGACGCCGAGTTCTTCGGGATCAGCCCGCGGGAAGCGCTGGCGATGGACCCGCAGCAGCGGCTTCTGCTGGAGTCGTCCTGGGAGGCCCTTGAGCGCGCCGCGATCGACCCGGCCACATTGCGCGGCAGCCGGACCGGCGTCTTCACCGGAGTCGCGACGGCGGAGTACGCCACGATGCGATACGGCGGCCCGCCCGAGTCCGAGGGCTATCTGCTGACCGGAATTCTCGCCAGCGTCGCGTCCGGACGGCTCTCCTATTCGCTCGGCCTGGAGGGCCCGGCGGTTAGCATCGACACGGCGTGCTCGTCGTCGCTGGTAGCGCTGCACCTCGCCGTTCAGTCGCTCCGCAACGGCGAATGCGATCTGGCGCTCGCGTGCGGCGCGACGGTGATGACGTCGCCCGGCGTCTTCGTCGAATTCAGCCGCCAGCGGGGCCTTTCCCCGGACGGGCGCTGCAAGGCGTTCTCGTCCGCCGCCGACGGGACGGGCTGGGCCGAGGGCGCCGGTGTCCTGGTGGTCGAACGGCTGTCGGACGCCCAGGCGAACGGCCACCCGATCGTGGCCGTCGTCCGCGGTTCGGCCGTCAACCAGGATGGCGCGAGCAATGGTCTGACGGCGCCGAACGGCCCGTCGCAGCAGCGGGTGATCCGGGCCGCGCTCGCCAATTCGGGCTTGAATCCGGAGGACGTCGACGCCGTCGAAGCCCACGGCACCGGGACGTCACTCGGCGACCCGATCGAAGCGCAGGCGTTGCTCGCCACTTATGGACAAGAGCGCTCTTCTGAACGGCCGCTGCGGCTCGGGTCGATCAAGTCGAACATCGGCCACACGCAGGCCGCCGCGGGTGTCGCCGGGATCATCAAAATGGTCGAAGCGATGCGCCACGGCGTGCTGCCCAAGACCCTGCACGTGGACGAGCCCTCGCCGCACGTCGACTGGGAATCCGGCGCGGTCAGCCTGCTCACCGAGCAGATCGCGTGGCCGGAGAACGACCGTCCCCGGCGCTCGGCGGTCTCGTCATTCGGGATCAGCGGGACGAACGCGCACGTCATCCTCGAACAGGCACCGGAAGCCGAAGTGCCCGAGGCGGTGCTGCCTCAGCACCCGCTGCCGGTTCTCCTTTCGGCCAAGACCGAGCCCGCCTTGCAGGAGCAGGCGGCACGGCTGCGCGACTTCGTCTCGGCCGAGCCCACGGCCGAACTCGCGGACATCGCCCATACCCTGGCGACCGGACGCACCCATTTCGACCACCGTGCCGCCATCGTCGCGACCGATCTCGCCGAACTGCGCCACGGCCTTGAGGGCGAGGTCGTCGGCGAATCCGTCCGGCACTCGGGCAAGGTTGCGTTTCTCTACTCGGGCCAGGGTTCTCAGCACGCGGGAATGGGCCGCGAGCTGTACGAGACGTTCCCCGTATTCGCCGAGGCCCTGGATGCCGCCTGCGAACACCTCGATCCGCAGCTCAAGCGGATCATGTTCGCCGACGACCCGGAAGAACTGAACCAGACCCTCTACACCCAGCCCGCCCTGTTCGCCTACCAGACAGCACTCCACGCACTCCTCTCCGATTGGGGAATCACGCCGCACTTCCTGGTCGGGCATTCCCTGGGCGAACTCACCGCCGCCTACATCTCCGGGACGCTCTCGCTGGCCGACGCGGCTGCGCTGGTCACCGCACGCGCCCGCGCGATGCACGACACCCCCGCCGGGGCCATGGCCGCCATCAACGCAGCCCCCGAGGAAATCACCCTCCCGGACGGCGTCAGCATCGCCGCCGTCAACACGGCACACAGCACAGTTGTTTCGGGGCCGTCCGAGGCCGTTCAGGAAATCGTCCAGCACTGGAAGGACGAAGGGCGTCGCACCCGCCTGCTCACCACCAACCGCGCCTTCCACTCCTCGCTAATGGACGACGCCGTCGCGCCCCTGACCGAAGCGGCCCGCGCCATCGCCCATAACCCGGCGTCCATTCCGGTTATCTCCAACCTCTCCGGTCAGCCCGCCGAGCACACGCCCGAATACTGGGCCGAGCACCTCCTCGGCACGGTCAACTACCACAAGGCCGTCCAATACCTGGATGAGCAGGGCGTCACCACCTACATCGAAATAGGACCCGACACCACGCTCACCGCCCTCACGGCGGACACCACCACCGCGACCACCATTCCGCTCCAGAACCCGAAGCAGCCGCAGACCTCGACGCTGCTCGGCAACATCACCCAGGTCCACAACACCGGAGTCCCGGTGGACTGGGCACGGATCATCCCGGCCGGACATCACACCGATCTCCCCACCTACCCGTTCGAGGAGAAGCCCTACTGGCTGGACGCGCCCGCGACGAGTGCCGATCTGCGCACCGCCGGGCTGACGTCCACCGGGCACCCGCTGCTGAGCGCGGTCGTGGAACTCCCTGACGACCAGGGGCACGTCTTCACCGGGACGCTTTCCCTCAAATCGCAGCCGTGGCTCGCCGACCACATCGTCTACGACACCGCCGTCCTCCCCGGGACGGCCTATGTCGAGTTCGCGCTTCATGCCGCGAACTACATCGGCTACGACACGGTCGAGGAACTGACCCATCACGCCGCGCTGGGCGTTCAGGACGGCGAGGTCTTCCAGATCCGGTTGGCGATCGGCCCGGAGGACGGAAATGGCGGACGTTCCTTCACCGTCCATTCCCGTCCGGAGGACGCGGCGCGCGACACCGAATGGACGCGGCATGCCATCGGCCTGGTCACCACCACGTCCCCCGAGCCCGTCGCACTGACCGCGTGGCCGCCCGCGAACGCCGAACCGCTCGACCCGGACGAGATCTACCAGTTCCTCGGCAATCTCGGATTCGACTACGGCCCGTCATTTCTCGGAGTGCGCGCCGCCTGGCGACAGGACCAGAACTTCTACGCGGAAGTGGCGCTCCCCGACGACGCCCGGCCGGGCGCCTTCGGCATCCACCCGGCCCTTCTGGACTGCGCGCTGCACACCTTCGTCGTCCAGGGCGCTGACCGTTTGAGCGTGCCGTTCTCATGGAGCGGTGTGTCGCTGCACGCGCCCGGCGCCGACCGTCTCCGGGTGCGGATCGAAGTGCTGGCGTCCGACTCCGTACGGCTGGTGCTGGCGGACGGTTCCGGCGCCCCGGTCGCGACGATCCGCGGGCTCGCCGTCCGGCCCATGCCCGCCGACCGGATCGGCTCCGGCGGCGGCGACACCGTTCACCGGGTCGACTGGACGCCGATCGAAAGCGGTGCCGGAACGGAATGGGCCCTCCTCGGTGAGCCGTTCCCCTCGCTGGCCCCCGCCGACGTTCCCGCCTTCGCCGACCTCGCCGCGCTGAGCGAGGTTCTCGACAATGGCGAGCGGCCTCCGTCGACCATTCTGGTGTGCCACGGCGGCGACGGGAACGGCTCCGCCGAGGCGGCCCATTCCGCCACCCGGCGGCTCCTCGGCCTCGTCCGGGAATGGCTCGCCGACGAGCGGCTCGCGGACGTCCGGCTCGCGGTCGCCACGCGCGGCGCGGTCGCCGTCCACCCGGGCGAGCCGATCACCGACCTGGCCGCCGCGCCCGCCTGGGGCCTCATCCGCGCGGCGCAGTCGGAGCATCCCGGACGGTTCACGCTCATCGACCTCGACGACCGGGAGTCGAGCGCGGCGGCCCTCCCGGCGTCGCTCGGCGTCGGCGACGAGGCGCAACTCGTGCTGCGCGACGGGGCCCCGCACGCCTTCCGCCTCCCGCGCGCCGACCTCGCCGCGCAATCCCCCGCGAGCCCGTTCGACCCGGACGGCACCGTCCTGATCACGGGCGGCACCGGCAGCCTCGGCCGCCTCATCGCACGGCACCTGGTGGACGGGCACGGCGTCCGCCGCCTGCTCGTCATCAGCCGCCGGGGACCGGACGCCGAGAACGCCGCCGAACTCCAGGAATTGCAGGCCGATGTCACGGTCGCCGCGTGCGACGCCGCCGACCGGGAGGCCCTCGCCGACCTCCTCGCGCGGCATCAGGTGAACGCGGTCGTCCACGCGGCCGGTGTCCTGGACGACGCGACCATCGCGAACCTCGAACCGGAGCAGCTCGACGCCGTCCTCCGCCCGAAGGTCGACGCGGCCTGGAACCTGCACGAGCTCACCGGCGACCTGGACGCGTTCGTCCTGTTCTCGTCCGCCGCCGGAACGCTCGGCAACCCCGGACAGGCCAACTACGCCGCCGCCAACACCTACCTCGACGCCCTCGCCCACCACCGCGTCCACCAGGGTCAGCCCGCCGTGTCCCTCGCCTGGGGGCCGTGGGCGATGACCGGGATGGCCGGTGAACTGACCGAGGCGGACGCGGCGCGGCTCGCCCGCAGCGGTGTCGCGCCGCTGTCCGCCGAGCAGGGGCTCGCGCTGTTCGACCTCGCGGTCGGCGCGGACGCGGCGGCGCTGGTCCCGGCGCGGCTGGTGCGGTCGCCGTCGCGGCGGGCGCGGCAGTCCGCCGCGGCTCGGCCGGGCGCGTCGAAGCTCGCCGGGAAGAGCCGCGCCGAGCTGGAGAGCGCCCTGCTCGACCTGGTGCGGGAGGAGGCCGCGGCGGTGCTCGGGCACGCGACGGCGGAGGCCGTCGAGGCGACGCGCCCGTTCCAGTCGCTCGGGTTCGACTCGCTCACCGCCGTCGACCTGCGCAACCACCTCAGCCGGAGCACGGGGCTGCGGCTGCCCGCCGCCACGCTGTTCGACTATCCGACGCCCGAGGCGCTGGCCGCGCATCTGGCGGGCGAGCTGTCGGACGAGTCGGCGGAGACGGCGGCGCCCGTCGCGTCGGCGATCGTGCAGGCGACCGACGAGCCGATCGCGATCGTCGGGATGGGCTGCCGCTTCCCCGGCGACGTCCGCGACCCCGAGGGGCTGTGGCGACTGGTCGCGGACGGGATCGACGCCGTGACCCAGTTCCCGACCGACCGGGGCTGGGACAAGGCCGCCCTCTTCGACCCCACTCCCGGCACGCCCGGCCGCACCTACACGACGCAGGGCGGATTCTTCGACGGCGTCGACCGGTTCGACGCGGACTTCTTCGGCATCAGCCCCCGCGAGGCCCTCGCGATGGACCCGCAGCAGCGGCTCATGCTGGAGACCGCGTGGGAGGCGTTCGAGCGGGCGGGCATCGACCCCGCGACCGTGCGCGGCAGCGCGACGGGCGTGTTCGCCGGGGTCGCGACCGCCGAATACCTGTCCCTTCAGCATCACGGGCCGGAGGAGCTCGGCGGCTACCTGCTGACCGGCAACACGGCGAGCGTCGCGTCCGGACGGATCGCCTACACCTTCGGGCTGGAGGGCCCGGCGGTCAGCGTCGACACGGCGTGCTCGTCGTCGCTGGTCGCGCTGCACCTGGCCGTCCAGTCGCTGCGCAACGGCGAATGCGGGCTGGCGCTCGCCGGAGGCTCCACGATCATGGCCTCGCCGGGCATGTTCGTGGAGTTCAGCCGCCAGCGCGGCCTCGCCCCGGACGGACGCAGCAAGTCGTTCTCCGCGTCCGCCGACGGCGTGGCGTGGGGCGAGGGCGCGGGGATGCTCCTGCTGGAACGGCTGTCGGACGCGAAGGCCAACGGGCACCCCGTCCTGGCCGTGGTGCGGGGCACCGCGATCAACCAGGACGGCGCGAGCAATGGCCTGACGGCGCCGAACGGCCCGTCGCAGCAGCGGGTGATCCGGGCCGCGCTCGCCAACGCCGGACTCACCGCCGACCAGGTGGACGCCGTCGAAGCGCACGGCACCGGGACGACGCTGGGCGACCCCATCGAGGCGCAGGCGCTCCTCGCCACCTACGGGCAGGCGCGGACGGCCGACCAGCCGCTGCGGCTCGGGTCGATCAAATCGAACATGGGCCACACGCAGGCCGCGGCGGGTGTCGCCGGGGTCATCAAGATGGTGCAGGCGATGCGGCACGGCGTCCTGCCCAAGAGCCTGCACATCGACGAGCCTTCACCGCACGTCGACTGGGAGTCCGGGGCCGTCAGTCTGCTGACCGAGGCCATCGAATGGCCCGACTACGGTCACCCGCACCGCGCCGGGGTCTCCTCGTTCGGGATCAGCGGCACCAACGCCCACGTCATCCTCGAAGAGGCGCCCGGGGCGGACGTGTCCGAGCCGGAACGGCCCGGCCATCCCGTGCCGGTGCTGCTCTCGGCCAAGACGGAAAGCGCGCTGTACGAGCAGGCCGCGCGACTGCGCGAATTCGTCGCCTCCGACCCGGCGGCCGACGTCGCGGACATCGCCCACACCCTCGCGAACGGGCGCAGCCATTTCGCCCACCGTGCCGGGATCGTCGCCGGAAGCGCCGCGGAACTCGTCCGGGGGCTGGACGACCTCCAGCCGGTCGTCAGCCGCCCTGGGAAGGTCGCGTTCCTTTACTCCGGGCAGGGCGCACAGCACGCGGGAATGGGCCGTGAACTGTACGAGACGTTCCCGGTATTCGCCGAAGCTCTCGACGCCGCCTGCGAACACTTGGATCCGCAACTCAAGCGGATCATGTTCGCCGACGACCCAGAAGAACTGAACCAGACCCTCTACACCCAACCCGCCCTCTTCGCCTACCAGACAGCACTCCACGCGCTCCTGGCCGACTGGGGAATCACCCCGCACTTCCTGGTCGGGCATTCCCTGGGCGAACTCACCGCCGCCCACACCTCCGGAACGCTCTCCCTGGCCGACGCGGCTGCGCTGGTCACCGCCCGCGCCCGCGCCATGCACAACACCCCCGCCGGGGCCATGGCCGCCATCAACGCAGCCCCCGACGAAATCACCCTCCCGGACGGCGTCAGCATCGCCGCCATCAACGCCGCACACAGCACGGTCATCTCCGGCCCGCGCGACGCCGTCCAACAAATCGCCCAACACTGGAAAGACCAAGGACGACGCACCCGCCTGCTCACCACCAACCGCGCCTTCCACTCCTCCCTCATGGACCAGGCTGTCGAGCACCTGACTCAGGCCGCACGGGACCTCGTCCACAATCCGGCCACAATCCCGGTCATCTCCAACCTCACCGGGGAGCCTGCCGAGCACACGCCCGAATACTGGGCCGAGCACCTCCTCGGGACGGTCAACTACCACCAAGCCGTTCAGTACCTCGACCGGCAGGGCGTCACAACGTTCATCGAAATCGGGCCCGACGCCACACTCACCGCCCTCACCGGCGAGACGGTCACCGGCGCGACCGTCGCCCTGCAGAATCCGAAACAACCGCAGAGCAGTGCGCTGCTCACCGGGATCACCAACGCCCACAACAGCGGTGTCTCCGTCGACTGGCCGAAGATCATTCCTGCCGGACGTCAGGTCGAACTGCCGACCTATCCGTTCCGGCACGACCGCTACTGGACCACCAAGAGCCTCGCCGTCTCGGGCGCGGCGAGCCACGGCCTGCAAAGCACCGACCATCCGTTCCTCACGGCCGTCACGGATCTGCCGGGCGAGGGCGAATTCCTCTTCAGCGGACGGGTCTCGCTCGATTCCCACCCCTGGCTCGCCGACCATGCGATCCACGGCGCCGTCCTGCTGCCCGCCACGCTCTACCTCGAACTCGCGCTGCACGCCGCGAGCCATGTCGGATGCGACACGGTCGACGAGCTGACCCTGCACGCGCCCGTGATCCTGGCGGACGGCGAGGCAGCGCAACTCCAGGTCATCGTCGACGACGACCGAGCGATCACCATTCGGGCCCGCGCCTACGGCGATTCCGCCGACAAGCAGGAATGGACGATCTGCGCCACCGGCAGCGTCACGGCGACGGGAAATCCCGTCCGCACGGATCTGGCGGCCTGGCCGCCTCCCGGCGCCGCCCCGGTCGACATCGCGGATCTCTACGACCGGCTGGCCGAGCGCGGCTACGTCTACGGCCCGCTGTTCCAGGGCCTCAAGGCCGCCTGGCAGGACGGGGCCGACATATACGCGGAGGCGGAGCTCCCAGAAGAGCCCGGTGCCGGATTCCACCTGCACCCGGCCCTCCTCGACGCCGTCCTGCACTCGACCCTCCGCTCCGGCGAGACCGGGGATCCGGGCGCGATCCGGTTGCCGTTCTCCTGGAGCGGCGTCACGTTGAGCGACACCAGGGCGGGAACCCTGCGGGCCCGGCTGACCCCGACGTCCGCCGAGACGCTCGCCCTCCAGCTCGCCGACTCCACCGGGACGCCGGTCGCGACGGTCGGGGCGCTGGCCACGCGTCCCGTCCGGACGGAGCAGCTCGTCAAGGCGGCACCGCCGTCGATCTACCGGACCGAGTGGACGCCGAAACCCGTCACCCCCGAAGACCCGACCGGCGGCTGGGCGGCACTGGGCGACCCGGTGGGCGTCATGGCCGAAGACGAGCCCGCCTACCCGGACCTCGCCGCGCTCCGGGACGCGATCGAGTCCGGCGCGGCGACACCCGACCTGCTCTTCGTCCGCTGCGCGCCGGACGGCGGCACCGACCCGGCCGCCCACGCGCACGCCCTCACCAAGGACGTCCTGGCGCTTCTCCAGGACTTCCTTCCGGACGAGCGGCTCACCGACGTCCGCCTCGCGGTCGTCACCCATGGCTCGGTCATGGACGTCCCCGACCCCGCCACGGCGGCCGTGTGGGGCCTGGTCCGCTCGGCGCAGGCGGAGAACCCGGACCGGGTCGTCCTGCTCGACCTCGACGCGGACGCCGCCCGCGCGACCGTCGCGGCGGCCGTGGCGACCGACGAGCCGCAGATCGCCGTCCGCGACGGCGGAATGCACGTCCCCCGCCTGGCCCGGGCCGCGGCCGACCCATCGGTGGCCGTCCAGGCGTTCGACCCGGACGGCACGGTCCTGATCACCGGCGGGACGGGCGCGCTCGGCGGGCTGGTCGCCGGGCACCTGGCCGCCGACCACGGCGTACGGCGGCTCCTGCTCGTCAGCCGCCGAGGCCCCGACGCCCCGGGCGCGGCGGAGTTGGAGGCGGAGCTGACCGCGCACGGCGCGGACGTCACGATCGCGGCGTGCGACGTGTCCGACCGGCGGGCGCTCGCGGACCTGCTCGCCGACCATCCCGTCACCGCCGTCGTCCACACGGCCGGGATCCTGGACGACGCGACCGTCACCGGCCTGACCGCCGACCGGCTCGACACGGTGCTCCGCCCCAAGGTCGACGCCGCCTGGAACCTGCACGAACTCACCGCCGACCTGGACGCGTTCATCCTGTTCTCGTCCGTGGCGGGCACGCTCGGCAGCCCCGGGCAGGCCAACTACGCCGCCGCGAACGCGTTCCTCGACGCGCTCGCGCACCGCCGCCGCGCCGCCGGGCTGCCCGCGACGTCGCTCGCCTGGGGCCCGTGGGCGTCGGACGGCATGGCCGCCGGGACCGGCGCGGACACGGCGGCGCGGATGTCCCGCGACGGGATCACCCCGATCGGCTCCGAGCAGGGGCTCGCGCTCTTCGACCTCGCGCGTTCGCTGGACGACGCCGTGCTCGCCCCCGTCCGGCTCGAACCGGCCGCGCTCCGCGACCTGGGCGACGCGCTGCCCTCGGTGCTGCGCGGTCTCGTCCGCACCGGGGCCCGGCGGCCGGGACGCGGGTCGGCCGCGCTCGTCCAGCGGCTCGCCCGGCTCGGCGACGAGGACCGGCGGGCCGCGCTGCTCGACCTGGTCAGGTCGGAGGTCGCGACGGCGCTCGGGCACAGGTCCGGCCAGGCGGTCGAACCGGACCGGCCGTTCCAGGAGCTCGGGTTCGACTCGCTCACCGCCGTCGAGCTGCGCAACCGGCTCAAGCGGACGAGCGGGCTCGCGCTGCCCGCCACGCTGGTCTTCGACTATCCGACGCCCGCCGCGCTCGCGGACCTGCTCGGCGAGCGCCTCCTCCGGACGCGTCCGGAGGCGACGGCCGCGCCGGCCGTCACGCGCGCCGCCGTCGACGAGCCGATCGCGATCGTCGGGATGGCGTGCCGCTACCCGGGCGGCGTCCGCGGCCCGCGCGACCTCTGGAACCTCGTCACCTCGGGGACGGACGCCGTGTCGCCGTTCCCCACCGGGCGCGGCTGGGACGTCGCCGCGCTCTACGACCCGGACCCGGAACGTCCCGGCAAGAGCTACACCAGGCACGGCGGGTTCCTGCACGACGCCGACCACTTCGACCCGGCCTTCTTCGGGATCACCCCGCGCGAGGCCCTCGCCATCGACCCGCAGCAGCGGCTCCTCCTGGAGACGACCTGGGAGGCGCTCGAACGCGCGGGCCTCGACCCCGGCGGCCTGCGCGGCAGCCGGACCGGCGTCTTCACCGGGATCATGTACAGCGACTACGGGGGCCGCCTGGCCCGGCAGATCCCGAAGGACGTCGAGGGTTACGTCGGCACCGGCAGCTCCGGGAGCGTCGCGTCCGGGCGCGTCTCGTACACGTTCGGCTTCGAGGGACCTGCCGTCACGGTGGACACGGCGTGCTCGTCGTCGCTGGTCGCCCTGCACCTGGCCGCGCAGGCGCTCCGGAGCGGCGAATGCGACCTGGCGCTCGCCGGAGGCTCCACGGTGATGGCGACGCCGAGCACGTTCGTTGAGTTCAGCCGCCAGCGGGGCCTTTCCCCGGACGGGCGCTGCAAGTCGTTCGCCGCCGCGGCCGACGGAGTGGCGTGGGGCGAAGGCGCCGGAATGCTGCTCGTGGAACGGCTCTCGGACGCGCACGCGAACGGCCATCCGATTCTCGCCGTCGTCCGCGGCTCCGCCATCAACCAGGACGGCGCGAGCAATGGCCTGACGGCGCCGAACGGCCCATCACAGCAGCGGGTGATCCGGGCCGCGCTCGCCAATTCCGGGCTCGCACCGGACGACATCGACGTCGTCGAAGCCCACGGCACCGGCACCACTCTCGGCGACCCGATCGAAGCGCAGGCATTGCTCGCCACCTACGGGCGGGAACGGCCCGCCGAACGGCCGCTGCGGCTTGGATCCATCAAGTCGAACATCGGCCACACTCAGGCCGCCGCGGGCGTCGCCGGAATCATCAAAATGGTCGAAGCGATGCGCCACGGCATCCTGCCCAAGACCCTGCACGTGGACGAGCCCTCGCCGCACGTCGACTGGGAAACCGGCGCCGTCAGTCTCCTCACCGAACAGATCGACTGGCCGGAGAACGACCAACCCCGGCGCTCGGCGGTCTCGTCATTCGGAATCAGCGGGACGAACGCCCACATCATCCTCGAACAAGCCCCCGGCAGCACTGACGCCGGAGAGCCCGAGCAGCCCGCCCATCCGCTACCGGTGCTCCTCTCGGCCAAGACCGAATCCGCCCTGCGGGACCAGGCGGCACAACTTCGCGATTTCGTCGCCGCCAACCCTTCGGTCGAACTCCCCGACATCGCCCGGACGCTGGCGACCGGACGCGCCCATTTCCCGCTGCGCGCGGGCATGGTCGCGAACACCGCCGACGAACTCGTCCAACGACTGGACGACGACCTGGAGCCGGTCACCGCGAACCCCGGGAGGGTCGCGTTCCTCTACTCCGGGCAGGGCGCACAACACGCGGGAATGGGCCGGGAACTGTATGAGACGTTCCCGGTATTCGCCGAAGCTCTCGACGCCGCGTGCGAACACCTCGACCCGCGACTCAAGCAGGTCATGTTCGCCGACGACCCCGAAGAACTGAACCAGACCCTCTATACGCAGCCCGCCCTCTTCGCCTACCAAATCGCGCTGCATGCCCTGCTAACCCATTGGGGGATCACGCCCCATCACCTGGTCGGGCATTCGCTGGGTGAGATCACCGCCGCCTACACCTCCGGGACGCTGTCCCTCGCGGATGCGTCCGCGCTGGTCACCGCACGCGCCCGCGCCATGCACGACACCCCCGCCGGGGCCATGGCCGCCATCAATGCAGCCCCCGACGAAATCACCCTTCCGGACGGCGTGAGCATCGCGGCCATCAACACCGCGCACAGCACGGTCATCTCAGGCCCACGCGACGCGGTCGAGGAAATCGTCCAGCACTGGAAAGACCAAGGACGGCGCACCCGCCTGCTCACCACAAACCGCGCCTTCCACTCCTCGCTAATGGACGACGCCGTCGCGCCCCTGACCGAGGCCGCCCGACGAATCACCCACCACTCCGCGAACATCCCGGTCATCTCCAACCTCACCGGTCAGCCCGCCGAGCACACCCCCGAATACTGGGCCGAGCACCTCCTCGGCACCGTCAACTACCACAAGGCCGTCCAATACCTCGACGAGCAGGGCGTCACCGCCTACATCGAAATAGGCCCCGACACCACGCTCACCACTCTCACCGGTGAGACGACGACGAACACGACCATCGCCCTGCAGAACCCGAAACAGCCGCAGACCTCGACACTGCTCGGCAACGTCATCCGAACCCACAACACCGGAGTCCCGGTCGACTGGACGCGGATCATCCCGGCCGGACGCCACACCGACCTCCCCACCTACCCGTTCGAGGAACGGCGTTACTGGCTCGACAGCCCGTCCACGGGAATGGACCTGACCGCCGCCGGTCTCGACACGTCCGAGCACCCGTTCGTCGGGGCGGCCGCCGAACTCCCGGACGGCGGGCACCTGTTCACCGGCCGGATATCGCTCGACTCCCACCCCTGGCTGACGGACCACGCCGTCCAGGGCACGGTCCTCCTCCCCGGAACGGCCTTCCTCGAACTGGCACTCCACGCCGCGCGACAGACCGGCAACGACACCGTGGACGAACTGACGCTCCACGCGCCGCTCGCCGTCACCGCCGACGATCCCGTCCAGCTCCGCCTTTCGCTGACGCCGCCCGCGGACGACGGCCAACGAACCATCACCATTCATTCGCGCTCCACCACGGCCGACTGGACGCACCACGCCACCGGCACCGTCACCACCACCGGAGCAGTTCCCGAAAGCCCGCCCACTACCTGGCCGCCCGCCAATGCCACACCCATCGACATCGACGACCTTCACGCGAGACTCGCCGCGCAGGGCCTCACCTACGGCCCGGCGTTCCACGGCCTGAAAGCGGCCTGGCAGGACGACGACGGCCAGATCCACGCCGAAGCGGAACTCCCCGACACCACCGGAAGCGACCCGAGCGCCTACAGCCTGCACCCAGCGCTGCTCGACGCCGCGCTGCACACCCTCGCCGCCCGTCAAGGCGACGGCCCGGTCCGCCTCCCGTTCTCCTGGAGCGGCGTCACCCTGAACGCCACCGGCGCGAAGAGCCTGCGCGTGCGGCTCGGGTTCGACCGTCCCGACGAGGTGAGAATCGACCTCGCGGACGGGTCGGGCCAGCCGGTCGGCACCGTCCGGGCCCTGGCCCTGCGCGAGGTCAGCGGCGAACAGCTCGCGGCGGCCCGCACCGGCCGGGACTCCCTCTTCGGCCTCGACTGGACGCCTCTCCCCCTCGCCAGCACGACACCCGACGCCGAATACACGACCCTCACCGTCACCACCGACGCAGCGGACCCGGTGGCGGCGGCGCATTCCGTCGCCGAGAACGTCCTCACCGAAATTCAGCAGTGGCTCAAGGAGGAGCGCTCCTCGGACGCAAGGCTCGTCGTCGTCACCCGGGGCGCGGTCGCCGTCCGGCCGGACGAGGACCTCACCGACCTGCCCGCGGCCACGGCCTGGGGCCTGGTCCGGTCGGCGCAGACCGAGAACCCGGGCCGGATCCAGCTCGTCGACGTCGACGAGGACGGCGCCGACGCGCTGCCCGCCGCCGTCGCCACGGGCGAGCCGCAGCTCGCGCTCCGGGACGGCGCCGCGTTCGCGCCGAGGCTCGTCCGGGCCGGGCCGCCCGCCGAGCCGGCGGTCCCGTTCGACCCGGACGGGACGGTCCTCATCACCGGCGGCACCGGAACCCTCGGCGTCCTGATCGCCCGGCACCTCGTCGCGAACCACGGCGCCCGGCGCCTGGTGCTCGTCAGCAGGCGGGGCCGCAACGCCGACACGGCGGCGGAACTCGACGGCCTCGACGCCGACGTCACCGTCGCCGCCTGCGACACCACCGACCCGGAGGCGTTCGGCCGCCTGCTCGCCGAGCACACCCCGGCGACCGTCGTCCACGCCGCCGGGATCATCGACGACGCGACCGTCGACAACCTCACGCCGCACCAGCTCCACGCCGTCCTGCGGCCCAAGGTCGACACGGTCCGGTACCTGCACGACCATCCCCACCAGCCGGAACACCTCATCCTGTTCTCGTCGGCCGCCGCGACCCTCGGCAATCCGGGGCAGGCGAACTACGCCGCCGCGAACACCTACCTCGACGCCCTCGCCCACCACCGCACCCGCGCCGGACGGCGGACGACGTCGCTCGCCTGGGGCCTGTGGAACACGGCCAGCGGCATCACCGGCGACCTCAGCGCGGCGGACCTCGCCCGGCTGTCCGGGACGGGCGTCGTCCCGCTCGGCGCGGACGACGCGCTCGCGCTGTTCGACCTGGCGCTCGCCGGGGACCGGCCGCTGCTCGTCCCGGTGCGGCTCGACCTCGGGACGCTGCGCTCGCACGCCGCGTCCGGGATGCTGCCCGCCGTCCTGCGCGGGCTGGTCCCGGCACCGCCGTCGCGGGCGTCCGCGAACGGGTCGGGGACGGCGGGGACGGAGCTGCGCCGCCGCCTGTCCGGCAAGAGCGAACCGGAGCAGGTCCGGGTGCTGGTGGACGTCGTCAGGACGGCGCTCGCCGCCGTCCAGGGACGTCCGGAGGGCGAGACGATCCCGGCGGAGCGCAAGTTCCTCGACATGGGGCTCGACTCGCTCGGCGCCCTCGAACTCCGCAACCGGCTCAACGCGGCGACCGGTCTGCGGCTGCCCGCGACGCTCCTCTTCGACTACCCGAACCCGCTGGCGAGCGCCCACCACCTCCGCGCGGAGCTGGGCGTCGCCGCCGCCACCGCCGAGGACGCGGCGGACGCCGAGCTCCGCCGGACGCTCGCCGCCATCCCGCTCCCGAAGCTGCGGGAGTCCGGCCTGATGGGCGCCCTGCTGCGGCTCGCCGCCGGCGACGCCGACGAACCGGCCGGGACGGGCGGCGACGGGACGGACGCGATCCGCACCGCGGACGTCGACGACCTCGTCCGGCTGGCCCTGGGCGACACCGAATGACCACGGATCGAGACATGACGACGGCGCACAGAACACGGAGCTGGCGATGAGCACGTCCCCCGACGGCAAGGTCGTGGCGGCGCTGCGCGCGGCGCTGCTGGAGAACGAGCACCTGAAGGCGGAGCGGCGGCGGGCCGCCGACGCGGCCGCCGAGCCGGTGGCGATCGTCGGAACGGCGTGCCGCTTCCCCGGCGGGGTCGCGTCCCCGGCCGGGCTGTGGCGGCTCGTCGCGGACGGCGTGGACGCGATCTCCGAGTTCCCCACCGGACGCGGCTGGGACCTCGACGGGCTGTTCGACTCCGACCCGGAGAAGCAGGGCAAGAGCTACGTCCGGGAGGGCGGGTTCCTGCACCCCGCCGACCGGTTCGACGCCGACTTCTTCGGCATCAGCCCGCGCGAGGCCATGACGATCGACCCGCAGCAGCGGCTCCTGCTGGAGGTCGCGTGGGAGGCGCTGGAGGGCGCGGGCATCGTCCCCGGCGACCTGCGCGGCAGCCGGACGGGCGTCTTCACCGGGATCATGTACGGGGACTACGGCGCGCGGCTCTACGGCCGCGTCCCGGACGGCTTCGAGGGCTACGTCGGGACGGGCAGCTCGTACAGCGTCGCGTCCGGCCGGGTCGCGTACACGCTGGGGCTCGAAGGCCCGGCGGTGTCAGTGGACACGGCGTGCTCGTCGTCCCTGCTCGCCGTCCACCTGGCCTGCCAGTCGCTGCGCGACGGCGACTGCGAGCTCGCGATGGCGGGCGGCGTGACCGTCATGGCGACGCCGACGACGTTCGTGGAGTTCAGCCGCCAGCGCGGCCTCGCCCCCGACGGGCGGAGCAAGTCGTTCGCCGCGTCCGCCGACGGCGTCGCGTGGGGCGAGGGCGCGGGGCTCGTCCTGCTGGAGCGGCTCTCGACCGCGCGCCGCAACGGGCACCCGGTGCTCGCGGTGATCCGCGGCTCGGCGGTGAACCAGGACGGCGCGAGCAACGGCCTCACCGCGCCGAACGGGCCGTCCCAGCAGCGGGTGATCCGCGCCGCGCTCGCCGGCGCCGGGCTCGCACCGGACGACGTCGACGCCGTCGAGGCCCACGGCACCGGGACGACGCTCGGCGACCCGATCGAGGCGCAGGCGCTCCTCGCGACCTACGGGCGGGAGCGTCCCGCCGACCGGCCGCTGCGGCTCGGGTCGGTCAAGTCGAACATCGGCCACACCCAGGCCGCGGCGGGCGTCGCCGGGATCATCAAGATGGTCGAGGCGATGCGGCACGGCGTCCTCCCGAAGACGCTGCACGTGGACGAGCCGACCCCGCACGTCGACTGGACGTCCGGCGCGGTCAGCCTGCTCACCGAGACGACCCCGTGGCCGGACGCCGACCGGCCCCGGCGGGCGGCGGTGTCGTCGTTCGGGATCAGCGGGACGAACGCGCACATCGTCCTCGAACACGTCCCCGACGCGGAGGAAGACGCGGAGGAACCGGCGGAACCCGGCCCGGCGCGGCCGACCGCGTGGCTCGTGTCCGGCCGGGACGAGACCGCGCTGCGCGCCCAGGCCGAGCGGCTGCGCGCCCGGCTCCGCGACGACCCCGGCCTCGACCCGGCGGACGTCGGCCTCACCCTCGCCACCGCGCGGACGCACTTCGAGCACCGCGCCGCCGTCGTCGCCGACGACCGGGCCGCCCTGGAGCGCGGACTCGCCGCGCTGGTCGGCGGCGAGCCCGCCGCCGAGCTGGTGCGCGAGCCGCGGAGCGGCGCGGACGGCCGGGCGGACGGCAGGGTCGCGTTCGTCTTCCCCGGCCAGGGCGCGCAGTGGGCGGGCATGGGCGTCGAGCTGATGGCGGAGTCCGCCGTGTTCCGCGAGCACCTGGACGCGTGCGCGGACGCGCTCGCCCCGCACGTCGACTGGTCGCTGCACGACGTCCTGCGGCAGGCGCCCGGCGCGCCCACGCTCGACCGCGTCGACGTCGTCCAGCCCGCGCTGTTCGCGCTGATGACGTCGCTGGCCCGGCTGTGGGAGTCGCTCGGCGTCCGGCCGGACGCCGTCGCCGGGCACTCGCAGGGCGAGATCGCCGCCGCGTACGTGTGCGGGGCGCTGTCCCTGGACGACGCCGCCGCCGTCGCCGCGCTGCGCGGCCGGGCGATCGCCGGGCTCGCCGGACGGGACGGGCGGGGCACGATGGCGTCGGTCCCGCTGCCCTCGCGGGACGTCGAGAAGCGGCTGAACGGGCGCGTCAGCGTCGCCGCCGTCAACGGGCCGTCCGCGACGGTGGTGTCCGGCGACCGGGACGCCGTGCTCGCCCTCGTCGAGACGTACCGGGACGAGGGCGTCCGCGCGAAGGCGATCCCGGTCGACTACGCGTCCCACTCGCACCAGATGGAGGAGATCCGCGCCGAGATCCTCGACCTGCTGGCCGGGATCGCGCCGCGCACCGCCGAGATCGCGTTCTACTCGTCTCTGACCGGCGGGCGGCTGGACGACACGGCCGCGCTCGGCACCGAGTACTGGTACGACAACCTGCGCGGGACCGTCCAGTACCAGCGGGCCGTCCAGGCGCTGCGCGCGGACGGGCACCGCCTGTACGTGGAGGCGAGCCCGCACCCGATCCTCACCGGCGCGACCGCCGAGACGCTCGGCGACGACGGCGTGGTCGTCGAGTCGCTGCGCCGCGACGACGGCGGACCGCGCCGGTTCCTCGCGTCCCTCGCGCACGCGCACACGGGCGGCGCCGACGTCGACTGGGCGGCCTGGCACGCGGGGACGGCGGCGCGCCGCGTCCCGCTGCCCACCTACGCGTTCCAGCACCGCTCCTTCTGGCTGGACGGCTCCGCCGCCGCGCGCGACGCGGCCGGGCTCGGGCTGGAGCCCGCCGGGCATCCGCTGCTCGGCGCGGTCGCGGACCTGCCGACCGGCGGGCACGTGTTCAGCGGCCGCGTCTCCGCCGACGGGCTCCCGTGGGCGGGCGAGCACTCCGTACGGGACGCCGTCGTCCTGCCGGGTGCCGCCTTCGCCGAACTGGCCCTGCACGCCGCCGCGCACACCGGTTTCGGCGGGGTCGAGGAGCTGACGGTGCACGCCCCGCTGGTGCTGCCCGCGCGCGGCGGCGTCCGGCTCAACGTCACCGTTCGGGACGGCGCCGTCGCCGTCTACGCCCGGCCGGACGACGACGGCATGGCCGCCGAATGGGTCGAGCACGCCAGCGGCACGCTCGGCGCCAGGCGAACGCTCGACGACGGCTTGGCGGAGTGGCCGCCGCAGGGCGCGGAGCCCGTCGACGTCGACGGCCTGTACGGGCGGATGCTCCGCGCGGGCCTCGCCCACGGACCCGTCTTCCAGGGAGTGCGGGCCGCCTGGCGGCGGGACGGCGAGGTCTTCGCGGAACTCGACCTGCCGGACGGCACCGACGTCGGCGGATACGGCGTCCACCCGGCGCTGCTCGACGCGGTCCTCCAGCCGGTGCTGCTCGGCGACGACGGCGGGGTCCGGGCGCCGTCCCGGTGGTCGCGGCTGACGCTGGCGGCGCCCGGCGCGTCCCGGCTACGGGCCCGGCTCGTCCCCGGACCGGACGCGGTGGAGGTCACCGTCGCCGACGAGTCGGGCGCGCCGGTCGCCGCCGCGTCCGTCGAGCTGGCGCCGCTCGACACGGGACGGCTGCGCGGCGGCCGCGACCCGCTGTACCGGCTGGAATGGCAGCCGGTCGCGGCGGCGGCGGCGAACGACGTCGCCTACGAGACGCTGACCGTCGACACCGGGGCCAACGATCCGGCGGCCGGGGCGCACACCGCCGTCGAGGACGTCCTCGCACGGCTCCAGGCGCTCGACTCGCCGCTGGTCGTCGTCACGCGCGGCGCGGTCGCGGCCCGTCCCGGCGAGGACGTCCGCGACCTTCCGGCCGCCGCCGTCTGGGGGCTCGTCCGGTCGGCGCAGACCGAGAACCCGGGGCGCGTCCAGATCGTCGACGTGGACGACGACTCGGCCGACGTCGCGGCGGCCGTCGCCACGGGCGAACCGCAGCTCGCGGTCCGGGACGGGCTCCTGTACGCGCCGCGCCTCGTCCCGGCGGGTTCCGGGACGGACGGCGAGATCGCCCTCGACCCGGACGGGACCGTCCTGATCACCGGCGGCACCGGCACGCTCGGCCGCCTCGTCGCCCGGCGGCTGGTCGCCGAGCACGGTGTCCGGCGGCTGCTGCTGATCAGCCGCCGCGGCCCCGCCGCCGAGGGACTGGACGAGCTGGACGACCTCCCCGCCGACGTGGACGTCACCGTGGCGGCGTGCGACGCCGCCGACCGCGACGCGCTCGCCGCGCTGCTCGCCGAGCATCCGGTGCGCGCGGTCGTGCACACCGCCGGCGTCCTGGCCGACGCCACCGTCGGCTCGCTGACGCCCGAGCAGGTCCACCGGGTGCTGCGGCCTAAGGTCGACGCGGCGTGGAACCTGCACGAGCTGCTCCCCGACCTGGACGCGTTCGTCCTGTTCTCGTCCGCGGCGGGCGTCCTCGGGAACCCGGGGCAGGCCAACTACGCCGCCGCGAACGCGTTCCTCGACGCGCTCGCCGCCCACCGGCACGCCGCCGGGCGGCCCGCCGCCTCGCTCGCCTGGGGCCTGTGGGCCACGGCGAGCGGCATGACCGGCGGGCTCGGCGACGCCGACCTCGCCCGGCTCTCCGGCAGCGGGATCGTCCCGCTCGGCACGCAGGAGGCCCTCGGACTGTTCGACCGGGGGCTGCGGGGCGGCCGGCCGCTGCTCGTCCCGCTGGGGCTCGACCCGTCCGCGCTGCACGAACAGGCCGCCGACGGGATGCTGCCGCCGGTGCTGCGCGGGCTCGTCCGGACTCCGGCGCGGCGCGCCGACCGGTCCGGGCCGCCGCTCGCCGCGCGGCTCGCCGCCCTCCCGGCGGACGAGCGCGGCCCGGTGCTGCTCGACCTCGTCCGGTCGCACGCGGCGACCGTCCTCGGGCACGCGTCCGCCGACGCGATCGCCCCGGACCGCGCGTTCAAGGACCTCGGCTTCGACTCGCTCACGGCCGTCCGGTTCCGCAACCAGGTCAACGCCGCCAGCGGCCTCCAGCTCCCGGTCACGGTCGTCTTCGACTTCCCCAGCTCGGCGGCGCTGGCCGAGCACCTCGCGGCGGAGCTCGCCCCGGCGGGCGCCGACCCGGCCGACCGGCTGATCACGGAGATCGACCGGCTCGACGGCGCCCTCCGGGACGCCGCGCCGGACGCCGGGGCCCGCACCCGGATCGCCAACCGGCTCCGCGCGCTGCTGTGGAAGGTCGGCGACGTCCCGGCGGCGGGCGGCCCCGCGGGCGACCCGGCGGCCGGCGGCGATCTCGACACGGCGTCCGACGCCGAACTGTTCGACGTGCTCGACAACGAGCTCGGTGTGTCCCACGACTGAGATGTCCGTTTCCAGGAGGCGACGCCAGGCATGAACCAGGAGAAGCTGCGCGACTATCTCAGGCGCGCGACCGCCGATCTCCGGCTGACCCACCAGCGGCTGCGGGAGGCCGAGGCGCGCGACCACGAGCCGGTCGCGATCGTGGGCATGGGCTGCCGGTTCCCTGGCGACGTGCGGTCCGCGGGGGACCTGTGGCGGCTCGTCGCGGACGGCGTGGACGCGCTCGCGCCGTTCCCGGAGGGCCGGGGATGGGATGTCGACGCCCTCTACGACCCCGACCCCGAACAACGCGGGACGACATACGTCCGCGAAGGCGGATTCGTTTATGACGCCGACCGTTTCGACGCGGACTTCTTCGGCATCAGCCCCCGCGAGGCCCTCGGCATGGACCCGCAGCAACGGCTGCTGCTGGAGACCGCGTGGCAGTCGTTCGAGGACGCCGGAATAGACCCGGCGTCGCTTCGCGGCAGCCGCACGGGCGTCTTCGCCGGGACGAACGGGCAGGACTACGTCCGGCACGCGCTGAACGGTCTCGACAAGGTCGAGGGATACCTCGTCACCGGGACGTCGGTGAGCGTCGCCTCCGGGCGGATCGCCTATTCGTTCGGCTTGGAGGGCCCGGCGGTCACGGTCGACACGGCCTGCTCGTCGTCGCTCGTCGCCCTCCATCTGGCGATGCAGGCGCTCCGGCGCGGCGAATGCGACCTGGCGCTCGCGGGCGGCGTGACGGTCATGTCCACCCCGGACATCTTCCTCGAATTCAGCCGCCAGCGCGGACTGGCGACGGACGGGCGGTGCAAGGCGTTCGCCGCCGCCGCCGACGGGACCGGCTGGGGCGAGGGCGCGGGCCTGCTCCTCGTCGAACGCCTGTCGGACGCCGAGGCCAACGGCCACCGCGTCCTGGCCGTCGTGCGCGGTTCCGCGCTCAACCAGGACGGCGCCAGCAACGGCCTCACCGCGCCCAACGGGCCGTCGCAGCAACGGGTGATCCGGGACGCGCTCGCGAACGCCCTCCTCACCCCGGACGACATCGACGCGGTCGAGGCGCACGGGACCGGGACGACGCTCGGCGACCCGATCGAGGCGCAGGCGTTGCTGGCCGCCTACGGGCAGGAAAGGCCCGCGGATCGTCCGTTGTGGCTGGGGTCGATCAAATCCAACATCGGCCACACCCAGGCCGCCGCGGGCGTCGCCGGAATCATCAAGATGGTCGAGGCGCTGCGGCACGGCGTCCTGCCGAAGACCCTGCACATCGACGAGCCGACCCCGCACGTGAAATGGGAGTCGGGCGCGGTGCGCCTGCTCACCGAAACGGCCCCGTGGCCGGAGCTTGACCGGCCTCGGCGCGCCGCCGTCTCCTCGTTCGGGATCAGCGGGACGAACGCGCACATCGTCCTCGAACAGGCACCGGACTCGGCCGTTCCCGAACCGGAACGGCCCCGGTATCCGCTACCGGTGCTGCTGTCGGCCAAGACGGAGCCCGCCCTGCGGGAACAGGCGACGCGGTTGGCGGAATTCGTCACCGAGAACCCCGAGGCGAACCTCGCCGACATCGCCCACACCCTGGCGAACGGACGCGCCCGCCTTCCGCAGCGCGCCGCCGTCGTCGCCGGTTCCACGGACGAACTCCTCTCGGGCCTCCAAGACCTGAAGCCCGAGAACGCCGCGCCCGGAAAGGTCGCGTTCCTTTACTCCGGGCAGGGTGCACAGCACGCGGGAATGGGCCGTGAACTGTACGAGACGTTCCCCGTATTCGCCGAAGCTCTCGACGCCGCCTGCGAACACCTCGACCCACGACTCAAGCAGGTCATGTTCGCCGACGACCCAGAAGAACTGAACCAGACCCTCTACACCCAGCCCGCCCTGTTCGCCTACCAGACAGCACTCCACGCACTCCTGACCGACTGGGGAATCACCCCGCACTTCCTGGTCGGGCATTCCCTGGGCGAACTCACCGCCGCCCACACCTCCGGCACCCTGTCCCTCGCCGACGCGGCGACCCTGGTCACCGCACGCGCACGCGCCATGCACAACACCCCCACCGGGGCCATGGCCGCCATCAACGCAACCCCCGACGAAATCACCCTCCCGGACGGCGTCAGCATCGCCGCCATCAACGCCGCACATAGCACCGTCATCTCCGGCCCGCGCGACGCCGTCCAAGAAATCGCCCAACACTGGAAGAACGAAGGACGACGTACCCGCCTACTCACCACCAACCGCGCCTTCCACTCCTCCCTCATGGACCAAGCCGTCGAGCCTTTGACCGAGGCGGCCCGGCGAATCACCCATCAGCCCGCGTCCATTCCGGTGGTCTCCAACCTCACCGGACGGCCCGCCGAGCACACCCCCGAATACTGGGCCCAACACCTCCTCGGCACCGTCAACTACCACAAGGCTGTCCAATACCTCGAAGAGCAGGGCGTCACGACATTCATCGAAATCGGGCCGGACGCCACGCTCACCGCCCTTACCGGCGAGACGGTCACCGGCGCGACCGTCGCCCTGCAGAACCCGAAACAATCGCAGAGCACCGCGCTGCTCACCGGGATTTCCCGGGTGCACAACAGCGGCGTGGACGTCGACTGGTCCAAGATCCTGCCCGCCGGACGTCACACCGATCTCCCGACCTATCCGTTCCAGCGGGAGCGGTTCTGGCTCGATCGGGGCCCGTCCGCCGGAGACGTCGACCAGGCGGGTCTCACCCCGGCCGACCATCCGCTCCTGGCCGCGACGACTCTGCTCGCCAACGACAACGGCCATCTGCTCACCGGGCGCATCTCCCTCAAGGACCAGCCCTGGCTCGCCGAGCACGCGATCCACGGCTCGGCGGTCCTGCCCGGCACGGCGTATGTCGACCTGGCGCTGCGCGCCGCGCAGCGCGCGGGATGCGACACCGTCGAGGAACTGACGCTCCAGACGCCTTTGGTGCTTCCGCCGAAGGACGGCGTCCAGATCCAGGTCTACGTCGACGCGGCGGACGCCGAGGGCCGCCATTCCATCACGGTCCATTCGCGGCGCGAACCGTCCAATCCCGACGACGCGGACGGCCCCTGGACGTGCCACGCGACCGGCGTTCTCCGAGCGGGCGGCGCGACCCCGCCCGCCGGGCAGGAGAACTGGCCGCCCGCCGACGCGACGCCGCTCGACATAGGCGACGTCTACGGCACCTTCGAAACGATCGGCCTGAGCTACGGCCCCCTCTTCCAGGGGCTGAAAGCCGCCTGGCGCGACGGCACCGACATCTGCGCGGAAGTGGAGCTTCCCGACGACACCGATGTCGAGGGTTTCGCGGTGCATCCGGCGCTTCTCGACGCGGCCCTGCACGCGACCCTTCTCGCGGGAGACGCCGACGCGCTGAAACTGCCGTTCTCGTGGAGCGGCGTCTCCGTCCATTCGGTGGGCGCGGTCGCCGTTCGGGTCCGGCTGAGCCGGGGCGACGGCGACACGGTGTCGCTGGCGGTCACCGACCCGGCCGGTGGTCCCGTGGTGACGGTGGACGCGCTGACCGTGCGTCCGATCACGAGCGAGCAGTTGTCCGCCGCGCGGACCGCGCCGTCCGAGCCCGCCTACCACGTCGAATGGACGTCCATCGACGGCGGCCCCGAAACACCGTGGACGGCGATCGGCGAACCGTTCCCCGCCCTCACCGGCATGGCCGCGAAGGAATTCCCCGACCTCCCGGCGCTGCGCGACGCGCTCGCCGCGGGCGAGGACGTCCCGCCGACCGTCCTTTTCTGCCACCGTTCCGAAGAAGAGAACGAGAACCACCTCGAAAACGTCCACAGCGCGGCGGCGCGGCTCCTGGAACTGATTCAGAGCTGGCTTTCCGACGACGCGTTCGCGGACCTTCAATTGGTCGTCGCCACCCGTGGCGCGGTCGCCGCGCAGTTCGCCGAGCCGGTCAGCGACCTCGCCGCCGCCCCGGCGTGGGGCCTGGTGCGGTCCGCGCAGTCCGAGCACCCGGGCCGCCTCCGGCTGGTCGACCTGGACGACCGCTCCGGAGACGCCGCGTCCCTGCCCGCCGCGCTCGGCCTCGACGAACCGCAACTGGCGCTGCGCGACGGCGGCGTCCACGCCCCCCGGCTGACGCGCAGCGACCCCGGCCTGGCGCCGCCCGCGGACACCGACCGCTGGCGGCTCGGAATCACCGAACCGGGGACCGTGGAGAATCTCGTCCTGTCCCCCAACCCGGACGTGGCGCGCCCGCTCGGCCCGGACGAGGTGCGCATCGCCGTACGCGCGGCGGGCGTGAACTTCCGCGACGTGCTGATCAGCCTGGGAATGTATCCGGGAGCGGCGGTCATCGGCAGCGAGGCCGCCGGAATCGTCACGGAAACAGGCTCCGCCGTCACCGGGCTGACGGTCGGCGACCGGGTGATGGGAATGGTCGACGGCGCCGTCGGGCCGACGGCCATAACCGACCGGCGGCTGCTCGCCCGCGTCCCGGACGGGTGGTCGTTCGTCCAGGCCGCGACGACGCCGATCGTGTTCCTCACCGCCTACTACGGCCTCCGCCACCTGGCCGGGATCGAGCCCGGCCAGCGCATCCTCATCCACGCCGCCACGGGCGGCGTCGGAATGGCCGCGACGCAGCTCGCCCGCCATTGGGGTGCGGAGGTCTACGGCACCGCCAGCCCAGGCAAGTGGCACACGCTCCGCAAGAACGGCTTCGACGCCGACCACATCTCCAATTCCCGCACGCTCGACTTCCACGACGCCTTCCCCGGCGGCATGGACGTCGTCCTCAACTCCCTCACCGGCGACTTCATCGACGCCTCGCTCGACCTCCTCAAACCGCAGGGGCATTTCCTCGAAATGGGGAAGACCGACCTCCGCGACCCCGAGGCCCTGCCGGACACCGCCTACCGCCCGTTCGACCTGACCGAGGCCGGGCACGACCGCATCCAGGAGATGCTCACCGCCCTCGTCGAGCTCTTCGAGGCGGGAGCGATCACCCCGCTCCCCGTCACGGCGTTCGACGTGCGGCAGGCGCCGCGGGCGTTCCGGTACCTGAGCCAGGCCCGGCACATCGGCAAGGTCGCGCTGACGGTGCCGCGTCCGATCGACCCGGACGGCACGGTCCTGATCACCGGCGGCACCGGCACGCTCGGCGCCCTCGTCGCCCGCCACCTCGTCACCGCGCACGGCGCCCGGCGGCTGCTGCTGGTCAGCAGGCGCGGCCCGGACGCCGACACGGCCGCCGACATCGCCGCCGACCTGCGCGCTCTCGGCGCGGACGTCACCATCGCGGCCTGCGACGTCGCCGACCGCGGCGCGCTGGCCGCGCTGCTCGCCGGCATCCCGGACGAGCACCCGCTCACCGCCGTGGTCCACGCGGCGGGCGTCCTCGACGACGGGACGGTCGACGCCCTCACCCCGGAGCGCCTCGCCCCGGTGCTGCGCGCCAAGGCCGACGCGGCCTGGAACCTGCACGAGCTCACCCGCGACCTGGACGCGTTCGTCCTGTTCTCGTCCGCCGCCGGGACGCTCGGCAACCCGGGCCAGGCGAACTACGCCGCCGCCAACACCTACCTCGACGCGCTCGCGCACCACCGCGTCCACCAGGGGGAGCCCGCCGCGTCGCTCGCCTGGGGGCTGTGGAAGACGACCAGCGGCATCACCGCCACGCTCGACGGGACGGACCAGAAGCGCCTCGGCCGCAGCGGGCTCGTCCCCCTGCCGGACGAGGACGCGCTCGCCCTGCTCGACACGGCGCAGCGGTCGGGACGTCCCGCCTCCGTGCCCGCGCGGTTCGACCTCGGGGTCTTCCGGCGGCTCGCGGAGGCGGGGGTGCTGCCGCCGATGCTGCAGGGGCTGTTCCGCGCGCCGCCCGCGCGGGCGAAGGCACGGGGGGCCGGGTCCGGGACGCTCCAGACCCGGCTCGCCGGGCGTCCGCGCGCCGAGCAGGACAGGGTCCTGCTCGACCTGGTCCGCGAGCACGTCGCGGCGGTCCTCGGCCACACCGCGCCGGACGCGATCGACCCCGGCCGCCAGTTCCAGGAACTCGGCTTCGACTCGCTCAGCGCGGTCGAGTTCCGGAACCGGCTGAACGGCGCGACCGGGCTCCGCCTCCCGCCCACGGTGATCTTCGACCGGCCGACCGCCGCCGCGCTCGCCGTCCACCTGCGCACCCTCCTCCTCGGCGCGGACGACGGCGGCGAAGCGGCGCGGCCCGCGCGGGCCGCCGTGCCGGCGGACGACGCCGAGCCGATCGCGATCGTCTCGATGGCGTGCCGCTTCCCCGGCGGCGTCCGGACGCCGGAGGACCTGTGGAGCCTCGTCGCGGACGGCCGCGACGCGATCACCCGGTTCCCCGACACGCGCGGCTGGGACCTCGACCGCCTCTACGACCCGGACCCCGACCAGGCGGGCACGACCTACGTCCGGGAGGGCGGGTTCGTCGCCGACGCCGACCGGTTCGACGCCGAGTTCTTCGGGATCAGCCCGCGCGAGGCGCTCGCCACCGACCCGCAGCAGCGCCTCCTGCTGGAGGTCGCGTGGGAGACGCTGGAGCGGGCCGGGATCGTCCCGGCGTCGCTGCGCGGCAGCAACACCGGCGTGTTCGTCGGCCTGACCCCGCAGCACTACGCCATCGACTCGGGCGAGCAGACGTCCGCGCTGGAGGGCTACCTCCTCACCGGGACGATGGGCAGCGTCGCCTCCGGCCGCCTGTCCTACAGCTTCGGGCTCGAAGGCCCGGCGATGACCGTCGACACGGCGTGCTCGTCGTCGCTGGTGTCGCTGCACCTGGCGTGCAGGTCGCTCCGGAACGGGGAGAGCGACCTCGCGCTCGCGGGCGGCGTCACCGTCATGGCGGTGCCGGGCATCCTGGTGGAGCTCAGCCGCCAGCGCGTCCTCGCCCCGGACGGGCGCTGCAAGTCCTTCGGCGCCGGAGCCGACGGGACGGGCTGGAGCGAGGGCGTCGGCATGGTCCTCGTGGAGCGGCTGTCGGACGCCGTCCGCAACGGCCACCGCGTCCTCGCCGTGGTCCGCGGGTCGGCGGTGAACCAGGACGGCGCGAGCAACGGCCTCACCGCGCCGAGCGGGCCGGCGCAGCAGCGCGTCATCCGCGCGGCGCTCGCCGACGCGCGGCTCGACCCCGACCAGATCGACGCCGTCGAGGCGCACGGCACCGGGACCACCCTCGGCGACCCGATCGAGGCGCACGCCCTGCTCGCGACGTACGGGGCGGAACGTCCCGCCGGCCGTCCGCTGCACCTCGGCTCGATCAAGTCGAACCTCGGGCACACGCAGGCCGCCGCGGGCGTCGCGGGCGTGATCAAGATGGTGCAGGCGATGCGGCACGGCGTCCTGCCGAAGACGCTGCACGCCGACGAGCCGACCCCGCACGTGGACTGGGAGTCCGGCGCGCTGGCCCTGCTCGGCGAGTCGGCGCCGTGGCCGCGCGACGGCCGCCCGCGGCGCGCCGCCGTCTCGTCGTTCAGCATCAGCGGGACGAACGCGCACCTCATCCTCGAACAGGGCCCCGACCCGGACGACGCGCCCGAGCCCGAGGCCGAGCCCGCGCCGGAGCCGGAACTCGTCCCGTGGACGGTCTCGGCCCGCACCGAGCCCGCCCTCCGGGACCAGGCGCGGCGCCTCGGCGACCACGTCGGGCAGGACCCGGTCGCGGTCGCGCACGCGCTCGCCACCACGCGCGCCTCGTTCGGCCGCCGCGCGGTGGTCCTGGGCGACGGGCCCGGGGAGCTGCGGGCCGGGCTGGCGGCGCTCGCGTCCGGCGAACCCGACCCGAACGTGATCGAGGGGACGGCCCTCCCGTCCGGGCACCGCACGGTGTTCGTGTTCCCCGGCCAGGGCTCGCAGTGGGTCGGCATGGCGCGGGAGCTGCTCGACACCTCGCCCGTCTTCGCCGCCGAGGCGCGCGAGTGCGCGGCCGAGCTCGACCGGCACCTCGACTGGTCCGTGCTCGACGTGCTGCGCGGCGCGCCCGGCGCGCCGTCGCCGGACCGGATCGACGTCGTCCAGCCCGTCCTGTTCACCGTCATGGTGTCGCTGGCGGCGCTGTGGCGGTCCGCGGGCGTCCACCCGGACGCGGTGATCGGGCACTCCCAGGGCGAGGTCGCCGCCGCGTACGTCGCGGGCGGCCTCGGCCTGCCGGACGCCGCGCGGATCATCGCGCTGCGCGGCCTGGCGTGGCGGCGCCTCGAAGGGAGCGGCGGGATGCACTCGGTCTCGCTTCCCGAAGGGGACGCCGCGGCGCGGCTCGCCCCGTGGGAGGGGCGGCTGTCGATCGCGGCGGTCAACGGGCCGACGGCGGTGACCGTGTCCGGCGACCTGGACGCGCTCACCGAGCTGACCGCCGCGCTCGACGCGGACGGCGTCCGCAACCGGCGCGTCCCCGGCGTCAACACGGCCGGGCACTCCC
The DNA here is from genome assembly GCF_008085905.1 of Actinomadura syzygii. Taxonomy (GTDB): domain Bacteria; phylum Actinomycetota; class Actinomycetes; order Streptosporangiales; family Streptosporangiaceae; genus Spirillospora; species Spirillospora syzygii. The sequence goes on along the minus strand of NZ_VSFF01000002.1, from coordinate 349,459 downwards.
CGCAGGTGGAGGTGTTCCGCGACGGGCTCCTCGAAGACCTCGCGGGCGTGTCGCCGCGCTCGTCGGACGTCCCGTTCTACTCCACCGTGACCGGCGGCCTCCTCGACACGGCCGAGCTGGACGCCGCGTACTGGTACCGGAACGTGCGGGAGCCGGTCCGGTTCGCGGACGCGTTCACCGCGCTCGCCGGAACGGGCGGCCTCCTGGCGGTCGAGGTCAGCCCGCATCCCGTGCTGGTGCCCGCGGTCCGGGAGAACCTCGACGGCGTCGGCGGCGCCGCCGACGTCATCGGGACGCTGCGCCGCGACCTCGGCGACCGCCGCCAGTTCCTCACCGCGCTCGCGGAGGCGCACACGCGCGGGACGGCGGTCGACTGGCCGTCCGTGCTGCCGGAGCCGCGCGGCGCGGCGGCGGAGCTGCCGACCTACCCCTTCCAGGGCGAGCGGTACTGGGTGGTGTCGACGGGCGGCGCGGGCGACGTGTCCGCGGCGGGGCTCATCGGCACCGGGCACCCGCTGGTCGGCGCGGCCGTCCAGCGCGCCGACGACGACGGCCGGGTGCTGACCGGGCGCATCTCGCTGAGCCGCCACCCGTGGCTCGCCGACCACGCCGTCATGGAGACCGTGGTCCTGCCCGGCACCGCGTACCTGGAGATCGCCGCGTACGCGGCGGACCAGGCGGGCTGCGACCGGGTCGACGACCTGACGCTGCTCGCCCCGCTGGTGCTGGACGACAAGGCCGACGTCCGGTTCCAGGTCCTCGTCGGCGCGCCGGACGGCGACGGCCGCCGCACGGTCACGATGCACTCGCGCGCCGACGACGAGCCGGACACCGAATGGCTGCGGCACGCCACCGGAATCCTGTCGGCCGGCGGTCCCCCGGCCGCGCCCCCCGCCGACCTGACCGACGCCGCCGACCTGACCGACCTCACCGACCCGGCCGCGTGGCCGCCGCCCGCGGCGACCGCGATCGCCGTCCACGACCTGTACGAGGAGCTGGTCGGGCACGGGCTCGGGTACGGGCCCGCGTTCCAGGGCGTCCGGGCGGCGTGGCGGCGGGACGAGGAGGTCTTCCTCGACGTCGACCTGCCCGACGACGTCGACACCGGCGGCTACGGCCTGCACCCCGCCCTGCTCGACGCCGCGCTGCACGGCATCGCGATCGGGCGGATCGGGTCGGACGACCAGACCGTCCGGCTGCCGTTCTCGTGGTCGGGCGTGACCGTCCACGCGGCCGGGGCGCGGGCGCTGCGGGTGCGGCTCGCGCCGACCGGCGGCGAAGGCGTCCGGCTGGACCTCGCCGACGAGGCGGGACGCCCGGTCGCGACCGTCGAGTCGCTGGAGCTGCGGCCGGTGACCGCCGAGCAGCTCGCGTCGGTCGGGTCCGCGCGGGGCGGGGCGCTGTACCGCCTCGGCTGGCACCCCGCCGCCGACCTGGCCACCGGCGACGCGGGCTCCTGGGCGGTGCTGGGCGACGCTTCCATCGAGGACGTCCCGGCGTACGCCGACCTGGACGCGCTACGGGCGGCGGAGCCCGTCCCGGACGTCGTCATCGCGCCGTTCCGCTCCCACGACGCCGATCCGGTGGCGGGGACACACGCGATGGCGGCGTCCGGGCTGGCGCTGTTCCAGGAATGGCTCGCCGACGAGCGGTTCACCGAATCCCGGCTGGTCGTGCTCACGCGGGGCGCCACCGGGCCGGAGATCGAGGACCTGCCCGCCGCCGCGCTGTGGGGGCTGGCCCGCTCCGCCCAGTCGGAGAACCCGGGACGCCTCCAGCTCGTGGACGCCGACGGGGACGCCGACGGGGACTTCGACGGGGACTCGGCCTCCGCGCTGCGGGCGGCCGTCGCGTCCGGCGAACCGCAGCTCGCGCTGCGCGGCGGCACGGCGCACGTCCCCCGGCTCACCGCCGCCGAACCGGCGGACGCGCCGCCCGCGTTCGGCCCGGACGGCGCCGTCCTGGTCACCGGCGGCACCGGCACGCTCGGCCGCCTGGTCGCGCACCGCCTGGTGACCGGGCACGGCGTCCGGCGGCTGGTGCTGATCAGCCGCCGGGGACCGGACGCGCCCGGCGCCCGCGACCTGGAGGCGGAGCTGACCGCGCTCGGCGCGGACGTCGTCCTCGCCGCGTGCGACGCCGCCGACCGGGACGCGCTCGCCGCGCTCCTCGCCGAGCATCCGGTGACCGCGGTCGTCCACACCGCCGGGACGCTGGACGACGGCACCATCGGCACGCTCACCGCCGACCGGCTCGGGACCGTCCTGCGTCCCAAGGTCGACGCCGCGTGGAACCTGCACGAGCTGACGGGCGAGCTGACCGCGTTCGTGCTGTTCTCGTCCGCCGCGGGCCTGCTCGGCAGTCCCGGGCAGGGCAACTACGCGGCCGCGAACACGTTCCTCGACGCGCTCGCCGCGCACCGGCACGCGCTGGGCCTGCCCGCGACCTCGCTCTCCTGGGGCTTCTGGGAGACGACGAGCGGGATGACCGGCGAGATGGCGGGCGCGGACATCGCGCGGCTCGGCCGGCTCGGGCTCGCGCCGCTCGCCACCGAGGACGCGCTCGGGCTGTTCGACGCCTCGCTCGCCGCCGGGGCGGCGTCGCTCATGCCCGTCCGGCTGGACCTGCCCGCGCTCCGCGCGCAGGCCGCCGCCGGGCTGCTGCCGCCGGTGTTCGGCGGGCTGGTGCGCGTCCCGGCCCGCCGGTCGGACGCCGCCGGGCCGTCCCTCGCCGAGCGGCTCACCGCGCTCAGCGAACCGGACCGGCGGGACCTCGTCGTGGACGTGATCCGCGGCCACACGGCGGCCGTGCTCGGGCACGGCTCCCCGCTGTCGGTGGACGCCAAACGCGCGTTCAAGGAGCTCGGCTTCGACTCGCTCACCGCGGTCGAGCTGCGCAACCGGCTCCAGGTCGCGACCGGGCTGCGGCTGCCCGCGACGCTCGTGTTCGACTTCCCGACGCCGGACGCGCTCGCCGGGCACGTCCTCGCCGAGGCGGCGCCGCCGGAGCGGTCGCCGTACGAGCACGTGCTGAGCGAGCTGGACCGGCTGGAGTCGGCGCTCGCCGCCGCCCGGCCGGACGGCGACGCCAACGGCAGCGGCAACGGGCGGAACGGCGGCGCGGAGATCACCCGCCGTCTCCAGGCCCTCGCCGCCGCCTGGCAGGAGACCGGGGACGGCGCCGTCGAGGAACGCCTCCACGCGGCGTCCACCGACGAGATCTTCGACTTCATCGACACCGAACTCGGACGGCAGGGATGACCAACGCCAGCGAAGAGAAGCTCGTCGACTACCTCAAGTGGGTCACGGCCGACCTGCACAAGACCCGGCAGCGGCTCGCCGAGGCCGAGGCGGCGGGCCGCGAGCCCATCGCGATCGTCGGCGCGAGCTGCCGGTTCCCGGGCGGGGTCCGCTCCCCCGCGGACCTGTGGCGGCTCACCGCGTCCGAGACCGACGCGGTCTCGGCGTTCCCCGCCGACCGGGGCTGGGACGTCGCCGCGCTCTACCACCCGGACCCCGACCACCCCGGCACCTCGTACGCGCGGGAGGGCGGCTTCCTCTACGACGCCGCCGAGTTCGACCCCGAGTTCTTCGGGATCAGCCCGCGCGAGGCGCAGACGATCGACCCGCAGCAGCGGCTGATGCTGGAGGCCGCCTGGGAGGCGATCGAGCGCGCGGGCATCTCCGCCGACGCGCTGCGCGGCAGCGACACGGGCGTCTTCGCCGGGTTCATGTACGGGGACTACGGCGCCCGCCTCATGGGGCGGACCCGTCCGGAGCACGAGGGGCTCCTCGGCAACGGCAGCGCGGGCAGCATCGCGTCCGGGCGCGTGTCGTACACGCTGGGCCTTGAGGGACCGGCCGTCACCGTCGACACGGCGTGCTCGTCGTCGCTCGTCGCCATCCACCTCGCCGCGCTCGCGCTGCGGAACGGCGAGTGCGGGCTGGCGCTCGCGGGCGGCGCGACCGTGATGTCGACGCCGATGCTCTTCGTGGAGTTCAGCCGCCAGCGCGGAATGGCCCCGGACGGGCGGTGCAAGTCGTTCGCCGCCGCCGCCGACGGGGCGGGCTGGGCCGAGGGCGCCGGCGTGCTGCTCCTGGAGCGGCTGTCGGACGCCGTCGCCAACGGCCACCGCGTGCTGGCCGTGATCCGCGGGACGGCCGTCAACCAGGACGGCGCGAGCAACGGCCTCACCGCGCCGAACGGGCCGTCGCAACAGCGGGTGATCCGGGCCGCGCTCGCCAACGCCGGACTCACCGCCGACCAGGTGGACGCCGTCGAAGCCCACGGCACCGGGACGATCCTCGGCGACCCGATCGAGGCGCAGGCGCTCCTCGCCACCTACGGGCAGGAACGGGCCGCCGATCAGCCGCTGCTACTCGGGTCGATCAAATCGAACATCGGGCACGCCCAGGCGGCGGCCGGGGTCGCCGGGGTCATCAAGATGGTCGAGGCGATGCGGCACGGCGTCCTGCCGAAGAGCCTGCACATCGACGCACCTTCACCGCACGTCGACTGGGAGTCCGGCGCGGTCGGCCTGCTGACCGAGGCGACGGCCTGGCCCGACTACGGTCACCCTCGCCGCGCCGGGATCTCCTCGTTCGGGATCAGCGGCACCAACGCCCACGTCATCCTCGAACAGGCGCCCGACGCGGACGTTCCCGAGCCGGTGCGGCCCGCCCACCCCCTGCCGGTGCTGCTGTCCGCGAAGACCGAGTCCGCGCTGCGGGAGCAGGCGGCGCGGCTGCGAGACTCCGTCGAGGACCAGCCGCTCGCCGACATCGCCCACACCCTCGCGACCGGGCGCAGCCATCTTCAGCACCGGGCGGCCGTCATCGCGTCCGACCCCGAGGACCTCCGGCAACGGCTGGGTTTCCTCGCCGAAGGGACGCACGCGGGCAACGTCGTCACCGGAACGGTGAAACCGACGGGGAAGATCGCCTTTCTCTATTCCGGGCAGGGCTCGCAGCACGCGGGAATGGGACGGGAACTGTACGAGACGTTCCCGGTGTTCGCCGAGGCTCTCGACGCGGCGTGCGAACATCTCGACCCGCAGCTCAAGCAGATCATGTTCGACGACGATCCCGCGCGGCTGAACCAGACGCTCTACACCCAGCCCGCGCTGTTCGCCTATCAGACCGCGCTCCACGCGCTGCTGGCCGATTGGGGAATCACGCCCCACTTCCTGGTCGGGCATTCGCTGGGTGAGATCACCGCCGCCCACACCTCCGGGACGCTCTCGCTCGCGGACGCGGCGACCCTGGTCACCGCACGCGCCCGCGCCATGCACGACACCCCGGAAGGGGCGATGGCCGCCATCAACGCGGCCCCCGACGAAATCACCCTCCCGGACGGCGTGAGCATCGCGGCGGTCAACACGGCACGCAGCACGGTCGTCTCCGGGCCGCCCGAGGCGGTGCGGGAAATGGTCCGGCACTGGAAAGGCGAAGGGCGGCGCGCCCGGCTCCTGACCACCGAGCGGGCATTCCATTCATCGTTGATGGAGCGGGCCGTCGCGCCTCTGACCGAGGCCGCCCGGGGAATCACGCACAACCCGGCGGCGATCCCGGTCATCTCCAACCTCACCGGCCTTCCCGCCGAGCATCAGCCCGGCTATTGGGCCGAGCATCTGCTCGGGACCGTCAATTACCACAAGGCAGTCCAGTACCTCGATGAGCAAGGCGTCGCCGCCTACATCGAGATCGGGCCCGACACCACGCTCACCACCCTCACCAGCGACACCACCGCCGCGACGACCGTTCCGCTCCAGAACCCGAAGCGGCCGCAGAGCGCGGCGCTGCTCACCGCCGTCGCGAACGCGCACAACACCGGCGTCCCCATCGACTGGACGAGGATCCTGCCCGCCGGGCGCCGCACCGATCTGCCCACCTACCCGTTCCAGCGCCGCCGCTACTGGATCGACGCCGCCGACCCCGACGCGCCCGGCGCCGCGAACGACGAGGAGAGGTTCTGGTCGGCCGTGGAGGGCGCGGACGTCGACGCCCTGGCGGCCGAACTGCGGCTGGCCCCCGGCGACCGCGCCGCGCTCGACGCGCTGCTCCCGGCGCTCGCGGCGTGGCGCCGCGACCGGGACCGCCTCTACCGGCTCGGCTGGGAGCCGGTGGCCGACCCGGCGGAGTCCGTCGCCGGACGGACCTGGCTGCTCCTGACGACGGAGAAGGACCCGGCCACCGACCTCGCCGACGCCCTCGGAGCGCAGGGCGCCCACGTCATCACCACCGAGGTGGACCTCGGCGGCGCGGACGGCCCGGAGTCCGCTCTGCGGCTTCGCGAGCGGCTCGCCGGAAAGCCCGCCGTGGACGGCGTCCTCTCGCTGCTCGCCCTGGAGGACGGCCCGCATCCCGCGTACGAGGCGGCGTCCGACGGCCTCGTCGCGACCGTCTCGCTGGTGGACGCCCTCGCGGAGCTGGGCGTGTCCGCTCCGGTGTGGGTCGCGACGCGCGAGGCGGTGTGCGCGGCGCCCTCCGACCCGTCCGACGATCCGCTGGGCGCGCAGCTCTGGGGGCTCGGACCGTCCGCCGGGTACGGGCTCGTCGACCTGCCGCGCGTCCCGGTCGCGCGAATCGCGGAACGGCTCGGCCGGGCGCTGGCCCAGGGCGCGGAGCGCGAGCTGGCGATCCGTCCGGCGGGGCTGTTCGTCCGCCGCCTGACGCCGTTCGTCCCGTCCGGGGAGGGGCGGTGGCGGCCCGAGGGCACGGTCGTGCTCTCCGGCGCCGACACCCCGGTCCGCGAGCACCTCGCGCGCTGGATCGGCGACCGGGAGGACGCACGGCTGGTGCTCGTGGACGGCGCGGCGGCGGAGGTCGAGGGTCCCGTGGCGGCCGTCCTGCACGTGTGCGGGCCGCCGGACGCGGACGGCGCCGACCCCGGCCTGCCCGATCTCGACCGGGACGTCGCCGCCGCGACCGCCGCCGCCGACCTCGCCCGCGACCTCGCCCCCGGCGTCGTCCTGCTCGTCTCCGACACGGCCCGCTCGCTCGGCCTGCCCGGCAGCGGCGGCGGCCCGCGCCGGGCCGTGCTCGACGCGCTCGCCGCCCGGCTGCGCGCCGCCGGGACCCCGGCCGTCTCGCTCGGCCTGGCCGGGACGGCGCCCGAGCTGGTCGCGCCCGTCCTGGAACGGCTGCCGTCGCTGGACGTCCCGGCCGTGGTCGCCGCCGATCTCGACTGGGCGGCGCTCGCCGCCGGGGCCGCCCCGCCCCGGCTGCTCGCCGGGATACCGGCGGCGCGGCGGGTCCTGGACGCCGCCGCCGACGGCCGCGCCCCGGTCGTGCGCAGGCTCGCGGACGTCCCGGACGACGAGCGCCCCGCGTTCCTGCTCGACCTCGTCCGGACGGAGGCCGCCGCCGTCCTCGGCTACGCCGCCGCCGACGCGATCGGCGCGGACGACGACCTCCTCGGCCTCGGCATGTCGTCGTTCACCGCGCTGGAGCTGAGCACCCGCATCCAGCCCGCCGGGCCCGCGCTGTCGCCCGCCGCGATCTTCGACCACCCCACGCCCGCCGCGCTCGCCAGGCATCTCCTCGACGGGATCTCCGGCGGCGGCACCGCCAACACCGGAAGTCAAGGGAGTCCCTCATGAGTGAACGCGTCATCGTCGCCGGAGCCGGCCCGGTCGGGCTGATGCTCGCGGTCGAACTCGGCCTCGCCGGGGCGGAGGCCGTCGTCCTGGAAGGCCGGGACCGGCCGAACGAGCGGTCCCGCGGCATGGTGGTCAACGCGGCGGTGGTCGAGCTGCTCGACCAGCGCGGCGTGATGGACCGGCTCCGCCCGCACGGCCTCGAATTCCCGCGGGCCCACTTCGCGCAGCTCTGGCTCGGGCCGGAGCGGCTGCGGGACAAGCACGCCTACGCGTTCGCGATCCCGCACTCCCGGATCGAGGCGGAGCTCGCCGCCCGCGCCCGCGAGCTCGGCGTCGACGTCCGCTACGACGCCGAGATCGTCGCGCTGGACCAGGGCGCGAACGGCGTGACGGTGAAGACCCGGTCCGGCGAGTCGTTCGAGGGCGCCTACCTCGTCGGCTGCGACGGGACGGACAGCACCGTCCGCGGCCTCGCCGGGATCGGCTTCCCCGGCGACGAGCTGCCGTTCCGCGGCATCCTCGGGGACGTCCCGGTCGAGCCGGGCGACCCGCTGTTCACGCTGCTCGGCGCGCACGAGAACGACGGCGGGCTGTTCGCGGTCGGCCCGGTCGACCCGCACACGCTGCGGGTGATGGCGGGCGAGTTCGGGGTCGAGGCCGTGCCGAACGACACGCCGGTGACCTACGACGAGCTGCGGGAGAGCTTCGAGCGGCTGTCGGGCGCGAAGCTGACCGGCGGCGAGGCGCGCTGGCTGTCGCGCTGGAACGCGCCCACCCGGCACGCGGAGCGGTACCGGTCCGGGCGGGTGCTGCTCGCGGGCGACGCCGCGCACGTCCACTTCCCGCTCGGCGGCCAGGCGCTCAGCACCGGCATCGAGGACGCGGTGAACCTCGGCTGGAAGCTCGGCGCGGACGTCCTCGGCCGCGCCCCGGACGGCCTCCTCGACACCTACCACGACGAGCGGCACCCGGTCGGCGCCCGCGCCTGCCTCACGACGCGGGCGCAGGTCGCGCTGATGCACCCGCTGTCGGCGGTGTCCCCGCTGCGCCAGGTGCTCGCCGAGCTGATCGCCTACGACGACGTCAACGAGCACTTCGTGAAGATGGTCGGCGGGCTCGACGTCCGCTACGACTACCCGTACGAGGCGGGCGACCACCCGCTGCTCGGCCGCAGGCTCCCGCAGGTGTCGGCCGGGGAGACGCCGATCGCGCGGTTGCTGGAGACGGGCCGCGGCCTGTTCCTGGAGTTCGCCGCCGACTCCGGCCGGACGGGCGAGGTCGCCGCCTGGTCCGGACACGTCGACACGGTCACCGCACCCGCCACCCCGGAGATCGACGCGGCCGCGCTGCTGCTCCGCCCGGACGGACGCGTCGCCTGGGCGACCCGCGAGCCGTCCGGCGCGGACGGCCTCGCCACCGCCCTGCGCACCTGGTTCGGGGAGCCGACCCGGAGCTGAACACGAAACCCGGACAGCCCGTGCGGATTCCGCACGGGCTGTCCGGTCTTCTCTGCTCTTGTCTGCTCTGCTCTTGTCTGCCAGACGTCCGGGACGGTCAGTCGTCCGACAGGGTGAGCGCGCCGGTCGGGCAGAACTGGACGGCCCGCCGGACCGCCGCGGTGACCTCCGGCTCCTCGTCCGGGCCGGTCAGCAGCAGGACGCGGCCGTCGTCCTCGTCCTGGTCGAACAGGTCGGGGTCGGTGAGGACGCACCGTCCCGCGCCGAGGCAGCGCTCGCGGTCGACCAGCAGCCGCACCGTGCTCACGGTGTCATTGCTCACCGTGTCATTGCTCACCATGTCACCGGTACCTCGTGGATCCCGTAGACCTGCTCGGTGTCCTTGTAGGACAGCTCGTCCGCCGGCTTCGCCAGCCGCAGGTCGGGGACCCGCCGGAAGAGCGTGTTCAGGACGATCTCCAGCTCCTCCCTGGCGAGGTTCTGGCCGAGGCAGTTGTGACCGCCGTGGCCGAAGGCGACGTGGTGCCGGGCCTCCTCGCGGTGGATGTCGAGCACGTGCGGGTCGGCGAAGACCTCCGGGTCCATGTTGGCGGAGCTCGGCCGCGCGATGACGCCCTCGCCCGCGCGGATCGTCTCGCCGTCCATCTCGACGTCCTCGGTCGCCACGCGGCCGACGGTGAGGTCCACCACGCTGAAGTAGCGCAGCAGCTCCTCGACGGCGTGCGCGGTGTGCTCCGGGTTCGCGCGCAGCTCGGCGAGCTGCGCCGGGTTCTCCAGCAGCGCGACCACGGACAGTGAGATCATGTTGGTGGTCGTCTCATGGCCCGCGTTGAGCAGCATCGTGGCGGTGTTGACCATGTAGGCGTGGTTGTAGCGGCCCGCGTCGCGGTACTTGACGATCGCCCGGCCGAGCAGGTCGTCGCCCGGATCCTTCTCCTTGAGCGTGATGAGCTCGTCGAAATACCCGAGGAGCTCACCGAAGCCCTTCCGCATTTCCTCGGCGCTATTGCTGCGGTCCAGCAGTTTCTGGGTGCGCGCCTTGAAGAAGTCACGGTCCGTGTACGGGACGCCCAGAAGCTCACAGACGGCCATCGAGGGCACCGGCACCGAAATGGTCTGCACGAGGTCCGCCGGACGGCCGCTCGCGAGCAGGTCGTCGACGCATTGGTCCACGATTTCCTGAATGCGTGGCCGGAGTAGGCGCATCCGCCGGACGGTGAACTCGTTGACGAACATCCGGCGGTGCGCGGTGTGCTCGGGCGCGTCGAGGGTGACCATCGGCAGCGTCTCGTCCGGCGGGTTCCCCACCGGGACCGGCGCCAAGTGCGGGAATCCAGGCCGTCTGCGGTCGGAACTGATCCGCGGGTCGGCCAGCAGCCGCCGCACCCGCTCGAATCCGGAGACCACCCAGGCCGTCCCGCCGGTGGGCAGGGTGACCCTTGTCAGGGGCGGCTCGGCGTCCCCTCCGGCGGCCCGCTCCGGCCCCCCGAATGGACAGCCCCGGGGCACCGGGAATGGCGGATGGTCGGTGGTCAGGTCGTCGGCCATATTGTTCCGCTCCCTATCGTCGGCGGCAGTAAATCTGCAGCGGAATCGGGTTCAGCCAATGCACCAGCCATCTCTGAAGCACGGATAAGGCTGAGCTAAGTTCGCCCGGCCAAGTACCGGATTAGCGCTGCTTAAGGGGTATTTCGGAGAGTGTTCGATGCTGCCGCATCGGAAGAGAGAAGCCACGCACGATGACTGTCACGCTCGATCACCCGGACGGCACGATCGCCATCGTCGGGATGTCCTGCCGGTTCCCCGGCGCGGCCGGGCCGGACGCCTACTGGGCCCTGCTCCGGGACGGCGTCGACGCCGTCACGGCGCCGCCGCCCGGCCGCCGCGGCCTGCCCGGCGGCGGCCCCGACCGCGCCGGGTTCCTCGACGGCGTCGAGATGTTCGACCCGGCCTTCTTCGGCGTCTCGCCGCGCGAGGCGGAGGTCATGGACCCGCAGCAGCGGCTCATGCTGGAGCTGGCGTGGGAGGCGCTGGAGGACGCCGCGATCGTCCCCGGCGACCTGGCGGGCAGCGCCACCGGCGTGTTCGCGGGCGCGATCGGCGACGACTACAGCGTCCTGCTGTCCCGGCTCGGGCGCCAGGGCGTCACGCAGCACACCATGACCGGCACGAACCGCGGCATCATCGCGAACCGCGTGTCGTACACGCTCGGCCTGCACGGGCCGAGCCTCACGGTCGACGCGGCGCAGGCGTCCGCGCTGGTCGCGGTGCACATGGCGTGCGAGAGCCTGCGCACCGGCGAGTCGGCGCTGGCGCTCGCGGGCGGCGTGAACCTGATCGCCGGGCCGGACAGCACCCGCCGCGCCGCGCGGTTCGGCGGGCTGTCCCCGGACGGCCGCTGCTTCACCTTCGACGCCCGCGCCAACGGCTACGTGCGCGGCGAGGGCGGCGGGTGCCTCGTCCTGAAGCCCCTCGCGCGGGCGCTCGCGGACGGCGACACCGTGCACGGCGTGATCCGCGGCAGCGCGGTCAACAACGACGGCGCGACGGACGGGCTGACCGTGCCGAGCGTGTCCGCGCAGGCGGAGGTGCTGCGGCGGGCGTGCGCGCGGGCGGCGGTGGACCCGGCGGACATCCAGTACGTGGAGCTGCACGGCACCGGCACCCCGGTCGGCGACCCGATCGAGGCGGCGGCGCTCGGCGCCGCGTACGGCGGGTCGCGCGCGGCGGCGCTCGCGGTCGGGTCGGCGAAGACGAACGTCGGGCATCTGGAGGGCGCGTCCGGGATCGCCGGGCTCATCAAGGCCGTGCTGAGCGTCGCGCGCCGCGAGCTGCCGCCGAGCCTGAACTACGAGCGTCCCAACCCGGAGATCGACCTCGACGCGCTCAACCTGCGCGTCCAGGACGAGCTGGGCACGTGGCCCGACCCGTCCGTCCCGCTGGTGGCGGGGGTCAGCTCGTTCGGGATGGGCGGGACGAACTGCCACGTCGTCCTGGGCGAACCTCCCCACGCGGAGCCCCCGGAGGCCAGCGAGTCGGACGGGCCGACGCCCTGGGTGCTGTCGGCCCGGTCGGCGGCGGCGCTGCGGCGGCAGGCCGAGCGGCTGCACGCGCATGTCGCCGCGCACCCCGAGCTGTCCCCGGCGGACGTGGGCTGGTCGCTCGCCACCACCCGCACCGCGTTCCGGCACCGGGCCGTCTTCGTCGAGAGCGACCGCGCCGGGTTCCTCGGCGCGCTGGAGGGCTTCGCCGACACGGGCGACGCGCCCGGGGCCGTCCAGGGCACGGCCCACGACGACCCCGGCGGGCCGGTCTTCGTCTTCCCCGGCCAGGGGTCGCAGTGGGCCGGGATGGGCGTGCAGCTGCTGGAGTCGTCCGAGGTGTTCCGGCGGGAGATGGACGCCTGCGCCGCGGCGCTGGCCCCGCACGTCGACTGGTCGCTGCTCGACGTGCTGCGCGGCGTCCCCGGCGCGCCGTCGCTGGACCGGGTGGACGTCGTCCAGCCCGTGCTGTTCTCGATCATGGTGTCGCTGGCCGGGCTGTGGCGGTCGCTCGGCGTCGAGCCGGCGGCGGTCGTCGGCCACTCGCAGGGCGAGATCGCGGCGGCGTGCGTCGCGGGCGCGCTGTCGCTGGACGACGCCGCCCGCGTGATCGCGCTGCGCAGCCGGGCGCTGGTGACGCTGAGCGGGCGGGGCGGCATGGCGTCCGTCCCGCTGCCCGCCGGGACGGTCGAGTCCCGCCTCGCCGCCTGGGACGGCCGCCTCACCGTCGCCGCGGTCAACGGCCCCGGCTCGACGGTCGTCTCCGGCGAGGACGCTGCGATCGGCGAACTGGTCGACGTCCTGCAAGGCGAGGGCGTCCGGGCGCGCCGGATCCCGGTCGACTACGCCTCGCACTCCCCGCACATGGAGGACATCCGCGACGACCTGGTCTCGGCGCTGTCCGGGATCGAGGCGCGGTCGTCGGACGTCGCGTTCTACTCGACCGTGACCGGCGAGCCGATCGACACGGCCCGGCTGGACGCGGAGTACTGGTTCGCGAACGGCCGCCGGACCGTCCGGTTCGAGTCCGCCGCCCGCGCCCTGATCGACGCGGGGCACCGGGTGTTCGTCGAGGTCAGCCCGCATCCGGTGCTGACGCTCGGGCTCCAGGAGACGTTCGAGGACGCGGGCGGCGCCGGGGCCGCGTGCGTCGCGGTCGGGACAATCCAGCGCAACGAGGGCTCCGAGCGCAGGGTGCTGGAGTCGGCGGCGCGGCTGCACGTCGCCGGGCTGTCGCCGTCCTGGCCCGCCGTGTTCGCCGGGCGCGGGGCGAAGCGGGTGGCGCTGCCCACGTACGCGTTCGAGCGGGAGCGCCACTGGCCGGACGACGCTGGCGCCGACTCCGGTGCGGGCGCGTCCCCGGCGGAGCGGCGGTTCTGGTCGGCGGTGGAGGAGGGCGACCTCGACGCCCTGACCGGCGAGCTCGAGGTCGGCGGCGACGAGCCGCTGCGGGACGTGATCCCCGCGATGGCGGAATGGGCACGGCGGCGGCATCGGGAGAGCGTGCTCGGCCCGTGGCGCCATCGCGTCCGGTGGACGCCCGTCTCCGGGCCGCCCGCGGAGGTGGCGCTGTCGGGACGGTGGCTGCTGGCCGCCCCGCCCGGTTCGGCCCCGGCGATAGAGCGGGCGCTCACCTCGCATGGCGCGGAGGTCGTCTTCGATGCCGACGGGCCGCTCGCCGGAGTGCTGTCGCTGGACGACGCCGCCTTGCCCGAGACGGTCGGCGAGGACGTTCCCGTGTGGACGACCGTGCCCGGCGGGCGCGGCAGGCTGATCGTCCTCCCCGAGGCGCTGGACGAGCGCGACGCGTCCGCGCTGTGCGCGGTGCTCGCGGGCCTGGCGGGCGGCGACGTCGCGGCCGTGCGGGACGGCGAGGTGCTCGTGCCCCGGCTGGACGCCGCCCCGCGCGAGGCCGCGTCCGACGCGGACGCCGGAGCGCTGGTGCGCGGCGGCACCGTCCTGGTGACGCCGGGCGCGTGGAGCGAGGAGATCGCGCGGTGGCTGACGGGGCGCGGCGCGGCGGACGTCGTCGTCGCCGAACCGTCCGAGGGCTGGGGGCTGGACGTCCCCGGCGTGTCGGCCGTCGTGGCCGTGGGCGGCGCGGCTCCCGGCGAGGCCGCCGCGACCGCCGCGCACCTGGACGCGCTGGTGCGGCCGCACCGCGACCGCGGCGCGGCGGGCGCGGCCGTCGTCGTCGACCCGGCGCTGGACGTGAGCGCGGAACTCGTCGCCGCGGCCGTCTGGCAGGCGCTCGGCGAAGGGGAATCGGCCCTCGTCCTGACCGAACCGCCGGACACCCCCGCCCGCGAGGACGAAACCCCGGCGGAGGACGCTGCCTTCGCGGCGCGGCTGCGCGGGCGGCGTCCGGCCGAGCGCGAGCAGGCCCTCCGCGAGCTGGTGCGCACGCAGGCGGCGGTCGTCCTCGGACATGTCACGCCGGACGTGGTGGAGACCGACCGGTCCTTCAAGGAACTGGGCTTCGACTCGCTGATGGCGGTCGAGCTGCGCAACCGGCTGGCGTCCGCGACCGGCCTCACGCTGCCCCGGACGCTGGTCTTCAACCGGCCCACGCCCGCCGAGCTCGCCGGGCACCTGCTGACCGAGCTGACCGGCGAGCCGGAGGAGCCCGGGACCGCCGTCCGGGCCGCCCCGGTGGACGGCGACGAGCCGATCGCGATCGTCGGAATGGCGTGCCGGTATCCGGGCGACGTCCAGACGCCCGAGGACCTGTGGCGCCTGGTCGACACCGGGACGGACGCCATCTCCGGCTTCCCGACCGACCGGGGCTGGAACCTGGAGCGGCTCTACGACCCCGACCCCGAGCACGCCGGGACGACCTACACCAGGCACGGCGGATTCCTCACCGGCGCCGCCGAATTCGACGCCTCGTTCTTCGGCATCAGCCCCCGCGAAGCCCTGGCCATCGACCCGCAGCAGCGGCTCCTCCTCGAAACGGCGTGGGAGGCGCTCGAACGCGCCGGGATCGACGAGTCCGCCATTCGCGGCAGCGCCACGGGCGTGTTCGTCGGCGCGATGACCCAGGACTACGGGCCCCGGCTGCACGAGCCCGCGCAGGGGCTCGACGGCTACCTGCTCACCGGCGGGACGGCGAGCGTCGCGTCCGGGCGCATCGCCTACACGTTCGGGCTGGAGGGCCCGGCCGTGACCGTGGACACCGCGTGCTCGTCGTCCCTGGTCGCCCTCCACCTGGCCGCGCAGGCGCTGCGGCAGGGGGAGTGCACGGTCGCGCTCGCCGGTGGCGTGGCCGTCATGGCGACCCCTGGGATGTTCATCGAATTCAGCCGCCAGCGCGGACTGTCGGCGGACGGGCGCTGCAAGTCGTTCGGCGCCTCGGCGGACGGGACGGGCTGGAGCGAGGGCGCCGGAATGCTCGTCCTGGAACGGCTGTCGGACGCCGAGGCCAACGGGCACCCCGTCCTCGCCGTCATCCGCGGATCCGCCATCAACCAGGACGGCGCCAGCAACGGCCTCACCGCGCCCAACGGCCCGTCGCAGGAACGGCTCATCCGGCAGGCCCTCGCCAATGCCGGACTCCGGCCCGACGACGTCGACGCCGTCGAGGCCCACGGCACGGGAACGACGCTCGGCGACCCGATCGAAGCGCAGGCACTGCTCTCCGCCTACGGGCGGGAACGGCCCGCCGACCGGCCGTTGCGCCTTGGGTCGATCAAGTCGAACATCGGCCACGCCCAGGCGGCGGCCGGAGTCGCCGGGGTCATCAAGATGGTCGAGGCGATGCGGCACGGCGTGCTGCCGAAGACGCTCCACGCCGACGAGCCGTCGCCGCACGTGGAGTGGGAGTCCGGGTCGGTCAGCCTGCTCACCGAGCGGACGGAATGGGCGGCGGACGAGCGCCCGCGCCGGTCTGCCGTCTCCTCGTTCGGGATCAGCGGGACGAACGCCCACGTCATTCTCGAACAGGCGCCCGCCGCCGAGTCTTCGACCGATGACGACGACGGCGACCCGCTGCCGTGGCTTCTGTCGGCCAAGTCCGAACCGGCATTGCGCGAGCACGCCGCGCGGCTCCACGCCTACGCGCGGGAGAACTCCGACCTCGATCTCAATGGTGCCGCCCATGCGCTCACCACGCGGACGCATTTCCAGCACCGCGCCGCGATCCAGGCCGCCGACCGCGCCGAACTGCTCGCGGCACTGGACGACCTGGCGAACGGAACGCCGTCGTCGAACGCGGTTCAGAACCTCGCCGCGTCCGATCCCAAGGTCGTCTTCGTCTTTCCCGGGCAGGGCAGTCAATGGCCCGCGATGGCCACCGAACTACTACAGACCTCGCCCGCGTTCGCCGAGCACGTCCAGGCGTGCCACGACGCGCTGGCACCCCACACGACCTGGTCGCTCATCGACCTGCTCACGCATCCCGACCCCGAGGCGCTCAACCACGTCGACATCGTCCAACCCGCGCTGTTCGCCGTGATGACCAGCCTCGCCCACCATTACCGGGCGACGTATGGGATCGTCCCGCACGCGGTCATCGGGCACTCCCAGGGAGAAATCGCCGCCGCCTACACGGCAGGCGCCCTCACGCTCCCCCACGCGGCGAAAGTCATCGCTCAACGCAGCCAAGCACTCACCACTCTCCAGAACACCGGCACGATGGCGTCGATCCCGTTGCCGCACGACCAGATCCCCGCTCAACGTGATCTGCATATCGCCGCCGTCAACGGGCCCAACACCACCATCGTCTCCGGGCCCACGGAGGTGCTTGAGGAACTGGTCGCGGGCTACAACGAGCAGAACGTCCAGGCGCGGCTCATCCCCGTCAACTATGCGTCGCACTCCGCGTACATCGACTCCATTCGGGAACGGCTGCTCACCACGATCGAGGACATCTCCCCGAGAACGTCGGAGATCCCGTTCCACTCGACGGTGCTGGCCGAGGAGTTCGACACCGAGGGCCTCGACCCGGATTACTGGTATCGCAACGCGCGGCACACCGTCCGCTTCCAGGAGACGATCCACAACCTCCTCAACACCGGACACACGCTCTTCATCGAAAGCAGCCCACACCCCGTCCTGACCACCGCCATCCAGGACACCATCGACGCCACCGACCACAACGCCCACGCCATCGGCACACTCCGCCGCGCCAAACCAACCACCCACCAATTCACCCGCGCCATCGCCACCGCCTACACCCACGGACTCCACCCCACCTGGCCCACCACCCCAGCCACCGCACACGACCTCCCCACCTACCCCTTCCAGCGCGAGCGGTACTGGCTGCATGGTTCCGGGACGGCGGACGTGTCCACGGCCGGGCTCGAACCGACCGAGCATCCGCTGCTCGGCGCGACGGTCGACGTCGCCGAAGGCGGGCAGGTCGTCCTGACGGGCCGGGTCTCGCTGAGCGAGCATCCGTGGCTCGCGGACCACGCGGTGCTCGGGACCGTCCTGCTGCCGGGGACGGCGTTCGTCGAGCTCGCCCTCCACGCCGGACGCGTCGCGGGCCACGGCTCGCTCGACGACCTGACCCTGGAATCCCCCCTGGTCGTCCCGGCCAAGGAGGCGGTCGACCTCCAGGTCGTGGTGTCCGCGCCGGACGACTCCGGGCGCCGGCCCGTCTCCGTCCACTCGCGCCGCGACCGCACCGCGCCGTGGACCCGGCACGCCGTCGGAGCCCTCGCGGAACCCGGCGGCGCCGACCCGCAGAGCCTGCCCGGAGATCCGCCCGCCGACGCGGAGGCCGTCGACGTCGACGCCCTCTACGAGAAGCTCGCCGAAGACGGCTACGAGTACGGGCCCGCGTTCCAGGGCCTGCACGCCGCGTGGCGGCGCGGCGGCGGCGAGGTGTTCGCCGAGATCCGCCTGCCCGAGGAGGCGGGCGGCCGGTCGTTCGGCCTGCATCCCGCGCTCCTCGACGCGACGCTGCACACGCTCGGCCTGACCGGGCTCCTCGGCCGGGACGACCAGGGCCGCATCCGGCTCCCGTTCTCCTGGACGGGCGTCACCCTGCACGCACGGGGCGCGTCCGAGCTGCGGGCCCGCGTCCGTCCCGCCGGACAGGACGCGGTGACGGTGACGATCACCGACGCGGACGGCGCGCCGGTCGCCCACGTGGAGCGGCTCACCACCTACGCGACCCCGGCCGCCGCGCTGACCTCCACCGGCGACGGCATGTACGCGGTCGGCTGGACCGCGCTCCCCGAAACCGCCACCGAAACCGCCGCCGAGATCGACGGCGAGTTCGTCTTCGTCGGGGACGACGCGCCCGAGGGCATCACGTCCTACGGCGACTTCGCGGCGCTGCGCGAGAGCGGGGACGCGCCCGCGATCGTGCTCGTCGCGCCGCCGGAGGACGGCGGCGACCCGGTCGAGGCGGCGCATTCGGCGACCCGCGCCGCGCTCGACCTGCTCCAGGCCCCGCCCATCGGCGACGAGCGCCTCGTGTTCCTGACGCGCGGCGCGGTCGCGGTCCGGGACGAGGACCCGCACGGCCTGGCGCACGCGCCGGTGTGGGGGCTCGTCCGCGCGGCGCAGACGGAGAGCCCGGACCGGTTCGTGTTGCTCGACCTGGACGGGCCGCCCGCCGAACTGCCGGTCGCCGCGCTGCGGAAGGCGCTGGCCGAGGACGAGCCGCAGCTCGCGGTGCGCGACGGGGTCGTCCACGTGCCGCGGCTCGGCCCGGCCGGTCCGCCCGGCGGGCGTCCCGCGCTCGGGCCCGGCGACAGCGTCCTGATCACGGGCGGCACCGGCACCCTCGGCGGCCTGATCGCGCGCCGTCTCGTGACCGGGCACGGCGTCCGGCGGCTGGTGCTCATCGGCCGCCGCGGGCCCGCCGCCGCGGGCGCCGCCGAGCTGTCGGACGAGCTGCGCGGCCTGGGCGCCGACGTCACGATCGTCGCCTGCGACGCCGCCGACCGCGGCGACCTGGCCCGGGTCCTCGCGGAGTACCCGGTCACGGCCGTCGTCCACGCCGCCGGGGTGCTCGACGACGCGACCGTGGGCGCGCTGACCGCCGAGCGGGTGGACGCCGTCCTGCGTCCCAAGGTCGACGCCGCGTGGAACCTGCACGAGCTGACCCGCGACCGGGAACTGAGCGCGTTCGTGCTGTTCTCGTCCGCGGCCGGGGTGCTCGGAAGCGCGGGGCAGGGCAACTACGCCGCCGCGAACGCCTACCTCGACGCCCTCGCCCACCACCGGGCCGCGCTGGGGCTGCCCGCGACGTCGCTCGCGTGGGGGCTGTGGGAGGCGGCGAGCGGGATGACCGGCGCGATGTCCGGCGCGGACGTCGCCCGCATCGGCCGTCTCGGGCTCACCCCGCTCGCCACCGACGACGCGCTCGACCTCTTCGACCAGGCGCTGTCCGCCGACCGGCCGCTGCTGGTGCCCGCGCGGCTCGACGTCGCGGCGGTCCGGAGCCGGGCCCGGCACGGCGCGCCGCCGCCGATGCTGCGCGGCCTCGTCCGGGCCCCGCGTCCCACCGGCCGGACGGGCGGCGGCGCGGCGTGGCGGCGGCGCCTTGCCGGGATGTCCGAGGAGGACCGGGAGCGGGCGCTGCTCGACCTCGTCCGGACGCAGGTGTCCGTCGTCCTCGGGCACGCGACGGCCGGGACCGTCGACGCCGACCGCACGTTCAAGGAGCTGGGCTTCGACTCCCTGACGGCCGTGGACCTGCGGAACCGGCTGAACTCCGCGACCGGCCTGCGGCTGCCGGCGACGCTGGTCTTCGACCATCCGACCGCGACCGGCCTCGCCCGCCACCTCGCGGACGAACTGCTCGACCGCGCCGCCGCCGCCACCGCCGCCCCGCTCACGGTCGCGGCGGTGGACGACGACGAACCGATCGCGATCGTCGGAATGGCGTGCCGCTATCCCGGCGGCGTCCAGACACCGGAGGACCTGTGGCGCCTGGTCGCCACGGAAACGGACGCCATCGCCGACTTCCCGACCGATCGCGGCTGGAATCTCGAACAGCTCTACGACCCAGACCCCGAGCACGCCGGGACGACCTACACCAGGCACGGCGGATTCCTCACCGGCGCCGCCGAATTCGACGCCTCGTTCTTCGGCATCAGCCCGCGCGAAGCCCTGGCCATCGACCCGCAGCAGCGGCTCCTCCTCGAAACGGCGTGGGAAGCGCTCGAACGCGCCGGGATCAGCGAGCCGTCCGTGCGCGGCAGCGCCACCGGCGTGTTCACCGGAGTCATGTACGGCGACTATCGGACGCGTTTCCTGAAGGCCCCGGACGGTTTCGAGGGATATCTCGGCACCGGCAGTTACGGCAGCGTGGCGTCCGGGCGCATCGCGTACACGTTCGGGCTGGAAGGCCCGGCCGTGACGGTGGACACCGCGTGCTCGTCGTCCCTGGTCGCCCTGCACCTGGCCGCGCAGGCGCTGCGGCAGAGCGAATGCGACCTGGCGCTGGCGGGCGGCGTGGCGGTGATGGCCACGCCCGACACCTTCATCGAATTCAGCCGCCAGCGCGGACTTTCCGCCGACGGGCGCTGCAAGTCGTTCGCCGCGTCGGCGGACGGGACTGGCTGGAGCGAAGGCGCCGGAATGCTCGTCCTGGAACGGCTCTCCGACGCACGGGCGAAGGGGCATCCGGTTCTGGCGATCGTCCGCGGGTCCGCCATCAACCAGGACGGCGCGAGCAACGGCCTCACCGCGCCCAACGGCCCGTCGCAGCAACGGCTCATCCGGCAGGCCCTCGCCAATGCCGGACTCCGGCCCGACGACATCGACGCCGTCGAAGCCCACGGCACGGGAACGACGCTCGGCGACCCCATCGAGGCGCAGGCGCTCCAGGCCGTCTACGGGCAGGACCGGCCCGCCGGGCAGCCGCTGCGGCTCGGCTCCATCAAATCCAACATCGGCCACACGCAGGCGGCGGCGGGCGTCGCCGGGATCATCAAAATGGTCCAGGCGATTCAGCACGCCCGGCTCCCCCGGACACTCCACGTCGACTCGCCCACCCCCCATGTCGACTGGTCGTCGGGCGCGATAACGCTGCTCGCCGAAAGCGAGGAATGGCCGGAGACCGAGCGTCCGCGCCGCGCCGCCGTGTCGTCCTTCGGGATCAGCGGGACGAACGCCCACGTCATTCTCGAACAGCCGCCCACGGCCGAGTCTTCGACCGAGGACGACGGCGACCCGCTGCCCTGGCTTCTGTCGGCCAAGACCGAACCGGCATTGCGGCGGCACGCCGCGCGCCTTCACGCCTACACCCGAGAGAATCCCGAACTCGATCTCAACGGCGCCGCTCGCGCGCTCACCACGCGGACGCATTTCCAGCACCGCGCCGCGATCCACGCCGCCGACCGGAGCGAACTGCTCGCCGCGCTCAACGACCTGGCGAACGGGACGCCCTCGTCCGAGGCGTTCTACAGCACCGCTCCGGCGCAGCCGAAAGTGGTGTTCGTATTCCCCGGGCAGGGCAGCCAATGGCCCGCGATGGCCACCGAACTACTACAGACCTCGCCCGCGTTCGCCGAGCACGTCCAGGCGTGCCACGACGCGCTGGCACCCCACACCACCTGGTCGCTCATCGACCTGCTCACGCATCCCGACCCCGAGGCGCTCAACCACGTCGACATCGTCCAACCCGCGCTGTTCGCCGTGATGACCAGCCTCGCCCACCATTACCGGGCGACGTATGGGATCGTCCCGCACGCCGTCATCGGGCACTCCCAGGGAGAAATCGCCGCCGCCTACACGGCAGGCGCCCTCACCCTCCCCCACGCGGCAGAGGTCATCGCGAAACGCAGCCGAGCGCTCACCACTCTCCAGAACACCGGCACGATGGCGTCGATCCCCGTTCCGCCGGACCGGATCCCGCGCCACCCCGACCTGCATGTCGCCGCCACGAACGGGCCCAGCACCACCATCGTCTCCGGGCCGGTGAACCTTCTGGAAAGGCTGGTCGGCGACTACAACGACCAGAACATCCAGGCGCGACTCATCCCCGTCAACTACGCGTCGCATTCGCCGAACATCGAGACCATCAAGGCCGAGCTGATCGGGACGATCTCCGATATCGAACCGCAGGCGGCGAGCGTCCCGTTCTATTCCACCGTCACCACGTTCAAGCACGACGGTGAAGGGCTCGACCCGGATTACTGGTATCGCAACGCGCGGCACACCGTCCGCTTCCAGGAGACGATCCACAACCTCCTCAACACCGGACACACACTCTTCATCGAAAGCAGCCCACACCCCGTCCTGACCACCGCCATCCAGGACACCATCGACGCCACCGACCACAACGCCCACGCCATCGGCACACTCCGCCGCGCCAAACCAACCACCCACCAATTCACCCGCGCCATCGCCACCGCCTACACCCACGGACTCCACCCCACCTGGCCCACCACCCCAGCCACCGCACACGACCTCCCCACCTACCCCTTCCAGCGCGACCACTACTGGCTCGACGCGCCCAGCGGCGCGACCGACGCGACCGCGCTCGGCCTCGGCGGGGCGGGCCATCCGCTGCTCGGCGCGGTCGTCGACGCGCCCGAGGACGGCGACCTCGTCCTGACCGGCCTGCTGTCGCTCCAGGCGCAGCCGTGGCTCGCCGACCACGCGCTGAACGGGACCGTCCTGCTGCCGGGGACGGCGTTCGCCGAACTCGCGATCGCCGCCGGGGAACGCGCCGGATGCCGCCGGATCGAGGAGCTGACGCTGGAGTCGCCGCTGATCGTCCCGGAGCAGGGCGGCGTGCGGCTCCGGGTCACGGTCGGCCCGCCGGACGAGACGGGCCGCCGCCGCGTCGCCGTGCACTCGCGTCCCGACGACGAGCCGTGGACGCGCCACGCCGTCGGACACCTCACCCCCGACGACGCTCCCGCCGAACAGGCCCCGGCCGAGTGGCCGCCACCCGGCGCGACGCCCGTCCCGCTCGACGGCCCCTACCTCACCCTCACCGAGCAGGGCTACGGCTACGGCCCCGCCTTCCAAGGGCTCCGGTCGGTCTGGAAGCGGGACGGCGAGGTCTTCGCCGAGGTGCGCCTCCCGGAGGAGGCGGACGCGGACCCGTCCGGGTTCGGCGTCCACCCGGCGCTGCTGGACGCCGCGCTGCACCCGGTCATGCTCGGCGCGCTCGGCGCCCGCGAGTCCCGGCTGCTGCCGTTCTCCTGGTCCGGGGTGTCGTTCCACGCGGCGGGCGCGGCCGCGCTCCGCGTGACGCTGACCGCGATCGGCGCGGACGGCGTCGGCCTGACCGCGACGACCGAGTCCGGCGCGCCGGTCGCGTCCGTGCGGTCGCTGACGCTGCGCCCGGCCGACCCGGAACGCCTCCGGCAGGGCGCCCGGCACCGGACGCTCTACCAGGTGAACTGGGAGAAGACCGCGCCCCCGACCGCCACGCCGGCCGGGACCCGGGCAGCGATCGGCGCGCCCGTCCCCGGCGCGCGCTCCTACTCCGGTACCGACGCCATCGAGGACGTCCCGGACACCCTGTTCCTCTCCCCGCCTCCCGCCGCCGACGTTCACACCGCGCTGGCCGACCTGCTGACCTTCACCCAAGAGTGGCTGGCCGACGAGAGGTTCGCCGACACCCACCTGGTCGTCGTGACGCGCGACGCGATGGCCGTCCGCGAAGAGGACGCCGTCGGCGACCTGACGCACGCCGCCGTCTGGGGCCTGTTCCGCTCGGCCCAGTCCGAGCACCCCGGCCGCTTCACCCTCCTCGACACGGACGCCGACCTGGACGACCCGGACGCGCTGGCCGCCGCCCTCGCCACCGGCGAGCCGCAGCTCGCCCTGCGCGGCGACGGCGCGTACATCCCCCGGCTGGGCCGCGTCGCGCCCGAGCCGGGACCCGCGCCCGACCCGGACGGCACCGTCCTCGTCACGGGCGCGACCGGGGCGCTCGGCGGGCTGGTCGCGCGGCACCTGGTCACCGAGCACGGCGTCCGCCGCCTCCTGCTGGTCAGCCGCCGCGGCCCGGCCGCCGAAGGCGCGGCCGAACTCGTCGCGGACCTCACCGGGCTGGGCGCGGACGTCACCCTGGAGCCCTGCGACGTCGCCGACCGCGGCGCGCTCGCCGCGCTCCTCGCCCGGGTCCCGGCGGAGCACCCGCTGACCGCCGTGATCCACACGGCGGGAGTGCTCGCGGACGGGGTGCTCGAAGCGCTCACCGCCGACCAGCTCGGCGAGGTGCTCCGTCCCAAGGCCGACGCCGCGCTCGCGCTGCACGACCTGACCCGCGACCTGGACCTGTCGGCGTTCGTCCTGTTCTCGTCCATGGCCGGGCTGATGGGGACGGCGGGCCAGGCCAACTACGCCGCCGCCAACGCCTTCCTCGACGGGCTCGCCGCACAGCGCCGCTCCGAAGGGCTGGCCGCGTGCTCGGTGGCGTGGGGCTGGTGGGAGGACGACGGCGGCATGATCCGCGACCTCGGCGACCGCGACCTGCGGCGGATGCGGCGCGCCGGACTCGCCCCGATGTCCGCCGACCATGGGCTGGCCCTATTCGACGCCGTGTGGACGGGCGCCCGTCCACACGTGGCGGCGGCGAGGCTGGACGCGTCGCACGTCCGGGCCGGGCGCGAGCAGATCCCGCCGCTGCTGCGCGGGCTGGTGCGCCCGGCGGTGCCGCGCGCCGACGAGGCGGCGGGCGGCGCGGACGCGCTGCGCGGGCGCCTCGCCGCGCTGCCGCCGAAGGAGCGCGCCGCCGCGCTGGTCGACCTGGTGCAGGCGAACGTCGCGACCGTCCTCGGGCACGCGACGTCCGGTTCCGTCGAGCCGGACCGGGCCTTCAAGGAACTGGGCTTCGACTCGCTGACCTCGGTCGAGCTGCGCAACCGGCTCAACGACGCGACCGGGCTGCGGCTGCCCGCCACGCTCGTCTTCGACCACCCGAACCCCGGCGCGCTCGCCGCGTTCCTCGAAGACCGGCTGCTCGGCCGGGACGACGACGCGCACCGGCCCGTGCGGGCGGCGGCGTCCGCCGACGAGCCGATCGCGATCGTCGCGATGGCCTGCCGCTACCCCGGCGGCGTGCGCGGCCCGCGCGACCTGTGGAAGCTCGTCGCCGAAGGGGACGACGCGATCACCGGCTTCCCCGAGACGCGCGGCTGGAACGTCGAGGACCTCTACGACCCGGACCCGGACGCCCCCGGCAAGCTGTACGCGCGCGGCGGCGGCTTCCTCCACGACGCGGACGAGTTCGACGCCGACTTCTTCGGCGTCTCCCCGCGCGAGGCCCTCGCCACCGACCCGCAGCAGCGCCTCCTGCTGGAGACCGCCTGGGAGGCGATGGAGCGGGCCGGGATCGTGCCCGCGACGCTGCGCGGCACCCGCACCGGCGCGTTCGTCGGCGTCATGTACAACGACTACGCCTCGCGGCTGCACCGGGCGCCGGACGGCCTCGAAGGCTATCTGAGCACGGGCAGCGCGGGCAGCGTCGCGTCCGGGCGGCTGGCGTTCACGTTCGGGCTCGAAGGCCCGGCGGTCAGCGTCGACACGGCGTGCTCGTCGTCGCTGGTGGCACTGCACCTGGCCGTCCAGTCGCTGCGCAACGGCGAGTGCGACCGCGCGCTCGCGGGCGGTGTCACGGTCATGTCCACGACGGACACGTTCGTGGAGTTCAGCCGCCAGCGCGGCCTGTCCCCGGACGGCCGGTGCAAGTCGTTCGCGGCGTCCGCGGACGGCACCGGGTGGGGCGAGGGCGTCGGCCTCGTCATCGTCGAGCGGCTGTCGGACGCCGTCGCCGCGGGCCGCCCCGTGCTCGCGGTGATCAAGGGCTCGGCGGTCAACCAGGACGGCGCCAGCAACGGGCTGACCGCGCCGAACGGACCCTCGCAGCAGCGCGTCATCCGCGCCGCGCTCGCCGACGCCGGGCTCGGCCCGGCCGACGTCGACGCCGTCGAGGGGCACGGGACGGGCACCGTCCTCGGCGACCCGATCGAGGCGCAGGCCCTGCTCGCGACCTACGGCCGGGAGCGCCCGGCGGACCGTCCGCTGTGGCTCGGCTCGATCAAGTCGAACATCGGGCACGCCCAGGCCGCCGCCGGGATCGCCGGGGTCATCAAGATGGTCGAGGCGCTCCGCCACCGGACGCTGCCGAAGACCCTGCACGCGGACGAGCCGTCCCCGCACGTCGACTGGACGAGCGGCGCGGTCGGCCTGCTCACCGACACGATCCCCTGGCCGGACGCGGAGCGGCCCCGGCACGCGGCGGTCTCCTCGTTCGGGATCAGCGGCACCAACGCGCACCTGATCCTCGCCGAAGCACCGGAGGCGGACGCCGCCGAGGCACCCGTCGACGGGCCGCTGCCGGTGGTGCTGTCGGCGAAGACCGAGCCGGCGCTCCGCGAGCAGGCGGCGCGGCTGGGCGAGTTCGTCCGGGAGAACCCCGGCGCGGACCTGGCCGAGATCGCCTACACCCTCACCGTCGGACGCAGCACCTTCGACCACACCGCGACGTTCACGGCCGCCGACACGGGCGGACTGCTCCGCGCCCTGGACGCCTTCGCGTCCGGAGCCACCACGCCCGACGCGCCCGATGAGGTCCCCGAGGACTGGCACGGGGCGCTCAGCGCCCGCACCCACCACAACGCCGACGTCCCGACCTACCCGTTCGAGCACCGGCGCTACTGGATCCAGCCGCCCCCGCCCGCCGGGGACCTCGGCCGGGCCGGGCTCGCCGCGACCCGCCACCCGTTCCTCGCCGCCGTGATCGAGCTGCCGGACGACAGGGGCCACCTGTTCACCGGGCAGGTCTCGCTCGACGCCCACCCGTGGCTCGCCGACCACCGCGTGCACGACACCGTCGTGCTGCCGGGCGCCGCGTACGCGGACCTCGTCCTGCACGCCGCCCACCACCTCGGCTGCGACACGATTGACGAGCTGGTGCTGCACGCGCCGCTGGTGCTTTCCGGCGACGGCGCCGTCCAGGTCCGGATCGTCACGAACCCGTCCGGGACGGACGGACGCCACGACTTCACCGTCCATTCGCGGCCCGCCGACCGGCCGGGCGAGCGGGACGGCTGGACCCGCAACGCGGCGGGCGTCCTGCGCACCGCCGACGAGAACGAGCAGGGCGGGCCGGGCACGGCGCCGCCGCCGGACGCCGCGCCGCTCGACCCGGACGACGCCTACGACCGCCTCGCCGCGCTCGGCCTCCCCTACGGCCCCGCCTTCCAGGGCCTCGCCGCCCTGTGGGAGCACGGCGACGACCTGTACGCCGAGGTCAGGCTGCCCGAGGACGTCCCGGACGCGGCAGCGTTCGCGGTCCATCCCGCGCTGCTGGACGCCGCGCTGCACCCGTTCGCGCAGCGCGGCGACGCGCTCGCGCTGCCGTTCGCGTGGGCGGGCGTCACGCTGTCCGCGACGGGCGCGACGGCGCTGCGGGTGCGGATCACCCCGACCGGGCCGGACTCGCTGGAACTGGCCGCGACGGACGAGAACGGGCTGCCGGTCGTGTCCGTCCAGTCGCTGAGCACGCGCCCGGCCGGAGACGAGCTGTTCGCGCAGGCGTCGCGTCTGGGCGGAGACTCGCTGTTCGAGCCGGTCTGGAAGCCCGTCCCCGCACCGGACGCGGCACCGGACGGCGACCTCACGATCCTCACCCCCGGCCAGCTGGACGTCTCCGAACTCCGCGGCTCGATCGCCGCCGGGAACCCGGCGCCCGAGTTCGTGGTCACGTCCTGGCGGTCGGACGGCGGCGACTCCGCCGCGGACGCGCACACGCTCACCCGCGCGATGCTCGCCCTCCTCCAAAACTGGCTGGCCGACGACGCGTTCGCCGACACGCGGCTGGTCGTGCTCACGCACGGCGCGGTGTCCGCGGACGGCGGCGAGGCCGTCCGCGACCTGCCCGCCGCCGCGCTGTGGGGACTGCTCCGCAGCGCCCAGGCGGAGCAGCCCGAACGCGTGCAGATCATCGACGTAGACGACACGTCCGGCGAGGCGGCGATCAGGGCCGCCGTCGCGAGCGGCGAACCACAGGTCGCACTGCGGGACGGGGCTCCGCGCGTCCCGCGCCTGGTCCCGGCGGCGGCGGACGGTCCGGCGCCCGCGCTCGACCCGGACGGCACCGTCCTCATCACCGGCGGCACCGGGACGCTCGGCACGCTCGTCGCCCGCCACCTCGTCGAACGGCACGGCGTCCGGCGCCTGCTGCTCGTCAGCCGCCGGGGCCCGGACGCCGCGGGCGCGCACGCCTTGGACGACCTCGACGCCCACGTCACCGTCGCCGCCTGCGACACCGCCGACCGGGACGCGCTCGCCGGCCTGCTCGGCCGCGTCCCGGCCGAGCACCCGCTCACCGCCGTGGTGCACGCGGCCGGGCTCCTCGACGACGGCGTCCTGGCCTCGCTCACCCCCGAGCGGCTCGACGCCGTCCTGCGCCCGAAGGTCGACGCGGCCTGGAACCTGCACGAGCTCACCGGCGACCTGGACGCCTTCGTGTTGTTCTCGTCCGCCGCCGGGACGCTCGGCAACGCCGGCCAGGGCAACTACGCCGCCGCCAACGCCTACCTCGACGCGCTCGCCCGGCACCGCCGCGACCGCGGCCTGCCCGGCGTCGCGCTGCCGTGGGGGCTGTGGGCGACCGACAGCGGCATGACCGGCGGGCTCGACGCGGCCGACCGCTCCCGCCTCAACCGGAACGGGATCCTGCCGCTGCCCACCGAGGACGCCCTGCGCCTGCTCGACCGGGCGCTCGCCGCCGGGGCGCCGCCGGTGCTCGTCCCGCTGAACCTGGACCGGGCGGCGCTGCGCGCACGCGCCGAGGACGGGACGCTCCCGCCGCTGCTCGGCGACCTCGTCCGCGCCCCGGCGCGGCGCGCGGGGAAGGCGGCGCCGCAGCTCACCGCGCGGCTCGCCGGGATGTCCGGCACCGAGCGGCGCGCGGTCCTGCTGGACCTCGTCAGGTCGCAGGCCGCGGCCGTCCTCGGGCACGGCGGGCACGCGGCGGTGGACGCCGACCGGGGCTTCATGGACCTCGGCTTCGATTCGCTCACCGCCGTCGAGCTGCGCAACCGGCTGAAGCGGGCGGTCGGGCTGCGGCTGCCGACCACGCTCCTGTTCGACTACCCGACGCCCGACACGCTGGCCGACTACCTCCGCGACCGGCTCGGCACGAGCGGGGACGCGCGGCCGTCCGTCCTCGCGGAGCTCGACCGGCTGGAGGGCTCGCTCGCGACGCTCTCCCCCGACCTGCGCGACGAGCTGGCCGGCCGGCTGACCGGCCTGCTGACCCGGCTGACCGGGGCGGCCGAGCCCGCGAGCGAGCTGGCCGGACGGCTCAGCACCGCGTCCGACGACGAGATGTTCAGCCTCATCGACGAGACGCTCAACGTTCCGGGCAACGGCGGTGGCACCGGGGCGAACGGCGAACAAGGGGCGCTTTAGCCCCGCGTCCCACGATTGATCTCAAGCCGAAAACGTGCAGGAAAGGTGCCCGATGACCGTCCCCGACATCAGGCTTCGCTCGGTCGCGACGACACTTCCGGGCCCCGCCGTCGACAACGCGACGCTGACCCGCAGGTTCTCCATGCCGAGTGCCTGGGAGACCTGGATCGACGACTTCGTCGGCACCAGGACCCGGCACTTCGCCGTCGACCTCGGCACCGGCGAGGTCCGGCACACGCTCACCGACCTCGGCGCGGCGGCGGGCCGAAAGGCGCTGGACGACGCGGGCGTCGACCCCGGCGAGGTCGACCTGATGGTCCTCGCGACGTCGTCCCCGGACATGCTCATGCCCGCCACCGTCAACATGGTCGCGGACCGGCTCGGCATCGACGGGCTGCCCGCCTACCAGCTCCAGTCCGGCTGCACCGGAGCCGTCCAGGCGATCGACGTGGCCTGCCAGCTCCTGCGCGCCGGACGCGGCCGGACCGCCCTCGTCCTCGGCGCGGACTCCTGCGCCAAGCACCTGGACGTCACCGTCGACCCCGCGACGCTCACCCCCGCCGAGCAGATCAACGGCGTGCTGTTCGGGGACGGCGCGGGCGCGATGGTCCTTAGCACCGAGCCCGTCCCCGGCCGCGCCGTGCTGCGCGGGGTGCTGCTGAAGCTCGCCGGGCTGGGCCGCGCGCCGGGGCAGACCGTCGCCTGGTACGGGGAGCGCGGGCGCACCGGCGGGGACCGTCCGATCGGCGAGGACTACAAGGCGATCGAGGAGTCCGTCCCGGTTCTCGCGGCGGAGGCGCTCGACGAACTGCTCGACGACCTGGACTGGAAGGAGTCCGACCTCGACTACCTGCTGCCGCCGCAGCTCTCCGGGCGGATGACGGCCCGCATCGTCGAGCGGCTCGACGTGCCGGGCGCGCACGAGGTCTCCTGCGTCGCAGAGACCGGCAACACCGGGAACGCGCTGCCGTTCTTCCAACTCGAACGGGCGCTGCCGCGGATGGTCGCGGGCGACCGCGCCGCCGCCGTCGCCATCGAGTCCAGCAAGTGGATCAAAGCGGGCTTCGCACTGGAGAAGGTCTGACCATGGACACTCCCGACAGCCGAGAGACCCTGCTCGACCTGCATCGCAGCGGCAAGCTCGTGGACCGCTACCCGGCCGTGCCGGGGCTGCTCGCCGAGCTGTCCGGCGCCGAGCTGGTCACCGCCGGGCGGCTGCTCGCCCGGCTCGACCCGGCCGAGGTCGCCGCCGCCCATCCCGGCGTCCCGGCCGTGACCGTCGCCGTCACCGGGCACGGGACGCTGGCGCAGCTCGTCCCGCCGCTCACCGCCGAGCTGGCCAGGCACGGCCTGCTCGCCCGCCCGGTCGTCTCCGACTTCGACGGGTGGGTGTTCGACCTCGGCGACCCGGAAAGCGAGCTGTACGCGGCCGAACCCGACCTGACGCTGTGCGTGCTCGACCCCATGGTCGTGTTCGACGAGCTGCCGCTGCCGTGGCGGCCGGACGACGTCGAGCGCGTCGCCCGCGAGAAGGCCGACCTGGTCGAGCGGCTCGCGGAGCGGTTCCAGGAGTCGGGACGCGGGACGCTGGTGCTCAACACCGTCCCGCTGCCGCACCGGTTCGCCGCCCAGCTCGTCGACCACGGCTCGCGGGCCCGGCTCGGCGTGCTGTGGCGCGAGTTCAACGTCCGGCTGCTGCGGCTCGCGGAGCGGTTCCCGGCGGTGACCGTCCTCGACCTGGACCCGCTCGTCGCCGTGGGCGAGGCCGCGACCGACCCGAGGCTGAGCCAGTACGCGAAGGCGCACCTGTCCCCCGGCCTGCTCGCCCGGTACGCGCGCCAGGTCGGGCACCTCGCCCGGCACGTCACCGGACGGACGAAGAAGGCGCTCGTCCTCGACCTGGACGGGACCGTCTGGGGCGGCATCGTCGGCGAGACCGGACCCGAGGGCATCGAGGTCGCGGACGGCTACCGGGGCGAGGCGTTCGCCGCGTTCCAGCGGGTCGTCAAGCAGCTCGGCGCGCAGGGCGTCCTGCTCGCCGCCGTCAGCAAGAACGACCCCGAGCCGGTCGCCGCCGCGTTCCGCGACCTGCCCGGGATGACGCTGCGGGAGGACGACCTCGTCCGCATCGTGGCGAACTGGCGTCCGAAGCACGAGAACCTCACCGAGCTGGCCGCCGCGCTCGGCATCGGCGTCGACTCGTTCGTGTTCGTGGACGACAGCCCCTACGAGCGCGGCCTCGTCCGGCACGCGCTGCCCGGCGTCGCCGTCGTCGCGGTGGACGAGGAGCCCGCCCTGCACGTCGAGGCCCTGCTCCGGGACGGCTGGTTCGACGCCCGCGCGCTGACCGACGAGGACCATGCCCGCGTCGGCCGCTACCGCGCGGAACTCGACCGCAAGGACTTCCTCGACACCTTCGACTCCCTCGGCGACTACCTGCGCGGCCTGGACCTCAAGGTGCGGATCGCGGAGGCGGACGAGGCGCAGATCCCGCGCCTCTCCCAGATCACGCTGCGGACCAACCAGTTCAACCTGACCACGGTCAGGCTCCAGCCGTCCGACGTGCGGGCCCTGCTGGACGGCCCGGACACGTCCGTCCTCGCCGTCGAGGCGGGCGACCGGTTCGGCGAGCACGGCGTCGTCGGCGCGCTGTTCCTGCGCCGCGACGGCGCCACGCTCCACATCGACAACTTCCTGCTGAGCTGCCGGGTGTTCTCCCGCGGCATCGAGCAGGCGTGCCTCGCGGCCGTCCTCGCGCACGCGCGCGACGCCGGCGCCGCCCGGGCGTCCGGGCACTACCGGACGAGCCCGAAGAACGGCAAGGTCGCGGACTTCTACCAGCGCAACGGCTTCGTCCCCGCGGGCCCCGGCTCGCCTGGCGAGCACGGCGAGCACGGCGAGCACCACGACGGGACGGCCGCGCGCTACGACCACGACCTCGCCGACATCCCAGACCCCCCGGAGCACATCCATCTGATCAACGGCCTTGGAGGCGAAGGTTCGTGAACACCATCGAGGAGTTCCGCGCGCTGCTGCGCGAGGAGCTCGGCCTGTCCGTGACCGAGGAGGACCTGGCAGCGCCGCTCGACCAGGTCCCCGGCTGGGACTCCGTGCACGTCCTCTCCCTGCTCACCCTGCTGGAGCGGCGCACCGGCCGCAGCCTGCCGCTGAGCTGGTTCCTGGAGGCGAGCACGCTCACCGAGATCTTCGGGCTGGCCCGCACGGACACCCGCACGGACACCCGCACCGACAACCGCACCGACAACCGCGCGGACACCCGGACCGGCGCCCGGACGACGGCGCCGTGAGCGTCGCGCCGATCGCCCGCGAGCGCCGCCCCACGCTGCGCTTCCTCGACGAGATCCGGTCGTTCGCCCCGGTCCACCTCGACACCGAGGTCGACATGACCGGCGTCCGGGCGCACCGGGCCGCCGCGCACGCCGCGGGCCGCCACTACTCGACCACGTCGTACGTGCTGCACGCCGCCGCGCGGGTGCTCGCCGCCCGGCCCGCCGCGAACGCGGCGATCCGCGGCCGCGTCCGGCCGAGGGTCGCGCGGTACGACACCGTGAACGGCAAGTTCACCATGGACCGGACGCTGGGCGGCGAACGCGTCGTCCTCTCCGCCGTGCTGAACGGCCTGGAGCATACGAGCCTCGACGGCATCCAGGAGCAGCTCGACCGGTTCCGCGACGGCGACCCCGAGACGATGCCGGAGTTCGCCGGGGCCCGGCTGCTGCGGCGGCTCCCCTGGCCGCTCGGCACGCTCGCGTTCCGCGCCGGGGTGCGGCCGCTGCGCCGCCGCTCCGCGACCATGGGCACGTTCGCCGTCACCTCCCTCGCGCACCGCCCCGTCGACGGCTTCCACTCGGTCGGCGGGACGACGATCACGCTCGGGCTCGGCCGCACCGCGGACCGTCCGGTCGTCCGGGACGGGCGGGTCGCGGTCGCACCGGTCATGCGGCTGAATCTGACCTTCGACCACCGGGTCGTCGACGGCGCCGAGGCGGCCGACGTCCTCGCCGACCTCCGCGACGCCCTGGAGACGGTCAAGCCCGCCGACCCGCCCGCCGACCCGGCCCCGGCGGCCGGGGAGGAGCGGGGATGAACGACGTCCAGGAACTGAAGCGGTACGTCGGCTCGCACGCCCAGGGCCAGCGCATCAAGGGCTACCGCGAGCTGCTCGACCGGATCGAGGCGGACGAGGGCGGCGGCCCGGGGAGCTGGGTCGGCGAATGGGTCCGCGCGGGCGAGGCGCTGGAACGGCGCGGCCGCCACCTCGACGCCGCCCGCCACTACACGATGGCCAGGTTCCCGTTCGTGGACGGCCCCGACCGCCAGGACGCGCTGGAACGCGGCGTCCGCTCCATCGACCGGTGGGCGGCCGAGCGGGAGGGCGTCGAGCTCCTCACCATCGAGGCGGACGGCGGGACGGTCCGGTGCTGGGCGAGCGGCCTGTCCGCCGCCGACCCGAAGCCGCTGCTGGTGATCATGGGCGGGATCGTCACCGTCAAGGAGCAGTGGGCGCCGCTGCTCGCCGGGATGCGGCGGCTCGGCGTCGCCGGGATCGTCACCGAGATGCCCGGCACCGGCGAGAACGGCCTCCGCTACGGGCCGGACTCGTGGCGGATGCTCCCGGCGATCCTCGACGCCGTCGCCGGACGCGCCGACGTCGCCGACACGTACGCGATCGCGCTCAGCTTCAGCGGCCACATGGCGCTGCGCTGCGCGACCGAGGACCCGAGGCTGCGCGGCGTCATCACGGTCGGCGCGCCGATCGGGGAGTTCTTCACCGACACCGGCTGGCAGCGCCGGCTCCC
This sequence comes from Actinomadura syzygii, assembly GCF_008085905.1. GTDB lineage: Bacteria > Actinomycetota > Actinomycetes > Streptosporangiales > Streptosporangiaceae > Spirillospora > Spirillospora syzygii. The sequence goes on along the minus strand of NZ_VSFF01000002.1, from coordinate 315,201 downwards.
CCGGATCACCGTGGACGCCCTCGCGCACATGATCGGCGTCCCGTCCGGCGAGGTCGCGGGCGGGCTCGGCGAGTGGGCGCTGTCCGCCGCCCGGCTCGCCAAGCTGGACGTCCCCGTCTGCTACACCGCCAGCCTCCGCGACGAGATCATCCCGCCCGCGGACGTCCGACTGCTGCGGGACAACGTGCGGCGGCTCGAACTCGTCGAGCACGACGACGTCCACGGCTGCCCCGCGCACCAGCGGGAGACGCAGCTCTGGACGGTCGCGTCCCTGTTCCGCTGCCGGAACGTCCGCTCCCCGGCCGGCGGGCTGATCGGCCTGCTCCTGAAGGCCGAACGCGCCCGCGGCCGACTCTCCCGGAACCGCGCCTGACCCGCACGCCGGGGCCGCCGGCACCGACGATCCCCGCCTCCCTGTCGCGCAGGGGAGGCGGGGACGGCCCGGGCCGCGCTCAGATGGCGCAGGCGTCGAGCCCGCGATCACCGGCGAGGATCGCTCGCTGGAGATCCTGCAGCGCCCGGCACGGTTCGAGCCCCAGCTCCTGGCTGAGGGTGTACCGCGCCGTCTGATAGACCTTCAGCGCGTCCGCCTGCCGCTCCGACCGGTACAGGGCGAGCATGAGCTGACGGTGGAAGGTCTCCCGCAGAGGATTCTCTGCGACCAGCGAATAGAGCCGCCCGACCAGCTCCCGGTGCCGGCCGAGCTGCAACTGCGCGTCGATCAGCAGCTCCATGCACTCCAGCCGCGACTCGGTGAGCCAGGTGACGAAGCCGTCGACGATCGGGCCGGACCGCAGGCCCCCGAGGACCGGTCCGCGCCACAGGTTCAGCGCGTCGTCGAAGCAGGCGATGGCCTCCGCGTGGCGACACTCCCGCGCATGCGCCCGGCCCTGGTTCATGAGCTGCAGGAACACGTGGAAGTCGATCTCGTCGACGCCCTTGTGCAGGATGTAGCCCGACACCCGCGTGGCGACCGGGCTGTCCGCCCGGCCCGGACGGCGCAGGAACTTGCGGAGCTGGGACACGTAGACGTGCAGCCCGGCGGTGGCCCGGCGGGGCAGTCCGTCGCCCCAGATCTCGGCCATCAGCCGGTCGAACGAGACGACCTGGTCGGAGCGGATCAGCAGCACCGCCAGCACCGTCTCGACCTTGCGCGCGCTGATCGCGGACGTCCCCGTCCCGTCGACCAGCCGCATCGGTCCGAGTAGCTCGTATCTCACGCTCTGCTCCCCCCGAGCGCCCGCGCGGCGCCGAGCGTTCCGACGACGGTGTCGATCACCTCGGCGGACGCGTCCTCAAGGTAGAAGTGCCCGCCGGGGAAGACGCGCAGGTCGCACGTCCCCGTGAAGTGCTCCTGCCACGCGATGGCCTCGTCCACCGTGGTCTGCGGGTCCGACTCGCCGACGAGGACGGTGACGGGGCAGTCCACCGGTGGGCCTGGCGTCCACGCGTAGCGCTCGATGGCCCGGTAGTCGTTGCGCACCGCCGGGAGGATGGACGCGAGCAGCTCCTCGTCGCGCAGCAGCCGCGCGTCGGTGCCGCCGACCCGGCCGAGCTCGGCGATCAGCTCGGCGTCGTCCATCGTGTGGACGGTCCCGGCCCGCCGCCGCGACGGGGCGCGCCGCCCGGACGCGAAGAACCACAGCGGCGCCGTGCCCCGCTCGGCGGCGAACCGGCGCGCCACCTCGAACGCGACGACCGCGCCCATGCTGTGGCCGAAGAACGCGAACCGCGGCGACAGCCGGTCCGCGAGCACGGCGAAGATCTGGTCGGCCAGCCGCGGGACGCTGTCGACGGGCGGCTCGTGGCGGCGGTCCTGGCGCCCCGGGTACTGCAGGACGAGCGCGTCGATCTCCGGCGGCATGGCCTTGGACATCGGGAAGTAGTAGCTCGCCGAACCGCCCGCGTGCGGGAAGCAAACGAGCTGGACGTCACCGGGACCGTCCGGATGAAACCGGCGTATCCAACGGTCGTCCTCGCGGGAGCGTGGCATGTGCTGGTCCTTTCTCGGCCTGTGGACCGGCCTCGTCACTCGGCGATCTTGGTCCTGGTGGTCCACCGGAAGACCGCGGGTCCGTCCGCGGCCGCGTCGGCCGCGTCGACCAACTCGAAGTGCTCGTATCCTCCGCGGTGGGCCAGTTTGATCGTCCGCGCGCCGGCGTCCGCCCGGCACCGGCGCGTCGATTCGGGGATGTCCGCGGGGCCGCCGACGAGCGCGGCCTCCACCGTTCCGGGCTCCGCCGCGCGAGCGCCGGCGGACCTGCTGTCGGCTTCACTCATTTGACAGACCCTCCAACTCCCGAAGGTGGTCCGTGTCGACCACACCGCATCAATGATGCGAATATCACGGTTTGTAACGGAACACCCCTAGCACCCTTACTCCACCCCTAAGGCGATTCAGGGGGTAAGTAGCGTCAGCGGCTGCCATCACATCGGCCCTCCGGATGGGGCCCGGCCACAACGCCCCCGCTCGATGACCGAAACAAATCGACCTCGACTCTGTGATCAAGTTCCCAGATCTCGCTTCACTCCCGGTCAACCTTTGCGAATACCTGCTCAGAGTGTCCTCGACGACCGTCCGATCCATTCCGCGCACACATCACCGCTGGTCGCGCCGGAAGCCCGCTGATAGACTTACCGATAATTAAGCGCGATGCCGGGCACCGTGCGGGGGCGGCTGCGCAGGGAATTAGAATTCGGTTCGGTTACGTGCGGGAACTTGACCGGGGGCTCCTCATGAGGCTGGTCGAACGAGATAACGATCTTCGTATGCTCGCCGACGCATTCGCCGGCCAGGGGGACGGCGACGGTTCACTGGCGCTGATCAGCGGGGCGCCCGCGACCGGAAAGACGGCACTGCTGCAAGAGTTCGCCGAGCAGGTCAGAGAAGTGGGGGCCGTATTTCTGGAGGCCATCGCCTCGCGCACCGAACAGGGCCAGCCCCTGGGCGTCATCGCGCAACTCCTGCACGGCATGGAACTGTCCGACGAGACGGCCGAACGCGTCGCCCGGCTCATCGACGAGGCCGTCCACTCCGCCGGGCGGGCCGGGACCACTGAACATCCCCCGATCGGGGCGCCGCCGCACGTGCTGCGCGGTCTCTGCAAGATCATTCTCGATCTGGCCGAGCACCGCCAAGTGATCATCGGGATCGACGACGTCCACTACGCCGACCCGTTCTCCCTGGAGTGCCTGCTCTACCTGGTCCGGCGAATGCGCACCACCCGGCTGCTGATCATCCTCAGCCAGTGCGACCGGCGCGTGCAGGGGCACTATCTGCAGTTCCGCGCGGAGCTGTCCAGGCAGCCGCACTGCCGCACCATCCGGCTCGGCCTGCTCTCCGAGCAGGGGGTGGCGGGGCTCCTCGAAACCACCTACGGGCGGGCCGCCGCGCTCCGGCTGGCGCCGACCTTCCACGCGCTGAGCGGCGGCAACCCGCTGCTCGTGCACGCCCTGCTGGACGACCACCTCCCCACCTCGGTGGCCGAGGGCTCGGTGTCGTCCGAGGTCCCGCTCGGCGACGCGTTCACCCAGGCCGTGACCGCGTGCCTGTACCGGTGCGGCAGCGAGACCATGCAGGTCGCCCGCGCGCTGAACCTGCTGGGCGAGGAGGTCGCCCCGGCGGCGCTCGCCGAGGTGCTCGACCTCGACCCCGAGACCGTCGGCCGGGCCGTCGGCACCCTGACCGCGGTCGGCCTGCTCACCGGCGGGCGGTTCCGGCACGACGCCGTCCGGGCCGCGATCTCCGACACGATCACCGCCGCCGACCGGGCCGCGACGCACCGGCGCGCGGCCCGCGTCCTGCACGACCACGGGGCCTCGGTCACCGTGCTGGCGCAGCACCTGCTCGGCGCCGACCAGGTCGACGAGCCGTGGGTCGTCCCCGTGCTGGAGGACGCGGCGCAGGAGGCCCTCCAGCACGGCGCGATCGGCCGGGCGCTGGAGTTCCTGCGGCGGGCGCACGACCTCGCGACCAACGACGAGCAGCGGGCGGCGCTGAAGGCCGCGCTGGTCCGCGCCGAGTGGCGGGTCTCGCCGTCCGCCGCCGCCCGGCACCTGCCCGAGCTCATCCTGCACGCCCAGGAGGGACGGCTGAGCTGGCAGGACGTGTCCGCCCTGATCGGCCATCTGGTCTGGCACGGCCGGCTCGACGAGGTGGTCGGGCTGCTGACCGTCCTCGAACGGCGTCCGGCGCAGGGCACGCCCGGCGACGAGGCCCAGGTCGGGCTCGAAACGCTGCGGTTGTGGGTGTGTTGCTTGTTCCCTGAGCACCTTGGGGCGTTGCGACCCGATTGGAGCGTTCCCCAGCCCGCCGGGCTCGTGTCGTTCCGCGCCCTCGGCCAACTGCGCGCCGCCGACGTCCTCACCGACGCCCTCGACGGCGACATCGACGACAACACCGTCGTCGCCGCCGAGCAGGTGCTCCAGGGCGCGCAGTGGAGCAACACCCCGATGGCCTCCACGTTCGCGGCCGTCGCGGCGCTGATCTTCGCGGGCGAGCTGGACAAGGCCGCGCTGTGGTGCGACGCCCTGATCATGACCCCGGCGAACCGGCACGCGCTCGCGCAGCAGGCGCTGCTGTGGGCGATCCGGGGCGCGATCGAGGTCCGGCAGGGCCGGATGGCCGCCGCCGAGACCTCCGCCCGGACCGCGCTGAACCTGATCTCCCCGCAGGACTGGGGCATGTTCATCGGCCTGCCGGTGACGATCATGCTGGTGGCGACGACCGCGCTCGGCAAGTACCTGGAGGCCGCCCGCTACCTCGCGATGCCGGTGCCGGAGGTGCTGCTCCGCACCCCGCTCGGCCTGCACTACATGCAGGCCAGGGGACGGTGCAAGCTCGCCACCGACAACGGGCAGGCCGCGCTCGGCGACTTCGAGATGTGCGGCGAGCTGATGGTGAAGTGGGGGCTCGACCTGCCCATCCTCGTCCCGTGGCGGACCGACGCGGCCCGCGCGCTGCTCGCGATGGGACGGCGGCGCCAGGCGCGCGGGCTCGTCCACGAGCAGCTCGCGCGGCTGACCTCCGAGCACGCCCAGGTGCGGGGCGTCTCGCTCGGGGTGCTCGCCGCCGCCAGCGACCCGGTCGACCGGCTCCCCCTGCTGAAGGACGCGGTCGCCACGCTCGACAAGTGCGGCGACCGCTGGGAGCTGGCCCGCGCGCTCGCCGCGCTGAGCCAGGCTCACCAGCTGCTCGGCCAGCGGGCCGAGGCGGCCGAGACGGCCGCCCGGGCGCGCCGCCTCGCCGAAGAATGCGGCGTTCCGGAAGAACAATTGTCGCCGATCCATATTCCGCCTCCGGAAATGGCGTCGGACGTTTCCCTGGAAGAGGAGGAGGACGACCTCGACGGCGGGCACTCGCCGGAGGAGCTGAGCGGCGCGGAACGGCGGGTCGCCGACCTGGCCGCACGCGGCCACACCAATCGGCAGATCGCCAACATCCTTTTCATCACGGTCAGCACCGTCGAGCAGCACCTCACCCGGGTGTACCGCAAGCTCAACGTGAACCGGCGCTCCGACCTGCCCGGCAGGCTGCACACCGAGGCCGGGGAACCCGAGCTGGCCGCGCATTGCGCCGGCCCGGGAGAGCACGTGGCGGGCGGCCCCGAAGGCTGACTCAGCGCGACCGGACGACAACCCCTAGACGGCTGGGACAAGGGCCCCGATTCCCCTGAATAGGGGTTCTGCGGCGAAAATCACGCTTATATGATTCGGGCACTGATTTTCGACCGAGAAACGGCGCGTTCGGCCGAGGAGGAAAATGGCATTCGCGGTCGGCCCGGTGGCGCCCCTGGGGGCGCGCGAATTCATGATCTTTCTGTTGCAGGTGGCATTGCTGCTCCTGCTGGCCCTGGTGCTCGGCGAGCTGGCGTCCCGGCTGAGACTGCCGCCGATCGTCGGCGAGCTGTGCGCCGGGGTGCTCGCGGGGCCGTCCGTCCTCGCGCAGCTCTCCCCCGAGCTGTCGGACTGGCTGCTGCCGCGAAGCGCCGCCCAGTTCCACCTCCTGGACGCGGCCGGCCAGATCGGCGTGCTGCTGCTCGTCGGCCTCACCGGCATCTCGATGGACCTCGGGCTCGCCCGCCGCTACGGGGCCACCGCGGCGCGGGTCAGCATCGCGGGGATCGTGATCCCGCTGTCGCTCGGCGTCCTCACGGGGCTCGCCCTGCCCGACTCGCTCGTCCCGGACGGGGCCGACCGGAGCACGTTCGTCCTGTTCCTCGGCGTCGCGATGGGGGTGAGCGCCATCCCGGTGCTCGCCAAGACGCTGATGGACATGAACCTCCTGCAGCGCGACATCGGCCAACTGACGCTGAGCGCGGTGCTGATCGACGACATCGTCGGCTGGCTGCTGCTGTCGGTCGTCTCGGCCATGGCGACGACGGGGGTCCGGGCGGGCGAGGTCGCGCTCTCCTTCGGCTACCTGGGCCTCGTCATCGTGTGCGCGGTGGTCGCCTACCCGCTGGTCGGCAAGGCCCTGCGGCTGGCGGACGCCTCCGACCGCCGGGCGGGCGGCGGCGGTGGCACCACGATCGCCGTCGTGACGACGCTGCTCCTGCTCAGCTCCGCCGCCACCCAGGCGATGAAGCTGGAGGCGGTGTTCGGCGCCCTCGTCGCCGGCATGGTGATCGGCCGGAGCCCGGCCCTGGACCACGCGAAGCTCGGCCCGCTGCGCGGCGTCGTCCGGGCCGTCTTCGCGCCGCTGTTCTTCGCCACCGCCGGGCTCCGCATGGACCTCACCGCGCTCGGCCGTCCGAAGGTCCTGCTCGTCGGGGTGAGCGTGCTGGCCGCCGCGGTGGTCGGCAAGTTCCTCGGCGCCTACCTCGGCGCCCGGCTCAGCAGGCTCGGCCGCTGGGAGGCGGCCGCGCTAGGCGCCGGGATGAACGCCCGCGGCGTCATCGAGGTCATCATCGCGATGGTCGGTCTGCGGCTCGGCGTGCTGAGCCCCGAGATGTACACCATCATCATCCTGGTCGCCATCGTGACCTCGTTGATGGCACCACCCGTCCTCCGCGCCTGCATGGCGCGGGTGGAGACCACACCCGAGGAGCTGCGGCGCGCCGAACGCGCGCACTCCGTCCGTCTTCGTGAGGCTGATGAAGTTGCCTGAACTCACCACCGGATCCTGCCGATGAGTCCGCCGACGGAGGTCTACCGTCGGCGCACCGGCAGCGAGACCAAGGCCGAGATCGAGAAGGTCGCGCTCGCGCTGTTCACCAGGAACGGCTACGAGGCCACCACCATGCGGGAGATCGCCGAGCAGCTGGAGATCACCAAGCCCGCCCTCTACTACCACTTCAGCAGCAAAGAGGAGATCATCCGGACGCTGTTCGCGGAGCACCTCGCCACCTGGGACGAGATCATCTCCTGGGCCGCGGCGCAGCCGCCGTCCCCCCGCCTGCGCCAGGAGGTGCTCACCCGGTGGGCGAACGCCACCCGGCACCGGCGGATGGAGCTGATCAGGCTCGCCGTAGCCAACCAGGAGTCGATCAAGGCGCTGGCGCCGCTGCGCACCGGCATGGCGAGCCGACTGACCGAGCTGGTGACGATCCTGATCGGGCCGGACGCGTCCGTCCGCGACCGGATCCGCGCGCGGATGGCGGTGCTCAGCATCAACATCGCGGTGATGACCGGGCAGGAGCTCGGCGCCGACGAGGGCGACATCCTGGACATCGCGCTGGAGGTCGCCCTCCGGGTGCTGCCCGACCTCGACGACGCCCCTGGGCAGCCGGACGGGTAGCCGCGCGGATACCGGGGCCGGCCGCGGGAGGTCTGCGTCACTGAAGGGCAAAGTCGCCCGCTTCGGCGGCGTGTCGGCACTACGCTGGACGTCACAGAACGCTGTCGATACGCGCCGCACAGTAGTGCGTAGGAGCGGAAGTGAACGCACCCCGACCGGACGGCGTCCCGGAGCCGAGACGACTCGTCCACCACCCTGCCGTGAGCGGCCCGACGGTGCTGCGCATCCTGCTCGGCGGCCAGTTGCGGCGGCTGCGCGAGGCCCGGGACATCTCGCCCCGGGACGCCGGCGACGCGATCCGCGCCTCCGCGTCCAAGATCAGCCGGTTGGAGCTCGGCCGGGTCGGGTTCAAGAAGCGCGACGTCGCCGACCTGCTCACGCTGTACGGCGTGCTGGCCGAGGACGAGCGCGAGCCCCTCCTCGACCTGGCCGAGCGGGCGAACCGGCCGGGCTGGTGGCAGAGCTACAGCGACATCCTGCCGCCCTGGTTCGAGGTGTACATCGGGCTGGAGGAGGCGGCGTCGACGCTGCGCGTGCACGAGACGCGGCTCGTCCCCGAGCTGCTCCAGACCGAGGACTACGCCCGCGCCGCGCTCCAGATCATGCATCCGATGGCGTCCTCGAACGAGATCGAGTGCCGGGTGAACGTGCTGATGCGGCGGCAGCGGATCCTCGTCGGCGCCGCGCCCCCGCAGGTGTGGGCGCTGGTGGACGAGGCGGCCCTGCGCCGTCCGATCGGCGACGCGGGCACCATGCGCGACCAGCTCGGCGCCCTGCTCGAAGCGGTGCGCTCGAAGCGCGTGACGCTGCAGATCGTGCCGCCCGCGCGCAGCGCGATGACGGCGATGGTCGGCCCGTTCTCGCTGCTGCGGTTCGCCGAGCCCGACCTGCCGGACGTCGTCTACATGGAGCAGTTGACCAGCGCGCTGTACCTCGACAAGATCGCCGACCTCCAGGTCTACAAGCGGCACCTGGACCGGCTGTCGGTCAACGCGGCCCCGCCCGCCGACACCGAGCGCGTCCTGACGGAGCTGCTCGACGCGCACGGCTGAGCCCCGGCCCGGAACTGCGTCGAGTCATTTTCTTTCCCGGTCGCCACTTTCATTGCACATTCCCCACGACCGGGCGAGAATTGGCGCCCAGCACGCTCATGCCCGATGGGCGCAGCCCCGAACGACCGCGACAGTGGGAGGCGAAGTCGTGACCGGCGACCCGTACGCCCCCGGCCAGGAGCCGGAGATCCAGATCGACACGAGCGTGGCGCACCCGGCCCGGGTGTGGGACTACTGGCTCGGCGGAAAGGACCACTACCCCGCCGACCAGGAAGTGGGCGACCAGCTTGAGGCGACCATTCCCGAGGTGGTGCTGTGGGCGCGCGCCGACCGCGAGTTCCTCGGCCGCCTCGTCCGGCACGTGATCGGCGACGGCGTCCGGCAGTTCCTCGACATCGGCACCGGAATTCCCACCAACGACAACACCCATCAGGTCGCGCAGCGGCTCGCCCCGGAAAGCCGGGTCGTGTACGTCGACAACGACCCGATCGTGCTGGCGCACGCGCGGGCGCTGCTCACCAGTTCGCCCGAGGGCGCCACCGATTACATCGACGCCAATCTGCACGACCCCGACACGATCCTGACCGAGGCGGCGCGGACGCTCGACTTCTCCGAGCCCGTCCTCATCACGCTCATGGGCATTCTGGAGTTCAGCGTCACCGACGAGGCGTACACGGTCGTCGACCGGCTCCTCGAACCGTTCCCGGCGGGCAGCCATCTCGCGATCGCCTGTCCGAGCAACGAGACCAACACCGAGGCGATGGACGAGGTCGCCCAGAAATGGAACGACAGCGGCGCGACCCCGATCGTGATGCGCAGCGCCGCCGGGCTGACGCGCTTCTTCGAGAAGCTGGAACTGCTGGAACCGGGGCTCGTCCCGCTGCCGAAATGGCGTCCCGACGCCGGCACCCTCTACGCCGACCGCGACATGGACTTCTACTGCGCCGTCGGCCGCAAGCCTTAGCGCGACGCCATGGCGGAACGTTTCATCCAGGCGAACGGCGTGGAACTGTGCGCCGAGGAGTTCGGTGACCCGGCCGACCCCGCGGTCCTCCTCGTGATGGGCCTCGGCGCGTCGATGCTGTGGTGGGACGAGGAGTTCTGCCGCCGCGTCGCGTCCGGCGGACGGCACGTGATCCGCTACGACCACCGCGACACCGGGCGCTCGGCCGCCTGGCCGCCGGGACGTCCCGGGTACACCGGCGCCGACCTGGTCGACGACGCGGCCGGGGTGCTCGACGCGTTCGGCGTCCCGGCCGCGCACGTCGCCGGCGTCTCGGCGGGCGGTGGCCTGGCGCAGCTCCTCGCGCTCGGCCGTCCCGGCCGCGTCCTGTCGCTGACGCTGGTCAGCACGTCGGCGGCGGTGCCGCCGGGACGTCGACTGCCGCCGCCCGCCGAGGCGTTCGGACGTTTCCTGTCCACCGCCGAAGTCGACTGGTCGGACGCCGACTCGGTGGTGGAGTACCAGGTCGGTTTCGCGCGGATGCTCGCCGGAGCCGAGCGGCCGTTCGACGAGGACGCGGCGCGGGCCCTCGTCCGCCGCGACGTGGCGCGCGCCCGCGATTTCGCGGCCGCGCGGAACCACGATGCCCTTCCGGACGACGACCGCGAATGGGGAGCGCTTTCCGCTATCGCCGTGCCCACGGTGGTGCTTCACGGGACGGCCGATCCGATGTTTCCGATCGGCCATGGGGAGGCGCTCGCGGACGTGATTCCGGACGCGGCGCTCGTTCCGTTGGAGGGAGCCGGACACGGGTTGGAGCGGGCCGACTGGGAGACGGTCGTGGCCGCGCTCCTCGGGGTCAGCGGACGCCGGGGACCGCGCCCATCGTCCACTGCCCGGTGGTGATGCGTTCGCGCAGTTCGTCGGCGCTGCCCGCGTGCACGATCAGGCTGCCGCCGCCGACGCCGCGCACGGCCGTCCAGCGGCGGCTTCGCCGGTCGAGCACGATCCCCCATCCCCCCGCGGGCGTGCTGTTGAACTCGGCCCGGATCCGGGCCAGTTCCTGATCGCAGAGATCGTCGTCGCTCTGCTGATCCGTGCGCGGTCGGGCGCCTGACGCCGACGATGGTTCGGAGTGCATCGTGCCACTTCCTCGGGTTGTGGACTCCATCACATGCTGACCCGCGCGGGGGGCGATGCCCAATCCCACCCGCCTATAGCCGTGGGTTATGGCACGCGCCGACGGGCCGGGGCTGTCCGCCGCCGGGGACGGGTGTCAGGGTGGTGGCATGCGGATTCTCATCGTCGGCGCGGGGATCGTGGGGGCCGCGCTGGCCGATCGGCTCACCCGTCCGGACCGGCAGATCACCATCATCGAAGAGCTATGGCCGGGTGCGGGGACATCCGGCACGAGCTATGCCTGGCTGAACGCGAACGATCCTCGCGAGCCGGCGTACCACCGGTTCCGGACGGAGGCCCTGCGCGCCTGGCGCGACCTGGCCGCCGGGCTCGGCGCCCCGGACTGGTACCGCCCCACGGGGAACACCATGTGGGCGACCGGCGGCGCGAAGGCCGAATTAGCGGACCGGGTAAGGCGTCTTACCGCCCTGGGCTATGCCGCCGAGCAGATCGACACCGAACGGCTCCGAGCGATCGAACCGCACATCCGGGCCCCGGATGACGCGTTCATCGCGCGTTTCCCGGACGAGGGCCATATCCACGGGGAACCTGCCGCGCGAAGCCTCGTGCGGCGCGCGGCGGAGGCGGGCGCGGAGGTCGTCACCGGCCATCGCGCCGTGCGCCTCACGCTCGACGGCGACCGGGTGACCGGCGTCCGGCTGGACGACGGCCGGGACGTGCCCGCCGACCTCACCGTGTGCGCCGCCGGACGGCACGGCCCCGCGCTCCTCGCCACCGCCGGGCTCGGCCTCCCGCTGGTCGACCCGGCCGCGCCCGGCTCGGCCGCCCCCTGCCTCGTCGCTACCACCACGGCGACGGATAGCGTGCTGAACGGACTCGTCCACGCGCCCGGCCTGTCCGCGCGGGCGACGGGAAACGGAGGGCTCGTGCTGGAGGCCGTCGAACTGGACGCCGGCATCGACGAGTCCGTCTCGCCCGAACGCGTTCGAGCGGTCGGCGACGAGCTTCTCTCCCGTGCCAGGGCGGTCATTCCGGGATTGGACGCCGGCATCGCGGAAATGCGGCGGTGCGTCCGTCCGCTGCCGATCGACGGATATCCGCTGATCGGCCCGCAGGCGCCCGGCCTCTACACCGCCGTCACCCATAGCGGGATAACACTGGCGCCCCATCTCGCCACGCTGATCGACCGGGAGATCGACGGCGATCCCGCACCCGAACTCGCTCCGTACCGGCCGGACCGGCCACTCACGAATACCGGTAGCTGATATGCGCTTCGCCATTTCCATCCCGCAGGACCTCGACGACCACAAGTTCGACCCGGACGAGTTCCGCGCGTTCATGCGGCGGGCCGAGGAACTCGACTTCGACAGCGCCTGGACGCAGGAGCAGGTGCTCGGGAGCGCGGCCCGGTCCAGCCCGCTGGAGGCCATGACGTTCGCCGCCGCGTGCACCGAGCGGATCCGGCTCGGCTGCTCGGTGCTCGTGACGCCGCTGCACAGCCCCGTCCATCTGGCGAAGAGCCTGAGCACGCTGGACCAGCTCAGCCGGGGCCGCGTCGAGGTCGGCGTCGGCTCGGGCGGGCAGGGCCGGATGTTCTCGGCGTTCAACGTCGCCCCGGACGGCCTGATCACCCGGTTCGTCGAGGGCCTGAACCTGATGAAGGCGTGCTGGACGCAGCCGTCCATCGATTTCGACGGGCGGTTCTGGCAACTCCACGACGCGGCGATGGAACCCAAGCCGTTCCAGAAGCCGCATCCGCCGATCTGGTTCGGCGCCCGGCATCCGAACGCGCTGCGCCGCGCGGTCGAGCACGGCGACGGGTTCTTCGGGGCGGGCTCGACGACGACCGAGAAATTCGTCGAGCAGGTGGGGATCGTCCGGGAGGCGCTCGCGGAATCCGACCGCGACACCGCCGGTTTCCGCATCGCCAAGCGCGTCTACGTCGGAATGGACGACGACGCCGACCGCGCGCGGGAAAGGTCGGCCGCCGCCCTCGGGCGCCTTTACGGATCGGGCGACCTGCTTCCCGTCGCGGTCACCGGCCCGCCGGACGAATGCGTGCGCGGAATTCGCGACGTGGTGGCCGCGGGCGCCGAACTCGTCCTCCTCACCCCGCTCTTCGACGACGCCGAGCAGATGGAGCGGTTCGCGGCCGAGGTCATCCCCGAGGTGCGCTGAGAGCGGTCAGTCGCCCGGGTAAGGGCGGGCGCTGGACTCGCGGATCTGGAGCTCGGGCGGCAGCGTGACCCGCTCGGGCTCCCCGCCGCGCATCATGCGGACGAGCAGGTCGACGCCCTGCGCCCCGACCTGCTCCATCGGCGAGCGGACGCTGCTCAGCGGGATCGTGAGCTGCGCGGCGATCGGCACGTCGTTGAAGCCGACGACGGCGACGTCCCGGCCGGCGCGCAGGCCGCGCTCGCGGAGCACGCCGAGCACGCCGATGGCGGCGAAGTCGCTCACCGCGAAGATCGCCGACGGGTGCGGGTCGTCGGCCAGCAGCCGCTCGGCGGCGAGCGCGCCGCCCGCCGCGTCGAAGCTCGCGTGCACGACCCGGTGCGCCGGCACGGGATGGCCGCGCTCGGCGAAGTAGCGGGTGAAGGCGGCCGTGCGGTCGATGCCGTTGGCCGCGTACGGCAGCCCGGCCACCACCCCGACCCGGCGGTGCCCGCGGGCGTAGAGGTGCTCGGCGGCGAGCCGGCCGCCGAGCAGGTCGTCGCAGGTGACCGAGGGGTGGTCGGCGGCGCGCCGGTTGACCAGCACGAACGGGACGCCGTACGCGGCGAACTCGGCGACGAACGCGCCGTCCACGTGCGCGTCCCCGAAGATCATCGCGTCGACCCGGCGGGACAGCAGCATCGCGACGTGCGCCTGCCGGGTGGCGGGGTCGTCCCAGGAGTTGCTGACCATGGTGTGGAAGCCGTGCCGGGTCGCGGCCCGCTCGACGCCCTCGTAGATCGAGGCGAGCACCTGGTCGGTCAGCCGCGCCATCATGACGCCGAGCAGCCGGGTGCTCTGCCGCCGCAGCCCGGCCGCCTGGATGTCGGGCACGTAGCCGACCTCGCGGGCGACCTGGCGGACCCGCTCGGCGGTCGCCGCCGACGCGGCCCGCGCCCCGCTGGTCGTGCCGTTCAGGACCCGGGACACCGTCGACACGTGCAGGCCGGTCAGCTCGGCGATCGTCTTCAGCGTCGCCCGGCCGGCCGTCGCCCGCGGCGCCGGACCGGCGGCCTCCTGCGGGCCCGCCCCTCGCATGACCACCCGAATCCCCTGGCCATCCACTCGCCGGACGATTCCGCGCACGGCTCTTGACAGGCCCCAGGTTAGCAGTCTCCTATTGTGCAAACGTTATAGCCAAACGTTTGCTCAGACGGTGTTCCGAGCCGGGAGGTGTGCGCATGGCGACCGGGATCCTCACCCTGCGGCGGACGCGGCCGGTCGCCTGGCTCCCGCTCCTCTGCGGCGGCGCCGTGCTGCTCAACGTGATCATGAAGGCGGCGCAGGACGCCCTGCCCGCCGCGCGGCCGGGGGCCGCGAACCCCGCCGGACGCGGCCTGCGCGCCTGGGCCGTCTGGATGCTGGGCGACACCAACGAGGCGCAGTTCTACAAGTCCTCCCTGGCCGGGCTCGGGCTCCTGCTGCTCGCCGCGGGCGCGCACTACGCGGCGCGCCGCCGCCTGCGGGCCAGGGGGTTCGACATCGCCTACGGCACCGGCCTGTGGCCGTGGCTGCTCGCCGCGTCCGGGCTCTCCCTGCTGCTGTCCAACCTGCTGTGGAGCTGGACGCTCGCGCCCGACCTCTGGCAGCCGACGTTCGTGCCGTTCGTGTCGGTGGCGCCCTCGGTCGTCCTCGTGTTCGGGGCCGGGTGGCGGGTCGCGCTGACCGCCGCCGGGCTCGGGGCCGTCCTCACGACGCCCGTGTCGATCCTCGTGGTGGAGCGTTTCTGCACGCCGCTGGATCTCCCGGCGGTGATCGGGAACGTCACCGGCATGTGGGTCGGGGCACTGCTCGCGTTCGCGGTCTGCCGGGGACTGCCCTGGATGACCGTCCCGCCGCCCGCTCCCGAGCCCGCCGTCGACGAATCGGAGTGCCCGTGCTCGAACTGCTCGACTCGGCGGGGCTCGTATGAGCGCGTCTCGAGTGAAGATCTTCTCGGCCCGCCGGGTCATCACCATGAACGGCGACGAGCCCGCGGCCGTCGCCACGCTCGGCGAGCGCGTCGCCGCGGTCGGGACGCGCCGCGACCTGCGCGACCGCTTCCCGGACGCGGCGGACGTCGACCTCGGCTCCGGCGTCCTGCTGCCCGGGTTCGACGACGCGCACGCCCACCCGTCCGTGCTGGCGGACGGCGGCCTCTACGTCGATCTCGCGCCGCCGGCCACCGGCAGCGCGGAGGAGGTGCGGCGGGCGCTGGCCGAACGCGCCGCGCGGACGCCCGAGGGCGAGTGGGTCGTCGGCCACAACTTCGACGTGTCCCGCACCGCGGACGGGCCGAGCGTCGACCGGGCGCTGCTCGACCGCGTCTCCGCCCGGCACCCGGTGCTGATCATCCACTACTCGTACCACGGCGCCGTCGCGAACTCGCGCGCGCTGGCGGCGGCCGGATACGACGAGACGACCCCCGACCCGGCCGGCGGCGAGCTGGTCCGCGACGGCGGGCGGCTGACCGGCGTCCTGTACGAGCGGGCGTGGATGGAGGGCTATCTCGGGCACGGGTCGCGGCCGCCGCTGGTGCCGCGGCCGACCATGGACGCGCGGGTCGAGTCGCTGCGCCGCATGCTCGCCCGGATGAACGCGGCCGGGATCACCTCGGTGACCGACGCGATGGTCCACCCCGCCGACTGGGCGCTCTACCAGGCCGCGCGGGACGCGGGCGCGCTCACCGCCCGCGTCGGGATGCTGCTCTGGTACGAGTTCTTCGAGCCCGCGCGGGCCCTCGGCATGCGCACCGGGTTCGGCGACTCGATGCTGCGCTTCACCGGCGTGAAGATGATGACGGACGGCGCGGTGTCCGGCGGGACGTGCCTGTGCCGCGCCCCCTACCTCGGCGCGCTCGGCGAGCGGACGGCCGGGATCCAGGTCATGCCGGACGAGGAGATCGCCGAGGTCGTCCACCGGGTGCACGCGGCGGGCAGCCGCCTCGCCGTCCACGCCAACGGGGACCTCGCGATCTCCAAGGTGCTGGACGCGATCGAGGCCGCGTCCGCGGCCGCTCCCCCGGGCCCCGGCCAGACGCACCGCATCGAGCACTGCTCGGTCGTCGATCCCGGGCTGGTGGAGCGGATCCGGCGGCTGGGCGTGATCCCGGTGCCGTTCGGCGCGTTCATCTCCTACCACGGGCACAACCTCGTCCGGCACTACGGGACGGAGCGCGCCGCGCGGATCTCCCCGCACCGGACGTTCCGCGACGCGGGGATCACGGTGGCCGGGTCGTCCGACTACCCGTGCGGCCCGCTGGAACCGCTGTTCGCGCTCCGGTCGATGACGACCCGCCGCGCGCAGGACGGGACCGTCCTCGGCCCCGACCAGCGGCTCACCCCGTACGAGGCGCTGGAGGTCTACACCGCCGGGTCGGCGGCGGCGTCCGGTGCGGAAGCGGACAAGGGCCGCGTCGCCGTGGGCCGCCTCGCCGACTTCACCGTGCTCGGCGAGGACCCGCTGAGCGTCGAGCCGGAGGCGCTCGCGGACGTCCCCGTCCTGTCCACCTGGGTCGGCGCGGAGCGGGTCTGGCACGCCGATTCCGAGAGCATCTAGGAGGCTTCGATGCCCACCGTCCTGCCCGACGACCTGACCGTCCGCCAGTTGCGCGAGCTGTACTCCCGCGGCGAGGTCACCCCGATGGACGCCGCCGACGACGCGCTCCACCGCGTCGAGGCCGACCCGGGGCTGCGCGCGTTCGCGCACGTCCGCGCCGACGAGGCCCGCGACGAGGCGCGCGCGGCGACGGCGCGGCTGGCGCGCGGCGCGCCGCTGAGCCCGCTCGACGGCGTGCCGGTCGCGGTCAAGAGCATGGTCGCGCTGGCGGGCCTGCCGCAGGACGCGGGCTCGCGCGTCCTCCAAGGGCGGCGCGCGGGCCGGGACGCGACGCTGGTCGGCGCGTTGAAGCAGGCCGGGGCCGTGATCGTCGGCACCACCACCATGGACGAGTTCGCGCTCACCACGCTCGGCCCGGCCCGCAACCCGTTCGACCGGACCCGCACGACGGCGTGCGCCTCGGCGTGCCGTCCGAGGAGTACCTGGGCGTCACCGACCCGCACCTGCTGGCGGACTTCCGCGCCGCCCTCGCCGCCGCCGCCGACGCGGGCGCGGAGATCGTCGGGGTGGAGCTGCCGGACCAGGAGCGGGTGAAGGCCGTCCACTGGCCGGTGCTGTCCGCCGAGATGGCCGCCTACCACCTGCGCCGCTTCGGCACGGCCGAGGACCGCTACGAGCCGCCGATGCGGGACGGCCTCGCCGCCGGGGCCGTGGTCACCACGGAGCAGTACCTGACCGCCCAGCGCGGGCGTCCGGCGCTGCGCGCGGAGGTCGACCGGGCGCTCGGCAGGGTCGACGCCATCGCGCTGCCGACCCTCGCCGTCGACCCGCCCGAGATCGGGCGCACGGTCGTGAAGCTGGGCGGGCGTCCCGAGGAGGCCGTCGCCGCCATGGTCCGGTTGACCTCGCTGGCCAACCACACGGGGCACCCGGCGGTGTCCGTCCCGCCGGGCACCGCGCCGAAGGGCCGCCCGGCCGGGATCCAGCTCATCGGACGCCACTACGACGAGCACCGCCTCCTGTCGATCGCGGGCGGCCTGGAGGCGCTCTCCTAGGCGGTGAGGGCGGACGATCGGCGGGCTACGGTTGGGCCGTGGCCACCTCGGGATACTCCGGCACCCCGCTCGCCAAGAAGATCGGCATCAAGGCCGGTCACCGGGTGCGGCTCACCCATCGACCGGAATCGTGGACGGTCCCGGACCTCCCCGACGGCTGCGCGGTCTCCGCCGGCGGGCCCGCGGACGCCGACGTCACCGTGGCGTTCTTCCGGGAGCTCGGCGACGTCGCGGCCGAGGGGCCGGGGCTGGTCGCCGACCTGGCCGACCACGCCATGCTCTGGATCGCGTGGCCGCGCAGGGCCGCCGGGCACGTCAGCGACATCACCGAGAACGACCTGCGCGACGTCTTCCTGCCGCTCGGCGTCGTCGACGTGAAGGTCGCCGCGCTCGGCGACGACTGGTCCGGCCTGAAGTTCGTCCGCCGGAAGGAGAACCGGAGAACGTAGTGCGGCGGCCCGGCGGCCTCGCATGGCACGACACGGGGCGTTCTAGTGCCTGCGAGGCGGCCGGGCCGCCACGATCGGTAGGTCAGGGAAAGCGGGTCAGGACGAGACGGCGCACCGGCCGCGGTCGGCGCGGCGCGGGCCGTCGGCGGTCGGCCGGATGTCGAAGTCGAAGATCTCGGTCGGCAGGTAGAGCGAGCAGCAGGCGTTCGGGATGTCGACGACGCCGCTCACCCGGCCCTCGATCGGCGCGGCGCCGAGCAGCAGGTACGCCTGCTCGCCGCTGTAGCCGAACGTCTTGAGGTACTCGATGGCGTTCAGGCAGGCGTTGCGGTAGGCGACGGTCGCGTCGTTGTAGAGGTTGGTGTCGGTCTCGTGGTCCACCGAGATGCCGATGAACGACACGAACTCCGAGTAGCGCGGCTCGACGTTGCCGGGCATGAAGATCGGGTTGTTCTTCACGCCGTACTTCTCCATGCCGCCCTTGATGATGTCGACGTGGAAGTCGATGAAGCCGCCCATCTCGATGGCGCCGCAGAACGTGATCTCGCCGTCGCCCTGGCTGAAGTGCAGGTCGCCGCCGGACAGCAGGCCGCCCGCGACGTGCACCGGGTAGAACACGCGCGCGCCCCGCGTGAAGTTCTTGATGTCGTGGTTGCCGCCGTTCTCGCGCGGCGGAACGGTCCGCGCCCCCTGCGCGCCGACCTTGGCGAGCGCGTCCCCGGCGAGGTTCCCGGCGAGGACGCCCTCCGGCAGCGGCGGCAGCGCGAGCGGCGGCACCCGCGTCGGGTCGGTGTCGATCAGCGCCTGCTCGCGGGCGTTCCAGCGGGCGAGCAGTTCGGGGGACGGCGCCGTCCCGAACAGCCCCGGGTGCGTGATGCCGGTGAACCGCACGCCGGGAATGTGGCGGGACGTGGCCTGCTGGCCGTGGAAGTCCCAGATGGCCTTGTAGGCGTCCGGGTAGTGGTCGGTGAGGAAGCCGCCGCCGTTCTGCTTGGCGAAGATGCCGGTGTAGCCCCATCCCTGGCCGGGCCGCGGCCCGGTCTCCTGCGGGACGGGCCCGATGTCGAGGATGTCCACCACGAGGAGGTCGCCGGGCTCGGCGCCCTCGACGGCGATCGGGCCGCTCAGCATGTGGCACGGCGACAGGTCGACGTCGCGCACGTCGTTGGCGGAGTCGTTGTTGCCGATCTGGCCGTCCGTCCATTCGCGGCACTCCACCCGGAACTCCGCTCCCGGCCGGACGGTCGCCGCCGCCGGGATGTCGGGATGCCACCGGTTGTGGCCGGGCGTGGCCTGCTCGCGCATGGATCGTGCCTGGTCGACGCTGAAGACGACTTCTGGCATTGCCTTGCCTCCTGAAGATGTTTGCCGTGTGAACTTCTGGACCGCCGGGGCGGGCGGCGGTCAGGCTCCGGTGGCGGGTTCGACGGGTTCGGCGGGCGCCGCGGCGGCGCGTCCCGGCCGGGCGAGGACCCACAGCCCGGCGACGACGAACACGGCGGCGACGGCGAAGACCGCCGCGAACGCGCCGGACGTCGAGTAGTGGTCGGTCAGCAGCAGGAACGCGGGCAGCACCGCCGTGCCCCACGCCGCGGCGAGGGTCACCCAGCCGGTGAAGGCGGTGAACTCGTCCCGCTTGAGCCCGAGGACGACGAAGAACAGGAACCACAGGAAGGACCAGCAGAGCCAGATGACCCCGAACGGATGGTCCTTGGCGTCGAAGAAGTTGATCCCCGCGAACACGATCGCGACCACGGACACGAACAGCGAGAACCAGCCGACGCCGGTGGTGTCGAGCCCGGCGAGCAGGCCGATGCCGACGTACAGGTAGGTGAAGCCGAACAGGTAGACGCCCGCCGCCGCGGCGATCGCGGACACGTCGTCCCCCGCGTTGACCAGCAGGATCGTCGGCAGGATCACCTGCATCGCGCCGACGAACAGGTTCAGCACGGCCGCCGCTCGCGCCTCGACGCGGCCGAGCATCATCATCGCGTTGAGGAAGAGCACCGCGCCGACGTAGAGCAGGCCCACGCTCGCCATGGCGTCCTCCTCAGGGCCGTGGGAGCAGGGCGTGGCGCGGGTCGGACGGCGGGGCGGGACGCCGCCGCGCCGGGGGCGGGCCCGACACGACCCGCGGCTCGTGCCTGCTCGCGTCCTGGGCGTCCAGCGCCCGGGTCAGCGGGGCGCCGGGACGGGTGAGCGAGGGCGCCGTCCACACCCGGCGGGCGGTTCCCTCGCAGAGCGCGCAGCGCTGCTCGGAGCGCGCCTCGCCCATCGGCAGCGCGAGGTCGAAGGGCCCGCAGCGCGGGCATCGGTACTGGTAGGTCACCATGACGAGCCTCCCATTTACTTTCCACAGAAAGTATTTCCTCCGGAAGCATCCGTCAATGAGGTCACCCGAAATACCGGCCGCGACTCCCGCGCCGGAGCGGCGCCGCTCACGGCCGCCGTCGCCCGGCCCCCGGCGGAGCCGACGCCCGCCCCGCCGCGCGCGGGCGGATCTCGCCGCCCACGCGCGGCGGCGTTTGTCAACGGCGGAGTTCGCCTCCGGAACACCGGACTGAAACGTATTAATTCGCCGTAGTTGTCCGGTTGTGGTGCTGCTTGTCTCGGGTGCGCGCCCGGCCGCCCGGCCGGGCGCGTCGAGCCTGGTCCGTCCCCCGCTCCAGGAGGCACCTTGCCCAGGACACGCTTGACCGCCGTCACGGCGGTCGCGGTCTCCGGAACACTTCTCACGCTCGGCCTCGCCGTCCCCGGACGCGCCGAGCCGCCGCAGTCCCGTCCGCAACCGCCGCCCGGCGAACGCGCCGAGCTGGCGGACAAGGACGTCCGTCCCGGTCTGCTCGCGCCGACCGCGCGCCAGCAGAGCGCGGCGCGCGGCGTCACCGTCCGGTGGAACAGGCTCGGCACGCCCGCCGTGGTCACCGGCGACGGCGCCCTGGCCAGCGGCTTGCCGGGTGGTCCAGAGCAGGTCGCGCGCGCGTACCTGACCGGCCGCACCGACCTGTTCGGCCTCGACGCCGCCGCCGTGTCCGCGCTGGAGAAGGTCGCCGTCAACCCCATCGGGGACGGCGCGGCCGTCCTGCTCCGCCAGCGCTTCGGCGGGCTGCCCGCCGGATACGACGGGCTCGTCGCGATCGGGGTGAGCGGGAGCAAGGTCGTCTCGGTCACCTCGACGCTCTCCCGCGACGGCTCCGCTCCGGCCCCCGCAACGCTCTCCCGGGACGACGCCGTCAAGGCCGCCGGACGCGACGCGGGCATCACCGCCAAGAGCGCGCGGGCCGCGCGGCTGGTCGCCGTGCCCACCGCGCAGGGTGCGCGCAGCGCCTACCAGGTCACGCTGATGGACGCCTCGGGCGCCGAGCCGAAGGCCGTGACGTCGTACGTCGACGCCCGCTCCGGCGCGGTGCTCGTCCGCGAGAACCTCGTCGACCACGACAGCGACAACCCGCGCTGGTCGGTGTTCCCGGCGACGCCGCCGGGCGACTACTCGTCCCGCGACACCCGCCAGACGTGGTGCTTCGCGCCCGCGCCCGGCTGCCGGTACGTCGCGGGCGGCGACCCGTCCAGCGGGCGCCCGTGGGACGTCGACCCGGCGACCGGCGCGCCGACGAACACGAGCCTCGGCAACACGGCCCACACCTACGAGAACCGCGCGAGCAGCGACCCGTTCACGGTCGGGACCCGCACCAACGCGCCCAAGGCCGACCGCAACTACACCTACCCCTGGACCAACCAGTGGTTCCGGAGCAAGTGCGACCCGGCGACGCTGGACAGCCCGCAGGAGGCCGACCTCGAAGCGGCCATCTCGAACCTGTTCGTCCAGCACAACCGGATGCACGACTGGTCGTACCGGCTCGGGTTCACCGAGTCGGCCTGGAACATGCAGGTCGACAACGGGAACCGGGGCGGCAAGGGCGGCGACCCCGAGCTGGGCAACGCGCAGGCGGGAGGCCGGGTCGCCTCCGTCCGCGACAACGCCAACCAGATCACGCCGCCGGACGGGACGCCCGCCATCACCAACATGTACCTGTGGCAGCCGGTCGCGGGCGCGTTCTACTCGCCGTGCGTCGACGGCGACTACGACATGAGCGTCATCGGGCACGAGTTCAGCCACGCCATCTCCGGACGCATGATCGGCGGTCCGGACGGCGGCTGGCAGGGCGCGCAGGCCGGGGCGATGAACGAGAGCACGTCCGACCTGTTCGCCATGGAGTACCTCAACGAGTACGGGTTCCGGACGCCCGGCAAGACGCAGTACGTCACCGGCGCGTACGTCACCGGCGACCGGCGCACCGGCATCCGCAACTACGACATGAGCAAGAGCCCGCTGAACTACAGCGACCTCGGCTATGACCTCGTCGGGACGCAGGTCCACGCGGACGGCGAGATCTGGACGGCCACGCAGTTCGACGTCCGGCAGGCGTTCGTCGACAAGTACGGCGACGGCAACGCGACCCTCCAGCGCAAGTGCGCTGAGGGGACCGTCCCCGTCGCCAAGTGCCCGGGCAACCGGCGCTGGGCGCAACTGTCGTTCGACGCGCTGCTGCTCATGGCGAGCGGCGCGGTCAGCTACGTCGACCACCGCAACGCGCTGCTCGCCGCGGACGCCATCCGGTTCGGCGGCAAGGACCACGAGATGATGTGGAAGGTCTTCGCGCAGCACGGCCTCGGCAAGGACGCGGCCAGTACCGGCCCGAACGACGCCGACGCGCGGCCGAGCTTCGCGTCCCCGCTGTCGCGGAACGCCGACCTGACGCTCAAGCCCGGCGGCGACGCCAAGGGCGGCAAGGTCCGGCTGTACGTGGGCGACTACGAGGCGCGGGCCGTCCCGGTGGCCGACACCGACCCGGCGACGCCGCTCGGCGACTCGGTCCAGCTCGCGCCGGGCCGGTACTCGTTCCTCGCGGTCGGCGCGGGCTTCGGGCACAAGCGGTTCACCGCGACGGTCCGCGCGTCGCAGCGGACGCTGCCGGTCTCGATGTCCCGCAACGAGGCCGCCGCCGCGAACGGGGCGACCGCGTCCGGCGACGGGGGCTCGCAGCCCGCGCTGCTGGACGAGACCGAGACCACGAACTGGCAGTCGGTCGCGGCGCCGGTCGCGGGCCGGCAGGTGACCGTCGACCTCGCCGGGGACCGTCCGGTCCGGGTCGGGCGGGTGCAGGTCAGCGCGCTGCTGCGGCCGACCGTCGCGGACGACCCGGAGGGCCCGAACACCTCGCAGAACCGCTTCACGGCGCTGCGCGCGTTCCGGCTCCTCGCCTGCGACGCGACCAAGGCCGACTGCGCGCAGAACACGTCGTACCGGACCGTCTACACGAGCCCGTCCGACGCCTTCCCCGCGGACCGTCCGCGGCCGACCGCGCCCGACCTGATCATGCGGTCGTTCGACCTGCGGGACGTCTCGGCGACGCACCTGCGGCTCCAGGTCGTCTCCAGCCAGTGCACCGGCGGCCCGATCTACGCCGGTGAGCAGGACAACGACCCGCGGTCCAACACCGACTGCGCGACCGCGAGCCCGCGCGCCGGGATCGTCCGGGCCGCCGAGCTCCAGGCGTTCGCCCGGTAGCCCGCACGGCCCGCGCCGAACCGCGCCGAACCGCGCCGAACCGCGCCGAACCGCGCTGGACCGACCGAAAGGCGGGGACGGAGCCCTCCGTCCCCGCCTTTCGCATGCCGTGCTGACGGAGGTGATCCGTTATGGGACAAGGCTGAGTCAGATAGTTTTCCTATCGAACAACGCTGCAATGATCGGGGCACCAGGATTCCGCACGGTCTCTGACTGGGAGGACCACAATGAGACCCAGAACCGCCCTGAAGCTCGCGTTGTCCATCGTCGTCGCGGCCGCCGGGCTGACCGGGGCGCACGCCGCGACGGCGGCCCCGAACGCGGCGCCCGCCTGCTCGGACGGCACCGCGATCCAGACCGACACCGGTCCGGTCTGCGGCATCGCGGGCAGCGCCGTCACGAACTGGCTGGGCGTCCCGTACGCCGCGCCGCCGCTCGGCGCGCGGCGCTGGGCGCCGCCCGCGCCGCACCCCGGCTGGACCACGCCGCTCCAGGCGACCGAGCTAGGCAGCCGCTGCCCGCAGCCCGGCGACTTCATGCCCGGATCCGTCGACGAGGACTGCCTGAAGCTGAACGTCCGGGTGCCGAAGAACGCGGGGAGCGGGCCGCTTCCGGTCATGGTGCAGCTGCACGGCGGCGGGTTCCGGCTCGGGTCGCCGTCCGACGGGAGCAACCTCGCCGCCGAGGGCAAGGTGATCCAGGTCGAGGTCACCTACCGGCTCGGCATCATCGGGTTCCTGTCGCACGCGGCGCTCGGCGCGAACGCCGGGAACTACGGCCTCCAGGACCAGCAGGCCGCGCTCGGCTGGGTCAAGCGGAACATCGCGAAGTTCGGCGGCGACCCGGCCAACGTGACGATCTTCGGACCGTCCGCCGGGGGCTCCAGCGTGTGCGCCAACATGGCGTCCCCCACCGCGCACGGGCTGTTCGCCAAGGGGATCATCGAGAGCGGCGAGTACAACGGGCTGCTCGGCGTGAACACCACCTGGCAGCGCCAGGACTGCGCGACCAAGCTGCCCACCCAGACCGAGGCGCAGCAGACCGGGGCCCGGTTCGCCGCCGCCGTCGGCTGCGGGACGGCCGCCGACGTCGCCGCCTGCCTGCGCCAGGTCCCGGTGCAGACGCTGCTGGACGCGGCCGGCGACGGCCTCGGCCCCGACAGGGGCACGCTCGCGCCGATCGTCGACGGGAAGACGCTGACGAAGTCGCCGGGCGAGGCGTTCGCCACCGGGGACTTCAACAAGGTGCCCGTCATCCACGGCGTGGCCAGGGACGAGACGCAGATGACCCCGGCCGAGACCCCGGCCCAGTACGAGGCGCTGATCAACCAGCACTACGGGACGCACGCGCCCGAGGTCCTGAAGCGCTACAAGCTGGCCAGGTTCCCGGACCCGGCGCCGTACATCGCGTCCCGGACGGTCCTCGCCGACGCCAGCTCCGTCTGCCCGGCGCTGCTCAACGACCGGCGGCTCGGCAAGCACGTCCCCGTCTACGCCTACCGGTTCGACGACACCAACGCGCCGCCGCTGCCGTTCATCGACAACTCGAAGCCCGTGGGCGCGTTCCACGTCGGGGAGTTCAGCTACCTGTTCCACGGCACCTTCCCGGGGCAGCCGCCGCTGACGCCGAACCAGAAGCCGATGCGGGCGCAGCTCGTCGCGGAGTGGACGGGCTTCGCCCGCGGCGGCGACCCGACCGTCAAGGGCACCCCGCGCTGGACGCCGTTCACCTCGGCCGACCAGGCGCAGATGTCGCTGCTGCCCGCCGGGGACAGCCAGATGACCTCGGAGATCTCGAAGCAGCACCACTGCGGGTTCTGGTTGAAGTTCGCGCCGTTCAACGGCTGATCGTCTGAGCCCGGCCGGGGCGCCGGGGCGACCGGAGATCCGGTCCCCCGGCGCCCCGGCTTCGTTCACATCGGGCCGCCTCGTTCACAACGGCACTCCCGTCCGTCGCGTCTCGCGACCGATCCGCTCTCTCTCCAGTGCCTGTTGAAGACTTTTCACAATGGGTCAATAACGGCGGCCCGTTGGGGACCCGCGGCTCCTGCTCAGGGCACGCTTCCTTTATCGTTGACGCATGTTCCGGCGCCGGTCCCGAACAGTGCCGACGCTCGGTCGCGTGCCGCCGGATCGCCCGCGCCCCCGGAGAATTGCGGGACAGTGCCATGAACGGTGATTTTCCGATGTACCGTGCCAACGGCCCGGCGTCCGACGCGAAAGCCGTCCGGGTGTTGGTGGTCAGCGACAATCCCATGTCGCGGATCGGTTTTCAGGCGTTGCTCGGCGCTTCCCCGGTGGTGCGCGTGACCGGCGGCGGGACGGTCGGCCGCGCGGTCGCCGGAGTCCGCGCGCACGCCCCAGACGTGGTGCTCCTCGACGCCTCGCCGCCGCCCGCGGGCGGGATCGGACGGCTCGCGCGGGCGGGCGGCCGGGTCGTCGTCGTCACCACCGCGCAGGACCCGCCGCTGCTCGTCCAGGCCATCGCCGCGGGCGCGCACGGCTGCCTCGTCTATGGCCACTTCGAGCCACAGGACCTCCCTGACCTGCTCGTCAGTGCAGGTCGCGGCGAGGCGTGCCTGTCGCCGCCGGTGGTGACGGCGCTCGTCCGGTGGCTGCACGACGGCGGCGGGACGCGCCGCCACGACAGCGGCCTCACCGCCCGCGAGGCGGAGATCCTGGAGCTGATCGCCGCGGGCCTCACCAACCGCCAGATCGCGCGCCGGCTGGTCATCTCCGAGAAGACCGTGAAGAACCACGCGCACCAGATCTACAAACGGCTCGGCGCGGACGGCCGCGAGCACGCGGCCGAGCGCTGGCTCGAACTTTATTCGGGCCCCCCTGCAACGGACCGGCCCTAACCAGGCAAAGCGCCGCGGAAAACCGATTTCCGCATGCCCGCGGAGTCCTAGGACCCGGCCCATCCCAAGATGGGTCCCCGCCGGGCTTTACTTGCCCGGCGAGGCCGCCGCATGATCTCTTAGGCCCGATCCAAAGGTTATTAATTCCATTTCTGCCAGCGTTGTGAACGGCTGTTGAATTTCAGTTGCGGTCGTCATCCTGTCCAAGGAGGCTTGGTGAAACTCCTTCGCCGGCCCGCTCTCGGCGCCCTTTCGGCGGTGCTGTTGGCGGGCGTCCTGACCGTCGGTCCACAGGGGGCGGCCTCGGCCGCGGGTCCCCGCGTCGACCTCAAGGTCCTCGTCGTCAGCGACGGCGGCGCCTCGGTGTCGGCCGTCGCCGGCCAGTTGGCGGCCGAGGGGGTGCCCTACAAGACCGTCGACCTGCGCGACACGGGCCGCCCCAAGATCGACGCGGCCTTCCTCTCCGACACCGTGAACGGGACGCCGCGCGCCAAGTACCAGGGCGTCGTGCTGCCCAACTACGCGCCGTTCCAGGACACCGCCGAGATGACGGCGATCGCCGACTACGAGGTGAAGTTCGGGATCAGGCAGCTCGACGCCTACGTCTACCCGTCCGCCGCGGTCGGCCTGAACACCCCGACCTACTCCGGGATCCTCGACGGCACCGTCGCCGAGGTCCTCCCCGCCGGGCGCTCCGACGCGTTCCGGTACCTGCGCGGCCCGGTGCGGTTCAACGACCTCGCCCCCGACATCGACGAGAGCTACGGCTACGTCTCGACCCCGCTGCCGGACAACAAGGTCGCCGGGAAGTCGTTCAAGCCGTTCGTGAACGCCGAGGTCAAGGACAAGACGGGCACCATCGCGGGCGTCTACACCCACGACGGCCGCAGCGAGATGGTGCTGACCTACAGCGCCAACTACGACCAGTGGCAGTCCAGGACGCTCGGCCACGGGCTGATCTCCTGGCTGACCAAGGGCGTCCACCTCGGCTACAACCGCAACTACTTCGGCGTCCACGTCGACGACGTGTTCATGCCCGACGCGCGGTGGAGCACCAAGGACAACTGCACGCCCGGCGAGGACTGCCCGAGCGGCGTCACGACGCCCGACATCCGCATGGACGTCGACGACGTGGTGCAGGCGACCATGTGGCAGCAGTACCAGAAGTTCAAGCTCGACCTGGCGTACAACGCGGGCGGCACCGTCGACTGGCGGAAGGAGCACGGCCTCGACCTGCTGGGGGACTCCCTCCTCGCGGCCAAGGGCCAGTTCCGCTGGCTGAACCACACCTACGGGCACCAGTTCCTCGGCTGCAAGCAGGACACCTCGGTCCGGCCGTGGGTGTGCAAGAAGGACTCGGACGGCGACATCGACTACGTCGACGAGAGCACCATCGAGCAGGAGATCACCAAGAACCTCGACTGGGCCGAGGAGAACGGCCTCTCGGTGCCGAAGACCGAGGTCGTCACCGGTGAGCACTCCGGCATGCGGGTCCTGCCGCAGCAGCCCAACGACAACCCGAACCTCGCCCCGGCGCTCGACCAGACCGACATCGCCTGGCTCGCCGGCGACGCCTCCCGCGACCCGGCCATGCGCTCCATCGGCCAGGCGCGGACGATCCCCCGGCACCCGATGAGCGTGTTCTTCAACGTCGGGACCGAGCAGGAGGAGGTCGACGAGTACAACTGGATCTACACCAAGCGGGCGGACGGCGGAAGCGGCATCTGCGAGGACCACCCGGACGTGACCACCTGCATCAAGCCGCTCTCCACCGAGACCGGGTTCAAGTCCTACATCGTCCCGTCCGACACCCGGATCACGCTGTCGCACGTCACGGGCAACGACCCGCGCCCGCACTACGCGCACCAGTCGAACATCACCGAGGACCGGACCCTGTACACGCTGCTCGACAACGTTCTCGGCGAATACCGGATGGCGTTCGACGACAACACCCCGGTCGTGAACGACCCGATGGCGTCGCTCGGCGCCGAACTGCGCCGCCAGGACCTCTGGAAGGCCGCGCTGAAGAACAACTCCAACATCACCGCCTACGTCCAGGACGGCAAGGTCACGGTCAGCGGGCCGGACGGCCTCAGCATCCCCGTCACCGCGCCCGAGGGGACGAAGGAGGGCACGGGCGGCAAGGTGTTCGGCCAGGCGTACGCCGGCGACCGGTCAGCCTACGTGCCCGGAGGAGTGACGCTCACGGTGCCCGGAGCCTGACCTTGGAGATCACCCTGGTGACGGAGGGGACCTATCCGCACAACTTCGGTGGTGTGAGCGTCTGGTGCGACCAGCTCGTGCGGGGCATGCCGGAACACCGGTTCAATGTCCTGGCGCTCACCACCACCGGAGCGGAGCCCACCGTCTGGGATCTGCCCGGGCACGTGACCGTGGAACCCGTCGCGATGTGGGGGCCGCCCTCCGGGCGGCCCCCGTCCCGCGGGGAGGCGCGGCGCTTCGAGCGGCTGTTCCGCTCGTTCCTCTACACCGTGCTCTCCCCGTCCGGGCGGATGGCGGACGTGTTCCCCCACATCCTGCGCGGGCTCTTCGACTTCGGGCGCACCAACGACCTCGGCGCCGCGCTCCGCACCGAAGGGCCCGTCCGCTGGCTGATGGACGCCTGGAACGACCAGCGCGCCCGGTTCGACGAGGTCGGCGTGCGGCCCACCGTCCACGACGCCCTGACCACCATCGACCTGCTGGAGCACATGCTCCGCCCGCTGCACGGCCCGCCGCCGCGCGGCGACGTCGTCCACGCGGTGTCGAACGGCATCCCCGTCCTGCCGTGCCTCGCCGCCAAGTGGACCTACGGAACACCGTTCTGCCTCACCGAACACGGCATCTACCTGCGCGAACGCTACATCGGGATGCGCCGGGCGCAGTACCCGTACCCGGTGAAGTCGGTGCTGCTCGGGTTCATGCGGCTGCTGTGCGTCGCCGGGTACAAGGCCGCGGACCTGCTCACCCCCTGCAACCTCTACAACCAGCGCTGGGAGGTGCGCTGCGGGGCGGACCCCGAGATCATGGAGACCGTCTACAACGGCGTCGACCCGGCGCGCTTCCCCGCGGCCGGCGCCGAGCCCGCGGTGCCCACCCTGAGCTGGGCCGGCCGCGTCGACCCCATCAAGGACCTGGAGACGTTGATCCGGGCGTTCGCGATGGTCAGGGAGAAGATCCCGGAGGCGAAGCTGCGGCTGTTCGGCGGCACCCCGACGGGCGGCGAGCGGTACAAGACCCGCTGCGAGGACCTCGCCCGCGACCTCGGCGTCCTCGAGCACACCTCCTTCGAGGGGCGGGTCGACGACATCAAGGACGCCTACGCGGCGGGCACGGTCGTCGTCCTGTCCAGCATCTCCGAAGGGTTCCCCTACACCCTGATCGAGGCGATGACCTGCGGCCGCGTGACGGTCTCGACGGACGTCGGCGGGGTCACCGAGGCGATCGCCGACACCGGGCTCGTCGTCCCGCCGCGGCAGCCGCGCCAGATGGCGGACGCCTGCCTGCGGCTGCTCGGCGACGAGATGTCCCGGCGGCGGCTCGGCCGGGCCGCCCGCGAGCGGGCGCTGGAGCTGTTCACCGTCGACCGCGCGGTGGACTCCTTCCGGGCGATCTACGACGGGCTGGTCGCCGCCGACGGGACGGAGCGGTGCGCGCCGGCCGAGGCGGAGGCGAGGCTCGCATGACCGCCGCGCCGGGGGACGTCGAGATCCACGGGGACCGCGTCGCGGAACTGCGCGAGCGCATGGCGGACCTGTGCGCCGGGGCCGTCGACGCGCTGGAGGTCACCGCCGGGCTCGAGGCGGAGGGGATCAACGACGAGGCGGCCCGCGGTTACGGCCACCCCGACGTGTTCGCCCTCGCCGAGGACCTCTACACGAGCACGCCGCGCCGCCCGCCGGAGGGCGAGCGGTCGGAGGCGCCGTGGCGGGCGGTGCCGTGGCGGCACCTGCTGCGCGGCGTCCTGTTCGGGCTGCCCGGACTCTGCTACGTCGTCGGCGCGCCGGTGCTGACGCGGACCGGGGCGGGCGTGCTGCTCGTCCTGTCCCTGGTGCTGGCGTGGACGGTCAGCCAGGGCACCGCCTACCTCGGGTACGTCCGGCTCGGCTACGGCAAGCGCGACGCCGCGTCGCGGGTGCTGCGGTACGGGCTCGGCGTCGGGCTGCTGCTCGTCGTGCCGGTGACGGTCGCGGCGGGCGAGCTGATGGACGCCGGGGCGATGGCGACCGCGATGTCCGCCGGGCTCGGCTGCTACCTGCTGTCCGCGACGGTCGTGCAGGTGCACGGCGGCGAGGTCCGGCTGTTCCTCGCGCTGCTGCCGGGCGTCGGCGCGGCGGCCGTCCACCTCGCCCGGCACCGGGGCGGCCCGCTGCACTCCGTGCCCACCGCGGTGTGGGCCGCGTGGGCGATGTCGCTCGCGGCGACGACCGCGCTGGCGGTCCTCGCCACCCGGCGGGCGCGCGAGCCGCGGCGCAAGCGCGCCCCGGGGCGCGTCGTCACCCGCCGCGACCTCTGGTCGGCGCTGCCGTTCTCCCTGTTCGGCCTGCTGACCGGCGGGCTCCTCACCTACACGCTGCTGTCGGCGCTCGCCGGGCGGCACGTCCCGGCGGGGACGACGACGGTGGCGGTGCTGTCGCTGTCGCTGTCGATGGGCGGCGCCGAATGGATCCTGTACGCCTACCGCCGCCGCGTCCACGACCTGCTCCGCACCCACACCGGGATGGACGCCTTCACGCGCGCCGCACGCGCCGCGCTCGGCGGCGCCCTCGCCCGGTACGCGGCGTCGCTGCTCGCCCTCGTCGTCGCGGCGGGGGTCGTCGCGCGGCTTCCCGCAACCGGGGTGAACCTGCGGACGCTCGGCGGCTTCGCCGAGCTCGGCTGCGCGTTCTTCCTCGCCCTGATCTTGCAGGCGTGCGCCCGGGTGGGCGTCGTCCTCGCCCTCTACACCTGTGCCCTCGCCGCCGAGGCCGGGGCCGCGCTGGCCGTGCCGCACGTCGCGCCGGGGACGGTCCAGCTCGTCATCGCCGGAGTGCTGCTCGCCGCCCTGATGGCGTACGCCGCACGTGTGTTGGCCCGCGCGACGTCCCATAGATAGTCCCCCCGCTGAAAGGCCAGGTTCCATATGAACAGCATGGTCGCCGTGACGGGAGCCGACGGTTTCATCGGCTCGCACCTCGTCGAAACGCTCGTGGACCGCGGGCACCGCGTCCGGGCGATGGTCCAGTACAACTCGTTCGGGTCGCACGGCTGGCTCGACTCGCTGGCGCCGGACGTCCTCGACGAGGTCGAGGTGGAGCCGGGCGACGTCCGGGACCGGGCCTCGGTGCGCGAGCTCGTCCGGGACGCCGAGGTCGTGTACCACCTGGCGGCGCTGATCGCGATCCCCTACTCCTACCGGGCGCCGCAGTCGTACGTCGACACGAACGTCGCCGGGACGCTGAACGTCCTGGAGGCGGCCCGGGACCTGCGCACGCCGCGGCTCGTGCACACCTCCACCAGCGAGACCTACGGGACGGCGCAGCGCGTCCCGATCGACGAGTCGCACCCGATCCACGCGCAGTCGCCATACGCGGCGACGAAGGTCGCCGCCGACCAGCTGGTCGCGAGCTACCACGCGTCCTTCGGGGTGCAGGCGGTGACGCTGCGGCCGTTCAACACGTTCGGGCCCCGGCAGTCGGCCCGCGCGTTCATCCCGACCGTGATCAGCCAGATCGCCGCGGACACCGGCGCCGTCGAGGTGGGATCGCTGGCGCCGACCCGGGACTTCAGCTACGTCAAGGACACCGCGGACGCGTTCGTCGCCGTGGGCACCGCGGACGCCGCCGACGTCGTCGGCGAGGTGTTCAACTCCGGCACCGGCCAGGAGATCTCGATGGGGAACCTGGCCCGCACGATCGCCGGCCTGATGGGCGCCGCGCCGGAGTTCCGCTCGGCCGCCGCCCGGGAGCGGCCCGCGGCGTCGGAGGTCATGCGCCTCGTCTGCGACAGCGGCAAGCTGCGCCGCGCCACCGGCTGGCGGCACCGGCACACGCTCGAAGAGGGGTTGAAGGACACCGTCGAATGGTTCCTCGACCCCGCCAACCTGGCGCGCTACCGGCCGTCCACGTACAACATCTAGCCACTAGAGGCACGGAGAGAGACCATGCACGCCGTAATCCTCGCGGGTGGCAAGGGAGTGCGGCTCCGGCCGTACACGACGACCCTGCCGAAGCCGCTCGTCCCCATCGGCGACGAGTACGCGATCTTGGAGATCATGCTCCACCAGCTCTCCCGGCAGGGGTTCCGGTCGGTGACGCTCGCCATCGGGCATCTCGGCCACCTCATCCGGTCGTACGTCGGCGACGGAAGCCGCTGGGGCCTCCGCGTGGACTACGCGGTCGAGGAGGCGCCGCTCGGCACGATCGGCCCGCTGCTCACGATGCGGGACAGGCTCCCCGCCGAATTCCTGGTCGCGAACGGCGACATCCTCACCGACATCGACTTCGCCGCGCTGCTGCTGGAACACGCGGCGACGCGGCCCCCGCTGACCGTCGCCACGTACGCGCGGAAGGTCGCCATCGACTTCGGCGTCCTCACGACGCAGGCCGGCCGGGTCATCGGCTTCAGCGAGAAGCCGACGCTCGACTACCAGGTCAGCATGGGCGTCTACGGCGTCTCCAACGAGGCGCTCGCCAAGTACGAGCCGGGTCGCGCGCTCGGCTTCGACCAGCTCGTCCTGAACCTGCTCGCGGAGGGCCGGCACCCGCGCGAGTACCGGTTCGACGGGTACTGGCTGGACATCGGCCGCCCGGACGACTACGACCGCGCCAACGCCGAGTTCTCCAAGCTGCGCCCGCAGCTCATGGAGGGCCGCGTGGCGGTGACCGCGGGCGGTACGCCGGGCCAGAACGGGTCCGCCGGAAGCGGTGGCGCGTGAGCCGGGTCCTGCTGGTCGGCGCGACGGGGTTCATCGGACGGCACGTCCGCGCGCGGGCGGCCGCCGCGGGCGTGGACGTCGTGCCGGCCGGCCGGACGCCCGAGCTCGGCGGGCTGACGCTCGACCTCGCCGAACGGGCCGGGCCGGTGGCGGACGCGCTCCGCGACGTCGCCCCGGACGCGGTCGTCAACTGCGCGGGCGCCACCCGCGGCGACCCGGCCGACCTCGTGCGCGGCAACGCCGTCGCGGTCGCGAACCTCGTGGCCGCGCTGACCGCGTCCGGCGTCGAGGCGCGGCTCGTGCACCTCGGCTCGGCCGCCGAGTACGGGGACGTCCCGCGCGGCGTCCCCGTCTCGGAGGCCACGCCGCCGCGCCCGGTGTCGGCGTACGGCGTGACGAAGCTCGCCGGGACGGAGCTGGTCCGCGCCGCGGCCGGGGACGGCCTCGACGCCGTCGTGCTCCGCGTGTTCAACCCGATCGGCCCCGGGGCGCCCGAGTCGACGCTGGCCGGGCGGCTCGCCGCCGAACTGCGCGGCGCGGCGGGCCGGGACGACGCGGAGGACATCCGGGTCGGCTCGCTCGCCGCGAGCCGCGACCTGATCGACGTCCGGGACGTCGCGGACGCGGTCCTCGCCGCCGTCCGCGCGGACGGCCCGCTGCCCCCCGTGCTGAACGTGGGCAGCGGGCGGGCGACGCCGCTGCGCGACCTCGCCGCCGAGCTGGTGCGCGTCACCGGCTCCGCGCGGCGAGTTCTGGAAGCCGCCGCCGGATCCGAACGATCGGCGGGCGTCGGCTGGCAGCAGGCCGACGTCAGGGCCGCCGGGCGCGCGCTCGGCTGGAAGCCCGCGACCGACCTCACCACCTCGTTGCGCGACCTATGGGCGGAGACGTCATGGCCTGGCAGATAAGTAGGACGAGGGGGAGGGTCTCCTCCGTCCTCGTCCCCGCGTACTTCCACCCGGACGCCCCGGAATGGGCGGACCTCACGGACGAACGCCTCAAATGGGTGGTGTTCAACATCGCCAGCGGCCCCGGCAGCGTCCGGGACCGCGCGTGGGCCGCCGTGGCGAACCGCCTCGCGGCCAACGGCGTGGAGCTCGCTGGCTACATCGACACCGCCTACGGCGACCGTCCGCCCGAGGACATCGAGGACGAGGTGGCGCGGTACCGGAAGTGGTACGGCATCCGGACGGCGTTCATGGACCAGGTGTCCGCGATCGCCGGGCACGTGCCCCGCTACTGCCGCGCCGTCGCGGCGGCGCAGGGGCGGGGCGCGGAGTGCGTCGTCCTCAACCACGGCATCTACCCGGACCCCGCGTACGCGCGGCTCGCCGACATGCTCGTCACGTTCGAGGGGCCGTGGTCGGCGTACCAGCACTTCCGGCCGCCCGCGTGGGCGGCCAGGGTCCCGGCCGAGACGTTCTGCCACCTCGTGTACGCGGCTCCGCAGGCCGTCCTCGCCGGGGCGCTGGCCCGGGCGGGACGCGGCAACGCGGGCTCCGTCTACGTCACGGACCGGGCGGGCGCGAACCCTTGGAGCGGTCTTCCCGACTACTTCGACCGCGAGATGGACCTCGTCTATCCGGACCGGTGAGTCATCCGGACACGGAGCGCCCCGGCCGGCGGTACACGAACTCGTCGGCCCGGGGCGCCTCCGTCGCGGCGCGGACGAGGTCGTGGTCCGGGGACAGCGCGCACGCCGGATCGGTGCGCGCCGCGTCGCCGGTCAGGGCGTGCGCCTGGCAGCGGCAGCCGCCGAAGTCGACCTCGCGGCGCGGGCAGCTCCGGCACGGCTCGCTCATCCACTCGGTGCCGCGGTAGGCGTTGAACGCCGGCGACTCCGTCCAGATCCAGCCGAGCGGGCGCTCCCGGACGTTCGGCGCGTCCAGGTCGGGGATCGCGTAGGCGGCGGGGCACGGCAGCGCGGTGCCGTCCGGGCCGACCGTGATCGTCCGCGCGCCCCAGCCGCCCATGCACGGTTTCGGGACGCCCTCGTAGTAGTCGGGCAGCACCCAGACCAGCTCGGGCGCGTCCCGCTCCGCCCGCCACGCCGCGACCACGGCCTTCGCCGCGTCGAGCTGGTCGCGGGTCGGGAGCAGCGCGGCGCGGTTGCGCAGCGCCCACCCGTAGAACTGGGTGTTGGCCAGCTCGATCCGGTCGGCGCCCCAGCGGGCCCCAACCTCGATGATCTCGCGGAGGTTGTCGAGGTTGCGCCGGTGCAGGACGACGTTCAGCCCGAACGGCGCGCCCGCGTCCCGGATCACCCCGGCGGCCTCCTCCTTCTCGGCGTAGGAGACCCGCCCGGCGATGAGGTCGGAGCCGGGGCGGCGCGCGTCCTGGAGGGAGAGCTGGACGCTGTTCAGCCCGGCGGCGAGCAGCTCGGCGAGCCGTCCGGCGGTGAGTCCGACGCCGCTCGTCACGAGCTGGGTGTAGACCCCGGCGCGGTGCGCGGCCGCGACGATCTCGGCGAGGTCGGCGCGCAGCAGCGGCTCACCGCCGGACACGTGCGCCTGGACGATCCCGAGCTCGGCGGCCTCGCCGAACACCCGCGTCCACTCGGCGGCGGACAGCTCGGCGCTCGGCCGGACCAGCTCCAGCGGGTTCGAGCAGTACGGGCAGTGCAGCGGGCACGCGTGCGTGACCTCGGCGAGCAGCCCCCACGGCGGGGGAACATCAGTAGTCGTCATCGGAGCCATCCACGCGCGCGGACGCGGTCAAGGAACACGGGCACCTCGGCGTCGAGCGGCGCGTCCGGGAAGGTCTCGGCCAGCTCGGCGATGATGCCGTCGACGGTGCGGCTGCCGTCGCAGAGCCGCAGGATGCGGCCGCCGGTCCCGCTGAGCCGGACCGCGCGCTCGGGCATCAGCAGCAGGTCGGCGCCGCGGACGCGGTCGTAGCGCAGGACGATCGAGCCGTCCAGCGTCGGCCGCCACGCGGGGTCAGCGGAGTCGGCCGGGGCGGCGGCCGGGTCAGTCATCGGGCGCGGCCCCGCTCAGCTCGCACGCCTTCTCGACGGCGTCGAGCAGCGCCCACAGCACCTCGCACTTGAACGTGAACGCGGCCAGCACGCGCTCCTGGTCGTCCCGCGTCCGTGCCCAGCCGTGGACGAGCGCGAGCGCCTCCTCCGCGTCGCGGCCGCCCTGTCCCACGCGCACCTGGAAATAGCGCAGCCCCTCCGGCTCGACCCACGGGTAGTGGCGTTCCCACGCGGCGATCCGCGTGGCCATCAGCTCGGGCGCGTACAGCTCGGTGAGCGACGACGCGACCGCCTCGAGCGCGGAGCCCGTCCGGCAGAAGCCGACGTAGCCGTCCACGGCCAGCCGGACGCCGGGCAGCACGCCCTCGCCGGACAGCAGCGCGTCCCGGTCCAGGCCGACCGCCTCGCCGAGCCGCAGCCAGCGCTCGATGCCGCCGTCGCGGCCGTCGCCGCCCGGGGCGCCGTCGTGGTCCTGGATCCGGCGGATCCACGCGCGGCGCAGCTCCGGGGACGGGAGCTTCGCCAGGATCAGCGCGTCCTTGATCGGGATGTGGCGCTGGTAGTGGAACCGGTTCAGCACCCAGAGGCGCAGCTCGGCCCTGGTCAGCGCGCCCTCGTGCATGCGCAGGTTGAAGGGGTGCCGATGGTGGTAGCGGCGCTCCCCGAGGGTGTGCAGCCGCTCGTCCAGCACCGGGTCCGGCCAGGGCAGCGGCGCGGACACGTCCTGCGCCGGCATCACCATGCTCATTCGTCGATCACCCTGCTCATTCGTCGGTCGGCGCTCGTTCGGTCGGCGCTCGTTCGGTCGGCGCTCATACTTCGATCACCGCTCCCTCCCGGGCGACCTCGATCCCCGCCGCGGCGAGCCGCCGGTGTCCGGGGTCGTCCGGGTCGACGAGGGGGTTGGTGTTGTTCAGGTGCGTGTAGAGGCGCCGTTCGGCCGGGAGCTCGCCGAGGCGCTCGACGGTGCCGTCCGGCCCGGTGATGGGCAGGTGGCCCATCTGGCTGGACGTCTTCGCGCCGATGCCGGTGCGGCGGGGCTCGTCGTCGTCCCAGAACGTGCCGTCGACGAAGACGCAGTCGGCGTCGCGGACGGCGCGCTCGAACTCCTCCGGCCAGTCGGCGAGGGCGGGCGCGTACACGGCGACCTTGCCGTCGCGCCGGTCGCGGACGCGCAGCGCGACCACCCAGGCGTCGTCCGGCTCCTTCAGGTCGGCGGCGTACCGGGGCCGCTTGCCCGACACCCGGACGCCCTGGATCTCCAGCGGCCCGTCGTCGATCGGCTCGGTCTCCTTCTGCGGGAGCGTCGTCCAGGAGACGCCCGCGTAGGGGCCGAGGACCGCGTCCAGCCGGAGGCAGACCGACAGCGCCGACCGCACCGTACCGGTCGCCGCGATCCGCAGCCCGGACGCCTCGCGGAGCCGGGCGATGCCGAGCGTGTGGTCCAGCTCGGCGTCGGTGAGGATCACTCCGGCGACCGGCGTGGCCCGCCGCTCCGGGCCGGGATGCAGTGCCGGATGGTCCTCGATCTGCTCGCCGATGTCGGGTGTGGCGTTGACGACGTACCAGCGGCCCGCCCCGGCCTCGACCGCGATGGAGGCGTGCCGCCGCCGCCAGGACGGGTTCGCGCGGGCGGCGGCGCACCCGGCGCAGGAACAGTTCCACTGGGGCACGCCGCCGCCCGCGGCGGTGCCGAGGACCAGCACGCGCATGGCGGGACGGTCAGCCCTCGTCCGTCAGGTAGGCGGTGACCTCCATGGAGGTCTCCACGATCTCGTAGTCGGGCGTGACCCAGGTGTTCTCGGTCATGGTGCACCTTCCTCTCGGTTGCGGGGCCGGGTGGGCACGCCCACCCGGAGGCGCACCGAATCGTAAGGACGCGCCGGACCGCATTCCGAGGACGTGCGTGCCAGACATCATGAACTCCGTGCCAACCCCGCCGCGCGCGTCCCGGCGGCGCCGTGGGCACGAGTTGACCGGAACGTTGAGGCCCGCGGCGACAGACCAGGACGATCGTGGGTAGGTCAGGGGCGCTCACCATTCGGGAGGAGATTCGGCATGCGCGCCCTGACCGTCGAGCCGCCGAAGCGCGGGTCGCTGGCCGTCGTGGACGTCCCGGACCCCGAGCCCGGTCCGGACGACCTGCTCGTGGCCGGCGTCGCCGTCGGCGTCTGCGGCACCGACCGGGAGATCGCGGGCGGCGACTACGGCAGCCCGCCGCCCGGCCGCGACCGGCTCGTCCTCGGGCACGAGTCGCTCGGCCGGGTGCTGGAGGCGCCGTCCGGCAGCGGGTTCTCCCCCGGCGACCTCGTCGTCGGGGTCGTGCGGCGGCCCGACCCGGAGCCGTGCGGGGCGTGCGCGCACGGCGAGTTCGACAT
Source organism: Actinomadura syzygii (assembly GCF_008085905.1). Taxonomy (GTDB): domain Bacteria; phylum Actinomycetota; class Actinomycetes; order Streptosporangiales; family Streptosporangiaceae; genus Spirillospora; species Spirillospora syzygii. Next base: position 276,373 of record NZ_VSFF01000002.1, on the reverse strand, counting down.
GTGCCGCAACGGCCGCTACACCGAGCGCGGCATCAAGGAGCTGGACGGCTTCGCCAGCACGACGTGGGCCGTCGAGTCCGGCTACGCGGTCGCGCTCGACCCGCGGCTCGCCGAGGTCGGGGTGCTGATGGAGCCGACGTCCGTCGTCGCCAAGGCGTGGGACCAGATCGAGAAGGTCGGCGCGCGGGCCTGGTTCGAGCCGCGCGTGGCGCTCGTGACGGGCGCGGGGCCGATCGGGCTGCTGGCCGCGCTGCTCGGCGTCCAGCGCGGGCTTGAGGTGCACGTCCTCGACCAGGTCACCGAGGGGCCGAAGCCGGGGCTCGTCGCCGACCTCGGCGCCACCTACCACCACGGCACGCTGGACGACGCGGTCGCGGTCGCGACGCCCGACATCGTGATCGAGGCGACGGGGGCCTCGCAGCTCGTCCTCGGCGCGATGGCGAACAACGCGCCGTACGGCGTCGTCTGCCTGACCGGGGTGTCGCCCACCGGGCGGATGCTGCACGTGGACATGGGCGGGCTGAACCGCGACATCGTCCTGGAGAACGACGCGATCATCGGGTCGGTGAACGCCAACCTCGGGCACTACGCGGCGGCGGCGCGGGCGCTCGCGAAGGCCGACCTCGGGTGGCTCGGCGGGCTGATCTCGCGGCGCGTCCCGCTGGAGCGCTTCGCGGACGCCTTCACCCGCCACCGGGACGATGTGAAGGTCGTCATCGCCCTGGCCGACTGACCGCCGACTGACCGCCGCGCGACCCCGGCTCTTGATCGAAAAAACAATTCATAATTAACCACAGAAATGGGGCAAGCCGGGCTCGCGATATACGGAAAATCATGCGGGGAACGGGCGCGGACGGCCAGGATGCGGGGCATGACCTTCCCGCTCATGCACGGGTACGACCACATCAATGTCGTGGCCGCGCTCGATCCGGTCGCGGCGGTGCGCGACCGGGAGCTCGGCGAGCGAATTCTGGAATACCCGAAGCTGCTCCCCGCCGGGTCCCCCGAGTTCGGGCACGCCGTGCAGGAGGACGGGGAGTGGCGGATCGGGTCGCTCGGCTCGGACGACCCGTCCTCGGCCAGATACGGCCTCGCCTTCGACCTCCGGACGGCCGCCGCCGACGAGCCCGACCCCGGCACCGCCCAGGCGATGGGGGCCGCCGCCGCGCGGCTCGACCCCGAGGAGGGCGACCAGCTCGCGAAGGACGAGTGGGAGATCGGCCCGCGCCGCTACCGGGTCGTCCGTGCGGAGAAGTTCATGCTGATCGGCGACCGGGTGATGGAGCCGCCGCGCGCCACCGACGCCGACCTCGCCGCCGACGGCCTGCTGCGCGGCCACCCGCTCGACCCGGCCGCGCCGTGCGGGCAGTGGGAGGCGCAGCTGCGGCTGAACCTCGTCGGGTACATGCCGGTCGCGGGGACCGTCCCGGACGAGGTGCGCACCGAGGCGCGGCACGCGATCCGCACGCACCCCGGCGTCGTGCTGCTCCCGCCGACGTTCGTCGTGGTGGAGGTGGCGGGCGACGCCTGGTCCCCGATCACCGGCGGGGACGCCCCGCACGAGGCCGTCGACCGGCTCGCCCGGCACTTCACCGACCTGCTGCCGAGGCTGCGCGAGTTCCAGGGCGACCCGCCGTCCGCCGACGAGGTGGCCGAGTGGGAGGCGCTCGCCGCCGGGGTGCGGGCCGCGAGCGGGCACCGGATCGTCGTGCGGGGACGCGAGTTCCGCACCGTCCGCGTGTCCCGGATGCTGCGGCTCGGCCGGGACGGCCCGGAGGCGCCCCGGCCCTGCGACCAGTCCCGCTACGGCCTGAACGCGGAAGCCTGAGCGGGCCCCGACGGGCGCCTGACCGGGGCGCATGACCGCCATTCTTACTGGCCAAATAAACCAATTCATGCATGCTTTAATTCCGGCCGCGCTATCAGCGGGTAAGGTGCGGACGAGGCGGTCCGATGCCGAGCGGACGCTGATGGGATGGATGGGATCGTGCAGTCTCCCGACGAACCGGAAATCCGCGCCAACGAGCTCACCGGGACAATAGCGGGCTCCAGCGTCCAGGCCGGTTCCGTCACGGGCGGCGTGCATATCACCACGGGCCGTCCGGCGTCGCTTCCGACGCCCGCGCAACTCCCGGCCCCCGGATTGTTCGCGAACCGGCACGACGAATTGGCGGAATTGCGGGCGCTCTCGGAGGGCACCGGCCTCGTGGTGGTCAACGGCCCCGGCGGCGTCGGCAAGACGACGCTCGCGCTGGCCTGGCTGCACGAGGTGAAGGCCGACTACGACGCCCAGTTGTTCGTCGACCTGCGCGGCTTCTCGGGCGCCGAGCCGCTGCCGCCGGACGAGCCGCTCGGCCGCTTCCTGCGGGCGCTCGGCGCCGGCGCGGAGAGCACGCCGACCGGCGTGGACGAGCAGGCCGCCCTGTTCAGGTCGCTGACCAGCGGCCGCCGCCTGATCGTGATGCTCGACAACGCGGTGTCGGCGGCGCAGGTCAGGCCGCTGCTGCCCGGCGCGGGCCCCTCGCTGGTCGTGGTGACGTCGCGGCGGCGGCTGTCCGGGCTGGTGGTGGACGGCGCGCGGTTCCTCGACGTCCCGCCGCTCGGCACGCAGGGCGCCCTGGAGCTGCTGGAGCGCCTGATCGGCCCGGACCGGATCGGCGCGGAGCGCGAGCAGGCCCGGTCGCTCGTCGCGCTGTGCGGGACGCTGCCGCTCGCGGTCTGCGCGTCCGGGGCCCGGCTCGCCGCCCGGCGGCGCTGGCCGATCGCCCGCGCGGTCGCGGAACTCGACGACGAGGCGCGCCGGCTGGCGGCGCTGCGCGCCGGTGAGGACGACATCTCCGTGAACGCCGTGTTCAACGCCTCCTACCAGGCCCTCGACGATCCGCACGCGCGGGCGTACCGGCTGCTCAGCGTCCATCCGGGACCCGACCTCGGACTGGCCGCGGCGGCGTCGCTGATCGACCGCGGCGCGGAGGCCGCGCGGGAGCTGCTGCAGGGCCTCGTCGAGGCGAGCCTCCTGCTGGAGGACGCCGACGAGCGGTACCGCTTCCACGACCTCGTCCGTTTGCACGCGCGGGACAAGGCGCGCGAGCCGGGCGCGGAGCCGGACCGCGCGGCCGCGTTCGCGCGGCTCGCCGACTGGTACCTGACGACGGCGGTCGCCGCCGACCTCGCGCTGCTGCCCGGCCGCTGGCACCTCGGCCCCCGCTACGGGGCCGTCCGCCGCGAGGACGTCTTCCCCGACCGCCGGGAGGCCGTCGACTGGCTCGAACGCGAGCACCAGAACCTGTCCGCGGTGGCCCGCGCGGCGCACGACGGCGGGCTGCACGCGATGGCGTGGCAGCTCTGCGAGGCGATGTGGCCGCTGTTCGTCCAGCGCAAGCACTACCGGTCGTGGATCCGGATGCACGAGCTCGGCCGGGACGCCGCCGCCGCGTGCGGCGACCGGCGGGCCGAGGCGCGGATGCTCGAAGGGCTCGGCACGGCCCACCTCAACCTGCGCGACACCGCCGCCGCCCGGCCGTGCTTCGAGGCGGCGCTGGAGCTGGAGCGGGCGACCGGGCACCGGCTCGGCGAGGCGTCCGCCCTCGAAGGGCTCGGCAACGCGATGCTCGCGACCGGCGACCCGTCCGGCGCGGCCGAGCTGTTCGGCGCGGCCCGCGACGTGCACGCCGCGCTGGACCGGCCGCGCGGCGTCGCGCTGATGCGGCGGCACCTCGGCGAGGCGCTCAGCGCGGCCGGACGGCACGACGCCGCGATCGAGACGCTGACCGACGTCCTCGCCACCTTCACCGAACTGGACGAGCCGTACCACCGCGCCCGCACGCTGACCTGCCTCGGCAGGGCGCGGCTCGGCGCCGGACGGCTGGACGAGGCCGCGCACGCGCTGCGCGGCGCGCTGGAGATCTCCCGCGCGGCGGGCGCGCCGCACGTGGAGGCCGACGCGCTGCTCGACCTCGCCGTCGTGGCGGCGCGCCGGGGCGACGCGACGGCCGAGCGCCGCGACCTCGAACGCGCCCTCGCGATCTACGCCAGGCTCGGCTCGCCGCAGACGGAGGCCGTCAGGCGGCGGCTCGCCGAGACGCCGCCCGCCCCTCCGGCGCCCGACCGCGGACGACGGTGAGCCGCGCCCCGGCCAGCGCGTCCAGCGGACGGCCCGAGCACGCCCACAGGTGCAGGGCGGACGCGCAGCGCGCCGCGTCGTCGTCGCCGCACGCGCCGCCGGCGACGAGGATGAGCCGCGCCCGCCACCCGCGCACCGCGAGGAGGCAGCCCCGAGGCGAGGTGACGGCGAGCACCAGGCACCCCGGGAAGTCCCCGGGACCGCCGCCGCCCGGACGGCGGACGATCACGTCCGCGCACGACAGCCAGGCCCACGACGTCACGCCGGGCCCGGCCACGAGATGCTCGTCGGCCGCCGTCCCGTCCGGCCGCGTGGCGTCGCCGACCGGCGAGCGCCGCAGGTTCACGAACAGCGGGACCGCCCCGGCGGCGTCGATCAGGACGCCCTCCGCGCCGGAGCCCCGCCGGGCATTGAGCCCGGCAGGGTCGTCCCAGGCGCGGACGAGCGCGACGTCCGCGCCCATCACGCCGCCCGCAGCGCGGGGAAGGGCACCGAGCCCGGCATCGGGACCGGGGTCACGTCGGGCGGGCGGTCCCGGTCCGGCAGCCGTAACAGCCGGTACATCTCCCCTCGGATGAGCCGGGCGGCCTGCCCGGGACGCGAGCTGATGTCGTGCCGGAGCGCCTCGTGCACCAGCGGCCCGTAGGCGTGGACGGCGTCGTCCACCTGCGGCGCGAGCGGCTCGTCCCAGTCGAGGCGCGGCGCGACCGCGCCGAGCCGGGCGACGTGGGAGCCGGGCGCGACGCTGTCCTCGGGGAAGGCGCCGAGCAGCGCCGGGACGCCGAGAGCCGCGCCGTAGCACGTGACCGAGCCATGGTCGCCGATCACCCGGTCGGCGGCGACCAGCGCGGCCCGCCAGCCCTCTTCGGGCGGGAGCAGCCGGACGCCGAGCCGCCGGCAGTCCGCGTACCACGACAGGATCTGCCGCCTGCCGTGCCACGTCCAGATGTGCGGGTGGAGCGCGGCGACGACCTGGTACCTGTCGCGCGGCAGCTCCGCGGCGATCCGGTACAGCCGCTCCGGGTCGCCGCCGAGCAGCGAGTCGGGGCACCAGGTCGAGCTGACGAACACGAGGCACTGGTCCGGCCGGACGCCGAGCGCCCTGCGGTACACGTCCCGGTACGGCACGCTCGCCACCAGCCGGTCGAGGCACGGGTCGCCGCCGACGAACGCGACCGGCAGCGCCTCCGGGCACTCGCGGGCGAGGCCGAGCAGGTGCCGGTCGTGCGGCAGGACGACCGACGACGGCACCACCCGTCCGGCGACGACGAGCCGTTCCCGGATCAGCCCCGTGACGGGCCGCTCCGCGGGCGGGCCGAGGCCGGGACGCCGTCCGAGCAGCTTGCCGGGGCCGGAGCCGTGCGGCACGGTCAGCACCGGGGCGTGCAGGTTCTCCAGCATGCCGTGGCTCGCCGCGACCACGAGGTCGAAGCGCGACCGGACGGCCTGCGACCAGGGCATGACGAACCCGCCGAGGTCGCGGAGGAACTCGTCCAGGCCGCCGGTGAACGGCGACGCGGGCGCGGCCGTGTAGGCGACGGCCAGCCTGCGGTCGCTCTCCAACAGCGGCAGGACGTCCGACAGCCGGGTCGCGGCCGTCAGGTGGTGCGCGACCGCGAGGACCGTGCGCCGCGCGGGCAGCGTCGATCCGCGCCGCGCATCCAAACCGAAGGGACCGGACGCCCAGGCGTCCATCGTGCAGTCCATGCTCAACCTCTCTGGCAGGCGTGGCTCGGGCGGCCCGCCGGGCACACCCGCGTGGACGGAGTGGACGGAGTGGACGGAACGGACGGGGCGAACACGGTCTCGATGCGGTACGGCGGCGGCACCGGATCCGCGACCGGGATGGTGGCGGGCTGCGGGAGCCGCAGCAGCCCGTACATCAGGCGGCGCATGTTGCGGTCGAACCGTCCGGGCGCGGACGTGATCCGCTCCGCGACCGGCCGGACGCGCTCCGGCCGCCACCGCGCGGCCGCCTCGGCGAGTTGCACGGCGACCGGGCGGTCCGGGACGAGCCGGACGGCGCCGTCCCACTCCTCCCCCGTGCCCGGGCCGGCGTCGTCGAGCAGGACGGGGACGCCGACGAGCGTCCCGTACCGGGTGACCGGGCCCGGCGCGCCGACGATCCAGTCGGCGGCGACGAGCGCTGCGCGCCAGTCCGCGTCCGGCGGCAGGAGCCGCAGGCCGTCCCGCAGGTGGGCGGCCAGCCCGGCGACCCCGGCGTCCCAGGCGCCGGGGCCGGGCTCTGGAACCCCCAGCACGTGGTAGCCGGACGCGGCCCCGCCGAGCAGGCGGCGCACGACGTCCAGCCGCCGCGCGACGTCCCCCGACCGGCAGCGCCCGCCCGCGCAGGGAAGCGTCGCGTCCGGAAGCGCGACCACGGCGAGCCGGGCGCGCTCCCCCACGCCGAGCGCCCGCCGGTAGAAGTCGCGCAGCGGCAGGCTCGCCACCAGCCGGTCGTGCGTGGCGTCGCCGACCACGACCGACGCCGCGCCCCGGACCGGACGGTCCAGGTCGTGCGCCCACGCGTACACGGCCCCCGCCCCGCCCGGGACGGGCTGCGGCGTGCCGGGCCGGACGGCCAGCGGGGCACCCGCCCCGGCCGCCTCCGGCGACGCGGTCACGGCGAGGCCGAAGCCGCCGCCCTCGGCGTCCCGCCGGGACAGCGGCGCGGTGCCCGCGTCCCGGAGCATCGCCTCCACGGCGGCGGCGGACGGCCCGGGAGCCGCCGCGCACACCACGCGCAGCCGCGGGTCCGCGGCCGCGAGCCGCGCCACGTCGAGGGCGGGCTGCCCGGGCACGGGCGCGCCCACCATGATCAGCACTGTGCGCCGGTCGCCCGGGCCGCCCCACCAGCCGGGGTCGACGCCGGTCAGCGCCCGACGCCATTCGAAGCCGGACATCCTTGCCAATGAACCCCCTTTGACCTTGGATGCGGGAACCCGCTCTCCTCCGTCGCAGATCGAAATGACCTGCCCTCCGCATTCGAGTGTCGATCGGGGAACTTGACGAAAACTTGCAATCGTCCTGACTTGGTAAGTTGTCCGTCCCATGGTGGCCATGTGAGGCGTGCTCGGGCCTGGCCATTGCGGACGGATGATGCAAAAATCGGCTCAGGAGGAGATTTCCACAAAGGGGCACCTGTGGAGTTCCGCGTGATAGGCCCCGTTGAGCTGTGGACAGACGGCCGACGGCGCGACCTCGGAACGACGAAGGAACGGTGCGTCCTCGCCGTCCTGCTGCTGAGCCCGCGGCAGCCGGTGCCCGCCGACTCCCTCATCCGGCGCGTGTGGGGCGACCGCCCGCCCGCCAAGGCCAAGCAGGGCCTCTACACCTACATGGCCCGGCTGCGGGGGCGGCTCGCGGACGTCGACGGCGCCGCGCTGGTGTCCCGGCAGGGCGCCTACCTGATCGACGTGCCGGACGAGTCCGTCGACCTGCACCTGTTCCGGTCGCTGCGCGTCCAGGCCAGGGCCATCGCCGAGAGCGGCGACGACGAGTACGCCCTCGACCACCACCGCCGCGCGGCCGAGCTGTGGCGGGCCGCGCCGCTCGCCGACCTGACCGGCGACTGGGCGGAGCGGACCCGGCAGACCCTGGAGGAGGAGTACCTGGCCGCCGCGATCGAGCGGATCGACATGGAGCTGTACCGCGGCAACCATTCCGACCTCGTCCAGGAGCTGGCCGAGCTGGCCGAGCGGTTCCCGCTGGACGAGCGGCCGGCCGAGCGGCTCATGGTCGCGCTCTACCGGTGCGGGCGCCCCGCCGAGGCCCTGGACGTCTACCGCGCCGCCCACGACCGCAACGTCGAGGAGTTCGGCACCGACACCGGGCCCGCGTTACAGGAATTGCAGCAAAAGATTCTGCGCAATGATCCGGCGCTGCTGCGCGTTCCGAGGACGCAGTTGAACGTCGATCAGCGTCCGCACAATCTGCCGACCGACCAGGGTTCCTTCGTCGGCCGAGAGGAAGAGCTGCGACGCCTCATGGACGAGGCGCCGACCGTCCGCGAACCGGATTACGCGGTGCCGCCCACGGGTTCGGTGACGACCGTAATCGCCATTGACGGAATGCCCGGAGTGGGAAAGACCGCGCTGGCCGTCCGGTTGGCGCACCGGCTGGCGGACCAATTCCCGGACGGCGCCCTCTTCCTGGAACTGCACGCGCACGACGCCCGGCAGGAGCCGGTCGAGGCGGCCGCCGCGCTGGACACGCTGCTGCGCATGATCGGGGTGCCCGCGACGCGCGTCCCGCGCTCGCTGGACGAGCGGTCCGCGCTGTGGCGGTCGCGGCTCGCGGGCGGGCGGCTGCTCCTCGTCCTGGACGACGCCGCGGGCCACGAGCAGGTGCGGCCGCTGCTGCCCGCGTCCGCCGGGTGCCTGGTGGTCGTGACCAGCAGGCGGCGGCTGACCGGGCTGCACGACTCGGTCCCGCTGTCGCTGGAGGTGCTGCCCGTCCGGGACGCGATCGCGCTGTTCATGACCATCGCCGGGCCGGGACTGGAGGGCGCCGACGCCGACCTCGCCGCCGTCGTCGGGCGCTGCGGGCGGCTGCCGCTCGCGGTCCGGATGGCGGCGAGCAGGCTGCGGCACCGCCGCGCGTGGAGCGTCGGCGACCTGCTCGCCCGGCTCGGCCCCGGCGACCGGCGGCTGGACGAGCTGCGCGTCGAGAACCACGAGATCACGGCCGTGTTCGAGGTCTCCTACCGCGGGCTGCCGCCGCAGCTCCGCGAGGCGTTCCGGGCGTTCGGGCTGCATCCCGGGCCGGACCTGACGGTGGCCGCCGCGGCGGCGGCGCTCGGCCGTCCCGTCCGGGAGGCGGAGCGGGTGCTGGAGGAACTGCTCGACCGGCATCTGATCACCGAGCCGGTCAGCGGCAGGTATCGCTTCCACGACCTCGTCCAGGACTATGCGCGGCGGCTCGCGCGCGACGTCGACGCCGAGGACGAGCGGCGCCGGACCGTCCACCGGATCCTCGACCACTACCTCGCGGCGGCGGACCGGGCGGACCGGCTGCTGTCCCCGCAGCGGCGGGCGGGCCGCGTCCTGATCCGCTACCCGGCCCCCGAGCTCCCCGCTTTCGAGGACGAGGCGCAGGCCGCGGCCTGGCTCACCGCCGAGCACGACTGCCTGCTGAACGCCGCCGCCGAGGCCGAGCGCGGCGGCCTGCCGGCGCACGTCGCCGGGCTCGCCCACGCCCTCGCCGGGCACCTGGAGTCGCGCGGCCTCTGGGACGCGGCGGCGCGCCTGCACACCCGCGCGATCGCCGCGCTGCGCGGCCTGGACGACGCGCCCGGCACCGCCCGCGCGCTCGCCGACCGCAGCCTCGTCCGGTTCCGCTGCGGCGAGTACGGCGCCGCGCGGGACGACGCCGAGGAGGCGCTGGCGATCCACCGCGCCGTCGGCGACCGGCACGGCGAGGCCGACGTCCTCGGCCATCTGAGCCTGGTCCACTGGCACCTGTCGCGTTTCCCCGAGGCACTGGAGCGCTGCCGCGAGGCGCTGGACATCCGCCGTTCCGTGGGTGACCGGCACGGCGAGGCGCGCAGCCTCGACCACACCGCGATCTTCCTCGAATACACCGGCGAGCACCGGGAGGCGGAGCGGCTGCGGCTGCGCGCGATCGACATGTTCACCGAGTTGGACGACCCGCGCGGCCGGACGATGGCGCTGAACAACATGGGCGAGTTGCTGCTCCGCATGGGCGACGTCGACCGGGCGGTCGACTACTACGAGCGGACGGCCGCCGCCGCGGCCGAACTCGGCCGCCAGCATCAAGCCATCTCCCTGATCAATATGGCCAACGTGCACCGGCACACCGACGAGCCCGAGCCCGCGCTGCTGAATTACCGGAAGGCGCTCGCCATCTCCATGGAGATCGGTGACAAGCGCAGTTCGGTCGAGACGCTGATCGGCATCGGCGCGACCCTGCACAATATCGGCCGATTTCGCGAGGCGCTCATTCACCACGAGCGCGCGTTAGTCATTTCACGTGCGATCAGCGAACGTTATGAGGAGACCCTCGCGCTCCGCCATCTGGGCGAAACTCTTGCGGCGTCCGGCCGGTATCCGGCGGCCGTCGACCATCTCCGGCGGGCGCACGCCCTGGCGACCGAAATCGGAGTGCCGTTCGAGATAGGCAAGGCGCTGGAGGGGCTCGGCACGGCGTTGCTGCACGTGCAGGGCCAGGACGCCGCCCACGAGCACTGGCGCGACGCGGTCCGGGTGTTCGAGTCCATCGGCCTCCCCGCCGACGACCTCCGTGGACGTCTCGCGGATCCCGACGAGATCACCGGCACCTAGACAAAAGGGACCAGTTCCGCCAAGGCTCCGACAAGCCTCCTTACCAACAGATGCCCGCTTTGCCGGACACGGGGTGATGAGACGGAGTAATCTGGCGTGCCAGTGCACGGGTTCACCCGGCGACTTAAATATGGATTGGGAGACCTTTTTTCGATGGCGAAACGTCTTCTGCTGGCGGCCACGATCGTCGCGGCCACCGTGGTGCTGCCCGCGGGTCACGCGGGCGCGGCGCAGCAGGTTCACATGACCTCTGCGCAGACCGTCCACCGGACCAAGGTCCACATGACCTGAGCGGACCACGCTCCAGGGTCGGCCGGGTGGAACGTCCCACCCGGCCGCAGTGTATCTCGCGAAGATCTTCCGGCCGTGGGAAACTCGCGGCGTCCACGACTTCCCCCGCGTTGGAGGGACCCTCATGACGGGGCATTCGGAGATCGACACGTCCGTCCCGCATTCCGCACGGATCTGGAATCATTGGCTGGGCGGCAAGGACAACTACCCCGTCGACCGTGAGGTCGGGGACGATTTCGTCAGCATCTTCCCTGGTCAGGTCGACATCGCGCGCCATTCGCGGGCCTTCCTCGGCCGCGCCGTCCGGTACCTGGCGGGCGAGGCGGGGGTGCGGCAGTTCCTGGACGTCGGCACCGGCCTCCCGACCGTCGACAACACGCACGAGGTGGCGCAGCGCGTCGCGCCCGACGCCCGCATCGTCTACGTCGACAACGATCCGCTCGTGCTCGTCCACGCCCGCGCGCTGCTCACGTCCACGCCGGAGGGCGCCACGGCCTACGTGGACGCCGACATCCGCGACCCGGACGCGATCCTCGCGAAGGCCGCCGAGACCCTCGACTTCGACGAGCCGGTGGCGCTGCTGCTGCTCGGCATCCTCGGCCACCTCACCGACGAGGAGGACCCGGAGGGCGTGCTCGGCCGCCTCGTCGCGGCGCTCGCCCCGGGCAGCCACGTCGTGATCAACGACGGCACCGACGTGATCGGGACGCCCGGCGCGGACGGCGTCGACGAGAGCGCCCGCGTCCGCGCGATCACCCGGTACGTCCAGGCCGGGGGCATCGCCTACAACCTGCGCTCCCCCGAGCGGATCACCGGCTACTTCACGGGCCTGGAACTGCTGGAGCCGGGCGTGGTCACGGTGTCGCGGTGGCGTCCCGAGCCGTCCCCGTTCGGCGAGCCGCCCGCGCTGGACGCCTTCTGCGGGGTCGCGCGCGTCCCGTGACCGGGGCAACCCGAACTTCGAAATTTGTTGAGCCGCAGAACGCCCTGCCTTAATTCGCCGCGCGTCATGATCAGCGGGCCGGTTACCCGTTGAGAGGAGCGTCGCTGTGCGAAGAGTGCTGGTCGGGGTGGTCGCCGCGGGAGTCGTCGTGGCCGGGGTCGTCCCGGCGTCCGCGGGCCCGCCGCCATCGCCGGGCGGGGACGGCGCCGGGTCGGGCGAGCGGCCGGACGCGCGGGCGCGGGCGCTGCCCCCGTCCGGCCGGGTCGGGACGCTGCGGTTCACGTCGTCGAGCCGCCGGGCTCCCGGCGTGGAGTTCCGGACGTTCGAGACGACCGGCGTAGGCGGCCCGGTGGTCGGCTACCTCGTGAACGTGGACCTGCGCGGCCCAGGTGTCCGCGTGGGCCTGCTGCACCCGCCCTCGATCGCGCAGCGGCAGACGGTGTCGGAGATGGCGCAGGCCCAGCAGGCCGTCGCCGGGATCAACGGCGACTTCTTCAACATCAGCGAGACGCATCCCGGGGTGCCGCCGACCGGCTCGTCGTCCGGCCCGGAGGTGGACGGCGGACGGCCGCTCAAGGGCGCGGTGCCGGACGGCCAGCGGTTCGGTCCGGCGCTGCCGCCCGGCACGTCCGCCGAGGACGTCGTCGGGATCGACGCCGACGGCCGCGCCCGCGTGGAGCGCCTGCACCTGACCGGCGTCGTCCGCACCGACGGCGGCAGGAGGAGGAAAGCCGTCGAGCTGCCGCTGCGCGGCCTCAACCAGTACGCAATACCGGTCGGCAGCGCGGGCGCGTTCACCGCCGCCTGGGGCGCGGTGTCGCGGCGGCGCGCGGTCTGCGGGACGGACACCGCCCGCAATGCCCCGTGCACCACGAACGCGGCGGAGGTCACCGTCCGGCGGGGCGTCGTGACGGCGGTGGCGGACGAGGTCGGCGCGGGCGCGATCCCCGCCGACACGGTCGTGCTGGTCGGGCGCGAGAAGGGCGCGGACGACCTGCGCCGCCTCCGTCCCGGCGACAAGGTGAAGGTCGACTACCAGTTCGCCGCCCGCTACCGCTTCGCGGTGGGCGGGTTCCCGATCCTGCGGGACGGCGAGCCGCTCCAGGGCCTCGACCCGAAGGGCCCGGCCCCGCGCACGGCCGCCGGGGTGAGCCGCGACGGCCGCCGCATGCAGCTCGTCGTGGTCGACGGACGCTCCGCCGAGAGCGCCGGGGTCACGGTCGCCGAGCTGGCGTCCCTCCTGGAGGACGTCGGCGCCGACGACGCGGTGAACCTCGACGGCGGCGGCTCGTCCGCGGTCGTCACCCGCGACGGCGACGAGACCGACGTCCGCAACGTCCCATCTGACGGCGAAGAGCGCGCCGTAGCGAACGGCATCGGCGTCTTCACCGACGCCCGCCGCCGCTGAAAGCCGCGGAAGGCCGCGGAAAACGAAGACGCGGGCGGCGTCGTGCGCACGACGCCGCCCGCGCGTTTTCAGGGCGCGATCACTGGATCACTGGCCGAAGGCCAGCAGGACGTAGCCCTTGTCGTTCGGGTAGTTCACGAACATCTCGCCGGTCAGGACGTAGACCATCCCGTCGGCGATGACCGCGCCGCCGCCGCCGGAGAGGGCGCCGCCCCGTCCGGTGCCGCCGTTGACGGTCGGGAAGTCCGCGATCGTGTCGAACGCCCACAGCACCTTGCCGGTCTCGGACGAGTAGGCGCGGAACTTGCCGTCGCCGCTGCCCTCCCAGACGATGCCGGGCGTGCTCGACACCGCGGGCGGGTGGGCGAGCTTGCAGACGTTCGGGTACTGGGCCGCGCCGCCGGTGGTGCAGCCGTCCGACGGGTTCGGCGTGGTCCAGATGACGTGGCCGTTGACCGGGTCGACCGCGTACAGCGTGCCCGGGTTGCCCATGTAGGTGGCGATGTAGAGGCGCTGGCCGTCGAAGCTCGTCCCCCACTGGATGCCGCTCAGCCCGCCGCCCGGCATCGGGGTGGAGAACTGGCGCTGCCACACGATGTCGCCGGTGGCGGCGTCGAGGACGTGGTAGACGCCGACCTTCTGGCCGATGCCGACGAGCCGCTTGCCGCCCGCGGTGAACACGTTCGGGGCAGCGCCGAGGTCGAAGTCGAGCGCCGTGCCGTCCTTCAGGTTCGGGCAGTACTTCTGGTCCTCGGGGGACTGGCTGTTGCACTCCCGGCGCCAGGTGTCGACGTCGGTCATCTTGCGCGTCCAGCGCTCCTTGCCCGTCGCGGTGTCAAGCGCGAGGACGGAGTCGAAGTGGCCGCCGCTGCCGGTGTAGTTCTGGCCGGTGCCGACGTAGATGGTCTTGGTCTCCGGGTCGATCGACGGGGTGCTCCACACACCGGCGCCGGACGGCTCGTAGCGGGGCTGGCCGTTCGGCCAGGTGCCGTTCTGCTTCGGCTCGGGGACGGTGTAGTAGCGCCAGTCGAGCTTGCCGGTGTTGACGTCCATCGCGTCGAGGTGGCCGCGGAACGTGCAGCAGGCGTGGTCCTTGCCGAGGATGTTCTCGCCGCTGGACACGCCGACGTAGACCCGGCCCTCGTAGACGATCGGGGAGCTGGTCGTGTTGGCGCTGACGGTGGTGTCGACGCGCTGCGACCAGGCGAGCTTGCCGGTCGCCTGGTCCACGGCGAAGAAGTAGCCGCGGGTGTCGCCGAAGAACACCTTGCCGCCCGCGACGGCGGCGCCGTCGCGGACCTGCGCCTGGCCGGTGCCGACGGTGCCGACGTTGAACTGCCACTTCACCTTGCCGGTCTTGGCGTCGGCCGCCCGGTAGATCCCGTCCGGGCCGCCGAAGTAGATCGTGTCGCCGACGACGGCGGGCTGGCTGTGCGGGGCGCCGGCCTGCTTCGGGAAGCCGAAGGCCCACTTGAGCTTCAGGTTGCCGACGTTCTCCGGCGTGATGGCGCGTTCGGCCGGGTTGTAGCGGGTGCCGTTCGTGTCCTTCTGCCAGGACGGCCAGTCCGCGGCGCGCGGGCGCCCGGACGCGGCCGGCCCGGAGGCGACGGCTCCGCTCACGACCAGGCACGCGGCGGCGACCAGCGCGGCCGCACGTCTCGTGAGACGCATGTCTCGATTTCCCTTCGGGAGCTGGACGCCTCGGGCCCGGAGGCGATCGTGGGCCCGAGGCTGGCGGGGGTGCGAGGCTCCGGTGCGCCGGAGCCTCAGATCATCCGGACCCTCTGGGGCCAGGAGCTTGGCAGCCCACGAGCCGGCGGCTCGGAGCAGGGGTTTTCTGGCGGGGATCTCAGGGGCTGGGCAGGGCCCGGGAACCGCGGGGGTCGCGCGCCCCCCGCGGTGCCCGGGCGTTGCGGGATGCCCCAGGCAGCACGCCCCGGACCAGCCGGTCCCGGAGCGCGCCCGTGTTGCGCCGGCTCACGGTCAACCGCGCGCCGCCGACCCGGAGCGTGCACCGCCCCGACTCGACGACCATCTCGTCGACGTGCGCGAGCGAGACCAGGTGCGACCGGTGGATGCGGACGAAGCCCGCGTCCCCCCATGCCTCCTCAAGGGCCGCGAGGGAGACCCGGACGAGGTGGCTGCCCGCCTGCGTGTACAGGCGTGCGTAGTCGCCCTGCGCCTCGGCGTACCGGACGTCCGAGCGCCGGACGAACCGGACCGCGCGCCCCAGCCCGACGGGAATCAGCTCGTCGGCGCCGTCGTCCCTGCGGTCCCCGCCTTCCCCGGACCGCACGACGACCACGATCACTGTGGCTCCCATGGCTTCATGGAATCCGCGCGACCGGGGACGATCAAGGGGCGGGTGCGACATCTGGCACGTACGGCACACGTTGCGGCATCCCACAACAACTCACTTCTTGAACGCGACGTACTTCGACCAGAAGTCGCAGTGGTGCTGCTGCGAGATCTCCCGCGTCAGCTCGCTGTCACCGGCCGAGACCAGCGAAAGCACCGCGTTGTCGGACGTGGTGAACGGCGACCAGGCGGGCGTGCCGGGCACCTCGGGCGTCCCGGTGCGGGCGAAGCCCGTCCACTGGGTGACGACCTGCGCGGCGAGCGCGGCCTGGTTGGGGGTCAGCGCGGCCTGGTTCGGCATCGGGCTGAGGAACGCGCTTTCGCTGATGTGGTACGCGCCGTTCGGCTTCGTCTTGTCCAGGAAGAACATCGGCGGCGCGTCGGCGTTGTCGTTCTGCCAGGCGTACACCTTGATCTTCTTGGCCATCCGCTGGTCGATGACCAGCGCGGGGCAGACGGAGTTGGAGTCGGCCACGATCGTCCGGTAGGCGATGAACCCGGTGGGGTCCGGGAACCGCTCGATCGGGTACAGCTTCATGACCTGGTCCGCGATCGGACCGTACTGCTGCTGGACGTTCGTCTTGTACTGGTCCGGCGTGGTGGCGGCGGGGAGCTGCGTCTCGTCGCGGTTCACCCCGTGCATCATCACGATGTCGTTGATGTTGCCGTCGGCGAACGCCTGGCCGGGCGACTGCGGGAGGACCTCGCCGTCCACGACCGGGCCCTGGGTGCCGACGTTGGCGCCGACGCCCCCGCCGGCCTGCTGGAGCAGCTTCTCCACCGGGACGGCCCGCAGGCACGCCGCCGCGTCGGCGACGTTCCCGCAGCCCACGGCGGCGGCGAAGCGGTCACCGGCCGCCTGCGCCTCGGCCTCGGTGGGCAGCTTGGCGGCGCAGTCCTGCGGCTGCCACTGGACGTCGTTGCCGAGCCGCGAGTTGTACTCGCCGCTCTGCGGGATGCCCTTCTGGAAGAGCCCCTTCGAGCCCGGCGAGACGGCGTTGGCGCACACGCTCGACCCGCCCGCGGACGCACCGAAGATCGTCACGTTCTTCGGGTCGCCGCCGAACTTCGCGATGTTGGTCTGGACCCAGCGCAGCGCGGCCTGCTGGTCGCGGAACGCGTAGTTGCCCGCGTGCTCGCCGAAGCCCTTGTGCGTGAGGAAGCCCATCACGTTGAGCCGGTAGCGGACGCCGACGTGGATGACCGGCCCGGCCTTGACCAGGGCCTTGCCGTCGGACGGCCCGCCGAACCTGAAGCCGCCGCCGTGCAGCTCGACCATCACCGGCAGCGGGCCGCTGGCGTTCTGCGGCGCCGTGACGTTGACCTTCAGGCAGTCCTCGTTGGTCGACTGGTTGCCGAGCCCCTGCGGCTGCGCGCAGGGCTGGCCCTGTTCGGTGGCCTGGATCGGGGTCGTCCACGCCGCGTGCGGCTGCGGCGCGGCCCAGCGGAGGTTGGCGAGGGGCGGGGCCGCGTACGGCACGCCGAGCCACGTCTTGACGCCGTCGGCGACGGTGCCGCAGACGGGGCCCTTGTCCGTGGTGACGGTCGTGCCGTCCGTACACGCCGCGATCTTGGCGGCGCCGCCGCCGTCGTCGGCCATGGCGGCGGGGATCGCGGGAGTGAGCGCGACCACCGCCGCGCTGACCGCCGGAAGCAGCCATCTCCGCGTTCTGCCCGGTGCTTTGCCCGGTGTCTTCATGCCTGTTTCCTTCACCGTCGGGAGCGGTTCGACGGGCGTCCGACATGCGCGCGGTCCTCGTGCCGACCTCGGCGTCGGCGGTCCCGTCGGCTGATCACCTCTCATCCTCGGTCGGGTGAGGACGGGCCTTGCCTCGGCGAGACGGGCCGGATGAGAAGTATTGACTCAGCGGCAGGACGATAAGTCCGCTCTTGGGGGGTTTGACAGATTCCATCGGGCGAAGCGCGGCGGGCGGCGGCGTCTACTCGCCAAGCGGTCCCAACCGGCGGTCCCCGGACGGCGCGCGCCGGGCTTCGCCGGGGGCCGTCCCCGGAAGTCGGGAGGGGGGCTCGCGCGACCGGCCGCCGGGCGTTTACTCTACCAAACAATTGTTAGAAAGAAGGGGGGCGAGATGGACCTCGGATTCGGAGCGGCGGACGAGGAGTTCCGCGCCGACGTGCGGGCCTGGCTGCGCGAACACGTCCCGGCCGAGCCGCTGCCGTCGCTGGAGACGGCGGCGGGCTTCGCCGCGCACCGCGGGTGGGAGCGGGCGCTCGGCGCGGCCCGGCTCGGCGTCGTGTCGTGGCCGGCGGAGTACGGCGGGCGCGGCGCGTCCGCGCTGCGCTGGCTGATCTTCGAGGAGGAGTACTACGCGGCGGGCGCGCCGGGCCGGGTCAGCGCGAACGGCATCAACCTGCTCGCGCCGACGCTGCTCAAGCACGGCACGGCCGGCCAGCTCGCGCGGGTGCTGCCGCCGATGGCGGCGGGCGAGGTGATCTGGGCGCAGGCGTGGTCGGAGCCCGGCGCGGGCAGCGACCTCGCGGGCCTGCGCTCCACCGCCACCCGGACGGACGGCGGCTGGCTCCTCGACGGGCAGAAGACGTGGAGCTCGCGCGCCGCGTTCGCCGACCGGGGGTTCGGGCTGTTCCGCTCCGATCCCGAGGCGGAGCGGCACCGCGGGCTCACCTACCTGATGTTCCCTCTGGACGCGGACGGCGTGACCGTCCGCCCCATCGGACGCCTGGACGGCAAGCCCGCGTTCGCTGAGCTGTTCCTCGACGGGGTGTTCGTCCCGGACGAGGACGTGATCGGCGACCCCGGCGACGGCTGGCGCGTCGCGATGGCCACGGCGGGCAACGAGCGCGGCCTCACCCTGCGCTCCCCCGGCCGCTTCACGGCGGCGGCGGAGCGGCTCGTCGCGCTGTGGAAGGAGCGGGCCGACCCGTCCGACACGGCGCTGCGGGACCGGGTCGCGGACGCCTGGATCAGGTCCCGCGCGTACCGGCTGAAGGGCTTCGAGACGATCTCGCGGGACGACGACATCGGCTCCGAGTCCAGCCTGAACAAGGTGTTCTGGTCGGAGCTGGACGTCGCGCTCCACGAGACGGCCCTCGACCTCCTCGGCCCGGACGGCGAGCTGGAGTCGGACTGGCTGGAGAACTACGTCTTCTCCCTCGCCGGACCGATCTACGCGGGCACCAACGAGATCCAGCGCAACGTGATCGCCGAACGCCTGCTCAACCTTCCGAGGGGTTCACGATGAAGTTCGTTCTGTCGGATGAGCAGGCCATGTTCGGCGCGACGTTGCGGAAGCTGCTCGCGGAGGCGGGGACGCCGAAGGCGATCCGCGCGTGGGCGGCCGGGGACGCGGCCCCGGGCCGCGCCCTCTGGTCGGCGGTCGCGGAGACCGGAGTGTTCGCGCTGGCCGTCCCCGAGGAGTTCGGCGGGGCCGGGCTGCTGCCGGTCGAACTGGTCGTCGCGATGGAGGAGCTCGGGCGCGCCGCCGTCCCCGGCCCCTATGTGGAGACGCTCGCGGCGGCGGAGCTGCTGGGCGAGTCGCCGTGGCTGCGGCGGATCGCGGAGGGCGCGGCGGTCGTGTCGCTCGCCGTCCCGCACGCGCTGGACGCCGACGCCGCCGACCTCGTCCTCACCCTGGACGGCGTCGAGCGCGCGGCCGGGGAGCGGGTCACGTCGCTGGACCCGGCGCGGCGGCTGTTCCGCGTCCCCGAGGGCGGCGGGTTCACCGGCTTCGGGGCGCTGCTGTGCGCGGCGCAGCAGATCGGGCTCGGCCGCGCGCTGCTGGACGTCTCCGTCGAGTACGCGAAGACGCGGCGGCAGTTCGGGCGTCCGATCGGCGAGTACCAGGCGGTCAAGCACCATCTCGCGAGCGCGCTGGTCGAGCTGGAGTTCGCCCGCCCGCTCGTCTACGGGGCGGCGCTGTCGTACGGGACGCCGGACTTCGCGCGCGACGTGTCCGCCGCCAAGGTCGCCGCGTCCGAGGCGTCCTACGGGGCGGCCAAGACCGCCCTCCAGGTGCACGGCGCGATCGGCTACACCGACGAGTACGACCCGTCGCTGTGGATCCGGAAGGCACGCGCCCTGTACGCGGCGTGGGGCTCGGTGTCCGAGCACCGGGCGCGGGTCATGGCCGCTCTGTGACGAGCCCCTTCAACTCGACGCGGCGGATCTTGCCGGACGCGGTCTTCGGGAGGTCGTCCACGAAGACGACCTCCCGCGGGACCTTGAAGTTCGCGAGCCGCTCCCGGCAGTGGGCGACGAGCTCGTCCGCCGTCGCCGCGCGGCCGGGGCGGAGCCGCACGTAGGCGCGCCCCACCTCGCCGAGCCGGGCGTCCGGGACGCCGACCACGCCCGACTCGGCGACGGCGTCGTGCCGGGCGAGAACGTCCTCGACCTCCGCCGGGTACACGTTGAACCCGCCGACGACGAACATCTCCTTCGTCCGTCCGGTGATGGCGAGGTTGCCGCGCTCGTCGAGGCGGCCCCGGTCGCCGGTGTCGAGCCAGCCGTCCTGGATCGCGGCGGCCGTCGCCTCCGGGTCGCCCAGGTAGCCCTTCATCACGTTGTAGCCGCGGACGAGGACCCGGCCGTCCGTCCGCGCCGGGAGCCGCTCGCCCGCCTCGCCGACGATCGCGACCTCCACGTCGGCGATCGGCCTGCCGCAGGTGGTGGCGATGGTCTCGGCGTCGTCGTCCACCGAGCAGGCGGACACCGTCCCGGTCGCCTCGGTCAGCCCGTACGCGGTCACGACCTGCGGGAACAGCTCGGCCCTTATCCGCCGGACGAGCGCCACCGGCACGTCGGCGGCGCCCGTCACGGCGAGCCGCAGCGAGGACAGGTCGCGGCCGTCCCGGCCTGGCGCGTCGAGCAGCGACGTGTAGATCGTCGGCGGCCCCGGCAGGACGGTGACCCTCTCCCGCTCGATCAGCTCCAGCGTCTCGGGGACGTCGAACGTCCGCTGGAGCACCATCGTCGCGCCCATCAGCAGGCACGCCAGCACGCCCGCCTTGTAGCCGAACGAGTGGAACAGCGGGTTGACGATGAGGTACCGGTCGCCGGGGCGGACGCCCGTCCGTCCGGCCCACGCCAGGAACGTGCGGACGTTCTGCTCGTGCGTGCACATCACGCCCTTGGGACGGCCCGTCGTCCCGGACGTGAACAGGATGTCGGCGATGTCACCTGGCTGGACGGCCGCCGCGCCTGCCGGTGCGGCGGCCGAGGCGATGAAGTCGTCCCAGGCGGTGACGCCCGGCCGCGCGGGGCCGTTGAAGGTGACGATCGTCCGCAGCGCGGGCAGTCCGGGGACGTCGCCGGAGGCGTCGAGCCCGAGCATGCCCGGATAGTCGATGCCGAGGAACCCGTCCTCGACGAACAGGATCCGAACCTCCGCCTTGGTCAGCGGCCAGCGGGCCTCGTCCCCCTTGAACCGGGTGTTCAGCGGGACGAGCGTCGCGCCCGCGTGCAGCGCGCCGAGCACGGCGACGATCCAGCGCAGGCTGTTCGGCGCCCAGATCGCGATGCGGTCGCCCGGCCCGATCCCGGCGGCGGCGAACGCGCCCGCCGCCTCCCGCACCCCCTCCCCTAGCTCGGCGTAGGTGACGCGGACGTCGCCGTCCACGACGGCCTCTGCGTCCGGGAACTCCTCGGCGGCCCGCGCCAGCACGCCCGGAATCGTCAGCTCGTCCATAACTTTCCATGATGACCGTCACCTGGGCGCGCGAGCATCACGCGGTCCCGCTCACCGATACCGCCGGCCGCGGGCGGCCGGACGCCGCCCGCGGCGGAGTGGTCAGCAGGTGCCGAGCATCGTGGTCAGGGAGTTCTTCTCGGCGCTGTCGACGGTGAGGCCGTAGTACCACTTCACCTGGATCCACGCGCGGGCGTAGGTGCAGCGGAAGACGGTGCGCGACGGCTGCCACTCGGCCGGGTCCTTGTCGCCCTTCGCCTGGTTGACGTTGTCGGTCACGGCCCACAGCTCCGGGCCGCCGAGGTCGTTGGCGTAGGACTGGCGGCGGGCCGTCGTCCACGACCAGGCGCCGGACGCCCACGCCTCCGAGAGCGGGACCATGTGGTCGATGTCGAGGTCGGACGCCAGCGTCCAGGTGGCGCCGTCGTAGGGCGAGTACCAGGAGCCGGACGTCGCGGCGCACGAGGAGTCGGTGACGACGTTCGTCCCGTCCCGCTTGAGGACCGTCTCGCGGGTGTTGCACGTCCCGGAGATGGTGATCCAGTGCGGGAAGAGGCTGCGGTCGTAGGTGTCGCCGTGGGACTCGGCGGCGACGGTCAGCTCGGCCAGCCTCGACGCGGCCGTGGCGGCGGACGGGATGTTCGGCGGGGTCGCGGACGCCGGCGTCCCGAGGACGCCGAGCAGCACCGCGCCGAGGACGGCGAGCAGCGGGAACAGGACCATTCGTCGCATGGAGTGCCCTCCTGCGGCCGTTCCCGGCCAGGGCGGGGGCTCCTGAGGGGGCGGGAACGGCGGCACTAGGACCGTGACATTTACGGTAAGTGTCTTAAATGTCACGCTTTGCCCAAGGCGCGGGGCGCGTTGGGCGGAAGCTGCCCTTGGCTCCCCGCGGCTGGGTGGCTGACCTGCGACGACGGGCGGCGGGACGGTTGCCGGACGGCGGTACGCGGGGCCGTCGCGGCGGTGAAAACCTGGCTAACGCACCCTTTCCGCGTCGGCTCGCTAGGCGTCCGCGCCGAGGATCAGGCCGCTCGTCGGGACGCCCGTCCCGGCGGTGACCAGGACGTTGTGCACGTCGCCCGGCTGGTTCGGCGAGGTGCCGCGCACGAGCCGGACGCCCTCCGCGATCCCGTTCATCCCGTGGATGTACGCCTCGCCGAGCTGCCCGCCGTGGGTGTTGAACGGGAGCCGTCCGCCGAGTTCGAGGTTGCCGTCCGCGACGAAGTCCTTGGCCTCGCCCTTGGCGCAGAAGCCCAGCTCTTCGAGCTGCGGCAGGACGAGCGGCGTGAAGTGGTCGTACAGGATCGCGGCCTGGACGTCGGCCGGGGTGAGCCGCGACTGCGCGTAGAGCTGACGTCCGACCAGGCCCATCTCGGGGATGCCGGTGATCTCGGAGCGGTAGTAGCTCGTCATCATGTGCTGGTCGTTGCCGGACCCCTGCGCGGCCCCCCAGATCAGCGCCGGACGGTGCGGAAGGTCGCGGGCCCGCTCGGCCGACACGACGACGACGGCCTGCCCGCCGTCGCTCTCCTGGCAGCAGTCGAGGAGGCGGAGCGGTTCGGCGATCCAGCGGGACGCCTGGTGGTCCTCAAGCGTGATCGGACGCCCGTAGAACCAGGCGGCCGGGTTGGCGGCGGCGTGGCGGCGGTCGACGACGGCGACGCGGCCGAAGTCCTCGCTGGTCACGCCGTACTCGTGCATGTAGCGGCGGGCGAACATCGCGACCCACTGCGCGGGCGTCGCGAGGCCGAACGGCGTCATCCACGAGTAGGCGGCGCGGTCCGCGCTGGCCCCCATCGGGCGGTCCGCCTGCCCCAGCCCGTACCGTTCGCCGGACCGCTCGTTGAACGCGCGGTAGCAGACGACGACGTCCGCGACGCCGGTCGCGACGGCCATCGCCGCCTGCTGGACGGTCGCGCACGCCGCTCCCCCGCCGTGCCCGATCCGGGAGAAGAACCTCAGCTCCCCGATGCCCAGGTTGCGGGCGATGTGGATCTCCGAGCTGGTGTCGGCGGTGAAGGTGACCATGCCGTCCACGTCGGACGGCTGGAGCCCCGCGTCGGTGACGGCGGCGAGCACCGCCTCGCAGGCGAGCCGCAGTTCGCTGCGTCCGGAGTCCTTGGAGAACTCGGTCGCGCCGATGCCCGCGATCGCGGCGGCGCCCGGCAGCACGCTCATGCCCCGTCCTCCCCTTCGAGTTGGACGACGACCGTGCCGGTGACGTGCGGTCCGATCCCGTTGACGCCGCGCACGGCGATCTCGACGCGGCGTCCGTCGGCGTGCTTGGCCGAGACGGACCCGGTCAGCACCATCGTGTCGCCCGGATAGTTCGGCGCACCGAGCCTGATCTTGATCGCCTTGACGACGGCGGCGGGCCCCGCCCAGCCGGTCACATACCGGTCGACCAGCCCGTTCGTCGTCAGGATGTTCATGAAGACGTCCTTGGAGCCGCGCTCGACGGCTAGGGACGGGTCGTGGTGGACGTCCTGGTAGTCGCGGCTCGCGATGGCGGTCGCGACGATCAGCGTCCGGGTCAGCGGGACGTTCAGCGGAGGCAGTTCGTCGCCTATGGCGACGTCCTCGAAGCGGCGGCTCACAGCGCCGCCCCGAGCAGGGCCAGGTCGGCGGAAGCGCCGCCAAGCGTCCCGGAGAGCTGCTTGCCCCACAGGAAGTGCCGGTGTACGGGGTAGTCGACGTCCACGCCGATCCCGCCGTGCAGGTGCTGGACGCGGTGGACGACGTTCAGCCCGCCCTCGTCCGACCACCACTTGGCGACGAGCACGGCGGACTCGGCGTCCTCCCCTGCTGCGATCAGCGAGACGGCGTGCCACAGGCAGACGCGGAGCGCGTCGATCTCGATGTAGCAGTCGGCGAGCTGGTGCTGGACGGCTTGGAACGCGGCGAGCGGGCGTCCGAACTGCTCCCGTCCGGCGAGGTGGGCGGCGGCCAGGCTCAGCGCGCCCTCGGCGACGCCGACCTGGGCGGCGGCGACCGCGACGCGCGCCAGTTGTAGCGCGGCGCCGAGCGCTTGGGGGCCGAGGGGTCGGGCGGGGGCCGCGTCCAGCGTGAGGTGACCGGCGCCGTCGTGGGCGGTGGTCTCGGCGCGCTCCCAGGACGTGCCGGGCGCGGTCGCGTCGAGCAGGTAGAGGCCGGGGCCGTCCTGGGGGCGCGCCGAGCGGGCCGCGACCAGCACGTGGCTCGCGCCGTACGGGGTCGGGACGACCGCCTTCGTCCCGGTCAGAACCCAGCCGTCGTTCGCGGGGGTGGCAACGCACCGCGGCTCTCCCGGGGTGAATTCTTCGAGCGCGAGGGTGGCGCGTTGCGAGCCGTCCGCGAACGCGGGGAGGAGTTCGCGCTGCTCAGGCGTGCCGTGCCCGGCGACGGTGAGGGCGGCGACGACGGCGGGCCACACCGGGACGGGTGCGACCGCGCGGCCCTGCTCCTCCAGCAGGACGGCGAGCCCGCCCACGCCGAGTCCGGCGCCTCCCGCGTCCTCGGGCAGCGCGACGCCGAGCAGGCCCGCGTCGGCGAGCGCAGTCCAGAGCGTCTCGTCGAACCCGGTGACCGATCGCTCCGCGGCCCTGATCCGTTCCTTTGTGGCGTGGTCGGTGAATATCCGCCGGGCGAGGTCCCGGACGGCCTCCAATTCCTCGCCAAGGGTGAAGTCCATCAGCTGTCCTTCTTCTCGGCGGGACGGAACGCGGGCAGGGAAAGGTCGGGGTCCGGGTCGATCCAGTCGAGGACGACCGGCATTCCGATCTCGACGTCGGCGGGTTCGACGCCTGTGAGGTTGGCGATCAGCCGCGTCCCCTCCGCCAGCTCGATCACCGCGACGACCAGCGGGTAATCGAATGCCGGGTGGCGCGGATGATGGTTGACGACATAGGTGTAGACGTGCCCTTCACCGGTCGACTCGACCGTGTCCCAGTCGAAGGAGCCGCATTGCGGGCAGCACGGGCCGGGCGGATGCCGCAGCGATTTGCATTCGACGCACCGCTGAATGACGAGGCGGTGCTCGCGGGCCGCGTCGAACCAGAATTTGTTGTCTTGGTTGATCGCGGGTTGCGGGCGCAGAGGTTTCTCGGGCGGCTTTTCGGTGGGACGGAAGCGGAGTATCCGCCACAGTTGAGTCGCGATGACATCGCCATTCGCGTCCCGGTAGGTCTTGCGGGTGCTGATGAAGCGGCCCGCGCCGAGCGCGGTCTTCTTTTCTTGGGAGATCGACTCGACGGTCTCCTCCACGCTGACGCGGTCGCCCGGCACCAGTTCGCGGTGGAACTCGAAATCCGAATCGGTCGCGACGACGGACGTGTATCCGCCCTCGGCGAGCAACTCGGTCAATTCATCTGCGGCCGATGGGGTGTTGGATGGCCGGACGGACGCCGCGTAGCCGCGCATCGTCCACGCCTGCATCATCGACGCGGGCGCCACGATTCCATCGCGTCCCGTTGCCCTTGCTGCTTTCTCGTCTAGGTAGACGGGATTGTCGTCCTCCATTGCCTCGACCCAATGGCGGATCATCGGGACGTTGACCGCGTCCTGCCCGAAGCGGGGCGCCATCAGCTCGCGTCCCGTCCACGCCTGGAGGCGGGCCTCGTAGTCGGTCATGAGCGCCTCGACCTCGGCAGGCCGAGCCCTTGGACGGCGACCATGTCGCGCAGCACCTCGTTGACGCCGCCGCCGAACGTGTTCACGATTCCCTGTCTGGAGAGTTGCTCGATCTGCCCGTGCAGGACGGCGCCGGGCGACTCGGGGCGGATGCGTCCGGCCGCGCCGAGGATGCCGGTCAGGGTGCGCTGGACGTCGATGTGCGTCTCCGTCCCGTACGCCTTCGCGGCTCCGGCCTGCGCGCCGGTCAGCGTGCCCGCCTCCACGGCCATGGTCATCTTCCAGTTCATGAGCCGCATCGCCTCCAGCCTGGCGTGCGTCCGGGCCAGGTCGGCGCGCACCCAGGGCAGGTCGAGGACGCCGTTCTCGCGCGCCCAGTCGCGGACGTCCTCCCACAGCCGCACCATCCGGCCGCCGAGCGCGGCGAGGCCGATGCGCTCGTGGTTGAGCTGGGTGGTGATCAGCGTCCAGCCGCCGTCGACGTCCCCGACCACGGCCGACGCGGGCACGTTGACGCCGTTGTAGTACGTGGCCGTGACGACCATTCCGCCGACAGTTTGAATCGGGCTCCACGAGAACCCGTCGGCGTCGGTCGGTACGATCAGGATGGAAATGCCCTTGTGCTTGGGGGCATCCGGGTTGGTCCGGGCGGCGAGCCAGATGTGGTCGGCGGTGTTCGCGCCGCTGGTGAACACCTTGCTGCCGTCGATGACGAAATGGTCGCCGTCGAGGACGGCCTTCGTCCGCAGGGACGCGAGATCGGTGCCTGCCTCGGGCTCGGTGTAGCCGATGGCGAAAACGATGTCGCCGGAGAGAATGCCGGGCAGATATGCGCGCTTCTGTTCGTCCGTTCCGTAGCGCATCAACGTCGGGCCGACCGTGTTCACGGTGACGAACGGGAACGGAAGCCCGGCCCGCTGCACCTCGTCGAAGAACACGTACTGCTCGGCGATCGACTTCCCCTGCCCGCCATACTCCTCGGGCCAGCCGTAGCCGAGCCACCCGTCATTGCCGAGCATTTTGACGATCTCGCGGAAGCGGTCGCCGCCGACGCCCTGCTCCCCGGCACGGCGGCGCACGTCAGCGGGCAGCAGTTTCGCGAAATAGGCTCCCAGCTCCGCGCGCAGTTCCCGGTGCGCCGCCGTCTCACGCAGATCCATACACACCCCTCACGGAAGGAAGCGCTGACGTCCGGCGGCGGCGAACTCCGCGCGGAGCGCCTCCTTGTCGGCCTCGGTCATCAGCGTGTATTCGGGCGCGCCCCGTCCGGCCCAGCGGTAGACGGGATCGGCGGTGCGCCAGCCGTCGAGCTGCATCTCCTTCTTTCTGAGCTTTCCGGAGCCGGTCGTCGGCAGCGCGTGCGAGACGCGGACGAAACGCGGCGCGCCCTTGGTGCCGAGATCGTCCTGAGCGGCGAGGAAGGCGGGGAAGTCGAGATCCTCGAATTCGACGCCGTCCGGTATCTCGATGGCCGCCATCACTTGGTCGCCGGAGCGCGGATCGGGGACGCCGAACGCGACCGCGTCCACGACCTTCGGATGCCGCCGGACGACGTTCTGCGTGAGGAGCGCGGAGATGTTCTCCGAGTCGACCCGGATCCAGTCGCCGGATCGTCCGCCGAAATAGAGGAAGCCGTCGCCGTCGACGTAGCCGAGGTCGCCCGTCCAGTACCAGCCGTGCCGGATGCGCTCGGCGTCCGCCTCCGGGTTCTTGTAATAGCCCTCGAAGCGGTCGGTGCCCTCGATGTCGACGATTTCACCGATGGCGGCTTCGGCGTTGGTGACGCGGCCGTGCTCGTCCAGAACGGCGGGCGCGCAGACCTCGCGGGTCTCCGGATTGACGATCCGGACGCCGTCGCGGGCGGGCTTACCGAACGCGGTCGGCGGGGTATCCGGCACCCGCTTGATCATCCCAGCGCTCTCGCTGGAGCCGTACCCCTCAAGGAGTTGCGCACCGAAGCGGCGACGGAATTCGGCCTTGTCTTCCGGGGACGCTTCGGTGCCGAACCCGTGGGTGAGGGTGTTGGCCCTGTCGTCCGGCTGTTCCGGTGTCGCGAGGACGTAGCCGATGGCCTTGCCGACGTAGGTGAAGAATGTCGCGCCGTAATAGCGCACGTCAGGGAGGAATCCGGACGCGGAGAACCTCTCCGTCAGCACGACCGTCGCACCGACCGCGAGCGACGGCGCCCAGAGCGCCATCAGCGCGTTGCCGTGGAAGAGAGGCATCGGGCAGTAGCTGATGTCGTCGCGCTTGACGTCGTATTTGGCGCTGTTGTTGCGTCCTAACTCGGCGAGCCTGCCCTGCGAACAGCGCGCCGCCTTGGACGCACCCGTCGTCCCGGACGTGAACAGCAACAGCATCTGCGTCTTGGGCGTGATCGAGGGGTCGTGTGCAGGCTCGGACATGTGGTTATCGACCTCGGCTCGATAACCATCGTCATCGACAAGCAGGAAACGGTCGGGCGGGATGCCGATGTCGAGCCCGTCCAGCAGTTCGGCCCCGACCCGATCGGTGACGAGCAATTGGAGGTCGGTGTGCCGGACCTCCTGCTCAAGGTAGGAGCCGGTGCGAGTGGGGTTGATCCCGACGATCGTCGCGCCGCTCAGCGCCGCCGCGCCGAGCCACAGCACGTACTCGGGGACGTTCTCCAGCAGCACGCCGATATGGAACGGTCCTTCGCGACGCAACGCGCGGGCCAGCCCAGCGCGGGCCGCGCTCTCCCGGACGACTTCGTCCCAGGTCCACGTCCGGTCGCGGCTGCGCAGGCCGGGGCGAGCGTCCCCCAGCCTGGCCAGCAGCATCGCGGCGATGGTCTCGTCCCGCACACGCGCTCCTCAGCTCTCAACGAGGACGCAGCGCGTCCCGCCGTAGATCGCGGTCATGCACTTGTTGCAGTGGATGCAGAGCGATTCGGTGTCGGGCTCGTCCTTGATGCGGTTGATCAGGTCGGATTCGCGGAGCAGCGCCCGCGCCATGGCGACGAACTGGAAGCCCTCGGCCATGGCGGTGTCCATGCCCTGCTTGTCGGTGACGCCGCCGAGCAGGATCAGCGGCATTTTCACGGCGGCGCGGACCTGCCGGGCGTCCTTGAGGAGGTAAAGGTCTTCGTACGGGTATTCGCGCAGGAACCAGCGGCCGACGAGCTTTATGCCGAGCCTCACCGGCTGAGGCATGGCGGCGGCGAAATCGCGGCGCGGCGCGTCACCCTTGAACAGGTACATCGGGTTGAGTAGGGAACTGCCCGCCGTCAGTTCGAGCGCGTCCAGCGAACCGTCAGCCTCCAGCCATTTCGCGACCTGGATGGCTTCGTCCAGCCAGAATCCGCCGGGAACGCCGTCGTCCATGTTGAGCTTGGCCGTGATCGCGATGCGGTCGCCCACGGCGTCCCGCACGGCCCGCGCTATCTCCCGCGAAAGCCGGGCCCGGTTCTCCAACGACCCGCCGTACTCATCCTTCCGCCGATTGATCTTCGGACTGAGGAAGGAACTGGCCAGGTAGTTGTGCCCGAGATGAATCTCGACGGCGTCAAACCCGGCCTCGATCGCCATTCGCCCCGCATGAGCGTGCCCTTGCACGATCCGCTCGATATCGTCCTGCGTCGCGGCCTTGGTGAATCCCGTGGCCGCAGCATAGAAACGCCGGTTGGGCGCCAGCGCAGGCGCACGGTTTCCCTTGGGATCGGCGACGGGCCCCGCGTGCCCGATCTGCGCGGCGACCGCAGCACCCTCGCCATGCACGGCATCGGTCAGTTTCCGCAGGCCGGGGAGGGCCTCGTCCGTCCAGAGGATTTGCTTGCGGTGGGTGCGTCCGTCCGGCGCGACCGCGCAGTACGCCACGGTCGTCATGCCGACGCCTCCGGCGGCGTGCCGCACATGGAACTCGATCAACTCGTCGGTGACCAGGCTGTTCTTGCTGAGCCCCTCGTACGTGGCCGCCTTGATCACGCGGTTCCGCAAGGTGACGGGCCCCAGTTTCGCGGGAGCAAGCACGTCGGGTATCGGGTCGTCCATCAGTCCTCCGTCCGACCCACGACGTTAATCAGCGGGGCGGTGGACGGCTTCGGACATCCCGCTGACCGGGAGCGCTACCAGTCCCGCCGGGGGAACAGGCGGTCCTTCAAGATGAGGTCCAGTGCCGTGGCCGCGGCCTCGACGTCCCCGCACGGCGAGACGAACCCGGCGCGCCCGTTCCCCGCCTCGAAGTAGCCCCACGCCTCACCCGGCACCGCCCGAACGGTGACCACGGCCCCGACGTCATCGGCCGCACCACTCGCGTACACCCACAGCAACGGAACGGGGAACCGAAACTCGCGCTTCTCGTACAGCCCGACGCACCGCCACCCCTTCGGCATGAGCGCGACCCGCAGCAACTCCAACCGCCTCACCGCTTCGTCGTGGCCCAGGTGCGTCCGCACTTCCAGGACGAGCCGCCACCGGGCGACCGCCTGACACACACCCCGCGCCACCTCACACACCCTTTCGCTCGACCCGGGCCCACACCCATTTCCCGTACGGAAGGGCCCGGAAGGCCCCACACTCAGAGGCCAGAGCCGCCACGAGCGGCAGCCCCCGACCACCGAGTCCGTCGCCGTCATCCCTCCGCACCGGCATGACGTCCGACGAGTCCCAAACCCCCAGCCAGACGCCGCACGCCTCCCGAGTGAGCCGCGCGCGGATCTCCCGCTCGGGCGTGTGCAGGACGGCGTTCGTCACCAGCTCGCTGGCGATCAGCTTCACGTCATCGCGCAGCACCGCGAGGCCCCAGGCGTCCAGCCGCAGTTCCACCAGCATCCGCACCTGCGCAGGAGCCGTCCGCGCCGCAAGAAACCGCACGTCCAGGCACCCGCCCGTGACGCTGGCCGATGGGCACTCCATCACGACCACCGAACCAGTTGCCGCAGCACCATGACGATCCGGTCCGCCGTGGCGGCCTCGTGCCCGACGTCCCCGAGCACGTGCCCCCGCGCCCCGCCCCACCGGAACCACGTCCCGTCACAAGCGATCACGCGCTCCCCGTGGACCCCGAGTTCGGCGACCAACGTCCCCTCACACGACTCCACCCGAACCCCCCGCCGCCGAAGCTCTCCCGCCAACTCCTCCAACGGCCCGCCTGCGCAATCTGCCACGGGTCCGCCTCCTTCCCAGTCGGCCCGAGGCCCTGGGCCGATGCGCCATCACCCGCCCAGGGCCACTCGTTCTCCTGCGCCACGTGGTCACTCGGTGGCACTCTGTGTCCGCCAGCATGCACCCCGGGTAGTCTTAAATACAAGGTTTCATTTAAAGCCCTTCAAATGATCATCGAAGGAGTCGAGAGCATTGCCCAAGGGACGTCACGTACCGACCGTCGCAAGCACACGGCTCGCGCAGGAGTTGCGACGCAAGCGCGAGGCGATCGGACTGAGCCAGGAGGCCGTCGCCGAGGAGATGGGTTGGGCGGACAGCAAGCTCTATCGCATCGAAAACGACAAAAGCCGCGTACTCGTCCGGGACGTCAAACGGCTGACCACGCTGTACAAAGTGACCGGCCAGGAACAAGAGGCCCTACTCGAACTCGCCCGCCTCGCGCGGGAACCAGACTGGTGGCACAAGTACTCCGGAGCCATCCCCGAGTGGTTCCAGGTCTACGTCGTCCTGGAATCCACCGCGTCCGACCTGTTCGGATACGAGGCCGAACTGGTGCCGGGCATCATGCAGACCGAGTCCTACGCGCGGGCGATCATGTCCACCGCGCCGACCCTTGATGACGACGAAGAGATCGAAAACAAGATCAGCGTCAGAGTCAACCGCCAGGCACGACTGAGCAGCGACGACCCGCTGAACGTGTGGCTCGTCCTCAACGAGGCCGTCATCCGACGAAAGGTCGGCGGCCACCAAGTCATGCGCGAGCAGATCGACCACCTTGTCGCCCTAGCCGAACGACGCAACATTACGTTGCAGGTTCTCCCGTTCGACGCCGGGGAGCACGCGGCCATGCATGGCAGCTTCCAACTCTTGAAGTTCCCGAAACCCGGCGACCCGGACAAGATCTACTTGGAAGAGCAGATAGGCGGGCTCTATACCCAGAAGCCGGACGAGGTGAAGCGCTACACGCTCATGTTCGACCACCTGCGCGCCCGAGCTCTCGGTCCAGGAGAGACAATCGAGATGATGCACAACATCGCGCTACAGTTGGCCTAGAGAGACCCAAACCCGGAAGGGTGGTCCACAGTGGATCTGACCAGCACTGTTTGGCGCAAAAGCACTCGGAGCGGCAATAACGGCGGCAACTGCGTGGAGATTGCCAACCTCGGCGACCTAATTGCCATGCGGGACAGCAAAGACCCCGAAGGCCCCAAGCTGATCCTTACACGCACACACTGGCGTTCACTCGCAGCCCACCTAAAGGCCAGCGAACGCGACGGATGAAATCGGCCATGAACCTCATCGAGGGAGCTTCCCCTTGTTTGTAGAGGAACGCCACCTGACCTGGCGAAAGAGCACACGGTCCAACTCTTCACCAGCGGAGTGCGTGGAGGTCGCCGCCCTCCCGACCCAAGTGGCGATCCGCGACTCCAAGGACCCGAGCGGCCCAAGGCTGATCCTCTCCGCAGAGACGTGGCGATCATTCACAGCACAAGCCCGAGCGGGCGCCTACGACGCCTGACCCTCCGTCCCCCGGCGAAAGGAGTCCACATGCGGGCGACCGCAACGTGGCGGAAGAGCAGTCACAGCGTGGGGACGAGCAACTGCGTCGAAGTCGCCGACCTTCACCCCACCATCGCCGTCCGCGATAGCAAAGATCCCACAGGACCTGCGCTGATGCTCTCCCGCGCCGATTGGCGCATCTTCACGGAGGCCGTGAAGCGCAGGTAGGACGCCGGCCCTTGACGAGAAGGTAGGGCCCTGACCGGCCGGTCCTCCTCCGTGCTGCAGCCGTGCGTGACAGCCAGGACTCGTTCTCGTGGGTGGACGGGTACCTCACCCTCGTCGTCTGCCTTGGCCACCGGCGCGGGCTCCAGCACATCCGCTCAGTTCCCGCCCGAGGCTCAGGGCGGGGCCCGCCAGGCGCGGTCTTGTGAGCGCGCGAAGGCGAGACACGACATCACCGGACGGTGAGGGCCTCGTCTCCCATGACCGGTTTCCTGTTCCGTCAACGAGGGATGCTTGACGTTGATCGGCCTGCGGCCCAAGCATGGAAACAGAGCTCCTCATGGGAAAGGCAGGCGATGGGTGACTTAACCAAGATGGCGGGAACGTGCGAGGGTGGGCCTGCCCGACGGTATTTCGCAAGACGTCGGGAGGGTGGGTGTTTCAAGGGCCGACAGTGACGGACCAGGCCACACTGTCTCAATTGAGCCTTCCAGACCACGAAACCGCCGTCTTCCTTCCTGACTCGGTCGTGGAACAGCTCATCGAAAGGGTCCTCCGTGAACGTGTCACCTGAGGACTTCGGCAAGCTGTTCAGCACTTTCGAGCAGGAAGCATTCCGTCTCGAAACGCTCGCGACCTACACCATCCCGGATGAGCAAGAAACGTTCCATGCCTTTCTAGAAGGTACTCCACAGCCCGAAGCGCACAAGAAGGGCGCGTGGGTCAACACCGTCCGGGAACACGTGCAGTCAGGTAAACGCATGTACCGCGTTCACCTTGTCATCCGACCACTCTCGGACTACCTCCGGTATGAGATGGGATGGGGATACCACCGCAATCAGGAGGCAGGCGAAGAATTCTTCATCCTCGATATGACGAACGAACCGAACCCCCTCCCAGAGTTGACGGACTTCTGGATGTTTGACGAAAACACCGTCGTGAGTATGCGCTACAACGACGTCGGTGAGTTCTTGGGCGCGGAGGTGCTCTCCGAAGACCGCACTCCGGAGTACATTAGGTACCGTGACATCGCAATGGACGAGGCTGAGCCGTTCCGGGTGTGGTGGGAGCGATACGCCTGAACGGTCTGGATATCGGATCAGCGCTAAGGGAACTCCGACAGGCCGGACGACAGACGGCCAGTACGGTCGCCCGTCATTCGGTCATGTCCAAAAGCAAGCTCTCGAAGATAGAAAACGGGCACCTTACGCCCAGTGTTATCGATGTAGAGCGCATCCTCAATGCGCTGGGCGTCCCCGAGGAAGTCAAGGCAGAGTTCTTGGAGGCCGCTCGGGTCGCGGCCACAGAAGCGATCGCGTGGCGCCTTTACCGCCGTCTGGGCTTTCACAAACATCAAGCGGAGATACAGGCGATCGAGGCGCGAACGAGCCTCCTGCGCCTGTTTCAACCATCCGTCGTGCCCGGGCTGCTGCAAACTCCTGAATACGCCCGCACGGTACTCGCCGGAAAGCACCTTACCGAGGACGTTCTAGACCGTACGATCGGCGCACGTCTGCAACGCCAGGAGGCCCTCTACGATCCCGCTTGCGGCTTCCATTTCCTAATGACCGAATCCGTCCTTCGCTGGCAGATCGTCCCCCGCGCCATGCTCGCGACGCAGTTGGACAGGATCATCTCGCTGTCCAGGCTCCCCAATGTCCAAATAGCGGTAATTCAACTCGGGACGACGTTGCCAGAGCCCCCGACATCTTCCTTCGTGATGTTCGACGCCCGGCTCGTCATTGTGGAGATACCGCATTGCGAGATCACTACCAGAGAGCCCAAGGACATCGAACTCTACCTAGCGAAGTTCCAGCGGCTCTCAGCGGCAGCGTTACTTGATGACGAAATGCGCTCATTCGTCACAGCCATCCGCGATGAATTGTTGACAGAACGGGAAACGCCCTAGCCGGCCGAGGCGCTCGGCCCTACCTTCGGGTACATGCATCTCTCTCGCAACAGTGTGACCTGCTTCGAGTGGCTGCTGAAGGCAGCACGGCCTCCCGCTGGAGGTCAGCGATGACCGTCGCTATGAACCGGCAGGCAATGGCCGCTAGGGATCCGCGGGAGCTCGTCTCGCCTGAGGTGTGGGGTCTTCTCGTCGAGGATTTGCGGCGCTATCACCATGTCACCCGTGATTACGCGGAGCGGATGATGGGGCAAGCGCTGGTGTTCCTCAAAGCACAAGCGCAGATCGTTCAGGCGCGCCGGGAGGGACGGCCATGGCAGCGCATCGTTCCGACGTCACCCGTTGACCCGGCGTGGCACGCGTTCATCCTGCGCTCGCAGGCGTACGGCGAATTCTGCCAGCAGCACGCGGGTGAATACATCCACCACGTGCCCTATCAGGACGAGGCCATGCTGAACGGCGCTGCCCTCGAGACGACGATTCCGCAACTGGCGGCGACCGGATATCGGGTGGACGTGGAGTTCTGGCACGGCGAGCGGTCCCCTTGTTGCCCGCCGGAATGCAACAACATGGGCGGGAACTGACGCGCGCCGTGGCACATCGGATCGCACCCGATACAACCGGGCCGCCAGCCGTCCGACCGACGCATTTCCACTGCTACAAGTGGTCGGGCAGCGGGCAGGAATGGGAACGGCTCGGCAAGACCGACACCCTCGACCTCAACAGCCCAGACCGCCCACCTACACGGACGGTCGACTGGCTCATCAAATCCCCGCGCTTCATCGCAGCCGCCCACACCGACCCGCAAACCGCCCGCGACTGGCTGATCGGCGAATGGGATCAGGTACGGGACAAAGCGATGACGCCCGTCCCCGAATGGGTCAACAGCGAAGAGCGCGCGGCGCGCGCGTTGAAGGCGATCGAGACCGGCTGCTGGCCGTCCTACAGCCAATGGCTCACCGGCGGCACGATCGTGTTCCTGGCCGTCGTGGGCAGCGACCAAACATGCCACTGAGCCGAGTTGGAGGTCGCAAGCGTCTGATCAGCACTACCGTGGCGCGGGTCCGCGTCACAGTCCGGCTCCGAGGATTCGCCCATGTCGTCCAGCCTCAGTGACCGCACCGGCTACTGGGATCGCTACGCCGAGAGGCGGGACGAACGGTCCAGCCCCGAGGAGGCGCTGAAGAACGCGTTCGGTTGGACTCAGTATCCCGGGCACGGGCCTGGCGACGAACTACTCGGTGATCCTGTGACGACCCTGGAACTCGGATTCGGACGTGGCGACGCCGTCGCCGCTCTGGCCGCCAAAGGGATCGCTGCAACCGGCCTGGACCTTTCGCCCGTCCAATGCGACCAGGCCCGTGGACGTTGGGGCCACTTGCCCGGGGCCTGCTTCGAGCACGGCAACGCCGTGGACTATCTCGGCAGTACTGACCGCCAATGGGACTCGATCTATTCCATTTGGGGCGCGCTGTGGTTCACCGATCCCGACGATCTACTCCCCCGTGTCCATGACCGCCTGGTCTCCGGCGGCAGGGTCGTTTTCTCCCATGCCCCGGCCGTTCCGAACGCCTACGGCGTCCAGGGAATGTACGGCGACGGGCTCACCGGCCGACGGGTATGGATCCATCGATGGGCCTACGAGCCCGACACCTGGGCCGACATCCTGACCGACCACGGTTTCGCCGTCCTCGACGCTCGTGTCGAGGACGCCCCAAAACCCGACCACGTCGGGACCCTCATCGTCCAAGCCCTCAAGCCGTAAACATCTCGGGCTGAAGGCACAGGAGATATCCGATGTCGGGGAAAGTCTTCAGGTTCGCTGAATTGCTTGCCTCCGCGAAGTTCTCCGCGATCCACTTGGAGATGCGGGACACCTACACCCCGGACGATCCGAAGTATCTAGCCTGGCGAGCAACCGGCACGCTCGAAGGATTCGGCGCGGGCACCGCATGGTTCGACCTCATCCGCTCAGCGGTCGCCCGTGGCGTGGCCGTCCGGCGCGCCCGCCTAGTCTCGGAGCCGGTCACCGACTACATCCGCTTCGAGCATGCCGTGACCGGTCGGCACAACATCCCGGCCGGAGAGCAGGTCCGATGGTTGTCCCGGCGCCGCGCCTCTGACCTGGCGCTGCCCGGCAACGATTTCTGGGTGTTCGACGACCGGCTGGTGCGGTTCCACCATTTCTCGGGGGATGGACACGCTCTCGACGACGAATTCAGCGAAGACCCGTCGGTGATCAAGTTGTGCGTCGACGCATTCGAGGCCGTGTGGTCGTGTGCCGTCGATCACGCGGATCACGCCCTGCGGTGATTGCGCACCGCCGTGCCCGCAGGGAGTGTGAAGGGCGGTGAGGGTTGGGGGCATGATGGCGGGACCATGCCGTCTTCGCCTTCATCGTCCGCTCAGGCAGCGCGAGAGCTTCTCGGTGCCAAACTCCGCGTTCTGCGGGAGGGCAGCGGTCTTTCCGGGCGAGCCTTCGCCGAGCGAGCGGGGTGGAAGGCCCCGTCGTCGGTGTCGATGATCGAGAAAGGTCAGCGGACGATCACCGCCCGGCACGTGGACGTGTGGTGCACGGTCTGTGGAGCGTCCGAGCTGCGGCGCAGGCAGTTGATGGCCGAGCAGGCCGCGGTCGCCGGCATGTGGGTTCCGTACTCGCAACTGAACCGCGGCGGCCTAGAGGCGGCGCAGAGGTCGATTCGTCAACTGTACGAAGAGCTTGCTTTCGCACGGTCGTACCAGCCGAAGGTCATACCGGGCTTGGGGCAGACCGAGGCTTATACCCGGGCCGCGCTGACCGGGATACTCGTCGAGCAGCGGGTGGAGACGCGGCAGGCCCACGAGGAGGTCGAGTCAGCCGTCGCCGAACGGATGGACCGGCAGCGTCTGCTCTCCCGTCCGGATGCGCGGTGGTTCTTCCTGCTGGAGGAACCGGTGCTGTGGTACCGCCCCTACTCGCCGGGACTTCACTGCGAGCAGCTGCTGCACCTGATGGAACTGCGGCGTCGCCCGAACGTCTTCCTCGGGATCATCCCCGCCGACGCTGACCGGCGCGGAGTCCACCCGGAGGAGGCGTTCGACATCACCGACGATCACTTGGTGACGGTGGAGCTGGTGTCGGGCTACCTTTCGGTGACCCTGCCGGACGAGGTCGCGCTGTACAGAGCGATGTGGGAGCGGCTCTGGGCGCTCGCAGCGACGGGAACCGCGGCGACCGCACTGATCCGTTCGGCGCTGAAACGGCTGGAAGCAGGTCAGGACGGCGTGTAGTCAGAGTGCGGAACACCGCGTTCCCACAGCATTTCGAACATCCCCACCACCGGAACGATGCGGCGGGGATCGGCCACGTACTCCATTCGGCCTGTGTCGACGCCATTGCCCGCGGTGAAGTTGTAGGCGATGAGCCGCTGGTCCCAGAGGAAGAAGTCAGCGACCGGGTGCGGCAGGTCGAAGGCCAGGTGGCGGGGCAGCCATCGCAGTTCCTCGCCTGCTCTGACGTTGCCGTAGCTGATGGCGTGCTCCCAGCGGATGTAATCGCTGACCGGCTCGGACACGATCCGCAGCCGCCGGAACCGCACCCCCCTGTCGACCGCGGCACCGACAAGGGCGACCCACGAGTCCCAGTCATAGGCAGTGTCGCCGTCCTGCTGCCATTTCAAGAACTCCGGACTGGTGGGGTCGTAGGTGTCGCGGGCCTCCAGGTGCACCACGGACCGGACAGTGGCGGCGAGGAGATCCTCGAAGGACGGCTCGCCCGGCCCGGTCTGCTCCGGCGCGTAGTTGCCGCTGAGCGCTTCGAGGAGGGCGGGCTTGAGGTTGGCGGGCGTCCAGATGGCGACCTCGTCGTCAGCGATATCGGTGTGCCGACCGATCATTGCGAGGGTGTCGGGATCGGTGATCTTCCGGCCGACCTGCAGCAGGTCTCCGGTTCCGGGAACGGCGAGGACGGCGGGGCACTTGTTGGACGGGGAGTCGCCGTCCATCCCGACGAAGTCCAGGTCGGTGGCCTGTCGGGCTCCGTCGGCGCCGGAGCCGTCCGGGCCGTCCTGCGGGCGGGGGCTGTCCGTCATCACGTGCTCCTCAGTTGGGACGGGCTTCGTTTCGCCAACCCGTAGTGCCGTGGCGTCCCGACCTTGACCGGTTGCGAACGTGCTGGTCAAGGAACCCGAGCACGTGGTGTGAATCTGTGTGAACTTTCTGGCTACGAGGCGCGGACGGACGTAGTCCTGTCCTCGTGAAGGCGCGCACACCCCGTGAAGCGCCCTGCCGGAGGTCAACGATGACCATTGCCATAAACCGGGCGGTACAGGCCGCCAGAGATCCGCGGGAGTTGGTTCCCCCTGAGGTGTGGGGGCTTCTGGTTGAGGATCTGCGGCGGTCTCATCATGTCACCCGTGATTACGCCGAGCGGATGATGGGGCAGGCGCTTGTGTTTCTCAAGGCGCAGGCGGAGATCGTCCGGGCGCGCCGGGAAGGACGGCCGTGGCAGCGGATCGCGCCGACCTCGCCGGTCGACCCCGCGTGGCATGCGTTCATTCTGCGTTCGCAGGCGTACGGCGAATTCTGCCTGCACCACGCGGGTGAATACATCCATCACGTGCCCTACCAGGACGAAGCCATGCTGAACGGCGAGGCCCTCGAAACCACGATCCCGCAACTGGTCGCGACCGGATATCGGGTGGACGTGGAGTTCTGGCACGGCGAGCGATCCCCCTGCTGCCCGCCGGAATGCAACAACATGGGCGGGAACTGACGCACGCCGTGACACATCGGATCGCACCCGATACGACCGGGCCGTCCTCCGTCCAACCGACGCATTTCCACTGCTACAAATGGTCAGGCAGCGGGCAGGAATGGGAACGGCTCGGCAAGACCGACACCCTCGACCTCAACAGCCCAGACCGCCCACCTACACGGACGGTCGACTGGCTCATCAAGTCGCCACGCTTCATCGCAGCTGTCCGCGCCGACCCACAGACCGCCCGCGACTGGCTGATCGGCGAATGGGACCAAGCGCGGGAGAAAGCGATGACGCCCGTCCCTGAATGGGTCAGCAGCGAAGGGCGCGCGGCGCGCGCGTTGCGAGCCATCGAGACCGGCTGCTGGCCGTCCTACAGCCAATGGCTCATCGGCGGGACGATCGTGTTCCTGGCCGTCGTCGGCAGCGACCGAACATGCCACTGAACCGGCTTGGCGAGGGTGCCCAAGAGACCGGTCAGCGGCTCGGGTGGTGCGGCGGGCTCGTTGTCACGGGGTGCGGGTGCGGAGGCGTCGGGTCAGGGTGGGGATCATTATCGTCGCGGGGATGAGGTGCAGGGCTAGGAGAGCCGTGGTTGTGGCGGTGTTCGCCCCGGAAATGACGGGTGGGATTAGGGAGATCGCGGTTAGGGGCACCGTCGTCCAGAGGAATCGTGTGGCGGGGCGAGCGCTCCAGCGGAGGAGTACGGCGGCGATTACGGTGCCCACGATGGAGAAGAAGCCGGTTACTACGGCGAAGCCGGGAAGCGGGATTGACTCGCCGCCGTCGGGGATTTCGAAGTTGGCTCCGGCGGCCTGGGCTAGCGCGGCGGCGAGGGTGGTGGCTGCCATTGCCGCGAGGGTGGCGATCAAGCCGGTGGTCGCGAGGCCGCGCATCCGGTGCGTTGACGGGGCTGTGACGATCCCGGTGTCGTTCATGTTGTGCTCCATTGATCGGTGACTCGCGTCGGGGTTCGTTGAGTGGCGGGTGACGATGCGCACTTTCGCCGTGTGGCGGTCGGGGTTGCGCAGGGCTCGGACGCCGGTGCCGCGGAGCCAGAACCCCGCGTCAGGGCCGAGGACCGGGCCGGGGTCGCCATTGCGGAGTTCCAATTGCACGCGCCCGTGAGTGACGACGCCGAACGCGTCGCGCCATTCGGTGGCGTCCACCGCGACACGCGCGCCGCCGCGCAGCGCGACCGTCCGCACGGGGGCTACTCCGCCGGGAGGCGCTCGGGCAGACCGAGCTGCGGGAACCGGTCGTCGTGGAAGGTGATGATCTCGGTGATCGTGCCGCCGGTGACGCGCAGGACGTCGATCGTCAGAGGCAGGTACGCACCCTCGCGCTCGCGCCACTGGTAGAAGGCCACGGCGGGCTGCCGGTTCACGGCGGTCTGGACGCCGCGCAGGCCCTTCAGGTCCTCGAAGCCGCTGTCGGCCCAGCCGTTCACGATCGTGTCACGGCCGACGTGCAAGCCCGGCGTGGGCGGCATCGAGAAGCGGGCGTCCTCCCGAAGTAGCGCCGTGAGGCCGTCGATGTCCGTGGCCACGCTGGCTTCGGTGTAGCGGCGCACCAGTTCGCGTGTTTCGGCGTCCTCCGCGCCGCCCGTCCAGTCCTGGCGCTCGGCGGGCAGGTGCTCCCGCATGCCGGCGCGGGCCCGCTGCAACGCGCTGTTCACGGAGTTGACCGAGTCTCCGAGGAGTTCCGCGACGTCCTTCGCGGGCCAGCCGAGCACGTCCCGCAGGATCAGCACGGCCCGCGGGCGCGGCGCGAGGTGCTGGACCGCGACCAGGTACGCCAGCTCGATCGTCTCCCGCGCGACGGCGACGCTCTCCGGCTCGTCGGCATCGCCGGCGGGCAGCTCGTCCAGCAGCCGGTCCGGGTAGGGCTGAAGCCACGGCACCTCGCCGCCGGACGCGGGCTCCGGGCGGCGTCTGGCGAGCAGGTCTAGGCAGGCGTTGGTGGCGATCCGGTACAGCCAGGCCCGGAACGTCGACCGTCCCACGAAGGTCTCCCGCCGCCGCCAGGCACGCAGGAACGTTTCCTGGACGGTGTCCTCGGCGTCCTCGAACGACCCGAGCATCCGGTAGCAGTGCACGTGCAGCTCCCGCCGGTGCCGCTCCGCCAGCCCTGAGAACACCGGCTCGTCGACCTCGTCCAGACCGCTCACGCCCAGCTCCTCCAGCAGCGAATTCGCGCTCATGACGTCACCCTTCCGCTTCGTCGCGTCCTTTCACAGGTAAGACGGGTCCAGGCGCGAGAACTCATCACCAGGGCCCTAACGGCGTCCGCCGCGAGCCGTGATTACCAGGGCAAGGACGGTCATCGCGGAGAGGACGCCCCAGACCGGTGTGAAGCTGTGGGTCGCGTCCTTGAGCAGGCCCAGGGACGGCGGGGCGAGGATGATGGCGATCTGGGTGACGGCCATGACCAGGCCGAGGGCGAATCCGGTCTGGCCGCGCGGCGCCGATTCGACCAGGTGGGCGACCCATGGGCCGTACCAGCCGATTCCGAAGAATCCGAGCCAGAGGAACAGGAGGGAAGCCGCGATGGGTGAGTGTCCGGCGGGGGTCATCAGGGCCGTCATCCCTGCTGTCACGGCGACCATGCAGGTCATGACGGTTGCATAGCGTCCGGATCCACTGCGGTCGCTCCACGCCGCGAGGCAGACTCGTCCGGCGGCGCCCGCCGCTTGAGCCGCCACGAGGACGAGGGCCGCGTCGCCCGCCCCAATAGACGCCGTCTCGT
This sequence comes from Actinomadura syzygii, assembly GCF_008085905.1. GTDB lineage: Bacteria > Actinomycetota > Actinomycetes > Streptosporangiales > Streptosporangiaceae > Spirillospora > Spirillospora syzygii. Next base: position 234,434 of record NZ_VSFF01000002.1, on the reverse strand, counting down.
GGAGATGCAGGACGGTCAGGACGCCCACGGCGCTGTGCACGGAGACCAGACACACCCCGGAGAGGATGATCCTCACCATGGACGGTTGGCGGAGTATCCGCAGCCGGGCCCTGAGCGTGACGTCCTGCTGTCTGCGCTCCTGGGGAGGGCCATGGACGGGCGGCCTGCGGTAGAACCCCATGAACGCGACCGCTCCCGCGAGCGCGACGAGCCCGCCGACCGTGAGCGTGGCCCGCCAGCCGAGGGCGGCGGCGAGGATGGGCATCACGGCGGCGGCGAACACCCCGCCGAGCGGCACGCCCGCCTGACGTATGCCCATCGCCAGTCCGCGCTGAGACTCGTCGAACCAGGACGCTACCGATTTGCTACCGCCGGGCTGGGCGGTGCTGTACCCCGCGCCGACCATCAGCAGGACGAGGAGCAGCGACACGTATCCCGGCGCCATGCTGCCCAGGCCGAGGCTCACGGCGACGACGCTCGCGCCCGCGCCGACGACCCAGCGCTCGTTGTAGCGGTCGAGGAGTTCCCCGGCCACCAGCAGCCCGACCAGGGGAACCAGCTGGGCGGCCGAGAGCAGCAATCCCAACTGCGCCGTACTCAGGTGCAGGTCGCGTTGGAGATGGACGCCCATCGCGCCGATGCCCTGGACGAAGAAGCCGGACGCGGCCTGGGCGAAGGTGGCGACACCGAGGATGGTCCACCGGTATCGCGGAGCGTGGTGCAACGGCCCGGCGCCGGTCGGCGGGTGTGGGCGGACGTCCGTCACGGGCGCCAGCACAATGCGGGATCGGGATGGTCGAAGAAGCCGAGTTCCCGGTAGAGCGGTTCCCCGTCGTGCGAGGCGTACAGATCCACTCGGACGGCGTCGCGTTCGCGGAACCAGGTGAGCAGGCCCTGCATGATCGCGCGTCCGTGGCCTCGCCGCCGGTGCGCCGGATCGGTGACCATGCCGATTACGTGCCCGATGCGGCCGTTGCGCGAGTGCGGTCCGGGGAACCATTGCTCGACGGTCCCGATGCCGCAGGCGGCCAGGCCACCACCGCCACCACCACCGCCGTCGCCGTCCACGACCAGGATCTGCGCGTCGTCGTCCTTCAGCTTCTCCCTGAAGACTCGGGCCAGCGCGTCGCGCCATTCATCGCCCGCTGAGGACGGGTTGAAGAAGTCGCCGCCGAGGGTGTCGAACAGCAGCGCGCGGAGGCGGACGAGCTCGGCGATGTCGGTCTCCGTCGCCTGCCGGACCAGGGTGCCAGGTGCCATGGCGCCCACGGTGCTGTAATAGGCTTATGCATCTCAACCCTTACGGCGCGGATGCCGTGAAGCTGGCCGCCGACCTGGCCAACCGGCGTCCCGCGACAGCCGCAGAACTCGCGCACCGCTGCCACGCCGCCGGACTGGTGGTCGAACGCCCGGTCACATCGCCCGACCTGGACCAGACCCTGGCCCTCCTGGAAGAGTGGGAGAAGATCGTTGACGCGGCGGCCGAATCCGAGCGCGCCGAGCGGGTCAACCGGCTGCTCGCGGCGGCCGTGGCCTACCCCCGGCTGACCGACCACGCGGGCAGCGGCTGGCACCTGCACTACCGCGACGACCTCCAGCCGCTCGGCACCGTGCTGTCCGCGCTGATCCCCGTCGGCACCGCGCTGCACCTGGCCGGACGGGGCATGCACCGGCTCGGGCGGTGCGCCGTCCGCGAATGCACCACGATCTTCGCCGACACGACCCGTCTCGGACGCCAGCGCTACTGCTCCCACCGGTGCGCCAACCGCGACGCCGTCCGCCGCCACCGCGCCCGAACCGCCCCGACACCCTGATCCGTCTTCACGCCCAGCGGGCGATGTCGCCAGGACAAGAGTGTCGTTCTGCCTTGATGCGGCACCCGTCACAGGTTGAACTCGGACGGGTCACGTCTTCGACGGGGGTGTGCGGGCTTCCTATGAAGCGGCGTCCACTCGGGGATTATTCGACTTAACCGTACGGGACGTTCCGCCGTGAGGAGATGGTGCACTGTGAGCATGTACCCAATGGGCAACCAGCCGGTCCTGCTGGCCATAGGGGACATCTCGCTCACGTCCACTCACGTAATCGTTCCGCACGGCCAGTACCCGCTCAACGGCACGGTTTGGACGGTGCAGGACTCCACCTACGTCCACGAGGGAATCCCGACCGTCGCGATCGTCCTGACGATCATATTCGTGTGGTTCTGCCTTCTCGGCCTGCTTTTCCTGCTGATGAAAGAACGCCGTTATTCGGGGTTCGTGTCCGTATCGGTGACCGGCCCGGGGCTGTATCACACCGTCCAGTTCCCGCCCGGCCCGCAAAGCGGATCTTGGGCAGCGCAGATGGTCTCGCAGGCCCGAGCCATGGCCGCCGTCGCCCCACCCGTCTGATCCCTGCCGGTCGGCCATTAGCCTTGGCGGTCAAGAGACCGGGTGAGGTGGGTGGTCAGGTGCCGGAGTCTCGGGTCAATTCCGCTAGGGAGGCGGGAGCCGACCTGCATCTCGAGGTGTCGGCCTCGGGGCCTCGGCGGGCGGCGGTGGCGGCGGGGCTGCGCGCGGCCGTGCGCAGTGGGCGGCTCGCGCCCGGGACCCGGCTGCCGCCGTACCGTTCGCTGGCCGCCGACCTGGGCGTCGCCCGCAACACGGTCGCGGACGCCTACGCCGAACTGGTCGCCGAGGGATGGCTGACCGCCCGGCAGGGCTCCGGCACCCGGGTGGCCGAGCGCGTCGCGGCCAGGCCGAGGCCCGTCCCGCGGAAATCCCCCGAGCGCGAGCCCGCCTCCCACGACCTCCGGCAGGGGCAGCCCGACGCGACGTCCTTCCCCCGCGCCGCCTGGGGCGCGGCCGTCCGCCGCGCGATCACCGCGGCGCCGCACGACGCCTTCGCGCCCGCCGACCCGCACGGGCGTCCCGAACTGCGCCGGGCGCTCGCCGGATACCTCGCGCGGGCGCGCGGTGTGACGGCCACACCCGACCAGATCGTCGTCTGCGCCGGGTTCGCGCATGGGCTGCGGCTGCTCTTCGGCGGCGGCGTGCTGTCCGGGCCGCTCGCCGTCGAACCGTACGGCCTGCCGTTCCACCGCGGCATCCTCGCCGACGCCGGAGCGCGCACGCTCCCCCTGGGCCTGGACGACCAAGGCGCGCGCACCGACCAACTGGCGTCGGCGCGCGGCGCGCGCGCCGTCCTGCTCACTCCGGCCCACCAGTTCCCGACCGGCGGCCCGCTGCTTCCGGCGCGCCGCGCCGAGGCCGTCGACTGGGCGCGCGGCCGGGGCGGCGTGGTGCTGGAGGACGACTACGACGGCGAGTTCCGCTACGACCGGGAACCCGTGGGCGCCGTCCAGGGGCTCGATCCCGACCATGTCGTCTACATCGGCTCGGTCAGCAAGAGCCTTTCCCCGGCGATCCGGCTCGGCTGGATGGTCCTGCCACCGCATCTCGTCGACGATCTGCTGGCCGCCAAGGGCCTGCGCGAGGCTTGGACGGGCGTCACCGACCAGCTCGCGCTCGCGGCGTTCATCGAGTCCGGGCAGTACGACAAGCACGTCCGCCGCATGCGGCAGCGCTACCGCGCCCGCCGCGACCTGCTCGTCGCGGCGCTGGCCGAGCGCGCCCCGCACGTCGCCGTGACCGGGATCGCGGCCGGGCTGCACGCGGTCCTGCGCCTGCCGCCCGGCACCGAGGCGGCCGCCGTCGAGGCGGCCGCGCGGGCGGGCGTGGCGCTCGACGGCCTGGCGGCGTTCCGACACCCGGGGAGCCCCGAACCGCACCAAGACGGCCTGGTCGTCGGCTACGCCGCACCGTCCGAACACCGCTATCGACCGGCGCTCCACGCGCTGTGCCGAGTTCTTTCGGACGTCTGAACGACATTCCGCGGGTTCAGCCTTCGGCGAGCGCCTTCGACCACACGGGGCTCTCGAAGTAGTGGTTGTCGTACTGCTGCGAGCTGTCGCGGATGTCCTGCACCGTGGCCTCGCCCTGGTAGACGCGCTCCAGCAGCCGGTAGTAGTCGAAGCGCTGCAGACCGGGCGTGAAGACCACCAGCAGTTCGGCAGCCTGACCGGGGGCGGGCGCGAAGGCGTGCGGCACGGTCGGCGGGACGGTCAGGAAGTCGCCCTTGCCCAGGGTCACGATCTCCTCGTCCACCAGGACGCGCAGTGAGCCGTCGAGGACGAGGAACATCTCGGTGGCCTTGGTGTGGAAGTGCGCGGGAGCGCCCGGCGAGCCCTTGTGGAGCGTGGCCTTGTTGGCGGTGAGCGCGCCGCCCGTCGCGTCCGCGTCGGCGAGCAGGGTGATCAGGCTCGTCGCGCCGTCCTGGAGGGACTCGGCGTGCTCGGCGCGGACAAGGACGGGCGCGGTCGGCTGGTTCGAGGTGGCGTTCATGGATCCTCCGTTGGCGGCCCTGGCTTCTCACCAGGCACTTCGTGCTGACACTGATGAATCTACGGCGTGTAGAGACCCATCTCATGGTTCATTCAGGGCCGAGATCCATGGGTCAATTTTCATCGATGTCGCCGCTCCGGGGCCCCGTCGACTGGTCGGTGTGGGACCCCACGGCTCGCTGACCCGGCGCGGCTGGACGTCGTCCGTCCCTGTCCCGAAGCCGAAGTTCTATTCCCATTTCCCCGGCGTCGGCTTCCACACCTGTGTTAAGGAAAACAATTCGGCTGGAACATATGCGGGAAACGGTCCCGGCCGGGTCGGTTTCATGCTGGCCGGATAAGGCAACAAAACGCGATCAAGGCTGGATGTCGCAGGGTCCGTCCTACGCTTGAGGCGAGGTCAATTCCCGGCCGTGATCGGGGGCATGTTTTGGTCGAGGCCTACCTCGCGTACGGGAGGGCGGACGCCCGATGGGTCCGGAAACTATGGCGCCAACTCCACCGGCATGGGGTCGACGCGTTCTTCGACGAACTCGTCCTGCCTGGAGACAGCGTCATCCACTCGCTGGAACAGGCGCTCCGTGACACGACCGCGGGAATCGCCGTGTTCGGTCCCGGGCTCGCGGACGACCGCTGGGCGCTCACCGAGTACGACGCGCTGGTGGCCTCATGCGCGGAAAAGGGGCTGCCGTTCATTCCGGTGACGTTCGGCGGCGCGCCGATACCGTCCTTCGCCCGCGACTGGGCCTGGCTGGATTTCACCGACGCCGACCCCGACGGCGAGAAATTCGATCATTTGGCGGCCGGGCTGGCGGACACCCTCCGCGGCGGAGGCACGACCGCCGACCTGCCGGAAAGGGCCGTGCTGCGCGAACCGCCCCGGCCGCTGAGCGAACCCGCGCAGCGTTCCGTCGTGGTCTGCTACGCCCCGGCGGACGCCGAGTACGGCAGGAGCCTGGTGGAGCGCGTTCACGAGGCGGGCCTGCCGGTCTGGTCGGTGCGGAGCCTGCGCCCCGGCGACCGCCTCGTCTGGACGACCCGGCAACAGCTCCGCCACGCGACGGTGGTCGTGGTGGTGATGTCCCCGGCCGCGCAGGACTCCGAGGACGTCACTCGCATGATCCTCGAAGCCCAGTGGCACGAACGGCCCTTCTTCCCCGTGCTCGTCACGGGGCGAAGCCACTACCTGCTCGCCGACCTGTGGTGCGCGGACGCGCACGCGGGCGGGCCGCTCGGCGACGCGCCCCTCGCGCATCTCGTCGCGCTCCATGAGGCGTCGTCGCGCGGACGCCCCCTGCCGGAGCCGGATCTGCCGTCCGCGCCGCCCCCGTTCGCGGCCCGATCGTCCGCGGGCGGGTCGTCCAAGGGCGGGGCGTCCGAGGTTCGGTCCGGCCGCGTCCCGGCGTCGTTCGCGCTGAAGCGGCTGCGCGCCGCCCTGGCCGAGCGGGAGATCGAGCACGCCGACCTGCTCACGACGACGCTGCTGCTGGAGGCCGCGAACCGGCTCGAGACCGGGGTGCTGCGGCGGCGCGACGCCGCCGCGCTGTCGCGCGACCTGCTGGTCGGGGTGGACGAGCTGTGGGCCGCCGCCACCGACGGCCGCATGGGGTTCCGCGTCCAGGTGGGCATGGCGCCGATCGACGGCAGGCGGCACTCCGACTTCCTCGCCCTGTCGAAGGAACTCGGCTGGCGCGTCTCGGACGACGAGGCGGTGCCCACCTACCGGGAGTTCGCCGCGCGGGCCCTCGACCGGTCCGGCTTCTTCCCCACGCTGCGCAACCCGCGCGGCGAACAGCGCATGGACTGGTACGACAACTGGACCCAGATGGCGCTGACCGTCCATGCCCGGCTACGAGAGTGCGGAGTCCGACCGTGAGCGTCCTCATCCTGTTACTGCTCCTCCTCCTGGCCGGGGCCGCGGCCGGCTACGTCTACTCGCTGGGCCGCCATGTCGTGCCCGCCGACCACGTCGGCATCGTCCGGCGCGTCTGGGGCCGTCCGCACCCGGACGGGATGTACCGGGACGTGGTGCCGAACACCGGGCGCGGCGTGCTGGCGGGCACCCTCCCCCCGCAGCGGCCGACATGGCTGATGCCGGGGCTCTACACCGTCGAGGCCGTGCCGCGGATCCACATCCCGGAGCGGATGATCGGCATCGTCGTCGCGCGGGAGGGCCGCAAGCGCCCGCGCGACCGTCAGGTGGCGCTGCTGCCCAAGGGCGTGGACTGCGACCACTTCCAGAACGGCGAGGCGTTCCTCCTCCGCGGCGGCGAGGAGGGGACGCAGGCGGTGACGCTGCCCGGCGGCTCCTCCTACTCGATCAACACGGCCCTGTTCGAGGTGCGGACCGTGCCGCGCGCCTACGTCCCCGACGGGACGGTGGGCCTGGTGAAGGCGAAGGACGGCAGGGTCCGCGAGGCGGGCCAGCCGTTCGCGCGGCACGTCCCCTGCGACGACTTCCAGAACGGGACGGCGTTCCTGCGCGGCGGCGGCGAGCAGGGACGGCAGCTCGCCGTGCTCGCGGGCGGCACCTTCTACGACATCAACCCGGAGATGTTCGACGTGCTGACCACGGAGAACATCGGCGAGGGCAAGGAAGGGCTGGTCGCCGCACAGCTCCAGCTGACGTCCGTCCCGGTCGGGCACACCGGGGTGGTGATCACCCGCGACGGCGCCGAGCCCGACGAGGAGGAGAAGGTCGGCCCGCGGGTCGACGGGCACCGCAACTTCCGGCTGCCCTGGGAGTTCGTGGCGAGCGGCGGCCGCCGCGGCGTCCAGCAGGAGACCCTCAAGGAGGGCTCGGAGTACGCGCTCAACCCGTGGTTCGTCCGGGTGCTGCTGGTGCCGACGTTCCTGCTCAACATGGAGTGGAACAAGAAGGACTCCGAGAAGAAGGGCAACTACGACGCCCGGCTGCACGAGCTGGACCTGGAGACGAGCCAGGGGATCCGGCTGCGGGTCGAGGTGTCGCAGTCCCTGCGGATCCCGTCCGCCGTGGCGCCGCGGCTGGTCAGCGAGTTCGGCAGCTCCCCCGACTCGGGACGGCTGGCGGGCGGCGCCCTGACCGACGACCCGCAGCCCGTCCAGCGGTTCGTGGAACGGGTCCTCGGCGCCACCGTGGAGAACTACTTCGTGGAGATCACGGCCGACTCCACGGTGAAGGAGTTCCTGTCGGGCATCCTCGACATCCGCACGAACCTCAGCTCGCAGGTGCGCAACGCGCTCAAGGCGTGGGGCGTGGAAGCGGTCCGCACCAACATCGAACGGGTCAGGTCGCTGGACCAGGTGTACTACGACGAGCGGCAGCGGATCTTCAGCGAGGACACCCGGGGCGACCTCCTCACCAGGCAACTGGAGCACGCCGACGCCGAGCAGGCCATCGAGTTCAAGCGGATGGAGACCGAGAAGAAGCGCCTCGTCCTCGAAATCACGGCCGAGGCCGAGCTGCTCGGGGCCGACCACGTGCGGCTCTCGCGGATGATCCAGGACATGTCGAAGCTGCCCGTCCCGAACTACATCGGCGGCGACCTGTCGGGCTACCTGGAGTCCATGCCGATGAACCTGGTGCGCAACCTGCTGGAACAGCTCCGGCAGGCCGAGAAGGACAAGTCGGTCGCCGAAGCGCCTCCCGTCCAGCAGATCACGCAGGCCGACAAGAAGCCTTATCCGCAGAACAATCCGTCGAGTCCGACCAAGCCGTCGGGCCCGGAGAAGCCGCTGCGCGCGGACGAACAGGACGTCGGCGAGGCGGGCGAGAACGCCTGACGGGACGCGGCCCCCCGCCTCACACGCGGGCGGGCCGCTGACCGCGCAGGGCCCGGACCAGCACGTCGAACCTCTCCTCGAACGGGGCCGGAGCGCGGAAGTCGACGCACCGGCGGGCGGCGAGGAACTCCGGAAGCTCGCCGTCGCCGTGGACGACGGGAATGAACCGCAGGCCGCGCTCGATCGACCGGGTCATCAGCGCGGCGTACTCCTCCCGGGTCACGGGCTCGTCCGGAGTGCGCGCCCCGACGATCATGAGCGCGTTCCGCGCCCCTCGGATCCCCGCCTCGACCCGTCCGACGAACAGGTCGCCTTCACCGACGTCCCAGGCGTCGAGCCAGACCGTGAACCCGGCCGCCTCCAGCCGGACGGCGAGCCCCCTGGCCCACGTCTCGTCGTCACGCGCATAGGCGACGAACACGTCCCGATCATCACCCGGCTGTCCCCCGGCCGACGCGGACGGCGCGGCAGACGGCGCGGGCAAGGGCGGCGGAGGACCGGGAGGTGCGGACGGGGTCGCGGCGCGCGACAGCCGGGACTGTCGGATCGCGTGGACACTGCCGACGACGCCCGCCGTCGCGGCAACGACTCCTGCCGCCGCGCCGACCATGGGGATGACCAGCGACAGAGTGCTCATCAGCGCGGCCCCGGCATGCCATCGGCGGCGAGCCGCCACGATAAGGACCCGAATTCACGATTTTCTGCTCCGGCGTCCGATTCATCGGGTGCCGGGACCGTGGTTGCCACGAAACCAGATTATTTGACCGTTGCGCCAATGCGACAGCGCTTCCATTCGCCGGAGTCGGCCGAAGTAAGTGTCCGGAAGGGGCCGTTCAAGACCGTCCCGCTGAGCGGTATGGCGTCGTGGGCGACGCGGGCGGGGACGGAGAATGGGCCGTCCGGTGCGCACGAGGAGGTCGCGGGTGTCCAGTCCGATGGAGATCGTCCAGAAGCTGACCGGGCCCGGCGGCGAGTTCGAGCTGCGGGACGAGGACGTCCTCGGCGCCCGGCTGCCCGTGTTCGCGAACCGCGCCCGGAGCCTCGGCGAGGTCCTCGAACGCTCCGCCTCGTACGGCGACCGCGACTACCTCGTCACCGCGTCCCGGCGGATCACGTTCGCCGAGCACGCGGCGGCGGTCGCGTCGATGGCGAAGGCGCTGCGGGACGATCTCGGCGTCGAGCCCGGCGACCGCATCGCGATCAACGCCGCCAACAGCCCGGAGTGGATCATCTCGTTCTGGGCGGCGATCGCGGTCGGCGCCGTCGCGGTCGGCTACAACGCCTGGTGGGCGCCGCGCGAGGTGGAGTACGCGCTCGGCCACACCGACCCGAAGATCGTCGTCGCGGACGAGAAGCGGTCCGCGCTGACGTCCGAGGACGTCCTCACCGTCGAGACCGACGTGCCCTCCCTGACCCGCCGCTACCCCGGCGCCGACTGGGACATACCGGACGTCGCCGAGGACGATCCGGCCGTCATCCTCTACACGAGCGGCACGTCGGGACGCCCGAAGGGCGCCGTCCACTCGCACCGCAACCTGACTTCGGTGATCGAGTACCACCGGTTCAACGACGCGATGCTGCGCGCGCTCGGGGACGACCCGTCCGCCCGCCGGTACCTGCTGGCACTGCCGCTGTTCCACATCGCGTGCCTGCACAACCTGGCCGTCCCGCGGCTCGCCACCGGCACCGCCGTGATCATGCACGAGGGCGGCTTCGACGTGGACGGGGTGCTCGGGCTGGTCGAGAAGGAGCGGGTGACGAACTGGGGCGCGGTCCCGACGATGGCGCACCGGCTGGTCGAGCACGGCGACCTGTCCCGCTACGACGTGTCGTCGCTGACGGCGTTCTCGCTGGCCACGGCCCCGTCGTCGGCCGCGTTCAAGGAGCGGCTGCGGTCGGTGTTCCCGCCCGCGAAGGGCGCGCTGGTCGACAGCTACGGCCTCACCGAGTCGTGCACCGGGATCTCCGTCGCGACGCCCGCCGACCTCGCCGAGGCGCCCGGCACGCTGGGCCGTCCGACGGTCGGCGTCGAGCTGGAGGTCCGCGGACCGGACGACCGGCCCGTCCCGGACGGCGTCGAGGGCGAGGTCTGCGCCCGCAGCGCGTACAACATGATCGGCTACTGGCGGGACCCGGACGCCACCGCGCGGGCCATCGACGCCGACCGCTGGCTGCACACCGGCGACATCGGCCTGATCGAGCAGGGGCGGTTGCGGCTCACCACCCGCCGCTCCGACCTGATCATCCGCGGCGGCGAGAACGTGTACCCGGCCGAGGTCGAGCACGTTCTCGCCGAGCATCCGGCGGTGCGGGAGTGCGTCGTCCTCGGCGTGCCGCACCCCGACCTCGGACAGGAGGTCGCGGCGGTCGTCGTGTTCACCGGACTCCCGCCCACCCCGGAGGAACTGACCGCCTATGTGCGCGAACGCCTCGCCTATTTCAAAGTGCCGTCACATTGGCACATCACGTCCGCCCCGCTCCCCCGCAACGCGACCGGAAAGGTCATGCGGAGACAGGTCGAGGCGGACATGAACTGAACCCTCCGCGGACCTCGACCTGTCACCTGGACGCGGCGGGAGCCTTCGCGGGACGGGTCACGTTTTCGGTGAGGAATTCCTCCCAGGCGTGGGTGCCTTGGTCGGCGCCTTCCAGGACGAGGTTGTCGCCCGCGCGATAGACGCGGCCCACGTTGCCCGGGATGGGAATGGTCGGCAGCGCGCGGCGTTTCCCGCTCGCCCGCAGGTAGGTCCGGAGCAGTTCGTCCATCCCGTACACCCTGGGGCCGACCACGTCCGGCACCCGGCCGGCAGGGGCGCCGAGCGTCAGTTCCGCGAGCCGTTCCGCGACATCGCGGGCGTCGACCGGCTGCATCCGGACTCCGCGAGGGACGGGGACGACCGGTGACTTCGTCAACGTCCGCACCACTTTCAGGACGAGGTCATGGAATTGCGCGGCGCGCAGGATCGTCCACGGCACGCCGGATTCCATCACGATCTTCTCGACCTCGTTCTGGGTCTTCATCCATTTCACCGGGATCCGGTCCGCGGCGGTGACGGAGATCAGCACCAGGTGCTCGACGTCGGCGGCCTTCGCGGCCCGCACCAGATTGCGCGCCACCACGTCGTCGCCCTTCGCGCCGCCCGCCAGGTGCAGGACGACCGAGGCCCCTTCGACGGCGGCCCGCACCCCTTCGTCCTTGGACAGGTCGCCGGTCACGTAGTCGACGCCGTCCGCGGACTCGCGGGGGTGCCTGGTGAGCACGCGCAGGTCGCGGCCCGCGTTCCGCAGCAGCGGGACGACCTGCCGTCCGAGCGTTCCGGTGCCGCCGGTGACCAGGATCGTTGACGCCATGACTCCTCCAAACCCTCGCCGGGGGATCGTCCCCGGCCGAACCGATTCGATGCGCGGCTCACCACCAAGGACGGACCACCCACAGGTGGATGTGACATGGGCTTTTGTGACGTGAGCCTCATCAGGCGCGGGCGCGGAGCCAATCGAGGGCCGAGGGCGCGGAGCCGAGGACGGAGATGTGCCCGTCGTCCGGTGTGACGCGCAGCAGCGCGGTCGGGCAGTTCCGCGCCAGCCACCGGCCGTGGGAACTCGGGACGATCCGGTCCCGCTCCCCATGGACGACGAGCAGCGGGGCCTTTATCGCGGCCGGGTCGAATCCCCAAGGCGCGACGTAGGCGAGGTCGTCGTCGACCAGACCGCCGATTCCGTTCTCGACGGCGGGGCCGACCACGTCCTCGAACCACGACCATTCGCCTTGGAGGGCGGCGTGGTCAGCCGCAGTGAACATTTCCGGGTTGTATTCGGCGGCCGCCTCGTATTGCTCCTTCGCGGCTCGTCCGGCCGTGGCGGCGCGCAGTGAGGCGGCGCTGGAGGGGCCCATTCCCGCGAACCAGTCGAGCCCGTCCGCGCCGAAGGGGGCCAATGCGGAGACGCTGACCGCCCCGACGACACGGTCCGGGAGAAGCGCCGCGCAGGCCAGCGCGTGCGGGCCGCCGCCCGAATGCCCCATGACCGCGAACCGGTCGATGCCGAGCGCATCGGCGACGACCGCCGCATTGCTGGCGGCGTCCGCCACATCGCGTCCCGGGACCGAATCCGAGCCGCCATATCCCGGACGGTCGAACGACACCCACCGAATGTCCGGGGCGCCCGCGAAAAGCGGACGCGGAGGCAGGCCGATGTTCGGTGTGCCGTGGTGCCAGAAAACGACGATCTCACCAGCGGCGGCCGTCCCGGTGTCGTAGACGTGCAACCGCCGCCCGCCACCCGCGTCCACGTCGAATTCGTCCACCGCCATGCCTCGACCGTACCGAATGGCCGGTTCGGCGTGGCCGTGCTGGTTGTGGGCGGGTTGTGCGCCTGGGAGCATCGGTCGCGAGCACGGAAAGCAGGGAGAGCAACCGTGAGCAAAGACCCCGGGATCGACACGACCGTTCCGCACTCGGCGCGCGTCTGGAATTACCTCCTCGGCGGCAAGGACAACTATCCCGTCGACCAGGCGGCCGGTGACGCCGTCCGCCAGGTCTTCCCGGGCATGGTCGACCTCACCCGCCATTCCCGCTACATGCTGGCGCGGGTGGTGCGCTACCTCGCCGCGGACGCGGGAATCCGCCAGTTCCTCGACATCGGGACCGGCCTCCCGACCGTGGACAACACCCACGAGGTGGCGCAGCGCGTCGCGCCGGAATCGCGCATCGTCTACGTCGACAACGACCCGCTCGTGCTCGTCCACGCCCAGGCTCTGCTGACGAGCACCCCCGAAGGGGCGACCGACTACATCCAGGCGGACGTCCGCGATCCCGACGTCATCTTGGAACAGGCGGCCAAGACCCTGGACTTCGGCCGTCCGGTCGGGCTGATGCTCATGGGAATTCTCGGTCTCGTCGCCGATCACGACGAAGCGCTGTCGATCGTCGACCGGCTGATGTCGGCATTGCCCTCGGGCAGTTATCTCGCCGTCTACGACGGCACCGACGTCGATCCCGGATATGTCGAGGCGATCCGGCGGTACAACTCCGGCACCGGCGCCGTCCCCTACACGCCGCGCCCGATCGAGCAGATCGCGCGCTATCTCGACGGGCTGGAGGTGCTGGAGCCCGGCGTCGTCCTCGTGCCGGACTGGCGGCCTGACCCCAACCCGTTCGGCGACCCGCCCCTGGTGTCCTGCGCGGGCGGTGTGGGCCGCAAACCCTGAGCCGGGCCCGTCCCCTGGACCGTGGTTGAATGAAATTCGGTTCTAGGAAAGGGCGACGGGAATGCGGGAGATCGCGGCGGCGGTGGCGGAGCCGATCGGACGGCTGGGCGGGGCGTTCATGATCTCCCGGGAGGCGAAGACCTTCTCCGCGGAGACGGGCCTGTCCGGCTGGACGCCGTACTTCCGCGGCCGGTTCGGCGTCCTGGGCGAGGTCGACGCGGACGTCGTCAGGTCCGCCGCCGGGTTCTTCCCGGCCACGACGGTGCGCCGTGCGTGGGAGGCGGGCGCGGGCCTCGCCGCGGCGGACGCCGCCGACCGGTACGCCGCCGTCGCCCACGGCTTCGGCCGCCGCAAGCTCGCCGGTTTCGGCGGCGCCGCCGCGGACCGGCTGGCCGACCTGCTCCACCGCGTCGCCCACTCGGCCGACGTGGTCGGCGCGCCGGTCTCCGCGGGCTGGCGGGCGATGCCGCTGCCCGAGGACGGCCCGGCCCGGGTGATCCAGCTCGCGCACGTCGTCCGGGAACTGCGCGGCGGCCTGCACGTCGTCGCCGTGCTGGCGAGCGGGCTGACCCCGCTGGAGGCGGTGCTGAGCGGCCACTCGCCGCTGCTCCCGGACGGCGACCCGAACGCCGAGTACTTCGGCTGGCCGCGCCCGTATCCCGAGGTCACGGACGAGATCCGCCGCCGCCACGACGAGGCCGAGCGCCTCACCAACGAACTGATGGCGCCCGCCTTCGCGTCCCTCGGCAAGGCGGAGGCCGACGAACTCGTCCACCTCCTGGGCGAAGCGGAGAAGACCGTCTTCGGCGGGTGAATCGATGGTTAGCCCTTGCGCTAACCATCGCATGGCCGCAATACTTTGCCTCATGGCACAGTATTCGGCGGAGCTGGACGGCGTTTTCGTCGCGCTCGCCGACCCGACCCGGCGGGCCGTCGTCCGGCGCCTCGGGCACGGGCCCACGAGCGTCGGCGACCTCGCGCGCGAGTTCCCGATGACCCTCCCCTCGTTCCTGAAACACGTGCGGACGCTCGAATCGAACGGGCTGATCCGCACGGTGAAGTCGGGACGGGTGCGCACCTGCGTGCTCAACCGCGAGCGGCTCGCCCTCGTCGACGACTGGCTGGCGGAGCAGCGGCGGGTCTGGGAGGAGCGCGCCGACCGCCTCGAACGGTTCGTCACCGAGGAGGACACGCCTTGAACCCCGATCTCGACCTCGGCATGGAGCGCGTCATCCGCGCGCCGCGCGCGACCGTGTGGCGCGCCTGGACGGACCCGTCCCGGCTGGAGCGGTGGTGGGTCCCGGCGCCGTCCCGCTGCCGGGTGGAGCGCCTCGACCTGCGGCCCGGCGGGGCGTTCGTGACGCGGCTCAGCGCGGACGGGACGGCGGAGTTCGTCCCGCACCTGGACGCCTGCTTCCTCGCCGTCGACGAGCTGGAGCGGATCGTGTTCACCAACGCGATCGACGGCGCCTGGCGTCCGGCCGCCCCGGAGCCCGTCGCGATGACCGCGACGATCACGCTGCACGACCACCCGGACGGCACCGAGTACCGGATGCTCGTCCGGCACGGCGACCCGGAGTCCCGCGACCGGCACGCGAAGCTCGGCTTCGCGGACGGCTGGGGCACGACCGCCGCCCAGCTCGCCGCACTCACCGAGGGGGAACGATGAGGATCACGGTCAGCCAGTTCGTCACGCTCGACGGGGTCAGCCAGGGCCCCGGCTCGCCGGACGAGGACACCAGCGACGGTTTCGCGCGCGGCGGATGGCTCGTCCCGCACATGGACGCGACGTTCGTCCAGCGCGCGTCCGGCTGGCTCGACCTCGCGGACGGCCTGCTGCTCGGCCGCCGCACCTACGAGGCGTTCGCCCGCGACTGGCCGAAGATCACCGACCCGGCCGACCCGTTCGCCGAGCGCATGAACACGCTGCCGAAGTACGTCGTGACCAGCACGCTCACCGAGGGGTCCTGGCACCCGACGACCGTCCTCGCCGGAGACCCGGTCCAGACGGTCGCCGAGCTCAAGACGCGGCCGGGGCGGGAGATCCAGGTCCACGGCAGCGCCCGCCTGGCCGACACGCTCCTGGAAGCGGGCCTGGTCGACGTGTTGCGGCTCGTCGTCGCGCCGACGGTGCTGCGCGGCGGACGGCGGCTGCTGTCCGGTGCGGGCGCCCCGTCCGGGCTGCGGCTCGTCCGGCATGAGGCGACGCCGAACGGTCTGCTGCTCCTCGAATACGAGACGACCGGCCGGGCGCAACAGGGCGAATACGAGGGTCTGAGCGCCTTCGTCTGATCACGCGGACGTTCGGTAGGTGTGAAAGGCGCGCGTGGACAGCAGGCCCATGGCGACGGCCACCGCCGCGAGCAGTCCCAAGCGCGCCGACACCATGCTCCAGTCGGGTGCCCCATCATCACACCCCTTATCAGGAGAAGGTGTGACTTCCACCTTCCTGTGTCACCGAGGAGGCTGGAAAGCGAGGGCGGAAACCCTACGGTGAGAAGTCGCCGCAGACGCTGGCACACGGGCTACGCGGGGTGGGACGCGGCGAATTTCAGGAGGGACGCGGCGGTGCGCGGCGGGTCCTCCAGCATGGGCGAGTGCCCGATTCCGGGCATCAGCTCGATCGTCGCGCCCGGAACGGCCCGGTAGTCGGCGGCGGACGACGCGCGCCAGCGCCGGTCGTCCTGCCCGAAGATGACCAGCAGGGGCTTGCCGAGCGGTGCCAGGCGATCGGGCAGCGGACGCTCGTCCAGGTAATGCTCGGCCTCCCGCGAGGTGGCGGTGAGCGAGTGGTAGGTCGTGGCGCGGACGTCGTCCATGAGCGCGCGGGGGATCTCGTAGCCGGGACGGCTGAACGCCGTTCCCAGGCTCCGCCGGACGACCCCGTCGGTGCGGAACCGCCACAGCAGTTGCCCGACGCCGGGGACGAACAGCAGGTTTCCGACGAACCCGTCCGAGATGAAGGCGTCCAGGCGGGGACCGGAGTCGATGAGCGCGAGCGCGGACACGAGGTCGGGGCGGCGTTCGGCGAGGGCGGTGGCGACCGAGCCGCCGGTCGAGTGGCCGACCACGATGGCGCGCCGGACGCCGAGCCGGTCCAGCGCGACGCCGACCCGCTGCGCCTGCTCGCCGACCGCGTAGCCGTCGCCGGACGGCTTGGCCGACCTTCCGAACCCGAGCAGGTCGATCCGGACGACGCGATGCGACTTCGCCAGCAGCGGGACGACCGCGTCCCACCAGCGGGTCGACCCGCCGAGCCCGTGGATCAGGACAAGCGCGGGTGCGTCGCGGGGCCCGTCCTGCCGAACGAAGACACTCCCGCCGGGAAGGGACAGTGCCTCGCCCGTGGCCCCGACGTCCTGCCGCGATACCGCGACCGCGTTCCCCGCGAGGAGCCCGGCCACCACGACGAGGACGGCCGAGGCGATGACGACGCGCCTTTTCCAGGTAGTCATGGCGCCACTGTCGCCGTCTTGTCCGGCCGGTGGCTTGAACGAATGTTCCGGCGTTCCCGGCCCCGCCTAGCATGGGGCGCATGCCGCCCAAGCTGCATGAACGGTACGACTCGGCGGTGTGGGACGTCGCGCGTCCGAAACAGCCGAGCCGGATATCCGGTGTCAGCATGGCCGGATTCCGGGACCGGGGCGTGTCGGCGGCGGCCCACCGGGCGGTTCCGCATCCGTCCGTGTCGCTGGCCTTGGAGTTCGGCGCGGGCGCGCTCCTCGTGGACGATCCGGCCGGGCGGCGGCTGCGGGGCAGCGTCGCCGCCGGGCTCGGCTTCGGATCCGGAACGCCGTGGGTGCGGGGCGAGCGGTTCGAGGCGGTGCAGGTGCGGCTGTCCCCGCTGGTCGCGGGCACGATCCTCGGCGTCTCCCCCGCCGAGTTGTCCGGCGCGGTAGTCGGACTCGACGAACTATGGGGTCGGGAGGCGTCCCGGATCCGCGAACGGCTGGACGCCGCATCGTCCTGGCCGGAGCGTTTCGCGCTGACAGACGCCTTCCTCGCCCGCCGCCGCACGCGGCCGTCCGTGGACCCGGAGGTCGCGTGGGCGTGGCGGCGCATCGTCGCCGGACGCGGCCTGACCAGGGTGGACGGCCTGGCCGCCGAGGTCGGATGGAGCCGCAAGCGCCTGTGGTCGCGGTTCCGTTCGCAGATCGGACTGCCACCGAAGCGCGCCGCGACACTGGTCCGCTTCGACCACGCCGCACACCGCCTCGCGAAGGGCGAGGACGCGGCGCGAGTCGCGGCGGAGACCGGCTACGCCGACCAATCCCATCTGCACCGCGACGTCGTCGCCTTCACCGGCGCGACCCCGGCGAACGTGGCCGGCGAACTGTGGCTGGCAGTAGACGAATTCGCCTGGCCCACCCCACCGGAAACGCGTAAGCGCCCGAAAGGCTTGTAGCGCGCCTCGTTCCCGGACGTCACCCGAACAGCCCGTGATCACCGGAGCAGGGCTGTTCGGGTGGTTACCAGGAGCCGTCGAAGAAGGCTTGGAGGGCGGGGGCGGAGTGGCCCGCGGTGTAGGTGTTCGCCACGGTGACGACGATCAGGGCCAGTGACAGCAGCACGGTCAGCGCGCCGAATGAGGCGAGGACGCGCCTGGCCCGTCGGCCCGACCGGTCGGTCCTGGCGAATCCTCTCCACAGTGCGACGCTGGCGGCGATGAAGGCGGCCAGGACGGTCGCGGCGATCACGGCCATCGCCGCGTGGTAGCGGGCGAAGTCGTCGATCAGCATGTCGAGTGCGGGCGAGTGCCCGCCCGCGCCCGGCGAGGCGGCCAACTGCCCGCGGACCTGGCCCAACGTGCTGGTGAGCGCCGGGTCGGCCTCGCCGCCGGACATCAGCATCGGCATCAGCGACGAGAGCGGCGCGACCAGGCCCTGGACATTGGCCATAAGCGCCGCCAGCGAGAACACCGCCCCCAATGAGACGACGACACCGGCCGAGGCGAGAGCGGCCCGCTTCCCCGCTCCCAGAGCGTCGGCCCTCACGAACGCCTTCCAGACGATGACGCCGAGCGCGATCAGCACCCCCAGCATGAGGGCGGAGATCGCACCCTTGACCAGGTGGAAGCGGAACCAGTAGTCGACGACCCGATCCAGTCCCGGAGTGACATCCCGGTCGCCCGACCCCCAGTACGCGACGAACGACTCACGAACAGCACCGCGAAGGTCGCGCTCACTGTCGAAGCCGCCGCCCGGTCCCACACCCGCCAACATCCAGGGGACGAAGACGAACGCGACCCCCAGGGCCGCGACCAAGACGACGAGCACCGCGGGGACGAGCCCGCGACTCCGAGACAACGCCGCACGAGCAGCCATGACAACCCCTTCGGCCAACACACCCTGGACCTTCAAGAAGCATGTCGCCGCCAGCCCCGCCCCACATCGCCCCCCGGCGTGACTCCCCCATCGGTACCGAGTGTGACGCGTCCCGCCCCTCCGTCATCCCCCCGACGAACGAAGCGCCAAGCACCGCATGTATCCGGCTACCTGGTGATCAGGTGTCGATGCGGCAGGGCATCACGCAGACGAGGGCGCCGGGGACGTGTTCGCGCACGGACTCCGCCAACAGGATCCCGCCCTGGTCGTAGAGGAACCGGTAGCGGGGACGGGTCGAGCGGACGGTCGGGACGAGCACCAGCAGCGGCCGGTCCTCCTGCGCGGCGGTTCGCGCTATGTACTCCAGGAGCGGGCGGATGCGCGTCTCGCGGGGGCTGGGGACGATCTCCAGGCGGACGCCGGGATTCCAGCGTTCCCACTGGTCGCGGAGGGTGCGGGCGTCCGTCTCGTCCGTGGAGACGATGACCGCGATCGTCTCCTCGCCGAGGCTGAGCGCGGCGCTCAGCGCGGGGCCGGTCATCGCGCCGAAGCGTTGCAGCGCGACGATCACCAGGCGTCCAGCCGGGGACGGCTCCGGGCGGCGGTCCGGGAGCGTGCCGAGGTGCAGTTCGCGCGCCATCCCGTCGTAGTAGTGCCGGATGCGGGTGAACAGCGCGATCAGCAGCGGCACGACGACCACCACGACCCACGCGCCCTCGGTGAACTTCGTGACCAGGAGGACGAGGGTCGCGACGGCGGTGAGGGCCGCGCCCGTGCCGTTCAGCAGCGCCGTCCCGGCCCAGCGGGGCGGGCGGACGCGGGCCCAGTGCGTCACCAAGCCGATCTGGCTGATCGTGAAGCCGGTGAACACTCCGACGGCGAACAGCGGGAGCAGGCGGTTCGTCCGGGCGTTCACGGCGATGAGCAGGAGCCCGGCGGCGACGGCCACCGCCAGCACCCCGTACCGGTGCACGGGACGTTCGCCGCGCAGCGCGAAAAGGTGTGGCAGCCTGCGGTCCTTGGCCAGGAGGCTGAGCAGGACGGGCAGTCCGCCGAAGCTCGTGTTGGCGGCGAGGGTGAGGGCGATCGCGACGATGACGCTCGCCGCCTGGTACGTCCGACCCGAGCCGAAGGCCCCGGCGGTGAGCTGGGCGAGGATCGTCACGCCGTCCCGTGGGACGACGGTGTCGCGGCGGATCAGCAGCGCCAGCCCGACGAGCATGACGCCGAGCAGCGCGCCGAGCATCAGCTCGGTGCGCTGCGCGTGCGCGACGCGCGGACGCCGGAACATCGGGACGCCGTTGGCGATCGCCTCCACGCCGGTCAGCGCGGTGCACCCGGCCGCGAACGCCCTGAGGAGCAGCATCAGGCCGAGCGCCTCGTCCGCGTGCGACACGACACCGGAGCCGACCGTCGCGGCGGGGTGGGTGCGGGCGAGGCCGACCGCGACGATGCCGAGGATCGTCACGATGAACAGCAGGGTCGGCAGCATCAGCACGCGGGCGCTGTCGGCGATCCCGTACAGGTTCACGGCGGTCAGGACGACGAGCACCGCGAGCGACGTCTCCAGCAGGTAGGGCAGCAGCGCGGGGAAGGCGGAGGCGAGGGTGGCGGCGCCCGCCGCGAGGCTGACCGCGACGGTGAGGACGTAGTCGATCACGAGCGCGGCGGCGGCGAGGACTCCGGCGCGGGGGCCGAGGTCGTCGCGGGCGACCGCGTAGGAGCCGCCGCCGTCCGGGTGGACGGCGATGACCTGCCGGTACGACACGACGAGCACGGTCAGCAGCGCGACGATGGCCAGCGTGACGGGCAGCGTGAGCCGGACGCGGGACGTCCCGGCGGCGACCAGCACGAGCGCGATGGCCTCCGGCCCGTAGGCGACGGAGCTGAGCGCGTCCAGGGACAGCGCGACCAGGCCCTGCACGCTGGTCAGGTGGTGCCGGTCCCCCTCGCCGTGCCGGAGTTGCAGTTTCGGGCGGCGGCGTCCGGCGAGCGGGTGGCGTGCGGGCAGGAGGGCGCGGGACGGGTCGGTCGTCCGTGCCGTGTCCGGGCGGGGGTCAGCCTTCGGCAAGGCGGGCGTCCGTTTCGCGGGCCTGGTTCTCGCCTGTCACGCGCATTCGGTGGACATTCCAGACTTTCCGGTTGGCGGGGACGGAGCGTTCCCGCCGACTATGCGCGCGGCGGCGCGCCGCAAACCTCGTCCGGCGAGGGGCGGACATCGTCCGCCGCAATCTTGGCCGGACCTTGGCCGACGTCCGTCCGTCCGGCGCGGGGCCGACCGCTCAGCGGGACGGGCCCGACCCCGAACTAGAACACGTACTAGCGTCCGTCGGACCTCATCATGCATCTCGATCCGGAGGACCCGATGAACCTCTCGCTCGCTGGCCGCGCCGCCGTCGTCACCGGTGCGGGCGCCGGGCTCGGCCGCGCCGAGGCGCTCGCGCTCGCCGCGCGGGGCGCCGCCGTCGTCGTCAACGACACGGGCCCGGCGGCGGACGACGTCGCCGCCGAGATCGTGAAGGCGGGCGGACGGGCCGTCGCGGTGAAGGGCGACGTCGGCGACTGGACGACGGGCGAGGCGCTGGTGTCCGCCGCCGTCGACACGTTCGGCTCCCTGGACGTGGTCGTCAACAACGCGGGCGTGCTGCGCGACAAGATGCTGTTCAACCTGTCGGAGCGGGACTGGGACGACGTGATCCACGTCCATCTGAAGGGGCACGCGGCCGTGTCCCGCGCCGCCGCCGCGTACTGGCGGGCTGCCAGCAAGGCCGCCGGAGGGCCGGTCTACGGGCGGGTGGTCAACACCGCGTCGGAGGCGTTCCTGTTCGGGTCGGCCGGGCAGCCGAACTACTCGGCGGCGAAGGCCGGGATCGTGGCGCTGACCCTGTCCACGTCGGCGGGCCTCGCGCGGTACGGGGTGCGCGCGAACGCGATCTGCCCGCGCGCCCGGACGGCGATGACCGAGGCGTCGTTCGGCGAGGGGACGTCCCCGGGCGGGCTCGACGCGATGGCGCCCGAGCGGGTCGGGACGTTCGTGGCCTACCTCGCGTCCCCGGCCGCCGAGAAGATCAGCGGGCAGGTGTTCGTCGTCTACGGCGACATGGTCGCGCTGATGGCCGCGCCGACCGTCGAGCGGAAGTTCACCGCGGCCTCCGGGGTGTTCTCCGCGGAGGAGCTCGGCGAGCAGCTCACCCCCTATTTCGACGGACGCGACGCGCACCGGACCTACGCCGCGTACAGCGTCGCCGCACTCGACGAGACCGGCACCGTCTAGAAGACCTCGGGGCCGCGGAGGGTCGCCTCCGCGCCGCCGTCGACGTAGACGATCTGGCCCGTCATGTGGGTGTTCGCCGGGGCGACGAGCCAGCGCAGCGCCTCGGCGATCACCTCCGGGTCGGCGTAGCCGTTCAGCGGCATCGGGACGGCGTCGTTCATCGCCTTCAGCATGCGCTCGTCCTCGAACAGGGCGGCGCTCATCGGCGTCCGGACGACGCCCGGCGCGACCGCGTTCAGCGGGATGCCGCGGCCCGCCCACTCGGGCGTGACGCAGGCGCGGCGGAGCCATCGCGCGACCGCCGCCTTCGACGACGGGTACAGCGTGTGCCCCGCCCCGGCCTCGACGACCTTCGCCGCCGCCCGCAGCGCGGCGGGCTCGTCGCCGTCCAGGCAGGCGCGGACGACGGCGTCGTCCACGGGCTGCGTCCCGGAGATCGAGCCGACGACGGCGGCGCGCGGGTTTCCGGCGCGGGCGAGGGCGGGGCGGAGGCCGTCCAGCAGCGCGACCGCGCCGAAGTAGTTGACCTTGACGGTGAGGTCGGTGAAATGCGAGACCCCGGCGCCGGCGACGACGGCGTCCAGGACGCCGCCGCATATTTCCAGAGTTTCCGCGACCGCCCTCGACCGTCCTTCGGGGACGCTCAGGTCGGCGGTCACGTCGGCGTCGCGCAGGTCGACGCCGATGACGCGGTCGCCCTGGCCGCGGAGGAGCGCGGCGAGCGCCCTCCCGATGCCGGACGCGCTGCCGCTGACCGCGATCGTGCGAGCCGTCATGGTCTCCCTCTCTCTCGTCCTGGTGCGCGCCGCCCCGCCGGCCGCGTCCGGATCCGGCCTCGGCGGCGGACGCGATGCTCCGGGCCATGACAAGCACGCGCGTCATATTGACCACAATTTGTCAAGAGTTGATCTGCCGATAGTTCGCGGTGGATCCTAGGCGGCGAAGGACGGACACAAGATCACAAATCCCCTCGCTCCACCCGGCGGACACAATCCTCTTCCGGCCATTGCGCCGACCCCCGCCATTCCGCCTGGCGCCGAGCCGTGACCGTCTTGCTCCCGACCATTCGGCGGCCCTCCCGGTCCGCCCTGACCTGCATGCTTTCTCGGCGGCCTTTCCCGGCCGCCGCTCCCGAGGAATCCCATGGAGGCGATTCTCATGCGAACAACGAAACGGCTGACCCTCTTCACGGCCGTTTTCGCGCTGTTGGCCGGCGGTACGCAGCCCGCCTATTCGGCTGAACGGCGCGAGCCCGCCGCGACCGCGACGACCGAGGCGGTCTTCATGGTCTGGAAAGGCGTCAACGGAGACGAGCACGTCTGGTGGAACCGGCTGAACGCCGACGGCGTCACCTGGACGGGCCCGCAGATCGTTCCCGGCGCGAACTCCAGCGCCGGGGTCGCCCTCGTCGGCTCGGACAGGACCAGGTTCACCATGGCCTGGAAGGGCGTCAACGGCGACCAGCGGATCTGGGTCAACAACTTCGCCAACAACGCCTGGACCACCCCGCAGCCATTGGCGGGAGCCGCGTCCAGCGTCGGGCCGGGCGGGACGAACATGGCGGGTCCCTGGCTCGCCTGGAAAGGCGTGGAAGGCGATCAGGCCATCTGGTGGACGCACCAGTTCAACGACTGGTCCGCGCCGCAGAAGATTCCGGGCGCGTTCAGCAGTTTCGGTCCCGCGATGGCCAACCGGCAGGTCGACGCCCGTACCGTCGAGCCCATTGTCACCTGGAAGGGCGTCGACGGAGACCAGCGGATCTGGTGGAACAACTACAACTCGGTCACCAACACCTGGACCGGGCCCCAGGTCGTCCCCGGCGCGAACACCAGTGCCGGTACGGCGCTGGCCTCCGTCGGAGGCGAGGTCTACGCGGCGTGGAAAGGCGTCGGCGGCGACGAGCGCATCTGGTGGAACAAGCTGCCGCAGTTCTCCTCGACCTGGACGGCCCCGCAGGTCGTGCCCGGCGCGAACAGCAGCGTCGGCCCCGCGTTGGCGAGGCGCAGTGGCGTCCCCTACCTGACCTGGAAGGGCGTCAACGGGGACGAGCGGATCTGGTGGAGCAGGCTCGACGGCGGGTCCTGGAAAGGCCCGGAGGTGGTGCCGGGCGCGTCGACCAGTTTCCGTCCCGCCCTTGGCAGCGCCTACCCCGACTGATCGCAATTCGGTAGGCGTGAACGCCTCTCGCGCCATTTCGGGATCGTGGCGCGGAGAGGCGCGGTGGACGGTCCGCCGGAAAGGCGTCGGCGGGCCGTCCTGGCCGTCCGGCGGAGGCGCTGTCAAGCCCGGCGCTTCTTGGCGCGGGGCGCGTTCGAGCGGGGCGCGAGGAGCAGCCGGCACGCCAGGCGGATGTCGCTCTCCACGTCGGCCATGGACGCGCGCCCGTTCAGGCTCGACTGGAGCACCCCGTACCAGCACTGCATGACCAGCCGGACGAGCGTGACGTCCTGCACGGTCGGGTCGTCGATGCCGACCGCCCGCAGCAGGATGTCGCGGAACGTGTTGTCGATGTGCATCGTGTCCGGGACGGTCGCGACGTGCGCGGTGTTGGAGGCGTGCAGCATCGACGCCGACAGCACCGGCTGCGCCATCAGGTACCGGCTGGCCTGCACGAGCAGGTCGGCGACCGCGTCCTCGGGGCTGGTGCCCGGCGCGGGCGCGTGGACCTGCTCGCGGAGCCGGTCGACCTGCGCGGCCATCACCCCGGTGAACAGGTGGACCTTGGACGGGAAGTACCGGTACAGCGTCCCGATCGCGACCCCGGCCTCCTTCGCCACCTCGTGCATCTGGACGCGTTCGAGCGACTTCTCCCCGCCGATCCGGGCCGCGGCGCGCAGGATCCGGCGGCGGCGGTCGTGCTGCTCGGGTGAGCTCGGCTCGGCGGACGGCCGCGCCGACGAGATCCTCGCCACGATCCCTCCCCCACGGGTTCCGGCCGGGTGTGGCCCGAGTGCTCGCTCAGCGGCGGCTCGGGTGCTGACAAGGAACAATATCCGGCAGTCACGGCGGTGCCCGCGATCGCCGATACCGGTCAGTGGGACCGCCCGTCCCGCCGCCGCGACCCGCGCGCCTACCGTGTCGCCGCGTGCGCGGCGGCCGGAAGGCGTACCGCGCCGTCCGGGACATGAGGAGGAGACAGGACGCATGAGAGCCCTCAGAGGTCTCGCCGTCGCGGCCGCCGTCTGCGCGGGGACGGCGGGCATCGCCGTCCCCACCGCCCAGGCCGCCCCTGGCAAACGCGGAAAGTTGATCAGCGTCCGTCCGCTGGTGAACGCGGCGGCGCTGCCGAGCGCGGCCGTGAACCGGGCGGTCAGCTACACGTCCGAGGGCGTCGGCGGCCGGAAGATCGTCGTGACCGGCACCGTCGCGGTTCCCCCCGGCCGGGCGCCGCGCGGCGGCTGGCCGGTGCTGAGCTGGGCGCACGGCACGACCGGGACGGCCGACGCGTGCGCGCCGTCCACCGACACCGCCACCGGCCCCGCGCACGACTACCTGTCGATCACCGAGGCGTACCTCGACCGGTGGGTGTCGCACGGATACGCCGTCGTCCAGACCGACTACGAGGGCCTCGGCACGGCCGGCGGGCACCCGTACATGAACGGCGCGAGCGAGGCGAACACGGTCCTCGACATCGTCCGCGCCTCCCGCCGCGTCGACCACCGGATCGGACGCGACTGGTTCGTCGCCGGACACAGCCAGGGCGGCCAGGCGGCCCTCTACACGGCCGCGACCAGCGCGAACGACGTCCGGCTGAAGGGCGCGGTGGCGATCGCGCCGGGCTCGAACATGAGCCAGACCGCCGTGTACGTCAAGGCCCAGTACCCGGGCGCGGAGGCGGCGCTGCCGTTCCTGTTCGTCCTGCTCAACGGCGCGAACGCGGCCGACCCGACGTTCGTCCCCGAAGCCCTCCTGACCTCCGACGCCGCGCCCCTGGCCGCCGCCGGGCGGACGAACGCCTGCCTCGCCCAACTCCGGCAAATGAGCGCGAGCCTCCCCCTGGACAAGGTCTTCCGCCCGGACGCCGACCTCACCCGCTTCGAGACCTACTACAACTCGCAAGAGGCCCTCGGACTGACCCTGAACGTCCCGACCCTGGTGGCCCAGGGCACCGCCGACCGCGAGGTCTCCCCCGCCGCGACGCAGAACATCGTCACCGACCTCTGCAAACGCTATGGCCGCATCGCCTACCGGACGTTCGACGGCGCCGACCACCGAGGCAGCATCAACGCGTCCTTCGAGACGTCCCTACAGTTCACCGAGTCGCTCCGCCAGGACGCCCCAACGCCCACCACCTGCTGATCGGGCGGGTCAACGTCCGTTCTCCCCGGCCTGCCGCTCGTACTGGCCCCAGAGGTCGAGCGACTCGATCAGGACGTCCTCGACCTGCTGCGCCGCCGCTCGGTACGCCTGCGCCCGTCCGACGCACAGTCCCGCGTCCCACACCCGGCCCTGCCGCGACCACACCCGCCCCCGCGCCGCCTCCATCTCCGCCATCGACCGCCAGGCCCGCGCCTCGTCCGAAAACACCTCGAACGCCCGCCGCGCCTCGGGCCCGAGACCGGCGAAGAGGAAGACGGTCTCCGGGCACGGTCCGGCCAGCAGGTCTCGGACGGCTCGGGCCTGGTCCCGGCGCGTCAGGTCGCGCCAGTCCACCGCCGTCCCGGCCGATCTCCGCATCAGCGCCCACAGGCGCGCCCCCTTCATCGGACGACCTCGAAGCACACCGTGTGCCGCCCGCTCTCGTCGAGCAGCGTCTCCCAGCGATCGGCGAGCCCGTCCACGACCATCAGGCCCCGCCCGCACTCGCTCCAGCCCGCCCCTGCGGCGGGATCACCGGACGCCCTTCGGCCCCGCCGTCGTCGCGGATCTCCACCCGGACCCGCTCCGCCGACACGAGCACCGACACCCAGAGCACGCCCCCGGCCCTACCGCTCGCGGTGTGCCGAACGGCGTTGGTGGCGACCTCGGAGACCATCAACTCGACGTCACCTAGGTCGAAGGACCCCGCACACCCGTCCAGAGCCCGCCGCACCCGCCCCCGCACCTCCCGCACGTCCGCCCGAACCCGCCCGCCGAACACCTCCGTCCAAACGATCACACCCCCACCCCCGCCCAGCGGACCTCCGCTGCCGGAGGCGAGCCGTTGGATAGGTTCAGCATGAGTCCGACTCCTTTCCAGTCGGGCTGAGGCCCCGGGGCGGTGCTGTCATCACCACCCCGGGGCCGCTCCGATTCCCGGGACATCCTGCGTGCGACCGCCGCCCCATGGAACGCTCTGCAAATGATGCATTACTCACAGTGGTAGTGCAAGGGTTGCGTTAGCATTGTTTGCATACTCAAGATCGCCGCAACGTGGGCCCCGGCCCCGCGTCCGAGAGTCGTCCCAGGGAGAAACACCGACATGCAAGCTCCGACCGTGCGCCTGCGGCGTCTCGCGGCAGAACTGCGCCAGCTCCGCAAGGCCGCCGACCTCACCCGCGAGGAGGTCGTGGAACGCACCGGCGTCAACGTGACCACGCTCTACCGCATCGAGACCGCACGCGTCCGTCCCCAGGCCCGGACCTTGACCGGCCTCCTGGACGCATACGGGGTGCCCGACCCCAAGCGTTCCGAGTTGACGACCCTGCTCAAGGAGTCGGCGCACCGCGGCTGGCTGCACACCTTCGCCTCCGACCTGCCAGAGCGCTACGCCTCCTACATCGAGTTCGAGTCAGAGGCACGCGAGGTGCTGAACTACGAATGCCTGTTCATCCCGGGCCTCCTCCAAACCGAGCACTACGCCCGCGCCGCCGTCTCCGGCAGTGACCCAGAGTCCACGCGCGCACGCATCGAAGGCCGGGTCGACGCGAGGATGAAGAGACAGGAAGCTTTGACGAAAGATCAGCCGTTGAAGCTCTGGGCGATCGTGGACGAGGCCGCCATACGCCGTGTCGTCGGTGGTCGTGAGGTCATGCTGGAGCAACTGGAGCACTTGCTGGCCGCCATTGATCTTCCGAACGTGCATCTCCAGGTGATCCCATTCGACACGGGAGCGCATGCCGGTATGCACGGCTCCTTCGTCATCATGAACTTCGCCGAGGCCATCGGGCCTGACATCGTGTACATCGAGAGCCAGGCAGGGGACCTCTTCCTCGAAGAGGAAGCGGACATCGCCCGGTATAACCTCGTAAGCACACATCTTCGCGCGGGAGCGCTCAGCCCGAGCGCATCCGCTTCGTTGATCGCCACGGCCGCGAAAGACCTGCATCGGACCTGAGGAGCAACATGATCGCCCCGCATGACCCCTGGCATGCCCGGTGGCGAAGGAGCAGTCGAAGCGGCGCCAACGGCAATTGCGTCGAAGTCGCGAGCCTCGACGCGAACATTGGCGTCCGCGACAGCAAAGCCCCCGAGCACGGCCACATAACCCTCACCCCCCAGGCATGGACCATCCTCACAACCCAAATCCGAGCCGGACACCACGACCGGTAACGAGGGATGGCACGCCTTCCTCAAGCGCACCAAGCCTTACCACGAGTTCGGGATGACGCACGCGGGCGCCTACCTTCACCATGTGCCGGTGGTGGACGCCGACATCCTGTCCGGAGCGGCATTGGAGCGGACCGTTCCCATCCTGCGTGCTACGGGATATCACGTGGACATGGAGTTCTGGGAGGGCGGCGCCGGGGCCGGGTGCTGCCCGCCGGAATGCAGCACGATCGGCGATTGACGAGAGGCATGAATGCGGGGCGAATGGGCGAGGCTGCCTGCGAAAGTGCGGGATGCGATCATGGAGCGCACCGGTGCGGTTCGCATCGTCCAAGC
The DNA here is from genome assembly GCF_008085905.1 of Actinomadura syzygii. Classification (GTDB taxonomy): domain Bacteria; phylum Actinomycetota; class Actinomycetes; order Streptosporangiales; family Streptosporangiaceae; genus Spirillospora; species Spirillospora syzygii. The sequence continues at coordinate 205,680 of NZ_VSFF01000002.1, read as the reverse complement.
CCCTGGGGGCGGGAGTAACGTCGATCTCGCCGTCACCGTTTCGGGGCCTTCGGGGCGGGTCTTCATCAAAGCCGCTCCGAGGGTTTCCCCCAGCGAGGACGGGCCGCGGGTTCGCGCGCTGCGCAGGGAAGCGGCGGTCAACCCCTGCGTCCCCGAGTTGGCCCCCCGGCTCCATTGGACGGTGGAGTCCGGGGGGTGGCTCGCGTTGGGTTTCGAGCACGTCGAGGGCCGCCTCAGCGACTACTCACCAGGCAGTCCGGACCTGGTGACGCTGGCGGAGGCGGTTCAGCGACTCCAGGCCACCCCCTGTCCGGACGCCGTCGTCATGCGCGTCGAACGGCGCTGGGAGTCCCTGTCCGACGATGTGTCCCCCATGGCCGGGAACGCCCTTCTGCACACCGATCTCAACCCGCACAATCTGCTGATCGGCCCTGATCGGCGCTTTCACGTGGTGGATTGGGGATTCGCGTCCCGCGGCGCACCTTGGATCGAGATCGGTCAGGTGATCCCATGGTTGGTGCATGCGGGGCATTCCCCTGCCGAGGCCGAACGGTGGGCAGCGCAGTTTCCGTCATGGTTGCAGGCCGACCCTGCGGACATCGACCTATACGCGCATCTGTCGGCTGAACGGTGGAACCAGATCAGCGCCGCTCGTCCCAAGTCGCATGTTTCGACCAACCTGCTGCTCGCCCGGGAATGGTCCTCTCACCGAAGGAGGAGGCGTTGAGCATTCCCTCGGTGGGTTAGCGGCCGGTGGTGTTGTCGAGTTGTTCGCGGAGGATGTCGGCGTGGCCGGCGTGGCGGGCGGTTTCTTCGATCATGTGGGTTAGGGCCCAGCGGATGCTGGGGGCGGGGCGTCCGGGACGCGGGATCGGTGCGGCCAGGTCCGTGCAGCCGTCGAGGACCTTGTTCGCTTCACCGACTGCCTCTTGGTAGCGGGTTAGGACTTCGGAGACGGTGTCTGTGGGGGCGGCTTGGAAGGTTGCCTGCCAGTCAGTCACTTCGTCGCCCAGGAACATCGAGCGTTCGACGTATGTGAGGTGGTTCAGCAAGCCCAGCAGGTTCGTGCCGGACGGCACTCCGGGCGTTCGGACCTCGGGTTCGGAGGCGCCGTCGACCTTCGCGGCTATCGAGGTGCGGAGGTAGTCGAGGAAACCGCGCAGGGTCTCGGCCTCGCTGTTTCCAGCCCGGGGCGGCGGAGTGTCGCGGCGGCGCGGGGCGGTGGGCATGGTGGTCTCCTTCGGTAGGGCTAGCCAGTCTTGCCAGCCCTTCCCCGAAGAAGCGCGGATGTTTGCGGTTTCGGCAAGGTGCTCTCCAAGTACTCGTGGACGGTCTTCGCGGGGTGGCCGATGGCGGCTTCCAGGGAGGGCGCGGTGGTGTCGAATTCGCCGTTGCGTGAGGCGGCGAACATCGTCAGGGCGAAGTCAGCGGCCGGGCGCGGCATTCCGTTGGCCACCGCTGCGGAGACCCAGTCGGCGTCGTCCATGACGACTCGGGTGATGGTCCGGCCGGTAATTCGGGTGAGAATTTCGGCGATGGCGGCGAAGTCGAGTGTTTCGGCGGCCGTCAGAGGTGGAGTTGTCCCTTCGAGGGCGCCTTCTTCGGTGAGGGTGAGGGCGGCGGCTTCTGCCAGGTCCTCATGGGCCGTCCAGGAGACGGGGCCGTCCTGGGGCAGGGCCAGTGTGCCGGTTTCCAGAGCCGCGCCGATGTAGTGGCCGATGGTGGAGGCGTAGAACCCGTTGCGTAGTGCGGTATAGGGAATTCCCTGCTGCTTGAGGTGCTCTTCGGTGGCCGCGTGGACCTTTTGCGGCGGGAAGAGCGACAGCGGAGACGCGGCCTGGTGGCTGGTGTACACGATGCGCTGGGCGCCCGCGTCGCGCGCGGCGTCGATGGCGGCGACGTTGGCGGGGAGCGCGCCGCCACCTCGGATGGCGGCTGAGACGATCAGGACACGTTCGGCGTCCGCGAACGCGTGCTCCAGAGTGCCGGGTGCGGTGAAGTCTCCCGCCCGGACCCGGACGCCGCGCTCGGCGAGGTCGGCGGCCTTGTCCACGTCGCGGACGCTGACGGCGATCCTTTCGGCCGGTACCCGCTCCAGCAGGCGAAGGACGATCAGCGAACCGAGGCGGCCGGTGGCTCCTGTGACGAGCAGCATCGATGGCTCCCAACTGTGAGGATTCCAGTGGAACTCCATTGAGAGTAACACTGATATTTCCGATGGATTCAAGGCAGCGGTATCATCGTTCTCATGACACCGAACGCGCTGCGGCGAGACGTCACACGGGACCGCATCGTCAAGGCGGCGGCCGTCCTGCTGCGCGAGCACGGGCCGGTCGCGGTGACCACGCGCCGCGTCGCCCAGGAGGCCGGGCTGCAACCACCGGCCCTCTACCGCTTCTTCCAGGGCAAGGACGACCTACTGGACGCCGCCGCGGAGCACGTCTTCGTCGAGCATGTGGCGAGCAAGCAGACCGCGGCCCCCTCGGACGACCCCGTGGACGACCTCCGCGCCGGCTGGGACACGCAGATCAGCTTCGGCCTGGCCAACCCCTACGTCTTCGGCCTGCTGCTGGACCCGGCCCGCGCCCGCCACACCCCGGCGCAGGTCAAGGGCGTCCGCATCCTCGCCGAGCGGGTCCACAGGATCGCCGCCGCCGGACGGCTCCGGGTGAGCGAGGAACGCGCCGTCAACCTCATCCGCTCGGCGGGGATCGGAACCGTCCACACCCTGTTGACGCTGCCCCCCGAGGAGAGCGACCCGACCCTGGCGGACGCCGCCTTCGACGCGATCGCCCGCGCCATCCTCACGGACGAGCCCGCCGTCCCCACCGGGGACCCCGCGGCCGTCGTCGCGGCCTTCCGCATCCTCATGCCGGAACTGCCGGGCCTCAGCAAGGCCGAGGTCTCGCTCCTGGACGAGTGGCTGCGACGCTGATCCAGGCCGCAGGGGCGCGGTGTAACCCTCGCGCGCGCTACTGGACGTCCACCATCAAACGAGGTTGTCTTCCACCTTCAGGCCGAAGACGCCGCGGCCGTACATCGAGAGGGCGTGTTCGACGTCGTTGGCGACGTGGACGCTGCCCGCGTGGGCGTCGCGCCAGGCGCGTTCGATGACGTTCCCCCGGTGCAGGGAATTGCCTCCGGCCGTCTTGAACAGGATGTCGATCGCCTCGATGGCGCGTTCGGTGCCGCGGACCTGGTCGCGGCGGGCGCGCAGCCGCAGTTCCATCGGGATCTTCTCGTCGCGCCGCGCGTACTCGTGGATCTCCCGGACGTTCCGGTCGGTCTGCAGGATGGCGGCGTCGATCTCGGACGCGGCGCGGGCGACGGCGACCTGCGCGAACTGGTCCTCGACGAAGCGGCCGCCGCCGAGGCTGAGCCGGATCCGGTCCCGCATCCGCGCGACGTACAGGTCGTGGCAGCCCGCCGCCATGCCGATCACGCTGGCGGTGACGGTGCCGGTGAAGATCGTCCCGAACGGCATGCGGTAGAGGGGGCCGGGGTTGACCTTGCGGCCGGGGTTGCGGAGCTGCGCCTGCTCGAAGTTGCGCATCGCGCGGTGGGCCGGGACGAACGCCCGCTCCACGACGATGTCGTCGCTGGCGGTGCCGCGCAGGCCCATCGAGTCCCAGACCTCGCGGATCTCGTAGTCCGTCGCGGGGACGAGCACCGTCATGAAGTCGACCGGGCGGCCCTCCGCACCCACGACCAGCGCGCCGAGCAACGCCCACGACGTGAACTCGCAGCCCGACGAGAACGACCACCGGCCGGTCAGCTCGAAGCCGCCGTCGACGGGGGTGAGGCGTCCGATCGGGGCGTAGGACGAGGCGACGAGCGTGTCCGGGCCCGCCGCCCACACCTCGCTCTGGGCCTCGTCCGGGAACAGGCCGAGGTGCCAGGAGTGGACGCCGAGCACCGCCGCGACCCAGCCCGTCGAGCCGCAGGCGCCCGAGATCGCGCGGATGACCTCGTAGAACGCGACGGGGTCGTCCTCGGTGCCGCCGTGCCGGGTCGGCTGGAGCATGCGGAACACCCCGGCCGCGGTGAGGTCGCGGACGGTCTCGGCTGGGATGCGCCCCTTCTCGTCCACGGACCGGGCCCGCTCGGCGATGCCGGGCAGCAGGCCGCGCACCGCGTCCAAGACCTCATTGCTCATCCCTGCTCCGTCCCTTTCCTCGCTCTGTCCGGCAGGACACCATGGCGACATTACGGCGCGGGCGCGGGCGTCCCGGCCACCGGGACTCGCCGGACCGGACGGCGGGCCGCGACCTAACGTTCGATCGGACGACCCATCGCCGAAGGGATGATCCAACGTGACCGCAACCGAGCCGGACGCCGTCCGCGCCATCGAGGCGGAGGCCGTCTCCTCCCGGTTCGCCCGGGGTTGGCACTGTCTCGGGCTGGCCGAGAAGTACCGGGACGGGAAGCCCCACACGGTCAACGCCTTCGGTCAGAAGCTCGTCGTGTTCACCGGCGCGGACGGCGAGACCAACGTCCTGGACGGATACTGCCGCCACATGGGCGGCGACCTCTCGCAGGGCACCGTCAAGGGCAACGAGATCGCGTGCCCGTTCCACGACTGGCGGTGGGGCGGCGACGGGCGGTGCAAGAAGATCCCGTACTCGCGGCGCGTCCCGCTGCGGGCGCGGACGGCGGCGTGGCCCACGATGGTCCAGGACGGGCTCCTGTTCGTCTGGAACGACCCCGAGGGCAACAAGCCGCCGGACGAGGTGACGATCCCGGTCATCGAGGGTGCCACCCGCGACGACTGGACGGACTGGCGCTGGACGGAGACGACCGTCCACACCAACGCGCGCGAGGTCATCGACAACGTCGTGGACATGGCGCACTTCTTCTACATCCACAAGTCGTTCCCGACGTACTTCAAGAACGTCTTCGAAGGGCACGTCGCGACGCAGATCATGCGGGGCCGGTCCAGGGACGACGCCCGCGAGCAGCGGGACGGCGGAGGCGGCGGCGGGCCGCGGATGCTCGGGAACAGCTCCGTCGCGTCCTACCACGGCCCCTCCTTCATGATCGACGAGCTGACGTACCACTACGAGGGCTACGACCTGCGCTCCGTCCTGATCAACTGCCACTATCCGATCGACCAGGACTCCTTCTCCCTGCACTCGGGGATCATCGTTCAGCACAGCGACGCGCTCCCGCCCGAGGCGGCGGAGGCGACGGCGCGGAAGCTGTCGGACTTCATCCTGACCGGGTTCGAGCAGGACATCGAGATCTGGCGGAACAAGACACGCATCGACAACCCGCTGTTGTGCGAGGAGGACGGCCCGGTCTACCAGCTCCGCCGCTGGTACCGGCAGTTCTTCGTGGACGTCGCGGACGTCGCCCCGGAGATGACCGACCGGTTCGAGTTCGAGATCGACACGACCCGTCCGGTCGAGTCGTGGCAGCGGGAGGTCGAGGAGAACCTCGCGCGCCGCGAGGCGCAGGGGGCCTCGGCGTGACCGTCCGGCAGGACGACCGGCTGCTGGACGGGCCGCTGCTGCCCGTCCGGTGCCGCCGCTGCGACGCCGAGGTGCTGGTCCGCAAGGCGAGCTGGGAGCAGACGAGCATCCAGTGGAACGCGGCGGCGCGGGCGGCGTGCACGGGCCTGTCCGGCGACCCGCACGCGACGTGCCCGGCGCTGCGCTCGGCGATCCAGGAAGCGGCGCTGACCGGCGCCATCGCGGTGATGGAGTGAGCCCGTGATCGACCGTTACGGACCGTGGGCCGTCGTCGCGGGCGGATCGGAGGGCGTCGGCGCGGCGTTCGCGCACCGGCTCGCCGACGCGGGGCTGAACCTCGTGCTGATCGCCCGCAGGCCGGGGCCGCTGGCGGAGACGGCGGACGCCGTCCGGGCGAAGGGCGTCGAGGTCAGGACGCTGGAACTCGACCTCGTCTCCCCCGACGCGCTGGCGAAGGTCCGCGAGGTCACCGACGGCCTGGACGTCGGCCTGCTCGTCTTCAACGCGGGCGCGAACAGCTACCGGCACGAGTTCGTCACCGGCGACCTGGACGGATTCCAGGGCGTCATCGACCTCAACATCACGGCGCAGCTCGCGCTGACGCACCATTTCGGCGCGCCGATGAAGGAGCGCGGGCGCGGCGGGATCCTGCTGGTCGGATCCCTCGCCGGGTACATGGGGCAGGCGCGGATCAGCGTCTATTCGGCGGTGAAGGCGTTCGGGCGGATCTTCGCCGAGGGATTGTGGCTGGAGATGCGCGAGCACGGGGTGGACGTCCTGGAGCTGGTGCTCGGTGTGACCCGCACCCCGGCGATGGAGCGCGCCGGGCTCGACATGGACATCCCGGGCCTGCTCGTCGCCGATCCCGACGACGTCGCCCGCGAGGGCCTCGACCATCTGCCGGACGGCCCGGTCTGGGTCGCGGGCGGCAACTACGCGACGGCGCGGAAGCGGGCGGGCTTCCCGCGCGCCGAGCTGGTCGCGGACGCGCACGCCCTGATGCAACGCATGCTGCCGGGCCCGTCCTGACCGAGTTGACCTCAGGTTTGGTTGAGGTCATAGCGTCCCCTTCCAGACGACGACGGAGGGGGACGACCATGCGGGTCGCGGGATTCGAGGAGCCGGGCGGACCGGACGTGCTGAGGGTGCTCGACGTCCCGGCGCCCGAGGCGGGGCCGGGCGAGGTACGGGTCCGGGTGGTGACGGCCGGTGTGCAACCGTACGACCTGGCGATCCGGGAGGGCTGGACGCCGCCGGGGACGCCGGAGGGCTTCCCGCGCGTCCCCGGCAACGAGTTCGCGGGCGTCGTCGACCAGGTCGGCGAGGGCGTCACCGATGTGCGGATCGGGGACGAGGTCGTCGGCAACTGCCGGCTCAAGGCGTACGCGGAGTACGTCGCGGTCCCGGCGGCGGTGGTGACGGCGAGGCCGGAGGGCATGCCGTGGGAGGTCGCGGGCGGCTTCCCGGCCGCCGTGATGACCCCGCACATCGCGCTTGAGGTGATGGGCGTCGGCGACGGGGACACGCTGCTCGTGCACGCGGCGGCGGGCGCGGTCGGGGCGGTCGCCGTCCAGCTCGCCCGGATCGCTGGCGCGACCGTGATCGGCACCGCGAGCGAGCGCAACCACGACTACCTGCGGTCGATCGGCGCGATCCCGGTCGCCTACGGGGACGGCCTGGAGGAGCGCGTCCGCGCCGCCGCGCCCGGCGGGATCGACGCCGCGCTCGACGGCGCCGGAGGCCACGCCCTGGACGTGTCGCTGGACCTCGTCAAGGACAGGGACCGCGTCATCACGCTGGTCGACCACGCGCGCGCGGCGGAGCTCGGCGTCAGGACGACGCCGGACAGGCGGGCGGCGTCCCGCGTCGCCGAGGCGGGCCGCTTCTACGCCGAGGGGCGGCTGCGCGTCCACGTGCGCGGCGTGTTCCCGCTGGACCGGGCGGCGGACGCGCACCGCGAGGTCGCGACCGGCCACGGCCGCGGCAAGGTCGTCCTGACCGTCGGCGCCGCCGAGTAGCGGCGCGCGACGGGGCGGCCCGCCCGGACACCTGCCGCGGGCGGGCCGCTCGCCATCGTCGTTCCTTTCAGTGGGACGCGGCGGGGTTGCGCAGCGTGACGTTGATCCGGTTCCAGGCGTTGATCGAGGCGATCGTCATGACGAGCGCGGCGAGGTCGGCCTCGTCGTAGTGGTCGGCGGCGTCGTTCCAGACGTCGTCCGGCACTCCATCGGCGTCGTCGGCGATGCGCGTGGCGCTCTCGGCGAGGGCCAGCGCGGCCCGCTCCTCGTCGGTGTAGAAGGGCGTCTCGCGCCAGGCCGCCACCGACCAGACCCGCTCGTCCGTCTCGCCCGCCTTCTTGGCGTCGGCGGCGTGCATGTTCACGCAGAACGCGCAGCCGTTGATCTGGCTGACGCGCAGCCTGACCAGGTCGAGCGTGCTCCGCGGAACGCCGCTGGCGTTGATGTACCCCTCCAGGGCGAGCATCGCCTTGTAGCCCTCGGCGGCCGACTTCCGAATGCTCATCCGTGCCTGCATGCCGCTTCCTTCCCTAGATCTTGCTATGGAATATCCAGAATTCATGGACGCGAGCGCCCGCGCGGGCGCGTCGCGGTCAGGTGCGCAGGGCGGCGAACCAGGCGCGGGTCTCGGCGGGCGCGGACGGGGACCGCCGCTCCACGCTGTCCCGCAGGCCGGCGAGGGTCTGCCCGGCCAGCTCCCGGCGCCAGGCGAGCTCCGCCCGCCGCATGGACTGGGAGACGAGGCACCGCCTGCGGTAGTCGACCCCCTCGTGCTCGCCGGGGCCCCGCCGGAGGACCTCTTCGCAGCGGAACGCCTCCTCGGGACCCTCGATGGCGGCGACCACGTCCATGAGCGTGATGTCCTCGGGGCGGCGCGCGAGCCGGAACCCGCCGCGCGGGCCGGGGGTGGACGCGAGGATGCCCGCGCGGGCCAACGCCTGCAACTGCTTGTTCAGGTAGGCCGCGGGCAGCTCGTAGAACGCCGCCAGCCTGGCCGCCGGGACCGCCTCACCCGGCTCCAGCCAGGTCAGGTTGAGGCAGCTGTGGATCGCCCACTCGACTCCCTCGCTCATCCGCATAATCTGGATACTAAATGTCCAGGATTAGCTTCGCAACCGGAACGGGCCTCCCGGCTCTCAGGGGGTGCGGACGGCGGCGGCGCGGCCCGCGCGGCGGCCGAAGAACGTGCCGTCGCCGAGGGACGTCCCGGAGACGTAGCCCTCGCCGTGCATGCCGGACGCCGCGCGTCCCGCCGCGTACAGGCCGGGAACGCGGGTGCCCGAGCCGGTCAGGACCTCGCCGTCCACGGTGGTGCGCAGCCCGCCGAGCGTGAACCCGGCGACGCCGCTGCCGCCCTGGCCCGCGCCGCCGCCGAAGAACCCGGCGCGCGGGTCGATCGCCGCGAACGGGGGTCTCAGCGGGCGCACCCATTTCGGGTCCTTGTGGAAGTACGGGTCCTCGCCCTTCTCGGCGTGCCGGTTGTAGGTCTCGACGGTCGTCTCCAGGGAGCCGCGCGGCATGCCGAGCGACGTCTCCAGTTCGGCGAGCGTCTCGGTGACGTAACGGGGGCGCAGGCCCCAGCGGTCGGGCTCGGGGACGTCCTCGAACCCCTCCTCGTCGATGATCGTCCAGTAGGGGCCGGGCTGGTGCCTGACCGCGTGGACGCTCCAGTGGCCCGGGTAGACGTCCTCGTTGATGAAGCGGCGTCCGAGGCCGTCGACGAGCATGCCGCGGCACACCATCGCGGGCAGGGCGGTGAGCGCGATCTCCACGACGCCCATCCGGCGGGTGGCGGCTCCGATGGCGGTGGCCATCCGGATGCCGGAGCCGTCGTCCAGGCCGTCGCTGACCTTGCCGTGGCCGAGCAGGACGGGCGCGTGGTCGGCGAGCATCTCCTCGTTGTCGACGAACCCGCCGGTCGTGAGGATCACCGCCGTCCGCGCCCGGTAGAGGACGGTCTTGCCGTACTTGCGGGCCACGACCCCGGCGACGCGGCCGTCGTCGTCCAGGACGAGGTTCGTCGCGAGCGTGTCGGTGTGCGCGGCGGCCCCGGCCGCGAGCGCGGCGGCCGTCAGCCGCTCCATGAGGATCCCGCCGCCGAACCCGCTCGCCGCCGGACGGTGCCCGCGCGGGACGGGCCTCGCGACGGTGTTGTACGGCCAGGAGTTCTCCCCCAGCCACATCAGCCCCTCGTCGGACATCGGCATCCACGTCGGCCTGTCGTAGAAGGTCGCGTTGAACGGCACGCCGCATTCCCGGAGCCATTCAAAATGCTCGACGCTTCCGTCGCAGTACAGCCGCAGTTTCTCGGTGTCGGCGTGCGGGCCGAGGGCCGCCTCCAGATAGGCGAACATCGTGTCGGGGTCGTCGTCGAAACCGCACGCTTTCTGGATCGCGGTGCCGCCGCCTAGGTAAAGCTCACCGCCGGACTGCGCGGACGAGCCGCCCGCGCCGCTCGCCCGTTCCAGGACGAGCACGTCCGCGCCCGCCCGCGCCGCCTCGAACGCCGCCGCCGCGCCCGCGCAGCCGAAACCGGCGACCAGCACGTCGCATTCGTGGTCGAACGCGGCGACGTCGCGCAGCGCGAAAGCCTCGACCGAAGAACGGGAGTTCATCTATTTCCCCGGAGGGACGAACGCGGCCAGCGGCTCGGAGCCGGACCAGTCGTGGCCCCAGTAGCTGTCCTTGGTGATCTCTTCGGCGGTGTAGTAGGTCTCGTCGACGAGCATGCCCTCGCAGCCGTATTCGATATCCCATCCGCCGGGCGCCCGGACGTAGAACGACACCATTTTGTCGTTGGTGTGCCGTCCCAGTGTCGAGGAGATGGAGAAGCCCTTCTCCTTGACGCTGTCGAGCGCGATGCCGACCGCGTCCAGCGTGTCGACCTCCACCATCAGGTGGACGAGCCCGGGGTCGCCGTCGTGGGGGGCGGGGCAGATCGCGATGCTGTGGTGCCGCTGGTTGACGCCCATGAACCGGATGCGGACCCGGCCGCCGCCGACCTTCATCGCGCCGCGCGGCAGGAACCCGAGAACCTCGTTGTAGAACGCGGCCGTCTCGGCGAAATTGGGCGTGGGAAGGACGACGTGCCCCATTCCCATGGCGCCGGTGACGAACTTCTGCGCGAATCCCGTCCGGACGGGGCTGTGGTCGAGCACCGGGCCGAAGAACACTTCGGCAGGCGTGCCGCCGGGGTCGGCGAACACGATGACCTCTTCGGCGTCGCGCTCGGCGGCCTCTTTCGGGGTGAGCGTCCGGACCTCACGGCCGGACTTCTCGACCGCCTCCCGGACGGCGGCCAGCGCGTATTGGTCGCGCACTTCCCAGCCCACGGCCAGCACTTTGTCGCTGTCCCCGGGCAATAGCTGGAGGCGCGAGCGGCGCTCGTCCATGCGCAGGTAGAGGCCGTCCGGGTCGGGCCCGGCGCCCTCCGCGAACCCGAGCCCGTCGAGCGCGAACTCGCGCCACCGGTCGATATGGCGGGTCTGGACCTTCAGATATCCGAGCCCTCGGATCTGGGCCATCTGGAACGCACCTCTCCTCGTGGGTTCAGATCATGGAGCGCATCGGGCCGTGCGGGGGCTCGATGTCCAGCTCGGTCAGCGCGGACACGTGGTAGACGGCGCCGGGCACGTGAATGGCGTGCGCGAGCCCGACGTGCGCGTCCCGCCAGAACCGCTGGATCGGGTTGTCGTTGCGCATCGCGTTCCCGCCCGACCGGACGACGATCTCGTTCATCGCATGCACCGCCCGCCACGCCGCCCGAACCTGCGTGCGACGGCCCGCCGCGCGCTCGGCGAACGTCGGCTGACGACCCGCCGCCACCTGGTCGTAGACGCGCGAGCAGTTGTCGAGCAGCGCCGTCCTGGACGCCTTGATCTCCTCCGCCGCCTCGCTGATCGCGTACAGCACGTACGGGTCGTCCTTGATCTTCGTGCCGGTGATCTGGACGCGGTTGCGCTGGTAGGCGAGGTGGTGGTGGAGCGCGCCCTCCGCGATCCCGATGACGGCGGAGGTGATGCCGAGCGGGAACACGCAGGAGAACGGCATCAGGTAGGACGGGTTGGTCAGCCCCGCCTCGCGCGCCGCGGAACCGTCCACGACCTTGCCGTACTCAAGCGTCCGGTAGGCGGGGACGAAGGCGTCCCTCACGATGACGTCCTTGCTGCCGGTGCCCTTGAGCCCGGCGACGTCCCAGGAGTCCTCGACGATCTCGTAGTCCGACCGGGGCAGGATGAGGTGCAGGGAGCGGGGCGGCTGCGCGACCTTGCCGTCCGCGTCGCCGACCATCCCGCCGAGGAAGATCCAGTCGCAGTGGTCGGTGCCGGACGAGAACTGCCAGCGCCCGTTGAAGACGTAGCCGCCGTCCACCGGGCGGGCGACGCCCATCGGGGCGTAGGGCGACGCGATCCACACGTCCGGGTCGTCGCCCCAGATCTCGTCGCGGACCCTCGGGTCGGCGTAGGCCATCTCCCACGGGTGGACGCCGACGATCCCCGCGACCCAGCCGGTGGACCCGTCGAGGGCGGCGACGCCCATCACCGTCTCGGCGAACTCGCGCGGGTGGACCTCAAGTCCGCCGTGCGCCTCCGGCTGGAGCTGCCGGATGACCCCGGCCTCGCGGAGCGCCTGCGCGGCCTTGTCGTCCAGCCTGCCGAGGGCCTCGTTGGCGGGGCCGAGCTCGCGGATCTGCTCCGCCCGTTCCATGATCGTGTCGAGCACGCGGTTCGCCCGCCCTGCTGTCATCGCCTCTCCCGTGTCCGTGTTCAGCCGTCGTAGGTGATCTTGAGCCGGTCGCTGACCGGTCTCGCCTGGCAGGCGAGGATGAGGCCGTCGGCGAGGTCCCGCTCGTCGAGGACCGCGTTGGCGTCGAGCGTGACCTCGCCCTCAAGCGCCACGCAGGCGCAGGCGGAGCAGTTGCCCTCCCGGCACGAGAACGGCGCGTCGACCCCGGCGCGGAGCAGGGTGTCGAGGAGGCGCTCGGATCTCGGCCACGGGACGGTCCGCGTCTCGCCGTCGATCTCGACCTCGATCTCGGCGGCGTCGGTGCTGACCTCTGCCTCTGGTTCGTCGGGGTCCTCGAACGGGTCGCCCTCCAGGGAGAAGAACCGTTCGACGTGGACGCGGTGCCCCAGGTCGCCGAGCGCGTCCGTGACCAGGTCCATGAAGACTTCCGGGCCGCAGAGGAACGCCTGCCGTCCGGAGTAGGGCAGGGCCAGGGAGCGGACGGCGGCGGACGTCGGCAGCCCCTGCACCGACTCCAGCAGATGGACGACCGTCAGCCGGTCGGGGTGCCGCTCGGTCAACGCGCGCAGCTCGCTCGCGAAGATCACCGAGCGTTCGTCCCGGTTGGCGTAGAGGAGCGCGACCCTGCCGCGCCCGCCCGCCAGGCACGACTTCAGGATCGACATCACCGGGGTGATGCCGCTGCCACCCGCGACGAGCAGCAGGTCGTCGTCCAGCGAGGACGGCGTGAAGGTGCCCGCCGGGCGCAGCACCTCCAGCACGTCGCCCGCCGTGACGTTGTCGCAGATCCAGTTGGACCCGAGGCCGCCGTCCACCCGCTTGACCGTCACCTTCAGCCGGTCGTCGGTGAGCGGCGAGCTGCACAGCGAGTAGCAGCGGGCCGCCCAGCCGTCCCCGGCCGGGACCCGGACGGTCAGGAACTGCCCGGGACGGTAGGAGAACCGGTCCCGGTCGCCCTCGGCGGGTTCGAGGACGAGCGAGCGCGCGTCCGCCGTCTCGTGGACGACGTCGACGACCCGCGCCTTCAAGGTGGTCATGTCCCGGCGTCTCCGGCACCGGCGGCGTGCCGCGCCGCGATGTAGCCGAACACGATGGACGGGCCGATCGTCGCGCCCGGCCCCGCGTACTCGTTGCCCATCACCGACGCGGACGAGTTGCCCGTCACGTACAGGCCGTCGATGACCGAGCCGTCCGCGCGCAGGACGCGGGCGTGCTCGTCCGACACCAGCCCGCCCTTCGTGCCGAGGTCGCCGACCTCCAGGCGGAAGGCGTAGTAGGGCGCGGTGTCGATGACGTCCAGGTTCGGGTTCGGCAGGTTCGGGTCGCCGTAGTAGCGGTCGTAGGCGGAGTCGCCGCGTCCGAACTCGGGGTCCCTGCCCGCGCGGGCGTGGCCGTTGAACGTCTCCACGGTCTTCGCCAGGGCGTCCGGCGGGACGCCGATCGCCGTCGCGAGCGCCTCGATCGTGTCGGCCTTGAACACGATCCCCGCGTCGTAGAACGCCTTCGGGATCGGCGCCCCCGGCAGGATCTGCGCGAACGGGTAGCGGGCGCGGGCCCTGGCGTCCATCACGAACCAGGCGGGGACGTGCCCGCCCGCGAGCTGGTCGTGGACGAAGTTGACGTACGGGGCGGCCTCGTTGGTGAAGCGCGTCCCGGCCGGCGACACGATGACCTGGCGCGGGATGGCGCGCTCGGACACGAGCGGGATCGTCGCCCCGGCCGGGTGCCGGACGGCGGGCATCCACCAGGCGTCGTCCATCAGGTCGAGCGCGGCGCCGAGTCCCTCGCCCGCGCGGATGCCGTCGCCCGTGTTCTCCCGGGCGCCCATGGCGAAGTCCTCCCGCCCGCCCTTCGGCAGGTAGCGCTCGCGCATCTCCTGGTTGTGGTCGAACCCGCCGGTCGCGAGGAGGACGCCCTTGCGGGCGCGGATCCGCAGCGTCGTCCCGTCCCGTTTCGCGGCGACGACGCCGGTGACGCGGCCGTCCTCGCTGACCAGTTCCCGCATGCCGGTCTTCAGCCATAGCGGGACTCCGGCGTCCTTGAGCGCCATCCGCAGCCGCGCGACGAGCGCGCGTCCGCCGGTCGCCATGTGCCGCCGCCGGACGAGGTTGGACGACACCCGCCACGCCGCGACCAGCGATGCCCGGCGTCCGGCCCAGGTGCGCTTCGCCATCGCGAGGTCGTGGTAGTCCTTGCTGGTGATCCAGAGGCCGAGCGGGCCTTTCATGTTGTTCGGACGCTGGTATTTCTCGTCGTCGCCGAGTTTGCGGGTGTCGAACGGCTTCGCCTCGATGGAGCGGCCGAGCGGACGTCCGCCGTCCAGTTCGGGGTGGTAGTCGGCGTAGCCCTTCGTCCAGAAGAACCGCATCCATTTGCTCTTGCAGATGAGTTCCATGGCGGCGGGGCCGTTGTCGACGAAGGCGTCGAGCCGCGCGGCCGGGACGCGGCCCTGGGTGAGCAGGTCGAGGTAGCGGCGGATCGACTCGCGGCTGTCGTCGTGGCCGCGCGATTTCAGCGTCGGGTTGTTCGGGATCCAGATGCCGCCGCCGGAGATTCCGGTGGAGCCGCCGAACTTCGAGCCCTTCTCGACGACGAGCACGCTCATTCCCGCGTCGCGGGCGGTGAGCGCGGCGGCCATTCCGCCGCCGCCGCTGCCCACGACGACGAAGTCGAACTCGTGGTCCCAGCCGGTCATGATTCGTCCTCCTGGGTCAGGAACGCGAGAACGGCGCTTTCCCAGGCGGACTTCTGCTCGATCATCACCCAGTGCCCGCAGTTCGGGAAGATGTTCACCTGGACGTCGGGGATCGTCCGCATCGGGACGAGGGCCATGTCGACCGGGCTGACGCGGTCGTCCCGTCCCCAGGTGATGAGGGTCTTGGCCCTGAGCTTGTGGAGCATCGCCCAGTACGGCGGCTCGTCCGAACCGGCCATCGCCTTCGCGCGGGCCGCCATCGCCTTCGACCCGTACATGCGGCGCGCGGCGGCGAGAGTGTCCGGGTCGGTGGCCTGCTCCCAGCGCTCCTCGATCATCTCCTCGGTGACGATCCGCCGGTCGTAGACCATCGAGTGCAGCCACCGGATCAGGCGTTCGCGGGTCGGGTCGTCGGTGAACTCCATCAGCAGCCTGATGCCCTCGCCGGGGCCGGGGCTGAAGATGTTGCGTCCGATCCCGCCGATCGTGACCAGCCGCCGGACGCGCTCAGGGTGTTTCACGGCGACCTGCGTCCCGATGATCCCGCCCATCGAGTTGCCGATCACGTCGACCCGGTCGAGGCCCAGGCCGTCCAGGAAGCGGACGACCGCGCCGCCCGCCGCCGCCATCGGGTGCTCGTCGGTCGGGTCGCTCACCCCGAACCCCGGGAATTCGAGGACCAGGCACCGGAAGTGCCCGGCGAACCGGACGAGGTTCCCGCGGAAGTTCCGCCAGCCGGTGACGCCGGGGCCCGAGCCGTGCAGCATCAGCAGCGGCGGCCCCTCGCCCGCCTCGTGGTAGCGCAGGACGCCCCGGTCGGTGGCGAGTTCGCGCGACGTCGACTCGTGGGTCAACTCCGTGGGCATGGTCTCTCTGTCCTCCGAGGATGGGCTTGCCCGGAACGTAATCGCGGCCGGGCCGGGGCCGTCCCGCCGATCCCGATCAGCGGGACGCGCGTCTCACGGCGACCGTCCCCCGCCGGGTTCGCGGCGTCTTCCACTCATCGGGACCGTCCGGGGCGCTTGACCGTCATGGACACTTTGACTAGCACCACCCGTGCGACCCGAACCGAGTTCTGGACGTGGGCAGCCCCCGCGACGACCCCAGAGGTGGACAGATGCCAGCCGACCGAGCGCTCACCGACAAGCCCGGAACCGCGCCCGGCGACGCTCCCGACCCGGCCGAGTTCCGCAAGGCCATGGCGGAGTTCGCCACCGGCGTCACCGTCGTCACCGCCCTCGACGGCGGCGAGGCCGTCGGGTTCGCGTGCCAGTCGTTCGCGTCGGTGTCGCTGGAGCCGCCGCTGATCCTGTTCTGCGCGGACGTCCGCGGCCGGTCGTGGCCGCGGATCCGGTCGGCGGGACGGTTCTGCGTCAACGTCCTCGCCGAGGAGCAGCGCGAGCTTTGCGAGCGGTTCGGGTCGAGCCGGGGCGCCAAGTTCGACGGCCTGGACTGGGAGGTGTCGCCCTGGGGCACTCCCGTGCTGCCGAACGTCCTGCTCTGCGTGCACGCGGTCGTGCACGGCGTGCACCGGGCGGGCGACCACGAGGTGGTGATCGGGCGTGTCCTCGGGATCGAGCGGCACGACGTCCGGGACGGCGCCTGGCGGCGTCCGATGGTGTTCTTCCGCAGCCGGTTCGGGATCAACGAGCCGGACGCGCCGATCGCGCCGGACCCGTGGGGCGTCGGCGACCGCTGGGGCTGGGGCTGACCCGCGGACCGAGACGTGGGCCGGGTCCGGGGCCCGTCGTCACATCCAGTCGCCGCGGCCGTCCACGGCGAGCAGCCGGTTCATCGTCTCCGGCGACCACGTCGCCGCCTCCGCGCCGCGCTCGGCCGCGCTCCGCCGGGCCCGAGCGCCCGCCCGGCCGCCGCCGCGCGTCGTCGCCCCGAGGCCGGGGAACAGGATCCGCGACGTCTCCCGCGCCGCCGTGACGACCAGCGGCGCGACGTTCTCCAGCGGCGCGCGGATGTCGCCGACCAGCGAGATCCCCGCGACCGGGCCCTCCGGGCCGCGGATCGCCGCGGCCACGCACGCGATGCCGGGGAAGGACTCGCCGCGCTCGAAGGCCAGCCCGCGGCGCTGCCGGATCCGGTGCAGCTCCTGGTGCAGCGTCCGGATCTCGCCGATGGTGCGGCTGGTGAGCCGGGTGATCTCGGGGCCGAGCAGCGCGTCCACCCGCTCGGGCTCCAGCCAGGCGAGCATCGCCTTGCCGAGCGCGGTGCAGTGCGCGGGCGCCCGCCCGCCGACCCGGGACGGCACGGACGCGGCGAGCCGCCCGCCGAGCTTGTCCAGGTAGTAGACCTCGGCGCCGTCCAGGACGGCGAGGTGCGCGACGAGCCCGGTGGTGACCTGCAACTCGTGCAACAGCGGCGCCGCCGCCTCGCGGACCCTGCCGTGCCCGCCGTCCCGGCCGCCGAGCCCGAGGGCGCGCTGCCCGAGGCCGTAGCCGAACGAGTGGTGCGCGAGCCAGCGCTGCCGGACGAGCTGGTCCAGGATCCGGTGCGCGGTGGAGCGCGGCAGCCCGGTGCGGCGGGCGACGTCCTCCAGGGTCAGCCGGGCGGTCGGGCCGCTGAACGCGTCCAGGATCAGCGTCATCCGCTCGATCATCGACGGCGGCGACTGCGCCGGTCGCACCGACTGCGCCGGTCGCGGCGGTGATCCGGACGCCATGACCTCGGTCATCGCACCTCCCAGAGAACAACTGAAATGAATTCTGGTTATCTGGAATCTAGCAACCGCTTGGTCTCCTGGGAAGAGGGGGCGTAAAGCGAGGTCAGCACGAGCTTCCCGGGCCCGACCCGGCCCGCGTCGCGCGCGAAACGCCGTGATAGAACGTTTTCCTGCGACGAGGGGAGCACCGATGCGTGTCGGCATCGTCACACCGGTGGTGGCGCAGCCGCCGCCCGGACCCGCCGCCTGGGAGCGGGACGCGGGCATCGAGGACATCGCGCGGATCGCCGAGACCGCCGACCGGCTCGGCTACCACCATCTGAGCTGCAGCGAGCACGTCGCCGTCCCGATCGAGGCGGCCGAGCAGCGCGGCGGGGTCTACTGGGACCCGCTCGCCACGTTCGGGCACATCGCGGCGCGGACGTCCCGGATCCGGCTCGCCACGCACGTCCTCGTGGTCGGCTACCACCACCCGCTCGCCATCGCCAAGCGGTACGGGACGCTCGACCGGGTCAGCGGCGGGCGGCTCACGCTCGGCCTCGGCGTCGGCAGCCTCCAGGAGGAGTTCGCGCTGCTCGGCGCCCCGTTCGCGGACCGCGGCGCCCGCGCGGACGACGCGATCGCCGCGCTCCGCGCGTCCCTGTCGAAGCGGCTGCCGGAGTACCACGGCGAGTTCTACGACTTCGGCGGGCTGGTCGTCGAGCCGCACGCCGTGCAGGAGCGCGTCCCGATCTGGATCGGCGGCCGGACGGCCCGCTCGCTGCGCCGCGCGCTGGACGCCGACGGCTGGGTGCCGTTCGGGCTGCCGCTCGGCACGCTCGCCTCGATGCTCGCGGACGCCGACGTCCCGGCCGGGTTCGACGTGGTGCTCGGGACGTCCCGCCCGCTGGACCCGATCGGCGACCCGGACGCGACCGGCGCCGCCCTCGCCGAACTGCGCGAGGCGGGCGCGACGATCGCGGGCGCCCGGTTCGCGTCCACGTCCCCCGCCCACTACCGCGACCAGCTCGCCGCGCTGCGCGAGCTGGCCGACCCGTTCGAGCTGACCTTCGGGGAGGAGCGATGACCGACGTCGAGGCCCGGCTGAACGCGCTGGAGGCGCGGCTCCGCCACCTGGAGGACGAACGCGCCGTCACCCGGCTGATCCTCTCCTACGCCCCGCTGGTGGACAGCGGCTGCGCCGCCGACGTCGCCGCGCTGTGGGGCGAGGACGGCGTCTACGACGTGGACGAGCTGCTGATGTCCGGCCGCGCGGAGGTCGAGGCGATGGTCCGCTCCGAGGGCCACCAGGGCTGGATCGCCGGGGGCTGCGCGCACTTCGCCGGGCCGCCGCACGTCATCGTGTCCGGCGACGAGGCGACCGCGACCGGCTACACCCTGATGATCGTGCACGGCCCGGACGGCTTCCTGGTGCGCCGTGCCACCGCGAACCGCTGGCGGCTCCGCCGCACGCCGCTCGGCTGGCGGGTGGCGAACCGGACGAGCCGCGTCCTGGACGGCCGCGAGGAGTCGCCCGACCTGCTCGCCTCGCACTTCCCGGGGGCCGTCCGGCACCGTCCCGAACCGGAGGACGGCTAGGGCGTCATCGCCATGGCGGTGAGCACCCGCGAGGCCAGCTCGCGGTCGCCTTTCACGGTCACCGTGACGGCGCCGGGCGCGCACCGCCCGGCGGTCAGCCGGACGTAGGTCTCCCAGTCCATGCCCAGCTCGGCCGCCGGGTCGGCGCCCGCGTCGGCGGGCTCGGCGAGGTGGCCGCGGCCGTCGTCATCCACCCGGACGGCCACGTCGTAGGAGGGCGGGCCGGAGATCCGGAACGCGACCGACCGGCCGGGCTCCGCGCTCGCCTTCCGCGCCACCACACGCGGCAGGCCGGGGCTCATCAGCTCCCAGAAGCACCGCGCGGCCGGGGCGTCGAGGTTGCCTGGACGGCCGACCGCGCGCCGGACGTCCTGCTCGTGCGTCCAGCAGTCCATGGCGCGGAACTTCATGAAGCGGGTGTAGGGGCCCTCGCGGCCGTCCGGGCACATGACGACGCGCTCCGGGTCTATGCCGGGCAGCTCGGCGAGGCGGCGCTCCAGCGCGCCCGCGAGATGCGCCGCGACGTCCGGGCCGGGCACCGGCCGCCGCGCGTGGACGGCGAGCTCCATGAACTTCCCGAAGTCGTTGCGGACGTGCTCGAACTCCGGCACCTCGACGTCCGGGGACGGGTCGCCCAGCAGGGCCAGCTCGACCCCTGCGAGGTGGGAGAACTGGTCCTTGACCGTCCAGCCGGGGCATTCGGTGGGGAGGTCCCAGTCGCGCCCGTCCAGCGTCGAGGCAAGCTCCAGGCTGGACCGGACCGTCTGCTCGTAAGCGGCGATGATGGTGCGCACGTGAAGAGCGTACGCCGACCGCCGGAAACCGCCGCGCCCGCGCTATTCACTGATCACGGAGATGTGTATATAAATGTTATGGGGCGTACTCTGCCGTGCCGGAACTCGACCTGGGAGTTGATCGGTGTGACCGTGAGTGCGGCGCCGACGTCCACCGCGGGCGAATGGCCCGCCACGCTCAACGTGCAGGAGCTGCTCGAACAGGGCTGGCGGCCGAGCCCGTTCCGCGAGTTCGTCCTGAAAATACACAGCCGGTGCAATCTGGCCTGCGACTACTGCTACATGTACGAGATGGCGGACCAGAGCTGGCGGCGCCAGCCCCGCCGCATGTCACGGGCCACGATCGACCACGTGGCCGCCCGGATCGCCGAGCACGCGCGGTCCAACGCGCTGCCCCGGATCGCCGTGATCCTGCACGGCGGAGAACCGTTGCTGGCCGGCGCCGAACACATCAGGTACGCGGTCGACGCGGTCAATTCGGCCGTCGATTCTTCGACCTCGGTGACTTTCCATGTGCAGACCAATGGCGTACTGCTGGATTCGGTCTACCTGAAACTCTTCGATGAACTCGGCATTCTCGTGAGCGTCAGCCTGGACGGCGACGAGGGGGGCCACGACCGGCACCGCCGCCGCGCCAACGGAGCCGGAAGCCATCAGGAGGTCACCGCCGGGTTGCGAAGGCTGACGGCGCCCGCGTACCGCCACCTCTTCACCGGGCTGCTCAGCACGATCGACCTGGACAACGACCCGGTCGCCACCTACGAGGCGCTGATCGCGCACGGTCCCCGCGTCGTCGACTTCCTGCTCCCGCACGGCAACTGGGACACTCCTCCGCCCGGCCTCGGCACCGGCTCCGGGACGCCCTACGGCGACTGGCTCGTCGCGGTGTTCGACCGCTGGTACCGGGCGCCCGTCCGGGAGACCCGGGTCCGGCTGTTCGCCGAGATCTTCCGGCTGCTGCTCGGACGGCCCTCGCTCAGCGAGGGCATCGGCCTGTCGCCGGTCGCGGTCGCCGTGGTCGAGACGAACGGCGCCATCGAGCAGGTCGACACGCTCAAGTCGGCTTACGAGGGGGCGACGCAGACGGAGTTGCACGTCCGCCGCGACCCGTTCGACGCCGCGCTCATGCTGCCCGCGATGGCCGCCCGCCAGATCGGCCGCCGGGCGCTGGCCCCGACGTGCGAGGGCTGCCCCGTCCACCGGGTGTGCGGGGGCGGGCTCTACACGCACCGGTACCGGTCGGGCGCCGGGTTCGCCAACGCGTCCGTCTACTGCCGGGACCTGCTCCGCCTCATCACCCACATCCGGGACGTGGTCGCCAAGGACGTCGACGCGCTCACGCGCACGGCTGCCGGGGAGCGGTGAATGAGCCTCGGCGTCCATGAGATCCCCGAGCGGGACTTCCTCGCGCTCGCCGCGGGCGGCGGCGGCGCGTCCGCCGCGGACGTGCTGCTCAGGTCGCAGTACAGCAAACGCCTCCTGCTGCTGCGCGGCGTGCGGGACGCGGCGGGCCCGGCGGCCGCCCGCGCGCACGACCTCCTCGCGCGAATCCAGGACGTCGACCCGCGGGCGGTCGAGGCGGTGCTGCGGTATCCGACGGTCGGCGAATGGGCGCGGCGCGTGCTGGCCGAACCCGCCACGGCCGACCCGCGCGAGTACGCCGCCCTCGCCGCCGCCGCCGCGATCAAAGCCGGATTCCCCGCAGAGATCGAGGTCCAGGCGCGCGCCGGGGCCGTCGTCCTGCCCGCGCTGGGCCGCGCGCCGCTGCCCGGCCACGCGAGCGCCCTCGTGCGGACGGGACCCGGCGGCACGGAGATCACGGCCGGGGACGTCCGGACCCGCCTTCCCGCCGACGTCCACGAGGACGCGCCGGGCTGGGAGGCGCTGCGCCGCCTGACCGCGTCGCATCGGGGCATGTCCATCGCCCTCCTGCTGGACGACCACGACCCCGACCGCATGCCCGGCGGCGAACGGCTCCCCCACCGCCTCCTCCCGGACGAACTCGAAGGCTGGCGGGCGACCCTCGCCGACGCCTGGCGGATCCTGGTCGACCACCACCGCCCGGCGGCCGAGGAGGTCGCCGCCCTCATCAGCGTGCTGACACCCCTCGCCCCACCGGACCGGGGCCTGTCCAGCGCCAGTTCACGGGACGTCTTCGGCAGCGTCGGACTCTCCAGCCCGCCCGACGCCGCCTTCTTCGCGGTCACGCTCGTCCACGAGGTCCAGCACGCCAAGCTGACCGCGCTGCTCGACCTCGTCCGGCTGACCGGGCCCGACGACGGCAGCACCCATTACGCCCCCTGGCGGGACGATCCGAGGCCCACCGCCGGGTTGCTGCAGGGCGCCTACGCCCACCTCGGCATCGCGGCGTTCTGGCGGACGCGGCGCAGGCACGAGACGGGCACGGCACTGCTCAGGGCGGAGAGCGACTTCGCCCGCTGGCGGGCGGCCACCGAGTACGTCGTCCGCTCGCTCGCGGGCGGCGGCCGGCTCACCCCGGCGGGCGCCCGGTTCGTCCGCGAGATGGGCCGTACCGTCGGGGCCTGGCTGGACGAGCCGGTCCAGGACGAGGCGCTCCGCCTCGCCCGTGACGCCGCCGACCGGCACCTGTCCGCCTGGCGGCGGCGCAACGGCGAGACCGCGCCGCGGCCGCGCTTCCCCTAGCGCGGTCCCGGCCGCGGAGACCTAGATCGGCGGCGGGTCGAAGTCGCAGTCGAGGTTGCGCCACTCGGCCGCGACGACGGCGTCGCGGTGCTCCAGGCCGAGCCTGCGCGCGTAGGTGTCCATCGTCTCCTTGTGCAGCCGCTCGGCGTCCTGCTCGTCGCCGTTCGCCCGCAGCGCCACGGACAGGTTGGCGGCGCAGGCGAGCGTCATCGGGTGCTCGTCGCCGATCATCGCCTTCAGCCTGCGGAGCGTTCCGCGGCCGAGCCTGCACGCCGAGTCGGTCTCGTTCAGCACGAGCAGGTCGCTGGCCAGGTTGGTGGCCACGGTGAGCGAGTAGTGGTGGTCGCGTCCGAGCTTGACCTCAAGCCCGGCGAGCGCCTTCTCGTTCAGCTTCCGCGCGGTCTCCGCGTCCCCGAACACCCGGCGCAGCACCGCGAGGTTCCCAGCGCAGCCGTGGCTGTACGGGTGCTCAGGGCCGTAGACCTTCGGGTACCGGACGACGGTGTCGGCGGTGAGCTCAAGCGCCGATTCCAGCTCGCCGACGCTGCGCTGGCTGTTGGCCAGCGACATCGTGGCCGCGAGCGTGTCGGGGTGGTCGAGCCCGAACAGCCGGACGTACCGCGCGTGGGTCTCCTGGGCGAGTTCCAGCGACCGGCTCAGCTCGCCGGACCGGCGCAGGGCGATCGCGAGGTCCTTGGCGACGTGGAGCGTCAGCGGGTGCTCGGGGCCGAGCTCGTCCACGCACTTGGCGTGCGCCTCCTCGCCGAGGTCGCACGCCTCCGCGAAATCGCCGCAGAGGCGCACCGAGCGCGCCAGCCCGCTGAACGCGTTGCTGAGGTTGGTCGTGGTGGCGTCCGCCGACTCGCCGAAGCGCAGGTAGACGGTCTCGTGCATGTCGCGCGACTTGACGTACTCGCTGTTCAGGCCGTGGTCCAG
Source organism: Actinomadura syzygii (assembly GCF_008085905.1). GTDB lineage: Bacteria > Actinomycetota > Actinomycetes > Streptosporangiales > Streptosporangiaceae > Spirillospora > Spirillospora syzygii. Next base: position 182,104 of record NZ_VSFF01000002.1, on the reverse strand, counting down.
TGCGAGGTTGTGCATCGCCCGCAGCGTGTCGACCGCGGCGGGGCCGAAGGACTCCTCGTGCCTCTGCACCGAGCGGAGGTCGTGGTCGCGGGCGGCCACGAAGTCGCCTCGCGCCCGGAGGTCGGCGCCGAGCGTGTTCAGGAAGTAGAACGTCATCCGGTGGTTGGGACCGGCGACCGCCTCCGTCCGCTCCATGGCCTTCAGGTTCGACTCGTAGGCGGCGCCGTACTCGCCCCGGTCTCGCAGGATGTTGCCGAACTGCCGCTTGCCCTCCAGGAGGTCGAGGTCGTCCTCCCCGGAGTCGGCCGCCCACTGGTCGAGGAGCCGTTCGACCAGGGTCTGCGCGAACGCGTAGTCTCCAGACTGCCGCAGGTACCGGACGATGTTGATCGCGAACTTGCGGACGTCCGGGTCCTGGCTGCGCGCGACGGCGGCGGGCTCGACGTGCAGGGTCAGCTCCGAGTAGCGGCGCCAGCTCACCGAGGACTCCGCGTCCTCGGGGGGCATCGCGGCCACCAGGAGCATGTGCACCTCGCTGCGGAACCGCGCCTGGTCGGCGGGGGACAGCTCGTCCCGCAGCAGGGCCTGGATCAGCCGGTGCACCTGGACGGTCCGGTTCGCCGAGTCGATCTTGGCGAGCGCGTACCGGCCCACCTCGCCGAACGCCCGGGCGAGCTTGATCGGGTTGCGCAGCAGCCCGGCCAGCGGCTGGCTCATGCCGGGCGGGGTGCGGCTGAACACGTCCCGCGGGATCGGCTCGGGACCGAAGAAGGCGCAGCAGCGCAGCAGTTCGACGGCCTCGGGCAGCCGCTTGGCGAGGCTGTCCACCGACAGCCGCCACGCGGCGGTCATCGAGGCCGGGTACTCGGTGGGCTTCCCCTCCGCCAGGAGGCGGCGGGTGTACTCCGCGAGCAGGCGGAGGTACTCGGCGACGGAGATGCCGGTCTCGGCCTGGAGGGCGCCCGCCTGCTCGAGGGCCAGCGGCAGGTCGCCGAGTTCGTTCGCGAGGCGGTCGGCGTCCGCCGCGTTGATCGCGCGCGGCACCCGCTTCTCCAGGAAGGCGACGCTCTCCTCGCGGGCGAAGACGTCCACCTGAACGGTGTGGCCGACCCTGTCCCAGCGCGGGTTGCGCGAGGTGACGAGGACGTGGCCGCCCTGCGGCAGGAGGTGCTGGAGGTCCTCCGGCTGGTCCGCGTTGTCGAAGATCACCAGCCAGCGGCCATACGGATCGCCGCGGCGGAGCGCGTCGAGCACCGCGTTGGCGGTGTCCTCCAGCCCGAGGGTCGCGGCGGACGGCAGCCCGAGGTGCGGCGCGAGGTTCGCGAGCATCGGCAGGACGAGCGACGGCTGGTCGGCCGGGACCCACCACACGATGTCGTAGTCGTCCTGGTAGCGGTAGGCGAACTCGACCGCCATCTGGGTCTTGCCGACGCCGCCGAGGCCGTGCAGCGCGTGCGGCAGCACGGCGGTGACCTGCCGGGAGATGCCGGTCTTGAGCTCGGTCAGCAACTCCTCACGTCCGGTGAAGTTCTTGTTCCGCAGCGGAACCTTTCCCCACACCGCCGGAACCGCCTGCGGGTGCGTCATGCGTCCCACCTCCGCATTTCGCCGAATCACTGCCTGAACGCCAATCCATCGTGCACGCTCAGATACCGTAATATCCCAGCCGGGCCAGCAGTGGAATGGGTCACGTGGCACAAATCCCCGATCAGCCGGGTTTTCCGGTCGCGCGAATTTCGGCCCTACGCTCCACGGCATTTCGTCGCCACCACAACCCGCTCCGCATTGGGGATCTTCAGTGCGGCGGATGAACCCGGCACCAAGCTAGGAATCTCCCAGCTTCATTGATATCGTGCCGTTATGTAGGTTTACCGGCCGTTCGCTCGGGATGGCGGCCCGGGGCGGCATCGTGCTGAGGAGATCCCATGCAGCAGGAGAGCACATTCCAGGGCGGCCTGATCGATGTGTCCGGGCTGTCGCTCCGCCAACTCGACGACGAGATCGGCGAGTCCGTCTTCGCGGGGTTGCTCCACGAGATCCTCGCCCCCGCCCCGGGCGAGCCGGCCACGGCCGGCTTCAACAGCAACCCCGGCGAGATCCCCGCGGCGTCCGCTCACTGAGCACCCGCGGCAGCGGCGAACAAGCCGCGCCCCGCCCGTGGTATGCGGCAACTCAAGGGTTGCGCGAAACCCGCTGGACGCGGGCCTTTTTCGGCAAAGATCCTTATTCTGCCGCCGGCTCCACTAGAGTCTGCCTGCGGTCCCATACTACGGTGCCGTAGGTTCTCGTTCGGAGCTTCAGCGCGCCTTTAGCGACATTCCGCATGCTTTGCCATGGCCACCGAAGTCGATGAGCGAGAATCTCACGGGTTTGGTGCGCATCCGGCCCCGGCTCCTGATCGGCGGGTGAGTTTCCGGAGGCGAAACCGGCCACCACGAGTTGCAAGGAGGGCACATTAGGTGGCGGCCCCGGATGACCCAGGCGGGCGCACGTGAATTCCAAGGCGGCGCTGTCGCGGGATTTCACATATTTGTGGAGCGGGTCGGCGGCCTCCCAGCTCGGCGGCATGAACGCGGCCATCGCGCTGCCGCTGCTCGCCCTCTCGCTCACCCACTCGCCGGTCTTCGCAGGCTGGGTCGCCGCCGCCGGAACCTGCCCGCGGTTGCTCCTGACCCTGCCCGCCGGGATGCTGGTGGATCGTTTCGACCGCCGCCTGATCATGCTGACCTGCCAGTACACCCGGGTCGCGATCTCGGTGATGCTGGCCGTCGGGCTCGCCTTCGACTTCCATCCCGGCCTCCTGCTGATCGGCGCGGCGGCGGCGGAAGGGGCGCTGGGGGCACTGTACGACCTGGCCGAAGTCACCGTCGTGCGCAGGCTCGTCACGCCCGACGCCCTTCCCGAGGCGATGGCGAGAAATGAGGCGCGCAGCCATATCGCACTCCTTCTCGGTCGGCCGCTCGGCGGTTTTCTCTACGGCCTGAACCGCACTCTGCCCTTCGTCGCGGACGCCGCTTCCTCGTTCTTCTCCGCGATCACACTGCATTGTATGCGGCAAAAGGACTTCCAGCCCCGAAAACAGGCGAACTCCTCCAGTTTTCGCAAGTGCCTGGACTTCCTGCTGGAGGACCCGTTCTTACGGATGGTCGTCACGATCTGCGCGGTGACGAACTTCGCCTTCCAGATGCTCTTTCTGATGCTCGTCGTCCAAGCCGACCGCGAATTCGACTCGACCTCGATGATCGGCATTCTGTTCGCGGCGTCCGGGCTCGGCGGGACGCTCGGCGCCATCGTCGCACCGCGGCTGTTCCGGCGCTTCAGACTGGCCGAGACCGGACGTCAGGTCTACGTCCTGTTCTTCTGTGTCTGGGGATGGTTCGCGATGACCGCGACCGCGGCGGTCGGTGACCGTCCACTGACCGGGCTGGCCGCGTGGGGCGGGATCAGCTTCATCGGCGCGCACATGAACGTGGCGCTCACCGTCCACCAGGCGACCTGGGTGCCCGGCGACGACATGCTGGCCAGGGTGACGAGCGTCACCAATCTCGTCACGCAGGGCGCGGTTCCGCTGGGCTCGCTGTTCACCGGATATCTGCTGTCGCTCGTGTCGAGCACGAGAATCGTCACCGGATTCGTCACGGTCGTCACCCTGACCGTCGCCGCGATCAGTTCGTTCTGGCTGTGGCGGTCGCGAAAACGGCGTGACCTGGATCGGCTGCCGCCCACCGCGCCGAATCAGCCGCCCGAACTGGTGCCGACCAGCGCAATGGCGACACCGTCCCGCGCCGCGCCATGAAATGACGCTTCCGGCGCGGTCGCTGGTCCCGCAATCCGACACGGACCTTTAGCTCGCTTTCGTCGCGGCCGGAATTGGCCGCCTTGGCGAACCGCCACCGGCGCGTACGATATGCCCACCGATGGGGGGCCGCCGCGGTTCGTTAGCGAAGTGGGGGAATGTCGGACGTGACCTGGTCGCTGACGGTGGAGGAGCAGTCCCGCCTGGTCCAGGCCCTGTGGAGGCTGGACGCTATACGCAAGCGCAACGCCCGTGACCTGTGCCTGAACCTGCTGGAGCGGGAGCTCGGCCACCCGCTCCCGCTGACCAGGGACGACAACGACCTCAACGAGATCTGGCACCTGGTCGACTCCTGCCTCGCCTACACCGGCGCGTTCCACGCGCTGATGAAGGTCGTCGAGCACATCCACGGCGGGAGCACGCCCCTGGAGGAGGCCCGCGACCTCGTCGACGAGCTGGTGCCCGAGCCGCTGCTGCGGCCGCGCGAGCGGCGCGACCTCGACCGGCTCGTCCGCGCCCTCGGCGAGCACGCGTCCGAGGCCGTCGAGCCCGCCGCGGTCAGGACCCTGTACTGGACGGCGACCGGCCCGTCCGCCCCCGCGCTGGACGCCGACCCGGGCGACCTGCGGGGCGTCCTCGCCCGGCTGGAGGACCTCACCGTCGGCGCGGACGGCGTCCCGCCGCTGCTGGCGTTCGTGGAGGAGCTCGCCGCGCACGCCGACGGCCCGCTCGCCGCCGCGCTGCGGAGCTGGTCGGACGCCATCGCGCACCGGCTCGGGCTGCGGCCCGGCCTCGCCGCGGCGCGGCGGCGCGCGGCGCGGGCGTCCGAGCGGGACCGGCCGCGCAGCTACCTGGTCATCGAGTTGCGGCCGGACGGGGCCGCGGCCGACCGGTACCTGGCGTCGGCGTGGCTCCAGGTCGAGGGCGAGCACGGGCTGATGCTGCACTGCGACGACGGCGACCCCGTCCCGTTCGACGGGCTGCCCGCCCTCGTGAAGGAGCTGCTGAGCGAGAACCCCCAGGTCGTCAACCGGCCCACGCCGGACATGACGCTGGAGTTCGTGCTGCCCGGCGACCTGCTCGGGACGCCCTTCGACCAGTTGCGGATCTCGGTCGACGGGCTGGAGCGGCGGCTCGGCATCGAGCACCCGGTGGTCGTCCGGAGCCTCGACCGGATGCGGAGGCGGTCCTACCACCACCACTGGCTCCGGAAATGGCACTGGCTGCGCGACAACCCCCACAGCGCCAAGGTGTGCTGGGTGACACAGCCCGGCCGGTACGGCGGTGAGAGTCTCTACAGCATGCTTCTCGCGGAGACGCCCTCGGTGTGCCTCGCCATGGCGTTCCCGCCGGGCCCGGACGGCGGCGACGCCTCCGCCGAGCTGCGCGCCGCGCTCCAGGCGGGCGTCCCGATCGTGGCCTGGTGCAGGCGCGGACGCGACCCGGAGCGCTTCGCGCACGAGTTCCAGGAGCTGCTGGACACGGGGGCGCTGACGCTGCCGGAGAGCGTCCTGTCCCTGCGCCGGGAGGCGCTGCGCGCGCTCGACGAGGCGCCGGACGGCGACCACCTCGGCCTCGACCTGACGCTGCTCTTCGACGACGCCGACCGGCTGCCCGAACCCTACGTCCGGCTGAACGCGCCGGCCTGAGCCGCCTCTGGGAGGTTTCCGTGACGAGCACGGACACGGCCAACACGGACTGGATGATCTACCAGGGGGACGGCACGACGCACGACGGGCTGGACCGGCTGCCCGAGCCGCCGCCGTGGCGCCGCTTCGACTCCGAGAACGGCGGGCGGCCGCACCGGGGCGGCCTGGAGCGGGCGCTGTCGTACCGGCCGGACCCGAACGTCGTGAAGATGGTGAACGTCGCGCTCCACCTGCGGCGTCCGCTGCTCGTCACCGGCAAGCCGGGGACGGGCAAGTCCACGCTCGCCTACAACGTCGCCCACGAGCTGGGGCTCGGGACCGTCCTCGACTGGCCGATCACCAGCCGCGCGACGCTCCAGGACGGCCTGTACCGCTACGACGCGATCGGACGGCTGCACGAGACGAGCCTGCGCCAGGCCGCCGCGCCCGGCGCCGTCACCGAGGCGCCCGACATCGGGCGCTACATCCGGCTCGGCCCGCTCGGCACGGCGCTGCTGCCGCGCCCGCGCCCCCGCGTGCTGCTCATCGACGAGCTGGACAAGAGCGACATCGACCTGCCGAACGACCTGCTCAACGTGTTCGAGGAGGGCGGCTACACGATCCCGGAGCTGGAGCGCCTCCCCGAGGACCAGCCGGTCGTGCACGTCATGCCCGCGAAGGGCGCCGAGCGGGTGCCGGTCGACCGGGGCCGGGTCCAGTGCGACGCGTTCCCGCTCGTCGTGATCACGAGCAACGGCGAGCGGGAGTTCCCGCCGGCGTTCCTGCGGCGCTGCGTCCGGCTGGTGATCGAGCCGCCGAGCCCGGAGCAGCTCGCCGCGATCGTCGAGGCCCATCTCGGCGCCGACGCGCGGACCGCGAGCGCCGACCTCGTCCGGGAGTTCCTGGACCGGCGCGAACGCGGCGACCTCGCCACCGACCAGCTGCTCAACGCCGTCTACCTGTGCACGACGGGGTCGCGGCCGTCCGAGGCGACGCTGCGGGAGCTGGTGACCGCGATCCTGCGCCCGCTGGGCGCCGCCGGACCGGGATGATCCGCCGGTTGATCGAGGCGCTGGAGGCGCTCGATCCGCAGCCCACCGCCGAGGAGATCGCCGACGCGCTCTGGCTCGCGCGGCTCGCGCCCGCGGCGGAGCCCGCCGCCGCGCGGCCGCCCGCGCCGCCCGGACCCGAGCCGGTCCGCGACACGCCGCCGCCCGCCGTCCTGGAGCCGCCGGACGCCGGCCTCGCCGCGCCGCCGCGGCCGGTCCGCCCCGCGGCGGCGTCGCCGCAGGCCCGGCTGCACGTCGGAGGGACGGCGCGGGCGGCGGGCGACCCGGTCCGCGCCCCGGCGGCGCCCGCGATCCCGCGCGCGCTGAGCCTCGCCCGCGCGCTGCGCCCGCTGCGCGGCCGGTCCTCGTCCCGGACGGTGGAGCACCTCGTCGAGGGCGCGACGGCGCAGCGCATCGCGGAGACGGGGATCTGGGAACCGGTCATGGAGCCCGCGCCGGAGCGGTGGCTCGACCTCGCGCTCGTCGTCGACGGCAGCTCGTCCATGGTCGTCTGGACGCGCCTCGCCGCCGAGCTGCGCACGCTGATGGAGCGGCTCGGCGCGTTCCGGGACGTACGCGTGTGGCGGCTGAACGCCGACGACGAGACGCTCGTGCTGCGCACCGGGGAGGCGTCGTCCGGTCCCGGACGCAGCCCGGACGAGCTGATCGACCCGACCCGCCGCCGCGTCGTCCTCGTCTTCAGCGACTGCATCGGACGGGCCTGGGGCGACGGGCGCGCCGCCGCAGTCCTGGAGCGGTGGGCGCGGACGGCCCCGGTGGCGATCCTCCAGCCGCTGCCGCAGCGGCTGTGGTGGCGGTGCGCGGCGCCGTCCGAGCCCGTCTGGATCAGCGCGGACCGGGCGGGGCAGCCGAACGACCGGCTCACCGTCCGGCCGCGCGGCGGGCTCGGCGTCCCGCCCGGCGTCGCGGTCCCGGTGATGGAGCTGGAGCCGCGCTGGCTGCGCCCGTGGGCGGAGCTGGTCGGCGACGGGACGGGCCCGACCGCCGCCGTCGCCGTGTTCACGGGCGCGCCGCCGGTCCGCGACTTCCCGGACGACCCGGACGAGGACGGCGGCCGGTCCGCCGACGAGCGGGTGAAGCGGTTCCGCGCCGCGTCCTCGCCGACGGCGTTCCGGCTCGCGCGCTACCTCGCGGCGGCGCCGCTGCGGCTGGAGGTGATGTCGCTCGTCCAGCAGGCCACGCTGCCGGAGTCGACCTCGGCGCACCTGGCCGAGGTGTTCCTCGGCGGCCTGATGCGCCGCGCCCGCCCGGGGACCGACCCGGACGGGGTCGAGTACGAGTTCCACGACGGGGTCCGCGACGTCCTGCTCGGCGGGCTCGGACGGGCCGAGGCGCTCGGCGTCCTGCGGAGCGTGTGGGACGTCGTCCGCGGGCGGTGGGGCTCGTCGCAGGACTTTCCCGCGCTGCTGCGGGCCGTCCGGGAGGGCTCCGAGGACCTCCGCCAGGACCCGCCGTTCGCGCAGGTCGCGGCACGTGTCCTGGCCCGGCTCGGCGGCCGGTACGCGCGGCTCGCCGAACGGCTGGCCGAGGCGGCGCGGGGCCCGGCGCCGACCGGTCCGCCGCCGTCCGCGAGCGAGGGCGCGGCCCGGGACGAGCCCGACGACGACACCCGCGACGCCCGCGACGTTCCCGCGCCGCTGCTCGGCGGCGGCCTGCCGTCGCGCAACCCCGACTTCACCGGCCGCGACGTCCTGCTCCGCGACGTCGGGACGAAGCTGCCCACCGCCGTGACGTCGCTCCTGCCCGCCGACCCGCGGCGGCTCGGCGGGCAGGGCAAGTCGCAGCTCGCCGTCGAGTACGCGCACCGCCACGCGGCCGACTACGACCTCGTCTGGTGGGTCCCCGCCGAGCAGATCACGCTGGCCAGGTCGTCGCTCGCCGACCTGGCCCGGCGGCTCGGCACGCCGCTCAGCGACGACGTGAACCGCACCGTCGAGCGGCTCCTGGACGCGCTGCGCGCCGGCCGGCGGCACGGGCGCTGGCTGCTCATCTACGACAACGCCGCCGACCCGGACGAGATCGTCCCGCTGATGCCCGTCCAGCGCGACGCGGCCGAGGGGGCGCTGACGACGGCCGTCCCCGGCGGGCACGTGCTGGTCACGTCCAGGGACCGGCGGTGGGCCGAGCGCACCGCCGCCGCCGACGTCGGCGTGTTCGAGCGCGCGGAGAGCGTCGCGCTGCTCTGCCGCCGCGTCCCCGGCCTCACCCCCGCCGACGCGGACCGGCTCGCCCGGCGGGTCGGCGACCTGCCGCTCGCGGTCGAGCAGGCGGCGGCGTGGCAGGCCGTCACGGGCCGTCCGAGCCGGGAGTACCTGCGGCTGCTGAACCGCAGGCTGCGGCGGGCGCCGGGGACGACCCTGTCCCTCGACTATCCGGCGGAGCTCGCCGCCACGCTCGGCCTCGCCTTCGAACGCCTCCTGGAGGACTCCCCCGCCGCCGGACGCCTCCTGGAGCTGTGGGCGTTCTTCGGCGCCGAGCCGGTCGCGCGCGGGCTGCTGTCGGCGGGCGCCGCCGACACGCTCCCCGACGAGTTGCGCGCCACGCTCGCCGACATCGACCTGCTCCGCCGCGCCATGTCCGACATCAACCGCTACGCCCTCGGCCGCTACGACGCGGGGACGTGCAGCCTCCAGGTCCACCGGCTCGTCCGGGCGATGCTGCAGGACAGGCTCGCCGACGACGAGCGGAGGGTCGTCCAGGAGCGGGTGCACCGGATCCTCGCCGCCGCCACCCCGGGCGCCCCGCCGGACGACGAGACCACCTGGGAGATCCGCGCCGAGATCGCCCCGCACGTGCTGCCCGCCGGAGTGATCGACGGCGCGTCCACCGAGGTCCGCGGAGTGGCGCTGGACCAGATGCGCTACCTCTACCTGCTCGGCGACTTCGAGGGCAGCCGCGCGCTCGCCGAGACCGCGCTCGCCCGCTGGCGGCCGGAGCTCGGCCCCTACGACGAGTCGGTGCTGATCGCGGGCCGCGAACTCGGCACCGTGCTGCGCGCCCTCGGCGACCTCGCCGCCGCGAACGCGCTGAACGCCGACATCCACCGGCGGACGACCGAGCGGTTCGGCCCCGGCCACTCGACGACGATGCGCGCCGCCCGCAACGTGGCCGCCGACCGGCGGCTGCGCGGGGCGTTCCGGCAGGCGCTCGACCTCGACCAGGACACGCTGCGCCGGATGGCCCGGCTGTTCGGGACCGGGCACGTCGAGACGCTCCGCGTCGCCAACAACGTCGGCATCGACCTGCGGCTGCTCGGCGAGTTCGAGAAGGCGCGGCGGCTCGACGCCGACTCCCTCGACCAGCTGCGGGCGAGCCTCGGGCCGCGCAACCGGAACAGCCTGCTCGCGATGAGCCAGCTGTCCCGCGACCTGCACGGGCTCGGCGACTACGGCGCGGCGGCCGCGCTCCAGCGGGACGCGCTGACGATCATGCGGGAGACGCTCGCGTCCGACCACGCCTTCGTCCTGCACACCGAGATGAGCTACGCGGTCGCGCTGCGCAAGCTCGGCGCGCACGCGGCGGCGCGGGCGCTCGCGGAGGACACGCTGCGGCTGCACCGGCAGCGCTACGGCGACGACCACCCGGACACGCTCGCCGCGCGGCGCGTGCTCGTCCAGGCGTACCTGGCGACGGGGGACGCGCGCGGCGCCCACCGGCTCGGCGAGACCGCCCTCGCCGGGCACCGCGACGTCCTCGGCATGGACCACCCGTTCACGCACGCCTGCGCGGCGGACCTCGCGACGGCGCTGCGCGAGTCGGGCGACCACGAGGGGGCGCGGGTCCTCGACGACACGTCCGCGCACGCGCTGCGCGAGAGCCTCGGCGCCGACCACTACTTCGCGCTGTGCTGCTCGGTCGGCCTGGTCAACGACCTGTTCCACATGGGACGGCTGGAGGCGGCGCGCATCCGGTCCAACGAGACGCTGGAGCGGTTCCGGGAACGGTACGGGCCGAATCACGTCTACGCGCTGGCGTCCGCCCACAACCACCAGGTGATCCGCGCCGCGCTCGGCCTGGACCGGGGCGACGGGGAGCCGGTCCGTGCGTTGGCGGACGCGCTCGGCGCCGACCATCCCGACGTGCGGGCGGCGGAAAGTGGACGGCTACTCGACTGCGACATCGCCCCGACGCCGCTCTGAGGCGTCCCAGCGCGGCGCGCCCGACGGGACGTCGCCGCGCACCGCCGGGGCCAGCCACCGCGCGACCTCCACCGGATCGGGCGAGATGCCATCGTCTTGGACGATCCGCAGGTAGACGGCGGCGACGACCTCGGGACGGGCGGCGAGCGCCGTCGCCGCGTCGTCGCGGCCACGGCCCAGCAGGGAGAGCGCGAGCCCGGCCCACGGCTCGGGACGCTCCGGCTCCGCCGCGATGAGCGCCCGGTAGGACGCGACGGCGGCGTCGTGCCGTCCCCGCACCTGGGCGAGGTCGGCGGCCAGTTCGCTCGACTCGCCCGGCGCGGCGAGCCGGGCGAACGCCGCCGGGTCGCGCAGCGACAGCGCCCGCAGGTCCGAGCGCGCGCCGGGCGTGCCGGGACGGACGTCGGCGGGCAGCAGCGAGGCGGCCGCGAAGGCCGGGCCGGGGTCGGCCGACGGCCAGCGCGCGGCGGCGCGGCGGACCTCGTCCGGGTCGGGGCGCAGGTTGCGCAGCCGCCAGACGAGGGCGTGGTCGGCGGCGGTGCTCTCCGCCCGCCGTCGCGCGGCGGCGGGCAAGGGGACGTCCGCCCACCGGTCCAGGGACGCGCGCATGCCCGCGACGAACCGCTCGCCCGCTTCGGTGAGGCGGCCCGAGGCCGGCAGCCGTCCGATCGCGTACGCGGTCTGCTCGCGCCACAGCGCGAACGCGTACTCGCCGTAGGCCGCGTCGCCGCCCGTCAGCCGCCCGCGCCGCCGTCCCCAGAACGCGGTCACGCCCAGGTAGGCGTAGGCGCCCTGGAGCAGGCCGCCGAGCGGGCGCGGGTCGTCGCGCCACGGCGAGTAGTGCCGCTCGCCCGGCCCGTCCGCGTACAGCGGGACGCTGCCGAGCAGCGAGCACAGCTTGACGTGCTGGAACTCGTGGACGAGCGACTCCGCGAACAGCAGCGCGTCACGCGGCCGGGTGATCGCGACGGCGCCGAAGGCGTCCGTGCTGGTGGCGCTGAGGCCCCGCCGCCCGCCCCGCCCGCCGCGCGTCGCCAGCGGGACGAGCGCGTTCAGCCCGGCGGCCATGGCGGCGGCCCGGCCGGGGTCGTCGTCGGCGATGAAGCGCCAGGCGCCGTCCAGGGTGCGCCGCCAGGCGTCGGCGGCGGCGTCGTCCAGCCGGTCGGCGGGCCCGAGCCGGTGGTTGTCCCGGTAGGGGTCGAGGTCGTCGAGGTGGACGTCGAGCGTGCTTCCGCCGGCGGTGACCGACAGTCGGCGCAACCCGCGCCAGCCGGGGGCGTCCGTCCGCGGATCGGCGGGGACGGCGACCCGCGCGTCCGCCGTCGAGATCTCCACGCTCCCGGCCGCGCACCGGACGGTCGCCGTCCCCGCGCCGCCGGACGGCCCGACCTCCGCGCGGCCTAGGGACGGGAGGCCGACCATTCCGTCCCGGACCACAGCGGGCGCGGTGAACGACAGCCCCGCCCGGATGCCCGCCGCGACCGCCACGTTCGCGAAATGCGCCAGGTCGGGCCCGGCGGCCTCCGCCGAGCGCGACCGCCGCAGGCACGCCGCCGACCACGCCGTGACGTGCGGGTACAGCAGGACGTCGACCACCCGGCCGGGCGCGTGGGCCTGCGCGGCGGCGAGCAGGTCGTAGGCGTCGCGGTCCAGCGGCGGACGCGCGTCGAGCAGCGCCCGGAGCCGCAGCAACTGGCCGCTGTACTCGGCCGTCCGCAGCAGCCGGACGGTCGCGGCGTCGCCGTCCCCGGCCGCGAGCGCCGCGAAGTGCCCGGCCGGGATCTCGTGGTTCCTCATCCGCGGACCACCGCGCCCGCCGGGAGCAGGTCGGCGCGCATCCGCCCGGCCACATGGTCGATGGTCTTCATGAGGTCGCGGCAGTACACGGACGGGTTGCGGAAGCCGCGCCCGGCCCGGTAGCGGTGCGTGTAGTTGCCGCCGCCGCAGATGTGCCGGACGCGGCACCCCGAGCATTCCGCGCACAGCGCCGACCGCCCGATCTGCCGCGCGACGACGCCGGGATGGCCGAGGACGTCGTCGAAGTCGTGCCGGTCCACGGTGAACCCGGTGCGCGGCGCCCCGGCGAAGGCGCTCTTCAGTGTGTCGACCTGCTGGATCGAGCCGTCGGTGTCGACGACGACGAGCGCCACCGGCGACAGCCCGACGCTCTCGCTGCGGCTCTGCCCGCCGAGCACGAGGTTCATGATCTCCTCGAAGAGCCGGACGCCGGTCTCCCGGACGGCGCTGCCGTACCAGCGGTCGAAGACGGCGATCAGCCAGTCCGCGTACGGGGCGCCGGGCCCGCCCGGGTCGAGGCCGGGCGGCGGGACGGACCACGTGCCGTGCGGGAGCAGGAAGTTCACCCTCGGCGGCCGGGACTCCAGCAGCGCCTCGTAGACCGCGACCGGGTCGTTGGCGAGGTCGACCGTGCAGACCAGCCCGCGGTAGAGGTGCCGGAAGTCGCCCGCGAGGCGGTCCAGGCCGCGCGTCACGGCGGCGTGGCTGCCGCGCCCGTCGGCGTACCGGCGGCGGCGGTCGTGCCCGGCGCGGTCGCCGTCCACGCTGACCGATACGCCGACGTCGTGCGCGGCCAGCAGGGCGAGGGTCTGCTCCGTCAGCAGCGTCCCGTTGGTCTGGACGCCGACGCGCACCGCGCACGGAACGACCGAGCGGATTTCCCGGAGGGCGAAGTCGATGAATTCGGCGCCGGCGAGCAGCGGTTCGCCGCCGTGCAGCACGACGTCGACTTCCGGGAGCCGATGCCTTTCGACGTGCCGGGCGATCCGGGCGGCCGTCCGGCGGAGCGTTCCGGTCTCCATCCGGACCGGCTGGGACCGCCAACTCTGGTCGGCGGCCTCGTAGACATAGCAGTGCGCACAGGCCAGATCACAGCGACTGCTGATCTTCAGGACGAACTCGCGAAACGGGACCGGACGCCATCCGAACGCCGCGAGACCGGCGACGTCCAGCCCATTCTCCGGCCATTCCCCCGCCGCGCCGAAACCGATTTCGCGAACGCCTGTGGGCACCCGCCGAGTTTATGACGGCGAGCCCTCGACCGGCGGCATGTTGGAGTCGAACCCGGCCACCGCCTCGCCCTGCGCGGCGGACTCCGCCAGCACCCGCCGGACGGCCTCGCCGAGCGCCGTCCCCTCGTAGGCGCGCAACTGCCCCAGGCTGAGGCCGCTGACGTCGAGGGTCTCCGTCTTGATCGGGTCGTCCGCACAGGCCACGGAGCGCCCTCCTCTCTGGCCGAGCACCCGGTCTCGTCCCTGCATCATCCCTGCCCGCCTACGGTAGTGCGCGGGGGCGCTTGCCGGGACGACCGAAAGGCAGCAGAGTTGAAACCGGGGGCCTGACGACGACCGGAGGGACCAGCGGGCCTATGACGCCGGACGAATCTATTCGTCGCGAGGGGGTTCGCGCCGGATGGCGTCCCTCGGGGCATTGCGTCATCGTCGGATGCGACATCGCGGGCTTCGGGGACACGGACCGGACCGACGACGTCCGGCGGCACATGCGCGACGCCCTGTACACGCGGTTGGAGACGAGCCTCGCGGCCGGCGGGATCTCCTTCGCCGACTCCTACTGGGAGGACCGCGGGGACGGCGTGCTCCTCGCCCTGCCGCCCGACGTCCCCGTCGAACCGCTGCTGGTCGACGTGGCCGACACGCTGCGCGCCGAACTGGCCCGCTACAACAAGGTCGCCGCGGACATCGCCCAGATCAGGCTGCGGGTGTCGGTCCACACCGGCGACGCCGACTTCGACGGGCGGGGGCTGGTCGGCGCGGCCGTGAACCACGCCTTCCGGATCCTGGACGCGCCCGCCTTCAAGGAGGCGCTCCGCGAGTCGGGCGCGTGGTTCTCGCTGATCGTGTCCGAGCGGGTCTTCGAGGACGTCGTCCGGCGCGCGGCGGGACGGATCGTCCCGGACGACTACCGGCGCGTCGACGTCGCCGTCAAGGAGACCGACGCCTCCGCGTGGATCCGGATCCAGGGGGGCGCCGCCCTCCTTCCGGCGGCTCCGCTGGACGTGGCGACGGCCTCGCCGCCGACGCTCGCCGGGGAGCCCGCGCCGGACCGGCCGACGATCTTCACGCTGGTGGACCGGATGCTGGACGTCCCGCTGCTCGGCTCCGCGCAGGGCCGCGAGCGGGTCGTCGGCGCGCTGCGCCGGGACATCGCGGGGGCCGTCTCCCGGCAGTCCGAGGCGCGCCTCGACTGCTTCGCCATCCTCTCGACCTGCCTGGACTATCCGGGCGGGCTGAAGGAGCTGGTCGACGTGACCAAGGGGCTGGCCGGGGAGTCGCTGTCGGTCCACCGCCTGGAGCAGGCCATCGCCCAGTTCCTCTGAGCGGCTGACCGGTGAGCGGCTGTCCGGGCCGGGTCAGCGCCGGATCAGCACTGCCCGGTGCGGAGGTGGTGGTGGAGGGTCGAGAGTTCGAGATGGGCCTGGTGGCAGCGCACACAGGCCCAGATGCCGCTGGGGATCGTGACGCCGCGCTCCGCCGCGTCGTCACGCGCGCACAGCAGCGTGTAGCTCTGGACGAGGCGCCGCCACGTCCGCCGGACCGCCGATGACATTCCCGCTCCCCTTCCGAGCCGTTCCGGGGAGTGCGGAGGGTCGTCCCCCGCCAGAACTGTTCCCCAGGATCGGCCCAGCATAGGGCAACGGGAATGTCAAGGCGAAACGCCGGAGATCACTGGCCGATCCGGACCCCGGGCTCGCCCATGCGGTACTCGAGCGGCCTCGTCCCGCGACGCCCGGGGACGTTGCCCGCGACGCGCGTCTTGAAGGTCGGCAGGATCGTCCGGCCGAAGGTGTTCTCCATCATCATCGCGGCGGCCACGTACAGGGCCAGGACCGCGGCCGCGACGAACAGCCAGCCGCCGACGTCCAGGGACCAGGTGGACGGGGTCCAGTAGCCGGCCGCGGTGAAGCCCGAGCCGACCGCGAGGCACGCCAGCAGCAGCGCGAACATCAGGTTCGCGCCGAGCGCCGCGAGGGCCGCGAGGCCGCTGATCACCGCCAGGGCCACCCACCAGAAGGCGAAGCCCTCGCGGAGGGTGCCGAGCGTCGGCACCAGCGCCACCGGGACCGCGGCGATGCTGACGAGCATGAAGAACAAGCCCCAGCCGAGGAAGAACGCCCCCCACATGCCGTGGACCGCCGTGGCCAGGCCGTCCCGCGCCCGGTAGGCCCACATGCCCGCCAGGAACTGGGCGAGGCCGCCGAAGGTCAGCACGAACGGCCACAGGATCAGCGGCGTGGCGGCGTTGCCGTACCAGCCGGCCTGCCAGGCGCCCACCATCATGAACGCCCCCGCGAGCCCGAACAGCCCGAGGATGGACGGCGCCGCGATGGGCGTCAAGGAGATGCGGGTCCTGTCCTCCCACAGGGCGTGCTCGCCCGGCAGGTCGCCCCCGCGATGGCCCGGGGCCACGGTCGTGGCGCCCTCGGCGGCCTCCGCCGCCCCGGCGTGCTCGTGGGACACCGGCGTTTCCGCGCGCTCTCTACGCCTTACCATGAGATCCCCCTCTGGAATCGAGAGCTGTAGCCCCCTCCTAACCGGGCTTTAGTGGATCAAACTGCCCCAGACTGGATGTTGAGGGATATATCCGGCAAATGAGTCCCGCCTTTGCCGAATGGCGAGAAATGCGTGGCGAACCGATGACCCGGCCGGTTCGGGCGCCAACTGGTTCGCCCGTCGCGTTCAGGCGCGGGGCGCGTTCAGGCGCGGGGACGGCAGTGGATGCGCAGCCCGGGTGTCTCGCTCCAGCCGATCAGCCCGAACAGCTTGTCGAGGTGCGTCGACACCGCGTGCAGGACGAGCATCCGCCCCCGCTCGTGCAGTTCGCCCGCGGCCAGCGTGAAGGCGCGCAGGCCCGCGACGTCCACGAACTCGACGGCGCCGAGGTCGACGTGGACGTCCCCCGCCCCGCGGGCGCGGGCGCCGCGCACGGCGCGCGTCACGTCCGAGGAGTTCGAGACGTCGATCTCCCCCGCCATCAGCAGCCACGGGGACCCGGTCGCGGCGGCGATGCGCAGCAGCGCCGTGTCGTGCTCGACGATGTCGCACGGCACGCCGCGCTCGCCGGGCTCGGTGCCGCCCTCGCCTTCGGTGATCCGCCAGACCGTCATCCGCTCCTCGCCTCGGACCGGGGGCGCCGCTACCGTGTGCGGCTCCGTATATGCAAGGCTCTCATCTGTCGGCCCCTCCTGAGCCCTACCGGGCCGGAAAACCACGATCGGGAGCCATTTCATGGACGAGAAGGCGATCCTGGAACGTATCAACGAGTTCATCGAGGAGGAGCACGCGCTGCGACAGGCGCACGAGCGCGCCGAGACCAGCAATGCGGACGCGCAGCAGCGGCTCCGCCAACTCGAAGTGGCGCTCGACCAGTGCTGGGACCTGCTCCGCCAGCGCCGGGCCCGGATCGCGGCGGGCCAGAACCCGGACGACGCGCACGTCCGTCCCGCCGGGGAGGTCGAGGGCTACCGGCAGTAGGGCCCGCGCCCAGGCGGTCAGAGGTGCGGCAGGAGCCTCGCCGGGGTGATCGGCAGGTCCCGGACGCGGACGCCCGTCGCGTGGTGGACGGCGTTCCCGACGGCCGCCGCCGCGCCCACGATGCCGATCTCGCCGATCCCCTTGGACCCCATCGGGTTCAGGTGCGGGTCGGACTCCTCCACCCAGAACGCGTCGACGTCGCGGACGTCGGCGCAGGACGGCACGTGGTACTGGGCGAGGTCGCGGTTGAGGTAGTCGCCGAACTCGCCGTCCATGACGCTCTCCTCCATCAGCGCCATGCCGATGCCCATCGTCATGCCGCCGATGAACTGGGAGCGGGCGGTCATCGGGTTGAGGACGCGCCCGACGGCGAACACGCCGAGCATGCGGCGGACGCAGATCTCGGCGGTGTCGGCGTCCACCTCGACCTCGGCGAACTGTGCGCCGAAGGCGTGTCGGGCGTATTCGTCCCGGTTCTTGACCTCGGCGGACGTGTCGGCCGACGCCTCCAGCCCCTCGGGCGGCACCTCGCCGTTCAGCCTGCCGCGCAGGGACTCGCAGGCGCGGACGACGGCCGTCCCCCAGCTCGCCGTCCCGGACGAGCCGCCCGCGACGGACGCGCGCGGGAAGGCGCTGTCCCCGATCTCGACCGTGACCCGGTCGATGTCCTCCTTGAGCGTCTCGGCGGCGATCAGGGTGAGCGCGGTGCGGGCGCCGGTGCCGATGTCGGCGGCGGCGATGCGGACGGTGAACGTGCCGTCCGGCTCCGCGCGGGCGATCGCCCGGCCGGGCTGCATGTAGGCGGGATAGGTGGACGCGGCGACGCCCGTCCCGACGAGCCTGCGGCCTTCCCGGCGCACGCCGGGCGCGGGGTCGCGGCCGGCCCAGCCGAAGCGGTCGGCACCCTCCTGGAGGCAGGCGACGAGGTTGCGGGAGCTGAACGGCAGGCCGCTCTCCGGCTCCCGGTCGGTGTCGTTGCGGACGCGCAGCTCCACCGGGTCGACGCCGGTGACGACGGCGAGTTCGTCCATCACCGATTCCAGCGCGTACATGCCGGGCGTCTCGCCGGGGGCGCGCATCCATGACGGGGTGGGGACGTCCAGGGCGACGAGCCGGTGGGACGTTCGCCGGTTCGGTGCCTGGTACATGGTCCGGGTGGGTGTCGCCGTCTGCTCGGCGAACTCCCTGACCGTGGACGTCTGCTCGAACACGTCGTGGAGGATCGCGTTGAGGCGTCCGTCCGGGTCCGCGCCCAGCCTGAACCGCTGGACGGTCGGCGTCCGGTAGCCGGTCGTCGCGAACATCTGCTGCCTGGGGACGGCGAACTTGACCGGACGCCCCGTCACCCGAGCCCCCATCGCCGCCAGGACGACATTAGGCCTGGGGCTCCCCTTGGAACCGAACCCACCGCCCACGTGCGGGGCGATGACACGTACCTGCGTCGGGTCGAGACCGAACACTTTCGCGATGGTCGACTGGACGGACGACGCGCCCTGGGTCGAGTCGTAGAGCAGAAGGGACCCGTCCTTGTCCCAGAGGGCGAGCGTCGTGTGCGGCTCCATCGGATTGTTGTGCTCGGCGGGGGTCGTGTAGGTGACGTCCACGCGCACCGCCGAATCGGTGAACGCCGCCTCCGGTTCGCCCAGCTCGGTGTCGGCGGGGAACACGGGATTCACCTTGTCGGGCTTGTAGAGACCGGGGTGGTCGGTGCGGAGCCGGACGTCGGGGTCCTCCGCCGCGTACTCGACCCGGACGAGACGTGCTGCCTCCCGTGCGGTTTCGAGCGTCTCGCCTATGACGGCCGCGACGAACTGTCCGCGGTAGGAGACCGTCCGGGATTGGAAAAGCGCCAGTTCGCCGTCTGGCTCGCTGTCCACTCGCGGCGCGTTCTCATGGGACAGGACGGCGAGCACCCCAGGAAGCCTCTGCGCCGCCTCGATGTCGACGGACAGGACCTCGCCTCGTCCGACACTCGCCTGCACGGCCGCCGCATACGCGACGTTCTCCACGGGGTACTCGAACGCATAACGCGCGGCACCCGTGACCTTCTCCCGACTCTCAAGCCGTTCAGTCATGACGCACTGCCTTTCTGGGGGGCGCCCCCCAGGCCCCCGAAGGTCGGCGCCATGATCCTCGCTTCGCTCCGGTCATGCCCTGCCTTTCTGGGGGGCGACCCCCAGACCTCCGGAGGTCGGCGCCATGATCCTCGCTTCGCTCCGGTCATGACGTCTCCTCCAGCTCCGTAAGCGTCTGGACGATCAGGTTGCGGGCGAGGGGCACCTTGTAGGCGTTGTCGCGTAGCGGCTCGGCTTCGGCCAGTTCGGCGTCGGCGGCGGCGCGGAAGGCGTCAGGCGTGGCGGGCGCGCCGCGCAGCGCCTCCTCGGCGCGGCGGGCGCGCCACGGCCGGTGGGCGACGCCGCCCAGTGCCAGCCGGACGTCGCGCACCAGGCCGCCGACCACGTCCAGGGAAGCCGCTATCGAGACCAGCGCGAACGCGAACGACGCGCGCTCTCTGACCTTCCGGTACCGGGACGGCATGCCGAGCAGCGGAACCTCCACCGCCGTGATGAGGTCGCCGGGGTCGAGCACGGTGTCGCGCTCCGGTGCGTCATCTGGGAGCCGGTAGAAGTCTTCAATCGGGACGACGCGCGCTCCGGCACGACCCCTGATGTGGACCAGCGCGTCGAGCGCGGCCAAAGCCACGGCCATGTCGGATGGGTGCGTCGCCACGCATGCTTGCGAATGACCCAGGATCGCCAGGTTGTGGTGCTCGCCCTCTATGGCCGGACATCCGCTTCCCGGGTCTCGCTTGTTGCACGGCTTGGCGATGTCCTGGAAGTAGGAGCAGCGGGTGCGCTGGAGGAGGTTGCCGCCGACCGTCGCCATATTGCGTATCTGTCCGGACGCCCCCGCCAGGACGGCCTGCGCCAGCATCGGATGCCCTTCGCGGACCGTCCGGTCGGCGGCGAGCGCGCTGTTGGTCACGGCCGCGCCGATGAGGACGCCGCCGTCCGGGTTCAGCTGGACCTGGTCGTACGGGAGGTGCGCGACGTCCACGATCCTGGCCGGGGTCTCCACGCCGAGGCGCATGAGGTCCACCAGGTTGGTGCCGCCGCCAAGGTAGTAGGCGTCGCCGTCGTGGCGGTTAAGGGCGTCCTCGGCGCTGGTGGCGCGCTCGTAGGTGAACGGCCTCATGCCTCCGCCGCCTCCCTGCTCCGGGCCCCGGCGCGTACGGCGGCGACGATGCCGACGTAGGCGCCGCACCGGCACAGGTTGCCGCTCATCCGTTCGCGTATCTCGTCGTCGTCCAGGACGGGTTCGGTGCTGACGTCGGCTGTCACCGCGCTGGGCCAGCCTTGGTCGACCTCGTCCAACATGCCCGTCGCGGAGCAGAGCTGGCCTGGCGTGCAGTACCCGCACTGGAAGGCGTCGTTCTCGATGAACGCCTCCTGGACGGGGCTGAGCCGCTCGCCATCCGCGAGCCCTTCGACCGTGACGACTTCGGCCCCGTCATGGGCGACGGCCAGGGCGAGGCAGGCGTTCGCGCGGCGTCCCTCGATCAGGACAGTGCAAGCGCCGCACTGGCCGTGGTCACAACCCTTCTTCGAGCCGGTGAGCCCGATGTCCTCGCGCAGGACGTCCAGCAAGGACGCGCGGGTGTCGACGTTGAGCCGGTGTTCGCGTCCGTTCACGACCAGGGTGAGGTCGGCGTGCACCGGGGTGGCTTCGCTGTCCATGCCCGGGCCCCTACCCGGGATCGCCCACCGATCACAGGGGTTCGGCGGCTCGCAGGAGTTCGGCGGCCGCGTCCACGGCGGCGCGGACGTCCCCGTCGCGCGGGTACAGCAGCGACCGTCCGGCGACGATGCCGCGCACGCCGGGCGTCCGCAGGGCGCGGCGCCAGCCGTCCAACGCCGGACCCGGATCGCCGGACGCGTCGCCGCCGAGCAGCAAGACGGGCAGCGTCGTCGCCGCGACGACCCGCTCGACCTCCGCCACGACCGGCAGGCCCAGCCACGTGTACGCCGACGTCGCGCCGAGCCCCGACGCGACCGACACCGCCCGGATCATCGCCTGGGGCGACAGCAGGTTCCGCGCATGTCCCTCGACGTGGTGCGACACATACGGCTCGACCAGGGCCGTCAGCCGGTGGGCCGCCAGCGCCGTCACCGCGTGCGCGCAGCCCTCCAGCGTTCGCGCGGTGGCGGGGTCGGAGTCGTCGATGCGGAGGAGCATCTTGCCGCCGTCCAGGCGGGACGCGGCGATCGCGTCGGCGTCGTAGGCGGTGAAGCGGTCGTCGATCTCGAACGACGTCCCGGCCAGGCCGCCCCGGTTCATCGAACCGATCACGACCTTGCCGTCCAGGACGCCCAGCAGCAGCAGATCCTCGATCACGTCCGGCGTGCCCAGCACACCGTCCACACCGGGGCGCTCCAGCGCCACGCACAGCCGTTCGAGCAGCTCGCCGCGGTCGGCCATCGCCACCGGGTCGCCGTCCACCCCGAGCGTGCCGCGGGCGGGCTGGTCCGCCGCGACGAGCAGCAACCGCCCGGACCCCCCGGACCAGCGCGCCCGTGCCGCCGCGGCCGTCGCGACCGCCTCGGGACGGAGCGCGCGGGTCTCGGCCAACTCGCTGATCCGCACGCCGCCGAGTCTGGTGACGTCCGACGCCCGGTGTCAATCCGACCGGTCACGCTGCGTCGGCAGCTCGGTTCCGGTGAGTATCTCCGCGACCTGGCCCGCCGTCTCGGAGGGCACGGGCGCGGGCTGGCCCCGCCACTTGCGGGACGCGGCCAGCGCCGCCGCGCCCGCGCCGCCGCCGTACACGGTCGCCGCCACGAGCGCCGCCACCTCGGGGGGCAGCCTCCGCTCCAGCAGCAGGACGTTCATCCGGTACGTGGCGGCCGTCGCCAGCATCCCGAACGCCCCGGCGACGACGCCCAGCCCCAACGCCGGGACGCGCCGCCTGGCCTTCTCCAACATCTCTTGTTGCGCGGCTTCGGCGACCCGCCTGGCGAGCAGAAGATTCTGCTCCACCGGGTCGACGGCCCGCGCGGCCTCGCGCGCCTGCTTCATGACCACGCTTTACCCACGGCTTTGCCGAAGAATCGAGAGAGCACAATGTCACCGTTCGTAACTTGTCGAATGCGGTAGGTTGCGTTCCCGATGGTCCCGGGGACCCGTACTCCGACAGAGAGGCCGGTCTATGCAACCGTTTGAGCTGCCCGACTTCTACGTCCCGTATCCCGCCCGGCTGAACCCGCACCTGGAGAGCGCGCGGACGCACACCATGGCCTGGGCGCGCGAGATGCGGATGCTGGACGACGCCCGCGACCCCGGCACTCCCGACGTCTGGACCGCGTCCCAGCTCGAAGCGATGGACTACGCCCTCCTCTGCGCCTACACCCACCCCGACTGCGACGCCACCGAACTCGACCTCGTCACCGACTGGTACGTCTGGGTGTTCTACTTCGACGACCATTTCCTAGAGGTCTTCAAGAAGCCGCAAGACCAGGAGGGCGCCCGCGTCTACCTCGACCGGCTCCCGCTGTTCATGTCGCTCGACCCGCCCGAGCCCCGCAACGCCGTCGAGCGCGGGCTCGCCGACCTGTGGGCGCGCACCGTCCCCGCCAAGTCGCAGGCGTGGCTCGCCCGCTTCTCCGAGAGCACGCTCAACCTGCTGCGCGAGTCGCGGTGGGAGCTGTCCAACATCAGCACGGGGCGTATCCCGAACCCGGTCGAGTACGTCGAGATGCGCCGCAAGGTCGGCGGCGCGCCGTGGTCCGCCGACCTGGCCGAGCACGCGGCGGGCATCGAGGTCCCCGAGCGCGTCGTCGGGACGCGGCCGCTGCGCGTCCTCAAGGACACCTTCGCCGACGGCGTCCACCTGCGGAACGACATCTTCTCCTACCAGCGCGAGACCGAGTCCGAGGGCGAGATCAACAACTCCGTCCTGGTGATGGAGCGGTTCCTGGACGTCGTCCCGCAGGTCGCCGCCGACACGGTCAACGACCTGCTGACGTCCCGGCTCCGCCAGTTCGAGAACACGGCCGTCACCGAACTACCGCAACTGTTCGAGGACCATCGTCTGAAACCCGTCGAGCGGGCGAGCGTGTCCGCGTATGTGAAGGCACTTCAAGACTGGCAGTCCGGATGCCATGAATGGCACCTGCGCTCCAGCCGCTACATGAACAAGAAGAAGCCGATCGGCATGTCGGCGACCCGGATTCCCGCGCTGCTAAGGTCCGCGCGGATCAGCCTGCCGCACGTCCCCCACCAGCGGGTGGGGCCGACGCCGCTGCCCGACTTCGACGTCCCCTACCCGGCGCGCGTCAACCCGCATCGCGCCGCCGCCGGGCGCGGGACCGTCGAATGGTGCCGCGAGATGGGCATGTTCGACCCGCAGCCGCGCCTGCCCGACCCGATCTGGAGCGCGGAGTCGGTCACCGGAATGGCGCTGGAGATCTGCGGCGCGTCCCTCGCCCCGGACGCCTCTCCGGACGCCCTCGACCTCGGCGTCCAGTGGCTGGCCTGCGGAACCTACGGCGACGACTACTTTCCCGCCGTCTACAACCGCGACCGCGACATGGGCGGCGCGAAACTGTTCGCGGCCCGTGCCTCGGCGTTCATGCCGCTCGACTGCGGCGTCGTGCCTGCCCCGGAGAACCCGTTCGAGGCCGCCCTCGGCGACGTATGGCGGCGCACCGCCGAGACGATGAACCACGACGGCAGGCGCGAGTTCCGCGCGACCGTCGAGCACATGGTCGAAAGCTGGCTCTGGGAACTGAACAACCACCTCCAGTCGCGCGTCCCCGACCCGGTCGACTACCTCGAAATGCGCCGCCGCACTTTCGGCTCCGAGCTGACGATGGCCCTTTCCCGGATCGGGCGCGCCCACGAGATTCCCGCGCACGTCTTCGAGACCCGCACCCTCCGCGAGATCGAGGCGTCCGTCATGGACGTCGGCTGCCTCATCAACGACTGCTTCTCCTACCAGAAGGAGATCGAGTACGAGGGGGAGCTGAACAACGGCGTCCTCGCCGTGCAGAACTTCTTCGGCTGCGGACGCGACGAGGCGCTCCCCATCGTCAACGACCTCATCACGTCACGCCGACAGCAGTTCGAGCAGCTGGCCGAGCACGAGCTCCCGGCCCTCTGCGACGAACTCGGCCTCGACGCGACCGCCCGCACCGCGCTGGCCTCCTACCTCGACGAACTGCGCGACTGGATGGCGGGCATCCTCAAGTGGCACCGGGAGAGCGACCGCTACCACGAGCGGGCGGCGCCGCGCCCGCGCGTCCCGTTCCCGTCCGGGCCCGGCACCTCGGCCTTCCGCCTGGCGGCCGCGCGTTCCGGTTCGGCGGGCGCTCAGGCCGGGGAGGGCTCGCCCTCCGGCGCGGCCCGCTGAGCGGGGATCATCAGGGTGTGGCGCTCGTCGTCGGTGAGCCGCCGGAAGACCCGGCCGCGCGCCCGCTCGACGAGCGCCGCGCCGTCGGTGACCGCCTCCCACACGCGCAGCGTCCGGTCCGCGGACGCGGTCGCGAGGCGGCCGCCGTCCGGCGACCACGCGACGTCCAGCACCTCGTCGTCGTGGACGGCCGCGACCGACAGCTCCCGCCCGGTCTCCGGCTCCCAGATCCGGACCGTCCGGTCCATCGACGCGGTCGCGACCCGTGACCCGTCGGGCGACCACCGCACCGACCACAGCCAGCCGTCGTGCCCGGTCAGCACCGACACCTCCGCGCCGTCCGCGGCGTTCCAGATCTGCACCTCGGAGTCGCCGCACAGCGCCGCGATGAACCGTCCGTCCGGCGACCACGCCATCGCGCGGACGGCGCTCCGCGGCAGGTTCAGCACCATGAGCTGCAGGCCCGTCCGCGTCTCCCAGACCCGCACGGTGCCGTCGGCCGACCCGCTCGCGAGGCGCTCGCCGTCCGGCGACCACGAGACCGCGCGGACGGTGTCGCCATGGCCGCGCAGCGCGAGCGGCTCCCCGCCGTCCCGCCAGCGCCGGACCAGGACCGTCCGGTCGTCGGACGCCGAGGCGAGCCGGTCGCCGTCCGCCGACCAGGCCACGGCCCGCACCCAGTCGCCGTGGTCGGCCAGGACGGCCAGCTCCGCGCCGTCCGCGCTCCAGACCCGCACCGTCCGGTCGCGGGACGCGGTCGCGACGCGCGCGCCGTCCGGCGACCACGCCGCCGCCCACACCCCGTCGGAGTGCCCGCGCAGCACGCGCGGGCCGCCGGGCGCCCAGATCCGCGCCGTCCGGTCGTGGGACGCCGTGACGAGCACTCCCGCCGCCGACCAGTCGACCGCCGACACCGCGCCGTCGTGGCCGCGCAGCACCTCGATCTCCGCGGCGCGCTCGGCGTCCCAGAACCGCACGGTCCGGTCGTTGGACCCGCTGGCCAGCCGGTCGCCGTCCGGCGACCACGCCACCGCCCGCAGCGGCTCGCCGTGCCCGCGGAACACCGCGAGCTCGGTGCCCTCCGCCGCCGACCACAGCCGGATCGTGCGGTCGTGCGAGGCGGTCGCGAGCCGCGCGCCGTCCGGCGACCAGGCGATCGACCACACCAGGTCGGCGTGGCCGCGCAGCACCGGCCCCGAGGCGCCGGACTCGACGTCCCAGACGCGTCCCGTCCGGTCGTAGGAGCAGCTCGCCAGCCGCGTTCCGTCCGGCGACCAGACGGCGGTGCGGACCGTGTCCTCGTGCCCTTCCAGGACGGCCGTCTCCTGGTGGGTTTCCGCGTCCCAGATCCGGATCGTGCGGTCGTCGGAGGCGCTGGCCAAGCGCGTGCCGTCCGGTGACCAGGCCACGTCGCGGACCCAGCCGCCGTGGCCGGTGAGGGTCGCGGTCGCCGTGCCGTCCGCCGCGTCCCAGATCCGGACGTCGCCGTCGCGGGACGCCGTCGCGACGCTCGCGCCGTCCGGCGACCAGGTCACGCCCCAGACCATGTCGCGGTGCCCGCGCAGGACGGCGACGCGGGCGTGCGCGGCGGCGTCCCACACGCGCGCCGTCCCGTCGTCGGACGCGGACGCGAGGCGCAGCCCGTCCGGCGACCACGCCACCGCCACGACCGGGCCCTCGTGCCCGCGCAGCGCCGCCACCTCGGCGCCGGTGGCCGCGTCCCAGACGCGCACCGTCCGGTCGGACGACGCCGTCGCCACGAGGGCGCCGTCCGGCGACCAGGCGACGGACCAGATCCGGTCCTCGTGGCCGCGCAGCACGCCGCGCACCCGGGACACCGCGAGCGCCGCCGACAGCGCCCGCCGCGCCAGCGGCGTCGGCGCGCACTCCTCGTGCGCGGCGAGGGCCAGCAGCAGGCTGCGCTCCGGGTCGGTCCGGAAGCCGGTGAGCGCCTGCCGGGCGATCGAGTCGGCCAGCCGCCGCATCGCGACGCCGTCCGAGCGGTGCGAGATCTCGACGAACTCGGCGGCCAGCGGCTCGACCGCGGCGAGGCCCGCGGCCTCCGCGACCCACTTGCGCGCCCCGGCCAGCCGGTCGCCGCGCAGCAGGTACGCCTCCTGGCGGCCGTAGCGGTCCCACTCGGCGGCCCACTGCTCCAGGTCGGCGATGCGGCGCAGCGTCTCGGCGTGCAGCGCGATCGTCTGCCGCAGCGGCGCCCACGCGGAGAACAGCGCCTCGTGCGAGACGTCGAACACGGCCTGCTCGCCGTCGCGCCCGCTGGTGCACAGCCGTTCGCGGACGAACGCGTCCACGACGAGGCGGGCGGGCTCGTCCAGCTCGTCCGCCGCGACCCGCCGCCGGGTCGGCCGCCCCTCGGTGAACTTGACGAACCTCAGCAGCGTCGGCAGGACGGGCGGCGCCGGGTCGAGCGCCTCCAGTTCGGCCAGCAGCCGGTCGGCCCGCCGGGTCAGCGCGCCGTCGACGCCGCCCGTCCGGCGGTAGTCCTCGGCGGTGACGGTGCCGTTCCGGCCGACGTGCAGGTACAGCTCGTGCAGCAGGTAGGCGAGCAGCGGCAGGGCGGTGCCGTCGCCGGTGTCGTCGGCCATCTGCGCGACGAGCTCCGGCGGCTCGAACGTCAGGCCCGCCCGTTCCGCCGGCTCGCGGATCACCGTCCGCAGCGCCGCCCGGTCGAGCGCGGTGACCGTGAACGGGTGCCGGAACATCTCGGCGAACCCGCCGCTGAGGAACGTCGTCAGGAACTCGGCCCGGAACACCGAAACGACCCACAGCTTCGGGTCGGCGTCGAGGGCGTCGCGGACCATGCCGAGGAAGGCGTCGTCATCGCCGCCGAGCGTCAGGATCTCCTCGGCCTGGTCGATGACGAGCAGCACCGACCGGTTGCGGCGCCCGCGGCGCAGCGCGCCGAGGTACCGGCGCAGCCGCTGCGGGTCGCGCCGCAGCTCGTCGGCGATGACGTCCGCGTCCGGCGCGTCGGCGCCGAGGGCGTCGGCGATGCTGTAGGCGAGCGACCGGAACGGGTCGTCCTCGGGCGTCATCGGCGGCAGCACGAGCCAGCGGCGCTGCTGCTCGACGCGCGGCAGCACTCCCGCGTGCAGCAGCGACGACTTGCCCACGCCGGACGGCCCGGTCACCGCGATCGACCGCGGCTCGCCGCCCGGCCTCAGCCGCTCGACGAGTTCCTGGATCTCGGCGTCGCGTCCGAAGAAGACGCCGTCGTCGTCCTCGGTGAACGCGTCCAGCCCGGGGTAGGGGGACCGCTCGTTCTTCCATGTCGGCCGCGCCAGATTGCGCCGTTCCTGCCCCTTCTCCCAGGCCAGGACGACCGGGATCAGCAACATGCACAGGATGATGACGGGCAGCGCCCATTTCTGCACGACGTGCGTCGTCTGCGGCGAGACCTGCAATGCCAGGCCCAGCAGCGCCACCAGCAGAATCATCAGATAACCGGGAAAGACAGGACCCTGCCGGCGCCCCCGCATACACCATCCTCCGAACCGGGAATCACGCACGAACCGCTGCGCCATGCTACTTGCGCGTCACCCGCGGTTCATCAGTCGGCACCGCCACACCTCACCCCTGGGAGACCCGATGGTCATTCCCGGGGCAGATCCGAGCTGAGTGAATCGCGGACGGTCATCAGGGCGAAGCCCAGAAGGTTCAGGCCCTGCCAGGCTGCCGGGCGTCCGGCGCGGGGGTCGTCGGCGGCCAGGCCGATGCCCCATACGCGGTCCAGGGGGCTCGCCTCGACCAGGACGCGGTTCCGGGTGCCGACGAGGTATTCGCGCAGTTCTTCGTTCTGTCCGAACTTCGCCTCGTTGCCCTTCGTGACAATGGCGGCCCGGGCGTCCCGCCAGGCGTCCTCGTCGAAGCCCCGGACGCGCCGTCCGAGAGCTTTCACCTCGCCCGGATGGGACGCGGCGACGATCGCCGCCGCCGTTTCCGCGTCGCCGAAGAGGCGGGCCTTCTCCGCCATCATGTAGTGCTCCGCGGTCGCGTAGACGGTCCCGTCCACGGTGAAGGAGGCGGGCCACCATTGGCTGAGATAGCCCGGCCCGCGCTTCCGATGGCCCCAGAAGAACAGGAATTTGACGCCGCCCGCCTCGGCGGCCGGGATCAGTTCCGCCACCGACCGCGCCGAAAGGGCGTCACGCGGTTCGCTCTCCGTCATGGGCGGCGTCCTTTCTTCGCCCCCGGGGGGGGGGGGGGAATCAACGGACCGCGGCGGTGGTTGAAAGGATCGCCGCGGTCCGCGCGGGGGCACGCGGTCTAGACCATTTTGCGGAACCGGGTCCGGGGTCGGGAACATTTCCTTGTTCGTGGCCCGGCCGAATCAGGAGGACAGTACCGAAGATGAGCACCCCTCTGGCGAACCCTCGTCGCACCAAGATCGTCGCGTGGCCCGAGCGGCGCCCGGCGGAGCAGGACGCGGAGCGTCCCGCCGAGGCGGAGGCGAGAGAGGGAGCCGCGCATTGACGGCCGTCCGGCCGAATAGATCGAAGCCCGCCCGGGACGCTCGGGCGGGCTTCGCGTTTCCACCTGCGGCCTTTCCTATGGTTCCGCGCTTTCTCCGGGCGCCGTCCGCCGGTAGCGTCCGCGGGACGGGAAGGGAGCGGCTTTTGACGCAGACGGAGACCGTCGTCCGGCTCGTCCGCGACGTGTTCGGCGACGACGCCGTGGGCGCCTACCTGCACGGTTCGGCCGGGCTCGGCAGCCTGGGCCCGCACAGCGACCTGGACGTCCTCGCCGTCGTGAAACGCCCGATGACGGACGCCCAACGCCGGATTATCAGCGGACGGCTGCTCGAAGAATCGTGTTATCCGGCGCGGGGCGAGAAGCGTCCGGTGGAGCTGACCGTGGTCGTCCAGGACGCGGTCCGGCCGTGGCGTTTCCCACCGGAATGCGAATTCCAGTACGGCGAATGGCTGCGCGACGAATTCGAGCGCGGGTGGACGTCGCCGCCGCATCCGAGCCCCGACCTGGCCCCGCTGCTCACCATGGTCCTGTTCGGCGGCCGGGCGCTGTTCGGGCCGCCGCCCGGCGAGGCGCTCGACCCCGTCCCGCACGGCGACCTCGTCCGCGGGATGACCGCCGAGATCCCGGACCTCCTCGCGGAGTTGGAGACGGACACGCGCAACGTCGTCCTGACCCTGGCGCGCATTTGGGCGACGGCGGCGACGGGCGAGATGCGCGCCAAGGAC
Source organism: Actinomadura syzygii (assembly GCF_008085905.1). GTDB lineage: Bacteria > Actinomycetota > Actinomycetes > Streptosporangiales > Streptosporangiaceae > Spirillospora > Spirillospora syzygii. Next base: position 152,335 of record NZ_VSFF01000002.1, on the reverse strand, counting down.
GCCGCCGCCGACTGGGCGCTCGACCGGCTGCCGGACGAGCACCGTCCCGTCCTCGCCCGCGCGAAGTCGATCTACCTCGGGCGGGACGGCGACCGCTGGGACGACCTCCGTCCCCGGCTCCGGCCGTTCGCGGACCATCTCGCCGGTCTGATCGGGGACGCGGGCGGCTAGGGGCGCAGGCGGGCGGTGTAGAGGCCGTCGTCGGTGGCGGCGAGGAGCGTCCCGTCCGGGCTGAGGGCCAGCTCGGCGACCGGGGCCGGGACCTTGACGTCGTGGGACGGCGTGGAGTCGTCGACGTCCCAGGCGAGGATCGTGCAGGGGTCGTCCTCCAGCGCGGCGGCGACGAGGAGCGAGCGGCCGTCCCCGGCGGCAGCCACCGGACGGCACGGCCCGGGGACGGTGAGGACCGCGACCCAGTCGCCGTTCAGGCACCGGACGTGCAGCGCGTTCCGCGCCGGCTGGACGAGCACCGGCCCCCGCGCGGACGCGGCCAGCACCACGTCGCCGAACGGGAGGGCCGCGATGTCCTCGCCGCGTTCCACGTCGAGGACGAGGACGTCCGCCTCACCGGCGAGGGCGACGAGCGGGCCGGACGCGGGCGCCGCGTGCAGGATCGAGCGGTCGATGGCCGTGCCGTGGCCGAGCCAGAGCGCGAACTCCGCGAGCCGGTCGCCGGACAGCGCGTCCCAGACGGCGACGCGCGCGTCGTTCGCCGGGCCGAACACCGCGACGACCGCGCCGCGGCCGCCGTGCGCGGCGAGGCCGAGCATGTCGGGCTGGCCGTCGATGACCAGCTCGTGCCCGCTGCCGGGACCCTGGACGTGCACGCGGTCGCGGTGCGTCCAGGCCACGAGCGGGGTGCCGGCGACGGGCACGCCGAACGTCCAGTCGGCGCGGTCGGCGGGGAAGTCGGGGATCGGCGGGCCGAGCACGGCGCGCGACGCCAGGTCCCACACGAGACCGGTGTTGACGCCTTGACCGGCCTGGGAGGCGAACGCCAGCGAGGTCCCCCCGGACGCCGCGGCGACGCCGTCGAACGAGCCGTCCGCCAGCGGGGACGCCAGCACGCTTTCGGGCATGCGACGGAGGGTAGGGCACCGGACGGAGATCGTTCCGCGAAGTGGCGAAACCGTGCCCATCCGGTGGGCGGGCCGAGTGGATCGGATCGCGCTAGGCGGGCGGTTCACCGGCCGCGCGGAGCCGTGCCGCGGCCTCCTCGGGCGGGACGTCGTTGATCCACGCTCCCATGCCCGACTCCGACCCGGCCAGATACTTGATCTTTCCGGCGGCGCGCCGGACGGAGAACAGCTCCAGGTGCAGCCGGACGAGGTCGCGCCCCTCCCCGACCGGCGCCTGGTGCCAGCCCGCCACGTACGGGAGCGGCGCCGCGTAGAGGGCGTCGCAGCGGCGGAGCAGGTCGCGGTACAGGACGGCGAGTTCGTCGCGTTCGGCACCGTCGAGCGCGGCGAGGTCCGGGACGTGCCGGTGCGGCGTCAGGTGCACCTCCACCGGCCAGCGCGCGGCGGCGGGGACGTAGGCCGTCCAGTGCTCGCCCGCCAGCACTACGCGCGGGCCGTCCCGCTCGGCCGCCAGCACGTCGCCGAACAGGCCCGGACGCGCCGCCGCCATCGCGAGCGTCCGCCCGGTGCGCGGCGGGACGAACGGGTACGCGTAGATCTGCCCGTGCGGGTGGTGCAGGGTCGCGCCGATCTCGGCGCCCCGGTTCTCGAAGACGTAGACCTGCTCGACGTCCGGGAGCGCGGACAGTTCGGCGGTGCGGTCGGCCCAGGCGTCCACGACCGTCCGGACGCGGGACACCGGCAGCGTCGCGAGCGACGCGGAATGGTCGTCGGTGTAGCACACGACCTCGCAGCGTCCGGCGCCGCGGGCGCGCTCGACGCCGTCCGGGGCCGTCGCCGGGGCGGGCGGGGTGCGCGCGTCGAACGACGGGAACCGGTTCTCGAACACCGTGACGTCGTACGCCGGGTCGGGGATCTCGGACGCGAGTCCGCCCGGGCAGAGCGGGCACCGGTCCGCGGGCGGCAGGAACGTGCGGGCGTTGCGGTGCGCGGTGATCGTGACGTGGTCGCCGGTCAGCGGGTCGCGCCGGACCTCGCAGACCGGCTCGACCGGCGGCAGCCCGCGCGGGTCGGGGACGGGCGTCCGGCCGGGCGCCTCGTCGTAGTAGACGATCTCGCGGCCGTCCGACAGCCGAGCGCGGGTCCGGTGCACGACCGGGACCCTACAGCGCGGGGGTGATGTGCCCCGTCCCGGCCTCGTGCACGGCCAGCAGGTGCTTGACGAGCGCGGTCAGCACGTCCTTGCCGGACGTGCGGTCGCGCACGTCGCAGAGCACGACCGGCGTCTCCGGGACGAGGTCGAGCGCCTCCCTGATCTCGTCCGGGGTGTAGTCGTAGCCGTCGTCGAAGCAGTTCACGGCGATGACGAACGGCAGGTCCCGGTTCTCGAAGTAGTCGACGGCGGGGAAGCAGTCGGCGAGGCGGCGCGTGTCGGCCAGCACGACCGCGCCGAGCGCGCCGTAGGACAGCTCGTCCCACATGAACCAGAACCGGTCCTGGCCGGGCGTGCCGAACAGGTAGAGGATGAGCCCGTCGCGGATCGTGATGCGGCCGAAGTCCATCGCGACCGTGGTGGTCGTCTTCTGCTCGACGCCCTCGGTGTCGTCGACGCCCACGCCGCGGTCGGTGAGCAGTTCCTCGGTCTGCAGCGGGCGGATCTCGCTGACCGACCCGACCAGCGTCGTCTTGCCGACCCCGAACCCGCCCGCGACGAGGATCTTCACCGCCACGGGGACGGGCGGATCCCCGGCGGCCTCGTCGGAGCGCGCGCCCTCAGAGCGCTTGGAGACCATGGAGCACTTCCCTCAGCAGACGTTCCTTGGAGAGCGTGCTCTCCGGTCGGGGACGGGTCGCGGTGATCAGCCGGTGGTGCAGCAGGTCGCCGAGCAGCACCCGGACGACGACCAGCGGCAGCCGCAGCCGCGCGGCGATCTCCGCCACCGGCTGGGGCTGCACGCACATCTCCAGGATGTCGAAGTGCTCGGGCCCGATGCCGGGCGCGCCGCCGCGGGGCCGCGCCGCCGTCGAGATGATCGTGATCATGTCGAACGCGTCGCCGGTGGCGGGGCGGGCGCGCCCGCGCGTGAGCGCGTACGAACGGACGATGGGCCCCGCCTCGTCATCGAGCCATTCGCTGCCAGGACCGGTCATGGTCCGTCACGTGTCCTCGTCGCCGGCGGTGCGGGCGTCGTCGACGATCTCGGCGCGGCCGCGCCGCGTCCCGCGCTGGATGGACGACATCATCGAGCGCAGCTCCTCGGGGCTCCGGCCGGGGCGCTCGGCGGCGCCCGGCGGGGGCGGCGCGCCGAGCGGCTGCTGCTCGCGGAGCTGCGACGCCATGTTCTCCTGCCGGACGCGCTTCGGCAGCGACGGGCGCGCGGCCGCGTCCCCGGTCGCGGGACGCCGCCGGACGTCGCGCGGCGACCTCGGCACGCCGGGCTTCGAAGGCTTCGGGGGCGGCGGCGGTGCCGGGGGCGGCGGCTCGGCGGCGGACGGCGGCATGGACGCGGACGGCGGCTCGCCCCACGCCGACGGCGCCTGGCGCTTCCTGGGCAGCGGGCCCTGCACCGGCTCCTCGAACACGGGGATCGGGCCGGTCTGCGCGTCCGGGCCGGAGCGCGGGCCGGGCGGCGGGCCCTCCCGCGGCGGTGGCGGCGGGGCGGAGGCGGCGGGCGGCGGCACGGGCGCGGCGTGCCGTCCCGGCAGCTGGAGGACGGACCCGCCCTCGTCGAGCCCCGGTTCCGCGCCGAGACCCGGGCCCTGGTCGAAGCCGTCGTCGAACGGGCCGCCGATCCCGGCCGGGGCGCCGCGGCGCTGCCCGCCGACGACCGTGCCGACGGGGACGAGCGCGTCCTCGGCCCGGCGCGTGGTGAGGGACGGCGTGCCGCGCTCGGCGTCCGCGTCGTCCGGGACGACGAGCTCCTCCGGCAGCAGCACGATCGCCGTCATCCCCCCGTACGGGGACGTCCGCAGCGTGACCCGGATGTTGTGCCGGCGCGCGAGCCGTCCGACCACGAACAGGCCGAGCTGCGCGCTGTCGGACAGGTCGAACTCGGCGGCCGTCGCGAGCCGCTGGTTCGCGGCGGCGAGGCTCGGCTCGTCCATGCTGAGCCCGCGGTCCTCGACCTCCAGCGTGAAGCCGTGCGACACCGCCTGCCCCTGCACCTGGACGGTCGTGTGCGGCGGCGAGAACGCGGTGGCGTTCTCGATCAGCTCGGCGAGCAGGTGGATCACGTCGGCGACGGCGGGCCCGACGATCGCGGCGCGGGTCATCGGCGCGACGTTGACGCGGGTGTAGTCCTCGACCTCGGACGCGGCGGCGCGGGCGACGTCCACGATCGCGACCGGGCTGCGCCAGCCGCGGCCCGGCGCCTGCCCGGACAGGATGATCAGGCCCTCCGCGTGCCGCCGCATGCGGGTGGCGAGGTGGTCGACGCGGAAGAGGTCCTCCAGGTCGTCGGGGGTCTCGATGCGGCGCTCCATCGCGTCCAGCAGCTTGAGCTGGCGGTGCAGCAGCGTCTGGCTGCGCCGGGCGAGGTTCACGAACACGTCGCTGACGTTGCGGCGGAGCGTGGCCTCCTCGACCGCGCTCTGGATCGCCGTCCGCCTGGCGGCGTTGAAGGCGTCCCCGACCTGGTCGATCTCGCGGGTGCCGAACGCCAGCGGCGGCGCCTCGGCGACGACGTCGACCTCCTCGCCGCGCCGCAGCCGCCGGACGACGCCGGGCAGCCGCACGTCGGCGAGGTCGAGCGCCTCCCGGCGCAGCCCGGCCAGCTCGCGGACGACCGACCGCGCGACCCAGATCGCGAGGACGAGCGAGGCGATGACCGCGACGAGGCCGAGCGTCCCCGCGAGGACGACCCGCACGATGATGCCCGACGAGATCGGCTCGGCGCGCTTCTCCGCGCCCGCCGACACCGCGAGCTCCAGGCCGCGCAGCCGGGTGAGGTTCGAGTCGGCGGTCGTCTTCCACAGCACGCCGCCCGGCCCGCCCGCGGCCGCCACCGGACGCGCCGACGCGACGAACCGGTCCTCCAGCGTCCGCAGCCGCCCGTGCTCGGGCATCGCCACGACCCGCCGGTAGTACGCCTGGTCGGCGGCGCGCAGCTCGGCGGACGCCGACCCGTAGAGGGAGCGCTGCGTCCCGACGAGCTTGATGAACTGGGCGTGCTCCTCGGGCGTGATCCGCCCGGCGGCGAGCGCGCCCGCGAGCAGCGCGTCCTCCTGGGCGAGGACCTCCCGGGCGCGGGTCAGCGACGCCTCGTTGCGGGCGTCCTTCGCGACCTCGGAGTTGTTCAGCGTGGCGAGCGAGCCCTGCAGCGAGCCGACGTCGGTGAGCAGCGCCGTGTAGTCGGCGAACGCGCGGCCCCGGTCGGTGCGGCCCGCGTCGATGGCGCGGCGGCGGGCGTCCAGGCCGTTCAGCTCGGCGAGGATCCGGTCGGCCAGCCGCCGGGTGTCGGCGGGCGCGGCGTCGCGGGCGGACCGGTCGGCGGCCAGGCGGCGGAACAGGTCGGCCTGCCGGTCGGTGACGAGCCGTCCGGACTCCATCGAGGCCCGGTCGCCCTCCAGCCGTCCGCCGAGGTAGACGACCGACAGCCGCCGCTCCGCCTGGAGCGCGCTGCCGAGCGCGCCGGACGGGTACCCGTAGTGCTCCTGGACGGTCTTCACGTGCCGGAGGTTCAGGCCCTCGCCGAGCGCGATGCTCGCGGCGAACCCCCACAGCACGGTGAGCGAGACCACCGACACGGTGACCATCAGGATGACCTTGAACCGGATGGAGCGGAATCGCGCGGCCTTGGGAGCCCGCCGGTGGCCGGCGGCTGACTCGACGGCGGGGCCTCGTTTCGACACTGCGGCTGAACTTTCGCTCGGACGGACGACGACGGGGTTCTAGCGCGAGACGACAGAGCGGGCGGGGAACGGAGCGGGCGGGTGGGGAACGAATCGGCGCTGACGGAGCGGGCGGGGAGCGGGTCGGCGGGCGACGGAGCGGGCGGGGGACGGGTCGGAGCGGGCGGGGGACGGGTCGGAGCGGGCGGGGGGCTCAAGGGCGGACGGGAACACGGAACGGGCGGGGGACGAAAGGGGCGGGGGGTCGGCGCGCGACCCAGGAGAGCCTAGAACCGCGCGCCGCCGTGTGTCGACAGTTTCCAGATCATCACGTTTTGTATGCACGAACACGGCGAAATGCCCCTACGATGCCTCAGCGTGATGGCTCGTACTCCTCCAGCGACGAAATCACGGCGCCCGAAGCGGCGGCGGGCCCTGCTCACCGGGGCCGCGCTAGCGGTGGGCGCGCTGTCCACCGCGCTGGCGCTCGCCGCGTGCAGCGGCGGCTCCGGCTCGCCCGCCGCGCCGCCGCGGATCGACATGCCCCAGCAACTCGGCGCGCCCGAAGGGCGGCTCGACCTCGTCGCCTGGACGGGCTACGCCGAGAACGGCTCGAACGACCGCAAGGTCGACTGGGTCACCCCGTTCACGCGGGCCACCGGCTGCAAGGTGAACACGAAGGTCGCCGACACGTCCGACTCGATGGTCGCGCTGATGAAGACCGGACGGTACGACGGCGTGTCCGCGTCCGGCGACGCGAGCCTGCGGCTCGTCTACGGCGGGCTGGTCGCGCCGGTCAACACCGGTCTGATCAGCAGTTACGGCGATATCGCGGGCTACCTGAAGAACCAGCCGTACAACTCCGTCGACGGCCGGATGTACGGGGTGCCGCACGGCTACGGCGCCAACATGCTCATGTACCGGACGGACAAGATCTCGCAGCGGCCGACGTCCTGGAGCGTGGTCTGGGACGAGAAGTCCCCTGCCGCCGGACACGTCGTCGCCTACGACTCCCCCATCTACATCGCCGACGCCGCGCTGTACCTCAAGGCGCACCGCCCCGACCTGAAGATCACCGACGTGTACGCGCTCGACGACGAGCAGTTCGACGCGGCGGTCGGGCTGCTCAAGCGGCAGCGTCCGAACGTCAACCAGTACTGGGCCAACTACCTGGACGAACTCCAGTCGTTCAAGAGCGGCTACAACTACGCGGGCACCGCGTGGCAGGTCACCGCGAACCTGGCGATGGCGGAGCGGTCGCCGGTGGCGACCACGATCCCGGACGAGGGCGCGACCGGCTGGTCCGACACGTGGATGGTCTCGTCCAAGGCCCAGCATCCGACCTGCATGTACAAGTGGATGAACTGGATCACGACGCCGAAGGTGCAGGCCGAGGTCGCGCAGTGGTTCGGCGAGGCCCCCGCCAACCCGAAGGCGTGCGGCTTCACCGCGAAGGGCTTCTGCTCGACGTACCACGTCGGCGACCCCGGCTTCTACAAGCGCCTCGCGTTCTGGAAGACCCCCGTGAAGGACTGCGGCGACGACCGAGGCGACAAATGCGTCGACTACTCCCGCTGGGCCCAAGCCTGGACCCAGATCAAGGGCTGACGCCGCGGGCCTGGAGGCGCGGCGACGGGCGGGAACAAGGCGGCGTGGCCCGGGGTTCCGGCGGACATGGGCGACTACGGCAGACCACTGGAGTTCGGGTACTTCCTCGTCCCCGACGCGGACGACCCGCTACTCGACCTGGCCCGCGCCGCCGACCGCGCGGGCCTCGACCTCATCGGCGTGCAGGACCACCCCTACCAGCGACGTTACGTCGACACGTGGACGCTGCTCAGCATGATCGCGGCGGTCACCGACCGGGTGCGGGTGTTCCCGGACGTCGCGAACCTGCCGCTGCGTCCGCCCGCCGTGCTGGCCAAGGCCGCCGCGAGCCTGGACGCGCTGAGCGGCGGACGCGCCGAGCTCGGCCTCGGCGGCGGCGGCTTCCCGGAGGCGGTCGAGGCGTTCGGCGGCCCGCGCCGCACCCCGAAGGAGACGGCGGACGCGCTGGCCGAGGCCGTCACCGTGATCCGCGAGGTGTGGAGCGGCGGCCGCAACCTGCGCTTCGAGGGCGACCACTACCGGCTCAAGGGCGCGAAGGCGGGCCCCGTCCCGGCACACCGGATCGAGCTGTGGCTCGGCACCGGCGGCCCGCGCGGCCTCGCGCTCACCGGACGGGCCGCCGACGGCTGGCTGCCCTCGTCCTCCTGGGCCACCCCTGACAAGCTGCCCGCGCTGCACGCCCGCATCGACGAGGCCGCCGTCGCCGCCGGACGCGACCCGGCGGACGTCCGCAGGCTCTACAACGTCAACGGGACGATCACCGACGGCGCGTCCGACGGCTTCCTGCGCGGCCCCGCCTCCCAGTGGGCGGACGAACTGACCGACCTCGCCGTCGGCTCCGGCATGGACTCCTTCATCCTCTGGGCCGAAGGCGACCAAGAAACCCAACTCAAACGGTTCGCAGAGGAAGTCGTACCGACCGTCCGCGCCCAGGTAGCCCAAGAACGCGCCACCTAACAAAACCCTGCCACCCGTGCCACAGGCGGGCGGGCTACGGCCAGCGGTAGTCGGCGTCGGCGACCGGGACGTGGTGTGGCAGGTAGCACTTCGTCGTGACGTGCTCGTCCTTGCAGGCGAGGCACAGGTACGTGCGGTGGCCGCGCAGCCCGCGGCCGCGCGCGTCGCACGGCGGGCACACGCACGGCGACCACCCGACGATGACGCGCCCCGGGTCGAGCCGATGCCCCGCCGGACACAGGAACGGCACATGCTCACGAGCACCCCCACCCCGCCCACGCCCCCCGGCCCCGGCACCACCAGCGGACGCCGCACGGTCCCCAGGCACGGCACCGCCCGTGGGCGCGGCACCGGCAGTGAGCGCGGCACCGCCCTTGAGCGCGGCACCACCTGTGGGGGCGGTGCTGGTAGTGGGCGTGGGGTGGGCAGGGAGTAGGGCGTGGTGCTCGGGGGGCATCGGGCCACCCTACTCGAACATACTGTCGAGTCTGTAGTCCGGATTCAGAAGTCTCGGTGGGTCATTAACTGGGCTACGGCGCGTAGTTCGGCGGCGGGGGCCGGGTGCACGGCGGCGCCTTCGAGGTCGCGCAGTGCCTCGGCGAGGAGGGCGTCGGCGCGGGCCACCGCCCAGGCGCGGCCTCCCGCGGCGTCGATCAGCATGGCGACGTCGGACGCCTCGTCCGGCGTGAGCGGCGCGTCGCGCAGGTAGAGCGCGGCCAGTTCGGCGGCGGCCGGGCCGCCGGACGTCAGCGCCGCGACCACCGGCAGCGACTTCTTGCGGGTGTGCAGGTCGGAGTGGACGGGCTTGCCCGTGACGGCCGGGTCGCCCCAGATGCCGAGCAGGTCGTCGGCCAGCTGGAAGGCCAGGCCGAGCCGCTCCCCGAACGCGCGGAGCCGCTCGACGCGGACCGGGTCGGCGCCGCCGTGCAGGGCGCCGAGCGCGCAGGACGCGCCGAGCAGCGCGCCGGTCTTGCGGCCCGCCATCGTGAGGCACTCCTCGACCGTCACGTCGCCGCGCTCCTCGAACGCGAGGTCGGCGCTCTGCCCCTCCACCAGCTCGATCACCGCCCGGCCGAGGACGCGCACCGCGCGGGCGATCACCGGCGAGCCCTCGACGGCGAGCGCCTCGAACGCGGCGGCGAGCAGCGCGTCCCCGGCGAGGATCGCGGCGCTCGTCCCGAACACGCTCCAGGCGGTCGGACGGTGCCGGCGGGTGAGGTCGCCGTCCATCACGTCGTCGTGCAGCAGCGAGAAGTTGTGCGCCAGCTCGACGGCGACGGCGGCGGGCAGCGCCGCGTCCGCCGAGCCGCCGACGGCCCGCGCGGCGAGCAGCGTCAGGGCGGGGCGGACCGCCTTGCCGCCCCCCCCGACGGCCGGGCGCCCCCGCTCGTCGCGCCAGCCGAAGTGGAACGCGGCGATGCCGCGCATCGCGTCCGGCATCGTCTCGACCGCGTCCCGCAGGGCGGGGTCGAGCAGGCGGCGGCTCCACGCGAGGATCTCGGCCGCCGGGCGGGCGGCGCCCGGCCGGGGATCGTCCGGCTCCGGACGGTGGTCGCAGCGGAGCATCGCCGGGTCGTCTCCCCAGACGGGCATGTCGTCCCCTCTCGTCGCGCGTCCCGGCTAGCGGGCGATCTCCACGTTCTCCAGCACACCGAGCGCGTCGGGGACCAGCACGGCCGCCGAATAGTAGGTGCTGACCAGATAGGTCATGATCGCTTTGTCGTCGATGCCGGTGAACCGGACGGACAGGCCGGGGCGGACCTCGTTCGGTATCCCGGTGCGGCTCAGGCCGATGACGCCGTGGTCGTCCTCCCCGGTGCGCATCGCGATGATCGAGCTGGCCCCGGACGGGGTGATCGGGATCTTGTCGCAGGGCAGGATCGGGACGCCCCGCCACGCCTGCGCGCGCCGCCCGTCGACCTCGACGCTCGCCGGGTACACGCCCCGGCGGGTGCACTCGCGGCCGAACGCGGCGATCGTCTTCGGGTGGGCGAGGAAGAACCGCGTCTTGCGGCGGCGGGCGAGCAGCTCGTCCATGTCGGCGGGGGTCGGGGGCCCGCCCCGGGTCTGGATGCGCTGCCGGAGGTCGGCGTTGTGCAGCAGGCCGAAGTCGCGGTTGTTGACGAGCTCGTACTCCTGCCGTTCCCGGACCTCCTGCACGGTGAGCCGGATCTGCTGTTCGAGCTGGTTCATCGGGCCGTTGTAGAGGTCGGCGACGCGGGTGTGGACGCGCAGCCGCGTCTGCGTCACGGCCAGCTCGTACTCGCGCGGCGAGGTCTCGTAGTCGACGAACGTGCCGGGCAGTTCCAGCTCGCCCTCGTGCCCGGACGCCAGCTCGATCGCCGCCTCGCCGTGCCGGGTCTGCGCGGGGGCGGGCGCGTCCCTGGCTCGTTCCAGATGGGCGCGGAGCGTGTCGTGGCGGCCGATCAGCTCCTCGACCGACTCGCGGGACAGGGTGAGGACGGTCGTCGGCGTGAGCGCGCGATAGGTGTGCGGCCACTCCTCGTCCCCGGCGTACAGGACGCGGTCGCCGAAGAACCGCCCGCCGTCGATGATGTCGACGTGCGCGTCGGCGCCGTACTCGCCCGGCGTGGACACCTCGACCTTGCCGTGCGCGATGAGGTGGACGCCGTCGGCGGGGCGCCCGGCCTCCGCGATCGCGTCGCCCTGCGCGTACTCGTGCTGGACGAACCGTCCGGCGAGCACGTCGAGCGTCGCGGCGTCGCCGAGCTCGCGGAGCGGGGGCAGCTCCGCGAGCTCGGGCGGGACGACCCGGATCGCCGCACCGTCGTTGACGAACGTCACGAGCCCGTCGCCTAGTCGGTAGGTGAGCCGCCGGTTCACCCGGTAGGTGCCGGCGTCCGCCCGCACCCACGGCAACTGCTTGAGCAGCCACCGGGGGGTGATGCCCTGCATCTGCGGGACGGACTTGGTGGTCGTCGCAAGGTTGCGGGCGGCCCTGGTGCCGAGCGCACGCTGGATCTCGGCGCCGTTCAGCGCCGCCGGGGGGAGTTCGGTCACGACGCGGCACCACCGTGGGAGACCTCGACGGACTCCAGCATCCCGAGCGCGTCGGGAACGAGCACGGCGGCCGAGTAGTAGGCGCTGACCAGATAGGAGATGAGCGCCTTCTCGTCGATGCCCATGTACCGGACGGAGAGCCCCGGCTGGTACTCGTCGGGCAGCCCGACCTGGTGCAGGCCGACCACGCCCTGCGCCTCCTCGCCGGTGCGCATCAGCAGGATGGAGCTGGTGCGCGTCCGGCTGATCGGGATCTTGTTGCAGGGGAAGATCGGGACGCCCCGCCATCCGGGCACCTTGTGCCCGCCGACGTCGACGCTGTCGGGGTAGACGCCGCGGGCGCTGCACTCGCGGCCGAACGCGGCGATGGACTTCGGATGGGCGAGGAAGAACGCCGGATCCTTCCAGACGAGGGCGAGCAGGTCGTCCAGGTCGTCGGGGGTGGGTGGGCCGGACCGGGTGTGGATGCGCTGCGACAGGTCGGTGTTGTGCAGCAGGCCGAAGCCGCGGTTGTTGACGATCTCGTGCTCCTGGCGCTCGCGCAGCGCCTCGACGGTCAGCCGGAGCTGCTGCTCGACCTGGTCCATCGGCTCGTTGTAGAGGTCGGCGACGCGGGTGTGGACGCGCAGCACGGTCTGCGCGACGCTCAGCTCGTACTCGCGCGGGCGGAGCTCGTAGTCGACGTAGGTGCCGGGGAGCGTCGGCTCGCCCTCGTGCCCGGACGCGAGGTCGATCGTCGCCTCGCCGTGCTCGTTGTGCGCCCGCGCCGGGCCGGACCGGAACTCGTCGATGTGGGCCTGGAGGGACGACGACTGGCCGAGCGTCTCCTGGAAGTCGGAGGCGCTCATGCTGAGGATGGTGCAGGCGGTGAGCGCCTTGACCGTGTACTCCCAGCGCTCCTGCTCGGCGCCCTCGGCCGTCCCGACGAGGGCCTGCTCGCCGAAGAAGTCGCCGTTGGCCAGGGTCGCGTGGACGGCGTCGGTGCCGTACTCGCCCGCGCCTATCTGGCTGAGCTTGCCGTGCGCGACGAGGACGACCCGGTCGACCGGGGTGCCGCGCTCGACGACGACGTCGCCGGGCTCGTACTCCTGCTGGGTGAACCGGCCCGCGATGGCGTCCAGCGTCAGGTCGTCGTCGTAGCCGCGCAGCGGCGGTAGCTCGCCCAGCTCGCGCGGGATGACGCGGATGTCGGCGCCGGTGTTCACGAAGCTGACGCGGCCGTCGCCGAGCGTGTAGGTGAGGCGACGGTTGACCCGGTAGGCGCCTCCCGCCGCCTGCACCCAGGGCAGCAGCTTCAGCAGCCACCGCGAGGTGATGCCCTGCATCTGCGGGACGGACTTGGTCGTGGTCGCCAGGTTTCGTGCCGCTGCGGTACCCAGGCTCAACTGCTGCTGGTCCTGCTGTCCCTGCTGTTCCTGCTGTTCGGTCACGTCCACACCACCGATTCGTCGCCGGGCTGCTGGAAACGGCCGCGTTCGGCCAACGGAGACGCTACAGACGGTAATCGCCAGATCGCAATGAGCCATTGGCCCCATCTCTGCTTTGCCACAGCGCCACACAAGTCGCACCCGTACGTGACAACGCGGCCCTACGGCGGCCTTATATGCGATCTGGCGCATATGAGCGGACGGTTATCATCGGGCCATGTCCTCCGCGTTCGCCGTGCTCGCCGAACCCACCCGCCGCCGCATCCTCGACCTGCTGCTGGAGCGCCCCCGGCCGGTGGGCGAACTGGTCGAGGCCCTCGGGCTGACGCAGCCGGGAACGTCCAAGCACCTGCGCGTTCTCCGCGACGCGGGGCTGGTCAGGGCCCGCCGGGACGCGCAGCGCCGCGTCTACGAACTGCGCCTCGAACCGCTGGCCGAACTGGACGCCTGGCTCGCCCCCTACCGCCGCGCGTGGACTTCCCGGCTCGACGCCCTGGAACGCCACCTCGACGCTGGTGAATGACTTGCCGCCCGTCGCCTCCGGCAAGGCTTTCATCGCAGGTCAGCGACCCGGAGGGTGACCGAAATCACCGTTTCGCGTGGCTATGGTAAGGAATCCTGACTCGGTCCTGACATTGCCAAGGGTGAGCACCGGGCCCATGGACGGGCCCGGCCGCATCCGGAGGGGAGGCTCACGGTGACCGCAGTCTGGACGGCACTCACGATAGAGACCTGCACCGCACTTGTGATCGCGGCCTCGCTGGCGGGCTGGGCCCGCCGGCGCTTCGCCACCGGCGAAGCCGTGCCCGCGCCCGCCGAGCCGTCGGCGGGCTGACGCCGCGAACGGACCACCACGACGAACCGACCACCACGAGGAACGGACTACCGCGCCCCGGAGCCGGCCGGCTTCGGGGCGTGCTTCTCCCCGGCCTGCTCGATCGGCACCCCGGCGGTCTCCGTCAGCTTGAAGATCGGCACCAGCGCCACCAGCGCCGCGAGCATCAGGTAGTAGGCGGGGATGTAGTTGGAGCCCGTCACGTCGATCAGCGAGCCGACGAGGACGGCGGCCGTCCCGCCGAACAGGGAGGTCGAGATGTTGTAGCCGATGGCGAACGCCCCGTACCTGACCTTCGTTGGGAACATCGCCGGGAACGTCGCGGCGATCACGGCGAGGATCAGCACCAGCAGCCCGCCGACGATCGCGTACCCGGCCGTGACCCCGATCGGGTTGTTGGTCTGCATCAGCGCGAACGCGGGCCACGCCAGGACGACGTAGCCGATCGCGGCCGTGATCAGCAGCGGGCGGCGCCCGATCCGGTCCGACAGCGCGCCGAGCGGGACGATCACCGTGATCATCACGGCCTCCACGCCGATCGTGATGAGCTGCGCGGTCGTGTCGTTCATGTCCAGGAAGTCGACCAGGTAGGACGGCATGAACGTCAGCAGCGTGTAGTCGGCGACGTTCAGCAGGAACACGATCCCGATGAGCATCACGATGACGCGCCAGTAGCCTTGCACCGTCTCCTTCAACGGGGACTGGGACTTCTTGCCCTCCTCCTCCATGTGCTGGAAGGTCGGGGTGTCCTCGATGCGCGTCCGGACGTAGAGCCCGACGAGCCCGAGCGGCAGCGCGAGCAGGAACGGGATCCGCCATCCCCAGCTGTGCATCGCGTCGTGGCTGAGCGCGAGGTCCATCAGCAGGACGAGCCCGGCCCCGAGGATGTAGCCGGTGAGCGTCCCGAGTTCGAGGAAGCTGCCGAAGAACCCGCGGCGGTGCGTCGGGGCGTACTCGGCGATCATCGTCGCGGCGCCGCCGTACTCGCCGCCGGTCGAGAACCCCTGGATCAGCCGGACGAGGAGCAGCAGCAGCGGGGCGGCGATCCCGATCGTGCCGTAGCCGGGCAGGATGCCGATCACGAACGTGGAGCTCGACATCAGGATGATCGTGGTCGCGAGCACCCGCTTGCGGCCGAGCTTGTCGCCCATCGGGCCGAAGAACATGCCGCCGAACGGGCGGGCCAGGAACGCCGCCGCGATCAGCGCGAACGAGCGCAGGGACGCGCTGCCGGACGCCTCCGCCGGGAAGAACACCGTGCCGATGATCGCCGTCATCACGCCGGCGCTGAACACCCCGAAGTCGAACCACTCGACACAGTTGCCGATCGCGGACGCGATCACCGCCCGATGGACGGCGGGCAGGTTGCCCTCTTCCTTCGGGGGGCGCGCTCCGCCGACCACGGCGCGCTGCTCCCGAC
Source organism: Actinomadura syzygii (assembly GCF_008085905.1). Classification (GTDB taxonomy): domain Bacteria; phylum Actinomycetota; class Actinomycetes; order Streptosporangiales; family Streptosporangiaceae; genus Spirillospora; species Spirillospora syzygii. The sequence goes on along the minus strand of NZ_VSFF01000002.1, from coordinate 137,158 downwards.
CGGACCCCGAACCGGCTTCAAACGGCGTCTCCACGGGCGTTCTCTGCCCGAAGATCGGCAAAGCTAACGCCATGTCCCACGGTGCAGTCGGGGCCGGCGGGAAGGCTCCCGTCAGGACTTGCGCGTGCGCTTCGCGGGGCCTCGGGAACGCGTGGGACGGCCGGGACGGGCCGCTCCGGAGGCGTCGTCCTTCAGCAAGTCGTCCTTCAGGAACTCGTCCGGGAGCGTCGGGAGGACGGTGGTGCGCTGCGGATCGTCCTCGACGTCCTGCACGGCCGCCTTCCGCTCGGCGGCGGAAGCGGGTTCGGGCTCCGGCGCGGGATCGGGAAGCTCGTCGGTCCGCTGCGGGTCGCCGCCGCCGTCGCCGCCGCCGTCGCCGCCGCCGTCGAGGAGCTCGTCCAGGGTGGCGGTGCCCTGGGTGTCGTCCTCGCGGGGCCGCGGGTCGGCGGGCAGGAGGTCGTCCTCGGGGATGGACATCAGCGCCTGCGTCTCCTGCGCCTCCCGGGTGATCACCCCGCTGGCGAGGACGGTGTTGCGGTGCCGCAGCGCGCCGTTCTCGCGGAGCAGGTTGTCGACGTCGGCGCGGGCGCGGGCGACCCGGCGGCTCATCCGGACGTGGACCGCGAACCCGCCCGCCGCGACGCCCAGGATGAAAGCGGCGACCGGGAGCCCTGCCGCGCGCGGCGCGAGCGTCGCCACCAGCGCGACCGCGATCAGCGCGACGACCCCCCCAAGCGCGGGATAGCGGTGCTCCATCCAGTCGAGGACGGCGTTGACGCGCTTGGGGATCCTCACTCCTCTTCTCCTCCACTCGGCTGGAACGGGGACAACGACCGGGCCGCGGCGCGATGTTCCAGCGACGATGGTCCGGTATCGATTTCGATCGCGGCGCCGTCGCACCTCCCGGAGCCGGTGCACCGCCGGGCTCCGCAGCTCAGCGACCGGGTACGGTGCGGGCGCGCGCCGTCCGGGCGCCGCCGGGGCCCCCTGCGATCTCTGACCGGCGGGAGGCCGCTCGAAACACTAACAGGACGTGACGACCGCCTCGGCCGCGGCGCTCCGTCCGGGATGCGAGCACCGCTCCGCGCCGAATATCGTCCTTGTATATGAGCGAAAACTTTGACGTCGTGGTCCTGGGCTCGGGCCCGGGCGGATATGTCGCCGCGATCCGGGCGGCTCAGCTCGGGCTGAAGACGGCGATCATCGAAGAGAAGTACTGGGGCGGCGTCTGTCTCAACGTCGGCTGCATCCCCTCGAAGGCGCTGCTGCGCAACGCCGAGCTGGCGCACATCTTCACCGCCGAGCAGAAGACGTTCGGGATCAACGTCGAGGGCCGGGTGTCCTTCGACTACGGCGTGGCGTACGAGCGGAGCCGGCGGGTGTCGGAGAAGCTCGTCAAGGGCGTCCAGTTCCTGATGAAGAAGAATAAGATCACGTCCTATGACGGGCGGGGGACGTTCACCGACCCGAACACCCTCCAGGTCGCGAAGGCGGACGGGTCCACCGAGACCGTCACGTTCTCGCACTGCATCATCGCGGCGGGCGCGCACACCAAGCTGCTGCCGGGGACGTCCCTGTCCGAGCGGGTCGTGACCTACGAGGAGCAGATCCTCAGCGCCGAGCTGCCGGAGAGCATCGTGATCGCGGGCGCGGGCGCGATCGGCGTCGAGTTCGCCTACGTCCTGCACAACTACGGCGTGAAGGTGACGATCGTCGAGTTCCTCGACCGGATGGTCCCGAACGAGGACGCCGAGATCTCCAAGGAGCTGGCGAAGCGCTACCGCAAGCTCGGCGTGGACGTCCTGACCTCCACCCGCGTGGACGCCATCGACGACTCCGGCGACAAGGTCAAGGTCACGGTCACCGGCAAGGACGGCGAGCAGAAGGTGCTGGAGGCCGACAAGGTCCTCCAGGCCATCGGGTTCCAGCCGAACGTCGAGGGCTACGGCCTGGAGAAGACCGGCGTGGCGCTGACCGAGCGCGGCGCGATCGACGTGGACGGCCGGTGCCGCACGTCCGTCCCGCACATCTTCGCGATCGGCGACGTGACGGCCAAGCTGATGCTCGCGCACGCCGCCGAGGCGATGGGCATCGTCGCGGCGGAGACCATCGCGGACGCCGAGACGATGGAGCTCGACTACGTGATGATCCCCCGCGCCACGTACTGCCAGCCGCAGGTCGCCTCCTTCGGCTGGACGGAGGCGCAGGCCCGCGACCAGGGCTACGACGTCAAGACCGCCAAGTTCCCCTACAGCGCCAACGGCAAGGCGCTCGGCATGGGCGAGGGCGACGGCTTCGTCAAGGTGATCAGCGACGCCAAGTACGGCGAGATCCTCGGCGCGCACATGATCGGCCCGGAGGTCACCGAGCTGCTGCCCGAGCTGACGCTGGCCCAGCAGTGGGACCTCACCGTCCACGAGGTCGCGCGCAACGTGCACGCGCACCCGACGCTGGGCGAGGCGATGAAGGAGGCCGTGCACGGCCTCGCCGGCCACATGATCAACCTCTGACGGCGCGCGGCCGGCGCCCCGCGGGCGCCGGCCGGGCCACCCGGGGTCAGGCGGCCGTGCCCCACCGGTCGAGGGCCGCGTAGGCGGGACGCCACGCGGTCTCGAACGCGGCGCGGGCGGGCTCGGGGAGGACGCCCAGCATCGCCGCCGCGGTCTCCTCGTCGACGCCGTCCAGCAGCCACGGGAAGACGCGCGGGCCGTCGGGCCCGATCTTCGTGCCGTGGACCTGCCCGAAGCGCGCCACGTGCTCGGGCGCGAGCACCTCGTCGATCAGCGGCAGCGCCGCCTCCTCCTCGTGCTTGAGGTGGGCGGTGACGCCGCCGTTGAGCGCCTCCACGAGCGGCGCGAGCGGCTCCGCGCCCGCGTCGATCGCCTCGATGACGGGGTCGATGACGGCGTGCTCGGCCTCCATCGCGTCCATGAGGGCGAGGTCGTCCGGGCGTCCGGCGAGGGCCTCGCGCATGGCGGGCCACAGCACCTCGTCCTCGGCGCCGTGGTGGACGTGCAGCGCCTTCTTGAACAGCTCCCAGCCGGGCGCCTCCGCGAGGACGCGGCGCGCCTCCTCCTCGGGACGGGCGGCGACCTTGGCGAGGTGCTCCAGCTCCCTGCGGAGCGCGTTGTGCATGACGTACATGGCGGTCCAGTCGTACTTGGCCATGGTTCCTCTCCTTCCGGTACACCGCGATGACGGAGCGGAGGACGGAAAGGTGACCGCTCAGGACGCCGGTGTGGCGGCCGTCTCCCCGGCGGGCTCGTTCGCCGGTGCCGGGGCGGGTTCGGCGGCGGCCGGGGCGGGACGGGCGAGGCGGCTCAGCAGGCGCTGGCCCTGGCGGGCGCTGATGTCCAGGCGCCGTCCGAGCTCGGCGCCGGTGATGCCGGGCTCGGCGGCGATGATCCCGAGCGCGCGGGCCTCGTTGTCGGTGGCGACGCTGCGCGGGATCTGGCTGCGCGGAGCCCGTTCGGGAGCCTTTTTCGCAGGGGCCTTCCGCCGCGCGGGCTTCTCCGGCGCGAGAACGGGAGCGGGCACCGGCTCCGGCTCCGGCGGCTTCGGCGGTTCGGGCGCCGTGAGGTCGGTGACGCGGACGAGCGCCTGGTCGAGCATGACGCCGTCGCGCAGCATCCACACCACGTCCGCCGGGGCCTTGGACTTCCACTTGCGGCCGTAGTGGTCGCCCAGCAGGGCGAGGGCGTGGCGGCGGCGCTGCTCGGCGTCCAGCGCGCGGGGGTAGGACGTGATCTGCCACAGCACCATGCGCCGCCACAGCCGGAACGTCGAGAACGGCGCGAGCAGCCAGCGCGCCACCGGGACGCCCTCCCGGACGAGCCCCGCCGCGATCCCCGCGCGGCGGCGGATGGCGTGCCGGACGGCCTCGATGAACGTCACGAACAGCACCGGCATGGCGGCGTGCATGACCATGCCGGTGGCGTCGCCGTGCGCGGCGGACACGTTCAGCCAGACGGTCGCGGCGGTGAACGCGAACGCCATCCAGCGCAGCGCGGGCATCGGCATCGCCAGCCACTCCAGCAGCAGCGCGACCGACACCAGGGCGAGGATGCCGAGGTCCACCCCGGCGGGGACGATCCACGCCTGGCCGCCGAACCACGGCTCGGCCACGTCCTGGACGGACGCGAACGACCCGTATCCGCCGAGGCCCGCGAGCCCGGCGAAGAACAGCCCGCCCGCCCCGGCCAGGACCCGCTGCGCCCTGGTCAGCGGCGCCTGCGAGACCGGCGCCTCGGAGAACGGCGCCGGGGCGAGCGTCCGGGCAGGCGTCGGTGCCGTCCGCGCCTCGTCCATCGGCGTTCCTCCCGCACGGGGTGGCTGGATCAACCCAGTGACGGTAGCGCGCCAGGGGGGCTGTACGGACGAATGTGTCAGAACCGCCCAGAACCCCCAGGCAGACGGGCCGGGTTCTTGTGGGGAGACGCCCCCCACACCCCCGGAACAGTCCGGAGGCGCGGCGCGGACCGGCTAGCGGAGCGGGTTGAAGGGGGCCAGCTCCGCCGGACGGCGCCCGGTCGCGATCATCTCGGCGAGGAGGCTCCCGGTGGCGGGGCCGAGGGTGATGCCCCACATCCCGTGCCCGCCCGCCGCGTACACGTTCGGGGAGCGGGTCGCGCCGATCAGCGGCAGCCCGTCGCGGGTGCACGGGCGGGACCCGACCCACTCGTCCCGCCGGTCGTCGAGGTCGGCGCCGCGCAGCAGCGGGCGCGCGGCGGCGACGATCGCGTCGATCCGGCGCGGGTCGAGCGGGGCCTCCGGGTCGCGGAACTCCATCATCCCGGCGACGCGGAGCCGGCCGTCCATCGGCGTGCAGGCGACGCGCTGGGCGGGGAAGTAGACGGGGCCGTCCGGGACGCGGTCCGTCGGCACGCTGAAGCTGTAGCCGCGGCCCGCCTGGACGAGCGCGCGGACGCCGAACCGGCGGGCGAGCCCGCCGAGCCACACGCCGCTCGCGATCACCGCGGTGTCGTAGCGCTCGGGCCCGCTCCCGGCGGTGCGCACGGCGACGCCGCCCGGGACGTCGCGGATCTCGGTGACGGCCGCGCCCGCCCGGATCTTGCCGCCCCGGTCGAGGACGGAGTCGGCGAGCGCGTGCACGAACCGTCCCGGCTCGACGAACCGCTGGCCGCGCAGCAGCACCGCCGCGCCGATCTCGTCGGACAGCGCGGGCGCCACCCGGCGGGCCTCGTCCCCGTCGAGAACCTCGTACTCAAGGGCCTGGCCCGCCGCGCGGATGTGCTCGACCTCGTCCAGCAGGAAGCGGCGCTCGTCCGCCGTCCGGTAGGCGGCGACGAACGAACCGGCGTCGCGGGTCTCGGCCTTGACGCCGCCCTCGACCAGCGCGTCGAAGCTCGGCAGCGCGCGGCCGTTGATCGGCACCAGCGACTCCATCGCGCGTCGCCACCGGGCGGCCGTGCTGTTGCGCGCGAACCCGGCGAGGAAGCGGAGCAGCCGCAGGCTCGCGGTCGGCGGGACGTAGACCGGCGACGACGGGCTGAGCACCGCGCGCAGCCCGTAGGAGAGGACGGCGGGCTCGGGCAGCGGGGTCGCGAGGCCGGGCGTCAGCCAGCCCGCGTTGCCCCAGGACGCGCCCGCCGCGACGTCCCGCTTGTCGTACACGGTGACGTCGGCGCCGTGCTCCTGCAGGAACCACGCGGTGGACAGCCCGACCATGCCCGCGCCCACGACGGCGACTCGACGCGGACCGGCGTTCGTAGCCATGGCCCTTCCTCTCCCAAGTCAACGGTGACACCTCGATGGTGACGCGGGACGCCGCCGGAGCCTCTGTCCATTTCGGCCAATATCGGTGGGGCGCATAGTGTGAAAGGCACAATGCTCAGCCTGACCGACCTCGTCGACGCCCTCGGCCCCGGCCTGCTCCGCCTGGTCACGGCGGGCGGCGGGGGAGACGGCGACCCGCAGGTGCACGACGTCGTCCTGGCCGAGCCCGGCGAGGCGGCCGGGCAGCCGGGCGAACTCGTCCTCGGCGCGGGCGCCGCCGGGCCGCCGGACGCGGTGGCGCTCCTCGAACGCGCCGCCGCCGCGGGCGCCGCCGGGGTCGTGCTCAAGGCGCCCCTCGCCGACGACCCCGCCGTCGTGGACGCGGCCGGGCGGCTGCGTCCCGCGCTCGTCGAGCTTCAGCCGGACACGTCGTGGACGCACGTCGTCTGGCTCGCGCGCGGCGCCATCGACCGAGCCTACGCGCCGCAGCCCGGCGCGGCGGACGGCGGCGTCCACAACGACCTGTTCGCGCTCGCCGACACGGCGGCCGAGATCGCGGACGCCCCCGTCACGCTGGAGGACGCCCGCTCCCGTGTCCTCGCCTACTCCGGACGGCAGGACAGGGCCGACCCGGCGCGCGTCTCCACGATCGTCGGACGGCGGGTCCCGGCGCAGGTCATCGCGCACCTGCGGGCGTGCGGGGTGTTCCGCAGCCTGGCCCGGTCGAGCGATCCGGTGCACGTCCCGGCCGGGCCCGACGGGATGCTGCCGCGGCTCGTGATCCCGGTGCGCGCCGGGGGCGAGTGGCTCGGCTCGATCTGGGTGGTGGCGCGGACGCCCGTCCCGCCGGACCGGGTGCGGCGGCTCGCCGACCTCGCGTCCGTGCTCGCGCTGCACCTGCTGCGGCTGCGCGCCGAGGCCGGGGTGGCGCGGCGGGTGCTCGCCGACCAGTTGCGCGGCGCGCTGCGGGACGGCGCGCCGCGGGACGGCGCGGACGGCGTCCCCGCCCCGCCGCCGTGGCGCGTCGCGGCCCTCGGCGGCGGGACCGACGGCGACATCCGGCCGCGGCTCGACCTGTGGGACGCGATCGCCCGCCGCTTCGGCTGGCACCGGCCGCTGCTGACCGACGTCGACGACACGCTGTTCGCCGTCCTCACCGACCCCCCGGGCCCGCGCCGCGACGCGGGGTCGATGGCGTGGCTGCGGAACGTCCTCCTGCAAGTGCGGGCGCACGACCGGACCCTGTACGCGGCGGTGGGCGGCCCGGCCCGCTCCCCCGCCGACCTGCCCCGCGCGCGGTCCGAGGCGGCGGAGCTCGCGGGCCTCGTCGCGTCCGGCCGCCTGCCCGCCGGGACGGTCCTGCTGGAGGACGCCTGGGACGCCGTCGTCGTCGAACGCGCGCGCAAGGCCACCGGCGGCCCGGTGCTCGGCGGTCCCGTCCCGGAGCTCCTCTCGCACGACGCCGCGAACGGGACGGCCTTCCTTTCCACGCTCGCCGCCTGGCTCGACCATTTCGGCGACACGAAAGGCACGGCGGACGCGCTCGGCGTCCATCCGAACACGTTGCGGCACCGGCTGCGGCGCATGTCCGAGGTGACGGAGCTCGACCTCTCCTCGCCTCGCCGACGGCTCGCGCTGCGCCTCCAGCTCAACGCTCTCGAAGAAGGCTCCGCACCGCGCAACGAATAGCGCGGAAAGCGTCGAAAGACGCAACGAAAGACCAGATCAGAGCAAGGTTCGCGGATTGGATCGCACGTCGTTCGTTTCTAGGCTTTCGCTGTCCGACCTTCCCCACGAACGCCTCTGGAGATGCGAATGAGCGTTCTGCCGGCGACCGATCCAATCCCCCAGCGGACGGCGACGCGGCGGCACTTCCTGATGTGCCGTCCCGACCATTTCACCGTCGCCTACGCCATCAACCCGTGGATGGACCCGGCGGCCGGCACGGACACGGCGAAGGCGGTCGAGCAGTGGGAGGCGCTGCGGGCGGCCTATGTCTCCCTCGGGCACGAGGTCAGCCTCATCGACCCGATCGAGGGCCTGCCCGACATGGTGTTCGCGGCGAACGGCGCGCTGGTCGTCGGCGGGCGCGTCTACGGCGCCCGGTTCGCGCACCCGGAACGGCGCGCGGAGGGCCCGGCCTACAGCGCGTGGTTCCGGGGCAACGGCTTCGGCGAGGTGCTGGAGCCCGAGCACACCAACGAGGGCGAAGGCGACTTCCTCACCCTCGACCACGTGATCCTCGCCGGGACGGGGTTCCGCACCGACCTCGCCGCCCACCAGGAGGCGCAGGAGTTCCTCGGCCGTCCCGTGGTGACGCTCCGGCTCGTCGACCCGCGCTTCTACCACCTGGACACGGCACTGTTCCCGCTCGGCGACGGGAACGTGGCCTACTACCCCGGCGCGTTCTCCCCCGGCAGCCGGACGGTGCTGGAGCGGCTGTTCCCGGACGCGGTCCTCGCAGGCGAGCGCGACGCGGCCGTCCTGGGCCTCAACGCCGTATGCGACGGACGCCACATCGTCATCGACGCCGAGGCGGCCGGGCTCATCGCGAGCCTTCGCATCCACGGATATGAACCCGTTCCCGTGAATATGTCGGAACTCCGCAAGGCCGGGGGCGGACCGAAATGCTGCACGCTTGAGCTGCGCTTCTGACCCCGGCCGGACACAGGGGTGCCGCCGCCGCACGGACGACCACTAGGTTTGCCGGGTGACCGAATGCAGCGTTCCGGACTGGTGGCCCGGGCTGACCGCCGAAAGGCTCGGCGTGGACTGGCTCGACCCGGCCGACTGGGAGCCGGCCTGGCAGCACGTCGAGGAGTCCGGGACGGCGTCCCGCGAGCACCGCGACCTGGACGACGAGCTGCTGCGCAAGGGCAAGCTGCTGGTCGGCACCGGCCCCGGGACGGTCCGCCGGTGGACGGGGCAGCGGCTCGCCGCCGCCTGGTACTTCGACCCGAGCGAGCCCGGCCTGCTGTGGTGCGCGCTCGGCGGCTTCTACCCCGCCTGGCTGTGGATCCCGCTGCGGCCGACGGCGGCGGGCGTCCGGGCGGCGCTCGGCGCGCCGTTCCCGGCGCGGCCCGCGCCGCGCGCGGAGCTGACCGGGTTCGTCCGCGGTTTCCTCGGCGCGCTGCACCAGGTCACGGTGCCGTACGTGCCGGTGGAGGACCCGTCGTGGGCGGCCGTCCCGACCGGTGAGCTCGTCCCGCTGGACGGCGGGGCTCTGGACCGTTACATGAAGACCGTCAAGTTCGCCGACCCGCAGCCGTGGGGCGGCGCCCGCGAGGAGGACCCCTATCCCGAGGAGCTGCCCTGGGACGCGGGCCACCTCACGGACTTCCTGCCCGTCCGGGACGGGCACCGGATGCAGCGGCTCGGGCGCGTCCCGTCCATGACGTGGCGGACGCTGCACTCCAGGTCGCACCTCTCCGTCGAGATCCACACGCGGGAGGTCGTCTGCGCGGCGGTGCGGTACCGGCCGTCGCCGGAGAGCCACCGGGCCGTGGTGCGGCGGGTCAACGAGGTGCACGGCGACCGCTTCCCCGAGGACCTGCCGCTCGACGCGGTCGGCGTCCTCGCGGGCTGGGAGTTCGACGTCGAGGACGACCTGTACCACCACCTCGACGACCCGGACGCCGACACCGCCGGGTTCGCGCTGCGCTGCCTCGCCGCGCTCCGGCACGGCGACCTGCGCCGGACGCTGGAGCTGCGGGAATGGGCGGCCCATCCCGATCCGGCGGTGCGCGCCGACCTCGTCCTCCTCGCGCACTCCTACGACCACCGGTTCCTCTTGCAGGAGCTGGCGCTCGCCGAGACCGACCCCGACGAGCTGGCGCGGCTGGAGGACCTCCTCGACCGCGCGCCCGGCCCGGACGCCTTCAACGCCTTCCGCGACGACTTCGGCGGCGCACCCGTGATGGTGGACGAATCAGGTGTCCCCGTCGACACCTGGGACGACGACGAGGAGGACGTGTGACCGGAGCGAAGCGAGGATCACGACGTCCTCCCCTCGGGGGCCTGGGGGTCGCCCCCCAGAAAGGCAGGGACGGGTGACCGGCACGGCCGCCGACGAAGCGGTGCTCCACGACGGCACGGTGCTGCTCGCCGAGCAGGCCGAGCGCGGCGTGCTCGAATCCCTCGCCGCGGGCCGCGGCTGGCGGCGGGCGGCGATCAGCACCGCCGGGTTCGGCGAGATGGAGCAGGTCGCGTGGCAGGCGGGCGTCGCGTTCGTCCTCTACAGCGAGGTGCACGTGCTCGGGCACCGGGTCGTCCGGGTGAGCGGCGACGACGCGGCCGTGGTGGACGAGACGCTCGGCGTCGTCCGCGCGGCGCTGCCGACCGTCGCGGCGGACGCGCTGCTCGATGTCCTGCTGGCCGTCCCGCACGCGGACGCGCGCGACAGCATCCGCGCGCTGAACGGCCTGCGCGCCGCCGACATGTGGAACTGCGCGGACGGCACGGAGCCGCCCGCCGACCCCCGCTACCGGACGGCCGTCGAGCGCGCCGTCCTGCATCCGGAGCGGCAGGTGGTGCGGGCCCTGGTGTTCGCGGTCGGCGACCTGATGACCGTGCGCCCCGGGCTGGCGGAGCCGATCCTCGCGCTGCGCGGCGCGGACGGCCCGGCGCGGGACGTCATCGACGACTTCGCCGCCTTCTGCGACCGCCGCTGACTCACTCCTTGCGCGGGCGGGCGCGCAGGTGGAGCCGCTCGCCCTGCGGGCCGAACAGGCTGAGCGCCTCAACCGTCCCGCCGTGGCCGCCGAACCAGTGCGGCAGCCGGGTGTCGAACTCGGCGGCCTCGCCCGGCTCCAGGATCAGGTCGCGGCCCGCGAGGTGCAGCCGCATCCGGCCGTTCAGGACGTACAGCCAGTCGTAGCCCTCGTGGACCCGCGGCTCCGGCTCCGGGATCCGCTCCGGGACGATCATCTTGAACGCCTGGAGCCCGCCCGCCCGCCGGGTCAGCGGCAGCACGACCATGTCGTTCATCCGGCGCGGCCGCGGCCTGATCCGCGGGTCGCCGATCTCGGGGGCGCCGACCAGCTCGTCCAGCGGGACGTGGTGGGCCTGCGCGAGCGGGAGCAGCAGTTCGAGGCTCGGCCGCCGCTTGCCCGACTCCAGCCGCGACAGCGTGCTCACCGAGATGCCGGTCGTCTCCGCCAGCGCGGTGAGCGTGATGCCCCGCTCCTGCCGCAGCCGTTTGAGCCTCGGCCCGACCCCGGCCAGGACCTCTTCGGTCGTCTCCATGCCTTCATTGCAGGAACGGCAACCCGTTTTGTCAAACGGGCACGGGCTAGGCTGGTCGGCCATGGACCCGGGCGAGCGGCGGTGGCGGGACGAGCGAGCGACACTGAACGCCTCACGCGGACGCCTAGGCGAGGCAGCGACCGCCCTGTATCCGGACGTCCCGCGCGTAGCAGGCACGCCGCTCCTGTGCCGTCCAGGATGGATCCCCGACACCCCGATTCCGCTAGACGGGATCCGCCTGGAATGGGACGCCCGCCCCGAATCCCCTGCCGTCGCCGACCCGCCGGACGGCCTCCCGCCCGGCTACCGCACATACGCCGAGGCCATGGCCGCGCTCGCGCCGCCGAAGGTGTTCGAGGACCGGCCGAGCTACCGCCTCCTCGCCGCGCATCCTCCTGTGCTCCGCCTCGGCCCGGCCCGCTACTTCGACGGCGTGAACATCGCCGAAGCGGTGGCGCACGAACTGTCCGCAGGGATGGACGGCCTCCCTCTCCGCCGCCGGATCGGCGACCCGTGCGATCTGACCCGCCGCCACGCCCTGCCCGCGATCACGACGCTGACCGTCACCTCGTCAGGGTCGTACGTGCTGCACCGGCGCGACCCGGCCAAGGTCGCGCACGCCGGTGGGCTCTACCAGGTGATGCCGGTCGGGCTGTTCCAGCCGCTCGGCGACGAGCCGCCGGACATGTGGTCGTGCATGGTCCGCGAATACGCCGAAGAACTGCTCGGTGGCGACGAGGACTACGGCGACGGATTCGTCCAGCGGGAATGGCCGTTCCACCGCGCGCTGACCACGGCCCGCGCCGAGGGACGGCTGCGCGCCCATTTCCTCGGCCTCGGCGTCGACCCGCTGACGTTCGCGCTCGACCTGCTCACGGTCGTCGTGGTCGACGACGCCGCGTTCGCCGAGTTCTTCGGCGGGCTCGTCGCGGTCAACGACGAGGGCGAGGTGTCGACGGCGCCGTTCGACGGGCCCGTCCCGGCGCCGATGCAACCCGCGGGCGCCGCCGCGCTCGGACTCGCCCGGCGGCACCGCGAGGCGCTCGGCCTCACTCCCCGCTGAGCACCCGCTCCTCGCGGGCCCGCTCTTCGAGGGCCCGCTCTTCGAGGGCTTCGCGGCTGAGCTCGCGCAGCTCGTCCAGCGCGTCCACCAGGTGGTCGACGATCTCGGACGGGTCGGGGATCAGGGCCCGGCAGGCGACGATGCCGACGTCCACCTTCCCGTCGTAGGAGAACACGGTGATGTTCAGCCCGCCGGTGATGTCCGTGATGACGGAGATCGGGTAGTAGCCGAGCACCCGCGCCCCGCACAGGTACAGCGGGAACTGCGGGCCCGGCACGTTCGACACGATCAGGTTGATCGGACGCAGCGACATCGCGGGCGCGGCCTGCAGCGCGAGCCGGGTCAGCGCGCCCGCGACCGGCGCGGGGATCAGCCCGCTCATGTCCTGCACCCAGCTCCCGGACGACCCGGTGAACCGCCGCTTGGCGCGGTCCATGTCGCGGCGGACCGCCACGTACCGGTCGGCCGGGTCGGGGATGTCGGTGGCGAGCGGCGTCGCCATGACCGACACCTGGTTCCCGCCCTCGCCGCGGTTGCCGCGCCGCCGCAGCGACACCGGGACGGCCGCTACCAGCGGACGCTCCGGCAGCTCGCCGCGCTTGTCCAGCCACTGCCGCAGCGCGGTCGCGCACAGCGCCATCACCACGTCGTTGACGCTGCCGCCGAGCCCGCGCCGGATCTGCTTGATGTCGTCGAGCGGAAGCTCGCCGACGGCGACGGAGCGGCGGCGCCCGATCGGCTGGTTGAACGGCGTCGGCGGCGCGCTCATCCGCGGCGCGCGCGGCACCTCCCGGCGGCGCAGCGCGTTCTGCACGACCGACGACATCAGCCCGACCCCCGGAATGGACGACAGCCCGGGGATCTCGTCCAGGTAGGGGGCGGCGCGCGCGACCGACAGCGCCGACCGGACCGGGTGCATCGCCGTGTTCAGCAGCCCCGCGCGGACCATCTCGGCGGGCCGCGGCGCGCGCGCGGGCTCGGTCTCGTCGGCGGGGACGTCGCGGGGCTCGGGCGACAGGTCCAGCAGCGCGGCGAGCGTCTCGGCGGCCGTCACGCCGTCGATCGCGGCGTGGTGCACCTTCACGTAGACGGCGGTCCGGCCGCCGATCAGGCCCTGGATCAGGAACATCTCCCACAGCGGGCGCGACCGGTCGAGCGGCTGCTCGTGCAGCATCGCGACGACGTCGGCGAGCTGCCGGTCGTCGCCGGGCGCCGGGAGCCCGATCTCGAAGATGTGCCGCCCGGCGTCGAAGTCCGGGTCGTCCTCCCAGTACGGACGGTCCAGGCCGAACGGCACCTGGACGAGCCGCTGCCGCAGCGGACGGGCCGCGAGGTGCGCCCGGTTCCGCACGAGTTCGGCCACCCCCTCGACCGTCAGCCGGCCGTCCGGGCACGAGGCCGCGTCGACGATGCCCAGCCCCGCTATGTGGGCGTGGGTGGTGCCGGTCTCGGCGTTGAGGAAGGTGGCGTCCACGGTGGTCAACTGGCTCATGGGCTCTCTCGTCCGTCCGCTCGTCCGCTCGTCGTGCGCCATACCTGCTCTTCTAGGAGTTATGCGCTCGGGGGACGGCAGGTCAACGCTGCCCGCATGGAAGTAACTAGGACTTAACAGGGCGTTTCACGCACTTCATCTGGCTGTTTCTCAGCACCAGGGGAAGATTTTGCTTCCATCAATCCTGATGCTGTCAGAAAACTTCACATGTCCGACCGGGCGGATCCGTTCCCCGGACGTCCACATGATCACCGCACTAGGGTTGTGCCCCATGACGGCACGACCACTCTCGGAGATCGTCGAGGCGGGGTGGGCGACCGCGCTGGAGCCGGTCGCCGGGACGATCGCCGCCGCGGGCGACTGGCTGCGCGCCGAGATCGCCGCCGGGCGCCGCTACCTCCCCGCCGGGAACCACGTCCTGCGTGCCTTCACGCAGCCGTTCGACGACGTCCGCGTCCTCATCATGGGGCAGGACCCGTACCCGACGCCGGGCCACCCGGTCGGGCTGAGCTTCTCGGTCGCGCCGGAGGTCCGCCCGCTGCCCGCGAGCCTCATCAACATCTACCGCGAGTACTGCAGCGACCTCGGGCACCCGGAGCCGTCCAACGGCGACCTCACCCCCTGGACGGAGCAGGGCGTCTGCCTGCTCAACCGCGCGCTGACCGTCATGCCCGGCAAGCCCGGCTCGCACCGCGACAAGGGCTGGGAGCAGGTCACCGAACAGGCCATCCGCGCCCTCGCCGCACGCGGCCGCCCGCTCGTCGCGATCCTCTGGGGCCGCGACGCCCGCAACCTCAAGCCGATGCTCGGCAACGTCCCCTGCATAGAGTCCCCGCACCCGAGCCCGTACTCGGCGGACCGCGGCTTCTTCGGCTCCCGCCCGTTCTCCCGCGCCAACCAACTCCTGGAGCAACAAGGCGCGCAGCCCGTCGACTGGAAGCTGTGTTAGCCCAGGGGGGCGACCCCCTGGAACCCCCGTTGCTCGCGAGGGGCCGTTTCCCCAGTCCGCGTTCGCTCTCGGGAAACGGCCCCTCGCTCGGCGGGTCGGGCGACCTCCGGCCTTGGCGGCCTCCGGCCGCCCGACCCGTGCGGTCGCTCAGGTGTAGTCGTCGGGGAGGCGGTGGAGGAGGGTGGCGAACTCGCCGGACGCCTCCGGGCTCGCGGAGAGGGGGGTCAGGCGGCGTTCGCCGTGGCTCCAGTAGACGCCGGGGGCGCAGGGGTCGTCGGCGTCGGCGTGCATCTCGCGGACGACGTCGGAGAACACGGGGAGCACCTCGCGGACGGCCGTCGAGGTGATGGGGTAAAGGAGCAGCGTGCTGTGGCAGGGGACGCCGACGAGCGCGCCGTGCTCGTTCGGCCACGGGAGGAACTGGTCGACCTCGCTGAGCAGCGCCGACACGTAGCGGCTGCCCGGCTTGGAGACGACGCGGACGTTGCGTCCCGGCAGGAGCGGCTGGTCGCGGACGGCGACGTCGGCCAGCTCGCGGTCGTGCGTGTTCGTCATCACGTAGCCGAGCTTGTGCAGGCCGAGCAGCCCGGCGCGGGCCTTCGTGAGGGGGCCGCCGTAGCGGGGGTGCTCGATCATGACCATGGCGTCGAAGTGGTCGCCCGCGGGGACGACGACGAGGCCCTCCCGGTCGCGGGGCGCGAGCTTCGGCACTATGCGCAGCCGCAGCAGTTCCCGGACGTCGCCGAACAGCTCCATCTCCCCCACGGCGAGGAACGCGCGGTCGCCGACCTCGCGGACCCATTCGTCGACCACCCGCGGCCACGCCGAGCGGGGGGCCCGGGCGCAGCGTTCCAGCACCGTCCAACTGGAGGCGCGGGCCTCCGAACGGCCGACGGGCAGGACGACCTCGGAGGTGCCGGAGTCGAACCAGGCGCTGGGCGCCAGGGCGGGAAGCACGTCGCGGATGAGCGCGTGCACGTCCGCCGCCGCGTCCAACGGTTCCATGCTCATCCCCTTTCACCCTTCGGGGCCCTCTCGGCCGTCAGCGGATCACGTCACCCCCTTACCTTCTCAGGTTTCCGGCCCGTTGTGCGATCCATCGCGAAGGCCGCCCACGCTCGCTGATCATGAGGGGAGCAAGTACGGTGCTCACATGCCCGAAATCGTGTACCCGCCGGTGATCAAGACCGCTCAGGCCGTGTTCAAAGTCCTGAACATCAAGATCCGTCTGGAGGGGGCCGACCGCATCCCCCGCACCGGCGGCGCGGTGCTCGTCAGCAACCACGTCAGCTATCTCGACTTCATCTTCGCGGGCCTCACCGCGCACCCGGCGAAGCGGCTGGTGCGGTTCATGGCCAAGAAGGAGATCTTCGACAACCGGATCGGCGGGCCGCTGATGCGGGGGATGAAGCACATCCCGGTCGACCGCGACGCGGGCGCCTCGTCCTACGCGGCGTCGCTGCGGGCGCTGAAGTCGGGCGAGATCGTCGGGGTGTTCGCGGAGGCGACGATCAGCCGCTCGTTCACGGTGAAGGAGATCAAGAACGGCGCGGTGCGGATGGCGGTGGGGGGCAAGGTGCCGCTGATCCCGGTCGCGGTCTGGGGCCCGCAGCGGCTGTGGACGAAGGGCCACAAGCGCCGCCTGCTGCAGCGCGGCGTGCCGGTGACGATCCTCGTCGGCGAGCCCATGTACCCGAAGCGCGGCGACGACTACGACCAGATCACCCTCGACCTGCACGCCGCGATCTCGGAGCTGCTGGAGAAGGCGCAGCGGGAGTACCCGGACGTCCCGAAACCGGGTGAGACCTGGTGGCAGCCCGCCTACCTCGGCGGCACGGCCCCGACGCCGGAGGAGGCGGAGAAGCTCGACCTGGAGGAGGCCGAGGCCCGCCGCGCCGCCCGCGAAGACGACTGACAGCCGCTAATTGAGTGGACGCTGTCCACCGCCGACCTCGATCATTCTCGGTATGACCACGTCGCAGGAGAGGTCGCGCGAAGTCCTTCATCTCGTCGAGCCCAGGGAGAACGTCACGGACCCGGGTGCCGAGTCGACGCTGCCCGTGGTCTTCAACCTCAGCGACAACAACTCGCCCGCCGACGTCATGGACGTCCTGTCGCTGCGCCCGTTCGCGTCCGGGGAGCAGCCCTGGTCGCGGTCGACGCGGCTGGAGAACGTCCGCCCGGACGCGCCGCTGCGTCCCGCCGACGCCCGGGTCGTGCGGGTCGCGCACGAGAAGGGCAAGGAGTCGGTCCTCGCCGAGGGCGAGGGCTGGACGCTGCTGACGAACCGGTGGAAGAGCGGCGTCGCGTACCTCGCCGTGTCCGCGGTGAGCGAGGAGCTCGCGCAGGAGGTCTTCGACACGTCCGTGAAGGACGCGACCGAGCCGCCGAAGGTGGACGAGTCCAGCGTCGAGATGGGCTTCTGGCACATGGGGACGCACGGGCCCGTCCGCAACGAGCGCGCGATCACCGCCGACTCGTGGGACGCCATCCGCGGCAACTACACCGCGCAGGTGGCGAAGGCGCTGGACGAGGTCATGGCCCTCACCCGCGAGGACGTGTCCGGACGGCTGCTGCTCCTGCACGGCCCGCCCGGCACCGGCAAGACGACGGCGCTGCGCGCCCTCGCCCGCGCCTGGAAGGACTGGTGCCAGTCCGACTGCGTCCTCGACCCGGAGGCGCTGTTCGGCACGCCCAGCTACCTGATGGAGGTCGCGGTCGGCGACGGCGATGACGACGACGAGAACCGGCGCTGGCGGCTGCTCGTCCTGGAGGACTGCGACGAGCTGATCCGCGGCGAGGCGAAGCAGTCGACGGGCCAGGGCCTGTCGCGGCTGCTGAACCTCACCGACGGGATGCTCGGGCAGGGCCGGGACGTCCTCGTCGCGATCACCACGAACGAGGACCTCGCGATGCTGCACCCGGCGGTCGTCCGTCCGGGCCGCTGCCTCGCGCAGATCGAGGTCGGACGGCTCACCCGGGCCGAGTCCGTGGCCTGGCTGGACGGCACCGACGCCGACCCCGCGGAGATCTCGGCGGACGGCGCGACGCTCGCCGAGCTGGCGGCGCTCCGCAAGGGCGAGCGGCGTCCCGAGAACCGGGACGCGCCCGCCACCGCGACCGGCTTCTACCTCTAGGCGGTCTTGCCCTCGCCGACCTCGCTGGCCGACCGTGGCCTAGCCGACCGTGGCCTAGCCGACCTTGGCGAGGGCCTGCTCGACGTCGGCCCACAGGTCGTCCGGGTGCTCCAACCCGACGGACAGCCGCACGGTTCCCTCGCCGATCCCGGCGGCGGTGAGGGACGCTGCGTCCATCCGCCGGTGGGACGTGCTCGCCGGGTGCATCACGAGCGACGCGACACTGCCGAGCGACGGGCCGAGCGAGATGAGCCGGACGGCGTCGGAGAACACCCGTCCGGCCTCCCGTCCGCCGGTCAGCTCGAAGGCGAGGACGCCGCCGGACCCGTCCGGCAGCAGCCGCCGCGCCGCCTCGTGCTGCGGGTGCTCGGCGAGCCCCGGATAGTGGACGCGCGCGACGGACGGATGCGCCGCGAGACGGCGCGCCAGGTCGAGCGCGGTTTCGCTCTGCCTCGCCACACGCAGCGGCAGCGTCGCGAGCCCCCGCACGGTCAGCCACGCGGCGAACGGGTCGGCGACGGACCCCAGTTCGACGGCGTGATGCCACACGCGATGGTGCACCTCCGAGTCGGCGAACACGGCGGCGCCGCCGATGACGTCACCGTGCCCGCTCAGGTACTTCGTCGTGGAGTGGATGACGATGTCGACGCCGTGCTCTATCGGCCTGCATAGGAGCGGCGCGAAGGTGTTGTCGACGACGGTCAGCACGTCCGTTCCCTGGAGGGCGGCGGTGATCGCGGGCAGGTCCGTGACGTGCGTGGTGGGGTTCGCGACCGTCTCCAGGTAGAGGAGGCGGGTCTCGGGTCGGAGAGCGTCCCGCACCTCGTCCGGATCGTCGCCCGATACATGGGTCACGTCGACGCCCCACCGCTCGGCGAGGTCCTGGAGCAGCGCGAACGTCCCGCCGTAGAGGGCGGTCTGCGCGATGACGTGGTCGCCGCCGCGCAGCAGCCCCATCAGCACGGCGTTGACGGCCCCCATGCCCGACCCGGTGGCGAGCGTGCCCCGCCCGCCCTCCAGTTCGGCGAGGGCCTGTTCGAGGGAGCGGACGGTCGGATTGCTCATCCGCGCGTACATGTACGCCTCGTCCGGACCGGTGAAGGCGGTGGCGAGGTCGTCGGCGGCGTCGAACGCGAAAAGGTGGCCCTGGTAGATCGGCACCCCGAGCGGACGGCTCCCCGCGGGCTGGAGCACCGGCGGGTGGACGGCTCGGGTCTGCGGATGATGTCCGGTCATGTCCCCAGCCTGCGTCCCGGCCCCGGCCACCGGAAACGGCCAATCGCGAGCAGTGGCCCGGACCGCGCCCCCGTCGTTCTCGCGGCGCCGGACCACCCGCTCGTCCCGCTGGGTCCCCCGACCCCATCGGAGCCCCCACCGGGGCCGAAGGCCCGGCCGGGGGCGCACCGGCGCCCCCGGCGCCCGGTACGGTTCCCGTCGCCGGCTCACCCACCCCGCGAGGGCGAGCCGGCGATCGGGTCGTTCCGGTCGGGAGACGGTCGATGTCCCTCGGCCGGTGAAAAGAGCATCTCGCTTCGGGACCCCCGCGCACCATCCGGGAGATCACCGCCATGTCGGGCGCGTACGTGCGGGTCGGGTACGTACGTGGTACGGGTTCGCTACGGGGTTGCGCGCGCGAACAGGCGTCGGTACCCGCGCCGCAGGCCGTGGAGATCACTTACCGGTTCGGCGAACGGCGCCCGCAGATCGAACGACGACGGGCCGCGCGGCGGCGGCGCGGAGCAGCGCAGCCACAGTCCGTACCGGTCGAGGCCGAGCGGCCGGACGGGTCCGGGCGGCACCGCGTCCGGCAGGATCCGCGTCAGGTCGTCGCGGTGGCACTTGTCGAGATGGGTGAGGATGCCCGCCTCGACGGCGACGAACGGGTCGGGCGCGGCGTCCGCGTACTCCTCCGGTTCGAGGGTGGCGCTGCCCCAGGCGTCCTCGATCTCGACCTGTTCGACGTCGAGGGCGAGGATCGTCCACTCCCGGTCGCCTTCGTGCGGGGCGGCGAGGTCGAGCAGTTCGGGACGCGGGTGCGCGTGCGCGAGGCGGAGCGCGGCGGCGCGCAGCTCGTCCGCCGGGACCTCGGTCAGGCGGCCGCGCAGCCGGGCCCGGCCGCGGACCCGGTCGGCGAGCGCGACCGGCGCGACGTCGAACACCCGCAGCGTGGCGGGCGGGCCCGGGGTGCCCGCGGGCGCGGCGGCGAGCGCGGCGCGGGCCGGCGACGTCGACCGGACCAGCAGCAGCGGCCGCCCGCCGCGGTCGGTGGTGTGCGCGGGGACGGGCTCGCGGGGGGCGCCGGGCGCGGTGAGGACGCCGTCCGCCATCCCGTAGGCGAGGGTGCGGGCGCGCTCCGCCGCCGTGGGCCCCTGCCCGGTCCGCGTGCTCCGCGTGGTCTCCGCTCCCGCCACCGTGCCTCCTCCGGTCATGAAGTTAGGGTTGCCTAACTTAGGCATACCTAACCACCAAGGAGGCAGGTCGAACAACCCCCGGACGGGGCGGGACGGGCCAGGACTTTCAGTGCAGCGCGCCGAGTTCCGCGCGGGCCGTCGCCCGGAGGGTGCGGAGGGCGTCCACCAGGACGCGGCGCTGCTCGTCCGGAAGCGGACCGGCGAAGTGCTCCCGCAGCGTCTCGGCGTGCACGCGCAGCGCCTCGTCCAGCTTCGCGCGCCCGGCGGCGGTCAGCTCCACGAGCTGGCGGCGGCGGTCGCCCGGCGCCTGCGTCCGGCGGACGAACCCGGCCTCCTCCATCCGGTCGACGATCCGGGTCATGCCGCCGCTGGTCAGGATCAGGTCGGCGGCGAGGTCGCCCATCGTCAGCGGCCCCTCGCCCGGCCGGGACAGCTTCAGCAGCACCTCGAACACGGCGTGCCGGATGCCGCAGCGGCGCTCCAGCTCGCGTCCCGCGATGCGCTCCAGCGCCGAGGCCACGCTGAGCAGCGCGCCGAACTCGTACACCAGCGCGTCGGGGACGACCGCGCCCCGCCCATCCTGCGGCTTCGTCACGGTCGACATGATGCCCTGCCTTCGTCGTGCGTTCCGGTCGTCCGCATAACGCGCGACCACCCCGTGCGGCTTCCGCCCGGGGTGGTCGCGTCCGGTTTCCGGTCAGTTCTTGGGCTTGTCGCTCTTCTCGGCCTTCGGCGTCGGCGACGTCGCGCCGCCGCCCGGGACCGCGGGCAGCCCGCCCTGCTGACGGTTCCTGTTCTGGTCGTTGATGCCGGACGGGTACTGCTGCGTGATCTTCCACGCGCCGTCGATCTTGCCCAGCGAGAGCCGCAGCAGCGTCGCGGGCTCGTCGACCGCGCCGCTCTTGGTCTTCAACGTGAGGTCCAGCATGAGCACCGCCGTGGCGAACCGGCCGTCGACGCTCCCCACGAACACCTGGTGGGTCTTCGAGGTCAGCACCATCTGCGGGTTGGCCTGGAGCGCACTGGCCACGCCCGGAAGCACGTTCTTCTTGTACTCCTCCAGCAGATCCCCGGCTATGAACTTCTGCACCTTCGCGGCCTGCGCCTGGTAGTTCCCGGCGTTGTAGTTGTAGGCGTTGTCCCCGTAGGCGAACGCGACCTTGCTCACCGCCTCGCGCTCGTCCTGCTTGGACGACTGCGAACTCGCGCTGCGCCACTGCCAGAGCGCGAGGCTCGCCAGCAGCGCGACAAGCACCACCACCACGACCGCCTGCGGCACGCCCAGCCCGAACACCGTCTGCCCCGCGGCGCGCGGCTCCTCGTCCGGCTCCTGCGCGTCCTCCACGGACGGGCGCGGTTTCGGCGGCGCCTTCACGGTCTTCGCGGTCGAGGCCGGCTTCGGCTTGGCGACCGGCTTCGGCTTCGCCTTGACGGGACGGGGCGCGGGCTCTTCCTCCGCCTCCTCGGCCGCGTCCTCGGCGTCGAGCGCCTCCAGGACGTCGTCCAGGTCCTCGTCGTCGATGACCTCGATGACCCGGACCCGGCGCTTCCGCCTGGCGGCCGGACGCGCCTTCCGCACGACGGCCGCCGCCTCCTCGGTCGACGCCTCCGCTTCCTCCGCCGACGCCTCGGCCGCCGCGTCCTCCTCGGCCGGGACCGCCTCGTCCTCGACGGCCTCGCCCTTGGTGGTCTTGGCTGTCACTTCGGGTACTCCTCGCGGTTGGGGTCAGTCCTTGCGCCGACGCAGCCGGGCAAGGCGGGACACCACGGGCACCGAGCCCATCATGACCCTGATCAGCACCAGCAGGGCGATGACCGGGGGCACGTACACTAGCCACGCCGGCGGCCCGCCGGAAGGCCCGTCGCCGTTGTTCGCGGCCTTCCTGGCCTGCAGGTTCTTCTGGTCGAGCGAAGGATTGTGGGTGGGGATCGTCTCGCCCGGATCCTTCGCCTTGTAGGGCTTCTGCCTGGTGTCGGCGGGCATCCGCCCGCCGGGGCAGGTCGGCACCTTGTTCACCCGCGGCTGCGCCAGCGGGTACTTGTACTCGACCGTCGCGAGCTTCTTCAACGTCACCTGGAAGACGACGTTCAGGACGGGCTTGCCCTGGTCGACCCCGATCACGTTGTCCAGCACGACCTTCAACTGCGGCGCGTACTTGAACGTGTTGCTGAGGTCGTTCAGGTAGTCGGGGTTGTAGCGGGACAGGCCCCACGTGCCGAGCGCGTCCACGGCGCAGCCGAAGTCGGGTTCGGTCTTGTCCAGCAGGTCGTTGACGGTGTCGAGCAGGCCGGGCCCCCGGTCGCGCAGCTCGGCGATCTGGCCGCGCACCTGGCTGAGCGCCTGGATCAGCGCGGCAAGATTGTCGACGCCCGCGCCGAGCGACCCGCGGTTCTGGTTGAGCACCCTCGTGACGCGGCCGAGGTCCTTGGTGAGGCCGTCAAGCAGTTCGGTGTTCTCCGCGAACGTCTTGGTGAGGTCGTCGCCGCCGTTGATGATCTGGCGGAGCGAGTCCTCGCGTCCGGACCAGCCCTCGGCCAGTTCGTGCGTGAGCACCTTCGCGTCGTCGGGGTCGATGGCCTTGAGCGTGTCGATGACCGCGCCGAACAGGTCGCCGTACTTGGGCGGGACCTTGGTCTGCGACACCGGGATCACCGTGCCCGGCCGCATCGGCGGCGCCCCGGCCCTGCCGGGCCCCGGGGTCAGCTCGACCACCGGCTCGCCGACCGCCGACTTGCGGGCCGCCGCCGCCCGCACGCCCTGCGGGATCTTGACGCCGCGGTCGATGTCCAGCCGGACGACGACCCGGTCCTTCGCCAGCTTCACCGAGTCGATCTTGCCGACCCGCAGGCCGAGGTAGTCGACCTCGAAGTTCGGGTGCAGGCCCGGCGACGACTCGAACTCCACCGTGATGTGGTACGGCCGGTCGATGAAGTCGAACCGGATGACGTTGCTGAACGCCCACACCGCCATCAGCACGGCGAGCCCGGCGAAGACCGCCAGGTTGATCGTCAGCCGCCGGCTCATCCCCGTCCTCCCAGGATCTCGTCGAGGTCGGGCAGGGCGCCTTCGAGCTCCTTCGGGAGTTTCGGCGTCCCGTCCTGCCGCGCGCCGGGCGCCTTCTTCGTCTTCGGCGGGGCGCTGAGGCCGGGGAAGATCGGCGTGCCGTCCGGCCAGACGATCCGGACGATCGGGTACAGCAGGAGCTGGCCGTCGTAGCTGGCCTTCGGCAGCTTGTCGCTGAACTCGACCAGGCCGTCCACCAGGGCGGTGAGCCGCTTGCGGTCGTTGCCGAGCTGCCGCAGGACGGGGTCGACGTCGTTCAGCAGGGCGCGGAACCGGCGGATGCGCCCCTCCAGCACCTTGTCGTTCAGCTCGCGCGCCATCTTCGTCAGCCGGTCGACCGTTTTAATGATCTTGTACTTGTCGTCGTCCAGCATCCGGGTCGTGCGCTCCAGGCGGCCGGGGGCCTCGTCGAGCGCGTCCGAGCCCTTGGCCAGCGACCGGCCGAGCCGGGCGAACCGGTCCACGGACTCGCCCAGCTCGCGGCGCTGCTCGGCGAACATCCGGAGCAGGTCGCTCGTCTGCGCGATCGTCTTGTTCAGCTTGTGGCCGTTGCCGTCCAGCGCGGTGGCCCCGGCGTTCACGACGGCGGCCACGTCGTTGCCCGCGAGCTTCTGGATCAGCGGCCCGGCCTGCCCGACGACCTGCTCGAACGCGGGCTGGACGCTGGTCTCGGTGATCCGGTCGCCGGAGGCGAGGAACGGGCCCCGGTCCATCCGCGCGCCGGGCGGCATCCGCAGGTCGACGTAGTTCTCGCCGAGCAGCGACGTCACCTTGATCTCGGCCCTGGTGCCCTTCGGGACCCGGACGTCGTCCTCGATCGACAGCGTCACCCGCGCCTTGTAGCCGGCCAGCTCGACCTTCGTGACGCTGCCGATCGTGATGTCGGACATCTTCACGCTGTGCCCGGCGACGAGCCCCTGCACGTCGTCGAACGTGGCGGTCAGCTTCAGGCCGCCGCCCGGCGAGCCCGCCGTCTTGTACGAGCAGCCCGCGACCGCGAGGACCATGACGAGGACGGCGACGATTCGGCGGCCCATCAGTTGGCTCCGTTCTGCCAGGGACAGTTGGAGTTGGGCTTGGGCAGCGGGCAGCCCACGTTGTCGCTGTTCATCAGGCCCTTGAGCCACGTCCGCAGGAAGGCGTCGGTGGCGAACCGGATCTGCAGCGACTTGTTCTTCGGGTTGTAGCCGCCGATCAGCGCCTCGCTGATGCCGGGGAGGACGTGCAGCAGCTGCGCTATCTCCTTCGAGTCGCCCTTCAGGACGAGCGCCGTCCGGGTCAGGACGGCCAGGTCGTACGGCAGGTTGCCCTTGTACCTCTTGAGCAGCTTGTCGCCGTTCTTCGCCAGTTCGAGGACGCCGTCGATGAGCTGCTGCAGGTCGCCGCGCTCGTCGGCGAGCACCCGGCTCGCCTCGCCGAAGTCGCGGATCACCGTGCCGAGGACCTGCTCGCGCCCGCGCACCACCCCGGCGAGGCGGCTGAGGTTGCGCGCGACCTCGATCAGCTCCTCGTCCTGCCCGGCGACGTTCTCGACCAGGCGGGCGCTCTGCTCGAGGGTCGCGTTGAACTCCCTGCCGTTGCCGTTCACCGTGTCGGCGGCGTTGCCGAGCGCGGTCCGCATCTTCGTCGGGTCGAGGGCGTTCGCCAGGTTCGTGAACGAGCTGAGCGCGTCGTCCACCTCGACGGGGACGTGGGTGCGCTCGATCGGGATGACGTTCGCGGTCTCCTTCGGCTCGCCCGGATGCCACGCCGGATGCAGGACGAGGTTCCGCTCCCCGATCAGGTTCAGCGGGACGATCGACGCCTGCACCCCGCGCGGCAGCGGGACGTCCCGCCGCAGGTGGAACGTCACCTTCACCTTGTAGCCCTGGTTCTCGACCTTGTCGACGAGGCCGACGTCCGCGCCCATCACCTTGACCTTCGACTCCGGGTAGAACGACCGGGCCTTCGGCACGTAGACGACCATCGTGCGCCCGTCCCCGCCGGACGGGACGGCCGAGCACCCACCGAGCGACGCCACCATGGCGAGCCCGAGCGCGGCGGCGGTCCTCCTCATCAGCCGCCTCCCTGCTGGCGTCGCGTCGAGATCGGCCCGGGCGGTTGCAGCGGGCCGAGCCCGGTGAGCACGCCCTCGATCCACTGGCCGTTGCCCTTGAGGTTGGCGACCTGCTGGAACGTCGGGCCGAGCAGCGAGAAGTCGGCGTTCAGCGCGTCCATGTTGGGCGCGAGGCGGGTGGTCAGCAGGTGCAGGTTGTCGAGCAGCGAGTCGATCTCCTTCTGGTTCCGGGAGATCACGTTCGACAGCGTCCGGACCGTGCGGTTGCCCTGCCCGATCGTCGCGGCCAGCTCGTTGCGCCGCTGGACGAGCGTCCGCAGCAATACCTGGCTGGCGTCGAGGATCTCGCGGAGCTTCGCGTCCTTCGCGGCGAGCGTGCCGGTGATCGTGTTGCTGTTCTCGATCAGCTTCTGGACCTCGGGGTAGGAGTCGTTCAGCATCCGCGACAGGTCCTGGACGTTGACGAGGACGCGGCGCAGCTTCACCGCGCCCGGCGACTTGATCTCGGTGACCTCGGTGAGCAGCTTGTCGATGCTGCGCTGGTCGAGCGTGCCGACGATGTTCTGCGCGCCTTCGAGCGCGTCCGGGACGGTGAACGGGACGCTCGTGCGCGTCAGCGGGATCCGCCGCCGCGACTCGGGGACGTCCGCCATGTACGGCTTCGCGACCGGTCCGGACAGCCGCAGGTACCGGCCGCCCATCAGCGTCGTCGTCTGGATCTCCGCCCGCGTCTTCGGCCCCAGGTCGATTCCCGAGTCGACGTGCCAGGTCACGATGATCTTGCCGCGCCGGAAGTCGGGCTCGACCGAGGTGA
The DNA here is from genome assembly GCF_008085905.1 of Actinomadura syzygii. Lineage (GTDB taxonomy): Bacteria > Actinomycetota > Actinomycetes > Streptosporangiales > Streptosporangiaceae > Spirillospora > Spirillospora syzygii. The sequence goes on along the minus strand of NZ_VSFF01000002.1, from coordinate 111,192 downwards.
CCCGTCCCGACTTCACGCCCGCGACGCGGACGTCCTGGCCCTTCTTCAACCCGGCGGCGTCGGTGAACTCGCCGCTCATCGTGTAGCCGCGCTCGAACAGGTGGAGTTGGCCGACCGCGAACGCGAACACGCAGCCCGCGGCGAGCGCGGCGAGGGTGACGATCGCGACGAGCTTCTGGTCGACGTCCCGCAGCGACTTGAGGGCCATCAGCCGCCCACCCCCAGCAGCATCTTCTTGAGCTTGGCGAGGTCGTCCGCGGACGGCGACCCGGCGCCGGGCGACTTCGGCAGCTGCATCGGGAACGGGCACGGGCCCTGCATGATGTTCAGGCAGAGCGCGTTGGTGCGCAGGTAGTGGCCGCCGTTCGCGGACGCGAAGAGCTGCCGCAGCGTCAGCGGCAACTGCCGCACCATCGTCTCCAGATTGTCGACGTTCAGGCGGAACGTCTCGGCGAACTTTCCGAGGTTGCCGATGATGCGGGCGAGTTGCGCGTCGTTGCCGCCGAGCACCTGGTTGAGGTTGGTGGTCACGCCGGAGATCTCCACGACCGCGCTCTCCAGCAGCCGCCGGTTGTTCGCGAAGACCTTCGTCAGCGACGCGAGGTTGTCGATGCTCGCGGCGATCTGCCGGTCGCGGGTGGCGACCGCCGCGCTGACCGTCTCGTAGTCCCCGATCATTCCCTTGATCGTGTTCTTGCGGGCGGCGAAGGTCTGGAGCAGCGCGTCCAGGTTGTCGGTCAGCAGCGAGATGTTCTGCTCGTTGCCGTCCAGGGCCTGGGAGAACGAGAACAGGATCTTGTTGAGCTGGTTCGGGTCGAGGTTGCGGGTCAGCGGCCCGAGGCTGTTCACGATGTCGCCGAGGTCGACGACCGAGCGGGTGCGCGGGACCCGGTCGCCGTCGCCCAGCTTGGACCGGCTCGTCCCCGGCTCCAGGTAGACGACCCGCTGCCCCATCACGTTGCGCCACCGGATCGCGGCCGTCGAGTCGGACGGGACGCGCACGTCCTTGTCGACCGCCAGCTCGACCACGGCCTTGCCGCGCACCACCTTGATGCCCTTGACCTGGCCGACGGGCGTCCCGGCGACCTTCACCGCGTCGCCCTCCAGCAGGCCGGTGACGTCGTCGAACGTCGCCGTCAGCCGGTAGCGGGGGGTGAAGCTCGTGCCGAGGATCTGCTGGCCGATGTAGAAGGTGAGCAGCCCGGTCACCGCCACGAACGCGAGGAACTTCACGATCGTGGCGTACTCGGGGCCGCGCGCGGCCTTGCCGCGCAGGCGCGGGCTCACGGCCGCCCGCCCGCGCCCGCGCCGGGGAGCGGCGTGTCGAAGGCCGTCCGCGCGGGTTTGACGGGGCAGATGTCGATGAGGATCTGGCAGATGTCGAGCGGGAGGTCGTCGCGGGCCTGCGCGATCAGCGTGCCCTCCGGCCCGGGGACGCGGATGATCTGCGACAGCAGGCCGAAGAACCCGGTGAGGCTGTCCTCCAGGACGGGGAGGTCGCGGCGGCGTCCGTTCACCACGGCGGCGACCTGCCCGCCCGTGTCGATGATCGAGCCGAGGTTGCGGCCGTGCTGCTGCAGGCTCGTGCCGAGGGTGTCGCCGAGGCGGCTCGACTGGTCGAGGAGCTGCGACACCTTGTCCGGACGGTCGCTGACCACCTTCGACAGCCGGTTGAAGTCGCCCGCGAGCCCGGTGATCGTGTCGCCGCGGGACGCGAACGTGCCCGACAGGCCGTTGATGTCGTTCAGCAGCGCCTGGATCGCGGCCCTGTCCTTGTGGGTGGCGTCGATGACGGTGGCGCCGTTGCCGATCGTCCGGCGCAGCGCGGGGCCCTGGCCGGACAGTCCGGAGCCGAACACGTGCAGGATCGTGCCGACCTCGTCCGGGTCGATGGCCTTGGTCAGTTGATAGGTCGGCCAGGCCGTGTCGGACAGTTCCTCCGGGTCGTGCGTCTTCACGACCCGTCCGCCGTCCTTCAGGTAGGGGCCGGTCAGCTCGTGCGCGCCGAGTTCGAGCGTCAGGTCCTTGGGGCCGAACACCGAGATCGGCTCGACGGACGCGACCGCCGTGTCGGCGACCTTGACCCCCTTGTCGACCCGGAACCGGACGTTGACGCGCCCGTCGCCGGACAGCGTGATCCTGTCGACGGCGCCGACCGCGATACCGCGGACCTTGACGTCCGACTTGCCGGGGTCGAGGCCCTGCCCGGCGCGTCCGAAGCTCGCGTCGTAGTAGGTGGAGCCCTCGTGCGACTGCGTCGACCCGAGCGCGACGAACGCCGCGGCCGCCGCGATGACCCCGGCGCCGACCAGGCCGAAGATCGTCCGGGAGCGGGCGGACAGTGTCTCGTCGCTCATCCGGTCAACCTCACCGTGCTGCCGTGGCCCCAGAAGATGTACGACAGGACCAGGTTCATCAGGATCATCAGGATGGTGGACTCCCGGATGGCGCGCCCGGCGGCGACGCCGACGCCCACCGGGCCGCCCGCCGCGTAGTAGCCGCGGTAGCAGTGGATGAACATGATGATGAACGCGAACACCGCCACCTTGATGACGCTGTAGAAGACGCCGATCGGCGGGAGGTAGAGGTGGAAGTAGTAGTCGTAGATGCCGGGCGACAGACCGAAGTACTGGATCGTGATGAACCGGGTGGCCCAGAACGCCATGAACAGCGAGACGAGGTAGAGCGGCACGAGCGCGATGACCCCGGCGGCCACCCGCGTGCACACGAGGTAGGCCAGCGAGTTGATGCCCATGACCTCCAGCGCGTCGATCTCCTCGGAGATCCGCATCGCGCCGATCTCGGCGGTGAACCCGGTGCCGACCTGCGCGACCAGCGCGACGCCCGCGATGATCGGGGTGACCTCGCGGACGTTGGAGTAGGACGACACGAGCCCGGTGAACGCCTCCGCGCCGATGCGCTCCAGCCCGGGGTAGCCCTGGAGGCCGACCATCGCGCCGGTGGCGAGCGACATCGTCGCGATCACGAAGATCATGCCGCCGCCGATGACGAGCGCGCCGACGCCGACCGTGATGTCGCTGACCTGCTTCGCGAGCGTCTTGCCGTACTTGCGGCGCAGGATGATGTCGACGAACAGGTGGTACAGGACGCGGCCGAGGAAGACCGGCAGGTCGGCCGAGGGCATGAGCCCGGCGGTCCGGCCCCGCACGGCCCGCCCGAACCTGCGGACGGGGGAGATGGCGACCATCAGAACCTCGGTGGGAAGAGGACCTGGTAGAGCATGGTGAGGATGTAGTTCGTCGCGAACACCACGATCGAGGTGACCACCACCGCGCGGTTCACCGCGCGGCCCACCCCCACCGGGCCGTAGTCGCAGTTCATGCCCATGTAGCAGGCGACCGCGGCGGCGATGAACCCGAACACCCACGCCTTGAACAGCGTGATCACCAGGTCGGAGAACTGGAGCAGCGTCGTCGCGCCGTCGAAGAACGCGCCGGGGCTGACGCCCTGCTGGATGACGTTGAAGTAGTAGCCGCCGACGACGCCCGCCAGGATCACCACCGAGCAGAGCAGGCCGGACACCGTGCTCGCCGCCCACAGCCTGGGGGTGACCAGGCGGTGGACGGGGTTGATGCCCATGACCTCCATCGCGGCGAGCTCGTCGCGGATGTTGCGCGCGCCCATGTCGGACGTGATCGCCGACCCGCCGACGCCGGACACGAGCAGCGCGGCGGCGAGCGGCGCCACCTGCTGGATCATCGCGGCGGTCAGCAGCGCGCCGGTGCCGGACTGCGCGCCGAGCTGCCGCGCGATGTCGCCGACCTGCAGCGAGATGGTCGCGCCGAGCGGCACCGCGATGAGCATCACCGGGACGCTCGTCACGCGCGCGAGGAACCAGCACTGCTCGACGAACTCGCCCCACCACTGGCGGAGGTCCCAGGTGCGGCGCAGTCCTTCGAGGAGGGTCACGCACAGCAGGCCGGTCTCGTCGAGCGCGCGTCCGAACCGCCTGCGCGCGAGGTCGGGGGCCTTGGCCAGGCTCGCGACCATCAGCCGCCGTCCTCCGCCGGACGGGGCGGGCCGCTCCGGGGGGACCCGGTTCCCTCCGCGGGAGGGTCGTGAAGGGACATACCAGCCTCCTTCGTTCTCGGACGTCGGCGCTCATCCGATGCTCCGGTCGTCGCCGGGCACGGCGGCGCCGCGTACTGCTCGTTCGCGCGCCACCGTGGTCTCGGCCGAGACCGGGATCACACGCGGCACCCGCGCCCTGGCAAGCACTCGGGCACCGCCTGTGATCTGAGGCACTCTATTGGAAGAAGGTCTAAGAAGCGAGTACTTACATAAGGGATTTGTCCGAAGCTACGATCGGCCGGTGCAACAGAGGCGCGACAGGACGACGACGACATGACCGCTGACGTGACCGCCGACGCGACCGCTGACGTCGCGGAGGATCTCGCGGGCGATCCGGAGGACTTCGCGGGCGATCCGGCGGACGGCGTGGACCCGCTGGTCATGGGCGTCCGGGACCGCTGGGAGGCCCAGGGCCTCAGCGGCGGCCCCTGGCCGTTCATGGCGATCTGCGCGGTGGGACGGCTCAACCAGCTTCTCAAGAAGGCCCTGGACGCCGAGCTCAAGGAGCTCGACCTCTCCCGGACCGGCTACTTCCTGCTGACCACGCTCGCCCTGACCACCCGCGGGCAGGCGAGGCTCAGCACGCTCGGCCGGATCCTGATGGTGCACCCGACGACGGTGAAGCTGACGGTCGACCAGTTGGAGGCGGCCGGGTTCGTCGCCAGGACGCCGCATCCGCGCGACCGGCGGGCGACGCTCGTCCGGATCACCCCCGCCGGACGCGACCGGGCCAACGAGGTCGCCCTCGCGCTCGAGGCGCCGGACGGCGCGCTCGCCGTCTTCGACGACATGCACCGCGACCTGTTCGAGGCGCTGCAGCCGGCGCGGCTCGCGGCGGGCGACGTCGAACTGCTGAATCCGGACGAACAACGCGGATAAGGGACGGAACGAAAGGCGCGGCGGGTGAACCTTGTGCCACTCTGTCCCCGTACTTGCTCAGCAGACGGTACTCGCCGTGCGGACGGCGGCCGGTCGTCGACGGCCGCCGTCCTCTGACGACAGGACCCCGGGCGATAAGGCAGTCTTCTCCTATGCCACAGAGTCACGGCACGCGCAGACGTCCCTCCGCCCCCGCCGGCCGCGCCCGTTCCGGCGCGCGGCGCGCGACACGGGGACCGGGGTCCGACCAGGCACGCGGCGGCGTCCGGGACGACCGCGAACCGCGGGTGCCCGCTCCGCGCGAGCCGTCCGACCCGCTGGACGACCGTCCGTCCGGGGGACGGCGGCTGCGGCGGATGCTCACGAGCAACGTCACGATCATGATCGTGGCGATCGGCGCGCTGGCGGCCGCGGTCGTGCTCGTCGACATCGGGCGCTTCGTCGACGGCGGCACGAAGCCGCCGAAGGCCGCGGCCCCCGACCTGTCGACCAACGACATGCTCGCCAAGCTGACGTCGGCGTCCGACATGGACGCGGTCACCGCCGACGCGATCGCCGCCGCGAAGAAGCGCGCGTACGAACTGCACCAGCGCGAGCTGAAGCGGCTCAAGGAGCAGGCGAAGCGCGACGCGGCGGCCCGCGCGAAGCTCAAGGAGCAGCAGGAGCGCGAGCGGCTCGCCAAGATGAACCCGAGCGCCGGGCAGAACAAGGACTACGGCAAGAAGATGAACGCCCTCAAGGGATGGGGGCGTTGCTGGTCGTCGCTACTGACGCTGTGGAACCACGAGAGCGGCTGGAACGAGCGCGCGGAGAACCCCGGCAGCGGGGCGTACGGCATCCCGCAGGCGCTGCCCGGCTCCAAGATGATGAGCGCGGGACCCGACTGGCGTACGAGCACCCCGACGCAGATCGCCTGGGGGCTCGGTTACATCAAGGCCCGCTACACCGACCCGTGCGGCGCATGGGCGTGGTGGTCGTCCCACCACTGGTACTGACCCTCCCGTTTTCGACCCGCCTGTTCTGAGCCGCGCGACGCGGGTGCGGGCGGACGCGGCCTGGCACCATGGTGGGATGCGGACGGGCAGGGCGCGGCAGGCGAACGGGGCGCACGACGGCTCGGGCGGCGGCGACTCCGGCGGCGGACGCCAGTGGGCGCGGGCCGACGCGACCCGGCAGGCGCTGCTGTCCGCGGCGCTCGAGGTGTTCGCCGACCGCGGTTACGCGGACGCGGGCATCGCCGAGATCGTCGAGCGGTCCGGGATCAGCGTCGGCAGCCTCTACCACCACTACGGCGGCAAGGCCGGGCTGTACGTCGCGCTGTGGGAGGAGCTGTCCGCCGAGCAGGAGGCGAGCGCGGCGCAGGCGGTGTCGGCGGCGCGCAAGGGCGGCGAGGCCGACCCGATCGCGCTGTTCATCGCGGGCGCCCGCGCCTACCTGCGGGTGTGCTGGGAGCGGCGGGACGCGGCGCGGCTGTTCCTCGCCGGGGAGGGGCCGTCCGGGTCGTCGCTGATGCGGCGCAGCCGGGCGCAGAAGTGGATCGCGCAGAACACGAAGCTGCTCGGCGGCCCGTCCGGCGGGGCGCCCGCGGGACGTCCCGAGCAGGTGCTGAGCCTCGTCCTCACGACGGTGATCGGCGAGGCCGGGCGGGAGATCGCGACGGCCGAGAGCGAGGCCGACGCGACGGAGATCATCGAAGAGGTGTGCCGCATCCTGATCCGGCTCGCCCGCTGAGCCGCCGGGACCGGCGGCGTCACCGGGCGGGCGGCGTCACCGGGCGGGCGTCCAGACCATCCGCACCGAGCGGACGTGCGCGGGCTGCGGCGGCAGGGTGCGCAGCCGCGCCGCGGTGAGCGGCCGTCCGGCGGGCACGAGCCGCCGCCGGACCGAGCGCGGCGGCAGCGCGGCACGCGGCACGAGCACCGGTCCCGGCCGGACGGCGTCCCGCCGCCGCGCGGCCCGGCGCGCGAGCCGCAGCCTGAGCAGCAGCAGCGTCACGGCCGACGACATCGCGGCGAGGAACCCGGCCTGGAGCGCGCCCAACTCGTTCAGGGTGAACGGCTTCCCGGGCAGCGTGTGCAGGCTCGCCACCGGCACGAACGGCCCCGTCGCCTGCTCCGGCGCGACCTGCGGCGGCGCCACCGGAGGCAGCGCCACCTGCGGTATCTCGACGCCCGCCAGCGGGTCGAACCCGGACGGGGTGAGCGGCGGGACGCCGGGCGGCAGGTTCGCGAGGCTCACCCCGGGCGGCGGCGCGCCGCCCGGGTCCGTGACGATCAGCTTGTAGGCGCCGGACGCGCCCTTGGCCTTCGCCGCCGACACGTCCGCGCGCAGCGTGATCACGCCGGGCTTCGCGTCAGAGGGCGCGCGCACCGTCGCCTGCGCCGAGACGCCGCCGCCCCCGACGCCGCCGAGGCTCCGCGTCGGCGGCCCGACCGAGCCGCCGGACGCCGACAGCCGCAGCACCGCGCCCGTCGCCGTCGCGTTCGCGGACGCCACCTTCACGGTCGCGGTGACCGATCCGCCGGGACGCACCGTCGCCGACGACACCGTCAGCCCGAGCGACAGCACGGGCGTCTTCGGTTTGGTCGGCGGCTTCGCGGGCGGCTTGGTCGGCCGCCCGGTGGTCGGCGGCTTCGTGGGCGGAGTGGTGGGCGGGTCGGTCTTGGGCGGATCGGTTTTGGGTGGATCGGTCTTCGGCGGATCCGTCTTCGGAGGATCGGTCTTAGGCGGATCAGTCTTGGGCGGGTCCGTCTTGGGCGGGTCCGTCTTCGGAGGGTCGGTCTTCGGAGGGTCGGTCTTGGGCGGGTCGGTCTTCGGCGGGTCGCTGGGCGTCTCGCTCGGGGTGCCGCCCGGCGGATCGCTCGGCGACCCGCTCGGCGTCCCGGACGCGCCGCCGCTCGGGTCGGCCGTCGGCTCCGCCGCGGTCACCGGCGGCGTCGCCGTGCCGATGAGCGCCACCGCGCCCAGTCCAGCCAGGATCGATCCCGCCGATCGTGAGCGCACCCTGAACGCACCTCCACCGCGTCGCGGCCGTCTCCGCGAATTATGCCGAATTGGATGGAAGCATGCGCCCCGGACGCGAATCAACCCCGTCCATCGCACCCCAGGTCAGCCACCCGTCTACGGTCATCCCGAATTCCTGGATTGCCATGACATTGATCATTAAACCTCGCTATGCCCTCCTTTTTCATGATCACAAAACGTGAGCAAAGCTCACGACCTCCGCCGCGCACATTTCCCCACCAGATCACCCGAGATCGGACCCCAATTGATCATGATGGCGGCCGGGGTGCCACACTGCTGGACATGACCCTCGGGACGATCGTGCTGACTGGCGCGGCGGGCCGCGTCGGTGCCGCGGTACGCGCCCCGCTGCGCGCGGCGGCCGAGCGGCTGGTGCTCGTCGACCGCGTCCCGCTCGACGCCGAGGCCCCGAACGAGGCCGTGTTCCAGGCCGACCTGTCCGACCCGGCGGAGGCAGCGCGGGTCGTCGGCGGCGCAAACGCGGGCTCTCCAGTGGGGGGCGGCCCCCCGCACCCCCCGGAGGCGGTGGTCCACCTGGCGGGCGTCCCCGACGAGGCGCCCTTCCCCGACCTCGTCGAGGGCAACATTCTCGGCACGCAGCGCGTCCTGGAGGCGGCGCGGGCGGCGGGCGTGCCGCGCGTCGTCCTCGCGAGCAGCAACCGACTGACCGGTCTTTACCGGTCGACCGAAAATGTCTCGGCCGTGATGCCGCCGAGACCTGACGGCCTGTACGGGGTCAGCAAGGTCGCCGTCGAGGCCCTCGGCCGCCTCTACGCCGACAAGTTCGGCCTGGACGTCGTGTGCCTGCGCATCGGCAGCCTCGAAGCGCGTCCGAGCGAGCCCCGGCACCTCGCCACCTGGCTCAGCCACCGGGACTGCGCGGGCTTCGTGCTGGCGGCGCTGACCGTCCCGGCACCCGGGTTCCTCGCCGCCTACGCGGTTTCGGACAACGCCCGCCGCTTCTGGGAGCTGGACGAGCGCCTCGGCTACGCGCCGGTCGACGACGCCGCGTCCTACGGCGTCCCGGACACGTTCGTCGGCCCCGACGTGCCGCAGGGCGGCGATTTCGCGTCGCCCGCGTACACGCTCAAGTACCTCTCCGACGTTTCGGAGGGGGACGGGTGATGTTTAGGGTCACACTGGACGCGATGGACCGTTATCCTGACCTTCGGGTTACCGGTTCCTGACGGAAAGTCGAAGGGGTCCATGCCAACGTCGACCTGGTTCCGCCTCAATGTCGCCAAGCGCGAGCGCGTACTCGAAGTGGCGATGCGGGAATTCGGCGAGAACGGGTACTCGACGGGCAGTCTCAACACCATCGCGCGCGAGGCGGGGATCGCCAAAGGCTCCCTCTTCCAGTACTTCAGCGACAAGCTGGAGTTCTACGCGTTCGTCTGCGACGAGGCGTCCCGCCGGGTCCGCGAGGAGATGGAGCGCCGCATCGCGCGGGTCGACTTCGAGCAGTCCTTCGACGAGTGGCTGTTCGACGTCCTGTGCGATTGGACCGAGTACATGGCCGACCACCCGCTGGAGCGCGGCGTCACCGCGGCGACGAACTTCGAGCTCGACAACAGCGTCCGGTCCGTCGTCCGCGACACGGCCAACCAGCACTACCTCCAGGTCATCCACCCGACGCTGAAGCTGTGGCGGGAGCGGGGCGAGATCCGCGAGGACGCCGACCTCGCCGTCCTCGCGACGTGGCTGATGACGATCCTGCCGTTCCTCGCGCTCGCCCCGTACTACGACGGCCTCGACCCGATCCACGACCTGCGCGGGCGGACCCCGGCCGAGCAGCGTCCGGTGGTCCGCCAGCTCATCTCGGGCTTCCGCCCGATCTTCGCGCCCGCCAAGTAGCTCAGGGAGCCGGTCGGTCAGGGGGCCAGCTCGTACTCCGCCGGCTTCGCCTTGCGGGACCCGGCCCAGAACTCGAACGTGTGGCCCGGCCACAGCGTCCGGTTGACGCCCTCGTCGTCCAGGTACCAGCTGCTGCAGCCGCCCTCGTTCCACACGGCGCGGCGCAGCCGCCGCTGCACCCGGTCGTTGAAGCGGCGGGCCGCCGCCGGCTTCGGCTCGATGGTGTCCGCGCCCGACTCCTGGAGCAGGCGCAGGCAGCTCAGCACGTGCTGGATCTGCACCTCGATCATGAACACGACGGAGGTGTGGCCGAGGCCGGTGTTCGGGCCGAGCAGCATGAAGAAGTTGGGCATGCCGGGGATCGTCGTGCCGCGGTGCGCCTCGATGCCGTCCGCCCAGATCTCCTGGAGCTTGACGCCGCCGCGCCCGGTGACGCGCAGGTCGGTGAGCGCGTCGGTGACCTTGAAGCCGGTGCCGTAGACGATGCAGTCGACCTCGTGCTCGCGCCCGTCGGCGGTGACGACGGAGTGCTCGCGGACCTCGGTGATCGCATCGGTCACGAGCTCCACGTTCGGCCGCGCGAGCGCCGGATAGTAGTCGTTGGACAGCAGGATCCGCTTGCAGCCGATCGTGTAGTCGGGCGTGACCTTGGCGCGCAGTTCCGGGTCGTCGATCTGGGCCTTGATGTGGCGGCGGGCGATCGCGTCCTGGACGCCGGACAGCCGCGGGTCGATCGTGAACCCGACCGCGCGCGCCTCTAGCGCCCAGTAGATCGCGCCCCGGAACGCCCGCGCCGTGCCCGGGACGTGCTTGAACACCGTCCGGACGGGCTTCGGGATGGGCTGGTCGGGCTTCGGCTGCACCCACGGCGGCGTCCGCTGGAAGACGACCAGGCTCCCTGCCTGTTCTGCGAGCTTCGGGACGAACTGGATCGCGGACGCGCCCGTCCCGACCACGGCGACGCGCTTGCCGGTCATGTCGTAGGAGTGGTCCCACTCGGCGGAGTGGAACGCGGCGCCGCGGAACCGCTCCGTGCCCGGCAGGTCCGGATAGGAGGGGACGTGCAGCGCCCCGATCCCCGACACGACGGCCTTCGGGGTGAGGACCGTCCCGTCCGCGAGCGTCACCTTCCAGCGCCGCGCGCCGTCGTCGTACTCCATCGAGTCGACGGCCGCGCCGAAGCGGATGTGCTCGCGCACCCCGTACTTGTCGGCGGTGCGCTCCAGGTAGGCGCGGATCTCGGGCTGCGGGGCGAACATCCGCGACCAGCCCGGGTTCAGCTCGAAGGAGAAGGAGTACATGTGCGAGGGGACGTCGCAGGCGCAGCCCGGATAGGTGTTGTCGTGCCACGTCCCGCCGAGGGCCTGGCTCTTCTCGAGGACGACGAAGTCGTGGAAGCCGGACTGCCTGAGCCTGATCGCCATGCCGAGGCCGGCGAAGCCGGAGCCGATGACGACGATCGCCGGGGCGCGCTCGCTCATGATCCATCCCTCTCGCGTAACCTACTCCGGGTAAGTTACCGGGAGTAGGTTATTGACGGTAGGTCCAATGACTAGGATTCTCCTGTGAGCAGCACCACACCGCGACGGCGGCGCATGTCCCGCGCCGAGCGCGAGCGGCAGATGCTGGACGTGGCGGAGGAGGTCTTCGGCGACCGCGGCTACCAGGCCACGTCCATGGACGAGATCGCCGAGCGCTGCGGCGTCTCCAAGCCGATGCTCTACGAGTACTTCGGCTCCAAGGACGGCCTGCTCCTCGCCTGCATCGGGCGCTCCAAGGCCGAGCTGTTCGACGTCACGCGGAAGGCGATGGCCGGGGCGAGCACTCCGCGCGAGATCCTCTGGCAGGGCATGCTCGCCTACTTCGGGTTCGTCGAGGCGCACAGCAGGTCGTTCGCGATGCTGCTGGGCGGGTCGCCGTCCGCGCCGCCGTCCACGGCGGAGGCCATCGAGGCGACGCGCGAGCAGCAGAGCACGCTGATCGCCGGGGTGCTGACCGCGTTCGCGCCGGCCGCGCCCGCCACCGTGATCGAGGCGTTCACACAGATCATCCTAGGCGGCAGCGAACGGCTCGCGCAGTGGCAGGCGCGGCGCCCCGAGGTGTCGGCCGAGGACGCCGCCCGCCATATGACCGACTTCTGCTGGAGCGGCCTCGGCCCCTACCTCCCGGACGCCGCGGAACGCACTCCGGACGCTCGCTGAGTACGGTTGGATCACTCCATTCCGTCCGGATTCCTCGGAGGTCTGCATGCCACTCGCGCAGTTCGACGGAGCACTCGCCGTGGTCACCGGAGCCGGCGGCGGGATCGGCCGGGCGACCGCCCTCGCGCTGGCCGAGCGCGGCGCGAACGTCGTCGCCGCGGACATCGACCTCGCCGCCGCCGAGCGCACCGCCGCGCTCGCGAAGTCGGTCGGCGCGGGCGGCACCGCCTACCAGGTGGACGTGTCGGACGCCGCCGATATGGAGAGCTTCGCGGCCGCGGTGAAGGAGGCCCACCGCGCACCGGACATCGTCGTCAACAACGCCGGGATCGCAGTCGCGGGCTCGTTCCTCGACACGTCCCTGGACGACTGGGACCGGATCGTCGGCGTGAACCTGTGGGGGGTCGTCCACGGCTCGCGGCTGTTCGGCAAGCAGATGCACGACCGCGTGCACACCCTCCCCAACAAGCCGGACAAGCCGAACCTCGGCGGGCACATCGTCAACATCGCGTCCGCCGCCGCGTACACGCCGACGCGGGCGCTGCCCGCCTACTGCACGACGAAGGCCGCCGTCCTCATGCTGAGCGAGTGCCTGCGCGCCGAGTTCGCGAGCTCCCGCATCGGCGTCACGGCCGTCTGCCCCGGCTTCGTCACCACCGACATCGTCGCGAACGGCACCTTCGTCGGCGACGAGGAGGCCGGCGAGCGGACGCGGCAGCGGAGCCTCAAGGCGTTGAAGGCGCGCAACTACCCGCCGGAGCGGGTCGCGGAGCGGATCGTCAACGCCATCGTGAAGAACAGGCCGGTGGTGCCCGTCACCGCCGAGGGCCATCTCCTGCGGACGTTGTCGAGGGTCTCGCCCGCTTCCCTGCGCCTGCTGGCGCGAATCCCCGCGCCCCGCGGCTAATGGCATTCGGCGGCCATTTCCCGGTTTCCGAACGGGGAGTAGAAAATGGTTCACAAATGGTAGGCATTGGTACACCACCCGGAACCGAGGAGGCCGCGGAGCGGTGGTCCACTCCGCGGCCCGTCGACGTGAGAGGTTACTGACCTGGGCTCACCGGACCCAGGACACTCCTACCGATTGCACGGTCACGACGTCGACCTCCTCCTCCCCGGGCTGTGCGAGCACGCCGATCACCTGGCCTGGTCCGGGAGCAAGACCGACGCACACCCGCCCCATTACCGAATCACCCTAGAAGGTACTGACAGAAGGTATGCCGTGATCGGCCGATTCAGGTCAGAAATGATTTAGCGCCGTCATAACTTCGACGGCGACGTCGGTCGCCTTGGCGAGACACGCGCGTTTCCGTTCGTCCTGCCGCCCCTTGGCGGGGGCGCGTTCGCTGTAGCTGACGGTGAAGACCGCGTTGCGGATCCGGGCGGTCACCTGCCCGACGACGGTCGGCTGGCCCTCGTCCGCCTTGAACCAGCGGTACGCCTCGTCGCCGAGGCCCTTGTGCGGCTCCAGGGAGATCGTCCGGACGAGCGGGGCGTGGTGCGCCTGCGTCCACTGCGCGTCGTAGTAGCTCTCGGCGTCGCGGACGGGGTTCGGGGTGTCGCCGGGCGCGTAGAGGTGCGCCTCGATGCGGAGCCAGCGGAAGTCCCGTCCGGTGGAGGAGTAGGTGCAGGTGGTGAGCGTCGAGTTCGCGCTCTCGCGTCGCGTCGCCTTCGGGACGGTCTTGTCGACGGTGCGCTGCGAGACCGTCCCGCAGGGGGCGGGCAGCGCCTTGACGACCTGGCCACCGCCCTCCGCGGGCGTCTCGCCGTCCGTGGGCGTGCTCTCGGCGGTGGGCGTGCCGTCGTCGGTGGGCGCGCGGGACGGGGTGGGGCGCACGGCCGCGCCGTCCCCGCCGCCCCGGACGGGCGCGAGCAGGAACACCGCCACCGCCGCCGCGCCGAACGCGACGACCGCCACCAGCACCGCGACCCGCCGCGACCGGCGGCGGCGACCCGGCGACGGCGGCTCGGGCGCGGAATAGACCCGGTCGAACGGGTCCGGAGGACGCTGAAGGCCCAAACCCCGCTCCCCCTCCCCCGTGCGCTTCCCGGTCCGCCACCCGTCAAGGTAGTAAGGTCCGCGCCCGCTGACCAGGCCCCCTGGCGGGGCCCGATGTCATACCCCGTGGTCACAATGGAGGGATGCTGATCGCGGACATCGCCCGGACCTCGGCGGACGTCGCCGCGACCTCGGGTCGCAAGGCCAAGGTGGCGTCGCTCGCGGAGTGCCTGCGCGCGGCCGAACCCGGCGAGGCGGCGATCGTGGTGGCCTACCTGTCCGGCGAGCTGCCGCAGCGCCAGATCGGGGTGGGCTACGCGGCGCTGCGCGACGTCCCGCCGCCCGCGCCGGAGCCGTCGCTGACCGTGCTCGCGGTCGACGCGGCGTTCACCGGGATCGGCGCGGTGTCCGGGGCCGGGTCGGTGGCCCGGCGGCGCGAACTGGTCGCGGCGCTGTTCGGCCGCGCCACCCGTCCCGAGCAGGACTTCCTGATCAGGCTGCTGGCGGGCGAGCTGCGGCAGGGCGCGCTGGACGGCGTGATGGCCGAGGCGATCGCGGCGGCGGCCGAGGTGCCGTCGGCGGAGGTGCGGCGCGCGGTCATGCTGCGCGGCTCGCTCGGCCCGGTCGCCACGGCCGCGCTCGCCGACGGGGTGGCCGGGCTGCGCGGCTTCGCCCTGGAGGTCGGACGCCCGATCAAGCCGATGCTCGCGGCGTCCGCGCCCGACGTCGACGAGGCGTTCGGCAAGCTGAAGGCCGAGGCCGCGGTGGAGTGGAAGCTCGACGGCATCCGCGCGCAGATCCACGTGTCCGGCGGCGAGGTGCGGGTGTTCACCCGGACGCTCGACGAGATCACCTCCCGGCTGCCCGAGGTCGTCGCGGCGGTGCGGGAGCTGCCCGTCCGCGACGCGGTGTTCGACGGCGAACTGATCGCCCTCCGCCCGGACGGAAGCCCCCACCCGTTCCAGATCACCTCCGCCCGCACGGCCACTCGCACGGCCACCGACGCGGGTCCCGGGGGGCGCGGCAAGGGGAAGGGCACGGTGCCGCTCGCGGTGTTCCTGTTCGACGTGCTGCACCTCGACGGGCACGATCTGCTCGACGCGCCGGGCGCGGAGCGGAACGCGGCACTCGCGGAGGTCGTCCCGGAGGGGCTGCGCATGCCGCGCGTCGTCACCGCCGACCCGGCGCGGGCCAAGGAGGTGTTCGACGAGGCCGTCGCGCGCGGCCACGAGGGCGTCGTCGTCAAGTCCCTCGACACCCCGTACACGGCCGGGCGGCGCGGCGCGGGCTGGGTCAAGGTGAAGCCCCGGCACACGCTCGACCTCGTCGTCCTCGCCGTCGAGTGGGGGCACGGGCGGCGGCAGGGGCTGCTGTCCAACCTGCACCTCGGCGCCCGCGACCCCGAGACCGGCGGGTTCGTCATGCTCGGCAAGACGTTCAAGGGGCTCACCGACGAGCTGCTCGCCTGGCAGACGGCGAAGCTGCGCGAGCTGGCCGTGCGGGAGGACGACTGGACCGTCCACGTCCGTCCCGAGCTGGTCGTCGAGATCGCGTTCGACGGCGTCCAGCGCAGCCCCCGCTACCCGGGCGGCATCGCGCTGCGGTTCGCCCGCGTGCTGCGCTACCGCCCCGACAAGTCGGCGGCGGAGGCCGACACGATCGACACCGTCCGCGCGGTCGCGCCCGTCATGGACTAGCGGACGGTTCCTGGCGCTCTTCGCCCACCCGCGCGGCGCCGCCGGCGGCGTGGGTGTGGGTCGGCGGCGGCGAGTCCTCGTCGGGGACGGGGCGGCGCGCCCGCCGGGACGCGGCGCGCATCCGCAGCCGCGACGACGCGGGCTTCCCGCGCTCCCTGGCGACCCCGCGGTTCCGGGTGAGGGCGCGGCGCCGCTCGCGGGCCTCGGCGCGGCGTTCGGCCCAGGCCGCCTTGCGGCGTCCGGTGCGGCGGCCCGGCGACCGGCGTCCCACGCGGGCGTCGGCCCGGCGCTCCAGGCGCACGGCGGCGCGCCGGTCCGAGCGGGCGGCGGCGCGGCGTTCGGCGCGGGCGGCGGCGCGCCGCCGGGCACGCGCGGGCGAGCGTCCGCCGCGCAGCCTGCGGCGGGCCCGCTCGGCCGTGTCGGCGCGGCGTTGCAGCAGCTCGGGCGGGATCAGGTCGTGCCGTCCGGCGATGAACTCCTGCACCCAGATCTTCCCGTTGATCAGCGGCCGCCGGTACAGCTTCTCCCGCCGGACGGCCCGCTGGTACCGGCGCGATCCCGCGTCGTACCGCCACCGCGCCCACGGCGACCCGGGCCGCGCCACCCGGACGGCCCCGACGACCAGCAGCGCGGGCACGAACAGCCCGATCAGGCCCGTCCAGATCTTGCCCTTGAGCAGCGTGATCACCGCCAGCGCGAGGTTGCCGACGAGCGACGCCGCGTACAGGCGGCTGAGCGCGACGCCGCCCGGGTCGAGCCCGAGCCCGTCGTACCCGAACGGCCGGACGCCGAGCAGCAGCAGCCCCGTCACCGCGATGGCGACGAACACGGCGTCGACGGACGCGCGGCCCTTCTCCGTCCAGTAGACGTCGCTGAGGTGCAGGATCAGGGCGAACTCGTCCAGGACGAGGGCGGAGCCCATCCCGAAGACGATGGCCGCGGCCAGTTCCAGTCGGACGTGCCCGTCCGGCACGGCGAGGCTCGCCACCCCGCCCGCCAGCATCAGCACGACCCCGAACACCACGTGGTGGATGTGCACGTCTCCGGCCGTCACGTTCCGGAACCAGCGCACGTTCGCCCGGATCATCCGGACGTTCACCCTGGTCAACACGAACGTGACGATGAACGCGACGAAGAAGCCGAACAGCGGCAGCCGCCCGGTCTCCACGATCCGCTCGTCGAACATCTCGATCATCTGCCCCCCGCAGCCTCCATGATGCCCGGCGACATGCACGGATATCGTGGGACCCCTGATGAGACGTCGGGGGGCCCAATTTGGATCGGATTGTTGACCGTTGTGATCCGGGCGGGCGGGCTTGGGTTGCTGAGGCCGTTCGGCTTGTCGATGCTGACGCCAACCGGAGCGCGGACACGCACCTGCACGTGTTCCCGCTGCCGCCCGAGTGGGGCATCGACCTGTACCTGAAGGACGAGTCCGTCCATCCGACGGGGTCGCTCAAGCACCGGTTGGCGCGGTCGCTGTTCCTGTACGGGCTGGCGAACGGCTGGATCCGCGAGGGGACGACGATCATCGAGGCGTCCAGCGGGTCGACGGCGGTGTCGGAGGCGTACTTCGCGCGGCTGCTCGGGCTGCCGTTCGTCGCGGTGATGCCCGCGTCCACCAGCCCGGAGAAGATCCAGCTCATCGAGTTCTACGGCGGGCGCTGCCACCTGGTGGACGACCCGTCGTCGATCTACGCCGAGTCGCGGCGCCTCGCCGCCGGGTGCGACGGCCACTTCATGGACCAGTTCACCTACGCCGAGCGCGCCACCGACTGGCGCGGCAACAACAACATCGCCGAGTCGATCTTCGAGCAGCTGCGGCTGGAGCGGTTCCCGGAGCCGTCCTGGGTGGTGGTCGGCGCGGGCACCGGCGGGACGTCCGCGACGATCGGCCGGTACGTCCGGTACCGGCGGTTCCAGACGCGGCTCGCGGTCGTCGACCCGGAGGGCTCGGCGTTCCACGGCTCGTACGCCGACGGCGACCCGGAGCGGACGGCGGCGGGCTCGCGGATCGAGGGCATCGGGCGGCCGCGCGTCGAGCCGTCCTTCCTGCCGACGGTGATCGACCTGATGATCCGGGTGCCGGACGCGGCGTCCATCGCGGCGATGCGCTGGACGAGCGAGGTCAGCGGCCGGGACGTCGGCGGCTCCACCGGCACGAACATGTGGGGCGCGGCGGAGCTGATCGCGGGGATGCGGGCGCGCGGGGAGCGCGGCAGCGTCGTCACGCTGATCTGCGACGGCGGCGAGCGCTACACCGGCACCTACGGGTCGGACGACTGGCTCGCCGGGCAGGGCTTCGACATAGCGCCCTACCGGGCCGCGCTGGACGCCTTCCTCAAGACCGGCGACCTGCCGACGGTCCCGTGACGGCTAGCCGGTGACGCGGACGGGGTTGAACAGGTCGGCGTAGATCAGCAGCCCGCCCATGACGATCAGCACGGCCGCCATCACGTACGTCACCGGCAGGGCCTTGGCGACGTCCACGTAGCCGGGGTCGGGCCTGCGGAACACCCGGGCGAACGCCTTCTTGATCGCCTCCAGCAGCGCGCCCGCGATGTGCCCGCCGTCCAGCGGCAGCAGCGGGACGAGGTTGAACAGCCCCACCGCGAGGTTCAGCGAGCCGAGCAGCATGACGAAGTAGGAGATCTTCTGCGTGCCGGTGAACTCCTGGGACGCGGCGACCTCGCCGCCGATCCGGCTGACGCCGACGACGCCGATCGGGCCGTTCGGGTCGCGCTCGTCGCCGCCGAACGCGGCGTTCCAGACGCCGACCATCTTCTGCGGCATCCGGACGAGCGCGCCCGCCGTGCGCGAGGTCAGGTCGCCCATCGTGCTCGCGACCGCGCCCGGCCCCTGCCGCTCGACGGCGCTGTCGGGCGTGATGCCGAGGAAGCCGACGTTGACGACCTTGCTCTCGTCCTTCAGGTCGTACATCTGGTTGCGGGTGATCGGGACGGTGAGCGTGATGTCGTGCCCGTCGCGCCGGACGGTCATCGGCACCGTCTTGCCGCCGTCGCCGCGGATCAGCTCCTGCAGCTCGCGGTAGTCGCCGATCTTCTGGCCGCCGAACGCGACGATCCGGTCGCCGGGCCTGAGCCCGACCTGCTTGGCGGGCGTCGCGGGCGCGTTCGCCGGGCAGCCCTTGACGTCGGCCGACTGGCTCGCCGGGACCATGCACTCGGCGACCTCGCGGATCACCGGCTGCGGCTGGCTCGTCCCGATGCCCATCAGCAGGATCGCGAAGAACAGCACGGCGAGGACGAGGTTCATCGCGGGCCCGCCCACCATGATCAGCGCCTTCTGCCACCACTTCTTGGCGTAGAAGACGCGGTCCTCGTCGCCGGGCCTGACCTCCTCCAGCGCCGCGCCGCGGGCGGACTCGATGAGGCCCTGCCAGGGGCCGGTGCTGATCCGCCGGACCTGGCCGGGGGCGTCGCCGCGGCGCGGCGGCAGCATCCCGATCATGCGGATGTAGCCGCCGAGCGGGATCCATTTCACGCCGTACTCGGTCTCGCCGCGGCGCCACGACTTCATCGTCGGGCCGAAGCCGACCATGAACTGGGTCGTGCGGACGCCGAACAGCTTGGCGAACGAGAAGTGCCCGAGCTCGTGCAGGGCGATGGACACCAGCAGGCCGAAGAACAGGATCAACGCTCCAGCCAGGTAGGCCATGCGGATTGCCCCTCCGGGTCGTGCACCCCGCGCACCCAGGGTGATCTCCAGCAACCGTCTTAGAGTACGTCACGGGCCCGCATTCGGCTCAACGCACGAGCTCAGCGACAGGGCCTGGACAAGGGGCATGGACAAAGGGAACTGCTAGCCTTGCCCGCAGCCGACTATCCCGTGCGGGAGAGTCCCTCGCAGCCGGCGGGGGACGCCGAAGGAGCAAATCCTCCCCGGAACCTCTCAGGCCCACGGACCGCACGGGCCAGGCGACCTCTGGAAAGCGGGGACCAGGTCCTCCGCCGAAGGTGAAAGCCCGCCCTTCCGGGACGGGTGAAGCTCTCAGGCGCCGATGACAGAGGGGGAGGCACCGAGACGCCCGGTGCGCGGGTGGGACGATTAGGCCACGCGCGCCCGTGACGAAGGAGCCGAACCCATGTCCGCCGACAAGAACGACGCCGAAACCGCCGTGAAGACCCCGAAGAAGACGCCGCTGCACGACGTCCACGAGGACCTCGGCGCGAACCTCGTCGACTTCGCCGGTTACCTGATGCCGCTGCGCTACGCGAGCGAGACGGCCGAGCACCAGGCCGTCCGCACCGGCGCGGGCCTGTTCGACCTGTCCCACATGGGGGAGATCTTTCTCGCCGGGCCGGGCGCGGGCGCCGCGCTCGACTTCGCGCTGGTCGGGAACCTGTCGCCGATGAAGGTCGGCAAGGCCCGGTACACGATGATCTGCGGGCAGGACGGCGGCGTCCTCGACGACCTGATCGTCTACCGCCTCGCCGACGAGACGTGGATGGTCGTCGCGAACGCCGCGAACGCCGCCGTCGTGCGGGACGCCCTGACCGAACGGGTCTCCGGCTTCGACGCGACCGTGGACGACAGGTCCGACGCCTACGCGCTGATCGCCCTCCAGGGCCCGCGTTCGCAGAAGATTCTCGAAGGCTTCACCGACGCGCCGCTGGCCGACCTCAAGTACTACGCGATCCTCGCCGGACGGGTCGCCGGGGTCGACGCCCTGGTCGCCCGGACCGGCTACACCGGCGAGGACGGCTTCGAGCTGTTCGTCGACGCGGCCGACGCCGTCCCGCTGTGGAACGCGCTAGCGGCCGTGGACGGCGTCGTCCCGGCCGGGCTGTCCGCGCGCGACACGCTGCGTCTGGAGGCGGGGATGCCGCTGTACGGCAACGAACTCACCGCCGAGACCACCCCGTTCGAGGCGGGCCTCGGCCGGGTGGTGAAGCTCGACAAGGCCGTCGACTTCGTCGGGAAGGCCGCCCTCGCGGCGCAGGCGCAGACCCCGCCGGGGCGCAGGCTCGTCGGGCTCGTCGCGCGGGGGCGTCGGGCGCCGCGGAAGGGGTATCGGGTCGTCGCGTCCGGCGGCACGCCGTGCGGGATCGTGACGAGCGGCGCGCCGTCGCCCACACTGGGCACGCCGATCGCCATGGCCTACCTCGACAGCGGCGCCGCGGAGACCGGCCTCGCCGTGGACGTGCGCGGCCGGCAGGAGCCGGTGGACGTGGTCGACCTGCCGTTCTACAAGCGTTCCTGAAGAAAGCCGTCCCGGGGGCGCGGGACCGACCGTCCCCCCGCAGCGAACCCCGTACAGAGAAGAGAGAAGTGATCGTGAGCGTTCCGGAGCAGCTCCGCTACAGCGAGGAGCACGAGTGGGTGGCGGGCCTCGGCCCCGCCGGTTCGACGCCGGAGGACGACATCGTCACCGTGGGCATCACCGCGCACGCCGCCGACGCCCTCGGCGAGATCGTCTACCTGGAGCTCCAGGTGGGCGAGGGCGGCGCCGTCGAGGCGGGCGAGGTCTGCGGCGAGGTCGAGTCGACGAAGTCGGTCAGCGACGTCTACTCGCCGGTCAGCGGCGAGATCACCGCGATCAACTCGGCCGTGGTGGACGTCCCGAAGGTCATCAACGACGACCCGTACGGCGAGGGCTGGCTCTTCAAGGTGCGGATCTCGGCGGAGCCGGGCGACCTGCTCGACTCGGTCGCCTACGAGAAGCTGATCGAGGAGGGCTGACCGTGGGCCTGAACGACCCGCTCGCCACGGCCGACCCGGAGGTCGCCGCGGCGGTCGCCGCCGAGCTGCGGCGCCAGCAGTCCACCCTGGAGATGATCGCGTCGGAGAACTTCGCGCCGGTCGCGGTGCTGGAGGCGCAGGGCTCCGTCCTGACGAACAAGTACGCCGAGGGGTATCCGGGCAGGCGGTACTACGGCGGCTGCGAGCACGTCGACGTCACCGAGCAGCTCGCGATCGACCGGGCCAAGGCGCTGTTCGGGGCGGAGCACGCCAACGTCCAGCCGCACAGCGGGGCGCAGGCCAACACGGCCGTCTACTTCGCGCTGCTCCAGCACGGCGACACGATCCTCGGCCTCGACCTCGCGCACGGCGGGCACCTCACGCACGGGATGCGGCTGAACTACTCCGGCAAGGTGCTGAACGTGGTGCCCTACCACGTCCGCGCCGAGGACGGCCTGGTCGACATGGCCGAGGTCGCCACCCTCGCCGAGGAGCACCGGCCCAAGATGATCGTGGCGGGCTGGTCGGCGTACCCGCGCCGGCTCGACTTCGCGAAGTTCCGGGAGATCGCCGACTCGGTCGGGGCGCTGCTCATGGTCGACATGGCGCACTTCGCCGGGCTGGTCGCGGCGGGGCTGCACCCCTCGCCCGTCCCGCACGCGGACATCGTCACGACGACCACGCACAAGACGCTCGGCGGGCCGCGCGGCGGGCTGATCCTCGCCCGCGAGGAGTACGCCAAGAAGATCAACTCGGCGGTGTTCCCCGGCATGCAGGGCGGGCCGCTGGAGCACGTGATCGCCGCGAAGGCCGTCGCGCTGAAGGTCGCCGCGTCGGAGGAGTTCAAGGACCGGCAGGAGCGCACGGTCGAGGGCGCGAAGCTGCTCGCCGAGCGGCTCCTCGCCGAGGACGCCGCCAAGGCCGGGGTGAAGGTGCTCACCGGCGGGACGGACGTCCACCTCGTCCTGGTCGACCTGGTCGACTCCGAGCTCACCGGCCGTGACGCCGAGGACCGCCTGCACGACATCGGCATCACCGTGAACCGCAACGCCGTGCCGAACGACCCGCGTCCGCCGATGGTGACGTCCGGGCTGCGGATCGGGACGCCCGCGCTCGCCACCCGCGGCTTCACCGCCGCCGACTTCGCCGAGGTGGCGGACGTCATCGCGCTGGCCCTGCAGCCGTCGTTCGACCGGGCCGCGCTCGCGGCGCGGGTCTCGGCGCTCGCGGCCGCGCACCCCCTGTACCCGGACCTGTGACGTCCCGGCGCCCCCTCCCGCGCGGGCGGGGGCGCCGCGACCGGGGAGGCAAGTCCTCATGGCCATCAGCGTTTTCGACCTCTTCAAGATCGGCATCGGCCCGTCGTCGTCGCACACCGGCGGCCCGATGGCGGCGGCGCACCGCTTCGCGCGGGGCCTGGACCGGGACGGGCTGCTGGAGAAGACCGCGTCCGTGAAGGCGATCCTGTACGGGTCGCTGGGGCTGACCGGGAAAGGGCACGGCAGCGACAAGGCCGTCATCCTCGGACTGGAGGGCGACAAGCCCGAACTGGTCGACGTGGACGGGGTCGACGAGCGGATGGAGCGCGTCCGCACGCTGGGCGAACTGCGTTTGTTCGGCGACCACGAAGTGCCTTTCGTCGTCGGCGAGCACCTGGTCTTCGAGCGCAAGAAGTCGCTGCCCGGCCATCCCAACGGAATGCGTTTCACCGCACTGGACGCCGACGGCAACGAACTGCGCTCGAAGGTGTACTACTCGGTCGGCGGCGGGTTCATCCTGGACGAGACCGCCACCGGCGCCGACCGGATCAAGCCCGACGACACCGTCCTGCCCCACCCGTTCGACACGGCCGCCGACCTGCTCGACCGGTGCCGCGAGACGGGCCTGTCGGTGTCGGCGCTGATGCTGGAGAACGAGCGGGCGTTCGGCCGCACCCCGGACGAGATCCGCGCCGGGCTGCTGGAGCTGTGGGCCGTGATGGCGGCCTGCGTCGAGCGCGGCTGCACCCGCGAGGGGCTGCTGCCGGGCGGGCTCAAGGTGCGGCGGCGGGCGCCGCAGCTGCACCGCCAGCTCACCGCCGAGAAGCCCGGCGACCCGCTGCACGCGATGGACTGGGTGACCCTGTACGCGCTGGCCGTCAACGAGGAGAACGCGGCGGGCGGACGGATCGTCACCGCCCCCACGAACGGCGCCGCCGGGATCATCCCGGCCGTGCTGCACTACTACGCGCGCTTCGTGCCGGGCTGCGACGACGACGGCATCGTCCGGTTCCTGCTGACGGCCGCCGCGATCGGGGTGCTGTTCAAGCAGAACGCGAGCATCTCCGGCGCGGAGGTCGGCTGCCAGGGCGAGGTCGGGTCGGCCTGCTCGATGGCCGCGGCCGGGCTGACCGAGGTGCTCGGCGGGACGCCGGAGCAGGTGGAGAACGCCGCCGAGATCGGCATCGAGCACAACCTCGGGCTGACCTGCGACCCGGTCGGCGGGCTCGTCCAGGTGCCGTGCATCGAGCGCAACGCGGTCGGCGCGATCAAGGCGATCAGCGCGGCCCGCATCTCGCTGCGCGGCGACGGCCGCCACTTCGTCTCGCTCGACAAGGCCATCGCCACGATGCGCGACACCGGCCGCGACATGCTCGACAAGTACAAGGAGACGTCGCGGGGCGGGCTCGCCGTGAACGTCATCGAGTGCTGAGGGCGTCTGACCGGGCGCGTCAGAAGGCTTCGTCGAGGGCCAGGGCGGCGGCGCGGCGCAGGGCGTCGCGGTCGGCGGCGGCGATGTCGCGGGACGAGCACGTGGCCATGGCGATCACGTTGCCCCGGCGCGCCACGACCTGGACCCAGGAGTCCTTGGTCAGGCCCTCGCAGCTCTCGTCGCCGATTCCGCGGTCGGCGGACGGGGTGGTGCAGCCGAAGTCCGTCCCTCCGCGGACCGCGTAGCGCGCCTCTTTCACGCCTTTCGCGGGGTCGTCGCGGTTGTAGAGGTTGAGCTGGATCTGGAACGTGTCCTTCGGCGGGAACCTGGCGGTGCCGAAGGCGCAGAGCCGCCATTCGCCGTAGCCGTCGCGGCTGCTCTGCGGGATCCGCTTGCCCTCGGCGGCGCCGAGGCCGCGGAGCATCGTCCGTCCCTCGTCGGAGTCGTAGATCCGGCACATGTCGCCGGGGAGGGCGTCGACGGCGTCGTCCGGCCGCAGGAGCCGCTGGACGGCGAAGAAGGCGCCCGCGATCATCGCCGCGCTGACCGGCAGCGCGATGGCCGGGGCCAGCCAGACCCAGAGGCGGCGCCTGCGGCGCGGCGCGACCGGCGCCGTCGTCGGCGGGACGCTCATCGGCGGATGCGTGATCGGCGGCGGCCCGGTCGGCGGCAGCGTCACCGGCGGCAGAGCGACAGGGGGCGCCCACGCGGCGGGCGTCTGGAGCCGCCCGACCAGTTCGGCGGCGGACGGACGCAGGCCCGGGTCCTTCGCCAGGCAGGACGCGACGAGGGGGCGCAGCCGTCCGTCCAGCCCGGACAGGTCGGGCTCCTCGCTGAGGATCTGGTGGAAGAGGGCCTGGACGGAGTCGCGGGCGAACGCCGGATGCCCGGTCGCCGCGTAGACCATCGTCGCGCCCCACGCGAACACGTCGGCGGCGGCGGTCGCGGGACGCCCCTCGATCTGCTCCGGCGCCATGTACGCCGGGGTCCCGATCGGGCCCTTGGTGAGCGAGGACGTGACGTCCAGCGCGCGGGCGATGCCGAAGTCGATGACACGCGGCCCGTCCGGGCCCAGCAGGACGTTGTGCGGCTTGAAGTCCCGGTGGACGACGCCCGCCTCGTGGACGGCGGCCAGCGCGGCGGCCGTGTCGGCGGCCAGCCGCTCCAGCGCGTCGCCGCGCCGCGGCCCCTCGGCCTTCACCGCCGCCTGGAGCGACGGCCCGTCCACGTACTCGCTGACCACGTACGCGCTGGTGGAGTCGACCCGGACGTCGAGGACGCGGACCGTCCAGGACGGCGCGACCCTGCGGGCCGCCTCGACCTCGCGCTCCATCCGGCGGCGCGCGTCGGCGTCCAGGTCGCGCAGCACCTTGACCGCGACGCGCTCCCCGCCCGGACCCGAGCCGAGGTAGACGACGCCCTGCCCGCCCTCCCCGATCCGTCCCAGGATCCTCCAGGGACCGACGAGCGGGGGATCCCCCGCCTCCAGCGGCATCGCGGACATCCGACTCCCCTCCGGCAGATCCCCCTTCTCTATCGCATTCCGGGAGTGTTCGCGGGGTCACCCGCGCATGAAAGAACCCGGGGGCCGCGACGTGATCGCCGCGACCCCCGGGCCATCGGGCCGCTCAGCGGGAGGGGCCCATGCCGTGGTCCGTCTGTATCCCTACGTAACGTCCAAGGGCCCCCTGGTGGAGCCGCCCGAAGCCGGAAGATCGGACAAGCAGCACCCCCTCATCGCCCTTGACGGCAGGTTCACTTCGGACGTTAGTCCGGTGAACCGCGATTTACGCCCAACGAACCTCAAAGGCTTCGTCAGGACTGGGACGACCGCTCCGACGCGCGTCCCGACGACCCCGCGCGGTCGGCGCCCTTGAACATCTGGCGCATCTTGCGCGCGGCGTCTCCCGGCTTGCGCTTCGGCTGGTCAGGCTGGGGCTTCCCCTCGGCGGGCGGGCGCCTCCCGCGGTCGCTGCCGGTGCTCCCCGTCGTCTCGTCCTCGGCCCGGCCAGGCTTCTCGTTCACGACGACTCCCCCCGATGTCGTTTCACGGTCGTCACATGCGTACCCCGTCTACCGCGGGTAGAAGCGCACTTCGGGTCGGCCGACCTGCCCGTAGTGCGGTTTGCGCCGGGCGAGCCCGTTCTCGGCGAGGTACTCCAGGTAGCGGCGGGCGGTGACCCGGGACACGCCCGCGAGGTCGGCCGCCGCGGCGGCCGACAGCCCGCCCGCCGCGCTCGCCAGCACCTCGGTGATCGCCTGGAGCGTCTCCGCGCTCATGCCCTTCGGCAGCGAGCGGTGGTCGGGGGTGCGCAGGGTGGCGAGCATGCCGTCCACGTCGGCCTGGCCGGCGACCTCCCCGGCGCCGCCCGCCTGCTCGCGGAACGCCGCGTACCGGACGAGCTTGTCCCGCAGCGACGCGAACGTGAACGGCTTGAGCAGGTACTGGACGACCCCGACCGACACGGCCGACCTGATCACCGCGAGGTCCCGGGCGGACGTGACGGCGATGACGTCGACCTCGCTGCCCCCTGCCCGCAGCGCCCGGCACACGGTTAAGCCGTGCGTGTCCGGGAGGTAGAAGTCCAGCAGGACGACGTCGACGCGGTTGCGCTCGCAGAACCGGAGCGCGTCCGCCCCGGAGTGGACGACGCCCGCCACGCTGAACCCGGCGACCCGCTCCACGTAGGAGCGATGCGCCTCGGCGGCCACGGGATCGTCCTCGACGATCAACACCCTGATCATCGGGTATCCAAGGGAAGCCAGACCGTGAACACCGCGCCGCTGCCTCCCGGTCCGGAGCCGACGCGGACGTCGCCGCCGTGGCGGCGCACCGCCTGGCCGACGAGGGCGAGGCCGAGGCCGTGCCCGACCGGGCCGCCGGACGTCTTGGTCGTCCAGCCGCGGCGGAACATCTCCGGGACGGCGGCCGGGTCCACGCCGGGCCCGCTGTCGGACACCTCCAGGACGAGCCCGCCCGCGTCCCGGCGGACGCCGACCAGGACCCGCGGCGAACGCTCCGCGGCGCCCTCGATGGCCGCGTCCACCGCGTTGTCGATCAGGTTCCCGAGGATGGTGACGAGGTCGCGGGGCTCCACCACGCCGTCGATCACGGTGTCCTCCGCGACGACCAGCTCGACGCCGCGCTCCCCCGCCTCCGCCGACTTGCCGAGCAGCAGGGCGGCGAGCACCGGCTCCGACACCGAGCCGACGACCCGGTCGGTGAGCCGCTGCGCCGTCTCCAGCTCGGCGGTGGCGAACTCGACGGCCTGCTCGGGACGGCCCATCTCCACCAGCGACACCACCGTGTGCAGCCGGTTCGCCGCCTCGTGGGCCTGCGAGCGCAGCGACTCGGCGAAGCCGCGGACGGTGTCCAGCTCGCCGGTCAGGCCCTGCAGCTCGGTGTGGTCCCGCAGGGTGACGACGTTGCCGCGCGCCCTGTCCCGCGACCGGACGGGCGAGGTGTTCACGACCAGGACGCGGGTGTCGCCGACGTGGATCTCGTCCGACCGGGGCTCCGCCGAGACCAGGGTCGCGACCAGCTCGTCGGGCAGGCCGAGGTCGGCGACCGGGCGTCCGCGCGGGTCGCCGTGCGGGTCGCCGCGCAGGTCGAGCAGCTCGCGGGCGGCGTCGTTGCAGAGGACGACGCGCCCCTCCCGGTCGAGCAGCAGCAGCCCCTCCCGGACGGCGTGCAGGATCGCCCGGTGGTACTCGAACATGTCGCTCAGCTCGCCGGGCGCGACGCCGCGGGTCTGCCGCCGCAGCCGCGCGGACACGAGGTAGCTGCCCGCCATCCCGGCGGCGAGCACGGCGAGCGCGACCGCGCCGAGGTAGTACAGCCGGTGCCGCAGCTCCTTGGTGATCACCCGGATCGTGATGCCGACCGCGACGAGCGCCACGACCCGGTGCGCGTCGTCGAACACGGGCGTCACCGTGCGGACGGACGGGCCGAGCGTCCCCGTGTAGGTCTCGGTGAACGTCCGTCCGGCGACGGCGGGCGCCGTGTTGCCGACGAAGTGCCCGCCGATCCGCGCCGGGTTCGGGTGCGTGTAGCGGATCCCGGCCGGGCTCATGATCGTGACGAAGTCGACGCCGGTGTCGCGGCGGACGCGCTCGGCGTACGGCTGGAGCGACCGGCTCGGATCGCGGGCGGCGAGCGCGGCGCGGACGTTCCGGCCGTCGGCGATGCTGATCGCGACGGCGGTCACCGTCCGCCCGGCGGCCTCGTCGGCGGACTGGCCCGCGTCCAGGTAGGCGGCGGTCACGCCGACCGCCACCAGCAGCCCGACGATCGCGGCCTGCAGCACGAGGAGCTGCCGGGCAAGGCTCCAGCCGCTCGGCACCGCCCATCCCGGACGCCGCACGTCCGCCCCTTTCGTCCACCCGCCGCCGTGAACGAAATGTACACAAGGGTGACCGCCCTCACAGGACGGCGGATAGTCCAGTTTGCACAGACCCCGAGGCCCCCGCCGACCATGCTCACCCGACCTGCGACGGCCCACCCGAGTGCAGGCGCCCGCCGTGTGCATGCGCCCTCTCTCCGCTGGCGCATGGGCGTCTGCCGGAGCGCGGGCGCCCGTCCGGAGGTCCGCGCCCGTGCCAGGCGCAGGACCCGGACGGGCGCCGCCGCCCCGGGACCCGGCCCTGGACGCGGGCGCGCGCCCCGCGCGGTCAGGCGGGTCCGGGCCGCGGGCGGCGGCGCCTCCCCCGCCGCGCGGCGGCGGTCCTGAACCTGATCACGACCGGCAGGTCGGGCATCCCGACCGCGCGCCGGTACCGTTCGACCGGGCCCGCGCCGAGCTCCCCGTACACCTCGCCGACCAGGGCGTCGCGCGCGCAGTCGACCCGCATCCTGAGGCGCGGGCGGTGCGCCGAGCCGGTCAGCCTGACCCGGGCGTCCTGGACGCCGGGCATCTCCCGCGCCGCCACGGCCAGCTCGCCGGACGCGACATGGGCGAGGGCGCGGACGCGCGGGTCGACGTCCGGCCGGCGCCGCTGGATGAGCGCCCGCCCTTGAAGCACCAGCCACAACTGCCCGGCGAGCGCGGCCGCTTCCGCCGTTCCGGCGGCGACGGGCAGGAACCAGCCCTCGTCCCGCGCGTACCGGACGAGCGACGGATCGAGCGGGGGCCTGCCCGACAGGGCGCCGAGCGCGTCGAACGCGCCGAGCCCGGCCGCGAGCGCCGCGCTCCCGCAGAGGAGGAGGACGGCGCCGGTCACCGCGAGCGGGATCCTCATGTCAGTCCTTCCGCCAGCCGAGCCGGACGTCGACCCGCGGCCGGTGCATGGGCTCCACCCGGTCCAGCCGCTCGTCGACCGCGGCGCGGACCAGGTCGTCCAGGTTCGCCGGGTTGCGGTAGTAGGTGGCCGCCCGGACGACGAGGCCGCGGCGGAACGTCCCGCGCCCCCACCGGCGGGCGCGGACGCGGACGCGCTCGATGCCGGGGACGGCGAGCGCCGCGTCGGCGAGCGTCCGGCGCAGGTCGGCGCGGCGGAGGCCGCCCGCCAGGCGCGGGTCGGCGCCGTCCAGCGGAACGCCGCGCGGGCGTCCGGGCAGCGCGGCCAGCAGGAACGCGAGGCCGAGCGCCATCGCGGCGGCCGCCCCGGCCAGCACGGCGGGATCGTTCCAAGAGCGGTGCCGCAGCGCCTCTGTCACCGCCGCCCCGCCGGGCAGCGGATGGACGCCGGACCCGAGCGCCGCCGCGAGCAGTTCCGCCGCCGCCGTCCCGCCGGCGGCGGTCACCAGCAGCGCCGCCGCGAACCCGGCGAGCGGGCGCGGCGGCCGGAACTCCCGGACGGCGAGCCGCCGCGCGGCCCGCTCGCCCTCGGTCACGTCCCGCTCGACCGCGTCCCGCCCGAGCACGTCATGTACGAGTGTTGTCTCGGCCACAGCCACCCCCGTGAGCCATCGGCACGTCCGACGTCACTCATCGTGCGTCATGGTCACGCGGAGCGAAACCCGCCATGCCGATCTCGCCCGCCTTCGCCGGAACGGCGAAGGCGCAGGTCAGCGGAAGACGACCGTGCGGTCGCCGTTGAGCAGGACGCGGTGCTCGCAGTGCCAGCGGACCGCGCGGGCGAGCGCGAGGCACTCGACGTCGCGGCCGACCGCGACCAGCGCCTCGGGGCTGTGCGTGTGGTCGACCCGCGCGACCTCCTGCTCGATGATCGGGCCCTCGTCCAGGTCGGCGGTGACGTAGTGCGCGGTCGCGCCGATCAGCTTGACGCCGCGCGCGTGCGCCTGGTGGTAGGGGCGGGCGCCCTTGAAGCTCGGCAGGAACGAGTGGTGGATGTTGATGATCGCGCCGGGCAGCTTGGCGCAGAAGTCGTCCGAGAGGATCTGCATGTACCGGGCGAGGACGACGAGGTCGGCGCCGTAGTGCTCGACCAGCGTCAGGATCTCGGCCTCCTGCGCGGCCTTGCCGCCGGGCCCGGCCGGGAGGTGGTGGTAGTCGATCCCGTACGACTGGGTGAGCGGCCTGAGGTCGGGGTGGTTGGACGCGACCGCGACGATGTCGATGTCGAGCAGCCCGGACCGCGTCCGGTAGAGGAGGTCGTTCAGGCAGTGCCCGCCCTTCGACACCATGATCAGCACGCGCGGGCGCTCGGCCAGGGTGTGCAGCCGCCACTCCAGCCCCAGCTCCGGGACGAGGGCCGCGACCGCGCCGCGCAGCTCGTCGGCGTCGGCGTCGTCCGGGACGCCGAACTGCACCCGCATGAAGAACGTGCCGGACCCGCCGTCGCCGAACTGCTGGCTCTCCACGATGTTGCAGCCGCGCTCGGCGAGCAGGCCGGAGACGGCGGCGACGATGCCGGGCCGGTCCGGGCAGGACAGGGTCAGCACATGTTCGTTCACGGTCTCAACTCTCGGCGGGAGCGAAGGAAACGGCGGATCGCTGCCGAGCTTACGCGGCGTCCGGCCGTCCCCGGCGCGTTCCGGGCCGGGCGCCCGTGTCGCGTCGGACGCTGGGGCTACCTTGGCCTTCATGCGGCGAATCCTGCTGATCTCGGCGGTGATCGCGCTCGCCGTCGCGGGATGTACCGGGACGCCCCGGAACGCGGAGGGCGGACGCCCGGCGACGGTCGGCGGCGTCCCCACATCGGCGGGCACGCACAAGCAGAAGCTGGACGTCGGGACGTTCGGCCACCGCGAGTACCTGCTGCACGTCCCGGCCAAGGTGTCCGGCGGGCGGTGGAGGGACGGCAGGCCGGCCGACCCGCCCGCGCTGGTCGTCGCGCTGCACGGCGGACTGGCCACGATGGGCCAGATGGAGAAGCTGACCGGGTTCGACCGGCTGTCTGACGAGAAGGGCTTCCTCGGCGCCTACCCGGACGGCTTCATGACCACCTGGAACGCGGGCGACTGCTGCGGCCCGGCCAAGGTCGGAGACATAGACGACGTCGGGTTCCTGGCCGAGCTGATCGACCGGCTGACCGGCGCCGGGCTCGCCGATCCCCGCCGTGTCTACGTCACGGGCTTCTCCAACGGCGCGGGGATGGCGTACCGGATGGCCTGCGAGCGCCCCGGGAAGATCGCGGCGATCGGGGTGGTGGAGGGCGCGCTGGTGACCGAGTGCCATCCGGACCGCCCGGTCTCGGCGATGATCTTCCACGGGACGGCGGACGAGAACGTCCCCTACCACGGCGGCGGGCGCCGCGACTTCAACGACGGCCGCCCGTTCCCGCCCGCGTCCCGGGCCGTCGCCTTCTGGCGCCGCGTCGCCGGACTCCCCGCGAAGGGTGAGAAGATCAAGACGAGCGTCTCCCAGGCCCGCTGCGAGAGCAGCGGCGCGGACGGCGTCGCGGTCGCCTTCTGCACGGTCGACGGCGGTACGCACCGGTGGCCCCCGGGCGCGAGCGCCGTGCTCTGGGACTTCTTCGCCGCGCATCCACGTGCCCGCTGACCGGCCCGAACGGTGGATGTGAGAGGATTTCACATTTGCCGCTAGGCTGGCATCGTGACGAGCATGAACCTCCGCGACCGCTACGACGCCGCGACGGCCGGGATCGAGGCCCCGTTCGCCGCCGTCGACCTCGCGGCCTTCCGCGCCAACGCCGCCGGTCTCGTGCGCCGCGCCGCCGGGAAGCCGATCCGGGTCGCGAGCAAGTCGGTGCGGTGCCGCGCCCTCCTCGCCGACGTCCTCGCCATGGACGGCTTCGCCGGGATCATGGCCTTCACCCTCCCCGAGGCGCTCTGGCTCGCCGCGGAGGGCGTCAGCGACGACATCCTCGTCGCCTACCCCACCACCGACCGGACGGCCCTCGCCGCGCTCGCCGCCGACCCGGCCGCCGCCCGCGCCGTCACGCTCATGGTCGACTGCCCCGAGCACCTCGACCTGATCGAGGCCGCGGTGGGCGACCGTCATATCCGGGTCTGCGTCGACGTCGACGCCTCGTACCGCCCCCTGGGCGGACGGGTCCGGATCGGCGCGCTGCGCTCCCCGCTGCGCACCCCAGCCGAGGTCGCGGCGTTCGCCGAGCAGGTCCTCAAGCGGCCGTCGCTGCGCCTCGTCGGGCTGATGGCCTACGAGGCCCAGATCGCCGGGGTCGGGGACGTCCCGCCGGGCCGTCCCGCCAGGGGCCGGGTGATCCGCGCCATGCAGCAGCGGTCGCGGACCGAGCTGGCGCGGCGGCGGGCGGCCATCGTCCGGGCCGTGCGGCAGCTCACCGACCTGGAGTTCGTCAACGGCGGCGGCACCGGCAGCGTCGAGAAGACCGCCGCCGAGCGCGCCGTCACCGAGGTCGCGGCCGGATCCGGGCTCTACCAGCCGCACCTGTTCGACCAGTACTCCAACTTCGCCGGACGTCCCGCCGCGCTGTTCGCGCTGCCCGTCGCGCGCCGTCCCGGGCCCGGCGTAGCGACCTGCCTCGGCGGCGGGTACCTGGCGTCCGGCCCCGCCGACGCCGTCCGCCTCCCCCAGCCGTACCTGCCGACCGGCCTGTCCTACGACCCGAACGAGGGCGCGGGCGAGGTGCAGACGCCGCTGCTCGGCCGCTCCGCCGACCTGCTGTCCGTCGGCGACCGCGTCTGGTTCCGGCACACCAAGGCGGGCGAACTGTGCGAGCGCTTCGACGCCCTCCACCTGATCGACGGCGACCATGTCGTCAGGACCGTCCCCACGTACAGGGGCGAAGGGAAGACGTTTCTGTGAAGGGGGCGACCCCCTTCGGCCTCCGGGCGCGGCCGCCCTCCGGCCGCACGACCCGTGGGCCTGGGCTTAGGTTGGGGGTATGAGTGACGCGCCTCTGATCAGTGTTCGCGGCGAGGCGGTGCTGGAGGCCGAGCCGGAGATCGCGCGGCTGTCGGTGCACGTCCAGTCGCAGGAGTCCGACCGGCGGGCGGCCCTCGACCGGCTCACCGAGCGCAACCAGCGCTGCCTCGACCTGGTGAAGTCCTACGGCGAGGCCGTGGAGAGGCTGGAGACGGGCGGGCTGTCGATCACGCCGGTGCTGAAGTACCGGCGGCGCGAGGGGGACGTCCGCGCCTACCGCGGCACCGTCTGGATCAAGATCACGGTCAGCGACTTCGGCGTGCTCGGCGAGCTGGTCGCCCGGCTCGGCGACCTGGAGCGCACGTTCGTCGACGGCCCGCAGTGGGACCTGCGCCGCGACAGCGGGGTGTACCGGGAGGCCGCCCGGCAGGCCGCGCACGAGGCGGTCGAGCGGGCCCGCCGCTACGCCGACGCGCTCGGCAGCGAACTCGTCGGCCTGGTCGAGCTGTCGGACGAGGGCCTCGGCCGCGACCAGGGCGGGCCCGTCACGCTGGCCGCCGCGTACGGCGGCGCGCCCGGCGCCGCCGCCGCCGACGAGCCCGAGCCGATCGACCTGGAGCCCGCGACGCAGATCGTCCGCGCGGCCGTCGAGGCCCGCTTCACGGTGAGCCCGCCCGACCTCGGCTCCCGCTGACTGAACGCACCCGGCGCCGCGCCCGTATTCCAGGACGTGGGACGAACGGACTGCGGGGAGTACCGCCTCGGCCTCGGCGGCTACGCGCTCGGGCGGCTGCCGGGGGCGGAGGCTGCCGAGCTGGCGGCGCACCTGCGCGGCTGCCCGCCGTGCCGGGCCGAGCTCGCCGAGCTGCGGACGGTCGCCGAACTCCTGCGCCGCACCGTCCGCCCGCACTCCGCTTCGGGACGCTCCGCCTCCGGACGCTCCGCCGTGGATCGTTCGGGCCGCGGACGCCGAAGCGCCGGCCGCGGATCGCGGACCGGCGCCTCCGGGACGGGTGTCAGCGCCGTCTGCGCCTACGGCCCCAGAGGACCAGGGCGGTCACGGTGACGGCGGCCCCGACGCCCACCAGCAGCAGCCGCTTGTCGATCCCGCCGTCCGCGCCGCCGTCGTCGTAGTCGTCCACCGCGCCCTCGGCCGGACGCACCAGCGCGCGGGCGGCCTTCGCGACCTGGCCCGCCTCCTCCTTCAACCGCTCGGCGCCCCGGTGCGCGACGTTCTTCGGGTTGACCCGGTCGGCCAACTCGTCGATCGTGCGGGCGAGCTCCCGGCGGGTGCGCTCGATCTCCCGCTCCAGCTCCTCCGGGTCGCGGGACCTGTCAGCCATGCCGTGTCCTTAATCGTGTCGGGCCGTAGTGTCGGGCGGAACCATCAGCTGCGAAGCATGGTCCGAACAGTGTGGCAGGTCCGGGCCCCGGACGTCCGCCGCACCCCGGCCGCGGGTACCGTTGGACCAACCATCCGAGCGAAAGGCGGGTCAGGGTGTCCGAGCGGCTCCAGCCGGGCGACGTCGCCCCCGATTTCGAGCTTCCCGACGCCGACGCGGCCCCCGTGTCGCTGGCGTCCCTGCGCGGGAAGCGCGTGATCCTCTACTTCTACCCGGCGGCCCTGACCCCCGGCTGCACCAA
This sequence comes from Actinomadura syzygii, assembly GCF_008085905.1. GTDB lineage: Bacteria > Actinomycetota > Actinomycetes > Streptosporangiales > Streptosporangiaceae > Spirillospora > Spirillospora syzygii. Next base: position 76,196 of record NZ_VSFF01000002.1, on the reverse strand, counting down.
GGAGGCCGTCGACTTCCAGGGCAGCCTCGGCGACCTGGAGGCCGCCGGGGTCGCCGTCATCGGCATCTCCCCCGACAAGCCCGCCAAGCTCGCGAAGTTCCGCGAGAAGGAGGGCCTGACGTTCCCGCTGCTCTCCGACCCGGACGCCGAGGTCCTGCGCGCCTACGGCGCCTACGGCGAGAAGAAGCTCTACGGCCGGACGGTCGTCGGCGTGATCCGCTCGACCTTCCTGGTGGACGCCGACGGCAAGATCGAGAAGCCGTACTACAACGTGAAGGCCACCGGGCACGTCGAGCGCCTCCGCCGCGAACTCGACCTCTGACCGACCGCGCCCGCGCGGGCGCGTCCGGGATTCGGGCGCGCCGCGGTTTTGAGCGTGCACATAAAGGCGGCCCGCGCGTGGCGCGCGGGCCGTTCCGGTGTCCCGACCGGTGCGGGCGGGGGGATTCGAACCCCCACGGTGTCGCCACCAACAGGACCTAAACCTGCCGCGTATACCTGATTTCGCCACGCCCGCCCTACTCCCGCGTGGGAACTTGTTCAGCTTATCGCCATGATCCGCTGGCGTGGTGCGGTTATCCGGCCCAAACGGCCGCGTCCGGCCGTCCCGCGTGAAGCCCGTCCCGGTATGGGACGCCCCTCTCCGCAATTGCGGACACGACCTCCGGGAATCTTGCCACTGCATTTGCAGCACGCCCTCGGCAGGGCGCCGCCGGGCGGCCTAGGCTTGACGGGTCCGTCCGCCAGTCCAGTCGGTGACTCCATGACCACAAGCCCGGCGGGGACCGCCGCCAGCGACTCCTTCACGCACCGCGTGCTCCCTTACGACGGCCCCGGCCAACTCCTCGCGGGCGCCGTCCCGTTCCTCCTCGACGGGGTCGACGCGGGCGACCGCGTGCTCGCCGTGTCCCGCCCCGACCGCGAGTCCCTGCTGCGGGACGCGCTCGGCCCGGCCGCCGAGGGCATCGAGTTCGCCGACGCCGCGACCTGGTACGAACACCCGTCCCGGACGCTCGCCGACTGCCTCAGCGACGCCGACGACACCGCCTGGCGGGGCCGCCGCCTCCGCGTCCTCGGCGACCCGGTGTGGGCGCGGCGGTCACGGCTCGAGGTCGTCGAATGGCAGCGGGTGGAAGCCGTCCTCAACGTCGCGTTCCGCGGCACCGGCGCAGCGCTGCTCTGCCCGTACGAGGCGTCGCTGCCCGCGGGCGTCGTCGCGGCCGCCCGCCGGACGCACCCCGAGACGGTGCGCGGGGCACGGGCCGTCCCGAACCCCGGTTACGTCGACCCGTGGACGTACTCGGCAGGGTGCGACGCCGAGCCGCTGCCCCGTCCGCCCGCCGGCGCGGACACGCTGAAGCTCGAACGTCCCGACCTGTTCTGGCTGCGGGCCTACGTCACCGACTACGCGCGGTCGACGCCCCTGCCCGAGGACGACCTGCAACGCCTCCTCGTCGCCGTCACCGAGGTCGTCACCAACGCGTGGCGGCACGGCGAGCCGCCGATCGTCATGCGGATGTGGACGGAGGCGCCGGACGGCGTCCCCGCCCTGGTCTGCGAGGTCTGCGACAGCGGACGGTGGACGTCCGACAGCGGCTACGGGCTGATCCCGCCGCGTCCGGGCGGCGCGGCGTCCGGCGGGCGGTTCGGGCTGTGGGCCGTCCGGCTGCTGTGCTCCATCGTCCAGATCCGGACGGGCGACGGCGGCAGCGTCGTCCGCCTGCGGCTGGCCCTGCCCGAACCCGGCGCGAAGGGGTGAGCGCGGGGGTGAACAGAGCGTGAGGAACTCCGTGCGTTGGGCTTCCAAAACCCGGGCGGCGGCGTACGCTGAACAAATCACCGACCTCGATGGACAGGCCATGGAGACACCCTGGTTCGCCAAGCGTCCCGTCAGCCAAGTACGTCCGGGCGACCACGCCTGGCTGGCCTACAGCGGCGCGGAAGAGCGCGACAGCGTCATCGGGCCCTTCGTCCTGGAAGGGCTGGCGACGAACGAGAAGGTCGTGTACGTCACCGACGCCTCCGCCGACCGCCTCCCCGGCCTCGGCCCGCGGCAGCTCGTGGACGTCCACGCGCACGGAAGGTCGGGCCAGCTGCGGGTCATCTCGCGGCGGGACGCCTGCCTCGACCGGCACGGCACCTTCGAGCCCGCGATGATGCTCGACACGCTCGCCCGCGAGGTCGACGCGGCGTTCGGGCAGGGCTTCCGGGCCGTGCGCATCACCACCGACTACAGCTGGCTGGTGAACGAGCCGGGGCGCTCCGACCTCGGCCCGGTGCTGGGTTGTGAGCACCGGGTCGGCGACGCCGTGTCGCCGAGCACGATGGCGATGGCGATCTGCCAGATCGACCGCCGCGCCTGCCGGCGCGACGAGCTCACCGCCCTCCGCGACGCACACGAGGTCCTCGTGGAAGTGAACCCCGAATTCGACGACGGGATCCTGAAGATAGTGCGCACGTTCCAACCCGACGGCCTGCGGGTCGAGGGCGAGTTGGACGCCGCGCGGCACACGGTGTTCGCCGAGCAGCTCGTCCAGGTGAGCACCCGCCGCTCCGGCGTGCCGCGCGGCGGCCTGCACCTCGACCTGTCCCGGCTCGGCTTCATCGACCTCGGCGGCCTCAACCTGCTGGCGCAGCACGCCGTCGCGCTGCCCGCGGGCGAGCCGCTGGTGCTCGACAACCTCACGCCGAACGTGGAGCACGTCATCGAGATGGTCGGCTGGCACCGCCTGCCCGGCCTCACCCGCGGCGCCGAACGAAGCATCACGGGCGGCGAGGAGACCTCCCGGTGACGGCGGCGAAGCGGGGGTTTTCCGGGGCTCGCTCCGGAAACCTCGGGGAAGGTCCTTCGGAGAGGCGGAGCCCGATGAGCCTGGAGCACAGGGCCTTCCTGTACCGCGACGTCGACGAGTTCCTCGCCGTAACCGTCCCGTTCCTGAAGTCTGGTCTCGAGCGCGACGAGGCCGTGGTCGCCGTCGCCCGCGAACCGAACCTGTCCGCGCTGCGCGACGTGCTCGGCACGGCGGGCACGCCGATCCTGTACCGCGACTCGGCCGAGTTCTACCGGCATCCCGTCCACACCCTGCGCGACTACCAGGCCATCGTGAAGAAGAGCGAGCCGCGCACCGTCCGCGCCCTCGCCGAACCGGTCTGGGACGGCTGGGACGAGCGCCAGACCCTCGAATGGGTCCGCTACGAGTCCCTCATCAACGTCGTGTTCGAGAACTCGGGGGCCCGCGCGCTGTGCCCCTACGACACCGAGGCCCTGCCGCCCCGGGTCGTCGCGGAGGCGCGCCGCACCCACCCGCTGCTGCTCGCGGGCGGCGACAGCGCCCCCAGCGAGGAGTACATCGACCCCGAGACGTTCGGGTCGGGCTGCGACCGGCGGGTCCGCTTCGACCGTCCGCGCGGCGCCGACTACCTCCCGATAGACGGCGACGACCTGCACAAACTCCGGTCGTTCGTGGGCGAGCACGCCCGCCGGAACGGGCTCGCCGGGCAGCCCGCGCGCAACCTCGTCACCGCGGTCAACGAGGTCGCCGCGAACGCCCTCCAGCACGGCACGCCCCCGATCGGGCTGTGGCTGTGGCGCGACGGCTCCGCCCTGATCACCGAGGTCGGCGACAACGGCTTCTGGCGTCCCGGCCCGAGCCCGCTGACCGGGTTCATCCCGCCCGACTCCGCCCTCCAGCGCGGCTTCGGGCTGTGGACCGTCCGCCTCCTCGTCGACCTGATGGAGCTCCGCGCGGGCTGGGACGGCACCTTCGTCCGCCTGCACGTGAAGTGCTAGCCCGGCGCGCGCACTAGCCGAGGGCCTGCGGGATCAGTTCGGACAGGGCGCGGAAGGCCCGGCCGCGGTGGCTGATGGCGTCCTTCTCCTCGGCGGAGAGCTCCGCGGTGCTGCGCTCGCCGCCGTCCGGGACGAAGATCGGGTCGTAGCCGAACCCGCCGGTGCCGCGCGGCTCCCGGATCACCGTGCCGCGCAGGCGGCCCTCGACGCAGTGCTCCACGCCGCCCGGGACGACCAGCACGGCCGCGCACACGAACGCCCCGCCGCGCAGCTCGTCGGGGACGTCCGCGAGCTGGTCGAGGACGAGCCGCAGGTTAGCGGTGTCGCGGTCGCCGGTGGCCGCGCCGTAGCGTCCCGACCAGCGGGCGGACAGCACGCCGGGCATGCCGTTCAGCGCGTCCACGCAGAGGCCGGAGTCGTCGGCGACGGCGGGCAGGCCGGTGAACGCGGCGACCGCGCGGGCCTTCAGCAGCGCGTTGCCCTCGAACGTCAGCTCGGTCTCGGCGACGTCGGGGGCGCCGGGGAACTCGTCCAGGCCGACGACGTCCAGCTCGCCGAGGATGCGGTGCAGTTCGGCGACCTTGCCCTTGTTGTGGGTGGCGAGGACGATCCGCGTCATCGGGCGAGGGCCTCGTTCTGGAGGCGGGTCAGCTCGGCGCAGCCCGCGGCGGCGAGGTCGAGCAGGGCGTCCAGCTCGGAGCGGTCGAAGGGGGCGCGCTCGGCGGTGCCCTGCACCTCGGCGAACCGGCCGTCGCCGGTGCAGACGACGTTCATGTCGGTGTTGGCGGCGCCGTCCTCCTCGTAGCAGAGGTCGAGGCGGGGCTCGCCCTCCACGACGCCGACGCTGACCGCCGCCACGGACGTCATCAGCGGGTTGCCGCGGAGCAGCTTGCGGCCGCGCATCCAGGACACGGCGTCGGCGAGCGCGACGTAGGCGCCGGTGATCGCGGCGGTGCGGGTGCCGCCGTCGGCCTGGAGGACGTCGCAGTCGAGCTGGACGGTGTTCTCCCCCAGCGCCTTGAAGTCGATGCAGGCGCGGACGGAGCGTCCGATCAGGCGGGAGATCTCGTGGGTGCGGCCGCCGATCCGGCCCCGGACCGACTCGCGGTCGTTGCGCGTGTTCGTGGCGCGGGGCAGCATCGCGTACTCGGCGGTGACCCAGCCGAGCCCGCTGTCGCGCCGCCAGCGCGGCACCGACTCCTGGACGGAGGCGGCGCACAGGACCCGCGTCGCGCCGAACTCGACGAGCACCGACCCCTCCGCGTGGTCGAGCCATCCGCGCTGGATCCGGACGGTACGGAGCTGGTCATTGGCGCGATCATCGGGACGGGGCATGCGCTCCACCCTAGCGGGGTTCACAGGGTGTACCGGGCCCCCACCTCGGCGAGGTCGATGGGCCCCTCGTAGCCGCTGTCCCTGGCCTCCTTGAGCGACACGTCGGCATCGTTCCACGGCACGAGATGCGTGAGGACGAGGCGTCCCGCGCCGGCGCGGGCGGCGTGCTCGCCGGCCTCGCGGCCGGTCAGGTGCAGGCCGGGCGGGAGGCCGGGGCCTTCCAGGAACGACGCCTCGCAGAGGAACAGGTCGGCGTCGCGGGCAAGCTCGATCAGCGTCTCGGACGCGCCCGTGTCGCCGGAGTAGGCGAGCGTCCGGCCGCCGTACTCGATGCGGAACGCGTACGCCTCGACGGGGTGCGGCATCAGCGCGGTCGTCACGCGGAACGGGCCGATCTCGTAGGGGCCGCGGCGCAGCGTCCGGAAGTCGAAGGCCCCGGACATGCCGGGCTCCGGGTCGAGGTCGTACGCCTGCGCCATCCGCCGGGCGGTGTCCTCGGGGCCGTGGACGGGGATGCGCGGCGCCGGGCCGTTCGGCCGGTAGGTACGAGCCACCCAGTATCCGCACAGGTCGAGGCAGTGATCGGCGTGCAGGTGGGAGATGCACACGGCGTCGATCTCGTAGAGCGAGCGGAAGCGCTGCAGGGAACCGAGCGCGCCGTTGCCGAGATCGAGGACGAGCGCGTAGCCTTCGGCCTCGATCAGGTAACTCGACGCGGGGCTGTCCGGCCCCGGAAAACTGCCGGAACAGCCGATCACGGTGACCCGCACGCTCACTCCTCCTTTGTGTCCCCGAGGAATCAGGCGTTCAGAGCCTTGTTCAGGGCGGCGCTTGACACCAGTGTGACCCGCTCTCCCGCGACATTCGAGGCGACGCCGGTCAGCGGCGGGTAATGCGATCGGGATGCGTGCGGCATGGTGCCCAAGGCTAGGCGACACGGCCGTGCACGGGCGCGTCATGCGTTCGACATCACACCGTCACGCGCATACGGCGCCCGGTCTCAACGGAGGAACGCTCCGGATCGGGACGAGTCAGGCGCGCGGGACGCGGGCGAGCTGCCTGCTCTGCGCGACGAGGCGTCCGGCCGAGTCCCAGACCTCGACCTCCTCGTCGAACCAGCCGTCGGCGAGGAGCCGCCCGGTGCCGTGCAGGGCGAGCCAGCCGGGCGCGGGGACGGCCCGCATGTGCCAGGTCAGCTCGACGGTCGGGGCCCAGCCCTGGGCGCCGAGGTTCAGCGCGACGGGCGGCAGGGCGTCCACGGCGAGGGCGAGGGAGCAGGCGTCCGGTTCGTGGCCGTCGCGGAGCCGGAACCAGGCGCGGACTTCGGGACGGCCGCTCGGCCGCCCGTCCAGCCAGCCCATCGTCGTCCGGTCGAACCGCATGTCGACCTGGTCGGCGAAGCCGCGCGAGCCGCTCGGCGGGAGGAACTCGGTGCAGTCGTCCAGGGGCGGCAGGCCGGTCGGCCGGTCGCCCGCGTAGCCGGGCTCGGCGGCGCTGTCGAGCGTGCCGGTGACGATCAGCGCGTCCACCGTGGGACGGTCGTCCTGGACGAGCGTGACCAGCGCGGACGCGGCCGTCCTGCCCTCCTTGCGCGGCTCGACGAACACCTGTGCGGGGCCCGCCTTCGCGACGCGGTGGAAGTTCGCGGCGGTCGAGACGGGGTGCGCGTGCGGGGACGCGTCCATGGCGGCGCGGGCGAGGACGGCCATCAGGTACCCGCCGTTGAGCGCCTCGCCGATGGCGAAGCCGCCGTCGAGGTCGGCCTTGTACCGGCCGTCCTCGACCCGCTCGACGGCCGTGGCGTCGCCGAACCCGGTCATCTCCGCGCACCCCCGGAACAGTTCTAGAACTACGTTCGAGAACGCACTCTACCCGGCGGGTGCGACAGCCGGACCGGTCAGGCCCAGAGCTGCCCTTCGAGACGGGCCTCGGCCTCTTCGAGCGTCCCGCCGTAGGCGCCGGTGGACAGGTACTTCCAGCCGCCGTCCGCGACGACGAACGCGATGTCGGCGCGCTCGCCCGCCTTGGCCGCCTTGTTCGCCATCCCGATCGCCGCGTGCAGGGCGCCGCCGGTGGAGATCCCGGCGAAGATGCCCTCCTGCTCCAGCAGCTCGCGGGTGCGGCGCAGCGCGTCGCCCGACGTCACCGAGAAGCGCGTGGTCAGCACGGAGTCGTCGTACAGCTCGGGGATGAAGCCCTCGTCGATGTTGCGCAGCCCGTACACGAGGTCGCCGTACCGGGGCTCGGCCGCGACGATCTTCACGTCCGGCACCCGCTCGCGCAGGAACCGGCCGACGCCCATCAGCGTGCCCGTGGTGCCGAGCCCGGCGACGAAGTGCGTCACGGTCGGCAGGTCTTCGAGGATCTCCGGGCCGGTCGTCTCGTAGTGCGCGAGGGCGTTGGCCTCGTTGCCGTACTGGTAGAGCATCACCCACTCGGGGTTCTCCGCCGCCAGCCCCTTCGCGACCCGGACGGCCTCGTTGGAGCCGCCCGCGGCCGGCGAGAAGATGATCCGCGCGCCCCACATCTCCAGCAGTTGGCGGCGCTCGGCGGACGTGTTCTCCGGCATCACGCACACCATCTCGTAGCCGCGCAGCTTGGCGACCATGGCGAGGGAGATGCCCGTGTTGCCGGACGTCGGCTCCAGGATCGTGCAGCCGGGGGTGAGCAGGCCCTCCTTCTCCGCCTTCTCGATCATGAAGAAGGCGGGGCGGTCCTTCACCGAGCCGGTGGGGTTGCGGTCCTCCAGCTTGGCCCAGAGCCGCACGTCGCCGCCCGGCGAGAGCCGGGGAAGGCCGACGAGCGGCGTGCGGCCGAGCGAGTCGAGCAGCGAGTCGAAGCGCATGCGGGGGCGTCCAGACCGGCTCAGCCGCCGGCCACGGCGGGCAGGATGGTGACGCTGTCGCCGTCGGCGACCGCCGTCTCCAGGCCGCCGAGGAAGCGGACGTCCTCGTCGTTCAGGTACACGTTGACGAACTTGCGCAGGCCCTTGTCGTCCACGAGCCGGTCGCGGAGCCCGGCGTGCCGGGTGTCCAGGTCGGCGAACAGCTCGTCGAGCGTGCCGCCCTTGCCCTCGACGGCCTTCGCGCCGTCGGTCAGGTTGCGCAGGATCGTCGGGATCCGGACCTCGATCGCCATCGCGGTGATCTCCTTCTACGTCGTACGGGGCTGGCCCGCCCCCTGCACACAACCGGGCGGGCGGCGGGATGATTCCAGGGCTTGCCTCGGGCTTGCTCCGGCGTCCTCCGGCCCTGGTCCAGGCGTGGTCTCGGGCGTGGTCTCGGGAGGAGCCGGCGGCGCGTCAGCGACAGTCGTAGACGACCTCGGCGCGCGAGTGCCCGAACAGGAAGCTCTGCACGGGTGGCACGGGCGCGGACCCGGCGCGGCGCCGCACGCCGCACGTCAGCCGCCCGGTCGTCCCCATGCCGCCCAGTTTACCGGGCGCGGCCCGGCCGTCCCCGCCGCCGTCAGCCGTACGACTCGACGATCTCGACCTCCTCCTCGACGACCTCGCCGTCGACGAGGAGGTAGGAGCGGAACTCGACCTCGTCCGGGGCGCGGGTGGAGACGAGCACCCGGTGGATGCGCGGGTCCGCCAGCGACGACCGGAGGTAGTCGATGTCCGTCCGGGAGGGGTACGCCTCGGTCGAGGTGTGGGAGTGGTAATGGACGATCGGCTCCTCGTCGTTGTCGTCCATCTCCCGGTCGACCCAGTACCACTCCTGGTCGTCGAACCGGTGGTAGGTGGGCGAGCGCTCGGCGTTGGTCATCTGGATGAACCGGGTCGGGCGGTCCGAGCCCTGGGGGCCGGCCACGATTCCGCATGCCTCGTCCGGGTGGTCCGCGCGGGCGTGCGCGATGATCTTGTCGACGAGGGCACGTTCGATCGTCAGCATGCCCCGAAGGCTACCCGGCGGGCCGCTCGCGGGCCGACTCCGGGCGGCTCGCCACGGGACTCGCGGGGGCTCACCAGAGGGCGCGGACCAGCTGCTCCTGGAGCAGCGTCAGCCAGTCGTAGGCGGCGAACATGGGGGCGCGCGGGTCGTCCGCGGTCATCCGCTCGGCCTCCTCGTACCACTCGTCGGTGATGTCGAGCCGGGTGCCGAGCGCCAGCCGGACGTCGTTCAGCGCCCGCAGCCACGCCTGGGCGCGCTCCTCGTCCAGGACGACGTCGCCCGTCCCCTCCAGGGAGGCGAGCACCGTCCCGGCCGCTTCGCGCTTGCCGTCCCGCAGCCCCATCTCGGTGTAGCGGCGGAACTCCTCGGCGGCCTTGCCGTCGTCGCGGTAGGCGTCCGGGAACAGCCGCGCGAGGACGGGGTCGTCCGGCTTGGTGGCGTTCTGGGAGATGCCCATGGAGGCCAGCTCGTCGTCCGCGCCGGGGGCGTCGCCGAGCAGCGCGAGGATCTGCTCCATGAGGGCGCGCAGGAGCGCGACCTCCTCGGTCTCCAGCCGGACCCTGATGCCCTGCCTGGTCCGCTTCACGTTGCTCACGGCTAGTCGTCCCGCCTCACTGTCGCCCACAGGCCGTAGGAGTGCAGGATCTCGACATCGCGCTCCATCTCCTCGCGGGTGCCGTTCGCGACGACCGCCCGGCCCTTGTGGTGGACGTCGAGCATCAGCTTCTCGGCCTTGGGCTTCGCGTACCCGAACACGGCCTGGAACACGTATGTGACGTACGACATCAGGTTGATCGGGTCGTTCCAGACGATGGCCAGCCAGGGACGGTCTGCGCTCACGTCCTCCTCGACGTCCGGCCGCTCCAGTTCGACGGGCGCCGGCGCCGTGCCCATCGCGGTCGCCGTGCCCGCGACGGCCGTTGCGCGCGCGCTCATGGCGCTCATTCCGCGTGCCCCCTCTCTCCGTCAGGTCGGTCCGCCCACCGCACCCGATGCTATGCGCGCTCCCCCGGGTGTGACGGCCTGCCCGACCATGGTGCCCACAGTGGGCCTTAGGGTTCCACTTGTGGACCTTGGTGACGGCACCGCCCTGCTGACGGACAGGTACGAGCTGACCATGCTCCAGGCGGCGCTGCGCAGCGGGACGGCCGGCCGCCGCGCCGTCTTCGAGGTGTTCGCGCGCAGCCTGCCCGCCGGGCGCCGGTACGGCGTCGTCGCCGGGACGGGACGCCTCCTCGACGCCCTCGACGCCTTCCGGTTCGACCCGGACGAGCTGGAGTACCTGTCCGCGAACGGCATCGTCGACGAACAGACCGCGCGTTGGCTGGAGAAGTATCGCTTCACCGGGAACGTCTGGGGCTATGCCGAGGGCGACTGCTATTTCCCGGACTCGCCGATCCTGGTGGTGGAGGGGACGTTCGGCGAGGCCGTCCTGCTGGAGACGCTCGCCCTGTCGATCCTCAACCACGACTGCGCGATCGCGTCGGCCGCGTCGCGGATGGTCCGGGCGGCGCAGGGGCGTCCGATCATCGAGATGGGATCGCGGCGCACGCACGAGCGCGCCGCCGTCGCCGCGGCCCGCGCCGCCCACATCGCGGGGTTCGCCACCACGTCCAACCTCGCGGCGGGACGGCGGTACGGCGTCCCGACCGCCGGGACGAGCGCGCACGCGTTCACCCTCCTGCACGACAGCGAGCGGCACGCCTTCGAGGCGCAGCTCGCCTCGCTCGGCGAGAGCACGACGCTGCTGGTCGACACCTACGACGTGGAGCGGGCCGTCCGGACGGCGGTGGAGCTGGCGGGGCCGTCGCTCGGAGCGGTGCGGATCGACAGCGGCGACCTCGGCGTGGTGGCCCGGCGCGTCCGCGACCAGCTCGACTCGCTCGGCGCCCGCGACACCCGCATCGTCGTGACCGGCGACCTGGACGAGTACGGCATCGCCGCCCTCGCCGCCGCGCCCGTCGACGGGTACGGGGTCGGGACGTCCCTGGTCACCGGCTCGGGCGCGCCGACCGCGTCGCTCGTGTACAAGCTCGTCGCCCGCGCGGACGGCCCCGACGACGACGCTCCCATGCGCCCGGTCGCGAAGCGGTCGACCGGCAAGCCGAGCCGGGGCGGGCGCAAGACCGCCGTCCGGCGGGTGGACGGGCACGGCACCGCCTACGCCGAGACGGTCGCCACCGGCGAGGTAGGGGCCGGACCGCGCGACCGCGTCCTCCAGGTGCCGCTCGTCCGGGACGGCGAGGTCGTCGGACGCGAGCCGCTCGGCGCTGCCAGGGAGCGCCACGCCCGCGCCGTCGCGGAGCTGCCGCCGACGGCGACGCAGCTGTCCAAGGGCGAGCCCGCCGTCCCGACCGAGTTCGTCGACGGCGGCCCGCGCCACTGAACCGGTGCCGCTGAACGCGCACCGCTGAACGCGCGCCGCCGAGCCGCGCCCTTCACGGGGGATTCCGCGTCGCTGGGGTACGGTCCCCAGTGAGCCCTCTTTTCATCTTCCGGGGAGCGGTCATGGGCAAGAAGGCGCTGATCATCGTTGACGTCCAGAACGATTTCTGCGAGGGCGGCTCGCTCGCCGTCGCGGGCGGCGCGGACGTCGCCACCGCGATCTCCGGGCACGTCGCCGCGCACCGGTCCGACTACGCGCACATCGTCGCGACCCGCGACTTCCACCTCGACCCGGGCGGCCACTTCTCCGCCGCGCCCGACTTCGTCGACACCTGGCCGCCGCACTGCGTGATCGGGACGCCGGGCGCCGACTTCCACCCGAACCTCGCGCTCGCGCCCATCGAGGCCGTGTTCGGCAAGGGCCGCGAGTCGGCCGCCTACAGCGGGTTCGAGGGCGTCTCCGACGACGAGCAGCCGCTCGCCGACTGGCTCGCCGCCCGCGGCGTGGACGCCGTCGACATCGCGGGCATCGCCACCGACCACTGCGTCCGCGCGACCGCCGTGGACGCCGCCCGCGCGGGGCTGCGGACCACCGTCCTGCTCGACCTCACCGCCGGGGTCGCCAAGCCCACCGTCGACCGCGCCCTGGAGGAACTGGCGGACGAGGGCGTCACCCTCTCCGGCGCCCCCGTAGTGACCACCTGACCCGCGATGACACCCCCCAAAGTCATCGTCGTGGCGGGAGTCGCCGGGAGCGGGAAGACCACGGTCGGCGCCGTCCTCGCCGAGCGCCTGGGCTGGGACTACGCCGAGGCCGACGTCTTCCACACCGAGGCCGCCATCGAGAAGATGCGCTCCGGGCACCCCCTCACCGACGCCGACCGGCTCCCCTGGCTGCGCGCCATCGCCGCCTGGATCGACGACCGGCTCGCCACCGGCCGTCCCGGCGTCGTGAGCTGCTCGGCGCTCAAGCGCCGGTACCGGGAGCTGCTGGCGGACGGCCGCCCCGGCGTCCGGATCGTCATGCTGGACGGCGACCGCGACACGATCGCCGCCCGGATGCGCGCCCGCGAGGGCCACTTCTTCGACGTCGCCCTGCTCGACAGCCAGTTCGCCGCCCTCGAACGCCCGACCCCGGACGAGAACGTCCTCGTCCTCCCGGTGACCGGCACCCCAGAGGAGACCGTCGACCGCATCCTCGCCGCGCTCGACCTCGTCCCCAGGCACCTGCGCGCCTAGCCTCCGTCGAGGGGCATTTTCCGGCCTCTCACGCCGCGATGCCGCTGCTAGGTTGGGGAATACGACGACGCCACCACCGTCGAACCCACGGGGAGAACTCCGATGACGGCGATGCCGGACGGGGCCGTGCCTGAAGAGCCGTCGTTCGTCCGTGAGGACCTGCGCGAGGCGTTCGCCGCGCTCGAAGTGATGCCCGGCTTCCGGGCCGAACTCATAGATGGAGAGATCATCGTGTCGCCGCCCCCCGACGGGCAGCACGAGACCATGGTCGTGGAAGTCACTTCCGGCCGGCGGGGAGATCGCAAGGGGGCGGAACGCGACCGGGGGCCCAAGCGCCAGGGGTACGCCGCCGCCGACATCCCGCTGTACCTGTTGATCGACCGGCTGGAGGGAAAGGCCACGATCTTCTCCGAGCCGCGGGGCAACGAGTACACCCACAGCGCCTCGGTCGCCTTCGGCGAAGACCTACCCATTCCCACGCCACTCGAAAGCGTCCTCCCCACCGACGAGTTCTTCTAGGCGTAGCGTTCAAAGAAGCGTCACGGCCCGAACGACCGAAGAGACCCCCGCCTACCTAGGCGAGGGTCTCGGTGTGTGGGGGGGAGGTCGGGCTTACGGGATGTCCAGGTCGCCCACCTTGACATCGCGGACGAAGGCCCGGAAGGACTCCGGCGACAGGGCGAACGCGGGCCCGGCGGGGTCCTTGCTGTCCCGCACCCCGATGTTGCGTGCGAGCGCTGCAACTTCTACGCAACTGGTGTTGTCCGACGTAGCGCTACGGCTCGACTTGCGCCACTCGATCATTGGTAGGTCTCCATAGCTCGTTGGATCACCGCTCGCGATGGTCCGACGGGGGCGGCGATATGGCCGATACGGTCGTACCTTACTTGAAACGCCTCCACCTCCTTGGGGTCAGTGACGAGCCCACCGCCGTGGGGCGCATCCGCGTAGGCGATGTCGCGGGAGTCCACTGTCAGCAGCTCAAGCATGCCGTCATACCCGACATGCACTCCCGTGCTCTTTTCGAGCACTCGCACGTTGACGTGCGGAAGGTCGCCGAGTTCCAACAGGTGTTTGAGTTGGGCGTACATGATCGCGGGTGAACCGACGGGTTGCTCTAGCGCAACCCAATTCAGGATCACGGACACCTCCGGCGGCTGTTCCCGGTCGAACACCGCCGTCTGTCGAGCAAGCCGCGTCTCCACCGCCTCGCTCAGGTCGCGGACGAGTCCCACGGAGAACACCGCCCGCGCGTAGTCGGGGGTTTGGAGCAGCCCCGGGACGAGCCCGACCTCCCACAGCCGGACGCGCGTTGCACGCGCCTCCTGTTCCGCCAGGTCCCCTAGCCGCCATTCGTCGTCTTTGCGCTCTTTGGCGAACTTTACGAGCCTGGTGAACAGGCGTTCCAGACTCCACTCGCGGTCAATGATCTCCGCGTGGTCCAGCTGCAGCGGGATCGTCCCAGATTCGATGCGTGAAACGATTGAACGATCACGTCCCACGAGCCGCGCAAGGGCCGCCCCGGACATTCCCCGCAGGCGACGCTGTCTACGCAGCTCAACCGCTATGAGATCCCACATCGACCGGTCCGGGTCTAAAGGCCCTTGGCTCATCGTTCGTCACGCTCCGTATGTTGCAATCGGTTCATGAACGTAGCGAACTTACCTTGTGGCGGCGCATCCTGTGTGGCGTTCGACATAAACATCTGACCGGCGAGGTGATATTCGGCATGGGCCACCACACGATGCACAAACAAGTGTCAGGAGAACCTGCCGGAGCTGCGTACCGGGTGCCGCCCGCGCGTCCGGGGATGGCGCCCCGGGTGGCTTCTTCGCTGCTCGCCGTCCTTGAGTCCGTGCACGGGGAACGGCTGGCGTTCTTCCGCGCGCTCCAAGTGGAGCTTTCCGACGCGCGGGAAATCGCGGCGGTCATCGCCGACGACAACGGATACCCGGTGTTGAGCATCACCCGCGTGGACGGAACATCGTCACTCACGGTCGGGTGCGTTTATTGGCGGGGTTCGTGGTGGTTTGCCACTCCCGACATGTCCCGGTTCGCTCCGGCTCGCAATTGCCCCGGAGCGGCATTGGCGATCAAACAGGCGATGCGCGCCTGAAAAGGCAGGAGGTAATCAGAATGGCGGAGAAAACCATAGATCAGCGAGAGGAAGCGAGTCCCCTCGATGAGTCGCGGGCCGCATTGGACGCGCTGCGGGGAGCGCTTGAGGGGGCGGGCATCGTGCTCACCTCACTTCGGGTGGACGTCGGCCCCGTCTTCGGCTGCTACGCGCTCGTGGACCTCGGACCCTGCAACCCCGACACCGCGCGCAAGCTCGCGGACGTGATCAGGCGGGGAAGCACGGCCCTGGCCTCAGACCCACGCGGGGCCGTGCACCTCGGCGGACTGGCGAGCCTGCTGCGCGGGCACGGGTACACCGCCGACGTCGTGGACGGGCGTCTCCGGGCCACGGACGGCCCGGACCCCTGGGGCGTGGTGGTCGAGTGCAGGGAACGGCCCGACGATGACAACCGCCTGTGGTTGGCGTGGGCGGAAGGGGTCTCCTGGATCTGTGAGGCCGACCACCCGACCGACGCCCTCGTGACGGTCAAGGCCGCGCTGCGACGGGTCGACACCTGAGCCCCTAGTGGCGGCGTTTGGCGGCCCAGTCTCGGATCTTGGTGATGCGTTTGCGGATGTCGGCGGCGCTGGCCTGGGCGACGGCGGGGCCGCCGCAGGTGCGCTGCAACTCGTTGTAGATGACGCCCTGTGGTTGCCCGGTGCGGTGGTTCCAGGCGTTGACCAGGCCGTTCAGCTCGCGGCGCAGGGCCGCGAGGTCTTCGGCGGCGGTGCGGTCGGCGCGGTCCTCCCGCGGGTCGCCGGTCTTGCGGCGCCGCTCGTTGGCGATCTGGTCGGCCTGCCGCTTGCGCAGCAGCGCCGACACCTGTTCGGGCTCCAGCAGGCCGGGGATGCCGAGGTACTCCTCCTCCTCGGCCGAGCCGGGCTGGGCGTGCATGCCGAACTCGCCGCCGTCGTAGAGGACGCGGTCGAACGTCGCGGACGCCTCGACCGTCTCGAACGGCAGCTCCTCCCCCACCGCGTCCGGGGTGTCCTGCTGCCGGTTGGCCTCGGCGAGGAGGTCGTCGTCGAGGCCGTCCTCGCGGACGGGACGGTCGAGCACGTGGTCGCGCTCGGTCTCCATCTCGGCGGCGTGCCCCATCAGCGTCGGCACCGACGGCAGGAACACCGAGGCCGTCTCGCCGCGCTTGCGGGCGCGGACGAAACGCCCGATGGCCTGCGCGAAGAACAGCGGCGTGCTGGTGGACGTCGCGTACACGCCGACGCACAGCCGCGGGATGTCGACGCCCTCCGACACCATCCGGACGGCGACCATCCACCGGTCGTCGGTCTCGCCGAACGCCTTGATCTTCTTGGACGCGGACGGGTCGTCCGACAGCACGATCGTCGCGCCCTGCCCGGTGACGGCGCGCAGCATCTTGGCGTAGGCGCGGGCGGTCTCGTGGTCGGTGGCGATGACGAGGCCGCCCGCGTCCGGGATGACGCGGCGCAGCTCGGTGAGGCGGCGGTCGGCGGCGGCGAGCACCTGCCCGATCCAGTCGCCCTTCGGGTCGAGCGCGGCGCGCCACGCCTGGGCGGTCTGGTCCTGGGTGAGGGGCTCGCCGAGGGTCGCGGTGATCTCGTCGCCGGCGCGGGTGCGCCAGCGCATCTCGCCCGCGTACGCCAGGAAGATCACCGGCCGGACGACGCCGTCCGCGAGCGCCGGGCCGTACCCGTAGGTGTAGTCGGCGCGGCTGCGGCGGACGCCGTCCGGCCCCTCGTCGTACTGGACGAACGGGATCGGGTTGATGTCGGTGCGGAACGGCGTGCCGGACAGCCCGAGCCGCCGCGTCGCGGGCTCGAACGCCTCCCGGACGGCGTCGCCCCAGGACAGCCCGTCGCCCGCGTGGTGCACCTCGTCGAAGATGACCAGCGACTTGCGGGACTCGGTGCGGTTGCGGTGCAGGGCCGGCCGCGCCGCCACCGTGGCGTAGGTGACCGCGATGCCGTGGAAGTCCTTGCCGACCGGCCCGTCGCCGTTCTGGTACTCCGGGTTGATCTTGATGCCGACGCGGGCCGCCGACTCGGCCCACTGCCGCTTCAGGTGCTCGGTCGGGCAGACGATCGTGATCGCCGAGACGACGCGGCGCTCCATCAGCTCGCGGGCGAGCCGGAGCGCGAACGTCGTCTTCCCGGCGCCGGGCGTGGCGACCGTGAGGAAGTCTCGCGGGCCGGGCTGCCGCCCGTCCCTCCCGAAGTAGGCCTCCAAAGCCTGCTGCTGCCAGGCGCGCAGGGACGACGCCGTCCCCCAGGCGGCCCGCTCGGGGAAGGCGGGAGGCATGCTCGACGCTGCGAAGGTGCTCACGGTCATCGAAGGCTACCGAGACCCGCCGACAGATCGGACCTCTCCGGGCGCACGTGTGCCGAGATCCACACCGCGATCCGCCCGCCGCGCGGCCGGATCGGCGTGCCGGTGGCCGCGCCGCCCGGACCGGTACGCGGCCCACGCCGCGCGGATCCGGCGGCCCTGACCTGCGGTGAACTCCCGCATGCAGGTGTCGTGGCCGTAGTCCATGAAGTTGTGCACCGGGTCGCGGCCGCGCTGCGCGCACGTGTCGCGGTATGTCGGGCAGCCCTCCGCCGGTTCGGCCTCGTACGGTGTGTCGGCCACGCCGTCCCCCGGCGGGACGCAGCCGCCCTGGAACGTGTGCAGCAGGCCGAGCCAGTGCCCGATCTCGTGGACGGCCGTGTAGCCCCGGTCGAACGGCCCGTCCGCGTTCTTCGGCAGCGCGCGGTAGTCGATGACGACGCCGTCGAGCCTCGGGTGCTTGCGGTACCACTGCGGGAACGTGGAGAACCCGAGCACGTCCGTTCCCACGGCGGCGGTGAAGACGTTGAGGGTGCCGCGCCCGCCCCTCCGCAGCCGCTTCTTCATCGCCCCCTCGTACTCCTGCGGGTCGTTGAACCAGTCGGAGGCGTTCGTCCAGTCGGCGCTCGCGAGGCGGAACCGGACGCCGGTGTCGGCGCCGCCCCTGCGTCCTCCGTAGGCGGCGTTCAGCGTGGAGACCTGGCGCCGGACGACCGACGCGGGCACCCGTCCCCTGCTCCCGCTGTGGACGACATGGAACCGCACCGGCACCACCAGCCGTGCCCTGCGCAGCGACATGTCGAGCCGCTGCTCGTCGGACGTCCCGAACCGGCCGAGGAGCGCCCGCCGTAGCTCGGCGAGCAGCGCGGCGGACTGCTCGCCGCCGAGATCGGCCCGGTCGCCCGGCCGGGCCCTGCGGGCCGCGCTCCCCCGATCGCACCCGTCGCCCCGCGCGGAGGCCGGAACGGCCCTGACCCGCGCTCTGTCACCCATCGCGCCTGATGCGCCACACACCGTAACCAACAGTGCGCACAACGAAATCCCGGCGAGCCGCCGCAATTCATCCCCCGTGAAATTGTGCGCGCCGGGCCCCCCGCCCGGCGCGGAACGCCGGCCGCCGAGCGGCGGCCGGTCCGATCAGATCAGCCCCAGGTCAGGTCACTCGTCGCCGTCGCGACCCGGCTGCATGGATTCGTAGATCTCCTTGCACTCCGGGCAGACGGGGAACTTCTTCGGGTCCCGGTTCGGCACCCAGACCTTGCCGCACAGCGCGATCACCGGCGTGCCGGCCACGGCACTCTCGGTGATCTTCGCCTTCTTCACGTAGTGCGCGAACCGCTCGTGGTCCCCGTCACCGTGCGAGAGGTCCGGCCGCACATCTGTCTGGGTGTCGCCGTCGGGCAGGATCTTCGTACTCACGTCGCTCACCTTAGTTCAGCGTCGGGTCCTCGGGGAAAGTGGAGACGAACGCCAGGTCGCCGCCCTGCCTGCGCAGGACGTTCTGCCAGAGCCGCGTCGGGTCGCCCGCGAAGACGTCGCCCGCCTCGGCCGGGACCAGGTACCAGGAGCCGTCCTCGATCTCCGCGCGCAGCTGCCCGGCCGACCAGCCCGCGTACCCGGCGAACACGCGCAGCTGCAGCAGCTCCGCCGCGAGCAGCCCCGGCGGCGCCTCCAGGTCGACGAGGCCCACCCGCGCGACCTCGGCGCCGCCGTCCAGCGCGCGCCAGCCGAGCGGCTCGTCCTCTCCCGGGAGACGGGCCAGGGCGAGCGCGTTCTCCAGCGCGACGGGGCCGCCCTGGAAGACCACCGGGGGCCCGGTGACGAGCTCCGCCCACGGCGGCAGGACGCGGTCGACCGGGATCTCGGTCGGCCGGTTGAGGACGACCCCGAGCGTGCCGCCGTCGATGTCGTGCTCGACCAGCAGGACGACACTGCGCCTGAAGTTCGGATCCTCCAGCTGGGGGGTCGCCACCAGCAGCAGCCCTACCCTGATGCCGTCTTCCATGGGTTCCATCATGCGTTGCGCGGACCTCCGGCGGCACGTCCCCCCGCTCGTTAGCCTGTTACGCATTCCTATCGATGGGGATATCGGCACCACGAGAACCTAGGTTAAGAATGATCTAGGATCATCTGCCACCCGTGTTAACTACGGGCCGGGGAGGACAGCGATGCAGTTGCCCAGGGTCGTCATCGCCGCCGCGTTCTTCGTGATCGGAGCTCTGATCGCGATTCCGGCCCTGGTCCGAGCGGTGTCGCCGGACTCGGAGCCGTCCGCGTCCGCCACCACCTCGCCGACCTCGACGACGCCGAAGCCGTCCGGGACGCCGACCGGCGATCCGGCGCGTCCGGTGTCCGCCTCCATCGGGACAGTGTCCTGCCCGGCGCGGACGGTGAACGTCACCGTGCGGAACACCGGCACCCAGAACGAGGACTTCGGGATCGAGAAGAACGACGACACCGCCGCGATCCCCGGCGAGCTCCGCCCGAAGGCCACCCGGACGATCGCCGTGAAGCTCCGCGAGGACCGCGCCACCCGCGTCACCGTCAACTGGGCGAACAAGCGCATCGAGGCCCGGACGCTCAAGGCGAACTGCAAGAAGGCGGGGGCGACGCCCGCGCCGTCCAAGAAGACCCCGCCGCCGGCCAGCCTGCCGCACACCGGCCCGGACACCATGCTCTGGGCGCGGGCCGCGACCGGCGTCGGCATCATCCTCACCGGCGCGATCATCTTCTGGTACGGCGGGATCTGGCCGCGCCGCCGCGACCAGATGTTCGCCAAGAAGAACTGACCGAGACGACCGGGGACCCGCGCGGCTCAGGCTCGCGCGGGTCACGCCTCAGCGGGGTTACGCCTCGGTGCGGGGGCGGCCGCCCGCGGCCTCGCGGACGGCGCCCGCGACGCGCGTGGCCACCTCCGGGTGGAAGACGCTCGGGACGATGTAGTTCGGCCCGAGCTCGTCCGGCGTGACGACCTCGGCGAGCGCCGTGGCCGCCGCGGCGAGCATCTCCAGGGTGACGCCGTCGGCCTGCGCGTCCAGCAGCCCGCGGAAGACGCCCGGGAACGCCAGCACGTTGTTGATCTGGTTCGGGTAGTCGCTGCGGCCGGTCGCGACGACGGCGGCGTGCTCGCGCGCCTCGTCCGGCGACACCTCGGGCTCGGGGTTGGCGAGCGCGAACACGATCGCGTCGTCGTTCATCGTCGCGATGTCGTCGCCGTTCAGGATGCCGGGCGCGGACACGCCGATGAACACGTCGGCGTCCTTCACCGCGCCGCGCAGGTCGCCCGCGTAGCCGGCCGCGTTGGTGTGCTCGGCGATCCAGCGGAGCGAGTCGTCGAGGTCGTCGCGGCCCTTGTGGACGGCGCCCCGGTAGTCGCACACGACCAGGTCGCGGGCGCCCGCGTGGATCAGCAGCTTCAGTATCGCGCTGCCCGCCGCGCCCGCGCCCGCCATCGTGATCCGGACGGCGCCGATGTCCTTGCCGACGACGCGCAGCGCGTTGGTCAGCGCGGCCAGCACGCAGATCGCCGTGCCGTGCTGGTCGTCGTGGAACACCGGGATGTCGAGCAGCTCGCGCAGCCGCGCCTCGACCTCGAAGCAGCGCGGGGCGGAGATGTCCTCAAGGTTGATGCCGCCGAACGCGGGCGCGAGGATCTGCACCGTCCGGACGATCTCGTCGGTGTCCTGGGTGTCGAGGCAGATGGGCCAGGCGTCGATCCCGGCGAACCGCTTGAACAGCGCGGCCTTGCCCTCCATCACCGGCAGCGCGGCCTCGGGCCCGATGTTGCCGAGGCCGAGCACGGCCGACCCGTCGGTGACGACGGCGACGCTGTTGCGCTTTATCGTCAGCCGCCGGACGTCCTCGGGGTTGCGGGCGATGGCGAGCGACACCCGCGCGACGCCCGGCGTGTAGGCCATGGACAGCTCGTCGCGGTTGCGCAGCGGCACCTTCGACTGCATCTCGATCTTGCCGCCGAGGTGCATCAGGAACGTCCGGTCGCTGACCTTGTGGATCTTGACGGCGTCGATGCCCTCCAGCGCCGCCGAGATCGACTCGGCGTGCTGGGTGTCGCGGGTCGCGATCGTGACGTCGATGCGCAGCGTCTCGTGCCCGGCGGTGTTGACGTCGAGCGCGGTGACGATGCCGCCCGCGTTCTCCACGACGTGGGTGATCTGGCTGACGGCACGGCCACCCGCCGGGACCTCCAGCCGGACGGTGATGGAGTACGACACGCTGGGCACGCTCGCCACGAAACTGCTCCCTCTACTCCGGGGTGACCCCGTCGCGGCCAGCACGCCCCGGTCGGCACGCTCCCGCCGCGTCAACCGAGCATACGCTCCGCGGCGCGGTCGGGTGTCGCGGTCGTGCCTGTTCGTCCGGTGAACGCGCCCGCGCCGCGAGCCCGTCAGAACAGCGCGGACTGGAGGGAGCGGCGCGCCTTGGCGATGCGCGGGTCGTCCGGCGGCAGGACGTCGAACAGCGACAGCAGGTGCCGGCGCGCGGCGTCGCGGTCGTCGCCCGCGCTGGTCCGCACGGCCTTGAGCAGCCGCTCGAACGCCTCCTCGAGGCGTCCGTACACCATCTCCACGTCGGACGCGCTGATCTGCGCCTGCACGTCGCCGGGCTTCTCCGCGGCCTCGCGAAGGACGCGCTCGGCGTCCAGCCCGCGGGCGCGCAGGCTCAGCTCGACCGCCGCGAGGCCCTGCTTGGCCTGGACGTCGCGGGGGTCGCGGGCGATCAGCTGCTCGAACGCGGTCCTGGCGGCGTCCAGGTCGCCGCTCTGCAGGGCGTCCTCCGCCTGCTGGGAGAGCGGGTCGAGGGCGGGCGCCCCCGCCGCGTCGACGGCCTGCTCCTCGCCCGCGGGGGCGTCCGGCAGGATGCCCTCCTTGCGCAGCGCCTCGAAGAGCTGGTCGATGGCCTGGCGGACCTGCGGCTCGGGCGCCGCGCCGTTCAGGAAGGGCAGCAGCTGCCCGGCGACGACCGCCGCGACGAACGGGATGCCCCGCACGCCCATCTGTTGCATGTACGCGCCGAGTTGCGGGTTGGCGTCGATGTCGACCTTGGCCAGGATCCATTTCCCGGCGGCCTCGGTGGCGAGCTTCTCCAGGATCGGGCCGAGCTGCTTGCACGGCCCGCACCATTCGGCCCAGAAGTCCACCAGGACGGGGACGGACTGCGACCGCTCCACGACCTCGGTGTTGAACGTCTCGTCGGTGACGTCCACGACGTACTGGCCGGCCGCGCCGGACGCGCCGCCCGCGCCCGCCGACGCGGCGCCGCCCTGGGCCCTGCGCTCCTGCTGTTTCCTGGTGGCCGCCTGGCGCGCCCCCAGGTCGATGGCCCCGTGCAACGAAAAGTCCCGAGAAGGCATGGGTCCATCCTGCCCCATGAGCGCCCGTGCCTGCGCGCCCGTCCGCTGGGAGCGGAGCGCGCGGCGGGTCGGCGTGGAGGGTCGGCCGTGGCAGGTCGGCGGTGGTGGGACGTCCGGCACGTCCCGGCCAAAGGTACGGTTCGGCAATTGTCCGCCTTTTTCTAATTCTCCGATTCGGCGGGGTCGGCAAAGAATCCAGGCGGACCGACGTTAAAGGCAAAAAGATTGCTGACAGCCATCACCAAGCCCGGTTATAGTCACGCTGTCGATGCATCGCGGCACGGCAAAAGCGACCGGCACGCCGGGCCCGCCGAAGGCGGAGGCCCGGTACGGCGGGAGCCGAGTGGCAGGGTTGGGGGACCGAGGCCACCGGCGCACCCGCGCAGCCGGACGCGCGCCGGCCGCCGCGACCGCATGACGAGCTATGGGGGGAATCTTGTGATCGCGGAGCACTCCGTGATCGTGGCCCGAGGAATGGGTGTCCGCCGCGGGGGCCGGTGGCTCCTGCGCCCGGTGACCTTCGGGGTGCCCGAAGGCGTGGTCGGCCTTGCCGGACCACCCGGCGCCGGTAAATCCACTCTGCTGGCCACGTTCGCGACCTTGCGCCGGCCGAACGCCGGCGCGCTGCACATTCTCGGACACGACATCACGAACGCCGCCGGGCAGCGCGCCGCGCGCGCCGCCATCGGCTACCTGCCCGCCCGGTTCGCCCGGGCGGACCACATGACGGCCGGCGAGTTCGTCGAGTACGCCGCCTACTACAAGCGGACCAGCGTGTCCGCCGCGCGCTCGGTGGCGCGGCGGCTCGACCTCGCCGAGGCCGCCCGCACCGAGCTGGCGCTGCTGCCGCCCGACGTCCGCCTCCGCGCCGGGCTCGCGGCCGCGTGCGTCCACGAGCCGGACGTGGTGCTCCTGGACGACCCGTTCGGCGAGCTGTGCGCCGCCGCCGAGCCGTGGCCCACCGGCCCCACCGGCCCCGCCGGTCCCGGCGGCCACACGCTCACCGCCGCGATGGCGGAACTCGTCCCGGTGCTCCGCTCCCTCGCCCCCACGGTGATCGTCACCGCCGACGCCACCGAGACGCTGACCGGCTGGTGCGACCGGCTCCTCACCCTCGCCCGCGGCCGGCTCACCGAGCAGCCCACGCACTCGGCCGCCGCGCGGCGCGGCCGGTCGGCCGCCGACCGGCGCGGCGCGGACGTGCCCGACCCGCGGGCCGCGGTGCCGCAGGCCATCCTCGCGTCCGACCGCCGCCCGGCGCCGCCGCGCCGGCGGGCCGCCCGGCGCACGCTGTCCGACGTGTCCTTTCCCCGGCTGACGCTGCCGCGCCTCGTGAGGCGGCCGCCCGCCCGGAGCGCCACCGGTGTCTGACCTCGGACGGGTGCTCCGGCTGGACGCCCGCCGCACGGCACTGCTCGTCTCGGTGCCGCTCCTCACCGTGGTCGGGACGGCGGCGGCCGCGCTGTCGCTGTGCCCGTCGGTCGCCTACTGGGACAACACGGTCGTCGCCCTGGTCAACGCCGTCCGGCTGCTGGGCCCGGTCGCGGCGGCGCTGGCCGCGTGGACGGCGGTCCGCGAACGCCCGCTCGACTATCTGCGCGACCTGACCGCGCGCTCGCCCGCGACCGGGGTGCTGTTCGACCTGCTGCTGCTCGCGGCGGCGGCGCTGGTCTCCTACGGCGCGGTGACGGCGGTGGTCGTCGCCGTCACGCTCGCGCAGGACGAGGCGGGCCACCCGCAGCCGATGGGCGTCGCCGCCGGGGCGGGGTCGCTCGTCCTGCACGTCGTCGCCGGGTACCTCGCGGGGCGCCTCGTCCCGCACCGGGCGACGGCGGGCTTCGTCCTCGGCCTGACGGCGGTGTGGGCGGCGGCGCGCGTCCCCGGCGTGTCGTGGTGGAGCCTGCTCCCCCCGGCGGCGTTCGACCGGATCGCGCTGTTCACCGCGCTGCGTCCGGAGGTGCTCGCCGACCAGGTCACCTGGGCCGCCGGGCTGACCACGGCGCTGATCCTCGGCTACGTGATGTGGGCGACGCGGCGGTTCCTGCTCGTCCTGCCGCTGGTGGTGGCGCTGGCCGCGACGGTCACCGCGACGCTCGGGCTGCACCGCACCGGCGGCGGGACGGTCGCGCCCGTGGCCGCCGAGCCGGTGTGCCGCGAATGGCCGCTGACCGTGTGCGTCCACCCCGCGCTTCGGGACGCGCTGCCCCGGCTGGTCTCGGCCGCCACCCCCGTCGCCGCGCGGCTGAACGGGACGCCGGGCGCGTTCACGGCGCTGGAGCAGCGGCCGATGTGGGTGCCGGTCGCGGTGAACGGCGGCGTGGCGACCGTCCATCTCGACGAGGAGCTGTCCGGCGGGTTCGCGGCGCGGGCCGTCCGGCAGATCAGCGACAGCCTCAAGGACGCGACGACCTGCGCCGCCCCGCCGAACGAGTACCGGGCCCTCGTCGACGCGTGGCTCCTCGACGACGAGCCGCCCGCCGTCCCCGACACCGACGCCGCGCGGCGGTTCGCGTCGTGGAGCGAGACGGCGCGGCGCGCGTGGCTGCGGCAGCACTTCGCCGCCTACCGGGCGTGCGCGCTCGGCCCCGCCGACTTCCGCACGGAGCGGCCGCGGCGTCCCGTCCTCGCCAAGCACGTCCGGCACGCGGCCTCACATCGACCTAACCGGTCCGCTAGGTAAGGGACCGGTATGCCGGGAAAATGCGGTACATGGCTCGCTCTGATGCGAAGAACGCCGAGACGAAGAAGTCGGACACGAAGTCGGACACGAAGTCGGACGCGAAGAGGGCCGCGCCCCGCAGGTCGTATGCCCGGCCCCGGCGCGGGGTGGCCGGGCCCGTGCTCATCATCGTCGCGACGATCGCGGTCGTGCTGGCCGGGCAGCAGATCCTGCGCGGCCTGCCCGGCTGGCTGAACCCGTTCGCCGAGGAGACGAAGGACCGGAGCGGTCCCGTCCTGCTGAAGTCGATCCGCGACCTGCACCGGTACGAGGCGGCGAGCGGCAACTTCCAGGTGGTGGTCGACCTGGAGAAGGACGCGAAGTTCCTGCCGGGCGCGCTGCGCGGCAAGCGCACCCTGTTCGTCGGCAACGGGTCCGTCGACGCCTACGTCGACTTCTCGAAGCTGGGCTCGGGCGCGGTGAAGGTGAACTCGGACCGGACGTCCGCCGCCATCACCCTCCCCCGCGCCCGGCTCGAACCCACCAACCTGGACACGAAGAACAGCTACGTCTACGCGACCGAGCGCGGTCTGCTCGACCGTTTCGGCGACTTCTTCAGCAGCAACCCGAACAACCAGCAGCAGCTCTACGTGCTGGCGTCGCAGAAGATCCAGACGGCGGCCGGGCAGAGCGGCCTGACGGAACGCGCCGACGCCAACACGAAGACGATGCTGGAGAACATGCTCAAGGCGCTGGGTTTCCAGACCGTCGCCGTCAGCCTCGGTGCCCAGTGACCGCCTGCCCAGTGACCGCCTACTGGTCGGCGGGCACCCGCAGGATCAGCGCGTCGCCCTGGCCGCCGCCGCCGCACAGGCCCGCCGCGCCCACGCCGCCGCCGCGCCGCTTCAGTTCGTAGGCGAGGTGCAGGACGATCCGCGCCCCCGACATGCCGACCGGGTGGCCGAGCGCGATGGCGCCGCCGTTGACGTTGACCTTGTCCGGGCCGACGCCGAGGTCGCGCATCGACTGGACGCCCACGGACGCGAACGCCTCGTTGATCTCGATGAGGTCGAGGTCGTCCACGCCGAGGCCCGCCTTGCCGAGCGCGTGCTTGATCGCGTTGGACGGCTGCGACTGGAGCGAGTTGTCGGGCCCGGCGACGTTGCCGTGCGCGCCGATCTCCGCCAGCCACGTCAGGCCGAGCTCCTCGGCCTTGGCCTTGGACATCACGACCACGGCCGCGGCGCCGTCGGAGATCTGCGAGGACGAGCCGGCGGTGATCGTCCCGTCCTTGCTGAACGAGGGGCGCAGCTTCGCGAGGACCTCGGCGGTGGTGTCGCCGCGCACGCCCTCGTCCGTCGCGAACGTGATCGGCTCGCCGCGCCGCTGCGGGACCTCGACGGGGGCGATCTCCTCGTCGAAGACGCCGTTCTTGATCGCCGCGGCGGCGCGCTGGTGGGAGCGGGCGGAGAACTCGTCCTGCTCCTCGCGGGTGATGCCGAGCTCGGCGTTGTACCGCTCGGTCGACTCGCCCATGGAGACGCCGTCGAAGGCGTCGGTCAGCGCGTCGAGGGCCATGTGGTCGAGTACCTCGACCGAGCCGTACTTGTAGCCGCCGCGCGACTTCGGCAGCAGGTGCGGGGCCTGTGTCATCGACTCCATGCCGCCCGCGACGACGATGTCGAACTCGCCCGCGCGGATCAGCTGGTCGGCGAGCGCGATCGCGTCCAGCCCCGACAGGCACACCTTGTTGATCGTGATCGACGGGACGCTCATCGGGATTCCCGCCTTGACCGCCGCCTGCCGGGACGGGATCTGCCCCGCGCCCGCCTGCAGCACCTGGCCGAGGATCACGTACTGCACCTGGTCGCCGGACACCCCGGCGCGCTCCAGCGCGGCCTTGATCGCGTGGGCGCCGAGATCGGCCGCGGAGAAGTCCTTCAGCGAGCCGAGCAGCCGCCCGACGGGGGTGCGCGCTCCTGCGACGATGACGGACGTGGCGGTCATGAGGGGCCTCCAGAATGGTGCTCGGCGACGTTTGCCACGATACCCACGGGGACGCCGACCGGTTCGGTTCGCCCCCGCCTGGCCGCATGAGTAGGGAGAAAGCCCATGCTGACCCGTATCGACCACATCGGCATCGCCTGTCGCGATCTCGACGCCACCGTCGAGTTCTACAAGGCGACCTACGGCTTCACCGACGCGCACTTCGAGGTGAACGAGGAGCAGGGCGTCCGGGAGTGCATGCTCAAGATCAACGAGACCGGCGACGGGGCGGCGAGCTACCTCCAGCTCATCGAGCCGATCCGGGACGACTCGGCGGTCGCGAAGTGGATGGAGAAGAACGGGGAGGGCGTCCACCACATCGCGTTCGGGACGGACGGGACGGTCGCCGACGAGGCGGCCGGGATCGCCGGCAAGGGGGTGCGCGTCCTGTACGACGCGCCGCGCAACGGATCCATGGGATCCTTGATCAACTTTTTGCATCCGAAGGACTGCCACGGCGTCCTGACGGAGCTCGTGCAGAAGCGTCCGGACCCCGCATGATCTTCCGAGGCCCCCGCCGCCCGCGTGCGACCGGATCGTGACGCGTTCGATATCCCGATCGCGGACGGCGAGGCGGCGACCGCCCCTCTGTGACCGTTCAGACACATCTGGTGGATTTGTACCGGCCAGACCAGGGGTACCGGGGGCCCGGAAGGCAAAATCCCAAACCGGACAAACCACGCAGCGCGTCAAGATGAACCCCCAACACGGCAGTGTCCGGAGTAGGCTTCATTCGCCGGAAGAGGTCCAGGCCACGTCTTGGGGCACTGAGCCCGTCGCGGAGCCCGTCATGCCAGGCGATCGACCGGTCCCCGGAACACCCGTAGCCCCGTCACATCAGGATTGAGCCACATGCAGTCCGACATCGACGCCCAGCTCAGCAACTTCTTTGAAGACACGCCCCCGCGCGAGTTCGACGTGGTGCTTCGCGGCTACGACCGGCACCAGGTCGACGAGCACATCAAGTCGCTCGACAACGAGGTCCGGCAGACCCGCGAGCAGACCCAGGCCCTGCAGCGGGAGCTGTCGGACGCGCACCGGCAGTTGCAGGAACAGGAACGTCCCACCTACTCCGGCCTAGGCGCCCGGATCGAGCAGCTGCTGCGGTTGGCCGAGGAGCAGGCCACCGAGCTCGTCCAGGCAGCCCGGTCCGAGGCGAACGAGATCAAGGCCGCGGCCAAGGTCGACGCCGCCGAGCAGCGGGCCAACGCCGAGAACGACGCCGCCGAACTGCGTGCCAACGCCCAGCGCGAGGGCGACGACATGCGGGGCGCGGCCGAGCGCGAGGCCGAGGAGGTGCGCACCTCCGCCCGCCGCGAGGCCGACGAGCTGACCTCCACGACCGAGCGCGAGGTCGCGAAGCTGCGCGCCACCGCCGACCACGAGGTCGCCGAGAAGCGCGCCAGCGCCGAGCGCGAGATCGCGAAGCTGCGCACCACCACCGAGCGCGAGGTGGCGCAGCTGCGCGCGTCCACCAAGCGCGAGCGCGACGAGATCCTCACCACGGCGAAGCGGCAGGCCGACGAGATGCGCGCGCAGGCCCAGCGCATCCTGGAGGAGAGCGAGGCCCAGCGCGCCCAGGCCGAGGCCGAGTTCGAGATCCAGCTCGCGGCCCGCCGCGAGGAGGCCGACCGGCAGGACGCCGAGCGCCACACGGCCGCCCAGGCCGCCACGCAGAAGCTCGTCGCCGAGGCCGAGCAGCGCGCGGCGTCCGCCGAGCAGCGCGCGGCGAAGGCCACGCAGCAGGCCGAGCAGACCCGGCGCGAGGCCGACTCGCACGCCAAGCAGCTCATGGCGAACGCGCGCAAGAACTCCGACAACGTGATCGCCGAGGCCAAGTCGCAGGCCGAGCAGCTGCTCGCCGAGACCAAGTCCGAGGCCGACCGCGTCCGGACGGCGGCGCAGCGCCAGGTCGACGAGCTCACCCGGCAGCGCGACAGCATCACGAGCCACCTCAACCAGCTCCGTCAGCTCATCGGCGGCGTCGCCCCGACGATGGGCGCCGAGCCGGAGCTGGCCGCCCCGCCGGAGAAGGCCGCCATCCCGGCGGCCGAGCCGAAGCCGGCGCCGCAGGCCCAGCCGAAGCAGCAGCCCGCCGCGAAGGCCGCCGCCAAGCCGGGCCAGGCCAAGAAGTCCGACGAGGACGACGAGGACTGGTGGCAGGAGTGACCCAGCCTGGCTGACCGTGTGACGCGGTCGACGAACGACGGGAAAGCCTAGAGGCCGAAACGCCTCTAGGCTTTCCCACGTCTCACCCCCGTGGTGGCGCTGATCGGGGCCCGGCCCGGCGGCCGGCGCGACCACCGCGGACGGACGGAAGAGGAGAGCGGCGTGCCCGACGACACCCCCCACGAGGACGGGCCCGAGGCGGCCCCCGGCAAGGGACGCCCGGCCACCGGAGGCACGGTGCCCGCCCCCTCCCGTCCCGCCGACGACGAGGACGCCGCCGAGCCGGGCGAGCCCGCGGCCGCGGAGGACGACGAGGCGGTGGCGCCGAGCGGGGCGTTGCGGCCCGAGGAGATCGAGGCGCCCGCCCCCGGGGAGCGCGACCCGTCCACCGGGACGCCCGTCCGCCTCCCCGTGGTGGGGGAAACCGTCGAGCCGGTGGAGCCCGACCCCGGCGCGCCCGACCCGGCGCACGACGTCGAGCAGCGCAGGCGCGAGGCGGGCGTCGACCACCACTTCCCGTTCGGGCGCCCCGGCCAGCCGTTCGGCCGGGCGCACCCGTTCATCTTCGGGTTCACCGCCGCGCTCGGC
The DNA here is from genome assembly GCF_008085905.1 of Actinomadura syzygii. Classification (GTDB taxonomy): domain Bacteria; phylum Actinomycetota; class Actinomycetes; order Streptosporangiales; family Streptosporangiaceae; genus Spirillospora; species Spirillospora syzygii. The sequence goes on along the minus strand of NZ_VSFF01000002.1, from coordinate 46,295 downwards.
GTCATCACCGCGTGGATGCTGGTCAGGGCGGCGACCAACGCCAAGTCCGTGATCGTGATGATCGTGGTGGCGATGTTCCTCGCGGTCGGGCTGAACCCGGCGGTGGAGCGGCTGCGCAGGTTCGGGCTGCCGCGCGGCGCGGCGGTCGCGGCGGTGTTCTTCGCCGTGATCCTGTTCTTCGCCGGTTTCGTGGCGTCGCTGGTGAAACCGGTGTCCGAGCAGGTCACGAACCTGCGCGAGAACATCCCCGACTACGTGAACCAGCTCCAGCACAACGACCGCCTCGCCGAGTGGGACAAGCGGTACGGCCTGCTGGAGCGCGCCGAGAAGACGGTCAACAGCGACGGCTTCCAGAACCAGCTCACCGACATCGCCACCGGCATCGGCAACGTCGCCGTCAACGGGATCTTCCAGACGATCACGATCCTGATCCTGACGCTCTACTTCATGAGCTCGCTGCCGCAGATCAAGACGTTCTTCTACAAGCTCGCGCCGCGGTCCCGGAGGGCCCGGGTGGCCTTGCTGGGCGACGAGATACTCGACCGGATCGGCGGGTACGTCGCCGGGCAGTTCACGATCGCGTTCATCGCGGGCGTGTGCTCGTTCGTCTTCCTGTCGGTGCTCGGGGTGAAGTACGCCCTCGCGCTCGCGCTGATCGTCGCGGTGACCGACCTGATCCCGCTGATCGGCGCGACGATCGGCGCGGTGGTGGTGTGCCTGGTCGCGTTCCTCACCGGGGACGTCACCAAGCTCATCGTCTGCGCGATCTTCTATCTGATCTACCAGCAGGTGGAGAACTACGTCGTCTACCCGAGGGTGATGAAGCGGACGGTCGACGTGCAGCCCGCGGTGACGATCGTGGCGGCGCTGATCGGCGGGACGCTCCTCGGCGTCGTCGGCGCGCTGCTGGCGATCCCGACGGCGGCGGCGATCTCGCTGCTGGTCCGCGAGGTCGTGATCCCGCGCCAGGAGACGTTGTAGCGGCGGGCGCTCAGCGGGACGTGCGGGCCAGGGCGGCGGCGAACTCGGCGACGGCCTGGTTGAACAGGTCCGGCTGCTCGACCGCGCACAGGTGCCCGGCGCGCGGGACGACCTGGAGTTCGGCGTTCGGCATGGCGTCGGCCATGGCGCGGGCGTCGGCCTCGGTGGCGAGGGTGTCCTCGTCCCCGACCATGACGAGGGCGGGCACGCGCAGGGCGCGGAGCGTGCCGAACGCCTCGGGGCGTCCGGCCATGGCGCGCTGCGCCCACGCGGCGGCGCGCGGCGGCGTCGCCTGGACGAGCCCGCGCACCCGCCCGTAGACGAGGGCGCGCTGCCGGTAGGTGGTGGGCCCGACGAGGGCGGGGAGCACCTCGTCCAGCAGGACGCGGGTCGTTCCGTCACGTTCCAGAAGCTCGGCCTGGCGCAGCCGGGTCGCGCGGTCCTCCTCGCTGTCGGCGGCGGCGCGGGTGGCGGCGAGCACCAGCCCGAGGACGAGCTCCGGGTGCCTGCGGCCCAGCGCCATCGCCACGCAGCCGCCCATGGACAGCCCGCCGACCACCGCCCGCCCGACGCCGAGCCGCCGGCACATGCGCGCGACGTCGTCGGCCATCGCGTCCACGGACGGCTCGTCGTCGCCCAGCTCGGAGCCGCCGAAGCCGCGCAGGTCGGGGGTGACGACCCGGAACCGCGGCGCGAGGCCCTCGCGCTGGGCGAGGAACATCGCCGAGGAGAGCGGGAACGCGTGCAGCAGGACGAGCGCCGTGCCGGAGCCGATATCCCTCGCGTACAACTGCACGGTCATAGGCACATCGGTACCCGCTCCCGCGGCGCACGTGACGCGGGTGGCCGCCACCGGCCGCCTGGGACTATCCGCCCTGTTCGTCCCATTCCGTCGGAAGGGGGGCGGCTTCCGGCACGACCCGCTTCACGATCTCGTTCAGCACGATCCGGACGTAGGGTTCGCCGACCCACAGGTGCTTGGCGTTCGGGACCCCCACGACCTCGGCCTGCGGGACGCGCTTGAACCGCTCCCGCGCCTCGTCCGGACGCAGGTAGTCGTCGAACTCCGGGACGAGCGCGAGGACGGGACGCCCGTCGGCGCCCCACGCGTCCAGGTCGGCGTCCGTGGCCCGGTGCAGCGGCGGGGACAGCAGGATCGCGCCCTCCACCAGCGGGTCGCGTCCCCATTTCAGCGCCAGCTCGGTGCCGAACGACCAGCCGAGCAGCCACGGGCGCGGCAGGTCGTGGTACTCGGTGTACTCCAGCGCGGCGGCCACGTCGAACCGCTCGGTCTCGCCCTCGCCGAACTCGCCCTGGCTGGTGCCGCGCGCCGACGTCGTCCCGCGCGTGTTGAACCGCAGCACCGCGAGCCCGGCCAGCGCGGGCAGCCGGTAGGACGCCTTGCGCAGGACGTGGCTGTCCATCATGCCCTCGGCCGTGGGCAGCGGATGCAGGCAGACGAGCGTCGCGACCGGCGGCCGGTCCGGCGGCAGCGCCAGCTCGCCGACGAGCTCCAGCCCGTCGGAGGTGTGCAGCGTGATCTCCTCGCGCCGCGCCGGCAGCACCGTCGCCGCCCTGATCTCCGGCATGGGTCTCCTTACTTCCAGATGCTCAGTGGCGGGGCGCGTTCCGCGACCGCAGGACGCGCGGCGAGCGCCGGCCGCGGGCCTGCCAGCAGGGGCGGTGCCAGTGCCGCCGGTCCTCGCCGCCGCGGTCGTCGGTCCGCCAGGCGACGACGTGCGCGACGCCGGGCGGGATCTCCTGGTCGCAGCCGGGGCACCGGTACGCCTTCACCGCGCCGGACCCGGAGATGGACCGGACGACCCACTGCCCGTCCGGCGCGTCCTCGGTCTCCTGAGCCCACGCCCCGCCGCCACCCGCGGGGGGATGCCCGGACCCGGAACGACGATTCTTGCGGGGGCTCATGCTTCGAGGATATTCAGCGCAGCGAACTACTTGCGGTCGCGTGTTCTGTGAGAAGGGGATCAGGGGCGAGGGACGGGTCGCGGGTTTCGGTGTGGAGGGCGTTCAGGACCGTGACGGCGCGGTCGACGCCGAGGCGGTCCAGGTCGGCGATCGGGCCGGACGGGTAGCCGCATCCGAGCGTCATCGCCGCGTCGATCGAGTCGGCGTCCGCGTAGCCCGCGCCGAGCATCGCGGCGGCGTCGTTCAGGTACGGGAAGCGGAGCGCGTCGACGATGAAGCCGGCGCGGTCGCGGCAGCGGACGGCGGTGAGGCCGAGGCGGCGGAGGGCGTCCGCCGCGCGGTCGGCGACGTCGGGAGCGGTGGCGACGGTGACGGCGATCTCGGCGAGCGTCCCCGCGGGGTCGGGCAGGCTCAGCCCGACGACGTCGGCGGGGCGGCCGACCGCCATCGCCTGCCCGATCACCGAGTCGCCGGTGGAGGTGACGGCGAGCGGCGTGCCCGGCTTCGCGGCCTGCGCGGCGGCGGACAGCAGCGCGCGGCCCGCCTCGGCGTCCTCGGCGGCCTCCACGATCAGGTCGCAGCTGGCGAGGTCGGCGGCCGAGTCGCGGACGGCGGCGCCCGCGCGGTCGCACAGCGCGGCGACCGCGTCCGCGAGCGGGCCGACGCCGACGATGCCGACGACCGGCGCGGGGCCGGACGGCGCGGCGGGCTCGCCGGTCGCGGAGCCGTCGTGCGGGTAGAAGCCGCGGCCGGTCTTGCGGCCGAGCAGCCCGGCCGTGACCAGCTCGCGGAGCAGCGGGGACGCGGCGTGCCGCCGCTCCCGCGTCTCGGCGTGCACCGCGTCCAGCACGCCCTGGCAGGTGTCGAGGCCGATCAGGTCCATGAGGGTGAACGGGCCCATCGGCAGCCCGGCCCCGGCCGTCATCGCGGCGTCGATGTCGTCGCGGGTCGCGTGCCCGGACTCCAGCATGGCCACGGCCTGGTTCAGGTAGCCGAACAGCAGCCGGTTCGCGACGAACCCGGCGCGGTCGCCGACCGTCACGGGCGTCTTGCCGAGCGCCCGGACGAGCCCGGCGACGCGGGCGACGGCGTCCGGCTCGGTGAGGACGGTCCGGATGACCTCGACCAGCTTCATCACCGGCGCCGGGTTGAAGAAGTGCACCCCGACGATCTTGGTGGGACGGCGCGTGCTCACCGCGATGTCGGTGACCGACAGCGACGAGGTGTTGGTGGCGAGGACGGCGTCCTCACGGCACACGCGGTCCAGCTCGGCGAACACCCGGCGCTTCAGGTCGAGCCGCTCCGGGACGGCCTCGATCACGAGGTCGCAGTCGCCCAGCTCGGCGAAGTCGACGGACAGGACGGTCCGGCCGAGGATCTCGCGCTGCGCCTCCTCGGTCAGCCGCCCGCGCTTGACCGCCCGTCCGGTGGAGACCTCCAGGTGGCCGCGGCCGCGGTCCAGGGCGTCCTGGTTCACCTCGACGCCGACGACGGCGAGCCCGCCGCGGGCCAGCACCTCCGCGATGCCCGCGCCCATCGTCCCCAGTCCGACTACCCCGACCCTGCTGAACGAACTCTCGGTCATGGAGGGCAGTCTCGCAGAGCGGCGGCGCCCTCCTCGATCCCGGGTAGGACGGGAGCGTGCGCCTCGGAATCTTCCTCATCGCCGCCCGTTTCCCCGGCCAGGACGACGCCGCCGCCCTGACCCGCACCGTCGAGGCCGCGGTCGCCGCCGAGCGCGCCGGGTTCGACGACGTCTGGCTGGCCGAGCACCATTTCATGTCGTACGGGGTGGTGCCGTCGGCGACCGTCCTCGCCGGGCACCTGCTCGGCGTCACCGCGCGGGTCGGGGTCGGGACGGCGGTGAGCGTCCTGTCCAGCCAGCATCCGGTGGCGGTGGCCGAGCAGGCGGCGATGCTGTCGCTGCTGTCCGGCGGACGGTTCCAGCTCGGCGTCGGACGCGGCGGCCCGTGGCGGGAGCTGGAGGTGTTCGGCACCGGCCTGCCCCGCTACGAGCACGGCTTCGCCGAGTCGCTCGACCTGCTGCTGGCGTGGCTGCGGTCGGACCGGCTCGCCTGGTCCGGCGAGGAGTTCCGGTTCCGGGAGGTGCCGGTCGTGCCGCGCGCGGCCGTCCCGCCGCCGGTGACGGTCGCGTGCACGTCGCCCGCGACGGAGCGGCTGGCGGCCGAGCGCGGGCTGCCGATGCTGCTCGGCATGCACGTCGGACCGGACGAGAAGGCCGCCGCCGTCGCCCGGCACGGGCTGCCGGACGTCCCGCACGTCTCCGCGCACGTCGCCCAGGTCGCGGACACGCGCGAGGAGGCGGTGCGCACGCTGACGGCGGAGATGCCGCGCTGGCTCGGCCCCGGCCTGGACGGGTACGTCGCCGTCGACGACCGTCCGCGCCCGCCGCGCGACCCCGTCGGCTACACGCGCCGCATGTGCGACCTGCATCCGGTCGGCTCGCCGGACGACTGCGTCGAGTCGCTCGTCACGGCCGCCGAGCGCACCGGCATCCGGCGGCTGATCATGCTGGTCGAGGGCGCCGGGTCGCGCGGCGCGACGCTGGAGAACATCGCCCGGCTCGGCGCGGACGTCCTGCCGAAGGTGCGGGCCGCCCTCACCTGAAAGGGCGCGGCGCGCCGAGGCGCGCCGCACCCTCCGGGCGACGCCGGGTCAGCAGTCGCGCAGCTCGGGTGACTGGTTGAGGATCTGCTCGCGGGCGGTCACGAACGTCCGGTAGGTGGCGGAGTCACCGTCCGGGAAGACGGCGACGCGGTGGCAGTTCTGGAAGGCCAGGCGCACGCCGAACCAGCGCTCCAGCGCGCCGCGCATCGCGTCGCTCGCGAGCACCCGCAGCAGCTGGCCGCGGGCCTGCTCGTCCGGGGGCGGGGTGTGGTTGTCGGCGAACTCGCCGCCGTCCACGTGCAGCCGGGCCACCAGGCCGCTGATCATGTCCCACGCGTAGGGCAGGGACGTCCGCACGCACTCGACGAACGCCGCGTCGTCGACCTCGCCCTGCTTCGCCGCCTCCAGGAGTTCCGGGGTCACGTCAAGAGACATTGCGGGAGTCCTTTCGCTGACGCTGGATGCCCTCGACGCTAACCACGGCCCCCGGAGAATTCCAGGCTTGACAAAGGTTTTCATTCCGCTAGGTCTGCCGCTTCTGGCCCCGCCGCCAGCAGCGCCCGTTCTCCGGCCCCGGCCGCCCCCGGACGGGCCGGGGGCGGCTCAGCGGGCGGGCGCGGCGTCCCGGCCGGCCGCACGGCGGCGGCGCGGCTGCCGGGCGGTCCGCTCGGCGAGCTCCGCCCAGTACTCGCGGGCCCGCCGCGCCAGCCGCGCGTCGCGCGCGGCCCGCGCCTCGGCCCGCAGGTCGCGGGCCCGCTCACGGCTGATCGATCGCATGATGTCGTGGTGGTACACGGTTCCTCCCAGATCCCCCGCCGGACCAAGACCGCATGGCCCGACATCCAAGAGACTCGTCCTAAGGCCCCCTCCCCCACATCGGCATGACGCCTTATATCGGGCACCCGGACGTCTTAGCCGGTCGGCCGCACTAGGGTTGGTCGCCGTGCGTCTCGTTATCGCCCGCTGCAGCGTCGACTACGCCGGCAAGCTCACCGCCCACCTCCCGATGGCCCCCCGACTGATCCTGATCAAGTCGGACGGGAGCGTCAGCGTCCATGCCGACGACCGCGCCTACAAGCCGCTGAACTGGATGAACCCGCCCTGCTCGCTGCGCGAGGAGCCGTTCGAGGAGGAGGGCGCCGTCGCCCGCTGGACGGTCACCCACGGCAAGTCCGGCGAACGGCTCATCCTCACGATCCAGGAGGTCCTGCACGACACCAGCCACGAGCTGGGCATCGACCCGGGCCTGCGCAAGGACGGCGTCGAGGCGCACCTCCAGGAACTGCTCGCCGAGCACATCACCACCCTCGGCGACGGCTGGACGATGATCCGCCGCGAGTTCCCCACCGCGATCGGCCCGGTCGACATCCTGTGCCGGGACGCCGCCAGCGCCACCGTCGCCATCGAGATCAAGCGGCGCGGCGAGATCGACGGCGTCGAGCAGCTCACCCGCTACCTGGAGCTGCTGAACCGCGACCCGCACCTCGCGCCCGTCCGCGGGATCTTCGCCGCGCAGGAGATCAGGCCGCAGGCGCGCGTCCTCGCCGCCGACCGGGGCATCGACTGCGTCACCCTCGACTACGACGCCCTGCGCGGCATCGAGCACGAGGGCACCCTCTTCTGACATCCGTGGCGGGGTTCCGGGAGGCGTCCTCCTAGGCCAGGATTTCCTCCATGACCTTCCAAGCCAGCGGCAGTTTCGAGATCGACGCGTGGGACGCCGAGAAGCCCTTCGACGAGCGGGGCGGCGCCAAGCTGACCCGGGTCCACGTCGGCAAGACGTTCCACGGCGACCTCGTGGGGACGAGCAGCAGCGAACTGATCACCGTGGAGTCCGCCGCCGGGCCCGTCGCCTACGTGGGGATCGAGCACGTCGAGGGCATCCTGCACGGCCGGGAGGGGACGTTCGTCCTGCAGCACAGCGCGGGCAGCGAGGACGGCACGGCGGACACCCAGTGGCTGCGCTGGCTGATCGTCCCGACGTCCGGCGGCGGGGAGCTCGCGGGCATCCGCGGCGTCGGCCAGATCACCGTCGCGGACGACGGCGCGCACACGTGGACTCTGGAGTACACCCTGGACTAGGCACGACTCGTCGGACGTCCGACGAGTCGACGGCCGGTAACGTAGCGGCATGCCCCCCGCCACCACCGACGCGACACGCGAGCGGATCATCGACGCGGCCGAGGACTGCTTCGGCCGCCGCGGCGTGGCCAAGACCACGGTGGAGGACATCGCCGCCGCCGCGAAGCTGTCCCGCGCGACCGTGTACCGCAGCGTCGCCGGCGGCCGCGAGGAGCTGATCCTCGCCGTGGTGATGCGCGACCTGCGCCGGTTCCTCGACCGGCTCGCCGAGCGGCTGCGCCGGGAGCGGGCGGTGCCGGAGGCGATCGTGGAGGGCACGCTGGACGCCGTCCGGTACGTCCGGGAGGTGCCGGCGGTCGCGCACTTCCTCGTCCCGGAGGCGGCGGGGCACATGCAGGCGGCGGTGTCGGGGGCGTCCGAGCGCGTGCTCGCGCTGTGCTGCGACTACGTGCGGCCGCACTTCGAGCGGGCGCAGCGGCAGCGGACGCTGCGCCCGGACATCGACGTGGAGGGGACGGTCGAGTTCCTCTTCCGCGTCATCACCTCGCTGATCGTCATGGACCGGGGCCGCGACGACGACGGGCTGCGCGACTTCCTGCGCACCTATGTCGTTCCGGTCATCGCGGCGCCATGACTCCGGGAAGACGGTAGCTTCCGAATTGGCGGCGAGGATCAGGCGGGACGGGGCTCCCGCGCGGCGGCGTGGCGAGAGGGGCCGGAGACGATGACGGGTACTGCGCGCGGGACGCGCGGCGGCGCGGCGGTACGGCCGAGCCCGGTGTTCCTCGTGATCGTGGCGGCGACGGTCCTGTTCGGGCTGATGGCGTGGCGGTACGGGAACGATCCTTCGAGGCCGGCGCGGATCGCGCTGTTCGGGTTCGTCCTCGCGGCGTGGATGACGTCGCTGTGCCTGCACGAGTTCGGGCACGCGTACATCGCCTACCGGTCGGGCGACCGCGGCGTGGTGGCGAAGGGCTACCTGACGCTGAACCCGCTGAAGTACTCCGACGCCGTGCTGAGCTTCCTCATCCCGGTCGTGTTCATCCTGCTCGGCGGGATCGGGCTGCCGGGCGGCGCGGTCTGGATCGACCGGCACGTCATCCCCGGCCGGATCCGGCACAGCCTGATCTCGGCGGCGGGCCCGCTGTCGAACGTGCTGTTCGCGATCACCCTCGCGGCGCTGTACAAGAACTTCGCCGCCAACCAGGACGGCCAGGAGCACGGGATCTTCTGGCTGGGCGTGGCGTTCCTGGCGTTCCTCCAGATCACGGCCGCGGTGCTGAACCTGCTCCCGATCCCCGGGCTGGACGGCTTCGGGATCGTCGAGCCGTACCTGCCGCGCCGCTGGGCCGACCAGGCCGCGTCCATCGGCGGCTACGCCTTCCTCATCCTGATCGCGCTGCTCTGGCTCGGTCCGGTCAACGAGGCGTTCTTCGGCTTCATCTACCACATCACCGACGCGCTGGGCCTCAACCGGACTCCGATCCAGGCCGGGCACTGGCTGTTCCAGTGGTGGAGCGACCGACCGGCATAGGGTGGTTTACTAGCCAGTACCGACACTGCAAGCAGTCACTTACACCAGGCTCCTCCCGGGAGGTCCCGCATGTCCGTGACCACGGAGAACACCGAGACGTTCGGGTCGCTGAACCCGGCCACCGGTGAGGTCGTCGCCGAGCACCCCGTCCACGACGCGGCCGCCGTCGCGGCGGCGGTCGAGCGGGCCCGGGAGGCCGCCGAATGGTGGCGCGCCCTCGGCTGGAAGGAGCGCAGGCTCCGGCTGCTGAACATCAAGGGGTCGCTGACCCGCAACCTGAGCCGGATGGCGGAACTCGTCCACCAGGAGACCGGCAAGCCGGTGCAGGACGCCCAGCTTGAGACGATCATGGCGATCACCCATCTGGACTGGGCCGCCCGCAACGCGCAGAAGGTCCTCGGGCCGCGCAGCGTCTACCCGGGCATCATGGCGATCAACCAGAAGTGCGTGCTGGAGTACCAGCCGGTCGGCGTCGTCGGCGTGATCGGCCCGTGGAACTACCCGGTCTTCACCCCGATGGGGTCGATCGCCTACGCGCTCGCCGCCGGGAACACCGTCGTGTTCAAGCCGTCGGAGTTCACCCCCGGCGTCGGCGTGTACCTCGCGGAGCTGGTCGCGGCGGTCGTGCCGGAGCACCCCGTCCTGCAGACGGTCACCGGGTTCGGCGAGACCGGCTCGGCGCTGGCCTCCTCGCCGGGCCTCGGCAAGCTCGCGTTCACCGGCTCGGCCCGCACCGCGAAGCGCGTGATGGCCGCGTGCGCGGAGAACCTCACCCCGATCGTCGCCGAGTGCGGCGGCAAGGACGCCTGCATCGTCGACTCCGACGCCGACCTAGACGCCGCCGCCGACGCGGCGCTGTGGGGCGCCATGTCGAACGCGGGCCAGACGTGCATCGGCGTCGAGCGCATCTACGTCGTGGACGACGCCTACGACAAGTTCCTCGGCAAGCTCACCGAGAAGGCGGCCGGGCTGCGTCCCGGCTTCGACCGCGAGGCCGCCTACGGCCCCATCACGATGCCCGGCCAGCTCGACGTCATCGAACGCCACATCAAGGACGCCCTCGCCAAGGGCGGCAAGGCCGTCGTCGGCGGCGCGGAGTCGGTGCGCAAGCCGTACGTGGAGCCGGTCGTCCTGACGAACGTGCCGGACGACTCGGCCGCCGTGTCCGAGGAGACGTTCGGCCCGACGATCACCGTCCACCGCGTCAAGGACCTCGACGAGGCCGTCGAGAAGGCCAACCGCGTCAACTACGGCCTCGCCGGGACGATCTTCTCCGGCGACCGGTCCCGCGCCATGGACGTCGCCCGCCGGATGCGCTCCGGCATGACGTCGATCAACGCGTTCGCCGCGTTCGCGCAGGTCGCCGCGCTGCCGTTCGGCGGGGTCGGCGAGTCGGGCTTCGGCCGCATCCACGGCGCGGACGGGCTGCGCGAGTTCACCCGGGCGAAGGCGATCACCCGGCAGCGGTTCGCGTCCATGAACCTCACCTCGTTCGACCGGAGCGAGAAGGAGATGGCCCGCGTGCTCGGCCTGATCAGCATGATCCACGGCCGCCGCTACAAGCGCTGACCGGCGGGGACGCCGCCGTGAACCGCCTGGACCCCGCGCCATGACCTCCGGGACGCCCGTGCGCAGCCGCCTCCAGGCGGCGCTCGGCACGCCGCCCCCGCCACCGCCCGGCGTCCGGCCGCTCGCCGACGGCGACCTTCCCGCGCTCGCCGCCCTGATGTGGGACGCCTACCGCGGCACCCCCGACGAGCCCGACGTCGGCAGCATCACGGGCGCGGTGCGCGAGGTGCGGCTCACCATGGACGGCGAGTACGGCACGTTCCTGCCCGCCGCGTCGTTCGTCGCCGAGTACGACGAACGACCGGTCGCCGGCGCCCTCGTAACCCTCTACCGCGACGTGCCGCTCCTGGCGTTCCTGTTCGTCGCCCCTTCCCACGCCGGGAACGGCCTCGGACAGGCGCTGGTCCAAGCGGTCATGCACGCCCTGGCCGAGCAGGGCCACGACGCCCTCACCCTCGCGGTGACCCGCCGGAACCGCCGCGCCCGCCGCCTCTACGACCGCCTCGGCTTCGTCGAGGTCCCCTGAGGCCGATCAAGGACCGTAACCCCGCGTTCACCCGGCCCTTGCCCGCCTAGGACGCGGGGCGGTCGCCTAAGGCGGGATAGGGCGCCTAGATAAGGCGTCGTCCCGATGTTGAGGGTGGGGCCTTAGGACGAACCTTGTACATGTCGGGCCACGAGGGGACCGGCGAGAACAAGGAGAAGCAGATGATCCGCCCGGAGTTCAGCAACGTCATCATCAAGGACCGCGTACAGGTGCTGCGGAAGGAGGCGAGGCAGGCGCGTCGCGTCCGCATCGCGAAGGCGCTGAAGCGGTGACCCCGCCGCCCTGTACCGACTACCAGGCGCCCCCGTCCCAAGGACGGGGGCGTCACTCATTTTCAGGGCTTGCCGGCGTTGGCGGGCTTCAGCGGGGTACGGCCGCGGATCAGGTCGGCGGCGCGCTCGGCGATCGCGATCGTCGGGGCGTTGGTGTTGCCGCGCGGGACGGACGGCATGACCGACGCGTCCACCACCCGCAGCCCCTCGACGCCGCGGACGCGCAACTCCGGGTCGCAGACGGCGTCGTCCCCGCCCATCGCGCAGGTGCTCGTCGGGTGGAACAGCGTGGCGCACTCGCGGCGGACGAACGCGACCAGCGCCTCGTCGTCGTCGACCTGCTCCCCCGGCGCCCACTCGCCGCCGGTCAGCGAGGCCAGCGGGCCGGTCGCGGCGATCTCCCTGGCCTGCCGGACCCCGGCGACGAGGACGTCCAGGTCGGCCTTGTCCGAGAGGTAGGCGGGGTCGATCAGCGGCTTGGCGTACGGGCTGGCCGAGCGCAGCGTGAGCGCGCCCCGGCTGGCGACCGCGACCGCCGTGACCAGGACCGACAGCAGCCGCTCGGACGACTCGGTGAGCCCCTGGTCGACGAACGGCGTCGGCAGCACGTGGTACTGGAGGTCGGGCGCGGGGAGGCCCTCGACCGTCCGGACGAACCCGCCCGCCTCGGCGACGTTTGACGCGTAGGGCCCCCGTCCCAGCGCCTGGTACAGCGCGAACGTGCGCGCGTTGGCCAGCTCCCAGAGCGCCTTGGTGCGGGGCGTGGCGAACATGACGTTCACGAACGGGTGGTCCTGGAGCCGCTGCCCGACCGGGGAGTCGACGACGACGTCGATGCCGAGCGAGCGCAGGTGGTCGGCGGGGCCGACGCCGGAGAGCATCAGCAGCTGCGGGCTGTTCACCGCCCCGCCGGACAGGATCACCTCGGTGCCCGCGCGGGCCGACATCGTCTCGCCGCGCGCCTCGTACCGGACGCCGACCGCGCGGCCGTCCTCGATCACGACGCGGGTGGCGAGCGCGTCGGTGACGACGGTGAGGTTCGGCCGGTGCTCGATCGGGTGCAGGTATCCGGCGGCGGTCGACCAGCGCCGTCCCCGCCGGTGGGTGACCTGGTAGAAGCCGACGCCGTCCTGCTCGGCGCCGTTGAAGTCGGAGTTCGCGGCGAGGCCGTACGCCTTCGCCGACTGCACCCACGCGCGGGTCAGCGGGTGCCGGTAGCGCAGGTCCTCGACGCGGAGCGGGCCGCCGACGCCGTGGTAGGGGATGTCGCCGCGCTGCTGGTCCTCGGCGCGGCGGAAGTAGGGCAGCAGGTCCTCGTAGCCCCAGCCGTCGCAGCCGTGCGAGTCGCGCCAGGTGTCGTAGTCGTACCGGGCGCCCCGGATGTAGATCATCGCGTTGGTGGACGAGCTGCCGCCGAGCGTCCGCCCGCGCGGCCAGTACACGCTGCGGCCGGCGGCGTGCTCCTGCGGGACGGTCGCGTAGTCCCAGTCGTACGGGCCCTTGATCAGCGCGGCGACCGCCGCCGGGATGTGGATCTCCGGGGCGTCGTCGGGCGGGCCCGCCTCCAGCAGGAGGACCTTCGCGGACGGGTCCTCGGTCAGCCGGGCGGCGAGGACGCAGCCCGCGCTGCCCGCTCCCACGATGATGTAGTCGTACACGGCGCCCTCCGGGAGTATTTCCGGAAACCCTACCGAACGGGCTTCAGCACCCGGCGCTAGTGTGATCGCCATGGCGAAGAACAGGGACAAGCCCGTCGTGCTCTCGCAGATCTACACCCGGACCGGCGACGACGGCACCACCGCGCTCGGCGACGCGTCCCGGACCCGCAAGACCGATCCGCGGCTCGCCGCCTACGCCGACGTCGAGGAGGCCAACGCCGCGATCGGCGCGGCGATCGCCCTCGGCGCGCTCCCGGCGGACGTCGCGGCGCTGCTGTTCCGCGTCCAGAACGAGCTCTTCGACGTGGGCGCCGACCTGTGCGCGCCGGTCGTGCCCGACCCGCAGTACCCGCCGCTGCGGGTGGAGCCGTCCTACGTCGAGCGGCTGGAGGCGGCGTGCGACGAGCACAACGAGGCGCTTCCGACGCTGCGCAGTTTCATCCTCCCCGGCGGGACGCCCGGTGCCGCGCTGCTGCACGTCGCCCGGACGGTCTCCCGCCGCGCCGAACGCACCGCCTGGGCGGCGATCGAGGCGCACGGCGCCGCCGCCGCGGACGACCCGGACGCGCCCGTCGGCGGCGTGAACCCGCTCACCGCCCGCTACCTCAACCGCCTGTCCGACCTGCTGTTCATCCTGTGCCGGGTCGCGAACGCCGAGCACGGCGACGTCCTGTGGAAGCCCGGCGGGGAACGCTGACGCCGCGCCGCCCGTCGGGGGGGCCGCCCGCCCGGGGGTGGGGTTAGCCCTACCCCCGGATGACCGGTTCGCCTCCTGGTGGCGGCATCCCCATGCGGTGCAGGCTGGTTCCCTGAGGGCGCACTGCTACACCGGGGAGTGACCACGTGAGGACCCTGACGTTCACCGCCGTGCTGACGGCGGCCGCGGCGACGCTGGTCGGCTGCGGCAACCTCAGCTTCGGCGCGCACCAGGAGGACCGCACCTACAGCGCGCCCGCGGGCACCACCGCCCTGAAGATCCGCTCGGGCGGCAGCCGGGTGGAGATCACCGGGTCCGACGCACCGGGCATCAAGGTGCGGGAGCGGCTGACCTGGTCGAACGACAAGAACAAGCCCGAGCCCCGCCATGTGGCGGAGGGCGGCACGCTGGCGCTGACGTCCAAGTGCGCGAAGGTCGTCGTCGGGCTCAGCGGCACCGGCTGCGGCGTCTCGTACCGCATCGAGGTGCCGCGCGGCACCCCGGTCGAGGTCGACAACGACGACGGCAAGATCGTCGCGTCCGGCCTCGGCGGGACGGTGAGACTGCACACCGACAACGGCGCCCTCAAGGTCACCGACCTGCGCGCGACGTCGGTGACGCTCAGCTCCGACGACGGCCCGATCGAGGTCTCCGGCCACGCCGCGACCGCCGACCTGCGGAGCGACAACGGCCCCATCACCGCGACCGGCCTCACCGCCGACCGGCTGACCGCGCGGACCAGCGACGGGCACATCAGCGTCGCCGGGCGGGTGACCGTCGCCGACATCCGCACCTCCAACGGCGGCATCGACGCGCGCGGCCTGACCACCGACCGGATCTCCGCCAAGACCAGCGACGGGCCGATCGACCTGCGGTTCGCCGCCGCGCCCACAAGCGTCCGCGCGACCAGCGGGAACGGGCCGGTGCACGTCCGCGTGCCGCGCGGCGAGGGCTACGCGATCACGCTGACCAGCGGCGACGGGGCCGAGCGGATCGACCCGGGCGTCCACCAGGACTCGCGGTCCACGCGCACGATCCAGCTCCGCAGCGGCGACGGCGCCCTGACCGTCTCGCCCGCCTAGCGGACCAGGTACGGGCCGCGCCGGTCGAGCCCGGACGACGGGGTCCGGACGGCGCCCAGCCTCGCGCCGCCGTTGACGGCGACGGTCGTGCGGGCCAGGTGCTGGGTGACGTACGCGACGCCGTCCAGGCTCGTGTCGAGCAGCTTGAGGTCGACGTTCCTCAACCGGTCGCAGCGGGAGTGGTAGCACGGGTCGTACACCTTGCCCGCCCGGCCGCCGAACGCCTTCGCCTCGGCCGCCGTCTTCACCCCGTCCGCGCCGGTCTCGATGCCGCCGGACGGGATGCCGTGCTCGATGAACGGGCCGTAATCCGAGCGCCCGTTGAACTCGCTCTCGGCGGTCGGCAGGCGGCGACCGGCGAAGTACCGCCGGAACATCCGCTCGATCGCGCCCGACCCGGCGGGCCCGCGGACGCCGGCGCGCGACGAGCCGTCCCCGTCGTACACGCCGCGCACCCCGTTGGACGAGCCGAGCATGTCGAAGTTCAGGTTCAGCGCGATCTGGCGGCGGCGGGACTGCGGCAGCGAGGTCACGTAGTGGGCCGAGCCGCGCAGGCCCTCCTCCTCGGCGCCCCAGAACGCGAACCTGACCCGGTTCCGCAGCCCGGCGTCGCCCAGCTTCTCGATCTTCGCGGCGATGGCGAGGAGCGCCGCCGCGCCGGTGCCGTTGTCGTTGATCCCCGG
The DNA here is from genome assembly GCF_008085905.1 of Actinomadura syzygii. GTDB lineage: Bacteria > Actinomycetota > Actinomycetes > Streptosporangiales > Streptosporangiaceae > Spirillospora > Spirillospora syzygii. Next base: position 30,636 of record NZ_VSFF01000002.1, on the reverse strand, counting down.
CCCGTCCGGGACGCTGTCGAGGTGCGCGCCGAGCAGCACCACGTTGTCCGCGCGCCCCTGCTCGGTGTCGGCGATCACGTTGGAGGTCGTCCGCCTGCCCTGGACGGTGTCGGTCCGCACGCGCAGCCGCAGCCCGCCGCCGCGCGCCGCCGCCCGCGCCAGCGCGACGCCGACCGCGTGGCTCGGGCCTACCACCGGCAGCGCGGCCGGGCGGTTCACCGTCCCCCGCACCGGCCCCCGCTCGCCCGGCCCGTTGAACACCACGACGGCGGACGCGCCCGCCGCCCGCGCCCGGTCCGCCTTCGTCTCGAACGTGCACGTCCCCCGCTGGACCAGCGCGATCGAACCCTTGCGGAAGCTCCGGAAGTCGTCCTTCTCGCAGCCGCTCGTCCCCTCCCCGCGCGCCGGGAGGTCCACCGCCGTCACGGGGGCGGTCACGTCCCCGGCCCCCGAGTACGCGAGCGTCACGAAGTCGTCGCCCAGCCGGTAGGACGCCCTGGACGGCGCCGTCCGCGCCAGCACCGCGTCCGACCGCTCCGCCCAGTACGGGTAGGAGAACTTCTGGATCGTCGGCGTCAGGCCCGCCTTGCGGAGCCGTCCGGCCACGTAGTTCACCGACACGTCGTAGCCGGGCGTCCCGGCCGCGCGGTTCCCGCCGTTGTAGTCGGCGATCTCCTGGAACGCCCGCAGGTGCGCCTCGGCGTCCCGCACCGTGACCAGCGCCGCGAGGTCGGGACGTCCCGGCGCGGCCCCGGACGCGGGCGACGCCGCCGGGGCGAGGGCGGCGGGCAGAACGGCGGCGGGCAACGCCACGAAGGCGCCGGTGAGCAGCTTGCGCACGTGGACTCCTGCGATCGGAGACGGAGCTGGGCAGCAGCGAGCCTGCTGGTCAGGGGCCGTCTCCTCAAGCGGCGGCGCCGCGTCCACGCCGTATCGATACCGCCGCCTTACCGCTTCCTGGCCGTTGCGCGGGGCCGGGCGGGGACCCGCGTCACTCCGGCGGGTGCAGCTCCACCGGCAGGCCGGGCGGCGCCGCCTCCAGCCACGCGAGGAACCCGGTCAGCGCCGCCGCGCCCATCGCCAGCTCCACCACGAGGTCGCCGTTCCTGACCTCGATCACGCTGACGTCCGGCGGCAGGCCCGCCGCCTCGTCCGGGTCCGGGCTCCGCCGGTTGGACACGACGAGGCCCCGGCGGTGGATCACCTGCCGGGGCCTGGACCGGAATCCGAACACGCGGTGCCAATGCAGCACGTCGCCCTTGTAGCGACCGATGCCGAGCCGCCACACTCCGGGGGCTCCGCCCTCCAGGGACAGCTCCCGGAGGGAGCACTCCACGGCGCCGCCGCCGCGGGTGAACAGCCGGCGGCGCACCGCCATCGACACGAACAGCAGCGCGACCAGCAGGACGACCGCGGCGAGCACCCCGCCCGCGTCGAGTGCCAGGTGTTCGCCCAAATCCCCCGCCGTCCGTCAGTGCCGCCGCGCCGGGCGCCTATGCCTCGATCAGGCCTCGATGCCCGCGGCGCGCAGCCGCGCCCGGGCCCGACGCTCGCGCGTCGCGTCCTCGTCCTCGGCGGCGAGCGCGTTCTCCAGCGCCTGCCGCGCCTCCGGGACGTCGACCTCGTCGCCCAGCTCGGCCTGCTCGGCCAGCACCGACACCTCGTCGGCGGCGACGGAGAAGAACCCGCTGCCGACCATCGCCGAGATCGGCTCGCCGCCGTCGGCGGGCTCGATCTTCACCACGCTGCCGTCCAGGAGGATGCCCAGCACCGGGGCGTGCCCCGGCAGGATGCCCATCGAACCCTCGACGGTCTGGGCGACCACCATCCTGGCCTCGCCGGTCCAGATCTCGCGCTCCGGCGACACCAGGCCGACCTTAAGGTTTGCCACGTCTGCTTCCTCCCACGGCCTCCCACGACCCGGCCGGGGCCGCCGCGCTGGCGGCCCCGGCCGAGCGGACTACTTCTGCAGCTCCCGGGCCTTCTTCTCGACATCCTCGATGCCGCCGCACATGAAGAACGCCTGCTCGGGCAGGTGGTCGTACTTGCCCTCCGCGATGGCCTTGAACGACGCGACGGTCTCGTCCTTCGGGACCGTCTCGCCGGGCTGGCCGGTGAACTGCTCGGCCACGTACATCGGGTGCGACAGGAAACGCTCGATGCGCCGCGCCCGCTGGACGGTGACCTTGTCCTCCTCGGAGAGCTCGTCGATGCCGAGGATGGCGATGATGTCCTGCAGCTCCTTGTACTTCTGCAGGATCCGGATCACTTCCTGGGCGACGTCGTAGTGCTCGTTGCCGAGGATCTGCGGGTCCATGATCCGGGACGTGGAGTCGAGCGGGTCCACCGCGGGGTAGATGCCCTTCTCCGTGATCGCGCGGGACAGCGTGGTCGTCGCGTCCAGGTGGGCGAACGTGGTGTGCGGCGCCGGGTCGGTGATGTCGTCGGCGGGCACGTAGATCGCCTGCATCGAGGTGATCGAGTGGCCGCGCGTCGAGGTGATCCGCTCCTGGAGCACGCCCATCTCGTCCGCCAGCGTCGGCTGGTAGCCCACCGCGGACGGCATGCGGCCGAGCAGCGTCGACACCTCCGAACCCGCCTGGGTGAACCGGAAGATGTTGTCGATGAACAGCAGCACGTCCTGGTTCTGGACGTCGCGGAAGTACTCCGCCATCGTCAGCGCGGACAGCGCCACCCGGAGCCGGGTGCCCGGCGGCTCGTCCATCTGGCCGAACACGAGCGCGGTGTCCTTCAGGACGTTCGCGTCCGCCATCTCCACCCAGAGGTCGTTGCCCTCGCGGGTGCGCTCGCCGACGCCGGCGAACACCGAGGTGCCGCCGAAGTTGCGGGCGACACGGCGGATCATCTCCTGGATGAGGACCGTCTTGCCCACGCCCGCGCCGCCGAACAGGCCGATCTTGCCGCCCTTCACGTACGGGCACAGCAGGTCGATGACCTTGATGCCGGTCTCCAGCATCTCCGTCTTCGACTCGAGCTGGTCGAACGCGGGCGCCTTGCGGTGGATCCCCCAGCGCTCGTTGACCTCAAGGGACGCGGTCGGGACGTCCAGCGCCTCGCCGAGGGCGTTCCACACGTGGCCCTTGGTGACGTCGCCGACCGGCACCGCGATGGACTCGCCGGTGTCGACCACCGGGCCGCCGCGGACCACGCCGTCGGTCGGCTTCATCGAGATGGCCCGGATCATGTTGTCGCCCAGGTGCTGGGCGACCTCCAGGGTCAGGGTCTGCGTCTCGCCGCCGAGGGTCGCCTCGACCTTGAGGGCGTTGTAGATCTCCGGAATGGCGTCCGCGGGGAACTCCACGTCGACGACCGGGCCGATGACCCGGGCGACGCGCCCGGTCGCGGTCGCCGTCTCTACCTGAGCAGTCATTCTCACTCCCCGCCAGACTCGGCGAGCGCGTCAGCGCCACCGACGATCTCGCTGATTTCCTGGGTGATCGCGGCCTGCCGCACCTGGTTCATCTGGCGCGTGTAGACCCCGACCAGTTCGTTGGCGTTGTCCGTAGCCGACTTCATCGCCCGCCGCACCGAGGCGTGGAACGACGCCGCCGACTGGAGCAGCATGTGGAAGATGCGGCTCTCGACGTAGTTGGGCAGCAGGAGGTCGAGCGCCGCCGCGGCGGACGGCTCGAACTCGTACGCGGGCGGCACCCGGTCGGAGGCCGACTCCCCGATCTCCAGCGGGAGCAGCCTTCTGACCTGGACCTCCTGCGTCAGCATCGACACGAACTGGGTGTAGACCACGTGGATCTCGCCGACACCGCCGTCCGCGTCCGTCTTGAGGAAGTCCTCGGTGAGGCGCCGCCCGATCCGCTCGGCGCTCGGGAAGTCCGGACGGTCGGTGAACCCGTGCCACGTCTCCGCGACCTCGCGGCCGCGGAACCGGTACCACGTGATGCCCTTGTTGCCGATGACGTACGGGACGGGCTCGCGGCCCTCCTCCCGCAGCCGCGCGATCAGCGCCTCCGCCTCGCGGATCACGTTGGCGTTGTAGGCGCCGCAGAACCCGCGATCGCTCGTGATGATCAGGACCGCGCTGCGGTTGTCGGCCGGCTGCTCCTGGAGCAGCGGGTGGTCGATCCCGACATGATGGCTCACCAGCGCGGACAGGGCCTGCGTGATCTGGTCGGCGTACGGCTTGGACGCCGCCACCGCCTGCTGGGCCTTGACGATCCGCGAGGTCGCGATCATCTCCTGGGCACGAGTGATCTTGGCGGTCGACTTGACCGACTTGATCTTCTGCCGAAGCTGGCGAATCTGGGCCATCGCCGTCAGTCCTTCTTGACCCTGGTGATGGTCTCCTGCTCGACGTCCTCGTCCGCGAGCGGCTCGACCGACTCCTCGGCCAGCAGCTCGCCCTCGCTGGTCTGGAAGCCCTTCTTGAACTCCGTGATGGCGTTCTTCAGGGCCTGGAGGGCGTCGTCGGAGAGCTTGCCGGTCTCGCGGATGGAGGTCAGCAGGCCGCTCTCCTCCCGCTCGACGTAGTCGAGGAACTCGCGCTCGAAGCGGCGGATGTCGGCGACCGGGACGTCGTCCAGCTCGCCGGACGTGCCCGACCACACGGACACGACCTCCTGCTCGACCGGGAACGGGCTGCCCTGCGGCTGCTTCAGCAGCTCCACGAGGCGGGCGCCGCGGTCGAGCTGCGCGCGGGACGCGGCGTCCAGGTCGGACGCGAACGCGGCGAACGCCTCCAGGTCGCGGAACTGCGACAGCGCGAGCCGCAGCGTGCCGGCGACCTGCTTCATCGCCTTGATCTGCGCGTCGCCGCCGACCCGGGAGACCGAGATGCCGACGTTGATCGCCGGCCGGACGCCCTGGTTGAACAGGTCCGTCTCCAGGAAGCACTGCCCGTCGGTGATGGAGATGACGTTCGTCGGGATGTACGCCGACACGTCGTTGCCCTTGGTCTCGATGATCGGCAGGCCGGTCATCGAGCCCGCGCCCAGCTCGTCGGACAGCTTCGCGCAGCGCTCAAGCAGCCGGGAGTGCAGGTAGAACACGTCGCCCGGGTACGCCTCGCGGCCCGGCGGGCGGCGCAGCAGCAGCGACACCGCGCGGTAGGCCTCGGCCTGCTTCGACAGGTCGTCGAAGATGATCAGGACGTGCTTGCCCTGGTACATCCAGTGCTGGCCGATCGCCGACCCGGTGTAGGGGGCGATGTACTTGAAGCCCGCCGGCTCGGACGCGGGCGCCGCCACGATCGTGGTGTACTCCAGCGCGCCCGCCTCTTCCAGGGAGCGGCGGACGTTGGCGATCGTGGAGCCCTTCTGGCCGATCGCGACGTAGATGCAGCGGACCTGCTTCGTCGCGTCGCCGGACTCCCAGTTCTCCTTCTGGTTGATGATGGTGTCCACGCAGACGGTCGTCTTGCCCGTCTGCCGGTCACCGATGACCAACTGGCGCTGGCCGCGGCCGATCGGCGTCATCGCGTCGATGGCCTTGATGCCGGTCTGCAGCGGCTCGCTGACCGACTGCCGCTGCACGACCGTGGGGGCCTGCAGTTCGAGCGCGCGGCGCTCGGTCGTCTCGATCGGGCCCTTGCCGTCCAGCGGGTTGCCCAGCGCGTCGACGACGCGGCCGAGGAAGCCGTCCCCCACGGGGACGGACAGCACCTCGCCGGTCCGGCGGACCTTCTGGCCCTCCTCGATCTTGCTGAAGTCGCCGAGGACAACGGCGCCGATCTCACGCACGTCCAGGTTCAGAGCCAGGCCACGGGTACCGTCCTCGAACTCAAGGAGTTCGTTCGCCATCGCGGAGGGCAGGCCCTCGACGTGGGCGATACCGTCGCCGGAATCGACGACGGTGCCGACCTCTTCGCGCGCGGCGGCCTCGGGCTCGTACGACTGGACGAAGCGCTCCAGCGCGTTCCGGATCTCGTCCGGACGGATCGTCAGCTCCGCCATGATTCCTCTCTTGCTCCCTAGAGTCAGCTCTACCGGTCTCAACCGGGGCCGAGCCGCCGGCGGACGTCGTCCAGCCGTCCGGCGATGGTGCCGTCGATGATCTCGTCCCCGATCTCGATCGACAGGCCGCCGATCACCGTGGGGTCGATCTCGATGTTCAGGTGTACTTCGTGGCCGTAGGCGGCGGCGAGCACCGCGGCGAGCCGGGTGCGCTGCGCCTCCGGCAGCTCGGCGGGCGTCCGCACGAGCGCGACCAGCCGCTGCCTGCGCTGGGCGACGAGCTTGCCGTACTCGGCGAGCCCCGCCTCCAGGCTACGTCCTCGCGGACGCAGCGCCAGCTCGGTGACCAGCGTCAGCGTCGCCTCGGTGACCTTCCCCTCGAGCAGCGCGTTGACCAGCCCGAGCTTGCGCTCGTCGGGCAGGGACCGCCCGGCGAGCGCGCCGCGCAGTTCCGGTTCGCCCTCGACGACGCGGGAGAACCGGAACAGCTCGTCCTCCAGGTCGTCGATGCGCCCGTCGGCCTCGGCGCGGGCGGCCTCGGCGGTGACCGCGAGGGCCTCCACCGCGTCCGACAGCTCCGAGGGGGACGACCAGCGCAGCCGGACGACGTCGGCGACCAGCCCGAGAGCGGCCGGCGACACCTTGCCCTCCAGCAGGATCTGGACGAGCTGCGCCTTGTCGGCCCCGGCCCGCGCCGGGTCGGAGACCGCCCGCCGCAGCCCGTGCTCGCGGTCGATCAGGTGCAGCACCGCGAACAGGTCACCGCCGAGCCGGGCCAGGTCGGCGGAGGGGATGGCCGCCTCCAGCCGCTCCCTGGCCTCGGCCAGCGACGCCCTGCTCACCGCTCCCGTGATGGTCATGATGTGATCTGCTCCTGCGTGCGAGCGCGCTCTTCCAGCTCCTCAAGGAACCGGTCGACGACCCGGCTCTGCCGCGCGCTGTCCTCAAGGGACTCGCCCACGACACGTCCGGCCAGCTCGACCGACAGGGTGCCGATCTCGGCGCGCAGCGACTGCAGCGCCTGCTGCCGCTCCGCCTCGATCTGCGCCTTGGCGTTCTCGACGATCCGGCGCGCCTCGACCTGGGCCTGCTCCTTGGCCTGGGCGATGATCTGCGCGCCCTGCTCCTCGGCCTTGCGGCGCTCGTTCGACGCCTCGACCGCGGCCGCCTTCTGCTGGGCCTTGTACTGGTCAAGGACCTGCTGGGCTTCCTTCTGCGCCTGCTCGGCGCGTTCGAGGCCGCCCTCGATGGCCTGGGTGCGCTCCTCCAGCGTCTGCTGCAGCCGCGGGACGAGGATCCTGCCGACCACGATGAGGACGACGAGGAACGAGAAGATGCCGACGACGAGCTCGAACGGGTGCGGAAGCAGAGGGTTGTTGTTCTCCGCCGCAAGGACGGACGCTGCTTCGATCATGCCTACAGCCCTCCTCGGGTGGGAAGCGTGATCAGATGCTCTTGAAGATGAACGGCGCGACCAGACCGATCAGGGCGAGCGCCTCGGTGAGGACGAAGCCCAGCATCATGTTGGTGCGGATCACGCCGGTCAGCTCGGGCTGGCGGGCGATCGCGTTCACGCCCTGGCCGAAGATGATGCCGATGCCGATGCCCGGGCCGATGGCCGCGAGGCCGTAGCCGATCGCGGTGACGTTGCCTTCGAGTCCGGCGGCGAGGACGGCTCCCGTCATGGGTTCTTTCCTTTTCTGTCGGCCGGCGGAGTCTCCGCCGGTCTGGCTTACGAGGTTGTCGGACGGGCCCGGCGCCGAGGGGGCGCCGCACGACCCAGGGGCTCAGTGGTCCGCGTGCAGCCCGCTCTGGATGTACATGGCGGCGAGCATCGCGAACAGGAACGCCTGCAGGAACTGGATCAGCAGCTCGAAGGCGGTCAGCAGGATGGTGACGACCACGCCGACGAGGCCGATCCCGAACCCGGCGGCCGTGGGCTTCTCGAACAGGAACCAGAAGCCGACGAGGCTGAAGAACGCCAGGATCATGTGCCCGGCGAACATGTTGGCGAAGAGCCGGACGGCGTGGGTGAAGGGGGCGATGATGAAGGTCGAGAGGTACTCGATCGGCACCAGCAGGAAGTAGACGGGGAGCGGCAGGCCCTTGGGGATCATGTTCGTGAAGTACTTCACCGGGCCCTGGTGCTTGAAGCCCAGGTACACCTTGACGCAGTACACGAAGATCGCCAGGACGGCCGGGAACGCGATGTGCGACGCGATCGGGAACTGGATGATCGGGACGACCGAGAAGATGTTCCAGATCCAGACCATGAAGAACAGCGTCAGCAGCAGCGGCATCCACTGCTCGGTGTTCTTGCCCAGGAACGGGCGCGCGATCTGGTCGCGGACGAACATGTAGCCGACCTCGCCGACGTTCTGCATGCCCCGCGGCACGAGCTTCGGCTTGGCGAAGGCCATCCAGAACACGACGCACACGACGAGCGCGCCGAACACCGCGAAGAAGACGGGCTTGGTTAGCCAGGCGGGGCCGCCGGGGAAGAGGGGCGGGAAGTCGAACAGCTCCGTCCCGGGGGCCTCGAACTTATCCCCTCCGGAGGCGAGGACCGTCAGCGCGTTCACGCGGCGTTCCCTTCATCAATGTTGTGATGTGACACAAAGGCTTCCTCGGCGGCGGCGCCGCTCAGAGGGAGTGGCGACCGTACTTCAGGTAGACCAGGTAGATGGCGAGCCCGGCGCCGATGACCACGCCGACCAAGATCAGCCAGGTCTGGTCCGTCAATTCGGCCAGCAGCCATCCCAGACCGCCCCAGATGATGATCCCGGAGAGCAGGTAGCTGGGCACGGACCATGCGGCGTCGGCGAATTCCCGTTGGCCGTCCTCCGGCCGACGTTTCTGCTCGCTCATCGCGCTCCGGACGATAGCAGGCCATGCCTGCGGTGGTCATATTGGAGTAGTCCCCGAAGGGGCGCCGCACCGTCCGTGGCGGAGTCATCACGGACTCCGGTCCAGGACGTTCCGCGGCTCGGCGGCGCCGTCGTCCCGCGACTCACCGGCCCGGTGCTCGCGGTCGTCGGACTCGGTCGCTTGGGGGGCGTCTGCTCGGGGTTCGTCGATGTAGGGCCTGCGCTGCAGCGCGACCCGGAACTCGGCGGCGATCCACAGCATCGCGAGCGCGATGACCGTCCAGCCGAAGACCTTGGTGTTCCAGATGGTCACCTCGGCCACCAGGGTGACCAGCACCATCATGACGAGGATCTTCACGACGTAGCTCGCGAGCGCGGCCATCATCATGGTCTGCGCGGAGATCTTGCCGGCCCAGGAGACCGCCAGCGCGCTGACCGAGAAGAAGGCGATCACCACGACGGTGGCCAGTGCGGCCGCGAGGGCGCCCTTGGCGCCGGCGGCCAGCAGGCCGATCAGTACGGCGCCCACCCCGACGACCGAGGTCGGGATCGCGGCGCCGCGGAGCATCCGGGCGTCGGAGGTATGCATGAGGGCTCCGGCTGGTCACGTTCAGTGGTCGTCTCTTGTTCGTGAAAGGTATCACAAGCGTCCGGAATGTCCACAATTACCCTAGAGGTAATGCGCCGCGCGGGCTCCCACGCGCTACTCCGGGTCACACCCGTCCCCCCGGACCCTAGCCCAGGCCGGGGGTCCAGCCCATCGTTACCGAGGAGGACGACCCGAACCCCTACCGCTACAAGGCACGGTCAAACCTACGATTTTCGGGACGAAACAGGACGCCGGTCGGACCCGCGTCGTGGGGCGCCCGATCAGACGCGCCGGATCAGACGCGCATCGCGGGACGCTGGGCGGGCTGCTCCCCGTCCGGCGGCGGGACGGACCTGCGGCGCGGCTTGCCGAACATCAGCAGCAGCCCGACGACCGCGACGCCCACCGTGATGCCGAGGACCTTCCAGGCGGCGTCGATCAGCGCGAACCCGATCAGGCCGGACGCGAGTAGGCCCACCCAGACGTACATGATCAGCACGGCGCGGCGGGTGGAGTGGCCGAGTTCCAGCAGGCGGTGGTGCAGGTGCTGCTTGTCCGGCGCGAACGGCGAGCGGCCCTGGTTCGTGCGGCGCCACACGGCGAGCAGCATGTCGATGAACGGGATCGCGGCCACCGCCGGGACCAGCAGCATCGGGACGAAGAACGGGAACAGCCCGTTGGTGAGGACCGTCGGGTCGAACTGCCCGGTCAGCATGATCGTGGACGCGCTGAGCAGCAGCCCGATCAGCATCGAGCCGGTGTCGCCCATGAAGATCTTGGCCGGGCTGAAGTTGTGCGGCAGGAAGCCCGCGCACATCCCGAACAGCACGGCGGCGATGAGCGTGGCGGCCGACAGCGTGGTCAGCCCGTTCACGCGCGACAGCAGGTAGGCGTAGGAGAACAGGCCGAGCGCCGCGATCCCGACGACGCCCGCGGCGAGGCCGTCCAGCCCGTCGATGAAGTTGACGGCGTTGATCGTCGCGACCACGACGAGTACGGTCAGCGGCACCCCGTAGGCGGGCGGCAGCGTGAGCGACTCCCCGGTGGGCAGCGGCAGCGCGTAGACCTGGATGCCCTGCATGATGAAGATCCCGGCGGCGGCGACCTGCCCGGCGAACTTCGTGAGGGCGTCCACCTCCCAGCGGTCGTCGGCGATGCCGATCAGCACGATCAGCCCGCCGGACAGCAGGAACGCCCTGGTCACGTTGATGTCGCCGTCCGCGAGGACCTTGCGCATCTCCGGCAGCCCGGTCGCCACCACGAGCGCGGCCACCATCCCGCCGAACATCGCGAGGCCGCCGAGCCGGGGCGTCGGGATGACGTGGACGTCGCGCTCGCGCGGCACGGCCTGCGCCCCGAACCACACCGCGAACCTGCGCACCGAGGGGGTCAGCAGGTAGGAGACGAGCGCGGCGACGAGGATGGCGAGCAGGTATTCCCGCACTCTCCCTGCGCCTCCCCTCCGCCGATCGCCGTCGTGTCTTCGCTGTCCGGTTCCGATGCCCCGTACGCGCGGACCGTCACCTGCGCGGCCCCGTCACCTATGAAGACGGCCCGCCGGAACGATCCGTTCGCGTCGCGACCGACCAACTGTAGTCCTCATCCGCGGGCGTTCGCCCCGACTCACACCATCCTGGGCCGGTCCGCGCACAGGATCCCGGCGCCCACGATCATGAGCGCGAGCCCGGCGAGGCACCGGTCGCCGAGTGAGAACGCCCACGCCCCGTGCGCCGCGATGTCGTCGCCCGCGTCCGCGGCGACCAGCAGTAACCCGGCGGCGGCGAGGCCGGCCCCGGCCGCCCGGCGGGGCGCCGGACGGCGCGCCAGCAGCGGCACGACCGCGACCGACAGCGCGAGCAGCGCGGTGCCCGGCCAGCCGCCCGTCCAGTGCGGCGGGACGTACCGCGGCGGCTGGACGGCGACCGCGTGCTTGGGCAGCCGGACCTTGATCGTCATCCCCTCGTGCGGGGCGAGCGCGCCTTGCAGGAAGTCCACCGCGTAGGGGCCGTCGCGGTCGCGCAGGCAGCGGGTCGTCGCGCCGGGGACGCCCGCCCGGCAGGTCGCCCGGCGCAGCGGCACCGGCGCCTCCACCCGGACGGCGGCGTTCGCGATCGGGACGCTCCAGCCGGTGCCGATCGCGTCCCAGACCAGTTCGTCGTGGTCGGCGCGCGGGGTGAAGGCCCAGGCCACGGCGTACTCGATCACGTACGCCTGGCGGCCGCGCACCTCCCGGCGCCGGTCGCCGACGCTGATCTGCACGTCGTTCAGGAACCGCGTCGTGCGGACCCTGGACGGCGCGCCCGTGGACGACCCGGCCCGCACGTCCCGCACGTCGTACACGCGGTCGCCGTGCCGGAACCGGACCCGCCGGACGATCCCGTGCTCCCCGCTCCGGTCGAAGTCATAGGTGATCGTCTCCCGGACGTACAGCACCCCGTCCCCGCCCAGCGTGAGGACGACGTCGTAGGTGGGGATGATCTCACTCGGCGCGGGCCCCGCCGCGGCGGACGCGGGCAGCGCGAGGACGAGGGTCGTCAGCAGGAGCACGCCCGCGGTGATCGCGGGCCCCCGGACACGGCCACGCACGTCAGGCATGGTGGCATCGTTGCGGTCCGCGCGTCCGCGTAACGCCGCCGATACTGCCCGCGAGGCCGGCGGACCGGATCCGCCGGGACGCCCGCGGACGACCTCCCGGACCCTTGGACGCCCGCGGCCGCCTCCAGGTTCGCATGATCGAAGATTTCGACCTTCCCTGGTCACAGCCTAAAAATACGATAAAGATGATCTTGTCGGCCCTGCTAGGTTATCCGTCGCTAACCAAGTCTGATCATGGAGGATCTATGCGGCGTATCGCAGCCGTGGCGCTGACCGCCGGCACCCTGATGGCGGGCATGGCCGCCGTCGGGACGCCCGCGGAGGCGGCCACCAGCTGGGCCCCGTACAACTCGTACTCGAACATCAGCGCGTGGGGCACCTACTCCCGCAGCGGCGGCAGCACCTACGTGAAGGGCTACCTGCGCGACTCCGCGAAGAACGGCTGGACCGCCTGCGTGCGGTTCCTGTTCACCGAGGGCAGCAAGCAGTACTGGTCGCGCCACAAGATCATCGCCACCACGTCGAGCGGCAGCACGTACAACTTCGACGGCAAGGGCACCGTGGCCATCAGCGCGAAGTCCAGCTACAGCAGCCACCTGTGGGTGCAGGAGTGCGGTCGCAACAAGAAGACCGGCAAGTACCTCTACGGCAAGGGCAAGAAGCTCTTCTGAGCCCTCGCGTGAGTGACCACGCGTAACCGACTTACGCGAGGCCCCGCCCGGCCCGGCGGGGCCTTCACCATTTCCGCACCTCTGAGCGGGTGGCGTCCTCGACCAATCTGGATGGGGGACGGCCTTGGGCCCCCGTATAGAGCGCCCCAGAAATCCTGGAACCGGCTGCTCGGTTCCAGGTGAGCCGCCGTGACCTGCTGCGGAGCCTCGCCGCCCTCGTGCCGACCCCGCCGTCCTCCACCGCCGCGAGCACGGCCAGGCACGACAATGCGCGTAGTAGTCGGACGCACAAGTCGTCCCGTCTGCGCTTCCTCGCGAAAACCGGGGAGGCGCGACGTTCAAGCGTCACCCAAGCCCGAGGAAAGGTCTTAGGGTCATCCCGTGCGGACGGACGAAAACCCCCGGCAATGGCCGCGCATTGCCGACTGGGGCGTCCCGTTCCTCGTCGCGGGCTCCCAGATTCCGCTCACCTGGCTCTTCACCGACGGCAGCGGCGATCCCCTCGGGACGGGCCGCTGGACGGCGGTGACGATCACCATCGTCCTCGGGGCCGGGACGCTGGCGTGGCGGCGCGTCGCGCCCGTGCCGACCCTCGCGGCCGCGATCGCGCTGACCGCGATCGGCCTCGTCGCGTCCGGCGACGCGACCACCGCGATCGGCGGGCCCGCGGACGGGGTCGCCCTGTACTCGCTGGCGGTGCTGCGCGGGCCGCGCCCCGCGGTCCTGGGCTGCGTCGCCGCCTGGGCCGTCGCGTCCACGGCGTACCTGCCGACCGCCGCGGGGCCCGGCGACGTGCTGTCCGGCGTGCTGCTGAACGCGGCCCTCTACCTGGGGATCACGGCGTTCGGCCAGCTCCGGCGGCAGCACGCGGCGCGGCGGCGGGAGCTGTTCGACCGGCTCGCCGACGTCGACCGGGAGGCCCGCGCGGCGGCGGACGCGGAGCGCGCGCGCCTCGCCCGGGAGGTCCACGACGTCGCGGGCCATCACCTGAGCGCCGTCGTCGTGCACACCGGGGCGGCCGTCCGGGTCGGCGACCCCGGGCTGGTCCGCGAGGCGCTCGCGGTCGCCGCCGGGACCGGCCGCGAGGTGCTGGGGTCGCTGAGCGCGCTCGCGGACCTGGCGGGCCCGCGGGCCGACGGCGGCGGGCTGCGGGAACTGCTGCCCGGCCTCTGCCACGGCCTGGGCAGGATGGGCGTGCCGGTGTCCCTGACGCTTGAAGGGCGCGCCCGCAGGCTGCCCGCCGAGGTGACGGCGGTCGCGTACCGGATCGTCCAGGAGTCGATCACCAACGCGACGCGGCACGCGTTCGGCGCCGAGGTGCGGGTGACCGTCCGCTACGAGCCGGGGGCGGTCCGGGTGGGCGTCGAGAACGAGCGCCCCGGCCGCGGGGCCGTGCCCACGCGGGGAGGCGGACGGGGCGTGCGCGGCATGCGCGGCCGGGCGGCCGAGCTGGGCGGCGCGCTCACCGCCGGACCGACCGCGTCGGGCGGCTGGGCGGTCGAGGCACGCCTTCCGACGACGGCCGGCTCCCGGATCGGCTGGGGCTGGCCGGAGGTCCTGGACGCCGTGACGGTCGTCGTCTGCGCGGCGTCGCCGCTCCTGGCGTTCGTCCCGCCGGAGCCGCTGGTCGAGGGCCCGACCGCGGCGGGGACGGCGCTGGCCGCGGCCGTGCTCGTGCTCGGCGCGGTCCCGCTGTGGTGGCGGCGGCGCCGCCCGCGGACCGCGCAGGCGGCGGTCGTCTCGGCGCACGCGGCCTTCGCCGCCGCGTGCGCGCTGTGGTCGCCGGACGCGCTGAACGCGCTTGGCCTCGCCTCCCCCGCCCTGCTCGTCGCCGTCTACTCGGTCGCGTGCTACCACCCGGACGGGCGGCGGACGTGGCCCGCGGCGCTCGTCGCGCCGCTCCCGTGGGGCATCGGCCTCGGCCTCTCGCTGGCCGCCGACCGGACGGCCGCGACGGGCGCCGAGATCCCGGTCGCGTTCACGTTCGGGCTGGTGCTCGCAGTCGTGTGCACGGCGCCCGCGACGTTCGGCGGCTGGGCGTGGGGCCTCGCCGTCGCGGCGCGGAGCCGGCGCTGGGGGGACGCGATCATCGACACCGTCACCACGCGGACGGGCACCGCCGTGCACGCCGAGCGGATCCGCGTCGCGGCCGGGCTGAACGGGACCGTCCTCGACCGGACCGCGCGGCTCGTGACGACGGCCGAGACGGGTCTGACCGGCACGGACGACGACGCGGCCGCGGCCCTCCGCACGGTGACCGGGCAGGCGCGGGCCGCCCTGACCGAGATGCGAGGGCTCCTGGACGCGATGGAGCGCGATGAAACGCGATGGAGCGCGATGAAACGCGATGGAGCGCAATGAGGGAGGCACCGTGACCGGAGGGAGGACGCCGTGAGCATCCGGGTGCTCGTGGTGGACGATCAGGCCATCGTCCGCGCGGGGTTCACCGCGATCATCGGCGGTGAACCGGACATGGAGGTCGTGGGCCAGGCCGCGGACGGCGCGGAGGCCCTGCGCGCCGTCCCCGAATGCCGTCCCGACGTCGTGCTGATGGACATCCGGATGCCCGGCGTGGACGGTCTCGCCGCGTCGCGGGAGCTGGCCGCCGCGGGGTCCCCGGCGCGGGTGCTGGTGCTCACCACCTTCCACCGCGACGAGTACGTGTTCGGCGCGCTGCGCGCGGGCGCGTCCGGCTTCCTACTCAAGGACTGCCAGCCCCAGGAGCTGGTGGACGCCGTCCGCACCGTGGCGGACGGCGAGGCGCTGCTCGCCCCCGCCGTGACCCGCCGCCTCATCGACGCCTTCGCCACCGGCGCGATCAACCCGCCGTCCGGCGAAGACGACCGCCTGGAGCCGCTCACCCAGCGGGAACGCGACGTGCTCCTGCGGATCGCGAAGGGCCTCAGCAACACCGAGATCGGCGCCGCGCTCGGCATCGGCACCGCCACGGTCAAGACCCACGTCAACTCGCTGCTCGGCAAGCTCGGCCTACGCGACCGGGTGCAGGCCACGATCTTCGCCTACGACACGGGGCTCGTCCGTCCGGGAGAGGCCCCTCCACCCAAGGGTTGAGGCGCCCGCACATCGGACGATCGAGCGAGGTGGGTCCCGCCGGAGGAAGTTCCCGGGCGCGGGGCGCGATTGGCTACTTCCAAAGATCTCATTTGGAGGCAAGACGATGGAGTCGAAGGCACGCGAGCCCGTTTCCGAGGCCGCATGCGCGTTGGTCCTCATCGCCGCCATGGCGGCCTCGCTCCTCGAGAAGTTTCTCGACGGCGATCCCTCGCGGTATCTGAGCTACGCCCTGCTGGCCGCCGCCGCGCCCGCGGCCGTCGCCGTCCTGTTCTACTCGATCAGGCTCGGCGCGCACTCGTGGACCTGGGTCGTCATGGCCACGGCGACCGTGGCGGCGACTCTCGCCAACATGCTCCTGTGAACGCTCGCCATGAGCGTGCCCCGGCGGCGCCCGGCGACCGGCTCCGGCCGGGTCAGGAATCCGCGGTCTGCGCCGATCCGGAGGGGGGCTCAGCGGGGCCGTCCGGGGCCTTGGAGGGCTCGCCCTTGGTGAGGGAAGGCTTGGCTGCCGCGGCTCCGGACGGGGCGTCTGCGGGCTCGGCAGGGGCGTCCGGGGCCGCGCCGTCCTCGTCGTGGTCGTCGTCCTCGTCGGTCAGCAGGACGCCGACGACGGAGCGGATCTTGTCGGCCGGGACGGCGCCCGCGCGCAGCAGGCGCGGCACGGAGCCGGTCAGGTCGACGATCGTCGACGGCTCGGTGTTGCCGGAGACGCCGGCGTCCAGGTAGACCGACACCGCGTCGCCGAGCATCTTCTCGGCCTCGGCGGCGTCCCGGGCCGCCGGGCGCCCGCTCAGGTTCGCGCTGCTGACCGCGAGCGGCCCGGTCTCCTTGAGCAGCTCGACCGCGAGCTCGTGCATCGGCATGCGCAGCGCGACGGTGCCCTTGGTGTCGCCGAGGTCCCACACGAGGTTCGGGTTGGAGCGGCACACCAGCGTCAGCGCGCCCGGCCAGAACTCGTCGATGAGGTCCTGCCCGTAGGTGCCGAGATCCTCCACGAGGGCGGTCGCGGCGCGCACCGAGCCGACCAGGACCGGCGGGGGCATCTCGCGCCCGCGTCCCTTCGCCTCCAGCAGTTTCTCCACCGCGGGCGCGACGAACGCGTCCACCCCGACCCCGTACACGGTGTCGGTCGGCAGCACGATCAGCTCACTGCGCCGGACGGCGGAGAACGCCTCGGCGATCCCGCGGGTGCGCTCCATCGGATCGGAGCAGTCATAACGTCGGCTCACGGTCGCCCGTCTTCCCATCTCGCGGCGCTCGTCCGTTTCTGGCACCGCCCAGAATAGCCCCGCTCCGGCGGACCCACCCCATCGCGCAGGTCGAGCCCGGAAACGTCAGTCGGCCACCGTCCGCGCGGTGACGAACCTGTCACGGTTGGTGAGGTCGCGTCGGTTTCGGACGTCGCGCCAGCCTCGCTCCTCCCCGAACACCCAGTAGACCGCGTTGCCTTGCAGGTCACTGTGCTCGACCGCGACGTGCCCGCCCGGGCGCAGCAGCCGCCGCGCGGTGCGCTCGACGACGCGGATCGCGTCCAGGCCGTCGTCGCCGCCGCCCCACAGCGCGTCCGCCGGATCGTGGTCGCGGACGTCGCGCGGCACGTACTCCCACTCGCTCATCGGGATGTACGGCGGGTTGGAGACGACCAGGTCGACCGTTCCATCGAGTTCGGGGAGCGCGGTGGAGAAGTCGTCCAAGTGCAGCCGGACGCGGCCTCGCTCATCCAGTTCCTCGACGTTGCGGGTCGCGTGGACGAACGCCGTCGGGTCCTTCTCCACCGCGTGCACGCGCGCGCGGGGGGCTTCCAGCGCGATCGACAGCGCGATGGCCGCCGACCCGGTGCCGAGATCGACGACGAGGGGGTCGCGGACGTCCATGTCGCGCAGCGTCTCCAGCGCCCAGCCGACCATGACCTCGGTCTCCGGACGCGGCACGAACACCCCCGGCCCGACCTTCAGCTCCAGGTAGCGGAAGAACGCGCGCCCGGTGATGTGCTGGAGCGGCTCCCCCGCCTCGCGCCGCGCCACGAACTCCCAGAACCGGGCGTCGAACGCGCCGTCCGGGACGCAGTGCAGCTCCGAGCGCTTCACCCCGTGCACGGCCGCCGCCAGCTCCTCGGCGTCGGCGCGGGGCGAGGCGGCGCCCGCGTCCGCGAGCCGCGCGGTGGCCCTGGCGATCTCGTCGAGCAGCAGTTTCATGATCCTGACCTTCGAGGGGGGACGACCCCCCACGCCCCCCGGTTCGCCGCGCTCATGATCCTTGAGCTTCGGCCAGACGGCGTTCCAACTCGGCGTCGACGAGCGCCTGCGTGACGTTGTGGAGGTCGCCGTCCAGCACCTGGTCGAGGTTGTACGCCTTGTAGCCGACCCGGTGGTCGGAGATCCGGTTCTCCGGATAGTTGTAGGTGCGCACCCGCTCGGACCGGTCGACCGTCCGGACCTGGCTCTTGCGCTCGGCCGACGCGGCCGCGTCGGCCTCCTCCTGCGCCATCGCCAGCAGCCGGGACCGCAGGATGCGCAGCGCCTGGTCCTTGTTCTGGAGCTGGCTCTTCTCGTTCTGGCAGGACACGACGACTCCGGTCGGCAGGTGCGTGATGCGCACCGCGGAGTCGGTGGTGTTGACGCTCTGCCCGCCCGGCCCGGACGACCGGTACACGTCGATGCGCAGGTCGTGCGGGTCGATCTGGACGTCGACGTCCTCAGCCTCGGGCGTCACCAGGACGCCGACCGCGCTGGTGTGGATGCGTCCCTGCGACTCGGTGGCCGGGACGCGCTGCACCCGGTGCACGCCGCCCTCGAACTTGAGCCGCGTCCAGACGCCCTCCTCCTGGGATGCCCTCGCCTTCACGGCGACGGTGACGTCCTTGTAGCCGCCGAGGTCGGACGGGTGCGAGTCGAGCACCTCCGTCTTCCAGCCGACGCGCTCCGCGTACCGCAGGTACATGCGCAGGAGGTCGCCCGCGAACAGCGCGGACTCCTCGCCGCCCTCGCCCGCCTTCACCTCAAGGATGACGTCCTTGGCGTCGTTCGGGTCGCGCGGGACCAGAAGGTGGCGCAGCCGCTCCTCCAGGTCGCCCTTGTGCCGTTCGAGGTCGGTCGCCTCGGCGGCGAACGCCTCGTCCTCGGCGGCGAGCTCGCGGGCGGCGGCGAGGTCGTCCTCGGTGGCGGCCAGCTCCCGGTGCGTCTCGACGATCGGGCGCAGCTCCGCGTAGCGCTTGCCGAGCTTGCGCGCGAGGTTCTGGTCGGCATGGACGGACGGATCGGCGAGCCGTTCCTCGATGCCCGCGTACTCACTGATCAGTTCGTCGAGATTCACGATGTGTCCTGGCCCGTTCCGGCCCGGGGGCGCGGCCTCCGGACGCCGACTTCGCGAGGCCCGGGGAGCCGAATCGTCCCCGGGCCGTCACTGGTCGCTATGAATGCGGCTGCCGCCTTACTTCTTCGCGCCCTTCTTGCCGAAGCGCTGCTCGAAGCGCGCGACCCGGCCGCCGGTGTCGAGGATCTTCTGCTTGCCCGTGTAGAACGGGTGGCAGTTCGAGCACACGTCGGCGTGGATGACGCCGTTCTCGGCGGTGCTGCGGGTCTCGAAGGTGTTGCCGCACGTACACGTCACGGTCGTGACGACGTAGTTCGGGTGAATGTCGGGCTTCATGGTTCTCCTCGCTTCTGGCGGTCGCCGGACGCCCCCGCCCGCATGGCCGGAACCATGGTGAAGGTGGGATGGCGCGAACCGGTACCGCAGCGGTTGCAGTCCAAGTGTGCCAGATACGAGAACGTGCCGACGTCACGGGGCATTCCCGATCTTGGACGTCCGCCGGGCGCGCTGGTCGGGCGCGGTCGGGCGCGCGGTCAGGAGCCCGCGCGGCCCAGGTAGGCGAGGACGGCCATCACGCGCCGGTGCCCGCCCTGCGCGGGCTGGAGGTCGAGCTTCATGAAGATGTTGGAGATGTGCTTCTCCACCGCGCCCTCGGTGACGACGAGGTCCCCCGCGATCGCGCCGTTCGAGCGTCCCTGCGCCATCAGCCCGAGCACCTCCCGCTCGCGCGGGGTCAGGGCGTCCAGCGGGTCGCCGGTGCGGCGGCGGCCGAGCAGCTGGCCGATCACCTCGGGATCGATGACCGTCCCGCCGGAGGCGATCCGGCGGACCGCGTCGATGAACTCGGCGACGTCCGACACCCGCTCCTTCAGCAGGTAGCCGACGCCCTCCGCGCCGCCGCCGATCAGGTCCGTCGCGTACCGCTCCTCCACGTACTGGGACAGGACGAGGATCGGCGTCCCCGGCCGCCGCTCCCGGACGTTCAGCGCCGCGCGCAGCCCCTCGTCGGTGAACGACGGCGGCATCCGGACGTCCACGATGGCGAGGTCGGGCTTGTGCTCCTCCACGATGCCGAGCAGCCCCGGACCGTCCCCGACCGTCGCGACCGTCTCGATCCCGGCGTCGCCGAGCAGCCGGACGAGCCCTTCCCGCAGCAGCACCGAATCCTCGGCGATCACAACGCGCATCCGCCCATTATCGGGGTTGGCACGGTCCCCCCGCCCCCGTTCCCCCGCGTGCGCGCCCGCGTGCGCGCCCGCACGCGAACCCGCGCGCGAACCCGCGCGCGAAGGCGCCCCCGGCCGGAGAGCTCGGGGGCGCCGGTCGGGCGGGCGGCGGCTACCAGGTGCAGGGCAGGTCGGCGCGGATGATCGTCGGGCCGCCGGGCGGGCTGTCCACGATCAGCATCCCGTCGATCGTGGCGGCCCGGTCGGCGAGCCCGGCGAGCCCGCCGCCGGCCCGCGCGGTCGCCCCGCCGACGCCGTTGTCGATCACCTCGACGACCACCCACCGGTCCTCGCGGGCGACCCGGACCGTCGCCCGGGTCGCGCGGGCGTACTTCGCGATGTTCGCCAGCGACTCCGCGACGATGAAGTAGGCGATGCTCTCGACCGCGGCCGGCGGACGCTCGGGCAGGTCGACGTCCACCTCCACGGGGACGGGCGCGCGGCCCGCGAGGCCGGACAGCGCCGGGTCGAGCCCCCGGTCGGTGAGGATCGCCGGGTAGATCCCGCGGGCCAGGTCGCGCAGCTCGGTGATCGCCTCCCTGGTGCCGAGGTGGGCCTGCTCGATCAGCGCGCGGGCGCCCTCGGGGTCGTCCTCCAGCTTGGCGCGGGCGCGGCCGATGTCCATCGCGACGGCCAGCAGCCGCTGCTGCGCGCCGTCGTGCAGGTCGCGCTCGATGCGGCGGCGCTCGAACTCGGCCGCGTCCACCCCGCGGGCGCGGCTGGCCCGCAGGTGCTCGGTGCGCTTGCGCAGTTCGAGGTTCTCCTGCTGGGACGGGCTCTGCCCGAGCATGAGCCGCGCGAACGCCGAGTGCGTGACCGCCATGACCCGCGTCGTGTACATCGCGAAGACCAGGAGCACGAGCCCGATCAGCGACACCGGCAGCGCCTCCAGCGGGTTGCCCGCCCAGTACGAGACGGGGCCGACGCTGACCTCGGCGCCGCCGTCCGCCGCCACGATCAACGGCAGGAACAGCAGCATGAACGTCGCGGCCCACACCACGACCGAGACCACGAACTCGACCAGCGTGATGGGGAGCAGCACGGCGAGGTAGGCGAGGTCCTTCCAGGTGGCCGGGTCGCCCACCATGCCCTTCAGCTTCGCCAGCGGGTTGCGTCCCGGCGGCAGCGGCCGGTACGGGTCGTCGATCCGGACGCCGAACGCCAGCCGGACGAGCCGCCGCTCCAACATCGCGCCGAACCGCCACGCGATCATCATCAGCGCGAGCATCGGCAGCCCCACCCAGATGATCAGCAGGGCGACCGACAGCGCCAGCCCGACGGCCAGCGCGATGAACCAGCCGAGCCCGAACGCCAGGCTGACGGCGAGGTAGATCGCCGAGCGCCAGGTCAGCGACGACCGCGCCATGGCGAGCGGCGTCCAGGGGAGGTCCGCGACGGTCGCGGCCACGTCACCTCCGGCGTGCGTCACGGTGGCCCACCGGGCCGCCGCCCACCGCGCGGCCGCGCCGCCGGACGCGGCCCCGCCCGGGTCTCTGCTCACGTCGCCCACGTCGTCCCTCCATGCCCGTTCCAACCTACGGTCCAAGCGTGCCCGGACGGACGTGGGGCGACCATGACGTCCGCCGCCCATTCGGGGGTGGGGCTAACCCCACCATGCCCCGGACGGGCGGCGGCGCGGACCGTCCCGCAGACGCGGAACGCCCCCGCCCGGACGGGTCCGGACGGGGGCGCCTGCGCGCGTCGCTCAGCGATCGTCGGACACCGTCGTCTTCTGCACCTGGAGCAGGAACTCGGCGTTGGACTTGGTCTCCTTCATCTTCTCGATGAGGAGCTCCAGCGCCTGCTGCATGTCCAGCGCGTGCAGGACGCGGCGGAGCTGCCAGACGATGCGCAGCTCCTCCGGCGCCATGAGGATCTCCTCCTTGCGGGTGCTGGACGCGTCGACGTCCACCGCCGGGAAGATCCGCTTGTCGGCGAGGCCCCGGTTGAGCTTCAGCTCCATGTTGCCGGTGCCCTTGAACTCCTCGAAGATGACCTCGTCCATCCGGGACCCGGTCTCCACCAGCGCGGTCGCGAGGATCGTCAGCGACCCGCCGTTCTCAATGTTGCGCGCCGCGCCGAAGAACCGCTTCGGCGGGTACAGCGCCGTCGAGTCGACGCCGCCGGACAGGATGCGCCCGGACGCCGGCGCCGCCAGGTTGTAGGCGCGGCCGAGCCGGGTGATCGAGTCGAGCAGCACGACGACGTCGTGGCC
Organism: Actinomadura syzygii; assembly: GCF_008085905.1. GTDB lineage: Bacteria > Actinomycetota > Actinomycetes > Streptosporangiales > Streptosporangiaceae > Spirillospora > Spirillospora syzygii. Next base: position 8,159 of record NZ_VSFF01000002.1, on the reverse strand, counting down.
CAGCTCGACCAGCCGCTTGGCACGTTCGATCGCCAGTTCCGCGACGGTGGTGTGGTCCTCGGCGGGACGGTCGAAGGTCGAGTGGATGACCTCGCCCTTCACCGTCCGCTGCATGTCGGTGACCTCTTCGGGACGCTCGTCCACGAGGACGACCATCAGGTGGCACTCCGGGTTGTTCTTGGTGATCGCGTTGGCGATCGCCTGGAGCACCATCGTCTTGCCGGCCTTCGGCGGCGACACGATCAGGCCGCGCTGCCCCTTGCCGATCGGCGACACGAGGTCGATGATCCGCGTGGTGAGGATGCCGGGGTCGGTCTCCAGCCGCAGCCGCTCCTGCGGGTACAGCGGGGTCAGCTTGGAGAAGTCGACGCGGCCCTTGGCCTGGTCGGGCTCCATCCCGTTGACGGTGTCGAGCCGGACGAGCGCGTTGAACTTCTCGCGCCGCTCGCCCTCGCGCGGCTGGCGCACCGCGCCGGTGATGACGTCGCCCTTGCGCAGGCCGTTCTTGCGGACCTGGGCCAGCGACACGTACACGTCGTTGGAGCCCGCCAGGTAGCCCGTCGTCCGGACGAACGCGTAGTTGTCGAGGATGTCGAGGATGCCCGCGACGGGGATGAGGACGTCGTCCTCGGTGAGCACCGGCTCCTCGTAGCGCTCGCGGCCACGGCCGCGGTTGCGCTCGCGGAACCGGCGCCCGCGCCGGCCCCGGCCGCTGCCGTCGTCGTCGTCGTGCTGGCCGCCGCCGCCCTGGCTCTGGCCGCGCTGCCGTCCGCCGCCCTGCTCGCCCCGGTCGCCGCGCTCGCCCCGGTCACCGCGCTCTCCACGGTCACCGCGGTCGCCCCGCTCACCCCGGTCGCCGCGCTCTCCCCGCTCGCGGCCCTCGCCGCGCTCCCGGCCGCCGCGCTGGCGCTGGCGCCCGCCGCCGTCGCGCCCCTCGCGGCCGCCGTCGCGGCCCTCACGCCCGTCACGCCCGCCCTGGGACTCGCCGTCCTCGGCGTTCTGCTCCCGGCCCTGGTCCCGGTCGCGGCCCTGGTCGCGGTTCTGCTCGCGGTTCTGGCGGTCGCCCCGCTGCCGTCCGCCGCCCTGCCGCTCGCCCCGCTCCGCGCGGTCGCTCTTCTCGGCCCGCTCGGTCTCGGGCTGGTTCGTCTGCTCCACCGCGGGCTGCGCGCTGTTCTGCGCGGCGGCCGGCGCCTCGACGGCGGTGGGCGCGACCTCGGTGAGGGTCGCCTGGTCCTCGGACACCTCGCGCTTGGCGGCGGCCGTGCGGCCGCGCCGGGGGCGCTCGGTCTTCACCGCGGCAGCGTCTCCCTGCTCGCCCCCCGCCGAGCCCTGCCCCTGGCCGCCCTGCTTGTCCTGGATGGCGGCGATGAGCTGGCTCTTGCGCATCCCGGTCACGCCGGTGATGCCGAGGCTGGACGCGAGCGCCTTGAGCTCGGGCAGCACCATGGCCGACAGGCCGGTGCCGGACCGGCGGCGCCGGGGGGTGGCGGGCTCGGCGTCGGCGGCCGGAACGGCGTCGACGGCTCCCGTGCTCGATGCGTCCGTAAGGAGTTCGCTGGATTCGCTCACTAAGGGTCCTTCCCAGGGAGCGGGCGTTGGCCGGTGTTCGGCCAGCCGACCCGGTAGTGCGGCCCGGCGGGGGCGCCGGGACGGGCTCCGCTGATCACGGTGGGGCCGGGATCTGCGATTTCTGGGCACAGCCAGATGGTGGACGGGACGGTTCGCTCGTGCGTGTTCCCGGTACCGCCACGTCCGAAGTTTCGCTGGGATGCCGGACAACGGGATGTCACGGTGTCGGGAAGCCAAGTACGCGGGACCGAGACGGCCGGAGGGCCGAACAGGCGACGCGCGGCTGACGAGCACGCTGCCCCGAACGGGGCATCTGGTGCGGCATTAAGCCTAACATCACCAGGGCGCACTGCTATTCCCCAGAGGTCGATGTCTTCGCATTTTACTTAGCGGGAACGTGCCGGGAACGCGCACCGGTCACGGCGACGCCGGGCCCTCGGCCCGAGACGCTTCGTCACGGTCGCGGCTCCGATTCTCCGGACATGACGTGAGCGCCGCGGGTCGCGACGTCCAACGGGTGTTCGTGCCACCCATTACCCACTTCGCCGACCATCGAATCAAGTTGTCCCGCGCTTGTGAAGGCCAGGACAGTAGGTCCTGCCCCGGAGATCACCGCCGGTACGCCCGCCGCGCGGAGCCGCCCGACGAGCGCGGCGGACTCCGGCATCGCGGGCGCGCGGTAGTCCTGGTGCAGCCGGTCCTCGGTCGCGTCGAGCAGGACGCCCGCGTCGAGGCCGCCGGTGAGCGCCGCGATCAGCAGCGCGGCGCGGCCCGCGTTGGCCGCGGCGTCGCCGTGCGGGACGGTCTCCGGCAGCAGCCCGCGCGCCCGCTCCGTCGCCAGCCGGTGCTCGGGAACGTATGCCACGACCCGTTTGACCTGCGACTCCAGCCGGACGAGCCGGGGCCCGTCCGGGGTCGTCCAGGCGACGGTGAGACCGCCGGCGAGGCACGGCGCGACGTTGTCGGGGTGCCCCTCGATCTCGGTCGCGAGGCGCAGCGCGGCGTCGTCGTCGAGCCGTCCGCCCGCCGGGTGCAGCGCGCGGGCCGCGGTGATCCCGGCGACGATCGCGGCGGACGACGACCCGAGGCCGCGGCTGTGCGGGATCCGGTTCCGGCACCGCAGGCGCAGCCCGGACGGCCGGGGCGGACCGGATCCGGCCAGGTCGTCCAGCACGTCGAAGGTGTCGCGCAGCACCCGGACGATCAGGTGCCGGTCGCCCCGTCCGGCGACCTCGGCGCCCTCGCCGTCCACCTCGATGGCCAGCTCGCCGTCGTCGGTCAGCTCGACCTCGACCTCGTCGTGCAGGGCCAGCGCGAGGCCGAGCGAGTCGAAGCCGGGGCCGAGGTTGGCGCTGGTCGCGGGCGTCCGGACCAGCACCGGCCCGGCCGCCCAGCCGGTGCGCGTCGCGGCCACCTCAGGTGAGGCCGAGCTCGGACGCGGCGGAGTGCGCGTCCACCTTGATCACGGTCGGGGCGGGCGCGCCGGAGATCGCCCAGTCGGGGTCCTTGAGGCCGTTGCCCGTCACCGTGCAGACGACCCGCGCGCCGGGCGCGACGACGCCCTGCTCGCCGGCCTGCAGCAGGCCCGCGACGCTCGCCGCGGACGCGGGCTCGACGAACACGCCCTCCTCCCGCGCGAGCAGCCGGTACGCGGCGAGGATCTGCCGGTCGGTGACCGAGTCGATCGCGCCGCCGGACTCGTCCCGCGCGGCGATGGCGAGGCCCCAGGACGCCGGGTTGCCGATCCTGATCGCGGTCGCGATCGTCTGCGGGTTCAGGACGGGCTCGCCCTTCACGAACGGCGCCGCGCCGCTCGCCTGGAAACCCAGCATGCGCGGGGCCTTCGTCGAGGTCCCGTCGGCGGCGTACTCCTTGTAGCCCATCCAGTACGCGGAGATGTTCCCGGCGTTTCCAACCGGCAGGCAGTGGACGTCGGGGGCGTCGCCGAGCGCGTCCACGATCTCGAACGCGGCCGTCTTCTGGCCCTGGAGCCGGTACTTGTTGACCGAGTTGACGAGCGCCACCGGGTAGTCGACGGACAGCTTGCGGGCCAGTTCGAGGCAGTCGTCGAAGTTGCCGTCCACCTGGAGCAGCCGCGCGCCGTGCACCAGCGCCTGCGCCAGCTTACCCATCGCGATCTTGCCGTTCGGGACCAGCACCGCGCAGGTCATCCCGGCCCGCACCGCGTACGCGGCGGCGGACGCCGAGGTGTTGCCGGTGGACGCGCAGATGACGGCCTTCGCGCCGTCCTCGGCCGCCTTGCTGATCGCCATCGTCATGCCGCGGTCCTTGAAGGACCCGGTCGGGTTGGCGCCCTCGACCTTGAGGAACACGTCGCAGCCGGTCAACTGGGACAGCCGTCCGGCGGGCACCAGCGGCGTGCCGCCCTCGAGCAGCGTGACGACGGGCGTCGCGCCCGTCACCGGAAGCCGGTCGCGGTACTCCTCGATAAGGCCCCGCCACGCGCGGACGTTCGCGTTCACGTCGGTCTCCCTGTATGACCTGCGATGTTGCCCGAAGTCTATCGACTGCGGCGGCTCATACATCGCCCTCGACCCGCATGACGCTCGCCACCTCGCGGACGATCTCCAGCCCGCGGAGCCCCTCGACCGTCGCGGAGAGGGCGGCGTCGGGCGCGCGGTGCGTCACGACGACGAGCTGCGCCTCCTCGCCCATCCCCACCTGCCGGACGGCCTGGATCGACACGTCGTGCCTGGCGAACTCCTCGGCGACCGTGGCGAGGACACCGGCCTCGTCGGCGACGTCGAGCTGGATGTAGTAGCGCGTGACCGTCTCGCCCATCGGCAGGACGGGAAGCTTCGCGTACGTCACTTCGACCGGGCCGGGCGTACCGCCCGCGACGTTCCGCGCCACCGCGACGAGGTCGCCGAGAACGGCCGACGCGGTGGGCGCGCCGCCCGCGCCCGCGCCATAGAACATCAGCGAACCGGCCGACTCCGCTTCGACGAATACCGCGTTGTAAGCCTCGCGGACACTCGCCAATGGATGCGACCGTGGAATCATCGCCGGATACACCCGAACGGAGACACCGCGTCCATTGCGTCCGTCCTTCGACGGGACGCGCTCGCAAATGGCGAGGAGTTTGACGACGCAGTCCATTCCCTGGGCGCCGGCCACATCGGCGGCACTCACCTCGGTGATGCCCTCCCGGTGGACGTTCGCCGCCGTGACCGGAGTGTGGAAGGCGAGCTGCGCCAGGATCGCCGCCTTTGCGGCAGCGTCGAAGCCCTCCACGTCCGCCGTCGGATCGGCCTCCGCGTAGCCGAGCGCCTGCGCCTCCTCCAGCGCCTCGTTGAAACCGGCGCCGTTGGTGTCCATCTGGTCGAGGATGTAGTTCGTGGTGCCGTTCACGATGCCGAGCACCCGGTTCACGTGGTCGCCCACCAGGGACTCGCGCAACGGGCGCAACAATGGGATCGCCCCCGCCACCGACGCCTCGTAATAAAGGTCGGCACCATACTCGCGGGCGGCGGCGAAAAGCGTCGCGCCGTCCTCCGCGAGCAGGGCCTTGTTCGCGGTGATGACCGACTTGCCGGACTTCATCGCCTCCAGCATCAGCGTCCTGGCCGGTTCGATGCCGCCGATGACCTCGATGACGATGTCGACGTCGTCCCTGGTCACGAGGGCCTGCGCGTCCGTCGTCAGCAGCGACCGGTCGACGCCCTCGCGGACCCGCTCCGGCCGCCGCACGGCGATGCCGGCGAGTTCGAGCGGCGTCCCGACGCGCGCGGCGAGGTCCGCGGCCTGCTCGTTCAGCAGCCGGACGACCTCCGTGCCGACCACGCCGCATCCGAGCAGCGCCACGCGCAGTCCGGGTTTCACGCTTCGACCTCCGCATCCAGGCTCGGCTCCGCCCCCGCGTCGAGGCGCAGCAGGTCGGCCGCGCTCTCCCGGCGGACGATCACCCGCGACCCGCCGTCCCGCACCGCCACCACGGCGGGCTTCGGGACATGGTTGTAGTTGCTCGCCATCGACCGACAGTACGCACCGGTCGCCGCGACCGCCACCAGGTCCCCCGCCGCAAGATCTTCGGGGAACCACAGGTCTCGCACGACGATGTCGCCGCTTTCGCAGTGCTTCCCGACAAGCCTACTGAGCATGGGCGATGCGTCCGACGACCGGCTCGCCAGCGCGCCGGTGTACTCGGCGCCGTAGAGGGCGGTGCGCAGGTTGTCGCTCATGCCGCCGTCGACCGAGACGTAGGTGCGCAGGCCCTCGACGTCCTTCACCGTCCCGACCTCGTAGATCGTGACGCCGCCCGGACCGATGATCGCCCGTCCCGGCTCGACGGTCAGCCGCGGCATCGCGAGCTCGTAGGCCCGGCACTCGCGGGCCACGATGTCGCGGAGGCCGTCCGCGATCGACTTCGGGTCGTGCGGCTCCTCCCCCGGCACGTACGCGATGCCGTAGCCGCCGCCGAGGTCCAGCTCGGGAAGCTCGACGCCGTGCTCGTCGCGGATGGCCACGAGCAGCTCGGCCAGCCGGTGCGCGGCGACCTCGAACCCGTCCACGTCGAAGATCTGCGACCCGATGTGGCTGTGCAGCCCCACCAGTTCGAGCTGCTTCAGCTCCAGGACGCGCCTGACCGCCTCCAGCGCCGCCCCGGAACTGCGCGAGAACCCGAACTTCTGGTCGTCGTGGGCGGTCGCGATGAACTCATGGGTGTGCGCCTCCACCCCGGTGGTGACGCGCACCATCACCTTGGCGCGGACGCCCTTCTCCTTGGCGAGATAACCCACTCGGGCGATCTCCTCGAAGGAGTCGAGCACGATCCGTCCGACCCCGACCTCCAGGGCCTCTTCGATCTCCCAGGACGCCTTGTTGCTCCCGTGCAGCGTCACGCGCTCGGCAGGAAAGCCCGCCGCCAGCGCGACGGCCAACTCACCGCCGCTGCACACGTCCAGGCCGAGGCCCTCTTCGTCCAGCCAGCGCGCGACCGTAGTACAGAGGAACGCCTTGCCCGCGTAGTGGACGTCCCCGTCATGGAACGCAGCCGCGTACTCCCTCGCCCTACTGCGCACGTCCTCCTCGTCGTAGATGTACAGGGGCGTCCCGTACTTCTTCGCGAGGTCCCGGACGTCGACGCCGCCCACGGTCAGGACGCCGTCCTCCCGCTTGGCGTTCCGCGGCCAGATCATCGGGTCCAGCGCGTTCAGATCGTCCGCCGGACCGGCCGGGTGGTCCTCAGGCAGGACGTCGGCGTGCCGCGGCCCGGCAGGGTGTACTCGACTCATATCCGCTCTCTAGGGGTCTCACCGATCATGTTCAGCCCATTGCCGAGGACGACCCGGACGGCCTCCGCCAGCGCGACCCGTCCCGCGTGCGCGGTTCCGGGCCCTATGGCGGGACATCGTTCGTGCACGTCGTGGTACGCCCCGGCCAACCTCTCCAAGCAGAACATCAGCGGCCGGGCGTCCCGTTCCCGCTCCGCCTGCCTGGCCCTCCCCGGGACGTCCCCGAGCACCCCGACAAGCTCAAGCTCCTCCGGCCGCGCCTCGTCCAGGGGGCCCCGGTCTAGTTGGAGCTCCTCGGCCCAGCGGCCCACCCAAGAGGCACGCGCATAGGCGTACCGCACCGAGAAACCGGGGTTCTCGAACGTCCGCGGCCATTCGTCCCATTGTTGTTCCGGGACCTTGGCGACGCCGTACTCCGGATCGCCGAGAATGGCGTCCACCACGTCCCCCGCCGACACGACGACTCGGACGAACCCGGGCCCGCTGACCGTCCCCCCGACCCGCTCGGCGACCGCCCGCGGATCGATCCCCAGCCGCAACGCCACCGGACTCTCGAAGACCCCGTGGCCCCGGCTGAACACAAGGACCTCATCAGGCACGACGACGTCGATCTCGCCCTGCGCCACGGCGTCCCGCACCGCGCGCACCAGGGCATCGCTCACGTCGGCTGGAGTCACCCTGGCGAGACTATCCGACCACTATCCGGACACCGCGGCGAGCTTCCGCACCGTCTGGATCAAGTGATTCGGATCGAACGGCTTGGTCACGTAGGCGTCCACACCGATCTCATGCCCCCTGCGCACATCGTGCTCCTGCGCCCGAGCTGTGATCATCACGACCTTTATGTGCGCCGTCCCCGGATCCTCCCGGAGCCGCACCGCCGTCACCCACCCGTCGAGCCGCGGCATCATCACGTCCAGCGTGATCACGTCCGGCCCGACCTCGGCCACTTTGTCCAGGCAGTCCTGACCGTCCACCGCGGTCGCCACCTCGAACCCCTCGAGCTGCAGGTTCACGGCGATGAGCTGGCGGATCACCTCGTCGTCGTCGACGACCAGAACACGTCCCAGTGGCTCCGTCACGGCCTCGAAGCTAGCCCAATCCGCCCCCGGAACGCACGACGAACGCCCACGTGCACGCCACCCCGCCAACCCTGGTAACCTTCAACAGCGCTCGCAAGGGCCCCCTTAGCTCAGGGGATAGAGCAACGGCCTCCGGAGCCGTGCGCGCAGGTTCGAATCCTGCAGGGGGCGCACCACCATCACCAGCGGAAACACCCGCTGACCTGCCCGAAGAGATGCGGGAGCCATCAGACGGTGTAGGCGGCCAAGTGCC
>NZ_VSFF01000027.1 GCF_008085905.1 Actinomadura syzygii | reverse complement strand
GCCCACTCACCTGAGCAAACGTCAAAGACGCCTGACCACACACCACCGCCGTCGCGCCAGGCGACACCGCCGCACGCTCGGCGAACCGATCAGCGACCGTCCCCGCCCGAACCGGACGCGACGGGCCGGTGCCCTCCGTCCGCAGCCGGGCGCGCTCGTCGTCGTCGAGCAGGTCGAACCGGCCGACCGGCACCGCGGACGCGACCGCGACCTGCTCCAGCAGCCGCACCAGTCGCCGCGTGATCGACTCGGCGTGCCGGGCGTCGATCACGTCCGGCCGGTACTCGGTTTGGAGGACGATTCGCTTGCCGAGCCCGACGGCGAGCGTCAGCGGGTAGTGGGTCGCGTCCCGCGCGCCGATCTCCCCGACCGTGGCGCCGCCCGCAAGCGGCGCCCGCGCGGACGGGTCCACCGGATAGTTCTCGATCACCACCAGGGTGTCGAACAGGTCGCCGAGCCCGGCCTGCCGCTGGACGTCGTCCAGCCCGAGGTGGTGGTGGTCCAGCAGTCGGGCCTGCTCGGCGGCGACGCGGCGCAGCAATCGGTCGAACGGCTCGGCGGGCCGCAGCGCGACCCGGACCGGGACGGTGTTGATGAACAGCCCGACCATCGACTCCGACCCGGGCACCTCGGCGGGACGGCCCGCCACGGTCAGCCCGAACACCACGTCGTCGCGGCCGGTGAGGACGCCGAGCAGCATCGCCCATGCGCACTGCACGAGCGTGCTCGGCGTGATGCCGCACCGGCGCGCGAGGGCGGTGAGCGCCGCGGTCATCCCCTCCGGCAGCATGGTCTCGCGGACGCCGGGCCGGACGGGCGCGCGGCCCGGGTCCGGGACGGTGAGCAGCGTCGGCGCGTCGAGCCCGGCGAGCGCCTCCGCCCAGGCCCGCCGCGCGGCGTCGGTGTCCTGCCGGGCGAGCCACGCCAGGTGGTCGCGATAGGGCCGGACGGCGGGCAGCGCCGAGGTGTCGCCGCAGTGGTCGTAGAGGTCCAGCAGGTCCCGCACCAGCAGCGGCATGGACCAGCCGTCCACCAGGATGTGGTGGGCGGTGACGACCAGGCGGTGGTCGGCGGGGCCGAGGCGGACCAGCAGCAGCCGCAGCAGCGGCGGCCGGTGCAGGACGAACCGCTCGGCGAGCGCGGTCCGGGTGGCGGTCTCCAGCGCCTCGGCGCGCTCCTGCGCGGGCAGCCCGGCGAGGTCGAGGTCGGCGACAGGAAGCCCGAGTTCGGTGGGCACGAACTGCACCGGCTCGGGGACGCCCTCGTGCCAGAACCCGGCGCGCAGGTTCGGGTGGCGGCGCAGCAGCCCGCCCGCGGCGGCGCGCAGTCGGTCGCCGTTCACGGGACCGCGCAACTCCACCGTCACCTGGACGGCGTAGACGTCCAGTCCGCCCTCGTCGTAGAGCGAGTGGAACAGCATGCCGCGCTGGAGCGGGGATAGCGGCAGCATGTCGGAAAGGCGGCTCACTGCTGGGCCCTCCACATCTCTTCGATCATCGAGATCTGGTCCTGGTCGAGCGAGACCAGGTCGAGGTCGGAGGGCGTGTGGCCGCCCGCGCGGTCGCCCGCCGCATGCGCGGCGAGCGCGTCGAGCGCGGCGGTCCAGGCGCCGGAGAGCGCGTCGACGCGATCGCGCGGGAGCGCCCCGGACGCCCAGATCCAGGTCGCGGTCAGTTCAGGCCCCTCCGGCCCGGGACGCACGCCCGCGTTGATCTCCAGCGGGTGGGTCAGCGGCATTCCGGGGTCGATCGGAACGGCGAGCGCGTCGGCCTCGGGCGCCGGGGACCACGGACCGTCCGGCGCCGTGGTGTCCCGGCCGAGGTAGTTCCACAGGATGTCGGCGTCGCCGGTGTCCGCGAAGAGAGGCGCGGTGGCGGCGTTGAGGTGGCGCAGCAGTCCGGCGCCGATACCGCCCGCCGGGACGGCCCGCAGTCGCTCCTTGATCGCCTTGACCGCGGTCCCGGCGTCCGGCCCGCCGTCGAAGGCGTCGGCGACGTCGACGGGCCCGGGATCCAGCCGGACGGGGTACAGGCTCGTCAGCCAGCCGACCGTGCGGGACAGGTCGGGCGCGCCGGGCATGTCGGTCGCGTCGCGTCCGTGTCCTTCCAGCTCGACGACCGGAGGCGCGCTGGCGCCGGTGCGCAGCACGGCGAGGGCGAGCGCGGTGAGCAGGACGTCGTTGACCGTGCCGTGGAAGGCGGCGGGGACGGTGTCCAGCAGCGGCGCGGTGCGTTCGGCAGTGAGCCGAAGGTGCAGGGCTTCGCTGGTGGCGACCGTGTCGCGGGCCGGGTCGAGGGCACGGTCGGCGAGTCCCGCGCGGTCTCCGGCCAGCGTGCCGAGCCAGGCGGGGAGCTCGGCGGCGCGACGCTCGGTGTGCGCCTCGGCTAGCAGGCGGCCGTGCCAGCGGCGCAGCGACGTCGGCACCGGGCCGAGCGCGGGCGGTTCGCCCGCGGCGGCGGTCTCCCACGCCGCCCGCAGGTCGGGGATCAGGACGCGCCAGGACACCTCGTCCACGACCAAGTGGTGGAGGACGAGCAGCAGGCGGCCGGGTTCGTCCGGCCCGGCGTCGAGGTGGACGGCTTGGACGGTCGCGCCCGCCGCCGGGGCGAGGCGGCCCGCCGCCCGGTCGGACTCCTCCTCCACCAGTTCGCGGAGGGACCGCCCGGCCGCGTCCACGACCGTGAGGCATTCGTCGGCACGCAGCGTCCCGCGTACGCGGACCTCGATGGTCCAGACGCCAGGATACGGCCGGTTAAGGCGCTGCCGCAGCCCGTCATGGTGATCCAGGACGGCTTGGAGCGCGCCGAGCAGATCCGCCCGGCGGATCCCGGCCGGGACGGTGAGCAGCCGCGCCTGCCCGAACCGGTCGGGAAGCCCGGCGCGGCCCGCGAGTCGCAGCGCCATCGGCGCCGGGGGCAGCGGCCCGCTCGGGTCGTCGGCGACGGGCACCGGCGTCGGCGCGGCGGGTCGCACCCGCGCGGCGAGCGCGGTGGGCGACGGGTGCTCGAATACCTGCCGGGTGGTCACCGCGAGCCCAGCCTTCCGCGCGGCGGCCACGTACTGGAGCGCGAGGATGCTGTCGCCGCCGAGAGCGAAGAAGTCGTCGCCCGAGCCGACGTCCGGCAGGCCGAGGACGTCCGCCATGACGGTCCGCAGCGTGCGCTCGGCCCAGCTGGCGCCGGCGTAGGCACCGGTGTCAGAGACGGTCGTCGCGGGCTCGGGAGGCGCGGGCAGGGCCCGGCGGTCCAGCTTGCCGTTGGCCGACAGCGGGAAGGCGTCCAGCACGACGATCTCGGCGGGCACCATGTACTCGGGCAGCAGCCGGGCCGCCTCGGCGCGCAGCACCTCGGGATCGGTGTCCACGCCGGTGACGTAGCCGACGAGCCGCCGCACGCCGGGCCGGTCCTCGCGGACGAGAACGGCGGCCTGGGCGACGCCGGGCGCCGCGACGAGCACGGCCTCGATCTCGCCGGGCTCGACCCGCAGGCCGCGCAACTTGACCTGGTCGTCGGTGCGGCCGAGGAACTCCAGGGCGCCATCCGGAAGCCATCGCGTCCGGTCGCCGGTACGGTACATGCGCTCGCCCTGCGCCCCGGACGGGTCGGCGACGAACCGTTCGGCGGTCAAGCCGGCACGGGCGAGGTAGCCGCGCGCGAGCTGCACGCCGGACAGGTAAAGCTCGCCCGGCACGCCGATCGGGACGGGCCGCAGTCGATCGTCCAGGACGTGGCAGCGGGTGTTCCAGACCGGCCGCCCGATCGGCGCGGACGGGCCCGGCGCAGTCGCGGCGACCGTCCAAGCGGTGACGTCGACCGCCGCCTCGGTCGGGCCGTACAGGTTCTCCAGCCGCGCGGCGGACGCGCGCCGGAACCGGTCGGCGAGCGCCGCCGAGAGCGCCTCGCCGCTGCACACGACGAGGCGCAGCGACGGCAACCGGGACAGCGCGACCGTGCCGAGGAACGCCTGGAGCATGGACGGGACGAAATGCGCGACGGTGACGCCGTGCCGCTCGATCAGCCCGGCGATGTGGTCCGGGTCGCGGTGCCCGCCGGGCTCGGCGACGACCAGCGCGGCTCCCTGCGCGATCGGCCAGAAGAACTCCCACACCGACACGTCGAAGCCCGCCGGGGTCTTCTGCAGCACGCGGTCGTCTGGCGTCAGCCCGTAGGCGTCCTGCATCCACTCCAGCCGGTTGACGATCGCGGCGTGCGTGACCTGCACGCCCTTGGGGCGCCCGGTGGATCCGGACGTGAAGATCACGTAGGCGGGGTGGGAGGGGCGCAGCGGCGCGGCGCGGTCGACGTCGGTCACCTCGTCCGCGGGCAGCGCGGCCAGCTCGGCGGCGGTGTCCGGCGCGTCGAGCAGGACGCGCGGCGGCCCGCCGCCGGGCAGCCGGGCGGCGGACCCGGCGTCGGTGAGGACGAGGCACGGCCGCGCCGTCTCGATCATGTCGGCGAGCCGCGCAGCCGGATGCGCGGTGTCGAGCGGCAGGTAGGCGGCTCCGGCGCGGACCACGGCGTGCAGCGCGGCCACCAGTCCGGGCGAGCGCGGCAGCGCGACCGCGACGACGCGCTCGGGTCCCGCGCCACGGGCCGCGAGCAACCGGGCGAGGCGGTTCACCCGGGCGGCGAACGCGGCATGCGTCTCGGTGCGACCGTCCGCGCCGATCAGGGCGGGCGCGGCGGCCGCGCGGCGGGTTCCGGCGCGGGTCAGGTCGTCCAGCGTCGCGGCGGCGACGGGACGGCCGGTAGCGTTCCACTCCGCCAGCGCGCGCCGCTCCCCGTCCCCGAACAGGTCGAGCTCGGCGACGCGGGCGCCGGGATCGGCGGCGACGGCCGTGAGGAGGCGGACCAGCCGGTCCGCGAGGGCCTCGGCCGTCGTCCGGTCGAACAGGTCGGTCGCGTACCGGACGCCGCCGCTGAGGCGGCCCGACGTCGCGTTTTCCCCGAACGCCACCTCCAGGTCGAACTTCGCGCCGCCCGCATCGGCCGGGACCTCCTCGGCGGGCAGGCCGCACAGCGTCCGCACGTCGGTGGTGGTGGAGTGGAACGTCACCATCGTCTGGAACAGCGGATGCCGGGACGCCGACCGCGCCGGGTTGAGCGCCTCCACGACACGGTCGAACGGCAGGTCGGCGTGCGCGAACGCGGCGAGGTCGCCGTCGCGGACCCGGGCGAGCAGTTCGGCGAACGTCGGGTCGCCCGACAGGTCGGTGCGCAGCACGAGCGTGTTGAGGAAGAACCCGACGAGTTCGTCCAGCGCTGCGTCGGCGCGTCCGGTAACCGGGGTGCCGACCGCGATGTCGTCGCCCGCACCGAGCCGGTGCAGCAGCGCGGCGGTCGCAGCGTGCGCGACCATGAACGGCGTCGCGCGGCCGTCGCGGGCCACGCGGCGCAGCCCGGCCGCGACGTCGGCGGGGACCTCGAACAGCACCACGTCGCCTTGGTGGGACGGTTCGGCCGGACGCGGCCGGTCGCGGGGTAGGTCGATCTCGTCCGGGAGCCCGGCGAGCGCGTCCCGCCAGTACGCGGTCTGCTGTGCCGCCAAGCCGTCCGCGAGCAGGGCGCGGTGCCAGAGCGCGTACTCGGCGTACTGCACCGGGAGGTCCGGGAGTCCGCGGCCGGTCCCGGCGAAGAAGCGCTCCAGATCGGACAGGTACGCACCGATCGACCATTCGTCGGCGGCGACGTGATGGAAGACCAGGACGAGCACGTGATCGTCCGGCGCGACCTCCAGCAGGGTGGTGTGCAGCGGCAAATCGGCCGCGAGGTCGAACGGGTGCTGGGCGAGCACGGCGATGTCATAGTCCAGCCGCTCGGGCGCGGTCGGCTGGACGCGGAGCAGGCCGCGCGTCTCCTCCGGCGGGAGGATGTGCTGGAACGGTTCGCCGTCTCGCTCGATGAGGAGGGTCCGCAGGCTCTCGTGCCGGGCGGTGACGTCGTCCACGGCCGCGGCCAGCGCGGCGGTATCGAGGTTGCCGCGCAGGCGCACCGCGAACGGCACGTGGTAGGCGGTGGTCGCGCCGTCGAGGCGGTCCAGCGCCCACAGGCGGCGCTGCGCGTGGGACGCAGGGAGCGGGTCGGGACGCGGTCCCGGCCGCAGCGGCGGCGCCGCGCTCCCGGCGGCCCGGCGGACGAGCCCGGCCGGAGTCGGCGCGGCGAACACGTCCCGGACGGCGAGGTTGCCGCCGAGCGCCGCCCGGACCCGTCCGGCCAGCCGGGACGCCAGCAGCGAGTGCCCGCCGAGCGCGAAGAAGTCGTCGTCCGGCCCGACGCCGGGAACGCCGAGGATGTCGGCGAAGACGGCGCAGGCGAGCTCCTCCCGGGCGTCGCGCGGACGGCGCGCCGGGGCCGTCGTCGGCAGGCCCGGGGCGGGCAGCGCGGCGCGGTCGATCTTGCCGTTGACGGTCATCGGCAGCGTGTCGAGCGCGACGATCGCGGCGGGCACCATCGCGTCGGGCAGCTCGGCGGCCAGCCGGGCGCGGATCTCCCGCGGCCCGGGGCCGCCCACCACGTAGCCGACCAGGCGCGCCATGCCCAGGGCATCCTCGCGGACCACCGCGGTCGCGGCGGTGACGCCGGTGACCCGGGCGAGCGCGGCCGCCACCTCGCCCGGCTCGATCCGGACGCCGCGGATCTTGACCTGATCGTCCACCCGGCCCAGGAACTCCAGGTTCCCGTCCGGACGCCAGCGCGCCCGGTCGCCCGTCCGGTACATGCGGGAGCCGGACGGTCCGGATGGGTCGGCGACGAACCGCGCGGCCGTCAACCCGGCCTGGCCCAGATAGCGCTGCGCCAGGCCCGCGCCGGACAGGTACAGTTCGCCCGGCACGCCGATCGGGACGGGCCGCAGTCGGTCGTCCACCACGTGGGCGCGGGTGGCGGCGATCGGGCGGCCGACCAGCGGGACGGGGCTGTCGGCCAGGTCGGCGGCCAGCGCGTCCACGGTGTACTCGGTCGGCCCGTACAGGTTCACCGACATGACGCCGTCAGCGTCGCGGACCCGCGTCCAGAGGGCGGCGGGCACGGCCTCACCGCCGAGCAGCAGCAGGCGGGGGCGGTGCGCGCCGTTGTCGAGCAGGCCGTCCTCCACGAGTTGCAGGGCATGGGTGGGCGTGACGTCCATCGTGTCGATGCGGTGTTCGCGGACGTACCGGACGACGTGCTCGGCGTCCCGGCGGTCGGTCTCGTCCAGGACGTGCAGCTCATGCCCCGCGACCAGCCAGAACAACTGCTCCCACGAGGTGTCGAAACTGAACGAGGCGGTGTGCAACGCCCGCACCCGCCCGCCCTCGGCCACCGGACCGAAAATCTCCTCCAGATGGTTGGCGTACAGGTTCGCCAACCCGCCGTGCGTCACCACCACGCCCTTCGGACGCCCCGTCGAACCCGACGTGTAAATCAC
>NZ_VSFF01000026.1 GCF_008085905.1 Actinomadura syzygii | reverse complement strand
CAATCCGCCCCCGGAACGCACGACGAACGCCCACGTGCACGCCACCCCGCCAACCCTGGTAACCTTCAACAGCGCTCGCAAGGGCCCCCTTAGCTCAGGGGATAGAGCAACGGCCTCCGGAGCCGTGTGCGCAGGTTCGAATCCTGCAGGGGGCGCATTCCCGGAACAGCGAAAACCCCGGTTGACCTAGTGCTTCACCGGTCGCCGGGGTTTGTTGCGTATGCAACCATGTGCCAGCGGGAGCCGGTGTTTGTAGCGGTTCCCGGAATATACGCGGAACGGCGTCGAGGGCATCTGCGCAGGTCACCTCCAAGAAATGAGCCCCGACGCGGAACCGGGGCTCTGGGTCTAGCGGCGTAGCGCCGCATCCATCCGTTGGAACCACAACCCGTCCTCACCGTCGAGGCAGTGGGCGTAGATGCGCTGGAGTACCTCCACGCTGTGGCCCGCCCACTCGGCTACCTGGGTGGCCGGGACGCCCGAGTTGAGCCGCCACGAGACGCCAGCGTGGCGAAAGTCGTAGGGCTTGCGGGCTAGTGGGGTCTTGGCCTGTGTGGCGGTCAGCGCCTTGCCGCGCGCCACCTCCAGGACGCGCCACAGCGTCGAGGGTTGGTAGACGCCGCCCTTGTAGGTGCGGAACAGCCTGCCGTCCGGCGCGGTGCCGTGCTCCTCCAGGTGGGCGCGGAGCAACTCCACGAGTTCGGGCGGGATGGGGACGGGGCGAACGGTGTCGACCGGGCGCCCTTTCAGGCCGCGCGTTTCGTGGACGTCGCCGTTGTCCGTCCATTGCTTACCGGCCGCGGACTTCACTTCGGCGACCTCCAGCAGGCCCCAGCCGGATGCGGGCAGCGTGCAGTCGTCTTTGCGGAGGTTGACCGCCTCGGAAGGGCGAAGCATGCCGTAGTACATGGAGCCGAACACGGCGACGAGGCGAGGGCCCTGGGTCCTGCCGACCTTGCTGACGGCCTCCAGGAGCGCGGCGACTTGCTTGGGGTTGGGCACCCCCCGCCGGTCGACCGTGTGGACTACTTCCGGAGGCTTCCAGTCCCGTTCGTCGGTGCCGTCGAGAGGGTTTGCCGAAAGCTGTTTCTCGCGGACGGCGTATTTCAGCGCGCCGTAGAAGCCGCGTCGCCTACGCCGGTAGTACTCCGGTTTGGAGGGCTTGCCGTTGAGGTTAGTTGCGCAGGCGTCCAGCGCTTTTGTGATCAGTCTGGATTCCTCCAGTGCCGAGACCGGAGCGGACGCCTTTTCGAGCCAGCGCAGCGCCGCCGCGATCTCTTCCGGCTTGTCGGAGTCGCGCCGAGGAGGGTTGAACGCCCAGTTGCGAAGCGCCCGCCGGAGCACGGCCGGGCCAGGCATGCCGCGCGTGTTCTTCACCAGGACGGGAGTCACCGCCATGAGGCCCTCCGCGAGCGAGACGCGCCCCTTGGCTGCGAGCTTCGGCCACTTCTCATCCATGTATGCGCAGGCCAGGGCGTACCAGGTGACTGCCGAAACCTCGCGCGCCATGGAGTCGGGTAGCCCGGAGTCGACGTTGAACGGCTCCCGCTCGGCTGCTGCGACGAGCCGTGAACGGAACCGCTCGGCCCGCGCCTTCCCCGCGAACGTCTCCGATTTCTCACGACCGGCGACCGTCCATCGCACCGTGTACGAGCGGACCGCGCGCTTGCCGTTCTTGGTCGAGTAGTTCGGCCGGGTCTCCCAGAATCGGACCTTGTTGGATTTCATGCCGCGTCCTCACTGAGAGCTTCGAGCCATTCATGGAAGTCGTTCCGGCGGATTCTCAGCTCACCGTTCGGGAGCTTTATGCAGGACGGGGCGATCCCCAGTTCACGCCACCGGTAGAACGTCCTCCGCGACACTCCCCCGAGCGCGGCAAGGACTTGAGGAACCGTCATCAGGTCGAGAACCGCGGACTTGTCCGCACTACTCACGCTGCCTCCCGAGTTGCCGAAAGTTCCGAAGCCGGGTTCTGGGTCACCGCGTCGAGCTGGCGGCGCCGTTGGATGCGTTCGTTGATGAGGAGCAGGAGGCGTTGTGCGGTCGGTTTCACGTCCGGGTCACCTGGCCCAGCGCGCTCCCAGATGTGCACGGCTTTCGGGTCGGCGGGGTTGGCGACCGGTATTCCAGCCTCAGCCAGCCGCGCCAGGACCCACGCCTTGCGGTCCGCTTTGTGGTCGGCCAAGGTCTTGCCGGACCATTTGCGGGAGACCAGGACGCGGCGTCCGCCGTAGCCGAGGTGTTCGTGTCGGTGTGCTTTGCCTTTGCAGAAGCCCGGAGCCATGCCCTTGCGGGGGTTCTTGGGCTGGACGCCGTACCGCAGCCAGTTCGCGCACGTGGGCGAGCACGGCTCGTAGCGGAGGGCTTCGGCCATCCGGTCGACGTGTTCGCGTTGCGCGTCGGTTTGCGCCTGGTGGCATTCGGCGACGCCTTTGACCAGGTATTTGGTGAGGTAGCCGATCAGCTTGCGCGATTGCGGGGAGTCGGTCAGGACGCCTTGCGCGTCGATCTGCCGTCCGAACCGGGCCACGTGCAAGGGTTCGGCGTCCTCGTCCGCGCCGAGGGCGTCCAGGGCCTCGTCCCAGGTGGGCAGGACTTCACCGGTTGCCGGGTCGAGGTAGCCGCCCTCAGGCCCGGCCGCGTCGTCCCAGACCGGCAGCCGATCCCCGGAGAACACGACCCGATCGGTCGAGGGCCACCACACCTGGTGGTAGGTCGCCGCCACGACCTGACGTAGTTCGGCGCGGGAGATCGTTCCCCGGATGGCCATGTGCAGATGGGGAGCCAACCGGCGTTGGGGTTCGACGGTGGCGAAGTACTGCACGTCGTAGCCGACGAACCGGCGTAGGTTCTGCACGAACCGGTCCACCAGCTTGGAGAAGTGCAGGGCGTCCCGCGCCGCTCGTTCGTAGTCGTAGGTTGCTGGATCGACCGGGGTTCCGTCCGAGCGCACCCGCCCGTAGGAGTCCAGGGTGAGGGTGAGGAACAGCGAGGGCCGGAACGTGTGACCGTCCTTACCGCGGAACACCTTGCCGACCGTGCGGGAGTCGACCGGACGGCGAGGAAGGTCCGGCGCATCTTGCCTTCGTCGGGTCGACCGGGTCCGCCGGCCCCTGCCCTCATCACCGGTCTTCAGGGCGCCGCGCACCCCGGTGCGTTCGATCTCGTGATCGAGGTCGCGGACGACCGCGTCCCAGAAGTCGGGTCCTTCCCCGTCCGCCGTGCCGACTTCGCCAGCACGATCACGGGCCGCCGCCGCTTGCGCCCGCAGCTCCATCCACGCGCGTTGCTCGGCGTCCGGATCAGCGCGAGTGATGGCCGGTTCCTCGGACAGGTGCCAGCCCTGGGCGCATTGGACGGCGCGGAGTTTGCGCTTGCGTTCGGCGCACGAGGGACACACCGAGGCGAGCGTGTGGCCGCACGGCACGTAGACGATCTCGCCGGTTCCGGTGGTCAGGTCCACTCGGCGCATGGGGACGGGGCGGATGCACACGCCGTGCTCGACCGCGACCGCTTCCAGCACCCCATGTGCCAGCGGAGGCAGCGTCTTGACCACGGGTCCGGGTTCGGGTGAGGCGTCGGTCTGGGGTTCGTCGAGGGTGGGTTGCCTCACGCGGCCCCCTCGGCGTCGACGTCGGGCAGGGCGAGCGCGACCATGGCGCGAATGTCGGCGTCAGCCACGTAGGCGGCCCGCACTCGCACCGGGTCCGGGGAGGTTTCCAGCCGGACGAACCCCACCCCTGCGCCCACCTCGGGAACAGAGGAGATCTGATCGGCCAGCGCTCCGCGGTCCCGTGCCCCGTCGCCGAGGACCATGTCGACTTGTTCGTCTTCGTCCAGGCGCAGGGCGATGCGGTCGGGGAACAGGTTGCGCAGGTTGTTGACCTCTTTGCGGGCGTCCTGCTGAGCCCCGATCACGCAATACCCCACCGACCGGCCTTGCGAGGTGAGGATGGCAAGGGCTGATTCGGCGCGCTTTCTGAGGTCGCGTTCGGGGCAGTAGGCGGTCAGGAACGCCAGCTCATCCACCACGACCACCCGGAACGGAAACTCACGCGAGGGCGTGAACGATCGGGTCACGCCCGCGAACCGCTCAGCCCGCGCGTTCATGTCCTGGGCCGCAGCTTCGAGAAGCTCGACCATGCCGCCCCTGGGATCGTCGCTGTAGCGGCCGTACCGCTCGAACAGCACCCGCCCAAAGCTGAGTTCCATCCGCTTGGGGTCGACCGCCCAGACCTCCACGAGCCCGCCGAGCATGAGCGGCAGGACCGCGCGAATGGTCGACCAGATGACCGAGCCTTTTCCGGCCCCGGTCGCCCCTGCGATGAGGACGTGGGTTCCTAGCAGCCGCAGCCGCCACGGCGACCCGTCTTCCTGCCGTCCGATCTTCAGGCCGGACAGGTCGACGTCGGCCGCGTCCGGGATGGGCAGGGCGGGCAGCGGTTCGGCGAGGGCGTCACGGCGGACGAACTCCAGCCAGATCCGGCCCGGACGGTCCCCGTCGCGCACCCGCACCAACGACGCCCCGAACCCATGCGCCAGATTCGCCGAGACCTTTTCCCAGGCGTCGGGAGCCTGGCCCTTGAGCATGCGCACCAGCACCCGATCCGACGTCGGCCCGGACCGGACGCGGACGAGGGAAGGCAGGTACTCCCGTCCCTTGTGGACCTTGCTCAGCCCGGCGGTAACGAGGACGGGTTGCCAGTCCCGCCGGTACACCGACACCCGCCGCCACCAGGACAAGGCCGGACGGACCACCCACCGGACTACGGACGGACGGTCCACCACCACCCACACGCCCAGCCCCACGGCGACGAGGGCCAGGAGCAGGGCGGGGACGATCCACCCGAACCGGTAGCCCAGCCAGGCCAGTCCGGACAGGACGGAGACGGGGACGATGTTGCGGATCAGGAAGATCATCGTCCGTAGGAGGGCGCGGACGAGGTTGACGATGAGCACGAGCCCTTCGGGCATGTGCCACACCGGCGGCGCCCACTTGGGGGCTGCGAACGGGTCACGCTGGGCTTCGACCGCGACGTTCTCACCGGGGCCGAGTTTGCGGAACTCCCATGCCATGATGGTCACACCTCTTCTTTGTGCTGTTCAGGGGAGAGATCGGGGCGGCCGGAGGTACCAGCTCCAGCCGCCCCACCTTTCTCGGGTCAGGCCGCGTCCTTGGCGTTGTCCTTGCTGGTCGTACGGCCCTGCGGCTTGTGGTTGGCCGGGCGCATCGCCGCCGCCTTCAGCGAGTAGGCCAGCCGGTTGTTCTGGCTGTTGACGTACGGCGTCACGCTCAGCCCGTCGAACTCCACCGGCACGAACGGAAACCCCGCCGGGGCTTCGGGCATGATCGGCTGGACGGGCGCGGTCAGCTTGACCTTGAACGTGCCCTTCGCCGCCGGATCGGCGTCCAGCACCTCCACCGCCCACACCAGTTCGCCCGACTCCTTGTCACGCGCCTGCACGAAGTTCTCCCGCGTCGACCGGTCGAAGTCCCGCACCGGCTCGACGCCGCCCTTGATGAACGCCCCGAACGGGAACACGTCCCCGAACGCGACCTTGAACGGACCCTGCACCGCCATCGCGGATCGCCTCCAAACGTTCACCCGTCCGCTTGTCCGGACGAGTACGTGTGTGTAGAGAGTACCTCGCCCACTCGACCGAACAACCAGAGTTGAGAGTGACGTGCGTCACATCATCGGAGACGCGCGCTAGTCCGGGACGCTGTACACGTCCTCCAACTCATGCAACGACCCCGGCATGACCACCTCGGCCACGAACCGCACCACATCCGAGGCGTCATGCATCCCCGCCACCATCACCAGCACCGGCTCCGACTTCTTGATCTGCAACAACCGCGCCTCACCCGCAGTCGGAAGGCGCGCGGTCAGCCGCTCGGAGATGTGGTCCACCCGCAGGTCTTTGACCGTGCGCAGGTGATCGCGCAGCCCCACCGGCAACGGCCCCGGCTGATCCAGGTCGGTCCCGTAGACGAGTTCGGGAGGGAACCAGCACGTCACCAGGTCCGAGGCGATCTCGTCGCGGACCGTCAATGCCCGCCGCGCCAACACCCGCGACCCGCCATCCAGGCCGAGCAGCGCGGCGACCTCGGCCGGGGCGTCGACCTGGCCGACATCGACCACCGTCACGCCCGGCTGTGTCTCGGGCCGGTCCAGCAAGGCCAGCCCCCGGCGACTGGCCCGCACTCCGGCCGGGCCGGGGCGGCCTTTGACGAAGGAGCCGCGTCCGTGTTCGCGGGTGATCCAGCCGTCCTGCTGGAGCATCTGCAGTGCCCGCACCACCGTGGTGCGCCCCACCGCGAACTCGCGGACGAGCTGTGACTCAGACGGCAGCAGCGAGCCGGGCGGGTAGTCGCCGTTCTCGATCCGGCGCCGCAACTCCAGCACCACCCGCGCATACTTCGGAGGCTCGAACTCCAAGCTCGACATGACGACCACCTGACTACTGCGACGCTTGACCGGATAAGCGCATCTCACGGCACTGTAGCGCCCACATGCGCAAACGTCACGCCCACCCGGCCAACACCATCACCAACGCCCAGCGCGTACCTGGAACCCCGCAGCGATCAGCGCCGTTTCAATCTCACCGATCCGCCGCGCCCCGATCCCGCGCACCTCGGCCAACCCACCCGAGTGCAACAGCGCCACCACCTGTCCGACCGTGACCGTCTTGCCAAGCTTGCGACGCAACGGAGCCAGCACCCGTCCCGACAACTCCAAGCGCCCAATCGGAGACGCGAGCGTAACCCGCTCATCCTGCTCCAACCCGCCGCCCGCATGCCCCGCTGCGGCAGGCAGTCCTGCGGCACGACCCGCCTCGGCCAGCAGTTGCACCAGGTCACCGACCGTCCGCACACCCAGGCACGACACCGGGCACTCAAGACCGATCTCGGCATACCCCGCCCCATGCTCCCCGTGCTCGTCCGGGCTCACGCCGCCGGCCTTTCCGCTGTGTGCGTCGTTCATCCTGGTCACCGGCCCCGCGCGTTCATGATGACCTCACGCAACGAGCGCGGATCAGACGCCTCCACCAGCCACACAACACGATGACCCGGCACCACCGCCCACCACGCCCGCGTGAAACGCCCATACCAAGCCACCACACCGGAGAACTCACGCTCGATCTGCTCGGCCACCGGCCGCCGCGCCATCTCCTCCACCGAAGGCGTCCACGACACCCCCATCACCCACCCACACCCGGCGAGCTGGCGAACGGCACGGCGACCACCCGTGCGATCCGGTCCGCCGCCGACTCCGGGTCAGACACCGGACACAACGGCTCCAAGTCCGGCGAACACTGCCTGGTCGGCCCCGGCCACACCCACCACCACCACAACACGCCCTCACGGTGGCGGCACACCACCTCCTGCCCCAGCGCGGGCCCCATCACCTGGCCGCTCATCTGGCTGGACGAGTCGGCGTCGGGTTCCCCGGCCGGGTTACGAGCCCGCACCGCACCATGCCCCCACACCTCGGCCACCAGCCCACGCGCCTCCAACGCACCGACCAGCGCCAACGCCGAAGACCGCCACGCACGATCCAGCTCCCGCGGCCGCACCGACTCACCCACCGTTGAACACTCCCCACACCAAAGAGAAGAGAAGAAGAGCGGGACCGGCAGGGCAACGACCTCCGCGGGGCCACCACAGCCCCCGGGGCACGGTCAGCCGACGCAAGCCAACCCACAGCCCCAGCCGCGCAACACCCACCGGTCCCGCAGCCTGTTACGCCGCCCGCACCGCACCCGATGGCGAGCACGACCGGCACGGCACCCGCCGCACCTCCGACCCGCCACCACCCGGCACCCCCACCAGCACCGCCCGCCGAAGATGGGCGAACTTCCACCCACGACCCGCGCACGACCGGCACTCCGCCTCACCCGTTACTCGCTGCTGCTGCGTCATGCCGACACCATCGGCGAAGCCCCGCCCCAACTCCCATCCCGCAGCGGTATCTACCGGTGGTATCTCGCCACGGGATATACGCTCAGCAAGGACGAGTCAGGCGAAGGGAGACCTGATGTCGAGACGCGCGTTAGACCCGATCATCATCCCCGCATCCCTGTGGGAACACCCACAGATGACCGACGCCCTGACCTCCCGCGACATCCGCACCGTCTTCCACCTCGTACAGCGATACGCCGGAGCCAGCCAAACCCGCATCGGCATCGCCTGCGGCATGTCACAGGGCAAGGTCAGCGGCATCATGAGCGAGGGCGGCTCGCAAGTCCACACCCTGGAAGTCTTCGAACGCATCGCCAACGGCCTCCAACTTCCCGACACCGCCCGGATGACCCTCGGCTTAGCACCCTCTCACTCTGACAAGTCGATCAGCAGTCAAGCAGCGCAGCCGACGACCGAACCCGCTGATTTGGCAGCCGATCCGATAAAGGGTTTCCTGGAAACATACGGCGATACCGAGGAAGAGATGGAGCGCCGCCAGCTCTTGCAGGCCCTAGCGGCACTGGGGATCAGCGCCGCGCCAGGTGTCCACGCCCTTGAGACCATTCGGACGAGCGTCGGGCAGACCTTCGAAAACAACGACGGGCAGCAACTCGACCACTGGGGAGAGATCGCTCTGGAGTACGGATACTCCTACCTGTCGACTCCCCCTGAATATCTGATTAAAGATCTCGCTGCCGACATGGTCTCTCTGCGGTTGTTGACCAGACATATCAGGGACCGCGATTCGAATGCCTACCGGGAATGGTGCCGGATCGGCGGCGTCCTCTCCCTCTTCATGGCGAAGACACTAAGCAACATGGGCCACGCTAGAGAAGCTCGCCACTGGTGGCAAACCGCTCAGACATCATGCGACAACTCAGACAATCTCGAAAGCCAGATGTGGGTACGCGGTGAACGGCTCATTCATGGCCTCTATGAGAGGCGTTCCCCGAACCTTCTAGTCATGCGAGCTAGTGAGGCGGTTGACCTCTCCAAGGATCGCCCATGCGCCGGGCTCGCAACCGTTAGTACCGCGAGGGCCCAGGCCCTGGTCCTAGCGGGCAAGGCCACTAGCGCCGAACAAGAATTGTCGCGGAGTCAAGAAATCCTTGAACAACTCCCCTACTCCGTAACCGGAGATGTCGACTCCATACACGGATGGGGCGAGGACCGCTTGCGATATACCGAGGCATGGGTGTACGCCCACAGCGGGAACACAGCCAAGGCCGATAGCGCGGCCCGTAGAGCAATCGAACTCTATCCGGCAGAAGACACGCGCAGTCCCGCACAAATCAAGCTTATCCAGGCATTTGCACACGCCCAAGCAGGCGACGCAATCGAGGGGGTCCGCCAGGCACAAGCGGCCTATGGGGCTCTCCAGCCAGATCAGCGCACCACGATGATAACCAACCTCGCAATGCAGGTACTTAAATCCGTTCCACCAAAAATGCAGGGACAGCCGCTCATCAACGACTACCGTGAACAGCTTACGAGTCGTGACTAAGGCCGTGCATGCAAGGTACACCGGCGAGCAGGCTCTTACCATGCTCCCAAAGATCGCTGACATCTACCTAGCCGCACGGATCAATTCCCCCGAACGCGACGACCCACTATTCAGCCGCCCAGAATTCATAGGCCGCACCGAGAAGCAAGCACGCAGCCCCGGATTCGAGCTGGTGACAGTCCGCGTAGCCGATTCTCTGGCAGGGTTCAGTTTCGGCCTTCCCTTCCCCGCCGGAAGATGGTGGGCCGACGCAACCCCACCACCCGAGCACGTGTTGCAGACCGCCAAGTTTGCCGTGATCGAACTCGACATCCACCACTCCCACCAAGGGCAGGGCTTGAGTCGCCCGCTTCTCGATGCCTTGCTCACCCAACGCACCGAGGGCTACGCCACACTCGCCACGATCCCCGGGTCGCCAGCCCAGGCCATGTACGAACGCTGGGGCTGGTACAAGGTCGGCATCATCGGCGGGGAAGGCCCTGTCATGGACGCCATGCTCAAGGACCTGTAGAGCTCGCAAGAGATCAGCGGGAGCAGACAGCCGCGGCCTGCGTCAAGCGGCAACTGACACCCAGGGTGCGCCCGTGACCGAGACCGACTGCTGCAAAGTCCTCTACCAGAAACCGACACTTTAGCCCGCACCCGCCAGGAAGCAGCGGAAGTGTATGCCTGATGGTTTCCCATTGCATCTCGCTTTTGAGCGCAATAGAGGTGAACACAAAGTAGCGCAAGGCACCCTAACTCTAGCTACTCTGTAAGGCCCTTCGTGGATTCAAGGGCGGCCTGCTGAAGCCCCGAGTCACCCTGCGCCAGCCGCAACAAATCACCGGCGACAAGATAGGTTTGAATGATGCACTGTTCAGCCTCCTCTTGGGTGACCTTGTCGTGCACACCCTTACTGGACAGAGCATTCAGAGCATCGACTCGATTTCCGATGCTCTCGACGGCCGCCTTCAGCAAATCACCCGAAGCCGAACCGCGAAGTTTCTCGAATGAAAATTGCCAAAGCCTCGCCACGAACTGAGAATCGTTCAACTTTCGCAACTTGCCATCCATGCCAACAATTTTTTCGGATGGCGAAGGATAAAAATTGTCTGCTATCTCCTTCAGGATACGTCGGCAGGATGTGAGTGCTTGACTGCGCGCTTCGGCACCCTCCTCGTTCATCCTCCTGTATGCCGAGGAAAACATTTCCAAGGCACTCGGACAGACTTTTGCAAGCTCCGCATCTACATACGATCGATTTCTCTCAAAAATATCAGAATTATACTGCCCAAGTAGGAGTTGAGCCTCCACCTTGCTCAGATAGCTAAAGACCCTTTGCCGTATTCGCTGCAAAATTGCATTCAAGTCGATGAGAGTCACACTCAATTCTCCTCTAACTTTCGCATAGTCGCGATCTCTCATGTAGAGGTCAATAGGCGTCAGGCCGTCGGGCGCTTTGGCCGTGTCCCGTTCAGACGCCAGCAACTGAATGCGATATTCCAAGTCGTCCACTGACCCCGAGAAAACATTATCCTTCTTCGAGCCCAGACTTCTCTCGACTATGTATGCATCAACGATTTGAAGCACCAATTCTTTCCATTCATTCTTGGAGAAGTGAGGCGAGTATTCCAACGGGACTGTATCGACGCCGGTGGAACGGAAGTCCATCTCCAAGCCAAGCCGAGCGAGGTCCTCATAGTCATTACGCATCCTGGCGACCCTGATGGCTTTTCTCAATACAGCCGAAAGGCTGACTGTTGGATCATCGATGTTATCGAGGGCATCTTGGGTCAAGCTTAGGACCTGGGCTGAATCTCTGCTCACGACAACACCCTTTATGTCAGTACGCTCTGGAGGGAAGAGTACCGAACCTCTACTCGTATCTCTGCCGAATTTGGCTGTTTGGAATCAAGGGGCGGCGGCGCTCAGGCCGCTGGCGCGGCCCCGCGCCTGGCCGCCCGGAGCGTGCGGCGTGGGCGCCGGTCACCGGACGGCCGCGCCGGACCGCGCATCGTGCCACGCCCGCACACCCCGCCCCGGCCGGCCGCTACGGGGTCGCGCCGCCGCGCAGGCCACAGTGCCTCCGGCGGGGCCTGGCCGAGCCGAGGACGATTGGTCAAGCGTGCGCGACTGGGGAACCCCGTGGTTCCCCAGACCCCTCCTGGAACCGGAGCACTCATTCGCGCGCCAAGCTCTGTCACACCATCTCGCCGTCCGCGCGAACGAGCACTCCGGAACGTGGGAGCGTTCGTGCAGCCAGTCCCAGGACCTCCGCCGAAGCGAAAACCCGTTCGCCAGGCTTGACGGGACCGAGCGAGGAAGGTGGGGAGGGGCGTCTACACCGTTCTGTGTCAGGAGATTAGGAACGTGCGCGGCGTCAAATGCGTCCACCGTGACCTAGGGGCTGGCCAGCGGACCTTCCTGTACCACGTTCAGGTTCTGCCCAACCACGCGTCCTTAGCAGCGTCTTTGGACTCACGCAGTTCCTGCTCCAGCGTCCACATCTTCTCCGCAAGAGCATCGATATCGCTGATGGCGAACTGTCTCTCTTCGAGACCCTTCCTGTAACGGCTGCGACACACGTGGTAGACGCGACCCTCCAATGGAGCAGTTGCAGGACGGGGAACGCACCCCTCGTCACGCAAGATGCATTCGTCGCGCCAGGTTCCATGCACCATCAGGTTGCGGAGACGGTTGGCGTTCTGTGCCTCCAGGAGTGCAGAACGTATTCGAGTCGAGTTGCCCCCTGGCCATCGTCGCATTTCTTCAAGCTGGCCAAGCACGGCCAACCCGTTCGTGACAAGCCACTCTACGGACTGCCCCTCGAAGACAATCCAGCCAGCGTCATCATCACCGGCAAGTTCAGAGACGACGTAGCGAAGGCGCGACTCCATGTCTGCACTCGCTACGACGAGCTTCCCCAAGGATGAATAGAGATCTTCGCATCCGTCCGGAACAGAAGTGGACTCCGCCATCCCCGTACCTTGTCTCAGTTGCCACAGACCGCGCCAGCGGTTTTCTACGGATCAGAAAGCTCCCGGACCCGTCTTGCGCGTGAGTGGTGTGCCCGTTGCGTGCCCGCTGGAGTGGGCGATCTTGGGGACGAACGGTCGCCAGCGGGGTTGGACGCACGCAAGGGCAGGTCAGCGGCATGGCTCTTGATCGTCGTTGGTGTGGGGAAGTGACTTCCCAAGCTGGCAACATCGACCCGAGAGACCATGATCCGGAACATACGCGGAACGGTGAAGCAGGCGACGACGGCGAATGAGCACCCGCGCACAGGTCAGAGGCGTTCTCCGGGGTGATCAGGTAGGCGGCCTCCGGAGCCGTGCGCGCAGGTTCGAATCCTGCAGGGGGCGCACCACCATCACCAGCGGAAACACCCGCTGACCTGCCCGAAGAGATGCGGGAGCCATCAGACGGTGTAGGCGGCCAAGTGCC
>NZ_VSFF01000025.1 GCF_008085905.1 Actinomadura syzygii | reverse complement strand
CTCCCCGGGGCTGGTGAAGACCCTGATGACGGTGTGAGCCGTACCGGGTTTGGTGAAGTCCGGTGATGTGCCCCGAGTTTTGTGGTGTCGGGATACCGGAATCTCATGCCAGTTGTTGGGCTGCGTGGAGTCTTTCGTACTCGATGGGGCTGAGCATCTTGAGCGAACTGTGGCGGCGTCGGCGGTTGTGGAAGATTTCCAGGTATTCGAAGATCGCGTTGGCCAGCTCGATGCGGGTGCGCCGGCGTTGCCGGTTGAGCAGTTTGACCTGTATTCGGCCCCGGAACGACTCGATGACCGCGTTATCGAAGCAGTCGCCGATGGAGCCCATCGAGGCCACCAAACCGGACGCCTTGGCGCGCTGGGTGAAGACCCAGGAGGTGAACTGGGCGGATTCAATTGGTCGTCGCAACACCTCGATTTCGGAGGTGTTGATGGGTCGTCCAGCTGGGTGGATGCAGGCTTTGACGGGGCGGTCACCGATGAAGTCGCCGGGTGCGCCGGCGCATCGGCGGGAGATCGAGCGGGTGTTCTGGCGGGAGATCGCGAAGGGGCTTCTTGCGGAGGAGGCGGCGGCTGCGGTCGGGGTGTCGCAGGCTGTGGGTGGCCGGTGGTTCCGGCATGGTGGCGGCATGTCACCGATGGATCTTGCCCCGCTCTGCGGGCGGTACCTGTCCTTCCAGGAGCGGGAGGAGATCGCGATCTGGAAGGCGCAGGACGTTGGGGTTCGGGAGATCGCCCGGCGGCTTGGCCGCCACCCCTCGACGATCTCTCGGGAGCTTCGGCGCAACGCCGCGACCCGCGGCGGCCGGCTGGACTATCGCGCGTCGGTCGCGCAGTGGAAGGCCGATCTGGTGGCCCAGCGTCCCAAGCCGGCGAAGCTCGCGGTGAACGAGCGGCTGCGCCAGTACGTGCAGGAACGGCTGTCCGGTCAGATCCACGGGCCGCAAGGAGCGGTACTGGGACCAGAGGCTGGGCCGTGGAAGGGGCGGAACAAGCCGCGCCGAGGAGACCGCCGGTGGGCGACCGCCTGGAGCCCGGAGCAGATAGCCAACCGGCTCAAGGCCGACTTCCCCGATGATGAGTCCATGAGGATCAGCCACGAGGCGATCTACCAGGCCCTCTACGTCCAGGCCCGGGGCGCGCTCAAGCGCGAGCTTGTCGCCTGCCTGCGCACTGGTCGCGCGCTGCGGGCTCCCCGAGCCCGCTCCAAGCGCAAGGCGTGGGCGCACGTCACACCTGAGGTGATGATCAGCGAACGGCCGGCCGAGGCCGATGACCGCGCCGTCCCCGGGCACTGGGAGGGTGACCTGGTGATCGGGTTGGAGCGGTCGGCGATCGGCACGTTGGTTGAGCGCACGACCCGCTTCACGATGCTGGTCCACCTGCCTCGCCAGGAGGGATTCGGCGTTATCCCGCGGACCAAGAACGGGCCGCCGCTGGCCGGCTACGGCGCCCAGACGATGAAGAACGCCCTCGCCGCCACCATCGGTGCCCTACCCGAGCAGCTGCGCCGGTCACTGACCTGGGACCGGGGCAAGGAACTATCAGCGCATGCCCAGTTCACGATCGAGACGGGCATCCCGGTCTTCTTCGCCGACCCGCACAGCCCGTGGCAACGCGGCACCAACGAAAACACCAACGGCCTACTCCGCCAGTACTTCCCCAAGGGCACTGACTTGTCCCGCTGGAGCGCCGACGACATCGCGGCAGTCGCGGCGGCTCTCAACGCCCGACCTCGTAAGACCCTCGGCTGGAAGACGCCTGCCGAGGCCCTCGATGATCACCTACTATCGCTCCAACAGGCCGGTGTTGCGTCCACCGGTTGAGTCCGCCCAGCACTCCGTGATCGGAGTGGATCAAGGTGCCGGGCCGGGGGTTGGCGGTTCTGGATGGCCATACCGAGTGCGTTGGTGACCAGCGTGGCGGTCTGTGCCGAATCGATGGACCAGCCGACTACTTTGCGGGAGAAGGCGTCCAGCGCCACGCAGCAGACCTTGCCCTCACCAGTGGGGTGTTCGGTGATGTCGGTAACCCACAACTGGTCGGTTCCGTTGCGGGTGAACTGGCGGTCGACCAGGTCGGCCGCGGTCGGGGTCTGAAGGACCAGGCGGCGCCGCCGGGCGCCGGGTAGACCAGGAAGGCCGGCGCGGCGCATCAGCATCTCGACCGCGCCGTGTCCGACCTGGATGCCCAGGCCGAGGGTGAGTTCGGCGTGCACGCGCTGGCCGCCGTAGGTGCCGCGGGACTCGGTGTGCACCCGGCGGATCTGTTCGGTCAGCCAGGCGTGCCGGATCGCTCTCATCGACGGCGGCCGCTTGCGCCACATATGGAACCCGGATTCAGAGACGCCCAGGACGCGGCAGCAGACCTTGATGGGCAGCCCCTCGCCGGCCATCACCGCGATGGCCTTTTGGGGGCACCGCCCGCTTCACCAGCTCGACCGCCCTACGGGTGACGGCCAGCTCGGTCTCCAGTTGGGCGATCCGGCGCCGGGCGGCGACCAGCTCGGCGTGGTCGGTCGAGGTCATCCCCGGCTCCAACCCAGAGTCGATGCGATCTTGGCGCAGCCAGACGTAGATGGTCTGGCTGGGCATCTGCAAGTCCGCAGCAACCCGCCTCACGGGCGGCCGGCCTGGACCAGATCCAGCACCTTGCGCCGGAACTCAGGGGGATAACCTCCGGACATCCTGCCTCTCCCCTCATGATCGAAGACACGAGGATCACAGTAACGCGACCCCACAAAAGCCGGGACACATCATCCTCGATCAGCTCGGCCACGAAGGCACGGGTAGCAGGCGACAGATCCAGCGCAGCACGGTAGAACAACACCAGAGGCTCCTGGCAGGGCGGTTGTTTTGGTCGACTTCGCATCTACCAGGAGCCTCGCCGCGTCACCGACCAGATCCTCCTACCGCAACCACCCCGTGACCAGCACGATCAAGGTGGAAAGGGCTCAATGTGGGACCGGATTCGCCCGCGGCCCCGCGCCTTGGAGGCTGGCAGTGGGTGAGGTGGCGCTGACCGTGGCACACGAGACTTGGCCCCGCTTCCGCCGAGGACGGCGGGCGGACGGCCGATAGTTTCCGATGATGTCCGGCTTGTTTCGCCTCGTCGCCAGCGTTGGCGAGGCGGAGCGCCCTGGCCTGTGCCGGAGTGACCAGTTGGGCGATTGGGGTTGTCGCACCCATAATCGAAGAGGTTCTTGACGCTCAACAACGATGCTGGGGGCGATGGCTAGGTGGCAGACTACCTCAGGCCGATTGGTACGACATTGCCCGAGTGGAACGGCCAGCGGCCATGTGTGCTTGCCACTTCCCGCCTGAGGTTCGGCCTAGGGCGTCGACGGTGGAAGGCTGGTTCCCCTTCGTGTTCGAGGCGAGCGGCTCGAAGATCCACTACACGACCAGTCGCGACAAGCGGCCACGGGCCCGACCCCTCTTCAACGTCGCGAAGTTCAAGATCAGCGAGGTTGTCGACAACCGGATACGTAGAGGCGGAGCGTCAGCTCGTTTCAGACCGAAAGACGGTGACGCCTGAGTGCGCATAATCGACAACCTCAATGAGTTCTTCGGCGACGATCTAAAGGCTTCGATCGTCCCTGGCTCCAAGCTGCGTATCGCGGCGAGCACGTTCTCGATCTTCG
Organism: Actinomadura syzygii; assembly: GCF_008085905.1. GTDB lineage: Bacteria > Actinomycetota > Actinomycetes > Streptosporangiales > Streptosporangiaceae > Spirillospora > Spirillospora syzygii. Next base: position 13,579 of record NZ_VSFF01000025.1, on the reverse strand, counting down.
CATTCGAAGCGCTGAGTCGTGAACTTCAGTCGATCAAGGAGCTTGAGTTCATCTTCACCGCGCCATCTTTCACAACGACGAAGGCCACGGACAAACCCGCGCAGGAGAAACGGCAGTTCTTTATCCCGAACGACAGGAGCCGTGATGCCGCACTGTACGGAACAGAGTTCGAGATTCGGCTGCGCAACAAGCTGACCCAACGGGCCATCGCACGTGAATGCGCTGAGTGGGTTCGGCAGAAGGTCACGTTCCGCTCGAACCACACAGGCGCGCCAATGCAGTCGTTCGCTGTGGTCGATGACACCGCCGCCTACGCACCCCTCCACGGCTTCACGACCGCCGACCTCGGGTATGAGCGCGGCCCCGCGGTGTCGAACATAGTGCACAAGATCGACGACAAGCTGGCGACGCGCCAATACATGCAGCTCTTCGACCAGATCTGGCACAACCCAGACCAACTCGACGACGTGACCGAGGCGGTCCGGGAACACATCGCGAGCGTATATGCCGAGAACTCCCCGCAGAGGGTGTACTTTCTGATCCTCTACAACCTCTTCAACGAGTTCCTCGCAGACATCAGCGAGGACGTGCTGCCGAACGACCGCACCGGATACCAGGGCACCGAGGTTTGGAAGGCGCTCTACAACTTCCAGAAGGACGCTGCGACCGGCGTGATCAACAAGTTGGAGACCTACAACGGTTGTATCCTCGCCGACAGTGTGGGACTCGGGAAGACCTTCACAGCGCTGGCGGTGATCAAGTATTACGAGCTGCGCAACAAGACCGTACTCGTGCTGGCGCCGAAGAAGCTGACTGAAAACTGGACGAACTACAACTCGAACTACACAACGAATATCTTCGCAAAAGACCGCTTCAACTACGACGTCCTCGCCCACACCGACCTTTCGCGCGACGGCGGCGAGTCCCTGGGCAAGCGGCTGGACCTGATCAACTGGGGCAACTACGACCTGGTCGTGATCGACGAGTCTCACAACTTCCGCAATGCCGACATCATCGCCCAGCGGGAGACCCGCTATCAGCGGCTGATGCGCAAGGTCATCCGTGCGGGCGTGAAGACAAAGGTGTTGATGCTCTCCGCGACCCCGGTCAACAACCGCTTCAACGATCTGCGCAATCAGCTGGCCCTCGCCTACGAGGGGGATTCAACCCAGCTCGCCACGAAACTCAACATCCAGTCGATCGAGGAGGTGTTCCGGCAAGCCCAGCGCGTCTTCAATGAGTGGGCCGACCTACCGCCTGAGCTGCGCACAACTGACGCCATCCTCGCCCGGCTGGACTTCGACTTCTTCGAGTTGCTGGACGCCGTGACCATCGCCCGCTCGCGCAAGCACATCCAGGCGTTCTATGACACCGCCGACATTGGCGCGTTCCCGGCGCGGATGAAACCGGATTCCCTGCGGCCGCCACTGACTGACCTGGCAGGCGCCCCGACATTCAATGAGATCTTCGAACAGCTCCAGCTCCTGACCCTGGCGGTCTACACTCCGTTGGCGTACGTGTTCGAAAGCCGCCGTGACAAGTACGAGCGGATCTACGGCGCAGGTGCCGGCCAGAACTACATGGGTGGTGAAAACGCGAACCTTAGCGCAGCGAACCGCGAGCAGGGCATCCGCAAGCTTATGACGGTGAATCTGCTCAAGCGGCTGGAGAGCAGCATCGAGGCGTTCCGCCTGACCCTCAACCGGTTGGAGCACGCGGTCGCCGACGCCATCGAAGCTGTAGACAACCACGTCGCGAACCTCGCCGACATCGTCTCCACGTTCACCGACATGGACACCAACGATGACGACTTCGAGTTCCCCACCAGCGGCACGGTTGGCCGGAAGGTACAGATCGACCTGGCCGACATGGATGTCGAGTCGTGGAGCCGCGACCTCGCCCACGACGGCACGGTGATCCAGAACCTGCTGCGCTCGGTCAGCGGCATCACCCCCCAGCACGATTCCAAGCTTCGCGCGCTACTCGAGCGGCTCGACGCCAAATTCCAGCAGCCACTGAACCCCGGCAACCGCAAGGTTCTGATCTTTTCCGCGTTCGCCGACACGGCCGAATACCTCTACAAGAACCTCGCCCCAGCGCTGAAGCAGCACGGCTACCACAGCGCCCTCGTCACCGGCCAGGGCAACCCGTCCACGACGGTCGGCAAGGGATACAGCTTCCAGCAGACCCTCACCCTGTTTTCCCCGCAGTCGAAGCAGCGCCACCTGGTGATGCCGCAGGAGACCTCGGAGATCGACCTACTAGTCGGCACCGACTGCATCAGTGAGGGCCAGAACCTCCAGGACTGCGACTTCCTGGTCAACTACGACATCCACTGGAACCCCGTGCGGATCATCCAGCGATTCGGCCGAATCGATCGTATCGGCTCGACCAACGAGCGCATCCAGCTTGTGAATTTCTGGCCAGACATCTCGCTGGACGAATACATCAACCTCAAGGAGCGCGTCGAGAACCGCATGGTCGCCGCCAACCTCGGCGGAACAGGCGACGACAACATTCTCGACCCGGGGGCCAGCGATGCCGCATTCCGCAAGGAGCAGCTCCGCAAGCTTCAGGACGAAGTGATCGAGCTCGAAGACGTTCGCACCGGCGTGTCGATCACCGACCTCGGCCTGAACGACTTCCGCATGGACCTGCTCGGCTACCTCAAGGAGTACGGCGACCTGACCGGTACCCCGAAGGGACTGCACGCGGTTGTTCCCGCCCAGCCCGAAAAGGGGCTCAAGCCAGGCGCGATCTTCGTGCTGCGCAACATCAACGCCGACCAGCATCTCAACCGTGGCAACAGGCTGCACCCGCACTACCTCGTCTACCTCGACGACGACGGACAGGTGATCGCCGATCACACCGAGGTCAAGCACCTGCTCGACCTGATCCGCGCCGGATGCCGGAACCGTGACGAGCCCGCATGGAAGGTGTGCCGCGTTTTCAACGCCGCCACTCGCGACGGGGCCGAAATGGGCACGTATAGTCGCCTGCTCACCGATGCGATCCGCTCGATGATCGACCTCACCGACGAGCGCGACGTCGACAGCCTGTTCAGTCCCGGCCACACGACTGCGCTCGCGCAGACCATCGCCGGGCTCGATGACTTCGAGCTGATCGCCTTCCTCGCCATCGTCGAGGAGCCCACCAATGATTGACGCCTCACTAACGGTCGAAACCGCCGAAACGATCCCAGTCCTCTACCGCTGGCCCGCGAACGCCGCGTTCGGCCGCACCGTCCCGAAGACAAAGTTCTACGAGCATGGCAACGTCCGCACCGCGTTGCGCGAGAAATTTGTCGGCGACATTCAGCGCATCACCTGGGCCTACAAACTCGCCGACGACACCATCCGCCTGCGCGGCACGACCGCGGTGCCCGAGCTCCAGATCTTCACCCTCGAGACCAAGGGCGAGGATGTCTCCCGCGACGTGCTGACCGCCATCGACAGGTCTGTGCACTTCCCGATCATCTTCGAAGTCGCCAGCAATGACCGTCTGCGCATGGTCGCGGCCCAGAAGACACTCGACGCCAAAGTGCCAAAGATCGGACCGTACTTTACTACCGACTGGCAACCCCCTGACGCGCCCCGCCGGCCTCTACCCACGGCGCTCGATCTGCCGAGCCTGTACGAGACGATACTCGCATCGCTACTACCAGTAACGATGCGAGTCGGCGAGACGGTGACGCAGGCAACTGAAAGACTGGGCCGCGCCCGCAAGCTCGAACGTGAGATCGCCGCACTGAACAAGAAGCTGCGCACCGAACCACAACTCAACCGCAAGATCGAACTCCGCAAGCAGATCAAGGAACGCACCGCAGTGCTCACCGAGCTGATCAACCTCACCCCGAACAACAAGGAATGACCGTGGAGAAGCTCAAGATGCACTCGCCAGACCTCACCCAGCGCAACTTCGACGTCATCGCCGAGCTGTTCCCCACGGTCGTTACCGAGACTCTCGACTCCGATGGCAAGCCGGTGCGCGCCATCGACTTCGATCTGCTGCGCCAGGAACTCTCCGACCACATCATCGAAGGGCCGCAGGAGCGCTACCAGCTCGACTGGCCTGGCAAGCGCGCCGCCGCCTTCGCCGCCAACGCGCCGATCGCGAAGACTCTACGCCCATTGCGCAATGAGTCGGTCGACTTCGACACGACGAAGAACCTCTTCATCGAGGGCGACAACCTGGAGGTACTAAAGCTGCTCCAGGAATCCCTGCTCGGAGAGGTTGATGTCGTATATATCGACCCGCCTTACAATTCCGGTGCCGACTGGGTATACGACGACGACTTCGTCGAGACAACGAGTGAGTACCTCGCACGCTCAGGCCAACATGATGCGACAGGTGGCCACCTAGTCTCGAACACTGAGGCCAATGGTCGCTTTCACTCCGACTGGCTCAGCATGATGTATCCGCGGCTAAAGCTCGCCCGCAATCTCCTCAGCGACTCGGGCGTCCTCATCGCCGCCATCGACGATGGCGAACACTCCGGACTGAAACAAGTTCTTGACCAAATATTCGGCGCTCAGAACTTCCTCTCGAACGTAGTGTGGCAAGGACGGGCGAAGAACGACGCGCGTTTCTCGGCCGGCGGTCTGGACTACATGCTCATCTACGCCCGCAACCGCAATCGCTTGATCGCCGACGATGTCCGCTGGAAGGAGCCTAAGAGCGGGTACGACCTGGCGGTCGCAGCGGCCCGTGACGCTTGGACCAAGTCCGGCAACGATGCAGCACAGGCGACAGCCCTGCTCCGCGAATGGTGGCGGACGAAGCCGGACACCGAGAAGGGATTGCAGTCGTACACCGAGATCGATGACAACGGCAGGGCGTTCCTTCGCGGGCCGCTCGCTAGCCCGAACCCTCGTGCCAACCTTCAGTACGACCTGACTCACCCTGTCACCGGCAAGACCGTGCCGATGCATCCGAATGGATGGAGGTATTCCAAGGAGACTATGGAGCAGATGCTTGCGGACGGTCGGATCATCTTTGGCCCGGACGAGTCGACTACACCACGCCGCAAGATGTTCCTCGACGAGCAGGAAAACCAAGCCATTCGATCCTTGATTGTCCACGAGCGTGCCAGCGCCACATCTGCCGTCGCGGGCCTCATGGCCGCAGACGTCTTTGACAATCCCAAAGACACGCGAATTCTAGGAAAGTGGATCAACGCCGTAACCGGTGCGAACCCTGGCGCCGTCATACTTGACTTCTTCGGCGGCTCGGGATCGACCGGCCACGCTGTTATGGAACTGAATCGAGTTGACGGCGGACGACGACGGTTCGTGCTTGCGCAACTTGACGAACCCGTTGCTGCTGACTCGGTCGCCCAGCGCGAGGGGTACGAGACGATCGCTCAGATTGCCCGCGAGAGGCTCCGCCGTGCTGGGGCGAAGCTTCGCGCGGAAGCGGGTCTCATGGGCGACACGTTGGATGTCGGATTCCGAGCGCTCAAGGTAGACACCACAAGCATGGCTGACACACTCGCCACGACCAACGAGCTGGTCCAGTTCACGCTGTCGGAGGTCGTCGACAGCGTGAAGCCGGATCGTACAGATGAAGACCTTCTGTTCCAGGTACTACTCGATTGGGGCCTGGACCTCTCGGAGCCAATCCAAGCGGAGGAGATCGCTGGCATAGCTGTACTGACGGTTGGTGACGGCGATCTGATCGCTTGCTTCGCCGACGACGTAAGCGGTGCGGTGGTCCGCGCCATCGCGGATCGCCACCCACTCCGCGCTGTGTTCCTGGATGCGGGCTTCGCGAGCGACGCCGCACGCATCAACGCCGAGCAGGTCTTCCGCGAGGTGTCACCCGAAACAGAGGTAAGGGCGATCTGACCCGATGAAGCTCCAGTTCAAGGTCCAGCAGTACCAGACCGAGGCCGTCGATGCCGTTGTCGACGTGTTCACCGGGCAGCCGTACGCCGACGGCGTGAAGTACCGCATCGACCCCGGCAAGGACGCTGCGCAGACCTTGCAGCAGGACGCCGGTCTGCGCAACGCGGAGCTCGCTCTGACGCCCCCACAGCTACTGGCGAACGTGCACCGGGTGCAACGGTCACGCGGGCTGGAGCAGTCGAAGGACCTCAAGGACCCCGTCAAGAAGTCAGCGGCCCCGATCAATCTCGACGTCGAGATGGAAACCGGCACGGGCAAGACCTACGTTTACATCAAGACGATCATGGAGCTGCACAAGCGGTACGGGTGGTCGAAGTACATCGTGGTGGTGCCGTCGATCGCGATCCGCGAGGGCGTGAAGAAGTCTTTCGACATCACTGCCGAGCACTTCCAGCAGCTCTACGGCACCAAGCCTCGCACGTTCGTCTACAACTCCTCGCGGCTGCACGAACTGGAGCGATTCTCCTCCGACTCGGGCGTGCAGGTGATGATCATCAACATCCAGGCGTTCAACGCCACCGGCAAGGACGCCCGCCGCATCTACGAGGTGCTCGACGACTTCCAGTCGCGAAGGCCGATCGACGTGATCGCGGCGAACCGTCCGATTCTGATCATCGATGAGCCGCAGAAGATCGAGGGCGATGGGAAGAAGCCGTCGAAATCGCTGGAGGCGCTCGGGTTGTTCAAGGCGCTGTTCGCTTTGCGCTACTCGGCGACCCACAAGATCGAGCGCACCAAGGTGCACCGCCTGGACGCGGTGGATGCGTACAACCAGAAGCTGGTGAAGAAGATCGCGGTGCGCGGCATCACGGTCAAGCACCTGGCCGGCAGCACCGCCTACCTGTATGTGGACGGGTTGGAGGTCGGCAAAGGTACAGACTTCCCGAAGGCTCGGGTCGAACTGGAGGTGCAGACCGCCCAGGGCATCAGGCGGCAGGTGAAGCGGCTGAGCCAAGGCATGAACCTGCACGACATCTCCGGCGGCATCGAGGCGTACAGGGGCCTGTTCATCCGGGATGTCGATGCGCCCCGTGACATCGTCGAGCTGAGCAACGGCGACATCATCGGCGCCGGCGAGGTCACCCAGGATGTGACCGACGACGCGAAGCGCCGCATCCAGATCCGGGAAGTCATCCGCGCCCACTTTGATAAAGAGCGCGAGCTGTTCGCGCAAGGCATCAAGGTGCTGTCGCTGTTCTTCATCGACGAGGTCGCCAAATACCGAGACTACGACCGCGAGGACACGCTGGGCGAGTACGCCCGGGTGTTCGAGGAGGAGTACGAGGCGGTGCTCACTGACTACCTGGGCCAGCTCGACCTTGACGAGGCCGCCGAGCGGTACCGCGCGCATGTCGAGGCGATCCCGGTGCGGTCGACGCACGAGGGCTACTTCTCGATCGACAAGAAGACCGGCCGCTCCATCGACGGCAGGATCGCCGCGCGTGGCGACTTCGCAGGCCAGTCGGACGACGTCGATGCCTACGACCTGATCCTCAAGGACAAGGAGCGGCTTCTGTCGTTCGAGGAGCCGGTGCGATTCATCTGGTCTCACTCGGCTCTGCGCGAGGGCTGGGACAACCCGAATGTGTTCGTCATGGGCATGCTCAAGAAGAGCGACAACACCACCACGCGGCGACAGGAGATCGGCCGAGGCCTGCGCCTGTCGGTCGACCAGCACGGTGAGCGGATGGACAACGCCGTCACCGTGCACGACATCAACGAACTAACCGTCGTCACCGACGAGTCGTACACCGACTTCGTCACCGCCCTGCAGAAGGAGATCATCGAGTCGCTGTCGACCCGCCCGCGCAAGGCGACCGTCGACTACTTCATCGGCAAGCAGATCAAGCTCGCCGACGGCTCCACCAGCGTGCTGGAGAAGTCGCTCGCGCAGGCGCTCTACAACCACCTGATCCGTAATGATTACATCGACGACGATGGACTGGTGACGCAGGCGTACAGGGACGCCCGCGCCGACGGAACGCTCGCCGCACCCATGGCCGAAGCCCTCAAGCCGGTCATCGACTTCGTGTGGCCGCTCGTCGATGCGCTGTACCTCGACGTGCCCAAGCCGACCGACGGCCGCAAGCCTAAGAAGATCCCGCTCAACGAGGCGAACTTCAAGAAGCGCGAGTTCCAAGAGCTGTGGAGCCGCATCAACCACAAGTCCGTCTACCAGGTCGAGTTCGACTCCTCCGAGCTGATCAAGAACTGCATCCACACGCTCGACAAGTCGCTCAACGTGACAGTCATGCAGTACCTCGTCGAGGCCGGCAAGCAGGTCGTGGGACTTGAAGTCGAGCAGCTCGAAGCAGGAACCGGGTTCAAGGTGTCGGAGACGAAGGTCGAGCACTCAGCCGTCTCGGCGAGCTCCACGGTGAAGTACGACCTGCTCGGCGAAATCGCGGAGAAGACCCAGCTCACCCGCCGGACCTGCGCGGCAATCCTTACGGGCATCAACCCCGGCACGTTCACGAAGTTCCAGCAGAATCCCGAGCAGTTCATCACCGAGGCCGCTCGGCTCATCAACGAGCAGAAGGCCACAGTGATCGTCGAGCACCTCAGCTACAACCCGCTCGATGGCCGCTTCGACTCCTCGATCTTCACCGAGAATCAGACCGCGCAAGACCTGTCGAAGGCCGGCGACAAGCTCAAGAAGAGCGTCTACGAGTATGTGGCCACCGACTCGAAGGTCGAGCGGTTGTTCGTCGAGAAGCTCGACGTCAGCGACGAGGTTGTCGTCTACTCCAAGCTGCCGCGCGGATTTTTCATCCCGACCCCGGTCGGCGACTACAACCCGGACTGGGCGATCGCCTTCCGTGATGGCAAGATCAAACACGTCTACTTCGTCGCCGAGACCAAGGGAACGATGTCCACGCTCCAGCTCAAGGGTATCGAGGAAGCAAAGATAGAGTGCGCTCGGAAGTTCTTCAGGTCACTCAACGAGAAAGCAGGCGCTAAGAACGTCACTTACGACGTGGTCGACACGTTCGAGAACCTGCTCCAGCTCGTGGGGGCGTAACTGGGGGCAAGTTCCTCAGAATTGACGTCCCTTACCAGAACAAGAACCCGCCACCGCTGCGCGCGGACCGCCGCGCCCAGCTGCTGACCGCCCTCGAATCTCAGTCGTCGTCCCGAGCGGAACTTGCAGCCCAGACCGGCCTCACTGACCAGACCGTCCGACGGTGGCTGACAGCCACGGATGGGGTTCCCCGTAGCACCTACAGCAAGATGCTCCACCTCGAATACACTACGAGCAGATCACCAACCCGACCACAGATCAAGACGCCGCAGGGTAGGCGAGTTTGAGGCGTTTGAGAGCGTGCTCAAGGCTGACCGACATGACGTAGGGGCCCTGGGCGCGAAGGGAGACTTCAGTGATCTCGGATCGGCGGGTGAGAAAGGTGTCGATCATCTGTGGACCGGTGAGTCTGCGGTTGGCGAGGCCGAAGACTCGTGCGCCGGTCATGTAGACGGCCTGGGCTTCGAGCTCGTTGGTGGCGATACGAAGGTCCTTGCAGAGGATCACATCACCGTTGAGGGTGGCTTCCTCGATCCACTGGCGATCGCTGATGCGCTGCGACTGAGCTTTGCCGTACCGCTCGTCCATCGTCTCCAGTACCCAGCCCGCTTCGCGGAGGGCGTTGGGCAGGAGCCGGGAGCCCAGGCCCCGGTCGGTGAAGAAGCACAGATCAGTTGGTCGGGTGGTGGCTTCTTCCGGCATGTTCAGGCGACCTGCTCAAGGGCTCGGACCGCGTTCAATGGCAGGTCGTAGTCGTAGGCGAGGTCCGTGAGTGGTTCGCCAGCCCGGAGTCTGCTGACGATGTCGGTGACTGCGATGCCATGATCGGCGATGGTCGGCTGGCCGCCGTTAACCCATGGGTCGACGCTGACACCCACGTCGCGGTACTGGGGCAGTTCGATGGTCCGGATCCAGCCGTCCTCGTAGCTGACGCGCTGAAGGTAGTCCTGGACGACGCTTCGAAAGACACCCTGGCCGCTGCGGATGACCACCAAGTTGCCGATCATGTCGCTGTCGGAGGGGTGGCCGGAGCGCTGCCCGAAGTCCCACAGGACCTCAGCCCCGTCAGTCTTCAATCTCTCGCTGGCCAGCGCCTGATGCAGGCCGATGTGTTCCTGAAGCCACAAGACTGCGGGGCGAATGCGCTGCATGGGAACGCCAGCTCTGGTGAAGGCGCTGACGATATAGGCCTCGGCCAGCCCTATGAACGGGATGCTCGGGCTCGCCCGACCAGCAGGTTCCGCGGTGGTCACGATGGGCGCGGCCGATACGGCATCACCGCTGAGGGTCTTGTAGGTGTAGCCGACGGCCCAGTTCTTAAACGTGGTCTGCGGGACGGCGATGATCCTGGAAGCCTCGGCCTTGCTGTAAATAGGCCGCGTGTAATGCGGATCAAGCAGCGTTGCCCCTACCATCGCCATCACCTCCTGGACACCGTCTACCGCCGCCTGCGGGATACCTAACGTTACACACTCTTCCCCCTTCGGCTGGGAAAGATCAGCGGCAGCGGTCCGACTTCCCCCCTGCGACAACCGGACATCCGCCAGCCTGCGGTGCGCGAGTCCAGCACCTACCACTCGCCCCTAGGGCAAGAGCGTGTTCAGATCATGAGACCGAGTAGTTGGAGGCCATGGTCGGGGTGGGTGCGGTAGTGGTCGGTGGCGGCAGCGTGGTTGGTCCAACCGATCATGGAGGGAAAGGCCACCGTCAAGATCGGGCGAGCAGTCGTCGTAGGTCTCGCTGGGATGGCCCTTGTCCTGTCCTTGGGCCTGGCCGGCCTCGGCCCGATCTGGACCGGCATCCTGCTTCTTGCAGCCCTTGGACTGACCGCCTGGCTTGCCGGCAAGGACGGCAGCAGTCGTAGGGAGTAGAGCAGAAGGGAAGGCCCCGACCGGGACCGACGGCCGGGGTCTTCTCGTTAGGCCACCCCAACCGAACCAAGATCGCGCCGGAATCGGCTTCACGCCTCAGAGTGCGTCGGACTTGTCCACCGACGACCTGGGAAGCACCACGTTCGCGAGCGCGCCCCGTGAGCGAGACGTCGGCATCGTCCGGTGCCTGGTACGCCGGGGATGGGCGGAAACCCCATGTTTGGAGCAGCAGTCCATCCGGCCGGGGGCTCACAACAGCGTCTGGTACGCACACGGTCACGTCGCGCATGGACCGGGCTGGCGCCGCGCCGCGCGGGCGGATGCTATGCACCCACGGGGATGCGGTGCACGTCGGCGATCGGGATGGTGGTCGGCATGTGGAAATGGTTGTGATCACCCCTCGGACACACAGTTTGTATATGAGCGGCTATTTCCGGGCATTCCAGAGCGCCCCTCAGCGCCTGGTCTGCACCTGAGGGTCGGCCTTTCGCTGCTTGATCGCTTCCTTCCACCATCGTTGTATGCCGTGAGCACACCGGCCGCAATCCGCGTGCCGGAACGGCGCGTCCAACGCCGCGAGGCGCTGTGGTGTCAGCGTTTCTGGTTGATGGTGATCTTCACCTCCTTCGGGGGTCCGGTCCGCAGCGTGCGGGTCTCGGGCTCCTAGGTGAGAGCGATCTTGCGGGTGCGCAGGCGGTCGATGACCTCCTTGGAGTCGGGTGGCGCGCCGTCCCGCACGGTCTCCGACAGTCCGGTCAGGAGAATGTGCAGGGCCGGTAGGTGGGGCAGGATGTGGTCCTCGCGGATGTAGAGGTTCTTGGGCCGGTCCGGATCAGAGCGCGAGGCACTGCTGTGGCCGTGCTGGCACCGGTACGCCGCCAGGTTGTGGATCCAGCACGATTCCATCCGCCGCCCGCAGATCCCGCAGCGCAGCAGCCCCGCCAGCAGGTAACAGCGGCCCAGCCTGACAGCTGCGCCGCGCGGCGTCTGGATGCCCTGCGCGGCGATGAAGTCGGCTTCGCTCACCCAGGGCCGGGGGCGCAGGACGGGCGGAGATGACCCAGCCGGCGGGCAGCCCCCACCGCTGCACCTGCCGGTGCCCCAGCCCGGTATTGGACGGATCGATCAGATCATGCTCGGAAGGCTGACGATTCCACACCTGCCGGCCGGTGTAGCGAGGATTGGCCAGAATCGTCCGCACCGTGGTCAACGTCCACACCTGATTGGGCCTATGGGCATTGCGCCGCGGATCGGCCGCTGACGGGCAAGGAATGTGCATGTCTTTGAGCGCCCGGTTGATACGCGCCATGGAGTGCCCAGCCAGCCGCTGCGCGAAGATCCACTTCACGATCGGCGCGGTTTGCGGGTCGGGCTCCAACCGGCGGGCCCGCCGCCTCCACGTGGCGTGCGCCCGATTCGGGTGGGGACCCGCGTCTACAAGCTGATAACCGTACGGAGGGCGGCCGCCCAGGTACCGGCCCCCTGTTCGCGGGTCTGCACCGCCATCGCCGTGGAGACACGGATCCTGGTCCGGGTGATCCCGACGCCCGTCATCCAGGGTGTGACCAGCCGCTTCAACTTCGGCCCCGTCGAGGGCCGCGGCAACCACATCAAATGATCAAGAGGCAGTTGTTCGGCCGAGCCGGACTACCACTGCTCCGCAAACGAGTCCTAGTCTGTCCATCCCGAAATATGGGCCAGGTCCCAGATCCCGGTTGGAGACGTCGTAGCCACTCAGGGGGCCTTGGTCAGGATGGCGCGGGTGTAGAGCAGGTCGAAGCCCTGGCGTTGCACGTTCTGCTGGGATTTGGATCCGGGCTGGGTGGTCACGACGGCGATGTCGCAGCCAGCGGCCGCGGCCTGGTTGAGGCGGACCGCGAGGAGGCTGGTCTGGACGCCGCGGCGGCGGAGCGGGGGTGTGGTCGCGGCGCCGGTGAGCTGGGCGACGCCCTCGGCCATGCGCATGCTCGCGCCGCTGGCGATCACACCGTCGAGCACGGCGACGTAGCGGGTGACGCCCGCTGCCAGGGTGAGGTCGCGCACGGCGTTGGCGATTACCTCGCGGGAGAACTCCTCGTGTGTGGGCACGCCTTGGGCATCGGGCTGCGCGAAACCGGCTGCGACGACGTCGAGCCAGCGTTCGAACTCCTCCTCGCCGCTGTGCCGGACCTCGATCCCGGGCGAGGCGACTCGTTCCGGCCGTCCGGCGAGCGCCCGGCCAAGGACGTTCTCGAACGAGACGAGTCGATAGCCCCGGGCGTTCGCCATGGCGCCGATCTCCGGGTCCGCGAGCTGCGCGAGCTCGATCTGCACGGCAGAACCGTGAGTGGCGAAGGCCCGCTCGATCTCGTCAAGGTCGGCCGCGCTCGGCACGCCGTGGAATCCGAGTCCCGGGAAGTCAGCGCCATCGCTGGACGGAGCCGACGCCGGAACGCTGCTCCGGCTGGGGGCTGAAGAACCCGTTGGGTTCCTGGTACTCGGGGTCGTAGTAGCCCATCCACAGCTCGGGGCCCTTGGCAAGTGACCTGCCAGGAGTTGGACCGGTAGTTGGTGGGCCGACACTCGAAGCCCTGGACGCGCATGGCGGCGAGAGCCTGTCCAGTCCTGTGGTGCCCTGAAAGTACTGGTCAGGCGTCGGGGCGGGGCGACGGCGGGTCATTGAGGGCGTAGGCGATGCCGGTGTCGGGACCGGTGTCGTATCCGTGCTGGTAGGCGGTCTGGTAGGTGTGGTCGCCGAGGGCCTGGCGGGCTTGTTGTTCGCAGGCCTGCCGGGCGGCGAC